>NZ_JBIUPM010000001.1:0-4800000 GCF_044628355.1 Nocardia sp. N2S4-5 | reverse complement strand
TGATCTGCGCCATCTGTACCCAGACATCCTGGTTGTACATGACGTCGCGGATCTCCAGTTTCCGGCCGTCCTTCTCCCGCACGTCGCCGTTGAGTTTCCAGCCCGCCTCGTCGAGTTCGCGGGCGGCGGCGTCGGGGTCGTAGCCGAGGCTGTTGTCCTGATAACCCTTCTGGCCCTCGAGATAGATGTGGTTGTTCAGCGGTTTGGGGTCGGTGACCAGGCCGTTGTCGATGGCCGTGGCGATGCCCTGCCTATCGATGGCCTTCGAAACAGCCACGCGCACCTTGGGATCGGAAAGGATGGACCCGGGCGCGCCGTTGAAGGTCAGGTGCGACCACTGATTGGCCGGTGCGCGGCGAATGGTGACGTCGGGAATGCCCTGCACGGTCTTCAGCTCGTCGCGGCTCCCTATTCCGGCCGCGTCCAGTTCGTTGTTCTGCAGGGCGGGCAGGTCGGCGGCGCTGTCCAGCAAGCTCCACGTGATCGTGTCGAGTTTCGGTTTGTCCCCCCACCACAAAGGGTTGCGGCCGAGCACGATACGTCCCTGCCCGCGGTCCGTGGACTGGACGAGGAAAGGCCCGGCAGTGAGCGTGATGTTGTCGACGAGACTCTTGTTGAACGACTCGGGTGTGGCGGTCACCGACTTCGGAAACAGGAAGCTGTTACCGGCGAACTGCCCGCGCCAGTCGGCGAAGGGTTTGTTGAACGTGAGGACGGCCTGCCGGTCGTCGACGCCGCGCTCCACCTTCTCCACCCGGTCGAAGCCCTGGTTGGCCACGATCAGGAACGCCTTGTCGCGCCCGCTCAGTGCGTTGGCCTGCGAGGCGATGTCTTCCCAGGTGATCGGGGTGCCGTCGCTCCACACCGCCTTCGGGTTGATGGTGTAGGTAACCTGCTGCGGCTCGGCGTTGGTGAGTTCGACGCTGGTGAAGTAGTCGGTGTCGAGACTGGCCTCGCCCGCGGCGTCGATGCGGAAGGCCTGCGGCATCGTCGGGCGTTCGATACTCGTGACATCGTTGTCGCTGTCGATCTGCAGGTTGTTCCAGTTCTTCGGGTAGCCCGAGAACGGCAGCCGCAGATTCCCCCCGTCCCGCAACTCGCTCACATCGTGCGGGTTGATGTCGTTGGTGAGGCCGATCGCGGACGTGCCACCCCCCGAATCATCCGAGCCCGCACACCCGGACAAGACCAATCCGATCGCGACCGCGGGGACCGCTATCCGGACAACTGTCGAACGAATCCGCATGGACCGCTCCTTCCGTCGGGGCCGGTGCATCACTTCGTGAAGCCGATCTTGGTGTAGTCGTAGGAGGCCATTCCGGGCGCCCCGAAATTGGCGATATCGGCGCGCACGCCGTAATTCCCCGGATCCTGGGTCAGCGGCAGCGAGAAGCCCTCCTCGAAGACCGCCCGATCCACCTCGTTCGCCAGTTCGATCGCTCGCTGCGGATCGAGTTCCGACAGGGTCTTGTCGATCAGCTCGTTCAGTTCCGGGGAACCGATGCGGCCGAAGTTTCCCTGCACGTCGTCGGGGTGGTAGGCGTAGATCTGCGCCACCCCGCTGAGCGGGAAAGCGTCACCCTGCCATTGGAATTGGGCCAGATCGAAGTCGCCCGGGATGAAGACGTCGGAGAAGATGTTCTGGCCGGGGCGCGCGTCGATGGTCAGCTTCACGCCGATGCGCGCGAGATTCTGCTGGATGATCTGCGCGACCTTCACCCAGACGTCGTTGTTGTACATGACATCCCGGATCTCGAGGCGGCGGCCGTCCTTGACGCGCACGTCACCCTCCAGCCGCCAGCCCAGCGCGTCGAGTTCGCGCGCGGCCGCGTCCGGATCGAAGGGCGGGTTGTTGTCCCGGTAACCCTGCTGGCCGCGCACGTAGATGTGATTGCCGAGCGGCTTCGGGTCGTTCTCCAGCCCGTTGGAGACGGCGTTCACGATGGTCTGCCGGTCGATGGCCTTCGAGATCGCCACGCGCAGTTTCGGATCCGACAGGATGGCGCCCGGCGAGCCGTTGAAGGTGAGATGCCGCCACAGGGTTCCGGGCGCGTGCCGGATGGTCAGCCCGGCGGCGGTGCGCACGGTCGCCAGGTCGGAGATCGAGAACAGCTGGGCCGCATCGAGTTCGTTGTTCTGCAGGGCGGCCGGCCACGCGGCCTGGTCGAGCACGCTGACCGTGATGGTGTCCAGCTTCGGTGTCTCGCCCCACCATTTCGGATTGCGCTCCAGCACGATCCGGCCCTGGGTGCGGTCGGTCGACCGCACCCTGAACGGACCGGCCGTCTCGGTGATGTGGTCGACCAGGCCGTGGTTGAACGACTCCGGATTCCCGGTCACCGACTTCGGGAAGAGCATCGAGTTACCGGCGAACTGCCCCTGCCATTCCGCGTAGTGCTGCTTGAAGGTGATGATCGCCTGCCGGTCGTCGACG
Source organism: Nocardia sp. N2S4-5 (assembly GCF_044628355.1). Taxonomy (NCBI): domain Bacteria; kingdom Bacillati; phylum Actinomycetota; class Actinomycetes; order Mycobacteriales; family Nocardiaceae; genus Nocardia; species Nocardia sp. N2S4-5. Next base: position 4,797,566 of record NZ_JBIUPM010000001.1, on the reverse strand, counting down.
CCGCGCTCGACCTTCTCCACCCGGTCGAACCCGCTGGTCACCGCGATCAGGTACCGCTTGTCGCGGCCGCTGAGCGCGTTGGCCTGCGCGGCGATGTCCTCCCAGGTGATCGGGGTGCCGTCGCTCCACACCGCTTTCGGGTTGATGGTGTAGGTGACCTGCTGCGGCTCGGTGCCGGTCAATCGCACATCGGTGAAGTAGTCCGGATCCACCGACAGCCGACCGCCCGCGTCGGTGATGAACGCGCGCGGCATCATCGGCCACACGATGCGGGCGATCTCCAGATTGTTGCCGTCGTTGGACAGGGTGTTCCAGTTGGGCGGGAACTCCGTGGTCGCCAGCCGCAGGTTGCCGCCGTCGCGGAGGGCTTCGCGCGGTTGCGGATTGATGTCGTTGCTCGTGCCCAGCGCGACGTCGCCGCCGGGAACCGTCTGGTTCCCGGCCGAGCAGCCCGTCAGGCCGGCCGTCGCGACGACCGCCAGGGCGACGGCACACGCCGTCAGCGACCTGATCCTCATAGCGTCTCTCCTACCCAGCGACGACCGGAACGGGAACCGCGTCGATGAGCGCGCGGGTGTATTCGTGCTGCGGCGCCTCGAAGATCTGCTCCGCGGGACCGGATTCCACGATCTTGCCGCGATACATGACCGCGATGTCGTGGGCCAGGTTGCGCACCACCGAAAGATCATGGGAGACGAACAGATACGACAGCCCCCGCTCGGCCTGCAACTCCCGCAACAGATTCAGCACACCGGCCTGGATGGAGACGTCCAGCGAGGACACCGGCTCGTCGAGCACCAGCAGTTCGGGGTCCAGCGCCAGGGCGCGCGCGATGTTGATGCGCTGCTTCTGGCCGCCGGAGAAGTCGGGGGGATAGCGGTCGGCGTGCTCGGGGCTGAGGCCGACCTGTTTCAGCAGTTCCGGAACCCGCTTGCGCACCTCGTCGCGAGACCGGCCGTCGACGCGCAGCGGTTCCGCGAGCGTGTCGAAGATCGGCAGCCGCGGATCCAGCGAGCCCGAGGGGTCCTGGAAGACGATCTGCATCTTGCGCCGGATCTCGCGCCGGCGGGCCTTGGTCAAGGTCGCGACGTCACTGCCGAGCACCTCGATGCTCCCGGCCTCGGGCGCCACCAGATCCATGATCTGGGTCAGGGTGGTGGACTTCCCGGAGCCGGACTCGCCGACCAGCGCGAAGGTGCGCCCGCCGCGCACCTCGAAACCGATGCCGTCGACCGCTCGAACCTCACCCTTGCGGCGTTTGAAGAACACGCCGGAGGTGATGGGGAAGGTTTTCGTCAGCTCCGAAACCCGCAGCACCACACGGGCATCCACCGGCGGCTCGGCCTCGGGCTCGGCCACCTCGCGGCGGTAGGCGGTGAACAAGTCCTCGGTGCCGACCTCGCCGGTGCGGATGCACGCGGCGCGATGCCCCGGTGCGGTCTCCAGCAGCGGCGGCTCGGCGGTGCGGCAGTCGTCGATCGAGACCGGGCAGCGCGGGGCGAACGGGCACCCGGGCGGCAGCGCGTGCATGGTGGGCGGCGCGCCGGTGATGGGGATGAGCGCGGTGCGGGCCGGGCCGTCGATGCGCGGGATGGAACCCAGCAGACCGACCGTGTAGGGCATTCGGGGCGCGTGGAAAAGGTCGGTGGCGGTACTGGTCTCGACGATCCGGCCGGCGTACATGACCGCCACGCGGTCGGCCAGGGTGGCGGCGATCCCCATGTCGTGGGTGATCATCACGACACCCGCGCCGGTGATGTCGCGGGCCTTGCGCAGCAGGTTCAGGATCTGCTTCTGCACCGTGACGTCCAGCGCCGTGGTGGGTTCGTCGCAGATGATCAGTTCCGGGTCGTTGGCGATCGCCATCGCGATCACCACGCGCTGGCGCATGCCGCCGGAGAATTCGTGCGGGAACGCCTTGGCCCGCGCCTCCGGTTCGGGAATGCCGACCAGGTCCAGCAGTTCCACGGCCCGCGCCGCGGCCTGCTGCCTGCTCAACTTCTTGTGTGCCAGCAGGGCTTCCGCGATCTGGTCGCCCACCCGATACACCGGCGTCAGCGCGGAGAGCGGGTCCTGGAAGACCATGCTGATCCGGCTGCCGCGCAGCGTCGACAGCCGCCGGTCGGTCATCCCCAGCAATTCCTTGCCGCGCAGCCGGATCGAGCCGCGCACCCGCGCCTGCTCGGGCAGCAGGCCCATCACCGCCAGCGAGGACACCGACTTGCCCGAACCGGATTCGCCGACGATGGCCAGCACCTCGCCGTCGGAGACCGTGTAGTTCACCCCGCGCACCGCGTCGATCCGCCCCTCCTCACCGGGGAACGACACGTGCAGGTCCGAGACCTCCAGCAGCGGCGCGGTCATGCGGCCTCTCCTTCCGGCGCGGTGCCCCGGTCGGACTTCTTCCGCCGCGCCCGCGCCCGCTTGGCGGTGGGGTCGAAGGCATCGCGCAGCCCGTCGCCGACCAGGTTGGCGCACAGCACGGTGATGATGAGCAGCCCACCGGCGAACATGAACAGCCACGGATAGGTGAGCGCGGACTTCGTCCCGGACGCGATCAGCGAGCCCAGTGACACGTCCGGCGGCTGCACGCCGAAGCCGAGGAAGCTCAGGCCCGTTTCGGACATGATCGCCACACCGATCGCCAGCGTGGTGTCGATGATCAGAATGGACGCGATGTTCGGGACGATGTGGGTGGTGATCACGGTCCAAGTCGAGGCGCCCATGTACCGTGCGGCGCGGACGAATTCGCGTTCCTTCAGGCTCAGCGTCAGCCCGCGCACGATGCGGGCGCTGATCATCCAGCTGAACAGGGCGAGCAGCACGATCAGCAGCAGGATCGAGCCGCTGCCCTTCATCCGCGGGGCGAAGATCGCGATGACGATGAAACTCGGCACCACCAGCAGCAGATCCACCAGCCACATGACGGCCCGGTCGGTCCAGCCGCCGAGCAGCCCCGCCACCGATCCGGCGGTGGCGGCGATGATGCTCGAGATGAACGCGACGCTGAACCCGATCAGCAGCGACTTCTGCAAACCGCGCAGCGTCTGCGCCAGCACGTCCTGACCGATCTGGTTGGTGCCGAACGGATGATCCGGGCTGGGCGGCTGCAGCAGCGCCGTGTAGTCCAATTCCTGGTAGTCGTAGGGCAGTACGGGAGGCAGCGCGAAGGCCAGCACCAGCATCAGCAGCAGGACGATCGCGCCGCCGACGGCGGGCTTGTTGCGGCGGAACCTGCGCCACACCAGTTTCCGGCGACCGGCGGCCTGGGGCTCGGGCGCGCCCTGAATGATCATTTCGGCTTCGGTCATGCTCCCACCCGCACCCGTGGATCGAGGATTGCGTAGGCGATATCGGACAGCAGGCCCGACACCAGCACCACCAATCCGGCGAACGCCGTGACGGTCACCACGACGTAGAGGTCCTGCGCGTTGATCCCGTCGACCAGCCATTCGCCGACGCCGTGCCAGCCGAAGATCTTCTCGGTGAAGGTCGCGCCGGTGATCAGCGCGCCGAGGCTGTAGGCGAACAGCGTCGCCATCGGGATCAACGCGGTGCGCAGGCCGTGCTTGTACAGCGCGCGGCTGCGGGTGAGGCCCTTGGCGCGGGCGGTGCGGATGAAATCGCTCTGCAGCACGTCCAGCATGGCGTTGCGCTGGTAGCGGCTGTAACTGGCCATGGCGGCGAGCGCTAGGCCGAGGGTGGGGACCACCATGTGCTGGACGCGATCGACGAATTGGTTCCACAGCCCGTGCACGGCGTTCGCGGAGGTCTCGCCGGTATAGAGGAAGATCTGCTGACCGGTGGCCGTATTGATCTCCAGCGCACCGTATTTCAGCAGGGTGGCGAGCAGGAACACCGGTGTGCTGAGCACCAGCAGGGAGACGATCGTGGTGAAGTAGTCGCTGAACCGGTACTGCCGGATCGCCCCGGCCGCGCCGATCAGCACGCCCAGCACGGTGCCGAGCACCGAGCCGATCACCAGCAACCGCAGGCTGACTCCCACCCGGCGGCCCAGTTCCGCGCTCACCGGCTGACCCGCCAGCGTGGTTCCGAAGTCGCCGTGGGTGATGCCGCTGACCCAGGTGACATAGCGCTGCGGGATCGGTTCGTCGAGGTGCAGTTCGGCGGCCTTCGCGTCGATCACCGACTGCGGCGGGCGCGGATTGCGCTGCTCGAGGCTGTCCAGCGGGCGGAAGGTCAGTGATGCCAGGGTGAAGGTCAGAAAGGTCGCCAGCACCAGCAGCACGACATAATTGAGCGCGCGTCGTAGCAGAAAGCCGGTCATCGGTCCCCTCGGGTCGGTTGCTAGGCCTGATCATAAGGACAGCTGGCGATCATGGCGTGTCGAGGACAGCCGTGACATGCGTGGATCGTCAGCACATCGTGCACCAGTGTCGCGCGTACCGGCGGTGGTTCGGCAGCCGTGGTAAGGGGGCTGATCTTACGGCCGGGGTGCGGGTTCGGGCAGGATGGAAGAGGTGACGCGTCTGCACCTGCCCAAACCCAAGATGGTGGCCACCGATGTCGATGGCACGCTCATCGATGAGCGTGAGCAGGTCACCCCGCGCACGCGAGCCGCGGTCGCGGCGCTCATCGCCGACGGAGTGCAGTTCGTACTCGCCACCGGCCGCCCGCCGCGCTGGATCGATCCGGTCGTCGAGGGGCTCGGATACGCGCCGCTGTGCGTGTGCGGCAACGGCGCGGTGATCTACGACAGCGCGTCCGATCGCATCCTGCACACCAGCGTTCTCGATATGGCGAGCCTGGCCGCGATCGCCGAGTTGGCCGAGCGGGTGCTGCCCGGTTGCGGCCTGGCCGCCGAACGGGTCGGCGCGAGCGCGCACGACGCGGCCACCCCGCAGTTCGTGAGTTCGCCGGAGTACGAGCACGCTTGGCTGAACCCGGACGACACCCAGGTGGCCCGGCGCGAGGTGCTCGCCGCGCCCGCCATCAAGATGCTGATCCGGCTGCCCGGCGCGGCCAGCGCGGACATGCGGGCAGCGCTGGAACCGGAACTGTCCGGGCGCGCCGACATCACCTACTCCACCAACAACGGACTGATCGAGCTGTCGGCGCCGGGTGTCACCAAGGCCTCCGGACTGGCAATGGTGGCGCAGCGCTTGGGCGTTCAGCACGCCACCATGGTCGCCTTCGGCGATATGCCCAACGATGTTCCGATGCTGCGCATGGCCGGGCACGGCGTCGCGATGGCCAACGCGCACCCCGAGGCCCGCGCCGCCGCCGACGAGGTCACCGCCACCAATTCGGCCGACGGCGTAGCGCGAGTCCTGGAACGCTGGTGGGCCGCCTGATCGCACCTCGATCAGGCCACCTGTCCGAGCACGATGTCGGCCACCCGCTCGACGGGGACGGTCGTGACCACCTCGAGCGTGGCCGCCTTCCGTAGCAGCGGTTCGACGGTCTCGAGGTATTCCAGCGTCTCCGCGAGTTCGGCCGGATCCTTGCCGTACGGATTGCCGGTGCGCGTGGCCAGACGTTCGACCAGGATTTCGGCGGGCGCGCTGAGCAGGACGATGTGGTCGAAGCGCGAATAGAACTCGGTCTGGTTGCGCGTCGTGTCCTGGACGAACAGCACACCGGGGGCATCCGGCGCGGCGGACAGCAGCGCGTCGATCCGGTCGGTGCGCCAGAGTCGTTCGCCCGCAATCGTTTCGTGGTAGTCGCCGTAGTCGGTGTCGACCGTGCGGTGGCCACGCCGGGCGAGTTCGTCCAGCAGCGATGTCTTGCCTACTCCGGACATGCCGGTGATCAGCACGTTGGTCACGGTGAAAGCCTATGGCGGGCTCTCGATTTCAGGTCGTCGGGGCCGGTGGCGGAGCTATGGGGCCGGTGGGGTCGCCGGGTCGTACTCCGGCGCGGGGATCGGGTTCCCTGTCTGCTGGGTGTCGTTGTAGGTCTTCAGCAGCGTGGTGACGATGCCTGTCACCTGGTTCAGGATCAGGGAGCCGTTCTCGAAATCCGAGCGCAGGCCGTCCGGGACCGGGTAGGCGTTGCGCAGCGGCAGGCCCAGCAGGCCGGTGTCGGCGCCGAGTTGGACGAAGCGGTCCAGGATGTGGCCGACCACCTCGATCACAGTGCCGTCCGGAGCGGCGTAGACGTAGCCGTTGACGAATTTCGCGTACTGGCCGCCGTTCGCGGTCGGCTGCGGTTCGGAGGCCGCGGCGCCCAGATGTCCGTCGGGCCCGCCCTGTTCGGCCCAGTACCGGGCGACGAGGTTCTCCTCGACCATGCCGAGCACCCGGCCGGTCAGGTCGGCCAGTGCCGCGAGATCGGTGCCGGGGCGCTGTGCGCCGGGCGCGGTGTTGTTGCCCGCGCGGGTGGCCAGCGGTGTGCCGCTGCCCGCGGCGATCTCGCGGATGCGGTCCATCAGCGCGTACGCGGCATCGCCCGGACAGGTGGTGTTGCCGACGTCGCGGTGGGCGAACACCGTGGGCAACTGCACCGCCTCGCCCTGGGCGTACGGCGTGAATTCGGTGCCCTCGGAGTACATCGTGGTCTTGCTCAGCGGGTTCAGGCCGCCGACTTTCGCGCGCCACCCGATGAACTGCCCGGCCGCCTGGATCGCGGCGTCGGTGGGCGGCTCGGTCTCGAAATCGCCCATCAGCGCGACGCCGGAGGTGTTCTCGTTGAACCCGCCCGCGTGCGCGCCCTGCACCGGCCGGTCCAGGCCGCCGGAATGACCTTCGAAGATCTGCCCGTACTTGTCGACCAGGGCGTGGTAGCCGATGTCGCACCAGCCCAGGGTCTTCGCGTGGTAGGCGTAGATGGCCCGGACGATCCCGGCCGATTCGGCCTTGGAGTAATCGTTGCGGCCCGCGGTGTGGTGCACGGTGATGCCGCCGAGGCCGTCGTCGTAGGTCGGTTCCTCGCAGCGGATCAATTCGTCGGCGCCCCACTGGGCCCGGCTGATCACCTTGGGTCCGCCGCCCGAGAGCGGGGCGGCCACGCGGGTCAGATTGTCGTCGGCCACGCCGCGACCCGGATCGATCAGTACCGCCGACAGCGTCGAGGCGGCCAGCTGGGCGGGGTCGCCGGAGCGCGCGGGCACGGCGCCGGGCGTCGGCGCGGCCGCCTTGCGGGTGGTGAGCACCTGGACCGAGTTGGTCTTGCCGACGTAGATCGGTTCGGTGCCGGTCCGGCCCGGCGGCGTGTGGTCGTCGGCGCGCGTGTCGACCTGTTCGGTGGAGAACCACGGCCCCCAGTTGCCGTCGGAAGTCTTCGCCCGCACCAATGCCTTGGTGCCGCTCAGGTTTTCGGCGGTCAGCGCGACCATGCTGAACGGTGTCTCACGACTGAGTTCCTTGACCTCCGCCCCGACCCGGTCGGCGAGTTCGGGCGCGACCGCGCCGGGAGCCAGCGCCGGGGAATGTGGGTCCGCACCGGGTGCGAGCGCTGGGTCGGAGGCCGCAGCGGGAGCGTTCGGGTCCCCGGGTGGGGGTGCTGAGTCGGTGGCCGGGGCAGGGGCGTTCGGGTCCCCGCCGGGCGGGAGTGCTGGGTCGGTGGCTGGGGCAGCGGCGTTCGGGTTGGCACCGGATGGGGATGCTGGGTCGGTGGCCGGGGCGGGGGCGCTCGAGTCAGCACCGGGTGAGGGCTCCGGGGCGTTCGGGTCGGCACCGGGTGGGAGGGACGCATCGGTGTCGGGGGTGGGTTCCTCGAGTGGGGCCGCGATGAAACCGGGTGCGCCGCTGGGCTTTTGGGACGGGGTGGGCTGTGCCGTCGTGGTCTGGGACGGACCGAACTGAGGCAGGGGGATCTCGCTGGGTAGCTGCACGCCCGGCGGTGCGGGTAGGCCCGGCGGCACCGGAACCGCGCGGGGCAGCGGCAGTTTGCGCAGATCCGACAGGCGCAGGTCGGGCAGGTCGAGGCCGGTGAGTTCGCGCAGCGGCAGGACGACGTCCGGCGCGGAGGCCAGCGCCACCTCGGCGAGTTGCGCTGGGATCGCCGCGAGATTGCTTTCGTTTGCCGAGTGATAGTCGGGCGTGTCGCGCAGGACGAGACCCGCGAGCGGCGCGGTGACCACCAGGGTGGCCACCACCGGAAGAATGTACGGGCGTTTCGGTCTGCGGTACGGCACGAGCCTCTCCCCTTCAGGTAGAACCGTTGACCGTCAACTGCGGAGCAGGGTTGATTCCTGACGGAACAATGGTCACACTAGTCACAATCTTCACAAATCTAAACCTTCAGTTGAGGATTAGAGGTCGATAGCTCGAATGTAGCTTCCAAATAGCCGCACAGTGGGCAGGACATGCCGAACGGAACCGACCGGCAGGGGCCGCCCGCGAAACCCGTGGGAGTGCACATGGCAAGCGCGAGACGACGGTGGGTCGCGGTACAGCGACAGGGCGAGTTGTCGCGCCGCCGCCGACGGCGACACGCCGTGGGAGCGGGACTGGTCGCGCTGACCCTGACAGGCGGTGCGGTCGTGCTGACCGGGACGTGGCCCGGCGGACCCGCGCCGTACCGGCCGCTGGCCGGCGTCGGGCACGGCCGCGGCATGAGTCAGGTCGGCGCGTTCGACCAAGCGCTGGCCGGTGCAGCGGCCGAGGACATCCTGGCGCACTACTACCCGGGCGCCGTCCTCGGAACGATCGCGCCGACCGCCGTGGGTGTCCGGTTGACGGCCGACGACAACGAGACCCTCGACGTCTTCTCCGACGCCGGGCTGACGGTCGCCGATCGGCGGGTCGTCGCCGGTCAGGCCGCGCATCTCACCCCGATGCCCGACGGCGGCGCGAATGTCGTGATCACGGCCGGTTGCGACGGCGACGTGATCTGGCAGGGGGCCACCGCCGACCCGTGGGCCTACCCGGTCGTGCCCGGCAACGACCGCCCGGCGGCCGAGCACCTGAAGGTGTGCGGCGGCGGCACGTATCGCGGCGCCCTCGGCGTCACCCTCGAGAACGGCGACGCCCGCACGGTCAACCAGGTCGACGTCGACGACTACCTGATGGGCGTGGTCCCGGCCGAGATGCAGGCCGACTGGGCCGACCAGGGCGGCGCGGAAGCCTTGCGCGCGCAGGCGATCGCGGCCCGCTCCTACGCTCTGGCCGAGCAGCGCTATCCCTACGCCCAGACCTGCGACATCACCGATTGCCAGGTCTATCCCGGCACCGAGAAGGAGGATCCGCGGGCGGCCGAAGCGGTCCGCGCGACCTCCGGCCGAGTGTTGTTGCGCGACGGGCGAATTCTGCGCACCGAGTACTCGGCGGCCCCGGGCGGCGGGCAGCCCATCGACATCGACACCCTCGAGGTCGGCCCGAGTCCCGACGAACTGGCTCCCGCCCCCGCCCCGCCGCCTCGCGACGACTACGGCCAGCAGGCCGTGCGCGGCAACAGCGTCATCGACGTCAAGTACGCCGAGACCGGCGGTTCGGCCGGACCGCTCGGCGCGGCACGCGGCCCGGAGTCGTTGCTGCCCGGCCGAATCGGGACATATCGCATGTTCGACAACGGCGTCATCATCGCCACCCCGGTCCTGGGAGCTCGCGTCGTCGACTTCGACACCCTGCTCCAAGTCGCGCCGGAGATGGCGACTACCCCCGGCCCCCGGTCCGACGCCGCCCCCGGCAGCGGCGCGATCCCCAGCGGCACAGCCCCACCCAACACCGCCTCGACCCCTACGCCGCGCCCGACGGTCCTGCCGGACGAAGCGGTGCAACTACCGCAGCACACCGGGGCCGTTCCCGAGAACCCCCAATTCTCCACGGAACCTGACGATTTCAGTGCCGGTTCCGAGTATTCGCAGCCGTCCGCCGAAGGCGCGGAGGGTGAGACCCCACCGTCGGATCCCGAACGGGCTTGACCTTGACGTAGCGTCAACTTGCAAGCTGGAAGTGTCGACGCGGACGAGAGGAAAAGCGGTGGTCAGGGCGGGGTCCGGAGGGAAGGGCCGGGGTGAGTGGTCCATTCAGGAACTGGCGAAGGCCGCCGGTACCACCAGCCGGACATTGCGCCACTACGGCGAACTGGGGCTGTTGCCGCCCAGCCGGATCGGGACCAACGGATACCGCTACTACGACCAGGACTCCCTCGTGCGGTTGCAACGCATCCTGTTGCTGCGGGAACTCGGCCTCGGCCTGCCGGTCATCGCCGAAGTGCTTGCGGGGGAACAGGATGCGGCGGCCGCGCTGCGGGCGCATCTGGATCTGCTGCGCCAGGAGCAGGACCGGATCGCCCGGCTGATCGCGTCGGTGCACACCACATTGCGCAAGACGGAAGCAGGTGAGCCACTCATGGCGGACGAGGTATTCGACGGTTTCGACCACACGCAGTACAAGGACGAGGTGATCGAACGCTGGGGGAAGGACGCCTACGAGCAGGGCGACCGCTGGTGGCGGTCGCTCGGCGAGGCGGAGAAGCAGGAGTTCCTGCGGACGCAGATCGATATCGCCGCCGATTACGGCAAGGCGCATCGCGCGGGTCTCGCGCCCGGCAGCGCCGAGGTGCTGGCCATCACGCAGCGCCACTACGACTGGGTGACGATCGGCTGGCAGGGCAAGTGCCCGAACCGGGACTACTTCACCAACCTCGGTGAAATGTACGTCGCCGACCCACGTTTCGGCGTCAACTACGACAAGCACGGCCCCGGCACGGCCGAGTTCGTCCGCGACGCCATGCGCGCCTACGCCGAAACCCACCTGTCGTAAGCGGATTCGGGGCCGGTCGGCGTTTCGAAACGCCGACCGGCACCCGGTACAGTCCGAGTGCAGAAGGGGGGAAATACGTTGCACCAGCCATACGGCCACCAGGAGTACCCGGCTCACGGCTATCCGCCGCCGGAATATCCGGCCTACGGTCATCCATCGCCCGCGGGTTATCCGGGTTACGGCTATCCACAGCCGATGTACCAACCACCGGCGAGCGGCGGTGCCGCGATCACGGCGGGCATTCTCGCGATTCTGCTCGCCCTGTTCGGCGTATTCGGAGTAATCGCCTCGGCCAGCGTGGGCTACGACCAGTACCACAACGACGCGGCGAGCGAGGAGGTCCGCGACCTGTTCTACCTCTCGGCCGCGGTCGAGGGCGGCATCGTCCTGCTGTTGCTGCTCGGCGGCATTCTGCTGATGAACCGCAAGAATGCCGGACGGGTCATCCTGATCATTCTCGCCACCCTCGGCCTGCTGGGCGGCTTCGCCGGCACGATCGCCGGAATCCTGTCTCCGGTCCCGGTCAGCGCCGTTCCGGGTGTGATCGGCGTACTCGTCGCCGTCCTCATACTGGCCCTCACCCTGGCGGGCTCCACCAAGCGCTGGTGTGCGGAGGGCCGCCGACCGCCCTACCCGTACTACTGACGAGGACCTGTCATGGCATATCCGTACGGTCCGCCCGGTTATGGGTACATGCAGCCGAAAGCCGGTGGGGGACGGCCATTACCGGCGGGATTCTGGCCTTGCTGCAAGGGTTGTTACTCGGTTATGTGGCGGTGGCGTTCGCTTTGTCGTTTCGCGATATCGACTCGTTGGCGGCGGTGGGAACGTTCGTCTCGGTGGCGGGCACGATCAGCGGGTTCAACCTGGTCGGGTCGATCATGCTGTTCTGCCGGCGCGCGGCGGGGCGGATGCTGGTCATCGCGGCCGCGACGCTGTCCATCATCAGCATCACGGGCGTCGCACTCGGCGCGGTGTTCGTCAGCGGCATGGAGAAGGCCGATGTGGCGCCCGCCAGCATCTTCGTGTCGATCGTCTTCGCGATCGAGTTGCTCACCCTGTGTCTCGCGGCGGCGGGTTCGACCGGACGGTGGATCGCGGCGCGGCGGGCGGCCGGGTATCCGCCGGCGTCGCCCTATCCGTATTACTGACGGGCGGGCAGACGCCGCCGGGGCGGACGGCTACGCTGGGCACCCGTGACCGTCGCATCCCCCTTCGATCTCATCGTCGTCGGCTCCGGCTTCTTCGGGCTGACCATTGCCGAACGTGCCGCCAACCTGCTCGGCAAGCGGGTGCTGGTGGTCGAACGTCGTTACCATCTCGGCGGCAACGCCTACTCGGAAGCCGATCCGGAAACCGGCATCGAGGTACACAAATACGGGGCCCACCTGTTCCACACGTCGAACAAGCGGGTCTGGGATTACGTCAACCAATTCACCGAATTCACCGGCTACCAGCACCGCGTGTTCGCGATGCACAAGGGTCAGGCCTACCAGTTCCCGATGGGGCTGGGCCTGATCTCGCAGTTCTACGGCCGCTACTTCACCCCCGACGAGGCCCGCGCGCTGATCGCGAAAGAGGCCGCGGAGATCGACACCAAGGACGCGAGCAATCTGGAGGAGAAGGCGATCTCGCTGATCGGCCGCCCCCTCTACGAGGCCTTCATCCGCGGCTACAACGCCAAGCAGTGGCAGACCGACCCGAAGAACCTGCCGGCCAGCACCATCACCCGTCTGCCGGTGCGCTACACCTTCGACAACCGCTATTTCAACGACACCTACGAGGGTCTGCCCAAGGACGGCTACACCGCCTGGCTGGCCCGGATGGCCGAATCCGACCTCATCGAGGTGCGGCTGGACACCGACTGGTTCGAGGTGCGCGAGGAACTGCGCGCGCAGAGCCCGGACGCGCCGGTCGTCTACACCGGCCCGCTGGACCGCTACTTCGACTACGCCGAGGGCGAACTGGGCTGGCGCACCATCGATTTCGAGACCGAGGTGCTGGAAACCGGTGACTTCCAAGGCACTTCGGTCATGAACTACAACGACGAGGACGCGCCCTACACCCGCATCATCGAGCCGCGGCACTTCCACCCCGAGCGCGACTGGTACCCGGACGACAAGACGGTGATCCAGCGCGAGTTCTCGCGCTTCGCGCAGACCGGCGACGAGCCGTACTACCCGATCAACACCCCGGAGGACCGGCAGAAGGTGCTGGCCTACCGCGACCGCGCCAAGGCCGAAACCGCCTCCGCGAAGGTGGTTTTCGGCGGCCGCCTGGGCACCTATCAGTACCTGGACATGCACATGGCGATCGGCAGCGCGCTCAGCATGTTCGACAACGTGCTGCGGCCGCATCTGGAGTCCGGCGCGCCTCTGGTGGACGAGGTCGCGGAATGACGACCACCCTGGAAGAGATGACGACAACCACCGAGACCCGCGCGAAATCCCTGCTGCAGCGCATCATCCTGCCGCGGCCGGGCGAACCACTGGACGTGCGCACCCTCTATCTCGAGGAGTCGGAGACCAACGCCCGGCGCGCGCACGCGACTACGCGCACGTCGCTGTCGATCGGCGCCGAATCCGAGGTGTCGTTCTGCACCTACTTCAACGCCGTGCCGGCCAGCTACTGGCGGCGCTGGACGGTGCTGCAGTCCGTCGTGCTGCGCCTGGAGCTGTCCGGGCACGGCCGGGTGGACGTGTACCGGTCCAAGGCGGACGGTTCCCGAATCCACGTGCAGGGCAACGAGTTCGCCACCAAGGGTGCGGACGACGTCGCCACCATCGAGTTCGAGGTGGACCTGGGCCCGTTCGAGGACGGCGGCTGGATCTGGTTCGACATCACCACCGACTCGCACGTCGACCTGCGCAGCGGCGGCTGGTACGCGCCGGTGGAGGCGCCGGGCGAGGGCAGCATCGCGGTCGGCATGCCCACCTTCAACCGGCCCACCGACTGCGTGAAAACCCTTGCGGCCCTGGGCTCCGACCCGCTGGTGCTGGCGAAGATCAAGGCCGTCATCATCCCCGACCAGGGCAACCGCAAGGCCGTCGACGAGCCGGGCTTCGCCGAGGCCGCGGCGGTGCTGGGCGACCGGCTGGCCATTCACGACCAGCCCAACCTCGGCGGCTCCGGCGGCTACAGCCGGGTCATGTACGAGGCGCTGAAGACCACCGACGCCCAGTACATCGTCTACATGGACGACGACATCGAGATCGAGCCGGACTGCATCCTGCGCGCGCTGGCCTTCGCCCGCTTCGCCCGTACGCCCACCCTGGTCGGCGGCCAGATGCTGAACCTGCAGGAGCGTTCGCACCTGCACACCATGGGCGAGGTCGTGGACCGCGGCATCTGGATGTGGACCGCGGCGCCGAATGTCGAGTACGACCACGACTTCTCCAAGTACCCGCTGCGCGACCGCGACAACTCCAAGCTGCTGCACCGGCGCATCGACGTCGATTTCAACGGCTGGTGGACCTGCGTGATCCCGCGCGTGGTCGCCGAGGAGATCGGCCAGCCGCTGCCGCTGTTCCTGAAGTGGGACGACGTCGAATACGGCCTGCGCGCCCGCGCCGCCGGGTATCCGACGGTCACCCTGCCCGGCGCCGCGGTGTGGCACATGGCCTGGAGCGACAAGGACGACGCCATCGACTGGCAGGCGTACTTCCACCTGCGCAACCGGCTCGTGGTGGCGGCCCTGCACCTGGGCAACGACGGTCGCCCGATGATCGTCAACACGGTCAAGGCGACGCTGAAACACCTGCTGTGCCTGGAGTATTCGACGGTCGCCATCCAGAACCAGGCGATCCGCGACTTCCTGGCGGGACCGGACCGGCTGTTCCAGCTGTTGCCCAGTGCGCTGGGCGACGTGGCGCGGCTGCGCAAGGACTTCCCGGACGCGGTCACCCTGCCCTCCTCCACCGCGCTGCCGCTGCCCAGCGGCGCCGATGTGGGCGCGGTGGGCGAGCCGGGCAACCCGATCGCCAAGATCGTCCGCCTGGGCAAGGGCGTGCTGCACAACCTGCGTCCGGCCAAGTCGGAACACCACGACCGCCCGCAGCTCAACGTCCCGACGCTGGACGCCCGCTGGTTCCTGCTCTCGCAGGTCGACGGCGTCACGGTCACCACCGCCGACGGCCGCGGCGTGGTCTACCGCAAGCGCGACCCGCGGCAGGCGTGGGGACTGTTCAAGGAGGCGATCGCGCTGCGCCGGGAGCTGGCCGGTCGCTTCCCGGCTCTGCGCGAGCAGTATCGTGCCGCACATCCGCGGTTGACCAGCACGGCGGCCTGGGAGAACGCGTTCGGCATCGGCGGCGACACAGGGAGCGAGAAATGACAGCGGCGGTACCCGAGTCGGCCGACGCGCCGCACCTGCACGTCGTGCCCGAGCCCGTCGCCTCGCCCGCCGAGGTCAAGATCATCAACGCGGTGCAGGGCACCATCGGCCGGAACCCGGCCGTGGTCAGGGCGGCCCGCGGGCTGTCGCACTTCGGCGAGCACTCGCTGGGCTGGGTGGGCATCGGCGCCGCCGGCGCCTTGCTGGACAAGCCGCGCCGGCGGCAGTGGGCCGGGGTCGCGGTCGGCGCCTTCGGGGCGCACGCCGCGTCGGTGATCATCAAGCGAATCGTCCGCCGCCCGCGCCCGCACGATCCGTCGGTGCAGGTCAACGTGTCGACGCCGAGCAAACTCAGCTTCCCGTCGTCGCACGCGACCTCCACGACCGCGGCGGCGGTATTGCTCGGCAGACTGACCGGGCTACCCTTGCCTGCGGTGCTCGTGCCGCCGATGCTGCTGTCCCGGATCGTGCTCGGGGTGCACTACCCCTCGGATGTGCTCGCCGGGTCCGCGCTGGGTGCCGCGTCCGCAGCCGCCGTGCTCGCCGCCGAAAAGAGAACCCGTGACCGCACAGGAAAGAACCCTCGTTGATATGAGTGAAGAGCCGACCAGCGTCGACCTGGACGAGGCCGTCATCAAAGGTCCGCCGAAGACCCTGGCCGGCGGCCTCGTCAAGGCGATGCGGCCGCGCCAGTGGGTGAAGAACGTCCTGGTGCTGGCGGCTCCGCTGGCGGCGGGCAAGGACGCGGTCTCGAGTGTCTCGGTACTGGGACACGTCGGGATCGCCTTCGTGGTGTTCTGTCTGGCGGCCTCGGGGATCTACCTGATCAACGACGCGAAGGACGTGGAGGCCGACCGGGCGCACCCGACCAAGCGCTACCGGCCGATCGCGGCCGGTGTGGTTCCGGTCAATCTCGCCTACATGCTGGCGGTCGTGCTGCTGGTCGGTTCGGTCGCGATATCGTTCGCGGCGTCCTGGCATCTGGCCGTGGTGATGGCGGTCTACATCGGCATCCAGCTGGCCTACTGCTTCGGTCTCAAGCACCAGGCGGTGCTCGACATCTCCATCGTGTCGTCGGGCTTCCTGCTGCGCGCGGTCGCCGGTGGCGCCGCGGCGAGTATCGAACTGTCGCAGTGGTTCCTGCTGATCATGGCGTTCGGCTCGCTGTTCATGGCGGCCGGAAAGCGGTACGCGGAGTTGAAGATCGCGCTCGACACGGGCGCGAAGATCCGCAAGTCGCTGCAGTACTACACGCCCACCTACCTACGCTTCATCTGGACGTTGTCGGCGACCGCGGTCGTCGTGTTCTACGGCCTGTGGGCATTTCAGCAACAGCAGTACAAGGACACCCAGTGGTATGCGATCTCGATGATTCCGTTTACGATCGCAATCCTGCGTTACGCGGTCGACGTCGATGGCGGCGAGGCCGGTGAACCCGAAGAGATCGCGCTGGGGGACCGCATATTGCAGCTCCTGGCCATCGCCTGGATCGGAGCGGTAGGTGTCGCTGTCTATCTCGCCTGACGAGAGGCTGGGAGAGGGAGAAGAGCGCGAAGAGGGTCCGCCGACCAGCACGCTGGCGGTCGGCGAGGGAGAGCGGGAGGCGAGCGCCTCCCGCTTCGCGCGACTGTCCCGAGCCGTCTTCGTCGGTGGGGTAGTCCTCACCGTGGTCCTGTTCGCGGCCGGCGCCTGGCAACGGCGCTGGATCGCCGACGACGGACTCATCGTGTTGCGTACCGTGCGCAACCTGCTGGCCGGCAACGGGCCGGTCTTCAACGCGGGCGAGCGGGTGGAGACCAACACCAGCGCCGCGTGGACCTACGTCGTCTGGTTCTTCAGCTGGGTCACCCAGGCTCGACTGGAGTACGTGGTACTCGGTGTCGCGCTGGGGCTCTCGCTGCTGGCGGTCGTGTTCGCCATGCTCGGCTCGGCCCGCCTGTGGGGCGGCGCCTCGGGGCAGCTGCTGCTGCCGGCGGGCGCGCTGGTCTATGTGGCCGTGCCGCCGGCCCGCGATTACGCCAGCTCCGGGCTGGAGAACTGCCTGGTCATCTTCTGGCTGGGCGTGCTGTGGTACCTGCTGATGCGCTGGAGCCAGGCCGAGAGGCCCGGTCTCGCAAGCGTTTTCGGCCTCGTCTTCTGGGCAGGTCTGTCGTGGCTGGTGCGTCCCGAGATCACGGTGTTGGGCGGTCTGGCTCTGCTGCTGGTCTTCTGCGCGCCGATGCCGCGAACCCGGTTGCGGCCGATCTGGATTCGGGCGCTGCTGGTCGTGGTCGGCGGCGCGGTGCCGCTCGGCTACCAGATCTGGCGAATGGGCTACTACGGCCTGCCCTATCCGAACACCGCGGTCGCCAAGGAGGCCGGCGGCGCCAAGTGGGGACAGGGCTTCGTCTACCTGTGGGACCTGGTCGGCCCGTACTTCCTCTGGGTGCCGCTGCTGGTGCTCGCGGCGATCGCCGTCTTCTACCTGAGGTCCCGGCGCGGTTCGTCCCCGGCGACCGGGCGCGACTCGGGCGACACCACCCGGCTGCGTGCCGTGCAGCAGCGGCTGCGCACGCCCGGCGCGGTGGTCGCGCTGATGCTCGTCGGCGGGCTGCTGCTGGTGGTGTTCAACATCCGGGTCGGCGGCGACTTCATGCACGGCCGCATGTTGCTGCCGCAGCTGTTCATCCTGCTGCTGCCCGTCTCGATGCTGCCGGTGAAGCTGCCCGGCGAGGCCGTCGCGGAGCGGGGCGTGCGCGGTCTGGCGCGCTGGTCGTTCGCGCTGCCGCTGGCGGCCTGGGCGGTGACGATGGGCTGGGCGATCTTCGCCGCCGATACCGTCGCCAACACCTCCGGCAGCCAGCTCAGCGCCACCGGCATCGTGGACGAGCGGATCTACTACGTGCTCAACAGCGGCCACGACCATCCGGTGCTGGCCGAGGATTACCTGGACTACCCGCGGATGCGCGCGATGGTGGAGGCGATCGAGAGCACTCCGGACGGCGGGCTGCTGATCAATTCGCCGTCGTTCATGATGTGGTACGTCGCGCCGCCGCCGCTGCCGATCCCCGAGGGCGGCTACGGGCACACCGTCTACTTCCTGAACCTGGGAATGACGAGTATGAACGTTCCGCTGGATGTGCGGGTGATCGATCAGGAGGGCCTGGCCTACCCCCTGGCCGCGCACACCGACCGGCTCGTGGACGGCCGCATCGGCCACGACAAGAACCTCTACCCGGACTGGGTGGTCGTCGACACCGGCATGGTCGACCGGCATCCGTGGATGCCGTGGTTCATGGACGACAAGTGGGTGATCCAGGCCCGGACCGCGCTGAGCTGCCCCGCCACCCAGGATCTGCTGGCGTCCTACCGCGCGCCCCTGTCCGTCGACCGCTTCAAGCACAACATCATCCAGGCCCTGCACTTCTCGAAGTACCGTATCGAGCGGGTGCCGAAGTACGAGATCCAACGCTGCGGCCTGGTGGACCCGATTCCGCCCGTGGTACCTAACTAACCGGTACCGATAACACAGTTGTTTTGGCCACTCTGTCTCGATTTGGTAACGCCGGGGCGGTACCGAAGCGATAGGCTCCCTGAGTACGTCCGTCGCGGGCGCGTGGTGGCATGCGTTGCGGCGGGGGATCCGCAAGAAGCGGCCGAGCCCGGCCGCACAAGGGAAAGGCCGAACAGAATATGCGAGGCGTGACTGTGCGTTGGGCGCAGGAAAGACGTCGGAGACGGTCGCAGCGGCAGGGTTCACGGCGAACCGGCTGGGCGAAGCGGTCCGCGCTGGGCGTCGCCCTGGCAACGCTGCTGCCGTTCGGGGTGTCGGTGGCAGGCGCCGGCACCGCGTCCGCGGCGTTCGACCCGTCCGGTATCGACTTCTGGGTCGATTCTCCGACCATGGGCCCGATCAAGAACCGAGTCTTCCGTGCCGCCGACGGCAATACGAGCCGCGTGGTCTATGCCCTCGACGGCATGCGCGCCCGGCAGGACATCAGCGGCTGGGAGATCGAGACCAATATCGCCGCCGAACTCACCAAGGCCAACATCAATGTCGTGATGCCGGTCGGTGGTCAGTCCAGCTTCTACGCCGACTGGAACGCGGCCAGCTCCTTCCTGGGGCTGCCGCCGATCTCCGGTTCGTCGTCGGGCTCGGCCTCGGGTTCGGGTGCGACGCAGGTGCTGGCCGACGGCCCCGGCAAGAGCTACCGCTACGAGTGGGAGACCTTCCTGACCCGCGACCTGCGCAACGCGCTGCGGGACCGGCTGGGCTTCAGCTCGAGCCGCAACGGGGCGTTCGGCCTGTCGATGGGCGGCAGCGCGGCCCTGACCCTGGCCGCCTACCACCCGGAGCAGTTCAGCTTCGCCGGGTCCTACTCCGGTTACCTCAACGTGTCCGCGCCTGGGATGAGGGAGGCGTTGCGCGTCGCGATGATCGACGCCGGTGGCTACAACATCGACTCGATGGCGCCGCCGTGGGGCCCGCAGTGGTTGCGGATGGATCCGTTCGTGTTCGCGCCGCGGTTGAAGGCCAACAACACCCGCCTGTGGATCTCGGCCGGTAGCGGCCTGCCCGGTCCGGTGGACGGCCCCAACTTCAACACGGTCAACGCGATGGGCCTGGAGGCGCTGGCGCTGGCCAACACCCGGGCGTTCCAGGTGCGCATGATGACCCTGGGCGCCGGCAACGTCACCTACGACTTCCCGGCCGTGGGTGTGCACAACTGGCGCTACTGGGAGAGCGAGGTCTACCGCATGCTGCCCGACCTCTCGGCCAATATCGGCTGATCCCGGCCCGCTTCGAAACCCCCACGGCAACTTCGGTCGCCGTGGGGTTTTTCGTGTCCGCGCCCTTGTTCTCACCCCCGTGCTGAAAATTTGCTGCCGCAACCGGCGTGGGTTCGGCCGATCGCATCGATGGATTACCGTGTGTCGCGGGTCACTGTTTGATTCATTTCCGAGTTGAATCACTTTATTGCAACACCGGATCGCCGATACTCGATTCGTAACGCGGTACCAGCAGTACAGCGACGTCCTAGGTACGTCGACGGTTTGTCTGTGTTGTCCGAAGATGAGGGCCGGGCGCGTAGCGAGGATGCGAGCGCGCTCCGTTCTCGAGCGAAAGGTCGAACTCGATGCGATTTGCGCGGAGGAAGCCGAAGCCCGACGGAGTGCGTGGTTCGTGGCTGAAGCGATCGGTGTTGGGCATGGCACTGGCGATGACGCTGCCACTGGGCGTGTCCGTGGTGGGGAGCGGCGCGACCGCGACGGCGGCGTTCGATCCGTCGGGATTCGACTTCTGGGTCGACTCACCGGTGATGGGCCCGATCAAGTCGCGGATCTTCCGCGCCAAGGACGGCAATACCGACCGCGTCGTCTACGCCCTCGACGGCATGCGGGCGCCGCAGACCCTCAACGGCTGGGAGATCGAGACCAACGTCGCCCAGGTGCTGACCGACTGGAACATCAACGTCGTGATGCCGGTGGGCGGGCAGTCCAGCTTCTACGCCGACTGGAACGCGCCCAGCTCGTTCTTCGGCATCGGCCCGACCGGCTTCGGCTCCTCCAGCGGCTCGGGCGCCACCGAGACCTTCCTGGACGGCCCGGGCAAGAGCTACCGCTACGACTGGGAGACCTTCCTGACCTCCCAGCTGCGCAGCGCCCTGCGCGACCGGCTCGGCTTCCGCGCCGATCGCAACGGTGCGTTCGGCCTGTCCATGGGCGGCAGCGCGGCGCTGACCCTGGCGGCCTACCACCCCGACCAGTTCAGCTTCGCCGGATCCTTCTCCGGCTACCTGAACATCTCCGCTCCCGGTATGCGCGAGGCGATCCGCGCCGCCATGATCGACGCCGGCGGCTACAACGTCGATGCCATGGCGCCGCCGTGGGGCCCGCAGTGGTTGCGGATGGATCCGTTCGTGTTCGCGCCGCAGCTGATCGCCAACGGCACCCGGCTGTGGATCGCCGCGGGCAGTGGCGTTCCGTCGCAGCAGGATTGGGCGCTGCCGCCCGGCGCCGCCGCCGACCACATCATTCGCGGCGCGCCACTGGAGGCGATGGCGCTGGCCAACACTCGTGCCTTCCAGGTCCGGATGATGACGCTGGGCGCGCAGAACGCGGTCTATTCGTTCCCGGATGTCGGTGTGCACGACTGGTTCAACTGGCAGGACGAGGCGTATCGGATGATTCCGGATCTGTCGGCCAACATCGGCTGACGGGCGCGCCGCGTTTCCCGCGGCAAATTGATGGTTTACGTCACGATTCGGTCTCGGGGCGCGTTTCCCGGGCCGTGGTTCCGAATGTCTGCCGATAGAAGAAGTTCGGGGAAAACAACGCCGAAACCTGCACTCACCACGAGAAGCATTCGGCGGCGATTGTCGCTCGTCATGCATCTCGGGTGCGGTCCAGACGGGGCCGCACGGGCGAAAGGTCGGTTCGATGCGGTCAGTGCGATTGTGCGGAACGGTTGCCGGTGTGCGGGATTCGGCCCGATGGCGCGGACCGGGCGCGAGTATTCGGCGCCTGGTCCGGGGGCTCGCGGGAGTGGCGCTGGCCGTGGCGATTCCGGCGGCGATGACGGTCGCCGTCGCGCCCGGCCCGGCGGCGGCCGCGTACAACCCCGACGGTTTCGATTTTTGGGTCGATTCCGGCATGGGCCCGATCAAGAACCGCGTTTTCCGTGCGGCGGACGGCAATACCGATCGGGTGGTGTACGCGCTCGACGGCCTGCGGGCCCGTAACGATCTGTCCGGCTGGGAGATCGACACCGACATTTCCCGGGTGCTGCCGCAGTGGAACATCAATGTGGTGATGCCGATCGGCGGGCAGTCCAGCTTCTACAGCGACTGGGCGACGCCGAGCAATACCAACGGCCAGACCGTGCGCTATGCCTGGGAAACGTTCCTGACCCGGGATCTGCGCAACGCGCTGCACGAACGGCTGGGTTTCAAGCCCGTCGGCAACGGGGTGTTCGGGCTTTCCATGGGCGGCAGCGCCGCGCTCGCGCTTGCGGCCTATCACCCCGATCAATTCCGTTACGCCGCTTCCTATTCGGGCTACCTGAATCCTTCCGGGCCGGGTATGCGGGAGGCGCTGCGCGCGGCGATGCTGGATGCCGGGGGCTTCAACATCGACGCCATGTGGGGCCCGCCGTGGGACGCGCGCTGGCAGCGCAACGACCCCACCTTTTTCGCGCCGCTGTTGCGGCAGAACGGCACCCGGCTGTGGATTTCCTCGGGCAACGGCCTGCCCGGCCCGCACGATGCCGTGCGCAGTCCGATCGACGCGTACCACCTGACCAATGCGGAAGTGCTGGAGACGGTCGCCCTGGCCAACACCCGGGCGTTCCAGGACAGCCTCGGCGCGGCCAATGCGGTTTTCGACTACACCCCCGTCGGAGTCCACTTCTGGCACTACTGGACCGACGAGGTCTACAAGATGCTGCCGGACCTCAGCGCCAATCTCGGATGATGAACTTCCCGGCGAAAGCCGGGACCGCCGTGGGATTTTCGGTTGGGGCGACAATCACCGGCCGGACGCGATAGGGTCTCCGCACCATTACGAAACGTGCACGGGCGGATTTCGGTCACGCGGTTCGTTCCATCTTGCTAACGGTTGGGCGGTCGAATATCGTCCAGCGAGCGCAAGTGTGACCAGTTCGTGGACGCGCCGTCGCTCAGGTCGGAGGTCGGGATCCGGAATGAGCGCAACAACCGCAGACTACAGCAGCAGAAAGAGAGCAAGATCCATGCGTTTCGGCAGATCCGCCGCGCCGGCGTCCGATTCGACGCTCGCGTCGGAGACGGTCCAGCCAGGACGGCGAAATGCTCAGTTCGGTTGGCGCGCACGGCTGTTCGCCGCCGGCGCAGCGGCCCTGGCTCTCCCGCTCGCGGCAGCCGCCGCGACCCCGACGGTCGCGTTGGCGAACCCGGTTGTGGCCCCGGTGCATCGCACCCCGGCCGGTGGCTACGAAGAGCTGATGGTCCCGTCGAGCATGGGCCCGGTCAAGGTGCAGGTGCAGTGGGCGCGCAACGGCGGTAACGCCGCCATGCTGCTGCTCGACGGCCTGCGCGCCCGCGACGACCGCAACGCCTGGTCCTTCGAGACCAACGCGCAGCAGCAGTTCGGCAACGACGACATCACCCTGGTGATGCCGGTCGGCGGCCAGTCCAGCTGGTACGCGGACTGGCAGGCCCCCAGCAACACCAACGGCCAGAAGTTCACCTACAAGTGGGAGACCTTCCTCACTCAGGAGCTGCCCACCTTCCTCGCCGACTACGGCGTCTCGCGCAACAACTGGGCCGTCGGCGGTCTGTCCATGAGCGGCCCGGCCGCGCTGCGCCTGGCGGCCTTCCACCGCGACCAGTTCAAGTACGCGGCCGCGTTCTCGGGCCCGCTGAACTGGAACGCGCCCGGCATGCGTGAGGCGATCCGCGTCATGATGCTCGACGCCGGCCGCTTCAACGTGGACTCGATGGCCGCGCCGTGGAGCCCGCAGTGGCTGCGCTCGGACCCGATGGTCTTCGCCCCGCAGCTGCGTGGCCTGCCGATGTTCATCTCCTCCGGCAGCGGCCTGCCCGGCCCGCACGACAGCCCGGGTTCGGCGGTCGGCCTGTTCAACACCGGCAACGCGATGGCCCTCGAGGCGATCTCGATGGTGAGCAGCCGTTCCTTCCAGTCCCGGCTGAACTCGCTGGGCATCCCGGCCACCTACGATTTCCCGGCCAGCGGCACGCACTCCTGGAAGTACTGGGAAGACGAGCTGTGGAAGGCGCGTCCGGGCATCCTGGCCGCACTGAACGCCGGATAACCGGCACGACATACCGCCTCGGGGCGTCGCGTGGTTCGACCACGCGGCGCCCCAGCGCATTTCGGGGGTAAGTCGACCGGTTTCCGCGCGTCGCGCGCGGTTACCCGCCCGCCGCGAGGTACAACACTCCTGTGGCAGGTGTGGCAAATTTCCGGCGGGGGCGAGCCAGGCGCGCTCTGACGCGGCTGAGCTGCAAAAAGCTGGGAGCCCTTACCGCCGTCGCGCTGTTGCCGCTGACCGCAAGCTATTCCGCCGCGATCGCTACCGCGCAGCCCGAGGTCGCCCCGGCGGCCGTGGCCGGAGCGAGTGTGCAGAAGGCGGTGTGGCTCACCGATCGGCGGGTGTCGCTGTGGGTGGACTCGCCGTCCATGGGTACGCCGGTCCAGGTCCAGTTGCTGCTGGCGCGGGACTGGAACGTCCGGCCGGACGCGCGCTTTCCGCTGCTGTTCATGCTCGACGGCCTGCGCGCCACCGAGGACGAGAGTGGCTGGACCAAGGACGCGCAGGCGGTCGACTTCTACGCCGACAAGAACGTCACCGTGGTGCTGCCGATCGGCGGCCAGTCCAGCTTCTACTCCGACTGGGCGCAGCCGAACAACGGCAAGAACTACAAGTGGGAAACCTTCCTCACCAAGGAGCTGCCGCCGCTGCTGGAGAGCCAGTGGCGGGCCACGAATGCCCGTGGCGTGGCCGGACTCTCGATGGGCGGCACGGCCGCCATGTTCCTGGCGGGCCGCAATCCGGGCTGGGTCCGGTACGCCGCCTCGTACTCGGGCTTCCTGACCACCACCACGCTGGGCATGCCGCAGGCGATCATGTTCGCCATGCGCGACGCCGGCGGCTTCGACGCCGACGCCATGTGGGGTCCGCCGGGCGACCCCGAATGGGCCGCCCACGACCCGTACGCGCTGGCCGACAAGCTGAAGGGCGTCAGCCTCTACGTCTCGGCCGGTAGCGGCACCACCGGCGCCTTCGACAGCCCGAGCCCGGACCTGCCCGCGATCAGCACCAACTACGCCGGTATGGGCCTGGAGATCCTGTCCCGGCTGACCAGCCAGAATTTCGTGGGGAAGCTGAACAAGCTGTCGATCCCGGTGCAGGTGAGTTACCGGGCCTCCGGCACACACACCTGGCCCTACTGGGATTTCGAGATGCGCCAGTCCTGGCCGCAGGCGGCGGCCGCGCTGGGGGCCGACACCGCCGCGACGGAATGTGGTGCGGGCGGCGCGATCGCGGCCGTGGCACAGGCGAACGGCTGGCTGGGCGGCTGCGTGACGCCCGAATACCAGGTGCCCGGCGGCACGGCACAGGACTTCAAGGGCGGCAGGGTGTTCTGGTCGTCGTCGACCGGGGCGCATGCGGCGGCCGGGATGATCGGCGGCGCCTATCAGGCCGCGGCCGGGCCGGGCGGGCCACTGGGTCTGCCCGTCGGCGACGATCAGGGCCTGCCCGACGGCCGCGGCCGATTCCAGTCCTTCCAGAACGGCTCGGTGTACTGGACGCCCCAGACCGGCGCCCAGATGGTGCGCGGCGCGATGCTGCAGGAGTGGGGCGCACAGGGCTTCGAAGGCGGTCCCGCCGGTTACCCCACGGGCCCCGAACAGCCCACCCCGAACCAGCGCGGCGCGGTGCAGGGCTTCGAGAACAGTCCGATGTACTTCAGCGACAAGACCGGAGCCCATCGCGTCCAGGGCCTGATCCTCGGCAAGTACGCGCAACTGGGCTTCGAGAACAGTCCGCTGGGCTTCCCCGTCGCCGAGGAGCAGCCGCTGAAGGATCTCGGCCGCGTCAGCGCGTTCGAGGGCGGCAACATCTACTGGAGCCCGCTCTCGGGTTCCTGGGCGGTACGCAACGGCCTGATCATGGAGGCGTGGGGCCGCCAGGGCTTCGAGAACGGCCGCCTCGGCTACCCCACCAGCGACGAGTTCCCGGTACCGGGAGGCATCCAACAGAACTTCCAAACCGGCTTCATAGTCGTCCGCGACGGCAAGCCGGAAATACACGGCCTCTGAGCAGACCTGAATACCTGTTCCGGATGTACACCGGTAAGTTCGCGGCCCGGCTCGATTCTGGACTGACGGAGCGGGGGAGCGAAGCGGAGGAGCGGAGGAGGGAAGAATCGAGCCTCAAGGGCCGCGAACCGCGGAGCGAAGCGGAGCAAAATACAAGTAGCCTGGACCGCGTCCCGTTGGCTTGCACAGATCGAGGAAACGAAATTCATGTTGCGGACCCGTGG
Organism: Nocardia sp. N2S4-5; assembly: GCF_044628355.1. Taxonomy (NCBI): domain Bacteria; kingdom Bacillati; phylum Actinomycetota; class Actinomycetes; order Mycobacteriales; family Nocardiaceae; genus Nocardia; species Nocardia sp. N2S4-5. Next base: position 4,771,536 of record NZ_JBIUPM010000001.1, on the reverse strand, counting down.
AAAGGTAACCGGCGTCGTGGTGTCGCTCGCCGCCGTCGGCCTGCTCGCTGCCTGCGGCGACAACGATTCGACCGCGTCGAGCACGCCGACGCTGAAGACCTCGGCCACGACCGCGACCGCCGGTCCCACCATCCCCTCGGTGGTACAGGTGCCGCCGGAGGAGGGCGCCCCGCCCGCCGCGCCGACCACCGGTGCGATGGAGCGGCCCGAACCGGTGGAACCCTCGGTCGCCGCGGGCAATACGTCCGAGCTGTCGGCCAAGGACCAGGCGCTGATCGAGGAACTGAAGAAGCGCGGCCTGAGCCCCACCCCGGACATCGCGGTGACCACGGCGAGCTTCGTCTGCCAGGGCAAGGCATCGGGCCTGCCCGATGACCAGATCACCACCTACGTGAACGCGATGGCCGGTTCCGACCCGGCGTTCGACCCGCAGAAGATGCCCGTCGAACAGGCCGGCCGGATCTACGTCGACACCGCGAACCAGACCTACTGCAACAAGTGAACGCACGACGCTCGGGCTATCCGGGAGGCAGCGGCCGCGGTCGTCGCCGTCGTCCCGGCTGCCTGCTGTTCCTGGTGGGCATCGTCGTGCTGGTGGTCGTGGTGCTGCTGCTGTGGTACCTGCTGGCCGGTCCGCTGCGGCTGCCGAAGCCGACGCCGCCGAAGCCGGGCCCGCCGACCAGCCAGCCGGCCTCCTGCCCGGACGTCCAGTTGCTGTCGATTCCGGGGACGTGGGAGTCCAACAGCAACGACGATCCGCACCACCCGAGCGCCAATCCGATCTCGTTGATGCTCAACGTCAGCAACCCGATGCGCGAGCGGTTCCCGGACAGCCGGTTGGACGTTTACACCGTCCCTTACGTCGCGCAATTCTCCAATCCGATCGCGATCCCGCCGGACGGCCAGCAGTCCTACAACAACAGCCGCTCGGAGGGCGCCGGGCGGGCTCTCGACGAACTCTCATCGATGGCGAAAAGCTGCCCGCTCACCAGTTATGTGATCGCCGGTTTCTCGCAGGGCGCGGTGATCGGCGGCGACATCGCCGCGCAGATCGGCGCGGGCAAGGGTCCCGTTCCGGCCGACCGCGTGCTCGGCGTGATGCTGATCGCCGACGGCCGCCGCGATTTCGGGCCGGGCCAGGCCGCCGCGGTCGGGCCGAGTCCGCCGGGCGTGGGCGCGGAGGTCGCGCTGCAGGGCCTCAACGTCCCGGGCATCAAGATGACCGGATCGCGCCCGGGCGGCTTCGGCGAACTCGCGGATCGGACCTACACCATCTGCGCGCCGGGCGATTTGATCTGCGACGCTCCGAAGCAGGCGCTGAACCCGTTCAATATGATCCCGAGCCTGATGACGCTGGTCAGAGCCGTCGGAAACCCGGTGCACGCCCTGTACAACACCTTCCAGGTGGACGAGAACGGCACCACGGCCACGCAGTGGACGGCGAATTGGGCGGCAGACCTGATCGAGGGCGCTCCGTACCCGCCCCATTCGTGACTGTTAACAGGGGTCAACCCCGAGGCCCCCAAGGTTTCGTGGGCACGCTGTAAAGTGCAGCGATGATCGCGACGCCGGAGCCGCTTCCTCTCGGATCGGCCCGGCGTCGTAGCCATTCCGGACAGCCAGGAGCATGAGGTAAATGACAGAAGCCGCCACCACGGCGAGCCGCACACCGGCCGCCACGGCGAGCCGTGCATCGGCTGCTGCCGAGGTGACTGCGCTGGGTACGCCGCCGCGCGAGTTCCGGTTCGCGGCCGCCGGCGAGGGCAACCAGCAGGAGGGCGGGGCGCGCAAGTTCGTCAAGCTGGCGCAGCAGGCCGAGGAGTACGGCTACGACTCGTTCGCGGTGCCCGACCACCTCGGCCCGCAGGTCGGCCCGATCGCGGCGCTGGGCGCGCTGGCGGTGGCCACCGAGCGGATCCGCATCGGAACGTCGGTGCTGGCCAACGGCTTCCGGCATCCGGTGGTGCTGGCCAAGGACGCCGCCACCATCGACGTGCTGTCCAAGGGCCGGCTGGAACTGGGCGTGGGCGCCGGCTGGATCAAGAGCGAGTTCGAGGCCGCCGGCATCCCCTACGAGTCGCCGGGAGTGCGGCTGGAGAAGCTGGACGAGACGCTGACCATCCTGGACGTGCTGTTACGCGGCCAGGAATGTCACTTCGAGGGCAAGCACTACCAGGTGCGCGGCATCAAGGGCACGCCGCGGCCGCGGCAGGGCCCGCGCCCGCCGCTGGTGACCGGTGGCGGCGGGCCGAAGATGCTGCGGCTGGCCGCCAAGCACGCCGACATCATCTCGGTGGTGCCGCGGACCACGAAGGAAGGCAAGGGCCTGCTGTCGGGCATCACCCTCGACAAGACCGTCGAGAAGGTGAACCTGATCAAGCAGGCGGCCGGCGATCGGTTCGCGGATATCGAACTGAACTGGACCATCACCGCCGTGGTGATCACCGACGACCGCGAGCGCACGGCAGAAATGGCATTGTCCGCAATCGAGAAGGGCCTACACCCCGACCTCGAAGTGGACGTACAGCTTTCGGTCGAAGACATACTCACCTCGCCCTATGTGGCGATCGGCACATTCGAGGAGATAGCGGAGCAGATTCGTAACGTGCGCAAACTCACCTCGATGTCTTATGTCGGAGTGTTTCCGACTCAGATGGATGCCTTCGCGCCGGTGATCCCGTTGCTACGGGAGGCGTGACCGAGTCATGTTCACTCGCACCAGGGACCGCGCCGGGGCCTGCTCTGTAACATGTCCCTGGTTTGAGTACATCTAGCCGATAGGTGGTCACCGCGCAGACCGCCGGAAAAGCTGCAGGCATGCTCTTGCACCACAGAGCGCCCGCGGGCGTAAGAGAGTCGGGGCCTCACAGGTAACAGCGGCCATGATGCCGTGCTGCGTGTGCCTCGGAGGAGAAGGAATGACGGACGAGACTTTCGACGACTACCTGGACGAATCCGGGAATATCAGCATTCCCGAGGGGCGCACTCTGGTCGATTACGTCGAGAAGCACACCCGCAACGACGCGAACACGCTTGCCTATCGCTACATCGACTACTCCCGTGAGCGCGACGGCGAGTACCAGGACCTGACCTGGAAGGAATTCGGCATCCGCCTGCGTGCGGTCGCCGCGCGCCTGCAACAGGTCACGAAGCCCGGTGACCGGGTCGCGATCCTGGCGCCGCAGGGGCTGGACTACGTGGTGTCGTTCTTCGCCGCCATCTATGCCGGCACCATCGCGGTCCCGCTGTTCGACCCGGACGAGCCCGGCCACACCGATCGGCTGCACGCGGTACTCGGCGACTGCAAGCCCTCGGCCATCCTCACGGCGAGCTCCTCCGCCGCGGGCGTGCGCCAGTTCTTCCGTCCGCTGCCGGCCGCGCAGCGCCCGCGCGTCATCGCGGTGGACGCGGTGCCCGATTCGCTCGGTGAGGCCTGGGCCTACCCCGACATCACCGTGGACAACATCGCCTATCTGCAGTACACCTCGGGGTCGACGCGGACCCCGGCCGGTGTCGAGATCACCCACCGCGCGGTGGGCACCAACCTGCTGCAGATGATCAACGCCATCAACCTGGACTGGAATTCGCGCGGCGTGACCTGGCTGCCGCTGTTCCACGACATGGGCCTGCTGTGCGTGATCCTGCCCGCCATCGGCGGCAAGTTCATCACGATCATGTCGCCCAGCGCCTTCGTCCGGCGTCCGGGCCGCTGGATCAAGGAGCTGGCCGCGGTCTCCGACGGCGCCGGAACCTTCGCCGCCGCACCGAATTTCGCCTTCGAGCACGCGGCCGCTCGCGGCCTGCCGAAGAACGGCGAGACGCTGGACCTGTCCAACGTCATCGGCCTGATCAACGGCAGCGAGCCGGTCACCACCTCCTCGATGAAGAAATTCAACGAGGCGTTCGCCCCCTACGGCCTGCCGAAGACGGCCATCAAGCCCTGCTACGGCATGGCCGAGGCCACGCTGTTCGTCTCCGCGACCCGGGCCGAGGACGAGGCCAAGGTCATCTACGTGGACCGCGACGAGCTGAACGCCGGCCGGATCGTCAAGGTCGAACAGGGCACCGCCAACGCCATCGCGCAGGTCAGCTGCGGGTACGTCGCGTTGTCGCAGTGGGCGGCCATCGTCGACGCGGAGACGGTCGACGACCCCGCCGGCCCGCGCGAGCAGCCCGAGGGCCAGGTCGGTGAGATCTGGTTGCACGGCAACAACATCGGCATCGGGTACTGGGGCCGGGACGACGAGACCCGCAAGACCTTCAAGAACCTGCTGCCCAACCGCCTGCCCGAGGGCAGCAAGGCCGAGGGCACCCCCGCCGACGCGACCTGGATGCGCACCGGCGACTACGGCGTCTACATCGATGGCGAGCTGTACATCACCGGCCGGGTCAAGGACCTGGTGATCGTCGACGGCCGCAATCACTACCCGCAGGATCTGGAGTACTCGGCGCAGGAGGCCAGTAAGCTGCTGCGCCCCGGCTTCGTGGCGGCGTTCTCGGTACCGGCCAACCAGCTCCCGGCCGAGGTGTTCGAGGCCGACAGCCATTCGGGCATCAAGTACGACGCCGACGATGCCTCCGAGCAACTGGTGGTCGTCGCCGAGCGTGGTCCGGGCGCGCACAAGGCCGATCCGGCGCCGATCGCCGACGCGGTGCGCGCGGCGATCTCGCAGCGGCACGGCGTCACCGTGCGCGACGTGCTGCTGGTGCCGGCCGGTTCGATCCCGCGGACCTCGAGCGGCAAGATCGCCCGCCGCGCCTGCCGGGCCGCGTACCTGGAGGGCACCCTGCGGGGCGGCTACACGCAACAGGCCTTCCCGGACGCCCCCGAGGAAGAGTGAGCGACATCCGCGCTTGCGATACTGGCTGTCGATCCCTGCCCACCCGACACCCCCACCCAGGTAGCTTGAGGAATTGATGGCTGACAACGAGGGCACTCAGACGACCGACGCCGTTTCGCCCGAGAGCGATGCGGTCAGCGACGACACCCGGGCCGCCGCACCGGCCACCGAGATGTCGGTGGCCGAGCTGCGAGAGTGGTTGCGGCGCTGGGTCGCCGACGCCACCGGCCAGCCGATCGAGCAGATCACGGTGGACCGGCCGATGGAGGAGTTCGGGCTGGCCTCGCGCGACGCCCTCGCCCTCGGTGGCGACATCGAGGAACTCACCGGGGTGATGCTGAGCGCCACGGTCGTGTACCAGCACCCGACCATCGGCTCACTGGCCGAGGTGATCGCGGCCGGCGGCGTGCCCGAGGAGCCCGCGGAATCGACCGACGACTCCTTCTATACCGCCGGTTACCAGCCGGGGGAGGCGCACGACATCGCCATCGTCGGCCTGTCGACCCGGCTGCCGGGTGCGGGCAGCACGCCGGAGTCGACGTGGGAGTTCCTCATCAATCGCGGGGACGGGATCCGGGAGTTGCCGTCGGGCCGGTGGTCGGAGTTCACCGCCGAGCCGCAGATGGCCGCGGCCGTCGAGCAGGCGAACACCCGCGGCGGCTACCTCGACCAGGACGTGGTCAAGGGGTTCGACGCCGAGTTCTTCGCGATGTCGCCGATCGAGGTCGAGCGCGTCGACCCGCAGCAGCGCCTGATGATGGAGCTGACCTGGGAAGCGTTGGAGCACGCCCGGATTCCCGCCAGTGATCTGAAGGGGCAGCCGGTCGGCGTGTTCATCGGCTCGTCGGGGAACGACTTCATGTTCCTGGCCGCGATGGCGGCGGGCGCCCCGGTCGACGCGAACACTCCGGCGACGGCCGCGGCCTACGGGATCACCGGCAGCGTCTCGTCCATCATCCCCAACCGGGTGTCCTATTTCTTCGACTTCCGGGGTCCGTCGGTCTCCGTGGATTCCGCGTGCTCGTCGACCTTGGTCGCGGTGCACGAGGCGGTGCAGGCGTTGCGCAGCGGCGATGCCGACGTGGCGCTCGCCGGCGGCGTGAATATGATCCTGGCCCCGTTCGCGACCCTGGGTTTCGACGGTGCGGGCGCGGTGGCGAAGGACGGCCACATCAAGGCGTTCTCGTCGGACGCCGACGGCATGGTCCGCTCCGAGGGCGGCGGCATGGTGGTGCTCAAGCGCCTGGCCGACGCCGAGCGCGACGGTGACCGAATCCTGGCCGTGGTCAAGGGTTCCGCGGTCAACAACGACGGCCGCTCCAACGGTCTGCTGGCGCCGAATCCGGATGCCCAGGCCGAGGTGCTGCGCCGCGCCTACCGGGACGCCGGAATCCTCCCGTCGTCGGTCGATTACGTCGAGGCGCACGGCACCGGCACGTTGCTCGGCGATCCCATCGAGGCGGACGCGCTGGCGCGTGTCATCGGGCGTGGACGCGAGGGCGATAAGCCCGCGCTGCTCGGATCGGTCAAGACCAACTTCGGGCACCTGGAGTCGGGCGCGGGGGCCGCGAGCCTGGCCAAGATCGTCATGTCGTTGCAGCACAACGTGATTCCGCCGAATATCGGATTCGCCGGGCCCAACCCCTACATCCCGTTCGAGCAGGCGCATCTGAAGGTCATCGATGAGCCGACCGAATTCCCGCGCTACAGCGGGCGGGCGACCATCGGCGTCTCCGGCTTCGGGTTCGGCGGCACCAACGCGCACGTGGTCATCCAGGAGTATGTGCCCGCCGCGGCGGAGACCCCGGCATCGTCCGCCGATCTGGACAACGAGGACACCGGGATCGTCGCGGACGCCGAGGCCGTGCTCGCGGCCGCCGAGGCCGAGTCGGCGGACGGGACACCGGTGGCCGAGGGGCCGACCATCGCCGAGAGCGCCGGACTGACGGCGGACCCGACGCCGGAGTGGACCGCCGAGCGCACCGAACCGCTGCCGGTGATCCTGGCCGTGTCCGCGTACCTGCCCTCGCGGCGGCGACGGGCCGCGGCCGACCTGGCCGACTGGCTGGAATCCGAAGCGGGACAAGCGGCCTCGCTCGAGTCCGTGGCGCGCTCGCTGGCCAAGCGCAACCACGGCCGCTCGCGCGGCGTCGTGCTGGCCAAGACCCACGATGAGGCCGTCGCGGGGCTGCGCGCCATCGCCGAGGGCAAGCCGGGGCCGGGCGTGTTCACCGCCGACGCCCCCGCTGCCAAGGGCGCCATGTGGGTACTGTCCGGTTTCGGGTCGCACCACCGCAAGATGGGCAAGCAGCTCTACCTGGAGAATTCGATCTTCGCCCGCGCCGTCGACGAGGTCGACGAACTGGTGCAGGACGAGGCCGGTTACTCGGTCCGGGAGATGATGCTCGACGACGCGCAGGACTGGGACGTCGGCACGTCGCAGGTCGGCGTGTTCGCCATTCAGCTCGGCCTGGCCGCGCTGCTGCGGGCGCACGGGGCCGAGCCGGAGGGCGTGGTCGGCCACTCCCAGGGCGAGGCCGCGGGGTCCTACATCTCCGGCGGCATGAACCTCGAGGACGCCGTGCGGGTGATCTGCGCGCGGTCGCGGCTGATGGGCGAGGGCGAGCAGATGCTCACCGAGGCCGACGTCCGCAATATGGCGCTGGTCGAGTACAGCGCCGAGGACATCGAGAAGGTGCTCGCCGACTACCCGGACCTCGAGGTCGCGGTGTACGCCGCGCCCACCAACACCGTGATCGGCGGGCCGCCGGACCAGGTGCATGCCGTCGTGGCGCGGGCCGAATCGGAGGGCAAGTTCGCCCGGGTGCTGCAGACTCGCGGCGCCGGACACACCTCGCAGATGGATCCGCTGCTGGGCGAGCTGGCGGCCGAGCTGGCCGGTATCGAGCCCACCAAGCTGACCGCCGACCTGTACTCGACCGTGCACAAGGCCACCGTGTACCGCGCGGGCTCGGACCCGGTGCACGACGTGGACTACTGGGTCACCAACATGCGGCACCCGGTGTACTTCACCAACGCCGTGCGGCAGGCCGTCGACACCGGCATCACCACCTATCTGGAACTCGCGCCGAATTCCGTTGCGCTGATGCAGGTGCTGGGTACGACCTTCGCGGCCGGGGTGCACAACGCGGCGCTCATCCCCACGCTCAAGCGCAAGGAGGACGAGGCCGCGGGCATCATCTCGGCGCTGGCGCAGCTGTACGTGCAGGGGCATCGGGTCGATCTGTCGTCGCTGCTGCCCGCCGGTGATTTCGCCGACATTCCGCGAACGGCTTTCCTGCGCAAGGAATATTGGCCGACGGTCACCATCGCCTCCGGCGGGGGGACCGGGCGGGTGCCGGGTTCGCACGTGGCGCTGCCGGACGGACGGCACGCCTGGGAGGTGTCGGCGGCGGCCGTCACCGACCTGTCCGGGCTGGTGAGTTCCGCTGCGGCGCAGGTGCTTTCGGGCGTGGCGGTCGGGGCGACCGTCGCGCATTCGCCGCTGCCCGCGTCCGGGAACCTGACCACCACGCTCACCCCGCACCTCGGCGGCGCCTCGGTGCAGGTGCACGGGGAGCAGGACGGCGCCTTCCGGTTGTTGTTCGAGGCCGTGGTGACGGGGGCGTCGCGCGCGTCCTCCGGTCGTCCCGGCACGTCCCCGTCGGGCTCTGTCGGCGCGTCCCCCTCAGGAATTCCCGGCGCGTCCACCTCGGAAGTTCCCGGCGCGTCCACCTCGGAAGTTCCCGGCACGTCCACCTCGGAAATTCCCGGCACGTCTTTCGCCGGGAACGGCGGCGGCACAGCCGATCTCGTGGTCGCCGAGACCATCGGCGACAGGTGGAACCCCAGCGGCGCCCAGACCGTGGAGCAGCGGCTGGCGATCATCGTCGCCGAGTCCATGGGCTACGCCGTGGAGGACCTGCCGATGGAGATCCCGCTCATGGAGCTGGGTCTGGACTCGCTGATGGCCATGCGCATCAAGAACCGGGTCGAGTACGAGTTCGACATCCCGCAGCTGCAGGTCGCGGCCGTGCGCGACGCCAGCCTCAACGAGGTCGCCAAGGTGCTGCGCTACGCCATCGAGCACCGCGACGAGGTCGCCGCGATCGCCGAACAGCAAGCGGCCGAGGGCGGTTCGCTGGCCGTCGACGACAACTTCGTCGCCGCCGCGCGGGCCGCCATGGAGTCCGGTGCGGACCCGGCCGCCGTCGTGAAGGACAAGCTGGCCGAGAGCGCGCCCGAAAAGCCGGAGCCCGCGACCGCGCAGACTCCCGTGCAGCCGTCGCTGTTCGGCGAGGAGTCGGCCGAGGACAACGTGCCCCCGCGCGATGCCGCCGAGCGGCTGACCTACGCGACCTGGGCCACGATCACCGGCAAGTCGCCGGGCGGCGTCTTCGACACCCTGCCGATCCTGGACCAGGACACCGCCGAGAAGCTGGCGGCGCGGCTGTCCGAGCGGGTCGGCGCGGAGCTCGACGTCGAGGACGTGCTCGACTGCGAGACCATCGAGCAGCTCGCCGACATCGTGCGGCAGCACCAGGACAGCGCCGGGGATGTCGACGGCTTCGTGCGCACCCTGCGCGGGCGCACCGCGGGCTCGGATGCCGTGCCCGTCTTCGTGTTCCATCCCTCGGGCGGCAACACGCTGGTCTACGAGCCGCTGCTGAAGCGCCTGCCCGGCGACACGCCGATGTACGGCTTCGAGCGCGTCGAGGGTTCGATGGAAGATCGTGCGCGCCAGTACATTCCGAAGATCCGGGAACTCCAGCCCGGCGGGCCCTACGTCTTCTACGGCTGGTCGCTGGGAGCCGTCTTCTCGCTCCAGGTCGCGCAGCTGATGCGGGCCGAGGGCGACGACGTCCGGCTGGTGGGGCTGATCGATCTCGCGCTGCCCGTCGAGCCCGAGGACGGCAGCCCCGAGGGGCGGCGCGCCCGCGTCGAGCGTTTCCAGGAGTTCGCGAAGAAGACCTACGGCATCGAGGGCGAGCTGGACGACGACATGCTGCGCGAGCTGGCGGACGCGTCCGACGCGGAGCAGTACAAGATCATCACCGATCTGCTGAAGTTCGCCGACGTGAAGATCCCCGGCGGCGTGATCGAGCATCAGCGCACGTCCTGGCTCGACAGCCGGGAACTCGAGAAGGCGCAGCCGTCGCACTACGACGGTGACGTGGTGCTGTACCTCGCCGACCGCTATCACGACGGCATGATCGAACTCGAGCCCCGCTTCGCCGAACGGCAGCCCAATGGTGGCTGGGACGACTACCTCCCGGCACTGGAAATCATCCGCATCCCGGGTGATCATCTCCAGATCATCGACGAGCCGCGCATCGCCACCATCGGTGCCGACCTGACGCAGAAATTGGCTGCGATCGCGAAAGGAATCTAGTGAGTACGACCGCCGAGAAGCTTGCCGACCTGCGGAAGAAGCTCGAAGCTCGCGCAGGAGCCGGCAGGTGAGGCGGGGGTGGCCAAGCGGGCGCGCAAGGGCATCCCGAGCGCGCGCGATCGGATCAACATGCTGGTCGATCCGGGCACCTTCGTGGAAATCGGTGCGCTGGTTCGCAATCCGAGCATCAAGGACGCGCTGTACGGCGACGGCGTGGTCATCGGGCACGGTCTCGTCGAGGGCCGTCCGGTGGCGGTGTTCTCGCACGACCAGACCGTGTACGGCGGGTCGGTCGGTGAGATGTTCGGCCGCAAGGTCTGCACGATCATGGAGTTCGCGGCCAAGGTGGGCTGCCCCGTGGTCGGCATCCAGGATTCCGGCGGCGCGCGCGTGCAGGAGGCGGTCAGCTCGCTGGCCTGGTACGCCAATATCGCGCTGAAGGTGGAGCCGCTGTCGGGCATGGTGCCGCAGATCTCGCTGATCCTGGGCAGCTGTGCGGGCGGGGCGGTGTACCAGCCGATCAACACCGATGTCGTGGTCGCCACCGAAGAGGCGTACATGTTCGTCACCGGGCCGAAGGTGATCCGCGAGGTCACCGGCGAGGACGTCAGCCTGGAGGAACTCGGCGGCGCTCGCAGCCAGGCCGAATACGGCAATATCCACCACGTCGCCAAGGACGAGAAGGCCGCCTTCGACTGGGTGCGTCAGTATCTGGGCTACATGCCGACGAGCTGCCAGGAGGAGCCGCCGGTGGTGAACCCGGGCATGGAGCCCGAGGTCACCGATTCCGACCTGGAACTGAACTCGATCGTGCCGGATTCCGACAATGCCGGTTACGACATGCACGACATCCTGCTGCGCATCTTCGACGACGGCGAATTCCACGAGGTCGGCGCGCAGGCGGGGCTGAACATCATCACCGGATTCGCCCGGGTGGACGGTCGTTCGGTCGGCGTGGTCGCCAATCAGCCGATGGTCTCCGCCGGTGCGCTGGACGCCCGCGCGTCGGACAAGGCCTCGCATTTCGTGCGGTTGTGCGACGCGTTCGAGATCCCGCTGGTGCTGGTGGTGGATACGCCCGGTTTTCTGCCCGGTGTGGAGCAGGAGAAGATCGGTGTCATCAAGCGCGGCGGCCGGTTCCTGTTCGCGTTCGTCGAGGCGTCGGTGCCGAAGGTGACCGTGGTGATCCGCAAGGCCTACGGCGGCGGGTACGCGGTGATGGGCTCCAAGCAGCTCGGCGCGGACGTGAACCTGGCGTGGCCGACGGCCCGCATCGCGGTGATGGGCGCCGAGAGCGCGGTCAGCCTGATCGGGCGCAAGCAGATCGAGGCCGCGCCGGAGGACCAGCGCGAGGTCGTCCGGCAGCAGATGATCGACTTCTACAACGCCACCATGGCCAACCCGTGGGTCGCCGCCGAACGCGGCTTCATCGACGCGGTCATCGAACCCGCCACCACCCGCCTGGAAATCCGCCGCGCCCTGCACCTGCTCCGCGACAAGAAGCTGCAACGCAACCCGCGCAAACACCACCTGCTGCCGTTGTAGGTCGGCGCGACACCCCCATGCCGGGCGAGGTCTGCCCGGACCGGTGAAATCCCGTGGAACGGCAGGTGGACGGGGTGTCTTTTGCGGAATCGGCCGGTGAATCACCGCAGGTATGAGAGCCTTCAGCTATGGGAAGCTCACCGAAAGCCGTACTGCAGGGTGGACCGGCCGACCTGCCACAGCGCATCGTGCCGATCACCCCACCGGGCATCGAACTGCGAATCCAGTTCAACGGTGGCTACGAGCGCTTCAAGGTGACCCCACGCTGGGAGGACACCACCGAGGGCAACCTGCCGGTCTACGAGTGGACGGGCCGGCTCGAACGGTGAGAGCACAGGGCGGGCGGCGCATGGGTTGCGCCGCCCGCCCTTGGTTTCGATCCGATCAGAACACTCGGAGTTGGCCCGGGGACCAGAAGCCCGAGCGGGTGGTGGTGCCGGTGGTTATTTCGGCCGGGGCGGCCTTGTAGTACTGGTCGTAGCGTTCCAGCGAACCCCAGTCGCGGGCCCAGTCGTTCTTCATGTAGGTCGGGATGGTGACCGACTTGGCGAGCATCTGTGAGAAGCCAAGGGGGCCACCGAATTCCTCGGCCTGCCAGGTGTCGGTGGAGCTGACCGCGAGCGGGCGGTCCGGCAGGATGCGGTAGTTCGGCACCTCGGCGACGCCGTCGCGGTGGTCGAACGGGCGCTGGCACGGGAACTGCAGGCCCACCGCCCAGTCCAGCAGCACCGGCTGCTCGGTGCCGATGACGTCGTCGAGCGTCTGCAGCTTGGGCACGCGCGGCGCGGTGAACGCCAGCCACTGGTCGCCGATCAGGATCGGGTCGTTGGCGACGATGCGCACCGTGTCGGCCTCGGGCGAGATCTGGTCCAGCGGCACCCGCAGGTTGCGCCACGACGGGAACGGGCCGATGTCGCGCGGCAGGTAGCTGCCCAGCTTGCTGACCGAGCCGTCGGCCTGCTTCTTGCCGTACTCCACGGTCAGCGACTGGCCGTACTTGACCGCGCCGGTGTCGTCGACCGACAGGATGCGCCCGGCCGCCGAGATCACCACCAGCGGCGAATCATCCGAGCGCGCGGGCAGCTGATACCAGCTGGAGGTCAGGTGCGCGGGCTGCTGCACGCCCTCCTGGTAGCTGCCCATCACCGGGGTGGTCGCCGGGTCGAGGCCGAACGGCAGCGCCACGGTGCTGCCGTTCACCCCGGCCTGCTGGGTGGTGCCGCCACCGGTGCCGGCGTTCTGGCCCTCGGCGAACACCGCGCCCACCGACTGTGTGGAGGTGTTGCCGGTGCCCGGCTTCACCTCGACCGTGTCGGCCTTCAGATCGGTCGGAACACCGTTGGGGGAGAAGCCCACCGGGTCGCCACCGGCGAGCGCGTCGCCGTCCTTGGGCGGATGCGCCGGATCGACGATCGGCTGCAGGTTGCCGCTGTTGACGTTCTGCTCGACCAGAATGTCGTCGGCCAGGCCGCAGGTCGCGCCGCCCACCGCACCGACGTTCGAGCGCGCCAGCGAGTACGCCGGGTACTGCCCGACCGCGCCCTTCACCAGCGAGAAGACCTCGAACAGCACCATCACGGCCGCGACCACGGTCAGCGGAACGGCGGCGAACTTGCGAATTCGCCTGCCCCGCGCGGTTTTCGGGCTCGCCGGCGGTTTGGCGTAGCCCTCGCGCAGCGACTGCCAGCCGACCAGCGCCAGCGCCAAGCCGAACAGCACCAGCATGATGGTGTTGGACTCGATGCCCTTCAGCGACACGGTCTTGTCGAACCACGGCACCCCGAAGCTGGACACGTACCAGTAGCCGTTGATGCCCGAGAACGACAGCGCCAGCGCGAACAGCAGGGCGGCCAGGAAGATGGACCGGTTCTTCCGGGAGCGCAGCGCCGACGCCGACACCGCGACCGCGGTCACCGCGCCCAGCGCACCGGCGATGCCCGCGTAGGCGCCGAAGTGGTGGGTCCACTTCGTCGGGTTGAACATCATGAAGAAGATCGTCCCGAACACGATGCCCATCAGCCGCCACGTCGGTCCGCTGGCGATGCCCGGTACCCGCCGGCGGCGCAGCAGCACCATCATCGTGGTGAACAGGCACAGCAGCATCACCAGGAAGGCGAAGCGGCGGGCCAGCGAGCCGTCCACGGTCTCGACGAACAGGTAGTAGTAGCGCAGATAGTCCTCGTACCAGGCCAGATTGGGCCCGGCGAGCTGCCGGACGCGGTTGGCCTCCTGGATCGCGGCGAAGGTCTGGTCGCTGTAGACGACGGTGAGCACCAGGAAGCCCGCGGCCGCGATCGGCGACAGCAATATCAGCGTCGAGGTCCAGCGTTTCGAGGCCCAGCCCGAACCCGCGCCCGCCGCCAGTTCGCGGCGGCGGCGCACCACGATCCACACCAGTGGCCGGATACCGGCGAGCAGGGCCGCCACGCACATCAGGCCGGTCGGCGCGGCCGCCAGCGTGAACGCCGCGACCAGGACGGCTATGGCGGCGGGCAGCAGCCGGGAGGTCGCGATGGCCCGCTCGATCGACACCCAGGTCAGCAGCGCGCCCAGCGCGACGATCGGTTCGGAGCGCAAGCCGTTGTCGTAGGGCAGCCAGAAGGCCAGGAAGACCAGCCCGCCGGTCCACAGCGCGACCTTCGAGGTGCGCACGCCGCGTCCCAGCCGGGGCACCACCTCGCGGCTGATCACCATCCAGCACAGGATTCCGCAGAGCAGCGCCGGGATCCGCACCCACACGCTGGCCGTGGAGATCTGCGCGAACGCCTGGATCACGTAGTAGTACCAGCCGAACGGCGCCTCGGGCACGCCGTACCAGCGGAAGTAGTTGGCGAGGTAACCGGCGTGCGGGGCCACCCGCACCATGCTGAGGATGTAGCCGTCGTCGGAGGTGTTGGCGCCGACGAAATGCCACAGCAGCAGGGCGCCGCCGATCGCGCCGTCCGCCCAGGTCGGCTTCAGCCAGTGCGCGGGCAGGAAACGGCGGTGGCCGCGGCCGTCACCGGTGTCCAGGCGAGCCAGCGCGCCCAGCGCGATCAGCGTGCACAGCACGGCCGCGATCATCGCCACCAGTTTGGTGAGGGTCGGGGTGGTGGTGAACCGGGAGTCGACGGTCATGTGGAACGACAGTCCGTCCGGCGTCGCGCCCTTCAGGTCGGTGAACACGCCGACCACCTGGGGCCGCAGATCGCCGCCGAGGGTGCCGTCGATCGGCGCCGTCACCGTCTCGGTGGCCCCGGGCGCACCGCCCTGGACCGGCTGCTCGACCTGCCTGGTCGCCCCCTCGAACGACGCGTAGGTGCGGTCGTGATCGGAGTTGATCACGATCGACGAGCAGCCGCTCAACTCCGACCGCTGCGCCGAGGCCACCACCGCGTTGCGGTCCACGACGTCGACCGAGGTCTCCGACACCCGGACGAACATCGCCTCCAGCGAGGCGCGGTCGCCCTGCGGCGGCGCGGTGGCCAGCAGCATGCCGCCCTGCGGTGGCAGCTGGTCCACCAGCGAACAGGGAATGGTGGCGTTCAGGTCCACCGGAACCTGCGACATCAGCGGCGCCTGCACGCTGCCGAGGGTGCCGCCCTGCGGCCAGTCCACCGCGGAGGTGGTCTGATTCACCGGCAGGAACGGGGCGGCGATCGCGAACAGCGCGCCCAGCACCCCGGCGACCAGCGCGACCAGGCGCGCGGTGCGGAAATCGCGGGGTGTCGCCACGGGGGTGGGGGGCGACGGTTTCGTCAAGACAGCAGTTGCGGCGTCGGGCACGGTTGGTGATGTTATCTGCCCACGCTGAGAGTGACCGTGTTCACGCCGATCCTCGAGGCATCCGTCCAACTTCCACCCATCGGCTACCGGGCGCGGATGGGGACGTCTTCGGCTCGGCCCGAACGGGTTTCGACGGTCACGCCGATCGTCGCGGGGGTCGCGGACGGGACATACGGCGTGAGCCGCTCCAGGGAGCCCCAGTCGCGGTCCCAGTCGTCGTTCAGATAGCCGGGCACGGTCTGGGCCTCGGCCAGCAGGCCGGTCCAGCCGAGCGGGCCGCCGCCGATGTCGTCCTGCCACGCGTTGGAGGCGTCGGAGCCGACCCGGTCGGGCAGGATGCGCCAGCGCGGCGCCTCGGCGACGCCGTCCTTGTGATCGAACGGGCGCTGGCAGGGGAAGGCGAGCCCGACGTGCCAGTCCTCCAGCACCGGGTCCTCGCGGCCCACCACGGTGTCCAGCGTGGCCAGCTTCGGCAGCCGGGGCGGGGTGACGGCGAGCCACTGCCGCGGGGTGAGGTCGTTGGCGACCGCGACGAGGCGCACCGCGTTGGTGCCGTCGGGAATCCGGTCCAGCGGCACGCGCATGTTGCGCCACGAGGGCGCGCCGCCGATATCGAGCGGCTGGAACGAGCCGAGCGGCTGTTCGGAACCGTCGTCGGCGCGGTGCGCGAACTCCACGCGCAGATCCTGCCCGTAGGTGACCACGCCGTCCTTGTTCACCGACTTGATCCGCCCGGCCGCGCTCACGGTCAGCAGGCGGTAGGCGGGATCGTCGCGGGCGGCGTCGAGGTCGAGCCGGTACCACTGCGAGGTCAGGTGGGCCTGCTGCTTGTCGCCGGTGGTGTAGTTGCCCAATACCGGGGTGCGGGCCGGGTCGAGCCCGAACGGCAGCTTCACCGTGCTGCCGTTGATGCCCGCCCGGTCGGTGCTGCCGCCGCCGGTGCCCGATCCGGTGGTGTTGGTGGTTTTGTTCTCGGACTTGGTGTCGACCGAGTTGGCGCCGCCGCTGACGGTCTCCTCGGCGTCGGCGGTCAGGTCGCGCGCCACGCCGTCGGGGGTGAAGCCGACGTTCTCCGCGGCCAGGCCGTCCGCCGCCGCGCCGGTATAGGGCTGCAGCAGCGAGTCCGCGGTGTTCGTCTCGACCAGCACGTCGTCGGCGAGCGAGCACGAATCGCCGCCCAGCGCACGCAGATTCGCCTTGGTGATCGAGTAGGCCGGGTACTGCGTGACGGCCGCCTTGCCGAGCGAGGCCACCTCGAACAGCACCATGGCTGCGGCGGCGATGGTCAGCGGCTGCACGGCGAACTTGTCGAACCGCTTGCGCCCGTCCGCCTTTCGGTACGGCTCGCGGTAATACTGCCACGCGGCCAGCAGCAGGCACAGCACCGCGAGGCCGAGGAACATCGTCGAGAAGCCCTTGCCCGCCAGCAGCGGCGCCTTGTCCCACCACGGGATTCCGTAGCTGGACACGTACCACCAGCCGTTCGAACCGGTGAAAGTGATTGCGAGCAGGAAGAATACGGCGGCGGCGAACAGCGAGCGGTTGTACGCCGCGCGAATCCCGTTGACGCCCACCGCGACCGCCGTGAGCGCGGCGAGCGAACCGGCCAGACCGGCGTAGACCCCGAAGTGGTGGGTCCACTTGGTCGGCGTGAACATCATCAGCAGCAGCGACATGAACACGATGCCCAGGATGCGCGCCGACGGCCCGCGCGAGGTGCCCGGAATCCGCCCGCTCTTGCGCAGCATCACCAGCACACACACGCCCAGGCACAGCACCATGCCGAGAATCCCGAAGCGCCGCGCCAGCGACCCGTCGGGCGACAGCATCAGCAGCGAGTCCCAGCGGGTGCGCTCGTCGAACCAGGCCACGTTCGGCCCGATGATCTTGCGCACCCGGGTGGCCTCCATGACCGAGGCGAGCGTCTGATCCGCGAAAACCACGACCAGCACCAGGGTTCCGGCGGCGACGCCGGGGGCCAGCAGCGCGCCGTAGCGCAGTATCGCCGAGGCGAACGTCCCGCGTCCGGCCCGCTTGTCCGGCGTCGCGTCGTCGGAATCCATGCGCCCGCGGGCCCGTTTGATGATCAGTTGCAGCACCGGGCGAGATCCGGCGATCAGCGCGGCGATGCAGATCAGGCCCGTCGGCCCCGCGGCCAGCGAGAAGGCGGCGATGAGCACGGCGATCGCGGCGGGCAGCAGCCGCCCGGTCGCGATGGCGCGCTCGATCGAGCACCAGGTCAGCAGCGCGCCCAGCGCGATCAACGGTTCCGGGCGCAGGCCGTTGTCGTAGGGCAGCCAGGCGACCAGGAACACCAGGCCCGCCGTCCAGCGCGCGATATTGTCGCGGCGCACGCGGGCGCCCAAGCGCGGCAGCACTTCCCGGCTGATCACCAGCCAGCACACGATGCCGGCGATCAGCGACGGCAGCCGCATCCACCAGCTGGCATCGCTGATCCGGGTCATCCAGGCCAGTACCTCGTACGGCCAGCCGAACGGCGCCTCGGCCACCCCGAACCAGCGGTAGTAGTTGGCCATATAGCCCGAATGCCGGGACGCCCGAGCCATGTTCAGGATGTAGCCGTCGTCGGAGGTGTTGGCGCCGATCACGTGCCACAGCAGCAGCGTGCCCAGCACCACCCCGTCGGCGATCTTGAAACGCCACCAGTGCGCGGGCAGGAAACGGCGGGGCCGGCGGCCGTCGGCGGTGTCGATCAGGTGCAGGCAGATCAGCGCGACGAGGGTGAGTACGACCGCGGCGATGATCGCGGCCAGTTTCAGTGGGCTCGGGGTGGAGGAGAAGCGGGAGTCGATGTCCGCGTGCAGGTGCGCGTCACCCAGCCGCGCTCGATCCAGATCGGTGTAGACGCCGACCACCTGCGGGCGGATGTCGCCGGACACCGAGTTGCGGAACGGGGTGCCGTCGGCGCGCGTGACGCCCGTGAATTCGGTGTCGGTGGCGCCCGCGGTGGAGTGCACGGTCAGCGCCGTGCAGCCGCCGATCTCATCGATCGGCGCGGACAGCAGCGGGATGTCGCGCTGGAGCACCGACAGCCGCCGGGCGCCGGCGTCGTCGGTCACCTTGGCCAGCAAGCCTTTCGCGCTCGCTCCGGGCGCGTCGGCGGGCACCGTGGACAGCACCGTGCCGCTCGGCAGTTCGCGGAATGCCGCGCACGGAATGTTCGCCTGCAGATCCAGCGGGACGTAGGACACCAGCGGCGCGTCCACGTTCACCGACTGCGGCTGCGGCCAGTCGAGCGTGGCGCGGTCCTCCCGCACCGGCAGCAGGGGTGCGAGCACCGCGCAGAGCGCGGCGAGCACACCCGATACGAGGGCGATCAGGCGAACCGGGGAAAACGCTGGGGAGTCTGCGCGCACGGTGCCTGATGCTAGCCACCCCCGCCGTTCTCCGGTCAGACCAGCCCGCGCACGTCCCACACCCACACGCCGTCGACGTAGCGGCCGGGGAAGCCGAGGAGCTGGTCGAGGGTGGCGTGGATGGCCCGGCCGTGCTCGACCGGAGGCAGCACGATCACGTCGGCCTTCCAGAAGTTCAGGTCGGCCAGGGCGTGTTCGCGGGTGGTGTCATCGATCTCGGGGACCCGGTCGGTCTGCTGGGCCTGTGCCATCAGCAGCGCGGTCGGGCGGATGTCGGGGCCGTACCGGCCCTTCTTGTCCGGGGCCGGGCCGACGAAATACCCACCGGCGAGCGGGAATTGCAGACCCGAGTCGACCTGCCAGCGCAGAGCGCGCGCGTCGACGGTGGACGGCGGCGGCGCGATGACCACCGAACCGCTGCTGACGTAGTCGCGAACCGTGCCGTCGGTGAAGAACGCCGGGGTGGGGGTGCGCTCGGTGACGGGCAGGATGGTCGGCACCAGCGGCACCAGCACCAGGGTCAGCGCACCGAACCAGATGAGCGGCCGCGGATCACCGAGCGACTCGCGCGCGTAGGCGATCGCGCGTTCGGTGCCGAGCGCCAGGATCACGGCGATGGCCGGCACGGCGGCCATGCTGAACCTGGTCTCCAGCACCGTGTTCAGCAGCGGTACCTGCTCCAGCCACTTCCAGGGCAGGCTCACGCCGAGCGGCCGCTTGCCGATCGTCGCCATCACGCCCAGCGACAGCACCGTGAACACCACGATCACCGCCGTGGCCGCCCGCGCCGCGCGGTAGTGGTTGAACGGCTCCACGCGCGGGCCGCGCCGCCACAGCAGCACCACCGTGACGGCCAGCAGCGCCAGCAGCGGCCAGCCGAAGTAGGAGTTGTCCTCGGTCGGGTTGATACCGACGTTCTGGCCCGGCGCGAACATGCCGCCCAGGGATTCCGCCGGGAACTGCACCAGCGCCTTCAGGTCGTTGCCGGTCGGGCCGTGATCGATGGACCGGTAACTCTGCGGGCCGAAGAACTGCCACCACAGCGGAATCGCCGTGAGCGCCAGCGTGATCAGGGCCGCGAGCCCCACCGTGGGCGCTACCCGGCGCACCACCAGCAGCCCGGTGCGCGGCCGGTGCAGGTAGTAGACGAGGGTGAACAGGCCGAACGCCAGCGCGAAGATCAGCAGCGGCTCCTCGCCCAGCGCGATCTGCAACGCCACCAGCAGGCCCAGCGTCACCGCCGCACGGACCCGCCGCGCCGGGCCCGGCGCGGGTTCGGTCGTCGCGCGCCGAGCTTGGCGGATGAGGACGAGCGCGATCACCGGCAGCAGCGCGAGCAGCACGAAATTCGGGTGGGCGTTGGCGTGCGAGATCATCGCCGGGGCGAATCCGCAGAACACACCGCCCACGGCCGCCGCGAACCGCGAGCGCACCAGTTCCCGGGAGAACAGCCAGTACCAGGCGAAGGCGGTGGCGGCCAGGCCCGCGGTGAGCACCAGCACGTAGGTGGTGGTCGGCCCGAACAGCATGGTGACGGGGGTCAGCGGGACGCCGACACCGAACATGGCGGTGTTGGCCATCATGTTCACCCCGGCCGGGAAGTTCTGCAGGGTGGTGCCGAGCGGACTCTCCAGGTGAGCGACCGAATGCGCGGTCACCGCGAAGAACCACTCCCACATGGACTGGTCCTGGCCGCTCTTGATCAGGTAGCCGTTGTCGGTGTCGCGCCACTGGCCGGACAGCACGATCACGGCGAAGAGCAGGTACGTCGTCCCGATCAGCAGATCGGTGCGCGAGGACCGCAGCCGCCGGACGAGTCCGGCGCGGCGGGAATCGGTGGCGGTGCCGAGCGTCGCCGCCCCGCCGGCGTGGGCCGGCGGGTCCAGGACAACGGTCGCGGCTCCCCCGATCGCTTCGGTTCGTCGTGATCCGATTCCCCGCCGGGTACCACAGGTACAACTCCCTCTTGCTGGACAAACTCAGCGGCCCACGCTACCGCCGTTTCCTGAGAGAGCGCGCGCCGAAGCGGGAGTTATCCACAGAAAATGAGGTATTCCACAGTCTTATCCACAGGTTTGGCGGGTTGTTCACATCAATGGCGGACGATAAGCGTGAACGGGCCGATGTTCGTCACCTGGAAATGCGGGTCCTCGAACAGCGTCTTGGGGAAGGACACCGTGTACCGCCGCACGTTGGGATCGTTCGGATAGACGTCCTCGGCGAGTCGCAGCGTGTACTTGTCGCCGCTGCCGCGGAACAGGAAGGCGTCCGGCGCCCGCCACGGGGTGTGCTCGAGGGCGTCGAGCAGTTCGGCGGGGGACTGCAGCCCGCTCCAGCGCTTGATCTCGGCCGCCCGCGCCGCGAAATCGGCCAGCGGATTCGCGTAGTGCGAGGTGAGGCCCTGGAAGCCGTAGTACGGGTAGTAGGCCAGGAAGCTGGTGTCGGCGGTGAGTACCACCGACTCGTCGCGTGGCCGACCGGTCTGCGTGGTGAGCGCGGCGTCGATCTCGCGGTAGTACGACACCGCCGACGGGCTGCGCTGGTCGGCGCGTTCACCATTGCCGTCGGTGTCGGTGTAGGCGGTGGTGATCTCGCTGTTCAGAATGCTGGGGATGCTCTGGGCGAAGGCCAGCGCGCCGATCACCGCGACCGCCACGGCGGCGGGCCGGAACCGCCGCGGTTCGTTGATCGCCTGGTAGATCGCTCGCGCGCCCTCGACGAAGCCGAAGGTTCCGGCCGCGGCCAGCAGTGTCTGCAGGATCGGTTCGAGCCGGAAGGACAGCCCGGTGAATCCGGCCGCGGTCACGGTCAGCGACGCCAGCGACCACAGATAGATCGCCACCACCGAGATCCCGAGGGCCTGGGCCCGGCGCGAACTCGCCGCCCGCGCCACCAGCCAGACCGTGCCGATCAGGCACAACGCGCCGAGCAGCGGCTCGCCGAAGTCGAACATCGGGAACGACAGCCGGGCCCCCGACTCCGGCAGATAATGCAGCGCGGTCCCCGATCCCGACCGCGCCCCCGTGAGCGCCTTCGCCAGCCACGGCCCCCAGGTGATCAGCGCCAGCGCGGCCGTGATCACGCCCATCACGACGAGCCGGGCCAAGATCGGCCCCAGCAGCCGCAGCGCGCCCGGCCCGGCCGCAACCGCCCGCGGCCGGTGCACCGCGTCCGCGCGCCGCTGCCACAGCAGCGCACACCACGCGACCACCGCCATCAATACCACCGTGAACACCGCGACACCGGCGAACAGTTGGTAGAACATCGCCGAAACGCCGAGGAACAACCCGGCCCCGACCGCCGCCCCCCATCCACCCGCGGTCTTCGCGGTAGCGCCCGCACCAGCGGCACCGGCACCCGACTCGGCCGCACCGATCGGCCCTGAAGCCTCGCCGGTCGACGCGACAGCCACGGCACTGTCTGTCGCGGCCACATTTTCCTCGGCCGGTGCGCCGGATGCCGCGACAGCCGGGCCGGTCGTGGCGTACTCCGCCGGGCGGTACAGCGCTCCCCAGGCCAGCAGCATGGCAGGGGCGAACAGGACTACCAGGACTGCGCTGTAGGCCTCGGGCGACGCGAACGCCAGCGTCACGGCGGTCGTCGCGGCCGCTACCGCCACGGCCCAGTCGGCGCGAATCAGCCTGGACCACAACACCATTGCCAGCGCCGCCGCCACCGCCAGCGCGGCGATCGCGTAGGGCTTGAACGTCTCCCACCCGGACATGCCGAGCAGGTTCGCCACCCGCCCGCCGATCCAGAACCACCCGGCGGGGTAGTACGGCGGCAGATCGATGTAGGTCATGTCGTGCAGCGCCGCGGTGTCGGTCAGCCGCGTCAGGTATTCGGTCCGGAACTCCTGGTCCACCGAGATCCCGAACAGATACAGCTTGGTGGCCGCCAGCGGCATCCCCAGCGTCACCGTCACGAACCCCGAAATGCCCACCCAGGACAGCACTTTCGCCAGCCACGACCACCGCCGCAGCCGCACCAGCACCACCGCCGCGACCAGCAGCGCCACCGCCGCCACCTGCCCGACCGTGGTCAGCGCCCGAGTCACATTGGAGGAATTGAAGGCCGGCCACTGCACGGTCCCGAACGCCACCAGCCCCACGGCCGCCACCGCCCCCGCGACCACCGCCGCGAGCCCCGCCTCCCCAAGACCCCCACCGACCTGCCGGAAAAGTACCCGCACGCTGCCTCCGGTTCCTCAATCGCCTGCACTGACCGCGAGCCGAGCGTCACTCTAGTCAGAGAAGGACGAACCGTCCGCACCGCCGATGCCGGACAGGTCACCGATGCCGTGCCAGTGTTTCCTCACCCGGCAACAGTTCGAGCGCATCGCAATGCTTCGGCACGACTTGCCTGAAATGCCGGTGGTCGAGAGTCGCAACCCTGGTAATCCGCAGTCGTTCTGCGACGGCGATAACCGCGGCGTCTACCGCACCGAGCGGAAAACCACCGTACTGCAGAACAAGTTCGGCGACGCGCGCGTAGTCGCCCGGGCATAGCGGCTCGACCCGCAGTTCCTCGTCGGCCAGTGCCCGCAGAAACTTCGCTTCGGGCCGCGGCCCGAGTTTTCCGAGCATGTAGCAGACCTCGGTGACGACCAGGTCAGGAACGATCAGCGGACCGGGCTCCCGGGTGAGTGCTGACACACATGCCACATGTTCGCTGTCGTTCTTGTTGGCGATGGCCAGCAAGGGGCCGGTATCGCAGAGGATCACCCCCGGCCGCCGAGCTCGCGGCGAAGAACCTCCTGCGAGCTGGAGGCGAAGTCGGGGTCGGCCTCGGCGGTGCCTGCGAACGAGAGGCGGGGCTTGGGACCCGCCTCCTCGTCCGTCCGCCCGACCGTCCGGCCATGGCTGGCGACCAGCCGCAGCACGACGGGACGGAGTTCCTGCCGCTCCTCCTCGGTCAGCAAGCCGACGAGTTCGCGCAGGTCCATGTTGTCGAAGGCTGCGGTCATGGCCTCAGGATACCGTTCACGCCAAGCCGTTCGTCCTCGAAAATCCGGCGGTCAGAGGGGGAGGCGGCGGAAGATCGGGCGGGGGACGTGGCGGAGGATCATCATGACCCAGCGGAAAGTGCCTGGGGCCCAGGCTATTTCCCTGCCTTTTTGGGAGGCGGCGACCGCCAGGGCGGCTACCTCCTCCTTGTTGACGGTGAGGGGGGCCTCGTCGACGTGGGCGGAGAACTTGGTGCGGACCTGGCCTGGGCGGATCACCGTCACGCGGGGGCCGAAGGGGCGCAGGGCCTCGCCCAGGCCGAGGTAGAAGCCGTCCAGGCCGGCCTTGGTGGAGCCGTAGACGAAGTTGGCGCGCTTCACGCGCTCACCGGCGACCGAGGACATGACGACGATCCGCCCGTAGCCCTGCGACTTCATCTTCTCGCCGACCAGCACCCCGACCGATACCGACGCGGTGTAGTTGACCTCGGCGACCCGCACGGCCTTCTGCTGGTTCTGCCACAGCTCCTCGGCGTCGCCGTCCAGCGCGAACGCCACGATCGCGACATCGATATCCCCGTCGGCCCAAGCCTGTTCGACGACCTTGGGGTGACTGCCGGTGTCGAGCGCGTCGAAGTCGATCACCTCGACCTTCGAGGCGCCGGCCGCCTCCAGCTGCGCCACCGAGTCCGCGCGCAGCGGATCGTCGGGCAGGGCGGCGAGCACGATCCGGGCAGGTCCCTTCTTCAGGTATTCCGCGCAGATCGCCAGGCCGATCTCGGAGGTGCCGCCCAGCAGCAGAATGTTCTGGGGGTTACCTACGGCATTGATCATTTGGTGCACTCACCGCTCACTGCAGCTCCAGCCTTCTCGCCATATCGGACATGAAAACGCCTGTGGGATCGACACTTCGGCGGGTCTTGATCCACTCGTCGATCCGGGGATACATCTTGTGGAAGGACTCCGCGGTGGTGCGGGAATCCTTGCCGGTGTAGAGCCGCCCGCCGAATTCCAGGACGCGCCGGTCCAATTCGGTGACGAACTCGTTGAGCCCCGCCTTGATCGGGAAGTCCACGCAGATGTTCCAGCCCGGCATGGGGAAGCTCAGCGGCGCCTGGTTACCCGGGCCGAACAACTTGAAAACATTGAGGAACGAGTAGAACCCGGAGCCCTGGATGTCGCGGATGATGCTCTTGAATTCCTCGACGGCCTCCGGCGGCACCACGAACTGGTACTGGAGGAAACCGTTCGAGCCGTAGCCGCGGTTCCATTCACCCAGCATGTCCAGCGGGTGATAGAACTGCGTCAGGTTCTGCACCTTGCCGCGGTAGGACCCCGACTTGCGGTACCAGAGTTCGCCGATCGGCGTGAAGGTGTACTTGTTGGCCAGGCCGTTCGGGAAGACATCGGGCAGCGTGAGGAAGGTCTTGCCGTTGAACTTCAGCGGATCCTTCCGCAGCTTCTTCGGCAATTCGTCCAGCTTCGCCAGATTGCCGCGCGAGATCGCGGCCCGGCCCAGCTTGGGCTCCGGGCTGATCGCGTCGAACCAGGCCGAGCTGTATTCGTAGCGATCCTCCGAGCCGTCGCTGTGGAAGGCGATGGTCTCCTCGAGCGTCGCGGTGACATCGCCGTCGGCGATGAAGTACGCGGTCTCGGTCGGCGTCATCTCGATGGTGGCCCGCAGGATGATGCCGGTGAGCCCGCACCCGCCGACGGTCGCCCAGAACAGTTTCGCGTTCCGCTTCGGCGTGATGTGGTGCACCGTGCCGTCGGCGGTGAGCAGTTCCATCGACCGCACGTGATTGCCGAAGCTGCCCGCGCTGTGGTGGTTCTTGCCGTGGATGTCGGAGCCGATCGCGCCGCCGACGGTGACCTGCCGGGTGCCCGGCAGCACCGGGACCCACAGGCCGAACGGCAGCGCCGCCTTCATCAGCTGATCCAGGTTCACCCCGGCGTCGACATCGACCAGATGGGTGTCGCGATCGATGCGGTGGATCTTGTTCATCGCGGTCATGTCGACGACCAGGCCGCCGGCATTCTGCGCGTTGTCGCCGTAGGAGCGGCCGAGCCCGCGGGCGATCACGCCGCGGCGCAGGTGGGCGGGCTTGTCGGCGTTGTCCTGCGCGACCATCGCCACCGCCCGTGCGATCACTTCCGGATCGCCGGTCGAGAGCACTTCGGCGGAGGTGGGCGCGGTGCGGCCCCATCCCGTCAGCCGGCGGGTGCTGGTCGGCAGGTCGTAGCGTTCGGACGACCCTGAGCTGTCATTCTGTGACGCAGCGCCGTCGCCCGCAGTTTTCGCAGGACCCGCGGCGGTGGAGGTCTGAGCTTTCGTGGACATCGGCATAGAGGCTACAGGTATGACCGGACATCGGTCCCGGTGTCACGAGCGTCGCGGGGCAACCCGCTACGCTCGTGCGCGTGACCGCGGAACCCCATCTGCCACTGCCACCCGAGTTGCCTCTGGTCGACGAACCCGGCGGCACGAGTGTCGATCTGAGGACTCAGATCATCCGCTTCGCGCTGTCCGGCGGGTTCTCCGCGATCATCGACTTCGGGCTGTACACGCTGCTGTTGCAGGTGGTGGGGTTGCCGGTGGCGGCGGCGAAGTCGATCAGTTTCATCGCCGGGACCACGACGGCCTATTTGATCAATCGCCGCTGGACCTTCCAGGCGGCGCCGAGCCGAGCGCGCTTCCTGGCCGTGGTCGTGCTGTACGCGTTGACCTTCGCCGTGCAGGTCGGCATCAATCAGGTGCTCTACCACGTGCTGCCGGACGAATGGTGGCGTATCTGGCTGGCCTTCATCGTCGCGCAGGGCACGGCCACGGTGATCAATTTCGTCGTCCAGCGCCTGGTGATCTTCAAGCTCCGGTGAGGCGAACCCGCCGATCCCGGAGAAGCACCATTGCGGCCGGGACCGGCGGATTCGATATTCGGCGACGGGGGCTCGGGTCACGGGCGTCGCGCCGAAGCTGTTGTCACCGAAGAATGCGCCGGGCGCGGCGGTGCCGCAAGACACGAAACATGGTTAGCTGCAACGATACTGGCGTGGCGAAGCGGCCCGGTGGCCCGCTTTCGGCTGCGGGCGAGGACAATTCGCAATATTGCGTTGGCAATTTCGCGCAGCGCGCCCGATCTTGACCGGTGTGTAATCCCCCTTGCCGGAGGCGGACCGGTCAGACCGGGGTCAAAGTCACCGGCACTCCGTTGAACACGGCGTTGCCGGAGGGGACGTCGACGATCGAATCATCGGTCAGCACATTGGCATTCACTCCGGCGTGCGCGCGGGCGACCGATTGCGCGCTGTCGGAGTGGCCCCAGCCGTGCGGCAGGCTCACCACGCCCGGCATGATCTCCTCGGTCGGCTCGACCGGCACGGTGAGGATGCCCGCCGCCGATTTCACCACCGCCTCGGCGCCCAGGCCCAGCCGCCGCACATCGTCGGGGTGGACGTGCAGCGTGCAGGTGTTGGACCCGCCGACCAGGCTCGGCACGTTGTGCATCCAGCTGTTGTTGGAGCGCAGCTGGCGACGCCCGATCAGCACCATGCCCGCGGCCTGCTCGGTGAGCCGGGCGCGCAGCCGCTCGACATCGTCCAGCAGCGGGCGCGGGGCCAGCTCGACCCGCTTCGAGGCGGTACGGAGCACGCCCGGCAGCCGCGGTCGCAGCGGACCCAGGTCGAGGCCGTGCGGATGGTCCAGCAGCACTTGCAGATTCAGCCCGCCGGACACCCCCGTCTGCTCGACGGGCCGCGCCTGCGGATTCCACTCGCCGTACGGGCCTAGCCGCAGCATCATGTCGATGCGCTGTTCGGTGCTGTTGTCGCCGAGCAGCTCGGCGCGGCGTTCGAGCAGGCCGGCCTTGTGCAGGGTGCCGGCGATGATCAGCTCGTCCACCGCGGCGAGCGGGTCGCGGCCGGGCTCGGGCTGCTGACCGGACGCCGCGATCGCCAGCCGCGCCAGGATCTCCGACTCGGAGGGCCGGTCGTCCAGCGGCAGCAGCGGTCGTGAGTAGCGCGCGTAATCGCGCACGGCGAAGTTCAGGAGCGCGAAATCGTAGTGCGGCGATTGCAGGGTGCGCGGCGGCGGCAGGATCACATCGGCATGACGGGTGG
The DNA here is from genome assembly GCF_044628355.1 of Nocardia sp. N2S4-5. Lineage (NCBI taxonomy): Bacteria > Bacillati > Actinomycetota > Actinomycetes > Mycobacteriales > Nocardiaceae > Nocardia > Nocardia sp. N2S4-5. The sequence continues at coordinate 4,743,555 of NZ_JBIUPM010000001.1, read as the reverse complement.
TCTCGTTCAGGTAGCGGTCCACGCTGACCATGAACTCCAGTTCGCCCAGCGCCGCACCGAGCCGCGCGCCGCTGGGCGCCGACAGCACCGGATTGCCCGCGACCGTCACCAGCGCCCGCACCCGGCCCTCGCCCGGCGTGCGGATCTCGTCAGCCAGCGTGGCGATCGGGAACTCGCCCATGGTCTCCGGCGCCTGCCGCACCCGACTGGTCCAGCGGCCCAGCCGGAACGGCCGGGTGCGCACGATGCCGAGCGCGGCGGCGGTGGCGAACATGGCCCCGCCCGGCCGATCCAGATTGCCGGTGAGCACATTGAGCACGTCCACCAGCCACTGCGTGAGGGTGCCGAACTCGGCCGTGCAGGTGCCGATGCGGGCGTAGACGGCGGCCGTCGGCGCGGCGGCCAGCTCACGGGCCAGCCGCACGATGGTCTCCGCGGGGATACCGGTGCGCTCGGCGACCCGCTCCGGCGGAAAGGCCGTGGCGGCGGTGCGCACCTCGTCGATTCCCTCGGCCTCGACCCGGACGGTCGTCAGGTTCTCCGCGAACAGCGTGTGCACGATCGCGAAGAGCAGGTACGCGTCGCTGCCCGGCCGGATGAACAGGTGCTCATCGGCCAGCTTCGCCGTGCGGGTACGGCGCGGGTCGACCACCACGAGCCGCCCGCCGCGTGTGCGCAGCGCCTTCAACCGGCCCGGGTAGTCCGGCGCGGTGCACAGCGATCCGTTCGACTCCAGCGGATTGGCGCCGAGCACGAGCAGATACTCGGTGCGGTCGAGATCGGGCACCGGGACCGTCAGCGGGTCGCCGAACATCAGCCCGCTGGCCACCTGCTTGGGCATCTGGTCGGCGGTGCTGGCGGAATAGACGTTGCGAGTGCTCAGTGCGCGGATGAGCGGGGGCAGATACAACGCTCCCGCGACGGTGTGGGCATTCGGATTGCCGAGGTACAGGGCCGTGGCCTGATGGCCGTGGGCGGCGACGAGGGCGGGCAGCCGCTCGGCGATCAGGTCGAACGCCTCCTCCCAGGAGGCCGCGCGCCAGGTGCCGGTGGCGCGGTCGCGAATCATCGGCTCGCTCAGCCGTTCCGGGTCTTCGTCGAGGCGGCCGAGGCTGGCGCCCTTCGGACAGATGAAGCCGCGGCTGAACGGATCCTCCCGGTCGCCCCGTACGCCGACCACCCGATCCTCGGCGGACAGGGTGATCTCGAGCCCGCAGACCGCCTCGCACAGCGGGCAGGTGCGGAGCAGGGTGCGGTTACCGTCCGTGACGCGCGTCATAGCACCATCATCACCCGGCCCACCGACAAGTGCGATCCGGATACCACGAAAACCGCGAGAGCCGTTGGGCCCTCGCGGGTTCGGGTCGTATGCGATTGTGCGGCGCGGCGGCGCCGGCGGGCTAGCTGGCGATCCGTGTGACCTGCGACTTGCGGCCCGAGCGGGCGGACCGGACGGCCGCGGCGATCGCGACCACCGGCGGCAGCCAGCGGGCCTCGCCCGGCGCGACGCCCCAGCCGGCCGCACCGGCGGCCGACAGCTGGGTCGGCGGGAGCGGGATGCCCGCACCGTCGGTGTAGACGGTGGCGCCGGCCTCGCGCAGCGCCTCGAGCGCCATCTCGGCCTTGCGGACGCCGGTCACCAGGTGGATCTCGCGGCGCTCGGCGCCCGGAATCTCGATCACCGGCCCGGTGAGGTTGTTCGCCCGCAGGAACCGGCGCACGGTCGCCGCGAGTTCGCCGGTCACTTCGATGCCCGATACGTCCTCGTCGGTGATCAGGCAGATGCCGTTGGCCGTTTCGGCGACCGTCCAACCGCGCCGGATGTAGTCCTGCGCGCTGGCGGCCAAGGTAGCCGCCGAGACGGAAGTCGGAAACGTCGTACGCACTGTCTTCTCCATTCCCCGGGTAAAACTAGGTCCTGCGTTGGTGTTCATGGGACGTATCGGGCCACATAGGACGCCGTGTTACAGGTCTGCGAAACTTTTTTGCCCGCCGTCGAATTCATCACAGGTTCACCATTTGATTCCGCCTCGCTATCGAGTCCACCGCGGTGGCGGGGCGCCGCCGGGCCGAGCACCACGGTCGTGTCCGTACCTGTGAATCGAAGCTGTTGTGGCTGAAAGTTTCCCAACAGAACTCTTGTGGCCCACCCGTTGCCCGCGGCCGGTGGCCGGGAGAGGATCGGGCCATGACCGACGAGCCGCTCGGGCCGCCCGCGGACCCCGCGGACGACTACGAGGCAGAACCCCGATTCCTCGCGTGGAAGGAGTCCACCGGCCGAAGGTTGTCACGTCATGTGGGTGACGACCCAGCCGACGAGCGCCCGGCCGAGCCGTTCCGCAGCCCCGGCGCGTTCCTCGCGTGGGCGCTCGCCGCTCTGCGCGCCCTGCTGGACCTGCAGTTCCACCGATCGGCGACGCGCACGCTGCTGCCGCTGGCCTACCTGCTCGGCCTGGCCTTCGCCGGCGGCGTGCCGATCGTGCTCACGGTGTTGCTGTGGCACGTATCGATGCCGCTGGGGCTGGTGTTCGCGGTGGTGGTGGCGGTGCCGCTGGGGCTGACGATCGCCGCGTCGGTGCGGTTGGCCCTGGAATTCCTGGTGAACGCCGCGCGGCTGGCCGATCGCGTCGAGCACATCAACGATCTCGCCGACGACCTGTTCCAGGCGCTGTCGGAGATGGCGGAACCGGTCAACCAACTCTCCGAAGACGTTCGCGCCGTGCAGTTCTGGCGGTTCCGCCGGCGCCCGCCCCGGAAATAGTTCCGAAATTCGGGTCCATAGGCGGTATCCGAGAGTCGTTGGCCTGTGCAACAATCCGAGTCGCGTGTCCAATTCGGCCGGGACGCTCGGTGACGTTCCACGCCCTTCGGCGGGTTCGCGTCGAGCGGTAGGATCGGCACGATACGGAGGGGGAAGGCATGGCTTTACCGCACGGGATCACCGGGTCGACGATGCCCAGGCGGCAGCTGGGGCGGCAGCTTCGCGACCTGCGCAACCGTGCCCGCATGACGACTCGGGTGGCGGCCCAGCGGCTGGAGTGGTCGGAGGCCAAGATCTGGCGCATCGAGACCGGCCAGACCTCGCTGCGCGGCCTCGATGTCGAGGCCATGTGCAAGATCTACGGGGCACCGGCCGAGCTGGTCGAACCGCTGACCGCGCTGGCCCGGGAGACCAAGTCGCGCGGCTGGTGGGCCGAATACGGCGATGTGATCCCCGAGGGTTTCGATGTGTACATCGGCCTCGAGGAGGCCGCCGACCGCCTCTCGACCTTCGAGAACGATCTGGTGCCCGGCCTGCTACAGACCGAGGACTACGCCCGTGCGGTGCTGTCCGCGGCGCGGCCGGACATGCCCGGTTCGGAACTGGAGCGGCGGGTGGCGCTGCGGGTGGCCCGGCAGAACGTGCTGACCCGCCCGCGCTCGCCGGTCCGGCTGGTGGCGGTGCTCGCCGAGTCGCTGCTGTGGCACCGGATCGGTGGCGCCGACGTGCACGCCGCCCAACTCGACCACCTGCGCCGGATGTCGGAGCGGCCCAACGTCGATCTCCGGGTGGTGCCCAACGACTGCGGCTACCACGACGGTATGGAGACGGGTCGCTTCATGCTGCTCGAATTTCCCGAGCCCGCAAGCGATCTGAGCGAGCCGCCGGTGGTGTACATCGAAAACTTCACCGGCTCCACATATCTCGACAAGGAGGCCGAAATCGCGCGCTACCGTGCGGCTTTCGGCGGTATCCGGACCGCGTCCGTGGACGCCCGCGCGGCCATCGAGGAGGCCCTGGCCGCGTTCTGAGCGGTCAGCGCAGGGTGTGCGTGAGCACGTCGCGGTGGGTGGGCGCGGCGGCGGCGTGCAGGGCCCGGCCCTTGTCGGTCAGGCAGACGAAGATCGCGCGCCGGTCGTCGGTGCACATGCTGCGGCTCACCAGGCCGTCGCGCTCGAGCCGGGCCACCGCCCGCGACAGGGCGCTCTGGCTGAGGTAGATGTCGCCGGCCAGGTCGCTCATGCGGTAGGTCTCGCAGTGGGCGTCGACCAGGCGGTCCAGCGTCTCGAACTCGCTGAGCCCGATCCGGTGGCGGCTCTGTAGCTCTTTCTCCAGCGCACAGGAGACGGCGGCGTGCTGGTCCAGCAGATCGCGCCATTTGCTCACCAGTCCGGCTGGTACTGCCTGATCCAGCGACTCCACACCGGGCCGGTCGACTGACGCTGTCGACGGCTTTGACATGGGGTCATCCTAGTGCCCGACCTCAAATCATGCAACTACATTAAATGCTTGCGCATTAGATGCGCATGCATGTACTGTCCCAACTCATGACTTCCACGGCAACACTCCCGGCCGCCGCCCAGGCGGCCACCCGGTGGCCGGCACGCATGTGGGGAATGCTGATCACCCTGTGCATCGTGCTGTTCCTCGACGGTCTCGACGTGTCGATGATCGGTGTCGCACTGCCGTCCATCGGCTCCGAACTCGGTCTGACCACCTCGACCCTGCAGTGGCTGGTCAGCGGTTACGTGCTCGGCTACGGCGGCCTGCTGCTGCTCGGCGGGCGCACCGCGGACCTGCTCGGGCGGCGCAAGGTCTTCCTGATCGCGCTGGCCGTGTTCGCGGTGGCCTCGCTGGCGGGCGGCCTGGTCAGCTCCGCCGCGCTGCTGATCCTGACTCGTTTCGTGAAGGGCCTGGCCGCGGCGTTCACCGCGCCCACCGGCCTGTCGATCATCACCACCAACTTCGCAGAGGGCCCGGCCCGCAACAAGGCGCTGTCCATCTACACCGTGTTCGGTGCGGGCGGCTACTCGATGGGCCTGGTGTTCGGTGGTCTGATGACCGGACTCGGCTGGCGCTGGACGTTCTTCCTGCCGGTGCCGATCGCCATCGCCGCGCTGGTCGCCGCCGCGTTCCTGGTGCCCAAGGACCGGCCGGCCGAGGACGGCGGGCACGACCTGCTGGGTGCGCTGTTCTCCACCGCCGCCATGCTGCTGCTGGTCTTCACGGTCGTCTCGGCGCCCGAGGCGGGCTGGGCCTCGGCCCGTACCGTCGGCTCGTTCGCCGCGGTGGTGGCGCTGTTCGTGGCGTTCGTCGCGGTGGAGAACCGGGTGCGGCACCCGCTGATCCGGCTCGGCATCCTGCGCAAGGTGTCGCTGGTGCGGGCGAGCCTGGTCATCGTCGCCCTGGCCGGTTCCTACTTCAGCTGGCAGTTCATCGTGACCCTGTTCCTGCAGGACACCCTGGGCTGGTCGGCGCTGGAGCTGGCGATGGGGCTGCTGCCGGTGGGTCTGCTGGTCGCGCTGTCGTCGGTGTTCTCCGACAAGATCGTCGACCGGTTCGGCACCGGCCCGATCATCGCGGTCACCATGGTCGTGATGAGCATCGGCTACCTGCTGTTCCTGCGACTGGACACCACGCCCTCGTATCTCGCGGTGATCCTGCCCGCGGTGCTGCTGATCGGTATCGGCTGGATCGGCTTCCCCGCCATCAACATTCAGGCCACCAACGGCATCGATGACGCGGAACAGGGCCTGGCGGCGGGCGTGCTGCAGACCTCGATGCAGGTCGGCGCGGCCATCGTGCTGGCGATCAACACCGCGATCATCTCCTCCGGCGCGCACACCGACACGTCGCCCGGCGCGGTGCTCGACGCCTACCGACCCGGCCTGATCTTCGCCGGTGTGGTCTGCATCGTCGGCGCGCTGGTGGCGCTGACCCACTTCCTGCCCAAGCGATCGGCCCCCGCGCCGGTGTCCGACTCGGAGCGGGAGCTGGAGCTGGCTGCCTGATCATCCGGCACGGGAGTCCGAAACCGCGGTGGGCGAACATGATTCGCCCACCGCGGTTCGTGTCGTCGGCAGTAGAAACTAGGCGCGCAGGCTTCGCAACCGCGGCGCCGCGGCGTCTTTCGGGGAGCGCACGAACGTCAGCGGTCTGCCGTCGCGGCCGACGGTCGGCCAGCCGATACCCAGCTCCGGGTCGAAAGCGTCCAGATCCCGGTCGAATTCGGGGGAGTACTCCAGTGAGCACAGGTAGGTGACCGTGGAGTCGTCCTCCAGTGACAGCAGCGCGTGGCCCAGTCCCTCGGACAGGAACACCGAGCGCCGGTGCACGTCATCGATCAGGACGGCGTCCCAGGTGGCGAAGGTCGGGGAGCCGGGGCGCAGATCCACCACCACGTCCAGGAAGGCCCCGCGCACGCAGGTCACGTACTTGGCCTGGCCGGGCGGGTCCTCGGTGTAGTGGATGCCGCGCAGCACCCCGGCCGCCGAGGTCGAGGTGTTGACCTGCAACAGCTCGAACGGCCGCCCGACCGCCTTCTCGAATTCGGAGGCCTTGAACGATTCGGTGAACACTCCGCGGTCGTCGCCGCGCAGCGTGGGGGTGAACTCCCAGGCGCCCGGCACCGAGAGTTCCCGGATCCGCATACTCATCGGTGCTCGTCTCCGCCCGGCCGCCGGACGTGTTCCATGCCGTCCTGCTCCCACCCGCGGCCGTGCTCGATCAGTTCGAGCAGATACTTCCCGTAGCCCGAGCGCGCCAGCGGCTCGGCCAGCCGGCACAACTGCTCGTCGTCGATGAAGCCCAGCCGCCAGGCCACTTCCTCGGGCACCCCGATCTTGAGACCCTGCCGCTCCTCGATCGTCCGGACGTAGTTGGAGGCGTCGAGCAGCGAGTCGAAGGTGCCGGTGTCCAGCCAGGCCGTGCCGCGGGCCAGCACCTCCACCGACAGCCGCCCCTGTTCCAGATAGGTGCGGTTGATGTCGGTGATCTCGTACTCGCCGCGCTGGGAGGGACGCAGGTCGCGGGCGATCTCCACGACGTCGTTGTCGTAGAAGTACAGACCCGGGATGGCGTAATTGGACCGAGGCAGCTTCGGCTTCTCCTCGATGGAAATCGCCTTGCCGTCGGCGAATTCGACGACGCCGTACGCACTCGGGTCCGACACCCGGTAGGCGAAGACCGCGCCGCCGTCCAGACCGTCGAAGCGGCGCAGCCGGGTGCCCAGTCCGGGACCGTGGAAGATGTTGTCCCCCAGCACCAGTGCCGCCGCCTCGGTGCCGATGTGGTCGGCGCCCAGCACGAACGCGCGCGCCAGGCCGTCGGGTTCGGGCTGCACCACGTAGCCGATCGACAGGCCGAACTGCGAGCCGTCGCCGAGCAGCCGCCGGAACGCGTCGGCGTCCTCGGGAGTGGTGATGACCAGGATGTCGCGGATCCCGGCCAGCATCAGCGTCGACAGCGGGTAGTACACCATCGGCTTGTCGTACACGGGAACCAGCTGCTTGCTCACTCCGCGCGTGATCGGATGCAGCCGTGACCCGGTGCCACCGGCCAGAATGATTCCGCGCATGTCACAGCAGTCTGCCATTCGCGCCGCGTCCGGGCTCGACGAGGTTCCGACTCGACCGCGAATTGATCACAGGCGGTTTAGCCGAGTCCCGCTGGGGCGACAAATTGTTGCGTAGGTCACGTTGTCAGCGCCGACAGCTCGCCGCCGGACCACGGTTGTGACGGCTCGGTGCGCCCGGAGTGAAGTAGGTGCGCCATGGTGGCGATTCCGATCGGCGAATCTCTCAGCGAGCCGGGCGTCGTGGTGAATCCCGGCGGCGGCAGCCTGCCGTCCCGCGCGCTGCGCCTGGCCTGTCTCGGCGTGGTGCGGCCGGTCGTCCGGCACTATCCGATCACTCCGCTGACCATGCCGCTGGCGAGCGCGGTGGTCGACGGTCTGGCCCGGCTGCGCCCCATGCCGTCCGGGGTGGAGCGAGAACAGGTGCGGCTCAGCGGTTTCCGGATGGAGATCCTGCGCCCGGCCGGTGCGCGGCGCGCGCTGCGCGACGGCGTGATGATGTATCTGCACGGCGGCGGCTTCTTCCTCTGCGGGCTGGACACGCATCGTCCGGTCGCCGCCGCGCTGGCCCGGCGCACCGGGCTGTCGGTGCTGAACGTGGATTACCGGCAGCTGCCCGCCACGCGCATCCCGGATTCGGTCGAGGACTGTCTCACTGCCTACCGGTGGCTGCTGCGGCACGGCGTCGATCCGGCGCGGATCGTCTTCGCGGGCGATTCGGCCGGTGGGTTCCTCACCTTCGCGACGGCGCTGCGCGCGGTCGAGGTCGGCCTGCCGGCGCCGGCCGGTCTGGTCGGACTGTCCCCGGCGCTCGATCTGGATTGCGCGGCCAAGCGCGACTACCTGAATATCGCCCGCGACCCGTACATCCCGCTGTCGGCGATGGAGCAGATGGTCCGCTACGGCGCCGACGGCGAATGCTCCGCGCTCTCCCCGGTGAACGGCGCGCTCGCGGGCCTGCCGCCCGCGCTCCTGATCGTCGGCGAGGACGAATTACTGCGCTACGACTGCGAACTCATGGCCCGGCGGCTGACCGCGGCCGGCGTGCCGAACTCGCTCGAGCTGTGGCGCGGCCAGGTGCACGCGTTCATGAGCATCCTGCCGAACCTGCCGGAGAGCCGGTCCGCGCTCGGCCGGGTGGCGCGTTTCGCGCGGGCCCGGGTGGAGAGCGGCCGCGTCGCGCGCACCGCGTGAACGACAGCACCCCCGCCCGGCGTTGACAGGGCGGGGGTGCTGGGGGAACCGAACGGTTCCTACCGGATCACTTGGCCGGCGGAACGAACGGCTGGTTGATGGTGGTGAAGTACTGCGCCGCAGCGGCAATCGCCACCGGAGCCGTGATCAGCAGCTGCCCGGCCAGGGTGCCCAGCGCGCCGATGGCGATGATGCCACCGAGGCAGCCGATGGCCGCGGCCGGAATGAACGCGCCGAACAGGCCGATGATCGCGGCCGAGGCCACGGTCGCGCCGGCGATGCCACCGAGCACGCAGCCGATGGCGCCGCCGCCGATGCCGCCGACCAGGGTGCCGATGGCGGCACCGGTAGAGATGGTGTCCTTCAGCCGGGTGAAGGCGGCCAGCTCACGGTCGTACGGGGTCTTCCAGGGGGCCGAGTCCTCGAACGGAAGCGCGACGGGCTGGTAGCTCGCGTGCTCCAGATCGAACTGCGGGGTCAGGGTGGCGGTGTTACCCGAGATGTCGGCAGCAATCGGGAACACGTAGTCGTCGACACGGAACGACAGGTCGGTGCCGGCCAGGGTGGTTCCGTTGGCGGCCTTGATCTTGAAGACACCGTTCTCGTCGACCAGGGAACCGGAGTCCGTCGAGATGATCGTGCTGGTCTCGGTGGTGGTGGCCTTGTAGTTGACCGCGCCCTCATCGGCGGTCGGCTGCGCGTTCACGGTGCCCGCGGTCACGCCGATTGCGGCGATCAGCATGGCCGACGTCGCGGCGAATTTCCTCATCAGCATTTCTGTGGAACCTCGATACAGAGTGGTTCGGGGGGACACGAGAATCGAAATGGAACGCAGCTAACGCGCGGTGAACCTGTCGTGACCGTTCATTCAAATTCTGTTCACCATCGGGTTCTTGCGTATCGTAAGGTTGTGGAAACATGCAGTGTGAGTGCGGTTTTCGAGCGGAAATAGAATCGACGAGCGCCGGCCGTAACGGCCGGTTTGTGATGAAGGTCACACGACTCGAGTGACGTAGGTAACCGAATCGTTATTTGCATCCCGTAATAATCGGCGACCGGTGTCCGAAATGCCCGACCGTCCGGTATGAACAGTTGACATCAATTGTCGCGCGAACGGTCCTCGGCCGCATCTCGGACCCGGCCGTGATCCCGCCCCGGCCGTGGCCGATAGTGTTGACGATCGTGCGATTGCTCGTAACCGGGGGCGCCGGGTTCATCGGCGCCAACTTCGTCCACCAGACCCTCGCCGAGCGGCCCGACACCCGGGTCGTGGTGCTCGACAAGCTCACCTACGCCGGTAACCGGGCGTCGCTGGCGCCCGTCGCCGACCGCATCGACTTCGTGCACGGTGACATCGCGGATCTGGAGCTGGTCGATCGGCTCGTCGGCGGGGTGGACGCGGTGGTGCACTTCGCCGCCGAGTCACACAACGACAACTCGCTCACGCAGCCGTGGCCGTTCGTGCAGACCAATATCGTCGGGACCTATTCGCTGCTGCAGGCGGTGCGTCGGCACGACGTGCGCTACCACCACATTTCCACCGACGAGGTCTACGGCGATCTCGACGCCGCGGCCCCGGCCTTCGACGAGTCGACCCCGTACAACCCGTCCAGCCCGTATTCGGCCACCAAGGCCTCCAGCGACATGCTGGTGCGAGCCTGGGTGCGTTCGTTCGGCGTCCGCGCGACGATTTCCAACTGCAGCAACAACTACGGCCCCTATCAGCATGTGGAGAAGTTCATCCCGCGGCAGATCACCAATCTCATCGACGGGGTGCGGCCGCGGTTGTACGGCGCCGGTCACCAGGTGCGCGACTGGATTCACGTACACGACCACAACAGTGCGGTGTGGTCGATTCTGGACCGCGGCCGGACCGGGCAGACGTATCTCATCGGCGCCGACGGCGAATTGGACAACAAGGCCGTGGTCCGCTTGATTCTCGCCGAATTCGGCCGCGATCCGGACGATTTCGACCATGTCACCGATCGGCCCGGCCACGACCAGCGCTACGCCATCGATGCCCGCCTGCTCCGCGCCGAACTCGGCTGGGAGCCCCGGTTTTCCGATTTCCGCGCGGGGCTGGCCGACACCATTCGCTGGTATCGCGAGCACGAGGACTGGTGGCGGCCGCAGAAGAACCTCACCGAGCAGGCGTACGCGGCCGCCGGGGAAAAGGTGCTGTAGTTCGCTCAGCCCCAGACCATGAAGTCGTACTTGGCGACCGCGGCGGCGAGCGAAACGATCGTGGCCGCCACGATCGCGATCGCCGGACCCTTCGCGGGCGTCATCGCCCGAACATCGGTCAGCCGCAGCGGCATCCACCGCAGCAGCACCGCGAAGGCGACGATGGCCAGCGGCACGAAATAACGGCCCTGCACGCCGTCGACGAGGTAATAGCCGACGGGCGCGAACGACATGTACAGCGTCACGTAGATCATCGCGATGCTGGCCAGCACGGTGAGCGCGACGACCCAGGTGCGCAGCCGGTCCGCGGTCATCCGCTCGGCGATTCCCAGTCCCACCGCGAACGCCAGCAGGCAGGCCAGAATCGAAATCGCCGGCACGTCGATGTAGGCGAATCCGAGTTCCCCGAAGAATTGGGTGAACCAGCGCTGATCGCGGAACCAGATGCTCTCGACGAAGGTGTTCAGGAAATCCCCGGGGTGGCCGAGAATCTCTTTCAGCTGATCACCGGGCCGGACCGAATGCCATTGCGCCGGTGGCCGCATCAGGCCCATGCCCTCGCCCGTCGGCGCGGCGATTTTCATCCACACCGCGAAAGCGCCGGCGCCCACCGCCGCGCAAACCCACGGAATCCAGCGCCGCCAGCTCGAAAAGCCGTACTGCCGAGCCGGAATCAGCACCGTCAGCATGGCCAGCAGCACATACGTCGGCTTGCACAGCGGCAGCGCCACGGTGGCGGCGAGGGCGACGGCGACCTCCGCGCGGGACAACCGGGCGCCCAGGAACAGTCCCTTGACCAGCAGGCACGACACCAGGATCGCCAGCGCGTTGGTCAGCGTGTCGGCGGTGACCGTCCCGGCTTGGAACAGCGCGATCGGCAGCACCGCGACGGCGAAAGCCAGCCACTGCACCCGGAACGCGCGCAGCACCCACAGCGCGAACCCGACCACGGCCAGATAGGCGATCAAGCCCGCCAGCCGGGTCAGCAGCACCAGCCCGCCCACGTCGAGATCGAGCGCCTCCGCTAGCCGGATGCCCACGGCCGCAGGCACATACGGGACCGGCGAGTAGGCGGCGGTATTGGTGAACCAGATCGGTTTGGTGGCCTCGGTGGTCACCGGGGCCGACTCCAGCAGCCGGTAGGAGACGCGGGCGGCGGCCATCGGTTCCGGCTCGGCCGGGCGGCGGTTGTAGTCGTAGAAGGCGTAGCCCATCAGCCCGTCGACGCTGAGCGGGACCTCGCCGCCGTAGGCGACGCCGCGGTCGTCGGGGACGCGCTGCGGCAGGAAGCCGCCGTGCGCGACCTGGTAGGCCCGGCCGAACTGGGTGATCTCGTCGTGGCCCCAGAACGACGGCGTCACCGTCGCCCACGCGACCCCGAAAATTCCGGCGACGACGAGGAATGCGGCCGTGGCCGCGCCCAGCCGCCGCTGCACCCAGCCGCCGGCCCGGCGCAGCGGAGCCGGTCTGGCAGGCGTCTCCGCCGCCTCGCTCTCGGCCTCGTCCTCGGCAGTCCGCTCGACGGTCTGCGGACGGGCGTCGGTCGTCATCGGCGGCCCTCGCCGATCCGCTCACCGGCCTCCGTGCCGACCGCCGAGTACCTCAGGTACATCAGGCGGGCGGCCTCGTGCCGGGAGCGGCGGATGCCGTCCAGGATCAGGCCCGCGGTCCAGGCCAGGCTGCCCAGCAGCAGCAGCGTGAAGCCGAGGAACAGCGTCGGGAACCGCGGCACCTCGTGAATCTCGTAGAACTCGATGACGATCGGGGTGATCAGGATGATCGAGATCGCCCACGCCAGGGTGCCGAACAGGCCGTAGAACGCCACCGGCCGCTCGTGCCGGGCCAGCCCGACGATCAGGGCCAGGATCTTGAAGCCGTCGTGATACGTGCGCAGCTTGCTCTCGCTGCCCGCGGGCCGATCGCGGAAGCCGACCGGCACCTGGGTCTGCGGCACCCGCAGGTGCAGCGAGTGCACGGTCAGCTCGGTCTCGATCTCGAACTCGCGCGACACGGCCGGGAAGCTCTTCACGAACCGGCGGGAGAACACCCGATAGCCGGAGAGCATGTCCTCGACGTTCTCGCCGAATACCTTGCCGACCACGCCGTTGAGGACCTTGTTACCGGCCTCATGCCCCGCGCGGTAGGCGTTCTCGCCCTCGTTCTGCTTGCGCACGCCCAGCACGTGATCGTAGGGCCCGTCCAGCAGGGTCTTGATCATCAGCGGCGCGGCGGAGGCGTCGTAGGTGTCGTCGCCGTCGATCATCAGATAGACGTCGGCCTCGATATCGGCGAACGCTCGCCGTACGACGTTGCCCTTGCCCTTGGTGTGCTCGGTGCGCACGATCGCACCGGCGGCGCGGGCACGGTCGGCGGTGCCGTCCGTGCTCAGGTTGTCGTAGACGTAGACGACGATGCCCGGCACGGCGGCCTTGAGGTCGGCGACGACCTTGGCCACCGCGGCCTCCTCGTTGTGGCAGGGCACCACTGCGGCGATACGAAGCTCGGTGGGGTCCACCCCGTCAGTCCCTCATTTGTGAAATCGGACGGTGAAATACGGAACACCGGGAGGGTACAGGGGAGCCGCCCGGACGCGCCCGGTAACCCTCGGTGTGTATCCAGGATGCGGTACCGTCCCCGAAGTGACCAGCAGTGAAACCGCGACCGATCCGGCCGCTCGGACCGGCGCGTCCCTGATCACCAAGGTGCTCGCCGCGCTGCGCCGGGGCGGGGCGTTTCTCGTCGTCGGCGCGATCGGTTTCCTCGTCGACGCGGGCACCTACAACCTGCTGGTCTTCTGGGGCGGCGAGGGCGTGCTGTACCACGCGCCGCTGCCCGCCAAGATCATCGCCATCGTGGTGGCGACCGTGGTCACCTACTTCGGCAACAAGTGGTGGACCTTCGCGGACAAGAAGGGCGGCAGCCCGGGGCGCGAATATCTGCTCTACGCGCTGTTCAACGTGGTAGCGATCGGCTTGCAACTGGGCTGCCTCGGTTTCTCGCGGTACATACTGGATCTGTCGACACCGCTGTCGGACAACATCTCCGGTACTTTGATCGGCCAGATCGTCGCGGTGGTATTCCGCTATTGGGCATACGACAAATTCGTGTTCACCGGCGCGCGGGCGGGCCGATCCGACATCGGCGCGTGAGATGGAGATAATGGTTCCGCTCTGGCGAACACGAGATCACAAAAAGGGACTGTAAATATGGACCAGTCGGCTGGGCAGGCCGTGACCGCATCCGAGAACGACCGGCTGATCGCCGACTCCGCGCCCGCCGCGTTGCGGGCCGATCACCGGGCTCCGGAACGGCTGGTGCTACAGCGGGGCATCTTCGCCGGTCCCGCCCCGAAGATCAGCGCCGAGATGTACGCGGTCACCAAGGGCAAGGCCACGCGGGAACGGATGACGCTGCGGCTGGAGAAGGGCGCCGCCGCGCACACCAACACCTATTTCGGCCGGTTCGCCGCCAGCTATTGGCAGCGCTGGACCACGGTCACCGAGGTCGAGGTTGCCATGACCCTGACCGTGGGCGACCGCGCGCGCGTCCGGCTGGCGGCCTCCGATATCGCCGGGCACCGGCGCATCATCGACACCGCCGACGTCCGCACGCCCGCCCGGCGCAACGGCCAGGGCCCGGACGAGGGTGTCGCCGGACAGCGCGTCGTGTTGCGCGCGCCGCTGGACCAGTACGTCGACGGCGGCGCCCTGTGGCTCGAATTCGATGCTGTCGGTGGCGAATTGGGCATCGGCGAGCTGGAGTGGTCGGCGGCGGCGCCCGAGCGGGTGCGACCCGTGGCGATCGCCATCTGCACGTTCAACCGGGCGCAGGACTGCGCGCACACCGTCGCGGCGCTGGCGTCGGATCCGACCGTGCTGGCCGCCATCGACGCGGTGTACGTGGTGGATCAGGGCACCGATCTGGTCGAGGATCGGCCGCTGTACCAGGAGACCAAGCCGCGCTTCGGTGACAAGCTGCGTTACCTGCGTCAGCCGAATCTCGGTGGCGCGGGCGGTTTTACCCGCGGCCTGTACGAGGTGTCGGCGGCCAACGAGCACGCCGACGTCATCCTGATGGACGACGACATCCTCTGCGAACCGGAAACGGTGTTGCGGCTCAACGCTTTCGCCAATCTGACGACCGAGCCGACACTGGTCGGCGCGCAGATGCTGTTCCTGCTCAACCCCGACTACCTGAACGTCGGCGCGGAGGAGACGGATCTGCCGATCCTGCGGCACGGCCAGAAGGTCGCCAAGGCGCTGCGCAACACCAGCATGCTCAAGCGCAATCAGGAGCGGCGCGTCGACGCGGGGTACAACGCCTGGTGGACCTGCCTCATCCCGTCCGAGGTGGTGCAGAGCATCGGGTTGCCGATCCCGATCTTCTTCCAATGGGACGACGTCGAATACGGTTTGCGCGCTCGCGAACACGGTTTCGTCACCGTGACCCTGCCGAATGCGGCGGTGTGGCACGCCGACTTCTACTGGAAGGATTTCGACGACTGGGCGCGCTACTTCTCCTCGCGCAATTCGCTCATCGTCTCGGCGCTGCACACCCGGTTGGATCCGAAACTCGTCACCCGCAGGCTTTTCCGTGAGATCTCGGAGTATCTGGTCGGTATGCAATACGGGCTGGCGCACACGACCCTGCAGGGCATCGAGGATTTCCTGAAGGGTCCGCGGGCGCTGCAGGACGGCGGTCAGGCCGCCCTCGCCGCCGCGCGCACCAGCCGCGGTGAATACGGCGAGACGGTGAAGCATCCCGCGGCCACCGCGCCGATCCGCAATGCCGATATCGAGGTGCGGCGGGCGAGCGGCGAGCCGAGCCGTCCGGTGCTGGTGCTGATCAAGCGGGCCATCCAGCAGTGGACCGGCCGCGTCCAGCCGGGTCTGAAGGCCGTCACCCGCGAGGACGCGCACTGGTGGCACATCGGCCTGTTCGACCATGTGATGGTGACCGACGCGTCGCAGTCCGGCGTGCGAATCCGGCGGCGCGACAAGGCCAAGGCCCGCGCCCTGTTGCTGCGCACGGTCCGGGTGCTGCGCCGCCTGCGCCGCGAACTGCCCGCCGTGTCCGAGCAGTACCGCGCGGCCATGCCCGAACTCACCAGCCGCGAGAACTGGGAACGCCTCTACGGCATCTGAATTCGACGGTGTCGTCAGCCGCCCGGACTCGAGACGAGCAGGGTGCGGGCGGCGGCGGCGACGTCGGATTCCAGCCAGTCGGGGAGGTCGCCCTGGCGGGCGTGGCGGCGGAGGGTGGCATTGGGCAGGTCGACCACGGCGCGGGTGAGCCGGTCGATCGAGCGCGGGTCGTCATCGCCGAACAGGTCCCGGGTCAGGCGCCGGACGTGCTCGATCAGGGGTGAGTTCATGCGGGCCAGGCGGTCGCGCAGTTCGGTCTCGGGTGCGCCGTCGAGCAGGTCTCCCGGCCGCAGATGCAGGAGCAGTTTGGCGTCGTCGGGCAGGGCGCGCGCGAATTCGATGGTGGCAACGGCCATTCCGACGGCGGCCTCCAACGGATCCGGGTCCGCCGCGGCCGCCAGCGCCCGCGCCTGAAACCGTTCCAGCGCGCGGATCCAGGTCGCGACGAGCACCCCGTTGCGATTGCCGAAGCGGTGATACAGCGTGCCCACGGGCGCGCCGCTGGCCGCCGCGATGGCGGCGACGCTGGCCGCGCGCGGGCCGTCGCGCAGGACCAGGCTGCGCGCTGCGTCGAGGATCACGTCGGTGTCGTGCTTGCGGGGTGGCGCCATGTACTAGTACGTTCCTTCTATATGGAGCGTTTGCCCTATATCGATCAGCATTCCAGAATAGTCACCGCCGATGCGGAACATACCTGGGCCGCGCTGCTGCGGTCGTTCTGCTCGGATCCGGCCGACCTCAGCACGGTGCCCAGGGGTTTCGAGCTCGACGAGGCGGATGCGCCGCGTCGTCTGGCGCTGCGCGGCGACCACCCGTTCTCACGGTATGCGCTGGTCTTCTCGCTGTCCGAGACCACGCCGGGGCGCACCACGCTCACGGCCGAGACGCGCGCTGTGTTTCCCGGCGTGGCGGGCCGCGTCTACAAGGCACTTGTCATCGGCAGCGGCGGTCATCGGTTGGTGGTCCGGCGGATGCTGCGCCGGATCGCCGCGTCGGCCGAACGCGGCCGGACGGCGGCGGCTGCGGACTGAGGCGGCAGCGCCACCGGCCCGGCCGATGCCCGGCTGAGCCTCAGCGGCCGGCCGAGCCGGTCGGCGCCGGCGGCGGGTTGTTGTCGACGACCGCGCTCCGGTAGTCGATGCTCACCACGGTGTTCGGAATGGTCCGCCCCGGTTCGAAGACCGGCGGCTGCGGCTCCCAGCCGCCGGGCTTGAACACCGGCGGCCGCTGCTCGACTTTCCCGTCGGGACCGACCGTCGGCGGTTGGTGCTCCCACGTCCCCGGCGTCCGCCGCGGCGGCTGCTCCCGCCACTCCCCATGCTCCACCGTGGGCGCGCACTCGACATTCACCCGCGCCTCCGGAACATGCGGCGCAACATATTTCGTCACTTTCACCGCCATGCCGTCCGAGCACAGCGCGACACCTTCGACCCGATAGGTGTCGTCGGTGTCGTTACGGCAGACGAACCCCTCACAAGAGACCCCCGCCGCCAACTCCTCCGCCCCCGCCTGAGGCGCGAGTACCCCGATCGCTCCACCGACGACTACCGCGACGCCGAGCCCGATCGCCAACCGCTGACCCATGTAAGTATCAACTCCGTTCGACAACCCGACCCGAACTCCAATGTACCGACAAATCGGCCGTCCAGTTTGTGACGGGATCGGGCACGGCGGAGTCTGGGAAACCTTGTCTGTCAGCGGGTTCGACCGCCTGCGCCCGTCAGAGGAACAGGTCGGTGGTGAGAGGTTCGTCGCCAGGGGTCACGCGGTACTTGTCCAGGTCGGTGATTCCGTGGGCGGCGAGGACTTCGTCGTCGAGGAAGAAGTTGCCGGTGGTGTCTTTCGCCGGGGAGGTGAGGACGAGATAGGCGGAGTCGGCGTAGATGTCGGGGGTACGGGAGGTGCGGACCATTTCCTCGCCGCCGAGCAGGTTCTGCACGGCCGCGGTGGCGATGGTGGTGCGGGGCCACAGCGAGTTGACGCCGATGCCGTACTTGCGCAGCTCCTCCGCCAAACCCAGAGTGGTGAGCGACATTCCGTACTTCGCGATGGTGTAGCCCAGCGACTGGCCCGCCCACTTCGGGTCCAGGTTCAGCGGCGGGGACAGGGTCAGGATGTGCGGGTTGCGGCCGGCCTGCGCGGATTCCTTCAGCGCCGGAATGCTCAGCTTGGACAGCAGGAAACTGCCGCGGCAGTTGATGTCCTGCATCAGGTCGTACTTCTTCATCGCCAGCGTCTCGGTCGGCGAGAGGTCGATCGCCGAGGCATTGTTGACGACCAGGTCGATGCCGCCGAACCGGCCGATGGTCTGCTGCACGGCCTGCGCGACCGCATCGTCGTCACGCACGTCGCCGACGAACTTCAGCACCGTGCCCCCGGCCTGCTCGAGTTCCGCGGCCGCGGTGTGGATGGTGCCGGGCAACTTCGGATGCGGCTGGTCGGTCTTCGCGATCAAAGTGATGTTCGCCCCGTCGCCCGCGGCTCGCTTGGCGATCTCCAGCCCGATGCCGCGGCTGCCGCCCGACATGATCAGGGTCCGGCCCGCCAGCGGCTTGCCTGCTTCCGTCATTCGCCTGCTCCAATCTGTCGCCCCCGACTCGATGATCTCGAGTAGACGACGGCCGGGGGAGGGATCTGCCCGATTCGGAGATTAAGCGACCACTCATCACTATGCAACTAGTTGCATAGTGAGGTGGAGGGTATCCGCCGGCACACGAATGCGGCAGTGTCGCGGTATTTCGCGGTGAGGGCCGCATTCGTGGCGCGGCGCGATCCCGAGCGGACCCGGTGGGCGTCGTGTCCTATGCGGTGAACGTCACACCTGCCCGAGCCCGCTCGGTCCGCGGCGGCGATCGGCGGCCTCGCGCCGCACTGAAGGCGTCACGCGCCGAGCCGGACGCCGCCGACCGTCGTCAGCCGGAATGGCGTTTGCGGTATTCCCAGCGTTGTGACTTGGTTGCGTTCTTCCAGGCTCGCTGGCGTTCGGCGCGGAGGCGGGCGTCGGTGCGGGAGGCCAGCCACTCGTTTTCGCGTTGCAATTTCAGGTAGCTGTCGAAGCGGCGTTGTGGGAGTGCGCCGGATTCCAGGGCGGACCGGATCGCGCAGCCGGGCTCGCGTTGGTGGGAGCAGTCGGCGAAACGGCAGTCGGCGGCGAGGGTTTCGATATCGCTGAACGTGCGGCCCAGGCCCGCGGCCGCATCCCACAGCCCGACCGAGCGGAGACCCGGGGTGTCGATGAGGGTGCCGCCGCCCGGTAGGGGGCGCAACTCGCGGTGCACGGTCGTGTGCCGTCCGCGCTTGTCGGCGGCGCGAACATCGTTGGTGGCGAACACTTCCGCGCCGAGTAGCGCGTTCGCCAGCGTGGACTTGCCCGCGCCGGAGGGACCGATCAACGCGACGGTGCCCGAGAGCACGGCGGTGAGCACGTCCATGCCCATACCCGTGGTCGCGCTGACGGCCAGCGTGGTCGCCCCCGGCGCGACCGCGCGCACCTCGTCCAGCGGAACGTCTACGGCCAGATCGGTTTTCGTCAGCACCACCACCGGTTGCGCACCGGATTCCCAGGCCAGGGCCAGCAGTCGCTCGATGCGGCCCAGGTCGACGTCGCCGTCGGCGGCCGTGCACACGAGCACCGTATCGACGTTCGCGGCCAGTACCTGGGCCTCCGAACGCCCGGAGACGGTAGCGCGCACGATCGCCGTGCGCCGGGGAAGTCGTTGCCGCACAACGAGTTCGGTGTCCACAGCGACCCAGTCGCCGGTACACAGGCCCTCGACGTTGGTATCCGCCCGCGGGCAGCGCGCACGCGCGAGCCCTTCGGGTGTCGCGACGTCGCACTCGCTGCGATCCATCCGGATCACGCGGGCCGGGACCCAGCCGGTGTCGAGCAGTCGTGTATACGCGGCGGAAACGGCCGGATTCCAGCCGTAAGAAGTCAGACGGTCGTAATCGACCATGATGGAGAGTCGTCCTTCGTCGGGCACTGCGCCCGGCGTGGGCTCAGTGCATCGGGGAGAGGGTGGAAGCGCATGCGGCGGCGCGGCTTTCGATATCCGGCCGCTGCCCGACCGCGACAATCCGATAGTTGACGTTCACGCTTCCACCTCCTCGACCCTTTCGACGTTGTGTCCGTTGTGGACTGGTACAACGATGACAGGCGCCCCGGACGGGGCGCAACATATTTTCCGAGACTGTTCTTCCGACCGCGCCTACAGCGCCGCGATCATCACGATGTTGAGCAGGACGATGAGCGCCACGAGGCCCCACATCACGTAGATGAAGGCGATACCGGGCGTGGACTGCGGCACCGGCCCGATGGCCCCGCGGATGAACGCGATCGCCGGTGACCGGTAGTAGACGCGGGTGCTCATGCCCTCGGTCACCGGCACCACGGCGTCGGCCGGGCCCATGTCCCACATCCAGCGGGTGGCGACCCGGAGGTGATGCTGGCCCGGCCCGATCGGGATGTGCGTGGCGCCCCAGCGCGCCATCGGCACCTGCTGCCCGTTCACGAGAATCTTCGGCCCGGTCAGCGCCAGCATGAAGGCCATCGGGAAGTAGGAGCTGTCCACCACGATGCCGGGCGGGCCCGGTTCGGGCTGGAACTGCGGCTGCCCGGGGCCGTAGGGCCCTTGCGGCGCACCGTAATTCGGCTGGGCATACGGATTCGGTTGCCCGCCATAGGGATTGGCCGGAGCGCCCGGAAACTGTTGTCCGGGAACGGGTGCGCCGTATCCGGGCTGGGGTGCGCCGTAACCCGGCTGCGGCGGCGCACCGTACGGCGGCAGCGCGGGATAACCGGGCTGCGGGAACTGCGGCGCACCGGGCTGCGGAATCTGCGGGGACGACGCGCTGTGCGGTTGCGGCGCACCATATCCCGGCTGCGGCACCTGCGGCGACGACGCGCTGTGCGGCTGCGGGATCTGCGGTGCGGACCCACCGTGCCCGGCCTGCGGGAGCTGCGGCGACGAGGCGCTGTGCGGCTGTTGCGCCCCGCGCTGCGGGAGCTGCGGCGCACCGTAGGCGCCACCGCCGTTCTGCGGCTGGGGAACTCCGGGATACGGCGGTTGCCCGTTCTGCTGCCAGGGATTGTGCCCGTTCGGTGGCTGCCCGCCGTAGGGGTTGCTCACAGCCGTACCTCCATATTCGAAAACGCTGATCTAACCGGGTTTGTGGAACTGCTCGCGCCGCCCCAGGCGTCGCAGTCGCAGCCATTCTTTCAGACCGGCCGGATCTTTTTGCTGCACAAGGAAGAACCAGGAAAATCGAGCCCATTCCTGCGGCAGCAGTTTCCGCATCCCGGGCTGTGCCATGAGGTAGCCACGGTTGCGATAGGTGAAGTAGCGCTTGACCGGGTCGTCCGGGTACTGGGTGTGCATCCGCCCGCCCAGAATCGGCTTGAACTCGGCGGATCCGTTGGGATGCAGGTATGCGGCCCGCAGACAGGTGCCGAACGGCAGTCCCGACCGCACCAGGCGGCGATGGATCTCCACCTCGTCCCCGCGCACGAACAGCCGCAGATCCGGAACGCCGATCACGTCGACGGCCCGCGCCGAGATCAGGGCGCCGTTGAACAGCGAGGCGATGCCGGGCAGGAAGTCGTCGTCGCCGAGTTCGGAACGCAGTCGCCGCCACACCACGCCGCGGCGCAGCGGGAAGGCCAGCCGATCGGGATCGTCGATGTCGGCCACCACCGGCGACACCTCCGCGAGCCCGTGCCGCTGGGCGCAGCCGATCAGCGTCTCGAGCACCTCCGGGCCCTCCGGCCGCCCGTCGTCGTCGGCCAGCCAGACCCAGTCCGCGCCGAGCGACAGCGCGTGCAGGATGCCCAGTGCGAAACCACCGGCGCCGCCGAGGTTGTGCTCCGAACCCAGGTAGGTCGCCGGCACCGGCTGCTCCCGCACCAGCTCGCCCACCTCGGGCTCGTTGGCGTTGTCCACCACGATCAGGTGATCGACCGGGCGTGTCTGCGCGCCCAGCACTTTCAACGATTCGGCCAGCAACTCGCGGCGCTTGTGCGTGACGACCACCGCGACGATGCGGTCCCCGCCCGGTGCCGGTTCGGACCGCGCTGCCTCGGCGGCGGCCGCCTGATCACTCATGTGGGATTCCGCTCCAGTTCCCGTTCTCGTTCCAGCTCGCGCAGAATTTGGGCGACATGATCACCGGCATCGGGCCCCTCGTAGGCCCGCACCACTTCCTCGATTCCGCCGCGCATCCGCATCTGCCCGTGATCGATCCAGATCGCGGTGTCGCACAGTTGCGCCAGGAATTCGTTGGAATGGCTGCAAAATACCAGGATTCCGGAGCGAGCGACGAGATCGCGCAGGCGATTTCGCGCCTTCTTCATGAACTCGGCGTCCACCGCGCCGATGCCCTCGTCCAGCAACAGGATCTCGGGATCGATCGACGTCACCACGCCCATCGCCAGACGGACCCGCATACCGGCCGAATAGGTGCGCAGCGGCATGTTGAGATATTCGCCGAGTTCGGTGAACTCGGCGATCTCGTCGACCTTGGCCATCATCTGCTTACGGCTCTGCCCGAGAAACAGCCCGCGAATGACGATGTTCTCGTAACCGGAGATCTCCGGGTCCATGCCGACGCCGAGATCGAAAACCGGTGCCACCCGGCCGGTTACGCGCGCGCTGCCGCGAGTCGGTTCGTAGATTCCCGAAAGCAGCCGCAGCAGTGTCGATTTGCCGGCGCCGTTATGGCCCACCAGGCCCACCCGGTCGCCCTCCTGGAACGACACGGTGATGTCGCGCAGCGCCTCGACGACCACCACGTCGGACTTGTTGCGCCCGATGGAACCACCGGCCTTGCCGAGGAACGCCTTCTTCAAAGATCGTGATTTGGCGTCGAAGATCGGAAACTCCACCCAGGCGTTCCGGGTTTCGATACTCACATCGGACATGTCGCCTTCACACCCAGTAGGGGACGCGGGATCGGAACTGCTTCAGAGCCAAGATTGCCACCACCCAGCCGACGACGGTGAATGTGAGCACCACCAGCCAGCTGCGCAACGCGATCGGATCGCCCAGCGCCGGTGCGCGCACGATCTCGAGATAGTGGAACGTCGGGATCAATTCGACCAGCCGGGCCCGCTCGCTCACCGTGCCGCCTTGCGCGTGCAGCACTTTCGCCGACCACATGACGGGGGTCAGCACGAACAGCATGCGGGTGAGGCTGCCGAGAATGGGCGCGATGTCGCGGTAGCGAGTGCTGAAGATGCCGAACACGATCGACACCCACATCGCGTTGAGGAACAACAGCACGATGGCGGGCAGCACGAGCAGCACCGACCAGTTCAGATCGCGCCACACGCTGAATCCGACCAGCATCACCGCGTAGATGACGAGGTTGTGCGCGAAGAACAGGAACTGCCGCCACACCATGCGGTAGATGTGCACGCTCAATGCCGAGGGCAGCTGTTTGATCAGGCCCTCGTTGGCGATGAACACGTCCGCGCCCTCGATGATGCTGGCCTCGATCACATTCCACACGATGATGCCGACGGTCACGTACGGCAGATATTCGCGCAGCGGCTGAGCGAGCAGCGTCGCGTACAGCAGGCCGATGGCGGCCGCCTGCACCGCGGTCGAGATGGTGATCCAGAACGGCCCCAGCACCGACCGGCGGTACCGCTGCTTGATGTCCTGCCAGCCCAGCGACAGCCATAGTTCACGCTGCGCGAAGCCGTCGCGTAGATCCTTGAACGCACGTCCGAACGACTGCGAATCAGACACTATCGGTACCGAGGCGTCGGCCGGGCGCTGTTCGGCGGTCGCCGGCTCGGCTGGAGCTGCTGCGGGCACAGTGACCGACTGTAGCTGTGCGCGGTGGCGGCCGCTGCGTGCGGGCCGCAAACCGCGCATGGTCGGTGTTCGGAAGCGTCAGAGATACTGACCGCTGCCCGTGGCCGAACCGCCCTGCCCGCGCTCGCCCGGGGTGTGCGCGCCCGGCGGCAGCGCGTGCCGCATCTGCTCGAGCTGCTGGCGCGCGGCCATCTGCTGGGCGAACAGCGCGGTCTGGATGCCGTGGAAAAGTCCCTCCAACCAGCCGACCAGCTGGGCCTGGGCGATGCGCAGCTCGGCGTCCGACGGGATGGACCCCTCGCTGAACGGCAGCGCGAGGCGCTCCAGCTCGTCGCGCAGCTCCGGCGACAGGCCCTGTTCCAGTTCGCGGATCGAGGTCTGGTGGATCTCCTTGAGGCGGGTGCGGCTGGCATCGTCCAGCGGCGCCGCCCGCACCTCCTCCAATAGCTGCTTGATCATGGTGCCGATGCGCATGACCTTCGCCGGTTGCTCGACCATGTCGGCCAGCGACTCGTCCTTGCTGTCGGTCTCCGCGCCGCCCTCGCCGACCACCTGCCCGGCGAACGGCGCCTCGCCCTGGGCGCTCGCCGGGATGACCAGCGGCTTGCCTTCGGGGCCGATCACCACGATGGAATCCGGTGCTCCGTCCGATTGCGTCATGATCTCCATCATGTCTTGTCCGGCCGCGACGCGCTTCGGGTGGGTACGCACTGCGGGTATGCCGGATGGTGACGGTCAGTATTCTGTTGCGGTCGTGTCCGCCTCGTGAGTGGTTCGGTTTGCTGAAAGTCGGTTGCCATGTCGCGTGATCTGTCAGCTGGTTACCCCGGTGGTACCGGTGTGGTAGTCCGGTGCTCGGTGGTAGCCGTCGACACGGTTACCTCGACTTGCCCCCTGCCCTTAGAGTGGCCCACATGACTTACGACGTCGCGAGGGTTCGGGGGTTGATACCGTCCCTGGGCGACGGCTGGATCCATCTCGACCCGCAGGCGGGGATGCTCGTCCCCGATTCGGTATCCCGCGCCGTCTCAACAGGTTTCCGCACTTCCGCGTTCACCCACGGTAATCGGTATTCGGCCACCAGGCGCAGCGGCGCCATCCTGGACGCCGCGCGCGAGGCGGTTGCGGACCTGGTCGGCGCCGACCCGGCGGGCGTCGTACTCGGCCCGGATCGCGCGGTACTGCTGGCCTGGCTGGCCGAGTCGTTGAGTTCCCGGCTCGGGCTGGGCACGGGGATCGTGCTGTCGCGTCTGGACGACGAGGCGAACGTGGCGCCGTGGCTGCGCATCGCCAACCGCTATGGCGCCCATGTGCGTTGGGCCGAGGTGGAAATAGAGACGTGTGAGATGCCGGCCTGGCAGTTCGAGGAGCTGATCGGGCCCACCGCGCGTTTAGTTGCCTTGACGGCGGCGTCGCCGATCGTGGGTTCGGCGCCGGCCGTGCGGGTTGCCGCGGACCGGGTGCACGAGGTCGGCGGTTTGCTGGTGGCCGATTGCTTCGGCGCCGCACCGTACGCGCTGATCGATATCGACGAACTCAACGCCGACGTGGTCGCGCTGTCGGCCCCCGCGTGGGGCGGGCCGCAGATCGGCGCGCTGGTGTTCCGGGATCCGGCGTTCCTGGACCGGATTCCGTCCATGTCGCTGAATCCCTATGCCAAAGGCGCCGAGCGGCTCGAGGTCGGGCATCACCAATACGCGTTGCTCGCCGGGCTCACCACCTCCATCGAATACCTCGCCGGGCTGGACGAGCAGGCCACCGGCACTCGCCGTGAGCGGCTGGAGATCTCGATCACCTCGCTGCAGGACTATCACGATCAGCTGTTCGAGCATCTGATGGACGTGTTGGACCGCGTCCCGAACCTGACGGTGATCGGCCGCGCCTCCACCCGCATCCCGACGGTGAGTTTCACCATCGCCGGCATGCAGGCCGAGAAGGTCTCCGCGAAGCTGGCCGATCATCGCGTCGGCACGCTCAGCGGCGTGCACGGGGGAAGCCGTCTGCTCGACGCGCTGGGTGTGAACGACGAGGGCGGGGCGGTCACCATCGGGTTGGCGCCTTACACAACGAAATTCGAGATCGAGCAGTTGGGCCGTGCCTTGGCGACGCTGGACTGAGCGTCCGTCTCCCTATTGCTCGTTGATCCGCAGGATCACCTTGCCGACGGTCTCCGGTGAGTCGAGCAGGCGATGCGCCTCGGCGGCCTCGGTGGCGGGGAGCTCGGCGCTCACCACGGGGGCGACGGTGCCGTCGGCGATCAGCGGCCACAGGTGTCGACGCAATTCGGCAATGATCTCCGCCTTGCTGGAACGGCCGGTTCCCGGGCGGCGCCGCAGGTTCGTTGCGTGCACGGTGCCGCGCTTGGCCAGCAGTTTCGAGATATCGAACTCGGCGCGGACCCCGCCCTGCATGCCGATGATGCACAGCTGCCCGTCCTCGGCGAGGGCCTCGACATTGCGGTTCAGGTAGGCCGCGCCCATATTGTCGAGAATGACGTCGGCGCCGCCCGCCTCGCCGACCACGGCCACGAAATCGTCGTCGCGGTAGTTGATCAGGATGCTCGCGCCGAGTTCCGCACAGCGGTCGAGCTTGAGCTGCGAGCCCGCCGTCACCGCCACCCGCGCGCCGCGGCTCACCGCCACCTGAATGGCATGGGTGCCGATACCGCTGCCGCCGCCGTGAATCAGCAGCAGCTGCCCCGCGTGCAGCCCGGCCCGCAGCACCAGATTCGACCAAACGGTGGCGGCCACCTCCGGAAGTGCCGCCGCCGCAGCCAGATCCAGCCCCTCCGGTACCGGCAGCACCTGGGTCGCGGCCACCACCACCCGCTCGGCGTACCCGCCGCCGGACAGCAGCGCACACACCCGATCACCCGTCCGGAAGTCCGTCACGCCCGCCCCGACCGCCGCGATCACACCCGACACTTCCAGTCCGACGATCTCGCTGGCCCCGGGCGGCGGCGGATAGAACCCCTGCCGCTGCATCAGATCCGCGCGATTCACGCCCGCCGCCGCGACCTCGATGAGCACCTCACCGGCCGCCGGACCCACCGGATCCGGCACTTCCGCCCACCCCAGTA
Source organism: Nocardia sp. N2S4-5 (assembly GCF_044628355.1). Classification (NCBI taxonomy): domain Bacteria; kingdom Bacillati; phylum Actinomycetota; class Actinomycetes; order Mycobacteriales; family Nocardiaceae; genus Nocardia; species Nocardia sp. N2S4-5. Next base: position 4,716,803 of record NZ_JBIUPM010000001.1, on the reverse strand, counting down.
CCTCAGGACCGCCGAAACCCTCGAGTGTCACCGCATACATACCCGCGACCTTACGACCCTCCCGTTCCGAACTCCCGCGCCCCGCGCCGAAACCAGCACTCCGTCGCCGGTACTGCGCTGCTGCCCGGCTTCCCGCGTTGCGGTTTTGCTTCGGGTCAGGCGAGTGCTATCCAGTACCGTCGCGCGGGTCCGTGCCGGGTATCGCGGACTTCTTCGAGGATGCCGCCGGCGCGCTCGATCGTTTTCGCCGATTCGACATTGTGCGCGGCGCAGACAACCAGCACGCGGTCCATGCCGAGTGCACGCGCGTGGTCGAGCATGCTGCCCAGCGCCCAGGTGGCAAGCCCCTGTCGTCGTGCTGTCGGGCGGATGCCGAAGCCGATGTGGCCGGCCCAATTCACGTAGTCGTCGACGTTGTGTCGCAGTGCGATTCCGCCGAGTACGCGGTTGTCTTCGGCGATCCACCGGTATGTGGTGTCCGTGTCGTCGGTCAGCCGTTTCACCCATGCGGCGAAACCGGTCTGCGACTCGACCTCGTCGGTGGGCGCCAGCCCGAACCCGTCTTCATGCGCGCCGGGACCCCACTCGGCATGCGCGTCGAGCCAGGCGTCGTGAAGGCGTGTGGTGGGCGCGATCAACTCGGGCATGCGCCGACACTATCGATTCTGTTCGGCGGCGGGTGATTCCTACTAGCGTTCCGGGAATGAGCAGTTTCGCCGACTTCCAGAACGAGATCTATCTGGCCGGGCTCTCCGGTGCGGTCCCCGAGTTGCCGATGACGGCCGCGGGCCTGGCCGAACGAGCCCGCGAGGTGCTGTCGCCGGAGGCCTATGCCTATGTGGCGGGCAGCGCGTCGTCCGAACGCACCGCGGCGGCGAACGAGGCGGCGTTCGACCGGTACCGGCTGGTCCCGCGGATGTGGCGCGGCGCCAGCGGACCTGGTGTGCGCGATCTTTCGGTGGAGGTGCTCGGTACGCGGCTGGCCGCGCCGATCCTGACCGCACCGGTCGGCGTGCTGGAACTGCTGCACGAACGCGGCGAGGCGCTCGTCGCGGAGGTGACCCGCGAACTCGGCGTCGGCATGGTGCTGTCGACGGCGGCGTCGACCCCGATCGAGGACGTCGGCGCGGCCGCCGGGGCCTGGTGGTACCAGCTGTACTGGCCCAACGACGATGAGCTGGCCCGCTCGTTCGTGGAGCGGGCGACGAAGGCGGGCGCCCGGGCGATCGTGGTCACCGCGGACACTCCCAGCCTGGGTTGGCGTCCGCGCGATCTCGAGCTGGCCCACCTGCCGTTCCTGCAGGCCAAGGGCATCGCGAACTACTTGTCGGACCCCGTGTTTCGGGCGAAGCTGTCCGCGCCGCCGGAGGAGAGCGAGGAGGCGCTGCGGATGGCGGTGCTGACCTGGGTCGGCCTGTTCGGCAACCACGGCCTGCGCCCGGCCGACATCGCCCGGTTGCGCGAATGGACCGAACTGCCGATCGCGGTGAAGGGCGTCCTGCATCCCGACGACGCCCGCCAACTGGTCGACGCCGGCGCCGACGCGGTGGTGGTGAGCAACCACGGCGGCCGCCAGGTCGACGGCTCCATCGCGGCGCTGGACGCGCTGCCCACGGTTGTCGCGACCGTCGGCGACCGCGCCGACGTGCTCTTCGACTCCGGCATCCGCACCGGCTCGGACGTCATGGTCGCCCTCGCACTGGGCGCCAAGGCAGTGCTCTACGGCCGCCCGTGGGCCTACGGCCTGGGCATCGCCGGAGCGGCCGGAGTCCGGCACGCCCTCCGCGTGCTGCTCGCGGATCTCGATGCGGCCATGGGCCTTTCGGGCTGCACCGGCATCGCCGACCTGAGCCGCGCAATGCTGTCGTCCACCCGCTGACCCCGGTCCTCCCCGCCCTGACCGGGCGAAGCTCGCATCTCGGGCGGCTAATAGAATGTCCGCATGACTTCCGAACCGAGCGGTACGCCCCCGGAGCCGAGGTGGCTCAGCTCGGCTCAGCAGCGCGCTTGGCGCGCCTACATGGACGGCGGCCAACGCCTCATGGCCCAACTCAACCGCCAACTCCAACGCGACAACGACCTAAGCCTCGCCGAATACCGAATCCTCGTCCTCCTCTCCGAATCCCCCGACCACTCCCTCCGCATGAGCGATCTAGCCGACGGCGTCCTCTCCTCCAGAAGCCGCCTCACACACCAGATCCGCCGCATGGAAGCCCAGGGCATGGTCCGCCGCACGAGCGCGGAGGAAGACGGCCGAGGAGTCCGCGCCCACCTCACCGAGGTAGGCATGACCCGCCTACGCACCGCAGCCCCAGGCCACGTAAACGCGGTCCGCCGGGATTTCATAGACCTGCTGACACCGGAGCAGATCAGGGTTCTGGGCGAGGTTTTCGAACTGGTCGAGAAGGAACTGTCAACCCGCGACTTCCGCTGAAGCGATGGGGGTGGGCCGCGCCCAGCACAGGCGTCGGGTTGACTGAGACGTGTACCTGACCTGCGGTGGGTGTGGGATTTGAACCCACGGTGGCGTGAACCACGACGGTTTTCAAGACCGTTCCCTTAGGCCGCTCGGGCAACCCACCTTGCTCCGGACGGAGCCATCTCAGGTTACTGGTGAGCTGGGCGGGATGCCCAATCGGTGTCGGGGCGGGGGAGGGGGCGGGTTGTACCGTTGACCGGTTCGGTCGGTAGGGGAACGGGGTGTTGTGGTGCGCGGCGTGGTTGGAATGGTGGGGGCGATCGCGGTCCTGCATGTGGTCGGGTGGGGTGTGTTGTTGCTGGTGATCGTGCCGCAGCAGCACCTCGTCGACGGAGCGGTGTTCGGGGTCGGGCTGGGGGTGACCGCTTACACGCTCGGGATGCGGCATGCGTTCGATGCCGATCACATTGCCGCGATCGATAACACCACGCGGAAGTTGGTGGCGGAGAACGGGCGGGCGCGGTCGCAGTCGGTCGGGTTCTGGTTCTCGCTGGGGCACTCGTCGGTGGTCTTCGTGCTCGTCGGGCTGATCGCGCTGGGGGTGCGGGCGTTGGCGCGGAATCTGGAGGATTCCGATTCGGGGCTGCAACGGTGGACGGGGCTGTGGGGGACCAGCGTCTCGGGCACCTTCCTGATTCTGATCGGGCTGTTGAATCTGGCGTCCCTGATCGGGATCTGGCGGGTGTTCCGGCAGATGCGGCGCGGCGAGTTCGACGAGGCGCAGCTGGAACGGGCGCTGGACTCGCGCGGGCTGCTGAACAGAGTGCTCGCGCCCGCGGTGCGGATGGTGCGCAAGCCGTGGCACATGTATCCGGTCGGACTGCTGTTCGGGCTGGGTTTCGACACCGTCACCGAGGTGGGCCTGCTGGTCATCGCGGGCGGCGCGGCCGCGACCGGACTGCCCTGGTACGCGATTCTGGTGCTGCCCGTGCTGTTCTCGGCCGGCATGTCGCTGCTCGACTCGCTGGACGGCTCGTTCATGAGCTACGCCTACGACTGGGCCTTCGCCCGGCCGATCCGCAAGGTCTACTACAACCTGGTGATCACCGGGCTATCGGTGGCGGTGGCGTTGCTGATCGGCGGGCAGGAGTTGGTGTCGATCCTGGTGGAGAAGGTCGGTGTGGAGTCGGGGATCGTCGCCTGGATCGGCAATCTCGACCTGGGGCAGCTCGGCTTCATCATCGTCGGACTTTTCGTGCTGACCTGGGCGGTGGCCGTGGCGATCTGGCGGTTCACCGGGGTGGAGCGGCGCTGGGAGAACGACCTGGCCTCGGACTGACTCGCCAGCGTAACTCGAATTGCTGTGGCGCAGGCCACTTTCGGCGCGACCCCTATTCCGCGCTTCGCCGCTGCCCTCGACCTCTGGCAGGATGACGGTCATGGTTCGTCGCCGGAGACGGTGTCGGCTGTCCGGCGCCGCCATCGCCTGTGCCGCACTGGTCATCGGTGTGGCCGGTTCGGCAGCTCCGGGTATGGCCGACCCTCCGCCCCCGCATCAACCGCCCGCCGAGTCCGGTTCGGCCGAGGGGCCGCAGCCCCGGGCGGAGAAGTCGCCTCCCCTGGAAGCGGCGATCGACCACGTCGAGTCCCTCTCCGATCGGCTGGTCGAGGTGTCGGTGCGCTCGCCCGCGATGGGCCGGACGGTGGAGGTGCAGGTGCTGCTGCCCACCGACCGCAGCCGACCGCGGCCCACCCTCTACATGCTCGACGGCCGCAGCGCGAGTAACGACTACAACAACTGGATCGAACGCGGCCACGCCCTGCGGTTCTTCGACGACAAACAGGTCAACGTGGTCTTCACGCTCGGCGGCCCGGCCGGCTACTACACCGACTGGCAGCAGACGGACCCGGTCCTGGGCACCAACAAGTGGGAAACCTTTCTCACCCGCGAGCTCCCCGCTGATCGACGCGAAGTTCGACGGCAACGGCAGCAACGCCGTCGAGGGCGTATCGATGGGCGCCGAGGCCGCGATGATGCTGGTCATGCGCAATACCCGGCTGTACCGCGCGGTCGCCGCTCACAGTGGCTGCTACGCCATGGGTTCCGATCTCGGGCAGGCGCAGGCGCGGGCCGTGGTGCGCACCTACGGCGGCGACCCGGACAACATGTTCGGCAACCAGGACGACCCCGACTGGCTGGCGCACGATGTGATGGTGAACGCGGAAGGGTTACGCGGCGAGACGATCTACCTGTCGTCGGGCAGCGGTCTGCCCGGCCCGCACGACAGCTCCGCCAACCCCGACTCGACCACCTCGGTCGCCTTCGGCGGACCGCTCGAGGCCGCGGCCAACGCCTGCACGATGGCGCTGGCCGACCGGTTGTCCCGCATGCAGATCCCGGCCACGGTGAACCTCAACCCGGTGGGGACGCACTCCTGGCCGTACTGGGCGGATGAGTTGCCCAAGGCGTGGCCGACGCTCGCCAAGGCGCTGGGCACACACTGACCCGGTCTGAACGGACACAATCAGTCGGCAACCGGCGGATTTCGCCGCGCCGAGGCGGATTGTGTCCGCTGAGGCCGGTCCTCATTGAGTACGGCCACCGTCGCCCCTGCGGTGCCGACGGCTCACCTGGGCGGGTGTGGTCCCCTCAGCCCAGAAAACGGCCGATGACCTCTGAATTCGTAGCGAAGGCCAGGAACAGGTCGTTTTCGTGCGGATCGCCCGCCGTCACTCGGACGCCGTCGGTTCCGTAGGGCCGCACCAGCACTCCGGCCGCCGCGCTCGCCTCGCCGAACTCCGCACTGCGCTCGCCCAGCGGCAGCCACACGAAATTCGCCTCGCTCGGCGGCACGGTGTAGCCCGCTGACCGCAGCGCGTTGCCCATCCGATCCCGTTCGGCCGCAACATGATCGGTGCGGTCCAGCAGTTCGTGCCGGGCCTCCAGAGAGGCGATCGCGGCCGCCTGCGCCAGCCGATTCACGCTGAACGGGATGTGCACCTTGAGCAGCGCGGTGATGACCTCCGGATCGCCCACCGCGTAGCCGACCCGCAGCCCGGCCAGCCCGTACGCCTTCGAGAAGGTCCGCAGCACCAGCACGTTCGGCCGATCGCGGCCGATCTCCACGCCGTCGGGATGATCGTCGGCGGGCAGCCGCAGATATTCGTAGTAAGCCTCGTCGAGCACGACCAGGACGTGGCCCGGCACGGCGTCGAGGAACCGGATCAACTCGGCGCGCCCGTGGGCCGTGCCGGTGGGATTGTTCGGGTTGCAGACGAAGATCAGCCTGGTGTGCTCGGTGACGGCCGCGGCCATCGCGTCCAGGTCGTGGGCGTAGCCGCCGGTCAGCGGCACCTGCACCGCCCGCGCGTTGCCCACCTGGGTGACGATCGGATAAGCCTCGAACGAGCGCCACGCGAACAGCACCTCGTCGGTCGGCGCGGCACAGGTGATCTGCACCAATTCCTGACACAGAGCGACGCTGCCGCAACCGACCGCCACCCGCGACACGTCCACATCGTGGAACTCGGCGATGGCCGCGCGAAGTTCGCCGGCCATGTTGTCCGGGTACCGGTTGGCGAGTTCGACCGCCTCCGCGATGGCCTTGGCAACGGTCGGCAGCGGGCCGTGGGTGGTTTCGTTGCTGGCCAACTTCACCGCACCGGGACGACTGCGGCCGGGTGCGTAGGCGGGGATGGACTCCAGGTCCGGACGAATACGAGCGCTCACCTCACCACAGTAGAACTTGCCGGACCGGCTCGGTCGTGGTGGCGGCCCGGCCGAAAATTATTCGGGGGGAGTCCGCCTCATATGCGAGTTCTCCCGAAGTTTCCGAAGCCGAACTACCCTGGTTTCATGTCGGGCATTTATCGAGACATCGCAGCGCCGCGCGACGGCGCCGTGGCGGCCCGGGTGCCGATCACCGTGCTCGAGCCGGAGGGGCATGCGCGCGGCGCGATCGTCGTGCTGCATGAATCCCGGGAGTTCGCGGATGCGTTGCTGGAGCTGATGCGGTCGCTGTCCAGCGAGGGCTGGATCGTCGTGGCGCCCAATCTGTTCCACCGCAACGGCAGCACCGACGCGGTGTTCGGCGACGAACTGTTCGACGACTTCGACGCGTGTTACGACTGGCTCGTCGGCCGCGGGGTGTTCGGTGACTGCATCGGGGTCCTCGGCTTCGATTCGGCGGGCACCGCCGCCTGCCTGGTGGCGACCAACCGGCCGATCGGCGCCGCCGTCAGCGTGGCGGCCCCCGGAATCACCGTCCCCCTCGACGATCGGGCCGACGCGCTGGTCCGGGCCGCTCCGCAACTGCAGGCCCCGTGGCTGGGCCTGTACGGCATGGACGATCCGGCCACCCCGGCCGACCAACTCGAGTCCCTGCGCGAGGCCGCCGCCCGAGCCGCCGTCGCCACCCTCCTGGTGAGCTACCCAGGCCTGCACCACCGCCCCGACCACCCGGGCTTCGACGCCGCCGACTCCGAAGACGCCGACATCCTGCTCGACGCCCAGTCCCGAATCTTCGACTGGTTCGACAGCCACCTACGCTAGCCCCAACTGACCAGCCGTTTTGCGTCCCGAGCGGTACCTCTGTACTCTTTGCTCTCGGCGGTTCGAAAGGACCGGGCCCCTCGAACGAGAAGGCTCCAGGAGGCGTGCCAGAGCGGCCGAATGGGACTCACTGCTAATGAGTTGTCCCTTCACGGGGACCGGAGGTTCAAATCCTCTCGCCTCCGCCACGCCCGGCCAGCCGGGTCATAACTGAACACACGATGTCATTGGACATCACCTGCGCCCGTAGCTCAACGGATAGAGCATCTGACTACGGATCAGAAGGTTGGGAGTTCGAGTCTCTCCGGGCGCGCATCAATCCCCTGACACACATTGTGTGTCAGGGGATTTCTCTTTGCCCACGTTTCACGATGTTTCGGCTCGGGTGAATTCCCAGATTATGTCTGTGCCGATTTCTGCAGGGGCCAAGGGGTCGCGAGGTGGGGTGTGGCGGGCTATTTCGGTGAAGCCGAGGCGGTGGGGAACGCCGGCGCTCGCGGTGTTGGCGGCGTCGTGCCAGATTTGGACGCGGTCGATGGTGGGGAGGGTGAAGGCGGCGGTGATGAGGGCTGCGGCGGATTCGGTGGCGTAACCGTGTCCGGTGTGGGCGGGGTGTAGCCAGTAGCCGATTTCGAGGGCGCCCGGGCCGATTCGGTTTTCGAGGCCGCAGGCGCCGATCATGGTGTCGGAGACGAGGATCGCGTAGGAAAAGGAGTCACCGGAGAGCCAGTTCTGGTCGGCTCGGGTGAGGTAATCCGCGATTGCCGCGCGGGGGTGTTCGCCCTCGGGGGATACCCAGCCCATCCATGGGCGGAGGTGGGTGAGGGACTCGTTGATGAGGCGGTACAGGGTGTCTTCGTCGGTGCGGCGGACCCGGCGTAGCTGTACGCGTCCGTGGGTGAGGGTTTCGGCCGGGTAGGTCATGCGGCCCATGGTTGTCATGGGCGCGACGGTGGGCAAGCCGATTTCGCGGGGAGTCGGATACCCCGTTCCGGCACTCGAGTAACGTTCTCCCGCAGGCCCGGCACGGTAGTGCGGGCTTGCCGGGGTCGGGCGGCGAAAGGAGAGCTGTGACGGGCGCGCTGATGGTCGGGCTGTTCGCCGGTATCGGCGGACTGGAGCTCGGCCTGAGCGCGCACGGGTGGCGGACCGAATTGCTGTGCGAGATCGATCCGGGTGCGCAGGCGGTGCTGGCGGCGCGGTTTCCCGAGGTCGAGTTGCATGCGGACGTGACGCGATTGCGGTCGCTGCCGTCCGGGACCGATCTGGTCGCCGCCGGGTTTCCCTGTCAGGACCTGTCGCAGGCCGGGCGGACCGCCGGGATTACCGGTGCGCGTTCGGGTTTGGTGGATCAGGTGTTCCGGTTGGTGCGGCGCAAGCGGGGGCCGCGCTGGTTGCTGATCGAGAATGTGCCGTTCATGCTGCAACTCGATCGCGGGCAGGCGATGCGGCACATCACCGCCGCGCTGGAAGAACTCGGCTACACCTGGGCGTATCGGGTGGTGGATGCCCGAGCGTTCGGGTTACCACAGCGGCGACAACGGGTGCTGATGCTGGCCTCGCGCACCGAGGATCCGCGCCCGGTGCTGTTCGGCACCGACGCGGGGCCGCGGACGATCGGTGACGTGGATGTCGATCCGTGCGGCTTCTACTGGACCGAGGGGGTGCGTGGGCTCGGCTGGGCGGTGAACGCCGTACCTACTCTCAAGGGGGGATCCGGGCTGGGGATCGCCAGCCCGCCCGCGGTGCGGCTGCCGTCCGGCGAGATCGTCACGCCCGGTCTCGCGGATGCCGAACGCCTGCAAGGGTTTTCGCCCGGTTGGACGGATGCGGCGCTGGCCGCCCCGGGTGTGCGGCAGGGGCACCGGTGGAAGCTGGTCGGCAATGCGGTCAGCGTGCGGATGGCGTCGTGGGCGGGGGCGCGATTGGCCGATCCGGTGGTCCACGTGGTCCCCGACGAACTGCCGCTGCCGAGTCACCGCTGGCCCGCGGCGGCCTGGGGACACGCCGGAACCGTGCATCGCGTGGCCGTCTCGACCTGGCCGGTGCACGAACCGTACGAGGACCTCCGCTGGTTCCTCGAGGATGCCCGCCTGCTGTCGGCCCGCGCCACCGCGGGCTTCCTCCGCCGCGCCGCCCGCGGCAATCTCCGCTTCCCACCCGGATTCCTGGGCGATGTGGAGAACCATCTGCTCAGAATGGGTGGATTCCCCCCGGTCGCAGGGGAATTCACCGACTTGTCCACACTCGCCGAGACCCGTGTGACGGCCCGCTGACGGGAGCACAGCATGTGGAAAGGCAGTACATCGCAATACTCTTGGGCATCGTGACCGCAGGACGCCCCACGACCGACGCGCAAACCAGTGCGCGGATGTCTCGCCAGCGCCGGGTCGGTACCAAACCCGAAACCGAACTGCGCAAGGAGCTACATCGGCGTGGGTGCCGGTTCTTCGTGGACCGGGCACCGGTGCGTGGCCTGCGGCGACGGGCGGACCTGGTGTTCCCGCGTCGGAAGGTGGCCGTCTATGTCGACGGCTGTTTCTGGCACTGCTGCCCGGAGCATGCCACCTATCCGAAGAACAATGCGCAGTGGTGGGCGGACAAACTCGCGGGCAATGTCGCGCGGGACCGCGACACCGATGCGCGGCTGGCGGACGCGGGCTGGCTGGTGGTGCGGGTGTGGGAGCACGAGCCCGCCGCGGCGGCGGCCGACCGAGTGCAGGCGGCGCTGTCGGGTCGATAGGTCATGATGGAGTGGTAGGGCGGCAACCCGTCCGACCAGTCCGTAGTCGGGCCGACGGACCAACGAAACGAGGGCGATGGCGCAGACCGAACACTCGCGCTCCGCGGCGGCCGTGCTGGAACGGGATCGGCCGGTGTCTCGGTGGCCGCGGGTCCTGCGCTGGTGCATTGCCGCGGCGATCGCGGTGGCGGGCGTCTGCTACTCCTCGTGGATCCTGGAATTCGTGCTGCCGGTCGGCCTGGACCCGGTCGACTCGTTCCTCAGCGAACTCGACGCCGACGGCCGCCCCTACGGCTGGGTCTTCTCCACAGCCGACACGATCGCGGGCAGTCTGGCGCTGGCGGCCGCACTCGGCGGGCTGTTCGCGTTCTCGCGCCGCCGGTTGTCGACGGTCGGATGGGTGGCGCTGGGTTGCTTCGGCGCGTCCACCATCGCGGACGCGCAATGGCCGATCGAACCGTGCGCCGAATCGTGCGACAACGGCCTGTTCCCGCAGCTGCACCAGGTGCACGCGCTCACCAGCACGCTCGCCGTGACCTCGATCTTCGTGGCCATGATCGCGTTCAGCGCGGCCGCGTTCCGGTACCGGCGCTGGCCGATCCTGCGGCATTCGGGCCTGTGGATAGTTGTGCTGGGGACGGCGGCGACGGCCTGGATGTTGATCGCCGACAACCTGACCGGCGATTACGCGCTCGGCATCGCCCAGCGCATCCAGGTCGGGTCGATGTCGCTGTGGCTGGTGGCGCTGGCGGTGCAGGTCGGGCTGGTCAGCGGCGGCGGACGCGCACGGCGACCAGCGAGCGCGGCGCCGCCGACGCGACGGCCCCCGACACGGCCATAGCTCCCAGGACGGCCAGCGCGCCGGCTCCGACGATGATCTCCATGAGGATGTGCATAACTCCACCGTGACACCGCCGCCTGTCAGCGGTCCGTGTGCTGTGTGGGTAAATCCTGAGAATCACCCGACGGTCACGGTCACCTCGGCCGTCTCGGTGCGCGCGGGCAGTTTGCCGGTGTCGATCCGCAGGATCTCGCCACTGTCCTGTGCTCCGTTCGGCAGGATCTTGGGTCGCAGCCCGAACGGTGGGGCGTCGCCCGTGCTGCCGGCCAGGCCGAAGTCGCTGTCGTCGGTGATGTAGAGGGTCCTGCCGCCGTCGGTGGTGGCGACGCCCTCGATTTTGTCGTGGCCGAAGCAGCCGCCGTCGGCGGCCAGCCCGGCCACCAGGCCCGACAGGTCGAGGTTCGAACGCTTCGCGACCGGTGTGATCGCGGCCCGCCGCAGCGCCGCCACGCCGTCGGCGGTGGGCACGGCGCCGACGTAGGTCTCCAGCGGCTTGTCTCCGACGAGCAGACCGAGGTTCGGGTCGTAGCGCGTGCCGGGCACCGCGGCCCGCGGACCGACGTCGGTGGCCCCGGCCAGATCGATGGTCCACAGCTTCTTGTCCGACTTCGGCGCGAGTTTGCCGTCACGCTCGTCGACGAGGAAGGTGGTGGCGCTCAACGCGGTGATATCGGAGACGGCCAGCTGACTCTTCGGATTCTCCAGCGGATAGACGAACTCGCGGACCGCCTTGGATTTCAGGTCGACGGTGACGATGCGGGTCATCGGGACTTCGCGGGCCGAGGTGAGACCCGGTGTGCGCAAACCACTTTGGATGATGCCGACGAGCGTGCCGCCGTCCGGCGTGAGGGTGAGTCCTTCCATCCCCTGATTGGGGGTGCGTAGCGAAAGTTCCTTCGGCAGGCCGCTGCCCGGGGCGAGGCGCTCGATCTCGGTACCGGCGGCGTCGAAATGCACCAGGAACGGGCCGTATTCGTCGGAGACCCAGAAGGTTCCGTCGGGCAGCGCCACCAGGCCCTCGGGATCCAGGCCGTGATCGGTCGGGGCCAGGGGCCGGCCGTCGAGGTCCCGGATCGTCTCGCCGGTCGAGGCCGAACTATCGATCCCTCCGTTGAACGCCACGCCCGCACGGCTTTTCAGTTCCAGGGTCGATTCCAATTCGGCGCGCGTGCCGGTCAGCTGGAACTTGCCGATCTTCGGAACGAAATCCGGTGTGGGCGAGATCTTTTCATCCTTCGCGGGACCATCCACGTTGGGGCCGCGGTCGGTCAGTCCGTAGAACTCGTCGGCCGATCCCGGAACCGGTGTGAGCGCCGACCCGAAACCACTGCCCTGCACCGTCGTTCCACCGAATTGCCCCAAAGGCGGAATGTCGGTGGTGTACAGCCGCACGGCATCGGTGGTGGTGACCGAGAGCGTGTCCGAGCCGGTGAAACCCGCGTCGGGGGTGTAGATCACCGCGCCGTCGGGACGATGTTCGATCCGCCCGTGCGCCGGGTCGGCGATCGCGACGGCCGCGCTGCCGCCGGTGCGCGCGAGGAGATCGTCCGGGGAGATGACCAGCGGCCGATCCTTCCCCGTGGCGAAGCCCGGCTGATCGGACGAGCAGGCGGCCAGGTACAAGGCGGCGGCCAGCATGGCGGCTCGGAGACAACTGCTGGTTCTCATCGGTGATGCCTATCGCGACCAGGCGACGACCACTTGTCTCGCATCTGAACAGTTACCTTTCGGCGATCGATATGGTGCGGCGCGCCGCCGCCGCGATGAGTAGTGTCGCATCCGTGACCAGCGATGCCCCCGAACTGAGCGAGCATCTGTCCCTGCTCGGCACGGTCGACACGGCGACCGCCCGCCTGCTCGGCGCGGTGGAGAAACTGACCGACGACGACCTGCCCGGACCGTCGCTGTGCGCCGGCTGGACCCGCGCACACGTGCTCGCGCATCTGGCACGCAATGCCGACAGCCTGGTGAATCTGCTGCTGTGGGCCCGCACCGGGATCGAAACACCGCAGTACGCAAGCCAATTCCTGCGCGACTCCGATATCGAGATGGGCGCGCGGCGGCCGCTGGCGGAGCAGATCGACGACCTGCGCGCCGCCTCCGACCGCTGGCTGGCGCTGGCCCGTGCCATGCCCGCCGACCGCTGGCCCACCCCGGTGCGCACCCGCACCGGAAAAGAACTGCCCGCCACGGCAATTCCGTGGCTGCGCCTGCGCGAGGCCGAGATCCACCACGTCGACCTCGACATCGGCTATCGGCCCGCCGACTGGCCCGAGGAGTTCGTCGCACGGTTGCTGCCCGAAGTGGTGCACGGGTTGGATCGCGCGGCCACGCCCAGCCTGCCGCCGGGCGCGAAGCCCATGACATCGGATCCGTCGGAGCCCAAGCCGCCCAGTTTCACCGTGACCACCACCGACACCGGCTACACGGCCACCATCGGGACCTCGCCCACGACCGAGGTCACCGGCCCGGCCGCCGCCGTCGCCGCCTGGCTCATCGGGCGGTCCGACGGCGCCGATCTCACCGGCGACCTCCCGGCGCTGCCCGACTGGCTGTAGGAATCACAGTCGGCGCTCGTCCGAGCAGGTGAATTCGCGCACGTCGGCGTCGATGATCTGTTCGGACAGATCGCCCGGACCCGCGCCGCGGAAGGACTCCACGGCCTCGCGCGAGGTCCAGCGCTCGTACACGGTGACACGGTCGGGCTCGACGAGGTCCGCGCCCAAGGCATAGTCCAGGCAACCCGGGGTGGTCCGGGCGGTCTCGACCACCGCGCGGCAGCTGTCGAGATAGCGATCGCGGTCGAGGACCCGCAGGTATCCGGCGACTATCAGCACGTCGTGCAGCATAGGCCGGGTCTCGGGCCCGCCGCGAGCAGCTTCCGGACCGGACGAGTCCGCCGAAAACCTGTGGCGTGCCCGTGCCCGGTGCTGGCAACCTGGAATGTCGTACCCCGGCGCGAGCTGTGCGGCGGCCGCTGTGTGGGGCGGGAGAATCTTGCGAACGACGAAGGGGGAGAAGCTGTGTCCGTCGTCTTGGCGGGGGCCTCGTCCGATACGGAGGCCGACATTACCGGATCGAGTGCGCCGGTCGAAAACTCGCGTTCGGGTCCGCTGCGGCGGCTGTGGCCCGATTTCCGCCCGTACCGCCGCGCGCTCTACGCCAGCGCGCTGCTGCCGGGTCTCGGCATGCTGTGCGATCTGCTGGTGCCGGTGCTGACCGCGCACATCGTCGACGGGCCCGTTGCCCGCCGCGATTTCGACGGGATCTGGGGCCCGGTGCTGCTGGTGGCGGTGCTGTCGCTGCTCAGCACCATGACGTCGTGGCTGCGGCGATGGATCATCGCCCATCCCGCCGCGCAGCTGGAAGTCGGCTTGCGCGCCAGGCTGTTTCGGCGATTACAAGTGCTGTCCGTCGGCGTGCACGACGGCATGGAATCGGGGCAGCTGACCTCCCGCGCCATCACCGACATGTCCACGCTGCGCCGGTTTTTCGCGTTCGTGGCGCCGACGCTGGTCGCACTGTCGATGACCTTGGCCGCCGGGGTGCTGATCCTGTTCGCGTTCGCCTGGCAGATCGGTCTGGTCGAATTGCTGATCGCGGTGCCGCTGGTGCTGCTGGCGCTGCGATTCGAGCAGGAGTACGGCCGCGCGTCGCGGCGCGCCCAGGACCAGTCCGGCGATCTGGCCACCACGGTGGAGGAGTCGGCGCAGGGCATCCGGGTGCTCAAGGCCTTCGGCCGCGGTCTGTGGTTCGGTGGCCGGTTCCGGCGGCAGGCCCGCGAACTGCAGCGGCTGGAACTGGACAAGGTGCGGCTGGCCGCCCGGCTGTGGACGGCGCTGAACACGCTGTCGACGCTGAGTATCGCGGCGGCGCTGGCCATCGGCGGGTTCCTGCTCACGACGCACACGATGACGCTCGGCACTCTGGTCGCGGGCATCACCCTGGCCACCTACCTGCAATGGCCGATCATGGGGATCGGGTTCGTGCTGGCCGAGATGAACCAGGCCCGCACCGCGGCGGAGCGGTACTGGGAGATCATCGACACTCCGGTGGAGATCGCCGATCCCGTGCGGCCGGTGCCGGCGCCGCGGCCACTGCGCGGTGAATTGTGTTTCGAGACTGTGCGATTCCGTTTTCCGGACGCCGAACACGATCTGCTGCACGACGTTTCGCTGCGGATACGGCCGGGTGAGACGGTCGCGATCGTCGGCGCTACGGGAAGTGGCAAGTCGGCTCTGCTGGGGCTGGCGCCGCGGCTGTTCGATGTCTCCGCCGGTGCGGTCACCGTCGACGGCGTCGACATCCGCTCGCTGCGCCTGGCGGACCTGCGCTCGATGGTGTCGGTCGCGTTCGAGGAACCGGTGCTGTTCTCGGCGAGTGTGCGGGAGAACATCACCCTCGGATACCCGGATGCCACCATCGCGCAGGTTCGCGCCGCGCTCGAGGTCGCCTGTGCCACCGAGTTCGTGGACAACCTGCCCTGGGGCCTGCGCACGCGCATCGGCGAGCAGGGGCTGAGCCTGTCCGGCGGACAGCGGCAGCGTCTGGCGCTCGCCCGCGCGGTGCTGGACCGGCAGCGGCACAGCGACGGGCACATCGTCGTACTCGACGATCCGCTGTCGGCCTTGGACGTCACCACAGAGGAAGTGGTGCAGGCCCGATTGCATGCCGCCCTCGCCGGGGCGACCGTGCTGCTCGTCGCCCACCGCCCCTCCACCGCCGCCTGGGCCGACCGCGTCGCGGTGCTCGACGGCGGCCGCGTCATCGCCGACGGTCCGCACGAACGCCTGCTGGAAACCTGCCCGCGCTACCGGGGAGCTCATGGGCGGGGTGGTCGAGGGTGGTCGGGCAACCGGGGCGACCGGGGAGACCGGGGAGACCGGCGGCGAACGTGTTCCCGAAGACTTTGGCTCGCAAACGATTTCAGTGGACAGGAGGTGACGAAGATGCCGGAAAGCCCCTTCCCGGAACGAGACTCCTCGGCGCATCGAGCCGAGTCCGCACCTTCGGTCGAGTCGGCACCTGAGCCGGCTATGCCCTCCGGCTCGGCCGTGTTCCCGACCGACTCGCCCCGGCCCCCGGCTGACTCGGCCGCATTTCCGCCCGCGATGTCGCTGCCCTCGACCGCGACTAGCGCCGAACCCGAAGCGCCCGAGGCGGAGTGGCGTGGTGTCGCCGCGGAGGAGACCGAGGCTTCCGATGCTGTGAATCTCGCGTTGGCGGCGCGGCAGCGGCGGTTGCTGTGGTCGCTGGTGCGGCCGTATCGGTTGTGGGCGCTGGCGGCGCTCGTGCTGGTCGTGGTGGACAACGCCACCATGGTGTCGGCGCCGCTGTTCATCGCGCACGGTCTGGATGCCGGTGTGCGCCCGGCGATGTCGGGGGACTGGGGGCCGCTGTTGCTGGCCGTCGGCGGGGTGGCCGGTTGCGCGGTGCTGGGTGGTGTGACGACGTTCCTGTTCGTGCGCATCTCGGGCCGGCTGAGTCAGCAGGTGCTGTTCGATCTGCGGATGCGGGTGTTCGCCCACGTGCAACGACTGTCGGTCGCCTTTCACGAGAACTACACCTCGGGCAAGATCGTCGCCCGGCTCACCAGCGACCTGGAGTCGCTGGAGGACCTGCTCGACCGCGCCCTCAACGATGCCCTGAGCGCCGTGCTGTCGGTCGCGACGATCGCGGTGATCCTGCTGTGGCTGGACATTCCGCTCGCGCTGGTGGTGCTGGCCGGGTTCGTCCCGCTCGTCTACGTGACCCGCTGGGCGCAGCGGCGGCAGCGGGCGGGATACCGGCGCACCCGCAGCGCCATCGCCAAGGTCGTCGTCCATTTCGTGGAAGTCATGGGCGGGATTCGCGCGGTGCAGGCCTTCCGTCGCGAGGACCGCAACCAGACCATCCTGGGAACCGAGGACGACGAGTACCGCGCCGCGAATGCCGGGGCACTGCGCGGCATGGCCGGCTACATCGGCCTGGTGCGGTTGATCAGCAACGGGACCACCGTGGTGATTCTGGTGGTGGGCGCGTGGCGAGTCATTCACGGCCACGTCGAGATCGGCGTGCTGGCGGCCTTCCTGCTGTACCTGCGGCAGTTCTACGGACCGCTGGACGAATTGGCCCAGGTGTTCAACTCCTACCAATCCGCGGCCGCGGCGCTGGAACGCATCTCCGGGGTGCTCGAGGAGCGGCCGACCGTGGCCGAACCGCGCACGCCGCACCCGCTCGGCCGGGCGCGCGGCGAATTGGCGCTCGATGACGTCCACTTCGAATACCCGGCGCGAAATACTCAGGACGACGGGGAGGTGGCGGAAAATTTCGCGAAAAAGCCCGTCCTGCCGAAATTCTCGTTGCGAATTCCGGCGGGACAGGTGATAGCGCTCGTGGGCGCCACGGGTGCCGGGAAATCGACGCTCGCCAAACTCGTCGCGCGTTTCTACGATCCCTCCGGCGGTACCGTCCGGCTGGACGGCGTGGATCTGCGCGAGGTGTCCGATGTCGACCTGCGCCGCAATATCGCCATGGTGACCCAGGAGTCGTACCTGTTCTCCGGCTCGGTGGCCGACAATATCCGGCTGGGCAAGCCCGACGCTTCCGACGCCGAGGTGCATGCCGCGGCCCGCGCGGTCGGGTTCTACGACTTCGCGATGTCGCTGCCCGAGGGTTTCGACACCGATGTGCGCAAGCGCGGTGGGCGATTGTCGGCGGGGCAGCGTCAGCTGGTCGCGTTCGCGCGGGTGTTCCTGGCCGACCCGGCGGTGATCGTGCTCGACGAGGCCACCTCGAGCCTGGACATTCCGGGCGAGCGGCAGGTCCAGCACGCCCTGGAAACCGTGCTCCGCGACCGCACGGCCGTCATCATCGCGCATCGCCTGTCCACCGTGGCCATCGCCGACCGGGTGCTGGTGCTGGAGTCCGGCCGCATCGTCGAGGACGGCTCCCCGGCCGAACTGACAGCTACCACCGGGCGTTTCGCTTCCTTGCACACGGCATGGCAGGAGTCGCTGGTGTGAACCCGAGGTTCGGGCGGCGCGCGGCACCTACGGCGCGCGGGGGACGGGTGACTCGTCACTTACGGTAGAGAGGTGAGCAATCCAGCCCAGGGCAATTCGGCGGCCGCCCAGGCGAGCGGCGAACGTGTGGACGCGGCAGCGACGGTATCGCGCTGGCCCGCGATGCTCACCTGGCGGTCGCACAATGCCTCTCGCATGGAGTCGGTGCGGGTGATCCTCACCGGCAACCGGATTCGCGCCTCCGGCCGGATCATCGCCGGTGACTCCGACGAGCACCCCGCGTTCAGCGCCTCCTACGACCTGGTCACCGATGAGAGCGGGGTGACGAAACGCCTGTCGCTGCGCAGCACGGTGGCCGCGGGCGAGCGGCACGCCTCCATCGCCCGCGACGAGGAGAACTACTGGCTGATCGACGCGGGCGGGACCCACGTGCGCTCGACCTTCGGCGGGGCGCTGGACGTCGACGTGGTGCTCAGCCCGTTCTTCAACACTCTGCCGATCCGCCGCTACGGTCTCGCACAGGCCGCCGAGGACGTCCAGGTACCCGTCGTCTACGTGCGCCTGCCGGATCTGCTCGTGCAGGAGGCGAGTCTCACCTATTCCAGCGGCGCCGACGGCATTCACGTCCTCTCCCCGGTCTCGAGTGCGACCGTGACCGTCGATCCCGACGGCCTTGTGTTGGACTACCCGGGGCTCGCGGAACGCATCTGATTCTCCGGGCGCTGCCGGGGCTTTCCGGGCGCTGCCGGGACTTCGCCGGACGCCGCCGGGACTTCTCCGGCGTCGCCGGGACTCGGGTTGTCCAGGGGACAAAATGTGTACAGCCTCCCCGGCGGCGTGTCGCCCAGGGTCCAGGGCGGAGTGCCGCCGATGTCAGCGCACTGTCCAGGCCGTGTCGATCAGGAAAGCGTGCGGAGGACGCCGCCGCGTTGGCCCGCGTCGCGCAGCTGCTCGAGCCAGTCGTGGTCGCCGGGGCGGATACCGGTGATTTCCCAGCGTTCGAGGGTGTCGTAGCGGTTGCGTTCGGTGTATCCGGCGTCGACGAGTTCGCCCAGGGCGCCGGTGGCGGACAGGTTGTCGCGGGCGGCGGTGAGTAGTCGCAGGGTGTCGTCGAGGGCGTCCAGGAGGGCGGTGGAATTCGGCTCGCAGATGGCCCGCACCAGGTCGGGGGCGGTGGCCGCGACTCGGGTGCCGTCGCGGAAGGAACCCGCGGCCAGGCCCAGCGCGAGGTCGCCGCCGCCCGCTCCGGCCACCGCGAGCGCCTCGGCGAGCACGTGCGGCAGATGCGAGATCCGTGCCACCGCGCGGTCGTGCTCCTCGGCGCGGACCGGGACCAGATACGCGCCGCAGTCCAGCGCCAGCCGGGCGACCCGCGTCCACGGGTCGGCGTGCGTGCCGGTATCGACGCCGATCGCCCAGGCCGCGCCCTGGAACAGGTCGGGACTCGATGCCGCCCAACCCGATTCGGAGGTACCGGCCATCGGGTGCCCGCCGACGTAGCGCGCTCCCAACTCGTGTTCGCGCACGGCGGCGGCGACCGGACCCTTCACGCTCACCACATCGGTGAGGGCGCAATCGGGCGCGAACTGTTTCACATCGGACAGGATCGGGGCGAGGGCCGGCATCGGCACGCCCACCACCAGCAGCGCGTCGGCCGCGGCGGCCCGGGAAAGGACGGCTTCGATATTGCCGTCGACGTCGAATCCGTCCGCGCGGGCGGCCCGCACACCGGCCTCGGAACGGTTGTATCCCCAGGCCGGATAACCCGCGGCGACGGCGGCGCGCAGCACCGATCCGCCGATCAATCCCGTGCCCAACACGCATACGGCTGATTTTCGGTCGCCTGTCACCGGATCAGATTCGCATACGACTTCAACATTTCCGCCCAAGCGGACTACCGTTGCGGCCATGGCAGCACAGCGCTCGAGCACGAACAGGGCGGCGTCGGACGATTACGAAGACGTCGAAGGGTTCGCAGTGGCGGTTGTCCGCGAAGAAAGCACCTGGCGATGCAGCCCGCTGTCCCCCGCGGCACTCAACAGTTTGACGGCGGCCGAACACGAACTGCGCGCACTGCGCAGTACCGGAGCGGTGTTCGGACTGCTCGATGTCGACGACGAATTCTTCATCGTTTTGCGGCCCGCGCCGACCGGCAGCCGGCTGTTGCTCTCGGATGCCACAGCCGCGATCGACTACGACATCGCCGCGGACGTCCTCGAGACTTTGAATGTCGAGATTCCGGATATCGATCCCGATGAACTCGACGACGTCGAGCCGTGGGAGGAAGGCGATCTCGGCGTGCTCGCCGACCTGGGCCTGCCCGAACCGGTGCTGAGCGTGATCCTCGCCGAGACCGACCTGTACCCGGACGAGCAGCTCGGAATGATCGCCCAGCGCCTCGGTTTCGCCAACGAGCTGTCGGCGGTGCTGGACAAGCTGCCCCGCTGAATCGTGCCGGACACCAGGCGAGCACGGGGCTCGATGCGGGCGCCCGGAGGCAGTGCGCCCGGAGGCAGCGACGGGCGGAGCGACAGCTCGTGATGCCGTCCGACGAGGAACTCGTCCGCGCGGCGCTGTCCGCGGCCGCCGACGCCGACCCCCGCGATGTGCCGGTCGGCGCCGTGGTCTTCGACGGCGACGGGCGTGAGCTGGCCCGCGCGGCCAACGCCCGCGAAGCGCTCGGCGACCCCACCGCCCACGCCGAGGTCCTGGCACTGCGCCGCGCCGCCGAGGTACACGGCGACGGCTGGCGACTCGCGGGCGCCACGCTGGCCGTGACACTGGAACCCTGCACGATGTGCGCCGGCGCGCTGGTACTCGCCCGAGTGGACCGCCTGGTCTTCGGCGCCTGGGAACCGAAGACGGGCGCGGTCGGCTCCCTCTGGGACGTCGTCCGCGACCGCCGCCTCAACCACCGCCCCGAAGTCCGCGGCGGCATCCTCGAATCCGAATGCGCCGCAACCCTGGACGCCTTCTTCCACACCCAACGCCCCTGAACCCTCGCACCACCCCCTCCCCGCCGATTTCGGGAATACGGGGTCGTTCCGGTAAAGTCACCGGCGGTGGCGTGTCCGAGCGGCCTAAGGAGCACGCCTCGAAAGCGTGTGAGGGGTAACCCCCCTCCGCGGGTTCAAATCCCGCCGCCACCGCTCTTGCCCCTCATCTGCCCAGCAGGTGAGGGGCTTTTTGCGAGATATCCGGAGGTTGGACGACACGCATTCCCCACACTGAGCTCGCAGTGCTGATGTCGATGGTCGCCGCAACGTGTCGGTACCGGATGTCATGATCTGGGCCATGGGGGGAACAGCAGCTGAGTGCGAGGAGCCGGACGGTTGGGTGGTGCGGGCCTACCGGTTCGCGCTCGACCCCTCGCCGGCGCAGGAACAGATGCTGCGATCGCACTGCGGTGCACAACGCTTTGCCTACAACTGGGGCCTCGCGGTGATCAAGGCCAATGTCGGCCAGCGCGCCGCCGAACGTTCCTACGAAATCCCCGAAGAACTGATGACACCGCCGGTGCCATGGGATGCCTACGGTATGCGCCGGTCATGGAACCGAGCCAAGGACAGCATCGCGCCCTGGTGGCGGGAGAACTCGAAAGAGGCATATGCCTCGGGCTTGGCCAATCTGGCTGCCGCTCTGAACAATTGGGCACGATCGCGAGATGGCGACCGTGCCGGTGAGCGGATGCGATTCCCGCGATTCAAATCGAAGAAGTGTGCGTTGTCGTGCAGGTTCACCACCGGCGCGTTCGGCCTGACGGCTTCGGACCGACGGCACGTGAAGTTGCCACGGATCGGACCGGTACGCACCCATGAATCCACCCGCAAGTTGGCTCGCCGCATCGAGGCCGGTGCTGCCCGGATCAGGTCGGCGACGGTAACTCACCGACGCGAACGCTGGTTCGTCTCGTTCTCCGTCGAGGTCCGGTGCGCGCAGCTGCCGCCCGTACGGCCGGATGCCGTGGTGGGAGTGGACCTCGGGGTGAAGTACCTGGCAGTGCTGTCATGCCCGGTGCTCGGCGTGTCCGATGATCGCGGCATGGTGGCCAACCCGGCGCATCTCGAGCGGGCCCAGCGAAAGTTACGCCGACTGCAGCGTCGAGCGGCACGACGCCGTGGACCGGATAGGCGCGGAAGTGCGACACCGTCGCGGCGCTGGCGGCGCGCCAACGCCACGGTCACCAAGTTGCATGCTCGCGTCGCGAACTGCCGGGAGGACGGTCTTCATCGGCTGACCAACGCGCTGACCGATCAATTCGGTGTGATTGTGGTCGAAGATCTCAATGTCGCGGGCATGCTGCGCAATCGTCGACTGGCCCGTCGGATAGCAGGGGCCGGATGGGGCGAACTACGCCGTCAACTCGCCTACAAGACCGGCCGGCGTGGCGGCAGTCTGGTGGTTGCCGACCGCTGGTACCCCAGTTCCAAATTGTGCTCGGTGTGTGGCGCCGTAAAAACCAAACTTCGCCTCTCCCACCGTGTCTACCACTGCGAGGTCTGCGGATTCCGGGCCGACCGGGACCGCAACGCTGCCCGGAATCTGGCCGCACTCGCTGCCCGGACTGTCAACCATGACACGTCCTCCCCGAGTCGCGGGGCGACGTTAAACGAGCCCGCTGGAAATCCACGGAAGACCGGCATCGCCGGCGGCGGATACTGCCACGGGAAGCCCCACGAGGGCAACGTCGAGTGCGCAAGCACGCGACTGTCATCGAACGTGAACCATGCGCTGGATGGCAACGGTTCAAATCCCTCCGCCCTCGGGCTATCGCTGTGTATCGGCGAGTTCGCTGAAGACTCGTAGGCCCTCGGTGACCTTGCCTGACATCACGTTGAGTTGTTCGGGGGAGAGGTGGGTGCTGGTGGCGGCGGCGGCGGAGGCGAGGTGGTCGCGGACCTGCTCCAGCCACAGCTGGGCGAACTGGATGTGGCGGTCGAGGGGCATGGGGTTAGAGTACTCCGATTCGAACAAGAGTTCGATACCTTTGGTCTCGGTAACCATGTTACTGTCCGGTAGGTCGTGATCGTGACCGGGCTCATGTTCCGGTCCGCGTTGCGACTCGGGACACTCCGGCGACGGCGCCGGGAAGTAGCGGGAGATTATCGATGTATCGACAGCAGGGGCGTGTCCGGGCGCCGTGGCGACTATGGGCTGCACGGACGGCGGCGGTGTTGACCGCGGCCTGTTCCGTCGTCGCGGCGGCGGGGGCGATGGACATGCGGGAGGCGGTAGCGGATCCGGTGGGTGGCTTCTACACGCCGCCCGCGCAGATTCCGTCCGAACCTGGCGCAATCGTCAAGACTCAGCCGATGACCGTGTTCGCGGCCCCGCCGACCGCGGGCCGGTGGCCCGTCGCCGCCCAGCAGGTCATGTACACCAGCCAGTTGCAGGACGGCTCGCCGACGGCGGTGACCGGCACGTTCATCGACGCCGCCGGTCCGTGGCAGGGCGCCGGCCCGCGCCCGACCGTGGTCATCGCGCCCGGCACCTCTGGGCAGGGCGACCAGTGTGCGATGTCGCAGGCTTTCGCGACCGGGGTGACGCTGACCGCCGACCCCTCGGTGTCGCTGTCGGCGAATCAGGAGGCGCCCGCGGCGGCCGTGTGGAGCGCGCTGGGTGCCCGCGTCCTGGTCACCGACTACATCGGTCTGGGCACGCCCGGCATCCACACCTACGCGAACCGGATCGAGGAGGCCCACGCCGTGCTCGACGGCGCTCGTGCCGCCAACAATCTCGCCGGTGCGGGACCCGAGACGCCGCTGGTGCTGTGGGGTTACTCGCAGGGCGGCGGCGCGACCGCGGCCTCCGCGGAGATGGCGCCTGACTACGCCCCCGAGCTGAACCTCAAGGGCACCTGGGCAGGTGGCCCGGTCGCCGACCTTGCCGCGATCCTCGAACGCATCGACGGCTCGCTCATCTCGGGCGCCATCGGCTTCGCCGTCAACGGCATGCTCGCCCGCTACCCGGAACTGCAGAAGGCGGTCGACCGTGTGACCAGCCCGGCCGGTCGCGCCATGCTCGATACGCTGAGTCACGAATGCATCGGCGACATCATCGTCCGCCACCCGTTCCAGCGGACCAACTCGCTGACCATCGACGGCCGCCCCCTCACAACACATCTGCAGGCCATTCCCGAGGCGGCCCCGGTGCTCGCCGACCTGCGCGTGGGCAGTCTCACCCCGGCCACCCCGGTGCTCATCACCAGCGGCCGCAACGATGACACCGTCCCGTACGGCCAGGCCCGCCACCTCGCCGAGGAATGGTGCGCCAAGGGCGCCACGGTCACCTTCCGCACCAACGAACTGCCGCCGATCCTCCCCGGCGCCACCATCCCCAACCACTTCGGCCCGGAGATGATCGACGGCTTCGGCCCCGACAACGCGGTCACCTACCTGCTCGACCGCCTCGCCGACAAGCCGGTGACGGGCTGCACCATCGCCTGACCCACGTCCGATCCACCCGCCGTACCCCGCCCTCCCGTGGGTGGCGGTGCGGCGGGTGGCGATATCGCGCGATGCGGCACGCACCGACGACGACATCGCCGCCATGTTCGCCGTGGCCGCGCGCCGGTCTCGACACGACCACCTGGACCGGCACGCTCGGCGTTCGAAACCACGGGCGATGCCCGCAGGGCGGGTCGTGCGATACGAACCCTCGGGGGCGTCGGTACGTTGGAGGCCGTGGACCTACGGATCTTCACCGAACCTCAGCAGGGCGCTACCTACGACGATCTTCTCCGCGTGGCGAAGACGACCGAGGACGCGGGCTTCGACGCGTTCTTCCGGTCCGACCACTATCTGAAGATGGGCGGTGTGTCGGGGCTGCCGGGCCCTACCGACGCCTGGATCACGCTGGCCGGGCTGGCGCGGGAGACCTCCCGGATTCGGCTGGGCACGCTGGTCACCGCCGCCACCTTCCGGCATCCGTCGGTGCTGGCGATCTCGGTGGCGCAGGTGGACCGGATGTCCGGCGGCCGAGTCGAATTCGGCTTCGGCGCGGGCTGGTTCGAGGAGGAGCACCGGGCCTACGGCATTCCGCTGCCGGAGGTGGCGGAGCGGTTCGATCGGTACTCCGAGCAGCTCGAGGTGATCACGGGCTTGTGGGCGACCGTCGAGGGCGAGACCTTCGACTACCTCGGCAAGCACTACACGCTGGAAGGTTCCCCCGCGCTGCCCAAGCCCGCGCAGCGGCCGGGCCCGCCGGTGATCATCGGCGGCATGGGCAAGAAGCGCACGCCGGAGCTGGCCGCCCGCTTCGCGCGGGAGTTCAATCTGCCGTTCGTCGATTCCACCACGGCCACAGCGCAATTCGAGCGGGTCGCGGCGGCGGCCCGGGAAATCGGTCGCGATCCGGGCGAGATCATCCGGTCCGCCGCACAGGTGCTGTGCGTGGGCCGCGACGACGCGGAGGTGGCCCGCCGCGCCGCCGCCATCGGCCGCGAGGTCGACGAACTGAGGCAGAACGGCTTGGCCGGAACCCCGGCGGAGGTGGTCGACAAGATCGGCCGCTACCGCGAGGCCACCGGCATCACCCGGCTCTACCTGCAAACCCTGGACCTGTCCGACCTCGACCACCTGGAACTGGTGGCCGCCGAGGTCGCGCCCCAGCTGGGCTGAGCCGCTCGACGACCGGCTACCGCACGGGCACAGTGGTTTTCGTCTCGTGCTCGCGGTTCAGCTCCCGCAGCCGCGCGCCCTCCACATCAATGTCGGGCACGATCTTGCTGAGCCAGTTCGGAATCCACCACGCCCACTTGCCCATCAGGATCAGCAGCGAGGGAATCAGCACCATCCGGACGAGGAAGGCGTCGAAGAGTACGCCCGCCGCCAGCGCGAAGCCCATCGATTTGGCGGTGGTGTCGGATTCCAGGATGAACGAGCCGAATACGAAGATCATGATGATCGCGGCGGAGGTGACCACGCGGGCGCCGTGGTGGTAGCCCTTGATCACCGCCTCCTTGGGCGGCTCGCCGTGCACGTACTCCTCGCGCATGCGGGTCACCAGGAACACCTGATAGTCCATCGCGAGCCCGAATACCAAGCCGATCAACATGATCGGCAGGAAGCTCACGATCGGCCGTGGTTCGTCGACCAGCCCGAGCGCGCCGTCCTGGAATATCAGCACGGTCGCGCCGAAGGTGGCCGCCATCGACAGCAGGAAGCCCAGCGCCGCGGTGAGCGGCACCAGCACCGACCGGAACACCGCGATCAACAACAGGAACGCCGCCCCCGCGACGATCGCCAGATACGGCACGATCTTGCTCAGCAGCGCGTGGTCGACATCGGCGTAGATGGCCGTGGTGCCGGTGATGCCGTATTCGATGCCGTACCGGTCCCGCAATCCGGCCTCGGCATCGCGGGCGTCGCGGACCAGATCCTTGGTGTCCTGGTTGTTCGGGCCGGTCTTCGGCACGGCGTTGAGCAGCGCGCCCGCGCCGTCCTGACTCAGCTGCGGCTCGGTGACGTAGTCCATGCCGGAGTACCCGGCCAGCTTGTCGCGCAGCGCCTGCACCGCGGCGGGCCGCTGCTCCGGCGCGACGTTGCCGAGTTCGGCGACGACCATCAGCTTGCCGTTGCTGCCCTCGCCGAAGCCCTCCGTGCGCAGGTCGTAGGCCTTGCGGATGGTGGTGTCCTTGGGCATGCTGTCCTCGCCCGGCAGCCCGAGTTGCAGGTGCGTGGCGGGCCCGGCGGCCAGCGCGAGCACGACGATGCTGAGTACCAGCGTGATGGCCGGCGCCTTGCCGATCAGTCGCGCCGCCCGCGTGCCGTTGGTGACGGAGTCGTCGTCCTCCGGATCGTGCTGGGCGATCACCGGCAGCTTCGGCTTGAACAGGAACCGCCCGAACGCACCCAGCAGCGCCGGCATCAGCGTGATGGCGGTGAGCACCGCGAACGCCGCGGCCAGCGCGCCGCCCAGACCCATGAAGGTCAGGAAGCGGATGCCCACGATCGCCAGCCCGACCAGTGCGATGATCACCGTCCCGCCCGCGAACACCACCGCCGCCCCGGCCGTCCCGAGCGCGGTGCCCGCCGCCGATTCGGGCGAATCCTGCACGACCAGTTCGTGTTTGTAGCGCGACACGATGAACAGCGCGTAGTCGATGGACAGCGCGATGCCGATCATCGAGGCGAGGAAGGTGGTGAAGCTCGGTATCTCCACGACCGAGGTGCCCAGCATGATCACCGACATGGTGACGCCCAGCCCGACGATCGCGGTGATGATCGGCACGAACGCCGCGACGATGGCTCCGAACGCCACGATCATCACGATCAGCGCGAAGCCCATGCCGATCATCTCCGACTTGCCGCTGGGCTGTTGCTGTTCCATCGCGATGGAGCCGTCGAGTTCGACGGTGAGCCCCGCGCCGCGGGCGTCGTCGGCGATGTCGTAGGCGGCCTTGCGGTCGTCCGCGGTGACGTCGGTGAACTGCTTGATCGTGAATGGAACCGTCAGTATCGCAACCGAATCCGGTTTCTCCTTGTTCAGCACGTTCAGCGGTGCGGCACTGCATTTGGCGGAGAATGCGCCGGAATCGCGGTCGGGCGCCAGGCAGCCGAGCTGCTCGGTGGCGGTGATCGGGTCCGCGAGCGGCGTGTTGTGATCGACGATGCCGAGCGTGCCGAGCTTGGTGATCAGCTGCTGGATCGCGGCGTGGTTGGCCGGATCGGTCAGTTTCTGCCCGGCGGGCGCCGCGATGACGTAAGTGCCCGTGACGGCGTCGAACTGGAACGCCTCCGACATGCCCGGGAAGTGCTGGTCGAGAATCCGGGTGGCCCGCTCGGAGGGCAGGTTCGGGATGTTGAAGTCGTTGCTCATCGGTTTGCTGAGCTGATTCCCGAGGCCGCCGATCACGATGAACAGCAAGATCCATACGGGTAGGACGATCCACTTGCGGCGGAACGCGAACCTGCCCCACCGGTACAGATATACGGACACGAGCGTCTCCTTGCGGTCTGTAGGCCGTGCTTTCGCTTGTCGAACCGGGATGCGGGACAGTAGCTGGAGAACGTGTTCGAGTCTGCTGTGTCGTTGCTACAAGATCAAGCGGCGGGGCCGGAAACGCCGTCGGCCCCTATCCGGAGTGGATGGGGGGCCGACGGTGCGATGTGTCCGGCGCGGGTCAGCCGACGGGCACCGGCTCCCGCTCCGCCGCCGCGTCGCGCTCACGCTGCTGCAGTTCGCGCAGCTTGGTGCCTTCGACGTCGACGTTGGGCAGGATGCGATCCAGCCACTTCGGCATCCACCAGGCCCACTTGCCCAGCAGCACCAGCAGCGACGGGATGAGCACCATCCGGACGATGAAGGCGTCGAACAGCACGCCCGCGGCCAGCGCGAAGCCCATCGACTTCGCGGTGACGTCGGTTTCCAGGATGAAGCCGCCGAACACCGAGATCATGATGACCGCGGCCGAGGCCACCACCCGGGCGCCGTGGTGGTATCCGGAGATCATCGCCTCCTTCGGTGACTTGCCGTGCACGTACTCCTCGCGCATGCGGGTCACCAGGAACACCTGGTAGTCCATCGCGAGGCCGAACACCAGGCCGATCAGCACGATCGGCAGGAAGCTGACGATCGGATGCTGCTCGCCGATCAGTCCCAGCTTGTCCTGCTGGAACACCAGCACCGTCGCGCCGAAGGTCGCCGCCATCGAGAGCAGGAAGCCCAGCGCGGCGGTCAGCGGCACCAGAATCGACCGGAAGACCAGCACGAGCAGGATGAACGCGGCGAGGGCGACGATCGTCATGTACGGCAGGATCTTGCCGAGCAGGGCATTGGACACATCGGCGTAGATGGCCGTGGTGCCGGTGATGCCGTACTCCATGCCGTACTGCGACTTGAAGTCCGCCTCGGCCTCCCGAGCGTGCTTCACCAGGTCTTGGGTCGCCTCGTCGTTCGGACCCGTCTGCGGGACGGCCAGCAGCTGGGCGCCGGTGCTGCGCTCCCAGTCGGGCGCCTTGCTCGCGTCGAACGCGTTGGTCGACGCGGCGGTGACGAAGTCCATGCCCGCGTAACCGGCCAGCTTGTCGCGCAGCGCGGTCACCGCGGCCTGCCGCTGCGCCGGGGCGACATCGGTGAGATCCGCGACCACGGTCAGAATGCCATTGCTGCCCTCGCCGAAGCCCTCCGTGCGCAGGTCGTAGGCCTTGCGGATGGTGCTGGTCTTGGGCTGGCTGTCCTCACCGGGCAGGCCCAGGCTGAGGTTGACCGCGGGCGCGGCCAGCAGGCCGAGCACCACGACGCTCAGCGCCAGCGTCACCGCCGGGGCCTTGCCGATCAGCCGCGCGAACCGCTTGCCGTTGGCGACCGAGTTCTCGTCCTCGGGGTTGTGCTTGGCGACTACCGGCAGCTTCGGCTTGAACAGGAACCGCCCGAACGCGCCCATCAGCGCGGGCAGCAGGGTCAGCGCGACCAGGATGGCGAAGGCCGCCGCCAGCGCGCCGCCCAGTCCCATCCAGGTCAGGAAGCTGACTCCGACGATGCTCAGTCCGCACAGCGCGATGATCACGGTCAGGCCGGCGAACACCACCGCGGAACCGGCCGTGCCGATCGCGATGCCGGCCGCCTCCTCCGGCGAATCCTGTACTGCCAGTTCGCTCTTGTAGCGCGAGACGATGAACAGCGCGTAGTCGATCGACAGCGCGATACCGATCATCGACGCCAGGATCATGGTGAAGTTCGGGATGTTCACCACCGAGGTGCCCATCATGATGAGCGCCGAGGCCGAGCCGACGCCGACGATGCCGGTGAGGATCGGCACGAACGCGGCGATGAGCGCACCGAAGGCGACCATCATGACGATGAAAGCGACTGCGTAGCCGATCATTTCGGCCTTGCCGCTGGAGGTCATGCCCTCCTGCGCGATGCTGCCGCTCAGTTCGACGGTGAGCCCGGCGTTGCGCGCCTCGGTCGCCACGTTGTAGGCCGCCTCGCGGTCGGCCGCGGTGACGTCGGAGAACGACTTGATCGAGAACGGCACCTGAATGTAGGCCACGGTGTCGGCGTTGGTTTCACCCAGCACATTCAGCGGCGCGAGACCGCATTTGGAGATGAACGCGGGGTCGGTGCGGTCGCCGGTGAGACAGCCCATAGCGGAGGTGACGCCGATCGGATCGGCCGGTTTCTGGGCGGTGTCGAACTTGGCGTTGTCGACGATGCCGAGGCCGTGCAGGCGCTGGATCAGGGCGGTGACCGCGGCGTGATTGCCTGGGTCGGTGAGCTTTCCGCCGTTCTCCACGGCGACCACGTAGGTGCCGGTGACGGCGTCGAACTTGAATTGCTCCGAGGCCCCGGGGAATTGCTTGTCGAGGATGTCGGTGGCCCGCTGCGAAGGCAGGTTGGGCATGTTGAAGTCGTCTTGGCTCTGCTTCTTCAGGCTGACGCCGAGCCCGCCGATCAGCAGGAATATCAACAGCCAGACCGGCAATACGATCCATTTCCGGCGGAAGGCGAATTTGCCCCACCGGTAGAGGTATACGGACACGAGTGGGTTCTCCTAGTGATAACCGGGTTGCTGATTTCAGGCGTGTAGACAGCACTTTCGCGGCCGCCCTGCACGCGTACCGCCTCCACCTGAGCCTTGCCTACCGTGCGGTAGGTAGACTACCCAGCGGTAAGCGGAGGAACAACCTCGATTTCCGGGGCTTCACCCGCCGAACCGGATCGTGATGAGAGGATCATCCCATGAGAGCCCGTAGTACATCCGGGGACGTAGTCGCAGGTGGAAGCACCAAGGATGCGATCCGGGACGCTGCGATCCGGCTTTTCTCGAGCAAAGGATTCGATCACGCGAGCCTGCGCGAGGTCGCAGATGCGGTAGGAATCACAAAAGCGTCGCTCTACTATCACTACGCCTCGAAGAAGGATCTGCTGCTCGCCATCATCGAGCCGATCTTCGACGATCTGAACGCAGTCGTGGCCCACTTGGACGAGGTGCCCTACGGTCCCGACACCGTTCGCGAGGTACTGACCAGACAACTGCACACATTGCTGCGGCACCGCACCGCGGGCGCGATGTGTGTGCGCGACACTGTCGCGATCATCAACGCCATCGGCGACCGCTATCCCGACATGATCGACATGCACCGCCGCCTGTGCGACTGGCTCTCCGGCGCGAATCCCACGCCCGAACAGAAACTGCGGGCCAGCGCGGCGCTCGAATTGCTCGGCGCGGCACTGTGGTCGAAGGAGCTGAGTCCCGACACCGAAGACGAGTTGATCGAGCGCGTGCTGCTGGATGCCGCGTTCGGAGTGCTGGGCGTCGACGGGGGAGCGAGTCCTCCGGACATGTCCGGACCGGTCACCCACTACGAAGCAACTGCGGGTGAC
This sequence comes from Nocardia sp. N2S4-5, assembly GCF_044628355.1. Lineage (NCBI taxonomy): Bacteria > Bacillati > Actinomycetota > Actinomycetes > Mycobacteriales > Nocardiaceae > Nocardia > Nocardia sp. N2S4-5. The sequence continues at coordinate 4,685,915 of NZ_JBIUPM010000001.1, read as the reverse complement.
GGAACAGGTGTGGGGGGCGGTTACGCAGCGACTGCGGGTGATGGGACAGGTGTGGGGGGCGGTTACGCAGCGACTGCGGGTGACGCGGCAGGTGCGGTGGGCGGTTACGAGGCGGGTGCGAGCGGCGCGGGGATGGTCGCGGTCGGCGGCCCCACGGCGGGGAGCGGCCGTGCACATCAGCGCTAGGGTCGACTACGCGGTCCGCATTCTGCTGGAAATCGCTCGCGCACAGTCCGATTCGGTCAAGGCCGACACCCTCTCCGCCGCCCAGTCGATCCCGCCCAAGATTCTCGAGTCCACCGCCGCCGAACTGCGGCGGGCCGGTTTGGTGACCAGCCGGCGCGGTCCCGACGGCGGCTACCGGCTGGCGCGTCCGGCCGCGGAGATCAGCGTGGCCGACATCATCCGCGCGGTCGAGGGCCCGCTCGCCTCCGTGCGCGGGCAGCGGCCCGAGGACGTGAGTTATCCGGGCGCCGCCGAATCGCTGCAGCATGTGTGGATCGCGCTGCGGGTCAACATCCGCGCGGTACTGGAGCGGGTCTCGATCGCACAACTCGCCGCGGGCGAGTTACCGGCCTTCGTCGGCGAATTGACCAGCGATCCCGGCGCCTGGGCGCGGCGGCCGGGCCCCGGCGCGTGAGGCCGTGTCCGGCAACCGAACAGCCATCGTGTCGCGCGAAAAGGTAGCGGCGGCTGTCGGTCGTAGACGGTAGCCTGCACGCATCATGCTGATCAGACTGCTGCGCGGCTTCATGCGCCCCTACCGCACCCAGCTGGCGGGGGTCGTCGTGCTGCAACTGATCTCGGTGATCGCGATGCTGTACCTGCCCAGCCTGAACGCCGACATCATCGACAACGGCGTCACCAAGGGCGATATCGCCTACATCTGGAACACCGGCCTGTGGATGCTGCTGGTCACGGCCGTGCAGATCGTCGCCTCGGGCTACTCGGTGTACCTCGGCGCGCAGGCGGCGATGGGCGCGGGCCGGGATATGCGCGCGGCCCTGCTGCACCGAGTCTCCACCTTCTCCGCGCGCGAGGTCGGCATCTTCGGCGCGCCGTCGCTGATCACCCGCAACACCAACGACGTCCAGCAGGTGCAGCTGCTGATCGTGATGAGCGCGACCATCCTGGTGATGGCGCCGATCATGTGCGTCGGCGGCATCGTCATGGCGCTGCGGCAGGATCTGGGCCTGTCCTGGCTGCTGCTGATCGCGGTCCCGGCGCTGGGGCTGACCATGGCCGTGATCATCTCCCGGATGGTGCCCGGCTTCCGTCGCATGCAGGAGCGCATCGACGCGGTGAATCGCGTACTGCGCGAACAGATCACGGGCATCCGGGTGGTCCGGGCGTTCGTCCGCGAGCGGCAGGAGACCTGGCGTTTCGGCGTCGCCAACTCGGAGCTGACGGAGTCGTCGCTGTACGTCGGGCGGCTGATGGCGCTGATGTTCCCGGCCGTCATGCTGATCAGCAACCTCACCACGGTGGCGGTGATCTGGTTCGGCGGCCACGCCATCGATTCGGGGGAGATGCAGATCGGCTCGCTGACCGCGATGCTCTCCTACATCATGCAGATCCTGATGGCGGTCATGATGGCGTCCTTCCTGGCCATGATGGCGCCGCGCGCGGCCGTCTCGGCCGAGCGCATCGCGCAGGTGCTGGAGACGGATTCGTCGGTGACGCCGCCGCCGTTGCCGCAGCCCTTCAAATCCGACCCGGGCTCGGTGGACGTGGCCTTCGCCGAATTCAAGTTCCCCGGTGCGGAGAAGCCGGTGCTGCGCGCCATCCGATTCGAGGTGGGACCGGGGCAGACCACCGCGGTCGTGGGTTCCACCGGTTCGGGTAAGACCACTCTGATCAATCTGATCCCGCGGCTGGTCGACGTGACCGACGGCGCGGTGTACGTCGGCGGTACCGATGTCCGCCACATCGAGCTGGATCTGCTGCGTTCGCAGATCGGCCTGGTCCCGCAGAAGGCATACCTGTTCTCCGGCACGATCGCGTCCAATCTGCGCTACGGCGATCCGGAGGCCACCGACGAGGAGCTGTGGCACGCGCTCGAGGTCGCGCAGGCCGCCGATTTCGTCCGGGACATGCCGCAGGGGCTGGAAACGCCTGTCGCACAGGGAGGTACCACCGTGTCCGGCGGTCAGCGCCAGCGGCTGGCGATCGCCCGCGCGGTGGTGAAGAAGCCGAAGATCTATCTCTTCGACGACTGCTTCTCCGCCCTCGACGTGGCCACCGACGCCCGGGTGCGGGAGGCGCTGCGGCCCGAGACGGCCGCGGCCGCGGTTATCACGGTGGCCCAACGGATTTCGACCGTGCGCGACGCCGACCAGATCGTGGTGCTGGAGGACGGCGCGATGGTCGGGCTCGGCAAGCACGACCAGCTGCTGCGCGACTGCCCGGAGTACCGGGAGATCGTGGAGTCCCAGCTCGGTGTGGAGGAGGTGCGATGAGGCCCGGCATGCCCAGCCCCGGTGCGCCGGACACCCGGGCCAAGTCGTTCGGGCCGTCGATGAAACGCCTGCTGCGCCGGCTCGCGCCGGAGCGGGTCTATCTGATCGCGATCCTGCTGCTCGCGGTGACGGCCGTGGTACTCAACACCCTCGGCCCGCAGCTGCTCGGCAAGGCCACCAACCTGATCTTCGACGGCGTCGTCGGCAAGCAACTCCCGGCCGGGCTCTCCAAGGACCAGGCGGTCGAGTCGCTGCGCGCCCAGGGCCAGGACAGGCTGGCCGACATGCTCGCGGGCATGCACGTGATCCCCGGCGCCGGAATCGATTTCGGCGCCGTCGGCGACGTGCTGCTGCTGGTGCTGGTGATCTACGTGTGCGCCGCGGTGTTCACCTGGCTGCAGGCGTTCCTGCTGAACCTGGTCATCAACCGCACGGTGAAGCGGCTGCGCAGCGATATCGAGGACAAGATCCACCGGTTGCCGCTGAGCTACTTCGATTCCACGCCGCGCGGCGATCTGCTCTCCCGCGTGACCAACGACGTCGACAACATCGCCCAGAGCCTGAACCAGACCATCAGCCAGCTGCTCATCTCGGTGCTGTCGGTGCTCGGCATCCTGGCGATGATGTTCTGGATCTCGCCGCTGCTGGCGCTGATCGCGCTGCTCACGGTGCCGGCGGCGGTGATCGTCACCGCGCAGATCGCCAAGCGCTCCAAGCCGCACTTCGTCGATCAGTGGAAGTACACCGGCCTGGTGAACGCGCAGGTCGAGGAGGCCTACACCGGCCACGAGATCGTCACCGCCTTCGGCCGGGTGCGCGAGGTCGGCCAAGAGTTCGACAAGCGCAACGACAAGCTCTACGAGTCCAGCTTCCGGGCGCAGTTCATCTCCGGGCTGATCATGCCGGTGATGATGTTCATCGGGAACCTGAACTACGTGCTGATCGCGGTGGTCGGCGGCCTGCGGGTGGCCTCGGGCAGCCTGTCGCTGGGCGAGGTGCAGGCGTTCATCCAGTACTCGCGCCAGTTCAGCCAGCCGCTCACGCAGATCGGCTCGATGGTCAACCTGCTGCAGTCCGGGGTCGCCTCGGCCGAGCGGATCTTCGAGATTCTCGATGCCGACGAGCAGGTGCCGGATCCGGTGGAGGAGGATTCCCGTCCGGTGGACCGCGGCCGGGTGGCGTTCGAGTCGGTGTCGTTCCGCTACGAGCCGGACAAGCCGGTGATCGAGGACCTGTCGCTGGTCGCCGAGCCCGGCCACGTGGTCGCCATCGTCGGGCCCACCGGCGCCGGCAAGACCACGCTGGTGAATCTGCTGGAGCGGTTCTACGAGCTGGATTCCGGCGCGATCACCATCGACGGCGTCGACATCACCCGCATCACCCGCGACCATCTGCGCTCCCGCATCGGCATGGTGCTGCAGGACACCTGGCTGTTCGGCGGCACCATCCGCGAGAACATCGCCTACGGCAACACCACCGCGAGCGAGGACGAGATCGTGGCCGCCGCCCGCGCCGCCTACGTCGACCGGTTCGTGCACTCCCTGCCCGACGGCTACGACACGGTGATCGATGAGGAGGGTTCGGGCGTCAGCGCGGGCGAGAAGCAGCTCATCACGATCGCCCGCGCCTTCCTGGCCAAACCGTCCATCCTGATCCTGGACGAGGCCACCAGTTCGGTCGACACCCGCACCGAGCTGCTGGTGCAGCAGGCCATGGCGGCACTGCGGCGCGACCGCACCAGTTTCGTTATCGCACACCGCTTGTCGACGATTCGCGACGCCGACACGATCGTGGTGATGGCGAAGGGGCACATCGTCGAGCACGGCACACACGACGAGCTGCTGGCCCGCCGCGGCGCCTACTACCAGCTCTACAACGCCCAATTCGCCGGTGCCGCAGTCGATCAGGATCTGGTCGACGAGGAATCCGTCGACATCGTCTAGTCGGCTCGCTCCGCCCGGCCGGGCGTGGCCATCGCCGTCAGCCGGTTCGCGAGTTCGATTGCGGCCGCGCGTAGTTCGGGTGGTTCCAGCACTTGCGCCTCGAATCCGAGTCGCACGGTCTGGACGGCGATCTGGGCCAGGTTCTCTCCGGCGACGACGAGTACGCACCATCCGTCCCGGTCCTCCTCGACCCGGCCCACCTGGGGCGGTACCAGTTCGCGTACCTGTTCGGGGTTGGCCCGCAAGCGGATTCGGGCGAGGTACCGGTAGGGCGCCTCGGTGACCGAACGCTGTACGTAGGCGGCCGGATCGGGATGGTCTCGCGGCCGGAAGCGCCAGGTGGTCGCCTCCAGTTCGCGGATGCGGTCGAGGCGGAAGGTGCGCCAGTCGTCGCGGTCGACATCCCAGGCCATCAGGTACCAGCGGCGGCCCGTGGTGACCATGCGCACCGGCTCCACCGTGCGCTCCCGTGACTCGCCGTCGCGCCCGGCGTAGCGGAAGCGCACCCGCACCGCGTCGCGACGGGCGCGGGCGAGCGTCACCAGCAATTCCGCGTCGATCGCCACGCCCGGATCGGCCAGTGTCTCGGTTGCGCCGTGTACCGCTCGTACCTCGCCGCGCAGTCGCGGCGGCATCACCTGGTCGAGTTTGGCCAGGGCCCGCAACGCGGCGTCACCCGCCCCGACGACCGTGCCGCCCGCCGCCAGCCGCAGCGACACCGCGGTCGCGATGGCCTCCTCGTCGTCGAACAGCAGCGGCGGTAGCCGGGTGCCCGCGCCGAGCTGGTAGCCGCCCCCGACCCCGGCCGTCGCGTGCACCGGATAACCGAGCGAGCGCAGCCGTTCCACGTCGCGTCGCACCGAGCGATCGGTGACGCCCAGCTCGGCGGCCAGTTCGGTGGCGGTCCAGGACGGCCGCCGCTGCAGCAGCGCCAGCAGCCGGAGCACGCGTTCGGTCGTCGTCTCGACGGTCACGCGGTCATCGTCGCACAGATCACGGACCGATCCTGTCCGCTATTTGCGGCAGGCTGAGGGCATGACCGACCAGACCTGGAATCCCCTACTCCGCGAGCAGCTCAGCTGGCACTGGTCCCATCAGCTGCGTCCGCGCCTCGAGGGGCTGAGCGACGACGAGTACTTCTGGGAACCCGTGCCCGACTGCTGGAACGTCCGGCCGCGTGGCACCGGGACCGCGCCGGTGCAGGCCGGATCCGGCGCGATGACCATCGACTTCGCGTTCCCGCCGCCCGAGCCGCCACCGTTCACGACCATCGCCTGGCGCCTCGGCCACGTGATCGTCGGTGTCCTCGCGATGCGCAATGCCTCGCACTTCGGTGGCGAACCGACCGACTACCAATCCTTCGAGTACGCCCCGACCGCCGCCGCGGCACTGAGCCAGCTGGACGCCGAGTACGCCGCCTGGCTGGCCGGAGTCGAGTCCCTCGGCGACGACGGACTGGCCCGCCCGTCCGGCGAGGCCGAGGGACCCTACGGCGACATGCCGCTGGCGACGCTGGTGCTGCACATCAATCGTGAAGTGATCCACCATCTTTCCGAGGTGTGCCTGCTGCGTGACCTGTACCTGCACACCCGCCGTTCGATCCGACAGGAGGCGAGCTGACATGGCCCGCGATATCCAGATCACCTTCGACGCCGGCGACCCGGCCGCGCTGTCCGCGTTCTGGGCCGAGGCCCTCGGCTACCAGTTGCAGAAGCCGCCGGGCGGTTTCGAATCCTGGGACCAAGCCCTGGAAGCGATGGGTGTACCGCCCGAGCGACGCAACGACGCCTCCGCCCTGAGCGACCCCGAAGGAACCGGACCTCGGCTGTTCTTCCAGCGGGTGCCGGAGGGCAAGACGGCCAAGAACCGCGTGCACCTCGATGTTCGTACCGCGCCGGGCCTCGAGGGTGACGCCCGGATGGCCGCGCTAGAGAAGGAGGCCGAGCGGCTCGGCGCGCTCGGCGCGACCCGGCTCGAGCGCCACGAACCGCAACCCCCGCTCGGCTACGGCCACATCGTGATGGCCGACCCCGAGGGCAACGAGTTCTGCCTGGACTGATCGCGCGAACGGGCAGGCAGGCCACGGCGCGTCCGCGACGTGCTGGCACTATGTCTGCGTGCCCGATCCCGCGTCGTTCTCGTTCACCGTCGGTACCCGTGTGGCGGGCCGGCACGCGCGGACCGGCCTGATCACGACCCCGCACGGCGCCATCGCGACCCCGGCCTTCGTGCCCGTCGGCACCAAGGCGACGGTCAAGGCGGTGCTGCCGGAGACGATGGCGGAACTCGGCGCGCAGGCCCTGCTGGCCAACGCCTACCACCTGTACCTGCAACCCGGCCCGGACATCGTGGATGAGGCCGGCGGGCTGGGCCGGTTCATGAACTGGCCGGGGCCGACCTTCACCGACAGCGGCGGGTTCCAGGTGATGTCGCTCGGCGTCGGGTTCAAGAAGGTGCTGGCGATGGACGCGGTCGGGGTGCGCAACGACGACGTGATCGCGAAGGGCAAGGAGCGGCTGGCGGTCGTCGACGACGACGGCGTCACCTTCCGCTCACACCTCGACGGCTCGAAACACCGCTTCACGCCCGAGGTTTCGATGGGCATCCAGCACCGGCTCGGCGCCGACATCATGTTCGCCTTCGACGAGCTGACCACCCTGCTCAATACCCGTGGCTACCAGGAGAAGTCGCTGCAGCGCACGCACGAGTGGGCGCACCGCTGCATCGACGAGCACGAGCGGCTCACCGCGGCCCGCGGCCACCGTCCCTATCAGGCGCTGTTCGCGGTGATCCAGGGCGCGCAGTACGAGGACCTGCGCCGCAAGGCCTGCCGCGAGCTGGACGCGATGCGCGGCCGCGCCGGAACGGAATTCGACGGTTACGGCATCGGCGGTGCGCTGGAGAAGCAGAACCTCGGCACCATCGTGGGCTGGTGCTCCGACGAACTGCCCGAGGACAAGCCGCGGCACCTGCTCGGGATCAGCGAGCCGGAGGATCTGTTCGTCGCGGTGGAGAACGGCGCGGACACCTTCGACTGCGTGAACCCGTCGCGGGTCGCCCGCAACGCGGCCATCTATGTGGACACCGGTCGTTTCAACATCAACACCAGCCGCTTCCGCCGCGACTTCACTCCCATCGACGAGACCTGCGACTGCTACACCTGCGCGCACTACACCCGCGCGTACCTCCATCACCTGTTCAAGGCGAAGGAGATGCTGGCGTCGACCCTGTGCACAATCCACAACGAACGCTTCACCGTCCGCCTGGTGGACCGCATCCGCGCCAGCATCGAGGGCGGTTACTTCGACGAGTTCAAGGCGGAGGCGCTGGGCCGCTGGCAGGGCCGGGCTCAGCTGTAGATGGCCGGGCGGTCCAGCGGTTTGTAGGTCGGTTCGCGCTTTTTCAACAGCGCGATGCAGCGGTAGCTGATCGGCAGGACGACGACCTCCACCAACGTCTTCCACAGGAAGCCGACGATCACGTAGTTGACGAACGCGCCCCAGGTGTCGATGCCGATGGCGGTCGCCGCGATCGAGCAGAACACGAGCGTGTCACCGAATTCGCCGGCGACGGTGGAGCCGAGCAGCCGGGCCCACAGGTGCTTCTCCTTGGTGCGCTCCTTGATCAGCACCAGCGTCACCGAGTTGAGGAACTGTCCCACCACGAATCCGGCCAGCCCGGCCGCGACCAGTTGCGGGGTGGTGCCGACGATGGTGCGGAAGGCGTCCTGGTTCTCGTAGAACCCGGCCGCGGGCAGTCCGATGGCGATCCAGAAGCAGACCACCATCAGTAGCAGCATGGCGAAGCCGTAGTAGACGGTGCGGCGCATGGCGCGGAAGCCGTACACCTCGCTCAGCACGTCGCCGATGACATAGGCGAGCGGGAACAGGAAGAACGCGCCGTCGGTGGTGATGGGCAGAATCTCCAGCGGTCCCAGCGACAGCTGGTGGTCGGCGAAGAACTGCACGCCCTTGGTGGCGCAGATATTGGAGATCATCAAGGTGGCCGTGAACAAGGTCACGATCAGTGTGAACGGGCCCCCCGCGGCCTGCGCGAATGCTGCGTGCGCGGGCGCGGGGCGTCCAGACCCGTCGGTTTCCGTGGTATCGCTGGTATCCCTCACGAGGTGACGACGATACCGGCCCGGAGCCGTCGTGGAATAGGCTGTGCCAATGACGAATCCCGGCGATTCCGACGAATGGTGGAAGCAATACGGCGGCGAGGGCGTGTCGTCGGAGTCCGGGGGCCATGCCGAGGTGCCACCGCCCCCGTCCGCGCCGCCCGCGGGGTACTCCTCGGGCGGGCAGCCGCAGGCGCAGCCGCCGATGACGCCGCCTCCGCAGCAGCAGTACCCGAGCTACCCGCAGCAGCCGTCGCAGCCGTACGGCCAGGCGGGTGCGCAGGCGTACGGTCAGCCGGGCGCCCAGCAGTACGGCCAGCAATATCCGCAGCAGCCCTACGGCCAGCCCGCCTACGGTTATCCGGCGGGCGGGGCGTACCAGCCGTACGGCTATCCCCAGCAGGCCCAGGGCACCAACGGCCTCGCGATCGGTTCGCTGATCGCCTCGGTCCTCGGCCTGTGCACCTGCATCGGCGCGATCGTCGGCATCATCCTGGGCATCATCGCGCTGAACCAGATCAAGGAGCGCGGCGGTGAAGGACGCGGCCTGGCCCTGTCGGGTATCTGGGTCGGCGCCGCCGCCATCGTCCTGCAGATCGTCTGGGTCGTGGTGAACATCGCCCTCTCCAGCTGAGCCCGAACAAGCGAAGGGGCGCATCCGGAATCCGGATGCGCCCCTTGCCTATTGGGCCCAGTGCGGCAGGTCAGCCCTTGACGACCTGGGTGCCGCCCGCGAACTTGTCGTGCCAGCCCTGCTTGGCCGGGTCCTGGGAGATCGTCACGGCGATGTAGATGATCAAGCCCAGTTCCACCAGCGTACCCAGGCAGGGGATGACGCCGGCGAGGTACCACAGGTTGCGCTTGAAGGAGGTGCCGGCGTCCAGCGTGCCTCCGCCGGGTGCGAGCACTCGCAGGCCGAGCAGCTTCTTGCCGAGCGTGGCGCCCTGCGAGGTCTCCAGCGCGACGTTGTAGCCCACGTAGACCAGGGCGGCGACGATGCCCTCCACGATCTGGATGCCGAGGCTGTTGCCGAGGAAGAAGAAGATGATCGCGATCGGGATGCCGACGATCAGGCCGTCGATCACGCGGGCGCCGAAGCGCACGCCCAGGTCACCGGGGACGGTGCCCGGCGGCACGCCCGGCGCGCCGTACTGCGGCTGGCCGTAGGGCTGCTGGCCGTAGGGCTGGCCGGGCTGCTGCCCGTACGGCTGACCCGGCTGGCCGGGCTGACCGTAGGGCTGACCCGGCTGCTGCGAATACGGCTCCTGCTGTCCGTACGGCGGCTGGCCGCCCTGGGGCTGCCCGCCCTGCGGGTACTGCTGTCCGTACGGTGGCTGGCCACCCTGCGGGTACTGCTGGCCGTACGGCTGTTGCTGCCCGTACTGTTCCTGTCCTGGATATTGCTGGCCGCCTTGCGGATACTGCTGGCCACCGCCCTGGGGATACGGCTGGCCATACGGCTGGCCGCCCTGCGGATACTGGTTGGGGTCGTACCCACCGCTTGTCATCAATTGTCCTTGTGAATGGTTGTGGCTTCGGGCTTCTGCGTACGTTACGGATTCCCGCTGGATTTCACCATGTTCCCGGAGTCGAGTGTCCACGGCTCGCGCGGCAGCGTATCGGGTCGGAAGCCGTCGAGCAGTGCGGTGGGGGTGGAACCGCTACGGCCGAGCGAATTCGCCAGCAGCGCCACCACTTCCCGCGGGGATTCGCCCAGCGCCGCGCGATCGGCCAGGGTGACCGCGCCGTCACGTTTGGCCAGCCGCTTCCCGTCCCGGTTGAGAACCAGCGGGACGTGAGCGTACCGCGGGATCGGGAAGCCGAGCACGGTGGCCAGATACGCCTGGCGCGGAGTGGAGGGCAGCAGATCGTCACCGCGCACCACCTGGTCGATTCCCTGTTCGGCATCGTCGACCACGACGGCGAGGTTGTACGCGGGGGTGCCGTCGCCGCGGCGTAGCACGAAATCGTCCACCACACCCGAGTAGACGCCGTGGATCTCGTCCTTGATCTCGAATTCCGTTGTCCGCGACCGTAATCGAAGCGCGGCGGGGCGGCCCGCGGCACGCCGGGTGGCGCGCTCGGCGGCAGTGAGGTCGCGGCAGGTGCCCGGATAGGCGCCCATCGGGCCGTGTGGCGCGGCCGCGGACTGCTGGATTTCCCTTCGCGTGCAATAGCATTCGTAGGTCATCCCGGCCGCGACGAGGGTGTCGATGGCGGCGCGGTACCGGTCCCGCCGCTCGGATTGCCACAGCACCGGCGGGTCCCAGTCCAGGCCGAGCGCGGACAGATCCCCGAGCTGGCGTTCGGCCGCGCCGGGCCGCACCCGGTCGAGATCCTCGACGCGCAGATAGAACGCGCGCCCCGTCGACCGGGCGAACAGCCATGCCAGCAGCGCGGTGCGCAGGTTGCCCAGGTGGAGGTCGCCGGACGGGCTCGGCGCGAACCTGCCCGCGCCGGACCGGGGCGGCCGCTCATCGGTGGACATGTCGGTCCATCGTAGGGAGCACCTCGTGTTCAGCCCCGTAGACGCGGGCGCAACCGGTCCTCGCCGACCGCCCGACCGGCCGCCAGATCCGCCAGCAGACTCTCGGCATGGTCGATCAGACCCGGCCCGTCGATGCCGTAGGGAGTGGGTCCGTAGGCGCTCAACCGGCCCACGGCGCGCTCGAGCAGGGTGCGAGCCCCCTTCGGGTTGCCGCGCTGAATGTGGGTGAGTCCGACCGCGTACTGGGCCAGACCCTGCCACAGCATCCGCTCCGCGAACGGGCAGTTCTTCCAGGCGCCCTCGAGGACTTCGTGGGCGTTGAAGGCCAGGCCGTCGTCCAGCAGGCGCTGCGCGTAGTCGAGCGTCTCGTCCGGCGCCAGGTCCAGATCGTCGGGTACGCGCTCGACACCGACGCTGCCCGGCGGCAATGGGCGCCCGAATCGGTCCCGGGGACGGGCATTTCGGGCACGTCCGACATCGTCTCGATCACGTTCGACCACCACTCCATGATCCACGGTTTCGCGGGCATGGTGATTTGCGGGTCGGGCACAGTCGTACGCACGTACGTATATATCGCTTTCGCATAGCGTTTGGCGAGCGTCGATCGAACCCTGATAGCAATTATTCCGCTACCGCAATCGTTGTCCGAATAAAGTGAAATGCGCGCGATTGAAAACGAAAAGGAAACGGCATCTCATTGCGTGGACCTGCTAATGTGCACGGCGGGGGTGATCCCCCGTGGTGCTCATGGAGCGGGCACATGCTTTGAAAGCAGCACAATGCAATGTTGCGCGCTACTGCCAGGCGCATCGCGAGATTCCACAGGGAAGTGGGATCTCGGTACCAGAAAAGCAAAGCCAGCGTTATATCGTTCTCGATGCAGCAAAGGAGCAGTGCCGTGAAGTTCGATTCGACCGGTGCCGTGTGGCGCAAGAGCACGTACAGCGGACCCGATGGAAACTGCGTAGAGGTCGCATTTCTTGTCGACGGCAATGTTGCAGTTCGCGACACCAAGGACCGCGGACACGGTCCGGTGTTGGCTTTCACACCCGGCGCGTGGGACGCCTTTGTCACGGAGGTGAGCGCGGGAGAGTTCGGGCACGCCTGATCGGCGGCCCCGAGCGAGGTGATCACGGGCCCCGGGTCGACCGACTCGGGGCCTTCGCGATCGCGGACTACTCGTTCTCCTGATGCCGCCGCAGCACCGCCAGCTGTTCGCGCTCCTGGTCGTGCTCGGTGGCGCGCAACTGCTCGATCTCCGGCGGCGGATCCGCGCGGAAGAAGGTGCCGCTGCCGGGTTTGCCGGACAGGCCCAGCCGATTCATCTTCTTCGGCACGGGTGCGCCCTGGTACGGCAGCGGGATCGGGTGCCCGTGCTCGTCGACCGGCCCGAGCGGCTGATGGATCTCGATGTACTCGCCGTGCGGCAGCCGCCGGACCACGCCGGTCTCGATGCCGTGCTCGAGCACGCTGCGGTCGCTGCGCTGCAGGGCCAGGCACAGCCGGTAGGCCGCGAGGTAGGCCAGCGGCGGCGCGAGCAGCAGGGCGATGCGGAAGAACCAGGTCGTCGCGTTGAGGGAGATGTCGAACTGGAACGCGATGATGTCGTTGACGCAGGCCAGGGTGAGGGTCACGTAGAAGGCCAGCGACATGGCGCCGATCGCGGTGCGCACGGGGACGTCGCGGGGGCGCTGCAGCAGGTTGTGGCGCGCGTAGTCCTTGGTGAGCCGCTTCTCGATCCACGGGTAGGCGATGAGCGCGCCGAAGATCAGCGGCATGAGGATCGCCACCGAGAACGCGCCCGGCACCGTGTGCCCGAAGATATACAGCTCCCACGCCGGGAACAGCCGCAGGAAGCCGTCGGTCCACATCAGATAGAAGTCGGGCTGGGTGCCGGCCGACACCTGAGAAGGGTTGTAGGGCCCCAGGTTCCAGATCGGATTGATCTGCAGCACGCCGCCCATGATCGCGAGCACGCCCAGCGTGAACATGAAGAACGCGCCCTGATCCAGCGAGAACACCGGCACGATGCGCGTGCCGACGACATTCTTCTCGGTGCGCGCCGGGCCGGGATACTGAGTGTGCTTCTGGTACCAGACCAGCGCGATGTGGGCGGCGATCAGGGCCAGCATGATGCCGGGGAACAGCAGCACGTGCGCGATGTACAGGCGCGGAATGATGATGTCGCCCGGGAAGTCGCCGCCGAACATCAGCCAGTGTGTCCAGGTGCCGATCACCGGGATGCTCATGGTGATGCCCGCGAACGCGGCGCGCAGGCCGGTGCCCGAGAGCAGGTCGTCGGGCAGCGAGTAGCCGAAGAAGCCCTCGAACATCGCGATGATCAGCAGAATGGAGCCGATCACCCAGTTCGCCTCGCGCGGTTTGCGGAACGCGCCGGTGAAGAAGATCCGGCACAGGTGCACGATCATCGACGCCGTGAAAAGCAGTGCGGCCCAATGGTGTACCTGCCGGACGAACAGCCCGCCGCGCACGTCGAAGGTGATCTGCAGCGCCGATTCGTAGGCGCGCGACATGGTCACCCCGCGCAACGGCTGGTACGTGCCGTTGTAGACGACCTCCGTCATCGAGGGGTCGAAGAACAGCGTCAGGTACACCCCCGACAGCAGCAGAATGATGAAGCTGTACAGGGCGATCTCACCGAGCAGGAACGACCAGTGCGTCGGGAAGACCTTGTTGATGGATCTCTTGACGAAATTGGCCGCTCGGTATCGCTGATCGGCGGAATCGGCTTGCGCGGCAATGCGGCGGCCGAGGGCGCCTTGCTGAGTCGCCATGGCGATCACCCCACCCAGGGAGAGAACTGATCTTCTACTACAGACGGTAGCACTTCCGTCCGGGCCGATCCATGGCTTCGCCCGATATCGTCTGCGGCGTGGATGCGCTGACGCCCCAGGACGCGACCAGGTACTGGTTGTCCCGCCGGACGTGCAACGACCTGTTCCTGCTGTACTGCTTCACCGATACCGGACTGCCGCCCGATGTCCTGCGCGCGGCGTTGGCCGAGCGATCCCGACGCATCGCCGACCTGTCGGTGCGGGTGCGGGAGCGTCGGTTCGCCTATCCGGCGTGGGTTCCGGCCGAGTTCGGTGATACCCCGATCGTCGACCATGTCCGCACCGTCGCGACATGGACGAATACCGTTGCGGCACTGGGTGATCTGCTTCCACAGGGGGTAGACGCCGCGGGCTGCCCATGGCGCTTGCACCTGTTTCGCGGCGTACTCGGCGCACCGGGCGGCGATGAACCCGCGCTGGTGGCGGTCCTGCAACTCTCACACGCGCTGGCCGACGGCCGCCGTGCCGCGACCATTGCCCGCGCACTGTTCACGGAGGCGGGGGAAAGTGCGGAGCCCACACCTGCCCGCTCGGATGGGACCGGCACACACGTTCGCGACAGGCTGGGGATAGATGTGGATGCCTATCGGGTGAAAGGAATTGCGGAAGAGGTCGGTTCGCTGGCACTGCTTCCGGTTGCGCTGGGGCGCACGGTGGTTCGGGGTATCGCGGCCGAGCGGGCGCGTCGCGAACTGGCGGAAATCACCGAGCGCGGTGAGGTGCCGCCGCCCGTGGCGGACTACCCGCCCACGCTGCTCAATCGGCTGCCGCCACCGGCCGCGCACGCGGTGCGCATGCTGGTCCGGGACGATCTGCACGTCCCCGGCCGCACCGTCACCGTGGTGGTGCTGACGGCGATCGGGGCGGCGCTGACCCGGTATCTCGAATCCCGGGGCGAACCGGCCGCCGCACTCGCCGCACAGGTCTCGATGGCTCGTGCGGGACGAAATCCGCACGCGCGCAACAACTACCACGATGTCGGCATCGAACTGCACGGCGCGGAAACCGATCCGTGCCGCCGCGCCGACCGCATCGCCGCCGACCTCGCCCTGCGCCGTGTTCGCGCCGCGCATCCGCTGCTCGCGGTTCAGGACCGGGTCACCGATGTGCTGCCCGCGCCCGTGCTGCGTCGCGATATCGCCACCTACCCAATGGATCTGGTGCCCGAGACCCTCTCCGGGCACACGGTCGTCTCCAGCGTGAACCGTGGTCCGGCCGACCTGACGCTAGGCGGTGGCCGGGTCCGATTCACCGGCGGTTTCCCGGCTTTGGGGACCGTCATGCATCTGACCCACGGTGTGCACGGACTCGGCGAAACGGTGACGGTGTCGATACACGCCGACCCCGCGGCCGTCACAGCTGTGGACAACTACGCGAGCCTGCTCGACGCGGCGTTGACCGAGGTGGTCGACGCGTTGCGGTCGGCGCGCTAGACCGATGAATTCGCGCATCCCGGCCGGTCTACCTCTCGGGCGCGCGTACCCGGATCGTGCCGAACCAGGAGGGAGAACATCATGATCGACCTGAAACCGGCCTGCCACACCATGAGCGACCTGCTCGAGGGCATCTCCGGCTTTCAGCTCTGCTTTCCCACGCCGTGCACCGAGTACACCGTCAGAAACCTCGTCGAACACATCGCTGAGACAGCCTGGGGTGCAACAGAACTCGCGGGTGGTGTCGCCTCACGAAGCGCAACCGATCCCGCGGGTGACGGTCCGACCGATGTAGCCGCTGCAGGGCCGCGCGGCACGGCCAACGGCGCGGGTGACCGAGCCGGGGCTGCTGCGAGAGGTGCGGTGCGTCCCGTGGAGAACGACCTCGCCTGCGTACCGTCCGCCGACTACCTGCGTGCGGTCGCGGCGCAGGTGCGGGCGCTGGGGATGGCTTGGGACAACCCGGCCGCCTGGGTGGGCACGACCGTGGCGGGTGGGCTCGAGTTGCCAAATGAACTGTGGGGGAAGATCGCGTTCACCGAGATGGTGGTGCACGGCTGGGATCTGGCAGCGGCGCTGGGCCGTCCGTTCCGGCTCCCCGAACCGACTCTGCGCGCCTGCCTCGACCACGTCACCGCGTTCGTCCCCGCCGCCCCCGTCCCGGCCCTGTGGGGCACCGCCGTCGACCTGCCCACCGACGCCGCCCTGATCGACCGCATAGTCGCCGTCACCGGCCGCAACCCACACTGGGTCCCCGCCGCAGTCGCCTGATCCCCGCCCTCCGGCACAGCCCGTTTTTACACACACACGCCCAGGCCGGTATGCTCCTCCGCGGAGGATTCGCCTAGTGGCCTATGGCGCTCGCCTGGAACGCGGGTTGGGTTAACAGCCCTCGCGGGTTCGAATCCCGCATCCTCCGCAGCGAACCGCCGGTAGAAGAAGTTTCTACCGGCGGTTCTGCATTCCGGCTGGGCTTCTACCGGCGGTTCTGTGTTCTGGCTGGCGTTCTACCGGCGGTTCTGCGTTGCGGCCGAGCTTCTGCGTGTCGGCCGATTTCCACCGGCCGCGCGCGTGGTGACTACTTGTGGAGGGCCGTCAAGGCCTTCTTCAGTTGCTCCTTGCAGACCGTGCCGACATCTTCCTTGTTGATCGGGGAGGAGGAGTCGATGGACAGCTTCACCTTGGCCGAGAGGTTGGAGTCCAGTACCGCGCAGGTGTAGTCCGTGCTGACGAAGCTCGAGTAGTTCTGCTCGTAGACGGCGTAGTAGGCGTCCTGGCCGAGGCCGGCGATGGTGCCGGAGGTGCGGCCGCTGCCGGTGGTCTTGGTGTCGTAGTCCTTCCAGTTGTTGAAGCCCGGCGTGCCGTACTTCGACTGGAAATCGGCCTCGAAGTCCAGGTCCGAGCCGTCGGAGCCGTATTTGCCGGCGCCGGTGTAGGACGCGCGGCACTCCAGCGAACCGCCGCCGTAGCTGGCGTCGGGCTGGCGCTCGGTGTGCTCGTTGGCGCCGTCGGGCGTGGGCGCCCACTTGCGCAGCACCGTGGTGTCGACCAGCGCGCACGCGTCGTTGATGTTGGACATGGAGTAGTTGCCGTCGGTCTTCTTGTCCGTACCGGGCACTCCGCTGCCGCCGCCTCCGCCGTCGTCCTTGGCGGCGAGGGCCACGATGCCGATGACCACGCCGACGAGCACGACCAGGCCCAGCACACCGCCGATGATCCACGGGGTCGCATTGCTCTTCTTGGGCGGATACCCGCCCTGATAAGGCTGCTGCCCGTAGGGCGTACCACCGTACGGCGGCGCCGGATAACCGGGCTGCGGCTGGGCCTGCTGCGGATACTGCGGCTGGCTCTGCTGCTGATACTGCGGCTGCGGCGTGCCGAGGTAGTTGTCGAAACCGGCGCCGAGCACGGTCGGGTCGGTGCCGGTGACCGGCCCCTGCCCGCCGCCGTACACGGTCGGGTCGGTGCCCGTCACCGGTCCTTGTCCGCCGCCGTACACGGTCGGATCCGCGCCGGTGACCGGGTTGTCCGGGCTCGACATGGGCGTCGACCACCACTGTGTCTCATTGGATTGCCCGCTCTGCGCCGGCTGATCCCGGTCGTGCGGTGGGTTGGTGCCTGTCACTGCTCAAATCCTCCGGTTGTGGCGCGGAAGCCCCCTCGAAATGTCGCACAGATCGTAGCGATTCGGGCGCTCTACGTCGCGATGCCAGTTGTGGGGGCAGCAAACCCCGCCACCCGCCGCGGCGTTTGCCGTGGTGACGCGGGTGGCGAGGGGCCGGTTCGGCTCCGGGCCGCACAGTCGCTACACTTGCCGATGGATCCCGCGCGGCGCGCATCCTGTGAACTCCCCCAGGGCCGGAAGGCAGCAAGGGTCAACGGGCTCTGCCGGGTGCGCGGGGTCCCCTTAATTTCTCTGCGGCCTGGGGGCGGCCGAAAGTTCCGAAAGTCGTATGCACCACACCTTGCGCGCCGGGTAACGTGGTCGGCTGGACCGGGGCCAGAAGCACCCGGCCCGCAACCCTGTACCTCGCTGCTTGAAAGGCTGCTCAGGATGCCCCGGCAAACGCAGATCCGTTTGATGAGCCACGCGGAACTCGTGTCCGAACACGAGACGCAGACCGCGAACTACGCGAAGCTCCAGACCGAGAAGCTCACGCTGGATATCACGCGCGGTAAGCCGTCGCCGGAACAACTCGACCTGTCCGCCGAGCTGCTGACGCTGCCCGGCGAGGGCGACTTCCGCGACGCCTCCGGCACCGACTGCCGCAATTACGGCGGGCTGCACGGACTTCCGGAGCTGCGCGCCATCTTCGGCGAACTGCTCGGCATCCCGGTCGAGAACCTGCTGGCCGGCAACAACGCCAGCCTGGAGCTGATGCACGACGTCATCGTCTACGCCATGCTGCACGGCACGGCCGATTCGCCGCGGCGCTGGGCGGACGATCCGGTCAAGTTCATCTGCCCCGCACCGGGTTACGACCGGCATTTCGCGATCACCCAGTCCCTCGGTATCGAGATGATCCCGGTCGCCATGCACCACGACGGCCCGGACGTGCGGGCCATCGCGGCGCTGGTGGCCGCCGATCCGCAGATCAAGGGCCTGTGGGCGGTGCCCAACTACTCCAACCCGACCGGTGTCACTTTCTCCGAAGACGTTGTGCGCGAGCTGGTTTCGATGCCCGCCGCGGCTCCGGACTTCCGGCTGTTCTGGGACAACGCGTACGCGGTGCACCCGCTGACCGACACCGCCGCGCCGGTGCTGGACGTGCTCGGGATGGCGGCGGCCGCCGGAAACCCGAACCGGCCCTTCGTCTTCGCCTCCACGTCGAAGATCACCTTCGCCGGATCCGGCGTCAGTTTCATCGGCGGGTCGGCCGCCAATCTGGAGTGGTACCTGAAGCACCTGTCGAAGAAGAGTATCGGCCCGGACAAGATCAATCAGCTGCGGCACCTGCGTTTCTTCGGCGACGCCGAGGGCGTGCGCGCGCACATGCAGAAGCACCGCGCCGTCCTGGAGCCGAAATTCAAACTGGTGCTGCGCATTCTGGAGGAGCGGCTGGGCGCCTCGAAGGTGGCGTCCTGGACCGAGCCCAAGGGCGGCTACTTCGTCAGCCTCGACGTCCTGGAGGGCACCGCCGCCAAGGTGGTGAAGCTCGCCAAGGAGGCCGGTATCGCCCTCACCCCAGCGGGTTCGGCGTTCCCCTACGGAAAAGACCCGGAGGACAAGAACATTCGCATCGCCCCCAGCTTCCCCTCCCTCCCGGATCTGGAAGCCGCGATGCACGGCCTGTCCACCTGCGTCCTGCTGGCCGCCACGGAAAAGCACCTCGGCAAGTAGGACCGCGTCGTCCGGTTCGACGTACCGGAAATGGATGAAGCTGCCGCCGCTGGTTCGCAGCGGCGGCAGCGTTGATGGCCCTATTCGGGCTTGTGGGCGAGTACCGCGAAGAGGGTCACGGACAGGTGGATATCGCCGGTACGGGCGCCCGCGTCCAGGTCGGCGAGCAATTGGGTGCGCTGCTGTTCGGTGATCGCGCCGCGGGCCACCGCCATCGCGGAGACGCGGCCCACCAGAGCCCCCGCCCCGATCGCGGGATCCTGCACCAACGCGTGCGAACCGTAGTCGTCGACCTCCAGCCCGGCCTGGGTGAGCAGTCCGGGCAGCCGACGCCCGGCGAACGGGTCCGTGGTGCTGCTGATCAGCGTCTCGATCACCTCGTGCACGACATGACGATCGCCGGGATGCACGATGGCCGTGCCCCAGTCGCTGTCCATCAGCACCACCCGCCCGCCCGGACGAAGTACCCGCGCGATCTCGCCGACGGCACGGGCCGGGGCGGTCAGGTGCTGGAACACCCGCTCGCACAGGGCGACATCACAGCTCTCGCTTGCCAGCGGAAGGTTATAGGCATCGCCGGGGACGAACCTGGCCGCCGACCCCGCCTCGGCGGCGCGGCGCTCGGCCGTGGCCAGCAGCTCCGGGTCGGGTTCCACGCCGACGGCCGACCCGCTGGGCCCGACCGCCTCGCCGAACGCGAGTACCTCCGACCCGGCGCCGGACCCGATATCGACGGCGCTCTCACCGGGCCGCGCGGCCAGAGCTTCGTGCGCCCAGCGCCGCAACCGGCGAATTCCGGGCAGCGCGGCCTGTAGGTCGCGGACATCGATGAGCTGCTCCCGGCCGTCCCGATCGAAACGGTCCGGCCGCAAACCGGAGGACGAGGTGCTGTGTGTGGGCGCCATCTGTCTTGCCGTTCTACTGTCTCTCGGCACCGTTGCCACTGTGGATGTAGCCATAGTGTCAGGCATGCCGACACCCTACGCGCGATGGAAAGCTACGCGCCGGTACGAACGTGAGTCCGCGCCACGTCCCCCGCAACCTCCGGCGCGCCGCGCTGTCGTAACAGCTCGCACGGCGTGTCGAACCCGATCGAGTAGCGGGTTGGCCACCACCTCGGACGGCCCGGGTGCGATGATCGAGGCATGGTGAGCCGCAAACTGTGCCTCGCGCAGGATCCGGAGGCGGACAAGCTGCTGTCGACCGACAACTTCGCGCTGCTGACGGGGATGCTGCTGGATCAGCAATACCCGCTCGAACACGCCTTCCGGGGACCTAGGAAGATCGCAGACAGGATGGATGGCTTCGACATTCATCGGATCGCAGAGGCCGATCCCCAGGCATTCGAAGACCTGTGCGCCACGCCTCCAGCGATCCATCGCTATGGACGGTCTATGGCTCGCCGGACCCAGGAGTTGGCCCGGTACGTGGTCGAGCACTACGACGGGAACACCGAAGCTATTTGGACCGAGGGTAATCCGGACGGCAAAGAGGTTCTTCGTCGGCTGAAGGATCTCCCAGGCTACGGCGATCAAAAGGCGCGGATATTCCTCGCTCTGCTCGGTAAGCAACTCGGCGTGGAGCCGAAGGGGTGGGAGAAGGCCGCAGGCACGTACTCGGAGAAGGGCTCGCGCCGATCGGCGGCTGACATCGTTGACCAGCAATCACTGCTCGAAGTGCGGGCCTTCAAGAAGGAAATGAAAGCGGCTGCGAAGGCTGCCGGAAAGTAAGGCATTGGCGCTGCTGCGAGCCTGAAAACCCGTACAGGATTCGGAGGCGGCATTACATCCCGATCCCGAACCACGGGCAGGGGTTGTACTCGGGTGCTCCCGGGCGACTGCCTATCGGTACTTGTCAGGGGAGTAGATTCCGAACATGGCAAGGCCCCGGAGAAATCGGGGCTTGTTTCTTCTCTGTGGTCCCTTGGGCGGTCGGACCCACCCCGGACCACTCTAGCCAAGCTGGGCAGCCCAGTTGGTCATATAGACCGAATTTCGAGCGCTTTCCTGATTAGCTCCCTCGCCCCTTCTCCCGTCGCGGCCTGTTTTGCTAACACGTCGAAGGCTCGACCATAGAGCGCAATCTCTCTGGGTTGGGTAATCGTGATTCCTGCCGTGTGGCCTTCTATCTTCACCATCCGGTTGTCGAACATTACGAAGTTCTCCACCACTACGAGCCCGACCGCTTCTCTAGGAACTATTCCCAAGGTGACACGGGGCATTCCTATCATGGAGTGCAGTCTATCGAGCTGCCCTCTCATTACCTCATCACTGCCGATGGTGGTGTACAGAGATTGTTCGCCGATAAGAAAGTGAAACTTATGATTACGGCGGTAAAGAATTTGCTGACGTTCCATCCTCTTGGATACAGCTTGATCCAAATCATCGGTTATGTCGTAGAAGTCGATGGCGTATTTCAGGATCGCTTCTGCATAATCTGCCGTTTGTAGAAGCCCTGTAATCACCTGGGGTTGCCAATTGCGGATGTGGCCTGCTTCTGATTCTAGCTTGAGGGTTTGTTGCTGTATTCGTTTGATCCCAGCACCCAGGGCTTGCCGCCATTCGATGTATGCAGCGTCGATGTTGTGAACGGTGGCCAACAGATCTGCTAGTTGATCCTCGGCATTTGAGTGGGCACAGTAGGCGCGGATATCGTCATCAGACGGCTTTATCTTCCCGTACTCGATTTTAGATACTTTGGACTCGTGCCATCCTTCGCGCCGCGAAAGCTCCCGGCCGGTGACTCCTGCCCTTCGGCGTACTTCTCGGAGCCGTTTACCGAGAGCTTCCCGCGCTTCCTGCACCGAGTTCGTCACTGTCCGGCGTTCACCACGTATTCGGAATATGGTGTTGCCAGCTTCCAGAGACGCTCCTTTGCGCTGTGACAGTATGCGGCAATGTGCGGGTCGCCAGTTACTGCTGCTCCTGCCGGTTTCCCTTCCTTGTCTATAAGATTGAATGCTACTCGTTCATCATCGAAAAGCCAGAAATCATCTGTAGGTATTTCTCCGGCCAGATGGCGGGGCAAGTAGCGTATATCTTCGCCTACGTCGATATTGTCTACGGTTTCGCTGAGCAGCCACCTTTGATAGTCGCTGTGAGGTACAGTGACAACCCGGACACGGCTTACCGTCACTCCGCGCTGTCCCAGTTGCCGCATTAGTTCCGCCCATTCCCGCCACGCTTCGTCCGGCTCGGTAATTCGAGGCTCGCCTTTAAGGAATCGACGAAAGGGCTCGGATTCGCTGGGTACGGCGTATGAGTCTCTGACTTCCAAATGAAATGCCGACCGTCGGCAGTCTCGGAAGAGGTCTGGCCACGGATTATGCTGCCTCAATTCCACCGTAGTATGTCCTTCGACTCATGGGGACCTCGATAGCAGTCTCGTAGGATTCCATCTTCAACTGTTCAATTGTATCGTGATCAGATATCGGCTCTCCGGCGAGGGTGAAGGTCCCTCGGCCGGTATCGGTCATTGTTGCGTCAAGGAAGGTGTCCTTTTCCGCGAATCCAAGCAGCAGATGTGGTATTTCTATTGTTCCTGCCATATCGATCTTCCAGCCGACAATTACATAGCTTTCGTGGTCGGTGGCGTACAGAGTCGGACAGTCGTTGACCTTTGAGCCACCCTTGCCAAGGAATCTCAGCCCATCAAGCATGATCTTGCCTCCTGTCGAGTGGTGTGCTTGTGCTTGCACTGCCGTTTCTGATGTTCCCTCATAGTGGCTAGCTTCGCGTAACAATGCCCGATTCTGAGCAAGCTCATGCAAGTTCGTAGACCAGCGTTATTGCTGCTTCCTAGCGTCGTTTGCTGGCACCCGGGATCGGCGGAGCTGTCCCGGCCCGGGTCGCCCACCAACGACTACGAGGGGTCGACATGGAGCGGCGCACTAGGATTTTCGAGTTCCCCGGAGGCTTCCTGGAAGTCGAGGACTATGGGGATGCCGACCCGGAATACGGTCCCGGGGTCTGCATGGAGTCCTACCTGCCAGACAAAACCGAACCGGCAGAGGACGACAGGACGACACCGGAGGCGTCATGAGCTGGCACCTCGGCCTGTTCGTCGTGATCGCGCTACCGGCGACCGTGTTCATGGTCGCTGTGTTCTGGCCTGATCGTGCACCGAAGGACCGGACTGTCCAGGCGATTCGGAAACGAATCGAGCAGGAGAATGCGGACGGCTGAAGGGTGCGCCGACGCCGCTGTTGGTTCGCGCGTTCCTAGCGTCGTATCAGGATCCGGTGTAGCCGTCCCGGATGCTGACCAACGACAGGAGGGGTCGAGATGAACTGGCGGGCAAGGGTCTTCGAGTTCCCCGGTGGGATGTTGGAGCTTCGTGGGTATGAGGGCGACTCGGGGGATGGGGACGGGGGCGCCGGTGCTCGTCTGGAGGTCGACGGGCGTAGTGGAGAGGACGAGGGCAGTGGCGAGGCGGAGGCCTCGTGAGTGGGATCGGTTGGCACGCTGGGTTGCTCGTTGGGATCGGTATCCCGCTTGCCGTGTTGGCCGGTGCGGTGTTCTGGCCGCAGCGGTTACCGCGAGAGAGGTCGGTCGAGGCGATTCGGGAGCGGGTCGAGCGCGAAGATGCCGGTGGGTAGGGCCAGCACTTTGTGAAAACGGCTGCCTCCCAGGGTGTTCCGGGAGACAGCCGTTTCGGTCGATACCCCTAGCTGCTGCTGGCGGCCGCCGATGAGGCGAAAGGGGTTCCGGTTACGCGGGTTTCGCGTTGGGCCGGGGGCTTCCAGAGGCCGCGGCGCTGGAGGATGGGGAGGACGCCCTCGCCGAACCAGTAGGCCTCTTCGACGTGGGGGTAGCCGGAGAGGATGAAGTGGTTGATGCCGAGGCGGGAGTATTCGATGAGGCGTTCGGCGACTTCCTCGTGCGAGCCGACCAGGGCGGTGCCGGCGCCGCCGCGGACCAGGCCCACGCCCGCCCACAGGTTCGGGGCGATCTCGAGGCGCTCGGTGGAGCCGCCGTGCAGGTCCAGCATGCGGCGCTGGCCCTCGGATTCGCTGCGGGCCAGGCTCGCCTGCACCCGCTCGATCTCGGCGGGGTCGACCGCCTCGAGCAGCCGGTCGGCTTCGGCCCACGCCTGTTCGGAGGTGTCGCGGGAGATGACGTGGATGCGCAGGCCGTAGTCGAGCTTGCGGCCGCGGTCCACCGCGAGGCGGCGGATCCACTCCAGCTTCTTGCTCACCGCGAAAAGCGGTTCGCCCCAAGTGAGATACGTGTCGGCGTACTGGGCGGCCACCGGTCCGGCGGCCTCGGAGGAGCCGCCGAAGAAGATCGGCGGAACCGGATCGGGGTGATTGTTCAGCAGCGCGTTCTCGACCCGGATGTGTTCACCCTCGAAGCTGACCGGATCGTGCGAGCGCCACAGCTCGCGCACCACGTGCAGGAATTCGCCGGTGCGCTGGTAGCGCTGCTCCTTGTCCAGGAAATCGCCGAACGCGCGCTGCTCGTGCGGCTCGCCGCCGGTCACCACGTTCAGCAGCAGTCGCCCGCGCGAATGCCGCTGGTAGGTGCCCGCCATTTGCGCGGCCAGCGTCGGGCTCACGATGCCGGGCCGGAAGGCCACCAGGAACTTGAGCGTCTCCGTGGTCTCCACCAGCATGGCCGTCGTCAGCCACGCGTCCTCGCACCACAGCCCGGTCGGGGTGAGTACGGCCTCGAAGCCGTTCTCCTCCGCGGCGCCGGCGATCTGGTTCAGATAGCGCAGCGAGGCCGGCCGGTCGCCGGACATCGCGGTGCCGTGCCCGCCCGCGATCAGGTTGCGCGAATCGCCGTAGGTCGGCAGAAACCAGTGGAACGATAAGGACATTCGTGCTGCTCCCTTCAGGAGGCCGGGGGAAAGAGGTCGTTGAAGCGGGTGTCGACGAAGTCGGCGACCCGCACCTTGTTCGGGATCAATTTCGCCTCGGTGAAGGCGTCGGCGACCTGCTGTTCGGCATCGATGGTCGCGGCGTCGAGCGGATGATCCTCGTAGGGATCACGTTTCGCGGCCACCAGCGTCACCTCGGTGGGCAGTCCGGTGAGCTGCCCCCAGGTCTGCGCCCACTGTTCGGGGTGCTGATCGGCCCAGGCGTGGGCGCGCTGGATGCGCCCGACGAGGTCGCGAATGGCCGCCGTGCGCGACTTACTCTGTAGCGCTTTGGATCCCGCGATGAAGAAGGCGTCGCCGTTCACATAACCATTGCCGTCCACCAGGATTCGCGCGCCGGTCTGCGCCTGCCCCTGCGCGGTGTAGGGATCCCAGATCGACCAGGCGTCGACGCGACCGGTGCTCAACGCGGCCAGCGCGTCGGCGGGCTGCAGATACTGCGGCTGGATGTCGTCGAACGACAGTCCGTTCTTGGCGAGCACCGTGAGCAGGTGATGATGCGACGAACTGCCCTTGGCGACCGCGATCTTCTTGCCCTTCAGATCCGCGGGCGCCCGCAGCGGCGAATCCTTCGGCACCAATATCGCCTGCCCCGCCGTGCCGGCCCGGTACGCCGAAACGATCTTGATGGCGGACTTGGCGGCGGCCGCGAAGATCGGCGGCGAGTTCCCCACGCCGCCGAAATCGACAGCGCCGGAGTTGATCGCCTCCAGCATCGGCGGCCCGGAGGTGTATTGCGACCATTCGATCTTGTACGGCACGGTTTTCAACTCACCGGCCGATTCCAGCAGCGCCTGCAGTCCGGTGCCCTTCTGATCGCCGAGCCGCAGCGTCACCTGCGAGAAGTCCACGCTGCCGTCGGCCCGGACGGCGGTGTCCTCGGCATCGTCGGTGCCGCAGGCCGTCGCGACGAGAGCGGTGAGCGCGAGTGCGGCGAAGAGTCGGCGGCTGATCATGCGGTTCCTTCGGTTTCCTCTACGGTGACGCCGAGATCGCCGAGCAGCCCCCGGCGCAGCGTCACGAATCGGGACTCCTCGCGGCGGCGCGGCCGCGGGAGATCGACGCGAATGTCGTTGGCGATGCGGCCATCCGCGAGCACCAGCACGCGGTCCGCCAGCAACAGCGCCTCGTCGACATCGTGGGTGACCAGCAGCACGCCCGGCCGGTGCCGGTTCCACAGCTGGAGCACCAGCGCGTGAATAGTGATGCGGGTCAACGCGTCCAGCGCGCTGAACGGCTCGTCGAGCAGCAGCAGATCCGGATCGCGGACCAGCGCCCGCGCCAGCGACGCGCGCTGTGCCTCGCCGCCGGACAGGGTCAGGGGCCAGGCGTCGGTGCGCTCGGTGAGCCCGACCTCGGCCAGCGCCGCCCGCGCGGCGGCCTTCGGGTCGTGGTGCCGCAGCCCCAGAGTCAGATTGGCGTGCACGCGTTTCCACGGCACCAGCCGGGGTTCCTGGAACGCGACGGCCACGTCACCGGTGACGGTGAGTTCGCCGTCGTGTTCCCGGTCCAGTCCGGCGAGGGCGCGCAGCAGTGTCGACTTGCCGGTCCCGCTGCGACCCAGCAACGCGACGAACTCGCCCCGCGCGATGTCGAGATCCAGGCCGTCGAGCACGACTCGCTCGCCGAAAGCCTTGCTCAGCTTGCGGATTCGCGCCACCACGGGCGCTTCGGCGGCGGGCGCGTCCGCCTCGGCCGTCAATTCCCCAAGAATCCGCGTCGCCATACCAGCGCCTTTCTCTCGATCAGCCGGACCACGGCATCGGTGAGCAGGCCCAGCACGCTGTAGACCAGCAACCCGACCACGATGACGTCCGTGCGCAGGAACTCCCGGGCGTCGTTGATCAGAAAGCCCAGGCCCGCATCGGCATTCACCTGCTCGGCGACGATCAGCGCGAGCCACGCCACCCCGAGCGACTGCCGCAGCCCGACCAGCGTCTGCGGCAATGCTCCGGGCAGCACGATGTGGCCGATCGTCGCGAGCCGCGACAGTTGTTGCACGCGAGCGACTTCGGCGAGCTTGCCGTCCACGCCGCGAATTCCGGCGAAGGTGTTGAGGTAGAGCGGAATCGCGACGCCGAAGGCGACCAGCACGATCTTGGGCAGCTCACCGATGCCGAACCACAGGATCAGCAGCGGGATCAGGCCGTAGAACGGCAGCGTGCGCAGCATCTGCATGGGCGGGTCGACGATGTGCTCACCGAGCAGGCTGAGCCCGGCGATCACCGCCAGGCCGATACCGATCACCGCGCCGATGGCGAAGCCGATGGCCGCCCGCTGCAGCGAGACCGAGATGGCCTCGGTCAGAGTGCCGTCGCGGAGGAGTTCGATGGCGGTGTCCACCACGGTGGTCGGCGCGGCGAGCAGGCGCTCCGGCAGTACGCCGGTGGAGCTGGCAAGTTGCCAGAGCACCACGATCAATACGGGCGAGACCAGACGCACCCACCGCGAGGTCGGTAATCGCGGGAGCCGGACCGGCGTCGACCGCAGGGCAAGTGATGACAACGCGAAAACCTCGTGCACTGGTAGCGGACTGTGTCGGCGGTGCCGAACGGTCGGCGGCCCAGATTCAGATAGTGCCCGCGGCGGGACGCGAAGTCACCGGTTGAAATCTGCCTGGTTCTTAGCCCTGACAAATCGCTGAGAACTCGCTGAGACTTGGCGGCAGCCGCAGCAGGTTACCCGGGCCGCCGCGGCACTTCCGGCGAATCCGCCACCCATGAATCCCGAACTGCAGCTGACCCGCCGCAGCCTGATGATGAGGAACAAGCTGGTGAAGATGAGGAAATTCACCGCTGTCGCCACTCTGGTGACAGCGGCAACAAGCATAGCCACAGGCACGGCGTACGCGGCTCCGGCCCCCGACGGCGTCGTGAACTACCAGGCCAGAACCACCGAAAGTGCCACCATCATCTCGACCGATGTCGGTTCGCTCGATGTGGACAACGGGGTGTTCACGATCAAGGCCGCGGACGGCAGCACGGTCGCCGGGACGGAGCTGTCGTTCCGGGTGGACGATTTCGTCTTCCCGATCGCCGCCGAGAT
This sequence comes from Nocardia sp. N2S4-5, assembly GCF_044628355.1. Taxonomy (NCBI): domain Bacteria; kingdom Bacillati; phylum Actinomycetota; class Actinomycetes; order Mycobacteriales; family Nocardiaceae; genus Nocardia; species Nocardia sp. N2S4-5. The sequence continues at coordinate 4,657,851 of NZ_JBIUPM010000001.1, read as the reverse complement.
CCAGGACCGCACCGCGACGCTCACCCCGCAATTCGACCTCGCGCACGCCACCTACCGGCCGGTGGCGCTGCCGTTCGAGGAACTGGCCCCCTTCAAGACGCCCTACGACCGTGAAGTGGCCGCTTGGACCCGGCTGACCAGCACCATCAGCGCGGGCGCGACCATCGGGACACTGGTCGGCGGTATCGCCGGCGGTGCCGTCGGCTGCCTGCTGGGCGGCATCGCGGGCGCCACCGTGGCCGCCGCCGCCATCGTCGGCCTGTTCGGGGCGTTCCTGCCCGCGGCCGTGATCGGCTGCCTCGGCGGCATCATCGCCGTCGGCGCGCTGGGCACGCTGGCCGGTCAGCTGCTGGTCACCGCGCCCGTGGCCGTGCTGGCGGCCGCACAGTACTTCACCACCATCAACCAGCCGTTCGCACCGGCTCCGAAGTAGGTGGGGAAGACCCGGCGCAGTGTCGCCGGGGGGACGCCGGTCCCGTCCGGAAGCCGTGCCGGGCGGGGCCGGTCCGCATTCGAATACCCTTGTGGCACAAGCGTTCTCTGACCCCAGCGAGCGCGCCGGAGCGAGCGGCCTGCCGGGGCCGCGTGCTCCGGACCACCGATGCGATCCCGGCGATCGAAACTCTCGCGTTCCCTACGCTGGGGGTGATGTAGTGGAGTTCGCGCCGGGTGCTCGGGAATCGTGCTCGGCGCCCCTTCGAGGCGCACACTGGGAGCGACGATGAGCAGACCGCGAACGGTGGCCGACGTAGTCGAGATCGAGCTGGTGAATCATGGCTGAACTGCACGAAATTCCCGCCGACGGCGCCGGTTTACGCCGCGCCTTCGCCGCGTTCCCCAGTGGAGTCGTCGCGGTGTGCGCCGAAATCGGCGGCACCCCATACGGATTGGCGGTCAGCACCTTCGTCCCGGTGTCGCTGGACCCGCCCCTGGTGTCGTTCTGTGTGCAGAACAGCTCCACCACCTGGCCCCGGTTGTCCGCGGCCAGTTATCTGGGCCTGAGCCTGCTGGGTACCGAGCAGCACGACGCCGCCCGGTCGCTCAGCTCCAAGAACGGTGACCGCTTCCGGGACCTGGAACTGCATCGCGGCGCCGGGCACTCGGTTTTCGTCGACGGCGCCTCGGCGTGGCTCGAAGGCGTGATCGAGACCCAGGTCCCCGCGGGCGATCATCATGTGGTCATCCTGCGGGTCCGGCGCTTGGCGACCCGGGCCGAGGTCGACCCGCTGGTCTTCCACGGCAGCCGGTTCCGCCGCCTGCATCCCGAAGAGGTGCGCAATGGTGTCGCCCACTGACCCGGGCGATTTCACCTTCACGCTGCCGCGGTGGCCGCGGTTGTTACGGGAGCTGATCGAGGATTCCGCCGTACCGGTGGCCGATCCGGCTCAGCGAGCCTGGAATTGGGTGAACCCCGATTGGATCGGTGTGGTCGTCGGCGTCGCGCCGCTGTAGTGATCCGGCACACGCCCGGTCCTGCCGGACGGGCGTCGTGTCCGCGGATGTCTGGAACATGATGAGGGGCAAGACATCCCGGACGCATAGGGATCACAGTGGATGGGACGGGCGGAAACACAGGCGGCGGCGCGGGCCCGGTAGCGGATCGGTATGTGCCACCAGCGTCGCCGCCAGTCCCCGGGCTTGCAGGTCGTGCATGTGCATGTCCTGGCTGAAGGCGTCGAGATGAATCAGCGTGTGCCGCACCAGGGTCGGGCCGATGTCCGGCGGATCGGTGCACGCGCGGTAATAGGATTCGACGGCCCGCGGGTCCTCGGTCAGCGCCGCGAGCGCGCCGAGCCGCACCCGCTGGGTCAGCCCGTTCCACACGTGGGCCTCCTCGTCGGTGCGGATCTTGCGCCAGCCACCGCGATAGTCCAGGTCGCGAATGATGTCGCCGGCCGATTTGCCCAGTCTGGTCTCGCACACCACCGCCCACAGCGCGCACAGCCAGCTCAGGGCCGACAGCGTGGAGGTCGGGTGCAGGTCGCCGAGCTCGGCCTCGGCCTGGGCGTGCGTGCCCAGGCTCGCCCACCGGAACACCAGTTCTTCGGTCTCGGCGAGCAGTTCACCGGGTAGCTCGTCGGCCGCGGGGCGCACGAGCTGCACGGCCCGGCCGGAGGCCAGATCCTGTAGCTCCACCATGTCCGCTTCGCCGGTCGGCTCCCAGCGATGCGAATTCCGAGTCATCATCGGTGGTCCCCGCTCGCTCCGACTGCCACATCCACTCGGATTGAGCCATGAATACCGCACCGGCGCAAGCAAAAGCGGGGCATTCGGTTCGTCGGCGCGGCCCACACGTCCGGCTCACTCCAGCGCGGACGCCCGGTTCCGCTCCTCGAGCAGCCTGCTGAACTGCCGGTTCGCGATGCGCATCACGATCTCGTAGGGCAGCGCGAATTTCCGGGCGAACCAGTACGCCACGCGGATGTCGAACGACGTGTGCACCAGGTAGCGATTGCGCTCGATGCCCGCGATGATCCGATCGGCCACCTGCTCCGGGCTCGCCGCGTGTCCCTCGAACAGTCCGGTCAGCTTTCGCACCCGCGGATCGTCGCGGTCCACCCCGACGATCTGCACGGTGCCCACCAGCGGCGTCCGCACCGCGCCCGGCACCACCAGGCTCACCCCGATGCCGTGTCGCTCCAGATCGAATCGCAGCACGTCCGAGATGCCCCGCAGCCCGAACTTGCTGGCGCTGTAGGCGGCGTGCCAGGGCAGGGCGAGCAGCCCGGCCGCAGAGGACACGTTCACCAGATGGCCGCCGCGCCCGGCTCGCACCATCGGCGGCACGAAATTCTCGATGATGTGGATAGGTCCCATCAGATTCACGTCGATGACGGCACGCCAGTGCCGGTGCTCGAGGTTCTCCACAGTGCCCCAGGTGGCGATGCCGGCGATGTTCATGACCACGTCGAGGCTGCCGTGCTCGGCGTGCACCCGCTCGGCCCACGCGGTCACGGCGTCGTAGTCCGATACGTCCAGCGCCTGCAGCGCCGCCACCCGGCCCCCGGCCTCCTCGACCAGCCGCGCCGTCTCCCGTAGTCCGGCCTCGGCGATGTCGGTCAGGAACAGCTGCGCCCCCTGGCGCGCCGCGGCCAGGGCGGTGGCCCGGCCGATGCCGCTGGCCGCGCCGGTGATCAGGCATTTCCGGCCGGTCAGGTCTTTCATGAGCGGATCTCCTAGCGGATTCAGAACAACTGTGATTTCACACTAGAGTATTGCGAACAGCACTGTACACAGAGGGCGTCCTCTCCTGTGCAATTCCCGGGTCCGCTGGGGAAAACCCTTTGCCAACAGTTGGATTCACGGTGATCGGGAGGGCAGACATCCGGTCGAGGCTCCTTTACCGTCGATTTCACCCATCCAGAGCGGTTGAGAGACCTGGCTCGACGAGACCGCAGCAACCCCCCGCTCGCCGGGTGCGGGTGCTACCGCCAGGACCGATGGAGGATCGCGATTCCATGAGCACACTGGCCGCCGCAGAGTCGTCCGGCGTGGTATCGGCCGCCGAGGAGGACGCGCTACCCGTCGCGCGTACCTGGCATCCGTGGCGCTGGCTGGTCGGGGCGGCCGCGCTGGTGGTGGTCGCGCAGTTCGTGCACGGCCTCGCCACCAACCCCGGTTGGGACTGGCCGACCTTCACCCGGTACTTCACGGCCCGATCGGTCCTCGAGGCCGTGCGGGTGACCGTGGAACTGACCTTCTGGGGCACGCTGTTCGGGTTCCTGCTCGGGATCTGGCTGGCGGTCGCGAGGCTGTCGAAAATCCCTGTGCTGCAAGTGATCGCGTGGGTCTACGTGTGGGCTTTTCGGTCCATCCCGCTGATCGTGCAGCTGCTGTTCTGGTTCAACATCGCCTACCTGTACCAGCGGATGTCGATCGGCATTCCGTTCGGCCCGGCCTTCCTGACCTTCGACGTCAACGGCGTGATCAGCGGGTTCACCGCAGCCGTGATCGGGCTGGCGCTGCACCAGGCGGCGTATTCGGCGGAGATCATTCGCGCCGGGATCATCTCGGTCGATCCGGGGCAGCTGGAGGCCGCCAAGTCGCTCGGCCTGCCGTGGCGGCGTCAGTTCTTCACCATCGTCGCGCCCCAAGCCATGCGCGGCATCCTGCCCAATGCCGCCAACGAGGTGATCAGCCTGTTCAAGGGCACCTCGATCGTGTCGGTGATGGCCATCGCCGAGCTGTTCTACCAGGTCCAGGTCATCTTCGGCCGTAACGGGCGAGTGGTGCCGCTGCTGATGGTGGCCACCGTCTGGTACATCGTGCTCACCACGGTGCTGACCGTCGTGCAGTACTACATCGAGCGGCATTTCGCCAAGGGCGGCCGGCGCGAGCTGCCGCCGACACCCTGGCAGCGGGTGCGCGGCAAGATCGCCGAGATCACGGAGGAACGCCGATGAGCGAGCCCGACACCGACGACGGCCTGCGTTCCGCCGCGTACGCGGTCGAATTACGCGGGGTGCGAAAGCGTTTCGGGGCCGAGGAGGTGCTGCGCGGGGTCGATCTGGCGGTTCGGCCCGGTGAGGTGACCGTCATTCTCGGGCCGTCCGGATCGGGCAAGTCGACACTGCTGCGCACCATCAATCACCTGGAGAAGGTCGACGCCGGTAGCGTCCGGGTGAGCGGCGAATTGGTGGGCTATCGCCGTAAGGGCGCGAAACTGCACGAGCTGAGTGAACGCGAGATTCTGCGGCAGCGCTCGCGGATCGGCTTCGTTTTCCAGGACTTCAACCTGTTCCCCCATCTGACGGTGCTCGAAAACGTCGTGCTGGCACCGGTTTCCGCGCAGGGGCGGCGGCGGTCCGAGGCGGAAGCGGAGGCCGGGCAGCTGCTCGAGCGGGTGGGACTGGCGGACAAGGCGGCGGAGTACCCGCGGCGGTTGTCCGGCGGACAGCAGCAGCGGGTGGCGATCGCGCGGGCGCTGGCCCTGCGCCCGGCGGTGGTGCTGTTCGACGAGCCCACCTCGGCGCTGGATCCGGAACTGGTCGGCGAGGTCCTGGCGGTGATCCGCGGGCTCGCCCGCGACGGCGCCACGCTGGTCATCGTCACCCATGAGATCGGTTTCGCGCGAGAGATCGCCGACACCGTGGTGCTGATGGATTCGGGGGAGATCGTCGAACAGGGGCCGCCCGAACAGGTTTTGGACGCCCCGGCCCATTCGCGCACCAAAGCCTTCCTGGCCCATGTGCTCTGAGACCGGTGCGGAATCGCCCGCCTCCCCGTGGCGCTCGGCGCACGAAAAGCAGATGAGCTCAGGCCGTTCCGTGCGGTGGCCGAGAAGGACCGAGGAGGTGTGCGTGGCATGAAATTCCTGCTGCTGACACTGATCACACACCAGCCCGACCCGGTCACCGGCGTGACCGAATCCCCGGCGCAGCGCTTGCGGCGGGTGGTCGACAGTGCCCGGCTCGCAGAGGAACTCGGCTACGACGGGTTCGCCGTCGGTGAGCGGCACGAGGATCCGTTCATCTCCTCCGCGCCGCCGGTGGTGCTCTCCCATATCGCCGCGGTGACCTCGCGGATCGCGCTGTTCACCGGTGTCACCACGCTGAGTCTGCTGGATCCGGTGCGGGCCTTCGAGGACTATTCGACGCTGGACAATCTCTCCGGCGGCCGGCTCGAACTGATCATCGGCAAGGGTAATGGCGCCGCGCAGGCGCAGCTGTTCCATGTCACTCCCGACGATCAGTGGGATCGCAATCGCGAAGGCTACGAACTGTTCCGGCAGCTGTGGGAACACGACAGCGTCACTTGGAGCGGCCGGTTCCGGCCCTCGCTGACCGAGGCCAAGGCGCTGCCGCGGCCGCTACAGCCGCGCCTGCGCATCTGGCACGGCAGCGCCACCAGCCGGGAATCGGTGGATCTGGCCGCGCGCTACGGTGATCCGCTCTTTTCCGCGAACGTTACCTACCCCATCGAGCCGTATGCCGAACTGGTGCAGCACTATCGAGAACGCTGGGCCGCCTACGGCCACGACCCCGCGGCCGCGCTGATCGGCGCGGGCACCGCCGGTTTCCACGTGACCCGCGACTCTCGGGACGCACTCGAACGGTACCGCCCGATCTTCGAGGCACGACAGTCCGTGGCACGAAAGCACGGCCTCCCCAGCGTATTCCAGACCGTAGAGGACTTCGTCGACCGCAGTTCGGCCCTGATCGGCAGCCCGGCACAGGTGCTGGAAAAGGTGCTGCGCTACCACGAACAATTCGGCCACGAGGTAATCCACTTATCCGCCGACGGCGACGGCTTCACCGACAAACAACATCGCGAAAGCCTGGAGCTGTTCCAATCCGAGGTTGCTCCCGCGCTGCGCCGGCGCATTCCGTCCCGCGAACTGGGAGCGCGGCGCGGGGGATTGGGGGTGTGGGGATGAAGCGGTATGTGAGTGTGCGGGTTTTGCAGGCGGTTGCGGTGTTGTGGGCGGCGTTCACGGTGTCGTTCGCGGTGTTGTATTTGTTGCCTGGGGATCCGGTGGAGCTGGCTGCGGGGGCTACGCCGGGGGCGCCGGTCGATCCGGCGGCGATCGCGGAGATGCGGGCTCGGTACGGGCTGGATCAGCCGGTGTGGCAGCAGTATTGGACGGCGCTCACCCATGCTGTGCAGGGTGACCTGGGGCGGTCGTTGAGCACCGGGCAGACGGTGACCGGCGCGCTCGCGGACGCATTGCCGACCACTCTCGCGCTGGCCTCGTTCGCGCTGGCGCTGGCGGTGGTGTTCGGCACCGCGCTCGCGCTCGCCGCCACCTACACGGAACGCCGCTGGCTGCGCGGACTGTTGACCGCGTTGCCGCCGATCGGCGCGTCGGCCCCGACGTTCTGGGTGGGACTGCTTCTGCTGCAACTGTTCTCGTTCCGGCTGCGGTGGGTGCCCGCCTTCGGCGGCACCGGATTGCAGGGCACGTTGCTGCCCGCGGTGACGTTGGCGATACCCGTCGGCGCGGTCATCGCGCAGGTGCTTCACAGCAGCCTGGCGCAGACCTGGCGGCAGCCGTTCGTGGAAGTGGCACTGGCCAAGGGCGCCTCGCGCTGGTGGGTCCAGTTGCGCCATGTCCTGCGGCCCGCGGTCGCTCCCGCGCTCACGGTCGCGGGCGTGTGGGTCGGCACGGTGCTCGCCGGTTCGGTCATCGTCGAGACCGTCTTCTCCCGCGCGGGCCTCGGCCGCCTGACCCAAACCGCCGTCCTGAACCAGGACATCCCGGTGGTCCAAGGCATCGTCATGCTCACCGCCGCCGCCTTCGTCCTGGTCAACCTCGCCGTAGACCTCGTGTATCCCGCCCTGGACCCTCGTGTCGCCCAAGCCTTCCGAGCAAAGGAGCCCTCCCATGCGTAGGCCCGTGCAGGCGCCCACGTCCCGAGTAGCGCCGATCTCACCGCCCGCCATCCTGCTGTCGGCAGTCCCTCCGCCGGTCCGGCGTGCCGGGATGTTGGTGGGGTGGGAGAGAGGGGGCCGGGAGTGAGTGAATCGGTTGTTGTGGAGCGGGGTGGGGGGCTGCGGGTTGCGGTGCCTGGTGGGGTCGGGGTGTTGAAGGCTTTGCGGGGCAATGTTTTTGCTGGGGTGGCCGGGGTGGTCTTGTTGGTGGTGCTGGGGTGGGCGGTGGCGCCGGGGGTGTTCAGTGGGCGTGATCCGTTGGTGGGGGTGCCTGCGGAGAAGCTGCGGGGGCCGGGTGCGGAGCACTGGTTCGGGACGGACAATTTGGGGCGGGATGTTTATACGCGGGTGGTGCATGCGGCCGAGTTATCTTTGACGGCAACTGTTTTCGCGGTGCTGATCGGGCTGGTGTTCGGCACGTTGATCGGTCTCGTGGCGGGGGCCGCCGGTGGCGGCGTGGATGCGGTGATCATGCGGATTGTCGATGTGCTGCTGTCGATTCCGGAGCTGCTGACCTCGCTGGCGCTGGTCACCGTGCTCGGTTTCGGGACTCGCAATGTCGCGATCGCGGTCGGAGTGGCGTTGGTCGCGCGCTTCGCCCGGGTGATGCGGACCGAGGTGCTGCGGGTGCGGCGGGCGCAGTATGTGGAGGCGGCGCTGGCGAGCGGCGTGCGGTGGCCGGTGGTGCTGGTGCGGCATGTGCTGCGCAATGCCTACGCGCCCGTGGCGGCGCTGGCGGCGGTCGAGTTCGGCGTCGCCGTGCTGGCGGTCTCGTCGCTGAGCTTTCTCGGTTACGGCGCGACTCCGCCGACCCCGGAATGGGGTTCGCTCATCTCCGAAGGTCGCAACTACTTGGCGACATCGTGGTGGATGACGACTCTGCCGGGCCTGGTCATCGTGGCGGTCGTGCTGTCCGCACAGCACTTGGGCCGCACCATCGCCCGGGACGGTGACCGGTGAGCGCGGCGGTGGAACGGCTGCCGGAGCCGCTGCTGCGCATCGATGAACTGCGGGTGCGGTACGGCGAGGGAGCGAACTCCACGACGGCCGTCGCCGGGGCGACGCTCACGGTCTCGCCGGGGGAGACCGTGGCGTTGGTCGGCGAATCCGGTTCCGGCAAGTCGACTCTCGCGCACGCGGTGATCGGCCTGTTGCACGGCGGCACGATCATCGGTGGCGCCATCGGCTTCGCCGGCGAACGCATCGACAATGCTCCGCAACGTCACCTGCGCCGATTGCGCGGCGCGCGTATCGGTTTGGTGCCGCAAGACCCGGGCACTTCGCTGAATCCCGTGCTGCGCATCGGCGATCAGGTCGCCGAGACCCTGCGCATCCACGGTCGCGCGACCCGCAAGACCGGCTGGGCACAGGCCGTGCGCATCCTCGAGGAGGCCGGACTCGACCGTCCCGAACTGCGGGCGCGGCAGTACCCACAGGATTTGTCCGGCGGTCAGCGCCAGCGGGTACTCATCGGCATGGCGCTGGCCTGCGGTCCCGACCTGGTGATCGCCGACGAACCGACCAGCGCGCTGGATGTCACCGTGCAGCGCCGCATCCTCGATCACCTGGCGAAGCGCACCGCCGAATCCGGCACCGCGGTCCTGCTGATCACCCACGATCTGGGCGTCGCGGCCGACCGGGCGGACCGGATCGCGGTGATGCGCGGCGGCGAAATAGTCGAAATCGGTGACACCGCCGGGGTTCTGGCGAGCCCCCGGCACGACTACACGCGCCGGTTACTGTCCGCCGTCCCCGCTCTGGACGCCGCGACCCGCCCGGCGCGACCGGCCGCCGACAAACCATTGCTGGCCGCCACCGGATTACGCCGAACCTTCCGGCTCGGCCCCGGCACCACGCTGACCGCGGTAGACGACGTCTCCCTGCGGGTGGACCGCGGCGAAACCCTCGCCCTGGTCGGCGAATCCGGCTCCGGCAAGACCACCACCGCGCGCATCGTCGCCCGCCTCGAACAACCCGACGCCGGAACCATAACCTTCGACGGACAGGACATCGGCGGGCTGCGCGGCGGTCCACTGCGCGAGCTGCGTCGTCGTATCCAGGTCGTCTACCAGAACCCTTACGCTTCACTGAATCCCAAACTCACGGTGGCGCAGGCCATCGCGGAACCGTTGCGCGCCTTCGGTATAGGTGACCGGCGCGCCCGGCGCGACCGCGTCGCCGAGCTGCTCGAACAGGTCGCACTGCCGGCCGACTACCTGAACCGCCGCCCCGACGCGCTCTCCGGCGGCCAGCGGCAACGCGTCGCGATCGCCCGCGCCCTGGCCCTGCACCCGGACCTGGTGGTACTCGACGAACCCGTATCGGCACTGGACGTCTCGGTACAGGCGCAGATCCTCGAACTGCTGGAAAAACTTCAGCGCGACCTGGACCTGAGCTACCTCTTCATCACCCACGACCTGGCCGTGGTGCGCCGCATCGCCGATCGGGTCGCGGTCATGCGCGCCGGCGAGATCGTCGAGACGGGAACCACCGCCGACATCTTCGCGACGCCACGACACGAGTACACCCGCGACCTGCTGACCGCGATCCCGGGCGCCGTACGCGAGCCGACCGCACGGCCCGCTCCGATCGAAAGGACGGCCTGAATGCCCCTGTCCAATCCACTGCTGCTCGGTGTCGAATTGTCCGGCACCGGAACCCATCCCGCGTCCTGGCGACGGCCCGACTCGCGTGCCGAGGGCCTGTTCACCGCCGATTACTGGGTCGACGCGATAGCCGACGCCGACGCCGCGGGCCTCGACTTCGCCTTCCTGCCCGACTCGTTCGCACTGCAATCGGCCGGTGCCGCAGGCCGTTTGGAGGCGGTCGGGATCGCCGCGCGTGCCGCGGCCGCTACTCGGCGCATCGGGCTGGTGCCGCAGGCTCCCGTGACGCACACCGAGCCGTTCCATGTCTCGAAAGCCATTGCGAGCCTGGACTTCGCGACCTACGGCCGGGCGGGCTGGGAGGTCACGGTGTCACGCGAACAGTCGAAGCTGTTCGGGCGCAAGGACGAACAGGACAACGTGTCGCTGTGGCACGAGGCGGACGAGGCGATCGAGGTCGTCACCCGGCTGTGGGACAGCTGGGAGGACGACGCCGAGATCCGCGATCGGTCCACCGGCCGCTTCATCGACCGCGACAAGCTGCACTACATCGACTTCGCCGGGGATAACTTCGCGGTGAAGGGCCCGTCGATCACGCCGCGCTCGCCACAGGGTCAGCCGCTGGTCGCGGTGCGCGCCGCCGATCCGCACAGCGCACGCGTGGCGATCCACCGGGCCGACCTGATCCGGATCGCGGCAGCCGACCTCGCCGCGGCCGCGCAGACCCGCGGTGAGCTGCGTGCGGCCGTCGCCGCGGCGGGCCGCGACCCGAACCTGGTGCGGGTGCTGGTCGACATCGACGTGCACATCGCCGAGACCGACGACCAGGCCGCCCTCGACGTCGCACAGCTCGAGGCGTGGACGCCGACCGATCCGCCGAACACGCTGCGCCACATCGGGACTCCGCATTCCTTGCGCGCGGTGTTCGAGCAAGTCCGCGCCGAATGCGCGGGCGACGGCGTGGTGCTGCGTCCCCTCGCGCTGTCCGCGTTCGCCGCACAACTGCCCCGGATCGCGCCGACGCTGCGCGAGCGCCTCGGCCTGCCCCGACCGGTCAACCGCTACGCGACCATTTCCTGAGGACGAGATGTCGAAGAACAAGGTACGCAAGCAGATTCACTTGGCCGCCCACTTTCCGGGCGTCAACAACACCACGGTCTGGAGCGATCCGGATTCGCACAGCCAGGTCGAGTTCGACTCGTTCGTGCACCTGGCTCGCACCGCCGAGCGCGGGCTGTTCGATTTCTTCTTCCTGGCCGAGGGGCTGCGGCTGCGCGAGCACCGCGGTCGCATCTTCGATCTGGACGTCGTGGGCCGACCGGATACCTTCACCGTGCTCAACGCGCTGGCCGGGGTCACCACCCGGCTCGGGCTGGCCGGGACCATCAACACCACGTTCAACGAGCCGTTCGAGCTGGCGAAGCAGTTCGCGACGCTCGATCACCTGTCCGGGGGCCGCGCCGCCTGGAACGCCGTCACCTCCTCGGACGCGTTCACCGGTGAGAACTTTCGCCGCGGCGGTTACCTCCCGCACGCCGAACGGTATGTCCGCGCCGCCGAGGTGATCGACGCGACCCGCGCGCTGTGGGACAGCTGGCCGCCGGATGCACTGGTGGTGGACCGGGAGCGCGGCGTGTTCGCGCGGCCCGCGCCCAGTGTCCGCGTCGACAGCAGCCAGTTCGACATCGAGGGCCGCTTCGTACTGCCGCGCAGCCCGCAGGGCTACCCGGTGCAGTTGCAGGCCGGTGATTCCGAGGACGGCCGCGAATTCGGGGCCGCGAAGGCCGACGCCATCTTCAGCCGCCACGGTGAACTCGAGGACGGGCAGCGGTTCTACACCGACATGAAGGCGCGGCTCGCGAAATACGGGCGCTCCCGCGACGATCTGAAGATCCTGCCCGCCGCGACCTTCGTGCTCGGGGACAGCCGCGCGGACGCCGAGGAGCGGGCCCGCCACATCCGGTTGCAACAGGTCGGGCCGCAGACGGCCCTCGCCTTCCTCGAACAGGTCTGGGGCCGTGACCTTTCCGGCTACGACCCCGACGGCCCGCTGCCCGCGGTGGACCCGGCGGACAACGTGGACATCACCCGCGGACGCGTCCGCCACGCCAAGGACCCGCGCGCGGTCGCGGAGGATTGGCGGGCGCGGGCGGAGGCGGGCAATCTCAGCATCCGCCAACTCATCATCGAGGTGACCGCGCGGCAGCAGTTCGTCGGCTCGCCGGGCGAGGTGGCCGCCGAGATAGACCACTACGTGCAGAGCGATGCCGCCGACGGCTTCATCCTCGTACCGCACCTGACTCCCGGCGGGCTCGACGAATTCGTCGACAAGGTGATCCCGGAATTGCAGGAGCGCGGCAGTTTCCGGACCGAGTACACCGGCACGACCCTGCGGGAGCACCTGGGTCTGCGCCATCCTCACCAGCACAGCGAAGGAGTACGGGCGTCATGAGCGTTCCGCTGTCAGTCCTGGATTTATCCCCGGTCAGCGCCGGGTCCACGCCGCAGCAGGCGCTGCGCAACAGCGTCGATCTGGCTCGGCACGCGGAATCCTGGGGATACCGGCGCTATTGGCTGGCCGAGCATCATTTCGTGCAGGTCGCCAGCTCGTCCACGGCGACGCTGATCGGGCTGATCGCCGCTGCTACCAACACGATTCGCGTCGGCTCGGCGGCGGTGCAGCTCGGGCACCACACCTCGGCCTCGGTGGTCGAGGCGTTCGGGACGATCGACGCGCTGTATCCCGGGCGACTCGATCTCGGTCTGGGTCGTTCGGCGCATCGCGTGGCCCAATTGCGTTCGGCGGGTGTGAAACCGGTGCCCGCGCCGGTTCGGCCGACCCAGGTGCGGGACGGTGTGGTGATCCCGCCGCCGTTCATTCCGGGGCAGCAGCTCGATACCGCTCGGCTCGCGGCTTCCTTCCAGGCGCTGTTGCTGCCCGGGGCCGAGGCGATCGGCTACACCGAGCAGGTCGAGGAGATCCGCGCACTGCTCGAGGGAAGCTATCGGACCGCGGACGGCATTGCGCTGCAAGCCGTCCCGGGCGAAGGGGCGGATGTGGACCTCTGGTTGTTCGGCTCCAGCGGCGGCGAGAGCGCGCAGCTGGCGGGACGATTGGGGCTGCCGTTCGCCGCCAACTATCACGTGTCTCCCGGAACCATCCTGGAAACCGTTGCCGCCTACCGTGATTCGTTCCGGCCATCCGTGCGCTACCCCGAGCCGTACCTGGTGGTGTCGGCGGACGTGGTGGTTGCCGAGGACGAAGCGACCGCCAAGCACCTGGCCTCTACCTTCGGCCACTGGGTCTACAGCATCCGCAGCGGTTCCGGCGCGGCCCGGTACCAGGACCCCGACACCGCCGAGCCCCTCACCGAGCAGCAACAACGCCTCGTGCACGACCGCCTGACCACCCAGTTCGTCGGCACCCCAGCCGTTGTCGCCCAACGCCTCACGGCCCTCCAGCAACTCACCGGCGCGGACGAACTCGTGATCACCTCGGTAACCCACCGCCACGAAGACCGACTGAACTCCCACCGGCTGCTGGCCCGCGAATGGGGGTTGTCGCACGTACGTGCCGCGTGAAATGTGGTTATTCCGCTTCCGGCGCAAGGAATTCCAGGCGGTTGCCGACGCCGTCGTGGGTGTGGAAGCGGCGGCGGCCCGGGATTTCGGCCGGGTCTGCCCAGTGCACGGGGTAACCGGCCGCGGTCAGCGCCGCGGCGGTCGCGTCGATGTCCACGACGAATGCCGGGTGAGCCTTCTGGGCGGGGCGGAAATCATTTTCGATGCCGATGTGTATCTCCCCGTCGGGGCCGCCGATGCCGGGTACCCGGAACCAGCAGCCGCCGCGCGCCGCCAGCACGGGCGGCTTCGGTAGCACCGGCCAGCCGAGCACGCCGGTGTAGAAGGCCGGCTGCCGCGGCTCGCTGCCGGCGGGGCTGCTGACCTGCACGTGGTGGATCATCACATGAGGGTATTCCGGGACGGCGCAGGGTGTCGGCGGCAGTCGGTGCGTCCGGGCAGGACGCAGCAGCAGTCCCTTCGTCATCCCGCCGTGAACCCTTCGCCATGCTGGCGCGAATTCGTTCGTCATTCCGGCATGCTTTTGGCCGGAATCCCGCTGTACCGGTGTGGATCCCGGCCAAAAGCATGCCGGGATGACGACAACGGTTCGAGGGTGTGCGGGGATGGCGACGACGGTTCGAGGGTGTGCCGGGGTGACGACAGCGGTTCGTGGGTGTGCCGGGATGACGACAACGGTTCGAGGGTGTGTGGGGATGGCGGTAGCGGTTCGTGGGTGTGTGGGGGTGGCGACAGCGATTCGGGGGTGTGTGGGAGGCGGCGGGGTTGGCCGGGGATTCGGGTGGGGGTGGTAGGGATAGCCTGCGGTGGTGAGTGATGGGTTGGCGGGGCTGTCGGAGCGTGGTGCTGAGGTGGTTGGATGGGTTGGTCGGCCGCCTCGGCCTTGGGTGACGGCGGGGGTTTTTGCGGTGACTGCGGTGGTGGGGGTGGCGCAGTTGGTGGGTTCGGGGGTGTATGACCGAATGTGCCGGGCGCCGGGGGCTATTCGGGAGGGGGAGTGGTGGCGGCTGGGGTCTGCGATGTTCTTTCAGGACGGCGGGGCTGTGGGGCTGGCGTTCAATCTGGTGGGGCTGGTGGTGTTCGGGGTTATCGCCGAGCGGGTGTTGGGGCGGTGGCGGTGGCTGGTGGTGTATTTCGGGTGTGGGCTGTTCGGGCAGGCTGTGAGTTTTTGGTGGCTGGAGTCGACCGGGGCGGGGAACTCGATGTGTGTGGCGGGGCTGATCGGTGCGCTTACCGCCGTGGCATTCGTCGCGCCGCAGCGCTTCGGCCCGCGGCGCCCGGCGCGGCCGCTGCTGTATGTGGCGCCGGTGCTCGCCGTGGTCGACACGCTGCTGCGCGACAACCACGGGCTGCCCCTGCTGCTCGGCTTGGCGCTGGGCTTCCTCTTCCGGCTTCGGGATTGATCAATCGGCGTCCGGCCTGAGCGGTCACAATCGTGCGGGAGGTGGCGAAATTCGCCGCCCCGGTGCGGATTGTGTCCGCGTAGGCCGGGACTACTCCTCGTCGGCCGCGATGATCTCCAGGACGCGAAGGCGATTGGACGGGTCGAGTAGGAGGGCGGCCGACCACAGGTAGCCGGAGAGGCCCAGGGGTGGTTTGGTGAAAGCTGTTGCGGGAGTGAAGAGGTCGGAGACGCCGCGTTCGGGGAGATAGCGGTAGGTCAGGGCGACCCATTCGTTGCCGCGGGCGTCGTAGATGACGGCGTTGGCCATTTCCTCGGCGGTGGGACGATCGGGTAGACGGCCCTCGAGCATGATGCGGCGCGTTTCGCCGGAGGCGGTTTCCTCGGGCGTGAATTCCTCGCAGTACCCTTCGAAGACGAGTCCGAAGCCCCACAGCGGCATTCCGGTGTGCTTGAGATGGGCGGCCCGTAGATGCACGGGATGCATCGCCGATTCGGTGGTCTCCTCGTTCTCCAGCGGCCCCGCGGTGACGGTCATCTCGCCGCCCGCGTCGGCGGCGAATCCGAAGAACATCGGTGCCGAATCCCATTCTCGATGCTGGTCCAGCATCCAGTGCGTGAGGTCGCGGATCGCTTCGTCGTTCGGGTAGTGGATGGTGACCGGGCCGGTCGTCACGTCGGCGGGTGTCCTTCCTCGGCTCGTACGAGAACGGCCCTGCTCCACACGCGGTGGGGCAGGGCCGCCCAAAGGTCGCAACGAATTTACTTCGGCGGCTCCAACTTGCCGCCAGTGGTGGGCCGCGTCAGCCGAAAAGGCCTGCCGCCGTGCCCGCGACGAAGGCGTCCCACTCGGCGGGCGCGAAAATCAGGGCTGGTCCGCTCGGGTTCTTGGAGTCGCGGAGCCCGATATGGTCGCCGTCGAGGAATGCTACTTCTACGCAGTCCTGATTGGCTCCGCTGCGGCTGCTCTTGAACCAGCGCGCATCAGATAGATCGACGTTCACGCCGCATACTCCCTTGCTGTTTTCCTGAGCAGATGCCTGCTTGCTTCTGGCGACAACGCTACACGCCCGAGCGCTTCGTACGCGGTGCGATAAGCCAGTACATCCTCCTGTTCTTCGAAGTACATCGCACCCCGGTAGCCCTCGACATAGACCACCGAAGGCTCGATCCGACGCCCGTCCGGGCCGGTCGGGAAGTCGAGCACCGTGAAGGGGCCGGTCAGCTCGCCCAGCGGGATGCCCGCAGAGAAGGGCAAGATGCGGACCGTGACATTGGACCGCGTGCTCATATTGGCGAGATGCCGCAACTGGGCGGCCATGATCTTCCGATCACCGACCGTCCGATGCAGTGCCGATTCGGCGAGCAGGACGTCAATGACGGCCGGATGAGACTTGCGGGTGATCAAGATCTGTCGCCGCATCCGCATCTCGACGCGGCGAGCAATCTCGGTGTCGGATTCGTCCGGATGGCCGATTCGGTTCAATGTCTGTGCGTAACTGGGGGTCTGAAGCAGTCCGGGCACCAGCTCCTGATAAGAGCTCAACGAAGCCGCCGCCGACTCCAAACCCATGTAGACGTCGAAACTGGCTGGAATCAAATCCCCGTACTGGTGATACCAACTCTTCGAACTACCCTGCTGTGCCAGTCCTTTCAATGCTTCCGTGGTCGTCTCGTCCGCCCCGACGACTCGGCAGATCTCCTCGACGTCACACAGTCGGATGCGCTCGTTCGTCCCGGCCTCCAGACGCTGCACCGAGGACGCGCCCCGCTGGACGAGCCGGGCTACCTCGGCGATGGTCATACCGGCTTGCTGGCGTAGATCGCGCAAGTAGCGCCCGAGTTGGCGCCGGGGGACTGTGGAGCCGGATGTGGTGGAGCTGTTCTCGGTCATCGACCCTCCTGCTCTGGATGAGTGGAGCTCAGGTTTCGGGTGTCACCGCGGGGAATCTCGGATATTTTTTCCGTCGTTCTCGGACCCCACCCTGGCGAAATAGCTCGCTTCGAGTGAATTCCCCGCAAAACCAAATGGTGCGGCCGCCTCTGAGCTGTGCTGGCGAGCGTGCTCGAGGGGATCCGCGCAGAGGATTCGATTCCCGAACCCCCCTACTCCTTGGGGCCGGGCGCCCAGACCGACGACGAACCGAGGAACCCGATGAATCAGCCGACTCGACCAGTTGCTGAGACACCCGGCGGAACGCCGAACAGGAGGACCAGACCACCGTACGCCGAAAATCGCTGGTGCACAGGAAAACCGGTCTCTACAGTCGAACGAGTACAGCGAATACGAGGTGGCGGGCCGGAGCGGATCGGTTATCGGAACGGGTTACCCACGAGGTAGTTGCGGGTTCGAGTCCCGCCGGGAGGCAATGCCTTTCGTGGTCGAATTGGTAGAGACGCACGTCTAAACCCGGTTCGGACAACATGCCCGCCCCTCGCTGTGCACGCCCCGAGGTAGGAAACGAGGTCGACATGGATGCGCTGCGGGGGATCCACCTGCGTGCTACCGCGCAGTCGGTTCCGGCCGATCCACGTCAGGTCCGCAACGAGGCCGGTGGCTTCGCCTTCGAGGTGACGCCGGAGGTCAGGCTGCGTCGATTCCTACTGCTCGGGACCGAGGGCGGCACCTATTACGTTGGCGCGCAGGAGCTTACGAAGGACAACGCGGAGGTGGTGCTGGAGTTCGCGCGCCACCGCACCGCGGACCTGGTGGCCGAGGTGGTCGCGATATCGACCGCCGGTCGCGCGCCGCGGCAGCATCCGGCGTTGTTCGCGCTGGCGGCCGCGGCCTCCCTCGGTGACGAGCAGGGCCGTCGCACCGCGCTCGACGCGCTGCCGCTCGTCGCCCGGACCGGGACGCACCTGTTCCTGTTCGTCCGATACAGCGAGCAGTTCCGTGGCTGGGGGCGGGGACTGCGTCGCGCGGTGGGGGATTGGTACCTGGACAAGCCCGTCGAGGCGTTGGCCTACCAGGTCGTGAAGTACCGGAGCAGAAGCTAGCTCACCATACGAAGATCGGAGGATCCATGGGTACGGCAAACGCGTGGACCCACCGCGATCTGCTGCGTCTGTCGCATCCGAGGACGTCGGACCCGCAGCGGAAGGCGCTGTTCGAGTGGATAGTCCGCGGAACACCGCCGCCCGATGACTGCTCCGGCCTGCGTCTGGTGGAGGGTTTCCAGCGCGCGCGGTCCGCGCCGGTACGGGAGATCCCGGGGCTGGTGCGCGAGTACGGCTTGTCGTGGGAGATGCTGCCCGATGCCGCGCTCGATGCGGTGGCGGTGTGGGAAGCGCTGCTGGACAACGGTATTCCGCAGACCGCGCTGCTGCGCCAGCTGCCGCGCCTGACTCGGCTCGGCCTGCTCGCGCCGCTGGGTTCCTACACCGGGAAGGTGGCTGGGCAGCTGGCCGATCCGGAGCGGCTGCGGCAGGGACGGATTCACCCGATCAATGTGCTCGTCGCGCTCCGCACCTACGCGTCCGGGCGGTCGGCGCGCGGGGCATCCGCGTGGGAGCCGTCGCGGCCGATCGTGGATGCCCTGGACGCGGCGTTCTACGCGGCGTTCGGCGCCGTGGCGGCCACGGGGAAGCGGCATCTGCTGGCCCTGGATGTGTCGGGGTCGATGACCGCGGCGATTTCGGGTCTGCCGTTGACCGCCCGGGAGGCGTCGGCGGCATTGGCGCTGGTGACGGCGAACGTCGAATCCTCCTGCGAGATCGTGAGATTCACGTCGAGCCGAAGCGGGCGGGGTTTCGACACCGCGCTGCGGCCGCTGTCGATCAGCCCGCGCCAGCGCCTGGACGACGCGATCCGAGCGGTGAGCAACCTGCCGTTCGGTGGCACGGACTGCTCGCTCCCGATGCTGTACGCGCTGGAGCGCAAGCTGCACGTCGACGTCTTCGCCGTATACACGGACTCGGAGACGTGGGCGGGCCGCATCCACCCACACCAGGCCCTGCAGCGCTACCGCCGGGAAATCAACCCCGCCGCGAAGCTGGTGGTGCTGGGGATGACCGCGACCCGCCTCACCATCGCCGACCCCTCCGACGCCGGAATGCTCGACATCGCGGGCTTCGACTCCGCGGTCCCGACCCTCCTGTCGGACTTCGCGATGGGGATGTGACGCGCTCGCAAGGGGCCGCTTTCCTCGTCAGTCGAGGGTTCGGCGGGCGTAGGCGCGGACGTCGGCGTCGGTGTCGGAGAGGGCGGGGGCGAGGGCTTCGCGGGCCTGGGGGTGGGTGGGCCAGGTGCTCAGGGTGAGGACGGCGGCTTTGCGGACGTCGGGGTGGGGGTCGGTGAGGGCGGGGGCGAGGGCTTCGGCGGCGGCCTCGGGGGTGCGGCCTGCCCAGCCGCGGGCCGCGCCCTCGCGGACCTGCCAGGCCGAATCGCTCAGTGCGGCAGTGAGAGTGGCGGTGTCGTCGGCGCTGCCCAGTGCCGCGAGGGCGGACAGTGCCGCGGCGCGGACCAGGGGGTCGCGGTCGGCGGTGAGGGCGCGCACGGTGTCCGAACCGCCCAGGCCGACCGTGGCGAGGCCCTTGGCGGCCGCGATGCGCACCTCGCGGTTCTCGTCGTGCGCCGCGGTGGTCAGGGCGGGCCAGTCGTCCAGCGACACCAGTGCGTGCACGCCCTCGATCCGCACCCGGTAGTCGGGGTCGACCACCGCCTTGCCGAACAGGTCCGGATCGCCGGACCGCAGCGCGCGCAGCAGATCGATCACGGCCGCCCGCACCAGGGGATCGACCGAGTCCGCGAACGCCGCCAGCCCATTTCCGGCCGGCTGGGGGTCCTCGCTTGTCCGCACCGCAGCCGGTCGAGGGCTGTCTGTCGAATCTGT
This sequence comes from Nocardia sp. N2S4-5, assembly GCF_044628355.1. Lineage (NCBI taxonomy): Bacteria > Bacillati > Actinomycetota > Actinomycetes > Mycobacteriales > Nocardiaceae > Nocardia > Nocardia sp. N2S4-5. Next base: position 4,638,055 of record NZ_JBIUPM010000001.1, on the reverse strand, counting down.
GGTGGGGCGGTCGGCCTGATCTCGAGCGGGTTGCCGGCCGCTGGTAGGGAGGATCTCGACCAGTTCGCGCAGGCCGGAGATCGCTGCCGCGCGTACGGTCGCCTCGGGGTCGCCGAGGGCCGCGATCAAGTGGTCGGCGAAGCCGTCGGGTGTCTCCTCGGTGAGTACCGAGAGGGCGGTGGCACGCACCTGCGGTTCTGGATCGGTCAGGTAGGGAGCCAGGTCCTCGACCGCCGGGGCGTCCAGCGCGAGCAGACCGGCAATGCGCGGCGCCGCAGCATCTTTCGTGTCGGCTGCCGACCAGTCTTCGGCGCGTTGGGCCGCCCGCACCGTAGCCGTGTGAACCTGCGGCGGCCCGGTCACGATCGCCGGTTGAGCCACCGACTCGACGGCATCCGTGGACGGCACCGTCTCGAATTCCGGCACCGGCACGAAATACGGTGCGACGGGCCGCTTCAGGAATTCCATCCCGTCGGCGCCCTTGCGCAGATTGAGGTGGTAGCGCCACTCCGTGTCGTCGCGCTGGGGCAGGTCGGCACGCTCGTGGTACAGGCCCCAGCGTGATTCGGTGCGGGTCAGGGAGGACCGGGCCGCCATTTCCGCGCAGTCGCGGATGAAGGACACCTCGGTGCAGCGCATCAGCTCGTGCGGTGTGGTGGCGCCCATTTCGGCAAGGTCGCGGTGCATGCGCTCGAAGGTCTCCACGGCGAGTGACAGCTTGGTCGCCGTCTTCGGCGGCGCGACATAGTCGTTGACGAAGCGCCGCAGTTTGTACTCCACCTGAGGTTGCGGCGGGCCGTCCGGGCTGCGTAGCGGCCGGTAGACGAGTTCGTGCGCGTCCGCGAGCTGGTCGGCCGGAAGTTCCTGCGGAGCAGGCAGATCGGCGAGGGTGGAGGCGGCGTGCTCCCCGGCCAGATCGCCGTAGACGAACGCCCCGATCATGTAGTTGTGCGGCACGCAGGCGAGGTCGCCCGCCGCGTACAGGCCGGGCACCGTCGTGCGAGCGTGCTCGTCGACCCACACGCCGGACGCCGAATGCCCACTGCACAAGCCGATTTCGGAGATGTGCATCTCGATGTCGTGGGTGCGGTAATCGTGTCCGCGGTTGGCGTGGAAGGTACCTCGGGTCGGCCGCTCGGTGGTGTGCAGAATCCCCTCGAGCGCGGTCAGCGTCTCGTCCGGCAGATGGGTCACCTTCAGATAGATAGGCCCCCTGGCTGATTCGATCTCGCGCTTGACCTCGGCCATCATCTGCCCGGACCAGTAATCCGAATCGACGAACCGCTCGCCCTGCGCGTTGACCTGATAGCCGCCGAACGGGTTGGCCACGTAGGCGCACGCCGGACCGTTGTAATCCTTGATCAGCGGATTGATCTGGAAGCATTCGATGCCCGACAGCTCCGCGCCGGCGTGATAGGCCATGGCGTAACCGTCGCCCGCGTTCGTCGGATTCTCGTAGGTGCCGTAGAGATATCCGGACGCGGGCAGGCCGAGCCGTCCGCAGGCCCCGGTCGCCAGGATGACCGCCTTCGCGCCGACGGCCACGAACTCGCCGGTGCGCGTGTGCAATGCGGCCGCGCCGACCGCCCGGCCACCGTCGGTGAGCACCCGCACCGGCATGAGCCGGTTCTCGATGCGGATGCGCTCACGCATCTTCCGTTGCCGTAGCACGCGATACAGCGCCTTCTTCACATCCTTGCCCTCGGGCATCGGCAGCACGTACGACCCGGACCGATGCACCCGGCGCACCGCGTACTCGCCGTAGGCGTCCTTCTCGAACTTCACCCCGTACCGCTCCAGCCGCTGCACCATCGCGAAGCCACGGGTCGCGGTCTGATACACGGTGCGCTGGTTGACGATTCCGTCGTTGGCGCGGGTGATCTCCGCGACGTAGTCCTCGGGCTCGGCCTTGCCCGGGATGACGGCGTTGTTGACCCCGTCCATGCCCATCGCCAGCGCACCGGAGTGCCGCACGTGCGCCTTCTCCAGCAGCAGGACGTTCGCGCCGTGCTCGGCGGCGGTCAGCGCGGCCATGGTGCCGGCCGTGCCGCCGCCGATCACCAGCACATCGCAGTCGACGCGGGTGGTCTCGGACAGGTCGGGGATATTCATCAGCACATGCTCCGGAGAGAAGGGATCAACGCACGGACGCGGTGAAGTCGCCCGAGTAGTCCAGGGCGGCAAGGACTTCGGCGCGCACGCCGGATCGGTCGACGGTGGTTTCGCGGGGGCGGGGCACCTCGAACAAGGCTCGCAGCGGCTGCGCGGCCCGGCCGAGGACGGCGATCCGGTCGCCGAGCAGCAGCGCCTCGTCCACGTCGTGGGTGACGAATACGACGGTCGCCGGGTGGGCCTGCCAGGTGTCGACCAGCAGCCGCTGCATGGTGGCCCGCGTCGGCGCGTCGAGCGCGCCGAACGGCTCGTCCATCAACACCGCCCGTGGCGCCCCGGCCAGCCCGCGCGCCAGCTGCACCCGCTGCCGCATACCGCCGGACAGGCTCTTGGGCAGGTAGTCGCCGAATCCGGCGAGGCCGACCTCGTCGATCCAGCGTTCGGCGCGCGCCCGCCGGCCGGCCCGCGGCTCGCCGCGCAGCTTCAGTGCCAGTTCGATATTGGAGCGCACGGTGCGCCACGGCAGTAACGCGTTGTCCTGGAACACCATCGCGCGGTCGCGGGACGGTCCGGTGATCTCGATATCGTCGGACAGCACCCGCCCGGAGCGCGGCGGCAGCAGCCCGGCCAGCGCGCGCAGCACCGTCGACTTGCCGCAACCGGAAGGGCCGGTGAGTACCAGGATCTCACCGGGGCGGATCTCGAGCGTCAGGTCCCGCACGACCGGCGCACCGGCATAACCCAATTCGATCCGGTCCAGCCGCAGGCTCGTCGCGTCGCCGCTCATTTCGTTCCCTCCGAGACGCGGGGCAGCCAGCGGGTGAACCGGCGGCCGAGCAGTTCCACCGTGGCGGAGGTGCCGAACCCGAGCACGCCGATGGTGATGATGCCGACGAACACGCTCGGGTAGTCGACGATGGTGTACGCCTGCCAGGTCCGGTAGCCGACACCCAGTCGGCCCGAGATCATTTCGGCCGAGACCACGCAGATCCACGCCACCCCGATGCCGACCGACAACCCGCTGAACACGCCGGGCAGGCTGCCCGGCAACACGACTCGCCAGAGCACGTCCCAGCGGGTGCCGCCCTGGGTCAGCAGGGACTCCTCCCAGATCGTGGGCAGCGCCCGCACCGCGTGCCGGGTGCTGACCATGATCGGGAAGAAGGCCGCGAGGAAGGTGATGAAGACGATCCCTGCCTCGTCGGTGGGGAACAGCAGGATCGCCACCGGCACGATCGCGATGGCCGGAATCGGGCGGGCCAGCTCGGTCAGCGGGCCGACGATGTTCGCGAATACTTGCGAACGCCCCAGTGCCACACCGGTTCCCACGCCCAGTACGGCGGCGAGCGCGAACCCGCTGAGAATGCGGACGAGTGACTGACCCAGGTCCAGCCAGTACGTCTCGGTACCCAGCTGGCGTTGCAGCGCTTCGAGGATCTGGGTCACGGTCGGCAGCGTGTCGAACCGCACCCACAGGCGGATATCGTTGGCTGTCAACAGTTGCCACACCCCGATGGCGGCGACCACCGACAGCACCCGGACCAGTCGTGAGCGCCAGCGCGCCGCACCGGCGGGGGCCGTCCCGGTCTCCGGGACCGTTCGTTCCGGAACGGTCGCGGCGTCGAGCCGCACGGTCGTCGCGCTCATGATCGCACCTCGCCGACGGCCTGCTCATAGGACAGCTGCGTGCCGCCGGGGTGCGCGGTGAGGTAGCGCTGGGCCGCGGCCGGTGTCGTGAAGGGCAGGTAGGTGTCGCCGGCGCGGACCCACAGGGCCTTGTCGGCGAACCAGCGGGTGCCCAGTTCGGCGTCCGGGACGTAGGCCGCCCGCACCTTCTTGCCCTGTGCCCGAGCCTGTTTCACCGCGCGTAGCAGGGCGGTCGGGTCGGCGGCCGGTTGTGCGGTGTCTTGGCCGTCCAGCCAGACTTCGCTCGCCAGCGCCGCATCGGTGGCCGGACGATTCGCCACCGGATCGGTCCCCGAGATCGGTGCGGGATTGGCGAAATTGCCCACGGCCGCGTTGTAGTCGAGACCGCGATCGGCGAACGCCTTCCGCAGCGGCGCATCGTTGACGAAGCCGTCGATGTCCAGATCGGCGAAGTCGCCGATCGACTTCAGGTACGGCACATCGCCTTTGAACGCCTGGATGAGCTGCGGCTTCAGCGGTGTGTCGAACGAGGTGCCGCCGGGACCGTTGTAGAGGTAGACGACCTCCTGCGGCAGTCCCGAGCCGTCGGCGACCAGCTTCGCCGCCTCCAGCGGGCGCTGGTGCAGGAAGTCGGTGGCGTCCAGCTGGGCCTGGAGGAAGGCGTCGAGGACCTCGGGGTGCTGGTTCGAGTAGTCGCGACGGGCGACCACACCGTGGAAGGTCGGCACGTTCAGTTCCGCGCCGTCGAACAGCAGCTTGGCCTTGTCCTGGAAGACCAGCAGGCCCGGCCACGCCACGAACTGCGAAAGTGCCTGCACCTGACCGGATTCCAAGGCGGAAGCGCCGATCTGCGGTTGTTGATTGAGTACCTCGACACCCGATTTCGGGTCGATTCCGCCGCGGCTCAACGCCTGTCGCAGCAGGCCGTCGCTGGCCGAGCCGACGCTCGAGGACACCTTCTTCCCGGCCAGGTCGTGCAGCGATTGCACCGGCGAATCCCGGTTCACCACAATCATGTTCAGCGACCCGCGCGGCTGGTAGCCGGTCACCGAGACGAATTCGGTGCGGGACCGCTCGTTGGCCTGCGTGCGGGAGCCGTTGATCAACAGGGGGTAGTCGCCCATCGAGCCGATGTCGATCTTCTCCGCCACCATCTGCGCGGTGATCGGGGCGCCGGTGTCGTAGTCCTGCCACTCCACCTGGTACTTCTTCCCGCCGTCGGCGGTCAGCTTCGAGAGGCGCTGCTCCAGGAAACCCTTGGCGTGCAACAGGGTTCCGGCGGTAACGGTGTTGATGGTCTTGGATTGGTAGCCGACGACCACCTTGACGGTGTCGCCGGAGGCGGCTTGCTCGAGCGAGCAGCCGGCGGCGACGAGCGCCAGCACGGCGGCCACCGCGGTGAATCGGGCACGACGGTACTTCATGAGTGTTCCTCGAACGGTGGGGCCGCGGTGGATGTTTCAGCGCAGCAGGTACGGCATGCTCACGGTGACGGCGCCGGTGGGGCAGCGGGCCGCGCACGGCCCGCAGTACCAGCACTCGTCGACGTGCATGTACGCCTTTCCGTTGTCGGGATTGATCGCCAGCGAGTCCAGCGGGCAGATCTCCACACAGAGCGTGCATCCCTGGATGCACAGCGATTCATCGATCGTCACGGGGACATCGGCGCGCTGACCGACCAGAGCCATTCAGATCAACCTCCAATCGGGGCTGTCGATGGGGCGAACAAGGCTGCCGCGCATGGTGATTCGATCACCGCGCAGCCGGATGTACTCGAGATCGACCGGGCGGCCGTCCTCGAGCTTCGTGAGCCGTTCGAGCAGCAGCAGCGCGCCGCCCTCGGGAACTTGCAGGGTGGCCGCCGAATGGGCGTCGGCGGTGATGGCCTCCAGCACCAGATCCGCCGAGCCGAGCGGGCGGCCGTCGAGCTGCTCGATCAGCGCGAAGATGTCGTTGGTCTCCAGATCACGGGCGAGCACCTGATCGCCGATGTCGGGTACCAGGTAGGTCAGGTCCAGGCTCAGCGGCAGGTCGCCGAGGTAGCGCAGGCGCTCCAGGTACACCGCCGGTTCGCCGGGCTCCAGCCGCAGCCGGCGCGCCACCGCGGGCGGCGGGGCGATCCGGCGGGCGGCGCGCACCTCGTTGCGGACCTCGCCGTGCTCGCGCAGCGTTTCCTTCAGGCCGCGCAGCGCGTCCAGGCCGTGGTCGTACTTGCGCTGGGCGACATGGGTGCCCACCTTGGGAGCCCGCTCGATCAGGCCCTCGTCCTTCAGCAGGGCCAGCGCGTCGCGGACCGTATTGCGCGAGACGTCGAATTCGGTTGCCAGCTCCGATTCGCCGGGCAGCGCGCGGTCGAAGGCGCCGGTATGGATTTGCTGGCGCAGTACGTCGGCGACCTGGCGGGCGCGGTCCGCGCGGCGCGATGGCTGCGGCGTCACCTCGTCTCCTTTCGCCGTTTGACCTGCGATAAGTGACTGTAACGGGGGTCCGCGGCCGGGCCGGGCGATCGCTTCCGGGCGGTAGTGGTGACGTCGGTTATCCGCCGCCTGAGGAGTGCGGCGTACTGCTCGAATCACCGTGATTCCAGCCATTACGCCACCTGGGTCGGCTGCGGCCGGAGTTCGAATCAGGGTGAGTCAAATGGATGCAGACCACCTGGTCTGGCATCCTCGATACATGGGATGTTAGCTTTGATGGCATGTCCTCCAGCCGACCGAATGCCGCCCAGGTCACCTATGTGACCGTCGCGCTCGGTGTGCGGCTGCCGCGGCAGCGGGAGCTGTGTTGCTCCCTGCCGCGCAGCTGAGAACCGCCGCTCTCGTTTCCGAGCCGGGCCCTTCTCGCTGCCTTGTTGCTGTTCTCGTTCCACCTGTCCCGGGCATACCCGGGACCACAGCAAGGATCCGCACATGACGAGCCCCACCCTCGAGCGACAGTCCACACAGTCTCTCTCCACCCGGGTCGCCGCCCCCCGCCCGGCCGTCCCGCCCGAACTCCGCATCGCCGACAACCCGGCGGCCGCGGTGCTCCGGGCCGCTACCCGCGGCCCCATCTTCCGCGATACCGCCGCGCAGACAACGGGTTTGAGCATAGCGACGGTGAACCGACAGGTCTCCGCGCTGCTTTCGGCCGGGCTGTTGCGGGAACGGGCCGACCTCACCGCATCCGGCGCCGTCGGGCGTCCGCGGGTGCCCTTCGAGGTCGACACCGACACCTACGCCACCCTCGGTGTGCACATCGGCGCCACGGTGACTCGTATCATCGCCGCCGATCTGTCGGGGCGCATTCTCGGCGGGCTGGAAATCGCCACGCCGCAGGCCGGGCAGGAGGCCGCGCTCACCATCATCGCCCGCAGTGCCAAGGCGTTCCTCGACCGGCTGCCGCGGCGGCGGCCGCTGTGGACCGGTGTGGCGCTGGCCGGGCGGGTCGATCCGGCCGCCGGGGTCGTCGATCATCCGCGGTTGGAGTGGCGCGCCGCGCCGGTGGCCGCGGTGTTCAGCACCGTGCTGGATCTGCCGGTCTCGGTGTCCGCGCACGTGGAGGCGATGGCCGCCGCGGAACTGCTGCTCGGCCCCGGGGAGGAGCAGCGGCCCGCCTCGAGCCTGTACGTGTACGCCCGTGAGACCGCGGGCGTCGCCGTGACTCTGCACGATCGGGTGCATACGCCGACCAACGGTCCCGGTTCCATCGCGCACCTGCCCACCGGCTCGGATGTGGAATGCCAGTGCGGCCGGCGCGGCTGCTTGGAGGCCACGGTCGGGGAGGCGGCGCTGCTGAGTCGTGCGGAGCGGGCGGGCATCGTGCCCAAGCGCGAGGCGCCGCGGCGTCCGGTGATCGGCGACCTGTACCGGGCCGCCGAGTCCGGGTCGGCGCCGGCGCGTGAGCTGCTGCTCGAGCGGGCCGAAATCCTCGGCCACACAGCGGCTCTCGTGCGGGACATGTTCAATCCGGACCGGGTAGTGCTGGGCGGGCAGGCATTCACGGGCTACCGTCCCGGAATCGACCACGTCGTGCGCGCTTTCACCCAGGGCACCACGCTTCCCCCGGCCGACCTCCGCATCAGCCGTTTCGGTGGTCGCGTCCAGGAACACGCCGCCGCCGTCACCGCCCTGAGCGTCTTCTACGCCGACCCCCTCTCCGCCATGCGCCGCAGCATCCGCACCACGCGCTGAGGGGTTCTTCCCTTCATCCCGGCCAAAAGCGTGCCGGGATGAAGGGAATGGTGAAGTCGCCGTGCGCGCTGAGGTGGGAATGTGTGCAGTCGCGTGCGCGCCGGGATGAAGAGGATGTGTGCAGTCTCGTGCGCGGGAGTGTGGCTCGTCGCTATGTCCGTGGGGTGGGGTGTGTTCAGCGGGTTAGGGTGCGGGCGGCGGTGTTGCGGGCTGTGATGCCTGCTCGGGTGGTGGGGACCAGGAGTTTGGAGGCGAGTAGGAAGGCTCGTTGTTTGGGGCGCACCAGGGTTCGGTGTCGGTGTTCGTAGCGGTGTAGGGCGGCGGGGAGGTTGTCGGGGGTGGCGGACAGTTCGGTGGCGAGGGTGTGGGCGCCGGCGATGGCGAGGGTGGAGCCGTCGCCGAACAGGGAGAGGCTCGAGCCCGCGTCGCCGAGGAGGGTGATGCGGCCGGTGGTCCAGTGCGGCAGCCGGACTCGGCTCACGGAGTCGAAGAACAGGTCGTCGGCGGTGCGGACCTCGTCGAGGTAGTTCGCGAAGGGGCCGAGGGTGCCGGCGAACGCCTCGTCCACCAGGCGCTTGTGCAGGTCCGTGGCGCGGTGGTCGAATCCGGCCGCGGCGGACCGGCGGAACATGAACGCTGCCAGCGGTTTGCCGCGGTTCGGATGCACACTGAACGCGCGGCCCGGCGCGTTCAGCATCACGACCTCGCGCTCGTCGCCGATCGCCCGGTGCACGGGAAGCGTGGCGACGTACATCCCCATGTGCCGGACGAACTCCGACTCGGGGCCGAAGGCCAGCCGCCGCACCGTGGAGTGCAAGCCGTCGGCGCCGACCACCAGGTCGAAGTGCTCGTCGGCCGCGTGCTCGAAACGCACGTCCACGCCGTCGGGCGTCGGGGTGAGTGCCGTGATCGTGTCGCCCCAGCGGATCTCGGCCGCGTCCCGGGCCGCCGACAGCAGCGTCGCCGCCAGCTCGGCGCGCGGCACCTCCACCTCCCGGTCGCCGCCCGAACTCTGGAACGTCCGCAGGCTCAACCCGGCCCGCCGCCGCCCGGCCGCATCGACGAAGGTCAGCCGATCGACCGCCGAGGCGACCTCGCGCAGTCGCGGCATGATGCCCATGCGCTCCACCACGTCCACTGCCGGTCCGCGCACGTCGACGGGATTGCCGCTGGACCGCTCCCCGGCCGCCCGCTCCACCACCGTGACGCGGAAACCATTGCGGGACAGCCAGTATGCCGCCGTGGACCCGGCCACACCGGCACCGGAAATCAGCACGCTCTTGCTCATCATGTCGTCCTCCGGACGGGTCCTCGGGTTAAGCGGACGAATTTCGTCCACATCGCCACGCTACACTAAGTGGAAGAAATTCGTCCAGTTCTCTCCGGGAGGTGACGGCCATGGCCGATCAATTGCGGGCCGACGCGCGCAGCAACCGCGACCAGATCCTGGCGGCGGCCCAGATCGTGTTCCGGGAACAGGGCGTCGATGTTCCGATGAAGGAGATCGCCGATCAGGCCGGCGTCGGCGTGGGCACGCTGTACCGCCGCTTCCCGGATCGTGGCGCGTTGATCAGCGCGGCGGCGCAGGCGTATATGCAGGCGCTGGCGGACCTCGCCGCCACGGCCGCGCGGGAGGAGGACGGCGCCTGGCAGGCGCTGCGGCGATTTCTGCGCGAATGCGCCGAGTTGCGGCTGGGCGCCACGGCCGCGGCGATCGAACCGGCCCTGCACGCCGATATCCGGGCCGATCCGAACCTCACCGACATTCGCGCGAGCGTTGCCGAGCAGGTCGCCCGGCTCACCGCGCAGGCGCAGGTCGACGGGGAACTGCGCACCGATGTGGATGCCCAGGACATGGCGCGCCTGATGACGGTGCAAATCTACGCGCGCCCGGACGAGTCGTACGAGCGGGCCGTGCGCCGGACGATGGACATCGTGCTGGACGGCCTGCGCGCCCGGTAGTGTGCTGCGGTGACCGAAGGACCGAGAACGCGCAGGCGCGATCGAACCGGAATCGGCCGCCGCCTGCTGCTGCGGGGCGCGCTGGCGCTACCGCTCGCGGCGTGCGCCGAGACCGACGCGAACACCACCACTCCCACGCGCACCGACCCGGTCTCCGGCACCCGCGTCGACCCGGCGGCGGCCGAGGAGTTCTTCGCCGGTCTGGAGCGGAAATACGATGCGCGCCTGGGTGTTTACGCGCTGGCGACCGGTACCGCGGTGGCGCTGGCGTATCACGCTGACGACCGGTTCGCGTTCTGCTCGACGTTCAAGATGCCCGCGGTGGCGGCGGTGCTGGAGCAGCGCGCGCTGTCCTATCTCGACACCGTCGTCCGATACACGCGGGCGGACGTGAACTCGATTTCGCCGATCACGCAGGACCACATCGAGACCGGCATGACCGTGCGCGAACTCTGCGACGCCGCAATCAGATACAGCGACGGCACGGCCGGAAATCTGCTGATGCGCGATATCGGCGGCCCCGCGCAGCTCACCGGCTATCTGCGCAGTCTCGGTGACACCGTCGGCCGCATGGACCAGTACGAACCCGAACTCAACAGCGACCCACCCGGCGATCCCCGCGACACCACCACACCGCGCGCGATCGCGGGCGTCTACCAGCAGATCGTGCTGCGTAACGCCTTGCCGCCGGAAAAGCAGGCGCTGGTGCGGGAATGGCTGCAGCGCAGCACGACCGGTGCGAACACCATCCGCGCCGGCGTGCCGGGCGACTGGACCGTGGCGAACAAGACCGGGCACGGCGACTACGGACGGGCCAACGATATCGCCGTGGTGTGGCCGCCCGCTTCCGCGCCGCTGGTCCTCGCGGTCATGACCGACCGCGCCGGATTCGACGCCGCGCCGCCGTACGCCATGATCGCCGAGGTCGCGAAATACGTTGCGGCCCAGCTGCATCGGTGAGGGGTCAGCGGCCGCCCGCGAACAAACCTTCCAGCGCGGTGATGAAATAGGGGAAGTGCCCGGCGAATCGGTGCAGATTCTGATCGCGGTCGAAACCGCCGAACCAGTACAGCCCGGGCTGCCGGTCGGCGGCGGGGTTCAGGTCGCGGAAGGTGCGAATCCAGTTGTCGGCGCGGCCGCCGACGACGGTGAACGGCAGCGCGCGGGAGAACACCAGCTCGCGATCGGCGGGCGGCACCCGGTCGGCGGTCAGGGCGTCCAGCCCGCGCTGCAGCGCGCGCACCCGGCCCGCCAGCTCGCGGCCCGCGGCGGTGCGCACCGGCAGATAGCGCGGCAGCAGCAGCGCCGCGACCCCGCCGAGGGCGATCGCGACACCCACCAGCGCGTGCCCGCCGCTGATCGCCAGCGCGATCGTCGTCGCGACACCGGCCACCACCAGCACCACGCCCAGCCAGAACGCGGGACCGCGGCGGGTCCGATCGATGAGTGTGCCGCGCGCCAGAGCATCGTCCCGCAGCGCCGCGCGCACCGGCTCGCCGCTGATCCGTCCCGCGCCGCGCAACTCCGACACCAGCACCGACTCGGCGCCGTCGGGGAGCAGGGCGCGGTAGACCGCCTTCTCGTAGTCGCGCAGTTGATCGTCCGCCGGATTGACACGGTTGATCCGCCAGTCCGAGTCGCCGACCGGCGTGACCCACAGGTAGCGCCGCACCGCCAGATCCACCACGGTGGCGGCCAGGTCGCCCGGATCGGCGGACCCGTCCAGCAGCAGCCCCGCCTCGCCCGGTAGCACGCCCTCCGGCGAGGCGAACTGCACCTGATTGCCGTTGTGCTGCACCGGTTCCAGCGTGTCCTGCCCGGCCAGCGCCGCGGCGTCTTGGCGGCGCGACCACGCCACGAAACCACCGGCCGCGGCGAGCGCCGCCAGCAGCACCCCGAACGCGACGAGCACCGGCGCGGTGATAGCGAACGCGCTGGGTTCGTCGCCGGTGATGTCGGCGTTGGCGGGCACGGTGCCCGGCGGCATCTGCAGGGTGAGGTCGATCAGGTCGCCCTTGTTCAGGCCCTCCTTGTAAAGAGTCAGCACGCCGTCCGGCTCCACCCGCACGTCGGCACACGGCTGGGCGCTGCCCGCCGGGCCGATCTTGCAGTCGACGATGCCCATCTCGTAGCTCGGGCTGATCACCGACGCGGTGATCGAGGCGACGTCGGTGTTGAGCACCCCGCTCCAGCGGAACAGCTGGGTGCCGGCCGCGTCGTTGACCGTGTTGTGTACGACGTACCGATACGACGATTCGCCGGGCTGCGCGTCGATACTGAACCGGTCGCCCTCGACCTTGGCGGTGCCCGAGCCGGTGGCGGACACGTCGGTGACGCTGAAGCGCCGTTCCCCCTTGTCCTTCAGCGCGACCCGCAGCGGCACGGCCATGTGGAACTGGCCCCCCGGCGGCACCTTGACCGTCTCGGCCACCTCGAGCAAGCCCTGCTCGCTGAGTTTGATGTCGGCATTGATCGTCACCCCGTCGACCGGCTCCTGCGCCTGGGCCGCGGGTACGGCGGCGAAAGCTCCCGCCAGAACCAGCAACAGAGCGCCCAGGGCGCCCCCCCGAAAGATCAGCATGGGGCCTTAGCTTAGACAGCTTGCTATCCTGCGTCAGCGGCTGTCGAGACGGGAAGAACCAGGGGGCACGGGGGAGTGAGTCAACCACCCTACGGATACGGGCCGGTGCCGCCCGCCGGTCGGCCGGGGCCGCCACCCTATGGGCCGCCGCCCGGTTATCCGCAGCCTCGCTATGCACCGCCGCCCGGTTACGGCCCGCCGCCGGGTTATCCACCGCACGGGTATCCGCCACCGGGATACGCTGCGCCACCGCCGGTTTCGGGTTATCGGCCGCCATTGCCGCCTCCACCGCCGTACGGTCCGCCGGGGCGTCCGCCGCAGCGCAAACGTGGCGGCGGACCGGGTGTGTTCCTGATCGTTCTGATCCTCATCGTCACCAGTGGGCTGGTGCGCACGGCCATCCGCACGGGCGTGCACGTCGCCCACTCCGGCGACCAGCCGAGCTACACCTATGCTCCCACCACTGGGAAAAATGCGCCCGGCGCGACCGGGATCGCGGCGACCGACGCCAATCCGCTGTTGTCCGACCCGGGTTCGCCGCTGAGCCCCGCGCGGTGCGGGTACGCGCCGTGGAGCACGCAGGTCGACGCTGCGCGCAAGTTCTTCGAGAGCGCGGCGGGATGCCTGGAGCAGGCGTGGCGGCCGGTGCTGTCGGCGGCGAACCTGTCGTTCACGCCGCCGAAGCTCAGCGTCACCGCCACCACGGCCGGCATCAGCACCCCCTGCACCGGCAGCAGCAGCAATTTCGCGGCCTTCTACTGCGGCGCGAACCAGACCATCTACATGCCGATCAGCCAGTTGCAGACGGCGATGTTCAAGGACCACTGGGAGATCTACCTGTCGGTGTTCGCGCACGAGTACGGGCATCACGTGCAGGCCCAGTCGGGAATTCTGCTGGAGGCCAACAAACAGCGGCGCGAGGCGGGCACCAGCAGCGCCCGCGGCTTGGAGCTCTCGCGCCGGGTCGAGTTGCAGGCCAACTGTTTCGACGGCATGTTCCTCGCCGCCACCGCGGGCGGCGGCTCGCTGACCTCGACGCAGGCCGGCAATACCCGCGAGGACGCGTACGGCCGCGGCGACGCCGCCGGTGATATGCGCGACCACGGTTCGGCGCAGCACATGGGCGACTGGTGGAGCACGGGCTTCGAGAAGAACCAGACCTCTCAGTGCAATACGTTCAAAGCCCCTGCGAGCCAGGTGAGTTGATGCGGTTATGACCCAGCCTCCCGGATACCCGCCGCCCGGCTCGCAGCCGCCGGGCCGCCCGCCCTACGGACCGCCGCCGGGGTACGGACCGCCGCCCGGATACGGACCGCCGCCGGGGTATGGTCCGCCGCCCGGGTACGGTCCGCCGCCGGGATACGGCGCGCGTCCGCCGTACGGTCCGCCGCCCGGGCCGCGCCCGCCCTATGGACCGCCGCTGCCGCCGCCGGGCTACTACGGGCGGCCTTACCCGCCGCCGAGGTCGGGCGGCGGGGGAGCGGTCGGCGCGGTGCTGGCGGTGCTGCTGGTGTTCGGTGTGGTCGGCGCTCTGGTCGTGTTCGCCACCGTCAACTCCGGTAGCAGTCATTCGTCGAAGTATTCCTACGACACACCCAGCTACACCTACGCGCCGCCGAGCTACACCACCTCGGCCAGTGCGCCGACCACGACGGCGTCGACCAGCGCGGCGACCACCTCGCGGTCGGCCTCCAGTACCCGCACCGCCACGACGTCGTCGAAACCCGCTGGGCCGCAACCGGTCAACGCGACCGGCGACAACCCGCTGTTCCGCGACGCCGACTCCGGACTGGTCAACATCGAGTGCGGCTATCCGCGCTGGGGCGCCACGGTGGCCGCGGCGCAGGCCTTCTTCGAAGCGGCCCGGACCTGCCTGGACAACATGTGGAAGCCGGTGTTGCAGGGCGCGGGGCTGCCGTTCTCCAGCCCCACCATCTCCGTCCCGGCGCGCTCGTCGAATGCCAGTTCGCCGTGCACCAGTTCGGGCGGCAACTTCGCCGCCTTCTACTGCTCGACCAACCACACCATCTATATGCCGCTCGATACCATTCAGGTCGAGGACTACGGCGACGATTCGGTGATCTACCTGACCGTCTTCGCCCACGAGTACGGCCACCACGTGGAGGCGATCAGCGGCGTGCTGGGCAAGGCGCACCGCGACCGCTACGACGCGGGCCCGACTTCCGCACGGGGACTGGAGCTTTCGCGTCGGGCGGAGCTGGGCGCACAGTGCTTCGGCGGGATGTTCATCGGCTCGTCCAACCACGTCGGGACGATCAGCCTGGACCAGGCGCAGCGCACCATCCGCGACAACTATTCCCGCGGTGACGGCAATGGCGACACCAGAGACCATGGCAGCAAACAGCATTACGGCTCCTGGTACGAGCACGGCTACATCAACAACCGCACCCAGAAGTGCAACACCTGGACGGCCCCGTCGTCCGACGTGTCCTGAAACCCCGACTCTCGTCATCCCGGCCAAAAGCACGCCGGGATGACGAGAGTCGGGGAGTATGCCGGGATGACGAGAGTCGGGAGCATGCGGGGATGGCGAGGATCAGGGGCGTACGTCGGGATGACGAGGATCGGGGACGTACGCCGGGATGACGGGGCGGGGAAGCGCGCGGATGACGAGGGGTGGGGCGGGTTTCAGTTCTGTTCGCGTAGGCGGGACAGCCAGCGGGCTGTCTCGTCGGGGTCGGGGAGTTCGCCGCCCATGATGTCGAGTACCGCGTGGCCGACGCAGGCGGCGCCGAGTACGCGGTCGGCGATGGCCTCGGCGTCGCCCCAGGGTAGGTAGGGCTTGGCGATCAGTAGCGAGACGATGCCGTGGGCGGCCGCCCACAGCTCCAGTACCACCGGTAGCGGGTCGCCGGGTGCGATCGTCCCGGCGTCCATGGCCTCCCGCACGGTGTCGGCGAATCGCCGGAACACGCCACTACCCATCACCAGGTCGACCGCGCGCGGGCTGTCGGCCGAGGAGCCCGCGGTGGCGACCCGGTACTGGCCCGGATGTTTCAGGGCGAAGCGCACATACGCCATGCCCTGATCGCGCATCCGGGTGATCGGCGACTGTGCGGGATCGGTGGCCGCGGCGACGGCGGCGTCCAGATTCTCGAAGACCTGCGCCACGGCTGCGTCGATGAGCGCGTCCTTGTCGGCGAAGTGCCGGTAGATCGAGGGCGCGCTCACCCCGACCAGCTTGCTCACCTCGCGGATGGACACCGTGTCGGCACTTCCGGTGCGCGCCAGCAGTTCCCGAGTGGCCTCGAGAATCTCCTCGCGCAGCCGGGCGCCGGTGCCGCGGGCCGACCGCGGGCGTCGCGGGCACATCATGTCCGGCCCGCGGGTTCGGGTTCGGGGGCGGCGGTGCGCGGCTCGGGCGCCTCCTCGGACAGGCCGAACCGGCTGTGCAGCCGGGCCAGCGGCGCGGGCGCCCACCAATTGGCCCGGCCCATCAGTTTCATCAGCGCCGGTACGAGCAGGCCGCGGATGATGGTGGCGTCGGCGAGCACGGTCAGGGTGAGCCCCAGACCGAACATCTGCATGAATGACACTTTCGCGGTAGCCATGGCGCCCAACACGATAGCCATCAGGAGCGCGGCGGCGGTGACGATCCGGCCGGTGCGTGCCACGCCCAGCGCCACCGAGCGCACGTTGTCGGCGGTGGTGCGACCGGAGGCCAGCCACGCCTCCCGGATCCGGGACAGCAGGAAGACCTCGTAGTCCATCGACATTCCGAAGGCCAGGCAGAACATCAGGATGGGCATCGTCGCCACCAGGTAGCCGGTCGGGGTGAAGCCCAGCAGCCCCGACAGATGCCCCTCCTGGAAGATCCAGACCATCATCCCGAACATCGCACTCAGCGAAAGAGTGTTGAGCACCAGGGCTTTCAACGGGAGCACCACGCTGCCCGTGAACAGGAACAGCACGATGAAAGTGGACAGCGCGATCAACGCCACCGCCAGCGGCAGTCGGGCGCCCAGCGCGTGCAGGGTGTCGGCGTTGATCGCCGCGCCGCCGCCGAACAGCGCCGGGGCGGGCGCGGGCACGTCCCGCAACTGCTGGAACTGGTTCTCTCCGTCGGTGGAGTAGGGATTGAATCGCGAAGTGACAGTGAGGTATTGGCCGGTGTCGTTGGCCATGCCGGGCGGCGTCGGGGCGACCCGGGCGCCGGACACGTACACACCCGAGCTGGACAGCACCGCCGACACCCCGTTCACCCGCGACAGCTCCGTGGCGTAGCCGCCGATCGAGGCCGCGTCCCCGTGGTAGCCGTCCAGCACGATCGTCGTGCCGGTGCCCGCGTTGACGGCCGGGAAGTCGCTGCGCAGGACGTCGCCGACGGCCCGGGTCTGCGCGCCGGGCGGCAGCACGCGGTCGTCGGGGTAGCCGAATTTCACGCCCAGGAACGGTGATCCGATGGCCAGCAGCAGCGCGACGATCGCGACGGTCACCGGAACGGCGTGCCGCATCACCCACGTGACCGTGCGATACCAGGCGGAACGCTCCAGCGGTCGCGGCGTCGGCTCCGGACGCCGGAACAGGCGGCGCAGCAGCACCCGCAGATCCCACGCGTTCACCCGGTCGCCCAGCAGGACCAGCACGGCGGGCAGGATCACGATCGACGCCGCGGCCGCCGCCGCCACCACGGCCACGCCCGCGAACGCCACCGACCGCAGGAAGTAGAGGTCGAACACGGCCAGCGCGGCCAGCGCCAGCACCACCGTGAGCGTGGAGTACAGCACCGTGCGCCCGGCGGTCTGCACGGCGCGGACCGCGGCGTCGGCGTGGGTGCGGCCGCCGGCGAGTTCCTCCCGGTAGCGGCTCACGATGAACAGGCTGTAGTCGATGGCGAGCGCCAGGCCCAGCGCCGTGGTCATGTTCAGCGCGTAGATCGATACATCGGAGAACAGCGTGAGCGCCCGCAGGATCGCGAGCGTGCCGACGATCGCGAACAGGCCGATCATCAGCGGCAACGCGGCCGCGACCACACTGCCGAACACCAGCATCAACACGATCGCGGTCAGCGGTATCGCCACGCCCTCGGCGAGGGTGAGGTCCTTGGTGACCTGGGTGTTCACCTCGTGATAGAGCGCCGCCAGGCCGCCCGCCCGCACGGTGACGCCGTCCGGAGTCGCGCCGAACCCCTCGATGACGTCGGCGGCCGTTTTCTGTGCCGCGTCGTCGCCGCCGGTGAGGTAGGCGAGCACCAGCGCGCTCTTGCCGTCCGTGCTGCGCAGTGCGGAGCTGATCTGCGGCGGGCTGTTCCAGTAGGACCGGACGCCGAGGGCGTCGGGGCGGCCCTGCAGATCCGCGGTGATGTCGGTGGCCACCGTGCGGGCGGCGGTGGCGTCGACGCCCTGATCGGAGTGGATCAGCAGCGCCAGATTGGGTTCCGCGCCGCCGAAGTTGTCCGCCAGCAGCCTGGTGACCTGTGACGATTCGGCGTCGTCGGAGGTGAATCCCCCCGCCTTCAGCCGATCGGTGACCGAGGCCCCGAATCCGCCGCACGCCAGCGCCAGCACCAGCGCGGCCAGAAGTATCCGTTTCGGGTGCCGGGTGGCGAGCCGAGCGATTCGGGTCAGCATGGGCGCTCCTCGGTCAGGCTTAAGGTAACGACGTTAGCGTAACGGCGTTAGCCCAATTAGTCATCACCCCTGTTCGTGTCCGGGTTTCGGGTGCTGGTGACCGAAGACGCCGCGGGGAGCGTGGCCGTGCACGCCCTCGGCGTAGGCGGTTTCGGCGTGCAGGGCGAAGTCGATGCCCGCGATCTCGTCCTCCTTGCTGACGCGGAAGCCCATCGTGCGGTCGATCAGCTTGCCGAGGGCGAACGAGACCAGGAACGCCCACAGCGCGACCACGACCACGCCCACCGCCTGCTTGCCCAGCTGGGCGAGACCGCCGCCGTAGAACAGGCCGCGCGCGCCGCCGGTCATCACCTCGTCGGCGAGCAGGCCGATCAGCAGGCTGCCGACGATGCCGCCCATGAAGTGCACGCCCACCACGTCCAGCGAATCGTCGTAGTTCGCCTTGAACTTCCAGCTCACCGCATACGAACAGACCACGCCCGCAACGAGACCCACGACCACCGCGCCCAAGGTGCTGACCGAACCGCACGACGGCGTGATCGCCACTAGGCCCGCGACCACGCCCGAGGCCGCGCCGAACGTGGTCGGGCGGCCGTCGCGCAGCTGTTCCACCAGCAGCCAGCCCAGCATGCCGAGGCATCCGGCGACGAGGGTGTTCAGGAAGACGGCCGCGGCGATGCCGTCCGCGGCGAGCGCCGACCCGGCGTTGAACCCGAACCAGCCGAACCACAGGATGCCCGCGCCCAGCAGCACGAACGGCAGATTGTGCGGCCGCATCGCGTCCACCTTGAATCCGATGCGCGGACCCAGCACCAGTGCCAACGCCAATGCCGAGCCGCCCGAGGCGATCTCGACCACCAGCCCGCCCGCGAAATCCAGCGCGCCGAAGGAGGCCAGCCAGCCGTCGGGACCCCACACCCAGTGCGCGATGGGCGCGTACACCAGCAGCGTCCACAGCGGCACGAACACGATCCAGGCCGAGAATTTGGCGCGGTCCGCGATGGCGCCGCTGACCAGGGCGGCGGTCAGGATCGCGAAGGTCAGCTGGAAGGTCGCGTAGAGCAGTTCCGGCACCGAGCCGCGGATCGACGACGGGCCGATGCCGGTCATCCCCGCATGGGTCAGATCGCCGATCAGCCCGCCGCCGGCGTCGTCGCCGAACGACAGCGTGTACCCGAGCAGCAGCCACACCACGGTCACCAGCGGGATGGCGATGAAGCTCATCATCAGCATGTTCAGTACGCCGGTGGAGCGCACCATCCCGCCGTAGAAGATGGCCAGGCCGGGCGTCATGAGCAGGACCAGCGCGGTGCTGGCCAGCAGCCAGGCCGTGGCTGCGGGGTCGATCGTCGGGGGCACGGTAACTCCTTCCGGCGCGTTGCGCGTCGCAAGGAAATTACCGAACCCCCCTCGCTAGGCGGGCCGGGCCGCTGGCGCGTCCTGCTGTTTACGGGTCTTGCGGGCCAGCGCGCGGCGGCCGCGCGGACCGGGAACGGGCAGGTCGTCGCGCAGTGCCAGCCATTCGGCCGTGACCAGCCACTGCTGCTGGGCGCGGGCGTCGGCGGTGTCGTTGAACACCCGCCGGCCGCGGTCGTCGCGCACGTCGTGGGCCAGCACGGACCAGCGCGGCGCGCGGCCGTGCTCGCGCTCGTACTCGTCCAGGAAACCGGCCACCAGGGTGCCGATCGTGTTCACCGGGCGCATCGAGACCCGATTGCCGAATTTGGCGGAATGGAAACGCCGTGCGGCACAGAGCGATCGCGGCGTGGCATTGAACGCGATCCAGCCCGCCCTCTGCACCCGCTCGATCAGCCACAGATGTTTGATCGCATTCGGCGCGATGTCGCCCACGCGCTCGCGAATCAGCGTCAGGACAGGATCGGTGAGCAGAATGTCGCGCCGCGTCGGTCCGCAGCCGTGTTCTTTCCAGTATTCGTGGGTGGTCGTCGCCAGAATGCGGCCGAATTCGTCGATGCTGCGCTGGGCGCGCTTGCCGAGCCGTTCGATGCGTTCGGCCTCCGCGCGCATCTCGTTCTGGGTGATGAGGGTGCGGATGGCCGGCATCGTCGGTACCTGACCGCGCTCCAGTAACTCCAGGATGGCTGCGGCGGTCTTCGGGTCGGCGGCGGCCGTGACCGGTAAGGAGTCCCGGTCGAGCGCGAACTCTCGCGGGCCGATGGCCCGGCTGAGCAGGCCCGTGGCGGCGCGGTCGCCGGCGAATTCGGTATGCGAAAGCAATGCGGTGGCGATGTCGTTACACGACGGCACGGTCGACATTTCCTCCCGGACGGTGCGGGAGGCTCGGTAAAGCCGTAGGGGAGAACTCCCGCGGGGCTCTGTGAGTCGGTGATTTGGTTGTGCCCCGGTCGGGATGAGGGACCGACCGGGGCCACCAACCTGATGAAGGTTTGGCTACCGAAGTTGCCGAAACCCACGTTAGCCATTTCCTCGCCCGGAATGCCAATCGGGTTACTGGATCGTTATGTCCACAATTCTCGAGGCAAACGGGGAGCCGGTCCGGAATGCGTGCGGCCGAGCCGTCGCGGTTCCGTGAACGGGTGTTATTGGTCGCATTTCCAAATTGTTTCCGTGGCGGGCGGACTTATCGGTATGTTGTGGTGCGCCGCAGCGGGTTTCGGGAATGCTTGCCGGACGGGCTCTTTCGAGGTGCGTCCGAGGCGCCGGGACCGGGCGGCCGGTTGCCATGAACGATGTCGGTGGTCGCCGGTACCCTCGGGCCGTGGCTCTGTACCGGAAGTACCGACCGGCAACATTCGCAGAGGTGGTGGGGCAGGAGCACGTCACCGAACCGCTGAGCACCGCACTCGACACCGGGCGGATCAGTCATGCCTACCTGTTCTCCGGCCCACGCGGTTGCGGCAAGACGTCCTCGGCGCGCATCCTGGCCCGCTCGCTGAACTGTGTCGAGGGTCCGACGTCCCGGCCGTGCGGGGTGTGTTCCTCGTGCGTGGCGCTGGCGCCCGGCGGGCCGGGCAATCTGGACGTCATCGAGCTGGACGCCGCGAGCCACGGCGGCGTCGACGACACTCGCGAGCTGCGCGACCGCGCCTTCTACGCGCCGGCCGAGTCGCGCTACCGGGTGTTCATCGTCGACGAGGCGCACATGGTCACCACCGCGGGTTTCAACGCGCTGCTCAAGATCGTGGAGGAGCCGCCCGCACATCTGATCTTCGTCTTCGCCACCACCGAGCCCGACAAGGTGCTGCCGACCATCCGTTCGCGCACCCATCACTACCCGTTCCGGCTGCTGCCGCCCGCGACCATGCGCGGCCTGCTCGGCAAGATCTGCGAGCAGGAGGGCGTCCAGGTCGAGGAGGCGGTGTACCCCTTGGTGATCCGCGCCGGGGGCGGTTCCCCGCGCGACAGTCTGAGCGTGCTGGACCAGCTGCTGGCCGGTGCCGGGACCGAGGGCGTCACCTATCAGCGGGCGCTCGCGCTGCTGGGCGTCACCGATATCGCGCTGATCGACGAGGCGGTCGAGGCGTTGGTGGCCGGTGACGGCGCGGCGCTGTTCGGCACCGTCGACCGGGTGGTCGAGGCCGGTCACGATCCGCGCCGCTTCGCCACCGACCTGCTGGAGCGCATGCGCGACCTGATCCTGCTGCGCGCGGTACCCGACGCGACCGACCGCAACCTGGTCACCGGCCCCGGCGATGTCCTCGACCGGATGCGCGACCAGGCCGAGCGCATCGGCCCCGCCACGCTGACCCGTTACGCCGAACTGCTGCACGAGGGCCTGGGCGAGATGCGCGGCGCCACCGCCCCCCGCCTCCTGCTCGAGGTCGTCTGCGCCCGCATGCTCCTCCCCGCCGTCTCCGACGCCGAATCCGCGACGCTCCAACGCCTGGAACGGCTGGAGCGCGGCATGGCGGGCGGCGCTCCCGCCGCCGCGAGGCCCGCGACGAATCAGGCCCCGAGCGCCCCCGCCCAGCCTGGCGGGGAGTCGACGCCGAGCCCCGCGCCCGCCGGGGGCGGCTCCCGCCGCCGAGGCGCCGAGGCCCTCGCCGCCATCCGCGCCGAAAAGACCCCTCCCACAGCATCTTCCACCACGGACACCGATGTCCACGGGTCGCCGCCCGCTCGCGAGCCGGTTTCGCAAGAGGTCGGCTCCTCGGTATCGGCCATGCCCTCGGATCCGGATCCGGAGTCGTCGTCGCAGGCAGGTGGTGACGTTGCGCGCGTGGCCCAGGAGCAGCGCCCGCACCCGGCCCAGCGGGCTCAGGCTCCGCACGGCCCGGATTCCCCAGCCGCCCAGCCGCTTTCGGATCCCGCGCCGCCGATGATGGATGCCGTGGCCGACACCGCTGAAGTGGCGTCGGCCGATCGATCCGGTGTGCGGGCGGAAACCCCTGCCCCGCAAGCTGGTTCGATCGACGCCCTTGATTCGTCCGCACACGGCGACGAGCCCGAGGTGAGTGCCGGTCCCGTAGCGGACGATGCGGTGCGTCCGGATCCGTCCGACGGGTCCGATGCGACGGCCGAACTGTTCGAGCCGTCCGGCCAGGCGGCGCAGGACATTTCGGAGGTTGCGCCTGCGGGCGGCACCTCCGCAGACGCGCTGCCGATCGATCCGGAATCCTCGCCCGAGCCGACCACATCCGCAGCAGCCTCGCCCGGTGCAGATGCCGATGTGCCCGGTCAACTGGATGCGCACGGCAGTGCCGACCCGTCCGGTCCGGCGGATGCATACGGCAGTGCCGACGCGCCCAGTACGGCGGATGCACACGGCGGTGCCGATGTGTCCAGTCCGGCGGATGCGCGTGGCAGTGCTGACGCGTCCAGTCCGGCGGGTGCGCGTAGCGGTGCCGACGCGTCCAGTCCGACCGGTGCGCGTGGCGGTGCCGATGTGTCCGGTCGGGTCGAGGCGCTCGGTGATGCCGATGTGTCCGGTCCGGCGGTAGGCGCTGCCGGGGCTGCTGAGATGGCCGGGGCGGTGGGCGGTGCTGCGGCAGCGGGTGCACAGGGGGATGTGGTCGGGGAGGTCGAGGCCAAGTGGGGGGAGATCAGGGGGAAGGTGCGGGAGTTCGGGGCCGCGGTGCATGCGTTGTTGTCCGGGGCTTCGGTGGCTCGGGTCGAGGGGGACACGATCGTGTTCGCGCATCAGCACGCGCCGTTGGCGCAGCGGCTGTCGAATCCGAAGTATGTGGAGGCCGTGCAGGGGGCGGTGCGGGCCGTGCTGGGGCGGGATTACGGGGTGCGATGGGAGGTCGGGTCCGGAGCGCCTCCCGCGAGCGGCGGCCGTGCCCAGTCCGGTGCGCCGAGTCGTGGCGGGGCGGCTCAGGGGCGTGGCGGCGCGGCCCCGGCACAGGGTGGGTCGGGGCAGTCACGTCCGGCGCAGGGCGAGACCCCGCGGTTCACCCGGCCGAGTCAGTCGCGGACGACGAGCCCGGAGGCGTCCGGCTCGACCTCGGCGCGCGGTCGCGAATCCAGCCCGGCGGGCAATGATTCGAGCACCCCGCCACCACCGCCGGACGACGACATTCCGCTGCCCGACGGCCCGGACCTTCCCGACGACCCGGGACCCTCCGGCTACTCGTCGGTAGGTTATGACGGTGTCCCACCTGCGCCGACGCCGGAGGAGGAGCAGGAGATGCTCGACGAGTCGGCCCGCCCGGCCCCGCCCGGAGACCGCCGCGACCCCGATGAGGTGGCCTTGGAGTTGCTCGCGAGTGAGCTGGGCGCCACACGCCTGGAGGCTTGACAGACACCCGCCGGACGGCCTTAAGTTAACCGGAGTTCGCATCCGGCTGTACTATGAACGGGTGGTCGTCAGCGGCGGTGCTACGAGGCTCTATGGTTGGCCCCGGAAGAGGGGCGAACCGAGCCCGCGTGCGCCTCTGCATGCCGACGTTTGTACAGCGTCCAGTCCTGGTGCGAGCCATGTGCCCGGACCGCCATCCACACGGTCGGCCCGACGGCCGGTCGGCGAGGTTACCTGCGGCGATATCGGGCACTGCGGTGTCGGCGCAGCCTAAGGAAGGAAACACTCCGATATGACCACAGAGGCCTACATTTTCGAGGCCATCCGCACTCCGCGGGGCCGCAACAAGAAGGGCTCGCTGCACTCGGTCAAGCCGATCGATCTGACGACCGGTCTGGTCAAGGAGCTGCGCAACCGCTTCCCGGATCTGGACGAGGACCGTATCTCCGACGTCGTCCTCGGCGTGGTCTCGCCCGTGGGCGACCAGGGCGCCGACATCGCCCGCACCACCGTGCTGGCCTCGGGCCTGCCCGACACCGTCGGCGGCACCCAGATCAACCGGTTCTGCGCATCGGGCCTGGAGGCCGTCAACCTCGCCGCCCAGAAGGTCCGCTCCGGCTTCGAGGACCTGGTCATCGCCGGTGGCGTCGAGTCGATGTCGCGCGTGCCGATGGGTTCCGACGGCGGCGCCATGTTCATGGACCCGTGGACCAGCTACGAGAACTACATCGTCCCGCAGGGCGTCTCGGCCGACCTGATCGCCACCATCGAGGGCTTCAGCCGCGAGGATGTCGACGCCTACGCCGTGCGGTCGCAGGAGCGCGCCGCGGCGGCCTGGAACGGCGGCTACTTCGCCAAGTCGGTCGTGCCGGTGCGCGACGTCAACGGCCTGCCCGTGCTGGATCGCGACGAGCACATGCGCCCCGGCACCACCCTGGAAGACCTGGCCAAGCTCAACCCGTCGTTCGCGGTGGTCGGTGAGATGGGCGGCTTCGACGCGGTGGCGACCCAGAAGTACCACTTCGTGGAGAAGATCAACCACGTCCACCACGGCGGCAACAGCTCCGGCATCGTCGACGGCGCGGCCCTCCTGCTGATCGGCAGCGAGGAGGCCGGCAAGGCCTCGGGCCTCACCCCGCGTGCCCGCATCGTCGCCACCGGCATCAGCGGCGCCGACGCCACCATCATGCTGACCGGTCCCACCCCGGCCGCCCAGAAGGCCCTCGCGAAGGCCGGCCTGAGCGTCGAGGACATCGACCTGTTCGAGCTGAACGAGGCGTTCGCCTCGGTGGTCCTGAAGTTCCAGAAGGACCTGAACATCCCGGACGAGAAGCTGAACGTCAACGGCGGCGCCATCGCCATGGGCCACCCGCTCGGCGCCACCGGCGCGATGATCACCGGCACCATGGTCGACGAGCTGGAGCGCCGCAACGCCCGCTACGCCCTGGTGACCCTGTGCATCGGCGGCGGCATGGGCGTGGCCACCATCATCGAACGCGTCTGACGCCCTACCTCACAGGAGAGACCAAAGACATGACCGACAACATGATTGCCTGGGAGAAGGACGCCGACGGCATCGTTGTGTTGACCATGGACGACCCCAACCAGGGCGCCAACACGATGAACGAGCTGTACAAGAGCTCGATGCAGGCCACCGTCGACCGCCTCGAGGCCGAGAAGGACGACATCTCCGGTGTCGTCATCACCTCGGCGAAGAAGACCTTCTTCGCCGGTGGCGACCTCAAGAACATGATGCAGACCGGGCCGGAGGACGCCGCGGCCATCATGGAGGAGCTGACCGTCATCAAGGGCGCGCTGCGCCGCCTGGAGCAGCTCGGCAAGCCGGTCGTCGCCGCCATCAACGGCGCCGCGCTGGGCGGCGGCCTGGAGATCGCGCTGGCCACCCACCACCGCATCGCCGCCGACGTGAAGGGCCTGAAGATCGGCCTGCCCGAGGTGAAGCTGGGCCTGCTGCCCGCCGGCGGCGGTGTCACCCGCACCGTGCGGATGTTCGGCCTGCAGACCGCGCTGCTGCAGATCCTGTTGCAGGGCAACGAGTTCGACGCCAACAAGGCCAAGGGCATCGGCCTGGTCGACGAGGTCGTCGGCTCGGTCGAGGAGCTGGTCCCCGCCGCCAAGGCGTGGATCAAGGCCAACCCCGACAAGGGCGTGCAACCCTGGGATGTCAAGGGCTACAAGATCCCCGGCGGCACCCCGGCCAGCCCGGCGCTGGCGGCCAACCTCCCGGCGTTCCCGGCGAACCTGCGCAAGCAGCTCAAGGGCGCCAACATGCCGGCCCCGAAGAACATCATGTCCGCCGCCATCGAGGGTGCGCAGGTCGACTTCGACAACGCCTCGCTGATCGAGTCGCGGTACTTCGTCAACCTGCTCACCGGGCCGGTTGCGAAGAACATGATCCAGGCGTTCTTCTTCGACCTGCAGACCATCAACAACGGTGGTTCGCGGCCGAAGGACGTGCCCAAGCGCGAGATCAAGAAGGTCGGCGTGCTGGGCGCGGGCATGATGGGCGCGGGTATCGCCTACGTGTCGGCCAAGGCCGGGTACGAGGTAGTGCTGAAGGACGTCTCGCAGGAGGCGGCCGACCGCGGCAAGAACTACTCGGAGAAGATCGAGGCGAAGGCGCTCTCGCGCGGCAAGACCACCGAGGAGAAGTCCAAGGCGCTGCTGGACCGCATCCACCCGACCGCCGACGCCAAGGATTTCGCGGGCGTCGACTTCGTCATCGAGGCCGTCTTCGAGAACACCGAGCTGAAGCAGAAGGTGTTCCAGGAGATCGAGGACATCGTCACCCCCGACGCGCTGCTCGGCTCCAACACCTCCACCCTGCCCATCACCGGCCTCGCCGCCGGCGTGAAGCGGGAGCAGGACTTCATCGGCATCCACTTCTTCTCGCCGGTCGACAAGATGCCCCTGGTGGAGATCATCCGTGGGGAGAAGACCTCCGACGAGGCGCTGGCCCGGGTGTTCGACTACACCTTGGCGATCCGGAAGACCCCGATCGTGGTGAACGACAGCCGCGGCTTCTTCACCTCGCGCGTGATCGGCACGTTCGTCAACGAGGCGATCGCGATGCTGAAGGAAGGCATCGACCCGCAGACCATCGAGCAGTCGGGTCTGCAGGCCGGTTACCCGGCGGCGCCGCTGCAGCTGTCGGACGAGCTGAACATGAAGCTCATGCAGAAGATCGCCGCCGAGACGCTCGAGGCCGCGAAGGCGGGCGACACGCGTCTGGGCACCGAGCGGCATCCGGCGCAGGACGTCATCGACTACATGGTGGGTGAGGGTCGTCCGGGTCGTCTGGAGAAGGCCGGGTTCTACGAGTACGACGAGAACGGCAAGCGGCTGGGCCTGTGGTCGGGGCTGCGTGAGCATTTCAAGACCAGCACCGAGGATCAGGTTCCGTTCCAGGACCTGATCGATCGGCAGCTGTTCATCGAGGCCATCGAGACGCAGAAGTGTTTCGACGAGGGTGTGCTGACGGCGACGGCCGATGCGAACATCGGCTCGATCTTCGGTATCGGCTACCCGGCCTGGACCGGCGGTGTGCACCAGTTCATCGTCGGGTACCCGGGTGGACAGGAGGGCTTCGTGGCCCGCGCCGACGAGCTTGCCGCCAAGTACGGCAAGCGGTTCGAGGTGCCCGCCTCGCTGCGCAAGTAGCAGCATCCGGCGGCACGTAATCGCTGGTACGGCCCGGTCCACGGCAGACGTGGACCGGGCCGTACTGCGTCCGAAGGGCTTTCGCGGGTACGGGCGGGTGTCGTATACACGCGGACGGAATTGCCACCGCATCGCGGAAGTCCGCGCTACGTTGGAATGAGCGGAACGTTCGAGGTGGTCCCATGAACCCACATACGGGCAAGGTCCGCAGCACCGATACTCCCGCCGAATCGAACACCCAGCGTTACCCGCAGATCGGGATCGCCGACCAGCTCGCGGCGATGGGGTTGTTCGACGCCGAGGAGATCGGCCGCGGCGGCTTCGGGGTCGTCTATCGCTGTGCCCAGCGCGCCCTGGACCGGATCGTCGCGGTGAAGGTGCTCTCCTCGGAGATCGACGCGGAGAGCCGCGAGCGGTTCCTGCGCGAGGAGCACGCGATGGGCCGGCTGTCCGGCCACCCGAACATCGTCGACGTGCTGCAGGTGGACGTGACGCCCGGCGGACTGCCGTTCATCGTGATGCCCTACGCCACGCACGGCTCGCTCGAGGAACTGATCCGCGACCACGGACCGCTGGACTGGTCGGATTCGCTGCGGGTCGGGGTCAAGCTGGCCGGGGCGATCGAGAGCGCGCATCGGGTGGACGTGCTGCACCGCGACGTGAAACCGGGCAACGTGCTGCTCAGCCGCTACGGCGAACCGCAGCTGACCGATTTCGGCATCGCCCGCATCCCGGGCGGGTTCCGCACCTCGACCAGCATGATCACCGGTTCGCCCGCGTTCACCGCGCCCGAGGTGCTCAAGGGCGAGGAACCGACCGTGCGCTCGGACGTGTACGGCCTGGGTTCGACCCTGTTCGCGCTGCTCACCGGGCACGCCGCGTTCGAGCGGCAATCCGGGGAGAAGGTCGTCGCGCAATTCCTGCGCATCACCACCCAGCCCGTGCCGGACCTGCGCGAGCAGGACATCCCCGCGGGTGTGGCGGACGTGATCGAACGGGCGATGGCGGCAGATCCGGCCGACCGGCCGCAGTCGGCGCTCGAGCTGGGTGAGCTGTTGCGCTCGGTGCAACGCGAGGAGGGCCAGCTGCCCGACGAGATGGCGTTGCTGCAACCCGGGCCGAACGCCGACGAGAAGGGGCCCGCCGGGGCCTCGGCGCATCCGTCGCTGCGCTCGCGGTCGGTGCTGACGGGACTGCGGGCCTCGCCCACATTGCGGCCGCCGCCCGGCGACCCCTCGCGGCGTACCGCCGCGGCACACCCACTCGCCCCGCCCGCGGCGCTACCGCCCACGGCCGCAACGAAATTCCGGCCGCCGACCCCGACGCGGCAGCCGATCGAACGCCCCCGGCTGCTGGACATCCTGCGCGCCGGGGAACGCCGGCGGCTGGCGGTGATCCACGGCCCGGCCGGATTCGGCAAGAGCACCGTCGCGGCGCAATGGCGGGCCGAACTGACCGCCGGTGGCACGGCGGTGGCCTGGCTCGGCATCGGTCACGACGACGACAACGAGGTGTGGTTTCTGGCGCACCTGGTGCAGGCCATCCGGCGGGCGGCGCCGGAGCTGGGCGCCGGCCTCGAACAGCTGCTGGAGGAGCGGTCCGGGGAGGCGGTGCCCTACGCGATCTCCACGCTGATCGATGAGATCCATGCCGCCGGGCGGCCGGTCGCGGTGGTGATCGAGGACTGGCACCGGGTCACCGACGCCGGGGCGCATCGGGCGATGGATGCCTTGCTGGACAACGCCTGTCATCACCTGCGCTTCGTCGTGACCACCCGGGAGCAGGCCGGGCTGCCGCTGAGCCGGCTGCGGGTGCGCGACGAGGTGGTCGAGATCGGCTGCGACGAACTGCGCCTGACA
Organism: Nocardia sp. N2S4-5; assembly: GCF_044628355.1. Lineage (NCBI taxonomy): Bacteria > Bacillati > Actinomycetota > Actinomycetes > Mycobacteriales > Nocardiaceae > Nocardia > Nocardia sp. N2S4-5. The sequence goes on along the minus strand of NZ_JBIUPM010000001.1, from coordinate 4,608,728 downwards.
CCGGCGGAGACCCGGCAGATCCTGGTGGAGCGCAACGGTTTTCAGCTGACCGACGAGCAGATCGAGCAGATCCACAGCGCCGCGGACGGCTGGCCGGCGGCGATCCAGCTGGTCAGTCTGTCGCTGCGGGGCGGGCGGCCGGTGTCCTCGGACGAGCAAGCGGGGGCGGTCGACGCGGAACAGCTCATCGCGCATCTGTCCGGCGGCAACCAGGCGATCCGGGAGTACCTGTCGGAGAACGTGCTCGACACCCTCGATGCCGACATGCTCGAATTCCTGATGTCGATCTCGGTGACCGAGCGGGTGAGCGGCCCACTGGCCGCCGCGCTCAGCGGTGCGCCGGACGCCGAGCAACTGCTGGAGCAGGCGCAGCAGCGGGAGCTGTTCGTGAGCCGCGTCGAACACGATCCGGAGTGGTTCCGGATTCAGCCGCTGTTCGCCGAACACCTGCGTAACCGGCTGGAGCGCGTGCATCCCGGGCGTTCGAAGGCGCTGCACCGCAAGGCTTCCCGGTGGTACGCCGAACATCGGCAACTGCGCCGGTCGGTCGATCACGCACTCGCGGCCACCGATCTCGAGCTGGCGCTGGACCTGGTGGAATCCGGCGGCATGGATCTGATCGACACCTCGCGGCTGGCCACGCTACTGGGGACGGTGTCGAAATTGCCGGTGCAGCAGGTGGCTTCGCGGTCGAAGCTGCTGCTGGCGTTGGCGCGCGCCAACATCAACCTGCAACAGTCCGGGGCCGCCCGCACCGCGCTGGGGCGACTGTCGAGCATGCTGGCGCGCAGTTCGCCCACCGACGCCGAGACGGTGCGGCAGCGCTGCGAGGCCGCCGTGCTGGGCGCCGCCGACCTCGTGGCGCGCGACCGCACCGACGGTGTGCTGGACAAGATTTCGGACTGTCTGGAACTGGCCGACGACCTGCCGCCCTGGACGGTGTCGACGGCCGGCAATCTGGTGTCGTTCGTGCGGTTGTGCGCCTTCGATTTCGACGGCGCGCGCGGGATACAGGACTGGGCGGCGCAGTACCACGCTCGCTCCAAGGACCCGCTCGGCCTCGTGCTGGGTTTGCTGGGCAAGGGTGCGGCGGCCTACGAACAGCTCGATATCGACACGGCCACACAGTGTTTCGAGCAGGCCTGGCAGACCGCGCGGGAGCGTTCGGGGCCGCGGTCGCACGCGGTCCGGGTGGCGGCCGCGCTGCTCGGCGAGGTCACCTACCGGCGCGGTGATCTGGAGGCGGCCGAGATACTGCTGGATCAGAGCCATCAACTGGTGGCCCGGGTGGGGCCGGTCGACTTCCTGATCACCACGTTCGTGGTGGGCGCCCGGGTCAAGGCGGTGCGCGGCGATATCGACACCGCCGCCGCGCGGTTGGACGAGGGCGCGCGCATCGCCACCGACCGCAAACTGCCCCGGTTGGCCGCGCACATCCGCGCCGAACGACTCCGGCTGGACCTGCCGGTGGAGCAGTCCGCCGCGGCGGCGCCGGAACCGGCGATGCGGCCGGTGCGCCACAGCACGGGCACGGCGGCGCTGACGTCGGAGGCGGAGGAGATCGCCACCATCCGCGCCCTGCTGGCCCGCCACTACCGCGGCGGCGTCGATGCCCTCGGCAACGACGAACTGGCCCCGCTCGGCACCGACGACTCCGCGGTGAAACGGGCCCGGGCACTCCACGCGCGCATGTCCGAACAACACCGCCCCCGTGCGGAATTGGACGCCGCCCTGCTCCTGGCCGAATGCCTGTCCGCGGCGGGCTGGACCGGCGAGGCGATCGCCACCCTCGCCCCGGCCGTCGCCCGCTGCGCCGAATTGGGTTGGAGCCGACCACTATTGGACGCAGGCCCAGGAGTCCTCGCCCTACTCGCCACCTTCCGCAACGACTTGCTGTTCGGCACCGACCACGCCGAAACCCCGGTCATACCAAGGAAATTCCTCGACTCCCTGCTGTGAGCAAAGGCGAATACGTCGCCCCGGCACGTAACCCGTCACCCCGGCACGCTTTTGGCCGGGGTCCACACCCATCGGAGTGGATCCCGGCCAAAAGCGTGCCGGGATGACGAAGGCGCTTTTCCTGGCGGATGGTGCCCTTTGTCAGGCGCTCCACCAGGGGCGGAGGGGGACCGTCCACTCGTTGTCCGTGCCCAGCTTCATGCCGAGGACCTGGTGGAGTTGGACTACGTTGCGCTCGAAGCCGAGGACGCAGCCGGCCATGTAGAGGCCCCAGACCTTGGCGGTGCCCTCGTCGGCCGCGGCGACGCAGGAGTCCCAGTTCTCGACCAGGTTCTTGCACCATTCGCGCAGCGTGAGCGCGTAGTGCGGGCGCAGGTTCTCCTCGTGGAGGACCTCGAGGCCGACGTTCTGGATGTCGGAGATGATGCGGCCGGAGCCGATCAGCTCGCCGTCCGGGAACACGTAGCGGTCGATGAAGTCACCGGCCTTGGTGGTGCGGGTGTTGTCGGGCCGGGTGATGCAGTGGTTGAGGAACAGGCCGCCGTCGCGCAGCTTGCTCTTGATGTAGCCGAAGTACGACGGGTAGTTGTGCACGCCGATGTGCTCGGTGAGACCGATGGACGACAGCGCGTCGAACTCGGATTCGGGCACGTCGCGGTAGTCGGAGTGGCGCACCTCGGCCAGGTCCTGCAGACCCTCCTCGGCGATCTTCTTCTGCGCCCACTCGGCCTGTTCCTTGGACAGCGTCGCGCCGATCACCTTGACGCCGCGCTTGGCCGCGTAGCGCACCATGCCGCCCCAGCCGCAGCCGATATCCAGCAGCCGGTCGCCCGCCTTCAGGTTCAGCTTCTCGAACACCAGGCGGTACTTGTTCTCCTGCGCCTGCTCGAGGGTCCAGTTCTCCTCGCCGTACACCGCGCAGGTGTAGGTCATCGACGGGCCGAGCACGTACTCGTAGAACTCGTTGGAGACGTCGTAGTGGTGGTGGATCGCCTCGGCGTCACGGCCTTTGGAGTGCCGGAAGCCCTCCAGCGCGATGCGCCGCCAGCGCGGCAGCGTCTCCTGCGGCGGCGGCGCGATCGGCTTGAGCGCGTCCCAGCCCAGCGAGCGCGCGATGGTGACCAGCGCCAGCGCCGACGGGCGCCGGAACTTCAAGTCGCTCATCGCCTTCAGGATGTCGTACGGGTCACCCGGGTGGATGCCCTCGGCGGACATGTCGCCGGAGATGTAGGCGCGGGCCATGCCGAGATCGCCCGGCGCGGTGGCGATGTAGTTGATGCCGCGCGGGGTACGGATGTCCAGCCGGTATTTCGAGTCCTCCGGACCGCAACTCGACCCGTCGTAGGCGGTGAACCGGATCGGCACCGGTCCCTCGACGAGGGTCTCGAAGATCTCGGCGATGCTGAGTTTGGTTCCCAGTTCCGCGAAGACGTCCGAACGATCTTTGAACGTGGTCACTTGCGTTGCACCGCCTTCGAATACAAATCCAGTAAACGATGATCCGGGTCGTAGTGTTTCTTCAAATCGGGATAGACGTCGCCGCCGTACAATGCGGCGAACTCATCTTTGTCGTAGTACGCGTCCGAGTACAGGGATTTGTGCCCGTCCAATTCGGACACTTTGTGCTCGATGGCGCGATTGGCGGCGCCCTCCTGCTCGCCGGGCGTCGTCGGCACGGCCGACCAGAAGCCGACGTTGACGTAGGTGCGGTCGGGTTCCAGCGGGTACAGCGGCCACGGCCGTCCGGCGGTCGTGGATCCCTTGTCGCGCAGGCGAAGTGGGCACAGCCAGACCGGTTCGATCGGGATGTCGGCGAGGAACCACTCCATGAATTCGGCGGTGCGCTCGATCGGCACCTCGATGTCCTGCACGACGCGTTCGCGCGGCGGGTTGCCCTTGCGGGCCTCCAGCCGATCGGCGATGCCGTACTTGTGATCGAGCGCGATCAGCTTCCAGTAGAAGCTCGAACGCCGGTACTGCCTGGGCCAGAAGCGGCGGATCTTCGGGTTCTGGGTGCCGAACGCGCGCGAGCACCAGAACCAGTCGGTGTCCCAGCGCCACAGGTAGTCGTGGATGGTCAGGCGGTCGCGGGTGGGCTGTTTCGCATCGTGCTGGATGGAGCGGTAGAAGATGTCCATCCCGGTGTAGTCGCTGACCGGGCCGGGCTCGTCGGTCTGCCGGCCGAGGATCAGGTAGCTCTCGTCGGCGGTGAAGACCACGCCGTCGAGGTAGTCGACCGGCTCACCGTCGTAGGAGCGGTCGAGGACGATCTGCGCCATGACCGCTTCCAGCTCGCGCAGGTCGTGGAAGCGCACGTGCCGCAGTTCCACGTAGGGACGCACCTGCTCCAGCTCGATCTTCAGCCGGGTCGAATAGCCGAGCGTGCCATAGGAGTTCGGGAAGCCCCGGAACAGTTCGGCGTGCTCGCCGTCGGGCGTCGCGGTGATGATCTCGCCCGCGCCCGTCAGCACGTCGATCTCCAGCACCGACTCGTGCGGCAGGCCGTTGCGGAACGAGGTGGACTCGATGCCCAGCCCGGTGACCGCGCCGCCGAGGGTGATCGTCTTGAGCTGCGGCACCACCAGCGGGGCCAGCCCGTACGGTAGCGTCGCGGCGACGAGGTCCTCGTAGGTGGTCATCCCGGCCACGTCGGCGGTCCGGGCCTGTGGATCGACCGCGATCACCCGGGTGAGGCCCGAGACGTCCAGCCCCGGAGCGGGGTTCTTGGCTCGGGCCCGGAACAGGTTCGAGGTCTTCTTGGCCAGCCGGACGTTCGCATCCCGGGGGATGGCGCGGTAACTGGCCAGCAGGCGGTCCACCCCCGCCCGATGCGCGGCAAAACCTGATTCGTGTGCGGCCGGTGCGCGGCCGGCCATCCCCAACAGACTCACTGCCACACCTTGACGCTATATCTCCGGGAAGTGGGAGGCCACCGCGAGGGTACCTATTGCCAGGAATTTTCACGCATCCGTTGCAATGCGTTGGGGTCCGGGCGCGATGCTCTGGCATCGGGCGAACGGGCAGGTCGCGGCGGTAATTAGCCAGCCTAACGGAGTGTGCTGGAGCTTTCGGGGCGCCGGGCGGAGATCATCGCCCGGCGTCGGCCGCGCTCAGTTGCGGGGGTACCCGTTGGGCGGTCCGGATTGCGGGTGGCCTGGCGGCGGGCCGTAAGGGTGCGGCGGCTGCCCGGGGTACGGCTGCGGTTGGTAGCCCGGCGGGGCGTACCCGGGTCCCGGCCCGCCGGGCGGCGGCGCGTACCCGGAACCTGGTGGCCCGGGCGGCGGCGCGTGTCCGGAAACCGGCGGCCCGGGCGGCGGCGTGTACCCGGGACCGGGCGGCGGGGCGTACCCCGGATCGTGCGGGCCGGGCGGCGGGTAGCCACCGGTCGCGGCGTGGGGATGCACCGGGGTGTGCTGTGGCGCGGCGGAATTCGCGTGGCCCGCCGATGCGCCCTGGCCCTGCGGAAATCCGTCCGGCGACGCCTGGACGCCCGCGACGCCGGGCGGTTGCGCCATCGGATAGGGCGAATTGTTCTGCGGCGGAGGCGAGCCCGCACCGGCGGTGGGTCCGGTGGGCTTGCGCAGTTCGCCGCGCAGGAGCCAGACACAGCCCGCGCTCAGCAGCGGGCCGACGACTATCAGGGTCCAGCCGATGCGCTTGTTCCTGCTGTTCTGCTCGTCGACGGTGCGCGTGGTCGAGCTGCCGTGCCGGCTGGTCGTCGTGCAGGTGTCGCCGGCCTTCATCTCGTGGCCGCCGCAGTCCACCTTGCCGTCGCCGTTCAGCGTCACGATGCCGCCGATCAGCAGGCCGATGCCGAACACGATGCCGAGCACGTAGGTGACGACGTCCTTGATCCGACGTGCGCGCAGCACGGTATTCGACACGAACCCCCCTAGGTGATTCCCGTTACGATGACGACCCGGCTCCCCTGAGTCGCGGCGTAGCATAGCCCGGCGGCAGGCAAGGTGCACATCGCCGACTCAAACAAGGAGTTCACAGTGGGACAGGTCAGCGCCTCCAGTTCGATCGTCGTTCCGGCCGACTCGCAGCGCACGCTCGAGGCGATCTCGGACTACGAGACGGTGCGACCCCGCATCCTCTCGTCGCACTATCGGGACTACAAGGTGCTCGAGGGCGGCAAGGGCGCCGGCACGGTCGCCGAATGGACGCTGCAGGCCACCGAGAAGCGGTCGCGCAATGTGCACGCGGTGGTATCGGTCTCGGATTCGATCGTGACGGAACGGGATTCGAACTCGACGCTGGTGACGACCTGGACGGTGACGCCGTCCGGCGCCGGTTCCCTGGTCACCGTCCGGACCAGCTGGAAGGGCGCCGGCGGCGTTCCCGGCTTCTTCGAGGGCATCTTCGCGCCCCTGGGCCTGAAGAAGATTCAGGCCGAGGTACTGGAGAACCTGAAAGGCGAACTGTCGTAAGGGCTTCCGGCCACGCGCGGGCCGGATCGGTTCAGCCCTCGGCGATGTCGAAGAGGTTGCCCTCGGGATCGGCGAGGGTGGACCAGCTGATTCCGTACTCGTCGTAATCGGCGATGTGCTTTGCGCCCAGCGTGATCGCCCGCTCGATCTGGTCGCGACGATCGGTCGCGACCAGATCGAGGTGGACGACGTTCTTGCCCGGATTCTTGTCCGGCACGCGCAGGAACATCAGGGTCGGCGACATCGTGTCGCGGCCGACCGTCGCGAAATTCCGGTTCGCCTCCGGATCGACCGGCTGCTCCAGCAGTTCGGCGTAGAAGCGCGCCAGTGCGGCGGCGTCCGCGCAGTCGACGGCGATATTGGCGAGCCTGGGTGGCATCGGTATTCCTTTCTTCACGGCCGGCCGACCGGCCAGCAGACCTCGGTGCGGAAATCGGCGGGATCCTCGACATCGGTGGGCCCGATGAGGTACAGCTCCCGCACGGGTTCGGCGAGTGCGGTGTCGTGCTCGGCGACGTGGCTGCCCAGGGCGCCGTAGGTGCGGTCGAAGTCGGTGAACGGGCCGGTGTGCACGGCGATCGCGAAACGCCGGGCCGGAAGTTCGAGCACCGCGGTGCCGTCGGCGGCCGCGAGCCGGTCGCGCTCGGCGGGTGCGATCGGCACGAACGCGACCACCTCGCCGGCTTCGTTCTCGAAGAAGTCGGTGGAGTAGGTGGCCCCCGCCGGACCGGCCGGTGCGACGCCCGCGGTGGCCAGTGTCCCGTAGAGCCGGCCGAAGGCGGCGTCGCACCATTCCGAGATGCCCTCTTGCGCAACGGTATTCGAGAACGTGAGCGCGGGAAAGGCGGGGACGGAACGGTATTCGACCTCGATCGGCGGGCTCGGCGACAACAGGGCCCGCAGCGAGGCCACCACGTCCCGGGTGCGCGCCAGCTCGGCCTCCATGCGTTCCAGATGGGCCCGCAGGGCGGTATCGCGCGCGGATCGGTCGGGCGCGGCCAGCACCGTGCGGATGTCGGGCAGCGGCATGTTCAGATCACGCAGGCGCCGGATGAGATGCGCCTGCGCGACCTGTTCGGTCGAGTAGCGCCGATAGCCCGAGGCCGGGTCTCTCGTCGCGGGTTGGAGCAGCTCGATCTCGTCGTAGTACCGCAGCGTCTTGACGCTGAGGTACGTCAGCCGGGCGAATTCCCCGATGGGGACTGTCGCTGTCATGCCGATCAGCGAACACCCTCCAGCGGGGGAGAGTCAATAGGTCAGCACGAAGGTCAGCAGGGGCGTGGTTTGAATGGCGCCGCGCCACCACGAGTAGCCGAACCAGACACCCGGGGTGACCTCGCGGATCTCGTCCCAGATCTGCGGGGTGATGGACGGGGCGTAGTCCAGCGCCCACACCGGCTGGCCGTCGAGGATCGACGGGGCGCTGTAGACGTTGGCGGGGAAGCCCTCGGTCCCGCCGCCGAGAATGCGATTCTGCAGGATCCCGCCGTCCGGGTTGGTGTAGAAGTTCTTGCCGCTCCACAGCGGCGGGGCTACCGCCTCCACGATCGGCGGGCGCGCGACCCAGCCGTTCGTCACGCCGATGGGGACCGTGCCCCGGGGCGCGTCCAGGAAGATCTGGTCCTGCTGCTGCGGGTCGCAGATGTCGCGCAACGCCACGATGGTGGCCTGGGGGTTGTCGGGATACAGCGCGCAGCCGCCCCCGTAATCGGTGTCGGCGTGCGCGGCGGGCGCGGCGACGACGACCGGCGCCACGGCGAGCAATGCCGCCAGGCAGGCCGGTGCGAACACTCGCCTGAGAGATATTCGAATTGGTTCACGGCCTGCCCGCATAACCGCCTCCATGTGACCTGACCCCACCCACCGATCGTAGTTCGCTATCGCCGGGCCGATAGGGGGGTAGACCCAATCGTGACTACGCTGGGGAGCAACCACTTCCCGCAGAGAGGACAGCCCGTGGAGCCCGGTGGACAGGTCGACATGCAGGCCCTGCTTGCGCAGGCACAACAGATGCAGCAGGCGGTGATGGCCGCCCAGGCCGAACTCGCCGAGGCCGAGGTCGAGGGGGAGGCCGGCGGCGGGCTGGTGAAGGTCACCGTGAAGGCGACCGGCGAGATCCAGACGTTGCAGATCGATCCGAAGGTCGTCGACCCGGACGACATCGAGACCTTGCAGGACCTGGTGGTGGGCGCGATCAACGCCGCAACCGCGAACGCCCAGCAGCTGGCCGCGGAGAAGCTGGGCCCGCTGGCCGGTGGCATGGGCGGGGGTTCCATGCCCGGCCTGCCGTTCTGAGCCCGGGGCCACCGCGTTGTACGAGGGTCCGGTTCAGGATCTGATCGACGAGCTGGGCAAGCTGCCCGGCGTCGGTCCCAAGAGCGCGCAGCGGATCGCGTTCCACCTGCTGTCGGTCGAGCCGCCGGAGATCGACCGGTTGCAGGCCGCGCTGCAGAAGGTGCGCGACGGGGTGCGGTTCTGTTCGGTGTGCGGCACCGTGTCCGACGGTGAGCTGTGCCGCATCTGCGCCGACCCGCGCCGCGACCGCACCCTGATCTGCGTGGTCGAGGAGCCCAAGGATGTGCAGGCCATCGAGCGCACCCGGGAGTTCCGCGGCCGGTACCACGTACTCGGCGGCGCGCTGGACCCGCTGTCCGGCATCGGCCCGGATCAGCTACGCATTCGAGAACTGCTGGGCCGCATCGGAAATCAGGACGACGGCGTCGATGTCACCGAGGTGATCATCGCGACCGATCCGAACACCGAGGGCGAGGCGACGGCCACCTATCTGGTCCGCATGCTGCGCGACTTCCCCGGCCTGTCGGTCACCCGGCTGGCTTCGGGCCTGCCGATGGGCGGCGATCTGGAATTCGCCGACGAGCTGACCCTGGGCCGCGCGCTGTCGGGCCGCCGCGCACTGTAGCGACGGGGCGCACTGTAGCGACGGGCTCAGAGCAGGATCGGTTCCCAGTCGAGCGCCGCCAGGCGGGTGCGGTCGCCGGTGGTCCAGTCCCAGATCAGCTCGGCGACTCGATGAGCGTCGTCGAGCCGGGTGCCGAAGTGCCGGTCGGGTGCACCGTCGCGGTACTCGAGGGCGTAGTCGCCGTCGCCGTCGCGGAAGGTCTGGATGTAGACCTGAGGTTCCCGCTCGACGATCAGATAGGGATTCGGGTCGGTCAGGTCCGGGATCCACTGGTGGATCAGCGGCTCGGTGAGATAAGGGAATTCACCCGCGCCGCCGTGCGTGACGGTGACCGGAATGTGCCCGGCGGGGTCGAGCAGCCAGGCGAGCTGGGGATCGTAGACCGCGTACGACCGTGGTGTGGCGAGGTCGAACAGCAGGCCGCGCAGGTGGCCTATCGCGTCGTAGGGGCTCGAAACATACAGTGCCGCACCGGTTTCGGCGCCGCCCACGGGCGGCTCGGTGAGGAAGCCGTCCGGTTCGGGCAGTGCCGCGTTGTGCTCGTTCAGCGCGGTCGCCAGTTCGGTCACCACCTTGTCCTCCGGCAGGCCGCGCTGGGCGGTCAGGTACGCGTCGACTTCGTCGGGGGTGGTGGCGACGCCGGAGGGCAGCAGTACGTGGTCGTAGCTCACCCGGCCAGGCTACGTGGCCCGGAACGGGGCTCCGGCAGGGCGCAGGCGCAGCCGCCCGCGAGGTCGAAACAGTCGACGATGAAGGTGTGCCGGGCGTGATCGGTGTCGTGGCAGTCGGCGTCCGTGCACTCCACCGACCGGTCGGTGTGCACGATGAGCGTGCCGTGACAGTGGTCGAGAGTGGCGTCGCAGGATAGGCAGAGCCGTACGTGCATGAAGACCTCCTGGGCGAGAAGACCGTCCGCACTACGGTCTTATCACGCCCGGGGGACTCGTTCGAGCCCCCGGACCGGGCGCGTCCGGAGCAACCCCTCCGCAATCGTCGGTCGGGGCTATGGAAATATCGAGTTCTACCTCAACGGGCTCGAGGGCGAGGAGTGCGCATGACAGCCGCGGTCACACCCACCGGCGCCGCGCCGGACATGGTGGACGTCAACCGGTACGACCCGGGTCACCGAGCCTGGCTGGCCGAGGCGATCGCCAAGGTGCGCGCCGATATGCGCCGCTCGTCGGACACGCACCTGCTGCGGGTCCCGGTGCCCGCGGTGCCCGGCGTGGACCTGTATCTGAAGGACGAGTCCACGCATCCGGCCGGATCGTTGAAGCACCGGCTGGCGCGCTCGCTGTTCCTGCACGCGCTGTGCAGCGGCTGGATCCGGCCCGACCGGCCGGTGATCGAGGCGTCCAGTGGTTCGACGGCCGTCTCCGAGGCGTACTTCGCGCGGCTGATCGGGGTGCCGTTCGTCGCGGTGATGTCGCGCGGCACCAGCCGGGAGAAGGTGCGGTTGATCGAATTCCACGGTGGCCGATGTCATTTCGTGGACGACGCGAACGAGGTCTACGACGTCGCCGCGCGGCTGGCGACCGAGACCGGCGGCCACTACATGGACCAGTTCACCTTCGCCGAGCGGGCCACCGACTGGCGCGGCAACAACAACATCGCCGAATCCATCTTCGATCAGCTCGCCGAGGAACGACACCCCGATCCGGCCTGGATCGTGGCGACCGCGGGCACCGGCGGCACCTCGGCGACCATCGCCCGCTACATCCGCTACACCGGCCGGGCCACCGGCATCTGCGTGGCCGACCCGGACAACTCCGCGTTCTTCCCCGGCTGGCGCGACGACGATCCGGCCGCGACCACCGAGATCTGCTCGCGCATCGAGGGCATCGGGCGCCAGCGCGTGGAGCCCAGTTTCGTCGGCGCCGCGATCGACCGGATGATCCACGTCCCCGACGCTGCGGCCATCGCGTCGATCCAGGTGCTCGACGAGTTGATCGGGCGCAAGGCGGGAGCCTCCACCGGCACCGGTCTGTGGGCGGCGTTCCACATCATGTCCGAGATGGCGGCGGTCGGGCGGGCGGGCAGCGTCGTCGGCCTGCTCTGCGATCCGGGCGACCGCTACATCGACAAGTACTACTCCGCCGAGTGGCTCGCCGAGCAGCGGATCGACCTCACGCCCTACCGTGCCCGGTTGCGCACATTCCTGGAATCCGGGGTGCTGTAACCGGCGTATCAGGTGGTCAGCAGGCGCACGATGGCGACGAGGCCGACCACGACGATCACGCCGCGCAGCACCGTCGGCGGCATGCGGCGGCCGACCGTCGCGCCCAGCTGCCCGCCGATGATCGAACCCACCGCGATCAGCGCGACCACCTGCCAGGCCACGTCGGCGACGAAGACGAAGATCAGTGCCGACAGGGTGTTCACCAGCAGGGCCAGGAAGTTCTTCACGGCGTTCAGGCGCTGTAGCTCGTCGTGCACGAACACGCCCAGCAGGCCGATCAGCAGGACACCCTGCGCCGCGCCGAAGTATCCGCCGTAGACGCCGCTGGCCAGCACCGCGAGCCACAGCAGTGGGCCGCCGTGTTCGGGGGACGAGCCGTCGGCCGCGCGCCGCCGCTGTACCCAGCGGGACAGGCGGGGTTGTACTACGACCAGGATCAGGGCGGCGATGATCAGGATCGGGACGATCGCCTTGAACGCCTGGGGTGGGAGTTGGAGCAGGAGGATCGCGCCGAGGGCGCCGCCGAGTAGGGAGGCGGTGCCGAGTCGGAGCAGTCTGGCGCGCTGGCCGGTGAGTTCGCGGCGGTAGCCGAGTACGCCGCTCAGGCCGCCGGGGACCAGGCCGATGGTGTTGGAGACGTTGGCGGTTACGGGGGGATAGCCGAGGGCTAGGAGGACGGGGAAGGTGATGAGGGTGCCGGAGCCGACGATGGTGTTGATGCATCCGGCTGCGATGCCTGCGGTGAGGATGAGCAGCTGGTTTAGGAGGGGCATGCTGTGTTTTTGGCCTCCGCTTCGCTCCGGCGGGTTTTCGGCGCCCTTGGTCTCGGTTTTCGGGTGCCGCTGCTGGCTCCTTCGTCGCTTTGCAGCGGCACCCGAAAACCGAGACGCGCCGAAAACCTACGGGGTTGGACGTTACTGGGGGAGTTTTTGCGGTTCGGGGATGGGTGGGCGATCGAGTCTCTGTTTCGGTGGGTGTGTGGGGGTAGCGGCTCGGCTGGTAACGAGGGTGGGTGTGGTGGCTCGGCTGGTGGCAGGGGTGGGTGTGGTGGCTCGGCTGGTGGCAGGGGTGGGTGTGGTGGTTTGGCTGGCGACAGGGGGCGGGTGTGGTGGTTTGTTGGCGACAGGGGTGGGTGGGTGTGGTGGGTTGGTCGGTGACGGGGTGGGTGTGGTGGTTCGGGAGGGATGGGGGTGCGTGTGGGTGTGCTGGCTTGTGGGTTTGCGGGGTGTGCTTTCGTCGCAGATCGGGGGGCTGTAAACTCGCGGGCATCATGCAGCGGGCACTCCTTCTCGGCCGCCGCGACGGGGTCTGACACGGACCGGCTCCCGTCGCGGGGTTCAGCTGTGCCGGTCGACCCAAGCTATTGGGACATACCAAACCCACACCACGGAGAATCGCATGTCACCCGCTGACGCCTTCGTATCCGGATCGCGCACCATCACCGCGCCGTCCAAGGCCGCGCCGGCCGACCAGCCCGCGTGGAACACACAGAAGAATTCCTCGATGCCGACCTTTCGGTACCGGCCGTTCGCCGAGGAGGTCGAACCCGTCACGCTGCCGGATCGCACCTGGCCGGACCGGGTGATCGAGCGCGCGCCGGCCTGGTGCGCGGTGGATCTGCGCGACGGCAATCAGGCGCTGATCGACCCGATGAGCCCGGCTCGCAAGCGCCGCATGTTCGATCTGCTGGTGCGGATGGGCTACAAGGAGATCGAGGTCGGCTTCCCGTCGGCCAGCCAGACCGACTTCGACTTCGTGCGCGAGATCATCGAGGACGGCGCGGTGCCGGACGACGTCACCATTCAGGTGCTGACCCAGTGCCGCCCGGAACTGATCGAGCGCACGTTCCTGGCCTGTCAGGGCGCGCCGAATGTGATCGTCCACTTCTACAACTCGACCTCGATCCTGCAGCGGCGGGTCGTCTTCCGGGCCGATCGCGACGCGGTGAAGAAGATCGCCACCGACGCCGCGACGCTGTGCCTGGAGATCGAGCAGCGCTACCCCGACACGAACTGGCGCTACGAGTACAGCCCGGAGTCCTACACCGGCACCGAACTGGAGTACGCCCGCGAGGTGTGTGACGCGGTGTCGGCGATCATCGCACCGACCCCGGACCGGCCGATGATCATCAACCTGCCCGCGACGGTCGAGATGGCGACTCCGAATGTCTACGCCGACTCGATCGAGTGGATGAGCCGCAACCTGGCCCGTCGCGAGTCGATCGTGTTGTCGCTGCACCCGCACAACGACCGCGGCACCGCCGTGGCCGCCGCCGAGCTGGGCTATATGGCCGGCGCGGACCGCATCGAGGGCTGCCTGTTCGGCAACGGCGAGCGCACCGGCAACGTCTGCCTGGTCACGCTGGGGATGAATCTGTTCTCGCGCGGCGTGGACCCGCAGATCGACTTCTCCGACATCGACGAGATCCGCCGCACCGTCGAATACTGCAACCAGCTGCCCGTGCACGAGCGGCACCCCTACGGCGGCGATCTGGTCTACACCGCCTTCTCCGGCAGTCACCAGGACGCCATCAACAAGGGCCTGGACGCGATGAAGGTGCAAGCGGACGCGGATGGCCGCGATGTCGAGGACCTCACCTGGGAGGTCCCGTATCTGCCCATCGACCCCAAGGACGTGGGCCGCACCTACGAGGCCGTGATCCGGGTCAATTCGCAGTCCGGCAAGGGCGGCGTCGCCTACATCATGAAGACCGACCACGGCCTGGCCCTGCCGCGCCGGTTGCAGATCGAGTTCTCGCAGGCGATCCAGAGGATCACCGACGGCGAGGGCGGTGAGGTCTCGCCGAAGGCGATGTGGGACGTCTTCGCCGAGGAGTACCTGAACCCGATCCTGCCGCTGGAACGCATGCGGCAGAAGGTGTCCGCCGCGGAGACCGACGGCGGCACCGACCACATTGATGCGGTGGTCAAGGTGGAGGGCGCCGAGCAGGAGATCTCCGGCGAGGGCAACGGCCCGCTCGCGGCGTTCGTCGACGCGCTGGCGACCATCGGCTACGACGTGCGCGTGCTGGACTACTCCGAGCACGCCATGTCCGCCGGTGACGACGCGCAGGCCGCCGCCTACGTGGAATGTGCCGTCGGAGACCAGGTGTCGTGGGGCGTGGGCATCGCGACGTCCATCACGACCGCCTCGCTGCGCGCGGTCGTCTCCGCCGTCAACCGGGCGCACCGCGGCCGCTGAGCCGTTCCGCACCGTCCCGCGCGCGTCGGGGCGGTGCGGTCCGCCGGCCGTCGTGAGCCGGTCGGTTCCGACTTCTCGGACCGCCCAAGGCGTTTCACAACCGAATAGGACAACGGCGCCGAATCACCTGCTCGCGCCCCCGAATCCGAGAAGTTTTCCACATGTGGATAACTTACCGCTGCCGGGAGTACGGGCAGGTCCGCGACGGCGCGGGCATACGACCAGCGTGCTAGCTTGGGAGTGCATTCAGCGCCGAGCTCTCTGCTCGTAAAACCCGAGCAGATGGGGGAAACGTGACACCTAACGACAACTCGACCTCACCGCCCTGGTTGCAGAACCCCGGGGTGGACGTAGCCGCCGAGAAGGACGATCCGAACTCGAACCCGGCGCACGACGAACAGGCGGACGACGACGCCGCCACGGCATCGGACGAAGCCGACGCGCCGGCACCCGATACCGAGTCCGCCGAACCCGAACCCGAATCCGCTGACGAACCCGAACAGGCCGCGGGCATCTTCCCGCCGGTGCCCGATTCGATCGAGCAGACCACATTCCAGCCGCAGTTCGGTCAGGAACAGTTCGGGCCGTTCTCGCCGCCGCCGGGCCAGTACCCACCGAACCAGGGCTTCCCGCCCGGTGGTTTTCCGCCGCCCGAGCACGGCGGTCCGTTCGCCGCTCCCGGTGAGCAGGGCCAGTTTCCGCCTCCCGGTGATCAGGGTTACTTCCCGCCCCCGGGTGAGCAGGGCCAGTTCGCGCCGCCGGGTGGTGGCCCGAATGAGCAGGGCTACTTCCCACCGCCCAATGATCAGGGCTATTTTCCGCCGCCCGGTGGCCCGAACGAGCACGGCTACTTCGCGCCGCCGAATGAGCAGGGCAACTTTCCGCCGCCCGGTGGTCCGGGTGAGCAGGGGCATTTCCCGCCGCCCGGTGAGCAGGGTCATTTCCCGCCGCCCGGCGAGCAGGGGCATTTCCCACCGCCCGGTGAGCAGGGTCATTTCCCGCCCTCCGGCAACCAGGGTCATTTTCCGCCGTCCGGTGATCAGAGTTACTTCCCTCCCCCCGGCGAGCAGGGCCAGTTCGCGCCGCCCGGTGAGCCGGGGCAGTTCGGTCCGTCCGGCGGCTCGGGGGATCGGGGTTACTTGCCGCCGTCCGGCGGGCCGGGGAGTCGGGCCAATTCCCGCCGCCCACAGGGCAATACCCGGCACCGACCGACGCCACGGAGAAATACTCGGCCGCGCCCGGCGACCCGAACTCGTTCGCGCAGTCGTCCTACGGCGAGGTGCGCCAGGAGACCGCCTACGGCGAGGTACGGCAGGAGATCGGCCCGGACGGCATGGTCCGCCGAGTCTTCGACGAGGAGAAGTCGGCGCCGTCCGCTCCGGAACAGCCGGGCGGGGCGGGCGAGCAGTTCAGCTGGGCCCCACCGCCGTTGCCGCCGCAGCCCGCGGCCCCGCCGCAGCCCTACCAGCCGCAGCCCAGCCGGGACAACTGGCAGGGCGGTCCGCCGCCACAGTCCCAGCCGCCCACGGGTTTTCACCAGCCGCCGCAGCTGCCGGGCCCGCCCGGTCATTCGATGAACGAGCTGAACCTGCTCAAGCGCGCTCGCCGCTCGCCGCGCAGCGGCTGGCGCAAGGCCGTGCACAAGGTCACCGGCGGCACCGTCAACCCGGGCGAGTCACCGGCCGATGTGGTCCAGCGCGAGCTGGTCGAGCGGGTGAACCAGCCCGTGCGCGGCGACTACCGGATCGCCATCCTGTCGTTGAAGGGCGGTGTCGGAAAGACCACGACCACAGTCGGTCTGGGCTCGACGTTCGCCTCCTCGCGCGGTGACCGCGTGATCGCCATCGACGCCAACCCCGACCTGGGCACGCTCGCGCACCGGGTGCCGCGGCAGACCCGCTCCACGGTGCGAAACCTGCTGGAGGACCAGCACATCAGCCGCTACTCGGACGTGCGGGCGCATACCTCGCAGGCGCCGAGCCGGTTGGAAGTGCTTGCCAGCGAACAGGATCCGGCCGTCTCGGAGGCGTTCAGCGAGGCCGATTACCGGCGCGCGATCAATATCCTGCAGCAGTTCTACAACATCATCCTGACCGACTGCGGCACCGGCCTGATGCACTCGGCCATGAAGGGCGTGCTCGATCTCGCCAGCTCCCTGATCCTGGTGACCTCCCCGGCGATCGACGGCGCCCGCAGCGCCTCGGCCACGCTGGACTGGCTGGAGCACCACGGTTACCGCAAGCTGGTGGAGCGAACCGTGGTGGTGGTCAACGCCTCTCGCCGCGGCGCCTCCACGGTCGACCTGGACCAGCTGCGCAAGCTGTTCCTCGACCGCACCCGCGCGGTGCAGGTGGTCCCGTTCGACGACCACCTGGCCGAGGGCGCGGAAATCGATCTGGAACTGGTCGGCAAGCCCACCCGCACGGCCCTGCTGGAGCTGGCCGCCATGGTCGCCGACGACTTCGGCTACCACGTCCCGCAACCCCCCTTCCCCGGCCCGAACACCCAGTACTCCGGTCCCCCGGGGCAGTACCCGCCCGCGCAGCAGGGCGGATACACCCAGGCGCAGTACCCCGGCTCGCCGAACCCTTATCCCGGCCAGGACCCCTACCCGAGTTTCGACCGGTACCAGGGCTGAAGGCCCTACCTGCCAACGATTCCCGAAGCGGCCTCCGGATGATCCGGGGGCCGCTTCCCCGTCTCTGACCCTCCCGCCACCAGATTGGCGCTCGCCTCTCGGGATTCTTTCCGGTTGGTACAGAGCACGTCGGGCAATGAGAAAACCCCGGAGCACACGGCTCCGGGGCGTTCCCATGTAATGTGCGGCAGCTCTTGTCTCCCGCATTCCTTACTAACCATACACGCTGCTGTGTGGAGAAGGTGCGTCTGTAGCTCTGCATCTGAAATCTACAAACCGCTGGTAGAGGCGCTGCGACCGTCTACTGGACAACTGAATTTGGTAGTCCATAGTGCGGTCCCTTAGAAAGGGCGAATGCCTGCACGCACGGTGCACCAGGAGGTCTCCCGCTGCCTCAGCGGTCCGCGCCTGGCACCCTACCTATCCGAGGCTTGCGGTGACGCTGAGCTTGCCTTGGCGCTCTATCACTGGAACTTGCAGCTCAACGCCGCGTTTCAGGAAGTCCTAGGCATCGTCGAGGTGGTCGTGCGGAACGCGGTCGACGCGGAACTTCGGACATGGAATCCCACCCGTGGCGTCGATCACGCGACAGGCCGGCCATACCCCGCCGAGTGGACCGAACTGCCCGCTTCCCCAATCGCCGGTGTGGCTGCCCAGGCCGTGAAGCAGGCCCGCGTTCACGCCACCAACGCTCGTGCGGCTCGCGACCCCAGTCATGCCCGCCGCAACGCCGCGGTCTGCCACGACGACATGCTGGCGCAGCTCTCTTTTGGACTGTGGCGCAAGCTTCTTCCGGCTGCGGCCCCATCGAAGACCGGTCTGCAAGTTCTATGGAACAACGCGCTGCACCGAGCGTTTCCGTATGCTCGGCCGATCCGGTCGAGGAGCGGGGTTATCTCAGCGGATATCGTTGTTCACGACCGACTGGATCGGCTGGTCAGCCTGCGGAACCGTGTGGCACACATGGAACCGCTGCTTGGGGTTCAGGTGCCGGCGCGCCACCGAGATGCCATGCGCCTGCTCGGTTCCATCTCACCTCAGACGCGAGACTGGTGCGCGAGCTTGAGCCGCGTTGCGGAAGTCAACAAGGCCCGCCCACAACTGTGAACACCGCGTGTTATCGCGCAGTTCGCGTTTCTTTTCACCGCCATGCGCGCCGGGATGCCCACGGGTCTGGCTTCGTTGGTGTTGCAGTCCTCGGCGCCGTTCACCGTGCTGCTGGGGGCGCTGTTCCTGGGCGAGCGGCCGTCGGCGCTGTCCCTGGCCGGTGCGGTGGTCGCGGGGGCGTTCGCCGCGACGTCCGCACGCCGGCGGCCCGCACAGTGCACCGAGCCCGTCTTCCCCGCGGCGCCGGACCCGGCGATCGCCCTCAGTAAGTAACCGGCGAAGTGCGCGTATTCGCGGGGGTTTCGTGTCCGTCGACGCCGAGCGCTTAGAGTTGGCCGCGGCGTGGAGGTCCGGAAGATGGCAGAACGGCTGGGGGCCGCGTCGCGGAGAACGATGCTTCGCGGAGCGGCGGGGATGGTTACGGCGGGAATGACGGCCGGTGCGGCGGTATGGCGACCGCCGCGCGCGGCGGCGGAGACGGGTCGTCGGGTCGCGGTGTTCGGCGGTGGCGTGGCCGGGCTCACCGCGGCGCACGAACTGGCCGAGCGCGGCTTCGAGGTCACCGTCTACGAGCGCCGGGCGCTGGGCGGCAAGGCGCGCAGCATTCCGGTCCCGGGCAGCGGGCGCGGCGGTCGGCCCGATCTGCCCGGCGAGCACGGCTTCCGCTTCTTCCCCGGCTTCTATCGCCACATACCGGACACGATGCGCCGAATCCCCTTCCCGGGCAACGAGAACGGGGTGTGGGACAACCTGGTGCCCGCGGCCGAGGCGCGATTCGCCCGGCAGGGCGCCGACGACACCATCGTCCCCATGCGCAGCGGCGGCGCCCGCGGCTGGGCGACCCCCGACGATTTCCGCCAGACCGTCGGCTCGGTCATCGCCACCTCGGCGAAGATGCCGACGGCCGACGCGCTCTACTTCGCCAACCGCCTGCTGGTCTTCGACACCAGTTGCGATGCGCGCCGCTTCGGGCAGTGGGAGCACGTGCCGTGGCGCGACTTCGTCGGCGCGGCCGGGCGATCCCGGGAGTTCCGGGCGCTGCTGTCGCGCACCCTCACCACGCTGCTGGTCGCGGCCAAGGACGAGCAGGCGAGCACCCGCACGATCGGCACCATGGGCGAGCAGTTCCTCGGCAACCCGCGCGAGGTCGGCAACGACGGCCCGCTGGACCGCGTGCTCGACGGCCCGACCAACGAGGCCTGGATCGATCCGTGGGTGCGACTGCTGGGTGAGCTGGGCGTGCGGTTCGAGACGGCGGAGGTACGCGGACTGGACGTCCGGGACGGCCGGATCGTGGGCGCACGCACCGTGGACGGCTCCGGGATCGGAAACACCGTGGCTGCAGACTATTTCGTGCTGGCCGTGCCCGTCGAGGTGGCGCGCGCGTTGTGCACGCCCGAAATCCTCGCCGTGCGACCGGAATTGGCCGAGCTGGACCGGCTGGTCGTGGACTGGATGGCCGGGATCCAGCTGTATCTGCGGCGGCCGGCGCAGATCGCGCGCGGGCACGTCGCCTACGTCGATTCGCCGTGGTCGCTCACCTCGATCGCGCAGGGCCAATTCTGGTCGCGCACAAGGCTTCCCGACCGTGGCGACGGTACGGTGCAGGACTGCCTGTCGGTCGACATCTCCGACTGGAATACGCCCGGTCCGCTGTTCGGCAAGCCGGCCAAGGAATGCACGCACGACGAGATCGCCCGCGAGGTCTGGGCGCAGCTGCGAGCCCATCTGGCGGGCGCCGCGCTGCGCGACGACGACCTGCACTCCTGGTTCCTCGACCCCGGCATCACCTGGGACGCCGACCGCCGCCGCAACAGCAACGCCGACCCGCTGCTGATCAACACCGCGGGGTCCTGGGCGGCCCGGCCACAGCCGCACGGCGCGCTGGAGAACCTGTTCCTCGCCGGCGATTACGTGCGCACCAACGTGGACCTGGCCACTATGGAGGGCGCGAGCGAGGCGGCCCGCACGGCGGTGAACGCGCTGCTGGACGTGGCGGGCTCGAACGCCGCCCGCTGCCGCGTCTTCACCCTGTACCGCGCCGCCGAACTGGAACCGCTGCGGCGACAGGACGCCGATCGCTACGCCGCGGGGCAACCCAACCTGTTCGACGTCGCGATCTGATTGCTCACAAACCCCTTGGCGCGGGCCGTGATCGGCAGTTCAATCGGAGCATGAGCGAGATCACGACCGCCACCGAGCTGCGTGAGCTGCTCGGCGAGCCGCATCCCCGCGCCGCCACCAAGGACCGCGCCACACTGCACCCGCGCGACCGCCAGTGGATCGCCACGTCCCCGTTCGTGGTCCTGGCGACCAGCGACGCCGACGGTCACTGCGACGCCTCCCCGAAGGGCGACCCGGCCGGTTTCGTGCAGGTCCTCGACGATCGGACCATCGCCATCCCCGAGCGCCCCGGCAACAGGCGCGCCGACGGCTACCTCAACATCCTGTCCAACCCGCACGTGGGCGTGATCTTCCTCATCCCGGGCCGCAACGAGACGCTGCGCGTCAACGGCCGCGCCCGGCTGGTCCGCGACGCCCCCTACTTCGACGACATGATCGTCAAGGGCCATCGCCCGGTGCTGGCCGTCGAGGTGGCGATCGAGCAGATCTTCTTCCACTGCGCCAAGGCGTTCATGCGCAGCAGCCTGTGGAAACCGGACGGGTGGCCGCAGGACGACCTGCCGAACGCGGCCCGCCTGGCCAAGGAGGTCCAGACGAACCTCACCGAAACCGTCGAGCAACTCGAGCAGCGCTACTCCCCGGAGAACTACGAGAAGTTGCTCTACAGCACCGGCGGCTAGCTCCCCGGCAGCACCGCCCGCGCACATCCCGCCGACCACCAATAAACTCGCGGCGTGGCAGACATCTCGGTGCGCGGACGGCTCGCGTTGCGCGCGGCGGCGACGGCGTCCTGGGCCTCGCAGAAGGCCGGTCGCGGTAAGGGTTCGATGATCGGTGGCCTGATCGCGCTGCTGCTCGACCCGAAGCTGATGACCCAGCTCGGTCGCGGCCGTCGCACGGTGCTCGTGACCGGAACCAACGGCAAATCGACCACCACCCGGATGACCGCGGCCGCGCTCGGCGCGCTCGGGCGAGTGGTGACCCAGGCCGACGGCGCCAATATGGACGCTGGCATCGTCTCGGCCCTGAGCACCGACCGCACCGCGCCGCTGGCCGCGATCGAGGTCGACGAACTGCATCTGCCGCACGTCAGCGACGCGCTGAACCCGGCCGCGGTGGTGCTGCTGAATCTGTCCCGCGATCAGCTGGACCGGGTGGGTGAGATCAACATGATCGAGCGCAAGCTGCGCGCCGGCCTGGCCCGGCACCCGGACACCGTGCTGATCGCCAACTGTGACGACGTGCTGATCACCTCGATCGCCTACGACCATCCGAACGTGGTGTGGGTGGCCGCGGGCAGCGGCTGGTCGGTGGACGCCACCAGCTGTCCGCGCAGCGGCGAGCCGATCGTGTGGGAGGGCACGCACTGGCGCAGCACCGGCGCCGACTTCCATCGCCCGGAGCCGGACTGGTGGGTGGACGAGGAGCACCTCTACGGCCCCGACGGCGTGAAACTGCCGCTGCACCTTGCCCTTCCGGGCCGGGCCAATCGCGGTAACGCCGCCCAGGCGGTGGCGGCGTCGGTCGCGCTGGGCGTGCGCCCGGAAGCGGCGGCCCAGGCGGCGGGCACCGTGCGCGAGATCGCCGGGCGCTACCGCAGCGTGCAGGTGGGCGAGCACAGCGCGCGGTTGCTGCTGGCGAAGAATCCGGCGGGCTGGCAGGAGGCGCTGTCGATGATCGACCCGGCGGCGACGGGCCTGGTCATCGCGGTCAACGGCCAGGTTCCCGACGGTGAGGACCTGTCCTGGCTGTGGGATGTGCGGTTCGAGCATTTCGAGGGCACCCAGGTGGTCGCCGCCGGGGAGCGCGCCACCGACCTCGCGGTGCGCCTGACCTACGCCGGTGTCGAGCACACCACGGTCCCGAATCCGTTGCGCGCCATCGCCTCCTGCCCGCCCGGCCGGGTCGAGGTGCTGGCCAACTACACCGCGTTCCGGGATCTGAACCGGGAGCTGGAGGGCAGGGCATGAGCGAATCGACCGTCCGCATCGGGCTGGTGCTGCCCGACGTGATGGGCACCTACGGCGACGGCGGCAATGCCGTGGTGCTGCGGCAGCGGCTGCGGATGCGCGGGCACGACGCCGAGATCGTCGAGGTCACGCTGAACGACCCGGTTCCGGAGTCGCTGGACGTCTACCTGCTCGGCGGCGCCGAGGATTCGGCGCAGCGCCTGGCGACGCGCCATCTGCAGCGCTACCCCGGCCTGCAGCAGGCCGCCGCGAAAGGCGTTCCGGTACTGGCGATCTGCGCCGCGATCCAGGTGCTCGGCCACTGGTACGAGACCTCGAGTGGCGAACGGGTCGACGGTGTGGGACTGTTCGACGTCACCACCGCGCCGCAGGCCGTGCGCGCCATCGGCGAGGTGGCCACCACGCCGTTGCTCCCCGGCCTGTCCCAGCCCCTGACCGGCTTCGAAAACCACCGGGGCGGAACGAAACTCGGCAGCGACGCGCAGGGCCTGGCCCGCGTCACCCGCGGTGTGGGCAACGGCGTCGGCGACGGCCTGGAAGGCGTGGTGCAGGGCTCGGTCATGGGCACCTACATGCACGGCCCCGCGCTGGCCCGCAATCCGGAGCTGGCCGACTACTTGCTCATGCGCGCCCTCGGCGTGGACGAACTGGCCCCCTTGGATCTGCCGGAGGTCGACCAGCTCCGCCGCGAGCGCCTGCGCGCCTGATCACCTTCGATAGTTCCAAGCTATAGGAGCGTTGTTATGAGGACTCCCGATTGTGTTGAGGCGATTGTCGTCCGCCGGGTACGCTCGCGCGCGATCGAACGTGATTAAGGAGTCCGGGTGCGCAGACGTGCCTTTCTGAAGGCCGCCGGGACGGCGGCGTTGCTGGGTGCGGTGGGGGCTGTGCACGGGACCGGTCCGGCCGCCGCCGACCCGGTCTGGAGCGAGCTGTTCCGGAGCTGGGTGCCGGAGATCTTCGCGCCCCTCCCCGATCCGCCCGAGCATTCGCCGGCCATCGTTGTCGGCTCCGGGTTCGGCGCCGCGGTCGCCGCGCTGCGGCTGGCCGAGGCGGGCGTGGCGAATACCGTGCTGGAGCGGGGATCTCGCTGGCCCAACGATCCCTGGCGGGAGATCTTCACCGGCGACGACCTGCCCGACGGGCGCGGCTTCTGGCATCGCAGAAGCTTCACCGGCGTCACCAAGGTGCCCATGCAGTGCGCCCCGTTCGGCGGCGTTCTCGACGTCACCGAATTCTCCGGTATCGACGTGTGGCGCGCGGCGGCGGTGGGCGGTGGATCCGTGGTGTTCACCGGCGCGATGGTCGCCCCCGAGCAGCGCTGGTTCGACGAGATCTTCGGCGGCACAGTCGCATTCGGCGAGATGGATCGGGTGTACTACCCGCGGGTGCGGCAGCAGCTGCGGCTGGGCCCGCTTCCGCCGGACCTGTACGCCGCGTCGCCGTTCAGTCATTCCCGGCGCTGGGACGAGCAGGCCCGCGCGGCCGGCTACCAGCCGCAGGCCAACGACTCGATCTTCAACTGGGACATCCTGCGCGGCGAATTGGCCGGCGCCACCCGGCCCTCGGCCACCGCGGCGCGCAGCAACCTGGGCAACTCCAACGGCGCGAAGTTCGATCTGAACCAGAACTACCTGAAATACGCCCAGGAGTCCGGCAAGTCGGCGGTCTACCCCGGCCATCGTGTCGACGCCATCGCCCAGGACCCGGGCGGCCGGTACGTCGTGACCGTGACCAAGCTGGATCCCACCGGCGCGGTACTGGCCACCCGCACCCTCACCTGCGACCGGCTCTTTCTCGGCGCGGGCTCGATCGGCACCACCGAGCTGCTGGTGCGCGCCCAGGCCACCGGCGCGCTGCCGCACCTGAACGAGCACATCGGCGACGGCTGGGGCACCAACGGCGACGTGGTGCTCGCCCGCGTCGACAACTCGCTGTCGGGCACCGGCCAGGGCGTGCCGAGCGCCAGCCGCATCTTCGACGCCTCCGGAATGCCGCTGACGCTGGAGAATTGGTTCATCCCCGGTGTCCCGGTGGAGACCGGCGCATTGGCCTCGCTGGGCATGGTCTTCGATCCGACCCGCGCCCGCATCGGCTTCGACGCCGGGCGCAATGCCGCCGCCCTGGCCTGGCCGCGGCAGGCGCAGGAGCAGGTGGTGGAGGCGTGCCGGCTGGTCGACCGCCGCATCGCCGAACGGTCCGGCGCCGTCTTCGATTACGTCACCCCGCTCGGCTACGACGCCAACGCCGTCTTCACCGCGCATCCCCTCGGCGGCGCGGTGCTCGGCCGCGCCACCGACAACTACGGCCGGGTGCACGGTCATCCGGGCCTGTACGTGGTGGACGGCGCCGCGATTCCGGGCAGCACCGGCACGGTGAATCCGTCGCTGACCATCACCGCGCTCGCCGAACGCAATCTGGAGGCGATCGTCCGCGCCGGTAAGTGAGTGCGGCACGGCGCGATTGTGACATCCGGCGCAGCGGAGACATCGGTGCCGACACCCATTACTCTCGGCGGGACCGTTCGATGTGGAAGGGATCGCTGTGTCGCCCGAGGAGTACCCGCGCAAACCGCCGGCGCTGTGGACCGACTTCCTGATGCTGGCGCTCGCCGTGGTCTCGGTGGTGCTGGTCGGCTGGGTCACCTTCTTCCCGATCTCGCCGGGCGCCTACCACGTGTTCGTGATCGTCGACTACACGATCTGCGCGATCTTCGCCGTCGAGTTCGGGTGGCGCTGGCGCCGGGCGGACTGGTCCTGGACGTTCCCGTTCGTGTACTGGTACGAGGTGCTGGGCATGATCCCGGTGACCAGCCCGTTTTTCCGCGGTTTCCGATTGCTGCGGGTCGTGGTGATCCTGGTCCGGCTGGCTCGAGTCGCCGACCGCGTCTTCGGTGACCGGGTGACCGCGGCGGTGGTGAACCGTTTCGTCGGCACCATCGTCGAGACGATCAAGCGCCCGGTGACCATGGCCGTGCTGGAGGAGGTGGCGACGGTGCTGCGCGCGGGCCGCTACACCCGCAATATCGCCACCGCGCTGGAGGAGAACCGCGGCGAACTCGACGCCATGATCGTCGAGTTGATCCGCAAGGACCCGCAGATCGGCCGGGTGCGCTATCTCCCGTTCCACGAGGACATCATCCGGACCATCGCCGATATCAGTTTCCGCATCGTGTTCCAGGCGCTGGCCGATCCGCGCACCGACGAGCTGATCGGAGATGTGTTGCGGGAGAACGTGAATCAGATGCGCGAGGCGGTCCGCGACGGGGTGGAGGTGCCGGAGACGGTGGACCACAAGTCCCCGGTCCACTACCGCTAGCCCGTGGCGCCGTGCCGGATCTCCTCGCGCGGCTCCGCGAAACGCACCAGTTCCCACCCGGTCAGCGCGGCCAGCACCGCGCACAGCAGCGCCAGCGCGGCCATCGCCGGTACCTGTGTCGCCACCGGGAGCAGCGCGGCCAGCAGCACCGCGGTCGCCACTCGCGCCCAGGAGACCTGCCCGGTGGCGTACTGCTTGAAACCGACGAGCGCGAGCAGGTACAGCATCACCCCGCCGTAGAGCGCGAACATCGGAATCCCGTGCAGCGCATCGTGCAACGTGTGCCCCTGGGCGCCGCCGAGGTAGTTGAGCACCTTCTTCAGGCCCAGCGACAGCGCGATGACGCCCGCGATCATCGGAAAATGCCAGAAGGTGTAGCAGTTTCGCGCGATCTGGATGCGCCGCTCGCCGCGGGCGTGGGTCATCGCATGCTCCACCGCGGTGGCCGCCACGTCGAAGTACGCCCACCACAACAGCCCCGAAACCGTCAGTGCCAGTAGCGATCCCACGGCGATGGGCCACGAGATGGGCAGCCCCGCCATGCCGACGCCGATGGAGACGATCGACTCGCCGAGCGCCACGATGATGATCAGCCCGTGCCGTTCGGCGAAGTGGCTCGCCGAGTTCAGCCGCCACTGGTTGCCGGCGAAGAAGGTCCACAGCATGTCGCCGGCGATGGCCGCGATCCACAGCCAGATCTGGACGGTGCCGTGCTCGAGCGCCGCGACGATCAGCAGCGTGGTGCCGATCGTGATGGACCCCGCAGCCCAGCGCGTCACCTGCCCGCGCAGCTGCTGGTCCTCGTTGCTGGCCAGCCAGAACATCAGCAGGTGCACCAGTCGGATGACCAGGTAGGCGATCGCGAACACCAGTGGCCCGTACCAGCCGCCGGGCATGTCGTGGAACGCCTCGGGGATCACCTCCGCCACGATCAGCGCCGCGCCCATCGCGGCGAACATCGCGACCCGCGCGATCCCCTCGTCGGCCTTCACCACGTTGCCCAGCCAGGCGTAGGCGATCCACACCCACCACATGACCGCGAGCACCAGCACGGCCCGCAGCATGTTCAATGCCGTCGTCTCGTGCGCGGCCAGATCGGTCACCTGGGTGAACGCGAACACCAACACGAGGTCGAAGAACAGCTCCAGCTGGGTCACCGAGGCATCCTCGGAGACTGCCTGGATCCGCCGTTTCACACCGGTCATGCCGATATCGTGCCAGTCGGTCGGTGTTCTCGGGGTGACGCTCAGCCCACGTCGTAGTTCTCGAACCGGAACTTCTCGATGAATTCGATCAGGTTCTGCACCGCTTCCTCGTTCACGCGGGCGATGCTGCGTTTCATCAGGATTCCCGGCACGGGGATCGGCAGTTGCAGTTCGGAGTGGTACCAGACCTCGGTGCCCTCCCCGGTCACCTCGAAGCTCGAACCAGCCGCGGCCGCCGCCGCCGGCGCCGCTCTCCACGACTTCCCACGCGACCCGGTCGTCGGTGCAGTCGTATTCGAGAACCTGCCGATCGGAATTGCCGAGCGGGGTGACCGTGGCGTATACCTTCTTGGGACGTCCGTAGTCGTCGTAAGTCGCCACGCGCACATCCTTGTGCGACGGTGACCATTCCGGGATCCGATCGATCGCGAGCAAGGCTTCCATGACTTGTTCGGGATCGAGGTCGATGACAAATCGGTGGTCGGTCTTCGTGCGCATGCTGTGCCCTCCACCCCCCGTAATGCTTCGAGCCCGATTGTCGCCGGGGCCACAGCGCACGTCAACCGGGTCTCCGGTGCGGCAGTCCGTCCGGGGCACGGTGTTTCGGGCCGCGGCGGTCGTGCGGACTGCGGCCCCCGCACCTGGTCGGCGCACTAGTGACAGTGGCGGGATCCGGCCATCGGTGAGAAGCATCACACGGCGATCGCCCGGTCGACGGCCGCCCGTACCAGCTCGCGTCGCTGCTGCTCACCGAAAATCTCGGGCAGCGTGAGGTTTTCGAGGATCAGCCAGTTCAGGCTCAGGTACAGCAGCACCACCGTGGTCGCGTCGCCGGGCATCCCGGCCTCGAGGTGGTTGCGCACATTGAAATCGAGGTCGGCGCGCACCCGCTCGGTGAGCATCGCCTGCAGTTCGGGTCGCCGGGTCGCCTCCAGCCGTAGTTCCAGCTGGGCCAGGTAGCCGGTGCGGAATCCGGCGACGCGCCCGACGACCTCGGTCATGAGTTCGGTGATGGTCTCCCGGCTCTTGGGCGCGTCGGTCAGCATCGCCATGGTCTCCGCGCTGGGCTGCAGCCGTTCGTAGTACCGCCCGCAGACCTGGGTGAGCAGGTCGTCGCGATTGGCGAAGTAGTTCGAGGCCGTCCCGGCCGGTACTTCCGCTTCCTTGTCGACGGCGCGGAAGGTGAGCCCGCGCGCGCCGTCTCGCGCCAGCACCTCGATCGCCGCGTCCAGAAGGGTCTGCCGGCGTTCGGGATTGGTCCGCATGTTGACACCACTCCATCCGTAGTACTACATTCGAAATCACTACAGACAGAGTACAACAGGCAAGGCGGTACTGATATGCGAAAGCTCGTCTACTACGTCGGGGTGTCCCTGGACGGCTACATCGCCGGGCCCGCCGGGGAATTCGACTTCTATCCGGTCGCCGACGACATGTCGGCCTGGTTCAACGAGCGGTATCCGGAGGTGGTCCCGACGCACCTCCGTCCGCACGTGGGGTTGGCCGTGGACGCGCCGAACCGGGAGTGGGACACGCTGATCATGGGCCGCGGCACCTACGAACCGGCGCTGTCGATCGGGGTGGCCAGTCCGTACGCGCATATGAAGCAGTACGTCGTGTCCAGCACGCTGGCGCCGGTGGACGATCCGGGCGTCGAGGTCGTCGCCGGTGATCCGGTCGAGTTGGTGCGCCGGCTCAAAGCCGAAGAGGGCAGGGATATCTGGTTGTGCGGCGGCGGCAAGCTCGCCGGTGCGCTCATCGACGAGATCGATGAGCTGATCATCAAGAGCTATCCGGTGATCGCCGGCGGGGGCGTGTCGGTGTTCGGCGGGAACTTCCGCCCGACCCTGTTCCACCCGGTCCGGCGGCAGGAATTCAGCAACAGCGCCCAGGTGACCTGGTTCACCAAGGCCTGAGCCCCACCCCAGAGCGATTCTCTTCAGAAAGGCTGTACCCCCTTATGCGAAAGCCAGTTCGCAACCACGCTGTCCAGCAGCGCTTCGCCGCTCGTCCGGTGCGCCCGATCCCTCAGGTCAACTGGGGTCGGCAAGGAAGGAGAGGCGCACCCGGCGGTTCGGGTTGTCGACGTTGAGGTCGACGAAGGCCACCGACTGCCAGGTGCCCAGCGCGAGTTCACCGCGCAGCACGGGGATGGTGGCGTAGGGCGCGATCAGCGCGGGCATGACGTGCGAACGGCCGTGCCCGCGCGAGCCGTGCGCGTGCCGCCAGCGGTCGTCGGCCGGTAGCAGGTCGCGCAGCGCGGCCAGCAGGTCGTCGTCGCTGCCCGCGCCGAGTTCGATCAGCGCGATGCCCGCCGTGGCGTGCGGGACGAAGACGTGCAGCAGACCGTCGCCGCCCGCGGCGGCCTCGCGCAGAAAGGCCGTGCACTGCGGCGTGAGGTCGTGGACCACTTCGGAGCGGCCCGTGGTCACGTCGATCTCGGTGCTCTTCATGAGTTCCTCTCCGGCTCAGTCGGTTTCGTTGTTGCGCAGCATCGTGGTCACCCGCAGCGATGTCTCGTGCAGGCGATCGAACAGCTCGAGCAGCAGCTCCAGTTGCGCGGTCGAGTACTCGCCCATGATCTTTCCGAATTCCCGCGCCAGCAGCTCGTAATGCGGGGCGATCTCGGCGATCCGGTCCTCGTCGGCGGTGACGATCACCCGGCGGCGGTCCTGCGCGTCGTGCTCGCGGGCGACGTAGCCGCCCCGCAGCAGCCGGTCGATCATCCGGGTCACGGCGCCGGTGGTCAGTCCGGTGCGGGCGGCCAGCTCGCCGGGCGTGGCGGGACCGCCCAGGCGCAGCAGGTTCAGGCAGCGCAGATCGGTCACGTGCAGGCCCAATCGGTCGGCGACGGCCTGGTGCATCATCACCGCGTCCGTCGCATTGCGCTGAGCGGCGACGGTGAGTCGTTCTCCCAGGTCCTTCGCCTTCGTCATCGCTGCCTCGCTCCTCTCCGCCGGTGCTGCCTCCTTGACACTATCGCCCCACTCGATCATTATCTTATTTACTCAACTATTTACTGAATAAGTAAATGATCAGAGCAGTGAAAGAGGATCTCCGATGACCGACCGCCACGCCGACGAACTGGCCGTCCGCGCCGTGCTGGACCGGGCGAGCGCCGCCTGGGCCGCGGGTGATGCCGCCGCCTATGCCGCCGTTTTCACGCCCGATGCCGACTACATCACCTTCCTGGGCACCCATCACAAGGGTCGTGCCGACATCGAGGCCTGCCACGTCCCGCTGTTCGAGAAGTTCCAAAAGGGCTCGCGGATGGAGTGCGAGATCACCCAGCTGCGTTTCCCCGCGCCGGACGTGGCGCTGGTGCACGGCAAGGGCGCGTTGCTGAAGGGCGGACAGCGCCGCACGCCCCGCAAGACGAAGGTGCAGACCTGGGTGCTCGTCCGCCGCGCCGAAGGATGGGAAATTTCAGCTTTTCACAACACCAGATATCACTGGGTCCTGGCACCGTTGACCACCAAGTTCGACGCTCGGATGGGTTCCTCGCACCTGCCCCCGATCGAGGTGCATCGATAATCGTTGGATCCGGATCGGTACTCTGGGTTCCTGTAATTGCAGCTAGTCGATCTTGGAGGACCCCGTCGTGGCTCTCGTCGTTCAGAAGTACGGAGGATCCTCGCTCGAATCAGCCGAGCGTATCCGGCGCGTCGCTGAGCGGATCGTGGAGACGAAGAAGCAGGGCCACGACGTCGTGGTGGTCTGCTCCGCGATGGGCGACACCACCGACGAATTGCTGGACCTGGCCCAGCAGGTGTCCCCCGCGCCGCCGGCTCGTGAGCTGGACATGCTGCTGACCTCGGGCGAGCGGATCTCGAACGCCTTGGTGGCGATGGCCATTCACTCGCTGGGCGCGGAGGCGCGCTCGTTCACCGGGTCGCAGGCCGGCGTCATCACCACCGGTGCGCACGGCAACGCCCGCATCATCGACGTCACCCCGTCCCGGGTGCGCGACGCGCTCGACGAGGGTGTGATCGTGCTGGTCGCCGGGTTCCAGGGCGTCTCGCAGGACAGCAAGAACATCACCACGCTCGGCCGCGGTGGTTCCGACACCACCGCCGTGGCGCTCGCGGCCGCCCTGGAGGCGGATGTCTGCGAGATCTACACCGATGTGGACGGCATCTTCACCGCCGACCCGCGGATCGTGCCGGATGCGCAGAAGCTGGACCAGATCTCCTTCGAGGAGATGCTGGAGATGGCGGCCTGCGGCTCCAAGGTGCTCATGCTGCGTTGCGTGGAGTACGCGCGAAGCTTCAACGTGCCCGTCCATGTGCGTTCGTCGTACACCGACAAGCAGGGCACCTACGTTTACGGATGGATGGAGGACATCCCCTTGGAGAAAGCAATTCTCACCGGCGTCGCTCACGATCGCAGCGAGGCGAAGGTGACCGTGGTCGGCCTCCCCGACGAGCCGGGATACGCCGCCAAGGTGTTCCGCGCCATCGCCGACGCGGACGTCAACATCGACATGGTGTTGCAGAACGTCTCCAAGGTGGAGACCGGCAAGACCGACATCACCTTCACCCTGCCGAAGACCGACGGTCCGAAGGCCGTGGAGTTCCTGACCAAGCGGCAGAGCGAGATCGGCTTCTCCCAGGTGCTGTTCGACGACCACATCGGCAAGGTGTCGCTGGTCGGCGCGGGCATGAAGAGCCACCCGGGCGTCACCGCCACCTTCTGTGAGGCGCTGGCGCAGAACGGGGTCAACATCGACCTCATCTCCACCTCGGAGATCCGGATCTCGGTGCTGGTCAAGGACACCGAGCTGGACAAGGCCGTGCAGGTGCTGCACAAGGCCTTCGATCTGGGCGGCGACGAGGTCGCGGTCGTGCACGCCGGATCGGGGCGGTGATCGTATGGGTGTACGCGTAGGAGTCGTCGGCGCGACCGGCCAGGTCGGCGCCGTCATGCGGAAACTGCTGGCGGAGCGCGACTTTCCCGCCGACGAGGTGCGGTTCTTCGCCTCGTCACGGTCGGCGGGCAAGACGCTGCCGTGGCGCGGCGGGGAGATCGTGGTCGAGGACACCGAGACCGCCGACCCGAGCGGCCTGGACATCGCGCTGTTCTCGGCCGGGGCCACCATGTCGCGGGTGCAGGCGCCGCGGTTCGCCGCCGCGGGTGTCACCGTGATCGACAACTCGTCGGCCTGGCGCAAGGATCCGGAGGTCCCGCTGGTCGTCAGCGAGGTGAACCCGGAGCAGACCCGCAACCTGATCAAGGGCATCATCGCCAACCCGAACTGCACCACCATGGCCGCGATGCCGGTGCTCAAGCCGCTGCACGACGCGGCCGGTCTGCGGCGGCTGATCGTCTCCAGCTACCAGGCGGTGTCCGGCAGCGGACTGGCCGGGGTGGAGGAGCTGGCCGGTCAGGTGCGCGCGGTCGCCCCGGAGATGGAGAAGCTGACCCACGACGGTTCGGCCGTGCGATTCCCGGCGCCGAACAAGTACGTCGCTCCCATCGCGTTCGACGTCCTGCCGCTGGCCGGTTCGCTGGTCGACGACGGCTCCGGCGAGACCGACGAGGATCAGAAGCTGCGCAACGAGAGCCGCAAGATCCTCGGCCTCCCGGACCTCGCGGTGAGCGGCACCTGCGTGCGCGTGCCGGTCTTCACCGGCCACTCGCTGTCGGTGAACGCTGAATTCGCGCAACCACTTTCGGTAGAGGAGGCGCAGCGCATCCTCGCCGGCGCTCCGGGCGTCAAGCTGGTCGACGTGCCCACCCCGCTCCAGGCGGCCGGCATCGACGAATCCCTGGTCGGCCGCATCCGCCGGGACGAGGGCGTCCCCGACGGCCGCGGCCTGGCCCTGTTCATCTCGGGCGACAACCTCCGAAAAGGCGCCGCCCTCAACACCATCCAAATCGCCGAGGTGCTGTTGAGCCAGCGCTGAGCGAACGCCGTTGCGGCCTCCGGTCGTTTCCGGCATGTTCAATGTTGGTGAAAGATAGGTAACTTCGGCGCCGACCTGGCGTTATCGTGTTCCACCGAACTCGAACGGCGTTGGCGCGCAGGGGGTTCGGTGGTCATGATCGACCGATGGATGAGGAACTACGGGGTCGGCTGAATTGGGTTCGGGGGCGGCTGGTCTGGTTGCGGGAGCGGGACGCGTTGTTGCCCAGGGTTTTCGACAACGAGGTGGTGTCGGGGGGAAATCTGCACTCCTATCTCACCTGGCCGGTGCGGGCGGAGAAATTGTGCGGACTCGAGGACGCCATGGGGGCGGGCCTCGACCCGCTGTTCCGGGCCTTTCTGGCGCGGATCGGTGTCGGTGCGGGGCCGTATTGCGGGATCAGCTGGGAGCGGATGGTGCGGTCCGCCCGAAATGCCTGTGCGCGTGAATTTCCCGGTGGTGAGCAGGGGACAGGGCTGCCGGACGCGGGCTTCCTGGTGATCAGCGACGTGGGCTACGGCGACTTCATCGGCGTGGTCGCGGCCGGGGCGGCGCGGGGCCGGATCGTCTACCTGGGCTACCGTCGCAACGAATGGTCCTTGGGCCCAGCGTTTCTCGACTACTACCAGAGCTGGCTCAATCACGCGGCCGCCCGGCTAAATGCCGAACTGCGGGCGTACGCACCGGCCGGGGTCGTCGGCTGCGCTTGAGTGACCGACGGCGCGGGTTACCGGGCGCGCAGGCCGTCGAACACCACGGCGAAGGCGCGGGACCGCTGCTTCTCGTCGGCGTCGGTGGTGTGCGCCGCCAGCAAGGCGCCCTTGAGGATTCGCATCAGGTCGTCGGTGCCGATATCGGTGCGTACCGCCCCGCGGTCCTGGGCACGACGCAGCAGGACATCGATCTCGGTGACCAATTCCCTTGTGGGCACGGTGGTTCCGACGGCTTCGTGACCGCCCAGCGCCTCGGCGAGGTCGCGTTTCACGCCGCCCTCGGTGACCATCCGGTCGAGTAGTTCGAAGAAGGCCGCGCCCGCGTCCTCGGCGGTGGTCAAGGTGCGGGCGTAGTCGATCATCCGCTCGACATTGTCGGTGATCGCGGCGTGGAACAGCGCCTCCTTGGTGGGGAAGTGCCGGTACACGGTGCCCGGGCCGACGCCCGCGCGGCGGGCGATCTCGTCCAGCGGGACCGAGATGCCCTCGGCCGCGAAGGCGGCCTGCGCGGCGGCCAGCACCCGCTCCCGATTGCGCTGCGCATCGGCCCGCGGCGCCCGTCGAGTGCCGCCGGTGGGGCTCGCCGCGGTCGGTTTCTCCTGCACGGCGCGAGTCTACCGCTTACCCATTGACAAACGGGGCGATGGTTCCGGATTATAAGCGGGGCATACGTTCCGCTTAATCGAGAGAGGTTTGTCATGACAGAGACTTCGGTGCAGAGTCCCCGGGCGCTGGTCGAGAAACTGTTCCAGCAGCTCCCGGCCAGAGACGCCGACGCCTTCGTGGCGCTGCTGGCGCCCGACGCGATCTTCGAGATCCCGTTCACCATCCCCGGCCTGCCGGACCGGCTGGAGGGGCGGGAGGCTATTCGCGAGCATCTGGCCCAGCGCTGGTCGGGGCTGTCCGGGATCGAGGTGCACGCGATTCATCCCGAGGTGTACGAGACCACCGATCCGGAACTGCTACTGGTGGAGAACGAGGTCGATATGACCGTGCCCGGCGCCGGGCGCGCCCGGGTGCGCACGTCGGTCAATGTGGTCCGGGTCCGCGACGGCCAGGTCGTGCTGTTCCGCGACTACATGGACACCGCGCGGCTCACGCGACTCGTGGAGTGACACCGGCCGCGCCGTCGCCGGGGGACCTCACCGGATTCCGGGGGTGCGCGGATCCGGCCCGAGGCACGCCAGCAGCAGGCAGCCGGGCGGGGCGTCGGCGAACGGCGCGGCCAACGGAGTATTCAAGCAGGACAGGACATTACAGTCGGGATAGGCGTGCGGCCCGAGGCCGAACACCGCCAGCGTGATGTTCGGATCGAAGTAGTCGCGCGGGTCCAGGCGCGGCGGCGGCTCCACGTAGGGGCCCAGGTCCGGCGCCGGTGGCTGTTCGAATGCGGCGAACAGCCGGCGGAAGAACTCGTGGGACAGTTCGGCCGAATTCTGCAGCGCGCCGGTCACTCCGAGGTTGCTGTGGTTGCCGAAGACGCCCGTCCACACCACGGTCAGATCCAGGCTGGGGATGACGAAGACGTTCTGCAGGGCGAGCCCGGACATCTCGTAGGTGTCGGCGGGCAGAAAGCCGGGCATCTCCACGCACCCCGCGCCCACCCAGAACAGATACCCGTAGCAGGGGTTCGCCGCCGACGGCTGCCGGGCGCGGCGCAGATAGTCGGCGGAGACGACTTCCGCACTGCCCCAACGCCCGTCGTTGCTCGCCAGCAACCCCAGCTTGGCCAGATCGTCGGGCGGGATCATCAGATGGGCATAGCCGTAGGTGTGCCCGGAACGGTCGCGGGCCCAGTAGTAGTCACTGCGCTGGATGCCCAGCGGATCGAACAGCTCGCGCTGGGCGAACTGCTGCAGCGGCTCACCCACCGCCAGCTCGACGACATAGCTGAGCAGATCGACATTGCGCTGGCTGTAGGCGAATTCGGTGCCCGGCGGATGGTCCAGCGGCACGCCCAGCGCCTGCACCGCGCTGTTGGGATCGACCGGCACGACACCGGTGACGCCCTCGTTGATCAGGCCGATGTGCAGTCCGGAGGTCTCGGTGAGGAGGTTCTCGACGGTGATCGATCGATGCGCGGTGTCGCCCAAACCGGGTGGGAGGTAGCGGCCTATCGGTGCCGAGATGTCGAGTTTCCCTTGATCCCAGGCGATTCCGGCGACCAGAGAGACGACGCTCTTGGTGACGCTCCACACGTTCCAGGCGACATTGTCGGTTTGTACATTGCCCGGTCCGGTGCCGATCAGGCAATTGTGCCGGAATACTTTGACGTTCAACCGATTTCGCTGGGCCGCGAAGTCCAGCGCGGCGGTCAGCCGGGCGGCGTCCAGCCCGGCGCGCTCCGGCGTGGTGCGTTCGAAGTCTCGTCCGGAGGTCACCGCGCAGCGGACGTCGTCCACCGGCGCTGCCCGGACGGACGCCGCGGATATGCC
Source organism: Nocardia sp. N2S4-5 (assembly GCF_044628355.1). Classification (NCBI taxonomy): domain Bacteria; kingdom Bacillati; phylum Actinomycetota; class Actinomycetes; order Mycobacteriales; family Nocardiaceae; genus Nocardia; species Nocardia sp. N2S4-5. The sequence continues at coordinate 4,572,620 of NZ_JBIUPM010000001.1, read as the reverse complement.
ACCGGCCGCCAGTGCGAGCACCGCCACACCCGTCACCCACCCGAGGATGCGCCCCATGCCCTCAGGCTATCGCGGCAGTGCGCGCCGCACGGTGAATTCTCGGCGTCCGTGATCGGCCCGTCCGCTCCTTTTCTTGACTTATTCCAGAAAAGAGGGAGACTGGACTCATGCACACCGGTGACTTCGATCCGCGCGAACGGTTGCGCGCGGTCGGCCTGCGGGTTACCGCCCCGCGGGTCGCGGTGCTGGACGTGGTTGCGGCGCAACCGCATTCGGATGCCGAGCGAGTCGCCGCCGCGGTCCGCGAACGGATCGGGTCGGTGTCCACGCAGGCCGTCTACGACGTGTTGCGCGCCTGCGTGAACTCGGGCCTGCTGCGGCGCATCGAACCGGCCGGGTCCGCGGCGCTGTACGAGGCCCGCATCGGCGACAACCACCATCACCTGGTGTGCAGGCAGTGCGGCACGGTCGTGGACGTGGACTGTGCCGTGGGCACTGCCCCCTGCCTCGACCCGTCCGACGCGCACGGTTTCACCGTCGACGAGGCCGAGGTCGTGTACTGGGGCCGATGCCCGGACTGCCGGGCCGGGTCCGTACACGCCCGATAAACGCGCCACCCATCCCGTACCCGGGCAGCTGTCCCGGTGTTCGCTCGTCAGCCAAGGAGGCGTCGAATGACCAAGCCGACCACCACCAATACCGGCACCCCGGTACCCAGCGACAACGAGTCGCTGACCGCGGGCGCGCAAGGCCCGATCCTGCTGCACGACCACTACCTGATCGAGAAGCTCGCCCAGTTCAACCGCGAGCGGGTGCCGGAGCGGATCGTGCACGCCAAGGGTGCGGGGGCCTTCGGCGAGTTGGTCGTGACCAACGACGTCAGCCGGTTCACGAAGGCCAAGCTGTTCCAGCCCGGCGCGCGCACCGAGTCGCTGGCCCGGTTCTCCACGGTGGCCGGCGAGCAGGGCAGCCCCGACACCTGGCGCGACCCACGGGGTTTCGCGGTGAAGTTCTACACCGAGGACGGCAACTACGACCTCGTCGGCAACAACACGCCGGTCTTCTTCATCAAGGATCCGATCAAGTTCCCCGACTTCATCCGTTCGCAGAAGCGGTTGCCGGACAGCGGTCTTCGCGATCACCACATGCAGTGGGACTTCTGGACGCTGCGCCCGGAGAGCGCCCACCAGGTCACCTGGCTGATGGGCGACCGCGGCATCCCGAAGACCTACCGCCACATGAACGGGTACGGCTCGCACACCTACCAGTGGATCAACGCCGCCGGTGAGCGCTTCTGGGTGAAGTACCACTTCCGCACCGACCAAGGGCAGCAATTCCTGACCCAGGCCGAGGCCGATCGGCTGGCCGGCACCGATCCCGACTATCACCGCCAGGACCTGTGGGAGGCGATCGAGCGCGGCGACCACCCGAGCTGGACGCTGTACGTGCAGGTCATGCCGGTCGATGAGGCGGAGGGCTACCGCTTCAACCCGTTCGATCTGACCAAGGTGTGGTCGAAGAAGGATTACCCGCTGATCGAGGTGGGCCGCTGGACGCTCAACCGCAACCCGCGCAACTACTTCGTGGAGATCGAGCAGGCCGCGTTCGAGCCGTCGGCGATCGTGCCGGGCATCGGCTACTCGCCGGACAAGATGCTGCTGGGCCGGGTGTTCGCCTACGCCGACGCGCACCGGTACCGCATCGGCACCAACTACGCCCAGCTCCCGCCCAACCGGGCCCGCGCCGCCGAGGTGAACTCCTACTCCAAGGAGGGCGCGATGCGGTACGACTTCAACGCGCCGGAGGCGCCGGTGTACGCGCCGAACTCCTACGGCGGCCCGCACGCCGACGCGGCCCGCGCGCCGGAGGAGGCCGCCTGGACCTTCGAGCCGGAGCAGGTGCGCGCCGGTTACATCCAGCACGCGGAGGACGGTGACTTCACCCAGCCGGGCACCCTGGTCCGCGAAGTGTTCGACGACGCACAGCGGGATCGCTTGGTGGGCAACGTCGTCGGTCACGTGCTCGGCGGCGTGCGGGAGCCGGTGCTGAGCCGGGTCTTCGAGTATTGGAAGAACGTCGACAGCGAGATCGGCAAGCGTATCGAGGAGGGCGTGCGCGCCGGGCTCGACGGCAAGCGCTGATCTTTCCTATGCCGACCGCAGGAGCGCGTCCGTCAATTGCTCGGCGGCCGACCGGTCCAGGGGTGCGTGGCCGAGCAGGAAGCGGTACCAGAACAGGCCGTAGAACTGGTCCACGAGCAGGTCCGGGTCGGTGCGGACGGGTAGTTCGCCGTGTTCGACGCCGCGAACGAGAATCTCCCGCACGGCTTTTCGCCGCGCCGCGGTGAAGTCGCGCACCAGCTCCGCCAGGTGTGGGTCGCGGGCCGCCTCCCGGACCAGAGTGCGCAGCGCGGGGGCGGCAGGAGGGCCCTGTGCTCCCGCGAAAGTGGATTCGATGACCGCCAGCAGGTCGCCGCGCACCGAGCCGGTGTCCGGCTGCGGCACGACCTGATCGGCGGTCGCCAGCAGGCCGTCCAGTAGTACCGCGCCCTTGGAGGGCCACCAGCGGTAGATGGTCTGCTTGCCGACCCCGGCCGCGCGGGCGATGGAGTCGATGGTGATCGGCGAGCCGTCCGACTCGGCGAGCAGGCGCATCGCCGCGGCGAGAATCGCCTGATGCACCGCTTCGTTGCGGCGCCGCCCCGTGTGTGGGCGCACCGTATTCGGTTGCTGCCGTGGCGAATTCACCCGGCTCGCGCCTCCGTCCGCGGCATTCGATCGCGCTCCCATCGGCTCACCCCCTCTTCGGCTTCGAGCGGCGTGGGAATACCGTACGCGCTACCCTAGTTATCGAGACTATCGGTCTCGTCAACAAGGCGCGAGACCCTCGCAGAAGGAAGCAACAATCATGACCGCACCGAACACCTCCGCCACCGCGCGTCGTCGTCATGGGCGGCAGCTCCGGGATCGGCGAGGCCACCGCGGCGCTGTTCGCCGCGAGTGGCGCGGAGGTCGTCGTGACCGGCCGCGACCAGGGCAAACTGGATGCGGCCGTGGCCCGAATCGGCGGCCGCGCCACCGGGTTCCGCGTGGACGCCACCGATCAGAGTGCGATCGACGCGTTCTTCGCGCAGTCGGGAACCATCGACCACCTGGTGATCTCGGTGAGCGGCGCCGCGGGCAGCGGCCCGTTCGCCGAACTGGGTCTCGATGAGCTGGCCGCAGCGTTCGACGGCAAGTTCTGGCCTCAGGTCCGGATTCTCAAAGCAGCGCTGCCGCAGTTGAATTCGGCGGGTTCGGTCACCCTGGTCACCGCGGGCTCGTCTCGCGCCGCCTTCCCGGGCACGTCCGGCCTGGCAGCCGTCAACGGCGCACTGGATGCCATGGTGCCGCCGCTGGCGGTGGAGCTGGCGCCGCTGCGGGTGAATGCGGTGTCGCCCGGCGTCATCGATACGCCGTGGTGGGACCGGGTTCCGGAGGATCAGCGCCGCACCCTGTTCGACGGCATCTCCGCCGCCACCCCGGTCGGCCGCGTCGGACGTCCCGAAGACATCGCCCGGGCCATCCACGCGCTGGCGACCAACGGTTTCATCACCGGTGTGGTCCTGGACGCCAACGGCGGCGCCGCCCTGGCGACCGGGCGCTGACTATCGAGCCCGGCGGCGGCGCAGTTCGGCCCCGTCCATGATGAGGTTCAGTTCGTCGTCGAACGTGGCGTCTCGATAGCCCGCCGCGTTCACGCCGCGCTGTTCGACGTAGCGCCGGTGGTTGCGTGGAAAGGGTTGGGACGCGGCCTCGTACGCCGCCATCAGGCGCTCGGTCCACTGCTGTTCGTCGAGGCCGCTGCGCGCGATCGTGGCCAGCGCCGCCGCCTCGGTCGAGGTGGCGCCGATGATGTAGGTGAAGACCGTGTTGGTGACGCGGTCGGCGGTGTCGTCGTCGAAGCCCGCCGATTCCAGCAGTGCCAGCGCCTGTTCGGTCAGGCGCATCAGGTGGGGTCCGAGGAAGGCCAGCCCCGCGCTGCTCAGCACCACGCCGACCCACGGGTGCCGCAGCATGACCGCGCGCACGTCCCGGCCGAAATCCAGTACGGCCGAGCGCCATTGGGCTGGGTCGGCGGTTTCGAGCGAGTGCACCTCGCCGAAGATCTCGTCGACGACCAGTTCGAGCAGCTCCTCCTTGTTCGCCACGTGGGTGTACAGCGAGGTCGCGCCCGCGTTCAGCCGCGCGCCGAGCTTGCGCATGCTCAGCGCCTCGTAGCCCTCGGCGTCGAGTAGGGCGATCGCCTCCGCGACGATCTGGTCCCGGCTGAGCGCCGGGGTCTCCCGCCGCGCCCGCTGCGGGCGTGTCCACACCGACGGAATTCCCTCCGGTGCCGTGCCTTGCCGTGTCTCGGTGGCCATCTCCGCTCCTTCACAGTCGTCGCGCCCAGCATAACGCGCCGGGCGAACGGTGTTCGGAGTAGCGAACGACGTACCTATTGCGAACACTGTGCGGTGACCGTACAGTGTTCGACAGGACGCACGCCGTGCGGAATCTCGAAAGGGCTCACGATGGAAACGCTCGAAACGACCGCCCGGGAGTCGGTCGGCAGAAACCCCCGCCGCTGGCTGATCCTGGTGGTGCTGTGCCTGAGTTCGCTGGTCCTGGTGATCGACAACATGGTGCTGACCGTGGCGATCCCGGACATCGCGACCGATCTGCACGCCAGTGCCCAGCAGATCCAGTGGATCATCGACGCCTACCTGCTGGTGTTCGCCGGACTGCTGCTCACCTCGGGCAGCCTGTCCGACCGGTTCGGCCGGCGGCTGGTGATGGTGCTCGGCCTGGTGCTGTTCGGCGGCGCGTCATTGCTCGCGGCCTACGCGAATACCCCCGAACTGCTGATCGCGGGCCGGGTCGTGATGGGTGTCGGCGGCGTGCTGATCATGCCGAGCACGCTGTCGATCCTGATCACCGTCTTCGACGATCAGGAACGGCCCAAGGCGATCGCCGCGTGGAGTGCGGTGGCCACGCTGGGTATGGTCGGCGGCCCGGTGGTCGGCGGCGCGCTGCTCGACCACTTCTGGTGGGGCGCGGTGTTCGTGATGAACGTGCCGATCGCGGTGGTGGCGATCGTCGCCGCGCTGGCGCTGATGCCGGAGTCGAAGGGGCCGTGGCGCAAGCCGGACGTCCCGGGCATGGTGTTGTCGATCGTCGGAATGACCGCGCTGGTGTGGGCGATCATCGCGGTGCCGCAGGACGGCTGGACCGATACCGGTGTGCTGACCGCCTTCGGCGTCGCCGCGGCCGCACTGGCCGGGTTCGTGCTCCGCGAGGTCACCACCGAGTCGCCGATGGTGCCGCTCGATCTGTTCCGCAATCGGACGTTCACGGGGTCCAGCTTCTCGCTGGTGCTGGTGACCTTCGCCAACGGCGGCCTGGTGCTGGTGCTGACCCAGTTCCTGCAATTCGTGCTCGGCTACACGCCGATGCGCACGGCGCTGGCGTTCACGCCGATGGCGGTCGCGATCCTGGCCTGCAACGGACTCGGCGCGACGCTGGTGAGCAGGTTCGGCGCCAAGGTGGTCACCGTCATCGGACTGCTGGTGGTCGCGGCCGGTTTCGGCGGACTGGCCCTGCTCGACGCGGACAGCGGCTTCTGGCCGGTGGCGCTGGCCACGGCGCTGCTCGGTGCGGGCGCCGGACTGGCGATGCCCGCGGCCATCGGCGCGCTGATGAGCGTGGTCCCGGCCGAACACGCCGGTGTCGGTTCGGCGCTGAACGACACCATCCAGCAGGCCGGTGCGTCGATGGGGGTGGCGGTGCTCGGCGCGATCCTCGCGGGCACCTACACCGACGAGATGCCGACGTGGGCGCCGGAGGGTATCCGCGAGTCGATCGCCGGTGCGCTCGGCACGGGTGACGAGGGCTTGATCGGCCTGGCCCGGCATGCATTCAGCTCGGCCATGTCGGCCACCTTCACGGCGGGCGCGCTCAGTGCGCTGGCGGCCTCGGTGGTGGCGGTCTTCCTCATGCGGAACGTGAAAAACGTTGCGGGCGAAGGGGAGACGATCGGTAGCGAGCAACCGGCCGATACGCGCTGAACGCTGTATGAACTCCGCCCCGGCCGAGATCGGCGGGGCGGAGTTCGTCGTGCCCGGCGGCCGCTCTGCCTACAGCAGTCCCCACCAATAGAGCAGGCAGGCCAGTACGAAGACGACTGCGGTTTCCATCGTCGCTCCCAACCTTTCGCGTACCACCCATCATTCCTCGAGTTCGCGCGCCGCGCCGCCGACCAAGATCACAACGCCGCAACGGCCCCGGATCACATGAGGATGTCGGCCAGCGAGCCGTACGCCATCAGCGCGAGACCGGCCAGCACGACCGCGAGATCCCGGGCCGTCGACGCGGCCGCCGGAGGTTCGAGGTCCGCGAGCGCCGCCGCCAGCGCCGCGTCGAGATCGGCCGGGGCGAGCCGGTCCGCCGCGGTGGTTTCGGTACCGCCCAGTCGTGCCCGGAGGTTTTCGACGAAGCCGACGAGCGCCGCCCGGGTCGCCGCCTCGCGGCGCACCGCTCTGTTCCACGCGATGACCAAACCCACGGCCGCGACGAGGGTGCCGACGAGCACGAGCAGGTCGTCGTTGAGTTCCACGCCGAAACCGTATAGCGGGCGGCCCGGCACCGGAAGCGACCGGATACCCAGTGCCGGAAAGCCTTTCACATCCCCCCGCCCACGCGATCCTGCCGCCCCCTCCCTGAAGTCGGCAGGAGCGCGTGGGTGTGGCTCGGACGTGACCCGCCACCCCTCGAAGACGGGCCGCGTCCGGTGCTCCAACCCCCTCGGCGAGGGGGTTCACCGGAGTGATCCGGTGGTGACACAGACGATGCCGCGCCCGGCTTGGCGGGGTCTTAAAGAGTGCTTGCGGTGCTACTCGACGATGAAGACGATCAACTGCCGCGGATCCGAGGCGTCAGGTGTGGCCGCCGCGGCCGACGGGCCGCCGAAGAAGGTGATCGGACGGCGCGGATCCAGTCGATCGAGCACTTCGGGCAGCGACGCCACGATCTGGTCGGCCCGCACCACGCACACGTGGCAGCCGGGCACCCGGCTGGGCGTGCGCCGGAGCTGGCCGGGCCTGCCGTCGAGCACGAGGGTGCCGGAATCGGCGACCGCGCCGGTGCAGGTGGTCACGATCGCGTCCACCGGGTCGGCTGTGGAGGAGTGTGGATGGTCGGGAACCACGTGGTGGCCGTCGGTCTCGGACCAGTATTCGAGCCATTCCCCGGGCAGGCCGTCGGGCGCTGTCACCGCGGTAGCGCCGTGCACGCGCAACACCAGGTTGACGCGGTCGGCGATCTCCGGCTCGGAGATCCGGTCCACCTCGGCGCCCAGGGATTTCAGTCGACTCGCGAAGGATTCCACGAGGGTGGCGCGATCCTCGGTCGAGACCGCCGGTGTCTGCCGCGGGTACCGGTGCGACACCGTCACGGTGCGCTCGTCGTCGGGTAGTGCCATCAGGCCGTCGCGCACGCGGCGCAGGAACTCTTCTCGCGACGTCACCGTGTCCTCCCGGGTCGAGCAAGGCCGGCACGACCTGCTCGATGCCCACCACCGCGAACCAGGTTACCCCCGCGTAGGAACCCGGCTAATACCGCGCAACGTCGTGTTGCCGATGGGCGCCGGTGTCAGTGACCGGCGGCGCGCACACCGGCGAGGAACTCGGCGTTCGTGTCGATCTGGCGCAGGCCGGTGAGCAGCAGTTCGAGGGCCTGCTGGGGCTCGCGTCCGGCCAGCGTCCGGCGCAGCGCGTGGACGGCGGCCAGCTCGTCCGGCGCCATCAGCAGCTCGTCCTTGCGGGTGCTGGACTGTGCGATGTCGACCGCGGGGTGCAGGCGGCGCTCGGCGGTGCGCCGGTCGAGCTTCAGCTCGGCGTTGCCGGTGCCCTTGTACTCCTCGAAGATCACCGTGTCGGCGACCGAACCGGTCTCGACGAGCGCGGTGGCGACGATGGTGAGCGAACCGCCGTGCTCGATGTTGCGGGCGGCGCCGAGGAACTTCTTCGGCGGCGCGAGCGCGGCGGCGTCCACACCGCCGGAGAGCACCCGGCCGGAGGCGGGCGAGGCCAGGTTGTAGGCGCGGGCCAGGCGGGTCAGCGAATCCAGCAGCACCACCACGTCCCGGCCCATCTCGACCAGGCGCTTGGCGTGCTCGATGGCCAGTTCGGCCACCGCGACGTGTTCGCGCGGCGGCTGGTCGAAGGTGGCCGCGGCGATGTCGGCGGGCACCGCGCGGGTGAGGTCGGTGACCTCCTCCGGGCGTTCGCCGACCAAGACCATCAGCAGCTGGCATTCGGGGTGGTTCTTCGCGATGCCGTGTGCGATCGATTGCAGCACAGAGGTTTTGCCCGCCTTCGGCGGCGCGACGACAAGGGCGCGTTGGCCTTTGCCGATCGGCATCGCCAGATCGGTGACGCGCGTGGTGATTTCGTGCGGCTCGGTCTCCAGCCGCAACCGGTCCTGTGGATAGATGGGGACCAATTCCGAGAAGTGCGGGCGGGACTTCGCCTGCGCGGGCGGCAGGCCGTTCACGGTGTCGATGCGGATCAGGGGCGCGAATTTGGCGCCCTCCCGCTTGGCTCCGACCGTGCCGGTGACGGTGTCGCCGCGGCGCAAACCGAATTCGCGGAGGAGACGCGGCGGCACGTGGGCGTCGTCCGGACCGGCCAGGTAGCCGTCGACGCGCAGGGCCGCGTGGTTGTCGGTGAGGTCCAGGATGCCGGTCACCGGTGTCCCGGTGGTTACCGCGTCGGCCTCGCCTTTCGAATGAATAGTGTTGTGTTTCATGGTTTCTCTCCTGAGTGAGATAGGAAGTCGTGCTGCGGCGAACGCCGTGGATGCGGAGTGTGAGCCGCGGGTGGAGAATCCCGGTCGAGCCCGATCGAGGTGGCACTGCACCGAGGAATCGGATCGGAGCGGGTGAAGAAATCTTGTGGGAGGGACTGCTGCGTCGACCTACGTCCACAGAATTACGACAGTGCCTACGGTAGCGGCACCGTGGGGAACGCGCAATGGGGCCGGTTCATTCCCGCCGGAATACGCTGCCGAGCAGCGCGGCGGCCGTCGCCGTCCAGGCCCCCAGCGCGATCCACGCCTCGGCGTGGCCGAAGGTGACCATCCAGTGCTCGCCGAGCACGCGACCCAACTCCGCTGTCCCGACGCCGTACATGCCGACCGGGAAGACGATGCTCCACAGGCCCGGCTCGTACGCGAGCGCGAAGTGCCGCACGAGATGCCGCCACACCCCGGCGGCCAGCAGCAGCGGGATCAGCCAGCTGCCGAAGGCCCACAGTCCGAGCGCGGCACCGGCCAGGAACGGTCGCACGGCCGCGACGAGCTGGTCGGCGCCGTGCTCCAGCACCTGCGCTCCGGCCAGCACGCTGATCGCGGTCGCGCCCATGAAAACCCAATACGCCGGAACGAGTTTCGCGGCCGTCAGCGATCCGCCGAACAGGGTGCCGAGCACCAGCGCGGCCACCGCGAGGTACAGCACGACACCCACCGACCAGCACAGGAGCGCCGGAACCGCGAGTCGCTGTCCCCACGGCCGCGGCAGCGCGGTGGCGGCCACGGCCAGCGACTGGGTACCGACCACCCAGAGAAACCAGGTGCCGTCGGCGCCGGTGACCGCGTCCTGCGGCGCGTGGTGCACCATCAGCGCCGCCGGTATCGCGTAACACAGCAGCAGCCAGGCCGCGGCCGCGATCGCGAGCAGCAGCAGCGCCGGTCCGGTCCGATCGTGCTTCGCGAGCCCCGCGGCCAGTACCGCGGCGCCCGCGACGAAGGTCAGATAGGTGAAGCCGACGGCCGGGTCGCGGGCATCGGCGAGGGCGGCGGCGCGGAACAGGGCCAGCCGCAACAGTGTCGCGGCGGTCAGCGCGACGAAGGCCGCCAGCCCGATGATCAACAGGACATCGCCGCCCCACGCCCACCCGGCGCCGGTCACGGCCCGCGACACGATCCCCGTCGCCATGACCGCCGCGAACCAGCCCGGCTTCAGGTTCCGCACGCTCGCCACGCGCATGCTCACGCCACCACCTCGCTGCCGGGCGCCACCAGGCGCGCTGGAGGTTCGCCGACAACGCCGTGCCGAACCGGGCGAGGGCGGCGAACGCGCTCACGACGGCAAGTTTCGCACCGATGCGAGGAGTGCTCGCGTAAGCGCCTGTCGCCGAGTGTGTCCGGCGCGAGCGGGACGGGGCGTGTGTCCCGTCCCCTTTTCAGCGAATTACGCTCCCGCGGTGATGAATTCGGCGCACTTCTCGCCGATCATGTAGGAGGGAGCGTTGGTGTTGCCGCCGGTGATGCTCGGCATGATCGAGGCGTCGGCGACCCGCAGGCCCTCGATACCGCGCACCCGCAGCTGCGGATCGACCACCGCACGCTCGTCGACACCCATGCGGCAGGTGCCGACCGGGTGGTAGACGGAATGGATGCGGTTGGGCAGTTCGCGCCGCAGCGCCGTCTCGTCGGTGAACTCCGGGCCCGGCGAGTGCTCCTCGGTGACGTCGCCCGCGATGGTCTTGGACGACATGATCTCCCGGATCATGCCCATGGCCTCGATCAGGAACTCGGTGTCGGCCGGATCGGACAGGTAACCCGGGTCGATCAGCGGCTGCTGCAACGGATCGGTCGACGCCAGCCGCAGCTCACCCCGGCTCTTGGGGTAGATCAGGGTCGGGAAGATGGTGAGCGCCGAGCGGCGGTCGACCATGTGCAGCTTGTCCTCGTCCTGGTTGGGCACCGGGTAGCTCCACGGCAGAGTGTGGATCTGCATGTCCGGAATGTCCTTGGCGAACGAGGTTTTCACGAACCCGACGCATTCGAACACCGTCCGCCCGAACCACGAACTGCCCGGACGCAGCGCCTCGCGCAGCATGCCGGCCGCGAAGTGCGACGGAATGCCGCGGTGCAGCGCCTTCTTGGAGATGTAGGTCATCGGGACGAACAGGTGGTCGTGCAGGTTCTGGCCGACCGGCAGGTCGGCGTGCACGTCGATGCCGAGGTCGCGCAGGTGCCCGGCCGGGCCGATGCCCGACAGCAGCAGCGTGTGCGCCGAACCCATCACGCCGCCGGAGACCACGACCTCCTTGGCCGCGCGGATGATGCGGCGCCGGCCACGCTTCTCGATCACCTCGACGCCGGTGGCGCGCCCCTTCTCGATCACCACGCGCGCCACGTGCGCACCGGTGACCACGCGCAGGTTCTTGTTCGGGCGCTCGGTGATGAAGCCGCGTGAGGAGCTGTAGCGGATGCCGTTGCGCACGCTCTGCTGGAAGATGCTGATGCCCTCCTGCGATTCGCCGTTGTAGTCGGCGATCTGCGGGACGCCCAGCGTCTCGGTCGCGGCGGAGATGAAGCCCTGCGCGATCGGGGTCAGTTCCTTCTGCCGGGTGACCTGGATCGGGCCGCCGGTGCCGCGCAGTTCGCTGGCGCCGTCCTCCCAGTTCTCCAGGCGCTTGTAGGCGGGCAGCACGTCGGCGTAGCTCCAGCCCTCGCAGCCCTCCGCCGCCCAGGAGTCGAAGTTGGCCTTGTTGCCGCGCACGAACAGCATGCCGTTGACGGAGCTGGATCCGCCCAGCACCTTGCCGCGGGTCATCGGGATCTGGCGCTCGTTGGCGTGCTTCTGCGGCACCGAGTACTGACTCCAGGTGACCTGATGCTTGAGCTGCGGCACGGTGTGCACCGTCGTGATCATGCCGGGCACGCGGACCAGCCGGGTGTTGTCCTTGCGCCCGGCCTCCAGCAGGATCACGCTGGCGCCGTGCTCGGCCAGGCGGCCCGCGACGATGGCACCGGCGCTACCGGCGCCCACGACGACGTAATCGGCTTCGCTGGTATCCCCGGTGCGCGGAGAGTCGGTCATAGTGCTTACCTCATCCTCGAAGTAGTCGGCAGGTCGCGGCCGCGCTCGGTGCCGGAGAGCGTGCCCGAGATCACTGTAGAACAAGTTCTAATAATGGTGAAGCGCCGGATCCGGATGCGGCTCCCCGTCGACGGTCCTCGATCGTGCGAGTCGGGTGGTGGCGATAGATCATCGGGGCCGCTCGCGAGGCGCTGCCGGTACCGTCGCGGCGCCGGTTCGAGCGCTGTAGAACCGGTTTCATTTCCCGGGGTCGGTGATCGACTTCGACCTATCATCGCCCTTGTGACTATTCGTGACATTGCCGTACGCACTCTTTCCGACGAATCCACCACCCTCGGCGAACTGGCCGGCGACAAGGCGCTGCTGGTCGTGAACGTCGCGTCCAAATGCGGTCTGACGCCGCAGTACACCGGCCTGGTGGAACTGCAGAAGACCTACGGCCCGCGCGGTTTCAGCGTGGTCGGGGTGCCGTGCAACCAGTTCATGGGGCAGGAGCCCGGCACCGCGGAGGAGATCGAGGAGTTCTGCTCGACCACCTACGGTGTCGACTTTCCGCTGCTGGAGAAGACCGACGTGAACGGCGACGAGCGGCATCCGCTGTATCGAGAGCTGGTGCAGACCGCCGACGCGGAGGGCGAGGGCGGCGATATCCAGTGGAATTTCGAGAAGTTTCTCGTGGATCGGGACGGCAAGGTGGTGGCCCGGTTCCGGCCGCGGACCGAACCGCAGGACCCGGCGGTGGTCGCCGCCGTCGAGTCGGTGCTGTAGCCGCTCGGTCGCGAGTGGGTCAGTCGCGCAGTACGCGCACCGCGGCCTGCTCCAGCCGGTCGGCGATCTCCGCGTACGAGGCGTAACCCATCCCGGCGCGCACGAGCGCGCCGGCGTAGAGCAGTTCGAGCGACTCGACGATATCCGGGTCGGCGTCCTCGCCGAGGGCGTCGACCAGGCGCCGGCGGATCTCGCTGCCGATGCGCACGCGCAGGTGCGCGACATCGGGATCGGTGCCCAGCAGCGCACTGGTCACCGCGCCGGCGAGGGCCGGCTCGTCGGCGACCAGCATCGCGATCTGGCGCAGCACGGCGACCGTGCGGGCGATGCTGTCGGCGGTGTCGTCGTCGGCGGGCGCCGGGGTCGCTGCCAGGCGGCGCCAGAAGACCTCGGCGACGAGGTGTTCCTTGGAGGAGAAATAGGTGTAGGCGGTGGCGGTGCCGACTCCGGCGGAGGCGGCGACCATGCGCACTGTGAGACCCGCGAAACCCTCGCGGGACAGCACCTCCAGGGCGGCCCGGGTCAGCCGGTCGACGGTGTCGGCCTGCTTCTCGGTGAGGCGGCGGCGAGTCGCCTCCAGGCTCACGGGCATAGAATCAGACACGTGTCTGGATGCTACACTGGACACCCCTTGCGGGCAACAGAAAGGTCCGTCTCCCATGACCCGTGCCGATTCGGCGGTTTCCGGCGCCACCGGCGAATTATTCGAACTCGCCGAGCAAACTACCGGTTTCATGCCCAGCGAGGAGGGCCGGGCACTCTACGAGGCGGTCCTGCGCTACGCCGGTGACGGCCTCGTTCTGGAAATCGGCACCTATTGCGGTAAGTCGTCGATCTACCTCGGCGCGGCCGCCCGCGACACCGGCGCGACCGTGTACACCCTCGACCATCACCAGGGTTCGGAGGAGCACCAGCCGGGCTGGGAGTATCACGACAGCTCGCTGGTGGACCCGGAGACGGGCCGGTTCGACACGGTCGCGGCGTTCCGGCGTGCCATCGTGCGGGCCGGGCTGACCGACACCGTGATCGGGATCGTCGGCCCCTCGGCCACCGTGGCGTGCATGTGGCGCAGCCCGATCCGGCTGCTGTTCATCGATGGCGGACACACCGAAGAGGCGGCCCAGCGGGACTACGACAACTGGGCGCACTGGGTCGCCGCGGGCGGCGCACTCGCCATCCACGACGTCTTCCCCGACCCCCGCGACGGCGGGCAAGCGCCCTACCACATCTATCGGAAAGCGTTGGAGAGCGGGAAGTTCCGCGAGGTCTCGGTCACGGGCTCGCTGCGCATCCTCGAGCGTTCCGCGGGCTGCGGCGGGCAAGGGTAAGGCCCGTTACGGGCGGGAGCCCACGCAATCGCAGGCGCAGCCGGTGGCGAGGTCGATCGGGGCGGCGGGCTCGCGGAAGATGCCGTTGGCCGGTGTGGTGCGGGAGAGGGCGTCGGCGGCCAGGATCATGGCTCCGCCGGTCCAGGTGGTGCGTTCCTCCGGCCAGCGTTTGCCGTCGGCGAATACCAGTCCGGTCCAATATGATCCGTCGGCCTCGCGCAGGTGCTGCATGGCGGCCAGGAGGCGGTGGGCGCGGGTGTGGTCGCCGAGGGTGTCCAGGGCCAGCGCCAGTTCGCAGGTCTCCGCACCGGTCACCCACGGCCGGTCCGCGACGCATCGGATGCCCAGGTCGCCGACGACGAAATCGCCCCAGCGCGAAGCGATTCGCTCCGCGGCGGCCGCACCGTCGTAGGCGCCGCACAGCACCGGGTAGTACCAGTCCATCGAGTAGCGGTCCTTCTCGGTGAAGGACTCCGGGTGGTGGCGGATGGCGTGGCCGAGTCGCAGGGCCGAGATCTCCCAGTCCGGCTGTGGGTCACCGAGCAATTCGGCCAGCGCCAGGGCGCACCGGATGCTGTGGAACATGCTCGCGCACCCTGTCAGCAGCGCCTCCGCAGCGACCCCGGAAACGCCGCGCAGCCAATAGATCTCGCCGTTGCGCCCCTGCTGCATGGTGACCACGTAGTCGACGGCGGCCCGCACGCTCGGCCACAGTGCCGCGGCGAAATCGCGATCCCCGGTGTAGCGGAAGTAGTGCCATATCCCGGTCGCGAGGTAGGCGCAGAAGTTGGTGTCGGCGTCCGCGTTCTCGATCGCTCCCGCGCGGAACTGCGACGGCCAGGAGCCGTCCGGGCGCTGGGTGCGCGCCGACCACTCGTACGCCGCGCGCGCCTCGGTGAGCAGTCCGGTCGCGGTGAGCGCCATCGCGCTCTCGACGTGGTCCCACGGATCGGTGTGGCCGCCGGTGAACCAGGGCAGCGCCCCGTCGGATTCCTGTGCGGCGGCAATGGATTCGCCGGTCTGCCGGCACTGCGCGGCGGTGAGGACGCCGGGCACCGCCGGTAGGTCAGGCACTACGCACCGCCGGTTTGGTGAAGTACAGCGCGACGCTCTTGCCGATGACGGGGTCCAGCGCGCTCTCCGCGAAGCGAGTCAGCCGGGGTCGTTTCATCATGTCCCACACCAGCAGCCGGTGATAGGCGCCGACCACCCGGCTGTCCGTCTTCGACACCCCCACCAGGCATTTCAGCCACCAGTAGGGCGAGTGCAGGGCGTGGGCGTGTGCGCTGTGGATGAATCGCACACCCTGTCCCGCGATCTTGCCGCGCAATTCGTCGGCGCGGTAGATGCGCACGTGGCCGCCCTCGTTGGCGTGGTACTCGTCCGACAGCAGCCAGCAGATGCGCTCCGGTAGCCAGCGCGGCACCGTGACCGCCAGCGCCCCACCGGGTTTGAGCACCCGCACCAGTTCGGCGATGGCCCGGTCGTCTTCGGGGACGTGCTCGAGAATCTCCGACGCGATGACGATGTCGAATTCCTCGTTGTCGTAGGGCAGGGCCAGCGCATCACCCTGTACCGCTTCGGCTTTCGCGTAGGCGGGCACCTCCTGCGCCTCGGCCATCGCGCCGAACATGACCTTCACGTCGGCCAGGTCGCTCGCGCTCTGGTCGAAGGCGACGACATCCGCGCCGCGCCGATACGCCTCGAACGAGTGCCTGCCCTGCCCGCAGCCGACGTCGATGACGCGGGTGCCCGGCCCGATTCCGAGGCGGTCGAAGTCGACGGTCAGCATGTGCCCTCCTCGGGTGCGTGGTTCCGCCGGGCGATGGCTCGCTCGTAGACGGAAACGGTCTGTGCGGCAACAGCTTCCCAGCTGTACACGGTAACCGCACGGCGACGCCCCGCGGCGCCGAGTTCGGTCAGCCGGCGGCGGGAGTCCAGCAACCGGCCGACGGTGTGGGTCAGCTCGTCGACATTGCCCGGTTCGACCAGTTCGGCGCAGTCGCCCACGACCTCCGGCAGCGCCCCCGCGCGGCTGGCGACCAGCGGGGTGCCGCTGGCCATCGACTCCACGGCGGGCAGTGAGAAGCCCTCGTACATGGACGGGATGCAGGCGAGGTCGGCCGACGCCAGCAGCTCGGCGAGTTCGGTGTCGGACAGGCCCGCGGTGGCCGTGACGATATCGGACAGGCCGAGTTCGGCGATCAGCTTCTCCGTCGGCCCGTTCGGCTCCAGCTTGGCCACCAGGCGCAGCTCGATGTCGTGCGAAAGCCGCAGCCGGGCAACGGCTTGCAGCAGGTGACCGATGCCCTTGAGGGGTTTGTCCGCGCTGGCGACCGCGACGATGCGACCGGGAACGCGGCGATCCCGCGGCCGGAACAGGTCGGTGTCGACCCCCAGCGGCACCACGTTCAGCTGGTCCACCGCCACCCCGAAGTCGTCGACGATATCGGCCGCCGAGGACGAGGACACCGTGATGAGGTCCGGAATCTGCTGGGCCACCCGCTGCTGCATGGCGAGGAACCCGTACCAGCGCCGCACGAACGGCTTGCGCCGCCAGGGCGCGGCGGCCAGATCGAGCGCGCGGTCCCGGGTGATCGGATGATGCACCGTCGCCACCAGCGGCAGCCGCGCCGCGATGTCCAGCAGGCCGGTGCCGAGGCACTGATTGTCGTGCACCACATCGAAATCAGCGGCGCGCGAGCGCAGCAGCCGGGCGGCCCGCAGGCTGAACGTGCGCGGCTCCGGGAAGCCGGCGGTCCACATCGTGCCGAGCTCCAGCAGGTCGATCCGGTCGCGGATCTCGCCGGGCCGCGGGGTGCGGAACGGGTCCGGCTCCCGGTACAGGTCCAGGCCGGGTACCTCGGTCAGGGTCACCCGCGGGTCGAGGTGCTCCGGATACGGCTGCCCGGAGAACACCTCGAGTCGATGCCCGAGTTCGGCCAGGCCGCGGCTGAGGTGCCGGACATAGACCCCCTGCCCGCCACAGTGGGTCTTGCTGCGGTAGGACAGCAGGGCAATGCGCACTTGTCGGCTCACTCTCCGTGGTCGAGACAGGAAGGGGTAGAGGGTGATTCAGGCGGTGAGGCCCAGCGGGGCCAGCTTGGCGGCCAAGCGGTCCAGGTAGGCGAGCACCTCGGCATCGGATTTGTCCGGGAGCCCGTACAGCACATCGGTGACCCCGGCCGCCTCCCATTCGGCCAGCCGCTCGGCGTCCGGCTTGAAATCGAGGGCGACGACGCGCGGCTGCCCGCTGCGCCCGGCCTCCTGCCACACCTTCGACAGCAGTTTCAGCCGATCCAGCAGCAGATCGTTCTCGTAGGGCGTGGTGATCCAGCCGTCCGCCGACTTGGCGATCCACCGGAAACCCTGTTCGGTGCCCGCGGTGCCGATGAGCACCGGCACGTGCCGCTGCACCGGCTTCGGCCACGCCCAACTCGGCCCGAACTTCACGAACTCGCCGTCGTAGGCCGCCTCCTCCTGGGTCCACAGGGCGTTCATGGCCTCGAGGTATTCGCGCAACACCGTGCGCCGCTTCTTCGGCGGCACCCCGTGATCGGTGAGTTCGTCGGTGTTCCAGCCGAATCCGGCGCCCAGGCTGACCCGGCCGCCGGACAGGTGGTCGAGCGTGGCGATGGTCTTGGCGAGGGTGATCACATCGTGTTCCACGGGCAGCGCGACCGCGGTGGACAATTCGATGCGCTCGGTGACCGCGGCCGCGGTGCCCAGCGCCACCCACGGGTCGAGGGTGCGGGTGTAGCGGTCGTCGGGCAGGCTGGCATCGCCGGTCACCGGGTGTGCCGCTTCGCGTTTCACCGGAATGTGGGTGTGCTCGGGCACGAAGAAGGACGCGAATCCGCGCTCCTCGGCCGCCTGCGCGGCCGCGGCGGGGGTGATGCCGCGGTCGCTGGTGAACAAGACGATGCCGAAACGCATGGCCTGTGGTCCTTTCAGTTCGCCGCAGCGGGGGAGTGCGGGGTTTCGCCGGTGGCGGCGGCGTGTCCGGCGCGGCGTCCGTAGAAGCTGCCGTCGCCGAGGGACGCGCCGCTGGCGTAGCCGCCGGCGCAGATGCCGGAGGTGCAGCGGCCCGCGGCGTACAACCCGGCGATCGGTTCGCCGGAGACGTGCAGCACGCGCGAGTCGAGGTCGGTGCGCAGGCCGCCGAGGGTGAATCCGGCGGTCATGCCGCGCAGGTCGTATCCGGCGAGCGGGGCCCCGATCGGCTTCACCCATTCCGGCTTCTTGCCCAGCAGCGGATCGACGCCGTCCTTGGCGTGCCGGTTGTAGACCTCGACCGTGGTTTGCAGCGCACCGGCGGGCAGGCCCATCTCGGTCTCGAGTTCCTCGACCGTTTCCGCCACCCAGGTCGGCGGCTGCCGGAAGAACGGCGTGGAGGTCTCGGTGGCGTCGGCGGCCTCGAGCGCCTCCTCGTCCAGCACGAGGAACGCCTGATTTTCCTGCTGCAGCAGGGTCGCCTGGCCGATGCGGCCGGGGTAGGTGTCCTCCGCGACGTAGCGCTGGCCGCGGCCGTTGACGAGGATGCCGCGCGCCATCCGCTGCGGGTCGCCGAAGAAGGCGACCTCGGTGGCGTCCATGTGGGCCAGGTCCGCGCCGAGCGCCTGGGCGATGCGGATGCCGATGCCGTCGTGCTCCTCGATGGCCGCGCCCGGTCGTCCGATCAACCGCGGCGCGTAGCTCTCGATCATCTGCTGCTGATAGGCGAAGCTGCCGGTGGCCAGCACGACCCCGCGCCGGGCCCGCACGGTCAGCGGCTTGCCGTAGCGTTTGGCGACGATGCCGACGACGCGATCCTCGTCGTCGACCACGAGGCGCTGGATGCGCACGTCGTATTCGGCTCGCACGCCGAGGGATTCGGCCGTGTCGGTGAGCGGCTTCATCAGCATGTAGCCGCCGCCCTTGGCGCCGGTGCGCTTGTTCGCCATCTGCGGCACGTGGCCGCGCGGTGCGGGCGGGACGAGTTCGTTGAAAGGCGCGGCGTTCTCGCCGCCGGAGTACATCAGGCCCTCGTCGTGCGGCGGCTCCCAGCCGGGCTCGCCCCAGAACTCCTCCTTGAACGGCACGCCCTGGGCGACCAGCCAGTCGTAATGCGCCACGCTGCCCTGGCAGTAGTCGTGGATCTTGGCCTTGTCCACACCCGGCCCCAGCGCGGCGACCAGGAACTTCTCCATGTTCTCCGGAGTGTCCTCGAAGCCGAGCGCGCGTTGCAGCGGCGTCCCGCCGCCGAGGTAGATGAATCCGCCCGCCTGCGAGGCGGCCCCACCCCAGCCGCCGGTGCGCTCCAGCACGAGCACATCGGCACCCGCGCGCGCGGCCTCGATGGCGGCGGCCGCTCCGGCGACACCGTATCCGGCGATCACGACATCGGCCTCGAGGTCCCAGGCCGTGATCGCGGCGGCGCGCGCGGGGCGCACGGTTGGTGTGTCGGTCATCGTGTGCTCTTCCTCTGCTCGGACTTCTGGTGTTGTGCCACTACCTTCCCGACGACGCCGTCCAGCGCGGTGCCGGCGGGCCAGCCGGCATAGTGGCACAGGAACAGCGCGATCTCGCGCAACTGCGCGGCGGTGAGTTCCTCGTTGCGCAGGGCCGCGCCGACCTGGATCTCGGCGACGTCGAACAGGCCCTGGGCGGTGAGCGCGCCGAGCAGCAGCAGCCGCCGGTCGCGCACGGACAGTTCCGGCCGCGACCAGATGTCGGCGAACAGGTGGTCGGCGGTGACGGCGAAATGCTCACCGGGCCCGTCGGAGAACTCCCAGCCGTAGACCTCGGACATCTTCTTCAGTCCGCGCTGACGGCGCTCCGCGGCCGGTTCGCCGGTCTCGTCGGTGTTCATTGCTGCTCCTTCGCGGTGGCACGGGTGGCTATGCCGGAAACCTCTGGGCACCACGCGGAATCCGTTTGCCCCCGACCGACAGCGGCGGGCCGCCGGTGGTGACGAGCGTGCTCCTCCGGTTGCTCCGAAACTGTCTGGACACGTGTACGGACTATAGGTTCGAGCCCGTACCTGTCGCAAGAACTTGTTTCAATTTTGGCGTCGGCAAGGTGGTCCTGGTGGCGTCGGGACGGCTGTCCCATTGTCGGCATGCGCGCACAATGGTACCGTCCAGACACATGTCCAGCTATGTGTCTTCGGCGGTGGCCGGGTTCCGCCGTGAACGGCTGAACTCGTTCTCGAATGTGGGGTGGCAATGACCGCGGCGTTCCTGACACCGCTCACCTTCGACCCCTACGACTACGGCTTCCACGACGATCCCTATCCGGTCTACCGGCGCCTGCGCACCGAGGCGCCGCTGTATCGCAATGCGGAGCTGGGCTTCTGGGCGCTGTCGCGGCACGCCGACGTCGGGGCGGGTTTCCGGGACAGCACGCGGCTGTCGAGCGCGAATGGGGTGTCGCTGGATCCGGCGGCGTGGGGCCGGCACGCGCACAAGACGATGTCGTTCCTCGCGATGGACGACCCGCGGCATATGCGCATGCGGCAGCTGGTCTTCAAGGGCTTCACGCCCCGGCGGGTCACCGGGATGGGTGACCGCATCCGGGCGCTGACGCTGCAGCATCTGGAACCGGCGCTGGAACGCGAAAGTTTCGACTGGATCGAGGATTTCGCGGGCAAGCTGCCGATGGACGTGATCTCCGACATGATGGGCGTCCCCGCGGTGGACCGGGCCGAGATCAGGCGGCTGGCCGATCTGGTGATGCACCGCGAGGACGGCGTGCTCGACGTGCCGCTGCCCGCGATGGAGGCGTCGCTGGAGCTGGTCGGGTACTACGCCGACATGCTCGAACAGCGCCGCCGGGCCCGCACCGAGGACCTGACCTCGGCGCTGCTGGACGCCGAGTTGGACGGGGACAAGCTCAGCGACGAGGAGATCATCGGGTTCATGTTCCTGATGGTGGTGGCGGGCAACGAGACCACCACCAAGCTGCTCGGCAACGCTTTGTACTGGGCCGCAATCGATCCCGCGCAGTACGCGAAGGTCGCCGGCAATCCCGAACTCGTCTCCGACTGGGTGGACGAGACGTTGCGCTACGACACCTCCAGCCAGATCCTCGCCCGCACCGCCGCGACGGACATCGAACTGCACGGCGGCGTCATCCCGGCGGGCGACAAGGTGCTGCTGCTGGTCGGCTCGGCGAATCGCGACGACGAGGTGTTCGCGCACCCCGACACCTACGACATCGAGCGCGCCGACAAGGGCGGCCTGCTCAGCTTCGGCCGCGGCGTGCACTTCTGCCTCGGCGCGCACCTGGCTCGCCTGGAAGCGGGAATCGCCTTGCGCGAGTTCGCCACTCGGGTCGGCGCCTATGGCATCGACGAATCCGGCATCGTGCGAGTGCATTCCACGAATGTGCGCGGGTTCGCGCGGCTTCCGGTGACGGTGTCGGTGCGATGACTCGAATCCGCCTTTCGGCACGCTAGAACGTGTTCTAATCGAAGGGTGATGGCGCAGGTGCACTCGATACTCGGGGAACAGATCCGGGTTCCGGTCGAGGTACGGCAGGCCGAGGCGTGTTCGAGCCTGTTCCCGGTCGACGCGGCGGCCGCGCGCACCGTGCTGGCGGGGACGGGGCTGGAGCCGGTCGGGATGGCGGGCCGGGCCCTGTGCGCGCTGGCCTTCATCCGGCATCTCGACACCGATCTCGGTCCGTACCACGAGTTCGCGTTCGCTCTACTGGCCCGGCTGTCCGGCCGCCGGGACAGCACCGGGGCCTTCATCCGCTGGCTGCCGGTGAACCAGACCTTCACCTGTGCCGTCGGCCGGGAACTGTGGGGTTTCCCCAAGGAGATCGCCGATATCCGGATCGAGCCGAAGGGGCGCGGGAAGCGCTGCGAGGTGCGGCTGGACGGCCGGCTCATGGTGGCGCTGGAGACGGTCGGTGGTGTGCCCGCGCCCGCGCGCCTCGGCGGCGCCTCGATGCAGACCTACACCCATCGCGACGGCGTGCTGCGGGCGACGCCGTGGCTGATGGATCCGGCGCGCGTGCGGATGCGTCCGGGCGGCGCCCGGGTCGAACTCGGCGACCATCCGGCCGCGGCCGAACTGCGCGCCCTCGGGCTGCCCCGCCGGGCGCTGTTCACCAGCGGTATCGGATTGCTGCGCATGGCCTTTCAGGACGCCACGGAGATCCGGTGAGCGCGATACAGGAGGCACGATGAGCAAGACGGCACTGGTGACCGGAGCGGCCAGCGGCATGGGCCGCATGGTCGCCCAGCGGCTGGCGGCGGCCGGACACCGGGTGGCCGCGGTGGACATCGACGAGGCCGGGCTGGCCGAAACCGCCCGGCGCTCACCGAATACCACCACCTACACCTGCGATGTCTCCGACACCGACGCGGTCGTGAAACTTGTGGATACCGTGCGCGCCGACCTCGGGCCGATCGAGCAGCTGGTGCACGCCGCGGCCCTGTGCCGGGTGGGATCCACGCTGGCGCAGGATGTTTCGGAGATCCGCCGGGTGATGGACATCAACTACATCGGCACGGTCAACCTCTGTCAGGCGATCGTCCCCGGCATGCGCGACGTCGGCGCGGGCACCGTGGTGCTGTTCGCCTCGGTGGCGGGCTGGCTGCCCTCACCCGGCCTGGCGGCGTACTCGGCGTCGAAGTTCGCGGTGGTCTGCTACGCCGAGGCGCTGTCGCTGGAGCTGGCCGGTACCGGCGTGCGGCTGATCGCGATCTGCCCGCCGCACGTGGAAACCCCGTTCCTGGAAGGCATTCGGGCCGTCGACCCGGCCATCCTGGGCGGCAGCCGCGGTGTGGCGCCGGAGAAGATCGTGGACGCGGTCGAGCGAGCCGTCGCCAACCTGAAGTCCCCCCTGTTCGTCTTCCCCGGCCCGGCACGCGCGCTGGTCCTGGCCCGCCGCTTCGCCCCCAACCTCCTCCGCAAACAAATCGCACGCATGGTGAAACCCAACCTGTAGGCCGGGTACAGTTCTCCCTCGTCATCCGGGCGCGTCTCCCGCGTCATCCCGGCGCGATTTTGGCCGGGATCTGTGGATCCCGGCCAAAAGCATGCCGGGATGACGGGTGCGGGTTCTCTGAGCCGTCCGCGGGGTTCCGGGTGTGGCGGGACTTTCGGTCCGTCAGCGGGGGTTCCGGGTGTGGCGAATCCCCAGTCCGTCAGCGTCCTTTGAAGACGGGCTTGCGCTTTTCCGCGAAGGCCCGGGGGCCCTCCTTGGCGTCCTCGCTGCGGAAGACGGCCAGGCCGAGCTTCGCGTCGATCTTGAAGGCTTCCTCCTCGTGCAGGCCCTCGGTGTCGCGAATGGTCTGCAGGATCGCTCGCACGGCGACCGGACCGTTGGCGTTGATCAGCTCGGCGATTTCCAGGGCCTTGTCCAGGGCGGTGCCGTCGGGCACCACGTGGCCGATCAGCCCGATCTCCTTGGCCTCGGCGGCGGTGACGTGGCGGCCGGTCAGCAGGATCTCGGCGGCGATGGTGTACGGGATCTGGCGGGGCAGCCGGACCGCCGAACCGCCCATCGGGAACAGGCTCCACCGCGCCTCGGACACCCCGAACTTGGCGCTCGCACCGGCCACCCGGATGTCGGTGCCCTGCAGGATCTCGGTGCCTCCCGCGATGGCCGCGCCCTCGACGGCGGCGATCAGCGGCTTGGTGAGGCGGCGGCCCTTCAGCAGGCCGGGCAGGTAGCTCGGGTCGAACCTGCCGCCCTCGCTCATGTCCTCGCCCGGGTTCTGCTTGGTCATCGCCTTGAGATCGGCGCCGGCGCAGAAGGCGCCGCCCGCACCGGTCAGGACGCAGGAGCGGATCTCCGGATCGCTGTCGACGGTGTCCCAAGCCTGCACCATCAGCTCCAGCATCTCGCCGGACAGGGCGTTGCGGACCTTCGGACGATTCATGGTGACGACGAGCGTGTGGCCGCGCCGCTCGATCAATGCGTGCGGTTCCGTGTTGCTACCTGTTTCAGTGGCTGCCGTAGTCATCGCCGACCCTCTCTCCTCCGGGCATTACCTGCGTGTTGCGGACGAAGTTACCCCGCGACGTTGTCGACAACAATAACGTGTTCTAGTTTGGAGTTTGGTGACCGCCGTCACGGGGCGGCAAGTTAGGGAGATCCTTGATGGAGACAACCACGCACAGCGGCGCGACCACGCTGCCGCCGCGGATCACACAGACGCTCATCGACCGGCTGACCGCGATGGTGATTGCGGGCACCGCCGGCGAACAGCGCGCACCGTACGAGATGATCGAGGTCTACACCGGCGCCGTCGTGGGCGAGCTGCCACAGTCCTCGCCCGAGGACGTCGCCGCGGCGGCCGCGACGGCCCGCGCCGCGCAGCGGGAATGGGCGCGCCGGCCGGTGTCCGAGCGGCTGGCCGTCTTCGAGCGGGCGCACGAGCTGATCCTGGCCGAACTGGAGACCATCGCCGACCTGATCCAGATCGGCTGCGGCAAGACCCGGCGCATGGCGATCGAGGAGTCGTGCGATCCGCCGATGGTGATCAGCCACTACCTCAAGACCGCCGCGCGGACGCTGAAGCCGGTCCGGCGCGGCGGCGCGATGCCGATCATCACGACCTCGACCGAACAGCACCGGCCCAAGGGCGTCGTCGCGGTCATCGCCCCGTGGAACTTCCCGTTCGCCATCTCCATGTCCGACTCGGTACCGGCGCTCATCGCGGGCAACGGCGTGGTGCTCAAGCCCGACAACAAGACCGCGCTGTGCACGCTGTTCGGCGTCGAACTGCTGCACAAGGCCGGGCTGCCGCGGGGGCTGGTGCAGGTGGTCTGCGGCAGCGGCCCCGACGTCGGTCCGACGCTGATCGAGAACTCCGACTACGTCATGTTCACCGGCTCCACCGCCACCGGCCGCACCATCGGCGAACTCGCCGGCCGGAACCTGATCGGCTGCAGCCTGGAACTGGGCGGCAAGAACCCGATGATCGTGCTCGACGACGCCGACCTCGACGAGGTGATTCCCAGCACCGTGTTCGCGGTGTACGGCAACTCCGGTCAGGCGTGCATGCACATCGAGCGCATCTACGTGCACGAACGGCTGCACGACGAGTTCCTCCGCCGATTCGTCGCCGCCGCCGAGGAATTGGGCGCCAAGGCGGGCGCGGCCTACGACTACGAGCCGGAGTTCGGCTCGCTGGTGTCGGTGGATCACATGGAGCGGGTGGCGGCGCATGTGGAGGACGCCCGGAGCAAGGGCGCGACCGTGCTGACCGGCGGCAAGGCGCGTCCGGATCTCGGCCCGGCATTCTACGAGCCCACCGTGCTGACCGGCGTCACCTCGGAGATGGCGCACGCCACCATGGAGACCTTCGGCCCGGTGGTCACGGTGTACCGGTACACCGACGAGGACGAGGCGATCCGGCAGGCCAACGCCACCACCTATGGCCTGAACGCCAGCGTGTGGAGCCGGAACCTGGCCCGCGCCAACCGCATCGCGGATCGGCTGGAGGCCGGGAACATCAATATCAACGACGGCTTCGTCGCCAGCTACTCGGCGAAGGCGACGCCCTCGGGCGGCGTGAAGCAGTCCGGCGTCGGTACCCGGCACGGTGTGGCGGGGCTGCTGAAGTACACCGACACCATCAACATCGGTGTGCAGAAGAAGCAGGTGCTCGCCGCCCGCGCGGCGATGCCGTATGCGAGGCAGTTGAGTTCGACGCGGCTCACGCTGCGTTGGATGCGGCGGTTGCGGATCCGCTGAGCGACAAGGCTTTTCGCAACCGCTACTTCACGCCGATCGGCTTGCCGAAGAACGACGCGAAGGTTTCCCCGAAGGTCGCGGCGAGTAGCTGGAATCCGTTGGGGTCCAAGGCCAGCCAGCCCACGTCACCGGTGCGGCAGCCCCGTTGCACCGGGACGCCGCCGAGCCGGTCCTTCATCCACAGCAAAGCCGGTCCGGCGCCGGAGATCTCGGTGGCCACGTGCTCGGCGAGATGCTCGCGGGTGTACTGCACGTCGGCGTCGGGGTTGCGGCAGTAGGTGTCCACCAGCGTGTTCACCTGGCCGACGGGAATGATCTCGTCGGGATTGCCTTGCCAGATGTACATCGGCAGATCGGGTACCGCCTTACCCATGCGGGTGCGGTCCACCACGTCCCGCACGGCGGGCTGCTGCATCGGGTCGCCCGGAACCCGCAGCATCCCTTTGAGATTCAGGAACGGGAACGACGAGACGTACTGGACGCACAACCCGCCCTGAATCGTCTCGATCGTCTTGCCGAGCGGGTCCATCCGTTCGTCCAGGAATCTCGCGAAGTCCGGGTACTCGCGCGAAAGCCCTTGCACCGCGGCCATTACCAGGCCCGCGGTGGCCTGGCCGTTCGCCACGTCGAGCACCACGCCCAGATCGGCGGGCACCCCGCCCTCGGCGGCGCCGACGATATTCAGTTCCGGTGCGTAGGACTGCTTCAGCTCGGCCGCGTGGCCGGTGGCGATGGCGCCGCCGGAATAGCCGTAGAGACCGAGGCGGGCATCCGGAGCGATGCGCATGGGCTCGAAATCGCGTGCGGCCCGCAGGCCGTCGAGGGTGATCCGTCCCGCCAGCGGACCGGCCGCGTAGGCCTGGTTCGGGCCCTGATGGTCGGGAATCACCACGCCCCAGCCCTGTTGGACGGCGCCCTGGGCGATCACGAACTCCGCGGGCGCGACGATCTGGCCGACGAACGGGGCCACCGACCACTGCCGCAGCGCGTACGACGGAGAGCAGTACTGCGCCAGCGAGTCCGCCGCGATCTGCACCGACAGCACCTTGTCCGGTGCGGAACCGCGTGGTTTCAACACCGTGGTGACCGCCGCGATCGGCGCGTCGCGGGTGTTGGTCGAGCGGTAGGACAGCTGCCACGCGTCGACGTTGACCGGGATCAGCCCGAGATTGGCGACATCGACCCGTCGCGCGGCGATGATCTCGCCGGGGGCCTTGGCGGCGACGATCTCGGCGGGCGGGTGATAGAAGCCCGGATCCAGTTCGGGCGGCAGTGGAATCGGCGCGGCCGGCGGCGCGGGAACTGACGGTGGTGCGGCGATCACGGCCGCCGCCGGCAGTGTGGCGATCGCGACCGCTGTGGCCACCACCGCCGCCCACCGGCGGGTGCGGCCCGCCCTCGGCTCGGTCAATGCGACTCCTTCGTCTATGTGACACCGTTCGGGTTCACATGAGCCGGAACTATCGCATAGCTGTGACCCTCGTCGCAAGAGTCGCGCCGGAGCGCGGGATGCCCAGCGGTGGCCTCGGGCTCGCGGCGACCCGCGCTACCGTGGTGCGATGAAGATCGTGGAACGGCAGTACGGCGGGCGGGCGGTGGCCGATCGCAAAGCCGAACGGCGCGAACGCTTTCTGCGTGCCGCGACCCGCCTGTTCGCCGAGCGCGGCTATGCCGGCTGTTCGCTGGCGGACGTGTGCGCGGGCGCGGGCCTGTCCAAGCGGCAGTTCTACGAGGAGTTCAGCACCCGCGAGGACGTGCTCGTCGCGGCCTACGACCGGATCCAGGACGAGGCCGCCGCGGCGGTGACCACGGCCTTGGCCGCGGCCGCCGCGGAGGGCGATCCCCGGGCGGCGCTCACGGTCGTGCTCACCGCCTACCTCGAGTCCATCGATGCCGATCCGTACCGGGCGAAGGTGGCGTTCATCGAGGTGGTCGGGGTGAGCGAGCGCATGGAACGCCATCGCCGCGCCCGCCGCCATGTCTGGGCGCAACTGGTGGAGCTGGCGGTGGCGCCCATCGCCGGCCCGGACGCCCGCATTCGCGGCGGGCGCGACCTGGCCGCCAGTACGCTGATCGGCGCCGTCAACGGCCTGGCGCACGAGTGGCTGCTGATGGATCCTCGCCCGCCGGTGGCCGAACTCGCCGATCTTCTGGTGCCGGTGGCTGTCTCCCTGATCGAGTCGCACGAGCGCTAGCACCCAGTTAGCAACCGTCTGGTTGTTATATTTTATTGTGTGTACGCCCGGTTTCAGAACCGGTTTCATTCGGTGCCGCCGGATGCCTGCTATCCGGCCGACTTGCCCACCGTTATTACCGGCCGGTCAATTACCGGGGCATGGCGTGGTTAATGTGCGGAAACCTGGTGCGTCGACGAGTGAGAGCGACAAATGCAATTGCATCGGAGAGCCGTCCACGGCCTTTCTCGTCCGGGCGAGGCCGACGAATCCCGCCCGGGCGCTTTTCTTTGTCGTGTTCGGCTCCCCGCCGCCCGGTTTCTACTACGTGACGTAAGCGGAAGCCGCCGTCCGGGCGGGCGGTCGTACCGTCCGGAATCGTTGACGCGCTGCGCATTTGCTGCCCTCGGCGTGCCTGTGACGTGAGGCTGGTCGTTGGTCGGAATGCGGCGTGCCTCGCTTAAACTGGTGCTCCGGTGGGCAGGGTGCCGTCGCCTGAGGTCGAGGCGCGGTCCGCCGACGGCTCGAACGCCGAGCCGACCCAGGCTATCAATTCGCTCCCCGCGAATCGGAGCCGATTATTTTTACGAGAACGGAAGGAGGGAGCCTTGAAATGGCTCCGCAAGATGCTGGCAAGTGATAGTTCGGGAAAAACCCTCGGGGTGCCCGAAATAAAAGGGGAGACCTCGGCTGCCGCACTGGGAAAAGCCACAGCCGAGATCTCCATTCACTGCCGGCTGTCGGTGCCCTCGCATGTAATCACTAGCGTGGGCAGCTCTGGAGCAACACTTGCGGTCCTGGAGATCGCACAGCGCTTCTAAAGCCGAGCCGAACCGATCGGCGACCGCTGGGATGGCCCCCGGCGGTCGCCTTTGGTTCAGCCACCACAACCGGACCACCAACCTTACCGCACCGCACGCATGCTGACCTGCGCGGATCGCTATCGCTACGGGTGCGGTAGACGACACAGATCGCAGTACTCCAGCACCGATAAAGCGTTACGCAGTCCGCCCCGGCCGTAATTCCGGTCCCGCCACGCCGATGACTCAGGAGATTCGTCGCAATGGATAAGCCGGACGGGTTCCGTTTACGAGAACTACTTCTCGGCAGCCCTCCGCGACTTGCTGCGTCATGCGGACTGGACGAAACCAAACAGTCGTGATTTATGGATTAGCAGTTCGGAAAACCTGCCGAAGCAGCGCCCGGATCATTAGTGGACTGAGATCGCGGCCGTGAACGAGTAAGGCCCCCGACCAGCATGCTGGTCGGGGGCCCTGTCGTGTCTCCACACACGAGTCGGGGTGACAGGATTTGAACCTGCGACCTCCTCGTCCCGAACGAGGCGCGCTACCAAGCTGCGCCACACCCCGTGAGTGAACCTGTCGTAGCTTACAGCAGGGGGTGGGTGGTCGTTAAATCGGCTGGTCAGCGGTTTGGGAGGGGGCGGATGCTGGTGAGGATGCGCTGGGCGGTGGGCTTGTCCACAGCCTTGTCCACGCCGGTGTCGGCGGCGATGGTCATCACGAAGTTGCCGTTCTCGCTCGGGAACGCGAAGGTGTAGACGGCGAAGGTGGTGGCGCAGCCGGGGGCGGGCGGCGGTGCGTTGCCGGTGGTTTCCACGAAGGTGCCGTGCAGCTGGCCGTCGAGCGAATCCAGCGGCTCGGCCGCGCTCGCGGTGGCGCCGGCGGCGGACCAGCCCACCTTGGCCATCCGGGCGCCGACGTCGGTGGCCGCCGCGGCCGGGTCGCTTCGCGGTGACAGGGTCAGGAACGCGTTGGTGCGGGTGTAGCTGGGGCAGTAGTCCTTACCGTCCTGCACCAGGCCCGCCAGCTCCACGCTGTCGGGTGGTTGGCCCCAGACCGCCGTGCCGACCGGATCGATCTTCCAGTCCCGTGGGACGTCGTAGGCCGCACCCCGTTCCGGGATCGACACCACCTGAAAACCGGGCACCAGCGGCGCCACCGGGGCCGCGCTCGGTCGCGGCGTGGCCGGGACGGAGCTGGTCGGCGACGGCGCGCTCTTGCCGCTGGTGAGGGCGCTCACCATGGACGGGCTACCGGCCTGGGCGGCGGGGTCGCGGGAGTTGCGGCCGGAGACGATCACCGCGACCGTCACCGCCAGCGCCACGACGACGACAGCCCCGATACCGGCGAACACCAACGCCGTGCGGTTGCGCCGCGCGCCGGGCGGTGGGCCGTGGGGCGGCACTTCGAACGTGGACGTCGGCGGATGTTGCGACCCGTACCCCCGCCAGGCGGGAACAGGTTGCGCCGCAATGCTTTCCGTCGGCGCACCCACCTGCCACGACTGCTCCGGCACCGGCCGCACCGGATCGGTCGGCTGCGCCGACTGCCGCAGAATGGGAGTCGTAGCCGCCGACTGCCATGCCGTGGCCGAGGATGTATCGCCATGCGCCGCAGCATGATTGGGCGGCGCGTCCGAGCCGGCGGGCGGCGCGGTCGCCGCGAATTCCTGTGTCGCAGCGGATTCCAGATCGGAAGCGAGCCCACCGGCGGGGTTGCCGGAGGGTGGGAGCGGCCGCGCGCCCGCCGCGAAGTTCAGTTGCGCCGGTCGCTCGGTGCGCCGGATCTCCTCCGTCTGCGCGGCGGGATCCGGTGCGGACCGCGGGGCCGGGGGACTGGGAGCGGATCCGCTCGCCGCGGTCGGGTTATTCGGCCGTCGATCGAACCCGCTGCTCAAACCTCGTCCCCTGCCTCACGTTCCGCCTCGGCGTCACCCTAGCGCGCGATCGCCTCCGATTCCGACAGGCCGTGGCCGGTGTCGGCGATCGGGCGTTCCGGCGGCGCCGCGACCAGCGTGAGCAGCGTCGCCTCGGGGCGGCAGCAGAACCGGTACGGGGCCCACGGCGAGGTGCCTAAGCCTGCCGACACGTGTAAGCGGGTGTGCGCGCCCCAGCGGGAGGCGCCCTTCACCCGGGAACGGTCGATACCGCAGTTGGTGACCAGCGCGCCGAAACCGGGCAGGCACAGCTGCCCGCCGTGGGTGTGCCCGGCCAGCACGAGGTCGTAGCCGTCGGTGGCGAACCGGTCCAGCACCCGCGGCTCGGGGGAGTGGGTGAGCCCGATGCTCAACTCCGCCAGCGGGTTCGGGCTTCCGGCGACCGTTTCGTAGCGATCCCGGCGCAGATGCGGATCGTCCACACCGGCGGTGGAGATCTTGATTCCGGCGACCTCGAGATCGCGGCGCACGTGCGTCAGATCCAGCCAGCCGCGTTCGGTGAAGGCCGCGCGCAGGTCCTGCCACGGCAGCGGCGCGCCGTGCACGCGCTTGTGGTTCTTGTCGAAGTACTTCAGCGGGTTCTTCGGGACCGGGGCGAAATAGTCGTTGCTGCCGAAGACGAAGATCCCGGGGCGGGCCAGCAGCTCCGACAGGGCCTGGACGACCGCCGGCACCGCGCGCTGATGAGCGAGATTGTCTCCGGTGTTGACCACGAGATCCGGCTCCAGCTTGGCCAGCTCCCGCACCCAGGCCTGCTTCAGCCGCTGGCCGGGGGTCATGTGCAGATCGCTGATGTGCAACACCCGCAGGCTCGCGGAGCCCGGTTGCAGGACGGGCAGGGTCGCCTCCCGCAACACGAAGGCATTGCGTTCCACCAGCGAGGCGTATCCGATTCCGGCGGCACCTGCTGCGACGGTGCCCAACGCGGCTCGTCGGAGTACAGGGGACGAGAAGACGGGCATTCGCTCAGGATAGGCGACGGGTGTGACGAACACCGAGTGTGATTCCGCACAGGGACACGGCCGGGCGTGGCGCAAATGGAGTGGGACCGTGCTCGAGCGCGGGCTACCGTGAGCGCATGTCGGAACTCAAATCGAAGCTGCGGGCCGATCTGACCGCCGCGATGAAGGCTCAGGACAAGCTGCGCACCGGCACCCTGCGCATGCTCCTGGCCGCGATCCAGAACGCCGAAGTCGCCGGAACGCAGGCGCGTGAACTCGGTGACGCCGACGTGCTCGCCGTGCTCGCCAAGGAATCGAAGAAGCGCAACGAGTCCGCCGTCGTCTACGAGCAGGCCGGGCGCGGCGAACTCGCCGCCAACGAGCGCGCCGAGGAAGCGATCATCGATGAGTACCTGCCGACTCCGCTGACCGACGCCGAGGTCGCCGATCTCGCCGACACCGCGATCGCCCAGGTCGCCGAGCAACTCGGGGAACGGCCCGGCATGCGGCAGATGGGCCAGGTCATGAAGATCGCCACCGGCCTCGCGGCCGGTCGCGCCGACGGCTCGCGCGTCTCCGCGGCAGTGAAGGCGCGGCTCTAGGACCCGCGGCACCGGATATACGCGAGGGCCCGCTACCTGGAACCAGGTAGCGGGCCCTCGGCGATATCACCGCGGAATCGGGATGGGAATCGGGATCGGCGGCAGCCGCGGTGGTGGCGGCAGCCCCGGCAGATTCGGTATCGGGGGCGGTCCGGGCGGCGGCGGTTCGCGCAGCGTCCCGTCACTGATGTTCACCGTGATCACCGAGCCCGGGATGGCCGAACCGTTCGGCGTGGTCCCGATGACCGTGCCCTTCGTCGGGGCGGCGGGCACCGTCACCATGGTGACCTGGAAACCCGCGCCGATCAGGGTCGAGCGGGCCTCGGCCTCCGTCATGCCGACCACGTCGGGGATCTGCGAATTGTTCGAGCCCCGTACGTATTTGTCGTCCTCCGGCGGCAGGCCCGGCGGCGGGAAGTGATCCAGCACCGGCTTGATCCCGTCGAACCAGCTGCGGGCCGGTTCGTTACCGCCGTACAGATTGCCGTCGCCGCAGCTGCGCAACGGGAACGAGCAGATCTCGCCCGGCGTCGGCGAGTCGCCGTAGATGTAGGCTGCCCCGGCCAGCGAATTGGTGAAACCCAGGAACGCCGAGGACCGGTGGCTCTCGGTGGTACCCGTCTTCGCCGACATCGGCGCGTTCCAGCCCGCCGCGTGCGCCGAACCGGCCGCGGTGCCGCTGATGCTGTCCTTCGCCATCGCGTTGGCCAGCGTATTCGCCAGGCCGGGCTCGACCACCTGCTCGCAGGACGGCTGCGTGAGCGGCACCTGCTTACCATTGCGGTCGATCACCTCCCGGATCGGCGAGGGCGGGCACCACTTGCCGCCCGAGGCCAGCGTCGCCGCCACATTCGACAGCTCCAGCGGATTGATCGCGAACGGGCCCAGCGTGAACGAGCCCAGATTCTGCTGCTTCACCATGTCCGCCAGGCTCTGGTTGCCGTGACCGGACGTGCCCGCCGCCGCGTACGAACGCATGCCCAGCCGGACCGCCATATCGACCGTCGGCGTCACCCCGACATCCTGAATGAGCTTGACGAACGCCGTGTTCGGCGACTGCGCCAGCGCCTCGGTCACCGACATCGGCGACCGGTAGTTGCCGACGTTCTTCACGCAGTACGTCTCGGGCGGGCAGCCGGGCGTGCCGCTGTTACCCATGCCCTTGGCGGAGAAGAACGACGGCACATCCAGCTGGGCGTTGATGCCCAGCCCCTTCTCCATCGCCGCGGCCGTCGTGAACAGCTTGAAGATCGAGCCCGCGCCGTCACCGACCAGCGAATACGGCTGCGGCTGCACGGTTTCGTGGCCCTCGCCGCTCAGGCCGTAGGTGCGGCTCGAGGCCATCGCCAGCACCGGATGCGCGTCCTGCCCGGTGCCGATGATGCTGGTGACCTCGGCGATGTCCTCCAGATCCGGCTTCGTCATCCCCGACACCGCGGCCTTCACCGAATTCTGCACCGCCGGGTCCAGCGTGGTGCGGATCGTGTAGCCGCCCTTGTCGATCTGCTCCTTGCTGATGCCCGAATTGGCCAGGTACTGCAGCGCGTAATCGCAGAAGAAGCCGCGATCACCCGCCGCGATGCAGCCGCGCGGCAGGCCCTTCGGATCCGGCAGCACGCCCAGCGGTTCGGCCTTGGCGGCGCGGAACTCCTCGGCGCGACTGGGGATGTTCTGGATCATGGTGTCCAGCACGGTATTGCGCCGATCCAGCACGCCCTGCGGGTTGGTGTAGGGGTTGAGCTTCGACGAACTCTGCACCATGCCCGCCAGCATCGCCGCCTGCGACACCTTCAGATCCTTGGCGTCCACGCCGAAGTAGGTCTGCGCGGCGTCCTGAATCCCGTAGGAGCCGTTGCCGAACGGGACGATGTTCAGGTAGCGGGTGAGGATCTCGTCCTTGGTCAGCTGCTTCTCGAGCGTCAGCGCCATGCGGATCTCACGCAGCTTGCGCGCCGGCGTCGTCTCGATCGCGGCGCGGCGCTCGGCGTCGGTCTTCGCGACCACCAGTAGCTGGAAGTTCTTGATGTACTGCTGATCCAGCGTGGACGCGCCCTGCTGCACCTCGCCGCTCGAGGTGTTGGTGAGGAAGGCGCGGAGCGTGCCCTGCCAGTCCACGCCGCCGTGCTCGGCGAACCGCCGGTCCTCGATGGACACGATCGCCAACTTCATGTCGTTGGAGATCCGGTCGCTGGGCACTTCGAAGCGGCGCTGCTCGTACAGCCAGGCGATGGGATTACCGGCGGCGTCCACCATCGTCGACACCGCGGGGGCGTTGCCCTCGACCAGTTCCGCGGACACGTTGTCGACGGCGTCGGCGGCCCGGTTGGACACGTATCCGAAGCCACCGGCGAGCGGGAACAACAGCCCGGCGATGAGCACGGCCGCCAGGACGCACGCACCGGCGAGCCTCGCGAGCGTTTGTGAGATCGGCACCTTGCAAGGGTAAAGGCTCTGTTATCGGCGGCGCCTTCGGCGTCGCGGGTTTTCGGCGCCCTTGGTCTCGGTTTTCGGGTGCCGCTGCTGGCTCCTTCGTCGCTTTGCAGCGGCACCCGAAAACCGAGACGCGCCGAAAACCGTGGGGGTTACGTGAGGGGGCGGGGTTACGTGAGGGGGTGGTGGGCTTCGTCGTTTGGGGAGCGGGGGGTGGTGTCAGGGGTATAGACGCTGGGGAGGGGGCGGCGCGTCTTTAGGGGGTGGGGCGGGCGTGTCGCGGTGAATGGGCAGACTGGCTGGTTCTTTGTCGCAATTGCAGGGACGGGCGTACCAAAAAATCTGGGGACGGTCTTGCGCAGGCGCCATACCTTTACCTAGATTGAGAACCCAGTGTGATAGAGCTAACACTCAAAGTGGAATGTGGTGCGGGACGCAGTGGGGTTGGGTTGCTGCGCTCCGCACGCGATTCTGGAGCGCCGTTGACCCGGTGTTCGGACTGCAAAGGGGCACACCAAATGCACATGACTACCCCCATCGCTCGATTGGACGTGGAGCAGGCCGAAGCGAGAATCGCCTGGGTTTCCCAGGCCCGATGCAAGGAAGTAGACCCCGACCAGTTGTTCGTGCGTGGCGCGGCGCAGCGCAAGGCGGCGACGATCTGCCGGCACTGTCCGGTGCTGATGGAGTGCGGGGCCGACGCCCTGGACAATCGAGTGGAGTTCGGTGTGTGGGGTGGGATGACCGAGCGGCAGCGGCGTGCGCTGCTCAAGCAACATCCGGAGGTGACGTCCTGGGCGGAGTTCTTCCGGGCCCAGCGGCAGCAGAAAGTGGCAATGTAGTCCCCACGGTGATTCGGTCCGAGCCCGCGAGTGCGGGCTCGAACCGTTTCCGTCCCAGGATCGTCGGTCGCGGTCGGCCGAGATGTCAGGCCGCCGCACCCGGATCGGTCAGCTGATCGCCTACGGCGCGCAGCGCATCCAGGTCCGACACCTCGAACGGCAGCGCGGTGACGGCGACGATCGGCACCCGCGGGTGCGCGCCGGTGAACCGGTGCAGCAGATGCTGCTCGCGCTTGGCGGTGGTCGCCCGGTGCGCGTGGATGCGGAGCACGTCCGCGGCCAGCGCGGCCGGGTCGCTGTCGGCCCGATCGTCCGCGTCCGGGTCGGTGGCCAGGCGGTCGGCGGCGGCCAGGGCCGTCTCCGCCGACAGCGAGCTGTGCGCCGGGTGGGTGCGGTTGAGCACCAGCCCGGCCAGCGGCATGTGATCGGTGGACAGGCGGTCGACGAAGAACGAGGCCTCCCGTAAGGCGTCCGGTTCCGCGGCGGCCACGACGAGGAAGTGCGTGCCGGGGCGGGACAGCATCTCGTAGGTCCGGTTGGCCCGGTCCTGGAAGCCGCCGAACATCGACTCCAGCGACTGCAGGAACAGCGACGCGTCCTTGAGCATCTGGCCGCCGACCACGGTCGACACACCTCGGACCGCCAGGCTCATCGCGCCCGTGACGAACCGGCCCACACCGCGACCGGGCGCCATGATGACGCGAATCATCCTGCCGTTGAGGAAGTTCCCGAGCCGCTTCGGCGCGTCCAGAAAGTCCAGGGCGTTGCGCGAAGGCGGGGTGTCCACGATGATCAGATCCCACTTCTTCTTGCCGGCGAGCTGGCCCAGCTTCTCCATCGCCATGTACTCCTGCGTCCCGCCGAAGGAGGAGGCCACGGTCTGATAGAAGGGGTTGGCGAAGATCTGCTCGGCCTTCTCGGGGCTGGTGTGCTCGAGCACCATCTCGTCGAAGGTGCGGCGCATGTTCAGCATCATCGCGTACAGCTCGCCCGTCGCCTCCGCGCCCAATTCGACGCGCTGCGGGACATTGCCCAGATCGCTCACCCCCAGCGACTGCGCCAGGCGGCGGGCCGGGTCGATGGTCAGCACCACCACTTTTCGGCCGCGTTCGGCCGCCCGCAGCGCGATCGCCGCGGCCGTGGTGGTCTTGCCGACGCCGCCGGAGCCGCAGCACACCACCACGCGCGTGGACCGGTCGTCGATGATGCCCGCGATATCCAGCGGTGTGACCGTACCGGGCAGACTCATCACCGGACCCCTTGTGCGCTCAGATGTTCGGCGAGTTCGTACAGCCCGCCCAGATCCATTCCGTCCGGCAGGCCCGGGAGGTACAACCGGCTGAAATCGACCTTCGCCAGTTCGGAGGAGCTGTCGTCCTGCGCCCGCAGCGTGGCCGAATGCTCGACGGCCTCCCGGAGCAGGCCCTGGAAGTCGGTGTCGGAGAGCGTGATTCCGGCCTCGGTCAGCCCGGCGCGCAGGGCGTCGGCATCGATGTCGCCGGCGGCGATCCGCGCGCGCACCGACGCGGGCAGGTACCCCTCGGTCGCGCGATTCACGATCACGGTGCCGACGCGGAATTCCGACTCGGTCAATTCGGCGACGGCGTCGGCGGTCTCCTGCACGGGCAGCGCCTCGAGCAGGGTGACCAGGTGCACGACGGTCTGGTCGGAATGCAGCAGCTTGGAGACGCCCTCGGCCTGCGCGGCGATCGGCCCGCCCTTCGCCACCTCCGCCATCGCCTTGGTGACGTCCAGGAAGCTGGCGATGCGGCCGGTCGGGGGCGCGTCGATGACGATCTCGTCGTAGACGGGACGGCCCGGCGCCTTACCCGACTTGTCGGTGCGGACCGCGCATTCCTTGATCTTGCCGGTCAGTATCACGTCGCGCAGGCCCGGCGCGATCGTCGTGACGAACTCGATGGCGCCCATCCGCCGCATGGCCCGGCCCGCGAAGCCGAGGTTGTAGAACATGTCGAGGTACTCGAGGAAGGCATGCTCGATGTCGAGCGCCAGCGCCATCACCTCGCCGCCGCCGTCGGCCGTCGCGATCTTCGTCTCGGTCGGCGGCAGCGGCGGCAGATCGAACAGCTGCGCGATCGATTGCCGTCCCTCCACCTCCACCAGCAGCACTCGCCGGCCACCGGCCGCGAGCGCCAGCGCCAGCGCCGCGGACACCGTGGATTTCCCCGTACCACCCTTGCCGGAGACATAGTGCAGACGAGCCTTGTCCGCGCGCTCCGGCCACCCTAATTTCAGCCCCGGTTCCGTCGAAACGGGCACCGCAGTCGGTACTCCCACGTCCGCGAGCCTATAGCGCGCCCGGAAACCGCTGCTACAGGATCCACCCGCTGTCTGGTACACCACATCACCAATAAGCTCTCCCCCATGAGTGATGTGACCGTGTGGGAATACGCGACCGTGCCGCTGCTGACGCATGCGACCAAGCAGATTCTTGATCAGTGGGGCGCCGACGGCTGGGAGCTCGTCACGGTGCTGCCCGGCCCGACCGGCGAGCAGCACGTCGCCTACCTGAAGCGAGCCAAGAGCTGATGGGGTGGCGGGAGAACCTCGACCGGCTCGGCCTGGAACTGCCCGGTGTGGCCGCACCGGCGGGCGCCTACATTCCGGCGTTGCGCACCGGCTCGTACGTCTATACCTCGGGCCAGCTGCCGTTCATCGGCGGTGAGCTGTCGGTGTCCGGCAAGGTCGGCGCCGAGGTGAGCCTGGAGCAGGGCAAGGAGGCGGCCAAGTGGTGCGCGTTGAACGCGCTGGCGGCCGTGCACGATCTGGTCGGCCTCGATGAGGTGGTGCGGATCGTGAAGGTGGTGGGCTTCGTGGCCTCGGCGCCGGGGTTCAACAACCAGCCGCTGGTGATCAACGGCGCCTCGGAACTGCTGGGCGAGGTGTTCGGTGAGGCAGGCGTGCACGCTCGTTCCGCGGTCGGCGTGTTCGAGCTGCCGAAGAACACCCCCGTGGAGGTGGAGCTGATCGCCGAGGTGCGTTAGGTCGTAAGCTGCGATAAGTATCTGGCAGCGGAAGTTCGTTGCAGCACAGGGCGTTAGGACAGCACATGACCCGCACCCACCCCGCGTACGAACAGTTGCGACCGGTGACGCCGACCGCCTCGGTGCTGCTGGCGAACAACCCCAACAAGATGACCTTGCAGGGCACCAACACCTGGATTCTGCGTGCCCCGGGCCGATCCGACTGTGTCGTGATCGATCCGGGGCCCAAGAATCGGGCGCACAGTGACGCCATCGCACGGGAGACCGACGGGAAGATCGCGCTGACGCTGATCACCCACCACCATCACGATCACACCGGCGGCATCGAGCGCCTGGTGAAACTGACCGGCACCGCCGTGCGGGCACACGACTCCCGGTTCTTGCGGGAGTCCGACACACCGCTGACGGACGGCGAGGTGATCGAGGCGGCCGGGTTGCGGCTGACCGTGCTCGCCACCCCGGGCCATACCGAGGATTCGGTCTCGTTCCTGCTCGACGACGCCGTGCTGACCGGCGACACCGTACTCGGCAGCGGCACCACGGTGCTGGAATCGCGGGACGGCGCGCTCGGCGACTACCTGGCCTCGCTCGACCGGCTCGCCGAGGTGGCGTCCGGCCGGGCCCTGCTACCGGCGCACGGCCCGGACCACGCCGAGGCGAAGCCGGTCATCGACTACTACATCCGGCATCGCCGGGAACGCCTGGAGCAGGTGCGGCAGGCGCTCGCCGAACTCGGGCCCGAGGCCAAACCCCTGCAGATCGTCGCCAAGGTCTATGCCGACGTCGACAAGCGCCTGTGGCCGGCGGCGCGCAGTTCGGTCAAGGCGCAGCTCGCCTATCTGCGCGGCCGGGACTAGCGGGCCCGGCGGGCCAGCCGCTCCGAGTCCGAGATCAGCACGCTCTTACCCTCGAGCCGCAGCCAGCCGCGGTGCGCGAAGTCGGCGAGGGCCTTGTTCACGGTCTCGCGAGAGGCGCCCACCAGCTGGGCGATCTCCTCCTGGGTGAGGTCGTGGGTCACGCGCAGCGCGCCGGCCTCCTGCGTGCCGAACCGCTGCGCCAGCTGCAGCAGCGCCTTCGCCACGCGACCGGGGACGTCGGTGAAGATCAGGTCGGCCAGGTTGTTGTTGGTGCGGCGCAGACGGCGCGCCAGCACTCGCAGCAACTGCTCGGCGATCTCCGGACGCTGGTCGATCCATGACTTCAGCGCGTCGCGGTCCATCGTCACGGCGCGGACCTCGGTGACCGTGGTGGCGGTCGAGGTGCGCGGGCCCGGATCGAAGATCGACAGCTCGCCGAACATGTCCGACGGGCCCATGATGGTCAGCAGGTTCTCCCGGCCGTCGGGGGAGCGCCGACCGATCTTCACCTTGCCCGACGTGATGATATACAGCCGATCGCCCGGCTCACCTTCGTTGAAGATGACGTGGCCGCGCGGGAAGTCCACGGGCTGAAGCTGTTTGGCGAGGGCCGCCACCGCGGTGGGCTCGACGCCTTGGAAGATGCCTGCTCTGGCGAGGGCCTCGTCCACGAATGTGCTCCTTATGGGATTGGCTCTGTCCTGGACCGAAGCGCTTCGGCCGACAGTGCAGTCTACTTTGCGTTCGCGCAGCGTAGTGACAGACACCACGTAACGAACGGTCTGTGAAACGCACGCGGCGCCGGATTGGTTCCCGGATCCACCGCGTGAACGGTGCGCAGGAGGGAGTAGCGCGGCCTCAGCTGGCCTGCGCGACATCCAGTTCTTCGCCACGGGCGCGTCGGCGACCGGAATGGGCCGCGGCGGCGGGCACACCGAGCTTGGCAAGCTCGTTGACCTCTGCGTTGCTGGCTCGATCCAGGTACTGCTGGACCTCTTCTTCCGGTTCGAGCAGTTTGCGGAGCCGGTTTTCGACGCGTTCCATGAACAGCGCGAACAGCATCAGCAGTACCGGGAAGAGCACTACAGCAAGTCCTTGCATAACCGTGAGTAAACACGGAATAGGTCTCAGATGGAACACGGCGGGTCTTCACGGGCGTACTCACGTCGGTGGGCTTCCGTATGGTGGACCCGTGCGTGAACCCCGAACCACCGCGCCCGCGCCCGCCCTCGATCCGGATGCCGCGGCCGCCGACGGCAAGCCGGTCCGCGGCAAGAAGCCTGGTGGCTCGCAGGCACGCAGGTTCGCGAAGGAGACCCGGGTGGGTCTGGTGCGCCGGGCCCGCCGGATGAATCGGACGCTCGCGGTGGCGTTTCCGAACGCACACTGTGAGTTGGATTTCACCACCCCGCTCGAGCTGGCCGTCGCCACGATCCTCTCCGCGCAGTGCACCGACGTCCGGGTGAACCAGACGACGCCCGCCCTGTTCGCCCGGTATCCCGATG
Source organism: Nocardia sp. N2S4-5 (assembly GCF_044628355.1). Lineage (NCBI taxonomy): Bacteria > Bacillati > Actinomycetota > Actinomycetes > Mycobacteriales > Nocardiaceae > Nocardia > Nocardia sp. N2S4-5. The sequence goes on along the minus strand of NZ_JBIUPM010000001.1, from coordinate 4,531,828 downwards.
CCCGCGCCTACGCCGAGGCCGACCGCGTGGAGCTGGAGGAGTACATCCGCCCGACGGGCTTCTACCGCAACAAGACCACTTCGCTGATCGGGCTGGGACAGGCCTTGACCGAACGGTACGAGGGTGTGCTACCGCACACGCTCGAGGAGCTGGTGCGCCTGCCCGGGATCGGCCGCAAGACCGCGAATGTCATCCTGGGCAACGCTTTCGACGTTCCTGGGATCACCGTGGACACCCACTTCGGTCGGCTGGTGCGGCGCTGGGGCTGGACCACCGAGGAAGATCCGGTGAAGGTCGAGCACATCGTGGGAGAGCTGATCGAGCGCAAGGAATGGACGATGCTCTCGCACCGGGTGATCTTCCACGGTCGCCGGGTCTGCCACGCGCGCAAACCGGCCTGCGGCGCCTGCGTGCTGGCCAACGACTGCCCGGCCTTCGGCGCCGGGCCGACCGACCCCGCGACCGCCGCCGCCCTGATCAAGGGCCCCGAGGCAGAGCACCTGCTGGAATTGGTGGGCCGGTGAGATCAATACCGGCGGCGTGGCGCTGGGCGCTGGTGCTGCTGATCGCGGTCGTCGCGCTGGCCGTGGCGCTGTGGCCCCGCGAGCATCGGGACCTCCGCACGAATACCGCTACCGCGGTGCGTGGCGGTCCCGCGGCGGCGTCCGACGGTGAGCGTGCCGACGCGGCGCTCGCCGAGTGCCCGGCGCAGTCGACGCCTGCCCCCGCGGCGGGTCCGCTGGCGGGGATCACGGTCGGGTGCTTGCGTGACGGGCGGCCGCTCGATCTGGGCGCCGCCCTGGCCGGCCGGCCCGCGCTGGTGAATCTGTGGGCGTACTGGTGCGAGCCGTGCGCCCGGGAGCTTCCCGCCTTGCGGCAGTACGCCGCCCGGCCCGATGCGCTCACCGTCGTGACGGTGCACAGCGACCCCGACGAGGCCAAGGCGCTGGCGCGATTGCGGGACCTCGATGTTCACCTACCGGGAGTGCAGGACGGTGACGGCCGGGTCCGCGCGGCAGTCGGCGCGCCCGCGGTCCTGCCCGTGTCGGTCCTGGTTCGGTCCGACGGCTCGATCGCGAAAGTGGTTGTCCGCCCGTTCGACACCGCGGACGACATCGCCGCCACCGTCGCCGGTGAACTGCGAGTCGGCGCGTGACCGAGCCGCGGTTTCCGGGTGCGCGAGCGGCCGGGATGTCCGGGCCGGGCAAGCCCGCGACGGCGGTGACGATCCACCATGAGCGGACCGGCGGCGTCGTCGGCGCGCGGAACCGCGTGGGGGACTACTCGGTTCGCGCGGGCGCGGCCGGTCGTGATCGAATCGGTGCGTCGGACGCTCACCCGCCGCGCCGTCGCGTCGACGACCGTGCCGGGCGAGTCCCGGCCCGGCGGATTACTGTCCGAGCGGCGCGACGTACCGGTGTGGCGGGCGGCTCGGGTGTGCCCCGCGGCCGCCGCCAGGACAGGATGAGGATCGGGGTGGGAGGAGGCAGCGTGCACGACCGCGAAGGCGAGATGCCCGGCGCGAGACCGGAATTGGTGACCGACGCGATTCCGGCCTGGTTGCGCGGTGTGGTCGAGCGCAAGCCCGCCGACCCGACCGGGGTCAACCAGGTGTTGAACCGGACCGCCCGGCGCTTGGTGTCGGCGGCCGTGCGACCGCGGTCGGCGGCGGTGCTGGTGCTGTTCGGCGGCGCCCCCGAACCCGATGCGCAGGCCCCGGGCGGGTTACCCGCCGACGCCGACGTGCTGCTCACCCAGCGCGCGGCGACGCTGCGCGAGCACAGCGGCCAGGTGGCCTTCCCCGGCGGCGGCGTCGAGCCCGGGGACGACGGCCCGATCGCCACCGCGCTGCGCGAGGCCCGCGAGGAAACCGGCGTGGACCCGGCCGGTGTGGACCCGATCGCGGTCCTACCCCCTATTTTCGTGCCGCCCTCGCGATTCGACGTGACGCCGGTGGTCGCCTACTGGCGCACGCCCGGCGAGGTCGGCGTGGTCAGCGAGGCGGAGGCCACGCGGGTGACCCGGGTGCCGATCTCGGAGCTGATCGACCCCGCGAACCGGTTCGTCGTGCGGCATCCGCTGGGGTACATGGGTCCGGCGTTCGCCGTCGACGGCATGCTGGTCTGGGGTTTCACCGCCGGTGTGCTGGCCGGTCTGCTGGCTGTTTCGGGATGGGAGCGGGAATGGGATTACCACGACGTGCGTGATCTGCAGGCCTCGCTCGCGGCAGTGGGGATGACGTTATGAGTTCGTCGGCCTGGCTCGACATCGCGGTCGTGATCATCGCGCTGCTCGCCGCCTCCTCGGGGTGGCGGCAGGGCGCGGTCGCGTCCGCCCTGGCCTTCCTCGGCGTGGTGCTGGGCGCGGTGGCCGGCATCCTGATCGCGCCGCACATCCTGGTCCACATCAGCGAGGGCCGAAAACGTGTGCTGGTCGGCGTGGTGCTGATCGTGGCGCTGGTGATCATCGGCGAGGTGGCCGGGATGGTGCTCGGCCGCGCGGCGCGCAGCGGGATGCGGCATCCGTTCACGCGCAGCGTCGACAGCGTGGTGGGCGCCGCGTTGCAGACGGTGGCCGTGCTGGTGACCGCCTGGCTGCTGGCGTTGCCGCTGGCGTCGTCCTCGCAGCCCGCCATCGCGGCCGCGGTGAACGGCTCGCGCGTGCTCTCCGACGTGAACGAGGTGGCGCCGAACTGGTTGCGTCGCTTGCCCAACGAGTTCTCCCAGCTGCTCAACACCTCCGGACTGCCGGATGTGATCGGCCCGTTCGGCCGCGCGCCGATCGCGGCGGTCGAGCCGCCGGACCCGAGCGTGCTGGACAGCCCCGTCGCGCTGGATCTGCAGCACAGTGTGCTGCGCATCCGTGGTGTCGCGCCGAGTTGCCAGCGCGCGCTGGAGGGTTCGGGTTTCGTGATCGCTCCCGAGCGCGTCATGACGAACGCGCACGTGGTCGCCGGTACCAACACCGTGCAGGTCGACACCGCGCGCGGTGCGCTGGACGCGACCGTGGTGCTGTTCGACCCGTCCAAGGACGTGGCCGTGCTCGCCGTGCCGGGGCTCAACGCGCCGGCGATCCCGCCCGCCCCGGAGCCGGGCGCCTCCGGCCAGAGTTCCATCGTGCTCGGCTATCCCGGCGGCGGTCCGTACACCGCGAGCGCCGCCCGGGTGCGCGAGACCCTGGAGCTGACCGGGCCGGACATCTACAAGACCGGCACCGTGGAGCGTGAGGTCTACACCGTGCGCGGCCGGGTGCGGGCGGGCAATTCCGGTGGGCCCCTGGTGGATACGAAGGGTCAGGTGCTGGGCCTGGTCTTCGGCGCCGCCGTGGTCGACGAGGACACGGGTTACGCGTTGACCCTCAACGAGGTTCGCGACGCACTGAATTCGGCCGAATCATCGAGCGCGCAGGTCCCGACCGGTGAGTGCGTGCTGAGTTAGGCGGTGCCGGTCTCCGGTGCGGAGACCGGCAGCAGGCCGCGCTCGCCGAACACCTTCTTCGCGACGAAGGTGGCGTTGAGCGCGCGCGGGAAGCCGCAGTATCCGGCGGCGTGCAGGAACGCCTCGGTGATCTGCTCGGGCGTCAGGCCGACGTTGAGCGCGGCGTTGATGTGCACCTCGAGCTGTGCTTCGGCGCCGCCGAGCGCGGTGAGGATGCCGAGCGTGACGAGCTGGCGGTCCCGCGGCGGCAGCACCGGGCGCTGGTAGATCTCCCCGAATCCCCACGCCACGATCTGATGTCCGAGTTCCGGGGAGATGTCGGACAACGAGTCGATGACCCGCTGCCCGGCCTCGCCGTCGATGCGCGTCAGGATCTCGAGCCCGCGATCGAAGCGCTGATCCCGGGTTTCGGCGGCGTTGTCGGCCATGAGCTTTCCTCTCCTGGCGCCGCGCGGGGCGGCGGTGCGATGGTGCGGCGAACACCCTGAACCGTAGAACCTGGAGCCGACTCCGAGTCAACTGCGGCGTCGAGGCTCAGCCCAGTAGTTTCGCCAACTCCGCCGTGACCGCGTCCGGGCTCTCCTGGTGCGCGTAGTGGCCCGCGCCCGGAATCTCGACCACCCGGCGATCGGGCGCGAGAGGGTGTTCGCGGCGCAGCGTCGAATCGAGGATGTATCGGTCGGCGCCGCCGTGCAGCGACAGCACCGGCACTCGGATCGGTTCCCGCATGGTCGCCATGAAACGGGCGCCGTCCGGACGCCATTGGCTGCGGAAGGCCCAGCGCTGATATTCCAGCGCGCAGTGCGCGGCGCCGGAGATGCGGATCGCCCGCCGCATCCGGCGGGCGGTGTCCACGAATTCCGCGGTGCCCGCCCAGCGCGAGCCCGCCCGCTGCCGCAGCAGTCGCTCGACCTCGTACCCGTCGTTGACCGTGAGCAGCCGTTCGCCGTAGCGGGGCGGCTGATAACGCAGGAAGTTCGGTAGCCACGCCGCGCGCTGATGCCGATCGCGCAGCACCGCCTGCTTCAACGCGACCGGATGCGGCGAACCGACCAGCGCGATGGAGCGCACCAGCCGGGGATGCAGCACCGCGGTCGCCCAGCACACCAGGCCGCCCTCGGCATGCCCGACCAGCGTCGCCTCGCTGTGCCCGAGCGCCCGGATCAGTCCGGCCACGTCACCGGCCAGCGTCCAGCCGTCGTAGCCGCGCGGTGGTTTGTCGGAATCGCCGTAGCCGCGCAGATCGACCGCGACCACCCGGTAGTCCTGCTCGGCGAGCCCGGTCAGCTGATGCCGCCACGACCACCAGAAGTCGCCGAAACCGTGCAGCAGCACCACGAGCGGCGGATCCACCGCGGCGGCCTGCCGCGGTGACTCCGCCTCGACGACGTGGAACCGAATGCCGTTGGCATGCACGTCCTTATGGGCCCACGGTCCGTCGTAGCGGACGCTGGACGGATCCGGGCTCGGGTTAGACGACACGCCGATACAGCGTAGTCGCCGGGACTACCTGCCCGGCCGATCGGTCGAGGTGGCGGCGTCGAGCGTCGGGTGCTCGGCGTGCGAGCCGAGGCCGTGCGGCAGCACCGTGCGGGTCTCCTTGAGCGACTCGATGGTCTTCTCGGGCGCCCGCAATTTGCGCACCTTCCGATAACCGAGGAAACCGAACAGCGCGACCGCGACCACCATCAGGGCGAACACGATCAGGAACGACGCCCACCGATACAGCCAGACATCGAGTAGTTCGGCGAGGAAGAAGAAAAAGAAGAACGAGGAGAACAGCAGGATGGTCAGCGCCACGATGAAATACACGCTGCCCTGCAGGCCCTTGCGAATCTCGCCGGTCACCTCGGCCTTGGCCAGCGCCACCTCGGCGCGGACCAGGGTCGACATCTGCTCGGCGGCATCGCGTACCAGATCACCGATGCTGGCATTCTTCGTCGTATCGACCTCGGACAGCGGAATAGCGGTGATGCTCCGGTTGCGGCCCCCGTCGTTACCGTTACCGCCGTTTGTGAAGCTCAATGCTCGACCCTTCTCCATGTCCCCGGTGCTGTCCGGCTCTACTCGTGTGCTGCGGCCACGTGGGCGTGCCGTCGCGCCTGATGAGCGCGGCCTCGTCGCAACAGTAGCGCCGAACCGATCAGGGAAGCCGCCATTGACGTCAGCAACACGGCTGCTTTCGCCAGTTCGGCGGCGGCGACATCATTCGCCAACGCAAGTTCTGCCACCAAGAGGCTAACGGTGAAGCCGATCGCTCCCAGTACCGACAGGGCGAACATGTCGCGGTTGCCGAGACCGGCGGGGCGTTCGGCGATGCCGAGGCGGATCGCGACCCAGCTCGTGCCGAACAGTCCGAGGGTCTTGCCGACCAGCAGGCCGACCATGATCGCCAAGGCCAGCCGCTCGGTGAACAGTTCGCCGAACACCGCGGTCGACAGCGGGACACCGGAGGCGAACAGCGCGAACAGCGGCACGCACACACCCGCGGAGATCGGCTGGAACAGATGCTCGAGCCGGGTCGCGGGCGCCTCGTCCTCGTCTGCGTCGGGCCGCACCCGGGTCAGTAGTCCGCACAGCACACCGGCCAGGGTGGGGTGAATTCCCGCCTCGTGCAACGCATACCAGGCCACCAGCGCCAGCGGCACGTAGATCAACGGCGACCGCAGCCGCCGGTGCTGGGCCAGCGCCCACGCGAGGAAGCAGGCCGCCGCGGCGAGCAGCCAGCCGATCGCGATCGACGTGGTGAACAGGATCGCGATCAGGACGATGGCGATGAGATCGTCGACGACCGCCAGGCTCAGCAGGAACACCCGCGCGGTGGCGGGAATCCGGGAGCCGGTCAGTGCGAGCACCGCCAGCGCGAAGGCGATGTCGGTGGCGACCGGAATCGCCCACCCGCGTTCCATGCCCTCGACGCCGAACCCGATGCCCGCGGCGATCACCGCGGGCAGGATCACACCCCCGACGGCGGCGATGACCGGCAGAGCGGCCCGCTTGCGATCCGCGAGTTCGCCGACCACCAATTCACGCTTGAGTTCCAGGCCCGCGACGAAGAAGAACACCGCGAGGAGCCCGTCCTCGACCCATTCCGCGACGGTCAGATCCAAATGCAGTGGCGCGATCGCGAGTTCGGTATCGGAGAAGGTGAAGTAACTCTCGCTCCACGGCGAATTCGCCCACAGCAGCGCGATTGCCGCGGCCGTCAACAGCAGCGCGCCACCGACGGTCTCGGTACGGAGAAAGCGGGCGAGTTCGGAGCGGAGCGCAACGATCACGGGGCGCCTTTCGGTCGACGAGACAACACGCCGACCAGACTTCCCGGCACTCCTTACGACATTCTAACGGGTCCGCCCAGTTTGCTTTACGGCGTATCGGGAGGTGCGGGTGCTGTTGTCTGTCAGTTCGACTTCTGTTCGCGGATGGCGTGGAAGACGTTGGGGTCGACGAGGGTGGAGGTGTCGCCGAGTTCGCGGCCTTCGGCGATGTCGCGGAGGAGGCGGCGCATGATTTTGCCGGAGCGGGTTTTGGGGAGTTCGGGGACGATGTGGATGTCGCGGGGGCGGGCGATGGGGCTGATTTCGCGGGAGACTTCGGCTTTGAGTTCGTCGACGAGGTCTTGGCCGGTGTGCTCGGCTTCGCCGGTGAGGATGACAAAGGCGACGATGCCTTGGCCTGTGGTGGTGTCGCTGGCGCCGACGACGGCGGCTTCGGCGACGCCGTAGTGCCCGACGAGGGCGGATTCGACTTCGGCGGTGGAGATGCGATGCCCGGAGACGTTCATCACGTCGTCCACTCGGCCGAGGACCCACAGGTCGCCGTCGGTGTCGAGTTTCGCGCCGTCACCGGCGAAGTACCAGCCGTGGTCGGCGTAGCGGGACCAGTAGGTGTCTTGGTAGCGGTCGGGGTCGCCCCAGATGCCGCGCAGCATCGACGGCCAGGGTTGGTCGAGCACCAGATATCCGTTGGCTTCGGTCTCGCCGAGTTCGACGGTGTCACCTCCCTCGTCGACGACCTTCGCGGAGATGCCGGGCAGCGGTGTCATGGCGGCGCCGGGTTTGGCGGGGGTGACGCCTGGGAGGGGGGAGATCATGATGGCGCCGGTTTCGGTTTGCCACCAGGTGTCGACGATGGGGGCGGTGTTCGCGCCGATGACGTCGCGGTACCAGCGCCAGGCTTCGGGGTTGATCGGTTCGCCGACCGAGCCCAGCACGCGGATGCTGGACAGGTCGTGGGCGGCGGGGATGTCGCGGCCCCATTTCATGAACGTGCGGACCAGCGTCGGGGCGGTGTAATAGATGGTGACGCCGTATTTTTCGACGATCTGCCAGTGCCGGTGTTCGTCGGGGTGGTTGGGGGTGCCTTCGTAGACGACTTGGGTGGCGCGGTTGGCGAGGGGGCCGTAGACGATGTAGGAGTGGCCGGTGACCCAGCCGATGTCGGCGGTGCACCAGTACACGTCCTGTCCGGGTTTGTGGTCGAACACGGTGTGGTGGGTGTAGGCGGCCTGGGTGAGGTAGCCACCGGAGGTGTGCAGGATGCCTTTGGGTTTGCCGGTGGTGCCGGAGGTGTAGAGGATGTAGAGCGGGTGTTCGGCGTCGAAGGACTGCGCCTCGTGCTCGGGTGAGGCCTGCGCGACCGTCTCGTGCCACCACAGGTCGCGACCCTCGGTCCACGGCACCTCGATCTCGGTGCGCCGCACCACGAGTACGTGTTCCACGCTCGACGGGGTGCTGCCGTGCGCGTACAGCGCCTCGTCCACCGCCTCCTTCAACGGTGCCGCCTTGCCGCGCCGCCACTGCCCGTCGGTGGTGATCACCAGGCGCGCCTCGGCGTCGTCGACGCGCTGGCGCAGCGCGCTGGGCGAGAAGCCGGCGAACACCACCGAATGCGTCACACCCAGTCGCGCACAGGCCAGCATCGCCACGATTGCCTCGGGCACCATCGGCATGTAGATCGCGACCCGGTCACCGGTCTCGAGGCCCAGCTCGGTGAAGTAGTTCGCCGCCTGTGATACCTCGGCTTGCAGGTCGGCGTAGGTGAGGGCGCGGGAGTCGCCGGGTTCGCCTTCCCAGTGGATGGCGACCTGTTCGCCGTGTCCGGCCAGGACGTGGCGGTCCACGCAGTTGTAGGCGACGTTGAGGGTGCCGTCGACGAACCAGCGCGCGAACGGTGGGTTGTCCCAGTCCAGCACCCGGGTCCAGCGTTGGTGCCAGTGCAGCCGGTCGGCCTGCTCGGCCCAGAACCCCTCCCGATCGGCAGCGGCCCGATCGTAGGAGACGCATCGGCATTGGCAGCCGCAGCGAACTCCGCGGTCGGCGGATACACGTCCCGGTGATCGGTGGTATCGGTCATCTCGCCTCTTCTCTCGCCTGCACCTACGGCCGGGTGACCACGGCCACGATTTCGACCCTAGTGGACAGCGCGCCGGGTCGTCCCCGGGTGCGATATGTCAGGCTTCGAGGGGCGTGAGTCGGCTGTGTTGCCGGATTGCTAACAAGGCGAACAATCCCGAGGGGAACCGCTGACAACCGCCGACCTGATGGTTAGTGTCCGACTCACCCAGCCGTTCGTGGAATCGGGAGATTGCGTTGAGACTGAAGACGATCACCGCGCTGGCCGCGGCGGCACTGGTGGCCGCCGGCCTCGCACTGACCGGATGTTCCTCCGACAGCGACACCGATCTCGTCACGGTCAACGCCGGTGAGCCACAGAATCCGCTGGTACCCACCAACACCAACGAGAACATGGGCGGCCGGGTGGTCGACCGGCTGTTCGCCGGGTTGAAGTATTACGACGCGGACGGCAAGGCGCACAACGAGATGGCGCAGTCGATCGAGACCACCGATCGTCAGCACTACACGATCACCATCAAGCCGGACTGGAAGTTCACCGACGGCACCGTGGTCACCGCCAAATCCTTCGTCGACGCCTGGAACTACGGTGCCCTCGGCACCAACGGACAGTTGCAGAACTGGGCCTTCGCCGGCATCGCGGGCTACGACGACGTCTCGGCGAATCCGCCCAAGGCGCAGACGATGTCGGGCCTGAAGGTGGTCGACGACCACACCTTCACCGTCGACCTGAAGCAGCCCTCCATCGATTTCGAACTGGAGCTGGGTTTCGCGCCGTTCTACCCGCTGCCCGAGTCCGCGTACAAGGACATGAAGGCGTTCGGCGAGAAGCCGATCGGCAACGGCCCCTACAAGTTCGACACCTGGGAGCACAACGTCAAGATCGACGTCACGCCCAACCCCGACTATCCCGGCGGGCGCCCGGCCAAGAACAAGGGCCTGCGTTTCGCGATGTACCAGTCCTTCGACACCGCCTACGCCGACCTGCAGGCCGGTAATCTCGACGCGCTCGACGTCATCCCCGACACCGCCCTGGCCACCTACGAACAGGACCTCGGCGACCGCGCGATCAGCAAGCCGATCGCCTACAGCCAGCACATCGGCATCCAGTCCAACGTGCCGCACTTCGCCGGGCCGGAGGGCGTGCTGCGCCGCAAGGCGATCTCGATGGCGATCAATCGACCGCAGATCGCGGAGAACATCTTCCACGGCACCCGGATCCCGGCCCGCGACTTCACCGCCTTCACCCTCGACGGCTTCCGTGACAACCTGCCCGGATCCGAAGTGCTGCAATACAATCCCGACGAGGCCAAGAAGGTGTGGGCGCAGGCCGACGCCATCTCGCCGTGGTCGGGCGCCTACCAGATCGCCTACAACTCCGACGGCGGTCACCAGGCGTGGATCGAGGCCGTCGCCAACAGCGTCAAGAACGTGCTGGGCATCGACGCGGTGGGCGTGCCGTACCCGACGTTCAAGAACATCCGCGACGAGATCACCGCCAAGACCATCGGCAAGGCCTTCCGGTACGGCTGGCAGGGCGACTACCCGTCCATGTTCGAATTCCTGACCGCGATGTACCTCAGCAGCTCGGCCACCAACGACAGCGCCTACAACAGTCCCGAATTCGATCGGCTGCTGTTCGCCGCCCAGGCCGCGCCCACTCCGGAGCGGGCATACGACCTGGCCGCCCAGGCGCAGCAGGTGCTGTTCACCGACATGGCCGACATCCCGATCTTCGACTACAACGTCGCGGCCGGGCACTCGGACCGCGTGACGAACGCGCGGGTCGCGTGGAGCGGCCTGTTCGACTTCGAGAACATCGAAAAATAGCCCGCGCCGCTCGATGGAGTAAACATGGCTTGGTATGTCGTGCGGCGGCTGCTCCAGATGATTCCGGTCTTCCTCGGAGCGACGCTGCTCATCTACGCGATGGTCTTCCTGATCCCGGGCGACCCGGTCCGGGCGCTCGCGGGCGATCGGCCGATGACCCCGGCGGTCGAGGCCACGCTGCGGGCCCGGTACCACCTGGATCAGCCGTTCATCATCCAGTATCTGGAGTACCTGAAAGGCATCGTCACCTTCGATTTCGGCACCTCGTTCTCCGGTCGGCCGGTGCGTGACGAACTCGCGCGGGCGTTCCCGGTCACCCTGCGCCTCGCCGTCCTGGCGGTGCTGATCGAGGCGGTGTTCGGTGTAGTGTTCGGCCTGATCGCGGGGCTGCGCAAGGGCAAGCTGTTCGACTCCACGATGCTGGTGCTCAGTCTGGTCATCATCGCCGTGCCGATCTTCGTTATCGGCTTCCTCGCCCAGTTCCTGCTCGGCGTGAAGTGGGGGATCGCGCCGGTGACCGTCACCGGCAAGGCGAGTTTCACCGATCTGCTGGTCCCGGCGTTCGTGCTGGGCGCGCTGTCGTTCGCCTACGTGCTGCGGTTGACGCGGAATTCGGTGGCGGAGAACATGACCGCCGACTACGTGCGCACCGCGACCGCCAAGGGGCTGACCCGGCGACGGGTGATCGGGGTGCACATCCTGCGGAATTCGATGATCCCGGTGATCACCTTCCTCGGCGCCGACCTCGGCGCGCTGATGGGCGGCGCGGTCGTCACCGAGGGCATCTTCAACATTCCCGGCGTCGGCGGGACGCTGTACCAGGCCATCACCCGCGGTGAACCACCGACGGTGGTCGCGTTCGTGACGGTGCTGATCGTGATCTTCTTGATCTCCAACCTGATCGTCGACCTGCTGTACGCCGCCCTCGACCCGAGGATCCGCTATGCCTGACCAGCCGACCGACGCGCGGGAAACCCGGCCGGGGCAGGAGCATTTCGTGGCCCCGCCGGACGAGGTGGAGGTGCTGGCCACCGACCGGCTCGACGAGACCACCGCCCCGACCAGCGTGTGGCGCGACGCCTGGCGGCAGTTGCGGCGCAACCCGATCTTCGTGATCGCCGCCGTGCTGATCCTGCTCGTGCTGCTGGTGGTGGTGTGGCCGGGCCTGTTCACCGATCAGGATCCGCGGTACTGCAGCGGGGATTTCAGCATGGAGCCGCCCGGCGGCGGTCATCCGTTCGGCTTCGACAAGCAGGGCTGCGACATCTTCGCCCGCACCGTGTACGGGGCGCGCGCATCGGTGGTCACCGGTGTCGGCGCGACCGTGCTGTTCGTGTTGATCGGCGGCGTATTGGGTTCGCTCGCAGGGTATTACGGCGGCCTGTTCGATTCGGTGGTGTCTCGGATCGCGGAGATCTTCTTCGCGCTGCCGCTGATGCTGGCCGCGATCGTGATCATGCAGCTGCTGGAGTCGCGCACCGTGTTCACGGTGATGCTGATCCTGGCCTCGTTCACCTGGCCGCAGGCCGCGCGGATCGCCCGCGGCGCGGTCATCCAAGCCAAGAACAGCGAGTACGTCACGGCGGCAAAGGCATTGGGGGTGTCGCGGTTCCGGATTCTGCTGCGGCACGTGCTGCCCAACGCGGCCGGGCCGCTGATCGTGATCACCACGATCTGGCTCGGGGTGTTCATCGTGACCGAGGCGACGCTGTCATATCTCGGTGTCGGACTGTCGCGCACCATCGTGTCCTGGGGGTCGGATATCGCCGCCGGCCAGAAGGAGATCCGCACCTCGGCGATCCTGTTCTATCCCGCGACGGCGTTGGCGCTCACCGTGCTCAGCTTCATCATGCTGGGCGACGCGGTGCGCGACGCGCTGGATCCCAAGGCGCGCAAGAGGTGACGGCGATGGGCCCACTGCTCGACGTACGCGATCTCAGCGTCTCCTTCACCGCCGAGGGGCGCCGGATCCCGGCGGTGCGCGGGGTGAACCTGTCGGTGTACCCAGGCCAGACCGTGGCGATCGTCGGCGAATCCGGTTCCGGCAAGTCCACGACCGCGCACGCCATCATCGACCTGCTGCCGGGTACCGGCGAGATCACCTCCGGGACGGTGCTTTTCGACGGCAAGGACCTGGCCGCGGCATCGAAGCGTGACATCGTGGCGGTGCGCGGCCGCGGTATCGGGTTCGTGCCGCAGGATCCGATGTCGAATCTGAATCCGGTGTGGAAGGTCGGCTTCCAGATCCGGGAAACCTTGGAAGCCAATGGAATCGCCAAGGGCAAGGCGGCCCGTGAACGGGCGGTCGAGTTGCTCGCCGAGGCCGGTATGCCCGATGCCGAGCGCCGGGTCAACCAGTATCCGCACGAGTTCTCCGGTGGGATGCGGCAGCGCGCGCTCATCGCGATCGGGCTGTCCTGCCGGCCGAAACTGCTGATCGCCGACGAACCGACCTCGGCGCTCGACGTCACCGTGCAGCGGCAGATCCTCGACCACCTCGACGGGCTCACCAGCGAGCTGGGCACCGCGGTCCTGCTGATCACCCACGACCTCGGCCTGGCCGCCGAGCGCGCCGAACACCTGGTGGTGATGTATCGCGGCCGGGTGGTGGAATCCGGTCCGGCGCAGCGGATTCTGCGGGAGCCGCAGCATCTCTACACCAAGAAGCTGGTGAACTCGGCGCCGTCGCTGGCCTCGCAGCGGCTGTCGTCGGTGCGGAAACGGGCCGAGGTGCGGGAGCAGGCCGTGCACGCGGCCGAGCAGTTGGCCGAGGCCGAGGCGGCCGCGGTGCCGGACGATGTGGTCGTCGCGGAGCACCTCACCAAGGTGTTCAAGATCCGGGGGAGCGCGCCGTGGAGGTCGTCGAGCCTGACCGCGGTCGACGATGTGTCGTTCCGATTGCGGCGCGGTACGACCACGGCCATCGTCGGCGAATCCGGATCGGGGAAATCCACTGTCGCGCAGATGGTTCTGGGACTGCTCGAACCGACGTCGGGGGAGGTGCGGTTCGACGGTCGTGCGGTGGCGACGTTGGATCGCGCCGCTGCCTTGGGATTTCGGCGGCGGGTGCAGCCGGTGTTCCAGGACCCCTACGGGTCGCTGGATCCCATGTACTCCATCTATCGCACCATCGAGGAGCCGTTGCGTACGCACCGCATCGGTAGTCCGAAGGAGCGCGAGCCCACGGTGCGAGATCTACTGGAAAAGGTGTCGCTGCCTGCCTCGGTGATGCGGCGTTACCCCAACGAGTTGTCCGGAGGGCAACGGCAGCGTGTCGCCATTGCGCGGGCGCTGGCGTTGTCGCCGGAGGTGGTGGTCTGCGATGAGGCGGTGTCGGCGCTGGACGTGCTGGTGCAGGCGCAGATTTTGAACCTGCTCAACGAGTTGCAGGCGGAGCTGGGGCTTTCCTATCTGTTCATCACTCATGACCTGGCTGTTGTGCGTCAGATCGCGGATGAGGTGGTGGTGATGCAGGAGGGGAAGGTGGTGGAGGCGGCTGAGACCACGGAGGTTTTCGACAGTCCGCGGTCGGAGTACACGCGGCGGTTGTTGGAGGCTATTCCGGGGCGTGGCCTGCTGCGTAGTGGTGGTGGGTGAGGGTCAAGGGTTCGGGGCGAGTTGAGGGGATTGGTGGAGTCGTGCAGGTGATGGGGATGGCTGGGGACGGTTGGCGGGCCTCGAGTAGCGTGTGGGTTTGTGAATGATGTCCTTCAGCCGCTGGTAGAGCTGCCTGGGGTGCGGGGCGCTGCCGATCGGGCCCGTGACGCGCTGGCCGAGGTGCACATGCACAAGACCAATCGCCGGGGGTGGCCGACTACGGCGGCCGAGGCGGCGGTGCGGGCGGCTCGGTCGTCGGCGGCGATCGATGGCGGGAATACCGAACTGCCGGTGGACGGGCGAGTGGCGGATCCGATTCTCGCCGGGGCGCTGCGGGTGGGGCAGGCGCTGGACGGGGACGCGTTGCGGAATCTGGTCGGTGTGTGGCAGCGGGCGCCGCTACAGGCGCTGGCCCGGCTGCATCTGCTGGCGGCTGCCGATTTGGTCGAGGACCCGGAGCAGTTGGGGCGGCCACGGGCCGACGCCGGTGTCGCCGACCGCCTCGACCTGCTGGCCCAGACCGTGCTGACATCGAGCGCCCCGGCGCCGGTCGTGGCGGCCGTCGCGCACGGTGAATTGCTGACGCTGCGGCCGTTCGGGAGCGCCGACGGCATCGTCGCGCGCGCCGCCTCGAGGCTGGTGTGTGTGTCGAGTGGACTGGATCCGCACAGTCTCGGCGTGCCGGAGGTGTTCCTGCTGCGGCGGCGGCAGGCCTACCTGGACGCGGCGGCGGGGTTCGGCAGCGGGACGGCGGAGGGCGTCGGCGGGTGGGCCATCCTCTGCTGCGGGGCGCTGGAAGACGGTGCGCGCGAGGCTCGTTCGATCGCGGACGCGGCGGGACAGTAGGCGCCGGGACCCAGCGCACATCAAAGCGGGCGGCGTTGTCGTCTCTCGACGACCTCACCGCCCGCTAGCACGGACCGCCCGGTTACCATGCGTGCTTTTCGGGGTTGTGTTCTGCGGCCTCGGCGATTATCCGCACCTCGACGGTTCATCCCCGCAACCTGTGCGAGGCCCTCGCCGTCCGAAGCCCGGAGTTCGCAAGCCCACAACGCTGTTGCCCTTGCGCGGCGTGCTCCGCGTGGGTGCCTGGCGTCCGTGCCGGGAAGGGTGGGATGGGAGATCGAACCTTCTCTTCCGCTCCGATCTTGGCCTTCCGTCCTTCCTTGCGTCCATTGTTACTCTGTGTGCCCGGTCACAGCAAGGCCTGGGAGAACATTCGCTTATTCGGTGTGTCGCCCGGTGTTTCGTGTTGTCATTGATAGTTGGTGTCAATGACGGCCGGGGGATGGACGCCGAGATCTCAACGGCGTCGCCGCAGCAGCCGATAGCTGATCGCCCCCGCCAGCACCGCGCTCACACCCACCACCGCGGTCGCGGCGACGGTAGTCGAGGAGGGCGCCGGCAGCCGGGCCCACAGCGACACCGGATTCGAGAAGGTGAGCACCGGCCAGCCGCGAGATAGGGCCTCCCGCCGCAGGTTTCGGTCCGGGTTGACCGCCGTCGGATGACCGACCGCGCCGAGCATCGGCAGATCGGTGATCGAATCCGAGTACGCGTAACACCGCGACAGGTCGTAGCCCTCGGACTCGGCCAGCCGCTCGATCGCCTCCACCTTGCCCTCGCCGTAGCAGTAGAAGTCGACCGCGCCGGTGTAGTGGCCGTCCTCGACGACCATCCGGGTGGCGGCGGTATGCGTCGCGCCTAGGGCGTCGGCGATCGGACCGACGATCTCCTCGCCGGAGGCCGACACGATGACCACGTCGTGGCCGCGAATCCGGTGGTCGGCGATCAGGTCGGCGGCCTCGGCGTAGATTAGCGGATCGACCAGCTCGTGCAGGGTTTCGGCGATGATCGACTTGACCTGGCCGACGTCCCAGCCGGCGCACATCTTGGTCAGATGCTCACGCATGCGCTCCATCTGGTCGTGGTCGGCGCCGGAGAGCAGGAACAGGAAGTGCGCGTAGCTGCTCTCCAGCACGGTCCGCCGATTGAGCAGGCCCTGGTCGAAGAACGGCTTGCTGAACACGAACGCGCTGGACTTGGCGATCACCGTCTTGTCCAGGTCGAAGAACGCCGCGACCCGGCCCGCATTCGTCAGTTTTCCCGCAGCTGGCAGGTCGCCCTCGGCCGTCACGCGGTCCAGGATAGGGAGATTTCCGGGCGCCGCGGTGTTCGGGGCCTCTCGGTGCCCGCCCGCGACCGGTCGCACCGGGGTTTGCCACGACGACGCTGGACGTCTCCGCGGAAAGTTCCTCGGCCGGTGGACTTGCGTTTCCGCCGGGGCCTGGGTGTAGTATTGCTGGCACCTGGACATGGTCCAGGCGTGTTCAGCCCGACCCCCCGGGGCTGAACCCCGACGGCCCCAGCCTCCTCCCCCCGGCTGGGGCCGTCCTCTATTTCCAGCACGATGTGCCTGGTACTCGGCGTGCACTTTTCGCTCACACCCCCGTAGTTATCCACATTCCCCGCTTCGGCACTGGTCGCTCCGCGTCCGAGGGGCCACGCTGAGCGCATGAATTCCATTGCCGCGAGCGAGGTTTCCGACAGCGCGCCGCCCGGCCCGGTGCTCGTGCTCGTCGCCGACCGAAGACTCCGCGAGGAAGTGAGCCGAGTCGCGGCCGCCGCCGACCGTCGCGTCACCGCGGCCGGGATGCCGGTCGGCCGGCGCGCCTGGTCCGACGCGGTCATGGTGATTCTCGACACCGCGGCCGCCGGAGAATGCGGTGCGGCCGCCTATCCACGCCGCGCGGGCACGCTGCTGGTGACGGAGGGCGAACCCGGTTTGCTCGACTGGCAGGCGGCCGCCGCCGTCGGCGCCGAACGGGTCATCGCCCTGCCCGCCGCGGCCGACGAGTTGATCGAGTCGTTCGCCGACCACACCCACCGCGACCCCGGCGACGGTCTCGTGGTCGCCGTCGTGGGTGCGAGCGGGGGAGCGGGCGCCTCCACGCTCGCCGCGGCCGTCGCGCTGACCGCCGGCGACCGGTTCCTGCCGCACACCATCCTGGTCGACGGCGATCCCCTCGGCGGCGGCCTGGACCTGCTGCTCGGCCTCGAGTCCGCGCCGGGATTGCGCTGGCCCGACCTGGTGGTCGAGGAGGGCCGGGTGGCCGCCGCGGCGCTGCACGACGCGCTCCCGTCGGCCGGTCCGGGGCTGGCGGTGCTCTCGTGCGGCCGGGCGCCCGCCGGCGACGTGGCGGCCGAGATCGGGCCGGGTGCGGCCCGTGCGGTGGTCGAGGCCGGCCGTTCCGCCGGCGATCTCGTGGTCTGCGACGTATCCGGTTCCCACGGCCCGCACGCCGACCAACTACTGGACGCCGCCGACCTCGTGGTGCTGGTCGTCCCCGCCCGTCTGCGTGCGGTGGCAGCGGCCCGCGCCGTCGCCGCCCACATACGCCGCCGAAACCCCAACCAGGGCTTGATCGTTCGAGGCCCCGCCCCGGGCGGCCTACGCTCCGCCGAAGTAGCCGCAGCCCTCGACCTCCCCCTCCTAGCCGGAGTCCGAGCCCAACCAGGCCTGTCCACCCGCCTCGAACGCCACGGCCTCACAACGCCCCGCGGCCCACTACGCGCAGCCGCAGACGCAGTCCTCGACGTACTGTCGGAGGCAGGGCGATGAGGGGCGATGACGTGCGTTCGGTGGATGGAGCGCGAAATACCCGCTGCCACAAAGCTGCCCGCATGGCCGAGCGAGCAGGATACTGGCCCACCCAGGAGTGCTGCCGCCCTGTTCGGGAGTGCTGCCGCCCTGTTCGGGAGTGCCGCTGCCCCGTTCGGGAGTGCCGCCGCCCCGTTCGGGAGTGCCGCCGCCCCGTTCGGGAGTGCCGCCGCCCCGTTCGGGAGAGCTGCCGCCCTGTTCGGGAGAGCCGCCACCCCGTTTCCGTGAGCTGCCACCCCGTTTCCGTGATTTGTTGTCCGGTCCGGACGAGTTGCTGCCGCGTTCGGGTGAGTTGCTACTCGGTTCGCGAGAGTTCCTGCTCCGCTTGGGAGAGTTGCTGTCTCGTTCGGGAGAGCCGCTGCCTCGTTCCGGTGAGCTGCTGTCTCGTTTGCGGGAGTTGCTGCCCCGTCAAGGAGAGTCGTTGCGCCGTTCAGGAGGGTCGCTGTCGCGTTCGCGGGAGTTGCCGCCTCGTTGGGGAGGGTCACTGTCTCGTTGGAGAGAGTCGTTGCCCTGTTCGTGAGGGCTGCCGCCGTGTTCGGGAGAGCCGAGCGGGTACCGCGAAAGCCCTTGCGCGGTTGACGAACTCGGCTAGCGCGTGCGGTGTTGACATTTCCGGAGGCCTGCGGTGAGCGCGCTGGTGACGGCCGAGTTGCTGGACCGAGTGCGGGAACGGCTGGCTACCGAGTCCGCGGAACTGGATCCGGCGCGAATGGCGGCCGCGATCCGCGCCGAGGCGGGCGGGGTGCTCGGCGACACCGATCTGCTGCGCGTGCTCCGCCTGCTGCAGACCGAGATGACGGGCGCGGGCATGCTGGAGCCACTGCTGCACGATCCGGACGTCTCCGACGTGCTCGTCACCGGGCCCGACTCGGTCTGGGTGGATCGCGGGCACGGCCTGCAGCGCACCGCGATCACCTTTCCCGACGAGGCCGCGGTGCGCCGGCTGGCGCAGCGGCTGTCCCTCTCGGCCGGTCGCCGCCTCGACGACGCACAGCCGTGGGTGGACGGCAGACTGCCGGGAGTCGAAGGCGTGCCAGGCAATTCGTTCGGAGTCCGGTTGCACGCTGTACTAGCGCCGATTGCACACGGCGGCACCTGCCTGTCGCTGCGAGTATTGCGACCCGCGAGCCAGGGCCTGGACGCCTTGACGGCATCCGGCTCGGTGCCGGTGGCGGCGAAACAATTGCTGGAGCGCATGATTCACGCCCGGCTGGCCTTCCTCGTGGTAGGCGGCACGGGAGCGGGCAAGACCACCCTGCTGTCCGGTCTGCTCGCGAAAGTTGCTGCGGCCGAGCGCATCGTGTGCGTGGAGGACGCCGCCGAACTCGCCCCGCCGCATCCGCACGTCGTCCGATTGGTCGCCCGCACAGCCAATGTGGAAGGCGCAGGCGCGGTCACGGTCCGCGACCTGGTCCGCCAGGCCCTACGCATGCGTCCCGACCGCATCGTCATAGGCGAGGTGCGCGGCGCCGAGGTCGTGGACCTGCTCACCGCCCTCAACACCGGCCACGACGGCGGCGCCGGCACGGTCCACGCGAACTCACCCCAAGAGGTCCCCGCTCGCCTGGAAGCCCTCGCGGCCCTGGGCGGTATGGGCCGAGCCGCCCTGCACAGCCAACTGGCCGCAGCCGTCCAACTCATCCTGCACATGCACCGTCGCCCCGACGGCTCACGAGTCCTACGCGAAATCGGCCTGGTAGCCCGCGACCCCACCGGCCAGGTCCACATCGACCCAGCCTGGCGCGCCGACAATTGCCCCACTCCTGCCGCCCCCGCCCTGGACCGCCTCCTCACCGACCGACTCACCCCATGAACCCGCCGACTTGCGCTGTGATCGAGTCTCGGCGCACGAGATCCGAAACCGTCTGCCGCTCAAGGTCCTTTGAGCTATTGGGGATGAGTGACGTGTATGCGCCCGCCGTCTCATTGACGCCAGGAGTGCATTCGAACATGAATCGTCCGAGGGTTGTGTGGTCGTGGGGTAGGGGAGCGGTGGCGATCGAGCAGATCGTCATCGCCGGTCCGATGACCGTGTCGTTGTGGTGTGGCGGAACAGCGGCGATCCGTGTCGTCGGGCTGAACGGGCCGGAGATTGTGTGGTCATTGTGCGGCGGAGTGGTAGTTATCGGCCCGAACGCACCGAGTGAGCCGAGGGGCCTGTGGTCGTTGTGTGACAGAACGGCGGCGACTGAACCGGTCATGCTCGGCATGGGGGTGGGGTTGTGAGCGCGGCGACCGAACTGGTCGTGCTTGGCATGGGGGTGGGGTTGTGAGCGCGGTGATCTGTTGCCTGGCTCTGGCGATGCTGGTGTTGCCGGTGCGGACTGGGCGGAGTAGGGCGCGGCGTTTGTTGGGTGCGTCCGAAGCGGGACGAAAAGTGCCGCGCTCATTGGTTTTTCGAGCGAGCGCCTTGGCGGCCGTGGCCGCGACTGCTGTGCTGGGAATCGGGCCGCTGCTCGCTGCGGTCATCGTGGCGGGCACGGTGACGGTTCGCGTGCGACAGATCCGTGAGGACAGGCGGCGGGCGGCCGAGTGTTCGGCGCTGGCGGAGGCCCTGGAAACCGTGGTCGGTGAGCTACGGGTCGGTGCACACCCCAGTGCGGCAGCCGCCACCGCGGCGAGCGAGGTCGGCGGCTCGGCGTCCGCGGCCTTCGCGGTGTGCGCGGCACGCAGCAGACTCGGCGGCGCGGCCGCCGACGGCCTGCGCGCACCGGAGGCGGTGATAGCCGCCGAGCTGTCCCGAGTGGCAGACGCCTGGCAGGTAGCCGAACGACACGGCCTCGCCCTGGCCGAACTGCTCGCCGCGATGCGCGCAGACCTACAGAGCCGCATCCGCTTTCGCGACCGCACAGTCGCCGCACTCGCAGGCGCCCGCGCCACCGCACTCGTACTCGCCGGACTCCCCCTCCTAGGCATCACCCTCGGCCAACTGATCGGCGCAGCACCCCTACAGGTACTCCTCACCCCCGGCCCCGGAGCCCTGCTCCTCCCCCTCGGCACCGCCCTGATCTGCGCAGGCCTCCTGTGGACCGACACCATCACCCGAAAGGTACTGAAATGACCCGCACCCCGATCCACAGCACCCACCCCAAACCCCCACCCACCTCGCACCCCACAGTGGCCGCTCCGTCGCCGACCACCGTCGGGCGCCTGGTTCGCGATCGGCGACCCCGGTCGCGCGCCGGCGGGCCTCTCACGACAGCCTCCGCGTCGAGCGCATCGGACCGCAGGTCCGTTTCGTCCGCGTGGTGGTGGCTCGACGTAGGTGTGCGGCCATGACCGGCATGTCTATTCCATTGGCGCTCTTGGCTTTCGCGGTGCTGCTTGTTCCGGGGCGGATGACCCCGGCGGCACGTCTGCATGCCGTTCGGGTTCGCCCGTTCGCTGGGGGTAACTCGCCGAAGGCGGTCTCGGTCCGCTCGGATCCGCTCGCCATGGCCTCGGTGCTCGATCTCCTCGCCGCCTGTCTGCGGGCCGGACTGCCGGTGGGTACGGCTGCCAGGGCGGTCGCGGCGGGCGCGCCCGCGCCGGTCGGTGTGGCTCTGCGTCGGGCCGCTGATCTGACGGCGCTCGGTGCGGATCCGATCGCGGCCTGGGAATGCGCCGCCGACGAAGCCGAATCCGACGAGATGCGCGCCCTGGCACGGCTGGTCCGCCGCTCGGCGCGCTCCGGCGCCGCGCTGGCAGGCGCGGTTTCCGAACTGGCCGAACAGTTCCGCGGCACCGTCGAGGACGCGACCGCCGCCCGGGCCGAACGGGCGGGCGTGCTGATCAGCGGCCCACTCGGCCTGTGCTTCCTGCCCGCCTTCATCTGCCTGGGCATCGTGCCGGTCGTCATCGGCCTGGCCGGACGGGTGCTGGAAGGCGGGCTGCTGTGAACACGCGAGGACTCCGGTGCGGACCGGCCGCACCGGCACAGGGGAAAGGGGACAACGATGCGCTCGACAGCTCGAACAGCGGTACTGGAACTGCGCTCGCGCCTGATCCAGGCGGCAATGGCCGACGAAGGCATGTCCACGGCGGAGTACGCGATAGGCACTATCGCCGCGGCAGCCTTCGGCGCGGTGTTGTACACGGTGGTGACCGGCGATTCGATCGTGAACGCCCTCACCCGGATCATCGACCGCGCATTGAACACGGAGGTGTGACAGATCCAACCGAAAAACCGCCTGACGCAACGACTTCCGAGCCCAACCGCACCTACGGGGACACCGGCGCGGTAACGGTCGAGGCGGCGATCGCACTCGCCGCCCTCGTGGTCGCGGTGTCACTGTGCGTAGGCGGCCTGCTGGCGGCGCCGACCCAGATCCGCTGTGTCGACGCCGCCCGCGAGGCCGCCCGCCTGACCGCCCGCGGCGCCGACTCCGACGCCCTACCCGCGGCCCGCCGAATCGCACCACCGAACGCCTCCATCACCATCCGAACCGACGGCGACTACGTAATCGCCGTCGTCACATCCGGCACCCCACTACTCCCACTCCACCTGCACGCCGAGGCGGTAGCAGTCCGCGAGCCGAGCGAGCCCCAATGACCCGGCCGCCGAACACAAGCGACCGCGTCTCCCGCCTGCACCGTGCCGGTAGCTCGCGCACGAATGTCGGCGTCGGTCGCCGCTCGGGCGCGCGATGGCGGGCCGACGAGGGGATCGCCACGATTACCGCCTGCCTTGTGCTTGCGGCGCTGTTCGCGGTGACTGTCCTGATCACTCACGTCGGCACGGTGGTCGTGGCGCGGCATCGGGCGCAGGCTGCGGCGGACCTGAGTGCTCTGGCCGCGGCGGGCGCATTGGGCTCGGGTGCGGATGTCGGTTGTGCGCGGGCCGGTGAACTCGCGCGGCGTATGCGGGGGCGGGTGGAATCCTGCACAACTGTCGAATGGGATGTGACTGTCACCGTGACGATCGCCATACCTATCGGGCCTTTGGACGCGAGAACAGTTAGAGCGACCGCGCGCGCCGGTCCGGTGTCTTGATCATGGTCCGTCGACCGATCTCAGACCGTACGGTTGGTGCCGGAAGAATGGGTGACTCGAGCCACACATGGTCGCAAACCGTGTTCCGGATTGTCGAATTACACCCTGGGGAATTCTGGTATCGATGCTTTTCAATTTGTCCGCAGAGCGCTATTCGGCCGAATGGTCACCGCCGAGTTAATGCCCAGGGCAATGACTCAGTTAATATGAGGCCATTCCTCTTTATTCGTGGGGCCGCGGGCCGCCCTTGGCCCGTCACGCCCTGCTCACTGCCGCGCGCGGTGTCGCGGAGTGGTCTCACTGCGATGAATCGGCAGTCACATTCCGGGCTCATCGCCGTAATCGGACAAATCCTCCGGCAGCTCCGCGAGCACCGCGGCCAGCAGCGCCGCCGCACCGGCCTTGTCCAGCGGCTGGTTTCCGTTGCCGCACTTGGGGGACTGCACGCAGGACGGGCAGCCACCTGGGCATTCGCACGACTCGATGGCCGCGAGAGTGGCCGCCAACCAGGTGCGCAGCCGAGTGAATCCCCGTTCCGCGAACCCGGCGCCGCCCGGATGACCGTCGTAGACGAACACGGTCGGCAGACCGGTATCGGGATGCTCGGCGGTGGACACCCCGCCGATGTCCCAGCGATCGCAGCTGGCGACCAGCGGCAACATTCCGATCGCGGCGTGCTCGGCCGCGTGCAGCGCGCCGGGCACTCGCTTCGGGTCGATCCTCGCCCTGGCCAGCAGCTCAGGCGTGACCGTGTACAGCACGGCCACCGTCGGCAGGGTCTGTTCGGGCAGCTCCAGCTCCACCAGATCCAGCACCTCGCCGGTCGGCAGTGTGCGCAGATACCCCACGACCTGACGGCTCACCCGCACGCGAGCCAGCGCGGCCGTCACCGAGCCGTGCGCGTGCTCGGTAGTCGTCTCCTCCACGGTGACGGAGGTGACCGCCCGCGCACTCGTCGTCCATCCGGGCTGATCGGCGTGCACGAACGCGACCCCGCCGTCGAGGTCGAGTTCGTCGACGACATAGGTCTCGCCCTGATGCAGATGCACGGCACCGGGATGCAGCGTGGCCGGCGCCCGCCCGGCGTCGGCGGTGCCGAGCAGCCGCCCGCTCTCCTCGTCGACGATCGCCACCGGCGCACCGATGCCGCCGCGTACGTCGACGGCGTCGTGCGGCTGTTCCACGGCCGTGGCGTACCAGCGCGCGGGCCCCTTGGCGGCGGTGCGACGCCGGATCAGGCCCTGCTCGGCGAGTTCATCGACCAGCGTCTGCCCGCCGAACTCGTCCACCTCGGCGTCGGTCATCGGCAGTTCCAATGCCGCGCACAGCAGATGCGGTTCCAATACACAGGGGTTGGTCGGGTCGGTGATCGTCGCCTCGACCGGCCGCCCGAGCAAAGCGTCCGGATGATGCACGAGATACATGTCCAGTGGATCGTCCCGCGCCACGAGCACGACCAGCGATCCCTGCGATCGCCGCCCCGCCCGGCCCGCTTGCTGCCAGAAGGAAGCGACGGTCCCGGGAAAACCCGCGATCACCACGGCGTCCAGGCCCGCGATGTCGATGCCCAGTTCCAAGGCATTGGTCGTCGCGGCGCCCAGCAGCGAGCCGTCGGCCAGTCCGGCCTCCAGGTCGCGCCGATCCTCGGCGAGGTAGCCGGCGCGATAGGCGGTCACCCGCGAGGCCAGCTCGGAATCGAATTCGTCCAGCATGCGCCGGGTTTCCATGGCCACCACCTCCGCCGCCCGCCGGGACCGCACGAAGGTCAGCGTGCGCGCGCCCTCGGCGACCAGGTCGGTCATGATGCGCGCCGCCTCCGCGGTGGCCGCCCGCCGCACGGGCGCCCCGTTCTCGCCGCTCACGGCGGGCAGGAGCGCGGGTTCCCACAGCGCCACGGTGCGCGCTCCCTGCGGCGATCCGTCCTCGGTGACCGCGACGCACGGCGCTCCGATCAGCCGCGATGCGGACACGGCCGGATCGGCCGTGGTGGCCGAGCACAGCACGAACACCGGATCCGCGCCGTAATGCGCGGCAATGCGCCGCAGCCGCCGCAGCACCAGCGCCACGTGCGAGCCGAACACCCCGCGATAGGCATGGCATTCGTCGATCACCACATAGCGCAGCCGCCGCAGCACCCGCGCCCACCGCTGATGCGACCGCAGGATGCCCAGGTGCAGCATGTCGGGATTGGTGAACACCCAGCGAGCGTTGGCGCGCACCCACTGCCGGACCTCCGCCGGGGTATCACCGTCGTACGTGGCGGGATGAATATCGCGCAGTGGCCCTTCATGGGTAAGGGCGGCGGTCGCGCGCAGCTGGTCGGCGCCGAGCGCTTTCGTGGGAGATAAATACAGAGCGGTCGCCCGCGGGTCGTCGAGTAGCGCGGTGAGCACCGGCAGTTGATATCCGAGCGACTTACCCGACGCGGTGCCCGTGGACACCACCACGTGCTGTCCGGCTTTCGCCGATTCGGCCGTTCGAGTCTGGTGTGACCAGGGGATTTCCACGCCGGTCCGGTGTAACGCGTCGATCACCTCGGACGGTATCCAGGACGGCCAGTCGGTGCCCTGCGCTGCCCGCGCGGGTAACTCGGTCACATGAGTAAGACGGTTGTCGCCGTCCGGAAGTCCTAAAAGGACACGATTCAGCAACGATCGCCCATAGCTCGATTGTTTGCCGAGAGAGATCGGAGCAGACGGGTCGGTCGGATTCATCGTGTCGAGATCCCGACGCGCAAGGAATGTGTGAATCGTGTGTGTTGCAGAAGCCCTACCTGCCTATTCGCTACCGAGTAGCGATCTGCGTCACAGCCTGTTTGCCTGACGCCCGCTCGGTTATCCCGAAGCAAACCTACTCCAAGTCTGGATTTGGGCATTGCCACCCTCACCTGCGCATTCGCAAGATCATCTTTTTTGCAAATTGTCGGTAACTCGACTGTCGAATTGCTCGGAGACATGGTTCACTGGTTCCTGGTCGCAAGCTTCTGTGTTCGAGGGAACGGATCAAAGGTCCAAACCATCAGCAGGATCAATGTTGCGAACGGTGTGCTTGATGCTTCCTGCAGGGGGAACAGAGTACAGCGGTCGGAACGGACCCGGTGGACGAACCAAACTTGTCCGCCGTTCCGGTATGGAAAGAGAAGGAACAGAATGGCACAGGGAACTGTGAAGTGGTTCAACGCGGAGAAGGGGTTCGGCTTCATCGCGCCCGAGGACGGCTCCGCTGACGTCTTCGTCCACTACTCCGAGATCCAGGGGACGGGCTTCCGCACCCTCGAGGAGAACCAGAAGGTCGAATTCGAGGTCGGCCAGGGCACCAAGGGCCCGCAGGCCACCGGAGTTCGCGCGCTCAGCTGAGCGGGTCAACCCAAAAGGTCAGATCGCTCGTCCCTCACCGCCTGGCGCGGTGGGGGACGAGCCTTATCCGGGGCCAGTACACTCGACCGCAAACCGGGGCTATTCGACACGCCGCAGCAGAAGTGTGGCGCTACGACACGGTATAAACGTGACTGGCGGGGGGACATCTGTCTCCGCCGCATGCCCCAGCCGCGCGCTGCGCCACCTGCGCCGCGCGGGTCGACAGGAAAGGTGTGTTCGCCGGTGGCAACACGAGACCGCGGTGCATCGCCGAAGCCCCAGGCAGCAGCGCCCGACCAGGGCCGGCCCCTGCGTCGTCTCGTCATCGTCGAGTCGCCGACGAAGGCCCGGAAAATCGCCCCTTACCTCGGCCGCGGATACACCGTGGAGGCTTCTGTCGGCCACATCCGGGACCTGCCGCGCGGTGCGGCGGACGTGCCCGCCAAGTACAAAGGACAGTCCTGGGCCCGCCTGGGCGTCGACGTCGACAACGACTTCGAGCCCATCTACGTGGTCAGCCCGGACAAGAAGGCCAAGGTCTCCGAGCTCAAGAGCCTGCTCGCCGACGCCGACGAGCTGTATCTGGCCACCGACCCCGACCGCGAGGGCGAGGCCATCGCCTGGCATCTGCTGGAGACGCTGAAGCCCAAGGTGCCGGTCCGGCGCATGGTCTTCCACGAGATCACCGAGCCCGCCATCCGCGCCGCCGCCGCCGACACTCGCGAGCTGGACAACGATCTGGTCGACGCGCAGGAGACCCGCCGCATCCTGGACCGGTTGTACGGCTACGAGGTCAGCCCGGTGCTGTGGAAGAAGGTCATGCCGCGATTGTCGGCGGGCCGCGTGCAGTCGGTGGCGACGCGGATCATCGTGCAGCGCGAGCGCGAGCGCATGGCCTTCCGGTCGGCCGAATACTGGGACATCGCCGCCAAATTCGATGCGGGCACCGGGGAAGGCGATGCCGCCAACCCGCGCACGTTCGGCGCCCGGCTGGTCACGGTCGACGGATCGCGGGTCGCCGGCGGCCGGGATTTCGGCGCCGACGGACAGCTCAAGACCAGCGGTGTCACCGTCCTCGACGAGAGCTACGCCCGGCGGCTGGCCGAGGCGCTGGCAGGCGCCGACTTCCAGGTCAGCTCGGTCGAGTCGAAGCCGTACACGCGACGTCCGTACCCCCCGTTCATGACCTCCACGCTGCAGCAGGAGGCCGCGCGCAAACTGCGCTTCGGCTCCGAGCGCACGATGCGGGTGGCGCAGCGGCTGTACGAGAACGGCTACATCACCTATATGCGTACCGACTCCACGACGCTGTCGGAGTCGGCGATCGCGGCCGCCCGAGCGCAGGCCACGCAGTTGTACGGCACGCAGTTCGTACACCCGACGCCGCGCCAGTACACCCGCAAGGTCAAGAACGCGCAGGAGGCACACGAGGCGATCCGCCCCGCCGGCGACACCTTCGCCACGCCCGGCCAGCTGTCCTCGCGGCTCGACACCGACGAATTCCGGCTCTACGAGCTGATCTGGCAGCGCACCGTCGCCTCGCAGATGGCCGACGCCCGGGGCACCACGCTGACCGTGCGGATCACCGGCCACGCCGGGACGGGCGAGGAGTGCGTGTTCTCCGCCTCGGGCCGCACCATCACCTTCGCCGGTTTCCTCAAGGCCTACGTCGAGAGCGTGGACGAGGATTCGGGCGGTCAGTCCGACGACGCCGAGTCCCGGCTGCCGGTGTTGAACGAGGGCCAGGCGGTCTCGGCCACCGAGCTGAACCCGGACGGCCACACGACGAATCCGCCGCCCCGCTACAACGAGGCGTCGCTGATCAAGTCTCTGGAAGAACTGGGCATCGGTCGTCCGTCGACGTATGCGTCGATCATCAAGACCATCCTCGACCGCGGCTACGTGTACAAGCGCGGCAACGCCCTGGTGCCGTCGTGGGTGGCCTTCGCGGTGGTCGGTCTGCTCGAGGCGTACTTCGGCCGACTGGTCGACTTCGACTTCACCGCCGCGATGGAGGACGATCTCGACGCCATCGCCGGTGGGCGTGAGCAACGCGGAAATTGGTTGTCCAGCTTCTACTTCGGCGGCGAGAACGGTGTCGAGGGGTCGGTCGCGCGCTCGGGCGGACTGAAGAAGATGGTCGGCGAGCAGCTCGACGACATCGATGCGCGCGAGGTCAACTCGATCAAGCTGTTCACCGATGACGAAGGCCGCGATGTCGTCGTCCGGGTCGGTCGATTCGGACCGTATCTGGAGCGCATGGTCACCAATCCCGATGACCCGGACGGTGATCCGGTCTCGCAGCGCGCCAACCTGCCCGACGATCTGCCGCCGGACGAGCTGACGCCGGAGGTCGCCGAGAAGCTGTTCTCGACCCCGCAGGAGGGCCGCACCCTCGGCGTCGATCCCGAGAGCGGGCATCGGATCGTGGCCAAGGAGGGCCGGTTCGGTCCGTACGTGACCGAGATTCTGCCTGAGCCGGAAGAGGATTCGACCGCCAAGAAGGGATCGAAGAAGGCGGCCGGACCCAAGCCGCGCACGGGGTCGCTGTTCAAGTCGATGGACCTGGCCACCATCACCCTCGACGACGCGTTGCTGCTGTTGTCCTTGCCTCGCGTAGTGGGCAAGGACCCCGAATCCGGTGAGGAGATCACCGCGCAGAACGGCCGCTACGGTCCATATCTGAAGAAGGGCACCGATTCTCGGTCGCTGACCAGTGAGGACCAGATCTTCTCGGTGACGCTGGAGGAGGCGCTGAAGATCTACGCCGAGCCCAAGCGGCGCGGTCGGCAGGCCGCCAGCGCGGCGCCGCTGCGCGAACTCGGCGCCGACTCCGCCAGCGGCAAGCCGATGGTCATCAAGGACGGCCGCTTCGGGCCCTACGTCACCGACGGCGAGACCAACGCCAGCCTGCGCAAGGGCGACGAGGTCGAGTCGATCACCGACGCGCGCGCCTCCGAGCTGCTCGCCGACCGCCGGGCCAGAGGTCCGGTGAAGAAGACGGCCAAGAAGACCACCAAGAAGGCCCCCGCGAAGAAGGCCACCGCGGCGAAGAAGACCACGACGGCGAAGAAGACGGCCGAGAAGTCCACCGCCAAGAAGACGGCGACCAAGACCGCGGCGAAGAAGAGCAATTCGACGAAGGCCTGACACCCGCTGTTCACTAGCGGAAATCGGCCCATGTCCGAATCGCGCGCATATTCTGCCGTAGCCTGGGCAGCCATTCGGGCACGCCGGCGGAAGGACATCCGATGACCGCACCATCGACCCAAAGAGCCGACCAGGAACGTGAAACCCTGATCGAGATGCTGGCGAATCAGCGCGAACTCTTCCGAATCACGTTGCGGGACATAGAAACCGATCAGGCCCGGCAGCGCACCACGGTCAGCGAGCTGACACTGGGCGGGCTGCTGCACCATCTCGTGCACGTCGAACAGCACTGGACGACGGTGATCGTGGAACGCGATGAGAACGCGGAAATCGATGTGTCCCAATTCGATTCGGAGTACAAACTGGCCGCGGAGGAGACTGTCGAGGGCCTGTTGAAGGAGTGGGACGCGGTCGCGGAGAACACCGCCGACCTGATCCGCAACGTGGACAGTCTCGACACCTCGATCCCCGTTCCGACCGCGCCGTGGGCGCCCGAACGGGTCTGGCAGACAGTACGTTTCACGCTTCTGCACATTCTTCGGGAGATCGCGCAGCACAGCGGGCATGCCGACATCATCCGCGAGGCGCTGGACGGGGCGAATACCACGCATCAGCGCGCGTCCTGAGGTCGTTCCGCGCGCTACGAATGCATGCCGTGCCGGTGCGCCGAGTGTGTCGGTGGTGGCGGCTAGGGTGTACGGCGTGGTGGGTGTCTTCGATCGGCTGGTCGGCCAGGACGCGGTCGAATCCGAGCTGTCCGCTGCCGCGGTGGCCGCGCGCAGCGGTGTCGTGTCGTCGGCCATGACGCATTCGTGGCTGTTCACCGGGCCGCCCGGCTCGGGCCGTTCGGTTGCCGCGCTGTGCTTCGCCGCGGCTCTGCAATGCACCGATCCGGGCGTCCCCGGTTGCGGCCACTGCCACGCCTGCACCACCACCATGGCGGGCACGCACGGCGATGTGCGCCGCGTCGTGCCCGAGGGGCTCAGCATCGGTACCAAGGAGATGCGCGAGATCGTGCAGGTGGCGTCGCGTCGTCCCAGCACCGGCCGCTGGCAGGTGGTGCTGGTCGAGGATGCCGACCGGTTGACCGAGGCCGCGGGCAATGTCTTGCTGAAGGTGGTCGAGGAGCCGCCCGCGCGCACGGTCTTCCTGCTGTGCGCCCCCTCCGACGATCCGGAGGACATCTCTGTCACGCTGCGATCCCGTTGTCGCCACGTGCATCTCGTCACGCCTTCCACCGAGGCCGTGGCCCAGGTCCTGCGGGAGCGCGACGGCCTGGACCCCGACAAAGCCTTCTGGGCCGCGTCGATCAGCGGCGGTCACGTCGGCCGGGCCCGCCGCCTGGCCACCGACCCCGACGCGCAGGCCCGCCGCCAACGCGCGCTGGCCCTGGTCGCTGCCACCGCGCGCCCCGGCGCCGCCTACGCGGCCGCCGACGAACTGGTGAAGTCGGCCGAAGAAGAGGCCAAACAAATGAGCGCGGGCCGGGATGAACGCGAAAAGGAAGAACTCGCCACCGCCATGGGCGCGGGTGGCACCGGAAAAGGCACCGCCTCCGCCACTCGCGGCTCGGCCGGTGCCCTGAAAGACCTGGAACGCCGCCAGAAATCCCGAGCCACCCGCACCAGCCGCGACTCCCTCGACCGCGCCCTGATCGACGTCGCCGGTTTCTACCGTGACGCCCTCGCGGTCCGTTTCGGCGCGGCCGAACCCACCGCCACCTCCGGCGTCACCCTCACTCACCCCGACCTCCCCGACCAGATCCGCGACCTGGCCACCGAGGTCCGCCCCGAGGGTCTGCTCCGCTCCATAGAAGCCGTCCTCGGCTGCCGCACCGCCCTGGACCAGAACGTCAAACCCCGCTTCGCCGTAGCTGCCATGGTCGCGGGTTTGATAGCCGCCCGAACTCCTTGACCCCAGGGCTCTTCACTTCCAATGGCCCGGTGTCGGTGCGCGGCAACCGAATTCGTGTTGATCTTGCCGCGGCCTTCCCTCAGCGGTGAGGAGATTCCTGCGGGATCTGCCGATTGCGGTGTGGCCGGGCTGTTCTAGGTATTCGAGTATCCGTTGCCCTGCACATCGGGAAACGGCAGTGGCCATGACCAGGCCCGAAAGCTCGACCTTAAGTATACGTATAGACGAAGCCTAGAAGGACACCCGATCCTCTTGTAGTCCGCATCCACCCGGGGTGCGCCCCAGATTCAGGAGCAACAGGCATGAACCTCAAAGCCATCGCCGTCGCGTCCGCGACGACCGTCGCGTTCGGTGTGGGCGGCCTGCTGGCGGCCGCCCCGGCCCAAGCAGGCACCTGGTACACAGCCGACTTCAGCACCTACGAGCGGTGCGACGCCGCCGGCGAATACAAGATCGAGCACCACCAGGCTGTGCAGTATTACTGCGACAACGTGAGTGACCCATGGGAGCCACAGCTGTGGCGCCTTCACTTCCTGACACCCTAGGCCCGGGCACCAGCGAACCAGGGCCGCGTGCAGCGCCGCCTGGACGGGCTTTCGGCCTGCGCCAGTCGGCACCGCGACGGACCCGCCCGAGAATCCCGATCAGAGGGCTGGGGGAGCGTTTGCGTCCAGCTGGGTGCCGCCCCCGCCCAGCGTCGTGAAGGTGAGCCGGTCATCCACCTAGCTCTGACCACCGGTTTTCGCGATCCGCCCCCGATTCGATAGACTCGCGGGGCCGAAAGGCACGCCGCCTTAGCTCAGTCGGTAGAGCGCTTCACTCGTAATGGTCAGTGTTGTTGTGCGGCAATCGAATTCCGGTTGATCCTGCTGGTGTCCTTCGACGTTGGCGATGAGGTCCGCTCATCAGCGTAGACACTCGTTTTACCTGCGTGGATCCACCTGCTCACCGGGCAATCGGTAGTGCTCAGGGTGTTCGAGTATCTGTGTACTGCAAGCGGATTCGGTGGGTTTCGGCCGGATTGGGCGGGATTCGGTCGGCGGATTCTTGCCGAGATCTTGTCGGTGTCTCAAGCAGTTGGGGCGGACTGGCTACCGACCGGCGGCGGTGCTCGGAGGGATCGCGAAATTTGATGCCATTTAACGGCGTGTCGCGCCGCGTGTCGCGAGGGGGAGGCGGTGGGTGTCTGTGCTGCCGTGAGGGGTGCCTGTTGCCTCGAGTCAAGATGCGCGCGTGTGGCGGTTCGTTGCCGCGGCTGAGAATGCGCGCGCGGCGGTGTTCTGGGCGAGGGTGCGGTGGTGGGTGTGGGCGGGCTTGGCCGCGACCAGGGCCAGCAGCTCGCTGGTGAGGGCCTGGATGCGGCGTTGCACGGCGGCGGGGTTGGTGTCGGTGCAGGTGGTGTTCATGCGTGCTTCGTGGCGGTGGTGACCGTGGCCGAGGTGTCGGCGCGGCGGTGCGGGTGGTCGCGGTGTCGTATTTCTTGCTGACCTTCGCGCCGGTGCGGGTCTTGGATCGCAGTTTCTGCTGGGGGTAGAAGTAGTTGGTCAGTAGTGACTGCTGGTGCCAGATCTTGTTGAGCAGCAACAGTTCCGGCTCGGTGTCGTAGCGGTGGTAGCCGACGATGGTGCGCACCACCGCCCAGTTCTTCTGCTCCACATAGGAGCCGTCGTTGCTGCGTCCGGGCCGCGACCGGGTGAAGGTCAACTGGCGCAGGTCGCACCAATCTAGGAGGTTGTGGTTGATGAACTCGCTGCCGTTGTCGGAATCCACACCGAGGATCGGGAACGGCATCACCGCCGCGATCTCCTCCAACGCGGACAGGACCCATTTCTGGGCCTTGTTCCGCACGCTGCGGTTCTCCGTCCAGCCGGTGGCGATATCGGTCACCGTCAGCGTGAACGCGTGCTCTCCCAGTACATTCCCGCCGTCGTGGCCGACCAGGTCGATCTCCACGAACCCGGGTACCGCGTCGTCCCAGTCCGCCCACGTGCGGATCGGGATCTGCGACTTCAACAACGACCCCGGCTTGGTATGACTGCGGCCCTTCAGCTCCCGGCGTTTACGCTCCGGAGCCAACCGGCGGTCGATCGTCGCCGCCGACATCCCCGACAGCAAATCCGCTGCCCCGTCCTCGATGTCGAGTTCTCCGAACCGCCGCAGGGTCGCCACCAGGTCACCCCGCACCGGCGCCAGCCGCTTCCGGCTGGCATCCCCAGCACCGCCCAGCAGAACACCAGTCCCGCAACAACATCCGGGCCGTACTTCAGCGGCCGCGGTACCCGTGGCTTCACCACTTTCGGTTTCATCGCCTGCGCCAACGCTTTTCGCGCGTGATTGCGATGCCAGCCCGTCGTCGCGCACAACTCGTCCAGGATGCGCCCCATACCGGCCTTGTCCGCCCGCAGATACCGGGTCGCTATCGCCTTCGTCACAGCCTTGCGTTGACCCAAGGTCAGCTCCATCGCCCAGGGCCTACCGGACCCGGCCCCGACCGGCCCGGAAGGCGCGCCGCACGCGCGCATCCCCATCTGAGGCAACGACCCCAGCCACGCGCGCATTTTTGATGAGTCAACTCGGGGTGTTGCGCGGCAGTCGATCACGTGGATATCCTGACCTCGCTATCAGAACTGTTGGTGTGGTCTCACCGCAGTTGGCGTCGGAGGACTTGTACGGCGCGAATCCGGCTTAGTCGGGCCCGACAGGGTTCCGCGGGCCGGTGTCGGTCCCCCTTTCGTGCCGTTTTGGCGCGCGACGCCAGGAGTCCACCGGAATGCCTGCTATCAACCGAGGGCACTACCACGAAGCCCGGTTCAAGATTGCGCCCGGCAAGTATCAGACCATCTACGACGGGAACGGCAAGCCGGTCCGATTCGCGACCAAGAAGTTGGCTCAGGCCGCCTGCAAGGAGGCTGAGATCGAGTATCGGCTTCTGGGCACGGTCAGGTCGGCGCCCGTGCCGCAGGCACCCGTTGCGCCGCCGACCCTCTCGGCCTGGCTCTGCCGGCGACAGCTGACCCAGGCGATCAGAAGTTCGAAGACTACGTGGAGGAGTGGTTGGACGACCAGGACCTGGCCGACACCACGATCTACAACTACGAAAGCCACATCCAGGTTCACCTGCTGCCGACCTTCGGGCCGATGCCGCTGAAGGAGATCACACGGAAGTCCGTCGCTGAGTGGGAGAAGGCGTTGAGGGCAGCCGGGTATGCGGCCGACAGCATCACCGCCTATCGGGCCGTTCTGCACGTGATCCTGGAGGATGCGGTCGAAGCCGGGAAGGTGACGGTCAATGTGGCGCGCCGGAAGCGAAACCGTGGGCGCCGCACCGGAAGAAGGTCGAATCGCGCACCGGAGAAGGTGATCACGAACGCGATGGGAGCACTGCTGATCGCTGAGCGGATGGCGTTGTTGTCGGGCCGGGACGACGAGTTCGTGGCTATGGTCCTGAAGTTCTATACGGGGATGCGGATCGGGGAGCTGATCGGCCTGGAAGCCAAGTACGTCACCGATCATCGGATTCGTGTCGAATGGCAGCTGGCCGAGGTCGCCGGGAAGCTGATCAAGTGCGAGCCCAAGAACGGATCGCGGCGAGACATCGACTTGCCAGAGTTCCTGTGGCGCATGCTGGTCGGATTCACCACGCGCACACCGAGACTGCCTTGCACCTGTCATCAACTCAGTTATGTGTTCGGTGGTCAGGCTAAGCGACGCAGTCGCCGCAGTGCCAGCGGAGTGACGCAGAGGATGATTGCCGAGCGTGCAGAGGTCACGGTGAGCACGGTGTCCCTGGTGCTGCGGGGCCGGTCGAATGTGTCCGAGGTGACGCGTCGCCGAGTTCTGCGGGCAGCCGATGAGCTGGGTTACGCCAGCCCCGTCGTAGGTGCCGAAGCAGGCCACTGGCGGCGTTCAGGCTTCTACGCGTGGTTGCACACGCCGGCGGTGTCGGGTTGGTACCCACAACGTGGGAAGGCCTCGCCGAAACATCCGGTACCGGTGAGTGCCGACGTCTTTCCTGGCGTTCCCGTACGCGGGCGCAATGCTCACGGTCGTGCCGACGCGTGTTGGATGCCGATCGCGAATGGCATGACGCCACAAGGGAATCGGCATTCGCACCGGACTCTGTTGGAGGAGTTGGGGACGCCGCAAAAGCTGATCAACGCGCGGATCGGCCACGAGGACTCATCGGTCCAATCCCGCTATACGCACGTCACGCAGACGATGGTCGACAAGTTGATGGACGACCTGACTCGCGTGTGGAACGAGGCCCTCGATCGGCGACTGGAGATGTCGGCGAACTCCCCCGTGGCGGTGCTGGACGGTCTGTTGCGAGAGCGAGCCGAAAAGCTGGAGCAGGAAGATCTAGTGGTGGCTGCGTAAGCGACTGGCTTTTCGGCTGGCTACCCGCTGCTGCTCACTCGTGTTGCGGCACTCGCACCACGACGATGCCTGCGACGTTGCTGGGCATGTCCGATGCCAAGCGGTCCTCATTGAAGTTGCCCGCGGTGATCTCGAGGACGTAGCCGGGCGGCGTATGCCGCAGAGGGTTGAGCGTGTGCTCGAAGTACCTAAGACCCCAATGCCCGGTGTCGTCGGGGACGTCGCCGAAGACTGGGCCAAGCTGGTCATGGTCGCCATAACGGTCGCTTTCGACGGTCGCCGATACTGCGCTGAATTGCCCGGAGCGAGTTCTCAACACCCGGTCGATCATCGAACGAGCGATTGCTCGTGTTCCGTCCTGTCGATTCCGGAGGAAGTCCGAGAGTTCCGGTGAGAGCTGCTTCTCGAGCGCCGGTATCAGCGGTGCGCTTGTCGGGCGTCTCCACACGTCCTCCAATGCCACGGATCGCTCGTAGGTCGACGCCGCGTCACTCACAAGCAGTTCGTCTGCAAGCAGGGCCGGCATCAGGGAAACAGTGCGCTTAACGCACTGGGTGCAGCGCCCGCTCAAGTGAAAGTCGGGGCAGCGCTCCCACCTCCGGTAGTCGCCTGTCCCGAGGTAAAGCGCATAGACAGGCAGGAGATCCAGCGCCGCCGCAGCGGAACGAAGCACCTCGCGTTGCGAGCGCGTCGCGCTCCTCGCTTCGTAGCCGAAGTCGAAGTTCCACTTGCTCCTCGTCACGGTCACGCGCTTCGCCTGGACGAGCATTCCGTAGGCGCCCGTGTTGTCCACCCACCACCAGACCCAGTCGGCACCGCTGAGAGCTTCGGCTCGCTGGGTAAACGGAACGACGTTAACTGCCCGGGAGGTGTGGGCCGTTACGATCTCGGTGATTGTCGTCTCGCTCCACCGCAGGCCCGTCTGCTCGCACGCGGCCATGTGCCGGCCAGCGTGGATGCGAGCCCATCTGAACGCGTTCTCGACCGCCGTCATGGGTCTCATCTTCTACGCGAAGCCGGACAAATATCGGATGGTTGTCGAGATCGCTTGTCAGCCACGGATTGTTAGCCTGTGAACAAACTGCTCATTTCCGTGGCTGGGTTCGGGCGAGGCGGCGGGGCTGCTGCACGGATAGGTGACAACTGAGATGGCTGGTCTGGTGGCCGGCCTGAGAGGATGTCACTGTGCCCAAGCCGTATCCGCGGGAGTTCCGCGATGACGTGGTCCGGGTCGCTCGCAACCGCGAGGACGGGGTGACGCTGGAGCAGGTCGCCGCCGATTTCGGTGTGCACCCGGTGACGCTGTCGAAGTGGATGCGCCAATCCGAGGTCGACGACGGGAACAAGCCGGGAACAACGCGCACCGAGTCGGCCGAGTTGCGTGATGCCCGGCGTCGTATCCGGTTGCTGGAGCAGGAGAACGAGGTGCTGCGGCGGGCGGCGGCGTATCTGTCGCAGGCTCAGATACCGGGAAAAGGCTCTACCCGCTCGTGAAAGAGCTTGCCGCTGAGGGGATTCCTGTAGCGGTGACGTGCCGGGTACTACAGCTCGCTCGCCAGCCCTACTACCGGTGGCTGGCCGAACCGGTCACTGCCGGAGAGATCGCAGCAGCGTATCGGGCTAACGCGCTGTTCGACGCGCACCGTGACGACCCCGAGTTCGGATACCGGTTCCTGGCCGACGAGGCCCGCGTCGCCGGTGAGGTGATGGCCGCGCGGACTGCGTGGCGGATCTGCTCGACCAACAGGTGGTGGAGTGTGTTCGGCAAACGCCGGGGCGGCAAGAGCGGACGGCCGGGGCCGCCGGTCCATGATGACCTTGTCCGCCGGAACTTTATCGCTGATGAACGAAACCGGCTGTGGCTCAGCGATATTACCGAACATCGCACCGATGAAGGCGAGCTGTATCTCTGCGCGGTCAAGGATGTGTTCTCGGGGCGGATCGTGGGCTACTCGATCGACTCGCGCATGAAGTCGCGGCTGGCGGTCGCGGCGTTGAACAATGCCGTAGCCCGCCGCGGTGAGGTGGCCGGCTGCATCCTGCACACCGATCGCGGGTCGCAATTTCGTTCCCGGCGATTTGTCCACGCGCTCAACCGTTTCGGCATGTCCGGGTCGATGGGCCGGGTCGGCGCGGCCGGTGACAACGCCGCGATGGAAAGCTTCTTCAGCTTGCTGCAACGCAACGTTTTAGACCGGCAGCGATGGGACACCCGCGAACAACTGCGGATCGCGATCGTCACCTGGATCGAGCGCACCTACCACCGTCGGCGTCGACAAGCCCGACTCGGCCGGTTGACCCCCATCGAATTCGAAACCATCATGTCCCCAGCAGCCCGACAGGCTGCTTAACCACTGTCACCTGATCGTGCAGCAGCCCCGAGGGGTACTAACCAACCAGTCATGCACAAGAGCGCCGATGAGCGCGGTGGTCACCCATTGGACCGCGCCTAGCGATGTACCGGACGTCAGGGCCTGGGCCATCTCCGCTGATCTGTCGTGGCTTGAAACCTGTTGATACGAGGCGGCATTGAGCGCCGTCACTCCAATGCAGAAGGGGTGCACTGTATTCTGCAACCACCGGTCCGATCACGAGCCTTCATATCACAGCGACTTCTCCTGGCTTGGTGCTCGCAGGATCGATGCCGTTACGGCTCGACGAGCCAACAATGCAAGAGAAGAACATTGCCTCAGTGCGTGTGAACGAAACTGCTCATTGTCGTGGTTGAGCGTGGGCGAAGCGGCGGGACATGAGGATGATCACTTCAGCAGGTGACCCAGGCTCCGTGGTGTTCGGGCAGGCGTTTCGTAGTCGCGGATGCATCTGCGGCGCACCCGTCAAGACTTCTTCTTGAGCTTCTCCTCGGTGAGGATGCGAAGCACATGGTCCGCATTATTAAGGGGGTATGCCGCCCACGTATGTGCGAGTGAGACGGGGATGACCGCGTCGTCGTACAACCGGGTTCCCATTCTATCCAACGCCCGGAAGGTCCTCTCTAATGTCGGGAAACGTCCTGGTTGGCTGTCTGTATCCGGCGTCCCAGCCGTAGATTTGGCATAGGCGCGACCCTCTAGTGGCGGCACCGTGAGAACAATGAGTTGTCCGTCGCTGGCGTGGTAGAAGAACTTCCGTCCGTAGTAGGTCTCGGTCAGACTGCTAACACGCAGGACCTCATGCATATAAGAATCGTCTAGACGCATATAGCTCCCAGGTGGGACGAATCGCTGTATGCCGTGCAGATGCTCCACTGGGTAGCCAGTCTTCGCGATACCAAGCACAACTGGCGGTTGCTGATCGCGCTTGATACAACGCCCCATAATGGCCTGCCATATCCCGAGTAATCCACGAAATATGCGTGCGGCCTCACCGAATACAGCAAGATCTCCATCGTATAGAAAGGCCGTCTGCGGAAGCAGTTTCGGGTAGAGTTGTTCAAGGCTCAACGCTACGCCAACTAAAACAAGGTGTTCAACGATGTCCCGACACCGACCCATCACCTCGCCATTGGATGCATCCGGCCGAAAGGATTCGAATATGCGGAATGTATCCGTGGACCACAGTTCAATGCCACACTCTGGACACGGAATCATACTGTGCGCAGGCACACAAAGGCCGCGCGATCGCGCTACGTTAGAATCGTTGAGACTGCAAGAATCGTTAGGGCATTTGGGGAGCAGAATTTCGCCTCGGGATGCGGCCTGCTGGTCGGGTGCGATCCCATGTTTCTGCACCTCCAGCATCAGGTCGAGGAGTGAGAACTGTTGCTGGATGCGGGTAGCGTTGAAAAGATCGAACAACTCCGCCCTGAAGGCCGTTCGCGGGTCGGTGTATTTTTCGTGCTCCAAGAATGATCCGGGGAGAAATCCAGCCACGACGGCTGCTTCTGTCGCCTCGGCGATCTTGCTCGGGCTGACGAATGGTCCCTCATGCTCTGACATGTGCTCCAGGTCTATGAATACACCGGCGATCTGGAGGTAGAGAACACGCGTGGACGGGTAGCGATCGAACGTTTCCTCATACTCGTGGCCTGAGCCGTCGACAGCGACAACGTAGCGGATCGTGGGCTGGGTGGCTTGGCCTAGTTTGTCGGTAGGCTCGACCAAGTCTTCGATTCGTTTGGGGTCGAAGCAATCCTCGGGCTTGCGGTAGTGAGCGAGCCGCTCCTGAATCCTTGGATTGTCGGCAGTAGGTGTGTGTCCGAAGCGGGATGCCATCTCGAACCGCATCCCGCCACCTGGCAGCCTGCTGCTGTAGGGCACCTAGTCCTCCACTTCGTCGAACAGTCCGGGAGATGCACCGTCAGTGCGAACCGCGCCCGCTACTCGTGCTCGGTTGGACTCCGCGAAGATTTCGTCAGGATCCGGGCAGTCATCGAAGTCGTCTGTCGCGCCGACGGCATCGGGCGCGAATTCGGTGCTGAATTGAGTCGCCGCGAGGCCACACTCGTTCCGAATCTCATTCACCATGTCGAGATCGAACTTTTTAACTTGGATCGGCAATGTGTACGGAGAGGAGTCGGTCCGAAGGCGTACGAAGCCTCGATCATCGGCAGTTAGGATCTGTGCTGCGTAGTCGGAAAAGTCATAGTAGTTCGAGAGCTTCTTGAGCTCGCCGGAGTTATTCATGTAAGCGCACACCCAATTTGCCGTGTTTGACAGGATCATGTCGTCGACACTGGATACCTCTTGGGTGGCGTAGATCATGCCAATCTTGTACTTGGCGGCCTCCTTGGCAAGTCGGACGTAGGGGTCGTTGCTATTGGTTGTGCGGTGAAATTTGTCCCGATCGAATAGTCGATGAGCCTCTTCAAGGAAGATTTGCATCGGACGGGAAGGATGACCTTCCCTGAATCGCGCAGAAGCGCGTCCTAGGATCTCGGTAACGACTCGCTCTGCGCAGGTCTGAAGTACTTGCTCGGATCCACGCGAGAGATCGACAATGACAAGGCGGCCCCTCGCAAGGTCCCCGTATATGGCCGAAGCGAAGTCGACATGTGATTCGGATGAGTGGTAGGAGCGCAGCATTCGCAATTCTTTGTAGCCGTTAGCTGAACCAGTTGACGCGAGCATCCCAATCAGGCCATCCACGCTGGCGTCACCGTGGCCGCCGCGCGCAGGGTCGGAGATCCACATCTTGACTGCCTCGGCTTCATCGGCCACCAACTTTCTTTTAGCGGCGACTCTAGCGATCTGAGCCGAGGCTGACTTCAGCTGATTAGCCGTGAGACGCAGCGTCATCCCCCCGTCAATTCCGAGGAGGGCTCGTGTGTGCTGATTTACCGGCACACGGCAGTGCCATCCGGAAGGAGGCGTCAGACCCGCATTGATCAAGATGCCGTAATACATTGCGCGAACTGCTAATAGTCGATTCTTGTCACCCGAGTCGGGAGCCGAGTCAGGGTCGCGTGTCGGATCGCAAGACAAGAAGTTTTGAATATACTTGCGCTGATCGCCGCGGAAGAACGACTCGACGAGGCTCCAACATCCGTCGAGCTGCGTGTCATCAAAAAAGTTGAGCGATAATGGTCGAATGTTCTTGTTCCGGTCCGCCTGCGTGGCGCCGAGTCTGTAGATCCTGACGTTATCGCCGAGCTGTGAGAGCGCTGTCTTGTCCTGGCGATTTGCGTACGCATACTCGCCGGCAGGGTCGAAAATCAGCTGCCCTACGTTCGTACCTGTCTTATGGGCGTAGAGATGTACCGCTGACGCGATGACTTTCATGGTGTTCGACTTGCCAGCTCGTGTCATACCGAACACTGCTGTCTTGTGTGCGACAAAGTCCTTCGGCCGAACGCGGACCTCCACCTCGGTCGACTGACCAACACCTTGGGCAACTTGTTCCCGGCGCCGTGATGAGGCGTATCGCAGCGTACCGATCACCATAGTGGTGTCAGTGTCGGGAAGATCGGCGTTTGCTGGCTCGTCACCTGGCAGGTCACCTGCGCGCTCGCCCATCGGGAGCTCGACGTGGTCGACAACCACTTGCAGGCTCTCGTCGTAGGGCTTCGCGACGAAGTACCCGGCCGCAGCGTAGACCGCGTCGACGTCCTTGCCGAAAACCAGATCGCCCTTCTCATTTTCGACAAAGGTGCCGAGGATGCGGCACCGAAACGCGGCCTGCTGCATCAAGCTTCGAGTCAGAACGTCGGCGCCGCGGCCCTCTAGGCCGTCCTCGCGATAGTGGTCCGTGATGGTGCGATCGGTGTCCTCAGCTCGTAGACGAGTGAGGTCGGACTGGTTTGGTAGCGACGCTTCCCGAATGACGCGAAGTAGCACGACTTCGCGATCCTGGGCGTCGACCGCGCCGGTCCGCGCGGGGTTGTCGAGTCCACGTGGATAGGCCAGCAGCAAGCAGTGCTGCGGAATCCCATGTGCTCCATGTGTCCACGCATCGTTGGTCAGGACCGTCGCTTCCTGATACCCGAAGTCGAAGATTCCACCGACCTTGGTGGAGTGCGCCAAGAGACCCATCAACACTGATCCAGCAGCGCCAGCACTTGCGCCGAGCATGGTCGACACAACGCCCCCAATCTCTATGCAATAAACGAAGTTACGCCCCTACAGGCACGCCGATGTGCCAGTGACGACCGTAGCGCACACCACCGGCACTATGGGGCCGTCTGCGCAAGCAACAAGCGGCGAATATGGACGAGGAGCTGCCAGCCTATTGTGCAGTCGACGCAGCGGTATGTTCTCGTATTAGGCTGTCGCTCAACATGATTGAAGTCGGAACGACATCTGGATGCTGGCCACAGGCCATTCGCCAAGCAGATTCACGCGCCTGGGCCCGGCGCGGTGGGGCTGGCCGAGTGGTGGCAGGGTTCGCTGCTAACCCGGCTGAGGGCGCGGACGGACCGCGTCGGTTCAGCACTAAGCGATCACGTCAGCTCCGGCGAGGACTGTGTTCTGCCGGCCATGGACGTTACTCGTCAAGTCGCAGCGGATTGCGTCCGATGGCCGGTTACAGTTGGCGCACAACGATTGTCAGCCCCGACCGAGTGGTGCCAGGATTGAGATGCCCGGAATGAGCTGATTGCTACGATGAGAGGAGCTGAGTCTGCTGTCTGTCAAACGACCAAACGTCCGGCGTCGCCCTTGGCCTGCGGACGCGGTGCTCGACAAGCCCTGGTACGGGTTGGCGGACGCAGTGCTTTCCACTCACTCTGTTGTTAGCCCGTTGCGCTACCCAGGCGCTAAGCGGCAACTGTTCGTGACGCTGACAGACATCATCAAGGCTAACGTTCCTCCGCCGCGTTTGTTGCTGGAGCCCTTCTGCGGTGGGGCGACGACATCACTACGTCTGGCCGGGCTCGGAGTCGTCGAGCACGTTGTTCTTGCTGATGCGGACCCTCTGGTCGGTGCATTCTGGTATGTAGCGGCGTTCGACACGACTTGGCTTGTTAACGCAATGAAAGAAGAGTCGGTAACGATCGAGCGTTGGGACTGGTGGCGTCTAGCTGAGCCGAAGAGTAGACGAGATAAAGCCCTGAAATGTCTATTTCTGAATCGCACCACATTTTCTGGGATCCTGCACGGTCGGGCAGGGCCGATCGGTGGGCGAGCGCAGAAATCGCCATACAAGATCGATTGTCGATATGGCGTCGAAGGTTTGGAGCGGCGAATCCGGGCTGTAGGGGACTTAGCGAACACGGGGCGATTGCTCGACGTGTGGACATGCGACTGGCGGACAAGCCTTGCACGTGCGCAGACATGGTTTCCGGAACTGACATCAAACGAGATCATCCTCTATCTCGACCCGCCATATGTAGACAAAGCCGCCACTCTGTACGGCTGGTCGTTCCAGAACGATGAGCATAAGAACTTGGCCACAGCACTCAGAAATTCCACTGACTTTAGATGGGTTCTTTCGTATGATGACGCAGATCTAATTCGACAGCTCTATCCGGAAAAGAGGGGACAGCGCCGGATTCTCGTTTCGCACCAATACAGCGCCGCTACAGCTAAGAAGCGCACAAGTCGGGATGAACTGCTCGTAACGAACTATCCGGATATTCCAATCTCGACTAGCTATCGCGTCATTGG
Source organism: Nocardia sp. N2S4-5 (assembly GCF_044628355.1). Lineage (NCBI taxonomy): Bacteria > Bacillati > Actinomycetota > Actinomycetes > Mycobacteriales > Nocardiaceae > Nocardia > Nocardia sp. N2S4-5. Next base: position 4,488,139 of record NZ_JBIUPM010000001.1, on the reverse strand, counting down.
ATGATTGCCTAGTGCGATATAGCAGTCGAGGCTCGAGCGCAATGTCAGAGCTACGACGACAGATCGCTTGGTGTGGAGCGGTTGCCCACTACCACACCAACCACGACCATGCGGTCTTTCGTCGCGCCGGCCGGACGGTGCCGAGCAAGCCAAACTGACTCGTCGAGCCTCGGCGTGCCATCGCGGTGGGGCGTCAAGTCGAGTACGAGAAGCTGACCGAAAGGTACGTTCGTGTTCCCGTATTCCGCGGCTTGATGGAGATAGCTCTTCTCAAGCTTTTCCGGAGTGGAGTCGGCGAGTTCGCGCTTGATTTCCGTAAGGTAGCGTGTGGTTCCGAACATTACAATGACATCCGCGCGGCCCAGGGCGATGTCGGTTTGCTCTACGGCGACTAACCCATTCAGCGGGCCAGTCTGAAGCCATTGGTGGTAGTCCTGCTGTAAGTCCGCCTCAACCGGGCGGACGTCCCCGTCTTTCAGCACTCGACGGTAATCGTTGTCCTTCTTGTGTAGACCCCATGTCTTGGTCGTGAGGTTGGCCCGGCTAAAGAGAAAACGAAGTGTCTGTTCCAACAGGAGGCCAAAGGTGTTTCTGACCTCGCCGACGAAGTCGGGCGACTGGCCCAGTTGCTGGAGCAGATTTTCAAGTAGACGGTCGAGTACGGGATGTGCGGTCCGCGATCGCGCAAGTTCGGTGCTATAAACGATCCCTTCTAGAACCTTAAGCTTGTCGTCCGCGATGTCGTTGGCCACATCTGCGGCCTGGCACTCACCCAGGACGTGAACTAAGGAGGGAGCAAGGCGATACACCCGAGCCGTGTCGACCTGGTGAGGCTCCTCGTCGTCGTCCCCATCAGGCGCCAGCCGCGGTTTTCGGGTGTGGCTTGCGCGTGATGTGGTCGCCGCGGTCTTGATCCTGGTGAGCAGCAACTCTGCGGTAGGTGCGTCAAGGGGCGGGGTGTCGAGCTTGGATAGTTCGGTGATGGAGCGCTGCAGTGCGGCAAGCAGGCTTTGCTGCCGCAGTATCGCGTTCTCGATGGTCGGTTCGACAATGGCGGCGAGTCCGGGTGCGTCGTCCAAGCTCGGTAGCGGACGGGCCGTTCGTGCTTGGGCGTAGGCATCGAGAACCGTGGCGAGTGCGTCCCAGACGTCCATCCACACGGTTTCGGCCAGGTGATCGGCAGCTGCGTTCAGAACGAGTACGAGTCGCCGCCACGCTAGTTCTGCTGCACGACGAGGTTGGAGCCACGGTGGTGCGTTCATGCCGTACAGCCACGCGTCGCGCTGGTTCAACGCGGTCGTGAGCCTGCCGCTGGCATCGACCAGGCGACCGTGATCTTGCGCAGCGAACGCGAGCAGGGCGTCACATGCGGCGGCATAGGCTTGCGCGTCTTGGCGCCCCTCCTCGGCGGCGTCGACGGTGGCGAATTCGGATCGCGCGGCAGTGAGTGCGGCCATTGCTGCGGGCAATGTGTCCGCGGTGAGCGCAGACCGTAGGCGCCAGCACGCGAGCTCGAACGCTGCGTCTACGCCTGCCGCGCTGTCGTGGCGCAATTGGTCCAGGGCTACGTGCAATGCGGCGGCGATAGTTTCCTCGTTTGCCCAGTGATCGATGGCGGCGCCGAGCAGGCGTGGGAGGCGTTCGGTGAATTCCTCCGGTGCGGTGGACGGAGGCATCGTGAGGTGACTGAGAACTCCAAAGGGTGGCGTGGCCCCGGCGAGGGCCAGACGTACTGCACCTTCCAGCCGCCCGGCGGCTAGCAAGGGGTTTGCGTGGATCAGAGGTGTGAGGTCGCGCAGGAGCACGTTGGACAGTTGTGCGCCTTGAGTTTTGAGCGTGCTCGCACTCCCGAGAAGTTCATCCAAGCTGCCCGTGAGGGCGAGGAGGCTTGTTTGGCCGGGCAATCCCTCGATGAAGCGAGCAGTGGCCGCGTGCCATATATCCGGTGCGCTATCCACGACTGAGGCGAGAGCGTGGGCAAGCATCGGCGCCAGCGGGCCGGCAGCAATGTCGGCGGCCTCGTGCACGACTGCCTCCGGTCCGAGTTGAGCGAGTGACGACACTGCTCCCTCGGTTGCGGTGTCGATAAGGTGCTCAGCCAGCCGGGTCATGACTACGGCCGCCCGACTACCGAACATGGATCTCGAGGACTTGCACTCACCACAGCGATGCGCCTTCTTCAGCCATCACCAGGCAGTCCGCAGGGAGCGCAGACCGACTGACTTCGAAGTCTGCCGTCGTAATCAACACCTGGACTTGGTCGCTCGCAGCCAACTTGGCCAGTTCGGTGAACAGGGCCGCTGCGTCGAGGTCCTGGACCTCCTCAGCCTTCGGACTGTCAAGCAGGATCAAACCGGGATGGGTCGAGATGCCGTGACGAGCACCAACGCGCAGCAATGCGATCACGACAGCGATTCGAAGTCGTACCTGCTCACCCGGGCTCTGCTTGCTGAAGGTTGACTGTGCGCCACCGCCCTTGATCACCTTCAGCCGAGCAGCGCGGTCGATCTCCACACTCTCCAGTGCGGTCATGCCGAATCGATGGCTCAGTTCGACGATCTCGGCGTTCAGCTCGGTGAGCAAGTCGGCTGCTGCGGACTTGCTGTCCTGATCGAGCACCTTGTCCGCGCCGGCCAGCACGGCCAGGACGGTGTTCTCCTGCTCACCCTCTGCGCCCCCCTCTTGCGGCAGCATCTCGAGAGCACCCTTCCACCGGGCAACTTCAAGCTCAGCGCTCATGCGGTCGCGCACGGCATCCGCGGTGCTGTCGGTCCGCAGCTGCTGCTGTGCCGTGTCCAGTTGCGCGGTCAGCTGCGACAGGGCCGACTCGGCCGCGTCGAGTTCCCCGCGTACCTTGCTTTCGGCGGCGCGGCTGGCATCCAGCCGCGCCTGTGCCTCCTTTTCCACCTCGTCATCGGCGGCCGGCTCGCCCGCCACTTCAGCCGTGCAAACAGCGCAGCGGTGGACGTTGAGCTCCTCCTGCCGGCGTTGCGTGGTGATCGGTGTCTCGCAACGAGGACATGCGCTCGGGTCCAGACCGTGGAACAGCAGCCGTGCGATCTCACTCTCCTTAACGTTGTTCAGCGTCTTTTCGTCCGCCTGCCGTTGCCGTCGGGCTTCCCGATAGACGCGGTTGAGCTCGTCGCACTCGTCCTGAGCGTCGGCGACCTCGCGTGCACGCTGGCTCGCGGCGACCGCGAGGTCCGTCAGAGAGGGCCCAGGGGCCTGCTGACGGAGTCGAGCGAGGTCGCCCTCCGCCGTAGTCAGCGCTTCCTGCACGCGCGTCCGATCCGCGGTTCGCTGTTCGACAGCTTGTCGACTTCGCAGCCGCTCCGCGGTGACCTCGGCCTGCAGGACATCGCGAGCAGCTTTTACCCGTGTGAGAACCGCTGCGGCCGGAAGATCCAAGAACACCTGTAGTAACCGTCCGGCCAGGCCACCCATGGACTGCTCGCCTACGAGCGGCTTGTCGGGGCCAGCCGGCAAGTTGATCGCGGAGAAGTAAGTTGGCCAGCTGTGTGTCTGCGTGCCGACCTGCTTGCCCTTCTTCATGGTGTTCACCATGGGCTGCAAATCGAGCCGATCGAGCATCAAAGTCGAGACCTGAGCGGCGAAGTCGTCAACGGCCCTGGATCTGATCAGCGTAGAGACCCCGCTGCGACTCCCGGCAACGTCACCGTTAGTCAGCGCGTCCAGGTCAGTTGCCGACAGGACGTCGCCTCGAGTCAGCTCACCCTGGGCGAGCGATAGTCGGAACCCGAGAACCTGTCCGGCGACCGTGGCGTCGAGTTCTACGTCCGACAACCAGCGGCGGACATCGGCTTGCAACCTGTCACGTGGTGATCCCCGAAGGCACCATGTGATGATCTCCAGCACGCTGGTCTTGCCCCGTAGATTAGAGGCGACCAAGGCCGTGAAGTCGCTGTCGAAGGTGAACGTGCGGTCGAACGGCCCGTCCTGATCAGTTCCTGTGCGAAGTCCGCGGACGCGCAAGCGGTGAACACGCACACGCCGCGGCCGTGCTGGCGGATAGGCCAACGGGATGCCGTAGGTCGCGAACACCTCGACAACGTCATCCTCCGCGGTGTTCGCCGCCGCAGCAATCCGCGTTACGAGCGAGCCGGCATGCCCGGCGCTCGACGTTTCCTGCCCTGTCATACGCCGACCCCGTCGGCTGTGCGTGCTGCCCATAGCTGGGTTAGTCGGTCACGAGCACGGGCGCTGATACTTCCGATCCGGGCCCCAAGTTCAGTGGTGGCGTACTCGTCCTGGAGGTACTGGCGGTTCTTCAACTCGTTTCCTCCGCGCCCGTCAGCCAGGTCCAGCACCAATTGCACGCGGTCTACGTAATAGCGGAACGCTGGTGCTTCAGCGACGACGGTTTGGGCTACCTCGCGGCCCCGGCTGAGCAGGTAATAATCATGACGCGACGTGCGGCCGACCTGACCCCGGCGGCGCCGTACAACCAGTCCAGCACTACGTAGGACGGCCAGAGCGTCATCCAGCGGCTCATAGGCGCCGAAATGGTGGCGGAGCATGGGGTATCGGCGAACTTCCGGCTCCTCCGAGTCCAAGATCTGCGTGGCCAGGTCGAGCAGCCGAGGTTCGCCGCTTTGCTCGTAGTCGTTGAGCAGTTCGTCAGCCAGGTAGTCGGGGTTGCGTAGCCAGAAGTCCAACTTCTGGAGCCTGATCTGTCCCTGGACCACGCCGACGGCGTCGTTCAGGGCGTCGTCGTCCGCGATTGCACCAGGCAGTGGTTCAGCGGCACCGTCGATTAGTAGTAGGATCCGTACTGCGTCCTGCTCGCGGCTCGTTGCAACTGAGCCAGCTTCGCCGTTTCTGTCGTGCTCCCCATCGCCCTCCACAAACGTTTACATTAGGCCACCCGGCGCAATATCTGCTGCCTGCATGGGCTTCGTTATCGAGGTGAAAGAAGGGATCTGCCGAAACGGAGCGTCCTCCTGACCGGCCCTTATCACTCACCAGGACCCGGGTGATTCGGTTCTACCAGCCTCCCACGTTGCCGATAGGGGAGGCTCGACCTATGGCTGCGACAGGTTGCGCATGCGGGCGGTCGGGCCGCGGGCTTGCAGCCGCCTGGGTTGGTCCCGCGTTGCGCCGGTCTTCTGACTGGTCCGATTTCGCGTCGGCGGCGTTGGATCACGGTGCCGGACTGCGTAGATCTGGATGACTTGGTCGACCTGTTCGCGAGTGAACCGGAGGCGACGTCCGAATCGAGTGTGGGGAATGCGATTGTGACGAACTTCGTTCTCTAACCAGTGTGGTGAAGGCAGACCGAGCGCCTGCGCGACGGTTTCAGGGGAGTACAGAACGGGCAGGCCATCGATGTCGTCAGGCAAGGTCTTCTCCATTGGCGAGGTTTGGCCGTCAGGGCGTGCGTCGGAAGGTTGCTCACTGACGCCGTTACGCCGTTGTCCACTCACGTAGTTGACTCGCGATTTGCATGGCAGTGATGTCGATCGTGTGGCGGTGCCTGGTCGTGCGGTCGGTGAGGATGACGCGAATCGTGCCGTCGCTGGTGATCGTCGGATTCCCGGTCAGTCGGCGTTCGATTGCGCCATGTTTCTCCAGGGCGGCACGGATGATCAGCGCGGCCGTAGCGAGTGTGTCGCGGTGGCATTGGTGATTAGGGGCCACGCTTACCCGGGTTAGGCGAGGAGTGAGGGTGAACCTTGTGTACCCGGTCGACAACTCGAACGCCGGGGATGCAGCAACCGCGGGCATTTCTACCTTTCTGGTCGTTAGATCTCTTGCGCTGTGGGGGCGGCAGGCGTGATGACCTCTGTTTGAAAGATGCCAACCGTCGGGTCTGAACAAGCAGGGCGACAAGGAACTTTGGGCCGCGACCGGAGGGATTCGTCGGGACCGGAAGGCGGTGCGACGCGCCGATCCACGACGTGCGTCACAGCATGACACTTCCGATGCTGCAGTTTCCGCATTTCGCCCCGTGTGTCGCACAAGCAAGTACTACGTGCTGGTTGTATCGCATGCGATACCGTGATTGACTGTGGGTGCACGGTCGCTCCACGCGGTGGCGCCGGGTGACGTGGTGCGCGCGTGCAATGATGCGGCCATGCCGGTACCGGAAGCCTCGCTGTCTCCGCAGCAGAGGAGGGTGCGCAAAATGAGGCGGGACGCAGTCGGTGCCGCAATCCGGCGTGCCCGCGAGGCGGCGGGCATGACCCAGGACGACTTGGCCGAAGCTTCGGGAGTATCGAGACCGGTCATCGCTCGCATCGAGCTGGGAAACAGCGGCGTCCAGGTCGACCGACTGTGGGATTTGGCCGAGGCTTTGTCCACCGCGCCGTCCGCGTTGCTAGCCGACGCCGAAGGGGACGCCCCTGCGCCGCGCCGGCGCCGCTGACCAGAGGCCTTGTTTACAACATGCCCGCAGGCGCTCGTATCCCGCCTGGCGGCGGCAGCGGCTGCGGCTGCTCTGGGGTCCTGACTCTGATGTAACCGAAACCTACCGCCGGGCACTCGCAGTCGAAGCTGTAACGTTGTCTGGCAAACAATCTGCTAACCTGCTGCTCGCCGACTCTTTGCCGAAATGGTCGCTCTATGTGCTGAGCGGGCCATCCCGACGCCGTGGTGGGCCTACAGTAGGGTGCCCGTCGACGGTGTAGCTGATGGACGATTCCTTCACTGAGCGTTGCTTTCACGGTCTGACCACCGTGTCTACTGGCTAGTCGTGGCGCTCTAGCGCAGTCGGTAGGGCGCTTTACCTGTAGTGAAGCGCTCGTTGTTCGAGCCGCCTCCATGGCCGTTTCTGTGGATACGCGGGCTGTCCAAGACATGCTGGACGCCGTCGCCTGATCCGCTGATGCGCTCCGTTGACCTGCAGTTTTCGTGATCCCGCCAGTGTTCGATAGACTCGCGGGGCCGAAAGGCACGCCGCCTTAGCTCAGTCGGTAGAGCGCTTCACTCGTAATGAAAAGGTCGGGGGTTCGATTCCCCCAGGCGGCTCCAGGTCAGAGGCTCTTTTCGGCTCTCCGTCACGACGCTTGGCGCGGCCAGTATGCCGACAGTGTGGCAACGGGCGGAGAGCACCTCCTCAAATCACCCGAAGATAGCAGCCCCCGCTGCCTTCAAATCCTCGGGCTGCGTGTCGCTGTAGATGGACAACGAGACTGCCGGGTCGTGACGGTGCCAGGCCGCAACAATGTGCACCGGGATGCCGAGTGCGAGCATGAGCGACACCGACGTGTTCCGCAGACCCTTCAGAGGGATGCGCCGCAGCCCAGCGCGCCTGCTGATCCGCTGGAACTCGTCCGAGTACCACTCTGGCCGGACGGGCGTCCCGTCTTCGTGCACGGCGATCAGCCGATCGTCGGACAACGGGATGCCCAGCGCCAGGCATTCGCGTTTCTGCGCCGCCTTCAGCGCGCGCAGCGCCTCGGCCAGATCGGCGGGAGGTGGAAGATCACGACGACTGCGGCGGGACTTCGGCAAGTTCTCCTCGGTCTCGGTGCCGATTGCCACTCGGCCCCGGCGAACTCGGAGCGCCGCGTCATCGAACCGGGACCACCGTATCCCAACACTTCCGAGCGACGCGCGCCGTATTACGGCCCGTTCTCCTCCTCGATTCGCTGCCGGATCGTCTCCACGGTGCGGTCCCTCGGTATTCGCACGGGCCAGCAGATCGCCCCGACCAGTACAGCCAGCGGCAGGCCGATTGCGATCACGAACCCGAAGATGAGCCAGCCGTCCCCGCCCACGACTATCGCCTACCCGCGCGGTCCGGAATGGTCGACCATCGTGCGAAACTCATTCGGGGGGAGACGGTTTCGACATCGGAAATGCCCATCAGGGCGTGTAACTGGATTACGTCCAAGTGGTTCGGTGCCGGTGTGATCACCACATCGGCGTCCATTGCCCGCGCCTGATCCACCAACGGAATCAGACTCCAATCGGGAGGCCAAACGAGCACATAGCCCAGGCGGCGCGCCAGCCGCCGGACTTGCGCCGCATCCCATTCGAGCCAGGAACTCACCGCAGGATCGACCCATCCGAGCGCGGTCGGTTGGTGTCGCATCGCGTGCCCCTCCGTCGTGTGCTGGTTCCTCCGCGCGGGATGTGCCGGAATCGGAAGTTGAACGGCGACACCAGGGGAACCTGAAAAGCACGCTATGAGTGCGGCGTTCGTCGGCAACAGGAAATTGCGCCATATTGCGCCGAATTGGCCAGCGGAGCGACGGCTGGCCACCGATGATTGAGTGTGTCCACACACCATGGGAGGAACCATGAAGCTCGAAAGACTTGGCGGCGACAGCACAGACGGTCAGAGCCCGACCCTGTTCCTCAGTGACCGGGGCACGTACGTTGCGCAGGGTTGGAACACCGACGATCCCCGCACAATCGAGATTCCACACCGCTTGATCCGGCACCTACAGCCCGGGACGTGCTTCGGTGCTCTGCTGCACGACACCGGGCACGGAACATTCATGCTCACGGGCGAGCCGGTTGCGGATGCCGAAGCGCTGGAACAGATCCGGTTGCCCGGCCACGAATCGGCGGTAGAACTAACCATTGGGACAGAGCGGAGGCGGGATGCAACACCTGGCGTTCAATGATCTGGCGTACGCCTTCCGCACTCACCGCCGCGCATTCCACCTAGAGGTCCGTGACGACTACAGCGGGGTCGTTGGGGAAGCAGATCGAGTCCGCCGGTTCCTGGCCGGTGAACCGCAAGACCCTGCGGCCAGCGAGAGATGGCATGCGCTGATGCGGGAAGTCACCGGGTCGGGCTGCGCGGTGCAGCGGGTCCGGGTGGTCACCGAGCCTCACGGGGACTACACCCGGTTCTCGGTGGGTACGACGGCGGCGAATATCGAGGCGGGAGAAGACATCCGGTGGTTGCCTCGCCAGGACGCACCGCCCGACCTGCCAGATGACGATTGGTGGCTGTTCGATGACGATATGGCCGCGTACACGGTGTTCACCAGCGACGGGGCCGCGCTACCCGGTTGGGTGACGATCACTGATCCGGCAGTCGTAGCGCACTACGCCCAACGCCGAGACGAGCTGTGGGCGAAGGCAATTCCGCACGACGAATACGCCAAGTGACCAACGTTGGTGAGGCGCGCCGCGACCTGGGAGCTCGATTGCGGGAGCTACGGGTGGCGGCGCACCTGCGTGGTTACCAACTGGCGGAGCAAGCGGGCTGGCACCCGGCCAAGGTCTCTCGTATCGAGAACGGTGCGCAGGCGCTGAGCGAGGACGACTTGGCCGCCTGGTGCAGGATCACCGGGGCCGAGACTGAACACCCGGACCTGCTGGCTTCCGTGCGGAACATTTCCGCCGCCTGGATGGAATGGCGGCGCATCGTCAGCCACGGATACGCCAGCCATCAGCGCCAGATCAGCGGCATCGAGGAACGAACCGAACTCCTGCGCGGCTACGACCCGCAGGTGTTTCACGGCTTGCTGCAAACGGCGGACTGAACCGTCCTGGGTTGGTTGGAGACTCCCGTTTTTGCAAGGGAGACTGCATTCATGGGTGCACCACGGAAGTTCGACGAGGAGACCCGTGCTCGGGCGGTTCGGATGTATGAGGACCGGATCCGCGAGCACGGCGAGTCGATGGCCGCGGCGCGACGGCATGTGGGCGCGTTGCTGGATATCAAGCCGGCGACGCTGCGGAACTGGGTCGAGAAGTCCGAACGACCGGCCGCCGACCGGGATCCGGTGTCGGTTTCGGAGTCCGAGGAGTTGAAGGCGCTGCGTCGCGAGGTCTCCGAATTGCGAAGGGCCAACGACATTCTGCGGACGGCGAGCGCGTTTTTCGCGGCGGCGGAGGTCGACCGCCGACTGCGGTGATCGTCGACTACATCGACGCTCACAAGAACCGGTTCGGGGTCGACCCGATCTGCCGCGTGTTGACCGAGCACGGCGTGGCGATCGCCCCGTCCACCTACTACGCCGCACGCAAGCGCGGTATCAGCGCCGCGGTGTGGGCCGACGCGCACACCGCGAACGTCTTGTTGGACCTGTGGACGGCCAACCGGGGTGTCTACGGTGTGCGCAAACTCTGGCTCGCCGCACGCCGAGCCGGCCACATTCTCGGCCGTGATCAGGTCGCGCGCTTGATGCGGCTGGTCGGGGTCGACGGGGTGGTGCGTGGGCGGCGCACCACGGTCACAACCGACCGCGGCCGTGACCGACCCGCGCGGCACCCGGATCTGATCGGGCGGGCCTGGTCGCGGCCGACGCGTCCGGATCAGTGGTGGGTCGCCGATTTCACCTACTGCTGGACGCTGGCCGGGTTCTGCTACACCGCGTTCTGCGTGGACGTGTACTCGCGGCGGATCCTGGGCTGGCGTGTGATGACCTCGAAGGCGACGCCGTTGGTGACCTCAGTGCTCGAGCAAGCTCTGTTCACTCGCCGCAGGACCGATTTCCGTTTCACGGCAACAGGATTGATACATCATTCCGATGCCGGAGCTCAATACACCTCACTGGCCTTCACCGAAGCATTACAGGATTCCGGAATCACCGGGTCCATCGGCAGCGTCGGCGACGCCCTCGATAACGCGCTCATGGAATCGGCGATCGGGCTCTACAAAACCGAGTTGATCGACCGCCACCCCGCCTTCACCAGCCGAGCCGAACTCGAACGGGAAACAGCCTCGTGGGTGCATTGGTACAACACCGGGCGCCTGCACTCTGCGATCGGATACCTACCGCCGGTCGAATACGAACACCTCTACCATCAACAGACCATCTCGACCGAGGCGGCCTGAACCCGAGTCTCTACCGGATCCAGGACGGTTCAGACTACGCGCGGGCGCTGATGACAGCGGGCATGGAATTCTTGAACACCAGCCGAGACCTCGACGCCGCCATAGCTGCACGGATTGAGCGTCAAAAGGTGCTCCACCACGGGCAGCATCGCCTGTATCTCCTGGTCGGTGAGCAAGCGCTCCGGACGACGGTGGGCAACGACGAGGTGATGGCGGGACAGCTGCGACATGTGCTCACACTGATGAACCTGCCTCGCTTGGTGTTTGGGATCGTCCCGGCGGACAGTCGGTTCTTCCGGCGCACAACAGATTTCGTGCTGTACGACCGGCGCAAGGTCCTGGTGGAGACGATCACCGCCGAGTCCACCATTACGCAGCCGCGCGAGATTGCGTTGTACGAGAAGGTTTTCACCGCACTGACCGAACAGGCAGTCCACGGAGAAGCGGCCCGCGAGATGATCGCCGCCGAGTTGGAGCGGCGTGGCGGCACATAGTGAGGCGGTAAGACCGCAGTTCAGGCGTGCTTCCCAGCGTGCCGCCAGTGTGCCGCCAGTGTGCCAAGACGGGCACGTACCGGCTGGACGCAACTGTGTTGGATGGACAGAAAAGGGCCTCTGACCTGGACTGCACGGACCTACTTGGACACCGGATCACACTTCCGGGGTCCCTCGTAATGAAAAGGTCGGGGGTTCGATTCCCCCAGGCGGCTCCGTATTCGTTCGGTGGCGGCTTGGTTTGCCCGGTCATGTGCCGTATGCCGCCGTCGTGCCACTGCCGAAGCGAGCGGCCGGTCATGCTGGAACCGTGATGGCTATGAGCCCCAGGCCGAGCGGGGTGTCGGCGGGTACGTTGTGGGCGTGACCGCTGTGATTACGGCCCTGATCGCTGTTGCTGGCACCCTGCTCGGATCGACCGCGACTTTTCTGATCCAGCGCAGCACGGCTGCTCGTGGGGCTGCTGATTCCTTCGCGGAACAGCTGCGGCGGGACCGTCTCGAGGCGTTTCATGCTGTGAGTGTCGCTGCGACGAAGTTTCGTCACGGGCAGATCGAACGGTGGTATCTGATTCAGGAAGGGGACCCGGATGCGGAGGCGCTTCAGGCTGCGAAACGGCACTGCTACCAACTGCGCACCGACCTTCGGGATGCACTGCTGAAAGTTGAGTTGGTGATTGATGATCCACGATTGCAGGAGTTGGGCGTCGCGGTCATCGATGCGATTCGGCAGATTCATCGAGCGACGACGCTTTCCGAGCACGTGGAATGTACTACCAAGGCCAGCAACGCGATTCGGGCGTTCGTCAAGCATGCATCCATGCAGATCCAGACTCCGCCTGAGATTCGCCGTCGGCAGCTCACAGGCGATGCGGGTCGGCAAGTTCTGTCTCCAGCGGCCGATTAGCAGTGCTGCCGCGACCACTCCGCGCCGATGGTGCGGAAGCCTCGGTCGAGTACTTTGCCGGATCTGCTCTGGCAGCCCTCGCAACTGCCGCTGCGGACGAATTGATGTGGCGGGCCTCGACCTGCGAACTCCGTTACTCGGGGTCGTGCTTGCTGTAGTAGACGGTGATCGATGGCCAGTTGCCTTCTGCGGTGGGCTCGTTGTGCATGATCAGGTCTGCCACGGTGATGGGGCCGAGGGTCTCGATTGTGGATGCGATGGTGCGGAGCAGGTTTGGGACGTCTGCTTGGTTGGGGCCAGGGGGGGTTGCCTGGGAGAAGTGCAGCGTCTCGTAGCCGGTCGATGTCATGGGCCCTCGGGTTCGTCTTGAACTAACGGGTCAGGGGGAAGGGTAGGTGGTTTCGACCTGAGGTCGCTAGAGGCGTACCTTCCCCGCATGGCGCAACGGTTTGTTATGTGGCGGGTTGATGGGAAGACGCAGCCGATGGTGGGGCGGGCGTTGTACTTCGACTTGACGCCCGAGGGGTTGAATGAGCCGGAGTTGTTGCAGGCGTTGGGGGGTGGGCGGATTGTGTCGCACACTATTCAGCATGATCCGGCGTATTCGGGGGCGGGGTCTTGGCTTGTGACGTTTGTGGTTGACATGGACGACTAGGGGCGGGCTGTCAGCTGACCAAGCCCCGGCCGGTGGTGAGGGGGAGGTCTGCGGCGGTCAGGAGGCCGGGGCGGGCCTCGATTACCGCGGGGACGCAGCTGACCAGGCGGGCTGCGGTGCCGACGAGGCCCGCTTTGGCGTGGTCGCCGCCGCTGTAGAGCTGGAGGTCGAGCTGGTAGTCGGGCTCGCCCTTGACTTCTACTCGGTAGCAACCCTTTCCGGTGGGCTGGGGCCATTCGGGGGCGAGGTCGGGGTGTAGGCGGGTGATGTGTTCGAGGACGAAAACCGCGCGGCCCGAGCGCATTCCGTTGACCTGGAAGCGGAGGGCGGCGGCGGTTCCGGCTTCGACGGTGCGGCCGGCGACCTCGAGCCGGTCGGGGGTGGGGAGGCGTTCGAAATGCTGTGTCACCTCGTCCAGTTCGACGTCCAGCGCGGCCGCGAGTTGGCGGACGACGCTGCCCCAGGCGAGGGTGAGGACGCCGGGTTGCAGGAGCAGGGGGAGGTCGTCGAGGGCGCTGCCGAAGCCCATGATGTCGAACAGGACCTTCGGGTTGTCGTAGGTGGAGTAGTCCATCAGCTCCGAGCAGACGACCTGGTCGATGCGTTCGCTGCCGCTGGTGACCAGCAGCGGCAGCCAGTCGTTGGCCCAGCCGGGGTCGATGCCGTTCACCCACAGGGAGGCGGCGCCCTCCTCGGCCGCCGCGACGATCGGGTCGATGGCTTCCGCGGGCATTGTGCCGTAAGGGAATTGGAGGAATACGGGGCTGCTGGACACCACGTTGATGCCCGCCCGGAGGAAGGTCTTCAGGTCCTCGACGGCCTCCATGAGGCGGTCGTCGGCCATGGCGGTGTGCACGATGCAGTCGGGTTTCAGGGCGAGCAGCGCCTCGGCGTCGGTGGTGGCGAGGATGCCGGTCGGCTCGTCGAGGCCCGCCAGCTCGGCGGCGTCCTTGCCCTCTTTCGCCGTGCTGGAGACCCAGACTCCCACGAGTTCCAGTTCGGGCCGGGCGATTACGGATCGCAGCGACCACCGGCCGACATTGCCGGTGCTCCACTGCACTACGCGATAGGTCATCGTGCTCTCCTCACAGATCCGGAAGTCCGAGTTCGAGGTTCGGGCTTTCGATGCCGCCGTCGACCTCGAGAATCTTTCCCGTGACGTAGCCCCCCGCACGGGAACTCAGGTAGACGATGGCGGCCGCGATCTCCCACGGTTCGCCGAGGCGATGCAGCGGCGTGTCCGCCTCCATCCGCTGCTTGATCTCCGGCTGCTGCGCCACGACTTCCAGCGCGGAGGTGAGTACCGAGCCGACCGCGATCGCGTTCACCCGGATGCGGGGCGCGAGATCCGTTGCGGCCAAACGGGTCCAGTGGGCCAGTGCCGCCTTCGCGGTGCCGTAGGCGAGGAAGCCGCGGCCGGGGGAACGGCCCATCATCGAGCTGATATTGACGACCGAGCCGCCGTCGCCGGAGAGCATGTGCGGCACCGCCGCCTGGGTGAGGGCGTGTGCGGTGGACACATTGAACCGGAAGGCGTCCTCGAGGAATTCCGGTGTGGTGGTGAGGAAGGTGTTCGGCATGGTGCCGCCGACATTGTTGACGACGATGTCGAGGCGGCCCAGTTCCGCGGCGGCGGTGTCGGCGAACGCGGTGACGGCCGACAGGTCGGATAGGTCGCAGGGCACGGTGACGACGCGGCGGCCGAGCGCGCGGATCCGGTCCGCCACCTCGTCCAGTTGGGCGGCGGTGCGGGCGGCGATGGCGACGTCGGCGCCGGCCTCGGCAAGGGCGAGCGCGGTAGCGGCGCCGATGCCGCGACCGGCGCCGGTGACGACGGCGACGCGGCCGTCGAGGCGGAAGGTGTCCAGGATCATCGCGAGGTGATTCCTCCTCCGGACCACCGCGCGGGCAGTCCTGTGTGTATCGGAAGCGGGTGCTCGCGCCGCGAATAGAGCAGTGAGCACCGTCACACGCAGACTTTAAGCAATAGTGCTTAATTGTCAAGACATACTTCTCAACATGCTGGTCGGAGGTTATTGTTCAGCTGTGGAGACGACGGCCCGGGAGCGGCTCATCCTGGCGGCGGAGCGATTGATCGCCGAACGCGGACCGACCGTGCCGCTGCGCGATATCGCCGCGGCGGCGGGGCAGCGCAACAATTCCGCGATCCAATACCACTTCGGCTCGCGCGACGGTCTCATCGCCGCGATCGTCGAGCACCGCCTAGCGACCCTCGAGGTGCGGCGCTTGGAATTGCTTGCCGAGCAAGCGGGTTCGGCCGAATCCGTGCACGGTTTGCTGGAGGCGCTGGTCGTCCCGATGTTCGAGCTGGGCGCGCACCACGGCATCGGCCACTATGCCCGGTTCCTGGAACAGATTCGGACGCATCCGGCCGTCACGGACGCGGCCAACCTCGACACCGCCGAACGCACCTCGGTGCGCGTGATCATGCGCGGCCTGCAGCGGGCACTGCCCGAACTCCCGTCGCGACTGCGTATTCGGCGGTTGCGCGCGCTGCCGACGGTGTTGTTCGCCCTGCTCGCCGACCATGAACGCGCCGTCGAATCCGGCCGGGTGGCCGCCGCCGACGCGGCAGCCCGGGGCGAACTCGTGGATATGCTCGCGGGCACTCTCACCGCACCGGTCGTGGAGGGTGCGCCCGCACGCTGATCGGCCCCCGGCCTCTGGCAGCATCGCGGCATGTCCGACACCCCGCGTTTCGCCGCGCCGATTCCTGTGCTGCGCATCTTCGATGTGGCCAAGGCGCTCGAATTCTATTGTGAATACCTGGGTTTCACTGTGGACTGGGAGCACCGTTTCGAGCCGGGCCTGCCCCTTTATGCACAGGTGTCCCGTGGTTCGGCGGTCATCCACCTGAGCGAACACCACGGCGACGGCACGCCCGGGACCGTGGTGTGGACGGCTGTGGACGATATCCACAGGTGGCATGCCGAACTTGCCGGGAAGCGCTACGGCTACGCCCGGCCGGGCCCGCCCGAGGAGGGACCCGGCGGTCCGGGGTTCTCCGTCGCCGATCCGTTCGGCAACGAACTGCGGTTCGCCCAGCCCGACTGACCTGGCGGAAGATAGTTCGCGGCGGCTACCGTGGACGACTGTGGATATCGCGCACGTGCAGACCGAGACTCGCCCCGGTTGGCGAGGACTCGGGCAACCCGCCCTCGTGGCGGGCGGGGCGGCCGCCGTGGTCGCGTTGCTGCATTTCCGGGACCCGCACGTGCCGGGGTCCTACAGCATCTGTCCGTTCTACGCGCTGACCGGCTGGTGGTGTCCGGGCTGCGGCGGGTTGCGGGCTGTGCACAACCTCACCGACGGCCGGTTCCTCGATGCTGTGCACAGCAATGTGCTGCTGGCGCCGCTGCTGGTCGGCTTCGTGCTGTGGTTGGGGCACTGGGCGGTGCGGAACTGGCGTGGGCAACCCGGTCGAGCGTTCCCGTTCTCGATCCGCCGCACCCAACTGGTGGTGATTCTCGCGTTGTTCACAGCGTTCACGGTGTTCCGCAATACCCCGTGGGGGACCTGGCTGGCGCCGGTGTGACAGATCGCGGCGCGGTCCCTGTGGGAAGTGCCGTCGGCTGGGCATGCTGACGGTATGGCTGATTCATTGCGAACACGGATACGCGAGAAGATTCTGCGGCAGCTGAACGAGGACGGCGCGCCGGACCCGGAGCAGGAAGACACGCGCCAGCTCTCCGTCGAGAACGACCTCGAACTGCTCGACGCGATCGGGGACAACGATCCCATGCTCGAGGAACTCGCCGAGCGCTACCTCACACCCTGACCGCCACGCCGGCTCATACCGTGCACGGCGCCGCGCCCGTTCCCGGAGCGAGGCGTTCCCGGGTCTCCGGCACCGGATTCCACTGACCTTCGGTACGGCCGTAGTCCCAGGCCGATCCCTCGCGCACCAGAGTGTCGACCGCGTCGATCAGCCGGTCCACATCCGCCGCGCAGGTGCCCAGCCCGATGCTGGCGCGCAGTGCCCCGTCCACACCGAGGCGGGCCAGCAGCGGATGCGCGCAGAACCGCCCGTCGCGCACCCCGATGCCGTATTCGGCCGACAGGTAGGCGGCGACGTGGCCCGGTTCGTAGCCGTCCACGGTGAACGCGACGATGCCGACGCCGTCGGCGCTGTCCGACCAGATGCGCAGGAAGCGCACTCCCGCAACGGTTTCCAGGCCGTCGCGCAGCCGCTGGGTGAGTTGACGCTCGTGCTCGCCGACCGCGACTTCGTCCAAGGCGGCCAGGGTGTCGCAGGCGGCGGCCAGCGCGGCCACGCCCAGGACGTTCGGGGAGCCACCCTCGTGCCGCTGCGGTGCCGGCGCCCATTCGGCGGTGGTGGCGGTGACCGCACGCACCGCGCCCCCGCCCGCGAGGTACGGCTCGGCGGCGTCGAGCCAATCCCGGTGGCCCACCAGCACACCCGCGCCGAACGGTGCGTAGAGCTTGTGACCGGAGCAGGCCAGATAATCAATGCCCGTGGCGCGCAGGTCGATTCGGCGATGCGGCGCCAGCTGGGCCGCGTCGACCAGGATGCGGGCGCCGCACTGGTGCGCGATGGTAGCCAGGCGCTCCAGTGGAAGCAGTTCGCCGGTCACGTTCGACGCGCCCGTAACCGCAAGCAGCGCAGCGGGTTTGGTGCACAGTTCCGCGACGAGGCGGCGGATCGTCTCCTCGATCGTGTCCGCGGCGGGGACCACTCGACGGCCGTGCCGTGTCCACGGCAGGAAGTTGGCGTGATGCTCGATGTCGAGTACCACGGTGTCGCCCGGCACGCAGGACGCCAGCAGATTCAGCGCGTCGGTGGTGTTGCGGGTGAACACGACCGTCTGGTCGTCGGCGCAGTTCAGGAAGCGTGCCACCGAGCCGCGGGCGGCCTCGTAGCAGTCGGTCGAGATGCGGGAGGCGTAGCCCGCGCCGCGGTGCACGCTGGCGTAGTACGGCAGCAGTTCGGTCACCCGATCGGCGACCTGCGCCAGGGCGGGTGCGCTGGCGGCGTAGTCGAAATTGGCGTAGCGGCGAGTTCCGCCCTGTACCAACGGAACTCGCAGATCGCATCCGGAGACGCGGGCAACGGCGGCACAGGTGCGGTCGAGAGCAGCGGTCATCACGTCAACCCTTCGGGTCATGGGACTCCGGAGGAAACGAGTAGTCGGAGTCCGCGCTTGCCCTGCCCGGTCGGGCAGCGGCCCGGTCGTCACCCGGAGCACCCCGCCGCGGAGGAGGGTTGCCGGCCAGCAAGCCGGGGCTTGACGCTGGCACTCATGACCTGGCCCGAGATTGGCAGACGGCCGCCCCGCTTGTCAACCCCGCGCTGCGACCTTACGTATGGTCCGCTGATCCTGGACGCGCGAAAGCCTTGTGCTGGAAGCCGATTCAGTCAAGCCCCACCGGCCGGTGATATCCGCCGTTGTAGTAGAGCAGGGGAGCGGCGATCGGCTGGTCGCCGGTGTTGTCGTAGACGCGGGTGGCCAGGCCGATCACCAGGGTGTGGTCGCCGACGGGGATCAGCCGGTGCACCGCGGCCCGTACCCAGATGGGGGTGCCGTGCAGGACCGGTTCGCCGGTATCGAGCCGGGTCCACAGGGACTGGTCGGCGAAGCGTTCCTCGGCGGCTCGGGAGAACCGCTGTGCCAGATGCCGCTGATGCTCGCCCAAAAAGTGCACGACCACCGAGTCGGCGGCCAGCATGGCGTCGATGCTCGACGAGGTGTGCGCGATGTTGAACGAGATCAGCGGCGGATCCAGCGACAGCGAGGCGAAGGAGGTGGCGGTGAAACCCACCGGCCGGGTCGCCGAGTCGAGGGTGACGATGGTGACGCCGGCGGGGTAGTGCCGCATGGCGGACCGGTACTGGGACGCGGTGATTCCGCTCAGATCGTCGGGTACCTCGAGTTCGGCATCGGAGGAACTCATGTCACCGCCTCGGCGCCGCTCGCGGGCGCGGTCTCGCTGGTTTCGTACAGTTCCAACCTACGTTGCCCGGGTGGCGGGTATTCCGGCCGCGGGCGGTTCAGTACTCCGGATAGCCGTCGGACGGGCCGATCATCAGGTTGATGCGGTCGCGGGTGAGGCGGGTGAGTAGCTCCGTGGTCCGTTCCGTGATCTCCTGCCGCACGAAGGAGTCGAAGATGCGGCCGAGATCCGCGTCGGACAGGGCGGGCAACTCGACCTCCGCGGCCTTCAGCAGCGCCGCGCGGTCGGCATAGGGGCGACCGTCGGCCACCTTCTCCGCCCAGGTCACGGCGCAGCAGCAGGAATAGAGTGCGTGTACCGCGCGAGTGCGGGGGAGCGAATTGAAACGTTCCAGGCCGATGCCCTTGTGCATCACCATGGTGGCCTCCGGTAAACCGAGGCGGCAAATCCTGAGGTACCGATCGTTGCACCGCTACGCCGCCGCCGACAGCGGTTCGCGGCGAATGTTGCACAGGATTTACACGGTGCGGGCCGCCCGAACACGGGTCGCTACGCTGGACAAATGACTGAATGGAAGGCTTTCACAGTCGAGAGTAAGGATCACGTCGCGCAGGTGACGCTGATCGGCCCGGGCAAGGGCAACGCCATGGGCCCGGACTTCTGGCGGGAACTGCCCTTGGTCTTCGGTGAACTCGACGCCGACCCGGAGGTGCGGGCGATCGTGCTCACCGGATCGGGCCGCAACTTCTCCTACGGCCTCGATCTGCAGGCGATGAGTCCGCTGTTCGGCGCGCTGCTGGCCGACCGGGCCCTGGCCGCGCCGCGCACCGCCTTTCTGCACGACATCCGGCGGCTGCAGGCCGCGGTCACCGCGGTGGCCGATTGCCGCAAGCCGGTGATCGCCGCGGTGTCGGGCTGGTGTGTCGGCGGCGGCCTGGACCTGATCGCCGCCGCCGATATCCGGCTGGCCAGCGCTGATGCCACCTTCAGTCTGCGCGAGGCCAAGGTCGCCATCGTGGCCGACGTCGGTTCGCTGCACCGGCTGCCCGGCGTCATCGGCGAGGGCCACCTGCGCGAACTGGCCTACACCGGCAAGGACATCGATGCCGCCCGCGCGGAGCGCATCGGCCTGGTCAACGACGTGCACGCCGATCAGGCCGCGGTGCTCGACGCCGCGCACGCCATGGCTCGCGAGATCGCCGCGAATCCGCCGCTGGTGGTGCAGGGCATCAAGGACGTGCTCGACCAGCCCAAGGCAGGGCGGATCGCCGACGGTTTGCGCTACGTCTCGGCGTGGAACGCCGCCTTCCTGCCGTCGGAGGATCTCACCGAGGCCATTCAGGCGGTGTTCGAGAAGCGGCCGCCGGAGTTCGAGGGCCGGTAACCACAGGCTTCCTGTACGACTGTTCAGCACGATCGTCTACCGTCTCTGCACAACGTTCGTGTGTTGTGGACAGGACCGATGCTGAAGTTCGCCGTGCTGGGTGAGGTACGAGCTTGGCGCGGCGAGAACCCGCTGGATCTCGGCCCCAAGCAGCGCCGAGCCGTGCTCGCGGCGCTGTTGCTGCGGCGTGGCCGCTCGGCCACCGTGGCGGACCTGGTCGCCGACGTCTGGGGCGATCGCGCCACGGCCAGCGCGGTCGGCGCGCTGCGCAACCACATCCTGCATCTGCGCAAGATCCTCGAGCCCGACCGGGCCGCGGGCACGCCGCCCGCGGTGCTGGTCGGATTCGCCGGCGGATACGCGCTGCGCCTGCCGCCCGCCGCGGTCGACATAGACCTGGCCGAGCAGTACGCGACCGAGGCCGAGCGCGCCTCCGACGCCGCCCTGGCCCACGATCGCCTGCAGGACGCGCTGAGCCTCTGGGCCGGTACTCCGCTGGCCGGGTTACCGGGTCCGCACGCCGAACGTCGCCGCGCTCAGCTCACCGAGCGTCGGTTGAGCCTGCTGGAACGCCGTCTCGAGGCGGATCTCCGCTTGGGTCGCCACGCCGAGGCGATCACCGAGTTGCAGCCGCTGGCCGCGGAACATCCGTTGCGGGAGAAGACCCGTGAGCTGTTGATGACGGCGTTCTATCACGCCGGGCGACGGGCCGAGGCGCTCGAGGTGTTCGCCGATACGCGGGCCACCCTCGTCGAATCGCTGGGTCTGGAACCCGGTCCCCGCCTGGTCGATCTGCAACAGCGCATTCTGCGCGCGGAGCCCGCGCCGACGCGTCCGGCGCCGGTGGCCGAGCGGGTCAGGGTGGCGCAGTTGCCCGCCGATATCGCCGATTTCACCGGGCGCGCCGACTGGGTGCGCCGGATGGTCGAGCATCTCACCGCGCCCGGCGGCGCCGTGCCGGTGTGTGCGATCGCGGGGATGGGCGGGGTCGGCAAGAGCACGCTGGCCGTGCACGTCGCGCACCTGGTCCGGGACCATTTCCCGGACGGTCAGCTGCACGTCGACCTGCACGGATTCGAGCGCCGCGGTTCCGCCGCCGACACCCTCGGCGACTTTCTGCGCGCGCTCGGGGTGCCGGAGGGGGAGATCGCGGCCTCGGCGCAGCAGCGCGCCGCCCAGTTCCGCAGCCGGTTGGACGGCAAGCGGGTGCTGGTGGTGCTCGACAACGCCCGGGACGCCGAACAGGTGGCTCCGCTGATCCCGGGCACTGCGGGTTCGGCGGTGCTGATCACCAGCCGATCCGCGCTGCCCGAACTGCCCGGAGCGGTCGGCGTGCGGCTGGATGAGATGACCGCGGCGGAGGCCTCGACCCTGCTGGCCCGCATCGTCGGCGGCGATCGGGTCGATGCCGAACCCGAGGCCGCCGAGGCGGTGGTGCGCGCCTGCGGTCGGCTGCCGCTGGCGGTGCGGATCATCGGCGCGCGGCTGGCGAGCCGCCCGCGCTGGACGATCGCCGCGATCGCCGACCGGCTGGCCGATTCGCGGCGTCGGCTGGGGCTGCTCCGCACCGGTGATCTCGCCGTCGAACCCGTCTTCCGGCTCGGCTACGACCAGCTGGAACCCCAGCAGGCCAAGGCTTTTCGCATGCTCGCCGGTCCTGAGGTGGAAGATCTGCCGCTGCCCGGCGCGGCGGCCATGCTGGGACTCGACCGCGACGAGGCCGAGTACCTGTGCGAGTCGCTGGTCGATCTGAGCCTGCTCGACGCCACCGCCGCGGGGCGCTACACCCATCACGATCTGCTCCGGCTGTTCGCCCGCGAACTCGGCCCGGCCGACGAAACCGAGGCGCTGCCGCGACTGCTCGACTTCTACCTGGCGACCATGAAAAACGTGGTGGCGGTGTGCAATCCGGGGACGCGGCTGCCGGAGTACCTCGAAACGACTCGGGCTCGCGGGTTGTCGTTCTCCGACGGCGCCGACGCGCAGTGCTGGCTGAACACCGAGCGCCGCAACCTGGTGGCGCTGTTCCGGCAGGCCGCCCGGCTCAGCGCCGCGGCGAGCCCCGCGCCGGCGTTGTGTGCCGACTTGGCCTGGGCCATGGCGGAATTGATCGACGGCGGGCCGCACGCCCAGGAACTGTCCCGGGCGCTGGAAGAACTGCTCGCGGCCGCGCTGCGCGCCGGGGACCGTGATCTCGAGTGCCGGGTGCGGGTGGCGCTGGGTTCCGTGCTCACCTACGCCCTGGCTCGGATGAGTACCGGGCGCGACCATCAGCGCATCGCGTTGTCGCTGGGCAGTGACTCCCCGGGCAACGCCCGCCTGACCGCCTTCGCGGCGCAGATGCTGGCCGGTTCCGCACGGGTCGGCGTGGAGGTCGCCGCCTCGCTGGCGCACGCCGAGCGGGCCATCCGGCTGGCCCGGCGGCTCGGTGACCCGGCCATCGAATGCGGTTGCCTGATCCAGGTGGCCAAGACGCTGTCGGACGACGGGCGGTTCGAGGAGTCCGTCGCCAGCGCCGAACGCGGGCTGGATCTGGCGCAGCAGATCGGCAACAACGCCCTGGAGGCGATGGCGCTGCACGAGCTGGGCGCCGCGCTGGCCTACCGCGACGAGCACGAGCGTGCGATCGAATTATGCACGCGCGCAGTCGAATCCGCGCGCCGCAGCGGTATGTCGTTGCGGGTGGGGCTCGCGCTGGCACGGCTGGCGCACGTGTACATGCTTGCGGGGGAACTGATTCGGGCCGAGCCGATCGCGGCCGAGGCGGTCGAGAACATCACCCGGGCCGCCGGACCGCTGCACCGCGGCCGCGTCATGCTGATGCACGGGCTGGTGTTGCAGGGGCTGGGCCGCACGACCCAGGCCCGGCAGGTGTTACGCGCGACGGCCGAGATCGTGGTACAGCTGGAGGAGGCCGACCTGGTGCACGAACGCATCGCCGCGGAATTGGCGGTGCCGGTCATGGCCATGCTGCGGGAGCAGGTCGACGCGGTCCACGCCGAGCGGGTTGCCGGCTGAGCCCCCGGGCACGTCATTTTCTGATCATTTCCGCCTCATCCGACGCGGTGACCAGTGCGTTCGTGGTCGGGACAAAGGTGCGCGAGCGGCGCCGGCCAGGTTAGCGTGTCAGTCGCGGATTCCGGTGGCGCCCAAGCGCTGTCGGTGCGGCCGGGGTCCGAGGTGGCCCGTTACCCGCGGCCATCGTCGCACGGGGGGTCGGCGGTGGCAGCTGTGGGTGCGGGCCACCACCAGCCTCGAGCGCTCGGTGCGGCTTCGCGACGCGGAACCCCACCGAGCGCTCGTTCGTCAGTGGCCGCCCTGTTCCTTCAGCCGCGCGAAGGCCTCGTCGACCAGGCTTTCCGCCTTGGCCCGGCCGTCCCAGCCGTCGACCTTGACCCACTTGCCCGGCTCCAGGTCCTTGTAGTGCTCGAAGAAGTGCTCGATCGCCTTGCGGTCGAACTCGCCGATGTCGGTGACCTCCTGGATGTGGTCCCAGCGCTTGTCACCGGCCGGCACCGCCACGATCTTCTCGTCGCCGCCGGCCTCGTCGCTCATCAGGAGCACGCCGACGGGGCGGGCCTCCACGATCACGCCGGGGAAGACCGACTCCGGCAGCAGCACCAGGCAGTCCAGCGGGTCGCCGTCGGAGCCGAGGCTGTTCTCGATGTAGCCGTAGTCGGCCGGGTAGACCATCGGCGTGTAGAGGTAGCGGTCCAGCCGCACCCGCCCGGTCTCGTGGTCGACCTCGTACTTGTTGCGCTGACCCTTGGGGATCTCGATGGTGACGTCGAACTCCACGTCATCTCCTTAGTCTGGTGCCTGTGTTCGATGGCCCGGCGCGCGCGCCGCGGGCTGCCGACTCGCCAGCTCGTTCGAGGGAACGCCGGCCAGGTGAGGATAGTGTGGTCGACGGGCGCACGGGTGCGGCAGGGGCCCGGCGGAACTCGCGCGAGGACCTCTGTCACGGGTGGATTAGGGAGACTGCGGTCAGGTGGTAGGTAACAACATCGGCGAACCGGGCCGTCGGCGGCGCCGGGGCGTGTGGATCGGTGTGCTCACCGTGCTGGTCGTCGTGGTGGTGGCCGCCGCGACGGTATCGATCACGCTGCGGCCGTGGACCGCCGAGTTCCGGCACGGCGGCCTACGCATCGGCGCCCTGCCCGCCCCGGTGACTCCGGTCCCGCAGTTGGCGGCTGCCTCGCCGGCCGCGCCCGCGCCGACCGCCCAGGGCTTGGCCGCGGCGTTGGCGCCGGTGGTCGGGAGCCCCGATCTCGGTGCGTTCACCGCCTCGGTCAGCGACCCGGACACCCGCACCGCGCTCTGGAGCGCCGATCCCGCGAAGCCGGTGATCCCGGCGTCCACGGCGAAGGTGCTGACCGCCGCGGCCGCGCTGCTGGTGGTGCCGCCGGATCACCGCGTGACCACCAAGGTGGTCGGCGGGACCAGCCCGAACGAGCTGGTGCTGGTCGCCGGTGGTGATCCCACGCTGACCGCGCAGGCCGACGGCAAGGGTTACTACAAAGATGGGCCGCGGCTGTCGGACCTGGCGGCGCAGATTCGCGCGGCCGGTCGGACCGCCGACACGATCGTGGTGGACACCTCGGTCTTCACCGGCCCGGCGTGGCCGGCGGGCTGGGATCCGGCCGACATCGCCGGCGGTTCCTGGGCCCCGATCGAACCGGTCATGATCGACGGCGGCCGATTGGACCCGCTGGTCGAATATTCCCCTCGCACACCGACTCCCGCGCTCGACGCCGGTCGTCGGCTGGCGGCGGAACTGGGCCTGGATCCGGCCAAGGTGCGGCTGGGCCGTGCCCCGGCCGGAGCCGCCGAGGTCGCCCGGGTGCAGTCGGCGCCGTTGCGAGATCGACTGCGCGAGATGATGATTCACTCCGACGACGTACTGGCCGAGACGATCGGCCGGGAGATCGCGACGGCGACCGGGAACGAGCAGTCCTTCGCCGGAGCCGCCGCCGCGACGATCACCGCCCTGAACGCCGCGGGCTTCGACACCGCCGGGTCGACCCTGCTGGACAACAGCGGCCTGTCCACCGACGACCGGATTCCGGCCCGCCTGCTCGACGGGGTGCTGATGGAGGCGGCGGCGCCGCAGCCCGAATCGGGCGCCGGGACCACCCGGCCGAGCGCGTCGGCCGTCCACTCCGACGGCACCGGGACTACCGGTTCGCCGCTGGCCCCGCTGCTCGATTATCTGCCGGTCGCGGCCGGTACGGGCTCGCTGGCGTACCGGTTCGTCACGCCGCGCGACCGCGGTGGCGCGGGGTTCGTCCGGGCGAAAACCGGAACTCTGTCGGTATCGAGCGCGTTGGCAGGGTATGTGCTGGACAGCGATGGCCGCGTGCTGACCTTCGCGCTGATGTCGAACGACCGGCCCCCCGAGGCCAGCCGCCCGGCATTGGACGCCATCGCCGCCACGCTGCGCAACTGTGGATGCTCCTGACGGGTGGTAAACGATGACCGGACCCGGTGATGCGGCCGCGGGCGACCGAGCCGCCGGCGACCAGAACCCCGAACGATCCGAACAGGTGGTGGTCGACATCGAGTCCGGCCGAGTGATTTCCGAGTCGAGGCGTTCCTCGCTGTCCGGCGCGATCGACTGGCGACTGGCGGCGAAGACCGGCTCCGCGCTGGTGCCCGCGGGGCCCCGGACGAGCCGCTATACCGCCGAACAGGTGGTCGACGAACTGGGCCTGGCCGCCATGCGTGCCGAGGCGCCGGTGCGGGAGGTCAGTCTGCTGGCCGACGACCGCCCGGTGCCCGCGGCGCGGGTGGTGGACCGGCCGGGCTGGATCCGGGCGGCCGCCGATTCCATGGCGGAACTGACCGGCGGGTCGGCGGCCGAACCGGGTCGCTTCACCGGCAAGCCCGCGGGTGTGCAGGCGGGCGCGATGCTGGCGTTCCTGTCCACCGCGATTCTCGGTCAATACGATCCGTTCAGCGGCCCCGACGGGACGCTGCTGCTGGTGGCGCCGAACATCGTGGCCGTGGAACGCGCACTCGGCGTGTCGCCCAGCGACTTCCGCTTCTGGGTGTGCCTGCACGAGGTGACGCACCGTGTGCAGTTCTCCTCGGTGCCGTGGCTGGCCGACTACATGAAGCACAACGTCGAGGTGCTCGGCGATGTCGGCGACGAGCCGCTGGACCAGGTGCTGTCGCGGTTGCTGGAAGAGGTGCGGGAACGCCGCCGCGTCCGCGCCGCGAGCGGTGACGGGGCCAAGGACGACGACCCCGCCAACCGCGGCGTGCTGGGTCTGCTGCGCGCTACCCAGGCACCGGAGCAGCGGGACGCGCTGGACCGGCTGCTGATGCTCGGCACTCTGCTCGAGGGTCACGCCGACCACGTGATGGACGCGGTCGGCCCGGCGGTGATCCCGTCGGTCGTGCAGATCCGCCAGGCGTTCGACCAGCGCCGCCGCCGTCCGGCCAACCCGTTGCAGCGGCTGTTGCGCGCCCTGCTGGGCGTGGACGCGAAGGTGGCCCAGTACGTGCGCGGCAAGGCGTTCGTCGACGAGGTGGTCGGCACGGTAGGCATGCAGCGCTTCAACACCGTGTGGACCGACGGCGACACACTGCCCCGCACCGACGAGATCAGCGACCCACAGCGCTGGATCACCAGAGTCCTCGGCTGACCATGCGCCCACCCCCGCCCGGACAACCGGATCCCGCCGTGGTGGTTGGTTCGGTTGGCGCTGCTCGTGGGGGGCGGTTGTTGCCGGAGAGTCGGGCTGCGTTGGAGATGCGGCATGCGGTGCGGGAATGGTTGGGGCGGTACGCATCCGGTGAGGGGGTGGCGGTTGCGCTGTCCGGGGGAGCGGATTCGCTGGCCTTGACGGCGGCGGCGGTGGCCGAGGCGGGGGTGGTCGATGCTCTCGTGGTGGATCACGGCTTGCAGCCGGGGTCGGATCGGGTGGCGGCGGAGGCCGCGGACGCGGCGCGCGCGTTGGGGTGCCGTTCTGCCCGGGTGCTCGGGGTGGAGGTCGGGTCTGCGGGCGGGCTCGAGGCCGCGGCGCGCACGGCTCGGTACGCCGCGCTCGACGCCGCCCGCGGGGAGTTGCCGGTGCTGCTCGGGCACACCCTCGACGATCAGGCCGAGACCGTTCTGCTGGGCCTGGCTCGTGGTTCCGGCGCCCGATCCCTCAGGGGGATGGCCGAATTCGCCGATCCCTGGGGGCGACCCCTACTAGGGGTCCGGCGATCCACCACCCGGCAGCTGTGCGCGGACCTCGGGCTCGAGCCGCACGAGGACCCGCACAACAGCGCGCCCGAATTCACCCGGGTGCGGTTGCGCACGCAGGTGCTGCCGCTGCTGGAGGAGGTGCTCGGCGGCGGCGTGGCGCCTGCCCTGGCTCGCACGGCCGAGCAGCTGCGCGAGGACGGCGATCTGCTCGATTCGCTTGCCGAACAGTTGCTGGAGGCGGCGAGTGATGGCACCTCGCTCTCGATCGAGACGCTTGCCACTGCCCCGGCCGCGCTGCGCCGCCGCGCGATTCGTTCGTGGCTCCTGGCCGGCGGCGCAAAAGCCTTGACGGACAAGACCTTACGGTCGATCGACGCACTGATCACCGACTGGCGCGGGCAGGGCGGAGTGGCGGTCGGCGGCGGAAAGCCGGGGACCCGGTTGGTTGCCACGCGCGAACGTGGGAAGCTGTGCCTGGCGTTTGCACGATAACGATCCCGGTGACGCCTGCGCCGCGATCGACTTCAGCGAAGGGAAACCAGCGCACGTGTATGGGGACGACATCGCGTCGGTGCTGATCACCGAGGAACAGATCAAGGCGAAGGTCGACGAATTGGCCGCGCTGATCGGCAAGCGCTATCCCACCGACGCCCCCGAGGGTGATCTGTTGCTGGTGGGTGTGCTGAAGGGCGCGATCTTCTTCATGACCGATCTGGCGCAGGCGCTGACGATTCCGACTCAGATGGAATTCATGGCGGTCTCGTCCTACGGGTCGTCCACTTCGTCGTCGGGCGTGGTGCGCATCCTCAAGGACCTGGACAAGGACATCGCGGGGCGCAATGTGCTGATCGTCGAGGACATCATCGACTCGGGGCTGACGCTGTCGTGGCTCAAGCGCAATCTGTCCAGTCGTAATCCCGCGTCGCTGGAGGTGGTGACGTTGCTGCGTAAGCCTGATGCGCTGCGTACGCAGGTGGATGTGGCGCATGTGGGGTTCGATATTCCGGATGAGTTCGTGGTGGGGTACGGGCTGGACTATGCGGAGCGGTATCGGGATCTGCCTTACATCGGGACTCTGGATCCGAAGGTGTACGGGGCTTAAAAAGGTCTGTATTTTTGGCCTCCGCTTCGCTCCGGCGGGGTTTGCGGCGCCCTGTGGCTCGGTTTTCGGGCGCCGCTGCTGGCTCCTTCGTCGCTTCGCAGCGGCGCCCGAAAACCGAGCCGCGCCGCAAACCTTGGGGGTGGGCGTCATGCCAGGGGTTTACCGGCTCGCTGATGTAGGCGCGTGGGTCGGCTGTGGGAAGCTTCTGTGTCAATGTGACTAATATCACTCGTCGGGCGTCTTGGCTGATGGGGGTGGTCGGGGGGTTGTTGCTGGCTGGGGTGGCTTCATGGCGTCGGGGTGTCGCTCATGTGACATGACACGAACGTGGCTTGTGTTACGGCTGGTCGGCTGACCTGATGGGTTTCGAAAACGGTTGAAAATTGGATTGCCTGGGGGTTCGCGGAGGCGGATGTGCGTACGTTTTCCCTAGGCAATATGCTGTCCGTAACAAACTCAGTGGCTGTTTCTGTGCCTCTTTTTAGACTTTGAGGTTTGATCCAGCTGGATTTTCAAGACCGATTCTGATAGCAAGGGGCTATGGACCCGCATTTGCGCGACTTGCGGTACTTCGTTGCCGTCGCTGAGGAACTGCACTTCACCAACGCCGCTCAGCGGCTGCACATCGCTCAACCCACCCTCTCGCGGCAGATTCGCCAGCTCGAACGCCAGCTCGACGTGGTGCTGTTCGACCGGAATCAGCGCAGTGTCGCGCTGACCGTGGCGGGTAAGGAGCTGCTCGAGGGCGCGCGCAAGATTCTCGAACTCTGGGAAGTCACCAACGTCGCCCTGCAGGAGGCGGGCGAGGTGTTGCGCGTCGGAATACAGAGTTCGATCGGGCGCGGCCTGATCGCCGATCTGGAGAGTGCCAGCGGCCATCGGCTCGCGCTGCACTCGGCGTCGTGGACCGACCCGTCCAGCGGCCTGGCCGGGCGGCAGGCGGACCTGGCGCTGATGTGGCTGCCCGTACCCGACTCGGGCCGCTATCGCTGGCAGGTGCTGCGCACCGAGCCGCGCTGGGTGCTGCTGCCGGAGAACCACCCGCTGGCCGACCGCGAGACCATCGAGTTCACCGATCTGGCCGACGAGCCGTTCATCGCGATGCCGCAGGAGGCGGGCTCGGCCCGCGACTTCTGGCTCGGCAACGACGCCCGCGGCGGCAAGCAGCCCAAGATCGGCGGCGAGGCCGCGACGGCCGAGGAGCGGCTGGAGGCGGTGAGCCTCGGGCTGGGTGTGTGCCTGCTGGCGGAGAACAACGTGCCGATGTACCGGTGGCCCGGGCTGACCGCGCGACCGGTCACCGGCTTGCCGCCGTGCGAACTGGCGGTGGCGTGGCGGGCCGACGACGATCGGCCGACGATCCTCGATTTCGCCAACCGCGTCATGGCCGGCGGATTCGGAACTCCCGAGCAAGCTCAGGGCTGACCGGCGACCCGCCGCCACGGCCGCGCGGATTCGAGCTGGGCGGCCAGCCGCAGCAGTGTCGACTCGCTGCCCGGCGGGCCGGCCAGCTGCGCGGCGACCGGGGTGCCGGTGCGTGGATGGGTGCCCATCGGCACGCTGAGCGCGGGCCAGCCCACCAGGTTCCACAGCGGCGTGAACGGCGCGAACCGCGCGTTCGCCCAGACGTTGGGGAGCCAGCCGCGGCGGTGCCATTCGAGCGCACGGGGCGGTGGTGTCGCGAGGGTTGGGGTGATCACGACGTCGTGATTGTCGAAGAAGTCCAGCAGCCGCGCCTCGATGCGGTCGATCTGTCCCGGGCGCACCAGGCCGCAGCGCAGCACCGCCCGGCCCAGCGCGACATGGCGGTGGGTGCGCTGCTGTAGTCGCTCGGGATGTGGCACCGCGGCGGCCTCGCGCCCGGCGTTGGCCACCCAGCGCAAA
Source organism: Nocardia sp. N2S4-5 (assembly GCF_044628355.1). Taxonomy (NCBI): domain Bacteria; kingdom Bacillati; phylum Actinomycetota; class Actinomycetes; order Mycobacteriales; family Nocardiaceae; genus Nocardia; species Nocardia sp. N2S4-5. The sequence continues at coordinate 4,457,820 of NZ_JBIUPM010000001.1, read as the reverse complement.
GCCAGCGCGGTGGCCGCGCCGGCGTAGGGCAGCGCGGTTTCCGACACGGTGTGCCCGGCCGTCGCGGCGGTCCGCGCGGCCGTGCGGGCCGCCCCCGCCCACTGCCGGTCCACGCGTAGCAGTGGCGACGGCGCACCGACGGCCAGGCCGATCCGCAGCGGCGCCGGGGTGTCCAGATCGGCCAGTGCGGGGCGGTCGGCCAGTACCGACAGCACCAGGGCGGCATCGGCGACGGTGGTCGCCAGCACGCCGTTCTCGGTCATGCCGTCCCAGGAGTCCAGGCCGACCTCGGCGGGCACCACGCCGCGGCCCGGCTTGATGCCGACCGCGCCGCAGCAGGCGGCCGGAATGCGCACCGACCCCAGGCCGTCGTTCCCGTGTGCGACCGGCACCAGCCCGGCGCCCACCGCGGCGCCCGAGCCGCCCGACGAACCGCCCGCGCTGTAGTGAATGTTCCACGGGGAGCGCGTGATTCGCTCCGGAGTGTCGGTGACGCCCCAGAGCCCGAACTCGGGCATCTCGGTCAGGCCGACGACGACCGCGCCCGCCGCGCGCAGCCGCCGCACCACCGGGTGATCGGTCGTGGCCGGACGATCGTCCCCGGCGCGGGAACCACCCCTGGTCACCTCACCGGTGACATCGATGTTGTTCTTGACCGCGATCGGCACACCGGCCAGCGGCAGCGAGTCGAGATCGGCGCGGTCGGCCAGCGCCTGTGCTTCCGCCCGCGCCCGCGCTTCGCGAACGATACTGAAAGCGTTGACTTTCGGATTTCCCTCGCGAATGCGGTCGAGGGCGGACTCCAGAATCTGCTCGGGGCGCACGACGCCGTCGCGCACCGCGGCCGCGATGGCGGTGGCCGTGCTGGGATCCGGTGCGGCTCCCGGCTCCTGCGGGGAGGTCGCGTCGGTCGTCTCGTTCGCACCCACCGGTACCTCCTGAGGGGCCCCGGTGCCGGCTTTCGGTGTCTGCTGGGAGGAATCCGCTGATGAGATGCCGTCGGCTAGGGCCGTGCCCTCGTTCTGCATGCTGCTTGCCCCCGTCGCGTCGTGGTCGAAATGGGGTGGTTGCGTGTTGACGCGCAAATTATCATTTCGGGCAACGCTCGGGGATGATGGTCTCGGGTGTGGCGGATTCTATCCGTCCCGCCGCCGACCGACCAGTGCGGAATCCGGTTCCGCGGCTGGTACGACAGGGTCCGGTATCGATGGGTGCGGATATGGTTTTCAGTTCCGACTCCGGCGGCGGTTTCGGGCGTCCAACGGCCGGAATCGAATTCGGCGCTGTGACGGCGTTCGCGAGTGCGTGGGAGGCCGGTGCCCGGCCGCCCGAGATCGCCGACTACCTGCCCGACGCCCGGACTTTACGGCTGGACGCATTGGTCGAGTTGATCCGCATCGACATGCGGTACCGGTGGCTGTCCCGGTCGCCCGGCGCCTCGACGCCGGGCAAGCGGCTGCGCGAGTACTGCTCGGAGTTTCCGGAGCTGGCGCCGGAGGGCATTCCGGCGCACCTGGTGTACGAGGAGTTCGTGATCCGCCGCCACAGCGGTGAGCGGGTGGATCCGCGCGACTGCCTGCGCGAGTATCCGGACCAGGCGGGGCAACTGCGCGAGTTGCTCAATGCCGACGACGAGGATCGCAGCACTCGCCGCGCCGCGGATCTCGACGCGACCGTCCGGCCGCCGGACGAATCGGGAACCTGGGCGGGCGAACAGACCCGCACCACCACCGGACTGATCGCCGAGTCCGGCGGCTCGGCAGCGCGCGCCGACGCCTTGAGCCGCATCGAGATCGGCCAGCGGATCGATGATTTCGAGTTGCTGACCGCGCTGGGCAGCGGCGCCTTCGCGCGGGTGTTCCTGGCCCGGCAGCGCAGCCTGCAGCGGCTGGTGGCGGTGAAGATCTCCGCCGACCGCGGCACCGAGCCGCAGACCCTCGCCCAGCTGGACCACGACTACATCGTGCGGGTCTTCGATCAACGGCTGCTCGAGGAATTCGATCCGGGCGCGGGCGCCGACCCGCGGGCGCGCCGGTTGCGGTTGCTGTACATGCAGTTCCTGCCCGGCGGCACGCTGCTCGGCGTGCTGCGCTGGGTCCGGGCCACGCCGCCGGCGCAGCGCAGCGGACAGCTGCTGCTGGACGCGGTCGACGCGGCGATGGAGGAGAAGGGCGAGATCCGCCCCACCGACTCCAGCGTGCGTGCCGAACTGGCCGCGCTGTCGTGGCCGGAGACGGTGGCGTGGCTGGGCCGGCGGCTGGCCGAGGCGCTGTCCTATGCCGACGCCCACGGCGTGCTGCATCGTGACGTGAAACCGGCCAATGTGCTGTTGACCGCGGAGGCGGTGCCCAAGCTGGCCGACTTCAACATCAGCTTCAGCCGCACCCTGGCCGGTACCAGCCCGGTCGCGTACTTCGGTGGGTCGCTGTCGTACATGTCGCCGGAACAGCTGGAGGCCTGTCATCCGGGCTATGGGCGCTCCGCCGACGACCTCGACACCCGCGCCGATATCTACTCCCTGGGTGTGGTGCTGTGGGAACTACTCACCGGCGCAAAGCCTTTCGACGATGCCACGGCGGGCGAGGACGGCGACGTCACCACCCTGGGCCAGATGCTGGATCGCCGCCGGGCGGGCGTGGATCCGGCTGCGCTGGAGCAGATTCCGTCCGATTGCCCGGCCGCGCTGCGCCGCGTGCTGCTGTCGTGCCTCGCCCCGGAACGCGAAAAGCGCTGGGGCAGTGGGAAGGAACTGGCACAGCAATTGCAGCTGTGCCTGGACGAGCGGGCTCGGGATCTGGTGGACCCGCCGCCGGGCAGTTGGCGGCTGCGGTTGCGGGCCTGGCGGGCGCCGCTGGCGGTGCTGGCCATCGGCATCCCGAACGCCTTCGCTTCGCTGTACAACATCGAGCACAATCAGTCGCTGATCGTGGATCGGCTCAGCCAGCCCTCGCAGCACACGTTTCTGCTGGTGACCGCCATTGTGAACGCGGTGTTCTTTCCGGCGGGCTCGGCGGCCCTGGTGTATCTGTCGCGGCGGCTGATCACGGTGCCGCGCGGCTTGGCCAAGGGCCGGGAGTACGACCCGCGGGAGTTGGCGCGGGCGCGGGCGGACGCGCTGTTACTCGGGGATCGCGCGGTGGTGGTGGCGTTTTCGCTGTGGGGGTTGGCCGCGCTCACCTTTCCGATCGCCCTGCGGCTGGCCACGGGCGAGGTCGGGATACGGGCGGTGGTCCACTTCCTGTCCTCGGTGCTGGTGTGCGGGGCGATGGCGGTGGCGTATCCGTTCTTCCTCGTGACGTTCTACATGGTGCGCTGCATCTATCCGATGTTCTTGCGGCACGGCGATGTCAGCGCCGTCGATGCCCGGCGGCTACGGCTGCTGGGGCGCCGGGCCACCAGGTATCTGGCGGTGGCGGCGTCGGTGCCGCTGCTGGCGGTCGCCGGGGTCACGTTCCTGCCGCCGGGCGACATTCCCAGTGTGGTGGTGGCGGTCCGGGTGCTGTGCGTGGGCGCGATCATCGCGTTCGTGGTGTCGTACGTGCTGTTCCGGGCGCTCGAGGCGGACCTGCGGGCGCTGGAGCGGGTGGTGGATCCGGTTGCGGCGCAGCACGATCACGAGATCGAGGAGCGCGAGTGAGGGGGCGTCGCATCGCGCCTCCGGGGCGCGGCGAGGGATCACGGTGAGTGAGGCGCCGGACGCCGCGGTCGCCCGGTTCGCCGCCGACTGGCAGGCCGCGGTGCGTGACGCGGGTACCGACCCGCCGCTACTGGCCCGCTACGTCCCGGAGGGTCCTGTCCTACGCACCGCCGTGCTGGCCGATCTGGTGCGCATCGATCTGCGCCAGCGCTGGCGGCGGACCCGCGAGGGCAAGCGAATGGCGGACTACGGCAAGGAGTTTCCCGAACTCACCACCAGCCCGCGCTTCCTGGAACTGGTGTGCGAGGAGTATGCGCTACGGACCCGATATCACCGCACGAGCGTCGCGGACTTCCTCGGCGACTACTCCGAGTTGGCCGCCGAACTCGCCCCGCTACTCGGCGCGGACGGTAACGGCGGGGGTGCGGGAGTTGATTCGGAGGGGGCGTGGTCCGGTGGGGAGCTGGATGTCGAGGTTCGCCCGGGGCGGCGGCTGGACGACTTCGATCTCATCACGCTGATCGGGGGGACCGCGCGGGCGAAAGTGTTTCTGGCTCGGCAGCATTCGATGCAGCGCTTGGTCGCGGTGCGGGTCGCTGCGGTCGGCGGGCAGGACTCGCGGACCGTGGCGCAGCTGGACCATCCCTACATCGTGCGGCTGTTCGACCAGCGGGTGGTCGACCGGGACGCGGGGGAGCCGCTGCGGCTGGAGTACATGCAGTATCTGCCCGGCGGCAGTGTCGCGGATCTGTTGCGGCTGCGGCGATCCGAGGCCGGGCTCGGCGGCGGGGCGCTGCTGTTGCGGTCGGTGGACGCGGTTATGGCGGCGCGCGGGGAGATCCGGCCCACCGACTCGACCGTGCGTGCCGAGATCGCGGCGCTGTCGTGGCCGGAGACGGTGGCGTGGGTGGGCCGTCGGCTGGCCGCGGCATTGGATTACGCGGGCTACCGCGGTGTGGCGCACCGCGATATCAAGCCGGAGAACGTTCTGTTCACCGCGGAAGGTATTCCGAAGCTGGCCGATTTTCGTGCCGACGCGCCGGAAACGGCGGCAGCCGAGCATGATTCGGTCACGTACCGGGCTCCGGAGCAACGGGACGGATCGACCGGCGTGGCCGCTCTCGACAGCCGTGCCGACATCTACGCGCTGGGCGTGCTGCTGTGGGAACTACTCACGGGCAGTGTGCCTTTCGAGGAGAAGCCCGGAGCCGGCGACGAACCCGCCACCGATGACCGGGAATCGCAGCTCCCACCCGACACCCCGGCCACCCTCCGTCGAACGCTGCTGCGCTGTCTGGACCCGGACCCGCGACGGCGCTGGCGCTCCGGGTCCGACCTGGCCGGACAACTGGAACTGTGCCTGGACGCCCGAGCACGCGACCTGGTGGACCCGCCGCCGACGAGCCTGCGCTACCGGGCGCGCGCCTGGTGGTTCCCGATCACCACGGCCTGCGTCGGACTGCCGAACCTGCTGGCCAGCTTCTACAACATCCGGCTCAACGACAGCCTCGTCATCGACCGGCTGGCCGCGGCGGACCAGGGCCGTTACGCCACGGTCGGATTGATCAACAACCTCATCACGTTCCCGCTGGCGGCCTTGCTGATGGTGTTGCTGAGCAGGCGCGCGATGCTCATGTCGCATCGCTTGCGGCGCCGGGCCGAAGCGGACCCCGGCCCCGGTGACGCCGCGCACGAGGTCGACGCGCGAGAGCTGGCGGTGGCGCGGCGGCAGGTGCTGTCGCTCGGTGACCGGCTGGTGTGGGTGCCGTTCGGCATGTGGCTGCTGGCCGGAATCGCCTGGCCGGTGGCGGTGATGGCGATCGGCGTCACGCTGCCCGCCCGCAACTTCGCGCACTTCTACACCGCGCAGGTGGTCTGTGCCGCGATCGCGCTCGCCTACCCGTTCTTCCTGGTCACGATGTACGCCGTGCGCTCGGTGTATCCGCAGCTGCTGGTCGCGGGCGCGGTGGGACCGGAGGACGGGCGGCAGCTGTGGGCGCTGGCCCGGCGCGCCAATTTCTACCTCGCCGCGGCGGCGTCGGTGCCGTTGCTCGGCGTCGCCAGCGCCACCCTGGTTCCCGGCGACCAGCTGTGGCAGGTGATCGGGCCGGTGCGCGTGCTGAGCGTCGGTGGCATCCTGGCATTCGTGCTGACCTACCGAATGTTTCGGCTGCTGGAACGGGACCTGCGCGCACTGGGGCGGGTCATTCCGCGGAGTGCGCGGTGACGGTGCCGTTCGCGCGCATCGTGAGCCTGTCGCATGTGCACGATCCGGCGACGACGCCGCTGTATCCCGGCGACCCGGCCTTCACCGCCGAGATCGTGGCCACCATCGAGCACGACGGGTACTTCCTGCGCCGGATCGTTCAGGCCGAACACACCGGAACCCATTGGGGCGCACCGATTCACTTCGATCCGATCGGCGCCGCCGCCGATCAGCTCGACCCCGAGGACCTGCTGCTGCCGGCCGTGCGCATCGATGTTCGCGAGAAGTGTTCCGGCAACCGCGATTACGCGATCACGGTGGCGGATCTCCGCGACTGGGAGGAGCGGCACGGGGCGATCCCGCCGGGCGCCGCGGTGATCGCCTGGACCGGCTGGGACGGCTTGTGGGGCACTCCCGATTTCCTCGGCGCGGGCGAATCCGAGGGTCGCCAACCGGGTTTCGCGCCGTCGGCCGTGCACTGGCTGATCGACACCGGACGGCTCGGGTGCCGGGGCGCCCTCGGCATCGACACCTTCGGCCCGGACCTCGGCGCCGACGACTCCTACACGGTCTCGAAGCTGCTGTACCGGCGGCACCGGATCAGTCTCGAATGCCTCGCCAACCTCGCCGACCTGCCCGAGACCGGCGCCTGGGTGCTGGCGGGCGGGGCGATCCACCGGGGCGGGTCCGGCTCGCCCGCGGGCGTGTACGCCCTGATCCCGCGCTGACCCGTCGTCGTTCCGGGTCCTGCGGCGGACGGGCGCGGGTAGGGTCGGCGAATGGTCGGACGAGGCGAGATATCGCTGGAGGAACTGGCGGCGCGAATCTTGGAACGGGCCGATGGGCGCGACGGGCGGTTCGTACTCGGTATCGCCGGTCCGCCCGGAGCGGGCAAATCCACCCTGGCCGTGGCCTTGCGTGACACCCTCGACGACCGCTGCGGCGCGGCGGTCGCCGAGGTGGCGCCGATGGACGGTTTCCATCTGACCAATGCCGAACTCCGCGCGGCGGGCGCGCTGGCCCGCAAGGGCGAGCCGGACACCTTCGATGTCTCCGCATACCTGGACCGCCTGCGCAAACTGCGGGAAGCGCCGGTGGGACAGCCGGTTTCGTGGCCGGCCTACGACCGGTCGCGGCACGAGCCCGTGGCGGACGGCGTGCTGTTCGACCGGCAGCGCATCGCGATCACCGAGGGCAACTACCTGCTGCTCGGCGCGGCCGGATCGCCCGGATGGTCCGAGGTGCGGCAGTATCTCGACGCGGCCTGGTATCTCGACGCGCCACCCGAGCTGCTGCGAAAGCGCCTGCTGCGTCGCCATATTCGCGGCGGCAAGACCGCGGAGTTCGCGCAGGCGAAGGTGGCGCGCAGCGATCTGCTGAACGCCGAGCTGGTCGCAGCCACCCGTGACCGCGCGGAGCTGGTGCTGCGCGCGAGCGGGCGGCACTATCTCGTGCTCTGATCCGGTCGTGGGTGCTGCCGCATCCATTCCCGGGTGCCGAGATAGGCGCACGATTCGGTCGCGACGGCCGCCGCGGCGCGCAGCGCGTCCGTAAACGACTGTCCCGCAGCGTAATAGTGGCAGAATGCGCCGTGGAGAATATCCCCCGCGCCGAGAGTGTCGACCGCCGGTGTCCGCGGGACGACTATTTCACCCGTGACCTGCTCGGCTTCCGAGTACCGGATCGGCTTGTCGCCCTGGGTGATCGCGACCTGGTATACGCCGCGGGCGTGGAGGTCGTCGAAGACTTCGGCCGGGGTGCCGGAGATCCCCGGCGGAGTGAAGCCGGACGAGCAGATCGCGATGTCCACCAGCGGCAGCAGTTCGGCGTGGACGGGCCGCCAGCGCCCCGCGTCCAGTACCACGGTGACCCCGGTTTCCCGTGCGGCGGTGGCGAATCCGAGGGCCAGGTCCGGATAGTGCCCGTCCACCAGCACGACGACGGCGTCGCGCAATGGCCCGAGCCTGCTGCGGTCGAACGGTGCGGAGATCCGCGAACCGTCCAGCGACACGATGGTGCGGGTTCCGGATTCGGTCGCCACCACGATGGAGGAGACGGGCGGCCGCTCGGCGCTGTCCGGCGTGACATCCACCGGTGCGACCCCGTACCTGTCGAGGTCGCGCCGGATCGTCTGTGCCAGTTGATGTTCCCCGAGCGCGGTGATCAGCGCCGGACTGCGCCCGGACAGGAACGCGTAGGCCACCGCCGCGTTCGCCGCCGGGCCGCCCGCGCCGAGGAACTGGTCCTCGGCCTGGGTCTTGCTGTCCTCGGCCGGATACCGCCGCACCGCGTAAGCGATATCGAGCGTCGCGAGTCCCACGAACACCGCAGTCGCCATGCCCGCGACGATAGCGAAACCGGGCTATTCCGTCCCCGGGCCCGCCGTCCCCGTACGCACCCGCTCCTCGTATGCCTTGCGCTCACTGGAGTCGACCTCGTCGAGGAAGGCGTGCTGTGAGCCCAGCGCGCGGCCCAGGGCATCGCCGACGGACTGCGGCAGCAGGCCGAAGACCTGGGCGATCGTGCCCGCGACCGCGGTGACCCGGACCTTCGCCTTCGGGGTGACGAGCAGTTTGGCGATGGCGTTCGCGATCTCCTCCGGCTCGGCCGGGCGCAGCAGCTTCGGCGGCGTCACACCCGACCCCAGCTCCGTCTTCGTCAGCGTCGGCAGCACCGAGGAGAACGACACGCCGGTGCCCCGATACTCCTCGCGCAGCGTGTCGGTGAAGCCGAGTACCGCGTGCTTGGTGGCGTTGTAGGTGGCCAGGCCGGGGATGTGACTCTCGCCGGCCAGCGAGGCGATGTTGACGACGTGGCCGCTGCGCCGCGGCAGCATCCGGGCCAGGGCCAGCTTCGATCCCAGCACCACGCCGTAGACATTGATGTCGAGAATGCGGCGGGTCAGCGCGTCGGGCTCGTCGACCAGCTTGCCGGTCGGCATGATCCCGGCATTGTTGATCAGCACGTCGATCGGGCCGAGTTGCCGTTCCACCTCGTCGAGGAAGGTACTGAACGACTGCTGGTCGGTGACGTCGAGCCGGCCGTAGTGGTCGAAATCCTTTGCCGCGCCGGACTCCTTCACCGCCGTCTCGTCCACGTCGCCGATCGCGATCTTCGCGCCGAGCGACTGCAGCCGGGTGGCCGTGGCCAGGCCGATGCCGCGCGCCCCGCCGGTGATGACCACGACCTTGCCGCGAATCTTTCCGAATTCGGTCACTTGCCTTTACCTCCCACGGTGTCGAGTACGTCCCGGATGCCCAGGCGCCGCATGCCGCGGGCCCCGGCCGCGCGCATGGCGCTCAGCGCGAAGCCGAGTTTCGCTGTGCTGTACGGGAACCAGAACAGTTCCTTCTGCTGCGTCGGCAGTATCGGTGCGGTGACGGCCTGCTTGCGGCAGTACTTGCGCACGCCGTCCGCGCCGCCCCAGCGGTAGCCCACGCCCGACTGCTGCCAGCCGCCCATCGGCAGCGCGAAGTTGAACAGGTTGGCGAACACGTCGTTGATGTTCACCGCGCCCGCGTTCAATTGCCGCGCGATGCGTGCGCCGCGCGCCTTGTCGCCGGTCCACACCGACGCCGACAGCCCGTAGATCGAATCATTGGCCAGCGCAACGGCTTCGGCCTCGTCGGCGACCTTCATCACCGGCAGTGTCGGGCCGAAGGTCTCCTCGGTCATGCACGCCATGCCGTGGTCGACCCGCACCAGTACGGTCGGCTCGAAGAAGGTGCCCACGCCGGTGGGCTTGCCGCCGGTGAGCACCTCGGCGCCCTTGGCGACCGCGTCCTCGACGTGCCGGGAGACGATATCGCGCTGTGCCTCGTTGGCCAGAGCGCCTATGTCGTAACGGGATTCGCGGCCGTCGGCGCCCTGGCGCAGCGCGCGCACGTGCTCGGTCAGCTTGGCGACGAACTCGTCGTACACCGGCTCCTCGACGTAGACCCGCTCCACCGAGATGCACACCTGGCCCGCGTTGAACAGCCCGCCGAACGCGATGCCGTAGGCGGCGCGGTCGATATCGGCGTCGGCGAGCACGATCGCGGGGTCCTTGCCGCCGAGTTCCAGACTGTAGGGGACGAACCGGTCCACGCAGGCGGCGGCGATCGCGCGGCCCGTCTTCGTGGACCCGGTGAACTGCACGTAATCGACGGTGTTCACCACGGCCGCACCGGTTTCCCCGGCTCCCGTCGCCACCGCGAGGACCGGCGGCGCGCCGATCTCCGCCCAGCCGCGCGCCAGCTCCAGCGCCGACAGCGGCGTCACCTCCGACGGCTTGAGCAGCACCGCCGCGCCCGCGGCGAGCGCCGGGATCACGTCCAGTGCGGGCATGGCCAGCGGGAAATTCCACGGCGTGATCACGCCGACCACCGGATACGGCCGGTACACGGTGGTCAGCCGCTTGACCCGGGCGAGTGGGCTGTGTGGCGAGGGGTGTTCGTCGGCCAGGAACTTCCCCGCCCGGCGGGCGTAGTAACCGATCAGATCCACCGCGAAGCTGGGGTCGATGAGGGCGTCCACGCGGGGTTTGCCGGTCTCCGACTGGAGCACGTCGGCGAGGTGGTCGGTGTTGTCGATCAGCCAGTCCTGCAGTTTCAGCAGCCAGCGCTTGCGGCCGGCGGCGCCGATCGCCTCCCACTCGGGCTGATACAGCCGCAACTGCCGGACCTTCTCCGCGACCGCGTCGGGTGTGTCCACCGGTACCCGGCCGATCACCGTCCCGTTCGCGGGGTTGCGAACCTCGATTTCGGCCGGTGCCGCCGGTGCTTTCCGCCCCGCAGCCTGTCCGGCCGGGGCGTCCTGTGCGGCAGTCTGTCCGGCGGGAACCTCCTGCGCCGCAGCCTTCTTCGCGGGCGCTTTCTTCGGCGCAGCCTTCTTGGCAGTCGCCTTCTTCGCCGCAGTTCCCCGCGCTGCCGTCTTCTTCGCCGCCGCCTTCTTTCCCGGATCTTCCTGCGCTGCTGCCTTTTTCGCGGGAGTACCCTCTGCCGCAGTCTTTTCCGCCGGGCTCTGCGCTGCGGCGGTGTTCTGTCCCTCAGCCTGCTGTGCCGCAGTCGTCTTCTGCGCCGACGTCGCCTTCGTGGTCGGGTCTCCCTGCGCTGCCGCCGAGTTCTCCTGCGCCGCCGTTTTCTTCGCCGGGTTCGCCCGCGCTGCGGTCGTTTTCTTCGCCGAGTTTGCCCGCGCTGCGGTTGCCTTCTTCACCGGTGCTTTTTCGGTGGATGGCTGCTCGGCCGCGGAGTCATCCGTTGTGGATTTCCGGGCCGATGTCTTGCGGGTGGATCCGGCGGACTTGCGTGGTGGGCCCGCCTGGCCCGGATCGGGCAGCGGGTCGGTGTTCGTCACGATCTGTTCTCCCACATGCGCTGCGTTGCGACTTTGTGAATCAGTTCACTGAACTATGATCGTGACACAATCCTCGAGCGACTTCTTGGTTTCGACGGTCAATGCGCGAGGGTGTTTTTGTATTCGGAACACAAATATCGGGGAGGTCTTCGTGGCGGTCGGACCGCCCGACGTGGTGGTGCGGCAGTGGATCGCCGACTTCGTCGCCGAGACCCTGCGCAGTGACACCCTGGAACAGGTCGTCGACCGCCTCGACCTGACGATCGTCCGGCGCGTACCCGAACTCGCCGACCGCGACATGCGCCGCGATCTGCAAGCCAGCACCCGAGCCCACGCGCTGGCGGTTCTGGGCGGCCTCACCCAGGACAAAATGGACTACCCGGTGCCGACGGAGGCGCACGCCTTCGCCCGCACCCTCGCCCGGCGCGGCCACGATCTCCGTCTGCTGCTGCGGACCTATCACGTCGGTCAGGAGGCGGTGCTCGAATACATGACGGAGGTCCTCGAGGCGCGACAACTCCCCGCGAACACCGAACGCGCGACCCTGCTGCGCCTGTTCGACCGATCGACCCGTTGGATCAGCACCTCGATCGAAGCGCTGACCGACACCTTCATGGAAGAGCGCGAACGTGGCCTGCGCGCGGCACTCAACCAGCGCACGGAAATTGTCAGGGCATTGCTGGCGGGCGAGGAACTGGATGCCGACCAGGCGACGGCGCGCCTGGGCTACCGGCTGGCGCAGCGGCATCTCGCATGCGTGCTGTGGACGGAGAAGAACGCCACCGGCGTACTCACGGTCGCGGACGGCGTACCCCTCGCGCCCGGCGAGAGTGAAACCCTCGGCCTGCTGGAGCGCATGGCCGCCCGCTCGGCCGCCACGGTCGGCAACGGCGCGGTGCTCACGGTGCCGTCGGGAGCGGCCGCGCTGTGGGCATGGATCGGAGTCGACGGCGACCCGGACGACCTGGTCGCGGCGTTCGACACGGCGGCCGCCGCCCCCGGCACCCTCGAGGCCGCCGTCCGAATCGCGGTCGGCACACCCGCCGACCACATCGCCGGTTTCCGCCAGAGCCACCGCGAGGCGGTGGCCGCCCGCCACGTGGCCGAACGCGCCGCCCACCCCATCCCGCGCCTGCTGCGATACCCCGATGTGGAAGTCGCCTACCTGGCAGGCGCGGACGAGCCCGCGATGCGCGCCCTGATCGCCCGCGAACTAGGCCCCCTGATAGGCCCGGATCCAGGCTCCGCCCGCCTCCGCCAAACCCTCCACGCCTACCTCCGCTCCCACCGCAGCCCCGACACCACCGCGAAAACCCTTGGCGTACACAAGAACACAGTCCGCTACCGAATCCAGCGAATAGAACAACTCCTGGGCCATCCCATCGAAACCCGCAGCCTCCAACTGGAAATCGCCCTGAACTGCACAGCCGTCTTCGGCACCTGACCCCCCACCAACCCGCACACCTGTCGCAGCCCAATCCCCGCCACCCCCGAGGCACACCATCTTGCAACTGCTCACCCCAAGTTCGCGGCCCGGCTCGATTCTGGACCGACGGAGCGGGGGAGCGAAGCGGAGGAGCGGAGGAGGGAAGAATCGAGCCTCAGGGGCCGCGAACCGCGACGCCGAAGGCGGCGCAAAATTACCTGAGCGGCGAGTCCGTGACCGGTGGCAACCCCCGTTCCGGCAATTCGGCGAGTAGTTCGGTAGTGGCTGCCGCGACGGCCGCGACCGCCTTGTCGAAGGCCGGCTTGGTGGTGGTCGACAGGCCGGACAGGCCACCGACCTTGCGCACGTATTCCTGTGCGGCCGCGTATATTTCCTGCTCGGTCGCAGGGGGCTCGAGCCCACGCAGGACGGTGATGTTTCCACTCATGGCCAGAGATTAGCGTCCGGTACCGGACCGCGACAGGGCAAGAATGTACTGATGTGAAAATTGTGTGTTGCGCATGTCGGCTACTTCGCAGGCGCGTCGTGGCGAACACGCGACGCCGGAGGCAGCGCAATTGCGCGCCGTGGGACACAATCGGAGGCATGGCTGCCCGCGACGTGCCGACGCTGACCACCTTTCCCTACGAGGAGCTGGACCGGCGCGAGGAAGATCACTGGTCCGGTGCGCAGGTTTCCGACGACGAGCTGCGCGCGCTGTCGCTGGGCGCGTTCTACTCGGCCCGCTGGGACGCCTTCCACGACGCACTGCTCCTCGGTCCGGAGCGTGAGCATCCGATGGGCGACCGCCGTGAGCTGGCCATCGACACACTGACCGGCGCGTGGGGCATCACCGACGGCACGGAGGCGATGGCCTCGATGGAGCAGCTGCTCGACGGCATGCACTCCCCGCTGTATGCGCTGGTGCACCCGCTGGTCACCACGGCGATCAATTCGCCCGAACGGGACCGTTTCGGTGAGCGCGCCGATCGGCATCGGGCTTTTCTGCGGCAGGTGGGCGCGTTTCGCGGGATGGACAATCCCGAGGCGCTGGTGCGCGATTACGACATCTGGTCGCAGGCGATCAAGCTGGGTCTCATCGACCATCTGGTGCAGCCGCTGCCGTCCGATATCGAGGCGTGGGATCTGGCCCGCGTGGTGGCGGTGGCGCGGATGGCTTTCACGGCCGGATATCTCGACGCGGATGTCGCCTGGGATTACGTGATGCGGGCGTTGCCGTCGGCGCAGCGCCGCTATCGCAATTGGCGTCAGTTCGGTGATTCGTTCATCACCGGCTGGACTTACTGGCAGGCGTGCGAGGATCTGGCCGAGCTGAAATCCGGCGGGGTCGACCGGCGCCTGGAACTGGTCCGCCTGTGGTTGCGGCCGACCAGCCCCTGGCGCCGAATCTCGTTGCAGTCCAACGACGAATGAGGCCCACCGCCCGGAATGTCCGGCACTTCAGCGTGCCGCCGGGGCGGTGTCAGTCGGGCAGGGAGCGGAGGATCCCGCGGCCGTAACGCTGGAACTGCGCGTCGTCGACCATGCCGAGCGAGTGCCGCTCGACCAGTAGCTCCCACTCCGAATACAGTTGCGCCACACCGGGATCCGGGGGCGCGACGGCGCCGTCGGCGGCTTCGCGCTGGATCGCGAAGGTGAGTGCGCCGACCACCCGGTCGGTATCGGCGCGGTCGTATCCGGTGAAGCGCAGCGTGGTGTTGCCGTCGGTCACCTCGATGCCGTACTCGCCGGTGTGGCCGGGGTCGTCGGTCAATCGCGCCGACAGCAGGGCCTGGACGGGCATCTCGTAGGCGGCGCGGCTACCGGCCGCGGTCGAGACGAAGAGCATGCGGGTGGTGGTGACCGCGAGCAGTCCGCGGCCGCGCCCGGCCGGTGGTTCCGCCCCGGCCAGCGCCGCTTCCAGCGCGAATTCCTCGGGGGTGACCAGCTTGTGTAAGTCCGCGATCGCCGCGCGGGCCTCGCGCCGCGGCGCCATCCGGCGGACGGCCCGGTCCACGTCGGCCCGGATCGGGCCGGCCTTGCCCCACGCGGGGGCGGGCGGGGTGAGGTCGGGCACGGACATGTCGATGCGCTGCGTCGCCACGATCTGGGCGTTGATCCGCTCCACGATCACGGTGGCGGCCGGCACGTCGTGCTCCGCGATCAGCACCGGAAGCGGGGTGCGGTCGGCGGGTATGCCGGTCAGCAGCGAGGTGGGGTACCGCAGGTAGATCTCGATGACGACGGCGTCGTCGCTGCGCCGGTTCAGCCGGACCTTGAGCAGATCGGAGATCGGCACGTCGAGCACGCGCTCGCCGTCGGTCCCGCCGGGGCGCAGCACCTGCAGGCGCCCGCCGCCGTGACGCAGAATCGCTGTGGGTGTCCGTAGCTCGACTATGTCCATACCCCCTGCGCTCTTGTTGTGTTGTGCCTCACAATAGGACGTGCATGCCATGATTGTTGCCACTTGGGAAGACACTCACCGGTGTCCACCCGATAGGCCGGGAACCACCTGCGTTCTCCGACCGTTCATCAGTTGAACTGCATCAGCTGCCGAACTGCGCGATGTAACGAGTAGACCGTACGCGGTAACGTGGCTTGTCCGCATCCGTTCCGCCGGACCCGGCCGGGATTCGGAACGGTTACGGAACGCCCGAACGCATCGTAGGCACGCACCCGGATACACCGGAAAGGACTGGCCAGCCGGCCGACGCTCTATGAACCGCAAGACAGTGTTTCGCAACCTGGCCATAGTCGCGGGCATCCTGCTCGTGATCTATCTGGTCAGCTACTTCAGCAACGACACGCGCGGCTGGAAGAACGTCGATACCTCGGTGGCGCTCACCCAACTGCAGGACAAGCCCAATGTCGAGCAGGTCCAGATCGATGACAAGGAACAGCAGCTGCGCATCACCCTGAAGAAGGGCAACGATGCGACCGGCGGCCAGAACCAGATCATCGCCAAGTACCCCGGCGGCAGCGAGGTGTCCTCGCAGATCCTGAAGGACGTGCAGGCCTCGGGCGCGCCGTACAACACGAGCGTCAAACAGGACAGCTGGTTCACTCAGATCCTGCTGTTCGTGCTGCCGATGGTGATCCTGCTCGGCCTGTTCGTCTTCGTGATGGCCCGCATGCAGGGCGGTGGTCGCGGCGGCATGATGGGCTTCGGCAAATCGAAGGCCAAACAGCTGTCCAAGGACATGCCCAAGACCACGTTCGCGGACGTGGCGGGCGCCGACGAGGCCGTCGAAGAGCTGTACGAGATCAAGGACTTCCTCCAGAATCCCGCTCGCTACCAGGCGTTGGGCGCCAAGATCCCCAAGGGCGTGCTGCTGTACGGGCCGCCCGGAACCGGTAAGACGCTGCTGGCGCGCGCCGTGGCGGGCGAGGCCGGGGTTCCGTTCTTCACCATCTCCGGCTCGGACTTCGTCGAGATGTTCGTCGGTGTCGGCGCGTCGCGCGTGCGTGACCTGTTCGACCAAGCCAAGCAGAACAGCCCCTGCATCATCTTCGTCGACGAGATCGACGCGGTCGGCCGCCAGCGCGGCGCGGGCCTCGGCGGCGGTCACGACGAGCGTGAGCAGACGCTGAACCAGTTGCTGGTCGAGATGGACGGCTTCGGCGACCGCACCGGTGTGATCATCATCGCGGCCACCAACCGCCCCGACATCCTGGATCCGGCGCTGCTGCGCCCGGGGCGTTTCGACCGTCAGATCCCGGTCTCCAACCCGGATCTGGCCGGGCGTCGCGCCATTCTGCGGGTGCACTCGCAGGGCAAGCCGATCGCCTCCGACGCCGACCTGGACGGTCTGGCCAAGCGCACCGTCGGCATGTCCGGCGCCGATCTGGCCAACGTCATCAACGAGGCCGCGCTGCTGACCGCCCGCGAGCACGGCAATGTCATCACCGGGCCCGCGCTGGAGGAATCGGTCGACCGCGTGATCGGCGGTCCGCGGCGCAAGAGCCGCATCATCAGTGAGCACGAGAAGAAGATCACCGCGTACCACGAGGGCGGCCACACCCTGGCCGCGTGGGCGATGCCCGATATCGAGCCGGTCTACAAGGTGACGATCCTGGCCCGCGGCCGCACCGGCGGCCACGCCATGACCGTGCCCGAGGACGACAAGGGCCTGATGACCCGCTCGGAGATGATCGCCCGTCTGGTGATGGCGATGGGTGGCCGCGCGGCCGAGGAACTGGTGTTCCACGAGCCGACCACCGGCGCCTCCTCCGACATCGACCAGGCCACCAAGATCGCCCGCGCGATGGTCACCGAGTACGGCATGAGCGCACGGCTGGGCGCGGTGCGCTACGGCCAGGAACAGGGCGACCCGTTCCTCGGCCGCACCATGGGCACGGCCTCGGACTATTCGCACGAGGTCGCCCGCGAGATCGACGAGGAGGTGCGCAACCTCATCGAGGCCGCGCACACCGAGGCGTGGGCGATCCTCAACGACTACCGCGACGAACTCGACGCACTGGCCACCGCCCTGCTCGAACGAGAAACCTTGCACCGCAAGGATCTCGAACAGGTCCTGAGCACCGTCGACAAGCGGCCGCGCATCACCGCGTTCAACGACTTCGGTGAGCGCGTCCCGTCGGACCGGCCGCCGGTGAAGACCCCGCGCGAGCTGGCCGCCGAGCGCGGCGAGCCGTGGCCGGACGAGCAGGAGCAGGCGGTCCGGCGGGCCGCGGCCCAGCCGGTCCCCGCCAACGGCTACCCGCCGGAGCGTCCGGCGGCGTCGCAGCCGGGCTACCGGCCCGCGCCGCAGCCCGGCGGTTATCCACAGCCCGGTGGCGGTGCGCCCGCGTACCCGCGGCAGGGCGGCGGCACGCACGGTTCGCGGCCGGATTACGGCGCTCCGGCCGGTTGGTCGGCGCCCGGTTGGCCGCCACAGGAGGACGCACAGCCGGATCGCCCGCAGGGTTCCGGCGCCACGGGCTACGGCGGATCGCAGCAGAGCGGAGGCTGGGCGCCCGCGGGCGGTCAGCGCTACGGCCGTCCCGGCTGGAACCAGCCCGGCGACCAGGAGGGCTCGGGCTACCAGCGGCCCAACGGCGAGAGCGAGAGCGGCGATTGGGACGGACCGAACGGCCGCCACTGATCTTCGGTGATTAGGCTCGATACCCGGGATGCCGAGGAATTACCGGTAGCCCGGTCGCGTTCGAGGCTGGAGGGCCGTGTCCCGCGCAGTCGGGCGCGACATGTTCTCGAGTTGTGGAGGTGTCCCCGAGTGTCGGTCAACAACCGTGCCGTAGCGGAGTCCGACGCGTTGTCGGCGCGTTCCGCGGCCGCCGAGGATACCGCCGTCGTGGCCTTGGAGACGGGTCGCCCGTTCGATCAGGACCGCGCCGAGGCGGCGGTCCGGGAATTGCTGATCGCCGTCGGCGAGGATCCGGATCGGCCGGGTCTGGCCGAGACTCCCGCCCGGGTGGCGCGGGCCTATCGCGAGATGTTCGCGGGCCTCTACACCGAGCCGGACGCGGTGCTCAACACCACCTTCGACGAAGGGCACCAGGAATTGGTGCTGGTCCGCGACATCCCGCTCTACTCCACCTGCGAGCACCACCTGGTCTCGTTCCACGGTGTGGCGCACGTGGGTTACATTCCCGGCCCGCACGGCCGGGTCACCGGGTTGTCGAAACTGGCCCGGGTGGTGGATCTGTACGCCAAGCGTCCGCAGGTGCAGGAACGGCTGACCAGCCAGATCGCCGACGCCGTGATGCGCAAGCTGGACCCGCGCGGCGCGATCGTGGTGGTCGAGGCCGAGCATCTGTGCATGGCGATGCGCGGCATCCGCAAACCGGGCGCCAGCACCACCACCTCCGCGGTGCGCGGAATGCTGCAGACCAGCGCGTCCTCGCGCGCCGAGGCCCTCGATCTGATCCTGCGGAAGTGAGCGGGCGTGTGGTGTCCGAACTGACGCAGCTCATCGCTCCGCGCGGGGGACGTTCCTGTGTGGTGATGGGTGTCGTCAACGTCACCAGCGACTCGTTCTCCGACGGTGGCCGCTACCTGGACCCGGAACTGGCTGTCGCGCACGGTGTTCGGCTGTTCGAGGCGGGCGCGGACATCATCGACGTGGGCGGGGAATCGACTCGGCCAGGCGCGGTCCGCATCGATCCGCGGATCGAGGCGGACCGGGTGACGCCGGTGATCCGGGGCCTGGTCGAGGCCGGGGTGCCGACCAGCGTGGACACCATGCGGGCGAGCGTCGCGGAGGCGGCGATAGCGGCGGGCGTGTCGGTGGTCAACGATGTCTCGGGCGGGCGGGCCGACGCCGACATGGTGAAGGTGGTCGCGGCGGCCGGGGTGCCGTGGATCCTCATGCACTGGCGGGCCGGGGCGGACTACCGGCACACGGGCCCGGCCGAGCAGTACGGTGACGTGGTCGCCGAGGTGCTCGAGGAGCTGTCGATCCAGGTGGATCTGGCGATGGCGGCGGGTGTGCACCCGAGCCGGCTGGTGCTCGATCCCGGTCTGGGTTTCGCCAAGAACGCCGGGCACGACTGGGCCTTGCTGGGCGCACTGCCCGAACTCACCGCCCAGGGCCTGCCGGTGCTGATCGGCGCCTCCCGCAAGCGTTTTCTCGGCAGGCTGCTGGCCGACGGCGAGACGCCGCGACCGCCCGCCGGCCGCGAGGTGGCGACGGCGACGGTCTCGGCGCTGGCGGCGTTGCACGGCGCCTGGGGTGTGCGAGTGCACGACGTGCGAGCCTCCCTGGACGCGATCGCGGTGACCGACGCCTGGCGGCGAGCGGCCGAGGACCGGCGCCGGGTGGGAGATAGAGCAGGGCAGTCCGAGACGATCGACGGCACGAGGGAGTAATCCGCTGAGTACCGACCGCATCGAATTGCGCGGGCTGCGCGCGTTCGGTCATCACGGCTGCTTCGACTTCGAGCGCCGTGACGGCCAGGAGTTCGTCGTCGACCTCACCCTCTGGCTGGACTTCGCCGCGGCCGCGGCCTCCGACGACCTCGACGCCACGGTCGACTACGGTGCGCTCGCCGGTCGCGCGGTGGCGATCGTGCAGGGCGAACCGCGCAATCTGATCGAGACGGTGGTCTCGGAGATCGCCGACGACATCATGGCCGATCCGCGCGTCGCCGCCGCGGAAGTGGTGCTGCACAAGCCTTCCGCCCCGATTCCGCACACCTTCGCCGACGTCCGGGTGGTCGCGACCCGCCGGCGCGAGGCGGTGGCATGACCCGCGCGGTGTTGTCCATCGGCTCGAATCTGGGCGACCGGCAGGCGCACCTGCGCAGCGTGGTCGACGCGTTCGCGCCGCAGTTGATCGCGGTGTCGTCGGTCTATACGACCGCGCCGTGGGGACCGGTGCCGCAGGACGACTACCTGAACGCCATTCTCGTGGTAGACGATTCGGACGCGACGCCGCGGGACTGGTTGGCCCGTGGTCAGGACTTGGAGCAGGCCGCGGGACGGGTACGCGAGGTGCGCTGGGGCGCACGGACTCTCGACGTCGACGTGGTCTGGTGCGGAGAGCGCCGGGACGGCGAGCTGCGATCGGTACGCAGCGCCGATCCGGAATTGACGCTGCCGCACCCGCAGGCGCACAATCGCGCGTTCGTGCTGGCGCCCTGGCTGGAGGCGGATCCCGATGCGGTGCTCGAGGTGGACGGCGTGGCGCGGCCCGTGCGAGAACTGCTGGCGGAGTTGCCACCCGCCGAACGAGACGGCGTGCGGCGCACCGACCTTCGACTCCGGCCGGTGATCTCGTGAACGTCATGAAACCGACCAAGCTGTTCGACCTGACCGCGAACGTGCTGATCGCCGCGGCCGTCGCCTGGGTCGCCACGCGCTGTGCGTACTCCAGTTTCCCGCCGATCAGCGTGATCGCGGGCGCCTCGCTGTATCCGGTGGCGGCGCTGGAGGCGGTGCTGGCCTTCATGATTCGGACGCGGGTGCACGATCAGCGCATCGGCGACGGCCCCAAGCACCTGCACCCGATCACGGCCGCGCGCGCGGTCGCGCTGGCGAAGGCCTCGGCGCAAGTGGGCTCGCTGGCCGCCGGAGTCTGGCTGGGTTTCCTCGTCTGGGTGTTCCCGCAGCGGTCGACGCTGCGCGCGGCGGCCGCGGACACCCCCGGTGCCGTCGTGGGATTGGTCGCGGGTGTGGCGCTGGTGGCGGCGGCACTGTGGCTGGAGTATTGCTGTCGCGCGCCGAGCGATCCGCCGGACGAAGCGGCAACTTCATAGCAATCCTTCCGAAAGGAATCACCGGCCGGGCTTGCCGCCGGCGTCGGCCATCCGAGCTACCCTGACGGGCATGGTTTCGCCCGCCCGTAGCAGTACTTCCCGTCGATGGCGGGGAGTCGCGGGAAAATTCGTCGTCGGTGTATTGATTCTGCTCGGACTGATTGCCAGCGTTTTCCTGAGTTTCAGTGACAGCCTGCAACTGACCCGCATCGGACTGATCGCAGCCCTGTGGACTGGGGCGATCGGTGTCATGGTGGCCGGCAGGTACCGCCGGGAGTCGGCAGTGGACCGGGTCAAGATGCGTGACCTGCAAACGGTGTACGAGTTACAACTGCGGCGCGAGATTGCCGCACGGCACGAATACGAACTCGGTGTCGAATCCCGGGTCCGCGCGGAAGTCGGGGCCGAGGCCGCGGAAATGGCCGCGTTGCGGGCCGAGCTGGCTGTGCTGAGGGAAAGCCTGCAACGGCTGTTCGACGGTGACCTGCCGGTCGAGCGGCCCGCATTGCGCGCCGATGTGGTGCGAGTTCCGGAATTGCCCGCACGCTCGGCGAACGGTAGCTCGCCGGATACCGACACCTGGGATGCGTGGAGTGTGCCCGCCGTGCCGCGCGGTTCGGTGACGCCGGTCTTCGAGACCAGCCATCCCGAAGCGCCGCTGTTCGCCAGCCCGGACGACGATCCGGTGACCGCGGAGACCTCGATCGTCTCGGCCGAGCCCGGCCCGCGGTCACGCGATTCCTGGACCGCCTGGGAGCAGACCCCCGAGCCGAAGTCGTCCGACACCTGGACCGCCTGGTCGGAGACGCCCGAACCCGATCCCGAGGCAGCCGAGCCCGAGCCGGAACGGCCGAATTCGCAAGCCGATCCGGAACCGGTCAACGGCGCCGGGTCGGAAGGCGCCGCGTCGGTGAACGGCGCTTCGTCGTCCGCCGTGCCGGAGACCAACGGCACCGCGGTCGCACCGTCCGAAGAGGCCCGGCCACCGGCCAAGGCGCCCTCCGCCATCGGCACCGCGGGCACCCGCCGTCGCCGCCGCGCGGAGGCCGGGGACGGCGAGCACAACGGCCACCAGTTGACGGTCGCCGAGATCATGGCCAACCTACGGTCGGAGCAGAACAGCTCGAACTGATCGGCGCTGGTGGGGAACATCACCGGCCCCGGCCCTGTCCGCGCGTCCCGGCCCGGCCTATCCTCGGAACCGATAACGTCCGGTACCCGCACGGCGGGACTGGAACGACTTCGAGAGGACAATGGTGACCTCTGAATCTGCACGGCCCGATGCGGGCCGGAGTGTCTCAGGGAGTGACCCGGCGCCCGCACGACTGACGGTGGGAATCGTCTCGGCGGGACGCGTGGGGTCGGCGCTCGGCGCGGCATTGGAGCGCGCCGGGCACGTCGTATTCGGGGTGTCCGCGATCTCGGACGCCTCCCGGCAGCGCGCCCGCGCGGCGTTGCCCGATTCGCGGATCATGCCCGCCGAGGAGGTCGCTGCCCGCAGCGAACTGCTGGTCCTGGCGGTGCCCGACAGCGAGCTGGCCGGTCTGGTCGCCGGGCTCGCGGCGGCGCGGGTGGTGCGGCCCGGCACGATCGTGGCGCACACCTCGGGTGCGAACGGCATCGCGGTGCTGGCCCCGCTGACCGAACTCGGCGCCCGTCCTCTGGCCATCCATCCGGTCATGACGTTCACGGGCCACGACGAGGACACCACCCGGCTCGGCAACGCCTGCTTCGGCATCACCGCCGCCGACGAGGTCGGCTACGCCATCGCCCAGTCGCTGGTGATCGAGATGGGTGGCGAGCCGGTGCGGGTGCCCGAGGAGCATCGCACGCTCTACCACGCCGCCCTCGCGCACGGCAGCAATCATCTGGTCACGCTGATCGTCGACGCCGTGGCCGCCCTGCGCGCCGCCCTGGAGGGGCCCGGCCTGCTCGGCCAGCAACTGGTCGACGATCAGCCCAACGGTCTGGCCGAGCGCATCCTGGCGCCGCTGGCCTCGGCCGCACTGGACAACGCCCTGCGGCGCGGGCAGTCGGCGCTGACCGGACCGGTCGCGCGCGGCGACACCGCCGCGGTCGCCGCCCATCTCGCCGCCCTCACCGCGGTCGACCCCCGCCTGGCCGAGGGCTATCGCGCGCTGTCGCTGCGCACGGCCGAACGGGCGCGCACCGACCCCGCTCTGATCGATCTGCTGGAGGGACCCCGATGACCGATACGACGCGGCTGCAGGCCCTGCGCGGCAGCTATCGGCCCGGCCAACTGACCGTGCTGCACGATCCGGCGACGCTGACCGCGGTGGCGGAGGCGCTGCGCTCGGTCGGGCGCAAGGTCGCGCTGGTGCCCACCATGGGCGCGCTGCACGAGGGCCACCTGCACCTGGTGCGGCAGGCCAAGCGGACCAACCAGGTCGTGATCGTGTCGATCTTCGTGAACCCCTTGCAGTTCGGCGCCGGCGAGGACCTCGACAAGTACCCGCGCACCCTCGACGCCGACGTGGAATTGCTGCGCGGCGAGGGCGTCGAGCTGGTCTTCGCGCCCAGCGCCGCCGAGATGTACCCGGACGGTCCGCGCACCTCGGTGCATCCGGGCCCGCTCGGCGCCGAGTTGGAGGGCGCCGCCCGCCCGACCCACTTCGCGGGCGTACTCACCGTCGTGGCGAAACTGCTGCAGATCGCGCGTCCGCACGAGGCGTTCTTCGGCGAGAAGGACTACCAGCAGCTCGCCCTGATCCGACAGTTGGTGCGGGACTTGAACTTCGGCGTGCGGATCGTGCCGGTCGCGACGGTCCGTGAGGCCGACGGTCTGGCCATGTCCTCGCGCAATCGGTACCTCGCGCCGGAACACCGCGAAGTGGCGACCACTCTGTCCGCGGCGCTGGCCGCCGGACGGCACGCCGGTGGGCTGGGTCCGGACGCGGTGCTCGCGGCGGCCCGGAGCGTCCTCGCCGGGGTACCCGACTTGGACGTGGACTACCTCGAACTACGCCGCGCAGACCTGACGCCGCTCACCGAGCCCTGCCCGCCCGACTGGAGCGGCAACGCCCGCCTGCTGGTCGCGGCCCGCCTCGGCACGACCCGCCTTATCGACAACACGGCCGTCACCCTCCCGACGTCGCTGGACGGCCACCCCACGACCCCGAATGCCCAGCCTGCCCAGGCGAACTCGTAGGAAGGCCGACGACGATGTTGCGCACCATGATGAAGTCCAAGATCCACCGCGCCACGGTGACTCACGCCGACCTGCACTACGTCGGCTCGGTGACCGTCGACCCGGACCTGATGGACGCCGCCGATCTGCTCGAGGGCGAGCAGGTCTGCATCGTCGACATCGACAACGGCGCCCGGCTGGAGACCTATGTGATCGCGGGCGAGCGCGGTTCCGGCGTGATCGGAATCAACGGCGCCGCAGCGCATCTCGTGCACCCCGGCGATCTGGTGATCCTGATCGCCTACGGGATGATGGACGAGGCCGAACTGCGCGAGTACGCGCCGCGGGTGGTGTTCGTCGACGAACGCAACCGGCAGGTGGAGCTGGGTTCGGATCCGGCGCACGCGCCGGCCGGTTCGGGTCTGTCCTCGCCGCGCACGCTGACTCCGGCGTAGGAGACATCCGGGATGCTGCTGACCATCGATGTCCGCAACACCACCATCGAGATCGGCCTGTTCTCCGGCAGTGGCGAGCACGCGAAGATCGCGCAGACCTGGCGCATCCACACCAACCCGCTGCTCACCGCCGACGAATTCGCCATGCAGGTGCGCGGGCTGATCGGCGAGCAGGCCGAGCAGGTGGTCGGGGTGTCGGCGCTGTCGACGGTGCCGCCGGTACTGCGCGAACTGCGCGAGATGCTGAGCCGCTACTGGAGCCACGTCCCGCACGTGCTGGTGGAACCCGGTGTGCGCACGGGCATTCCGCTGCTGGTGGACAATCCGAAGGAGGTCGGCGCCGACCGCATCGTCAACTGCCTGGCCGCTTATCACCGCTTCGACGCCCCGGCCATCGTCGTGGACTTCGGCACCGCCATCTGCGTGGATCTGGTGTCGGCCAAGGGGGAGTTCCTCGGCGGCGTCATCGCTCCCGGCGTGGAGATCGCGACGGAGGCGATCGTGGAGCGCACCGCGCTGCGCCGAGCCGAGTTGGCCCGGCCGCGCTCGGTGGTGGGCAAGAACAGCATGGAATGCATCCAGTCCGGCGCGGTGTTCGGCTTCGCGGGCCTGGTCGACGGCCTGATCGACCGCATCCGCGACGAACTCGACGCCTTCTCCGGCGACGACGTCGTGGTGGTCGCCACCGGACAGTCCGCGCCGCTGATCGTGCCCGAGTCCGAGACCATCGAACGCCACGAGCCGCACCTGACGCTGGAGGGTCTGCGGGTGGTCTTCGAACGAAATCTCCAGCGTCGGCGGTGAGAGCCCTCCGGAACGACGGGGATGGCGCGCCGGTGGTGTGGGGAATCCGACACCGCATTTGCCCGGTGGGAACCTGCTGCTAAACTTCCGGACGTGTCTTACCGCGTGACCACCCAGGAGTGTTGTCGAGGCTGATTCGCCTCGGCTGATGTCGGGGCTTCGCATTCGCCCCCGGCCATCCTCACTCTCCTGGAGTCTCGCTCATGCGGTCCTCTGCAGTTTCCTATTCCACCCGTGCTCGTTCGGTCGCGTCGCCCGTCGTCGCGCCCCGGCCCGCGGTGCGACTCTCCGCCGACGTCACCGACCGGCCGATCGTCTCCGCGCTGCCCACCCGGCTGCGCCCGGCCGATCTGCTGCGGCTCACCGATGAGGGCGCCGAGGACGTGCTGGCCGGTCGCTTCGACCATCTGCTCCCCGCCGACGGCGAATGGCCCCGCGACAATCGCTGGGCCGTGCGGCTGCAGTCCGACGAGGAAGTCGACGTCTGGCTGATCAGCTGGGTGCCCGATCGCTCCACCGAACTGCACGACCACGCCGGTTCGCTGGGCGCGCTCACGGTCCTCAGCGGGGCGTTGTCGGAGTTCCGCTGGAACGGGCGGGAGTTACGCCGGCGCACGCTGACGGCGGGCGACCAGGCCTCGTTCCCGCTCGGCTGGGTACACGACGTGGTACGCGCGCCCGACGAGTTGGCCGGGCCCGCCGAACCGTCGAATCCGACCCTGTCGGTGCACGCCTATTCACCACCGCTCACCGCCATGTCCTATTACGAGGTCACCGGTCACGGCACGCTGCGGCGCAGCCGGACGGTCCTCACCGACCAGCCCGAAGGCGAAGTGAAATGACCCAGCCGACGCACGGGAGCGCGCCGCGCAGCGGAATCGACCGCATGCTCGACCACGCGCGTTCGCAGTTGCAGCGGATCTACGCGTTCGAATTGCCCGAGGCCGTCGCCCGGGGCGCGTTGCTGGTCGACATCCGGCCGCAGGCGCAGCGGGTGAAGGAGGGCACGCTGCCGGGCGCGCTGGTGATCGAGCGAAATGTGCTGGAATGGCGGCTGGACCCGACCAGTTCCGCCCGGCTGGCGCTGGCCACCGATCATGACGTGGAATGGATCGTGGTCTGCTCGGAGGGCTACACCTCCAGCCTGGCCGCGGCCGCCCTGCAACAGCTGGGATTGCACCGCGCGACCGATCTGGTGGGCGGCTATCAGGCGCTGAAGGCGACGGGATTGGTGTCGGTCGCCGCGGGCGCCCCGCACATCGCCCGAGAGGTCGTCGCGGTCGCCTCGGTGTAATTGCCGCGGATTGGGGGTGAATTACGGCGCACGATAGGGTAGTGCGCTGTGAGCACCCCGAACAACCCTTCGTCCGGTAGCTCCGCGGGTTCGGTTCCTGCGGGGCAATCCCGTCCTGCCCCAGCGGAAGTCGACGTTCCGGAGCAGATGCGGATTCGCCGGGAGAAGCGGGAGCGGCTGCTCGCCGAGGGCGGTGAGGTCTATCCGGTAGCGGTGCCGCGCACGCACACCCTGGCGGAAATTCGGGCCGCCTATCCCGACCTGGCGGCCGATACCGCCACCGGTACGCAGGTGGGTGTGGCCGGGCGGGTCATATTCATGCGCAATACCGGCAAACTGTGTTTTGCGACGCTCCAGGAGGGCGACGGCACCAAGTTGCAGGCGATGATCAGCCTGAACGGTGTCGGAGCGGATGCGCTGGCGGCCTGGAAGGCCGATGTGGACCTCGGCGACTTCGTATTCGTGCACGGCGAGGTGATCTCTTCGCGTACCGGTGAATTGAGCGTTATGGCCGATTCCTGGTCGATAGCGGCCAAGTCGCTGCGGCCCCTGCCGGTGGCGCACAAGGAGATGGGCGAGGAGTCGCGGGTCCGGCAGCGGTATGTCGATCTGATCGTGCGGCCGGAGGCGCGGGAAATGGCGCGCACCCGGGTGAAGGTGGTGCGCGCACTGCGAAATGCATTGGAGCGCAGGGACTTTCTCGAGGTCGAGACGCCGATGCTGCAAACGCTGCACGGCGGCGCCGCCGCGCGTCCGTTCGTGACCCACTCCAATGCCCTCGATATGGACCTCTACCTGCGTATCGCGCCGGAGTTGTTCCTCAAGCGCTGCGTCGTCGGCGGCATCGAGCGGGTCTTCGAGATCAACCGCAACTTCCGTAACGAGGGCGCCGACTCCACGCATTCGCCGGAGTTCGCGATGCTGGAAACGTACGAGGCCTACGGCACCTATGACGATTCCGCGCGGATGGTCCGGGAATTGGTGCAGGAGGTGGCGCAGGAGGTCTTCGGAACCCAGGTCGTGACGCTGGCCGACGGCACCGAATACGACCTGAGTGGCGAGTGGAACACCGTCGAGATGTACCCCTCGCTGTCGGATGCGCTGGGTGTTGCGGTGACGCCCGAAACGACCGTGCCGGAATTGCTCGAGCTCGCCGACCGGGTGGGCCTGGAAATTCCGCCGAACAAGGGCTACGGCCACGGCAAACTCGTCGAGGAACTCTGGGAGCACACCTACGGCGACAAGCTGTACGCGCCGACTTTCGTGCGCGACTTCCCGGTGGAGACGTCCCCGTTGACGCGGCAGCATCGCAGCAAGCCGGGCGTGACCGAGAAGTGGGACCTGTATGTCCGCGGCTTCGAGTTGGCCACGGGTTATTCCGAACTGGTGGACCCGGTGATTCAGCGGGACCGCTTCATCGATCAGGCGAGATTGGCGGCGGCGGGTGACGACGAGGCCATGCGGCTGGATGAGGACTTCCTCGCGGCCATGGAACATGGTATGCCGCCGACAACGGGCACCGGTATGGGAATCGATCGGTTGCTGATGGCCTTGACCGGTCTGGGAATCCGGGAAACGATACTGTTCCCAATTGTGCGTCCGACAGCTCGCTGAGTCGTCGGATTCGAATGCCGAAGTCTCGTGTTGGAAATCTCGGAATTCGAGGTATTCTCAACTCGGGCATCGGCCTACTATGCGGGTCGCACGATTTCGAGAGGACGTTCATCTCATGGCAAAGAAGGTCACCGTTAGCCTGATCGACGATGTCGACGGTGAGTCCATCGCGGACGAGACCGTCGAGTTCGCGATCGACGGTGTGTCGTACGAGATCGACTTGTCCGCGGCAAATGCGGCAAAGCTGCGCGACGGGCTGGAGCAGTGGGTCACCAACGCACGCCGGGTGAGCGGACGGCGGCGGAGCAAGCCGGCGGGTGCGACGGCGGGTGCGACCAAGAGCAGGGTGTCGATGGACCGCGAGCAGAGCGCGGCAATTCGGGAATGGGCGCGGCGCAAGGGCCACAAGGTCTCGGCGCGCGGGCGTATCTCGGCCGACATTACCGAGGCATACAACAAGGAAGTCGGCCGTACCAACTAGCCGACCCTCGGACTCGGCTACTCTTGTTGTTTTCACCGCTGCCGTCCGGAGGAATCGTGCGCCGTCCGGACGGCAGCGGTATTTTCATATCGTTTCCGCATAACCGATGGGCGGCGTTTGTCCTTCGATGCGCGCCGCATGATCTTGCTCGGGTGCGGGCGGCGCGGCACCATGGAAACGTGCGAACGACGCCGGCCGAGTGGAGAGTTGAGGGATCGGCGCAGTGACCGCATTTCACGAATCGTTCCTGCGATTCATCGACGAGACGGGCCGGCAGCAGGAGTTGGCGCTTTCTCCCGATCTCCAGCGCGTCACCATCGGCCGTTCGCAGCAGGCCGACCTGACCCTGTCCTGGGACGCCGAGGTGTCCCGGCTGCACGCGTCGGTGGAGTATCTGGGCGCCCACTGGACGATCGTGGACGACGGACTCTCCCGCAACGGCACGTTCGTCAACGGGGAGCGACTCGTCGGTCGCAGGCGGTTGTCGCCCGGTGATCGGATCCGGGTCGGCACCTCGCTGCTGTCGTTCCACGACTTCACCGGCGTCGCCGACGACGCCACTCGCACCTCCACCGGGTCGCTGCCCTCGCTGCGGTCGCTCACCGACACCCAGCGGTCGGTGCTGATCGCGCTGTGCCGCCCCTACAAGAACAACGCCGGCTTCGCGACGCCCGCGCCGAATCAGCAGATCGCCGACGAGCTGTTCCTGAGCGTGGACGCGATCAAGACCCACATGCGCACGTTGTTCTCGAAGTTCGGGGTCGAGGATCTGCCGCAGAATCAGAAGCGCGTGCGGCTGGCGATGCTGGCCATGCAGAGCGGCGTCATTTCCGAACGCGACCTCTGAGCAGGTCGCAGGGTGCTCGCCGCTGTTCGCTCTGGGCGTACGTCCTGCAGAAACGTTCCTGGCAATGGTCGCGTTATGACTGAATGAGGCGCGCTGTCGCCGGTTCGCAATAGGGTGGACGGACGACGGCCGTGACCCCCGCCAACTAGAGTGGGAGGCGGGGGAGTGCAACCCCAGGGCTTCATGGCAGGCTGGCGATCGGTCGACTGAAGCGCCGGACAGCCGTAGTAAGCGGAGCAGGAAGTGAGGGAGCGATGTTCGAGAGGTTCACCGACCGCGCGCGGCGGGTCGTTGTCCTGGCCCAGGAAGAGGCCAGGATGCTCAACCACAACTACATCGGCACCGAGCACATCCTGCTGGGCCTGATCCACGAGGGTGAGGGTGTCGCGGCGAAGTCTCTGGAATCCCTGGGCATTTCGCTGGAGGGTGTGCGCAGCCAGGTCGAGGAGATCATCGGGCAGGGCCAGCAGGCGCCGTCCGGTCACATCCCCTTCACGCCCCGCGCCAAGAAGGTGCTGGAGCTGAGCCTGCGCGAGGCGCTGCAACTCGGCCACAACTACATCGGCACCGAGCACATCCTGCTCGGCCTGATCCGCGAGGGCGAGGGCGTCGCCGCCCAGGTCCTGGTGAAGCTGGGCGCCGATCTGAACCGGGTGCGGCAGCAGGTCATCCAGCTGCTGTCCGGATACCAGGGCAAGGAGCCGGTGGAATCCGGCGCCCGCGGCGAGACCGGCACCCCCTCCACCTCCCTGGTGCTCGACCAGTTCGGCCGCAACCTGACGCAGGCCGCGCTGGAGGGCAAGCTGGACCCGGTCATCGGCCGCTCGAAGGAGATCGAGCGCGTCATGCAGGTGCTCAGCCGCCGCACCAAGAACAACCCGGTGCTGATCGGCGAGCCCGGTGTCGGTAAGACCGCCGTGGTCGAGGGCCTGGCGCAGGCCATCGTCAACGGCGAGGTCCCCGAGACGCTGAAGGACAAGCAGCTGTACACCCTTGACCTGGGTTCTCTGGTCGCGGGCAGCCGCTACCGCGGTGATTTCGAGGAGCGCCTGAAGAAGGTGCTCAAGGAGATCAACACCCGCGGCGACATCATCCTGTTCATCGACGAGCTGCACACGCTGGTCGGTGCGGGCGCCGCCGAGGGCGCGATCGACGCGGCCTCCATCCTCAAGCCGAAGCTGGCCCGCGGTGAGCTGCAGACCATCGGCGCCACCACCCTCGACGAGTACCGCAAGTACATCGAGAAGGACGCCGCGCTGGAGCGCCGCTTCCAGCCGGTGCAGGTGGGCGAGCCGACGGTCGAGCACACCATCAACATCCTCAAGGGCCTGCGCGACCGGTACGAGGCGCACCACCGGGTGTCCATCACCGACGGTGCCCTGGTCGCGGCCGCCACGCTGGCCGACCGCTACATCAACGACCGGTTCCTGCCGGACAAGGCGATCGACCTGATCGACGAGGCCGGTGCGCGCATGCGCATCCGTCGCATGACCGCTCCGCCGGACCTGCGCGAGTTCGACGACAAGATCGCCGACGCCCGCCGGGAGAAGGAAAGCGCGATCGACGCGCAGGACTTCGAGAAGGCCGCTCGTCTCCGTGACAAGGAGAAGCAGCTCGTCGCCAAGCGCGCCGAGCGCGAGAAGCAGTGGCGTTCCGGCGATCTGGATGTCGTGGCCGAGGTCGACGACGAGCAGATCGCGGAGGTGCTGGCCAACTGGACCGGTATCCCGGTGTTCAAGCTCACCGAGGAGGAGACCACCCGTCTGCTCCGCATGGAGGACGAGCTGCACAAGCGGATCATCGGCCAGGAGGACGCGGTCAAGGCCGTGTCGAAGGCCATCCGCCGCACGCGTGCGGGTCTGAAGGACCCGAAGCGTCCGTCCGGTTCGTTCATCTTCGCCGGGCCGTCCGGTGTCGGTAAGACCGAGCTGTCCAAGGCGCTGGCGAACTTCCTGTTCGGCGACGACGACGCGCTCATCCAGATCGACATGGGCGAGTTCCACGACCGCTTCACCGCCTCGCGGCTGTTCGGCGCCCCTCCGGGCTACGTCGGCTACGAGGAGGGCGGCCAGCTCACCGAGAAGGTGCGCCGCAAGCCGTTCTCGGTCGTGCTGTTCGACGAGATCGAGAAGGCCCACCAGGAGATCTACAACACCCTGTTGCAGGTCTTGGAGGACGGCCGCCTCACCGACGGTCAGGGCCGCACGGTCGACTTCAAGAACACCGTGCTGATCTTCACCTCCAACTTGGGGACATCCGATATTTCCAAGGCCGTCGGCCTGGGCTTCACCCAGTCCAACAGCGAGGGCTCGAACTACGAGCGGATGAAGCTCAAGGTCAACGACGAGCTGAAGAAGCACTTCCGGCCCGAGTTCCTCAACCGCATCGACGACGTGATCGTCTTCCACCAGCTCACCACCGAGCAGATCGTGGAGATGGTGGATCTGATGATCAACCGCGTCGGCGTGCAGCTGAAGAACAAGGACATGGAGATGGAGCTGACCGACCGGGCCAAGAGCCTGCTCGCCAAGCGCGGCTTCGATCCGGTGCTCGGTGCGCGCCCGCTGCGTCGCACCATCCAGCGCGAGATCGAGGACCAGCTGTCGGAGAAGATCCTGTTCGGCGAGATCGGTGCCGGTCAGATCGTCTCGGTCGATGTCGAGGGCTGGGACGGCGAAGGCGCCGGCGAGGATGCCAAGTTCACCTTCACCGGGCGGGCCAAGCCGGCCAAGCCCGTGGAGGAGGACGAGCAGCCGGTCGAGGTGCTGGCCGGCGAGGCCTCCGCTTCCGGAGAGTAATAGGTCCGTTCGAGAGCCCCGCTGCACCAGGTTCGCCTGGGGCAGCGGGGCTTTCGCATGTCAGCATCCGTCCAGCGGCGCATCGCCGGAAATTCGGTGGCGTGGCCGAGCCTGCTCGAGGCATCGTTTCCGAGGCCAACCGACGCGGAAGGAACGCATGCTCACCGAGGCGCAGATCGACAGTTTCATCGCGGACGGCTTCGTGCGGGTCGAACAGGCGTTTCCGCGGGAGGTCGCGGACGCGGGCCGGGAAATTCTCTGGCGGGAGACCGGCTGCGATCCGGACGACCCGTCGACCTGGACGCAGCCGGTGATCCGGCTCGGCGACCACGCCGAGGAACCGTTCCGGCAGGCCGCGACGGCACCGGCGCTGCGTGAGGCGTTCGACCAGCTGGTCGGGGCCGAACGTTGGCGGCCCCGAATCAGCGTGGGCACCTTCCCGATTCGATTCCCCAGCGAGTACCCGCCCGCCGACGACGGCTGGCACGTCGATGCCAGCTTCGCCGGGGATCCACCACCGGCCAACCCGCTGCAGTGGCGCGTCAACCTGTGGTCGAAGGGCCGGGCGCTGCTGATGCTGTTCCTGTTCTCCGATGTCGGGCCGGACGACGCCCCGACCCGTCTCCGCGTCGGTTCGCACCTGCGCCTGCCGCGGGCACTACAGCCGCTGGGCGAAGACGGCGCAGAGGTGATCGAACTCGTCGACGTCTTCTCCTCGACCGACGACCTGCCGCAGGCGACGGCCACCGGCAACGCCGGTGACGTCTACCTGTGCCACCCGTTTCTCGTGCACGCCGCCCAGCCCAACCGCGTCGGCCGTCCGAAGTTCATGGCCCAGCCGCCGCTGGTGCTTCGTGAACCCTGCGTGCTGGACCGGGCCGACGCGGCGTATTCGCCCGTAGAACAAGCGATTCTGCGCGGGTTGCGAGTCTCGGCCTGAGCTCGGCTCAGCGCAGGCGCTCCAGCACCGGGGCGAAGGCTCGGGCCAGGTCGCCCGGCACGATCAGTTCATCGATGCCGTACTTCTCGCGGCGATGGTCCAGGATCTCCGCGGCCTCGCCGGGGTCGGCGGGGAGCAGTCCGACCGCTCCCGCGGCACGCAGCTCGGCCGCGTCGGGGACCTTCCAGGCGCCCGGCCAGCGGGGCATCTCGTCGCCGATGCCGACCAGCTGGCTGGTAAAGGCGATCGGGCGGTCGGTATGGTCGCGTACTCGCGCCACCGTGTCGGCGAGATCCGCCTCGGTGGCGTGCGGTAGCAGGGCGACCAGGACTCGGTCGGCGATCTCGGCCGCGGCGGCCAGCATCTTCGGTCCCGAGGCGGCGATCACCACCGCGGGCGCCGGGGTGACCTCGGCCCGTATCGCCGTCACCGTGGCGACCAGATGTGCGCGCCGCTGCGCGGCTGAGCCCCAGGACAGGCCGAGTCGTTCGGTCTCCGGCCGGGCGTCCGGGCGGCCGATGCCGATGCCCAGCTCGAACCGGCCGTCGGAGAGTAGTTGCAGCGCGGCGGTTTCCCGCACGGTGCCGGCCACGGGGCGCAACGGGGCCGCGAGCACATTCGGACGCAGGCGCAGCGTATCGGTGACCGCGGCGGCCGCCGCGAGGGCGGGGAACGGCGACGGGGTATTCAGGGTGTCGGGCAGCAACAGGGTGTGGTAACCCTGCTCCTCCGCGGTCCGCGCGGTCCGGACCCAGTCGGCCCCGGACCGGGGGACCTGCATGGTGGCGAACTTCATGGTCATGTGAACCTCCGTATGTCGGAAAGCCTTCGGTGGCAGCGGTTGTGACCCCGGCGGCCGGGCGGGCCGCCGGGATCGGACGGGTAGCGGTGGATGGTCACCGCCGCGCGCGCCGGGTGCGGCGCAGGACCTCCAGCCGGGTCAGGTACTGGTCCTCGTCGATCTCGCCGCGCGCGAACGCCGAGCGCAGCGTGCCGATGCCGCGGTCGCGCCACCGGGCCCGCCGGGACACGAACACGACCGCGATCACGGTGAGCCAGAACAGCACCGGGAAGATCCAGAAGAACGGCCAGGGGTGTGGGCCGCCGTCGTAGTGGTCGGCGAGAAAGGACATGGTCTCGGGAGAGGTGTAGATGTTCATGCCTCCCAGCCTCTTCCGATCGCCGGCCGCGGGCATCGGCGCGCGGACGGTAACCGGCGTACGTATCGGTACGTATCCGCGCGCCCGGCGCTAACCGAACGACATGAGCGCTCCGGATCCGTCGGTGGCGGCGAAGTCGAAGAACCGCACCAGGTGCTCGTAGTTCACGCGCAGGTAGTGCAGGGCCTCGTCGCCCCTCTGCCAGATGTTCGGGTAGACGTTCTGTGCCGTCATCTGTCCGGGATCGAAATGGCGGGCCAATCGGTCGAACGGGGTGCCCCGCAGCACCTTCGCGGTCTGCCGGACCAGTTCGGCGTCCCAGAGGCTGAGCGTGCCGTCGGAGTCGACGGATCGGCCGCCCAGGAACAGGTCTATGTCCAGTTCCGCGGTCTCGAACAGGTACCGTAAGCCGTCCCAGGCCTTGTCGAGATAGCCGTCCGGCTCGCCTCCGCGGTCCGGCTCCCACGGGAATTCCCGCATGCTCTCCGGGTCGGACTCGATCCGGGCCAACTCCGCGGGAGTTACCCGGGAAAACGACATCACCATGCCCATGACAGATCCCCCCAAATCGCTGTAGCAGCAGATGTTCCGAGTAAGACGGTAGACCGGGGGACCGACAAGATTCGCCGCCGAGCGGACCGGTCGCCTACTGCCAGCCCGGACGGACGAGGCCCGACTCGTAGGCCATCACGACCAGCTGCGTGCGGTCCCTGGCGTTGAGCTTCAACAGGATTCGGCTCACATGGGTGCGGGCGGTGGCCGGGCTCATGAACAGCCGCGCGGCGATCTCGGCATTGGTGAGGCCCTCGGCGACCAGGGTCATCACCTCGCGTTCGCGCTCGGTGAGTTCGGACAGCTCGGCCGTCGGGGCGGGTTTCGCGCGGGAGGCGAATTCGGCGACCAGCCGCCGGGTGACGCCGGGGGACAGCAGCGCGTCGCCGTCCGCCACCACCCGCACCGCCTTCACCAGGTCGGCGGGTTCGGTGTGCTTGACGAGGAAACCCGTTGCGCCGGAACGCATCGCCTCGAACACGTACTCGTCGAGCTCGAAGGTGGTGAGCACGACCACCTTCACCGCGGCCAGCGCGGGATCGCCCGCGATCTCACGAGTGGCGGCCAGCCCGTCGAGCACCGGCATCCGGATATCCATCAGCACCACATCGGGCCGCAACTCGCGGGTCATCCGAACGGCCTGCTGCCCGTTGTCCGCCTCCCCGGCCACCTCGATCCCGTCCTGCGCGTCCAGCAAGGCGACGAACCCGCCGCGCACCAGCGCCTGATCGTCGGCCACCAGCACTCGAATGCTCACCGTGCCTCCCGGCTCGAGGTGGATTGGTTCCTGCCGTCTGAAGTCATGTGTCGTCCCGGGGGTCGGTGTCGAGGCGGGGGATGGGGAGACGAGCGCGGACCAGGAAGCCGCCGTCGGGCTTCGGGGCCGCGGTCAGTTCACCGCCCAGAACATGGGCGCGTTCGATCATGCCAGGAATACCGTTGCCGCCGTTGGTCTCCGGGTCGGATCCCGGCGGCGCGGCGGCTGTGGACACTTGTGGACAACTCGACGGTGGCGAGTTCTCGACGGACAGCGCCAACATCTCCGGCGAGAAATCCACGGCGACAACGGCTTGCGCGGACGGCGCGTGGCGCAGCACATTGGTCAGCGACTCCTGCACGATGCGGGCGGCGGCGCCGTCGAGCACGGCGGGCAACCGCTGCGGCGTGCCGCGCACCTCGGTGCGGACGGTCAGCCCGGCGGCCCGGGCGGGGCCGAGCAGCGCGTCCAGATCGGTCACGCCGACGGCCGGACTGAACGGCGCCGCAACGGTTTGCGCGCCGGCGCGGATGGACCGCAGCAGGGTGTGCACCTCGCCGAGCGCATCGCGGCTGGCCTGTTTGATCGCGGTGAGCGCGGTCGCCGCCTGCTCGGGCTTGCGGTCCAGCAACTCCAGCGCGACCGAGGACTGCACATTGATCAGCGACAGGCTGTGCGCCAGCACGTCGTGCAGTTCGCGGGCGATGGCCAGTCGTTCCTCGGTCGCGCGCTGCTCCCGGCGGGCCAGTTCGCGGGCGCGTTCGGCCTGCTCGTTGGCGCGCGCGGCCTCGGCTCGCTGACGCCGCGCCACCAGCACCGCCCGCCGCTGCCGCAGACCCTCCGCCACCGCGATCAGCACGCTGAGCCACGCCAGCAGGCCGATCGCCTGCCAGCTGTTGGCCGAATGCCCGCGCAGCACGGGCACCGGCCACACCATCAGCAGATAGCCCACCGGCACGAACGGGTAGGTGCGCCAGCGCGAGCCCCGGCTCGCCGCGGTGAGGAAGGCGATCACCAGGGACAGGAAGATCGGCCCGTACCCGTAGCCGACGAGCAGATACGTGGCCGTCACGGCCAGCACGCCGAGGAACACCGGCGCCGGGTGGATGCGGCGACCGATCAGCAGCAACGGCCCCGCCGACAGTAGGAGGACACCGAGCGCGTCGAGGCCGCGGTTCCCGCTCTGGTGCAGGTTGGCGAGGTTGCCCCCGACCAACTGCACCACGGCGACGACCAGCGCCACCACCACGTCCCGGCCGTTCGGCCGCGTCCTCGACTGCACACTCGCACGGTAGCCCCGCCCGCGGCCGAACGGGAGCCGCGCGCCGCGAATTACGTCTGGATACGTATGCCGGGTCGCGCTGCGCGGCGGATGTGTCGACCCAGGTCGCAGGCGGATTCTCGAAGGCATGAACGATTCGGTACACAACAGCGAGGGGCATGCCGCACCCGATCCGGCCGCGGCGGTGGTGGCCACCGAGGCGCTGACCAAGCGCTATGGCTCGCACACCGCCGTAGACGCCGTGCGCATGACGGTCAACGCCGGTGAGATCTACGGCTTCCTCGGCCCCAACGGCGCGGGCAAGACGACCACATTGCGGATGCTGGTCGGCTTGATCCGGCCGACCTCCGGCACCGCGACCGTACTCGGCCGCCGGCCGGGGGACCCGGAGTCGCTGCGGCGCACCGGCGTTCTCATCGAGGGGCCGGGCTTCTACCCGTACCTCTCCGGCCGGGACAACCTGCGGGTGCTCGCCCGCTACCGCGGGACCGCGAACGGAGACGGCTCCGGTCGCACCCGGAGCACCCGCACCCTGCACGACGACGTGGAGCAGGTCTTGGCCCGGGTCGGCCTCACCGACCGGGCGGACGACAAGTTCCGCGCCTATTCCCTGGGGATGAAGCAGCGACTCGGTGTGGCCGCGGCCCTGCTGGGCCACCCGGACCTGCTCATTCTCGACGAACCCACCAACGGGCTCGACCCGGCCGGAATGGCCGAGATGCGCGAGCTCATCACCGGACTCGCCGCCGACGGGCACACCGTCGTGCTGTCGTCTCACCTGCTCAGCGAGGTGCAGGAGATTTGCGATCGCGTCGGCGTCATCTCGCGGGGCCGCCTGCTCACGGAGGCCACCGTGAGCGAACTGCGCGGTGCGGCAACGCTTTTCCTGCGAGCCGAGCCGGTGGAGCTGGCCTTCCCGGCCGTCCGCCGGGTGGTGGGCGATCGATCCGCGTTGCTGACCGCCGCCGGCATCAGAGTGGCTGCCGGTACGGCAACGGCGCCGGTGGTGGCGCGCGCGGTGATCGAGGCGGGTGCGGACCTGCTGGAACTGCGCTCCGACGAAAAGTCGTTGGAGGAAGTCTTTTTCGAGATGACGAAACTGGAGACAGCGCAATGAACGACCTGTTGGCCTGCACCAGAGCCGAATTCGCCCGGCTGCGCAAGTGGCCCGCGTTCTGGATCGTCCTGGGCACGTGGATTCTGCTGAATCTCGTGTTCGCCTACCTGTTCAACTATCTGGCCTACACCTCCGGCGACAGCACCCGGATGTCCAACGGTCAGCCCCGCGAGGTGCTGTTGCAGCTGATGCTCCCGGCCGCGGTGCCGGAGGTGTTCACCCAGGGCATGGCGATGTTCGGCGGTGCGCTGATGCTGGTGCTGGGCGCGCTGGTGGTCGGCAGCGGCTACGGCTGGGGCAGCTGGAAAACCGTTCTCACCCAAGGTCCTTCGCGGCTCAGCGTGGTCGGCGGAACGGTGGTGGCGCTGGTCGTCGTGGTGATCGGCCTGGTACTGGCCGCCTTCGTCATCGACACGGGCGTCGCGGCGGTGATCGGAAGCTTGCAGCACGGATCGCTGGCGTTGCCTTCGGTGGGCCGTGCCGTGGCCGGAATTGCCACGGGCACAGCAATTCTGGGCATGTGGACCCTGGCGGGAGCCGTGATCGGCGCCGCTGCCCGAGGGCCCGCACTGGCCGTCGGACTCGGCGTGGTCTGGGTCCTGGTCGTGGAGAATCTGCTCCGCGGCGTCGGCGCGATCTTCTCCCCGATCCGCGCGCTCACCGACCACCTCCCCGGCACGGCCGCGGGATCCCTGGCCGGAGCCATGCGCACGGTCCAGGGCGCCGCCACCCCCGGCGTCCTCGACACCCTCACCCGCCCCACCTCATTCCTGGTCCTCGCCGCCTACATCACAGCCTTCACAGCCACCATGGCCTACCTCATCCACCGCCGCGACATGTCCTGACCCCAACCCCCGTAGCCGCCGGTGCACCCCACCGGCGGCTACGGGTTTTCCGCCTCGCGCCCGATCACGTCGAGTCTGTTGAATGCTCGCCGGTGAGCAGTACTCCGTGCGCGAGACGACGGAGGGCGGCGGTGATCTGCCGCGGGCTCAGACCTCGGTCGCGTTGGTGCCGGTAGACCTCCGCGGCCAACGGGGCAAGGAGGATGTCGACCAGTGTGTCCGGTTGTGGCACACCGGCTTCGACGAGGAGGGACCGGACGTGCGCGTACCAGAATTCGTACGCGCCGGTGGTGAAGCGGGCGCCGCCTGTCTCCCCGCCGAGCACGAGGGCCGAATGGGTCTCCAGCAGCTCCACCATCGCGGCGTAGAAGGCGGCCAGGCGGTCGGCGGGTGGTGCGCCCGGCCCCAATGGTGGTGCGCCGCGCAGTAATCGGCGTTGCAGCTCGCGTTCGTGCTCGTCCAGCAGTGCCAAGGCGACGGCGGCGACGTTCGGGTAGCGCCGATAGAGGGTGCCACGGCCTACGCCGGCGGCCTTCGCGATGTCGTCCATTGTCACCGTGCGCGGATCCCGAGCGGTGAACAGGTCGGCCGCCGCGGCGTGGATCCTGGCCCGATTGCGAGCGGCATCGGCCCGCTCACCGAGGGGCGCCGGGGCTTGCGGATCCGGTCGGGTGGGCATGGGCGCCACTCTAGGTTGCCGGGAATAAGTGGACAACATGTCCAGTTGGTCGAGTCGTACGAACGAAATGGACATGGTGTCCACTTTTTCGGAGGCGGGGGGCCTCGGTGAGGAGTACCGATATGAACTGGTTGGTTCTGGGTCTGGCAGGCCTGATCGAGATCGCCTGGTCGCAGAGCATCAAGCCGACGCAGGGCTTCACGAAGCCGCTACCGACGCTGCTGTGCTTCCTGCTCGCGGCGGCCGCGGTCTATCTGCTGTCGGTGGCGATGCAGTCGCTACCGGTCGGGACCGCGTACGCGGTGTTCACGGGGATCGGTGCGGTCGGCGCCATCGGGCTGGGGATCGCTGTGCAGAAAGATCCACTGAGCGTCGGCCGGGCGCTGGCGCTGGCCTTGATCATCGGCGGCATCGTGTTGGCGAGGCTCACGAATCCGGAGTAGATGTCGCGCGACCCCGGAAGGGGTACGGCGAGCGGGGTGAGGCGGGTAGGTTCGGCGGGACGGCACTCCACTCACGTGAAAGGACAGTGATGCCAACACGTACCGCGCGTACCGCTTGGACCGGAGGTTTGCAGGATGGCTCCGGACAGGTCGAGCTGGCGAGTTCCGGCGTCGGCAAGTTCGACGTGTCGTTCCCGAAGCGGACGGCCGA
The DNA here is from genome assembly GCF_044628355.1 of Nocardia sp. N2S4-5. Classification (NCBI taxonomy): domain Bacteria; kingdom Bacillati; phylum Actinomycetota; class Actinomycetes; order Mycobacteriales; family Nocardiaceae; genus Nocardia; species Nocardia sp. N2S4-5. The sequence continues at coordinate 4,417,573 of NZ_JBIUPM010000001.1, read as the reverse complement.
CGCCGCCGACGGCACCACCAGCCCGGAGGAGCTGATCGCGGCCGCGCACTCGTCGTGCTACGCCATGGCGCTGTCGGGTCAGATCGGCAATGCCGGTGGGACCGTGCAGAGTCTGGACGTCAACGCCGATGTCACGCTGGGGCCGGATCCGGCGGGCGGGTTCCACATCAGCGGCATCAAGCTGACCGTGCGCGGCAAGGTCAGCGGGCTCGACGCCGCCGGCTTCCAGGCCGCGGCCGAGGGCGCCAAGGTCGGTTGCCCGATCAGCAAGGCGCTCGCCGGTGTCGGCACCATCGAGCTGGACGCCGCGTTGGAGTCCTGAGTTCGGCGGGGCGGTGCCGCTGCGGCACCGCCCCCTCAGGCGGCGACCGGCTGCTTGCGGCCCGCGAATTCGGTCAAAGTCGCGAAGGCCAGGCCCAGGGCCACCCACAGGGTGGCCGTGACCGCCAGCGACGACACTCGGAACTGCCACAGCAGGGTGGCGGGGAAGTCGTCCTTCACCTCGTTCACGCCCGGCAGCGCGACGTAGCCGATCGCCGTCACGACCGAGAAGGCCGCCACGGCCGCGACGACCCGGAGCGTGCTCAGCTGATTCGACAGCAGTCGATGCGCGAAGACCGCGGCGCCCACCGCAGCCAGCCCGAGCAGCACCGCCGCCACCCACAGCAGCGTGCGATCGTTGATGGTGTCGGGCTCGCCCACCGCGGGCGGGTTGGCGGGGTACTTGAAGAACGGCACCGCGCTGATCGCGAGCCAGCCGCACAATGCCAGCGCCACAGCCAGTTTCGGCCCGGACAGGCCGGTGTGCCGGCGAGCCGCATTGGCGACGGCCGCGAAGATCGCGCCCAGCGCCAGCCCACTCAATCCGAGCGCGAGGAACTCGCCGAACTTCTGTCCGCCCCGGCTGACCAGCGGCTCCTCGGCGTCGCCGTGCGAATGCCCGGCGTCCGAATGCCCCGCCTCCTCGATCGCGATGGCCGACTCGACCTTCGGCTCGCCGATCACGAATCCGACAGTGCCCGCCAGCAGTCCGGCGATCAGTCCGGCCAGCAGGCCGCGCAGCAGCAGAGTCTTGAGGGAACCCGTCAGTGGCACGGGACGCCCAGTAGGTGCCGCCCGTCGTGCATCAGCTCGTGCAGATACATCCCGCTCCGGGAGATCGCGCCCTGATCGAAGCCGACCAGGTACAGCGTGAGCAGTGCCATCAGGACGACGCCTACCGTCACGAGCACGGCGGCGAGGGAATCGGTTGCGCGGCTGGGAGTGTGCGCAATGGCCATGGTGGTCCTCCTTCGGGGATGTTCGCGTCCCCGCGAGCGGGTCGAGTTCGACGGTGCCGGTGTCTGGCTGCCCGGCGGATGCCGGTTCACAGTGGCGCGACCGCCCCGGAATCACACCGGGTTACCGCGTCACCGTCGCTCTTGTCTCATGAACTGTGACACCCTTTGTGACGTGCCGTCAACTGCGCGACCGGCAACGGGCCACCGCCGCCGACTGTGGATCGGCGTCGCCGCGGTGTTCGTCGCCGTGCTGGTGGTGGCCGCGATCGTGGTCGTGGTCCGGTCGGGGCCCGAGACGCCGCGGGCTTTTCCCTGTCCCGGTGACAGCGTGTCGGCGGCGGCGGACTGGGCGCCGTCGTCGCGGTCGTTCACCGCCGGTTACGAGGGCCATCCCTTCGTCGGCAACGGGTATCTCGGTCTGCGGGTGCCGCCGGCGGGCACCGGCTATGTGGAAACCGGCGAGATCACCGGATATCCGATGTACACGCCGCGTTACGACGGCGCCTTCGCGGCCGGGCTCTACGCTCGCGACCCCGCGGTCGCCGCGGGCCTGGAAGTCGCTGCGGCGCTGCCGAACTGGTCGACACTGCGGGTCGGCGTCGGCGACGAGACCTTCTCGCCCGCGACACCGCCGGCGCAGGTATCGAATTTCCGGCAGACCCAATATCTGCGCTGCGGGCTGGTACGCACCGAACTGACCTGGACGACGCCGGACGGCCGCGCCACCGAGCTGGTGTACGACGTGCTCACCGACCGCACCGATCAGCACGCGGCGGCCGTGCACCTGACCTTGACACCGCACTGGAGCGGCCACGCGGTGATCACCGACCTCATCGACTACGCGGGCGCTCGCCGTCTCGACCGGACCGCCACGACGGCGCGGCCACCGCTGGTGAATACCGAATTCCGCACCAGGACAACGAATGTGGCGGGTGCGGTGGCATCGGTGCTCGACGTCGGTGCGGCGTCGGCGCAGCCGCGGGATTCCGGTCAGCAGGCGACGGTGCCGATGACGTCCGGGCAGCGGTACGAGATCACCAAGTTCGTCGGTGTCGACACCGCGCTCACCGCCGCGGACCCGGCCGGGTCCGCGAGCGCGGCGGCGCAGCGTGGCGCGACGCGGGGCTGGGCGGAAGTGCTTGCGGCGCAATCGAAAGCGTGGCGGCAGCTGTGGGAGTCCGATATCGAGGTGCCCGATCGGCCGGACGTGCAACTGTGGGCGCGGGGCGCGCTCTACGCACTCTATTCGGGCACGAATTCCCGGCAGGACAACAGCATTTCACCCACCGGACTGAGCAGCGACAACTACGGCGGCCTGATCTTCTGGGATGCCGACATCTGGATGTACCCGGGTCTGCTGCAGTTGCGCCCCGAACTGGCGCGCTCGGTCGTCGAGTATCGATACAAGACCCTGCCCGCCGCTCGCGAGAATGCGCGCCGCCTCGGCTATCCCGGCGCCTTCTATCCGTGGACCAGTGCGAGCACCGGCGATCTGTGGAACGAATGTCACAGCTGGTCGCCACCGCACTGCGTCACCCAGATTCATCTCCAAGGCGACGTCGCGCTGGCCGCATGGCAGTATTACCTGGCCACGAAGGACCTCGACTACCTGCGCGAACGCATCTGGCCGATCATGTCGAGCCTCGCCGAATTCTGGGCCGGGCGGGTGTCCGCGAACCCCGACGGCAGCTATTCGATTCGCACTGTGGCAGGGCCGGACGAATACAGCAACGGTGTCGACGACGGCGTGTACACCAACGGCGTGGCCGCGGTGACGCTGCGGAACGCGGCCACCGCGGCGGCCCTCGTCGGCGCGCCCGCGCCCCCGGAATGGACGGCCGTCGCCGACCGCCTGCGCATGCCCTTCGACCCGCGCGAAGGCATTTTCGTGCAGTACGACGGCTATCGCGGGGCACGGCTCAAACAGGCCGACACGGTGTTGCTGCAATATCCGCTGGAATGGCCGATGCCGCCGGAGGTGGCCGCCCGGACCCTCGACTACTACGCCGAGCGCACCGACCCGGACGGGCCCGCCATGACCGACTCGGTGCATCAGATCGACGCCGCCGCGAACGGCGAACCGGGCTGCGCGGTCGGCACCTACCTGGACCGCTCGGCGCGACCGTTCGCCCGCGCGCCGTTCGGGCAGTTCGCCGAGGCGCGCGGCGAGAAGGCCGGAGCCGCCGACCCGCTGGCGGGCTCGCCCGCCTTCGACTTCACCACTCTCGCAGGCGGTTTCGTGCAGGAGTTCACCAACGGACTGGTGGGGCTGCGCCTGCGGGAGGATCGGGTGCGGCTCGCTCCGTTGCTGCCGCCGCAACTCTCCGACGGTGTGGTGGTGCGCGGACTGCACTGGCAGGGAAGGGTTTTCGACGTCTCGGTGGGTCCGGAGCACAGCACCGTCACAGTGACATCGGGGCCGTCCCTGCCGGTGGAGACGGAAAGCGGTGTGCGGCAAGTCGATCCGGGCAAGTCCCTGCAACTCCGCACGCGCCGACCGGACCGGTCGCCCACGGTGGATGCCGCCGACTGCAAGACCGTCCTCGCGTCCAGCGAGCAGCCCGGCGCCTACGCGGAGGCAGCGGTGGACGGCAATTCGGCCACCAGCTGGCTCCCCGCCACCGCCGCCGCCGACCTGACCGTGGATCTCGGGCAGGTCGACGCGGTAGCGAAGGTGGCGACCGAATGGAGCGGCCCGCCACCGGCCTCGTACGACATCGCCGTCTCCCGCGACAATCGGACGTGGGTCACGGTGCCGCGGGCAGCCGACGGCGCGCTGACGACACCGTCATACGCGCGCTACGTGCGTGTCCATATCGATGGCGCCGATACGGGCGCGGAGGCCGGAATCCGGGAGTTGAACGTCGTCACCCAGCCGGAGTGACCGCCGCCTAGGACTTCGCCGGAACGTCGATCACGACCTCGAACTCCAGCAGCGACGCCCCGGTCGACACCGGCTTGCGGGACGGGTCGCCGGCGTGCGCCTCCTTGGCCGGGCCGTCCCGCCACGCCGCGAACGACTCCTCGGAATCCCATTGCGTGACAACGAAATACCGGTTGTCCCCGGCCACCGGCCGCAGCAACTGGAAGCCCAGGAAGCCGGGCGAGTTGTCGACGGCGTGCGCGCGGTGCGCGAACCGCTTCTCCAGTTCGGGTCCCGCGCCCTCGGGCACCTCGATCGCATTGATCTTCACAACAGCCATGCGCACCAGGCTAGCGCCGTGGGCGAAACCGGGTCGGCGCGGACGTATTGTCGAGCCGATGCTGTACGACGAGGGTGGCACGGGAGTGCCGATTCTGCTGCTGCACGGACTGATGGGCAGCGCCCGCACTTGGCGCGGCCACGTGGGCTGGCTGCGGGAGTTCGGCCATGTCTACACCTTCGACGCCGCGGGTCACGGTCGTCCCGCACCGGCCGAACTCACCACCGAGGCCTTCGTCGCCGATCTGGCGGCGGCCACCGCGGTGATCACCGAACCCATGGTGGTGATCGGGCATTCGATGGGCGGGCTGCACGGCTGGGTGTTCGCGGCCGCGTATCCGGAGCGGGTGCGGGGCCTGGTGGTGGAGGACATCGCACCGGATTTCCGCGGTCGTACGGCTCGCGACTGGGCGGCCATGATCGAGGCCTGGCCGCAGCCGTTCCCCGACGACGCCGCCGTGCTGGACTACTTCGGCCCGGTCGCGGGCCGCTATTTCCTGAACTCGTTCGAGCGCGGACCGGACGGCTACCGGCTGCACGGCAGGGTCGCCACCTTCCGCGACATCTCCGAGGAGTGGGGCGGCCGCGACTTCTGGGGCCGGTGGCGGGCGGTGCGGGCGCCCGCGCTGCTGCTCGAGGGCGAGCACACGATCACCCCGCCCGGCCAGATGCGCGAGATGGCCGAGGTCCACCCGAACGCCCGGCACGTGCTGATCCGCGACGCCGGCCACCTCGTTCACGACGACCAGCCGGAGCGCTACCGAGCCGAGGTCGAGCGGTTCCTGCGCACCGTCCAGGGCCTTGACAACCTGCGAAAACAGGTCTGACGTCAACCGCCTTCAGTCTGGCCGGAGTTGCGTCGTATGCTCGTCGCAGCCCCCGAACGAAGGTGACCACCACGATGATCGACTTCTCGATACCCGCCGACCTGGCCGCCGAGCGCGACCGGACGCGCCAGTTCGTCATCGACAAGATCGTTCCCTACGAGCGTGATCCGCGGCTGACCGCGCACGGCCCGAACGACGATCTCCGGCAGGAACTGGTCGAGCTGGCGCGGGCCGAGAAGCTGCTGACCGTGCAGGCGCCGGTCGAAATGGGCGGTCGCGGGCTGTCGCACATCGAGCAGGCCGTCATCTACGAGGCCGCCGGGTGGTCCACGCTCGGCCCGGTCGCGATGAACTGCGCCGCGCCCGACGAGGGCAACATGTTCCTGCTGTCCAGGATCGCGAACGCCGAGCAGACCGACCGCTACCTCATGCCGGTCGTCAACGGCCATCAGCGTTCGGTGTTCGCGATGACCGAGCCGGGCGGCGCCGGATCCGACCCCAACCAGCTGTCCACCACCGCCACCTTCGACGGCGAGAACTTCACCGTCAACGGCCGTAAATGGCTGATCACCGGGGCGGACGGGGCCAAGACCTGGATCATCATGGCGCGGCTGGAGGCCAACGGGCACCTGCCCGAGGGACCCACGCTGTTCCTCGCCGAGGGCGGTACCCCGGGCATCGTCATCGAACGCACCATGAACACCATGGACCGCAACTACGTCGGCGGGCACGGCGTGGTGCGCTTCGAGAACCTCGTGCTGCCCAAGGAATCCGTGCTCGGCGAGACCGGCCAGGCACTGCGGTACGCGCAGCTCCGTCTCGCCCCCGCCCGGCTCACCCACTGCATGCGCTGGCTCGGCGCCGCCGAACGCGCGCAGCATATCGCCGTGGAGCACGCCAAGACCCGCACCGCCTTCGGACGACCCATCGGCGAACACGAGGGCGTGTCGTTCATGTTGGCGGACAACGAGATCGCGCTACACCAGTGCCGCCTGACCATCTGGCACGCGTGCTGGCTGATGGATCAGGGGCACAAGGCCCGGCACGAGAGTTCGATCGCCAAGTCGTACGTATCCGAGGAGCTGTTCAAGGTCGCCGACCGCTGTGTGCAGGTGCTCGGCGGGATCGGGATCAGTGACGAGACCGTGGTCGAGATGATCTTCCGGGACATGCGGGCGTTCCGTTTGTACGACGGGCCCACCGAGGTGCACAAGTGGGCGATCGGGCGCCAGGTATTGCGGTAATCGGCCTCCGCGCCGAAACCTTGGGGAGGGTTGCACCGGAGCGGGGGGTTGTGGTCTGGTGGTCTGCGGCAATTCACCCGTTACCGGTGTGCTGGGGTTCCGTGGGTTTACGCGGGCGCGGTGCGGCGGGAACAGAACTAGGATCTTCTCGCATGAGTTCGGAACTGCACGTCGATGTCTCGTCCGGGATCGCCGTGCTCACGCTCAATCGTCCCGCCCAGCAGAACGCCTTTACTCCGACCATGGCCGCCGAACTCGGTGCGGCGCTGCGGCGCTGTGACACCGAGGACGCCATCCGCGCGGTGATCATCACCGGTACCCCGCCCGCCTTCTGTGCGGGGGCCGATCTGTCCCACCGGGTCGGCGACGTCACCGGGACCATCGACCCGCCGCCCTGGCGGGTCCGCAAACCGGTGATCGCGGCCGTGAACGGGCATGCGGTGGGGATCGGGCTGGAACTCGCGCTGCAATGCGATCTGCGCTATATGGCCCGCGACGCGGTGTACGGGCTCAACCAGGTGCGCCGCGCCGTCGTCGCCGACGGTTACGCGCACTGGACGCTGCCGCGGCTGGTCGGCATGGCCAACGCCGCGGACATCATGCTCACCGGCCGCACCTTCGACGGCGACGAGGCGAAGGCGATGGGGCTGGCCAACATCTCCCTGTCCGCGGGGGAGGTGCTGCCGACCGCTCTCGCCGTCGCGCACGACATCGTCAGCGGTTCCGCTCCGCTGCCGGTGGCGCTGTCCAAACGGCTGCTGTGGGAGAGCCTCGGGATGAGCGCCGAGGCCGTCGGCAAGCTCGAGACGGACCTCAATACCTATGTGGCGCAGAGCGTCGACGCGGGGGAGGGCATGGCGGCGCTGCACGATCGGCGGCAGCCGAAATGGTCCGGGAGCGTCAGTACCGAATGGCCCGCGTGGGGAGTACCGATCGAACCGGGGCGTGCCGGGCTCGACTGACAGGCGGATTCGGTACCGGCCGAAGCCTTTTCGTGGTCAGGCGTTGCCGCCGATGAGGACCAGGAAGAACAGGATTCCCATCAGGGCCATCAGGACCGTGCCGACCACGCCGAGAACGTAGCCGACCAGGACCTGGGTCCGCCCGCCGAAGCCGCCCTCGGACGCCTCGATCTGATCGAGCGCCCGCTTGCCCATCACCCAGGCCACCGGACCCAGTGCGCCGCAACAGAAAACGCTCAGCGCACCGAGCAGCAACACCGTCGTCGCTTGCGGATGCTCCACCGCTTGCGTCGGGGGCTGCTGCTCGTGCCAGTAGTACGGGGGCTCGTTCATGGCCACCGGACAAGTCTAGGTGGCCGCGGGCGATGAGGTGGGGCCGACGCGCTGGATTGGTGGCCGTGGCGGTTGCCGGAGGGGTCAGGAGCGGCGTTGGCGGGCAATGTCGGCCAGGACCACTCCGGCCGCCACCGAGGCGTTCAGGGACTCGACAGGACCTGCCATGGGGATGCTCAGGATGTTGTCGCAGGTTTCCCGGACCAGGCGGGAGAGGCCCTTGCCCTCCGAGCCGACCACGACGATTGTCGGTGTGCTGCCGTCGAATTCGTCGAGGGGAGTGTCCCCTTCGGCGTCCAGGCCGACCACCTGCAGGCCCGCCTTGGCGTAATCCTTCAGGGTCCGAGTGAGATTCGTGGCGCGGGCGACCGGCAACCGAGCCGCGGCGCCGGCGCTGGTGCGCCATGCCACCGCGGTGACGCTGGCGCTGCGGCGCTGCGGGATCACCACGCCGTGGCCGCCGAAGGCCGCGACCGAGCGGATCACGGCGCCCAGGTTCCGTGGGTCGGAGATGTTGTCCAGCGCCACCAGCAGGGCGGGTTCCGGTGCGGTGCGGGCGGATTCGAGCAGATCCTCCGGGTGCGCGTAACGGTACGGCGGTACCTGCAGCGCCAGACCCTGGTGCAAGCCGTTGCTGCTCAGGCGGTCCAGATCGGTGCGCGGCACCTCCAGGATGGAAATCCCGGAGTCGGCGGCATGTTTCACCGCCTCGGTGAGCCGCTCGTCGTTCTCGGTGCCGACCGCCACGTACAGCGCGGTCGCGGGCACGCCCGCCCGCAGGCACTCGACCACGGGGTTGCGGCCCAGCACCAACTCCGGGCCGTCGTCGCCCTTGCGGGTGCTCGGCCGCCCGGTGGGACGGTTCTTGGCCTGCGCGGCCTTGGCCGCTGCCGCCGCGCGCTTGGCCGCGGGGTGGTACTTGCGCATGTGGGCGGGCGGCGTCGCGCCCTTGCCCTCCAGCCCGCGGCGGCGCTGACCGCCGGAGCCGACGGTCTGGCCCTTCTTGCTGCCGCCCTTGCGGATTGCCCCTCGCCGTTGCGAATTGCCCGCCATCACTCAGCCTTCCGTGTCATGGTCGCGTCTCACCGGTCAGTGACCACTCGGGGCCCTCCGGTGTGTCGGTGACCTCGACGCCGGCCGAATTGAGCCGGTCGCGTACCGCGTCGGCGGTCGCCCAGTCCTTGTCCGCGCGGGCCTGCTGACGCCGGTCCAGTTCCGCGCGCACCAGCACGTCGAGGGCGTCCAGGGCGGTCGAGGAGTCCGTCGGCGCCGCCCAGTGCGGATCCAGCGGATCCACCCCGAGAATGCCGAGCATGGCCCGCACCTGACCGGCCAGCTCCCGAGCGGTGTCGACGGCGCCGGACTCCAGGGCCTTGTTGCCCTCGTGCACGACGCGGTGAATCTCCGCCAGCGCCTTGGGGATTCCGAGATTGTCGTCCAGCGCCTCGGCGAACGCGTCGGTCCATTTGCCCACCGGGATCTCGCCCGCGCGCTCCACCGTGCGCTGCACGAACGCCTCGAGCCGCTGGTAGGTCTGGGCGGCGTCGCGCAGTGCCTGGTCGGAGTATTCCAGCATCGAGCTGTAGTGCGCGCTGCCCAGGTAGAACCGGAGTTCCACGGCCCGAACCTGTTTGAGCACATTCGGCACCGACAGCGTGTTGCCCAGCGACTTCGACATCTTCTCGCCGCCGAGCGTCACCCAGCCGTTGTGCAGCCAGTACCGGGCGAAACCGTCACCCGCGGCCCGGGATTGGGCGATCTCGTTCTCGTGATGCGGGAAGACCAGATCCATACCGCCGCAATGGATGTCGAACTCCGCGCCGAGATAGAACTCCGCCATCGCCGAGCATTCCAGGTGCCAGCCGGGCCGCCCGGGGCCCCACGGGGACGGCCAGGTGGGTTCGCCGGGCTTGGCGGCCTTCCACAGCGTGAAGTCTCGCGGGTCGCGCTTGCCCTCGCCGGCGCTCTCGCCCTGGTGCACGTCGTCGAGGCGGTGGCCGGACAGCTTGCCGTAGTCGGGGTAGCTGCGGACGTCGAAGTAGACGTTGCCGCTCGAGGCGTAGGCGTGACCGCGGTCGATCAGCCGCTGCATCAACTCGATCATCTGCGTGATGTGACCCGTGGCGCGCGGCTCCGCCGACGGCGGCAGCACTCCGAGCGCCTCGTAGGCGCGATCGAAGGCGCGCTCGTGCGTGGCAGCCCACTCCCACCACGGGCGGCCCGCGGCGGCGGCCTTGGTCAGGATCTTGTCCTCGATATCGGTGACGTTGCGGATGAACGCCACGTCGTATCCACCGGCGGTCAGCCAGCGGCGCAGCACGTCGAATGCGACGCCGCTGCGAACGTGTCCGATGTGGGGTGCGCCCTGCACCGTGGCGCCACATAGGTACACCGAGGCACGACCGGGGACCAGAGGCGTGAAATCACGCAGGGTCCGCGTCTCGGTGTCGAACAGGCGCAGAGTCACGACCAGCCATCCTAGCTATGGGCAAAGAGCGAGATTACGGGCGGTTTATAGCAGGGTACGGGCGCACGGATCGAGTGCACACGCGCGGGTAGGGGCCCCGGCTCAGTCCGAGCCCGGACAGTCCCCGCTACAGCGTCGCAGCAGGGCGGTTGCCACCGCCGCCACGCCCTCGCCCCGGCCGGTGAGACCCAGGCCGTCGGTGGTGGTGCCCGATACCGAGACCGGCGCACCCAGCAGTTCGCCGAGCACCTGCTGTGCCTCGGCCCGGCGCGGCCCGATCTTGGGCCGGTTGCCTATCACTTGCACAGCGGCATTGACGATCGCGTAGCCGGACTCGCCGAGCAGTCGCCGCACTTCCTTCAGCATGGCCGCTCCGGACACGCCCGCCCATTCCGGCCGTCCGGTGCCGAAGACGGCCCCCACGTCGCCGAGGCCCGCGGCCGACAGCAGCGCGTCACACAGCGCGTGCGCCGCCACATCGCCATCGGAGTGCCCGGCGCAGCCACTGTCCCCCTCGAACAGCAGACCGGCCATCCAGCACGGGCGCCCGGATTCGATGGGATGCACATCGGACCCGATGCCCACGCGAATGTCGAGGTCGGCGGCTTCCACGCTCATCCCCGCACCACCTCACGCGGCCGGCGGATGGTCTCCGTGTTCATGCCTGCCCCGACCTCACGCGGCCGACTGGCGACGTCCGTGTTCATGCCTGCCCCGACCTCACGCGGCCGACTGGCGACGTCCGTGTTCATGCCTGCACCGCCCTGTGGGGCTCGTTCTCGTCGAGCAGCGTGCGGGCCAGCCGCAGGTCCAGGGGAGTGGTGATCTTGAAAGCCATGGGGTCGCCCGGGATTACGCGCACGCTCGCGCCGAGCCGCTCGACCAGACCGGCATCGTCGGTGACCGGTATGTCGAGGGCATAGGCCTCGCGCAGCAGCGGGGCGTCGAAACCCTGCGGTGTCTGGATGGCGCGGAGCCGGGCGCGATCCGGCGTGCCGGTCACGTCGCCTTGCGCATCGACCGACTTGACGGTGTCGGTGACCGCGACCCCGGGCACCACCGCGCGTCGCCCGGCGCGCAACTCGGCCACCACCCGGGCGATCAGGCCCGGCGGGGTCAGCGCGCGAGCGGCGTCGTGAACCAGGTAGGCGGTGGCCTCCGGCGCGGCGGCGATACCGGCGCGCACGGAATCGGTGCGCTCGGTGCCGCCGGCGACCACGCTCACCGGGACGGAGCCGGGCGCGCCGAGGTGCGAACCCCGGCCGCTCGGTACTGCCGCCCGGGCACTGGTGGCGAGCAGAACCTCCGCCTCGCCGATCAACTCGGCGGGCACCATGATCACGATGCGGTCCACGACCCCGGACGCGATCAAACCGTCTATTGCGAGTGTGAGCATGGGTCTGCCGCCGACCGGGACGAACGCCTTGGGCATTGATTCACCCAAGCGCACGCCCAGACCGGCGGCAGGCACCAGCGCCACAACACGACTTTCGTCGTGCGAACTTCTCACGGTCAGGAAGCCGCGGCGAGAACCTCGTCGAGAAGGGTCTCGGCCTTGACATCGTCGGTGCCCTCGGCGAGGGCGAGTTCACCGACGAGGATCTGACGGGCCTTGGCCAGCATGCGCTTCTCGCCCGCGGACAGACCGCGGTCCTGTTCCCGACGCCACAGGTCGCGCACGACCTCGGCCACCTTGTTCACATCGCCGGAGGCGAGCTTCTCCAGGTTGGCCTTGTAGCGGCGGGACCAGTTCGTCGGCTCCTCGGTATGCGGCGCGCGCAGTACCTGGAAGACTCGATCGAGACCCTCCTGGCCGACGACGTCCCGGACGCCGACGTACTCCGCGTTCTCCGCGGGAACCCGAACGGTGAGATCGCCTTGTGCGACCTTCAGGACCAGATACTCTTTCTGCACACCCTTGATGGTGCGGGTCTCGATAGCTTCGATCAGCGCCGCTCCGTGGTGGGGGTAAACGACGGTGTCTCCGACCTTAAAAATCATGTGTCCCGTGCCCCTTTCGATGTTCACAGTTTAACATGCGACTCGATAACGGCGCGATCAACGACGCAGGTCAGGGCCACAACAGGGGAGCGCTGGGGGTTGACAGAACGGCACCTGTGTGCATCCTGTTGTGCCAGAACGGCTTCCGTGCGTCGGCGTGATCGTCGGGCCGGCGACTTCCCGTCGCGCGCGCCCGAGTGTCGAAGCGTAGAGGCGAGACACGGGACACCTGCACGCGACTACTACGCTGCCTACTACTACTCTCCATCGTGGAGTGAGCCGGTCGACATGGAGGACAACCCGTGACTGCCCTGAATGCCACCACCGCGTCGAAGGCGCCCCGGCGCGTCCTGCGTAAGGCGCCGCGGCGCGCCGTCGCCGTCGCGGCCCTCGCCGCGGGCGCGGCCCTCGCGCTCTCGGGCTGCAGTGCGGGCCAGATCTCGCAGACCGCCTCGCAGGTCGCGGCCGTCAACGGCAACAGCGCCAATGTGGGCAAGGTCGCGCTGCGCGACGTGCGCATCCTGCTGCCGCAGTCGGAGGAGTACACCAACGCCAAGGGCGGCAAGGCCGTGCTCGCGTTCAGCGCGATCAACGACGGCGCGACCAAGCCGGACGAACTCGCCAGCATCACCACCGACCTGGGCCAGGTGAAGATCACCCCGGCCAACCCGCAGTTGGCGTATCAGCAGACCCTGGTCGCCGGAAAGCGGAGCGAGGCACACGCGTCCGCGCCCACCAGCTCGGCCGCCGCGAGCAGCACGGCCGCGAGCGCCGCGCCCACGACCACCGGTTCCGCCGCAGCCCATCAGGCCGAGGGCCTCGGCGCCGCGGAGCACCCGGCCGAGCCCGCCGCACCGATTCTGGTCGAGATCACCGGCCTGACCCGCGACATCACCCCGGGCCTGACCTACCAGGTGACGTTCAACTTCAAGGAGAACGGCACCGTCCAGGTTCCGGTCCCGGTCGACGCCGGTCCGGACACCGCGCGCAAGGAAGGCGCGCCGGCGGCGGCCGAGGGCGAGCACGGTGAGCACAAGGGCGGGCACTGAGCCGTGCCGCCCGCGGCGCCCCCGCGTCGCGAACCGTCCCTGTCGTACTCGATCCCTAGGCTGCGCTCGTGGCCAAGGTGAAGTCGCAGTATCGCTGTTCCGCGTGCGGGCACGAGGTTGCCAAATGGGTGGGGCGCTGTCCGGGTTGTGGTGAATGGGGCTCGATCGATGAGTCCGCGCCCCCGGCCGCCGCGGTAGGCGCCGCGCGCAAGGCGCTGCTGCCGTCCACCGCCGCCGCGCCGATCTCCACGATCGACTCGCAGGTGACGCAGGCCCGGTCGACCGGCGTCAGCGAACTGGACCGGGTGCTCGGCGGCGGCATCGTGCCGGGCTCGGTGGTACTGCTGTCCGGCGAGCCGGGAGTGGGCAAGTCCACACTGCTGCTCGAGGTCGCCCATCGCTGGGCGCGGCAGCGCGACGAACGGTCGCTGTACGTGACGGCCGAGGAGTCGGCGGGCCAGGTGAAGCTGCGCGCCGACCGGACCGACGCGGTGCACGAGCGGGTCTATCTCGCCGCCGAATCCGATCTGGCCACCATCCTCGGCCATGTCGAACAGGTGCGCCCGAGCCTGCTGGTGGTGGACTCGGTGCAGACCATGCTGGCCGCCGATGCCGACGGCGTGATCGGCGGCGTCACCCAGGTGCGCGCGGTCACGTCGGCGCTGACCTCGCTGGCCAAGGCGAGCGGTATCGCGGTGCTGCTGGTCGGCCACGTCACCAAGGACGGCACTGTGGCCGGGCCGCGCACCCTGGAACATCTGGTGGACGTGGTGCTGCAGTTCGAGGGCGACAAGCATTCGACGCTGCGCATGGTGCGGGGGATCAAGAACCGTTTCGGCAGTGCCGACGAGGTGGGCTGCTTCGAACTGCACGACGACGGAATCGCCTGCGTCACAGATCCTTCCGGGCTGTTCCTGCACCATCGCACCGATCGGGTGCCCGGCACCGCGATCACCGTCGCGATGGACGGCAAGCGGCCGCTGCTGGGCGAGGTGCAGGGGCTCACCGTGTCCACCCAGATGCCCGCGCCGCGGCGGGCGGTCAGCGGGCTGGACTACAACCGGGTGTCGATGGTGCTCGCGGTGCTGCAGAGCCGGTGCCACGTGTATCTCGGCAAGCACGACGTCTACGCGGCGACGGTCGGCGGTATGCGGCTGAGCGAGCCGGCCGCCGATCTGGCGATCGCGCTGGCTCTCACCAGTGCCGAGCGTGATGTGGCGCTGCCGGCCGGGATGGTGATCCTGGGCGAGGTCGGCTTGGCCGGGGAGGTGCGGCGCGTCACCGGGCTGGGGCGTCGACTCGCCGAGGCGGAACGGCTAGGTTTCACGGAGGCGCTGGTGCCGCCGGGGGTGGATCTCTCCGGTATCACCATGAAGGTGCACGAGGTGACGAATATTCGTGCGGCCGTTGCCAGGGGTGGTTTGTCGAATCGAAGTCGCAAAAACGCGGAGGCTGCCGAATGAACGCGGGTCACTGGGTCACCAACCTGCTCGGTAGGACGACAATGGGGATTTCCGGCACTGAAACGCTTGCGCCGCAACCAGGCTCACCGAGCGAGCTGAGCGCTCGACTCGAGCCGACACCGAAACCCGAAGCGGTGCAATCGGATACGATCGCCCGCCTCATCCCGGGCACCCTGCTACGGGACGGCATAGATCGAATCCTGTTGGCGCGCACCGGTGCTCTGGTCGTACTCGGCTACGACGATGCGGTCGAACGGGTCTGCGACGGCGGCTTCGAACTGGACGTCGAGTTCTCCCCGACCCGGTTGCGCGAACTGTCGAAAATGGATGGGGCCGTGGTGCTTTCGACCGACGGCACCCGTATCCGGCGGGCGAACGTGCACCTGGTCCCCGACCCGACGCTGCCGACGGTGGAATCGGGCACCAGGCACAAGGCCGGCGAGCGCACGGCCGCGCACACCGGTTGTCCGGTGGTGTCGGTGAGCCGGTCGACCGGCATCGTGACGGTGTACACCCGGGGCGGACGGCATCTGATCCAGCCGTCGGAGACCATCCTGTCCCGCGCCAACCAGGCGATGGCGACGCTCGAGCGCTACCGGTCCCGGCTGGACGAGCTGACCAGGCAGCTGTCGCTGGTGGAGCTGGAGGACTACACCACGCTGCGCGATGTGCTGACCGTCGTGCACTGCCTGGAACTGATCCGGCGCATCGCCCGCGAGATCGATTCCGATGTGCGCGAACTCGGGGTCGACGGCCGCCAGTTGGCATTGCAACTGGCCGAGGTGGTCGGCAATACCGACACGCTGCGACGGTTGCTGGTGCGCGACTACCTGCGGGCCGATCCCGGGGACGCCGAGGCGCTGGAACGCGCCCTGACCCGGCTGTCCGAACTGCTCGAGGTGGAACTGCTGGAACTGGCGAATCTGGCCGCGCCGCTGGGCTTCTCGACCGAGATCGAGGCCCTCGACAGCGGGGTCAGCCCACGCGGCTACCGGCTGCTCGCCGAACTCCCGCGGGTCTCGCCGCACGCGGTGGAGCCGCTGGTGGCGGCGTTCGATTCGCTGCCGGGCCTGCTGGCCGCGACCATCGCCGAACTCGCCGCCGTGGCGGGTGTCGACGTCGCGCTGGCCCGGCAGGTCCGTGAGGGACTGTCCCGGCTGGCCGAATCCGGCAGCGTGTAGGCCTCAGCCGATATTGAAGGTCTCCGGCGTGCTGTGCACCGAACCCAGCTGAGCGACCACGGCGTACCCGCCCGTCGGCACCCGCACCCGCTCGCCCGCGCAGCCCGGCTGCGAGGTGGTCCCGGACCAGGTGAGCGTGAACGCCGCCTGCTCACCGCCTTTCAGCGCCCGGACCTCGGCGGGACCACCCTGGTCGCAGTCGGTGCTGGACCACATCCGGCGCTGTCCGTCCAGCGACTGCACCGTCACTTGCTGCAGTCCGGATCCCATGTCGCGCTGGCAGGGAGTGGTGGAGATATTGGTGACGACGATGCCGAAGACCGGCTGTTCACCGGTCTTGTACTCGGGCTGGGCCACGGTCACCTTCACCGCCAGCGACTGGTCCGGGCAGGAGATCGGCGAACCGCTGGCGGTGGCGTTGGTCGTGGCGGTCGACGGTGACGCGCTGGACTCGGCCGCGCCGCTCGAGGTCGTGGCGGGCGCACTCGTGACCGACGAACTCGCCGCGACGGGGGTGGCGGCCTTGTCGTCGCCACCACCGCGCAGCAGCATGATCGCCAGCCAGATCACCAGCGCGAGGACTACGACCAGGGCCGCGATAGCGAGTAAGCGGCGGCGCCAGTAGATCTCCGGCGGCAGCGGTCCATTCGGTTCCAGCACGCAACAACGGTAAGCGCACGGTCGGGCACGCCCCGTTCAGCGGCACGGCGTGTCGGTCTCAGGCCACCTCGCCGATATTGCCCACGGCACGGTGCAGCTTGGCCTTGCCGTCCTGCAGTTTGTAGGTGACGCAGGCGATGGCGAGTTCACCGGTGGCCACCCGCTGCGAGATGGTCATCGAACGCTGCATGAGCAACTTGCTGGTTTCCACGACGTGGCGGGCCTCCAGCTCGTCCACGCCGGTCAGGCCCTCGCGGCGGCCGATGAGGATCGACGGGGTGACCTTCTCCACGACGCTGCGGATGAACCCGCCGGGGACGTTGCCGCCGTCGAGCGCGTCGATGGTCGCGCGCACCGCGCCGCAGCTGTCGTGGCCGAGCACCACGATCAGCGGCACGTCCAGCACCTCGACGCCGTATTCGATGGACCCCAGCACCGAGGAGTCCACGACGTGGCCCGCGGTGCGGACCACGAACATATCGCCGAGGCCCTGGTCGAAGATGATTTCCGCGGCCACTCGGGAATCGCCGCACCCGAACAGGATGGCCGACGGTTGCTGGCCGCTCACGAGCGTGGCCCGGCGGTCCGCTCCCTGACTAGGATGCTCCAGCGTGCCGTTGACGAACCTGTCGTTGCCCTCGCGAAGGGACTTCCAGGCACTGATCGGGTTGGTATGAGGCATGTGTCCTATTTTCCACAGCGGAACGGCTACCGGCGAGTCCGTGAAGTTACAACGTGGCAAATATGGCCCTGCGGCTCCGGACAGGCCGTGGTGAGAGTGCAACACCGGACGCCGGACGGTCCGGGGATCGAAGGGAACGTGCGCGCGTGAGCATCGACAGCGATGCCCTCATCGACTGGTACGGCGAGACGGCGCGGGATCTGCCGTGGCGACGCCCCGGCGTGACCGCCTGGCAGATCCTGATGAGCGAGATCATGCTGCAGCAGACGCCCGTGGTGCGGGTGGAACCGGTGTGGCGGGAGTGGGTCGCGCGCTGGCCGGTGCCGTCTGCGATGGCCGCCGCCTCGCAGGGGGAGGTGCTGCGCGCGTGGGGCAAGCTCGGGTACCCGCGGCGGGCGCTGCGGCTGCACGAGTGCGCGCGGGTGCTGGCCGCCGAGCACGGCGACGAGGTGCCCGACGACGTGGAGGTGCTGCTGGGGTTGCCGGGCATCGGGGCGTACACCGCGCGCGCGGTGGCCTGCTTCGCGTACGGTCAGCGGGTTCCGGTGGTGGACACCAACGTTCGGCGCGTGGTGGCCCGCGCGGTGCACGGCCGGGCGGAGGCGGGCAATCCCGCCGCCCGCGACCTGGCCGACACCGAGGTCCTGCTGCCCGCGCACATCGGCCGCGCCGCGCGGTTCTCGGCCGCCCTGATGGAACTCGGCGCGACGGTGTGCACGGCCCGCAACCCCGACTGCTCCCGCTGCCCGCTGCCCACCTGTGCCTGGGTCACCGCCGGGCGTCCGGCCTCCGACGTGGTGCGCCGCACCCAGAAGTACGACGGCACCGATCGTCAGGCCCGCGGTCGCCTGCTCGACGTCCTGCGCGCCGCCCCCGGCCCGGTCGAACGGGTGGCCCTAGACCTCGCCTGGACCCGCGACCCCGGCCAGCGCGACCGCGCCCTGGACTCCCTACTCGTCGACGGCCTGATCGAGCAGACCCGCGACGGATTGTTCGCCCTGGCGGGGGAAGGCGGCCGCTAGTCCGTCGTCCAAGTGGGTCGCGAGGGTAATACTTCTGCCGGGATGACGGGACTTCTTCACGCGGGCACGGGTACCGGGGTCGGACGGCGGGTGCGGGTGCGGGCGCCGATGAGGCGGCAGATCAGGTAGATCGCGAACGAGATGGCGGTCACGAAGGTGGAGACGGGGACGCCGGGGGCCAGCGAGAGCAGAATGCCGCCGACGGCCGAGATCTCGGCGAAGACGATGGCCAGGACCGTGGCGCGAACGGGGCTGGCGGTCACCCGCGCCGCCGCCGCGGCGGGCGTGATCAACAGCGAAAGCACCAGCAGCGCACCGACGATCTGCACCCCGAACGCGGCCGTGATGCCCAGCAGCACCGCGAACACCACCGACAGCGCCCGCACCGGAACACCGCGGGCCATCGCGACCTCCGGGTCGGTGCTGGCGAACAACAGCGGCCGATAGACGAAGGCCAGCACCGCGAGCACCGCCGCCGAGCACACCGCGAGCGTGGTCAGTCCGCCGTTGCCCACGCTGACCACCTGCCCGGTGAGCAGCGAGAACTTCGACCCGGCCCGGCTGGGACCGAGCCACAGGAACAGCACCGACAGCCCCAGCCCGAACGACAGCACCACCGCGATCACCGAATCGCGTTCGCGCGCTTTGGAACCCAGCAGGCCGAACAGCACCGCCGCCACCACCGACCCGGCGATGGCGCCCGCGCCCACGCCGATGCCCGCCAGCAGCGCGGCCGCCGCGCCGGTCAGCGACAGCTCGCTGGTGCCGTGCACCGCGAACGACATCTGCCGGCTCACGATCAACGGTCCGATGGCGCCCGCGAGCAACCCGAGCAGGGCCGCCGCCAGCACCGCCTGCTGCACGAAGTCGTAGGACAGCAGGTTCGCGGTGGTGTGGAAGTCGAACATCTTCGAGAAGACGTCGGAGAGCTTGTCGATCATGAGCGGGCCTCGTCGGCGTGGCAATGGCCGCCCGCGACGCCCAGCGCGTCCATGGTGTCGCCGGTGCCGACGACCACCAGGCGGC
The DNA here is from genome assembly GCF_044628355.1 of Nocardia sp. N2S4-5. Classification (NCBI taxonomy): domain Bacteria; kingdom Bacillati; phylum Actinomycetota; class Actinomycetes; order Mycobacteriales; family Nocardiaceae; genus Nocardia; species Nocardia sp. N2S4-5. The sequence goes on along the minus strand of NZ_JBIUPM010000001.1, from coordinate 4,398,174 downwards.
CGCGCACCCGCAGCACGTCCACCTCGGTGCGGTACAGCTCCGACAACACCTCGGAGGTCATCACCTCGTCCGGCGTGCCGATCCGGAACTTGCCGTCGACCAGGTACAGCACCCGATCCACCAAGGGGAGAATCGGATTGATCTCATGGGTCACGAAAAGCACGGCGGTGTCGTGCGCGCGGCGGCGCGCGTCGATGAGTTCGGACACCAGCCGCTGGTTCGCCAGATCGAGGCTCAGCAGCGGCTCGTCGCACAGCAGCACCCGCGGATCGCCCACGAGCGCCTGCGCCACCCGCAGCCGCTGCTGCTCACCGCCGGACAGCGACTCCAGCGGCGCGTGCGCGTAATGCTCGGCCCCGACCTGCGCGACGGCGTCGGCGACCTTGCGCCGCCGCTCCTTGCGCCCGCGGAAACCCAGACCCCAGCGATGCCCGTCGACCCCCAGCCCGACCAGGTCGACGCCGCGCAACTGCACTCCGGCGTCGATCGTCTTCTGCTGCGGGATGTATCCGATATGCGGATTGCCCACTCGCGCAGGCGAACCCGCGACCTCCACCGCACCCGCGCTGGGCGCCAGCTGGCCGAGCAACATCCGCAACAGCGAGGTCTTGCCCGACCCGTTCGGCCCCAGCACGGCGACGAACTCGCCTGGCGCGACCTCGAGATCCAGCCCTTCCCACAGCGTCCGCTCCCCGAACGCCAGCCGCGCCCCCCGCAACCGCACCGCCGCACTCGAGGCGCTCACCGGTTCGGACTCGGTGCGAGACGGTGCCGGGGGCGTGGCGGTGTCGTGGGTCGCCGAGCCGGAACCGTTGCCGGTGCCGTTCGGCGCCCGGCCGCTGTGGTGGTCGCCGAGTAGCACTGTGGCGGGCCTTTCCTGGTCGCTACCCCCCACCGTTTCGGTGGGTGCAACCGTTTCGCCGAGCCGGACCTTCCCCGCCATCGGAACTCCCGTCGTCAGCCCAGCGCCTTGGCCAGCGCCTGCGCGTTCGCCGTCTGCCACTGCACGTAGTCGGTGCCCGCGGGCAGGGTTTCGGTCACCTCCACCACCGGCACCCCGGCGGCCTTCGCGGTCGCGGCGATGTCCTTGGTGGTCTTGTCCTCGGTCTGCACGTTGTAGAGCAGGGCCCGGACCTGCTTGGCGGTCAACAGGTCCCGCACGGCGGCCACGTCGGCGGGCGCCGGGTCGGTGCCCTGCTCGACGGCCTCCTCGAAGGCGTGCGGGGTGCGGTCGTCGGCGCCGGCGGCCTGCAGCAGGTAATGCGCCAGCGGCTCGGTCTGCAACACCGGGGACTTCGGGTGCTCGGTCGCGATCTTCGCGGTGACGGCGCTGATCTCCTTCAGCTTGCCGCGGAAGGCCTCGGCGCGTTCGGTGTAGGCCTGCGCGTGCTCCTGGTCGGCCGCGCCCAGTTCGGAGGCGATCTTCGCGGCCACGGCGTCGACGGTGTTCACGTCGTACCAGACGTGTTCGTTCTCGTCGGTCCCGGACTTCAGCTCGAAGGCGTTGATCGTCGGTTTGCCGCGGCCTTCCGCGGCCTTCTCGGCGAACTCGTCGTAGTCGCCGCCGTTGACGATCACCAGCGCGGCGTCGCGGATGTCGGCGGCGTCGGTGGGCGAGGTCTGGTATTCGTGCGGGTCCTCGGTCGGGCTGTCGATGATGGACTTGACCTCGACGTCGGGCCCGGCGATCGCGGCGGCGATGCTGCCCCAGACGTCGGTGGAAGCCACGACGGTGAGCTTGTCGGAATCGTTGCTCGAATTACCGCAGGCGGTGAGGCCGGCCGCGGCCGCGACCCCCATCGCGACGGCAGCCATTCGGACGGCGAAACTTCTGGTCACGCGGGGGTACTCCTACACGCACTTAACGGAAACGATTTCCATTAAATGTAGCGTACGTGTCCATAGCCGAAGGTATCGATTTGCCGGATCGACGCTGTGAGAACGAACACGAGCGTCCCGCGTGGAACGGCCCGCCTCGGCATGAGGCGGGCCGTTCGGTCGGCTGCGAATACCGAGCCCTACTGCGCCAGGGCGACCACCGGCTGGCTCAGCAACTGGGCGCAGCGCAGCAAACCCAGATGACTGTAGGCCTGCGGATGATTGCCCAGCGACCGCTCCGCCACCGGGTCGTACTCCTCGCTCAGCAGGCCCGTGGGCCCGGCCACGTCCACCAGCTGCGCGAACAGCGCCTCGGCGTCGGAACGCTTGCCGATCAGCAGGTACGCCTCCACCAGCCAGGCCGCGCAGAGGTGGAACCCGCCCTCGCCGCCGGGCAGCCCGTCGTCGTGGTGGTAGCGGTAGACCGTCGAACCGCTGCGCAGTTCCGCCTCGGTCGCCACCACGGTCGCGGCGAACCGCGGATCCGACGGCTCGATCAGTCCGCTCAGGCCGATGTGCAGTGTCGCCGCGTCCAGATCGGTGCCGTCGTAGGCCGCGGTGTAGGACTGCACCTCGTCGTTCCAGCCCTTGGTCTTGACCTCGTCGGCGATGGTGTCGCGCAGCTCCAGCCAGGCCGGGTCGACCATGCGGTGGAACTTCTCGGCCAGTCGCAGCGCCCGGTCGACGGTCAGCCAGCCCATCACCTTGGAGTACACGTGGTGGCGGGGGTTGCCGCGGATCTCCCAGATGCCGTGGTCGGGTTCGCGCCAGCGCCGCTGCACCGCGGAAACCATGGCGTGCACCAGTTCCCAGTCGCGATCGGGCAGCGCCGCGGCCGGGTCGATGACGCCCTTGCGTTCCCGGGCGTCGGCGAGTCCGGCGATCAGGTCCACGATGGGACCGAACACGTCCAGCTGCACCTGCATGTTGGCCGCGTTACCGACCCGCACCGGGCGCGAGCCCGCGTACCCGGGCAGCGCGTCGAGCACGGCCTCCGGCGGCAGCGTCTCCCCGTACAGGGTGTACAGCGGATGCAGGCGCTCCGGCCCGGCCAGCGTCTCCAGCACCCGGTGCACCCACTCCAGGAATTCCTCGGCCTCGCCGATGGACCCCAGTGTGACCAGCGCGTGCGCCGTCATCGAGGCGTCGCGCAGCCAGCAGTAGCGGTAGTCCCAGTTGCGCACGCCGCCGATGTCCTCCGGCAGCGAGGTGGTGGCCGCGGCCAGGATCGATCCGGACGGCGCGTGCACCAGCCCGCGCAGGGTCAGGGCCGAGCGCTTCATCAGGTCGGGCTTCAGCGGCGGCAGTTCCAGTTCCTCGGACCAGTCCCGCCAGTACCGCTCGGCCTCGCGCCGCCGCTCCGGCTCGCTGACCATGGCCGGCGCGAGATCGGAGGTGCCACAGCGCATTTCCAGCACCACCGGCCCGGTCGAGGGGTCCACCACCGCGCGCGCGGTCTGGTGGATGCCCTCCTCGATGATCTCCCACTCGATGCCCGGCGACCGCAGCACGATCGGATCGTTGGTGCCGTGCACCCGCAGTCCGGCGGCCGTGCGGTCCAGATTGACCGGCACCTGGCCGAACTCCGGCCGCGGCGCGAAGGTGACGACGGCGCGGGCGTCCCCGGTGATCACCCGGGTCAGGTCGGTGCGCTCGGGCGGCACGTCGTGCGGCAGATAGTCGACGACTTGCAGACTGGCCCACCGGGTTTCGACGGTCATGGTGCCGTCGACATAGCGCTGCGACAGCGGCAGCCCCGGCCGTTCGGGCGCGATGGTGAAGTGCCCTGCGTCGGGCCCGCCCAGCAGGTGCGCGAACACGGCCGCCGAATCCGGTTCGGGGTGGCAGAACCAGGTGACCGTCCCGTCCGGCGTGACCAGGGCCTTCGCGCGGGGGCCGGCCAGCATGGTCAGCCTTTCGATTCGAGGGGCCGAAGCACCGGCCAGCCAGGTGCGCCGCTCTTCGAGCAGGAACGCCAGGGCCTTGGCCACCTCCTCGGTGCTGGCCACGCGATATCCGGCGAGGCTGGTGCCCTCGCCGACCTTGATGCCGAGATCGGGGCCGGACAGCCGCGCGAACGCCTTCTCGTCGGTGACGTCGTCACCGAAGAAGACCGCCGCCGAGGCGCCCTCCTGATGCCGGATGATGTCGAGGGCCGCGCCCTTGTCGGTCTGGATGACGGCGAGTTCGATGACCGCCTTGCCCTCGGTCACCTGGACGCCCACCCAGCTGGCCGGGCCCTGCCGGGCCTGCTGCAACGCGCGCCGGCCCACCTCGGGGGCGGCGTTGCGAACGTGCAGCGCCACACTGGCGGGCTTGATCTCGACCGTGGCGCCCGGATTGTCCGCGGCGATGCCGGCCAGTGCGTTCTGCACTTCTTGCAGAAGCTGTTTGGCGTCGTTGTCGATGGCGTGCACGAAGCCGACGTCGAATTCCGAGCCGTGGCTACCGATCAGCTGCACCTCGACCGGGAGCCGGGACAGCGCCGCGAGATCTCGCAGTGCCCGGCCGGAGATGACGGCCGCTGTGGTAGCGGTCAGACCGGCGAGTGCGCGTAACGCGCTCACCGATTCCCGATGGGGATAGGCTTTCGCCGGGTCGGACACGATGGGCGCGATCGTCCCGTCGTAGTCCGAGGCGACAAGTAGCCGTGGCATGCGGGCTACTGCCGCCAACGCACGGCGAAGTTCCTGTGGCAGATCCTGTGCGCTCACGCATCCAACCTATAGATCGGAGGAGAAATTTCAGGGCGCGGGAAACTTTACTGGGTAGGGTTTGCCCGCCGGTTCGCGCAGTGATACGAGACGTTTACGTTCGCCTCGCCGTGCGCATTCCTGATTGTGCGGTCTCCTGCCGTACGTTAGCTGGCTTGCCACGCGCAGCGCCGGGCAAACCTAGCCGGATTCGCCACTCAGCAGCAGGTCAACGGTCAGCTCGAGGCGTTCTGTGACGTCCGTCGCGGACGCCCGGCGAGTGAGCCAGGCGACGAGATTGGACAGCCACACGTCGCTGATCACTCGCGCGATGGCGAGATCGCGATCCGAGGACTCGTCGTCGTCGTTCATCGCGCGGGCGAAGAACCGGTCCATCACCCGGCCGACGCGGTCGACCTCGGCGGCGGCGGAGGCGTCGGCGAACATGAACGCGCGCGTCATCGCCTCGGTGAGCAGCGGATCGCGCTGCATGGCGCGAGTGACCTGGGTGAGCAGCAGGTGCATGCGCTCGCGCGGCGTCTGCCCGGCCAGCGGTTTGCGCTTGTTGTCGAACTGCTCGAATTCCCGGGCCAGGGCCGACACCAGCAGGTGCACCTTGGAGGGGAAATACCGGTACAGCGTGCCCACGGCGACATCGGCGCGCTCGGCGACCGCGCGCATCTGCACCGCGTCGTAGCCGCCCTTCGAGGCCAGTGCGAGGGTGGCGTCGAGGATCCGCTTACGGCGTTCGCGCTGGGCGGAGGAGCTGAGTTCGTCCTCGCTGAGCGTGGTCACCGGTGTGGCACGCGGGCGGGTTCCGTTCCGCGCCCCCGAGTCGCCTGACTGCTCTCGGGAGGGACTGGCCATTGGTGAAAGTCCTTTCCTGGAAACGTCGTTATCGCGCCTGTGCCGTCGGTGCTGCGTGGACCGGCGGTGTCTTGACTTCCGCCCGACGAGGATATTAGAACATGTTCTAGGTGTGGGAGTCACGCCGGAGAGGCGGGAGGCAGTGTGACCATCGCCACCACTGACGAGCATAAAGCCGTTCAGGAGTCGATGCGCGGATGGGCGGCGGCCGTCCGCCCGATTGCAACAATGCGCGGCGGGACGCCTGGATATTGGCGTACGTACTGGCCGAGTCTGGTCGGGCTCGGCATCTTCCGCGTCGCGGTCGACGAGGACGCCGGGGGTGCCGGCGGTTCCGTCGGCGACCTGGCCGTGTTGGTCGAACAGGCGGCGCATGATCTGGTGGGCGGGCCGGTGTCGACGACCGCGCTCGCCGGCCTCGTTACCGGCGGCGTGCTGGACGAGGATACGCCCTGCGGTGTCGCGCTGGGTGACCCGGTTGCGGTGCCCGGCAACGGAACCGGTGAGGTCGAGCTGACCGGTGTCTGGGAGACGGTGCTGGGGGCCGCGGCGGATACGGCCGTGCTGCTGCCGATCGAGGTTCCGGCGACGGGTGCCGACGCGGGCGCGGAAGGTTCCGGCGGGCGGCGACTGTGGTGCCTCGTCGAGGCGGGAGCCGCAGGGTTGCGCGTCGAGGACCTGCCGCCGCTGGATGCGAGCACCCCGCTGGCGCGGGTGCACGGCGCGAACGTGCGGGTCGCCGCCGATCGCGTCTTCGAAACCCCTTACGCGGTAAGCGATCTCGTCGCCGCGCTGGTGGCCGCGGAGCTGGCGGGAATCGCCGGCTGGTGCCTGGAGACGGCGACCGAGTACGCCAAGGTGCGCGAGCAGTTCGGCCGGAAGATCGGTGAATTCCAGGCCGTCAAACACCTCTGTGCGTGGATGTTGTGCCGCGCCGAGCAGATTCGCGCGGTCGCCGCCGACGCCGCCGCTGCCGTGGACAACCGCAGCGACGAACTGCCGCTGGCCGCCGCGATCGCGATGTCGATAGCCCTCGACGCGGCGGTGGAGACGGCCAAGGACTGCATCCAGGTGCTCGGCGGCATCGGGTTCACCTGGGAGCACGACGCACATCTGTACCTGCGCCGGGCGGTGGCGCTGCGCCAGCTGCTCGGCGGCGGCGCGGTCTGGCGGGCCCGGGTGACCGAGCTGGTGCGTGCCGGCCGACGGCGCACGGTGGGTCTGGATCTCGGCTTCGGCGAGGACGCCGCGACCGAGAGCGCGGCCTGGGACGCGCTGGGACTGGACGCGGCCGGAGCCGCCGAGCTGGCCGCGGAGCTGGCGCGCATCGGCGCCCTGCCCGCCGAGCAACAGCGAGACGCGTTGGTGGACACCGGTTTACTGGCGCCGCACTGGCCGCCGCCGTACGGCCGCGGGGCCGGGCCGATTCTGCGCACCCTGATCGACGAGCAGGTGCGGGCCGGAATCACGGTGCCGGACATCCAGATCGGCAACTGGGCGGTGCCGACGCTGCTCCAGCACGGCACCCCGGAACAGATCGAGCGCTTCGTGCATCCGACGCAGCGCGGCGAGGTGATCTGGTGCCAGCTGTTCAGCGAGCCCGAGGCCGGATCGGACCTGGCGGCGTTGCGCACCACCGCGACTCGGGTCGAGGGTGGCTGGAAGCTGCAGGGGCAGAAGGTCTGGACCTCGCTGGCGAACGTGGCCAACTGGGCGATCTGCCTGGCCCGCACCGATGCGAGCGTGCCCAAGCATCGCGGGATCAGCTACTTCCTGGTCGACATGAGCAGCCCGGGGATCGATATCCGGCCGCTGGTGCAGATCACGGGCGAGGCGAAGTTCTCCGAGGTCTTCCTCGACGATGTATTCGTCCCCGACGACTGCCTGGTCGGCGAGCTGGGCGCGGGCTGGAAGATCGCCCGCTCCACCCTGTCCGCCGAACGAGTCGCCATGGGCGGCAGCGGAATCGGCGCGGAGCTGGAGCGGTTGATCGCCACCGCGCCGAGCGCCGGGCCGGGCGCGGAATTGATCGCCGACCGCCTCGGGGCGCTCGTCTCCGAATCGGTCGCTGGATTGTTGCTGGAAACCAGGGCCGCGCAGCGAATACTGGCCGGAATCGATCCCGGTCCGCAGAGCAGCGTGCGCAAACTGGTCGGTGTCCGCCATCGTCAGGCGGTCGCGGAATTTGCCGTCGAACTCGCGGGAGTGGCGGGTGCTCAGGAATCCGATGTGGTGAAAGAATTCCTGTTGACGCGCTGTTTGTCGATCGCGGGAGGTACCGAGCAGATCCTGCTGACCGTGGCCGGGGAACGAATTCTCGGGCTCCCGCGCGAATCGCACGGCTAAGTCCACACCTCACACGGGAGCATTGCATTGGACTTCAACAGGGATGAGAGCCAGGACGCTGTCGCCGAGGTTGTCGTAAGTTTGCTGGAACATACCGACGCCCGCGATATCGAATTGTGGCCGAAAATTGTCGACAGCGGTCTGCTGGCGGTCGCCCTACCGGAACGCTACGGCGGCGACGGGATGGGACTGCCGGAGGTCTCGGCCATGCTGACCGAGCTGGCGACCGACGCCGTGCAGGTGCCGGCGCTGGCCACACTCGGCTTCGGCGTGCTGCCGCTGCTGGCGCGGGCCCCGGAAGCACTGGCGGACAAGGTCTTTCCGGCGGTCGCCGAGGGCGCGGTGCTCACGGCGGCGCTGCACGAGCCGGGCGCGCCGTTCGCGGTCAAGCCGGTGACGGTCGCCGCGGCCGACGGTGACGTGGTGCGGATCAGCGGCCGCAAGGTGGCCGTGCCGTATGCCGATCGGGCCGGGTGGCTGCTGATCCCGACCGATTCCGGTATCGCCGTGGTAGACGCCGGCACGCCGGGTGTCACCGTGCGCGAGACGCCCGCCTCCACCGGCGCGCCGGAATTCTCGGTGTCGCTGGATCAGGCGGAGATCCCGGCCGGGCAACTGCTGCCCGACGGCCTAGACGACCTGCACCGGCTGGCCCTGGCATCGATCGGCTCGGTCGCCGACGGGCTGCTGAAGGGCGTGCTCACGCTCACCGCCGAGCACGTGCGCACCCGTCGTCAATTCGGCCGCCCGCTGGCCGAATTCCAGGCGGTCGCGCAGCAGATCGCCGACGTCTACGTCGTCTCGCGGACGCTGCACGCGGCCGCACTGTCCGCCAATTGGGCGCTGGCACAGGATGATCGGACGCCCGAACAGCAGGCACGCATCGATGACGACCTCGACGTGCTCGCCTACTGCGTCGCCTCGGATTTGCCCGTGGCCATGCAGAAGTGTCACCACCTGCACGGCGGTATCGGGGTGGATATGACCCATCCGCTGCATCGCTACTACTCACAGGCCAAGGACATCGCCCGCTGGCTCGGCGGCGCGTCGTTCCGGCTGGATCGATTGGGAGCCAGATGTTCATCGACCTAACGGCCGAACAGCGCCGGCTACGTGACGAATTACGTTCCTACTTCGCCGATCTCGTGACGCCGGAGGAGGCGGCCGAGATGTCGGTGAACCGGCACGGCGACGCCTACCGGGCGGTGGTGCGGCGCATGGGCCGCGACGGCCGGCTCGGCGTGGGCTGGCCGAAAGAGTTCGGCGGCCAGGGTTTCGGCCCCGTCGAACAGCAGATCTTCTACAACGAGGCGGCCCGCGCGGACGTGCCGCTGCCGCTGGTCACGCTGATGACGGTCGGCCCGACCCTGCAGCAGTTCGGCACCGCGGAACAGAAGAAGAAGTTCCTGCCCGCGATCCTTTCCGGCGACGTGCATTTCGCGATCGGCTACTCCGAGCCGGAGGCCGGCACCGACCTGGCCAGCCTGCGCACCAGCGCGGTGCGCGACGCGAGCGGCGACTGGATCGTCAACGGGCAGAAGATCTTCACCACCGGCGCGCACGAGGCCGACTACGTGTGGCTGGCCTGCCGGACCGGATCGGTGGAGTCGCGGCATCGCGGTATCACGATCCTGATCGTGGATACCAAGGATCCGGGCTACTCGTGGACGCCGATCATCACCTGCGACGGCGCGCACCACACCAACGCCACCTACTTCGACAACGTGCGGGTCCCGGCCGACATGCTCGTCGGCGAGGAGAACCGCGGCTGGAAGCTGATCACCACCCAGCTCAACCACGAGCGGGTCAGCCTCGGGCCGTCCGGCAAGATCGAGCAGCTCTACGACCGGGCGCACGATTGGGCGCAGCGCCAGGGTGTGCTCGGTGAGCCGGACGTGCGGCGGTCGCTGGGCCGCATGCACGCCATGGTCCGGCTCAACGAACTGCTGAACTGGCAGGTCGCCGCCAACGCCGACCATGCGGCCGACGATCCGGCCGGGGTGATCGCGGACGCCTCCGCAACCAAGGTCTACTCGACCGAATCGCTGCAGGAGGCCGGGCGGCTGGCGGAGGAGATCGTCGGGCGCTACGGCGATCCGGCCGACGACGCCACCGGCGAGCTGCTGGCCTGGCTGGACCGCCGCACCAAGCAGAACCTGGTGGTGACCTTCGGCGGCGGCGTCAACGAGGTCATGCGCGAACTCATCGCCACCGCCGGGCTGAACCTGCCGCGCGTACCGAGATAGGAGTTTCCAGTGCCGGAAACCGTGACAGCGGACGAGATCGTCGCCGCCGGGGAACGGATCATGCAGGCGGGGGAGTGCGCGCCGCGGGTGGCGCGCGACCCGGTCAACCAGCCCATGATCAACAACTGGGTCGAGGCGATCGGCGACGCCAACCCGATCTACGTCGACGAGGCCGCCGCCAAGGCCGCCGGTCATCCGGGCATCGTCGCCCCTCCCGCCATGGCGCAGGTGTGGACGATGCCCGGGTTGCACGGCGCGCGCCCGGCCGACGACCCGATGAACGCGGTCAACGATCTGCTCGACGCCGCCGGGTACACCTCTGTGGTCGCCACCAACTGTGAGCAGACCTACCACCGGTATCTGACGGTCGGCGAACGGGTGCAGGCCCGGACCCGGCTGCGAGATCTGGTGGGACCCAAACGCACCGCGCTCGGTGAGGGCTGGTTCGCGACCTACATCCTGACCTGGTATGTCGGCGAGGAGCCGGTCACCGAGATGGCGTTCCGGATGTTGAAGTTCGCGCCCGGTACGGCGAAACCCGCTGAGCCGCAAGAGGATTTGAGCAAGCGGTCCAGGCCGACCGTCTCTCAGGACACCGAATTTTTCTGGGCGGGAGCGAAAGTCGGCGAGCTGCGGATACAGCGACTGCCCGACGGCACGCTGCGCCATCCGCCCGTGCCCGCGCTGTGGGCGGACAAGGACGCGCCGCCGGACTATGTGGTCGCTTCGGGCCGTGGCACGGTGTTCAGCTACGTCGTGCATCACGCGCCGAAAGTCCCTGGGCGCCAACTGCCTTACGTGGTGGCGCTGGTCGAACTCGAGGAGGGCGTGCGGGTGCTCGGCGAGCTGCGCGGCGTCGCCCCCGACGCGGTGCGGGTCGGGCAGCCGGTCGAGGTGGCATTCGAGCAACTCGACGAGGACAACACCGTGCCGTACTGGAAGGTGAGCGAATGACCGCGACGCTGGATCCGGGGACCGTGCAGGTCGGAACCACGCTGCCCGAGCTGAGCATTCACGCCGACCCCACGTTCGTGATCAGTACGGCCCTGGCCACCAGGGATTTCCAGGACGTGCACCACGATCGGGACAAGGCCGTCGAGCGTGGCTCCAAGGACATCTTCGTCAACATTCTCACCGATACCGGACTGGTGCAGCGGTTCGTCACCGACTGGGCCGGGCCGGGGGCGCTCGTGAAATCCCTCGCGCTGCGGCTGGGTGTGCCGCTCTACGCGGGCGACACCCTCACCCTCACCGGCACCGTGACCGCGGTCGAGGGCGACGAGATCCACATCGAGGTGGTCGGCCGGGACAGCCTCGGCGATCACATCACGGCGAAAGCCGTTATCGCGGTGTGGGAGACGGCGTCCCGCGACACACAGGAGCAGGCGTGAGCAATTCACTCAGCGGGAAAGCCGCCATCGTCGGCATCGGCGCGACCGACTTCTCCAAGGAGTCCGGGCGCAGCGAACTGCGGCTGGCGGCGGAGGCGGTCACGGCCGCCCTGCACGACGCCGGGTTGAAGCCCGCGGACGTGGACGGCCTGACCACCTTCACGATGGACACCAACACCCAGGCCGCGGTGGCCCGGGCGGCGGGCATCCCGAACCTGAAGTTCTTCAGCAACATTCCGTTCGGCGGCGGGGCGGCGTGCGCCACCGTGCAGCAGGCGGCCATGGCCGTGGCGACCGGAGTGGCCGACGTGGTCGTCGCCTACCGCGCCTTCAACGAGCGCTCGGGTCACCGATTCGGGCAGTTCGCCACCCACTTGGCCTCGGCCGCAACGTCTTCGGGTGTCGACGCCGCGTGGTCGTATCCGCAGGGCCTGGGTACCCCGGCCGCGCAGGTCGCCATGGTCGCCCGCCGGTACATGCACGTATACGGCGCGACGAGTGCGGATTTCGGCACCATCGCGGTGGCCGACCGCAAGCACGCCGCGGTGAATCCGGCAGCGCATTTCTACGGCAAGCCGATCACCCTGGAGGAGCACCAGAATTCGCGTTGGATCGCCGAGCCGCTGCACCTGCTGGACTGCTGCCAGGAGACCGACGGCGGCGTGGCGATCGTGGTCACCAGCGTCGAGCGGGCCCGCGACCTGCCGCAGCCCGCCGCCGTAATCGCCGCTGCCGCACAGGGTTCCGGCGCGGACCAATACGTCATGACCAGCTATTACCGCGACGCCATGACGGGCCTGCCCGAAATGGGCTTGGTCGGCGACCAACTCTGGTCCCAGAGCGGCCTACGCCCCGAAGACATGCAAGCCGCCATCCTCTACGACCACTTCACCCCCTTCGTCCTCATGCAACTCGAGGAACTCGGCTTCTGCCCCCGCGGCGAGGCAAAGGATTTCATCGCCGACGGCGCCATCGAACTCGGCGGCCGCCTCCCCCTCAACACCCACGGCGGCCAACTGGGCGAGGCCTACATCCACGGCATGAACGGCATCGCCGAAGCCGTCCGCCAAATCCGCGGAAGCTCGGTGAACCAGGTGGAGAGACTACAAAATATCGCCGTCACCGCAGGCACAGGCGTACCGACCTCGGGGTTGGTACTCACCGCCGCCTGACCCCGGCGACCGATCACCACACAGGCATAATTCCGAACGGTAAGGTGAGGCGCCGGACTACTCCGTTCGGCCACAGATACGGAGACCTGAATGGCAACCATGAAGTGGCGGACTATCGGTGCGGCGGTGTTCATAGCGGCTGCGGCGACCATGGGGACGGTCGCGGCGGGGCCGGCGATGGCGGAGCCGGAGAATTGCACGCTGGATCGGTCGTGGAGCGGTGCGACGGCCCATTGTGGCGGCGACGGGACCTACATCCTGGAGGTCGACTGTTTCGGCGTAAGCATCTCCGGTGGACAGCCCTTCGGCCCGTACTTCAAGTCCGTCACCGGCCACACCGACCCCGCCATGGACCCGATCTTCACCTCCCCGCGGCGCGACTGCATGAACCCGTTCACCCTCGGCCAAATCGGCATCGCCACCGACGCCCGCATCACCCAGGTACCAACCCGCCCCGCCCCTTCGAACGCCTACGAATAGCGCTCGGTGAAGACGATCCGGTCCCGGTCTCTGCGGCCGGGGTGTTTCGGGTCGGTGGCGGCATAGCCGATCGTCACGATGACCGCGATGGCCAGGTGGTCCCGGTCCTCGATGCCGATCGCGCGTTTGACCAGGTCGGGATTCCAGCCGTTCATCGGGGCGGATGCCAGGCCGAGCGAGGCGGCGGCGAGCATGGTGTAGGTGGCGGCGATCATGGCGTTCTTCACCGCGTTCTCGCGGAGTAGACCGCGGTCACGCAGGTCGTGATATTCGGCGCGGCTGTCGAACAGGGCGGTGAACTCGGAATTCCAGGCGCCGTTGCGTTCGGCCGTCGCGGCGATGTCGGTGTTGGGCGCCTCCCACGCCGTGGCGTCGGCCACGAAAACCAATGCCACCGGCGCTTCTCGCGGCTGCGGTTGGCCGAAGGCGGCCTGCGACAACCGTTCTCGACCGGCCGCACTGGTCACCACGACGATCGAGCGATCCTGCATGTTCCAGGCGCTGGGCGCCTGCACGGCCAGTTCCAGCACCTCCTCCAGGACGGCGGGGTCGACGGGATCGGGCCGATAGTGGCGAACCGTGCGACGTGTGCGAATGGCTTCGGGAACCGAAAGCGGCTGTGTCTCCATATAACTAACTATTAGAGAGTGACCTTCTTTTCAGAAGAAGGCACCTCGAAGTGCGCTACACTGCTTCGGGTGCGTACCTACGTCGAATCGTCGGGCCTACCCGCCGACATCTATTCCGCCCGCTGCCCCACCCGCCGCGTACTCGACCGCATCGCGGGCAAGTGGACGGTGCTCATCGTCGACGCCCTCGCCGAAGGCACTCTCCGCTACACCGACCTCCAGCGCCGCATCGACGGCATCTCCCAGAAAATGCTCACCCAAACTCTCCGAGACCTGGAGTCCGACGGTTTCCTCACCCGCACCGTCCACCCCACCATCCCCCCAAAGGTCGAATACACCCTCACCCCCTTGGGTCACAGCCTGCGCACCCCCATAGCGGCCCTCCGCGAGTGGATCGAATCCAACATCAACCACATCGAATCCGCACGGGCGCGCGCAGAGCAGGCTTGATCAGGGCGCACGATCCTGCCAGGAGCCGAGCGGCTCACGTGTCGAGCCACTGCCGGATCTGATCGAGATAAGGCGACGAGAAGACGAGTTCACCGTCTTCGGCGTCGAGTAGCGTCCAGTTGTGGGGCGGAGACGGGGCGCGTACCAGGCAGTAGCCGGCGCTGGTGGCTCGAGCGATGAGTTGCCGGACTTGAAAGTGGAAAGGGAATGATGTCATCGGTCCTCCCAAAGTCGGTGGCGGCGTGAGGAATCCGGGCTGATGCGTCCGGCCGTGACCAGCGCGCAGAACGCGGCCCGTTTGCGGGGGCAGGCGTGATCGCGGTGCAGGCGCATGGCTTCGTGTGCAGCGGAGAGGGAGAGTGGTGCGGACGGCTGGCCGCAGGTCCATGCCTTCGGCCACTCGACCGGCCGCGAACGGCGAGGTGTTTCGGACTGCCGGTCGCGGGCCGGGTGGTGTGGTTGGCAGATCGGCCAGACGCAACCCAAGCCGAGCGCCGCGAAAACTCCGCCTCCGACGATGGCGAGGATGCTTTGGGTTACTTGCCACGCGCCCAACGCATCTCACCCCGCGCCGTCCGTGTCCGGATACGTCGGCAGTGCCAGTCTCGCGAGTCCGTCGAGAACCTGTTGAAGTGTCGGCAAGTCCGGTGCATCGTCGGTAGACGCAGGACCGATTTCGCCGACGGGGATAGGGATGCCGCGTACCCGCGCACGCTCGCGGGGGCCGCGCTCCTGCGGCGTCATGCGGCCGTAATGCACCAGCGTGAAGTACGCGGCCCGTTTCCACGCGCACCACTCGATTCGGCAACCCCTATGGCGTTGCATCTGCTCGTGTGCCAGAACAACTTCCGCCGAACGGCAGATGCGGGGCGGCCTGACGATGGCGTCGTTGTGCATTACGCCGCCTCAGATCCGGCGGCCGGAGCGGGCCTTGTCGACCGTGTCCAAGCCTGTTTCGGGCACACGATCTCGAGATCGAGCCCCTCGTCGCAGACCAGCGCGGGCCGACTGTCGATGTGCCCGAGGTCGTACGTAACGATCACATCGGCGGAGAGGGCCGCCGCCAGACCGAGCATGTAAGCGATCGGATCACCGGAATCCACCGGCGGCCGCACGGTATAGAGGTATCGATAGCCGAGCGCGTCCGCATGCCGTTGCACCTCGACGGCATGGCGCGGCGCATCCAGTCCGGATATATCGGTACGAACGAACCCAACAGCCTTCGGCGCTCTCACCGCGGTCTCGGGCAGTGCTTCTGTGATCGGTACTTGTGGCATGGTCCCTCCCGGAACCTGGTCGGTGTAACGACAGCGTGGACAGAACACGTTGAGCGACAAGATGTTTAATGTTCGACCGCACGCACGCTACGGCTGTGCCGGTCGGTGGACTGTTGCGGTTCTTGCTGGTGACGCGAGTACGGGCCACTGGCCTGCGATCTCTTCGAGTGCTGTGGACACAGCACATCACCTTCTGAGCAAACTGGCACTACCAAATAGGCAATTGCCATAAACTCGTCTGAAACTGCAGGACGACTGTCATCACGGCAGCTGATCGCTGCCATTTCTGCTAGAGCCGAGGAGCCACGGTGTCTGAAGCACGCGCGTCTCTGCCGCGTCGTCAGCTCGGGCGGTTCGCCCGCCGCCAGCGCGAGGAAAATACATCGCTGACTCAAGAGGCGGTGGCGAGTGCGATGCAATGGAGTCACAGCAAGTACGCGCGTTTCGAACGCGGTGAGCCCGGCAAGGTGCTGGATCGGGACCTCGTCGAACTGGGCAAGATTCTCGAGATCCCCGAGCACCAAGTGGCAGCCATGATCGAGCTGGCACAGCAGGTGGGCGAAAAGACCTGGTACAACCCGTACAACGACCTGATTCGAGCCAATTTCGATGTGTACATGCGCCTGGAAACCGACGCATACTCGATGGCGATCTGGCGGCCGGATCTGGTCCCAGGCCTCTTGCAGACGGCCGACTACGCAAAGACCCTGAACCGCATCTACTTTCCGAAGGAGTCCGAGGAGGAGCACGACCGTCGGATCGAATTGAAGTTGCAGCGACAGAAGATTCTGACGCGCAAGAAGTCTCCCGTCGCAGTAGATCTGGTGCTTCACGAGTCGGTGCTGCACACCATCGTCGGAAACGAAGCGGTCATGTCGGCGCAGCTACGACATCTTGCGGACATGGGCACCAGGCCGAACATCACAATCCGCGTTCTGCCATCGAAGGTCGGGTTTCCGCTCGGTATGGCGGTTGGACCGTTCGTCATCCTTGACTTCGAGCCCAACACGCACGGCGTCGCTGAACCGACTGTCGTCTATGTCGAGAACTACACAGGTGACATGTACCTTGAGGAAGAAGCGGATGTCCGGCGGTATCGCAGTGCTGCTGCGACGATCCAGCGTGTAGCGCTGGACGCGGTGGCTAGCCGGGCTCTGCTGCGGAAGGTACGGAAGGACTTGGCACAGTGAACGATGATCGCCTAGTGGGTGTGCAGTGGTTCAAGAGCACTCGCAGCGCCGGAAATTCGGAATGTGTAGAGGTCGCGTTCCTCGACGGTGGCGCGGTCGGCGTCCGTGACTCCAAGAATCTGGGCGGGCCCGCGCTGGTGTTCGCGCCGGGCGAGTGGGATGCCTTCGTGGTGGGTGCTACGGACGGTCAGTTCGATCTGGCGTAGGTCGAGGTTGTCGGCTCGCGTATGGGACTGCGCTGTCAGTGTTGGGGGAGTACTCGGTAGATGATCTCCACCGCGCCGCCGTCCAGTGGTCTGGAACTTTCGAATTCCAAAGCGGTTCGGGGGTTGAGGGATTCGGTCAGGCGGGTGCCGTTGCCTACGAAGAACGGCAGGATTACGAGTTCTAGTTTGTCGAGGGCGCCGAGGGTGCGGTAGGTCTCGATGGTGGCGGGGCCGCCGATGAGGTGGACGTCGCCGCCGCGGTTGGCGGCGCGGATCTTCTCGAGTAGTCGTCGCGGATCGTCGTCGACGGTGACATTGTCGGGGGTGCCGGTGGGGCGGTGTGAGCCGAGTACGAAGACTTCCAGGTCCGGCCAGGGCCAGCGGTCGGCGGTGAGTGCGGGTTCGAAAGTGGTGCGGCCCATCAGGGCGGCCTCGCACGTCTCGAGGAATTCGGCGATGCCGTGGCTTCCCGGACCGTGTACCGGATCGATCACCTGTGGTGGCCAGCCGTCCGGCGTCGTCACGTAGCCGTCGGCGGTCATGCACAGGCGCGCCAGGATCTGCATGGATTCATCCTTCTATCGGGTCACAGCAGAGACGACGCCTGCTGCCGGAATTCATCGGTGTGGATGTGGTCACCTTCGGCCCCGTTATGCCCGTCGTTCCTCTACAAGTGTAGAGGTGGCAAGGCGGATGGATGTGGACGGCGAACTCGTGCTCGATGCCGCGCAGCGGGCCGCCGCGGCGCGGTTGGCGGAGGTGGGTGTGCGGATCGGGCGGCGGTGGCGTCGGCCTCGGGGTATCTATCTGCACGGCCGACCCGGGCGCGGCAAGACCATGCTGATGGATCGCTTCTTCACGGCAGTGAATGCAAACCGTAAGCGCCGCTACCACTTTCACGGATTCTTTGCCGGATTGCATGCCGCCGTGTCCGAATTCGGCACGATCGAGCGGGCCGTGGACGCCGTGCTGGCCGACGCCGAACTGGTCTGCTTCGACGAGTTCCACGTGCACGACATCGGGGACGCCATGCTCGTCGCGCGCCTGCTCGACACGCTGTTCGCCCGAAACACCGTCCTCGTGGTGACATCGAATTACGCCCCGGACGAGTTGTTGCCGAATCCGCTGTTCCACGAACGGTTTCTGCCGACCATCGAGCGGATTCACGCGCACTTGGACGTGGTGACCGTCGACGGGCCGCGGGACTATCGCGAATTCGGCGGGCGGCGAACGGGTTTCGCGGCGGGGCGCTACCTCGTCGCTACCGCACCGTCCGAGGCCTCAGGGCCGGGCCTGGCTCCGCACGGCAGTACCGCGATCCCGACAGCGCACCGGCAACTACCCGTCCGGCTCGCCGAAAACGATTGTCTGATAGCTGATTTCGCCGAACTCTGCGGCGCCCCGCTATCGGCATCGGACTTTCTCGAACTCGCCACGCGATACCACCGCTGGACCTTGTGCGGCGTCCCGGAATTGCGCACGGTCCCCACGGACCACGTCACCCGCTTCGTGAATCTGGTCGACATCCTCTACGACGCGGATATCCCGCTCACCGTCCACGCCGCGGCGGCCCTGCCCGACCTCACCCGGGATGTCCCGCACGTGCCGGACCTGGCTCGGATCGCCAGCCGGCTGAGCGAGTTGCCGGTCGGCGAGCGGACGGCAGCATAAGGGCCGCCCCTCGGTAAACCTTTGTGTGGCAGATAAATTGCCGATCGGAAGAATTGTGGGTTCTCACAATTTTTCCCGATTCGACTTCCCGCGCATGGGATGAACGGAATTCCGTTACGCCGGGTTCTTCATTTCCGTCCTGACGGACCATTCGGCATGTAACGATGTGCCTGTTTGTGCAGTACCGAGGTTCTGGGAGATGCCCGTGGGCGTGGTGGGATCGGCGATACCGCGCGCGATCGGGCTGGTCGCGTTGCTGGCGATGGCCGTCCTCGCGCTGCGCGGATTCGTGCCCGGCGCCGGTGGCCCGCACGCGGTGTCGCCGCCCTCGGCGGTCGCCGTCGCGCTGATGCCGGTGCTGTCGCTGGTCTCGGTGGTGATCCTGCTGGCCGGCGTGATCACCAGCCAGCATCGGCTGCCGCTGGCCGTGCCGGACGCCGAGCGCGATACCGAGCGGCAGCCGTGGCAATTGCGCCGTTTCGGCCTGATGATGCTGGTCGGCCTGGCCGTGCTCGCGCTGTTCGCGGCGCTGGCGTGGCTGGTGTATCTGCTGTCCGGTGGTCCAGGCACGGAGGTGCGGCCGCAGCCGCCCGCCGCGCGCCCCACTCCGACGGCCCCCGTGGAGACTCCGCCGCCGACGCCGCAGCCGTTCTCGGGAACCCCGGAACTCAGTAGCCGCGCCATGGTGTTCGTCGGTGGCGCGGCGGTCGCGCTGGTCGCGACGGCGGTCATCGGCCTGGTGGTGGTCGCCGTCGGCACTCGCCGCCGTCCCGTGGCGCGGGCGGCCGCGGCGGAGCCGAAGGCCGCGGAGCCGCCGGTCTCGCTGGCCGACGTGGCCGAGATGGGCCTCGCCGCGATGATCGCCTCGGGCCAGGACGCCCGCACCGCGATCATCGCCTGTTATGTCGCCATGGAACGCGGCCTCGCCAAGGCCCGCGAGGCCGCGCCACTGATCTCCGATACGCCCTCCGAGGTGTTGGCACGCGCCTTCGAGCGCGGCGCCCTGCACGACGCGTCCGCCCGGGAACTGGTGGCGCTGTTCGAGGAGGCCCGTTTCAGCCCGCACGCGATGCTGGAATGGCAACGGATGCGCGCCGAGCAGCTGTTGCGAATCGTGCTGAACGATTTGCAGGGAGAACGATTATGAACGTGCCCGCCCCGGCGAGATCGCGGCGCCGGGTGATCACCGGCGGCGCCATCGTGGTGGTCGTGGCCGTCGAGGCGATCGCGCTCGGCGACCAGCGCGACGCCCTGCCGCTGCTGGCCGGGATACCCGTGCTGATCGCCCTGGCCCTGCTGGTCCGATCGCTGGCCGAGCGCCGGCGCACACTGGCGCTGGACGGCCCGGACGACGACGAGATCGACAACGGGCCCGCGGAGATGTTGCGCCGCTGGCGGGCTCGCGCCCAGATGCTCGCCGAACGCGCCGACGGCTCCCGCGCCGACTGGGATCGGTACCTGCGCCCCCTGCTCGCCAAGGAATTCGAACTGTCCACCGGGCACCGGATCACGAAGAACCGGCGAGCCACCGAAGCGGCCGGACAACTGCTGTTCGGTCCCGAACTGTGGCGCTGGGTCGATCCGGCGAATTCGGCGACACGCGACCAGAACACCCGCGCCCCCGGGCGCGCGGCGCTGGACGAGATCCTGCGCCGCCTGCAGTCCATGTGAAAGCTCCGAGACGAGTGCGAGACGAATGAGTTCAAGTATGACGACGCCGATGGACGTGACCATCAAGCGCACCGAGGCGGTGTTGCGGGAGATCGCGCGCGTCGTGGTGGGCAAACGCGATGAGCTGCAACTGATCATGATCGCGGTGCTCGCCGGCGGTCACATCCTGATCGAGGACCTACCGGGGTTGGGCAAGACGCTCATCGCCCGATCTTTCGCGGCCGCACTGGGTTTGCAATTCACCCGCGTGCAGTTCACTCCGGATCTATTGCCCGCCGACCTGATCGGCTCCACGATCTACGATATGAATTCCGGCCGTTTCAATTTCCGCCGCGGTCCGGTGTTCACGAATATGCTGCTGGCCGACGAGATCAACCGCACCCCGCCCAAGACCCAGGCGGCGCTGCTCGAGGCGATGGCCGAGGGACAGGTCAGCATCGACGGCGAAACCTTCCCGCTGCCACAGCCTTTCATCGTGATGGCCACCGACAACCCGATCGAGTACGAGGGCACCTACCCCCTGCCCGAGGCGCAGCTGGACCGCTTCGCCATGCAGCTGCGACTGGGCTACCTGTCCGAGCAGGACGAGACCCAGATGATCCGCCGCCGTCTCGAACGTGGTTCGGTGCCTCCGCAGGTCGGCCAGGTGGTGGACGCGCAGGGCCTGCTGGAGATGCGGCAGGCGGTCGAATTCGTCACCGTGCACCCGGATGTCGTCACCTACGTGGTGGCGCTGGCGGCCGCCACCCGCAACCATCCGCAGGTGGAGGTCGGCGCGAGCCCGCGCGCCGAACTGGATCTGGTGCAGATGGCGCGCGCCCGAGCCCTGCTGATGTCGCGCGACTACGTGGTCCCCGAAGATGTGAAGGCCCTGGCGATTCCGGCCATGTCGCACCGCATCACGCTGCGCCCGGAGATGTGGGTGCGGCGCATCCGCGGGGAAGACGTGATCGCCGAACTGCTGCGCCGCCTTCCGGTTCCCCGCGCAACGGTCACATGAGGCACCGGGATACCAGCTCGGCCGCCGACGCCGAACTACGCTGGCGGCCCGCGCCGCTGGTCTTCATGCTGGCTGCCGCGGCGGCCCCGGCGCTGGCCGTCGCCGTCATGCTCGGGCGGTGGCAGCTGATCGTGTTCGCCGCCCCGATGCTCGGCGTGCTCGCGACCGCGCCGTGGCAGGTGGCGCGCACCAGAATTCAGGTCGACGGCTCGGGTGTGTTGCGCTGCTTCGAATCCGAGGAGGTGGTGATGAATGTCGCCGCCTTCGTCGACGACGGTCACGCCCTGCTGCGCTGCCGTCCGAACGAGACCCACGGCCTCGAGGTGCGGGTGGAACAGGCCGTCGACTCCGGCCCGGCTCCGGCGGGCCTGCGGCTGGCGCTGTCGACCGCGCGCTGGGGCCGCTATCCGGTGTCGGTGCGGGTCACCGCGCTGAGCCCGGCGGGCCTGGCGGTCGCGTCGGTGACCCTGCCGGCCGGTGACGTGCACGTGTATCCGATCGCCGACCCGCAGCGAATGAAGTTGCCGCGCACCGACTATCCCGAACGCATCGGCACCCACCTGACCCGGCGGCACGGGCCGGGCGTGGAATACGCCGACATCCGCGCCTACGCGCCGGGCGATCAGCTGCGCACGGTGAACTGGCCGGTCAGCGCGCGCCGCGGCCGCCTGTACGTCACCGAGCGGCTCACCAACCGGGCCGCGGATGTCGTTGTGCTGGTGGACACTTCGCAGCAGGCGCCGGGTCCCGCGGCGGATTCGCTGGAACTGTCGGTGCGCGGCGCGGCGCAGGTCGCGCAGTCGGCGTTGCAGGCCGGTGACCGGACGGCCGTGGTGTGCCTGGGGAACGTGCCGCGCTGGCTGCGGCCCGACATCGGCCGCCGCCAGTTCTATCGCATCGTCGACACCGTCCTCGAGGTCGGCGACGAACACATTCCCACCCAGGGCACGCTGGCCCCGCACGCCGCGGTGCCGCTCGGCGCGATCGTGGTGGCGTTCTCGACGCTGCTGGACACCCAGTTCGCGCTGGCCCTGATCGATCTGCGTAAGCGCGGGCACGTTGTGGTGGTGGTCGACGTGCTGCGCGGCGCGCCCTTCTACGAGGACCTCGATCCCACGCTGGCGCGCATGTGGCAGCTGGAGCGGACCTCGATGTATCGCGACATGGGCACCGTCGGGGTGGACATCGTGGCCTGGCCGGAGGACACCCGGCTCGATCAGGTGATGCGGTTGCTGCCCGAGCACCGCCGGTTGGTGCGGGTGCGGCGATGACCAGATTTCTCGCGGTGCTGTCCGGACTGCTGCTGACCGCGGCCGTGGCGATCGTGCTGCCGTGGGCGGCGCTCGGCGCGGGCGCGCTGGTGGTGCTGGGCTGGCGGTTCCGGGTGTGCGCGGTCGGGGCCGCGCTGGTGGCGCTGGGCGCACTGGCCTGGGACGACACCGGCGCGCTGGCCGCCGCGGCGACGGGCCTGGTGGCGACCACCTACCTGCTCAACACCGCCACGGTGCACGCGCCCAGCGGCGTGGTGCCGACCACGCTGCCGTCGGTCACCGGCGCGCTGCTGTTCGCCGCCGCCGCGGTCGCCGCCACCTTGGTTCCGGTGCGGCTGGCCTGGGTTCCACTGGCCGCGCCGGTGCTGGTGATCCTGCTGTACGCGCTGGTCATCCAGGGCCTGACGATCGGGCGGAGTGAGGAGGGGAGCGAACCGGCGGCGGTCCGGGACGGGGCGTGAGCGCCCGGGCGACACACTGACGCTGTGTGACTGGCCACAGCGGACCTTCCGTGACTGCGGCTAAGTACTACGACTTGTAGTGTTGGATCTATGTGGGTTATTCCGATCATTGCCGTTGTCTGTTCCGTCGCCATCGCCATCCTGTTCGCGACGGGTTTCCCGGACGCCGACTGATCATGCCCTGATTCGGGCATGGTGTCCGCCGCCCCGGCGGGATCGATCTCGGTGGCCGCATCGCGCGGCCGCGGACCGTCCCACCGGGGCGGTGGTGTTCCCGCACGTCAGTCCGTGAAGGTGAGCTTCACGTCGCCGAGCACCGGGGCGTTCTCGCGCTCCACCACGGTCGCGGCGATGGTCAACTCGTTGTTGTCCAACCAGATTCGGGAGCGGATCGTCTCCCCGGGGTACAGCACACCCGCGAACCGTCCCCGAAATCCCGTGACCCGCGCGGCATCCGAGTTCAGTACGGTATCGGTGGCCGTCTTGCACACCAGGCCGTAAGTGCACAGCCCGTGCAGGATCGGGTTGGGAAACCCTGCGGCGCGGGCGAATTCGGGATCCGAATGCAGCGGGTTGCGGTCACCGCACAGGCGATAGAGCAGCGCCTGTTGCGGCAATGTCGGCGTAGTGACGTCGAAATCCGGTGCGCGGTCCGGCAATTCGGACTTGGTACTGGGCCCGCGCTCGCCGCCGAACCCGCCCTCGCCCTTGGCGAAGATGGATGAGCGGGCCGTCCACAGCGGATCGCCGTCCGAGCCGGTGACCGTGGTCTCCTGCACGATCACCGCGGCCGCGCCCTTGTCCCAGACCTCGCTGATCCGGCCCGTGCTGGTGGCCTTGCCCGCGGCCGGAATCGGGCGGTGCGTGACGATCTCCTGGCTGGCGTGCACCACCTTGGCCAGGTCGATCTCCACGCCCGGGAAGCTGACCTTGGGCGGATCGGTCATCCGCAGCGTGTGCGCGACGGTCGCGAACGTCGGCAGCACCTGCGGCTCGCGATCGTCGAGATAGCGCAGTTCGCCCGGGTCCGTCCAGCGGGCGCCCGCACCCAGGCCCA
Organism: Nocardia sp. N2S4-5; assembly: GCF_044628355.1. Taxonomy (NCBI): domain Bacteria; kingdom Bacillati; phylum Actinomycetota; class Actinomycetes; order Mycobacteriales; family Nocardiaceae; genus Nocardia; species Nocardia sp. N2S4-5. Next base: position 4,374,218 of record NZ_JBIUPM010000001.1, on the reverse strand, counting down.
AGTGGTAGAGCTGCACGTCCGACGGCGTCCACGCGAACTCCTGCGTCGGAAGTGCCGCGCCCAGTGCGACTTTCGGATCAATCGGCATTGTTCTCCTCGAGGCCTCCCCGCGCCGCCGTGCTGGCGGCGCTGTCTCCCATCCCTACTCGCCCGCGGCGCCGCTGGTCGCCGATTGCCGCTTCGCGCGGTCGGCGATATCCAGCACGGACAGATATCCGAAGGTGATCGCCGGACCGATGGTCGCGCCCGGACCGGCGTAGGTGTGGCCCATGACCGGGGTCGAGCAGTTGCCCGAGGCGTACAGGCCATCGATCACCGAGCCGTCCTCGCGCAGCACGCGCCCGGCGGTGTCGGCCACCAGGCCGCCCTTGGTGCCGAGGTCGCCGGGGACCATCTTGGCCGCGTAGAACGGACCCTGCACCAGCGCGGCCAGACACGGGTTCGGCTTCACCGTCGGGTCGCCGTAGTAGCGGTCGTAGTGGCTGTTGCCGCGCCCGAAGTCCTCGTCCACGCCCTTCTCGGCGAAGCCGTTGAACCGGGCGATGGTGGCGGCCAGATTTTCCGCGGGAACACCGATCTTGCCGGCCAGTTCCTCGATAGTGTCGGCCTTGACGATGTTGTCGTTCTCCATCCAGCGGGACGGGATGCGCTGCCCGGGCTGCAGCGAGGCGTAGATGTAGCGGTTGCGGTAGCGCTGGTCGAATACCAGCCAGGTGGGGATGTTCTCGCCGGGCCCCTCGCCCTGCCCGTACTCGCCGCCGTACATGGTGTGCACGGCCTCCACGTAAGGAGCGGACTCGTTCCCGAATCGCTTGCCCTCGGTGTTGACCATGATGGCGCCGGGCAGGTTGCGCTCGGCCAGCGCGAACCACGGCTTGCCGTTCTTGAAGATGGTCGGCCCCCACCAGGAGTCCTCCATGAACCCGACCGCGCCGCCGGCCTCCATGCCCGCGACGATGCCGTCGCCGGTGTTGGCCGCCGCGCCGGTGGTCCACTCGGTGGTGATGGGCTGGCGCTGGTACTTGGTGCGCATCTCGGCGTTGTGCTCGAAACCGCCCGCGCCCAGCACCACGCCGTGCCGCGCGGTGAAGGTGACGGGCTTGCCGTTCTCCAGCGCCTCGACGCCGGTGACCACGCCGTTCTCCACGATCAGCTTGGTCATCGGGGTGTTCAGCAGCAGCGGCACATTCGCGTCCATCAGACCCTTGCGCATGGCGGCGATGATGGCCTGGCCCATGCCCAGGATGTGCTTGCCGGTGAACTTCGCCCAGTAGGTGCGCGCGCCGACGCGCATGGCCCGCATCATGCCCTTCGGGTGACGGCGGATCAGGTTCAGCCGCACGAAGTCGGCCTGCATGACCACCACGTTCAGCGGGGCCTTGGCGTACGGCGGCTCCAGTTTGAAGCGTTCCTCGCCGAGGACCTTGGCGTTGAACGGCTTGGGCTCGCAGGAGCGCCCCTCGCCCAGGCCGCCGCCGGCCTCGGGGTAGTAGTCGGAGTAGCCCGGCACCCACTTCAGCTTCAGGGGGGTGTGATCGAGAACGAAGTCCAGGGCCTCCGCGCCGCGGTCGATGTAGGTGTCGATCCGCTCCTTGGGCACCACGTCGCCGATGATGTTGTGCAGGTAGCGGCGGGCCTCCTCGCGGTCGTCGGGCCGCCCGGACGCCTGGAGCGCTTTGTTCCCGGGAATCCACACGCCGCCGCCGGAGCGTGCGGTGGATCCGCCGTAGTGAGCGGCCTTTTCGATGATCACCGCGCGCAGCCCGTGGTGAGCGGCGGTGAGCGCGGCAGTCATCCCGGCGGCACCGCTGCCGACCACCACCACGTCGTATTCCCGATCAGTCATGTAGAACACGTTATAGAATCGGTCCTGGTTCGGTCTATATTGATCTGGCAGACGGTGTTGCTGACGGCGGTTTTCGCAGGAAAACTCGTTTCAGTTTCCGTCACGTTCACCGACCGGGCCCTCAGTGGAAGGAAACAAGAGTGCTGTCCGACGCGGTACGGAGCGAACTGGCCGCGGAGCTCGCGGTCGCCGAACGTGACCGGGTGCCGATCGACCCGCTGGTCGCCCGGCATGCCGACATCGACGTGGTCGATGCCTACGAGATCCAGCTCATCAATATCCGGCAGCGGCTGGCCGGCGGCGCGCGGGTCGTCGGGCACAAGGTCGGGCTGTCGTCGAAGGCGATGCAGCAGATGATGGGCGTGGACGAGCCCGACTACGGCCACCTGCTGGGGGAGATGCAGGTGTTCGAGGACGTTCCGGTGGACACCTCGCAGTACCTGTATCCGCGGGTGGAGGTCGAGGTCGGTTTCGTGCTCGGCAAGGATCTGCCGGGCGCGGAGTGCACCGAGGCCGACGTGCTGGACGCGACCGTCGCCTACGCACCGGCCATCGAACTCATCGACACCCGCATCAAGGAATGGAAGATCGCGCTGTGCGACACCATCGCCGACAACGCATCGTCGGCGGGCTGGGTGCTCGGACGCGAACGGGTGGATCCGAAGCTGCTGGACATCCAGAAGATCGACGCCACGCTCACCCGCAACGGTGCGGTCGTGGCGGAGGGTCGCAGCGACGCGGTGCTCGGCGATCCGACCATCGCGGTGGCGTGGCTGGCCCGCAAGGTCGCCTCCTTCGGAGTGCGGCTGAAAGCCGGGGACATCGTGCTGCCCGGCTCGTGCACCCGTGCCATCGACGCCCGTCCGGGCGACGCCTTCCACGCCGAGTTCGCCGGACTCGGTTCCGTCCGACTGAATTTCAGCTAGGGAGAGTTCATGACCGCGAATGGAAAGGTCAGCGCCGCCATCGTCGGCTCCGGCAACATCAGCACCGATCTGCTCTACAAGTTGCTGCGCTCGGAGAAGATCGAGCCGCGCTGGATGATCGGCATCGACCCGGACAGCGAGGGTCTGAAGCGGGCCGCCGGTCTCGGACTGGAGACCTCGCACGAGGGCGCGGACTGGCTGCTGGCGCTGCCGGAGAAGCCGGAGCTGCTGTTCGAGGCCACCTCCGCCTATGTGCACCGGGAGTACGCGCCGAAGTACGAGGCGGCGGGCATCCGCGCCATCGACCTGACACCCGCGGCCGTGGGTCCCGCGGTGGTGCCGCCGGTGAACCTGGGCGACAACCTCGACACCCCGAACGTGAACATGATCACCTGTGGCGGGCAGGCGACGATTCCGATCGTCGCGGCCGTCTCGCGGGTGGTCGAGGTGCCCTACGCGGAGATCGTGGCCTCGGTGTCGTCGGTGTCGGCCGGACCCGGCACCCGCGCCAATATCGACGAGTTCACCAAGACCACCAGCCGGGGCGTGGAGACGATCGGTGGCGCCCGGCGCGGCAAGGCGATCATCATCCTGAACCCGGCCGAGCCGCCGATGATCATGCGCGACACCATCTTCTGCGCCATTCCGGACGATGCCGACACCGCCGCCATCGCCGATTCGATCCATCGCATGGTCGCCGACATCCAGCAGTACGTGCCCGGGTACCGGTTGCTCAACGAGCCGCAGTTCGACGAGCCGTCGGTGGTTTCCGGTGGCATGGCGAAGGTTTCGGTGTTCGTGGAGGTGGAGGGCGCGGGCGACTTCCTGCCGCCCTACGCGGGCAACCTGGACATCATGACGGCCGCTGCCACCCGCGTCGGCGAGGTCGTCGCCGACCAGATCCTCTCGGCACGCGTGTAAGGAGTACCAGGACAATGACTTTCAACGCACAGCCCTACAGCAATCAACTCGACATCCGCGTCACCGACACGTCCTTGCGGGACGGCTCGCACCACAAGCGGCACCAGTTCACCGCGACCGAGGTGCGCGATATCGTTGCCGCCCTGGACGCTTCGGGTGTGCCGGTGATCGAGGTGACCCACGGCGACGGCCTGGGCGGCTCCTCGTTCAACTACGGCTTCTCGAAAACCCCTGAGCAGGAACTGGTGACGATCGCGGCGCAGACCGCGAAGCAGGCCAAGATCGCGGTGCTGATGCTGCCGGGCGTCGGCGTCAAGGAGGACATCAAGGTCTCCCAGGACAACGGCGCCTCGATCGTCCGCATCGCCACGCACTGCACCGAGGCCGACGTCTCCATCCAGCACTTCGGCCTGGCTCGCGAACTCGGGCTGGAAACCGTGGGCTTCCTGATGATGTCGCACACCCAGCCGCCGGAGGTGCTGGCCAAGCAGGCCCGCATCATGGCCGACGCGGGCTGCCAGTGCGTGTACGTGGTGGACTCCGCGGGCGCGCTGGTGCTCGAGCAGGTCTCCGACCGCATCGGCGCGGTGGTCGCCGAACTCGGCGACGACGCCCAGGTCGGCTTCCACGGCCACGAGAATCTCGACCTCGCCGTGGCGAACTCCATCTACGCCGTCCGCGCGGGCGCCAAGCAGATCGACGGCAGCGCACGGCGTTTCGGCGCGGGCGCCGGCAATACCCCCGTCGAGGCCTTCGTCGGGGTCTGCGACAAGCTCGGCATCAAGACCGGCATCGACTTCTTCGCCATCGCCGACGCCGCCGAGGACGTCGTCCGCCCCGCCATGCCCCAGGAATGCCTCCTGGACCGCCAAGCCCTCATGATGGGCTACGCGGGCGTCTACTCCAGCTTCCTCAAGCACGCCGAACGCCAAGCCGAACGCTACGGCGTCTCCGCCGCCGAAATGCTCGTCCGAGCCGGCCAACGCAACCTGGTAGGCGGCCAGGAAGACCAACTCATCGACATCGCCCTGGAGCTCCAGCGCGAACAGCAGGCAGTCACCGCCTGAATCTGGTCGAACTAGCGGTCGGGGCCGCGATCAGCGTGAGCAATAAGCCTGTCGCGGCCCAGTTCGACCACCGAGTGCCCAGCCGTCTCGAGGAAGATCGCCAGCCGTCGTGGCAGCTGCGCGTCGACGAGAAACCTCACGCCGCGTCGAAGGGGATCGTCGTCCTGCGAGCAGTCACCAGCGCCGCGTATTCGAGCGCGGCTAGCAAATCGTCACGTTCCAGGTCGGGGTAGTCCTCGAGGATCTCGTCGTTGCTCATACCAGCCGCGAGGAGATCCAAGACCATCTCGACGGGGTAGCGCAGTCCTCTTACCACCGGCTTGCCGTGGCAGATATCCGGATCAGAGGTAATACGGTCCAGGTGGGACATGCATCCACTCTAGTGGTCTCGGTGCTGTCTCGCGCGGTAGTTCTCGGTGACGCTCGGTCAGCTGGGTTGCCGTCAGTCGCGGCTTGCCGTGCTTCACAGCCAGGTGTCGAGGGTGGTGGTGGTGAGGAAGTGTTCGAGGTCGGCTCGCCAGGGGGCGGGGACGGTCTTCTCCGGCTCGATGGCCGTGTATTGGCCTCGGTAGAACAACAGCGGCCTGCCGGAGTCGGTGGACTCCGACAGGGCCAGGACTCGGCCGATCACGATGTGGTGATCGCCGCCGTCGACGACGCTCGACACTGTGCACTGGATCGTGGCGAGGGCGTCGTCCAGGAGCGGCAGCTCCAGCTCCGTTGCGCGCCAGCCGATTCCGGCGAACTTGTCGGGTTCGCGGGAACCGAAGCGGGCGCATACCTGCTGCTGTTCCTCGGCGAGCACGTTCACGCAGAACCTGCCCGCCTGTTCGATGGCCGCCCAGGTGCGCGAGCCCTTGGTGGGGCAGAACAGCACCAGGGGCGGCTCCAGGGACAGGGCGGCGAAGGACTGGCAGGCGAATCCGACCGGCGCACCGTCGTCGCCGAAGGTCGTGATCACCGTGATGCCGGTGCAGAACTGCCCCAGCACATTCCGGAACTGTCGTGCGTCGATCTCCGGAAACTCGGCCACGCCGTCCGCCGTCATGTCCTGTACTCCTGACTCGCTACTTGAATCCGATGCTGAAGTCGTGGCCCCACAGGCTGACCGCGGTCGACTCCCGGGCGATCCAGTTCTCGTCCTCGACTTCCAGTCCCTCGCAACCGAATTCGATGTCGAAGCCACCGGGGGTCTTCATGTAGAACGACAGCATCTTGTCGTTGATGTGCCGGCCGAGGGTGGCCGACATCTTCACCTTGCGCCGCAGCGCGCGATCCAGGCAGAGCCCGACATCGTCGGAGTTCTCCACCTCGACCATGAGGTGCACGATACCGGTGGGGTTGGGCAGCGGCAGGAACGCCAGCGCGTGGTGGCGCGGATTACAGCCGTAGAACCGCAGCCAGGCGGGCTCGCCGTCGGCATCGCGGCCGACCATCTGCGGTGGCAGCCGCATCGAGTCACGCAGCCGGAAGCCCAGCACGCCCTGGTAGAACTCCTGCGCCGCCGCGTCGTCGGTGCAGGTCAGCACCACGTGACCCAGGCCCTGCTCGGCGGTGACGAACCTGTGGCCGTAGGGGCTCACGAAACGCCGTGCGAGGTACTGCATTCCGTAGAACGCCTCCAGCGTGTTGCCGGACGGGTCCTCGAACCGGATCATGCCCTCGACGCGGCGGTCGGTGAGTTCCTCCTTCGTGGCTTCCTTGAAGGCCACTCCGGAGGCCGACAGCCGCTCCCGAAGTTCTTGCAGCTCGGCCGCATTGGCGACCTCCCAGCCCGACACCAGCAGCCGGTCATGCTCGCCCGGCACGATCACCAGCCGCGCCGCGAACTCGTCCATGCGCAGGTAGAGCGCGTCGGAATCGGGTCCGTCGCCCTCCATCATGCCGAGCACCTTGAGCCCGTACTCCCGCCAGGCCGCCATGTCGGTGGCTTCGATGCGCATGTACCCCAGCGCTCGAATACCCATGGTCACTTCTCCTTCGGAGTGAGGAAATCCACTGTGAGCCGGTTGAACTCGTCGAAACGTTCGCGCTGCGCCCAGTGCCCACACTGCCCGAACACGTGCAGTTGCGCGCGCGGAATCGTCTTCAACGCCACCAGCGCGCCGTCGATCGGGTTCACCCGGTCCTCGCGACCCCAGATCAGCAGCACCGGCTGGCGCAGCTTGTAGGCGTCGCGCCAGAGCATGCCCTTCTCGAAGTCGGCCGAGGCGAACGACTTACCCATCGCGCGCGTGGCCGCCAGCGATTCCGGCTGGGACGCCGAGGCGAACCGCTCCTCGATCAACTCCGGCGTGATCAGCTTCTGGTCGAAGACCATGATCCGCAGGAACGTCTCGAGATTCTCCCGAGTCGGCTCGACGTTGAACTTGCCCAGCGCCTTCACGCCCTCGGTCGGATCGGGCGCGAACAGGTTGGTGCTCAATCCGCCCGGCCCCATCAGCACGAGCTTGCCCGCGCGGTCCGGATAGTCGAGCGCGAACCGCACCGCCGTGCCGCCGCCGAGCGAATTGCCCAGCAGGTGCACACGATCGGTGATCTCGAGGGTGTCGAGCAGATCCTTCAGCGCCGACGAGCTGTGCACGAAGTACTGCGGATGCTCGGTCGGCTTGTCCGACAACCCGAATCCGGGCTGATCCACGGCCAGCACGTGAAAGTTCCGCGCCAGCACGTCGATATTGCGGGCGAAGTTCGACCAGGACGAGGCGCCCGGCCCGCCGCCGTGCAGCAGCACGATCGTCGGCCCGTTGCCCACACCCGCCTCGTGGTAGTGCAGCTTCAGGTCCGGGCGGACCTGCGCGTAGCGGGAGGTCGACTCGAACGTCAGCTCCGAAACCGCGGTCATCTACACCATCCCGTCCGTGACCGGCAGCCCGAAGGCGTGCGTGCCGTACATGACATAGGCCCGCTCGGGATCGTTGGCCGCGTGCACCCGCCCGGCGTGCGCGTCGCGCCAGAACCGTTGCAGCGGAGTGCCGTTGGCCAGCGCGGTGGCGCCCGAGCTTTCGAACAGCTTGTCGATCGAGGTGATCGCCCGGCCGGTCGCGCGCACCTGGTCGCGGCGGGCCCGCGCCCGGATGTCGAACGGGATGTCCTCGCCCGCCACCAGCAGCGCGTACTCGTCGGCGACATTGCCCGACAGCTGCCGCCAGGCGGCGTCGATGTCGCTGGCCGCCTCGGCGATGCGGACCTTGGCGAACGGGTCCTCCTTGGCCTTCTCGCCGGCGTACGCGGCGCGGATACGCTTGCCCTGGTGCTCGACGTGCGCCTCCAGCGCGCCGTAGGCCATGCCCACGATCGGCGCCGCGATGGTGGTGGGATGGATTGTGCCCCAAGGCATCTTGTACACCGGGTCGGTGTTCTGCGCCAGGCCGGGCGCGGTCAGTTCGCTCATGGCGCGGAACGACAGGAAGCGGTGGCGCGGCACGAACACGTTGTCCACCACCACGGTGTTGGAGCCGGTGCCCTTGAGCCCCACCACATTCCACACGTCATCGATGCGGTAGTCGCTGCGCGGGATCAGGAAGCTGCCGAAGTCGACCGGCTTCCCGTCCTTGATCACCGGGCCGCCGACGAATACCCAGTCGGCGTGCTCACAGCCCGACGACCAGGCCCACGAACCGTTGACGGTGTAACCGCCGTCGGTGACGGTGCCCGCGCCCATCGGGGCGTAGGACGACGAGATTCGCACCTCGGTGTCCTCACCCCAGACATCCTCCTGTGCCTGCTGGTCGAACAGCGCCAGATGCCAGTTGTGGATGCCGATGATGCCCGCCACCCAGCCGGTGGAGCCGCACGCGCCGGCGATCTTGCGCACGGTGTCGTAGAAGATCACCGGATCGGCGGCGTAGCCACCCCACTGCTTCGGCTGCACCAAACGGAAGAAGCCGGTGGCCTGTAGCGCCTTCATGGTCTCGTCGGGGATGCGGCGTAGATCCTCTGCCTCCTGCGCACGTTCGCGCAGCGTCGGCAACAGCGCTTCGACCCGCTCTGTTACTTCTTGCGTCATCTCGGGGGCTGCTCCTGCCTGGTCGATCGGAACGAATTCATCGGCCGTCGACCTGCTGTGGTGAGACCGATACTAGTCTTGAGACTAGAACACGTTCTTATTCCTGTCGAGAACGGGTGTCCGTCCATTGCTAAGGATGCCCTTTGCCTGGTCGTCAAGGGAATAGCTGGCGTCCATGCGGACGATTCTGTAACGTGTTCTAGTACTTCAGAGGAGGGATCACGATGGCAGGAACCCCACCACGGGGCGGGAAGGTCCGTGAGATCGACGTCGGGGCCGCCCCCACCCGTTATGCGCGGGGCTGGCATTGCCTGGGTCTGGCCGCACCGTTCCGCGACGGCAAGCCGCACGCTGTGCAGGCGTTCGGCACCAAGCTCGTCGTGTGGGCCGACAGCAACGGCGAGATCAAGGTGCTGGACTCCTATTGCCGGCACCTGGGCGGCGACCTGAGCATGGGCGAGATCAAGGGCGACTCCATCGCCTGTCCGTTCCACGACTGGCGCTGGGGCGGCAACGGCCGCTGCACCTCGATTCCGTACGCGCGCCGAGTGCCGCCGCTGGCTCGTACCCGGTCGTGGACGACCATGGAACGCAACGGTCAGCTGTTCGTCTGGCACGACCACGAGGGCAACCCGCCGCCGCCGGAAGTCGACATCCCCTTCATCAAGGGGCCCTACAGCGACGCCGAGGGCAACTTCACCGATCAGCTCGACAGCGGCTGGACGGAGTGGACCTGGGAGTCGATGCTGATCGAGGGCGCCAACTGCCGCGAGATCATCGACAACGTCGTCGACATGGCGCACTTCTTCTACATCCACTACGCGTTCCCGACCTTCTTCAAGAACGTCTTCGAAGGTCACATCGCGACGCAGTATCTGGAGACGAAGGGGCGCCCGGATATCGGCATGGCCTCCAAGTACGGCGGCGACACGCTGCTGAAGTCGGAGGCCTCCTATTTCGGCCCGTCGTACATGATCAACCCGCTGACCAACATCTACAGCGGGTTCGAGGTCAACAGCGTGCTGATCAACTGCCACTACCCGGTGTCGCAGGACTCGTTCGTGCTGCAGTGGGGCATCACCCTGGAGAAGCCGAAGGGCGTCGAGGGGGAGATGGCCGACAAGCTGGCCAAGAAGATGACCGAGGGCATCAGCGTCGGCTTCCTGCAGGACGTGGAGATCTGGAAGCACAAGTCCAAGATCGACAACCCGCTGCTGTGCGAGGAGGACGGCCCGGTCTATCAGCTGCGCCGCTGGTACGAGCAGTTCTACGTCGACGTCGCCGATATCGACCCGAAGATGGTGCAGCGCTTCGAATTCGAGGTCGACACCACCAAGGCCAACGAGGTCTGGGAGGCCGAGGTCGCCGAGAACCTGCGGCGCAAGCGGGAGGAAGAGTCGGCCGACAAGCAGGAAGCGACAGCCTGATGGCCACCTGGGCGAAGGCACCCGATTTCGCGGACCGTCCCGGACGGCGGGAACAGGTGCGCGCCCAGACGGTCGTCGACAAGCAGCGCTACCTCGAGGACGGGCTGACCCCGGTCGCGTGTCGCAGTTGCGGTACCGAGGTGCTGGTCCGTAAGGCCAGTTCGCATCAGAAGTCGGTGCAGTGGACGGTGAATCCGGCCGATCACTGCCCGGTTTTCAAGGCGCTGGTTGGGGGGCCTGGTCGGCCCGATTCCTGTCCTAGTCTGGAGCAGGCGATCGATGAGGCGGTTGACCAGGGTGTGCTGCGCGTGGAGGAGTGAATGGCTGTATTTTTGGCCTTCGCTTCGCTCCGGCGTGTTTTCGGCGCCCTTGGTCTCGGTTTTCGGGTGCCGCTGCTGGCTCCTTCGTCGCTTTGCAGCGGCACCCGAAAACCGAGACGCGCCGAAAACTTACGGGGTTGGCGGGCTACAGGGGAGGTTTTTGGCGGAGGGGGTTGGGTTGGGTCGGGTTGGGTGGAAGTTGGTGGAATCGAAGCTGGGCGGGGATGGGTAGGTGGTTGGGCGGTCTTTGTCAGTCGAGGTGGAAGTCTGCGAAGTCGAAGCCGGGGGACACGATGCAGCTGACGAGGACGTATTCGTCGGTTGCGGGGCGTGCTGACTGGCTTACGCCGCCGGGGATTACCGCTTGCGGGAGTTGGCCTTGTTCGACGTGGGGGCCGAGGACTATTTCCTCGCCTCCGATGTTGAGCAGGAGCGGGCCGCCGCGGTGCCATAGCCATAGCTCGTCCGAGCGGACGGTGTGGGGGGCGGACTTCTCGCCGGGGAGCAGCAGGAAGTGGATTGCCGTCGCTGCCGCGCGGGGGGCGTCGTAGCCGTCGGGCACGAATTGTACGGGGCTGCGCCAGGTTTCGCGGTACCAGCCGCCCTCCGGGTGCGGTTGCAGGTCCAGTGCGGCCGCCAACTCGGGGCGCTCGGTCATGAATGTTCCTCTCCGCCTATGCGTCTCGTGGTTCGCTGTAGGCCAGCACGACGTGGGTGAACAGGTTGATGCGTTGTCGGCGGGCTGTCTCGCTGTGCGGTTCCATCAGGCATTGGGTGGCGGTGCCGTCGTGCACCGCGACCAGGGCGCGGCCCAGCGCCGCGGGGTCGGTGACCGTGCGGCCCGCGCGCGCCAGCAGTTCGGTCACCACGGGGCGCAGCGCCGCGTCGATCGCCTCCTCGCGGGCGGCCATCACCCGGCGCAGCGACGGATTGCGCAGGGCGTGCGCGGTGAATTCGAAGGTGATCCGAAACCACTTCTCGTCCAAGGGAACCGCGCGCAATACCCGTTCGACATCCGCTCGGAGGTCGGTGGCGGGCGCGGGCGTCTCATCCTCGAGCACCGCGGTCATCTCGTGCAGCAGCTGTCCCGAACGCTGCTCCCACATCGCCAGAAACAGTTCCTCCAGCGAGGTGAAGTTGGAGTAGAAGGCGCCCCGGGTGAATCCGGCCCGCTCGCAGATCTGCTCCACGGTGCAGCGCCCGAACCCTTCGTCCGCGAACGCCTCGAAGGCCGCGTCCAGCAGCCGCCGCCGGGTCTTGGCCCGGCGCTTGGTCATCCGTCGTGCCGGGGACGGGTTGTCGGTCTCGAGGGATGTCGACACGCCAGGCTCCTCCCCACAGGGCTCGGATACACGAGCGTATCAAAAGCCGCGGCACCGGCCGGTGTACTTAATCTGGGAGTATGACCACAGGGTGGCGACAGCGGACCGGCCCCATCGGCGTGCTCACCGGCGCGGGCATCTCCACCGACTCCGGCATTCCGGACTTCCGCGGGCCGCGCGGCGTGTGGACCGAGGACCCGATCGCGGAACTGCTGTCCACATATCAGAACTACGTGGCCGATCCCGAACTGCGCCGGCGCGCGTGGCTGGCCCGCCGCGACAATCCGGCCTGGCAGGCCGAACCCAACGACGCGCACCGCGCCCTGGCCCGGCTCGGGCGGGAGCGGGACGTCCGGATCATCACGCAGAACATCGACCGCCTGCACCAGCGGGCCGGCACGCCGCCGGAGTCGGTGGTGGAGATCCACGGCAACATGTTCGAAGTCGTCTGTGTCGGTTGCGATTTCACCGCGACGATGGCCGATACGCTGCGACGGGTGGCGGCGGGCGAGGCCGATCCGCCGTGCCCGGTCTGCGGCGGCATTCTCAAGGCCGCCACCGTCATGTTCGGTCAGCAGATGGATCCGGGCGCCGTGCACGAGGCGCGGCAGATCGCGTTGGAGAGCGATATCTTCCTAGCCGTCGGCAGTTCTCTGCAGGTGGAGCCCGCCGCGTCGATGTGCGCCGTCGCCGTGGAGAACGGGGCGGCGCTGGTCATCGTCAATGCCGAGCCCACGCCCTACGATCCGTGGGCCACCGAGGTCGTCCGCGATCCGATCGGCGCCGCCGTGCCGGAGCTGGTCGAGCAGTTGCTCTGCGACCAGGTCAGCTGAACGGCGTCTTCGGGCGCTCCTGCAATTCGCCGTCGAGGAAGACATCCACCTTCTCGTCGTAGAAGCAGACCAGACCGGCAACCTTCTGGCTTTCCGGCAGCGGGGTGCGGTAGATCCATGCCAGATTGCGGTATTCGGCATCGCCGACCCGGACGTCGAAATACTCGGCCGTGCCCTTGTAGGGGCAGCGGGTCCGGGTCGTGGACGGCGTCAGCAGCTCGGTCCGGACATCGGTCAGCGGGAGGTAATACCGTGGCGGCAAACCCGTTTCGAAGAGAATGCGCGGTGCGTGCGAGTCCGCGAGGGTCTGCCCGGCGACCGCCACCCGGACGTGCCGGGAACTCGCCAGGATGTCGACGCGGGTGTAGGGATCGCGCGGGTGCACGTAGACGGGCTCGTCCTCCTCGAGCCACTCGTCCATCAGATCCCACTCCAGCCGCACCAGCTCGCGCAGCTCCGGGATCGGCGAGTCCGGATAGCGCACGGCCGCAGCGGATCTGGTGATGCCGTCGATCACCACGTCGTATTCCACGCCCTCGCCGCGGCTGGGCGAGTGCCGGGTGGACCCGGTGGGTTCCAGCTTGGCGCGCAGGTCCGCGACCGGCAGGTAGTAGGTCGGGTAGTGCGGGCCCTCCCACACCAATGTCGGTGCGACCGTGTCGATCACCAGTCGGCCGTCGGCGTAGGCCCGCACCCGTTTGCGACCGGGTTCGGTGCGAACACGGCCCCGGGTTGTTTCGGTCATACCCGCCGACGGTACTCCCGAACGGTGAACACACCCCGGCTCCGGAGCGGCGTCGCAAGGTCGGGCAATTTCCGGCTGACCGGCGCGACCTGCGTGTTCAACGCGTCGCTGGGGGCCGCTAGGGTGACACGGCAACATCTGGGCGAACAGAAGGTGAGCAATGGACGAGACGACCGGCGCGGCGCGCGAGGGTCTGCGCACCGGCCTGCGCCGTCGGCACATGACGATGCTCGCGATCGGCGGCGCGGTGGGCGCGGGGCTGTTCGTGGGCAGCGGTTCGGTCATCAAGACGGCGGGCCCGGCGGCGGTGGTGTCCTACGCGGTGGCCGGTGTGCTGGTGCTGTGCGTATTGCGGGCACTGGGCGAGATGGTGGTGGCTCGGCCGGTGGCGGGGTCGCTGGCCGAGTACGCGCGAATGGCGTTGGGGCCCTTCGCCGGATTCACCGTCGGCTGGCTCTACTGGTACATGTACGTGATCCTGGTCGGCGCCGAGGCGACGGCGGGCGCGGCGATCCTGGCGGAGTGGATCGACCTGCCGCAGTGGATTCTGGCGGCCGCGCTGCTGGTCGTGATGACGGCGGTGAACCTGATCTCGGTGCGCTCGTTCGGGGAGTTCGAGTTCTGGTTCGCCTCCATCAAGGTCGCCGCGATCGTGGTGTTTCTGCTCCTCGGCGTGCTGTACGTGCTGGGCTGGTGGCCGGACGGCCGTGCGGGAGTGGACAATCTGACCGCGCACGGCGGTTTCGTACCCAACGGGTGGGACGGGGTGCTGTCGGCGATCGTCGTGGTGATCTTCGCCTTCGGCGGCACCGAGATCGTGACGCTGGCCGCCGCCGAGAGCGCCGAACCCGGGAAGGCGGTGGCGCGGGCCACCAGCAATGTGCTGTGGCGGGTCGGGCTGTTCTACGTGGCGTCGATCCTGCTGGTCGTGACGATCCTGCCGTGGGACGACGCCAAGGTGCTGACCAGCCCGTTCGTCAGCGCGCTGGACACCATGGGCGTTCCGGCGGCGGGCACGGTGATGCAGGTGGTGATCCTGACCGCGGTGCTCTCGGTGCTGAACTCCGCGATCTACGTGTCCTCCCGCATGCTCTACGTGCTCACCCGCGACGGCGACGCCCCGGCCGGGCTGGTGCGGGTCAACCGCCGCGGTGTTCCGGCACGGGCGGTGCTGCTCGGCACGGTCGCCGCGTGGTGCGCGGTGGTGGCCTCCTACGTCTCCCCGGACCGGGTCTTCACCTTCCTGGTGAACTCCATCGGCGTCCTGCTGGCCTTCCTCTACCTCGCGGTGATGCTCTCCCAGCTACGCCTGCGAGCCCGCCTGCAACGCGAAGACCCCGCCGCCCTCACCTACCGCCTGTGGTTCCACCCCTACCTGAGCTGGGCGGTGATCGCCGTCCTCGCCGCGGTCCTGATCTCCGCCGCCCTCATGTCCACCATGCGCACCCAACTCATCTCCTCCACCGTCACCCTTCTCGTGGTGGCGGCCATCTACCCTCTCCGCGCCCGGCTCGGCAGGACCCCGCCCGTCCGAGAGGTGCAGGTGCTCCGGCACTGAACCGCGCGACGGGCCGATTCAGTCGTCGCCGACCGTGATCGCTTCGGCCTCGGTGACGCTGTGTTCGGCGGGGTCGTGGTCGTCGACGTGGGACAGGGTGTGGCGGAAGGTGAGGAGGATGAGGACGCCGAGGGCGGTGCAGGCCGCGCCTACCCAGAACGGCAGGGCCATGTGGTGTTCGCCTAGTTTGCCGGCGAGGTAGGGGGCGGCTGCGCCGCCGGCGAAGCGGACGAAGCTGTAGGCGGCGGACGCGGTGGAGCGCTCCACGGGTGCGGAGATCATCACGGCCTCGGTGATCAGGGTGTTGTTCACGCCGAGGAACAGGCCCGCCAGCACGGTGCCGACGATCAGGACCGGCTTGTGGTCGGCCCAGAGGGCCATCACGGCCAGGTCGGCCGCGAACAACGCCAGTGCCAGCGCGATCATGCGGACCGTGCCGAAGGCGCGTTGCAGCCGGGGCGCGAACACCACCGATGCCAGCGCCAGCGCCAAACCCCAGCCGAAGAAGATGAATCCGATCGCGTAGGTGCCCATGTCGAGCGGGAACGGGGTGTAGGCGAGCAGGGTGAAGAAGCCGTAGTTGTACAGCAGCGCGGTGACGCTCACCAGCAGCAGACCGGGGAAGCGCAGTGCCTTGAACGGCGCCACGATCGAGGTGCGGTGGGTGGGCTTCGGGCTCTGCGGCAGCAGCACCACGATCGCGACGAAGGCGATCGCCATCAGCACCGAGACACCGAAAAACGGTGCGCGCCAGCTGAATCCGCCGAGGAAGCCGCCGACCAGCGGTCCGGCGGCGATGCCGATGCCGAGCGCGGCCTCGTACAGGATGATGGCCCGCGCCACGCCGCCGGTGGCCGCGCCCACGATGGTGGCCAGCGCGGTCGCGATGAACAGCGCGTTGCCCAGCCCCCACCCGGCGCGGAAGCCGACGATCTGCCCGACCGTGCCGGAACCGCCCGCCAGCGCCGCGAACACCACGATGATGGCGAGCCCGGCGAGCAGGGTCTTCTTGGCGCCGAAGCGGCTGGAGATCACGCCGGTGATCAGCATGGCGACGCCGGTGACCAGCATGTAACTGGTGAACAGCAGCGTCACCTGCGACGGCGAGGCGTGCAGCTGTTCGCCGATCGGCTTCAGGATGGGGTCGACCAGGCCGATCCCCATGAAGGCGATGACCGAGGCGAAGGCCACGGCCCAGACGGATTTCGGCTGTTTGGTTCTCGCGGTGGCAGGCACGTCGGTGGCGGCGCGCGGCGAGAGTGTGGTGCTCATCAACGCTCCTGAATCGGAATGTGCTCGATCCTCGACGACCACGGCTCTGGAGTCGCCGGATCGGTGGTGCGAGTCGGCCGGCCCGGCTCGACTGCACAGAAAGTTAGTTTACATCTACTAACTATCTATGTACATAGGCTAACTATGTATCTCGGCTGTGAGTCGCGCCACTGCGGGGTGGGTGCTGGTGTGGCCGGGGCGAAAATCATTCCAGGAGATTGTTTGAAGCCGCAGTTGTGTCTTGTTCCGGTGCATGGCACAGTGATATTTCGAGATCGGACCGAATGTCCGATCGCCAGGGGGTATGGAGTGACGGGACAGTAGGGTAGTGGCCAATGCTGCGAGAATAAATATTCTGCACCTTACCGACATACACTTTGGGCAATCCCAAATGCCCGGTCACTGGCCGACGGTAGAGAGCCTGCTACTTCGGGATTTGATCGAGTATGTGATCCCCGCGGCGGGCCCGATCGATCTCATAGCCTTCACCGGCGACCTGGCGAACACCGCCGCGCCGGCCGAGTACGAAGCCGCCAATGAATTTTTGAGTGAATTGGTGCTGTCGCTGTACGAAGCCAGCGGTGTATTCGCGTCGATGGTGTGTGTGCCCGGCAATCACGATGTCCGGCGGCCGGCGAAAAGAAACACGCTGCCGCAGCTGTTCCTGGAGGGCATGTGGAGCGATGACATGGCGAAGGACCTGCTCGCCGAGGGCGCCGAAGTCCGTCAGTTCATCGAGGAAGTTTTCGAGGAGTATATTTCGTGGGCTCGCCGAACGCCGGTGACGATGCTGCCGCGCGATACCACCGGTAGCTTGCCGGGTGATTTCGCGTCGACCTACGAAAAGGATGGCTTGCGGATCGGATTTGTCGGTGTCAACACGGCTTTTCGTCATATCTCGGATTGGGCGCAGGAAGGTGTGCTGAGTGTACCGCCCGCGCTGGTGCAGTCCGCCTGCGGCGGCAACCTACCGAAATGGTCACAGCATAACGACGTGTCGATACTGCTCACGCACCACCCGTTGAGTTGGTTGTCGAATGCCGCCGAGGTGCGCGACGTGGTTTTCAACGGCGCCACCACCGTGCGGCTGCATCTGTGCGGGCATCTGCATCTCGAGAAATATCGATTGGAAGGAGTGCAGACCGAAGCTCAGCATTTCATCCATCAGGGCCAGTCGCTCTTCGGCGCCGAGTGGGATAACTCGAACAAAAAGTACAGTCGTGAACACGGCTACGCTGTGATCACCATCAGGAAAGACATTTCGGGAGTCACGGCGCGGATATGGCCGAGAAGTATCTCCATCACGCAGATCGGTGCGTCGCAATTCGATCGAAGTCCTACCTTCGGGCTGGAGCCGGGCGAGATATCCACACGCGCGCACAACCTCACAATTGCGAATCCGCGATCGGCCTCGACGCCACATCCGACGGGCGGGCCGACGCCGCTGAAGCCTGTGAAAGAGCTGGCGGCGAGCGACGGATACAGTAGAGAAGAAGTGCAGAAACGTTTCTTCGAAACGGTGCGTTCCGGCGGAATGACGGCGGTGCTCGGTGATATCGCCGCTATCGACGGAGAGGGCGCGGAGACGCCGTTCAAAGCCTTTCGGTCGGAGGCGTCGAGCAATCTGGGTCTCGGCAATGTGGACGATGACCATGCATCATCGCAGATGCTGTTCCACACCCTTAAGGGTAAGGACGCCGCCACCGCACGGGCCTTGTTGCGAAAACACTTCGGGCAGCCGTCGGACGCCATGGTGAGTTTGACTCACCGCGTACTGTCCGGACCGTGGGCCGCCGTCCTGAATCTGTCTCCGCTCGCTGCGGTGGACAAACTACGGTCGGTCCCGGGCTTGAAGCCGCTGGACTACAGCGTCGTCGACGCCACGACGGCGCCCTATCGATTGCCGGGTGTGACGGACAGATTCCTTTACCACATGAACGGAGTGGTCGCCGATGACGGGACGGGTGATATCAGGTTCGGCACGGAAGCTCCGGCATCCGAACATTACGGGGCCTGGACCAGATTCTCCGCACAGCTACTGGCACGATCCACCGTCGTATTCCTGACGGATTCGATCGCATACACCGACCTGTGGGCCTATATAACCCGGCGCAGCGCAACCAACGACAGAATCAGGCCCGCGGCGTTTCTGGTGTGTCCGAACCTACCCAAGGTCTACGAGGCGGCGCTGTCGACCTATGGTGTTCAATGGATCCGATCCTCCGTGGCAGAGTTCGCCAATTCCTGCCTGTCCACCTCGAATCAGAAAGTATCCGAGGGACTCGACAGAATCTCACGACGACGTAGCCGACAGAGTGCGGGGATCGATCTGTCGGTGCGGGCGAAAACGCTGCACGCGGGTCCGGGGCGGCGCGAATATCTACGGGGTCTGGAGCCCAAGTGGGGCGACGTGGTGGACAGGATACCGGCGGAGTTGTCGGTACTGGACAGGCTCGAGGAGAGAATCGATAAATGCAGTCCAGGTGACATACTGGTGGTGTCCGGAACGGCCGGTTCGGGCCGTACGACAACCCTGATGCAAATCGCGCTCCGACTGGTTGCGAAGGGCGTCGCGGTCGGGTGGGTGGGGTCACGGTCGGGGCAGCAGATAAGTCGAATTTCCAGCATAGTCGACAAGGTGGACGCCGATGTCTACGAGGTGATAATCGTCGACGACGCCGACGGCTTCGGTGATTGGGCGGAGCGGCTGCTGAGCGATCTGGCCAAATACCGGAAGAAGCGCAGAATCGTCATCGCCGGCGTTCGATCGGTCTGGTACAACATGATAGAAACGGTGCCCGGCCTCAAACGCTTCGACGACAGAAATCTCACGGTGGGTGATGCGGCCCGGCTCGTCGCGAAACTCCGTGACCATAATATGGTGCCCAACCGGCGCTGGTCCGATCGAGACCTGAGCGACATGCTGATGAAGGATTCCGAAGGTCAGTTGCTCGTCGGAATGATGCAGATAACCTACGGTCTCTCCTTCGCCAAGAGAATATCCAGTGAATGTGATTCGCTCGTCGATCTGGACCTGAGCATTTACGGCGCGGCCGCATTGGCTACCGCGGAGAGCGGTGTGATCACTCCGGATATCGCCATGGAATCGGCGGACGGTGATCCCAATCTGAAATGGGAGGCGCTGAATCGTCTGGAGGACAGCGGACTGATGCAGAGCGTCGACGGCGGAATATACTACGCCGTGCGCCACCGGGTCATTGCCGAGGAGGTGCGGAAGTACCTGCAGAAACGCGGGATCTTCTCGTCGGTGCTGGCCGGGACATTGCGTGCGTACGCCGCGGCGGCCAGCGACCGCCCCGACAATTCCCTGCCGGAGCGCCGAGTGCTCATCGCGCTCATGAACCATTCCTACATGATCCGTATGAGGTTGTCGGTACAGGATGTCAGGGATATCTATGAGAGTGTCGAATATCTGCTGGACAACGACTTTCACTACTGGCTGCAGCGGGGCTCTTACGAACTCGAGAAAGGCGCTCCGGCCCTCGCGCTGAACGCGTTGATGACGGCCCGCACGCTCGAGGGCGGAGAAGACGACAGCAAGGTCCTGACGACGTTCGCCCGTGTCCGTCTCCAGATGGCGAGAAAGAGCCGGTCGCTGGAGTCGGCCGCCTTGGCCGTGGATGCCGTCCAAGACCTGTTCAAGGTGATCGCGATCGACGGTGTACTGGCGCCGCACACCTTTGTGATCCTCGCCGATGAAGCGGTCCCATGGCTGGTGGAGGCGCATATCGGCCGGACGGAGCTGATGGCGTTGGCACGAAAGGCAATGGCGCTCCTCGACTTCGCGAAGCGTCTCGACGAATCCAACATGGATGTGATGCGCGCTCGTCGAAAGGCTCTCGCAGATCTGGGACGGTTGATCAACGAACTGGAGAAGTAGCCTGCGGCCCTCGGTGTCTCAGGCCGGGCGGGCCAAGGGGCGGGCCGGGGCGCCGAAGAGTTGGGCGTCGGCGTGGGCGCGCTTGAAGTAGAGGTGGGCCTCGTGTTCCCAGGTGATGGCGATGCCGCCGTGCATCTGGACCATCTCGCCGGTGACCGCGCTGTAGGCGTGGGAGCAGTGGATACGGGCAGCGGCGAGGTCGAGGGCCGCGTCGGGGTGCACGGGCGCCGGTGCCGTCGCGCCGGTGCGTTCGGGCAGCCCGGCGATCGCGGCGTAGGCGGCCGAGCGGGCCGATTCCACCAGCACGTACATGTCGGCCATGCGGTGCTTGAGGGCTTGGAAGCTGCCGATCGGGCGGCCGAACTGCACGCGGGACCGGGTGTAGTCGACGGTCAGCTGCAAGCATTGGTCCGCGGCGCCGACCTGCTCGGCGGCCACCGCCGCCCAGGCGATATCGCGCAGCAGGGTCGTCACCGTGGCCGGGTCGCCGCCGAGCGCGCGGCCGGGGGCGCCGTCGAAGGTGATCTCGGTGAGCTTGCGGGTCGGGTCCATCGTCGGTGCGGCCGCGCGGGTGATTTCGGTTGCGACGGCGTCGATTTCGTACAGTCCGGCGGAGGTGAGCACGATCAGCGTGTCGGCGGCGATCCCGTCGAGTACGTAATGTGCTGTGCCGGTGAGCTTTCCGTTCTCCACTCGGACGCCGAAGTCGTCCCAGCCGCGCGGACCGGCCCAGCACAGTGCCAGCGTGCGGGCGCCCTCGGCCACCTCGGGCAGCAGTCGTTCGCAGGCCTCGGCATTGCCGGACCACAGCAGGGCCTGCGTGCCGAGCACCGCCGAGCCGAGCATGGGCGGCGCGTGCAGGGTGCGGCCCAGTTCCTCCACCACGACCAGCGCGGCCCCGACCCCCGCGCCGATACCGCCGTATTCCTCCGGAATCGCCAGTGCCGCTACACCGACCTGCTCGCACAGCAGCTGCCACAGCCGCTCGTCGTAACCGCGCTCGCTGTCGATCGCGCGCCGCAGCACGTCCCGGTCCCCGTGCTTGGCCAGCACGGCCCGCACCGTCGCGGCGAGTTCCTGCAACTCGGCTGTGCTGCTCATACCCGGCTCCCCGTCTCTTCCCGCAGTGCCGCACCGACTCGGGCGCGATGGAATTCCGCTGTGCCCCAGGCGGACCGGAGCGCGGTGACCTTCGTCAGCCACAGCGACAGATCGAACTCGGCGGTGTAGCCGATGGCGCCGTGCACCTGCAATGCGATGCGGGCCGTGCGGTAGGCCGCGTCGGCGCAGGCCAGCTTGGCCGCCGACAGGTCGCGGGCGCGGTCCGGCGAATCCAGGCTCAGCGCGGCGCGATACAGCAGCGGCTCAGCCATCTCCAGGCCGATCAGCGCATTCGCCAGATGATGCTTGATCGCCTGGTACTGCCCGATCGGCTTACCGAACTGGTGCCGCTGCTTGACGTAGGCCACGCTCGTCTCCAGCAGCGTCCGGCCCGCGCCGAGGATCTGGGCCGCGGCGGCGAGCGCCCCGGCGTCGAACGCGGCGTCGATGGCCACGCGCACCGTATCGCCCTCGGCCACAACGTCATCCGCCACCACGGTGAACAGCCGCCGCGCCGCGTCGACCGAGCGGACGTGGTCTGCCCGGTGCCCCACCGACAGCCGGTCGCCGTCGGCGACCAGCACCACCTCGGCGGTGTCGGCGTCCACCGCGGGTGCGTCCGGGGACAGCGCGATCGTGCCGAGCGCCTGGCCCTCGGCGAAGGCGGGCAGCCACCGCCGGGCCAGTGCGGTATCCGGAAGCGCTTGCAGCAGTGTGGGAATCACCGCCGCCGTCTCCACCAGCGGACCGGGCACGGCCGCCCGGCCGAGTTCCTGCAGTGCTACCACCAGGTCGATCGCCTCGGCGCCCATGCCGCCGTGGTCCTCGTCGACGGCCAGTCCCAGTGCGCCCGCCCCGGCCAGCTGACGGATCAGCCCGCGGCCGCCGCGGTGGTCACCACCGCTCCAGGCGCGAATGATCCGGGGCGTCCCGGCCGCGTCGCACATCTTGCGCAGGCTGTCGGCGAAGTCCCGTTGTTCGGGGGAGAGGGCGAATCTCATCGAGCGGTCCAATCGAAGGGCGAGTGGTAGTGGGTGGTTCGAGTGCGCATGCGTCGTGCACCCCTACCGCGGCAGGCCGAGCAGCCGCTCGGCGATGATGTTGCGCTGAATCTCGTTGGTGCCCGCGTAGATCGGGCCCGCCAGCGAGAACAGGTAACCGTCGGTCCAGCCGCTGCTCTGCTCGGCGGCGGGGCCGAGCAGGTCCAGGGCGGTCTCGTGCATGGCGATGTCGAGTTCGGACCAGAACACCTTGTTCACCGAGGATTCCGCGCCGAGCTTGCCGCCCTCGGTCAGCCGGGTGACCGTCGCCAGGGTGTTCAGCCGGTAGGCCTCCGCGCCGACCCAGGCGTCCACCACGCGGTCGCGCGCCGCGGTGTCGGCCGCGTCGGAGGCGGTGCGCCACAGCTCGATCAGCCGCCGCGCGGTCGCGTTGAACCGGCCCGGACTGCGCAGCGAGAGTCCGCGCTCGTTGCTGGAGGTGCTCATCGCCACCCGCCAGCCCTCGTTCGGCGTGCCGATCACATCGCGATCCGGGACGAACACGTTGTCCAGGAAGATCTCCGCGAATCCGGGTTCCCCGTCGAGTTGCGGGATGGGCCGCACCGTGACGCCGTCCGCGGACAGCGGGAACATCACATAGGTGAGGCCGCGATGCCGCTCGGCCTCGGGATCGCTGCGGAACAATCCGAACGCCCAATCCGCGTACGCCGCACGCGAACTCCACGTCTTCTGCCCGTTGAGCACCCAGCCGCCGTTGGCGCGCCGGGCGGTCGACCGGATGCCCGCGAGGTCGCTGCCGGCCTCCGGTTCCGACCACGCCTGCGCCCAGATGTCGTCGCCGCGGGCCATGCGCGGCAGGATGCGCGCCAGCTGCTCGGGTGTGCCGTGCTCGAACAGCGTCGGCGCCAGCAGGAAGATGCCGTTCTGGCTGACCCGTCCGGGCGCGCCGGCGGCGTAGTACTCCTCCTCGAAGAGCACCCACTCCAGCAGCGACGCGTCGCGGCCGCCGTGCTCGCGCGGCCACGACACCACCGACAGCCGAGCGTCGGCCAGGGTGCGCTCCCAGGCGCGGTGCTCCTCGAACCCGGCGCGGGTGTCCATCGACGGCAGCGGTGCGGCGGGGACGTTGGCGCGCAGGAACTCCCGGACCTCGAGCCGGAACTCCTCGACAGCGACGTCGTAGTCCAGATCCATCTACTTCATCCCGTTCTGCTCGGTGTAGTCGGCGGTCGCACTCGCCTTCATCGACTCGGCGGTCATGCCGCCCAGCGAGTCCGTGCCGACCTCGGCGTTGTGCGCGTGCGCGAAGTGGTGCAGGCCGAACACCGCGTCCATGCCCGCGCGCATCCCCATCAGGTCCTCGCACTGGTTGACAGCCTTCTTGGTCAGTGCCAGCCCGAATTGCGGCATGGCCGAGATCTTCTCGGCCAGCTCCAGGGCGTGCGTCAGCAGCTCCTCGCGCGGCACAACGCGATTCACCATGCCCCACTCGTAAGCCTGTGCGGCGGTGAACCGGTCGCCGGTGTACAGCATCTCCTTGGCGCGGCGCGGGCCGAGCATCCAGGGATGGGCGAAGTACTCCACACCCGGAATCCCCATGCGCACCACGGGATCGGCGAAGAAGGCGTCCTCGGCGGCCACGATCAGATCGCAGGACCAGGCCAGCATCAGCCCGCCGGCGATGCAGGCGCCCTGCACGACCGCGAGGGTGGGCTTGGGGATCTCGCGCCAGCGACGGCACATCCCGAGGTACACCTCGGACTCCCGGGCGAAGCGCTGGTCGCCGCCGGCCCGGTCGACGTGGTCCCACCACAGCACGGCCTTGTTGTCGTAGTGCGCCCGGTGGTCGCGGCCCGGGGTACCGATGTCGTGCCCGGCGGAGAAGTGTTCGCCGTTGCCCGCCAGGATGATCGCCTTCACCTCGGCGTCCGCCACGGCACGCGCGAAGGCCGCGTCGAGGGCGTAGGTCATCACCGAGTTCTGCGCGTTGCGGTACCGCGGCCGGTTCATCGTGACGACGGCGACCGGCCCGCGGCGCTCGTAGGTGACGACCTCGCCCTCGTCGGGGCCGTCCCCGCCGGGCTGCACACCATCGGTTGTCACGAAATCTCCTCACGTAGTTGCCGTTTGAGCACTTTCCCGGCGGCGCTGTAGGGCAGCTGATCGCGGAACTCGACGTAACGCGGCACCTTGAAATTCGCCAGCGTGCGTTTGGCGTGGTCGAGCACGTCGTCCGCGGTGAGTGTGGCGCCGGACCGGCGCACGATGTAGGCCTTGCCGACCTCGCCCATCCGCTCGTCCGGCACGCCGATGACCGCGGATTCGGCGATGCCGTCCAGCCGGGCCAGCGCCTGCTCCACCTCGGCCGGATAGACGTTGAAGCCACCGGCGATGTACATGTCCTTGAGCCGGTCGGTGATCTTCAGGTAGCCGCGGTCGTCGAGCACGCCGACGTCGCCGGTGTGCAGCCAGCCGTCGGCGTCGATGGTCTCGGCGGTGTGCTCGGGATCGTCGAGATAGCCGAGCATGACGTTGGGGCCGCGCAGCAGCACCTCGCCGTTGTCGGCGATGCGCAGCTCGAATCCGGCGATCGGCCCGCCGGAGGTGTTGGCGATGGTCTCGGCGTCGTCGTCGGGGCGGCACATGGTGCCGAATCCGGCCGACTCGGACAGGCCGTACGCCGTCACGACGACATCGAATTTCAGGTCGGTGCGCATTCTTTCGACCAGCACCACAGGCACGGTCGCGGCGCCGGTGACCGCGACCCGCAGGCTGCTCAGGTCGGACGTGGCGCGGGCCGGGTGGTCCAGGATGGTCTGGTAGATCGTCGGCGGTCCGGTCAGCACGGTGATGCGCTGCTCGTGCACCAGGCGCATCGTCTCCGGCACGTCGAAGGTGGCCTGCGGCACGATCGTCGCACCGGTGACCACGCAGGCCAGCATGGCCGCCTTGTAGCCGAAGTTGTGGAAGAACGGCGGGATCACCAGATAGCGGTCGGAACTGTTCAGCGTGGCGCACTCCACCCATGCCCGCACCACGTCCAGGGCCTGGCGATGCGCGACCAGCGTGCCCTTGCTGCGCCCGGTCGTGCCGGAGGTGAACAGGATGTCCGAAATATCCTCGGGGTCAACGGATTGCGCGCGTGCGATCACCTCGTCGGACGAGACCTGTGCCGCGAGCCCGGCCAATTCCGCCCACCGGACGACAGCAGGCGTGTGACTCGGAATGGCGCGGGCGGTGTCGACGGACCTGTCCGAGTCGGCGTCCCCCGGCATCACGATCACCGTATCGATCACCAGATCCGGTGCGGCCGAGCGCAACTCGGCCGCGCGATCGCGCCCGAGGAACGGGCCCGTGACGAACAGCGCCTTCGCGTGCACCCGGCCCAGCACATCGGCCGCCTCCTCGGCGACGTAGCGGGTGTTCAACGGCACCAGGGCGGCGCCGGCGTAGTGCGCGGCCAGCGCGGCCACCACCCAGTGGAACGTATTGGGCGCCCAGATGGCGACCCGGTCGCCGGGCTCGACGCCGCGGGCCAGCAGCGCCCCGGCCGTCCGCCGGACCGCGTCGAGCAGCTGCGTCCAGCTCAGGCGCACGTCGCCATCGATGACCGCGGTCGCGGCGCCGTACCGGCGGGCCGCCTCGTGCAGGGCGAGGGGAGTGGTCTGCGCAGGGGTTGTCACGGTCGTCCTCCCGCGGCGAGCCGCGAAGTCGGAAATCTGTCGGTTAACAAGCAAGTGCTTGGTAGGTTACTCTACCGGAGTGAGTGTGATCCAGACCCACGATTCGGGTACCGCGGCGGAATCCTCCCAGGATGCCGAATTCCGCGCCGACGTGCGCGAATGGCTGGCCGAGAAACTGCACGGGGAGTTTCGCGAACTGCGCGGCCTGGGCGGGCCCGGCCGCGAGCACGAGGCCTTCGACGAGCGGCTGGAGTGGGATCGCCACCTCGCCGCGGCCGGCTGGACCTGCCTCGGCTGGCCCCGGCAGTACGGCGGCCGCGAGGCCACGCTGCGCCAGCAGGTGATCTTCCACGAGGAGTACGCCAAGGCCGACGCGCCGAGCCGGGTCTCGCACCTGGGCGAGGAACTGCTGGGCCCGACGCTGCTGGCCTTCGGCACCGAGGAGCAGAAGCAACGCTTCCTGCCCGGCATCAAGACCGTCACCGAGCTGTGGTGCCAGGGCTACTCCGAGCCCGGCGCCGGGTCCGACCTGGCGGCCGTCACCACCTCGGCGCGGCGCGACGGCGACGAGTGGGCGATCAACGGCCAGAAGATCTGGACCTCGTTGGCGCACGTCGCCGACTGGTGCTTCGCGATCTGCCGCACCGAGCCCGGCTCGTCCCGGCACCAGGGGCTGTCCTACCTGCTCGTGCCGATGAAACAGCCCGGTGTCGAGGTGCGGCCGATCATCCAGCTCACCGGCACCGCGGAATTCAACGAGGTGTTCTTCGACAACGCCCGTACCGCGGCCGATCTGGTGGTCGGCGAGCCCGGCGAGGGCTGGCGGGTCGCGATGGGCACGCTGACCTTCGAACGCGGCATCTCCACCGTCGGCCAGCAGATCCGGTTCGCGCGCGAGCTGGCCGATCTGGAAGCGGTGGCGAAAGACAATGGCGCGCTGGATGATCCGGTGCTCGCCGAGCGAATCGATCAGGCGTGGGTGGGTCTGCGAGTGCTGCGCGCGCACGCGCTGCGCACCCTCGAATCGGCGCACGACACCGTCGACGCGCGGACCGCGGCGGGCCAGGCTTCGGTGTCGAAGCTGTTGTGGGCCAACTGGCATCGCGGTCTGGGCGAACTCGCCATGGACGTATTGGGCGCGCCCGGCCTCATCGCCCTGCCCGACGATCTGAACGAATGGCAGCGGCTGTTCCTGTTCAGCCGCGCCGACACCATCTACGGCGGTTCGAACGAAGTGCAGCGCAACATCATCTCCGAACGCGTGCTCGGCCTGCCGCGTGAGGCTCGCTAGGAAGGACCATCCTGTGACAGACCTTTCCGTTGCGCCCCAGCCGGTTTCCGGCCACGGCCTGCTCGCCGGGCGGACCGCGGTGGTGACCGCCGCCGCGGGCACCGGCATCGGTTCGGCGACCGCGCGGCGCCTGCTCGACGAGGGCGCCGACGTCGTCGTCTCCGACTGGCACGAGCGGCGATTGAAGCAGACCGAGGAAGAACTGGCCGCCGCCCACCCGGACCGCCGGGTCGCCGCGGTGGTCTGCGACGTCACCAGCACCGAGCAGGTCGACGAGCTGATCCGCGCGGCCGCGGAACGCTTGGGCCGCATCGACATTCTGGTCAACAACGCCGGATTGGGCGGCGAGACACCGGTGGTCGACATGACCGACGAGCAGTGGGACCGCGTCCTCGACATCACCCTCAACGGCACCTTCCGCTGTACTCGCGCGGCGCTGAAGTACTTCCGCTCCGCGGGCCACGGCGGCGTCATCGTGAACAACGCCAGCGTGCTCGGCTGGCGCGCCCAGCACGGCCAGGCGCACTACGCCGCCGCCAAGGCGGGCGTGATGGCGCTGACCCGCTGCAGCGCGGTGGAGGCCGCCGAACTCGGGGTGCGCATCAACGCGGTCGCACCGAGCATCGCCCGGCACCCGTTCCTGGACAAGGTCACCTCCGCCGACCTGCTGGACCGGCTGGCGGCCGGTGAGGCGTTCGGGCGCGCGGCCGAGCCGTGGGAGGTGGCGGCCACCATCGCCATGCTCGCCAGCGACTACACCTCGTACCTCACCGGCGAGGTGGTCTCGGTGAGCAGCCAGCGCGCCTGACGAGCGTCCGCGGCGACCACGGAAAATGGGTGGCGCCGACCAGGCCCGGGTGTGCAATCCTGAGGGAGGCCGGTTCCTAATTTCTCGAAGGGACCACCATCCATGGGACTGGACCGTCGTCAGGAAGACAACGAAGAAACCGAAGTCGAGCTGGTGCGTGAGGCAGTGCTGGCCCGGCGGCGGCTGGACAGTGTCGTGCTGGCCGCACTCACTCTCGGCGCCGAACTTCTCGACCACACCTCCGAATACGCGACCGCGATGCGGGCCGCGCAGATTCTCGCGGCGTACTCGGTGGACGAGGCCGACGTCGCCCGGGATCCGCAGGCTGCGCTGCGCTCGGACATGACGCGCGACCGGTTGCGCGCCCAGCGCATCGGCCTGTTGCCGCCCGGCGTGGACGACACCGACTCGGCCCGGCGCCGGCGCAAACAGACCGCGCTGCTCTGCGAGGTGCGCTCGGATCTGCTCGCGGTGGTGCGGCGCTGCCGGGGGCTCAGCTTCGACCGCGACGCGTTCGCCGACGGCATCGCCGAGGGGCTGTGTGCCGCGACCGACAAGCTGGTGGTCGGCGCCGATATGGAGACCTACCGCGCGTGGCAGCGCGGCATGGTGCTGAAGATCAGCGAGGTGCCCACGCCGGGTGGTCCGCCGCGGGCGATGGCGACCGTCGACGCGGGGCCGGGCCGGGGTCCGCTCACGGTCGAATGGGACAGCTGCGAGCGGCGGCTGGCATTGGTCGCGCGGATGGCGCGGGCCGGTGTGTCGCCGGTGGCAATCTGCGATCGGCTGCTCGCCGACCTGTCGGTGTCCTCGCCGCTGCGCTTCTCGATCCGCTGAGCGCGCGGTGGTCCGAGCCCGGAGCGCGGTGGATCATGTCGCTGAGCGCGATGGACCAAGCAAACGCTTGGTTGTACGATGGGCGGGTGCCCGTAGCTGACGCATCCAAATCCGCACGTCGCAACGAACTGCTCGCCCTGGCGGCCGGTCTGTTCGCCGAACGCGGGCTGCGTGCGACCACGGTCCGGGACATCGCCGACGCGGCCGGGATTCTATCCGGCAGTCTCTACCACCACTTCGACTCCAAGGAATCGATGGTGGACGAGATCCTGCGCGGCTTCCTGGACGACCTGTTCGGCCGCTATCGCGAGATCGCCGCCTCGGGCCTGCCGGCGCGAGACACGCTGGAGGCGTTGGTGATCGCGTCCTACGAGTCCTTCGACCGCTGGCACGCCGCGGTGGCCATCTACCAGGCAGAGGCCAAAAGGCTCAGCGGCACACCACGTTTCGAGTACATCGAACAGTACAACAAGGAATTCCGCGAGCTGTGGCACCAGGTGCTCAGCCGCGGTGTCGGCGACGGCAGCTTCCGCCCCGAACTGGATATCGAACTGGCATACCGCTTTCTGCGCGACACCGTGTGGGTGGCCGTGCGCTGGTACCAGCCCGGTGGCCGGATCACCGTGGACAACCTCGCCAAGCAATACCTCACCATCGTGCTGGACGGGCTCACCAATCCCGAAGCGCAACTCGAGTAGGAGTCGTCAGATATGTCTGCACCGTCTGCCCGCCGTCGGTACGCACCTCTGCGGGAGGCGTACGTCATCGATGCCGTGCGCACTCCGATCGGCAAGCGCGGCGGCGCGCTCGCCGGCGTGCACCCGGCCGACCTGGGCGCGGCCGCCCTGCAGGGGCTGCTGGGCCGCAACGCGATCGACCCGATCCAGGTCGACGACGTGATCCTGGGCTGTGTCGACGCGATCGGTCCGCAGGCCGGCAATATCGCGCGCACCGCCTGGCTGGCCGCCGGTTACCCCGAGGCCGTTCCGGGTGTCACCGTGGACCGGCAGTGCGGATCGAGTCAGCAGGCCGTGAATTTCGCCGCGCAGGCCATCATGAGCGGCACCGCGGAGGTGATCGTCGCGGGCGGCGTGCAGAACATGAGCGCCATCCCGATCTCGGCGGCGATGCTGGCCGGCAAGGAGTACGGCTTCGAATCGCCGTTCGTCGGCGCGCAGGGCTGGGACCACCGCTACGGCACCGGTGAGGTGTCGCAGTTCCACGGCGCGCAGCTGATCGCCGAGAAGTGGGACATCAGCCGCGAGGACATGGAGCGCTGGGCGTTGCGCAGCCACGAACGCGCCCGCAAGGCCATCGCCGAGGGCAAGTTCGACCGCGAGATCGTGCCGGTCGGCGACTTCTGGATCGATGAGGGCCCGCGCGAGACCAGCCTGGAGAAGATGGCCGGACTGAAGCCGCTGAGCGAGGGCAGCCGCCTCACCGCGGCCGTCGCGAGCCAGATCTCCGACGGCGCCAGCGCGACGCTGCTGGCCTCGGACTGGGCGGTCGAGGAATTCGGGTTGCGGCCGCGGGCGCGCATCCATCACGTGAGCGCGCGCGGCGCCGACCCGATCTACATGCTCACGGCCCCGATCCCCGCGACCAAGTGGGCGCTGGAGAAGACGGGCCTGACGATCGACGACATCGACGTCGTGGAGATCAACGAGGCCTTCGCCCCCGTGGTGCTGGCCTGGCTGAAGGAGACCGGCGCCGACCCGGACAAGGTCAACGTCAACGGCGGCGCCATCGCCCTCGGCCACCCCCTGGGCGCGACGGGCGCGAAGCTGTTCGCCACCCTGCTCAACGAGTTGGAGCGGGTCAACGGCCGCTACGGCCTGCTCACCATCTGCGAGGGTGGCGGCACCGCCAACGCCACCATCATCGAGCGCCTGAGCTGACTCGCGGACAGACCCCTACCATCGGTGGGGTGAAGGTGCTGGGTGCGTGCCCGCTGGACTGCCCCGACGCGTGCTCCTGGGTGGTGACCGTCGAGGACGGCCGGGCGGTCGGTCTGCGGGGCAACCGGGAACATCCGGTGACCCGCGGCGCGCTGTGCGTGAAGGTGAACCGGTATCTCGAGCAGTTGCACGCGCCGGATCGGATCACGTATCCGATGCGGCGCGTCGGCGCCAAGGGCGAGGGCCGATTCGAGCGGATCAGCTGGGACGAGGCGCTCGACGAGATCGCCACGCGGCTGGGCGGGATCATCGACGAGTACGGCGGCGAGGCCATCTGGCCGTTCCACGGCACCGGTAGCCTCGGCTATATCCAAGGGTTGGAAGGCTTTTCGGGGCGGCGGTTCTTCAACGTGCTGGGCTCGTCGCTGCACGACCCGACCATCTGCTCGATCTCGGGAACGCTGGGGATGAAATACACGCTCGGCACCTCGGGCGGGATGGACCCGGAGGATTTCGCGCGCTCGAAGCTGATCCTGCTGTGGGGCACCAACCCCCTCACCTCCGGCCACCACGTGTGGAAGTTCATCCAGGACAGCGGCGCCTACACCGTCGCGATCGATCCGGTCCGCACCCGCACCGCCGAACGCTGTGACGAACACCTCGCGCCGCTGCCCGGCACCGACGCCGCGCTGGCACTCGGCCTGATGCACGTGATCGTGTCGATGGGCGCGCACGACACCGATTTCCTCGCCGCACACACCGAGGGCTGGGATGAATTCCACACCCGCATAGCCGAATTCACGCCGGAGCGGGTCGCGGAGATCACCGGCCTGCCGCGGCAGCGGATCGAGGCGCTCGGCGAGCGGATCGCCCGCACCCGGCCCACCGCGATCCGCGCCTCCCAGGGCATCCAGCGGCATGCGGGTGGCGGCATGGCGCTGCGCACCCTGGCCTGCCTGCCGGGCGTCACCGGCGACTGGGCGATTCCCGGTGGCGGACTGCACTATTCGACCACCGGGCACTTCAAGCTGAACCTGCCGGAGCTGGTGCGGTTCGACCTGTTGCCGAAACCGGTGCGGATGTTGTCGCAGACGCGGATCGGCGACGGCCTGCTCACGGTCGACGACCCACCGGTCAAGGCGCTGTTCGTGATCGCCGCCAACCCGGTCGGCTCCAACCCGGACCAGGGGCGGGTGATCGCGGGACTGTCTCGCGAGGACCTGTTCACCGTTGTGCTGGAACACTTTCCGACCGATACCGTGGACTACGCCGACATCGTGCTGCCCGCCACCATGCAGCCCGAACATCTGGACGTGCTGGCCGCCTACGGGAACATGTACCTGGTGTGGAACGAGCCGGCGGTCGCACCGCCCGGCGAATGCCTGTCCACCACAGAGACATTCCGCCGCCTGGCCCGGCGGATGAACCTGGACGAGCCGTCCCTCTACGATTCCGACGAGGACCTGGCCCGGCTGCTGCTGAAGGATTTCGATGTCGAGCGACTGCGCGCGGACGGGTTCCTGCGCGTCGAGCCGGGCCCGGTGCCCGCGGACAAGCTGAACTTCCGCTCCGCGCGTGCGGAAATGGCGGGCCACGATCCCTTACCCGGCTACACGCCACCCGCGGAGCTGGTCGGCCGGGATTTGTTGTCGAGTGATACGCCACCTGCGGATGCGGGAGATGGGCTCGTCCTGATTTCCGCGGCCTCTCACTACTTCCTGAACACCACGTTCGGAAACAATCCCGAACTGCGCCGCCGCGCGGGCGATTCCCGCATCACCCTGCATCCCGAGGACGCGGCCGCCCGCGATATCGCCGACGGCACACCGGTTCTCGTGTCGAACGCGCGCGGCTCCTTCGAGGCGACGGCCGAGATCTCCGACCGTGTCCGCCCGGGCGTCGCCGCCACCACCAAGGGCCGCTGGGCCAAGTTCACCGGCGGCGCCACCGTCAATGCCACCATCGCCGAACGCGACTCCGACTTCGGTGGCGGCGCCGTCTTCCACGACAACCGGGTGCGGGTCACCCCGCGTCAGGACGCCGGTGCGCCGGCGGCCGAACCGATTCGGCGGAACACCGCGTCGGCGGGCGAGCCGGGATCGGCGCAGTAGAGGATCATGCGCTGGTCGGTGTCGGAGATGTGCAGGACCTGGCATTCGAATTCCAGCGGGCCGAACAGCGGGTGCCGCACGTTCTTGCGGTGGCCGCGCCGCACCTCGACCTCGTGCTCGGACCACATCCGGGCGAAACGCGGTGCGGTGCCGAGCAATTCGGTGACCAGCTCGGCCAGTGCGCGATTGCCGGGATAGCGCGCGTAGGCGGCGCGCAGATCGGCGACGGTGGAGCGGGCGAAGGCGGTGGCGGAGTCGTCGTCCCAGTGCGGATGGTCGTCGGGTTGGCGGAAGATCCAGCGGATCATGTTGCGATCCTGGTCGGGCCGCGCGTCGAGATCACCGATGAACGGCACCGCCGCGGCGTTCCAGGCCAGGATCTCGTATGTCGCGTCCACCACGTAGGCGGGCGTCGCGGTCAGATTGTCGAGCACGATGCGCACCGAGGGCGGGACGACGCGGTTCGGCCCGGCGTGCGGCGGCGGATTCTCGCCCGCCATCCGGAACAGGTACTCCCGCTCGTCGGTGGACAGCAGCAGCGCCCGCGAGAGGGCGGAAAGCACCTGCCGCGACGGCCGCGACCCGCGCGCCTGCTCCAAGCGGACGTAGTAGTCGACCGACAATCCGGCCAACTGCGCTACTTCCTGTCGCCGCAGGCCCGCCGTGCGGCGGTTGAGCCCGTCCGGTAGTCCCACGTCGCGGGGTTGTAGCCGGGCCCGCCGGGCGCGCAGGAAGGCCGCGAGTTCGCTCCGATCCGCCATGGGTTCAGTGTCCGCCGAACTCGGCCCGCGTGGGTGGTACAACTTGGTCCTCCCGGGCGTGCGCGTTCGCTGCGACGCTCGCTGTCATGACGACAACAGCCCTGATCACCGGTGCCAACAAGGGCATCGGGCACGAGACCGCCCGCCGACTCGCCGCGCGCGGCACGACCGTTCTGATCGGTGCGCGCGATCCCGGACGCGGGCTGGCCGCCGCCGAGAAGCTGGCGGCCGACGGCGCGGACGCCCGGTTCGTCCGGCTCGATGTGACCGACGCCGAGACCATCGCGCGCGCCGCGGAGTACATCGGCGCCGAATTCGGCGAGCTCGACATCCTGATCAACAATGCCGCCATCACCGGCCCCCTGGAGGGTGACGGCAAGGCCTCCGCCACCACCCTGGCGACTATGCGAAAGGTGTACGAGACCAACGTCTTCGGCGTCGTCGCGGTCACCAACGCCATGCTGCCGCTGCTGCGCGCCGCGGCGGCGGCCCGCATCGTCAATGTCTCCAGCGAGGTCGGCTCGATCACGCTCACCTTCGATCCGCAGAGCCCGATGTGGCAGCTGGGCGCGATCCCGTACCCGTCCTCGAAGTCCGCGCTCGACATGATCACGACGCTGTACGCCAAGGAACTCTGGGACACCCCGATCAAGGTCAACGCCGCCAACCCCGGCTACACCGCCACGGATCTCAACGGGCACAACGGCTTCCGGACCGTCGAGCAGGGCGCGGAGCCGATCGTGCACCTCGCCACGCTGCCCGCGGACGGGCCGACCGGGCAGCTCTGGGGATATCGCTGGGGTGCGGCGGACGGTGACGAGTACGGCGTGCTGCCCTGGTGATCGAGCACCTCGCCACGTCGGCCGGGGTCTACGACCCGGGTGCCGCGTTCGCGCCGTCGCGCAGTGCGGCGAGCGCATTGATGCGCGCCGCCGCGTCGCCGACGATGCGATCGATGAGTTCCCGCACCGTGGGCAGGTCCTCGATGACGCCGGTGACCTGTCCGGCCGCCAGCACACCCGCCTGGGTGTTGCCCTCGACCAGCCCGGCCTTCAGCAGCATCGGGGTGTTGGCGGCCATGACCACCTGAGACCAGCTGAGGTCCTTGGCCTTTCGCATGGCCAGGCCGTCGCGCACGATGGTCGACCACTTCATCCCGGTCATGCTCTTGAACTTGGTGGCGTTCGACACCGCGGCCGCCAGCCCGCGCCACCGGCCCGAATGTTCCAGCCGGTCCACGAGTTCGGTGTTCAGCACCCGGTGCGGCATGCCGTCCACCTTCAGCGACACCACGGTGTCCTGCAGTCCGCGCTGCAGGTACTCCCGCTTCACCGCGTCCGGCACCGTGCTCTCCTGGGTGAGCAGGAACCGCGTGCCCATCGCGACTCCGGCCGCGCCGTAGGCCAGCGCGGCGGCCAGCCCGCGACCGTCGAAGAAGCCGCCGGCCGCCACCACCGGGATGTCCACGGCGTCGAGCACGGACGGCAGCAGCAGCGTGGTGGCGACCGGGCCGGTGTGCCCGCCGCCCTCGCCGCCCTGCACGATCACCGCGTCGGCGCCCCAGGAGGCGACCTTCACCGCGTGTTTGGCCGCACCGATCGACGGCACCACCACCACACCGGCGTCCTTGAGCCGCGCGATGAGTTCCCGCTTCGGCGCCAGTGCGAACGACGCCACCCGGACCTGCTCGCGGATCAGCAGTTCGATCCGCTCGGGGGCATCGGTGGCGTCGGCGCGGATGTTGACGCCGAACGGTTTGTCGGTGTGCGCCTTGGTTTTCGCGATCGCCGCCTCGAGTTCCGCGAAGGTCATCGTCGCCGACGCCAGGATGCCGAGCCCGCCCGCGTCGGCGGTGGCGGCGACCAGGCGCGGTCCGGCCACCCAGCCCATGCCGGTCTGTACGACCGGATGTTCGATGCCGACCAGATCGGTGAGCGCGGTCCTGATCCGGGCGGTCATCGGACCTCCTTGTCCCGAATGCCCTTGGGGTCCAGCACGGTTCGGATGATCCGCAGTTCCTCGTCGGTGGGCCACCTGGTGACCGGCGCGGATTCCAGCTCGGCCACCTCGAACGAGGTGTTCTCCGCGACCTCGTCGGCGGTCACGCCCGGGTGCAGCGACAGCGCCCGCAACGTGTGGCCGGGGCCGCCGAAGTCGAACACACCCAGGTTGCTCACCACACGGTGCAGGTGATGGAACCGGAACGCCGGATTCTCGGGGTCGATGCGGTCGTAACCGACACCGCACACGATGTCGACCTGCTCGCAGAACACCCGCTTGCCGTGCCGCGGCACGAAGTAGCTGGTGGCGTGGTTGATGGTATTGCCGGGTGCGCCACGCACGCCGAACATCTGGCGATTCGGCTGCTGCAGCGGACCGAACGCCGACAGATTCTGATTGCCGAACCGATCGATCTGGTTGGCGCCCATCACGACGTGCCGTCGCCCGGAGGCCACCACGTCGAAGACCTTGCCGAACGGAATCCAGCCCTCCGCAGGGGCTTTCGCGCCCAGTGCGGGGGTCTCGGCGAGCAGCACCGACTCACCGTCGGAGATCAGCAGATCCGGTTCGAAGGTCAGCCGTGCCAGTCGCGCGCCGATCGTCGGCGTGGGCGACATCGGGCTGGCCATGATTTCCCCTGCGCCACGGAAGATCTCGGCGCACGCGACCGCGCACACCTCGGCCCGGGTCGCGGTGGTGGTGTCGGTCATCGGCGCTCCTCTGCGAATTCGCGGACCGCGGCCTGGTATTCGTCCTCGGTGACGTCCAGGTACCGGGATTTGAACGCGGCCCAGGTCTCGGGCTCCCCGGCCGCCTCGACGTAGTGCCGCTGGAACCGCTCGTCGCGGCCGTAGCTGCCGGAGAAGGTGAAGTGCGCGCCGCCCGGGGCCTCGACCACGCCGTCGACCATCATCCGGTTGAGGATGATCGCCTGCTGCGGAACGGCTTTCACCAGTTCCTCGGTATCCACCAGCCGGTCCACCGACAGGAAGCGGCGCTCGGCGGCCAGGCAGTAGAGATCGTCCATGTAGGGGTCGACGCCGGTGTAGGCGGCGTTGCCGTGCCGGTCACCGAGGTCCAGGTGCACGAAGGCGGCGTCCAGCGTCAGGGCGGGCATGGCGACGAGCGTCTCGGTGCGGCCGTCGGCGTCGGGGTACGGCGAGGACACCGTGCGCAGGTCGCCCTCCCAGAACTTCAGGACGTCCGAGCCCAGCCCGGCGCGGATCGGCAGGAACGGCAGCCGGGCCGCCGCGGCCTGCAAACCGCACTTCACCATGCCCTCGTCCATCTCGCGGACCACGATCTCGCCGCCGGTGCGCGCCTTGGCGAACCACGGATCGTAGAACGGCGCCGAGTCCAGCGATACGAAGCCGTAGTAGGCCTTGCGCACCTTGCCCGCCGAACACAACAGTCCCAGATCCGGCCCGCCGTAGGTGACCACGGTCAGATCGGTGACGTCGGAACGCAACAGCGCGCGCACGAAGGCCAGCGGCTTGCGCCGGGAGCCCCAGCCGCCGATGCCGATCGTCATGCCGCTGCGCAGCTGCCCGACCGCCTCGTCGAGCGTTGTTCGCTTGTCGCGCATCAGTTTCCACCCCGTTTCGCTGCCAGGTCCTCGTCGAACTTGGCGCGGATCTCGTCGGACACTCCGGCCAGGTTCAGCTCGAAGGTGAAGCCCTGCTCGTACCGGTAGCTGCGGTGCACGTCCTGCACGTCGATGCCGTTGAGGGCGCGCTTGGCGGCCCGGATGACCCGGCCGTCCTTCGCGGCGATGCTCTTGGCGACTTCCAGTGCGGCCGAGTCCAATTCGGTGCGCGGCACCACCTTGTGCACCGACCCGAAGTGATGCAGCTGCT
This sequence comes from Nocardia sp. N2S4-5, assembly GCF_044628355.1. Classification (NCBI taxonomy): domain Bacteria; kingdom Bacillati; phylum Actinomycetota; class Actinomycetes; order Mycobacteriales; family Nocardiaceae; genus Nocardia; species Nocardia sp. N2S4-5. The sequence goes on along the minus strand of NZ_JBIUPM010000001.1, from coordinate 4,336,723 downwards.
GCGCGGTGACCGTGCTCGCGGTGTAGAACAGCGTCCGCATCATGTGCTGCGGCACCAGCCGGGCCAGATGGGTGGCCGCGCCCAGCGCGCCGCGCTCCACCTCGGGCAGCCCGAAGGTGGCGTCGTCGGAGGCGACGATGACATCGGCATTGCCCACCAGGCCGATGCCGCCGCCGAGACAGAATCCGTTGACCGCCGCGATCACCGGGACCTGGCAGTCGTACACCGCGCCGAACGCCGCGTAGCAGCCGTGATTGGCATCGATGAGGGTCTGGTGGCCCGGATTGCGCTGGATCTCCTTGATATCCACGCCCGCGTTGAAGCCGCGGCCCTCGGCGCGCAGCACCACCACCTTGGTCTCCGGATCGCGCCCGGCCGCCGTGACGGCGTCGGCCAGATCGAACCAACCGGCCGTGGGCAGCGCGTTGACCGGCGGATAGTCGATCGTGACGACCTCGATGCCCGAGGTCTCGGTGTGACGGTTGATCCCCATCGCATGTCCATTCGTTGGCCAAACAAGCAAGTGCTTGGTAGGTTATCACGGTGGCAATCGAAGTGGACCTGTCCGGATCCGTCGCCCTGGTCACCGGCGGCGTGCGGGGAGTGGGCGCCGGTATCAGCCGGGTATTCCTGGATGCGGGCGCGACCGTGGTGACCTGCGCGCGCCGTCCCGCCGACAGCCCCGTCACCAGCTCCGGCCGCACGGCGGAGTTCCTGCCGTGCGACGTGCGCGACGGCGACTCGGTGCGGACCCTGATCAATACCGTCGTGGAGCGGTACGGCCGCCTCGATCACGTGGTCAACAACGCCGGCGGGGCGCCGTTCGCGCTCGCCGCCGAGGCCAGCGACAACTTTCATTCGAAGATCGTAGAGCTGAATCTGCTTGCGCCACTGCTTGTTTCGCGCGCAGCCAATGCGGTGATGCAGGAGCAGCCCGGCGGCGGTTCGATCGTGATGGTCTCCAGTGTGAGCGGCTTCCGGCCCTCGCCCGGCACCGCCGCCTACGGTGCGGCCAAGGCCGGGATCAACCACCTCGTCGCCTCGCTGGCGGTGGAGTGGGCGCCGAAGGTGCGGGTCAATTCGATGATCGTGGGCATGGTGCGCACCGAATCCAGCCACCTGCACTACGGCGACGAGGCGGGGATCGCCGCGGTCGGCGCGACCGTCCCGCTGGGGCGGCTGGCCGCGCCCGAGGAGATCGGCAAGGTGGCCCTGTTCCTGGCCTCGCCGCTGGCCGGTTACGTCAGCGGCGGGTCGCTGCTGGTGCACGGCGGCGGCGAACGGCCGGCGTTCCTGGCCGCGGCCACGGCCAACGACGCGTCGAAAACCCACGCAGCACAATCGAAATGAGAGCGACGAACATGGCAGACAACACCGACCGGATCTGTGCGGGCCGCACCGTCATCGTGACGGGTGCGGGCGGGGGCATCGGCCGCGCGCACGCGCTCGCCTTCGCCGCCGCCGGCGCCAATGTGGTGGTCAACGACCTCGGCGCGGAATTGGACGGCACGCCCCGGGCGGATTCCCCGGCGGCCCAGGTCGTCGAGGAGATCCTCGAACTCGGCGGCAAGGCGGTGGTCAACGGGGACGACGTCGCCGATTGGGCCGGTGCGCAACGGCTGATCGATCAGGCCGTGCAGACCTTCGGCGGCCTGGACGTGCTGGTCAACAATGCCGGGATCGTTCGCGACCGGATGCTGGTGAACCTGTCCGAGGAGGAGTGGGACGCGGTCGTGCGGGTGCACCTCAAGGGCCACTTCGCCACCATGCGGCATGCCGCGCAGTACTGGCGCGCGGAGTCGAAGGCCGGACGCCCGGTCGACGCCCGCATCGTCAACACCAGCTCGGGGGCCGGTCTGCAGGGCAGCGTCGGCCAGGGCAACTACGGCGCCGCCAAGGCGGGGATCGCGGTGCTGACCATCACCGCGGCCGCGGAGTTCGCGCGCTACGGGGTCACGGTGAACGCCATCGCGCCGAGCGCCCGGACCCGGATGACCGAGACGGTCTTCGCCGACATGATGGCCAAGCCCGAGGACGGCTTCGACGCGATGGCCCCGGAGAACATCTCGCCGCTGGTGGTCTGGCTGGGCAGCCCGGATTCGGCGGGTGTGACCGGCCGCATGTTCGAGGTGGAGGGCGGCAAGGTGGCTCTGGCCGACGGCTGGCGGCACGGTTCGCCGGTGGATCGCGGCGCCCGCTGGGAGCCCGCGGAGCTGGGCGCGGTGGTGCGCGAGCTGATTGCCAAGGCGACGCCGCCGGAGCCGGTGTACGGCGCCTGATCCTTCCCCCGGTCCGACACGAACGACCGAATCGCACGACGCGCCGCACCCTTCCCCGCGGTTTCGATCCGGCGCCCGGTCGGTGTCGAATGACCTTGTGCGAGTTGCGAGGAACCGGGTGTGGCCCGGCTGTTGCCGAGGTCCGAGCCTCGGCGCGGTGGGCGCATCCGGCTCGTCGTTCCCGCTCGGGCCGTCCCGGCGGGGTCGATAGACGTGCATACCCGGTGGTGGGGCACGTCACACGATCCCACTGCGGGAGCAAACACCCGGCAGTTATGATGATCGGCGTCCGTTGTATTCCCGGATGTAGAGGCGACCGGGTTGAAGATCTGCGCTGAACGATGAGGGGAAGGCAAGCGCATGACCGTTGGTCGCATAGCGCGCGTAGCGGCAGTTGCCGGAATAGTCGCCGGTTGCGGCCTGCTGGGGCCCCTCGCGGCGCAGGCACAGCCCAATGGCGGCTGTCCGCAGTGCGCCCCCTCCGGCTCGGGCGATGGTGACAGCGGCGCGCCTCTGAGCATTCCCGGGCGATCCGGCGCGGGCGATCCACCCCGATACCAGGGGCCGCAGGGCCAGTCCTCGCAGGATCAAGCCTCGCAGGGCCCGATGTCGCGGGACGGCGTCGCACAGGCCCCGTCCTCGCCGGGATCTCCGAACTCGTCGCGGCAGTCACCCTCGGCCGATCCGACCGCTCGAGACGCGGCCGCGGGTATCGGGCTGCTGGAGCTGCCGTCGCTGCTCGGTACGGGTTCCGCCAGTATTCTCGGCACCGGTTCGGCGGCGGTGGGTTCGGCCGCGGCCACCGGATCCGCGGCGGTCGGTGGAACCGGTTCCGCCGCAGTGGGTTCCGCGGGAGCGGCCACCGGTTCGGCGGTCCTCGGCACGGGCTCCGCGGCGGTGGACACCGGCTCGGCCGCCCTCGGTTCCGCGGTGGGCGGGACGGGCTCGGCACTGGCCGGCGCCGGTTCGGTAGTCGGCCCCGCACTCGCGGGCACCGGCTCCGCCACCGCGTCCGCACTGGGCGCCCTCTTCGGCACCGGTTCCGCCGCAACGGGTTCCGCGGCCGTGGGTACGGGCAGCGCGTTGGCCGCTCTGCTGGGTACCGGTTCCGCGGCAACGGGTTCCGCCGCGGTGGGTACCGGAGGCGCGTTGGCTGCTCTGCTCGGTACTGGCTCGGCGGCAACGGGTTCCGCCGCGGTGGGTACGGGAAGTGCGTTGGCCGCTCTGCTCGGCACCGGTTCCGCCGCAACAGGTTCCGCCGCGGTGGGTACGGGGAGTGCGTTGGCCGCGTTGCTGGGGACCGGTTCTGCGGCAACGGGTTCGGCTGTGCTCGGGACCGGGTCGGCGCTTACCGGTTCCGCGGCGGTGGGGTCGGCCGCGGTGCTTTCGCCGCTCTTGCTGTTGTTGTTGATTCAGCCGCCGCCGGTTCCACCCGCGGTGCCCGCGCCGCCGCTGGCGATTCCGCCCGTTCCGGTGCCGCCGGTGCCCGCGCTGCCCGCGGTCGTGCCGCCGATCCCGGTGGCCGCGCCGCCCGCCGCGCCCGCGCCGCCCGCCCCGCCGCCGCCGGCGTCGCCGCCGCCCGCGGTGCAGGCGCAGCCGAGCCACGACGTACGCCCCACCTCAGACAGTGGTCTGCTGCCGCCCGTCAAGGTGCTGAGTGTGGTCGGCGGCCTGGCCGCGATGGCCTTGGCCGCGGCCGGTTCCGGTGCGGTCAGCTTCCAGAGCGCCTCGGCGGCCCAGGCCCGCATCGACGCCGCACGCGCGGAATTCTTCGGACCACGGGCCTGAGGGGGGTGACCGATGACCGAGAGTCGCGCACAGAGTAGTCGCTCGTATCGCCGGGTCGCGGCCGCCGTCGACGCGGTCTGCGCGGTGGCCGCCGATTTCGACGCCACCACCCTCGACGAGGTGGTGCTGGCCATTTCGGCCGAGCGCCGCCGCCCGATCGAGATCGCCAGCGCCCAATTGGGTCCGGGCGTGTGCGGCCAGCGCCGCAGCTACCCCGACAAGGACGTGATCGTGCTGGCGTCGGCGCTACCCAGCCGCGAGCACACCCTCGCGCACGAGCTGGGCCACATCGTCTTCGACCATCCCGGCGAGCCGGCCCCCGAGGTCACCCTCGAGGCCAGCGACGACCTGATCGCCTACATGCTCAGCCAGCGCGCGCACCAGCAGATCGTCGACGACGGCGAGGACGACCAGTGCGAGTGGGAAGCCGAGACCTTCGCCAGCATGCTGATGACCCGGCTGCGCGTGTTCCACAACCGAGGCGCGGGCGTCTCGGTGCTGCGATTCGACGAGGCACTCGGATGACGGTGCCGGGCAATCCGATGGAGGACGCGGTATGACGTTCTGGCTGACCGCCCTGCTGGTCTGGATGGCCGCGGGCGCGCGCGTCGGACGCGTGATGGTGAAACCGGCGACGACGGCCCGGGTCGCGATCGTGGTCGCGGTGGCGGCCGTCGCCGCGGCCGCCACGGTGACCATCCCCGAGGTCGCCGTGGCCCTGGACCATTTGGTGCCCAACGGTATTCGCGGGCAGATGTTCGCCGATCGGATTCAGGCGGCGGCCTGGCTGCTGTTCGCCGTGGCGACCTCGGTGGTCGCCTCGGCCGCTTGGCCGGTGGTCTCGCGGCGCAACCTGCGCCAGATCGCGGCGTACATCTACGCGGGCGGGCTGATCGCGATCGCCGTGACGCTGGCCTGGTCGACCCTGTTCGGCTGGGTGGTGACGCTGCTGGGCTGCGCCTTCGTCGCGCTCACCGGCCTGCGGAATCTGGACTGGACGGCGCTGGGCCGCGGCATCGCCCTCTACACCTCGGGCACCGTCCTGGTCGGTGTGCTGTCGGCGCTGTCGATCCGCCGCCTGGCGATGGACGCCGAGCCCGCGCGGGCCGGACAGCCGGGCTGGTTCTGGCCCGCTTGGCAGGTGGCGAGCCTGCTCGTCGCGGTCGGCGCGGTGTGGATCGTCATCGAGCTGTGGGCCCGAGCGCGTCTGCTGCTGCGGCAGCTGCGGCCGCTGCATCGCACCATGGTCGGCCGCTTCCCGGAGGTCGTGGCCAAGGACCAGACGGGCTCCACCACTCAGCTCAAGGCGTCCGATCAGGTCGCGCAGATCATGGACGCGCTGTATCTGCAGTCCGGCGGGGGAGTGGAGTTGATGGCCGCGGGTCGGCCGGCGGACTCCATCACCGAACGGGCCGACCGGGTCGCGCGGTGGGCCCGGCACCCTCTCGGCGAGGTGGTGGTGGACGCGCGCTGGATCGCCCCGCCGGAGGGGATGAGCCCGCGCGGCTGGGTGCAGGCGATCGCCCGCGCCTTCGAGTCGACCTCGGAGGAACCGCGCGCCACGGCGTCCCAGCGCGGCTGACCGAGACATCGCCGGAGATTCGCCCAACCGACCGGTCTCGTGGTCTGGATCACCGCGCCGACAACGCGTTCGGGCATGGCTGTGAGCGAAGCGTCCCCCGCTTCGTTCACAGCCGCAAAACAAACACAGTGCGGTTCCGAGTCTCCGCACTGTGTTGTCTTGTGGTTCTTGCTATTCCGTGCCGTCCGGTGGGATCTCAGGCAGACCCTCGCTCGCCCGAAGCTTCTCGGCCATCGAGGTGAGGAGGTTCTGCGATTCCTCCGAAAGATCGAACGCCCTACTCGACAACCGACGCAGTCCATAGCCCTGCAGCTGGGACAGCAGCTCCAGATCGTGATCGATCTTGGCGGCATAGATGTCGTTGAAGAAGTAGTCCGGTTTGACCTTGAAGAACTTCGCCAACGCGGCCACCGTCTCGTCGGACGGGTTGGTCCGCTGTCCCGACCGCAACTGCGAGAGATACGGTTTCGAGATCGGATGGCCTGAGGCCGTCAGCGCAGCCGCCACCTCTGCATTGGTGTGCGGCTTACGCCCCGGGGGATGCACGGTTTCGAACAGCTTGTTCAGCCGCGCCGCGAAATCAGCCATTGTGAGCCGCCCAATTCCCTTCGCTGTACTAACAGTCGTTATCTCGGATACGTATCATTGATATTAGCGGCTGAGTAACTGAAAACCTACGCCTGATTCAGGATTTCCTTGAAGCTTCCAGGGGGCGCGTTCGGGAACTGGTTGTGGCCGGGGCGTTTGCGGGCCACCGCAACGGTTGTTGGGAACCGCTGGTGGAGACCGGTTCTGGCCCGTCGCAAGGGTCTCGCGCGACGGGCCTTCGGTAGCCGGAGGATAGCTGACGTCTCATACTTCCGTCTGTACCGCGTTTTGTGTGGCGTACGCCACGTTTCGGGGCATTGGGGATGAACGTTCAACCGTCGCGGCTGATCAAGGACTACTTACAGCCGTTCGATGATGGTCCCTGTCGCAAGTGCGCCACCGGCGCACATGAGGATCATCGCGACCGACTTGTCGGAACGTTCCAGCTCATGCAGGGCCGTGGTGATCAGCCGGGATCCGGTGCTGCCCACCGGATGCCCGAGCGCGATCGCACCGCCGTTCACATTAACGCGGTCCAGGTCCGGGCCGTGCACCGAGGCCCAGGACAGCGGTACCGAGGCGAACGCCTCGTTGATCTCGAACAGATCGATGTCGGAGATGCTCATGCCGGACCGTTCCAGCAGCCGCGTGGTGGCCTGCACGGGTCCGTCGAGATGAAACTCCGGCTCCGCGCCGACCAGCGCCTGGGTGACGATGCGGGCCCGCGGGCGCAAACCCGCACGGGCCGCGGCCTGTTCGTCCATCAGCAGCACGGCGGCCGCGCCGTCGGAGACCTGCGAGGAGGTTCCGGCGGTGTGGATGCCGCCCTCGAGCACCGGCTTCAGCTTGGCCAGGCCCTCTCGGGTGGTCTCGCGCAGCCCCTGGTCGCGCGCCACGTCGAGTTTCTCGCCGGTGAGGTTGCCCTCCTTGTCGACCTGCGGTGCGGTGACCGTGAGCACCTCGCGCTCGAAACGGCCCTCCGCCCAGGCCTGACCCGCGAGACGCTGTGAGCGCACGCCGAATTCGTCGATATCGTCGCGGGTGATGCCGCGCCGCTTGGCAATTCGCTCCGCCGCCTCGAACTGGTTGGGCATGTCGATGTCCCAGCTCGCGGGGCGGCGCGGTCCGGCGTTCTCGCCGACGTTGGCGCCCAGCGGCACGTGGCTCATCGACTCCACGCCGCAGGCCAGGCCGATGTCGATGGCGCCGCTCGCGATCAGGCCCGCGACCAGATGATTGGCCTGCTGGGCCGAGCCGCACTGCGCGTCGATGGTGGTCGCGCCGGTCTGCCAGGGCAGCCCGGCGTGCAGCCACGCCGTGCGCGTGACGTTGTTGCCCTGCTCGCCGACCTGCATGACGCAGCCCCCGATGACCTGCTCCACCAGCGCGGGGTCCAGGTGGGCGCGCTCGATCACGCCCCGCTGGGCGGCGCCGAGCACCTCGGTCGCGTGCAGGCCGGCCAGCCAGCCGCCCCGTTTGCCGATCGGGGTGCGTGCGGCCTCGACGATGACGGGAGTGCCCATGTCGTTCCTTTCGCGCAGAACTGAAACAAGTTCTGCGAACTTTCTGAGACTGATTATCCGCTCCTTCACTAGTTGTACCGCCTATGCTTGAATGGCGGTAGAACCTGTTTCAGTAGTCGAAGGAGACCGCTGGTGGTAGACACGCGCCCTGCTCCCAACCTGCCCGACGGATTCGACGTCACCGACCCGGCGATGTGGGAACAGCGGGTGCCGGTCGACGAGCTGGCGGAACTACGCCGCGCCGCGCCGATCTGGTGGAATCCGAAGTCCCCCGAGGTCGGCGGCTTCCACGACGACGGCTTCTGGGTGGTCTCCAAGCATGCCGACGTCAAGGAGGTATCGCGGCGCAGCGACGTGTTCTCCAACTACGAGAACACCGCCATTCCGCGCTTCAACGACGACATCAAGCGCGAGCAGATCGATCTGCAGCGGTTCGTGCTGCTCAATCAGGACGCGCCGCAGCACACCCGGATGCGCAAGCTGATCTCCAAGGGCTTCACGCCCCGCGCGGTCAACGGCCTGCGGGAGGAGCTGTCGTCACGGGCCCGCGGCATCGTGGAGGCCGCCGCGGCGTCCGGCTCGGGCGACTTCGTCACCCAGGTGGCGTGCGAACTGCCGCTGCAGGCGATCGCCGAGCTGATCGGTGTGCCGCAGGAGGACCGCATGAAGCTGTTCCAGTGGTCCAACGACATGACCGGCTACGACGATCCCGAATCGACCGCCGATCCGCTGGCCGCGTCGACGGAGATCCTCGGCTACGCCTGGCAGATGGCCGAGGCGCGCAAGGGTTCCCCGGCGAAGGACATCGTGACCGAGCTGGTCAACGCCGATATCGACGGCGAGTCACTGACCTCCGAGGAGTTCGGCTTCTTCGTCATCCTGCTGGCGGTCGCCGGTAACGAGACCACCCGCAACGCCATCAGCCACGGCATGGCCGCCTTCCTCGACAACCCGGACCAGTGGGAGCTGTTCAAGGCCGAGCGGCCCAAGACCGCGGCGGAGGAGATCATCCGCTGGGCCACGCCCGTGTCCTCGTTCCAGCGCACCGCGCTCGAGGACACCGAACTGGCCGGCGTGCAGATCAAGCAGGGCCAGCGCGTGGTGATGCTGTATCGCTCGGCCAACTTCGACGAAGAGGTCTTCGAGGACCCCTACAGGTTCGACATTCTGCGGGACCCCAACCCGCACCTCGCCTTCGGCGGCACCGGAGCGCACTTCTGTATCGGCGCCAACCTGGCCCGGCTGGAGATCGACCTGATCTTCAACGCCATCGCCGATCACCTGCCGGACATCAGCAAGCTGGGCGACCCGCGTCGGCTGCGGTCGGGCTGGCTGAACGGGATCAAGGAGTTCCCGGTGGACTATCAGGGATCGGGCTGCCCGGTGGCCCACTGAGGCACAGACAGCGCGGAGGGCGGGTACCTGAATCAGGTACCCGCCCTCCGCTTTCGGTCCCCACCGAATCCCGGCGTCAGGCCGGTCGCATGGTCTGCATGGCGCGGTCGGTCTCCCAGAACGCGCGCAGCGCCGCGATCTTGCCCGCGTCGTCCACGCGGTAGGTGAACACGCCCTCGGCGTCGATCACCTGCCCGCCGATGTGGGTGCGGATCAGGCCGGTGAAGGCCACCTCGTTTCCGCAGGCGAAGGAGTCGCCGAAGTGGAATTCGATCAATTCGGTGGCGGCGATCGCCTTGTCCCAGAACGCCCCGATGGCCTCGCGGCCGCGATGGCCCCGGCCCTCCGGGTCGAAGACCGAGGGGCCGATCGGGTCCTCGACGATCCCGTCGGCGGCGAACAGCTCCAGCCAGGCCGCCTTGTCGCGGGCACGCACCGCGGCCTGGGAGGCGTGCCCGGCGATCCGGGCCGGATGGTCGGTCGTAGTCGTCATGCGGTTGCTCCGATCGGTTCGGCGATGAACTGCGCGGCGAACCGGTGCAGCGATTCCTGCTTGGCTGCCAGGTCGGCGTCGAAGCCGAGCCCGTCGAAGACCCACGGCACCACGATGGTGTCGGTGACTCCCGCGGCGGCCAACTCGGAGTAGCCGGTCCGCCCGAAACGGTCTATACAGACCACTTGGATTTCGAAAGACTGGTCAGTTCGGCCGTATTCGGTACGCAGCTCGGTGAGTTTGCCGATGGTTTTGCAGATGTCCTCGTATTTCATCATCGCCGAGCACCAGCCGTCGCCGACACGCGCCGCTCGGCGTAACGCCGGCTCGGTATGACCACCGATGTAGAACGGCACCGGATGCTTCGGCGCCGGACTCATCTGCAACGGTCCGAAATCGAAGAATTCACCGTGGAATTCGACCATCCCGCCGCCGAGAACAAGTTGGATGACCTCGATCATCTCGTCGACCCGTGCGCCGCGGCGCGCATAAGGAACGCCGCACCATTCGAATTCCTCCGGAGCCCACCCGATTCCCACCCCGAATCCGAACCGGTCGCCACTGAGCGCCGCGACCGACCCCACCTGCCGCGCCAGCAGCAGCGGATGCCGGGAGCCGAGCTTCAGAACGTTGGTGTAGAACCGGATGTCGCTGGTCACGGCGGCCATGGCGGTGGCGCCGACGAACGGATCCACCCACGGTGTCTCCGGACCCCAGAACCGGCTGCCGTCCGGTGTATAGGGGTATTTCGCCGCCTGATTCTGCATATAGAACAGCGAATCCGGCAGCGCGATACCGGCGAATCCGCATTCTTCCGCCGTTTTCGCCAGCTCCGGAAGTTGTTCGAGTGGGCTCATCGCGATCCCGAGCGTGAATTTCACGACGCCGCCCCGGCGTGGCCGTGCCTCACGGGCGCTCCGATCCCACGACCCACATCGAGAAGTACTGCGACCCGCCGCCGTAGGCGTGCCCGAACGCCTTGCGCGCGTTCTCGACCTGGTAGTCACCGGCGCGGCCCATCACCTGCTTGGCCGCCTCGGCGAAGCGGATGAGGCCCGAGGCGCCGATCGGGTTGGAGCTGAGCACGCCGCCCGACGGGTTGACCGGCAGTTTCCCGCCGATCTCGGTCTCGTGGGCGTCGGTGAGCTTCCAGCCCTCGCCCTCGGGCATGAAGCCCAGGTTCTCCAGCCACATCGGCTCGAACCAGGAGAACGGCACGTAGATCTCGGCGGCGTCGATCTCCTCCAGCGGGTTGGTGATGCCCGCCTGCTTCCACAGCGCCGCGGCCGCGTCCCGGCCCGCCTGCGGGCTGACCTGATCGCGGCCCGAGTACGCGAGCGGTTCGGTGCGCATGGCGGTGCCGTGCACCCACCCGACCTTCTTGCCCGACGACTCGGCCGCCCGCGCCGAATCCTCGTCGCCGAGCACGATTGCGCAGGCGCCGTCGGAGGAGGGGCAGGTCTCGTCGAATCGGATCGGGTCCCACAGCATCTGCGACGCCAGCACCGACTCCATGGTGATGTCGGCCTGCTGCAGATGGGCCAGAGGATTCTTGGCGCCGTTGCGGCGATCCTTCGCCGCGACCATGGCGCCGATGTGCAGCGGCGCGTTGGACCGGCGGATGTAGGCCCGCACGTGCGGCGCGAAGTACCCGCCCGCGCCCGCGCCGACCGGCTTGGTGAACGGGACCGGATTCGACAGCGCCCACATGGCGTTCGATTCCGACTGCTTCTCCCATGCCACCGCGAGCACCTTGCCGTGCACGCCCGCCTGTACGTGGTTGGTCGCCACGATGCCGGTGGAACCGCCGACCGAGCCCGCGGTGTGCACGCGCAGCAGCGGTTTCCCGGTGGCGCCCAAGGCATCCGCCATGAACAGCTCCGGCATCATCGAACCCTCGAACAGGTCCGGCGCCTTGCCGACCACGACGGCGTCGATGTCGGCCATGGTGAGTTCGGCGTCGTCCAGCGCGCGATCGATCGCTTCGCGGCACAGGCCCGCCATGGACACGTCGGTCCGTTTCGTCACGTGATGGGTTTGTCCGGTGCCGAGCACCGCGGCAAGGTTGGTCATCGTGCCTCCTGTGTCTTGCGGGACACCCGCACCCGGTCGGCCCGACGACGGGCTGCGCAATTGTTCGTCATCGTGCCTCCAATGTGGACACCAAGTTCTGTTGCAGCGCAGGGCCACTCGCCGCATGGGCGAGGGCGCGGTCCGCGGTGCCGTTCATGATCGCCGTCGCGGCGAAGCCGATCCGTTCCAGTCCGGCCGAGAACATCGGATTGCCCGCCAGCGGACCGCCCGACGGGTTGATTCGGGTCGAATCACCCAGTCCCAGCGCCTCTTTCAGGATCAGCTGCTCGTGACTGAACTGCGTGTGCAGCTCGGCGACATCGAATTCCGCCGTGTCCCCGTTGCGTACGGCCTGCGCGGCCGCGGCGGCGGACGGCGAGGAGGTCAGATCGCGAGCGCCCAGGATCGGCGTGTCGATGCGATGCGCCATCCCGGTCAGCCAGGCGGGACGCTCGCACAGTTCGCGCGCGCGGTCACCGGTGGCCAGCACGATGGCCGCGGCGCCGTCGGTGATCGGGGCGATGTCGTGCTCGCGCAGCGGATCCGCGACATACGGTGCGGCCAGCCGCTTTTCGATCTCCGCGGCGTCGGCGGCCGAGACCGCGGCCATGTCCCGCTCGGTCCAGCGGCCGGCGTCGAGCCCGGCCCGCGCCTGCAGTCCGGCCATCGAGACGGCGTCCGGCCACAGCGGCGCGACCAGGTACGGATCGGTCTGCAGCGTGAGGACCTGGCGCAGCGTGCCGGCGGAGGCCTTGCCGAAGCCGTAGACCAGCGCCGTCTTCGCCTGCCCGGAGCGCAGTTTCACCCACGCCTCGTACAGCGCCCAGGCGGCGTCCATCTCCACGTGCGATTCGTTGATCGGCGGCACCGCGCCGATCGAGTCGATCGCCGAGATGAACGAGAAGGCCCGTCCGGCAAGGTAATCCGAGGATCCGGAGCACCAGAAGTCGATGTCACCGACCGTGATGCCGAGCTTGTCGTACAGGTGCCGGAAGCAGGGCACCAGCATCTCGACACCGTTGGTGGTGCCGTAGGTCTCCGGGACGTGCGGTGCGTGTGCGAAGCCCACGACCGCGATGTCGGTTGCGTTGTTGCTCAAGATGTTTCAGCTCTCTTCCGAAGCGCCGGGCGCTACAGGTGCTGCGCGAAGGTCTCGTAGTCGGCGTCGGGCTCGCCGGTGGGCTCGAAGTGCGAGATGTTGTCCAGGCCCTCGTAGGTCCACTCCTCGCGGGGTTTCCAGGAGGCCTTGACCCGCATGCCCATCCGCACCTCGGTCGCCTCACAGCCCAGCACCAGATGCAGGAACGGGATGTCGCTGCCGTCCAGCAGCACATACGCGGCCACGTACGGCGGCTTGATGCGCTGCCCCTGGAACGGCACGTTGACGATGCAGAAGGTGGTAACGACGCCGGTATCGGCGAGGTCGACATAGTCCTCGGTCGGCTCGCCCGTGCGCGGGTCGGCGCCGCGCGGCGGGAAGTACACCTTGCCGTCGGCGGCGCGGGCGCCCACCAGCCGGCCCTCGGCGATGCCGCGCAGGAACACCGTCTCCTGGGGCGCCGCGGTGTGCTTGTAGCTCAGGTCGATCGGCGTGACGATGCCGGTGACGGGCTCGGCGTCGACGGCGGAATCGGCCGGGGCGGTGGAGGTTTCACCGGGCTCGAAGCAGACGATGTCGTGGATGCTGCCGGTGCGCTCGGCCGCCCAGCGCGCCCGCACCCGCAGGCCGGTGCGCAGCTCGTCGGCGGAGTCGACGTCGACAGCGTGCAGCAGCGCGGTGTCCGCGCCGTCGAGCTTGATCAACGCCCACCCGAAGGGGCGGTCGAAGGGCTGGCCGGGCAACGGCTCCCGCACCCAGCTCCAGCTCTGCACGGTGCCCACGTCGGCCACGTCGACGAAATCGGTCAGCGCGTCGGCGGTGACCGGATCGTATTCGGCCGGTGGGACGAAGACTCGCCCGTCGGAGCCGCGCACGCCGACGATCCGGCCGTCGCGCAGGCCCGTGAGGAACCGTCCGATGGTCGGCCCTACCGAGCGGGTGTAGTCGAACTTCATGCGTAGTTCCGCGGCGAGCACGTCGGGAGTGGTTCCCGTTTTCGGGCCACTTCCTTCGGCGATTGTGCCGGTCATGGTGTTCCCCTGAGTCACGATATCGAGTAGAACAGGTTCTTATTCTGGTGGCAAGAGCGGGGCTCGGAAGGGAGTCGATCATGCGGTTCGGATTGCAGCTCGGATATTGGGGCGCGAGCCCGCCGGAAAATGCCGCGGAGTTGGTCGCCGCGGCCGAGGAAACCGGTTTCGACGCCGTGTTCACCGCGGAATCCTGGGGTTCGGACGCGTTCACTCCACTGGCCTGGTGGGGGTCGCGGACGCATCGGGTGCGGCTGGGCACCTCGGTCGTGCAATTGTCGGCGCGCACGCCCACCGCCACCGCGATGGCCGCGCTGACCCTCGATCATCTCAGCGGCGGGCGGCACATTCTCGGGCTCGGCGTTTCCGGCCCGCAGGTGGTGGAGGGCTGGTACGGCCAGCCGTTTGCCAAGCCGTTGCAGCGGACCCGCGAGTATGTCGGGATCGTCCGGCAGGTGCTCGCCCGCGAGGCGAAGGTGGTGAGCGCGGGCCCGCATTTTCCGCTGCCCTACGACGGACCGGGCGCGAGCGGCCTCGGTAAGCCGCTCAAGCCGATCACCCACCCGCTGCGTGCGGATCTGCCGATCTGGCTGGGCGCCGAGGGGCCGAAGAATGTGGCCCTCGCGGCCGAGATCGCCGACGGCTGGCTGGCGATCTACTACACGCCGCGGCTGGCCGGGATGTACAACGAATGGCTCGACGAGGGATTCGCGCGGGCCGGTGCCCGGCGTTCGCGCGAGGATTTCGAGATCGCCGCCACCGCGCAGGTCATCCTGACCGACGATCCGCGCGCCGAACTCGACCGGCTGCGCCCGGTGCTGGCCCTCTACATCGGCGGCATGGGCGCGGAGGAGCTGAACTTCCACGCGCAGGTATACCGGCGGATGGGGTACGGGGACACCGTCGACGAGATCACCCGGCTGTTCCGGTCCGGTCGCAAGGACGAGGCGGCGGCCGCCGTGCCCGACGAGCTGATTCTCGACACGACGATCATCGGCGACGAGGCGCATGTGCGCGAACAGCTGAAGGTGTGGGAACAGGCGGGCGTCACGATGCTGCTGGTGGGCGTTCGCGACGCCGCGCAATTCGAGGCGCTGGCACCCCTTGTTCGCGTATAGAACACGTTCTAGATTCGAGGAGTGACTTCGATGGAGCCGGCGCAGCAGCTGGGATTGTGGAATATCGCCGCCGCCGCACCCGAACGGATCGCGGTCGTCGATCCGTCGGGTCGGCAGGTGAGTTACGCGGAATTGGCCGGGCAGGCCGATCGGATCGCGAAGGGCTTGCGGGCCAAGGGACTACGCGCCGGTGACGTGCTGGTGTCGATGGTGCACAACAGCGCCGAGGCGCTCGCGGTGTACTTCGCCGCCTACCAATCGGGCCTGTACATCGTCGCGGTGAACTGGCATCTCACCGGGCCGGAGGTGGCCTACATCCTCGGCGACAGCGAGGCGAAGGTCTTCATCGCCGACGAGCGCTTCGCCGCGGCCGCCCGGATCGCCGCCGACGAGGCGAATCTGCCTGCGGCCGCGCGGTATTCGGTGGGCGCGGTCGAGGGGTTCCAGCCGCTGGCGGAGCTGGGCGCGGGGGAGACCGGCCGTCCCGACGACCGCACCACCGGCGCGCCGATGCTCTACACGTCGGGCACCACCGGTCGCCCCAAGGGCGTGCGCCGGCCGCTGACCGGCGCCGACCCGGATGTCGTCGGGCCGCAGGCGACCGGATTCTTCGGCCTGTTCGGCATCCGGCCGTTCGACGACCACGTGCACATCTGCGGTTCGCCGCTCTATCACACCGCCGTGCTGAACTTCGCCTCCATCTCGATTCAGTTGGGGCACAAGGTTGTTCTGATGGACAAGTGGGACCCGGAGGAGATGTTGCGGCTGATCGATCGGCATCGCGTGACGCACAGCCACATGGTGCCGACCCAGTTCCACCGGCTGCTGGCGCTGCCGGAGGAGGTGCGCGCGAAGTACGACGTGTCGTCGCTGTGCTGCATGATCCACGGGGCGGCGCCGTGCCCGCAGGAGACCAAGCGCCGGATGCTGGAGTGGTGGGGCCCCGTCGTCACCGAGTACTACGCGGCGACCGAGGGCGGCGGCACGTCGATCAGCGGCGAGGAATGGCTGCGCAAGCCCGGTTCGGTCGGCAAGGCGTGGCCGTACGCGGTGGTGAAGGTGCTCGACGACGACGGCAACGAGGTGCCGCCCGGCGAGACCGGCACGGTCTACATGAAGATGGGCGGCTCGAACTTCGAGTACCACAAGGACAAGGCCAAGACCGCGGACGCGCGCGTCGGCGACCTGTTCACCGTCGGCGACATCGGGCATATGGATGAGGACGGCTACCTCTACCTGCACGACCGGCGCTCCGATCTGATCCTGTCCGGGGGAGTGAACATCTATCCCGCCGAGATCGAGGGCGAACTGATCACGCATCCGAAGGTCGCCGACGTCGCGGTATTCGGCATCCCGCACGAGGACTGGGGGCAGGAGGTCAAGGCGGTCGTGCAGCCGGCCCCGGGTGTGACCCCCGACGACGCGCTGACCCGCGAGCTGATGGAGTTCGCCGCGAGCCGCCTGGCCAAGTACAAGCTGCCGCGCAGCATCGACTACCTGGACGAACTGCCGCGCGACCCCAACGGCAAGCTCTACAAGCGCAAGATCCGGGACCTGTATGTGAAGGCATAGGCGCTCCCGCCCTGACCTCGCCCGCCCGGCCTGTGCGCCGGGCGGGCGAAAGTCGTTGCACCATGACCTGTTTCGCCGTTCCGCAGACGCGACGGCGGCCGCGCGCTATCGTCTCGGGTGAATTCGTAAACGGTGTAAATTGAGTCTTGTCAGGACCAAGAACACGTTCTATTTTTGTCCTGTGAGCTACAACATAGCGGACCTTGTCGAACACACCGTCGACCTCGTGCCGGACCGCGTCGCTCTGGCTGACGACACTCGCTCGGTGACGTACGCCCAGCTGGAGGACCGGACCAACCGACTCGCGCACTACCTGCAGGAACAGGGTGTCGGGCCGGGGGACAAGGTCGGCATCTACTCGCGCAACACCATCGAGGCCGTCGAGGCCATGGTGGCGGTGTTCAAGGCGCGGGCGGTGATGATCAACATCAACTTCCGGTACGTCGAGAACGAGTTGCAATACATCTTCGACAACTCGGACATGGTCGCCCTCATTCACGAGCGGCGATACTCCGACAAGGTGGCCGCCGTGCGGGCGAACACCCCGAAGCTGCGCACCGTGCTGGTCGTCGACGACGGCACCGAGGCTCCCACCGCCGCCGACTCCGCGGAGTACGAGGCGGCGCTGGCGGCCTCGCGGGGCGAACGCGACTTCGGCGATCGCTCGCCCGACGACATCTTCATGCTCTACACCGGCGGCACCACCGGCATGCCCAAGGGCGTGATGTGGCGGCACGAGGACTGGTGGCGGGTACTCGGCGGCGGCATCAACTTCGTCACCGGCGAATACGTCCAGGACGAGTGGCAGCAGGCCAAGGCCGGCGCGGGCAACCCGCCCATGGTGCGCTACCCGATCCCGCCGATGATTCACGGCGGTTCGCAGACGGCGACGTTCCACGGTCTGTTCGACGGCGGCAAGACCATCATGCTGCCGGAGTTCAGCGGGCACGGCGTGTGGCAGGCGATCGACCGCCACAACATCAACCTGATCTTCATCACCGGCGACGCCATGGCCCGGCCGATGCTCGACGCGCTCAAGGCCGGAAACCCGGAAACCGGTGAGCCCTACCAGCATTCGAACCTGTGGGCGATGGCCAGCAGCGCGGCGCTGTTCTCGCCCACGCTCAAGGACGAGTTCATCGAGCTGCTGCCGAACACCATGATCACCGACTCGATCGGTTCCTCCGAGACCGGCTTCGGCGGTCTGTCCGTGGTGTCCAAGGGCGCCACCCACACCGGCGGCCCGCGGGTGAAGATCGACGCGTCCACCGAGGTGCTCGACGAGAGCGGGAATCCGGTGGTCCCCGGTTCCGGGCAGGTGGGGCTGCTCGCCCGCAAGGGGCATATCCCGGTGGGCTACTACAACGACCCGGTCAAGACGGCGGCGACGTTCAAGGAGTTCAACGGCACCCGCTACTCCATCCCCGGCGACTTCGCCCGGGTGGAGGAGGACGGCTCGGTCACCATGCTCGGCCGCGGTTCGGTGAGCATCAACAGCGGCGGCGAGAAGATCTACCCCGAGGAGGTCGAGGGTGCGCTGAAGTGTCACCCCGAGATCCTCGACGCGCTGGTGATCGGCGTGCCCGACGAGCGCTGGGGGCAGCGGGTGGCGGCGGTGGTGCAGTGCCGTTCCGGCAAGCGGCCCGGTCTCGACGAACTGCGGCCGGTGCTGACCCAGGAGATCTCCTCGTACAAGCAGCCGCGCAGCATCTGGTTCGTGGACGAGATCAAGCGCTCGCCCGCCGGGAAGCCGGACTACAAGTGGGCGCACGCGCACGCGGAGTCCCGCCCCGCCGACGAGGACGCTCCGGCGCCGGCCACCAAGTAGGCGCGCGAACGCCCGTTTTGTCCGGTATGACACGCCAGTGACCCAAGTCACGTTTGAGACGTGAAAGCCGGCAAAGCTGGGGTGTTTCTTGTCGGTGCCCTGTGCCAGAGTGTCTCCATGAGCAAGGGCAGTTCCGCCGGCACCGCATCCGAGGTCACACGCGATGTGCTGGAGCAATTCGAGGGTTACCGGCGAGAGCTGTGCGCTTACGCCTACCGCATGCTGGGGTCCTCGTTCGAGGCCGAGGATGCCGTCCAGGACGCGTTCACCCGCGCGTGGAAGGCGTATGACTCGTTCGAGGGCCGGTCCAGCCTGCGGTCGTGGTTGTACAAGATCACCACCAATGTGTGCCTGGACATGCTGGACGGGCCGCAGCGCCGGGCCCGGCCGATGGACCTGTCGGGCCCGTCGAGTCCGGACAGTCCACTGCCCTCGGCGCAGCCGGATTACGTCTGGGTCGAGCCCATCCCGAACGGCATGGCCTTCGGGGCGGACCCGGCCGAGCACGCCACCGCCAAGGACTCGCTGCGGCTGGCGTTCGTGGCCGCCGTGCAGCATCTCCCGGCCACCCAGCGCGCGATCCTGATCATGCGCGAGGTGCTGCGCTTCTCCGCCAACGAGACCGCCGACATGCTGATGATGTCGCCGGCCTCGGTGAACAGCGCCCTGCAGCGGGCCCGCGCCACCATGTCGAAGGTGCAGCCGAAGGAGTCGGGCGGCTACGACGAGTCCGACGAGCGGCAGCGCCGGCTGGTCGACGGCTTCGTCCAGGCCTTCGAGGCCTACGACATGGACACCCTCACCTCCCTGCTGAAACAGGATGTGGCGCTGTCCATGCCGCCGTTCGAGCTGTGGGTCTCGGGCCCGGAAAACGTCGCCCGGTTCATGGTCACCACCGGTCAGGAGTGCCGGGGGTCGAAGATGGTGCCGCTGGCGGGAGCCAACGGCCTGCCCGCCTTCGGGCACTACAAGCCCGGCCCGGAACCCGGTGTGTACCAGCCGTGGTCGATCACCGTGCTGGAACTCGACGGCGACCAGATCAGCGGCCTGCACTTCTTCCTGGACACCGAGCGCATGTTCCCGCTGTTCGGGCTGGCGCCGGAACTGCGGGCGTAGCCGGGGTCAGTTGCCCGGGTACGCCATGCAGAAAGGCTCCCAGTGGTGCCCGTCCGGATCGATGAAGCTGCGGCCGTGCATGCCGACCTGCGCCTCCTGGGCGCGCTTGGCCTCGTCGACCTCCTCGGTGGCGCCGGCCGCCAGTGCCGCCGCGGCCAGGGCGTCGACCTCCTGCGTACTGCCCAGCGAGAGCGCGTAGACCGACCCGGTGGCGGCCACGGTGTCCGCGATCGGGCGTGAGGTGAAGGTCTGGAAGAACGGCTTCACCAACAGCATCAGGCAGATGTTGTCGTCGACGACGACGCAGGCGGCATTGTCGTCGGTGAACTCCTGATTCACCTTCCAGCCCAGCGACTCGTAGAAGGACTTGGACCGGTCCAGGTCGTTGACGGGCAGGTTCAGGAAAATCATCTTGCTGGCCATGGCGGGCCCCTTTCGACGGCGCAGTCGGGTGCGTCTACATCCGTACCGACGAGGCGGGCCGCGGAAACTCATCGGAAGGTTGCGAACCGTAACGAACTATCGGACGTGCGGTGCCACGCCCGAGATATTCGGGTGCACAGCGGTGCGCTCCCCGGTTACCGTCCGGCTATGACCGAATCGGACGACAACAGTGGCCGCGGCGCGGCGGTCTACCTGATCACCGGCATCCAAGCGGCCGGCAAATCGACTGTGGCACAGGCCCTTGCCGAGCGCTTCGATCGGTCGGCGCACATCCGCGGCGACACCTACCGCCGATTCGTAGTGCGCGGCTCCGCCCCCATGTCACCCGACCCGAGCCCCGAGGCCCTGGCACAGCTGCGCCTACGCCACCGCCTGGCCGCCCAAACGGCGGACACCTATGCGGCCCAAGGCTTCACCGCCGTCGTACAGGACGTAGTGCTGGGCGAGTGGCTGCCATACACGATCGAGCAAATCCAAACCCGCCCGCTCTACGTCGTAGTGCTAGCCCCCCACCCCGCAGCCGTAGAACAACGAGAGGCCGCCCGCGCCAAAAAGGCCTACGGCACCTTCACAGTCACCGACCTGAACCACGCCCTACACACCGAAACCCCCCACACCGGCCTATGGCTAGACACCACCACCCTCACCGTAAACCAGACAGTGGACGAGATCCTCACCCGCGCCAAACCCATCCCACCCGCAAACCCCTAGTCCCCGCCCCAGCTTCACCCCGGCCCCCAGAGCCGGTGAGATCCTCAGACCGGTAGTCCCCGCTCCGGGTTCGCCCCGGCCCCCACAGCCGGTGAGATTCTCAGATCGCTTGTCGCCGCTCCAGGTTCGCCCCCGATCCCACAACCGGTGAGATCCCCAGACCGCTAGTCGCCGCCCCGGTTCGCCCCGCCCCCCCACAGCCAGTGAGATCCCCAGACCGCTAGTCACCAACTCAGGTCCACCCCCGCTCCCCACAAGCGGTGAGATCCCCACCCCACGCAACCCCCTCCGCCAAAAACCTCCCCTGTAGCCCGCCAACCCCGTAAGTTTTCGGCGCGTCTCGGTTTTCGGGTGCCGCTGCGAAGCGACGAAGGAGCCAGCAGCGGCACCCGAAAACCGAGACCAAGGGCGCCGAAAACACGCCGGAGCGAAGCGAAGGCCAAAAATACAGCTACCCAGCCAGATGCGCACCCAAAGCCCGCAGATGATCAGTAGCTCCCCCCAGCGCGAACTCATTGTGCTTAGCCGCAGTGAAGTAGTTGTGCACAACATGATCCCGATCAATCCCAACCCCACCATGCACATGCACCACAGTGTGCGCAATCCGATGCCCAGCCTCCGCAGCCCAATACTTAGCCGTATGAATCTCCGCCCCCGCAGCCAACCCCTCCGAAACCAACCACCCCGCCTGAGTAACCGCCAGCCGCAACCCCTGCAAATCGATATACCCATCAGCCAACCGCTGCGCCACAGCCTGAAACCCCCCGATCTTCCGCCCGAACTGCTCCCGCTCCCGCCCATACTCGGCCACCAACTCCAGCGCCCGCTCCAACGTCCCCCACTGCTGAGCCGCCAGCCCCAGCCACCCCCGCCCGAGCAGCCAGTCCACCACCTCCGCACCGGACTCGACCGTCCCCACCAATTCCGCAGGCGCACGGTCGAATTCGAGCTCGGCCTCAGGACTACGGTCGACCACCTGCTGCCCCGTCACCCGCACACTCGCGTCGGCGGGATCGACCAGGAACACCGCCGGCGCCCCGGACACACTGGCCGACACCAGGATCCGCGACGCCTGCTCAGCGAACGGCACGACGGTCTTGGCCCCGGTCAGCCGCCACCCGTCACCGTCGGCGGTCGCGGTGGTGGTCGGCCGCGCCGGCTCCCAGTTCCGCTCCTCGGAGAGCGCCACGGTCAGGATCGTCTCGCCCGCAGCGGCTTTCGTCGCCGTCTCACGCTGCGCGTCGGTTCCGAAGGCCGCCAGCGCGCCCGCGCCCAGCACCACCGACCAGAGGTACGGCACCGCCGCCACATACTTGCCCAGCTCGCGGAGCACAGCTATCTGCTCCAGCACGCCCAGATCGCTGCCGCCGACGGACTCGGGCAGCGTCGCCGCCAGCACACCCGTCTCGCCCAGCGAGCGCCACAGCGGCTCGTCGAAACGCACGGCCGCGGTGTCGAGTTCACGCAGTCGTTCGGCCGTGACGAGCTTGCCGCACACCTCGCCGGTGAGCCGGGCCAGGTCCTGCTGTGCTTCGGTATTGGTGAAATCCATTGTGATCACTCAGCTTTCGGTCAGCGCGCCGCGGCCGGCTGCTTCAGGGCGGTCATGGCGATGATGTCGCGCTGCACCTCGTTGGTGCCGCCGCCGAAGGTCAGGATGAGGCAGGCGCGGTGCATGCGCTCGAGGCGGCCGCGCAGCGCGGCGCCCGGCGAGTCCTGGCGCAGGTAGCCCTGCGGCCCGAGCACCTCCATGAGCAGGCGGTAGGCCTCGGTGGCCAGCTCGGTGCCGAGCACCTTGCAGGTGGAGGCGTCCCACGGGCGCGGCGCGGCGTCGCCGCCGGCGTCCGCGCCGGACGCGATCTCCCAGTTCAGCAGCTTCAGGAATTCCACCTTGGCGTGCACCCGGGCCAGGTTCAGGCGCACCCATTCGCCGTCGATGACCCGTGCCCCGTTGGAGTCCTTGGTGTCCTTGGCCCACTCGACGGTCTGGTTCAGGGCCAGTTGCAGCGGCGCGGCCGAAGTCAGCGCCACCCGTTCGTGGTTGAGCTGGTTGGTGACCAGGGACCAGCCGCCGTTCTCCGGCCCGACCATCGCGGTGTGCGGCACCCGGACGTCCTGGTAGTAGGTGGCGCTGGTGTCGGGCCCGGCCATCGTGTGCACCGGCGTCCAGGAGAAGCCCTCGGCCGTGGTGGGCAGGATGAACATGCTGATGCCCTTGTGCTTCTTGGCGTTCGGGTCGGTGCGCGCGGCCAGCCACACGTAGTCGGCGTACTGGATGAGGCTGGTCCACATCTTCTGGCCGTTGATGACCCAGTCGTCGCCGTCGCGCACCGCGGTCGTGCGCAGCGAGGCCAGGTCGGTGCCGGCGCCCGGCTCGGAGTAGCCGATGGAGAAGTGCAGTTCGCCCGCCGCGATCTTGGGGAGGAAGAACCGCTTCTGCTCCTCGGTGCCGTAGTGCATGATCGTCGGCGCCACCGAATTGATGGTCAGGAACGGCACCGGGGCCCCCGCGATCGCCGCCTCGTCGGTGAAGATCAGCTGGTCCATCGTGGAGCGGTCCTGCCCGCCGAACTCCTTCGGCCAGCCCAGCGCGAGCCAGCCGTCGCGGCCCATGTCCCGCACGACCTCGCGGTAGACATCGCCGTGGCCGTATTCGCCGGTCTGCGCGGACAGGGCTGCCCGGCGCTCCGGGGTGACCAGCTCGGCGAAGTACTCGCGCAGCTCGGCACGCAGCTGTTCCTGTTGCGGGGTATAAGCAATCCGCATGGAGGGACACCTCATCACTCGTTGATAGCCGGCCGGTATGGCACCGGATGGTTGTTCCGATCATTGCATATCGACTGAAACATGTTCCAGTATGGAGCCTGGATCCGGCCGCTTCAGCCGCGGCGTCCGGGAACGGCTTGTAGGCTCGGCGATATCTGCGGCAAAGGAGTTGTCAATGAAGCTGACTGTGGACTTCGACCAGTGCGAAGCGAACGGTATCTGTGTCGGAATTGCGCCCGACGTCTTCGAACTCGATGACGAGGACATGCTGCACGTCGCGGTGACCGAGGTGCCCGCGGATCGGCTGGCCGATGTCGAGACCGCGGTCGCGCAGTGCCCGAAGGCGGCCCTGAAACTCGAGTGACTCGATGCTTGCCGTGAACTGGAACACGTTCTAGAGTCACGGCGTGGTCGAAAGTGAACTGAGTCTGTCCGGTCGAGTGGCGATTGTGACCGGAGCCGGTGCCGGACTGGGCCGGGCGGAGGCGCTCGCGCTGGCGGGCGCCGGAGCCGCGGTGGTGGTCAACGATCTGGCCGAGAACGACGCGGTGGCCGCGACGCTCGCCGACATCCGGGCGCTCGGCGCCAAGGCCGAGTTCGTCGCCGGCAGCGTGGCCGAGCGGGCCACCGCCGACGCGCTGATCAGCACCGCGGAGGAGGCCTTCGGCGGCGTCGACATCGTCGTGAACAACGCCGGCATCACCCGCGACCGCATGCTGTTCAACATGTCCGACGAGGACTGGGACGCGGTGCTTGCCGTGCATTTGCGCGGGCACTTCCTGCTGTCCCGCAATGCCGCCGCGTATTGGCGCGGCAAGTCCAAGCAGGCGGGCGCGCCGGTGTACGGGCGCCTGATCAACACCGCCTCCGAGGCCGGTCTGCTCGGCCCCGAGGGGCAGGCCAACTATGCCGCGGCGAAGGCGGGCATCACCGCGCT
Source organism: Nocardia sp. N2S4-5 (assembly GCF_044628355.1). Taxonomy (NCBI): domain Bacteria; kingdom Bacillati; phylum Actinomycetota; class Actinomycetes; order Mycobacteriales; family Nocardiaceae; genus Nocardia; species Nocardia sp. N2S4-5. The sequence continues at coordinate 4,312,380 of NZ_JBIUPM010000001.1, read as the reverse complement.
GACCTTGTCGGCATCGCGGGCGCTGGCGCGCTTCGGCGTGAAGGCCAACGCGATCTGCCCGCGGGCGCGCACCGCCATGACCGAGAAGGTGTTCTCCGACGCTCCGGTCGGCGAGGTCGACCCGCTGTCGCCCGATCATGTGGCCCGACTGGTCGCTTACCTGGCCGCACCGGGCGCCGAGGCGATCAGCGGACAAGTCTTCGTGGTCTACGGATCGATGGTGGCGCTGATGGCCGCTCCCGAGGTGGAACAGCGCTTCGACGCCGACGGTGCGCAATGGACGCCGGACACATTGGCCGACACACTCGGAAACTACTTCTCCGAGCGGCCGTCCGGGCGTACGTTTTCCGCGTCGGCGCTGCACGAACTCGGCTGAACGACCAACTGACGGCGGCTGCCCCCGTTGTTCGGTTGATCGGCGGTCGAGCAGTTGGTAGACATGGACCTCGGATGGTGTGCGGTTCCTCACAAAGGCGGCTCGTACACCGTATGAACAAGTTCTAGCTCTCGATGAACCTTCGGGAGAAATGGGCAGCTCAAAACTCAAAAAATCTGTCCAGAATGCAGATGAACATGTTCTAATCTTCGGGACGGCACCGACGCCATCGGCGAGTGCCGTCGCAGGCAGTATGTGCAAGGCACGGCAAGGAGGAATCGCGGAATGAACCAGGTTCTCGCCGTGCCGATGCAAGCGGTGGGTGGGTTCTTCGAACTCACCGCCGCCGTCGCGCGGGCCCTGGTACGGCCCCCCTTTCAACGGCGCGAGTTCATCGATCAGTCGTGGTTCGTGGCCCGGGTCTCCATCGTCCCGACCCTGCTGGTCGCCATTCCGTTCACCGTGCTGGTGAGCTTCACGCTCAACATCCTGCTGCGGGAGATCGGCGCGGCGGACCTGTCCGGTGCGGGCGCCGCGTTCGGCGCGGTCACCCAGGTCGGCCCCATCGTGACGGTGCTGATCGTGGCGGGCGCCGGCGCCACCGCGATCTGCGCGGACCTCGGCGCGCGGACCATCCGCGAGGAGATCAATGCCATGCGGGTGCTGGGCATCGACCCCGTGCACCGGCTGGTGGTGCCGCGCGTGCTCGCGTCGATGTTCGTCGCCGCGCTGCTCAACGGCCTGGTCTGCACGATCGGCATCGTCGGTGGCTTCCTGTTCTCGGTCTTCCTGCAGGGCGTGAATCCCGGCGCCTTCGTCAACGGGATCACGCTGCTGACGCACCTGCCGGAGTTGGTCATCTCCGAGGTCAAGGCCACGCTGTTCGGCCTGATCGCCGGGCTGGTGGCGTGCTACCTGGGGCTGAATGTCCGAGGCGGACCCAAGAGCGTCGGCGACGCGGTCAACCAGACGGTGGTGTTCTCCTTCATGGCTCTGTTCGTGGTGAACGTTGTGGTCACCGCTGTCGGCATCAAGTTCACGGTGCGGTGACGGCATGGCCTTTGTGATCGAATCCCGCTTCCCGCGTACTGTTCGTCGAGTGCGGAGGTTGTCCGATTCACTAGACAACATCGGGCGGCACGCACTGTTCTACGCGCAGTCCCTCGCCGCGGTGCCGCGGGCGCTCACGCACTATCGCACCGAAACCATTCGATTGATCGCCGAGATCAGCATGGGCAGCGGCGCGCTGGCGGTGATCGGCGGCACGGTGGTGATCGTCGGATTCCTGACGCTGTTCGCCGGCGGCACCATCGCGGTGCAGGGCTACAGTTCGCTCGGCAATATCGGCGTCGAGGCGCTGACGGGCTTCTTCGCGGCATTCATCAACGTCCGCATCGCGGCGCCGGTGATTTCCGGAATCGGGCTGGCCGCGACCATCGGCGCCGGCGCCACCGCGCAATTGGGCGCGATGCGCGTCGCCGAGGAGATCGACGCGCTGGAAGCGATGGCCATCCGGCCGGTGCCGTTCCTGATCGGGACGCGGGTGCTGGCCGGAATGATCGCGATCGTGCCGCTGTACGCGCTGGCGGTGATCGCGTCGTTCGTCGCCAGCCGTTTCGCGACGGTGGTGATCTACGGGCAGTCGGCGGGCGTGTACGACCACTACTTCTCGACCTTCCTGATTCCCAGCGACATTCTGTGGTCGTTCGTGCAGGCGATCTTCATGGCCCTGGCGGTCATGCTGATCCACACGTATTACGGCTATCACGCCTCGGGCGGTCCGGTCGGGGTCGGCGTCGCGGTCGGTAACGCGGTGCGCGCCTCGCTGGTCGCGGTGGTGACGGTGACCCTGCTGGTCTCGCTGGCCATCTACGGCACCTCCGGCAATTTCCATCTCTCCGGGTAGGCGGTATGGCGGCAAACAAACTGGTCGAAAAGGACGGCGCCGGAAAGATATTCGGCGCCGGCTGGGGCGTGAAACTCGCCGGGCTGGGCTTCGTGCTGAGTCTGGCGGCCGTCGTGGCGATCGCGCTGACGATGTTCGCCGGCGGATTCGCCGACACCCGAGCAGTTTTCATCGACGCGCCGCGCGCCGGGCTGGTGCTGGACCCGGATGCGAAGGTGAAGATTCGCGGCGTCGAAATCGGCCGGGTGGCGTCGATTTCGTACACCGGCGACCATGCCCGGCTACGGCTGGACGTGGACCCCGAGCAGTTGAAAATGATCCCCGCCAATGCCGGTGTGGACATCCGGTCCACCACCGTGTTCGGCGCCAAATACGTGAATTTCGAAGTGCCCGAACAGCCCTCGCCGGATTCGCTGCGGCCGGGCGCGACCTTGGCCGCCAAGTCCGTGACGGTCGAATTCAATACGCTGTTCCAGCATTTGACCGATGTGCTGGCCCAGGTGCAGCCGGAGAAACTGAACGCGACGCTGACCGCGCTCGGCACGGCGCTGGAGGGCCGCGGCGACAAGCTGGGGCAGCTGCTGGTCGACAGCGATCAATTCCTGCAGGAGATCAATCCGAGCCTGCCGGACCTGCAACGCGATCTGCGGTCGTCGATCGGCGTGACCAACCTGTACGCCGACGCCGTGCCGGATCTGTTGCGCACCACCGACAATGTCGGAGTCACCGGCGGCACCCTCGTCGACGAGGAACACAATTTCGATGCCATGCTCGTGAACCTCATCGGCCTGGCCGACACCACCACGCCGATCCTGCGCGACAACGAGCAGTCGCTGGTGACGGCGCTGGATCTGCTGCGGCCCACCACCGATCTGCTCTACCAGTACCGGTCCGCGCTGAACTGCGTGGTCGAGGGCATCGGCACCAATGTCGACGTGATGAATCAGATCTTCGGCGGCAGCGGCGCCGGGGTGCTGCTGAACGCCGGGTTCATGCCGGGCGGTGAGCCCTACCGGTACCCGAAGGATCTGCCCAAGGTGAACGCCACCGGCGGCCCGCACTGCGAGAACATCATCGACCGGGTGCCGGGCAGTCACTCCAACTACCTGGTCACCGACACCGCCGAGGGCGAGGTGTGGACGCCGGAGCTGCATTCGCACCTCAATGGTCCGCGCGTGTTCCAGCTGATGTTCGCCGGAATGCCGGGGGTGCCGAATCCGTGAGGATGAAAATGCACGCCTCGACCGTGAAACTGAGCATCTTCACGCTGGTCATGGTGCTCGTGCTGGCCATGCTCGGGGTGATCTTCAGCCAGATGCGCTTCTCCCGGGAGACCGGTTATCACGCGGTGTTCACCAGTTCCTCCGGCATGCTGCCCGGTTCGAAGGTGCGCATCGCCGGGGTGCCGGTCGGGTCGGTCAGCCGGGTGTACGTCGGCAAGGACCATCTCGCGCATGTCGATTTCGACGTCGACAACAAGTACCGGCTCTACACCAGCACCCAGGCGGCCGTCCGCTACGAGAACCTCGTGGGCGACCGGTATCTGGAGCTGATGGAGGGTCCGGGCACGGCCGCGGCGCTGTCGAAGAACGCCACCCTCGGGACCGACCGGACCAAACCGGCGCTGGACCTGGACCTGCTGCTCGGCGGGTTCAAACCGCTGCTGCGCGGCCTGGATCCGGCTCAGGTCAACGACCTCACCGAGGCGCTGCTGCAGGTGTTCCAAGGACAGGGCGGCGCGCTGGTGGCGCTGCTGAACAGCTCAGGTTCGTTCAGCAAGACGCTGGCCGACCGGGACGCGCTGATCGGCAGCGTGATCGAGAACCTGAAGACGGTGCTGGCCACCATCGACGATCGCGGTAAGGAATTCGACACCACGCTGACCGAACTGCAACGGCTGGTCAGCGGCCTGGCGGCGGACAAGGACCCGATCGGTGCGGCGCTGCCGCGCCTGGCCGGGGCGACTGGCGACCTGACCGACCTGCTGCGGCAGGCCCGGCCCGACCTGCAGCAGACCTTCGGCCAGCTCGGTCAGCTGTCACAGAACCTGGACGACAAATCCGGTGATCTGCAGGCGATCTTCGACCAGCTGCCGGAGACCTACAAGAAGCTGGTCCGCGTCGGGTCCTACGGGTCGTTCCTGAACATGTACGTCTGCGGCGTCACCATGCTCGCCGACGGTCCCGACGGCAAGCCGATGGAAGTGCATCTGCCGGGCAATCAGACGACCGGAAGGTGTGCGAGCCAGTGAACGGAAATCGGTCCCCGCTGCTGCAGATCGGCGTCGTCGGTGTCGTGCTGGCCATCGCGATCTCGCTGTCGGCGCTGCAATTCGACCGGCTTCCGTTCGTGCGCGGCGGCGCCGAGTTCAGTGCGTTCTTCGCCGATGCCGGCGGGCTCCTGCCCGGCGACCAGGTCCAGGTGGCCGGGGTGCGGACCGGCCGGGTGGAGGACGTGCGCCTGGACGGCGCCAAGGTGAAGGTGCGCTTCAGCCTCGACGAGTCGATCGTGCTGGGCGACAAGACGACCGCCGCCATCAAGACCAACACCGTGCTGGGCCGCAAGTCGCTCGAGGTGGACCCCCGGGGCACCGGGGCGCTGCGGCGTGACGATCCGATTCCGTTGGAGCGCACCAGGTCTCCGTATTCGCTCAACGACGCGCTCGGTGATCTCAGCAAGACCGTGCAGGGCCTGGACCTGGATCAGGTCAACCAGACCCTGGACACGCTGTCGCAGACCTTCGCCGACACCCCGGCGCCGCTGCGGTCGGCCCTCGACGGCATCACGCAGCTGTCGCGCAGCCTGAACAATCGCGACCAAGCGCTTACCGAGCTGCTCGGCCGCGCGCAGAACGTGACCAAGGTGCTCGCGGACCGTTCCAACCAGATCAACGCGCTGCTGCTGGACGGCAACGATCTGCTCGGCGAACTGGATGCCCGGCGCACGGCCCTGAGTCAGCTGATCGTGTATGTGAACGGGCTGGCGCAGCAGCTCAGCGGATTCGTCTCCGACAACGAGGCGCAGCTGAAACCCGCTCTGGAGAAACTGAATTCGGTGCTGGCGCTGCTGCAGAAGAACAAGGACAACCTGGGTTCGGCGCTCGAACAGCTCGGCCCGTACGCGGCTGCGCTGGGCGAACAGGTCGGCAGCGGGCCCTACTTCCAGTCGTATCTGTCCAACATCTCCAGCGTGACGATCCGCCCGCTGGTCGACGCGCTCGTGTGGCCGGACCGGCTGCCGCAATCGTTCCAGGAGTATCTGAACGCTCCGCTGACCACCAGTCCCGCAATTCAGGAGCCGCCGCGATGACCGCACTGCGCAAGATCGCCAAGGTGCCGCGCTGGACGCGGTACGTGGCCGCGGGCCTGGTGGTGGCCCTGGCCGCGTGGATCGTCTACGGGGCCGTCACCAATATCGGCAAGACCCACATCACCGCGTATTTCCCCTCGACGACCGGCCTGTACGCCGGGGACGACGTCCGGGTGCTGGGCGTGAAGGTCGGCAAGATCAATTCGATCGAGCCCGGCCGCGACCGCGTCAAGGTGACCATGACCGTCGACCGCGGCGTCGACATCCCGGCCGAGGCCAATGCCGTGGCCGTCTCGCCCTCGCTGGTGTCGGCGCGGTTCGTGCAGCTGGCCCCGGTCTACACCGAGGGCCCGAAGCTGCACGACAACGCCGAGATCCCGATCGAGCGCACCGCGATTCCGGTGGAATGGGACGACATCAAGGCGGAGCTGACCAAGCTGTCGCAGGCGCTGGGACCGGTGGGCGAGGACAAGCAGGGCTCGTTCGGCCGGGCGGTCGACACCTTCGCCGACAATCTCGGCAACGGCAACGCCCAGGCCCTGCGGGACACGCTGCGGGAACTGTCGAGCACGCTGAACACGCTCTCCGACGGCCGGACCGACCTGTTCGGCACCATCCGCAATCTGCAGCAGTTCGTCGACGTGCTGTCCAAGAGCAACGATCAGATCGTGCAGTTCGGCGGCCGGCTGGCCTCGGTGTCGTCGGTGCTGGCCGGGGTCTCGACGGATCTCGGTGCGGGACTGGACAATCTGGATACCGCGGTGGCCGATGTGAAGCGATTCCTGGACGAACGCGGCGGCGCGCTCACCGAGGGCGTGCAGCGCCTCCAGGACGTCACCCAGCTGCTGGCCGACAAGCGGCCCGAGCTCGAAAAGGTGCTGCACTCCGGCCCGACGGGCCTGGTGAACTTCTACCAGATCTACAAGCCCGCCCAGGGCTCGCTGGCGGGCGCGGTGGTGGGCACCAACTTCGCCAACCCGATCGCGTTCCTGTGCGGCGCGGTGGAGGGCATCGGCGCCAACGAATCCGACAAGTCCGGGCAGCTGTGCCGCCAATACCTGGGGCCGGTGCTCAACTCGCTGGTCATGAATTACCCACCGCTGCTGGTGAATCCGGCGTCCACCCAGACCGTGTTCCCGCAGCAGCTCACCTACAGCACCCCGGATCTCGCGGGCGCGGCCGGTGGCGAATCCCCGGTCAGCGTGCCGGGTGACATTGCGGGCCTGGCGATTCCGGGAGGAGGCCGATGATGCGCGGGCGGCGGAAAACCCGGATCGCCGGTGTGGCGATCGGCCTGGCCGTGCTGCTGGGCGCGACCGGGTGCCAGTGGGACGGCCTCAACACCCTGCCGATGCCGGGTGCGGCGGGGACGGGGGAGGGCTCCTGGCAGGTGCGCATCCAGATGCCGAATGTCACCACGCTGACCCGTAATTCGCCGGTGAAGGTCGACGATGTGGCGGTCGGGACGGTGACCGGAATCGAGGTCGAGGGCTGGCACGCGCTGGTGACCGTCAGCCTCGACAAGGGCGTGAAACTGCCCGCGAACGCGATCGCGCGGATCGGCCAGACCAGCCTGCTGGGCAGCAACCACGTCGAGCTGGCGCCGCCCGAAGGTGTTGCGGCGCAAGGGGAACTGCACAACGGCGATGTCATCCCGCTCGACCGCGCGGGCGCCTTCCCGACCACCGAGCAGACGCTCTCGTCACTGTCGGTGGTGCTCAACGGCGGCGGCATCTCGCAGCTCGAGACCATCACCCACGAGCTGAACGCGACGTTCAACGGCCGCGAGGACGCGATCCGCGACCTGCTGCCGCAGCTGGCGCAGCTGACCGGCACGCTGGACCAGCAGACCACCGACATCATCGGCGCGATGGAGGGACTCGACCGGTTCTCCGGACAGCTCTCGCAGCAGAAGGATCAGGTGGCCGCGGCCATCGAGAACATCCATCCCGCGCTGACGGTGCTCGCCGATCGCCGCGAGAACATCACCCACGTCCTCACGGCGCTGGGCGATCTCGGCGACGTGGTGCAGCGGATCATCGCGCAGGGCGGCGAGAACCTGAAGGCCGAACTGGCCGACCTGTGGCCGACGCTGAAGTCGTTGTCCGACACCGGAGATCGGCTCGCGGCCTCGTTGCAATTGCTGCTGACGTTCCCGTTCCCGATCAAGGGCATCAACCAGGCGGTCAAGGGCGACTACATGAACCTGTTCGTCACCTACGACATCACCGGCGCCCGGCTGGACTCGAACTTCCTCACCGGCACGCCGCTCGGCGGCCGATTCGGTGGCGTGCAGGCGAAGTACGGCGTGGAGGCCGCGCTCGGCACCATCGCCGGAACCGCCGGGGAGAAGGGCGATCCCGTGCAGGGACCGCTGCAGCCGCCCCCGCCGGCGCCGAGCATTCCGGGCCTGCCGCCGATTCCGGGGCTGCCCTCGATTCCGGGGCTGACGGTTCCCGGTGCGCCGCAAGGAGGCCCGGGGCAGTGAAGCTCACCAAGTTCGTCCGGACCCAGCTGGTCATCTTCGGCGTGCTGACGGTGGTCGGCCTGCTGGTGATGTCCGCCGCGTACGTGCACCTGCCGGCGATGTTCGGCATCGGACGGTACGGGGTGACCGTGCAGCTCGAGGCGACCGGAGGGCTCTACCCGACCGCGAATGTCGCCTTCCGCGGCACGAATGTCGGCAAGGTCGAGGAGGTCCGGCTCACGCCGACCGGTGTGGACGCGAAGCTGTCGATCGACAGCGACTACCGGATTCCCGTCGACGTGGACGCCTACGTGCGCAGCGTGTCCGCGATCGGCGAGCAGTACGTCGATCTGGTGCCGGCGGCCTCGCCGCACGGCGGCAATCTCGCCGACGGCGCGGTGATTCCGGTGGGGCGCACCAAACTTCCGCAGGATGTCGGGGCCATGCTGGATCAGGCCGATCGGCTGCTGGCGAGTATTTCCGACACCAAGCTGCGTCAGGTCATCGACGACGCGTTCACCGCGTTCAACGGCGCGGGACCGGATCTGCAGAAGTTCATCGACTCGGCCTCGCTGCTGGTGCAGGAGGCGAAGGCGAACACCGGCGCGACCAAGGACCTGCTGGCGAAGATCGGCCCGCTGCTGGACACCCAGAACGAGTCCGACGCGGCCGTGCGGTCGTGGACCCGGGATCTGGCCACCCTCACCGATCAACTGCGCGAACACGATCCGGCGCTGCGCGGACTGCTCGAGCGCACCCCGGCGGCGGCGGAGAAGGTCAGCTCGACCTTCCAGGACCTGAAACCCACACTGCCGCTGCTGTTGTCGAATCTGGTGAGCGTCGGTCAGGTCGGGGTGACCTATCACGCCGGGCTGGAGCAGATCCTGGTGGTGCTGCCGCCGATGGTGTCGGCGCTGCTGACCGCCGCGAGCGGGCCGGTCAAGTACGGCGCCATCGTGGACTTCATGCTGGGCCTCAACGACCCGCCCGGCTGTACGACCGGCTTCCTGCCGCCGGACCAGCGGCGTTCGCCCAACGATTTCTCCGTGCCGGAGACGCCCGAGCTGTACTGCAAGATCCCGCAGGACGCCAAGGAAGCGGTGCGCGGCATCCGCAACTATCCGTGCCAGGAGGTGCCGGGCAAGCGGGCGCCGACACCGGAGCTGTGCCGCGACCCCCGGGGCTATGTGCCGGAGGGCAACAACCCGCCGTCCGGGCCGCCGCAGCCGGTGGCCTCCGCCGGTGAACCGCCCGCGGCGGCGCCCGCTCCCGCGCAGGGGTCGGCCGACACCCACCCGGCGTCGCTCAACACCCATTACGACCCGAAGAGTGCCACCTTCATGGGACCCGACGGCCGCACCTACCGACAGGGCGACATCCAGAGTGGCGGTTCCGGCACGGTACCGTCGAGCTGGCAGTCGATGCTCGAGGAGCAGCAGAAATGAGCGAAAACACAGGCACCCCCGGTCGCACCCGCCGTCGCGTGGTGCGCTCGGCGGGACCGCCCGCGGGCAATGCCCGCCAGACCGAGATCGTGACCGAGACGTCGGCCGCCGACAGGGTGCGAGCCGCCACCGCTGCCGACGCGTCCGCCGAGGCGGACACCGTGCGGCTCGATGCCGCCGAGGTGGAGAAGGCCCGTGCCGCGTCCGCTGCCGACGCCGATACGGTCCGCAGCGCCGGCGCTGATGCGGAGACCGTTCGGACCAAAAGCCCGGCCCGCGACGAGCACGCTGCCGCTGATACCGTGCGCCTCGGTGCGGCCGACGCCGACACCGTGCGGCTCGCAACCGCCGCGGCCCCGGTCACGTCCGCCGACACCACCGGGAAGAAGTCGGGCAGGCTGGGCTGGCTCGGCTGGATCGCCGCCGTGGTCGCGGTGCTGTCGGTGCTGGTTCTGCTCGGTTCCGGCGGTTTCTTCGTCTACCACCAGCGGCACGCGGACACGCTCGACGCGCGGCGAGCCGATTACACCCAGACCGCCAAGCAAGCGGTACTCAACCTGACCAACATCAAGGACGACACCGCCCCGCAGGACATCGACCGGGTGCTGGCGGTGGCCTCCGGCCAGCTCAAGGCCGAGTACTCCGAGCGCAAGGACGCCTACGCGCAGGTCGTGCAGCAGGCCAAGGTGAAGGCCAGCGGCGAGATCATCGAGACGGCGATCGAGAGCGAGGACGACCACTCCGCGCGGGTGCTCATCGCCGCCAAGCAGACCCTCACCAACGCGGCGTCCGCCGACCCGCAGCAGCGGTACTACCGCTTCCGGGTCACCGTCGCCCGCGGCGACGACGGACACCTCACCGCCTCGCAAGTGGAGTTCGTGGCATGAGAAACCAGCTTCGCCCCATCCTGGTCGCCGGTGCGGCCGTACTGTTCGTGGCCGCCGTCGTCGTGGGCGGGTTCACCGGCTTCCGTTTCTGGTCCGACAACCAGTCCGAGCAGGCCCGGACTCAGTCCGTCGACGCTGCCCGCCGCACTGTCCAGGCCATGTTCAGCTACGACTTCCACTCCGTCGACACCGAACTGCCGAAGGTGGGCGACAGCCTCACCCCCGAGTTCCGCAAGGACTACCTGAAGCTGGTCACCGACGTGATCGCCAAGGGCGCCAAGGAGAAGGAACTCACCGTCCAGGCCAACACCCAGGCCGGCGGCGTGGTGTCGGCCGACCGCTCGCACGCGGTCGTGCTGCTGTACCTGAATCAGATCACCACCAGCAAGGACGCCCCGCAGGGCACGGTCACCCCCAGCCGCGTCCGGGTCACCCTGGACAAGGAGGACGGGCACTGGCTCGTCGGTCAGGTCAACCCGATCTGATTGCGCCGCAAGGCATTCGGCGGTTCAGCGCCGCGGTTCCTCGTCCACGTCGTCGTCGCTGAGCAGGGCGCTACCGGCCACCCGGTCCTGCGCCAGCGCCTCGAGGAACGCCCGCGCCCAGCGGTCCACGTCGTGGGTGAGCACCTGGCGGCGCATCGCGCGCATGCGGCGGCGCTTGGTGTCGGGCTCATCGTCCAGCGCGGCCGTGATCGCGTCTTCGACGCTGTCGAGATCGTGCGGATTACACAGGTACGCCTGGCGCAATTCCGCTGCGGCGCCGGTGAATTCGCTCAGCACCAGGGCGCCGTTGAGGCCGCTGTGGCTGGCCACGTACTCCTTGGCCACCAGATTCATGCCGTCGCGCAGCGGCGTCACCAGCATGACGTCGGCGGCGACGAAGAACGCGACCAGTTCGTCGCGCGGGATCGGGCGGTGCAGGTAGTGCACGACGGGGAAACCGACCCGGGAGAACTCGCCGTTGATCCGGCCCACCTGGCGCTCGATGTCGCCGCGCATCTGGATGTAGCTCTCGACCCGTTCGCGGCTCGGCGTGGCCAGCTGCACCATCACCGTCTCGGACGGATCGAGCCGGCCCTCGCGCAGCAGCTCCTCCAGCGCCTCGAGCCGGATGTCGATGCCCTTGGTGTAATCGAGCCGGTCGACGCCCAGCAGGATGTTCTTGGGATTGCCCAGCTCGGAACGGATCTGCGCGGCCCGCTCGCGCACCGACCGGCGACGCGACAGCTCGTCGAGTTCGGCGGAGGCGATCGAGATCGGGAACGCGCCCACCCGCACCGTGCGGAAACCCACCTGCACCACACCCATTTTCGAGCGCACGCCGATGGTGCCGCGCGAAGTCGGCTGTCCGGCAAGCCTTCTCGCCAGGTACAGGAAGTTCTGCGCGCCGCCGGGCAGGTGGAATCCGATCAGGTCGGCGCCCAGCAGGCCCTCCACGATCTCGGTGCGCCACGGCAACTGCATGAACAGCTCCACCGGCGGGAACGGGATGTGCAGGAAAAATCCGATGGTCAGGTCCGGCCGCAGCATCCGCAGCATCTTCGGCACCAACTGCAGCTGATAGTCCTGCACCCAGACGGTGGCGCCCTCGGCGGCGACCTTCGCGGTGTGCTCGGCGAACCGACGGTTGACGTTGACATACGTCGTCCACCAGCTGCGCTGGTATTCCGGGCGGACGATCACGTCGTGGTACAGCGGCCACAGCGTGCCGTTGGAGAATCCCTCGTAGTACTCGGCGACCTCGTCGCCCGACAGCGGGACCGGATGCAGTTCCAGGCCGTCCTCGATGATCGGATCGACATCGACGTCGGGCACCCCCGCCCAGCCCACCCAGGCGCCGTTGTTGCTGCGAAGCACCGGCTCCAGCGCGGTCACCAGCCCACCGGGGCTGCGCTTCCAGCGCGTGGAGCCGTCGGGTAGTCGCTCCAGATCCACCGGTAACCGGTTGGCGACGACGACGAAACCGGACCCGGCATCACCACTCTGGAAGTTCGATGGAGTGGGCTCGGCATCCGGTAGAGCGCGCTGTGTCAGATCGGTCTGGGATTCGCTCTGCTGGTCCACTGCTGGATCCTCCGATTGCTCGAGCCCGTGAAGTTGTGTGAGGAGACGCGGCGGTTATTCGCTCCGGTTGCTTGGTCCGATCCCGAGCATCGACAGCAGCATCCGGCATTCGTCCGCGTCGTTGGCATAGGCGGCCACCACGCGCTGGGCCTGCCGTGCGGTTTCGTCGGCGAGCGGCTCCAGATCGTCGTCCGCGATGTCGTTCGCGCCTTTCGCGGCCATCATCGTGTCCTCTCGGCTCGGGGTCGTGTCTCGTTCTGCGATGTCAATGGTATCGGGCGTCCGCATGCGGGCATTCCACACGTGCCGGTGCCGAAACGCTCGGCGTGTGGATACCTATACCGTGGGGAGAGCAGTCTGTACACGCGGAAAGAAGGGTCCCAGCATCATGCCGTTGGCCACGGTGAACGGAATCTCGCTGAACTACCAGGTGAAGGGGGACAAGGCCAAGGGCACCGACACCAAGGGCGCGGCGCCGCTGGTCGTGCTGATCATGGGCACCGGGAGTCCGGGGCGGGTGTGGGAGCTGCATCAGGTGCCGGCGCTGCTGGCGGCCGGATATCGGGTGTGCACCTTCGACAATCGCGGCATCGCCCCGTCCGGCGAGTCCGCGCACGGCATCACCATCGACGACATGGTGCGCGACACCGCGGGCCTGATCGAACTGCTCGACGAGGGCCCCGCACTGGTGGCGGGCACCTCGATGGGCGCGCGGGTGACGCAGGAGCTGGCGCTGGCCCGTCCCGACCTGGTCCGCAAGGCCGTCTACATGGCCGGGCACGGACGCCTGGACCAGTTCCAGAAGACGCTGTCGCTGGGCGAGCACGAACTCGACGCGTCCGGGGTGAAGCTGCCGCCCAAGTACGAGGCCGCGCTCACCGCGGTAATGAACCTGTCGCCCGCCACCATGGCCGACCCGAATTCGGCGCGGGACTGGCTGGATCTGTTCGAATTCACCGGTGGCCCGGTCACTCCCGGCATCCGCGCGCAGCGCCGGATGGACCACGACTTCGACCGTCTCCATGCCTACCGCGGCATCAAGGTGCCGAGCCTGGCCGTGGGCTTCGCCGACGACCGGATGATTCCGGCATACCTCACCCGCGAGGTCGCCGACGTCATCCCCGGCGCGCGCTACCAGGAGATTCCGGACGCCGGGCACTACGGCTACCTGGAACGACCGGAGGCGGTGAACAAGGTTTTGCTCGACTTCTTCGGCGGCTCGAGGTAACTGGCCAACCGTAACGCCGGCCTTGCTAGGGTCGACACAACGCCCGGGGGGATTTTCCGAACCCCGTCAGCGTTCCCGTACACAGCGCACGTATCCAGTGAGGTGAAATGAGCACCAACCCGTTCGACGATGAGGACGGCCGCTTCTTCGTTCTGGTCAACGACGAGGAGCAGCATTCCCTGTGGCCGGCCTTCGCGGAGGTCCCGGCCGGCTGGCGAGTGGTGTTCGGCGAGGACAGCCGCGCTGCCTGCGTCGAATACGTCGAGAAGAATTGGACCGATATGCGGCCCAAGAGCCTGCGTGACGCGATGGCCGCCGATGACGCGGCTCGGCAGGCCGCCCAGTCCTGACCCGCAGTACCCGATAGATACTGCGCAAACGGACAACCGGCTCGGCGGCTGTGCGGCACCCGTGAACGGGCGCCGCACAGCCGCCGCGTCCGGCCGGTTATGATGTCACCGCTTTCCGCCTCCTTAGCTCAGTGGTAGAGCACTCGCCTTGTAAGCGAAAGGTCGTCAGTTCAATCCTGACAGGGGGCTCTGATGTTCGGGCCGCGTGGTCCGGCTCCCAGGAAACTCCCAGCGAAGGCACAGCGTGGTCGGTGGGGTGGGGAGGAGCATGGGCGTTATGAATGGTCAGCCTGCCGAACGGACGCCCGAGGCGCGTGTGCTCGTGGTGGACGACGAACCCATGATCGTCGAGTTGCTCACCGTGAGTCTGCGGTATCAGGGGTTCGAGGTCGCTGCCGCGGGCAATGGCGCCGAGGGGCTGGACCGGGCGCGGGTGTTCCGGCCGGATGCCCTGATCGTGGATGTCATGATGCCGGGCATGGACGGGTTCGGGCTGCTGCGGCGGCTGCGGGCCGACGGGATCGATGCGCCCGTGCTGTTCCTCACCGCTCGTGACGAGGTGGAGGACAAGATCACCGGGCTCACGCTGGGCGCGGACGACTACGTGACCAAGCCGTTCAGCCTGGAGGAAGTGGTGGCGCGGCTGCGGGTCATCCTGCGTCGCTCGGGGCACACGGTCGAGGAGCGCAAATCCTCGCGGCTGCGATTCGAGGACATCGAACTCGACGACGACACCCACGAGGTGTGGAAGGCCGGCGAACCGGTGGCGCTGTCGCCGACCGAATTCACGCTGCTGCGGTATTTCATGGTCAACGCCGGGACCGTGCTCAGCAAGCCGCGCATCCTCGATCACGTGTGGCGCTACGACTTCGGCGGTGAGGTCGGCGTCGTCGAAACCTACGTCTCCTACCTGCGCAAGAAGGTCGATACCGGGCCGGACCGGCTGATTCACACGCTGCGTGGGGTCGGCTATGTGATGCGCGCGCCCAGTCGCAGCAGGTCGTCGGTGAAATGAGCGCGCGGCGGGCCGGTGACGCCGTCGTCGCGGTCGTGCCGTGACGGGCGCGCTGTCGCGGCGGCTGGCGGCGGTGCCGCTGCGCGTGACGCTCGTGCTGGCCCTGGTGTTGCTGGCGGGGCTGGGTTTGCTGGGCTCCGGTATCGCGGTGACCTCGGTGATGCAGCGCATCCTCATCGATCGCGTCGACCGTGAAATCGCCAATGCGGTAGAGGGTTTCGCGCGACCGGGTGCGCCGCAGCCGCCGAACCGGCCGTCCGTGCGACCGGTCCGGACGCTGGAACCGTTCTATGTGCGAGTGCAGGATTCGGCCGGGAACCTCCGGATCTGGATCGATGACGCCGGGTCCGCGCCGGAGATTCCGGACGACCTGGGGCGGCATCCGTGCACGGTGGGTTCGGTCGGCGACCCGGGCGCGCACTGGCGCGCCGCGCGGGTCGCCAATGCCGACGGGACCAGCGTGGTGGCGTTGCCGCTCAACGGAACCGAGAACATCGTCGACCGATTGATCGGTCTCCAGGTGCTGGTGGGTGCGATCGTGCTGGCCGCGCTGGCGGTGGTGGCGCAACTCGTCATCCGGCGCAGCCTGCGGCCGCTGCTCGCGGTCGAGGCGACCGCGGCGGCCATCGCGGGCGGCGACCTGCATCGGCGAGTTCCGGTGCGGCACACCAACACCGAGGTCGATCGGCTGTCGCAGTCGCTGAACGGGATGCTGACCCAGATTCAGCAGGCCTTCGCCGCCACCGAGGCCTCGGAGGAGTCGGCGCGGCGGTCCGAGGCGAAGATGCGGCAGTTCGTCGCCGACGCCAGCCACGAACTGCGCACCCCGCTCACCACCATCAAGGGCTTCGCCGAGCTGTATCGCCAAGGGGCGCTGCCCGATCCGGCGCTGTTCATGGATCGCATCGAGAGTGAATCGAACCGGATGCGGCTGCTGGTGGAGGATCTGCTGATGCTGGCGCGGCTCGATGCGCAGCGGCCGCTGGAACGCCGCCCGGTGGACCTGCTGGCGCTGGCGAGCGACGCCGTGCACAGTGCCCGCGCGGTCGACGCCGTTCGCCGGCCGGAGGGTCCCGCTCGCGAGATAGACCTCGAAATACGTTCCGGTACAGGGACTCTGGAGGTGCACGGGGACGAGGCGCGGTTGCGGCAGGTGCTCTCGAATCTGGTCGACAACGCGCTCGTGCACACTCCGCCGGACGCGGCCGTGACGGTGCGGCTGACGCCCGGGGCCGACGAGGTGGTGCTCGAGGTCGCCGATACCGGGCCGGGCCTGCCGGACGAGCAGGTCGAGCGGCTGTTCGAACGCTTCTACCGCACCGATGCGTCTCGCAGCCGGGACAGCGGCGGGACCGGGCTCGGGCTGTCGATCGTGCAGGCGCTGGTCGCCGCGCACGGCGGCACGGTGGGGGTCACCAGTGCCGTCGGGGCGGGGACCACGTTCACCGTGCGGTTGCCGCGGTGAGTCAGTCGGGCACGTTGGCGCCGTAGCCGAGGTCGCGCAGCGCCTGCTTGATCTTGGTCTGGGCCTCGTCCAGGGATTCCGGGCTCGGGGACGGGTCGGCCTGAGAGATGTCGAAGTCGGCCAGGTCGAAGGCGGGGAACACGTGGACGTGCAGGTGGGGAACCTCGAGTCCGGCGATGAGCAGGCCCGCGCGGGGGGCGTCCCAGGCTGACCGGACCGCTCGGCCGATCTTCTGGGCTATCTCGTTGATCTTCGCGAAGGTGGCTGGGTCGAGGTCTTGCCACTGGTCGATTTCCTTGCGGGGCACGATCAGGGTGTGGCCCTGGGTGACCGGGGCGATGGTGAGGAATGCGACGAACTCGTCGTCTTCCCAGACGAATCTTCCGGGGAGTTCGCCGTCGATGATCCTGCTGAAGACAGAAGCCATGAGGGCGAGTGTATTGGGGGTGTGGTTGCGGGGGTGATACCCGGCGGGGGGTGTGGAGGCTTGACCTAAGCTGTTTCGGGTGCGAGTACTCGTCATCGGTTCCGGAGCCCGTGAACATGCCCTCGTGCTGGCCCTGCGGCGGGATCCGGGGGTGAGCGGCGTTGTCGCCGCACCCGGTAATCCGGGGATGGCGCAGCTGGCGCAGTTGCGTGCGGTCGATCCCTGTAGCGCCGAGGCAGTGGTGGCGCTGGCGACCGAGGTTGCCGCCGATCTGGTGGTGATCGGGCCGGAGGTGCCGCTGGTGCTGGGGATCGCCGATGCGGTGCGGGCGGCGGGGATCGCCTGCTTCGGCCCGTCGGCGGCCGCGGCGCGGATCGAGGGCTCGAAGGCCTTCGCCAAGGATGTGATGGCCGCGGCGGGTGTGCGCACCGCGCACAGCGAGGTGGTCGACCATCCGGGCGAACTCGATGCCGCGCTGGATCAATTCGGGCCGACCTGGGTGGTCAAGGACGACGGGCTCGCCGCCGGCAAGGGCGTGGTGGTGACGACCGACCGGCTCGCCGCCCGCGACCACGGCGCCGAACTGCTCGAGCAGGGGCACCCGGTCCTGCTGGAGTCGTTCCTCGACGGCCCGGAGGTCTCGCTGTTCTGTCTGGTCGACGGCGAGACGGTGGTGCCGCTACTACCCGCGCAGGACCACAAGCGCGTCGGCAACGGCGACACCGGACCCAACACCGGCGGCATGGGCGCCTACACCCCGCTGCCGTGGCTGCCGCCGGAGACGGTCACCGAGATCGTCGACGGCGTCGTGAAACCCGTTGCGGCGGAGATGGTCCGGCGCGGCGTGCCGTTCTCCGGGCTGCTGTACGCGGGGCTCGCGATCGGCCAGGACGGTCCCGCCGTGGTCGAATTCAACTGCCGCTTCGGCGATCCCGAGACACAGGCGGTGCTGGCCCTGCTGGACAGCCCGCTGGGCGCGCTGTTGCACGCCACGGCCACCGGCACCCTCGCCGAGGCGGACGCGCCGCGCTGGCAGGACGGCGCCGCGGTCACCGTGGTGCTGGCGGCCGAGAACTACCCGGGCCGTCCCCGCACCGGCGACGTGATCACCGGCACCGAGGGCGCGGAGCCGAATACCGAAGTGCTGCATGCCGGTACGTCGCTGCGGGCCGACGGCGCCCTGCTCTCCGGCGGCGGCCGGGTACTCAACGTGGTAGCCTCCGGCGCCGACCTCGCCGAGGCGCGCGAACGCGCCTACGCCCGCATCGCGGCAATCAAGTTGCCCGGCAGCCACTACCGCACCGACATCGCCCTCGCCGCCGTCGAAGACCGCATCTCCATTCCCACCGCCCGGGTGTAGACGCCCGCGCCCCCGCCGCTGGGTTGCACCGTCCATGGGCGTGCCAGGGCGAGGCGAGACCCTTCTCAGCCCAGTTGGAGGCCGTGCAGGGCCAGCCAGGGTTGGGGGTCGACGTGTTGGCCGTTGACCAGGATCTCGAAGTGCAGGTGCGGGCCGGTGGAGTCGCCGCGGTTGCCGACTCGGGCGATTTGCTGACCGGTCCGGACACGTTCGCCCACCGAGACGAAGAAGTCGTACATGTGGCCGTAGACCGAGATCGTGCCGTCGTCGTGCCGGATGCGGACCCACAGGCCGAAGCCCTGAGCCGGACCGGCGTCGATCACGGTGCCGTCGGTGATGGCGTAGATCGGCGAGCCGATCGGGGCCGCGATATCGATCCCGGCGTGGAAGGTGCCCCAGCGCTGCCCGAACCCGGAAGTGAACGCGCCGCGCGCGGGAAGCACGAAGCCGCCGATTCCGGGCAGGATCCCACCGGGTACGGGTGTGACCGTGCCGCCCAGCCAGGGCGCGGGTTGACCCGAAACGGCCGCTGCCGCTTCGGCTTTCGCACGCTCCAGGGTGGCGCGCGCGGCCGCGGCCACCACCTGCGACTCCCGGATGTGCTCGCCGTTGTTGATGGCGTTCAGGTACCGCTTGCTGGACTCCGGGGCCGCCCGCACCTGCAGCGGGTACGCGACCGCGATCCGCTGTTCGCGGCCCGGCGCCGGTTCGGCGATCACCGGCCGCGGCCCGGTGGCATCGGCCGCGGCGAACAACGCCACCACGACCACTCCGGCCACCAGGACCCGATGCCGCAGCAGCCAGGCCCGCAGCCGGGTCCACGATGCGTTCGCGTAGGCCTTCCAGTCGCGTCGCAGGAAGCCGCGCCAATCGAACCCCGCGAGCGCCGTCCAGCCCCGCCGGGCCGACACGCGCGCCCGTCCGGCCGACGTGCGCACCTGCGCTGCCGCCGTGCGGATCCGCCGCCGCCGCGCCGCCCGTTCTCGTCGCAGCGTCGATCGCCAGTCCGGGCGGAGAACCGACCCACCCCCTGGTAAAACCTTTGCGCGGCGTGCCTGGTCAGGCATTCTGCCGACGATAACAGGGCGATCATCCGAGTCGCAGTCCGCAAGGCGGGAGTTCAGGTTCGTCTCAGGAACATCGCGAATCCGCCGTGCTCTACCGTCGTCTGGTGCGCAGTGAATCCCGCCGGTCGACCGTTCCGCCCTTCTACGTCATGGATGTCTGGAAGGCGGCCGCCGAGCGCGCCCGCACCCACGGCGACGTGCTGGTGCTGGCCGCCGGGCAGCCGTCGACCCCCGCGCCCGCGCCCGTGCTGCGGGCGACGAAGGCCGCGCTGGACCGGGAACTGCTGGGCTACACCGAGACCTTCGGCGTGCTCCCGCTGCGCGAGGCGATCGCCGGGTATCACAGCCGCACCTACGGTGTCTCGGTCGATCCGGACGACGTCGTGGTCACGACGGGTTCGTCGGGCGCGTTCACGCTGATCTTCCTGGCGGCCTTCGACATCGGCGACACCGTGGTGGTCGCCCGCCCCGGCTATCCGGCCTACCGGAACACGCTCGCCGCCCTGGGGTGCCGGGTGATCGAACTGGACTGCGGTCCGCAGACTCGTTTCCAGCCGACCGTCGCGATGCTCGAGGCGCTGCCGGAGCCGCCGGCGGGGCTGATCGTGGCGAGTCCGGCCAACCCGACGGGCACCATGATCGACCCGGAGGAACTGGCCGCCCTGGCCCGCTGGTGCGATGCGCACGGCACGCTGCTGATCTCCGACGAGATCTATCACGGCATCGTCTACGCGAATACCGAACCGACCACCTCGGCATGGGAGACCTCGCGGGAGGCCGTGGTGGTCGGCTCGGTGTCCAAGTACTTCTCGATGACGGGCTGGCGCCTGGGCTGGATGCTGGTGCCGGCGGGCCTGCGCCCGGCGTTGCAGCGGCTGGCGTCCAACATGACCGTCTGCCCGCCGGCGATCTCGCAGTACGCGGCGGTACACGCGTTCGGGCCGGAGGCCGCGGCCGAACTGGACGGTCACGTCCGCCGGTACGCCGACAATCGCGCGCTGCTACTGGCGGGCCTGCCCGAACTGGGCATCACCGAACTCGCCCCGGCCGACGGCGCGTTCTACGCCTACGCCGATATCGCCCATCTGACCGACGATTCCACGCGCTGGTGCGCGGATCTGCTGGCGCACACCGGAGTAGCGCTCGCGCCGGGCGTCGATTTCGACACCGCCAACGGAAACCACACGGTTCGTTTCTCCTTCGCGGGCGCTACCGCCGACATCGAAGAGGCGCTGGTCCGCCTCCGGCGATACCTGGACACGTGAACAGATCGCCCGTCTGAACAGCATTGACGCGCTAAGACTTTTCGTTCCGGCCCACCCTGGACGCCCGGATGCGGTAGAAAAGCGGTGGTTGTTTTTTCAACACCGCGGGCGCATTTGCCCACACGAACCTGAATTGTCGTAGATCGCACCGATTTAGCACGGATGAGCTGATGATGACTGGCACGATGACACGGTGATCACCGCGACGACACCGAAAGGCGAACGGCGTCGCCAAGCACTGGTCGCGGCTGCCGCCGAGTTGCTGCTCGAGGGCGGGTTCGATGCGGTGCGCCACCGTTCGGTGGCCACCCGCGCGGACCTACCGCTGGCGTCGACGACCTACTACTTCGAGTCGCTGGAGGATTTGATCGCGCGCGCGGTCGAATTCAGCGGCAACGCCGAACTGGACGCGATGCGCCGCCGCGTCGGCGAAGTGACCCATCGCCGCCGCGGCGCCGACGCGACCGTCGATCTGATCCTGGATCTCCTGGTGGGCGTGGACGGGCACAACGAATTCGAGCGCGGCCAGCTCATCGCGCGCTACGAACGATCGGTGGCCTCCGCCCGCCACCCGGAGTTACGGGACGTGCAGCTACGACTACGCGCTCAACTCGAGGAGCTGCTGGCCGATGTGCTGCGCCGGTCCGATCGGGTGGTGCGGATCGAGCAGTTGCGGCGGCTGGTCGCGGTGGTCGACGGCGCGGTGGTGGCGGCGCTGGCCGAACTGGATCCGCAGCCGCGCCGGGTGGCCCGCGCGGCCCTGCTCGAATTGATCAATGTGATCGCGCCGCCGACCTCGCAGCACCTCGCCGCCCCGCATTCCGCCGCGCCCCATCCGCCGCCGCACGCACCGCCGCATCCGCTGTCCCAGCACACGACCGCCTGAACCACAGCGGCGGCAACCCGCCGGTCACCGAACATTAGACTGGCGCCGTGAGTCTTGTCCCGAACGTCCTCGCCACCCGGTACGCCAGCCCCGAACTGGTCCAGCTGTGGTCGCCCGAGCACAAGATCGTGCTCGAGCGCCGGCTGTGGCTGGAGGTCCTGCGGGCGCAGACCGACCTCGGCGTGGACGTGCCGCCCGGGGTGGTGGACGACTACGAGCGCGTGATCGGCCAGGTCGATCTGGCGTCGATCGCCGAGCGGGAGCGGGTGACCCGGCACGACGTGAAGGCGCGCATCGAGGAGTTCAACGCGCTCGCCGGGCACGAGCACATCCACAAGGGCATGACCAGCCGCGATCTCACCGAGAACGTGGAGCAGTTGCAGATCCGGCTGTCGCTCGAGCACGTGTACCGGCACGGTGTCGCGGTGGCGGCCCGGCTGGCCGAGCGGGCCGCCGAGTACCAGACGCTGGTGATGGCGGGGCGCTCGCACAATGTCGCCGCGCAGGCCACCACGCTGGGCAAGCGTTTCGCCAGTGCCGCCGACGAACTGCTGATCGGGCTGACCCGGCTGCGCGAGCTGATCGACCGGTACCCGCTGCGCGGCATCAAGGGCCCGATGGGCACCGCGCAGGACATGCTGGACCTGCTCGGCGGCGATTCGGCAAAACTCGCGCAACTCGAGCAGAAGGTGGCGCGGCACCTGGGTTTCGCGACGGTGCTCACCAGCGTCGGGCAGGTCTATCCGCGCTCGCTGGACCACGACGTGCTCTCCGCGCTGGTCCAATTGGGCGCGGGCCCTTCGTCTTTCGCGCACACCGTGCGCCTGATGGCCGGGCACGAACTGGTCACCGAGGGCTTCCAGCCCGGCCAGGTGGGCTCGTCGGCGATGCCGCACAAGATGAACACGCGCTCGTGCGAGCGGGTCAACGGCCTGCAGGTGGTGTTGCGCGGATACGCGTCGATGGCCGCGGAACTCGCGGGCGCGCAATGGAACGAGGGCGACGTGTTCTGCTCGGTGGTGCGCCGCGTCGCGCTGCCGGACGCCTTCTTCGCCGTCGACGGCATGATCGAGACCTTCCTGACGGTGCTCACCGAATTCGGCGCCTACCCGGCCGTGCTCGAGCGCGAACTGAACCGCTACCTGCCCTTCCTGGCCACCACGCGGATCCTGATGGCGGCCGTGCGCGCGGGCGTCGGGCGGGAGACGGCGCACGAGGTCATCAAGGAGCACGCCGTCGCGGTCGCGCTGGCGATGCGTGAGCAGGGGCGCGAACCCGATCTGCTGGACCGGCTCGCCGCCGACGACCGGATGCCGCTGGACCGCTCCGCCCTCGACGAGGCGCTGTCGGACAAGTCGGCCTTCATCGGCGCGGCCGAATCTCAGGTGGCCGATGTCGTCGCGCAGGTGCAGAAGTTGGTCGACGCAGACCCGGAGGCGGCGCGCTACACCCCGTCTCCCATTCTGTAGCCTGCCCGCCGGTGGCGGCGGAGACGTAGGCTGATCGCCCATGGACCCGTATACGATCTTCGCCGATATCGTCGCCGGCCGCGCCCCCGCGTCCACGGTGTACGAGGACGACGATGTGTTGGCGTTCATGGACATTCGGCCGATGACCCCGGGGCATCTGCTCGTGATCCCCAAGGTTCCGGCGCGCGATCTCGCCGAACTGGATCCGGAGATGGGCGGCAAGCTGTTCCGGGTGGGTCAGCGGCTGGCGGCGGCGCTGCGCGCGTCGGAGGTGGGATGCGACGGGGTGAACTTCTTTCTCGCCGACGGAGTGACGGCGGGGCAGGAGGTGTTCCATGTGCACCTGCACGTCATACCGCGCACCCCCGGTGACGGATTCGGGTTGCGCGGCCGCCCGACGAGTCCGGCCCGCGCCGATCTGGACTATCTGGCGGGATCCATCCGCGGGGCGTTGGAGCGTTCGGTTCCGGAGTGATCCGGCCGCGCCGCGGTCGGCGCGACGTACTCTGTGGTTTGCTGGAGAAACGCCAGCGAGCTGCTGCGACCGGGTTTTTCGGGTCGTGCGTTACTTTTGTTGGCACTTGTGGTGGGCTGATGGAGGTGCGAAATGCGGCGTAAGGCCGTTGCTGCTGTTGTGCTCGCTATTGTCGCCGGTGCGTTCGGGCCGTGGGCCGGGCCGCCGCCACGGGCGTCCGCGGCGCGGGTCGTCGGCATCGATGACCTGAGTCCGACCAGGTCGGCGGTGTTCGTCGAGTCGGCCGCCATGGGCCGCGTCATTCAGGTACAGGTGCTGCATCCGGCGGGCGGCGGTGCGCGCCCGTCCTATTACCTGCTCGACGGCTTGGATCCGGGTGAGCGGCAGAGTACCTGGACCAATGCCACCGACGCGGAGCCGTTCTTCGCGGGCAAGAACGTCAACGTGGTGCTGCCGATGGGTGGTCAGGCCAGCTACTACACCGACTGGCAGAACGACGACCCGCGGTTCGGCCGCTACCGGTGGGAGACCTTCCTGACCCGGGAACTGCCCCCGATCATCGACGCCAACTTCTCCGGCGACGGGACGAACGCCATCGGCGGGCTGTCGATGGGCGGCATCGCGGCCTTCGTCCTGGCGGTGCGCAATCCGGGGCTGTATCGCGCGATCGCCGGTTACAGCGCCTGCCCGGACCTGGGCCTGGCGCAGGGCCCGATCCTGTTCTCCATCGCCAATCGCGGCGGAAGTCCCGGCAATATGTGGGGCGCCCCGGGCAGCCCCGAATGGGGTGCGCACGATCCGGCGCTGCTGGCGGATCGCTTGCGCGGCACCACCATCTACCTGTCCACCGGTACCGGAATCCCCGGACCGCACGAGGCCGAGATCAAACCGCAGCTGCCCGAGAACCTCTTCTTCGGCGGCCCGATCGAGGCCGGTGTCGACGGGTGCGTGACCGTGTTCGAACGGCGGCTGCAAGGGCTGGGGATTCCGGCCCGCATCGATCGCAGCCCGGTGGGCACGCACTCGTGGTCGTACTGGCAGGACACGCTGCACGCCTCGTGGCCGACCATCGCTTCCGCCATCGGGGCGTGAGGCGGCCGCGAATCAGGACTGCGGGACGGAACCCGGACGGTTGAATTCGCCGTCCTTGGCCCCGGCGACGAAGGCCTTCCACTCGCCGGGGGTGAAGATCAGGGTCGGGCCGTCGGGGTTCTTCGCATCCCGCAGGGCGATGTTCCCACTGGCCAGGAAGGCCACCTCGACGCCGCCCGACTCGCTGCTGCGGTGCCACACGGCGTCGGGCTCGATCTCGCGATTCTTCGCTTCCACATCTGCTCCTGTGCGGGTCCGAATCCAGCGGATGACGCCGTCCGGAGCGGTCCGGGCGACGCCGACGTAGACAGTAGCCGGTCCGCCCGAAGCGGCGGCGCGAATGGTGGTCCGGCATTTTCCGGAGCGGATTTCCCCGTCCCGCGGGGGTGACATTCTCGTGGTTTACCCCGCAACCGAATCGGAAACCCCGCTGATTGTGGCGGATATACGGCGTCGACCAGTCGGCGTAGTCGAAAATGTGCGCCGCGCCACACCCCAGGCACGACAAGGATGGAGCACCGCATGGCACCCGTCTTCGACAGTTGCGCGGTGGTGCCCCGGCACCTCACCGTCGAGCAGGCTCACAACATCTTGCACATCCACAGCAGCTGTCCCACCGATCAATGCCCGCGTCGCAAAGCCGCGCTGTACTTTCTGATGGATTCGCGGCGCACGGCCCGGGACAACCCGCGTGACCTGCGTCGACCGCTACCGCGCTCGACAGGGCTGGGTTAACCCGCCGGTTCGGGGTTGGCGACGGGTTCACCGCGCCGCGCACTACGGTGGAGCGCATGGCTCTCGACAGTGGCACCGGAACGACCCCGACCGCCGGCGACGCAGCGTCCGCCGGAACACCGTCGCCGCTCGATGGCGCGACGCCGCCGATCGCCGAACGGGTGCCGACCGAACGGGTCCACCACGGCGACACCTTCGTAGACGACTACGAATGGCTGCGCGACAAGGAGAACCCGGAGGTCATCTCCTACCTGGAGGCCGAGAACGCCTACACCGAAGCGCAGACCGCACACCTGCGGCCGTTGCGGGACAAGATCTTCGACGAGATCAAGGCGCGCACGCAGGAGACCGACCTCTCCGTCCCGGCCCGGATGGGCGATTTCTGGTACTACTCGCGCAGCTTCGAGGGCAAGCAGTACGGGGTGCACTGCCGCTGCCCGGTCGCCGATCCGGACGACTGGACGCCGCCGCAGCTCGAGGCCGACACCGAGATACCCGGCGAGCAGATCCTGCTGGACAGCAACGCGCTCGCCGCGGACCACGAGTTCTTCGCGCTGGGCGCGTTCTCGGTCAGCCACGACGGCACGCTGCTGGCCTACTCGATGGACACAGTCGGTGACGAGCGATACGTGCTGCGGTTCAAGGACCTGGGCACCGGCGAGCTGCTGGGTGACGAGATCCCGGGCACCGCGCCCGGCGCGACCTGGTCGCTGGACGGCACGCACGTCTTCTATCAGACCGTCGACGAGTCGTGGCGGCCCGACACCGTGTGGCGGCACCGCCTCGGCACCTCGACGGACGCGGACGTCAAGGTCTTCCACGAACCGGACGAGCGCTACTGGGTGAGCATCGGCGCCACCCGCTCCGAGAAGTATCTGATGATCTGGGTGGGTTCGAAGATCACCACAGAGGGCTGGGTGCTCGAATCCGATGATCCCGAAGGCGAATTCCGGGTGCTGCTGCCCCGGCGCGAGGGGGTCGAGTACTCCGCCGAGCACGCGGTGATCGGGGGGCGGGACCGGTTCCTGGTGCTGCACAACGACATCGTGGACGGGGTGAAGGCGGAGAACTTCGTGCTCGCCGAGGCACCCGTCGACGACCCGGCCGACCTGACGATCCTCATCCCGCACCGCGACGACGTGCGACTCGAGGACATCGACTGCTTCGCCGCCCATCTGGTGCTGTCGTACCGGCGCGAGGCGCTGTCGCGGGTCGCGGTGTGGCCGTTGACGTCCGAGGGCTATGGCGAACTGCGTGAGCTGGACTTCGGGCTGGAACTGTTCGCCGCCGGTGTCGGCTCCAACCCGGAATGGGAGCAGCCGACGCTGCGGCTCGGGCTGACCTCGTTCATCACCCCGGTGCAGGTCTTCGACTACGTGCCCGCCACCGGCGAGCTGACCCTGCGCAAGGAGCAGGCGGTGCTGGGCGGCTACGACCCGAACGACTATGAGCAGCACCGGGATTGGGCGGTGGCCGCGGACGGGACCCGGATCCCGATCTCGCTGGTGCGCCGCAAGGACCTCGTCGGCGCGGACCCGAAGCCGTTGCTGCTCTACGGTTACGGCTCCTACGAGGCCAGCATCGACCCGGCGTTCTCGGTGTCGCGGCTGTCGCTGCTGGACCGCGGCATGGTGTTCGCGGTGGCGCACGTGCGCGGCGGCGGCGAGATGGGGCGGCTGTGGTACGAGCACGGCAAGACGCTCACCAAGCGCAACACCTTCACCGACTTCGTCTCCTGCGCAAAGCATCTCGTCGAGACCGGGGTCACCGCGCCCGACCGGATGATCGCCGACGGCGGCAGTGCGGGCGGCCTGCTGGTGGGCGCGGTCGCCAACCTGGCGCCCGAACTGTTCACCGGCATCCTCGCCAACGTGCCGTTCGTGGATCCGCTCACCTCGATCCTGGATCCCTCGCTGCCGCTGACCGTCATCGAATGGGACGAGTGGGGAAATCCGTTGGCGGACAAGCAGGTCTACGAGTACATGAAGTCCTACTCGCCGTACGAGAACGTCGAGGCCAAGGAGTATCCGGCGATCCTGGCGATCACCAGCATCAACGACACCCGGGTGCTGTACGTGGAACCGGCCAAGTGGGTGGCGAAACTGCGTGCCACCAAGACCGGCGACGCGCCCCTGCTGCTGAAGACCGAGATGAGCGCCGGGCACGGCGGCGTCAGCGGGCGCTACGAGAAGTGGAAGGAAGTGGCGTTCGAATACGCCTGGGTGCTGGACACGGTCGGCCTGGCGGACGCCTGATTCGGTAGCGCGAATTCGTCGGCGCGTCACCCGCGCAGCACGGTGCGGACACCTGGCCCACGCAGAGTGGGTGTGGTTGGCAGCACCGAAAGGGGGTACGCGCCACTATGCGTGCACAATTGCTGGTCTCGGTGTCGGGTATTCGGGACACCACCAGGGAAACGGCCATGGCCTTCGCGGCCGAGATGGATCGGCGCGAGGTCCCGCTGTCACTGCTGGTCGCACCGCGACTGAAGAACAAGTACCGGCTCGCCGACGACGCGCGCACGCACGAGTGGCTGCGCGCGCGCCGCGCGGCGGGCGACGCGATCGTCCTGCACGGCTACGACCAGGCCGCCACCAAACGCCGGCGGGCCGAGTTCGCGACGCTGCCCAAACACGAAGCGCGACTGCGGTTGACGGCCGCCGATCGTGTTCTCGAGGGTGTCGGCCTGCGGACCCGGCTGTTCGCGGCCCCGCGCTGGAACTCCTCGGAGGGCGCGCTGGCCGCACTGCCCGACGTGGGTTTCCGGCTGGCCCTCGGGCTCACCGCCCTGCACGACCTGGAACGCGGTGTGACGCAACGGGCTTGGGTGCACGGCATCGGCGAGGGTTTCCGTGCCGAACCGTGGTGGTGCCACGCCCTGGTGATGAGTGCCGCGCGTACCGCCCGCCGCGGCGGCATCCTTCGGCTCGCCGTCTCGGCCACCCAGCTCGATCGCTCCGGCCCGCGCCAGGCAGTGCTCGATGCGATAGATCTCGCGCTGTTCCACGAGGCTGTCCCCGACACCTACCGCTGGGAGCCGCAGGCCCCCGCGCGCGCCGCCTGAGTCTCGCTGGGCGACAGCGCTTTTCGTACCTCATCGGACGAGCAGGCCTACTCCGAGGGCGAGCATGATGAGCGCGATGACGGAGTCCAGCACGCGCCACG
Organism: Nocardia sp. N2S4-5; assembly: GCF_044628355.1. Taxonomy (NCBI): domain Bacteria; kingdom Bacillati; phylum Actinomycetota; class Actinomycetes; order Mycobacteriales; family Nocardiaceae; genus Nocardia; species Nocardia sp. N2S4-5. The sequence goes on along the minus strand of NZ_JBIUPM010000001.1, from coordinate 4,283,925 downwards.
CGGCGGGGCGGGCGAACACCGGGGCGAGTAGGCGGCTGCCGTACCCGAGGGTGATGAACCACATGACACTGGCGATCATCGCCCCCGCCGCGAATGCCCAGCGGTCCCGGCCGTAGGTGTTGCCGAACGAGCCCATCAGGATCACGGTGTCCAGGTAGACGTGAGGATTGAGCCAAGTCAGCGCCAGGCAGGTGAGGACGGCGCGGACGAGGGTCGACCGGCCATCGGTGTTGTGCGGGTGCGTCAGCACGACCGATGCGGAGAGGGTGGGAGCGGGCGCGGTGGCGACATCCACAGTGCCGATCGTGTTGCCCATGCTCGCGGTGTCGACCGATGCCGCGGCGTCGGATGGGCTCGGCGGGACTCGAGGGTCGGGGGCGGTGCGGAGGGAGCCGGGGGACAGGGCCCGCCGGACCGCGATGGCGGCATAGCCGAGGAGGAAGGCACCGCCGACATAGTGGACCACTTCCATGAGGACGGGTGTCCTGGTCAGGAAGGCGCCCGCGCCGCCGATGCCCGCCGATATCAGGACGACGTCGGAGAGTGTGCAGACCGCGATGACGGCGAGGATGTGCCCGCCGCGGATGCCTTGGCGCAGGACGAACGCGTTCTGCGCGCCGATCGCCACGATCAGCGACAGCCCGAAGCCCAGACCCGGTAGCACGGCGGAGACACTCACACCCGTCGACGCTAGGGATATTTACGGTAATCAGACAAGCTGAAGTTTTTCACCCATCATTAGAATTTCTTCATATGGATCTGCAACTCGACCAGCTCCGCGCCCTCGATGCCGCGGTCGCCGAGGGCACACTGGAGGCCGCCGCCCGCCGGCTCCGCGTGACTCCCTCGGCGGTGAGCCAGCGCATCAAGGCCCTGGAGGGCACGGTCGGCCGGACCCTGCTCCAGCGTTCGAAACCGGTGTGCCCCACCGAATCCGGTCTGGCGGTGTTGCGCCTCGCCCGCCAGATCGAACTGCTCGCCGGCGACACCGCCCGTGAATTGGGCGCCACCGCAAGCGAATCGGTCGACAGCGACGGCCGCGTCCGGATTCCCGTGGCGATCAACGCGGATTCACTGGAGACCTGGGTGATGCCCGCGCTGGGCCGCGCGCCGGCCGGGGTCTGCTTCGAAATCCACCGTGAGGACGAGGAACACACCACCCGGCTGCTGCGCGACGGCACCGTCATGGCGGCGATCACCGCGACCGCGCAGCCCGTGCAGGGGTGCCGGGCGGAGCGGCTCGGCGCGATGCGCTACCGCCCGATGGCCACCCCGGAGTTCGCCCGCACCTGGTTCCCCGACGGTCCCACCGCCCGCGCCTTCGCCGCTGCCCCGGTCGTCCTGTTCGACCGCAAGGACGACCTCCAGGACAGGCTGATGCGCCGCCGCGCCCGCCGCCCCCTCGACCCGCCCCGCCACTACATCCCCTCGTCGACCGGCTTCGCCGAGGCCGTCCGTCTGGGCCTCGGCTGGGGCATGCTGCCCGACGTACAAACCACCCGCGACCGGAGGTCCGGCCACCTGCTTCCCCTCGCCCCCGACCTGCACATCGACGTCCCTCTCTACTGGCAGCAGTGGCGCTTGCACTCCCCGACCCTCACCACCATCGCCACCCTCGTCGCCGCCGCGGCCACCGAATCTCTCCGCTGACCCGGCTACCTGCGGAGGGCCCAGCGCAGGGCCGCGGTGCTCACTTCGGGGGTGGCGCTGTGAGTGAAGCCGCCGGCTTCCGCGCGGCCGAGGGGGACCGTGGGCGGATGGGTGGTGAGTTGGGTGAGGGCTCGTCGGATGTCGGTCAGGAGGAGGTCGGCCATGTCGTGACTGAAACCGTGGCGGACCAGGGCGCGCATGATGGTCTCGTCCTCGCGGTCGGCGGGGAGCGGGTAGGCGGCGACCAGCCAGCCGCGGGTGCGCAGTCGGTCGGAGAGGTCGTAGAGGTTGAACGGCTGGTCGTCCGGCAGTTTCCACGACACCGCCGCGATTCCCCGCAGCGGGTCGCCGTCGTGAATCATCTCGAACGGTCCCATTTTCTCGATGCCCGCCGCCAGGTGTCGCGCCACCGAGTGCGTCGCCGATTGCACGCGGGTATAACCGACTCGTCCGAGCCGGATGAATTCGTAGTAGGACGTGACGACCTGCCCGCCGGGGCGGGAGAAATTGAGGTTGAAGGTGGCCATGTTGCCGCCCAGGTAATCGACGTCGAAGACCAGTTCCTCCGGCAGGTCCGCGGCCGTGCGCCAGATCGCCCACCCGGCGCCGAGCGGGGCCAGGCCGGTCTTGTGCCCGGAGGCGTTGATCGACTTCACCCGCGGTAATCGGAAGTCCCACACCAGTTCCGGTGCGGTGAAGGGGGCGAGGAATCCGCCGCTGGCGGCGTCGACATGGATCGGAATGTCCAGGCCGGTCCGCGCCTGTAGATCGTCGAGCGCCTGGTTGATCCCCGCGACGTCCTCGAAGAGGCCGGTGAAGGTTTGCCCGAATGTCGGCACGACCATGATGGTGTTCTCGTCGCAATGGGCGGCGATGTCGTCCGGGTGCAGTGTCAGCCGGTCGCCGCGCAGCGGTACCTGCCGGATATCGACGTCGAAATACCGCGCGAACTTTTCCCACACCACCTGCACCGGCCCGCACACGAAATTCGGAATGCCCTTCCCGCCGCGTGCGCGCCAGCGGAACTTGGCCGCCAGCCCGCCGAGCATGGCGGCCTCGCTGGAGCCGGTGGTGGACGTGCCCCGCGTGGTGGCCGGGTCGGGCGCGTGCCACAGGTCGGCAAGCATTCGCACGCAGCGTCTTTCCAACTCGGCGGTCTGCGGATACTCGTCCTTGTCCACGATGTTCTTGTCGATCGACTCGTCCATCAGGCGCCGGGCCCGGTCGTCGACCCAGGTGGTGCAGAAGGTCGCCAGGTTCATCCGGGCGACGCCGTCGAGCAGCAGTTCGTCGTGGACTATCTGATAGGCGGCTTCCGCGAACATCTCGCTATCGGGAAACGTGTTCTTCGGCGCCCCGGCCTCGAGTGCGGGTTGCGCGAACAGGTCGTCGGGTGCGGTGGAATCGTCGGGCATATCGCCTCCTGGCGCTGGTGTAGACCAGTTGCCGTGCGTTCGCCAGCATGGCACAGGGGCGGGTCTGTCCGCTAGACGGTGAAGTCGGCGTGATCCTCCGCCTGGATCACCGTGAATTCGGTATCGGCCGGGCGCATTTCGGACAGCCGCCCGAAGTAGATGCCCTGCGCGTCCGGCGTGATGATCCCGTAGTGGACGGGGAAGGCGACCCGCGGACCGACCGCGCGCAGGTAGTCGACGGCCTCGCTGATCTTCATCCACGGCGCGACCGCCGGTGTGGCCAGCACGCCGACCCGCACCGGCGGCACCCACAGCGAATCGCCCGGATGCACGAACTGCGCCGGATCGTCGGCGGTGCCGAGCTGGAAAACGGTGTTGTCGATGACCGGAAGCTCGGGGTGGATCACCGCGTGCCGTCCCCCGCCGCCGGTGATCCGGAGATCCCCGAGAGCCAGTTGCCGCCCGGCGGGCACCGCCTCCCAGGGCTCGCCGCGCGATTGCGCGGTCTGTGGATCGCTGAGCAGCCGGGCGCCGGGGTTCTGCTCGATCAGCGCCTCGATCCGGTTCGGGTCGATGTGATCGGGATGCTGGTGGGTGATCGCGATCGCGTCGAGCCCGGTGATGCCCTCGAACCCGTGTGAGAACGTGCCCGGATCGAAGAGCACCTTCGCGCCGTTCAGCTCGACCAGAACGCAGGAGTGACCGAAGTGGGCTATGCGCATGTGTTCACCGTAACTCCGCGCGCCCCGGCGAGCCGGGCGCGCACCGCCCCGATTAGGCTGTTCAAGTAATCCCCCAGCAGCGTGAGGAGCAGCGCGTGGCACGTGTCGTGGTCGAGGTGATGCCGAAGGCCGAGATCCTGGATCCGCAGGGTCAGGCCATCGTCGGTGCGCTCGGACGCCTGGGTTTTCCCGGTGTCTCGGATGTGCGGCAGGGCAAGCGATTCGAACTCGACGTGGACGACAGCGTGGGCGACGCCGAGCTGGCGAAGATCGCCGAGGGGCTGCTGGCGAACACCGTGATCGAGGACTGGAAGGTGGTTCGGCTGCCATGAGTGCGCGGATCGGGGTCATCACGTTCCCGGGCACCCTGGACGATGTCGACGCCGCGCGTGCCGTGCGGCTGGCGGGCGCCGAGGCCGTGAGCCTCTGGCATGCCGACGCGGATCTCAAGGGTGTCGACGCGGTCGTCGTCCCCGGCGGCTTCTCCTACGGCGACTACCTGCGCGCCGGCGCCATCGCGCGCTTCGCGCCGGTGATGGGCGAGGTGGTCGAGGCGGCCGGTCGCGGTCTGCCGGTGCTCGGCATCTGCAACGGCTTCCAGGTGCTGTGCGAGGCCGGTCTGCTGCCCGGCGCGCTGACCCGCAACGAGGGCCTGCACTTCGTCTGCCGCGACGAGTGGCTGCGGGTGGAGCGCACCGACACCGCCTGGACCTCCCGCTACGAGCCGGGCGCGCAGATCCTCGTCCCGGTCAAGAACGCCGAGGGCCGCTACCAGGCCGCCCAGCCGGTGCTCGATGAACTGGAGGGCGAGGGCCGCGTGGTCTTCCGCTACGCCGGTGACAACCCGAACGGCTCGCAGCGCGATATCGCGGGCATCTCCTCCGCCGACGGCCGCATCGTCGGCCTGATGCCGCACCCGGAGCACGCCACCGAACCCCTGACCGGCCCGAGCGACGACGGGCTGGGCATCTTCCTGTCGGTCATCGACTCGCTGGTCTCGGCCTAGCCGCTCAGACCCGCAGCAGCACCTCGAATTCGGTGCCGTTGGCCCGGAAGATCCGGACCGGTTGCTGCAACTGGTCGCCGCGCAGCGTGAACTCCCCGGCGGCGTGCTCGAACACCATGCCGCTGTCGACCCTGGTGTGAATGCGTTCCACCTCGCTGGATCCGACCGTGGCGAGCATCGCGCGCAACGTGTGCAGGGATTGGTAGATGCAGGTGGCGAAGCGGCTGAACGAGGGCGCGAAACTGCCGTGCAGCCGCCGGTAGCGTGCGATTCGTTCCTGATCGGGCCGCAGGCGCGGATCGGGGATCACGCTGGAGGGCACATAGAAGTTGTCGTTGGCCGCCGGGCCACCCGCGGCCAGTAGGTTCTCGTCGGCGGTCGGGCCCGTCCGGAACTGCCGGTCCGCGCGGCCGCCGGCGGCGAAGGCGCGGTTGAAGCGGGCCGCGTCGCCGCCGACCAGCAGCACGATCACTCCGTCGGCTCGGTCCAGGCGCGGATCGGTCAGGGCCTCGTCGTAGCTCGCGCACCCCTGCGGGAAGACGAAATCGGCCACGATCGTGTGCGGCCGGTCGAGCATCCGGTGCAGCGCCGGGATCATCCGCCGGGACCAGATGTAGTCACTGGCCACGACGGCCCAGCGATGCGCCCCGAATTCCCGGTACAGCCAGTTCAGCGCCTCCACGGTCTGCGCGCCCGGATTCTCACCGATCATGAATACCCCACGGCGGGAACCGAATTGGCCGTCGTCGCCGATCCCGAACAGCGCGGGCACCCGGCCGTCCACGGCGTGCACGACACCGGCGCGGACATCGGGCATGGGGATTCCGGTGACCGCCCCGACCAGGCCGGTGGCGAGGAACGCCGCGACCTCGCGGGCGATCTCGCCCGGGGAGTTGCCGCCGTCGACGGTCGTGATGCGCACCTCGCGGCCGAGAACCCCACCGGCGCTGTTGATCTCGGCCTCGGCGAGCCCGGCGGCGGCCTCGCAGGACGGGCCGATTATCCCGCCCGAACCGCGTAGCGGTACGACATTGAGGATCTCGAAGGTGTCGGAGTCCTCCACCGGCGTGCCCATATCGAGAGTTTACGCACCGTTCGAGATCAGCTGATGCGGCCGAGTATCCGGAAATCCACGCCCTCGGCCCGGGCGATCTGCGCCGACTGCACCGCCTGATTGCCCCGGAACCGACACTTGCCCGACGGGGTCTCGAGCACCGCGCCCTCGGTCAGCGCCGTGTGGATGCGCGGCACATCGAAGCCGCCCACGGTCTCCGCGACCGCGCGCAGCGTGTGCATCGCCTCGTAACCGGTATTGCCGAAGTAGGTGAGCTGCGGCGCGAACGGGCCGTGCAGCCGCCGATAGCGGTGCACGCGTTCGGAATCGGGGAAGAACGACGAGGAGACGAAGAGGTTCTCGTTGGCCTCCGCGCCGGCCGCGAGCAGCACGGTCTCGTCGACGGCCGGGCTGACCCGGACCTGCCGCGCCGCCCGGCCCGTGTGCGCGAACTGACAATTGAACCGCGCCGCGTCGGAGCCCACCAGCAGCATGATGACCCCGTCGGCCCGGTCCAGGCGCGGGTCGGCGAGGAACTCCGCGAAGTCGGCGGTGCCCAGCGGCACGAAGTGTTCCAGCACGAGCGACGCCGGATTCGCCAGGGCGGTGTGCACGGCCGCCGCGGTCGCGCGGGGCCAGATGTAGTCGTTGCCGATGAGGGCCCAGCGGCGGACGTCGTATTCGCGGCGCAACCACGCCATCGCGGCCAGAATGTGCCCTTGCGGATCCTCGCCGATCATGAGCACCCCGGGCATCTCGTCCGGCAGGCCCTCGTGGATGGTGGCGAAGAGGTACGGCACCCGGCCGTCGGCGGCCCGGGCCACGGCCCGGCGCACGGCCGAAATATGCCAGCCCGTGATCGCGTGCACCATCCCGGTCGCCAGCAGCGCCGAGACCTCGCGCGCCACCTCGGCCGGGGCGCGCCCGCCGTCGATGGTGGTGACCCGCACTTCCCGTCCGAGAATTCCTGTGCCGCCGTTGATTTCATCTACGGCCAGGGAGATTGCGGCATCGACCGAGGGGCCGATAATTCCACCAGACCCCTGTAGTGGGACGATGTCGAGAACCTCGATAACATCGTCCGGGGTCTCGCGCGAGGCGAACATTCGGTACCCTTCTTCTCGTCAGAGCGAAAATGATGGGCGGGAAAATATGTCGACCATTGTAGGCGGATTTGCGACGCTGCATGGAGCGCTGCGGGCCGCCGAACGCAGTTGGTTACGTCACCTCGATGCGGCATTGTGTGCCAGGCAACTTTCGGCCGATCAATGGGCGATGCTGTCGAAATTGTCCGATCAGGTGGGCGTCACGATGAGCGAGCTGGCCGCCCGCGCGCAACTGCCACCCTCCTCGGCCACCCGCCATGCCGATGCGCTCGCCGAACGCGGTCTGATCTTCCGTATCGCCGCCGAGGACGACCGCCGCCGCATCCTCATCGGCCTGACCAAGCGCGGCACGGAACTGGTCGAGTCCGTGCGCTGCGAGGAGAGCCGGGCCGAGGAGGAATTGCGGAAGCGGATCGGCGCGCGCAGCCATGCCGAACTGCTGCGGTTGCTGGAAATGGTGACCGACGTGCCCGTTGCCGACTGAACTAATAGTCAATCATCCTATGTTTTCGACGCCCGAAAAATTGCGACATTCGGGTCCGAATATCATTCTCGCGCGAAATTTTATTTCGCCGGTCGAGTGCCGTCCGGAGTTCTGTCGGAGAGGCAGTGACAGAAGTCCCCGGGGTACAGGACGACCGGCCCTGGCCCGGCGGGCTCTAGGATCGCCGGTATGACGGTCTCGACCACCGCGACGGCGTCCGGGCTGTGTGCCTTCGTCGACGCCTCGCCCTCCCCGTTCCATGTCGTCCGCACCGTCGCAACGGAATTGACCGCGCACGGCTTCACCGAACTGCCCGAGCCACGGCCGTGGAGCGGCGGCGCGGACGGGCGATACTTCGTGGTGCGCGGCGGTTCGCTGCTGGCGTGGGCCGGGTCCGCCGCCGACGCGGCCGCGCACCCCTTCCGGGTGGTCGGCGCGCACACCGACAGCCCGAATCTGCGGGTCAAGCAGCATCCCGACCTGGCCGGGTCGGGCTGGCAGCTGGTCGGGCTGGAGCCCTACGGCGGGGCCTGGCTGAACTCCTGGCTGGACCGCGAGCTGGGAATCTCGGGGCGGCTCACGATCCGCGACGGCGACACGGTGGTCGAGCGGCTGGTCCGCATCGACGAACCGCTGCTACGGGTGCCGCAGCTGGCCATCCATCTGTCCGAGGACCGCCGCGGCGTCAGTCTGGACCCGCAGCGGCACGTCAACGCCGTCTGGGGGGTCGGCGGCGAGCCGCGCTCGTTCCTCGCCTACGTGTCCGAGCAGGCCGGGATCGACCCGGACGCGGTACTGGGCTGGGAGCTGATGACCCACGACCTGTCGCCGAGCCGGCTGATCGGCCGGGACAGCGACCTGCTCAGCGCGCCCCGCTTGGACAATCAGGGCACCTGCTACGCGGGCCTGCACGCCTTCCTGGCCGCCGCCGACCAACCGGGCGCCGCGACGCCGGTGCTGGTGATGTTCGATCACGAGGAGGTCGGCAGCCAGTCCGACCGCGGCGCGCAGTCGGATCTGCTGCCCGCGGTGCTGGAGCGGATCGTCCTCGCCCGCGGCGGTGGCCGCTCGGAGTACCTTGCGGCGCTGGCAGGTTCGATCTGCGCCTCCGGGGACATGGCGCACGCGACGCACCCCAACTATCCGGAACGGCACGAGCCCGCCCACCGCATCGAGGTCAACGGCGGTCCGGTGCTGAAGGTGAACCAGAATCTGCGCTATGCCACCGACGCCGTCGGCACCGGAGCGTTCGCGCTGGCGTGCGCGCAGGCCGGGGTGCCGTTGCAGCGCTACGTGCATCGCGCCGATCTGCCGTGCGGATCGACCATCGGACCGATGACCGCGGCCCGGACCGGTATGCCGACAGTCGATGTCGGGGCGCCGCAGCTGGCGATGCATTCGGCGCGGGAACTGATGGGCGCGGCGGACGTGTGGTCCTACTCGGCGGCGTTGGCGGCGTTCCTCACTCCGGGCGGCCGGTAGGCCAGCGCGCCGATCGCCAGGATCGCGAAGGTCACCAGCACGTAGCTGCTGCCGATCAGCTGCTCCCACAGCGACCAGCGGGCCTCCTGATCGTTCTGGTGCGGCAGCAGCCAGTGCGGGCCGACGAAGAACATGACAGTGATCGCGGCGAGGACGCCGGTGTAGACGCGGCCGCGTCGAGGATGTTGCGGCGGAAGGCCGTTCGTGCCGCGCGTGGTCTGCGCGGCGACCGCGGTCAGCAGCGCGGGCGCCACCCACACCCAGTGGTGCGACCACGAGATGGGCGAGATCAACAGCACCGCGGCGGCGTTCACCAGCAGTGCGGAGATCTCGGCACCGGCGTCGAGCAGCCGCTTCATCCACAGTGCGGCGAGCCCGACGGCGATGAGCGACATGATGATCCAGATCAGCGTCGCCGCGTCGTCGGAGACCCCGAGCCGGAAGGCGAAGCCCTTCAGCGACTGATTACCGGCATAGGACGCCGGGCCGATGCGGTCGGTGTCCCACAGCGTGTTGAACCAGTACTCCGCCGAATCCTGCGGGAACAGCAGGAATCCCAGGCCGACCGCCCCGATCGCGGAGAGCACCAGCGTGATCGAGGTGCGCCAGTCTCGGCGGATCACGAAGTAGAGCAGGTACGCGCCGGGAATCAGCTTGACCGACACCGCGATTCCGATCAGCATGCCGCGCGGCCAGAACGGCTTGCGCACCAGCGTGTCCAGTGCGATCGCGGCCATCAGGATCAGATTGATCTGCCCGAAATTGAAGGTCTGGCGCACCGGTTCGGTGAGACCGAGAACGGCTACGGCGCCGATCACCAGCGCCAGTCTGGTCGGGCGGTCCAGGCTCGGACGTAATCGGAGCAGCGCCAGCCACAGCGTGATCCCCAGGCTCGCCAGCGAAATCACCAGTACCAGGGCCTCGGCCGCGCCGAGCGGCATGACGGCCAGCGGCGTGAACAGCAACGCGGCCAGCGGGGGATAGGTGAACGGCAGACCGATCCCGCCCGACTTCGGCATCGGACCGTAGAGGTCGCCGCCGTCGAGCCAGACCCGGGCGCCGTTGCGGTACACCTGCAGGTCGATGTAGCCATGCCATAGCTTGAAGACGAAGGAAATAATCGCCGACAACGCGAACAGGGCAATTGCGATCAGTAGCAGACGTAGCTGACGAGTTGTCAGACCTGCTGTGAGGGCCCCCTCGGAGGCAGTTACCGGCGCTTCGTCCGGATCCGCGACCCTGGATCGATCTGTCACTTGATCAGCGTATCCCGGCACCGGTCGGCTGCCTGGTCGGGTGGGGTTTGCCACACACTAGACTGAGCTCGTCTCCCCGCCCGCTCGAGCCTCACGTCGCACCCGGCGCCGCTGCCGGTTGCCCGTCGTATGCCCGGCCGAAAGGACCTTGGTACCCACCGTGACTGTCCCCGTCGACACCGTCAGCGCCGCCGCAGCCACCCCGGATACCCCCCAGCCCTACAAGGAACTGGGCCTGAAGGACGACGAATACGCCCGCATCCGGGAGATTCTCGGCCGCCGCCCGACCGATGCCGAGCTGGCGATGTACTCGGTGATGTGGAGCGAGCACTGCTCCTACAAGTCCTCCAAGGTGCACCTGCGCTACTTCGGGCAGACCACCACCGACGAGATGCGCCGGGCCATGCTGGCCGGCATCGGCGAGAACGCCGGCGTGGTCGACATCGGCGACGGCTGGGCGGTCACGTTCAAGGTGGAGAGCCACAACCACCCGTCCTACGTCGAGCCGTATCAGGGCGCGGCGACCGGCGTCGGCGGCATCGTGCGCGACATCATGGCGATGGGCGCGCGGCCGATCGCGGTCATGGACCAGTTGCGTTTCGGCGCGGCCGAGCACCCCGACACCCGGCGCGTGGTGGACGGCGTGGTCCGCGGCATCGGTGGCTACGGCAATTCGCTGGGCCTGCCGAATGTCGGCGGCGAGACCGTCTTCGACCCGTCCTACCAGGGCAATCCGCTGGTGAACGCGCTGTGCGCCGGGGTGATGCGGGTGGAGGATCTGCACCTGGCGTTCGCCTCCGGGCAGGGCAACAAGATCATTCTTTTCGGCGCGCGCACCGGGCTCGACGGTATCGGCGGCGTCTCCGTGCTGGCCTCGGACACCTTCTCCGGCGACGAGTCGGGCACGGGGCGCAAGAAGTTGCCGAGCGTGCAGGTGGGCGATCCGTTCGCGGAGAAAGTGCTCATCGAATGCTGTCTGGAGCTGTACCACGCCGGGCTGGTGGTCGGTATCCAGGATCTCGGCGGGGCCGGATTGTCCTGCGCCACTTCCGAACTCGCCGCGGCGGGCGACGGTGGCATGCACGTCGAGCTGGACCGGGTGCCGTTGCGCGCGGCCAATATGACTCCGGCGGAGATCCTTTCGAGCGAGTCGCAGGAGCGCATGTGCGCGGTGGTGACGCCGGAGAACGTCGACGCCTTCCTGGATGTCTGCAAGAAGTGGGACGTGCTGGCCACCGTGATCGGCGAGGTCACCGACGGTGATCGGCTGACGGTGAGCTGGCACGGCGAGACCGTGGTGGACGTGCCGCCGCGCACCGTCGCGCACGAGGGCCCGGTCTACGAACGGCCGGTGCGGCGTCCCGACGAGCAGGACGCGCTGATCGCCGATGTCCCGGATGCGCTGGCGCGTCCCGGGACCGGCGACGAGCTGCGCGCCACCGCGCTGAAACTGCTCGCCAGCCCGCAGCTGTGCAGCCGTCGCTGGATCGTCGAGCAGTACGACCGGTACGTGCGCGGCAACACCGTGCTGGCCGAGCACGCCGACGCCGGCGTGATCCGCATCGATGAGGCGTCCGGCCGCGGGATCGCGCTGGCCACCGACGCGTCGGGCCGCTACACCAAGCTCGACCCGTACACCGGCGCGCAGCTGGCGCTGGCCGAGGCCTACCGCAATGTCGCCGCCACCGGCGCCACCCCGAAGGCCGTCACCAACTGCCTGAACTTCGGCTCGCCGGAGGACCCGGGCGTGATGTGGCAGTTCCAGCAGGCCGTGCGCGGACTCGCGGACGGCTGTGTGGCGCTGGGCATTCCGGTCACCGGCGGCAACGTCAGCTTCTACAACCAGACCGGGCAGACGGCGATCCTGCCGACGCCCGTGGTCGGCGTGCTGGGTGTCATCGACGATGTGCACCGCCGCATCCCGACCGGGCTGGGCACCGAGCCGGGCGAGACGCTGATCCTGCTCGGCGAGACCCGCGACGAATTCGGCGGATCGATCTGGGCGCAGGTCGAGCACGACCACCTCGGCGGCGTGCCGCCGCGGGTCGACCTGGCTCGCGAGCAGTTGCTGGCCGAGGTGCTCACCGCCGGCTCTCGTGACGGAATGATCAGCGCCGCCCACGATCTCAGCGAGGGCGGCCTGATTCAGTCGGTCGTGGAGGCCGCGCTGGCCGGCGAAACCGGTTGCCGCATCCTGCTTCCCGAGGACGCCGACCCGTTCGTCACGCTGTTCTCCGAATCGGCGGGCCGCGTCCTGGTGGCCGTCCCGCGCACCGAGGAGACCCGCTTCACCAAGATGTGCACCGCACGCGGCCTGCCGTGGGCCCGCATCGGCGTGGTCGACCAGGGCTCCGATTCCGTCGAGGTCCAGGGCCAGTTCACGGTGACCCTGGCGGAGTTGCGCGACACCTTCGAGGGCACGCTGCCCAAGCTGTTCGGCACACACGCGAACTGACCCCAGCGCTCGACCAATCCGCGGCGCCGGAGGCGACGCCATCAAGCCCTGAACGGGTCGTGTTCGGCCATGAGTTTTTCCATGCGGGCCTCGTCGATGCGGTGGGTGACCCTGGCCGTCTCGACCTGGTCCCGGACCACCTTGGCGAGGGTGAAAGTGCTGCTCACCAGGAACAGCACGGCCATCAGGAGGAAGCCGCGCTGCCAGATGTCCAGTGGTAGATAGAAGATGCCCGCGCCGGCCGCGAAGAAGCTGACGCCGAAGGCGATAGCGGCCTGCGCGAGAAAAGCGGGAGTGCTCTTCTGCTGTGCGTTCGGGTTGCTCATGGCTACAGCGTGCCGGTCGCGGGGCGCGCGGGAACGCGTAGAACTACCCGGTTTCGGCTGGGTAATTCCCGGACCTCCGGTTACCGTGCTCACGCCGTGAGATCCCCGATTTCCGATCTCGTGCCGCCATACTTGACGGGTGCTCGATACCGCCGACACTCTCACGACGCTGCGTGCGCGCGGCGGCGTCGCCGCCCGGCGGTCCGCGGTGCTGCTGCGCCGCGTCGAGGCGGATGTCATCGGGCTCAACTATGTCGGACTGGTCGTGGCGACGGTGTTCTTCGCCTTGTCGGTCACGCCGTCGCTGCTGCCGCGCGACTGGCTGTTTCAGGGCCTCATCAGCGGACTCAACGCCGCGGCGGGGTACGGCGCGGGTTGTCTGCTGGAGTGGTTGTTCCGCAAGTGGATTCGGCCCCGGCTGCCGATCGGCACGCCACCGCTGCGGGTGCAGTACGCGCTGAAACTGGTCGTGCTGGCCGCGTGCGTGCTGATCGCCATCTGGATGCTGGTGCTGTCGGCGGACTGGCAGCGGCAGATCTCGGCGCTGATGGACATGGAGGGCACCACCCGCGCCGCGTACCTGCGCACCGGTGCGTTGAGCCTGACCGTCGGCGTCATCGTGGTCGCGGTGTACCGCACCCTGCGCGAGACGGTGCGATTCTCCGCGCGGTTGCTCAGCCGCTGGGTGCGGGTGCCGCCGAAGTTCGCGCCGACGGTCGGCGTCATCGTGCTGACCGTGCTGGCCGTGACGTTGTTCAACGGCGTGGCCACGCGGGCGTTCTTCGCGGTGGCCAACTCGGCGTTCAGTGTGCGCAACGACAAGATGTCCGATTACGCGGTGCAGCCGCAGCGGCCCGAACGTTCGGGCAGCCCGGGGTCGCTGGCGAAGTGGGAGACGCTGGGTTCGGAGGGGCGATGGTTCGTCTCGCACGGCCCGGACGCGTTCCGTATCGGCGCGGTGACGAAATCACCGGCGCGCGAACCGGTTCGGGTGTACGTCGGCCTGGACTCCGCGAAAGACGATGTGACACAGGAACAACTGGCGGTCGAGGAGCTGGAACGTACCCACGCCTTCGACCGCAAGGTGCTGGTCGTGGTCACCACGACCGGGACCGGTTGGGTCAATTCGGAGACGGCGGGGGCGATCGAGTACCTGTACCACGGCGACACCGCGATCGTCGCCTCGCAGTACTCGTATCTGCCCAGCGTGCTGTCGTTCCTGGCCGACCGCGAGAAGGTGGCGGTGGCGGGGCGGAAGATGTTCGCCGCCATTCACGCGGCGTGGTCGCAGCGTCCGCCGGAGGCGCGGCCCAAACTGCTGGTGTACGGGGAGAGTCTGGGGTCGCAGGGCTCGGAGTCGGCGTTCGACGGGCTCGCGGATCTGCGCGGCGAGGTGGACGGTGCGCTGTGGGTGGGGCCGCCGAACTCGAATCGCCTGTGGCGGCAGTTCATCGACCGTCGTGACCCCGGTACTCGCGAGGTCGAGCCGATCTACGCCGACGGGCTGGTGGTCCGGTTCGCCTCTGTCGCACCGGATCTGAGCGAACCATCGGCGGATTGGCGGCGGCCGCGCATCGCGTATCTGCAGCACGCGTCCGATCCGATCGTCTGGTGGTCGACGGATCTGATCTTCTCGCAGCCGGATTGGCTGTCCGAACCGCGCGGTGCCGATGTGTCGTCGCAGATGCGGTGGTGGCCGTTCGTCACGTTCTGGCAGGTGGCCGTCGACCTGACCAACGCCCAGGGTGTCAGCGACGGGCACGGTCACAATTACGGCAGTCTGGTCCTGGACGGCTGGGCGGCGGTGCTGCCGCCGCCGGACTGGACTCCGGAGACGCACGAACGCATCCGGACCCAGCTGGAGCTGTCCGAGGCCTTCGAGCGCGCGGTGAAATGAGTCATGGGTATATCGAAGAAGCTTGCCGCCGTGGGCATTCCACTGCTGTGGAGTAATGTGCTGCTGCCGCGTCTGGCGCTCGGCATGCGGTCGCGCACGGCCGCCAACGCCGCGTTCGCGACGGCCTATTCCCTCACCTTCCGCGGCCGCCCGAACTGGCTCTCGCGCCGTGGGTTCCGCTGGGGCGTGGGAGCGGGGGCTGTCGTCGTCGCCGGTTACGCTGCCGCCCTGGCGATTCCGCCACTGCGCGCCCGTATCACCACCTTCACCGACCGCGCACCGGAAGTGCCTCTGGCCGAATGGGTCCTCGTCCACATCCCGATCGGCACCGTCTACTGCGAGGAACTGATCTTCCGAGGTACTCTGGACCCCCTCCTCGGCCGCCCCGGAAACTGGCTGAGCCCACTGACTTTCGGCCTCTGGCACATCCACCCTGCCCGCGCCGCGGGCGACAACATCCTCACCACGATCGCCGCCACAACAGCCGCGGGCACAGCATTCTCCTACCTCCGCCGCCACACCGACAGCACAACAACCCCCGCCCTCCTCCACTTCGCCCTCAACGCCGGCGGCGCCGTGGCCCCGCAACTCGCCACCCACCCCGAACCCTGATCCGCGAGTCACTGCCGACACGCCGAAACCTGTTGTCCAACACGCAAATCCGGCCGAGTTTGTCGGTGTCCCCCGATACTCTTCCGCAATGCCCAGTGCCATGCACGAAGTCCTGGCCGACCTATTCCGCCACCGCCCCCTCCTCGCCGCGGACCTACTAGAACTCGTGCCGGACGTACCCCTACCCGAGTTCACCGACGCCCGCCTCGAATCCGGCGACTTCCCCGACATCGACCCCACCGAATACCGAGCCGACGCCGTCGTCGCCTTGACCAGCAACGGCACCACGGCATTGGCGATCGTCGTCGAGGCGCAACTCCGACCCGACCCCGGGAAGCCGTGGAATTGGCCGGTGTACCTGACGACCCTGCGCGCACGCCTGCGGTGCGCAGTAGTGCTGCTGGTGGTGTGCCCGACCAACCGCACCGCGGCGTGGTGCCGCACACCTATCCCACTCGCACCCGGATGCGTACTCACTCCGGTTGTCGTCGGTCCCGCGGAGGTCCCGATCATCACGGACCCCATCTCGGCCGCGGAAAACCCTGAAATGACCGTCCTGTCCGCGATCACGCACCGGAACGACGACGCCCGGGACAAGATCCTCTCGGTCGTCGCCAGCACGGTGGTCGACGTGCCGAACGGCGATATGTACATTGACCTGGTAATGGCCGTACTCCCCAAGGCGGCCCGGGACATGTTGGAGACCCTCATGAGCACCGGCACCTACGAGTACAAAAGCGAATTCGCCCGCCGCTACTACGACCGCGGCGCAGCACAGGGTGAGGTACGCGGCGAGGCACGCGGTGAGGCGCGTGGTGAGGCGAAGGTCTTGCTGAAGTTCCTCCGGCACCGTTTCACGGTTCCCGACTCCGTCGCCGAGCGGGTGATGACCTGCATGGATCTCGAGCAGCTGGACATCTGGACCGACCGTGCACTAGATGCCGCCACCTTGGACGAGGTCTTCGAGAGCTAGCCGGGGATGACCGGCGAAAGCATCGGCAGCGCATTCGAACCGCTCGTCGCCGCAAGCCCTTCTTCGGTTTCGCGTAACCATGAAGGGTGGGCAGTAGTTTGTGCGGGTATCCGAGAAGCTGTGCAGGGCATCGTCGCTGCTGGCAATTACGAGTACAAGAGTGAGTTCGCTCGGCGTTACTACGACCAGGGTTTGGCACGGGGTGAGGCGCACGGCGGGGCGAAAGTCCTGCTGAAGATTCTTCGGCATCGTTTCACCGCTCCCGATACGGTTGCCGAGCGAGTAATGACCTGCACGGATATCGAGCAGCTGGACATCTGGACCGACCGTGCACTAGACGCTGCCACCTTGGATGAGGTCTTCGAGAGTTAGTGGGGATGACCGGCGAAGGCATGGGTAGGGCATTCGCTGTGGGCGTGAGGTGGGGTGTCGGTGGGTGCCGCTAATCTCTGGTTGTGGTGCGTCGGTCTGGGGTGGATCCTGCGGAGTTGCGAGTTGCGGTGGGGGCGGTGAGTGCGTGGTTGCGGGATGACGGGGTGGGGGCGCCTGGGCGGGGGGAGATTGCGGCGGCGGTGAAGGGGAGTGCTCGGGCGTTGGCGGTGGGGGCGCCGGGGCATTCGGTGGAGGTTCGGGTGCCGCCGTTCGTGGCGGTGCAATGTATCGAAGGGCCGCGGCATACGCGGGGGACGCCGCCGAATGTGGTGGAGACCGATCCGCGTACCTGGTTGCTGCTGGTGACGGGGCTGCTCGAGTTCGAGGACGCGGTGGCCTCGGGAGCGTTGACCGCCTCGGGGCTGCGGGCCGGTGAGGTCGCGCGCTGGTTGCCGCTCGTGCCGCTGTGATCCAGCCTGGCCCCGGACGGCCGGATCAGGCCGTTTGGGTGTGGGGGAGCGGTTTGCGCTCCAACCCCTTGCGGTCGTAGAAGCGGGTGATCGTGAGGCCGAGCACCAGCCCGATTGCCAAGCCCAGCAACGACATCCAGATGCCGCGGGTCAGCCCGGCCGCCCCGCTGCCGTTGAAGTACAGCAGCGACCGGGTGCCCAGGAACACCTGGTGCATCGGCTCGAAGTTCGCCAGCCAGGCGAAGTACTTCGGCGTCGCCTCGATCGGCACCGTACCGCCGGAGGACGGCAGGCCCAGGATGATGAACACGATCAGGTTGACGATCAGCCCGGACGTGCCGATCGCCGCGAGCACGGAGGTACAGGTGAACCCCACCGCGATCATCACCAGGACGCCGTAGAGAAACAGCGCCAGCGGTTTGTCGATGGGCATGCCGAGCAACTTCCCGATACCGAGCAGCGCCGCCGACACCACCACCGCCATCGTCGCCACGGCCGCCCATTTCAGCAGCAGCGTCCGCACCCGGGAGATCGAGGCGCGCGGATAGTGCAGATACCACGGCCCCCACTCGGTCGGCAGGAATCCCAGGGCCGCATCGATCAACTGATGGATGATCATCGCGCCCACCATGCCGACCAGCAGAAGCAGCAGACTGTAGAAGAACGCGGTCAGCCCCTCGCCCGAACCTCCCGGCAGCGGCCGGAACTGCTCGATCACGATGTTCAGCGGGGCCGCGAGCGTGATCCGGGTGGCGCCGGACAACTCCGGCGCGGGCGCACCGCCGGGCGGCGGTTTCAGCTGGGCCTGCACCTGCTCGGTGAGTTGCTTGCCGACCTGCGCCTGGACCTGCGTCAGCGCCTCCTCCCCGAACCGCTGCAGGATGGCCGTGGCGAAGGCGCCGGTGCGCGGATTGGTCTGCAGCGTGATGATCGGCCGCTCGATGTCGCCGGGAATCACGCTGCCGATCCCGAGAATCCCCAGCCGCTTCGAGAAATCGCTCGGGATGTAGATGGTCCCGTACACCTGCGCCGACTGCATCTGCAACTGCGCCTCGCCCGGCCCGACCACGCGCAGGTCGATCTTGTCGGAGGGCACCGCCTGCCGCAGCCCCTCGGCCACCTGGTCGCCGAAGTTCACCGGTTTGTCCTGACCGGGCAGAGTGTCGCCGACGTCCTGGTTCACCAGCGCGACCGGAAAGCCGTGCAGATTCTTCTCGGGATCGACGACATAGTCGAGATACATCACACCCAGCATCGAGGCCAGCAGGGTCATGACGATCACCGGGAAAACCCACTTCACCGGGGTCAGATGCCGTGCCGGGGGACCCTGTTGCGAGGTGTCGGTAGTCGCCACGGTCGAACGGTAGCAGCAAACAGCCTGTCAACCGGGTGATCCCGCGCGAGGTTTCGCGCGGATGACCCGTAGACTGATCAGTGCCCCCCGCCCGTCGAACAGGGAGCAAACGGTGACCAACGCCGATCTGTCGGTCAACAGCCCCAACCTGCTACAAACACCTGCCCCGGACCAGCCCGAGAACGAGCCGCGCGAGGAGTGTGGTGTCTTCGGAGTGTGGGCCCCGGGCGAGGATGTGGCCAAGCTCACCTACTACGGTTTGTACGCGTTGCAGCACCGTGGTCAGGAGGCGGCGGGCATCGCCGTCGCCGACGGCGCGCAGGTGCTGGTGTTCAAGGATCTCGGCCTGGTGAGCCAGGTGTTCGATGAACAGACCCTGGCCGCCATGCCCGGCCATGTCGCCGTCGGACACTGCCGCTATTCCACCACCGGCTCGGTCACCTGGGAGAACGCACAGCCGATCTTCCGCACCACCGCCGTCGGCACCGGACTCGCGCTGGGGCACAACGGGAATCTGGTGAACACCGCCGAATTGGCCGCCCGCGCCCGCGAATTGGGACTGACCAGCGGCCGGTTGTCCGGCGGCTCGATGGCGGCCACCTCCGACTCCGACGTGATGACGGCGCTGCTGGCGCACGCCGCCACCGACAAGAGCATCGAGCAGGCGGCGATGGAACTGCTGCCCGCGCTGCGTGGCGCGTTCTGCCTGACCTTCATGGACGAGCACACCCTCTACGCCGCGCGCGACCCGCACGGGGTGCGCCCGCTGTGCCTGGGCCGACTCGACCGCGGCTGGGTGGTTGCCAGCGAGACCGCCGCACTCGACATCGTGGGCGCCTCCTTCGTGCGCGAGATCGAGCCGGGCGAACTGCTGGCGATCGATGCCGACGGCGTGCGCTCGTCCCGCTTCGCGAATCCGGAGCCCAAGGGCTGCGTGTTCGAGTACGTCTACCTCGCCCGGCCCGACAGCACCATCGCGGGCCGCTCGGTATACGGCACCCGGATGGAGATCGGCCGTCGCCTGGCCGGTGAGCACCCGGTCGACGCCGATCTGGTGATCCCGGTGCCGGAGTCCGGCACCCCGGCCGCGGTCGGCTACGCGCAGGGCTCGGAGATTCCGTACGGCCAGGGCCTGATGAAGAACGCCTACGTCGGCCGCACCTTCATCCAGCCCAGTCAGACCATTCGCCAGCTCGGCATCCGGCTGAAGCTGAACCCGCTGCGCGAGGTGATCCGCGGCAAGCGGCTCATCGTCGTCGACGATTCGATCGTCCGCGGCAACACCCAGCGCGCGCTGATCCGGATGCTGCGGGAGGCCGGCGCGCTGGAGATCCACGTCCGGATCGCCTCGCCGCCGGTGAAGTGGCCGTGCTTCTACGGCATCGACTTCGCCTCGCGGGCGGAGCTGATTGCCAACGGCTCCGGCCCCGACGACACCGAGTCGGTGGACGAGATGGTGGAGAACGTGCGCCGCTCGATCGGCGCCGACTCGCTCGGCTACATCTCGATCGAGGGCATGATCGCCGCCACCGAGCAGCCCAGCAGTCGGCTGTGCTGCGCCTGCTTCGACGGCAAGTACCCGATTCCGCTGCCTACCGAGGCGGCCATCGGCAAAAATGTGCTGGAGGGCATTCTCGGCGGGAAGAGTGAATCGGAACTGCTGGGCAGCAACGCGAACGCGAGCGCGCTCAGCCGTCCCTGACCAGCTTCCCGTCGGTCGCTCTGCAACTTTATGTCACGAGAACGACGCTTTTCCACCTCGAGACAACCTGATTGTTGCGAAACGCAACATATTTGCAACCGTACGGCGGTACTGTCCCCGCCATAACCGAAGTTCACCGTGTCCGCGCCCGGTCTGCGATCCAGTCTCCGGGTGCGTCACGTTGCGAGATGAGGGACAGTCATGCGGTTTTCGGCGACCGGCGGCCGAGTGAAAAGCATTGCGGCAGTGGGAATGGCGGGCTTGGCGCTGCTCGCGGTGGCGGGGTGCGGCTCGGGCCGCACCGGCGACGGCGGTGCGGGCGGCGGCGGTGCGGGCGGCGGGCTGGTGATCGGCACCACCGACAAGATCTTCTCCCTGGACCCCGCGGCCGCCTACGACCAGGGCTCCTACGTTCCGGAGACCCAGATCTACCAGCACGTCATGAATTTCGCGCCCGGCAGCACCACGCCGGAGCCCGACGCGGCGGAGAAGTGTGAGTTCACCACGCCCACCGTGTACACCTGCACGCTGCGGCAGGGGCTGAAGTTCGCCAACGGAAATCCGTTGACCGCCAAGAGCGTCAAGTTCTCCTTCGACCGGATGCTGCGGATCAACGACCCCAACGGGCCGGCGTCGCTGCTCGGCAATCTCGACCACACCGACGCCCTCGACGACCGTACGGTGGCGTTCACCTTGAAGAACGCCAACGATCAGACCTTCCCGGCGATTCTGCCGACCCAGGCGGGCCCGATCGTCGACGAGATGGCCTTCCCGGCGGACAAGGTGCTGGACGACGACGCGATCGCCAAGGGCCGCGGCTACTCCGGGCCGTACGCGATCACCAGCTACGACAAGAACAAACTGGTGGAGTACCAGGCGAATCCGGACTACCGAGGCATCCTCGGCACGCCGAAGACCGCCTCGGTGTCCACGAAGTACTACGCCAGCGGCGACAACCTGAAACTCGAGATCCAGAACGGCAATATCGACGTCGCCTACCGCAGCCTGAGCCCCACCGATCTGGAATCGCTGCGCGGCAGCGACAAGGTCGACGTGCACGAGGGCCTCGGCGGCGAACTGCGCTACATCGTGTTCAATCTCAACACCATGCCCGGCGGCACGCCCGGGCAGAAGCTGGCCGTCCGTAAGGCCGTGGCCGCGAGTGTGGACCGCGACGCGCTGTCGAGCGCGGTCTACAAGGGCACCTATACTCCGGCGTATTCGTCTGTGCCGCAGGGCTTCCCGGGTGCGGTCGAGCCGTTCAAGGACCTCTACGGGGCCAAGCCGGACAAGGACCGGGCCGCGAAATTCCTGGCCGACGCCGGCGTCGCCGCACCGGTCGAGCTGAACCTGCAGTACAACCCGGACCACTACGGCGGCTCGAGTTCCGAGGAGTACGCGGCGATCAAGAGCCAGCTGGAGGCCACCGGGCTGTTCAAGGTCAACCTGCAGTCCACCGAGTGGGTGACCTATCAGCGCGAGCGGGCGCGCGACGGCTATCCGGTGTTCCAGATGGGCTGGTTCCCGGACTACCCGGATCCGGACGACTACCTCACCCCCTTCTTCGCGCCGAACAACTTCCTGCAGAACCACTTCGAGGATCCGGCCATCACGGCGCAACTGACCGCCGAGGTGACCGAGCCCGACAAAGCCAAGCGTCTGGCCATCATCGAGAAGGTGCAGCGTGATATGGCCGCCGACCACCTCTCGATCGTCCCGCTGCTGTCCGGTAAGCAGATCGCCATCACGACGAAGGGCGTGGACGGCGCCGAGTCCACGCTCGACCCGTCGACCAAGTTCCGCTACAGCGTGCTGAGCAAGTGACCGCCGCGACCACCGAGCAGGAGCCCGCCACCCCGGCTCCTGCCCCTCGGAATACGCTGCGCCGCAGTCGTTCCCGATATGGGGTACTGCTGCGGTATCTGAGTGTGCGACTGCTGCTGATCGTGCCGACGGCATGGATCCTGGTGACGGTCGTGTTCTTCCTGATGCGAGTCGTGGGCGACCCGATCAGCGCCGCACTGGGCGGGCGGCTCCCACCGGATCAGATCGAGGCCCGCAAGGAGGCGGCCGGGCTGAACCGGCCCGTGCTCAGCCAATATTGGGACTACCTCTCCGGACTGGTGCGCGGCGATTTCGGCCACTCCACCGACAACCGGGCCATCGGCGACATCATCGCGAGTTACGGCGCCGCGACGCTGGAGCTGGTGTTCTGGGCGCTGCTGGTGGCGTTCCTGGTCGGAGTTCCCTTGGGGCGCTACGCCGCCCGGCGTCGGGACAAGGCCGTCGACGTGGGGCTACGGCTGTTCGGCATCCTGGTCTACGCCGCTCCGGTGTTCTTCGTCGGCCTGCTGCTCAAGCTGATCTTCGCGGTGCGGTTGGGCTGGCTGCCGGTGGCCGGACGAGCGAGCACCAATGTCGAACTGGCACTGCAGCATGTGTCGCCGAAGACGAACATCCTCACCATCGACGCGATCCTCTACGGCGACAACGGTTATCTGCTCGACGTGCTGAAGCACGCGGTCCTGCCGGCGATCGCGCTCGGCCTGCTGACCGCGGGCATCTTCCTGCGCCTGGTGCGGATCAATCTGATCCAGACCCTGCGCAGCGATTTCGTCGACGCCGCCCGGGCGCGCGGACTGTCCGAGCGGGTCGTGGTGGGGCGGCATGCCTTCCGCAACGCCATGATTCCGATCGTCACCGTGATGGGCATGCAGATCGCCATGATGCTCGGCGGCGCGGTGCTCACCGAGATCACCTTCGAATGGAAGGGCCTGGGCTATCAGCTCGCGCAGTACCTGCAGGCTCGGGATTTCGTTGCGGTGCAAGGGATTGTGGCGTTTCTGGCGCTGGTGGTGGCGGTGATGAGTTTCCTCGTCGACGTCGTCGTGGCGCTGATCGATCCGAGGGTGAGGTTCTAGATGACCGCGCCGGAACTGATGGCGGAACCGGTGGTGGCGCCGCCGGTCGCGGGGCGGGGCCTGCCGGGCCTGCGGCTGTTCTCGATGACCTCGGGGTTGCAGCGCGTGACATTGATCCTCGGGTTGGCGCTGATCGGCCTGTTCGTGCTGGCGGCGTTGTTCGCGCCGCTGATCGCGCCCTACGGATTCGCTCAGATCTCTTCTGACGGAGTCGATTTCGCGCGGCAGCAGGCGCCGTCGGCGCAGCACTGGTTCGGCACCTCGGTGCGCGGGGAGGACGTGTTCTCCCGGGTGCTGTTCGGCGCGCGGACGGCGCTGTGGGTCATCGCCGTCTCGCTGGTGCTCTCGCTGCTCGTCGGTGTGCCGCTGGGGCTGGTGTCCGGCTATCTGGGGCGCTGGGTCGACCGGGTGCTGACATTGTTCATGGACGCGCTGTACGCGTTCCCGACCCTGTTGCTGGCGATCGTGGTGTCGATCGTGGTGGCGGGTGGCAATTCGTCGAGCTTCGGCGGCGTGCTGTCGGCCGCCGTGGCGATCACGGTGATCTTCGTGCCGCAGTACTTCCGGGTGGTGCGCAACGCGACGCTGTCGGTGAAGAACGAACCGTACGTCGACGCCGCGCGGGTGACCGGGGCGCCGGTGCGGCGCATCCTGTTCCGGCACGTCTTCCCCAATGTCACCCAGTCGCTGCCGGTGATCGTCACGCTCAACGGGTCCGAGGCGATCCTGACCCTGGCCGCGCTGGGCTTCCTGGGGTACGGCATCGAGCCGACGCAGGCCGCCGAATGGGGCTACGACCTGAACAAGGCGCTCGCCGACGTGTCCAACGGAATCTGGTGGACCGGTGTGTTTCCCGGTGTCGCCATCGTGCTGGTGGTGCTGGGCATGACCTTGGTGGGGGAGAGCCTGAACGAGGTGCTCAATCCGCTGCTGCGCACCCGCCGCGCCGCCACCGCCGCACCGAAGGAGGCCGACGATGACTGAGACCGGGGCACGTGCGACCGCATTGTCCGTCGAGTCGCTGTCGGTGACGTTCGCCACCGACGCGGGGCCCGTGCACGCGGTGTGCGAGGTGTCCTACGAGGTGTTCCCCGGCGAGGTGCTGGCCGTCGTCGGGGAGTCCGGTTCGGGCAAGTCGGTGAGTTCGCGCACCGCGATGGGGCTGCTGCCCGCGACCGCCCGGGTCGAGGGTCTGGTCACGGTGGGCGCCGAGGCCGTCACCGCGATGACCGAGAAGCAGCTCACGGCCATGCGCGGCGGCGCGATCTCGATGGTGTTCCAGGAGCCGGGTGCGGCGCTGGATCCGCTGTTCACCGTCGGATACCAGCTCGGCGAGGCCCTGCGCGCGCATCGGGGGCTGGGCCGCAAGCGGGCTCGGGCCCGCGCGATCGAACTGCTCGGCACGGTCGGGCTGCCCGACCCGGAG
This sequence comes from Nocardia sp. N2S4-5, assembly GCF_044628355.1. Lineage (NCBI taxonomy): Bacteria > Bacillati > Actinomycetota > Actinomycetes > Mycobacteriales > Nocardiaceae > Nocardia > Nocardia sp. N2S4-5. The sequence continues at coordinate 4,259,242 of NZ_JBIUPM010000001.1, read as the reverse complement.
CAGCGCGTCGACTACTACCCGCATCAGTTGTCCGGCGGGCAGAAGCAGCGCGTGATGATCGCGATCGCCATCGCGTGCGAACCGAAGGTGATCATCGCCGACGAGCCGACCACCGCGCTGGACGTGACCGTGCAGGCCGAGATCCTGGAACTGCTGCGGGATCTGCGCGATCGCCTCGGCAGCGCCATCGTGCTCATCACCCACAACATGGGCGTGGTCGCCGACCTCGCCGACCGAGTGGTGGTGATGCGCGCGGGCCGGGTCGTCGAAACCGCGCCCGTGGACGAGCTTTTCGCCGCGCCGCGCGCGCAGTACACCCGGGACCTGCTGGCGGCCGTGCCGCACCTGGGGGCCGGGCTGACTCCGACGGACGGCCCGATGTCGCCCGCCGCGCCGCAGCCCGGTACCGGCGTGACAGGCGTGACCGAACGCCCGGCGAACGCGCCCGAACCCGGCGCCGAGACGGTGCTCGAGGTCGCCGACCTGGTGGTGGAGTTCCCCGGGGCGCTGGGCCGTCCGCCGTTCCGTGCGGTGGACGGGGTGAGCCTGTCGGTCGGGCGCGGCGAAACCCTCGGGCTGGTAGGCGAATCCGGCTCCGGCAAGACGACCATCGGGCGTTGCGTGGCGGCACTGCAACGGCCTACCTCGGGCACGATCACGGTGCTCGGCACGTCGCTCACGGGGCTGTCGGAGCGGCGGTTGCGGCCGCTGCGCAAGCGACTGGGATTCGTCTTCCAGGACCCCGCCACGTCGTTGAACCCCCGACTGACCGTGGGCCAGTGTGTGGCGGAACCGCTGGTGGTGCATCGTGCCGCCAACGGCGCCGCGGTGCGCGCCCGGGTGAGCAAACTCCTGGACGACGTGCAGTTGCCGGCGGGCGCCGAAGGGCGCTACCCGCACGAACTTTCGGGCGGCCAGCGGCAGCGGGCGAGCCTGGCCCGCGCGCTGGTGCTCAACCCCGACCTGCTCATCGCCGACGAGCCGACCAGCGCCCTGGACGTCTCGGTGCAGGCGCGGGTACTGGAGCTGTTCGCCGATCTGCAGCGCGAATTCGGCTGGGCCTGCCTGTTCGTCAGCCACGACCTCGCGGTGGTGGATCAGCTCGCGAATCGGATCGCGGTGCTGCGCAACGGGTCCGTTGTGGAGCAGGGCACCCGCGACGAGATCCTGCGACAGCCCACCGCGGAGTACACCCGTCGGCTGGTCGCCGCCGTCCCCGTCCCGGACCCGGTCGAGCAGCGCCGGCGGCGCGCGGTCGCGGCCGCACTTTTCGCCGCGGACCACAGCGGGTAATCCCGATCCGGTTGTGTCGCCGTGTGGTCTGGGACCCGGCGACACAACTCCGAGGCGGGCACCCGGCCGGTCGGTGCCGGACGTCGACCGGGTGCTCGCCGCTTCGATGACGACCACTCTGCCGTGGCCGATCCCGATTGTGCGTGCGTGGGCAAGGCGCCTGCGTCCCGTGGCAAGCCGTGCCGTCCACGCGAGGGCTACGGTCCGGATAACCGCCGCTCGGATCCGCCTAGGGTGCCCGATCCGGCTGGTCGCGACGATTACATCGAGGAGTCCGCATGCGCAGAATCGTGGTCGGGGACGACGGAACCGGCCGGGGCCGGGTACTGGCCGACGAGCGGGTCGAGCCGCTGACCTTGGCGCTGCTGCCCGGCGCCGAGCTGTATCGGACCTGGGAACTCGACGAGCTACCCGAACTTCCGGTCGATCGGATGCCACAGCCCACCGAGGCCAGCTACTTTCCCGGACCGGGCGGTGTGCGTTTCGGGTTCATCTCCGTGCCGCCGGGGCTGAGCTACGACCCAGATCCGGGCCTGTCCGAGGAGACCATGGCCGCCGTCGCCGCGGAGGCGGAGGCGAAGCTGCCGGGGATGCTGGCGGCCTTCGATCCGGCCGCGCCCGGCATCCATCGCACCGACAGCGTCGATTTCGTCGTCGTACTCTCCGGCCGGGGTCGCCTGCGCCTCGGCGACGGGACCGACGTATCGCTGCGACCGGGTGACAGCGTGATCCAGAACGGCGCACCGCACGCCTGGTTCAACGACGGCGACGTGCCGTTCGTCTTCGCCTACGCCCTGTGCGGCGTCGCCGACCGCAGTCTCTCAGCTTCCCGGTTGGCGCAGGACCCCGCTGACCAATAGCAACAGGGACTGTTCGGCCTCGAGCCGGGCGGTATCGGGGTCCTCGGCGTGCGCCACGATCATTCCCGCCTCGGTGACCGCGCTGAGAATCAGTTTGCTGAACACGTGCACCGGCACCGGGACCGCCAGACCGGCATCGACGGCCCGCTGCAGCTGGTCGGTGATCAGCCCGAGTCCGTGCCGCGCCTCCATCTCCCGCCAGCCCTGCCAGCCCAGTACGGCGAGCCCGTCCGACATGGCGATCCGCACCGTCTCGGGGCGCCGGCTGATCTCCAGGAAGGTCCGCATTCCCACGGCCATCGCCGCGAGCAGATCGGTGGGATCGGGCAATTCGGCGAGGGCGCGGGCGATCTCGGCGGTGTTCTCGGTCTCCAGCCGTTCGAGCACGGCGAGGAACAGGCCGCGCTTGTCGCCGTAGTGGTGGTGCAGCGCGCCCCGGGTCACTCCCGCCGCGGACACGATCTCCTCGGCCGAGACGCTCGCGTAGCCGCGCTCGGCGAACAGCCGGCGACCGGCGTCCTCGAGCGCGGCCCGGGTGGCGCGGGAACGATCCTCCTGACTACGGCGTGGCATGCAGCCGAGTGAACTCCACGATCAACTCGGTGAGCAACTCCGGCCGGTCCTCGGCGCTGAAGGTGTAGGAGTCGTCGATCAGCCGCAGCGTGGTATCCGGCAGGTCGCGGGCCAGGCGTTCGGCGAACGACACCTTGAACGCCTTGTCCTCCTGCGCCCACGCCAGCAGCACCGGCAGATCCAGCGACGGGAACTGCTCGGCGGCCGCGAGGGTGTAGCGCTTATGCACGCCGCGCAGGAAGCGCACCAGATCCGCCCGGATGGCCGCCTGGTGCCGGCTGGGCAGCAGGTAGGAGTCCGCGATCTCCGGCGGCACCGCGCGCTTGGTCACCAGGCCGAAAGCGATCGGCAGCCGCTGCGCGGGCCGGAATCGCATGAGTTCCAGCATGATTCGCAGCAGGCCGGGCACCGCGGCCAGGCGGGGCAGCGGCGTGAACGGCTGTGGGAAGAACCTGTCGTAGGCGTCGCAGTTGGTGAGCACCACCCGGCCCACCCGGGAGCGGTCGCGGGTCAGCATGATCTGGGTGATCGCGCCGCCGGTGTCGTTGGCGACCAAGGTCACGTCGCGCAGGTCGAGTCGCTCCAGGAAGTCCGCGATCAGGTCGGCGGCTCCGGTCGGGGAGAGGTCCGCCTCAGGGACCGGGATGGAGTGCGCGCCGAACGGGAGGTCGGGCGCGAGGCACCGGTGGCCCGCGGCGGCCACGCCGGGTACCACCTTCCGCCACAGATCGGCGTTGACCAGCAATCCGTGCACGAAGACGACCGGCGCGCCGGAACCCGTGTCGTGGTAGCGAATCCGGTGCTTGCCCAGCAGTTCGACCTCGTGGGCCGGGCCGAGTGCGCTGCTGATTCCCATGTGGTGCCTCCCGAAGATGTGTGATCCAGCTGCGCCAAGGCTCACATACATACCGTATGTATGTCAACATCGAGCGGCCGAATTCGACGGATTTCCCGGACCGAGAAGCCAATACCGGTGCAGTCTCGTTATCCGGCTCCGGTAGCGTGAGCAGGCATCTATCCGCCGATTCGGTTTGGAGCTTTCCCCGAAAATGACTGAGCAGACCCCGACTGGTGCCGGTGTGGACGGCCTCGGTGCCGGTGCTTCGTACGCCGCGGCCGGCGTGGACATCGAGGCCGGTGACCGCGCGGTCGAGCTGTACGCGCCCCTGGCCAAGAAGGCCACCCGCCCCGAGGTGCAGGGCGGGCTCGGCGGCTTCGCCGGGCTGTTCGCGCTCAAGGGCGACTACACCGAGCCGCTGCTCGCATCCTCCACCGACGGGGTCGGCACCAAGATCGCGGTCGCGCAGGCGCTGGACAAGCACGACACCGTCGGTCTCGACCTGGTCGCCATGGTTGTCGACGATCTGGTGGTGTGCGGCGCCGAGCCGCTGTTCCTGCAGGACTACATCGCCGTGGGCAAGGTGGTGCCCGAACGGATGGCCCAGATCGTTTCCGGTATCGCCGAAGGGTGCGTGAAGGCCGGCTGTGCGCTGCTCGGCGGCGAGACCGCGGAGCATCCCGGATTGATGGGCCCCGACGATTACGACATCTCCGCCACGGGGATCGGCGTCGTCGAGGCCGAGGCCGTGCTCGGCCCCGATCGGGTGCGTCCCGGTGACGTGGTCATCGCCATGGGGTCGTCCGGCTTGCACTCCAATGGTTACAGCCTGGCTCGGCATGTACTGCTGGAGATCGATCGGATGTCACTGACCGGGCATGTCGAGGAATTCGGGCGGACGCTGGGGGAAGAGTTGCTCGAGCCCACCCAGATCTACGCCAAGGACTGCCTGGCGCTGGTCGCCGAGACCGACGTGCGGACGTTCGCGCACGTCACCGGTGGTGGACTGGCGGGGAATCTGGCGCGGGTACTGCCCGGTGGGCTGGTTGCCGAGCTGGATCGCGGGACGTGGAGTCCGGCGCCGGTGTTCAAGTTGATCGCGCAGCGCGGCCGGGTCGAACGGGCGGAGATGGAGAAGACCTTCAACATGGGGGTGGGGATGGTCGCCGTGGTGGCGCCGGAGGACGCCGAGCGGGCGTTGGCCGTGCTGACCGCCCGGCACATCGAGTGCTGGACGCTGGGGAACGTCAAGAAGGCCAAGGAGACCGATTCCGACCGGGTGGTGTTGGTCGGGGAGCATCCGCGGTTCTGAGATCGGCCGCGGGCCGCGTTGCCGGAAGCGGCAGCGCGCGCTCGCCGGCCGGGCGGAGCGGGTGTTGCGGGGTGTGCGCCGAGGGGATGCTGCGGTGCGGCGGCCCGCTGCCGGAGGTGCCGCGAGAAGGCAAGGGCATACCGGGGTGCGCTGAGTGTGAAAACCGTTCGGATACGGCTTGATTCGCGTCGCTGCCCGCATGTCGAATCGCGGACAGCGACGGCGATGCGAACCTTGCGCGCTGGGCGAAGGGTTCGGCGACAGGGGAGCTGGTTACGGGGCGACGTGCGAAGGGGGAGGCCCCTCAGGCCTCCCCCTTCGCACATCGATCCGAGTCAGCGGCGCCGCCAGTCGTCGTACTTGTCTTCGTCCTCCCAGCGCGACAGCGAGTCGTCCGCGTCGTGCTCGTCCGAGAGCACGCCGCTGCGCTGCGAGTCGCGGGAGTGTCCCCCCGAGAGCTCACGCTGAAGGCTCGCGAAGTCGGTCGACGGCGAGCTGTACTTGAGCTCTCGTGCGACCTTGGTCTGCTTTGCCTTAGCCCGGCCACGGCCCATGGCTGACCCCCTCGCGTCACTGCGGGGCGGCCTGGGGTGGTTGGCGGCCCCGTTCGAATTAATACTCTTCCTGACAGACACTTTAGCGTGTGTCCGGCGGTCGCGCTTCCATGAGTGGGGGAAGACTCCCGATCCACTCCGGTTTGCCGGTTTGTCGCAATGCCGACGAAAGCTCTACAGCACACCGGGGATTGCCCGGACGATGCCCACGCGGGCGCCCCCGCCGAGCACCGCCGGTGCGGCCAGAGCGGCGTGCTCGGCCGTCCACGCCACCCCCATCCGCTGCAGAATTGCCTGCGTCAGCGGCATCCGTGCGCGGTCGTGCCCGTCGTCGATCTTGTAGGCGAAGGCCCGGCCGTCCGGCAGCGCACCCGCGTGCACCCCGTCGGCGCCTATCTTGCACACCAGGCCGGGGGTGGCCCGCATGGTGAGCAGGTCCGGCCCGGCCGTGCCGGAAATCACTCGCGGATGCGCGCGGATGGCGTCGGCGACCCGGCGCTCCGGGGCCTCCGGCGGGGCCGTGGCGAGCGCCGCGTAGGCCCGCGCCAGGTTGACCAGGGCGACCGGCACGATCGGCAGGCCACAGCCATCGATGCCCAGGTCGGACTCCGGTTCGCCGGTGATGTCGGTGATGGTGTCGACCACCGCCCGCTGCAGCGGATGCGCCGCGTCCAGGTAGCCGGCGGTGGGCCAGCCGTTGATCACGCAGGTGGCCAGCATCGCCGCATGCTTGCCCGAGCAGTTCATGTAGATCCGGCGTTCGGCCTCCGCGCGGTCGCGCCCGGCCAGCGCGACGGCCCGGGCCGATTCGTCGGCGGGCAGGTCGGGCGGGCATTCGAGCTGCTTCTCCGCGAAACCGAAGCGGTCCAGTAGGCGCTGTACCAGCGCCACGTGGTCGGGTTCGCCGTAGTGCGAGGCGGTCGCGATGGCCAGCTCGGCGTCGTCGACGGGCTCGAAACCGTTGCGCAGCAGCGCGATCGCCTGCATCGGCTTGTTGGTCGAGCGCGGGAAGATCGGCAGGTGCACCTCGCCCAGCGCGACCACCGGTTCGCCGTCGGTATCCAGGATCACCAGCGAACCGCGGTGCACGCACTCGCGGAAACCCGAGCGCACCACCTCCACCAACTCCACGCTCACGACCCCACCTCGCTCCCCGGCGTCGAGCGCTCCCGGTGCTGACCGGTCATCGTGGCGTCGCGGTGCGTGGTGTGCCGGCGGGTGTGCCGGGCGACCTGCATGCGCACGTCGTCGGACACGGTCGGCTCCGACGCCAGCAGCCGTTGCAGCCGGTCCGGATCGGCGCCGGTGAACAGATCGCGGACCGTGACGCCGTGCTCGGGCACATGGTCCACGCGCACCTCGTCGCCCGCGCCGACGCTGCCCTCGGTCAGCACCCGCAGGTAGGCGCCGGTATCGGACCGCAAGGTGAACCGCTTGACCCAGCGCTGTTCGCCCGACCAGTGCTGGAATGTCGCGCACGGCACGCGCGGCGCGGTCACCTCCAGCACGGTGTCGCCGACGGACCAGCGCTCGCCGATCACCGCGTCGCTCACCGGCAGCCCGCTGATCCGCAGATTCTCGCCGAACCAGCCGGCGGCCAGGGTGCGGTTCAGTTCGCTGCCCCAGCGCCGGGCGTCCTCCTCGGCGTAGGCGTACACGGCCTGGTGCACGCCGCCGTGGTGCTTGGCGTCGCAGACGTGATCGCCCTCGAGACCGAGCGGACGCACCGGAACCCGGTGTGCGACAGGGCGTTTGTCGATCGCGGTCCGGCCCACCCGGCTCACCTTCGCGGGGACCTCGAGTTCGGCGTGCAGCACGCACACGGCGAGCACGGTGCCGATCGTTCCCGGACGGCTCGGCGGGAGCGGGTCGCTCATCGCCCGCGCAGCCGCTCGACGGCCATCCGGCCCGCTTGCGGTTCGTCGTCGGTCGGCATCGAATCCGGATCGATCGCCGCGGCCATCGGGCCCGCCTCGAGTTTCGCGTCGGCGGGCACCGCGCGCTTGATCAGCGCGAGCGCGATCGGCCCGTATTCGTAGTGGTCCACGAGGGTGCCGAGCCGGCCGACCGTACGGCCGCCCGCGGTGACCGGATCGCCCGTGACGGGACGGGAATCGGCCGAGCCGTCCAGATGCAGCAGTACCAGGCGCCGCGGCGGTTTGCCGAGATTGTGTACTCGCGCCACGGTTTCCTGGCCGCGGTAGCAGCCCTTGTCCAGGTGCACCGCGCCGCGCTCGGTGACGCCGCCGATCCAGCGGGCCTCGTGCGGGATGGTCCGGTCGTCGGTGTCGAGACCGAGCCGGGGGCGCAGGGCGGCCACCCGCAGCGCCTCGAAGGCCCACAGTCCGGCCGGGGCCGCGCCGGCGTTCGTCAGCCGCGACCACCATTCGGGCAACTGGTCGCGCGGCACCACCAGCTCATAGGAGTCCTCCGTCGGCCATGGCATGCGGCGCAGGAACCCGCCGTCCTGCAGCGGAATCGCGCTGTACGTGGGCGGCAGCGGGCCGATCGCGACGGCGTCGGCGATCTCCTGTGCCTGCGGGCCGAGCAGCGAGAGCACCGCGTGGTCCGGGGCCGCTTCCGGTTTGGCGTCGGCCCAGAAGACCATCTTCTGCAGGAAACTCAGCAGATCGGGTCCGCGCTCGCCCTCGGTATCGATCCACAGGGTGCCGTCGAGATCGGTGAGGACGAAGTGGTGCTGCACCCGGCCGTTGAGGTCGAGGTCGAGATTCTCCGCGGTCTGCCGGTCGCCCAGTTGGGCCACGTGCTGACTGGAGATGGTGTGCAACCAGGTCAGGCGTTCGGCGCCGGTGATGGTGAGCACGAATCGGTGCGAGCGGTCCACGACCGCGGCACGTTCTGCGGCGGCGCGCTGCTCGCCGAACGGATCCCCGTAATGCCACGCGACCGCGGCGTCGGGCGACTCCGGTGGGCCCGGGACGGCCCCCGGCGCGGTGAGCAACGGGCTGGACGGATGAACCACGGACACACACCCACTGTATGCGCTGCGGCGAGTTCACCGCCGGGCCGCCGCTCCCGGTGTTGTCGATCACCAAAAAGTTGCTCATGCGTGGCTGATCTCGGGGTTGGTTCACAGGTTGCCCACCGCGGGTTCGGTACCCCCTCGTAGCACCGCCGGTTCGCCTAGGCTGCTGCGCATGGTGGATCGAGTTCTGGTTGCACTCGACGGCACCGTCCGGGATCCGGACGAGCCGTTGCTCTATGCGGATGACATCGGCGCGCTGCGCGGCGACGGTGTTTTCGAGACGGTACTGGTGCGTGACGGCAAGCCCTGTGCGATCGAGTTACATCTGGCCCGGCTGCGTCGTTCGGCCGAGGCCTTGGACCTGCCCGACCCTGATCTGGGGCAGTGGCGCACGGCGGTCGAGACCGCGGCCAAGGAGTGGGGCAGCGAACAGGAGGGCATGCTGCGCATGATCCTCACCCGGGGGCGCGACAGCGTCGAATCCACCACGCGCGCCGCGTCCCGCAACCCGGCCGGGCGCGCGCCGGTGCCGAGCGCCTACGTGCTCGTGGTGCCCGTGGCCGAGCGCGTGAACAAGGCTCGCGCCGAAGGCGTCTCGGTCATCACGCTCTCGCGCGGCATCTCCGTCGATCTGGCGCCGAACGCGCCGTGGCTGCTGCTGGGCGCGAAAACCCTCTCCTACGCGACCAATATGGCGGCGTTGCGGTTCGCCGCGCGGATGGAAGCCGACGACGTCATCTACACCAGCACCGAGCACCGGGTCCTGGAGGGCCCGCGATCCACCGTCGTGCTGCAGCGTGACAAACAACTCATCACGCCCCCGGCCCGGCACGGCGTGCTGCCCGGGATTACCCAGCGGGCGCTGTTCGCCGAGGCGGAGCAGGCCGGTTGGGACTGCCGCTACGAGTCCTTCTTCACCGCCGATCTCATTACCGCCGACAGTGTTTGGCTACTGGGCAGCGTGACGCTGGCCGCGCGGGTGGCGACGCTGGACGGACTGCGGATGTCGCCGCCGGAGTGCGCGTCGGAGATCACGGAGATGGTGGAGCGCGGCGTGGCCCGGACGTGGAGCATGGCCGACTGGTCGTAACGAACCGGAACCTGTTACCGCACAGCAAAAGACTCGGTGTGTCGTGGCGCAGGACTCATTGATCTGCCGCCCGCCCGGCGTAGCCTTTACTACGACACGTAGTAGCGCGGCAGCAGGGAGGGCCCCATGGGCACCGGCAGTGCGGGAATCCGTCCACACCCGATGCGCTCGATCGCGCCCGGATTCGGTGGGGTGCGGTCATGAACGTCGTGGATGTCTCGCGGTGGCAGTTCGGGATCACCACCGTCTACCACTTCCTCTTCGTGCCGCTCACGATCGGGCTGGCGCCGCTGGTCGCCGGGTTTCAGACCGCCTGGGCGATCACCGGCCAGGAACGCTGGTACCGGCTGACGAAGTTCTTCGGCAAGCTGTTCCTGATCAACTTCGCCCTCGGCGTGGCCACCGGTATCGTGCAGGAATTCCAGTTCGGCATGAACTGGAGCGAATACTCGCGGTTCGTCGGTGACGTCTTCGGCGCGCCGCTGGCACTGGAGGGCCTGGTCGCCTTCTTCATGGAGTCGACATTCCTGGGGCTGTGGATCTTCGGCTGGACGCGGCTGCCGAAATGGGTGCACCTGGCGACCATCTGGATGGTCGCGATCGGCGTGAACGCCTCGGCGTACTTCATCGTCGCCGCCAACTCGTTCATGCAGCATCCGGTCGGCGCGCACTACAACCCCGAGACCGGCCGCGCCGAATTGCACAGCATCATGGCGGTGCTCACCAACAACACTGCGCTGGCGGCCTTTCCGCACGTGGTGGCGGGTGCGTTCATCACCGCGGGCACGTTCGTGGCCGGTATCGCCGGATGGTGGATGGTCCGCAACGCCCGCTCGGGCGACGACGGCAAAATGGCCGAGGCACGCCGATTGTGGCGGCCCGCCGGGCTGGTGGGCATGTGGGTGATCATCGTCGCCGGAGTCGCGCTGGTGTACACCGGTGACGTCCAGGGCAAGCTGATGTTCGAGCAGCAGCCGATGAAGATGGCGTCGGCGGAATCGCTGTGCCACACCGCGACCGACCCGGAATTCTCCGTCCTCACCGTCGGCACGCACAACAACTGCGACAGCGTCTCGCACGTGATCGAGGTGCCCGGCGTACTGCCCTGGCTGGCCGAGGGCAAGTTCAGCGACGTGACGCTGGACGGCGTGAAGGACCTGCAGGTCAGCTACAACGAGAAGTACGGTCCCGGCGACTACCGGCCGAATCTGTTCGTCACCTACTGGTCGTTCCGGGCCATGATCGGATGGGTGGCCGGATCGGCGGCCATCGCGCTGCTCGGGTTCTGGATGACCCGGCGCGGGCGGGTCCCGGATCAGCGGTGGTTCTCGTGGCTGAGCCTGCTCGTCATTCCGACGCCGTTCCTGGCCAACAGTTCCGGCTGGGTGTTCACCGAAATGGGCCGTCAGCCCTGGGTGGTCGCGCCCAACCCGACCGGCGACCTGGACATCCGGATGACGGTGCAGCAGGGCGTTTCCGGCAATACCGCGGGCACGGTGCTGTTCTCGCTGATCGTGTTCACGCTGCTGTACGGCGTGCTGGCGGTGGTCTGGTTCTACCTGATGCGCCGCTACGTCGTCACCGGGCCCGAGGAACCGGCCGCCGCGGCTCCCGCCGCGCCGAGCGGCGCCGAGCCCGTCGAGAAGCTGTCGTTCGCCTACTAGGAGCCGATGATGAGTCTGCCCGAATTCTGGTTCTTGCTGATCGGCATCCTGTTCACCGGATACTTCGTGTTGGAGGGTTTCGATTTCGGGGTCGGCATGCTGATGCCGATCCTCGGCCGCGGCGACGAGACTCGTAAGCGCGTGCTGCTCAATACGATCGGCCCGGTGTGGGACGGGAACGAGGTGTGGTTGCTGGTCGGTGGCGGTGCCATGTTCGCCGCCTTTCCCGAGTGGTACGCCAGCCTGTTCTCCGGGTTCTACCTCGCGCTGCTGTTGATCCTGGTGGGTCTGATCGCGCGGGCCTGCGCGATCGAATGGCGCGGCAAGATCGACGACCCGAAGTGGCGGCGGTGGGCCGACGTCGGTATCGGATTGGGTTCGTGGATACCGGCATTCGCGTGGGGGCTGGCGTTCGCGAACATGGTGCACGGAGTTCGGCTCAACGCCGACAAGCACATCGAGGGTGGTTTGCTCCCGCTGTTCAACGGCTACGGCCTGCTCGGCGGGCTGACCACGATGCTGCTGTTCCTGCTGCACGGCGTGGTGTTCGTGAGCCTCAAGACCGGCGGTGAGGTCCGGGCGTCGGCGGTGAAACTCGAACGGCTGCTGTGGATTCCGACGGTCGTCGCGGTCGGCGCGTTCGGGCTGTGGACGCAGCTGGCCTACGGCAAGGGCTGGACCTGGGCGATGGTCGGGCTGGCGGTGGCGGGCCTGCTGCTGGCCGGCGCGGCGCTGTACCTGGGGAAGGGAAAGGCGCACGGCGCCAAGGCCGACGGCTTGGCCTTCCTCGGCACCGCGGTGACCATCGTGGGCGCGGTGGTGCTGCTGTTCGGTTCGCTGTATCCGAACGTGCTGCCCTCCACCATCGACCCCGCCTACAGCCTGACCATCGACAACGCCTCGTCGACGCACTACACGCTGAAGATCATGAGCTGGTGCGCGGTGATCCTGACACCGATGGTGCTGGTGTACCAGGGCTGGACGTACTGGGTGTTCCGCAAGCGGCTCACCACCGAACAGATTCCGCCGGCGATCGGTCTGCCGGCGGGTGCGTCGAGGAGCTGATCGTGGCCCGACCCGTGGATCCGCGGCTGTGGCGGTACGCCCGCTCGGCGCGCCCGTACCTCGTTGTGAGCGTGGGGCTTTCGCTGATCACCACCGGAGGCATCGTGGTGGCGGCCGTGGCGCTGGCGCGGGTCCTCGCGGGAGTGATCACCGATCCGGGTCGGCGGACGATCGGTTCCTGGGCGGCCGAACTGGCGGTGTTCGCGCTCGCGATCGGTTGTCGCGCGGCGGCGACCTGGTGGCAGGCGCGGCTGGCGCATCGGGCGGGCGCCCGGGTGGTGGCGGAGCTGGAGGGATCGGTGCTGGCCGCCGCCGCGGAGCTGGAGCCGCGCGAATTGGATTCGCGCCGCACCGAATTGGCGGTCGTGGTCGGAAACGGGCTGAGCGGGTTGCGGGCCTACCTGACCGGCTATCTGCCCGCCCTGCTGCTGGCGGTGCTGGTCCCGCCGATCGTGCTCGCGGTGATCGCGTTCCACGATCTCACCGCGGGCGCGATCATCCTGGTGACCCTGCCGCTGATCCCACTGTTCATGGTGCTGATCGGACTCATGACACAGGGCCGCGCCGCCGCGACGCTGGAAGCGACCACCCGGCTGTCGGACCAGCTATTGGACCTGTTCGCGGGTATGCCTACCTTGCGGGCGCTGGGGCGGGAAACCGGTACGGCGGCAGCAAGTTCGGAGCAAGGCGGGAACGGCTGGTGTCGTGACGATCGCTCGCTCGCGTCTCGGCCGCCGAGCAACGGGGCGGCCGCGCCTCCGGTCGGATTCCGGCGGACGCAGCGGGACCGGGTGCGGGCCCTCGGGGAGTCGCTGCACGTGCGGACGATGGCGGCGCTGCGGGTGGCCTTCCTGTCGTCGATGGTGCTGGAGTTGCTGGCTACGCTGTGTGTCGCGCTGGTGGCGGTGTCGATCGGTATGCGGCTGGTGTACGGGCATATGAGTCTGTACGCCGGGCTGCTGGGGTTGATCCTGGCGCCGGAGGTGTATCTGCCGCTGCGGGCGGTGGGTGAGCGGTTCCATGCCGCGCAGGACGGGATGGCCGCCGCCGCAAAGGCATTCGCGGTGCTCGAGCCCGCGCGGCGGCGGCCGGAGCGTGCCTCGGGCCGCGGTGTCCTCCGGGAGTTCCGTGGTGTCATAGGGATTCGGGATCTCACCGTGGGCGGGCGAGACGGCGACGCCCCCGACGGCTTGTCGGCGGTGTTGCGCCCAGGGGCGGTCACCGTCCTCACCGGGCCCAACGGCTGTGGTAAATCCACAGTGCTGCAAGCGATCCTGGGCCTGATCGAACCCGACCGGGGCGTGGTCACCGTCGACGGAATTCCCGTACCCGAACTCGACCCCGAACGATGGTGGTCGCATCTGGCCTGGCTACCGCAGCGACCGGTGTTGCTGCCGGGCACACTACGGGAGAACCTGGAGCTGTTCGGCGCTCGGAGCGAGCACCCGGCGGCCGGGCCGGTGCGTGTGCTCGGCGACCTGGACGCTGCCTGCGCCGCAACGGGTTTCGACGCCGTTCTCGATGAGCTACCCGAGCGGTGGGACACGCTCGTCGGAACCGGTGGCCTGGGCCTGTCCCTCGGCCAGCGCCAACGCCTGGCCTTGACCCGCGTCCTCGCGTCCGACCGCCCCGTGCTCCTACTGGACGAGCCCACGGCGCATCTCGACGCCGATGCCGAAGCCACCGTCATGGCGGCCCTGTCCGCGCGCGCCCGAGCCGGGGCCACCGTCATCGTGGTCGCCCACCGCCCCACCCTCCTCGCCGCCGCCGACCAGGTGATCGAGGTCGCCGCGGCGCATACCACCGATGCTCTCGGTCCGGGCTCGGGGAGCGCGGAGCAAACCGATTGCACCGCAGCGGGGTACGACGACGGTACGCATCCGGCGGATGACGCTTTGGCCCCGGACAGGGACGCGCTGGTGGATGCGGTCCGCACCGCCGGTGCCGGACATGAGAACGGGGTGCGCCGATGAGACAGGTACTGGGCGATTTCCGCCGACTTCGGGACCTTCTGGAGCTGTCCCGGTGGCGCATCGCGGTATCGATCGGATGGGGCATACTCGCGCTCGGCAGCGGACTGGCCCTGGCCGCGCTGGCGGCATGGCTGATCGCCCGCGCCTGGCAAATGCCCCCGGTGCTGGACCTGAGCGTGGCGGTAGTCGCGGTCCGCGCCCTCGGCATCTCCCGCGGCCTGTGCCGCTACCTCGAACGCCTGGCCACCCACGACGTAGCCCTACGCGCCATGACCACCGCCCGGACTCGCGTCTACTCGACCCTCGCGGCGGCCGACATCTGGACGCTGCGGCGCACCGGCCGCTCCTCCGATCCGACGCATCTGCGGCGGGGAGACCTGCTCACCCGGATCGGCACCGACATAGATGATCTCGGTGCGGTCGTGGTGCGGGCGTTCGTGCCGATCGCGGTGGCGGTGGTGCTGTCGGTGGCCGCGATCGGTCTGCTCGCGACCGTCTCACCGGCCGCGGCGGCGGTATTGGCGGTCGCGCTCGCGGTGGCCGGGGTTGTGGCGCCGTGGCTGTCCGCGTGGGCGGCGCGGGAAGCCGAGACGGCGGTGCGTGCGGACCGCCGGATGTTCACGGCCGCCGCCGTCACCGTGCTCGACCACGCTCCCGAACTGCGGGTCGCCGGCCGCTTGGACAGCGCACTCGGCGAGGCAGCCGCGGCCGGACAGCGGGCCGTCGCGGCGGAGGACCGCGCGGCCTCGCGCAGCGCCTGGGCGGCGGCCGCCACACCGCTGTCCCTCGGAGCCAGTGTCCTCGGCGCCCTACTCATCGGAATCATCCTGTACGGCAGTGGAACCGGCGCACCGGCCGACGCATGGCAACCCGCGTCCCCGGGCGGCATCACCCCGATGGCTCTGGCCGTCCTGGTACTCCTGCCCCTCTCGGCCTTCGAAGCGGTCGCCGTACTCCCGGCCGCTGTCCAGGCTCTCGCTCACGGCCGCGCCGCCCTCCACCGCATTACCGCGATCGCACACTCCGCGCCCCTCGGTCACCCGACCCACCAGCACGCCGCCATCGACACCACCGCGATCGCGTCGAAAGCACACGCCGGCAATGCGATCGCGTCGGCAACGCACACCGCCCCGGCGAATCCTGCTGTGCCACAGGTTGGTTCGATCGAGATGCCATCGGGCCGCAGGATCGCCATCGTCGGGCCGAGCGGGGCCGGGAAGACTACTCTGCTGATGGCGTGGGCGGGGTTGTTCGATGCGCCGCGGGCGGGGATCACGTTCTTCGCCGAGGACGCGCATCTCTTCGGCACCACTGTGCTGGAGAACCTGCGTGTGGCACGCGGTGATCTGAGCGAGGAGGACGCGGCGGCCGCGTTGCGGTCGGTGGGCCTGGGGGACTGGCTGGATGGTCTGCCCGAGGGATTGCACACCGAGTTGGTGGGCGGCGCGGCGGCGGTCTCCGGTGGTCAACGTCGGCGGATCCTGCTCGCCCGTGCCCTCGTCGCTCCGGCCGACGTGCTGCTGCTGGACGAGCCCACCGAGCACTTGGAAGCCGAGGCCGGCGCCGACCTCCTGCGCGCACTGCTCGACGAGCACAGCGGACTCGTCGCCCCCGACCGCACCGTCGTCGCGGTGACCCACCAACTGCCACCGGACCACCGTGCCGACACCGTCGTCGAAGTCCGTCCCGGCGGCCGGATCACCCTCCGCGCCGCCGCGGCCGCACACTCACCCGGCGCGCGCTAACCGTCCGGAAGGTCCGGGAATTCCCTCCGACCAGCACTTCCGCTGCCCGCGAAAATGCGTTGCCGACCGGCGGGATGCCTACTAGATTCGTTCGTACACGGGAAAGGAGGTGGTTCGACGAATGAGTATTCAAGGGACACGTGAGGTGGCTGTCAGCTAGCGCCACCGCTGCAAACGGATTGTCGTTCGCGCGAGCGCGGAGCTAATCCCAGGCAGCCACCCGACCCCCGAGCCCCTGGTTTGTCCGACCGGGATCGCGAGAGGACCTCCTCCGCGATAGGGCTCGGGGGTCGTTCCACTTCCGGCCCTGCGACACGGGCGGTCTCTCGACAGAGACTGTCAGCCGATGTAGCGCTGGAGGCGAGCCGAGAGGCGGGGCTTCAGCGCGCCGTCGGCTTCCACTCGCTCCTCGACATAACCGAGGTCGCCGCCCTCGACGATGCCGTAGAGGCGCTTGGCGCCGCCGACCACCGCGCCGGACTGGCTGCGGATCACCACGTCGGTGGCCAGCTCCCAGGAGGACTGGGTGAGCGCCTGGCCGTAGAACAGCTCGACCACACCCGAACTGTGCGTCAGCAGCAGCTCGATGACCTCGTCGTCGCCATCGATACCGACCCGCCAGAAACCGCTCTCCCGCAGATCGGGACCGGTGTATTTGCCGTCGCTGTCGAGCACCCACGAACGCGAGTCCCAGGCCAGGTAGTCGCCACCGTCGTGCGAGACGATGATCTGCTGGCCGAAGTGGTAGTCGCCGCGCTCGGAGTCGTTGCCCTCGCCCTCGCCGCGCCACACACCGACCAGCGGCAGCAGCGCGAGCATGGACGAACTCAGATCCGGACCCTCGCGCAGATTCGCGGTGTCCTCCGGCAGCGGCAGACCCGACAGTTGCGGGATGTTGCGGACGGCCGTGGACTTCGCACGCTCAGCGGCATCGGCGACCGCCTGGTCGCCACTGCGGCGTGCGTCGCCGGACGGCGCCTCGTGCGCCGCACCGTTCGCTGTTGTTGCTTTGTCGACGTTCTCGCGCGCCGACTCTGTCACGACTCGGTGAACAGCCGGTAGAGGACGTACAGACCGAACCACGCGATCAGCACGGAGACGAGGACCAGCAGAATCTCGAAGGCAAGGACCACGTGTCGAATTCTAACGACCCCGCGACCCGGAGACGACAACGGCCCCGGGATTCGAACCCCGGGGCCGCTGTCGGACTTGCCGCGAATGCGCCTACTTGGCGACCTTGACGTCCACGCTGTGGATGCCCGCGCCCTCCGGCCGCACCGCCGCCGAGCCGTTGCCGGCCGACGAGAGCGCGCGGATGGTCCAGTCGCCCGGCGCGGCGAAGAACCGGAAATCGCCGGTACCGGAGGCAACCACCTCGGCGGTGAACTCGTCACTGGAATCCAGCAACCGGACGAACGCGCCACCCACGGGGTTGCCGTCGGCGTCGAGAACGCGTCCGGTCAGGACGGTTTCCTTCTCGGTGTCCACGTTGGCCGGCAGAGCCTGGCCCTGGGTAGGTGCTGCGCACATATCTATGCTCCCAACTCGATCGGTGCACCGACGAGGGAGCCGTACTCGGTCCAGCTCCCGTCGTAGTTCTTGACGTTCTTGTGGCCCAGCAGCTCCTGCAGCACGAACCAGGTGTGCGAGGAGCGCTCGCCGATGCGGCAGTAGGCGATGGTCTCCTTCTGGCCGTCGAGGCCCGCCTCCTTGTAGAGAGCGGCCAGTTCCTCGTCGGACTTGAAGGTGCCGTCCTCGTTCGCGGCCTTCGACCACGGGACGTTGATGGCGCCGGGGATGTGGCCGGGCCGCTGGCTCTGCTCCTGCGGCAGGTGCGCCGGCGCCAGGATCTTGCCGGAGAACTCGTCGGGCGAGCGCACGTCGACCAGGTTCTTGGTGCCGATCGCCGCGATGGCGTCGTCGCGGAAGGCCCGGATGGACAGGTCCTGCTCGCCGGCCTTGTAGGTGGTGGCCGGGCGGTTCACGGCCTCCTTCGACAGCGGGCGGCCGTCGAGTTCCCACTTCTTGCGGCCGCCGTCGAGCAGCTTCACGTTCTGGTGGCCGTACAGCTTGAAGTACCAGTAGGCGTAGGCGGCGAACCAGTTGTTGTTGCCGCCGTAGAGCACCACGGTGTCGTCGTTGCCGATGCCGCGCGCCGACAGCAGGTCGGAGAACTGCTCCCGGTTGACGAAGTCACGCCGAACCGGATCCTGCAGGTCCTTCTTCCAGTCGAGCTTCACGGCATTCTCGATGTGGCCCGTGTCGTAGGCGGAAGTGTCCTCGTCGACCTCGACGATGACGACGCCGGGGGCGTTGAGGTTCTCTTCGACCCAGTCTGCGGAGACCAGGACATCGGAGCGAGCCATGTTGTTCCTTTCGATGTGACTTACCGGGCTAGGTGGGGGAATCGGTGGGTACGGCCGACCGCGGGAGCAGCCGCTGGGCGAAGGGGTACAGCAGGCAGCCCAGGCACACGCCGAAGGCCGCGTTGAGGAACGCCGCGAACAGCGCGAAACCGGCGAAGATCGCACCGGCCACGGTGCTGCCCGCGACGAATCCGACGAAGCTGAGCACCGCGAACACGCCGCCGACCAGCTGCGCGAACCGCAGCGGCGGCACCGGCTCGGTCTCCGGCGGCGGGCCGTTGCGCGGGGCGACGACGGCCGCGTAGATGCGGCCGTACGGGCTGCGCCGGGGACCGTGCAGCGCGCCGAGCGCGAACACCACGGCCTGCAGCGCGATCAGCACGGCCGCGAGCGGAGTGGAGAACGCCGCGGCGATCAGCACCACCACGAGCACGCCGGTGGTGATCCAGGCCGCGAAGCGGGGGCCGCGCACGTCGACGCGTTCGGGCGATAAATCGGTGTCGGGGGTGTTGTGGGACATCGGAGGAATCTCCTGCGGTGCATGGTTCATCTGTCAGGTATTTGCCAGATCACCGGGGTCACGAAATCCGATCACACGGTGGGAGAAAACCGGCCGGCGTCAGCGGGCAACGAAGGGCCGACCGGCTACATGCACAGGCAGCAACAACCGCCGAGGCGGCACAGATCTACTGTGCGGCGTCGGGTGAGCATCAGCTCTCGGCGGGTTTGCACGATCAGCAGTTTACCCGGTTCGGCTCGGGAATTGGACCCGGGGTCCGAAATTCGGGTCACTAAGCAGCGTCGCGCACGGTCAACGGGGTGATGGCGCTGTGCAGGTCGGTGGCCTTGGGAACGCCGGAGATGCGGAACCGCTCTCGGCGGTCGGCGTCGAAGATGAACGTGGTCGGCAGCGACAGCACGTTGAGTTCCTTGGCCAGCGCGGGCTCGGCGTCGATGTCGACCTCGATGTCCAGGGGCGGCTGCGGCGTCTCGGCGAGATCGGCGACCACGCCCGCGACGACCCGGCGCACCGCGTCGCACGGGCCACACCAGTCCGCGGAGAAATGCAGCACCGCGGGCGCCGAGCCGGTGACGCCGACGGCGGCCAGCAGCCGGTCGCGCGCGGCGGCGGCGTCCGGGTCGGCGGGCGCGACGGCGGTGGCGCGGACCCGGCCCGCGCGATACCGCAGCAGCAACCCGACGGCCACCGCGGCCACCAGGACGAGTACCAGGATCGTGAGTTCGGTCATGGCCGGGCAAACCTGTTCATGTCGATCGTCATGTTCTCGCCCTCGCCTTCGACGATGATGTTGCCGCCGAGCGCCTCGACCTTGGTCGGCGGCACACCGAACGGCAGGTCCTTGGTGTCTATGGTGCGGGTGAAGCGGGCCAGCACCGCGTCCTTGTCCAGCTCCGGGCGCTGGGTCGTGGTGGTGATGGTGGCGGTGTCGGGGGACTTCTCGCGGTACAGGTCGGTGGCGATGATGCGCACCTGGTCGCCGTCGAGCAGCAGGTTCACCTTGACGCTGACGCTGACCTTGTCCTTGTCGCTGTCGGTGCTGTCGCTGGTGCTCGACTCGGGCCCCGCCGGGATGGTGCCGGTGAGGATGTAGGCGCCCTGCGTGGTCGAGCCCGTGCCGCCGGAACCGCCTGTGCCGTCGGACTTGTCGGCCGGCGGCCCGGTCAGCTGCAGGTCGGGAATCTTGAACAGGCGGCCCAGCTCGACCGGCTCGATGCGCATCCGGCCCGCCACCCGATCCACCGAGACCGACCGCATCCGGCCGTCGATCAGGTCTCCGGCGGGTAGATGCACGCCGTTGAGCGTGGCCTCGACCAGAATCTCGCCGGGGATGTCGCGGCGATCGGCGTGGGCGCGGATCTCGACATTGTGATAGTCGCTACGCAGCGCCTGCGCCAGATACGGGAAGCCGTGGATGGTCACCTCGGGATCGGCGCTCAGCTCGCCGCCGGCGCGCAGCGAGCGCGAGACCCGGTACTCGGAGTAGGCGGCGGCGGTGAAATCCGCGATCACCGCGAGCGCGACCACCAGCACCAATCCGCCGATGAGTCGGCGCTTCCGACCGGCTCCCCGCGCCGCGGGCGTACCCGGTGAGTTACCCATCTGCTACCTAAACCTATTGTCGCAGGTCATGACACCAACGGTACTGTGTGAGCCGCGGCCGCTTGCCATCTACTCGTCGAGAATCCGGCTGACGGGGTGGCGCGCAGGCGGTTCGGGTCAGCTGCTCGGCTTCTTCTTCGGCTGAACACAGTAGTCGAGGGTCAGCACGACCAGTGGAATCGGCCGGTCGATCTTGGACTGGAAATCCGCCAGCAGCGGGTTCTCGGCCAGCACCCAGGCCGCGAACTCGTCGTAGTCCTCGCCTTCGAGCACCTTGCCGGTCGCCTGGTGGGTCTTGTCCCGCAGCTCGATGGTGACCCGCGGATTCGCCTTGATGTTGTGCCACCAGGCCGGGTACTTGTCCTCGACGAACGAGCTCACGTACATGGTGTCGCCCCGGTACAGGGGTCCCAGCGGAGTCGTGTGCCGCTTGCCGCTCTTGGCTCCCGTGGTGGTCAGCAGAATGAGGTCCCCGCCCGCGTAGGCGCCGCCCACCTTGCCCGAGTTCTCCCGGAACTCCTTGATCACCTCGTCGTTCCAGTCGGCAATGCCGCCTTCCTGGTCCCACGCCTGGTTCCATGGCGCGTCCGGATCGTTGTAGTCGGTGATGTCGGCCTGATCCGGCTGTCCCGCAGTCGATTCGATTTCGCTCATGATTCGAGTATGTCGGGTGGTTAGGACAGCTACAGTCCTAACTCGAAAGACCGTCCGGCTACCGACTCGGGTGCCTCGGTTGCCTGGAATGCGTGGTCATCGGACTCGACGCGCTAATGTAGGCACGAATTACCTGTGCGGACGAGCATGAATTCGCGAATGACACCGAGGTTGCCGCGGACATGCCAGATTGGGAGGAGAGCTGGTGGAGCTGCTCCTGCTGACCTCCGACCCGAATCCGGAGTCGGTGCTGCCGTCGTTGGCGTTGTTACCGCACAACGTCCGGCCGGCGCCGACGGAGGTCGCCTCCCTGCTGGAGGCGGGCACCGCGGATGTGGCGTTGGTGGATGCGAGAACCGATCTGGCGGCCGCCCGCGGGCTGTGCCGGTTACTCGGTAGCACCGGATCGTCGGTGCCGGTCGTCGCGGTGCTCACCGAGGGCGGCCTGGTGGCGGTGAACGCCGACTGGGGTCTGGACGACATCCTGTTGCCGGGGACCGGCCCGGCCGAACTGGATGCCCGGTTACGGCTGCTGGTGGCGCGCAACGGCGGCGCGGCCAGCCCGGAGAACTCCGGCAAGATCACCCTCGGCGAACTGGTGATCGACGAGGGCACCTACACCGCCCGATTGCGCGGCCGCCCGCTCGATCTCACCTACAAGGAATTCGAGCTGCTCAAATACCTCGCGCAGCACGCCGGCCGGGTGTTCACCCGCGCTCAGCTGCTGCAGGAGGTGTGGGGGTACGACTTCTTCGGCGGCACCCGCACGGTCGACGTGCACGTGCGGCGGTTGCGCGCCAAGCTCGGCAGCGAGTACGAGTCGTTGATCGGCACGGTGCGCAACGTCGGCTACAAGGCCGTGCGCCCGGCGCGCAACAGCGGCAAGGGCGAGCCGACCAGCTTCCCCGACGACACCGACGGACCCGGCGAGACTCTCGACGCGTCCGAGGGCGTCGCCCCCTGACCCGTGCCGGGTAGCGTGACGGCCGACGATGATCATGTACGTCGCAGTCGACAGGCAGGAGGCGTCGCGTGGCTGATCGCGGCGAGCCGGATTCCGATCAGGTGGTGACGGGCTGGACCGACCGGGTCGCGCCCGACACCGCGGCGCGGATCCGGGAGGTGCTGGAGCGGGCGGCCGCCGCCGACGGGGTCGAGCCCGTCTCCGAACAGGCCGTGCTGTCGCTGACCGCCACGTCCTCGGCCCGGCATCTGCTGGCCGCCCGGGACGGCGAGGTGCTCGGCTACGCCAATCTCGTTCCCGCCCATGGCGAACACCCGGCGATGGCCGAGGCGGTGGTGGATCCGCGGCAGCGAGGCCGCGGCATCGGCGCCACCCTGGTCTCGACCGCACTGGCCGCCGGGGGCTCCGGCGCCCGGGTGTGGGCGCACGGAAATCTGGCGTCGGCGCGTGCCGTGGCGGGACGGCTCGGGCTGACCGTCGCCCGCGAACTGTGGCAAATGCGCCGTCCGCTGGCAACTCCGGAGCTACCGGAACTCGTGGCCTCCCCGAATATTCTCCTGCGCACCTACGCGGGCCCCGCGGACGACGCCGAGCTGCTCCGGGTGAACAACGCCGCGTTCGACTGGCACCCCGAACAGGGCGGGTGGTCCGAGGACGATATCGCCGTCCGGCGCGACTCGTCGTGGTTCGATCCGAAGGGCCTGTTCATCGCGGTCGACCCGGCCGATCCCGGGCGGATGCTGGGCTTTCACTGGACCAAGGTGCATCCCGAGACGGCCGATCAGCCGTCGGTGGGCGAGGTGTACGTGGTCGCCGTCGACCCGGCTGCCCAGGGCCGCGGGCTGGGCCGGTTGCTCACGCTGGCCGGGCTGCACTACCTGCGCGAGCGCGGGCTGGACGAGGTGTTGCTCTACACCGAGGCGGACAACACCGCGGCAGTGCACACCTACACCCGGCTGGGCTTCGAGACCGCTCACGTCGACGCCGCCTACGCCGCGCGGTGACCGCCGCCGGGAGACGACCTCAGTAACACTGCGGCAAATGTCACAGCGGTATCGCGCAATCGCGCCGGGTTGTTCACTCCGCGTTCACTTGCCCAGGTCCAACTGTCAACCGGCCGAACCTAGGTTACTTATGGGCAGCATTCACTGCCTGGTGCGCGAGTTCGGTGCGAACGGCCACCACACGGCACCCGTCCGGTTGTTGAGGGACCGGGCGTGTACTAAGCGATTCCCGGAGGACATAGGTGAATCTCAAGCGCAGCAGCGCTCTGCTCGGTGTGCTGGCCGCGGCAGGTGCGTTGACCCTGACGGCCTGTGGCAGTGACGACAACACGAGCGAGACCGGCGCCGCCTCGACCGTCAAGGTCGACTGTGGCGGCAAGAAGGCGCTCAAGGCCAGCGGTTCCTCGGCGCAGAAGAACGCCATGGACCGTTTCGTCGCCGCCTACGAGGCCAACTGCGACGGCCACACGCTCGACTACACGTCCAGCGGCTCCGGCGCCGGCGTGAACGAGTTCATCGGCGGCCAGACCGATTTCGGCGGTTCGGATTCCCCGCTGGACGCGAAGAAGGACGAGCCGAACAAGGCCGCCGCCCGCTGCGGCGCCCCGGCGTGGGACCTGCCCACCGTCTTCGGCCCGATCGCCGTCACCTACAACATCGACGGCGTCAACGACCTGGTACTGGACGGCCCGACCGCGGCCAAGATCTTCAACGGCCAGATCACCAAGTGGAACGACGTCGCGATCCAGAAGCTGAACACCGCGAACGCGAGCAAGCTGCCGGATCAGGACATCCACGTGATCTTCCGCAGCGACGAGTCGGGTACCACCGACAACTTCCAGAAGTACCTGGACGCCGCTTCCGAGGGCGCCTGGGGCAAGGGCGCGGGCAAGGGCTTCGCCGGCGGTGTCGGCGAGGGCGCCAAGGGCAACGAGGGCACCTCGGGCGCGATCACGAAAACCAAGAACTCCATCACCTACAACGAGTGGTCGTTCGCCCGGTCGCAGAACCTGTCGGTGGCGCGCATCCTGACCAGCCCCTCGGTCAAGCCGGTGGAGCTGAACGCGCAGTCCGCCGCCGCCGCGATCGCGTCGGCCAAGATCGTCGGACAGGGCAACGACCTGGTCATCGACACCAGTTCGTTCTACAAGCCGAACGACCCGGCCGCGTACCCGATCATCCTGCCGACCTATGAGATCGTGTGCTCGAAGTACAGCGACACCGACACCGCCAAGGCGGTCAAGGCGTTCCTGACCTCGGCGATCAACAACGGCCAGAACGGCCTCGACGAGTCCGGCTACGTGCCGATCCCGGACGCGTTCAAGGCCAAGCTGACCACCGCTATCGACGCCATCTCCTGATTGCGCAGAACCCCATGACCGTGCACGACGAAGTCACCGCCGCGGACCGATCGGATTCGACCGGTCCGCGGGCGGGTGGAGATACTCCCCCTATGTCCAGCGAACCCAGCACCGAACCGGCGCAACGCGGCCGCGTGGCGCACAGCGCCCGGGCGGAAATGATCTTCCGCTCGCTGGCCACCGCCGCCGGCGCGACCATCGTCGCGGCGATCGCGCTCATCGCGCTGTTCCTGTTGATCCGGGCGGTGCCGTCGGTGGCGGCGAACAAGGCCAACTTCTTCACCAGTGCGGATTTCAACGTCGGTAACGCCGACAACATGCACTTCGGCATCCGGGACCTGTTCATGGTCACGGTGCTGAGTTCGCTGCTGGCACTGGTGATCGCGGTGCCGCTGGGCGTCGGGATCGCACTGTTCCTGACCCAGTACGCGCCGAAGGTGCTGGCCCGGCCGTTCGCCATCATCGTCGATCTGCTGGCCGCGGTGCCTTCGATCGTGTTCGGTCTCTGGGGCTTCCTGGTGCTGGCCCAGCAGCTGGCGCCGTTCGAGGAATTCCTGAACGACAACCTCGGCTGGTTCTTCCTGTTCAAGGACGGCAACGTCTCGATCAGCGGCGGCGGCACCATCTTCACCGCCGGTGTGGTGCTCGCGGTGATGATCCTGCCGATCATCACCTCGGTCAGCCGCGAGGTGTTCAACCTGACGCCGCGCGCGCACATCGAGGCCGCGCAGGCGCTCGGCGCCACCAAGTGGGAAGTGGTGCGGATGACCGTGCTGCCCTACGGCCGCAGCGGCGTGATCGCCGGGTCCATGCTCGGCCTCGGCCGCGCGCTCGGCGAGACCATCGCGGTGCTGGTGGTGCTGCGCACCGCGGCGTCGGCGGGGCACTGGTCGCTGTTCGACGGCGGCTACACCTTCGCCTCCAAGATCGCCTCGGCCGCTTCCGAATTCAGTCAGGCGTTGCCCACCGGCGCCTACATTGCCGCCGGCTTCGTGCTGTTCGCGCTGACCTTCGTCGTCAACGCGCTGGCGCGGATCGCGGCCGGCGGGAAGGTGAACGGGTAATGGCCACAACCACTCTCGACCGCCCGATCAAGGCGCCCGCGTTCCGGACCATCAGCCTGAGCCGCCGGATCCGCAACCAGGCCGCCACCGCGGTGATGTGGCTGTGCTTCGCGATCGCGCTGGTGCCGCTGTGCTGGGTGCTGATCCTGGTGCTCAGCAAGGGCTTCGACGCCGTCGTGAGCAGCGGCTGGTGGGGCAAGTCGCAGAAGGGCGTACTGCCCGATCAGTACGCGGGCGGTGTCTACCACGCCATCTACGGCACCATCGTGCAGTCCGCCGTGGCCGCCGTGATCGCGGTGCCGCTGGGCATCATGGCCGCCATCTACCTGGTCGAATACGGCCGCGGCTGGCTCGCCCGGACCACCACCTTCATGGTCGACATCCTGGCCGGCGTGCCTTCGATCGTCGCCGCCCTGTTCGTCTTCGCGCTCTGGATCGCCACCCTCGGCGCACCGCAGAGCGCCCTCGCGGTCGCGCTGGCACTGGTGCTGTTGATGCTGCCGGTCGTGGTCCGCAGCACCGAGGAAATGCTCAAGCTCGTGCCCGACGAGTTGCGCGAGGCGTCCTACGCCCTGGGGATACCGAAATGGAAGACCATTCTTCGGATCGTGGTGCCGACCGCGCTGCCGGGCATGATCAGCGGCATGCTGCTGGCGGTGGCGCGAGTCATGGGCGAGACCGCGCCCGTACTGGTATTGGTCGGCTACTCGAAGTCCATCAATACCAACCTTTTCGACGGGAACATGGCGTCGCTGCCGCTGCTGATATACCAGGAGCTGGCCAACCCGGAACCGGCCGGCCGGTGGCGGGTGTGGGGCGCGGCCCTGACGCTGATTTTGATCATCGCGCTGCTGTATCTCGGGGCCGCGGTCCTCAACAAGCTGCTCACCCGGAACCGATAGAAGCGAACGGAACATTCGACATGGCCAAGCGGATCGACGTCAAAGATCTCAACATCTACTACGGCAAATTCCATGCCGTCGCCGACGTGCAGCTCACCGTGCTGCCGCGCAGTGTCACCGCCTTCATCGGTCCGTCGGGTTGCGGCAAGTCCACGGTGCTGCGCTCGCTCAACCGCATGCACGAGGTGACGCCGAACGCCCGCGTCGAGGGCGCGGTGCTGCTCGACGGGGAGGACATCTACGGGTCGCAGATCGATCCGGTGGGGGTGCGGCGGACCATCGGGATGGTGTTCCAGCGGCCGAACCCGTTCCCCACCATGTCCATTCGGGACAATGTGGTGGCGGGGTTGAAGCTGCAGGGGGTGCGCAACAAGAAGGAGTTGGACGAGGTCGCGGAGCGGTCGCTCAAGGGGGCCAATCTGTGGAACGAAGTGAAGGATCGGCTCGACAAGCCGGGTGGGGGGCTCTCGGGTGGTCAGCAGCAGCGGTTGTGTATTGCTCGGGCTATCGCGGTTTCGCCTGATGTGTTGTTGATGGACGAGCCTTGTTCTGCGTTGGATCCTATTTCTACTCTGGCTATCGAGGATTTGATTGCGGAGTTGAAGAAGGAATTTACTATTGTGATTGTTACGCATAATATGCAGCAGGCGGCTCGGGTTAGTGATCAGACTGCGTTTTTCAATTTGGAGGCTCAGGGGAAGCCGGGGAAGTTGATCGAGATCGATGAGACGGAGCGGATTTTCTCTAATCCTTCTCGGAAGGAGACGGAGGATTATATTTCGGGGCGGTTCGGGTAGTTTACGAGTTTAGTTTGGTCTGTATTTTTGGCCTTCGCTTCGCTTCGGCGGGTTTTCGGCGCCCTTGGTCTCGGTTTTCGGGTGCCGCTGCTGGCTCCTTCGTCGCTTTGCAGCGGCACCCGAAAACCGAGACGCGCCGAAAACCTTTCTTGTTTGAGTGCTTCGGTGCGTTGGCGTCCCGGTCTGGGTAGGCGGGGCGCCTTTTTTGGGGTGTACCGGTTGTGGCTTGGGTCACTATTGGGGGGTTGTTGTTGGCTGGCTGACTCATACCGTGGGCGGTTGTCTGCAACTTCTGGTAACGGATACTGTTCGGGCTGACTACACCGATCGTTATAGCGATGGGAATGGGAGGCTTGGTATGGCGGTATCGACGGTTCGGGGGCGGGGTTGGGTGGCGCCTGCTGTGCGGGGGCGGGGGTTTGCGCTGGGTGCTATTTGTCTTGCGGAACTGCTTGTGGTGTTGGACAACACATTGGTGAATGTGGCGTTGCCTTCTATGGCGGTGCAGCTGCAGGCTCGGATGAGTGGGTTGCAGTGGGTTGTGGATGCTTTCACCTTGGCGTTCGCGGGGTTGCTGTTGGCGTTGGGGCATTTGGGGGATCGGTTCGGGCGGCGGCGGGTGATGGTGGTCGGGCTCGGGGGAGTTGCGGTGATGTCTGCGGCGGGGGCACTGGCCGGGTCGCTCGGGCAGGTGATCGCTGCTCGGGCGGGGATGGGAGTCTTTGCGGCGGCGGTGTTTCCGGCGACGCTGGCGTTGATCATCAATCTGTTTCCGGAGGCTCGGCTGCGGGCGGGGGCTATCGCGTTGTGGACGGCGATGGCGGGTGTCGCGGTGGCCATCGGGCCGGTGACGGGCGGGTGGCTGCTGGAGTACTTCAGCTGGCATTCGGTCTTCTGGATCAATGTGCCAATCGCGCTGATCGCCATCGTGGCCGTGCTGCTGTTGGTGCCGGAGTCGCGGGCCGAGCGCGCGGGACGACTGGATGTCGTGGGCATCCTGCTGTCGCTGGTGGCGGTGACGGCATTGGTCTGGACGATTATCGAGGCGCCGAAACATGGCTGGCTGGCGGGGCGCAGCGTGACCGGCTATGTGATCGCGGCCGCGCTGCTCGTGGGGTACGTCGCCTGGGAACTACGGGTGGATGCTCCGGTGCTCGATGTGCGGCTGTTCCGGATCCGGCGCTTCTCGGTGCCCGCGCTGGCCATCACCGTGTCCTACTTCTGCGCCTTCGGCTTTCTGTTTCTGATCACCCAGTACTTCCAGGGCGTCAAGGAATTCAGCGCGCTGGAGTTCGGCATTCACTCGCTGCCGTTCGCCGCGGCGGTGGGGGTGGGCGCGCCGGTCGCGACGCTGGTGGCGCAGCGGCTCGGCACCACCGCGACCGTGCTGTCGGGGTTGCTGCTGCTCGCCGTCGGTATGTATCTGGCGGGGCAGGTGACGGTCGAAACGCCTTATGTCGGAACGGTTCTGGTGTCGATGGTCCTGATGGGCGTCGGTTTCGGGGTCGTGCAGGGGCCGGCCACCGCGTCGATCATGGGTGCGGTTCCCGAGCACGAGGCCGGTGCGGGCTCGGCGGTCAACGACACCACGCGCGAGGTGGGCGGGACGCTCGGGGTGGCGGTGCTCGGCTCGATCATGACCTCCACGTACACCGCACATGTCGGCGCGCGCATCGACGCCATCCCGGCGGGGATCATGAATCCGGATCAGAAGAGCATCGCCCGCGACACCCCGATCAGCGTGCTCGAGGTCGTCAAGGCGCCGATCAGCCCGTTCTTCGCCGGTGCGAAGACCGATCTGGTCCACGCCATGAAGGTGGCCGCGCTCGAGGGCGCGCAGGCGGCGTCGTACCTCGCGGTCGGCGCGCTGCTGGTCTGCGCCGTCGCGGTGGCCGCGCTGCTGCCGTGGAAGCCGGAGCGCACCGAGTCGCCCCTGCTCGCCTGGCGCAAGCGGGACTAGATCTGCTCGACCTCCGCGTCCTCGTCGGACGGAAGCACGCCCGTCACCAGGAACACGACTCGGCGGCCGATCTCGACGGCGTGGTCGGCGAAGCGCTCGTAGTAGCGGCCCAGGAGGGTGACATCGACGGCGGGGGCGACGCCGTACTTCCACTCCCGGTCCATCAGCAGGGTGAACAGGTGGCGGTGCAGGTCGTCCATCGCCTCGTCGTCCTGGTTGAGCTGCGCGGCCCGCTCGGGGTCGCGCGTCTCGAGGACCTCCTGGGCCGCCTTGCCCATGTTCACCGCGATCCGGCCCATCTCGGCGAAGTAGCCGTTGACGGCCTCGGGTAGCGCGTGATTCGGATGCCGGCGCCGGGCGACCTTGGCGACGTGCAGTGCCAGCGCGCCCATCCGGTTCACGTCCGACACGATCTGGATCGCGCTGACCACCTGGCGGAGATCACCCGCGACCGGGGCCTGCAACGCCAGCAGCGCGAACGCCTTCTCCTCGGCCTGCGTGATCATCTCGGCGATCTGATCGTGCTCGCTGATCACCTGTTCGGCCAGCGTGAGATCGGCCTGCAGCAGCGACTGCGTCGCCCGGTCCATCGCGGAGCCCGCGAGGCCGGCCATCTCGCCCAGCATGTTGGCGAGATCGGCCATTTGTTCGTTGTAGATGACACGCATGAAACCAAACACTAGTTCCCAGCGCTGACCAAGTCACGAACGGCGGGTGAACCCATGGTGTTGCCCGGAGCTAGCGGATCTTCGCTGGTCGACGGGCACTCACTTGCAGTTGTCGTCGGCGGCGTTGACGTGCTCGAGGTCCGAGGGCAGTGCGGCGGGCGTCTCGTCGGAGGAACTCGCCGAGGAGGTCGGCACCTCCGGCAGCGTGCTGCCGAACGCCGTGGGCGCGTGCACCGTGCCGGTGTAGTCCGAGCCCAGCGCCACCTCCACGATGCTGCCCAGTCCCGAAGTGGACTCGATCGTGGCGCCCGGGATCGCGGACGCGACCGTGGCGGCCTCGGCCTCGAGACCGGACGAGTAGCGCACCTTCGTGGTCGAGATGGTGCCGCCGGAGTAGTTGCCGACGTTGTAGATCTGGAACCCCTGACTGGACAGCTTGGTCGCCGAGGTGTTCGCGATGCCCGGGGTGCCAGAGCCGTTGGACACCTGCACCGACACCGTGCTGGGGTCGACCGCGGTCAGCGCCTTCGATGCCGCCGCGGGCGGGGTGGGTTTGCCCGGGGTCGGCTCGGGCGCCTTCTTCTCGCCCGGCAGCGGCTGGTCGTCGATGATCGCGCGGAAGATCTCCTTGATGTCGGACTCGCGCGGAATCTCGTTGCCGTAGGAGGTCGTTCCCGCGGTGGGCACGGTCAGGAAGGTGATCGCACCGGCGTCGACCTTCTGCAGCGAACGGCCCAGCATCAACAGGTCCTTGGTGCTGACGGCGTCCATGAAGGCGCTGCCGGAGAAGGCGTTGATGAAGCCGTTCAGCTTGCCGATGTCGAAGAGCACCTTGCTGGACAGCGCCCCGCGCAGCAACGACGACAGGAACAGCTGCTGGCGGTGAATGCGGTCGTAGTCGCTGCGTTCCTCGCCGTAGACGTGCCGGGCCCGCACATAGTCCAGCGCGGTCGGGCCGTTGAGCACCTGCCGCCCCGGATTGGGCAGGATGGTGCCGAGTTCGTCGTCGACCAAGGGCTTCTTCGTGCACACCTCGACGCCGCCGATGGTGTCGACCATCGAGGAGAAGCCGTTGAAATCGATGCCGATGAAGTGGCCGATGCGCAGGCCGACCAGTTTCTGGATGACCTTGGTCAGGCATTTCGGGCCGCCGAGGGCGTAGGTCGCGTTCAGCTTGTCGCCGGCGGCCTGCGGGAACGATGCCTCGTTGTAGCGCGCCTTCTCGTTGTCCCAGCCCTCGCAGACGGGCCGGGTCACATCGAGGTCGCGGGGGAACGACACGGCGACGACGCGCTGCCGGTTCTCGGGAATGTGCACGAGCATGACCGTGTCGGCGCGCGCGCCCTCGGCGTCCTCGGTGGTGCCGGCGCCGATATTGCCGTCCACGCCGGCGCGGGTGTCGGTGCCCACGATGAGGAAATTCTCGTCGCCGAGCTGACCACCCGGGTCGACGATGTCGTCGGACTTCTCGTCCAGCGCCGACACCTGCTGGAAGCCGTTGTCGGTGGCGCGCAGGTAATTCCAGCCCACCCCCGTCACCACCAGCGCGAGCACAGCGACGAAGGCGGTGCTGCCGCGGGCGATCAACTGCAGCCGTTGCCGCTGCCGCTGCTTGTTCTGGGCCAGCCGGGACAGAGTCGGCGAGCCCACGGTCTTCGGCCGCGCGGCCGAAGTACCCCGCTCGGTCTCGGGTTCCGGGACCTCCGCCTCGGGCACGGGGAGCTTATCGGTCACCTGCTCGGTCGACTGTCGGCCGTTGCGCGCGGCGGACGCGCCCGCGTCGGCCCCCGAGCCTCCAGCCGGTGCGCGGAAGGACGCCGCGACGGGCCCTAGCGCCGCGGCCGGTGGCGGGGCAACGGTATCGGTGGGCCGATCGTCCGCCCCGATCCCGCGTGACACCGAATCAGCCTGCGCCGCTTGGTCCTCCGCGCGACGACGACGCCCAGTGGGCTGCCTCCCGCCCGGTGCTGGTCCGGCGGCCTGTCGCCCATCCGGCGCCTGCCCGGCGGATTGACGCCCGCCCGTCTGCGCGGCGGATTGACCCCCGCCTCTCGCCTGTGCGGATTGACGCCCGCTCCCTGGCTGTGCCGCCGGCGGTCCCGCACCTGTGGCTTGTGCGTCCGATTGTCGTGCGCCCGGATTGTGCGCAGGCGCCTGACGCGCATCCGGCGGTTGCGCGGCCGACGGTCTCGCGCCGGTAGGTGGGGCAGCGGGCGGTTGGTTACCCGGCTGCCGCCCGCCGGTGGGTTGCCGTGTGCCCGATGGTGTTCCGGTGGGTGGCGGTGCTGCCGAGCGCCTTGCGCCGGTAGGCGGGGCGGGTGGCTGTGCGGCCGAGGGCCTCGCGCCGGTTGGCGGGGCGGCGGGTGGTTGGTTACCCGGCTGCCGCGCGGCGGGTTGCCGTGTGCCGGAGAGGGTTCCGGCGGGTGGTTGTGCGGCCGCGGGGCGTGCGCCGGTCGGCGGGGCGTCCGCGCGGCGTCGGCGGCGGCCGCCGCGTTCGTTGTCGACCCGCTTCACCAGATCGTGCACGGTGATCGGATCGGCACCGTCGTCGGTGTGCCGGCTGCGGCGTGGGGAGGGTTCGTCGTCACCCGATTCCGGGGCACGATAGCGCTCCCACGGGGCTCGACCGCCGGGCCCGGACCCACGCCCGTGCCGCTCGTCGTCACCCACCAAGGAACCTCGCTTTGCTCATCGTCTCCGACCGGACCTTGATGTGTTTACCCAAGGTTGGGTGAACCGCTCGGAGGCGCACAGCATCACCGGTCTCGGGACATGATAACGATTCAGCCACGATCAGCCACTTGAAGGTGGAACAGTGCAGGTCAGCCGCCGCTGTGCATGACGTCGGCGGCGGTGGGGACGGCGGCGTCCTCGGGGTCGTCCAGCCAGCCGTGGGGGAGGCTTACTTTGCCGGGGGAGCCTTGGCGGCCGCGGGGGCCCTCGGCGTCCTTCGGGAAGGGGGCGGCGGGGTCGAGGGCGGCGATGAGGTCCTGGAGTTCGGTGAGGGTGGAGACCGTGGCGAAGCGGCGGCGGAGTTCGGCACCGACCGGGAAGCCCATCAGATACCAGGCCATGTGCTTGCGCAGGTCGCGCAGGCCCTTGTCCTCGCCGTCGTGGTCGGCCAGGAGGGTGGCGTGCCGGTAGAGGATTTCGCCGACTCGGCCGAGGGTCGGTCCGGCGGGGATCGGTTCGCCGCGCATGGCCGCCTGCAGTTCGGCGAAGAGCCATGGGCGGCCCAGGCAACCGCGGCCGACGACGACGCCGTCGCAGCCGGTCTCGGCCATCATCCGGAGCGCGTCGTCGGCGCTGAAGATGTCGCCGTTGCCGAGCACGGGGATCGTGGTGACGGCCTCCTTGAGGCGCGCGATGGCCGACCAATCGGCGCTGCCGGAGTAACGCTGGGCCGCGGTGCGGGCGTGCAGCGCGACGGCCGCGGCGCCCTCGGCCTCGGCAATGCGCCCGGCGTCGAGGTAGGTGATGTGGTCGTCATCGATGCCGATGCGGAACTTCACCGTGACCGGGACGCCCGCGGGCTCGGCGGCGGCCACCATGCTCCGCACGATCTGCCCGAACAGCCGGCGCTTGTACGGCAGCGCGGAGCCGCCGCCGAGCCGGGTCACCTTGGGCACCGGGCAGCCGTAGTTGGTATCGATGTGGTCGGCGAGGTTCTCCCCGATGATGATCTTCACGGCCTCGGCCATCGTGGCGGGATCGACGCCGTACAACTGCATCGACCGCGGGAACTCGCCCTCCCCGAACGACATCATGTGCATCGTCTTCGGATCGCGTTCGACGATGGCCCGCGCGGTGATCATCTCGCAGACGTACAGCGAGGTAGGACTGCCGAATTCGCGGCACAGCCGCCGGAACGCCAGATTGGTGATACCCGCCATCGGGGCGAGCACGACGGGCGGATCGACCGGGTAGGGGCCGATACGCACGTGTGCCTTGCTCTGGAGGACGGACTGCATGGTGCTCATTCTCCCCGCGCGGAACGCGCGCCCGGGCATCGGGTGACGCACCGGACACGGCCGCGGAACGAGAAACCGCCCCGGAGGCCGCGAAGCGACGCTCGGGGGCGGTTCCGGATCAGATAGTTCTCAGCCGACCGAGCTGGCGGCCAGCTGGCGGTCGCGCTTGGCGGCCTCGCGGGCCAGCATGCGGTCGCGCTGCTCCTCGAACTTCACGACGTCGCCGGCCAGCTTCTCCAGGAACAGGCCCAGGCGCTCGCGGGTTTGCTCGCCGCGGGCGGTGAAGTCGCTGCGCTCGAAGATCTTCCACTTCTTGAGCACCGGCTGCACCACCTCTTCGAGGTGCTGTCGCAGGTCGTAGATGCCGTGCTTGGCCATCAGCACGCCGTTGCGGCGGAAGTTCGGCATGCCCGCGCCGGGCATCTGGAAGTTCTCCAGGATCAGCGTGATCGCGTCCAGCGCCTGGTCGGGCGACAGGTCCAGGGCGGCGCCGCACATGTTGCGGTAGAAGATCATGTGCAGGTTCTCGTCGGCGGCGACGCGCTGCAGCATGCGGTCGGCGATGGGGTCGTCGCAGACCTTGCCGGTGTTGCGGTGGCTGACCCGGGTGGCCAGCTCCTGGAAGGTCACATAGGCGACCGAGTGCAGGAATCCGGCGTCGGCCTCGGCGGGCGAGGCGAAACCGTTGGTCATGTGGATCATCCGGGCCTCTTCGAGCGCGACCGGATCCACGCCGCGGGTGACGACCAGATAGTCCCGCATGACGATGCCGTGGCGGTTCTCCTCGGCGGTCCAGCGACCGACCCAGGTGCCCCAGGCGCCGTCCTGAGAGAAGTTCTCGGCGATCTCTCGGTGGTAGGAGGGCAGGTTGTCCTCGGTGAGCAGGTTCGTGATCATCGCCGCCTTGGCGACCTCACCGAGCCTCGACTGCGACGGGTCCCAATCCACGCCCCCCATCGCGGCGAAGTTGCGACCGTCGTCCCATGGCACGTAGTCGTGCGGATGCCATTCCTTGGCCATCGACAGGTGGCGGTTGACGTTCTGCTCGGCAACCGGCTCCAACTCTGTCAGTAGTTCGAGTTGAGTCAGATCCCTTGCCATATACATACCCTTCGGTGTGTCGTTCTCTCTTGCTCGTCAGCCCCCCTTGGCCTTGCCGCCGCGGCCCATACCTTACGGCACCGTAGGTGTGATACGAAACGCATCTGGGTGACTTCACAGTGTCCGTGACCGAACTCATATGACGACGTCGGGGCGGGTACAACGCTTCCGAGTGTAGGCGCACAAACCATGCCCTGCTGACTATCGCCGCCACGAGCGAGATGTTAGCTCCGCCGCCGGAAATCACCCACCGCGAGGCTGTGGAGGGTTTGCGTTGGCCCCGACCGGCACGGCGGCGGCGCAAGTGCGACGGCGGGCCGGAGCGCTGTGGCTCCGGCCCGCCGAAAGGTGCCCCCACCAGGGCTCGAACCTGGGACCTGCGGATTAAAAGTCCGTAGCTCTACCAACTGAGCTATAGGGGCGCGGGTGGCAAGTCTAATAGGACCGGTCTGCGAGCGGTAACCGGTATCCGGCGGTTCGGCGTGTGGCGGGTATTCGGCCTGGTCGGTGGGCATGTGGTGAGTGGGCTCGCCGGTTGCGCTGTCGGCGTGGGGTATTCGGGGCGTCTTCGGATGTGGCTTGGCGGGCGGTGGTGACCGGGCGGCGGAACCACGGGTTCCCGCGAGTGAGAAGAGTCGGCGACGGGTCGCCGGCACCGGCCGCCTCGAGTATTTCTCGCGTGGCGGCGATCGAACTGATACATCTCGAGGCCGCCGGACGATACGCCCGAGACGGTGCTCGCCCGGCCGCGGCTGACCGGCGCCGCGCTCCGACGGCGGGCAAACACCTTGGTTTCCAATTTGTTTGAGAGCAGAAGTATGGAAACATCAACCAATCGTGGTGCGTGGCAACGCAATTGGTAGCGGAGGTAAGAGTGTCGGTGGTTCGTGCGGGGGGACGAGGGGTCCGGGTGTGGGTGTGTTCGTCCGGTGGCGGTTCGTCCGGGCGGGGCGTAGTGGGCGGTGAACGGCGCTGGCGCGCGGCCGAATTCGCGAAAGGAACCAATCGCCCAACCGGTTGCGGTGTATTTGCCAGCGACCGAGAAACGCGATTCGGCGAACTGACTTGCCGGTACGCCTTACAGTGGTCTGAGTATCGGGGTACGGTGACCGCTCGGTGAATTCCGGAAGAACCGGGAGTGCCCCGGCGGGACGGGATTCCGCCTATGGTTGATGTGCCCGAAGATGTCGCGATCGGTCAGGCCGATCGCGATGCCCTGGAGACAGCGTCGCAGGAGGCAGATCCGAGACGAAGAAAACGCCCGGGTGCGCACCCCCTGCGGCGCACCCGGGCGTCGAGAACTATACCAGCCAGTGCGTTTCAGGTTTCTCGTTATTTTTCGTACCCAAAGTTTGAAAACCGGGCAGTAGCCCGAGTTGAAGTATTTGAAAATCTCATAACCTTCGCGCCGAGGACTGTTCCGAAGAGGAGTTCACCGGCGGCAAGTAGCTTCGGAGGCGTTTCGAGCATGGCACGGCAGCAAGAGCGGGCCCGCCGGACACGTGCGGCGATCATCAGGTCCGCGGCCGTTGAGTTCGGGAAGAGCGGTTATGCCGCGGCATCGCTCAACCGCATATTGGAAGGGTCGCGCGCCACCAAGGGCGCCATGTACTTCCACTTCGACTCCAAGGAGGATCTGGCGCGCGCGGTTTTGGACTCCGCGGTCGAGCGCTACCGCGCCACCACCGAAAGGTGGCTCACCCGAACGGATCTCGGTGCGCTGGACGTACTGCACGGGATGATCGACGAGATCGCCCTGCGGCTCGAGAACGACATCATCATCCAGGCCGAGTTCCGCCTGATCATCGAGCCCGAGTTCTATCGCGACGTCCAGGCCGGCGGCGGCCGCATCCTCGGCCGGGCCACCCGGCTGCTCGCGGTGCGCGCGGTCGACCAGAAGCAGCTGCGCCCGGAATCGGACGTGGACCGCCTCACCCGCACCCTCGCCGCCGCGCTGGCCGGCCAGCGCTACATCATCGATCTGCTCGGCGGCGGCATCGATCTGCGCTCGCGATTCACCGAGGCGTTGGAGGTGATCATCGAGGCCATGGCCACTCCCGAGTGGCTCGACGAGTTCCGGCGCGTCGGCTGGCGCGCGTCCGCTCGGCTGGAAGACCTCAACCTGAGCCTCTGACCAGCCGATTTGGGATTCGCGAGCGAGCTGTCATAAGCTATGCGGGCTCCCAACGGAAGCCGTTGGAAAACGGTCCGGAGACATCCGGCGGGCCCCCTTCGTCTAGCGGCCTAGGACGCCGCCCTTTCAAGGCGGTAGCGCGGGTTCGAATCCCGTAGGGGGTACGGTGGCAACATCGTTGGAGCAGAGCAAGGCCCTGTGGCGCAGTTGGTTAGCGCGCCGCCCTGTCACGGCGGAGGTCGCGGGTTCGAGTCCCGTCAGGGTCGCACACTTTGTCCAGGCATTCGGTACGGGTGCCCCGGCCAGGTAGCTCAGTTGGTACGAGCGTCCGCCTGAAAAGCGGAAGGTCGCCGGTTCGATCCCGGCCTTGGCCACCCTCTCAGGCCCTCCCTTGCTCAGGGAGGGCCTTCGCCATGTTCGAGGGTGATATGTGGGGGCCGCGCCCCCACGCCCCCAGCCCGGGGGGCTTCGCCCCCCGGACCCCCCTTTTCAGTGATGAGCCGGCAGAGGGCTGGAGTGGTTGGGGTGGGGACGGGGACTCCTCGGTGGGTGTTGTTCTTTTCGGTGATCGGGTTGTCTTGTCGCGGTGGGTGGGTGGCTCGATGTTCTTTACATTCGGGGGGTATCCGAATTGGGTTGGGGTTCTGTCTTTGCGGGGGTTTCGCTTCTGAGTAATCGCTGCCTGGTACTTGCTAATCGGTGGGTGGGATGACTTTGAGTAATGGGGGATCTCGGGTCATAAACGGTGTGAGCGTATGGGCGATCCCTAGGGCGCGGGGGCTTGGGAGGTTGCTGACTTGATCAATGATCAAGTCAGCAAACCTTAAGGGTCGAGTGGTCTCGGTTGGTGGGATGTGGGGTTGCGGAGCGGCTGTTGCGACGTAATCGGTTCTGCTTGCCTATGTTTCGGGTTTCTGGTTGCTGTGGTCTCGATGTGGGTGTGGGATTGCGGGCGTGATCTTGGCGGGGCGTCGTCTTGTTCGGTGGCGGGCGGGTGGGATGCTGGGGTTATGGGTGACTCCGATGCCTGGTACTACTGCCTGAAGCACCATCGCGCCGAGCAGGGGAAGCGGTGCTGGTTCGCCGACCGGATGGGGCCTTATCCGGACCGGGCTACGGCCGAGCGGGCGCTTGATATCGTCCGGGAACGGAATGCTCGGGCGGACTCTCGCGACGACGACTGAGGGCGGTCGGTCGCTTCCCCTGAGCTAACTCGTACCGGCTCAGGGTGTTGGGCTACGGTTCCTTGAGCAGAATCGTGCCCGCACCTCGCGCGGGTGTGCAGCCGGGTCGAATCGAGCGGAGGGCGACTTGTGAAGGTGACCGTGGTGGTGCCGACCTACAACGAGCGGGAGAACCTGCCGGTGGCGGTGGAGCGGCTGACCGCGCTACCGGTCGCCGACCTGCACATCCTGGTCGTCGACGACAACTCGCCGGACGGCACCGGCGACGTCGCCGACAAGCTGGCCGCCGAACTGCCGGCCGTGGTGGGCGTGCTGCACCGCACCGAGAAGGACGGTCTCGGCCGCGCGTACATCGCCGGTATCACCAAGGCGCTCGACGAGGGCGCCGACGTCGTCATCCAGATGGACGCCGACCTGTCGCACCCGGCCGAGGTGATTCCGGACATGCTGGAGAAGCTGACCTCCGGCGCGGCGGACGAGCGGCCCGGCGTCGTGCTCGGCTCGCGCTACGTCCCGGGCGGATCCACCGCGGCGGAATGGAAGTGGTACCGCAAGGCGCTGTCGGCGTGGGCCAACTTCTACGTCAACGCGATCCTGCGACTGGGCGTGAAGGACGCCACCGCCGGGTTCAAGGCGTGGCAGGCCGACACGCTGCGCGCCATCGACGTCGCCTCGATCCGCAGCAACGGCTATTCGTTCCAGGTCGAGATGAACTACCGCACGGTCAAGCAGGGCATCGCCATCGCGGAGGTGCCGATCCGGTTCGAGGAGCGCACCAAGGGCGCCTCCAAGATGAGCCTCAAGGTGCAGCTGGAATCGGCATTGATGCCGTGGAAGCTGCTGCTCGGCCGTCAGGTCTGACGCACCGCCGTCGAATTCTCCTCCGGCGCGGGCCAATCGAGCAGCGTGCCGAGGAACAATCGGCGAACCCGCTCGACCTCGGCGTCCATGTCGCGGGGATCCCACTCGCCGACGTCGATCGGCGCGAGCACCGCCACATCCACGACGCCCTTGTGCACGATCGCGGAATCGCGCCAGGCGATCTCGCCCGCATTGCGGATCACCAGCGGCACGATCGGTACCCCGGCCTGCCGCGCGATATGGAACGCGCCCTTCTTGAACGGGCCGACCCGCGGCGTCAGCGAGCGGGTGCCCTCCGGCGCGACGACGATCGACAGCCCGGCGCGCAGCGTCTCCACGACGGGGGCCAGCGCCGCCCGCGTCCCCGCGCTGTCGGACCGATCGATGAAGGTCGCCCCCGCGAATCGCATCAGCGGCCCGAACACCGGATTGCGGGTGATCTCCTGCTTCACGATGCCGGTGAAACCGGATTGCAGCACCTCGGCCAGCACCACCATGTCGAACTGGCTCTGGTGGTTGAAGATGAACACCGCCGGACGGGCGTCGCGAGCGTGCTCGGCGCCGGTGACCCGGACCCGCACCCCTGTCGCGCGCAGCGTGGCGCCCGCGGCGTGGCTGATCATGGCGTCCGCCATCGCCCGCCGCTCCCGGGTCGGCGCCTTGGCCGCCACACCGGCCAGCGCCCCTCCGAGCAGGCTCGCGAAACCCGCTGCGGTGCGGGCGACATCGCTCACGGGGGCGGACCGCCGGGGGCGGAAACTCAGCACCGGCCACTCTCGTTCGCCCGCCTCGAGGGCCATGCGCGGGTCGGGATTCACCGCGTGCGGGCGGCCCACCAGTTCCAGGAGGGGGAGATCGGTGGCGGCGTCGGCGTAGGCGTAGCTGTCGGACAGGTTCAGGTCGTGGGTGGCCGCGAACTGCCGCACCCGCTCCGCTTTGCCGTTGCGCCACAGCGGTTTGCCGTCCACGTGGCCGGTGAGCACGCCGTCCTGCGTGGCCATGGCCGTGCAGAGCACGTTGTCGATGCCGAGTTCCGCGGCGGCGGGACCGACCTGGAAACGGGTGAGGCAGCTCGCCAGCACCAGGGTGTGCCCGGCCGCCTCGTGGGCGCGGATCAACCGCCACGCCTCCGGATACAGGTGCCCGTAGACGGTCCGGCGGAACAGCTGCTCGCCGAGTTCGGCGAGTTCGGCCTCGGAATGCCCGGCCCACCCGTGCATCACCCGCTGCAGGAAGCGCTCGTACTCGCCCTCGGCCCGCGCACCACGGATGCTGTCGAGCAATGCGGCGGCCACAACCTGCCGCGGATCCCGCCGTCGCAGCAGCCGCCGCACCGCCGAAGGCGGCGTGAAGCCATGCACAACCGTCCCGCCGAAATCGAACACCGCGGCAATCCGCGGCCCCCGCGCCCCCGCCCCGATCACCCTCACAGCCTCGTCCACGGACATCGCGCTCATACCCACACCTCGCTGGGGATGGGGCGCTGCAATCCGGCCCGCGTGCTGCCGCTCCGCACCTTCTCGCGTGCGCTCATGACAGCTCCAGCCGATTCGATGGGTCCAGGGCTGCGGCTCGGGCTATGCGGGTACCTATCAGGCGTAGCTCGTCGGCGAAGGCTTGGCGGCGGGCGCGGAGGTCGGCTGCCGCGGAGGGGTCGGCGGCCGGTTCCAGGAGGCCGTAGTTGTCGGCGAGTTTCAGTGCGCTGGTGAACAATTCGGACGATACCGATTCCGGGCTGTGCAATCGTTGTTGCAGCAGCATCTGTCGTCCGACGGCCAGGCACTCATCAATGAACTGTTTGCGGTCGGGCGCTTCCGTGCCGTCGCGGGCCGCCAGCCGGTCCGCCACCACCAGTTGGGCGTCGAGGAACGAGCGCAGCACGCGATGCGCCATGACGAAACCGGACTCGGTCAGTTCGGCGAGGATGTCCGAGCCGACCGTGCCGTCGGCCGTCCGGTCGTGCCAATCCTCGTCCACCAGTTCCATTTCCGCCGTCATCTGCGCCGCGAACTCCGCGCGCTCGGGGAAGAAGAACTCGAACTTCAGCAGGTCGCGCAGCCGGAAGGCGGTGTCCCAGCCCGCTTGCAGCTGTTCGCCCTCGGGCGCCTCCACCGCCGCGAGGATGGCCAATTCGAGGATGGCGCGGTTGACGAACCAGTGCACGGCGCTGTTGCGATAGAACGCCGCCTCCAGATGGGCGCCCGCCTCGATCGAGTACACCGGCTCCAGCCCGCCGCGGTACACCGTCACCACCCGCGCCAGCGACAGCTGCTCCAGCACCACCGCCAGCGCGTGATCGTCACTCAGCGTATCGAGTTCGCCGCTGGGGAGCCCCCGGTGCTGGATGTAGTCGCGCACCGGTTCGAGCACCCGGCGCACCTCGCCGAGGGTGAGGGCGCGCTCGTGCACACCCAGCAGGGCGAGGGTGACCAGTGCGTTGACGGTGATCGGAGTGACCGCGTTGATACCGACGGCGACCTCGAAAGCCAGCCGCTGCACCGCCTTTCGCTCCTGATCGCGCGCCTCCTCGGCCTCCGGCGCGCCGAAGCCGGGATCGGGGACCAGCGGATCGCCGTGCGCGGCAAGTCTTTCGCGCGCCGAGAGCGGCTCGCCGAAGCGCAGGTACACGTGCCCCGCCGAATGCTGCTGGCTGCGGACGTAGCGGGCGAGCCAGGTCAGGCCCTCCGGCTTCTTCGCGCCGCCGGACTGCTCGGTGGCGATCGCGCCCAGCTCGTTGAGCCGCTCGTAGGTGATCGACACCGGTACCAGCATCACATCCTCGACGCGACGCGAACGGATCGCCGCCGCAAGGTAATTCAGCAGTCCGTAGCGCGGCGGGCGCAGCTTGCCGGTGCGGGTGCGACCGCCCTCGAAGTACCACTCCAGATTGAACCGCTTGGTCAGCAGGTACGCGAAATACTCCTCGACCACGGCCTTGTACACCTCGTCGTCGCCGAAGCTGCGGCGGATGAACACCGCGCCCGTGCGCCGGGCGATCGGCCCGATCGGCCAGAACCGCAGATTCGCGCCGCCGATCACGTGGTTCGGCGGAAAGTCGTTGCGCGCCAGGGCGTCACCGAGCACGAAGGCATCGACGTAGGAGCGATGCGAAGGCAGGAACACCAGCGGATGATGCCGATTGAGCCGCCGCAGGGCAGCCAGCCCGGACGGCTCGCAATCGACCTTCCAGGTGGAGGCGTGCACCGGCCGCATCGCCTGGGTGAACAGGTCGGAGACCAGGCGGCTCTGCGCCGCCACCAGTTCCCGCAGCGCCTTCTCCGCGCGCCGGTACACCTCGCGCGAGGTGCCGCCGGTGTGCAGGGCGATGGCGTCGAGGCGGCGCAGGAACTCCGGGGAGTCCAGGATCTCCTCGGCGACCAGGCGCGGCACCTTGTACCGGTCGCCGATCACGCCGCGCTCGGCCCGCTCCAGCGCCACGATGCCGGCGCGCACGACGGCCCGCGCGAACGGCTCGGCGGTGCCCGCGACGGCCGTGTTGTTCGCGCGCAGCTCGCTCAGCAGGGCGGGCTGTCCGGTCAGGACGAGGTGCCGGTCCGGGGTCTTGGCCACCAGGCGTCGCTGCAGCAGCCGATGCGGTCGGCGCGGATCGGCGAGGGCGGCCAGATCGGCGAAGGTGGTGCGGCGCACGCCGTCTCGCTCCGGCGGCAGCCACAGCACCCGCACCGGCACGACCAGCGGGTCGTCGTGCCGATCGACCAGCCGGGCCGCGACCGCCGCTGCGTCCAGGTCCAACTGCGTCACCGGGGCCTCGACGCCGAATTCCGCGGCGATGCCACCCTCGGCCAGCCAGCCGCCGATCAACTCGCGCTCGGTCGGCGAGGTGGCATCCACCAGCGCGACCACCGACCGCGGTGCGGTGGCGAAGGTGGTCGCCGGCGGTACGTCGGCGCGGTCGTCGATCATGCGGGGCCTTCCATCAGGTGACGCTCCCCATTGAAGCCCGGTTCGAGCGTTTCCCGCAGGAGGTTGGCTCGGTGAGTGTGTGCTCCGGCACAAGCGCATCCGACCGAGGTAATGCTAACCTCACCTTTTGAGTTAGGTAAGCATAACCTTGGAGGAACGGTGCCGACCACGGAGCGAGTACTGATCGGGTATGGGGATGGTCCGGGGGCGACGTCGACCGCGGCACGCTGGGGCGAGCATGTCACCGACCCCGCCGCGGCGGTGGCGGCACTGGCCGGCGCCGATCGGTTCGGCGAATACGTCGTCTACGAGCGGCCGGGGGAGTGGGTGTTCGCCGCCGACCCGATCGGCAGCGTCGAACTCGATGCCGGGGAACTGCGCGTCGGCTGGGACGGGCGATCCACGACGACTCCCTGGACGGGCCGTCCGGCGGAGGTCATCGATCGCGCGCTGGCCGCCTTGCCCCTGGCCGGGCGGAATGCGTACGGCTGGATCGGTTTCGAGTTCTGCGCCTGGGCGCTGGAGGCGACCGCGCACCTGCCGGAGCGAACCTCGCTGGCGCATCTGATGATTCCGCGCATCGAGGTCCGCATCGACGCCGCCGGCGTGCGGGTCGCCGGGGCCACGCCGGGCGAGACGGCCGATATCCACGAGCTGATCGCGGCCGCGCAGGGCACCGCGCTGCCGCGGCCGCGCCCGGCCGACATCTCCATCGACCCGACGGCCTACCGGGACCGGGTCGCCGAGGCGGTCGACGAGATCCGAAACGGCAACTACCAGAAGGTGATCCTGTCGCGGAAGGTCGACCTGCCGTTCCCGGTGGACGTACCGGCCACCTACCGGCTCGGCCGCGCGCACAACACCCCGGCGCGCTCGTTCCTGCTGCGGCTGGGCGGGCTGGAGGCCGCCGGGTTCAGTCCCGAACTGGTCGCCGCCGTGGACCGCGATCGGGTGGTGACCACCGAGCCGCTGGCCGGGACGCGGGCGTTCGGGCGGGGCGCGGCCGCCGACCGGGCCGCTCGCGCGGATCTGGTAGCTGATCCCAAAGAGATTGTGGAACATGCGATCTCGGTGCAGACGTCGTTCGCCGAGATCGCCGCGGTCGCCGAGCCGGGCAGCACGGCGGTGTCGGACTTCATGGCGGTGCGCGAGCGCGGCAGCGTGCAGCACCTCGCCTCTACCGTGCGCGGGCAACTGGACGTCGGCCGCACCTCCTGGGACGCCCTGGAGACGCTGTTCCCGTCCGTGACGGCCTCCGGCATCCCGAAGCGGGCCGGCGTCGACGCGGTGTTCCGGCTCGACCACGATCCGCGCGGGCTGTATTCCGGTGCCGTGGTGGTCGTTTCGCCGACCGGAGCGCTGGAGGCCACCCTGGTGCTGCGCGCGGTCTACCAGACCACCGAGGGCGCCTGGTTACGCGCCGGTGCGGGAATCGTGGGCCAGTCCAAGCCCGATCGTGAATTCGAGGAGACCTGCGAGAAGCTCGGCAGCATCGCGCCCTACGTGGTCGAGGCCTGAGTCACCGAATCACGAACGCCCCTCGCCCGAGAATACGGACGAGGGGCGTTCGCGTGGCGTCTCAGCCCTGGGTGCGCAGGGCCTTCTTGTCGATCTTGCCGACCGCCGTCAGGGGGAGCGTGTCGGCCTGGCGCAGTACATCGGGGAGCTTGTAGGTGGCCAGCCCGCGGTCGGTGAGGAATTGCTTGATCTCGGCCAGGGTGGGCAGGTCGCCGTCGACCACCAGTACGGCACAGACCTTTTCGCCGAGCGCCGGATCGGGCAGGCCGACGGCCGCCGCGTGCCGGAC
Organism: Nocardia sp. N2S4-5; assembly: GCF_044628355.1. Classification (NCBI taxonomy): domain Bacteria; kingdom Bacillati; phylum Actinomycetota; class Actinomycetes; order Mycobacteriales; family Nocardiaceae; genus Nocardia; species Nocardia sp. N2S4-5. The sequence goes on along the minus strand of NZ_JBIUPM010000001.1, from coordinate 4,214,445 downwards.
CGCCGGGTGGGCGAGCAGGTGCTCCTCGAGTTCGTCGCAGGAGACGTTCTCGCCGCCACGGTTGATCACGTCCTTGATCCGGCCCGAGACGATCAGGTGCCCGCTGGGCAGCACGCGGACCAGGTCGCCGCTGCGGTAGTAGCCGTCGGGGGTGAAGGCACGCGTATTGTGTTCCGGCGCACGGTAATAGCCGCGGATGGTGTACGGGCCGCGGGTGAGCAGTTCGCCCTCTTCACCGGGGGCCACGTCGTTGCCCTCGCCGTCGACGACGCGCACCTCGTCGCCCGGTGACAGCGGACGGCCCTGCGTGGTGCAGATCAGGTCGATGCCGTCGTCGAGACGGGTGTAGTTGAGCAGGCCTTCCGCCATGCCGAACACCTGCTGCAACCGCGTTCCCAGCGCGGGCTCCACGTCGCGGGCGTTCACCTCCGCCAGTTTCGCCCCGCCGACCTGCAGCAGGCGCAGCGTCGAGAGGTCCGCGTCCTCCCATTCCGTTGCCGCGCACCATAATTGGGCCAGCGGCGGCACCACGGCCGTCACCGTCACCCCGTACCGCTCGATCGCGGCGAAGGCGCTCTCCGGACTCGGGTCGGTGAGGAACGCGATCGATCCGCCGGTGGCGAGCGTCCCGAGAATGCCGGGGCAGGCCAGCGGGAAGTTGTGCGCGGCAGGCAGACTCGCCAGATAGACGTCGTCCGGGCCGAATTCGCAGAGCTCGGCGGAGGCGCGGGCGTTGTAGTCGTAGTCGTTGTGGGTGCGCGCGATCAGCTTGGGCAGCCCGGTGGTGCCGCCGGACACGAGCAGCAACGCGATATCGCTCGGATCCACCGCGGGCAGCGAACCGCTTTCGCGCGGAACCGAATTCAGCGCGGTGAACGGTCCGGCCGCACCGAGCACCAGGACGTGGCGCAGCGACGGGACCCGCTCGGCGACCTCTGCGGCCAGTTCGCGGTAGTCGAAATCGGCTGCCTGATCGGCGACGATGTACGCCACGGCGCCGGACAGCTCGGCCAGATGCTCGATCTCGGCGCGACGGTGCGCGGGCAGCGTCAGCACCGGGATCGCTCCGGCCCGGAGCAGACCGAACAGGACCGAGGCGAACTCCGGCACGTTCGGCAACTGCACGATCACCCGGTCGCCGGGCGAGATGCCCAGCGCCGCGAGGCCGTACGCCATCCGGTCGGCGTCGGCGTCCAGCTCGGCGTAGGTGCGGGCGGCGTCCGCGATGTGCAGGGCCGGGCGCTGCGGCCATCGGCGGGCCGCGTCCCGCAGCAGTTCGCCCAGCGGCCGGCCCGTCCAGTACCCGGCCGCGCGATAGGCGTCGGCGAACTCGGCGGGGATCGGCACGAAGCCGTCACGGTCGTCCCGGGTGGTGGGTGTCGCTGTCATGGGTACTGCCTCACGCTCATCTGCTTCATGTAGGTTAGGCAACCCTATCTCACCTCGGGCGTTCGTCGTCGCGTGGGCAAGGCGGGAGACGGGGGCGCTCCGCCGCTCTAGACTCGACCTCGTGACTGGTTGGGACACTTCCGACATCCCGGATCAAAGCGGCCGTACGTTCGTCGTCACGGGCGCCAACAGCGGGATCGGCGCCGTCACCACGCGGGCGCTGGTCGCGGCGGGTGCGCAGGTGATCATGGCCTGCCGCGACGAGGTGAAGGCGCGCGCGGTGGCGAACGAGATGGGCGACCGGGCCCACGTCCGCCGTCTCGACCTGGCCGACCTGGCATCGATCCGGCAGTTCGCCGACTCCGTCGAGCGCGCCGACGTGCTGATCAACAACGCCGGTGTGATGGCGGTGCCGCTGCGCCGCACCGCCGACGGGTTCGAAATGCAGATCGGCACAAACCATCTCGGGCACTTCGCGCTCACCGGTCTGCTGCTCGACAAGATCGCCGACCGGATCGTCACCGTGTCCAGCGGCGCGCACGTCATCGGCCGGATCGATCTCGAGGACCTGAACTGGGAGCGCCGGCGGTACGAGCGCTGGCAGGCGTACGGGCAGTCCAAGCTGGCGAATCTGATGTTCGCCTACGAATTGCAACGCCGCCTCTCCGCGGCCGGATCGTCGAAGGTGTCGGTGGCGGCCCATCCCGGCTACGCGGCCACCGAGTTGCAGTCACACACCGAATCCTTCCTGGACCGGATCATGGCCCTGGGCAACCGAATTCTGGCCCAGAGCGCCGAGATGGGCGCGCTGCCTTCGCTTTTCGCGGCGACGGCCGAGGTGGAGCCGGGCCGGTTCTACGGACCGACCGGCCTGCGCGGGCTCCGCGGCCATCCCGAACTCAGCGGCTCGTCCTCCGCCTCGCGGGACGAGGTCGCGGCCCGGCGGCTGTGGGAATTGTCCGAGCAGCTCACCAAGGTCACCTACCCGTTCTCCCGGCGCTGACTGGAAGTGACGCAGGGCACAACCGTCCGTCTGTCACACCTCGGGAGGCTGCGTCGTCCCCCTGATATACGAAGCCGCAACCCCGCGGCCCGAGGTCAGGAGACAGCGATGGAACCCCGAATCAACCTCTTCGCCAACGAGATCGCCGCCAAGTTCACCAAGCGGCTCACCAACGCCGGTCAGGTCATCGGCCAGTCGGCACTGCCCGAGGCGACCTATGAACTGGTCAAGATCCGCGCGAGCCAGATCAACGGCTGCGGTTTCTGCACCGACATGCACACCAAGGACGCGGCGGCCGCCGGGGAAACCCAGGTGCGCCTGAACCTGGTGGCCGCCTGGCGCGAGGCCACCGTGTTCACCGAGGCCGAGCGCGCCGCGCTGGCACTGACCGAGGAGGGCACCCGGCTCGCCGACACGCACCAGGGCGTGTCCGACGAGACCTGGGCGCAGGTGCAGAAGCACTACGACGACGAGCAGATCGGTGCGTTGGTTTCGGCGATCGCGGTGATCAACGCCTACAACCGGCTCAATGTGATCGCCCGGACGCCCGCAGGGAGCTACGAGCCGGGCATGTTCTCTGTGTGATTGCGCCGCCTTCGGCGTCGCGGGTTTGCGGCGCCCTGTGGCTCGGTTTTCGAGCACCGCTGCTTGCTCCTTCGTCGCTTGCGCAGCGGCGCTCGAAAACCGAGCCGCGCCGCAAACCGATGGGGCTGGCCTGCGAGTTCGCAGGCGGCAGATCGTGCGGTGGTCGGTGGCCTACGGCCTACCTGCTTTCGCTATTGATGTGGTTCCGGGTGTGATGTGGTGGGTGTCACGCTCTTTCGGGCATCTGTTCAGGGTGCGGGACGCTCCCTGCTACAGTCGCCTCTGTGCAGCGCGTGTATTTCTGGTTTATCAAGCCGGCCCCGGGTGGGTCGGTCGGTGAACCGCGCTGACCTTCTCCCACCCCGAGCCGATGACAGTCCGGCTCGACGGGATCTTCTCGGTGGGTCGGCCTGAGAAAAGGAACCCACGATGACGATCGCAGCCGACGCCGACGCACCCAAGAAATCTGCCGACGTCGCCGATCTGGACGATCAGCGCACCCTGAGCATCAGCCCGCTGCTGTCGCCCGCCGACGTGCGGCGCGACCATCCCATCGATGCGGCGCTCGCCGAGACCGTGCGGGCCGGACGTGCCGCCACGGTCGACGTGCTCGATGCCACCGACGATCGCCTGATGGTGATCGTCGGCCCGTGTTCGGTGCACGATCCCGACGCCGCGCTGGACTACGCCCGCCGGCTGGCCGCCAAATCCGCCGAGCTGTCCGACCGGCTCCACGTCGTGATGCGGGTGTACTTCGAGAAGCCGCGGACCACGCTCGGTTGGAAGGGCCTGATCAACGACCCGCACCTGGACGGCACCTTCGACATCAACACCGGCTTGGGTCTGGGCCGGCGGCTGCTGGTCGACATCACCGCGTTGGGACTGCCGGTCGCGTGCGAATTCCTCGACCCGATCACCCCGCAGTACATCGCCGACCTGGTTTCCTACGGCGCGATCGGCGCCCGCACCGCGGCCAGTCAGGTGCATCGGCAACTGGCCAGTGCGCTGTCGATGCCGGTCGGCATCAAGAACGGCACCGACGGTGATGTGCAGGTGGCGGTCGACGGCGTGCGCGCGGCGGGGGCCAGCCACGTGTTCCCCGGCACCGGGCTGGATGGGCGTTCCGCCCTGATCCGCACCGTCGGCAATCCGGACTGCCACGTGATCCTGCGCGGCGGCAGCGCGGGGCCGAACTACGACGCCGCCTCGGTGGCCGAGACCTGCGTCCGCCTGGACAAGGCGGCGCTGCCGCAGCGGGTGGTGGTCGACGCCAGCCACGGCAACAGCAACAAGGACCACAACAAGCAGGTCGACGTCGTCACCGATATCGCCGAACGCGTGGCCGCAGGCGACCGCAGCGTCGTCGGCGTGATGATGGAGAGCTTCCTCGTCGCGGGCCGCCAAGACCTCACCCTCGGCCACGCCGCCGACCTCACCTACGGCCGATCCATCACCGACGCCTGCCTCGACTGGGACACCACCGCCGCCCAGCTCGACCGGCTCGCCGCCGCCGTCGCCACCCGCCGCGGCTGAGCTGGCGGCTGAGTCCCGCCGTCTGTCATCAGCGACGGTCCGGTCGGCGTTTGATGTCGGCGGTCCACTCGAAGCGTGTGGCGCTTGCCACGTCGGCAATGTACCGGTCTGGGAAGTCCAGCGGTTGCGAACTGGCTCGCGACGAGCGGTCCACCGTGTACGAACATGGTCGGCATGATCGAGACGACTGCGGTGGCCGGTGTGGCGGTGGCGGCGCTCGGGCTGGTGCTCACGCCCGGCCCGAACATGGTGTATCTGGTGTCGCGCACCGTCTCGCAAGGACGGCGGGCCGGATTCGTGTCGCTGGCCGGGGTCGCCGTCGGTTTCCTGGTGTATCTGGTGGCCATCGCGGCGGGAATCACGGCCGTTTTCGCGGTGGTGCCGGGGCTGTACATCGCGTTGAAGCTCGCGGGCGCGGCCTATCTCGCCTGGCTGGCGTGGAAGACCTTGCGGCCGGGCGGGATGTCGGCGTTCACGCCCTCCGACCTGCCCGCCGACCCCGCGCGGCGGCTGTTCGCGATGGGGCTGGTCACCAACCTGCTCAATCCGAAGATCGCAATCATGTACATGGCGTTGATCCCGCAGTTCGTCGTGCCCGCGCGCGGTGAGGTGTGGTTGCAGAGCCTCTGCCTGGGCGGTGTGCAGATCACCGTCGCGCTGCTGGTCAACGGCCTGATCGTGCTCGGCTCCGGCGCCATCGCCGCCTTCCTCGCCGGACGGCCGCTCTGGCTGCGGGCGCAGCGCTGGGTCACCGGGACGCTGCTCGGTGGCATCGCGGTCCTGCTCGCCACCGACCGCGCTCGGCCGATGCCCGCCTGAACTGTCGGCCTGAGCGGTCACGATCGCCTTCGAGACGGCGAGAAATGCCGTCCCGACTCGATTTGCGTCCGCAGAGGCCGGAGTCGACTACCGCGCGGCCCCGGTCGTCGGCGTCACGTGATGGGCATGCAGCCGCCGCACCGCCTCGTCCAGGGTCTCGTCCTGCTTGCAGAAGGCGAAGCGCACCAGGCGATTCCAGGAATCCTTGTCGTCGGCGAAGACGCTCAGAGGTACGGCCGCCACGCCCAGCCGCTCCGGCAGCTCGCGGCAGAACGTGTGGGCGTCGGCGGCGGTCAGGCCGGAGATGTCGGCGCAGACGAAGTACGTGCCGTCGCTGCGCTTCACCCCGAAACCGGCATCCGCCAGTGCCTGTGACAACCGAATCCGCTTGTCGGCCAGCCCATCACGCAGTGCCGCGACCCAGGGCAGTTCGTTTTCCAGGGCATAGGCGACCGCGGGCTGGAACGGTCCGCCGCCGACGAAGGTCAGGAATTGCTTGGCCGCGATCACTCCATCGATCAGCGGGGCCGGACCGCACGCCCACCCGATCTTCCAGCCGGTGACGCTGAAAGTCTTCGCGGCACTGGAGATCACGACGGTCCGCTCGTACATGTCCGGCAGGGTGGCGATGCTGATGTGCTCGTGTCCGTCGAAGGTGAGGTGCTCGTAGACCTCGTCGGTCACCACTAGGAGGTCGTGCTCGCAGGCCAGCTCGGCGACCGCCTCCAGATCGGCCCGTCCGAGCACCGTCCCGGTCGGGTTGTGCGGCGAATTCAACAGCAGCAGACGGGTTTTCGGGGTGATCGCGGCACGCAGGCTGTCCAGGTCGAGGGCGAAGCCGTCGCCGTCGGGTACCAGGCGGGCGGTGCGCCGGGTGGCGCCCGCCAGCGCGACCGCAGCGGCGTACGAATCGTAGTAGGGCTCGATCAGCACGACCTCCGCGCCCGGCTCGACCAGCCCGAGAATCGAAGCGGCGATGGCCTCGGTCGCGCCGACGGTCACCAGTACCTCGCGGTCCGGGTCGTACCGGGTGCCGTAGCGCCGCGCCCGGTCCGCGGCGACGGCCTGCCGCAGCACCGGCATGCCCCGGCCGGGCGGGTACTGATTAACGCCGTCCGCGATGGCCTGCCGAGCGACATCCAGCATGGCGGCCGGTCCGTCACTGTCCGGAAACCCCTGCCCCAGATTCACCGCACCGTGCCGCACGGCCAACTCGGTCATCTCGGCAAAGATCGTCGCCCCGAAAGGGCGCAAGCGGGCAACGGTCGGCGTCTGCTGCATGTTCACCACGGTAACGCGCGCCCACTTACCGCCCCGGCCGGGCAACGTCCTCCACAAAGGGCGGCCCCGCTGAGTAGCCGAGCTTCCGGCGCACATGCGGGCGCCGACGGGAGCACATGAAGGCAGGCCCGGTGACGGGAGCACGTGAAGGCAGCCCCGGTGACGGGAGCACGTGAAGGCAGCCCGGGTGGCGGGAGCACATGAAGGCGCGCCCGGTGACTGGAACCCATGAAAGCAGGCCGGGTGGCGGGAGCACGTGAAGGCAGGCCGGGTGGGCCGGGCCGGGGCGTTCAGTGGGGTACGCGGATGCCCTTCAACTTGGCGGGGTTCACCAGATCGTAAGCGCCCGAGACCGCACCGTCGGTGACGGTGAAGGCGAGGACCCGGGTGGGGGAGCCGGGGATGCCGTTGCGCGGGGCGCGCTCGTGCAGCAGCAGGCCCAATTGCCCGTTCACGTCGACGAATTCGGTCTCGACGCCGCTCGGGTCGGTGAGGTTCACGTCGTACTTGCGCAGCAGGCCGATGCCCAGGCGGGCCAGCTTCTCCGCTCCCGCAACGGTATTGAGCGCGGTGCGGGTGGTGCCGCCGGAATCGGCGATGAACACCGCGTCCGGATGCAGGGCCGCCACCACCTGCTCGAGGTCGCCGGAATACAAGGCCTCCAACAGCTTCTGCACCGCGGCCGCGTGCTCGGTCTCGGAGACAGGTTCGGGGCAGCGCGCCGCCGCCTTGCGGGCCCGCGTCGCCAGCTGCCGCGCCGCCTCGACGGAGATGTCGAGGATGTCCGCGATCTCCTCGAACGGGACGGCGAACCCGTCGTGCAGCACGAACGCCACCCGCTGCGGCGGAGTCAGCGACTCCAGCACCACCAGCGCGGCCAGTCGGCAGTCCTGCTTGCGGACCACGGCTTCCAGCGGGTCGGGCGCACCCGAGTGTCTCCGGGCCGTGACGATCGGTTCCGGCAACCATTGCCCCACATAGCTTTCCCGGCGCGCCGAGGCGCTGCGCAGCCGATCCAGGCAGATGCGGCTCACCACGGTGGTCAGCCAGGCGCGCATGTCCTCGATCTCCGACTGCCGCGCGGTGGCCAGCCGCAGCCAGCTCTCCTGCACCGCGTCCTCCGCATCGACCACGCTGCCGGTCAGCCGATAGGCCACCGAGAGCAGGTGCGCTCGGTGAGATTCGAACAGATCAGCGAGCAGAGCGGCAACCATTGCGCAGATTCTACGGCGGTGGTATGGGCACCCCCGCCACTGCCCCCGCGAGCTGCGCCGACAGCGAAACGCGACACAGCCCACACGGCACTGTCGGTCCGGTCGGGAACAATGGACTCCGGCCCACAACCGAGGAGGTGCCGTGACCGAGGGACCACTCATCGTCCAGAGTGACAAGACCCTGCTGCTCGAGGTCGACCATGCGCAGGCCGATGCGGCTCGGCAGGCTATTGCGCCGTTCGCGGAGTTGGAGCGCGCGCCCGAGCATGTGCACACCTATCGGGTGACGCCGTTGGCGCTGTGGAACGCGCGGGCGGCGGGGCACGATGCGGAGCAGGTCGTGGATGCTCTGGTCAGTTTTTCGCGGTACGCGGTGCCGCAGCCGCTGCTGGTGGACATCGTCGACACCATGGCCCGGTACGGGCGGTTGCAGTTGGTCAAGCATCCGGCGCACGGGCTGGTGCTGGTCAGCCTGGACCGCGCGGTACTGGAAGAAGTGCTGCGGCACAAGAAGATCCAGCCGATGCTCGGTACCCGGATCGATGACGACACGGTGGCGGTGCACCCGTCCGAGCGCGGCCGGATCAAGCAGATGCTGCTCAAGATCGGCTGGCCCGCGGAGGATCTGGCGGGGTACGTCGACGGCGAGGCGCACCACATCGAACTGGACTACGAGACCAACGAGTGGCACCTGCGCGACTACCAGGAGATGGCGGCCGACTCGTTCTGGGCCGGCGGGTCGGGCGTGGTGGTGCTGCCCTGTGGCGCGGGCAAGACCATGGTCGGGGCCGCCGCGATGGCCAAGGCCGGGGCCACGACGCTGATCCTGGTCACCAATACGGTCGCCGGTCGGCAGTGGCGGCGCGAGCTGCTCGCCCGCACCTCGCTGACCGAGGACGAGATCGGCGAGTACTCCGGCGAGCGCAAGGAGATCCGCCCCGTCACCATCGCCACCTACCAGGTCATCACCCGCAAGACCAAGGGCGAGTACAAGCACCTGGAGCTGTTCGACAGCCGCGACTGGGGCCTGGTCATCTACGACGAGGTGCACCTGCTGCCCGCCCCGGTGTTCCGGATGACGGCCGACCTGCAGTCCCGCCGCCGCCTCGGCCTGACCGCGACGCTGGTGCGCGAGGACGGCCGCGAGGGTGACGTGTTCTCCCTGATCGGGCCGAAACGCTACGACGCGCCGTGGAAGGACATCGAAGCGCAGGGCTGGATCGCCCCGGCCGACTGCGTCGAGGTGCGGGTCACGCTCACCGAGGCGGAGCGGATGAGCTACGCCACGGCCGAGCCGGAGGAGCGGTACAAGCTGTGCTCCACCGCTCGCACCAAACTGCCCGTGGTCGAGTCGATTCTGGCCCGGCACCAGGGCGCACCGGCCTTGGTGATCGGCGCGTACCTGGACCAGCTGGAGGAACTGGGCGAGCATCTGAACGCCCCGATCATCCAAGGCTCGACTCGCACCAAGGAGCGCGAGTCGCTGTTCGAGGCGTTCCGCAACGGCGAGATCCCGGTGCTGGTGGTGAGCAAGGTCGCCAACTTCTCCATCGACCTGCCCGAAGCGTCGGTGGCCGTGCAGGTTTCGGGTACGTTCGGCTCCCGTCAGGAGGAGGCGCAGCGGCTCGGCCGCTTGCTGCGCCCCAAACAGGATGGGGGGCAGGCGCATTTCTACTCCGTCGTGGCGCGTGACACCCTGGACGCCGAATACGCTGCCCACCGGCAGCGTTTCCTCGCCGAACAGGGGTATGCCTATCGCATCACCGACGCGGACGACCTGCTCGGCCCGGCGCTCGGATAACCGAGGCGGTTCAACGGAGAAAATGCCTCCGCATACGTGTTAGGAATAGGACGTGCGACGCTTCGAATTCGCGGTGGACCGCGAACACGCCCGAGCGGTGAACGAAGTGCTCGCGGCCATCCGGCGGCTGCGGATACTGGCATTCGCCGCCGCGATCGTGCTCGGCCTCGGCACCGCCGGCCTGATCTGGTTGCAGCACCCGTACTCGTTCCTGCTGGCCGTCGCGTTCGCCCTGGGCACCATCACCGCGCTGTTCGTGGCGGTGTGGACGCCCTACCGCTCGCGCATCGAGAAGCTGTACGCCGAGGGTGAACTGGTGCCCGCGGTGGTGTCGGGCAAGCACGCGCGCGGGGTGACGCTGCTGGCGCTGGTCAATATCGCCAAACCCGGCTGCGACCCGACCTACGCGCTGATCACCCGGGTCGTGCGGGCCCTGCCCGGACACCGGCAGTGGCCCGGCGAGCAGGTGCCCGCGGTGACCGTGCGCGCCGATCGGGCGCCGAGTTCGGTCGGCGACCTGCGCCAGTCGGTGACGGCCATGCCGATCGCCTGGGGCACTCGGGATCCCGGCGTGATCAGCCGGGCTCGGGCGGCCATCAGCGACGTCGAGTGGAAACTGCTGGCCGACAATCTCGATCTGGCCGAGAAGGTGCGGCGCGCGGATTCCAAGCGGCTGCTGCTGGATCCGCAGCAGTTGCCGGGTGAGCTGCGCGGCTGATAATCCGTGGAATCCGGCCGCGGCGTTCCTTAGACTTGGCCGGTGATTCCCGCTGGCAATATCGCGGCGTTCCTGGTCGCCGCGACCGTGCTCATCGTCGTCCCCGGGCCGGGTGTGCTGTTCACCATCGGCCGCGCGCTGACCGACGGCAAGCGGGCCGCCCTGCTGTCGGTGGTCGCGCACTCCCTGGGCGTGCTGCTGGTGCTGGTGATGGTCGCGGCGGGGCTCGGCGCGGTGGTCGCGGCCTCCTCGATCGCGCTGACCGTCGTGAAGTTCACCGGCGCGCTCTACCTGATCTACATTGGCGTGCAAGCGATTCGGGAGCGCCGTTCGCTGCGCGAGGCGCTCGAGACGCAGGCACGGCAGCCGGAGCGAACCCGCCGGGTGTTCCGGCAGGGCTTCGTGGTGGGCGCCACCAACCCGAAGGCGATCATCTTCTTCTCGGCCGTGCTACCGCAATTCGTGGACCCGTCCGGCGGTCCCATTCCGCTGCAGATGCTGGTGCTGGGCGGCATGTTCCTGCTGATCGCGCTGGTGTCGGACAGCCTGTGGGCGTTGCTGGCGGGCACCGCGCGCAACTGGTTCGCGCGCTCGCCGCGGCGGCTGGAAGCGGTCGGCGGCGCGGGCGGGGTCATGATCATCGGGCTGGGCGCGAGCGTGGCGGTGACGGGCAGCAGCAACTGAGCGCACTAGCATCGAGCCTCGGTCGGCACGCCCGTGCCGGAAAGGGGTGGCTCGCCGCATGGATGCGTACGACTGGACGCGTTGTCTCACGGTCACGGCCCTGATCGCGGGTGCGCTGGCACTGCCCGGACACTCGTCCGCGCAGGCTCCGGCCGACCCCTTCGTGGGCGCCTCCGGCCTCGGCGACCCCTACTACCCCGATGACGGCAACGGCGGATACCAGGCCGAACATTACGACGTCGCGATCGACTACGACCCGCCCAGCCGGCGGCTCACCGGTACCGCGCGCATCGACGCCGTCGCGACCCAGGCGCTGCGCGTGTTCAACCTGGACTTCGCGGGCCCGGCGGTGTCCAAGGTGACCGTGAACAACCTGCCGGCCGGATTCGCCCGCAGCGGTGAGCACGAGCTGGTCGTCACCCCGGCGGTGCCCGTGCTGCCCGGCCTGCCGTTCACCGTCACCGTCGAATACTCCGGCATCCAGAACGACAACCGGGAAGGGGGCTGGACCGTCTCGCCCAGCGGCGGCGCTTTCGTTGCGGGCGAGCCACATTCGGCCACCACCTGGTATCCGCTCAACGACACGCCGATGGACAAGGCGACCTTCGACCTGACCGTGACGGTCCCGCGGGAATGGGACGTCATCTCCAACGGCCTGAAGGTGCGTGACACGGTGGACGGGGCCACGCGCACCGCGCGGTGGTCGACCCGGCATCCGACGGTCGGCTACCTCACCACGGTCGCCATCGACCGGTTCGAGTTCCTGGAGCAGCGTCGCGCCAACGGCACGCCGCTGGTCAGCGCCTTCGCCCCGGATGCCGTTCAGCACCGGGAACTGGAAAAACGACTGCCCGAGGTGCTCGACTTCCTCGAATCCCTGTACGGCCCTTACCCGTTCGAGAGCGCGGGCGGCATCTACATCGACACCGACCTGCACATCTCGCTGGAGACCCAGACCCGCCCGACCTATGCGCCGTGGACCAACCTGAACACCCTCGTCCACGAGAACGCGCATCAGTGGTGGGGCGATTCGATGTCGGTGCGGCAGTGGTCGGATATCTGCCTGAACGAATGCTTCGCCAGCTATACGGCCGACTACCTGTGGCCGGAGCGCAAGGAGGGGGAGGACGTCGACGCCCAGTATCGCCGGACGGTCGAGACGTTCCGCGACGAACCCGAACGCTGGGAGACCCGGTTGCAGGACCCCGGCGTCGGAAAGGAATTCACCGCCGTCTACTACCGCGGACCGCTGTTCCTGCACGCGCTGCGCCGCACGATCGGTGACGACGTCTTCTTCCCGGCGATCGCGCAGTTCGTGCGGTCGCACGCGTACGGCAACGCCTCGATGCCGGAGTTCCGGCAGTTCGTCCAGTCCAAGACCGCGGTGAACCTGTCGGGTTTCTTCACCGCGTGGCTGGACGAGACGGCCGTGCCCCCGGACGAATACCTGTACCCGGGTTCGTTGCGCGCCTGATCGGCTCACTCCTCGGGCACGCGGGAGCGCGCCTTCTCCACCCAGCGCTCTACCCGGTCCAATTGCCGTTCGGCCTTGTGCGCCGCCTCCTGGGCCGAGCGCTGCGCCGCCGCGGCGAAGCGCCGCTGTTCCTCGGCGCGTTCCAGTTCCGCGCGCACGGCGGCGATCCGGTCCTCCGCCTCGCCCACCCGCGCCGCGGCGCGGTCGAGGTCGGCCTGCGCCGAATCGGTTGCCTCGCGGGCAGATTCGAGGGCGGCGAGCGCGTCGTCGAGTTCCTGCCGGGCAGCCGCGTCGCGGTCTTCGGAGGTCTTCGCACGGCTCTGCTTCGGTTTCTCGGGTTCGGCGGCGCGATCGGGCACGGCGGCCAATTCCGGCGCCGCGGGCCCGAAGCCCTCGTAATTGGCCGCGGCGGTCAGCGTGCCCGCGCGCACGTGGTCGGCCACGGCGGGATCGGCGAGGGCGGCGTGCAGGGTCTGGCCCACCTCGCGCAGGACCGACTCGCTGAGCGTGCGGTCGTGCCCGGCCGCGAGCTGACCCGTCCTGCGGGCCACTGCGTTCACCACCTGCTGCCGCTGAGTGGTCAACTCGCGCAACTGTTCTCCGGACAATCGGCGTTGGGCGTCGCGCAGCGCGTCGCCGAGTTCGAGCAGCGCGGTGACCTCCTCGGGCGCCTCGTGCGCCAGCAGGTTCACCGCCCACGCCGCCACGGTCGGTCTGCGCAGTTTGCCGATCGCGGCCGCGAGTTTCCGGTCCCCGTCGGCGCGAGCGGCTTTCGCCTGCTCATCGCGTGCGGCGGTGAACTGTGCGGGGTCGAGCGCGTAGAGCCGGCGGGTCGCCTCCTCGAGCGTCATGTCGCCGAGCGTAACGATTTTGTAGCCGATTCCGACCTAAGATCACGATCCGCGCGGTTATGGTGCGGGCAGAGCGTGAAAGGTGTCGAATGTGAACCTCTTCGAACTGCAGCTGCTGACCGGCTTTCTGCCGCGGATGCTCAACTTCAATCTGCTGGCCCTGTACGGCCTCGGCATGTTCCGCTGACCCTGCGGCATTTCTCCGCCCGGGGTATCCGTCACGATCGGCGTGAACCGTTGGGCGCAAAGGGTTTTCGAGTGCGACAGGGTTTTCGAGTGCACCGGGGTTTTCGAGGGCGCTGCGCCGTCGTCGTCCCGGCAGTACTCGCGACGGCCGCCCTGGCGGCGGGTTGTTCGGCTGTGCAGAGCGCGAGCCGCACCGACACCGCCAGGGCACAGGTCGGCGACTGCATTCACGTCATCGAGGGCTCGACCACCGACTCCCGGACCGAACCGGTCGACTGCGTGTCGGAGCGGGCCGTCTACACGGTGATGTCCACCTCGCCGACCCGGGCCGACTGCGGCCGCGAATATTCCTCCTACGAGGAGACTTTCCACGGCGGCACCACGGCGTTCCTGTGCCTGGCGCCGAATCTCAAGCCGGGCAGCTGCTATCACCAGGACCGCGACACCGGATTCGCCTACGCGGACTGCGCGTCCACGGCGGCAACGGTGAAAGTGGTCGCGCGCATCGAGGGCCGCGACGACCCGTCCCTGTGCGAGCCGAACGCGACCTACCTTCTGCTGTCCGAGCCGAAAACCACGTTCTGCATGGTCAATCCGAAGGCCTGAGCGGGCTTACTGATCCACCAGCGCCACCGAGGCGATGCGGTGCAGTACGAAATGCCGGACCGATCCGGTGACGGGGTCCAGGGCATCCAACTGCCCGCCGGCCACCTTCAACGGCTCCACCACACGCTGGCTGGCGACGCCCTGGGCATCGACGTAACCGATGTGCACCGGCCGCCGCACCCGCGCCGCCAGTTGCAGCAGGGCCATGGTGGCCGCGGTGCTGTTGCGGCTGCCGTCCGACCGGACCGCCTGCCCCGAACGGGCCTGTGCGGCTTTCTCCCCGGCCCGCAGCTCGCCCACCAGCAGCCGCAGTTGCTCGCTGTTGGGCGGGGTGGGCCGCCACGCCTGCCGGGCATTGGTCCGGGCCGGGATGCGGGCCCCGCGCGGGCGCAGGTCGACGATCGTGCCCGACGAATCCTCGCCCGCCGGAGCGAAACCCGCGGCGCGCAACTGCTCGAGCACCTCGCCGAGCGCGGCCTGCGAGATGGCCACGGTCGGGGCGACCGCGCGCAGCGCCAGCCGCTCGGCGACCGGGGTCACCAGCACCTCGGCGAGCAGCGCCGGATCCTCGCTGCGCACGAACGACTGCGCCATCCCGGCCCGCAGCCGACCGTGCCGGCGCGCGACGTCATCGATCAGGTAGGTCAGCGACTGCGGCACGGGAGTGCGCGAGTGCGCCGCGAACAGCTGGTGCAGTTCGGCCGCCGTCATCCCGGCGTCGAGCGCCCGCCGCACCGACGACTCGCCGATCCGGTACACCGTTGCCGCGCCCGCGGATTCGACATCGGCCACCAGTGCGATGCGGCTCTGGAGATCCGCCACCAGCGGCCCGGGCGCGACGATCGTCAGATCCGCCTGTACCAGTACGTGATCCACCGGGTCCGGCAGGGCGGACTCCATCTCGGCCTCGGCGTCGGAGGTACTGCCGTGCAGCAGTGCGCGCCCCGCCGAGGTGAGGGCCCCACGGCCGACGAGCCCGAGCGCGCCCGCCTCCGTCAGCGTGCGCTCGACCGCCTCGGTGCGGAAGTGCCTGCGCCAGCGCGGTTGCCGCCACGCCAGCACGCGCGCGATATCCGTCGGTGTCACGGCGGCTCCGGGCGGCTGCTCGGCCAGCAGCGCCAGCACGGCCCGCCGATCCCGGATCGCGTGCACATTGCGCAGCTCGAGCGAGAGCGCGGCCAGCGGCTTGTCGTTCGCGTCGCGCCCGCCGATCATCCACGGGAACCGGTCCAGCTCCAGCCACGCCTGGGCCAGTACCGCCCAGCGCCGGGCCGCCGGGCCGTCCAGCCAGCCGTCCGCGGCCGCGGTGGGGGCCCAGTAGTCGTCGACGGAATCGCCCGGCGGCGGCGGTTCCGGAGTTCCCTTGTCCAGCAGGCGCGCCGCCGCCAGTACCTCCGCCAGCAGGCCCACCCGGCTCTCCTCGATCCCGGTGTGCTTGGTGATGCGGCGCAGTTCGCGTACGCCCAGGCCGCCCGAGCGCAGCGCCGGCGCGGGCGCCTGCGCCAGCACCTCGATGATGTCGGCGCAGTGCCGCAGCAGCTCACCGGCCTCGGTCGCGGCGGCCGCGTTGGTATCGGCGGCGGTGTGCTTGGTGAGTTCGGGTCGCGGCGGCCGCAGCGCGTGCGGGTCGCTGACCGGCTCGCGGCGCAGCACCTGGCCCACCGCGGGCGGCAGTTCGACGGTCTCCTCGTCGACCCAGTCGAGCAGCCGCACCGCCAGCAGGCGCTGGATCGGCCGGTCCGGCGGCGTGCCCGGCGCGGCATCGCGGGTGCGCCCCCGCGGACCGGTGGTCGCCAGCTTGTCCAGCAGCGCCCGCTCGGGAGAGCCGATCCCGGCCAGGGCCGCAACGATTTCCGGTTCGGTGAGCGCGTCCGGGATCTCGGTGGTGCTGCCGAGCGGCCACGGCAGCGCGTCCTTGGCGGCGGCCACCAGGTACAGCTCGTCGGCCCCCCACGCGAGGGCGCGGGCGGTCAGCCGGTCGACGGCGGCGTCGACGGCCGTCCGCGCCACGCGGTCGCCGAGCAACTCGTGCAGGCGGGCGCGGGGGAGCGGGGTGGCGTGGCGGTCCGGGACGGCCGCGTGGTGCACGGCCAGGGTCTCGATCACCGCGAAATCGAGGGTGTCGAGTTCGTCGGTGGCGCGCAGCACCGAGGCGCGCTGCTCGGCGCGGGCGGCCAGCACCGACATCGAGGACGGCAGCGGCACCGCCAGATCGGGGCGCAGTTCCAGCAGGGTCACCAATTCGTCGTCCGAACGGGCGGCCAGCCAATCGGCCAGCGACGCGACATCGACGGAACCGGTGGCTGTCGTGGAGTGCTCATCCCCGGCCCGGGGTGCGTCGTCGGTCGTGGTCATCCCATCCAGCGTACGGCCGGGCGCACAGTGCCGCTGGCCCGCCGTCGCACACGGCCGCGGCAGGCGGACGCGACCGATCGGTTCCATGCCAGAATTGGGCCGTGGTGAACAAATCGAAGAAACCTTATGTCGACAACGGCTGGCCGAAGGTCGCCAACGGCGACCACGCGGTGACCGAACTCTCGTCGACCCGTTCCGGTGGGCTCTCGCCCTACGGGGAGGACACCGAATTTCCGGTGCCTGCCGAAGAGGTGCCCTACGTGCACCCGCACACGGTCATCAACCGCTGACCGAATCGACGACAAGGCCCCCGCACCGTGATGGTGCGGGGGCCTTGTCGTAAGGATTCGAGGCCGTAAAGGCTTCGGAGAAGGCTCAGTTGGGCAGCAGGCCCTTGTTCGCCGCGAAGAAATCGACCACCTGCGGGTCCAGCTTCACGCCGTTGGCCTTCGCGGCGTTCAGCACGTCGAGAGCGGGCTGGGGCACCTGGATGCCCTGCGACTGCGCGACGGCGAGGGCCTTGTCGACGGCCTGGAAGACTTCCTGGCTGCGGTCGGCGGGCAGCTGGGTCTGCTGCGGGGCGGCCTCGGTCTGGGCCGTCGGGCTCCAGTGCGGCGTCTGCTGGGCGGGGGCGGCCGGAGCGGTGCGCGCCTCGGCGCTGCCGTTCAGTCCGAGACGGGAGGAGCAGGAGGGCCACGCGCCCCAACCCTGGGATGCGAGGACCTTCTCGGCGACCGCGATCTGCTGCTCGCGGCTGGCCTGGTTGGCGGTCTGGGCGTAGTCGGTGCCGCCGTGCGCGGCCCAGGTGCCCTGCGAGAACTGCAGACCGCCCTGGTACCCGTTACCGGTGTTGATCCCCCAGTTGCCGCCGGACTCACACTGCGCGAGCTTGTCCCACTCCTGGTCGGGTGCCGCGGAGGCGTTCCCGGCGAGAGCGATACCCGCGCCGCTCACGATCGCACCCGTGACGGCGACCTTGGCGACGGTGCGGCCGGTGTTGGTCGGCTTGCGATGGCGTCCACTCATATCGGGTCGTCTTCCTCTCGTACGCGCCTGCGAGGTGAGCTGTCGGGTTC
The DNA here is from genome assembly GCF_044628355.1 of Nocardia sp. N2S4-5. Lineage (NCBI taxonomy): Bacteria > Bacillati > Actinomycetota > Actinomycetes > Mycobacteriales > Nocardiaceae > Nocardia > Nocardia sp. N2S4-5. The sequence continues at coordinate 4,196,870 of NZ_JBIUPM010000001.1, read as the reverse complement.
GGACTGAGAGGCCGTCCGGTCCCGGTGCACCTTGCGGTGCGGTGGGACTTCACCCCAAGGAACCGATCGGTGGCGATCGATCCCGCTTCCCTGCGTAGGGAACGTGGGTTCCCCGCCCTCGCCCCTGCTTCCGTCGGGGTCCGTACCCGCGGGGCGAGGCTCGGTGCGGCGGGCCGGTGGTTCCGGGACTGCTCCCGGCTGCGTTAGACCGTACGACGATTGCCGCGAAAAATCACCATTTGGTAACCGGCGTGTATGGCCGGGTCCCCATCCGGCGCAACACCTTCCATATCGCGTCTGTGCTGGTGAGTGCGGCGTGTCACGGTGATACATCGGTTGTGACCGTCTCGTGACCCTACCGTGATGTGACGAGAATCACATGTGTAGTGCGATAACGAACTGGGCATATACCGGTCGGCTACCGCGAGCGGCGGCCGGACCACAGTGCGAAGACCACCGCGAGCAGCAATCCCAACGGCGTTCCGATCATCGCGACCAGATACAGCCACAGCCCCGGATCACTGTCCGACACGATCGGTGTGAGGAAAATGGCGACGACAGCCAGCACACCGATCGCGAACAGACCCAGGGCCACGTACATCAGCGAATCGCCGGATCGGCGCGGTGGACGGTGCGGGGAGGACTCGGGCATTACTGCACCGTAAAACTGGTGTGCTCAGCGGATCGGCACCGGGGTAGACTCGATGGCAATCGCGTCCTGCATAGCTGTGTAGGGCGCGTTCTTTTCGCACGCAGACGAGTCCCGGAATCGATTCCGGGACAAGGGTTGTGCCCGGGAGGTCCGGGCATCGATGACGAACGGGTGAGCGCAGTGCCGACCGGCAGGGTGAAGTGGTACGACGTCGAAAAGGGCTTCGGCTTCCTTTCCCAGGACGAGGGTGAGGACGTCTATGTTCGGTCGTCTGCGTTGCCCAAGGGTGTCGAGGCGTTGAAGCCCGGGCAACGAGTCGAGTTCGGAATGGCGGCCGGGCGGCGCGGGCCGCAGGCGCTGAGCCTGAAACTCCTGGAGCCGCTGCCCTCCGTGCGCGGCAACCAGACACGCAAGGAGCCCGTGGCGCATCCGCGCCAGGCGCCCGACGACCTGCACGGGATGATCGAGGACATGATCACGCTGCTTGAGGCGAAGGTGCAGCCCGATCTGCGCAAGGGGAAGTATCCCGACCGCAAGATGGCGCAGCGGATCGCCGAGGTCGTGCGCGGGGTGGCCCGGGAGCTTGATCAGTAATTTTGGCGCCGCCTTCGGCGTCGCGTGTTCGCGGCCCTGAGGCTCGCGTCGGAGTGGTCGAGACTCGCGCTTCGCGCATGCGTCTCGACCACTCCGACGCGAGCCGGCCGCGAACGGGCGCTCGTAAGACTCGCGCGTGCGGGTTGGGGGAGTGCGGAAGTGGCGGTGTCGGCTGGCCTTGGGCTCCGAGAGGTGTTGTGGGGCGGCGCTTCTCGGGTGGTGGCGGGAGCAGGCGCTCAGGTGGTTCGGATGGACCAGGCCTGGTAGGGGGCGAAGGATTCTGCGCCGGTTTCGTCTCGGGTGGGGACTACCAGTTGGACTTCTACGCCTGCCAGGCTCAGGTCCGGTTCGGGGTGGGAGGGGACGGTGATGGCGAGCGTGCCCTCGGGGTAGTCGCGGTAGGAGGCGAGGCGCTGGACTGCGGTGCCGTCGGGGAGGTCGTACTCGAGCACCATTACCCAGGGGGCGTCGGCGATGTGGCGGGGGAGCGACAGTTGCAGGGGGGCGCCGGCGGGGGTGTGCAGGGTGACCGTGGTGGCGCTCTCGCGGCAATTCAGGCCTAGTTGGCCGCTGGCGTCGGACTGCGTCACCGTGCAGAAGCGGTACGGCGGGACCGTGGCCGAGGCGCCGTGGGCGTACGCGGTGATCTCCGGTTCCGGCTCGTCGGCATTGCGGACCGCCACGGCCACCACGGCCGCGATCGCGACCACCACCACGAGTACCGCAGCCACCGCCAGCGCGAGGATCGTGCGGGTACCGGGCTTGGTCATGGCGTGGTTTCCTGTCGACTCGTCGGGTCAGTTCGAGGTGGCGGGACGGGCCGGGTCGCCGGGCATCCCGGGTACTTCCTGCTTCGCGTGTTGCGGCCGGTTGCCGCCCCAGCCGGGCAGCAGCGAGTGACCACGGTAGCTCACGTAGGTCTGGATCAATCCGATCGCCAGCACCGCGGTGACGACGGCGAAACCCTTCCAGTACACCGTCGGCAGCAGCACGCCGCCGGCGCCGCCGATCACCCACGCCAGTTGCAGCACCGTCTCCGAACGGCCGAAACCGGAGGCGATCGACTCCGGCGGCAGATCGTCCTGAATCGACGCGTCCAGCGACACCTTCGCCAGCGCGCTCGCGCCGGATGCCACCAGCGCCGCGGCCGCCGCGCCCAGCAGATTGTCGAGCAGCATCGCGAACAGGGCGACCACCGTGCACGCGGCCGTGCAGAGCACGACGATCAGCGCCGGGCGGCCCAGCTTCATGCGAGCGCCCGAGGCATTGCCGGTGAAGTTGCCGACCGCCGCCGCCGCGCCGACCACACCCAGCATCGCCGCCTGCTGCACGGGGCGGTGCTCGGTCGACTTGGCGACGAAGGCCACGTAGAAGGTGAGGAAACCGGTGAGCACCCGGACCGTGGCGTTGCCCCACAGCCCGGTCACCACCGCCCGTCCCAGCGGCTGGCGGCGGCGGCTCGGTTTCACCGGCTGCCCGTTCTGTGGCGCCGCGTCCTTCTTGTGGTAGCCGAGGGTCGCGGGCACCTCCCCCTCGGTGACCTCCACCCAGGACGGAATGCGCAGGCTCAGATACGCCCCGGCGGCGGCGATCAGCGCCGCGAACACCAGCGCGCCCGGCGACCCGGCCACCGCGGCGACCACACCGGCCACCGCGCCGGCGCCGAGCGTCCCGCCCACCAGACCGAACACCGTGAGCCGGGAATTGGTGCGCACCAAGTCGATATCCGGTGGCAGCACCCGCGGCGTGACGGCACTCTTCAGCACCGCGAACGATTTGCTGAGGATCATCATGCACAGCGCGAGCGGATACAGCGCCCAGCTGTCGACATTGAAGATCAACAGGAACGCGATCACTATTCGCACGGCGAACGAGGCGGCCAGCGCTACTCTGCGGCCGTGCTGCAATCGGTCCAGCAGCGGTCCGATGAGCGGCGCGATCACCGCGAACGGGGCGATCGTGATCAACAGGTACAGCGCCACCTTGGATTTCGACTCGGCGGTGGCGCTCGCGAAGAACAGCGTGTTGGCCAGCGCGACGGCGATGGCGGCGTCGAGGGCGAAGTTGGCCATCGTCGCGTACACCAGCGCGGTGAGTCCCGACCGGTCGGCGCCGTCGGCCTTCGCCGCACGCTGGAAGGAGTGGAAACCCTTCTCCGTCAGCTCGATGCTGCGCATCGCGACCACCCGGGTCACCGTCAACTTGCGCGGGACCCGTTGGCGGCCCTTGATTTTCGTGGTATCCGCAGGTGGCGGTGGTTCCGGCGCGGGCTGCGGCGGTGGATCCGGTTGCGGGTCCTGCGGCGGCAGGTCGCGGGGCGGTTGCCCGGCGGCCAATCGGCGCGTGACGAATTCGGGTACGTCGGGGTCGCCGCCGCGATCGGGCAGCGGCGGCAGCGGACGGCGGGGCGGGGCACTCGGGGGCGGCGGATACCGGTCGTAACCGGGATGCCGCCGATTGAGCGGATACTCCTCGCCGTCCCACGGACCCGGATCGGTTCCGGAGGAATCGCGGGAGGCAGCCACACAACGAGTCTATGGGGCGTCCCGCCGGGCCGTTCACGCCGGGACGAAGCGAACCTCGAACAGCGTCGGCCAGTACTTGCCGGTGATCAGGAACCGATCGGTGCCGGGAATCTGGGCGATCCCGTTGAGCACGTCGACACCGGCGCGCTCGGCGGGAGACAGCAGTCCGCCCGCGTCGATGTCGCCCAGCACCTCGCCGCTGTCGGGATCGATGCGCAGGATGTGGTCGGTGTGCCAGACGTTGGCGTATACGGAACCATCTGCGGCGCAATCCAGTTCGTTGAGTCTCGCGTTGCGGTGGCTGGTGAGCCGGATCGAGCCGACCGCCGCGAAGGTGGCGGGGTCGCGGAAGGTGAGGGTGTCGCTGCCGTCGCTCATGACCAGGCGGTCGCCGCGGGTGCACAGGCCCCAGCCCTCGCCGTCGTAGTGGACGCGGGCGCGCTCGGCCAGGGTGATCGGGTCGCGGGCGAAGGCGGTTTCGTCCTTCCAGGTGAGTTGCCACACAATCGAGCCCGCCCGGGTGATGCCCTCACCGAAGTATTCGGCGGGCAGGTCGGCGCGCGCGGTGCGGCCCGCGTTCGTCAGGTCGGTGGCGCGGACATCGGAGCGGCCCTCGAGACCGGTGCTCTCGTAGAGGAGGCCGTCGTGGATTTCGAGGCCCTCGGTGAAAGCGGCGCGGTCGTGCGGGCGGGTCGCCACCACCTCGACACGCAGCGGCGGAGCGCTGTCCGACCGGTCACAGGCGACGGTTCCGGTGGCCACCGCGGCCAGCAAGATCGGTCCGGTCGCGGCCCACGCACGGCGTTTGCGCTTCATACGGCAAAATGTAGGACGTGAGCGCAGTATCTGTTTCGGAGTCCGGTGTGCGACCGATCCTCGCGGAGGCGGTCGACCTGGCTCGTCGTGCGCTCTCGGAGCTGCAGCCGACGGGTGTCGGCGAGCATCTGGGCGTCACCGCGGAAGACGAGTGTGCGGCCACGCACCACTTCGCGGCCACCCTGCCCGGCTATGCCGGTTGGCAGTGGGCCGTGGTGGTGGCGGCGCCGCCGGAGGCCGAGTACGCGACGGTCAGTGAGTCCGCCCTGCTGCCCGGGCCGGACGCGCTGGTCGCCCCGGAGTTCGTGCCGTGGGACCAGCGGGTGCGCCCCGGCGACCTCGCGCCCGGCGATCTCCTGGCCTCGCAGCCCGACGACCCGCGTCTGGTCCCCGGGTACCTGATCACCGGCGACCCGGTGGTCGACGAGGTAGCCGAGGAGATCGGCCTGGGCCGCAGCCGGGTGCTCAGCCGCGAGGGCCGCGAAGAGGCCGCCGAACGCTGGTACACCGAATACGGCCCCGACACCGACATGGCCCGCGCCGCCCCCGCCACCTGCGGCGTCTGCGGCTTCTTCGTGCCCTTGGCCGGCGCCCTACGCGCCGCCTTCGGCGTCTGCTCCAACGCCATGGGCGCCGACGGCCACGTCGTCCACGCCGAATACGGTTGCGGCGCACACTCCGACACCGTCCTCCCCACCGGCGGCGGTTCCCCTCTCTACGAGGCCTACGACGACGCCGCCGTCGAAATCGTCCCCACCGCCCAACTCCGCCCCACTCCCGAACAGCAGCCCGCAGAGTCCGGGCGTGTCGAGGAGGCAGGGTCCGGGCACGACGAGCCGTCCGAAGATGTCGCGCGGTCGGGCTTTGTCGAGTCCGGGCGTGCTGAGCGGGAGGAAGCCGGATCGGTACAGAACGGCACCGCGCAAGGCGATTCCGTTGCCGGTGTCGAGTCGCCTGCCGTTGCCGAGTCGTCTATTGCGGAGGAGTCGCCGGATACCGATCCGGTTGCCGCCGCCGGGGAGGCTGCTGAATCGGCTGTTGCCGGTGGGGCGGCTGACGAGGGCGAGTCCGAGAATCGCGCGAGTGCGGTGACGGGTGCCTCGCCCGTGGAGACCACCGGTGAGGCGGCTTCGACCGTGGTGGACCCCGCCGATGCCGCGGCGGACACCAGCGCCGCGGTGACCGGCGACCGCCCGGAAACGGGCCGGGAGCCCGGCTTGGAAGCCGACGCCCAAGCATCCCTGTCCGTTACCGACGAGCCCCGCCCCGCCCAATCGACCGATGTCGCCACGGACTCCCTGGCCACCGAGCCTCAACCGTCCACGGTGGCGTCTCCGGAGGTCGCTGAGGCCGTCCCGGACAACGCCGCGGGGTCGGATGTGGCCAACCCCCAATCCATCTCGCACAACGCCACTGAGGCGTCGGCGGGTCACGAGACTTCGAAGGGCGCCGAGGCTTCGACGGACGCTGAGGCGTCGCCGAGTGCTGAGGTGTCGGCCGACGATGAGGCGTCGGCGAGTGCTGAGGTGTCGGCGGATGTTGAGGCGCAGCCGAGCGCTGAGGTGTCGGCGGGTGCTGAGGTGTCGGCGGATGTTGAGGCGCAGCCGAGCGCTGAGGTGTCGGCGGGTGCTGAGGCTTCGCAGGTCGCTGAGATGTCGTCAGGTGCTGAGGCTTCGCCAGGTGCTGAGATTTCCGCAGGTGCCGAGACATCGGCGGATGTGGGTGCGGAAGCGACCCCCGACGCGGGTGCGGCGCAATCCGAAACGGCGGCAACAGATACCGCCGCCACGGACAATTCCGCTGGCGAGGCACCCACGGCAAGCCTCGACGCGGCGGCTCGGAACACCGACGCCGTGGACGATGCCGTGCGCGCGGACAGCGCCGCGGGCGTATCCGACCCTTCGCCCACGACGCCCGAACCGACCGCCCCGCTGTCCACCACGGACGACGCCGCGGGCACGGACCGGTCCGTCACATCCGATACCGCCGAGTCCGTTGCGGATAACAGCGTTGTCGCCGAGTCTGCGGCGGTTGATGACGAAGTTGTCGCGTCCGAGGTAGCGAATGGGATTGCGCCGCATGGTGAGTCCGACACCGCCGAGTCCACGACGGCCGTCGACGGTGCTGCCGAGCCCGTGTCGGCTGATGACGGTCTTGCCGGGTCCGCGTCGGCCGCCGACGCCCCCGCGGAGTCGGCGGTGGTTGATGACGGTGCCGCCGGAACCATGGCGGCCGATGAGGATGTGCCGGCGAGTGCGTCCGATACCGCCGAGTCAGCGGCGGCTGATGACGTCGCTGCCGGGTCCGGTGCAGTCGGTGAGGTCGTGCAGCCGAGTGCGGCTGTGTCGGGTGCAGATGCAGCGGATGACACCACGCGCTCGGAACCGTCGGATGTGACCGGCGCTGCCGGGTCCGTGTCGGACGCCTCGCCGGAAGTGGGTGCGGTGGGGTCGGATACGGATGCTGTGGACGATGATGTGCGTGCGGAGGGCTCCGGCGGGGCGGGGTCCGGTTCGGGGAGTGGGGAGGTTGCGGAGGCTGTGGCTGAGGTAGGGGCTGTGGTGTCCGAGGTTCGGGAAGGTGAGGAGTCGGGGGGCGCTCGGGGCGCGGGGCAGTACAGCGATGGGTGGGGTGTTTCGGCGGTGCGGGTGGAGCATGGCGAGTCCGGGTCGGCGGGGGAGCGCTGAGCGCCGAGGGAGCGGGCGCCGATCCGTTCGAGACGGCGGCGCTGCGCGCGGGGGTGCTGGCGGCCTGGCGGGATTCGCCGACGCGGCTGCGGGAAGACGCCGCCACCGAGGCCGACCTGGTACGTGCCGGTTACCGTGATCGCCTGCTGACCGAGCTGGCGCAGAATGCCGCCGATGCCGCGGCCAAAGCGGCGGTGCCCGGCCGGCTCGTGGTGCGGCTCGCGGGCGCCGACCTGCATATCGCCAATACCGGTGTCCCGCTGGATATCTCGGGCGTGCACGCGCTGACGGCGTTGCGCGTGTCGGCGAAACCGGGCGCCGCGTCGTCGGTGGGCAGGTTCGGAGTGGGTTTCACCGCCGTGCTCGCCGTCGGCGACGAGATCGAATTCCGGTCCACCACCGGATCGGTGCGCTTCTCCCGTTCCGCGACCTGGAACGAATTGCGCGGTAACGGCATTCGCCTCCCCGACGACACCGACTTCGTCCCACCGGCCCTGCGGCTGGCCTGGCCGAGCGACTCGGCTCCCGCCTCGGGTTACGACAGCGAGATCGTGATCCGGTTGCGCCCCGACGTCGACGCACCGGAACTTCTCGCCGCGATGCGCGCCGAGGCGGCCGACCTGCTCCTGGAACTACCCGCGCTGCAACTCATCCGGATCGGCGACGACGAAATCACCAGCGCCGTAACCACACTCGATACAGGTGTGCGGGAACTGCGGATCACCGGCCCCGGCCGGGACGAGACCTGGTGGCAGTACTCCACCGGCCGCTCACGCTGGCTGCTTCCCGTACGCGACGGCCGTCCGCACCCCGTGGAACCGGATGTCCTGCGCGCCCCCACCCGCTCCGACGAAGAACTGTCCCTCCCCGCCCTGCTCATCGCCGACATTCCGATGCAACCGGACCGCCGCCGCGTGCTGCCGGGCGCGCGGATAGCCGAATTGGCCGACGGCTACGCCGATTTCGCGCGCGCCCTGCCGCCGCGCGACCGCCTGGTCCTGGTGCCCGCACCCGGCTTCGCCCGCAGCGAGACCGACGGACTGCTGCGCGAGGCCCTGACCGCCGAACTCCGCACCGCATCCTGGCTGCCCGTGGTCGACGAGCACGGCCGGTCCCGGCCGGAGACCACCGCCGCACCGCAGCGCGCGAGCGTATTCACCGGTGTCACAGCGGAATTGGCCACCCTCCTGGCGGATGTCATCGGCCCGCTGGTCATTCCGGAGCTGTCCGGCCGGACCGCGTCGGAGGCGCTGGCCGTGCTCGACGTGCACCGCATCGGCCTGGCCCGGATAGCGGAGTTGTCGATCGGCCTGGAACGTCCTCCGCAGTGGTGGTATTCGCTCTACGACGCGCTGGAGCCCTTCGTCGCCGATCCGCTGGCGGTCGAGGAACTGGGCGCGCTGGCGGTCCCGCTGGCCGACGGGCGTCTCGTCACCGGCCCGCGCACGGTGGTGCTGGATGACCGGCTGGCCGTGCCGATTCCCGTGCGATGGGCACGCCTGGTGCACCCCGAGGCCGCACACGAACTGCTGGCCCGGCTGGGCGCCCGCCCGGTCACGGCCGGGGACCTGCTCGCGGACCCGGCGCTGCGAGCGGAACTGGAACACGAGCCGGGCGACCCCGAAACCGTCGACGCCGTACTGGGTTTGGCCGCACAGCTGACCTCGGCCACCGGCCCCGACGCGGCCGGTCTGCCGTCCTGGCTGGGCCTGCTCGAGCTGCCCGACGACACCGGCGTCACCCTGCCGGCGGACGAACTGTTGCTGCCCGGCGCCCCGCTGGCCGCGGTGCTGGTGCCCGATTCCCCGTTCGGCACGGTGGATTCCGAGTTCGCCGAGCGTCACGGCGCCGCGCCGCTGCGCGCCGTGGGTGTCGGCTGGGGCTTCTCCGTCGTCTCCGAGAGCGACCCCACGGGCCCGGATCATCAACTCGACGACGAAGAGCACTGGTGGGCGAGCCTGCCGGAGGACCCGCCGGAGTTCGCCGCCGTCCGAGACCTGGACCTGGTGGACGACGCCGCATGGCCGAATGCCTTGCGGCTGTTGCTGTCCGAGCCCGCGACCCGCCGCCTGCTCGCCGACCCCGACGGCTACACCGCCTGGTGGCTGCGCCGCCACGCCCACATCGACGGCCGGCCGCTCGGCCTGTTCCGCGCGCCCGACGACCCGGTATTCGCCGACCTGCTGCCGGATCCGGCCGGATTCACCCCCGCCGAACTCGATGCCCTGCGCGCGGTCCTGGCCGATCCGGAAACCATCACACCGGACCTGGCCGCCGCGCTGCTGGACGCCCTCGCCGATCCGAGCCTGACGCCCTCGCCCGCCGCGATCGCCACGGCCCACCGCCGCCTCGCCGCCGTGCTGGACCGGCTGGACCTCGACGAACTAGCCCTCCCCGAGCGCGTGCGCGCACTGTCGGGCGCGGTGATCGACCCCGCCGAAGCCTTGGTGCTGGACCATCCCTGCTACGGCCTGGCCATCCCCCCGAACCGCTTGGTAGCCGGGGACATCGACACCGCCCCCGCGCTGGCCACCCTCCTCGACCTGCCGTTGGTATCGGAGGCCGTCACCGCCGAAGTGCTCGGCGAAGGCACGCTGACCAGCTGGGCAGCCGAACCGCTCGGCGTCGTCCTGCGCCTGCAATCCGGCCACCCCACCCCCGACGGCCCCTTGGTCCTGCACAACCGCCTCCAGGTCCGCCTGTCCGGCGCATACGAGACCACCACAGACGTCCCCTGGTGGATCGAGGGCCACACCACCCACCTGCGCCGCCACCCGATCAACCACCTACCCCAATAGCCGAAACCCCAACCCCCACTACAACTCCCAAGTAATTCCCGATGGTTTGGGGCGCGGCTCGGTTTTCGGGTGCCGCTGCGAAGCGACGAAGGAGCCAGCAGCGGCACCCGAAAACCGAGCCACAGGGCGCCCCGAACCCGCGACGCCGAAGGCGGCGCCATCAAACGCTGTAAGAGGTGATCATCTCCGCCAGGACATCCAGCTGCCCGCGCACCGCGGCACTGTCGTTGTCCACCAGCCACCGCAACACGATCCCGTCGATCACCGACAACGTGAATCGGCTCAGCGTCGGCACGGGCACGCGCCACTCGGTCCCGGTCGCGTCACGGGCGTGCTCGAGCACATCCCCGACGGTGGAATCGTTGAAGGCGTACTGCTCGCGGGCGATGGCGAGTTTCGCCGGTGTCTGTTCGCTTTCGCGCAGCGCGTAGGTCGTGGTTTCGTAGGTCAGCAACTGTCGTTCTGGCGTGGCTTCGATGTTCAACCACAGAAGTTCGAGGCTTGCGCGCACCAAACTTTGAAGCGATTCTTTTCCACTTCCGACGTCCTGCCAGACCGTTTCGTTGGTCTCTACGGAATCGCGTAATTCCATCGACAACGCCTTGACCAACTCGGTCATCAGCGCGTCCTTGTTTTCGAAACAGTAATGCACCACACCGAGCGAAACTCCGGCTGCCTGAGCCACATCGCGTGTGGTCACACCAGCTACACCCTTTTTTTCGGCGAGTCCGATGGCCGCCTCGATAAGGTGGGCTCGACGTTCTTCGACGCTCAATCGGGAGGACACTCAACGCAGTTAAGCGGGAATGAGCCGTGCAGTCAATTCGCGTGCCGCGGAAGGCCTTCATGGACGCATGACCAAGAGGTGAGTTGAAACGCTTACAGTCCCGTCTGGGCGCCCTTGTCGCCCCGCCGCGCACCGCGGCGCTGGATGGCGAAGATGGTGTATCCGAGCAATCCGACCGCCAAGCCCATCAGGCAGACCGGCCGCGCATAGGCCCAATCGGCGTTGACCCACACCAGTACCGTCGCGACGGCCCACAGCACCGACCCGACCGCCAGCACGGGACGGGGGTCGGTCAGCCGCGGCGGAATCTCCGGCACTTTCTGGATCACGTTGTCCACCATACGGCGTGAACACGCGTCTCCTGTCTGAGCCGTCCCGTATCGTTTGGCTCTGTGACAACGCCTTCCGACATACGTGCGCTGGCGGCCGAACTCTCGCTGACGGTCGTGCGTCTGACGCGACATCTACGGGGCCGCCGTGCCGATGCGCAGATTTCGCTGACCCAGCTGTCGGCGCTGGCGACACTGAACCGCGAGGGTGCGATGACGCCGGGGGCCCTGGCCGCGAAGGAAAGGGTGCAGCCGCCGTCGATGACGCGCGTGATCGCCTCCCTGGCGGAACTGCAACTGGTGAAACGGGACCCGCACCCCACCGACGGCCGTCAGATCATCGTGTCGCTGTCGGAGGCCGGCCGGGCGCTGATCCAGGACGAGAACAGTGCCCGCGAGGCCTGGATGACCGAGCAGTTGGCCGGGCTGAGTTCCGACCAGCTGCGGGTGCTCGACGACGCCGTCGACATCATGAAACAGATTGTGGCCGAATCCGAATAGCCCTCAGCGGGCGAACGCTCCCTCGCTGGGCACGATCTCGCGCCCGAGCGGCATCAGCGACACGGGGATGAGCTTGAGATTGGCCCAGCCGAACGGAATCCCGATGATCGAGACGAACAGCGGGATGCTGGTGAGCAGGTGCCCCAGTGCCAGCCACCACCCGGCGAAGATGACCCAGACGACATTGCCGACCAGGGACGGCGCCCCGGCATCCGGCCGCGCCACGACTTCCCGTCCGAACGGCCACAGCACGTAAGCCGCGATGCGGAACGACGCGATGCCGAACGGGATCGTGACGATCAGGATGCAGCAGACGATGCCTGCCACCAGGTAGCCCACGGCCATCCAGAAACCGGCGAACACCAGCCACAGCACATTCAGGACGAACCGGATCAGGGTCACGCCTCCAGCATGCCAGGCCCGCGAGCGCCCGGCTACCGTCGCCACCATCCGTTGCCCGCACCGATGATCAGAAGAACCAGCCCAGCTCCGCCGCCCGGTCCGCGGCGAAGGCCGCGTCGAGTGCGTGCACGTGGCCGGAATCCTTGGCCCGCAGCCGGTTTGCCGCCGCGAACGCGCGGGCGGGGTGCGCACCCAGATACATGCTGCCGAGCACGTCGATGCCGAGTTCGACATCGGGCGCCCCGGTGGTGGGCTCGCATGCGGCGACACCGTCGCGCATGCGCAGGGCGAAGGTCCCGCCGGCGGCGCCGAACGGGTCGTGTACCTGTAGTACGAGGCTCAGATCACCGTTGTATTCGCGGGCCGACAGCGCGGCCGGGACGTCCATGACCCGCAGCCACAGCCCGTCCCAGCGTCCGGTGGTACGGACCAGTCGCGGGTCCGTGAGCAGGTACGGCAGCGGGTCGTCGGTGCCGAGGGTGGCCTCCACGGTGCGGACCAGGTCGAGGCCGAGCAGCACGCGCCAGAGCGCGGCGTGCGCCTCGGTGGTGACCGCTCGCAGCTCGAGCACGTCGACTCCCAGCCCGGCCTCGGACCGCTCGTGCCGATACAGCGCGTACCCGTCGGCGTGGACGAGTGTGAACAGTCCCCGCGCGGCGCCGAAACGCGCGAGCTTCAGCTGCCACGCCGGATCCGGCTGCTCCTGAGCGCCGGGAGTCAGTCGCCGCCAGCGGTCGTAGAGACGGGTGATGACCACGGCCACGTCGTCGTTCATCGGGGTCAGCTCTACGCCGCCGGGATCCGGTGTGGTCGGCCGGAATTCGGCGAACCGGCGGTCGATCGACACCCGGTTCTCGATGGCGGCGGGACCGTATCCGAAGCGACCGTAGATGGTGCCCTCGCTGGCGGTGAAGATGGTGAGCGGCAGCCCCGCGGCCTCGGCCCGCCGGTGCATCTCGGTGTACATCGCGCGCAGGATGCCGCGCCGCCGGTGCGTGGGCGCCACCGCCACGCCCGCGACGCCGTTCGCCGGTACGGTGCGTCCGCCCGGCACCGTGAGTGTCATGGTGGTGTCCTGGGTGTGGCCGACGATCCGGTCACCCGCGACCGCCACGATCCGGCGCTCGAGCGGGAACAGTCTGGGGCTCTGCTCGGTGAAGGCCCGCTCCATCTCGGGTTCCGGTGGACCGCCGAACGCATTGATCAGCAGTGCCCCGGTCGCGGCCAGATCCGCCTCGGTCGGCGTCCTCAGGGTGATGTCGGATGCGATCGCCATGGGTCGACGATCGCACGCGCACCCGCGCCGACGCACCCGATTAACGCGCCGGCGCCTCGTTCCGGAGCGCGGAGTGGCCGGACTCCGATGTCGTACGGGCCCCGTTGCCCGCACTGGCCACTCCGCGCGTCCGAAAGCCGGGCCCGGCCCGCATCGGTGACCTGTCCGGCCTGTCGTCCCCTCCCAGCCGACAGTCCGGCGCGACGCGGGCCGGGTGTGCGAGGTTTCGCCCTCGCGGAAACTACTGTGCGCGAGCGGGCTTCCCGTCCGCTTAACAACCGCTTGTCGGTCGAATCGGACGCCGCTCGAGTCGGGCTGCGCTCGAATCGAACAGTGCGGCAAGTATGTTGGCGGCTACTCGGCTGAGCTGTCACGCTCGGCTGCGGCTTTTCGCCGCCGCCTGCGGGCCGACGTGGTGCGTTCGATGCGTGGATCCTCTTCTACCGCATAATGTTTCACGTACTCACCGAGAAATGCCTGCACGGTCGCGGTGGCGGGGATGGCCAGCAGCGCACCCACCGCGCCGAGCAGCGCGCCACCGGCCAGCACCGCCAGCAGCGCGATGGCCGCGTGCACGTCGACCGTGCGCTGGGTGATCCGCGGTTGCAGTAGATAGTCCTGGAACCACTGGTAGACGATCGAGAACAGCACGATCCACACCGCGTCGATCGGCCGGATGGTCAGCGCCACCAGCACCGGCAGCACGCCCGCGATATAGGTCCCGACGGTCGGCACGAACGAGGCGATCACACCGAACCAGACGCCCAGCGCCACCGCGTTCGGCAGTCCCAGAATCGCCAGGAACGCGCCGTGCGCGACCGCGGAGATCACCGCCAGCAGAGCGCGGGAGTACAGGTAGCCGCCGGTCTTCTCGATCGCCAGATCCCAGGCGTGCAGCACGGTGTCCTGCCGTTCCGGTGGCAGCAGCGAGCACAGCGCGCGGCGCAGCCGGGGGCCGTCCGCGGTCAGGTAGACGCTGAACAGCGCGATGGTCAGGAATTGGGCGAGCCCGCCGAGGATGGTGCTCGACACGCCCCACACGTTGTTCGCCGCTCGCGAGGCGTAGCCGTTGATGATGTCGGAGTCACGCAGCAGCCGGTCGGACAGCTCGTGCAGCGTGAAATTCTGGTGGAACGTCCGGTTGACCCAGTCGACGAGGTCGTTGATCAGCTGCGGCGCCTCGTTCGCCAGGTTGCTCACGGTCTCCACCAACAGCGTCGCGAGTGCCGCGATAAAGCCTGCGACGCAGGCGAATACGGCGACGAACACCAGACCGGTGGCCAGGCCCCGGGGCATGCCGCGGCCCACCAGAATGCCGACCGCGGGCTCCATCGCCAGCGACACGAAGAACGCCACCAGCAGGATGACGAGAATTCCCAGCAACCGGTGGAACGCCCAGTCCGCCAGTTCGAACAGGCCGAGGAACACGAAACCCAGCACCATCGCGCGCGGCAGCCAGGGCGGCATCCGGCGGTGTTCTCCCGCAGGTGGTTGCGCGGCCATGCCCTCAGTCTGGCCGATGCTCAGGCAATTTCCTGGTTACGACGCGAGATCAGGGCTCCGCGCGCTGATCCAGCACCATGAGCCTCGCCTCGACCAGGGTGTGCCGGGCCCGGCGGCGCATCCGGCAGATGTCGACGCCGCAGTCGAGATGGCGCTGCATGATGCGGTGGGCCTGTTCGGGGGAGAGCGGGCCGGGGTCGGTATGGCAGGCCAGCACTCCGGGGACGCGATGGTCGACCATCGGCAATTCCATTGTCGGAAAGGAATATCGGTCGTCCGCGGCCCGCTCGGGGTCTCGGTGTTCGGTCATGGTCAGCTCCTGATGAACTCCGAGGTGCCGCGCGGTGGGCGGGTGGGCGACGGTGCGCCCGCCTCCGTCGGCTCGTGGCTGAGTTCCTCGCGGACCTCCGGGGAGGCCAGCTCCGCCCGCGCGCAAGCCCGCAGGAACTCGGTGGCGACCGCGCTCAGCGCCGGACTGGCGTGGCGGACCGCGGAGGTCAGTCGGATGCTGCGATACAGCAGCCCGGAATCGCGGTCGGCGGCATCCCATTCCGCGGCGTCGTCCTCGATGCGGTGACGCCACAGCAGCGCGGCGCGATGTTCGGAGATCCAGCCGGACAGGCGTTCCCAGCCGAGCAGGGTGTCGTGTACCAGCGTGGCGTGCCGGTAGTCGACGGTGATCAGGCGCTCGCGCACCAGCCGGTCGACCAGCCGCACGCCCGACACGGTCTGTCCGGCGATCCGGCGCAACTCCGCGCCCGCCAGCCGTCGGCGCGTGACACTGCCGTCGCGATGCACGGTGACCAGCGCGAGCAGCAGCTGGCGGGCATCGGCCTGCTGGTCGGAGGTCAGGCGGGTCCACGCCTGCTCGGCGACGGTGCGCACGGTGCGCTCCGGCCCGCCGACGCGGCGGTAGCCGGTGACGTCCAGCCGGTTGTCGGTGTGCCGCGACCACATCGAGCGCATGGTGGCGTGCAGGACCGGGAGCACACCGGGGTCGGCATGCTGACGGTCGGTCGGGTACCGGGGTGTCTCGAGCGCGGTGAGCAGCAGCTCCACCACTCCCGGGTCCACGGTCACGCCGCGCGTCCGCGGTGGTCCGGTGATCGCCGAGGTGAGTTCCTGGCGGGTCATCGGATTCAGCGTGAAACTGTTGTGCTGGATCGCGTGGGCGAGCCAGGGATACTGCGCACAGTCGGCCAGATGGTCGGACCGCACCGCGACGACGACCGAGCCGACGGCGCACAGCCGCTTCAACGACAGCAGAAAGCGTTCGCGCGCAGCGGGTTCCACGCTCGGGTCGAACAGTTCCTCGAACTGGTCCACGATCAGCAGCGGGCGCCGGTCCGGCTGGATTGGGGTGTCCTCGTCGGCGTTGTCCGCGAAATCGGCTGTGTCGGTGAGGATTCGGGCCAAGGTGCGCTCCGGGTCGGCGCCGGGGTTCGTGATCGCCGTCGTCCACCGGTCCGTCTCGGTGGCCAGGACCGCGAGCAATCCCGCCCGCAGCAGCGACGACTTGCCGATGCCCGAGGCGCCGGTCAGCACCACGAGATCGGCCGATCGGTGCGGACTCGCCGACGCGCGCACCAACTCCAGCAGCGCGGCCAGTGCCCGCTGCCTGCCGAAAAACACCGACTCGTGTTCCTCTCGATACGCGCCGGAATCGGGGTAGAGCTGTGCCGCCGGGACGACGGGCTCCCCGATCGGCGCCGTGCGGGCCGCCGCCCACAGCGACCGCCAGGCCCGCAGATGCGCCGCCTCGCCGGGGGTGCCGCCGCGCCGCCGGGCCCGCGCGTGCAAGACCTGCAGCACCGGAAGCAGCGATTCGAACTTGGCGGGCACGTTGCGCCCGCTCATCCAGTCGCTGATGCGCTGGGCCGAGGCGAGCGCCGAACGCCCCTGACCGCTGCCCTCCTCGGCTCGCTGCTGCGCCAGCATCGCGACATTCCGCAACGAGGGCGCCCCCGCGGCCCGGTGCAGAGCGCCCAGCCGTCGCGCGAACTCCTGCCGCGCGGATCTGCTGTGGCTCTCGTGGTGGACGCTGATGGTTGCCGACTTCATATGTTCCCCCGAACGGTTCCACAAGACCGATCCGCCAACCGCCGATCGATCGTTTGACCTCTACATCCGGTTAGACGGAACCCGCCCGGCTTCAGTTCCCTGTCCGGACAGGATTTTTCCAGTCTGTGCGCTCGCGAGCCGGATCGCCTCCTGCTACGGAATGATTCTGTGCGCGCGCCCGGAACGCACCGAGGCCCGCCTCCTCATCGGAAGCGGGCCTCGGTGCGAGCGGAATCGTGAAAACGGCTCAGCGACCGTCGATGTTGCCGTAATCGCGCGCGCCGTAGCCGGTGTAGATCTGGCGGGGGCGGCCGATCTTGATGGGCTCGGTGTGCAGTTCGCGCCAGTGCGCGATCCAGCCGGGAAGGCGGCCCATCGCGAACAGGACGGTGAACATGCGGGTGGGGAAGCCCATGGCGCGGTAGATGACGCCGGTGTAGAAGTCCACGTTCGGGTAGAGGCGGCGCTCGACGAAGTAGTCGTCGGTGAGCGCGGCCTCCTCGAGGGCCTTGGCGATGTCGAGCAGCGGGTCCTGCACGCCGAGCTTGCCGAGGATCTGGTCGGCGGTCTTCTTGACGATGGTGGCGCGCGGGTCGTAGTTGCGGTAGACGCGGTGCCCGAAGCCCATGAGCTTCACGCCGTCTTCCTTGTTCTTGACCTTGCGGATGAATTCCTTCACATCACCGCCGCCGGCCTTGATCTCGTCGAGCATCTCCAGCACGGCCTGGTTGGCGCCGCCGTGCAGCGGGCCCCACAGCGCGTTGATACCGCCGGACACCGAGGTGAACAGGTTGGCGTCCGACGAGCCGACCAGGCGCACGGTGGAGGTGGAGCAGTTCTGCTCGTGGTCGGCGTGCAGGATCAGCAGCATGTCCAGCGCGGCGGCGACCTCGGGGTCGACCTCGTAGGGCTCGGCCGGGAAGCCGAAGGTCATCCGCAGGAAGTTCTCCACCAGCGACAGCGAGTTGTCGGGGTAGAGGAAGGGCTGGCCGACCGACTTCTTGTACGAGTACGCCGCGATGGTGGGCAGCTTGGCCAGCAGTCGGATGGTGGACAGCTCGACCTGCTCCGGATCACGAGGGTCCAGCGAGTCCTGGTAGTAGGCCGACAGCGCGTTCACCGCGGACGACAGCACCGGCATGGGGTGCGCGTTGCGCGGGAAGCCGTCGAAGAACCGCTTCAGATCCTCGTGCAGCAGGGTGTGCCGCCGGATCCGGTCGGTGAAGTCGTCGAGCTGGGCCTGGGTCGGCAGCTCGCCGTAGATCAGCAGGTAGCTGACCTCGATGAAGTTCGAGCCGGCGGCCAGCTGCTCGATCGGGTAGCCACGGTAGCGGAGGATGCCGGCCTCGCCGTCGATGTAGGTGATCGACGATTTGGTCGGCGCGGTGTTGGTGAAACCGGGGTCGTAGGTGACGTATCCGGTGCTGGCCAGCAGCTTGCCCAGTTCGATCCCGTCGTTGCCCTCGGCGGCCTTGGCGACCGTCATGGCGTAATCCCCACCGGGGTAGGACAGTACCGGCTTGGCGTCGTCGTCGACGTTGATGA
This sequence comes from Nocardia sp. N2S4-5, assembly GCF_044628355.1. Lineage (NCBI taxonomy): Bacteria > Bacillati > Actinomycetota > Actinomycetes > Mycobacteriales > Nocardiaceae > Nocardia > Nocardia sp. N2S4-5. The sequence goes on along the minus strand of NZ_JBIUPM010000001.1, from coordinate 4,178,394 downwards.
TGTTCTCAGCGGGCACGGAAGGATCCCTCTCAGGCTAGAACCGTAGGCACCGACGCGGTCGGCGTGCGATGCGCCTACCTCAACGCTAGTCGCTGGGTGGTGCAGGTGATCAGCGAGGGTCGGCGTTAACTACCTCACGGTCACTTGTCTGCGAGGTGAGCCGGACCGTGTCGGCATGGTAATGGCGCAGTCTCCCCGGGACGACCGTACGGTCTGCGCCGTGCAGGTGATTATCGCAGGCCGGAGTGTCGCTAGGGCGCCGGGACCTCGGCGTGCGCGCGAGGGACCCGATACCGCACGAACGCCGGGAGCGCCGCGGCGGCGATCACCACCCCGATCACCACGAGCACTCCGCCGCCGGCCGCGGCCACGGCGGTTCCCAGCGCGGCGGCCGCGAAACCGTGGGCAACATCACCGATCCGCGGCCCGCCCGCGACCACCACGATGAACACGCCCTGCAGCCGGCCGCGCATCTCGTCGGTCGCCACCTGCTGCAGCATGGTTGTCCGCAGCGCGGCCGAGAACATGTCGACCGCGCCGCCGAAGGCCAAGCAGGCCAGCGCGATCCACAATCCGGTGCGGACGGGCAGGCTGTGTCCCGCGGCGCCGACCGCCACCCCGAACCCGACCATCGCCAGCCCCCACAGCGCGATGCACACCACCACGGCCAGTCCCTGCCGCCGGACGTGGCTCAGCCAGCCGGAGAAGACTCCGCCCGCGACCGCGCCCGCCGAGATCGCCGCGAACAGCAGGCCCAGCGCGACGCCGCCACCGGCCGGGTCGCCGAAGCTGTCGCGGGCGATCTGCGGGAACAGCGCGCGGGGCATGCCGAACACCATCGCGATGATGTCGACCGCGAACGAGGCCAGCAGGATGCGTTGGCTCGCCAGATAGGTGAACCCCTCGATGACGGTGCGCAGCCCGGCCCGCCGCTGCGTGCCCGTCGGCGGCACCGCGGGCAGCCGCCACACCGCCCACAGCGTGGCCAGCAGCGCCACCGCGTCGAGCAGATACAGCGTGCGCAGTCCGGCCACCGGGATCAGCGCGCCGGCCAGCACCGGCCCGGCGATCGCGCCGAACTGCATGACCGTCATGTTGAGCGAATTGGCCGCCGGCAGCAGTTCCGCCGGGAGCAGCCGGGGGAAGATCGCCGCCCGGGTGGGCTGGTTGACCGCGAAGAACGCCTGCTGCACCGCGAACAGGCCCAGCACCAGCCACACGTTGTTCAGTCCGGCCGCGGCCTGCGCCCAGAACGCGAGCGCGGTCAGGCCGGTGCCGACGCTGGTGATCAGTAGCAGCTTGCGCCGATCCATCACGTCGGCCAGCGCCCCGCCCCACAGGCCGAAGGCGACCAGCGGCACCAGGCCGAACAACCCGGCCATGCCGACATACCCTGAGCTGCCGGTGATTTCGAAGATCTGCTGCGGCACCGCCACCACGGACAGTTGCGCGCCGATCACCGTGACGATGCCCGTGACCCACAGGCGGCGATAGTCCCGATCGTGTAGCGGAGCGGTGTCCGCGAGGAGCTTCACCGAGGGAAGGGTATCGGTGCGAACAGTGCCACGGTCACCGATTTTCGGTGAGTCATCCCATGATTACAAGGCTTGTGGTCAGGGCTGCAGGCGCTCGATCTTCATCGCGGAGGGATCGGTATTGCCCGCCTCCAGCAGCATCCGGATCCGGTTGTGCAGCCGGCTGCGCCGACCCTGCCAGAACTCGACCTGCTCGGGACGCAGCAGATAGCCGCCCCAGTTCGCGGGCACCGGAAGTTGTTCCACGCCCTCGAACCGGGCGGTGACGTCGGTCAGCGTCTTGTCCAGGTCCGCTCGGGAGGCGATCGGCCGCGACTGCTGCGACGCCCACGCGCCCAGCTGCGAATTGCGGGGGCGCGATCGCCAGTACACGGAGGTCACCTCCGAGGGCACGGTCGCGACGGGGCCGCGGAGCGTCACCTGACGGCCGAGCGCGGGCCAGGCGAAGGTGATCGAGGCGTGCGGGACCGCCGCGAGCTGGTTGCCCTTGGCGGAGTCGTAATTGGTGTAGAAAGTCACACCCTCGCTCGACAGTCCCTTGCACAGCACGGTCCGCGAGGCCGGGCGCGGGCCGGCGTCGGTGAGTTCCACGGTGGCCAGCACCATCGCGTTGGGCTCGGCGATACCGGCGCGGGTGGCCTGTTCGATCCAGCTGCGCAGCAGCGGTTCCCAGCCCTCGACCAGCCACGACTCGTCCAGATCCGGGTCGCCGCCGTACTCGGCCCGCATGGCCGCGATATCCAGCTGCGCCCGCAGCGCCGGGTCGATTCCGGCGGCCTCGGGCCGCGCCGCTGCCCCAGGTGAATTCTGCTCGTCGCGCATGGGCCAGACGTTACTCCGGGGTAGTCGAAGGACTAAGGTTCTTACTGATCGACGCGCGCGTCCGGCTTGTCGGAACAGGCCGCGACCGGCGACGTCGCATCGGATTCGGCGGGAGTGGGGAGCCCTTCGGGGGAGAGCGTGTGAGGGCACGCGAAACCGCACGAGCGCCGGATCGAATACCGCGTGGCCGCCCGCATCGTGCGGCCCGAATTGCAAGGAGCGTCACAACATGACTGCCAGTGCTGCGGCTTCTACCGGCCCCGCCGTACCCCCCGATTTCGTCAGCGGTTTGGAAGGCGTGGTGGCTTTCACCACCGACATCGCCGAACCCGACAAGGACGGTGGCGCGCTGCGCTACCGGGGCGTCGACATCGAGGATCTGGTCGCGAACAAGGTGACCTTCGGCGATGTGTGGGCGCTGCTGGTCGACGGCGAGTTCGGGCGGGGCCTACCACCGGCCGAGCCGTTCCCGCTGCCGGTGCACACCGGCGACGTCCGGGTCGATGTGCAGGCCGGGCTGGCCATGCTCGCGCCGATCTGGGGCTATCAGCCGCTGCTCGACATCGACGACGACACCGCGCGGGAGAACCTGGCGCGCGCCTCGGTGATGGCGCTGTCCTATGTGGCGCAGTCCGCGCGCGGCATCTACCAGCCCGCGGTGCCGCAGCGGAAGATCGACGAGTGCGAGACCATCACCGAACGGTTCATGGTCCGCTGGCAGGGCGACCCGGATCCGCGCCACATCGACGCCATCGACGCCTACTGGGTGTCGGCCGCCGAGCACGGCATGAACGCCTCCACCTTCACCGCCCGCGTCATCGCGTCCACCGGCGCGGACGTCGCGGCGTGCCTGTCCGGCGCGATCGGCGCCATGTCGGGCCCGCTGCACGGCGGCGCCCCGGCGCGCGTGCTCCCGATGATCGAACAGGTCGAGAAGACCGGGGACGCACGGGCATTGGTCAAGGGCATCCTGGACCGCAAGGAGAAGCTGATGGGCTTCGGGCACCGGGTGTACCGGGCCGAGGACCCGCGCGCCCGGGTGCTGCGCGCCACCGCCGAGCGGCTGGGCGCCCCGCGCTTCGAGGTGGCCGCGGCGCTGGAGCAGGCCGCGCTCGCGGAACTGCGGGAGCGGCGTCCCGACCGTGCCATCGAGACCAACGTCGAATTCTGGGCCGCGGTGATCCTGGACTTCGCCGAGGTGCCGGCGCACATGATGCCCGCGATGTTCACCTGTGGCCGCACGGCCGGCTGGTGCGCGCACGTGCTGGAGCAGAAGAAGCTGGGCAAGCTGGTCCGCCCGGCCGCCATCTACACCGGCCCGGACCCGCGCCCGGCGGATTCGGTCACGGGCTGGGAGAACGTGGCGCGCAAGTAGTTTCGGCGCCGGTCACGTCTCGGCGGAGGCCTCCCAGTCCACCGCGACCGACTCGCCCCGGTCCACGGTGAAGAACGCGACCTCCAGATGTCTGCCGAGGTCCACCAGTTCGATCGACGGGAGCGGGACGGGCTGCACGATGCGCACTCGCCACGGTTGCGGTTCGTCCCACGCCCGCAGTTCCAGGTCCAGCCGCAGGACCGGATCGTCGCGGCCGCCGTAGTCGGCCGCGACGGGGGCGGCGGCGAGCACCGTGGCGTCGGCGCGGCGACCGTTGGCGAGGATCTTGGAGATGCTCACCCGGGTCGCCTCCGCCGGGCTCGGCACGTACAGCAGCACGCGGTCGCGGTCGCCCGGGTCGACCCGGCAGCCGACGACGTCGCCGGGCCGCATCAGTTCCAGGTCCGCCTCGGACACTCGCTGACGCACCCGAGTCTCGTAGGGCTGCTGCCCCTCCGCCTGCACCCGAACCCAGAAGCGGTGTCCCGGTTCGGTGCGCCGGGGCCGCACCCCGAGCACGGTCGCCGTGCCCGGGATCCCGCGAACCGCCAGCTCCCGCCGCGCCGCGGGCGACAGCGCGCCGTTACCCACGAATCCGTGCGACTCCAAGCGAATCGACAACCACCGCAACACCACACCGACCCGCCGCCGCCCCGACCCGCCCCGCCGCACATGCCCACCGCTGCCAGGCCGACACACCTCGCCCGCCCCCTCGGCCCCACCCGAAAGCGGTTGCCCGCCCGCACCCCCCTGCCCACGCGCCGCCGTACTCATCCGCACACTTCGCTACCGCCGCGCACCGACTCCCGCACCGCTCGCGTGTTGCCCTGCCTCCCTCGCATCCTGCTACCGATGCGTCGGGGCACCGGCATTGCTCGCGCGCTGTCTTGCGCTCCGTGCATCCCGCCGCCGCGTAAGAGCTCCGGCACCGCTCGCGTGTTGCCCAGCCCTCTGCGCATCTCGTTGCCGATTCGTATCGGCTCCGGCATTGCGTGCGCTCTGCTTTGTTCTCGGCACGGCTTGCCGCCGATGCGCACCGACTCCCGCATCGCTCGCGGTCCATGCCGCTGGTGGCGGGTGGGGTCCGGGGTGGGCAGGGGCGCGGTGCCCGGGGTTTGCTTGCCGCGCTCGGTCATGGGGTTACCGTAGCCGTACTGTGGCCTGCGCCACGGTAATACGGTGGGGTGAATCAGTCCGGTGCGGGCGTCGGGGCGGGCGGTGACCCACCCGCGTTCGGGCCCGGGGTCAGCCTTTAGGCTGGTGGCCATGACCGCTGCGTTTCCGACCATCCCCGACGATCTGAAGCCCGCCGACGGACGGTTCGGCTGCGGCCCGTCGAAAGTCCGCCCCGAGCAGTTGCGCGCCCTGGCCGAGGTCGGCGCCTCGGTGATGGGCACCAGTCACCGTCAGAAGCCGGTCAAGGATGTGGTGGCGCGCGTGCGCTCCGGCCTGCGCGAGCTGTTCTCCCTCCCCGACGGCTACGAGGTGGTGCTCGGCAACGGCGGCACCACCGCGTTCTGGGACGCGGCCGCCTTCGGCCTGATCCGCGAGCGCTCGCTGCACCTCACCTACGGCGAGTTCAGCTCGAAGTTCGCCACGGTGGCGAAGAAGAACCCCTTCATCGGCGATCCGATCGTGATCTCGGCCGATCCCGGCACCGCTCCGGAGCCGGTGTCGGATCCCGCCGCCGACGTGATCGCCTGGGCGCACAACGAGACCTCCACCGGCGTCGCGGTTCCCGTGCAGCGCCCGGCGGGTTCGGAGAACGCGCTGATCGCCATCGACGCCACGTCCGGTGCGGGCGGCCTGCCGGTGCACCTCGCCGACGCCGACGTGTACTACTTCGCTCCGCAGAAGTGCTTCGCCTCCGACGGCGGCCTGTGGATCGCGCTGATGAGCCCCAAGGCGCTGGAACGGGTTGCGGAGATCAAGGATTCGGGCCGCTACACGCCGGAGTTCCTGTCCCTGCCCATCGCCGTCGACAACAGCTCGAAGGACCAGACCTACAACACCCCCGCCCTCGCCACCCTGCTGCTGTTCGCCGACCAGATCGAGTGGATGAACAACAACGGCGGCCTGGACTGGACCGTCAAGCGCACCCTGGACTCCTCGTCGCGCCTGTACTCGTGGGCCGAGTCCAGCGAGTACGCCACCCCCTTCGTCGCCGATCCCGCCCACCGCTCGCAGGTCGTCGGCACCGTCGACTTCGCGGACTCGGTGGATGCCGCGCAGGTCGCGAAGGTCTTGCGCGCCAACGGCATCGTGGACACCGAGCCCTACCGCAAGCTCGGCCGCAACCAGCTGCGCATCGGCATGTTCCCCGCCATCGACCCGGAAGACGTCTCTCAGCTGACCCGCTGCGTCGACTGGGTGGTGCAGGAGATTTCGAAGTAGACTGTGCGGCGCCGCTGACACCGAATAGTGCAGATTAGCGCGCGTGGAGGGTCTGTTGCCGACTTCCGCGCGCGTGTCTTGCCACATGAACCCCAGAAGTGCACTACTGTTCCAGAACGTGGGCGGTGTCGCGAGCCTGGCTGTGATCGACGCAGCGATAAGGAGGTAACGGTGCGTGAACTTCGAGTGATCGGATTGACGCCCGATTCCGCGCACATCGTGTGTGTCGACACCGAGACCGGCGTGAAGTACCGGCTGCCCGCCGACGAGAAGCTGCGTGCCGCGGCGCGCGGAGACCTTGCCCGATTCGGCCAGATCGAGATCGAAACGGAAGCAACTATGCGTCCTCGCGATATCCAGGCCCGTATCCGTGCCGGGGCCTCCGTGGAACAGGTCACCGAGGAGTCGGGCATGCCGACGTCCCGGGTGGAGCGCTTCGCCTACCCCGTGCTGCTCGAGCGTGCGCGCGCCGCGGAACTGGCGCAGAAGGCGCATCCGGTGCGCAAGGATGGGCCGGCCGTGGAGACCCTCATCGATGTCGTCTCGGCTGCGTTCGCCGAGCGCGGGCACAACATCGACATCGCCGAGTGGGACGCCTGGAAGGACGAAAAGGGCTACTGGGTGGCCCAATTGCAGTGGCAGGCCGGCCGTTCGGTGATTGCCGCGCATTGGCGTTTCCAGCCCGACGCGCACGGCGGTTCGGTGACGCCCCTGGACGACCCGGCCACCGATCTGATCGATCCGGACTTCGGTCGGGCGCTGCGCGGCCTGGCGACCATACTGCCGGAGTCCGCTCCCGAGGCGGCGCCGGTGGAGCCCGCCGCGCCGAGCACTCGGGAGCCCGCGGCGCTGAACTCCCATGAGCCCGCCCGCGTCGCCGCGGAGGAGCCCGCGCCCGCGCCGCACACCTCGCCGGAACCCGCTCAGATCACCGCCGGGGAAAGCGAGCCCGAGTACTTCGAGCAGCGTGCCGCGGTCGGTGGCAGCGCGGTCCCCGTCTCGGCGAAGGGGACGGCTGCCCCGGCCCAGCCCGCGCCCAAGAGCGCTCCGGTCACGCCGCCGCCCGCCTCCCCGGGCAGCGTCTCCGCCGCCCCCGCCGCGAATGCCCCTGCGACACCGGCGCCTTCGCCGCCGACGCCGCCCCCGGCGGCCGAGCCCGCCGTGGCGAGCACTCCGGCGGAGCGGTCGCCCGAGGCCGCGCAGTCGACCAAGCAGGGCAACACCAAGCCCGCGGGCCAGAAGCCGTCCCGCTCCAAGCGTGGCGGCAAGGCCCCGATGCCGTCCTGGGAAGACGTACTACTAGGTGTCCGCAGCTCGGGCCACTGAGCCCTCGGCATATCCGCGCGGGCATATCCGCGCGCATGCCCACTTGCCGTGCGCGACTCGTTCACTCGAGTCCGAGTGGATTGTTCGCGCCTCGGCAAACCTCTGACTGCCCGTATGTCGCAAGCCTCGGACTGTCCGTACGTTGCAAGCCTCGGACTGCCCGTATCTCGCAAAACCTCGAATTGCCCGTAGTCGCGAAAATGCCGAAATGCCCGCACGTCGATTGGTTGCTGGCACACAAGCCGATTGCTCGCGGCCGGGCTGATCGCTCGAGTCGAGTTCGCTCTCGCTCGAGTTCGCCATGAGACACGCCGGGGCGCGGGCGTTTTGGCGCGGTAGGTGATCAGGGCTCTTGACACGCGGAGCGGGAAGCGAAGCGCGGGGTTTTCGGGTGTTGGGGGAGTAGATTTTTCGTATGGCCGCGCGCTGAGTCGGGCGGCCGTCGGGCGAGTCGCAGTGGTGAGGCGACCCGGATATCCGAAGTTTGCTCGCGAGTAGCTAGAGTTACTCGTACGAGAATCGGGAGGTGTCGGAAGTGCCGTCTACAGCTTCGTCCCTCTGGTACGTCGACGACCCCGACCCGGTGTCGGTGCTCCGCGATCATCCCGATCCGGACCCCGAGGCCGCGCTGGCTCTGGCCAAGCAGCTCAACCCGGATCGTGATGTGGTGCCCGCCGCGTCGGGCACGCTGAAGGTGTGGGCCGGGCCGGATCAGGGGTCGGTCTACATCGGTTGCTATCCGGGCGTGACGGTGGTGTGCACCGGGCAGGCCGCGCTCGCCCGCCCGACCACGCTGCCCGAATTGCTGGTGCGGCCGCTGGCCTCCGAGCACACCTATCTCGTTTCCTACGACATCCCGCACGGCTGGGGCGCGTTCGCGCATTGGGAGCGCGGCGAATTCCGCCGCGCGTTCAGCGCCACCCGGGTCGACATCCTCGAGGACGAGGGGCTGCCGCTGGTGTGGGAGCGCCCGTTCTGGGCCGGTGAGCATCCCGTGCACCTGCAACCCGGCGAATTCCCCGACCCGCAGACGCTCCCGTTCGAGCCGCCCGCCTTCGCCGACGAGGCCAACCTGGAGTGGCTCGGATTCCGTTACCGCGGAGCGACTTCCGACGACGCGCTGAAACCCACCGACATCGCCGTCTGCGGTTTCAGCCTGTATCCGAAGGGCCAGGCGCCGCGACCGATCGTGCCCGAGGAACTGAAGATTCGGGAGGCCGACGGAAAGCGCTGGTTCGGCTGGCTGCGCAACCGTGACCGGGTGTCCTAGACCGGGATTCAGGCCGCGGCCGCGGCGACGAGCAGGGCGATCCAGCCGAGCAGGACGCCCGCGCCCACACCGCCGAGCACCCAGCGCGTCACCGGTGTGTTGCGCCAGCGCCACGCGGTCGGGGCCGCGCCGCCGACCGCGATCAGGTTCACCGCCACCGCCAGCAGCCAGTGCACATGGGCGAGTGCGTTGCCGAAGGAGTAGACCGCGGCGGCGGTGAGCAGCGCGACCAGGGTCGCCACCGCCAGCCCCGGCGCCCACGGGGTCGGTTCGGGATCGGGCCGGGTGCCGTACGGCTGATTCACGAGGTGCGCACCCTTTCGTAGAAGGCCATCGCCGCGGCGGTCGCCACGTTCAGTGAGTCGGTGCCGGGCGCCATCGGTATGCGCGCACGGAGGTCGGCGGCGTCCATCGCCGCGGCCGTCAGGCCCGGTCCCTCGGCGCCGAGCAGCAGCGCCACCCGCTCGCCGGTCATCGCGTCGGCCAGATTCGCCGCGGCCGGGTCGGGCGTCAGGGCGATCAGCCGGAAACCCTGGTCCCGCAACGACTTCAGGCTGTCGGGCCAGTCGGTCAGGTACGCGAACGGCACCCGCAGCACATGCCCCATCGACACCCGCACCGCGCGTCGGTACAGCGGGTCGGCGCAGCGGTCGCCGAACAGTATCGCGTCGGCGCCCAGCCCGGCCGCGTTGCGGAAGATCGAACCGATGTTCTCGTGATCGTTGACGCCCTCCAGCACCGCCACCGTGCGCGCGCCGCGCAGCACCCGGTCCACCGCGAGTTCGGCGGGCCGCCGCGCGGCGGCCAGCACGCCCCGGTTCAGATGGAAGCCGACCACCTCGGCCATCACCTCGGCGCTCGCGCGGTAGTACGGCACTGCCACGTCCGCCAGCTCGGCGGCCAGCGCGTCGTATCGGCGGGCCACGCCGAACAGCGCGAACGGCGGAAAACGCGAGGCCAGCATGCGCTGCACCACCACGACGCCCTCCGCGATCACGAGCCCCTTGCCGCCGGGCAGGTCGGGCCGCCGGTCCGCGGAGTTGAGGTCGCGGAACTCGGCGACCCGCGGATCGGCGGGGTCGTCGATGTCGATCACTTCGGCCACGGGCAACCATCTTGCCCGGCACGGCGCGACCCCGCGCCTCCGGTCCGCCCGGGAATGTGACGCGGCTCGTCCTCCCGGCAGGTTTCGACCCGCCCACTATGGTTAACACTGTCTGTCGGCCTATCCATCGAACAGAAGAGGACGCATGACCAAGCCGCAAGTCGAGTTTCAGGAAGGCCCCGCGCCCACGGAGCTGGTGATCAAGGACATCGTCGAAGGCGATGGCGCCGAGGCGGTGGCGGGCGGCACGGTCGAAGTGCACTACGTCGGTGTGGAATACGACACGGGCGAGGAATTCGACTCCTCCTGGAACCGCGGCGAATCCATCACATTCCCGCTGCGCGGCCTGATTCAGGGCTGGCAGGACGGTATCCCGGGCATGAAGGTCGGTGGCCGTCGGGAAGCTCATCATCCCGCCGGAACTCGCCTACGGCGCGGAGGGCGCGGGGCACCCGCTGTCGGGCAAGACGCTGGTATTCATCATCGACCTCCTGAACGCGAGCTGATTCCGCGCGCTAGTTCCGCACGATTTCCACGGGGTCGCTGATATTCGTCGCGATCGCCGTCTGCTGATTGCTGCTGCGTGCGGGCAGCGCGTTGAGGGCATTGCCGCTCTGGGTGTTCAGGTTGGCGACGATCTGCTGGAGCTGCTGGACGCCGCCGGTCAGGGCCTGAATCGCGCCGGTCAGCTGGGCGGCGCCCTGATCGGCCAGTTGCGGAACCTGTTTCGCCAGCTCGGCGCCCTGGTTCAGCTGGGTTCCCGCGGCGGACAACCGATTCGCCGCGTCCCGCAGCAGCGTGCTGACAGGTGTGTTCGGGTCCGTGCTGGTGCCGGTGAGCTGGGCGAATCCGGACAGCTGGGTACCGGCCTGAGTGGAAACGCCGCGCAGTGCCTCGAGTTTGCCGATGACGTCGACCAGTTGCGGGTCGTTCGCGAAGGGCAGGGCGCGCAGCAGCGGCAGGACCTGGTCGAGCCCGGTGCTGAGAGTGTTCGCGGTGCCCGAGATCTGGCCGATGGTGACCCCGGTCGCGTCGAGCGCGCCCGCCAGGCTTTCGGCCTGCGTGGTGGCCGCCCCGAGAGTGTCGTTGAGTTGGGTGATGCCCGCGGTCAACTGTCCCGCGCCGTCCTTGGCGGTGTTCAGGAAGCCGAGCATCTCGTCGGCGCCGCCGGTGAACTGGCCCGAGGCGTCGGCCGCCTGCTGCACGCCGGCGCCGAGCAGCTGCGAGGTGAACGCCACCTGCTGCACCGATCCGCGGGCGGCACCGACCGCGGCCAGCGTCTGATCCATGCCGGCCGCGCTGATCCGCCGGGTGACCTCGTTCACCGCGTCGTTGACCACGTTCGCGTCGGCGTGCGCGTGGGTGTCCACCGTGACCTGCGCGCGATGCGGCTGCGTGGTGGCCAGGGTGGCCAGCGACGAGGACAGATCGCCGGGCAGCGTGATCACCGCGGCGTAGTCGGCGGTGCTCGCCGCGCCCGGCGCGGCGACCGTCCACTCGTGAATTCCGCCCTCCTGCAAGCCTTTCACGATCTTCGCGCCGGTCTGGCCGGTGTCGGAGTTCACGATCGCCACCGCCGTGGGGGCGGTGGCCGACTGGCGTAGCCAGAGCACGCCGCCGGTGGCCGCACCGGCGAGCAGCAGCACGGCGACGACCAGGATCCAGCGCGTACGTTTTGCGATCACAGCACCACGGTAGAGGTGCGGGATGGGCCGGGCGTGGCGCTTCTCTGAGGAATCGGTAAGGGATCCGGTAGCTCGCGAATTACTCTGGCGGGCAATCCGTTTCACGGTCCGGCAGCATCAGCACCAGGCGCACCCCCGACATGGTGCCGTCGTCGAAGAACGCCCGGCCGCCGTGCAGCTGCGCCTGCTGGGCGACCAGCGCCAGGCCCAGCCCGGACCCGCCCTTGGCGGCGTGGCTGCCCCGGAAGAACCGCTCGAACACCGCGGCGCGTTCGTCCGGCGGAATGCCGCGGCCGTTGTCGTCGACGGAGATCACGATGTAGCCGTCGGCCGTGCGGTGCGCCGATACCAGCGCCTCGGTGGCGCCGCCGTGCCGGGCCGAGTTCGCCAGCGCGTTGTCCACCGCCAGTCGCAGACCGGTGGGCAGGCCGCGGGTCACCAGTTCCCGGTCGGTGTCGATGCGCACGGTCAACTGCGGGAAATGCCGCATGGCGTCGTGCGCGGCCTGGTCGACCAGATCGCCCACATCGGTTTCCACGTGGTCGCGGTCGTCGGTGAGTTCGCCGGCGGCCAGCCGTTCCAGCGCCGCCAGCGTCGCCTCCACCCGGCCCTGACCGCGCTGCAGGTCGGCGAGGATCTCCGCGCGCTGGTCCGCGTCCAGGTCCAGGGTGCGCAGCACCTCCAGGTCGGTGCGCATGGCGGTGAGCGGGGTGCGCAGCTCGTGCGCGGAGACGGCGGCGAAGTCGCGGGCGGTCTCCAGCGCCGCGGCCGTCTCCGCCTGCGCCCGCTGTACCCGGCCGAGCAGCGAATTCACCGCCTCCGCAAGCTTTTCCGCCTCCCGCACGCCGGAACCGCCGACCGGCGCCTCGCTCTGCACCGTGCCGCTGCGCGCGCCCACCTGCCGGGTGAGATCCACGATCGGCCGTACCGCGCGCCCGCCGAACACCCAGCCCAGCCCCGCCGCGGCGGTGACCGCCAGCCCCGCCGCGGCCAGCACCCAGCGCCGCTGTTCGGAGGTGGCGTGGTAGGCGTCGGTGAGCGGGATGGCGATCGAGACCGTGCGGCCTTCCGGTTGGTTCTCGGTGGTGGTCAGCACCCGGAACGGGGTGCCGTCGATGTTCAGCGTCTGCGAGCCCGGTTTCAGCGTTGGCAGCCGGACGCTCGTGGAGGCCACCACGTCGCGGTCCTCGCGCACGGTGACCGCCATGTCCTTGTTCGGCGTGACCAGCGAGAGCACCCCCACCGCGATCACGGGCTGCATCAGCACGATGCGCGCGGCGATGGTCAACTCCTGATCGGCCTGCGCCAGGTTGTTGCGTTCCAGCGCGCGCACCGACACCCAGCTCAGCACCGCGGCGATGATGATCGCGCCCAGCGCCGCCGCCCCCGCCACGCGCGTGCGCAGCGAGTACGAGTGGCGCCGCCGTCTCATTTCGGTGCCCGCAGCACGAACCCGACCCCGCGAATGGTGTGCAGCAGCCGCGGCGTGCCGCCGGTCTCCAGCTTGCGCCGCAGATAACCGACGAACACGTCCACCACATTGGTGTCCGCGGCGAAGTCGTAACCCCACACCAGTTCCAGCAGCCGTTCCCGGCTCAGCACCACTCCCGCGTTGCGGGCCAGCGTCGACAAGAGTTCGAATTCCCGCTTGGTGAGCTCGATTTCGTCGCCGTGCAGCAGGGCGCGATAACCGGCGACGTCGATTTCCAAGGGGCCCACCGTGATTGCGTCCGGGTTGGTCGGGGTGGTAGCGGTATCGGTGCGGCGGCGCAGCAATGCGCGAATCCGGGCCACGAGTTCGGCGAGTACGAACGGTTTCACCAGGTAGTCGTCGGCGCCGGACTCCAGGCCCGCGATCCGGTCACCCACCGAATTGCGCGCCGACAATACACAGATGGGCACCTCGTTGCCCATCGCCCGCAGGGCCGTGACCACGCCGGCGCCGTCGAGTACCGGCATGTTCATGTCGAGCACGATGGCGTCGGGGGAGCCGTCGCTTACGCATCGGAGTGCCTCGGCTCCGTCGCGGGCGATCAAGACGTCGAAGCCGGATAGCCGTAGGCCCCGTTCGACGGACGCTAGGAGGTCTTCGTCGTCGTCGACCAGCAGGACTCGGGGAGTGTCGCGCTCGCTCGTCACGATGTCCATTCTGGTGGGTGGGTTGCCGAGGATTTGTCCGCCGCGCTTGGGTTGTGTGGGCGGGGGGTCCGTGGTCAGGTGGGTTCGTGAGGTGGCGTGCTGAGTTAGGTGGACGCTGTGTTTTTGGCCTCCGCTTCGCTCCGGCGTGTTTTCGGCGCCCTTGGTCTCGGTTTTCGGGTGCCGCTGCTGGCTCCTTCGTCGCTTTGCAGCGGCACCCGAAAACCGAGACGCGCCGAAAACCTACGGGGTTGGCGTGCTACAGGGGAGGTTTTTGGCGGAGGGGGGTGGGTTGGGGGGTTATCTTGCGTGGGGGTTGGGGGTATTTCAGTAGTTGTGGCAGGAGTCGGCCACAGTCTGAATAGTGCGCCGCACCGAGTCCGCCCGCGGGTCGTTCTCCGCCTGCTGAGCCTGGTCGGGGTGCTGCTGCGCGTACTGCTGCAACTCAGCTCGCCGCTGTTCCACCGGCTGATCGAACTTCTCCTGCAACATCGACTTCTGCTCAGGGTTGGCATCCAGCATCGCCGCCAACTGCGGATTCTTGTCGTGCAGCGCCGCGTCCACCTGAGCGAAGCTGCAGTCGGAATTGAGCAGGGGCGCTACCAGTTCGGTCGGGTCGGCGGACGCGGTGCCGGGGATCAGTAGGGCGGCGGCGGTGGCTACACCGCCGACGGTCAGGGCGGCACCGGTGAATCGCAGACGCAACGAAGACATGAAGCAACCTTTCGGGTCGAGTACACACCGGGGCCCGGCGGACCGAGCCCTGGCGCTCGTTCGGTGACCGGTATACCCGGCCCCCGCCGAGACAACCCGACCGACGTTAGGGCAGCGGTGTAGGAGCCTCGTGAACCGACACTGAGAAAACTGTGAGGGTTGTCACCGGACGGCGGGATGGCCGTCGGCGGGGGTGTCCGAGTCGTCGGGGACGCCGGGATCGGCGGTCTCGCCGCCGGGGTGCTCGTCGGCGCGGCTGGCCAGGATCTGGTCCTCGAGGGCGACCAGTACCGCGGGATCTTCGATGGTGGCGGGCATGTCGGGGCGCTCGCCGGACGCGATCTGCCGGATGCTGCGGCGCAGGATCTTTCCGGACCGGGTCTTGGGCAGCGCGTTCACCACGATCACGTCGTGCAGGGTGGCGATGGCGCCGATCTGGTCGCGCACCCGCTCGATCACCTCGGCGCGCAGCCGGGCCGGGTCGACCCGCACGGCGCTCTCGCCGATGCCGCCGGATTTGAGCACGACGTAGGCGATCGGCCGCTGGCCCTTCAGTTCGTCGGGGATGCCGATCACCGCGCATTCGGCGACGAGTTCGTGCCCGGCGACCGCGGCCTCGATCCCGCCCGCCGACAGCCGGTGCCCGGCCATGTTGATCACGTCGTCGCTGCGGCCGAGCACGAACAGGTAGCCGTCCTCGTCGAAGTAACCGGAGTCGCCGGTGAGGTAGTGGCCCGGATACGCGGACAGATACGAGCGGGCGAACCGCTCGTCGTCGCCCCAGAGAGTGGTCAGGGTGCCGGGCGGCAGCGGGAGCCCGATGACGATATTGCCCTCGGTGCCGGCCGCCACCGCGTCGCCCTCGTAGTCCAGGACGCGGATGCGGTAGCCGGGCACCGGCAGCGACGCCGAACCCGGCTTCACCGGAAGTTCTTGCAGGCCCAGCGGATCCGCGCAGATGGGCCAGCCGGTCTCGGTCTGCCACCAGTGGTCGACCACCGGGCAGTCGGGGTGGTCGGCGAGCAGGGTGTCGCGGGTCCACGCGAAGGTCGTCGGGTCCAGCCGCTCGCCGGCGCAGAACAGCGCGCGCAGCGACGAGAGGTCGTGGCGCCCGGCCGCGGCGGCGGCGGGGTCGGCGCGGCGGATGGCCCGCAGCGCGGTCGGCGCGGTGAACATGACGTGCACGTCGTGCTGGTCCACCAGCCGCCAGTAGGCGCCCGAGTCGGGGGTGCCGACCGGCTTGCCCTCGTAGAGCACGGTGGTGGCGCCGACCAGCAGCGGGGCGTAGACGATATAGGAATGCCCGACCACCCAGCCGATATCGGAGGTCGTCAGCATCACTTGACCGGGTCCGACGTCGTAGATGTTGCGCATGGACCAGGTCAGCGCGACCGCGTGCCCACCGTTGTCGCGGACCACGCCCTTCGGCTTCCCCGTGGTGCCGGAGGTGTAGAGGATGTAGAGCGGGTCGGTGGCCGCCATCGAGACCGGGTCGGCCGGTTCGGCGTCGCGGATCATGTCGGCCCAGTCCAGCCATTGCGCGGCAATGGATTCGGTGGGGCCCGGTAGTTGATCGGCGGAGGGCGTCGCGAACCGTATGGTCGGAAAACCGTTGCGCTGCTTGACCACGACGTGCCGGGGCGCGGTGGTCTCGACCTGGTCCAGCGCCTGCAGCACGATCGGCGGGTACTCGATGCGCTTGCCCGGCTCCAGACCGCCCGAGGCCGTCACGATCAGCACCGGTTCCGCGTCATCGATCCGGGCGGCCAGTTCATGCGCGGCGAACCCGCCGAACACCACCGAGTGCACCGCGCCGATTCGGGCGCAGGCCAGCATGGCTACCACCGCTTCGGGGATCATCGGCATATAGATGACGACCCGGTCACCGGTCCGGACGCCGAGCCTCAGCATCGCGCCGGCGAACTGAGCGACCTCGGCCAACAACTCGGCGTAGGTGTAGACAAGCGTGGCGCCCGTCATAGCCGAGTCGTATATTAGGGCGGGCTGGTCCGCGCGGCCACCGGTCGGTACGAGTTCGGCGGTTGTCGAGCCCTCTTCCGGTGTGAGATCGCGCACATGCCGGTCCAGCGCGTTGTAGGAGGTGTTCAGTCGACCATCGGGAAACCAGCGGGCGGTCGGGCGGGCCGTGCTGTCGACGATCTGAGTGGGTGCAACATCCCAGCTGATGGCCTTGGCGGCGGCGCCCCAGAAGTCGGCGGGATCGACCAGGCTGGTCTGATAGGTAGGCCGGTACTCCTGCTTCGCGTTCAACCGTGTGACTCCCTGCCTCGCCTCGATGCCCGCCTCGATAGATCAGCCTGATTGTGGCAGACTTCACGCGACGTCCGGACGGGCGCCGCGACCTTTGATTTTGTCTGGAACCGCCAGGTCAACGGCTGGACGTTGCCAACAGGTCACACAAGAAGTTATTGATCCGTTAGAATCGCATGCCACATATGTCGGCCGTCATGGACGCAAATTCTCGGCCAGCCGCAGTTCTCGGTCAGACCTGCCTGCCGAGCCACGCCCACGCCCGTGGGAGGCTCGCTGATGGCGCATGGCTGGGGCCAGTTTGGAAAGTGAGTGGAGATGCGTGACGCCGCTAGGTCCGGCAGGAAGCGTTGGGCGCTTAGCAACTGGGACCTGCGTTGGAAGGTTACGGCGGTACTGGCCGTCCCCCTCCTCGTCGCGGTGGTGCTCGGCGCCTCCAGGATCGCGGCTCAGTTCAGCGACTCCAGCGAGCTGGACACCGCCGTCAAGCACGTACAGGCGATCCCGGCCGTCACCGGCCTGAGCGCCGCGGCCGCCACGGTCGCCGGTGAGCAGATGATTCAGCTCGGCCCCAACCAGTCGCTGGTGCAGGAGGCCGATCTCACCCAACTGGACAACGCCATCATCGCGGCCGAGAAGGCCGCGCCCAGACTGGACGGTGTGTCCGGTGGCCGCGCGGCGATCGAGGGAATGATCAACGGCGCCAAGGCGGTCCGCGCCAACGGCGCCTCGCCCTCCAAGACGGTCGAAGAGGCGCTCCAGCAGGAAGAGGCGATCCGGCAGAACAGCGTCCGCACCGCCGAGGCGATCACCGCCACGATCTCCGACCCCGGCGTCGAGGCCGCGAAGCTGCGTCTGGTCGACTCGCTCAACACTCGCGCGGTGCTGATCTCCGAGACCGCCGGTATGGCCGAGGCGATCCGCGGCAATGTCAAGGACGGCCTGCGCGACTTCCAGATCGCGGCCAACACCGAGCGCCAGATGCTGGGCATCCTCGCGCACCGCTTCCCCGACGGCGACCCGACCATCGCGGAACTGACCCAGCTGGTCAACAACCGCATCTCGCTGACCAACGGGCCGCAGGCGGCCTCCGGTCAGATCCCGCTGCAGGATCTGCGGCAATCCGCCCTGGACAGCCTCGCCGGTTACCAGAAGGTGGTGAGCCAGTCCAGCGCCGACATCGACGCCCAGGTGAAGAACCTGGCCGACAACGCCCGCACCGGCGCCGTCCGCTACGCCGTGATCGTCATCGCGACCATCATGGCGGCGCTCGTGCTCGCCGTGCTGATCGCGCGCTCGATGATCGTCCCGCTGCGCAAGCTGCGCCTGGCCGCGCTGCGCGTCGCCGAGCACGACCTCGGTCACGAGGTGTCCCGGTTGCGGGACGGCGCCAGCCCGGAGGATGTGCCGCTGGAACCGATGCCGGTGCACACCGAGGAGGAGGTCGGCCAGCTCGCCCGCGCGGTCGACGACATCCACGGGCAGGCGCTGCGCCTGGCCGCCGACCAGGCCGCCATGCGTACCCAGGTCAACGACATGTTCGAGACCCTGGCCCGGCGCTCCAAATCCCTTGTCGACCATCAGCTCTCGCTCATCGAGGCGATGGAGTACGACGAGAAGGACCCGCGCCTGCTGGAGAACCTCTTCCGGCTGGACCACCTCGCCGCCCGTATGCGCCGAAACGGCGACAACCTGCTGATTCTGGCCGGTACGCCGAAGCAGCGCCGCGGCAAGACGGCCCCGGTCGAGATCGCCGACGTGCTGCGCGCGGCCATCTCCGAGGTCGAGGACTACGAGCGCGTGAAGCTGGGCGCCACCCCGCGGGGCGCCATCACCGAACCGGCCGCCTCGGACCTGGCGCACCTGTTCGCCGAGCTGCTCGACAACGCGCTGCGCGCCTCGCCGCCGGAGACCGACGTCAAGTTCACCTTCGCCCAGGCCCACGACCAGGGTCTGCTCATCGAGGTCGCCGACCGCGGCATCGGCATGCCGCCCGCGGAGATGGCGGAGATCAACCGCCGCCTGGAGAGCACCGCGGAGGTCGGCCCCGACACCGCGCGTCACATGGGTCTTTTCGTGGTCAGCCGCCTGGCCGAGCGGCACGGGCTGACCGTGCGGCTGCGGCCCACCTTCGACACCGCCCGCGATCCCGGCGTGACGGTGACCGTGCACGTGCCCAAGGCGATCATCGTGACACCGGGCGGCGCGGGGGTGCAGATCCCGTCGCAGCAGTCGGGCCCGCAGCAGCAGGCGGTGCAGCCGCAGCGGCCCAACCCGGCCTCGATGCAGATGCGCACGGTCACCCGCACGCCCAGCGGCAACATGATGGTCACCGTCGACCCCACCGCGAGCGGGCCGACCGGGGCCGACGGCGAGCGGAACGGGACGGAACGACCGGGCGGCGAGCGTCCGGCGGCGGCCAACGGGGCCGCGCCCGCGAACGGCGCACTGCCGCAACGCCAGCCCGGTACCGCGGTGCCCGGCGGCCTGCCCAAGCGCGAGCCCGGTGCGAACGGCCCGACGGTCCGGCACGGTGTGGCCGGCGCCGAGCGGCGTCCCGGCGATGCTCCCCAGCCCGGAGGGCTCCCGCAGCGGGAGCCGGGCGCGCACGGTCCGCAGGCGCCGGCGGCGCAGCCGGGTGCGAATCTGCCGCAGCGCGGCGGTCCCGCGCCCGCGGCTCCGCAGGCCGGTCTGGCGGCGAACATGCTCAAGCGGGCGCCGGGCGCCGGTGGTCCGCAGCCCGCCCGGCCCTCCGGCCTGACGGGTCTGCCGCAGCGTCCGGGTGGTCCGCCCCAGCGCGAGGGCGGTCTGCCGCAGCGGGATCCGGGCGCCGGTGGAATCCCGCCGCGTGAGCCCGGTGGCGGTCTGCCACAACGTGGTTCGGAGTTGCCGCCGCGCGAGGGCGGTCTGCCGCAGCGCGGTGGTTCGTTGCCGCAGCGCAATGCCGGCGCCACCGGTCTGCCGCAGCGTTCGCCCACCCCGCCGCCCGGCGAGGACGCGCCCGAGCGGCCCGCGGCCAAGCTGCCGCAGCGCGAGGCCGGTCCGTCCGGCCTGCCGCAGCGGGACCCGGGCGCCGGTGGCATTCCGCCGCGCGACCCCAAGGCCGGTGGCCTGCCGCAGCGGGAGGGTGGCCGCAACGGTCTGCCGTCCCGGCGTCCCGGCGGTGGTCTGCCCCAGCGGGAACCGGGTGCTGGTGGCATTCCGCCTCGCGAGTCCGGTCCCGGTGGCCTGCCGCAGCGCGGCGCCGGGGGCCTCCCGCAGCGTGAGTCGGCCGGAACCGATCTCCCGTCGCGGGAATCGGGGCTGCCGCAGCGCGAGTCGACCGGTGGTCTGCCGCAACGGGATTCGGGCCTGGGCTTGCCGTCCCGCGAGTCGAGCGGTGGCCTGCCGAAGCGTGATGCGGGCTCCGGCCTGCCCTCGCGCGAGCCCGGCGGCGGTTTGCCGCAGCGCGAGCCCGGCGGCGGTCTGCCGCAGCGTGAGCCCGGTAGTGGTTTGCCGCAGCGCGAGTCTGCCGCGAACGGCTTGCCGCAGCGGGAATCCGGTCTCGGCCTGCCCTCACGGGAGTCCAGCGGTGGTCTGCCACAGCGGGAGCCCGGTAGTGGCCTGCCGCAGCGGGAGTCCGCGGCGAACGGTCTGACACAGGGTGAGTCGGGCCTCGGTTTGCCCTCGCGGGAGTCCGGTGGTGGCCTGCCGCAGCGTGAGCCGGGAAGTGGTCTGCCGCAGCGGGAATCGGGCTTGGGCCTGCCGACGCGGGAGTCGACCGGTGGTCTGCCCCAGCGCGACCCGGGCGCCGGTTTGCCCCAGCGCGAGTCGACCGGTGGTCTGCCGCAACGGGATTCGGGCCGTGGCCTGCCGTCGCGCGAGTCGACGGGTGGATTGCCGCAGCGCGAGTCGGGTCTCGGCCTGCCGACGCGGGAATCGACGGGCGGTCTGCCGCAACGGGAGTCGGGTCTCGGCTTGCCGACGCGGGAGTCGACCGGTGGTCTGCCGCAGCGTGAGCCGGGCAGTGGTCTGACGCAGGATTCGAGCGGCGGACTGCCGCAGCGGTCGCCAGGTTCGACGGGGCTGCCGCAGCGTCAGCCCGGTGCCGGTCTGCCGCCGCGTCCCGCGCCGACACCGGGTCTGAGCCTGCCGCAGCACGAGCGCCTCGCGCCCGAGAGCGACGAGTCGGCCGGTGGCGAAGGCCGCGAGCGCGGTCGGCACAGTTTCAAGTCCAACCCGCAGAAGACCGCCTCGTTCTTCCAGACCCGGCTGCAGCCTGCGGACGACTCCGGTGCGTCGATGGGCACGCCGATCTTCGCCGAGATGATGTCGGCGTGGCTGGCGGATCCCAACGCGGACCGGTCCCAGGTGGCCGCTTCCTTCGAATCACCAGGTGACGAAGGTTGGCAGGCTGCCCGGCGGGCCGTGGAGGCCCAATCCGAGAAGCGGACGGCGGCCGGATTGCCTCAGCGCGATCCCGGCAACCGCCTGGTTCCCGGTGGCGTCATCGGAAAGGCCGATAGCACGCCGAAGCGTGATGCAGAGTCCATCAGGTCAAGTCTGAGTCGTCACCAGCAGGGCGTCCGGGATGGCCGCGCAATGAGAGCAATGAACCTAACCGGAGATAAAGGAGACCGATGAACCCCGATCTAGGTGGTACGAACCGTCAGCTGGATTGGCTGGTTTCGAACTTCGCCAACGAGGTTCCGGGCGTCGCTCATGCCGTGCTGGTGTCGGCTGACGGTCTGTTGATGGCCGCAAGCGCGCAGTTGCCCGTGGACCGTGCGGAACAGCTGTCGGCGGTGACCGCGGGGCTAGCGAGCCTCTCGGTCGGTGTATCGAATCTGTTCGAAGGCGGCACCGTGCTGCAGTCGGTAGTCGAAATGGAACACGGCTACCTGCTACTGATGGCGGTCGGCGACGGCTCCTATCTCGCGGTGCTGACCAACACGTCCTGCGACATCGGGCAAGTCGGCTACGAGATGGCGCTGCTTGTCGAGCGAGTTGGCCAGACAGTTCAGGCCACACCTCGCGTCACGATGGGTTCCTGATGGTGGGATGGACATAGACAACCAGCGCATGGGGAGCGCCGAGCCGAGCCTCGTTCGTCCATACTCGTTGACCGCCGGCCGTACGCGGCCGACGGTCGAGTTGGCGTTGGAGGCACTCGTCGCATCGCATCCGGTCGCCCTGGAGCGGCAGTTCGAGCTCACCAACATCGAGACGTCAATCGTGGAGTTGTGCAGAGAATCGCCGTCTGTCGCAGAATTGGCCGCCCGTCTGGGTATTCCGATCGGGGTGGCTCGAGTTCTCGTCGCCGACCTCATCGAGGCCGGTCATGTGCGGGTGTCGGCGACTTTGAAAGACGATTCGAGCGACGATGAACGTCGCGAGCTGATCGAAAGGGTTCTCAGTGGACTCCGGCGTATTTGATTCGACGGCCCAGGTCGATACGCGCACCAGTAAGCCCACCTCGGCGAAGATCGTGGTCGCCGGTGGTTTCGGTGTGGGTAAGACGACCTTGGTCGGTGCGGTATCGGAGATCGTTCCGCTGCGCACCGAGGCATTGGTGACCAATGCCAGCGTCGGTGTCGACAGCCTGGCCGCCGTGCCGACGAAGGCCACCACGACGGTGGCCATGGACTTCGGCAGGATCAGCCTTGCCGACGACCTGGTGCTGTACCTGTTCGGCACCCCCGGCCAGTACCGCTTCTGGTTCATGTGGGACGACCTGATCCGCGGCGCCATCGGCGCCGTGGTGCTGGTCGACACCCGCAGGCTGGAGGACAGTTTCGCCGCGGTCGACTACTTCGAGGCGCGTAGCCTGCCATTCCTGGTGGCCATCAACGAGTTCGACGATGCCCCCAAGTACCCGCTCGAGGACATCCGCCAAGCGCTGGCGGTGCCCGCGGACGTGCCGATCATGTCGATCGACGCCCGCAGGCGCGAGCCGGTGAAGCAGGCGCTGGTCTCGGTGACCGAGTACGCGCTGCGCAAGGTCGTCCAGGGCTACTGACCGTCACCGGCCGCCGCAGCGGATTCCGGAGCTGCGGCGGTTCCGTGATGAAGTCCGCGCGCGCCCGGCCTGGACAGGGCCGGACGACACGCGGCTCTCAGTCGTGCCGCTGACGGGTCGGCACCCCGGTCGTGACTGTGTGCTGCCCGGAGATCGGCCTAGGTCATGCCTTTCGGTTATGGACTCAGGTATTGGACGGGCCGCGGCGATGCGGGCGAGGGTTGGGGGTGTTCCCCGATGCTCGGCCGAAGGGTAATTCGATGTTCGCCGTCTACGCCACCGTCGCGGTGGTCGCCGCTCTCGCCAATCTCGCCGCGGCGCGTGTCGATTTCGTCCGCAAACAGTGGGTCCTCGACAACATGACCAGTTACGGCGTCCCGCATTCGTGGATCGTTCCGCTCGGTGTCGCCAAGGCCGTGGGCGCCGCCGGTCTGCTGGTGGGACTCGCGGTGCCGCTGGTCGGCGTGGCCGCGGCCGCCTACCTGGTGCTCTACTTCCTCGGTGCCGTGGCCACCGTGCTGCGGGCGCGGGTCTACGCCGACGTGGTTTACCCCGGGGTCTTCTTGCTGCTCGCGGTCGCTGCCCTCACGCTCGGCCTCGCCGTGGCCTGAGCCCCTGGGTTCGGCCGGTCGCGAAAGTCACCGGCGCCGACCCCGTCCGCCGGTAGGGTGAGCGAAAACGATTGCGGCAGAGGGAGAGACGCGGTGCGCCACGGCAACGGGCTGGAGATTCCGGAGGACCTGCGTGAGCTGTGCTCCCCGCGGCGGATGGCGGTGATCGTCTACGACATGCAGGTCGGCGTGCTGGCGCAGCTCGACGACGGCGCGGAGATCGTGGCCCGGGTGGAGCGGGTGGTGCAGGCCGCCCGCCGCGGCGGGTATCCGGTGATCTTCCTGCGGCATCTGTTCCTGCCGAAGCGGCTGAGCGGTCTGTTCGCGCTGCGCATGGCGATGTCGTGGCAGGGCGTGGACTCGGTCGAGGAGATCACCCCGATCCTGCAGCGCGATACGCCGGGGTTCCAGCTGGTGCCGCAGCTGCAACCGGGCCCGGACGAGGTGGTGTTCGACAAGACCTCGATGTCGGCCTTCGAGGGCACGCCACTGGCCGCCGTACTGCGTGACCTGGGCATCGTGTCGTACGCGATCACCGGGGTGGCGCTGGAGATCGGTATCGCGCCCACGGTCACCCACTCCACCGACCTCGGATTCGTCCCGGTGGTGGTCCGTGATGCCTGCGGCGGGCGCGACCAGGAGGCGATCGCGCGGGCATACGACGACTTCGCCTTCCAGGGGAACGCCGTCGTCACCGACGTCGACACCCTCGTCCCGCTACTGGAGAAGGGCGAGTAGCGCCGGTCAGTCGGTGGCGGGGATCCATGCCGGATGCCACATGCGACCGGCCTCGGTCCAGTTCATGTAGCGGACCGTGCCGGTGATGGTCGGGGTGGCCCAGACCGCGTCTTTGCGTTCCTCGGGCGTGAGGTCGTTGTCGAACGGGCTGGTCTTGCGTTGCAGGCGGCGCAATTGCGTTGCGAGCTCGGACATTTCCTGGTCGCTGAAGCCCGTGCCGACGCGGCCCACGTAGAACAGCCTGCCCTCGTGGTGGACGCCGACCAGGAGCGAGGCGAACTGCCGCGCCTCGCTGCGCCGCCAGCCGCCGACCACCACCTGCTGGGTGCGCCAGTTGCGGGTCTTGACCCAGGACTGCCCGCGCTTGCCCGGCAGGTACACCGAATCCTTGCGCTTGGCGATCACGCCCTCGAAGCCCTGCTCCTGGCTGTAGCGCAGCGCCGCCGCGCCCGGGCCGTCCAGCTGTGGCGGCACCACCAGTGACGGCGCCCGCCCGGCCAGGGCCTCCAGCACTCGCCGCCGATCGGTATAGCGTTTGCGCAGCAGCGAGGTGCCGTCCAGGTACAGCACGTCGAAGGCCACGAACACCGCGCGGGCGGCATCGGCTTGCAGCAGACCGAGATTCGCGACGCCGTGATCGTCGAAGACCACCGCCTCGCCGTCCAGTACGGCGCGATGACCGTCGAGTTCGCGGCCCAGGGTGGCCAGGCGCGGATAGCGGCCGGTGACCGTGTTGCCCGCGCGGCTGCGCAGGGTGACCTTGCCGTCCTCGATCTCGGCGATCAGCCGGAAGCCGTCCCACTTCGTCTCGAACGCCCACTCGTCGGTGTCGAGGACGGAGGCGTCGCCGGTGGTGGCCAGCATCGGGGTCAGGCCGTGCGGGAACTGCGTGGGCTGTTTGGGCTTGCCATTCGGAAATGGTTGCGCCACCGGGGCTTCCGACTTCATCAGGTGCATCAGCCACTGGTTGCCGTTGGTCTGGATGAGGGCGTAGCGGCCGTCAAGTCGGGAGCCGTGCAGGTGCACGATCACCTCGTCCTCGCGCCACTTCTCGGTCTCGTAGGTGCCCGTGTCCCAGATGGTCATCTCGCCGCCGCCGTACTCGCCCCGCGGGATGGTGCCGTGGAAATCCAGGTACTCCAGCGGGTGGTCCTCGGTGTGCACGGCCAGGCGGTTCTCCTTCGGCGTGGTGGGCGGGCCCTTCGGCACCGCCCACGACACCAGCACCCCGCCGCGCTCCAGCCGCAGATCCCAGTGCAGGCGGCGGGCGTGATGCTCCTGGATCACGAACCTGTCGCCCGCGCCCGACGCGGGCGGCCCGGCGGGCACCGGCTCGGGAGTGCGGGTCGGGTCGCGCATCGAGCGGTAGGTGGTGAGCGGGTCGGTGGCCTGTTCCGCGAGCGGGGGATCCAGGCCGGACAGGACATCGCCGTTGTCCCGCCAGCGGGCCAGGACCTCGTCGAAGGTCAAGTGCCGCAGGCGTTTACGGTCCTCGATCTCCGCCCAGGTGCGTGGCGCGGCCACCGTGGGGTGGGTGCGGCCGCGCAGTGAGTACGGGGCGATGGTGGTCTTGGACGGATTGTTCTGGCTCCAGTCCAGGAAGACCTTGCCCGACCGCGCCGCCTTGGCCATGGTGGCCGTGACCAGCTCGGGATGCAGTTTCTCCAGCCCCGTGGCGAGCTGCTTGGCGACCGTGGACGCGCCGCTCGGGGTGAGTTCGCGGTCCAGGGGGACGTAGATGTGGATGCCCTTGCTGCCGCTGGTGACCGGGTAGGCGTCCAGTCCGGCATCGCGCACCGTCTCGCGGATCCACAGCGCCACCCGGGCGCAATCGTCGAGCCCGACCTCGGGGCCCGGGTCGAGATCGAACACCAGGCGGGTGGCCGGGCCGCGCTCGCCCCGCACGAAACGCCATTGCGGCACATGGATTTCCAGCGCGGCCTGCTGACCGAGCCAGGCCAGCCCGGCCACCGAATCCAGCACCGGATAGGTGACGTGCCGATCGGAATGCTCGACCGTCTGCCGCTGGAGCCAGCCGGGGGCGTGCGAGGCCAGATTCTTCTCGAAGAACGACGGCTCCGCGACACCGTTGGGCCAGCGCTTGCGGGTGACCGGGCGTCCGGCGATATGCGGCAGCAGGGCCGGGGCGATGGCGGTGTAGTACTCGATGACCTCGCCCTTGGTGGTGCCGGTGGCGGGGTACAGCACCTTGTCGAGGTTGGACAGCTCAACCTCGATACTCCCGAACCGGCGGCGGGACACCATATTCGAATTCTAGTGGCCGCCACCGACAGGCAGCGGCCGTACACACAGCGAAGGGCCGCCGCCGTCTCGCATTCGAGACGTCGAACGGCCCGTCACGACGGGGATCAGGGGGTGGGGCGGCCCGGGTCGGCCGGGGGCTCGGGCGCCGGCGGCGGGGTCGCCGGACCCTGGCCCGGATTCGCCTGTCCCTGCTCGGGGATGGCGTTCTTCACCGCGTCGGTGCCCTTGCCGATCTTGTCGGTGTACTTGCCGCCGGTCTTCTCGTCGATGAAACTTCCGGCCTTGTCCACCGCCCCGTGGATCTTCTCGGCATTCTCGGAGGCCGCGTCCCTGCCCTTGCCGACCAATCCCTTGAGCGTATCTATCAGACTCATAGGTCCTACTCCTTACTCATCGGTCTTCGGCTGGATCACTTGCGCACATCTTCCCACCACGAGACCTGCGGTGATACCGCATTCGCATCAATACGCTGGCCGGGCAGCGGCACCGCGATCGGGGTGCCGGCGGCCCGGGCCGCCGCGACCACTCGCTGTACCGGCTCCGACCAGCCGTGGAAGGCCAGGTTGAACGTCGCCCAGTGAATCGGGATCAGCAGTCCGCGGCCCGCGTCGCCGACGCAGACGTCGGCGTGGGCACGCACCGCCTCCTCCGGGTTCATGTGGACATCCGGCCAGTGCACGTCGTACGCGCCGATCGGCAGCAGGGTCAGATCGAACGGGCCCAGTGTCGCGCCGATCTCCGCGAACGCCTTGGTGTACCCGGTGTCGCCGCCGAAATAAACCCGGCGCGCCGGACCCGCGATCACCCACGAGGCCCACAGCGTGGTGTTGCGGACCAGCCCCCGGCCGGAGAAGTGCCGCGCCTCGGCGCAGGTGATCACCAGGTCGCCGTTGTCCCGGGCGCGGTCCAGCTCGGACAGGGAAACTGAAGCGCCCCAATCCAATTCGATGATGCGCTGCTCGGGCACCCGCCATTTGCGCAGATGCGCGCCGATGCCGATCGGGACGATGAACGGGGCCTGCTGGCCGGCGGCCAGGGCGCGCACGGTGTCGCGGTCCAGGTGGTCGTAGTGATCGTGCGAGATGACGATCGCGTCCAGCGGCGGCAGCTGGTCCAGCGGGACGGGCGTGGGGTGCAGGCGGGCCGGGCCGATGGTCGGCGACGGCGAAACCCGTTCGCTCCACACCGGATCGGTGAGGATCCGGTACCCGTCGACCTCGATCAAGGCCGAGGCATGCCCGTACCAGGTGACCGCGAGATCGCCCGCCTGCGCCGGAACCTCCGGGGTGGCGAGCGGTATGGTGCCCGGGGGACGGCCCACGCCGGTGCGGGTCAGCGCGGAGAACAGCAGCGACAGCGACGAACCCGGCGCGAACTGATTGCTCGGCTCGGTGTTGTGGAACTGGCGGTTGCGGTAGCTCGCCGAGCGCGACGCGGTCAGCGCGATGGCCGCGGCGGAGGCTCCCATCGACTCCGGCAGGCCGCGCGCCGCCCGCAGCGCCCAGGTCAATCCGACCGCACCGGCGACACCCACGGCCGCGCGGCGCACAGCGGAACCCACTGACGAATTCATCAGCGCCCCGCGAACTTCGCCGAACGCTTCTGCTCGCGGGCCAGCTTGGCCTCCTTGGCGTCGTCGCTGCGCCAGGCGGCCTCCAGTGCGGCCCGCTGCTCGGGACTGTCCTCGCCGCGGGTGCCGTCGTCGTTGAACACCAGCTTGAGATGGCGTAACGACAGCGGCGCCAGCTCGGCGATCGATTTCGCCCACGCCTGCGCGTCGGCGAGGGTGCCGATGCGGTTGGCGAAGCCGAAAGCATAAGCGTCGGTGGCGGTTACGGGCTCGGCGCCCAGCAGTACGGTGCGGGCCGGGCCGCCGCCGAGCAGCGCCACCAGGCGGCGGATCGTCCAGCGGTCCACGGAGATGCCGAGTTTCGCGGCCGGGATGGCGATGTAGGACTCGGGGCTCATCACCCGTAAGTCCGAGGCCAGCGACAGCTGGACGCCCGCGCCGAGCGCGCCGCCGTTGATCGCCGAGATCACCGGCACCGGGATCGTCTCGAGCGTGCGCAGCATCTCCATCAGGGCGTCGAGGAACTCCTGGGAGTACACGCCGGACAGGTCCGCGCCCGCGCTGAAGATCGGGCCCTGGCCGGTCAGCACGATGACGCGGGCGTCGGCCGCAGCGGTCGTGACGGCTTCCCGTAGCAGCCCGACCAACTCCAGGTTGAGGGCATTGCGGCGCTCCGGGCGCTGCAATTCGATGGTGACCACGTCACCATCGCGGCTGACTCCGAGCAATCTGACCTCCCCGTCCATGCGGTATCGAATACTTTCACTCTATGCGGCGAAAGGTTGCTTGACCGCTCTCGACGCACCCCGCGTAGCGTGACGCCGGTGACCGCACCCGATTTCGAGATCCTGGTGATCGGCGCCGGACAGGCGGGTTTGTCCGCCGGATATCACCTGCGGCGGTTGGGATTGCGCCCCGAACGGGACTTTCTCCTCGTCGATCACGCACCGGGACCGGGTGGGGCCTGGCAGTTCCGCTGGCCGTCGCTGACGCTGAGCACCGTGAACCGGGTGCACGACCTGCCCGGCATGTCGTTCGCCGAGACGTTGCCGGAGGGTTCGGCGAACGCTCGGGCGGCGACCGCGGTACCGCACTACTTCGCGCTGTACGAGCAGCGCTACGACCTCCGCGTGCACCGCCCGATCTCGGTGCGCGTGGTCTGCGATCGCGCCACCCCGGCCACCTGCCCCGACCAGAAGGTCGACGGCTTGCTGCATGCCGAGACGGAGGGCGGTAGTTCGACGGCCGCGTCCGGCGGTGACAGTGGTGCGGAGCCCGCGTCCGGATCGGCCGGGGAACTGCGGGTGCGCGGGCTGATCAATGCGACGGGGACGTGGGAGAAGCCGTTCATTCCCTACTATCCCGGCGCGGAGACATTCGCGGGACGGCAGCTGCACGCGCACGACTACCGCACGGCCGACGAGTTCGCGGGCAAACATGTGGTGGTGGTCGGGGCGGGGGTGTCGGCGGTGCAGCTGCTCGACGAGATCTCGCAGGTGACGACCACGACGTGGGTGTCGCGCACCGAACCGCGGTGGCGGGAGGGACCGTTCACGCCCGACGCGGGCCGCGCGGCCGTGGCGATGGTCGAAGAAAGGGTGCGGCGCGGGCTGCCGCCGCGGTCGGTGGTGTCGGTGACCGGGTTGCCGGTGGACGAGCGCGTCCGTGCCGCGCGGGCGCGCGGCGCGTTGCGCTGGCACCCGATGTTCCGGCGCATCGAGGCGGACGGGGTGCGCTGGGCCGACGGCGCCTTCCAACCTGCCCAGGTGATCCTGTGGGCCACGGGTTTTCGCAGCGCGCTCGACCACCTCGCGCCGCTGCGATTGCGCGGCCCGGGCGGCGGCATCACCATGACCGGGCGCCTCGCTACCCAGGTCGCCGCGGATCCGCGGATCCACCTGCTCGGTTACGGTCCCTCGGCGAGCACCATCGGGGCCAATCGAGCGGGGCAGGCCGCCGCGGTCGAGCTTGCCGACCATCTCGGGCTGCGGCACCGGTAGTCGTCGTAGGTACCGCTCTCGAACTCGCGAGCGGCACTCGGCGGGGTGGTCCGGGTCAGTCCTCCAGACCGACCGCGAACTCCGCCGGGTCGGGTCCGACGCGGGTGCCGGTGTCCAGGGCGGTGATCTTCGTCATCTGGTCGGTGGTCAGCTCGAAGGAGAACACGTCGAAGTTCTCCTGGATGCGGGCGGGCGTCACCGACTTCGGGATGACGACATTGCCCAGTTGCAGATGCCAGCGGATGATCACCTGCGCGGGAGTGCGGTCGATCTCCCGCGCGATCTCGGTGACCGTCGGGTCCTTCAGCTCGGCGCCCTGCCCGAGTGGGCTCCACGCCTCGGTGGCGATGCCGTGCTCGGCGTGGAACGCGCGCAGGTCCGCCTGTGCCAGGCTGGGGTGCAGCTCGATCTGGTTCACCGCCGGGGTCTCGCCGGTTTCCGCGATCACCCGCTCCAGATGGTCGCGGTTGAAATTGGACACCCCGATGGAGCCGATCCGGCCCTGCGATTTCAGCGCCTGGAACGCCCGGAAGGTGTCGATGTAGCGGTCGGCCCGCGCGACCGGCCAGTGGATCAGGTACAGGTCCAGGTAGTCCAGACCCAGCCGCTGCATGCTCGCGTCGAAGGCGCTCAGCGTCGAGTCGTAGCCCTGATCGGAATTCCACAGCTTGGTGGTGACGAAGACCTCGTCACGCGGCAGTCCGGAGTCCCGGATCGCCTGCCCCACCTCGGTTTCGTTGCCGTACGCGGCGGCCGTATCGATGCTGCGGTAACCGGCCCCGAGGGCCGCGGTCACCGTGCGGAAGGCCTCGGTTTCGGGTACCTGGAACACACCGAAACCGAGCTTCGGGATCACGTTGCCGTCGTTGAGGATTATCGACGGGACTGCGCTGGTCTCGCTGCGAAAGGTCACCTTTCCGACCGTAGAAGCGGTTTACCAGCCCGTCAACGAACGCCCGGAGCGTGTTCCGCGGGGGACGAGTTCCGGTTCAGCGTCGGGGCAGGCCGAGCCGCCGGTAGCGGAGGTGCCGGGCGGCAGCGAGTTCGTCCGGTGGCCGCGCGCACAGCACGGCCAGTTCGTCGGCGAGAGCGGTGACCATGCGGCGGGCGAAGTCGACGGGTTCGTCGGCGGCGTCGGAGTGCTCCGGGACGATGCGATCGACGATGCCGTCGGCCAGTAGATCCGTGGCCCGGATACGTTGGGCGGCAGCGAGTTCCGCGGCATGGCCGGTATCGCGGTGCACGATGGCGCTGGCGCCCTCCGGCGGCAGTGGCGCCAGCCAGGAGTGGCGGGCGGCGAGTACGCGATCGGCCGGGAGCAGCGCCAGCGCGCCGCCGCCGCTGCCCTGCCCGAGCAGCACCGAGATCGTCGGTGTCGCCAGCGTGACGAGGTCCGCGAGGCAGCGCGCGATCTCGGGCGCCAGGCCACGCTCCTCGGCCTCGCGGGACAGCGCCGCTCCGGCCGTGTCGATCACCAGTACCAGCGGCAATCGCAGCTCCGCCGCCAGATGCATGCTGCGCCGGGCCTCCCGCAGCGCGGCCGGTCCCATGGTGTTCTCGCCGGTCTGCCCGGTCCGGTCGTGCCCGAAGACGACACATGACCGCCCCCGCAATCGCGCCAGCGCGTGCACCACGGTCCGATCCGATTCGCCCTGCCCCGTCCCGCTGAGCGGTACCCGGTCCGTGGCGTGCCGCAACAACTCTCGGATGCCGGGCCGGTCCGGTCGCCGCGAGCGCGCCACCGAGCGCCAGGCCGCCTCGACATCCGAATGTCGTTCGCGGGCAGGCTGTTCCGCCGATTCGATGGTCTCCGCGCGCACTGGCGTCACGGGTGTGTTCGGCCCGGAACTCCTTGAGAAGACTTCGCGGGCAGCCGGTTTCGCGCTGTCGACGGTGTCGGCCGGCGCCGCACCGCCGGTCACATTGAGCACGCGGTGCGCGATCCGGCGGAAGACGCGCACCGGGACCACGCCGTCGATCACCCCGTTGCGGTACAGGTTCTCGGCGGTCTGCACGCCCGGTGGGAACGGGCGGCCGTAGAGGGCCTCGTATACCCGGGGACCGAGGAAGCCGATCAGGGCGCCCGGCTCGGCGAAGGTCATGTGCCCCAGCGAACCCCATGAGGCGAACACCCCGCCCATGGTCGGATCGCGCAGGTACACCAGGTACGGGTGCCCGGCCGCCTTGTGCGCCGCGACCGCGCCCGCGATCTTCACCATCTGCACGAAGGCCACGGTGCCCTCCTGCATCCGGGTGCCGCCGGAGGTGGGCGAGGCCACCAGCGGCAGCCCGAGTGCGGTGGCTCGCTCGACGGCGGTCACGATCCGCTCGGCCGCCGCGACTCCGATCGACCCGGCGAGAAAACCGAATTCACAGGCGATCACGGCGACCGGCCGGCCCCGCAGCCGTCCGGCCCCGGTCAGCACCGACTCGTCGGTGCCGGACCGCTCGGCCGCGGCGCGCAGGTCGGCGCGGTAGCGGTCCTCGGCGTCGACCTCGATCGGCGGCCGATCCCAGCCGACGAACGAATCCGGATCCAGCAGTTCGCCGAGTAGTTCGCGCGCCGAGATCGTCACCGGCCGAGCCTAAATCGTGTCCAGAAGTCGGTGCGGGCGGGCTTCACCGTTTCTCCTCACCGCACGTCAGGATGGGAAATCGTTCGGGTCGAACATGTGGTCGAAGAAACGTCGCTTGACGTCGAGGTAGTCATCCCGATTGTCGCCGAAATACTTCTGCGGGACTCGCTCGGCCAATGCGATCCCGTATTCCTCCAGCGCTGCGATCTTCCGAGGGTTGTTCGTCATCAGGCGGACGTTCTCCAGGCCGAGATGGCGCAGGACGTAGGCGCCGTGGCTGTATTGGCGTTGATCATGTGGGAACTGAAGGCGATCGAATGCCTCCACCGTATTGAGTCCTCGGTCTTCCTCCCGGTATGCCTCGGCTTTGTGATAGATGCCGACACCGCGCCCTTCGTGACCGTTTCCATACCTACCCTCGTCGAAATAAAGCACCACGCCTGCTCCTTCGTCACGCATCTGATCGAAAGCGCCATGTAGTTGCCGAAGACAATCGCACTTGGTGGAATGCATTACGTCGCCGTACAGGCAACGGGAATGCAAGCGGACGAGCGGAGGGCGGGCATGCAACTGTTCGGGAGTCCCGAGTATCGCCGCCACGACAGGCCCCTCGCCGGGTCGCAATGATTCGAAGACGCTCACTCGGAATTCCCCCCAGTCTTCAGTCGGAAGCCTATGGGATACCACCGGATCGCCAGGTATCCGCGCCGACGCACCGGTGTCGTTCTGATTTGCGGCCGCCAATTCCTCCACCAATGGGCCGTCGAGAGAACCTCGAAGGCTCGGCAGGCCGGGTCGGTAGAGTTCTACGTGGTCGGGGCGGTAGACCAGGCGTGGATCGTGTGGGCCGAAGCGCGAAAGTTGCACCGCCGCTTCCTCTCTGAAGCTGTTGCTACGCACGTCGACACCCCGCAGCGCGGGCGAATCGGCACCAACCCTCCGAACCACCTCGTCGCCGGCGGCCCGCAAGGCTGCCTGCTGCCCGCTGTCCGGCCGGTCGACCACGCGATGCAGTGAATCGAGCATCGGCGCCTGGGCGGTCGGTCTCATACCGAGAGAATTCACCACGGTGGCGAAGTGTTCGGGTGGGATGGCTCGAGCGAAATCGGTGACAGCTCTGCCGAGTTCACCCTCCGCATGCGCGGCGATGCGTCCGGGCAGCGACTCCGGCGTCCCGTGCAGTGCCTGGTCCAACAGCGTAACCGCTGATAACCCGTCTCGGTTGCCGGCTTGCAGATCCATCAAAGTGCGGAGATCGAGTCGGTATTCGACTCGGGTGTCAGGCATTTCGGCATTGCGCCAGTGCGGTGCGAATGCGGGCGTCGTAGTGCCCGGGTCCGCATGCGCTCGCAGGGCGCTGAGCATTTCGCTCCGGGCTCGCGGATCGAGTTGGAGAGCATCCACGATCGCGTCGAAATGTTCGGGCGGCACCTCTCTGGTAATCGTCTGCAT
Source organism: Nocardia sp. N2S4-5 (assembly GCF_044628355.1). Taxonomy (NCBI): domain Bacteria; kingdom Bacillati; phylum Actinomycetota; class Actinomycetes; order Mycobacteriales; family Nocardiaceae; genus Nocardia; species Nocardia sp. N2S4-5. The sequence goes on along the minus strand of NZ_JBIUPM010000001.1, from coordinate 4,144,551 downwards.
CGCGTCGTCCAGCGCACGGGGGAGCGTGGCGTCGATCTTCGCGGGATCCATCCCCCGCCACGGTGGATTCAATGCCGCGTCGAGTTCGCGTAACTTGGCCGAGGATCCGGGATAGCGGTCGAGCACCCGCACTGTGTCGCCACCAAGCCTTTCCGACAGCGGCGTCGTTGCCGGCTCGGAGCGGAGCCAGTCGACCGACACCACCGCCGGTACAGTTGTACGACGGCTGGCGGGCAGAGCGTGTGGGGCATCGACACGATCCATCGACGTCTCGAGGTCGATGTCCTTCGACGGTGCATTGGAGCCCGGCGACGCTACAGTGTCCGGTGCCCCCATACGATTTGCGTCAGCTATGGCGCCACGCGGAGGCGTAGCGGATGGGGCGAGAGGTCCGAGTGCCGATTCCGTAGTGACGTGTGTGGCTTGCGGGACGGTCTCGACCTGTCCAGGCAGGCTGCGTCTCCAGACAGCGCCGCCGAGTAGGCCCATGACCCCGCCGTTCACCAGGGTCGCGCTGTTGACATCGGTCAGCAGGCCTCCAGCAAGTGCCCCGGTCAGCCCACCCGTCAACCCGATCATCGACTTGTCGAAAAGGCTCGTCGCCGTGCGGCCGGTGATCCGGGGCAGCAGCACTCGCCCACCCTCATGTCCCATAGCGCCCGCGAGACCCATGACCGAGCCCGAGGTAAAGTTCCGGGCCGCTGTGGACCCGATATCCGACCAGTCCCACACTTCCCGGTGCCCTTGCAAAAACTGTTGGCCCTTGTAGGCGACATCAATTCCCGCCAGCAAGCCTCCGGTCTGCATCGACACCAGCGCGGCCCGTCGAAGCGCCGCTTTCGCACCGCCCGCCAGCAATCGCTGCATGAGCTCCTGCGCCATCGCCAACAATGTCTTCTGCGCGGCCGTACTCACCAAGGCGGCGACGGCGGGGCCGCCCGCCAGTGCCCCAGCCAGTGCCAACTTGATCTGCCATGCCGCAAACGCCGCGAAAATCGTCATCACGGCTTGCGTCACGTCGATGTCGAGCGCTTGATCGTTGATGTCGTCGGCCGTCTGTACCAGCATGCGCTGTAGCTCGGCTGAACTCTTGCCCAATTCGCTCAGCCAGTTTCCGGCTTCATCCCCTCCGATACCGGAATATGCTTCCTCCAACTGCGAACGCACCACATCGAGATCCGCGACCGATCGCCCGATCTCGGTCGCCGCCGTCTTGAAATGGTCGTGTAACCGATACATGCCGGCCACATCCGCCTCGGGAATTATCCCGCCGACCAATACGATTTGCAGCGGGTCGGGGATGGTCGCGAGTACCCGCGCCACCGGCGAGAACGTGAACATGCGCCCGTGCTCACCGGACTGCGAGCGGAACCAGCACGACTTGCACAGGTATCACTTCGTATTGGGCCGATCGTCGGGTTCCGGCAGTCGCAGTGCCCTGTCGAAACGGTCCACGATCGACTCACGGAGTTCCCGGATCTCAGCGGCATCCGGTAACACATCGTCCAGATCCGGCGTTAGTTCCGCGGACGTGAGCGGGGCGATGATCTGATCAGTCCGCTGCTTGGCGGTGTGCACGGCGCTGTGCACCGCCTCGAGAATGGAACGGCTGAGCTCATCTGGTGTGGCACCACGAAAAGCGTTGTCGGCCAACTCTATTGCCGTCGTCACTCCGGCCGCGTTGACCGTGGCCGTTACCCGGCCATCGGTGGAGGTCATCTCCGTACTCGCAGTCGATAGCTCCTTCAGTGCATCGTCCAGTGCGGCTTGCTGCAGGTCGTAGCTGTCGAGCACCTGCTCGAACAGCTTGCGCATCCGGTGAGCGTTATCGCGATACATGAACTCTCCTCTCAACAACAACGTCGTGGAAGCCGCGGTGGCAGGGCACGGCCCGGACTTCAGGCCACCGTCTGCTGGGTCCACAGGTCTTCGGGGCCGAGCCCGACGGGAACCCTCGTGGTCGGCCCTCGGCGGACGATCCGCAGGAGTGGTGTTGCGGCGAATCGGTGCCGGAACACGCGGTCCGTTGCCTGCGTTCGGCAACTCCTCAGCACGTGCGGGGCGTGCCGACTGCGCCTGCGACGTGCCGTCCGCTCTGGATTTCGTTGCAGCCCAAGGTGGTTTAGAACTCGCGGTTGGATTCACAGATCCTTTGGACGGTCCAACGGCCCCCGTTGTCGGCTTACCGACGGACGGGCTATCCGCCGCCGGTGTGCCGAGCGGGGAACCTGACCACTCTGGTGGATCTGTGTGACCGGCAAACCGCCCACCATCTACTTCCTTCCGGGGGGCTGATGCTGCCGACCAGGGAGTCTCGCCGCGATTCCCGGCGCCGACCCGCGTCGGTACGGACGGATAAGCAGCCGAAGGTAATGCTGAAACCGGTTGCGCTGGAAGTGTATTCGTGGGGATATCGACTTGCTGGTCTTGCTTCGGCGGTTGCGGAAGCCCGGTCGATTCCGCTTGCACCGGAGGCAAATATCCGGCCGGATCGGACGCAATATGACCGCCCGAGTCGAGGTCGGCTCCCTCGTACTCGGTGGCTGCCCGGCCGAGTTGGTGTGCCGTCGACCCAACCGCGTTGCTCAAATTGTCGATGACGGTCAGGGTTGTGTCCGCGGCGGGCCGGTACCAGTCTTCGAAAATCTCGCCGACGTCGTCCGCACCCCACGGTGTCCCTGTCTCCGCGAGATTTTCGCGTAGCTGCGCACAGGCTAGGTGTAGCTGATCGTGGATTTCCTGTAGCCGAAGTGCCTTGGTATGCACCGATTCGAGGTCCACCGCGAGCGGATCAGGCATGTCCGGTTCCGTTCGGCATGACCCACTCAACCTGGTTACTCATGTTTCCGCACCACCATCTGGTACCCCGACGTAGTCTGCGGACTTCCCGCAAACGGACTCCGACAACTTCTTGGACGGACAATCCGGCTGTCTGGTTCCTGCGAGTTCCGCAACGGCCGCACCGGGGGTGTGAATCGAATAGACCGAGCATCCGCCACTTCGAGACATGACCTGGCCACGCCCCGCTCGGGGCGCGGATGGCGGGTCTCCCTTCTGCTTCGACTTTGTAATGGCCGTTGACCTGCGTGTTTCTGTCGGGTTACGGTGAGTGGCCCGATGATGTGAAGTGTTCGGTGCGGACCCGTGACCGGGGTGCCCGCGCGTCGGTGTGCGGCGAGGTGGGAGGTGCGATGGGTTCGGGGCACAAGGGATCGGCGTATCGGACAGGCTTCACAGTGGCTGTCCTCGCGGTGACGGTGTTGCTGGCAGTGCTCTCGGCACCCGTTGCGCGAGCGGATATTCCGTTTCCGGACGACGATCCGTTCTATGCCGCGCCGGGCGATCTCGCGGAGCAGCCGAACGGCGCGGTGCTGGGAGCGCGGCCGATCTCGCTGCTCGATCTGCCGATACCGGTGTCCGCCTGGCAGATTCGCTATCGGACCACCGACTCCGCGGACCGCCCGCTGCTCGACGTGGCGACGGTGATCGTCTCGCCGCTGCCGTATCCGGGCCCGCGGCCGCTGCTGTCGTACCAGGTGGCCGAGGACAGTCTGGGCACCCGGTGCGCGCCGTCGTACGCCCTGCGCGGCGGCCGTGATCCGGGCGTGGTGAACACCATGCTGGACCTGCCGTTTTTGACCGAGACGCTGCGCCGCGGCTGGGCGGTGGTGGTCGGCGACTACGAGGGACCGCAGTCGCGCTTCTTCGACGGCCCGACCGCCGGACGCGCCGTGCTGGACGGGATTCGGGCGGCGCGCTCGTTCCCGCCCGCCGCGGTCGGTGCGAGTCCGGTCGGCGCCTGGGGATACTCGGGCGGCGCGTTCGCGACCTTGTGGGCGGCGGAACTGCGTGCGCGGTACGCGCCGGACGTGCGGTTCGCGGGCATCAGCTCGGGCGGTGTCCCGACGGATATCCCGGCGATCGCGCAGCGGGTCGACGGGGGCGTGCAGGCGGGTCTGGCGCTGCTGATTCTGATGGCCTTGGCGCGCAACGATCCCGACTCCGGGCTGCTCGAGCTGCTCAACGACCGCGGCCGCGCGCTACTGGCCGAGAATGCGACCGCGTGCGGATCCGACCTGGTCCCCAAGTACGCCGGGGCTCGGGTGGACGATTTCGCCGTCGTCCCGAATGTGCTGGCGCACCCGGTTTTCCGGGCCGCCGCGGCGGCCCACGAACTCGGCGCGACCGTTCCCGACACGCCGCTGTACCTGTACCACGGCATCACCGACGATCTGATTCCCGTGGCCGGATTCACCAGGCTCGTCGAGAACTACTGTGCCCGGGGCGCGAATCTCACCGCCGTGCACTCACCGTTCCCGACCCACAACGGCGCGGCCATCGGCGAGGCGTTGGGCGGTATGAACTATCTCTCCGACCGTTTCGCGGGAGTGCCGCCGCCGGTGGGGTGTGTGGTTCGCTGACACCGGGTTTCGGTGTGGCGTGGGCCGCCCCGCGGGCTCGGGCGCGCGGGGCGGCTGCGGCGCTGGGTCAGCGGCCGAGAACTTCCATCCACTTGGTCGTGCCCGGCGGCGCGGACAGGGTGCCGATGAGATCTATGCCCGCGACGATCAAGGTCGGTCCGCCGACCACCAGAGTGCCGATGATGCCACCGATGGCGGCGCCGGTGAGAATCGTCGCCGGCTCCAAGGGCAGAACGGCTAAGCCGAGCGCCAAACCGACCAGCGCCCCCAGCGCCGTGCCGATGAATCCGCCGACCGCCGTGGCGATGCCGAACTGGGATCCGAAGGACTGCATGGCGAGCTGATTCTCCATGAGCGAGGCCACGGGTTGCACCGGAGCGGGCCGGGCCGCGGCCACGTTCTTTACGGCGGTCAGCTCCAATACCTGGCCCTCCGACCGCACCGCATGCGGCAGCGGGTATTCCAACCCGTCCTGGCGGACCGACAGCGGCAGCGTGACGAGCGTATTGCCGTCGGCCGACTTCACGTCGACGGTCTGTTCGTCACTCGACACCTCGAAGAAGCCGCCGTGCAGGGTGGTCTGGACGGTGTTGCCTACCAGGGTCGTCTCGTAGCGCACTTCGGGTGCGCCGGGGGACGCGTGGACGGTGCCGGCCCCCACGGCAACACCCACGACCACCGGCAGCGCCGCAGCGGTGAAATTGCGCAGTTTCATTTTTCAGTTTTTCCAATCTTCATCAGGTACTCGTTGTTGTCGGAAGCCCCCCGGACACGCGCTTGCAACAACCCCTGACATCAAGTCACCCCTGGTGCGGCGCGGGCCCGTCGACCCGGCTACACGACGTGTGTAACTGTACCGTCACCAGACGCGTCCGGGTACCGGAAATCGCTCCAGAGAGAATCTCTTTCGGTGTACCGGCGAGTTTGCTCTACGTGAGAACGTCCACCAGGACCGCGCCCGCGCACACGACGACCACCACCGCCAGCGCGATCGCGTCGCGCCGGCCGGGCCCGGCGGGGTGCGCGGTGAGCTGCCCGGTGCCGCCGCGCGCGGTGATGGCCTCGCCCAGTTCCCCGGCCCGGCGGGTGGCGACGGCCATGGCGGCGGTCAGGATGTCCAGCAGCGGGTTCACCGCCGCACGTTGCAGCGCCGAATCCTTCGGCCGCAGCCTGCGGGCGGCCCGCAGCACCCGCATCTCGTCCAGCAGCAGGGGCAGGCCGCGCAGCGTGAGCGCCACGACGACGGCCCACTCGTCCACCGGGATGCGCAGTTTCCGCAGGGGCGCGCCCAAGGTCGCGAGCGCCGGGGCGATCTCACCCATCGGCGTGGTCCAGGCGATCAGGAACGACGTGGTCACCAGGACCAGGCCGAACACCACCACCTGCGCGTACCGCAGCACGGCCGCGCCGCCGACCGGAACATTGACCAGCGCCCCGACCAGCAGCATGGCCCAGAACCACCACGGCAGCCGCGGCAACGTCCCCAGCGGTAGCCGCGCCACCAGCCCGACGACCACCAGGAACAGCACCGTCATGCCGATCACCGGCCACGACGGCAGCACCATCAGCAACACGCTGATCAGGAACGCCGCGATCATCTTCGTCCCGGCCCACATCCGGTGCACGGGACTGTCGACCGGAACCTGGCGCAGCAGCACGGTACTCATGAGGGATCTCCGGGTGCTTCGGGGCGCTGGATGTGCAGCCGTGCGAAGGTGGCGGTCGGCTCGGCGGCCGACTCGGGGCGCTGCTCGCCGGTCGCGGCGACCGAGTGCGGCGCGGTCTCCAGGATGCGACCGGACCGCAGATGCACGGTGCGGTCGCATACGGCCGCCATATCGGCGACGTCGTGCGAGATGACGATCAGGGTCAACCCGGAATCCCGCAGGCGGGCAAGCAGTTCCACGACCTCGGCGCGGCCCTCCGGATCCAGTCCGGCCAGCGGCTCGTCCAGCACCACGACCTGCGGCCGGGCCGCCACGATCGCGGCCAGCACGACCCGCTTGGCCTGCCCGCCGGACAGCGATTCGATGGACCGTGAGGCCAGCATCCGGTCCAGTCCCACCGCGTCGAGCGCCCGCCCGACCGCGCCGGAACCGGTCCCGCTGCCGCCCCAGTCCTCGATCTCCGCACCGACGGTCTGGCGCTGCAGTTGCAGCCGGGAATGCTGGAAGGCCAACTCGACGGCCCCGATCCGGCGATGCACCGGCCGGGTCCGGGTGGGCTCGCGCAGCGTGCAGGTGCCGGCGGTCGGGACGATCAGCCCGGCCATGATCCAGGCCAGCGTCGACTTGCCGGAACCGTTGCCGCCCACCACCAGCAGCGCCTCGCCGCGGCGCACCGTGAGATCGACGCCGTGCAGCGCCGCGGCCGACCACGGCGTGCCGCGGTTGTAGGTGTGCCGCACCCCGTGCAACTCCAGCAGCGGTTCGCCCATCGGCCGGCGGCGGGCATCACGGACCGGCCGCGGCCAGGCCGGCAACCGCTCGACCTGACGGCCGCCCGACAGGTGCACGACCCGGTCCGCGGCCGCCGCGTCGGCCTCGTGGTGCGTGACCAGGACGACCGCCATCCCATGCCGCTGGGGCAGCGCCGCGAGCAGGGCGACCAGTTCGCGGCGGCCGTCGGGATCGATCATCGAGGTGGCCTCGTCGGCGATGAGCAGCGCGGGTTTGCGGGCGAGGGCGGCGGCGACGGCCAGGCGCTGCTGCTGCCCGCCGGACAGCGTCGCGGTCTCGGCCCGGCCGAGCGCGCCCAGACCGACCTCGTGCAGCAGCGCCTCGACATCGACCTGCGCGGCGAGTTCGGGCGGCAGCCCCCACACCACGTCGTCGGCGACCAGCACGCCCAGCGTCTGACTCTCGGGCCGCTGCAATACCAGTGCGGTGCCGCCGAGCACGCCCAGTCCGGCCGATCCGGGCCGCTCCACGGTCCCGCCGGTAGGCGGGCGCCCGGCCAGCACCCGGGTCAGCGTCGACTTGCCCGACCCGTTGTGCCCGACCACGGCAACGAATTCGCCGACTCGCACGGTGAGGTCGATCCCGGCCAGCGCCTCGGTCCGCGCGCCCGGATAGCGGAACGACACGTCGCGCAGCGTCACCGGCAGCGGCTGAACCGGCCGGTCGTCGACCGGTGCGTCGAGCCGGTCCACGCCGGGCAGCCAGGCCAGCCGGTCCAGCACCGAACCCAGCGCGTACCAGGAGAAGATCGCGGTCGCCACCATGCCGCCCAGCACACCGGCGCCGACGAAGACCCACCACCAGCGCAGTATCAGGTCGGCGACATCGGCGACGGCATGTCCGGCGCCGTCCAGCCGGGCCTGCCCGGCGAGGTTCTCGAACCCGCGCGACGCGTTGCGGATGTTGTCGAACAACAGGTTTCGTGCCGTGGAGAAGATCAGCAGCCAGCCCAGCACCACCGCGGACCAGATCAGTCCGGCGGCGAGCGAGAGCCCGAGCACCGCCGCCAGGCCGCCGCGACGCCGCTTGACGCTGCCGACGATGCCGCCCAGCGTCGCCGCGCTGACCACCGTGATCGCCGGTACCAGCCCGCCCGCGACGAACGTCACCAGCGTCGCCGCCACCGTCGTGGTGACGATGGCGCGCAGGCGGTAGCGATGTGCGAGCAGGCCCAGCGGTACGGCGGCGACGAGATTCAGCGCCGCCGCGAACGGGATCACCGAACCCAGCGTCACGAGTCCGACGGTGACGCCGCCGAGCACCGCTCCGGTCGCCAGCTCGATGGGGCGCAGCGGACCGTGCACGGGCGTCGGCCCGGTGCCGGGCTGGGGTGGAGCGGTCACGGGTCAAGTCTGCCAGTTCGTTTCTGTGACATCTCTGGCATGAGCGCCGTCGAGGTCAAGAAGGGATTACGAGGTCGTAGTCGGCGGGGTTCAGCCGCCGGGTGCGCAGTCGGTAAGAGGTGACGGTGCCGGGCCAGTTGTTGGTGATGCGCCCGGCGGCGTCGCGGTACCAGCTGCTGCAACCGGTCCACGGCGTGCGTTGCAGGCGGCGCTGGGTGTGGTCGTCGAACTCGCGCGCGACCGCGGCCCGGACCTCGAGCCCGCGGCCGGGATGCGCGGCGAGGTAGGCCAGGGCTTGGCGGATGTAGCGGGCCTGGCATTCGATCATGTAGACGATGGAGCCGATGCCGAGGTTGGTGTTCGGCCCGTACATCAGGAAGAGATTGGGGAACCCGGGCACCGCCATGCCGAGGTAGGCGCGGGCTCCGCCGATCCACGCCCGATCCAGTTCCGCCCCGCCGCGCCCGGTGATCCGCATGGGCCAGAGGAATTCGCTGCCCTTGAAGCCGGTGCCGTAGACGATCACGTCGGCGGGATGCACCTCCCCGTCCGTGGTGCGGACCCCGCCGGGCACGATCTCTGCGATCCCGGTCGTCACCACGTCGACATTCGGCTGGGTGAGCGCCGGGTAGTACTCGTTGGAGAACAGCACGCGCTTGCACAGCACCGGATAGTCGGGTGTGAGTTCGGCGCGCAGTTCCGGATCGGGCACGTCGCGGCGCAGCGCGCGGTGGCCGAGCCAGGTGGCGATCCGCCGGATGGGCGGGAACGTCGCCAGGCCCAGCGAGAGGAATTCCAGGAAGCACCACACCCACAGCCGCTGCGCCAGGCGCAGGCCCGGCACGTGCCGGAACAGGGCGTGGTGCACGGGCCGGTACTCCCGGTCGGTGCGACGCACCACCCAGGCCGCCGTGCGCTGGAACAGCGTCAACCGCGCCACCTCCGGCTGAATCGCGGGCACGAATTGGATTGCGCTGGCCCCGGTTCCGATTACGGCGACGCGTTTGCCGGTCAGTTCCACCGAGTGGTCCCACAGCGCCGAATGAAAGGAGGGGCCCGCGAAGGTCTCGCGTCCGGGGATGTCGGGCAGTCGCGGCCGCGACAGCTGCCCGACCGCGGAGACGACCACGTCGGCGGTGTACACCGCGCCGTCGGCGGTGCGCACGGTCCAGCGTCCGGCGGCTTCGTCGAAGGCGGCCTCGGTGACCTCGGCCCCGAACCGGATCCGCTCCAGCAGCCGGTGCTTGCGGGCGATCGCGCGCAGATAGTCGTGGATGTCGGTGCGCCCGGAATAGCGATGCGGCCAGTCCGGCCGCGGCTCGAACGAGAACGAGTACAGCGGCGAGGGTACGTCGCAGGCGGCGCCGGGATAGGTGTTCTCCCGCCAGACCCCGCCCAGGTCGGCGGCGCGTTCCAGAATGGTGAACGCGCCGAACCCGTTGCGCTGCAGTTCCAGTGCCATGCCCAGGCCACCGAATCCGGCGCCGATGATGATGACCGACGGCGTTGTCGCGGGCATTGTGGTGCTCCTCACATCATGCTTCTCATCCTTACTGTAGGGAGGGTCGGCGAACTAGATCGACATATTCGGCCATAATCGCGGTATGGCAACCGTGCAGCACCCCGGCATTCGCAACTGGGACTTCCCGCGTGGGGTGGCGAGCGTGGCGCTGATGGTCGGCTACGCCCGCGAGCACGGCCTGCCCGCCGCCCGCATGCTGCGCGGCACGGGACTGTCCGAGCGCGTCCTCGCCGACCCGGACGTACAGATCGACGCGCATACCGAGCTGGCGGTGGTCCGCAATCTGGTGCGGGCGCTGGCCGAGGACCGTCCGGCGTTGGGCGTCGAGGTGGGCCGCCGCTACCGCATCACCACGTTCGGCATCTTCGGCTTCGCCTGCGTGTCGAGTCCCACACTGGGCGAGGCGATCTCGTTCGCGCTGCGTTTCCTGGAGCTGAGCTTCACCTTCTGCATCCCCGTAACTCGCTGGGAGCCGGAGGAATTCGTCGCCGACATCCACGACGAGCTGGTGCCCGCCGACGTCCGGCGGTTCCTGGTCGAGCGCGATGTGCTCGCCATGCACCAGGTGATGACGGATCTGCTGGGACGCCCGCTGGAACTCATTCGCGCCGAATTCGACTATCCCGAGCCCGATTACGCGGATCAGCTGGCCGAGATCATCGGGGTGCGCCCGCGGTTCGGGCAGCCGCGGAACCTGTTCTCGCTTCCGCCCGAGATCCTGGAACAGCCACTGCCGCAGGCCAACGAGCACACCTGGGCGATGTGCCTGGCCCAGTGCCGGGACCTGGTGCACCGGCGGCGGGCCCGCACCGGTATCGCCGCCGAGGTCCGGGAGCGGCTGATGCCGCGCGGCGGGGCCGACGGCTTCGCCGCACCGCCCGGAATCGACGCCGTGGCACGCGATCTCAACATGAGCACCCGCACCCTGCGCCGCCACCTCGACACCGCGGGCACCAGTTACCGCGCCCTGCTGGACGAGGTGCGCCGGGCGCTGGCGGAGGAGATGCTCACGGCCACACCGCTGTCGGTGAGCGATGTGGCGATCCGGCTGGGTTACGCGGAGGCCTCGACGTTCATCTACGCGTTCAAGCGCTGGACCGGCACCACGCCGTCGGCCTACCGCCGCGAGCGGGTGGCGGCCAACGGGCTGGCCGCCGGGTCGCCGTCACGCCGATTCTGAAGTGTCGCGGCGTAATTCAGCGCGGCTGCACGCCGATCCGGCCGCCCATCGGGACGATTCGTACGATCGAGGTCAGCCGGTGTCCGTCGACGGCGTGCAGGACCAGCGAGGGGTCGGGGCCGTAGTCGATGGGGACCTCTCCCGGACTGCCCACCTCCCACTGCCCGCCGATCAGCGACGCCACGCTGGGCGCGACCACCAGTTGCCGCCCGCCGAACAGCGTGGTCGCCATCGAATGCATATGCCCGGTGACGACGCCGACGATCCGGTCGTCGGCGGCGACGATCTGCTCCAGGCGCTGCGGATTCGCCAGCCGGATCGGGTCGACCACCGTGCTGTACATGGGCATCGGCGGGTGGTGCAACGCGAGCAGCACCGCGGAGTCGGCGGGGGTGTCCCGCAGCAGGTCGGTCAGCCAGGCGTAGGTGTCGTCGGACAGTTCACCGCCGCTCTCACCGGGGATGGTCGAATCCAGCAGCGCCACGGTCAGCCCGTCCAGGCGCAGAGCCTGGTTGATGGGCTCGTAGGAGGGCGGTCGGCGCAGCAGCACTTCGCGCAGATTGGCGCGGTCGTCGTGATTGCCCGGCAGCACCCACACCGGGACGTCGGCCCGCAGCGCGGCGCGGGCCTGCTCGAACTCCTCGGCCTTGCCGGAGTCGGTGATGTCGCCGGTGACCAGGATCGCGTCGGGCCGGTGCGGCAGGCCGGCGAGGTAGGCCATCACCCGCTCGACCCGCTCGGAGTTGTGTGTGTGCAGGTCGAAGTGGGTGTCGCTGAGCTGTGCCAACACAATCATCGGCGTCCGCTTTCTCGTGGGAATCGCGCCGTTGCGCCCGGGCGTGCCTGGTCGGCACACCCATCCAGGGTAAATGGCTAGCGGCCGCCGAGTGCCTCGGCCGCCGGTGTGAGCGTGGTCTCGCCGACGGTCCAGAAATCCGGGCCGGGCGGGGCCTCCAGGTCGAGCACGGCCGGGGTTCGCCAGGGCGCGTCCAATCGCAGCCGCCACGAATGCAGGTGGGTGCGCGGATACCGGCCGGACTTGTCGAACAGCGGATCGCCCGCGATCGGATGTCCGATCCAGGCCAGATGGACCCGGATCTGATGGCGTCGACCGGTGATCGGGCGGACCGCGAGCACCGTGTACTCGCCGGCGCGCAGCACGGTCGTGAATTCGGTGCGGGACGGATAATTCTTGCCCGCCAACAGGTCTCGTTCGTCCACCTGCCAGCTCCCCGCACTGTGCGCGATGCTGTCGCGGGGCGCGGCGATCCGCACCCGGTTCTTGCGGCCCACGCTCAACGGCAGGTCGATGACGCCCTGGTCGGGCAGGCCGGTCGAGGCGGTGATCGCCAGATAGGTCTTGTCGGCCGTGCGCTTGGTGAACTGCCGGGTGAGCTGTCCGTGCGCGCCGAGGTCCTTGGCCAGCAGCACCAGCCCCGAGGTCACCTTGTCGATGCGATGCACCGGATAGAGCGTCTCGCCGTATTCGGCGGCCAGTTCGACGATGTCGGTGTCGTGCCGCTCGCCGGTCACCGAGATCCCGTCGGGTTTGTTCAGCGCGAGGATCGCGGCGTCCTCCTCGAGCAGGCACCGTTCTCGCAACTGTGGCCATCGCGTATCCACGGCCCTCACCCTAAGGTGCGCCTCGCGATGATTTACCGTAACGTCACTTACCGCTGTTGAATGAACCGCTACATGACGGTACATTATTGCGCGACATGATTTGACTCACAGTTAGGCCCATGGTCATGGCTTCAGTCCGGCGACCTGTGGAACTGTCGGCGCTGGCGGATGCGTTGCACGCGGAAGATGCCGGGTATCGAAGATCCCTGCACGCGCGGCAGCTGCAGATGATCGCGATCGGTGGCGTCATCGGGACCGGGCTGTTTCTAGGCGCGGGCGGGCGGCTGGCGGGCGCCGGGCCAGGGTTGTTCCTGGTGTACGCCGTGTGCGGCATCTTCGTGTTCTTCATTCTGCGTGCGCTCGGTGAGCTGGTGTTGCACCGGCCCTCGGCCGGCTCCTTCGTGTCCTACGCGCGCGAATTCTACGGCGAGAAACTGGCTTTCGCGGTCGGATGGACTTATTTCTTCCACTGGTGCATGACCGGAATTGTCGACATCACCGCCATCGCCACCTATTTCCGGTATTGGGGCGCGTTCGAGGCGGTGCCGCACTGGCTGCTCGCGCTCCTCGCACTGGTCGCGGTGGTGTGCACCAATCTGATCTCGGTGCGCTGGTTCGGCGAACTGGAGTTCTGGGTCGCGCTCATCAAAGTCGTTGCGCTGGTCGGTTTCCTGGTGATCGGCACGGTCTTCCTGGCCGGGCGGTTCACGATCCACGGCGAGCACACCGGCGTGGGCGTGCTGACCGAACACGGCGGGCTGTTCCCCACCGGAGCGCTGCCGCTGATCACCGTGACGACGGGTGTCGTATTCGCTTACGCCGCAGTCGAACTGGTCGGGATCGCTGCGGGGGAGACGCGCAATCCCGAGGATGTCATGCCGCGCGCCATCAACTCGGTGATCACCCGCATCGCCGTCTTCTACGTCGGCTCCCTGATCCTGCTCGGACTGTTGTTGCCCTACACCGCCTTTCGTGCGGGAGAGAGCCCGTTCGTGACCTTCTTCGCGGGCATCGGCCTGCCCGCCGCCGGTACGGTCATGAACCTGATCGTGCTGACCGCGGCGTTCTCCAGCCTCAACGCCGGTCTCTATTCGACCGGCCGGATCCTGCGTTCCATGTCGATGAACGGCAGCGCCCCGGGCTTCGCGGCGCGGATGTCGCGCAGCGGCGTGCCGTACGTCGGCATCCTCGCCACCGGCGCGATCGCCCTGATCGGGGTGGGGCTCGACGCGGTGGTGCCGAATCAGGCGTTCGAGATCGTGCTGAACGTGTCGGCGCTCGGCACCATCGTGTCGTGGACGGTGGTGCTGCTCTGCCAGTTGCGCTTGTGGTACCGATGGCGGCAGGGCGTGGCGTATCGCCCGAAGTTCCGGCTGCCCGGCACGCCGTACACGAGCATCTCGGCGCTGATCTTCCTCGCGGCCGTGGTGGCGCTGATGGCCTTCGGCGGCACCCCGGTGCAGCGCACGGCGGTGCTGGCGCTGGTCGCGGTGCTCGGTCCCGCCCTGGTCTGCGGGTGGTTCCTCGCGCGCCGAAAGGTGCTGCGCATAGCGGAGATTCGGCACGGCCACGCCGGGCAGTTCCCGGTGCTGGCCGAACGGCCGTGGCCGGGCCGCCCGGAGGAGCCGGAGGTCATCGTCGAGGAACCTCGCGGCAAGTTCCCGGAGGACCGGGTCTAGGTCGCGGCGTGCGCCAGTTCCGCCAGCGCGGTCTCCAGGTGGCCGATCATGCGGGGTAGGTGCGGGACCGAGCGACGGCAGGCGACCAGACCGAAGTCGAGGGTGTCCGCGGTGGACGTGACGGTGATGTTCACCGCCTGACCGTCGAACGGGATCGACAGCGGGTAGTTACTCTCCAGCCGGGCGCCCTGCAGATACACCGGTTTGCGCGGGCCGGGGATGTTGGAGATCACCAGGTTGAACGGAACTCGCGGCAGCGCTTCGAAACCCGGCACCAGCGTCATACCCAGCGGGGACATCAGCAGCCCGGACAGCGCGATCGCCTCCAGCTGCGGCAACTGCTGGAAGACCCGCTTGGACCGCCGCATCGACGCGCTGATCGCCGCCAGCCGGGCCGCCGGGTCGGCGAGGTCGGTCGCGAGGTTGCACAGCACCGCCGCCACCAGATTCCCGTCCGAGTCGCCGTCGGCGGCGCCGCGCAGATCGACCGGGACCATCGCGGTCAACGGCTTGTCCGGCAACGCGTTTCGCTCCAGCAGGTAGGAACGCAACGCGCCCGCCGACATGGCCAGCACCACATCGTTGACGGTGGCGCCGGTGGCGCGGCGCACCGCGTGGACGCGTTCCAGCGGCCAGGAGCCGACCGTCACGCTGCGCGCGCCGCCGATCGGGACGTTGAACATCGAGGGCGGCGCCGACAGCGGCAGTTCGAGCTGCCGCTCGGCCAGCGCGCGGGTCGCCGCGGCGGTGGCGCCGACGCCGGTTGCTATGCGCGGCAGCGTCTTTCGCAGCTGTTCCCACATCCCGACGGCCGCGTCGTCGGAGACGTCGGGACGGCCCTGCGTCCACGGGACGCGCAGGCGGGTGTCGTACGGGTCGTCGGTCAGCGTGCGCTGTAGCAGCCGCAGCGCCGACACCCCGTCCATGAGTGCGTGATGGACCTTGACGTAGATCGCGAACCGGCCGCCGGACAGCCCCTCGATGATCCGGCCCTCCCACAGCGGCCGGTGCCGATCGAGCAGGCCGGAGTGCAGCCGGCCGACCAGATCGAGCAGTTCGGTGCGGCCGCCGGGCGCGGGCAGGGCGCTGCGTCGCAGGTGATAGCCGAGATCGACGTCGTCGGCGTGCGACCAGGCCAGGCTGGAGAAGCCGCCCAGGATGCGGCTCTGCCGACGCCGGAAGCGGGGGCGCACGTCGGTCGCCGCCCTCGCCTCGTCGTACAGGTCGTGCACGAAATCGTCGGTGGCTTCGGGCGGCGGCTCGAATACTTGCAAGCCGCCGACATGCATCGGATGCTCGCGGGATTCTATTGCCAGAAAGATCGCGTCGATCGGATTGAGAAGGTCCATCGGTTCCGCCTATACCGGGTGGGCTCCAGGCCCTTGCGGGTACGGGACGGCATCGTTGCCACCACGAGGTCGAATACGTAATACCCTAACACCGCACGTATTTCGCATTGTCGCAAAACCGGCGGTGGAGCGCGGCTTACAGGCAGTCGTCGTCGAGGTCGAGAGTGGTCCGATCGAGCGAGTCGAGCAGGTCGAACAGCGGGGCCGTGCGCGGCAGCTCCCACCGGTAGAAGTACCGGGTTGCCGCGCGTTTGCCGTCGTAGAACGAGCCGGTGCGGCCGTGCGCCGCCACCGCCTGCTCCAGCCAGATCCACGCCAGCACCACGTGCCCGAACGCCTCCAGGTACGCGGCCGAATTGGCCAGCGCCGGTGCGGGATCCAGATCCTTCCAGAGCAGTCCGGTGGTGGCGACCACCCGGCCGGCGGCCTGCTGCAGCGCGTCGGCGTAGTCGCCCAGCTCGCCGTCGGCGGTGGCGCGCGCGGCCGCGACGGTCGCGCCGATCGTCTCCAGCAGCAGCGTCAGCGCCGCGCCGCTGTCCGCGGTGACCGCCCGCCCGAGCAGGTCGAGGCTCTGAATGCCATGTGTGCCTTCGTGGATCGGGTTCAGCCGGTTGTCGCGGTAATGCTGCTCGACGTCGTAGTCGCGGGTGTAGCCGGCGCCGCCGTGCACCTGGATGGCCAGATCGTTGGCCGCCAGGCACCACTGGCTGGGCCAACTCTTCGCGATCGGGGTGAGCACGCGCAGCAGTGTCGACGCCCGCTGTATTTCGGATTCCGCTGTGGCGCTGCGTTGTTCGTCCACCAGCGTGCCGCAGTACAACTGCAATGCCAGCGCGCCCTCGGCATAGGCCTTCTGCGCCAGCAGCATTCGCCGCACATCGGGGTGGCGCACGATCGGGATCTGCGCGGTCGCCTGGCCGCGGGCGGTGGCCGGGCGGCCCTGCGGCCGGTTGCGGGCGTAGTCCAGCGCCTTCAGATATCCGGTGTAGCCGAGCGCGGTGGCGGCCAGGCCCACGCCCAGCCGTGCCTCGTTCATCATGTGGAACATGTAGGACAGGCCCCGGTTCGCCTCGCCGACCAGGTAACCGACCGCGCCTGCCTGCCCACCGGGGGTGAAGGCGCCGTCGCCGAGCACCGGCGCGGTGTTGACCGTCCCGCGCCACCCCATCTTGTGATTGATGCCCGCCAGCACGATGTCGTTGCGCTCGCCCACGGAGTCGTCCGCTCCGGGCAGGAACTTCGGCACGATGAACAGCGAGATGCCGCGGGTGCCCGCGGGCGCGTCGGGAATGCGCGCCAGCACCAGGTGGACGATGTTCTCCGACAGTTCGTGGTCGCCGCCGGAGATCCACATCTTGCGGCCGAACAGTCGGTAGGTGCCGTCGTCCTGCGGGACGGCCTTGGTGGTGATGTCGGCCAGGCTGGAGCCCGCCTGCGGCTCCG
The DNA here is from genome assembly GCF_044628355.1 of Nocardia sp. N2S4-5. Classification (NCBI taxonomy): domain Bacteria; kingdom Bacillati; phylum Actinomycetota; class Actinomycetes; order Mycobacteriales; family Nocardiaceae; genus Nocardia; species Nocardia sp. N2S4-5. The sequence continues at coordinate 4,127,532 of NZ_JBIUPM010000001.1, read as the reverse complement.
ACAGCGCCATGGTGCCGAAGTAGCGGCCTGTCAGCATCGGCCGGACGAAACGATCGATCTGGTCCCCGTCGGCGTGCGCCGCCAGCAGATTCGCGTTGCCCATGGTCAGCATCGAATAGCTGGTGGTGGCGACGTTCGCGGCGTAGAACCACGCCATGCACGCGGAGAACACGGTATAGGGCAGTTGCATGCCGCCCACTCGTTCGTCCATCGCCGCGCCGACCAGGCCCGCCTCGCCGAACACGTCCAGCGCCTGCTTCACCGCCGGCAGGATGTGCACCTTCTCGCCGTCGAAGGTGGGCTCGTGCAGGTCGCTGTCGCGGTTGTGCGGGGCGAAGTACTTGGTCGCCAGCTCCCGGCTCAGGCTCAGCACCTGGTCGAAGGTCTCGCGTGAATGCTCGCGGTAGCGCTCGCGGGCGGTCAGCCCGGTCACGTCCAGCCACTCGTAGAGGAGGAACTCGATATCGCGGGCCGACATGATCAGCGAATCCATGCTCACCACCCTTGTGCGCCCGGCGATCGGGCGCAACCCCCGGCAACCCCGCTACCCGCGCAGGCCCGAGCGGTGCGGATCAGGGATGTGTGGCGGTCACCGCGGGCGCCACGAACCGGTGCAGCAGCTCGCGTTCCTCGGCCTCGTCGCGGCCGGGGACCGTCAGCAGCGACACGATGATCCGGGTGAGCCAGCGCGCCCGCAGCGACAGCTCCCGTTGCGCCACACCGTCTTCCGAGTCGAACAGCGAGCCCCCGATGGCCTCGATCACCTCCGAGGTCTCGGCGATCTCGGAGGTGAGGCCCGCGTCGCCGGGGCGGAACCAGGCGATCAGCAGCGGGTCCGAACGCACCGCCCGCAGCGCCGCCAGGACGCCCGCCACCACCCGGTCCGCGGGCGCGGCGGTGTCCTCGATCTCGCGCAGCACGGCGGCGCCGATGCGGCGGGCCTCGCGGTGCACGAACGCCAGCCGCACGGCCTGCCGACTGTCGAAGTATCGGTAGAGCGTCGCGCGCGAGCAACCGGCGGCCTTGGCGATATCGGCCATGCCCGTGGCGGCCACCCCGCGTGCGGCGAACAGCTCGGCGGCCGCGTCGAGGATGCGCTCGGCGGCGTGCACCGCCCGCGGTTCGCTCGACCAGCGCCGCTCGGTCCCGCTCACGCCGCGGCTCGGAAGGGGACGCTGACCGGCCACCGCACGTAACTGCCTTCGGTGTAGCGCACCTTGTCGAGGTCGACGGTGAAGTCGGGGCAGCGCGTCAGCAGCTCTCGCAGCGCGATGGTCGCCTGCATGCGGGCCGCGGCCGCGCCGAGGCAGTGGTGGTTGCCGTTGCCGAAGGTGAGGATGTTCTTCGGTCGCCGCAGTATGTCGAGTTCGCCTGCGTCCGCGCCGTATTCGCGCTCGTCGCGGTTGGCCGACGCGTACAGCAGCAGCACGCGGCGCCCGGCGGGGATGGTGACACCCTCGATCTCCACGTCCCGGGTGGTGGTGCGAGCCAGTCCCTGCACCGGCGAGGTGAGCCGCAGGAATTCGTCGATCGCGCCGGAGAGCAGGTCCGGATCGTCCAGCAGCAACCGCCGCTGCTCCGGGTACAGCGTCAGCAATTGCACAGCGCCGCCGAGGTTTCCGGTGGTGGTGTCGTTCCCGCCGGTGATCATGGTGAAGGCGAAGCCGAGGATCTGCAGCACGCCGCCGACGTCGCCGTCCTCGGTCAGGCCCGAGGCCAGCAGGTGCGAGATGGTGTCGTCACCGGGCGCGGCGCGGCGGCGGTCGATGAGCGCCGCGAAGTACTGGCTCAACTCCCTGACCGCGGCCTGCGCCTGTAGTACCCCACCGGTGGCCGAGGCCGCCACGATGGCCTCGCTCCACTCGTCGAACTTGGTCCGATCCTCTTCCGGCACACCGAGGTAATGCGCGACCACCATCGTCGGCAGCGGTTTGAACAGCTCGGCGGAGAGGTCGCCGCCGCCCGCGGCGCGCATCCGCTCGATCCGTTCGGCGACGAATTCCCGGACCGCCGGGCTGATCTCCTGCACCTGACGCGGCGTGAACCCCTTGGCCACCCGGCGGCGGAACACCGTGTGATCCGGCGGATCGGTGAACACGAAGGGCCGGTTCTCGCCGAGCCCGATCTCCGACAGGTTGTTGTAGTCGACGGTCAAACCCTGTGCGGAGGAGAACGTTTCGGGATCACGGACCGCGTCGTACACGTCGGCGTACCGCGAGAGCACGTAGTAGTCCTCGTGTGCGCGGTCCTCGGGGACCACGTGGTGCACCGGGTCGAACTCACGCAGCGCGGCGTACATCGTCCACGGGTCGCGCCAGCTGTCGCCGGAGCGGAGGCGGAACCGAGCTTCGTGAGACAGATCCTCGTGCATGTCTCGACGGTAAGACAAATACGGCTATATGTCTAGAACGTGTTTCAGACGGTGCGAATCGGATGGGTGGGCGGCCGATCGCCCAGTTCGCCCGCCGCGCGGTCCAGCAGAGCGCGCACGGTGTCCTCGCTGACCTCGTCGAAGTGGCGGTACCACTGGCCGATGGTGTGGAACAGCGCCGGTGTCTCCAGGCAGATCACGTTGTCGGCGGACCCCGTCAGGGCGCGGATCGGGCGGCAGGAACCCACCGGCACCGCGAACACCACCCGGGCCGCGCCGCGGGCCCGGGCCAGTTCGCACGCCGCTCGCGCGGTGTTGCCGGTCGTGACGCCGTCGTCGACGAGCACCACGGTGCGGCCCGCGATCCGCGGCTGCGGCCGCCCGCGCCGCAGCCGAGCGCTGTTGCGTAGCACCGTCTCTCGAGCCTGGCGTTCCACCCGGGACCGCTCGGGCGGGCCGATGAAGGCCCGCACCACCAGGTCGTCGTCGACCACGCGCACACCGGATTCGGCGACCGCGCCGAACACCAGCCGGGGCCGGTCGGGAACCTCCAGCTTGCACACCACGGCGACGTCCAGCGGCACCCGCAACGCGGTGGCGACCTCGAAAGCCACCGGCATGCCACCACGCGGCAACCCGAGCACGATGGTGTCGGGCCCGCGGAAGGCGCGCAGGCGTTCGACGAGCCGGCGGCCGGCCTCGCGGCGATCCAGGAAGGGCATCCGTCTCACCCTGACAGTCGTGAAAGGAGGGTCGAGTCGCGTCGTCGGACTCGGAAGACAGGTGGGTACTCTACGCCCGCGCGGGCGTCGGCAGGGTCGAAACGGTCGCGAACTTCTCGCCTTTCGGTCTCGGTTTCGGCCCCCGTGCGGTCGCCCGGCACATCGGTGGCGGCTCCCGTACGATCGCGATCGGAACTCCTGGTGGACCGAGGGGGAGGGGAGTGTGGGACTTCGCCTACCGGCGCCGGTCCGCAACGGTGCGGAATGGTTGCGGCGCTTCGCCGCGACGACCCCTGGCGCGATCGTCGTGATCGCCGTCGCGGCCGTCGTGCTGTGCCTGCTCTCCGGCCTGGTCTGCGCGAACGAGTTGAGCGCCAAGACCGCCCGGCGCGACGCGGCGCTGCAACGCTCCGAGCCGCTGGCCGACGCGGCGCAGCGGCTGTACGTGGCGCTGTCCGCCGCCGACGCCTCGGCCGCTACCGCGTTCCTCACCGGCGGCATCGAATCACCGCGGATCCGCGGGCAATATCAGCAGGCCCTCGCCGACACCGCCGACGCGCTGGCCACGGCCACCGCGGGCGGGGGCGACGCGCAGACCCGCGAGGTCGTCGCGCGCATCTCGGCCGATCTCCCGGTGTACACCGGCCTGGTGGAGTCCGCGCGGGCGAACAACCGGCAGGGCTTCCCGGTCGGCTCGGCCTACCTGCGCGAGGCCTCGGGCCTGATGCAGAACTCGCTGCTGCCCAGCGCCGCCCGGCTCACCGAGCAGCGCCACGCCGCGCTGCGTGCCGACCAGCGCGCCGTCACCGGCCCGCCGTGGGCGGCACTGGTGTTGCTGATACTCACGCTGGCCGGTGCGGTGGTCGCGTCGCGAATGCTGGTGCGGCGCACCAACCGGCTGTTCAATCCGGGCCTCGCGGCCGGAGCGGGCGCGGCGGCGCTGGCACTGCTGTGGATCGTGCTGGCGACCGTCATCTCGAACGAGGCGATCGACACGGGCGGCGGCGGTCCCACGGCGCACAGCGAGAACCTCGCGCAGGCAAGGATTCTCGCTCAGCAGGCCCGCACCGACGAGACCCTCGAGTTGATCACCCGCGGCGATACCAAGGAGACCGAGGAGGACTTCAAGACCAAGACGGCGCAGCTCGACGCCGAGCTGTCCAGTGTCGTGGGCGCGGATTCGCCGATGCGGCAACAGTTCTCGCAATGGACCGGCGGGCACGAGCGGCAACTCGAGCATTACAACTCCGCGAACTACCCGGCAGCGGTGGAGCAAGCGATCGGCTCCGGCCCGGAGTCGTCGGCCCAGCGCTTCGCTCAGCTGGACACCTCGCTGCGCGAGGGGCTCGAGCGGACGCGGGCACAGCTGCGCGATCAGATCGACGGCGCGGGCGACGCGTGGATCGGCGGCGCGGCAGGCACATTGGTGTTGCTGGTGGTCGCGGCCGGCGTCGTCGTCACCGGATTGTGGCCGCGGCTGAAGGAGTTCCTGTGAACACACGGGTGCTGCGCGCGGGACTGGTGGTCGCGTCGATCGCCGTACTGGCGGCCTGTGGCGCGGATCCGGCCGTGCCACGCTCCGGCCCGGCGGTCGCGGTGAATCCGTTGCCGCCCAAGGCACGTGAGATCACCACGCCCCCTGGGGCCGACCGCAGCTGCGATGCCGAGGCGAGCCTGCGACCCGGCCCGCAGCCCAATCCCGGTGCGATGCCGCCGGGTTCGACGATGGCCCGCATCGTGCAGAAGGGCCGGGTGACGGTGGGCGTCGACCAGAACACCTACCTGTTCGGCTTCCGTGATCCGGCCACCGGTCAGCTGGAAGGCTTCGACATCGATCTGGCCCGCGAGATCGCCCGCGACCTGTTCGGCGATCCGGATCGCATCGAACTGCGCTCGGTGTCCACCGCGGAACGGCTGCCCGCCTTGCAGAACAACCAGGTCGACCTCGTGGCCCGGACCTTCTCGGTGACCTGCGAGCGCCGCCGCGAGGTCGCCTTCTCGGCCGTGTATTACAAAGGGGCGCAACGCATTCTGGCACCCCGCACCGCCGTTATCCGCGCGCTGCCCGATCTCGCGGGCAAGCGGGTGTGTGTCACCTTCGGCGCCACCTCCTCCGGTCCGCTGTTCACCCTGCCGAACCGCCCCAAGGTGCTGGGCGTGGACAACTGGACCGACTGCCTGGTCGCGTTGCAGCAGGGTCAGGTGGACGCGATCAGTACCGACGAGTCCATCCTGGTCGGACTGGCCGAACAGGACTCCAACCTCCAAGTCGTCGGTGACCCACTGGGTTTCGAGAACTACGCGGTCGGCGTACCGAAGGGCCAGGACGACATGGTCCGCTTCGTCAACGGCGTGCTCGACCGGATCCGCGCCGACGGCACCTGGCAGCGTCTGTACGCCGCCCACCTCGGTGCGCTCGGACCATCCGCGGGGGCGCCGGCCCCGCGCTACAGCGGATAGGTGGGTATGCGGTGAAAGTACTGACCCTCGCCGAGCTGGAGACCGATCGCGGGGCGGCCGACCTGGACGCGGTGCACCTGGTCACCGATCGCGGAATCGTGCACGCGCGCAACGAGGATGCCGTCGCGGCGGCGGTACTCGAGCGGCCGGACGGACCGGCGATCGTGCTCGCGGTCTCCGACGGCGTCTCGACCTCCGACGATCCGCAGGTCGCCGCGGGCGCTGCCGTCCGCAGCGGCGTCTCCGCCTGCCTGGCCGCGCTGGCGGCCGGCCGCACGGCCGAGGAGGCGCTGCTCCAGGGGCTGGAGGCGGCCTTCGCGGCCGTGCGCGGCCTGTCCGTGGGCGACGGGCACTCCCCGTCGTGCACGTACGTGTCGGCGGTGCTGCGGCCGGGCCGTGACGGCGAATGCGCGATCACGGTGACGAATGTCGGTGACAGCCGGGCCTATTGGCTCAGCGCCGACGAGACCGGCACATCCTCGCGGCGGCTGACCTCCGACGACTCCTTTGCGCAACTGCTGGTCGCGAGCGGCGTGGACGAGGAAGCCGCGATGCGCGATCCCCGCGCGCACGTGCTGATGCGCTGGCTCGGCGCGGATTCCGAGCACGTCCCCGCCGAGACTCCCGTGCACTCGCTGCGCGTGCGTGGTCCCGGCGTGCTGTTGCTGTGCAGCGACGGGATGTGGAACTACCTGCCCGACGCCGAGGGTCTCGCCGCCGTGGCGACCGCGGCCGACCCGCGCCGCGCCGCACAGGATCTGACCGACTACGCGGTGCGCTCCGGCGGCGCCGACAACATCACCGTCGCCCTCGCGCCGGTGGCGGAAGGTGTTGGGCGGATCGGCTGATGCTGGACAATGGCGTTGTTATCGCTCACATTTACAGTACCCCGATCAGGTAGTGCAAGGAGCAGACACATGCCGGCGAGCCCAGCGATGCGTGACCTCTTCCGGCGCAAACCCATCGAGCTGATCGAGGACGAACCCGCCGGCGGACTGCAGCGGGCCCTGGGCCTGTGGCAGCTGACCGCCATCGGAGTCGGCGGCATCATCGGGGCCGGGATCTTCGCGCTCGCCGGGTCGGTCGCCCACGACACCGCCGGTCCCGCGGTGCTCATCTCGTTCCTCATCGCGGGCGTCGCCAGCGCCGCGGCCGCGCTGTCCTACGCCGAGTTCGCGGGCCTGATCCCGAAGGCCGGATCGGCCTATACCTACGGCTACGCGGTGCTCGGCGAACCGGTGGGCTGGCTGATCGGCTGGGATCTGCTGCTGGAGTACACCGCCATCGTCGCGGTGGTGGCCATCGGCATCTCCGGCTACATCTCGTTCCTGCTCGAGCAGCTCGACATCGCGCTGCCGGACTGGATGCTCGGCGCGCCCGGCACCGGCGACGGGCACTACGTCGACCTCTTCGCCGCGCTGCTGTGCCTGCTGATCGCGTTCCTGCTGAACCGGGGCATCAAGGCGGCGGCGCGGTTCGAGACCGTGGTGGTCGTGATCAAGGTCGTCGTGGTGCTGGTGGTGATCGTGGTCGGCGCGTTCTACCTCGACAGCGGTAACTACACCCCGTACTTCCCGTTCGGGTTCGGCGGCGCGGTGACCGGTGCGTCGACGGTCTTCTTCGCCGTGTTCGGCTACGACGCGATGTCGACGGCGGCCGAGGAGTCGGTGGACGCCAAACGTCATCTGCCCAAGGCGATCCTGCTGTCGCTGGCCGTCTCGATGGTGCTGTACGTGCTGGTGTGCCTGGTCTTGACGGGCATGCAGCACTACACCGAGATCAACCCGAAGAGCGGGCTGTCCTCGGCCTTCGAATCGGTCGGCCTGCCCGGCCTGGGCAGCCTGATCGCGGCCGGGGCCATCGTCGGCATCATGACCGTGCTGTTCACCTTCATGCTCGGCGTCACCCGGATCTGGTATTCGATGAGCCGGGACGGGTTGCTGCCCAGGTGGTTCGCCAAGACGCACCCGACCCGGCACGTGCCGACCCGGATCACCTGGATCGCGGGCTCGGTGTCGGCGCTGATCGCGGGCTTCCTTCCGATCGGGGAGGCGGCCGAGCTGACCAACATCGGGATTCTGCTGGCCTTCGTGGTGGTGTGCGCGGCCGTGATCGTGCTGCGCTACCGTCGGCCCGACCTGCCCCGCGGCTTCCGCACCCCGCTGATGCCAATCGTCCCACTGGTCGGCATCGGCTTCTCGCTCTGGCTGATCACCTACCTGAAGCCGGAGACCTGGGCCCGTTTCGGGGTGTGGTTCGTACTCGGCCTGATCATCTATTTCGCCTACAGCCGACGCCACTCGGTGCTGGCCACCGGCGGCGAGCCGACCTCGGAGACCACCACGTCCCGCTGAGGGCGGCGCGCCGCGTGGCCTCACCGCCGGTAGCTGATGGCCAGGGCGGTGATCAACAGGGCCGCGCCGCACCATCCCGGGCCGCTGAGCCGGTCACCGAGGAGCAATGCCGACAGCAGGGCGGCGGTGAGTGGTTCGAGGAGGGCCGCCAGTGCCGCGAGAACCGGTGCGGCAGTGCGCAATCCGCGGAAATATGCGGTGTAGGCGAGTGCCGTCGGCGCGCTGCCCAGATAGGCGGCCGTGAGTAGCACATCGGGCCGCAGCGGCAGCGCCATCCCGGACGCCAGCGCCGCCGGGGTGAGCAGTACGCCGCCGGTGAGCATGCCGAAAGCGGTGGTGCGCAAGGGATCCAGACCCGCGACGGGCGTCGCGGTGATCAGGGTCATGAGGGCGAACCCGCCGCGGCGAGCAATGCCGTGCCGACCCCGGCGGCCAACGTCCAGCCGCTCGCGGCGCCGCCGGGTGACCACGTGAGCAGGACGAGCCCGCTCACCGCGAGGGCGATCGCGAGCAGCGCGGCCCGGCCCGGTACGCGGCGGTCGCGCACCGCCGCGCCGAGGGCGACGAACACGGGCAGCGTCCCGATTGTCACCATCGTGGCCAAGCTGACCGAAATATGTTGCACCGCAACAAAATAACTGGCCTGATAGCAGCCCAGCAGGCCGCCGGTGACCAGTACCCGCCGCCCCACGGCCCGGGTGCGCGGCACCCCGCGCAACCCGCCGGTCACGGCGAGCAGTGCGACCGCGAGGCCGCCGCCGAGCAACAGTCGATAGGTGGCCACGGACAGCGGCCGCAGACCGGCCCGGTCCGCGAGCAGAGACCCGGCGAGTCCGCCCGTGCCCCAGAGGATTCCGGCGGCGATCAGTGCCGCCGCCGAACGGTCGCGCGCGGGCGCGACGATGTCGACAGACATGAAAAGGTGCTCCTGCGTCGAAGGAAGACATGACGACGACGCGGGGCAGATGTCTCGATGGCCTACCGGCCGGCAAACCGCCCCGCTCAGGCGGCGGGGGGCGGCGTGACTACGAAGATTCGGTGCACGGTGATCACTGTAGCGTCCTGTGTCCAATTGGACACACCGCGTCCCACCGCCAAATCTCCGCGTTCGACTTACATGCGTGTAACACTGAGCGACGCACAGTGTTGCTCTCCTCATGCAAGGAGGACCGTCCGTGACGAATTCCGCTGCATCACTGGATCTGCCGAAACCCTTGGTAGTCACCCTGGGGAATCTGAAAGGCGGCGTCGGGAAAACCACCTCCGCCTTTTTTCTCGCCGGTTACTTCGCCCTCGAACACGAGTTGCGAGTGCTGGTCATCGATGCCGACCCGCTGAGCCAGACCGGCTATTCCTGGTATCGGCGGCTGCAGAAAGGAGAAGTGGATGTGCCCTTCACGCTGATCGCGTTTCCGTCCCGGCACGTCGACGACTGCATCGCCGACAATGCCGCGAACTACGACGTGATCATCGTGGATGCCGGAGGCGAATCGGCGGAGATCTTCAAGGCCGCGATTCCCTCGACCGACGAGCTCGTCCTGTTGACGAGCGTGAGTCCCTCGGAGGTGAAGCGAGTGCCCAGTACCTATCGGGCCGCCGAGGAGGCGGCCGTCGACGCGGCCCGCGAGATCCGGGTCCGGGTCCTGATGACGAAGGTTCCGGTGACGATGAAGAAGGGCGTCAACGTCTCCACCGAATATCGCACCCAGCGGGCGCAGTTGGAGGACGCCGGTTACGAGGTGTTCGGCTCGTATCTGAGCGCCTGGAAGTGGTATCGGGAAGCCGCCGATGGGGAAGTCGGCGAGGGGGCCGAGAATCCACTGCACGATCTGGGCGAATACCGGCAGGTGGGTGACGAATTGGTGAGTCCCTATCGCGTCGCGCTGGGGGTGCCCGCCTGATGCCTCCGCAACGCAGGAAATCCGTGATCGGCGCCAAATCCGGCAATGCCGCCGTCGCCGTCAATCCGCTGGCCGACACCGCCGAGCACACCCCGCCCGTCTCGCCGCTGCGCGACGCGGAGTGGCGGCGCTCGGCGCGGAATCTGTCGGTGGTGCCCTCGGATCCGGCCGCGAACGTGCTGACGATGCCGCTGCCCGCACCCGGCGACGGCCCGCTCAGCGAACACGAGCAGGTACAGCTGTCGGCGTGCGAATCCTCGATCGGCACGCTGCGGCTGGCGTTCTGGGCGGCGGGCCGGGCGCTGCAGATCGTCCGCGACGGGCGGCTGTACCGCAGCGAGTACGGCACCTTCGACGACTATGTCGAGCAGCGCTGGGAGATGCAGCGCTCCTACGCCCACAAGCTGATTCGCGCCTGGCCGCTGGCCGCCAAGCTGCACCCGATGGCCCCGGGCATCAACGAGGGCCAGATCCGGGAACTGCTGCCGGTGGCGGCCGAGCACGGCGAGGAGGCGGCCGTGACCGTCTACGCCACCCTGGCCGCCGACGAGGTGAAGATCACCGCGGGCAAGCTGCGGGAGGCGGCGGCGGTGCTGCCGGAACGCTTCGACAAGGACCTGGCCGTGCAGCGCCTGCAAGCGTGGTTGCGCGGCGAGATGAGCCAGGAGCGGGCCGCCGACCGTCCGGTCGATCTGTTCAGCACCGTGGAGTCCCGGCTCGCCGCCCTGACCCGCCGGGTGGTTCGCAGCTCCACCGGTGACCCCGGCGCGGCCCGGGAATTCGCGGCCCGGCTGCGCGACATGGCCGAGCGGATCGAGCAGCAGATCACGGCCTGAGCCTCGATCGGAAATGCCCCGCGGCGAATATATGAATCCGCCGCGGGGCATTTCTTCGAGATCTAACGGTTTTCTATTGTTTATCTTCTTGTTATCGCATTTGTCTGCTTATCTGCTTGCATTCATATGAATGCGGGCGAATCATGACACCTCGGATCCGGCTGGACTGACATGAAAGACGCGAACTTTTCGAATCTGTTCGAGGGCCCGGCCGACGCAATACGGCGTCGCCACCGGAGTCTCGACGAGAGGATCGGAGGACCGCATCATGGCAGGAACCGACGAAGTCCGATATACCCGCAACACGCGGCGCCTGTTCTGGTGGCTGACGGCGGCCGCGGCGGTGGTATTCGGAGCATTCGGAGCACTCCTACTGACCACGGGCCAGGCCTCGGCGCAGCAGATATCCGTTCCGGGTATCGGGTCGATCGAGGTACCGATCGAAATTCAGGCACCGGCGGAAATTCCGGAGACCGTGCCCGCCGTCGAGCCGGCGGCGCCGAAGGTCGCGCCGCATTCGGAGGCGGCCGTCACCGGAATCGTGAATCAATTGCAGTCCGTCATTCCGGGCATCGATTTCCGGGCGCTGCTGCCCGCGCCCCGCGTGCCGGAGGCGGCGGACGTGCCCGTGATACCCGAGAAGACCCGCGGTGAAATGGCCGTCGAAGCGGCGGAATCGAAGATCGGCGCGGCCTACGGCTACGGCGCCGCCGGCCCCGACTCCTTCGACTGCTCCGGCCTGGTGCAGTGGTCCTACGGGCAGGCCGGCGTCGACGTGCCGCGCACCAGCTACGAGCAGCTCTCCGCAGGGACCCCGGTGGACATGGACGAGCTGGAACCCGGTGACATGGTGTCGTTCTACGGCGGCGGCCACTCGGCCCTCTACGCCGGCGACGGGAAGGTCATCCACGCGGGAACCAACAGCACGGGCGTGCAGATGACGGACCTGTCCGAGATGCCCGCCAGCGGCGCCCGGCGCTTCTGAGGCCCGCGATGAAACCGTCGTGTGCGCCCGGCTCAGCGCCGTCCGCGGAAGGTACGCCGCAGATCGTCGACCCATTCGTCCGGGATCTCCCAGGGTATGAAATGACCGCCGCGATCGTGGGCGGTGACGTTGACCAGGTTGTACCAACTCGCGCGCGAGTCGGCGAGGAAGTGCTCGACACGGCGGTCGGTCCCGACGCCCGGCGGGTTCTCGTGGGCGACGAAGGTGATGCCGGTCGGCGCTTCCACCACCGGCCACCGATCGTGCGACGGCGTCCACGGGTAACGATTGTTGTTGGCGTAGGTGCGTATCGAGGTGCCGATCGAGTTCGTCGCCCAGAAAATCGTGGCGTGCGTGAGCAGATCGTCCGCGCCGAATACCGATTCCAGGTCACCACCGTTGTCGCTCCAGCTCTGCCACCGGCGCAGAATCCACGCGAGCAGCCCGGCGGGTGAGTCGGACAGCCCGACGGCCAGCGTGCTGGAATCGAGCACGTGCGCGGCCAGATGGACGGCGAAGCGGCGATCGAATTCGACGACGCGGGCGTGGACCTCGGCGGGCAGGCCGTCCGGAATAGGTTGTCCGCCACTGTAATCCCACGCCCGGTCGCCGTTGAACAACGTCAACTTCAAACCCGACCCGATGTGGATGCCGAACAGTTCGTCGGCGTACTTGTGCCCCAGCTGACCGGTGACCAGCGCCCCCACGTCACATCCCGCGGCGGCATACCGGCTGTGCCCCAAGGTCTCGGTCATCAGGACATGCCAGAGATCGGCGACCTTCCAGAAGTTCATATCGGGGTGATCGGTCAGCGGTGTGGAGAACCCGAAGCCGGGGAACGACGGGACGATGACATCGAACGCTTCGGCCGGATCGCCGCCGTGCGCGCCGGGGTCGGCCAGTGGATCGATCACCTTGGCCCAATGCCAGAACGTCCACGGCCAGCCGTGGGTCAGGATCAGCGGCGTGGGGGCGGGGCCGACTCCCGGTTTGCGCATGAAATGCACCGGCACGCCGTCGATCTCGACGCGGTAGTGCTCGTACGCGTTGATCCGTGCCTCGGCCGCGCGCCAGTCGAAGCCGCTGCGCCAGTAGTCGACCAGGCGCTCCAGATAGCGGCGGTTGACCCCGTAGTACCCATCCTCGTTGCCCACATCGTCGGGCCACCGGGTGAGTTCGAGCCGGTGCCGCAGGTCGTCCAGCACCGCATCGGGCACGTGGATAGGGTTGGGGCGCATAGGAACGGCCGGTCAGCTGGTGTGCAGGAACAGCACGTCGTAGGCGCGCCGGGCGTCCTCGGGAAAGACCAGGATGCGCATGCGATTGCGGGCGCGGCCGGCGCGGCCCCGGGTGGACCGGATGCCGTGCTCGCGCAGCAGCCGCGCCACATCACCGGCCGTGGTCTCGTCGAAGACCGTCGCCACGGTCACCAGCAGCCCGTAGTCGTCGTCCGTCGGCCTCTGCCGCCGCCACACCATGCGCATTACGAGTGACTTTCGTTGTCGCTGTCCATCACGCCGTTCCCTCTGATTCCAGCACAGCCCGCCCGGGTCGCCGCCACCGGGCGGGTCCGGGCCGTCGTGCTCGCCGAAAACCGGTGGCGCGGGTGGGCCCGCGCCGGGCACCATGATTCGCATGTTCCGGCAGTCCATCGTCGCATCGCCCGCGGTCGCGGGCGCGATGGCTGCTGCCCTGGCGGTCGCATCCGCATTCGACGGCGCCCGACGCTGACCTTCCCCGGGATGTCCCCGGGACCTCGGCCGGGGAAGGTGGCTCGGCGCGCGAGGTTCCGATTCGCAACTCCCAGGGAGAGTTTCATCATGGCCAAGCAGGCCTTCGTCCGCACCAAGCCGCACCTGAACATCGGCACCATGGGCCACGTCGACCACGGCAAGACCACGCTGACGGCCGCCATCACCAAGGTGCTGGCCGCCCGCGGCGGTGCTTCCTTCGTGCCGTTCGAGCGCATCGACCGCGCGCCGGAGGAGGCCGCGCGCGGCATCACGATCAATATCGCGCATGTCGAATACGAGACGGCCGCAAGGCATTACGCGCATGTCGACATGCCGGGCCACGCCGACTTCGTGAAGAACATGATCACCGGCGCGGCCCAGCTGGACGGCGCGATCCTGGTGTTGTCGGCGCACGACGGCGTGATGCCGCAGACCGTCGAACATGTGCTGCTGGCCCGGCAGGTCGGTGTCGAGCACGTCGTGGTGGCCTTGAACAAGGCCGACGGCGCCGACCCCGAACTGCTGGAACTGGTCGAACTCGAAGTCCGGGATCTGTTGAGCGCCAACGGTTTCGACGGTTCCGGTGCGCCGGTGGTGCCGGTGTCGGGACTGCGGGCACTGGCGGGCGACCCGCACTGGGTAGGTGAGTTGCTGCGCCTGCTGGACGCGGTCGACGCCTACATCCCTACCCCCGTGCGCTACACCGACGCGCCGTTCCTGCTGCCGGTCGAGAACGTGCTCACCATTACCGGCCGCGGCACGGTGGTCACCGGCGCGGTGGAGCGCGGCCGGGTCCGGATGGGCGACCGGGTCGAGATCCTCGGCTACGACGGCGCGCTGGAGTCGGTGGTGACCGGGGTCGAAACCTTCGGCCGCACCATGGAATCCGCGGAAGCCGGGGACAACGTCGCGCTGCTGCTGCGTGGCGTGCAACGGTCCCAGGTGCGGCGCGGCCAGGTGGTCGCGGCGGTCGGCAGCGTGCGCGTGCACACTCGGTTCACCGCCCGGATGCACCTGCTGTCGGCGGCGGAGGGCGGCCGGCGCACGCCGATCACCACCGGCTACCGCCCGCAGTTCTACATCCGCACGGGCGACGTCGTCGGCGACGTCACCCTCGACACCCAGGTGGTAACTCCGGGGTCGACGGTCGAACTGACCGTCACCCTCGGCCACCCGATCCCCCTCGAACCCGGCCTCGGCTTCGCCGTCCGCGAGGGCGGCCGCACCGTCGCCGCGGGAACGGTCCTGACAGTCCACGACTAGGCCAGAGCCGCATCGCCCGACCGGCACCTTCCCTCGCCGGTCGGCGGGTTCCACCGCATCCCTTGCCGGTCGGTCGGTTCACCGGCCGACCGGCAAGGGTGGTCAGGCGCGGCGGTTGGGGTGGGGTGCGCCGAAGCCGGGCTGATTGTCGGCGGCTCGGTTGCTGGCGGCCCGCAGGCTGACCGAGGTGGGGACGGATTGCTGCTGTTGCTGCGGTGGCCGGGGCGCGCGGACGGGCTGGCTCGGCGCGTCGGAGAAGGGGTCGAGGCGCGGCCAGCTGCGTCCGCTGTCGGCCAGCTCGGGCTCCTGCTCCAGCGCGTCGGCCTCGCGCCGCGACGGTGCGTCCACCTCGGCGAGGCCGACCAGCACGATCAGCATCATGGTCACCAGCGTGACCGTCATGATCAGCGGAGTGAGCAGTTCCACCGGCTCCACACCGCTGCCGCCCACGGCATGATCACCGCGATGCGCGCTCATGGACGCCATGCCGGTGTAGTGCATGCCGCACACCGCCAGACCCATGATCACCGCCGCGCCGAGAGTCGCGCCGAAGCCGTGCACGTGCAGCATGAACCACAGCGCAGCCGTCGCCGCGACCACCGCGATCACGACCGACAGCGTCACCAGCCCCATGCCGTACTCCACGTGCGCGCCCGCGTGCATCGCGGACATCCCGAGGTAGTGCATGGCCGCCACGCCCACGCCGGTGACCGCGCCGCCGATCGGTAGCGCCAGGATCTCCCGCCGCACCCGCACCACGATGGACAGCCCGATCCACACCACCACGATCGCGATGGCCGCGCTGAGCAACGTCATCGGAATGTCGTAGCGAACGGTCATGCCCTGAATGGAGAAACCGAGCATGGCGGTGAAGTGCATGACCCAGATGCCGCAACCACCCAGCGCCACCGCAGCGGCGACGAGCCAGCCGCCCGGCCACCGCGACGATCGGGCGTGGACGGCACAGCGAAGGCCGAGCACAGAGCCGATGAAAGACATGAGATACGCGAGAATGGGTGTCAGCAACCCATGGTTGAAATGGTCGAGCTCGAGCACGGCGATGTTCTCCAATGGCAACAGCAGTTATCAATCCGTGACCGGACGATAGTTCAATCCGGTGCGGGTTGGGGATTGCATTGTGAAAGCTTCGTGCCGCTGGATCAGCGGCTCAGGCTAGTAGGTGCGTCGGTGTCACCTGCGGACGTACCTTGTGCACGAAGTTTCGGCGTAGCCGGTGGTAGGGCTCGTGCTCGCCGTAGAAGTTCTGGCGCATTTGCGCCAGTTCGTAATCCCGGTAGGCAGACAGCGGCTTCGCGGCCTCGTCCGCGGCGCGGCGCTGCTTCTTCGCGACCAACCGGTCCGCCAGCTCCGGCGCCGCGGCCATCGCCTCGGCCTCTCCGCGCACCCACGCCCGGAACTCCTCGGCACTGCCCGGGGCCACCCGGTCCGCCAGGCCGATCGCCGCCGCGCGCCGGGCCCCGACCGGCAGCGTCTCGCGGGTGAGCCGGTCGGCGACCTCGCTGCCGACCCGCCGCGGCAGCGTGTAGGTCCAGTACTCCGACCCGTGCAGTCCCATCAGCCGGTAGTGCGGATTCAGCACGACCGACTCGCGGCACCACACCTCGTCGGCGGCCAGCGCCAGCATCACCCCGCCCGCGGCCGCATTGCCCGCCAGGGCCGAGATGACCAGCTTGTCTGTGGTGGTCAGGATCGCCTCGACCAGGTCGTTCATCGCGTTGATGTTGTACCAGGACTCCTCGGCCGGATCGTCCGCCGCCTCGATGACATTGAGATGGATGCCGTTGGAGAAGAAGTCTCGCGGCGGACCCAGCACCAGCACGGCCACCGGCCGTTGCGCGGCCTGACGGTAGGCGGCCAGCAGCCGGCGGCACTGATCGGTACTCATCGCACCGCCCGCGAACGCGAACTCCAGATAGCCGACCTCGCCGTGCTCGCGGTACCGCAGTTCCGACCAGGTGTCCCGGGTGGCCGCCTCGAACGGCGTCACCGGAACCTCCGGAACTCCGGCGAGCAACTCGGGGCCCAGCTCGTCGACCGCGGGCCGCTTGAACGTGGCCGGTCCGCCCGGCGTGCGCCGCGGCCGCAACTGCGGCAGCCACACCGCCCCGTCGACGGTGGCCCGGCAGATCGCGCCGTCGCGAGTCGCGATCACCGAGCCGGGGAAGCCGCGCAGCCGATCCTCGTTGTGCCCGCCGTGCAGGAAGTACTGCCGCCCGAACAGCTCGTCCAGCACGCCCGGTTGGGAGTCGGCGGCGCGCAGTCGGCGCAGCACGGTGGCGGTGTCGTCGGCCGACCAGTCGATGCGGCGGTATTCCTGGGCGTGGTAGGGCCGCAGCTGTCCGCGCACGTCGGGGCGGCTGTAGTCGAGCGGTTCGGGCATGAACCGGCTGTCGGCGAAGCGCTCGACGGCGAGCGGCACCGCGCGCACGGCCGCGTCGGAGACCTCGTTGCGATACAGCTCGCTCTTGCCGCACACCGCGACCGGGAAGGGCTCGGAGGCCCAGATCGGCCCGGCATCCATCTCCGCGACCGCCTGCAACACGGTGACGCCCCACTCCGGAGCGCCCTCCCGAATGGCCCAGTCCAGCGAGGACGGTCCACGGTCGCCCTTGGGACCCGGATGCACGATCAGGACGGGATAGGCAGTCCAGATGTCCTCCGGAATCGCCGAAGTGAGCATCGGAGCCAGAATCAGGTCCGGCCGAAAATGGCTCACCCGCGCGCGCAGCAGATCGTCGCCCAGCGCCAGTTCGACGCCGACTCGGTGCCCGCGTTCCCGTAGCTCGGTGTGCACCCGCTGCGTGAGACTGTTGAATGCGCTGGCGACCAGCAGGATGCGCACGGTTTTCCTCCATCAGGCGGTGCTGCGGGCGGACCGGGATCGCCGATCCGAGTGAATGTTCTCCACGAAACTAGCGGGGCGCCAAATGCGGTGCATCTCGGGCACACCCGGAGCAACTGACGGGCGTTTCGCGACCCACTGCGCGGGTATCTCGTCAGCGCTCAGCGAAGTGCGGATTGGGGCCGCGAAACCCGCCCCGAGCAGGAGGGACGATGTCCGACAACAACTCTCGGGGCGATCAGGCCGTGCTGCCGAGCCAGGTAGGTGACGACCGGTCGGTGTTCGACCGCTTCGCGACCGTCGTCGCGGATCGCGTCTCGCAGGCGTGGTTCTTCACCGCCTGCGCGCTCATCGTCGTCCTCTGGGCGCCCACGATTCTCCTGACCGATCTCGACACCTGGCAGCTGATCATCAACACGGTGACGACGGTCATCACCTTCCTCCTCGTCGCCCTCCTGCAGAACACCCAGCGCCGCGCCGACGCCGCCGTCCAGCAGAAACTCAACGCGATCGCCGACGGCCTCGCCGACCTGATGCAGGCCGTCGGCACCGACAACCCCGAACTCCAGCAGGACCGCCGCGAACTGCTCGCCGCGGTCGGCCTGGAAAACCGCGAAGGCGCCGATTGAGCGGAAAACGGCCATGGGGGAATCGGTTCGCTCGCGGCGGGGGTTGGGCCTGGGGTGAGCATTGGAATTGCGGTATCGCCGTTCGCGCTCGATGCCACCGGCAATGCGGTGGATGCGGCCGTCGCCATCGGCCGGGAGGCGGCCGGGGCGGGGCTGAGTTCGCTGTGGTTCGGGCAGGGTTTCTCGCACGACGCCGTGCTGGTGTCCGCCGTGGTGGGGCGGGAGGTGCCGGGTATCGAGGTGGGCACGTCCGCCGTGCCGATCTCGGGCCGCCATCCGCTGCTGGTCGCGAGCCAGGCCCAGACCGCGCAGGCGGCGACGGGCGGGCGTTTCATGCTCGGGCTGGCGCTCGGCACCGCGGCCACCACCGAACAGGTCTTCGGGACCGGCTTCGCGCGCCCGATCGCCCGCCTGCGCGAATTCGTCACCGTGCTGAACTCCGTATTCGACACCGGCACAGTCGATTTCCAGGGTGAGACGATAACGGCGGCGAACCCCATGCCCGCCGCGGTCGCCGGCGCCGCGCCGCGGGTGCCGATCCTGGTGGCGGCCATGGGACCACAGGCCCTGCGGGCCACCGGCGAACTGGCCGACGGCACGCTGCCCTTTCTGGTGAGTCCGCGGGCACTGGCCGAACACGTCGTCGCCCCGATCGAGCGCGCCGCGGCGCGGGCCGGGCGGAACCGCCCGCGCACGGTCGTGCTGGTTCCCGGAGTCGTCACCGCTGATGTCGACCGAGCCCGCGAGGCGGCGGCCGAGCAGACGGCCTTCTACGACTCCATCCCGTCCTACAC
Source organism: Nocardia sp. N2S4-5 (assembly GCF_044628355.1). Taxonomy (NCBI): domain Bacteria; kingdom Bacillati; phylum Actinomycetota; class Actinomycetes; order Mycobacteriales; family Nocardiaceae; genus Nocardia; species Nocardia sp. N2S4-5. The sequence goes on along the minus strand of NZ_JBIUPM010000001.1, from coordinate 4,108,621 downwards.
CCGCATGATCGGCCTCTCCGGCGTCTCCCGTGCCGCCGACCTGGTCGTTATCGGCGACGAGGAGCACATCGCCGCCCGCGTCGAGGAATACTTCGCCGCGGGCGCGACCGATGTGGTCTTCTCGCAGACCGGCCTGACCACCTCCGAGGACCAGCGCCGAACCTGGCGGCTACTCGGCGAGCTGAATCGTGCTCGCCGAGTAGGCGATCAGGCCATGTTGCCGTCGTAGCAGAGCGAGGCGGTGCGCCACGTCGCTTCGGGGCGGGCCGTTCCCGCGCCGAAGTGCCAGCCCGCTACGGGCCCGGCGGCCTTCCAGAACAGCCGCCCGTCGGCGGCCCGGACCACCTGGTAGATGTCCTCGGTGCCGGGGATCAGCTGGTTGCCGCTGCAGTAGTCGTTGTACGAGGTGCCGGGCTGGCGAGCCCCGGCGCTGAACCGTCCGGCGGGATCGGTGCGGGCACCCGGGTTGGCGACGGTGTCGAGGCGATCGGTCGAGGCTCCGGCGAACCAGTACGGTGCACCGAGACTGTCTGCCCCGCAACGATACTCGCGGCCACCCGCGACCACGGTCGCGCCGGGGTGATGCGCGGCGCCGTCCCAGGCGCAGGCCGCCGCGGGGTGGACCGTGGACGTGTGGGAATCCGCCGCGGCCGACCCTGTCCCCAGGCCGACCCCTCCGACGATCACCGCGGCAATCGCGGTGAGTGTGAACGTTGCGCGAGGAACATATGCCATGACTCTCGCCTCTCTGCTCGCCGTTGAGCAATCTACTATCTACGTACGTAAATAGTAGATGAAGCATGTCGTATCGCGCCACGTCATGAAGGCCACAGGGCATCCGGCCTGAGCGGACACAATCCGGGCCGGCGCGGCAGTCCTCGCCGTGCCGGGGTGATCTGCGTCCGCTCAGGCCGGTGTCAGCGCGATCTCGCCGCCTCCGGGCAACAGGAACGGCAGCAACTGCGCCGCCTCCGCGCGCACGGCTTCCTCGTCGGTGGCCGACAGCGGATGCCACGGGGTGATGCGCAGCGTCGAACCGCTCAAATCCCAACGGCCGTGGACGAATCCGTCGACGAGGTACATCGGCACGCCCGCCGAGGCCACCTTGGCGATGCGCGTACGGTCCTCGTCGCTGATGACGCGCCGCCGATCCCGATGCCCGAGGAGCGCGTTGTCGAAGGCGGGCAGGAAACGCACCGGCACCGGCAACTCCGGGTCGGCCAGTGGCGCCCCGGGCAGGTCGAACAGCTCGCGACCGTCCTCGTCTCGGACGATCCGCAGCCGTGGCCGCAACCGCTCCACGACCTCCGCCAGCCGCGTGACGCCCGACCAGGCCTGCACATCCGCGACGGTCGCCGGACCGAACGCCGCGAGATATCGCAGCACCATCGTCTCCGGTTGCGGCAGCCGTTCCAGGGACTCACCGATCCATTCCTCCGCGAGCGCGACCGACACGTACCGGGTGCGCCAGCCACCCCACGCGCCCGAATCACCCACGTGCACAAGGGGCATCAGCAGCCCGACCGACTGGGCGAGCCGTCCCGGATGCCGCCGCGGAAACCGTTCGGCCAGCACCTTGCCCAGCTCCCGCCGGGTGGGCGTGGCGCCGGTCAGCAAATCCCTTCCCGCGGCGGCCAGTTCACCGAGATCCAGTCCCGCGATCTCGTCGCGGAAGTACGCCGACCGCAGCAGCGACTCGACGGCCGGCCGCACCGTCGGCTGCAACCAGCGGAAATCCTCCGCCGTGGACAGATGCACGGTGCGGCGAATCATGGTGGACCGCACCACCTTCCGATCCCGCAGCAAACCCTCCAGCTCGTCGTGCCGGAAGCCCCGAAGCCGCGTCCACAGCCCGACATACGGCCAGTTCGGCTCCTGCCCCTGCACCGCGACCAGATGGCGGATCACCTCCAGCGCGGGCATCGTCACCCGCTCGGTCAGGAACTGCCGGGTCAGCAGTGTCCGGTTCAGCGCACGTCGCGTGAGTTCCGTCATGAACCCATCCTGATCGGGATATAGGACAGTTTCGGTCCTATGCGGCACGCCGCTATTTGCGCGCGAAACACGGGGCGCGGGGTGATCATGGAGGTATGTCGAGCGACCTGGCCGCCTTCGTGCGCGGACTGCCCAAGGCCGAACTGCACCTGCACCTCGAGGGCACGCTGGAGCCGGAGCTGAAATTCCGGCTGGCCCGGCGCAACGGTGTGGAGCTGCCCGAACGCACGGTGGACGAGGTGAAGCAGACCTACGACTTCCACGACCTGACGTCCTTCCTGCAGGTCTACTACCCGGCCATGCGGGTCCTGCAGCGCGCGCCGGACTTCCACGACCTCGCCTACGAATACCTGCTCCGGGCACACGCCCAAGGCGTGCGGCACGTCGAGATGTTCTTCGACCCGCAGGCCCACACCGGCCGCGGCGTCCCCTTCGACACGGTGATCGGCGGCTACCGCTCGGCGATCGTGCGGGCGCACCGCGAGGTAGGCATCTCGGCCGAGCTGATCCTGTGTTTCCTGCGCGACCACTCCGCCGAATACGCGATGGCCACCTTGCTGGAGGCGCTGCCGTACCGGAGTTGGATCATCGGCGTCGGCCTGGACTCCGACGAGCGCGGCAACCCGCCGAGCAAGTTCGCCGCCGTCTTCGAGCGCGCGCGGCGCGAGGGCTTCCAGCTGACCATGCACTGCGACATTGATCAGCAGAACTCTCTCGAACACATCCGGCAGGCGCTCGAGGACATCGCCGTGGACCGAATCGACCACGGCACCAACATCGTCGAGGACGAGCGCCTGGTGGAGTTCGCGAGGTCCAAGGGCATCGCCTTCACCTGCTGCCCGGTCTCCAACTCGTTCGTCACCGCGCAGATGAAATCGGCCGAGATCACCGGGCTGCTGGAGCGCGGTGTGACCGTCACGGTGAACAGCGACGACCCCGCCTATTTCGGCGCGTACGCTGCCGAGAACTACACGGCCCTGGCCGAACAGGCCGGACTGAGCCGGGAGCAGCTGGCCGAGCTGGCCCGAAACTCGTTCCGCGCCTCCTGGATTACGCCGGCACGGCGCGAGCGGTACCTTGCCGAGATCGATGAGTACGTCGCTCGTCACAGGGCCGATCCCGCGACTTGACGGATCGCACGGTGCGATGCCATTATGAATATGGGAAGGCACCGGAAATCAGGTGCTTGTTTCTTTGCGTCTCTAGACATCTCCCGATTCTGGGTGTAATTTGAGTCTTCGCGCCGGGTCGCGTGCTGTCCGACTCTCGAAATGCCCAACCATGGAAAGTGGCACTGTCTGCATGCCGCTTTTCGCGTGTTGCCGTCGAGTCGGTCGGCACGGCGTCCGGCACGGCGCGATATGTGAAATCCGCCCGCAGGTCAAGCAGATACCGTGACGAAGGACGCATCTTGGCAGTCTCGAATCAGACCATTCCCGGCGCACCGAAGCGTGTCTCTTTCGCGAAAGTCCGTGAACCACTGGAGGTCCCCGACCTCCTCGACGTGCAGACGGAGTCGTTCGGCTGGCTGATCGGCGCGCCCGCCTGGCGGGCCCGTGCCGAGGCGCGCGGCACCTCGCCGGTCAGCGGATTGGCGGAGGTGCTCGAGGAGATCAGCCCCATCGAGGACTTCGCCGAAACCATGTCGCTGACGCTGTCCGATCCGCGCTTCGAGGAGGTCAAGGCCTCCGTCGACGAGTGCAAGGACAAGGACATGACCTACGCGGCGCCGTTGTTCGTCACCGCGGAGTTCATCAACAACAACACCGGTGAGATCAAGTCTCAGACGGTCTTCATGGGCGATTTCCCGATGATGACCGAAATGGGCACTTTCGTCATCAACGGCACCGAGCGCGTCATCGTCTCGCAGCTGGTGCGTTCCCCGGGCGTCTACTTCGATCGCACCACCGACAAGGCGACCGACAAGGACCTGCACGCCGTACGGGTGATCCCGTCGCGCGGCGCGTGGCTGGAGTTCGACGTCGACAAGCGCGACACCGTCGGCGTGCGCATCGACCGCAAGCGCCGGCAGCCAGTGTCGGTGCTGCTCAAGGCGCTCGGCTGGACCAGCGAACAGATCACCGAGCGGTTCGGCTTCTCCGGGATCATGATGACGACCCTGGAGAAGGACAACACCCCGGGCACCGACGAGGCGCTGCTGGACGTGTACCGCAAGCTGCGTCCGGGCGAGCCGCCGACGAAGGAGTCGGCGCAGGCTCTGCTGGAGAATCTGTTCTTCAAGGAGAAGCGCTACGACCTGGCTCGCGTCGGCCGCTACAAGATCAACAAGAAGCTCGGCACCCATCCCGGCGAGGCCGCGGGCCCGCGGGTGCTCACCGAGGAAGACATCGTCACGATCATCGAATACCTGCTGCGCCTGCACGCGGGCGACCGGACGATGACCGCGCCCGGTGGTATCGAGGTCCCGGTCGAGGTGGACGACATCGACCACTTCGGCAACCGTCGCCTGCGCACGGTCGGCGAGCTGATCCAGAACCAGTTCCGGGTCGGCCTGTCGCGCATGGAGCGCGTGGTCCGGGAGCGCATGACCACCCAGGACGTCGAGGCGATCACACCGCAGACGCTGATGAACATCCGTCCCGTCGTCGCGGGGATGAAGGAGTTCTTCGGCACCTCACAGATGTCGAACTTCCTCGACCATCGCAATCCGCTCGCCAGCCTGACGCAGAAGCGCCGCGTGTCGGCGCTCGGTCCGGGTGGTCTGAGCCGCGAACGCGCCGGTCTGGACGTGCGCGACGTGCACTACAGCCACTACGGCCGGATGTGCCCGATCGAGACGCCGGAAGGCCCGAACATCGGCCTGATCGGTTATCTGTCGGTGTACGCGCGGGTGAACCCGTTCGGTTTCATCGAAACGCCGTATCGAAAAGTGGTGGACGGCAAGGTGACCGACGAGGTGGTCTACCTGACCGCCGACCAGGAAGACCTGCACGTGGTGGCGCAGGCGAACGAGCCGCTCGATGCCGAGGGCCGCTTCCTGGAGCGCCGTATTCCGGTGCGCCGCAAGAACTCCGAGGTCGAGCTGGTCAGCGTCGACGAGGTCGACTACATGGATGTCTCGCCGCGCCAGATGGTTTCGGTGGCGACCGCGATGATCCCGTTCCTCGAGCACGACGACGCCAACCGTGCCCTGATGGGCGCGAACATGCAGAAGCAGGCCGTGCCGCTGATCCGTGCCGAGTCGCCGCTGGTCGGCACCGGTATGGAGCTGCGCGCCGCGGTCGATGCGGGCGACATGGTCGTGAACGAGAAAGCCGGTGTGGTCGAAGAGGTTTCGGCTGACTACATCACCGTCATGCACGACGACGGCACTCGCCGCAGCTACCGCATGCGGAAGTTCTCGCGCTCCAACCAGGGCACCTGCGCCAACCAGCGTCCGATCGTGGACGAGGGTCAGCGGGTGGAGCAGGGTCAGGTTCTGGCTGATGGTCCGTCCACCGAGAACGGTGAGATGGCGCTGGGCAAGAACCTTCTGGTGGCGATCATGCCGTGGGAGGGCCACAACTACGAAGACGCGATCATCCTGTCCCAGCGTCTGGTGGAGGAGGACGTCCTCACCTCGATTCACATCGAGGAGCACGAGATCGACGCCCGCGACACCAAGCTGGGCGCCGAGGAGATCACCCGTGACATCCCCAATGTCTCCGACGAGGTCCTCGCCGACCTCGACGAGCGGGGCATCGTTCGTATCGGTGCGGAGGTCCGTGACGGTGACATCCTGGTCGGTAAGGTCACGCCGAAGGGTGAGACCGAGCTGACTCCCGAGGAGCGTTTGTTGCGCGCGATTTTCGGTGAGAAGGCGCGGGAGGTGCGTGATACCTCGCTGAAGGTGCCGCACGGCGAGTCGGGCAAGGTGATCGGTATCCGGGTGTTCTCCCGCGAGGACGACGACGACCTGCCCCCGGGTGTGAACGAGCTTGTGCGGGTGTATGTCGCCCAGAAGCGCAAGATCCAGGACGGTGACAAGCTCGCCGGTCGTCACGGCAACAAGGGTGTGATCGGCAAGATCCTCCCCAAGGAGGACATGCCGTTCCTGCCGGACGGCACTCCCGTGGACATCATCCTGAATACGCACGGTGTGCCGCGTCGTATGAACATCGGCCAGATCCTGGAAACCCACTTGGGCTGGATCGGTAAGGCGGGCTGGAACATTCAGCTCGCCGACGGCACGCGTCCGGACTGGGCGCAACGCCTGCCGGAGGAATTGTTGTCCGCCGAACCGGACACCAATATCGCCACCCCGGTGTTCGACGGCGCCCGCGAGGACGAGCTGACCGGGCTGCTGGGCTCGACGCTGCCCAACCGCGACGGTGAGGTCATGGTCGGGGCCGACGGCAAGGCGACATTGTTCGACGGTCGTTCGGGTGAGCCGTTCCCGTATCCGGTGGCGGTGGGCTACATGTACATCTTGAAGTTGCATCACTTGGTGGACGACAAGATTCACGCGCGGTCGACGGGTCCGTACTCGATGATCACGCAGCAGCCGCTGGGTGGTAAGGCGCAGTTCGGTGGTCAGCGTTTCGGTGAGATGGAGTGCTGGGCCATGCAGGCCTACGGCGCCGCCTACACCCTGCAAGAATTGCTCACCATCAAATCCGACGACATCGTCGGCCGCGTCAAGGTCTACGAGGCAATCGTCAAGGGCGAGAACATCCCCGAGCCCGGCGTCCCGGAGTCCTTCAAGGTCCTCCTCAAGGAACTCCAGTCCCTCTGCCTCAACGTAGAGGTCCTCTCCGCCGGCACCGCCATCCAACTCCAACAAAGCGACGACGAGGTAGACCGCACCGCCGCCAACCTCGGAATCACCCTCTCCCGCAACGAGTCCCCAACAGTGGACGACCTGACGGGTTAGCCAGTACCACAGCAGCGGCTCCACCGACAGTTGTCGGTGGAGCCGCTGCCGTGTGTATGCGGCCCCGCCGAACGGGAGGAATAGCGGCGTTGAAGACCCATTTCGCCGGTGTTAATGGGAAGATCAATAACCTCTGATGCTCGCCTGACACTGATTGCCGAATCTTGGTAGCCGAATATTAACACGTTAAACCGGCGACGAGTGGCGCACGCTTGATGTAGACTAGCCGAACTGCCGCTCCTGCGCGGCCAGGGGGACGCCTTCGGCTGGTCCGGGGTGCAATATGGGGGATGTAAATGAAATTTGGGTCTTTTGCTGTGGCGGGGGTAATTTCGGCTGAGATTATGTCCGTTGTACTGTGCCCAGTTCGAGCCGCAGCAGACCCCGAAGGGTCGTGCGATGTAACGGTTCACAATGTGCACCAGTCAAAAGGTTCACCCGCACTGATGGACGTCAAGGGAACAATGATCTGCCAGGGCACGGTCGACCGGGCTGACGCCATAATCTACTTCGCAAAAGTGGATGGAAGCAAGGTGACTCAGGTCGATGCCAGCATTGCGCAACGTAGCGTGCAGAGTCCTGTGTCGGGGAAGAAATATACTGTCATGTCAGCCCAGGGCACCCCGTGTGTACCCGGTGACTATATCGGCATAGCCGAGGGGTACATTACTGTAGGGGATCGAACCTGGAAGAATTATCAGAATGGTTACGGACCCCGATCTTCCGTTACGTGCTGAAAGATAGAGAGGTCGTGAATCGACTCGTGCAAGAGCATGATGAGGTTTTGGATCGTCTGTACCGGTGGCTTCGGGATGAGTTTTCGGCGCGTGGGCGGTTTCTCTTCGATGAAGGTTCCGCTGCGATCGTGGGACTTCCCAAGCATCCCGCTGCACCGTTGCTGTCATTGACGAGAGACGCTGACGGTATTCTTGTGCGGCTCGGGCTCGGCCTTATGTTGACGATTCCGATTGATGATCCTTTCGAATTCAGTGACATAGTTGGTCCTGTTCGAGCGCTGATCGAAAATGGACTTGTCGTCAGTGTGTCGCACAATGCTTCCGGTGCGCCGATGTTGAGGTATACGCTCAATTACGATGGGGGCATGCTCAGCACTAAAGTGCCGGGGCGGGAGTATATCGATATCCCGGTTCCTGGTTGGATCGTTGTGGACTAACTACTCCAAAGGCTCCATCGACGGTGCTGTCGATGGAGCCTTTGCTGTCAAGTCTTGCGGCTCAGGCGGTCTGCTCGAACCGTCCGGCGTGCATGCCCTGGGCGAATGCGTCCCATTCACTCGGTGTGAAGGTCAATGCGGGGCCTGTGGGGTTCTTCGAATCTCGAACGCCTACATTGCCTTCCGGCAGCCAAGCAACTTCTACACACTGCGAGCCGCTCTCGCTGTAGCTGCTCTTGAACCAACCTGTTCCGGATAGGTCATTGGTGGTCACGCTCATACTCCTTCGTCACCCGGCGAATCAGCTCCCGGGATCGGTCCTCGTCCAGTGAGGCGTTTCGGATGGCCGAGGCAAGCTCACTGTAGATCTGTATTTCATCGGGCTTTTCGAGGTATACGTCTTGTGCGGGTCCGCCCTCCAGGTAAATGATCGGTGGTTCTACAGGAAGAGCCTTGGCGTCGTTCTCGAACTCCAAGATCAAGAATGATCCATGTGGCATTCCCCATGTCAGGCCTGCTCCGAACGGGTGAATGCGCAGCGTCACATTGGGCCGCTTCGAAATCTCGGCCAGATGCCGGAGCTGCGCGGCCATGACTTGCGGCCCGCCCGTTACGCGATGCAGCGCCGACTCGTGCAGAAGGACATCCAACACAACCGGATTCGACTTCCGGGTGACGATGGCTTGACGCTTCAGTCGATGCTCGACTCGGCGGTCGACATCCTTGTAACTGGTGAACTTCGGGAAGGCACCGAAGATTGCGCGAGCATAGTTCGGCGTTTGCAGCAGACCCGGTATGTGCTCGTGGTAGCTGGTCATCCGCCGTGCGGCGGCTTCCAAACCCACGTACATGTTGAACGCCTCCGAGTACAGCCCGCCGTGAGCGTGGTACCAACTCTGCGTCCGCGCCATGAGAGTCAAGCCGATAGCGGCTTCGGTATCCTCGGCTCCCACGCCATACAGCTCGCACAATGCGCGGACGTCCTGCTGACGAACCTTCTGTGTCTGCCCCGCCTCGATGCGCTGGAGCGCGGAGGCGGACAGGTCTACCAGCGCGGCGGCAGCGGCGATGGTGAAACCGTTCGCTTCGCGCCATTCGCGCAGAAATCGGCCGAGTTGCCGTCGCGGCAGCGTCGAACTCGGGTTGCTGTCCAAGTCTTCGATCGAGCTGTCCATGTCTTCCCCTTCAGCGCGGAATCGGTTCGGCTCGTTCGCGAAATCGGGTGAGATCGACGGCACTTTCGGGTGTGCTCATGGTACTTCCGGCGACATTCGACCGGATACCCGAGATCGCTGGAACCTGCGAACTTTCGATGATCTGCTTAGCCACGGTGTTGGGGAGATCGTGCAGCGCGGAGTCCCGGAACGGCTCCGAAGAGAAGACGTAGCAGCAACCTTAGCGTGCACGACGTACCCCCGCACCCAAAATCCAACACACTCATCAGGTTTCGGGGAACAACCATGACAAGAGACGACTGTGGCGGCGTGCGCGTCGATCCACCGGGTATCTGCGGGCTGGCGGAGGTGGAGTCGGCGCATCGGCTGATGCAGCGGCATCGCGGCTGCCGCGTCGAACACTGCGACTGGAAGCGGGTCGCCTACCTCACGCTGGTCCTGCACGGCCGGCTGGCGCCGCAGGAATTGAGTCCACGCGAACGCGCTCACCTGCGCGGCATCCCGTTTCCGGGAGGGTCGGGCAACCCGCTGCCCGAGCCGCCCGAGCACGATGCCGCACCACCGTTGGGCGGTCCGGTGTTCGCGACGGATCGGCCTACGTTGCAACAGGTTCTGGATGGCCTGACTCGGTTGGCGATGCCGAACTTCTACGCGCCCGACGAGCGTGAGGGGGAGCGGCGATGAGCCCGTGGGAGTCGGTGCACAGCGTTCTCGCGGTGGTCGGGGCGGGGTTGTTCGCGGTGGTCGCCGTCGGGTGTGTGTGGCCGGTCATCAGGCCTCGCCACGAGGCGCCGGCGCGGCCTCGGCCCGCGCGGGCACACCGTCCGATGCGCCCGATGGAGTGGCCGATGGACTGGACCTGCGATCTTCCGAACCGCCCGCTCTCGCTGCGGGACGCCCACCGGGCGATGCAGCTCCATCGCGAACACGGGTGCGCACGCAAGCGCGCCGCCTTCGCCATGCTGGTCGCCCACGGCCACATCGTCCCGGATTCTGCTCGGCAGCACGGCTTCTGGGGGAGCGGGCGATGAACGGCCACCGGCTCTGCCCGGTTCCGCGGGACCCGGCCGCGGCGCGGGTGCGGAGACTGTCGGCACGTGCCGAAAGCGCCGGATACCACCTCGTCCGGCAGTCCACGCCGCCGTACAACTGGAAGCTGCTGGACGCATCGGACGGTGAACCGATCTTCGTGACCGCCACCCTCGATGCCGTCGAACGCTGGCTCGACAGTTGAGCGGCCGCGAAGAAATCGGTTGTGCCGCACACGGAACTCTGGCCTCATGGAAGCACGATGAGCAGAGTCAAGACGCAGCGTCCCGGAGTCGCCCGCACGGTCGGCGACGGGATGAAGCTGCACCGCCGGTCGATACGGTTGGACGGTCACGTCCACACCGTCATCTCGCTGCGCCCGGGTACGTCGGTCCGGTTCAGCACCAACCGTTTTCACGACACCTGGCATCTGCTCTCCGACGATCGCGGCGCACACCTACTGGCACATCTCCTGTGGGGCATGTCCTTTCAGTCGCGCCCGGGCACGCTGCTCGTCATCGACCACCCGTTCCTGACAACGACCCCGTTCGACGCCGACCCGGCCGACCCGATCGTGCTGGTCCCCGGCTGGTGCACTCGTCTCGGCCCGCGCGCGGCACGAGAACTGGTGCGGCGCTTGCCCTTACGCTCAGCCCCAGAGGGCACCATCAGGTGGCACACCCACGGCTTGACCGCAGCGGGCGACGACTCGTATCTCCCATATTGGGAGCGCGAACGCGGACACACCCAACGCTTGTCCGGCGCGATCGTGGTCACACCGTCCACCCCGGCGGAGTGCCGCCACTGGGCGGCGAGCGCCCTCGCGCTGGACACCACCCGATACCCCAGCGACCACACCTACCTCGGCCCCTGGGACCACGGCCACGACGGCGAAATCCAGATCTTCCGCAATTTCCACCGCATGATCGGCACGGCCCGCCGCGCCCGCCACCAGGTCCTGCACCGCCCCACCCCACCGGCGAACCCGGACGCCCTGCGAATAGCCGTGTGGGACAGGGCCGACGTCCTCAACTACACCGCCCACCTGCACATCCGCGTGTGGCGCGACGGCGAATGGCACCTCGGCTACTACGCCGCCCGCTGGCTCGCCGCCGCCGATGTCCACTCACTCGCCGACCTCGAGCGCATCGGCGCGATCGAGACCTACCGCCGCCTGAAAGCGGCCGAAATCAAGGGCCTCACTATCCGAATGCTGTGGGCACTCGACGCCGCCCTCCGCGGCCACAACCGCCACAGCCTGACCCCCCACCGCAAACGCGAACTACTGGCAGAACTCCACTCATCGCGCAGTTAGCTGTTGGAACTGCACGACTTACGCTTGGATAACCTCGATTCCCACCAGCGCGTTCAGTGAGTCGCAGCCGGCCCACGACTGGTTTTGCCCATACTGTGCCGGCCCGTATTTCCAGTAGACGAACGGGACGGGCCAGGCAACGCACGTGAGTTTCACCTGATGCCAGGTCGGCAGCTCACAAGTGGACATTCCGCCGGTATTGAAGATGCTGTAAACGTGACAGTTGGCCTGCCATACCGGCACGTCAGCCTGTGCCACGCCACCACCGACGAGTGTGGTGGCCGCAGCGGCGGCGGCAACGGCAGCGCCGGCAGCAATTCGTTTCGCTGAAAACATTCGAGCCTCCTGAATGGGTGATGCTCGACACATCGCACATAGGTAGCCACTGCGTTACCGAGAGCCGTCGGTGTCGGTGTGCAAAAAGCGTTGGCGGGGGTGCGTGGACCACTGATAGCCTTCCGGAGGCCGGACCAGAGAACGAGGAGGTGGTACCCGTGAACGCAGTATCGACATGGGTGCTCCCCTCCGGGGTCACGGTCGGGCGATAGGTCGTCCGGGAGCGCCGTTCAAGTGCACTCCCGAAAGGCACGACCATGCATTTCGCTTCTGAACAGCGCCTCGACGACGGCATTCTCGAGCGCGAATTCACTCTCGGCGAGGTCCCCGGCATGCTGTGGACCGCCGGGTCCGCCATCGCACCGGCCCCGCTGATTCTGCTCGGCCACCCGGCCGGACTCGGACTGCGAAGGATGTACCCGCGCCTGCTGGCCCGGGCCCGGCACGCCGTGGCGGACGGCTTCGCCGCGGCCACCATCGAACACCCGTGGAACGGCGACCGGCCCCGTTCGGCCGCAGCCGAACAGGCCCGCGCCGACCTGCGCCGGACGCTCGAGGCCGGCGATCCGGTCGATGACGAACTCGTCGACCGGCTCATTCTCCCGCTGGTCGACCAGTCCGTCCCGGAATGGCAGGCCACCCTGGACGCCCTTCTCGCGCTGCCCGAGATCGGTGGCCCGGTCGCGTATTCGGGAGGGGTGATCTCCATCGGAACCCGGCTGGCGGTGGTCGAGCCGCGCATCTCGGCCGCCGTTCTGTTCGCCGGGAGTTTCGTGCCCCGCGCGATCATCGAGGAGGCCCGCCAGGTCGCCATCCCGCTGCTGGTCCTGCTGCAGTGGGACGACGAAGGAAACGACCGGCAACACGCCCTGGACCTCTTCGACGCCTTCGGCTCCAAGGAGAAGTCGTTGTACGCCAACATGGGTGGGCACACCGGCGTCCCGGAGTTCGCCGGTGCGGAAGCGGGCCGGTTCTTCGCCAGGCACCTGAAGTGAGGCCGGTCCGCCGGTACGGGATCTGACCCGCCCCGCGGTGCGGCAGGCGACCGGCGTGCGCAGTCGGGCGGGAGAACCGTCCCATTGCCGCACGTCGGCCGCCCCTTACCGGCGACCGAGGTCGCGTAGTGCGTCGATGACGGTTTGGGCAGCGTTGGACGGAGTGCGCTGGGCGTCGTGGGCGATGCTGAGTTTCCACGGGACCGGCGTGCCCGCCTGCTCGCTGTATCCGACCCCGGTGAAGCGCAGCGCTACCGAATGTGGGACCAGGACGACGCCGAAATCCTTGGCGGCCAACTCGAGTGCGAAGATCTGGTCCGCCACCTCGATCACCGGCCGGCGGTTCGGGTACAGCTCGTCCGCGATCGTCCGGATACCCCAGCCCGGCGGGAAGTCGATGAAGCGAATGCCGTCGAGATCATCGGCACGGTATCGGCGGCCCGCGAGCGGATGGCCGGGTGCGGTGCACAGCACCAAGGTCTCGGTGCTGACGGAATGTGTTGTGATACCGGGGATTTCGTCGCTCATCCCGGCCAGCAGCGCGATATCCAGACTGCCGTCGCGCAGCCCCGCGATATTCCCGGCGACGCCCGAGGTGCTCTGCCGCATCTGCAGCGTCACCGCGGGATGGCGGCGGTGCATCTCGGCGATGACCGCCGCCAGGTCGAGCGCGCGGATATTCATCAGATTGCCGATCACGACCTCACCGCGAACCTGGCCCCGGGTGCTGTCGATCGCGTCCACCACCTCCCGCCGCGCACGCAGCATCGCGCGGGCCGGGCCGACCATGGCCTGCCCCGCCTCGGTCGGCTCGAGCGCTCGCGGCATCCGATCGAACAATCGCGCGTCGAGTTCGTGTTCGAGCTTTGCCACGCTCGTCGACACCGCGGACTGCACCAGATTCATCGACCGCGCCGCCGCGGTGAAGGACCGCCGCTCGTAGCAGGCGAGAAAGCATTCGATCTGCCGAATCTCCACCCGGCAAGCCTATCTATTCTGTAGATAGCCATATCGAAATTCATCGCTTCCATTGATTGCGTCCGCATCGGACGATGGTTCTCGTGAGTATTTCGACTGCCCCTCCGGCCGCCAAGCTGACGCGCCTGGTCGTCCTGGTCTTCGCGATCACCGCGGGTTCGTCCGCCGGTTGCCTCTACTACCTGCAGCCGCTGCTGCACGAGGTCGCGGGTGAGCTGTCGATCTCGACGGCGACCGCGGCCCTGGTGGTGAGCGCGGCACAGGTCGGTTATCTTGCCGGGCTGGCGCTGCTGGTGCCGCTCGGCGACTTCCTCGAACGCCGCCGCATGGTCCCCGTGCTCTTGGCGGCTTCCGTTGCCGCCCTGATCTTTTCCGCGGCAGCGCCGAACCTTCCCGTGCTGCTGCTCAGCGTGTTCGCCACCGGCGTCACGGCCTCGGCGGCGCAGGTCGTGGTGCCGTGGGCGTCGGCGCTGGCCCATCCCGACCGGCGCGGCGAGATCGTCGGGACGGTGATGAGCGGGCTGCTGCTGGGCATTCTGCTGTCGCGGGTGCTCGCCGGTGCGGTCGCGCAGCTCGGCGGATGGCGTGCGGTGCTGGTGGTCGCGGCCGGGATCCAGCTGGTGATGTCGGTGAGCGTGTATCTGCTGGCTCCGGCCACCGGGCAGGCCGCGCGGGTGCCGGGCGCGTCCGGCGAGCGTTACCTCGAGGTGCTCGCCTCGATCGTGACGCTCATCCGCGTCCACCCGGTGCTCCGGCATCGCATGGTGCTGGGATTCCTTGCGATGGCGTGCTTTTCGGGCGTGTGGACGGCGATCGCCTTCCTGCTCTCCGGAGCGCACGGGGCTCCGTACGAGTTCTCCGAGTTCGCGATCGGGCTGTTCGGGTTCGCCGGTGTGGCGGGCGCATTGGGCGCGCCCGTGGTGGGACGGCTGGCGGACCGTGGGCGGTTGCGCGCGGTGACGACCCTGGTGTGGATCGTCGTGCTGATCAGCTGGGCGTTGCTGGCCTGGGGAGGCCACAACCTGTTCGCCCTGGTGGCCGCGCTCCTGGTGTTCGACTTCGGCATCCAGGGCATCCAGCTGTCCAACCAGAGCGCCGTCTACGCCCTCGACCCTGCCGCCCGCAGTCGCCTGACCACCGCCTACATGGTGACCTATTTCCTTGGCGGCGTGGCGGGTTCGGTCACGGCCGGGTCGGCCTACCAGGCCGGTGGATGGTCGCTGGTCTGCGAACTAGGCTCCGCCGCAACCATTCTCGGCCTGGCGCTGTGGGCGCTGTTCGCGCGCGGTGCCCACGCCTCCCGCCCCGCTCCGCAACCGGCCTAAGCGGACACAAAACGCCTCGACACGGCGAAAAACAGCCACGTCAACCCGAATTGTGTCCACTCAGGCCGGTCGCGCTCAGCCCCTGACGACCCGCGGATCCCCATGCCACCCACAGGGCAGTCCGCAGGTCGGCTGGATCGTGACCTCGACCCGGCCGCCCACGAACCTGCGGACGATTTCCGAGGCCTGGGCCGGGTAGCCGCAGCGTGCGCAGGTACCGAAGTAGTTGAGGGCGTCGCGGACGGTGGTGTGGATCGGCGGTTCGGCCGACGCCGGGTGTGGGCGGCGGGCGAGCGCGTCGGGGGTAGGGGCGGTGGTCATGATGCTCCGTCGGTGGCCTGCGGCACCAGGCCGCGGGGCAGGATCAGCGGGAGGTCGTTGTAGGTCAGAATGCCGGGCGGCGCGGCGACCACGGCGGGAACGGCGTTGATCACCGGCATGGCCGTCATGATGTGGCCGAGGGTCATGAAGTCGGCGATGGTCTCGGCCTGGAAGTCCGGCGGCGGAAGGAAGCTGATGACGTTCTTCACCGTCGGTCGGCCGTCGACCTGGAGGACCCAGCCGTCCTGATCGATCTTCCAATCGGGGTCCAGGGTCTGCCCTTTGCGCCAGCGGATATCGATCTCGACCACGGTCCGCCCGCCCGCTGAACCCTTCCACGAGGCGTGCACTCCCGCGACGCAACCGGCCTCGATGGTCCACGAACCGAGGTCGAGATCGGCTGTGGTGCGGGCGTATTCGGCATCGCAGCGCACTTCGTCGAGTTCCACGCCGAGCGCGTCGGCGATCAGGCGCACGGCCTCGCCGAAGACGCCCGTGCCCTGGGTGGTCATCGCCGGGAGATCCGGGTCATCGATCGGGCGACCGAAGCCGACCGGCCGCTCCGTCGCGGGGGAGTCGTAGAAGGTGGTGTCGGCGGCCTCGAACACGGTGACCTTGTCGACCCGATCGCAGATCCCGGCCGAGAGGATCGCCATCAGGTTGATATAGCCCGGACTGATACCCGAACCGAACATGGTCGACCCGCCGCGCCGGCAGGCCTCCGCGATCCGCTCGCGGCCTTCGCCCTGGTTGTGGCCGGTGATGAAGGAGGCCGTGGCCACGACATCGATTCCGGCGGAGAGGATGCGGACCAGTTCGTCCACATCGATCCACATCGGGTTGTACACAACACAATCCGGCTTCAGGGCCAGCAGCGCGTCGATATCGTTGGTGGCCTCGACGCCCAGCGGCGCGATACCGCACAGCTCGCCGACGTCACGACCGGACTTGTCCGGGGACCAGGCGTAACAGCCGATGAGCTCGAGGCCGGGATGGGCCGCGATCGCCCGTACCGAACTCTTGCCGACATTGCCTGTCGTCCATTGCACCACCCGGTGCGGGCGTGGGTCGGCCACGGCGCCTCCGGTATCCAGCTCAGCAGCCATGACCCCTCCGTTCGGTACGTCAACGAGCGGTAATGACGTTATCACGCACGGAGCGGCAGAGATCCGTATTTGGATGTCGGATATTCAAATTTGATAACAATATTCTCCGACAGGATTCAGCCCCGCCGGACCTCGTAGCTCACCCGTTCCGGGCCGCCGCACCGCCGACCGCCGCCACCACACCGCCGTCCACCAGCAGATCGGTACCCGTCACGAACGACGCGTCCGGGCTCAGCAGGAAACCGACCGCGGCGGCGATGTCGTCGGGGGTGCCGGGGCGCTTGGTCCCCGACGCCGCGATCATGGCACGCATCCGATCGCCGGGCGCCGAGGAGAGTTCCTGGCGGCCCATCGCGGTCGAGATCACCCCCGGACTGACCGAGTTGATCCGCGCCCCCCGCTCACCCCACGGCCCGCTCGCGGCGCGGACCTGGAAGAGATTGGCGCGCTTGGCGATTGCGTAGGCGCGTCCCGGCTCGGTCAGCACCTCGGGAGCCAGGAACGACAGCTTCGTCAATTCCTCCGTGGGGGTCGTCGCCAGCGCCGCGTCCTGATCGGCGGGCAACGGATTCAGGTGTCCGGCCATGCTCGCGATGACCACGCCCGCGCCGCCGGGCGCGACGATGCGGCCGAACTCCTCCAGTACCAGGCCGACTCCAAGGAGATCTACCTGCAGGATCGCCGCTATGGTCGCCTGCGCGGGCGAGAGCCCGGCCGTATGTACCACCTGCGTGACCGGTCCCAGCGAATCGGCCGTCTCGGCCAATGCCGCGACCGACTCCCGAGCCGAGACATCCACGTGCGCCGGGGTGACGATGTACCCGTCCGCCGTCATGGCCTCGGCCACCGCCCGCAGCGCGGCTTCGTCGTAATCCGCGACCAGCACCTGCTTGCCGCTGCCCTGGCGGCGGGCGATCGCGCGACCCATCCCGCCGGTACCGATGACCACCAGCACGTCCCGAACCACGGTCGCCTCCGTTCGTGGGGCTCTCGCCCGGTAATCGCGTTCTCGGCGATGGTAACGCTATCCCGTAGCGCACTCCACGCGCAGGCCGAGCAGGTAGGTGGACAGATACTCCGCGAGGAACGGGGTCCGGACCTCCTCCGCCGGGGGCAGCATGATGAGCAGGGCGTAGAGGCCCGCCAGGAACGACACGCCCTTGTGGAAGACATCGACCTCCGCGGGAATCTCCCCGCGTCCCTGGGCATTTCGCAGTTCGTCCACCACCGTGACGATCACCGGGTGCAGCAGCACCTCCTCCGGCGGCGGCCGGGTCGAGGAAAAGTGCAGCCCCAGAAAGTCTTTGAACAACCGGTGGCCCAGGCGGGTTTCGAGGTCCTGGAGTGAGCGCAGCGTCGCGGTGAGTGTGGTCCGCACGTCGTGCGGTTCGGCGAAGCACTGCGCGAGATCAGCGGCGATGCGGTCCTCTTCGCGCTTCTCCAGCTCGAACAGGACGTGCTCCTTGGTGGGGAAGTGGAAGAAGAAGGTCGCATGCGCGACTCCGGCCGCCGAGACGATCGCGGCGATATCGGCGCCCGCCATGCCGTCGCGCTTGAACTCGGCCAGTGCCGCGCCCAGTAGTCGCTCGCGCGTCTGGCGGCCCTTCGTGCCGCGCGCGGGCGGCTTGTCCTTCAGCACCTGTGGTCCGCTCTCCTTCGTTTCGGGTCCATCGGCATTCTACGACAGCCAGAACTGACTGAAATCAGAAAACTCTTCCCTTCGGTTGGTGTCGCGGGCTACCGTCGCTGTGACGGATCCCGTTGCAGTCAGCGGGATTAGAATCCGATGTGGCCTCGCGCAGCTGTGGCGCCGCCGGATGGACAGCTGACTACGGTCAGGTTGGAGGAATCAGGTGCAGATCCTCGAACAGGCTCAGGACCTGCCGAAGGCCGGAAATATCAAGGCGCAGTGGGTGAGTCTCTGGACGGCTCCGGTGGCGGCCGTCGTGCTGCTGCTGGCGTTCGTCGCCTTTCCCGGCTTCCGCCCGCCGATGTCGCCCGAGATGTCGGCCACGGAGGTGGCGGCGTTCTATCGGGACAACACCGCGTGGATCCGGTTCAGCATGGTCACCTTCAACCTCTGCGGGGTCATGATCGTCCCGTTCTTCGCGGTGATCGTGGTCCAGATGAAGCGGATGCGGTCGCAGAGCCATGTCTTCGCCTACTGCTACCTCACGGCGACCATCAGCGGCGCCACCATCTTCGCGTTGTCCAACATTTTCTTCCTCGTGGCAGCATTCCGCCCGAGCCGTGATCCCGAATTGGTGCTGCTGCTCAACGATCTGGCGTGGATCGTGTTCATCGCGCCGGTCGGCATGGTGGTCAGCCAGTTCCTGCTGCTCGCCGTGGCGGTCTACTTCGACGATGGACCCGAACCGGTGTTCCCGCGCTGGGTGGGGCACTATGCGCTGGCGACGGGGGCGGCGATGATTCCGGCCGCCGGCGCGGCGGTGTTCCGGACGGGGCCGCTGGCGTGGGACGGTGTGCTGTCGTTCTGGCTGCGTAACGGCGCGTTCGCGCTCTTCCTGGTCGTCATGTTCTTCGTGCTGCGCCGGGTGCTGCGTCGCCAGGCCGTCGATGAGGGCGTGGCCGGATGAGGGGCAAGCCCGACGTCCGGTTGATCTACTGGATCTTCCCCGGCTTCTACGCGGTCTTCGGCGTGATCATCTGCCTGCTGGCCCGGGTGACGCCCCCGCCGCGCCCCGATGTGACCACGGCGCAGAAGGTCGATTTCCTCACCTCGCACAGCCTCACCATTCAGATCGGGTTCGGGCTGCTGCTGATCCTGCTCGGCGGCGCGGCGGTGACCAACGGACTCGTCGGCTACCACATGAAACGGATGTCCGTCGGGTCGGTGTTCGCTTACGGCTACCTCGGCGGCATGGCGGTCGGTGCGCTGCCGGGGTTCCTGCTCGTCGCCACCTGCTTCCTCACCGCCACCTTCCGCACCGGCCGCGATCCGGAAGTCGTCGGCCTGCTCTACGACCTCGGGATGCTGTCCTACAACGGCTCATTGGGCTGTTTCTCCACCGCCTACCTCGTGCTGGCCGTCGCCATCCTCTACGACAAACACGAGATCTTCCCGAAATGGTTTGCCTACGTGAGTATTTGGCAGATCGTCACCGAGGTGATCGCGACGCAGATGTTCCTGTTCGACGCGGGGCCGTTCGCGTGGAACGGTTCCATCGCCTTCTGGCTGGCGGTCGTGGTGTTCAGCGTGTGGCTGGGCGCGCTGATCGTGCTGCTGAAGCAGGCGACGGAACGCGAACCCGCCGACGCGCCCGCTCTCGACTGAACCGGCCGGAGGAGTGCCATGACGCAATCGGATTCGCTACCCGCGCCGCCGCGCGACGCGCCCGCGAGAGGTCATCTGCCGGGCGACGGTCACATGTGGGTGATGGTGCTCGGCGACATGATCATCTTCGGTGGCTACTTCGTCATCTTCATGATCTACCGGACCATGACGCCGAACGAGTTCCTCGCGGCGCAGCAGCACCTCGACCTCGACGTCGGTGCGGTGAATACGGTGGTGCTGCTGACGAGTTCGTGGTTCGTCGCGCGCAGCGTCCTGGCGGCGCGCGCCGGGCGGCACGAGCAGGCGATCCGGCTGGTCTGGGCGGGCGGCGGCTGTGGCGTGCTGTTCATGGTGCTCAAGGCCTACGAGTGGGCGCACGAGATAGCCGCCGGCAGAACCAATTCCGAGCTGTTCTACTCGTTCTACTACGTGCTCACCGGGGTGCATCTGCTGCACGTCGCGATCGGGCTGATCGTGCTCGGCGTCGTCGTCCGCGAACTCCGCAATCCCGCCCGGCGCCGGGTGTCGATGGTCGAATCCGGCGCGGTCTACTGGCATATGGTCGATCTGCTGTGGGTCGTCATCTTCGCCCTGCTCTACGTGATGAGGTAAGCATGGCCGTCAGCTCGGAAACACCCAGCGCCGCAAGGGCGATCACGGCCGTGTGGATCGTGCTGGTGCTGGTCACCATCGGCACCTGGTGGCTGGCGCCCGGTCACACGTCCGGCGCGGCGGTGGGCAGCGTGCCGATCACGGTGGTGGTCCTCGCGCTCGCGGTGGTCAAGTCGCGCTTGATCGTTCGGTACTTCATGGAGGTGCGTGCCGCGCCGCCGTGGCTGAAGCGGGCCACCGACGTTTGGCTCGCCGTCCTGTTCGCGGCCGTGCTCGTCATCTATCTGGTCTGAGCCGCCCGGCAATTCCGTTTCCGCCTGTGCGAGACTCCCACCGGTGCTCACCTATTTCGAAGCGGCGGTCATCGGTGCCGTGCAGGGGGTCACCGAACTCTTCCCGATCTCCAGTCTCGGGCATTCCGTGCTGATCGCCGATTGGCTGGGCGGTGACTGGAAGGCGCTGACCGGGCACTGCGAGACCTGCGGGGGCGCAGCGTATCTGGCGTTCGTCGTGGTGCTGCACGTGGCGACGGCGCTGGCGCTGCTGTGCTACTACTGGCGCGACTGGCTCGCCATGGTTTCCGGGTTCGCGGCGACCCTGCGGACCGGACGCGCGGAGACGGTGCCGCAGCGGCTCGCCTGGCTGATCGTGATCGCCACCGTCCCCGTCGCGGTGCTCGGCACACTGCTGGACCATTCGCTGCACGTACTGTTCGGTGCGCCCGTCTACGCCGGAATCTTCCTGACGCTCAACGGTGTCGTGCTCGTCGTGGGCGAAGGACTGCGCCGCCGCAACGAACCCACGCTGGCCGAGTACGGGCGCCGGTTCGCCCGGCGGCAGACGCGCGCCGCCGCCCTGCCCCGCCAGCGGGACCGGCCGCTGGCGGCGCTCGGGGCTCGGGACGCCGTCGTCATCGGCCTCACCCAGACCGGTGCGCTGCTGACCGGATTCAGCCGCGCCGGGCTGACCATGGTCGGCGGGCTGTGGCGCGGCCTCGAACGCGAGCATGCCGCCAAGTTCGCGTTCCTGCTGGCGACGCCGGCGATCCTCGGTGCGGGCCTGCTCGAACTGCCGGAGCTGACCGGACCCGAGATCGTCGCCGTCCGGGGGCCGGTTCTGGTGGGTGCGCTCGTGTCGGGTGCGTCGTCGGCCCTCGCGGTGCGGTTTCTCGAAAAGTATTTCCGGACTCGGACGTTGCTGCCGTTCGCGGTGTATTGCGTGGTCGCCGGGGTGCTTTCGGTAATCCGCTTTCGCTGATCGGCTATCCGTCCCGCCTGTGCGGACCAGTCTGTTTCCCTCGACAGGTTTGGGTCCGCGCTGTGCGGCAATGTGCCGAAACAGGTGCGGGGCACGATGTCCGGCCCCGGATAAGGGAAGTTTCAGCATGACCGTGGAAGGCCCAGCGGAGATTCCGCCTCTCGACGACGCCACCGACATCGCCCGCTCCGCCGAGGTGCAACCGGGGGAGACGCTCGCGGACACCAGGAACTGGGCGGGGTTCGTGGCGCTGCTGTTCGGGGTGTTCGCGGCCGTCGTCGCGATCACCGCGCTGGCGGCGGGTGCGTCCCAATTGGCGTGGGGCGCCGGGGTGCTCGCGGGCGTGGGCCTGATCGGCGGCATCGCCCTGATCGTGTTCGTGCGGCGGGGGCAGTAGCTGTCGCTACTCGGCGGCGTCCTTCGGCAACGGGTCAGCGGGATCGCCGACTCGGTCGTGCAGGCGTGCGCGGACCTGGTCCGGCGTGTAGGCACGTCTCTTGCGTTCCGCGCGGACGATGACGACTCCTGTTGCGGCAACACCGGCCGCGCCCGCCAAACCGAGTACCTTCCACCAGCGCATGTGCCTAGGCTACTGCGTATGGCGGGTACGAGCATCGACCTCGATCGCGCGCTCGAACTCACGCGGACCGGCGATCTCTGGCTGTTCCGTGGTAGTTCGGCGGCGGATCGGGCCATCCGGATGACCACCAACAGTCCGGTCAATCACGTCGGAATGGCCGTCGCCATCGACGATCTGCCCGTGCTGATCTGGCATGCCGAACTGGGGCGGGCGCTGCCCGACATGTGGTCCGGCACCCGCCACCGCGGCGCGCAGCTGCACGACCTTCGCGACGCGGTGGTGGTCTGGACCCAGCGCTACGGCCAGCGCGCCTGGTTCCGCCAGCTCGACCGCCCGGTCACCCGCGAGATGGAAGACAACGCCCTGCGCACCATCGCCCGCCTCGACGGCCTGCCGTTTCCGTCGACCAGCAGCCTCGCCGCCCGCTGGTTCGGCGGCCGGGTCGGCCGCTTCCGCCGGAAAAGTTCGGTGCGACGGCCGGACTCACCTCAGGACCTGCGCAGCGCCTACTGCGCGGAAATCGTCGCCATGACATATCAGTCCATGGGGTTGCTCCCCGAGCGTCGCCCGAATTGGTATGACCCCGGCCGTTTCTGGAGTGGTGACACCCTCGAGCTGTCCGGGGGATACCACCTGGGCGGCGAGATCGCGGTAAACGCTGCGGAGTAGCCGGACGGGTGTGCCGGGGTTAGGGTTTGGCGGGTGGGAGGAAATGCCGGACGGGAACCGTCTGTTGTGGGTTTGCTGGATGACGCCGCGCTGCTGTCGTATGAGCATCAGGAGTACCTGAGCGAGGTGCTCGGGGTACCGGCCTGGCACGTCGACTACGAACCGCCGCGATTCGAATTCAGTGGTGAGCGGAATCTGGTGTGCACCCGGTTCCATGTGCTCGGCAGTGCCGCGCCGGGGCCGCAATCCTGGCTGTGGAGTTGGGCCAACCCCGACTGGTATCCCGACGAGGTGACCGAACTGGCCGAGACCGTACGCGATTACGGTGTGCGGCATGGCATTCCGCTGCTGTCGGAGCCGGAGGTGCCGTTTTCCGAGTTCCCGGAATCGCCCACCGATCCGCTGCGGGTCACCTGGCTCGTCGGCGAGCTGGCGAAGGCGATTTCGGACAGCTGGACGTGGTACAGCGCGCCGGTCGGCGGCGGTACTCGGCTCGCCGTCCTGGTGGAGCACCCCGACCTGGCCGTGCCCCCGCCCGACATGCTGCGCGTCTCGCGCGTGATGCAGGCCGCCGACCGGCTGGGTCTGCCGGATCATCGGCGCGCGATGTACAGCTATGCGGTGCGGCGCGGCTTGCGTGCGGACTTCGACGCCGACCGGTCCAAGCTGTATATCGAAGGGCCGGACCTCCGCGTTGCCGTGGTCTTCGACGAACGCGGTCTCTTCACGGCCCTGTCGGCCGGAAAAGAATGACGTTGTGCCGCAGGGTGTTCAGGAGAACGTGCGCACGCAGAGGACGAAGTACTTCCTGTCGTCCGAGTCGGTGAATTCCTCGTTGGCTTCGGAGTACTGACGGCACTTGAAGGTGTCGTGGGTATTGTCCAGTCGTGCAACGATTTTCGCTTGCGCGGCCGGATCGGAGCAGCCGATCTTCACCAGCTCCGACGCTTTCGCATCCCGGATGGCGCCGTGATCGCGGGTGTCCACACAGTCACCGGTCGCCAACTGATCGTGGTCGCCACCGCTGCTCACGAGCACACCCACCACGATGGTCAGGACGGCCGCCACCGGGAGCAGCAGGCCGAGCGCGGCGGGGCGGCGCAGCAGCGGCTTGCCCGGATCCATCGGCTGCCGCGGACTGCCCGGTATCGGCGGCGCCAGCGCGGCCACCTTCGACCGGGCGGGCAGGTTGATCAGCATGGTGATCGGGTTGATGACGAACGACAGGAACCCCCACCAGCCCACCCAGGCGCTCTCCACCGTCATGCGGCGGTAGGTGGCCAGACCGCAGTTGCGGCAGAAAGGCCCGGGTTGCCGCAGGAATTGCATCACGATCAGCATGCCGCGGTGGCCCCGGAAGTCCACGTGCGCAGCGGGAGTCGCGCCGCAGTAGGCGCAGTAGACGCCGTTGGCGGCCGCGAAATCCGGCACGGAATGCGATTGGTCAGGTCTTGTCACGGATTCCCCCCGTGTTGCTGTAGTGCGGTGCGCTCTCCGGCGCGCAGCGAACAGTAGCGGGCGGTTGTCCAGTGGGCAACCCGGCGCCTCAGCCGATGCTCTGCCGGTCCGGCTCGATGAGGGCGGCGACGCGGTACTGATCGCGGGAATACGGCGTTCCGATGTACTTCTGCGCGATCCGGTCGACGATCTCCCAGCCCGCGTCGCCGTCGATCCACTCGACGACCCGGCCGCGGAGCAGGATCGGCTGGTACGGGTTGTCGGGGGCGGTCATGGAGAGCGCCACCCGCGGGTCGCGGTGCAGGTTGCGGGCCTTGCGAGAGGTCGGGCCGGTGATGATGACGACATGGTCGCCGTGCGTGCCGACCCACACCGGGACCGCGTGCGGACCGCCGTCGGGCAGGACGGTCGCGAGATGGGCCTGCGGGGTGCCGTCGAGAACGCGCCGCACGTCGGGATCGATGGTCATCGCTGAACCTCGTAACGAAGATGGGTCACGCCGGGAGCCGCGACGGCTTCGACGAGACGCAGGCGAATGTGGCCGGGAAGGGCCTGGAAGAAGGGTCGGCCGCCGCCGAGCAGTATCGGAACCTGGTGCAGGACAACCTCATCGACGAGTCCGGCGCGCAATGCCGCGGTGGCGACACCGCCGCCCATGAGGCCGACGTACCCGTCGCCCGCGGCCTCGCGCGCCGCCGCGATCGCGTCCTCGATACCAGTGGTGACCACGGTCTGGCTCGCCGACGCCGCCGCGGGCCGGTCGTGGGCGAGCACGAACAGCGGGGCCGTCGGGTGCGGGCTGCCGCCGCTGAAACCGTCGGAGTCCACATATGTCCGGTGCCCCGCCACGATCGCGCCCACGTGCCCGGCGAGGTCGTCGAAGACCCGGGCACTGGCCTCGCTCAGCTTGAACCCGTCGAACACCCGGCTGGGTGTGTCGCCGTCGAAGTACCAGTCGAACAGCATTCCCCCATCGCCGAGGCCCTGGCCGGGGCCGGGGTCGCGCCCGGTGATGTATCCGTCCACCGAGACCGCGTGCGCACTGATGACCTTGCCCATCTCCGTGTTCCCTTCTCGAGTTTCTTCAGGAGACTCAGCGACCATAACACTCTAAGTTCCCTAAGGGAACTCCAATCGCTAGACTGGTCCCATGCAGCGCACGAACTTCGGCGATATGGCCTGCTCGATCGCCCGCACCCTGGAGGTGATCGGGGAACCCTGGTCACCGCTCATCCTGCGGGACGTGTGGGTAGGTTTCACCCGCTTCGACCAGATCCAGGCAGACCTCGGCATCTCCCGCAAAGTCCTCACCGAACGGCTGAACCACCTGGTCGACTCGGGCATACTCGAGCGCCGCCCATACGACAGCCGCCCGCGCTACGAGTACGCCCTGACGCGGCAGGGAACCGAGTTGGTCGATCTGCTCATGGTCATGGTGCGGTGGGGGGACAAGTGGCTGGCGGGGGCGGCTGGGCCGCCGGTTCTCTACCGCCACAACGCTTGTGGCGAAATCAGCAGCGTCGATCTACGGTGCGCGCAGTGCGGTGAGCCGATGCACGCGGGCGATATCGAAGTGCTGCCCGGGCCCGGGGTGCGGTACTAGGCGAACGACCATGTCGTGAACGGTGCGAAATGTGTCGGTTACGACACTGCTGAACCGTGTGGCTCGGCCATAGGCTTCGTGTTTCGAAGCCACACCGCCTCCGGGAGCCTCCATGCCGATCCTCGCCACCACCGGTACCCATCACGTTCGCCTGACCGTGACCGATATCGAGCGGTCCCGCGCCTTCTACCGCGACGTACTGGGCTTCGAGATCGCGGCAGAATCGGCGGGTAGCCCGGCGGACCCGCAGGTCCGCACCGATCCGTACCAGCTCTACGGCGGATGCGTATTCCTGGCCAACGGCATGCTGCTGGGTCTACGGCCCGTCGCCCCGCCCACCGACCGGTTCGACTCCGAGCGCGTCGGGCTCGACCACCTCAGCTTCTCCGTCGCGTCGAAGGACGAATTGTTCACTGCCGCAACCCGTCTGGAGGCGGCGGGAATCGAGCACGGTGAGGTGACCGAGATGGCCCAGTTCGGCATCGCGATCCTGTCGTTCGACGATCCCGACGGCATCCATCTCGAACTCACCGCACCGCTGTGACGGCACGTGCGGGCCGCGGGGCAGTCGAAAGGTGAGGCGATGCGCGACCGGCATATCGACGCGCCGTCCTGCGCGCTGCCGAACCCGAGCGAACTGCTGTGCGCGCTCCGGGGCCAGTACCTGCGTAATGCGTTGTGCCGCATGGCCCACGACCTCACCGAGGTACACCACCGCATGCTCGTCGACGAGTCGTGCTCGCACCGTCTACGCCCACGCCGCCGGCAGATCCTCGCCGAGATCGACACCTGGGCCGAGCTCAACCTCTCGCGCTCCGCGGTAGGCGCCCGCGCGCACACCGAAACCCTCGCCCAAACCATCGACCACATAGCCGCCGCAGCCGCACTGGCCTTCCACCTCCTCCACACCGACGACCCCGCCGGAATCCTGATGCACCGGCAATGGACCCGCTTGGCCGAATTGGAAGTCGCCTACGGCGACCTGGTCCGAGACCTGCAAGATGGCCGCCGCTACCTCCCCGCCAACCCACCCCGATGCGAGCCCGTCGCCGCGACCGGGCCGGAGGTGGGGTTCGCCCGCCTAACCTGAGGAAACGTCATTGTGGCCCGGCGGCGTTCGTGCGGCCGCATGACAGAATGGCGGCCCGGTCATACGGTGAGGAGTATTCGGGGTGGAGTTGCCTGTCGAACTCGTGGAGGGTCTGGATCGGGCCTGTGCGGGTGTGCCCCAGCGGCAGTTGGGCGCGTCGGTCGAACGGTTGATATCCCGATATCGGGATCCGCGGCCCGCTACGGCGCCCATTCTCGATTCGGGTACCGATGTCGCCGCGTATGCGGCCTATCGGATGCCCGCCACGTGGGCGGCGGTGTCGAGCGTGTTCGGACAGTTCGCGGAACTCGTGCCCGGCTTTCGTCCGGAGAGCTTTCTCGATGTGGGTGGTGGGACGGGGGCGGCGCTGTGGGCCGCCGCGGACCGGTTCCCGTCGCTGTCCCGGGCCACCGTGCTGGACCAGGTCGAGGATGCGCTGCGGCTCGGTCGTCGGCTGGCGGCGGGTGCCGTGTCGGATGCGGTGCGGTCCGCGGTCTGGCGACGAGTCGCGGTCACCGATCCGGCGTCGCTGGGCGGTGCGGATCTGGTCGCCGTTTCCTATGTGCTGAGCGAACTCTCGGAGCCGGAGCAGGCGGCGCTGGTCGCGCGCTCGGCCGAGGGCGCCGAGGTGATAGCGGTCATCGAACCGGGCACTCCGGACGGGTACCGGAGAATCCTTGCGGCGCGCCAGGTTCTGATCGATGCCGGGCTGACGGTCGTCGCCCCGTGCCCGCACCAGAGCCCGTGCGCACTGGCGGAGGGCGCGGACTGGTGTCATTTCAGCGCCCGGGTCAATCGCACCGCACTGCACCGGCGGCTGAAGGGCGGCGAACTGAGCTACGAGGACGAGAAGTTCTCCTACGTCATCGCCTCCCGCACGGCCTACGACCCGGCGCCGGGCCGGATTCTGCGGCACCCACTCAAGCGCAAGGGCCTCGTCACAATGCAGATATGCGCGCGGGACGAGGGCGTCGCGGCGACCATGGTCTCCAAACGCCAGGGCGAGACGTACCGGCGCGCCAGGAATGCGGAGTGGGGCGACCCCTGGCCGCCGAGTCGTCCGGCGTAGGCCCCGGGTTTACACGGACGGTAGCCGGGTGCGGAAACCGCCCGTCCACCTGTTTCTCCCGGTTACACTCACCGATGATCGTTTCCGCGGTGTGAGAAGGGGTCGCGATGCCGGCGAAGGTCGAGGGTGCGCGTCGGCGTCCCTCGCAGGAGCGGGCGAAGGCGACCCGCGACCGGATTCTGGATACGGCGGCGCGGTTGTTCGGTCAGCGGGGGATCGCGGCCACGTCGACGAATCGGATCGCCGCCGAGGCCGGTGTCAGTATCGGCACGGTGTACCGGTATTTCTCCGACCGGGCGGTCATGGTCGACGAACTGCTGGAACGGTTGCTGGGCGACATCGAGGAGCGGTTCGTGCGGCGCGTGCTGGACCGCGCGGACGAGCCCTTCGCCGAGACGATCCGCGCGGTACTGGAAGTCGTGGCCGAAGACCTTGTGGCGCGGGCCGGGCTGGTCCGGGCGCTGGTAGCCGGATTGCAGTACTACAGCAGCGGCTTGCCCGAATTCGAGCCACGGTTGCGTGGCGTCGTCAAGACGTTGCTGATCCAAACCCTCGGCCCGGGCGACGACCACGCCTACGAGGTCATGAGCCTGGTCGTCCTCAACACCAGTTTCGCCGCGGTCGTGCGAGTAGCGGTGTCGGACATGGATTCACGCCAGCGCGCCGAAGCGCTCGACATGACCACCCGGGTACTCGCCGCACTGCTCGTCAGCGAATCCACGGCCATTGCGGGCTGATCGGTCCGGGGGCGTATGGCCGTTACCCCTGCGCGACCAGGGCGCCGGTGAGGTGGTCGTAGGCGATATGACAGTGCATGCGGACTCCGGTGAC
The DNA here is from genome assembly GCF_044628355.1 of Nocardia sp. N2S4-5. Classification (NCBI taxonomy): domain Bacteria; kingdom Bacillati; phylum Actinomycetota; class Actinomycetes; order Mycobacteriales; family Nocardiaceae; genus Nocardia; species Nocardia sp. N2S4-5. The sequence goes on along the minus strand of NZ_JBIUPM010000001.1, from coordinate 4,079,535 downwards.
GAGGGTGTCGTCGTCGGCGTAGAAGTGCGGATTGTGATTGAAGTAGACGCCGCGGCCGCCCGCGGTGGGGTGTGGGGCGCCGGCGTCGTCGAATTCGAGGTCCTGCACGCCGAGGGTGACGTAGAGGCCGCCGTAACGGTTGACGAATTCGGAGACGTCGTCGTAGCCGAGGGTGGGGTCGGTGTGGCGCACCCGGTCTGCTCCGGCGACGCGTTCGAGGGTGGCCATGGCCGCGTCGACCCAGGGCCGAGTGTTGTGCACGGCCGGGACATCCTGGAGGTATTCGACGGTGCCCGTGCAGTTGTAGGCGGACGCGCATCCGGCGGCGAGGGTCTCGACGCGGCGCTGGACCTCGCTCATATCGGATTCGACCGAGCAGCGAATAGTGCCCCATAAGGTGGTCGTCTGCCCGACGATGTTGAACCGGCCCACGTCCTCGATGTGGCCGATGGTGACGGTGACCGGATCGAATGCGCTGACCTGCCGGTAGATCTGACCGATGCCGGTCAGGATGGCGCCGGCGGCGGGCATGGTGTCGATACCCATCCACGGCGTGGAACCGTGGACCTGTCTCCCGGTGAGCGTGATCTTCACGAGGCTGGAGGCGCCGAACTGGTTGCCCTCGCGCACACCGATGTAGCCCTTCGGCAGCGGCACGACATGGAACCCGAATGCCATCGTGGGCTCGGGATCGTCGAGGGCGCCCTCGGCGAGCATCTGGCGTGCTCCGCCCTTCTCCTCGACGGGCGGTCCCTCCTCGGCGGGCTGGAACACGAACAGAACGGTGCCGGGAAGGGCATCGCGGGCCTCGGCGAGAACCTGGGCCGCACCCATGAGACACGCGGTATGGCAGTCGTGGCCGCAGGCGTGCGAGACGGGGAACGGGCCGCCGGGATAGTTCTCGTCGACGACCCGGGAGGCGAACGGGACACCGGATTCGTCCTCGACGGGCAGAGCGTCGATGTCCGCGCGCAGGGCGATCACCCGGTCGCCGGGTCGGCCGCCGTGGAGAATGCCGACGACCCCGTGCCCGGCGATCCCGGTACGTACCTCGTCGAGTCCCAGTGACCGCAGATGTTCGGTGATCATGTGGGCGGTGGCGGCTTCCCGGTTGGACAGCTCGGGGTGCTGGTGAAGGTGGTGGCGCCAGTCGATCACCTGCTGAGCGATCGCGGCGGCGGCGTGATCGAATCGATCGTAGACCGTGGTGTCGGACATGTGGGGCATAGTAACCAGGAGTTCGCCCTATCCTCGGAGTTCGCTTGGTGAAAGATGCTGTGATGACCATGTCGTTGGCTGTCTCTTCTTTCGAAGCTGCCCAATTGCATTCGGCCGCTACCGCTGTCCAGCAGATCGGTGACCGGCTGGGGACCTTCGCGTTCGCGGTGTCCGGGGCGTTGCTGGCGGTCGAGAAGAAGTTCGACATCGTCGGCATCGCCGTGCTCGCCGCGGCCACGGCGGTCGGTGGCGGCGTCCTGCGAGACCTTGTCATCGGGAGGCATCCGCCCGTCGCGTTCGCCGACCTGTCGTACCTGGCGATCGCGCTGGCCGCGGCATTGTGCGTGTTCGTGTGGCACCCGCCGGCGCGCCTCATCGGACGTCCGCTGGACACCGCTGACGCCCTCGGCCTCGGAGTCTTCTGTGTGACAGGGACTCTCGCCGCGGTGCGAGCGGGACTCGGCACGCCCTCGGCGATTCTGCTCGGAGCCGTTACCGCGGTCGGCGGCGGCGTGCTGCGAGATGTCTTCGCCGACGAGACGCCCCGAATCCTGCGGCCGGACAAGGAAATCTACGCCATACCCGCATTGCTCGGCGCTACCGTCACGGCCGTCTTGCTGCGTTACGGCCGTTACAGCGACGTCACCGGTGTTCTGGTGATCTCGGGCGTATTCACGCTGCGCATGCTCGCCCTGCATTACCGCTGGCGCGCGCCGCAGGCTCGACGCAGGTTGTGAAGCGTGCTTGCCCACTGCTCCGCTCTTATCTACTGTCTACGTACGTAGGCAGTAGATAAGAGGTGCCGGGCCGCGTTCCCGCTGTGGTTCCGGCCGGGCATCCTTCCGTTGCTTCGGCGCGGTGGAAAGGAATCCCCTCATGATGAACTCCGTATTCCCCTCCCGGCGGATGGTGGTACGCACCTTCACGGCGGTCGCGGTGGCAGCCGGCACGGCCGTCCTCTTCGCGGGACCGGCGTCCGCGGACGCCGCGCCTGCCGCGGAGCCCGCCTCCGTCACGGTGGAACAGGTGCACGGCAACGGGCATGGGAACCGCGGGCCGGGAGGCAACCGCGGACCCGGTCGGGATCGTGGCCAGGGCTGGGATCGTGGGCGCGGCGGGGACCGTGGGCCGGGCTGGGATCGTGGACCCGGCTGGAACGGCGGGCCGGGCTGGAACGGTGGACCCGGTTGGAACGGCTTCCGCCTCCCCGGTACCGGCAGCGCCCTCTGATCGTTCCGCAGGGACCGCGAGAGTATCGCGGTGTCGGCATGCCTTGCCCTGCAACGATATGCAACCGTTCCGGTCGCGTACCTGGTGTCCGGCAGGCGAATTCAGGGTGTCTTGTATCGAATCACAAACGCGCGAACGGTGTTCCGCTAATCTGCAGCGTGTACCGGACTCGACGATCGAGTTCGGTGCGCACGTAGTCGAGCCGAACCGCTGTCGGTGCGTCCCAAGGCGATTCGATGAAAGGCAGGTCCCACGATGACGACGACCTCGGAGCATTCCGCGTTCTCGACCGGGCAGGAGGCTCGCGAGATCGACGCGGTCGTCGTCGGAGCGGGATTCGCCGGGCTCCACATGCTGTACAAGCTGCGCGAACTCGGGCTCTCGGTGCAGGTGTACGAAGCGGGCGACGGACTCGGCGGCACGTGGTTCTGGAACCGCTATCCGGGCGCCCGCGTCGACGTGAAGAGTATGTACTACAACTACTCCTTCGACCCGGAGCTCGAGCAGGAGTGGGAGTGGACCGAGAAGTTGCCGCCGCAACCCGAGTTGCTGCGCTACATCAATCACGTCGCGGATCGTTTCGACCTGCGTAAGGACGTGCGGCTGCGGACCCGGGTCACCGCCGCGGTATACGACGAGTCCGCTGCGCGGTGGCGGATCACAACCGATCGGGGCGAGGTCGTCTCGGCGCGGTTCGCGATCATGGCGACAGGCTGTCTGTCGGTGCCGAAGAGGGTGGAAGTCCCGGGCATCGAGACGTTCCGGGGCCGCAGTTTCCATACCGGGGAATGGCCCGAGCAGGAGGTGGACTTCACCGGTCGGCGGGTCGCGGTGATCGGCACCGGTTCCTCTGGGGTGCAGGTTATTCCGCTTGTCGCGGAAGTGGCCGAGACGCTCACCGTGTTCCAGCGGACCGCGAACTATGTTCTGCCCGCCGGCAATCACCCGATCGATCCCGAATTCCAACGCGGGATCAAGTCTCGCTATCGCGAAGTGCGCAAGGCCAACCGGGAATCGTCGTTCGGCATCGCGCAGCCCGAGCCCACCAAGGGGGCGCTCGAGGTGAGCGAGGAGGAGCGAAATGCCTTCTACCGCAGGGTGTGGGAGGACAAGGACAGCGAATTGGTCAGCATGCTGGTCGGATACACGGATCTGCTCGCCGACGAAGCCGCCAACGAGACCGCCGCCCAGTTCATCCGCGAGCGAATCGCCGAGATCGTGACGGACCCGGCTGTCGCCCGACTTCTTCAGCCCGCCGGCCTTTTCGGCGTCAAGCGCCCGGTCCTGGGGACGGACTATTACGAGACCTTCAATCGTCCCAATGTCCGGCTCGTGGACGTTCGCGCGACCCCGCTCACCGAGGTCACCGCCTCCGGACTCGAAACGACGGAGGAGAGTTTCGAATTCGACGACATCATCTACGCCACCGGATATGACGCGATGACCGGTGCGCTGGCCGCGATCGACATTCGCGGCCGGGGTGGCGTGTCATTGCGGGAGAAGTGGGCAGCCGGGCCCGTCACCTACCTCGGCGTCGCGGTGGCGGGCTTTCCGAACCTTTTCGCGCTCGCGGGCCCGGGTAGCCCGTCGGTGCTGTCGAACATGATGGTGTCCATCGAGCAGCACGTCGATTGGGTAGCGGACGCGATCGATGCGATGCGGTCCCAGGGCGTCACGACCATGGAGGCCGAGGTCGACGCGGAGCGGGAATGGACCAGGCACGTCGGCGAAGTCGGCGATATGACGCTGTATCCGAAGGTGGACTCCTGGTATGTGGGATCGAATGTCCCCGGCAAACCGAGGGTGATGTACGCGTACATCGGCGGCGTCGGAGCATATCGCGAGAAATGCGACCAGGTCGCCGCCGACGACTATGACGGTTTCGTTCTCACTCGTCAGACGAGACGCATCGGCGGGCACGCCGGAAACTGAACCGGTAGTGCCGCCAAGGCTCGATGGAACTGCCCCGGCCGCCAAGGTAGTTGCTGCACAGGCACTTTCGGGCGGATATCCGGCAGCGCGTCGAGCAGCAGGTCGATGCCCTGGGATGCGATCGTGTGGGCGAGGGGCTGGGCCGGGCAGCCGTGCGGACCGCCTCCCCAGGCGAGATGCGACCGGTTGCCCCTGCGGTCACCGCCTGCGACGGCGGGATCGTTGTTGCAGGCGGCCAGGCTGATGACCACCGGTTGATCGGCCGGCAGCCACGTATCGCCGATGAGTTGCGGTTGTTTGGGGTAGCTCACGCACCAGTTGGCCAGCGGGGGATCCTCGAACAGCACCGCATCGATGGCGTCCCGGGTGGCCATGGCGCCGCTGAGTACCTCGCCGCCGTAATGTTCGTCGGTCATCAACTGCAGTAGCGCATTGAGGATGAGATTGCAGGTCGGCTCCGTACCCATCGAGAACAGGAGCGCGGCCTGATTCACCATTTCCATGGCATCGAGCCCGTCCGGGTGCTTCAACAACTCGGAGGTCAAATCGTCGCCCGGCTCGGCCTGCTTCTGCTGGACAACTCCTATCAGCGCTTGGACGAACTGCTGTTGCCCTTCTTCGGCGCCCACACCCTCCAGCATCGCTGCCATCCCGTGGTAGGCCGCCGCCGCGGCGTCTTCGGGAAAGCCCATCAGTTCACTGATGACCCGAAAGGTCAACGGAAACGCGTAATCGGTTCGCAGGTCGGCGGTTCCGGTTTCGCAGAAGCCGTTGATCAGCACTTCGGCGGCCCGAGCAACAGCGCCGTGCACCTTGTGCAGGTCGACGGTGTCCAACGCCGCGACAATGGTGCGCCGGTATCGCTCGTGTTCCGCACCCGCGGTGCGCAGCGCATTCTGGCGATAACCCAACATCGGCAGCATCGGGGAGTCCGATGGCGCGTTCTTCTCCCATCGCCGGGAGTCGGCGGGGAAATGGTGTTCGTCGTTGAGGATCTGCACGGCCACCTGGAAGCCGACCACGAGTGTCGCCGGTACGCCAGGAGAAAGCTCGATGGGCACCAACGGTCCGTGTCGCCGCATGTTCTCGTAGGCGCGGTGCGGGTCGGCCGCGAAGGCGGGGGTGTCCAGCCGCACGTGAGAGTCGGCGAGTACCGGAGACCCATGCGTGGTCAGGGACTTCCCGTTGGAGTTCGGATCTGTATTGCTCAACACATAACTCCCGCGCGCGGTGCCGCGTTGGATCCCTTTCGGCCTGCTGCGGGACGGCCTGGCATTCGGTGTGTGGGCATGCTGGGGGATGTTACCGGGAGCTGTTGCAGTTCAATGGGTTCGGGGAAACAAGCATCGTAACTTGTTTCGTATATAGAGTTATCGGCAGAGTGCTTATTCGAAATAGTCCTCATCGACCTGGACAACAGTGAATTCTGAACGCTTCTGGACGCCTACGCCGTACTGGATCATCAGCGACGCCAGCCGTTGTCCGTCGATCAGGATCACTCTGGGGCTGATGGTATTGGCGTAGTCCACAGCTCCACCGGAGAAGTCGCTGGTGGTGATGAAGATACCCCGGGATGCCTTGGCTCCCTGTAGCGCGCCGACGAATCCCTGTATGGCCGGTCGCTGCACGGTGTTCTCGGGACCGTAGCGTTTGGCCTGAAGCTCTACGACGCTGATTCTGATGCGACAGGCAGCGGTGGTGATGGCGTCGGCATCAGCGGTTGTGATGATCGCGGCGGCCCGTCCAAACCCTATCTACGAGATTGAACCAACACCGTCACAACCGGAGAGGGCTGGCATCGCATCGCGCGCGATCGGCGACCGGATCGGATGTTCGGGCGTGGCAAGCTCGTTCGAAGCGCTCTTACCGTAAACGTCACGGGCACAGACTATTTCGGGGTTCCTAGTCTGACGGTCGGTCAGATGAGGTTCAGTGCGAGGGCGAGTGTGCCGAGGGTCGCCAGGATGGTTGCCGAGCCGACGTGCATTCCGATCGAGATCCGGATGTCTCTGTGCCGCCAGGCGAGCCAGTATCCGGGGAATGTGAAGAGCACGCGTGAGAGGAATGCCCACGGTGACCAGAGGTGGTACAGCGAGAACAGGATCGTATTGATTACGGGTGCCAGCCGGCCGAGGTGGGCGATGCGGGGGAGCAGGAAGCCGCGGAAGTACAGCTCCTCGATAAGTGGGAGTGCGAATCCGGTGAGTGGCAGGCAGATCAGCATCGTTGTGAGCGTGGTGGAGTGTGAGTATCCGTGGAGGTAGGCGTTGGTGCCGTTGCTGTCGGCGTCGGCGTAGGGGAGCCAGGTGAAGAGGTGGTCTGAGGTTCACCCCGGGTTGTGGACACCGAGTTGACAGGATCACTGATCCTGTTGAAAGGATGTCTGCATGCCTCCTCGTAAGCGCCGGTCGTTCACGGCCGAGTACAAGGTCGAGGCTGCGCATCGTGTGATCGATTCCGGTCGCACGGTCGCCGAAGTTGCCCGGGAACTGGGCATTCACGAGAGTCTGCTGGGGACGTGGGTCAAAGACGAGCGGCGCAGGATCGCTGCCGCCGAGATTCATGGTGAAAAACCCCTCGATGCGGCGGAGCGAGCCGAGTTGCAGCGACTGCGAAGGCAGGTCGCTGACCAGGACAAAGACATCGCGTTCCTGAAAAAAGCGTCGGCGTACTTTGCCGCGATGCAGACGAACCGGCCCGGTTCGATCTGATGGCCGAGTACGCCGGCCCCGACACTGTCACCGGCGTTGCTGGTACTGATCAGCCTGCAGGGCACCGGTTTTCGATTCGCCGCATGGCACGACTGCTGCAGGTGTCGAAGTCGGGCTACTACGCGTATGTGAAGCGCAGGGCGGCAACGGTTCTCACCGACCGGCAGCAGCGGCGTGCGGATCTGGAAACGAAGATCGCCACGGTGCATCGCGAATCGCACGGCACCTACGGATCACCGCGTATCACCGGTGAGCTACGCGATCAGGGCGAACGGGTCTCAGCCAAGACCGTCGCCAAGATCATGGCCTCCGCCGGGCTCGAAGGGATCAGTCCCCGAACGTTCAAAGTGCGCACCACCGTGGCCGATCCGGCGGCGTCGTTCCCGCCGGATCTGGTGAAGCGCTGCTTCGACCAGGGCCGCCCCGACGCTGTCTGGACGACCGATATCACCTACCTGACCTGTGGTCACGGGGATCTGTTCCTCTGCGCTATCCGTGACGGCCACACCCGCAAGGTGCTCGGCTACAGCCTGGCCGATCATATCGGCGCCGATATGGTCACCGAAGCCATCGATGCCGCGGTCGCGGTGCGCGGCGGCCGAGCCCAGGGCACGATCCTGCACTCGGATCGCGGCGGGGAGTTCACCGCGCATCTGACCGCGCAAGCCTGCCGGCGGCACGGGCTGCGCCGGTCGATGGGAGCGACCGGAATATGCTGGGACAACAGCCCTTCCGAATCGCTGTGGTCAAGTTTCAAACACGAGCACTACTACCGGCACACCTACGCGACGAAGACCGAACTCGTTGTCTCGGTTGACAAGTGGATGAACTACTACAACACTACCCGGCGGCACTCCGCGATCGGGAACCAAAGCCCCGACAACTACGAGCGTTCACTTCGAACCGCTGCCGCCTGAAAATCTGTAAGCCCCTGTCCACCATCCGGGGTGAACCTCAGTCGAGGAAGAATGTGTTCACCGGTGCCAGTGCGTAACCCAGGGTGATCATCCACAGGATGAGTGGGACGACCATCGCCACCAGTGTCCCGCGTGGGACCGGCCTGCGGGTGTAGTGCAGTACGCCGCGGAGTGCGAGGCGGCCGTTGCGGCGGTAGCCCAGCCACAGCAGGCCCGCCAGGATCGGTAGGAGAACCGTGCACAGGGCGATGGCCCAGCCGGCGAAGTGTGGATAGTCGATGGCGTCGACGAGTGGTTCGCCGATGAGCAGATAGGCGGCGACGATCAGTGCACCGGGAGCGAGGTGCAACAGGACCGACAGCGGCACGGGGTGACGATCGCTCAGCAGCCGGTCGGCCAACCGGTTCGGTTGTGTGTCAACAAAAGCGGGCATGACCAGATTCCTTGTACTGGTGGTGGGTGGCACCGCGGGGCTCGGTCACCGCGGCGCTTGTCGTTGTGCGGGAGGAGGTTCCGTTGTCGCTCAGCCTGCTTTGTGGTCGAGGAGGCCAGTGATTTCGCGGACGGCGTCGGCGACGGCGGGGGAGTCGTTGCGCAGGATTTTGCCGTGGTCGCTGGCGACTCTGGCGCTGATTTTCAGGTTCGGGTTGCGGGCCAGGTAGGGGTCGAGGGTGCGGCGCATCTCCTCCAGCTCGCCGCCTTTGTCGTAGACGGTGTCGGCGGAAGCGGCCACGTATCGGATCGGGAGGGTGGCGCGGTCGAGGAGGGGGCCGAGGGCGGCGTGGAGTGCGTGGGCTTCGATCTGGATTTCGGCGTGCTGGTCGGCGCTCATGCGTGCGGCGAGGCCGAGTGGGGCGACCAGCGGGAGCAGGAGTCGCATGCGGCGGAAGGTTTTCCGGAGTCGTTCGCGGCCGGCTTCGTCGGTCCAGCCGGCGGGGTAGGGGCCGTCGACGCCGACGACGCCGAGGGCTCGGTCGGGGTGGCGGTCGGCCCAGTGGACGGCGAGGAGTGCGCCGTAGGACCAGCCGACCAGGAGTGGTTGGTGGATGTTTCGTGCGGTGAGGACGGCGTCGATGTCGCGTAGGCAGGCTTCGAAGGTGTAGTCGGTGGATCGTTTCGACTTACCGCGTGCCCGTTCGTCGAAGGTGATGTGGCGGTAGTCGGGGCCGAGGTCGGTAATGACGCGTTGCCAGTGTCGTTGGCTGGCGTAGGAGCCGTTGAGGTAGATGATCGGTCGGCCGGTGCCGCCGGTGTCGGTGACGGCCAGTGCGGTGTCGTCCACGGGGATGGTGCCGGTCCAGGTTGAGTGGGTGGTGGTGTTGTCGGACATCGGGTTTCCTTTCGGGGGTGTTGTCCACCACTGTCACTGGCTCGGCTGTCACGGGGCTGACATGGTCCTGATATGGGCACTGACACGACGGTTTCGGCACGGCCGGCCCGGCACGACAGCCCTTACCGAGCATCTGGCGCAGCCGGCGGCGAACAACGACAGGCTGCTGATCGAAGACTCGACCCTGTATCAACGAATGGCCGTGAATGTGCGACCGAGCTGCCGCTCGACTACGGCAGTCGAATAATCCTGTGCCAGATACGCGGGTCATAACTCTGAGACCCGGCCCGAAAGCACCCACACCGACCGGTCCGGCGGATCCGGTCGCCAGTCACTGTATTAAGCGGGTACACATCGAGCGCAGTGGTCGGGGCCTGGGGTGGCTTGCCTTCCGTGCCAAAAACCGAAACTTCCTGTGCCCTGCCTCGATCGAGCCCCGGTGGCAGCGGCCACTCGTGCCTTGTCCAGCTGGAGACCCGGGTCATCAAGGCAGGGAGGTCTGCGCGCCCTGACGCTAGGGCTCACCAGCGCTCTCCGCCAGGCCGAGCCTCGGTATGGCCGGGACTGTCGGAACAACGGCGGATCTTGATCTCGGTCCGATCGGCCGGACCTGATGGTTCGGCAGGAAGGACCGACTGATGTCGGAGACACTGGCTGCCGTGGCGAAAGACGCGGTGGACACCAAGAAGCTGGCCGAGCAGCTGCTCGCGCAGGCCAAGGAACAGGGTATCGACCTGGTCGGGCCGGGCGGGCTGCTCAACCAGCTGACCAAGACCGTGCTCGAAACCGCGTTGGAGGCAGAGATGACCGAGCATGTCGGCTATGAGAAACACGACCCGTCCGGCCGTGGAACGGGCAACTCCCGCAACGGAACCCGAACGAAAACCGTGATCACCGAGATCGGCCCGGTCGGCATCGACGTGCCGCGCGACACCAATTCCTCGTTCGAACCCAAGATCGTCAAAAAGCGGCAGCGGCGCCTGTCTGGGGTCGACGAGATCGTGTTGTCGCTGACCGCGAAAGGCCTGACCACGGGCGAGGTTTCGGCGCATCTCGCCGAGATCTATGGGGCTTCGGTGTCGAAGGACACGATCTCGACGATCACCGAGAAGGTGGTCGCGGAGATGACCGATTGGTGCAACCGGCCCCTCGACGCCGTCTATCCGGTCTTGTTCATCGATGCCATCCACGTGAAGATCCGCGATGGTCAGGTGGCCAATCGACCGGTCTATGTGGTCATCGGTGTCACCACCGCCGGGGAACGTGACATTCTGGGGTTGTGGGCCGGCGATGGCGGTGAGGGAGCCAAGTTCTGGCTGCAGGTGTTGACCGAGCTGAAGAATCGTGGCGTGGCCGATGTCTGCATCGCGGTCTGCGACGGACTCAAAGGACTGCCCGAGGCGATCAACACCGTCTGGGCGCAGACGATCGTGCAGACCTGCGTTATCCATCTGCTGCGCAACAGTTTCCGTTATGCGGGCCGTCAGCATTGGGCCGAGATGAGCCGCGATCTCAACCCGGTCTACACCGCTGCGACCGAGGCTGCGGCTCGCGAACGGTTCGGCGAGTTCGCGGCGAAATGGGGCGAGCGTTACCCCGCGATCGTCAAACTCTGGGACAACGCCTGGCCCGAGTTCGTGCCGTTCCTCGACTACGACGTCGAGATCCGGCGAATCATCTGCTCCACCAACGCGATCGAGTCCCTGAACGCTCGCTACCGGCGCGCGATCCGCGCCCGTGGCCACTTCCCCAGCGAGCAGGCCGCGTTGAAATGCCTGTATCTGGTGACCCGTTCCCTGGACCCGACCGGGAAGGGTCGGGCACGATGGGCGATGCGGTGGAAACCAGCATTGAACGCCTTCGCCATCACCTTCGAAGGCCGGATCCACCCGACCGGGAACTAACCCACACCGAGGTCGGATCCGCCGTTAAACCGACAGTCCCGTATGGCCACGTTGAACACGTGGGAGGGCGGCGAGGGTCGCAGATGTAGCGATCTGGCAAAACGCCTACTGCCGCGTGTTGGGTGATGTGGGAGAGCGAACCGTATAGGGAACTGAGTACTTCCGAGGTATTCCGTTCACGTTCGCGCGTTTCTCGGCAGCCAATCTGTCCATGTCGGTAGTTGCACGCTGCTGTGCCGGGCGGGCGTGGAGCCTGTCGCCGTCCTGCCCATGTGAGGGTTTGACAGGCACCGGTCAGTGCCGGGGGTAATCTTGCCTCGTGCCTGGAAACCTTCAAAACGCGGAACTCGAAGCTTTGTATACCCTTCGGGCTGAGGACCTTACAGAAGAGGAACTGGAACGGCTCACCGCTGCTTTTCCCGGTGATGAGTCGATCCTTCGGAGGCTCATGGGTCCAGGGCCAAAGTTGTTGAACGGCCCTCGCGGGTCGGGTAAGTCTAATTACCTCAAGCGAGCTTACTATAGATTGAAGGCCAAAGATGGAATTATTGTTGCCTACATCAATTATTCGCAGCATCTCGCGCTTGAGCCATTAATGCTCCGCTCAGAGCGAGCTCTTGAGCATTTCAGGCAATGGTTGATTTACAAAATTATTGTTGGGTTGGCTGAGTCGTTGGCGGAAGATTGCCCAGAGGATCTTCGGCGATTGTCATCAATTGGTAGCAAGTTCATTAACGAGTTGCAAACGTCAGTCGGCAATAACCCGGTAAACGTACCGCCATCCATCGCGCCCACAGAGCTTTTGCGTATGATCGAAGACTGGTGCTCGCAGTTGAACTGTACCCGCGCGATTCTCCTGATGGACGACGCTGCGCATGCATTCATGCAGCAGCAGCAGCGTGAGTTTTTCGAAGTTTTCAGAGCTCTGCGGTCACGTACTGTTGCCTGCAAGGCGGCCATTTACCCGGGAGTGACCTCATATAGTCCGTTTTTCAACGTAGGCCATGAGGCGGAAGAAATTGAGGTCTGGATTAGGCCTGACTCGGCAGACTATCTGAGGTCTATGCGCCAAATCTTCGAAGCGCGTTTCCCTCACACCCTCCAAGGTGCTGTGCGGCGAGAGCTCGTTGATATGGCCGCACACGCATCGTTCGGACTGCCGAGAAATTTTCTGAATATCCTTTCTGATTCTTTGGGTGATGCCGACGATGAAACATTGAACAGTAAAATTACGGCCCCAACGTTGCGGCAGGTGCGAGACGCTATCAATGTAAATGCTGAACGAGTGCGATCACTCTTCGAGGAGGTCTCTCGAAAGCTACCTCGGTATGAGAACTTCGTTTCTGTGGGATTGGAGGTCCAGTCCGCGATGATCTCTGAGATCCGGGTAACGAATCGTAATAGGTCCGAGCATAAGGCAAAGTATATTGGCGTTGCAGTAGCTCAGCCATGGGATACTGATCTAAATCAGGTATTCTCCCTAATGGAGTACGCTGGTGTGGTCCGCAGGATTGGCCCTTCTTCGCGGGGAAGCGATCGTTACGAGAAGGTTCAACTGCACACATCACTGTTGATATCAGAGAACGCGCTCGGTCTTCCTAGAACACCCTCGGCGGATAATTATAACACTGCACTTGCGCGACAGAGCGCGGATGACTTCGTCAGGCGGCAATCCAAAGGGATTTTTTCTCAGTCCCAAAGAGAACGTTGTCGTCTAAACCTTTCGCCTTGTCCTAAATGTCAAAGCCCAAGAATTAGCGAAGATGCAGTTTTCTGCTTCCGATGTGGTACTGCCCTCACGGAGCAATCAGTATATCTCGAATTGCTCGCATCCAGCATTGAGAGGCTCCGACTACCTCCCCTGAAATTGGAGCGTATCCTAACCCTGACAAATCTTCGGACAGTCCAAGACGTTATCTTGGACGACGCGGGTACGCAACTTAGGTCGGTTCCTAGCATTGGCAAGGCGTGGTCAGCGCGCATCAAAGCCAGCGCCGACGAGTTTGTGACTCTCTGATGCCGCACTCTCTGCCTCAAATTTGCATGGCTTCCGCCTCCAACGTGGGTCCCGGTACACTTACTAGGTTAGCTAGCAGCGCCATTAGTGCCAATAGGCCCGACACGGCTGGCTTGTCGGCATTGGATAACGCCTTTTCCTCGTTGCTTGTTGTCACGCAACTCACCGTGCAAGCGGCCAGCGTCTGGCAACCGCAGCACGGCCTGATTCTCTGCTCGTCGGCTGTGGCAGTTGCAGAGGACTATTTTCGGTCAATTCTTACCGATGTTGTTGGAATCTGTCAGATTTGTGCCAATCGAGTGGGAATTCTTGAGACGCGTATGGAGTACGTCTTTTCTGGTTCTGTGGAAGATGCGGTGCGGGGGCTATTGGACCGAGAGAGTTTTTCCAGTAGAGATACGATCAAAGAGTGGGCCAAGAAAATTGGAGGCATGGAGCTTTCCGGGAACCGATCATTGAGCGTTGCGCTGGACGAATTCGAACGGGTCTGTCATGTTCGCCATTGTGCTATGCACGCTGGCGGGTATGTTTCTACCCGAAATTCGAGGTCACTTGGTGTCCCGACTGGCAGTTGGATTTCCTTCAGTTCTCCGACGGCCATCCATGAGATAATTTCGGTTGTCGCAGCCACATTGAGATCTTTCAATCAATCTCTATTCGAGGTGCTGCTGGGGCGTTGGATTGATGAGGGAAAGCTTTCGGGTACATGGGGCGACGACCGTAGCGAATTTTCAGACCTATGGAATGCGTTTCGCTCTAAGACGGACATTGACAGCAGTAGGTTCTCGGGTGGGCCGGCCCTGAAATCTACGGCCTACCTGGCATATCGCTCAGTCCTTCCGGCCATTACTGGCCGTGCCAGGAACAGAACGACTTCTTCGTAGCAGCGATCTCATTCAACGGTGGCGAAGCTCAAGTGGGTTAGGGTTGGTTCGCCCGAACCAAATTTTAGCCGGAGGCCTGGGCATGTATTTCTCGTTACCTCCACTTCATCGCAGAGCCGCAGGTCATCGGTCTGCAGCTCTGTGGCATTTCTAGCGATGTAAGACTCGACGAGCGCCAGACCCCACCACCACGGTCCCCAGTTGCGTAGCTAACCGGCGTCGGTGTCGCGCGGTTGAGCTGTATCTAATGCGCTTCCGGTTCTAGTCCTCCCCGTCCGACGATCAGGTCGGACACAGTGGAATACAAAACCGACAAAGTCGACAACCGCCCGGGCCGATGTCGGGAACTAGGATCCGGGGACCGACTAGGCCAAACCGCTAGGAGGCTGATCGCTGGCTTCAGCTTGATAGCCCTGGTCGAGGGTGGTCGCTGGCGTGTTTGTGGGGTTCTTGTCTGATTGCGGGGTGAGGCGGTCTCCTTCGTCGCCGTTGACAGTGCGGATTTCGAACGGCACGCCAGAGTGTGTCCTGCGTGGGCGGGGCAGGATCTGGTCGAGAATCTCGCGAATGAAAGCAACCAATGAGGGTGATCCCGTCTGCACGGTGGTGCACAAGTCGGACGTGCCGGGGTTCCCGGCCTCAAATCCGTGAGGGGGTGTGCTGCGGCGCCGACACGCCAGCCGGTTCGGATGATGGTCAGCTCGTGGCCCCTGGCGAGCCGGGTGTGGTGGTTGGCGGGCTTACCGTGTCTTACGAGGTCCAGTATGTCGGTGGCGCGGAAGGTGAGCACCTCGCTGCGGTACAGGCGAAAGCGATTGCTGCCCTGTAGAAGTGGTAGGCGAGCTCCGAGGTTAGCGGGTCCAAAATTTCGGCGAGTTGCGGGTCTGGTTGCCCTTGTTTTGTGTGTCTTTTGGGGGATTCGTACCGGGGCAACCGTTTGACCTGGACGTTTCGGGATCCCGGAGAGGGGTGAGTGTCCGTTGGGCCCGCTGAACTGCGCAAACGTACGTGCAGGTTGGTGCCCCCGGCAGGATTCGAACCTGCGACACCCGCTTTAGGAGAGCGGTGCTCTATCCCCTGAGCTACGAGGGCTGGTCGGACTGTGGTGTGGTCCGGCTTGGGCGGAGTCTACCGGGTGGGGGTGGGATCGGGGCATTGTGGGAGTCCGGCGTGGGGTGGCGCGGGCGGACTTCCGCTGGGAGTGCGGTCTTGGTGGGGTTGTGGGTGCCGGGGCTGGTCAGGGAGTGGTCGCCACCCGGTCCTCATACTCCTCTGGGACGAAGCGGCGGGTTTTCCAGCGGTAGAGGACTGTGGCGCCGGGCCAGTTGTTGGTGATGCGGCCGGAGGCGTTGCGGTACCAGCTGGAGCAGAAGTTCCAGGGGGTGTCTTCGAGGCGGGTTTGGAGCCAGTTGTCCCAGGCTTGTTCGGCGGTGGCGCGGGCGGAGACGAAGTGGCCGGGGTGGGCGGTGAGGTAGCGGGTGGCCTGGCGGATGTAGCGGGCCTGGGATTCGAGCATGTAGATGATGGAGCCGGAGCCGACGTTGGTGTTGGGGCCGTACATCATGAACAGGTTGGGGAAGCCGGGGACCGAGATGCCGAGGTAGGCGCGGGCGCCCTCGGGGGACCATTCGTCGGAGAGTTTGCGGCCGCCGAGGCCGTAGATGTTCATGGGGGCCAGGAATTCGGTGCCCTTGAAGCCGGTGCCGTAGATGATGACGTCGACCTCGTGGTCGACGCCGTCGGTGGTGCGGATGCCGGTGGGGGTGATGGCCTCGATGCCGGTGGTCTCGACGGTGACGTTGGGTTGTGCGAGCGCTGGGAAGTATTCGTTGGAGAACAGGCCGCGCTTGCAGCCGGGGGCGTAGTCGGGGGTGAGTTTCTCGCGCAGGACGGGGTCCGAAATCTGTTTAGCGCGATGGCGATCGGCGAGGGCGACGACCGGCTTCTTCATCGCGGGGATGTCGGTGAGGGCCAGGGCCAGGACCTCGAACAGGCCCCAGATGGCGAAGCGTTCCGCGAGGCGGCTCGGCGGGAAGTACTTGAACAGCGCGTGATGCCTTGCGCTGTACTCGGTGTCGAACTTCGGCAGCACCCAGGCGGCCGAACGCTGGAACAGGGTCAGGTGGCCGGCCTTGGGCTGGATGCGCGGAATGTACTGGATGGCACTGGCTCCCGTGCCGATGCAGGCCACCCGTTTGCCGGTGAGGTCGACGCTGTGGTCCCATTCGGCGGAGTGGAACGCGGGGCCGGTGAAGGTGTCGATGCCGGGGATGTTCGGCATGGCCGGGCGCGACAGCTGGCCCACCGCGGGCACCAGGATGTCGGTGGTCAGGGTGGCGCCGTCGGTGGTGCGGACGTGCCAGACGCCTTGGCGCTCATCGAATTCCGCGTCGGTCACCTCGGTGCCGAACCGGATCTTCGCCGGTACGCCGTGCTCGACGGCGACCTTGCGCATGTAGGCGTGGATGTCTGCCTGCTCCGAAAAGCGCCGTGGCCAATCGGATTTCGGTGCGTACGACCACGAGTACAGCGGCGACGGGACGTCGCAGGCCGCGCCCGGATAGGTGTTCTCCCGCCACACGCCGCCGAGGTCGTCGGCCTTCTCCAGGATGGTGAAGTTGTCGATGCCGGCGCGCTGTAGTTCCAGCGCCATGCCGAGGCCGGCGAATCCGGCGCCGATGATGAGGATGGACGGCGTGCGAGTCATACCATGAGATTAAGTGTCCCCAGGGCGGGGGACGAAGAGATCTGCGGACATCAAATCCATATTTCCGGCCACGCTGTTTCGGGATTTCCCGCAGGTCGAGGCCTTATCGACGCCTGCGGTGACCTGCGGACCGACGCGTGCGTTCCGGACTTCCATACCTCGACTGGACAGGTGCCCATCTCGGTCCCTACTATTTCTTACTAGGGAATTGCTTCAAAAAGCCTGTCCCGGTGCGGGTTTGGCGCTTCGACGGTGCCGCAGGGGGCGACGTCGAGAGCCGGGCTCGGTCCGGGGCGGTCTGCCGGTCGGTTGCTCTGCGCCGGGTGAACCGATCGGCAGCGGCGGCTGCGGGTGGCGAGTGTGGGGTTCGCCGTGTGCAGCCGCCATTTCTTTCCTGTAGGCGACGTAGTTACCGGTGAGTTCGAATTCGGCTATCCTCGCGGCAGATGTGACCTCGTTCACTGGTGAGGAGTGGCGTTTCAGATGTTGAGCACTATGCAGGACGAGCAGTTGTCGCTGGCGACCTTGCTGCGCTATGCGACGACTTTCCACGGCAACGCGACGGTGTCCACGTGGACCGGTGACGGGGTGCGTACCACGACCTTCCGCGAACTCGGGGTGCAGTGCGCGCAGCTGGCGAACGCGCTGCGCGGCCTGGGTATCGGCGAGGGCGACCGGGTCGGCACCTTCATGTGGAACAACACCGAGCACATGGCCGCCTACGCCACGGTGCCGGCGATGGGCGCGGTGCTGCACGCGCTCAACATCCGGCTGTTCCCGGAGCAGCTGGTGTATGTCGCGAACCATGCCGAGGATCAGGTCGTCATCGTCGACGGCTCGCTGGTGCCGATGTTCGCTCAATACTTGCCGCAGCTGCGGACGGTCCGGCACGTGATCGTCGCCAACGGCGACGCCGCGAGCCTGACCGCGCCGGACGGCGTGCAGGTGCACTCCTACACCGAACTGCTTGCCGCGCAACCGGATACCTTCGACTACCCGGTGATCGACGAACGCTCGGCGGCCGGAATGTGCTACACCTCCGGCACCACCGGCGACCCGAAGGGCGTGGTGTACTCGCACCGCTCCAACTGGCTGCACGCCATGCAGGTGGTCTCGCCGAACAGCATGGGCTTCACCGCCGACGACACGGTGCTGACGATCGTGCCGCTGTTCCATGCCAACTCGTGGGGCATCCCGTACGCCGCCATGATGACGGGCACCAGCCTGCTGATGCCCGACCGCTTCCTGCAGCCCGGCCCGCTGCTGCAGATGATGGCGGCCGAGCGGCCGAGCTTCGCCGCCGCCGTCCCGACCATCTGGGGCGGCGTGCTCGCCGGGCTGGAGGCGCAGCCGCAGGACATCTCGCACCTGCGCACCTGCGTGGTCGGCGGCTCCGCGGTGCCGCCCGCCATGATGCGGGCCTTCCAGGAGAAGCACGGCGTGCGGCTGCTGCACGCGTGGGGGATGACCGAGACCTCGCCGCTGGGCAGCGTCGCGCATCCGCCCGCCGGTGTGGTGGGCGAGGCGGAGTGGGACTACCGCTACACCCAGGGCCGGTTCCCGGCCGCGGTGCGGGCCCGGCTGGTCGGCGACGACGGCTCGGTGCAGCCCAACGACGGAGAAGCGCTGGGAGAGTTGGAGGTTCGCGGCCCGTGGATCACCGCCTCCTACTATTCGCCCGAGGGCGCGGTGGTCGATCCGGACAAGTTCCACGACGGCTGGCTGCGCACCGGCGACGTCGGCAAGATCAGTCCCGACGGCTTCCTCACGCTGGTCGACCGCTCCAAGGATGTGATCAAGTCCGGCGGCGAGTGGATCTCGTCGGTGGACCTGGAGAACGCGATCATGGGGCATCCGGCCGTGGCGGAGGCCTCGGTGATCGGCATCCCCGACGAGAAGTGGGAGGAACGGCCGCTGGTGGCGGTCGTGTTCAAGGAGGGCGCCGCCGCCGAGCCCGCCGAACTGCGCGATTTCCTCGCCGACAAGTTCGCCAAGTGGCAGCTGCCCGAGTACTGGACCGTGATCGACGAGGTGCCCAAGACGAGCGTCGGCAAGTTCGACAAGAAGCGGCTGCGGGCGCGGTTCGCCGACGGTGAGCTGGAGGTCACGACGCTGTAGGGGAGTGCTGTTGGCGGTCTGTCAACAGTATGTCGTACGCTGCGTGCACCGGTTGCCGACCGGTGCACGCAGCGAAGGGATAGCTCATGGCCGAGACGAGCAGCGACGCTCCGGCGTTCGCCGACATGGTGAACGGGGCGCTGGAGTTCACGATTCCGATCGCGCACAAGATGGGTGTGCGGGCGCTCGAGGTGCGGCCCGGGTTCGCCGCGACCACGGTGCCGATCGAGGGTAACGGCAACCACTTCGGGGTCATGTACGCCGGTGTGCTGTTCACCGTCGCCGAAATCCTGGGCGGCGCGATCCCGATCGCCACCTTCGATACCGCGAAGTACTTCCCGCTGGTCAAGGATCTGCAGATCTTCTTCCGCAAGCCCGCCAAGACCGATGTGCGCGCGCAGGCCGAGCTGTCCGACGAGGAGATCGCCCGGATCGTCGCCGCCGCGGAGGCCCACGGGAAGGCCGACTTCACGCTGAAGGCGACCGTCACCGACGCCGACGGCGTGGTGGTCGCGGAGACCGAGGGGCTGTATCAGCTTCGTGCGCACGGGAAGTAGGTGCCGGGCCGAAGGAGTGGGCGCGTCCACGGGAGTCGCGATAACCTGGGGGCTCTCGCCGTAGGCGGGTGGACGAGGAGGTCCGGCATGGTTGCTGTGCGTGCGTGCGCCGCGGGAGATGACTACCGCGGCAAGGGGGTTGGCGCATGACGGTGAACCTGTTGAAGACACTGGGCGTCCGGTTGTGGACCGAACTGGAATATCTGTGGCTGTGCGTGGGCAGCGGCGTGGTCGGCCTCGAGTCGCCGATGCCGCTGCTGGCGGCGGGCACCGAACTGCTGCGGCACGGCGGTTTGCCTGCGCTGCTGCGCCTTTCGGCGGGCCGTTACGGTGAGCGCACCGCGGTCATCGATGAACTGGGCGCGCTGAGCTACCGGGAACTCGACGACCGCTCGAACCGCTTGGCCAACGAGTGGCGCAAGCGCGGCCTGCGTTCCGGTGAGGGCGTGGCGATCCTGGCCCGCAATCACCGCGGACTGCTGGACGCGATGTTCGCCGCCGCCAAGTGCGGCGCCCGAATCATCCTGTTGAACACCGACTTCGCGGGTCCGCAGCTGCGCGACGTGACCGCGCGCGAGGGCGCCGATCTGCTGGTCTACGACGAGGAGTACGAACCGATCCTCGGCGATCTCAGCCCGCGCCGCGGCGCGTATCGGGCCTGGACCGACACCAGCCACCCGAGCAGCCTGGAGGCCCTGATCGCCGCGGGTTCCGCCGCGTCGCCCCCGATCACCGGCCCGGGCTCCAAGATCATCCTGCTGACCAGCGGGACGACCGGCACGCCGAAGGGCGCGGCCCGCTCGGAGCCGCGTTCGCTGGAGCCGCTGGGCGCGATCCTGAGCCGGGTGCCGTTCCGCACCCGCGAGGTGACCGAATGCCCGGCGCCGCTGTTCCACACGCTCGGTTTCGCGATGTCGTTGCTGGCCATCGGATTCGGCTCCACCCTGGTGATCCGGCGCCGCTTCGATCCGCAGCAGGTGATCGACAGCATGTCCCGGCACCGCGCGACCGCCCTGATCGCGGTGCCGGTGATGCTGGCCCGCATCGCCGACCTCGGTCCCCGGGCGCTGGCCGGCCGCGACCTGTCTCGGCTGCGCATCGTCTTCGTGGCGGGATCGCAGCTCGGCGCCGACCTGTGCCGGCGGATCACGGCGCTGCTCGGCCCGGTGGTCTACAACCTGTACGGCTCCACCGAGGTCGCGTACGCCACCATCGCCACCCCCGCCGACCTCGCCGAGGAACCCGGCTGCGTGGGTCGGCCCGTGCTCGGCGCGGTGGTGCGGGTCCTCGACGACCGGGGCTTTGAAGTGCCGCCCGGCGTCACCGGCCGCATCTTCGTCACCAACGCCTTGCAGTTCGAGGGCTACACCGGCGGCGGCGACAAGGAACGCGTCCGCGGGCTGATGTCCTCCGGCGACCTCGGTCACTTCGACTCCGCCGGAAGGCTTTTCATCGACGGCCGGGACGACGACATGATCGTCTCCGGCGGCGAGAACGTCTTTCCGGCCGAGGTGGAGGAATTGCTCAACGCGCACAGGGGAATTCGGGAGGCGGCGGTGATCGGCGTGGCCGACGACCGGTTCGGCGCGCGCCTGAAGGCATTCGTCGTGCGCGACGACGACACGCTTACCGCCGACGATGTCAAGTCCCACGTGAAGGCGCACCTGGCGCGCTACAAGGTGCCCCGGGAGGTCGTCTTCCTGGGAGAACTGCCGCGCAACCCGACCGGCAAGGTCCTCAAGCGGATGCTGCAGGAACTCTGATCCGAGCCTGCCGGACCGCTTGGTACGAAATGTCCGTGTCGCAGCCGGGACCCGGGGTCGCGAGAGGGAAAAATGCTCTCCAGCGCACCAGCGGGACCCGGAAGGAGACGCGATGGCGAAGTGGACGGCCGCCGAGCTGACCAGGATCGCAGAGACGGAGGAACTGCAACTGGCGGCGGCGGGCCGGGACGGCACGCTGCGGATGCCGGTGACGATCTGGGTGGTGCGGCACGGTCGCGAGCTGTACGTGCGCTCGGTGAACGGGGCGGACTCGGCCTGGTTCCGGACCGCGCGCGACAGCGGCCACGGCCGGATCCGGGCCGGCAGCATCGACCAGGACGTCGACTTCGCCGACGCCGATCACGCGCTGGACGACGATATCGACGGCGAGTACGCGACGAAGTATCAGCGGTACGCGGCCAGCATCATCGCCGAGATCACCAGTGCCAAGGCACGATCCACCACCTTGCGGTTACTGCCGCGCGAATGACGGTCTCCGACAAGCGGAATCGGCGCGGGCGAAAGGGGTTCGCCCGCGCCGTTCGCCGTACGGGATCAGCAGTTACGCAGTTCCGGGCTCTGGTTGAGCAGCTGTGCCCGGGTGGAGATGAACCGCGTGTAGGTCTCGCCACCGACCTCCGACAGCGGGAACGCCGCCACCCGGTGGCAATTCTGGAACGCGATCTTCACGCCGAAGTGCCGCTCCAGGCCGCCGCGGATCGAGTCGGACGCCATGGCGCGCAGCAGCTGGCCGCGGGCCGCCTCGTCCGGCGGGGCTACCCGGTTGTCGGCGTATTCGGCTGTGCCGGAACGCAGGTCGGCTGCCACTCGGCTGACCACCTCGTAGGCGTAGGGCAGCGAATTACGGACACACTCGACGAACTCGTCGTCGGAGACCTCGCCGCGTTCGGCACGCTCGAGTAGTGCGGTTGGGACGTCCAGTGACATAGCGCTCTCCTCGTGGGACAGGCGGATGGTGTCATCCGATTCTAAACGAAAAACGTTGTCAACAATCCTGGATTGTGCGCGAAAGTGCTAGGTTCAGAGCGTTTTTCGTCTCGGCGGAGAGTGTTCGCACCAGGTCGGCGGCGGGGACTGCGCTGGTCAGCGTATGTGTTTGGCCTGCCCAGAGGTTCACCGCGTCGGCATTGCCGTCGGCGCGTGCCTGTTTGCGCAACGGCCCGGTGGCGTAATGGATTTCGGGGTAGGCGGCGGGTGCGTCGGGGTGGTCGAGGATGAACCGGTTGCGCAGGCCGCGGGCCCGGCGGCCGCTGAACGCGCGGGTGAGCATCGTCGGGGCGTCGATGACCAGGGCGTCGCGATGTAGCTGCGCGGTACCGGCCTCCGGGCAGTTCAGGAAGGCCGTGCCCAGTTGTGCGGCGGCCGCGCCGGCGGCCAGCACGGCGGCGATGCCCGCGCCCGTGGCGAGGCCGCCCGTCGCCACCACCGGATGGTCGGTCGCGGCGGTGAGCAGTTGGAGCAGGGCCAGCGTCGACAGGGGGTCGGCCGCGTCGTCGGCGGGGCGGTCCACGAAGGTGGCGCGGTGCCCGCCCGCCTCGGCGCCCTGGGCGATCAGCACGTCCGCGCCCGCCTCGAGCGCGGTGCGCGCCTCGCCGACCGAGGTCACCGTCACCCAGGATTCGGTGCCCACCGACCGCAGGCGGGCGATCTCGCGCGCCGACGGGCAGCCGAAGGTGAACGATGCCACCGCTACCGGATCGGTGACCAGGGCATCCAGCTTGGCGTCCCAGTCGTCGGTGTCGAAACGGGCCTCGCCGAGCGGGAATTCGCGGCCCAGCCGCTCCAGGTAGGGGGCGAAATGCTCCCGCGGCGTCGGCGCTCCGGGAACGAACAGGTTCACGCCGAACGGGCGGCGGGCGCTGTCGGACAGGAGGGCGCGGGTGCGCACGATCCGGTCGGCGAGGTCCGCGGCGGCGAGGTACCCGGCGGCGAGGAAGCCCAGACCGCCCGCGGCCGAGACGGCGGCCGCGAGTTCGGGTGTGGAGGGTCCGCCGGCCATCGGCGCGAGCACGATCGGGGTCCGCAAGTCGTCGATGATCACAGGCCCAGTCTGGCTTATGTAACAGCCGAACGCGCCGCCTCGCAGCGGATCACCTGGACTTTCGCCCGAGAAGGTTGCGAAAAGGTCACGACGGAGTACAGTTTCCGTCACGGCGTATGCCGAATCGTTACCGAAAATGAGGTTTCGAATCGGCGACGTCACCCGAGTTGATCGACGCTAGGACGAACCTTGCCGCAGCACCGTGAGACCTCCACCTCAGTATCTGTCAAGGACTTGCTCGGAGATGGTGTTTGCGCCGCTCGTCCGAACCGGCACCGCGCCGAGCCGCGCACCGGTGACCGGATGAAGCTGGCGGCCAGCGCGGCGGTCGCGGCCGGCGCCATCGTCGGCACCGCCGCCCAGCTCGCGAATGCCGCCCCGCTGCTGCCGATCGGACACGAGAGCAGCAACGGCGACGCGATCGCCCTGGACAGCGTCGACGAACCGGCGGCCGAGGCCAAGCAGGCGGTCGCGGCGCCCGAGCCCGTCGCGGCTCCGGCCCCCGAGCCGGAGGCGCAGGCCGTGCCCGTCGCCGCGCCCATCCAGCCGGCCCCGTTCGGACTGCAGAATCTGCCGCCCGAGGTCGCCGGTCCGCTCGCCCAGGCCGAGCAGGTGATCAAGGGCCTGCAGAACCAGGTCGCCCCGGCGGCGCCCGCGGTGCGCCCGGTGGCCGGTGTGGTCAGCTCCGATTTCGGCGCGCGGTGGGGCGCTTTCCACTACGGCGTCGATTTCGCCGACGCCATCGGCACGCCGATCCACTCGATCGAGGACGGCACCGTGATCGAGGCCGGTCCGGCCTCCGGCTTCGGCCTGTGGGTGCGGGTCAAGCACGACGACGGCACGACCGGCGTCTACGGCCACGTCAACGACATCCTGGTCAACGTCGGTCAGCGAGTGCGCGCCGGTGACGTCATCGCCACCGTCGGCAACCGCGGCAATTCCACCGGGCCGCATCTGCACCTGGAGGTCTGGGACGCCGCCGAGAACAAGATCGACCCGACGTCCTACCTGGCCGCCAAGGGTGTGATCCTGTCGCAGCAATGGGGACCCCAGTAATCGTCGCGGGTGTCAGCGGCCGTGTACGGGCACGGCCGGCGGTCGTGGGGGCTGGTGGTGTGACGGGTTTACACGAATTGTTCGATTCCAGATCCCCGCACGGCCGGGCGTACGCGGCCCTCGTGCAACACCCGCGATCCAGTCTGGCCGAACTGGCCGGTTACCTGGAGTGCTCGCCCGAGGTCGCCGAGGCTTCCCTCGACCGGCTGTGCGAATTGCAGGCGGCCGTCCGCATCGACACCAACGGCACCGTCGTGTGGGACGCGCACGCGCCGGAGGCCCTGTCCGAGGCCGAGTCCCGGCGGCGCCAGGCCGATACCGCCCGCATGCACGCGGCCGCCGCGCGCCTGGGCGAGACGTTCCGGTCGGTGCGGCGCACCGCCCGCGGCGGCGGCACGATCGTCCCGATGTACGAGACCCGGGAACTGATCGCCGAATTCGAGGATCTACAGCGCACGGCCCGCACCAACGTGCGGCTGGTCGAGCGCGGGCCCTACATCTGCGATATCGACCGGGCCGAGCGGATGTTCGAGCTGAAGTCGGCCCGCATCGACGCGGGCGTCCGCTATCAGACGCTGTACCAGGACACCGTCTATCAGGATCCGGACCGGCTGCGGCACGCGCTGTCCACCAATGCCGCCGGGGCGCAGGCGCGCACGCTGCCCGACCCGCCGCTGAAGGTGATGATCGTCGACGGCGAGCGGGCCAGCCTGATGCTGCACAACGACGAGCGCCGCGGCGACCCGATGGGCCTGCGCATCGGTCCCTCGCCGACGCTGGACCTGCTGGTTCGCACCTTCGATGTGCTGTGGTCGCTGGCCGCGCCGATCTCGGTGAATCCGAGTGAGCCGCTGGACGAGCGCGATCGGGCGATCCTGACGCTGATGGGCCTGGGCGCCACCGACGACACCATCGCCCGCCGGCTGGGCATGTCCCGCCGCACGGTGGTGCGCCGGACGGCCAGCCTGCTCGAGCGGCTCGGCGCGAGCACCCGATTCCAGGCGGGCGTGCAGGCGATCCGGCGCGGGTGGCTCTGAGCCGAGACGCGCGGACCGCTGTGACGCGGCCCACCGAATTCGACTCCTCGCGCAACAACGGGGCACCCTCGTACCGATGAGTAGAGGAGGCTCGCGCGGACGCCGCCGAGTACCGCGAGGACCCCTATATGATTGCCCGGACCGTGCGAGGGCCGCCGATATCGTTCGGCCGTGCGGACCTGCTGGACGCGAGAGGTGAATGCACTCGAATGGAAACTGCCCGCCGATCCGCTCGTGGAGGCCGCCGTCGTCGGTCGGGCGGCCCGCTCTTCGGACAGCTGCTCACCGCGGCGGTGGAGTCCGCCGCCGAGTCGGTGGCGATCCGGTTCGCGCCGGCCGAGGATTCGTCAGACGCACGTGAACTCACCTACCGGGAACTCGACGAGGCCTCCTCGCGGCTGGCTCGGGAGCTGATCGACCGCGGTATCGGCGCGGGCGACGTGGTCGCCATCGGTATCACCCGCTCGATCGAGTCGGTGCTGTCGGTGTGGGCGATCGCCAAGACCGGCGCGGCGTACGTGCCGGTGGATCCGACCTATCCGGCCGAGCGCATTGCCCACATGGTGTCGGATTCCGGCGCCGTGCTGGGCCTGACCACCTCCGCGCACCGCTCCGCCCTCGGCACCGGCGTGTACTGGCTGGAGCTGGACGACCCGGTGGTGCGGGACCGGGTGGCGGCGCGGCCGTCGCATCCGATCTCCTACACCGACCGGGTGCGCCCGCTCACCGAGCAGCACCCGGCCTATGTCATCTACACCTCCGGCTCGACCGGGCGGCCGAAGGGCGTCGTGGTCACCCACGTCGGTCTCGGCGCGCTGGTCGCGGCCGAGCGCGAACACTATGGGGTGGGCGAGGATTCGCGCGTGATGCACGTGTGCTCGCCGAACTTCGACGTCTCCGTGCTGGAGCTGATGCTGGCGTTCTCCTCCGGGGCGACGCTGGTGGTCTCGCCGCCGGAGATCTTCGGTGGCTACGAGCTGGCCGATCTGCTGCGCCGCGAGCGCGCCACGCACATGCTGATCACCCCCGGCGCGCTGGAGTCGGTGGACCCGACCGGGCTGGACGACATCGAGACCGTGATGGTGATCGGTGACCGGTTCGGACCGGAACTGGTGGGCCGGTGGGCGCGCGACGGTCGTACGTTCGTCAACGGCTACGGGCCGACCGAGGCCACCATCCTGGTGTCGTCCATCGCGCTGGAGCCGGACGGGCCGATCACCATCGGTAATCCCATCCCGGGAGTCGGTGTGTTCGTGCTGGATTCGCGGTTGCGGCCGGTGCCCGCCGGAGTGGTGGGTGAGCTGTATCTGGCGGGACCCGCGCTCGCGCAGGGTTATCTGAACCGGCCGAGCCTGACGGCGGGCCGGTTCGTGGCCAGCCCGTTCGGCGCGGAGACCGGCAGCCCGGGTTCGCGGCTGTACCGCACGGGAGACCTGGTGCGGCGCAACGAGTCCGACGGCGGCATCGAATTCCTGGGGCGCTCCGACTTCCAGGTCAAGGTGCGCGGCTTCCGGATCGAGCTCGGCGAGATCGACAACGCGCTGACCGAACATCCGGACATCGACTTCGCGGCCACGCTCGGCCGCACCCTGCCGTCCGGCGCGACGACGCTGGTGTCCTATGTGCTGCCGCGCGCCGGAACCACGGTCGACACGGGGGAATTGGAAGAGTTCCTCGGGAAGTCGTTGCCCGCGTACATGATTCCGGCCCTGATCATGGTGCTGGACGAGATCCCGCTGACCCCGATCGGCAAGCTCGATCGCGCCCGGCTACCCGAACCCGCGTTCGCCGCACGGGAATTCCGCGCGCCCTCCACGCCGGTCGAGGAGATCGTCGCCGACGTGTTCGCGGCGCTCCTCGTGCCGGCGGGGCCGCAACCGGACCCGGCCGCCGGTGAGCCGGTGGGCTCGGTGGCCGCCGGGCGGGTCGGCGCCGACGACGACTTCTTCGAACTGGGCGGCAATTCGCTGCTCGCCGCGCAGGCCGCCGCGCGGATCGGCTCCGCGCTGGACGTGCGGGTGCCGGTGCAGCTGCTGTTCGAGGCCTCCACGGTGGCCGCGCTGGCCGAACGCGTGGAGCGGCACGCCGGGTCGGCGGCCGGGCAGCAATTGCGGCCGATGCCACGGCCCGAGCGCATCCCGCTGTCCTACGCGCAGCAGCGGATGTGGTTCCTGAACCGCTTCGACCCGCACAGCGCCGTCAACAACATCCCGGTCGCGGTGCGGCTGACCGGCGCCCTGGACCTGGACGCGCTGCGCGCCGCGGTCCGCGACCTGGTGGAGCGGCACGAGGTGCTGCGCACGGTGTACCCGGATCTCGACGGCGAGGGCTACCAGCTGGTGCTGCCGCTCACCGATTCCCGTGCGGTGCCGGAACTTCCGGTGGACGACGCCACCGAGGCGCGGGTCCCGGCGCTCGTCGCCGAGACGGTGACGGCCGGGTTCGACGCCACCGTCGCGCCGCCGGTGCGGCTGCGCGTGCTGCGGCTGGCCGCCGACGACCACGTCCTGGTGTGCGTGGTGCACCACATCACCGGCGACGGCTTCTCGATGGGCCCGTTGACTCGCGATCTGATGACCGCCTACCTGGACCGGGTGCGCGGCGGACAGCCGGGGTGGACGCCCCTGGCCGTGCAGTACGCCGACTTCGCGCTCTGGCAGCGGGAGACCCTGGGCGCCGAGGACGATCCGGAATCGGTGCTGGCACAGCAGATCGCCTTCTGGCAGCAGCAGCTGGCCGCACTCCCGGAACAATTGGACCTGCCCGCCGACCGGCCGCGCCCGGCCGCCGCCACCAACCACGGCGCCACGCTCGATTTCGAGATCGACCCCGCCGTGCACGCCGCGCTGAATCGCATTGCGCACGGCAATAATTCGACCGTGTTCATGGTCGTGCACGCGGCGCTCGCGGTGCTGCTGGCGCGGTTGTCGGGCACCCGCGACATCGCGATCGGCACCCCGATCGCCGGGCGCGGCGAGGCCGAACTCGACGACCTGATCGGCATGTTCGTCAACACCCTGGTGCTGCGCACCGAGGTCGATCCGGGTACGCCGTTCGACGAACTGCTGCGGTCGGTCCGCGCCACCGACGTGGCCGCCTTCGGGCACGCCGACGTGCCGTTCGAGCGGCTGGTGGAGCTGCTGGATCCGGTGCGCTCGGCCGCGCGGCATCCGCTGTTCCAGGTGATGCTGACCTTCCAGAACCTGGCGCCGGCCCACTTGGAGCTGCCGGGCCTGGCGGTGTCCGGCGTGGACCTGGCCGTGCCGCTGGCGAAGTTCGACCTACAGCTCGCGCTGGCCGAACGAGTCGACGAACACAATGTGCCGCAAGGCATGTCGGCGTCGTTCACCTACGCCACCGACCTGTTCGACGAGGCCACGGTGCAGGACTTCGCCGATCGGTTCCGGCGCATCCTGGGCGCGGTGGCGGCCGACGCCGCGGCGGTCGTCGGCGATATCGACGTGCTGGCGCCCGGCGAGCGCGAACTCGTACTGCACGAATGGAATTCGACCGGCGCCCAGGTGCCGCCGGTCACCCTGGTGGACCTGCTCGCCGCTCAGGCGCGGCGGCGGCCGGACGCGACCGCGATCCGCTACGGCGACACCACGCTGTCCTTCGGTGAGTTGCAGCGGCGGGCGAACCGGGTGGCGCGGGCGCTGATCGCGCAGGGCGTGGGCCCGGAATCGCTGGTGGCCGTGGCGGTTCCGCGCACCGAGGAGCTACCGGTCGCGCTGCTGGGCGTGCTGGTCGCCGGTGCCGGATACCTGCCGATCGACACCACCTACCCGGCGCAGCGGCTGGAGTTCATGCTCTCCGACGCTGCCCCCGCCTGCGTCCTCACCACCGCGTCCGAACGGGACGCGCTGCCCGGCGGCACCGCCCCGGTGGTGCTGCTCGAGGAGGCCGCGGACCGGTCCGACGCCCCCGTGAGCGATGCCGACCGGGTCGCGCCGCTGCGGCCACGGAACCTGGCCTACGTCATCTACACCTCCGGCTCCACCGGGGTGCCGAAGGGCGTCGGCGTCTCGCATCGCAATGTGCTCGAGCTGTTCGCCAACACCCAGCTGCTGTTCGAGTTCGACGAGACCGACGTGTGGACGCTGTTCCACTCCTTCGCCTTCGACTTCTCGGTGTGGGAACTGTGGTGTGCGCTGGCCAACGGCGGCGCGGTGGTCGTGGTCGACTACCTGACCTCGCGGTCGCCGGAACTGTTCCGCGAGTTGTTGATTCGCGAGCAGGTCACCGTCCTGAACCAGACCCCGTCGGCGTTCTACCAACTGGCCGAGGCGGACCGGGCCGCGCACGCCGGGGGCGCGGGCAAGTTCGCGCTGCGCTACGTCGTGTTCGGCGGTGAGGCCCTGGACCTGCGGCAATTGCAGCGCTGGTACGAGCGGCACGCCTCCGACGCGCCGCAACTGATCAATATGTACGGCATCACCGAGACGACGGTGCACGTGTCGTTCCTGGCCGTGGACGAGCGGCTGGCCGACAACCCGGCCAGCGTGATCGGCCGCGCGCTACCCGGCCTGGACTCCTACGTGCTCGACGACCGGCTGCATCCCGCCCCGGTCGGCGTGGCCGGTGAGCTGCACGTCTCCGGCGAGCAGCTGTCGCGCGGCTACCTGGGCCGCCCCGGCTTGACGGCCACCAGGTTCGTGGCGAACCCGTTCGGCCCGGTCGGATCCCGGATGTACCGCACCGGCGACATCGGCCGGTGGGCCGGGTTCGGCGGCGAGGCGAACCTGGAGTACGCCGGGCGCACCGATCAGCAGGTGCAGTTGCGCGGCTTCCGTATCGAACTCGGCGAGATCGAGTCGGCGCTGCTGCGCTGCGAGGGCGTGAGCCAGGCCGTGGTGGTCGTGCGCGCCGACGAGCAGGCCGGCGACCGGCTGGTGGGATACGTTGTCCCCGAAGCGAATACACAGCTCGACTCGGTCGCGCTGCGCGGCCGGGTGGGCGAGTTCCTCACCGCCTACATGGTTCCCGACGCCGTCGTGGCGCTGGACGCGCTGCCGCTCACCCCGAACGGCAAACTGGACCGGAAGGCGCTGCCCGCACCGGAATTCATCGGGTCTGCCGCGTTCCGGGCGCCCGGCACCCCGATCGAGCAGGCGGTGGCCGACGTGTTCGGCGGGCTGCTCGGCGCCGGGGAAGTCGGCCTGGACGACGACTTCTTCGCCCTCGGCGGCAACTCGCTGCTCGCCACCCGCGCGGTCGCGCGGATCAACGAGGCGCTGGACTCGAATGTCGCGGTCCGGGAGGTCTTCGAGGCGCCGACCGTGGCCGCGCTGGCGGCGCGCATCGTGCCCGGCGCCGCGGCCGGGACGGTGCGGCCGAAGCTGGCGCCCGTGCCGCGGACCGACCGCGTCCCGCTGTCGCTCGCGCAGCAGCGGATGTGGGTCATCAACCAGCTCGATCCCGAATCGCCGTCCTACAACATCCCGTTGGCGCTCCGGCTCACCGGCGAGCTGGACGCGGCGGTGCTGAGCCAGGCCGTGACCGATGTGCTGGAGCGGCACGAGGTGCTGCGCACCCGCTACCCGGTCGGCGGCCCCGGCGGGCTGCCGTATCAGGAGATCCTGTCGGCCGCCGACGCGCTGCCGGACGGGCTGCCCGTGGTGGACGGCACCGATCCGATCGAGCGCATCACCGAACTGCTGTCGGCCGGATTCGATGTGACACAGGAGGTTCCGGTCCGGGCCTTGCTGCTGCGCAACGGCGACGACCACCTGCTGGCGATGGTGCTGCACCACATCGCGGGCGACGGCGCGTCGCTCGCGCCGCTGGCCCGCGACCTGATGACCGCCTATCTGGCCCGAGTCGAGGGCGGCGAACCAGGCTGGGCGCCATTGGATGTCCAGTACGCCGACTTCGCGGTGTGGCAGCGCGGCGTCATCGGCACCGACGATGATCCGGAGTCGATCGCCGCCCGCCAGCTGGACTACTGGCGTACCCAGCTCGCCGGAATCTCGGGCGCCGCATTCCTGACGCCGGATCGACCACGGCCCGCCGTGCCGTCGATGCGCGGCGGCATGGTGGGTCTCGACGTGCCCGCGCACGTGCACGCGGGCCTGCTTCGCATTGCGCGCGAACATAATTCGTCGTTGTTCATGGTGGTGCACGCGGCGCTGGCGGCACTGCTGGCCCGGCAGTCGGGCAGCGCCGATGTCACCGTCGGCACGCCGATCGCCGGGCGCGGCGAGCGGGCGCTCGACGATCTGGTCGGCATGTTCGTCAACACGCTCGCGCTGCGCACCGGGGTCAGCACCGCCGACACCTTCGACGCGCTGGTCGAAAAGGCCAGGGAGGCCGACCTTTCCGCGTTCGCGAACTCCGACATCCCGTTCGAGCGGGTGGTCGAGGTGGTGTCGCCGGGCCGCACCGGTGAACAGAGCCTGTTCCAGGTGATGCTGGCGTTCCAGAACACCGAGCAGCCGACGCTGGAACTGCCCGGCCTGACCGTGGCGGCGCTGGACAGCGACCGGGTGGCGGCCAAGTTCGACCTGCAGGTGATCGTCGAGCCGCGCCACGACACGGCGGGCGCGCCCGCCGACCTGGTCACCGTCTTCACCTACGCCACCGATCTGTTCGACGAGTCGACGGTGCGGGCGCTGGGCCGCCGGTTCGAGCGCATCCTGGCCGCGGTGGCCGCCGATCCGCAGGTGCTCGTCGGCGATATCGACCTGCTCGACGAGCAGGAGCGCGCGCGGATCGAGGCGCAGCGGCCCGAGCCGGTGGAAACGGTCTCGGCCAACGGCACCGCGCTGGCGCAGGCGCTGGCGGCGGCGGTCGAGGACGATCCGGACGGTCCGGCGCTGGCGTTCGGCGAGGACGCCGTGTCCTACCAGGAACTCGGCGCCCGCTCGTCGCGGCTGGCCCGGGTGCTGATCGGGCGCGGCTGCGGTCCGGGCACCGGCGTCGCGGTGCGGCTGGATCGCGGTGTCGAGGCGACGGTGGCGACGTGGGCCGTGCTGAAGGCGGGCGCCGCGGTGGTTCCCGTCGGCGACGGCACGCGACTGCCCGAGGCGCTGGAGATCAAGGTCGGCCTGGCGGCCGGGTCGGCGCCCGCGGGCGACGGCATGGACTGGCTGGTACTCGACGATCCGGCGGTCGTCGCCGAGGTGGCCGGGGAGTCGGCGCGCCCGGTGACCTATGCCCACCGGACGCGGCCGCTGCGCGGTGTGGATACCGTCTTCGCGGCCGCGGGCGTGACCCTGAGCTACGACGAACTCGCGGCGGCCGTGGACCGGCTGCGCGAACGCACCGACCTGACATTCGAGTCCCGGACGTTCCGCCGCGGTCGCGCGGACGCCCCCGCGGCGCTGCTCGAGGTGGTCGCGGCCGGTGCGGCCGGTGCGTCGGTGGTGCTGGCGGAGGCCACGAGCGCGGCGCTCGCCGACGAATGGGTCACACACCTGTTCCTCGACGCGGACGGGCTCGCGGGGCTCGATCCGGAGCCCTTGGAGGACCTGCGCGCCGTGGTGGTCGAGCAGGGCGCCGTTCCGGCCGGATTCGGCGCCGCCGAGGTCGTCGTGGCCGTCGGCGAATTGCTGCGCGGCGATAGCGAACGGCTGTGATATCTCCTGACCCTGAACTCTGGGGCGTGCGTAACCAGGGTGGATGCGGTATCGGCGCGGACAGGGCATGATCGGTGAGGTTCACGACAGGCACGGAGAAGGTTTCATTTTGATGTTCGGAGTTGCTGGCGGGGTGTTCGAGTGAGCCGACCCGAACGTCGGCGGCCTACTCGTGCTCGGCGCTCCCGTGTCACCACGCTGCCGAGACTGCTGGCGACCGCTGTCGAGACGAACCCGACCGGTACCGCGTTGGTGTTCGCGGATGCGTCGGCGTCGTTGGTGGTGTTGTCGTATGCGGAGTTGGATGAGCGGTCGACGCGGTTGGCTCGGTTGTTGATCGAGTGGGGTGTGGGTCCTGAGGTTGTGGTGGCGGTGGGGGTGCCGCGGTCGGTGGAGTCGGTTGTTGCGGTGTGGGCGGTGGCGAAGGCGGGGGCTGGTTTCGTTCCGGTGGATCCGGGTTATCCGGCGGAGCGGGTGGCGCACATGGTCACCGACTCCGGGGCCGCACTGGGCCTGACCGTGTCCGCCGCGCGGGACGCCCTGCCCGGCGACATCGAATGGCTGGTGCTGGACGGCGAGGTTCGCGACCGGCTGCAGAGCATGTCGGCGGAGCCGGTGGAGAATGCCGACCGGTTGCGGCCGTTGCGTGCGGAGCATCCGGCGTATGTGATTTATACGTCGGGTTCGACGGGCAAGCCGAAGGGTGTGGTTGTCACTCAGGCTGGTTTGTCGAGTTTTTGTGATGAGCAGCGTGAGCGTTATCGGGTCGGAAACGATTCGCGGACTTTGCATTTCGCGTCGCCGTCTTTTGATGCGTCGGTGTTGGAGTTGTTGTTGGCGGTGGGTGGTGCGGCGACGATGGTGGTGGCCGCGCCGTCGGTATACGGGGGCGACGAGCTCGCGGGACTGCTGCGCCGGGAACGGGTGACGCACGCCTTCATCACACCGGCCGCGTTGGCCTCGGTGGATCCGGCGGGCTTGGACGATCTGCGCGTCGTGGTCGCCGGTGGCGAGGCCTGCCCGCCGGATCTGGTGCGGCGCTGGGTGATTCCCATCGGGGACGGTACCCGCGAGTTCTACAACGGGTACGGGCCGACCGAGACCACGATCATGACGAACATCAGTTCGCCACTGGTCCCCGGGGAAACCATCACCATCGGCGCGCCTATCCGTGCCGTCACCGAATATGTCTTGGACGACCGGCTGGCGCCGGTGCCCGACGGCGCGGTCGGCGAGCTGTACATCACCGGTGCGCAATTGGCGCGCGGGTACCACCGCAGGCCGTCGCTCACCGCGGCGCGATTCGTGGCGAATCCGTTCGACCCGCAGGGCTCCCGGCTCTACCGCACCGGCGATCTCGTGCGCCGGACCGTGTCCGGTGAGCTGGAGTATCTGGGCCGCAACGATTTTCAGGTGAAGATCCGGGGCTTCCGGATCGAGCTGGGGGAGATCGACGCGGTGCTGTCCGCGCACGACACCGTCGACTTCGCGGTCACGGTCGGTCACCGGCTCGACAGCGGCGCAACGATTCTCGTCTCCTATGTGCATCCGGTGGACGGCGCGGTCGAGGTCGAACAGTTGCTGGAGCAGGCCGGTCGCAGCCTGCCCGCGCATATGGTGCCGACGACCGTCATGGTCCTCGACGAGATCCCGCTGACCCCGGTCGGCAAGCTGGACCGCGCCGCGCTGCCCGCACCGGTGTTGCAGGCCAAGGAGTTTCGCGCGCCGTCCGGCCGCCTCGAGACGCTGGTCGCCGAGATCTTCACCGACCTGCTCCATCCCGTCGCGCCGGTCGGCGCCGACGACGACTTCTTCGATCTGGGCGGTAACTCGCTGATCGCCACCCAGGCCGCCGCCCGGCTGGGCGCGGCGCTCGGCACCCGGGTGCCCGCCCGGCTGGTGTTCGAGGCGCCGACCGTCGCCGGCCTGGCCGCCGGAATCGAACCGCTGGTCGACGCGGGCGGGCGCGTCCCGCTGACGCCGATGCCGCGACCGGACCGGATCCCGCTCTCGCCCGCGCAGCAGCGGATGTGGTTCCTCAACCAGTTCGACACCGCGTCGGCCGCCAACAACATCCCGGCCGCCATCCGGCTGTCCGGTGCCCTCGACGTGGCGGCGCTGCAGGCCGCGGTCGCCGATGTGGTCGAGCGGCACGAGACGCTGCGCACCATCTACCCGTCCGAGGACGGCACCGGGTACCAGGTGATCCTGCCGCCCGAGCAGGCCATCCCGGACCTGGCCGCGAAACCCGTGGCGCCGGCCGACCTCGAGGCCCGGCTCGCGGCGTTCGCCTTCGCCGGATTCGACGTGGCGACGGAGGTGCCGCTGCGGATCGCGTTGCTGGCGTTGGATTCCGGCGCTGCCGGCGCGGCGCCCACCGACCACGTGCTCGCCATCGCGGTCCACCACATCGCGGCCGACGGCGCGTCGATGGCGCCCCTGGTGCGTGACTTGATGACGGCCTACCTGGCCCGTTGCGGCGGCGGCGCGCCCGGCTGGGAGCCGCTGCCGGTGCAGTACGCCGACTACACGCTGTGGCAGCGTGCCGTGCTGGGCGAGGAGTCCGACCCCGAGTCCGTGAGCGCCGCCCAGGTCGCGTACTGGAGTTCGACGCTGGCCGGGATTCCGGATCGGCTCGATCTGCCCGCGGATCGCCCGCGTCCCACGGTGGCGTCCGGGCACGGCGGCCAGTACGCGTTCGAACTCGACGCGACGGTCCATGCCCGGCTCGTGGGACTCGCGCAGGCGTCCGGTGTGTCGTTGTTCATGGTGGTACATGCGGCGTTGGCGGTGTTGCTGGCGCGGTTGTCGGGGACCGACGACATCGTTGTCGGTACGCCGGTGGCGGGTCGTGGTGAGCGTGAGCTCGATGATTTGATCGGCATGTTCGTCAATACCTTGGCGTTGCGGACTCGGGTGGATTCGTCGGTGTCTTTCACCGAGTTCCTGGCGGCGGTGAAAGAGACGGATCTGGGTGCGTTTTCGCATGCGGAGTTGCCGTTCGAGCGGTTGGTCGAGGTGTTGGATCCGGTGCGTTCGCAGGCGCATCATCCGTTGTTCCAGGTGGCGTTGTTCTTCCAGAACATGGACAAACCCACGCTGGAGCTGCCCGGCCTGAGTGCCGCGGCCGTCGAATTCGACGGGGCCATCGCGAAATTCGACCTCCAGCTCACCGTGGTCCCGCGCGAGGAGGACGCCGCCCCGGCCGGATTGGGCGCCCTGTTCACCTACGCCGCAGACCTGTTCGACAAGCCGACCATCGAGGGCTTCGCCGAGCGCCTCACCCGCATCCTGGCCGCGGTGGCCGCCGACGCGCAGTCCCCGGTCGGCGCGATCGAGCTGCTGTCCGGCACCGAGCGCGACCGAATCCTGCGCGACTGGAACGAGACCCGGCATTCGCTGGAGCCGGAGCTGCTGCTCGACGGCTACCGGCGTACGGCGGCGCGGCAGCCCGACGCGGTGGCCGTGACCTACGAGGGCGTCTCGCTCACCTACGCCGAGTTCGACGCCCGGGTGAACCGCCTCGCGCGGCTGCTGATCTCGCGCGGCGTGGGTCCGGAAGCGTTGGTGGGCTTGGCCGTTCGCCGGTCGCTGGATCTCGTCGTCGGAATGTACGCGATCGTCGCGGCGGGCGGTGCGTACGTGCCGCTGGACCCCGATCATCCCGCCGAGCGCATCGGCCATATCCTCGCCACCGCCGACCCGGTCACCGTGCTCACCACGACCTCGGACGCCTCGGCGGTGTCCGGGGCGCGGGATGTCCTGGAAATCGATCGCCTCGACCTGTCGGAGTTCTCCGCCGAGGCGATCGCCGACACCGAACGCCTTGCGCCGCTGCGTGATACACACCCCGCCTACGTGATCTTCACATCGGGATCGACCGGCCGCCCGAAGGGTGTGGCGGTGTCGCACGCGGCCATCCACAACCAGATCGAGTGGATGCTCGCGCAGTACCCGCTGGGATCCGGCGATGCCTACCTGCAGAAGACGGCGACCACGTTCGACGTATCGCTGTGGGGTTACTTCCTGCCGCTGCGTGCGGGCGCGCGGCTGGTCGTCGCGACCCACGACGGGCATCGCGATCCCCTGTATGTGGCGGAAACCATTGCGGCCGAAGGTATTACGGTTACCGATTTCGTGCCGTCGATGCTGACCGTATTCGCCGCACACCTGGCGCCGGGTGCGTGCCCGACGCTGCGGGACGTGTTCGTGATCGGCGAGGCGCTGCCGCCGGAGACCGTCGACGCGGTGCGCCGGGTCTGCGGCGCGCGGGTGCACAACCTGTACGGGCCCACCGAGGCCGCGGTGTCGGTGACCTACTGGCAGGCGCGCGGCGCCGATCGAACGAGCGTGCCGATCGGGTTGCCGCAGTGGAACACTCAGGCTTTTGTGCTGGACGGGCGGCTGCGCCCGGTACCGGCGGGCGTGCCGGGGGAGCTGTATCTGGCGGGCGCGCAGCTGGCTCGCGGCTATGTGCGGCGGCCGGATCTGTCCGCCGACCGGTTCGTGGCGAACCCGTACGGCGCAGCCGGCTCCCGGATGTATCGCACCGGCGACCTGGCGGTGTGGCGCGCGCCCGACGGTGAACTGCCCGCGCGGCTGGATTACCTGGGGCGCACCGACTTCCAGGTGAAGTTCCGCGGCCAGCGCATCGAGCTGGGCGAGATCGAGACCGCGTTGCTGGCCGAGCCCGAGGTGAGCCAGGCGGTGGCCGCCGTGATGCCGTCGACGCTCGGCGATCAGCTCGTCGCATACGTGGTGCCCGCGCCCGGCCTGCGCCTGGAACAGGCGGACCTGCTGGCCGCCGTGGCGAAGTCCCTGCCCGCCTACATGGTGCCCGGCACGATCGTCGTGCTCGAGGAGTTCCCGCTCAACGCCAGCGGCAAGCTCGACCGCAAGGCGCTGCCGGAGCCGACCTATTCCGCGCGCGAGTTCCGCGCTCCCGCAACGCCGGTCGAGGAGATCGTGGCGGAGGTGTTCGGCGAGGTGCTCGGCGTCGACCGGGTCGGCGCGGACGACGACTTCTTCGCCCTGGGTGGCAACTCGCTGGTCGCCACCCAGGTCGCCGCCCGGCTGGGCGCGGCGATCGACGGCCGGATACCGGTCCGGACCGTCTTCGAGACGCCGACGGTGGCAGCGCTGGCGGCGGCCATCGAATCCCGCACGCACGACCGCCGAGGCGTCGAACTGGGCGCGCTCGAGCGGCCCGAGCGGCTGCCGTTGTCGCTGGCGCAGCGGCGGATGTGGTTCCTGAACCGGTTCGATCAGGACGGCGAGACCGCGGGCTCGGCGGCCTACAACCTGCCGTTCGCCTTGCGGCTCACCGGGAATCTGGATGTGGCGGCGCTGTCGGCCGCGCTCGACGATGTGGTGGTCCGGCACGAGGTGCTGCGGACCGTCTACCCCGAGACGGCCGACGGCCCGGTGCAGGTCGTCCTGCCGGTGTCGGCGGCTATCGCGCACCACGGCGGAGCGGGCGCGGCCACCCATCCGGGCGGCTGGGTGTCCGTCGCGCCGGAACGGCGCACCGCCGAGGGCGCGGTCGCGGCCGTGTACGAGCTGGCGGCGACGCCGTTCGACGTGACGGTCGAGGTGCCGATCCGGGTGCGGTTGTTCGAGATCACGGACGCGGCGACCGACGCGCACGAGTACGTGCTGGCGGTCGTCGTGCACCACATCGCCGCGGACGGCTCGTCCATGGCCCCGCTGGTGCGGGACGTGATGACCGCGTACGCCGCGCGGGCCGCCGGTGCGGCGCCGGACTGGACGCCGCTGCGGGTGCAGTACGCCGACTACGCGGTCTGGCAGCGCGCGGTACTGGGCGACGAATCGGATCCCGATTCGATTGCGGCGCAGCAGATCGCGTTCTGGCGACGGGAGTTGTCGGGGTTGCCGGATCTGCTGGAGTTGCCGGCGGATCGGCCGCGTCCGGCGGTGGCGTCGTTGCGTGGTGGCCGGGTGGAGTTCCGGGTGGACGCCGAAATGCACGCCGCTCTGGGCGCATTGGCGCGTGCGCACGGTGCGACGTTGTTCATGGTGGTACACACGGCGCTGGCGGTGTTGCTGGCGCGGTTGTCGGGCACCGACGACATCGCGGTGGGTACGCCGGTCGCCGGTCGTGGCGAGGCCGAACTGGACGATCTGATCGGGATGTTCGTGAACACGGTGGTGTTCCGGACCCGACTGGATCGCGGCGAGTCGTTCGCGGAACTGCTTGCGCGGCAGCGGGAAACGGATCTGCGGGCTTTCGCGCACGCCGATATTCCGTTCGAGCGGTTGGTGGAGGTGTTGAATCCGCCGCGGTCGACGGCGCATCATCCGTTGTTCCAGGTGGGTTTGTCGTTCCAGAACTTGGCGCGTACGGAAGTGTCGCTGCCGGGACTCGAAGTCGCGGGTGTGGACGCGGATCTCGAAGTGTCGCAGTTCGATCTGCACTTGATCGTCGGTGATGTGTACGACGAGCAGGGAAGTCCCGCCGGTATCGGTGGTTTCTTCACCTATGCCACCGATCTTTTCGACGCCGCCACCGTGGAAGGCTTCGCCGCACGTCTCTCGCGCATCCTCGCCGCGGTGGTCAGCGACGCGTCGGCCGCCGTCGGCGATCTGCCACTGCTCGGCCGCGACGAGCGCAACCGGGTCTTGGTCGCCCCGAATATCACCGGGTATCCGCTGAATTCCGGTGTGCTGCAAGCAATCCGCCCGCGCGGTGCGGCGCTGCCCACGATGGACGCACTGCTCGCCGGTACGGTCACGGCACGGCCGGACGCGGTGGCGCTGGTCGCAGATCTCCCCGACGGGCCCGAGGTGCTCACCTACGCCGAACTGGGTGACCGGGTGAATCGTCTTGCCCGGCATCTGATCTCGCTCGGCGTCGGTCCCGAGACGCGAGTGGCGCTGGCCTTCCGCCGCTCGGTGGACCTCGTCGTGGCCATGTACGCCGTCGCCGCGGCAGGCGGCGCGTACGTGCCGGTCGACCCGGACCAGCCCGCCGAACGGACCGGTTACATCCTCGACACCGCCGATCCGGTGTGCGTGCTGACGAACGCCGGGACGGACCTGGGCCGGGCGGTGGTCGTGGTCGACGCACTGGACCTGTCGACCGTCCCGGCGGGGCCCGTCACGGACGCGGATCGGATCGCGCCGCTACGCGCCTCGAACACCGCCTACGTCATCTTCACCTCCGGCTCGACCGGGCGGCCGAAGGGCGTGGCGGTGCCGCACGCCGCCGTCGTCAACCAATTGCTGTGGAAGACCGCGGAATTCGGCTTGACGCGCGACGACGCGATGCTGTTGAAGACGGCCGCGACATTCGACCTGTCGGTGTGGGAGTTCTGGTCGGCCGCGGTGTGCGGCGGGCGGCTGGTGATCGCCGCGCCGGACGGCCATCGCGATCCGGCCTACCTGAACGAGCTGATGGCGCGCGAGGACGTCACCACGCTGCACGTGGTCCCGTCCATGCTCGACGCGCTGCTCACCGACGCCGCGACCCGAGGGCCCGGAGACGCCTACCGAATGACGGGTGACCCCGCGCAGCGGCCCGCTTCCGCTGTGACGCTGTGGAAATCGCTGCGGCGGGTGCTCGCGATCGGCGAGGCCCTGCCCGGCGCCCTCGCGCAACGCTTCCGCTCCGCGCACCCCGACGTGGACCTGTTCAACCTGTACGGACCCACCGAGGCGGCGGTCTCGATCACCAATCACCGGGTGACCGCGGCCGACCAGGTGTCGGTGCCGATCGGCGCGCCGGAGTGGAACAGCCAGGTATACGTGCTGGATTCGCGCCTGCACCCGGTGCCGGTCGGCGTCTCCGGCGAGCTGTATCTGGCCGGTGCGCAGCTCGCCCGCGGCTACTTCGGCCGCGCCGACCTGACCTCGGACCGCTTCGTGGCCGACCCGTTCGGGGTGCCCGGCACGCGCATGTACCGCACCGGCGATCTGGTGGCCTGGAATACCGGCGGCGAGCTGGAATACCGGGGCCGCACGGACTTCCAGGTGAAGATCCGCGGTTTCCGCATCGAACTGGGCGAGATCGAGGCGGCCTTGCTGGCGCTGCCGGAGGTCGCTCAGGTCGCGGTGCTGGCGAAGCGGGACCAGCGGTCCGGCGACCGGCTGGTCGCCTATCTGGTGCCCAGCGGCGGCACACTCGATGCCGCACAAGTGAAATCGGCGATCACCGCCGCCGTCCCGTCGTACATGGTGCCGTCGGCGTTCGTCGTGCTGGACGCGCTGCCCCGCACCGTGAACGGCAAGCTGGATCGTAAAGCGCTGCCCGAACCGGAATTCGAGGCCACCGCCTACCGCGCGCCGGCGACGCCCATCGAGGAGATCGTCGCGAGCACCTTCGCGGAGGTGCTGGGCGTGGAGCGGGTCGGAGTCGACGACGACTTCTTCGCGCTCGGCGGCAACTCCCTGCTGGCGACCCAGGTGGCGGCCCGCATCGGGACCGCCCTGGAATCGCGGGTGTCGGTGCGCAGCCTGTTCGAGGCGCCCACGGTCGGTGCGCTGGCCGTGGCGGTCGAGCAGTCCACCGGCAGTGCGCTGCCGCGGCTGGCCGCCGGCCCGCGCCCGGCGGAGATCCCGCTGTCGTTCGCGCAGCAGCGGATGTGGGTGCTCAACCAGTTCGACACCGGCGCGGCCGTGTACAACATCCCGGCCGCCATCCGGCTGTCCGGCGTGCTCGACGTGCCCGCGCTGCGGGCCGCCGTGGCGGATGTGGTTGTGCGGCACGAGATTCTGCGTACCGTCTATCCACTGACCGCCGACGGTCCGGTGCAGGAGATCCGGGCCGCCCGCGATATCGACGTCGACCTGACACCGATCGAGGTAGCCGCCGCCGAGCTGATCCCCGCCGCGGAACAGGTGATGGGTCGGGGCTTCGACGTCACCGCCGAGGTGCCCTTCCGGATCGCACTGTTCCGGGTGGCTCCGGAAACGCCCGCGCCGCAAGCCGATTCGGATGAGTACGTGCTGGCCTTCGTCGCGCACCACATCGCCGCAGACGGCTGGTCGATGGGTCCGCTGACCCGTGATCTGATGCTGGCCTACGCCGCCCGCACCGGCGGGGACGCACCGGGCTGGTCGCCCCTGTCCGTCCAGTACGCGGACTACGCCCTGTGGCAGCGGCACGCGCTCGGCGCCGAGGACGACCCGGATTCGGTCCTGGCCCAGCAGATCGCCTTCTGGCGCCGGGAACTGGCCGCGCTGCCCGAACAGGTGGACCTGCCGGCCGATCGACCGCGCCCGGCCGCGGCCTCCTACCGCGGCGACACGATCGCCTTCGAGATCGAGCCCGATCTGCACGCGGCCCTGAACCGCGTTGCGCGCGAACATCATTCGACGCTGTTCATGGTCGTCCATACGGCGCTCGCGGTGCTGCTCGCGCGGCTGTCGGGCACCCGGGACATCGCCATCGGCACCCCCGTGGCGGGCCGCGGCCACGCCGCCCTGGACGACCTGATCGGCATGTTCGTCAATACCCTGGTGCTGCGCACCGAGGTCGACCCCGCCGCCACTGTCGGCGACCTGCTGCGCGCCGTGCGCCACACCGACGTCGCGGCCTTCGCGCACGCCGATGTGCCGTTCGAGCGGCTGGTGGAGCTGCTCGATCCGCCGCGCTCGGCGGCCCGGCACCCGCTGTTCCAGGTGATGCTGACGTTCCAGAATCTGGCGCCGGCCGACCTGCGGCTGCCCGAGCTGACCGTCTCGGGTGTGGACGCCGCGCCCGCCCCGGCCAAGTTCGACCTGCAGGTGACACTCACCGAGCGGGCCGACGCCACCGGAGCCGCGCAGGGCATCGCCGCCGCCTTCACCTACGCCACCGACCTGTTCGACGCCGCCACTGTGCGCGGCTTCGCCGACCGCTTCCTGCGCGTGCTGGCCGCCCTGGCCGAACCCGAAGCGGCCGTGGGCGACATCGACCTACTGACCGGCGAGGAACGCGAACGGGCGCTGCGCCAATGGAATACGCCACTGGCGACACCGCGCACCGCGACCGAATTGTCGCTTCTCGCGCTGATCGACGAGCAGGTGCGCCGCCGCCCCGATGCGACGGCGATCCGGGCCGGGGCGAACACCCTGACCTACGACGAGCTGGACCGGCGCGCCAACCGGGTGGCGCGGGCCCTGATCGCGCACGGCGTCGGGCCGGAAGCGCTGGTGGCCGTGGCGGTTCCGCGTACCGAACAGCTGCCGGTCGTGCTGCTCGGCGTGCTCAAGTCCGGGGCCGGTTACCTTCCGATCGACACCGCCTACCCCGCGCAGCGCCTGCGGTTCCTGCTCTCCGACGCCGCACCGGCCTGCCTGCTCACGACCGCCGCGGACCGGGACGCGCTGCCCGAGACCGATATTCCGGTGCTGCTGCTCGAGGACCTCGACGCGGCCGACGACTCCCCGGTCACCGATCGGGACCGGCTCGCGCCGCTGCGGCCCGACCACCTCGCCTACGTCATCTACACCTCGGGCTCGACGGGCGTGCCCAAGGGCGTCGGGGTCGCGCATCGCCAAGTGCTGCAACTGCTGTCGAACACCTACCCGCTGTTCGGCTTCGACGAGTCCGATGTGTGGACGCTGTTCCACTCCTTCGCCTTCGACTTCTCGGTGTGGGAGCTGTGGGGCGCGCTGGGCTCCGGCGGCAGCGTGGTCGTCGTCGACTACCTGACCTCGCGATCGCCGGAACAGTTCCGCGAGTTGCTGATTCGCGACGGTGTGACGGTGCTCAATCAGACACCGTCGGCGTTCTATCAGCTGATCGCGGCCGACCGCGACGCCCCGCGGGCCGCGTTCGCCCTGCGGCACATCATCTTCGGCGGCGAGGCGCTGGACCCGCGCCGCCTGACGCCGTGGCTCGCGCGGCACCGCGAGGCCCGCCTGGTCAACATGTACGGCATCACCGAGACCACGGTGCACGTGTCGTTCCTCGAGCTGGACGAGGATACGGCGGGCAGCGCGGCCAGCGTCATCGGCCGCGCCCTGCCCGGACTGGACACCTACGTGCTCGACGAACGCCTGCACCCGGTTCCGGCGCAGGTTCCCGGCGAGCTGTACGTGGCCGGTGCTCAGTTGTCGCGCGGTTATCTGGGCCGCCCCGGCCTGACCGCGACCCGTTTCGTGGCGAACCCCTATGGTCCGCCGGGATCGCGGTTGTACCGCTCCGGTGACGTGGGCCGCTGGCGTGCGTCCGGCCCGGCCGCCGTCCTGGAGTACGCCGGCCGGAGCGACCAGCAGGTGCAGCTGCGCGGGTTCCGCGTCGAACTCGGCGAGATCGAGGCGGCGCTGCTGCGCTGCCC
This sequence comes from Nocardia sp. N2S4-5, assembly GCF_044628355.1. Lineage (NCBI taxonomy): Bacteria > Bacillati > Actinomycetota > Actinomycetes > Mycobacteriales > Nocardiaceae > Nocardia > Nocardia sp. N2S4-5. The sequence continues at coordinate 4,035,233 of NZ_JBIUPM010000001.1, read as the reverse complement.
CGGCGTCGGACAGGCCGTGGTCACGGTGCACAGTTCGGCGCAGGCCGGTGACCGCCTGGTGGGTTACGTCGTCGGAAACGACGCCGCCGCACTCGACCCGGCGGAATTGCGCGGCACCGTCGGCGAATTCGTCACCGCGTACATGGTTCCCGACGCGATCATGGTGCTGGACTCGCTGCCACTGACCCCCAACGGCAAGCTCGACCGCCGCGCCCTGCCCGCACCGGAGTTCCACGGCGGCACCGACTTCCGTGCCCCCGAGACGCCGACCGAGCAGGCGGTGGCGGACGTCTTCGCCGACCTGCTCGGCGCGGATCGGGTGGGCGCCGACGACGAATTCTTCGCGCTCGGCGGTAATTCGCTGCTGGCCACCCGGGCCGTGGCGCGGCTGCGCGAGGTCACGGGGGCGCGGGTCGAGGTGCCGTGGTTCTTCACCGACGCCTCGGTGGCCGGGCTGGCGCACCGCATCGACACCGAAGTGCCCGGCCGACAGGACGATTCGGCCTTCGGCGTCCTGGTGCCGCTGCGCGCGGCCGCGGGCGATCCGGTGTTCTGCCTCCACCCGATGTACGGCCTGGCATGGGCGTATTCCGGGCTGGCGCAGTACCTTCCGCAGCCGCTGTGGGGAGTGCAGTCCCCGGCGCTGACCGAGGACTACGTGCCGCAGTCGATCCACGAGATGGCCCTGCGCTACGTCGCGGAGATCCGGACGGTGCAGCCGCACGGCCCGTACCGGTTGCTGGGCTGGTCGCTGGGCGGCGTGCTGGCCCACACCATCGCCACCGAATTGCAGGCCGCGGGCGAACAGGTGTCGCTGCTGGCCGTGCTGGACGGGTACCCGGAACTGGATGTCACCGACTTCCGCGGCGCCGTGCGCGACGCCTTGGCCGAACTCGGTCTCGGCGCGGACGCCCTGCCCTCGGGCGATCTGCACGATCTCGGCGACGAGGCCTTGGCGGCACTGCACGCGATGGTCCCCGCCGACCTGGTGTCGCTCACGCCCGAGCGGGTGCGCCGGATCTATCGCGGCGCGGTGCGGTCGGCCGAGCTGGTGGCCGAGCATCGCCCGGCCGTCTTCCGCGGCACCGTGGAGTTCTTCCGCGCGGATTGTGAGACAAGTCACATCGAGCGTGGTCGGTCCGCGGCCGATTGGGAGCCGTATGTGGACGGCAAAGTGATCGACCGGCCGGTACCGGTCCGTCACGACGAACTGGTCGGACCGGACGCGCTGGCCGAGATCGGTCCCGCCCTGGCCGCGCTGCTCGCCCCCGACCAGCGCTGACGCGAATCTCCAGCCCCACCGGGTGACCAGCGGGCCGCGGTGCCGGACAATGGTCTGGTTCCGGGCCCGGCCCACCCCGCCGACCCGGGATGGGGGCGCCCGCGCGTAACATGCCCCGGCCGCGCTCGATGGATCAAGGGGGTGGCGCCGCGCGGCGCAGGATCGACAACAGGCAGGGTGAGTGACACGTGTTTCGGGTGGTCGGGCGGCACGACGCGGCTCAGGAAGCGGTCGCGGCATGACCCGGGTCGCTCGAGTGCGCCCCGTCCGCACCCGCAGGGTGCGCGTCACGACACTGCCGCAACTGCTCGCGACCGCGGTCGAGGTGGATCCGACCGGTACGGCGTTGGTGTTTGCGGATGCGTCGGCGTCGTTGGTGGTGTTGTCGTATGCGGAGTTGGATGAGCGGTCGACGCGGTTGGCTCGGTTGTTGATCGAGTGGGGTGTGGGTCCTGAGGTTGTGGTGGCGGTGGGGGTGCCGCGGTCGGTGGAGTCGGTTGTTGCGGTGTGGGCGGTGGCGAAGGCGGGGGCTGGTTTTGTTCCGGTGGATCCGGGTTATCCGGCGGAGCGGGTGGCCCACATGGTCACCGACTCGCGCGCCGTGCTCGGGCTCACCGTCGAGGAAGTGCGCGCCGATCTGCCCGGCGATGTGGAGTGGCTGAGCCTCGATTCCCCCGAACTGGTGCGGCGGCTCGAGGAGTACTCCGCCGATCCGGTCACCTACGCGGATCGGTTGCGGCCGTTGCGTGCCGAGCATCCGGCGTATGTGATCTACACGTCGGGATCGACAGGCCGCCCGAAGGGTGTGGTTGTCACTCAGGCTGGTTTGTCGAGTTTTTGTGATGAGCAGCGTGAGCGTTATCGGGTCGGGAATGATTCGCGGACTTTGCATTTCGCGTCGCCGTCTTTTGATGCGTCGGTGTTGGAGTTGTTGTTGGCGGTGGGCGGTGCGGCGACGATGGTGGTGGCCGCGCCGTCGGTATACGGGGGCGACGAGCTCGCCGCGCTGCTGCGCCGCGAAGAGGTGACGCACGCCTTCGTCACACCGGCAGCGCTGGCGTCACTCGACCCGACGGGCCTCGACGATCTGCGAGTGATCATCTCCGGTGGCGAGGCGTGTCCGCCGGAACTGGTGCGGCGCTGGGCCGTTCCGATCGCCGACGGCACGCGCGAGTTCTACAACGGGTACGGGCCGACCGAGACCACGATCATGACGAACATCAGTTCGCCACTGGCCCCGGGCGACCCGGTCACCATCGGCGCGCCCATCCGCGCCGTCACCGAATACGTCCTGGACGAGCGGCTGACGCCGGTGCCCGACGGCGTGGCCGGTGAGTTGTACATCGCCGGAGCGCAATTGGCGCGCGGCTACCACGATCGGCCGGGCCTGACCGCGGCACGTTTCGTCGCGAATCCGTTCGACGGCAACGGTTCCCGGCTCTACCGCACCGGCGACCTGGTGTCCCGGACCCTGTCCGGCGAACTGGAGTATCTGGGCCGCAACGACTTCCAAGTGAAGATCCGGGGCTTCCGGATCGAGCTGGGGGAGATCGACGCCGTGCTGTCCGCGCACGACACCGTCGACTTCGCCGTCACGGTCGGTCACGTACTCGACAGCGGCGCAACCATTCTCGTGTCCTACGTGCACGCCGCCCCAGGCGCGGATATCGACGTCGACGAGCTGACCGCCACCGCCCGCCGCACCCTGCCCGCGCACATGGTGCCCACCTCGGTGGTGGTGCTGGACGAGATCCCGCTGACGCCCGTCGGCAAGCTCGACCGTGCCGCGCTGCCCGCCCCGGTCCTGCAGACCCGCGCGTTCCGGGCGCCGGCCGGTCCGCTCGAGGAGCTGGTGGCGGGCGTGTTCGTCGAACTGCTCGGCCACGGCGAACCCATCGGCGCCGACGACGACTTCTTCGACCTGGGCGGCAACTCACTGATCGCGACCCAGGTCGCCGCCCGGCTGGGCGCGCAGATCTCCGCGCGGATCCCGGCGCGGGTGCTGTTCGAGGCGTCCACGGTCGCCGCCCTGGCCCGCCGCCTGGAGCCGATCAAGGGTGCGGGCGGGCGCCCGACGCTGGCGCCGCGGCCGCGACCGGACAATATCCCGCTGTCGCTGGCGCAGCAGCGGATGTGGTTCCTCAATCAATTCGATCCGATATCACCCGCCAACAACATCCCGTTCGCCATCCGGCTCACCGGGAGGCTGAATGCCGATGCGCTGCAAGCCGCGATCGTCGACCTGATCGAGCGGCACGAGACGCTGCGCACCGTGTACCCGGCCGTCGACGGCACCGGCTACCAGGTGATCCTGCCGGTCGAGCAGGCCGTCCCCGACCTGTCCCCGAAACCGATCGCCGAACACGAGATCGAGGGCTGGGTGGCCGGATTGGCGCTCACCGGCTTCGACGTGGCGGCCGACGTGCCGCTGCGGATCGGGGTCGCGGAGTTGGGCGCCGACGACCATGTCATCGTGGTCGTGGTGCACCACATCGCCGCCGACGGCGTGTCCATCGCGCCGTTCATGCGAGACCTGTTGGTGGCCTACCTCGCTCGGCGTAACCGCGCGCAGCCCGCGTGGCAGCCGCTGCCGGTGCAGTACGCCGACTACGCGCTGTGGCAGCGCGAGGTGCTGGGCGACGAGGCCGATCCCGATTCGATTGCCGCGGACCAGATCCAGTACTGGCGGTCCGCCCTGACCGGCCTTCCGGATCGCCTGGACCTCCCCGCGGACCGGCCGCGCCCGGCCGTGGCCTCCGGGCTCGGCGCCGAGTACGCCTTCACGGTGGACGCGCGGCTGCACGGCCGTCTCGACGAAGTGGCGCACCGGTACGGTGTGTCGTTGTTCATGGTGGTACATGCGGCGTTGGCGGTGTTGCTGGCGCGGTTGTCGGGGACCGAGGACATTGTCGTCGGTACGCCGGTGGCGGGTCGTGGTGAGCGTGAGCTCGATGATTTGATCGGCATGTTCGTCAATACCTTGGCGTTGCGGACCCGGGTGGATTCGTCGGTGTCTTTCACCGAGTTCCTGGCGGCGGTGAAAGAGACGGATCTGGGCGCGTTTTCGCATGCGGAGTTGCCGTTCGAGCGTTTGGTCGAGGTGTTGGATCCGGTGCGTTCGCAGGCGCATCATCCGTTGTTCCAGGTGGCGTTGTTCTTCCAGAACATGGACAAGCCGCGGCTCGAGCTGCCGGGCATGACGGCCGCCGCCATCGCTTTCGACGGCGCGATCGCCAAGTTCGATCTGCAACTCACCGTGGTGCCGCGGCGGGATCAGGGCCTGGCTCGCGGGCTCTCCGCGATGTTCACCTACGCGACCGACCTGTTCGACGAGGCGACGATCGCCGGTTTCGCCGACCGCCTGCTGGGCGTGTTCGACGCCGTCACCGCCGCACCGGCCCGGCCGGTCGGCGACATCGACCTGCTGCGGCCCGACGAGCGGGTGCGAATCCTGCACGACTGGAACGACACTCGCTATCCCGTCGAGCCGGAGCTGCTGCTGGACGGCTACCGGCGCATGGTCGCGCAGTACCCGAGCACGACGGCCGTCACCTACGAGGGCGAGTCGCTGACCTACGCCGAGTTCGACGCGCGGGTGAATCAGCTGGCGCGGCTGCTGATCTCGCGCGACGTCGGCCCGGAAGCCTTGGTGGGCCTGGCGATCCGGCGGTCGCTGGACCTGGTGATCGGGATGTACGCCATCGTCACCGCGGGCGGCGCGTACGTGCCGCTGGATCCCGACCACCCACCCGAGCGGATCGACCACATCCTGGACACCGCGCGACCGGTGTGCGTGGTCACGACCGTGCGCGATGCCGTGGCGGTCCCCGTGGACATCCCGGTGCTGCGCCTGGACACCATGGACCTCGGCGGCTTCGACCCCACCCCGGTGCGGCCCGGTGAGCTGCTCCGCCCGCTGCGGCCCGACCACCCCGCCTACGTGATCTTCACCTCCGGTTCGACCGGCCGTCCCAAGGGCGTCGCGGTCTCGCACGCGGCGATCCACAATCAGATCACCTGGATGCTGGCGGCCTATCCGCTGGGCTCCGGGGACGTGTATCTGCAGAAGACCGCCACCACGTTCGACGTGTCGCTGTGGGGCTACTTCATGCCGCTGCGGTCCGGTTCGCGGCTGGTCGTCGCCACCCACGACGGCCACCGCGACCCCGAGTACATCGCGGAAACCATTGCGGCCGAGGGCGTCACGGTCACCGACTTCGTGCCGTCGATGCTGACCGTCTTCGCCGCGCACACCACCGCCGGCGCGTGCCCGACGCTGGCCGACATCTTCGTGATCGGTGAGGCGCTGCCGCCGGAGACGGTGGAGGCGGTGCAGCGGGTGTGCGGCGCGCGGGTGCACAACCTGTACGGCCCGACCGAGGCCGCGGTGTCGGTGACGTACTGGCCGGCGCGGACCGAGGACCGGCCCAGCGTCCCGATCGGGTTGCCGCAGTGGAACACCCAGGTCTACGTGCTGGACGGGCGGCTGCGCCCGGTGCCGGCGGGCGTCCCCGGCGAGCTGTACCTCGCGGGCGAGCAACTGGCCCGCGGCTATGTGCGGCGGCCCGATCTGACCGCGGACCGGTTCGTCGCCAACCCCTTCGGGGGCGGGGGTAACGGTGCGGCCGCGGGCGACCGGATGTACCGCACCGGTGACCTGGTGGTGTGGCGCGACGCCGAGGGCGAACTTCCGGCGCGGCTGGAATACCTGGGGCGCACCGACTTCCAGGTGAAGTTCCGCGGTCAGCGCATCGAACTGGGCGAGATCGAGGCGGCGCTGCTGGCACAGCCGACGGTCAGTCAGGCGGTCGCGCTGGTGATGCCGTGGGCCCTGGGCGACCAGCTGGTGGCCTACGCCGTGCCGACGCCCGGCTACGAGATCGACCAGGCGCGGCTGCGCTCGATACTGTCGAAAACGCTTCCGGTATACATGGTTCCGGCCGTGATCGTCGCGCTGGACGCGTTCCCGCTCAACCCCAGCGGCAAGCTGGACCGCCGGGCGCTGCCCGAGCCGACCTACAGCAGCCGCGAATTCCGCGCCCCCGCAACGCCGATCGAGCAGATCACGGCCGAGATCTACGGCACCGTACTCGGGCTGGAACGCGTCGGCGCGGACGACGACTTCTTCGCGCTCGGCGGCAACTCCCTGGTCGCCACGCAGGTGGTGGCGCGGCTGGGGGCGGCGGTCGGCGGCCGGATACCGGTGCGGGCGCTGTTCGAGACCCCCACCGTCGCGGCCTTGGCCGCGGCCGTCGAATCGCAGGCGCACGAACGTCGCGGCGTCGAGATCGGCAGTCTCGAACGGCCCGAACGGTTGCCGTTGTCGCTGGCGCAGCAGCGGATGTGGTTCCTGAACCGGTTCGACCAGGACGGCGACACGGCGGGCTCTGCGGCCTACAACCTGCCGTTCGCGCTGCGGCTGAGCGGCGCGCTCGACGCGACCGCGCTGTCCGCGGCACTCGACGACGTGGTCGCCCGGCACGAGGTGTTGCGCACCGTCTACCCGGAAACCCCCGACGGTCCGGCACAGGTGGTGCTGGCGGCGGACACGCGGCTGGGTGTGACGGTGGAGCGGGCCGCCTCCGAAACGCTGGCAGGCGAGATCCGGCAGTTGGCGGCGACGCCGTTCGACGTGACGGCCGAGGTGCCGATCCGGGTACGGCTGTTCGAGATCATCGATGCCCCACTGGGTTCCGGACCCGAGTACGTGCTGGCCGTGGTCGTGCACCATATCGCGGCCGACGGTTCGTCCATGGCCCCGCTGGTGCGGGACGTGATGACCGCGTACGCCGCGCGGGCCGCCGGTGCGGCGCCGGACTGGACGCCGCTGCGGGTGCAGTACGTGGATTACGCGCTGTGGCAGCGCGCGGTGCTCGGCGCCGAGTCCGACCCGGGTTCCCTTGCGGCGCGGCAGATCGCGTTCTGGCGGCGGGAGTTGTCGGGGTTGCCGGATCTGCTGGAGTTGCCGGCGGATCGGCCGCGTCCGGCGGTGGCGTCGTTGCGTGGTGGCCGGGTGGAGTTCCGGGTGGACGCCGAAATGCACGCCGCTCTGGGCGCATTGGCGCGTGCGCACGGTGCGACGTTGTTCATGGTGGTACACACGGCGCTGGCGGTGTTGCTGGCGCGGTTGTCGGGCACCGACGACATCGCGGTGGGTACGCCGGTCGCCGGTCGTGGCGAGGCCGAACTGGACGATCTGATCGGGATGTTCGTGAACACGGTGGTGTTCCGGACCCGACTGGATCGCGGCGAGTCGTTCGCGGAACTGCTTGCGCGGCAGCGAGAAACGGATCTGCGGGCTTTCGCGCACGCCGATATTCCGTTCGAGCGGTTGGTGGAGGTGTTGAATCCGCCGCGGTCGACGGCGCATCATCCGTTGTTCCAGGTGGGTTTGTCGTTCCAGAACCTGGCGCGCACGGCGTTGGAGTTGCCGGGGCTGAGTGTCGCGGGCGTCGACGCGGATCTCGAAGTGTCGCAGTTCGATCTGCATCTGATCGTCGGTGATGTGTACGACGAGCAGGGGAGCCCGGCCGGTATCGGTGGCTACTTCACCTATGCCACCGACCTTTTCGACGCCGCCACCGTCGAGGACTTCGCGGACCGCCTGTCCCGCATCCTGTCCGCCGTCGTCGCCGACGACACGATCGCCGTGGGCGACCTCGAGATCCTCACTCCGGCGGAACTCGCCCACGCCGTCGTCGACCGCAATGCCACCGCGCACGCCCTGGACACCGCCGCGACGCTGGTGACCCTGCTGGACCGCTCCGTCGCGTCGGCGCCCGAGGCGGTCGCGCTGGTCGCGGACCTGCCGGACGCCGAGACCGGCCGCGCGGAACTGAGCTACACCGAACTCGACGCGCGGGTGAATCGCCTTGCCCGGCACCTGATCTCGCTGGGCGTGGGCCCCGAATCACGAGTGGCGCTGCTGCTGCCGCGCTCCATCGACCTCGTCGTCGCCATGTACGCGGTCGCCAAGGCCGGTGGCGCCTACGTCCCGATCGACCCCGACCAGCCCGCCGAGCGCGTCGACTACATCCTGGGCACCGCCGATCCGGTGTGCGTACTGACGACCGCGGCGACCGAACGGGTGATAGCGGCACAAACCCGCCGGGACACCACGATGACGTCCACCGGTCCGCGCCCGGTGGCCTCGGCCGGAAACGGCGCGATGCTCGATTGGCGCGGGCGTTCCGAATCCATGCCCGCTCTGGGCAAGGCATCGGCGGACGCGATCACCGCCCTACCTCGCGACGACGCGAAGTCACCGGCTCGGGGTCCGTCCACGGGGCCGCGAATCGTGGTCCTCGACGCTCTGGACCCGACCGCGCACTCCGACGCCGCCGTCACCGACGCGGATCGCGTTGCGCCGCTGCGCGCGTCGAACACCGCCTACGTGATCTTCACCTCCGGCTCGACGGGCCGCCCGAAGGGCGTGGCCGTGCCGCACGCGGCCGTCGTCAACCAGTTGACCTGGAAGACAGCCACTTTCGGACTGGGCGCCGACGACGCGGTGCTGTTGAAGACCGCCGCGACATTCGACCTGTCGGTATGGGAGTTCTGGTCGGCCACGGCGTCGGGCGGCCGCCTGGTCATCGCGATGCCCGACGCCCACCGTGACCCGGCCTACCTGAACGAACTGCTGGCCCGCGAGGCCGTCACCACGCTGCACGTGGTGCCATCGATGCTCGACGCGCTGCTCACCGACGCCACCACCCGCCCCGGGGCCCGGGCCATGTCCGGACTGCGGCGGGTGCTGGCGATCGGCGAGGCCCTGCCGGGCGCGCTGGCGCAGCGGTTCCTGTCGCTCTACCGGCATGTCGAGCTGTACAACGCCTACGGCCCGACCGAGGCGGCGGTGTCGGTCACGAACCACCGGGTGACGGCGGCCGACGAGGTCTCGGTGCCGATCGGTGTGCCGGAATGGAACACCAGGGTGTACGTGCTGGACGCGCGGCTGCATCCGGTGCCGGACGGGGCGGCGGGCGAGTTGTACCTGGCCGGTGCGCAATTGGCGCATGGCTACTTCGGCCGCCCGGAGCTGACCGCGGATCGGTTCGTGGCCGACCCGTTCGAGCCGGGCGCGCGGATGTACCGCACCGGCGACCTGGTGGCGTGGAATACCGCGGGGGAGCTGGAATACCGGGGGCGCACGGACTTCCAGGTGAAGGTCCGCGGCTTCCGCATCGAACTCGCCGAGATCGAGGCCGCGCTGCTGGCCCTGCCGGAGGTCGCGCAGGCGGCTGTGCTGGCCCGCAACGACGGACGCACCGGCGACCGCCTGGTGGCCTACCTGGTGCCGACGGGTGAGGCGCTCGACACCACCGCGGTCGGGTCGGCGCTGAGCGGCGCGCTGCCGAACTACATGATCCCCTCGGCGTTCGTCACGCTGGACACGTTGCCGCTCACCGTGAACGGCAAGCTCGACCGCAAGGCGCTGCCCGCGCCCGTGGTGGAGACAAAGGCGTACCGCGCCCCGCGCACACCCGCCGAAGAAGTGGTGGCGGATGTGGTCGCGGAGGTCATCGGCCTGGACCGCGTCGGCCTGGACGACGACTTCTTCGCCCTCGGCGGCGACAGCATCATGTCCATCCAGGTGGTGTCGCGCGCCCGTGCCCGGGGCGTGCACTTCTCGCCGCGCGACATCTTCGGATCCCGCACCGTCGAGGCGCTGGCGCGCGTCGCCACCGTGCCCGCCGAGGCCGACGAACAGATCCGCACCGGACCGGTGCCGCTGCTCCCCAACGCGGCCCGGCTGCTGCGCCTCGACCGCACCGGACGCGATTGCCGCGCGATCTCCTTGGCGGTCCCCGAGGACTGCGGTCCCGACCGGGTACACGCGGCGGTGCAGGCCCTGCTGGACCGGCATCCGATGCTCTCGGCGCGTCTCGAAATGGACGAGGGCACAACCGTTCCCGATGTCCCGGAGGTGAACGGCGCCGGCGCGAGCCCGTTCGGCCCGCCGGTGGGCGTCCGGATCCCGGCGATCATCGCGGACGCGGAGGCCGCCACCGAACCCGGTCCGTTCGGCGCGCACGCGGCGGGCGGGCCCGACGCCTGGGCCGAACACGTCACCGAATTCCTGCCCGTCGTACCGCCCGGCCAGGGTGACTTCGAGTCCGGCGCGGCCTTCGACGCCCCCACCAGCCTGCTGCCTACCGCGACCGCCGAGGCCGTGACCGAGTTCCTGCCCGTCGTCCGGTCGGCGGCCACCACCGACACCGGCGCGCGGTTCGTCCGGCGCGACGAACTACCGGAGCCGACCTCGGAAATCGTTGCGAGCCTTATTCTTCCCGACACCGTTCCGGAGGTCCCGCTGCGGCGGTTCGCGCCCGCGGCGAACGTGGCCGAGGTCGCCTTGCGCGCGCTGGCCGCCGACCTGGACCCCGACGCCGGACGCAATATCTGCTTCGGCCTGATCGCGTCGAGCGAACCCGGCGCGGAGCCGGACGACACCACGGAGGTCCCGCCCGCTCTCGTGATCGTCGCGAACGGCCTGGTCGTCGACGACGCCTCCTGGCGGACCATCATCGACGAACTGTCCACCGCCTGGTCCGGCGGACACCCCACGACGTCCGGGGTCGAAACCGGCCCGGCCGATGTGGCGCACACCCTGTCCGCGCTGGCCACCGACCCGGCGACGGTCGGCGAAATCGACTGGTGGCGAACGGCTCTGGCCGAGGCGCCCGCGGACATCCCGATCGGCGGGCTGGACCTGACTGTTCGCGGCCGGGTCTCGCTGGTGGTCACCGCCGAGGGCGCGGCCGCGGTGACCGCGGTGGCCGCCGCCTACCACGCCACCATCGAGGAGGTGCTGCTCGCGGCCCTCGCGCTGGCGTTGGAGTCGGGGCCGCGCGGGCCGGCGGCCGAGGTGGTCGGCTCGGTCGTGCGATTGTTCGCCGACGGCCGTACCGTGGCCGGGCCCGGAGCGGCCGGTGCGGTCGGCGGTTACACCGCGGCCTACCCGTTCGTGCTCGGCTTGGACGCTGTCGACGTGGACGACGCCCTGCTCGGCGGACCGGCGGCGGGCCGGGTGATCGCCCAGGTCAAGGAGCGCCGCCGCGCCGTTCCCGCCGCTGGAGTCGGCTACGGTCTGCTGCGCTACCTGAACAGCGACACCGCCGCGGATCTGGCCGCGCTTCCGCACGGGCGCACCGCATTCCGCTACCGCGATCTGCGGCCCGCGAACGCTTCGCCGGACACCGCGCCCGCCGACCTGTTCCTCGACGTCACTATCGACGCCACCGCCGACAGCCTGCTGGCCCGATTCGATTACGCCGCCGCGGTATTGGACGCCGAGCAGGTGAAAGAGCTTGCCGGGCAGTGGGTCCGGGCCCTGGGCGGGCTGGCCGAGCACGGCACGCACGCGGACGCCGGTGGCTTCACCCCGTCGGACTTCCCGCTGGTGCGCCCGGCGCAGTTCGATATCGACCGGCTGGTCCGGGACTATCCGAACCTGTCCGACATCTGGCCGATGACGCCGCTGCAGTCGGGCATGCTCTTCCACGCCCTGCTGGCCGACGCCTCGGTCGACCTGTACACCACGCAGTTCACCGTCGATCTCGGCGGTAGCGTGGACGTGCCGCGGCTGCGCGAGGCGGCCCAGGCCGTGCTGGACCGGCACGCCAACCTCCGGGTCGCCTTCGCCGCCGACGCCGCCGGTAATCCGGTGCAGGTAGTCCTCGACAATGTCGAGCTACCTTGGCGCACCATCGATCTCAGTGATCTTCCGGCGCACGAGGTGGAGGCGGAGCTGGCCCGGCGCACCGCCGCCGACTACGCCGACCGCTTCGACATGCGGACCGCGCCGCTGCTGCGCTTCACCCTCATCCATACCGGCCGCACCGCGGGCAACTCGTATCGGCTGCTCGTGACCAGCCACCACATCCTGCTCGACGGCTGGTCCACGCCGCTGCTCATGCGTGACCTGCTGATGCTGTACGCGCTCGGCCCGGACGCACGGCACCTGCCGGAGGTCCGCCCCTATCGCGACTACCTGGCCTGGCTGGTCGACCAGGATCGCGACGCCGCCCGAACCGCGTGGCGCCGGGCACTCGCGGGCGTCACCGAGCCGACGCCCTTGGCCTCCGTCGATCCGGGCCGCGAGATCGCCTCCGGCGCAGGCGAAACGGGCTTCGACCTGTCGGTGTCCGACACCGCCGAGCTGACCCGGCTGGCCGCGAGACTGGGTGTCACCGTCAACACCGTGGTGCAGGCGGCGTGGGGACTGCTGGTCGGGCGCAGTGTGGACCGCGACGACGTGGTGTTCGGCGCGACGGTCTCCGGCCGCCCGCCGGCGCTGCCCGGTGTCGAGACCATGGTGGGCCTGTTCGTCAACGCGATCCCGGTGCGGGTGCGGCTGGCGGCCACCGACACGCTGAGCGGCCTGCTGCGGCAGTTGCAGTCCGAGCAGGCGGAGTTGCTCGACTACCACTACCTGGGCCTGAGCGATATCCAGGCCGCCGCCGGGGTCGACGGGCTGTTCGATTCGCTGGTCGTGTTCGAGTCGTATCCGATCGACCGCGACGGCCTGGACCGGGCCGGGGCGGTGGACGGCGTGCACGTCACCGGCATCGGTTCGGTCAACGGCACCCACTATCCGGTGACGGTCATGGTGTCGCTCGACGATCAGCTGCGGGTGTCGCTGCAGTACCTGCGGGACGTGTTCGACGAGGCGACGGCCACCGCACTGGCGCAACGGCTCTCGGCTCTGCTCGGCCGTTTCGTGACGACTCCGCAGGCCCGGATCGCCGAGGTGGACGTGCTGCTGGCGGGCGAGCGCGACGAGCTCGCGGCCCGCAACGCCACGGCGTCGCCCGAACTGCTGGACGACGCGACGCTGATCTCCCTGTTCGACGCGCAGGTGGCCCGCACCCCGCAGGCTCCGGCGCTGTACTTCGGCGACAGCATGCTGAGCTATCGCGAACTCGACGTCCGGTCCCGGGCGCTGGCGGGGGAGCTGGCCGGTCGCGGTGTCGGGCCGGAAGCGCTGGTGGCCGTGGCCATGCGGCGTTCGATCGACCTGGTCGTCGCGATCTACGCGGTGCTGCGGGCGGGTGCGGGTTACGTCCCCGTGGACCCCGATCATCCGGCCGAGCGCAACGAGTTCGTCCTCGGTGACGCGCGGCCGGTGTGCGTGCTGACCACCGGTGGCGACTTCGAAACCCGTACCGGGACACCGGTCGTCGTGGTGGACGAACTACCGCTCGACGGTCGCGGCCAGGAGTTCCCGGCCGCCCGCCCGGACGGCGTCGCCTACGTCATCTATACCTCCGGCTCGACCGGGCGGCCCAAGGGCGTGACGATCACCCACCGCCAGATGGCCAACCAGTTCCGCTGGGCGCAGCGGGAATACCCGCACGGCACCGGTGACGTGGTGTTGCACAAGACGCCGATCACCTTCGACATCTCCACCTGGGAACTGTTCTGGCCGTTGCACACCGGAGCCGCGGTCGTCGTCGCCGAACCCGACGGCCACCGCGATCCGGCGTACCTGTCGCGGCTGATCGAGGACAGGTCGGTCAGCACCGTGCACTTCGTGCCGTCGATGCTGGACGCCTTCCTCGACACGGACGCGAATCCGGCGGTGGCGCAGGGATATTCGTCGCTGCGCTGGATCTTCGCCGCGGGCGAGGCGCTGTCCGGCGAGACGGCCGCGGCCTGCGCCGAACTGCTCGAGCGGACCGAACTGGTGAACTGGTACGGCCCGGCAGAGGCCACCGTGGTCACCGCGGCGCCCGCGACCACCGCCACGGGCGCGAGCGTGCCGATCGGCGCCCCCGTGGCCAATACCCGGGTGTACGTGCTCGACCGGCACCTGCGCCCGGTACCGCCGGGCGCGCCGGGCGAGTTGTACGTGGCCGGAATCCAGCTGGCCCGCGGCTATCTCGGCGCGCCCGCCCGCACGGCCGAACGCTTCGTCGCCCACGACGGCGGCGAACGCCTCTACCGCACCGGCGACATCGTCCGCTGGCGCGGCGGCGCGCTGGAATACCTGGGCCGCAGCGACTTCCAGGTCAAACTGCGCGGCCAGCGGATCGAACTCGGTGAGATCGAGGCCGTGCTGACGAGCCACGACGCGGTGCGGCACGCGGTGGTCTCGCTGGTGCGCGGCGGATCCGGCGACCGGCTGGTGGCTCATGTCGTGCCCGCTCCCGGCGCCACCATCGAGGACGGGGCGCTGCTGGCGCACGCGCGAGAAGCATTGCCCGGCTACATGATTCCCGCCGCCCTGGTGGTGCTGGACGAACTGCCGCTGAACGCCAGCGGCAAGCTGGACCGCCGGGCGCTCCCGATGCCGCAGCTCTCCGGCCGCCCCTACCGCGCGCCGTCGACGCCGCTGGAAGAGACGGTCGCCGAGGTGTTCGGCGCGGTGCTGGGCGCCGAGCGGGTCGGCGCGGACGACGACTTCTTCGAACTCGGCGGCAATTCGCTGGTCGCCACCCGCGCGGTCAGCCGCCTGCGCGCGCTGACCGGCACCGAGGTGCGGGTGCAGTGGTTCTTCACCGGATCCACGGTTGCGGCACTGGCCCAGCGTCTCGAGGACGCCCAGGACCTCGACTACGACTTCGACCTGGCGTCGGAGGCCGCGCTCGAGGTAGTGCTGCCGATCCGTGCCCACGGTACGGGCGCACCTCTGTTCTGCATTCATCCGATGTACGGATTGTCCTGGTGCTACGCCGGACTCGCGCGGTTCGCGGGGGACCGGCCGATCGTGGGCCTGCAATCGCCGGTGCTCTCGGAGGACGACCGGCTGCTGGAATCGGTGCGCGACATGGCCGTTCGCTACGTCGAGGAGATCCGGCGGGTGCAGCCGGAGGGGCCGTACCACCTGCTCGGCTGGTCGCTGGGCGGGGTGCTGGCGCACGAGATCGCCACCATGCTGCAGGACGCCGGCGCCCGGGTGGAGGTGCTGGTGATGCTCGACAGCCGCCTCGATATCGACCTCGGCGATTTCCGCACCGCCGTGCGCGAGGTGCTGGCCGAGATCGGCATCGGCGCGGAAGCGCTGGTCGGCGACGGCGACATCTACGACCTCAGCGAACCGGCGCTGGCCACCCTGCACGCCACCCTCCCGCCCGACCTGGCGCTGCTCACCCCCGAGCGGTTGCGCCGCATCTACCGCAGCGCCGTGCGGTCGGCGGAGATGATCGTGGAGCATGAGCCCGGGGTGTACCGGGGGCGGCTCGACTACTTCTCCGCGCGCGACCGGACGACCGGGGCGGACAACTGGCGCGACTACATCGACGGCGAGATCGTCGATCGCCCGGTCGACGCCGTGCACGAGGAGATGGTGGCGCCGGAGGCGATGGCGCAGATCGGCCCGCAGCTGAGAAAACGCCTCGCTACCGGGGCCGACGGCGTGGCTCGGAACGCCGATCGGGCATGATGAGGCGGTCACCGCGTAACGATGTCCTCTGGTCGGACGACTAGAAAGGCCGTAGGGTCGGGCGCGGCGTCGCCCGATTCGTGGGTGTCGGCACGGGGCGCCGACGGGAATCGCTGGACCGAAAACCGATGAGATAGCGAAGGTGTGAGCATTGATTCGTCGACACTTCCGGCGTAGTGGCCTGCGGGCAGCCGCCGCGATTGCGGCCACAGGAGTACTCGCCGGCGTGGTAGCCGGAATCGGCGCACCCACCGCCTCGGCGGACGACCCGATCATCGCCTCGAAGACCCTGCTGGGCGATCCGAAGTCCCCGGACGGGTCCTACATCTCCAAGGCGACCTACAAGGACGACCGCAACATCCGGCTGTACGTGTACTCGGCCGCGATGGACAAGACGTTCCCCGTCGACGTGCAGCGCCCGGCCGACGCGTCCGCGCCGCGTCCCACGCTGTACCTGCTCAACGGCGCCGGCGGCGGCGAGGACGCGGCCTCCTGGCAGCAGAAGACCGACATCGTCAACGGGTTCCTCGGCGACAAGAACGTCAACGTGGTGCAGCCCATCGGCGGCAAGTGGAGCTACTACACCGACTGGATCAAGGACGACCCGACGCTGGGCCGCAACAAGTGGACGACGTTCTTCACCGAGGAACTGCCGCCGCTGATCGACGGCGCACTGGGCACCAACGGCGTCAATGCCGTTGCGGGCCTGTCCACTTCGGGCACCACCGTGCTGAACCTGCCGATCCACGCCCCGGGCCTGTACAAGGCCGCCGCCGCCTACTCCGGCTGCGCGCAGACCAGCGACCCGGCCGGGCGGGAGTTCGTCAAGCTCACCGTCAACACCTGGGGCGGCGGTGACGTCACCAACATGTACGGCCCCGACGACTCCCCGGTCTGGGCGGAGAACGATCCGTACGTGCACGCCGAGCAACTGCGCGGCCTGGACATGTACATCTCCACCGGCAACGGCCTGCCCGGCGTGTACGACACCCTCAACGGCCCGTACGCGCTGCCCGGCGCCTACGGTCTGGGCAACCAGATCCTGATCGGCGGCGTCATCGAGGCGGGCACCAACTACTGCACGAGCAACCTGAAGACCAAGCTGGACGGCCTGGGCATCCCCGCGACCTACAACTTCCGGGACTCGGGCACGCACTCCTGGGGCTACTGGCGTGACGACTTCATGAACTCCTGGCCGGTGCTGGCCCGGGGTCTGGGTCTCTGACACCCCATCAGGGCAGATGTACCGCCCCGGCCGCGCTCGCGGTCGGGGCGGTCACATTTCCGGGGTACGGTCAACAAAAAAGTTCGGATACCCATAAAATAAATTCATGAGTACCGTTGTCTCGCCGCGCACGTCGTTCCGCCGGGCGAGATCGGCGTCGATCCTGCTCGGCCCGGCCTTCGTGGCCGCGATCGCCTATGTCGATCCCGGCAATGTCGCCTCGAACATCAGCGCGGGCGCGCAGTTCGGCTACCTGCTGGTGTGGGTGATCGTGATGGCCAACGCGATGGCCGCGCTGGTGCAGTACCTGTCGGCGAAGCTGGGACTGGTCACCGGCCGCACACTGCCGCAGGTGGTGCGGGACCGGGCGAGCCGGCCGATCCGGCTGGCGTACTGGGCGCAGGCCGAACTGGTCGCGATGGCCACGGATCTGGCCGAGGTGGTCGGCGGCGCGATCGCGCTCAACCTGCTGTTCGATCTGCCCCTGCTGCTCGGCGGCGTGATCACCGGCGTGGTGTCGATGGGTCTGCTGATGGTGCAGAACCGGCGCGGGCAGAAGCCTTTCGAACGGGTCATCATCGGTCTGCTCGCGATCATCGCGATCGGTTTCATGGCCAGCGTGGTGATCTCTCCGCCGTCGGCGCCGAGCGCGCTGGGTGGGCTGCTGCCGCGCTTCGACGGCGCCGAGAGCGTGCTGCTGGCCGCGGCGATGATCGGCGCGACCGTGATGCCGCACGCCATCTACCTGCATTCCGCGCTGTCGCGGGACCGGCACGGACAGCCCGAGGCGGGTCCGGCGCGGGTGCGGCTGCTGCGCATCACCCGCGTCGATGTCGGCCTCGCGATGGTGATCGCCGGTGCGGTGAACCTGTCGATGCTGCTGATGGCCGCCACCACGCTGAACGGCCGTGACGACGTCGACTCGCTCGAGTCCGCGCACGCCGCGGTGAGTGACGCGCTCGGCCCGTGGGCGGCGCTGCTGCTGGCGGTCGGGTTGCTGGCGTCCGGGCTGGCCTCCACCTCGGTCGGCGCGTACGCCGGCGCGATGATCATGGAGGGCCTGCTGAGCCGCCGCATCCCGCTGCTGCTGCGCCGCCTGGTCACCCTGGTTCCGGCGCTGATCATTCTCGCGGTGGGCATCGATCCCACCCGCGCGCTGATCATTTCGCAGGTGGTGCTGTCGTTCGGCATTCCGCTGGCGCTGATTCCGCTGGTGCGCTTCACCAGTGACCGCGTCCTGATGGGCGCCGACGCCAACCATCGCTGGACCACCGCGGCGGCCTGGCTGATCGCCGCCGTGATCTCCGCGCTGAACCTGCTGCTGATCTACCTCACCGTCACCGGCGACTAATTGTTCGTCGCGTAGTGCTCGGCGATGTCGTCGCTGGTGGTGACCCACACGCCCGGGTGGTTGACAACGTAGTCGAGGGCCTCGTCCAGGTAGCGGTGGCGGAACGCCTGACCGGTGACGAAGGGGTGCAGCGCCAACCCGAATACGCGGCCGCTGTCGGCCGAGTCCGCGTACAGCTGGTCCACCTGGTCCTTCACCATCCGCACGAAGTCCGGTCCGGTGAGGCCCTTGGTGACGAAGATGCCGATGTCGTTGAGTTCCACCGAATACGGAACACTCAGCAGGCCGGGCACATTCAGCCGATAGGGCTGGTCGTCGTTGGTCCAGTCGAGTACGTAGCGCAGGCCCAGTTCCGCCAGCAGTTGCGGAGTGTGGAAGGTCTCGGTCAGGCCCGGGCCCATCCAGCCGCGCGGCCGGTAGCCGGTGAATTTCTCGATAGCGGTGACGATCTCGCGCAGCGCGACCCGCTCGTCCTCCAGCGACAGGCCCGTGTGCAGGTGGCTGTTGCTGCTGCCGTGCGCGAGCCACACCCAGTCGCGGGCCTTGCCGGCCTCGATGATCTGCGGATAGCGCTCGCCCACATCGGAATTCAGCAGCGCGCTGGCGCGGATGCCGTGCTTGTCGAGTAGTTCCAGCTGCCGCCAGAACCCGACGCGCGGGCCGTAGTCGCGCCAGCCGTAGTTGAGGGCGTCCGGCGTCAGCGAGGTGGTGCCCTCGTAGGTGGCCGTGCCCGGCAGATCGACGTAGAAGTGCTCGATATTGAGGCCGACGTAGAACGCGACCCGCTTGCCGCCGGGCCAGTGGATCGGCTCGCGTTCGGTGATGGGGCTGTAGTCGAAGAGGGTGACGTCCTTGCTCATGGCGCTATGCTCGAACCCTCACATAGATGTGAGGGTCAAGCGAGAGTTGTTGTGAGGTAGGGCATATGCGGATCGGCGAGCTGGCGGAGCGCACGGAGACCTCCCCGCGCCTGCTGCGCTACTACGAGGACCAGGGGCTGCTGCGGGTGGCCCGCGCCGCCAACGGCTACCGGGATTATGACGAGCGCCTGGTCGAACAGGTCCTGCACATCCGCGGCCTGTTGGAGGCGGGCCTGCCGACCCGGCTCATCAAGCAGATCCTGCCCTGCCTCGACGATCCGAGCGATATCCATTTCGCCGACGCCGATGCCGAGATCCTGGAGACCCTCGAGCAGCAGCGCGACCGGCTGACCCACCGCATCGAGCTGCTCACCCGCAACCGCGACGCCATGACGGCCTACATCGACTCCCTGCGCAGCTGCGCGCGCTGACCGGCGACCTACCGCCCGTGCCGGATCCGGAAGACGGCCTTGGCCCAGCGCAGGTGGCGGGGGTGGCGGTCGAAGGTGGTCAGGTTGACGGGGGCGCGGTAGCGCTTCTGCGCGATGGCCAGGGTACGGCTGAACTCCCGTAGCCCGGCCTCGCCGTGCGCGTGCCCCTGGCCGTATTCGCCGACGCCGCCGAACGGCATGGACGGGATGCCCGCGGAGGCCATCGACGAATTGACCGTCACCACACCGGTTCTGATGCGGTCGGCCAGTTCCGGCACCGCGCGCACGTCCCGGGTGAACACCGCCACCGCCAGGCCCTGTCCGGCGGCGTTGATGCGCTCGACCGCCTCGTCCATGGTCGCGACCCGGTTCACGATCAGTACCGGCCCGACCGCCTCGCCGGTGATCGCCGAACTGTCCTCGGGCACGTCGGCCAGCACGATCGGCTCGATGTAGGGCTCCCGGATGGAGTCGAGCCCGCCGACCACGGCCCGGCCGCCCCGGGCGATGGCGTCCTTGACCTGCCGGCGCACGATGTCGACCTGCGATTCCAGGATCATCGGGCCGTACGAGGCGCGGCGGTCGCCGCCCGGCCGCAGCTTGCGCGCCTGCGCCATCACCTTGTCGAGGAAGGGTTCGTACACCGACTCGGCGACGTAGGCGCGCTGGATGCCGGTGGGGCTCTGCCCCGCGTTGGACATGGCGCCGAAGACGGCGGCCTCGGCGGCGTCGTCGAGTTTGGCGTCGACCTGTACCACCATGGCGCCCTTGCCGCAGTGCTCCACCACCACCGGTGTCATGGACTGCGCGCACAGCGAGATCACTTCGCGCGCACCGCTCTCCGAACCGGCGTAGGCGACCTTGTCGAGCCGGGCGCGGCACAGCGCCGCCCCCGTGCTGCTGTCGCCGGTGACCACCTGGAGTACCGGCTGATTCGGCGCCAACCGGCTCCAGCTCTCGGCCAGCCAGACGCCGACGCCGGAGGTGAGTTCGCTGGGCTTGAACACCACCGCGTTGCCCGCGGCCATGGCGTAGGCGATCGACCCCATCGGGCTGAAGACCGGATTGTTCCAGGAGCCGAGCACCCCCACCACGCCCAGCGGCAGGTACCCGACCGAGGCGCGCTGGTTGCGGGTGAGCCAGGTGGAGCCGAGCCGGCGGCGGCCCAGCGCTCGTTCGGCATTGCGGGCCGCCCAGTCCAGGTTCTCCACCGCGAGCATGACCTCGATGGCCGCCTCGACCTCCGGCTTACCGGTCTCGGCACACACGATGTCGACCAGTTCCCCGGCATTGCGCGCGATGGCGCGCTTCCAGTCCAGCAGCCAGCGCCGCCGACCCACGAATCCGAGTGCCGCCCACCATTTCTCGGTCGCCCGCGCGGCCCGGACGGTGCGCGTCACCTCGCCGGTGCCCATCATCGCGAAATCGCCCACGGCCTCGCCCGTGCGAGGGTCGAAGGACGTGAGCACTTTCGGGCGGACCGTCCCTCCCGTGTGCGCTGCCGTGCGGCGCGCCGACTCGGCCATTGGTCACCCTCTCGCTGGCGAATGCTCCGGCAACCGGTCCTCCCCGACCGGATCGCGATTGCCGCAGACAGGTGAGTGTCTTCAATTCCCCTGTCCGCCAGACTATGGGCGCGCCCGGTCACCGACAAGAATCGGTTACCCGGCCAGACCACCCGGTCTGTCTGCCGACCAGCACCGATCCGTGAGCAGCCCGCAATAGGGGTTGAAATGTGAGTAACGCCACACGTATTCGTGCCCGCGTTTTGGGTACCGCCCGTTTGCCCCCGAACCGCAAGCCCCGCAATTACATTGCCGCAGAACACCTATCCCGCGCCCACCCCAACCCCGCAAGACCACACTCACGAACCACAAGACGACACTCACGCCCCAACCGCGGGCCACTCGCGAACCCCCCGCAAAGAAAGGCCCCTCCACACAACCAGAACGGTTTGCGGCCCCACGCAACCACACGGTTTGTGACCCCCACGCAACCACACGGTTTGTGACCCCCACGCAACCACACGGTTTGTGACCCCCACGCAACCACCACGGTTTGTGGCGCGTCTCGGTTTTCGGGTGCCGCTGCGAAGCGACGAAGGAGCCAGCAGCGGCACCCGAAAACCGAGACCAAGGGCGCCACAAACCCGCCGCGGCGAAGCCACGGCAATTAAACACAGTAACATCGCGGCAGGTGGATGGGATCACCTACCGAGGCGTGCAAACGGCGTTCCGGACACACCGGTCGCTGCCCGGTCGATAGTGGAGAGTTGATGCCGAGCTTGGACAATGCGGAACCGCAACCCCCCGAGAAGCCGGAGACGGCCGGGCCGGTCGCGGACACTGCCGACCGCGTCGTGGCCGATGCGGTCCCGGTGGTTTCGGAGCCGGCCGTGGTGGTGTCGGAGGTCCGCAAGTCCTTCGGTGACGTGCACGCGCTGCGGGGTGTCAGTTTCACCGCCGAGCGCGCCAGCGTGCTCGGCATCCTCGGCCCGAACGGCGCGGGCAAGACCACCGCGGTGAAGATCCTGTCCACGCTGCTGCGTCCCGACTCGGGGACTGCCATGGTGGCGGGTCACGACGTTCTGCGCGATCCGGCGGGGGTGCGGCGCTCGATCATGATGACCGGGCAGTACGCGGCGCTGGACGAAAATCTGTCCGGCCGCGAGAACCTGGAGTTGTTCGGCCGCTTGATGGGCCTGGCCAAGAAGGCTGCCCGGCAGCGCGCCGACACCCTGCTCGAGGAGTTCGACCTGGTCGGGGCGGGTAAGCGTGCGGTGCGGCACTATTCGGGCGGCATGCGGCGGCGCGTCGACATCGCGTGCGGGCTGGTGGTCCGGCCGGAGGTGGTGTTCCTCGACGAGCCGACCACGGGCCTGGACCCGCGCAGCCGCCAGGGCGTCTGGGATCTGGTGAACGCGCTGAAACGGCAGGGCATCACGGTGCTGCTCACCACGCAGTACCTCGAGGAAGCCGATGTGCTCAGCGACAACATCATCGTCATCGATAAGGGCGCGGTGATCGCCGAGGGCACGGCCGACGCGCTGAAGGAGAAGACCGGCGGCAGCTACTGCGAGGTGGTCCCGCTGGACCCGAAGCAACTGCGCACCGCCGCCGACGCGCTGGGCGAACTGCTCCCCGAGGCCGTGCGCACGGACCTGCTCGCCGACGGCGCCGACCGCGTATCCATACCGGCCCCCGACGGCGCGGCGACCCTCGCCGAGGCGGTGCGCCGGTTGGACGCGGCCGGGGTGGAGCTGGCCGATATCGCGCTGCGCCGGCCCTCGCTCGACGATGTGTTCCTCTCCATCACCGGGCATTCGGGCGGGAATCAGTGAGTGCTCCGACCGCGACCGCCGAGACCCGGCTGTTCGCCGATATGCCGCCCGCGCGGCCGTCGAGCTTCGCGCAGTGGCGGGCGCTGACCGGACGGCTCGTGCGGACCATGGTGACCAAGGGCGAGTTGATCGTCGCCGTGATCACGCCCCTGGTGTTCACCGTCGGCTTCTATCTGCCGCTGCGTTTCGTGATGAAGGTCGGCGGCATCGATTACGCGCAGTTCGTGATGCCGATCATCGTGTTGCAGACCATGGCGTTCACGATGATGTCGAATGCGCAGATCGCCGCGATGGAGGCGCTGACCGGCCTCAACAGCCGTATGCAGACCATGCCGATCGGGGGTCTGGTGCCGCTGGTGTCGCGCCTGTCGGCCGGGTTGGTCCGATCGGTGACGTCGCTGGCCGCCGCGGTCCTGTTCGGGTATGTGATCGGGTTCCGGTTCGTGGCCGGGCTCGGGCAGGCGGTGCTGTTCCTGGTCTTCTCGCTGGCGGTGGGCACGGTGCTGGCGATCGGCGCCGACGGGCTGGGCAGTCTGACCAAGAGCCCCGAGTCGCTGAGCCAGGCGTTGACGCTGCCGACCTTGATCTTCGGCATGCTGTCGTGTGGTTTCGTGCCCGAGGTGGGCTTCCCGGCGTGGATCCGGCCGTTCGTCCGGAACCAGCCGATCTCGCAGTTCTCCTTCGCCATGCGCGATATGGCCGAGAACGGGGTGAGCTGGCAGGTGCTGTGGGTGCCGCTGGTGTGGTTGGCGGCGCTGGCGATCGCGTTCGTGCCGCTGGCGGTCTGGGCGAATACGAGGCGGGCGTGAGCAGGGCGGGAACGGCGGAGTCGACGGTGACGCGGGATATCGGTGAGGAGCGTGCGGACATCGCTGCGAAGGATGTCGAGTCGTTCGGCGGACAATCGCCGCTGCCGGTGGTGCCGCCCCAGTCGGAGCGCGCGCTGTCGACGTGGGTGCGGCACAGCCTGATTCAATGCCGGCGGCTGCTGCTGGTGTGGTCGCGTGATCCGGCGACCACGGTGCAGGCGTTGATCTACCCGGTGCTGACGTTGCTGATGTTCAAGGTCGTGCTGGGCTACATGATCGAGAACGCCACCGGCATGCCCAGCTATTACGGCACGGTGCCGATGATCACGCTGGTGGCCGCGATGTCGGGTGCGGTGGTGAGCGCGCTGGGTTTCCGGACGGAGAAGATCACCGGCCTGTTGAGCCGGTTCTGGACCATGCCGATTCACCGGGCGGCCGGGCTCACCGGACGACTGCTGGCCGAGGCCATCCGGGTGCTGATCTCCACGCTGCTCGTGGTGGCGGTGGGGGTGTGCATCGGCTTCCGGTTCTGGAACGGGCCGCTGGCCTCGCTGGCGATGATCGCCATTCCGGTGCTGTTCGGCGTCGCGTTCGCGGTCATGGTGACGGCGTTGGCCACGGTGTCCGAAGGGGTACTACTGGTGAACATCATCGCGATCGTCAACACGCTGCTGATGTTCTTCAACTCCGGCTTCGTCCCGACCTACGCCTATCCGCCGTGGCTGCAGAAGACGGTGCAGAACCAGCCGATGAGCACCGCCGTCGACGCCATGCGCGGGCTGGCCTGGGACGGGCCCATCGCCGCGCCCCTGCTCAAGACCATCGCGTGGACCGTCGGCATGATCGTGGTCTTCGCCTACCCCGCCGTCCGGGGTTACCGCCGCGCCGCCGAAACCGCCTGAGTTCGGGCGCGGTCAGCCCGCGATCTCGGGCGAATCCTCGCCCAGCAGAGCGGCGTTCATCAGCGCCTGCATGCGGGCGAGGCTCTCCGGGCGGCTGTCGAAGTGCATGCGGCGGCCCACGTCGACGACCTGGGCGATGGCCGCGTGCACGCGGAAGCGCGCCTCGGCCGGGTCGCCGTCGAGCAGGTGCGCCCACTCCAGCACGTTCTGGCGCTGGATGGAACGGAGCTTCTGCTGTTCTGCCGCGGGCAGATTGGAGAACTCGGCGAAATAGACCGGCAGGATCTCCGGCATGGCGAAGGTGAGCCGCGCGAAGCGGGCCGCGATGCGCAGTGCGGCGTCGGCGCGGCTGGTCGCCTCGGCCAGCGCCTCGGAGTTGGCGATCGCGACCCGCTCGCCGGTGCGGTGGAAGGCCGCGGCCAGCAGGTCGGACTTGCTGGAGAAGTAGCGGTAGACGCTGGAGGCGTTGATACCGACGGCCGCGCCGATCTCCTCGATGCTGGCCTCGTGATATCCCTGTCGGCCGAAGATGCGGATCGCCTCGGTGAGCAGTTGCTCGCGCTTGCTGCTCAGCGGCAGCCCGCGCACGGCCGAATCCGGTGTGGCCGGGCCGGGCGGCGGCGGGAGTTCGGTGTGCAGGATCGCGCGGCAGATGTCCTGGAGCAGATCGGTGAGTCGGCTGGTGGCCAGCGCGGTGCGATGGGCCGTGACGCTGCCGATCGCCCCGAGCATCCCCGTCGCGAGGATCTGGATGTCCAGCGGTGACGCGTCCGGGCGCAGCGGTGCGATCGCGTTCTCCACGGTTTCGTGCAGGCCGGTGTAGATCACCCGGATGCGCGCGCGGTCCTCGGGGCCCAGGTATC
Source organism: Nocardia sp. N2S4-5 (assembly GCF_044628355.1). Lineage (NCBI taxonomy): Bacteria > Bacillati > Actinomycetota > Actinomycetes > Mycobacteriales > Nocardiaceae > Nocardia > Nocardia sp. N2S4-5. The sequence continues at coordinate 4,009,784 of NZ_JBIUPM010000001.1, read as the reverse complement.
GGCGCTCCCAGCGGTAGAGCCCGCCCTCACGCCGCACGTCGATGGTGTGCTCGGCCAGCGCCCGGATCAGTGCGGTGAGTCGCGATTCCGGATCGAGCAGGGGGTCGTCGGCGCCCCGCGCGGTGTCCAGCAACTGCTGGGCTCCGGCCTCGGCGGCCGCGACCAGCAGCGCGTACTTGTTGGTGAAGTGGCGGTACAGCGCGGGACCGGAGATGCCGACCTCGGCCGCGATCTCGTCCACGCCGACCGGGTGGTAGCCGCGCTCGCTGAAGGCACGCGCCGCAACCCGCACGATCTGCGCTTTTCGGTTCTTCGGCCGCCGCTGCACCGGCGTCCGCCGCTCGCCGCGTCCGTTCGGCGAGCTGTCCGGTCGCGCGGAAGCGAGTCCGGCCTCGCTGCGATCCGCGACCATACACCTCTCCTTCTGCCGTGCCGCCCTTGTTGACAGCGCCGGACAAGTCAACCTAAGTTAACCACAATTCGCAAAGTTAACCACCATTCTCGTGTCGTCGCCGACACCGGCGGCCTTCCTGGGGAGTTGCCATGAGCACCACCGACCACGCCGGATTCACAGCCGTCCACGACGGACCGGTGCTGCGGGTCACCATCACCAACCCCAAGCGCAAGAACGCTATCGGCTACGACACGATGGTCGAACTGGGCAACGTTTTCGCAGCAGTCGACCCCTCGGTGCGAGTCATCGTGCTCACCGGCGAAGGCGCCGACTTCTGCACCGGCGCTGACCTGTCCGCCACCGCCTCCGAAGCGCAACGCGGCATCACTCCCGAAATGACCATGGACGCCGCCAACCGCCTGGTGCGAGCGATCGTAGACGCCCCCGTACCAGTGGTAGCCCGAATACGAGGCGCCGCAGCCGGCATCGGCGTGGCCCTCGCACTGGCCGCCGACCTCACCTACGCAAGCAACGACTCCTACCTGCTACTCGCCTTCATCAACATCGGCCTGATGCCCGACGGCGGAGCCGCAGCCATGGTCGCCGCAGCCGCCGGCCGTTCCGTAGCCACCGAAATGGCACTACTCGGAGAGCGCCTCCCCGCCCCCCAAGCGAAGAACCACAGCCTCCTCACCCGAGTCCTCCCCCCGAGGAACTGGACACCGAAGTAGAGGCAACAGTAGCCAAACTATCCACCGGCCCACGCCGAGCCTTGGAGCTGACCAAACAAGCACTCACCCAAGCCACCTTGAACACGCTGGACAATGCCCTCTCAGCCGAAAAAACCGGCCAGATCGAACTACTACAGTCACCAAACTTCCAGGAAGGCGCCACAGCCATGCTGCAAAAACGAAAGCCCGCCTTCACCTGAGAGCAGTAAGTCAACCCTTCCCACCCGCAGCCGCCCCACCCCCGTACACGAAATCCCACACCCCCACCCAGCACGCGCGATGCCGCACCTATCCACCCGCACACCACGCGCAACGCCGCACCTATCCACCCCACGCACCCCCCTCCGCCAAAAACCTCCCCTGTAGCACGCCAACCCCGCAAGTTTTCGGCGCGTCTCGGTTTTCGGGTGCCGTTGCAATGCGACGAAGGAGCCAGCAACGGCACCCGAAAACCGAGACCAAGGGCGCCGAAAACCCGCCGAAGCGAAGCGAAGGCCAAAAACACAGCAGCGATCCCCACCCAACCCAACCACCACGCCCACCCACCCGCCACGCACCGAAATGTCACACCTGGCCATGAAGCCCCGTCTCCCTCAAGAACCAACAAACCAAGGGAGAATCCAATGCGAATAACAGTGTTGGGCGCCAGCGGCCGGATCGGCCGCCAAGTTGTCCACATTCTGAAAAACCAGAGACATGACGCCCTCCCAGCCACCCGTGCGGCAGGCGTGGACGCCTACAGCGGTAGAGGGCTAGCCTCCGCATTGTCGGATACGGACGCGGTAGTCGACGCGACCAACGCCGCCACCACCGAAACCGAGGAGGTCGTCGACTACTTCCGCACAATCGCCCACAACGTCCAGCGCGCCGCGGCCGACGCGGCGGTTCGACGAATCGTGCTGGTGTCGATCATCGGAATCGATGAGTTCCCCGCCGGGCACTACGCGGGAAAGGTGGCCCACGAGCGTGCCTACCGAGAGGGTCCGGTGCCGGTGCGGATCCTGCGCGCCGCGCAGTTCCACGAGTTCACCGAGATGATGCTGGACTGGACCACCCAGGGCGACACCGCGTATGTCCCGAAGATGCGGACGCGCCTGGTCGCCGCCCGCACGGTCGCGGAGCGCCTGGCCGCGATGGTCGTCGAGCCGGATGCTGCGGACCTGATCGAGATCGCTGGTCCGCACGAACTGAACCTCGCCGCCGCCTCGGCGAAACTGGCGGCGCGGCGCGGCGCCCCCACCTATGTCGAAGAGGTGATCCTCACCGACGACCCCAACCATCATCTCCAGGCCGACGGCGCACTACTCCCGGGACCGGCCGCGATCATCGCGGGACCGACCTTCGACGAATGGCTGGACGCACACGATCCGGCGTAATCGCTAGCAATCCGGCGAACGGCTCGCAACTCACCTACCGATCTTGGTACCCGCTACCCGCTACTCTGACGACATGGCTTACCTGGTTACTGGCGCGACCGGGTGCATCGGGCGATATCTCGTTCCGGAATTGCTGAAACGTAGCGACGAGGTCTACGTGCTGGTGCGCCCCGGTGCAGATTCGGCATATCGCTTCGACCGGTGCACCCGGGAGTGGGGCGGCGGGGAGCGGGTCCGCCCCGTGCGCGGCGATCTCGGCGCGCCGGGCCTCGGCATCGACCCGGCCTGGCTCACGGCACAGCGCGGCGGCATCGACCACGTCTTCCACCTGGCCGCCGGTCCGGACGCCACGGTCCCGCGCGGCACGGGCAACGTGGTCGATGTGGCCGAGCGCCTGGAAGCCGAAGTCCTGCACCATGTTTCGACAGTAGAGGTGGCCGGGGCGGCGGAGGGCCCGTTCACCGAGGGCATGTTCGACATCGGCCAGGCGCTGCGCACCCCGCGGCAGCGGGCCGCGTTCGAGTCCGAGCGCCTGGTGCGGGAGCAGGCGCGGGTGCCGTGGCGCATCTACCGCCCGTCGATCGTGCTGGGCCACTCCCGCACCGGCGAGATCGACCGTGCCGCCGGGCCGTACTACTTCTTCCGGCTGCTGCGCATGGCCACGCAGCTGCCTCGGATCCTGCCCCTGCTGGTGCCCAAACTCGGCGAAACCAACATGGTGCCGGTCGATTTCGTCACCCGCGCGCTGGACCACATCGCGCACCGCCCGGCCGCGTCCGGAACCACCTTCCACCTGGTCGACCCGCGTCGGCAGAGCGTCGCCGACGTGCTCAACCTGTTCGCCGATCAGGCCGGGGTGCCGCACCTGATGGAGGTGATGCCCAAGCAGACCCTCGACACGATGATGCGGCTGCCGGGCGTCGCCTGGGCGCTGCCGCGGCTCGGGGTCCCCCGAGAAGTGCTGGAACACAGCGAGTTCGGCTGCTGGTTCGACCACCGCAACACCACCGCGGCGCTGACCGGCACCGACATCCGGGTCCCTCCGCTGGCCGGCTACGCCCCGATCATCTGGAAGTACTGGATCGAGAACTGGGTGTGAGCTCCGCCGCGGCGTATTCGTAACCCACCCAGCGGTTCCGGTTGGTCCAGCCGACCAGGTCGTAGCGCCACCGGAACGGCCAGGTCCGCGCCACCGTCATGAACAGCACCGCCGCCAGGGGCGCGAAGTCGTCGTGTGCGGAGAGCAGCGCGCGCTGGCGGCGCGGCGAGGCGGTGAAGAACGCGTCGAACATGGCGATGGACTGCGCCGTGGTCAGCCGCCCCAGGCCGTACACCCCGCGCATCCGCATCCAGTACACCAGCCGCGCGCGCCGAGACCACAGTGCCGCAACCGGATCCGTGCCGGTTCGCAGCGCGTCGATCGCGGTGTCCGCCAGCGCCAGCGAATCGGCCACGCTGTAGCCGGTGCACGGATGCATCATCCCGCCCCGGGAGCCGAACGGAATCGCCCCGCCCGCACCGCGTTTCGGCGGCGGCTGGTCCAGCGGGTAGTGCGCCGCCTCGCTCGGTTCGTCTCCGCGCAGCCGGATGCCATGGGCGGCAAGCCGATTGAGCGTGCGGCGGCGCAGTTCGCGCTGTGGCATCCCGCCGCGCAGGCCGAGGCTGGTCTCCTCGAAGATCACCCTGCCGTCGCCGAGCGGCACGGCGTACAGGAACGACGGCGGCTCGTCCGGACCCGCCCCGTTCTCGTCGCGCCAGTCCAGCAGCAGCCCTCGCCCGTCGCTCACCATCGGCGCGGCCCGGTCGGCATCGACGAAGATGCCGTGCGCGCTCGCGGTCCGGCGAGTGCCGGGGGAGGGCAGGCCCCGGGCATCGAACACCGCCGCCGCCCTGACGGCGGTCCCGTCGTTCAACTCCACCCGATGCGCGTCCACGCTGGTGGCGCGCCCGGCCAGCACGGTCGCCGCGTCCAGCGAAAGTGCGTCGCGCAGGCCCTGTTTCGACAGCACGCAGTACGGCCGCTCGATGCGATGCTCGGCCTTCGTCCACACCACCGGGGCCTCGATACGCTGCGCGATCGCGCTGTCCGGCACCCATTCCGGCAGTTCGTCCGCCCAGCAGGAGAAGGTCGGCGGCCACAACCGATCGGGTCGTGGATCCACCGCCACCACGGTCAGCCCGGCCCGCATCGCCCGATGCGCCAGCGCCCGCCCGGTCGGCCCGAGACCGACCACGCACACATCCGCGTCCGGGACAGACCGAGCACCCATGAGCCTCATTCAATCAGCAATGCCGCGGGCGTCCCAGCGACCGCGAGCGGCATCACTACTTGGGCGTAACCCACGTCGTGATTTCCGCGCGCACCACCTCGACACCCTTCTTGTCGTAGATGGAGACGGGGACCACCACGTCCTGCCCCTCGGTGAGCGCGGCGAAGTCCGGAATCTCCGCCAACCGCGCGACGGCGCGCAGGCCGGACTCGGCTTTGGTCAGGTACTGCACGTTCATGGCCTTGGGGATCCAGCGGTGCGTCGTCGGCACCGTGGCCTCGCTGAGCATGCCCATCGCCACCTCGGCGAGGTTGCACGCGGCGATGGCGTGGAAGGTGCCCAGATGGTTGTGGATGCCGAACCACTTCGGCGCGGTGACCTCGCACAATCCGGGTTCCAGCCGCGTCACGCTTGGCACCACGGTCCCGAAGTACGGCACCCGGGCGACCATGCCCAGGGAGAACAGCGCGTGCCCGAGCCGATTGTCGGGCAGCTTCTTCCAGCCGCGATACGTGGCGGTCTCGTTCGTCATGCCGCTACCTTACTCTCGAGTAAGATAGCGGCGCGAGTGGCCGTGTACTGTGGCGCAGGGGCGGGGGTGACGCTGGTAGCGGGGTTGCCGACGTCACAGGGACCCCGATTTGAAGTCGCCCCGACGGCTCATGCATACTGTTCGGGTTGCCTGCATCGGGTGGCGTATGTCCTGCGGATATTCAGTCCGGTCGATGTTGGGCGAGCAGTACCCACTCTGTATCCCGTCGAGTCCGGCGCGGATACGTCCGGGACGACGTTCCGAGGCCAAGGGAAGAGATTTTGCCCAGGGCCGAGGAATGAGCAGACGGGCGACACGCCCGACCGCGTGGACCGGAAGAACCATGACAGATGAACAGCGGCGAGGGATCGGGTCGAAGCCCCGGTCGGGTCTGGACGGATTGCGTCAGCTGTGATTTCTCAGGTTCGGGCATGCAAATGAGGGTGCTTCGGAAGGCGACTTCCGCAAGCGGCCTCCACACCGAAAAGCGAAAGCTAAGCGGAGAAAAGGACACTCAGCGTGGCGGGACAAAAGATCCGCATCAGGCTCAAGGCCTACGACCATGAGGCGATCGATGCGTCTGCGCGCAAGATCGTCGAGACGGTGACCCGCACCGGTGCCCGTGTGGTCGGGCCGGTGCCGTTGCCGACCGAGAAGAACGTGTACTGCGTCATCCGTTCGCCGCACAAGTACAAGGACTCGCGCGAACACTTCGAGATGCGCACCCACAAGCGGCTGATCGACATCCTCGACCCGACGCCGAAGACGGTCGACGCGCTCATGCGTATCGATCTGCCGGCCAGCGTCGACGTCAACATTCAGTGACGGGGGCTGTAGATATGACTGACAACAAGAACCGGCCGGCTACCGGCATCCTGGGCACCAAGCTCGGCATGACCCAGGTCTTCGACGAGAAGAACCGCGTCGTTCCCGTGACCGTCATCAAGGCCGGCCCGAACGTCGTGACCCAGATCCGCACCGAGGAGCGCGACGGCTACTCCGCCGTGCAGGTGGCCTTCGGCGCGATCGACCCGCGCAAGGTGAGCAAGCCCGTCGCCGGGCAGTTCGCCAAGGCCGGCGTGACGCCGCGCCGCCACGTCGCCGAGATCCGCGTCGCCGACGCCTCGGGCTTCGAGGTCGGCCAGGAGCTGTCCGCCGACGTGTTCGAAGAGGGCGCGTTCGTCGACGTCACCGGCACCAGCAAGGGCAAGGGCTACGCGGGCACCATGAAGCGCCACGGCTTCCGCGGCCAGGGCGCCTCGCACGGTGCGCAGGCCGTGCACCGCCGGCCGGGTTCCATCGGCGGTTGTGCCACCCCCGGCCGCGTGTTCAAGGGCATGCGGATGTCGGGCCGGATGGGTAACGACCGCGTCACCACGCAGAACCTCTCGGTCCACAAGGTGGACGCCGAGAACGGTCTGCTGCTGATCAAGGGCGCGATCCCGGGTCGCAAGGGCGGCATCGTGATCGTGAAGAGCGCTGCGAAGGGTGGTGCCCGGGCATGAGCACCGAGACCAAGACCAACCTCACGCTGCCGGTGAAAGAGCCGGGTGGCAAGACCAACGGCACCGTCGACCTCCCCGCGGAGATCTTCGACGTGACCGCCAATATCGCGCTGATGCACCAGGTCGTCGTGGCCCAGGAGGCCGCCGCGCGCCAGGGCACGCACTCCACCAAGACTCGCGGCGAGGTCCGCGGCGGTGGCAAGAAGCCGTACCGCCAGAAGGGCACCGGCCGCGCCCGCCAGGGTTCGACCCGCGCGCCGCAGTTCACCGGTGGTGGCACCGTGCACGGCCCGCAGCCGCGCGACTACTCGCAGCGCCTGCCGAAGAAGATGAAGGCCGCCGCCCTGCGTGGCGCCCTGTCGGACCGCGCGCGCAGTGAGCGGATCCACGTCATCACCGAACTGGTCGCCGGGCAGACGCCGTCGACCAAGAGCGCCAAGAGCTTCCTGGCCGAGTTGACCGACCGCAAGAAGCTGCTGGTCGTGGTGGGCCGCGAGGACCTCGCCGCATGGAAGAGCGTGGCGAACCTGGAGTACGTGCACCCGATCGCGCCGGACCAGCTCAACACCCGCGACGTGCTGAACAGCGACGACATCGTGTTCAGCGTCGAGGCCCTGAACGCCTTCGTGCACGGGCCGGCCGAGGCTGCACAGGAGGACAGCAAGTGACCACCATCGCCGATCCCCGCGACATCCTGCTCGCGCCGGTCATCTCCGAGAAGTCCTACGGGCTGATCGAGGAAGGCACCTACACCTTCCTGGTGCGCCCGGACGCGAACAAGACGCAGATCAAGATCGCCGTGGAGAAGGTCTTCGGCGTGAAGGTGACCAGCGTCAACACCGCCAACCGTCAGGGCAAGCGTAAGCGGACCCGCTTCGGTTACGGCCAGCGCAAGAGCACCAAGCGCGCGCTCGTGACCCTCTCGGCCGACAGCAAGCCCATCGAGATCTTCGGAGGCCCGGTCGCGTAAGCGGCGGGGATTCCAGAAAGCAGAGAAGAACTCATGGCAATCCGTAAGTACAAGCCGACTACGCCGGGCCGCCGCGGCTCCAGCGTCTCGGACTTCGCCGAGATCACCCGGTCGACCCCCGAGAAGTCGCTGCTGCGCCCGCTGAGCAAGTCCGGCGGCCGCAACGCGCACGGCCGGATCACCACCCGGCACCGTGGTGGCGGGCACAAGCGTGCCTACCGCATCATCGATTTCCGTCGTCTGGACAAGGACGGCATCCCGGCCAAGGTCGCGCACATCGAGTACGACCCGAACCGGACCGCGAACATCGCCCTGCTGCACTACGCGGACGGCGAGAAGCGCTACATCCTCGCGCCCAAGAACGTCACCCAGGGCACGAAGATCGAGTCCGGCGCCGGCGCCGACATCAAGCCGGGCAACAACCTGCCGCTGCGCTCGATCCCGACCGGTACCACCATCCACGCGGTGGAGCTGCGTCCGGGCGGTGGCGCCAAGATGGCCCGTGCCGCCGGCATGAGCATCCAGCTGCTGGGTAAGGAAGGCGCCTACGCCGTCCTGCGTATGCCCTCCGGCGAGATCCGCCGCGTCGACGTGCGCTGCCGCGCCACCGTCGGCGAGGTCGGCAACGCCGAGCAGTCGAACATCAACTGGGGCAAGGCCGGCCGCATGCGCTGGAAGGGCCGTCGCCCCACGGTTCGTGGTGTCGTGATGAACCCCGTGGACCACCCGCACGGTGGTGGTGAGGGCAAGACCTCCGGTGGTCGCCACCCGGTCAGCCCGTGGGGTCAGCCCGAGGGCCGCACCCGTAAACCCAACCGTCCGAGCGACAAGCTCATCGTCCGCCGTCGCGGCAAGAAGCGCTAAGAGGAGGTTAAGACATGCCACGCAGCCTGAAGAAGGGCCCGTTCGTCGACGAACACCTCCTCAAGAAGGTGGACGTCCAGAACGAGAAGAACACCAAGCAGGTCATCAAGACCTGGTCGCGTCGTTCGACCATCATCCCCGATTTCATCGGCCACACCTTCGCCGTCCACGACGGCCGCAAGCACGTGCCGGTGTTCGTGTCGGAGAACATGGTCGGGCACAAGCTCGGTGAGTTCGCGCCGACCAGGACCTTCAAGAGCCACGTCAAGGAAGATCGGAAGAGCAAGCGGCGATGAGCGAATCGAGCACAGCAACGGTTCAGAACCCGACCGCGCGCGCGACCGCCAAGTTCGTCCGCGTGACGCCGATGAAGGCCCGCCGGGTCGTGGACTTGGTCCGCGGCAAGCGGGTCGAGGATGCGCTGAACATCCTCCGGTTCGCCCCGCAGGCCGCGAGCGAACCGGTCGCCAAGGTCGTGGCCAGTGCCGCGGCGAACGCCGAGAACAACCTCGGCCTGAATCCGGACACCCTGGTCATCTCGACGGCCTATGTCGACGAGGGCGCGACCATGAAGCGCTTCCAGCCGCGTGCCCAGGGCCGTGCGTTCCGCATCCGCAAGCGCACCAGCCACATCACCATCGAGGTCGAGAGCGTCGCCGGCGCCGCCCCGGCTCGTAGCCGCCGGAAGGGAGGGGCTAAGTAAATGGGACAGAAAATCAACCCCCATGGCTTCCGCCTCGGTATCACCACCGATTGGAAGTCCCGCTGGTACGCCGACAAGCAGTACAAGGACTACGTCAAGGAAGACGTCGCGATCCGCAAGCTCCTGTCCACGGGCATGGAGCGGGCCGGCATCTCCAAGGTCGAGATCGAGCGCACTCGTGATCGCGTCCGGGTGGACATCCACACCGCGCGTCCGGGCATCGTGATCGGCCGGCGTGGCGCCGAGGCCGACCGCATCCGCGCCGAGCTGGAGAAGCTCACCAAGAAGCAGGTGCAGCTGAACATCCTCGAGGTCAAGAACCCCGAGTCGGATGCGCAGCTCGTCGCCCAGGGTGTGGCCGAGCAGCTGTCGAACCGTGTGGCGTTCCGTCGCGCGATGCGCAAGGCCATCCAGTCGGCCATGCGTTCGCCGAACGTCAAGGGCATCCGCGTGCAGTGCTCGGGCCGCCTCGGTGGCGCCGAGATGTCGCGCTCGGAGTTCTACCGCGAGGGTCGGGTGCCGCTGCACACGCTGCGCGCCGACATCGATTACGGCCTGTACGAAGCCAAGACCACCTTCGGCCGCATCGGCGTGAAGGTCTGGATCTACAAGGGCGACATCGTCGGCGGCAAGCGCGAGGTCACCGCGGCCGAGCCGGGCCGCAACGAGCGTCCGCGTCGTGAGCGGCCGAGCCGTCCGCGGCGGTCCGGTTCCTCCGGCACCACCGCGACCAGCACTGAGGCCGGGCGTGCCGGTGCCGCGACTGCGGTGGCGGAGCCGGCCGAGGCCGCATCTTCGAAGGAGGGCTGACCAATGCTGATGCCTCGCAAGGTCAAGCACCGCAAGCAGCACCACCCCAAGCGTTCCGGCATGGCCAAGGGCGGCACCTCGGTGGCGTTCGGCGACTACGGCATCCAGGCGCTGGAGCCGGCGTACGTCACCAACCGCCAGATCGAGTCGGCGCGTATCGCGATGAACCGGCACATCAAGCGTGGCGGCAAGGTGTGGATCAACATCTACCCGGACCGCCCGCTGACCAAGAAGCCCGCCGAGACCCGCATGGGTTCCGGTAAGGGTTCGCCGGAGTGGTGGGTCGCGAACGTGAAGCCCGGCCGGGTCATGTTCGAAATGTCGTACCCGAACGAGGAGACCGCTCGCGAGGCCCTGCGCCGCGCGATGCACAAGCTCCCGATGAAGTGCAGGATCGTGACCCGGGAGGAGCAGTTCTGATGGCTACCGCCAATCCGGCCGCAGAGCTCCGCGAGCTCGACGACGACGCGCTGGTCGCGAAACTGCGTGAGTCCAAGGAAGAGCTGTTCAACCTGCGCTTCCAGATGGCGACCGGTCAGTTGCAGAACAACCGGCGCCTGCGTGTGGTCCGCCACGAGATCGCGCGCATCTACACGGTCATGCGCGAGCGCGAGCTCGGCCTGGCCTCCGGTCCTGAAGGCAAGGGAGACGCCGCATGAGCGACGTAAAGGGCCCGGCCAAGACGCCGGCCAAGCAGGAGGAGCGTGGCTCGCGCAAGGTGCGCATCGGCTACGTCGTCTCCGACAAGATGACCAAGACCATCGTGGTCGAGCTGGAGGATCGCGTGAAGCACAAGCTTTACGGCAAGATCATCCGCACCACCTCGAAGGTGAAGGCACACGACGAGGACGAGATCGCCGGCATCGGCGACCGCGTCCAGCTGATGGAAACCCGCCCCCTGTCCGCCACCAAGCGCTGGCGCCTGGTGGAGGTCCTGGAGAAGGCCAAGTAACCCTTCCCCCAGCTGAGTCGAAACACGAAGGCCCGCTTCCCTTTTCGGGAGGCGGGCCTTCGCCGTTCCCTGTCGACGAGCAGTTCTTGGTCCGATGACCATTGTCATTCTTAGTACATGAGCGTACTATCAGCTCTACGAGCTTCCCGGTGAACTATCGCCTGGAGATGGTGATGAAGTCCGTGATTGGCTGCATCAGCTGCGTCGCGTCGACCGCTGTTCTGCGGTGCTCGTGGGCCAGGCCATAGCCGCCTTGCTGGAGGAGGGCCCGGCGTTGGGGCGTCCGCTGGTCGACCGGATCAAGGCTCATCGCTGCACAATCTCAAAGAGTTGCGCCCCGGATCGGTTGGTGCCAGCGAGATCAGGGTCTTGTTCATTTTCGATCCGGAGCGCAAGGCGGTGCTCCTCGTCGCGGGTGACAAGGCGGGCAATTGGAGCGGTTGGTATCGCACCGCGATCGGCCGAGCCGAACAGCGGTACAAGAAGTATCTGGATGAAAGGGAGCGGATATGAGCGGGACTCACGGTTACGACCGGGAAAGCTTCCTGTCCGAGTTCTTCCCGGACGAGGCCGACCGCAGTGAAGTGGAGCGTGGCGCGCAGCATCTTGTCGAGGTCAGTCGCGCAACTCGGCTGGCCGAGATGCGCAAGCGTCTCGGGCTGACACAGGCCGAGGTAGCGGAGCGGATGCACGTGCGTCAGGAACGGGTCTCGGCGATCGAACGGGCGGCGATAAACGTGAGCGAATTGCGAACGCTCGCTTCCTATATCGAAGCGCTGGGCGGCCGGATGGAGATCATCGCGGATTTCGGAAGCGAACGCCTGGTCGTCGGCTGACGAAGGGTGAGGTGGTGCTGTTCCGGGACCGGACCGGGCGTGTGTCTGGCTCGCTCCGGCCACAGTGACCCCCCGATAGGCAGGCCCGCGAGCAAGCCGGGTGTGCGGGCGGATTATTCTCCGTGTGGCTGCGATTCTCGTGGGGCCGTGTGGTGGATTTTCCGAGCCGCCTGCGGTTTCCCGTGAGGCGTGGCCGAAAGGTATAGGCCCGCTTTCTTTGTTGTGCTCGAACCGCGTGGAGCAGTAGCGGGATTCCGTCGAGTCGAATACGATCCGCGCGGAACCAACCGTCCGTTGGAGGAACAATTGACCACCCCGAGCACGCAACAACGCGAGACCGGGGGAACCGGAGGTCGGCGAACGGTACCCCTGTCGCAGCTGATCTACCTCTTGGCAGACCACGACAAACTCGGCGAGCACCGCCAGACGTTCCTGCTCGCGCCGATGAGTGGCGACGCGGTGGTGCGCGGTTGCGCCCTCGTGGCGAGCGGATTGGTCGCCGTGGGCGGTCTGTGCGCGGCCGCGGGGTCGTGGGTCGGATGCGGTGCGGTCGGCGGGCTGGCCCTGGTTCCGGCCGCGATCGCGGTGCTGCGCCGGCGGCGCAATCGTAAGAACCGCAAGGCCCGCCTGGATCTGTTCGACCACGGCATGACGGTGTATCGCGGCGCCGAGGACATCGTGGCTTTCCGCTGGGACACCGTCGAGGTGCGCCAGCAGGTTATTCCGTTTCACAATGCCGCCACCGTGACGACCGACTATTCGTTCACGCTGACCGGACCGGGCCCCAGCACAGCGACTTTCGACGAGAATGTGTTCGAAGGCGCCCGCGAATGGGGCCCCGCTATCCAAACCGCCGTGACCGCAACCCAATTGCCGAGGGTGGTCACCGCGATCGATAGCGAGGAGACGGTGCTGTTCGGCGACATCGCCGTGAACCTGAACGAGCTTGCGCACTCGGGGAAGTCGTATCCGTGGGAGCACATTCAGCGTATCGAGGCGCAACACGGCCTGGTGTGCATCAAGGTCGACGGGCAGTGGATTTCGCTGGAGCCGGTGGAATCTATACCCAACTTCTATATCTTCAACGAGGTGGCCGAACGGCTGCGGCTGGCGGCACTGGAAGAGGCGAACGCCGCGGCCGCCGAGAACCGTGCACCGGTGCCCGGCGGCACGATCGCGCGCCCGGCCGTCACCCTGCTCGGTGGCGCCGTCACGCCGACGATCCGGCCCGAGCCGAGCCGCGGTGTACCCGAGCAGCAGGGCGAAACGGTCGGGGCGCTGGGGGCCGCGAGCGATTCCGCCGAGCGGCGCTCCTGACGGCTATCGCATGACCGGCAGGACCCGGGCCTGCGATCGGCCGGTGGCTGCCTCGATGAAGTCGACCGGATCCGCCACCGCGGCAAGGATTTCGGCGGTCCGGCGCAGACCGGCCGGCGGCGCCGGTGCGCCGCCGACGGCGTCGATCAGGTCGAGTAGGTGCACGGTCGCCTCCACCGTGGTGGTGTCCGCGACGGCACGGAAACTGACCGTGCCGAGGATCGGGTGGGTGAGCCCCGCATCCGGTGGGGCCGCGCGGAACTCGGCGATCATGGCGGGGCCGAATTCGGCGAAGTAGCGCACCAGCGTCTCGGCGCCGATCGCCGCCGCCTGCTGGGCCGCTCCGGCGACGTCCTCGGCGAGAGTGTGTGCGGGCCCGCCGGGTTCGTTGAAGCGGCGCAGCCATTGCGAGCCGCTGGTCACCGTGGGCGCTTGCACACGTTCCCCGCGCAGGAAGTCCAGCACCTGGTGGTCGGGAGCCATGTGCGCCACGAGATCCTGCACGGTCCACCCGGGAAGCCGAGTGGGCGTGGCCCATTCCTCGGGTGTCAGGGCGGCGACCCGTTCGCCCCAGGTCCGCGACAGTTGCTCCAGGACTGTGATCTCCATGTGAGCCATGATTCCGCACGGGAGCCGACGAAGGGCTAACCGCTGACGGCGTAGGGGCGACGAATGCGGCGGGCGGCCTCGAGGATGCCGAGGATGCGGGAGCCGGGCAGGCCGATGGAGGCGCCGATCGCGGCGGGAGTCCAGGATTCGTCGGCCAGGGCGAGGATCTCGGCGAGCTGCTCCACCGGGAGCTTCGACAGGCGGCGCTCGGAGATCTCCCGGGCGACGGCCCATACGCCGACATTGTCGATCTCGGCGGCCAGGTCGGCGGCCGTGGCGCCCGGGCCGGTCGAATCCTCCTCGACTGCTTCGGGTTCGGCCTCCGTGACGGCGTAGGGACGCCGGTACTTCGTGACATCGATCGGGGCGGGCTCGTCCAGTGCCAGCTGGGCGCCCTGCTGTGAGTTCTTGCGGGACCGCGCCTTGCGCTCGGAACCCTCGTCCCGGCGCTGGTCGGCGTCGCGCTCCTCCGCGGCACGCTTCGAAGCCGCCGGGCGCGCGGGGCTCTGCCGGGCGTCGGCGTCGCGCTCGGTGGAAAGCCGGGTTTCGGCGTCGTGTTCGGTGGAAACCTGCGCTGCGGCAGACGGCTTCGTGGCTGCCGTCACCGATCGTTCTGCTGCCGAATCATGCTGCGGCGACCGGGAGGAGGTGCGGTCTGGTTCGGGCGCGTGGTCATCGTTCTCCGGCAGCTGCGCTCGGCCGGGTTCGGTCGTGTGCTCGGACTCGTTGTGGCCGACGGGGTTTGTTCGCTCGATGCCGGGCCGCGGGGTATGGACAGGTTCCGCCGCCTGTGGCATTTGATCGTCGCGGACCTGGAAGCCGTTGTGCTGCATCATCGGCAGCGGGTAACCGATGAGATCTTCGGTGTCTGCGACAGAGGCATGGGCGTCGGCACCGTCCGCCGGACGAGCAGTATGTGTTCCGGCACCGGAGGATTGGTTATCGCCGCGAACCCCCTGGCCAGCCGGGTGGCCCTCCTCCGAAGCCGCTGTCGGACTGGGCTTTCCGTCGATCTGCGCCATCGGATGGCCGTCGTGGTCGCCGGTATGCCCAGGAGCCCCCGGCCCCTCAGACGTGTCGACGGAGTGGCTGGTGTGCGTGCCGTGATGGCCGTTGCGTGCCGGATCGGTGGGCAGGAAATCCGCGTGACCCGTAGGGTCGGCCTCCTCGGGCGACGTCGACGGATAAACCTTGCCATTGGTGTGCCCATGACCATTGTGTGCCGACCCGGTCGTGGGCGGCGACTGCGCGTGCCCGGCCGAGTCGGAACTCTCGGCCGCGGTCGACGGGTAGGAGTTCCCGTTGGTCCGCGCCGTGGGATAACTCTCGCCGTTGGTCCGCGCGGGTGGGGCAGTCGGATACGTATGGCCGTTGGTCTGTGCCGCCGGGTGACTATGGCCGTTGGTGTTCGCTCCCGGGTAAATATGGCCGTTGGTATGCGCTCCCGGGTGATCAGGACCGTTGGTGTGCGCTCCCGGGTGATCAGGACCGTTGGTGTGCGCTTCCACGTGACTGTGGCCGTTGTGTGCCGACAGGTGGGAGTTTCCGTTGGTGCGCGCCGTGGGATAGCCCTCGTCGTTGTGCCGCGCGGAGGCGGTCGTCGTGCGGGCGGCGGGCCGCGTGTGCGGGTCGGCCGGAGGCTCGGATGTGGTTGAGGGGTAGGCGTTCCCGTTGGTCCGCGCCGCGGGACGGTTGTGGCCGGAGGGCGTCTCCGAGCGCTCGCCCTCCACGTCGGAACCGCTGCCGAGCTGAACGGAGTCGTAGAGCGGTTCGTCCATGGCTGCCAGACGACGGGAAGCGACCCCCGATCCGTCACGCAGCGGCGCGAAGGCATCGACGATGCGGTGCGTGACCGTGCGGGGAGTCGACGTGGCCTGCTCGGGAATGGCGTCGATCAGCTGGGCGTAGCGGGCAGACACCCAGGCGTGCAACCAGATCACCACGCCCACCATGACCGGAGCGACCGCCGCCTCCGCCGCGCGGGCCGGGGCGCCCGCCGCCACATGCGGGCCGGCGTTCAACGCGATGGTGACACCCAGCAGCGCCGCCTCCAGGAAAACGACCTTCCCCCGGGCGATTTCGCGCCCCCACCGGGCGGCCGTGGTCGCCACCACCATGATGGTGATGATCGGGATGGAGATCATCGCCTCGAAGCCGTAGCTGAGCCAGTACAGCGGGTCGGACATGTCGCCGCTGGGCACCAGGTTGTGCTGCACGTTCACGCCCGCCCACACCATGCCCAGCACGACCACGCCGATGAGCGCCCGCGACGACCACTCGGCGCGGCGGTACAGCTGGGCAAGGCGCGCATCGGGATTCGATACCCGGCGGCGGGCCGCCAGCGCCTTGCGATGCCAGCGGGCGTCGGCGTCGTCGGCCCTACGCAGCGCCGCGGCGACCCGCCGGTCCCGCTTCTCCGCGGACAGCTCGGCCGAGACGGCCCGGCGGCGCTGGCCGCGGCGCTGCGCCCGAATCCATTCCGCTAGATCGCGTTCGGCGGCGATCTCCGATTCCGAGAGCGCGTCGAACAGTGCCGGGTCGGTCTGCAGCGGAAGCTTGCCGCGCGCCGTCGCCACGCGCTGCGCCAAGGCGGCGATTTCCGCATCCGCCGACATCTCCGCCGACATCTCTGCATTCCCGGCCGACTGGTCGTCGCGCATCGCGAGCCTTCCATGAAGCAGGTAACGTGCCGAATATCCGCAACAGCCGATTACTCGAACATATGTGTGACCGCAGTGAGAGTAATCCGTGACCTACCCGCGGTCAATGGCGACACCGAACATCAGTTCGGTCGGATATCCGAAATCGCACGTCCGGCCGCTACTTTCGAGCGCGAATCGCAGTGCGTGTCGCGCCGAAATAGGCACCGTCAGCGCAAAGCGGTGTGCCAGAGAATCGCCGCGGTCAATGCCCCGGCCCCGTTCAGCGACCAGTGCAGCGCGATGGGCGCGAGCAGGCTGCCGCTGCGCCGCCGCAGCCAGGTGAACACGGCGCCCGCCGCCGCGGTGGCCAGTACGGCGAGCGTGATGCCCCCGATCTGTCCGGCCACGCCGCCGCCGAGGATCGCGCTCAGCCCGCGATTGCCACTGGTCAGACCGAGCGACGAGGCGATGTGCCAGAGACCGAAAAGCAGTGAGCCGGCCGCGAATACGCCGCGCACGCCGTAGGCCCGGTCGAGCGCGCCGTGCAGTACGCCGCGAAATGCCAATTCCTCCGGAATCGCGGTCTGCAACGGGATCACGATCATCGAGGCGATCAGCGCGCCGGAGATCGTGGCGTACCGGTCGGCCAGAAAGAACGGCCGGGTAATCGGCAGTAGTGCGCCGATCGCGACGGCGCTCAGCACGATGCCGACGGCCCCCACCGCGTACAGCGTCCCGCGCCGCCAGTGCCGCGGCGACAACCCGAGTTCGGCCCAGCCGAGCCCGCGCCGCCGCATCATCGCCACCAGCACCACGGCGGCGATCGGAACGGTCAGGATGTTCGCCCACGCCGAGGTGAAGTGGGCGACCAGATTGGTGCAGGCCAGTACCACCACGACAACCGCGACGTCCAGGTAGGCGTGCATCCGGCGGGCCGGGCCGGAGGGTTCGGTCGCTACGGCGTCGTTATCGTTCCGAGACATCGGCGCCAGTCTACGTTCATCGACCTCGGCGTGCCGAGTCTCGTCGAACAATACCGGTCGAACTGGGTCTTGCTTTGTATGTATACGTCTACGTATAGTTTCGATGCGGGACGGGGAGGCGCACATGGCGACGCGAGTCCCGGAGATCAACAAATGCGCAAATGCGCAGTTACTTATGAACGGGAGACGTCATGACCACCGACCCACAGCCCTGGGAAGCGCCCGGCGCGGACTTGTCCGCCGAGGACTACGGTGAGATCACCCTGAAGGACGGCCCGGGAGGCCTGCGCCGCAAGCGCTTCACCGGCCGCTACCTCGCCGAGGCCCGCGAGGTAGCGAAGACCGGCGTCGCGGTGGACCGGGTCTACCGCAGCCGCAAGGGCAAGTTCGTGATTCAGCGCCAGCGGTCGGACTGGTCCGACTTCACGACGCTGACCAGCTTCCCCGCCGACTGGTCCAGCTGGCGGGGCATACTCGGTGGGGGAGAGCAGAATTGGGGTGATTTCACGGTAGAGATCGTCGATTCACTCGATGACCTGCGGGTGGCCGTCGCGCCCAAGCTGTATCGCCGGGTGGTCGCCGCAACGGAGCGGCTGCACACCGAAGTTCTCGATATCTGAACGGGCCCACCGGAAAGGACCCTCGATATGTTCGCACGGCTGGGCGCTCTGGTCGTTCATCACCCGTGGAAGACGATCGGCTTCTGGGTGCTGATTGTGATAGCGGTCGTCGCGACCGCACCGAAATTGACCTCCACCACCGACCAATCCGATTTCCTGCCATCGCATTACGAGTCGATCCAGGCCATGCAGGCGCAGGAGCGGGCGTTCCCGCAAAGCTCCGCCCCGGCGGCGATCCTGGTGTTCGAGCGTTCCGACGGCACGCCGCTCACCGACGCCGATGCGGCTGCGGTGCAGGCGATCACGACCGAACTCGACGCCGCGCACATCGCGAACGTCACCGCGCTCGCGGCGGCGCCACCGTCGGACAACCGGCTGGTCCAGATCGCGGCCGTGCAGATGGCCAAGGTGACCAGCGCCT
This sequence comes from Nocardia sp. N2S4-5, assembly GCF_044628355.1. NCBI lineage: Bacteria > Bacillati > Actinomycetota > Actinomycetes > Mycobacteriales > Nocardiaceae > Nocardia > Nocardia sp. N2S4-5. The sequence continues at coordinate 3,991,249 of NZ_JBIUPM010000001.1, read as the reverse complement.
CGGACACCCGCCAGAGCGACGCGGTGCGGGACCTGCGTGTCGCCCTGCACGCCAAGGTGGAGAAGACCGACCTGCGGGCCGGTGTCACCGGTCAGGCCGCGCAGGCCCTCGACGCCACCGAGTCGTCGGAGAAGGGCCTGACGATCATCGGCATCGCCACCATCCTGCTGATTCTGGTGCTGCTGCTGGTGATCTTCCGCAGCCCGGTGATCGCGCTGCTGCCCGTCGTCGTGATCGGCGCGATGACCGGCGTGGTGAACGGGCTGATCGCCTGGGTGAGTAAGGCTTTCGACCTGAAGATCGACAGTTCGGTGACGTCGATCCTGATCGTGGTGCTCTACGGCGTCGGCACCGACTACATCCTGTTCCTGATGTTCCGCTTCCGGGAACGGTTGCGGGCCGGGGAGGATCCGAAGACGGCCATGGTCAACGCGGTCACCCGCGTCGGCGAGGCGATCACGTCCGCCGCGGGCGCGGTCATCATCGCCTTCATGGCGCTGACGCTGTCGACCCTGGGGATGTTCCGATCGCTGGGACCGGCGCTGGCGATCGCGGTCGCGGTGGCGCTGCTGGCCGGGCTGACGCTGGTGCCCGCGATCGTTTCGCTGTTGGGCACCAAGGTGTTCTGGCCGTCCAAGGCCTGGCGGACCGAGCCGAAGGGCGCCCGGTTCGCGGCGCTCGGACGCGGGCTCGGCAAGCGGCCCGCGCTGTACGCGGCGGTGTCCGGCGGTCTGCTGGTGGTGCTGGGCCTGTTCGCCATCGGCTTCAATCCGACCTTCGACCTCACCTCGGGCTCCACCTCGAACGCGTCCGAATCCGTCGTCTACAGCAAGGAATTGCTCAAAGGCCTGCCCGCCGGCGTCACCCAGCCGTCGGATGTGCTGCTGCAATCGTCCGGCGGACTGAGCGACGAGCAACTGGCGTCGTACCGTACGGCGCTGGCGGGCGTGCCGGGAGTGGGCCAGGTCGCGGAACCCGTTCGGTCGCAAGACGGTTCGGTCGCCCACTACCAGGTCACCCTGGCCTCGGCGCCGGAGTCGGATGCCGCCCTCGACACCGTCAAGGGCCCGCTGCGCGATACCGCGCACGCGGCCGCGCCGCCCGGCACGACGGCGGCGGTCGGCGGCATGACCGCGGTCTTCGTCGACTTCCAGGCCGCGATGAACCACGACTACACCATCGTGTTCCCGGTGGCCGCGGTGCTGATCATGGTGGTGCTGGGCCTGCTGCTGCGCAGCCTGGTCGCGCCGTGGTACCTGCTGCTCTCGGTGTTCCTGGGCTTCGCGGCCACGCTGGGCGCCTCGGTGCTGGTGTTCCAGCACATGCGGGGCGAATCGGGGCTGATCTTCACGCTGCCGCTCATCATGTACCTGTTCGTGGTCGCGCTGGGCACCGACTACAACATCCTGATGGTGGCCCGGTTGCGCGAGGAGGCCCGGGAGGGCAACGATCCCCGGCAGTCGGCGGCGCTGGCCGTGCGGCACACCGGCCCGACCATCGCCGCGGCGGGCGTCATCCTGGCCGGCACCTTCGCCTCGATGATGTTGGCGGGCAACACCGTACTGTCGGAGATGGGCTTCGCGATCTCGGTCGGCATCGCGATCGCGGCATTCGTGATGGCGATGTTCTTCACGCCCGCACTCACCGCGTTGATCGGTCGGCGAGCCTGGTGGCCGGGACACGGGGACACCGCCCCCTCGAATCACGCTGTGGCGCAAGTGCCCGCGGACGACCCCTCTCCCGTGTGATCAGTACCGCTGCGGCGGGCCGGCCGAATATCCCCAGCTGCCCGCCGCGGCGATCCGACGCTTGCTCGAACCACGTTTCACCGCAACGACAATGAGCACGACGACCCCGAGCACGACACCCGCCGCACCGATGCCCAGGGCAAGGACGATGGTCGATGCCAGTGAGGTCCCGATGCCGCGCCCGATCGCCGCGGTGACGCCCGAGTCACCCTGCGTCACCATGTGATACGTGCCCGGCCGGGCCGCATCGAACGAAAAGCCCGCTCGCCCTTCATGTCCGCCGAAGCCGTAGGTCAGCGCCGACGAATAGTCCGCCAGCGGCACCGAAGCGCCGTCGGGGTCGAGGAGCTGCACGTTGACATTGCCCCGGAAAACCCGGGAGGAGGCGTTCGGGTACTCGAAATACACCGTGTACCCGCCGGTTTCGGTGATCCGCACGTCCGCCGATCCCGGCACCTGTACCCGCTGAAAGCCGTCGACCCGGTCGGACATGTGCACGAAGCCGACCAAGGCGACGACGACGGCCCCGGCTATCCCCGCGACGACGAGCAGCGCGGCCAGCGCGTACCAGCGGCCGGACGGGGTGACACGTTCGGGCGCTGACGAGTGTGGTTGCGACATGCTGGACTCCTCCGCTTCGGCTCCGACGATTCAACCACCGAGGTCCGCGCGGGAGAGGGTGGCGGGGTTGCTCATCCCGCCCAGCCGTCCGGGTCGGTCCAGGCCTGAAGGGAGCGGGTGGTGGCGAAGCGGCGGTCCTCGCGGGTGATCGGATCGGTGAATTCCAGTGTGGTGGCGAGCAGTTGGAGCGGGCGGGTGAAGTCGTCGACGGCGCGGTCGGTGAGTTCGGGGTAGAAGTCGTCACCGAGGATGGGGATGCCGAGGCCGTTCATGTGCAGGCGCAGCTGGTGGGTGCGGCCGGTGTGCGGGGTCAGGCGGTAGCGGCCCAGGCCGTCACGGTGCTCGACCAGCTCCACCAGCGTCTCGGCGTTCGGTTCGCCGTCCACCTCCAACGCCTGGAGAATGTTGCGTTCCTTGATGATTCGGCTGCGAACGGTGCGGGGAAGCGTGAGCGCCGGATCGTATCGGGCGATCGCCTCGTACCGCTTGTGCACGCGGCGGCGGTGGAACAGGGTCTGGTAGGCGCCGCGGCGAGCCGGATCGATCACGAACAGCACCAGTCCCGCGGTGGCCCGGTCGAGCCGGTGCGCGGGGATCAGATCCGGCAGTTCCAGCTCCCGCCGCAGCCGTACCAGCGCGGTCTGCAGGATGTGCTGTCCGCGCGGGATGGTGGACAGGAAGTGCGGTTTGTCGACCACGAGCAGGGTGTCGTCGCGGTGCACGATCGTGATCTCGAACGGGACGTCGGTCTCCTGCGGCAGGTCCCGGTGGAACCACACGGCCCCGCCCGGCAGGTACGGCGCGTCCGGCGCGATCGGGCCGTCCAGATCGACGATGCCGCCCGCCGCCAGCAATTCATCGATGCGCGCGGCGGGCACCCGGGGCAGCCGCTCCACGAGATGGTCGCGGATCGTCGCCCAGGTCCCTTCCTCCGGCAGCCGCAGCCGCGCCGGATCCAATCCGTGCCGCTTCGGGAGCGGCGGCTTCTGCCTGCGTCGCACAGGTCGACCCTAGCGGGCCGAGCCGGCCGCCTCTCGGCCGCAAGCATGCGAAAGCCCTGAGCACGGGCGGTTCCGCGCTCAGGGCCGGGTGCGGACTAGACCGTGCAGGGCTGGTTCGCGTAGTAGGCGATGGTGCACTCGGATTCGCGGGTCAGCTTCCAGTTGCCGTCGATGTCCTTCCACGACAGCTCGATGAACATCGCGTCGAAGCCGGGGACGTTGATCTGCAGGTTGTGGGTGAGCCGATCGCCGTCGACGTTGACCGGACCGACGGCCTGCCATTGGAAGCCCGGCACGCTGGCCATCACGCCGCCGACATTGTCCACCAGCGGCAGTCCGGCCTCGCCCGCCTCCAGTTCGTTGGCCCGAGCCGAGCGCGAGGCGCCCGGGTTCAGGATCAGCTGGAGCTTGCTCTGCAGCTGACCGACGCCGGGTGCGGCGGCGTGCACGGGAGCGATGACAGGGGCGGCCAGGGCCGGGCCCGCGGTCGCGGCTCCGCCGACGAAAACAGCCGCGGCCAGGGAGAACGCCGCCACGGCACGGGAGGAGATGTTGAGCATGGGCATATCCAATCTCTAACGGGACCGTCGGTGTCGTCCGTCTCGGCTCTTGCGGAAGGACTGGCACCACAGTGCAATATAAGGTAAGCCTATGCAAAGGTCAGCCTCCGGGCGGCCCCTTGATCTGTGCAGCTGAACGGAGAGCCAGTGGAAACGCTTCTCGTGGTCGGAGCCGGGCCGAAAGCGATGGCCGTCGCGGCCAAGGCGCGGGTACTGCGGGAGCTGGGTCTGCCGGCTCCGCGTGTGGTGGTCGTGGAATCGCATACGGTGGGCGGGAATTGGCTGCCCAGCGGCGGCTGGACCGACGGACAGCATCGGCTGGGCACCGGCCCGGAGAAGGACGTCGGCTTCCCCTACCGCTCGACCTGGGCGCGCGGGCACAACCGCGCGATCGATCAGGCGATGATCGCCTACAGCTGGACCTCGTTCCTGGTCGAGGGCGGCACCTATGCCGAATGGATCGATCGCGGCCGCCCCAGTCCGCACCATCACGTGTGGGCGAAATACCTGCAATGGGTCGCCCGCAAGGCCGAGGTCGAATTGGTCACCGGCACGGTGCGGAGCATCCGCGCGGCCGCCGACGGCTGGCTGGTCTCGGTGGCCGATTCCGACGGCACGCTCACCGAGATCGACACCGATCGGCTGATGATCACGGGTCCCGGCAACAGTCGCCGCGCGCTGGCGGACCATCCGAAAGTGCTGAGTATCGCCGAGTTCTGGGATCTGGCCGGGAAGCGGCGGCTGCCCGCCTCCTCGCGCGCCGCGGTCATCGGCGGCGGTGAGACGGCCGGGTCGGCGGTGGACGAACTCGTGCACCACGACGTCCTCACCGTCTCGGTGATCTCGCCCGCGGCCACCATCTACACCCGCGGCGAGAGTTTCTTCGAGAACGCGCTGTTCAGCGATCCGGCCAAGTGGCGGGCGCTGAGCCTGCAGGAGCGCCGCGACGTCATCCGCCGTACCGATCGCGGGGTGTTCTCGGTGCGGGTGCAGGAGAATGTGCTGGGCGACAACCGGGTTCATCATCTGCAGGGCCGGGTGGTGCGGGTGGCCGAGCAGGGGGACGGCGTGGCGCTGACGCTGCGCAACGAGTTACGCCCCGATCAGGTGCACACCTTCGACCTGGTGGTCGACGCGACCGGCGGTCAGCCGCTGTGGTTCCTGGAACTGTTCGACGCCGATGCCGCGGACCTGGTGGAGCTGGCGGTGGGCGGCCCGATCACGCAGGCGCGGCTGGAGGCCTCCATCGGCCACGACCTGGCGGTCGACGGGCTGGAGTCGAAGTTGTATCTGCCGAATCTCGCGGGCCTGGCACAGGGGCCCGGATTCCCGAATCTCAGTTGCCTGGGCGAACTTTCGGACCGCGTGCTCGGGGGTGTGCCGGCGCGGTCGATGGTCGGCGCGGCCAGGGGTGGCGAAGCGCACCGACCGGTCTGACCGTCGATAATGTCGCTAGGCTAGGCTACCCTTAGTTTTTCGAGAATGAGGTTGGGTTTCATGCGTATCGTGTCGTTCGGCTTTCAGACCTGGGGCCGCAAAACGCTACAGGCTCTGATCGACTCCGAGCACGAGGTGGTGCTCGCGGTCACCCACCCGGCCAGCGAGCACGCCTATAAGGGCATCTGGTCCGATTCGGTCGAGGAACTGGCTCGCGAGCACGGCATCCCGGTGCATCTGACCGAGCGCGCCGACGCCGAGACCATCGACCTCGTGAAACGGGCCGAGCCGGACGTCATCGTGGTGAACAGCTGGTACACCTGGATGCCGCGGGAGCTGTACGCCATGCCGCCGCACGGCACGCTGAACCTGCACGACTCGCTGCTGCCGAAGTTCACCGGCTTCTCGCCGGTGTTGTGGGCCCTGATCAGCGGTGAGTCCGAATTCGGGCTGACCGTGCACCGAATGGACGAGGGCCTGGACTCCGGCGACATCCTGGTGCAGCGGTCGCTGCCGATCGGCCCCGACGCCACCGGAACCGAATTGGTGCTGGCGGGACTGGAACTCATTCCGGGTGTGCTGGAGGAGGCGCTGACCGCCCTCGACTCCGGTACCGCGCAGTGGCGGCCGCAGCCCAAGTCCGAGCGCACCTACTTCCACAAGCGCTCCGAGCGGGACAGTCGCATCGACTGGCATTGGGACGCAGTCGATCTCGAGCGTTTCGTGCGGGCGCTGTCGGACCCGTACCCGCGGGCGTTCTCCTACTATCGCGGCGAGAAGGTCGAGATCATCGCCTCGACGCTGTCCGAGGCGCGCTACGGCGGCACCCCGGGCCGCGTGGTGGTCGTGGAGGGCGGCGGCGTCGTGGTCTGCGGTCCGGACGCGCACCGCGGGCGCAACCGCGGCCTGCTGATCACCCGGGTCCGCACCGCCGACGGGCAGGAACACGCCGCGGCCGAATTCTTCGCCCGCGGCGGCTATCTCACCGACGCACCGGCATGAACGGCCGAGACAGCGGTGCGAGCCGGCGGCCGCTGTCGGCGGGCCAGCGGCGCATCTGGTTCCTGCAGACCCGCGACCGCGAGGACACCACGCTCAATACCTGCGCGGTGTTCCGCGTGCTCGGCGCGGTGGACGCCGCGCGGCTGCGCGCGGCGGTCGACGCGGTCGCCGCGCGGCACGAAATCCTGCGCAGCACTTACCTTTCCGACGCCGAGGGGGAGCCCTGCCGGGTGGTGCGCGCCGACATAGCCCCGGCCTGGCAGGAATTGGACGTGTCCGAACTGGCCGGGGCCAGCCGGGCGCGGCGACTGGAAGTGCTGGTAAGACGGGCGGCCGGGCAGCCGTTCGACCCGACCGCCGAATCGCCGCTGCGCTGCCAGCTGATCCGCACGGCCCCGGACGAATTCGTCTTTGCGCTGGTCGCACACGCCCTCGGCTGGGACGACGAGTCCTGGCCGGTGTTCTGCGACGAAGTGAGCCGGGAATACAACGGCACCCCGATAGAAACGAATTCCCTTGCCGCCGAGAAAGGCCGCGCAGTGGATGACAGCCGCGCCGAGGCTGACGGTTGCGCCGAAAACGACGGCCGCGTGGTGAATGACAGCCGCGCAATGGATGACGGCCGGGTGGTGGATGACGGCCGGGTGGTGGATGACGGCCGGGTGGTGGGCGACGGCCGGGTGGTGGGCGACGGTGCTGTGGACGATGGCGTCGAGTACTGGCGTCGGGCGCTGCGTCCGCTGCCGCAGCCGTTGGAGCTGCCCGGTGGGACGATGTCGCCCGGATCGGTGTCGCCGCGGGCCGCTCGCCGCAGCCGCGATATTTCCGCCGAACTTGTCGGGCGTGCTGCGGGTTTCGCGCGCGCGCAGGGCACGACGCTGTTCGCGGTGTTGTTGGCGGCCTACGACGTGCTGCTCCACCGGTATACCGCGGCGACGGATTTCCTGGTTTCCGTGCCGGTTTCGCTGCGCGCGGGAAACGAGGGCCTCGGGTACTTCGGCAACTCGCTGCTGCTGCGCGCCGCCGTGCGCCCCACCGACACCTTCGCCGGGCTCACCGCGGCCGTGGGCGAGACCGTCGCGCACGGCCGGACCCATCGCGGCGTGGGCATCGATCGTGTGGTGCGCGAGGTCAATCCGGAGCGTGGTGGTGGCCGGGACGGGCTGGAGCAGTTGGTGCGCACGGCGTTCGGTGTGCGAGACCGGTTGGCGCGCTTCGCGTTCGACGGTCTCACGAGCGAGGTGCTCGAGTTCGGCAGTCCGAGCACCCGAATCCCGTTGTCGCTCACCGTGGTCCTGGATGCCGCCGGTGCTCGCGTCGAGGCCGAATATCAGGCCGACCTGTTCGAGGACCGGATCGTGGAGCAGGTGCTCACCCACTACCTGCGGCTGCTGGAGACCGCGCCCGCCGAACCGCTGCGGCGAATCGGCGATCTCGACATGTTCGGCGGTGAGGACCGCGCGGGCATCCTCGCACAGTCGCACGGGGAACTGATCCCCTCGGAGCCCACCACATTGGTGGCCCTGTTCGAACGCAGCGTCGAGCGCGCCCCGGCGGCCACGGCGCTCGTCAGCGCGGCGGACGGCGACCGGGAGTACAGCTACGACCGCCTCGATCGGCGCGCGAACCGCTTGGCGCACGGGCTGATCCGGCGCGGCGTCGGCCCGGAGGACCTCGTCGGACTGCGGCTGACCACCTCGGTGGACTTCGTCGTGGCCGTGCTGGCCGTGCTGAAGGCCGGCGCCGCCTACCTGCCCATCGACCCGGCCTATCCGGCCGAGCGCATCGACCGGATGGTCGCGGACGCGCGGCCGGAATTCGTCCTGGGACACGAGGAGTTGCGGGCGGCCGAGGAAGCGGCGGTGGCGCTGCCCGATACCGCGCCGACCGACGCCGACCGGGTGCGCCCGCTGCGGCCCGAAAATCTCGCCTACGTCATCTACACCTCCGGGTCCACGGGCACCCCCAAGGGCGTGCCCGTGGCGCACGCCGCGATCGCCGAGCACGTGGCGGGCTTCTGCGCGGAATGGGGGATGGCGGCGCGGGACCGGCTGCTGCAATCGTCGTCGGTGAGTTTCGACGCATCGCTGCTCGACCTGTTCGTCACGCTGACTCTCGGTGCCTGCCTTGTGGTTCCGAAGCCGGACGCCTTCCGTGACATTCCCTACGTCGCCGATCTGATCGCCCGCTGCGGCGTGACCGTGCTGCACATGGTGCCGTCGCTGCTGCGGACCTTCCTGATGCTGCCCGAGGTGAACGAGTGGCGGGCGCTGCGGCACGTCCCGGTCGGCGGCGAGGCGCTGCACGGCGAGGTCGCCGACCGATTCGCCGGGGTGTTCGACGCCGAACTGCGCAATCACTACGGCCCCACCGAGGCGGTCGTCTCGGCGACGCATCTGACCGTCGAGGGCCCGCAGGGGACGCGGATCGTGCCGATCGGGCACCCGAACCGCAATGTGTACGTCTACCTGCTCGACGAGCGATTGCAGCTGGTGCCGACCGGCGTCGTCGGCGAGATCTACCTCGGCGGAACGCAATTGGCGCGCGGCTATCTGCGGCGTTCCGGGGCGACCGCGGAGCGATTCGTGGCCGACCCGTTCCAGCCGGGACGCCGCCTGTACCGCACCGGAGATCTGGCCCGCCGCAATGTGCGCGGTGAACTCGAATTCCTCGGCCGCGCCGACGAACAGGTGAAGGTGCGCGGCTACCGGATCGAACTCGGCGAGGTGGAGGTGACCGTCGCGAGCCACCCCGCGGTCGCACAGTGCGTGGCAACGGCGGTGCCGGACAAGGCGATCGGCACGGTGCTGGCGGCCTATCTCGTCCCCGCGGGCGACGCCGCCGTCGATATCGACGCGGTGCGCGCGCACGCCGCGGCGGTGCTGCCGGAGTACATGGTGCCCAGCGCCTTCGCGGTGATCGAGGAGATCCCGCTCACCGAGCACGGCAAGCTCGACCGGCGCGCGCTGCCCCGCCCCGCGCCCGCGAGCGTCGAACTGTACCGAGAACCGGTGACCGCTACGGAGATCCGGCTCGCCGAACTGTTCGCGGAGCTGTTCGGGGCCGACCGGGTCGGCGCCGACGACTCGTTCTTCGATCTCGGCGGGCACTCGCTGCTGGCGGCCCGGCTGCTGGCCCGCATCCGCGCCGAATTCGACGTCGAGATCGGGGTGCGGGTGCTGTTCGAGACCCCGACCGTGGGTGGCCTGGCGGCGCTGGTGGAGGCGGCCGCGGCCCGCAACACACCGCTGGAGGTTGGCTGATGCCGCGTGTGATATCCGGGAAGGCCGGGGCGCGAACAAGTTTCGCGCTGACTCCGGCGCTGCGGCAGCGAGTGCTGGACGAATGGGCGTCCGGCGTGGAACCGGCCGACGTGGTGGGACTCACCCGGTTGCTGCGCCGGGCCTGGGCGGTACCGGTCGCCCGGCCCGCGGTGCGCTGCGGTGACGACTGCCTCGACTACGGCGACCTGTGCGCCCGCGTGGGCAGGTCGGCCGGTACCCATTCGACGCCGTCCGCCGGCCCGGACGAGGCCGTGCGCCTGCTGGCGCTCCCGGCCGTGCACGAGGGTGGCCTGATTCGCCTCGGCGCGGGCGGCCGGAGCGTGAGTCTGACCGCCGGTGCGCTGGCCGTCGCGGTGGCCGACCGCCGCGCGGTGGCGGCCGAACAGCGCTGGGAGTGGACCGATCCCGCGCTCGGCGCGCCGGATGTACGGCTCGTGGTGGCACCGTGGGACAGCGTCGGCACGCTGGTGGAGTTGCTCGCCGCGATCGCGGACGGGGCGACGCTGGTGGTCCCGACCGACACCGAGCGCGCGGATCCGGTGGCGCTGACCGAATTGATCGTCGCGCGCTCGGTGACGCACGTCGTCGCGTCACCCGCGGACCTGGCGGGCCTGCGCGGTTCCGGCCTGCCCACCGTGCGGCGCTGGGACGTCGTCGGAAACCATTGTCCCGCAGGGCTTTGCGACCGGTTGCGGGCCTTGTCGCCGGAGGCGGTCACGAGTTTCGGTTACGGATTGCCGGTGTACGCCGGTGCGGTCGCTCGCGGGCCGCTCGACGGCAGCGGCCGGGCCCGGCCGATTCCCGGTGCCCGGCTACTGGTGCTCGACGACTATCGGCAGCCGGTGGCGCCCGGCGTGGTGGGGGAGGTCTACGCCGGTGGCGCCGCGCTGATGGAAGACGGCGACCGGCCCGGCGCGAGCCGCTTCGTCGCGGATCCCTTTCCGGTCGAAGGCGTTTCGCCCCGGCTGTACCGGACGGGAGCGCGGGCGCGCTGGACCGCGGACGGCTGGTTGATCTTCGAGGACGACCTCGGCGCCGCCGATTCGCGGCAGCTGGTGGGCCGACTCACCTCCACAACCGTATTAGCTTAGCCTAAGCTACCAGATCGAGGGTCCGTGTACTCGGCGGATCGTGAAGAAGGAGCTGACGGAATGAACCCTGGTCGAACACTGGCGAGGCGGTCCTTCGGGAGCCGCGCGCGGACCGCGGCGCGGCGCACGGCAGTGGCCGCGATGGCACTGGGGCTCGTCCTGGGCGCGGCCGCGTGCGGGTCGAGCGACGATGCGTCCGGGTCCGGCGACGCGGTGACCATCAAGCACACCATGGGCGAGGCCACCATCGAGGGCACACCCGAACGGGTGGTCACGATCGGCCCGCAGTGGCTCGACGCCGCGGTGGCGCTGGGTGTCACGCCGGTCGGCTACCTGGTCCCCGGCGCCGCGCCCGGGCAGACGGTGCCGTGGCTGCCGCAGTCGCTGGCCCAGCAGTCCAAGGCGCTGACCGCCGGCGGCGACCTCGCCGAGCAGATCGCCGCGCTGAACCCGGATCTCATCGTGGCCCCCGGCTACATGATGGACAAGGCCATGTACGACAAGCTGTCCAAGCTGGCGCCCACGATCGGCCCGCTGACCAGCGCCCAGATCGACCCCTGGGAAGACCAGACGACCGCGCTCGGCAAGGCCCTGCACAAGGAGTCCGAGGCGGAGAAGGTGGTCGCCGACGTCCACGGCAAGATCGACGCGGTCGCCGCGCGGCATCCGGGGTTGCGGGGCAAGACCTTCCTCACCTGCATGCTGACCACCCCGACCCAGCTCATGGTGCTGGCGGACCCGAAGGACGGCTCGGCCCAGGTGTTCACGCGGCTCGGGCTGACCATGCCGGAGAAGCTCGTGGCCGAGGCGCCCAGCGGGGGACGGCTGGCGCTCTCGCCGGAGCGGCTCGGCGATCTGACCGCCGATCTGCTGGTGTGCGGCGCCGCGCCGGGCCTGGAGGCGAAGTTCAAGCAACTGCCCGGCTACGGCGACCTGCCGTCGGTGCGCCAGGGCGGCATCGCCTTCGTCGACATGATCACGATCAACGCCATCAACGTGCCGACCGCGCTGTCGCTGCCGTATGTGCTGGACAAGCTGGAACCGACGCTCGCGAACGTCGGGAAGTGAGAGGGACCGCCATGCCTGATTCGCCTCGATCCGACCGCGGCATCCCGCTGACACTGGCTCAGCAGGCCGCGCTGCTGCCCGAACGCATGCGCCGCACACCGGCGTCCGATCTGTCCGTCGCGCTGGAGATTTCGCCCGGCCTCGACGCGGCCGCGCTGGACCGGGCCGCGGTCGCGGTGATCGCACAGCACGAGATCCTGCGGACGGTGTATCCCGACGATCGCCGGATTCCCTACCAGCGCGTCGTTCCGGCGCCGGAGTCGGTGGTCGAGGTCGTCGAGACCGGCGAGGCCGAACTCACGGCCGCGCTGTCCGCCGACGCGGAGCATCGATTCGATCTGCTGAGCGAGCTGCCGGTGCGAATCCGGCTGTACCGCTTGCCGGGTCGTGACGTGCTGTCGATCGTCGCGCACCCGGTGGCCGCCGACGACCGATCGCTCGAGCTGCTGGCATCGGCGCTGTTCGCGGCGTACGACGGCAGCGCCGTGGAACCGGCGGCGCAGTACCGCACCTTCGCGCTGGCCCAGCTGAAAACGCTGGCGGGCAACGTCTCCGACGACGCGGGGCTGACCTACTGGCTCGAGCGGCTCGCGGATCTGCCCGAGCGGGCGGATCTGACGGACGCGGAGCCGGGCACCGAACCGGTGCGGCGCCGGGTGTTTCGCGTCGCGCCCGGTTCGATCGCCGGTGCGACCACGGAGGCGTCGTTCGCCGCGGTGGTGGCGCGGGTGCTGAGCGAGGCGGGCATGGGTGACGACATCGCCGTCGGCATCGTGGACCCCGATCGCGACGGCTCCGCGACCGCGTTCGGCAATTTCACCAATCATCTTGTGCTGCGGCTGGATCCGACCGAGGCGAGCCCGGCGCGGCAACTCGTGGACCAGGCCACCGCGCAGGTGGCGCAGGCCCGCGCGCACGCCGGCACCCGCATCGAGCGGATCACCCATCAGATGCGTGGCCTGGCGGCGGTATCCAGTGGCTCGCTGTTCCAGGCGCTGGTGACCGTCCGGCCCGACGCCCCGCTCGTCCCCGAGACGGCGGGCCGGACTGTGCGCGAACTCGCCCGCCGGACTGCCCGGCCGCACGGGGTCGATGTCGTGGTGGACGTCGTCACCGATGCCGAGGGAGCCACTGTCACAGTGGATTTCGCTCCCGCGCTCGCCGCACACCCCGAAATCGACGGGTTCGCGAAGCTGCTCGAGCAGACCTTCGCGCAGTGGGCCGCGGAACCGGAGAACACGGCCGTCCCGGCGGCCGCGCCCGCGCTGTTCACGCGCGACGCGGTGCCCGAGCCCGGCGTCACCGGCCTCGGCGGCGCCCCGCGCACCGACGCGGAACGGCTGCTCGCCGCCGCCATCCGGGAGATTCTCGACCTCGACGAGGACGACGAGGTCGGGCGCAAGGACACCTTCTTCTCGCTGGGCGGTGACAGCATTGCCGCGCTGCGGCTGGTCACGCTGCTCGGCGAGCGCGGGCACACCGTGGACGTGCAGAAGGTCTTCGAGTTCCCGGCGCTGTACGAACTCGCCGAACAGTTGGAGTCCGCCGATCCGGCGACCGCTGCCGCCGCCGCGCCGGCGCCGGCCGTGGCGCCGATGGCCGCCTCCGGTCTGGATCCGGCCGCGCTGCAGGCCCTCGGCCGGAAGTTCGCCGGCCAGTGACCGTCGAGATCCGCGACGTGGTCGCGCTGTCCCCGCTGCAGCGGGGACTGTATTCGGTGAGTTCGATCTCCCGCGGCGGTGACCCGTACCTGGTCACCTTCGCGGTGCGGGTCGAGGGGCTGACCGAACTGCCTGCGCTGCGGCGCGCGTTCGACGAATTGCTGGACCGCTACCCGCATCTCGGTGCGTCGGTGCTGGCGGAGGACGTGCCGCATCCGGTGCTCGTGATCACCTCCGCCGGGCGGATCGGCTGGCGCGAGGTCGATCTGCGCACCGCCGCCGACCCGGAAGACGCCGCGCGGCAACTGTATTGGGATGAGGCGCGGCGACCGCTGGATCTCGGGGCCGGACCGCTGTTCCGGGTGGTGGCCGCGCGGGTGGGCGACGCGGACTACGAATTGGTCTGCACCGCACACCATATCGTCGTCGACGGCTGGTCCATCCCCCTGCTGTTCTCCGACCTGATCGCGCTGCACAGCGGGGCCGGGACCGCCCTGCCGCCCGCGCCGCCGCTGCGCGAGCACGCGGCCTGGCTGGCGACCCGCGACACCGCGGAGTCCGCGCGGGCGTGGTCGGCCGCGCTGGACGGGCTCGCGCCGATGCCGATGATCGGACCGCCGGCCCCGCCCGAGGTGGACCTGCCGGTGGTCGGCGAGGCCCGGCTGGACTCACGCGCCACCGACGCGCTGCTCACCTGGGCGCGCGGTCACGGACTCACCCTCAACACCCTGCTCCAAATGGCTTGGGCGCGTATCCTTTCCGGACTCACCGGTCGCGACGATGTGGTGTTCGGGCAGACCACCTCCGGCCGGGACGCGTCGCTGCCCAATGCCGAACGGCTCGTCGGGGCATTGGTCACCACCATTCCCGTGCGAGTGCGGATGGACGCTCGCGATCCGGGCGAGATCGGCGCGCGGCTGCAACGCGAGGTCGCGCGGCTGCGCACGCACGAGTATCTCGGGATCGCGGAGATCACCCGGGCGGCGGGCGCGGGCCAACTGTTCGACACGCTGCTGGTCTTCGAGAACTCGCCGGTCGGCGCGGTGACCGCCGGTATGCCGATGGGCCGCGGGGCGACCATGACGCCGCGCCGCGTGGATTCGCCGAGCCACTATCCGATCGCGGTGGTGCCGGTGCTGGAGCACGGCGTGCTGATCTGCCGCGTCGAGACCCGGCCCGATGTGGTGGCGCTGTTCGACCCGGAGCGGATGGCGCGGCGGGTGCTCGCGGTGGCGCAACGGATCACCGAGACAGAGCGGGCCTGCGATGTCGATGTGCTGCTGGCGGACGAGCCCGCGGCATTGATGGCGGACGGGCACTCCTCGACCGGCGTACCTGGGACACCCGATACTCATGCCGGACGCGCGGGTGCGGCCCGGACGGCAATCGCCGGGGCTCACGCCGCGACCGGTGACGTGCCGGGCGGGCGGTCCGCGAGAGCGGCGGGGACCGTGGAGCGGGATACCACTGCCGTCATCGACGTCCCCCGCACGTTGCTCGATGTCGCCGCACGCGCTGCTGGGCGTGCGGCCGTTATCGACGCCGTGGGGGAGCACTCCTTCGAGGAATTCGGTTCGGCTGTGCGTACTTTGGTGGCGAACCTGCGTGCCGCCGGAGTGCGTCCCGGCGATGCCGTCGCGGTCATGCTGCCGCGGGACCGGCGGGTGCTGCACGCGCCCTTCGCCGTCGGGTACGCAGGTGCGACATGTGTGCACGTGGATCCGGCGACGCCCGCCGATCGCCTCGCCTACATGCTCGAAACCGCCGGGGCACGCGTCGTTCTCGCCGATGCGTCCCGCGCGGATGTGGTGGCGGAGATTCGCGCCTCCGGCATCGATTGCCTCCACGGAGTCCCGGACAACGAGGGACATCTCCGTGCCTTCGGCAATGACGGAGAGCCCCGTTCCGCGAACAACTCGGAAGAGCGGGCACTTTCGGCATCCGGCTCTGTAGGGTCCACGCCGCCGCGCACGGAATCGGATCGTGCGCTGGTTCCCGCACACCCCGACGCTCCCTTCTACGTCGTGTTCACCTCCGGCACCACCGGCCGCCCGAAAGGCGTTGCGGTCTCGCACCGTTCGCTGCTCAACCACTGGGCGAATCACGAGCGGCGGATCTTCGCACCGACCGCGGCGGCCGTGGAGCGGCAGTTGCGCGTCGGGCACGGCTGGTCGACCGGCTTCGACGCCGCGTGGCAGCCCACGGTGGCGCTGCTGAGCGGACACACGGTCGTGCTGCTCGGCGACGAGGTACGCACCGATGCCGAACGCATCGTGGCCGCGATCGACGACCACGGCATCAATATCTTCGACACCTCGCCGTCCATGCTGAACCGCCTGATCGCCGCCGGTCTGTTCCGCGCGGGCGACGGCGGCGAAACCTGCCCGCTGGCGGTACTCGCCCTGGGCGGCGAGGCGATCAGCCCCGACACCTGGCGGCGTTTGCGGGGCCTCCCGGCCACCCGCGTGATCAACTTCTACGGCCCCACCGAGACCACCGTGGAAGCGTTGATGGCCGACGTGCACGACCATGCCGCACCGACCATCGGCCGCCCCTTCGACGGCATGAAAGCCGAAGTGGTGGACCATCGTCTGCGCCCGGTCCCGCCGGGTGGCACCGGCGAGCTGTACCTGTCCGGCCCGCAGCTGGCTCTCGGCTATCTCGGCAGGCCCGGCGTCACCGCCGCGGCGTTCGTGGCCGGTGCGGGCGAAAGGCGTTATCGCACCGGCGATCTGGTGCGTCGCGCGGCCGACGGCACGGTGGCCTACGAGGGCCGCATCGACAGCCAGGTCAAGATCAACGGCTACCGCGTCGAACCCGAGGAGGTGACCGTCGTGCTGCGTGAACTCGACGGTGTGCGGCATGCCGCGGCCCTGGCGTTCACCGAGAACGGCCGCACTCGCCTGGGCGCGCTGGTGGTCGGCACTCCGTCGGCGGGCCGCATCCGCTCGGCGCTGGCCCGGCGCCTACCGCAGTTCATGGTGCCGACACGGATCGTGCACGTCGACGAGATCCCGCTGAACCGCAACGACAAACTGGACGGGCACGCCGCCGCCGCGCTGCTGGCGCGACCGGCGGGCACCTCCACGGCCGCGCAGCCGGACACCGAGACCGAGCACACCCTGCTCTCGGTGATCGGCGCGATGACGGCGGGCGACACCGGCGAGACCCGCGCCGGAATCCTCGACAGCCTGGTCGATCTGGGTATCGACAGCATCGGCGTGATCGATCTGGTGTCGCGTCTGCGCGGCGCGGGCTTCCGGGTCTCGGCCCAGGACGTGCTCGCCGCCGCCGATCTGCGCGACCTGGCTCGCCGCCTGGACGACCCGGACGCGGCGGACGACCTCGTCGCGGAGGTGATTCCGGCGGGCACCGTGCTGCCGCTGACCGCCCTGGCGCACGAGATCATCGCCAACGGCGACTACCGATATCTCGCGCAGTCGCAAGTGATCACGCTGCCGCAGGACGCCTCGGTCGAGGCGGTCGCCGCCCGCCTGGACGCGCTCGCGCTCGCACACCCGGCCCTGCGCTCCCGCCTGACCACCACCGAGTCGGGCGCGCCGGTGCTCGTCGTCGGCGACAAATCCGGTGTGGCGGAGCAGATCTCGGTCGTCGACGAGTCGCGCGCCGCAGCCTCCCTGGCCGAGACCGTGGAGCGGCTGGATCCGCGGGCCGGACGGATGATGGCCGCGACGGTATTGGAAGGCTCGAATCGCCGTCTGCTGCTGTCGATTCACCATCTCGCCGTCGACGTGGTGTCCTGGCTCATCCTCATGGACGACCTGCGCCACCTCGAGCAGGGCGCGCCGCCGCCGAACGAGCGCATGCTCGAGCAGACCGGCGTGACCACCGGACATATCGCCCCGGAGATTCTCGGCGCACCGCTCGGCGGCTGCCTCACCGATCCGGCAACGGACAAGGCGGGCAAGGCCGTTCAGCGCGTGGTCGAACTGGACCCGGATCGCACCGAGCGGTTGTTGTCGCGCTGTGCCGCCGCCGCGGTGCCGCTCGAGGACGCACTGCTCGCCGCCTGCGCGCTCACCGTGGCCGACAGCGCCGACGCGACCGGCCGCATCCCGGTGACGCGGGAATCGCACGGCCGCGCCCCCGACGACGACACGCGTCGCGTCGGCTGGTTCACCGTCGAGGAGACGGTGCTCGTCCCGGCGGCCGACATCGAGGGCTGGACACCGGACCGCGGGCGACCGCCGCTGGCCGACCGCACCTCGACCGCGCGCGGTCAGCTCCGGCTCAACCACCTGGGCCGATTCGATGTGCTGCAGTTCGGTTCCGGGCCGTGGACGCCGGTCCCGCTGTCGGAGTTCACCTCCGAGTTCGGGGTCACCGGTCACCCCGATCTGCCGCTGCGATTCACCGTCGACGTCAATACGGCCGTGGTCGCGCGGGATTCGCGGCCCGTGCTGGTCGCGCAGTTCGACGTCAACTCGGCGGTGCTGGACGAGGCCGCGGTACAGGCCCGCACCGACCGGTGGCTGGCCGTATTGTCGATGTTCACCGCGGGGTGAGCAGAGAGGGAGGGAAGCATCATGACGGCTGAGACCGTCGAACAGGCCGCGCCGGAGGCGCCGGCGCTGGAGCCGGATCGGGTCGCGCTGAAACAGCAGAAGAAGGCGGATTCCCTCGCGCGCAAGAAGATCCTGGCGCCGGTGAACGGTGCGCTGACGCTGGCGAGCCTGGTGATCGTGGTCGCCTCGGTCTGCGCCGTCGTCCCGTTCGTGTTGATCGTCGAGGCCTGTCGCGAATTGCTCTCCGCGCCAATCGATTCCGATCGCGTGTGGGTGCTCGTGATCAGCGCGGTCGTGGTGCTGGTGGTGCGCGGCCTGCTCGAGGCCGGGGCACTGGTCTGGACGCACCTGCTCGACGCGAAGTTTCAGCTGACCCTGCGGCAACTGCTGGCCGCCAAGCTGACCCGGGTCCCGCTGGGCTGGTTCACCGACCGTAGTTCGGGGGAGGTGAAGAAGTTCCTGCAGGACGACGTCGAGGCGCTGCACTACCTGATCGCCCACGCCCGGCTGGACTTCGTCGGCGCGGTGACGGTCCAATTGATCGCCCTGATCTACCTTTTCACCGTCGACTGGCGGCTCACCCTGGTTCTGCTGATCCCGCTGTTCCTCTACACCCGGGCGCTGGCCGCCATGATGGGTCCCGGTCACCGGGAGCGGCTGGCGGTCTTCGCGGGCTCCGAACGCAAGATCGAGGAGTCGACCATCGAGTTCGTCGACGGCATCCAGGTGGTGCGGGCGTTCGGCCAGGCGCGCAAGGCGCACAACACCTTCCAGGAAGCGGTCGACAAGACGGCCGCGAGCCTGCTGGCGTGGAAGACCCCGATGACGCGGCTGCAGTCGGGCGCGGAGATCCTGCTGACACCGCTGTTCCTGATGCTGGTCGTCGTCGTGGCCGGACTCGGTTTCGTCGAACTCGACTGGATACAGCCGGTGGACATCCTGCCGTTCCTGCTGCTGGGCATCGGCCTGGGCAGCGCCCTGCTCGGCATCGGCTTCGGCGGTCAGGCGCTGCGCGAAGGCGCTGCGGCCGCGCTGCGGCTGCACGAGTTGCAGCAGACGCCGGAACTCGCCGCACCCACCGGCGGCGCCGAGCCGAGCACCGACGGCAGCGCCGGTCTGCCCGTGCGGTTCGAGCACGTGAGCTTCGGCTACCGCAAGGACCGGACGGTGCTGCACGACATCGACATCGAGCTGGCGCCCGGCACCATCACCGCGCTGGTCGGGCCCAGCGGATCCGGCAAGTCGACGCTGGCCCGGCTGCTGCCGCGGTTCTACGACGTGACGGCCGGCCGAATCACCATCGGCGGCAAGGACCTGCGCGAGTTCTCCACCGAGGAGCTGTATCGCACGGTCGGTTTCGTCTTGCAGGACGTGCAGATGATCCGCGGCACCATTCGCGAGAACATCCGCCTGGCCCGCCCGGACGCCAACGACGCGACCATCGAGCGCGCGGCCCGCGCCGCGCAGATCCACGACCGCATCGTGGCGCTGCCGCGCGGCTACGACTCCGAGATCGGCGGGGACGCCGTGCTTTCCGGCGGCGAGGCACAGCGGTTGTCGATCGCCCGCACGCTGCTGGCCGACACCCCGGTGCTGGTGCTGGACGAGGCCACCGCCTTCGCCGACCCCGAATCCGAGGCCGCGGTACAGGACGCGCTCGCGGTCCTGGTCGCCGACCGGACCGTGCTGGTGATCGCGCACCGCCTGCACACGATCACCGGCGTCGACCGAATCCTGGTGCTGGAGAACGGCGTCGTGGTCGAGAACGGCGACCATCCGACACTGTCCCGCGCGGGCGGGCTCTACCAGCGGCTGTGGGAGATGAACGAGGCTTCCATGCACGAGATCCAGCTCGTCGAGGGGGAGATCCGATGATCACCAAGGTCTTTGCGCTCGTCCCGGCCGAGCTGCGCCGCCACATTCCCCGGTATCTGGCCCTGATCGGCGGCCTGTCGCTCGGGCAGATCGCGGCCTATCTGCTGTTGATTCCGTTGTTGCAGGCCCTGTTCGACGGCGACCTGGGCAGCGCGTGGCGGTGGGCGGCGTGGATGGCCGTCGCGGTGGCCGCCGCCTCGGCGTTCTCCTTCCTGGTGTCGATGGCCGGGCTGCGCATCGGTGTGGGGATGCTGCGCGGGGTGCAGACCCGGCTCGGCGACCATCTGAGCAGCCTGCCGCTGGGCTGGTTCGCCACCGCCAACGCCGGTTCGATCTCGAAGATCATCGTGGGCGGGGTGCGCGAGATACTCAGTGTGGTTTCGTATTTGGTGGCGCCGGTGGTGACGGCGGTGATCGTGCCGGTGGGCGTCGCGATCGGGGTGGCGTTCATCGATTGGCGGATCGCGCTGACCATGCTGATCAGCCTCCCGGTGCTGCTGGTGGTGAGCCGGTGGGCCAACAACAGCTTCTCCCGCTCGAATGAGCAGATGCACGACGCCGCGGCCGAATCCAATGCTCGCGTGGTCGAATTCGCGCAGGCGCAGCCGGTGCTGCGGGCCTTCGGCGCGGTCGGCGACGGCAACCGCAAGCTGACCGAGGCGCTGCGCGGGCAGCAGCAGGCGTCGACCCGCCTGCTTTTCGCGAGCGTGCCCGGGCTGATGGTGTTCGCGCTGTGCGTGCAGGCGGTCTTCCTGATCCTGGTGTCGGTGATCGTCGCCCGCGGCACCGGGGGGCAGCTGGCCGTGCCCGCCGCCATTGCGTTGATCGCGGTGAGCGCCCGGTTCATCGAGCCGATCAACCGGGCGGCGCAGCTGAGCAACGCGCTGCGCAGCGCCGCCGACGCCGCCCAGCGGATCACCGATTTCCTGGCCGTGCGGGATCTCGGGGAGGCGGTCGAGCCCGTGGAGCCCGGCGCGCCGGAGATCGTGTTCACCGATGTCGATTTCGGTTACCGCGAGGGCGAGAAGGTCATCGACGGCGCGTCCTTCACCGTGCCGAGCGGCACCACGACCGCGATCGTCGGCCCCTCCGGCAGCGGCAAGACGACGCTGCTGCGGTTGGCGTCGCGCTTCTACGACGTCGACGCGGGCCGGATCACGGTGGGCGGCCACGATGTGCGCGCGCAGCCGTCGGAAACGCTGCTGCGCCAGGTCTCCCTGGTGTTCCAGGACGTGTATCTGTTCAACCAGACCATCGAGGAGAACATTCGCATCGGCCGCCCGGACGCGACGCCCGAGGAGGTGCGCCGCGCCGCCGAGATGGCCCGGGTCGACGAGATCGTCGAGCGTCTGCCCGACGGCCGGGAATCCGCCGTCGGCGAGGGCGGCGCCGCCCTGTCCGGCGGTGAGCGCCAACGTGTTTCGATCGCCCGCGCCCTTCTGAAGGACGCCCCGATCGTCCTGCTGGACGAGGCCACCAGCGCCCTGGACCCGCACAGCGAGGCGGTCGTCGTCCGCGGCATCCACGAACTGACCCAGGGCAAAACCGTTGTCGTGGTGGCACATCGGCTGGCCACCATCCGTCACGCCGACCAAATCCTGTTCGTGGAAGGCGGCCGAATCATCGAAACCGGCACCCACTCCGAACTCCTCGCCCGCGGCGGCCGCTACTCCGAATTCTGGAACGAGCGCTCCCGCGCCACGGGCTGGCACCTGTCCCCGGCATAGTCACGGAAGGGGTTGGCGGTCAGGGCTTTCCGGCCGCCAGCCCGTCCATGAGCAGATCCATCATGCGCCCGGCCTGCTCACGCTGGTCGGGCGTATTGCAGGCCAGGAAGATGCCGAGCAGGCTGACCACCACGTCCTCGGCGCGTACATCGGTGCGGAGCGTGCCCTCCGCCGCGCCCGCGTCGAGCAGTCGCTGGACCGCACCGCCGAGCGCCGCGCGCGCCTGCGCGGAGGTGACCGCCCCGGAGGCGATCACCGCGCGCAGCGCATCGGCGATCTCGCGCTTGGCCGCCACATAGTCGGCGAACCGGTCCATCCACGCCCGTAGGGCAGCGCGAGCGGGCAGCTCCGCGAGCAGGTCCGCCGCGCTCTCGCAGACCGTGGTCAGCTCCGCGCGATAGACGGCCTCGACGAGGTCGTCCCGGGTCGGGAAGTGGCGGTACAGCGTGCCGATGCCCACCCCCGCCGCGCGTGCGATCGACTCGAGCGGGACCTTTCCGCCGTCGTCGGCCAGCATGTCCCGGGCCGTCTCGATCAGCCGTTGCCGATTCCGCTGGGCGTCCGCGCGCCCACCGCCTTCTCTCGCCAAGCGGAGGTTCCTCCGTTTCTGCTATGGTCGGTTAAGCGGAGGTTCCTCCGCATTTGCTGTCGACTATGCCACTCGAGAGAGGACTCCGCACATGAGGACAGGCGACACGGCCGTCGATCGGCCGGGCGGGACGGATTCGCTGGCGGGACGGCCGGTCTCCCGGATCGGGTTCGGCGCGATGCAGTTGGTGGCGTACGGGGCCGGTCGGCCGGTGGTCGATCGAGGCACGGCGATCGGCGTGCTGCGGCACGTGATCGCCAGCGGCATCAACCACATCGACACCGCGCAGTTCTACGGTGCCGGGGCCTGCAATGCGCTCATTCGCGATGCGCTGCAACCATTTCCGGAGGAGCTGGTGCTGGTCAGTAAGGTCGGGGCCGACGAAACGGCCGACGGTCTCGTCGCCGCTCAGCAGCCCGCGCAGTTGCGGCGTCAGGTCGAGGACAATCTCACCGCACTCGGCGTCGACCGCATCCCGGTCGTCAACCTGCGTCGCGTGGACGCCCCGCCCGGCATCGTCGCCGAGGGTGACCAGCGCGTCGACCTGGACAGCCAGCTCGCCGAACTGCTCGACCTGCGGACCGAGGGAAAGATCGGCGCCATCGGCCTGAGCAATGTCGGCCCGGGCCAGTTGCGGCAAGCGCTGCCCGCCGGGATCGCGTGCGTGCAGAACGCGCACAATCCACTCGACCGTGCCGCCGAACCGGTTCTCGATCTCTGCCGCCGGCACGACATCGCCTGGGTGCCGTTCATGCCGCTCGGCTCGGGGTTCCCTGAAACCGTCAAGGCCACAGCACTTCCGGCGGTCCGAGAGATCGCAACCGCCCTGCGCGCGACCCCGGCACAGGTGGTCCTGGCCTGGCACCTGGCCCACTACTCCCACACCCTGCTCATCCCGGGAACGGCGAACATCGCGCACCTCGACGACAACATCGCAGCGGGCCGGCTCGTACTGAGCCCTGACGCCATGTCCGTGCTGGACCGGCTGGCCGCCGTCACGCCCCCGGCCTGAAGCTCACGAAGACGCAGTGCCGCCCATCCCGATATCCATGCGGCCCAGCCGATCGGATTTCGCGTCGAACCAGTCGAGGACGGCTTCGCGGGTCAGTTCGCGAATGATGACGACGGCGAGCACGATGCCGACCGAACCGGCGAAAGCGCCGCTGAAAAGCGCGAACAGGCCATTGGCGCCGATGATCACCTCCAGGCAGATCAACATGATGCGGCCCCAGTCGACACCAGCCATCGTCAGGACAGTGGCGACCAGCAACAAGACCGCCCCCAACGCAATCTTCAACGAACCCGGCATTTTCGTAGTATCGGTATCGGCCACCGCGAGCCCCTTTCCTCGGCTTCCCCAACCGAACCACCTACCGGCCGGGACCGGTCCCGAGCCTCGTCACATTGCCTCACTCCACGGCAAGAACCCAGCACGGCTGAATCAGGAGCAGGTCCTCGATTCCTGCATCCGATGCGTATCGCACTCGACTTGCCGGAGCCGAAGCCCGAGGATCTGAAGCCTTTCCTCGAGGGATGGAGCCCGCACGGTCCGGACGGGCCGTTCTGGTGAGTCGAACAGTCTAAATACCGCCTTGTTGATCCGTATCTTCGCGTTCAATCCGTTCTCGAATCGCTTGTACAGACTTCTCTTTCGGTATTTGCTGAGGCCAGAACACCACTACGAAGAACGCGACCAGCGGCACAGCGAACGCAACACTGAGTCCGATCATGCGGGCCACCGTCCGTCAGTCTCGGCGTTGCCGGTATTCGGGAGTTCATCCCCCTGCCACTCCAGGTATATCCCGGGAGGCTCGTCTTCGTCGTGGCAATCCCAGACTTCCAGCACGCCACCCGGGAATGGGTAAAGCCTTGTGCCCCTGCGTGGTTGCTCTCGGTGTGCGTCCATCGCAACCCCCTATAGTCGGCTGTTGGTCGGCACCTCGTGACCGATGGGCGTCGCGTGTCATCGAGGTCGGCACTGACGCTACGAACCAGAAATCAACCACGTCCATGCCCAAACATGCTCAGATCCGCTGATCCACTCACCAAACAGCTGCAACTGGGGCATCATCGAATACGTTCGAAGCATGAACGCGCATGATCTGATTGGAGGCCCGACATGCGGTTACAGTTTCTCGGCAAAGGCGGCACCGAAGGCGGAGGTTGCCCGAGCCTCTATGCGACTGACAGAGGTACATACGCAGTGCAGGGATGGAAGACGGATACTGTTGGGGCAGTAGAGATTCCGCATCTGCTTACCGGTTTTGCCGAGCCGGACACGTTCATAGGTGCCACCATGACGGACACCGGCCGAGGGACCTTCGTTCTGTCCGGCTCGCCGATCACGGACCTGGAGACATTGGGACAGATGGATATCTACCCCGACGAAACGGCTATCGAGGTAGTCAAGCTGGAAAGGACTTTCTACGGCAATGTTGCTAGCGCAGGGTGAGGCATTCGACGACCTGTTTCGACACGCCGAGCGCGAAGCGTTCCACCTCGAAGTTCGGGACGACTACTACCCACCGGACTACCCGCCACTCGTCCGGTTCATGCGTAATGAGCCGGAAGACTATGCATGGTTTCAGCCTTGGTTGGACCAGGTCAGGGCAACGACCGGCCGAGGCGTGGCGGTTAACCGGGCGCGGGTAGTCACCGTGCCACACAACGACTACACCCGGTATGCAAGGCACGTTGCTCGGCTCAATGTGGAGGCGGGCGAAGATGTGCGGTACCTGCCGCGTCACCTGATCAACCCTGACGAATTAACGGTGGACGATTGGTGGCTATTCGATGATTCGACGGTAGCATTTACCGTATTCGAACCCGGAGACAACGGTAAATGGCTCGGTGGTGCTATAACCACCGACCCCCGAATAGTCGGGTACATCCGTATAGTTAAAGAACGGGTATGGTCTATCGCTACACCACTTGCTGAATACAGTGAGCCGTGACAAGTTCACTGAATCAGGCCAAGGAAGCTCTCGGCCGACGACTCCGGGAGCTTCGCCTTGATGCAGGAATCAGCGGCACCGAACTTGCCCACCGTGCCGGGTGGCACCAAACCAAAGTCTCGAAAATCGAGTACGGCAAGACCAAGCCCACTGACGACGATATACGCCTCTGGTGCTCCCATACGGGCAATGAAGACCAAGTGCCCGACCTGGTAGCTACTCTGCGCAATATCGAGGCTGCATGGCTCGAATGGAGGCGTGTATTAGGTAGCGGCACCAAGCGACGGCAACAAGCCTCGATCAAGCTGGAAGCCGAAACCGAGGTAATGCGGATATATCACCCGTTCCTGATACCGGGTCTACTTCAGACGGCGGAGTACGCAGAGGGAGTGCTACGCAGCGTTGTCGAATTTCAGCAGGTACCGAACGATATTGACGAGGGTGTGTCCAAGCGAATGGAGCGACAACAGATTCTGTATCGCCGCGACCACCGATTCCACTTCGTGGTCGCCGAGCAAGCACTACGCACCACTGTCGGCAACGCTCAGATCATGATCGGACAGATGGACCGGCTCTTGGCTGTAACCGGTATGCCGAGGGTTGTTCTCGGTATTGTTCCGGCTGAAGCGGCGTACGAAGTATCGATGACGAACTTCACGATATTCGACAAAAAGAGGGTAATGGTAGAGACCGTGACGGCTGAGCTTACGGTCACCCAGCCACGGGAGATTGCCCAATATGGCCGAGCGTTCGATGTGCTGGCCGGTCAGTCCGTAACCGGCGACGCTGCACGGGCCCTGATCCGCGAGACGCTTGAAGTCCGGCGCGGGGACAGCGATTAGGCTAATGGCCCGGTCGGTGCCGGGTTCCGAGTAGGCGTCTGTCCATGACGATCTCCCGGTGCCCGTCGTCCGTCACGTCGCCCGGGTCGCCGGTTGGTCGAAAGCCGTTGCGGTAGTAGAGCTTCAATGCGTATTCGTTCGCTGGTGTCACCGCGAGCCGGAGGGCCTCGAACCCAGCCCGGGTGGCCCAGAGCGTGACCGCCTCGATCAAGGCGTCGCCGTCACCCTGCCAGTCCGCCAGCCGGGATCCGAACGCTTGCGGCGCCTCCGCCAGCGCTTGCAGTCGCAACTCTCGCCACAGCATCCAGTTGTCCGCTGTCAGGACCCGCATCTCGATCACTTCGCCAGGGTGGCGGAGATCGATCTCCTCGACAATCGGATTATGTGCCGGGCAGGCGGATCGGCGCGCCTATTGTCGAGAAGTATGAGCGAGGATCGTCAGGTGTCGGTGGGGATGGGTACGGCATCGGATGCCGAGCAGTCGCTGGATGCGATATGCGATTTGTACGACGATGTGTTTTCGGCGCCCCCGTTTCTGTGGCCGGAAGGTGAGTCGGTTCGGCACCGGGAGTCGCTGCACGGGCTCATCCGGGATTCGACCTTCGGATTTGCGTGGGCCAGAGCCTCGAGGACATTGATCGGGTTCGTCTACGGGGTGGAGTTGAAGGCGGGTACCGACTGGTGGGAGGGTTTTCATCAGCCGATCCCGGCAGCATTCACCGAGGAGTGGCCGGGGCGCACCTTCGCGGTCATCGACCTTGCGGTCCAACGGTTTCGGCGTCGAGCCGGACTGGGGCGTGAACTGCTCGACACCCTGCTGCACAGCCGGACCGAGGAACGCGCGACCTTGGCCGTGCAGCCGCGGGCGGCGGACACGCATGCGTTCTATCGGGCGGTCGGCGGCTGGCGTCTGGTCGGGCGTCAGGACACCCGGGAATACGAATCCGCCCAATTCGACGTCTACGTGCGTGATCTCGCGAAACCGTAGGGGCTACTTCCAATACGCGCGCCCCGCGACATTCTCCTTCGGGAGTTTGGTTTTCAGGGACTTGAGGATGGACCGGGTGGTGGCGGCGTCGCAGGCGGCCCAGCCGAACGCGTCGGCGTCGCAGGTCAGTGTTTCGGCGGCTTGGCGGAGTAGTTGCCCGTAGTTGACGCGTTCGACCCAGGTGATCTCGGTTTTGGGACCGGAGCGGACGGGCAGGGTGCGGTCGGATTCGTACTGCCATTCCAGCCACACGCGGGCGGGGGTGTCCCCGATGGCGTCGAGCAGCGAATTGATGGCGGGGAGGGAGGCGGTGTCGCCGAAGAGGACGAACTCCGCCGGAAGCGGGTCGGGGACGGCGAATTTGGAGCCCATCACCGTCGCGTCGATGACGTCGCCGACCGATGCCTGCTCCGCCCACCGGGAGGCGGGGCCGCCGTGCAGGGCGAACTCGATGTCGAACGTGTCGCCGGCCGGATCAGGGTCGACGAGGGTGTATCCGCGCTGCAGCAGGTCGCCCTTCTCGTCGGGGAACCAGATGCGAATCCACTGGGTGGGATGCACCGGATGATCGGCCAGCAGACCGCCGCCGGTGAAGCCCAAGCGCAGGTAGTTGTCGCTGACGCGGTCCACCGACGTGACCGTGAGCCGGTAGTCGTCGGCACGCAATGCCTTCAGGACGAGACCGTTGAAACCTTTTCCCATATGGTTAGGTTAGCCAAACCACATACCTTCGTCTCGGTGGGAGCTGTACGTTACTATGCGAAGAGGTTAGGCAAGCCTAGCCTTTGCGTGTGTGATGAAGGCTGGATTCTAGGCCGGTGAGGAGTCTGATGCTCGGCAAGGCTGACGTGCGAAACATTGTGGCAGCGGAGCTCGGAGTGCATCCCGAATCGATCGGCTACGAGGACGACCTGGTCAGCCTGGGCATGCACTCGATGATGCTGATGCAACTGGCCGCCCGCTGGCGCAAGCAGGGGCATGAGGTCCGCAGCTCCGAATTGGCCCTGCAGCCGACGATCGCCGCGTGGGCCAAGCTGCTGTCGGCCGCGGCCGAACCGGAGCCGCCCGCACCGGCGCCCGCCGCCGCCGAGATCACCGACGGCGACGAATTCGCGCTCGCCACAATGCAGCACGCGTACTGGGTCGGCCGCCGCCAGGATCAGCGACTGGGCGGCGTCGCGGCGCACCTGTACGTCGAGTTCGACGGGCGGGGCGTGCAGGCCGATCGGATGCGGCGCGCGGTCGAGCGGCTGGTCCGCCGCCATCCACAGCTGCGGGTGCAATTCACCGACAGCGGCACCCAGCGGGTGCTGCCCGAACCATTGCGGCCGGTTTTCCACCTCGTCGATCTCACCACCGAATTCGACGGTGGCCGAATGGAACTCGAACGGATCCGGCAGGAGAAGAGTCACCAGCGGATGGACGTCGACGCGGCGCAGGTCGTCGACATCACCCTCACCCTGCTGCCCGACGGCCGCCATCGCGTGCACGTGGACGTCGACATGCTCGCCGGTGACGCGCTGAGCTACCGCAGGATCCTGGACGATCTCGCCACCCTGTACGAAACCGACGCCGACGCAACCGATTCCATCGGCTACACGTTCCGCGAATACCTATCGGACAAGCAGCGCACCGCCGTCGACAACTCCGCCGCGAAGGCGTGGTGGGAGAGCCGCATCCGGCAACTGCCCGACATTCCCTCGCTGCCGGTGCTGCCGGAGAGCGAGCGGGCCGATCCGGCGCGCAGCATCCGCCTGCACCACTGGTTCTCGCCGGAGGCCAAGGCGCAGCTCAACAAGATCGCGCACGGGCACGGGGTCACTCCCGCGGTAGCGCTGGCGACCGTATTCTCCGAGGCGATCGCCCGCTGGTCCGCGCAGCAGCGGTTCCTGCTGAACGTGCCGCTGTTCGACCGCGAACCGCTGCACGACGACATCGACCGCGTGGTGGGCGACTTCACCAACTCGGTGCTGGTGGACGTCGACGCGCGCGAGCCGGAGTCGATGGTCGCCCGCGCCAAGCGCCTGCAGCGCGAATTGCACACCTGCGCTGCGCATTCCACCTACGAGGGCCTCGATGTCCTGCGTGATCTGGGCCGGTTGCGTGGTGCTCCGGTCACCCCGTCGGTGGTGTTCACCTCCGGCCTCGACCTCGGCGAGTTGTTCTCCGACCGAGTGACCCGGATCTTCGGCGAGCCGGTGTGGATCCTGTCGCAGGGGCCGCAGGTGGACCTGGACGCCCAGGTGGTCGAGCTGGCCGGCGGGCTGATGGTGAACTGGGACGTGCGCCGCGACGCCATGCCCGCCGGCGTGGTCGAGGCCATGTTCGCCGAATTCCGGCGGCTGCTGCTGACTTTGGTGGAACCGGGCGCCGACTGGCAGGCGCCGCTGTCGATCCCCCTGCCCGAGGCCCAGCGGGCGGTGCGTGACGCGGTGAACGCCACCGAGCGGGACCTCGGCGACCGCAACCTGCACGACGCGTTCTTCGCACTGGCCGAACGGGATCCGGACCGCACGGCGCTGCGCTGGCGCGACGGCGGGGCCGAAACCTACGGCGAGCTGGCGGTCCGGGCACTGGCGGTCGGCCGCGCGCTGGCCGACGCCGGGGTGCGGCCGGGCGATACCGTCGCGGTCGTGATCGCCAAGGGGCACCGGCAGATTCCGGCCGTGCTGGGCGTACTCGCCGCGGGCGCAACGTATGTCCCGATCGGCACCGGACAGCCGCGGGCTCGCCGCGACCGCATCCTGGCGCGCGCGGGAGCGCGGGTCGCCCTCGTCGAGGACGGCATCGAGCTGCCCGCGGACGTCACCGCCATCCCGCTGGACCAGGCCGCCACCGGCCCGCGCCTGGAGCGGGCGCACAGCCGCGCGCCCGAGACGCACGCGTATGTGCTGTTCACCTCCGGCTCCACCGGTGAGCCCAAGGGCGTCGAGGTGAGCCACCGCGCCGCCGCCAACACCATCGACGCCCTCGCCGCCCACTTCGGCCTCGGCCGCGACGACCGGCTGATCGGCCTGTCCTCACTGGAATTCGACCTGTCGGTGTTCGATATCTTCGGCGCCCTGTCGCTCGGCGGCGCCCTGGTCTGCGTGGACGCCGACACCGAGCGCGACGCGGCGGCCTGGGCGGCGCTGATCGCCGAAACCGGTGTCAGCGTGCTCAATTGCGCCCCCGGCCTGATCGGCATGCTGCTCGACACCGCCACCGCCGAGCAGCTGCGCTCGATGCGCGTGGTGATCACCGGCGGCGATCGCGTGAACGCCGAACTGGGACAACGCTTCCGGGCACTGGTGCCCGGCCTGCGCTTCGCCGGTCTGGGCGGCACCACCGAGACCGCCATCCACTCCACGGTCTGCGAGGTGACCGACGACTTCCCCGCCGAGTGGGCCGCGGTGCCCTACGGCGCCCCGCTCGCGAACGTGCGGATGCGCGTGGTCAACGAGCGCGGCGAGGACTGCCCGGACTGGGTCGTCGGCGAATTGTGGATCGGCGGAACGAGTGTCGCCGACGGCTACCGCGGCGATCCGGAACGGACCGCGCAGCGCTTCGTCGAGGTCGACGGCGTGCGGTGGTACCGCACCGGCGACCTGGCCCGCTACCTGCCCGACGGGACGGTGGACTTCCTGGGCCGCGCCGATCACCAGGTGAAGATCCGCGGCTACCGCGTGGAGCTGGGCGAGGTGGAGTCGGCGCTGACCGCGCTGCCGCAGGTGCGCGAGGCCGTGGCGCTGGTGACCGACTCCGGCCGCTTGGTAGCGGCCGTCACCGCCGACGCCACCGTCGATTTCGCGGCGGCGCTGCGAGACGCGTTGCCCGCCCACATGATTCCCGAGGCCGTCGAGGTCGTGGACGCGATCCCGCTGACCGCCAACGGCAAACTCGATCGCGCGGCGATCCGCCGCCTGATCGCCGCCGAGGCGCCCGGCGCCGGCGACGCCTACGTGGCTCCCGAGAACGAGGCCGAGGCGGCCGTGGCCTACATTGCCGCCCAGATCCTCGGGGTCGAGCGGATCGGCGTCGAGACCGACTTCTTCGAGATCGGCGGCAACTCGATCCTGGCCACCACCCTCACCGCCAAGGTGCGCGGGCTGCTCCAGGTCGAGAAGTTCGGTGTCACAGAGGTTTTCGAAGGACGGACGGTCCGCCGGATCACCGCCGGACTGCTCGCGGCGGAGACCACGCCCGGCCGGTTGGCGCAGGTGTCGCGGATCCTGCTCGAGCTCGCCGAGGTGAGCGTGCCCGAACCGGCGCCCGCGAGCTGAGCCGCGGAACCGCCGGAATTCGCCGTACACAGATTGGTTCGATAGATGCGTTCGCTGGAAGACCTGCAGGTAGCGATGGCGGCTCGGCTCGCCCAGGAGGGACTCGCGACCACCGCGGCCGTGCCGGTGCGCCGAGATCCGGCCCGGGCGCCGCTGTCGTTCGGACAGCGGTACGTCTGGGCGCACCAGCAGATCGCCCCCGACAGCGCGGCCTACAACCTCTGTCTCGCACTGACTTTCGAGGGAGACGTCGACGCGGCCGCGCTGCGGGAGGCGTTCACGGCGCTGGTCCGGCGGCACGAGGTGCTGCGCACGACCTATCACACCGACGAGAACGGTGAACCGTACCAGCGGATTCACCAGGACCTGCCGCCTCGGTTGACCGATGTGGACCTGACGGGCGCGGCGGACGCCGAAGAACGTCTGGCCGAACTGGTCGGCGCGGCGGCCCGGGAAACCTACGACCTGACCGTCGAATCGTCGCTGCGCGTCGTGTTCGTCCGGCTGCACGCCACGAAACTCGTCGCGGTGGTGTCCATTCAGCACATCGCGTGGGACGGCATGACGCTACCCGCGCTGTCGCGGGACGTGGAGAACTTCTACCGGCAGGGCCTGACCGGTCCGGTCGAGGTGGAGCCGCTGGCATTGCAGGTGGCCGACTTCGCCGAATGGGAACAGGACCGCTTCCACGCCGAGGACCAGGCCGAGGACATCCGCTTCTGGGAGAGCCGATTCGACGGCGAGGTCCCCGAACTCCAGCTGCCCTACGATCGCCGCCCGGTCGCGGTGTCCGAGCGCGGCGACCGCGCCGACCGCCCGCTGAGCGATCGAGCCGACGCCGGTCTGCGGAAACTCACCGCCGCACTGCGCACCACCCCGTTCTCGGTATTCCTCGCCGCCTACCACCTGGCACTGCGGCAGTTGACCGGACGGCAGGACATGGTCATCGGCACCACGGTCGCCAACCGCGAGGAAGCCGGGATGGAGCTGCTCATCGGCAACCTCAGCAATATGCTGCCGCTGCACATCACCGGCGCTGCGGAAACCTTCGCCGAACTGGTCGAGCAGGTGCGGTCGGTGACCACGGAAGCGTTCCGGCACAAACACTTCCCGCAGGAGGGCATCGTCCGGGCGGTGAACCGGACCACCGGGAACGTCGGCTCCAAGCTGTTCGACACCATGGTGCTGTTTCTGCACCAGAAGATCGACGGCCCGCAGTTGCCGGGCGCCACCACCAGCTGGGAACTGGTGGACAACGGCGGCGCACTGCTGCCCCTGGTCGTCGAGACGTTCATGCACGACGACCGCACCGACGTCCAGATCACCTACCGCACCGACGTTTTCGACGCCGAGACCATCGCGCGCCTGCACGAGTACATCGACCGGATACTGGCCGAGGCCACCGCCGCCCGCCCGGTGCCCGAACTGCTCACCCTGTCCGACACCGACCGCGCGCACCTGGACGAGTGGTCGCACGGCACGGCGGTGGAGATCGAACGGGAAACCGTCGACGCCATGATCCGGCACTCCGCCGAGCGCTACCCCGAGCGGGTGGCGGTCGTCTTCGGCGACACGGAGCTGAGCTACACCCAATTCGATTCGCGCGTCAACAGACTCGCGCGCCTGCTGCTCGCGCGCGGTGTGCGCAACGGCGACCGCGTCGCTGTCTACGCCGAGCGCAGCGAACGGCTGCCGATCGCCTTCGCCGCGGTGCTGCGCGCCGGAGGGGTGTACTTCCCGGTCGATCCCGGCTACCCGGCCGACCGCGTGGAGTACATGTTCGGCGACGCCCGCCCGACCCTGGTGATCCGGGCCGCGCGCAAGGCCCTCGGCATCGAGCCGGGTGTCCCGGTGGTGGATCTCGACGCCCCGGACATTACGGAAGCGCTTGCCGCGCTGGATGATTCGACCCTTGCTGAAACCGAACGCGCACGGCCGATCCATCCCTTGGATGCCGCATACCTGCTCTACACCTCCGGAACGACGGGCCGACCCAAGGGCGTGGTGATCCACCACCGCGGCGTGACGAACCACGTCCAGTGGATGCGGGACTACCTCGAGTTCGGCGCGGAGCGCATTCTGCAGAAGGCGCCCATCGGATTCGACGTCTCGGTGTTCGAACTGGTCAACGCGCTGTGCACGGGATCGGCGACGGTGCTGCCGCCGCCGGAGTGGTGGCAGGCCGACGTCGAGGCGCTGGCCGACATCATCCATCGCCACCGGATCACCCAGATCTCGTTGGTGCCCAGCGTGGTTCGCGCGTTCATCGACGCCGGCCCCGATCCGGCCCGGTTGCAGTCGATGCGCTACGTGTACCTCGGCGGCGAATCCGTGCCCCCGGCCCTGGTGGAGGAGTCGAGCCGGTTCTTCGGCGGCACGGTCTTGGGCCTGTACGGACCGACCGAGGGGTCGATGGACCTCATGCACGAGGACTTCGCCGACACCGCCGAGCGCGACGAACTCCAGTCCGCGCTGATCGGGCGCCCGGAATGGAATTCGTCGGTGTACGTGCTGGACGAACAGTTGCGGCAGGTGCCGCCCGGCGTGGTCGGCGAGCTGTATCTCGGTGGCGTGCAGTTGGCGCGGGGCTACCACCGGCGACCCGACCTGACCGCCGCCGCCTTCGTCGCGTGCCCCTTCGCCGCGACGCCGGGCGACCGCATGTACCGCACCGGCGATATCGTGCGCTGGAATTCCCGTGGGCGGATGGAATATCTGGGCCGCGTGGACGACCAGGTGAAGATTCGCGGCCACCGCATCGAACTCGGCGAGATCGGCACGGTGCTGCGGCGGCTGCCGGGCATCGCGTCGGCGGCGGCCGTCACGGTGCAGCAGAGCGGCGGGCCCGCGCTGGTGGCTTACTATGTGCCCGAACCGGATTCGGCGGTCACCACCGACGCCGACCGGATCAGGGCCGAGCTGGCCGAGCGACTGCCCGAGTACATGATCCCGTCGGCGCTGGTGCGACTGGACACGCTACCGCTGACCGCCAACGGCAAACTGGACCGGAAGGCGCTGCCCGTCCCGGATCTCGGTGGCAGCGGCGGCCGCGGGCGGGCGCTGCGTGACGAGGCGGAGCGCACCGTCGCCGAGGCGGTGCGGCAGGTGCTCGGCATCGCGGGCGCCACGGAGCTGGCCGCCGACGACGACTTCCTGGCGCTGGGCGGCGATTCCATCACCGCCATCCGGATGGCCTCCGCGCTGAAGAAGCGCGGCCTGCTCATCACCACCAGCGCGCTGTTCGAGGCGCGCACGATCGCCCGCATCGCCGCGGCCGCCGAACCGATCGTGGCCGGCGGGGCGCCCGCGCTCGCCGAGGTCGGCGACGAGACGGGCTGGATCCCGCTCAACCCGATCGCCACCGTCCTCACCGAACAGGCCGCGGACTACAGCGGTTTCAGCCAGGCGACCGCGGTCGTGACCCCCGCGCACAGCACTCTCGATCAGGTGGCCGCCGTGCTGGCCGCGCTGGTGGACCGGCACCCGATGCTGCGCGCTCGCGTGGCCGAGGACCCGGACGGGCGCACCGCCTTCTACGTCCCGGGCCCGGCGGAGCCCGCGACCGAACCCACGCTCACCGAGGTGGTGCTCGACGACGAGATGTGGGACCGCACAGCGGGTTCCGCGCTCGGCGAGCAGCTGCGCCAGGTCAGCGAACTACTGGACCCGGCCGCCGGGCGGATGGTCGCGGCGGTGTGGCTGCGGTCCGCCGACGGCGCCCGGGGACGGCTGCTGCTGGTCATCCACCACTTGGTGGTAGACGGCGTGTCGTGGCGCATCCTGCATGACGACCTGCGCCAACTGTGGGCCGACCCGGCCGCGGCCGCGGAGCCCGGGACCTCGGTGCAGACCTGGAACACCAGCCTGGTCGGACTGTCCACCGCCGACGCCGTGGTCGACACCCTGCCGTACTGGACGGCCGCGGCGGAGGGCGTCGATCCGCTGCTCGGCGGCCGGGAACTCGACCCCGCCGTCGACACCGTCGCGACCGTGCGGGAGATCACCGCGACCCTCGATTCCGACGACACCGCCTTCCTGATGACCACGGCGACCGCGGCATTCGGTTGCGACTTCCTCGACATCCAGGTGGCGTCGCTGGCCGTCGCCGTGCACCGGTTCCGGCGCCGCCGCGACAGCGACGCCCGCACGGTGTCGCTGACCATGGAACGGCACGGCCGCGTCGAAACATTGTTCACCGGTGTGGATCTCGCCAATACGGTCGGCTGGTTCACCACCACCTATCCGGTCACCCTGGACGTGGGCGGCGGCTCCGAGGCGGAGTCGGCGGTGAAGGCGGTCAAGGAGCAACTGCTCGCGGTGCCCGATTCCGGCATCGGCTGGGGGCTGCTGCGCTGGCTCAACCCCGAGACCCGCCCGGCCCTCGAACAGCACCGCACACCGCAGATCAGCTTCAACTACATGGGCCGCTTCGCCGTCACCGGTGCGGAGGACACGGTCGAGGACTGGTCGGCCGCACCGGAATTCGGCTACCTGGGCGGCCACGCCAACCCCGGCATGCCCGCGCCGGCGCTGCTCGACATCAACACGGTGGCGCTGACCGAGGACGACCGCGTCACCTTGCAGGCCTCGTTCCGTTTCCCGGGTGGCCTGCTGTCCGAGGACGACGCCCGCGAACTCGCCGAGCTGTGGGAATCGGGGCTGGGCGAGGTGGCGAAGGCGGTGCGCGACAACCAGTTCCGCCGACTCACCCCGAGCGATGTGCTCGCCGGTGAGGTGACCCAGCTCGACCTCGACCGCTGGCAGGAGATGTACGGCGAGTACGAGGACGTGTACCCGCTGGCGCCGATGCAGGCCGGGCTGTACCTGACCGCCCTCAGCGCCGGCGCCCGCGACGTCTACAACGTGCAGACGCTCATCGGCGTGCGCGGCGAGCTGGACGTGCCGCGCCTGGGCCGCGCCTTCGACACCGTGCTCAACCGCTACCCCAATCTGCGTGTGACACTGTCGGTCTCGCACGCCGGGCAGCCGTACGCGATCGTCGCCGGGCATGCCGAGGTGCCCGTGCGGGAGATCGACCTCTCTGCGCAGCCGGACGCGAACGCGCGGCTGCACGAGTTCTACCGCGCCGATCAGGCCGAGCAGTTCGACCTGACGCGCGGGCCGCTGACCCGGGTCACGGTGGTGCACCTGCCCGACGCCACCCACACCGTGGTGCTGACCATGCACCACCTGCTGCTCGACGGCTGGTCCGGACAGCTGGTGTCGCGAGAGGTGTTCGCGGAGTACGCCGTTGCGGGCGCGGAGCCGATCGGCACGCCCGAGACCTTCGGCAAGTTCCTGGCGATGGTCCGCGACGGCCAGCAGGCGGTGGAGCAGGCGTGGCGCCCGGTGCTCGAGGGCGTGCGACCGTGCCTGGTCGCGCCGGGCCGCGGTGTCGGCAGCGACGGCATCCCGGTGGAGCGCTCCTTCGCCATCGACGACGAGCTGGTGGCACGGGTGACGGCGCTGGCGTCCGAGGTCGGCACCACCTTCAGTGTGGTGTGCCAGCTGGCGTGGGCGAACGCGCTGCGGTACGTGGCCGGCGGCGAGGATGTCGTGTTCGGCGAGGCGGTCTCGGGCCGTCCGGCCGACCTGGACGACGTGGACAACGCCATCGGGTGTTTCGCCAACATCATCCCGGCCGTCATCGGCTTCGACGGCGGCAAGAGCTGGCGGCAGCATCTGACCGAGATCCAGTCCCGCCGAGTGGATCTCATGGAGTACCACACCTATCCGCTCACCTCGGCGTTGCGCGCCTCGGGCACCCGCAAGCTGTTCGACACCATGTTCGTGTTCGAGTCCTACCCGCCCGGCCGCAAGGAACTGGAGCGGCTGCTCGGCACGGCGGGGCTGGAACTGGCGTCCTTCGAGGGCGCCGGGGCGACCGACAACGCCCTGCTGCTGATGATCTTCCCCGCCAATTCGCTGCTGCCCAGCGACTCGGTGCAGGCGGCGATCTTCTACGCCGAGGACGCCTTCGAACCCGACGACGCCCGGATCATCGAGGCCGCCTTCTACAACACCCTGCGTGCCGTCGCCGACGCCCCCGACGAGCCGATCGACGCGGCCGCGGTACTGGACGAGGAGGACCAGGGCCTGCTGGTGATGCGGCGAATGTGGCAGTGACGTAACCGAATCGGGGACATCACCGAGTCGGGAGGAGGGGACATGAGCGGTCCGGAGATCGAGGACGTGCTGGCGCTCGCGCCGCTGCAGGAAGGTTTGTACTCGCTGTCCCACCTCACGGGTGCGGACCACGACGTCTACACCATCCCGTTCGTCGTGGATATCGACGGACCCCTGGATACCGCGGTGCTGCGGGCGAGTTTCGAGGCGCTGCTGCGGCGGCACGCGAACCTGCGGGCGGTGTTCTGGGACCGGGACGTGCCGCGGCCGGTGCAGATCGTGCCCGGCCGGGTAGAGCTGCCGTGGACCGAATGCGCTACGGAGCCGGGCGAATTGGACGCCCTCACCGCCGCGGAGATCGCCCGTCCGTTCGACCTGAGCCGCGGTCCCGCGCTGCGCGTCCTGCTGGCCGCGCTGCCGCCCGAGGCCGACGGCACGGCGCGGCGGCGCATGATCGT
The DNA here is from genome assembly GCF_044628355.1 of Nocardia sp. N2S4-5. Lineage (NCBI taxonomy): Bacteria > Bacillati > Actinomycetota > Actinomycetes > Mycobacteriales > Nocardiaceae > Nocardia > Nocardia sp. N2S4-5. The sequence continues at coordinate 3,953,429 of NZ_JBIUPM010000001.1, read as the reverse complement.
CACGATCCACCACATCCTGATGGACGGGTGGTCGCTCGGATTGCTGTTCACCGAGTTGCGCGCGCTGTACGAGGCCGGGGGAGCGGCGGACGCGCTGCCGCCGGTGCGGCCCTACCGCGACTACATCGGCTGGCTGTCAACGCAGGACATGTCGGCGGCCCAGCGCCGCTGGACCGACTACCTGCGGGTTCTCGACGGTCCGGTGATGGTCGCCGACGGCGGCGCCGCGAGCGGTCCCGGCGCGAAGGCCGAGATCACCCGCTTCGCGCTGCCCGCCGCCGAGACGGCGCGGCTGCGGCAGTGGGCGCGGGCGCGGGGGTTGACGCTGAACACCGTGGTGCAGTTCGCCTGGACGCTGGTGCTGGCGCGGCTGACCGATCGCCCCGACGTCGCCTACGGCACCGTCGTGACGGGACGTCCCGATCAGATCGCCGGTGTGGACCGCATGATCGGCCTGTTCCTGAACACCGTCGCGGTGGCGTTCCGGCTCGACCCCGACGCCGCGGTGGTGGCCGAATGCGCTCGGCTGCAACGGGAGTCGGCGGCCATGCGGGAAGTCGGCTTTCTGAGTCTGTCGTCGGTGCAGCGGTCGGCCGGTTACGGTGCGCTGTTCGACACCATGTTCGTCTTCCAGAACGCGCCGATGGAGCATGCGTTCAGGGACGCCACGTTCGCCGACGGAACGACCTTTCGCCCGGTGATGACCGAGAACCTGACGCACTACCCGCTCACCGTGGTGTCGCATCTGCTCGGCGACGAACTGCTGGTGGTGGTGGAGGCGGTCGTAGAGTCGGTGCCCTTCCTACCGGCCGACATCGGCACGAGCATGCTTGCCGTGCTGGGCCGCTTGCCCGACCACACCGATACCCCGACAGCCGATCTGGATGTGCTGCCACAGGCCGCGCACGCCGACCTGCTCCGCATCGCGACCACTCCGCAACGCGAACAGGTCTCGGAGACTTCGGTTTTCGCGCTGTTCGAACGGCAGGCCGCCCGCACTCCGGACGCTGTCGCGCTCACCACCGACACGGTGCGCCTGACCTATCGTGAGCTACACGACCGGTCGGCCCGGCTGGCGGCCGAGATCGCCGCGCACGGTGTCGCCGCCGAGGATGTGGTGGCGGTCTTCCTCCCGCGCGGCCCGCAAGCGATCGTCGCCATCCTGGCCACGCTCGGCGCGGGCGCCGCCTATGTGCCCGTGGACGTGGGGCTGCCCGCGGCCCGGATCGAGTCGATCCTCGCGCAGTCCCGGCCGGATCTGGTGCTGGCGGCCGAGGGGCACGCCCGTGACCTCGACGGAATCCCGGTGCTGCGCTTGGATGATCCCGCGGTGGCCGAGCGGATCGCCGTGCGGGCGCCCGAGGTTCCGGCCGTCTCGCGGCATCCGGCGCATCGCGCCTATCTCATCTTCACCTCCGGCTCTACCGGGGAGCCGAAGGGCGTCGCCGGAACGCACGGGGCGCTGCTCGGCTATTTCGCCGACCACCGCGATCGCGTGTACCGGCTCGCCGAGCGGCGGCTGGGCCGCAAGCTGCGGATCGCGCACGCGTGGTCGCTGAGCTTCGACGCCTCTTGGCAGCCGCTGATCGGGCTGCTCGACGGCCACGGCCTGCACCTGTTCGACGAGGAGGCGATGCGGGACGCGCAGCGCCTGGTCGGCGGGATGGTCCGGCACGACGTCGACATGATCGATACGACACCGTCCCTGTTCCGGCAGCTGGCGGCGGCGGGACTGCTCGAGCACCGTCTCGCCGTGCTCGCGCTGGGTGGCGAGGCCATCGACTCTCAGCTGTGGGCGCGCCTGCGCGCGCTGCCGGATATCGCCGTGCACAACTGTTACGGGCCGACGGAGACGACCGTCGAGGCCGTCGTCGCCGATGTGACCGCGCTCGAAGCCATTGGCGCACAGTCCGATTCGCCCACGATCGGCGCGGCGACCGCCGGGATGTCGGCCTATGTGCTGGACTCCCGGCTGCGTCCGGTGCCCGTCGGCGTGACCGGCGAGCTGTACCTGGCCGGGCCGCAACTCGCGCGCGGGTACGTCGGGCGCCCGGGCGCCACGGCCGACCGCTTCGTGGCCGACCCGTTCGGGGCCGGCCGTATGTACCGCACCGGCGACCTGGTGCGCCGCCGGCCCGACGGCCTGCTCACCTATCTGGGCCGGGCCGACGACCAGGTGAAGGTGCGCGGGTACCGCATCGAGATCGGTGAGGTGGAGACGGCGCTGCGGACGCTGCCCGGCGTCGCGGCCGCGGCGGTGACCGTGACACGGCGCGGCGACGGCGCGAGCCTGATCGGCTTCGTGGTGTGCGCGCCGGACCGGACCGCCGACCCGGTCGGTATGCGCGCGGCCCTCTCGGATCGCCTGCCCGCCTATATGATCCCCGCACGGGTCATGGTGCTGCCGCGGATTCCGGTCACGGTCAACGGTAAGCTCGATACCCGCGAGCTGGAGCGGCTCGCCGAGCAAACACACACGGCCGCAAGCGAATCCGACGCCGCGCCCGGCACCGGCACCGAGAAGGCCCTGACCGCACTGCTCGCCGAGGTGCTCGACGGGCACGCACCGGGCGTCGACGCCGATTTCTTCGCGCTCGGCATGGACAGCATCGTCGCCATATCGCTGGTGAATGCCGCACGGCGACACGGCATTTCGGTGTCCGCGCGGATGGTGCTGGCGAATCCGACCATCCGTGACCTCGCCGCGGCGATCGACCGCGGCGAGACCGGCGCGACCTCGACCGGCGCGGACGGCTACGGCGAGGTGACCCCGTTGCCGATCGTGGCGTGGATGTACGCCCACGGCAATTACCGCCGATTCACCCAGAACATGCTGCTCACCCTGCCCGCGGGCATCACCCGAGCCCAGCTGGAGGCGGTGCTGCAGGCGGTGCTCGACGGGCACGACGCGCTGCGGTCGCTGTCGGTGGATACGCCGGACGGCCCGCGGTTGGTGACCCGCGAGCCGGGCTCGGTGATGGCGAGCGATGTACTCACGCGCATCGAGGACGTGCCCGCCGACGCCGACGGCCGCCACCTGCGTCCGGCCACCCACGCCGCGATCGACGAGATCGACCCGGGCGCCGGCGATCTGGTGCGGGCGGTGTGGTTCCGTGGCCGCGCCGACGGCGACGTGCTGTTCCTCGCGATCCACCACCTGGCCGTGGACGTGGTGTCCTGGCACATCCTGACCGCCGACCTGGCCGCCGCCTGGGAGCAGGTGCGCGACGGCGGCACACCGAAGGTGATGAGCGAACCCACCTCCTATCGCGCGTGGTCGCGGTTGATGGTCCAACGCGCCGGGCACGACGACGTGCTGGCGCAGCGCGACTACTGGGCCGCCCAGGTCGCCGGACCCGATCCGGCCCTCGGCAGCCGCAAGCCGGACCCGGCGCGAGACACCTGGGATTCGTTGCGGGCCACCATGTTCCACACCCCCGCCGACACGACCGCGCGGGTGCTGAGCGCGACGACCGGAAGTGTAGGCGTCCGGGAGATTCTCCTGGCCGCCCTGACGATGACGCTGATCTCGTGGCGTCGGGAGCGAGGGGAGGATGACACGAACGGGGCGCTGATCGCCCTGGAGAGCCACGGCCGCGCGGACGAGGCCGTGGGCGCTGACAGTTCGGGCACGGTGGGCTGGTTCACCAGCGTGTTCCCGGTGCGGCTCGGCAGCGGTGCGACGGCCCTCGATGCGGACACCGGGGCGGCCGAACTGCTCGACTCCGTGACGGCACATGTCGCCGAGGTGCCCCGGCACGGCGTCGATTTCGGGCTGCTGCAGGCAGTGGCGCGGGTGCCGGAGCTGGTCGACGCGCCCGAACCCCAGGTCGAGTTCAACTACCTGGGGCGCTCCGATCTGCTCGAGAACGACCGACCGGCCTGGTCGATCACCACAGACGCCGTGTTCACCGAGGCCATGCCGATCGCCTCGGAACCCGATCTGCCACTGCGCTACGCCCTGGATGTCGTTGCGGCCGTGGGCAACAGCCCTGACGGACCGCGGCTGAGCACCCAGTGGCGGTGGAGCGCGGCACTATTCACCGAGGCCGACGCACAGCGCCTGGGAGAGCTGTGGAATCGCAGCGTCGCCGCGATCGCGAACGTATCGGAACGGTGATGCGGTGATGTGATCGCCCGCCACAACCAAGGGGATGGATTGATATGCACAGACCGGGATGGATAAGGAAGTTCCACAAGTCGCGATCCGCCGGCGGGCCGCCCTTGTTGATCTTCCCGCACGCCGGCGCCGGTGCTTCGACCTACCGGGCGTTTTCCAAGGCGTTCAGCAGACACTTCGACGTCATCGTCTTTCAATATCCGGGGCGTCAGGATCGCGCGCACGAGCCGCCGGCGACCTCGCTGCCCGAACTGGCCGCGGGCGCTCTCGCCGAATTCCGGAATTCCGCGTTCGACCGCGCGGGGATATTCGCCTTCGGGCACAGCATGGGCGCGCTGGTCTCTTTCGAATTCGTCCGGCTCGCCGAGGCCGCGGGCCTGGACGTGCGGCAGCTGACCGTGTCGGCGGCGGTGCCGCCGTGCCGCGCGGAACACCGGCCCCGCACACCCGTCGAGGACGAGGCCCTGCTCGACCACCTCACGATGCTCGAAGGCACCGGCTCCGACGTGCTGTCCAGTCGCGAGATCATGCGCATGGCCCTGCCCGTGCTCAAGGCCGACCACCAGGCCTCCGACGCCTACACCGGACCGGCGGACGCGGAACTGTCCGCCCGCATCCACGCCCTCGGCGGCGCCCAGGACCCGATCGTCTCCATCGCCGACCTGCACGGCTGGCGTCGCCACAGCGACGACGTCGAGGTCACGGTGTTCGACGGCGGGCACTTCTTTCTGAACGAACACGTCGACGCGATCGCGGAATCGGTGGCTCGGCACGTGGCGGCGGCCTGAGGGGGAGATGACTATGCCGACAACGGAAGACATCGATCACGTCGTAATTTCCGGAATGGCCGTGGAGGCGCCCGGAGGCATCGACGGACCCGGAGCCTATTGGGCCGCGCTGGCCGATGCGCGAGAAATGATCGCCCCGTTCCCCCGGGACCGGGGCTGGCCGATCGAGGAAATGCTGTCGCTGTCGCGCCTGGACGGCTGGGGCACGGTGCGGGACGCGGGCGGATTCCTCGACCGCGCCGCCGCTTTCGATCCGGCGTTCTTCGGAATCAGTCAGCGCGAAGCGCTCGCCACCGATCCACAGCAGCGGGTGGCGCTGCGGGTGGCGTGGAAGGCGCTGGAGAATTCCGGAATGAATCCGGCGGCCCTCGACGAGGAGGACGCGGGGTGTTTCGTCGGCGTTCTCCCGATGGAATACGGGCCGCGCGGCGCCGAGGTCAACGAGTACAGCGGGCACCGGGTGGTCAGCCAGGTCACGATGAGCGTCGCCGGGCGGGTGTCGCACTGCCTGGGGCTGATCGGGCCGTCGGTGACCGTCGACACCGCGTGCACCTCCTCGCTGACGGCACTGCATCTGGCCGCGACCGCGGTGCGCGGCGGCGAATGTGAGTGGGCGCTCGCCGGTGGCGTGTGCGTGATGGGGTCGCCGATCCTGTTCTACGAATTCTCCAAGCACAACGCCCTCTCGGCAGACGGGCACTGCCGGTCCTACGCCGACGACGCGACGGGCACATTGTGGGGCGAGGGCGCGGGTTTCGTTCTGGTGGAACGGGAATCGCGCGCCCGGCGGCTCGGCCACCGGATCTACGGCCGCATCCTGGCCTCGGCCCACAACCACAACGGGAAGGGGAAGCCCATCCTCACGCCGCGCATCGACGCCCAGGAGCGGGTGATCCGCAAGACCATCGACCTGGCGGGCATCGACCCGGACGAGATCGGCATGGTCGAAGGGCACGGCACCGCGACCAGGGCCGGTGATCCGGTGGAACTCACCGCCTTGCAGAACACTTACGGCGCAACGGATTCCACCACGTTGGTGGGCTCGGTGAAATCGAACATCGGCCACACCCAGGCGGCCGCCGGGGTGCTGGGCCTGATCAAGCTGCTGCTGGCGGGGCGGCACGGCCGGATCCCGCCGAGCCTGCATGCCGCCAACCCCACCACCAAGGTCGACTGGGACCGGTCCAGCCTGCGCCTGGCCACGACACTGCAACCGTGGCACGCGCGTAGCGGCGTCCGCTGCGGCGCCGTCTCCGCCTTCGGCGCGGGCGGAGCCAACGCGCATGCCATCGTCGCCATGCCCGCGCCGGAGGAGGCGGATCATGTCTAGCTATCGACTGCCCGACGGATCGGTGCCGATTCTGCTGTCGGCGGACCATCTCGACCTGCTGCCCGGCGCGGCCGCCGCCCTGCTGTCCTATGTCGCGGAACATCCCGAGGCGTCCCCGGATCGCGTGGGGGACATGTTGTTCCGCACTCGGGCCGCCCGCCGGCACCGGGTGCTGGCAATGGTCGACTCCCGCGACGGACTGGTCGACGCGCTGCGGGCGATCGTGGACGGCCGGAACCATCCGGCGGTCGTGCGGTCGGCCGAGCCCGCGGCGGCGCGCCGATCAGCGTACGTGTTCCCCGGCCAGGGCGGGCAGCGACCGGGCATGGGCAAGCTGTTCTACGAGCACATGCCCGCGTTCCGAGCGGAGGTCGATCGGTGCGGCGAACTCTTCGCCGAGCTGTTCGGCGCCTCGCCGACGGCGTATCTGCTGGACGCGGACCTCGAGCCCGGCGACAGCGCCCGCGTCGTGCAGCCCGCGCTGTTCGCGGAAATGGCCGGGCTGGCCGCGATGTGGCGGTCGGTCGGGATCGCGCCCGATGTGGTGGTGGGCCACAGCCAGGGCGAGCTCGCCGCCGCCTACGTGTCGGGCGCGATGACGCTCGCGGACGCGGTTCTCGTCGTCGGCGCCCGCGCCCGCGCCGTCGACACCATCGCCTCGGACCGGTACGCCATGGCCGTGGTGGCCGCCGACCGCGACGAATGCGAGGAACTGCTGGCCCGGCGCTCCGGCTGGGCGCAGGTGTCGGTCATCAATTCGCCACGTATGGTGGGCATTTCGGGGGAGCGGGACACCGTCGAGGATGTCGTGGCGACGCTCACGGCGGACGACCGGTTCGCCCGCCTCATCCGGGTGGAGTACCCGGCGCACACCGATCGGGTCACCGATGTGCGGCAGCAGGTCCAGGACGCGATGAGCGGCCGGCTGCGGCATCCACACTTCCTGGATACCGACATCGACTGTCTCGGAGCCACTCTCGGCGGCGCGGTGACCACCGATCTGCCCGTGGACGAGTACTGGTTCTGGAATCTGCGCAATACCGTCCGATTCGACAAGGCCATCGATGCGGCGATCGCGCGGGAGGTCGACACCTTCGTCGAACTCGCGGAGCATCCGACGCTGGCGCTGTCCATCCAGGAGAATCTGTCGGCCGCCGCGCCGGGCCGCCGGGTCACGGTCACCGGCACCTCCAGCCGCGCCGCGACGGACCTGTCGGAGTTCACCAGGAATCTCGCGACGCTGGCCGTGCACGACCTCGACTACCGGTGGGACGCGCTGCGGGTCGAGTCCGACGAGGTGGTGCGGCTGCCGCTGGACGATTTCCCGAACACCGAGATGAACGAGGTGCGACTGTGGCTGCCGTACAACGCCGCGGCCGCGTCGCGTAACGTGGTCCCGGACAACGTGTCCCCGCCCTCCCACCTGCCCACGGCCGTCGAGCGCGACCCGATTCGCACGACGCAACCTCAGCTGCTGGTCGAGACGTGGAATCGGCTGGCGCACCGCAGCCTGGCGTCCCCGCGTTCGCTGGGCGTCATCGACCACACCGGGCAGTGCGCTGAGCTGGCCGCCGCCCTGTGCGCGCACGCCCCGGACCAGGGTGCGTCGGCTCGGCTCATCGATGTCGCCGCCGGGGATGACACCGGCGACGTCGACACCCTCGTGGTGCTGCTCCCCGTGCTGCCGGAGTTGCCCGCCGTCACCGCCGTCGCGGAGGTCGCGGAGTTCTTCGGAACCCGCGCGTGGTGGTCCAAACCCGGTGCCGCGGTGACGGATTGGTGGCTGGTCACGGTCGGCGGGGAAGCGGCGGTGCGGGACGACGCGCCGCCGCATCCCGTGCCCGCCGCGGCCGCCGCGGGATTTCGCTGTGCCGGAACCGAATACCCGGGCGTCGCCTTCCGGCATCTGGACCTGTCGCCCGGCGAGACCGGCGCGGACGAGGCGCCCACGATCATCACGGCGCTGCACACCGCCGACGAGCCGGAGCTGGCACTGCGCCGCGGGACGCTGTATGCCAAGCGGCTCGTGGAGGCGGATCAGGAGGGATCCGAGCCGGTGACGGTACCGGACAATGTCGTGATCCTCGGCGGCACCGGCGCGGTCGGCCTGGAGTTCTGCGACCATGTCGCGCGGCACGGCGCCCGGCGGATCGCGCTGGTGAGCAGGTCGGGCGAGACCGCCGCGGTCGGTGATCGGCTGCGGGGGCTCCGCGATCTCGGCGCCGAGATCCGGGTGATCCGGTGCGATCTCGGCGACGAGGCGGCGACTCGACAGCTGGCGGACGCATTGCGCGATATGCCCGCGGGTCTCGTCGTGCACGCGGCGGCCGATATCGCGGGACTGACGAACATCGAACTGATCAACGTCACCGCGGCCGAGGCCGACCGAGTGGTGCGGGGCAAGGTCGTCGGCCTGGCGCACGTACTGGATTCCCTTGCCCTGGAAAAGGATTGCCGACTGCTGCTGTGCTCCTCGCTGGCGGCGACCCTCGGCGGGCGCGGGATGAGTGTCTACGCGGCGGCCAACCGGATGCTCGACGCCGAGGCCCGGCGCCTGCGGGCCGCGGGCCGCGACGCCGTCTCCGTGCAGTGGGGACAGTGGGCCGTGCACCGCGGTGCGGGCACCTCCGCCGCCGACGTGCTCGCCGGTGTGGGTTATCTGCCCATGCGCTCCGAGGATGCCGTCACGCTGGGTCTGCGCGGCCCGCGCGAGAACACGATCGTCACGGCATTCGATTGGGACCGTGGGCGTTCCGTGCTCGGTCAGTACGGGTACGGCCCGGTGCTGTCCCAGCTGGAGACCCCGGAACCGGTCCACGCCGACCCCGGCCCGGAGACTCGGGCGCCCGTCGCCGAGACCGCGGTACCGCAACGGCTGCTGCAGCTGCTCGCCGAGGTCATCGGCGCGGACGATCCCGCGACGATCGATACGGCGCGTCCGCTGGTGGCGGTCGGCCTGGACTCCCTCCAGGCCCTGGAACTGCGCAGGCGAGTCGACGAGGAATTCGGTCACGACCTTCCTGTCGCGGATCTCATCGGCGGCGCGTCACTCGACGATGTGGTGCGGGCCGTCGGCGGGCGGTCGACGGTCACACCTGCTCCGATGTCGGCGACCGGGTCGCGCTCCACGTCCGCACCGGCCGACGGCCTGGAGCGGCCTGTGCCGGAGACGCTCGACGCGGACCGAATCCATACCGCCCGAAGAGATCTGGACCTCTTCGGGCTACGCGCCATGCAGCGGGTGCTGCGGCCGGTGCTGGACTCCGAGACCTTCCGCACCGACGAGGAGATCGCCGCCGCACTGGAATTCGCGCCGCGCCACCGCTGGCTGCTGCGGCAGTGGCTGCTGGCGCTGACCGAGAACGGTTGCCTGGACCACGATCCCGAGCGCGGACACCGGTATCGCGCCGAGGTCCCCGCGCCGTCGCGGGATGACCTGTCCGAGGTGTGCGCCGATCTCGGCTACGCCCGCGAATTCGCCACCTTCCTGTCCGGCTCCGCGGACCGCCTGCTCGACCTGGCACAGGACCGGCTGCGAGTGCAGGAACTACTGTTCCCGAACGGCGACATGGTCACCGCGGACACCTTCTACCGCGACAATCTCGGCAGCCGATATCTCAACAGCGCCGCCCGGGAGGCCGTCGCCGAGGTCGTCGGGCGGCTGCGGCCCGACTGCGCGGCCGTCCGAATTCTGGAACTCGGCGCGGGCGTGGGCGGCCTGACCAGTGAGGTCGTCGCCGGATTGGCCGGGGAGCCGGTGGATTACCACTTCACCGACCTGTCCGCGTTCTTCCTCAACGCCGCCCGGAAGCGGTTCGCCGACGTGCCGGGCATGCGGTTCGGGATCGTGGACATGAACGCCGACCTGCCTCGGCAGCCCCGCTGCGACATCGTGCTCGCCTCCAATGTGCTGCACAACGCGCAGCACATCGGCCAGACCCTGCGGCAACTGCACGATCTGCTGGAACCCGGCGGCGCGGTGATCTTCCTGGAGTTCTGCCGGGCGCACTGCCTGATGCTGACCTCGGTGCACTTCCTGATGTCGCCACGCGCGGGCGGAATCCGTGCGGGCGAGACCGATGTGCGGGCCGGGACCGACCGGATCTTCCTGACCGAGGACGAGTGGCTCGGCCAGCTCACCGCCTCCGGTCTGACACCCCGGCCGGCACTGCCCGCGGCCGATCATCCGCTGGCGGTATTGGATCAGAAAGTGTTTGTCGCCGTGCGCGATCAGCGGGAGTGATGCGCCGCCGGAGATTTGCCGCCGCCCTCCGGCGCGGTCATAGCGACCGTGCGCGAGTGTCTGTTCGGTCATGTGACCACCCCCTGTCTCCGGGGGCACCCCTCGGGTATATTAGGTTTGCCTCACCTACATCGACCCGGCGTGGATTTCGATCCTGCCAGGCCGATGTGCCGGGGTGCAAGCAGTCGGGCGGAACGAGAGATGTCTGAGCAGACCAGTGAATACGTGATCGTTCGCCGTCGCGCTCGGCCGTCCGTGGGCGGGCCGATGCCCGGGATTCGCTGTGGCTCCGGCCATTCCACCTGGCAGTCCGTGTGAAGAGAGATATGTGATATGGCAACTACTCCCGGTTGGGTCAGACAGTTTCACAAGCCGCGTGCGGCCGGAGCGGCGCCGCTGGTGATCTGTCCGCACGCGGGCGGCGGCGCCTCGACATACCGGCCGTTCTCCAAGCGGCTGTCCGAGGATTTCGACGTCATCGTGTTGCAGTACCCCGGGCGGCAGGACCGGGCGCGCGAGGCGGCGCTCGGCACCCTGCCGGAGATTGCCGCCGGCGCCTTCGACGAGTTCGCCCGCTCCTCGTTCAACCGGGGCGAGCCGCTCACGGTGTTCGGGCACAGCATGGGCTCGATCGTGGCGTTCGAATTCACCCGGCTCGCCGAGGCGGCCGGACTACCGGTGCGATTACTGGGGATCTCCGGCACGGTCGCACCCTCGCGCGTCGCGGACATGCCGAACCATCCGACCGACGACGAACTGCTGCTCGACCACCTCACCGGACTGCAGGGCACCGGCACCGACGTGCTGGGCAACCGCGATCTGATGAAGATGGCGCTGCCGGTGCTCAAGGCCGACTACGCCGCCTTCGACCGCTATTCGTGCCCGGCGGACGTGCGGGTGCAGGCGCCGATCCGCGCGATGGGCGGCAGCGACGACGAGTTCGTCACCATGGGCGAGCTGTACAACTGGCAGCGCCACACGGCGGCGGAACTGCAGGTCGAGATGTTCGACGGCGGGCACTTCTATCTGCACGATCAGGTCGCGGGAGTATCGGAACTGCTTGCGGCCGAACTGGAGACCGTGCGATGAGCGAGGTCGCCGACCCCATCGTGATCACGGGCCTGGCCGTCGAGGCGCCCGGCGGCATCGAGACTCCGGCGCAGTACTGGGCGGCGCTCGCCGACGCCCGGGACCTGACCGGTCCCTTCCCGCGCGACCGCGGCTGGCCGATCGAGCGGCTGCTGTCACTGTCGGCGATCGAGGGCTGGTCCGAGGTGCGCGACGCGGGCGGATTCCTCGACGCCGCAGCCGAATTCGATCCGATGTTCTTCGGCATCACACCGCGCGAGGCGGTCGCCATGGATCCGCAGCAGCGGGTGGCGCTGCGAGTCGCCTGGCGCGCGCTGGAGAACGCCGGAATCAAACCCGGCGCCATCGACGGCGAGGAGGTCGGCTGCTACATGGGCGCGTCGCCGACCGAATACGGCCCGCACGCCGCGGAGGTCAACGACTACAGCGGATATCGCGCTACCGGCACCGCCCTCGGCGCGGTGGCCGGACGGATCTCCAACTGCATGGGCCTCGGCGGGCCCTCCATCGTGGTGGACACAGCCTGCGCCTCGTCGCTGGCCGCGCTGCATCTGGCGGCGGCGGGCATCACCGCGGGCGAATGCGAGTGGGCGCTGGCGGGTGCGGTGTGCGTCATGGGTTCGCCCGGCGCGTTTTTCGAGTTCTCCAAGAACAACGCCCTCTCCGCCGACGGACAGTGCAAGCCCTACTCCGACGATGCCGACGGCACGCTGTGGGGCGAGGGCGCCGGCGTCGTCGTGCTGGAACGCGAATCGCGGGCCCGGCGCCTGGGCCACCGGATCTACGGCCGCCTGCTCGCCAGCCGGGTCAACCACAACGGCGGCGGCGGGCCGATCGCCGTGCCCAGCACCGAGGCGCAGCGGCGCCTGATCCGCAAGACCGTCGAGGCGGCGGGCATCTCGCCGGACCTGGTCGGGATGATCGAGGGGCACGGCACGGCGACCGCGGTCGGCGATCCCCTGGAACTCGCCGCGCTGCAGGACGTGTACGGAACCGGCACGGCGCGACTGGGTTCGGTGAAGTCGAACGTCGGTCACGCCCAGGCGGCCGCGGGCATGCTCGGGCTGATCAAGGTCCTGCTGAGTGGACTGCACGGATACATCGCGCCGACCCGGTTCGCGGACAACCCCACCACCAAGGTGGATTGGACCGCGTCGGGCCTGCGCCTGGCCGCCAAGCTCGAATACTGGCAGCCCCACGACGGGATCCGCTACGGCGCGGTCTCGTCGTTCGGCGTCTCGGGCACGAATGCCCATGCGCTGCTGGCCGTTCCGGCCGTGGAAGAGGAGATCCATGTCTAGCTACCGACTTCCGGACGGCAGCGTTCCGGTACTGCTGTCCTCGGATAACCCCGAGACACTCCGCGCGGAGGCCGCCGCCGTCGCCGACTACCTCGCCGACCACGGCGACGTCTCGCCGGATCGAGTGGCCGACATGCTTTTCCGCACCCGCGTCGCGCGCCGGTACCGGGCCCTGGTGATGGCGACCGGGCACGCGGAACTGCTGACCGCGCTGCGCGCCGTGGCGGCGGGAGAGCCGCACGCGGACGTGGTGAGCTCCGAAAAGGCCGCCACCGCGCGACGGATCGCGTACGTCTTCCCGGGGCAGGGCAGTCAGCGCCCCGGCATGGGCCGGATGCTCTACGACCACTCCGAGGCCTACCGGGCCGCGGTCGACGAGTGCGACAAGGTCTTTCACGAGCTGTACTCGTGGTCGCCGCTGCCGTATCTGCTGGACGCGGATCTACCGGCCGACGACAGCGCGCGGACGGTGCAGCCCGCGCTGTTCATGCAGATGGTCGGCGTCGCCGCGATGTGGGCGGCGGTCGGGGTGCGCCCGGCGGCGACCGTGGGTCATTCGCAGGGCGAGATCGCCGCGGCCTACGTGTCGGGCGCGCAGACGCTGCGCGACGCGGCCCGCATCGTGACCACCCGCGCGACCATCGTCGACGGGCTGCAGCTGACGGGCTACTCCATGGCCGTGCTCGGCATCGACCGGGATGAGTGCGAGGACCTGCTGGCCCGGCACGCGGGCTTCGCGGAGCTGTCGGTGGTCAACTCGCCGCACATCCTCGCCATCTCCGGCGAGCGGGCGGCCGTGCTGGCGATCGTCGAACTACTCAATGCCGCAGGGAAATTCGCCAAGGAGATCCGGGTCCAGTATCCGGCACACACCTCCTACGTCAGCGGTTTCCGCGACGTGCTGAACCGTACGGTCGGCGACGATATGGACAACCGGTCGTTCATGGACAGCGAGATCGACTTCATCGGGGGCACCCTGGGCGACCGCGTCGACCCGGACCTGTCGATCATCGACTACTGGTACCTGAACCTGCGCAACCGGGTTCGCTTCGACCGGGCCATCGACATCGCCGCCGGCCGGGGCGTCGACACCTTCCTCGAGATCTCCGAGCACCCGACGCTCATGCTGGCCATCCAGGAGAATCTGGCCGCCGTCACCCCGCAGCGGTCCTTCCAGGCGCTGGGCACCTCGCGGCGGTCCGCCGAAGACCTGCGTGAGTTCACCCGCAACGTGGCAGGCGTCGCGGTGCACGATGCCGGATTCGACTGGGAAGCGTTGCGGGTCAGCGCTTCCGGCGGCACGGTGGCCCTGCCGCTGCTGGACTTCCCGAACACCCGGATGGCCGCGAAGACGCTCTGGGCGCCGTACCCGTACGCGGACACCGCAACGTCGGCGGCCCCGCGCGCCGCGGGCGAACGCGCCGCCGACGGCACGGTCGTGCCGCGGCGCTTCGCCGAGCACTGGACGCGGTTGCCGCGGCGAAAGATGGTGCCACCGCGCACCATCGCGCTCGTGGACCCCTCGGACCGCTGCGCCGATCTGGTGTCCTCGATCTGCGCGGCCGCGCCGCGGCACGGCGCCACGGTCGTCTACACCGACGAAACGGGCACGCCCACCGCGTCGTTCGACACCCTCGTCGTGCTGGTTCCGCCGTCGTCGGGCGCGGAGGTCGCGGCGGCGGTCGATGATGTCGCCGAATTCCTCGGCGACCGTTCGTGGTTGCCGGAGCTGACCGGGGTGAGCGATGTCTGGCTCGTCACCACCGGTGGCGAACAAGTGCTGGAGACCGACGTCCCCGGCCTGTTCCCGGCCGCCGCGCAGGCCGGATTCCGTTGCCTGGCAGCCGAACACATCGGCGTCTCCTTCCGGCACATCGATCTGGCCGCCGCCGCGGACCCGGCGGCGGCCGCCAAGGGGCTGGTGGAATCACTGCACACGGCGGGCGAACCCGAACTGGCGGTGCGCGACGGCGGCGTCTACGCCAAGCGCCTGATCGTCGACGACACCGCCGCCGACCGGCCGCTGGACCCGTGCGAGCTGCGCGAGGTCGTGATCGTCGGCGGCACCGGCAAACTCGGGCTGGACTTCTGTGAACAGTTCGTCGCCGCCGGTGCGGGCCGCGTCACCCTGGTCAGCCGCACCGGCGGCGATCCGGCCGCGGTGCAGCGGATCCGGAGCATCCAGCGGCTGGGCAAGACCGAGATCGTCCGCAAGAGCTGCGATGTCGGTGACGAGGACGCCGTGCGCGCGCTGGCCGACGAGTACCGGGCCACCCCGGCGACGCTGATCGTGCATGCGGCCGTGGACTATTCGGCCGCCGAGGCCGATCCCGCCCGGGACACCATTCGCGCCGCGGCCGCGGCCAAGGTCGTCGCCCTGGATCACCTGATGCGGCACTTCCCGCTCGCCGCCGACGGCCGCGTCGTGCTGTGCTCCTCGCTGTCGGCGACGCTCGGCGGGCGCGGGCACATGGTCTACGCGGCGGTGAACCGGCTGCTCGACGCCGCCGCCGCGCGCTACCGCGACCAGGGTGTGCGCTGCTGCGCGGTGCAGTGGGGGCTGTGGCGTGCGGTCGGCGCGGACAACGCGGAGGCACTTGCCAAGATCAGCGGCACCGGCCTGCTGCCGATGGAGCCCGTCGCGGCCGTCGCGTCGGGATTCGCGCCGGACGCGGCGAATACGCTCGTCGTCGCGGCGGAGTGGGGGCGAATCCGGGACCTGTACACCGTGTTCGGCTATCAGGCCCTGTTCGCCGAACTGCCCGAGGATCGGCCCGAGCCCGCCGATTCCGTTGCGGCCGAGACGGATTCACCGCCCCTGCCGGAGGTGGAGGCGGTGGCGGAGCCGGTGCGAGCCGCGCCGCGCGACACCGCGGACACGGTCCGCGACGCGCTGCGCACGGTGATGGGCCTGGGCAGCACCGAGACCATCGACGGCTCGGTTCCGCTGGTGGCCCTCGGACTCGACTCGCTACAGGCCCTCGATCTGCGTAAACGTGTCGAATCCGACCTGAAGCGGGACCTGCCGGTGACGGCGATCCTGGGCGGCGCGTCCCTGGACGAGGTGGTGTCGCTGCTGGGCTGAGCGCGACCGGAGCGGGCGACGAAGGGGTAGAAACCCACAGCTGATTAGGTTAGCGTTACCAAAGTAATAGCTGCGGGGATCTATGAGCACTCAGACGGAGAGCATTGTGTCGGAATCAGTGACAGGAGCGGCCGGTTCGCCGGGAGCGGACAACGCGATCGTGGTCGAGTCCGTGGAGAAGTCGTTCGGAGCGGTGCAGGCCTTGCGGGGCATCACCTTCAGCGTGCCGGCCGGCAGCGTGCTGGGCGTGCTCGGCCCGAACGGCGCCGGGAAGACGACGACCGTGTCCATCCTGTCCACGCTCACGCGGCCCGATGCCGGCCGGGCCGAGGTCGCCGGATTCGACGTCGTCCGCGACGCCGCCCGGGTGCGCTCGTCCATCATGCTCACCGGCCAGTACGCCGCCCTGGACGAGATGCTCACCGGCCGTGAGAATCTCGTGCTGTTCGGCCGCCTGATGGGCCTGCGCCGCAAGGCCGCGCAGGGCCGGGCGGTCGAGCTGCTGGAGCAGTTCGGGCTGACCGAGGCCGCCGACCGGCGGGTCGGCCAGTACTCCGGCGGCATGCGGCGGCGCATCGACATCGCCTGCGGCCTGGTGCGCCCCCCGAAGGTCGTGTTCCTCGACGAGCCGACCACCGGCCTGGATCCGGTGAGCCGCCAGAGCCTCTGGGCGCTGGTGCGCTCGCTCAAGGAACAGGGCGTCACGATCCTGCTCACCACGCAGTACCTCGAGGAGGCGGATGCGCTGAGCGACAACATCATCGTCGTCGACAAGGGCACGGTGATCGCGGAGGGCACCGCCGATCAGCTCAAGGCCCGCTCGGGCGCCAGCTACTGCGAGGTGGTCCCGGTCGACGCCGGTGACGTGCCCGCCGTGGTGGCCGCGCTGTCCGGGCTGGGCGAGATCACCATGGCGGAATCGCGGGACCGGGTGTCGCTGCCGGCGCCGGACGGCGCGGTGACGCTGTCGGAGGCGTTGAGCCGAATCCAGGGCGCCGGAATCGAACTGATCGACATCGCACTGCGCCGCCCCTCCCTCGACGAGGTCTTCATCGAGCTGACCAAGCCGACCGTGGGGGCCGGAGCGTGACGGCGGCGGTATCCGCCCCGGAGACGCCCGGCGTCGCCCGCGACGGCGAAACCATCCCGGCCGCACTGCAATTGAGCGCGCTGAGCGGTCGCAGCATCCGCACCACGCTGCGTGAGGGCGACGTGGTGCTGGCCTTCTTCCAGCCGCTGGTGTTCTTCGTCTGCTTCTATGTCCCGCTGCGCCGGTCGCTGGAGGGGCCGGGCATCGACTACGCCCAGTACCTGCTGCCCGTCATCGCGGTGTTCGCCATGTTCTTCACCTCGATGTTCGCCGGTGATCGGGCCGCGCGAGAGGTGGTGGGCGGCATGGCGACCCGGCTGCGCTCCATGCCGGTGCCGCCCTGGATTCCGGTGACCGCGCGGATGTCGGCGAGCCTGGTACGCACGGTGACGGCGCTGGTGGGCGCGCTGGTGATCGGCACGGTCTTCGGCTTCCGGTTCCAGTCCGCCGGTGGCGCAGTGCTTTTCGTCGTGCTGCTGCTGGCCTTCGGTGCGGCGCTGGTATTCGCGACCGACGCGCTCGGCACCGTCACCCGCAACTCCGAACTCAGCGGCACCGTGCTGTTCGGGCCGCAACTACTGCTGATCATGACATCGACGGGATTCGTTCCGGCCGTGGGCTTTCCGGGCTGGATCCAGCCGTTCGTCCGCAATCAGCCGGTCTCCCAGATCACCGCGGCGCTGCGCGGGTTGGCAGACGGCCGGCTGGTATCGGAGCTGGCCGTGGCCGTGGCCTGGATCCTCGGGCTACTGGTGGTCGGTGCGGTACTGGCGGTACGCGCGGAAGGACGGCGGGCATGAGCGAAACAACCACTGTGCGAGTCGATATCACGAGCGTGGACGCCGCGGGCGGACCGGCGACGGGGCTCGCGGCGCTGCCGTCGCAGAGTCTGGTGGAGACCGGGCGCCTGCTGCGCCGGTGGTCACGGCAGCCCGAGGTGATCACCAGCACGCTGGTGTTCCCGATCCTGCTGCTGCTGATGTACGACCTGGTCCTGGACAAGGCGCTGGGCGCCACCGGCGGCGATCCGATCTACGGGTTCGTGCCGATGATCGCCGTGGCCGGGGCCATGTACGGCGCGATGGGCACCGGCCTGTCGCTGTTTGGTGAGCGGGAAAGCGGTCTGCTGCGGCGGTTCTGGGTGCTGCCGATCCATCGCGCGGCCGGACTGATCGGCCGGCTGCTGGCCGAATGCGGCCGCGCGGCCGCCGCCACCGTCGTGGTGGTCGTGGTCGGGATGATTCTCGGTCTGCGCTTCGAACAGGGTTGGGCCGGTGCGCTCGGCGTGCTGGCGGTGCCCGTCATCGTGATCGCCGGGTTCACCCCGGTGGTGATCATGGTCGGCGTGAGCAGCGTCGGCGACAAGGTCGTGCAACTGTTCGCGATCGTGGTCCTGGTCGGCATGTTCTTCAACTCGGGTTTCGTGCCCGTGCAGAACTATCCCGGCTGGCTGCAGCCCGTGGTGCGAGCCCAGCCGATGAGCTGCGCTATCGAGGCGATGCGCAACTTCATGCTCGGCGGCCCGCTGGTCGTCCCGGTGCTGCAGACGCTGGCCTGGGCGGCCGGCTTGATCGTCGTCTTCGGCGCGCTGGCCGTGCGCGGTTATCGCAAGGCCGCCGAGAGCTAGTCCGCCGCAACGCCGCGAGGACAGCCGTCAGCCGCTACGCTCTTATTCCTGGGCAGGTTCCGCGAATACGGGAGGAACCGTTGGGGATGGTGATGATCGAGGCGAGGGTCCAGGTGGCGGGTGATCCCGCATGACCGGTCCCGCTCCGTTGAATTCCGGCGAGCCCGCGCTGCTGGGCGGCGCTGTCACGCTGGTCGAGGGCAGTACCTTCTGCCTGTCGGATCGCGCCGGTGATGTCGAACCCGGTACCGCGCAGGGCCTGTTCTATCGCGACGCGCGGGTGGTGTCGCGGTGGGAGCTGCGGGTGGACGGCCAGCGCCCGGAACCGCTGTCGGTGCTGAGTCCCGAGGCGTTCACCGCGCGGTTCATCGCGCGGCGACCGCCCCGGTCCGGCGCCGCCGACAGCAGCCTGCTCGTGGTGCGGGAACGACTGGTCGCCGACGGGCTGCGCGAGACGATCACGCTGGAGAACCTGGGCCGCGAACCCACCGCGGTCACCCTGGAGCTGTGCGCCGACGCCGATTTCGTCGACCTGTTCGCGGTGAAGGAGGGCCGCGACGGGCACGGGCGGGCCGAGGTCATGGTCACCGACAACGAACTGCTGCTCAACGATCGCTCGGATCGCTCTCGCGGGCTGGCGATCTCGTCGTCGGAACCGCCCGCCGTGCTGCCCGGCTCGCTGTCGTGGCGGGTGGTGGTGCCCGCCGGCGGGCGCTGGCAGACCGAGATTCTCGCCCAGCCGACCATGGCCAACCAGCGCGTGCCGCTGCCGCTGCGGCCCGGCGAGCACTACGAGACCAGCGAACCCGGCCGCAAGATCGAGGCCTGGCGCGACACCGCGACCAAACTCACCACCGGTGATCCGCTGCTCACCGCGGTATTGCAGCGCACCGAAAGCGATCTGGGCGCATTGCAGATCCACGACGAGACCCGCGAGGGCCGCACCTTCGTCGCCGCCGGGGCGCCCTGGTTCATGACCCTGTTCGGGCGCGACAGCCTGCTCACCGCGTGGATGGCGCTGCCGCTGGATGTCGGTCTGGCCCTGGGCACCATGCAGCAACTGGCCGAGATGCAGGGCCAGCGGGTCGACGCGCTCACCGAGGAGGAGCCGGGCCGGATCATGCACGAGATCCGGCGCGGACCCTCCGGCGGGCTCGCGCTCGGCGGCGAGACGTACTACGGAACTGTGGACGCCACACCGCTTTTCGTGATGCTGCTGGCCGAGGCGCGGCGCTGGGGAGCATCGCCGGACACCGTGCAGGCGTTGTTGCCGGCCGCCGACGCCGCGCTGGACTGGATCACCCATTTCGGCGACCGCGACGGCGACGGTTTCGTGGAATATCAGCGCGCCACGGACCGCGGCCTGTCCAACCAGGGCTGGAAGGACAGTTTCGACGGCATCAACGACGCCGCCGGGCATCTCGCCGAGACCCCGATCGCGCTGTGTGAAGTGCAGAGCTACGTGTACGCGGCCTACCTGGCGCGTGCGGAGCTGGCCGAGGAATTCGGCGATCAGGCCGTCGCCGCCCGGATGCGCGAGCACGCCGCCCAGTTGCGCACCAAATTCGGTGAGGCGTTCTGGCTGCCCGAAAAGGGTTGGTACGCCGTCGCTTTGGATGGCCGCAAGCGTCGTGTCGACGCGCTCACCAGCAATGTCGGGCACTGCCTGTGGTCGGGCATCGCCACCGACGAGCAGGCCGCCCAGCTCATCCAGCGGCTGTCGTCGCCGGAGATGGATTCCGGATTCGGCTTGCGCACACTGGCTTCGAACATGGGCGCGTTCAATCCGATGAGTTACCATAATGGTTCGGTGTGGCCGCACGACACGGCGATCGCGGTGGCCGGGCTGCTGCGCTACCGCCACATCCCGGGCGCGATCGAACTGGCCACCCGGCTCGCCGACGGGTTGCTGGACGCCGCCGCGGCATTCGGCGGCAGACTGCCCGAATTGTTCTGTGGTTTCCCGCGTTCCCGGTTCTCGGTCCCCGTGCCGTACCCGACGTCGTGCTCCCCGCAGGCATGGGCGAGCGCCGCGCCACTGCTGCTGGTGCGCGCGTTCCTCGGCCTCGAGCCGGACGTCCCGCACCGCACACTGACCGTGCTCCCGCACCTACCCGCCCGGTGGGGCCGCGTCGAACTCACCGACCTGCGGCTGGGCGGCTCGGTCATCGACCTGGCCGTGGACGGCGACCACATCTCGGCATCGAACCTGCCCGACGATTGGCGGCTGATCACGCACTGAGCCGGGTGCCAAGCTCGGTCATATCACCCTTCTCGGTAGTCTTCGAGCATGACGATCCAGCCGGTGGATTCGCTTCCGCACGAAATGACCGAGGAGCAGTATCGGCAACTGCCCGAGGACGTCGCCCGCGAGATCGAGGTCGTGCACGGTCATGTGATCGTGTGCGAATCACCCACGCCCGAGCACAATCGGGTGGCTCGCCGCTTGGCCAACGCCCTGGAGCAGTTTCCCAGCACGGAGACATGTATCCGGGTCGATACCGACATCGACCTGGTGCTGTGGCGTGTTCCGAAGTTCACTTTCCGCCGACCGGATGTGATCGTCTACCGATGTCTGGATGAACCGGGCAATAAGCCGGAGTCGCCCGACGCGCTGATCGTCGTGGAAGTGTCCTCGCCCTCGACGGCCGCAGAGGATCTGCTCGATAAGAAGGCGCAATACGCCCGTGTCGGCATCCCGCTCTATCTCGTCGTGATGCTCAACGAGAAATATCGAGTCGACGAGGTGTTGGAGTTCCGCCTCGACGCGTACGCCCGCGAGTACCGGCTACACAGGCTGCACCGTGACGGATTGCTGCGGCTGGAACACGTTGTCCTCGGCGAGGTCTCGTTCGAGGAACTCGTGCGGTGAGGTTCAGTGGATGTGCGGGGGGACCGTGGGGCCCTCGCTGGCCTGGACCAGGACGAAGCCCTGGCCGCGGAAGGCCAGTTGCATGGCTTCGCCGCTGCCGCGACCGATGAGGGCGCCGGCCTTGAAAGTGCGGTTGACGCCGACCTGCAGGCTGGTGCTCCAGGCGACGGCGGACTGGCCGTCGGCGAAGGTGGGGGCGCGGCTCGCGTCCAGCATCACCGGCGCGCCGTGCGTGGTGACGGCCACCCAGCCGGTGCCCTGCAGGGTGGTGTTGAACAGCCCGCCCGCGGCGATGCCCGCACCCTGCACCCGCTGAATATTCGAGGTCAGGCTCGGGTCGTAGGCCAGCACGTTGGCGCCGTTGACGGTGATGCCCTCGTTCTCCAGGAAGAACAGCTGCACATCGGCGGCATCATCGGCCAGGAACAACACGCCCTGCCCCTTCACCCGCATCAACTGCACGCCCTCGCCCGTGACGGCCTTCTTGATGAACTTCCCTATCCCGCCGGCGCCTTCGTAGTCGAAGTCCATCTGTCCCTGGAACGCCACCATGGACCCCTGCTTGGCGAGCACGTCCCCATTGACCTGCACCCGCAGCATCTTGGAGTTCTGTAGAGCGAAATGCCCGGGAAGCTGTCCCTGGTCCAGATTGCCGAAAAACGAACTACGCATAACCGAGCGGCCTCCCGTGTGTATAAATCCCGCTGGACCCGCAGTATATCCGCGAACGGGGAAGTGAGTGTCGCGCCTACAACGTCACCCGCTGCTCCGGCGGCAGGAACAACTTGTCACCCTCCCGCACCCCGAAGGTGTCGTAGAACTCTTGCAGGTTGCGAACCACCTGATTGCAGCGGAATTCGTTGGGCGAGTGCGGATCGGTGAGTAGTTCGGCGGTGAGTTCCTTGGTCATCTTGCCGCGCCAGCTGCGCGCCCAGGACAGGAACATGGCGCGGAAGTCGGGCTCGACGCCCTCGCGCCGCGCCGCGATCCGGTAGGCCGCCAGGGCGATCTGCAGGCCGCGCAGGTCGGCGAGGTTTTCGCCGAGGGTCAGCTCGCCGTCGACATGCTGCTCCGGTGCGAGGCCCTCGGGAACCAGCGCGTTGAACTGCTCCACCAGCTGTTTCGACTTGGCGTCGAACGCCGCCCGATCCGCCCCGCTCCACCAGTTGCGCAGGTTGCCGTCGGCGTCGTATTTGGAACCCTGGTCGTCGAAGCCGTGGCCGATCTCGTGGCCGATGGTGGAGCCGACCGCGCCGAAATTGATGGCGAGCTGGGCGTCCTTGTCGAAGAACGGCGGCTGCAGGTAGGCGGCGGGGAAGGCGATCTCGTTGTTGGGCGGGGAGTAGAAGGCGTTGACGGTCTGCGGCGTGCTGTTCCACTCGGACTTGTCGACCGGCTTGCCGAGATAGTCGAACATCCGCGTGGCTTCGAAAATCGCTATGGCACGCACGGATTCGAGCAGTTTGCCCCGCGTGATCCGCAGCTTGGAGTAGTCGGTCCACTTGTCCGGGTAGCCGAGCTTGACGGTCATCTTGTCGAGTTTCACCAGCGCCGCGTCGCGGGTGGCGGGCGTCATCCAGGCGGAGTTGCGGAAGTCCTCGCGGTAGGCCGCCATCAGATCGGCGACCATCTTCTTGACCTCGTCCTTCGCCTCCGGCGGGAAGTACTTGGCCACATAGAGTTTGCCGAGCTGCTCGCCGAGTTTCTCGTCGACCGTGGCGACCCCGTACTTCCAGCCCTCCGGCCGCTCCTTCTGTCCGGCCATCACCGTGCCGAAGAAGTGGAAGTTGGCATCGTTGATCGCCTTCGGCAGATACTTGGCGAAATCGCGAATCAGACTGAGCTTCAGATACTCCCGCCAGATCGCGATATCCGTCTCCACCCAGATCCCGCCCGCTGCGGTGATGTAGGACGGCTGGCCCACCACCACCTCACCGAACAGGTCCCGGGGCCGGTCGGTGTTCCCCGCCAGCCAGGGATCGAAGTCGAAACCCTTTCCGAGGTCGGTCAATTGGGCCCACGTCATCCGGTTGTAGGTGGCGTTGGCGTCCCGGACCCGGACGTTGCTCCAGTGGTTCGAGGCGATCCGGGTCTCCAGGTCGAACATCCGCTGCGCCGTGCCGACCGGATCGGAAAGCCCGGCGCCCGTGGCGATCTGCTCCAGATAAGTGCGGTAGGCGGCGCGGATCTCGGCGTGCTCCGGCTTGCGGTAGTACTCCTCGCCGAGGCCGATCCCGGACTGGACGACCGAGGCCACGTAACTGTCGGTCTTCTTCCGGTCGACGCTCACGCCCAGCCCGACCAGCCCGGCCAGGGGCAGCTCGCCCATCACGCGTGCGAGGTCGGGTTTGGTTGCGGCGCGGTCGATCCGGTCGAACAGGTCCTGGAGCGGGGTCATGCCCAGCCGCTCCACCGCGTCGAGATCGACCCGCGCGTCGTAGAGGTCTCGGATGTGCTGGGCCTCGGTACCCGGCTCCGGATCCTTGATGCCGTCGATGATTTCGCGCAGTTGTTTCTGGGTGCGCTCGAAAGCCTCCGTGCCCGAGCTGTATCCGGACTTGTCCGGCGGCAGCTGGTACTCGCGCAGCCACTTTCCGTTGACGTACCGGTACAGATCGTCCTGCGGACGCACCGCCTCGTCGACACCGGACAGATCCGGCCCGTTGAGCTGTTTCGGCGCCGCGTCGTTCGAGCAACTCGCCAGCGCGGCGGCCGCGGGCGCAAGCCCCAGGGCGATCAGAAATGCGCGACGCTGCAGGCGCACCGGACCCGACGATGTCACCAGAAACCCCACTCCCCGGGGTCTCGCCCCCGTGCTCGTAGCCGACTTGCTGGAATGAGGCTACCGGGACCGATGCGTCGAGGGCGGGCCAACGTTCCGGCTACAGCGTGACGCGTTGATCCTCGGGCAGATACAGCTTGTCGCTGTCGGTGACGCCGTAGGTGGCGTAGAACTCGGCCAGGTTGCGGACGACCTGGTTGCACCGGAACTCGGAGGGGGAGTGCGGGTCGGACGCGAGCTGGCTCTCGGTGGACTCCGGAGTCTGCTTGCCGCGCCAGGTGCGGCCCCAGGATTCGAACATCTGGTGGTAGTCGGGGTTGTCGATACCGTCGCGGCGCTGGGCGATCCGGTAGGCGGCCAGCGAGATCTCCAGGCCGCGCAGATCGGCCAGGTTCTCGCCGACCGTGAGTTCGCCGTTGACGTGCTGATCCGGCGGCAGGCCCGCCGGCACGAGCGCGTTGTACTGCGCGATCAGCTGTTTCGTCTTGGCGTCGAAGGCCGCCTTGTCCTGCGGCGTCCACCAGTCCTTCAGGTTGCCGTCGCCGTCGTACTTGGAGCCCTGGTCGTCGAAGCCGTGCCCGATCTCGTGGCCGATCACCGCGCCGCCCGCACCGAAGTTGACCGCCGGGAGGGCGTCCTTGTCGAAGAACGGAGGCTGCAGGAACGCGGCTGGGAAGACGATCTCGTTGCCGCTCGGGTTGTAGTAGGCGTTGACCGTTTGCGGCGGCATCGCCCACTCGGACTTGTCGACGGGAGTGCCGAGCTTGCCGAACATCCGGGCGGCCTCGAACGTGGTGACCGCGCGCAGCGATTCGACCAGCTTGCCGCGCGTGATGGCGAGCTTCGAGAAGTCCTGCCACTTGTCGGGATAGCCGATCTTGGCGTCGATCTTGCCGAGTTTCGCGAGGGCGGCCTCCCGGGTGGCGGGCGACATCCAGCCGGAATTGTGGAAGTTCTCCCGATACGCGGCCATCAGATCGGCCACCATCTGGTTGGCGCGGTCCTTCGCCTCGGGCGGGAAATACTTTGCCACGTAGAGCTTTCCGAGCTGCTCGCCGAGGTTCTCGTTGACCAGTTCCACCGCCGAGCGCCACCGCTCCGGCCGCTGCTGCAGGCCGTGCATGGTCTTGCCGAAGAAGTCGAAATTGGCGTCGGAGATGTCCTTCTTCAGATACGGCGCGTACTCGCGCACCAGCGCCAGCTTCAGATAGTCGCGCCAGGTGGCGAGATCGACCTGCTCCCAGAGCTTTCCGGCCTCGGTGACGAACGACGGCTCGGCGACGACGAGGCTGGCGAACAGCTCCCGGGGCCGGTCGGTATTGCCGGCCAGCCACGCGTCCCACGCGAAACCCGGTGCGAGCGCGACCAATTCGGGCCAGGTGCGCAGGTTGTAGGTAGCCGCGGCGTCGCGGGTGCGGACGTTGTCCCAGAAGCCGGCAGCGATCCGGGTCTCCAGATCGACCACGCGCTGTGCCATGGCCGCCGGTTCCGGGAAGCCCGCGCCGGTGGCGAGGCGATCCATGTAGCCGCGGTAGGCGGCGAACTTCTGGGCGTGCTCCGGCCTGCGGTAGTACTGCTCGCCCAGCCCGAGACCGGCCTGGCTGACCATGGGCAGGTAGGCGTTGGAGTTCACCGGATCCGCGCCCACGCTCAGGCCGATCAGCCCCACGCCCGGCAGCGCGCCCATCACCCTCGCCAGCGCGGTCTTGTCGGCAGCGCCGTCGATCTGCCCGAACAGGTCCTGCAGCGGGGATATGCCCAGCCGCTCGATCTCGTCCTGGTTCATGTGGGCGTCGTAGAGGTCGCGGATCTGCTGGTCCGCACTGCCCGGCCGCGGGTCGCGGATGCCCTCGATGATCTCCCGCAGTTCGCCCTCCACCCGGTCGCGCACCTCGTCGAAGGTGCCGAACGAAGTCTTGTCCGGCGGCAGCTGGTACTCGCGCAGCCACTTCCCGTTGATGTGCCGGAACAGGTCGTCCTGCGGGCGGATCGCCGGATCCACGCCGGACAGATCCGGGCCGGTCAGCGGTTTGGCGGCCGCGGAATCGGAGTTGCAGGAGGCCAGCACCGCGGCAGCGGGCACGAGCCCCAGCGCGGTCAGGAAGGTACGGCGGGCGAGGGCGTTGGGACGCTCGGGCGCGGTCACTCGGTCTCCTCCACGGATATCGTGCGCTTGCTCGGACGTAGCCCGGGCGACGTTAGCGGAGCGGGCTGAGGAAACGCTGAACCCACGCTGCATATCCTCTTGGGAGGTCCTTCCCACCTGCCCGGCATGCTCTTCGCCGGGCCGGTTTTGGGGAGGACCTGCGGCTTCGTTACACTGGTCGGGTTGCCTGCGGGACGACTGTGCCCGCGCTCCGGCCGCGAACCCACAGTGGTGGCTCATCCAGATCGAGAAACTGCTGGCAGGCGCGCGTGTGGAGGGCAACCGGCCATGCCCGTCGGGTCGGTAATCCGGCGTGCATATCGTCCAGGTCTAGGAGGAGCTGAAGTGATTCAGCAAGAGTCGCGACTGCGCGTCGCCGACAACACGGGTGCCAAGGAAATCCTGTGCATCCGAGTGCTCGGCGGGTCGTCGCGTCGCTATGCCGGTATCGGCGACATCATCGTCGCCACCGTGAAGGACGCCATCCCCGGCGGCAACGTCAAGAAGGGCGAGGTCGTCAAGGCTGTCGTCGTGCGCACCACCAAGGAGCGTCGCCGTCCGGATGGTTCGTACATCCGCTTCGACGAGAACGCCGCGGTGCTGATCAAGCCGGACAACGATCCGCGCGGCACCCGCATCTTCGGCCCCGTCGGCCGCGAGCTGCGTGACAAGCGTTTCATGAAGATCGTTTCGCTGGCCCCGGAGGTGCTCTGACATGAAGGTGCACAAGGGCGACACCGTGCTCGTCGTCTCGGGTAAGGACAAGGGCGCCAAGGGCAAGGTCATCCAGGCCTACCCGCAGACGGACAAGATCCTGGTCGAGGGCGTGAACCGGATCAAGAAGCATGTCGCGAACTCCGCGAACCAGCGCGGCGCCAGCTCGGGCGGCATCGTGACCCAGGAGGCGCCCATCCACGTCTCGAACGTGATGGTTGTCGACTCCGACGGCAAGCCGACGCGCGTGGGTTACCGCACCGACGAGAACGGCAAGCGGGTGCGTATCTCCCGTCGCAACGGGAAGGACATCTGATGACCACGACCGAGAAGATCCAGCCTCGGCTGAAGCTGCGCTACCGCGCGGAAATCAAGGACGCGCTGAACAGCGAGTTCAACTACGCCAACGTGATGCAGATCCCGGGCGTGGTGAAGGTCGTCGTGAACATGGGTGTCGGTGACGCCGCCCGCGACGCCAAGCTGATCAACGGCGCGGTCGCCGACCTGGCCCTGATCACCGGTCAGAAGCCGGAGATCCGCAAGGCCCGCAAGTCGATCGCGCAGTTCAAGCTGCGTGAGGGCATGCCGATCGGCGCGCGCGTCACGCTGCGCGGCGACCGCATGTGGGAGTTCCTGGACCGGCTGGTCTCCATCGCGCTCCCGCGTATCCGCGACTTCCGCGGCCTGTCGCCGAAGCAGTTCGACGGCAACGGCAACTACACGTTCGGCCTGAGCGAGCAGTCGATGTTCCACGAGATCGATGTGGACAAGATCGACCGCCCGCGCGGCATGGACATCACCGTCGTGACGACTGCGACGAATGACGAGGAGGGCCGCGCCCTGCTCAAGCACCTCGGCTTCCCGTTCAAGGAGAACTGAGCACATGGCTAAGAAAGCTCTGATCAACAAGGCCAACGCGAAGCCGAAGTTCGCCGTTCGCGCCTACACCCGCTGCCAGCGCTGCGGCCGCCCCCACGCGGTCTACCGCAAGTTCGGCCTGTGCCGCGTATGCCTGCGCGAAATGGCGCACCGCGGCGAGCTGCCGGGCGTCCACAAGTCCAGCTGGTAAGTAGCTGCCCCGCAATGCGGTGGTCCGTCATCGACGGACCACCGCATTCGCATGTCCGGGGCAGGTTTTCGTCCGCGCGGCTGTGGACACACGCCTACGAGGGTCGATAGAGTTCGGCACATGTACGCGGGTGGGGGGCGCTCGATCGACGTCGAACTGCGATCGGGCCGGGCATGATCGTCGACTGGCAAACGTACTACGACGCCGCCAAGAAATGCCATGACCTCGCCGACGAACTCGGCCGCGCCGACAAGCCCGTGCACGACGCGGTTAAAGGCGAATGCGCAGGCATGGCCGGCGACGCACCCGGTTGCAGGCAGTGGGGCGAGGCCTACGACAAGTCCGCCCAGCAAACTCTGCAGACCTGCTCCAGTCTCGCCAATGCCCTGAACAACTACGGTGCAGTGCTTGCCGCGATGGGCTACAACTACGCCGTCGCGAACAAGAGCAACCCCGCGCCGCCACGTCCGAACGTGACTCAATTCGGCGAATACAAAGTTGCCATTCCCACTTCGGTGGCGAACAACGGGGTCGGGTTCACCGACCACGGAGGCGTCAAGGCGTTCTTCGACCAACTCGTCGCCGATGTCATCGGTTCATTCGGCAAGCTTCCCAACAGCGATACCCGCAAGCTCGCCAAGGCACATTCCGTGTGGAACACCTTCGCCAACCACGAGACGATCAAGGGTGCGCCGGGCCGTATCGCGGCCATTTCCGCACTCTTCGACGGAATGGACGCAGGCCCGAACCGGCAGCTGATCCAAGACCACTTCGCGACTCTGAAGACCAGCGCCGACACCGTCGCGCTGGCAGGCGGAACGATGGCCGCGCCCGTCAAGGCCTACCACGACGCCAGTATCACCCTCGGCAACGAGACCACCAAAACCATCAACACCCTCGAACTGACCATTGCCGTCACCGCCATAGTCGGCGGCGCCCTCGCCTTGTTCAGCCTGGGCACCTCCGCCGCAGCCGCGACAGCCGCCATCGAGGCCGACGTCCTCACCACCGTCAACGCAATCCAAGCAACCTACCGGGCCAGCCAGATGACCAGAGTCATCGGCCTCACCGCCCTCGCCGCCGGCGGAATCGGCGTCATCGACGCCTTCAACGCCCTCCCCACCATCGACCTCGACAAGGCCATCACCAATCTGGCCACCATAATCGCGATGAAGGTGGTCATTGATGACGGTGACGACCACCGTGGAGACGGTGCAACAGCGAACGGCGGAGCCGCTGTCCCTGAGCCTGTCCTCGATGCCGAGGGCGAAAAGTATGTTCGCAGTAAGCATTTCGCAGGAGGCGCGCAGGTAGACGAAAGCAAGGGCCTCTTCGAGGCCGGCGAGAATCTGGATGCGCTTGTCGAGGCATCAGATAGCGCGCCCGCTATGGGACCCAACAAGGACGGACATTATGAACGGACGATCGATGCTGGCCGCATTGTGGGAACAACTTCGGCATCGCAAGGAGGAAGAGTGACATCGAGATATATTGTCGTACAGGACAGGTGGGGATCTGTACGCTCGATGTATCCGGTCCCGTGAGGAGAGTAGATGCCGATATCCATAACTGTGCGAAATCAGGTTCATGCCGATATATCCCATTACACCGAGGATCCAGTAGGAGTCCTTACCTCATTGCGTGAGAAGGCTCCGGATCGGTCCGTGCTGGCAAGCATCATGCCGCACGCCGATACGATGTTGAATGAGTATCAATTGAATCTCTTGATCGACGAGATCGATGGCGCACCGCAGGGATCGGACTCTGAGCAAAAGGTGCTCCAGGACCTGCGCGAGGCGTGCCTGAGCGCGCTACGGCACCGTGGCTATCTCTGGTTCAGCGGGGACTGAGACTCCTGTGTGATCGTAGAATACGGTGATCGATGGGTTGTCGAACCTTTGAGGAAGCGGGTCGCTGAACGCTCATCGGTATTCTTCAAATCCCGTGGTATGCGGATCTCGTTCCGGAACGGCTGGCTGTTGCCGACGGCCGGTGAACGCTCGGACATAGCTACTTCGGTTTATTCGAGTCGGGACTGTTGTGGACGCGGGCCGGATTGGTCGGGCAGCCCGAGTTCCCAGTCGCGATATAAATCACTAGATTCGGCGCTGGTTGGTGAGATAGTTGCGTTCATATTTCCAGCTATGTCGCCCAATATAATTCGTGCCAATGAGGATTCTCGTAAGATGTATCAGCGGGTTCGGGAGTGTCAGTGAGTATTAGTGTTGTAATCCAAAATATGAATCATAAATAGGTGGAATCCATCTCGGGGCCGCTCGCGCAGTGACTAACGGATAACGTTTTGGAGGCCCGGCTCGGGTCTATGCTGAGGGGTATCCATCAGTATGCCGATACGATGTTTAATTCGTATCAACTCACATTCTTCATGGATGAATTGGCCAGCATGGTGCCGAAGAATGAAGTTGACGCGAAGATGATTGCCGCGCTTCGGGATGCCGCTCAGCGAGCGATCGATATGTACGGCTATCTGTGGTTCAGTGGCGACTGACTCCCTGCCTGAGCTGGTGTCGAATTTCTGGCTCTCCGGTGTCGAGTTGGTGGGTGGCTGTTCGTCCTCGTTATGACAACGACCCTCGATTCGAAGGAGATGGCGATGGACGACACCTTGCGGGCCTATCGGCGAGCGCAGGACGAGTTGGATGCGGTGCTGGCGAAAGTTGGTGCGGATCAATGGGGTTCGCCTTCGGCGTGCGCGGAGTGGACCGTCCGCGACGTTGCGGGACACGTCACCTGGGGGCAGCGCCAGATGCGTGCGTGGGCGACCGGTGACGAGTTCACCGATCGAACCGGTGCACCCGGGTCACCGCACCCGGGCCTGCTGGCCGGCGACGACCCGGTGCGGACCTTCCGCACCGCCCGCGCCGCCTGCGACGCGGCACTGACCGATGACGCCCTGGCGCGAACCACGGTCCTGCCGGGCTTGGGTGAAATCCCGATCGCGGCCATCCTGTCGCTGCTGCTCACGGATTCGATCACCCACGCCTGGGACATTGCTCATCCACTCGGAATCGAGGTCCAACTCCCGCCCGATCTCGTCACCCGCGCCGCGGAATGGGCCCGAGCCAACGTAGTCCGCGCCCCCGGCTTCTTCGGCCCCGAACTCCCGGCGCCCACCGACTCCGACGACCAAACCCGCCTGATGGCCTACCTCGGCCGCGACACATAGGCTGCTATTCACCGAATCACGTTGACGGCGGCCGGGATACGACGCTGCCGGGGCGAACGGCCGGGGAAGTTTCGCGCGACTCAGGCGCAGTGGATCAGGAACTCCAGGGTCGTGGGTTCCTCCAGTTTCACGTCCGCCGTCTCGCTGGCGGCCTCGTCGGCTTGGCAGCCGGAGGGCGCGGAAGTGATCGTCGCGCGATAGCACCCGGCGGGCACGGTCTGCCCGGCATTGCCGTCCCGGCCGGTCGTGGCGGTCCCCACCTCCGAATCGCCGCTGCACGAGGTGAACCGCACACCGACGCCGGGGACCGGGAAGCGTTCGTTACCGGTCCAGGTATGCACGTTCAGATTTCCCGGCGTTCCGGGTTTCGACTCCGGCCCCGCGGTCACCGACGCCTGCACCGCGCTGGTAACAGCTGCCGGTTTGCTCTCCGACGAGTTGTCGCCCGAACAGCCGGCCAGCGCCGTCGCCGCGGCCAATAAACAGAATGCCGAGATCATGGTGCGCACAAGGTCTCCTTCCGGCGGGTCGGGACGACGCCGCGCTCGCGTCACACCTTAAACGGGGCGGCGAGCAACACGCGTTCCAAAACCGGCCCGGGCGTGTACTTTTCGCGACAGAACGTCCGGCCCGCAACACCTGAAGGAGATTCCGTGATCGATGAGGACTCCGATGCCGCGCCGACCGAAGCGTTGGAGATGTCGGAAGACGAGTCGTGGTCATTGCGGGTCGAGGCGACCGAGTTACTGGGCCGGGTGATAGAGAAGGCGAAGGCCCGGGGCAGGTTGGAACAGATGCTGGACGATCCCGACATCGCCGTGCAAACCGCTGCGGCCGAGGTTCTCACGCGGCAAGGCGGCGCCGATGGGCTGTTGGCGGTACTGAAGGAATTGGGGCGGCGTGCACAAGACCCGGACGCCGACTACATCGCGTACAAGCTGTACTGGCTCGAAGGCATGGGGGAGTACCCGGTGCTCGAGACCGCCTCGACCATCGAACCCGCGAAAATGACGGAAGAAGCCAGGGCCGGGCTGACGGACGTCAGGAGACTGCTCGGCTTGCCGGACGATGAGAAGGGGATCAATGCCTGAAGGTCGTGCCGACCTATCTCGGATGCTGGCGGTGTACGAGCCGTTGATTCGTGAATTCGTGTCCGGCGAGTTGACCGCCGATCAATTCGAAACGGCCTATCTGGCGGAATTCAAGCGGGATCGCGGCCAGACCCCAGGTCCGGAGTTCGAGGCGTTGGACGGTCTGTTCGCCGATGTGGACGACTATGTCGCGGATGCGGATCTTCGCCGGCGTGC
Source organism: Nocardia sp. N2S4-5 (assembly GCF_044628355.1). Lineage (NCBI taxonomy): Bacteria > Bacillati > Actinomycetota > Actinomycetes > Mycobacteriales > Nocardiaceae > Nocardia > Nocardia sp. N2S4-5. The sequence goes on along the minus strand of NZ_JBIUPM010000001.1, from coordinate 3,920,679 downwards.
TGGTGGGCTCGATGGGGAACAGCTGCGTGATCGGGCGCGCGTGGTGTACGAGCGCCTGTACCGATAAGGTCGATCGCGCGGCGGCGGAGTGTGACCACCCCCATGTCCCCCCGATTTCTGCCCCACACCCACCCCCATCTATACTGAACCGGTTGCCTGGGGCTGAACTGTGCCTGTGGTGCGGTGTGGAGCCCGGGTGACGTGCCACTTCATCCGGTCGGCGAACTGCCGGCCGGACCAAGCCGAATTGCTGTAGGCCCACGATCCGGGCGCCGAGAGGCGTGCGGGTGCTGCATGGGAACCGCGGCGAGAAAGGTGACGGTCAACCTATGACCATGACTGATCCGATCGCAGACTTCCTGACCCGTCTGCGCAACGCCAACTCGGCGTACCACGATCAGGTGAAGGCTCCGCACTCCAAGCTCAAGGCGAATATCGCCGAGATCCTGAAGCGTGAGGGCTACATCGCCGACTTCCGCACCGAAGAAGCGCCGGTCGGCAAGACCCTGATCGTCGACCTGAAGTACGGCCAGAGCCGGGAGCGCAGCCTGCAGGGTGTGCGTCGCGTCTCGAAGCCGGGTCTGCGGGTGTACGCGAAATCCACCAACCTGCCCAAGGTGCTGGGCGGCCTCGGCGTGGCGATCATCTCCACGTCGCAGGGCCTGCTCACCGACCGTCAAGCCAAGCAGCACGGCGTGGGCGGCGAAGTCCTCGCCTACGTCTGGTAAGGGAGGTAGGAACAATGTCGCGTATCGGTAAGAAGCCGGTCTCCGTTCCCTCCGGTGTCGAGGTGACAATCGACGGCCAGAGCGTGTCGGTCAAGGGCCCTAAGGGCACCCTGTCGCACGTGATCGCCGAGCCGATCACCGTCAACCGCGCCGAGAACGGCGAACTCGAGATCATCCGTCCGGACGACGAGCGCCGGAATCGTTCCCTGCACGGTCTGACCCGCACCCTGGTCAACAACATGATCGTGGGTGTCACGCAGGGCTACGAGAAGAAGATGGAAATCTTCGGCGTCGGTTACCGCGTGCAGCAGAAGGGTTCGAACCTGGAGTTCGCCCTCGGCTACAGCCACCCGGTGCCGATCGAGGCGCCCGAGGGCATCACCTTCAAGGTGGAGGCCCCCACGAAGTTCTCGGTGTCCGGCATCGACAAGCAGAAGGTCGGCCAGATCGCCGCCGTCATCCACCGCCTGCGCAAGCCCGACCCGTACAAGGGCAAGGGCATTCGCTACGAGGGCGAGGTCGTGCGGCGCAAGGAAGGGAAGACGGGTAAGTAAGCCATGGCCCAGACTGATACTCAGAAAGCCGCGCGCAAGCCGCTCGGCAAGGACGTGTCGACCCGTCGTCGAGTTTCCAAGGCGCGCCGGCACTTCCGTCTGCGCAAGAAGGTCGTCGGCAACGCCGCGACCCCGCGCCTGGTGGTGTTCCGCTCCGCGCGGCACCTGCACGCGCAGCTGGTGGACGACTCGGTCGGCAAGACCGTCGCCGCCGCGTCCTCGGTCGAGGCCGACGTGCGGTCTGTCGAGGGTGACAAGACCGCCAAGGGCAAGAAGGTCGGCGAGCTGCTCGCCGCCCGCGCCAAGGCCGCCGGCGTGGAGACCGTGGTGTTCGACCGCGGTGGCCACGACTACCACGGCCGGATCGCCGCCCTGGCGGACGCCGCTCGGGAAGGCGGGTTGAAGTTCTGATGCCTTTCCCCAGGACCGAGAACAGCAAGCGCAACGGAAGGAACGTCTGATGCCGGGACGTCAACGGCGTGACGGCGGAAGCGGACCCGCCGGACAGAACAACGAGGGCGGCCGCCAGGAACGTGGCGGCGGCCGGGACCGTCGCGGTGACCGCCGCGACAATGCCGCCGAGAAGAACCAGCTCGAGCGGGTCGTCGCGATCAACCGCGTGTCCAAGGTCGTCAAGGGTGGTCGGCGCTTCAGCTTCACCGCCCTGGTGATCGTGGGCGACGGCAACGGCATGGTCGGTGTCGGCTACGGCAAGGCCAAGGAAGTGCCCGCGGCCATCCAGAAGGGTGTCGAGGAGGCTCGCAAGAACTTCTTCCGCGTCCCGATGATCGGCTCCACCGTCACCCACCCGGTGCAGGGCGAAGCCGCCGCCGGTGTCGTCATGCTGCGCCCGGCCTCGCCGGGTACCGGTGTGATCGCCGGTGGTGCGGCGCGTGCCGTGCTGGAGTGCGCCGGTATCCACGACATCCTGGCCAAGTCGCTCGGCAGCGACAACGCCATCAACGTCGTGCACGCGACCGTGGCCGCCCTGAAGCAGCTGCAGCGTCCCGAAGAGGTGGCGGCCCGCCGTGGCCTGCCGATCGAGGACGTCGCTCCTGCGGGCATGCTGCGTGCGCGCGCGGCGGGAGTAGGAGCCTGACATGGCACAGCTGAAGGTGACCCAGATCAAGTCCACGATCGGCGCCAAGAAGAATCAGCGCGAGTCGCTTCGCACGCTCGGACTCAAGGGCATCCGCAAGTCCGTGCTGCGCGAGGACACCGCCCAGAACCGCGGGCTGATCAACGTCGTGCGCCACCTCGTTACCGTTGAGGAGGTCAACGCATGACCATCAAGTTGCATCACCTGCGTCCGGCTCCGGGCGCCAAGACCGAGAAGACCCGCGTGGGTCGCGGTGAGGCGTCGAAGGGCAAGACCGCGGGCCGCGGTACCAAGGGCACGAAGGCCCGCAAGAACGTGCCGGCCCGCTTCGAGGGCGGCCAGATGCCGATCCACATGCGGCTGCCGAAGCTGAAGGGCTTCACCAACCCGTTCCGGACGGAATATCAGGTCGTGAACGTCGGTGACATCGCCCGGAAGTTCCCGGACGGCGGTGCGATCGACAAGGACCAGCTGGTCGCCGCCGGCCTCGTTCGCAAGAACGAGCTGGTGAAGGTGCTCGGCGAGGGCGAAATCGGTGTGGCCGTTCAGGTTTCCGCCGACAAGTTCTCCGGCTCCGCCAAGGAGAAGATCGCCGCCGCCGGTGGCACCGCCACCGAGCTGGACTGACAGTTACTCTTTGTAGTAGGGGGCGCCGGACGGGTGAGAGCTCGTCCGGCGTCGCTGTTAGAGTCAAGTTGTTGTCTGCCTCGCCCCATGTCGTTAGCCAGGAGGATCTGTGCTTTCCGCCTTCGTGTCGGCTTTCCGGACCCCGGACCTACGGCGGAAGATTCTCTTCACGCTGGGCCTGATCGCGCTGTACCGCATCGGTGCAGCGCTGCCGTCGCCCGGTGTGGACTACAAGGCGATCCGCCAATGTATCGACCAGGTGTCCGGCGGTGAGAACGCCGGGATCTATCAGCTGATCAACCTGTTCTCCGGCGGTGCGCTGCTGCAACTTTCGGTGTTCGCGATCGGCATCATGCCGTACATCACCGCGAGCATCATCATCCAGCTGCTGACCGTGGTCATTCCGCGCTTCGAGGAATTGCGCAAGGAAGGCCAATCCGGGCAGACCAAGATGACGCAGTACACCCGGTATCTGTCGATCGCATTGGCGATTCTGCAGGCTACCGGTCTGGTCGCGCTCGCCTCGCGCGGGCAGCTGCTGCGCGGCTGCCAGCAGGACATCATCGCCGACAACAGCATCTTCGGGATGATCATCATCGTGCTGGTGATGACCGCCGGTGCGGCGCTGGTGATGTGGTTCGGCGAGCAGATCACCGAACGCGGCGTGGGCAACGGCATGTCGCTGCTGATCTTCGCGGGCATCGCGGCCCGCATCCCCGGCGAGGGCAAGGCCATTCTGGACAGCAAGGGCGGCTTGATCTTCGGTCTGGTCTGCTTCGGCGCCTTCCTGGTCATCGTGGCGGTCATCTTCGTCGAGCAGGGCCAGCGCCGGATTCCGGTGCAGTACGCCAAGCGCGTGGTGGGCCGCAAGATGTACGGCGGCTCCTCGACGTATCTGCCGTTGAAGGTCAACCAGGCCGGTGTGATCCCGGTGATCTTCGCGTCCTCGCTGCTGTACCTGCCGAACCTGGTCTCGCAGCTGACCCAGTCCAATGCCACCGATCCCAGCTGGTGGCAGAAGACCATTCAGCAATACCTCGTGGACCCGACCAACTGGGCCTACATCACGATCTATTTCGCGCTGATCGTGTTCTTCACCTATTTCTACGTCGCGATCACCTTCAACCCGGAGGAACGCGCAGACGAGATGAAGAAGTTCGGCGGCTTCATTCCCGGATATCGGCCGGGTAAGCCGACCGCCGACTACTTGAACTTCGTCCTGAGCCGGATCACCCTCCCCGGTTCGATCTATCTGGGTGCCGTGGCCGTCCTGCCGAACCTGTTCCTCAACATGGGCAATTCGAGTGGTTTGCAGAACCTGCCGTTCGGTGGCACCGCCGTCCTGATCGTCGTGAGTGTCGGCCTCGATACGGTCAAACAGATCGAGAGCCAGCTGATGAACAGAAATTACGAAGGGTTCCTCAAGTGAGACTCGTACTGCTCGGACCGCCGGGTGCCGGCAAGGGCACGCAGGCCGAACTGCTGTCGGACAAGCTGGGTGTGCCGCACATCTCCACAGGGAATCTGTTCCGTGCGAACATCTCGCAGGAGACCCCGCTGGGCCGCGAGGCGCAGAAGTATCTGGACGCCGGGAACCTGGTACCCAGCGACGTGACCAACCGCATGGTCGAGGCGCGCATCGCCGAACCGGATGCCGCGAACGGCTTCGTGCTCGACGGCTACCCGCGCACGGTCGACCAGGCCGAGGCACTCGAGAAGATGCTCAAGGAATCCGGTCGCGAGCTGGACGCTGTGCTGTGCTTCGTGGTGGCCGAGGACGTCGTGGTGCAGCGCATGCTCAGCCGCGGACGCAACGACGACACCGAAGAGGTCATCCGCAACCGGCTGCGGGTGTACCGCGAGGAGACCGAACCGCTGCTGCAGCACTACGACGGCCAGGTCGTCTCGGTCGACGGTATCGGCGAGATCGAAGAGGTCAATACTCGCGCGCTCCGCGCCCTGGGTCGCTGACGCGAATGGTCTTCGGACTCAAGCAGAAGAAGGTGGTGCCCTTCCGCACCGCCGGTGAACTGGACGCCATGGCCGCCGCCGGCGCCGTCGTGGGCAGGGCGCTGGTCGCCGTGCGCGCGACGGCGCAGCCCGGCGTCTCGACGCTGGAGCTGGACCGGGTCGCCGAGCAGGTGATCCGCGACGCCGGTGCGGTCCCGTCGTTCAAGGGGTACCACGGCTTTCCGGCCTCGATCTGCGCATCGGTGAACGACCGTGTGGTGCACGGGATTCCGTCGAAGGACGAGGTGCTCGCCCCGGGCGATCTGGTGTCCATCGACTGCGGCGCGATCCTCGACGGCTGGCACGGCGACTCGGCGTGGACGTTCGGTGTCGGCGAGATCATCGAGGCCGATCGGTTGCTGAGCGAGGCGACGAAGCTATCGATGGAGGCGGGGATCGCCGCCATGCTGCCGGGCAATCGGCTCACCGACGTGTCGCACGCCATCGAACTCGGTACCCGCGCGGCCGAGCAGGAGCACGGTCGGGCTTACGGCATCGTCGACGGTTACGGCGGGCACGGTATCGGCCGGCAGATGCACATGGATCCGTTCCTGGCCAACGAGGGGGCACCGGGCAAGGGGCCGAAGCTCGTGGTCGGCTCGGTGCTGGCGATCGAGCCGATGCTCACCCTGGGTACCACCCAGACCCGCGTCCTCGACGACGACTGGACCGTGGTGACCGAGGACGGCAGCCGCGCCGCGCACTGGGAGCACACGGTCGCCGTCACCGAGGACGGACCCCGAATACTCACCCTCCGTACGGAATAGGTACCGGGGGACGGGGAACGGTGACGGATCAAGGCGCTGCCGCGTAGGTGAATTCCGCGCTTTCGACGCAGTTGGGGGAGGCTGCCGCGCGAGCGGGGCTGGGCGGGCATCGCGGCACCTATCTGCCCACCAAGATCGACAACAGTGGGTCGACGGCGGGCCTGGTGATCGCCGCGGTGTGTAGTTCCCCCGCGCGCTGGCGGCGTTGCAGGCCGGGCAGTCGCTGTCCTTCGGCGACATCCGGATGACCTGGCACGAGGTGGGCTCGCCGCGAAAGTCGGTGCCGTGGGCGCAGGTTCAGCACGCACAGCGCACCGCAGTGAGGTACCGGGCCGGTCACTCCCGCATGTCGGCGTGCGGACGATGCTCGGTCATGGTGGTCAGTGGCACGATGCCGTTCCAGCCGCACGGGCGGTCGCAGGAGGCGACCACGGTATTGCTGTTCCGCAGTGTCGCCGAAGCCGTTGCGGGATAGCCGCATTCGGGGCACTTGCCGAAGAAGTCGAGAATTTCCCGCAGGTCCGATGCTGCGGTGAGGTGGCGGTGTTTGCGCATGTTGGGTTTCTCCTGGGCCCGGGCGGGCTGCGTTCTCAGACGTGAGTCGAGGCCGACACTATCGACACCGCTGACGCGGCACGGCCCATCGGATTCGCCCTGTGTTTCTCACAACGATCGCCGGTGGATTTCCCTGCGCGCCACAGCCGGCGCCGCCGGGTCGTTGCCCGATGAACCGTGGGTTGTCTTGTCGAATTCGCTTGCGTGCCACCGGCAATTCAACGACATGCGATGTGGTGTGAGGTGCCCCCGTGTCGAGGAGGTCACAATGCGGGTCGAGAGGACACAGCCGGACGGCGCGGACGAGTACCGATGACACTCGATCTGCCCGAGGGGCTGCGGTGGCTGGCCTGGATCGCGGGAACGACCTGGCCCGACGGTGACGAGGATGCCGCCTGGGCGGTGTCGGCCGCGTGGAAGACGGCCTCCGAGGATCTGCGAGCGCTCCTGACCATGGTCGACGAGGCCAAGCGCGCCACCGAGCAGGCCTACTCCGACGGTGAGGCCGCGGTCGCGATGGGACAGCGCTTCGACGCCCTGCGCACCGGCGACCAATCGCTCGAATCGCTGGCCGAACTGCTGCAGACGATCTCCGATTCGGCGTTCGACATGGGTACCCAGTTGCAGGGCATCAAGATTACGGTCATCGTCTCGCTGGCGGCCTTGGCGCTGGAGATCATCTGGGCGTGGCTGTTTCCGCCCACTGCGCCGGCGGTGGAGGCGGCGGCCATCTCGTCCACCCGATCGTTCCTGCGGGTGTTCGAGGACGTCGTGCAGAACGCCATCACCAAGCTGGCCTCGAAACTCGGTGCGCCCGCGACGAAGCAGTACTTCTGGAAGTCGATCGCGCAGGGCCGGCTGGTCGCTCCCTCGGCGAAGGGCTGGGGCGTGTACGGCGTGAAATTCACCGAGGCGGCGGCGATTTCGATGGCCATCGACGGTTCGGTGCAGCTGGGCCAGATGGCGGACGGGAAGCGGCGGCACTTCAACGGGAAGCAGTTCGGGCTCTCCGTGCTCGCCTCGGTCGCCGGGACGCTGCCGTCGCGTGAGTTCGCCCGGTATCTGGGCCGGGGCATCGACAATGTCGCCGCCAAGCAGTTGAACAACGCGCCGGGCCGGATCGGGCGGGGCGCGTTCATCGGAGCCTCGTCGGGAATCGTGAGCACGGCGATGGGCAACGTGGCCGTGGGCGCCGCGACCGGGGACTGGACCGCGTTCTCCTCCGGCCCCGGCTGGGTGGGCGGCGCCGCCCGCGGTGCCATGGTCGGCGGCGCCCGCGGCGGTTTCGCGAAAAACTCCCCGATCTCCTCTTCCGACATCCGCTACGGCGCCTGGATGCACAAACCCGGCGAACCGCGCGTCGGCCCCCCGAACCCACCCTCGAACCACGACGGCTCCTCCACGACCCCCGCAAGCACCGACACCCGCGCCGGCGTTCCGGGCGGGACCACTCCCGCGAACCAGGGAGTGTCGGCCGGGAACAGCGGAAACCCGCCCGGCAACAGTGGAACCCAGCCTGGCAACGGCGGCACCCCACCCGGGAATAGTGGAATTCAGCCCGGCCATAGTGGTGCCCCGCCTGGGAACGGTGGGAACCCGCCTGGGCTCACTCGTGCCCCCGTTGGCGGCCATGGAGCACCTGTAGGGAACGGCGGTGCGCCGGTGGGTAACAGTGGGACTCCTGTTGGGAACGGCGGTGCTCCCGTTGTGGCGGCGGGCGCCAATTCTCAGGCTGTGCCGCATGATTCGAGTTATTCGGTCGGTGGTGAGCAGCCCAATGTGGGGGCGTCCGGGCAGCGGGGTGGGGAGTCGGGCGTGCCGGTTGATCGGGTGTCTACGCACAGTGGGGGGAGTGAGCAGTCGTTTGTGACGGCGCCGCAATCGCAGTCGGGTGGGTCGGGGCAGCAGCATCCGGGTGGGTCGTTCGGTAGTGAGGGCGGCGGCGGCCCGCTGGATCGGCCCGCGGTGCACAGTGATGGCAGTGCGCCACCACCTTCGAACAATGGCGCAGGGGCCGTGGTGACGACGTCGCAGCCGGGCGGGGGCTCGCATCAGCCGGGCGGTGCTTTCGGCACGGGTGGCAGCGGCGGGTCGGTGCACAGTCAGGGTGGTTCGGAGTCGTTCGTCACCGCGCCGGACGGGCGGCCGATCACCACCGGCACCCACCCCGGCGGCCAGCCGCCCACATCGTGGAGTTCGTCGGTCGACGGGGGCTGGCAACCTCCGGCATCGAGCGGGCACACGGGTGGGACGCCTACGCCGCACTCCCCGTCTTCGACAGCCCCCACGATCAGTGATCGTCCGGCGGGGACGGGCACCAGTCCCCACTCGACTCCGCAAGCGCCGCTGGCGAATTCGTCACCCGATACCCAGCCGCCGAACTCGTCCGCTGGCACCCATCCGCTGCCGAATTCGTCCCCGGGGACTCATTCGACGCCGAATCCCCATGGCGCACCATCGGATTCGACCACCCCGGGGAACTCGGCGCGGCCGCCGGGCGGGACCGTGCCGAACGACGGAACGGGGCAACCGGGTGGTGGCGAGCATCGGCCCGAGCCTCCGTTTCTCGGGCCGGGGAAGGATATGCGGGCCAAGACGAGGTCGAAGTTCTTCCCGGAATGGGAGGCGCTGCCGGGGTCCTTCGACGCGCCCGACGCGCCGGAGTGGGGCGAATGGCTACCGCCGGGCGCCTATCCGGCCTCGGAGGATCCCGGAACCGGTGGCGGTGGGGATACCGACACGCCTTTCACATTGGGGAACTGATCACGATGCCGAGTGAGGTGAGCTAGTCATGGCGGACCGGATCGAGGTCGATCCCGAGAAGTTGAAGGCGGCCGCGCAGATCACGCAGGACCTGGCCGATCGGGTGCGGGGGGTGGCGGATCGGTTGCGCGGCACGCTGTCGGGCTCGGAGTCCGACGCCGGGAACCGTCCGTGGGGCGACGATTCCATGGGTAAGAAGTTCTCCGAGGGCGACAAGGGCTACAAGGGAGCGCGGAAGAACCTGCTGGACGGCACCGATGCGATGGCGGCGACGCTGCACGACTTCGCCGAGGGCCAGCGCAACGCGGCCGCCGTCATGCACGGCGTGGACGGCCGGTCGGGCAGCGAGTTCGGTGGCTCGAATGCGTCCTGAGCCGGTCTCACGCCTCCAGCAGAATGGTCACCGGTCCGTCGTTGACCAGCTCGATCCGCATATGTGCGCCGAAACGTCCGGTGGCTACGGTGGCCCCGAGCGCCCGGAGGTCCGCGGCGAGGGCGTCGGCCAGCGGTTCGGCGACCGTTCCCGGCGCGGCGGCCGACCAGGACGGGCGGCGGCCCTTGGCGGTGTCGGCGTAGAGCGTGAACTGGCTGACCACCAGGATCGGCGCGGCCAAGTCGGCCGCGGAGCGCTCGCCGTCGAGGATGCGCAGCCGGAACAGCTTGTCCGCCAGCGCCTTCGCGGTCGCGGGGGTGTCGTCGTGGGTGACACCGACCAGCGCGAGCAGGCCGTGGGGCGCGCCGGTAGCGGCCGGGTCGATGCGCCCGACGACCTCGTCGTCGACGGTGACCTGGGCCGATGTCACTCGCTGCACCAATACTCGCATGGTCGTGATCATCGCAGACCCGGCCGGGCGGACGTGCGGCCGGTCGGGAGCACACGCCGCGCGGGCGGGTATCGCAGAGGAGGTCCGGATGCCGAATGAGCGTATGCAGGAGGACGCGGCGACCCTGCTGGACGGCCTGGACCAGCAACTGCGCGGGATAGCCGAGTTCCAGCGCCGGCGCGCGCAGCTCACGGCGTCGGTCACCGCGTGCGACAAGCGCATCCGGGTAACGGTGAACGCCGACGGCCTGCTGATCCACACCGAATTCGCCGACGACATCGCCGATCTGACCCACGACGAGATCGCCGCGGCGATGACTTCCGCGGTCCAGGCCGCCGCCGCGCAGGTACGGCAACGCTGCCAGGAACTCATGGAACCGTTGCGGTTGCGGCGGGCGAGATTACCGAAGCTGTCCGAAATCATCGAGGGCGCACCGGATCTGGGCGCGGTGCTACCGCCCGCGCCACCCGCCCGACGTCGCTACCGCAACCGCCCGGCCGTCCCGCCGCCGACACGGGCGAGAGTTCGGCCGCCGACAGCGCGGGCCGGTCGCTGATCGCGGACCAGGACTGGTGATCCGACGATGACCGGCTTCGCCTGCCCCGGTGCAGTTTTCGAGACGAGAGGAGAGCGCTGATGGCGACGAGCAACTCCGAATGGTCCACGTTGAAGACGGCGGCGACCAACGGCTACCTGCAATTCGACCCCAAGGACGCGGTCAAGGGGGCGCAAGCCGCCGCCGACCTGGTCGGTGAACTGCTGGCACTGGCGAAGATGGTCAGCGACAACAAACTCGACCACATGGACCCGTTCGGGAGCCTGTTCTCCGGCCGGGAACTCTCGGGCGCGTTCAATACGAAAGGCGCTCGGCTGCATAGCATTCTGGAGAACCACGCGAAGATCGTCACCGATATGGGCGACACCTTCGTGGCGGCGGGTAAGAAGTACGCGTCCACCGATACCGGCTCCGGTGCGGAGTTCGCCAAGCTGTGAATACGATTACTTCGCTCGGTGATTCGTGGAAGGGCAACGGCGCGAGCGCGGCGGTGGCGGCCTCCCAGAACTACCAGAAGGGCGTGCAGCCGTTGGCCGATGCCATGGTGGCGATGAGTCAGAACCTCGACTACACCGCGCAGTGGTTGTACGCCACGCAACTGAGCATGCCCACCGACCCCAACGCCGACTCGTGTTGTCCCGGTTCCGAATTGGACTATTACCGTGGTGAATTCGAGAGCCATTACGTCGAAGGCATCAAGAATTCCGCCTCCATCATGCCCGCGTTGAGCGGACCGTTCGAGCAGCCGCAGAATCAAGGCGGGAACAACAACCAAGGCGGCAACAATCAGGGCGGAACGCCCTATCAGCAGGGGTACGACCAGGGCTATCAGCAGGGTTACCAGCAGGGCGCGAACGGCGGTAGTCCCAACGGGGATCCCTACGCACAGAACCCGAACGGCGGTTACGGCAACGACCCGTACGGGCAGGGTTCCAACGGCGGCTACGGCCAGAACAACGGAGACCCGTACGCACAGAACCCCAGCGGTGCTTACGGCCAGAACAACGGTGATCCGTATGGAAAGAACAGCGGAGATCCATACGGGCAGAACGCCAATGGCGGGTACGGACACAATGCCGGGAACGCCTACGGACAGGGCGGCAGTCCGGCAGGCGATCCCTACGCGCAGGGCGGGGACAGCCAGAACGCCGGTAATCCTTACGGCCAGAACAGCAATGGCGGAAGCCAGTCCGGAAGTACAGCCGACGGTCAGTTCGGCAGTACGACCGGTGGCCACCCCGGTAGCGCAACGGGCGGCCAGCCCGGCCAGCAGTCGGGAACTTATCAGCAGGGCTATCAGGCGGGTTACCAGAAGGGCTATCAAGAGGGCCTGCAGAGCACCGGTGCCAAGGGCGGCCAGTCGAGCCGAATCCCTGCCTCCGGACAAGGACAGCCCGGCGGCGGTTCGACCCCCACCATCCCGTCCGCATCGACACCACGGTCGAGCTCGGTCCCCCAGCCGAATATCCCGTCCTCACAGGGCAGCTCCGGCGGCGTCCAGTCCTCCCCGAAATCGTCCCCCGCGCCCAGCTCGCCGTCCACACCCAGCATCCCGGGATACACCCCCAAACAGGTGTCGCCCGCGGCCGCGATGCCGCAAGCACCGACCTCGTCGACCACCGACGAGTTGATGTCGCGCCTCCGATCCAGTCCGGAGAGCCGAAGCACGCCGACCCCGGACACACCGTTCTTCGGCGCGACGACCCCCAGTTCCGAAGGCGCGCAACTGGTCCGCGACGGCGCCACGACCCCCTACGATTCCGCGACGCACCCCGACAACACCTCCGCGAGCCCGCACGGCCCAACCCAATCCGGCTCCGGCGTGCTGGGGCAGCTGGCGAATTCGCTGTCCGAGGGTATCCAGGCATTCTCCCAGCTGGGCAGCGCCCTGATCGGAACGGACCCGCTCCAGAACCTGATGAGCCACCTCCCGGATCCCAGCCACCTGCCCGGTCTCGGCGAGCTACCGGACCTGAACCCGGCAGCCCACGGCGGTGGCGGCGGGCACAGCGGGGGAGCGGCCGGTGGCGCGAGCATCCCGCCCCCGGAACACCCACTCCAGGAAACGAAGTCGGCACAGCTGTTCCCCCGCGCCGCACTGCCCGAGTCGCCCTCGGACCATCCGGGTGCGTCGAACGGCGCGTCCCAGTCCGGCATGGGCGCACCGATGGGCGGACCGGCCGGGGGCGCCGGTGGCGCGGCGCAGGGCGGCAAGGACCACAAGCCCGCGAAGTACCTCACCGGCCGGCTCGCCCTCGATGAGGCGCTGGAAGACATGCCGCACAAGGTGAAGCCGGTGGTCGAGCCGTGACGCGCTGGACGTTCACCGATCTCGAATTCAAGGTGCTGTGCGACGAGCACCGGCACGGCAACCTGCCCGCCCCGTTCGTATTCACCAGCCGTACACCGCGTCTCGACGACTACGAACGGGAGAAGGCCGACACCCGGCGGCTGCTACGAGCGCGCGCCGACGGCGAGTTCGAGGCGATGGCGGCCGCGATCGCCGCACCGGAGGTCTTCGTCGTCGCGCACGCGTGGAACGATCAGGAGTTCGACAACCCCGAGCGGCGCATCCGTGTGCACGCGGTGCGGCACGGCGCACGCGGCTACCTGCTCACCCAGCGGCCCGGGGAAACACTTTGGCACAGTGGCGGTTTCACGGTCGAGGAGTGCGATCCCCGCGCGCTCGGCGAGGTCGTGATCGGGCAGTTGCCGCGGACCGGGCCGGGCGTGCAACCGGATCTGGTGGTGCATGCCGCCGCGCCCGCGCCCGGCTACGAGCCGGCCGGATCGATGGTGTCCGACGACGACGAGCCGGAGGACGACGATTCCGCCCGCAGCGCAGCGTTTTTCGGCATTCCCGCGACGGCCACGGGCATCGTCAAGGTGCTACAGGGCCGTTCCAAGTTCGGCCCCCGCGGACGCGCCGAATCGGGCGTGCTGTGGCGTGATCTCCCCGGCGACGGCCGCTAAGTGATGCCGCTGGACGACCCCGCCCCGGTGGCCACCGGGATGAGCGCCGGACGCCTCACCGCGTGGGTGGACCGGGAGATCGAACGCATCCTGACCCGGATGGAGCAGCGCCGCGATTCCGCCGAGTGAGTGGTCAGCGTCCGCCCGCGGGTTCGGGCCGGTCGGGCCGTGGATCGTCCAGGTCCCTGGTGATGTGCTCGAGGTACCGCGAGATGAACTGATCGACCAGTTCGGCGGACACCCGGCCGGGCAGGGTACGGGCGGTGGCCAGCTGTTCGGTGAACTCGGCGACGTCGTGCGGGGTGCGGCCGGACTGCCGGAACGCCGCCGCCGCGGTGTGCTCGAACAGGTCGACGAAGCGCCGGGCGATGTGGTCGCAGTCGGCGCGCAGCCGGTCGAGTTCGTCGAGGACGGCGGCCTCGTCCACGCCCGAAGCGGCCAGCTGATCGGCGAACCGGACCAGCTGGGGGTCGCGTTCGCGATAAGTGGTGGCGTCGAACGGTTCGTACAGGCCCGCCGCGACGACGCGGGCCAAGCCGTTCGGCACGTCGCGGTAGCGCTCCATGAGTTCGGTCGCCGCGATGGTCCGCTCGCCCGGGGGCTGCGCCCGCGCCTGTTCGCCGCCCGGCGGGCCGTCCTCCAGCGAGACGCCGAGGACCGCGCCCAGGTCGTCGCCGCGGTCCCAGGCGTCGAGCAACTCGCGGATGCCGCTCAGCTTGATGCCGCGGTCCATGAGCCGGCTGATGATGCGCACCCGGTTGAGGTGCTGCGGACCGTAGAACCCGGTTCGGCCCTTCAGGCGCGGCGGCGGCAGCAGGCCGCGCTCCTGATAGGCCCGCAGGCTGCGCACGGTCATGCCGGACTCGCGCGCCAGCTCGTCGATCGTGAACTCCGCACCCGATGCCATCTATCAAGGAAACCACACCGAAACCCGGTTCTCGCCCTGGGAAGTGGCACATAGGGGCTTTCAGGGGACATTGACGAGCCTGATGTTGGTCGGTCCGGACACATTGCTATTCGATTGCTGTGCCTGAGTGTTGCTTCGGAGTGTCGGGTATCCTCCCCGCTCTGAGGCGGTTCGGGCAATCGGAAAGCAACCGGCAAGGGGTGGCTGCCGGGTTTCCGCGTCGTTACAAAATTCCGTCCAACGTTGTATGTGCCATCGGATAGAGGTATGTTCCATTACCTGATGGTATGATTGGCATCACATGGAAGGTCCCGTTATGACCACCGTTCAACCCCACCCAGACGCGCAGGCAGGTGCCGCGAGCGCGCTGGAGGCCGAGGACGCGGGCTATCACAAAGCGCTGCGTCCACGGCAATTGCAGATGATCGCGATCGGCGGCGCGATCGGTACCGGGCTGTTCCTCGGCGCGGGCGGTCGGTTGAAGGAAGCCGGCGCTGGGCTGTTCATCGCCTACGCGGTCTGCGGCATCTTCGTCTTCTTCATCCTGCGCGCCCTCGGTGAGCTGGTGCTGCATCGCCCGTCCTCGGGTTCGTTCGTCTCCTACGCCCGCGAGTTCTACGGCGAGAAGCTGGCCTTCGGCGTCGGCTGGATGTACTTCTTCCACTGGTGTATGACCGGCATCGTCGACATCACCGCGATCGCCACCTACGTCCACTACTGGAGTGCGTTCAAGGCGATTCCGCAGTGGAGCATCGCGCTGGTCGCGCTGGCGATCGTAGTGAGCATCAATATGGTGTCGGTGCGCTGGTTCGGCGAGATGGAGTTCTGGGCCGCGCTGATCAAGGTGGTCGCCTTGGTGACCTTCCTGATCGTCGGCACCGTCTTCCTCGCCGGTCGTTTCACGATCGACGGCGCCCAGACGGGCATCAGCGTGATCAGTGACCACGGCGGCCTGTTCCCGAACGGCCTGCTGCCACTGGTGTTGGCGACCACCGGCGTCGTATTCGCCTACGCCGCGGTGGAATTGATCGGCACGGCCGCCGGTGAGGCGGAGAACCCCGAGAAGATCATGCCCCGTGCGATCAACTCGGTCATCGCCCGCATCGCGCTGTTCTACGTCGGTTCGCTGGTGCTGCTGGCGCTGCTGCTGCCCTACACCTCCTTCAAGTCCGGCGAGAGCCCGTTCGTCAGCTTCTTCGCCCGGCTCGGCGTGGACGGCGCGGGCACCGTGATGAACCTGGTCGTGCTGACCGCGGCCTTCTCCAGCCTGAACGCCGGTCTGTACTCGACCGGCCGCATCCTGCGCTCGATGTCGATGAACGGCAGCGCTCCCAGCCTGGCGTCGCGGATGTCCAAGCAGGGCGTGCCCTACGTGGGCATTCTCGCCACCGGCACGATCGCGCTGGCCGGCGTGGGGCTCAACGCGCTGGTGCCGGAGAAGGCGTTCGAGATCGTGCTGAACATGTCGGCGCTGGGCACCATCACGGCCTGGGCGGCGATCCTGATCTGCCAGATGAAGATGGTGAAGTGGGCGAAGGAGGGCCGCCTCGAGCGTCCGTCCTTCCGGCTGATCGGCGCGCCGTACACCAACTACTCGGCGCTGATCTTCATGGCGATCGTCGTCGGGCTCATGCTGTTCGGAGAGGACGACACGCAGCGCGGCGCCGTCATCGCGATGGGCGTGCTCATGGTGCCGCTGCTGGTCGGCGGCTGGTTCCTGGCCCGTGGCCGGGTGCTCCAGGTGGCGTCGCTGCGCCAGGGTTACACCGGCCAGTTCCCGGTGGTCGCGGAGCGGCCGCTGGAGCACCGCGAGGATCGCGCCGGCAACGCATCCGCGGCGAGCACCGACGCCGCCGACCCTGATGAGGCAGAATCGCCCTGATGCCCGTCGGTCCCGACCCCCTGTGACGCCAATAGGGACCGACCCCGGTCGCTCCGCGGGACGGATGACCTCCGTCCCGCGGAGCGGTTCAGGTTTGCGGGCCAGCACGACGAGCCGTAGGTCTGAGAGGTCGAAATGCCGGACGACGCGACTGTATCCGGCCGCCGGCGCCCACCCGGGTGGGTGGCCCGGCCGCTGCCGGACCAGGATCCGACCCATCGGTGGCCCACTCGCCGCGTCGAACCGACTGCGGCGAGTTTCGGGTATCCGGACGACGACCTGGAAGACGCTGTGGGGGAAGCTGGTTCGGGCCGGGCAGGGGTCCGATCCCGCCCGAGCGTCCGGCGACTGGGCGCGGGGCTGGTCACACTGCCCGAATCGACCTCCACCGATCCGGACACCGCGATCCTGGCCGATCCCGAGGTGCCCGAGGACAAGCGCTTCTGCTGGAAGTGCTGGCAGCCGGTCGGCCGCTCGTCCGGCGCCACCCGTGCGAAATCCACCGGCACCTGCGCGCACTGCGGGTCGCCGTTCAACTTCCGGCCACTGCTGAATCCCGGCGATGTCGTCGCCGACCAGTACGAGGTGCGGGGGTGCCTGGCCTACGGCGGACTCGGCTGGATCCACCTGGCTCGTGACCGCAACGTCAGCGGCCGCTGGGTGGTGCTGAAGGGCCTGCAGAACCCGCTCGATTTCGAGGCCAACGTGGTCGCGCTCGCCGAACGCCAATTCCTCTCGGAGATGGCGCATCCGGCGATCGTCAAGATCTTCAACTTCGTCACGCACCGGACCGTGGACAACATCGCGTGCGGCTACATCGTGATGGAGTACATCGGTGGCCGCTCGCTGAAGACGATGCTCGACGAGCGTGCGCCCGAACGACTTCCGGTCGCCGAGGCCATCGTCTACGTGATGGAGATTCTCCCGGCGCTGGACTACCTGCACTCCTGCGGCCTCGCCTACAACGACCTGAAACCGGACAACATCATGGTGACCGCGGACGAGGTCAAACTCATCGACCTCGGTGCCGTGGCGGCCCGCGAATCCGGCGGAAACCTCTACGGCACACAAGGTTTCCAGGCGCCGGAATACATCGAGACCGGACCGACCATCGCCTCCGACATCTACACCGTGGGCCGCACCCTGGCTGCGCTCACCCTGTGCCTGCCCACCGACGAGGAGGGACGGAAGCTGCCGGGGCTGCCCACGCCCGACCAGGAACCGGTGCTGCGTCGGTATCCCACTTTCGCACGGCTGCTGCGCCGGGCCACCGATCCCAATCCGGCACAGCGGTTTCCGTCCACCTTCGCGATGTACCGGCAGCTCGGCGGGGTGCTGCGGGCGGTGCTCGCCGAGGATCACGACCGCGGCTACCCGCAGGTGTCTTCCGTATTCGGGGCCGCCCGAGGCGATTTCGGCGTCACCACGCTGCTGCGCCAGACCGACGGCATCATCGACGGCCGGCATCGCCCGCCCGAGCTGGAGCCGTCGAGTGTGCTCGCGGCGCTGCCGGTTCCGTTGACCGACGCGGACGATCCCAGCGCGGAGCTGCTGTCTCCGCTGCTGCACGGCGATCCCGGCCAGGCGCTGGAAACCCTGCGGCTGCACCGCGACAGCGTGAACGCGGGCGCGCTGCCCGCCTCGCCGACGGCCGAACTGGAGGAAGGGCTGGCGGCGGTGCGCGCGTACCTGGATCTGCGCGAGGCGGATCGAGCCCGCGCCGAACTGGATCGGCTCGCCCCGGTGTATCCCGCGGACTGGCGGATCGATTGGTACCGCGGCATCGCCGAACTCGGCGTCGGCCGTTTCGAGCGAGCGTACGAGAATTTCGAGCTGGTGCACGGCACGGTTCCGGGCGAGGTGGCGCCGCAGCTGGCGTTGGCCGCCGCCGCCGAACTGCTGTTGCAGGACAGCGCGACCGGTGATCCGGACCGATGGGGGCGGGCGGCGGCGGAGTACTACCGCGCGGTGTGGCGGGTCGATCGAGGCTTGGCGAGCGCGGCGTTCGGGCTGGCTCGCCGTCAGGTCGCCGACGGCGATCGCGCAGCCGCGGTGACGACGCTGCAACAGGTCCCGGAAGTCTCGCGGCACTACAACGCCGCCCGCCTGACCGCCTGCCTGCTGCAGGTCTCCCGGCCGCCGGAGGAACTGACGCAGGCGGAGCTGAGCGAGGCGGAGAATCGTCTGGCCGCGCTGCGCGACGATCCCCGTCAGTTGCAGATGCAGGCCGTGGTGCTCGGCGCGGCGCTGGCCTGGCTGCGCGCCGGGGGCAGCCCGGAACCGGCGGACGCGACGATTCTCGGGCTGCCCTATACGAAGGCGGGGCTGCGCGAGGGGCTGGAAGCGGTGCTGCGGACCGCGGCCCGCACCTCGCCGCGGCGGCTGCACCGCTACGCGCTGGTCGATCTGGCCAACCGCATCCGCCCGCAATCCCTCTGGTGATCCGCCGAATCCCGTTCACTCGCCGGGGTGTCTGCCGTTCACGTTCGTGAAACAGGCGATTTCCCCGCGACTGTCATCGTGCAGTGGTGCACGGCGCCGCGTGGGCGGACGCGGCCGGAGGTCCCGCCGTGGCCCGCCGCAGCCCCCGGGCCAGCCATCGCCTCCGGTTCCGCCGTACCCGCCGGGTCAACCAGAGCCACCGGATGCACCGGAGCTTCCCGGTTACCCGTATCCACCGGGACAGCCGGGTTCCCCACAGATGCGTTGGGGGACAGGCAGACTCGCTTCGCTGTCAGTGTCGCGGGTGCGATCGTCTGCGACCTGCGTTATCGCACCGTCCCGGCCGACCACGACGTGGGTCTGCTGATCCGCGACGTCTGCGCCGACCCGCACCGCCGCGAGCGTATCTCCGCCCGATGACGGCCCGGCGAACCGATCACCGCGGGCCGAGATGGAACGCATGTTCACCGAATTGTCTGAGGGCGCAGCGAAACCCGATGCCGAGAGCTGAGGTGGCGGCGTCGTCAGGTCTCCCACCGGAACCCGTGCCCTCGAATGGTGGTGATCAGCCCGGGCCGGTCGAGTTTGGCGCGCAGCGCGGCCATGTGCACGTCCAGGGCCCGCGAGACCGCGAGGAAGGCATCACCCCAGAGACGATCCATCAGCTGCTGTCGGCTCACCGCGGACCCGGGGTTCTCGACCAGCACCCGCAGCAGCTCGAATTCCTTGTTGGTCAATATGACCGGCGCCCCGGCCACGGTCACCTCGCGCGCCCGCAGGTCGACGCGAACGTCGCGGGACTCCACGATCTCCGGTGTGGGCGCGGCGCGCCGGTTCGTGCGTCGGGTGACGACCTCCAGCCGGGCGACCAGTTCCGCGATCCGCGGCGGCTTGACCAGGTAATCGTCGGCCCCGGCACGCAGTCCGCGCACGATCGAGCGTTCGTCGCCGCGGGCCGTGAGCACCACGACGGGTACCGCCGTGACCTGCCGCAACTGCCGCAGCACCTGCAAACCGTCCATATCGGGAAGGCCGAGATCCAGGACGATCGCGTCGTATCCGCGATGGGCCAGCAGCAGATCCGCTCCGCGCCGTTTGAGGTCGACCTCGTGCCCACGCGCCTGGAGCGCCTCGACCAGCGCATCCCCGACGCCCTCATCGTCTTCGACCACCGCGAGCCTCACGGGCCGATCCTTCCAAATCGCAGCGTTCGGCCGCAGCTCTTTGCGGCAACGGGTGGCGGCGGCCGGACCGAACGGCCGCCGCGGGGACAGCTGGTGTCGGCTGGCGAGATACCGGTAGGCACGGCAGGATTGCTGACGTCCGTGCCGCGCGCCCATCGCAGTGATGAGGAAGGCAAGCGAATGAACGATCCGCAGCTGGACAAGCCGGAGGGCGCCGGGGAGACACCGGATCTCACCTTCCGGATGGCCGACGACTCGGCCCCGCCGGGCGAGCAATCCATCGAGGCACAGGCCACCGCGCTCACCCATCGCCCGCAGCGCGCTGACCGGACTGTCCACCGACCCGTCCGACGACATCGACGGCGCCCTGTACCAGCTCTCACTGGCCGGGCTGCTCACCGCGGTCTCGGCGGGATCGCCCTCGGCCGCGCCGTCGCTGTGATCCCGTAACCTACTGCGCCCGTTCGTCTTTGATCGCCCGAATCACCTCGGCGATCCGCGTATTGATCGACGAGGTGAGGCGGGCGCCGTCGGCGGGCATCGCCACCGGCGGATGTTCGTCGGAGATGACGTGCCTGCCCGTCGTCGTCGATGTCGTGCCACTTCATCCTGTGCTCGGTGAGACCGCGCGGCTCGAAGACCGATCGGCCCTGGGCCACGATCCGGCCGGCGCGTGCGGCGGCGGTTTCCAGGAAAGTCCTGGACCGCACAATCGGCGACGTGCGCCCGACCAAACTCCCGCCGGGGCGCGGCATCCTGGTCTCGCGCAGCCGCGGGCAGGAGATGATCCACGTCGTCGAACTGCCTGCGCTGTAATGGTTCTCAGCGCGCGTGCAGCTCGCCGCCCGCACTGGTGAGCACCGGCGCCGGCAGCCAGCTGTCGGCGCGGCGCTCGAACAGCGCCCCCGACGGTCCGGACGCCTCCGGCCCGGCGAGGCGGACCAGGCGGAAACCGGCGCGGTGATAGTAGGCGTGCAGGCCGGGGTTGGTGGTCCAGGCGTCCAGCCGCACCCAGGTGCGGTGCCGGGCGCGCGCGATCGCCGCGGCGTGCGCGAGAAGCGCTGTGCCGAGCCGTAATCCGGTGAAGTGCAGGTCCACGATCATGTAGTGCACGACGACGGCGTCGGCGAGTTCGCCCGGCGACCACAGGCCCTCGTCCGCCCGGTCGTTCACGGTGATAGTGCCTGCCGGTTCGCCGTCGACCTCGGCGATCCAGGTCTCCCCGGCGCGCAGCGAGCGCTCGACCGCGCGGGCAAACAGTTCGATGGGCAGTCCGCGCCCCTCCCGTGTCCACTGATCCGAGCCTCGAGCCGCGAGCCAGGCCGTGCGCTGGAGCCGTAGTCGGCAAATGGTGCCGAGGTCGGCCGGACGGGCCTGGCGGATGCGAATCGTCATGGCGAGCCGGGCACCAGCGAGTTACCGAAGGAATGGGAATTGCCCGGCGGATGCGGCGTTCCGAGCGCCTTGCGGATGACCTCCGTGCCGCCGTCGTCGCCCAGTTCGTAGGCGAGCCGGTTGCGCGCGGCGATCGACCGCTGCCGCGTCACCCGGGTGATGCGTTCGGCGTTGGCGCCGATGCGCAGGTGGTCCAGCAGCATGGTGCCGGCGCCCACGCCGAGTACGGCGGCCTCCTCGGCGGTGGCGGGGCGGGCCACGACGGTGTCGCGGTGCGCGGTCTCGGGC
The DNA here is from genome assembly GCF_044628355.1 of Nocardia sp. N2S4-5. Classification (NCBI taxonomy): domain Bacteria; kingdom Bacillati; phylum Actinomycetota; class Actinomycetes; order Mycobacteriales; family Nocardiaceae; genus Nocardia; species Nocardia sp. N2S4-5. The sequence continues at coordinate 3,899,125 of NZ_JBIUPM010000001.1, read as the reverse complement.
TGGCCGCGCGCGGCGAGGCGGCGCGTGGTGCCCTCGGGGATATCGTGCGGGAAGTCGATTCCGGTGGCCTCCGCCAAGTCCCGTGGATAGAAACTGACCTCCCAGGACCAGGGCTCGTTGTCCAGATACTGGACCACCGTGCGGGAGACCACCCAGGAATCCCGCGGAACTCCCAGCCAGTGTGCGACGTCGGCGCCGGCGGGTTCCATCCGGGCGCTGAACTGCTTGGACGGCTCGCGGCCCGCCGCGCGCGCGATCTCGGAGAAGATGTCGTGCGAGGACTGGGGGCGGTCGCGGCGAATGTGGCTGGTGACAACCGATTCCAGGACTTCCTGGCTGCGCACGATGGTGCCCCTGGAAGTGGCCGTGTAGAGCAGGTTTTCGGCTACCAGGACCTGAATCGCGTTGCGGGCGGTGGTGATGGAGACGTGCATCTGATCGGCCAGCTCGTTGTGACTGGGTAGTCGATCGCCCGGCTTCCACGTTCCGTTGCGAATCTCCTCCCGGAGGAGGTCTGCGATCCGCTGGTACCTCGGACCGTCGGCCATCTCGCTCCTCGGTTGCTTCTTCAAGAAAAATGCAGTCTACTCCGCGCTCCAGCACGGCGTGTGACCCTTGACACAGGGCTTCAGAGGTTTATTGTAAGGAACGTCCTGAACGATGTGTTGTAACGGCGATGACGGCGAGGCAACGTGGCTGGTTCGGAGACAATCCAGACGGTGGTAATGGCAGTGGCCGATACACCGCAGGCATTGATGGCGGTCCAGACTCTGATGACCGGCTTACTGCCGAGTTCGGACCTGATGCTGCGTGCTTGTCGTGGGCACCGTGTCATCGGCGGACCTTTACTGTGGTTCGCTCGCGATCTCGCGGTGCTACACGAGCGCCGGTCGATCGGCCGTGGTGGATCCGAGCCCGACCCGGATCCCGCCGCGATAGTCGAAATCGACCGGCGCCGAACCGAATTGGTGATGGCGATCGACGACTGGGTGGCGCGTACCGTCCCCCAGCACCGGCTCGGCGCCACGCTGCACACCGAGACCATCGGCTCGGTCATCGACCGGCTCGCCGAGTCCTCGGTGCGTGCCCACCACGCCCTGATGACGCTCGACGCCGACAACGAGGTCCTGCACGGCGCCTGGCATCATCTGGCCGAATTGGCCGACGGCTACGACGATCTCGTGTGCGACGTGCTGGCCGGTCGGCGGCGGCTGCCGGCCTGGTAGCCGTCAGCGGGCGGGCGCCCCACAGGAGGGCAGTGCGCGCGGGGTGATCGCGCGGTTCGGTCGGGTGAGTGCGGGCAGGGGCGGCGGCATGTGCGGCCCCACATTGATGACGCGGTATGCCCATGCTCCGTCGACGACGTGAGCGCGGCGAAACTTGTTCCAGCCGAACGGCATCTGGTGAACGAGTTCGCCGCGCTCCTCCAAGCGTTCGGACAGTTCGTGCAGTACGTCCAGGGCGTCGGCGAGGCCGGTGAGCACGTCGAGTCCGGCGGTCCCGCGGCGGCCCGCCGTCGCCCAGCGCGCGAAGCCGTCGATCACGATGAAACCCGGATCGGTCCGTGTCGCAATGTGTTTGACGATGATCGCGGCCCTGCGGATGACATCCAGGTCGCCGCGGTCGACGCCGACCGACAGCACCAGGCAGTCGAAGAACGGCCGAGTGGTCCCGATGGCGGACGGCTCGAGCGCGACGGCGCACGGCCCGGCGACGGTGGTGCGGTACGCGAAGCTGTGGCAGCGGCTGGCGTGAATCCTCATCTCGTTCTGCTCTCTCTACCCACGACAGGCTCTGCCCGCGACAGGAAATGTCGCACGAGCCCTATCTGGAACGGTAGAAGGCCGATTGCGCGAATGTGAGTGTCGCATCCGACACGTTCGGTACTGTTTGCGACATGGACGTCGCAGTGTTCGTCGTGGACGGGGTCGCGGACTTCGGGCTGGCCGCGGTCGTGGAGGTGTTCCGCACCGCCAACCTGCTGCTGGACGAACTCGACACCGCCCCGGACCCGTGGCGGGTGCGGACCGTGTCGCCCGGTAGGAGCGTCCGGTCGGGGCACGGCAATCTGGTTCCCACCACGCCGCTGGCCGAATTGCCCGCCGATATCGGGACGATCGTCGTGCCCGCGCTGGAGCTGTACGACGCCGAGGGCGTTATCGGTCTCGTCACCGCGGCGACGAACGACATTGTGCTGGAACGGATATCGGCCGCGCAGCGGCGCGGTGCGCACGTGGCCGCGGCCTGCACTGGCACGTTCTTCCTGGCCGAGTCCGGGGTGCTGGACGGGGGATCGGCGACCACGAGCTGGTGGCTCGGCCCGGCGTTCCGGCGCAGGTATCCGCAGGTCGAGTTGGAGGAGGGGCGCGTGCTGTGCCGCTCCGGGACCATCACCACCGCCGGCGCCGCGCTGTCGCATCTGGATCTGGCCCTGGCGATGGTCGCCGCGCAGAGCCCGGCGCTGGCCGAACTGGTGGCGCGGTTCTTCCTGGTGGGCGACCGGCGGACGCAGGTGGCGCTGCCGGAGTTCGTGGCCCGCGGCAATTCCCTGGTGGCCGCCTACGAGCGGTGGGTGCGCGACCACATCGCGGACCAGTTCCAGATCAGCGACGCGGCGGACTCGCTCGGCGTCACCGTGCGCAGCCTGCAGCGCGCCACCCGCGCCGAGATCGGCATGTCACCAAGGGATTTCGCGAACGAGATCCGGCTGGAGCGCGCGACCGACCTGCTGCGCAACACCACCCTGACCGTCGACGCGGTGGCCGCGCGGGTGGGCTACCTCAACGCCGGGACGCTGCGGTCGCTGTTCCGGCGCCGCCGCCATCGCAGTCTCGCCGAGGTGCGCGCCTCCCCGCTGTCCTGGGAGGGCGCGCTCGTCGGAACCGGTCAATAGCGTTGGAAGCGCCGGTGATCGGTGGCGAAATCGTCGGCCACGGTCGCCGCCAGCTCGACCAGGGACCGCTTGGTGTTCTTGTGCAGCCGTGCCAGGTCGATCTCGGCGCCCTCGGACAGGTGCGGGTCGTACGGGATGATGTGCACCGCGCGGCAGCGCGACAGGAAATACTCGCGCAACTGCTGGATGCCGACATTCGGTGACCCCGGACGCGGCAGGTTGATCACCACGACGGCATTGCGTACCAGGTGGTCGTGGCCGTGCAGGGACAGCCAGTCCAGCGTCGCCGCGGCACTGCGGGCGCCGTCGATCGCCGACGACGAGATCAGTACCAGCGAGTGGGCCAGATCCAGGACGCCCGCCATCGCCGAATGCATCAGGCCGGTGCCGCAGTCGGTGAGGATGATGTTGTAGTAGCGCTGCAGAATCCGCGCCACCCGGCGGTACTCGTCCTCGCTGAATGACTCCGAAGCGGCCGGATCCCGTTCGCTGGCAAGCACTTCCAGGCGGCTCGTGGCCTGCGAGGTGTGCCGCCGCACGTCGCCATAGCTGCTGATCGCCTGGTCCAGCAGCAGGTCGCGCACCGTGGAACGGGTTTGCAGCGGCACTCGCTGCGAGAGCGTGCCGAAGTCCGGGTTGGCGTCGACCGCGATGACCCGGTCGCCGCGAATGGAGGCGAAGATCGAGCCGATGCCCATCGTGGTGGTGGTCTTGCCGACGCCGCCCTTCAGCGACAGCACCGCGATCCGGTAGTCCCCGCGCACCGGTTGCCGGATCCGCGCGACGAGTTCCTGCAGCCGCAACTCCTCGGCCGACATGCCCGGATTGATCGCACCACCGGACATGTGGTGCACCGCGCGCCGCCACCCCGACCCGGGAGCCTTCTTGGCCCGCCGCACCGGCACATCGTCCAACGACGGCTGCACCCCCGGCGGGTGCTGATACTCCGCCGGTTGCTGGTACTGCGACGGCTGTTGATACTCCGCCGGTTGCTGGTACTGCGATGGCTGTTGATACTCCGGCGGCTGCTGATACTGCGATGGCTGCTGGTATTCCGGCGGTTGTCGGTACTGCGGCGGCTGCTGGTATTCGGCCGGCTGATACTGCGACGGTTGCTTATCCTGCTGCGTTTGCTGAAACTGTTGCGGCTGTTGCGAATAGGGCTGCCCGGCACCCGACTGCTGCTCCGGCGGAGGCGACAGCCACTGTCCCCGCGCGTCCTCGGGTCCCGCATACCTGGGGTCTCCGAGCTCATCGCTCCCCGGTGCTGAGCCATGGCCACCCGGCCCCACCGCCGGACCCGCCTGCGGCACATTCCGCTGCTCCGGCGGAGGCGACAGCCACTGTCCCCGCGCCGCGTCCTCAGGTCCCCCATACCGCGGATCCCCGGGCCCGTCACTCCCAGGTGCCGAGCCATGCCCACCCGGCCCCACCGCCGGATCCGCCTGTGGCACATTCCGCTGCTCCGGCGGAGGTGACAGCCACTGTCCCCGCGCGTCCTTGGGTCCCGCATACCTGGAGTCTCCGAGCTCATCGCTCCCCGGTGCTGAGCCATGGCCACCCGGTCCCGCCGCCGGACCTCCCTGCGGCACATACCGCTGCGTCGCCTCGTCTCCTGGCGCCCGCCAAGGCTCTCCCCGAACTCCACCCTGGTGCCCTACATCGCTGATCGGTGCACGGCCGCCCGGCCCCGCCGTCCCGTCCGTAGGCGCGCCATACGGGGTCTGCCAGGTGGCGGGTGCCCCGCCGAGCGGGGCGGCTGTACTCGAGTGGGTTCCCGGAGCCGAATCGGGGGGTTGGCCGGTGCCTTCGGCGTGGCCGCCGGGTCCCGGGGTTTCGTCTGTGGGTGCGGGGCTCGGCGTGTGCCAGGCGGGGTGGCCGGTGGCTCCGCTGAGTGGGCCGGTAACTCCGCCGGTTTGTGCGTGGCCGCCCGGCCCCGGTGTTCCGTTTGCGGGTGCGGGGTAGGGGCGGTTCGGGTCGGCGGGCGCTGCCCAAGAGTTGTTGTGCGGGCCGGTGTTACCGCTGGTGGGGGAGTGGGCGGCGGGGCGTCCGGAGTCACCGAGCGGTGCGCTGTTCGGCGTTTGGGTCTGGTTGATGCCCTCGAAGCCGGGGCCGAGGCTGGGGTGTGTCGATGCTGGAGGTTGTTCGCTGGGGAAACCCGTTGTGCCGCTTGCGTTGTCCGTGTCGGGGAAGCGGACGGCGCTCTGTCCCTCGGACGCGGCCCGGTGCGGGGGCTCGTTCGATACCGGGGAGTTGTTGTCCGGCTGGGTGATGCCGGGTTGTGCACGCTGTCCGGTGAAATCCGATGCCGCGGAGGTGGTTCCGGATACGGCGGAAGTGGTTCGGCCGGCGTCGGGGGCGTTGCCGGGAATTCGGTTGGGGGCGGCGGGCGCACCACTCGTCCCTGGGCCGTCGTTTCGTGCGTCGCCCGGCTGCGGGGTGACGACCTGTGGGCCCGTTGTGTTTTCGCGTGGTGCGTACGCGGCGAACGCCTGAGCCCCTGCCTCGCCGCCCGGGAATGCGGTGCCGGAGTCCGCCGGGCCGTTGTCGCCACCGTGGGCCGCGCCTTGGGTGGGCGACGGCTGCTCGGTGGCGGCACGGTCGCCGGGAACGGCCCAACTCGGCGCGGGTCCGTCCGCTCGCGGGTTCCGCTCGTCGGGGAACGGGCTCAATCGAGGCGGGGGCGCAGGGGCCGACTCCGTGGGCGATACCCCCGTATCCAGCCACTGCGGAACGGCCTCGCCCGAATGCGGGCGGCTCGGAGCGACGCCACCGACTGCCGAACCAGTGCCCGAATCGTCAGCGCCCTCAGGCCTCGCCGAGTCCGGGCGCACACCCGGAGGCTCCGGCAACGGCGGCCGAGTACCCCGCTCGGGCGGCGGCGGCAAATCAGGCCGCCCGGCCGCGTCGGTCCCCGAGTCCGGCAGCGCCGAGCCGGAAAACCCTTGCGGCGCAGGAGGAATAGACGGCGTCTGCCACGCCGGTTGCGATTCTCCAACAGGGGAAGAAGGCCGAGGCTCAGGGCTCAGCGGCTGCGCCGGTGCCTCCGGCCCAGCCCCTGTGAATGGCTGTGCACCCGCACCGGTCTGCCACGGAGCCTCCGGCGGCGCGGAAGCCTGCGGAGCCGACTGCCACGAGGGTTGCGAGTTCGGTCCGGATCCCCATGCGGCGTCGGGTACGGGCGGGCGGCCCCACTCGGCGGGTGGCTCCTGGGAGTCGGACTTGTCCTTGCGCCAACCCAGCCGGCGCTTCTTGCCGCCTTCCGGTTCCGACTTGTCCTCGGATTTGCGCTTGGCGCGCTTCTTCAGCGGTTCCTGCTCGGGAATGAGCTCCTCATGCGGCAGGTTCTGCACCGGAGCCTCGTAGCCGACCTGCGTGACATCGCTCTCGGACAGCCACGGCGGCAGCATGGGGAGTTCGTTGTTACGACTCACGACTGCGCCTCGCTAGCGGTCGGGTTCGCCGTCGCCGAGCGCGCCGCCGCGACCGGTCGCTGGCTGCGCTGACTCACGGATCCCCCTGGATCTGCTGTACCTGGTACCTGGACAGGGCGTAGTTTACGCGAGCGCACACGGTCGCGATGGGCCGCGCTACCCAGGGCCGGGACACCGTACGGCAATCGTGACGCAGGCTGTGTCGGGGCACGATCTCGGCGGCGGACGCGCGCCGATCGGGGCGCATTTGGCCGTGAAGGACACGCGCAGGTAAGCTTGATCGGCGGTGCACCTACCCGCCGGTCGTTTCGTGTCCGCATGTTGCTTCCGGAGAGTATGTCACCAGGTCGATGCACGTGCACGCAAAACTGCAATGACAAGCTAGCCGAAGAGTTGGGCCCAGCCAGGGACCGGCGTAAACGGGATCGCGGAGGATATGGCGAAGAAAGACGGGGCCATCGAGGTCGAGGGTCGAGTTATCGAGCCGCTGCCCAATGCGATGTTCCGGATCGAGCTGGAGAACGGTCACAAGGTTCTCGCGCACATCAGCGGCAAGATGCGGCAGCACTACATTCGCATCCTGCCCGAGGACCGCGTGGTCGTGGAGCTGTCGCCTTACGACTTGTCCCGCGGCCGCATCGTCTACCGCTACAAGTGACCGCGCGCCGCGCGGTGTAAAGGACTTCCCCGGCCATCAGGTCCGGGAAAAGCTGTGTTCACACCCCGTGAACCACAACCAGATTGGACGGACGTGAAGGTTCAGCCCAGCGTCAAGAAGATCTGCGAGAAGTGCAAGGTGATCCGCCGCAACGGCCGGGTCATGGTGATCTGCGACAACCTGCGCCACAAGCAGCGTCAGGGCTAGGGACCAGGGGCTCGCCCCGGGACCCAGCAGCACCGGCCAAGCACCGATCGTCGATCGGATTGGCACAAGAGAAGACCTCCCAGCGCCACTGGGTATCGACGAGCCCCGCAAGGGGGCGGATGCCCGAACACCCCCGGTACGGAGGCCGGGGCCCCATACGAGGGGACGGACAGGGAGCAGACCTCCGCAACGATAAGGAATTGCCACCATGGCACGTCTGATGGGCGTCGACCTTCCGCGCGACAAGCGCATGGAGGTCGCACTGACCTACATTTTCGGCATCGGCCGTACTCGCGCCAAGGAGGTCCTGGACCAGACCGGCATCAGCCCGGACCTGCGTTCGAAGGATCTCACCGACGACGACCTGACCAAGCTGCGCGACTACATCGAAGCGTCGGACTACAAGGTCGAGGGTGACCTGCGCCGCGAGGTGCAGGCCGACATCCGCCGCAAGATCGAGATCGGCTGCTACCAGGGCATCCGCCATCGTCGCCACCTGCCGGTGCGCGGCCAGCGGACCAAGACCAATGCGCGCACGCGCAAGGGTCCGAAGAAGACCGTCGCCGGCAAGAAGAAGTAGGGATAACCGATGCCTCCGAAGAGTCGGGCCTCCGGCCCCAAGAAGACCCAGAAGGCGCGTCGCCGGGACAAGAAGAACATCCCGCACGGCCACGCGCACATCAAGAGCACGTTCAACAACACCATCGTCTCGATCACCGACCCCGAGGGCAACGTCATCGCGTGGGCGTCGTCGGGTCACGTCGGGTTCAAGGGTTCGCGCAAGTCGACCCCGTTCGCCGCGCAGCTCGCTGCCGAGAACGCTGCCCGCAAGGCGCAGGAGAACGGCGTCAAGAAGGTCGACGTGTTCGTCAAGGGCCCGGGTTCGGGCCGTGAGACCGCGATCCGCTCGCTGCAGGCCACCGGCCTCGAGGTGGGTTCGATTTCCGATGTCACCCCGCAGCCGCACAACGGCTGCCGTCCGCCCAAGCGGCGTCGCGTCTAGCGGGAAGGAAGGTAGAGAGATATGGCTCGTTACACCGGCCCCATCACCCGCAAGTCGCGTCGCCTGCGCGTCGACCTCGTCGGCGGTGATCAGGCGTTCGAACGTCGCCCCTATCCGCCCGGCCAGCACGGCCGCGCGCGGATCAAGGAGAGCGAGTACCTGGTCCAGCTGCAGGAGAAGCAGAAGGCTCGCTTCACCTACGGCGTCATGGAGAAGCAGTTCCGCCGCTACTACGAAGAGGCGAACCGCCGCAAGGGCCAGACCGGCCACAACATGCTGCAGCTGCTCGAGACCCGGCTGGACAACGTGGTCTACCGCGCCGGACTGGCCCGCACCCGCCGCCAGGCCCGCCAGCTGGTGAGCCACGGCCACCTGCTGGTCAACGGCAAGAAGGTCGACGTCCCCAGCTTCCAGGTCTCCCAGTACGACATCATCAATGTCAAGGAGAAGTCGCTGGGCACGCTGCCGTTCCAGGTGGCGCGCGAGACCCAGGGCGACCGCCCGATCCCGGGCTGGCTGCAGGTGGTGCCGAACCGGCTGCGGATCCTGGTCCACCAGCTGCCGGAGCGTGCGCAGATCGACGTGCCGATCAACGAACAGCTCATCGTCGAGTACTACTCGAAGTAAGCCGTTGGTCGTGCCGCTGTCCTTCGGAGCCGCCCCTCGGCCCGGCATCGCGCCGGGGCGAGGGGTCGCGCCGGGGGAATCCTTCCGGTTCGCCGGAGGGAATTTCCAGTTCGTGGGCGTCAAATAGCGGGCGCCCCTGAAGGAGGAGATCCTCAATGCTGATTTCACAGCGACCGACGCTGACCGAAGAGGTCCTGGCCGAGAACCGCTCGAAGTTCACCATCGAACCGCTCGAGCCGGGCTTCGGTTACACCCTCGGCAACTCGCTGCGCCGCACCCTGCTCTCGAGCATCCCGGGCGCCGCGGTCACCAGCATCCGCATCGACGGCGTGCTGCACGAGTTCACCACCGTCCCGGGCGTGAAGGAGGATGTCACCGACATCATCCTGAACCTCAAGGGCCTGGTCGTGTCGTCCGAGGAGGACGAGCCGGTCACCATGTACGTGCGCAAGCAGGGCCCGGGCACCGTCACCGCCGGTGACATCGTCCCGCCGGCCGGTGTCACCGTCCACAACCCGGACATGCACATCGCCACCCTGAACGACAAGGGCAAGCTGGAGATCGAGCTCGTGGTCGAGCGCGGTCGCGGCTACGTCCCGGCCGTGCAGAACAAGGCCTCGGGCGCGGAGATCGGCCGGATCCCGGTGGATTCGATCTACTCGCCGGTGCTGAAGGTGACCTACAAGGTCGAGGCGACCCGTGTCGAGCAGCGCACCGACTTCGACCGGCTCATCCTGGATGTCGAGACCAAGAACTCGATCTCCCCGCGGGATGCGCTGGCGTCGGCCGGTAAGACCCTGGTCGAGCTGTTCGGCCTGGCGCGTGAACTCAACGTGGAGGCCGAGGGCATCGAGATCGGGCCCAGCCCGGCCGAGGCGGACCACATCGCCTCGTTCGCGCTGCCGATCGAGGACCTGGACCTCACCGTGCGGTCGTACAACTGCCTCAAGCGCGAGGGTGTGCACACCGTCGGCGAGCTGGTGGCCCGCACCGAGTCGGATCTGCTGGACATCCGGAACTTCGGGCAGAAGTCCATCGACGAGGTGAAGGTCAAGCTGCACTCGCTGGGCCTCTCGCTCAAGGACAGCCCGGCCTCCTTCGATCCGTCCAGCGTCGTCGGCTACGACGCCTCCACCGGAACCTGGAGCGACAGCGGCTCGTTCAGCGACACCGACCACGGCGAGCAGGACTACGCCGAGACCGAACAGCTCTAGGCCGTACGGGCCAGTCCCGGGGCCTTCCTAAAGGAGAACAACCAATGCCCAAGCCCAAGAAGGGTGCCCGCTTCGGCGGGTCGGCGTCGCACCAGAAGGCGATCTTCGCCAATCTGGCGACGGCGCTCTTCGAGCACGGTCGGATCACGACCACCGAGGCCAAGGCCAAGGCGCTGCGCCCGTACGCCGAGAAGCTGGTCACCAAGGCGAAGGCCGGCTCGCTGGCCGACCGCCGCGAGGTGCTCAAGGTGATCCGCAACAAGGACGTGGTGCACGAACTCTTCGCGAACATCGGACCGTCGTTCGAGGGCCGCGAGGGTGGCTACACCCGGATCATCAAGACCATGCCGCGCAAGGGTGACAACGCGCCGATGGCGATCATCGAGTTGGTCCGGGAGAAGACCGTGACCAACGAGGCCGATCGTGCCCGTCGCGTGGCCGCGTCGCAGGCGGCCAAGGCCGAGGCGCCGAAGGCCGAAGCCGAAGCGGACGAGGCTGTCGCCGAGGAGACCGAGGCCGAGGCCCCGGTCGCCGAGGAAAAGGCCGACGAGAAGTAGGTCGACTCCCCGCGTACGCGGGGTGCTCCCGCCATGAGTGAGCCCGCCGTCCCCTCCGGGTCGGCGGGCTTCTCTCGTATGTTAACCAGGAGATGGCTTGACCAGTGCGGATCCGGCCCAGCAAACCATTGCGATCAGGGCACGAATCGATGTCGCCTACGACGGCACCGATTTCACCGGCTGGGCTCGCCAGCCCGGCCTGCGCACGGTGCAGGGCGTGCTGGAGGAGTCGCTGAGCAAGGTGCTGCGGGAGCCGATCCAGCTCACCGTCGCCGGGCGGACCGATGCCGGCGTGCATGCCGAGGGCCAGGTCGCGCACTTCGACACCGGCGCGGAGTTCGACGGCCCCAAGCTGATCCACCGCTTGGCTCGCTTTCTGCCGAAGGACGTGCGAGTCAAGCGAATCAGCGTCGTGCCCCCCGAGTTCGACGCCCGCTTCTCCGCGATCCGCCGCCACTACGCCTACCGCCTGACCACCGCGCCCTACGGAGCGGATCCGCTGCGGGCCCGCAGCGTCGTGCCCTGCCGCCCGGTCGACCTGTCCGCCATGCGCGAAGCCTCACGAAAGTTGTTGGGGCTGCACGATTTCGCGGCCTTCTGCCGCCGCCGTGAAGGCGCGACCACGGTGCGGGAGTTGCAGCGATTCGACTGGGTGGCGTCGCCCCTGCGGGATGGGGACGCGGACCTCACCGCTGAGGGTGAGCTGCTCACCGCCTACGTCAGTGCGGACGCGTTCTGCTGGTCCATGGTCCGCAGTCTGGTCGGCGCGGTGCTGGCCGTGGGGGAGGGACGGCGGACGCCCGAATGGGTCGCCGGGCTGCTGGACGAGCGGGAACGCGCCAGCTCGGTCACCGTTGCCCCGGCACACGGCCTGAGCCTCATCGCCGTGGATTACCCCGTCGAGGCCGACCTCGCCGCCCGCAACGCCCAGACCCGCGAGATGCGCACGGTCCCGCCCGCCGCGGGCTGCTGCGGTTGAGCGCACAGGCATCCTCGGCGGATTTCCGCGAGTTGGTGCGAGGGCGGGCAGTCGGGGATGGCAGACTCGGCCCACATGAGTCCGGTGAGCCGCGGTCGTAATGGCAAGAAGAACAAGCAGCAGGCGCGTGGCGAGGATCGCGACGACGTGAACCTCGAACTCGATCGCGACGGTTTCGAGCAGTTGATCGGCGACATCGCCGCGACGATCGCGAGGTTCGAGACCGTGGACGATCCGGTGGACGGGGAATACCTGGCCGCCTCGCTGCTCGCCGCGACCTATGGCACCCCCGAATACGACGAGGCGTTCGCGCAGATGTTCATCGGCGAGGCCGAGAAGCAGTCCGATGCGGGCGCGCTGGCCTTCCTGCGCTGCGTCGCCGCGTTGACCCCCGAGCCGTCGCGGACGGCCGCACGGGCGGCGGCGGACCGGCTCGTCGCGGCCGGGATCGACGCACCGGAATGGACGGCCGAACTCGAGGAGCCCACGACCGGGGTCGAATACCTCCGCTGGCCCGTCGCGGACGGGCAGGGTTCGGTTCTCTACGGCAGCTTCGAACGGGCCGGACGGCTCGACGGGGTGTTGCTGTTCGTCGACGACGAGGACTGCGGCGCGGCCAACGACCTGGCCCCGTTCCTCGGCGAGGGCCTGGCCGAGGCCCGCCGGCTCACCGACGAACGCGAGTCCGCGCCCGGCGAACCGATTCCGGCCGACGAATTCCGCTGGCAGGCCCAGGCCGCCCTGGACGCGCGGGCCCTGCACGAGCGAGCGGTCGTCGAGCTCGGTCTCGATCCGCAGGAGCCCGAGGAGGAGGACGACGTGCCGCACGAAGTGACCGACGTCGTCCTCCGCGCTCGACTACGGGTGCTGCCGATGCCGGACAAACCCCTTCCGGTGCATGTGCATCCGGAACTCGGTTGAGCCCGGCTCGTCGTCAGCTCCGCTCGCCGGAGCCCGCCTCGATCGTCTTGGGATCGCTGCCCATTCCGCTGATCTCGATGCGGCGCGGCTTGGCCTTCTCCGCGATCGGCAGCATGACCGACAGGACTCCGTCGTTGTAGGTGGCGCTGATGTGCTCGGTGTCGATGCCCTCACCGAGCGACAGCTGGCGCATGTAGGTGCCGGCGAAACGCTCCGACGCGATCCACTGCACGTTCTCGTCGCCGGGCAGGCTGCGCTGCGCCTCGAGGGTGAGGGTGCCGTTGTCGACACTGACGTTCACCGATCCGGGATCCACGCCCGGTAGGTCGGCGTTGAGCACATAGTGATCGCCGGCCCGGAACAGGTCCATCGGCATGAAGCGCGGCGCGCGTGCGGTGCCCCTGCTCTCCCCGAGGAGCTGGCGGGCGACGGTGTCGATGTCGTGGAATGGATCGAACCTCAGCACAGGAATCACCTCCGAATGCGATGGGCGACACCCACCACGGCGGGCGGGTGCGCCGTGAACTTGTCCGACGCCCAATTTAGCACTCTCCTTCATTGAGTGCCAGATCTTGTCGAGGGTGGAATACGCACGGCGACACCGGGGTTCGCATCGACTATGACCATTCAGGGACTGGGACGGCTCGGAGTCTGGCGCTACTACGCGGCATTCACCCCCGAGCAGGCACGGGAGTTGGAGGGCCTCGGCTACAGCACGCTGTGGCTGGGCGGGTCGCCGCCGGCGGAGTTGCCGGTGGTGGAGTCGCTGCTGGAGGCGACCGAGACGCAGTTGGTCGGGACCAGCATCGTCAACATCTGGTCGGTGCCCGCCGAAGCGGTGGCGGAGTCGTACCACCGCATCGAGGCACGGTTCCCGGGGCGCTTCATCCTGGGCGTGGGAGTGGGGCATCCCGAGCACGACGGCGTCTACCGCAAGCCCTACGACGCGCTCGTCGACTACCTCGACGCGCTGGACAAGGCCGGTGTTCCGAAGGAGCGCCGCGCGCTGGCCGCGCTCGGGCCCCGCGTGCTGGAGTTGGCCCGCGACCGTACCGCCGGCGCGCTGCCCTACCTCACCACGCCCGAGCACACTCGCCGCGCCCGCGCGACGGTCGGCGCGGACACGCTGCTGGTGGCGGAGAACAAGATCGTGCTGGACCCCGAGGCCGACCGCGCCCGCAGCACCGGCCGTCGCACCGTCGAGTTCTATCTCGGCCTGAAGAACTACGTGTCCAACCTGCGCCGCCTCGGCTTCACCGAAGAGGACGTCGTCAAGCCGGGCAGCGATCGTCTCATCGACGCCCTGGCCCTGCACGGCACAGCGGAGGAGGTCGCCGCGGGTCTCACCGCGCACCTGGAAGCGGGCGCCGACCAGATCGCCGTTCAGGTTCTCGACGAGGATTACATGTCGACCCTGCGCGCACTCGCCCCGGCCCTGTCCGCCCGGGTCTGAACTTCCGCCGCGCCGCTCCGGCGGTGCGCTGTGCCTGCGCTATGAACGAACCAGGCGGGCGATGGCGTCGGTGGCTTCCTTGATCTTGGCCTCGGCTTCCGGGCCGCCCTGGACCGCGGCGTCGACCACGCAATGGCTGATGTGATCCTCGAGCAGGCCCATCGCTACCGCCTGCAGGGCCTTCGTCATCGCCGATACCTGGGTGAGGATGTCGATGCAGTACTTTTCCTCCTCGACCATGCGTTGCAGGCCGCGGGCCTGGCCCTCGATGCGGCGCAGGCGCTTGAGGTAATCGTCCTTCGCGGTGATGTAGCCGTGGCCGGCGTGGTCGTGGACAGGCTCGCTCGCCACCGTGGTCTGGTCCGCCGTCGTGGTCTGGTCGTCCGTCACCGGCTGCATCCTCACTCCCGCTGGCTGATCGTCAATACCCCCCTAGGGTACAGGGTTCCGGCGGGCTTGTCAGGTGGGGCGGGCGGTGCGCGAGAATCGAGGGCATGAGTTCGGATCCCCGCCCCGCACTGGCCATCATCGGCGGCAGCGGCTTCTACGATTTCTTCGGCGACGACGCGACCACGCTGGACGTCGACACACCCTACGGCGCGCCCAGCGCACCCATCACGGTCGGAGAGGTCGAGGGCCGGCAGGTGGCGTTCCTGCCCCGGCACGGCCGCAAGCACGAGTACTCGCCGCACACCGTGCCGTACCAGGCGAATATGTGGGCGCTGCGGTCGATCGGCGTGCGGCGGGTCTTCGCACCGTGTGCGGTCGGCAGCCTGCGCGCCGACTGGGGTCCGGGCACCGTGGCCGTGCCGGACCAACTCGTGGACCGCACCTCCGGCCGTCCGCAGACCTACTTCGACAACGGCGGAGTGCATGTCACCTTCGCCGATCCCTACTGCGAGGACCTGCGCGCCGCGGCGACGGCCGCCGCCGTCGACGAACTGCCGATGCGGCACGCCGCGACCATGGTCGTGATTCAGGGCCCGCGGTTCTCCACCCGCGCCGAGAGCCGCTGGTTCGCCGCGCAGGGCTGGGAGCTGGTGAACATGACCGGCTATCCCGAGTCCGTCCTGGCTCGGGAACTCGAAATGTGTTATGCGGCAATCGCTCTGGTGACCGACCTGGACGCCGGCCTGGAAGCCGGTGACGGCGTCAGCGCGGCGGCCGTCTTCGCCGAGTTCGAGCGGAACCTGGTTCCGTTCAAGAAGCTGGTTCGGCAGGCGGTGTCCGGCGTCGAAGGCACCGAAACCTGCGATCGGTGCCGCGTGCACACCGGGGTATCGCTCCCACTCGAACTACCCTGAACCCCATGTCCACACGGCATCGAAACCCGGCCCGGCAGGTTTCGCGGGCTCGCTGGTGCGATGCGGCGGCGCTGCCTGTGGCAAATTCACTGGGTGGTGTCGTGCCGCGTGGTGCGGACTCGCTGCGGCAAGTGGTCGGCCGGTGAGGGCTGGGAAGGTGGTTCGCGCGTGCGTGTGTTGCTGACCGGGGCGGCCGGGTTCATCGGGGCGCACGTCCATCGGGCGTTGGTCGCCGCCGGGCACGACGTGGTCGCCGTGGACGCCCTGCTCGAGGCGGTGCACGGGACGAATGCCGCACCGCCACAGGATGTTTCCTCGATCGACATCCGCGCCGCGGAAGCGCTCGAGCCGCTGCTGCGCGGTGTCGATGTCGTCTGCCACCTGGCGGCTGCGGTGCCGGTGGATGTTGTCTCGGACGGCGTGCACGGGGAAGCTGTCGGCCCGCGCGGTGCCGATCCGATCTACGTGGTGGGGCCGCCTGCGCTCGGTCGCGCCGGCGCAGGGGCGTCAGGTGACGGGGCTGCGGGCTCGTCGGCGTCGCGTCGTGCGAGCGCTGAGATGCTGGACGACGGGGCAGCGGGTTCCTCGGTCTCGCGGCGCACTGCTTCGGACGGGGAAGGCGTGAATCTCCACCGTGACACCGAGTCTGCTGCACAAGACGAAGGGGCGAAATCCGCTTCTTACGGCGAGGGGATCGATGAGGCTCGGCCGCTGAGTGGGCCGGCTACCCGGCCGGTGGTTCGTCATTCCGGGGGCGATGGATCGTCCGGTCCAGCGGTGGGGGGCGGTCGGCGGCCGGGGGTGGACGGGCCGACTATGTCGGTGGGGCCGATGTTCGCGGCGCACAACGATTTCGGTACGGCGGTGTTGCTGGCCGCGATGGAGCGGGCCGGAGTTCCGCGGCTGGTGCTCGGGTCGTCGGTGGCGGTGTATGGGGAGGGGCGGTATCGGGGACTGCGTGGCGGTCCGTTCTTCCCCGGGCTGCGGCGGCGTGCGGATCTCGATCGCGGCATGTTCGATCACCGATTGCCGCGTACGGGGGAGATCCTCACCTGGGAACCGGTCGGCGAGGATGCGCCGCTGCGTCCCCGGACCGCCTATGCCGCAAGCAAACTGGCGCAGGAGAACTACGCGCTCGCCTGGGGCATGACCACCGGCGGCACGGTCACGGTGCTGCGCTACCACCACGTCTACGGCGACTCGGTCGGCGGAAACGCCACGCTCGCAGCGCATTCCGGAGTGGTGGCCCGCTTCCGCCGCGAGCTGGAGTCCGGCCGCGCCCCGCTCGTCTTCGAAGACGGCGGACAGGTACGGGATTTCGTGCATGTCCGCGATGTCGCCGCGGCCACCGTCGCCGCTGTCGAACGTCCGCTGCCCGGGTTCGTGCCGCTGAACATCTCCTCCGGCCATCCCGTCACCCTGTGGGAGGTGGCCTCGATCATGTCCCGAGCACGCGGTGGCCCCGAACCCGTGGTCAGCGGGCGCTACCGCACCACCGACATCCGGCACATCGTCGCCGCCTCCGACCGCGCGCACCACGCCCTGGACTTCACCCCTCGCATCCCCCCGGCACAGGGATTGACCGACTACGCGAGAAAATCCGCGAACCAGACCCGTCCTTGACGGTCGAATGGATCCAGCCACCACACCTCGTGGGACGAGGGCCGCATGTCCACAAACGGCCACGCGCTCGGATCGGCGTCGTCGCAGGGACGCGGCTGTCACTGCGCGGGGGTGTCCGGTGACGGCGGAAGGGTTATGCGGACGAGGGCGAATTGGGGTGGAGTGTTGTCGGAGGGGCCGTAGGGGAGGGGAGAGATTTCGACGTCGATGGTCAGCCAGTCGCCGGTGGTGGCGGCGAGGCGCAGGGCGGGGATGGTGTGGAACCGGGTTCCGGAGAGAATGTCGGTGCGGGCGGCCAGGATTCGGGGGCGGTCGGCAGGGTGCGGCAGGGTGCGTTCGTCGGTCTCGCCGGTCCAGCGCAGGCCGGGGAGCGGGGCGCTGATCCAGCGGATCACCCGGATGCGCGCCGTGTCGACTACCGCCAGATACAAGCCGGGGTTGGTGTTCACCAGCGTGTCCACCGTCGCCGCCTCGAACGACTTGCCTTGGGCAGGCACGCTTTCGGTCACGTCGGCGAGTAGTCCGCGCCAGCATTGCGGGTCGGCGGTGTTGCGGGTGGCGATGAGCAGCGTGCGCAGTCCGTCCGGTGTGCGCGCGGTGCAGGTGCCCAGCCAGCGCGCGCCGGGTTCGGCCCGGGACACGGTCGCGACGAGGTCGAGCGCGCCGTCGAAACGTTCGATGTGCTCGAAGGATTCGGCGCCCACCCACACCGAGCGACCCCGATCGAACGCCGGACCCAGCCCCGTCCACAGCACCTCGGTGCGCCGCGTGCGCGCGTCCATCAGAAACGGGGCGACCGGTGGCGGCGCGGCCGGAGTATCGCCCACCCGGAACAGCACGCCGTGCACCGCGCCGCCGGGTCCGATCAGCGGCAGCGCCCGCGCCCGCTGCTGTGACCACGGGTGCCGCGATCTCGGCAGTTCCCTGTCCACCGGTTCCCGGCCGTCGTACGCGGCGGTGACGACGGGTAGCAGACGCGCGGGCACGGTGCGCGCCAACGACTTCCACTGCCGCGGCACGGTGCCGACGGTCAGCACCGACCAGGTCTCGGGGCTGCCCAGCGTCTCGATCAGCAGCCACTCGCCGAGTGTCACGTACGCCCCCTTCCCGAATCCGTCGTCCGCCTTCGTGATAGCCAGCGAATATCGTGCACCATCCGGAACCGGCGCGGTGCCGGGGTGGCGATATCGATGGCCGACACGGCCAGGCTAGGCTCGCGCGAGCGCGGTCAGGGCAGAAGGCGGCGGAGCACCGACCGGAAAGGACACAGCATGGACAGCCCGTTGCGGCTCGAGGTCATCGTCGCCAGCGTGCGGCCGGAACGGTTCGCGCCGGTCGTCGCCGACTGGTTCCTGCGCACGGCACGCTCGTACCCCGAATTCGACACGGGGGTCATCGATCTCATGCACACCCCGCTGCCCACCGACCTCTCGACGACGCCGGAGGTGCGGGCCTATCGGGAACGGCTCGCCGCGGCGGACGCGTTCGTCGCCGTCACCTCCGAATACAACCACGGCTACCCGGCCTCGCTGAAGACCGCGCTGGACAGCGCCAAACACGAATGGCGAGGAAAACCGATAGGTTTCGTCGGCTACGGCGGCCTGTCCGGCGGTCTGCGCGCCATCGAACAGCTGCGGCAGGTGGTCGCCGAGATCCACATGGTCTCGATCCGCGAGACCGTCAGCTTCCACGAGGCCAAGCGGAGGTTCGACGCTCAGGGCGAGACCGCGGACGGCGCCGCCACCGATGCTGCCGCCCGCCTGTTGCGTCAGCTCGCCTGGTGGGGGCGTCACCTGCGCACAGCGCGCGCCACCGACCCGTATCCGGGCTAGCGCCGGGCCGCGCTCCGGCGTCGAAAACGCATGTCCGGACCGGACAGCCGACTACTGATGCGCGACGGGTCGCCGTCCACGCGGATTGCCGATGTAGGTGGCCTCCCGCGGAATCGATACCAGCGTCAGATCGACCTGTGCGGTGCCCGTGCGCAGAATGACGTGGTTGCCGATGGCGCCCGGCTGATGGATCGACAGGTCCGGCCGCGTCGCGGGCCAGCCCATCGGATCGCCGGTCACATAGATCGTGGTGACACCGGCGTGCGGCGCGGGCGCGAGGACACCGTCGACCACCGCGGCGGTGAAATTCGCGTCGCTCTGGTGTGTTTCGACGGCGATGGTCAACCGCTCCGGATTGCCGATGGTGGTGACCAGCTGCTCCCACGCCTGCGGGCGATCGGTCCGGATCAGGACGCGCTCGCCGACCGCCAGCGCGCGGAACACCAACTGCTGCGCCAGATACAGCTCACCGGCGACGTACACGGTCGAAATGCCCTGGCCGACAAGCCGGATCGCGACGCCGTTGCCCTCGTCGTCGGAGCCGATCAGCTGACCGCAGCCCGACGACGGCAGATGCAGCGCCCCGACCACGTCGATCGGATATTCGCCCAGCGGCACCGTGTCGTCGACATCCGGGATACCGATCGGCAGATGGGCCAGCAGACTCTGCCGGTGCCGCCCGTTCAGCGACACCATGCCCTTGCGTCGGCGCTTCTCCGGCAGCTCGCGAGTGGTGAGACGCCATGCGGCGCCGATGTTCACCGTCTCCGCGGAGCTACCCGGCCGCAGCCGCACCGCCACGGTGGTGCCGCGGGAGGGATCGACCCACAACTGCGCCAGCAGATCCGAGCCCAGCTGCTTCGGATCGACGGCGGCGCCGATGTTGACACCGTTGCCCAGCTCGGCGTAGCGCCACCGGTGGGTGAGGGTGCGCGGATCGATCTGCGCGGTGACCTGGAGAACGGCCTTCTTGATCTCGGGCGCCGTGAGCACACGCGACGCGCAGTCGGCGTCCTCGAGCGCGCGCACGATGCGCTGGGTGGCGATGGTGACCGCCCGGCACGCGCCCTCGGTCCCGCCGCCGCGCCGATCGGCGGCATCCGGACAGGCCAGTGTGTCGAAACTGATCGCCAGCCACACCGTGCGGTGCGCGGTCGCCGGCAGCGGACCCAGCAGCGACTCGTAGATCGGGCCGGCCGGCGTGCCGGAGCGGCTGCGGTGACCGTGGCTGATGATGTCGATACCGCTGAGCAGGATGTCGTGCTGGGCCAAGCACTGCGCTAGCTCGGGCAGCGGCAGCAGGTGCGAGGCGTGCACGGTGTTGCGGTCGATACGGGTCAGTCCGCCCTTCGGCGGCAGTACCTCGACGACCGCCACTACCCGGCTGCCCTCCCAGTACAGGCCGAGCGAACGCCCGTCCGGCCCACGGAAGTCGACGGTGTCGCCGAGCCGGTAGCCGCGCCGGGTGCGGTATCGCCAGATCGTCGCGATCCAATCCGCCACGGTGCGCTTGCCGAAGGGAATCAGCACCAGCAGACCCGCCACTACGGCGGCGGCCAGGGCAAACCACCACTGCGGGCCCGCGATCAGGACGGCCACCCCCACGACCAGCCCGAGCAATTGCGCCGCGAGCAGATTCGGCAGCGAGATCCGTCCAAACAGCGGGCGATTGTGCGACCCGCTCGGTTCGGCCATCGTCGTCCCCCAGGTACCCGGTGTCGGCCTCGTCGACGGCCGAGCTGAACTTCAGTCCTGCTGAACTGTACTGTGTGGCGCCGACATGAGCACTTTTCGGGGGAGCGCCCGAGCCTTGCTCACGGCTCGGCCGTTGCCTGCTCGCCGCCGTCCACGGGCCTGGCGTGGTGCTCCGGCATCCCGTGCAACCCCGCGACTTCGGCGCGGAGCGCGCGGATTTCCTCGACCAGCCGACCCACTTCGAGATCGGTGCGTTCCGCGGACTCCTCGACGTTCTTCAGCTGGTCGATGACCCAACTGGTGGTGGTGCCGATGGCGAAGCTGATCAGTCCGATGCCGAACGTCATCAGGACCAGGGCCACCAGGCGGCCTTCCGTCGTGACCGGGTAGTAGTCGCCGTAGCCGACCGTGGTGACCGAAACGACCGCCCACCACAGGGCGTCGCCGAAGCTCTGCACCTTGGCGTCGTCAGCACCGTATTCGGCGTCGAACATCGCCAGGCTGCACAGGAACACCACCAGCAGCGAGCACACCCCGACGAACACCGACAGCCGTGCGCGGGTCAGCTTGCTGCGGTTCAGCGTGTCCAGCACCAGCAGGGCCGCCCGGAGCAATCGCAGCGGGCGCACCGGCGGGAGCAGCACGATCAGTAGTTCCAGCGGATGCGACCGCAGGAAACGCCAACGGTGCGTGGACAACCCGAACCGCAGGAGAAAGTCCGCGGCGAAGATCCCCCAGATCCCGATGTCCACGCCGGTGAGCCAGGCGTCCAGCGTGGGCGAGGCGTTCGTGTCGAGTACATGCCAGGCGTAGACGCCGAGGAACGCCGCCGCCAGCACTCCCATCGGGATGTTCGTGGTGCGTTCCCACGCCACGCGGCGGCTGACCGGGGCCGGTGCGGTACCGGGCGGAGAAGGCGGGGCGGGATCGGTCCGGACGCTGAGCTGGGTCATACGGAACTGCCTAGGTGAATCGTCCGGCAGCCGTGGCCTACCGGAGGGTGGATGCCCAAGTTATCGCCGCTCCCGGCTTCGGCGTTGCCGGACTCCCACAATCGTCCGTGCGCCCGTGGCACGTCTATCGCGTGGACCCGTTCGCGGTCGCATCGCTCGCGCCGACTTCGTCGCCGGCTGCATCGGCCGCGTCCGGCGTCTCCGACGCGATGGTGGTAGACGCTGTGCTGGTGTCGGGCACCAGAATCGGTTCTGCGCCGGTCGTCGGCTCCTCGGGGGCCGCGAAAATGCTCTTGTGCGGTTGGATCTTGGCGCGATGCTCGCCGCCATCCCGTGCGCCCTGTTGCGACGGGGGCATCATCGGCATTCCGAATGCGGCGGGAGTTCTGCTCGGGTCCGACTGCGCGCCCGACGGTGCGGAGCCCTCCTCCGCGGTCGAGGTGGAGGTGTCCTTCGAAGCCGCGAGGTAATCGACGGGTTGAGGTTGCGCGGCATCGTCGCCTTGCGGAGTACCTGCGGGGGGCGCGCTTTCCGCGTCGCCGGGCTGATTGTGTTCCGCGACCCACTCGTTGCCCGGCGGGTATCCGCCACTGTCGAGTTGTCCTCCCGAACCGGGCGATTGCTCCCCGGCCGTAGGGGCCTCGATCCTGGCCGCGATGCTGTCGCCGAAGTCGATGGCCCCGGCGACGGTGCCGATCACATGGTCGATGATGGTCAGCGGCGCCTCGACGGTCTGCGCGACCTTGTAGACGACGTCGACGACCCCCGATACGGTACCGACGATCGTCGAGATCTCGGACGCGGTCGCGGCCACATCCTTAAGCCCCTGATCGACCCCGCCGGTCTGCTGACTCCCGCCGCCGGACTCGGATATCTGTTCACCCGCGATCGGGTTCTCGGTCTGCGCCGGCTTCGCCGCGACCGGAGTCGACTGCTGTTGTTGCGCGACTTGCGAACTCGGCGCCGCGACCACCGCGCCCTGGGCGGTCGCGTTCTGTGTGACGGCGGGAGACTCGGGTGCGGCCGAAACCTGTTGCTGCCCGGTGGATTGGGGCGTGGTGGCCGCAGGCGTGGTGTCGGCGGGCACGCCGCCGGAGTACAGCGCCGTGCTCACCGGGGCGGGTCCGGGGTAGGGGCTGTGGTCGAGACCCTCGAAAGTGGTGAGCATCTCGGTGTAGTGCTGGCTGATGGCGGTGCGCGTGTTCTGGTTGAGAGTGGCGAATTCCCCTACCCGAGTCTCGAATTCGGGGACGAAGGTCTCGGTCATCCAGTCGGCGGCGTACTCCTGCGGGTCGGTGCCGTCCAGCAGGCCGGGGAGCACGGCGCGGACCAGGGTGCGTTTACCGTCCTCGCTGTCCACGAGGCCGAAGTCGCCCTGGGCATACATCGCTATCTGCTCGACCTCGGAGGCCTGTTTGCCTCCGATAGTGAGCGCGCCGAAAACCGATTCGCTGGTGTCGGCCTTCTGCCGCAGGCTGGCGGCGATCTCGGTCAGGGCCGTACCGATCGAGGTCGCCAGTCCGGCCAGCTTCTCCACGTCGGTGCCGACCCGGGCGGCTACCTGCGACAGCAGTGCCGCCGCGTCCGTGCCCGCGCCTTCCGTCCAGGCCGATCCGACCTGCCCGGCCCGGGTCGATTGCACCCCGGCTTGTTCTCGTGCGGCGATCAGCTGGGCGCTCAGTGTGTCGGCGAATGTTGCCAGGTCCGTGAGGTCCAGGCCCCGCTCCGCGTCGTACTGCGCGCGGAGTGCGGCGATGTCGTAACCGCCCGGCGCGTTGCTGCCGGTCCAGGTCGCGTACGGCTCGATGAATTCCTGTAGGCGGTGCAGTCCCGGTTCACCCCTGGTCAGCTGGGTGTCCGCGGTCAGCCCGGTGGTGTCGATCATACGAGTACTGCCCCCGTCGCGCCGACATCGGCGGTGTTGGCCTGGTCCTGCTGCTCGTACACGGTGACGGCCTGCCGCAGCGCATTCGTGCAGTCCTCGATGCTCGAGCCCCATCTGGTCAGCAGCCCCGCGGCATCCACGCACCCCTGCGACAATTTGA
The DNA here is from genome assembly GCF_044628355.1 of Nocardia sp. N2S4-5. Classification (NCBI taxonomy): domain Bacteria; kingdom Bacillati; phylum Actinomycetota; class Actinomycetes; order Mycobacteriales; family Nocardiaceae; genus Nocardia; species Nocardia sp. N2S4-5. The sequence continues at coordinate 3,875,727 of NZ_JBIUPM010000001.1, read as the reverse complement.
TGCCGAACTCCCGGTACATCTGCCCGGTCTGTGCGGGATCCACCTGTGCCGCAGCAGTTCCCAGTGCTGTCGCCGAGCTCAGCACGCTCTGCCCCGAGACCGCCAGATCCGTCGCGATACCCTGCATCGCCGCCGTGTGGATAGAAACCACGACTCACTCCCCTACCCGGTCGGCTCTTGGTTGGCGCTGTCGTCTCTGCCCGACTGCCGACCTGTCATCCACTTGGACGCACCGTAGGGCCGCGGGGTTCCGAATCGCTTCCGCGAATTCGCCTCGAGTCGCGCCCGGTATGTAGTCGGCGCCTCCGCGGAACCGTGTGCGGTGACGATGCGTCGAAACAGATGGCGGGCAACGGTTTCGGCGAGCCCGTCGCCATGAAGGGCTCGGCGGCGCCTGCTGCCGGGAGATCGGGAGAGGCAACGTTATGCGTAGAAAAGCTTCGGCACTGGCATCGTTCGCGGCGGCGGTCGCCGTGATCGGAGGGATCTGCACCCTCAACGCGGGGTCGGCGGCTGCTGCGGGGCCGATCGAGAAGTTCGGTACTCCGCAAGCGTGTGAAAATCGGGCCAACCAGAAGAACGCCGAAGAGACAAGGCGACGTGGGCAGTCGACGACGCCCGGCCATACCTACTACTGCGAGCCGTACGAATGGGTGGAACGCAAGTCGTGGGGCCTGTACGTCAAGGACAACCCCTGGCCGTGATCCTGCGCTGTGGCCCGTCGAACGACGGGCCACAGCGGCATTCTCAATCGTCCTCGCGGACGCCGAATCTGCGTCGGATCGGGAACGAGGCGAGGTAGCCCAGAATCAGCAACACCGCGATGACGCCGGTGCCGATGAGTGCGACATTGCGGGCTGTGTGATCGGGCGCGGGCGGCGCCTGCGGGACAGGCAGCTGCAGGCTCTTGGCGGGGCTGGGCCGCTTGGGCGGCAATTGATTCGGGACCTCGGCGGTCAGGGCCGCGACGGGATCGACAGCGCCGTAACCGACGTACGGGCTCCAGCCCTCGGCGGGAGCGTGCGCGGTCGCCTCGATACGTTTGATGACCTCTTGCGCGCTGAGCTGTGGGAACCGCGCGCGCACCAGGGCGGCGACGCCGGCGACGTAGGGACTGGCGAAACTGGTGCCCTGAATGGGTCCCATCTGCCCCTGCTGGCCCACATGGCTGGCGGCGACGATGGTGCCTTTGCTCCCCGGCGAATCGAACAGCGGGTCGAGCGAGGTGATGTCCTCACCCGGAGCCGCCACGCCGACCCAGGGACCGGGCACGGTGAACTTGGAAGGCTGTCCGTTCGCGTCCACCGACCCCACCGAAAGGACGTAGTCGTCGTAGCGAGCCGGCGACACATTCACCTTGACCTTGTTCCACGGGTCGGCCGCAGGATCCAACGGGTCGAGCACCGTGTCGGCATTCTGGCAGTCGTGCTCCTTGTTCCCGGCAGCCGCGACAATGACGACGTCTTTGTCGACCGCCGCGTACCGCACGGCGGCGCCGAGCGAATTGTCTTCCAGCAGTGAGCCGGAGGCTTTGCACGCTACCTCGGAGATATTGATGACCGAGGCGCCCATATCGGCGGCGCGAACGATCGCCTGCGCCATGGTGAAGGTGGTCCCGTAGCCCTCGGGCATCGCGTCCGGTCCCTTGTCCCGGTTGGCGCCCTTCTTCTGGTAGAGGCCGCTGGTCTGGCGGATGCTGAGAATCCGCGCCTCCGGTGCGACGCCGGCGAAACCCTGCGCGGGTTGTTCGTCGGTCGCGGCGATGAGCCCGGCGACCAGGGTGCCGTGCGCGTCGCAGTCCTCGGTGCCGTCGCCGTTGCTCACGTAGTCGCCACCGGCGATCAGCCCCGGCAGGCGGGGATGCCGTGCGACACCGGTATCGATGACCGCCACCAATTGCCCCGCGCCCCTGGAGAACTGCCAGGCGTGCGGTAGGCCGAGGGCGCGTTGTGGCGTGGGAACGGTGGGGCCGTCTCCGCCGGTGCCCGTGGAGTTGCACGGCGCGTTCGCGCGTTCGCTCTCATCGGGCGGCGCCGGTCGGTCACCCGACGGGGGACTGACGGCCGGATTCACCACGGGCTTCTCGGCCTGAGCGACCCCCGGCCCGGTCGTGCCTGTCCCCAAGGTCGCGCTCAGCGCGACAACAGCGCCGGCGGCTACTGTCCGGAGCACACGCGAGCACTGGCGGTTCGTACGGTTCGGAGTCATGTGCACCGGTCCCCGGCTCTACAGAGAACGGATCAGCGAGTACAGCTCCGCCACCCAGAACACCAGCGGCACAACCGCGGCCACGAAGGCGTACTCCAGCAGTTCGACGGCGCGGCGCATGGGCGGGGTGGCGGACTGGTTTGGCACGATGAGGCCGAGGACCAAGGCGGCGATCAGCATCACCATCGCCGCGCCGAACACGGCGAGCGGCTGGTCCATCATCAGCGCGGCGGCGATCATCATCGCCAGCAGGATCGTGGCGCCACCGGCGATCAGGACCACCGCCTGCTCGGCGCCCGCGTAGGTGCGGCTGCGGAACATCAGCACCACCGAACTCACCAGCGCCAGCGCGACACCCGGCCAGCACGGGGAGTCCGCGGTCGGATCGGTGGCGGCCAGCGCGCCGACGACCGTGACCACCGTGGTGGCAGTGACGAGACCGGCCAGATACATCCGGGCGCGTTCGGATTTCGTGCGCAGCGCCTCCATGGTCGGCAGGGCGCGGTGGTCGTCGGGGTCTTCCTCGGTGGGGTCGATCGGCGTGCCCGGCGAGGGCACCGGCGGCAGTGGCAGCTTGGACAGCAGCATCGACACCCGCGGCGCCATCGACAGCGCGCCCAGGGCGACCGCGGCGGCAACGGCGCCGATGGCCTTCACCGGCTGCGAGGTCAGCAGGCCCACCAGCGCCGCCGGCACCGCGAATACGGCGAGCGTGGTCGCGCCGATGAACAGCGCCAGGCCGACGCCGCTGACCCGCCAGGCCAGAATCGCGGTGGCGCCCACCAGAACCGAACCCAGCAGCAGATTCGCCCAGCCGTAATGGTCCGGCACCAGCAGCATGCCCGCGCTGAACGCCGCGGGCAGCGCGCAGCCGCCGATGATCAGGGCCGTCGACCGATCGCCGTACATGCGGCTCAGCACGGTCGCCGCGACGACGAGCAGCACCGCGATGAAGGCCGCCAGCGACCCGGTGATGTAGCCGGACAACGCATCCGGCGCGGTGAGCAGCCCGGCGCAGCCGACCAGCATGGTCAGCACCGCGATGATCGAACCGGTGATCCGCGCGACCCGCGGCGACCAGGCGCGGAAGTGGTCGGTGTCGGCGATCGCGACGTTGTACATGATGTCGTCGAACAGCGGTGTGGGCGCGACGTGGTCGGCGCTCTCCAGCATCAGCAGTTCGCCGTCGCGCACCCCGTGCTCGCCGAGGCTGAGCGAGTTGGAGAACGGCGGCTGGCCGATGCGCGCCAGCACCCACTCGGCGGGCTGGAACTGTTCACCGGAGTTGTCGAAGTCGTTGTGGCGGCTGTGCTGCGCGACCATGTCGACGACGCTGGGGATGACGAGGGCGACGGGCACATCGACCGGAATGGCCATGTCGACCTGAGTGTGCTTGGCAAGAATGGTTACTCGGGCAAGGTCGGGGGCTCGGACGATCCCGCGGCTCGAGTCCTCTTCGACATGTTCCAGTCGCGCGTGCGTCACGCTTCCCCCAACCTCGTCTCTACCTCTGTTTTCCGCATCCGCCCCGGTTTGCGGTCGCCCGGCCGATCCGTGCAGAATGCCCCCGAACTGTACGTCATGTCGGCAGTGCCCTCTACACTGAGTCCGCAGCACTGTCGCGAAGGGGGATCTTCCGTCGATGAGCACAGTCCGGTTTCAGCGCCGTCAGCGTCGGGAGGTTCCGCGGTCCCCCGGCGGTGAGGTGACGCTGCAGCCACCCCCGGAGATCCCACGCGCGGTCCCCGGCAGTCTGCTGCAGAAGCTGATGCCGGTCGTGATGATCGTCGGCATGGTCGGGATGATGGCCCTGATGTTCACGCAGGGCGGAGGCATCGCCTCCAACCCGATGAGCATGATGTTCCCGATGATGATGGTCTTCTCGATGGTCGGCATGTTCGCCGGTCAGGGCGGGAAGGGCCAGAAGGCGGCCGAGGCCAACGAGGACCGCAAGGACTATCTGCGCTACCTCGACCAGGTCCGCAAGGATGTCGACGAGACGGCCACCCAGCAGCGTGAGGCCGTCGAGTGGAGTCACCCGGAGCCCGGCCTGATCTGGATGCTGGCCGGTACCAGCCGCATGTGGGAGCGCCGCCCGGGCGACAAGGACTTCTGCCACGCCCGAATCGGCCTCGGCGGCCAGCGCCTGGCGACGCGGCTGGTTTCTCCCGAGACCGGCCCGGTCGAGGAGTTGGAGCCGATCGCGGCGGTCTCGCTGCGCCGTTTCGTCCGCACCCATTCCACGGTGCTGGACCTGCCGACGGCCATCGCGGTGAAGGGTTTCGCCACCATCCAGCTGAACGGCGACCGCGGCCAGGCGCGGGACATGACGCGCGCGATGTTGTTGCAGCTGTGCATGTTCCAGGCGCCGGATCAGGTGTTGCTCGCGGTGGTGTGCGGCGCCGACACCGCCGCCGAATGGGAGTGGACGAAGTGGCTCCCGCACACCCAGCACCCCGATTCGCAGGACGGCGTCGGCACCGAGCGCATGGTCTACGGCTCCGTCCGGGAGATGGCCGAGGGCCTGAGCCCGTTGCTGCACAATCGTGTTCGCTACTCGCGCAACCAGCCCGCCAACCAGAACCTGGTACACGTCGTGATCGTGGTCGACGGCGGCCTGCTGGAGGCGGAGGAGGACAGCCTGCGGGAGTCCGGCTACGAGGGCGTCACCATCGTCGACCTGTGCAATTACGCTCCGCGCCTGGCGGTTTCGCGCGGCATCCAGATGGTGGTGGAGAACGGTGAGTGCGTCGGCCGCGGCGCCACCGGCAATATGGAGCGCTTCGCGCTGATCGACCGCATCAGCGCGCGCCAGGCCGAGCAGGTGGCCCGTCGCCTGGCCCCGTTCCGGGTGGCCCTGCAACGCGGCGCCGAGACGGTCGCGGAGGAGAACGCCGAGGTCATCTCCTCGTGGTCGCAGCTGGTGAACCTGGGCGACATCGGCAGCTTCAACCCGGAGAACGGCTGGAAGCCGCGCTACGACCGGGACCGGCTGCGTGTCCCGTTCGGCGTCGCCGCCGACGGCCTGCCGGTGTACCTCGACATCAAGGAGGCCGCCGAGAACGGCATGGGCCCGCACGGCCTGTGCATCGGCGCGACCGGTTCGGGTAAGTCGGAATTCCTGCGGACACTGGTGCTTTCGCTGCTGGCGACGCACTCGCCCGACCAGCTGAACCTCGTCCTGGTCGACTTCAAGGGTGGTGCGACCTTCCTCGGTCTGGAGGGTGTCCCGCACGTCGCGGCGGTCATCACCAACCTGGAGGAAGAGGCCGACCTCGTCGACCGTATGAAGGACGCCCTGGCCGGTGAGATGAACCGCCGCCAGGAGGTGCTGCGCTCGGCCGGCAACTTCGCCAATGTCGGTGAATACGAGAAGGCCCGCGCCGCTGGCGCCGACCTCGACCCGCTGCCCGCGCTGTTCGTGGTCCTCGACGAGTTCTCCGAACTGCTCACCCAGCACCCGGATTTCGCCGAGTTGTTCGTGATGATCGGCCGCCTCGGCCGCTCGTTGCATGTGCACCTGCTGCTGGCCTCGCAGCGGCTGGAAGAGGGCAAGCTCAAGGGCCTGGAGAGCCACCTGTCCTATCGCATCGGCCTGAAAACGTTCTCCGCCAACGAGTCCCGCCAGGTGCTCGGCGTGCCCGACGCCTACAACCTGCCGAACAGCCCCGGCGGCGGTTACCTGAAATCCGGCGACGGCGAGATCCGCCGCTTCCAGGCCTCCTATGTGTCCGGTCCGTACGTCGGCGGCGGCGCGCAGCGCGAGGTCACCCAGGCGGGCATCGCGGGCGGCGAGATCGACATCAACGCCCGGCCGTTCGTCGCGGGCCACGTGGCCTTCCGAAACAGCGACCGGCTGCCGCTGCCGCAGGCCACCGAGGTGGTCGAGGAGGCCAAGGACGAGGCGGGCGAGAAGATGTCCAACCTGGACATGCTGGTCTCCCGCATCCGCGGCCACGGCCGCCACGCGCACGAGATCTGGCTGCCGCCACTGGATTCCGCGCCCACCCTGGATCAGCTCATCCCGCGGTCGATCCTCACCGGCGAGTACAGCCCGGTGGCCACGCTGCGCGCGCCGATCGGCATCGTCGACCGCCCGTACGACCAGCGCCGCGACCCGATGATCGTCGACCTGTCGGGCGCGCGCGGCAACGTCGCGGTGGTCGGTGGCCCGCAGTCCGGCAAGTCCACCGCGCTGCGCGCGCTGGTCATGGCGATGGCGCTGACCCACACCGCCGAACAGGTGCAGTTCTACTGCCTCGACTTCGGCGGCGGCACCCTGGCCAGCCTCGAGGGCCTGCCGCACGTCGGTTCGGTCGCGGGCCGCCTGGACGTCGACAAGGTGCGCCGCACCCTGTCCGAGGTCACCACCATCGTCCGCCAGCGCGAACTCCGATTCCGCCAGCTGGGCGTGGAATCCATGTCGGAGTTCCGGCGGCTGCGCGGCGGCGACCCGGCCGCCGGCCCCGCGGCCGCGGGTGTGCACGAGGACCCGTTCGGTGACGTCTTCCTCGTCATCGACGGCTACATGTCGATCCGCCAGGACTTCGATGTGCTCGAGCAGCAGATCATGAACCTTGCCGCGCAAGGCCTTTCGTACGGCGTCCACGTGGTGATCGCGCTGAACCGCTGGGCCGAGGCCCGCCCCGCGCTCAAGGATCAGATCGGCACCCGCATCGAGCTGCGCCTCGGCGACCCCATGGACTCCGACCTGGGCCGCCGCGTCGCCGCCCTGGTCCCTCAGGGCCGCCCCGGCCGCGGAATGACCCCCGACGCCCTCCACATGCTGACGGCCCTGCCGCGCGTCGACGGCCGGTCCAACCCCGAAGACCTGGGTTCCGGTGTGGCCGACGCGGTTCAGCGCCTGGCCCAGCAGACCCCCGGACGCCCCGCCCCCTCGGTGCGCATGCTGCCCGAACTGCTCACCCGCGACCATCTGCTACAGGGCATGGGCGGTTGGCCGAACAGCCTGGACCCACAGGTCCCGAACCTGCAGATCCCGATCGGCCTGAACGAATCCGAGTTGGCCCCGGTCTTTTTGAACATGGCCGAGCAGCCGCACTTCCTGATCTTCGGCGATAGCGAATGCGGAAAGACAAACCTGCTGCGCAGCGTGGTCCGAGGGATCGTCGACGCCAACGCGCCCTCCCAGGCCAAGTTGATCATCGGGGATTACCGCCGCACCCTGCTCGGCGTCGTCGAGACACTGCACCTGGCCGGATACGCGCCGTCGTCGCAGCAACTGCAATTGATGGTGGGTGAGCTGGTCGGCATTCTGAATTCCAGAATGCCCGGGCCGGATGTCACGCAGCAGCAGTTGCGTGACCGGTCGTGGTGGACCGGGCCAGAGATCTACATGGTCGTGGACGATTACGACTTGGTCGTCACCTCGAGCGGAAACCCGCTGTCGGTCCTGGTCGAATACCTCGCACACGCAAAGGATATCGGCTTCCATCTGATCGTCGCCCGGCGTTCGGGCGGTGCGTCGCGTGCGATGTACGAGCCGCTGATCTCGCGCATGAAGGATGTCGGCACGACGGGCCTGCTCATGAGTGGAAACCGGGACGAGGGCCAGCTTCTCGGCAATGTTCGGATGAGCGAGATGCCTCCGGGCCGCGGCACACTCATCAGCCGCTCCGGAATCTCCCTCGTGCAGACGACATGGAGCCCGGCGCCATGAAACCGGCGAGACGGCCCGAGAGGTGCTGCGCCGCAGGTGAGGACGGTCCGACCGGTCCTCGCGGAGCACTGCGCACGGGCCGGGGACCGTGGTACGTTGTCGACGGTCACGTCTGCGGATCGTCGTCGTGGATGGCGGGAAGAAGGGGGAGGTGGGATAGCAGCGAATCCGCATTTGACCAGGTCGTGCGGTCGATCGCTGGCTCGAACATCGCATGTCGAGCGAGCGGGGGCGCGATTGGGAACCGGCTGCGCCACTTGTGCGTCCAATGTAATGAACGACCCACCATCGTCACTGCGGCCCGCGGTGACAGACTGAAGGAGCTACCGAGATGGGTTTGTCAGCTGACCATGCAGCGTTCGTAAAGTTCACGGACACCATGAAGACGAAGTTCGAGGACATCAACGGTCGGGTGCGGGTCGCGCACGATAAGGCTTTGTCCGTGAACAATAGTTCGTTCCAGGGCCTGGCCGGCTCGGCGTTCCAGACCGCGTTCGAAAACTTCCTGCAGAAGGCGCAGGCCATGAACAACGCGCTCATGCAGAACGCCGAGAACTTGGAGCAGGTCACCAAGCAGTTCGGCAACACCGAACAGGACCAGCTGGCTGCGCTGCAGAGTGCTGGTGCGGCGATTTCCGACGGTGGCGCTCCCGCACCGACCGGCGGCGCGCTGAACTGGAACACCCAGGTCTGACCGTTCTTTCGAAGGAATGGTGTGTCCGTAGTCTGCTGAAATCTTGGAGGAAAAACAATGACTGACTTCGGTGAACTGTCTTACGACTTCGGCGCGATCAACGACGTCGGTACCGGCCTGCACACCGAGGCCTTGAACATCACGTCCGCCCTGGAGGACATGGAGAAGGAGTTCCAGACCTTCATCACGACGCACTGGCAGGGCGGCCAGGGTAACGAGGCATTCAACGCCGTCCAGACGCGATGGGGCCAGCAATCGGTCGAGCTCATGGGGGCGCTGACTCAGCTGGGCACCAAGACCGTCGGTGCCGGTGAGGCCATGCAGGGCGCCGACGTTCTGGCTGCCAAGATCATCGGCGGCTGAGCACGAAGCTCGCGGCGGCCGCACCTCCACCATCGGAGGTGCGGCCGTTCTTTATCGGTCACCAACTGTTGTTCGCGAACAGCGCGTACTGTGCGGCGGCTCGCTGATACACATCGAGGGGCTGCGAGCTGTTGACTCTCGCCACATAGCGCCCGTATCGAACGAGGCAGCGATAACGGTTGTCAGTCGAATATCCGGACTTGTCGGCGTTCTCGGTGCAGCTGGAGTCCGGCACGTCCCGAGGCGGGTCTATGCGACGCGACGAGGCGCTCGGTAGTTTCTCCGCCAAGGTCTGGGCAGATTTGGCATCCCGTGCGCGAGCCACCAATGTGTCGCCCTTCATATCCTTGACTACTCCGAAAAGATCGACACCCGCTGCCTCGAAAATGGCCTTTTGCTCGGCGGTATCAGCGACGAAATGCAGGAACGCTCGTGGCTTCGCGGACATCTGGTTCGGTACGTAGGGGCCCGCGTAATCCATCGGGTGCAGCACTCTGCGAAGAATTGCCTCCGGGTCGTACGGCAGGTGAAGTATCTCGTGGCCGGAAAGCGGCGGCAGAGCGCTCAGCATGGGTAGCTGGACGTCGTACGCCTTCTGCATCAGAGCGGTCAGGTCGCTCAGGTTCGCCGCTGGGGTTCGGACGAAAATATCGAGGACGTAGGAGCCATGCGCTATGCGCGACCCCAGTGTGCGAATACCTGGGCGCCAATGGGAAAGCGCCTGCGGATACTTCGGTAACGTGACAGGAGTGTTGACGTCCTTTGCTATATCGAAGTCTACCTGTTCGTATTCTCGCGCCGCATCTTTTGCCGCGTTCTCGTTCGGGAATTGGAAGACTTCGATGGCAACTTCGGAGTCGCCTTCGACCGCGCCCTTATCTGTCTTGATGTCTCGGCTCGATGCTATGAATCCGTACAGCATTCCGTATTTGGTCAACACCGGCTCGTACGACGATAGGTACTTACTGCTGATGGCGTCCTTGGGGTTCACGACAGCCTGAGCTGCCGACCCGTATGCTAGTTTGGGATCGATTTCCACACCGAGCGCCACGCTATCCGCGAGGCGGGCCACCGCGAGATGTCGCGCTTGATCGAGATTCGGGCCGTATTCGAATCGAAGGTCGTTGGGACGTGTATCGTATTGTCCGACATTCAGTGTACGGACGTCGATCTCCGCGGCCCGCGGTGTCCCGGTCGATCCACCGGCACATCCGGCCAGAGTTATTGCCGCAAGCGGAGTGGCGAGAATGGTAGCCAAGCGTCGATATATATTCATGACAGTTGCGCCTATTTGCTGTTGGCAAGGATGAGATATTGTGCGGATATGCGCTGCTGGGCATCGTGTAGCTGCTGCGCCCAGGTTGTGGCGACATAGCGGTCGTAGGGCATTTGGCAGATGAATCGGGATGCCGATATCTGTGGGCCGCGGTACTCCAGGCATTTCGCGCCGGGTAGACCGCGCGGTGAATCCACGGTATGGGAGTATCGGTCGGGTCGAACTCGAAACTCCGCGATCTTCGCGGCTGCTGTGCTGTCTCTGGCCCGCATCAACTCGCCTCCGTCGAAGGCAATCCGGTCGACTCCCGCCTCGGTGAACATGGCTTGTGCCTCTTTCGGCTCTTCGAAGAAGTTCAGCGAGCCATGCAGGTCGTAAGTGCCGGGGAGATTGACGAACGAGTCGCCTTCGAGCCGCGGAAGTGATCTGTTACGCATGTTGTCCGGGTCGATCGGTACGCTCATCAGTTTATCCGGCGGTGTCGGGCGAAATCGCTGCAAGCTCGGCAGGGTGGTATCCATCGATTTCTGGGCCAGTGTTTCCAGAAATGGCAGATCCGATTGCTTCAGTTCCTTGTTCTCATGGTGCGAGACTATGGTGACCAGAACGTACTTGTCGCGTGCCAGCCAAGAAACCAATGTCTGGCTCGACGGCTGCCAACGAGCAATCGAATCGGGGTACGCGGCCAGTGTGGCGCCTTCGACGATATTGTCACTCGCGGCATAGAACTCGGTTTGCGAGAGCTTTTCGGCTGCGGCTCGCGCGGAAGTCTCATCGGAGTAGATCAGAGTGGTGTTGACCAACTCGTACGAGAGATTCATGGCACTGTCCGACAATCCGGTCGCGGAGAAGCCGGCGACATAATTGTTCGTGGCCTCGGTGAAATTGTGCTCGTTCACCCAGCGGAACATCGGGCCGAGGTGGGTTTTGGCCTCGCCCTCGGTTTCGAGGAATACGTGCACTTGAGACTCGCTGCCGAATTTGAGATTCGGATCTATCTCGAAGGGCAGTGGCAGAATATTTGCCAGCCTCTGAGCTTCGGCGGCGCGGGCGACGAAAATATTCTTGGGCAATTCGAGTTGTCGTGGTTTCGTCGGATAGTTGCCCACATCGAGCTGACTGGGCTCCACGACCGGATCGCCTTGTGGGTGATCTGCCGATGAGTCGGAGCCGCACGCGGGAACGGCGGCCACGGCCATGGCCATCAGTAAAATCAGAGCACCTCGAACAGAGCGAGTGACTCGGTCAGTGGACAGCATCCGGATGCGTGACGATCGCAGCATCGGGTTCACGTCCTCCCCCCTTTCATTTCGATATCGCGGCATAATACTTCATACCGCTCAGATCAGGTACGCGCCGACCCCTACTTGACCTGGTTGTGGAGCACCGGAACCAGCTTGTCCAGCAGCGTCTTCTCCGAATTCGCGGACCAATTTCGTACCGCCGACACGGCGGCGGGTTCATCGAGCGGAATCACCGTGGCCCGGGTACCGCTGATCTCGTACGGCAATCCCAGAAGGCCGCCGTTCCCAGCTTTCTCGTCACTGCGGACCACAAGGACATAGCTGTCGGCAGGCACGTCCAACTTCGGATAGGAATCTCCTGGCGGCCGCGGTGAAGCCTCGTCACCGTTTCTCGGGTACCTCAGGTTGTAGACGAATCCGAGTCCCTCCAGAAATTTCGTCTGATCCGTCCCACCGAGGTAGATCTCGAAGTTTCTGGAGCTCGTCACATCCAGCATCGTGATGGTCTTCCCCTCGAACCCCGGATTCGCCGCGCGGGCCTGCTCGACCGACGTGATCGGGGCCGCGGCGGTGGCGGTGGTGGAAGTGGTCGTGGTGCCGCCGCCGCTCTGGGTGGCCCAGATGCCGATGCCCGCGGCGAGAGCGACCGCTACTGCCGCGCCGCCCGCGCCGAGCAGCCATTTCTTGCGGGGGCTCGGGGGTGGGGTGAGGGTGGAGAAGTCGGTGCGGTGGTGGGGGCCGGAGGTGGTGACGCGGGGGTCGGTGCGCGGGGCTCGGGTGTCGGGGACCTGGATGGGGTAGGTGGGGGAGGTGTTGGTGTGGATCGGGTTGTGGCCGGGGAGTAGGGAATTCGAGGCGGCGTCGGTGAATTCGCGGCAGCTGTTGAAGCGCTCGGCGGGGTTCTTCGCCATGGCGCGCGCGAAGACGTGGTCGACGGCCGGCGGGAGGTGCGGGTTGACGGCGGTGGCGCGGGGCGGCGGGTCGTAGAGGTGGCCCATCATGACCATCGCCGGTTGTGTTGCGGGGTACGGGTTCTGGCCCGTCAGTAGTTTGTAGAACGCGCACGCCAGGCTGTAGATGTCGCCGCGGTGGTCGACGGCCATGCCCTGCAGCTGTTCCGGCGGGGCGTAGGCGATGGTGGCGACGAAGCTGCCGGTCTGGGTGAGTTCGGTGGCGTCGTCGGTGGACTTGGCGACACCGAAGTCGGTGAGCAGCACCCGCTCTTCCTCGTCGCCGCGGGAGAGCAGGAAGTTGGCGGGCTTGACGTCGCGGTGCAGCAGGCCGCGGCGGTGCGCGTAGTCGAGGCCCTTGCCGACCTCGGTGACGATGCGCAGGGCGCGCAGCGGCGTCATGGCGTGCGGATCGCGGGCGAGTTCGGCGGAGGCGTCGGTGCCCTCGACGTACTGCATCGCGATCCACAGATGGCCGTTCTCCTCGCCGCGGTTGTAGACCGAGACGATGTTCGGATGGTCGAGTCCCGCAGCGAGATTGGCCTCGCGTTCGAAGCGGCCCCGGAACTCGCCGTTGCTCGACAGCTCGCCACCCAGGATCTTGATGGCGTCCATCCGCGGCAGGCTCGGATGTTTGGCGAGATAGACGGTGCCCATGCCGCCCGCACCCAGCACACGCTCGATGCGGTATCCACCGACGATAGTGCCGGGACTTATCGCCATCTGTAATAAACTCCTGGTCGCACGGTCGGGCCGATCTCGCTCACGCGGAGCCTACTGCCCGCCGCGGGTACCGGTCGAGTCACGGCTGCCACTGGCTGTTGGCGAGCAGCGCGTACTGAGCGGCCGCGCGCTGCTGGGCGTCGAGCAGCTGTGCGGCGTTCAGATAGCTCACGTACTGGCGGTAGGCGACGACGCAGGTGAAGCGCTTCACCCTGGTCTGCGCCGAGTTGCCGGTGCCGGTCCGGTTCTCCACGCAGGCGGAGTCGGGGACGTTCGGCGGCGCGTCCGCCTTCCGTGCCATGCCGGTGATGACGAGCGGCTCGGTCACGGCCTTCCGCGCCGACGCGGCGTCCTTCGCGCGGGCCAGCAGGGCCGCCTCGGTCATGGCGAACCGGTCGGCGCCGATCGCCTCGAAGGTCTTGCGGGCCTGGGCGCGGTCGGACATGTGGTGCAGCACGCCGCGGCGGCCGTAGATGCCCGGGTACGCGCCGATGCCGGGCTTGTACACCTCGCTGGGGTTCAGCGTCCGGCTCAGGATGTGGTCCTGATCCCACGGAAGATGCAGCGCCTCTTCGTCCGACACCGGTTTCACCTGATCCAGCATCGGCAGCTGGGTGTCGAACGCCTTCTCCGCCAGTGTCGTGAGCGCGGCCTGATCCGGTTTGGGCACGGTGACCACGACGCCCACGACGTAGGGGCCCTGCGCGACGAACGACCGCGCGGTCGGCACGCTCGGCCGCCAATGTGCGTGCGCCTTGGGATATTTCGTGAGCGTCAGGGGCTGGTTGCTGTCCTTGTTGGCGTCGAAGTCGGCGGCGTAGAACTCGTCGGCGGAGCGCTGCGCGGCCTCGGCATCAGGGAACTGCATGACCAGCAGATTGACCGTGGAGGCGTCCGGGGTGCTGCGGGACACCGTGGGCCAGCCCGAGTCGAGGATGAAGGTGCTGCGATCGGCGCCCTCGGACTTGAAGCCGTACATCATCTTGTTGCGCTTGGCGATCGCCTCGGTGACGTCGGTGCGGCCCAGCAGCGAATCCATCGCCCCGCTGGTGAAGCTGCCCGCGTCGCTGCCGAAGGTCATCCGGGGGTCGACGTCCTCCGCCGTGGCCACGTAGTCGGCCAGGCGCATGGCGGCGACATCGTCCATCTGGAAGAAAGCCGGGCGGTAGTCGCCGTAGATGTCGACCGGTTCGGTCGGGTAGGCCCCGACGTCGAGTTTGCGGATGTCGACCTCGCCGGGCAGCGCGGTCCCGGCGAGGGTGGCGTTGCAACCGGTCAGCGTCGCCGCCAGGCCGGCGGTGACGAGTGCGCCCGCGAGGAAGCGGACGCCGGTGCGGCTCAGTCTCGAGATCGTGTTCGAGTCGGTCATCCGGCCTTCACCAACATCGCGTATTGAGCGGAGATCCGCTGCTGGGCGTCGAGCAACTGGGCGGCCCAGGTGAACGCGGCGTAGCGACCCTGCGCGACCGAGCAGTAGTAGCGGACCGCCATCTTCTCTTTCCCGTGGTACTCACGGCATTTGGCGGCGGGTAGATTCTTGGGGGCGGCCGCGCTGTGGAAGTTGCGCGTGGGATCGCCGAGTTCGTCCCGGACATGCTGCGCGCCGGCGGCGTCGCGGGCGCGGAACAGCTGCGTGCCGTAATCGGCGAAGCGGTCCACGCCGGCCTCGTCGAAGATCTGCTTGGACTCCACCGGATCCGAGCTGAAGTGCAGCGCGGCGTGGGCGTCGTAGACTCCGGGCGGATTCAGCCAGGCCCCGAGGGTGTCCTCCTTGGGCCGGATCAGCGTGCGGCGCAGCATGTCGTCGCGATCGATGGGCTGCGACATGAGTTTGTCGCGCGGAGTGGGGGTGAACTTGGAGATCGCGGGGACGACGGTGTCCAGGCTCTTCTGCAACAGCGTCGTCAGCGCGGGCTGGTCCACCTTCTCCAGCCAGGCTTTGGCCTGGTCGTAGATCCAGGTATAGACCACGAAAGGCCCGGTCGCGTACCAGGATCCGATCGACTGGACGGTCGGGTCCCAATGCGCGTGCACGCCCGGATACTTCGGCAGGGTCACCGGCTGGTTCCGGTCGTTGTAGCCGAAGTCGGTGCGCTCCAGCGCCGCCGCGGCGTCGGCCGCCTTCTGCGCGTCGGGGAACAGCATGACCGTGTTGGCCAGCTCCATGCCCTGGTTGTACGGATCGTTGCGGGCGTAGCTGGCGAATCCGCTGATGAAGTCGGGGGCGTCGTCGTGGAACCGGCTGGTGTCGATCTTGATGATGTCGCTGAGCAGCGAATACTTGGGATCGACGAACACCAGCGCGGCCATCGGCGCGGGATGCACGAAGGCCGGGTCGACGTCCGAGGGCAGCGGTAGCAGGTTCCCGAACCGCTCCGCCTCGATCATGCGGGCCGCCTCGTCGTTCTTCGGCAGACCCATATCGTGCGGTTCCCCGCTGTAGGGCCCCAGATCCAACTGTCCGATATCCACGACGGGTTCGGCCGCGATCGCGCGGCCGCCACCCCCGTCCGACCCGCAGCCGGCTGTCACCAATGAGGCAACCAGCAGTCCGGCCGCCAGGAGTCCCGTGGTCCTCCGCATGTATCCCCTCCGTCGGAACTCGGCCACCTCCACGGGTCACGATTGGCCGATGTAGGCGCCGCGGTCGAGCGGTTGACAACATAGCACCTGCAAAGACTCGCCGGGCACCATCGTTTTCGGGGCGAAGTGGCGCGCTCATCCACCGACGGACAGGATGGCCTGGTGAAGTACATCCCGCGCGTGGCCCTGTTCCTGGGGATTCCCGCACTGCTCTTCCTGCTCCCGTGGTGGCTGCTGGTCTACAGCACCGTGGACGGCCCGCTGTACTGGCTCGGGTCGGCGGTGTTCCTGCTCGCCTTCGTATTCCTGCCCACGGGAATGCTGCTCGGGCACGGGCCCCGGCAATCGGACGCGGCGGTGGTCGTGGGGGACACGCTGCTGGGGGTCGTATGGGTGCTGTTCACCTGGTCGGTGATCGGCACGGTGGCGCGAGCGGGCCTGGCCGTCGCGGGCGTGGATGATCCGGTGCGGTCGCGCCTCGTCGCGATCGGTGTGGTCGCGGTCTGGGCGGCGCTGATCGGCTGGGGGATGGTGGAGGCGCGGCGGGTGCCGCGGGTCCGGACGGTCGAGGTGACCATCCCGCGGCTGGGACGCGGGCTGGACGGCCTGCGGATGGTGGTCGTCACCGATACGCATTTCGCCGCGCTGGACCGGCTGCGCTGGTCGCAGCGGGTGGTCGAGGTCGTCAACGCGCAACGCCCCGATATCGCCTGTCACGCGGGCGACCTCGCCGACGGCCCGGTGCAGCGGCGGCGCGCGCAGGTGGAGCCGCTCGGCAAGGTCGACGCCAGGCTGGGCCGGTTCTACATCACCGGCAACCACGAGTACTTCGGTGACGCGCCGGGCTGGCTCGAGTACATGACCGGGATCGGCTGGCAGCCGCTGCGCAATCGGCACGAGGTTGTGGAGCGCGCCGGTGACCGGCTGGTGATCGCGGGCATCGACGACCCGACCGGCATCGCCCTGGACGGGCACGGCCCCGACCTGCCCGCGGCGCTCGCCGACGCCGATCCCGACGTGCCCGTGGTGCTGCTGGCCCATCAGCCGAAGCAGATCGAGGATGCCGTGAAAGCCGGTGTGGCACTGCAGATTTCCGGGCACACGCACGGCGGGCAGATCTGGCCGTTCCACTACCTGGTGCGTCTGGACCAGCCCGTGGTCGCCGGCCTGAGCCGGCACGGGGAGCACACCCAGCTCTACACCAGCCGCGGCACCGGATTCTGGGGGCCGCCGCTGCGCCTGTTCGCGCCGAGCGAGATCACGGTGCTGGTGCTGCGCGCGCCCGCTACCGCGGTGTGAGCCGGACGTCCCGGAGGAACTGCTCGCAGGTGCCCGAGATGGGTTGCCAACTGTCCGACGGGTATTGGCAGCCGACGCTGACCTGCAGTCCGGCATCGACGAGCACATGCCAGCGGACGGTGGTGCCGTCGGGCGGGTACTCCTCGTAGGACAGGCTGGGCCGCCCACCGAAGGCGGGGTCGCGCCGCAGGTCGCTGACCGTGCCCGGGGGACGGCGCTCGACCTGCGTCTCCAGGGTGCGCGCGACGTCCTCGACGGTGGAGCCGGGCGCCAGCGGCTTCTGGGTGATCGTCATCCGTTGGCGCGCACCGTCTTCGGGCATCAAATCCACGCGGGTGTCGGTTTGTGCGGCGATCCGCCAGCCCTCGGGTACCTGCGCCTGCACCCGCCCGAACGCCTGCGGGGCGGGACGACCGGTGGGCGGCTCGGCGGCGGTGACGGGGGAGAGCGGCGCGGTACCGGTCTGCGCGGCCGCCGGTGTCGGGTCGTCGGATGATCGTGTCCCCGCCAGGATTGCGACCCCTACCGCGATCGCGATCGCGACCACCACGACCGCCGCCGCGGCCACCAGCGTGGTGCGCCGGGAGCGCGGCGGCTGCCCGGCGTTGGCGTGTGCTCGCAGGGACGCGTCCCGGTCCGGCAGCGGCGCTTCGAAACCCGGGCGGTGCGCGGCGACCGGCTGACCCGGATGTGCCGGGGGCTGCGACGCGCTCTGAATCAGATCGGCGCCCGCGACCGGTCGCACATCGACCGGGAAGCCGCACTGCCCGACGATGGCCGCGCGCAGCGCCTCCAGCTGCGCGGCGTCCGGAATGCCCACGGCCACCAGGTAATTCGGTGTCTGCCCGGCGAGGAGTCGGGCGACGACCGCGCCGATCGCCTCGGGCGGGTCGGCCAGGCCGACGGTCGGTTCGTGCTCGCAGGCATCGATCCAGGTGTCCGGCCCGGACCGGCCGACCAAGGTGGCCGTGGTGGACAACGGATTCAACTCGAGCACCGCGATGCGCTGATGCTGCGCGTTGCTCGCGCCGAGCGACGCCGCGCGCAAGGCCAGCGGCTCCACCGCCACGTCGGCGACCAGGCGGCTCGCGGCCGCCTGCACCGCGACCCGGCGCCGCCGCCCCCACTCCGTGGGCGCCACCACGGTGAGCCGGTCGCAGGGGCCGGGCAGGCGCAGATTGGTCAGCACCGCGCCGAACACCACCGCGAACGCGTCGGCCGCGGTCGGCAGGGTGGGGAAGGCGATGCGGTCCGCGTCGGCCAGCCGGACCACCGACACCGCCGGATACTGCGGCCGCAACGCTTCTCCCGCAACGAAACTGGCGTTGTCACTGGCGGGCACGATCGACGGCGGGCCGTTCCAATAGGTGGCCTCGCTGCGCGCCCACAGCCGGGTATCGGTCAGTACGAGTTCGACGGTGGGCATCAGCGCGCCACCGGCCGAGCCGTCCGGAACACGATCGTCACGCCCTCCCCTTCCGTGTGGTTCACGCGGCATCCTACTTCAGCCGGGTGACACGGCAGCGGGAGCGGAGCGGGTCAGTAGTTGTTAGCCAGCAGCGCGTAGGCGGCGGCCGTGCGGTATTTGACGTCTTCCTGGGTATCGGCCACGACGACCTGGACGTATCGGCGGTAAGGGATGTAGCAGCGGTAGACGGCCTCGCGCTGCCGGTTTCCTCTGGTGTTGAGTTCCAGGCATTTCGCGCCGGGCACGGTCGAGACGGCGGGTAGCGGGTCGTATTGCGTGCCCGAGCCGGTCATCAGGCCGTTGATCAAGCGGGCGCCCGCGTCCGAATCGCGCACGCGCAGTACCGAACTGGTCTCGGCGACGGCGACGGCGTCCAGGCCGGTGTCGTCGACCAGCCGTTGCCGGGCGGTCTCGTCGGCGGCGGTGTGCACGAAGGCCGGTGCGCCGAAGATGGCGAAACGGTCCGGGTCGGCCTTCTGGTCGCGGTCGCGGACGACCGCGCGGGACAGCAGCCGGTCGGGGTCCAGCGGCAGGTCGTCGAGCTTGGTCTGGGGGGTGGGCTGGAATCGGTCCAGCGCGGGCACCTGCGCGTCGAGGGTCTTCTGGATCCAGGCGAGCAGATCCGGTTCCTCCGGGCGCGGGCGCTCGACGAACAGGGAGATCACGAATTCCCGGTAGGCCATGAAGGTGCCGATATTGGAGACGCCGGGCCGGTAATGGATGAAGGCATCCGGGTATTTCGGCAGCGTGAGTTTGCGGTTCAGGTCGGGCGCGACGCCGAAGTCGGCGTCCTCGAGTTCCCGCGCGGCCAGGGCGGCGGTCTGGGCGTCCGGGAAACGCAGCACCAGATCGGTGACGGCGGTGGCGTCCGGGGCGGGCGCCTCTGCTCGGTCGGCGCCGCCGGCCACGTACCCGACGACCATGCCGCGGCGGTCGAGCACCGCCTTGGAGACCCCGGCGAGCAGGTGGTTGGTGGCGTTGTCGCTGTCGGGCACCACACGTCCGCCCGCGCCGACCGACAGCGACGGATCGATGCGGATGCTCGGGACCACGGCCTGCGACATGCGCATGCCTTCCAGCAGCGCGCCGTCCCCGGCGGCGTGCCGGTCGTAGTCGTGCCGGTCGACGGCGTACGGGCCGACATCGAGGGTGCGCACATCGAGTTCGGCCGCGACCGGCGTGCCCTGCGCGCCGCACCCGGCCAGCAGCGCCGCCAATGCGACGACTGCGACGACGATCGGTGCACTTGTGCTGCGGCCCATGGATCAGCCCCCGTTCCTCCCGGTGCCTGGTTTCAAATTACCGGACCGGGGCCGGGCGGGGGTCCGGTGCGAAGGGTTTGCCTTAACCTGGTGCATGTGGTGAGGACCGCGCACAGCTACCCCGGAGGCCGATTCCGTTGATGGATCGGCAGGTCGAGGTTGTCACCGGCAGCCACGTGGTGGTCCGGATCTCCGGTGCGGTGGTGCTCGTCGCGCATCGCGAGCCGGGGCGGGTACGCGCCGATTCGCCGGCGATGCTCGCGGCCGAGGCGCTGGCGCAGCTGGTTTCGGAGGCGTCGGAGCAGGCGCCGGGCGGTCCCGGGCGGCTGGTGGCGCGAGAGGCGACGCGCTGGCTGATGCGCGATGCCGAGCAGATCAGTCCGGACCGGCCGTTCGATTTGGGCATTCTGTCGCAGGCGGATACGGGCGGGCTGGCGATCTTCCTGCACGGCGCGGTCACCGCGGTGCTCGCGGGCGACGCCGGGATCGAGCGGTATCGCGGCGTGGACGCGGCCTTCACCGTGGACCGGGTGGCCGCGCCGCCGGATCGGGCGGCGGCGCTGTTCATCGACGACGACGGCGGGCCGGTCCCCGAGCTTCCGGAGCGCGGGATCGGCGCCCTGGTGGAGGGCGTCGCGCAGGCCGACGGCGCGATCGTGTGGTTCGAGAACGAGCGGACCCGGGCGCGAGATCGGGTGCGGCCCAACGCCGGAGCGCACCGGCGACCGGAGGGCCCGCCGCCCACCTCGCCGCTAGACGCCGAGTCGCGGCCCGCGCCCGAGACCGTGCCGGAAGTCGAAACGCGGGAACCGCTTTCGGGCGAGGCCGATCTGGCGGCGCGGCTCGCCGAGACGCAGCTCGGCCGCCCGGTGCCGGATCCGCGCGCGTCCGTGACTCCGCCGCACGGCGCGGCCGCCGAGTCGCCCGTTCCCCCGGCGGTTTCGGACCCGGACCTGGAACGGCGGCTGGAGGCGACGACGCGCGCCACCTCGCTGACCGTGCGCGTGGTCGGATTCAAGTGTGCGCGAGCGCATCCCAGTGATCCGCGGTCGGCGTTCTGCACCGTGTGCGGCATGCCGGTGGACCAGACCCAGCCGCCGTCGGACGTGGTGCGCCCGCCCCTGGGCATGCTGGTGCTCGACGACGGCATGACCTTCCTGCTGACCTCCGACGCGGTGATCGGCCGCGACCCGGAGAACTCCGACGCCGCCCGCCGCGGTCTGATGCCGCTCAAGATCGACGACGTCTCCGGCGGCATGTCCCGCGCGCACGCCGAGATCCGGCTGGTGAACTGGGATGTCACGGTCGTGGACCGCGGCTCCACCAACGGCACCCGGGCCCGCCTCCCCGGCTACCACGACTGGATCCGCCTGTCCCCCAACCAGCCCATGGCCCTGGTACAAGGCGCGGAAATCATGCTCGGCAACCGAGTCCTCCGCCTGGAGCCCGCCGCCCCACCACCTTTCGGTTGAGTCGTCGGCGGGCAGGTGGCCGTGGGGTCAGTGGCCGGTGAAATTGGGTGGGCGGCGTTCCAGCATGGCGGTGACGGCCTCGTGGTGGTCGTCGGTTTGGTGGGCGATGGCCTGTAGGGCGGCGGAGAGTTCGAGGAGGCTGTCGAGGCTCTGCCATTGGCCTTCGCGGAGCAGTTTCTTGGTCATGCGCAGGACCTGGGGTGGGTTGGCGGCGACGCGGGCGGCCAGTCGGCGGGCGCTGTCGAGCAGGTCGTCCGGTTCGACGACCGCCGAGATCAGGCCCCAGTCCAGGGCGGTGGCCGCGTCGATCGCCTCGCCGGTGAACGCCATCTCGCTGGCGCGGGCCATGCCGACGGCGCGGGGGAGCAGCCAGGCGCCGCCGTCACCGGGGATGATGCCGACCTTGGCGAAGCTCTCGGCGAAGGTCGCCGTGCGCGCGGCGATTCGCATGTCGCACATCAGCGCCAGATCGCACCCGGCCCCGATCGCCGGACCGTTCACCGCGGCGATGGTCGGAATCTCGCAGTGGTACAAGGCCTTCGGGATGCGCTGGATGCCGTGCCGGTAGCCCTGCCGCAGTTCGGCGGGGGAGCCGCCGAACATCCCGGTCCGGTCCCGCATGTGCTTGACGTTGCCGCCG
This sequence comes from Nocardia sp. N2S4-5, assembly GCF_044628355.1. Lineage (NCBI taxonomy): Bacteria > Bacillati > Actinomycetota > Actinomycetes > Mycobacteriales > Nocardiaceae > Nocardia > Nocardia sp. N2S4-5. The sequence goes on along the minus strand of NZ_JBIUPM010000001.1, from coordinate 3,853,865 downwards.
GAGGAGAACGCCGTGCCCGCGCCGGTCAGGATCGCCACCCGCACCGAGGGATCGGCGTTGACCGCGGCGATCGCCGCCTCCAGCGCGTCGACAGTCTCCGCCTCGGAGATCGGATTGCGGGCCGCCGGATTGTTGAGCGTCCACAGCACGACATCGCCGGTGCGTTCGACCAGGACCGGCTGGGCCGATGATGCACTCGCAAGCTCGCTCACGATCGGTTCTCCTCGGGTGTGATGACGATCCGGACATCCACCGGAACTATGCCCGTTCCCGCGGCGATGACGGGATTGAGGTCCAGTTCCGCGATCTCCGGATGCGCGGCGACCAGGTCACCGACACCGACGAGGAACCGGGCGAGCGCGTCCCGGTCGACCGGCGGCAGGTGCCGGTATCCGTCGAGCATCCGGGACGCGACCGTCTCCCGGATCATCTCCCGCGCTTCGAGTTCGGTGAACGGCGCGGCCCGGAAGGTGACGTCCGCCAGCGCCTCGACCAGCACCCCGCCGCTGCCGAACGCGACGACGGGACCGAAGATCGGATCCCGGGTGGCCCCGACCAGCAGTTCGACGCCGGGCGGCGCCATCGGCGTGACGATCATGCCGTCGATGCGCGCGTCGGGGACGGCGCGGCGCACCGAATCCATGATCCCGAGCGTCTGCGCCACGGCATTCTCTGCGGTTACGCCGAGCCGCACGCCACCGGCCTCGGACTTGTGAATCACCTGCGGGGAAACCACTTTCAGCGCGCACGGCTGATCGAAGCCGCGGACCGCGGTCGCGACCTCCTTCGGCGTGGCGGCGTAGGCCCACGGCCCGACGGCGGTTCCCGCGGCGGTGAGCAGGCGGCGGGCGGTCGGCTCGTCGAGTACACCGGACTGCGCGGTCACGGGCGCGGCGGCCGTGGGCAGCGCGAGTATCGACCGAGCGTCGGCGGTCTCGCGTCGCCACGCGCGCCGGTCCAGCGCGGCCGTGATCCGTACCGCGTGATCGATCGACGCGATCACCGGCACCCCAGCGGCGCGCAGGATGTCGTGATTGCCGATCGGGTCCGCGGCGTAGCAACTCTGCACCACAAGCGGTGTGCCATAGGACTTTTGCGCGGCGAGCAGGCTGCGTGCGGTGTCGTTCTCGGCGGTCTCCAGCGACCGGTCGAACCGCGCGTGGTAGCCGCCGAACAGTCCCACCACGAGGATCAGCCCGACCGCGGGATCGGCCATCAGGAGTTCGGCCGCGCGGGCGAAGACGGTCGGGTCGGCGTCGGTGGCACCGGCGACATCGACCGGGTCGACCACCGACGCCGCCGGTCCGAGCAGCGCCCGCAGGGCTGTCCGGGTCGCGTCGCTCAGCTCCGCCAGGTCGATGCCGCGCGCGGTGAGCGCGTCCACGGCCAGCGTGGCGTGCCCGCCGCCGTCGCTGAGCACGGCCACTCGACGACCGGGCAGCACCGGTGCGGTAGTCGCCAGCGCCCCGGCCACGACGGCCAGTTCGTCGGAGCGTTCCACCAGTTCGACCCCGGCCTGTCCCAGCACCGCGGTGGCGACCGCGTCCGATCCGGCGACGGAACCGGTGTGCGACAACGCGGTTCGCTGCCCCACCGCCGACCGGCCGCCGCGCAGCATCACGACCGGCGTACCCGGGGTGGTGCGGGCCGCGGCGGCGAGAAACGCGCGCCCGTCCACCAGACCCTCGCTGTGCACCGCCACCGCGCCGCAGCCCGGCTGCGCGGCGAGTTCGGCCAGGCACTCGTCGTAACGCACGTCGGACTGATTGCCCAGCCCGACGTAGGCGTGCAGGCCCGGCCCGCGCACCGCGCGCACATCGTTGACCAGCGACAGCAGCATGTTCCCGCTCTGCGTGACGACACCGATGGGACCCGGCGGAATATCTTGCAGCCCTACGAGATTCGCGCCGCTGCCGACATTGGCGATGCCGGAGGTATTCGGCCCGATCACCCGTATCCCGGTCTCGGCGATGACCGCCGCCAACTCGGCTTCGAGTTCCGCGCCCGCCGCGCCGATCTCCCGGAATCCGTTGGCCAGCACCACCGCACCCGCGATCCCGGCGGCGGCGCACTCCCGCAGCACCCGCGGGACGGCGGTACCGGGAACCGCGATCAGCGCGACATCGATCCCGGGCGGCAACCGATCGATGCTCGCGACGACCTCGAGGCCGCGGATCTCGGTCGCCCGGGGATTCACCGGGTACACCGGATGCGCGTACCCGGATTCCTGTAGCGCGCGAATCGCCTGGTAGCCGCGTTTGGCCGGATCGGTGGAGGCGCCCACGATCGCGATGGAACGGGGATCGAACAGCCGCTGGAGCGCGGTGCGTTCGGTGTCGGCGAGGGTTGTGGAGGCGTGTGTCACCGGCTGCTCACTTTCCCCGGAACACCGGGTCGCGCCGCTCGGCGAACGCCGCGACGCCCTCGGCCCAGTCCTCGGTGTCCATCAGGGCCAGCAGTTCGCCCGGCTCGGTGTCGAGTGCGGCGTCGAGCGAGTCCTCCCGGCGCAGCGCGGCCTTCATCCGCGCCAAGGCCAGCGGCGCCTTGGTGGCGAGCGAGTCGGCCAGTGCCACAGCGGAATCCAGCAGCGCGTCGCTCGGAACGGCGGCATGCGCGAGTCCCCACTCGAAAGCCTGTGTGCCGGTGAACCGTTCGCCCAGGATCAGCAGATCCGTCGCCCGCCGCAGACCCACCAGCCGCGGCAGCCGGTGGGTGATCCCACCGCCGACGAAGGTGCCGATGGAGACCTCCGGGAAGCCCATCCGGGCCTCCTCGGCGATCATCAGAAAGTCCGCGCTCACCGCCATTTCCGCGCCCGCACCGAGCGCGTAGCCGTTGACGGCGGCCACGACCGGGGTGTCCATGGTGAGGATTTGCCGACAGACCTGCTGCCCGAGTTGGACGTAGTCTTCCCGCTCGGCACGGGTGCGGGTGCCCGCGGCGTGTGCCTTCAGGTCCGCGCCGACGCAGAACGCGCGCCCCGCGCCCGTCAGGATCACGCATCGGACCCGCGGGTCGTCGTCGGCGGTGACGAGGGCGTCGATCAGGTCGCGGTACAGCTCCGCGCTGACGGCGTTGAGCCGGTCGGGCCGGTTCAGCGTCAGTAACGCGACCCGGTCGCGGCGGGACACCAGGACGGGCGAGGCCTCGGTGGCTGCGGTCATGGGAGTGGTTCTCCTCTCGGGAGGGTCAGCGCGCGGCGCCGACCACCGGTGTGGGGGTGAGCGGAATGCTGTCGGCCGGAGCGGCTTTCGAGCGTCTGCCGCGGCCGCGGCGGGAGGTGAGCCAGCGGGCCAGGAACGAGATCGCGAAGTTGGTGGCGATGTACATCACCGCCACCCCGACGTAGATCTGCATCGAATACTGGCTGCCGTAGTACTCGACCAGCGACCGCCCCTGCCGCAGCAGTTCGGCGTACCCGACGATGAATCCCAGCGACGTGTCCTTGAGCAGGATCACCATCTGGCTGACGAGCACCGGCAACATGGTCGGGATCGCTTGCGGCAGCAGGATTCTGCCCAGTACGACCGCGCGGTTCAGGCCCATCGCCTCGGCGGCCTCGGTCTGCCCCTTGTCGAGGGCCAGGATGCCGCCGCGGAAGATCTCGCACAGCACCGAGGAGTTGTAGGCGACCAACGCCAGCACCACGATGTGCAGCAGGCTCAATTCCAGTCCGAGACTGGGCAAGCCGAGCGCCGCGAACAGCATGAGCAGCAGCAGCGGCACCCCGCGGAAGCCCTCGACCAGGGCGCCGGTGGCCAGCCGGACGGGCCGGTGCGCCGACAGCCGCCCGACCGCCAGCAACAGCCCGATCACCAGCGCGATCACCATGGCGAGTCCCGCGGCCTGCAGCGTCGCCCGGTAGCCCTGCCAGAGGGCTTGGGGTACACCGGTTTCCGGGTCCAGCAGGATGGCCCAGCGTTTACGTTCGAGCTGCCCGTGCGACCGGAGCCGCAGCAGGATCGCCACTACGACGAGGGCGCTGAGAAGCCCGGCGGCGATCGTGATCCGGCGGTAGCGGCGCAACTCGGCCGGGCCGGGCTCGTCGTAGAGGAAGGAGGTGCTCATCGCGCGACCGCCAATCGGTGCTCGAGCCTGCGGAATCCGAACGCGGACCCGAGGGTGATGACCAGATATGCCACCGCGATCCACAGCAGCGCCGGGACGACGGCGGCCGGGTCGAGGAAGTTGATCCGCTGTCCCGAGGCGGTCAGCTCCAGCACGCCGAAACCGGCGGCGATCGAGGTGTTCTTGACCAGTGCGATCCATACATTGGCCAGCGGCGGCACCACGGCCCGCACGGCCTGCGGCACGATGATGAACCGCATATTTTCCAGGAACGAAAGGCCCAGCGCCCGAGCGGCTTCCGCCTGCCCGCGCCCGACGGTGTTGACGCCCGCGCGGACGGCCTCCGACACGAACGCCGCGGTGTAGCAGCCCAGCGCGACGATCGCCGCCGCCGCATAGCTCGGTATCGTCAGCCCGAGTTGCGGGAGCACGAAGACGATCAGGAAGAACGCCACGGTCAACGGTGTGTTGCGGACGGTTTCGACATAGACGGCTCCGGCCCGTTGCAGGAACGGCACCGGCGAGAGCCGGGCGACACCGACCAGCAGCCCGACGACCGCGGCCAGCGCACCGCCGGCGATACTCAACAGCAGGGTGGTTCCGAACGCCTTCGACAGCAGCGCGGCGTTCTCGGTGAGTACGTGCATAGTGGTGGCCCTCAATAACTTTCGAGATCCGGGGAGCGGGCGCCGCGCCGAGGATGCGACCGGCGGTGCGATCCCAGGCCGCCGACCACGTGCCGTCGGCGAAGGCGGCGCGCAGCGTGTCATCGATGAATCGCACGAGATCGGCGCGCCCCTTGGCGATTCCGATGCCGTACGGCTCGGCGGTGAAGGTGCCGGGTACCAGCTCGAACGCGTCCGGGTCGAGGCTGCGCAGCCCGCCGAGGATGGTGTTGTCGGTGGTCATGGCGACCACCTGGCCGTTCTTCAGCGCCTCGGCGCATTTGCTGTAGGAGTCGAAGAGTACGACGTGCGCGCCCGGCACCCGGTCGCGGACGTTGGTGGAGGAGGCCGAGCCCTCCACGGCACAGACGCCCTTACCGGTCAGATCGTCGGGTGCGGAGATCTTCGCGGGATTGCCCTTGCGGACCATGAAGGACTGTCCCGCAATGTAATACGGCCCGGCGAAGTCGATGATGTCCTTGCGCTTGTCGGTGATGGTGTAGGTGGCGATGACGGCATCGACGCGGCCCTGCTGCAGGAACGGCTCCCGGTTCGCGGACACGGTCTCGACCCAGTCGATCCGGTCGGCCGGGATGCCCAGTCCGGCCGCGATGAGCTTGCCCATTTCGGCGTCGAAGCCCTCCGGGCGTCCGGTGACCGGGTTCTTCAGCCCGAACAGCGGCTGGTCGAACTTGGTTCCGATGGTGATCTTGCCGTCGTCGTGCAGCTCGGCCATGGTCGATCCGGGGGCGAAGTGGACGTCGGTCGCCACCGGCGGACCGGAATCGGACAGGTTGATCGGTGGTGCGCCGGAATCGCAAGCGGCGGTGAGGGTTACCGCGACGGTGCCGAACACGGCCACGGCGAGGCGGGAGAGTCGTCTCATGGCGAACTTCCTGAAAAGGCGGGGTCAGTGCTGGAGGACGCGGGCGAGGAAGTCCTTGGCGCGGTCGCTGCGCGGAGCCGTGAAGAACTCGTCCGGCGTGGACTGCTCGGCGATGACGCCGTCGGCGAGGAAGATCACGCGGTCGGCGCTGGCGCGTGCGAAGCCCATCTCGTGGGTGACGACCACCATGGTCATCCCCTCGCTCGCCAGGTCGCGCATGACGTCCAGCACCTCGCTGACCATCTCCGGGTCCAAGGCGCTGGTCGGCTCGTCGAACAGCATCACCTCCGGTTCCATGGCCAGGCCGCGGGCGATGGCGACGCGCTGCTGCTGGCCGCCGGACAGCTGCGGCGGATACGCATCGGCTTTGTGCGCCAGGCCGACCCGCTCCAGCAGCGACTTCGCCTTGGTCTCGGCGGCGGCGCGGGACAACTTGCGGATGCGCGTCGGCGCGAAGGTGATGTTCTGCAGCACCGTCATGTGCGGGAACAGGTTGAACGACTGGAACACCATGCCGATGTCGGCCCGCACCTTCTTCAACCCCGCGCCCGACGAGGGCAGCGGTTCGCCGCGGAAGGTGATGGTGCCGCCGGTGATGGTCTCGAGCCGGTTGATGGTCCGGCACAGCGTCGACTTGCCGGAGCCCGACGGTCCGATCACCACGACGACCTCGCCCTTGGCGATGTCCAGATCGATGTCGCGTAGCACGGTCACGGTGCCGAAGGTCTTGGTCACCCCGCGCATCGTGATCAGCGGAGTGGGGGAGCGGGGCGCGGCGCGGTCGCCGCGTCGGTGCGCGAGGGCGTTGTCATGGGTTGGTCCCGTCGTGATCGGACGTTCGTGTGGGCCAGCTAACAACGTTCGCGCGAGTTATGCAAGTAAATTTGCATAACTCGACTAACATGCAACTGAACCTACCAAGGCGGATGGATACCTTCCGGTCCGAACAGGGGAGCGAGGGAGAATGGCGCCGTGACGGACCAACGCGCGGACGACGGGCCGCAGACCTTCGACGAACTGGTCGCCGAGCTACGGGCGCGGCACGACACGTTGTCGCAGGCGCATCGCAAGCTGTCCGAGCGGGTGATGTCGGACCCGGAGGCGGTCGCGTTCATGACGGTGTCGGAGCTCGCCGCGGCGGTCGGCGTCAACGAGGCGACGGTGGTCCGCTTCGCGAACGCGCTGGGGCTCAAGGGTTATCCGGGTCTGACCCGGCTCTGCCGGGAGCGGTTGCAGGAGCAGGCGCAGCTGCTGCGGCGCTTCGACACGCTCGAGCGGTTACCCGCCGACGGGGGCGGACTGTTGAATCGCACCCTCGGATTCGACCAGGCCAATATCGCCCGCACCTTCGCGCGGATCGACGACGCGACGTGGGAGTCGGCGGTCGGCCATCTGACCGAGGCGCCGCGGGTGCACGTGATGGGGCTGCGCAAATGCCACGCACCGGCGTATCTGCTGGCCTACCTGCTGGGGATGGTGCGCGAGGAGGTCGCGCTGGTGACGGCGACGGCCGGCGCGCTGACCGACGACCTGCGCCGGGTGCGCGCGGGGGACTGCTTCGTGGCCCTGTCGATCCACCGCTACATGGCCGACACCGTGCGCGGCGCGGCGTGGGCGCGATCGGTCGGCGCACACGTCGTCGCGCTCACCGACAATCCGGGGTCGCCGCTGGCGGCCACCGCGGACGAGTGCTTCTTCGTCGACGCGGCGGGCCCGTCGGTGCTGCGGTCGATGACGGCGTTCACCTCGCTGGTGCAGGCGCTCACCGCGGGCGTGGCGAAATCGCACGGTCGCGAGGCGCGGGCCTCACTGCTGCAGGAGGAGCAGCTGCTCAGCGACTTCCACGTGTACACAAGGGATTTCGCCGAGTAGCGACGCCTACGGCCGGTGGTGTGGGCGTCGTCCGGCGGGCAGCGGCGGTTCGGCGCGCGGCGGCCGGGGCGGAATCGGCAGTGTCCGAGGCTCGTCGGTGATCAGGTAGGACTCGCCGTGGTGGTGCAGCGAGACCGGATCCCCGTGCAGTAAACGGTAAGTCGCGGAGTCGTTGCCGATGTCGACGTGAATCCGCCTGTCGCGCCACATGATCCGGAACGACAGCCGGTTCAGCCGCGCGGGCAGCCGCGGCGCGAAGGTCAGTTCCCCGCCGCAGTCCCGCATCCCGCCGAAACCGCCGACACAGCACAGCCACGTGCCGGCCAGCGAGCCGAGATGCAGGCCGTGGCCGACGTTGTGGTGCAGGTCGTGCAGATCGATCAGCGCGGTCTCGGCGAAGTAGTCGAAGGCCAGGTCCGGGTGTCCGACCTCGGCGGCAAGGATCGACTGGGGGCAGGCCGACAGCGAGGAGTCGCGGACGGTCAGGGCTTCGTAGTAGTCGAAGTTGCGGGCCTTCTGTTCGGCGTTGAACGCGGTGGGGCACAGGTACATTGCCAAGGTCAGGTCGGCCTGTTCGACCACCTGGCGGCGGTACAGATCGAAGTACGGGTAGTTCAGCAGCAGCGGATAGTGCTCGAGCGGGGTGGCGTCGAAATCCCAGCGGGCGTACCGGGTGAAGCCGTCGGATTGCTCGTGGACACCGAGATCCTCGTTGTAGGGCACGAACATACGGTCGGCGCACTCGCTCCAGGCGGTCAGCTCCGCCTCGTCCACGTCCAGGCGCCGGGCGACGTCGGGGCGCCTTCGGCACACCTCGACGGCTTCCCGCAGATTCTGCCGGGCCATCAGATTCGTGTAGGCGTTGTTGTCGCCCAGCGCCGAATACTCGTCGGGTCCGGTCACGCCGTCGATGCGGAAATCGCCTGCCGAGTTGTGGTGTCCGAGGCTCTCCCACAGTCGCGCGGTTTCGACCAGAAGCTCTACGCCGCAATCGGTTTCGAACTGCTCGTCGCCGGTGGCGGACAGGTAGCGCACGGTGGCGTCGGCGATGTCGGCGTTGACGTGCACGGCCGCGGTGCCGCTGGGCCAGTAGCCGGAACCCTCCTCGCCGTTGATCGACCGCCACGGGAACATCGCACCGGCCTGGCCGAGTTCACGGGCGCGCTGCCGGGCGTGCTCGAGCGTGCTGTGCCGCCAGCGCAGTGCGTCGCCCGCGGCCATCGGGACGGTGTAGGTGAGTACCGGCAGCACGTAGGTCTCGGTGTCCCAGAACGCGTGTCCGTCGTAGCCCGCTCCGGTGAGGCCCTTCGCCGGAATCGCCCGGGTCTCGCCGCGCGCGCCCGCCTGCAGCACGTGGAACAGCGCGAACCGGATCGCTTGCTGGCAGTTCGGGATCGCCGTCGATCTCGACGTCGGCGGTGTCCCAGAAGTTGTCGAGGTAGGCGCGCTGCCGGGCGCGGAGCGTGTCCCAGCCGGTCTCCAGACCGGCGGCCAGCGCGGCGTCCACCTGCGCCCGCAGGGCGGGTACGGACCGTCGGCTCGACCAGCCGTAGGCGATGTACTTCGTCAGGCACAGCCGCTGCCCCTTCGGCACATCGACCGCGATCGTCAGGCGGGCCAGATCCTCCTCGGCATGGATGGCGCAGCGCGGCGTGGCGGGCGCCTCGATCTCGTGGTCCATGCCCGCCGCCATCCGCAGGCCGGACCGCCGGGTGTGATGGGCGAGGACGGCCGTGGTCTCGCGCACGGCGGAGAAGTCCGCGACCAGCGGGCGATCCAGCGCGGCGGCCAGCCGCGGGTCGTTGCCGGGCGGCGCGACCGTCTCGTTGGCCAGCAGGTCCGACTGGACCACCAGGTCGAGGTCGTCGTCGAGCGGTTCCACCTCGTATCGGATGGCGGCGAGCGCGCGCTCGGCGAACGACACCAGCCGCTCCGAGCGGATGCGCACCGAGCGGCCGGTCGGCGACGTCCACACCGTGTGCCGCCGCAGGGTGCCGGTGCGGAAGTCCAGCACGCGCTCGTGCTCGACGGCGCGACCGTAGCGCAGGTCGATCGGCTCGTCCTCCACCAGCAGGCGGATGATCTTGCCGTCGGTCACGTTCACCACCGTCTGGCCCTCTTCCGGATAGCCGTATCCGGCTTCGGCATAGGGCAATTGACGCTTCTCGTAGAACCCGTTGAGATATGTGCCCGGCGTGCCGACCGGCTCGCCCTCCTCGAGGGTGCCGCGTAAACCCAAGTGCCCGTTGGACAGTGCGAAGAGGGACTCCATCCGCTCCAGCGCGTCCGGGTCCAGTCCGTGCCGGCGCAACTGCCACGGGTCTATGTCGAAACCGTGCGAACTCATCGCCCTCCTTCTCCCTCGGCCGTGGACCGGTCGGCCGGAGTCAACTCGGACAGGTCCGTGACGACCAGATCCGCTCCCGCGCGGCGCAATGCGCCGCCGTGCTGCCCGTCGCCCACTCGGTCCACACCCACCACGAAGCCGAACCCACCGGCGCGGGCGGCGGTGACCCCGGCGATCGCGTCCTCGAAAACGGCTGTGCGGGAGGGTGGTTCGCCCAACTCCTCGGCGCCCGCGAGAAACGCGTCCGGCGCGGGTTTACCGGGCAGACCCCGCCGCGCGATCTCCCGGCCGTCGATCAGCGCTTCGACGAATCGCGTGAAATCCGCGGCGGCCAGCACCGCGGTCGCGTTCGCCGAGGAGGTCACCACCCCCACCCGCAAACCGGCCGCGCGCACAGCTGCCAAGTATCCGGCCGAGCCGGGGAAGACCCGCACCCCGTCCCGCTCGATGAGCGACAGCAGCAGGCGATTCTTGCTGTTACCGATCCCGTATACGGTCGCCAGGCCCGGCGGATCGTCCGGTTTTCCCTCCGGTAACGCCATGGTGCGCGACTTCAGGAACTCCCGGACGCCGTCGGCCCGCGACCTCCCGTCCACATAATTCAGGTAGTCCTCCTCGGTGAACGGCTGGAACCGCGCCCCGCAGCGGCAGGCCAGTAACCGGTCGAACACCGTCTTCCACGCCCGCCGATGCACCGCCGCCGTATCGGTCAGCACGCCGTCGAGATCGAACAACACTCCCGAAACGGATTCGGGCAGTCCCACACCCGCCACGGCCGATCACTCCCGGGTGGCCGACCGCGGGCCGGGCGGTGCGGTGGTGCGGATGCCGGGTCGATGCGCCGTAATAGTCATGTTCGGCGGCTACCCGGTAAATGATCTGCCACACGTCGGCCGGGAGGCGGTAACATGCTCGGCCACTGGTGCTTTCGCCCGTGCGGCGGCGAGTGCCGGGCACGTCGTGGCCGCCGCCTTCGCGGCCCTGGTTTGCGTCCTGCCACGCCGGGTATCGCGGTGCTGTGCGGTCGCTGGATGTGCTGGTCGCGGGCCGGATGGCCCGGGACCTGGTGCTGACCGTCCCGGACTTGCCCGACGCCCACGCCGCGGCGCGCGTAGGCGAGCGGCAGGAGACGCTGGGCGGGAAGGGCGCGAATCTCGCGGTAGCGTCGGCACAACTCGGGCAGCGTGTTGCTCTGTTGGGCGTGGTCGGGGACGACGAGATCGGCGGCCGGTTGATCGCGCGGGCGGAACTCGACCGGATCGACTGCTCGCCGGTCGTCCGCCGACCCGCCGCCGCCACCGGGTTGATCGTCGACGTGCTCGAGGACGACGGCCGCTGGCACTATCTCGAGGATCTGCCGCCGTCGACGATGCTCACCCTGGACGACGCCGCGCACGCGGCGCGCTGGCTCCGGTCGGCGAATTCGATGATCGTCGAACTCCAGCAGCCTCCGGAGGTGGTGGCGGACCTGGTGGACCGAGCGCGGGCCGCCGACTGCCGCGTCGTACTCGACGGCCTGCTCCCCGACGCGCACCGCGCCGCCCTGCTGCGCGCCTGCGATGTGCTGCGCGCCGACCATCGCGAAGCCCGGCTGCTCACCGGCGACCGGCTCGACACCGCGGCGGCGGGCATCCGCGCGGCGCGGTCGCTGCTCCGGTACGGCCCCGCGCTGGTGGTGCTCGACATCGGCGACGGCACCGTATTCGCCTGGGGCGATGAGCATTTGGTGCTACCGCAGATCGACACCCCCGTGGTCGATACGACCGGCGCGGGCGACGCCTTCACCGCCACTCTCACCGCCGCTCGCAACCACGGATTGCCGCCGCCGAAGGCCGCCCGCTGGGCCGTCGCCGCCGCGGCCGCCACGGTCGGCCATCCCGGTGGCCGCCCGCGGCTGACGGCCGACATCCTTCGCCATTATCTCGGCCGCCTGAAAAGCCAAGCAGTCGAGGGTGTTTGACGGTACTGGTCGCTACCACCCGGACCGCAGCGCGAACCATGCGCTGCCGAGGGTGTTCGACGCTCGGGGTCCTAACCGGTCGTCGCCCGCGGCGCGAACCAGGTGCTGTAGAACAGCGCCGCCAAGGCCGCGAACGAGCCGATCAGCGCGACGCCGCAGGGCACCGGATACCTTGCCATGACCTCCGCGGCATAGCGGGTGCACAGCAGCATCGCGGCGAACAACGCCACTCCCAACGCCACGACGGTGATCCGGGCCCGGTCCCACCCGCGATCCGGGTCGCGCAGCCCCGATTCGATGGTCAGGCACAGCGTGGCCCCGACGAGCAGGTCGATGCCGTAGTGCGCGCCGAAGCCGAGCGTGGCGGCCAGCGTGCAGACCAGCCAGAACACCCCGCCCCAGCGCAGCCAGCGCGGTCCGCCCCGGGAATGGATGAACAGCGACAGCGCCCACGCGGTGTGCAGCGACGGCATGCAGTTGCGCGGCGTGACACCGTCGAAGGGCATCGCCTCGATCGAAGTGGGCAGTGGCGGAACGACATTCGGCCACACATCGGCGAGCGCCATGCCGTGCCCCTCCGGCCCGAACGCCAGTACCGGCCCGACCACCGGGAAAACCACGTACCAGATCGGCCCGATCAGCCCGATGGTGAGAAAGGTCCGCACCAGATAATGCCGCGGCCACACCCCGCCGGTGACCCCGCGCAGCTGCCAGATCGCGACGACGATCGCGGCCACCGGCAGCTCGAAGTACACCCAGCGCAGGACGCCGGGAACCACCGGCCCGGCCGCCGCCAGCGCCTGCCCGGCCAGCCACGACGGATTGCCGAGGGCGCGATCGGCCTGCTGCACGAAGGGATCGAGCACCTGCGGCGTCGCCCACGCGGTGATGTCCAGCCAGATCTCGCTGACCTTGGTGGCGAGGATGAGCAGCGCGCCGAGGCCGATCGTCCGCAGCGCGGTGTGGCGGCGGTCGCCGGTCCAGCGCAGCGCGACGAGCACCGTCAACGCCGTCAGGACCAGCGTGGGTCCGTTGCCGACGGTGAACTTGTGGCCCTCGATCGCGCGCACGAGGACGAAGATCAGATCCAACCCGACCGCCGCCGCCACGGCGATCACTCGTTCGCGCCACGCGACGCCGACCAGTGCCAGCAGGAATCCCGCCCACGGCGTCGTCGCCGACTTCGGAATCCCGGCATAGTCGCGCAACAGGCTGGTCAGCGGGCCCAGCGCGTGCAGGTGGACGGCCATGAGCTCGCCGGCCACGAGCACCAGCACCGCCGTGGCGGCCAGCCCCCACAGCGCCGCCGGGCCGTATCGACGCGCCCGGAGCCGCGTGCTCGCCGGTCCGATCGGCGAGGCCGAACTCCCATGCGCGTCGTCGAGAAGCATTCGGACATAGTAAACACCGCATGAACAAGGGGTTTCGGCGCTACTCGCCGAGCCCGTCCCAGCGGGGGAGAACTCGCCGACACGTGGTCCGCGGCGATCGCGCTCGCGTCCACCGGCCGCGTCGATCCGGACGCTATGGTGACGGCGAGGTATCCGCTGGAACGGGCCGCGCAGGCACTGGAGTCCGATCGGCGGCCCGGCAACCTGAAATCGATCGTCGAGGTGGCGGAGCTATGGAGCTGAATCGGAACACCGTGTCGCGGTTGCCGGTACTGGGACCGCGGTACGACCGCGGCGAGATCCGGGCGGGTATCGCGCACTTCGGCGTCGGCGGGTTCCACCGCGCGCATCAGGCCATGTACGTGGACCGGCTGCTGTCGGCCGGCAAGGCGCGCGAGTGGGGTATCTGCGGTATCGGCGTGACACCCGCGGACCGCCGCATGCGCGACGTGCTCCGGGCGCAGGACGGCCTCTACACGCTCGTTCTGGCGTACCCGGACGGCGCCCGGGAGTCGCGGGTGATCGGCTCGATCATCGACTACCGTTACGCGCCGGACGATCCCGAGGCGGTACTGGAGGTCCTCGCCGATCCCGCGATCCGGATCATCTCGCTGACCATCACCGAGGGCGGCTACAACCTTCGCGACAGCGACGGCGAATTCGACTGTGACACACCGGCTGTCCGCCGCGACCTCAGCGGTGAGCACCCGCCGGCGACCGTCTTCGGCTTGGTGACCGCGGCGCTGGCCCGTCGCCGCGAGCGCGGGGTCCCGGCGCCGACGATCGTGTCGTGCGACAACATCGAGGGCAACGGCCGGGTCGCCCGCCGCGCCTTCACGAGCTATGCCGAGCAGGTCGATCCCGCACTCGCACAGTGGATCAGCGGCAATGTCGGGTTCCCGAACTCGATGGTGGACCGCATCACCCCGGTCACCACACCCGATGTCGTCGCGCGGCTCGAGGCCGACACCGGGGTCCACGACGAATGGCCCGTGATCGCCGAGCCGTTCGCGGCCTGGGTGCTCGAGGACGATTTCGCCGCGGGTCGTCCGCCGCTGGACGAGGCGGACGTGCAATTGGTCGACGACGTCTACGCCTACGAGCTGATGAAGCTCCGGCTGCTCAACGCCGGGCACCAATGCCTGTGCTACTTCGCCTATCTCGCGGGCTACCGCCTGGTGCACGAGGCGGCGCAGGACGAGCTGTTCGCCGAATTCCTCGACCAGTACCTGGATTACGAGGCGATGCCGACGCTGCCCCGAGTCCCGGGCCTGACGACGTTTCGGGGTGCGCTGCTCGAGCGGTTCGCCAACGCGCACGTCCGCGACACCGTCGCCCGGCTGTGCGCCGACTCGTCCGACCGCATCCCGAAGTGGTTGCTGCCGGTGGTCCGTGACAATCTCGCGGCCGGGCGTCCGGTGCGGCTGGCCGCGGCGACCGTGGCCTGCTGGGCCCGCTACGCCGAGGGTGTCGACGAGCACGGCGCGCCGATCGAGGTCGTCGACCGGCTCGCGGACACGCTGATCCCGCTCGCGCGGACGCAGCGGGACAACCCGACGGCCTTTCTGGAGAATCGCGCGGTGTTCGGGGATCTGATCGATCAGCCGCGGTTCGTCGACGCCTACGTGACCGCGCTGGATTCCCTGCATCGCTACGGTGCCCGCGCCACGTTGGAAGCCGTGGTGAAGCCGGAATGACGGTGGGCCGGCACCGTGATGCCGCGACGGCGGGGGAGTCGGGCGAGGGACGCGGGGCGTTGGTCGTCGGCGAGGCGCTGATCGACATCGTGGTGCGCGACGGGCAGGTGACGGGTGAGCACGTCGGCGGCAGCCCGCTCAACGTTGCGGTCGGCCTCGCCCGGCTGGGTCGGCCGGTCGACTTCGCCACCTTCCTCGGTGACGACGCGTGCGGTCGGCGGATCATCGAGTATGTCCGTGCGTCCGGCGTCGCGCTCACCGAGGGGAGCGTCTCGGCTTCCCGGACCGCGACAGCTCGGGCGGTTCTCGACGAGAAAGGCTCCGCGACTTACCATTTCGACATCGCATGGGAGCCTCGCCCGGTCGCTGTCGCCGCGCCGCTGGTCGTGCACACGGGATCCATCGCGGCCGTGCTGGAACCGGGCGCCGCCGAAGTATTGGCCACGATCGACCACTACCTCCCCGGCTCCACGATCACCTTCGACCCGAACCTCCGCCCCCAACTGATCGCCGACTCCGCCGCCGCCAGAGCCCGCATCGACGCGCTGGTATCCCGCGCCGACGTCGTGAAGGCCAGCGACGAGGACCTGCGCTGGATCGATCCCGATCGTTCCCCGGAAGACCTTGCCGCGCACTGGTTGTCGAAAGGCCCCGCCCTCATCGCCGTAACCCTCGGCGCCCGAGGAGCTTTCGCCCTCACCCGCACTACCACGATCCACATCCCCGCACCCCCGACCACTGTCGTAGACACAGTAGGCGCGGGCGACGCCTTCACCACCGGCCTCATCGATGCCCTGTGGACCGCCGGGCTACTGGGCGCGGACAACCGAAACGCATTGAGTCACATCGATTCCGCCACCTTGCGCCGTTCCCTCGAAACCGCAGCCCTCTCCTCCGCCCTGACAGTCTCCCGCCCAGGCGCCGACCTCCCCGACCGCACCACCCGCGACGCCCTTCAGTAGGCGTCCGCGTCGCGCCCGCCTGGGTGCCGCCCGCGCCAGATCCAGAACACCGCACTGGCGGCCACGGCCCAGGCCGCCAGGACCAGGAAGGGGAGCACGTGCTGGTGATCGGCGAAGTACACGGCGGTGTGCTGGGCGTTGACCGAGGCGCCGGGTGGCAGCCAGCGGCCGATGCTGCCGAGCGCCGACGGCAGCAGCGGCCAGGACACCGCGCCGCCCGAGGACGGATTGCCCAGCAACACCATCAGGCCCCACGTCGGGATCATCGCCCAGCGCCCGAACAGGGTGTTGAACATCGTGAAGATCATCCCGGAGGTGAACATGGTGAGCGCCAGGATGAGCCACGACTCCAGGAACGGCAGCCGCAGCGCGCCCAGCCACCAGTCCACCACCGCCGCGATGACGAACCCGCCCAGCGCCGAGTACGCCACGGTGTAGGCGATCCGTTCCGCCGGATTCAACGCTCGCGCATGCACACTCAGCTGGATGGCGCCGACGAAGCCGATGATGACGGCCGCCAGTGTGATGTAGAAAATGGCCAGTCCGCGCGGATCACCCGGTTGCAGCGGGTTGATATCGGTGACCGTCACCGGAACCTGAACCTGCCTGCCCACCTGTGTCGCCGCACCCGAAAACACCTCGGCCACAGAGGAACCCGAAGCGCCCGCGACATCGACGGTCACTCGGTCCGCCTGCCGCACATCCATGATCGCGAACACCCGCTGCGCCTCGACAGCATTCTTCGCCGCATCCGGATCATCGAACCGGACCACATGCATCGCACCGTTCAGCGCATGATCCATCCCCGCGAGGTACGCCACGTCCCGGCTCGACGCCGCGTGATCGTTCTGAAGCACCGCGACCGGAATCCGATGCGGAGTCGGATTGGCGAGAATGTAGGTGTACGACCCCGCGAACAGCCCCGCGGCGGCACCCAGAATGAACACCAGCACCGTCGCGGGCAGAAACGGCGACCGCCGAAACCCGTCCCACCACCCCCGCCAATCGGCAACCCGGCCGCTACCCGCCTCACCCCGCGGACGACCTGCGTACTCGGTATCGCTCTCGGGCATACCGACACCCTAGATTCGCCCACCGCCGCCACCAGGCAACCTCGCATGGTTCGGCCAGGCGAGGGGTGGGCAGCGGCGGACTCGCCATAGGCTGGAGCGGGGGCGATTGTCTGCCTGGATCAGGCGTGCCGCCAAGCTGCGCCGGGAAGATCGAATGTTTCTTCGCCTCGCCGGAGAACCGCGCCCGAGCCACTATCTATCCGGCCGATGACATGGAGATCGAGGCCCGCTTCCGTGCAATCGGCGACGAGTGCGTCGACGGCCTCCGCATCTACCGTCACTACCAATTCGAAGTCGACAGAGTCGCCGAAGACCAGATCCAGCACGTCGCACGTCAAATGTTGGGCAGCCTGCCGCACCGAATCCTCGATAGGCAGCATGTCCGCATCGATGACCGCGGAGACTCCGCTCGCGTGCGCAAGTGTCTCGATGGCGCCCTTGAGACCGTCGGACGTGTCTATGCCCGCTGAAACCGCCGGGTTAACCGCGAAAATGCGACCGTGAGTCACCCGCGGAGTGACCCGTTTCCATTTGCCCAGCAGCGCAGCGTACTTCGCGTCGTGCAGGTCTTCTCCGGCGTTGGCAAGCTTCATAGCGCTGCCAGCCAACCCGGTCGGCCCGGTGACGCAGATCAGCTGGCCCGGGCGGGCACTCGTGCGAGTGAGGATGTTCGCGGGCTCGACGACACCGAAAGCGCTGGCGGAGAGAATTATTCGCTCGGCACTGCCGATGTCGCCGCCGACATTGAGGGCGCCGGCCGATCGCGCGCCGTCACGAATTCCTTCGATCAGATCCGAGAAATCGCTGTCCGGAAGGTCCTTGGGGTAGCGCACCACGGACAGCAAGCCGAGTGGCATTGCACCCATGGCCGCTACGTCACTGATGTTTGCTCCCGCAAGATACCAACCGATATCGTAGTTGTTGAGAAATCCCTTCTCGTACAGACTGAACTTGGGGCCTCGGATGTAATCGGTTCCGGCAACCAGTATTTGGTCGCCGGTGAGCCTGAAAGCCGCACAATCGTCCTGTGCGCCGGCGCCCAGCAACAACTCGGAAGTTGCTCCGTCGGTCAGGGTGGTATCCGATTCTTCGGCACCCATCGCAGGTACGACGATATCCGCGATCTTGGATGGTTCGTCCCTGGGTGTCTCGGTGGTCAGGGCATATGCGGTCACAGCATCACTCCTTCGGTGGTGGCATCGACTGCCCAGCGCTGCATCGTCTGATAGAAAATGTCGTGTCGTATTACGACCGCCCAGTCGCATTCTTCGGGCGGAATATCGAGCACCGCCCCGGCCACTACCCTGAGATACTGGCTTGCCATGCGCCGGCGGGGTGGAGCAACGAAAAGGTGATCCCCGTCTGCGGCAAGGTAGTACGGAGACCGGCCCATGTACAAATCGACTACTTGCTGCCAACTGTCCAGTCGCTTTGGGGCGAGCCCGTCGTCGCCCATTCGCCCGATTATGGGTTCGAGTGCGAACGGAAGTATGTGAACGTGGGCATGACTGATGCAAGCGGTCGGCATAGACGCCGTCGAGCCGTGCTCGAGTATGGTGAATCGGCCGAACACTTGTGTGTATTTGCGGAGGAACCCATCCAAAAACTTCGCGAAGTCGCACTCGGGATCCGCGATGGCCTCCGCGGCGCTGAAGTAGTGCGCGCGGGGACAAGCCAGTACGTGGCCCACGGTCAGTGGCGAAAGATCAACAACGGCAACGCTGCCGAGTGTTTCTGCCAAGCGCCGACCGGCAGACGGCAGATAGGTTCGAGTGAACTCTGTATCCGTCGCTCCGGAAAATTCTGCGCAGAGGTCGGATCTGTCGCACAGGCCCCTCGTCCCCACGTCGCCGAGTCTAACACCCAGCACTCGGCAGCGCTCATGAAAACCGTTGCGCGATAGGCATTTCCGATCTTTGCTGAAAAGGCGCTGACGTGCGCATCGGTCGTTGCCGCAGCGGCCGGACATCGGGTTACGGGGGCACGGGGTGCAATCCTTGCTTGCGTCTATAGTCGAATGGTTGTCGAGCGCTTCCAGAGCTGGCAGGTGAACGATGAGAACGAGAACTGCGGCCATGTGGGACAAGGGCCTTGCCACTGCGGCGCTGGCAGTGCTCGGTGCGAAGAGTCAAGGGTTTCCGAACGACCGGCTCTGGGCGAACGTTGCGGACGACGTTCCACTGCTCGTCCCCGCATTGCTGATCGTCGCCGCTGTCTTCACGCTGGGCCCGTTCGCGGCCGGCGCGCAGCGAAGCTTGGTCAATCGCCGGACGCAACTCGAACGGCAGGTATTCATACAGTTCGGAAAGATGATTCGAGAGGCAGGTCGAGTGATCGATGGGTTTCAATTCGAGGACCTCGGCTTGCACGCCTGGCAGGTGAAGCGAACCGGTTGGCTGACCGGTCAGAAGCGACTCATACGGGTCGCCACGTATCGACTGGGCGGAAACGTCGTGCTCCGCAAGTTCGAGCCGAAGCGTGGGCAAGGTGTTGTAGGAATGTGTTGGGAGCGCAACGCGGAGGCTGATTTCGATGTGGAGGGCCTGGTGCGCAAGGTGTCGTCCGAGTCGGCATTTCAGACCGTACGAGCAGCCGAGGGCGGTCCCGCTGTGATGAATTTGAGCTGGCAGCAGTTCCGCGACATCCGCCACCGTGGCGCCGTCTTCGCTTCTCCTATCCGAGATGACAACGACAATTTTCGTGGTTGCCTCAGTCTGGATGCCAAGAACGGATACGCAGCCCTTGCCGGATCTGCCGTACCGGAGCTCTTGAACGAATTGGCTTCGCGGATGCAGCCGCACGGGTTCGACGAGATGTGACATGGACCGTGACACTTTGGCGTGGTACGACGCGCATGCCGCGCGATACATCGCCCGGACCGACTCTTTCCGGTATTTTCGTGGGCTGGAGCAAGATCTGGCTCGATTCGTCGAATTGTTGCAGAGCGATGCGGTCGTGGTGGACCTGGGTTCGGGCGGCGGCCGGGATGCGCGATGGATCGCGCGCCTCGGGTATACCGTCGTAGCGGTCGATGCGAGCCTCGCGCTGTTGCGGCAATGCCTCGTCGGAGCAGCGCCGACGAGACGTGTACTGGGTGTCAACGCCGATCTGTCGGCACTTCCCTTCGCGGCGAATTCGATCGGCGGAGTATGGGCTTGCGGTAGTCTGCTGCATCTGCCGCGCGCGAGTATTCCGGCGGTCATCGATCGGTGCCGCGAAATACTTCGGCCGGGTGCTCCGATCGGCCTCAGTATGAAGGAAGGGCGTGGGGCCGAGCGTCGTGACGACGGCCGACTATTCACCTACACGAGTAAGCAAGAAGTTCATGATTGGCTGGCATCGGCCGGATTCGAATCCGTCACCGTGCGAGGTCCTGCCCGGAACGAATGGCTGCTCGCCCTCGCGATCTCGCCGCGATCGGTTTAACTCCATGCGTCGGGGTCACAGTCCGCGAAAACGTTGCGGATCCCACCGCGCGGATCTGGTACGTCACCGTGCCAGCGCGGGATTATATGGATATGTAGGTGCGGCACGGTTCGGCCGGCCGCCGATCCGTCGTTCACGCCTATAGTGAATCCGTCGGGTTTATACAGTGAGTCCAGAGTATCTTTCACTGATCGTGCGAGAACATGCATATCCCGCGTCTCCCGGGTTGTCATGTCGAAGAACGAGAGTATATGCCGGAAAGGGACGATTTCGACATGACCGCGACTGGCCGGAAAGTTGTCCCATCGGGCGTACATGGTGCCGCGGCTTCTGACGACGGTATTTACCGTCGGGTCGGCGTGGCGGCAGAAGATGCAGGAAGGATCCGGGTGGGACGAGCCGTTGCACCCATCGATGTAAGCCGACTGTACGGGTTCGTTCGGGTAATCGAGCGGCAGTAGCAACTGCCGCGGGCCTGCGGACCCGGGCTGGACTGCTCGATCGCTACGCGACATGTGCGGCGTCCTACTGTCGGGGTTCGCGGTCGTTTCGGCGCATCCGAGACGCTTTGCGCTACTACACTTCGTGCGTGGGGATTCAACCACGCCGTGGGCGAACCTGTCTTGTCGTCGCCGTCGACGGGGGTGTCGCCACCGGCAAGTCGTCGGTGTGCCTGGCCGTGTCGCGGATGCTCGGTGTGCCGTACTTCAATGCGGGCCTCTTGTATCGGGCTCTTGCGCTGTGGTGCATTCGAAGCGGAATTTCGCTCGACCATGGTGACAGCGCGACACAGGCTCTGCTGCAGAGCTGCCCGATGCATGTATCGCTGGCCGGCGGTACGACTGCCGTCTCTATTGCGGGTGGAGACTTATCGAATCTGCTGAAGAGCACCGAGGTGAGTGAAGTTGTCCCGGTGGTGGCGCGCAATCCGGGTATTCGGGCAACGATGACGGAGCGGCAACGAGCAATTGTGCGGCAAGCGGAGTCGGTGTTCGGTGGTGTTGTCATCGACGGTCGCGATGCGACCAGCGTCGTGGTCCCGGACGCCGATGTGAAAATTCTGCTGACGGCCGACCCGAGCACTCGAGCGACCCGTGTCGGTGACGTCGAGGGCGCGGCGGCAAGAGCCGAGGCGCGTGACAGGGAGGACGCGCGGGTCAGCGATTTCCTGCGCCCGCGACCCGATGTTTCGGTACTCGACACCAGCGGCCTGGACCGTGCCGAGGTCATCTCGGAGGTTCTGCGTCTGGTGTTCGAGCGGCGGCCCGACTGGGCCGACAAGCTGACTACGCAGTCAGTCGAATGAAACATGTTCTGCTTCAAGATTTCTCGTAGTCTTGCGCGCGTGCAGTCGTCTGGCCCGAAACCCGGATTCATCGGCCCACCGGTAGCTACAGTGCATAGCAGCACGCATGAGCGACGCGGACACTCGGAGGGGGAGGCCGGTGCTCGATCAGAACAACCACCAGGGCAAGTTCGGTGCCGACTACGTCCGAGTCCTGGCATCGGCGGCCGGTCTGATCTGGTCACAGGACGACGTGGACTTGGACGCTGTCGATCTGTGCTTGAAAATGCCAGGCCGTACCATGCGCGGCTTCTCGCCACGGATCGATGTCCAAGTCAAGACCGTTCGTAAGCTCGATGTCGGCGACGGACTGATCAATTACAGTCGGCTCAGCCATGACCAATTCAACAAGCTGGCAGGCACAGACTTCACCGTACCGCGGTACCTGTTCGTCGTTCACGTGCCACCGAATACTGCCCAGTATGCCGATCTGAGTACCTACGGCCTGTTATTGCGGCACATCGGTTACTACGTCTCGCTGAGCGACCGGCAACCGTTGTCCACATCCGATCCGGGTCGGCACATCAGGGTGAAGATTCCATTGAGCAACGTGCTGACCGTACCGAGCTTACGGGCTCTGGTGACCGGTAATGTCGTCTTCCCGGTCGGGTAGAACTCGCCAATGACACTATTACCGCGCATCATCGATGTGGCCGCCTATCTGACTGCCAAAGGCTGGGCGGTCAGTGGACATTGGCGCAATGCGAATGTCTGGAGCCGAGGCGATTTCGATGTCCTGGTCCCCCCGGCCGACTCGGTCGCCGACGCCGCACGGCGACTCCACGAGTTGGTTCGGTGTGTCGCGGATGCCGAAGGGCGTCCGGCCGAGGCGATTTGGCGCGATATGATCTCTCCCGCCGTCGATGTCCTGTCATATCGCACGCAAGAGACGTTCGACAACCTCACGCTGAAGGCCGGTGCCGAGACCTTGGAGGCGATACGGGACCTGATTGTAAACAGCGCCCGAGAGGCACTGGGGGACAACCGGTCCAGCCTGCAGGGCAGACATCCGGAAGCCGTGCGCCGCCTGCTGGAGCGTTCGTTGATGTCCTGGAGCGAGGACACGTTCGGGCTGGATGTCCGTATTCCGTTCGACGATAATTCCAAGCCGCTGGGCCGTACGACCGCGCTGCGTATTCTGCACAGCTCGACGACTGTGTTACATGCGGTTCAGTCCCTCGATGCGAAAGGATTCGAGCGAGTACTTCAGGGCGGTATCTCCGAGGCGGTTTGCGTAGCGTTGGTCGGTTTGGCCGGTCCGGATCGCAAGGCCCCGTTCGAATTGGGCTTCCGATGGTCACAACTGGCTCCGAGAGACGATGTGGTAGTGCGCTTCCCGCATGGCGCGGGTATACGCATCCTGCAGGGCAGCCGAAGCGCCGAATTGCCCGTGGCGTCCGGTTCGGGTGTGGTCGAAGGATTCGTCACCAGCCTGTCCGACGACGAGAGCGGTGACCGCTGGCGAATCAGAATTCGGGGGCTGCTCACCATCGACGCTGGCGACGTGGAGGAACGGCAACAAGTAGTAACGGTGCGACTCGGCGCGGCCGCGGACTACACGGCTGCTTTGGACGCACATCGATACGGCCACATGGTTCGGGCCGAAGGCGCTCTTACGCGCTCCCGCAGAGCGGCCGAAATTGTCAGCGCGCCCCAAGGTTTCACCTTGATCGACGATACCCATCCTCGAATGTGACAGAACGGAACAGACATGCCCGATGACCGGCTGACCCTCAGTGAGCGTTGCCTCTTGCTGGTACTGATGGCGGAGGCTCGCGAACTCACCAATGCCGAGTTGTACGCCCGAGCCGGGGTCAAGCTCGACGGTCGGTATCGAAGACACCTCAACGAACTCGGGCTGGTCGAAAGCGTCAAGCCGGGCCGTGCGTACGTACACGAACTCACCGAAAAGGGCACAAAGTGGTGCGCGGCCGAACTGTCCAGTGGTCGGCCTGCGAGGTCCGGTTGTGCAGGTGGTGCGTTGTACGCGGTGCTGGCGGGTCTGGGCCGCCATCTCGATGACACGGGGCGCATGCTTGTCGACGTCTTCCGGCCAGATGTCGCGAGCCAGGTGGAGGCGGTTTATGCGAAGATGAGCCATGGAGATGGCACGCCGGTGCGGCTCGCCATCCTGCGAGAACGGCTCAACGATGTACCCAAGGGTGAACTTGACCGGGCACTGGAACAGCTAGCCCGCCGCGACGGCGTCCATGTCCGCGCGGAGGCAGACCAGAAGACGTTGACCGATCGAGATCGTGAGGCCGCGATCGTCCTGGGCGGCACGGAACGCCATCTGCTCACCATCGAGGTGCCACGGTGAATGATGAACAGCGGAGAGCGCTCTCAGCAATCCAGTTCAGCAGCGCTCTCGGCACCGACGCCATCTGGAGTCCCCTGGCTTATCACGTCGATGGTTTGCATCCACACGCGGTCGCGGCGATCAAACGCGCGGTAGCGGCCGCTGACTCCAGGCCACGCAGCCAACCGGCCGGGCTGGTGCTGAGCGGCGAGCGTGGGGTTGGCAAAACACACCTGCTCGGTTGGTTACGTCATTTCGTGCAACAGCAGGGTGGGTTCTTCTTCATGCCCAAGTTGATCGTCGGGGAGTCGTTCTGGTCCGGTGCCGTGCACGGCGTCGTCAATCAGATGAGCGGGGCTGACGGCGGCCAACTCGGCCGGATGATTGATGCGCTCAGCCAGCACACCGGATGCGGTAAGGAGCTTCGTATCCGGTTACGAGGCAATATCCAGGTGAGCAAGAATAATCTCGACGAATTCATCGAGCGAATCGGACAATTCGACTCTCATCCCATGCGAGACTATGAGGACACTCTTCGGGCGCTCGTGCTCTACCAGGCCAATAGCCGCGATCTGCGCGATGTCGGCCACGCCTTTCTACTGTTGGAAGAGGGCATCGAGGAGTCGGACAAGACTGCCTGGGGGTTCCGTGGCCGCCGCCGTGCCGCGCAGCAGATTTTCAATGATTTGTCCTGGCTGTTTGCGCTCAGTGGGCCTGTCGTTCTCGCTATTGACCAGGTGGACACGGTAATCACGCAATCCCGGCGTGACGATGAGGTTCACTTGGCCGATGTACTCGCCGCCGGCCTGATGGATCTGCGTGAAGAGACGGTCCGCACAATTATCGTGGCAGCATGCATCCCCAAGTCGTGGGAGCTGATCGCACAGCATGCGGTGAACTCGGCGTCTGATCGCTTCACCGTGCTGGAGCTGTCGACCAACATGCCGAGTTCGGATGTGGCTCGGACAATTGTCGAGCGCCACCTTGCGAGTCAGTACGACGAGATCGGTTTCGATCCGCCGTACCCATCCTGGCCGGTAATGATCGATGCTTTTGCTGATCCGGATATCGCTCACTACACTCCGCGACGGCTGCTCAAGCAGGTCGAGGACCATGTGCGCCGGTGTCTGGATCTGGATGCGATCAGTGAACTCTCCTCTTTCGTACGAGCCGTCGAGGACAGCGGAATCCTGCCGTTGCCTTCGGCAAAAGACCTGGGCGCTTTCGACGCGGAATTCGCGCGACTGCGGGTGACGGCGGACACGAACGGCCCATTGGACTCCAGGCATGAAGACGACCGTATGTTCGCCGTGCTGAATGCTGCCCTGCACTGCTACGTACTCGAACAACGCGAAAACGGTCGAGACCTAACCCTAGACCCGCGAACACGGGTGCAGCCCGCGCTCCATGCGAGGCTGCGCTGCACGCTCGATGAGGCAAACGAGGACGAGGAGCACTGGAGTTTTCGTGCTATCGGCCACACTAACGCTCGCGCTGTCCTTACTCGGCTGCGTTCAGCGTGCTTGGAGGCCGATATACAGCCGAATCTGAGTAAGCGGCATCTTGTGGTGGTGCGCAATATACCGTTCTCACCCGGGCCGGTCACCAAACAAACACTGACCGAGTTCGAAGCTGCGGGTGGGCTTGCGTTGCCAATATGCGAGGACGACCTACGAACCTTTTCGGCTCTGGAACGCATGCTGGCCACCGCCCGAGCCGGATTCTCCGGCTGGCTGCTCGCGCGCCGACCTGCTGGCCGGTCCCAGCTGTTCACGCGAGCAGCTATCGGCAGCGCCGCGGCCGACGAACCTCAGCGTGAAATGCCGGTCGCCAGGCCGGACACGGACTCGGTGCTCGGGGCGGAGTCCGTCATGAACGAAGGTGCGCAGCTCGATCGGTCTGCGCGAACGAGATCAGTTCCAGCTGACAGCGATGCACTGTCTCTGAACTTGGGCCGAAGCGTTGACGGCGGTCGGGAGTTGCGCATACCGCTGAACCTACTGCGCAAACACACGGCGGTGTTCGCAGGTAGCGGATCCGGCAAGACTGTTCTGCTCCGCCGACTCGTGGAAGAGGTTGCACTGCAAGGGGTTTCTTCCATCCTTATCGACAGCAACAACGATCTAGCGCGGATGGGCGACCGGTGGCCACACCGGCCCGAGAGCTGGGGCAGCGGTGATGCGGAACGAGCCGAGGAGTACTTCGAGAGTGTCGATGTGGTTGTCTGGACTCCAGGACGGGAGTCGGGACAGCCCATCGCACTGAACCCCTTGCCGGACTTCGCGGAAGTAGGCGACGATCCCGACGAATTGCGGACCACAGTCGCTGCGGCGGTCGCGGGCCTCGCTCCGAAAACGGGTCTGTCGCGCGCGCAAGCCGGCAGAGGCCAGGCGGTGCTCACCGAGGCTCTCGCACATTTCGCAGGCCAGGGCGGCGGACAGTTGGAGGACTTTGTGGCCCTCCTAGCGAATTTGCCGCAGGGAGTAAGTGCCATTCGTAGGGCGGCGGATCTCGCAGCGGGCATGGCCGACGAGCTGCGTGCGGCCATGATCACGGACCCCGTGTTTCGCGGTGCAGGAAACCGTCTGGATCCAGGCACTTTGCTGACACCTACCCCAGGCAGACGCGCCAGGGTCTCGGTGATCAGCTGTGTCGGGCTCGCGGACGGACAGCCCGAGACCTTCGTCAACCAATTGCAATTGGCTTTGTTCGCCTGGATCAAACAGCACCCGGCGGGCGATCGTCCGCTGGGAGCGCTGCTCGTGTTGGATGAGGCCCAGACATTCGTTCCTGCGCAGCAGCCCGCAGCGTCGAAGCAGAGCACACTCAGACTTGCAACTCAGGCACGCAAGTACGGATTAGGCATGGTTTACGCGACTCAGGCGCCGAAGGCACTGCACAACTTGGTCAGTGGCAATGCGGCGACCCAGTTCTACGGACGACTCGGCGCGGCGGTGCAGATTCGAGTTGCGGAGGAACTTGCACGTGCACTGAGGTTCACCCCGGATGGTGGACAGGGGCTTACAGATTTTCAGGCGGCAGCGGTTCGAAGTGAACGCTCGTAGTTGTCGGGGCTTTGGTTCCCGATCGCGGAGTGCCGCCGGGTAGTGTTGTAGTAGTTCATCCACTTGTCAACCGAGACAACGAGTTCGGTCTTCGTCGCGTAGGTGTGCCGGTAGTAGTGCTCGTGTTTGAAACTTGACCACAGCGATTCGGAAGGGCTGTTGTCCCAGCATATTCCGGTCGCTCCCATCGACCGGCGCAGCCCGTGCCGCCGGCAGGCTTGCGCGGTCAGATGCGCGGTGAACTCCCCGCCGCGATCCGAGTGCAGGATCGTGCCCTGGGCTCGGCCGCCGCGCACCGCGACCGCGGCATCGATGGCTTCGGTGACCATATCGGCGCCGATATGATCGGCCAGGCTGTAGCCGAGCACCTTGCGGGTGTGGCCGTCACGGATAGCGCAGAGGAACAGATCCCCGTGACCACAGGTCAGGTAGGTGATATCGGTCGTCCAGACAGCGTCGGGGCGGCCCTGGTCGAAGCAGCGCTTCACCAGATCCGGCGGGAACGACGCCGCCGGATCGGCCACGGTGGTGCGCACTTTGAACGTTCGGGGACTGATCCCTTCGAGCCCGGCGGAGGCCATGATCTTGGCGACGGTCTTGGCTGAGACCCGTTCGCCCTGATCGCGTAGCTCACCGGTGATACGCGGTGATCCGTAGGTGCCGTGCGATTCGCGATGCACCGTGGCGATCTTCGTTTCCAGATCCGCACGCCGCTGCTGCCGGTCGGTGAGAACCGTTGCCGCCCTGCGCTTCACATACGCGTAGTAGCCCGACTTCGACACCTGCAGCAGTCGTGCCATGCGGCGAATCGAAAACCGGTGCCCTGCAGGCTGATCAGTACCAGCAACGCCGGTGACAGTGTCGGGGCCGGCGTACTCGGCCATCAGATCGAACCGGGCCGGTTCGTCTGCATCGCGGCAAAGTACGCCGACGCTTTTTTCAGGAACGCGATGTCTTTGTCCTGGTCAGCGACCTGCCTTCGCAGTCGCTGCAACTCGGCTCGCTCCGCCGCATCGAGGGGTTTTTCACCATGAATCTCGGCGGCAGCGATCCTGCGCCGCTCGTCTTTGACCCACGTCCCCAGCAGACTCTCGTGAATGCCCAGTTCCCGGGCAACTTCGGCGACCGTGCGACCGGAATCGATCACACGATGCGCAGCCTCGACCTTGTACTCGGCCGTGAACGACCGGCGCTTACGAGGAGGCATGCAGACATCCTTTCAACAGGATCAGTGATCCTGTCAACTCGGTGTCCACAACCCGGGGTGAACCTCACACGGGGTGGCCGGGTCGACGATATTTCCGGTCTTGGCGTTGGGCAATTTTATGCTGCGACCGAGGGTGCGAGCTTTGTGAAGACACAGATACCCATGTGTCTTAGCCATCACGGCGACAGTGCGCTCACGGAGGACGAGGTGCTCGAGCGCGCTCGGCGCACGGCTCGATGATCGTGAGCGCACTCGGTGTCACGGGCTGCAGGGTTTCGTTAGTAGCGCCGCGCCGCCTCGTTCACTCGGTCACTGTGAGTGTTGACGTGGACAGGGGGCGTAGTTCGAGCCATTCCTGGATCGGTTTTCCGCCGGCTCCGGGTGCTGCGGAGAGTTCGGCGGTCAGTTCCAGTGCGCGGGCGTAGGTTTCCACATCGATCACCATCCATCCCGCTACCAGGTCCTTTGTTTCGGCGAACGGACCGTCGGTGACCGGTGGGCGGCCCGTACCGTCGGAGCGGACGAAGGTGCCCTGGGGGGCGAGCGCCAAGTGGTCGACGAACTCGCCTGTGGCTTGTAGCCGGGCGGCGAAATCTGCCATGTACTGCAGGTGGGCGGCCAGTTCCGCCGGGGTCCACTGGTCCATCGGCACGTCGTTGACCGAGGCCGGAGCGCCTCGGTAATGCTTGAGCAGCAGGTACTTGGCCATCGTCGTCTCCTCGAAGTGTCCGGTCCCATTCTGGCCGCGGCGGTCTCAGGGGGCGATGATCGGGTCGGTGCTGCTCGGCTCCAGCACGAGGACGGGGATTTCCCGGGTGCCCGCTTCGGCGCGGAATTGCGCGAAGTGCGGCCAGGCGGCGTCGGCGACCGTCCACCATCGGCGCTTTTCCGCGCCGTGCACTTCGCGGGCGCGTAGCCGGTGGGTCGATGTGCCGTCCTGCACCGACACTTCCGGGTGTGCGAGGAGGTTGTAGTACCACGACGGGTTGGTGGTGGCCCCGCCGTTGGACGCCACGGCAACGTACGTGCCGCCGTTCCTGATTCGCATGACGGGATTCTTGCGGAGGCGACCCGTTCTGGCTCCCCGGGTGGTCAGGATGATTACTGGCCGGCCGTCGAGGGTGCCGCCTTCGCGGCCTCCGGTCTCCTCGTATCGGTCGACCTGGGCACGGACCCGGTCGATCGGGCTGGGCAGGTAGTCGGCCGGGTGCAGCCAGGCCGCGAGGTTGCGCACGTAGTCCTTGTAGACGGCGAGCCGGGAGGGGTCGGCCTTGATCTCGGTGCCCGGTGGCTCGCTGACGAACGACGGCTTGCCGCGGTCGAGATCCCAGTTGTAATCGGCGAAGTGATGAAAAGTGGATTCGGCGAGTGCGCGGCCCACCATCCGGCCGTCCGCCGCGATCTCTTCCGTCAAGGCGACGGCCAGGGCGAACCTCCGGCCCGACACCGTGCTTCGGCCGCGCGCGACGACCATCGCGCCCGGCACGCAGGCCGACACGGCGCCTTCGTGCGGGTGCGCCGGAAACCATTCGATCCGACCGACGGCGGTCTTGCCGGTGCGCAGCAGCGGATGGAGCGGTTCCGTCGCGAACACCGGCTGGTAGTCGCCGTTGGCGCCGGAGTGATAGTTGGGCCACGAGATCGCCGGTGTATCCAGATCGTCGCGCCGCCGGGTGGGGTCGGGGTTCTTCAGATGGAAGTGGTTCACTTCGCCGAGCGAACCGAGTCCGAGCAGGCAGCTGCCCAGGTCTTGGTGATCGCGTGCGGTGAGAACGCCGCCGCCGCGTTCGCGGAACCGCACGATGGCCTGCGATTCGGCGGCGGTGAGACCGTCCCCGGTATCCACGGCCAGGAGCCACAGCTGGTCGAATGCGGAGGTGTCGAGCCGGGCCAGGACCGGGTCGTCCGCGCGGCGGTCGAACCGGTTGCGGGCGGTGACATCGTGGCCCGCGGCACGCAGTTCGGCTGTCAGTAGTGCGAATCGGGTGATGTCCCAGTCGTCGGCGCTGTCGGGAATAGTCGTTTGTAGCAGGATCTTCGACATGGAAATGCCCTCTCGCACTTAGGCTTTCGGCTCGTCCCGGAACCGGCGGCCGGCGCGGGCGGCCAGTTCGTCCTCGTCGACGAGGACGAGCATCGGCTGGGTCGGGTCGCAGATCATCGTGACGACGAAACGCAGTCCGAGGTTGTCGCGGTGGTTGCCGTCCGAATAGTGGATGACGTCGCCGCCGGGCTCCCAGAAGGCCTCACCCGCTCGGATCACGCGGGGCGGTTCGCCCTCCAGTTCGAACAGCATCTCGCCTTCG
This sequence comes from Nocardia sp. N2S4-5, assembly GCF_044628355.1. NCBI lineage: Bacteria > Bacillati > Actinomycetota > Actinomycetes > Mycobacteriales > Nocardiaceae > Nocardia > Nocardia sp. N2S4-5. The sequence continues at coordinate 3,823,296 of NZ_JBIUPM010000001.1, read as the reverse complement.
ACTACGTAGCCGAACGCGGGACCACCCGGGTGCCGGTGCGGCGGCGCTCCCGGGTCGCCCGGCGGGTATTCGATGACGACGGTCATCGCGTGTGCCCCAACGGGAATGAACGGCGGCGTCACCTCCTGCACGACGGTCAGCGCCGTCTCCCACGCGCTGGCGCGGGCTGTAGCTGCGGTGGATTCATCGGCCATCGGGGTGCCTCCGGGTGCGTCGTTGATGGGCTTCACAAGCGAGGACAAGGGCGGGGGCGCGGATGTGACGGTGGGGCGCCGCTCGTCACGAATCGCGTCGCTGTCTTGTCCTGGGTGTAGAACCTCGACAGACTCGGGAGCTGCCGGTGATGACCACGAAACCGACCGAAGACGCGATCAGCGGCAGAATTGTTGTGCCGCTGCGGGTTCCGATGCGCGGGCGCTCGATCGATGAGCCGCATCGCGTGGCGACACAGCTCGAGTTGCTGTTCGATCTGACCTTCGTGGTCGCGGTGGCTGGTCTGGTCGCGCAGTTCGGGCACGCCGTCGGTGCCGGACATCCGATGTCGGCCCTGACGCCGTTCCTGCAGGTCTTCTTCGCCGTGTGGTGGGCGTGGATGAATTTCACCTGGTTCGCCTCGTCGTACGACACCGATGACGTCGCGTACCGGCTGCTCACCCTGGTACAGATGGCGGGAGTGTTGTTGCTGGCCGCGGGGATTCCCGCGGCGTTCGCCCGCGGCGACTACCTCGTCATCACCGCGGGCTACCTGGTGATGCGCAGTGCCCTGGCGGCGCAATGGCTTCGGGCCGCGCGCGAGGATGCCGCGGGCCGGGCGACCGCGCTGCGGTATGCGCTGGGTATCGCCGTGCTCGAGGTGCTGTGGCTGGCCCGGCAACTGGCGGCCGGGCTGGGCGTGCTGCACGGCACGACGCCGCACTGGGTTTTCGGCGCGCTGGTCGTCGCGGAGCTGGCAGTTCCGGTGTGGGCGGAGCGGCCCACGGGGACGAACTGGCATCCGCATCACATCGCGGAGCGCTACACGCTGTTCACGATCATTCTGCTGGGCGAGAGCGTGCTGGCGGTGTCCACGGGAATCGCCGACGCGCTCGCGGCGGGCTTCCGGCCCACACCCGTCCTGGTCGCACTGTCCGGCCTGGTGTTGTTGTTCGCGCTGTGGTGGCTCTACGAATTACAGCCCAGCGGCGACGCGCTGGCCGAGCGGCGGACACGGTCCTTCCTGTGGGGCTACGGCCATTACGGGTCCTTCGCGGCGCTTGCCGCCCTTGGCGCGGGCTCGGAGGTGGCTGTGCGCGCCGACAGCCACGGCGGTTCGCTGACCGTCGGATACGCTGTCGCGATTCCGACGGCCGTATTCCTGTTGCTGCTCTGGGTCACGCATGCCGGGCTGAGGTCTGGCCCCCATCCGGGAATCCTTGTCGCCGCGGCGTTTTCGGTCCTGCTCGTGCCGCTGGCGACTGTCGCCGTTCCGCACCTGACCGTCACCGGCGTCGCTGCGGTGTGCGCGGCGGCCGTAACCATGTCACTGCGCGGCCGAGTCCTCGGTCCGTCCGACGGCTTCCGCGAGCCGCCCGAGCTTGTCGGGGTTGAGCACCCAGTAGACCCGATCGATGTGCTCGCTGTCGGCGGCGCCGACGGTGACCCAGGCGACGGCCGCTCCGTCCCGGCTGATGAGCACCGACGCGCGACCATTGGCCTCGACCCTGTCGAGGGTGACCCCGGTCCAGAAGTGTGACGCGAACGCCGCGACGTACCTGGCCACCCGGGTCCGCCCGACAACCGGAATGCGCGAGGCCCGGACGGCCTTGCTGCCGCCGTCACTGTAACTGGCCACCTCGGTGGCGAACAGCGCCTCGAGGTCGTCGAGATCCCCGGCCCGCGCGGCCTCGAGGAAGGCCTCGAGCAGGCGGCGCTGCTGTGTGTTGTCGACCGGCGCGTGCCGCTCGGAAGCGACGGCCTGCCGCGCCCGGCTGACGAGTTTGCGGGCGGTGGCCTCCTTGACCTCGAGGACATCGGCGATCTTGGTGTAGGGGTAGTCGAAGGCCTCGCGCAGGACGAAGGCCGCCCGCTCGGTCGGGGTCAGCTTCTCCAACACCACCAGCACCGCGGTCTCGAGCGCCGCGGCCCGCTCGGCGCCTAGCGAGGGATCGGCGCCGGTGTCGACGGGCTCGGGCAGCCACGGGCCGAGGTAGGTTTCGCGGCGCACGTGTGCGGTCCGGGTCGCGTTGATCGCCAGCCGGGTGGTCATGGTGATCAGAAAAGCCGTCGGATCCCGCACCGCGTCGCGGTCCCGATACGACTGCCATTTCACCCACACGTCCTGGACGATGTCCTCGGCGTCGGCGACCGTGCCGAGCATGCGATAGGCGATGCCGAACAGCCGTGGCCTGAGGCCGGAGAATTCGCCGAGCGCCCGCCCGAGATCGGCGTCGGGAGGCATGCCCGTCATGCGCGGGGTAGGTGCCGGGCGATCATTCGACCAGCTTTCCATCCGTCGAGACGTTTCGCATCAACCGCGCTATCTCTTCGGGAATCGCGGGGATTTCCTCCCGCTCGATTCGGCCGGGGCCCGACCACACCAGGTTCACGCGCAGCTCCGGATCGAGCGCGGGGTAGTCCGTGCGGTTGTGACAGCCGCGGGTCTCTCGTCGTTCCAGGGCGGCTTCGAGGGTGGCCCGCGCCGCGAGCGCCGACGATTTCAGGTCGAAGGCGTGCGCGAGATCCTGGAAGCCGGCCGCATCGGGGTGCACGCCGATATCCGCCATGCGATCCTCGATCTCGTCGAGTTCGGCCAGGCCCGCGCGCAGACCGGCCTCGTCCCGGACGACGCCGGCGTGCTCGGTCATGGTGTTGCGTAGCGCGCGCTGCAGCGCCCGGACGTTCTCCCGGCCGTCGGCGGTCAGCAGCGCGTCGATCTCGGCGCGGGCCTCGGCGAGCGCCCCGTGCGATCGCCGCTGCACCGATAGCTCCACCGAATATCGCGCGGCCGCCGCGCCGACGATCCGGCCGTAGACGAGCAGTTCGATCAGCGAGTTGCCGCCCAGGCGATTGGCGCCGTGCAGGCCGCTGGAGGCCTCGCCGATGGCGTACAACCCCTCGACGCCGGTGCCGTGGTCCGCGGCACGCACCCACACGCCACCCATCGAATAATGTGCGGTAGGCGCGATTTCGATCGGATCGCGGGTGATGTCGAGCATCTGTAGCTCGAGCATCGTCTGGTAGACGCGCGGCAGCCGCCGCATGATGGTCTCCCGGGGGAGATGTGAGACATCCAGCCAGACACCGCCTTTCGCGGTGCCGCGGCCTTCTTTGATCTCGGTGTAGGCGGCGAGGGCGACCCGGTCGCGGGTGGACAGCTCCATGCGCTCCGGGTCGTAGCGCTTCATGAAGCGCTCGCCCTGCGCGTTGCGGAGGATGCCGCCCTCGCCGCGCGCGGCCTCCGAAACCAGTGTCCCGGCGGCGTTCTCGGGTTCGATGAGCCCGGACGGATGGAATTGCACGAGTTCCGGATCACGAATCCGGCCGCCGGCGAGCACCGCGAGACGGAAGGAGTCGCCGGTGTTCTCGTCGCGTCGCGAGGAGGTGCGCCGCCAGATGCGGGTGTGGCCGCCCGCGGCGAGAACGACCGCGTCGGCCCGGAACGCGTAGCGGTCGCCCGACTCCAGATCGAAGCCGTAGGCGCCGAAGACCACGTTGTCGCGCACCAGGATTCGGGTCACGTAACAGGTGTCGATGATCCGGATGCCAAGCTGGGCCGCGCGGTTCACCAGGGTGCGCTGGATCTCGAGGCCGGTGTAGTCACCGGCGAACGAGGTACGCCGATAGGTGTGGGCGCCGAAGAACCGCTGGGAGATTCGCCCGTCGGCCTCGCGTGCGAACGGCATTCCCCACCGTTCGAGGTCCTCGATGCCGCGCGCGGCGTTCTCGGTGACGACACGTACCGTGTCGGGCCGGGCCAGCAGATAGCTCTCGGTGAGGGTGTCCGCCGCGTGTTGCTGCCAGCTGTCTTCGGCGTCCATGGTCGACAGCGCGGCGTTGATCCCGCCCGCGGCGAGGGTCGTGTGGGCGTCCGCCTTCGGACGTTTGCCGACCATGAGCACGTCCACACCGCGCTCGGCCAGTTCGATCGCCGCCCGCAGCCCGGCGCCGCCGGTACCGATCACCAGCACCGAGGTCGTGAGCTGCCGTTCGGTCACAGAGTCGACCATCGGATTGTTTCCTTCCCGCGTGCCAGGGGTCACTGCCGGGCCAGCCACTCCGCGAGCCGCGTCGTCCCGATCCGGGCATCCGGGCCGGGCAACAGGCTGTCCCGGGTCAGGCGTGTGCCGAAGTAGTGTGCCTGCGGGTCGCCGACGACCTCGCGCGGATCGGACCGGGCGGTCAGCACGGTGCGCACCCACTCGTCGAGGCCGAACACCTCGGGCCCGGCTATCTCCACGATGCCGTTGAGCGGGTCGCCGGCCGCGGTCCGTCCCACCGCGGCCGCCACCTCCTCGGCGGCCACCGGCTGCACACCTCCGTCCGGCAGCCGCACCTCGCCGCCGGTGGTGGCGGAATCGGCTATCCCTCCGGCGAATTCGAAGAACTGGGTCGCGTGCACCAGCGAGTAGGGCAGGCCCGATTCCTTGATGAGCCGCTCCTGCACCACCTTCGCCCGCAGGTACCCGGACTCGGGCAAGCGGTCGGCGCCGACCACCGACAAGGCGACGTAGTGGCCGACACCGGCGCCGCCCGCGGCCTCGAGCAGGTTGGTGGTCGCCGTGCGGAAGAAGGTCATGACGTCGTCGTCGGCGAACGACGGCGAGTTGGAGACGTCGACGAGCACGTCCGCCCCCTGCAGAACCTCCTTCACGCCTTCGCCGGTGATCGTGTTGACGCCCGTATTGGGCGAGGCCGCAACCGCCTGGTGGCCGTGCTCACCCAGACGAGCGACGACCTTCGAGCCGATGAGCCCCGTGCCGCCGATGACGATGATCTTCATGGTCTTTCCTTCCGTTGCAGTGGTGTTCGGAGTCGGTAGAAAATGCCTCTGTATCGAGGACAGGAGAGGCGGCGCATTCGTGACGAGGCACGCGTTCGTCTCGTCACCCGCCGACTTCGCTCACGCCCGCTGGTCGACCGGCACGTATTCGAAGGTTGGGCCCGCGGTCGTGCGGCCGTCGCCGCTCGGCATCTTCATCAGCGCCTGGGCTTGGGATTTCAGGGCATACATCGCCCCGACCGCTTCCCGCATCTGCGCGGGGTTGCCGTTGAACGTGTCCTCCAGCAGATACAGCAGCAGACAGTAGGTGTTGTTGAACTCCTCCTGCGCCAGCCGCACCGGGCTGCCTTCGGGATAATCGCTGGTGCGCGGGTTGGGGCGCATCGGCAGCACGCCATCGGGGTCCACCGCGATCGGTTCTCCGGTGGGACCGGATTGCGGTGTGTCACCGAGTCGGAACCGCCGTCCCTCCTTCAGCTCGACGAAGCGGTAGTAGTGGGCCACCTGATCGCGTTCGGGGTGGAAGACGTCCTTGTCGCCGTCCCACACCGCGGTCCGGGCCGCGCCCTCGCCCTGCTCGATGATCTCCGCCAGCGCGGCCAGCGCCGACTTCAGATCGTGCACCGCCACGACTTGGCCGCCACCGCTGCTGAAGTGCATCTCCTGCAGTTGCCGGTGCGGGTCGCCGCAGAAGACCGCGTCCTCGCCGAGGGTGTCGGTCAAGGTGCGCAATCCGGACTCGAGGGCGGCGTAGAACTGCCCGATGGTGTGGTAGTCCTGCGATTCCGGTGGTGCGTCGGCCGCGGCGGGCCGCTCGACGTTCAGGAACAGTTCCAGCGCTTCGGGTCCGAACGGCACCAGGTCGAGGTGCACGGACGGGTCCCCGTGCGGTAGTGGATGCGGGTACGGCGGCAGCAGCTGGGGCGTGTCCAGCTTCGGCGCACCACCGACGGCGTTGAGCAGGTTCGCCGCCAGTGCCAGGTGCAGCATCTCCTCGACGAACACGCTGCTGATCGCCTGTGCCGCTTCGGTATTGCGGCCCGGCTCCAGCGAGTACAGCGCGCACAGGTAGGGCGGGATGGTCGCGTGCTCGAGCTCGATCGCCCATTGCAGATGGCGGCGTAGATCGTCCAGCGAATCGATGGCAGGGATGCCGGTGTCCATGCGGGAACCTCGTCTCGGCGAAGTCGGCGAAGTCGGCGAAGTCGGCGAAGTCTGTCGGCAGCAAGGACAAGGCAGCGTGGCGAATTGTGACGGGGTGTCGCCGGACACTGTCCGGCGCCCTTTCGTATCCGGATATTTCCGGCCAGGATGATGCCTGGGTGATCGCTGGCGTCTCCAGTGCGGATCGACCGAGGTGAGAAGGCAGGCGACGGTGGGATTGCGGCGGAATGTGGGACTGGTGGGCCGGCGATCGGAGTGCGCCGCGCTCGACCAGCTGATCGCCGCCGTGCGCACGGGCGAGAGCCGGGTACTCGTGGTCCACGGCGCCCCCGGGGTCGGCAAGTCCGCGCTGCTCGAATACCTCGAGGACCTAGCGACCGGGCTGCGTGCGCTGCGCGCGGTCGGCGTCGAGTCCGAGATGGAGCTGCCGTTCGCCACGCTCCACCAGCTGTGTGTACCGCTGCTGGACCGGGTGATCGCACTGCCCGCGCCACAGCGCGACGCCCTGGAGACGGTGTTCGGAATGCGTACAGGCACCGCGCCGCAACCCTTCCTGGTCGGGCTGGCCGTGCTGAGTCTGTTCTCGGACGCCTCGGAGAGCGGCCCGGTGGTGTGTGTGATCGATGACGCGCAGTGGATGGACCAGGCTTCGGCGCAGGTCCTCGGCTTCGTGGCCCGGCGACTGCTGGCGGAATCGGTGGCGCTGGTCTTCGCCACCCGTCACCGCGCCCACCAGCTGCTGGGTCTGCCCGAACTCGAGGTCTCGGGGCTGACCAGGGCCGACGCCCTCGCCCTGCTCGAGTCGGCGACTCATGTCCGGCTGGATTCCCACATCCGTGACCGGGTCGTCGCCGAGGCCGCCGGCAATCCGCTCGCTCTGCTGGAGTTGCCGCGTGAACGCACCGTCACACAGCTGGCGGGCGGATACGGTCTGCTGCACTCCGAGACGCTGCCCACCCGCATCGAGCAGAGCTTCCTGCACCGGATCGCGGCGCTGCCGGAACAGAGCCGACTGCTCCTGCTGATCGCCGCCGCCGAACCGGTCGGGGATCCCGCGCTCGTGTGGGGCGCCGCCGACCGGCTCGGCATCGCACCGGCGACGGCGCTCGACGAGGGCACCGAACGGCTGGTGTCGTTCGACATCCGGGTGACGTTCCGGCACCCGCTGGTGCGGTCCGCCGTCTATCGGGCCGCCGAGGACGCGGAACGCCGTGCGGTGCATCTGGCCTTGGCGGAGGTCACCGACCCCGGTGTCGATCCGGACCGCCGGGCGTGGCATCTGGCCGCGGCGGCCGCCGAACCGGACGAGGCCGTCGCGGCGGAACTCGAGCGGTCCGCCGATCGAGCCCAGGCTCGCGGCGGAATGGCCGCGGCCGCCGCGTTCCTGCAGCGGTCGGTACTGCTGACCGTCGACGCCGAGCGCCGCGCGGAGCGTGCCGTGGCGGCCGCGGACGCCAGTGTCCGGGCGGGTGACCTGGACGCCGCGCGGCACTTCCTCGATATCGCCGAACTCGATGCGCACAGCGAATACCTCGGGGCCCGAGCACATCTGGTGCGCGGCCGGATCGCGCACGCGGCCGGGTTCAACAACGAAGCGCCCCCCATCCTGCTGGCGGCGGCCCGGCGGCTCGAGCCCTTCGACATGGCGCTCGCGCGGGAGACGTACCTGCTCGCCTGGGGCGCGGCGGCCTGGGGCGCCGCCGACGCCGACAGCCTGGTGGCGAGTTCGACGGCGATCCGGAAACTTCCTGTCCCCGAAGGTGATCCGCGTTCCATCGACCTGGTGCTCGAGGCGTGCGCGCTGCTCGTCACGGAGGGCTTGGGCACCGCCATCACCACCCTGCGGCGGGCGATGGACGCGCTGGTCGAGCTACCGGTGCCCGAGGTGCTGCGATGGGGCTGGGCAGCGTGCGGCCTCAGCCCCGCGGTCTGGAGCGAACAGGTCATGATCGAGACCTATACGCGGGCGGCCGAGGTGGTGCGCGCCGCGGGCATCCTGACCGAGCTGCCCATCTACCTCGCCTCGCTGGGCGCGGCGACCTCGCTGATCGGAGACTTCGCGACGGCGGCCGAGATCGTCGCGGAGTCCGAAGGTCTCGCCACCGCCACCGGCGTCCCGCTCGCGCCGTACACGACCCTGATCCTGACCGCGATGCAGGGCCGGGAGGACGAGGCCGCGCCGCTCATCGCCACCACGATCGAACAGACCGCCGCCGCTGGGCAATTGACCGGCGTGACCACCGCGCACTGGGCGGCCGCGGTGCTCTACAACGGCCTCGCCCGCTACGCGGAGGCGCTGGCGGCGGCGCAGGCCAGTACTCGCATCACCCAGTTGGTGGTCTCGGTGTGGGTATTGCCCGAACTCATCGAGGCCGCGGTGCGGGTGCACGACGACGAGGCCGCCCGGGAGGCGCTCGACCGCCTGGTCGATGTCGCGGAGGCGGCCGACACCGAGTGGTCGCACGGCATTCTCGCCCGCTGCCGGGCACTGCTGGCCGACGAGGCGGCAGACGAGCTGTATCGCGAAGCGATCCGCAGGCTGAGCAACACCCTGATGCGCCCGGAGCTGGCGCGCGCCCATCTGCTCTACGGCGAGTGGTTGCGCAGGCAGTCCCGCCGCGTCGACGCGCGCGGCCAGTTGCGCACGGCCTACGACATGTTCGTATCGATCGGCATGGCGGCATTCGCCGAACGTGCCCGTCGCGAGTTGCTCGCCGGTGGGGAGAAGGTTCGCAAGCGCACGATCGAACCCAGCCCGGACGAGCTGACGCCGCAGGAGCGGCAGATCGCGCTGCTGGTGGGCGCGGGTCTGTCGAATCCGGAGGTGGGTGCGCGGCTGTTCCTCAGCCCGCGCACGGTCGAGTGGCATCTGCGCAAAATCTTCACGAAGTTGTCGATCACCTCGCGGCGGCAGCTCCGGGATGCCCTGCCGCACAGCGAATAGCCGCCTGTCTCGAACCCTGGTCCGCGAGACCAGGGTGTCTCCCGGGGGCGACCGGGGTGCCGGACGCGCGACGCTGAGCGGGTCGGCGCCGCCCGCCGATCGTCTCGAACCAGGGAAGTGAGGCAGTCATGTCAGATCGTCCGTTGGCCGGAGCCGTCGCGCTGGTCACCGGTGCCAGCAGCGGCATCGGGGCAGCGACCGCGCGGCGTCTGTCCGGGGCAGGGGCGGCGGTGGCGCTGGTTGCCCGGCGCGGCGACCGGCTGAACCGGCTGGCGGAAGACCTCACCGTCGGCGGCGGGCACGCCGTCGCGGTGGCCGCGGATATCACCGAACCGGCGCTGGCCTACCGAGCGGTCGAGGACGCCCATGACCTGTTCGGCCGATTGGATGTCGTGATCAACGGCGCCAGCGTCATGGTGCTCGACACGGCGTTGCACACACCGGTCGAAGAGTGGGATCGGATGATTTCGCTCAATGTGTCGGCGCTCGTGCATATTACGCACGCCGCCCTGCCGTATCTGATCGATGCGGCCGCGACCTCGCCGCGGCGGGTGGCGGACCTGGTCAACGTGGGTTCGGTGGCGGGGCGGACCGCGCGGCCACCCGGCAGCGTCTACAACCTGACCAAGTCCGGTGTCGACGGATTCACCGAATCGCTACGGCGGGAACTGCTTTCCGAGGGTGTGCGGGCCAGCGTGGTGGCGCCGGGTGTGGTCGATCACACGGCGCGGGAGACGGCCGGCCCGCCCATCGACCCGATGTCGGCGTTGCTGCCCGACGATGTCGCCGATGTGATCGCCTACATCGTCACGCGGGAGCGGCACGTGGCCGTCAGCGAGGTAGTCGTCCGGTCCGGTGGTCAAAGCTGGTAGCGCACAGCCGCTTTCACCGGTCCAGGGCCGCGCGGAGTTCTTTGCGCGAGGTGAGGTCCAGTTTGGTGAACACCTTGCGCAGATGCCATTCCACGGTGCGGGGACTGATGAACAGCTCCGCGCCGATCTCGGAGTTCGTCAGGCCGTCGCCGGCGAGCCTGGCGATCTGGATCTCCTGGGCCGTGAGGACCCGGGAGACCTCGACAGCGCCCCGGCGCACGGATTCGCCGGTGGCCGCCAGTTCCCGGCGGGCCCGCTCGGCGAAGGCCCCGGCGCCGAAACGGTGCAGCATCTCGTAGGCGATCCGCAGCTGCTCGCGAGCGTCGGCCCGCCGGTTCTCGCGACGCAGCCACTCGCCGTAGACCAGGTGGGTGCGGGCCAGATGCACCGCGACCCGGCTGCGGGAAAGCCGTTCGACGGCTTCGCGATACGACGTTTCGGCCGCGTCGCCCGCGCTGAGCAATGCCCGTGAACGGGCCAGCATGCCGAGGGCCCACTCGGTGCCGCTGGCCTTCGCACGCCGTTCCAGCCGCCGCAGGGCCGCCCGGGCCGCCGCGTGCGCATCGGTCCGCACGCCCGCTTCCACCAACTCGGTGAGCGCATGCCCGACCGACCCGAGATCGTCGTATTCGCAAGCTTTTTCGGCGCTGGCGAGTGCGGCCTGATATTGGCCCTGGCCGTTGTGCAGCACCGCGAGCAACTGGCTGCCCGTGCCGATCGTTCTGCCCTCACCCCAGGTGGCCGCCCGGCGCAGGCCGGACTCGATCGTGCGCAGTGCCTGTGGGTCCGTGCCCCGCCAGGCGACCAGCAGCAGCGCGGTGTAACCCAGCGGTGAGTTGCCGGTGGCCTCGGTAAGCACATCGGCCTCCTCGACCAGTGCCGCGGCCACGTCGAATTCGCCGGCGTACAGGTGCGCGGCCGCGCGATAGGTCAGGGCCAAGGGCAGGAAGTTGAGCGCGCCGGTCTCTCTCGCGGTCTGGACAGCCCGCGTGCCGAGTTCGTGCCACGCCTCGTCTGCCCACAGGTCCGCGGCGGCGGGCCAGGTCAGCCAGAGCCACCGCATGACATCGTCGTTGTCCGCGGCCGCACCGCGGAATGCCCGCAGCGCGTCGAACAGCGGCTCCGCGCCCACGACGTAGCCGTCGGCGAAGCGTGCGGTCAGACCGTCGAGCAGCGTGTCGACCGGCCGCCGCCCCGTACCCGGCACCGCGGCGCGCGCCGTCTCGGCCACCGCGCGCACGCTGGCCGCGCCGTTCAGCCGGCCGGCGAACACCGCCGATCCGATCGCGTCGAGGTACGTCTCCCGGGCCTGGTCCGGCGAGTGCGTCGCCATGCGGTGCGCCGCGTCGAGCAACAGCGGCAGCGCGTCCCCGCCGCGCCTGCGCGCGAAGACGATCTGGGCGCGCAGCCGTGCCAGCCGCTCGCGCCGGAGTTCGTCCAGCGGGCCCAGTTCCGCTGCCGTGAGTAGCTCGAGGGCAGTGTCCGGGGCGCCGGCCTCGAACGCCGCCTGCGCCGCGGCCAATGCGCGCGTACCGCGCGTGGCGGGATCGGGTGTCAGGCCGGTCGCCCGGCGCAGGAACGCGGCCGCCGCCGCGACGCCGCCGCGAGCCTGGGCGCGCGTGGCGGAACGTTCCAGTTCGGCGGCCACCTCCTCGTCGAGTTCGACCGTGGCGCTGGCCCGATGCCAGGCTCGCCGATCCGGGTCGGCGATCGGATCGGTCGCCTCGGCCAGTGCGCGATGCACCGCCCGCCGTTCCCCGGGGTCCGCGGCGCGATAGGCCGCCGACCGGACGAGCGGATGGCGGAACCGGACCTGTGCCCCGAACTCGATCAGTCCGGCACGCTCGGCCGCGGCCGCGGCGTCCGCCCCGGTGCCGAGCCGTTCGGCCGCCCGCCGCAGCAATGTCAGGTCTCCCACCGGCTCGGCCGCCGCTGCCAGCAGCAATCGGCGCGCGGGAGCGGAGAGCGCCTCGATGCGCCCCAGAAAACTCTGTTCGATTCGGGTCACTACCGGTCGCGCGTCCGGGCGTCCGTAGCCGCCCGCGAGTTCGACGCCGGTCGGCCCGTGCGGCAATTCGAGCAGTGCCAACGGGTTGCCGCGGGCCTCGGACACGATGCGATCGATGACGCGGTCGTCGAGCCGCCCGGGGATCGCCGATTCGAGTAGTGCCCGGGCGTCGCTGTCGCGCAGGCCGCGGACAGTGAGTTCGGGCAGACCCGCGAGGAGATCCCGGCCCTCCTCGACCGGTGGAGTGCGCACCGCGAACACCAGTGCGACCCGTTCGGCCAGCAGTCGGCGCGCGACGAAAGCCAGTGTCTGCGCGGACACCTGGTCGAGCCACTGCGCGTCGTCGACGACACAGAGCAGCGGCTGTTCCTCTGCGGCCTCGGCCAGCAAGCCGAGTACCGCCAGCCCGACCAGGAACCGGTCCGGCACGCTGCCCGCGCTCAGGCCGAAGGCGACGGCCAGGGCCTCGCGCTGCGGTGCGGGCAGGCGCTCGAGATTGTGCATCATCGGCGCACACAGCTGGTGCAGTCCCGCGAAGGCCAACTCCATCTGGGACTCGACGCCGACGGCCCGCGCGATCCGGCAATCCGTGGCGTTGCGGACCAGGTATTCCAGCAGCGCGGTCTTGCCGATGCCCGCCTCGCCGCGCAGTACCAGCACCCGGCTCGTACCCGAGCGCGCCTCGGCGAGCAACCGATCCAGCGGCTCGCATTCGTTTCGTCTGCCGCGCAGCGTGCGCGGCTGCTCGCTGCCCGACATCACCACCACCGCATCCGAGAGCCGAACCCCGGTGAGTACGGGGCCAGCACATGATGCCACCCGCGCGAAGCAGGTCGGAAGGCACGGGCACGTGTCCCTGGTTGTCCTGCCCCAGGGATTCGCCCGGTATTTCCAAGGGCGCGATCGGCGTTCGCGGCGGGCGACCGTTGAGGTGCGGCTCGTCCGGGCCGCTTCGCGAAAGGACCGTCGCCATGAGCCCGATGAGCACCGCAACCGCCCTGCCCGAGCCGGACTTCACCCGGGAATCGGCACCGGAGGCGACCGGGCTGACGGATTTCCAGGATGTCCGCCCGCGGCTGTTCGGAATCGCCTACCGGATGCTCGGCCGGGCGGCCGACGCCGAGGATGTCGTGCAGGACGTCTGGCTGCGCTGGCAGCGCACCGACCGCGCGCAGGTCCGGGACGGACTCGCCTTCCTGGTCACTGTCACGACGCGCGTCTCCTTGAATTCTGTCGGCTCGGCCCGGGCCCGCCGGGAGATTCCGGTCGATCACTGGTTACCGAGCCAGGCGCCCAGCGGCGGGGACCCGTCGCTGCTGAGCGAACAGTCCGCCGCGCTGGCGGACGCCGTTACGTTGCTGCTGCAACGTTTGTCGCCCACCGAACGCGCGGTCTTCGTGCTGCGCGAGGCCCTCGACTACCCGTTCCTCGATATCGCCGCGCGACTCGGGATCAGTGTCGCCAACGCCCGGCAACTGGCGCGTCGCGCCCGTTCGCATCTGGCCGAACCGCGGCAGGCAGCCGTGCCGAGGGAAGTCCACGACCGGTTGCTGCGGGCGTTTCTCGCGGCCGCACAGGACGGTGCGGTGACGCGCTTGGAAACCCTCCTCGCCGAGGACATTACGGATGCGGTCGCGGTCGGCCGACCGGCTCGGCAGCCCCGCGCGCAGCGGTAGTAGCGCATCGCAGCAAGATCATCATGCGCTGCGGGACAGATGTTTTCGCTTGTCAACGGGCCATCGCGGGAATCCGGGCTGAGGTAACGTGTGGATAGTCGAACGAAGGGGCAAGATACACAGTGGACATTCGTGACGTGCCGTGCGGTCCCGGCCGTCTGCCTGTTGTCGGACACGGCTGGAGAATATGGCGTGATCCGGTTCAGTTCATGGTGGATCTGGCCGAGGTCGGGAAAATCGCGCGTGTCGATATCGGAAGTCTCGCTGTCTATGTCATTACCGATTTCGAATTACTCCACAGGGTGCTGGTAGAGAATTCCGACGCCTACGAGCGCGGGCTCCTGTTCGAACGTATCCGGCTCATCTTCGGGGAGTCGTTGATCGTCGCGGATGGCCAGCAACACAGGGATCTTCGGCGTCTGCTGCAACCGGCGTTCCATCGCACAGAGTTGGAAAACTACGCGCACGTCATCAAACGCAACGCGGATGCGCTGGCAAGTTCGTGGCGGCCGGGCCAGATCGTCGACGCCCGTTCCGCGGTGCTGGAAGTGGTGATCGCCAACCTGCTGGGGTCCATGTTCTCGCACGAGCCCGATGCCGAGGAGCTACGGTTCATCTCCGGTCTGATCGGGGATATCGGCGCAGGCGCCATCGTCGGCAGTGTGCTGCCCAAGAAGGTGGCGAGCCTGCCATTGCCCGTGAACCGCAAATTCCTGTCGGCCGGAACGCAACTGCGGGACTACTGCCAGAAGCTGCTCGTCGAGCGCCGGGACAGCGGTGATCGCCGCAACGATCTGCTCGACGTCCTGCTGTATTCCTCCGATGCGGAAGGCCATAGCGACAAGCTCCTGGCAGAGCAGGCGGTGACCGTTCTGTTCGGCGGGATCGATGCCTCGACCGCCACGCTGACCTGGGCGTTGTACGAGTTGTCGCAGCGTCCGGAGGTGGCAGCGAAGCTGCAGCAAGAGATCTCCGCGGCAGCGGGACTCGGCCCCCGAAGCCTCGACCAACTCGACTATCTGAACCGGTTCCTGAACGAGGTCACGCGGTTCCATTCGCCCCTACTGCAGACGAGACGCACCGTCACCACGGTAGAACTCGACGGATACACATTCCCCGCCGGGACCGATATCGGCTACAGCATTGCGGCCGTTCACCGCAACCCGAATATTTTCGCCGAGCCGAACACGTTCGACCCCGATCGATGGCCGGCCTCGGGATCTGGGTCGAAATGCCGGAGCTTCGTTCCGTTCAGCATGGGCAATCAGATGTGCCTCGGCAACAATTATGCCTGGATGGCCCTGCAGACGACGCTCCACAGTTTGCTGTCGAAATGGGAGTTTCAGCCGGTCGCGACAAAGAAGTCCCCACGCGCAATGGGCCCGATCCCTGGAATGAAAACTCTTCCGCTAGAGGTTCTTCCGGTCTCTGCGTAAACCAGCGGCCGGGCTCGGCTCAGGCTGTACCTGATTTGGTGAGCGGCGTCGCCCTGCGATATCCGGATATCCGGCGAGTGAGGGTGGGTAGGGCGGCGGTGAGAACGAAGAGGGCGACGGCGACGAGAACGAAGTAGAGCAGAGATCCGGTGCGGCCGAAACGGGGGAGAAAGGCGACTTCCTGGCCGGTTGCCGCGACGGCGTTGAGGAATGGGGCATAGGCCTGCAGGGTGTAGCCGTGGGGTAGCAGATTGAGGGAGTTCTCGGCCACATACACCCAGAACAGGAGGACGGCGACCGCGGCGGACGGAGTGCGAATCAGCGACCCGGCAGCGACTCCGACACCGCAGGCGGCGAACGCGTAGCTCGGGACGGTCCAGAGGAACCGGATACCGGCGGAGTCCGTAATGTCCACGGCGCCATAGATTTGCGGGAACAGGTGGGGCAGCGTGACCATGACGACGACGAGCAGAACAACGGTCGATATCGCCGTGATGGCGCCGTAGTAGATCCACCTGGCCAACGCGACCGTCCAGGACCGGGCGAACAGGAACGCGTTGAGATCGCTTGTCTGACCGCGCCATTGAGTGGCGTGGGCGTAGGCGGCGGTCACCATCATGACCGACACGGACAAGGTGATCACCCAGTACACGGAGTTGGTGGTGGAGACCGTTGCCACGTAACTCTGCCCGGGCAGGGACGCGAGTCGTTCTGCGACAGCGGCGATTCCGAAGGTGACGACCAGCGGCAGCACGAAGGTGAGGGGGACCGCGGCGGTCCACAGGAAGCTACGTCCGGTGGTGCGGGTCCATTCGGCGGCGATGCCGCGGCGGATCAGGGTGGCCGGACCGGGGCCGCTCATGGGGCCACGCTCACCGTGACGTCGGTAGGCAGGCCGGCGATTCGCAGGTAGGCGTCCTCGAGGCTGGTCTCGCCCGGCTCCAGGGTGTCCATGAGGTGGGTGAACGGCTGGTCGGTCAGAACGCGCCGGTCGCCGATGATGACGATGTGGTCGGCGTTGCGTTCGACCTCGTCGAGCAGATGCGTGGCAACCAGGACGCAGGTCCCGGCATCGGCGAGTTGGCGCAGCAGTTCGCGAATCCAGCGGATGCCCGCGATGTCGAGGCCGTTGAGAGGTTCGTCGAGCAGCAGGGTCCGAGGCTCGGAGAGCAACGCGGCGGCGATGCCGACACGTTGGAGCATCCCGAGCGAATAGTGCCCCAGTCGGCGATCGGCGACCCGGACGAGGTCGACGATCTCGAGCACATCGCCGACCCGGCCGGGGGATATGCCGCGCGCGCGGGCGATCCAGCGCAGATGCCGGCGTGCGGTGTGACGTGGATCGAAAGCCCGGTAGTTGAGGTGCATTCCGAGCGTGGCCGGCGTGGTGTGCTGAGCCCGAACAAGGGTGCCGTCGACCCGGACGGTGCCGACGGCAGGCGCGATGACACCGCAGATGCACCGCAGCAGCGTGGTTTTGCCGGTGCCGTTGAGGCCGATCAGGTAGGTGAGCGCCCCGTCGGCCACGGTCAGTTCGGGAACTTCGAGGACGGTCGCACCCGGGTAGCTCAGGGTGAGGTCACTGATTTCGATCACCGACGCGCGCAGCCGATCAGAAGTCGCAGGCCATCGCCAGCCCGACGGCCTTGACGCCCTCGCACACGGAGCTGTTGGACAGCTTCCAGACACCGTCGATGCGCTTCCAGACCACGCGCGCAACCAGATCCGGTTGTCCCGCCGTCTTGCTGCGCAACATCGCGGTGTGCACGTTGCCGTCATGCGTTTCGGGGCCGGTGATCTCATTCGACCCGCGCGGAGCGCGGTACATGCCGATGTTGTAGAGAGTGCGCGCGACCACGACAGCCCTTGTGCCGCCTTCCATATTGGCGGCCTTGGCCTCGTCGGAGGCGGGTGTTTCGATCAGGAACGCGACTTGGGCGTCGAGATCCTCCAGGGTGGGGACCTCCTTGGTGATGAGGAACTCGCCGGGAGCGGCGGAGGCGACAGGGGCATTGACAACCGAGGCGCCGGTCGTAACAGCGGCGATCGTGGCGATCGTCGACACGGCACCAGCGACAATTCTGAGGGTCTTCATCTCTTCATCCTCTGGATCGACTGGGGCAGCACCTGATGCACGCTCGAATGTGCACGCGGCCAACGGATTGGCGTGTTAGAGACTACTCCTGTTCACATCGGTTCCTCAGGGTTTGCGGCCGATCGCACCGAGCATGACCATTCGAGTGTCCGGCAAGCCGGGGCGCAGCCACTGCTGTACCGGCGCCACACCGGGTTCGAGCAGCTCGAAGCCGGACAGGAATGCCTCCGTCTGCGGTGTGGACCGGAAACAGACTTGGGCCGGAGTGTCCTTGGTGCCGGTCAATATTCGGAGTATCTCCGGGTCGGAGTCACTGGAGCCGTGCGTGATCGTCAGGTAACTGCCCGGTGCCAGCCGATCGCGGATGGCGGCGACGATCCCGGCGGGGTCTTCGTCGTCCATGACGTAATGCAGCACACTGACGAGCGTGATGGCTACCGGCTTGTCGAGGTCGATCAGGGCGCCGTCGTGCAGTTTGTCGAGGATGTCGAGGGGACGACGAACATCGCCCAGCAGTGCCGAGATACCGGGTGGTCCGGCCAGCAGCGCTTCGCAATGGGCGACCACGACCGGGTCGTAGTCGACGTACACCACCTGCGCCGACGGTTCGATCTCGCGAGCCACCTCATGGACATTGGGTGAGATCGGGATACCCGAGCCGAGATCGATGAACTGGCGAATACCGGCATCGGCGGCCATCTCGACCGCTTTGCGCATGAAACCCCGGGTGAACCAGGCCAGGGTCTTGAGTTCGGGTGCGGTGGACAGCATTTGACGGGCCATGTCTCGGTCGACGTCGTAATTGTCCTTTCCGCCCAATAGGTAGTCGTACACCCGGGCTGAGCTCAGCTCACCGGGATCGAGTGGGTGCGGTATCCGGTTGTGCTCCGGCGCAGTCCCTTCAGTTCCTTCGACCACGGGTGCAACCGTAGCCGACCAGCGCCTCGGGTGTGTGCTCCTCCGGAGATCTGTTGTGGCGCGTATGCGTTGCTCGAACGTCGCGCTACTCCGCCCGGTCGAACCGACCTCTCGGTCCGTGTAATCGGCGAACCTCGTTCTGGCAGAACATGTTCCAATACTCGACGGCAGGCGCGAATGCCTTCTCTCCGCTGTCCGGGACCGAATCAATGTGCTGCCCCCAGGTACCGCCGGTGCCGGAACTCCGTCTCACAGATCGGTTTCGGCCAAGGCGACCGCGTGTGCTACCGCGGACCGCGCCCGATCGACGGTCGTATAGCGGCCTAGACCACACGGGGCCGCGACGTCCAACAGGCCGCCGTAGGCCGACTCCGCCGCCGCCAGGCCCTGTCGCGCTTGCGCGAGCGGCTGCGCCGGATGCGCGAGCCCGGCGACAAGTCGCGTGGTGGCGGGCAATTCGAGGCGTGTCAGGGGCGCGTAGTACCGCGGCCGCACCGGCGCCTGTTTGCCGTCGCCGATGGGTACGTGGACGAAATCGAGATGTCTCCCCGCGGGCCAGTACCGCGTTATCGCGTTGGTCAGATCGACGACCGAGGCCGTCGATCTCGGCGCCACGACCGGCTTGTCGTCGAGGCTCCCGTAGCACAGGTGCACTCCGAAACGGGCACCGTGGGGCGCCCGTGCGACGAGGCGTGCGATCGCTCGACCTGCCAGGGCGGCGGGGCCCTGCCGCAGGCCCCCGGGCATCCGGGCGCAGAGCAGCGTCTCCGCGGCCAGTTCGAGTTGGAAAACGACCTTGTCCCCCAACGCCTCATGGATACGGACGATCTCTCTGACAGTGGCGTCGACAATCGGGCGGTAATAAGGGAAGGCCCGGTCACCACGGCCGGCCGAGCGGCGACGCAACACGAGCATTCGTGCCTCGAAAGCGATGAAACCGATGACGAAGGGCGTCGGTATGCCTACCTGCAAGCGCAGTCCGGGATCGGTGCGGCGCAGAGCCTCCAACGCCTCGACGGCGCGCCCGGTCTCCTCCGCGTAGCCGAGCGCCGCGTCGATATCGCCTTCGCCCAGCGATCGGCCCGCGCGAAGCCGAAAGGTGTTGCGGGAGCGTAACGTCGACCAATCACCGCGCCGCACGGGCGCCAGCGCCGGGATGCTGTCCAGCCTGTCGATGACGGGCCTGATGTACCACTGGGCGCGATACGGATCCGCTTCACCGCCAGGAACCACGCCGTCCAGGAACTCCCCGGCCGTATCGACGGCGAACCCCATCGCCTTCTCCGGACTGTCCAGCTGCGCGGGCAAGCTGCCCACGAAGTGAACCCTACGCTTCGGCTGCACGGCGCCAGTGTCGCACACGGGTGTCCCGACAGGACTGCCAGAGTGTCGCCCAGGTCTTCGATGACGTTGCGCAACAGGACAAAACGGATCGCCTTGCGTCCGCCTCAGGTTGCCAGGAAGGTTCTGACGGCTTCGTCGCTGGAGAGGTGGTTGGCACCGACGGAGACGTCGATAGTCGGATAGTTTCTGCGGACGGCGTCGGCGATATGGGAGAGCCGATCGGCGACTATGGCGGGGTCGCGTAGCGACTCTTGTCTCAAACCCTCGAAGCCGGGAAAACCATCGGCAACCAGATTTGCCTCGGGGTCGGCGATGATATCGGGATAGGTCTGAAATTCCACACTGACGATCTCTGACGTGTCCACGCGACCCGGGGTGGTGTAAACCCGGTCGCTGACGCCTTCGATGAAGTTGGCAGCCGAATGTCCTTCCGCGGCCATCGGATTCACGCGGATCCGACGGGCGTCGATACCCAGGACCATGCCCGCGGGGTGGAACCGCATCGCGCCGTCGCGGACATCGGTCCAGCTCGTGATCGTTCCGTACACGCCGGCGATGCCGTTGTCATCGGTCAGGTATACGACTTCGCCGGCGGAGCTGTGTGATGCCGCGCGAATGTAGCCTTCCGAGGTTGCTCTTTCACTGAAGGCCCTCGGAAATACTTGATCGACCTGCCACAACCGTGCTCCGTTGTAATAACGATCCGGTGGTACCGGCCCGAATTCGAGCCGCGGAGGCGAGGACGGCGGCTCGCCGCCATCGAATTCGTGGCGAAATCCCCTGTCGGCGTTCGATAGTTCTCGAGCACTCCTGCGGGCCACGTCGCCGGTTCGCTCGTACCCTTCGGCGACTGCCCTGGCACCCCGGCCGATCTCACGCCCGACAGCCCGGGCGAGAAGGGCGAATGCCTCCGCCCACGACTTTCCCGTCATTCGATAGTCCGCGGGTCAATGCTCGACGTCCGGCACGCCGTGTCCAGTTTCCGCATCTGCGTCCCGCTCAGAGACGTCCACACCGCGGCCAGGCGCTCACCACCGCACTGCTAGCGCGATCCGGCGGCGCGATGCGTTGGTGGTGACGGGGGTTCGGTGGTGACTCGGCTCCGACGGGTGATTCCGGCTGGGATACAGCTGTGGTTCCGTCATATGAAGTTGGATGAGCTCCGGGCCGGACCGGTTCCGTCCGTAACTGGATTCGATGCAGGAGTCCAGCCAAGGCAGACGGGCCTGTCCGGTACTGCACAGCGCAAATGACCGGGCCACGCCTGGTCGGCGTGGCCCGGTTCGGATCCGTTCGATGTAGGACCGGAGGGAAAACCCACGCCCCGCGTGCGGGTCTCGGATGTTCAGGCCGCCGGCTCGGTCTGACCGCCGCCGAGCACCTCGTCGACGGCCCGCCGCGTTGCCTTCTGGAACGCCAGTGCCCCGGACAGGTCGGCGTCGTCCACATAGTTCACCGCGGCGGTCACGGTCTTGCTGCCGTCGGCCATGCTGTACATCAGCGCCGCGTGGCCACCGTGGCCGCCGTTATGGCTGATGATGGTGCCGGCGGCGGTCTCCTGCACGAACACTCCCAGGCCGTAACCGACCTTGGTCTCGGGCGTGAACATCTCGGCAAGCAGCGCGGGCGGCAACAGTCTGCCGCCCACCAGTGCGGAGATGAAGGTGTGCAGGTCCTGGGTGGTCGAGATCATGTCGCCACCGCTGGAGATCCAGGACGGGTTCGAGCTGGTGACGTCGACCGTCTTCTCCTCGCCACCCTCTTCGTACCGGTAGAAGGCGTGGGCGTGCGGCTCGGGGAGTTCGGTCTGGGTCGTCGGCGCCACGGTGCCCGACAGGCCGAGCGGTCCAATGATCAGCCGCTGCATCTCCGCGCTGAACGAGCGGCCGGTGACCTTCTCGATCAGCAGCCGGGCCAGCACGTAGTTGGTGTTGGCATAGCTCCAGTCCGTTCCCGGCTCGAACCGCGCCGGCTTGGACAACGCCAGCCGGACCAGTTCCTCCGGCTGGTAGGTCTTGAACCGGTTCTCCACCCACTCCTTGCCGCCCCAGGTGATCCCCGGCGCGAACGTCCCGTCCTCGAGCAGTTCGCCGGTGTGGTTGAACACTCCGCTGGTGTGCTGCAACAACATTCGCACGGTGATCCGCTGGTCCAGCTCGAACTCGGGCAGATAGTCGACCACCGGGGTGTCCAACTCGATCTTGCCTTCGGCCACCAGTTGCAGGACCAGGGTCGCGGTGAAGGTCTTGGTGTTGCTGCCGATCCGGACGTGTCCGTCGATCGGCGGCGCGGCAGTCTCGCCCAGCCTGCTCACCCCGGCGCTGCCGACCCACTCACCCTGCTCATCGTTCACGCGCATCGACAACCCGACGAATCCGGTCTCGACGATCTCCTCGATGAGCTGCTGGAGTTCCGGGCGTTGCTGTCCGGCAACGGTATTCGGCACGGTGGCGGCGAGGGCACCGGTGATCTTGCCGGTCATCGCGGCCAGGCCGGGCTCGTCCCGGTACTGCTGGGTCGCCGCCTCGATGGCGACGAGCACGGTGCTGCGGAAGTTGCCGGCCTCGGCCGGATCCTGCTTCTGCAGCAGAGCCATGGCCGCGGTCAGGGCGGGCAGCACCTGGTCGGCGAGTTCAGCGACAGTCTTGCCCCGCAGATCGATGTCCTTCGACTTCGCGGCAAGCACGTGCCCGACCGGGCCGGTCGCGGAGCACAGGGCGGTCGTCCCGGCGGTGGCGATCTTGTGGGCCTTGCCACCGGCGGCGGCCAGCAGCGAGACGGCGCCGTAACCGGCCGTCCGCAGGGTGGCTTTGTCCTGGTCAGTCAGGGTGATCGTCATCGTCGTGCTCCTTGAATCTGTGCTGTCCGGGTCGGTACGAGAACAACAGTCGTCTGTCGTCCTGACACCGGACAGTCACCGCGCTGACGCGAGCCTGACACGGCCCCGCAGTTCCCTCGGTTCTCCGAAAGCCGCTGAACTGCAACAGCTTTCTCGGATCAACAACGGGCAGCACCACCCGCGTGCGGCACAGGTATCGCAGGGGTGTCGCCTTGCGTAGCGGGCCGAGCGCGATGATCGCGTCGGTGATCGCCATCCAGATCGGCAGCGGGTAGAAGACGACGAGCGCCGGCATGACGGCCAGGCCGTGCACGACGATGCCGTTGTCGGAGGGGACCACGCCGGTGGCCGCGGTGCTCAGGCCGATGACGACGGCGAGGGCCGCGATGCCACCGCCAAGACCCGGTCTAACTGTAGGCCTACAGTGTTGACATCAGGTGTTGTTCGGCGTGTACTGGAAGGACTCCAACAGAATCGAGGACTAGTCATGATCGTCATCATCGGACTCGTCGTCCTGGTAGCTGCCGTACTCGTCGGCGTCGCCGGTGTTTTCGCCAACGGCGGCTCTGCTCACGCATTGACCGACAATTTCGCGGTGTTCGGCTACCACGTCACCGGATCCACCGGGGTGCTGTTCCTCTACGGCATCGTGGTCGGTGGCATCGGAATCGCCGGGCTGAGCCTGCTGCTGGCAGGGGCTCGCCGCACCGCCCGACGCGGGCGCGCCGCGCGCCGCGAACTCAAAACGACGCGGCACGACACCGCTGTCGACGAGGTTCGCCACCCCGACCCGCCACAACCGGTCGGTGGGCAACAGAACGCGCCCGCCTACTCCAGCCATACCGATACCAGTGACGCCATGGGCGAGGCCCAGGGCAACCGCAACCTACAACACACCGGTGACCAGCCCGCACCTCGTCGGCGCCTGGGACAGATGTTCGGTCGTGCCGATGGTGGTACGCGGCAGGCCGACGCGCCGCTGCGCGGCCGAGGTCGATAACCACCCGCCGCGAGGCGCGATCTCAACGAAAACGCCGGCGGCTCACGGCACATACGCACCAACCCGAGCTGGCGATATCGGCTCGAAAAACCACCACAACTTGAAACAGGAGCGATAGCAATGAGAAGTTTCGCAGCAGACGGCCCGAGGATGCGGACAGGTCGTCGCTCCAGAACGACCAGCCTCGTGATGGTTCTGGTGTTCGTATGGCTGATGGCCGGCGTCATCGCCGGCGCGCAACGCGACTACTACAACACCGCCCCGACCAACTGCGCGGGCGCCGGAACCATCGCGGTCACCATCGTCGCCGGACCACTCAACTACCTCGGTATGAACCCGAGGATCGAGGATTGCAACGTCGATGTACCGCAACCGACCCAGTAGTCGGGTCCCCGGCTGGTATGTCGACGCGGGACGGCTCACGCCGCGTCACCGCCCCAACCTCAACTTTGGTGAGATGTGAAGGGTCAGAGCGTGGTTGGGGTCGTAGGCCGTGTTGGGCTGGTCACCTCGAGATCGCCGACGCACCCAGTGCATCCGGCGGGGCGCAGTGAGTACGGGACTCGGTCCGAACGGCGGCTTTCGTAAGGATGTTGACAGGTGGGCAACCACAAAATGCCTGGTTACCGTGGGTATTCGCCCCGCCGTAGTGCCGGGCGCGTAGAGAAGGGCACTTCGATGATGTCCGAGTCCACCGAGTCGTACTATGTGCCCGAATGGGCCCACACGGTTGCTGAACGGCCGACGGTGGGCAGTTTCCGGTTCTGGTTCACCACCCGCCGCTGGGAATGGTCACCCGAGGTGTACAGGATGTACGGCTACGAGCCCGGCGAGATCGAACCCACCACCGAATTGGTGTTGACGCACAAACATCTCGACGACCGCCACCACGTCGCCGAGGCCATCGCCCGCTCACTCGACCACGGTGAGCCCTTCTCCAGCCGGCATCGGTTCCTCGACGCGTCCGGCCGTGAACATAACGTGATGGTGGTCGCCGACCGCATTTTCGACGCCGCCGGCCGGCCCGTCGGTACCACGGGTTTCTACATCGATCTCACCGACGAGATGGCCGAGGCCGAACGCGACACCCTGAATATCCGGATGCCGGAGTTGGTCGAGGCCCGCGCCGTCATCGAACAGGCCAAGGGTGTGCTGATGCACATCTATCGAATCAGCGCGGACCAGGCGTTCAAGGTACTGGTATGGCGGTCGCAGGAGACCAATGTCAAGCTGCGTGACATCGCCGCGCAGTTGATCGCCGAACTGGACCAGATCCCGCCCACCCCGGCCTCGACGGTGGCCGCGTTCGACCACGTCCTGCTGACTGTCCACGAACGCATCCGTCCCCCCTGACAGGTCGAACTCTGGTCCGACCGCGCAACGCGCACACCGAATGGGCTGTTTGCTCAACCCACCCGGCATGCACCGAGTATCCCCAGGCGCGGGCCCTAACCGGTTCCGCCCTAAACACTTTCGGCATTACCGCTCACCCATGAGGGAGTCGTAGAGTCGCCTAGGAAGCAGCAGGATGGCCTGTAAAGCCGGTTCGCCCGAACCGCCGGGTATAGAAGATGATTCGGATAGCTACACGAACACAAGAAGGCCGCGGGCAGTTGGCCTGCGGCTTAATCGTGCTGTGGAGCTAAGGGGAATCGAACCCCTGACCTTCTCGGTGCCGAAAATGACGGCTACCACACGTACACGATGGACCACAATTCGACCTGTTCGATTCAACATCTACCCAGCTCATAGACCACTTTCGACTACTGACTACGCATCGAATACATGTTCGATGCCGAACCTCGTCGGTGGAATTTGTTGGGACTTAGTTGGAGGGCTCCGGCGGCATCCTCGGCGTGTCGTTCGCGGGACACACCGAGAGATTTTGGACGCTGGCTATCGATCAGCACCGGGCTGCTCGGTGGCAAGCCCCGTAGGGGTGCGGCAGCTCGTGGACCATCGGTGGTGGCTCATCACGCTTCGATGAGCTGGGTTCAGCTCGAATGTGGTGGTTCGGAGTCCCTGACCCTGTGGTCCGCGCCCGGGGTGCCCGCCCGGAGCGGAGCGAGGACGGAGCACCCTGGGCGGCGCGGCTTTGCCGCGCCTTGATCCTGTAGAGAATAATTCGGCAATACTTTTCTACTCATCTACTCTCATCCGGTTTCTATCGTCTTCTTCCCTTTTCTCCCTCTTCGATATTCCGGTCTTCTTTACTTACTCTCTGCTTACAGCCCATCAACCCTGCGCCCCCTTCGCGAACTCTTCCGCGAATGATCGGAGTGCGACGGACGAGCACCGCTCCCGGCAGGCACCCTGGGCACGGGAGCCGCAGGGATTCAGGGTTCCCGAATCCGGCTACGTCAGGGCTGGCTCGTCATGGCTGAAAGGTCAAGCAGGCGTAACCTGGAAGGCATGACGGCCGAGCTGGGACAGCGGTTGAAGTCCGTGCGGAAGCGCCGGGCTCTGACACAGAA
Source organism: Nocardia sp. N2S4-5 (assembly GCF_044628355.1). Taxonomy (NCBI): domain Bacteria; kingdom Bacillati; phylum Actinomycetota; class Actinomycetes; order Mycobacteriales; family Nocardiaceae; genus Nocardia; species Nocardia sp. N2S4-5. The sequence continues at coordinate 3,797,548 of NZ_JBIUPM010000001.1, read as the reverse complement.
GGAACTTGCCGAGCTTTCGGGGCTGAGTGTGCAGCGCATTCGGCAGCTGGAGCAGCTGGAGCACCAGGGCGTGCGTCTGGGGACGTTGCGGAAGCTGGCTGTTGCCCTGAGGGTACGTACGTCGGTGTTGCAGCCCGGCGGTTCTACCGATACCGAGCACGCGAGTCCGGCGACCGAAGAGCTGTGGGACGGCGTACGGCGCGCTCTGGTTGCCCCTCTCGCGACGGTGCGAGATGAGGACGAGTTGGCCTCCAGCGATGAGGTCGAAGCGTCTTACATGGCTTTGATGCCGCTCGTTGATGAGCACCGGTATCGAGACATCGCAGCCGTGCTTCCAGCCTTGCTTGCCGACGCGGAGACACTGGAGGGCCACGAGGGTCGCGCTGTTCGTGCGCGACTGCTGAACCTGACGGCTTGGTTGCTCGTTCAAAACCGGCAGTTCGATATTGCGGCCATGACGATTGAGCAGTCTATCGACGTCGCACCGGAACGCGGTATCGCGGTTGGCGCGGTCAACGCAGGTGTTTGGTCCTACCTGAGACAAGGGGACCTCGACTCTGCGCGGGAGTTGGCGGTGAAGTGGGCAGACGACATCGAACCGCGGTTCTCTACCGCGACACCGAGCCAGTTGGCGTTGTGGGGCCGTTTGTGGCTCTATGTTGCGAATGTCGCTGTGCGAGATAACGCGCCTGGCGCCAATGCGGATGCGCTTGCTCTGGCGCGCGCTGCGGCCGTGAGAGTGGGTCGTGAGGTGCTGTACGACGGGGCCAATCCGAATCGCCCGTTCGGTCCGATCACGGTTGCGCAGATCACGGCTGAGTGCGCAGTGATCACTGAACAGCCCGGACAGACACTTGCGATTGCGGACAGCCTGCCGACTTCGATTGTGGCTCCTACGTCGGCACCGCGTTTGCGGCACAGGCTTGATGTAGCCAATGCGCACACGCAGTTGCGCCAGTGGCCGGAAGCGATCGGCACCTTGAAAGAGATTCATTCGGTCGCTCCCGAATGGCTGGCACAGCAGCGTTATGCGCGTGACATCCTCGGAACAGTAGTCACCGAACGTCGCACGCTCACCGAGGACATGCGCGAACTCGCGGACTTTGTGAACCTCGAATTCTGAACCACCGCAACGGTTTTGGAGGCAACTAGTACTTGGTTGTCACTGCCCCCCAGAGTGCCATACCGCACTTTCCCTCCCTCTGAAAATCTGCTCTTCGGTTCCCTTCGGCCGGGTTGATGTGATGTCCCCGGTGGTTGGGGGCCGTCCAACGAGCAGGAGGGGAACTAGTGGCGGTTTTGCCGGAGAGAACGTCGGTCGTGTTGCCGCGTGTGTCGGTGGTGTACGAGTCGCTGACACCGCTGCAACGGTTGGCATTTCTGTATAGGTTACGGGACGGCCTGCGAGAGTATGAGCGCTCGAGGCGGCGATTCGCGACGCCCGTCGGTCGCGCTGACGACCGGGTCACGGAGAACGTGGCGTTCTGAACTCCCGCCCGGGGCGCGGTCATTCGGCCCAGAGTGTTTGACGAGTGAGGTGAGAACCGTTGCACAGCAGAGCGATAGGGCTTGTGCATCTCGGTGTGGGCGGTGATGCCGCTGGACAGCGTGCGGTCATCGATGATCTCGCTCGCGCGCAGGCGTTGCAGGTGGCGACGGTCGTGACGATCGATGACAGCACGTTCATGCCCATCACGTGTGTGATCACTGCTGCCGCCGAGGTGGGGGCCGAGGTGGTGATTGCGCCGGATCTGGCCCATTTCGGGACCGGATACGCCGCGATGACTGTGGCGTGTGCGTTGCTGGTGCCTACCGGGCTGATCGGGCGTCGTCCGCCGCAGAGGTGAGCAGGCACCGGTAACGGCTCTGCCTGGTAGCGATCCCCCGGGTGGTTCGTTCGGGTTCTTCGGTCATCGTCTTCGTGATTTCTCCGATTGTTTCAGTCTGTTTCGAGCCGGGAAGGAGTTGCGTCCTGTGGAGGATTCTTTGCCTGATCTGGGTGTCGATCGCCCGCAAATGGCACGTATATACGATCGCCTATTGGGCGGTAAGGATAATTACTGGGCTGATCAGCATTTTGCGGATCGGGTATTGTCTGTGTTTCCTGGTCTGCGGGATGCAGTGTGGGGGAATCGGGCGTTTCTGCTGCGGTCGGCTCGTCATGTGGCGCGGGCGGGGATCGATCAGTTTCTCGAGATCGGGATCGGCATCCCGATGTGGCCGAATGTGCACGAGGTCGCCCAGGAAGAGAATCCGGGTGCGCGGGTGGTCTATGTCGACAATGATCCGATCGTGCTGGCGCACGCTCGGGCGCTGCTGGTCGGCACCAGGGCGGGGCGGGTGGAGGTTCTGACCGCCGATGCGACCGACCCGGCTGCGGTACTGGATTCCGGCGAGGTGGCAGCGACGCTGGATCTGTCGCGCCCGGTTGGGTTGTCGTTGGTGGAGCTTCTGCACTTCTTGGACGGGGACCAGGTGCAGGGCATCGTGGACGGTTTCGCTGATCGGCTGGCACCGGGGTCGTATCTGACACTGACTCACGCCACGGCCGATTTCGCTCCGGAGTCGATGGCGGCGGCGGCCGAGGTGTTCAACCGCGAAGGGGTGTGGCTGGCGACCCGCACACGGGAGGAGTTCACGCGGTTGTTCGGCAACGCCGAACTAATCGATCCGGGCATCGTCCCGCCGCATTTGTGGTGTCCGGACGCCAGCCCGGATCACGTGCTCGATCCTGAACCGTCCGATGATCCCGATGCGGTGGTGCCCTCGCTGTCACAGCGCAGGCAATCGTGGATGTCGTCCTACGCGGGAGTCGCCCGCATTCGCTGATGCCCCTTCTCAGACCTCGCTCCCCTGAACCCTCGCAGGGTGGGCGGCACGCAACCCCCGGACCGATCCGATATCGGCCACCGGGGGTTTCGTGTGTCCGGCGGTGACAGTTGCGGTGGTGCGGCGGGGGCGGTCCCGGCGGGGCTCCACGACCGGCGGTGGTTCGGCGTATGAGCACACGGGGCTCTAGCAGGAGGCGCGCCAGGTTTCTGTAGCAAACTTGCTACGGGGGGTGTGATCTCTGCCATATGGCAGTCAGGGTGGCTGCCATTCCCGTTCGAGGGTAGGCTAAGTGCCAAATTTTGCGGTACCGGGCGGTTTCACACTAAATAATCTCCATCGGCCCAGTTCAGCGGAGGGCGCTCAACCCCGATCGGGGGAGATTATTTAATTTCCACTGTGGAAGGTCGGGGTTCGGCGGCGCATCGGAGCGCGTGCGGGGCGGTAACCGTCCAAATCTGTGCCCTTGCTTTGTGGGAAACAGCGGGCACGATGGATAGCGGATCTGATCATCGCCGCCGCAAAGGCTCTCCGGCTCTCGGAGTTTCGAGCTCGCGGAAATGGCCGGATCTGCCGGACCAGGGGGGGTCCTGGCGCGGGTAGCCTGGAAGGTTGACCTGCTGCCGGGATCGGGAACCGGTCTCGCGCCCGGTGATCCGGGTTCCGCACAGCGAGTGTGGAACCGGAACACCACAGGAGCTGCGGGACCGGCACGGTAGCAGATCGACACCGAACACCGAACACCCTCGGAAAGGAGTTACCGATGAACAGCTAGCACGCCGATCCCGTTCGGGCGGCTGCCCCCTCGCGCCAACGAGGGGACAGCCTGCGAACGAACCCAGACGCCAAGGCATACGGGCAGCAACCCAGCCTCAGCGTTATTCTCCCCGGCTCCATTCGTGTGCAGAGACGAGGTCTCCGCGTTGTCCAGAGTAGTTCATCCGCACATTTTGTGTGGTCACGCACCAAAATTGATGCCGAATCTCACAAGTTCGGACTGGTGTGTCGGCTGGCTTTCACAGCCTGAGTGTGCAGGTTGCGGTGGAGGTCGGGGGCCTCCCGCCGGGCTGATCCGCCCTCATTCGCGCCTGGAGCGCATTCCCGCAGACGCGGGCTTCTTCCGACGATCAATCCATCATTCGAAGTGAGGTACACCGTGGAGCCTTTGACTCCCGAAGAACGTAAGCGGCTGGTCGACAAGCGGCGTCGACATCGGTTCCCGATCGAGTTCGCGGAGTACTTCCCGCGCGGGCTCTACCAGGTGGGGCCGGTGGAGATCAAGCGGCCTTACTCCGATGACCGCAACCGCGTGCTGCCGCAGGAACACGACGAGCAGACGGGGGTGCTGGTGTGGCAGATCACCGTGACCGATCCGCTGCTCGAGCGTAACAAGGCGAGTTTCCCGGTGCTGATCCTGTCCGACACCGAGCCGGTGCCGCTGATGGCTGCTGATGCCGATCCGGATATGTACCGGGTCGCGCTGACGGGGATGACCGTGCAGCCCCGATTGATGACCTCGGGGCTGAACAAGAGTCTCGGCTGGGCGTTCTGGGCGACCGGTTACGTCCCGCTGCCGGGCACCTCGCCCGCCTCGTCCGCGTCGGGCAAGTCCTCGGGTCCGGCGTCCGCGTCGGCGTCGGGTTCAGGGAGCAAGACGGCTTGAGCCGTCGTGACATGCCTTCTATCGGCCGAGCCCGCCACGGACGTTGCGGCGTTCACGCGGTCTCGGCCGGTGGGGGGCACCGCGCATGACCTTCGATCGAGAAGGGAAATCGAATGTGCTGCGTAGCAACAGATTTCGCAGTTCAACTAGGAGAGGAAAGGAAGGTGGCCGCTGATGGCACGTACAGCGGACTATGACAAGCCCCCGGCGGGCAGCGACACCTTGTTCGAGGGCGTGGCGAACATGCTCATGGAGTTGCTGATGCTGCTGCTCCGGTTGGCGCTGATCGGACTGTGGTTGGCGGCGCTGTTCCCCATGCTGACGCTACCGCTGGTCGCCGCTGGTGCGGCGTGGTGGTACCTGGGCTGGCCGGCTGGAACCGCGGTCGCGGTCGGGGCGGTAGCGGCGTGGGTGCTGTGGTGGGCTTGGTGGCCGGTGAGCTGGCGGCGTTGGGTGTGGGGCCGGATGCGGTCGCGTTGGCTGGCATGGAAGCGGTACCGGGCACCGTGGGATTCGCTGACCGCGCTGGCGGGGCTGAATGCGGTCCTGAACACTCAGGTGCTCACTCCGGCGCTGGCGAAAGTGTCGATCGGGGACGTGGCCGATGAGCTGCTGATCAAGATGGTCGGCGGGCAGACCGTCGCCCACTGGGCCAAGCAGACCGACGCCCTACGCAACGCCTTCGGCGCGATCGGGGTCCGGGTCCGCACCGCCACGAAATCGGGATTCGTGCGCCTCGAGGTCATCCACACCGACATCCTCACCGAGCCGATCCCGCTGCCCCGTGTGGAGGCCAAGACCTGCGATCTGACCTCGCTGGAGGTCGGCGTGACCGAGCTGGGTGCGCCGTGGCGGATCAAGCTGCTCGGCAATCAGATCATGGTGGCGGGCATGATGGGCTCGGGTAAGGGGTCGGTGATCTGGTCACTGATCGCCGCGCTCGGCCCTGCGATCCAGGACGGGTCGGTCGTGTTGTGGGTGATCGACCCCAAGGGCGGGGCCGAGTTCGGGGCCGCTCGCAAGTGGTTCGCCCGGTTCGCCTACGACAACGGGGAACAGGCGTTGTCGATCTTCAAGGATGCCGCCGAGCTGGTCCAGGCGCGCGGTCAGCTCTACATGGACCGGTTCGCCCGCAAGCTCACCCCGAGCCCGGCCGAGCCGCTGGTGTTGGTGATCGTGGACGAGGCGGCGAGCCTGACCGCCTACTACTCCGATCGCAAGATCAAAGACGCGATCTTGCGCTACATGGGGATCGTGCTCACCCAGTCCCGCGCGATGGCGATCCCTGTCGTGGGCTGCCTGCAAGACCCCAGCAAGGACGTGCTCGAACAGCGCCAGCTCTACCCGTACCGGATCGGGCTGCGCATGGCCGAGCCGACACAGCCCAACATGGTGTTCGGCCAGACCGGGCGCGATCGCGGCGCGCTGTGCGACGAGATTCCCGAAGACACCCCCGGTGTCGGCTACGTCGAACACGAGTCCTCGACCGACATCGTGCGCGTGCGGGCCTACTGGGTGGACGACGACGATATCCGGTGGATCATGCGCACCTACCCGCCCGCACCCCGTGGCGACGGCCGCGACACCTCGGGCAAACCCCTCATCGACTGAGCGTCGACACCCTGAATACGAACACCCCCGAATCTCTCCGGCGCACAGCGAGCGCCTTGAAATACAGGCTTACACAACATATCTGAGCGCGACTTGAGCACACTTTCGATGACTTTCCGGCGCGATGCGAGCGCCTCACACTTTCCCTCTCTCCTGACTTCCCGGCGCGACGCGAGCGCCCCCGGACGCTGAACCGGCAGCGGTCCACAAACATCGACTCCTGTACCGGCACAACGACTATCGGTCGTTCCAAGCTCGAACCCTGGCGCGGCACCGGCTCCCCTCTACTGCGGGCCGGTGCCGCGCCTCCCCCGCGACGGAACAGGAGAGTCCCCATGGTCGGCCACGATGCCCGGCTGGTCCTACCACCGACGGTCAGTGCGAGCGAGGAGCAGTTGCGGCGCAACCTGCCCGCCTTCGACGACATCGCGCTATCGCTGGCGGAGAAGAACGGCGTCTGTGTGCGCCCGATGGTGCTCAAACGCATCGACACCACCACCGGCCGCCACGAATTCATCCCCGTGCCCTGCGGGGCCACCCTGGAATCGGTCTGCCGCCCCTGCGCGCGCAAGTCACAGCGGCTGCGGATGATGCAATGCCGGGAAGGCTGGCACCTGGACGCCGAGCCCGACACCTCCCCGCGTGCTCCGCATCCCGATCAGGAACACCTGATCGCCTACCGCGCCGACCTGCTCGCCGAATACACCAAAGCTGTTGCTGAACAGCAAGACTCGGACACATCGGAGCTGGCGGCCGAAATCGCCTGGGTCGATACCGAACTCGCAACGCTGGGTATGCGAGGTAAGACACCACCACTACCGGCCGCCGACACCAGCGACGGAGACAACGGAGACGACGAGTCGGGCGAACCGGCGGCGCGGCGGCACCGGTCCACCCGGCGGCGTGACGACGTGACCGACCTGCCCCGGCAACCGGTGGACAAGTCCCGCAGCATCGGGCGCGAGTACGCGGGCCGGTTCCGGCCCTCGATGTTCATCACCCTCACCCTCGACTCCTACGGACCCGTCCACCGCGACGACGGCACACCCCTGGACCCCGACCGCTACGACTACACGCGGGCCGCCTGGGACGCGGTCAGCTTCGCCGCGCTGGTCGACCGCTGGATTCAGAACCTGCGCCGCGTCATCGGCTGGGAAATCCAGTACTTCGCCGCCGTCGAACCACAACGACGCGGTGCCCCGCATATCCACCTCGCCCTGCGCGGGACGGTGCCCCGTGAGGTGATCCGGGAAGTGACTCGGGCGACCTACCGCAATATCTGGTGGCCGACACCGGACCGGGTCGTCTACGGCCGAGACGACGCGCGACCGGTCTGGGACCACGACACCGCTACGTTCCTCGACCCGGATACCCGCGAGCCGCTGCCGTCGTGGGATGAGGCGGTGGACGCCATCGGCGACGACGACGCTCCCGCGCATGTGGCGCGGTTCGGGGTGCAGGTGCACTACAAAGGCATCCTTGCCGGGACGCCGGAAGCAGATCGGCACATCGGGTACCTGTGCAAGTACCTCACGAAATCGGTGGGCGAGACCCTCGAGGGTGCATCGGCGCGTCAACACGCGCACTACGACCGGCTGCACAAGGCGCTGTGCGCGACACCGTGCAGCCCGCGGTGCGCTGTCTGGCTGGCCTACGGCATCGTTCCCAAGGGCGCCACGCGGCGGATGGAGCCCGGACGGTGCAAGGGTCGTGCGCATCGCCGCTCGACGCTCGGGCTGCCGGGGCGGCGGGTGCTGTGCTCGAAACGCTGGACCGGCAAGACCCTCGGGGACCACAAAGCCGACCGGGCCGCGTTCGTGCGCGGGGTCCTGGCCGCGATCGGCATCGACAAACCCGCCCCCGACCCGAACCGGTTCACCTGGTCCACCATCGCCCCCGGAACCCGCATCCCGTCCCGGTCCCGCCTGCTGCTCGCCGCGATCAAGGAACGCACCGCCTGGCGGCTCGAATACGACCGCGCCCTGTCCGCCATCGCGGACCCGCCGCCACCACCCCCGATTTGTTCGGCAACCAATCCCCAGCAAACCAGTAGCGATCAAAACACTGTTGACCCGACAGGAGCTAGCCATGTCTGCTGAGCAGCAGTCCGGCGCACCGATACGACGGTGGGCGACCACGAAACAGGCTGCCGCGCACATCCGCGTGAACGCCGAAGTGTTGCGGCGCTGGAACCGAGACCGGGACAAGTACCCGTGGCTACCGCGACCCAAGCGGGTCGGAAAGGACTTCCGGTGGGACCTCAACGCCCTGGACGCAGCCCTGGACGCACGCGAAGACCAGTAACCCAGCCCAAAAGGCGGCGGCGGTGAAGCGCGGAAGACCCGCCCGCCCCATCGGCGTGCCGGGCGCACCGATGCTCACCGAACTCTCGGCCGGCCACTGGGAAGCCCGGATACTGGTCCGCGACGCATCGGGCAAGCGCCGCGACCTGAAACGAGTCTCCCCGGTCAAGCTCGACGCGCGTGGCCGGAAGATCCCCGACCGCACCGGCTCGCGTGCGCTCGATGCGGTCATGGCGGCGGCGACCGCGATCCGGGTGGAGCTCGGCGGAGAGCTGTCGGATTCCACCACGGTCCGGCAACTGTGGGCGCTGTACCGGAACCACCTGATCGAACAGGACCGCGCGGGCAGCACCCTGGACCGCTACGACGTGGCGGCGGAGCTGTTCAACACCGCGTTCGGCGAGCGGCGGCTACTGGAGGTCACCACCTCATCGGTCGAAACGTTCCTCCGACAGGTCGGCGAAGCCAAGGGACCATCATCGATGCGGACCGCGCGAAATGTCCTGTCGGGCATGTTCCGCTACGCCGTACGCAAGGATGCCTTGGCGGTCAACCCCGTCCGTGAATCCCAGATGGCCCAGAACATCGAGGCCAAGGGACGTACAGGCGGCGCGAGCGACCTGACCGTCGATCAACTGCGATACATCCTCACCTCCGTGCGCACGTCGCAGGTGCCGTGTCCACGCAAGCTCTCTCGCGCCGAGCGCAACCGGGGCACGCCGGTAAAGGCGTACACCCCGCCCACTGTCGCGGACTACTGCGAGAACGCCGATCTGGCCGACATGGTGACGCTGCTGGCGGGATCAGGGCTGCGCCGGAGTCAGCTTCTCGGGCTGCTGTGGTCCGATATCAACTTGGAGGCCCGGACGCTCACCAGTCTGGGCAAGGTGGTGCGGGTCAAGGGCGTGGGCCTGGTGCGCGTCGACAAGGACGAGGACCCGAAGAACCGCCGGGGCACCATCGCCCTGCCAGACTTCGCGGTCGAGATGTTGAAGCGGCGCAAGGCGGTCCTGGCGGCCCGCAAGCTGGCCTCGCCGCCGGACCCGGACGCGGCGGTCCTGGATCTGGTGTTCCCCTCGGCGGTGTGGACGCTGCGCGATCCGCAGAACGTCGGGCACGAGTGGCAGCGCGTACGGGATGCGTTGGGCCTGGCCGAGGATGTCACCCCGCACAGCTTCCGGCACGCGGTCGCCACGATTCTCGATGACGCGGGGCTCTCGGCGCGGGTGACCGCCGATGTGCTCGGCCACGCCGATCCGGCGATGACTCAACGGCACTACATGGCACGCGGGCGAACCCATCAGGCAGCAGCGGAAGCACTCGAACGCGCAGTCACGGGCGACGGGGATTAGTTGGGACTTAGTTGGAAGAAGGCCGCTTCCGGGTCGCTCTAGGCGACTCCGAAAACGGCCCTGACAAGCACAAACTGTGGAGCTAAGGGGAATCGAACCCCTGACCTTCTCGATGCGAACGAGACGCGCTACCAACTGCGCCATAGCCCCGTGTGGGTCGTTGCCGAACCACGCTGGAGAACTTTAGCAGGTTGGGGTGGGGGTGGCCGAATCGGCTGGTCAGGGGGCTCGCTGTGCCTCGTGCCGCGCGGATTGGGTGAGAGCTGTGTCACTCGAGGATGCGTCTGGTGCGCTCTCGTGTGCATCATACATGTAGTGTGCATGATGCACATTGAAATCTTAGGGCGTTGAGGAGAGCCGGCGTGCAGAAGACAGAACCCGCCAAACATCCGGGGGCGATCCTGGGTGTGATGGCTTTTGCCGGCATTGTCGCGGCGTTGACGCAGACGCTGGTGGTGCCGCTGCTCGGGCAGATGCCGCAACTGCTGCACACCAGTGCGTCGAATGCCACGTGGGTGGTGACCGCGAGTCTGCTGGCCGGTGCTGTGACCACGCCGGTGGCGGGGCGGCTCGGTGATCTGATCGGCAAGCGTCGTGTGCTGCTGGCGTCGGTGGTGCCGTTGGTGGTCGGTTCCGTGATCTGCGCGGTGGCGTCCTCGCTGTGGCCGATGATCATCGGGCGTGTGCTGCAAGGGATGTGCGTGGGGCTGATTCCCGTGGGGATCGCGGCGCTGCGGGATCTGCTGCCGCCGGAGCGGCTCGGCTCGGGGATCGCGCTGATCAGTTCGTCGCTGGGTATCGGTGGTGCGCTCGGGCTGCCGCTGGCGGCCGCGGTCATCGAGTACAGCAACTGGCGGGTGTTGTTCTGGGGTGTTGCCGTGCTGGCCGCACTGGTGGGCTTGTTGATCTTCGCGGTCATTCCCGCCACTCCGCCCAACATCAATCGGGGACGTTTCGATGTGCTGGGGGCGATCGGGCTGGGCGCCGCGCTGATCTGCTTGCTGCTCGCGATCTCCAAGGGCGCGTCGTGGGGCTGGGCCAGCGGCCTCACCATCGGGCTGTTCGTCGCCGCGGTCGTGGTGTTGCTGCTGTGGGGGCTGTGGGAACTCCGCAGCCGCGATCCGCTGGTCGATCTGCGCGTTACCGCGCGGCCGCAGGTGCTGCTGACCAATGCCGCGTCGATCGTGGTCGGCATGGCGATGTACGCGCAGTCGCTGATCGTGCCGCAGCTGTTGCAGTTGCCGGAGTCCACCGGGTACGGCCTGGGGCAGTCGATGATGGCGATGGGTCTGTGGATGGCCCCGGCCGGTCTGATGATGATGGCGGTCTCGCCGTTCGGGGCGCGGCTGTCGGCGCTGAGCGGGCCCAAGGTCACGCTGATCGTCGGCTGCATCATCATCGCCGCCGGATACGGGTCGTCGATGGGGTTGATGGGCACCACCTGGGGCCTGCTGGTGGTCACGCTGATCATCAATGTCGGCGTGGGGTTCGCCTACGGCGCCATGCCCGCGCTGGTGATGGGAGCGGTGCCGCAGTCGGAGACCGCGGCGGCCAACAGCTTCAACACGCTGATGCGCTCGATCGGTACGTCCACGGCGGCCGCGGTGGTCGGCGCGGTGCTCGCGCAGATGAGTGTCACCTTGGCCGGGCATTCGATTCCGACCGAAAACGGCTTCCGCGTCGGGCTTTTGATCGGGTGCGGTGTCTCCGCGATCGGTGCGGTGGTCGCGCTCTTCATCCCGGCGCGACGGTCCGCCCCGGCGCCGGCCGGACCGCGGCACGCCCTGGACACCGATCGGGAGCTGGTGCACGCGGCGGTCGGCGTGCCCGATATCGACGGCGACGCGCAGTCCGCGGCCAGTGGTGCGGGACCTCGGGACAGTGGCGGCGCCGCAACGCATTACAGCAGTGGAGCCGCAGCCCAGCAGGGCGACTCCCGCAACCGTGGTGAGGCGGCGCAGCGGGACACCGCCGCAACACAGCAAAACGGTGGTGACGCAACACAATACAACGGTGTGGCCGCGGCACAGCCGAACGGCGTGGCGGCGCGTAGCGGAACGGCCGACGCTCCCGCTGTCAGCGGCCCGGTGCTCTACGGGCGCATGCGCGACTCCCGTGGCGCCGCGGTGGCGGGTGCGACGCTGACCCTCATCTCGTCCTCCGGCCAGCAGCTGGGCCGTGCTCAGTCCCGCGCCGACGGCTACTACGAGCTGACCGCTCCGGCTCCCGGCTCGTACGTGCTCATCGCCTCCGCCGAGGGCCGCCGCCCGGACGCCTCGACCGTGGCGCTCGCCGACCGCCCGGTGTCCTGCGACGTGACGCTGGCCGCGATGGCCGGTCTCGCGGGCACCGTGGCGCGGGCGGGCGACAGCGCTCCCGTCGCCGAGGCACAGGTCTCGGCGCTCGATCTGCGCGGCGAGGTGCTGGCCTCCGCGGTGACCGATCCCGAGGGCCGGTTCGGGCTGACCGAACTGCCCGAAGGCGAATTCACGGTCGCGGTGAGCGCGCTCGGTTTCCATCCGACGGCCCTGCCCGTGCGGGTGTCCGGCAGCGGTATCACTCCGCTGGAGGTGCTGCTGCGGCCAGGCGTCCGGTTGCACGGCGTGGTGCGGGTGCACGACGGGCGCCCGATCGAGGACGCCCGGGTGACCCTGGCCGACGCGCGCGGCAACGTGGTCGACACGATGACGACCGGACCGGACGGTTCCTACAGCTTCGGCAACCTGGACGAGGGCAGCTACACCGTGGTCGCCACGGGTTACGGGCCGACGACCACGCGGGTGAGCGTCCGCGGCGGCGACATCGATGATGTCGACCTCGAGCTGGGCCACGGCTCGCAGGAGCGGTCGGCCGTGGCCGTCGCCGAGCGCAACGGCTACTCCGGCGAGGCCCGGAACAATTGACCGGAAGGTGCCCGCACGCCGGGTGCGGGCACTACCGGCGCGCGGCTGATATCGCTTGCGCGAGAACGCTTTCCAGCATCTGCGGGGTCAACCTGCCGGTAAAGGTGTTGCGCTGGCTGACATGGTAGGAACCGAACAGCTCGAGCGGCGCCCGCCCGGCCCGCGCCGCCGCGATCGGGTATCGCACCCCGTGCCCGAATTTCAGGCGCGGCGTCTCCCAGCCCGCGGCGGTCAAGGCGGGCAGCAGGGCCTGCCAGCCCCACGCGCCCAGCGCCACGACCGCACGCAGGGTGGGCGCGAGCAGTTCGAGTTCGGTGACCAGCCACTGCCGGCAGCGGTCGCGTTCGTCCGGCGTGGGTTTGTTGTCCGGGGGAGCGCAGTGCACCGGGGCGGTCACCCGCGTGTCGAGCAGTCGCAGCCCGTCGCCGAGGTGGGTGGCGGTCGGCTGAGTGGCGAGCCCGACGGCGTGCATCGCGGCGAAGAGGACGTCGCCGCTGCGGTCACCGGTGAACATGCGCCCGGTGCGGTTGCCGCCGTGCGCGGCCGGCGCCAGCCCGACCAGCAGCAGCCGGGCGTCGGTGGGTCCGAACCCGGGTACCGGCCTGCCCCAATAGGTTTCGTCGCGAAAGGCGGCGCGCTTGTCCCGCGCGACCTGTTCCCGCCAGGCGACCAGCCGCGGGCAGGCGCGGCAGTCGGCCAGCGCCGCGTCCATCTCGGGCAGCGTGCGGTACATCCTCCGCACTCAATCACGCCGGGTGAGCAGCCCGCCGGGCGGGGTGGAACCGGCGACACGCCTGGTGAGCGCTCATGCCCGCCGGGGGAGTCGTGTCGCCGATCTCTCAGCGGGCGGGTTGATAGCATGACCTTCCTGGCCGGACGGCATGCGCCGCAGCCACCCGTTGCGCGCTGCCCACTCGATCACCTCGAGAGAGTTTTCATCCATGCAGTTTGAGATCGTCGAGCGGGACGAGACGTGGGTCGCCGGGCTGCCGGTGCGCAGTCCCAAACGAGCGCTCGGCGAACTGCGTGACCGTGACCTGGAAGCGGCCTGGGCCGCGGTGTTGCACCAGGATCTCGGCGGCCCGCTGGCCTCGGCGTACACCGATTACTCGCCCGAGCTGAACACCTTCAACACCCAGATCGTCGGATACGAGTGCAAGTCCTTCGACGAGGTCACGCGCGGACACATCGTCGCGCGGCTGCCTCGCGGCACCTATGCTCGGTTCTCCTCGGTCGGCAATTTCCCGCAGATCATGACCGATCTGTGGACCCAGATCGCCTACGCCGAGGAACACAAGCAGATCAAACGGACCTACACGGGGGACTTCGAGTGTTATCCGCACGCCTACAAGATCGATCTGTATCTGGCGGTCGAGGCCCAGTCATGAGCTATTCGATCGTGGTGCGGGACGAGGCGCTCTACGGCGGCCTGGTGGTGCCGCGGGTGCGCCCGAGTTTCAAGGTGAGCAACAGCGAACTGATCGAATTCCTCCGCGACCGGTTGCGCGACCGCGAGGGCGCCGACCATCCGCTGTACACGGTCTACGCGCCGGACCCGGCCGGCAACTACAACGTCCTGGTCAGTTACGACTATCCGGTCGTCGATGCGGTGCCCGTCGGCGATGTGCTGATCAAGGTGCCCAAGGGCGTGTACGCCCGCTTCGAGCCGAACGGCGATTACCACGATCCGGTCGAGGACGTGTGGGCTCAGGTCGACGACGCGACCGCCTCCGCCGAGATCACCCGCGCCTACCGCGAGGAGATCGAGATCTGGCGCGGCCCGGCCGAAGTGGAACTGCTGATCTCCATCCTCGTCTAGTTAGCCGACCAGTAGCCTTGTGGGTACCGACTGGTCTTTCTGTTCTGTCCAGTTGGCGACTCCATGTCTCTGACCTGGGCTGAGTTCGGACTCTCCGCTCGGGTTTCGGAAGATTTGCCAGACGTCTGGTCAATTCCGGCCCGATGACGGATACTGCCTAGGCGGCCACCCCCGGGGTTGCGGACAGTGTTCGGTACCCGCGGGGAGGGTCTGGGTAGTGGCGCGAGACCGCGCAGCAACGGAGTAGGGATTGTATGACTGTCGAAGCCAGCGCGGTCGGCACGACGGCAGCCGTGGACGCGCGAGCGCACGACGGCCTGCGCCGTACGCCGATTCGGTGGGATACTCGGACATACGAGGAAAATGCTGGAAAGTTGCGAAGTGCGCTGGACCGGAGCTGCGGCGGCGGTATGGATTTTGCGAACGACTTCTCGTCGCGTTGCGGTGAACTCGTCGCGATTTCAGCGGAATACGCCTATACACTAGCGTCACTTCAAGGCGGATTCATCGACCTGCCGGGGGTGCCTGGACAACTGAGTAAAGCGTTGGTACTTCGTCCGAGCCACGCGCCGGGCCCGATCGCCGGTGGCGGTCGGCCGCGGGTGCGGGGCGCGGATACCCGCGGATAGCACGATCGGAGACAAGGTGCCTCGGCGAACGCTCGACTCACTGGTGACGCAGGTTGCCGCGGAGTTGATGGGGGTCGATGCCACGACGATGGTGGCGGCGACCGAACGCGTGCTGGCCAAGCTGGTCGAGTATTTCGATGTGGACTTCAGTTTCGTCCGGCACACGGACCGTGAGCGGCGCGCGACGGTGCTGGTCGCCGAATGGCCGCACCGCCCGTCGGTGCCGGATCCCGATCCGCTCGAGGTGGTCTACTTCGAACAGGCCGATTCGGTGTTCCGGGCGATGGAGTACGCCACCGAGCCGATGATCGTGCGGCCCACACCGGAATTCGCCGATTACCAGGAGACGATCCGGCGGTCCTCCGGCATCTCGGGGGTGACCTCGGCGACCGTTCCGCTGATGTCGCGCGGCGAGCCGACCGGCCTGCTCGGCTTCATGAAACTGGGCGACCGGGAGTGGAGCACCCGGGAAATCAATGTGCTCAAGGCCATTGCCGCATTGCTGGGCCAATTGCAGGCCCGGGTGGTGGCCGAGGAGCGATTGCGCTACATCGCGCTGCACGACGATCTGACGGGCCTGGCGAATCGGCGGGCATTGCTGGAACACATGGAGGAACGGCTGCGGCCGGGCAGCCCGGGTCCGGTGGCCGCATTCTTCCTCGATCTCGATCGATTGAAGGCGCTCAACGACTTTCTCGGTCATACGGCCGGAGATAATTTCATTCGGACACTTTCCATCCGGTTGCAAGAACATCTCGACCCGAACGACATGATCGCCCGCCTCGGCGGTGACGAGTTCGTGATCGTGCCCGCGAAGCCGATGGACGCGGTCGCCGCGGAATTGGAGGCGACGCGGATTCACCAGTTGATCATCAGGCGGGTATCGGTGGGCGGCGAATCCGTCAGCCGGGGCGCGAGCGTTGGTGTGGCATTGGGTATTCCGGGTGACACCACGGTCGCCGATGTGTTGCGGCGGGCCGATCACGCGCTGCTGTCGGCGAAATCCGGTGGTGGTGACGGGGTGGCCGTGTTCACCGACGCGATGCGCGCGCAATTCGAATTGCAGGACGATGTCGAGCTGAATTTACGCGGCGCGGTATCCGACGGTTCGCTGCTGCTGCACTATCAGCCCGAGGTGGACCTGCGGACCGGCCGGATCGTCGCGCTCGAGGCGCTGGTGCGCTGGCAGCATCCGACGCGCGGGCTGCTGCCGCCGGGGGCGTTCGTGGGCGTGGCGGAGGCGACCAATCTGGCGGGCGAGCTGGGCCGGTGGGTGATCCGGTCGGCGTGCGCGCAGTTCGCGCAGTGGCGGCAGGCCGGCTTGGCCGCCAATGTCGTGATCCGGATCAACGTGTCGCCGGTGCAGTTGGTGAGCCTGGACTTCGTGGAGCGCGTCGAGGACGAGTTGCGGCGCTTCGGCATCGACGGCAGTTCGGTGTGCCTGGAGATCACCGAGCACGTCGTGGTGCAGGATCTGGCACGGACCCAGGTGACCTTGCGCGGACTCAAGCGGATGGGCGTGCAGATCGCCATCGATGATTTCGGTACCGGGTACAGCTCGCTGTCGCATCTGAAGGCGCTGCCGGTGGACGCGGTCAAGATCGATCGCGGCTTCGTGCAGCGCCTGGGGGTCAGCACCGATGATCTTGCGATCGTGAAATCGATTGTGGGTCTTGCCGGTTCGTTCGGTCTGGGCGTCGTCGGCGAGGGGGTGGAGACCGCGGTCGCGGCCCGTACCCTGGTGGGTCTGGGCTGCTATCGCGCGCAGGGCTTTCTCATCGCGCGGCCGATGCCGGCGGCGGAGGTCGAGACGCACCTGGCGCTCGGGCGCATTCCGCTCGACCTCGAGCTACCTCGGGTCTCCCGGGGAGTGAACCGCATCTGAATCCCGCCGCCCGGTGATCGCGGGCGGATCCGTCGCACCGCCGGTGATCTGCGATGCTGTGCGGCATGAACGGCAACGACTGGCTCCTCGTGGAGACACTCGGTCCCGGAGTGGAGCCGACCGTCGTTGCCGAGGGTGAGCGGGCGCGGGAGTGGACGAGTGTGTCCAGGCCGCGGCGCAGGTTCGGGCCCGCGGCGGCCGAACTGCTTGCCGCGCTGATCGAAAACGGCCGGCACGACGACGCCGAATCCGAGGTGCGCCGCACCATGGCCGGGCTGAGCGGGATCGCGGTGCCGATCCGCTGCGCGTTCGGGGCGGTGCACGGCGTACAGGTCTGGATCGGCGCGAGCGGGGACCGGCCGCCGCCGCGCCGCCCCGTCGCCGCGTGGGACTGGATGTCGGAAACCGAACTGGCACACCATGGTCCGGGGCTGGAGGAACTGGTCTTCGCGCGGGCGCCGGCTCAGGCACGGTCGGTGCGGACACCGCCGGAGGTCTTCGGGCGGATGGTGCGCTTCGACGGCCGGATGGCGTATCTGGCGGTCGTGGCGGGGACCGATCCGTCCGCGCGCTGGCAGGGCGAGGCCGATTTCCTCGGCGACGACGGGCGGGTGCGCGGCATCCGCATGGTGGTGCGCGTGCACCGGCTGGGGCGGCATGTGACGCGGGCGCTGGTCTACGACGTCACCGATCTGCGACCGCCGCAACCCGCCGCGGACCTGGCGATGACGCGGGCGGTCGCGCGGGCCGCCGATGTCGGCATCGGCTTCGTCGAACTGGCGATGGGTCTGGTCTACGAGTGGACCAACGAGCCCCGCCCCCGCTGCAGCGCTGGCTGACCGAGCGGCCGGTGCTGCACCCGGACGATCTCGTGGTCTATCGGGCGGCGTGCCGGGCGATCATGTCCGGTGCGGAGGTCCGCGCGCTCACCGTCCGGGTGCGCTTCGCCGATACGGAGTGGATCGAGGTGTCGGCGGAACTGTCCCGATTGGGTGGCGAGCCCGCCCACGGGCTGATCCGCGTGGCGCCCCGCACCCACGACCGACCCGTCTAGGCGGTCTCTTCCGGTCACCGGGCGCATCGCCCGCAGGACCGGTTCAGGCACGTCGAGGATGCCCCGCGCCGCGTGGCGCGGATGTCGCACGGCCTCCGGCGAGCGTGTGCTCCGGGTGGGTGCGCTGCCTCGGGGCGCGGCGCATCAGCGGGTTTGCCAATCCTTCTGCGCGGGTTCATGTTCCGTTGGCCTGCCCGGTTCGGGGCCCGGCGACGATCGGCGCGTGCGCATCGTGCAACTGGCCAACTTCTACGGGCCGCGTTCGGGCGGGCTGCGCACGGCCCTGCACCATCTGGGTGCGGGATACGTGGCCGCCGGGCACGAGGTGGTGCTGGTCGTGCCCGGGCAGCGGTGGGGCGAGGAGACGCTCGGGACCGGCGTGCGCCGGATCCTCGTTCCCGCCGTGGCGATTCCGTGGACCGGCGGCTACCGCGCCGCCGACCCGCGGCGGGTGGCCGACCTGCTGACCGGGCTGCGGCCGGACGCGCTCGAGGTGTCGGATCGGTTGACGCTGCGCGGATTCGGGCGCTGGGCGCGGCGGCGCGACATCGCGGGCGTGATGATCTCGCACGAGCGGCTGGACCGGTTGCTCGGTCAGGTGCTGCCGGGACCGCTGGCGCGCCGCGCCGCCGACGCGGCCAACCGCCGTTCCGCCGAGGATTACGACATCGTGGTCTGCACAACGGAATTCGCGCGGGCGGAGTTCGAACGCATCGCGGTGCCGAACGTGGCCCTGGTGCCGCTGGGCGTCGACCTGGAGACGTTCAGCCCGTTGCGCCGCGACGGTGCGCTGCGACAGCGGTTCGGTGCCCGGCACTTGCTGGTGCACTGCGGGCGGCTGTCGGTGGAGAAGCGGGTGGACCGCAGTATCGAGGCCGTCGACGCGCTGCGCCGGGAGGGCGTGGACGCGCGGCTGGTGGTGGCGGGCGACGGGCCGCGGCGGGAGTCGCTGCACCGGCGGGCCCGCGCTGTGGCGGCGCTGCCCGATGGGCGTCCGGCCGTGCACTTCACCGGGTTCATCGCCGACCGGGACCGGCTGGCCACGCTGCTCGCGAGTTCGGACGTGTCGCTGGCGCCGGGGCCGCACGAGACCTTCGGGCTGGCCGCGCTGGAGGCGCTGGCCGCGGGCACACCGGTGGTGGCCAGCCGCTCGTCCGCGCTGGCCGACATCCTCACCGAGGATTGCGGCGCGGTCGCCGCCGACGATCCCTTCTCCTTCGCGCAGGCGGTCACCGACGTGCTCGCGCTCCCGCCCGGCGATCGGCGCCGTGCCGCGCGGAGCCGGGCCGAGCAGTTCACCTGGCCGGCCGCGGTGGCGGGGATGCTGGAGGTGCTCGGCGGTCGCTGACGGGCGCGCCCGCGACCGGCGGCGCAACGGGGCGTCGAACCCGGACCGGGGGCAGCCCGTATGCTCTCGGCAGCACAGGAAAACGTCAGGCGCCGGGAACGGGGAACCCGCGGAGGGTTCGGCGCCGCCCCCACCGAGTATCCGAGGAAACCGCGTGCGCGATCGCTTGAAGTCCGTGAGTGGCAAGAAGACTCTGGTCACCGGCGCGGCCAGCGGGATCGGGCGGGCCACCGCGATCGCCGCGGCCCGGGCCGGCGCCGAACTGGTGCTCACCGATATCGACGCCGCGGGCCTGGCCGAAACCGTCGAGGCCATCGGCCGCGAGGGCGGCAAGGTGCTGTTCTCCCGTGCCCTCGACATCAGCGACTACGACGCGGTCACCGCGTTCGCCGACGAGGTGCACGCCGCGCACGGCGGCCTCGACGTGGTGATGAACGTCGCGGGCGTGTCGGCCTGGGGGACCGTGGAGAACCTCGAGCACCGGCACTGGCGCACCATGGTCGACGTCAACCTGATGGGCCCGATCCACGTGATCGAGAACTTCGTCCCGCGGATGGTCCGGGACGGGCGCGGCGGGGCGCTGGTCAATGTGTCCTCCGCCGCGGGGTTGCTGGCCTTCCCGTGGCACGCGGCCTACAGCGCCAGCAAGTTCGGGCTGCGAGGCGTGTCGGAGGTACTGCGGTTCGATCTCGCGCGGCACGGCATCACCGTGCACCTGGTGGTGCCGGGCGCGGTGAACACGCACCTGGTGCAGACGGTCGAGATCGCCGGGGTGGACCGCGACGATCCGCGAGTGCAGCGCTACGTCAAGCGATTCCAGAGCCACGCCACGCCGCCGGAGCGGGTGGCCACGCAGATTCTGCGCGGTATCGAGAAGAACCGCTTCCTGATCCACACCTCGTTCGACGTCCGCTTCGGATACTGGTGGGCGCGCAAGTTCGCGCTGCCCTACGAGTTCGCGATGCGCCGGGCCAACGACCTGTTCGACAGCTTCCTGAAGAAGGGTTAGCAGGCGGCCGAGTCGGCTTCCGCTGTCTCGTAGACGGTTTCGCAGCCGGCGCCGTCCGGGGACGCCTCGCAGTGCAGGTTGACGTCCAGGACGCGGGCGCCGGGGCCCTCGTCGCCGAGCTTGTCGTGGAAGTTGACGATGCGGCAGCTGGCGAGCGAGAGGCAGCCGCAGCCGATGCAGCCGGTGAGACTGTCGCGCAGGCGGGTCAGCTGCTCGATACGCTGGTCCAGGTCGACCCGCCAGATGGTGGACAGCCGTTCCCAGTCCTTGCGATTGGGGGTGCGGCCCTCGGGGAGGGTGCCCAGGGCCTTGCGGATCTCGCTGAGCGGGATGCCGACCCGCTGGGAGATGCGGATGAAAGCCACCCGGCGCAGCGTTTCGCGGGAGTATCGGCGCTGGTTACCGCTGGTGCGACGGCTGGTGATCAGGCCCTCGCGCTCGTAGAAGTGCAGCGCCGACACCGCGACCCCGCTGCGTTCGGACAACTGGCCCGGGGTGAGTTCCTTGGTGTTCCAGGTCGTCTGCTGCATACCTGAACAATACTTCAGGTAAAGCGCACACCGCGGCCGTTTGGAAGTAACTTACGGCGTGTCGCCATCATTCCCGGTGTGCCGTCCGGCGCGTGCGGGCGGGTCCGTCCCGGCGGCGTACACCCAGCGAATTCCGTGCCAAGGCGGCAGCGGATGACTACGGTCGGGTTATGGAAACAGAGGCTGTGCCGCCGGCGCGACCGTTTTCCGTGACAAGCGAGGTCGGGACGCTGCGCACGGTGCTGCTGCACCGGCCCGGCGCGGAACTGCGGCGGCTCACCCCGCGCAACAACGATCAGCTCCTGTTCGACGCCATCCCGTGGGTGGAGCGCGCCCAGCAGGAACACGACACCTTCGCCGGACTGCTGGCCGGGCGCGGCGTCGAGGTGCTGCTGCTGCAGAACCTGTTGGTCGAGACGCTGGCGCGCAGTGGTCCCGGCCGCAGCATGGGCATCACGGCCGCGGTGGACGCGCGACGCATCGGCTACGCGCTGGCCGAGGAACTGAAGTCCTACCTGTTCGGCGTGTCGGACGCCGAGGAACTGGCGTCGGTCCTGATGTCGGGGATGACCTTCGACGAATTGCCCTTCGATCCGGGCACGTCGCTGGTGCGCCGCATGCATCACGGCACCGACTTCGTCATCGATCCGCTGCCGAATCTGCTGTTCACGCGCGACTCCTCGTTCTGGGTGGGGCCGAAGGTGGCGATCACCTCGCTGGCGCTGCCGGCCCGCGCGCGCGAGACCTCGCTGACCGATCTCGTCTACGCCTTCCATCCGCGCTTCCTCGGCGTGCGGCGGGCCTACGAGTCGCACACCGCGCCGATGGAGGGCGGCGACGTGCTGCTGCTGGCGCCCGGCGTGGTGGCGATCGGGGTCGGCGAGCGTACCTCCCCGGCCGGTGCGGAAGCGTTGGCGCGCAGCCTGTTCGAGGACAATCTCGCGCACACCGTGCTGGTGGTGCCGATCGCGCAGAACCGCGCGACCATGCACCTGGACACGGTCTGCACCATGGTCGACACCGACGCCGTCGTGATGTACCCGGCGGTGCAGGATTCGCTGTGCGCCTTCACCATCGGCAAGCGCGACGACGGCACGGTGGAGATGCGCGGGCCGGACCCGTTCCTCCCCGCGGCGGCCGAGGCGATGGGCATTCCCAAACTCCGGGTCATCAATACCGGCCTGGACGGCGTCACCGCCGAACGGGAACAGTGGGACGACGGGAACAACACCCTGGCGCTGGCGCCCGGGGTGGTCGTCGCCTACGAACGCAACGAGAACACGAACGCGCGGCTGGCGGACGCGGGTATCGAGGTGCTGACCATTCCCGGATCCGAGCTCGGCTCCGGGCGAGGTGGTCCGCGCTGCCTGTCCTGCCCGTTGTCGCGGGACGAAGTGTGAGGCGCGATGCTGGACATCCCGGTCGACCATCATTCGGCGGTTCCGCCGTACGAGCAGTTGCGGCAGGGCATCATCGCCCGGGTGCGGTCCGGTGAGCTGACGGCCGGGACCAAGATCCCCACCGTGCGCGCGCTGGCCGGTCACCTCGGTCTGGCGCCGAATACGGTGGCGCGCGCCTATCGCGAACTGGAACAGGACGGCGTGCTCGAAACGCGCGGGCGGCTCGGCTCGTTCATCGCCTCGTCCGGCGATCCGACCCGGGATCTGGCCGGGCGGGCAGCCACCGAATACGTGGCGGTCATCCGGCGGCTGGGGCTCGACGACGAGGCGGCGGTCGGCTATGTGCGGGCCGCGTTGAGCGAGTAGCTATTTCCAGCTCGGCAGCCAGAGATGGTCGTGCCAGTTGCCGACGGTGATCGGCAGCGCGGTCAGGATCGGCCACAGCCAGATGAAATTGGCCACCACCACGCCGAGATACAGGCACACCAGCAGCAGACTCAGCCGCCGGTGTTCGGTCCAGCGCTCGAAGCGGTCGCCGACGCGGGCGAAGGGCGCGGGCCCGAGAATGTCGCCCAGCACCAGGGCGATGCCCATGACCAGGAACGGCGCCATCGGGACCGCGTAGAAGTAGTACATCTGCCGGTCCAGGGTCGCGAACCAGGGCAGCAGGCCCGCGCCGTAGCCGACCAGGACGGCGGCGTAGCGCCAGTCGCGGCGGGTCGCGGTGCGCCAGATCGCCCAGGCCAGCATCGGCAGCGAGACCCACCACAGCGCCGGCGTGCCGATCAGCATGACCGCTTTCACGCACACTGTCTGGCCGCAGCCGGTCACGCCGCCGTCGGCGTAGTAGTAGAGCATCGGCCGCAGGCCCATCGGCCACGACCACGGCTTGGACTCCCAGGGATGGTGGTTGCCCGCCGAATTGGTCAGGCTCTCATGGAATTTCAGTGATTCGGCCTGGTTGTGCCACAGCGAGCGGAGCGCGTCCGGTATCCAGGACCAGGTGCCGCCCGCGCCGAGGGCATTGCCGACCGAATAGCGGTCGTAGCCGTCCTCGCTCGCGATCCAGCCCCAGTAGGCGGCCAGGTATACCAGCAGCGGGACGAGCACCAGGGACGCCAGAGCCGGGCCGATGTCGCGGACCGCGGTGCCGACCCACGGGCGCGCGACCTTGTACGCGCGCCGGGCGGCGACGTCGAAGCACACCGACATCAGCCCGAACGCGGCGACGAAGTACATGCCGGACCACTTGGTGCCGCAGCTCAATCCGAGCAGCAGGCCCGCGCCGAAGCGCCACCAGCGCACGCCCAGCCGGGGGCCGAAGGTGCTGAGTGCGATGCGTCCCTCGATGTCGGCCCGTGCCATGCGTTCGCGGACCTGGTCGCGGTCCACGATCAGGCAGCCGAAGGCGGCGGTGACGAACAGGGCCTGGAAGATGTCGAGCATGCCGATGCGGGAGGAGACGAACGTCAGGCCGTCGGCGATCAGCAGCAGTCCGGCGATGGCGCCGATCAGGGTGGACCGGGTCATTCGCCGGGTGATCCGGATGACCAGCAGGACCAGCAGCGAGCCGAACACCGCCGCCGAGAATCGCCAGCCCCAGCTGGTGTAGCCGAACAGCAGCTCGCCCAGCGCGATCATCTGCTTGCCCACCGGCGGATGCACCACCAGCCCGTACGCCGGATTGTCCTCGACCCAGCCGCCGGTCACCAGCTGCCAGGCCTGCGGCGCGTAGTGCTTCTCGTCGAAGACCGGGGTGCCGGCGTCGGTGGGATAGTTCAGGTTCAGGAACCGGGTGACCACGGCGATCGTGGTGAGTACGAGCGTGACGACCCAGCCGCGCACCCGATCGGTCGGGCCGAAATCGGGGGTGGGGCGCAGCGGCGCCGGGCTGGACGAAGCCGAGCCCGCGCCGATCGCCGGGCGCGCGTCGGTCAGCTGGGTCACGCGTCGATCGTATGCGGTGCACATCCGGCCTCCGCGCAGCGGTGAGCCGAGGGCGGCGGTGTGCCCGGCTGGGCTGAGCGGTCACAGATCGGCGTGAGACGGCAAATATTGCTCTGCCGCCGCGATTGGTGACCGGTGTGGCCGGATGCCGCGGCCGCGGACCGTGGGCCGCGTGGTGGCACGTTGCCGCAGTGTTGTCTGATGGAGCCCGGCCGGCGGCGAGCTGTGACCGAATCCGTGGACGGGAGTGCGATGAGCGGGCAGGCCGGGCGTCTGGTGCTGGCGGCGACGCCGATGGGTGACGCCGGGGACGCCTCACAGCGGTTGCGGACGGCGCTGGAGACCGCGGAAGTGGTTGCCGCCGAGGACACGAGACGGACGCGGGCGCTGGCCAAGGCGCTCGGGGTCGAGATCACCGGGCGGGTGGTGAGCTTCTACGACCACGTGGAGGCCGCGCGGATTCCGCAGTTGCTGGCGGAGATCGAGGCCGGGCGCACCGTGCTGCTGGTGACCGACGCGGGCATGCCGTCGGTGAGCGATCCCGGCTACCGGATGGTCGCGGCGTGCGTCGATCGCGGACTGCCGGTGACCTGCCTGCCCGGCCCGTCCGCGGTGACGACGGCGCTGGCGCTGTCCGGGTTGCCGATGGAGCGGTTCTGCTTCGACGGCTTCGCGCCCCGCAAGTCGGGCCAGCGCAAGCAATGGCTGCGCACGCTGGTGGCCGAGCCGCGGGCCGTGGTGTTCTTCGAGGCGCCGCACCGCCTGGCCGACTGTCTCGCCGACGCCGTCGAGGTGCTCGGCCCCAGCCGCCGCGCCGCCGTGTGCCGCGAGCTGACCAAGACCTACGAGGAGGTCGTTCGCGGCACCCTGGACGAACTCGCCGCGTGGGCGGCCGACGGCGCCCGCGGCGAGATCACCGTGGTTCTCGAAGGCGCCCAACCGCTTTCGGCCGATCCCGCCGACCTGGCCACCGAGGTGGAGGACCTGGTCGCCGACGGGATGCGCCTGAAAGACGCCTGCGCCCAGGTCGCTTCGGCCACCGGCGCCTCCCGCCGCGAACTCTACGACGCCGTCCTCGCTGCTCGCGCACGTGGCTGACGAGCGAGATCGCTTGCGGTACAGCGACTCACGCCACGCATCCGATGCCTGTTCCAGCGGCGGCATCGGTGCACACCAGCGCTAGTCCTTCGGCTCGACGTACTTCGGGAAGACCGGTTCCGGCGGCGGCAGCGGCAGGCCCGGTTCGATCGGGGTGGCCAGGTCGGCGAAGGTGCGGGCGGTCTGGGCCAGCTGGTCCAGGATGCGGCCCGCGGAGCCGGGAATGACCGGCTGCACCAGGATCGAGACGATGCGCAGCACCTCGAGGGTCACGTACAGCACGGTGCCCTCGCGCGCGGTGTCGCCCGCCTTCGCCAGCGCCCACGGCTGCTGTGCGGAGAAGTACCGGTTCGTCTCGCCGAGCGTGAGCCAGATCGCCTCCAGCGCCAGATGCATCTGCTGCTGGTCGAATTCGGCGCGCGCCCGCTCCAGCAGGCCGTTCGCCCGCTCCAGCAGGGCACGGTCGTCCTCGGTGAACTCGCCGGGAGTCGGTACGGCGGAAGCGAAGTCGCGCGCCACCATCTTCAGGCTGCGCTGCACCAGGTTGCCGTACTCGTTGGCCAGATCGGTGTTGATGCGGCCCACGATCGCCTCGTGGCTGTAGGAACCGTCCTGGCCGTAGGAGATCTCGCGCAGCAGGAAGAAGCGCACGGCGTCCAGGCCGTAGGTTTCCACCAGCGCCGTCGGGTCGACCACGTTGCCGACCGACTTCGACATCTTCTCGCCCTTGTTGGTCAGGAAGCCGTGCACGAACACGCGTTTCGGCAAATCGACCCCGGCCGAGAGCAGGAACGCCGGCCAGTACACAGTGTGGAAGCGGGTGATGTCCTTGCCGATGATGTGCACGTCGGCTGGCCAGAAGCGTTGGAACGCAGCGGATTCGGTATTCGGGAAGCCGACGCCGGTGAGGTAGTTGGTGAGTGCGTCCACCCATACGTACATCACGTGATCGGGATGGCCGGGCACCGGCACACCCCAGTCGAAGGTGGTGCGCGAGATGGACAGATCGCGCAGTCCGGCCTTGACGTAGCTGACGATCTCGTTGCGGCGGGTGGCGGGCAGGATGAACTCCAGATGCCGCTCGTACAGATCGAGCAGCGCCTCCTGATACTTCGACAGCCGGAAGAAGTAGTTCGACTCCTCGGTCCACTCCACCGGCGTGTCCGTCTCGGTGGCGACCCGGGTGCCGTCCGCGCGGACGGTGGTCTCCTCCTCGGTGTAGAAGGCCTCGTCGCGCACCGAGTACCAGCCCGAGTAGGTGTCGAGGTAGATGTCGCCGTTGGCCCGCATCCGCTCCCAGATGGCGATGCTGGAGGCGACATGGTCCTCGTCGGTGGTGCGGATGAACCGGTCGTAGGAGATGTCGAGGGCCTTGTCCAGCTGCTCGAACACGTCGGAGTTGCGCGAGGCGTACTCCTGCACCGGGACGCCCGCGGCGCGCGCCGACTGCTGCACCTTCTGACCGTGTTCGTCGGTGCCGGTCATGAAGAACACGTCGTAGCCGTCGAGGCGCTTGAACCGCGCGAGAGCGTCGGCCGAGATGTACTCGTAGGCGTGGCCGATGTGCGGCGCACCGTTCGGGTAGGCGATGGCCGTGGTGATGTAGAAGGCGGGGCGTTCGCTCATGATGTGACTACTGTAATCGGCGTGCCCGTGACCGTTCGCGCGAATATCCCCGGTGGCCATGCCTAGCAAACGACCCGCACCCGAACCGCCCGAACCGCTGTCCCCACTGGTGGACGCGCACACCCATATGGACGCCTGCGGCGCCACCGACGCCGAATCGGTTGCCGCCCTGGTGGATCGCGCCGCGGCGGTGGGTGTCGGCCGGGTGGTCACCGTCGCCGACGACCTGGCCGCCGCACGCTTCGCGGTGCGCGCGGCGCACTGGGACCAGCGGGTGTACGCCGCCGTCGCGCTGCACCCGACCCGCGCGAACGCGCTGGACGACGCGGCGAAGACGGAGCTGGAGAAGCTGGCCGCCGATCCGCGCGTGGTCGCCGTCGGCGAGACCGGGCTGGACTACTACTGGCCAGGCAAGCTCGACGGCTGCGCGGCGATCGAGGATCAGGTCGAGGGTTTCCGCTGGCATATCGACCTGGCGAAACGCCTCGGCAAACCGCTGATGATCCACAACCGCGAGGCCGATCACGACCTGCTGGCCGTGCTGCTGGACGAGGGCGCGCCCGAGACCGTGATCTTCCACTGCTTCTCCTCCGACACGAACATGGCGCTGGCCTGCGTCGCGGAGGGGTACGTGCTGAGCTTCTCCGGCACCGTGAGCTTCAAGAACGCGCACGAACTGCGGGAGGCCGCCAGGGTCGTGCCGGATGAACAGATCCTGGTGGAGACCGACGCGCCGTTCCTGACCCCGCACCCGTTCCGCGGCGCGCCCAACGAGCCGTACTGCCTGCCCTACACCGTGCGGGCGCTGGCCGAGCTGCGCGAGCAGGACCCGGTCGAACTCGCGAAGATCACCACGGCCAACGCGATGCGGGTCTACGGAATGTACTTCTGACCCTCGGACCAGCGCGTGTATGCGTTCGAGGTGCGGATTGTGGGGCAGTTCACTACGATGACGCGGGTCGTTATCTACCTGCTGTGTCGATATCGACTCGTGATGTGGAAAACCCCTGTTCCACGGCTTGTGGTTGTCAGGGCCTGACCCCCTCGTTATCGTATTGTGACCATGCCGGACTTTCGGATGCCCGCCCTGGAGCGGATCAACTCCTCACGCTCGCCGCTGCTCTATGCGGCGATCGCGGCGATGCTGATCACGCTGATCGTGGGCGCGGCACTGGCGATCATGAATCGCAAGACCGTCACCGTCGTCATCGACGGCCAGGAGTCCAGCTTCAGCACCATGTCCGGAGACGTGCGCGGCGTACTCAAGGCCGCCGGCTTCGCCCTCACCAACCGCGACGCGGTCTCGCCGTCGGCGGACGAGATCGTGCTCGACGGCGCCACCGTCACGCTGAACCGGGCCCGGCAGGTCGCACTGACCCTCGACGGACGCCCGCAGAAGGTGTGGACCACCGCGGCCACCGTCGCCGACGCGCTGCAGCAGCTGAACATCCCCTCCGACGTGTTCGTGTCGCCCGCGCGGCCGACGCCGCTCCCGCTGCAAGGGGCCGCGCTGGCGGTCACCAGCCCGCGGACCGTGCTGCTCGCCGACAACGGTGAGCCGCCCGGCTATGTGCGGATGGCCGCGCCGACCGTCGGGGAACTGCTCCAGGTGCAGGGTGTGCCGCTGGCGAACCAGGACTCGGTCGAGCCCGCCGCCGCGACGCCGCTCCGGGACGGGATGAAGATCACCGTCACGCGTAAGCGGGTGGAGAACCGGGTCGAGCGGGTGGCGTTGGATCCGACCGAGGACGTCATCGAGGATCCGGAGCTGAATATGAGCCGGACCGTTGTCGAGAATCCGGGTAAGGCGGGGGTGCAGGACGTGACGTTCGCGGTGTCGATCGTCAATGGGGAGGAGGCGAGTAAGGATCCGATCAGTAACACGGTGATCGTTCCGGCTCAGCCGAAGACTGTTCGGAAGGGGGCCAAGCCCGGGACCGAGGTGCCGCCGGTTCGGGATGGGGCGGTGTGGGATGCGTTGGCGCAGTGTGAGTCTCATGGGAATTGGGGGATCAACACTGGGAACGGGTTTTTCGGGGGGATTCAGTTCGATCAGAATACGTGGGAGCGGCAAGGGGGGACTCGGTATGCGCCGAGGGCTGATTTGGCTACTCGGGAGGAGCAGATTGCTATTGCGGAGGTGACGAGGGCGAGGCAGGGGTGGGGGGCTTGGCCGGCTTGTACTAGTCGGTTGGGGATTAGTTAGGGGGTGGGGTGGGGGGTTGGGCGGGTAGGTGGGGGCTTTGGTTGCGTTGGGTGGGGAACGCTGCTGTGTTTTTGGCCTCCGCTTCGCTCCGGCGTGTTTTCGGCGCCCTTGGTCTCGGTTTTCGGGTGCCGTTGCTGGCTCCTTCGTCGCTTCGCAGCGGCACCCGAAAACCGAGACGCGCCGAAAACCTACGGGGTTGGCGTGCTACAGGGGAAGTTTTTGGCGGAGGGGGGTGCGTGGGGTGGGGAGGTGCGGATTGCGTGCCTGTGTCCTACATGAGGGCTCCTCCGTCTACTCGGATTTCGCTGCCTGTTATGTAGCGGCCGTCTTCTGAGGCGACCATGGCTACTGCGCCGGCTACGTCTTCCGGGTGGCCTAGGGCGCCGTTGTTCAGCCAGCCGGTTAGGCGGGCGAAGAGGGTCCAGTCGGCGTCGGGGGGTGTTTCCAGGTTTGTGGTGATTCCTGTGGTTATGCCGCCGGGGACTATATTTACCGCGCGTAGACCCTGTTTGGCGTATTCGAGGGCGATGGCGTGGGTCATGGCGTTTACTCCGCCCTTCGAAGCTGAATAGGCGGCCATGTAGGGGTGGGCGCCGAAGGCTGAGGTGGAGGAGAAGTTCACTACTACGGGGTGGTCGCCTTGTAGGAGGGTGGGGATTGCGGCTTGGACCATCAGGAAGGTGCCGGTCAGGTTTACTCCTATTACCTGGTTCCAGGCTTCGAACGGCATTTCGTGGGTGTGGGCGGTGCGCATGATTCCGGCCGCGTTGACCAATACGTCCAGGCCGCCCAAGTGGTCCACGGCGGTGGTTACGGCGGTGCGGACCGAGTCGGGGTTCGATACGTCGACCTGGACGGTTTCGAATCGGGAGCTGTGCTCGGTCGCGGCTTCGGCGGTTTCCTTCAGGCCGGCTTCGGCGATATCGGCGGCCACCAGCTCGGCGCCCTCGGACAGGAGGCGCAGGGCGATGCCCCGGCCGATGCCCGATCCGGCTCCGGTGACCAGCACCCGTCGTCCGTCGTATCTGCGCTGCATTGCGTGCGTCCTTTCGAACAGGGGTGAAACGCCGGTTCGTTGTTCCGGTACCCGAGAAAACTAGAACGAGTACTAGTTTGCGTCAATGTGCCGCCCCGGGGTGGCGTCTCCGCTCGGGTTGGTGCGGTGCCGGCGGGGCGGGGCTTGGTAGGTTGTCCGGCGTGTCCGAACCCGCCTTTGTCGCCCGTGGTCAGGCCGATCTGCTCGGGCCCGCCGAGGTGCGGGAGCTGGCGGAGCGGCTGGGGGTGCGTCCGACCAAGCAGCTCGGGCAGAACTTCGTGCACGACGCGAATACGGTGCGGCGGATCGTCGGGGCGGCGGGGGTGGGGCGCGAGGACGTGGTGCTCGAGGTCGGGCCGGGGCTCGGCTCGCTGACGCTGGCGCTGCTGGACGTGGTGGATCGCGTGGTGGCGGTGGAGATCGATCCCGTACTGGCGCAACAGCTTCCGGATACGGTGGCCGATCGAGCCGGGTCGCTGGCCGAGCGACTGAGTGTGGTCGAGGCCGACGCGCTGCGGATCACCGGACCGGATCTTCCCGTCGCTCCGACCGCGCTGGTGGCGAACCTGCCGTACAACGTGGCCGTGCCCGTGCTGATCCATCTGCTGGCCGAATTGCCCGGCATCGCAACGGCTCTGGTGATGGTGCAGGCCGAGGTGGCGGATCGGCTGTCGGCCGAGCCGGGCTCGCGCATCTACGGGGTGCCGAGCGTCAAGGCGGGCTTCTTCGGAACCGTCCGGCGCGCGGGAGCGGTTGGGCGCCAAGTCTTCTGGCCGGTGCCGCAGGTCGAATCGGGGCTGGTGCGCATCGAGCGCCACGCCGCGCCGCCGTGGCCGCAGGACGCCGCCTTCCGCAAGCGCGTGTTCACCGTGGTCGACGCCGCATTCGCCCAGCGCCGCAAGACCTTACGCGCGGCCCTGGCGAACTGGGCGGGGTCCCCGGCCGCCGCCGAACAGCGCCTGATCGCCGCCGGTATCGACCCCACCGCGCGCGGCGAAACCCTCGACACCGCAGCCTTCGTCCGCCTCGCCGAACAATCCTGAGGGCGGCGTCCGGTCAGCCCGCGGGGGTGAAGGTGAGGCCCGCGACTACGGCGGCGGCGTCGGTCCCGTCGTGCTCGGCGCGGGTGGTGACGGTCAGTTGGACCAGGTAGGGCGTGGTGTCGCTGTCGATGAGGGTGTAGCGGTTGTAGGCCCAGAGGGTCAGTGGGGTAATGGCATACGTGCCGGTGATGGCGGCCGAGGGGTAGCCACCGAAACGGCCCAGGTGCGTGTCCCGCTCCGCCCACTCCGGCAGGCGGCGGGCATCGGTGAAGCCGCAGGCGAGCAGGGTGTCGGCGTCGACGGGGCCGGACAGCCGCACCATCAGCACCACCGCGTTGTCGGCCCAGCCGTCTTCGGGCGCCTGCGCCCAGACGCCGTAGGTACCCGCGAAGCTCTCCGCGGGCATCTGCTGCCAACCCTCCGGAACTCCGACCGACACCACCGGGGCACCGTCCGTACCGGGCGCGACCGGCTCGGCCGCGATCTCCGCGGCGGCCAGGTACTCGGCGATGGTGAGCAGTTGTTCGGGTCCGGTGGGGGCTGTCACGGGTATCCTCTCGGCGCGGCGCGAGCGTGGTCGCTGCGAGTCTGCCATGCGCGGCAGGTATGTCCGGACACGGGCGAACGGGCCGCCCGAATCCCGGACGGCCCGCTCGGCGGCGACCCGCTCAGTGGAACGAGCGCAGCCGCAGGCTGTTGCTGACCACGAAGACGCTGGACAGTGCCATGGCGGCCCCGGCGAGCATCGGGTTCAGGAGCCCCGCCGCGGCCAGCGGAATGGCCGCCACGTTGTAGCCGAACGCCCAGAACAGATTTCCCTTGATGGTCCGCAGGGTGGCCCGGGACAGCCGGATGGCGGTCGCCACGGTCCGCAGATCACCGCGCACCAGCGTGATGTCCCCGGCCTCGATGGCGACATCGGTACCGGTGCCCATGGCCAGGCCCAGATCGGCTCGGGCGAGCGCGGCCGCGTCGTTGACGCCGTCGCCGACCATGGCGACCACCCTGCCCTCCCGCTGCAACCGTTCCACCACCGCCAGCTTGTCGCTGGGCAGCACCTCCGCGATGACCTCGTCGATACCGACCTGATCGGCGACGGTGCGGGCGGCGGCGGCATTGTCACCGGTCAGCAGGACCGGGGTGAGGCCGAGCGACCGCAGGTCCGAAATCGCCTCGGCGCTGGTGGATTTGATCGCATCGGCGATCACCAGCACGCCGTGGGCGACGCCGTCCCACGCCACCGCGACGGCGGTATGACCGGCCCGTTCGGCCGCGGCCTTCGCCTCGGCCAGCCGGTCGGGCAGGGTGACCGACCAGTCGTCGAGCAACTCGGCGCGCCCGATGATCACCGCGCGCCCGCCGACCAGTCCCTGTACGCCTTTGCCGCCGTGGCTGACGAACTGCTCGACCGGGTCGATCGACAGCCCGCGCTCCTTGGCGCCGGTGACGACCGCCCGCGCGACCGGATGTTCGGAGCCGTGCTCCACGGCCGCGGCCACGGCCAGCAACTCGTCGGGCTCGGTGCCGTCGGCCGGAATCGCTTCGGCCAGCGTCATTCTGCCGGTGGTGACGGTGCCGGTCTTGTCCAGCACGACGGTGTCGATGCGCCGGGTCGACTCCAGCACCTGCGGGCCCTTGATCAGGATGCCCAGCTGGGCGCCGCGCCCGGTGCCGACCAGCAGCGCGGTCGGTGTGGCCAGGCCCAGCGCGCACGGGCAGGCGATGATCAGCACCGCGACCGCCGCGCCGAAGGCGGTGCTCACCGCGGCTCCCGCGCCGAGCCAGAAGCCCAGCGTGACCACCGCGATCGCGATCACGATCGGCACGAACACCCCGGCCACCCGGTCCGCCAGCCGCTGCACCTGCGCCTTGCCGGTCTGCGCGTCCTCCACCAGCCGCGCCATCTGCGCCAGTTGCGTGTCGGCGCCGACGCGGGTGGCCCGCACGGTGAGCATGCCGCCGGCGTTCACGGTGGCGCCGACGACCTGATCGCCGGGCCCCACCTCGACCGGTACCGACTCGCCGGTCAGCATGCTCAGGTCGAGCGCCGAACTACCTTGCACCACAACGCCGTCGGTGGCGATCTTCGCGCCGGGCCGGACCAGGAATTCCTCGCCGACGCGCAGATCCCCTACGGGAACGAGGGTTTCGACGCCGTCGCGCAGCACCGAGACGTCCTTGGCGCCCAGCTCGAGCAACGCCCGCAGCGCCGACCCGGCCTTCTCCTTGGACCGCGTCTCGAAGTACCGGCCCGCCAGAATGGCCGTGATCAGTACCGCCGCCACCTCGAAGTACAGCGCCGAGGCCGAATCGCCACGCGAAATGCTCAGGCTGAAGGGATGTTTCATTCCCGGCATGCCCGCGTCGCCGAAGAACAGCGCGTAGACCGACCACCCGAAGGCGGCGATGGAACCCAGCGAGATCAGCGTGTCCATGGTGGCGGCGCCGTGCTTGGCGTTGACCCAGGCCGCGCGATGGAACTGCCAGCCGCCCCACACCACGACGGGTGCGGCCAGGGTCAGCGAGAGCCACTGCCAGTTGTCGAATTGCAGCGCCGGAACCATGGCCATCGCGGTGACCGGAATCGCCAGCGCCAGGCTGACCAGGAGCCGGTGCCGCAGCGGCGCGGTGGCCGGCGGCGCCGAATCCGCCTCGGGCGCTTCGGTTCGCGCCGGTTCGGGGCTGTGCACGGCGGCGGTGTATCCGGTGTCGACCACCTTGGCGATCAGGTCGTCGGTGGTGACCGAGGCCGGGTAGCTCACCTTCGCCTTCTCGGTGGCGTAGTTCACCGACGCGGTGACGCCGTCGATCCGGTTGAGCTTCTTCTCGATTCGCGCCGCGCAGGAGGCGCACGTCATGCCGCCGATATCCAGTTCGATCGACCGCTCGGTGGCGGGGGCGCTCATGGGTGACCTCCTTCGTGGTGTCCGGCGTTGCTGTCCGGCGCGGCTGTCGTTGCCGCGGTGGTGAATTCGGCGGTGTGCACCGCGCCGTTGTGCTGGAAATCCAGGTACAGGCGGTACGCCCCGGCGCTGGGGGCCTGTGCGTGGAACGCCACGTCCGGCCCGGCGGGCGTGCGACCGACCTCACCCTGCGGGTGCACGTGCAGGTAGGACAGGTCGGTGGCGCGCAGCGCGACCAGGTGTCCGTAGGCGCCCAGATAAGGCTGGAGGTCGGTGACCGGCTTGCCGTCCCGGGTCACCGTGAAGTGTAGTGCGCTGCCCGCGGTGGTCAGATCGCCGCCGAGGGTGACCCGGTAGCCGTCCACGTCGGCGGTGCGCGCGGGCGGCGGCAGCGGCTGATCCGCGGCCGGGCCCGCCACGGTGACGGTGCGGCTCAGCGTGAGGTCCGGCCCGCCGGCGGGGGAGAAGTCGGTGAACACCCGGTACGTGCCGGGTTCGGCCCACTTCCAGTCGATGGACCAGGTGCCGTCGGCGGCCAGGGCCGGATGCACGTGCCGGAACTGCCGGGCGTCGGACCGGACGACGATCAGGTGCAGATCCTTCTCGTGCAGCGGCGTGTAGGCGGTGACCGGCGCGCCGTTCGTGCCGAGGATCCGGAACCGCAGGGCGCCGGGCTCGTTCGGCGTGCCGGGGGCGGCGATCTCGGTGAGGGTGTAACCCTCCTGGCTGCTCTGCAATCCGTTGCTCATGGTCTCGCTCGCCTGGGTGGAATGGGAATCGCCGTGCCCGGGGGCCGGCCCGGCCGGATCGCCCACCAGGGCGCCGATGCCGAGCGCGGCCCCGAACAACACGACCAGCCCACCGCCGAAGGCGGCGAACCGCAGTCTGTCGTTCATCAGCTCGCCACCTGATATCCCGCCTCGTCGACGGCGGCGGTGACATCGGCGGCGGCGATCGGCGCGGCGGACTCCACCTGCACGCGGCCGCTCGCCAGGTCGACGTCGACGCTGGTGACCCCGTCGATCTTGCCGATCTCCTGCCGCACCGACGCCACGCAGTGGCCGCAGGTCATTCCGGTGACGGTGTAGGTGCTGGTCGCCATGATCGACTCCTTCGTTCTCATCCGATACGGTGCGGGGGTATCCCCTCACCTCTATGAACATACCCCCCGTGGGTACCCGACGCAAGTGATCCGGCCGATCCGATCGTGTCGCCCGCCGCAGCGGCGGCACTTGTCCGTGCCGCGCATTACGCTTGGGGCTCGTGCTTGCTGTTGTGCCCAGCCCCGTGGTCGTGCGGGCGCCCTCGAAGGTGAATCTGCACCTCGGGGTCGGTGATCTGCGTGCCGACGGATACCACGAGTTGACCACGGTATTCCAGGCCCTGTCGCTGAGCGACGATGTGGAGATCGCGCCCGCGGCCTCGCTCACCGTACGGGTGAGCGGCGAGGGCGCCGCGGACGTGCCGACCGATCGGACGAATCTGGTGTCGAAGGCCGCGGTACGGCTCGCGCACCAGG
The DNA here is from genome assembly GCF_044628355.1 of Nocardia sp. N2S4-5. Taxonomy (NCBI): domain Bacteria; kingdom Bacillati; phylum Actinomycetota; class Actinomycetes; order Mycobacteriales; family Nocardiaceae; genus Nocardia; species Nocardia sp. N2S4-5. Next base: position 3,761,835 of record NZ_JBIUPM010000001.1, on the reverse strand, counting down.
CCGGGCGGGCGCCGCTGGTGGAGATCTCCATCCGCAAGGGCATCCCCGTGGCGGGCGGCATGGCCGGCGGCAGTGCCGACGCGGCGGCCGCGCTGGTCGGCCTGAACGAGCTGTGGGACCTGGGCCTGTCGCGCGACGAACTCGCCGCCGTCGGGGCCGAACTCGGCAGCGACGTGCCCTTCGCCCTGTACGGCGGCACCGCGCTGGGCCGGGGCCGGGGTGAGGAACTGCTACCGGTGTTGTCCCGCAACAGTTTTCACTGGGTACTGGCCCTGGCGAAGGGCGGCCTGTCCACCCCGGCCGTGTACCGGGAACTGGACCGGCTGCGAGAACAGGGCGAGCCGCCGCGGCTGGGCGATCCGCAGCGGCTGATGCATGCGCTGGCCTCCGGCGACCCCGAAGTGCTGGCGCCGCTGCTGGGCAACGACCTCCAAGCGGCCGCACTGTCGCTGAAACCCGAGCTGCGCCGCACCCTGCGCGCCGGGGTCACCGCCGGCGCGCTGGCCGGGATCGTCTCCGGATCCGGCCCCACCTGCGCCTTCCTCTGCGAAAGCGAGGACGCCGCGGTATCGGTCGCCGCGGAACTATCGGGCGCGGGCGTCAGTCGCAGCGTCCGCACCGCCAACGGCCCGGTCCCCGGCGCCCGCGTGATAGCGGACGACCCCCACCACTAGGGGTCGGTCCGTCGCCCGGCGTCAGCCGCGCGGGGCGCGTCCCGGGCGATCGGTACGCTTGCTTGGGCAAATATCGGCTTCGCACGGCGGCACGCAGAAGGATTCATGGCCAACCTGATCAATCTCGAGCAAGTCCGTAAGAGTTTCGGCGTCAAGCCGCTGCTGGACAACGTCTCCCTCGGCGTGCAGGAGGGTGAGCGCATCGGGGTCGTGGGGCTCAACGGCGGCGGCAAGACCACGCTGTTGGAGGTGCTGACCGGGATCGAGGAACCGGACGGCGGCCGGGTGAGCCGGCGCGGCGGACTGCGCATGGCGGTGGTGACCCAGCGCGGCGTGCTGCCCGCGGGCGCCGCGGTCGGCGAGGTGGTGCTGGCCGGGCTGGCCGCGGATGCCCGCACCGACGGCGTGGCCGAGCACGAGTGGGCCGCGAACCCGCGCATCCGCAGTGTGCTGGAGGGCATCGGCATCGCCGGGCTGGGGATGGATACGCCCGTGGCGAACCTGTCCGGTGGCGAGCGCCGCCGGGTGGCGCTCGCGGCGGCCCTGGTCCGTGAACTGGATCTGCTGGTGCTGGACGAGCCCACCAACCACCTCGATGTCGAGGGCGTGCAGTGGCTGGCCGAGCATCTGCTGTCGCGCCGCAGCGCGCTGGTCGTGGTCACCCACGATCGCTGGTTCCTCGACACCGTCGCCGAGCGCACCTGGGAAGTGGTGGGCGGCAAGGTGGAGAGCTACGAGGGCGGCTACAACGACTGGATCTTCGCCCGCGCCGAACGCGCCCGCCAGGCCGACGCCGCCGAGGACCGCCGCCGCAATCTGGCCCGCAAGGAACTGGCCTGGCTGCGCCGCGGCCCGCAGGCCCGCACCTCGAAACCGCGCTACCGGGTGGAGGCCGCCGAGGCGCTGATCTCCGACGTGCCGCCGCCGCGCGACACCGTGCAGCTGGCCTCCTTCGCGCGCAAGCGGCTGGGCCGCGTGGTGGTCGAGCTGGAGGACGTCACCCTGACCACCCCCGACGGCCGCGAGCTGGTGCGCGATCTCACCTGGCGGCTGGCGCCCGGTGAGCGGGTCGGCTTGGTCGGTGTGAACGGCTCGGGCAAGACCACACTGCTGCGCGCGCTGGCCGGAGACTCGGACCTGGTCTCCGGCAAGCGCGTTCAGGGTCAGACCGTCCGAATCGGCTGGCTCCGGCAGGAACTCGACGACCTGCCCACGAGTATGCGTGTGCTGGAAGCGGTTTCCGATGTCGCCGAGCGAACCATGCTGGGCGACCGCGAGATCACCGCGAGCCAACTCGCCGAGCGGCTCGGCTTCACCCCCGCCAAGCAGCGCACGCCCGTCGGCGACCTGTCCGGTGGTGAGCGCCGCCGCCTGCAGCTGACCCGCATCCTGATGAGCGAGCCGAACATGCTGCTGCTCGACGAGCCCACCAACGACCTCGACATCAATACCCTGCAGCAGCTCGAGGACCTGCTCGACGGCTGGCCCGGCACCCTGGTCGTGATCAGCCACGACCGCTACCTGATCGAGCGCATCTGCGACTCCACCTGGGCGCTGTTCGGGGACGGCAAACTCACCAATCTGCCCGGCGGCATCGAGGAATACCTGCGCAAGCGGGCGGCGCTGCGCGACACCACCCGCAAACCGGCGGCGGGCGGACCGGCGAATACCGCTGCGCCCGCGACGGATTCGGCGGCCTACCGCGCGGCCCGCAAGGAATTCGGCCGCCTCGAACGCGCTCTGGAGAAGCTCACCGAACGGGAGCGGAAACTGCACGCCGCGCTGGCCGAATCCGCCACCGACCCCGACAAGCTGGTGAGCCTCGGCGCCGAACTCAAACAGGTGCGGGCCGAGAAGGAGACCACCGAGGAACGCTGGCTGGAGCTGGCCGACGAGGTCGGATAACCGCGGGACGGGGCTACAGCGCCTGGTCCAGGCGCGGAACCGGCAGGCAGGTGCGGACGAACTCGGTGCCGAAACCGGTGAGCGCGATGCTGCGGTAGAAGACCTTGGTGCCGAATCCGGTGCGCTTGAGCAGGCGGCGCACCTCGGGCTGGGACTCCAGCAGCTGGTAGCGGGCCGGGTTGTCGAGCGGGTCGCGGGTTGATTCGATCAGGCCGAGCCGCCGCAGGTTGGTGAGGTAGGAGCCGATCCGGTCGGCGAAGCGCAGCGCGGCGTCCTCGCCGATCATGTTGAGCCCCGGCTCGATCCGCTGCGCACCCGGATTCAGCGGGCGGCCGGTGCGAATGTCGAGGGCGGGCTGTGGGCCGTCGAGGTAGAGGAAGCGCAGGATGCGCGCCTCGTCGGGGGCGAGTTCGGTCAGCATGCGCGCGAAGGCCGGATGGTCGCCTTCCTCGTCGTGCACGCTCGCCGATATCCGCAGCAACTCGGCGCCGCGCTCGCGCAGGCTCGGCGCGGAGCCGCTGCCGGAGCGATCGCCGGGCGCGGGAATGCCGAGCGCCCGCCGCACCGAATCCCGCACCTGCTCACCGGCTTCGGTCAGCACCTCGCGCGGCTGCCGCCCGGCCATGCTGCCGCGCACCACGGTATCGGCGACCCCGACCGCGGTGCCCACGCCCCAGGCGGCCGCCTCCGTCACCGCCGAGAACGCCACCCGCACCACGCCTGTCGCGGCGCGCACCGGGGATTGCCCTCGCGCGGTGGCGGATTCGTCGCGGACGGCCAGCTCCGCGGCCGGCCGCCGCACGAGTTCGGTAGTGTGCTCGGCGCTTTCGCCGGAATCCGGTTCGGTCACACCCATCGCGTCGCTATCTCCGTTCCGAAGATCAGAAGATGAGCGTAACCGGCGAACAGCCCGAGCACACCGCCGTGCACGAACAAAAGCCACTCGTCCTGTTTGATGGCGGAGCGCAACATATTGATGAAATCCGGTGGCGGAAGCGCCGCCATCTGTCTGGCGATGTACTGGCTGACATTCTTGCTCTGCTGCGCGTTGAACGCCGGATCCGCGAACGCCGCGGGCGCGAGATTCTTGCCCGCGTCGGCGAAGTGGTCCTGCAGGGCCTCGTAGTCGCGGTTGCCGATCATGAACTTCAGCGCCCCGCGCGCCGGGCCCAGCGCCCGATCGGTGGCCGGGCGCAGCGTGTCCTCCAGCACCTGCAGGGTGCGGTCGGAGCGCGGGCCGTTGAGCAGCTCGTCACCGACATTGGCGACGGTGATCACCTGACTCGCCACCAGTTCGGCGTACCCCTGGGTGATCTCCGGCTGCCGCTTGATCAACAACCCCTGCCGCCACGGGCACCACCACTTCGGGTAGGCCGGTACGAAGATCAGGTTGATGCCGATCCAATTGACCACCCAGCCGATGACCACGCCGCCCACCGGCAGCACGAACAGCGCCGGCCAGTGCGTCAGGTGCAGAATCGCGACCAGCACCGCGCCCATCGGCGCGCCGAAGTAGAAGCCGAAGTTCTGCATGAACCGCAGCTCCTTGGCGCCGAGCACCTGGAAGACCATGTTGAGCAGGTGCGGGCGGGACTGGAAGTACCGGATCACCATCGACTTGACGTCGAGCAGTTGCTCGATGTTGTTGCCGAGTTCGTCGGTGAGTTCCCGCAGGATGTCGGGTAGTTGCTGGCGGACCCGCTCGTGCACCATCTCCCGGACCTGAGCGGGCAGGTTGTACCACAGCTGCGGATGCTCGCGGGTCGCGATGTCCTCGACGATGTCGCGGATCTGTTCATCGGCGATGGCGGTGAGATGTTCGGCCAGCGCGTCGGGTTCGAGTTCGCGATAGAAGTCGGCGACGCTGCCGAGCTTGGCCAGGCCCTTGTCCACGGCGATGGACGCCATCTTGTCGGCCCGCGAGGGCACGATTCCCTGCCAGCCCATCCGGCCGTCGAACTGCAGCAGCGGCAGCACCTGAATGCGCTTGGGCAGATAGGGGAACAGCGTGCGCAGCCCCGGCACGCCCACGCCGTGGAAGCGAACGGGCTTGAACAACATCAGGACGCCGGTCCAGTTGGTGATGTAGCCGATGACGCCGGTGAACAGGGGGATCGTGATCAGTTCCGCCAGAATGGTCGGGTGAATATGAAAAATGCTGTCTAGCACGAGACCCTCCTGCCGACCCCGAACCGGTGACGCCGCCCCGCCGGCACCTCAACGTACCCCGTCGGCTCGAGGGACCTTACTGTGGATTCAGGAATCGAGTCCACTTCCGGTGTTGCGCTGGTCCACAAGGTACTGGGGTGGGAGACTTCGGTCACAACGGTCGGCCGGAATGTCGCATCGGACATCGGCGCCCGGAAGAATGACGACCACCACAGCAGCGGCAGGCAGCGTGAGCGACGCCCGCTCACCCAGGCGATATTCGGAGAAGCACGTGGCAAACGACAGGACCGGACGGGACGTGGTCCGCCCCGGTTCCCGTGCCGTGGAACGCAGCTCTGAGGTAGAGCAGCGACAGATCAGCAACGAGGCCCGGATGATTCGCGGTGTCTTCCGCGCGGCCGGGCTGGCGGCCGGAACCGCCGTGCGCGGCGGACAGTGGGCGGTCGGCACCACCTACGAGGTCACCAAGGAGATCACCCAGGCCGCGCTGAACGGCGAGTCGTCCGCCGACATCGCCGAGCGCGCCGGGGCGGCGCTGCAATCGGTGGCCCGCAATATCCTCGGCGTCACCGAGGGGTCGGTGCGCGAGATCGTCAGCTATGTCCCGACCGGCAACGGCCACACCCAGCAGGCCATCCCCGGCGGTTACGTCCGCTCGTCGAGCCTCGACGATCTGCGCCGTCGCGGTGACGCGCTGCTGGCTCGGTCGGCGGACGTGTACTTCACCGAGGATGTGCACCCGGCCTACGACCGCATCCTCGACCAGATCGCCCCCGACGAGGCCCGCATTCTGCGGTTCATGGCACTCAACGGACCGCAGCCCGCGGTCGACGTGCGCACCAACAGACCGCTCGGTATTGGTTCGGAGTTGGTGACCGGCGATCTGACCTCGGTGCCCGAAGAGGCCGGCGTCCGCTATCTGGACCGGGCCCGGTTGTACCTGATCAATCTGAACCGGCTCGGCCTGCTGGTGACCTCCGACGATCCGGTCGTGCTGAGCCGCTACATGGTGCTCGAGGTGCAGCCAGTCGTGGAAACCGCACTCAAACGGGCCGGACGGGCGCCGAAGATCGTGCGAAAGAGCCTGCGACTGACCGAGTTCGGCGAGGACTTCTGCCGCACCTGCTTCTCCATCAACGGCTCGTAACGCGGCTGATAGCAATCCGATACAGATTTCCCGATCCGCGCAGATTCGCCGCTTCTGGTGGGATTGTGGAGTTATGGATTCCGATGCCGTCTCCGCGATCAGCCGGCTGAAGTTCCGGTATCTGCGGGCACTCGACACCAAGTCCTGGGACGACTTCGCCGACACCATGGTCCCGGAGGCGACGGCGACCTACAGCGAGTACCTGCAGTTCGAATCGCGCGACGCGTTTCTGGCGTTCATGCGCAACACGCTCGGCCCGCACGTGATCACCGAACACCGCTGCGACCATCCCGAGATCGATATCGACGGCGACACCGCGACCGGCACCTGGTATCTCGCCGACACGGTGCTGATCCCCGGTCACAACATGCTGCTGCGCGGGGCGGCGTTCTACAACGACCGGTACGTGAAGTGCGACGACGGCGCCTGGCGCATCGCCCACACCGGGTACGAACGCACCTACGAGGTCGTGCTGTCCATGTCGGACCTGCCCAGCCTGCGCCTGACCTCGAGTCGCTGGGGACTCATCGCCCAGGAGCCGGGGATGACGCCCGACTCCGACACCTCGCCCCCCGACGCCGCCGAAACCATGGGCTGAGGGCTCAGTCCGCGGTCGCGACCAGCGGTTCGAGGGTCAGGCGCGGTATTTCCTTCTGGATGTACTGCAGGCGCCACTTATCGCTGAACAGCGCCAGGATCGCGCCGTCGGTGCGGGTGAAGACCTCCACCCCGCGCTGCCGGTCCAACTCGGGCGCCGAGTCGGCGTCGGTGCGGCGGGCCAGCTGGTACGGCAGGTTGTCGAGGTGGGTCTCGACATTGAACTCCGCCTGCATGCGGGCGGTGACCACCTCGAACTGCATCGGGCCGACCGCGGCCAGCACCGGCGAGGCGTCGCCGCGGGTGTCGTTGCGCAGCACCTGCACCACGCCCTCGGAATCCAGCTGATCGATCGCCTTCCGGAACTGCTTGTACTTCCCGGCGCTCTGCGCGCGCAGCGTGGCGAAATGCTCCGGCGCGAACGACGGGATCGGCGGGAACTGCACCTTCTTACCCACGAACAGGGTGTGCCCCGGGGCCAGTGCGGTCGCGTTCACCAGGCCGACCACGTCGCCCGGATAGGCGGTGTCGACGGTGGCGCGCTCCCGGCCGAAGACGGTCAGCGCGTACTTGGTCGCGAAGGGCTTGCCGGTTTGCGCGTGGGTGACCACCATGCCGCGCTCGAACTCGCCGGACACGATGCGCATGAACGCCAGCCGGTCGCGGTGGGCGGCGTCCATGCCCGCCTGCACCTTGAACACGACCGCGCTGAACGGGTCCGCGGGAGTGCGCGGCGCGCCGTTGACATCGGTGCGCGGACCGGGCGGGGGCGCCAGCTCCACCAGGGTGTCCAGCAGCTGGCGCACACCGAAGTTCAGCATCGCCGAGGCGTAGATGACCGGCGAGGTCTGGCCCGCCAGGAACAGTTCCTGGTCGTGGTCCTGGCCGGTGGCCGACAGCAACTCGCTCTCCTCGGCCGCGGTCGCCCACACCTCGGCCTCGCGCTCGGCCGCCTGCTCCGGGGTGTAGGACTCCTCCGGCGCGATGGTGGCGCCGCCCGCGGTGCGGGTGAAGTGCACGTATTCGGTGGCCGCGCCGTCCTCGCCGCGGCGCAGCAGGCCGCGGAAGTCGCCCGCGATGCCGACCGGCAGGAACAGGGGAGTGGGCGTCAGCCCGATGCGCTCGCTGATCTCGTCGAGCAGTTCCAGCGGGGCGCGACCGGGGCGGTCCCACTTGTTGACGACGGTGATGACCGGGATGCCGCGATGGCGGCAGACCTGAAACAGCTTGAGCGTCTGCGGTTCCAGGCCCTTGGCGGCGTCGATGAGCATCACGGCGGCGTCGACGGCGGTCAGCACCCGGTAGGTGTCCTCGGAGAAATCCGAGTGGCCGGGGGTGTCGACCAGATTGATCACGCACCCGCCGTATTCGAACTGCAGCGCGGTCGAGCTGACCGAGATACCGCGCGCCTTCTCCATCTCCATCCAGTCCGAGACCGTCGAGCGGCGCCCGGCCTTGCCGTGGATGGCGCCGGCCTCGGCGATCACCTTGGCATGCAGCGCCAGGGCCTCGGTGAGGGTGGATTTACCGGCGTCGGGGTGCGAGATCACCGCGAATGTGCGCCGCCGTGCCACCTCTTCGGACAGCCCGGGCGCGCTCGCGCCGGCAGTCGGGGAATTCACGGGGGAGTGCTCCTCTTCGCGGGACAGGCAACCGCTCCAGGGTACTCGACCGAACGATCGGCCGACCGAACCGGCCCACGCGGTCCGGAATCGATCAAAGGAGGGCGAAGACCGGGGGCGCCGTGCAAGGGGCCACGGTGGTGCGTGTTATTCTCGTCGGGTTGTCTCGGCGAGGGTGAGGCACTTGTGCTCACCGTGATCGACGTGGCCCGGCTTCCGGTCGTCCTCGTTCGGTCTTCGCCCGACGAGCAGACCCTCGGTCAGGTCCAGCCCCTGGCCCAGCATGCAGACCGCCCGGAGAGCCGTAGGAGTTCATCAGTCATGTCCGACGCCAGCCTTCTCGAAGCCACCGTCCGCACCGAGTTCGGCAAGGGCGCAGCGCGCCGTACCCGCCGGGCCGGTCATGTCCCCGCCGTGCTGTACGGCCACGGCGAGGCCCCCAAGCACCTCGCGGTCGACGCGCACGCCTTCGCCGCGATCCTGCGCGAGCACGGCACCAACGCCGTGCTGAACCTCGAGATCGAGGGCAAGAAGCAGCTCGCCCTCACCAAGTCCGTTGTGGTGCACCCGATCCGCCGCTACATCGAGCACGCCGACCTGCTGATCGTCAAGCGCGGCGAGAAGGTCGTCGCCGACGTGCACGTCGTGCTCTCCGGCGACGCCGCCCCCGGCACCCTGGTCACCCAGGACGCCACCACCATCTCCGTCGAGGCCGACGCCCTGAACATCCCCGAGGAGATCGAGGTCTCCATCGAGGGCATCGAGGCCGGCACCCAGATCACCGCCGGTCAGATCACGCTGCCGAAGGGCACCACCCTGGCTGCCGATCCGGAGACCCTGCTCGTCAACATCATCACCGCCCCGGCCGCCGAGGCCGCCGAGAGCGAGAGCGCCGACGAGGCGTCCGCCGAGGGCGAGAGCGCCGAATAAGACCGGCGCGTAACGGTTTTCGATGACCGAACCGAACGGCGGACCGCCGCGGCCCGCGCTCGTGGTCGGCCTGGGGAATCCCGGGCCCGAGTACGAGCGCACCCGGCACAATGTCGGCTTCCTGGTCGCCGATGTGCTCGCGGGCCGCGTCGGCGGTCGTTTCACCGTGCACAAGAAGTCCGGCGCAGACCTGCTCGAGGCCCGGCTGGACGGGCGAAAAGTGTTGCTGGCCAAGCCGCGTACATACATGAACGTGTCCGGCCGGCCGGTCGCGGCGCTGGCGCGGTTCTTCTCGGTCCCGGCGGACGAGGTGATCGTCGTGCACGACGAACTCGATCTGCCGTTCGGCGCCATCCGGCTCAAGCGCGGTGGCGGCGAGGGCGGGCACAACGGGCTGCGCTCGGTGTCCAGCGCCCTGACCACCAAGGACTACCTGCGGGTGCGGTTCGGCATCGGCCGGCCGCCGGGCCGCCAGGACCCGGCCGACTTCGTGCTCAAGCCGTTCTCATCGGTCGAGCGCAAGGAGGTCCCCGTCCTCGTGGAGCAGGCCGCCGACGCCGTGGAACTGCTCCTGCGCGTCGGGCTGGAACCGGCGCAGAACCAATTGCACTGAGCGCGAACTCTTTCGGCTACTTGCTCGTTCTGGTGAGAGTCGCGGTCGCGGTGCGTCGCAGCTTGCCCGACGAAGTTTTGGGCAGGGCTCCCGGCCCCAGGACCGTCACGCTGCGCGGGCGCACGCCCACCTCGGCGAACACCTCGTGCACGATGTCGTGTTCGATGCGCCGGACCTCCGCGGCGTTCTGGTGGTCGTTGGTCTCCACCACCACGGCGAAGCTCTCGCGATACTGGCCCGCGTCCAGCCGGACCGCGACCGCGTTGCCCGGCCGCACCCCGCGCACGCGCAGCGCGGCGCGCTCGATGTCGGTCGGGAAGATGTTGCGGCCGCCCATGATGATGACGTCCTTGATCCGGCCGCACACGACGATCAGGCCCTCCTCGGTGAAGTAGCCGATATCGCCGGTGTCCAGCCAGCCCGCGTCGTCCCGGGTGGGCCGGAAGCCGTCGACCGTGACGTAACCGGCGGTGACCGCGGCCCCGCGCACCTCGATCACTCCGACCGAGCGGGTCGGCAGCGGCGTGCGCTCGTTGTCGACCACACGGCCCTCCAGCCCGTCGACCAGGTAGCCCAGCGTCGGCAGCCGCCGCACGGCGCCGTGATGGGTGCGCGGATCCGCCACCGGCACGGCCTTTCCCAGCGCCTCCAGCAGATCGGCGTCGACGACGTCGAGCACCATGCCGTGCCCGGGATCCGGGATCGACACGGCCAGTGTGGTTTCCGCCATCCCGTACACCGGCGTGATCGCCATCGGGTTGAGCCCGAACCGTTTTCCCGCGGCCGCGAGGGCCTCGATGGTGTCGGGATCGACCGGCTCCGCGCCGTTCCACATGTAGCGCACGCTGCTCAGGTCCACCGCGCCGTCGTCGGCTTGGCGCAGGCGGCGGGACAGCAGCGCGTAGGCGAAATTCGGTGCGGCCGTGACGGTCCCGCGATACTTCGTGATCAGCTCGGCCCACAGCAACGGCCGGTGCAGGAAGTCCAGCGGTGTCACGCACACCACCTCGGCGCCGAATTGCATGGGCACGCTGAGGAATCCGACCATGCCCATGTCGTGGAACAGCGGCAGCCAGCTGATCATCACGTCGTGGTCGAGCTGGAATTTCACCCGGTCGAACATGGCGTAGGCGTTGGCGAGGAAGTTGCCGTGCGTGATCCGGACCGCCTTCGGCGACCCGGTCGAGCCCGAGGTCAGCTGTTGCAGAGCGATATCGCTCTCGGCGGTCGGCAGCGGATCGGTGTCCGGACCGGCGGGCAGGTCGTCGATGCGCACGACGGTGATGCCGCGTTCGGTGAGCAGCGGGGCGGCCGCGTCGAACGGCGCGCCCAGCACCACGGCGCGGGCCTCGATCATGTGCAGCACGGTCTCGGTGTCGTGCGCCCACTGCATGAGGTCGGTGCGCGGCGTCGGCTGGTGCAGCATCGTGATCGACGCGCCGCGCATCCAGATCGCCTGACAGGCCGGGGCGATATCGGCCGGGAGACCGGCCAGCACCCCGACCGCGTCACCGTGTGCGAGACCGGCGGCGGCCAGGCCACCGGCCATGCGGCGGGCGGTGCGGTGTATCTCGCCCCAGGTCTGCCGGCGCGGCGCCGCCGGCTCCCCGGTGACCAGGCCGCGCGTGGATTCGCGCGCGGTCGCGTACATCTCGTCGGTGAACCGGCTCACGATCGACTCCCTCACGAAGTCGGACACGGGAAGCGGAGCCGAGCGAGAGCGTGGGCGGTTCTCGCTCGACCCCACACAACCGGATTACGGATCCCGTGCCGACCCGGTTCATCGGGGCGTCGCCCGCGCGATGGCGGGCACGGCCGGGCCGGGCGCGGCGCTCAGTGCCCGGCGGCGAGCGCGGCGACGGCGTCGGCGAAACGATCCAGCTCGGTGGTGGTGACGAAGCAGTGCGGGGAGGCGCGCACCACCGCGTCGAGTCCGCGGGCGGACATATCGAGCAGCGTGGAGCCGCGATGGCTGACGGTGACCGTGATGTCCTGTTCCGCCAAGCGGTCGCGGACCTCGTGGGGGTGCAGGCCGTCGACGGTGAATGAGACGATCCCGCTGTGCTGTGTCCCGAGATCGCGCACGGTGACGCCGCCGATCTGGGGGAGCGTCTTGCGCAGATACCCGGCATTGGCGGCGACCGCGTCGTAGACCTGCCCGGGACCGAGTTCCAGCAGATAACGCACGGCGGCGCCGAGACCGAGGCGAGCCGCGACATCGTGTTCCCAGAATTCGAAACGGGTGGCATCGGGGGCCAGGCGGTATTCCCGCGGGCCCGTCCATTGCGCGCTGTGCAGGTCCAGGCGGGCCGGTTCCATGGTCGCGGCCAATTCCGGTCGTACGTAAAGGAATCCGGTACCGCGCGGGCCGCGCAGCCATTTGCGTCCGGTGGCGGACAGGGCGTCGACGCCGAGCGCCGCGACGTCGAGGGGCAACTGGCCCGCCGACTGGCAGGCGTCCAGCAGCACGATCGCGCCCGCCTCGCGCACCACCCGGGCGGCCTCCGCGACCGGGTTGACCAGACCCCCGTTGGTGGGGGCGTGCAGCAGCGACACCAGCTTCACGCGCTCGTCGACCAGTTCGGCCAGGGCGTCGACATCGAGTTGCCCGGTCGGATCGGTGGGAATGGCCTCGACCACGGCGCCGGTCGCGCGGGCGCGCTGCAGGGCCGCGATGGCGTTGCTGGCGTAGTCCGCGCCCGAGACCAGGATCCGGTCGCCGGGGGCCAGCGGGATCGAGTAGAAGAAGTCGGCCCAGGATCGGGTCGCGCTGTCGCTCAGCGCGATTCCCGACGGATCGGCGTTGATCAGAGCCCCGATGGCCGACCGCACCGCGGCCAGATCGTCCAGCCGTTCGTTCGCCGCGCGATAGCCGCCGACCTCGGCCTCCCGGCGCAGGTGGCCGATCACGGTGTCCACCACGACTCGCGGCGGCAGCGAGGAGCCGGCGCTGTCGAGGAAGACCGGCGACGGCCGGGCGGTGTCGTCGTAGGCGGCGATGTCGGCGCGAAGGCGAGTCTGATCCAGCACCTCATCGACGATAGAAGATCCCGCGCCCGCGGCAGGGGTTCCAAGGTCTCCGAGCGATTTCCTTCGGTGATGCATTTTCCCTGTTAGGGCGGCTTTGCGGGGAGTATGTCATCAATTCTTCAGAACTCTTGTCGGTCACCACCGTTACTCTGGGTCGGGTCGGCGGAAGGCAGCGGTCCGGTCTTTCGTGACACAGCTATCGGCGGCACGGCTGCGGCGGCTGGCACAGGTCAGCGGCGGCAGAGCGGAGGATTGGCAATGGCTATCACGGCAGTACGGGCCCCGATCGGCGCAGGCCCCGGCCTCTCTTCGCGAGCCGCGGCAGAGGCGTACATCGGCGGCGTCTGCTTCAAACAGGGTCCACCGGCGCTGATCGGCGCCGAACTGGAGTGGCTCACCGTGCAGGGTGAACCTTCGACGCCGCCGGCGCGTCCCGAGCTGTCGGAGCTCGCGGCGGCGCTGGGGCCGTACGCACCACGGTCCGTCGCCGCCGAATCCCCGGCCCTGCCGCTGCCCGGGGGCAGCAGGGTCACCGTAGAACCCGGTGGTCAGATCGAACTTTCCAGCGCCCCGTTTCCGGCGGCGACCGAATTGTGTGAGCGCCTGCGCGCGGATGCGCGCCTGTTGGAGAAAATGCTCCACACCCGGTCCATTCGTATCGTCGCGGCGGCCGCCGATGCCACCCGCCATCCGGCGCGAGTCCTGCAACTGCCGCGATACCAGGCCATGGAGCGCAGTTTCGAGGGGATCGGCCCGTTCGGCAAACTCATGATGTGCAACACCGCGGCGACGCAGGTGAGCGTCGACGCCGGTGCGGATCCGGCCGAGATAGCCGCGCGCTGGACCGCCCTGTACGCCGTCGGCCCGGCCCTGCTCGCCGCCTTCGCCTGCTCGCCCGAACTCCAGGGCGCCCCGGCCGGCGCGTGGGCCTCGCAGCGCATGCGCGCCTGGCTCCGGCTCGACCACGCCCGCACCCGCCCGTCGGTGCGGCACTGGTCCGATCCGGTGACCGACTACGCCCGCTGGGTGCTGGACGTCCCCCTGCTGTGCGTCCGGTCGGACGGCGCCGGCGATTGGGCCGCCCCACCGGGCGCCACCTTCGCCGACTGGCTGTGCGGCGCGCTCGACGACGAGATCGGCCGCCCACCGGAGGCGGCCGATCTCGACTATCACCTGACCACCATGTTCCCGCCCGTGCGGGCCTCGGGGCATCTGGAGGTCCGCTACCTCGACGCGCAGCCCGGCGACTCGTGGAGCGTGCCGGTCCACGCGCTGGAGTCGCTCCTGTCCACGCCCGCCGTCGTCGCCGAGGCCACCCGCGTGGCCGCTCCCGTCGCCGATCAATGGCTGGAGGCGGCCCGCAGCGGCCTGGCGGACCCGCAGATCCGTTCGGCGGCAGTGGAATTGCTCGACCTGGCCGCGGCGCACGCGGCGACGCCGGCGGCCGCGGCCGAACTACAGGAGGCCGTCCGCCGATGTCGCGACGGCCGCATGCCCACCTGACCCGGCCGGGCACCCCGTACCCCCTCCCCGCTCGACGATTTCGGAGAACACTCATGACCGTTCATCTCACCGGGACCGATCGCGCCGACACCGAGCGACTGCGCGAGCAGATCGCCGAGGTGCTCGTGCGGGCGCGCGCCAGGACGGCGGCGCTCACCGACTGCGTCGACGAGGCAGAGCTGGTGGCGCAGCACTCGCGGCTGATGAGCCCGCTGGTCTGGGATCTCGCGCACATCGGCAACCAGGAGGAGCTGTGGCTGGTGCGCGATGTCGGCGGCCGGGAGCCGGTGCGGTCCGACATCGACCACCTCTACGACGCGTTCCAGCATCCTCGCGCCGACCGGCCCGCGCTCCCGCTGCTGACGGCCGAGGAGGCCCGCGGCTATGTCGGCGATGTCCGGCTGAAGGTGTGGGATGTGCTGTCCGGCAGCGCCTTACGCGGCGCCCGGCTGGTCGAGGGCGGCTTCGCGTTCGGCATGATCGCCCAGCACGAGCAGCAGCACGACGAGACCATGCTGGCGACACATCAGCTGCGCGTGGGTCCGGCGGTCCTCCGGGCGGAGGCCGCGCCCACGTCTCGCGTGCCGGTCTCGGGTGAAGTGCTCGTTCCCGCGGGCGAATTCACGATGGGCACCTCGACCGATCCGTGGGCGCTGGACAACGAGCGGCCCGCCCATCGCGTGCATGTCCCCGCCTTCGCCATCGACGCCGCACCGGTGACCAACGCGCAGTACCAGCGATTCATCGACGACGGCGGTTACCAGCGGCCGGAGCTGTGGTCCGAGCGCGGCTGGGCGCACCGCACCGACGCCGGGCTGGTCGCGCCGCAGTTCTGGGAGCGCGATGGCGGAAACTCTTGGTGGCGGCGCGTTTTCGGGACCATGGAACCGGTACGTCCGCACCAGCCGGTGGTGCACGTGTGCTGGTTCGAGGCCGAGGCCTACGCCAACTGGGCCGGTAAGCGCCTGCCCACCGAGGCCGAATGGGAGAAGGCGGCCCGATTCGACCCGGCCACCGGGCAGACCCGGCGCTACCCCTGGGGCGATGCCGATCCCACCGCGGACACGGCGAATCTGGGCCAGCGCCACCTGGAACCGGCCGAGGTGGGGGCGTATCCGGAGGGCGCCTCCCCGGCCGGTGTGCACCAGCTGATCGGCGACGTCTGGGAGTGGACCGCTTCGGGTTTCGAGGCGTACCCCGGGTTCGAGGCGTTCCCGTATCGGGAGTACTCGGAGGTGTTCTTCGGCGGCGACTACAAGATGCTGCGCGGCGGCTCGTTCGGCACCGATCCGGTCGCCTGCCGCGGCACCTTCCGCAACTGGGACCACCCGATCCGCCGTCAGATCTTCTCGGGTTTCCGCCTGGCCCGCGACCTGCGCCCGGACGAGCGCTGATGTGCCGTCATCTCGGCTACCTCGGCCCGCCGGCTCCCGTCGGCGCACTACTCACCCGCGGCGAACATTCCCTGCGCAGCCAGGCGTGGCAGCCGCGAGACATGCGCGGCGGCGGCACGATCAACGCCGACGGCTTCGGGGTCGCGTGGTGGGCGCCCGTGGTCGAGGCGGGCGGCGCATCCTCGACCGGTGACCGCGCGCATTCGCGCGGTCCCGAGGCGGCCTCGGCACGGATGGCGGGCCGAATCGGCGGCCGCTCTCCTATCACGTTGGCGGCCAGCCGCTATCGCAATCCCGCGCCGATCTGGACTGACCCCGCGGTGGACGAGGTGCTGCCGCAGCTACGGTCGGCGGCGGTGCTGGCGGCGGTGCGGTCGGCGACGGTGGGGATGCCCGTGGAGCGCTCGGCTTGTGCCCCGTTCACCCACGGCCGCTGGGCGTTCAGCCACAACGGGGTGGTCCAGGACTGGCAGCGGGTGCTGACGGAGGTGGCCGCCGAACTGGGCGTGACCACGCTGCTGGACGCCGAGTCGCACACCGATTCCGCCCTGCTCTGGGTCATCCTGCGCGATCTGCTCGAAAAGCTGCACGAGGCGGCGGAATTCGACCGTGCGCCGATCGCATCGAACGGCGCCGCGCCCGCCGCGGACGGCTACGCCATCGCCGAAACCCCCGAATCGTGGACCCTCGTCGCCGACGACTGGCCCGAAAGCGCAGCGGTCCCCGGCCGCGCACTGCGGCTGCTGGTCTCGGCGGTCCTCGCCCGCGCGCCGCGGGCCCGGCTGAACCTGCTGCTGAGCGACGGCGAAACCCTGTGGGCCACCACCGTGTACCACTCGCTGTCGGTGCTGGCCACCGACACGTCGGTGACGCTGTCCTCCGAACCCTACGACGACGACCCGCGCTGGCAGGCCATCGCGGACCGGCAGCTGGTGACGGCCCGGCCCGGCCACCTGTCCGTCGTCCCCCTCGCCTCCGCCGAATCCGAAAGGGCCTCTTCATGACCGCACCGACGCTGGAGATCCACCTCACCGACGACGACCTCACCGCCGCGCTGCGGTCGGATGCCCGCCTGGGCCTCACGTCGACGCCGAAGACCTTGCCGCCCAAGTGGTTCTACGACGCCCGGGGCAGCGAGCTGTTCGAGGCGATCACCGCGCTGCCGGAGTACTACCCGACGCGGACCGAGCGGGCGCTGCTGGAGCGGGTCGTCGGCGAGATCGCCCGGATCGCGCAGGCGGAGGTGCTCGTCGAGCTGGGGGCGGGCTCGGCGGCCAAGACCAGGCTGCTGCTGTCCGCGCTGAGCAGCGCCGGGCCGCTGAAAACCTATGTCCCGCAGGATGTCTCGGTGTCGGCGCTGCGCGAGGCCGCTCAGCAGCTCGTCACGGAGTTCCCGGGCCTGGCGGTGCACGGGGTGGTCAGCGACTTCACCGACACCCTGCACAATCTGCCGCGCGGCGGCCGCCGGATGATCGCGTTCCTGGGCGGCACCATCGGCAACCTGGTCCCCGCCGAGCGGGCCGAGTTCCTGTCCGGCGTCCACGAGGTGCTCGAGCCGGGGGAGCAACTGCTGCTCGGCGCGGGCCTGGTGATCGATCCGGCCGTGCTGGTGCCCGCCTACGACGACGCCGCGGGCGTCACGGCCGAATTCAACCGGAATGTGCTGTACGTCTTGAACTCTCGCCTGCGCGCCGATTTCGATCCGGAGAGTTTCCGGCACGTGGCCGTGTGGGACGCGGCGAACGAGTGGATCGAGATGCGCCTGGAGGCCACCCGGGCGATGACGGCCACCGTCGCCGACCTGGGCCTCACGGTGCACTTCGACGAGGGCGAGCAGATGCGCACGGAGATCTCCGCCAAGTTCCGGGTCGAGGGCCTCACCGCCGAACTGGCGGCGAGCGGTTTCGCCACCGAGCAGGTGTGGACCGATCCGTACGACCGCTTCGCGTTGGTCCTGGCCGCCCGCCGCTGAACCGGAAGGTCAACGGCGCGGCGGCGCCTCGCTCTCGCCCCCGACGACCGCGCCCAACCACTCGATGAGCGGCCGCATGGTCTCCCAGGACTTGCGGATCTCCTTGGCGGCGCGGGGAGTCGGGAGCCAGTCGGGCGCGCCGAACTCCTTGCTCACCAGCAGGGATTTGTGCCGGAGCAATTCGATGCGTGGATGATCGGCGGCGTAACCCTTCGGGCGGGTCTTGAGTTGATCACCGCCCGTAGGGAATCCGGCCTTCGCCAGCCGGGCGAGAATCTGTTCCAGCTCGGCCCCGCGCACCTCGTCGTCGATCGTGGCGCGCAGACGCGCGAGCTGCGCGGGGGAGGCGGCGTATATCCCACCGGCCACGAACAGTCCCGGTGCGCCGATTTGGACGTACCACCCGGTGCCGGACGCCACGTGGACGATGGCCCCCTGGTGGTCCTTGTACGGCGTCTTGTTCTTCGAGAACCGCACGTCCCGGTAGGGCCGGAAGACCTTGGGGGCGCCGAAGTCGGCCTCGAGGTCGGTCATCAGCGCGGTCATCGGCTGCTTCACCGACTGCTCGTAGACGTGCTTGTTGGCGGCCCAGAACGTCTTCGAATTGTCGGCCTCGAGGTCTTCGTAGAAGTCCAGGCCCGCGAACGGGAACCCCGCGAACTCGCTCATGCAGATCAACCTATCGCCCGCGTGCGGGGCCGGGACGACGCGAGGTCGTCCCGGCATGCTCGTGCCGGGGGTTAGGCCGAGCCGTTGAACAGCCCGGTGACCGAGCCGTTCTCGAACACCTCGCGGATGGTGCGGGCCAGCAGCGGGGCGATCGACAGCACCGTCAACGTGGGGAACTTCTTGTCCTCGGTGATCGGCAGCGTGTTGGTGACGATCACCTCGCGGGCGCCGCACGACGCCAGCCGCTCGGCGGCCGGGTTGGACAGCACGCCGTGGGTAGCGGCGATGACCACGTCACCGGCGCCGGCCTCGCGCAGCACGCGCACGGCCTCGGCGATGGTGCCGCCGGTGTCGATCATGTCGTCGATCAGGATGCAGGTGCGGCCGTCCACGTCACCGACCGGGCGGTGCGACTTGACCTGGTTGGGCACCAGCGGGTCGCGGGTCTTGTGGATGAAGGCGACGGGCGCGCCGCCCAGCGAGTCGGCCCACTTCTCGGCGACCTTCACGCGGCCCGCGTCGGGGGAGACGACGGTGACGTTGTCGGTGCTGTAGTGGTTGCGCACGTACTCCGACAGCTGTACCAGCGCGTGCATGTGGTCGACGGGACCGTCGAAAAAGCCCTGGATCTGGTCGGTGTGCAGGTCGACGGTGATGATCCGGTCCGCGCCGGCGGTCTTGAGCAGATCGGCGACCAGACGGGCGGAGATCGGCTCGCGGCCGCGGTGCTTCTTGTCCTGCCGGGCGTAGGGATAGAACGGCAAAACCGAGGTGATCCGCTTGGCCGACCCGCGCTTGAGCGCGTCGAGCATGATGAGGTGCTCCATCAGCCACTCGTTCAGCGGAGCCGGGAAGCCCTGCATCACGAACGCGTCCGAACCGCGCACGGATTCCTCGAACCGAACGAAGATCTCTCCGTTGGCGAAGTCGCGGGCAGTTTGCGGAGTGATCGGAACGTCGAGTTCCTTCGCCACCTGCTCGGACAGCTCGGGGTGAGCGCGCCCCGAGAACAGCATCAGGTTCTTCTGATTATCGGTCGAGAACGCGGTCACTCTCTGTTGCCATCCTTTTGCTCGATTGCTTGACTCGCCCTGTCGCCGGCCGCGAGTGCGTCGGCTGCCGCCTGTGCCGCAGCGGTCCCGGGACGTTTCCGCTGCACCCAGCCCTCGATATTGCGCTGTGCTCCGCCCGAGACGGCCAATGCCCCCGGCGGAACGTTTCTCCGCAGCACAGTACCTGCCGCCGAATAGGCGCCGTCGCCCACCGTCACCGGGGCTATGAACATCGTGTCACTACCGGTACGCACATGGGAACCCACAACCGTGTGGTGTTTGTTCACCCCGTCGTAGTTGACGAACACACTGGACGCGCCGATGTTGCTGTGCTCGCCGATGGTGGCGTCGCCGACGTAGGTCAGGTGCGGCACCTTGGAGTGCGCGCCGATGGTGGCGTTCTTGGTCTCGACGAAAGCCCCGAGCTTGCCGGAGAGCCCGACGACCGTGCCCGGCCGCAGGTACGCGAACGGGCCGATGGCCGCGCCGGGGCCGATGGTCGCGCCCGACCCGTGCGTGCGGACCACCGTGGCGCCGTCGCCGACCACCACGTCGGTGAGGGTGGAGTCCGGGCCGACCTCGGCGTCCTCGCCGACGACCGTATTGCCGAGCAACTGCACGCCCGGCCGCAGCACCGCGTCGCGGCCGATCCGGACACCGGCGTCGACCCAGGTCGTAGCGGGATCGATGACGGTGACCCCGGCCCGCATATGGCGTTCGAGGATGTAGCGATTGAAGATGCGGGCGGCCGCGGCCATCTGCACGCGGTCGTTCACGCCGGTGACCTTGGCAGCGTCCACCAGCCGCGCGCCGTGCACCGGGTGCCCGCCCTCGCGCGCCAGCTTCAGCACATCGGTCAGATACAGCTCGTGCTGGGCATTGGCGGTGGTGAGCCGGCCGATCATGGCGCGCAGCACGGCGGCGTCGAAAACGTAGACGCCCGAGTTGACCTCGGTGAGCGCGGCCTGCTCGGGAGTCGCGTCGGCGTGCTCGACGATCTCGAGCACGTGGCCCTCGGCGTCGCGGACGATGCGGCCGTAGCCGTTCGGGTCCTCGGGTGCGAAGGTCAGCACCGTCACCGCGGAACGCTGCGGATAGCTGCGATGCTCGGCCAGCAGCGCCGAGAGCGTGTCACCGTCGAGCAGCGGCACGTCGGCGGAGGTGACCAGCAGGTCGCCGGCGAAGTCGGCGGGCAGCGCCGACAGCGCGCACCGCACCGCGTGCCCGGTGCCCAGCTGCTGCTCCTGCACCGCCGGGGTGATCTCGCGGCCCAGTTCCGCCGCAACGGAATTCATCGCCGCGCCGACCTGGTCGCGATCGTGCCCGATCACGGTGATGAGGTAGGCGGGGTCGATCTCGTTCGCCGCATGCAGCGCGTGCGCGAGCATGCTGCGGCCGGCCAGTGAATGCAAAACCTTAGGAGTCTTCGACCGCATTCGAGTTCCGGCACCGGCTGCGAGAACGACGACGGCGGTCTGCTGTGGCATGGATCTCCCTCGGCTGCCTGTCATCGTGGGCTGCTGTCCCTTGGTCACTTCCGTCCTCGGTCACCGCGGGCACTGCCGATCGACCTTAGGGCATCGTGCCGGCCGACCGCGGTCACCGCGCCCCCGAGCTCCGCCGCCAGGACTCGAACCTGGACTAACTGAACCAAAATCAGTGGTGCTGCCATTACACTACGGCGGATTGTCGCACCGGCGGATTCCATCACATCCGCCGCCACGTCACGGCACGCGGGAATGATCCTCGCATGCCGACGCCCAAAGAGCCACCTTGCCCGGCACCATACCGGTCGAGATCGGCCGTTGCGTTGGGAGATTCACCAAGATGTCCCGGGGCTGCCGCGCGCGGGGGCGATGCTGTCTGAGAGAGTTGTCGGTGCAAGTCGCGACGGGATTCGTAGGGAGGCGGCGGGATCGATGTCTTCGAATGAGGCGAGCCGGACGCCGCGGCCCCGCATGACCGGAACCCAGCGGCGGCAGCAGCTCATCGAGATCGGCCGCGCGCTGTTCGCGGAGCGCGGGTACGACGCCACCTCCATCGAGGAGATCGCGCAGCGTGCCCAGGTGTCCAAACCCGTTGTGTACGAACACTTCGGCGGCAAGGAGGGGCTGTACGCGGTGGTCGTCGACCGGGAGATGTCGACGCTGCTCGACATGATCACCTCCTCGCTGACGCAGAACCGGTCGCGGGTGCGGCTGGAACAGGTGGCACTGGCGTTGCTGACCTACATGGAGGAGCGCACCGACGGCTTCCGCATCCTGATGCGCGATCAGCCCGTGTCGGCGGCCGAGGGCACCTACTCCAGCCTGCTCAACGAGGCGGTCAATCAGGTGGCGCATATTCTCGGCGGCGATTTCGAGCGGCGCGGTTTCGACACCAGCCTGTCCACCATGTACGCGCAGGCGCTGGTCGGCATGGTCGCGACGGCCGCGACATGGTGGTTGGACGAGCGGCAGCCCTCGAAGGAAGTGGTCGCCGCGCACCTGGTGAACCTGTGCTGGAACGGGCTCACCCATCTGGAGGCCGACCCGCAGCTGGCCTCCGAATGGCCCAGCGGGACAGCGCCGTAGACGTGCGACGCGCCGAGCGAGGGTGGTCCGGCGCGAATAACTGGACGGTTAACCCAAAATTAGCGAAGGAGGCTGGTCCGAATGCTCGATTCCGCTGACCCGGGCCTGTCGGGTGGTACGGTTCACCCATCCTTCGAGTGCTGTTCGAGCTGTGATGTCGGTCAACTTCGGGATGTCGGTCTACTTCAGGATGGCTGGTTTGATGACAGGCGGATCTGATGGCTAGGCAAGCGCGTGCGGAGATCACTCGCGATTCCGTCCTTGCGGGCGCGGCCGATGTCTTCCTGCGGCTGGGTTACGCGAACGCGAGCCTGAGCGAGATCATCGCACAGTCCAATGTGACCAAGGGCGCCTTGTATTTTCACTTCGGCTCCAAGGAGGAGCTGGCGCGCGCCGTGGTCGATCAGGGCAACGAGCGACTGGTGAGCGCCTGTCAGGGGTTCTTCGACCCCCGGGTGCCGGCGCTCGAGGCCTGTATCGGGATCACCTACGTGGTCGCCGACCTCACCATGAACGATCCGATGGTGGGCGCGATGCTCAAACTCACCCACCAGATCGGCGACTACCGCGGCGCGAGCGGCGAGAACATCGCCAAGACCTGGGGCGAGACGCACCAGTTGCTGGCCGAACGCGCGATCGCCCAGGGCGACCTGCTGCCGGACCTGGACCCGGAAACCATCGGCCTGCTCCTGCAGGAGATGTCCTCCGGCGTGCACATCACCGCGGTCGGCACGGATTCGATCGACCAGATGGCCGCCCGCATGGAGCGTGTCTGGTACTTCCTGCTCCCGTCGATCGTCCCGGAGGAGAAGGTCGCCTACTTCCGCGAGTTCGCGGCCCGGCGATTACGCCGCTACGTGCCGTAATTTTGGCCTTCGCTTCGCTTCGGCGGCCGCGGCCCTCGTGACCCCGAGTCTTCCCTCCTCCGCTCCTCCGCTTCGCTCCCCCGCTCCGTCAGTCCAGACTCGGGGCGGGCCGCGGTTGGGGGGTGTCGTTCTGCCAGAGGTTTCGGGAGGCGGGGTGGTGGATGTAATGGGGTGTCGGGGGTGGTGACTAGACTCGGTTGGCCGCCCTGATTCGCTTCCTCTGTGCCAGGAGTCTGTGTCATGCCCACCCATCGCCCACCTCTTGCGGGACTGGCCGCGGTGGCCGGTACCGATGCCGCGTTGTCGCAGGTCCGGAGCCTGGTCGGGCGGTCGCCCGTGCAGTTGGTGGCGCCGTCGGCGGTGCGGCCGTTCGTGGCGGAGACCCTCGCGCGGCAGCGGCCGCTGGTGGTGGTGACCGCCACGGGGCGCGAGGCCGACGATCTCACCGGTGAACTCGCCGAGATCCTCGGCGAGGGCGTGGCCTTGTTTCCCTCCTGGGAGACGCTGCCGCACGAGCGGCTCTCACCCGGCGCCGACACGGTCGGCCGCCGGTTGCAGGTGCTGCGTCGGCTGGCCCATCCGGAGGACCCGTTCTACCCGGAGCCGCTGCGGGTGGTCGTTACGACGGTGCGCTCGCTGGTCCAGCCGATGGCCGGGGGTCTCGGCGATATCGAGCCGATCGTGCTGCGCGTGGGCGTCGAGCACGACTTCGACGAACTGATCGCGCGCCTGGTCGAATTCGCCTACGAGCGGGTCGACATGGTCGGCAAGCGCGGTGAGTTCGCAGTGCGCGGCGGCATTCTCGACGTCTTCCCGCCGACCGCCGATCATCCGGTGCGCGTGGAGTTCTGGGGCGACGAGGTCACCGAGCTGCGCCCGTTCTCGGTGGCCGACCAGCGGTCGCTGCCCGAGGTGGACGTGGATGTCGTGGTGGCGCAGCCCTGCCGGGAACTGCTGCTGACCAGTGATCTGCGGGTGCGCGCGGCCGAGGTGGCCGCCGCGAATCCGGCCGACGCCGCGCTGGTCGAGATGCTGACGAAGCTGGCCGAGGGCATCCCGGTGGAGGGCATGGAGGCGCTGCTGCCGGCGCTGCGGCCCGGCGATCTGCAGCTGCTCACCGACGTACTGCCCGCGGAAACCCATGTGCTGCTCTGTGATCCGGAGAAGATCCGCACCCGCGCCGCCGACCTGGTCCGCACGGGACAGGAATTCCTGGAGGCGTCGTGGACGGCCGCGTCCTTCGGCGGCGCGGCGCCGCTGGGCGCGCACGGACTCGATCTGGCGGCCTCGGCCTATCGCGGGCTCGATGCTGTGCATGCCGGCGCCGACGAGCGCGGCCTGCCCTGGTGGACGCTGAGTCCGCTGGCCTCCGGCGATCCCGCCGAGGTGGTGCTGCCGGTGCTGGCCGCGCCGGTCGCGCGCGGCTCGGAGGAGCTGGTGGCGACGGTCTTCGCGTCGCTGCGCGCGCACGTGACGACCGGCGGCCGCGCGGTCGTGGTGGTCGCGGGACACGGTACGGCGCAACGCATCCGGGAGCGACTCGCCGACGCGGAGGTTCCGGCCGCGCCGCTGGAGCCGGGCACCGAGCCGGCGCCGGGCGTGGTCGGCGTGCTGTGCGGCTCACTGCACGACGGTGTGGTGTTCGAGGACGCCAAGCTGGTCGTCATCGCCGAGTCCGATCTCACCGGCAATCGGGTCACCGCACCCGGCGAGGGCAAGAAGCTGCCCGCGCGGCGGCGCAATCAGGTCGACCCGCTGGCGCTGTCCGCCGGTGACCTGGTGGTGCACGATCAGCACGGCATCGGCCGGTTCGTGGAGATGATCGAGCGCACCGTTGGCGGCGCGCGCCGGGAATACCTGGTGATCGAGTACGCGCCCGGCAAGCGCGGCCAGCCCGGTGACCGGCTGTACGTGCCGATGGACTCGCTCGATCAGCTGTCGCGCTACGTGGGCGGC
Source organism: Nocardia sp. N2S4-5 (assembly GCF_044628355.1). Classification (NCBI taxonomy): domain Bacteria; kingdom Bacillati; phylum Actinomycetota; class Actinomycetes; order Mycobacteriales; family Nocardiaceae; genus Nocardia; species Nocardia sp. N2S4-5. The sequence continues at coordinate 3,737,163 of NZ_JBIUPM010000001.1, read as the reverse complement.
GAGATGCCCGGCCTGTCCAAGCTCGGCGGCTCGGACTGGGCGAATACGAAACGCAAGGCGCGCAAGGCGGTTCGCGAGATCGCCACCGAGCTGGTGCAGCTGTACGCGGCCCGGCAGGCGGCCCCCGGGCACGCGTTCGGACCCGACACGCCGTGGCAGCAGGAGATGGAGGACGCCTTCGCGTTCACCGAGACCGTCGACCAGCTCACCGCCATCGCCGAGGTCAAGTCCGATATGGAGAAGGCCGTCCCGATGGACCGCGTGATCTGCGGCGACGTCGGTTACGGCAAGACCGAGATCGCGGTGCGCGCGGCGTTCAAGGCGGTGCAGGACGGCAAGCAGGTCGCGGTCCTGGTACCCACGACGCTGCTCGCCCAGCAGCATTTGCAGACTTTCATGGAGCGGGTCGCGGGGTTCCCGGTCACGGTGAAGGGCCTGTCCCGGTTCACCGACGCCGCCGAGTCGCGGCTGGTGCTCGACGGCATGGCCGCCGGCGACGTCGACATCGTCGTCGGCACGCACCGCCTGCTGCAGACCGGCATCCGGTGGAAGGAACTGGGCCTGGTCATCATCGACGAGGAACAGCGCTTCGGCGTGGAGCACAAGGAGCACATCAAGGCGCTGCGCACCCACGTCGACGTGCTGACCATGTCGGCCACCCCGATTCCGCGCACCCTGGAGATGAGCCTGGCCGGTATCCGCGAGATGTCGACCATCCTCACCCCGCCCGAGGAACGCCACCCCGTCCTCACCTACGTCGGCTCCTACAACGACAAGCAGGTCGCCGCCGCCATCCGCCGCGAGCTGCTGCGCGACGGGCAGGTGTTCTACGTGCACAACCGGGTGTCCTCGATCGACAAGTCCGCCAAGCGGATTCGCGATCTGGTACCCGAGGCGCGGGTGGCGATCGCGCACGGTCAGATGAACGAGGACACGCTGGAGAAGACCGTGCAGGGCTTCTGGGAGCGCGAATACGACGTGCTGGTGTGCACCACGATCATCGAGACCGGCCTGGACATCTCCAACGCCAACACACTGCTCGTGGAACGCGCCGACGCCCTGGGGCTTTCGCAACTGCACCAGTTGCGCGGCCGGGTCGGGCGCAGTCGCGAGCGCGGCTACGCCTACTTCCTGTACCCGCCGGACAAGCCGCTCACCGAGACGGCCTACGACCGGCTGGCGACCATCTCGCAGAACTCCGATCTGGGCGCCGGCATGGCCGTGGCGATGAAGGACCTCGAGATTCGCGGCGCCGGAAACGTGTTGGGCGCCGAGCAGTCCGGGCATGTCGCGGGCGTCGGCTTCGACCTGTATGTGCGGCTGGTCGGCGAGGCCGTGGAGGCGTACCGGGCCGCCGCGGACGGGCGGCCGATCATCACCGACGAGGAATCCAAGGAGGTGCGCATCGACCTGCCGGTGGACGCGCACATCCCGCCCGACTACATCGCCAGCGACCGGCTGCGCCTGGAGGCTTACCGCAAACTGGCTGCCGCACAGGATGATTCGGCGTTGGCGGGCGTGGTGGAGGAACTCGTCGACCGGTACGGGCCGCTGCCGGTGGAGGTCGGGCGGCTGGTGTCGGTGGCCAAGCTGCGGCTGCTGTGCCGGGAGTACGGGCTCACCGAGGTGGGTGTCAGCGGTACCACGCTGAAGCTGTCGCCGCTCCAGCTGCCCGACTCGAAACAGTTGCGGCTCAAGCGTTTGTACCCGAACGCCACCTACCGGCCCACCACCTCGATCGTGCAGCTGCCGCTGCCGCGGGTGGAGGACAGCGTCGGCGCGGCCCGGGTGCGGGATGTGCAGCTGCTGCAGTTCATCGCCGATCTGCTGCTGGCGCTGGACGGAAAGCCCCAGGGCACAGTCGATCTGCGGGTCGCGACCGAGGTGTCGGCGGCGCGATGAGCGCGGCCGACCCCACCGCGGCGGACTGTGCGCGGATGGCGCACGGCCTCGCCGCCGCCGTCGACGTCATGGACCGGCTGTGGAGTTTCGGCGGTTGGGAGGTCACCCAGACCCACGACTCGCTGCGGCCGTATCTGCTCGAGGAGACCTACGAACTGCTCGACGCCATCCAGCACGGCGACGTCGAGACCATCAAGGAGGAGCTCGGCGACCTGCTGCTCCAGGTGCTGTTCCATTCCCGGATCGCCGAGGCGGCAGGCGAATTCACCGTCGAGGACGTGGCGGCGGCACTGGTGGACAAGCTGGTCCACCGCAGCCCGCACCTGCTGGACGGCGCGGCGGATTTCGGCGACAGCGTCGAGGACAAGATCGCGGCGCAGGAAAAGGCCTGGGAGGAAAGGAAATCCACGGAGAAGGCCCGCCGTTCCTGCCTCGACGGCATCGCCCTGGCCCAGCCCGCCCTCGCCCTGGCCGAGAAGATCCGCTCCCGCAGCCTCAAGGCGGCCCTCCCCGAAAACCTGATCCCCGACACCCTCCGAGTAATCCACCTGGGCGCCCCGGACAGCGCCGAAGAACGCCTCCGCAAGGCAACCCTGACCTTCGCCACCCAGATCCGCGCGGCCGAGGACGCCGCCGAGGCAGCTCGCGGCGAGCGCGCCCCCCTGACCCCCGCCGACTGGCGCGCGTACTGGCCGAACTGATCGGCCGCTCAGTCCTCGGCGAGGTAGCGTTCCACGCTGGCTACCTTCGAGGTGAGGCCGTCGGTGACGCCCGGGCGGATGTCGGCCTTGATCACCAGGCTGCAGCGTGGGGCGGCGGCCATGACGGCGTCGGTGGCCTGTTTGATCACGGCCATCACCTCGTCCCAGTCGCCCTCGATCGAGGTGTACATGGCCGTGGTTTCGTTGGGCAGGCCGCTGGCCCGCACGACGCGCACGGCCTCGGCGACCGCCCGGCCGACGTCCTCTCCGGCGCCGAGTGGGGTGATCGAGAAGGCAGCAATCATGGGATCAATTGTGGTGTCGCGCCATGTCGTGCAGCGTAGCGACACGCGACTCCAGGTACTCCAGCTCGGACTCGTCGAGCACGGTGCGCTGAATTCCGGCCGACACCAGGAACGCGCCCTGGCGGTGATCATCGATCACGTCGACCTCGATCGCCACCGCCACGTAATCCTCGGCGTCGGGCATCGGGTCGGCGATGACGCGCGCGGTGCCGCGGGCGCACAGCGCCACATTGTCACCGCTGAGGAGCAGCAACGCCACGTCGGGACGCTTGCGTAACCGGGCCAGCGAGCCGCGATTGGACCTGAGGCTCAACAGGATTCGGTGATCCCCGGCGCGCACCGGCCAGGACACGGGGATGGCGTGGGGTGACGGGTCGGTGGTCACCAGCACCCCGATGGTGTCTCGTGGCCATTCCGGCAGTACGTCCAGTTCGGGATGCTCGGTCATCTCTGCCTGCGGCTCGGTCGAGGTCTCTTGACGTTCCCGGGCTTCGGCCACCATATTTCGTCACCTCACGGTCGTCTCGCGCTGCGGGCTGGGTCGCGCGTTTCCTAGCAGTGTAAGCCGTTGCGCCGCTTGCTCGCTGGGATGGAGACGGATATGGGGCCGGACCCGGGGCTCGTCAGGACGCGGCTCCGGCGGTGGCCAGGGCTTCGACAGACAGTGATCGGGCCCATTCGCGCGCCTGATCCTGCGACCGGATGGTGCCGGAGGCATCGTGGCGGCCGTGCTCGCCGAGCTGCCGCGCGCCGAGCGCGGTGAGTTTCTCGGCGCAGATCTCCCCGCCGCGGTTGAAGGTGTCGTCATAGACGATGTCGCCGAGGCCGAACACCGCGAACCGCAGCCCGGTCAGATCGGGCAGGCGGTCGTCGAGCTGGTCGAAGAACGGTTCGGCCCCGGTCGGCAGCTCGCCCGTGCCGTAGGTGGAGCAGACGAAGACGTGGAAGTCGTGCGCGTCCAGATCGTCGGTGTCGAACTCGGACATGTCGTAGATCGAGACGTCGTGCGCTCGCGACAGTTCGTCGGCGACGGCCTCGGCCGCCCGCTCCGCGGTGCCCATCTCGGACCCGAACAGAATCACTACCCGCACGCTGTCTCCCTCGTGTAGTCTCCACCCGAACGCTTGGTGAGCCTACCCTAACTTGTACACTGGGTGTGGTGCCCGGCCCGCGCGGATACCGACGGCCCGGAATCATTCCGTTACGGATGTGAAAACGTCTCGGGACCTGCGACCCGCCTGATTGACGAACAGGCATCGCTGGTTGCATCATTCGTAACAGTTCCCCGTCTTTCGGGGTCACGCGAGTGGCCGGTCGATGAACGCCCGGCGTAGCGAGTCGCTCACCGATTCCTGGTGCCCGACGAACGCAGCAGCATCCGTACGGCGCGCCCGCGCGCCCGAAGACGAGTGAGGTGAGTGCAATGGGATTTCGGCCCTACCGATACCGACTGTGGGCGGCCTTCCCGAACAGTCTGACCTCACGCGGTTTCTTGTAACGCATTCGACGCAGTGGTGAGCCCTCCGCCTGCGGCGGAGGGCATGCGGGCGTGGTCCTTATCGCGGAGGGCATGTGCGCGTGGCTCTTATCTCGGAGGCCCGCGCGTCCGGTGATTTCACGGGTGATGGTGCCCGCGGCTCCGCTCGGGGAGTCGCGGTCGGAGTACGAGGCAGGAGACGGTGATGACGGAATTCGACAAGGTGGAGACGGCCGGCCCGGCGACGGTGGCGAATCTCGCGGTGTCCGCGTCGGTGCTCGATGATCTGCGGTACCTGCGGGCCGAACTGGTAGCGGCCGAGCTGCCGTATCTGCTGGTACGCGACGGCGATCACGGCCTGGCGCTGGCCGTCGACGCCGCCTATCACGCGCAGCTGCGTCGGGTGCTGGGCGCGGCCATGGTGGCCGGATTCTCCTGTAACGAGTTGCGGCACAACGTGTTCCGCCTCGGCCGGGACATGGATCCGGCACACCACGTCGACCTCGAGCTATGGGAGTACCACGGTGACACGGTGTCGTGCCCGCGCCCGAACGCGCTGACCCGCAACGTCTTCGACGTCGCGGACGTGGAGTACACGACGGTACTGCTGTTCGACGGCAGCTGGCCCACCCTGGCGGGAATGTTCGCCCCGCACCCCACCGATGTCGGCTTCGACATCGACCTCGTCTACTCTTGGGTGGACGGCACCGACCCCGAATTCCGCGCCCGCCGTGCGGGAATGCTGGCCCAGGTGGTGGTCGGCGAGGGCGACGACGCCGACGCCCGCATCCGGCACATCGACGAGCTGAAGTACGCCCTGCGTTCGGTGCACAAGAACGCGCCGTGGATCCGCCGCATCTTCATCGCCACCGATTCCCGGGTGCCGGACTGGCTGGCCGACGATCCGAAGGTGACCGTCGTCCGGGCGCAGGACCACTTCTCCGACACCAGCGGACTGCCGGTGTTCAACTCGCACGCGGTGGAATGCCAGCTGCAGCACATCGAGGGGCTGTCGGAGCATTTCCTCTACTCCAACGACGACATGTTCTTCGCCCGCCCGGTGCGCCCGTCGATGTTCTTCACCCCGGGCGGGATCAGCCGGTTCATCGAGGCGGACACGCGCATCGGGCCCGGCAGCAACAACGAGCGGCGCAGCGGATTCGAGAACGCCGCGCGGGTGAACCGCGCGCTGCTGGCAAAGCGGTTCGGCCACATCATCACCCGACACCTCGAGCACACGCCGGTGCCGTTGCGGCGCAGCGTGCTGCTGGAGATGGAGCGCGAGTTCGGCGCCGACTTCGCGCGCACCCGCGGCAGCAGGTTCCGGGCGGCCACCGACATCTCGGTCACCAACTCGCTGTACCACTACTACGCGCTGCTCACCGGCCGCGCGGTACCGCAGGAAGCGGCCCGGGTGCGCTACGTCGACACCACCGGCTACGCCGGCCTGGCCCTGTTGGACGGCCTGGCGCGACGGCGCAAGGTGGACTTCTTCTGCCTCAACGACGGCAGTTTCCCCGAGGTCCCCGAGGCCGAGCGGGTCCGCGTCGTCTCGCAGTTCCTCGAGGGCTACTTCCCGGACCCGGCGCCCTGGGAGCGCGTCACCGCCGCCGACCCGCTGGCGGCGCTGGAGCCGGGCGCCGCGTAGGACAGTCCGTGGATGGGTCCGCGGTTCAGCGGACCGATTCGTCGTCCGATTCGGCGGTTTGTTCCCGGCGGTTCAGGACCTGCGGGATGCGGGAGGCGGGCGGGATGAGGATTCCCGCTCGCTCGAGCCGCTCGGCGGCCTCCGCGGGGCTCGCGGGTTGCCCGACCGTCGGGCCGCGGTCGATCGGCACCACCGAGTGCACCACGGTGTCCGGGTAGACGTGCACGTAGTTGAAGCTCTGCGCGCCGTCGCGGCCGCGCTGACCGCCTTCGGCGACGGCCAGGTCCTGGCTGTAGCAGGCGGAGGACGCCACCGACACCGGGATGCCGGCGAACGTCGCCGTGGTCGAGTAGTGCAGGTGCCCGGCGAGAATGCTGCGCACATCGGTGCCGTCCAGGACGTCGGCGAGCCGCTTCTGGTCGCGCAGCTCCACCGTCACCGCCAGGTCCTGGATGCACGGCACCGGCGGATGATGCATGGCGAGGATCGTGCCGAACGGGGCGGGCTCGGCCAATACCGAACGCAGCCAAGCCAATTGGTCGTCGGTGAGTTCGCCGTAGTGGTGGCCCGGGACGGTGGTGTCCAGCACCACGATGCGCAGCCCGTCGATGGTGTGCACCCGGTCGAAGGGTGCGGCCGAACCGTCCTCGTCGAGCAACTGCTCGCGCAGCGTGGCGCGGTCGTCGTGGTTGCCGGTGACCCAGACGACGGGCGCGCCGAGCCGATCGGCGAACGGCTCCACCAGTGCGCGCAGCTTGTTGTACGCGCGCGGCTCGCCGTGGTCGGTCAGATCGCCGGTGAACAGGATGGCGGTCGGCGTGATGCCGCCCGCCTCGGCCCGGTCCAGGAGCTGGCGTAGGCGCTGTTCGGCGTCGACAGCGCCGTACAGCGCGCCGTCGTCGGCGATCAGGTGGGTGTCACTGAAGTGGAACAGGACATGGTCCGGTCGTGGGTATTCCGCGACTCTGCTGATGGGCACCGGATTCCTCCCGGATACGGGCTTGGCTTCGCCTCCGCGTCAGAATAACGAAGCTGATCCCTACTAAATGCCCACGCCGGATGACGACATGCTTACGTCCAGATGAGAATTTCGTGTCAGCTCGCGCCGCCGAGACTACCGGCCAGCACCCGCGGCCGAGCGTGTTCGCGCCCGCCCAGCAGGGCGAAGTACCGCCGCAGCATGAGTCCGGCGGTCGCGGCGAGCCCGGCCGTGAGCCCCCACCACACGCCCGCCGCGCCGAGCCCGGCCGGGTAGGCGAGCGCCAGCGCTGTGGGCAATCCCACAATCCAGTAGCCGACCAGCGACAGCCGGAACCCGGCCCGCGTCTCCTTCAATCCGCGCAGCAGCCCGGTGCCGATGTTCTGCGCGGCGTCGAAGAACTGCAGCACGATCGCGATCAGCAGCAGGGTGTGCGCGAGTGCGACGGTGTCGCCGTCGCGGTGGGCGAGGAACGGGCGCAGCACCACATCCGGCGCCACCACGTACAGCAGCCCGACCAGCGTGGCGACCACCGCGGCGTGCCGCAGGGCCAGCCACGCCAGCGACTGCGCGTGCCGGTGCTCGTCGCGCGCCACGGCCTTGCTGACCAGGATCGAGACGCCGTGCGAGAGGCCGATCGCCACCTGGAACACGATGTAGACCAGCTGGTAGACCACGTTGTGCGCGGCCAGCGCGGCCGGTCCCAGCGCACCCATGACCAGCGCCAGTACGGAGAACATGCCCGCTTCGGATCCGTAGGTCAGCGCGATCGGGGTGCCCAGCCGCAACTCTTCGGCGACGGTCCGCCACCGCACCGGCCACATCCGCACCGGCAGCGTCGGCCGCAGGCGGGCGTCGCGGCGCACCATCGCCCAGAAGACGCCGAAGGTGATCAGGAAGACCAGCGAGGTGGCGAGCCCGATGCCGGTGAGGCCGAGCGCGGGCAGACCCGCCCAGCCGTGCATGAGCCCAAGGGCGAGAACGACATTCAGCGCCACCGAGCCGAGGGTTACCAGCAGCAGCGCCTGAGGCCGCTGCATGCCGACGGTGTACTGGCGCAGCACCTGGAACCACAGGCACGGCAGCAACCCGGGAGCCAGCGCGACCATCATCGGCCGCGCCGCGGACAGCACCGCCGCGTCCTGGCCGAGCCACTGCAACGACCAGCCCAGCGCCATCAGCACCAGCCCGCCCAGCAGGCCCGCGGCCGTCGCGATCAGGAAGCTGGACCGGACCACGTCGCGGATCTCGTGGTCGGCGTCGGCATTGCGCTGCCCGGCCCGGCTCGCCACCGTGGCGACCTGGTTGCCGGTCGCGGTGATCAGGCCGACGCACATGGTCCGGATCTGGTTGAACAGCGTCATGGCCAGGCCACCGGCGGCGACCTGGGTGATGCCGAGCGAGCCCATCAGCGCGATATTGGTCGTCGACACCGCGACCTGCGCGAGCTGCGTCAGCGCGATCGGCGTCGCCAGCGTCGTCAGACTGCGCCAATCGGATCGGTGCGATGCGCTGCTCATTCCGCCCTTCCGTGTATGAGAATCACATTCTTACTAGGGTGCATCGATATTCTCGTTAGGTATACCTTACTCACCGCGCGCCCACCAGATCGCGGCGCGCGGGCGAGTAGCGATCGAGCAGGTCGAGTACTGCGCTCTCGGAGCTTTCGTCCAGCAGGTCGCGTTCGTTCATCCAGTCGTCGTCGAAGACCGTATCCAGATACTTTTCGCCGCCGTCGCACACGATCGTTACCACGGTCGACCCGGCCGGGAACTGTTCCAGGCGGGTGAGCGCGGCGTGCACCGAGCCGCCGGCCGAGCCACCGATCAGCAGGCCCAGTCTCGCGGCCACCGCACGCGCCGTGGCGAACGCGTCCACGTCCGACACCTTGACGCCCTCGTCCAGCAGCGAGTAGTCGACCGCGGTGCCGACGGTGGCGCCGGGCGGGGTGCCGGTGCCGGACTGCCAGTACGGTCCGCCCTCCCCGCCGAACGCGATCGAGCCGATCGGCTCGACGCCGATCACCCGTGCCGCGCAACCCAGTTCGCGCAGGCGGCGGGCGGTGCCGAACAGCGAGCCGCCGGTGCCGACGGCCGACAGCAGGATATCGACGCTGCCCAGATCATCCAGCAACTCCTCGGCGACCGCGTAGTAGCCGAGGGCGTTGGCGTCGTTGTTGTGCTGCTCGGTGAAGTAGGCGTCGGGGCGGGCAGCGGCCATCGCCTCGGCGAGGTCCTCTCGCGCCGAGGTGGCCAGACTGTCGTCTCCGTCATCGGCGACGTACACGAGTTCGGCTCCCATGGCTCGCATCGCGCGTAGTTTGTCCTTGCAGGCGTGGTGGTCGACGACCGCGGTGAAGCGATACCCGCGCTCGGCTGCCACTACCGCCAGTCCCAGTCCGGTGTTGCCGGACGTGGACTCGATGATATGCCCGCCATCTTTCAGCAATCCTCGACGCTCCGCGTCGCGCACCATTTCCCGGGCCATCCGGATCTTGGCCGCGCCGGTCGGGTTGAACTGTTCGAGCTTGAGCAGCAGCCGGGTGCCGGTGTCGGTGGCGGCGAGTTCGAACAACGGGGTGTTGCCGATCAGGTCCGTCACACGGGTGACGAGCGCCATGAAGTCTCCTCGGACTATGGGTGTGGAAGGGAGGTGTGTGACGGGGACGCTAGCGCGCGTCGAGGGTCCAGCGGAACCGGCCGCCGGGCGCCTCGTGCAGCACCACCTTGGGTGGAATCGGTAACTCGTGGAACGCCGATTCGTTGGAATCCATCTGATATCCGGCGGTATTGGGGTAGACGAGCAGGTCGCCGGGCACCGCGGGCCGCGCCAGCGGGATGCGCCGCCAGCTGAGCATGTCGGAGTCGAGGCAGGTGGCCGCGCCGACGCTCGCGGGAGTGCGGGTGCCGGGCCGGGTGGGCCACAGCACCGGGTCGGGGAGGTATTCGCTGTCGAACCACTGTTCGGACAGGCTCAGGCTGGTCCCGTCGACCGTGAGCAGCTGGTACGGGAGACCCTGTGCGGTGCGGGTTTTCGTGCCTTGGACGCGGAAGACGGTGCTGCCCGCGCGGTCCAGGAGAGCGCGGCCCGGTTCGATCGCCAAGCGAATGCCGTTGTCCCGCAGTGTTTTCGCCAAGCCCTGGTGGTTGAGGACGGCGGCCAGCGCGGCCGGGCCCGCGGTCGCGCTGTGGTACGGGTAGTACGAATCGAACCTCTTCCCCCGTGAAACCAGTGCGGCCCCGCGCCTTCGGTGAACTCCCGCCACGACTGCTCGGCGACGTAGTCGACCGCGAAGCCGCCGCCGATGGAGATCATCGTCGCCGGGTGGCCGAGTGCGCGCGCTTCCCGGCAGCGGGCCACGAGTGCGGCGGCCAGTTCGGCGCGGGGTATCGGCTGGTAGCCGGAGAGATGGAAGCTGAATCCGGCGATGCGGACCGGCCCGAGATCGGTGCGGGCCAGCGCGCGATCGAGTTCGTCGCCGGTCATGCCGAAGCGGCTGTCCGACTCCGGGGGGAGCGCGCGCAACAGCACGCGCACCGGAATGACCTGCGCCGCAAGCTGGTCCAGTTCGTCGTCCGTGTCGACGGCGATGAGCGCACCGTGGCGCGCCGCCAACCACAGCAGCTCGTCGGACTTGGCCGGGCCGGTGACCATCAGCTCGTCGCCCCGGACGCCCTGCGCCAGCGCAGAATTCAGCTCCCCGACGCTCGCCACGTCCACCCCGGCGCCGTGCTCGGCGCACGCCCGCGCCACGCACCCGGCCTTGTTCGCCTTCTTGCCGTAGTAGATCGCGCCGTCGACGCCGGTTCGCTCGAACACTTCCCGGAACGCCTCGATAGTGCGCCCCACCCGCGCCGGGAACATCACGTGAAACGGCCCGCCGACCGCGAACGCGATGTCCCCCAACAAGTCCGGATCGGCCAGCAATCGCCGCTCCCAGTCGTCCCGGTGGGCGGGCAGCGCGGGCGCGGCGCACGGTGGCGCGCCCGCGTTCAATCCCATATGGGGACCTCCGTGCCGCGGCCGTCGGCGATGGCGCGTTCCGCGAGGGCGTGGGCGACGGCGATGTCGGTGAGGACCAGGCCGCTGTTGTAGACGAAGATGCGCTGGTCGTCGCCGGTGCGGCCGACGCCGCGGCGGCTGAGGATCTGCGGCAGCTCGATATCGACGGGTCGCAGGCGGCCGTCCGGGCCGGCCATGTCGGTGCCGGTCAGCGACATCTGCTCGGCGTTGGTGGCGACCACACGGTCGGCGTCGGTCAGCGCCGACGGCGCGAGTCCGTAGCCGACCAGCACCGCCACCGAACCCGGTGCCAGATCCCCGGATTCGAGGGCGACCTTGGTGCCGGGACCGGCCGTCGCGAGCACCACGTCGGCCTCGCGTGCGGCCGCGTAGGGATCCGACACGGTCTCCAATTCGGTGTGCGGGTGATGGGCGGCCAACTGCTCGTGCACCGCCTTCAGCCCGTCCGGATGCGTGCCGTACAGCATCAGGTGATTCAGCTGCGGGTTCGCGGCGAGCAGGTGCGGCAGCGCGTTCCGGCCCTGCGTGCCGGTGCCGATCAGCAGCACGCTGCGCGCATCGGAGCGGATGGTCTCGCGGACCAGCAGCGCCGACACCGCCGGGGTGCGCAGGGCGCCGACCCGGGCGCAGTCCATCATCGCGATCGGCATGCCGGTCGCGTCGTCGTACAGCGTGATCGTGGTGTAGTAGCGCTTGGTGCTGCGGTCGTGGCTGGGATCGAATTTGTAGGAGGTCTTCATCGCCACCACCCGGCGCCGGCCGTCGCGGCCGAGCATGGCGTAGGCGACCGACCAGCCGTCGGGATGGGCGACGCTGAGCTTGCGCGGATTGTCCGAATCTCCCGACGCCAGTGCGATATACGCCTCCTCGACGGCGCGCACCACGTCCACCGGGGTGATCGGGACGTCGGCGAGGTCGCTGCGGCTGAGTACCCGCAGCGGGATGCGCCGGGTGGTCACTGGCTTCCTCGGTTCATCGGTCTGGAACCTCCTGTGTCGCAGTGTCTTTCGAGTCGAAGGGGGTGACCGTGCGCTGGCCGTAACCACTTTCGGCGGCCTCGGCCGCGGGCCTGCGGCGCGGCAGGCGGATGTTGACCCGCTTGAGCCAGCGGTCCGTCCCGTCGTAGCGCGGCGTGAACGGCACCCGTCCGTGTACTACCACGTCGTTGTCCACCAGTAACAGATCACCCGGTGCGAGGACGGCCGTGCGGCATACTCGCTCCAGCTCGGCCCCGAGATGGGCGTAGGCGCTGCGGAATTCGGCGTCGGCGTCGTCGAGCGGGGTGTAGGCCGGGTCGTAGCGCAGCGTCGGGCGGCCGTCGTGGTCACCGACGGTCGGCAGCGGCGTCGCCGGGTACCGGTGAAAATCGGTGCCGTAGGAGACATCCGGCAGGATCGGCAGCGTCGGCTCGCTCAGCCGCCGCCGTTGCCGCTCGTCCAGGCGCACCTGCCGCACCGACGACACGGTGGTGCCGACGCGGTCGGGGTTGCGCAGGCAGCCGAGCATGAGCAGGTGGGCGCGGCGGGGGTGGAAGGCGTCCTCGGTGTGCGGGGTGAGCAGCGTGGTGCTGGAGGCGCCGGACTGCTCGTGCTCGTGCCCGAGGGAAGGGACGATGTTGTTCACCATCCGGCCGTTCTGCTGGCCCTGCCACCCGAACGGCGCACCGGCGGCGCGGGCCAGCAGGAGCATCGTGATGTCCCATTGGAACGAGGCGTGGCGATGGGCCGGATCGCCGCTCCACGCGGCGGCCTGCCGCCAGTCGCGCGGGGTGGGGCCCAATTCTTCGTCGCTCAGCGGTAACCGGCTCACGATCGCGGCGCCGGCCGCGGACACGGGCGGTCGCAGCACGGTGCGCACGGCCTCGGGTAAACGCGCGGCATGCGTGTCGATCAAGTCGATCAGCGCCGTATCGGTGAGAGTGGCGGCGCGCGCGGCGGAACCCGGCATGCTCTCGATTGTGACCGCGATGTCGCGGGCCGTGTCGCGAACGGCCTGTGCGGCCGCGGCGGGCAGCGCGCGTCGTTCGATCTCGTCCGATTCGGTGGGGTGGTGCGTCATACGTTCGCAGAGAACGTTTTCCACCAGGAATTCCCTTCTTCGCAACGGTGGTGAAGCAGGTGGTGAAGACTCGGTCTGCGAAATTAGTCTCTCCCGAGAGCTTAAGCAAGGCTTACCTAAAGTGTGTCGCGGGAAAGGCGAACGGAGAGCGCGGAGATCAGCTAGCAGGGTAACCATGCAGCTAATCGGTCCGACGCGCCGGTGTCGGAGGGCGACGTGGACGTCCGCATGCCCTGTATCGCAGAATCATAAGGTTAGCCTTGGCTGGCATAGCTGACTCGGATGAGGGACGAGGCACCTGCGATGACGACCATGACCAGACGACGGTTGCTCGGCGCCGGATTCGGAGTGGGTGCCGCACTGGCACTGGGCGCCTGCGGGCGCGCCTCCGGCGACACCGGGACCCTACGTGTCGGCGCACTGGGCAAAGCCTCAGCGCTGCAACAGGATCCGCACGCGAACCTGAGCAATGAGAGCGACTTCCTGATCGCGTCGCTGATCTACGAGCCGCTCACGGTGCCCGGCGCCGACCCGACCGTGCAGCCGCGCCTGGCCGCCGCCTGGTCCGCGGACGCCGCGCAGCGGCGCTGGGTGTTCACTCTCGTCGAGGGCGCGACCTTCCACGACGGCAGTCCGGTCACCGCCGAGGATGTGGTGTGGTCGCTGCGCCGCCTGCGTGAGGTGGGCGGTGAGTCGAAGATGCCGGTGGCGCGGCCCGACGACATCGCCGCCGACGGGCCGGGCCGCGTGGTGGTGACGGCGGCGGCGCCGAACACCCAGATTCCGGTGCTGGTGCGGCTGATGACGTTCACGGTCAAGCAGGGGACGACGGACTTCTCGAATGCCGTGGGGAGCGGGCCTTTTCGGCTCGAGTCCTATCGGCAGGGCAACGCCCGGCTGGTGCGCAACGACTCCTGGCACGGGCCGCGGCCGCGGCTGGAGGCCATCGAGGTCACCATGTTCGACAACGTGGACGCGCTGTCGAACGCGGTGGTCGGCGGGCAGGTCGACCTGGCGTCCAACGTCGGCGCGATCGCCGGGCGCACCGCCGCCGGGCGCGGTGACCTGCACGTTGTCCGGCGGCCCAACGACACCGCGGTCGCTATCGCCATGCGCACCGCCGACGGACCCTTCGCCGACCCGCGGGTGCGCACCGCGCTGCGGTTGGCCGCGGACCGCGATGCGCTGGTGGCGCAGGCCTTTTCGGGGTACGGCAGCGTCGCCAACGACGTCCTCGGCACCGGGGATCCGGAGTACGCCAAGGATATTCCGCAGCGTCGCCGCGACCCGGACCGGGCGCGGGCGCTGCTGGCGGAGGCGCGTTTCGATACCGGCGCGACCTATCAGCTGGTCACCAAGGAGGAGGCGCCCGGCGAGGTGGAGTCGGCGCGGGTATTCGCCACCCAGCTGCGCGATATCGGCGTGAATGTCGAAGTGGTAGTGCAGGACTCGGGCACCTTCTACGAGCGCACCTGGTTGCACGCGCCGCTGTACACGGTCAACTGGGGCACCAACGACTCGGTGCTGTTCTACGCCGCCAAGCTGCTGTCCTCGGGCAGCAATCGCAACGAAACCGCCTTCGCCGACAACGAATTCGACGCCGCTACCGCCGCGGCGCTGGGTGCCGCCGATCCGGCCGCGTATGCCAGGGCGTGCCGGGCGGTGCAGCAGATCGAGCACGATCGGGGCGGATACCTGGTGTGGGGCATGGCCGACGGCATTGATATCGCGTCGAGCCGGGTGCGCGACCTGCCGACGCTGGGCGGGTTCGGGCGCGTGCAGCTGGAACGGGTATGGCTCACGTGAGTGTGGTCGCCGAACCGGCGGTGCTCGGCGTCACGGACCGTGGGCGCGGCGGTGTCGCGGTCGCGGTGGCCGGGTTCGTGTTGCGCCGGGTCGGGCTGTTGCTGGTGTTGTTGACGCTGGTGTTCTGCGCGGTCTCGGTGTTGCCCGGCGACGCCGCCCGCGCGGCGCTGGATCGCGGGGCGAGCCCGGAGACGGTCGCCGCCAAGCGGCACGAGCTCGGGCTGGACCGGCCGCTGCCGCAACGATTCTGGTCGTGGCTGAACGGGTTGGTCACCGGTGACTTCGGCACTACGGCGCACGGTCGGCCGATCGCCGATCTGCTCGCCGCGTCCGCGCCGCAGACGCTGCTGCTGGGCGGAATCGCCTTCGCGGTCACCGTCTTCGCGTCGATGGCGTGCGGAATGTGGTGGGCGACAAAGCCGGACGGGTGGGCCGCGCGGGTACTGCAACCGGCGACCGCGATGGTGGTCGCGCTGCCGGAGTTCGTGGTCGCCGCCGGACTGATCGCGGTCTTCTCGTTCGCGGCCGGTTGGCTGCCCGCCGTGACCGTCGCCGGTCGCTCCGGATTCCCCGCGAGCGCCGACATGCTGGTGCTCCCCGCCCTGGCCCTGGCACTGCCACAGACCGGCTGGAACACCCGGGTGGTCCGCGGCGCACTCGCCGACGCCGCCCGCGCGCCACACGTGGAACACGCGGAGCTGGAAGGCCTTTCGCCGACCCGCCTGATGACCCGACACATCTTCCCGGTAGCACTACCCGCCATCGCGGCCTCCTACGCCACGACGGTGGGCATGCTGCTCGGCGGCGCTTTGGTCGTCGAGAGCCTCTTCAACTACCCAGGCCTCGGAGCCCTCCTCGCCGGCTCCGTCGCCGACCGCGACACCGGCCTGGCCGCCGCCACCGCCGCAGCAGCAGGCGTAATCATCATGTGCGTCCTACTGACAGCAGACGGCCTGCGCGCCTGGGCAATGCGAGGTCGGCGATGAACCCGATTCCGGCCACCCCGAGCCCAGCACTACCGCGGCCGTGGCGCGAGGGCGCAGCCGTTGGCAGAGGTGTCGCCTCGAAAGGCGATGGCGTGGTGGCGGGCGGAGCGTCACCGCGATCGTGCCGCGAGCAAGTAGTGGCTGTTGGCGGTGGGGTTGCGTCGAGTGTGGGCGGTGGGGTGGTGGTGGGCGGAGTATCGCTGCGGTCGTGTCGCGAGGAAGTAGTGGCTGTTGGCGGTGGCGTTGCGTCGAGTGTGGGCGATGGGGTGGTGGTGGGCGGAGTGTCACTGTGGTCGCGTTGCGAGGAAGTCGGGGCCGTTGACGGTGGTGGCGTGTGGGGTATCGCTGCGGTCGTGCCGCGAGGAAGTCGCGGCCGTTGGCAGAGGTGTCGTTTCAAGTGTGGGTGGGGTGGTGGCGGGTGGAGCGTCACTGCGGTCGTGGCAGCGGGAAGTCGTGGCTGTTGGCGGTGGCGTTGTGTCGAGTGTGAGCGATCAGGTGGTGTCGGGTGGAGTGTCACCGTGGTCGTGTTGCGAGGAAGTCGCGGCCGTTGATGGTGATGGGGTGGTAGCGGGCGGAGTACCACCGTGGTCGTGTGGCGAGCAAGTAGTGGCTGTTGATGGAGGTGTCGCGTCGGGTGTGAGTGGTGGGGTGGTGGCGTGTGGAGTATCGCTGCGGTCGTGTGGCGAGGAAGTAGTGGCTGTTGGCGGTGGCGTTGTGTCGAGTGTGGGCGGCGGGGTTGTGGCGAACGGAGTATCGCTGCGGTCGAGTCGTGAGGAAGCGCGGCTGTTGACGGAGGTGTCGCAGTGGGGGTGGGCGGTGGGGTTGTGGTGGGTGGGGTATCGCTGCGGTTTTGTCGTGGGGAAGTTGCGGCTTTTGGCGGGGGCGTTGCGTGGGGTGGTGGCGGTTGTGCGCGGGCATGAATGGGTGGGTGGTGCCTGGGCTGGAGACGGGCGGGTGGTGCCGGGGGGCCGCTTTTCTCGGACTTTGGGATGGGGGTGGTGGTTGGCTGCGAGTTGGGTGGGGGTGGGGCGGCTTTCCGGCAGCGGTGATCCGGCCTTGGCGGTCACGGGTCGCGGGGAAGTGGCGGGATTTGCCGTGTGGGGTCGATTTGCGTCCGCGCAGGCCGGGTGGCCGATGCGTGGGAGTGACGACGTGGGCGGGTGGACATGAATCGGGGCTTGCTGTTGCGGGGATTGCCCGCGGTGGTCGTGGTGGTGGGGGCGGCGGTGGGGCCGTGGGTGGCGCCGCGGGCGGTGGATGCCACCGTGGGGATTCCGTTTGCCGCGCCGGGGGCGGGGGCGCCGTTGGGCGGGGATCGGTTGGGGCACGACGTGTTCAGCCGGTTGCTGCACGGTGGGTGGGGGCTGATACTGCTGGCCGTGTTGATCGCCGTCGCGGTTACCGGGTGCGCGAGTGTGTTGGGTGCGCTGGCGGCGCTGCGGCCGCGGCTGGGGGCGGTGATCGAGCGCGGTGCGGATCTGGCGATCCTGTTGCCGGCCGTCCTGGCGCTGCTGCTGGTGGTGGCGTCGTGGCCGGAGTCGGGGGCGTTCGGGGTGGTGCTGGTGGCGATTGTGTTCGGAATCCCTTACTCCGCAAGGGTGTTCGCGGCCGCGGCGACACCCGTGGCCGCAACCGGGTATGTGGAGGCGGCGCGGCTCGGCGGGGAGTCCACCGGTTACGTGATTTTCCGCGAGATGTTGCCGAACATGCGTGAACTGGTCTTCGCGCAGTTCGGCTTGCGTTTCGTCGAGGGCATGTACCTGGTGGCGACGGCCGCGTTCCTGCGGCTGCCGACCTCGCTCGGCGCGTCGAATTGGGCTGTCATGGTGCGCGACAACGCTTCCGGGATCCTGCTGAATCCGTGGGCGGTGCTGGCGCCGAGCCTCGCCATCGGCATCGTCGCGGTGAGCGTGAACCTGCTGGCGGCCGCGTTGGGACGACGGGAAGCGGGGCGGACATGATCGTGGTCCGGGAACTGTCGGTGTCCGCGGCGTCCGCGCCGCTGCTCGACACCATCTCGCTGCGGGTGCCCGAGGGCGGTGTCACCGCGCTGCGCGGGCCGTCCGGCTGCGGCAAGTCGACCCTGATGAAGGCGTTGCTCGGGCAGGTTCCGGCGGGCGCCACCGCGAGCGGGGTGGTACACGTCGGCGAGCACGAGGTGCTCACCCTCGACCCGCTCGCGTTGCGGAGGTTCCGGCGCGAGCAGATCGCTTTCGTCGGCCAGGATCCCGGCGTGGCGCTGAACCCGACCATGCGCGTCCGCTCCTTGCTGGGCGAATTGTCCGACCCTGCAACAGCTTTGGAAGCCCTGGCGGCGGTGGAACTGCCAGAGTCCTACCTGCGCCGCCGCCCGGCCGAACTGTCCGGCGGCGAGCAGCGCCGCGTCGCCCTGGCCCGCGCCCTCGCCCGCCGCACCCCGGTCCTGGTCCTGGACGAGCCCCTGGCCGGTCTACACGGCCGCCTACGCACCTCCGTCATACATCTCCTCCGCCGCCTGGCCGACGACCACGGCACCACCATCGTCGTCTCCGGCCACGACACCGCCGCCCTGCACGACTTGGCCGACGTGGTGGTCGCGGTGGGCAACGGTCGTAACGCGATGTCCGGCAAGGTTGTCGACGCGAGTCGCGACTCGTCCGTCGGGCTGGGCTCGGCCGGCGAGGTGACCGCGGTAGGCAATGGTCGTAGCGCGATGTCCGGCAAGGTTGTCGACGCGAGTCGCGACTCGTCCGTCGGGCTGGGCTCGGCCGGCGAGGTGATCACGGTAGGCAACGGTCGTAGTGCGGTATCCGGCAAAGCTGTCGACTCCAGCCGTGACGCGCTCGTTGGGCAGGGCTCGGCTGATGAGGCGATCGTGGTGGGGGACGGCCGTGGCGCGGTATCCGGGAAGGCTGTCGACCCCGGTCGTGACGCGCTCGGTGGGCAGGGCTCGGCTGATCGGGTGATCGCGGCGGGCAATGGTCGTGGTGCGGGATGCGGCGAGGATGTTGATCCCGGTCGTGATGCGTCAATCGGGCAGGGCTTGGTTGATGAGGTGGTCGCGACAGGCGACGGGCGCGATGCGGTGCGCGGAAAGGCGGTTGATTCCGCCGGGGGTAGCTCGATCGATTTCGCCGTGGACGAGTCGGTGGCTTCGGATGTTGCGGGCTGGTCGTGCCCGGGCGAGGCCGTCGTTGGGCCGGAACGTCCTGGCGGCGTGGGGGTTTCGGCTACGGATTCGGTGGTCGGCGGCGCGCTGCCCGGAGATGGTGTGCATCGGCCTGTGGGTGCCGGGGCGGAATCCGATCGGCATGCTGGCGGAGCGCCGGTGAGTTCCGGCGGCACGGCCGGTCGAGCGGACGGCGGTCCAGGTGGGACCAAAGGTGTTGGTGGCCAGGTGCTCTCGGTGTCGGGGCTCGGGGTGTCAATCGGGCGGCGGATGGTGCTCGAAGGTGTCGACCTGGGGTTGGCGGCGGGGGAGTCGGTCGCGGTGGCGGGGCCGTCGGGGGCGGGGAAGTCGACGTTGGCTCGGGCGGTGGTGGGATTGCGCCGGGCCGCGGTGGGGGAGGTGCGGGTGTCGGGGCGGGTGGCGTTGGTGCCGCAGGACAGTGCGGGGAGTCTCAATCCGCGTCGGACCGTGGCGCAGACGCTGTCGCGGCCGGTGCGGCGGCACGGTGGTGTGCGCGGGCCGGAGGTGATGGCCGAGGTCGCGCGTTTGCTGGACACGGTGGAACTGGAAAGCGCACTGGCCCAGCGGTATCCGCACGAACTGTCCGGTGGTCAGCGGCAACGGGTGGCGCTGGCCCGGGCCTTGGCGCTGCGACCGGCGGTGCTGGTGTGCGACGAGATCACCTCGGCACTCGACCGCGACACCGCCGACGCCATCATGACCCTGCTGGACAGCCTGCGCCGCGACCGGAACCTGGCCCTGCTCGTCATCACCCACGACATGCACGTCGTCTCCCGCTACTGCACCGGCATGTGCGTACTCGAATCCGGCCGCATCGTCGAAACAGGCCCTGTCGCCAAGGTCCTCGCCGCCCCGGCACACGACGCCACCGCCGCCCTGCTGGGCTGAGTGGTCCGTGGCCGGGGTTGAGTCCGCGTGCCCCGAGGGCTGAGAACGGTGGGGCATACACTCGTTGCGTGTCGAGTGCAGCAGCGGTGCCCGCGGCGGCTGGGGGGCGGCGGGAGCGGTGGCAGCCGCATAATGCTGCGCGGCGGGAGCGGATTGTCGAGGCGGCGATTGCGTTGCTGGAGGAGCATCCGGCGGGCGCGGACATTCCGGCGCAGCAGATCGCGGCGCGGGCCGGGTTGGCGAAATCCGTTCTGTATCGGCAGTTCTCGGGCCGCGAGGAGCTCGATCGCCGGGTTCGGACCACCATCGCCGAGCGCTTCACCGACGCCCTGGACGCCGCGCTGGACATCGGCGCCGGGTCCATCGCGGAGATCTTGGCCCGGGCGGTCGGCGTGGTCGTCGACTGGATCGGCGACCATCCGCGCCAACACGAATTCCTGCGCACCGGCCCCGCGGCGGACGGCCCCGAGGACCGCGACGCGCTGAGCGGCCTGATGATCACCATCACCGGCCGCGCCAACGGGCTGGTGTCCGGGCTCGCCGGCGCCGTCGGCGTGGCCGACCCGCCGGTCATCGACACCATGACCTTCGCCATCGTCGCCATGGTCGAGGCCACCGTCACGCGCTGGGCCCACGAACCGGACCCCGCGCTCGACCGCGCCGCCCTGATCGCCGAGGTAGCGAGCTACGCCTGGAGCATCCTCGACGGCGTCGCCCGCACGCACCACCTCACCCTCGACCCCGACCAGCCCCTCCTCCAGCTGATCGAGGCACTGGCCGCACCGGACCGATGAGTGCCGCCGCTCACGCCGCCCGGCGCGCCGGTTCGCTGCGATAACGCGAGGGCGCGCCATTGATGTTCAGCGCCCGCCAGAGCAGCTTGGCGGGGGCGGGCATGAGGCCGAGATCATCGACCAGCTTGCGCACGTCGTCGAAGTAACCCGAGAGGATCTTGCGCGAGGCGGGACCGCGCCAGAACGCCTCCTTGATCACCTCGCGCGGAATGTCGAACTGCCGGGCGAACGACCGCGGCGGCGTCATGATCTCCCCGGCCAGCCACCGCATCGCGAGCGGGAATGCCAAGGCGCACACCGCTTTTCCGGGTAGACCCATCCGCTCGATGTGGGCGGTGAGGTACTCGTGGGCGAATGAGATGTGCCGCGCCTCCTCGGCGATGTGGATCTGCATGGTGCGCAGCACCGCCGGCGGCATGTTGGCCTCGGCGCGGATGACCGCCTTCTGGTAGTGGTCGATCGGCTCCTCGCCGCCGAGAATGCCGATGAACAGGATGACGTGCGCGTATCCGCCCGCCACCCCGATCAGCGGCGACAGCGCCCGGAACACCGGCCGCATCCCGGGCACGTCCACGCCGACGCGGTTCACCAGCTCCTGGAACATCTGGATGTGGTTGCACTCCTCGGTCATCTCGTGCAGGCAGTACCGGAACTCGGGAGATCCGTTGGGCAGCTTCATGATGTACTGCATCAGCCCGCGGATCAGCACGCTCTCGAACGCCGCCCCCACCTTGATCACGTTCGAGATCCGCCATTTGCCGATCTCGATCTGCTGGTGCAGCGGCAACTCCCGGTACCAGCGGGTGGCGCCGAGCGGGTCGATCTCGGGATCGAGCACCCAGCGCGGGTCGTCGGGGTCGATCGCGAGTTCCGGCCCGTCCCAATCGATGTCGAGATACGGGTCGAAATGCCGATGCACCGATCCCTCGGACAGAGCCGCCAACGCCTCCGCGTACTCGGGCGTGATCGGGCCGGTGTGCATGGTGTCGGACAACGTCATCGGTGCCTCCTGAACCTCGACTCCCTTCGAGAATACGTGGGACTCGGAGTCCCACACAACCACCATCGCCCGGATATCTGGATGATGGAGAGGTGCGTCCGAAGAAGGCCGGTGCTCGAACCGCTCGGAAGGTCCGCGCCGCCCTGCTCGGCGTCGTCGCGGCGGCCGTCGTGCTGTCCGGGTGCGGGGAGGTGCAGCAGCTCCCGCCCATTCCGGAGGGCATCCCGCCCGGCGTGGGCACTCCCGTCCCCCGATCGATCTCGACGCCCCCGGCCGCAGCGCCGGACAGCTGCGCGAGTGGGCCGACGAGCAGTCCGACGCGCTCGGCATCCCGGTCGTGGCGCTGGAGGCCTACGGCTACGCCGCGGCCGTGCTGGCCCGATCCCGCCCCGACTGCGGCATCGGCTGGACCACGGTCGCGGGCATCGCTCGCGTGGAGAGCAAACACGGTAGCCACGGCGGTTCCCGCCTGGGGTCCGACGGCCAGGTGAGCCCGCCCATCCGCGGTGTGCCGCTGGACGGATCGCCGGGCGTGGCGCGAATCGTCGACGAGCACGAGACCGCCCGCGCGGGCGAGCCCGTCTATGTGCGTGCGGAGGGCCCGTTCCAGTTCCTCCCCGAAACGTGGCAGCGCTGGGGCGCCGACGCCAACGGTGACGGCGTCGCCGACCCCGACAACATCGACGACGCCGCCCTCACCGCCGCCCGCTACCTGTGCGCCAGCGGAGGCAACCTGACCACCCCCGAAGGCTGGCAGCGAGCCCTGCTCACCTACAACCAGTCCACCCCCTACCTGAATAAGGTCCGCCTCCACGCCGCCGCCTACAGCGTCGGCCGCAAGGCCTGACCCCAACAAACCTCTTGTTCACATCACCCCCGGTTTATGCCGACCCCCCGTTTATGGCGCAACCCCCCCCGGTTTGTGGCGCGTCTCGGGTTTCGGGGGTCGCTGCGAAGCGACGAAGGAGCCAGCAGCGACCCCCGAAACCCGAGACCAAGGGCGCCACAAACCCGCCGAGCGAAGCTCGGCAAACAAACACAGTAGGCTCATCCGAGCACGGGTTCGCCGTGCGACCTGCTCATGGACGGCGGTGGGCGGGACCGAGTCAGGAGCCGAAGGAGTGTCGTTTTCGTGGCCATCATCGAACAGGTCGGAGCTCGCGAGATCCTGGATTCGCGCGGTAACCCCACTGTCGAGGTCGAGATCGCTCTCGACGACGGCACCCTGACCAGGGCTGCCGTGCCGTCGGGGGCTTCCACCGGCGAGCACGAGGCCGTGGAGCTGCGCGACGGCGGTGAGCGCTACGGCGGCAAGGGCGTGCGCAAGGCCGTGGAGGGCGTGCTCGACGAGATCGCCCCGGCCGTCATCGGTTTGGACGCCGTGGAGCAGCGCACCGTCGACCAGGTGCTGCTGGATCTGGACGGCACCCCCGACAAGTCCCGGCTGGGCGCGAACGCGCTGCTGGGCGTGTCGCTGGCGGTGGCCCGCGCGGCCGCCGAGTCCTCGGGCCTGGAGCTGTTCCGCTACCTCGGTGGCCCGAACGCGCACGTGCTGCCGGTGCCCATGATGAACATCCTCAACGGCGGCGCACACGCCGACACCAGTGTCGATGTGCAGGAATTCATGATCGCCCCGATCGGCGCGCCCACCTTCCGCGAGGCCTTGCGCTGGGGCGCCGAGGTCTACCACGCCCTCAAGGCCGAGCTGAAGAGCAAGGGCCTGAACACCGGCCTGGGCGACGAGGGCGGTTTCGCCCCCGACCTGCCGGGCGGCACCCGCGAGGCGCTGGACCTGATCGTCGCCTCCATCCAGAAGGCCGGTTACCAGGTCGGCAGCGATGTGGCGCTGGCGCTGGACGTGGCGGCCACCGAGTTCTACACCGCCGGTACCGGTTACAAGTTCGAGGGCAGCGTCCGCTCGGCCGACGAGATGACCGAGTTCTACAGCGAACTGCTGGCGGCCTACCCGCTGGTGTCGATCGAGGACCCGCTGTCGGAGGACGACTGGGACGGCTGGGTCTCGCTCACCGACCAGATCGGCGACAAGGTGCAGCTGGTCGGCGACGACCTGTTCGTCACCAACCCGGAGCGACTCGAGGACGGCATCGAGAAGGGCGCCGCGAACGCGCTGCTGGTCAAGGTGAACCAGATCGGCACGCTCACCGAGACTTTGGACGCGGTCGAACTGGCCCACCGCAATGGCTACAAGTCGATGATGAGCCACCGTTCCGGCGAGACCGAGGACACCACCATCGCCGACCTGGCGGTCGCGGTCGGCAGCGGGCAGATCAAGACCGGCGCGCCGGCGCGCAGCGAGCGGGTCGCCAAGTACAACCAGCTGCTGCGCATCGAGGACGCGCTGGGTGATTCGGCCCGCTACGCCGGGGACGTCGCGTTCCCGCGCTTTGTTCTCGAGGGGTAGTACGGTCGGAGCTGTCGTCATGCGGCGCGCGTGCCGGGGCCGGATGGTCACGACGGGATCCACGCGCGCCGCCCCGCAGGCAGCCGATTTTCGAGGTGTGAGATGACGGAGCGACGGGCGCGCGGTGCCAGTCCGTCCGGGCGCGGGGACCGCCGCACGTCGCGGACCGCCCGGTCGCGCCCCGACAAGCCGGTCACCGGTTCCACTCCCGCGGCTCGCACCGCCGCCGGTAAGCGCGCCGCGCAGCGCCGCACTGGGACCGGCGGTTCGCGGGCGGCCCGCGCCCGCGCCGCCCGCGACAAGCACGAGCGCAAGATTCTCGGCCTGTCCACCGGCCGCGCGGTCATCCTGGCCGCCGTGCTGTGCGCGCTGGCACTGACCCTGGCCGTCCCGATGCGCACCTACTTCAGCCAGCGTTCCGAGGCCGCCCAGCTCGCCCAGGAACGCCGGGAACTGGAGGACGATCTGGCCCGCCTGCGCGATCGCCGTGCGCAGCAACAGGATCCGGCCTACATCAAGTCGGAGGCACGCGATCGGCTGCGCCTGGTGATGCCCGGCGAGACCGCGTACATCGTGCAGGTGCCCGGCATCGAACAACCGCCCGTCCCGGCCCAGGCCACCCGGGCGCGCCAACCCGACCCCTGGTACACCGAGCTGTGGCGCAGCATGTCGACCCCGCAACCCGCGCCGCAGCCGGATGCGGCCACACCACCCCCGACCCCCGAAGGAGCGCCCCGGTGACAGAGCCCGCCAGCGAGGCCGATCTGGAGATCGTCGCCCGGCAGTTGGGCCGTCCGCCGCGCGGCGTGCTCGGCATCGCCTACCGCACCCCGGACGGGCAGCCGGCCGTCGTCCGGACCGCGCCGCGGCTGCCCGACGGCACGCCGTTCCCGACGCTGTACTACCTGACCGATCCCCGCCTCACCGCCGAGGCGAGCCGGCAGGAGGCGACCGGCGTCATGAAGGGCATGACCGAGCGGCTCGGCGCCGACGCCGAACTGGCCGCCGCCTACCGTGCCGCGCACGAGAGCTATCTGGCCGAGCGCGACGCCATCGAGTCGCTGGGCACCGATTTCAGCGGCGGCGGGATGCCGGAGCGGGTGAAATGCCTGCACGTGCTGATGGCGCACGCACTGGCGAAGGGCCCGGGGGTGAACCCGCTCGGCGACGAGGCGGTCGCGCTCGCGGCCGACAACGGCTTGCGCGGCACCGCGATTGCGGCAGACTGGCCGAAGTACGTGGAGTACCAGCAGGGGAAGGACAGCGATGAGTGACCGGGTGGCCGCCGTCGATTGCGGCACGAATTCGATCCGGTTGCTGATCGCGGAGGTCGGCGCGGACAAGCATCTGACCGACGTGCACCGGGAGATGCGGATCGTGCGGCTCGGCCAAGGCGTCGACGCCACCGGCGAACTGCACCCGGAGGCGATCGAGCGGACCCGGGCGGCGCTGCACGACTACGTGGACCGGATGGTGGATGCGGGTGTCACGCGAGTGCGCATGGTCGCCACCTCCGCGACCCGCGATGCCCGCAATCGCGACGACTTCTTCGCCATGGCCGCAGCGGAATTGGGCCGCGTGGTGCCCGGCGCGCAGGCCGAGGTGATCACCGGCGACGAGGAGGCCCGGCTGTCGTTCGCCGGTGCGGTCGACGAATTGTCCAGTGCCGAAGGGCCGTTCGTCGTGGTAGACCTCGGCGGCGGGTCCACCGAGGTGGTGCTGGGCGACAGCACGGGCGTGGAGTCGGCGTACTCCGCCGACATCGGCTGTGTGCGGATCACCGAGCGCTGCCTGCAGGGCAACCCGCCCACCCGCGAAGAGGTCGCCTCCGCACGGTTTTTCGCCTCTCAGCGGCTGGCGCAGGCCTTCGGGGTGGTGCCCGTGGAGCGGGCGCGCACCTGGGTCGGCGTCGCGGGCACCATGACCACGCTCGCCGCCGTGGCGCTCGACCTGCCCGAATACGATTCGGAGAAGGTACATCTCACCCGCATGAGCCTGGAACAGGTTCGGGCCGTGTGCAATCGGCTGATCGCGATGAACCACGACGAACGCGCCGCGCTCGGGCCGATGCATCCCGGCCGGGTCGATGTGATCGGTGGCGGCGCGGTGATCGCCGAGGTGCTCGCCGACGAGCTGGCCCGCCGGGCGGGCATCACCGAACTGATCGTCAGCGAGCACGACATCCTCGACGGCATCGCCGCGTCGGTCGCCTGAGCGCTCGCGTCCCCGCCCACACCCCCGATCACGCTGCGGCGCACCCGTTGTCGGGCGTCGCGTCGTGCCCTGTGTGCTGTCCGAATCCGCCGCGGCCGGTATATTGCTCGCAAGCTGCTGTCCTTCTCAGACAGATGGCACATTCGAGCCATTGGCGGGGAAGGGCGTTTTGTCCGACCGGGGTGATCGCAAGGGGAGGGATGTCGTGTCGCCGTCGCGCATTCTGGCAAGTCCGAACCGGCCGGCTTGGGCACTCTGCGTGCGAACCGCTCATGACCTGAACATCCTGACCGGAATCCATCTCGTAAATTCATGCGTCCAGTTAGTCTGCTGCGGCGGCGCGCCGAAACCCGGCCCGCCGAATCACCGCAACTGCGATCCGGTTGCTGGAGAATTGCGTGCATGGAAAGGTCGAGTACATGACCGGAGTGGTCCACCCACCGCAGCGGAGTGCCGAACGCACCCTGTTCGGGCATCCGATCGGCTTGGTGAACCTGTTCGGAGTCGAGCTGTGGGAACGGTTCTCGTTCTACGGCATGGTCACGATCCTGGGTTACTACCTGTACTACTCGGCCACCGAGGGCGGGCTCGGGCTGGAGAAGTCCACCGCCACCGGACTCGTCGGCGCGTACGGCGGACTGGTGTACATGTCGACCGTGCTGGGCGGCTGGGTCGCCGACCGCGTGCTCGGCATGGAGCGCACCGTGTTCTACGGCGGTGTCGTGGTGGTGGCGGGACACCTCGCGCTGGCGGTGATTCCGGACCTGGCCGGTGTCGGTGTCGGCCTGGTGCTGGTCGCGCTGGGCAGTGGCGCGCTGAAGGCGAACGCCTCGTCGCTGGTGGGCACCCTCTACGAGAAGGGCGACGCGCGGGCCGACGGCGGCTTCACGCTGTTCTACCTCGGCATCAACATCGGCTCGTTCATCGGCCCGCTGATCACCGGCCTGCTGCAGACGCACGTGGGATTCCACTACGGCTTCGGCGCGGCGGCGATCGGCATGTCGCTGGGCCTCGCTCAGTACGTGGTGTTCCGGCGCAATCTGGGCACGCACGGCCGCGACGTGCCGAACCCGCTGCCGCGCAACGGCTTCGGGCCCGTGCTCGGAGCGGTCGCCGGGCTGCTGGTGGTGGTGGCGGTGGCCGTCGCGACCGGGCTGCTGACGCTGGACAACCTCTCCGACGTGATCACCGGCGTCATCGTGATCGCGGCGATCACCTACTTCGCGGTCATGCTGAGCAGTCCCAAGGTGACGCCCGTCGAGCGCACCCGGGTTCGGGCGTTCATCCCGCTGTTCGTCGCCAACGCCGTGTTCTGGTCGCTGTTCCAGCAGATCTTCACCGTGCTCGCGGTGTACTCCGACGAGCGGATGAACTGGTCGCTGTTCGGCTGGACCGCGCCGTCGAGCTGGGTCGGCTCGGCCGACCCGGTCTGGATCATCGTGCTGTCGCCGCTGTTCGCGATCCTGTGGACCAGGCTGGGCAATCGCGCACCGACCACGCCGCGCAAGTTCGCCTACGGCGTGATCGGCATGGGCGCGTCGTTCCTGCTGTTCGTGGCGCTCGCCGGTTTCGACGGCAAGACGGTGCCGGCGGTGCTGGTGTTCCTCGTCCTGGGCGGGTTCGCGGTGTCCGAACTGCTGCTGTCGCCCATCGGCCTCGCGGTGACGACTCAGCTTGCGCCCGAAGCCTTCCGGGCACAGATGATGGCCCTCTACTTCTTCTCCGTCGGCCTCGGCACCGCGATGTCGGGTGTGCTGTCGAAGTACTACGACCCCGGGCACGAGATCGCCTACTTCGGCACCACCGGCCTGGTCGCCATCGCCGTCGGCATCGTGGTCTACTTCTTCGCTCCACGGGTCAGCCGTCTGATGGAGGGAGTCCACTGAGCAAACTTTCGGATAATTCCGAGACGCCCGTACAAGTTTGATAGGTTGACCGGACGCCCCCGTAGCCCAATTGGCAGAGGCAGCGGACTTAAAATCCGTCCAGTGTCGGTTCGATCCCGACCGGGGGCACGACGACACAGCAGGTAATCGGTCCTCCGGTCCGGCTGTGTTACATCCCTGTGCGGCCCGCTCGGTGCCCGCGCCCATCATGTCCGCGACCGCGTCGGCGTGGTCGAAACGCTCGGCGCAGGCACCGGCGACGCGGCGGTGCGGGGACGCGTTCGCCGGGTGTGCCGCCGTACGGCTTTGTGATCCTCGTCACTGCGCTCCCGGATGGTGCTGTCGGGGCGCCCGTACGTGGTGACGCAACCGGACGCCGTCATGCCCGCGCCGAGTGGCCGCCCTGGTTGCCAGGGTGTGGCCGACCCGTCAGTTTCCTTGCAGCAAACCAGCTTCCGCGGGGTGGGGACCGGCGCGCCGGGTCTCTCGGCCGTCACCGGCGGGAAGGCCCGAGAATGTATTCATCGATGGTGGAAAGGACCGGTACGGCATGCTCGAGGGCCCGTCCGGCGCGGCGCGAGGAACGTCCTGAGATGACCGATGTGGTGGACGTCGCGGGTGCGCCGAGGGTGGTGGAGTCCCGCGTCGTCGGGGACTACCTCGTCGCCGCGACCGAGAGGTTGGGGTTGGGATCCGACGCGGCGACCGTTCGCGCCGTGGCGGCGAGCGCCTGCGGCGCGCGGCTGCACCCGGTGTGGCCGGACGGACGGCGGGCCACCACGCTGACCCTCTCCGGATTCCCGCTCGAGGTGAGCGTGACGGGAGGCCGCGGCGAGGTGGTCCCGGCCCTGCGCTACGTCACCGAAACAGCAACGGAGCAAACGGAATTCGCCCGGCGCGCAGCCGTCCAACTCGCCACGATCCCGGACCTGGTCGCACGCTTGCCGGAGGCCGACTCCACGGTCGCCGAACTGCTGCGGTCCTTCGTAGCGACCGTCTACCCCGACCCGGCGGCCGTGTCCAGGCGGCATCGCTTCGTCACCTGGGCCGGGATCACGCATCGAGCCGCGCTACCGCGCCACGCCGCGTACCTGAAGGTCTACGCGAACCTGCGGGTGGTGCCCGGAGCCGTGGACAGATTGTGCCGAGCGTGGCCCGAGTTCGCCGGATCGGTGTCGGTGCCCGAGGGCCGGAAGTTCGTGGGACCGGTCGCGGCCGCGTTGGAAGTGGATGCCGGTGGCGACCTGACCCACAAGATCTATCTCTCCACGCGGTACAACGACCCGGCGGTGCCGGAGGAGTTGGTCCGATATCTCGGCGACCCGATCGCGGAGATGTTGGCGGAGTTCGCCCGCTGCGGCGCGGAGGCGAACCCGGTGCGGCAGTACAACCTTGCTCTCTGCCGCGCACACCGTCACGGAAAGAGTTCTGTGACGCTCTACCTGCTCGGTAAGCGGCACACCGACGTGACCGAGCTGGCCCGTGCACTCGCTGCCCGGCATCACGGGAGCACCGATGCCGTCGATGCCCTCGCACAGGCGGCCGAGACGGCCGGAGCGGTCTGGCGTTATTCGGGTGTCGGGCTGGGTTTCTCCCCGGACAGCGGAATCGACAAGTTGAATGTCTACGGCACACCGCTGTGGATCACAGCGAGTGCCGCACCAGCCCGAGGTGAGCGTTGACATGCTCCAGCCGATGCGCGGAGCGCAGCTGCCGAAGTCGGCTCGGATCGGCCCCGTAGAGTCGCTCGGCCAAGGCGGCGTCGAGGTCGTCGGCCCCGTACAGGTAAGGGCGCCCGCCCAATTCGCAGCAGCGTCGCAGCAGATCGTCGAATACTCCGCGAACGGCGGCGGTAGCGGCCGGGTCGCGATCGACCCAGGTGTAGATGCCCACTCCGATCGAGACGGGCACATTTCCGGCCGGTGCGAAGGCGAACGGAACGGCGTCGGCGCGACGGCGCACGATCAGGAGATAGAGCATCGTGCGGGCTCGATCGAGGGGCGGCCGGAGCCGATGGGTCTCCACCGCCGCGACCATCGGCGCCAGCTGCCCGGCGGGCACGAGGTAGTCGGTCCACAGGCGCACGCGATCGGCGGCCCGCTCCGGCTCGCGATCCCAAGCGAACGGCAGATCCGGCACTCGCACACAGGTTTCGGCATCGCAGTGCTCCGGTTCGTCGGAGATCCAGCCGGTCGCGGAGCGAAAGCGGTTGCGGCGCACCGACGCCCAGAAGATGTCGACCTCCTCACAGCGTGCGATTCGCTCGGTGTGCTCGACGAGATCGGCGATGGTGCGATGGTGCGCGCGGTGCACGTGGGCGTAGCGGCGGTACGGCGCCGACCGCAGCACGACCCGCTCGATCAGTCCGACGGTGCCGAGCCCGCCCAGCGCGAACCGGAACAGCTCCGGATGGTCTGTGCGGGAACACCACCGGGCGGCCCCGGTCCCGTCGATCAGCCGGATGCGTTCGATGTGGTCGATCTGCATGCCGTGGCGCGCGGAGGTGATTCCGATACCCCCGACCGACAGCGTGCCGCCGACCGACATGTGCAGGTAATTGGGAAGCACCGGAACCGATCGTCCGTGTCGGTTGAGGTGTCGCTCCAGGGCGTACCAGCTCGCTCCCGACGGCACCTCGATCAGGCCGCCGCCGAGATCGCGGATGTCACGTGCGTATGTGTCCGGCGCGTAGGTGACGAGAAGTTCGTTTTCGGTGACGGTCTGGCCGCCGCAGGAATGGCCCGCGCCACGTAATGTCGTCGGCTTACCCGACCCGAGCAGCGCGGCGGGAATCGCCGTCGGCATTCGATGCACGGCCTTCGGGACGGCGTGCGCCAGACCGCCGAAATCGGTAACGAATTCCTCGATGATGAACCTCGCGAAACTGGTCCGGTATCGGCGATGACCTGCCCGCCGGACACTGTAATCACTTCCCGTCTATGGGAATACATGTGGATCCCCATCCGCGAGAAGGCGGAACAATACGTCCCAGGTAGCCGGGCGGAGGGATGACTGTGCCACAGACGAGGGGCCGACCCATGGTCTTGCCGAGAGGTCCACTCGTGGCGGCAGCCGAGGCGGTGGCGGGAGGATCGGTTCCTCCGCCTTTCTTCGTCGGGGAATCCGACGACGGCGACCTGCATCTCGCCCGCGCTCTGGTTGCCGCGATCCTTGCCGACGCGCCCGCCTCGGCAGCCGGCCTGGAGTGGGCAGTGGCGATACTCAGAACCTCGACGGGCGCCCTGGTGCTGCTGAACACCACGGAGGGGCGCGGTTGGTTGCCGCCGGGACTGTTCCTGCCGGTGGAGGTCACCACCCCGTGGCGCTGGCCGGTGATTCGCCGGAAACCGGCCGACGAACTCATCGCTCCGTTGGAGGGCGTTGCCGACCCCTCTCGTGCGCTCGTCGAATTCGGCCTGCTCGGTGAGAGTCGCGGTCGTGGTCGGATCAGCGCACTGGCGTCGTCCCGGCGTATTCCGGCAACGGTCCGCGCGGGTCTGGGCGGCGGGGTTCTCGTCGAGGACCAGGTGGAAGCCTTCAGGTCCGGAGTCGACCTCGCGTCGCCCGGCGTGGGCCTCGTCGATCGGCTCATGATCGCCGGGTCCGACGAGTCGCTGCGCCGTGCCGCGGAGGCGTCCGAAGGGGACGTTCGGGCCACCTGCCTCGAGCTCGCCCGAGACGCGGACGCGAGGGTGCGGGCCGCGGTGATCGACGCGGGTGGAGATCTGACGGCGTACCACGACCTGCGTCACCGGACCCTAGAAGCGTTGTGTGCCGGTCGAGAGATTCCGGCAAGCTGGTGGGGGCAGCTTCGGGACGCCGACGGCATGCTGGCGGCCGTATCGAGGTCTCGGCGGCTGGATGTTTCCGAATCTGCCGTCGGAACCCCGGTGGACCCACCCGGCGCGGATGCCCTGCGCGCGTTGATGTTCGAGCGTCGCGCAGGCGAACTGCTGTTGCTTGCGGCTGGGGAGCCGGGCGAGCAGACGCTGCGCGATGCGTTGTATACGTATGGCCAGATCGTGGAGCATCCACTCATCCCGGCAGCACCGCACACGGATGTTTCGGTGGATGCGGCGGAATATTTCCGAGGCCGGACCGGACCCGTCGGAAATGGTGAGGGCAGGAGATCCTGATGGGCAGGAACAAGGACCAACTGGTCAATGATCTCAGGGGCGACTGGGATGACGCCATGTGGTTCGGCGACGTCGACGACGACAAGGTCGGCGATTACCTGAGGGATCTCAACGACCTGCCACCGGACCAGATGGCCGAGGTCATCAAGAGCCTCGGTATGGGCATTCGAGAAGATCTGGTCGATGATGCCTCGGACGGAGACAAGGAGAAGTATTCCCTTCTTGTCGATGCTCTGCAACACGACGACAAGATTCCCGCACTCGTCAATCATCATCTCGAATCCGACTTTCTCGGTAAACGGGAGGACCCGAAGGCCGGGGACAAGTTTTCCGATTTCAAGCTGGAAATTCCGATTCCGCCGGGATCGGGGGTGTCGAATGATTTGAAAGCGGCCATTTCGGTGGCGAACGACGAGTTGCGGTATCTGATGTATCAGATGGGGACGGAGAACAGAGAGAAACCGTCGCTGCTGCTCTCGCCGTCCGAGAACGACAATAATACGATGGACAAGAATCTGACGAAGTCGTTCATGGACACGATCGCGTCGGGTGAGGCCGCGGACGGGTACTTGTCGGCGATCACGTATCTGGAAGCGCTCGCGGACGAGTGGAACAGCAAGGATTCGCAGTATCTGCTGACCGAGCAGACGCTGGGTAACCTGAACGGCCGCTACTACAAGAGCATGTGGGACCGGATCCAGACGGTGCGTGAGCACATGTTCAACAGCATGCGGGAACTCGACGGCACCGAGACGACCTGGATCGACGGGCAGTTCGAGAAGGCTGAGGCCGACCGCGCCGCGATCGTCAAGGATCTGCCCGAGGGCAAGCGGGACAAGGCCGGGTTGGAAGAAGCGCTGCGGGAGCCCGGGATTCAGCACGTGATCGAGGAACGGCCGCTGTTCAACATGATTCGGGAAGCGGTCGTGGGCTGCCGCGACGACGTGGTCTCCTACGTGGACACCGTCGCCGAGCTTCCTTTCGACATCGGTACACCGGCGCCGGCGCCGGCGCCGGCCCCCGCGCCCTCGCCGTCTCCCTCGCCGTCACCGTCCCCCTCGCCGTCTCCCGCGCCCTCCCCGTCACCGTCTCCCTCGCCGACCCCGGTGCCGACGCCTACACCCACACCGACACCGACTCCCACCCCCACGCCGACTCCGACGCCGACCCCCGCTGACAACACCGGTAACGAGGACTTCAGCAACCTGTTCAGCGACCTCGACCTGACCGGTGAGGACGGCAATCCGATCGGCGCCGACACCGACGGCGGACTCGTCACCGCGGGCAACGGCACCACCGGCAACGGTCTCCCCACGGGCAGCGGCGTCACCGCGGGCAACACCGGCGGCAATACCGGTGGCAACACGGGAGGCGGCGGTGGTGGTGGTGACGCCCTCGGCGGACTCACCTCCATCCTTCCCATGCTGCTGACCATGCTCACCAGCGGACTCGGTGGCGCGGGAAACCTGCTCGGCGGCAACAAAGACAAAGACGACGACAAACCGAGCGAAGACGAGATCAAGGAGCGCGAGCGGGCCGCCTACGAAGCCGGGGCGCAATCTCAGCAGACCGTCACGGCCCAGCAGGCCGGCTACGCCCAGCCCGCCGCCACCGACCCCAACGCCGCCGGCGCGGCCCAGCCCGGCGCCGTCACCGCGCCCACCGGCAACGGCAACCCGCCTCCGGTCAACGCGCCCGGCGCCATGGTCGACTTCC
Organism: Nocardia sp. N2S4-5; assembly: GCF_044628355.1. Lineage (NCBI taxonomy): Bacteria > Bacillati > Actinomycetota > Actinomycetes > Mycobacteriales > Nocardiaceae > Nocardia > Nocardia sp. N2S4-5. The sequence continues at coordinate 3,703,053 of NZ_JBIUPM010000001.1, read as the reverse complement.
CCATCCGCGACGGAGTCACCCAGCAGGTCCCCACCACCGTCGCCGACGCCCTCAACCGGCAACTCCACGGCGGGGCCGTCGACGCCAATGCCGCGTACGCCGGCACTCCCGGCGAGTCCACCGGTGACCACCGCTGGACCATCGTCAACGATCTCAACAAACTCCAAACCGGCGATATCGTCCAATGGTCCAACCACAGCGCCCTCATCGTCGTCGACAACGGCACGCTCAGCTATGTCGACAACGGCCAACTCATCCCGCTCGACCCGCAGAACCCGCAGGACAGCAACTACGGCGCCTTCCAAGGATTCCGCCATCCCTCGGGTATCGCCGACCCGAACGACACAGCGAACCCCGAACCCAACCCCACGGCCATCACCGCGGCCGCCACTCCGCCGCCCGTCACCGCCGCCCAAAGCCCCGGCGCCGCGGAACCGCCGAAGATCTGACGCCGCTATTGCGGATCTTGATCTTCACCTCCCGTTCAGGTGAATGATGTACCCGGTGTACCGCTCCCAGCTCTGGTTCGCGTCGTCCCATGAGTAGTTGTATCTGCCGATGTGTTCCAGGCGGATCCTGGTGTCGGCGAAAATGCTGAATCCGGAACGCCGGGCGCGCTCGCAGAACGCGAAATCCTCGCCGAGATACCAGGTATCGTCCTCCCGCTCGACGACCATCGGCAGGAAGAACGGGATGCGTGGGCTGCTGTTCCGCTGGCAGATCGGAAGCTGCTCGTGCACGACGATCTTCTCGTACACTTCGCGTTTGGTATACAGGAATCCACCGGCGGCGTGCCTGATCTCCATCAGGCCGCCGTGCTTTCCGAAATGAATCTTGCGGGTTCCGGGCAGGAATCCGCACGCAGGCTGGAAGCGTGGATGTTTCTTCGCGTAGATGCCGCACACGATCGGAAGATCGTGTGATCGAAGCGTTTCCACGGATTCGGGTTCGAATTTTACGTCCGAATCGATCCACATCAATTCGTCGAATCCCTTGGCCAGCGCTTTGGTGGCGAGCCGATTACGTCCCTGATCGATGGCGGAAACACCGAACACGCGCCACACCGTATATCCGAGATGCTCGAGTCGCCGCAGGTTGTATTCACATGCGGGGTCGATGTGATCCCGCGCGGGCACCAGCACGACGCACCCGGAGGGGTCCTTTTCCATTCATCCACCTAAGAAAGGGCTGACCGACTGAGAGAACGGTACCGCGCGCAAACCGAGGCCGCCTCCTCTGGGAACCCGCCGGCCCGGTGGTATAACAGGCCCCTTCGCGCCTTCTTCCCAATTGTGGGGAGTGGGGATAATGAGGTCTGTTGCCTGGAGGAGGCGACACGTCACCGGCCGGACGGTGAGCTTGTCCTGGAGAGTGGGGCCATCATGGTCGAGATGCATCCCGAGACGGTGGCTGCGCTCGGTTCGAGCAAGGAATTCATCCACACGATCGATGAGATGCAGGAACGGATCGACCGGATCCGGGCCAGGCGGCCATCTCCGACCTCGCGGGTGATTCCGGAAGTCGATGCCGAAGCCAGGCTCACGGATCTGTACATCGCCCCGGGCACGATCGAGATAATGACCCGGCAACAGTTGGCTGCCGAGATCGTGGGTGCGATCCAGGAGAGCACGATCGACGCGCTGCGACAGCACCGGCTGGCGGTGCAGGCGACCGAGTGGCCCGAAACCCGCCGGGCAGGCCGTGAGGAGTGAAATGGCGACGCCGGGTGACGTCGATGCCGCGGTCCACAGCGACCACGTGCCGCAGAATCAGGTCTACGAGGTCTTCAACCCCGACTATTCGGTGGGTGTCGCGTGTGAACGCAACGGCATCGTGGTCGGACTGCACCTCGACGACGAGGTGTGGGAATCCACCGACAGCTGGCTCGCCGCCGAGATAGTCCGGCTCGCCCGGCTGGCTCATATGAAGGCCAGGGCCGGCCGCCGCGCGGAGTTGGTCCAGCGGTACGGAAACGGGAGCCTCGCCGACGCGCTCGGCCTCCCCACCGAGGCTCAGTACCGCCTCGCCGAGAAGCAGGAATTCGGCGGCAGCTACTGACCGCGCATTCCCACGATTGGGGACGTGCGACACTGCAAAGAGTTCGGTCGGAAAGAAAGAGGCACTCGGCATGGCGCGACCCGTCAATCAGGACCCGGACAATCTGCATCAAAGCGGCAGTGACAACCACGGTGTGGCACCCGCGAGTCGCGAGCGCGCCAAGACCAACGACGAGTACCGCAACAAGTTCTACGGTGCCTACGGGTATGCCGCCCACTCGTACCTCGTCTGGTCGGACGGGCAGTATCGGACCGCTCACGAGACCGGCTGGAATACGAAGGCCGAGGGTCACGAGACAACCGGTGACAACGCGTACGGGGCTTCGCGCAACTTCTCGACCACGGATATCCACGGCGGGTCGCAAGTCCGGGGCAGCGCGCCGGAAGTGTAAGTCCGCCAATCCCGTTCGGCATGTGCCGACGGTGCGATAACCACTTTTTCGCTCTCTGCCGATGGTCGTCGACCCGGACGACCATCGGCATTCGGCTTTTATCCCGCGGCGAACTGTGTGTCGCGTCAGACCTTCGGTGGCTCGATGGCGCTGGGGTCTTGCGCAGTGGCGATGGGGGGCGGAGAGGCGACCGTGGGTGCGGGTTGGGCGTTGGCGGTGTTGAGGGGCGGTGGGGTGCCGTTGCCGGCGGGTGCGGTGACGGCCCCGGGGGGCGGGGCGCCGTTGCCGGTGGGAGCGGTCGCACCGGCGGGTGCCGTGACGCCGGCGGGTTGGGTGGCGGCGGCATTGGGGTCGGTCGCGCCGGTGCCTTGCTGGGTGAAGGACGCTTGCTGGGCGGTGACGGTCTGCTGCTGTGACTGGACGCCGGCTTCGTAGGCGGTCTTTTCGCGTTCCTTGATGTCCTCTTCGGTGGGCTTGTCGCCCTCTTTGTCTTTGTCGCCGCCGAGGAGGTTGCCCGCGCCACCGAGTGCGCTGGAGAGCGCGGACATCAGCAGGGGCGCGATATTGCCGAGTCCGCCGAGCGGGTCACCGCCGCCGCTGCCCGCGTTGTTGCCGCCGGTGTTGCCGGTGGTATTGGCCACCGGGGTGACACCGCCGGTGGGTGAACCGTCGGCGGTGACGAGGCCGCTCTCGTCGCTGAGGGCGCTGCCGTCCTCACCTGTCAGGTCGAGGTCGCTGAACAGGTTGCTGAAGTCGTCGTTACCGGTGGTGTCGGATACGGGCGTCGCGGTCGGTGAGGGTGTCGGCGTGGGTGTCGGTGTCGGCGTGGGGGTGGGTGTGGGAGCCGGTGTGGGGACCGGTGACGGCGACGGTGCGGGCGATGGTGCGGGCGAAGGCGAGGGTGACGGGGAGGGCGAGGGCGACGGGGAGGGAGACGGTGCCGGCGCGGGCGCCGGTGCGGGGGCGGGCGCGGGTGTGCCGGTGTCGAAGGGGAGGTCGGCGACGGTGTCCACGTAGGAGACCACGTCGTCGCGGCAGCCCACGACCGCTTCCCGAATCATGTTGAACAGCGGCCGTTCCTCGATCACGTGCTGGATCCCGGGCTCTCGCAGCATCGCTTCCAGCCCGGCCGTGTTCTGCTTGTCGTCGGACAGGTCCTTGACGATCGCGGCCCGGTCGGCCTTGGGCTTCCCCAATTGCTCGGCGATCCAGGTGGTCTCGGTGCCGTCGAGTTCTTTCATGCTGTCGAACATGTGCTCACGTACCGTTTGGATCCGGTCCCACATGCTCTTGTAGTAGCGGCCGTTCAGGTTACCCAGCGTCTGCTCGGTCAGCAGATACTGCGAATCCTTACTGTTCCACTCGTCCGCGAGCGCTTCCAGATACGTGATCGCCGACAAGTACCCGTCCGCGGTCTGTCCCGACGCGATCGTGTTCATGAACGACTCCGACAGATTCTTGTCCATCGCATTCTTGTCGTTCTCGGACGGCGAGATCAGCAGCGACGGCTTCTCCTTGCTCTCCGTCCCCATCTGATACATCAGATACCGCAACTCGTCGTTCGCCACACCGATGGCGACTTTCAGATCATTCGATACCGCGCTCCCCGGCGGCACCGGAATCTCCAGCTTGAAATTCGAAAACTTGTCCCCGGGGTTCGGATCATTCTGATTACCGAGAAAGTCCGTCCATGACATCGGCAGGTTCCGGTCGTCCGACGCATCTCTGTCGAATACCGAGTTATTGTCTTCCCATTTGATATGGAAGGCGGTACCGTCGGCGCGGTAATCGATGCCGTTTTCTTTGTAGTCGTCGAAGGACCAGCTTCTGACTCGTATCGGATGCGCGGGATCGTCAGGATTCGCCTGGTAGAGGGTGACCTCGCCACCCGGGCTCTCCTGGCCGGTGAAGTAGCCCGACCTGGGGATGTCCTCCGACTTCGTGAGCTTGCCGTCCGAAGACGCGTACTGGTAGTACTTGGTCACTGCGCACCCCTCGACAAGTGGTCTCGCCGCAATCGGTACAACAGCTGCGCCGGGGCGAGGGCCACGGCACTGGCCCGTCGATCCGATCGGTGCGACGTCTGCCCCGATTATGCCGAGTCCCCAAATATGGGAAACGGCCGAGCGTGGGCGGCGAACCCCGCTCGGCCGTGAATTCCCCTATCAGCTGTTGATCAACTCCGCCTCGGACTCCGCCTCGTCCGGCTGCTCCGGACTGGTGGAGCGGTTGGGGAGCAGGATCGCCATGACTATCACGATCAGGGCCAGGGCGGCGGAGACGGCGAAGGCCAATTTCATGCCGTCGAGGTGGGCGGTGACGGGGTCGGCGCCGTCGGCCACCAGGGCGGTGCTGCGGGCCGACATGATCGTCACGACCAGGGCGGTGCCCAGGGCCGCGGCGACCTGCTGCAGCGTGCCCAGCATGGAACTGCCGTGGGAGTAGAGGTGCGCGGGCAGGGCGCCCAGACCCAGGGTGAACACGGGGGTGAAGGCCGCGGCCAGCGACACCATCAGCAGGATGTGCAGCGCCAGCAGCGCCCAGTACGGCATGGTCAGCGAGATCTGGGTGAAGCCGGCCAGCGCGGCGGCGACGCCGATCGAACCGGGGATGACCAGCACCCGCCCGCCGAACCGGTCGTACAACCGGCCGATGGTCGGGCCGAGCAGGCCCATCGCCAGGCCGCCCGGCATCACCAGCAGGCCGGTCTGCAGCGGGCTGAGTTCGCGCAGGTTCTGCAGATACAGCGGCAGCAGGATCATCGAGCCGAGCATGGCCAGGAACGCCACGGCCATCAGGGTCAGCGCCTTGGCGTAGGTGCCCGATCGCAGCACCCGCATGTCCAGCAGCGGCACGCTGGTGCGCTGCAGGCGCAGCTGACGCAGGACGAACAGCACGATCACGGCCAGTCCGGCCACGACGATCACCGCGGGGGTCGCGACATTGTGGGTCTCGAATCGGCTCAGGCCGTACACGAGTCCGCCGAAGCCGAGCGCCGAGAGCGCCACGCTGAACCAGTCGATCGCGCCCGTCTCCGGTTCGCCGACATTCTCCAGCTGCCGCAGGCCGAACCAGGTCACGATGCCGGCGATCGGCAGCACCAGCACGAAAAGCCAACGCCACGAAGCGATCTGCAGGACGAGCCCGGAGATCACCGGACCCATGGCGGGCGCCACCGAGATGGCCAGGGTGACGTTGCCCATGACGCGACCGCGATCCTGCTCGGGCACCACCGTCATCAGCGTGGTCATCAGCAGCGGCATCATCACCGCGGTGCCGCCCGCCTGGACGATCCGGCCGAGCAGCAGCACCTCGAACGTCGGTGCGACGGCCGACAGCGCCGTGCCCGCGAGGAACACGCCCATCGCGATGGCGTAGGCGCGGCGGGTGGTGACCCGCTGCAGGAACCATCCGGTGACCGGGATGATCGCCGCCATGGTGAGCATGAACGCGGTGGACACCCACTGCGCCGACCGCTCGCTGACGTGCAGATCGCTCATGAGCCGCGGGATCGCGTTGATCATGATGGTCTCGTTGAGAATCACCGTGAAGGTGGCGAGCACCAGTAATCTGATGACTGGCGGTGTCCGCCGCCCGGTCGGGCGATCGGTTCTGGCGGCGGACATCGGGTACCTCCGGGGGGCGTGCTCGAAATGGGGACTGTGTGGCCCCGGGCGAGTCTTCGACTGCCGTATCCCGTGCCACATGAGATCGGACGGGGATGGACGGCTCAACTCATCGGTCGCCGCTCAGTATTCCCGGCGGACGTCGGCCGGAGCATCCGGTTTTCCGATGCCCGACAGCACTCGATAGCTGGGTAAATGCCTGGTGGACAACCATTTCGACAGGTCGCGGGGCATAATCGTGACGCTGGTCACGGCGTCCGCTCGGGCGCGCGCACGGGCAGCAACGCCGCCAACCCGATGCCCAGCACCAGCAACAGTCCCACGATGCCCGCGCGATCGGCCCCGAAGCCCCAGGCGAACAGGCCGAACAGCGTCGGCGCCAGGAACGACACCGCGCGTCCGGTGGTGGTGTAGAGGCCGAACATCTGACCTTCGCGACCCGGCGGTGCGAGCCGGACGAGGAAGCTGCGCGCCGCGGCCTGCGCGGGGCCGACGAAGATGGTGAGCAGCAGCCCGAACACCCAGAACAGCACCGGCCCCGACACGACCAGCAGCGCCGCGCCACACACCAGCATCGCGATCAGCGACGCCACGATGACCGCCTTGGGCCCGACGGTGTCGTCGAACCGGCCCGCGACGAGCGCGCCGAGCGCGGCCACCACATTCGCGGCGATGCCGAACAGCAGCACATCGTCGTCGGCGATGCCGTACACCCGCACGGCCAGCACCGCGCCGAAGGTGAACACGCCGGCCAGACCGTCGCGGAACACCGCGCTCGCCACCAGGAACCCCACCGTGCGCCGATCGGCGGTCCACAGGTCGCGCAGGTCGCGCCACAGCACGCGATAGGACGCGAAGAACCCGGCCCGCGCCGCCCCGGGATCGGCCGTCGTGCGCGGCAGTTCGGGGATCGCCATCAGCATCGGCACCGCGAAGGCCGCGAACCAGACCGCCGCGAACACCGCGACGAGCCGGATGTTCAGCCCGTCCTGCGTGGGCACGTCCAGCAGCCCGCGGTTGTCGCCGTCGCCGGCGATGAACCCGAAATAGCAGATCAGCAACAGCAGAATGCCGCCGAAATAGCCCATCGCCCAACCGAATCCGGACACCCGGCCGACCGTCGCCGGGGTGGAGACCTGCCGCAGCATCGCGTTGTAGGGCACCCCGGCCAGTTCGAAGGCGGCCGAACCGAGCCCGAGCAACAGCAGACCCAGCCACAGTTCGCGGTGGTCGTCGTGCACGAAGAACATCGCCGCCATCACCATGATCGTGAGCCCGGTCAGCACGGCGAGCGAGAGTCGGCGGCGGGCGGTGGCGTCGAACCACTGCCCGCTGACCGGTGCGGTGACCGCGACGAACAGACCGGACAGTCCCAACGCCCAGCCGAGCCAGGAGCTCGCCGAGATCCCGCCGGGCAGGTCGTCGCCCACGGTGTCGGTGAGGTAGACCGAGAACACGAAGGTCAGGATCACGGCCTGGAACGCGGACGAGCCCCAGTCCCACAGCCCCCACGCCACGACTTGCCCTCGTCCGGCGGCCTGCCCGATCGTCGCCCGCCCCGAAACTTCGGTCATGCAGCGCAGCGTATTCGAGAAGACGCCCGGCTCGCGGGTATGATAAACATTTGGTGGCGACCGTCTAGCATCGGAGCAGCAGCATGATTCCGGATCCGGTTAAGTTTCGGGTCGGCAGCGTCGATTCGCTTGTGGCCGAGCGTGGTCCGACGGCTCTGCGCATCGCGGTCGGCGGACAGCTGCGCAAGCTCCGTGAGCAGTGCGGGATCACCCGCGAGGCCGCGGGCGAACATATTCGCGGCTCGCACGCCAAGATCAGCCGCCTGGAACTGGGCCGCACCGGCTTCAAGGAACGCGACATCCGCGACCTGCTGTCGTTGTACGGCGTCAACGACCCCGAGGAGCGCGAGTCCTTCCTCGAACTCGTCCGGACGGCCAACCGGCCGGGCTGGTGGCACCGCGACAGCGACCTGCTACCGCAGTGGTTCGAGACCTACATCGGCCTCGAGCACGCCGCGCACTCCATCAGAACCTTTGAGGCGCAACTGATTCCGGGCCTGCTGCAGACCGAGGCCTACACCCGCGCCGTCGTCGAACTCGGTCACGAGGAGGGCGAAGCCGCCCGCCGCGTCGAGCTTCGCCTGCGCCGCCAGGAGGTCCTCGACCGGCCGGGCGCCCCGACCCTGTGGGCCATCGTGGACGAGACCGTGCTGCATCGCCCGGTCGGCGGCAACGCCGTGCTGCGTGAGCAGTTGGAGCACCTGGTCGAGATGTCCGAACGGCCCAACGTGACGCTTCAGGTGCTGCCGTACGCCGCGGGCGGCCATGCGGCCGTAGGCAGTTCGTTCGCCATTCTCCGCTTCGCCGAGCAGGAACTGCCCGACATCGTCTATATCGAGCAACTGACCAGCGCACTCTATCTGGACCGCTCACAGGACCTGGACCTGTACCGCCGCGTCATGGACCGACTGAGCATCCAGGCCGAGCCGCCGGAGAAGTCGCGGCAGCTCATGAAGGCCGCCGCCGCCCGGCTGTGACCGCGCCGCGCGCATCGCGATAACGTTCGACCAGCTCCGTCCCCAATCGGGCGAGTTCGGCGCGCACCGCCGGCGGGCCGGTGACCTCGATCGTCGCACCCCATCCCGCCAGCTGTTGGGCGATCATCAACGGCGTCGGCGCGGTGACGCGGACCCGCGTGCGACCGTCGTCCACCGATCCGTCGACCACGCAGTGCCTGCCCTGCTGGTGGAGCAGTATGGGCGCCAGTTCCGCGGAGAGCAGCACGGTCGCCGAGGTGGCCGCGCGCTGCTGCTCGACCTCGCCGACCACCTCCTCCCACGCCGTGGACAGCGCGAAATCTGTTGGGATATCGAAGGTTTCGCCGGTCGGCTCGGCGGCGACGATGCGGTCGACGCGGAAGGTCCGCCGCCCGCGGTCGGTGCCGGCGACCAGATACCAGATGCCGTCCTTGTCGACCAGCCCCCACGGATCCACCTGACGTCGCGAGCGTTCGCCGCGGCGTTCGTAGACCAGCTCGATCCGGCCGCGGCGCACCACCGCCTGCTGTAACCAGCCGACCAGTTCCGGGACGGTGGCTTCCCGCCCGCCCCAGCCGACCGGGTCCACCACCACCGCGTCGGCGGCGGCCCGGGCCTCGGTCCGGAACGTCTCGGGCAAGGCGTGCAACAGTTTTCGCAGCGCCGAGCGTACGCCCGGTGCTGCGGTCGCCGCCGGTCCGAGGAGCAGGAACAGGGCCTGTGCCTCCGAGGCGGTCAGCCCGCTGAGGTTGGTGCGGGCGCCGCCGATCAACTGCCAGCCCCCGCCGCGGCCGGGCTGCGGGTATACCGGGACGCCCGCCGCGGACAGCGCCTCCAGGTCGCGTCGCGCGGTGGCGACCGACACCTCCAGCTCCGCGGCCACCTCGGAGGCGGTCACCCGCCCCCGGTCCTGCATCAGTAACAAGGTCGCCACGAGTCGATCGGCACGCATGCGGAAATTCTGCCTGGCAAAGTGCTCATTTGGTGAGCACTTTGCCGTCGAGGATGGAGTCACAACACAACGAAGGAGAAACCGATGTTGCGAGGAATGGCTCATGTCGCGTTCTACGCCGACGATCTGGACGCGGCCGAGCGGTGGTACGGCGAGGTCTTCGGCATGAAGGCCTACTACCACGTGCCCGGCTACGTCGAATTCCGAGTCGGCGACTACTCACAGGAGTTCGGCCTCATCGACGGTCGCTTCCGCCCGCCGGGGACGCCCGCGCAGCCGGGCGGCGAGATCCTGCACTGGCACGTCGACGACCTGCCCGCCGAATTCGAACGGCTGCTGTCCCTGGGCGCGAAGGAGTACGAGGCCCCGCGTGAGCACGGTCCGGGCTTCGTGACCGCGTCCGTGGTCGACCCCTTCGGCAACATCCTCGGCGTCATGTACAACCAGCACTACCTGGACATGCGCGCCGAGATCCGGGGCGCGAATGCGCCGGGGCCTAATCGGTGATTCGCCGTGCGCGGATACGGGTAATTCTGAGACCGTAGACCCCGTCGGAACCGACGCGAACATGTAGGAGCTTTTTCGATGTCGATGTTAGTTTTCCTGGCCCTGTTGCCGTTTGTGGGCGCCGACAACGCGCAGTCGCTGGCGATCCAGAATCAAGGCCTGCTCGGCGGTTGGTGAGGACCCGCCGAGTACACCGCGTACCGGGCTGGTTCGTGCACACGGCCCGACGAACCGTGGTGTCAGGCGGCCCGGCCTTTTCGAGGCCGGGCCGTTCTGCGTGTACCGGTGCTAGGACGGGTTTCCGGACTGCAGGCCGCTGTTCAGGCGCACCACGACATTGTCCGCGTTGACCTCCTGGACCGTGATGTCGAGACCGTCGGCGGGCTTGGTCTCGCCGACCGGAACATCCACCTGCTGCCCGGCCACCTTCAGGGTGACGGTATCGCCGTTCACCGCAAGCAGTTCCGCCTCCACGCCGAGGATGCTCGCCTTCGCGTTCACGCCGCGATCGAAGGTGACGGTGCATCCGCTGACGGCGCACTCGGTCTTGGTGCCGGCGCCCTCCGTGGTGCAGGCGGCCACGCTCAGCGGGATGACCAGGGCGAACATGGACAGGGCGAGCAGCCGTCGATCGAACACGCGCTCAGTGTAGGGGGGATCGGGATGTTCCGGGGGTGAGTAGGCCGTCCAGCACGCGGTGCGCCGTCTCGACGCCGTGCGAATCACCCAGTCGCAGGGCGGTATTGGCCGCGGTCAGCACGGCCGCGAGCTGAAAGGCGAGCAGTTCGGGATCTGCGTCGCGGAGGTCCCCCGCGGCGGTGGCCCTACCGGCCTCGCGGGCGAGCAGTGCGAGCCAGTCCCGATGTTGCTGGGCCAGCGCGTCCCGGACCGGGCCGGGGCGGCTGTCGAATTCGGGCAGGTTGGCGCTCCAGAAGCAGCCGCCGGGAAAGACCGGCTCGGTGGCGTAGGCCAGCCAGTTGTCGACCAGTGCCCGCAACCGCGCCGCACCCCGCGCGGCGGCGGCCGCGGGCTCGATCACCCGCTCGGCGAAGAGTGCGCCCGCCGCGGCCACGGTGGCCAGTTGCAACTTCTCCTTGGTGCGGAACAACGTCTGGATGCCCGCCTTGCTGATGCCGAGGTCATCGGCCAGCCGGCCGAAACTCAGCCCGTCCAGACCATCGAGCGAGGCGATGTCGACGGCATGCCGGGTCACGGTCTGCCGCGACCGGGCGCCACGCAGCAGGCGCCGATCGGAGATCTCGGACTCGGGGGAATGCATACGACCGATCGTACGGCAGTCAGGCGGTCTCGGTCTTGGCTCCCGCGCGGGTCCGCAGCCCGCGCAGCGACTCCGGCACCAGCCGATCGCGGGTGGCCGGCTTCGGCCCCGCCAGCACATACACCGCCACCAGCAGCACGCTCAACCACACGTACGTGTTGCCGATCACGTGTTGCCAAGGCGTCCAGTCGAATTCGCGGTTGTTGTCGCCGGGCTCCCAGTTCTGCGGGCCGATGACGAACACGACCGCCGTGGCGGTCACGACGGCATACCAGAGCCGGGCCTGTCGCCGCGGCAGCCGACTCGCCGCCCCGAGCGCGGCCAGCAGCCCCGGCGCGATCCACACCCAGTGATGAGACCAGGAGATCGGCGAAACCAGCAGCGTGAAGACCGCATTGAAGGACAGCGCCAGCGCCGGGGTGTCCGCGGCCTGCCGCATCGCCGTCGCGACCAGCGCCAGCAGCGCCACCGCCAGCACCAACCAGATCAGGGTGAACTCCGGCTTGGGTACCTGCAGGCGAGACAGCACGCCCTGGATCGACTGGTTGGTGTGGAACGCCGATCCGCTCAGCCCCGACACGTTCCCCATGCCGCCGAACCAGTACCGGGTGGACTCCCCGGGCATGACCACATAGGCGAGAGCGCTCGCCACGGCCCCGGTGACCGCCGCGGTCGCCGCCGCCCGATAGTCGCGACGCACCAGGAAGTAGAGGACGAACGCCGCCGGGGTCAGCTTGATGGCCGCGGCCAGGCCGATCAGCATGCCGCGCTTCCACTTCGGGCGCGCGGTCAGGCAGTCGGCGACCACCAGCACCATCAGGATCAGGTTCACCTGGCCGAAGTCCAGCGTCGCGTGCACCGGCTCCAGCAGCAGGCCCAGCGGCACCGCGCAGGCGGTGGCCCACAGCACCATCTCGGTGCTGCCGTCCCAGTACCGCCGTGCCACCAGGTAGAGCGTCACCGCCAGCGCCGCGGTGGAGACCAGGAAGAAGGCGATCGCGGAACCGTGCAGGGGCAGCATCGCGAACGGACTCAGCGCCAGCGCCGCGAACGGCGGATAGATGAACGGGAGCCCCACGCCCAGGGTCGTCTTCGGCAGCGTCCCGTACATATCGGCGCCGTGCCACCACGCCTGCACTCCGAGCCGGTACACCTGCAGGTCGATGAATTCCCCGCTGATCGGCTCGAGCGGCCAGGTCGGCAGCCGTAGCCACACGGCGGCGGCGGCGATCAGTGCGGCCGGAACCAGCCACACTCTTCGCCCGAAGCGTCGAGTCGCGGCGTCCGGCTGCAGGGGAGTGGAGACACTAACCATCCGGCCCGAGGTTACCGGCAAGCCGGTGCCCGGTGCGCGCACGGGTCCGACTGCCCGGCCGCGCCGCTCCCGCCGGACATTTGCTGTCCGGTCCGTAGCATGAGAGCCGCTATGACGATCATCCGTGCCCGCCGGCGTTCCGCCGAGGCTCCCCTCGTGCTGACCACCGAGCCGGCGCGCAGCCTGTCGTTCTGGGACCAGACCGCTTTCTGGGCCAATCTCGGGGTGAGTCTCATCGGATTCACCGGGGCCGTCTATGTCCTGCAACCCGAAGGCCATCCGCAGCTGCCGATCGCGGGCGCGTTGCTGGCTACGGTGCTCGGCACGCTGATCGGCACCGGCCTGGTCGCGGCGGCCGGTGCGGTCGGCGCGCGGACCGGCGCACCGGCCATGGCCAACTTCCGCGGCCTGTTCGGGACGCGGCTGTCGTATCTGCCCACCGTGGCCAACATCGTGCAGTGCGTCGGCTGGGGCGTATTCGAGTTGACGGTGATCTCCGGCGGCGTCCGGGTACTGACCCACGACCGCGTGGACCACGGCGTCGTGGTCGTCGCCGCGGGCGTGCTGTGCACGGCGATGGCGATCTGGCCGCTGAGCGTGCTGCACATCCTGCGCAAGTACGTCACCGTGGCGGTCGCGATCTCGATGCTCTATTTCACCGTGCAACTGCTGCGGCACCCGCTGCCGCACGTTTCCGGCACCTCGTGGAGCGGGTTCTTCCCCGGCGTGGACACGGCCCTCGCGGTCGCGGTGTCGTTCGTGCCGCTGGCCGCCGACTACACCCGGCACGCGCATTCCGCGCGCGCCGCCTCCGGGGCCACGCTGCTCGGCTACTCGATCGCGCAGATCTGGTGCTATCTGCTGGGCGTGGTGGCGCTGATCCAGGTCGGCGGCGACCCGGACCGGATCTTCGACACCTTCCTCGGCGTCGCGGCGGGCTGGGTGTTCTTCGCGGTGCTGGTGCTGCGCGAATCCGATCAGTCCTTCGCCAATGTGTATTCGACCGCGATGTCGCTGCAGAATCTGCTGCCGCGGGTGGACCGCCGCATCCTGGCCGCGGTGGTGGGCGTGCTGGCGACGGTGCTGGCGCTGGGCGTGCGCGACTTCACCGGCTTCGCCAATTTCCTGCTGCTGATCGGTTCGGTGTTCGTGCCGTTGTGCGCGGTGCTGGTGGTCGACTTCTGCTGGGGGCGCGGCAGATCCGGTTCGGGCGCGCACGGCTGGGATCTGTCGGACCGGGCTCCGGCGCGGCCGCTCATGCTGCTGCCGTGGCTGCTGGGATTCGCCGTGTATCAGGTGTTCAATCCCGGTTCGGTGGCGTGGTGGGCGCGGCTGTGGACCGATGTGCAGAACGCGATCGGCGTGCACCCGAGCTGGTGGTCGTCGGCGTCGCTGTTCTCGTTCCTGGCCGCGGGGCTGGCCACGGGATTGCTGGTGGTGCTCGAACGGCGGTTCGCCGGACGCGCCCGTGACTGACGACCGTGTGTTCGGCATGGGCGAGCACCCCTTGGCCGAACCCGATTGGCCGCCACTGGAACTCGCCGAACTCGGCGGTGCGGCCGCCATCGAATGGCGCAGCCCGCGACCACTCTCGGCCACGGCGCGGGTGCGGGGGTCGGACGGCACGCGCGTCGTCGTGAAACGACTGCCCACGGCGCTGCGCGACACGGCGGCGCTGGCCGAGGAGCATGCGTTCGCGGCGCACCTGCGGTCTCAGGGGATTCGGATTCCGGCGGTGCGGCAATCCTTTTCACGTGGCGAGTTCACCTACGAGATCCAGTCCGTCGGTGCGGGCGAGGACAGCTATCGCGACGCCTTCTCGTGGTCGCCGTATCTGTCGGTGGCGCACGCGGCCGCCGCGGGCGGGCTGCTCGCCCGGACGCACCTGGCCGCGGCGGGCTACGACGCACCGGCCCGGCCGCCGCGGCCGCTGCTGGCCGGGTTGTGCACCGACTTCGCCGAGTCCGTCGCCCGACGCGCGGCCGCCCGCCCCGCGGTCGGGGCGTTTCTCGAGCAGCGCGGCTGGCGGGCGGAGGTGGAGTCGCTGCGCCGGGCGGCGGGCGGTGACTCGCTGTGCGTGGACCTCTCCGGCCTGCCCCCGCTGTGGACCCACAACGACTGGCACGGCACCAACCTGCTGTGGGACGGGGACGAGATCACGGCGGTCATCGATTTCGGCCTCGCCAACCGGACGGCCGCCGTATTCGACCTGGCCACCGCGATCGAGCGGTTCGCCGTGGACTGGCTCGCGCTGCGCGCGGGCGAGCCCGCGCGGATACACACCGACCAGCTCGCCGCCTTCCTGGCCGCCTATCGCGAGGTGCGGCCGCTCGACGCCGCCGAGCGCCGGGCGCTGCCCGCGCTGTTCCCGCTGGTACACGTCGAGTACGAGCTGTCCGAGATCGACTACTTCCTCACGGTGCTGCCCGAGCCGAATCGCGAGAATGCCGAGATCGCTTACCGCGACTACCTTTTCGGCCACACCCACTGGGCGTTCACCCCGGCGGGCCGGGACTTCCTCGCAGTGCTGTCGCAGCTGTGCGGCTGACCCGGGCGCGCCGCGCGCATCAGGTTGGCATCAAGTCAGCAACCCGAGACGCAGATCACACCATCCGGCTGTTAAATTCTGCCGGCACGTCTGAAAAGCGCGATGTCCGGTGTGATGTCGTGGACGGAGGAGAAGGACTTGGCTATACCGGAGCCAGAACAGCAGGCCACCGACACTTCGTCGGTCGGCTGGTGGGGTGGATTGCTGCGCACCAAAAGTGTCGAGCAATCCATCCGCGATACCGATGAACCGGACGCGAAACTGCGCCGCGAACTGACGGCCTGGGATCTCACCATCTTCGGCGTCGCCGTGGTGGTCGGCGCCGGTATTTTCACCCTGACCGCGCGAACCGCCGGCAATGTCGCCGGGCCCTCGGTCTCGCTGGCATTCGTCTTCGCCGCGATCGCCTGCGGGCTCACCGCCCTGTGCTACGCGGAATTCGCGTCCACGGTGCCGGTGGCGGGCAGCGCGTACACCTTTTCCTATGCCACGTTCGGCGAATTCGCCGCCTGGATCATCGGCTGGGACCTGATTCTGGAATTCGCGCTGGCCGCGTCGGTGGTGGCGAAGGGCTGGTCGCAATATCTCGGCGAGGTGATGGGTTCGCGCCCGCCGATCGTGCACTTCGGCTCGGTGAGCTTCGACTGGGGCGCGGTGCTGCTGATCGCGGCGCTGGGCGTGCTGCTGGTGATCGGCACCAAGGTGTCCTCGCGGGTGTCGGCGGTGGCGGTCGCGATCAAATTGGCGGTGATCGCGCTCGTGGTGGTCGTCGGCCTCACCTATTTCAAGGCGTCGAATCTGAAGCCGTTCGTCCCGCCGTCGAAGCCGAGCGACGCCGGTAGCGGCGTGCACCAGTCGCTGTTCTCGTGGCTGACCGGCGCGGGCAACAGCACCTTCGGCTGGTACGGGTTGCTGGCCGCGGCGAGTCTGGTCTTCTTTGCGTTCATCGGGTTCGACGTGGTCGCCACGACCGCCGAGGAGACCAAGAACCCGCAGCGCAACGTGCCGCGCGGCATCTTCGGATCGCTGCTGATCGTCACGGTGCTGTACGTGGTGGTGTCGCTGGTGCTGACCGGCATGGTGCCCTACACCGATCTGGCCGGTAAGGACGCCACGCTCGCGACGGCGTTCGCGCTGCACGGGGCGACGTGGGCCAAGAACATCATCTCGATCGGCGCGCTGGCGGGCCTGACGACCGTGGTCATGGTGATGTTCCTGGGTCAGACCCGGGTGCTGTTCGCCATGTCGCGCGACGGGCTGCTGCCGCGTTCGCTGGCCCAGACCGGAAAGCGCAATACTCCGGTGCGGATCACCGTCATCGTCGGTGTGGTCTGCGCGGTGCTGGCCGGGTTCGTGGAGTTCGGCACGCTCGAGGAAATGGTCAATATCGGCACGCTGTTCGCGTTCGTGCTGGTGTCTATCGGCGTGCTGATCCTGCGCCGGACGCGGCCGGATCTGCCGCGCGGGTTCCGGGTGCCGCTCGTGCCGCTGGTGCCGATTCTCGGCGTGCTGGCGTGTCTGTGGCTGATGCTGAACCTGTCGGTGGAGACCTGGCTGCGGTTCCTGATCTGGATGGTGATCGGCCTGGCGGTGTATTTCACCTACGGCGTACGGCATTCGGTACTGCGCACCGGCGTGAAATAGCCACGGAATCGGGATGGGGCAATCCACTGGCGAATAGGTCGCCGGGTGATTCCCCGTCCCGATTCCTGAGTGTTTGCCATCGAATCGGTCGATCATCGAGACCGGAAAGCAGCCGCCCCGAAGGGCTTCGGCTGGGAGAATCCGGGGCATGAACGGACCGCTGATGGGGGCGGGTCATACCGCCCCGGCACCGTGATCGATATCTACCGCAGTGCCGCGGGCCACCGAATACTGACCGAGCTTTACCGAGAACGATTGGCGCAGGCGCCGATTCCGCTGGAACAGCGCCGCGTGCCGGTCCCCGGCGGGGAGACCTTCGTGCTCGCCGCGGGATCTCCGTCCGCGCCGGCACTGGTGCTGCTGCACGGCTCGTCGACGAACTCCACCGCCTGGTTGTCCTCGATGACGGTGCTGGCCAGCCGGTTTCGCGTGCTGGCCGTGGACATCATCGGCGAACCCGGGCTGAGCGCCCCGATCCGTCCGCCATTGGAGTCCGACCGGTACGCGGCCTGGCTGGACGCCGTGCTGGACCGCTGCGAGGTCGGGGAGGCGGCCGTCCTGGCGGCGTCGCTGGGCGGCTGGATCGCGCTCGACCACGCGGTGCGGCGGCCGGGCCGGATCACCCGGATGGCCCTGTTGAATCCGAGCGGAATCGGGCGTCAGCGATGGGGTTTCGTGGTTCCGGCGCTGCTGTTGTCACTCGGCGGCGGTCCGGGCCGCCGCGCGCTGGCCCGCTATGTGCTGGGCGCCGGACTGCGCGGCGTGCCCGACGCCGACCGCCTGGTGGCCGACACCGCGACCATCACCAGACATTTTCGCCCGCGCACCGACACACTGCCGATCTTCACCGGCGACCAGCTGGCCGGAATCGAGGCGAAACTGCTGGCGGTGGTCGGCGCCCGGGACGCCCTGCTCGACTCGGTGCAGACCTACCAGCGGCTGCGCGAACACACTCGCGCCGAACTGCACCTGCTACCCGACGTCGGTCACCTCATCCCGCCGCAGGGCGAGCCGATCACGAATTTCCTACTGGGCGAGGTCGATTGATCCCGCCGCCGGACGCGGGCAGGTGTCAGGGTGACGGTAGCCGGACAGGAATGGTTGTGAACTTCGGCACTCGGCGCGGTGGTCCGGCCGCCCGGGTTGCTGGCCGGGCACGGGGCGGTCGTCCGCTCGTTCGCCTGCTCGCCGGGGTCGCGTGTCGCGCCGAAGCCGCTGGTGCGCAGCCACCATGTAGCGACTCCGGCGAAAGTACGGTCCGTTCGGTTCTGCGCCGGTCGCGTGCGTTCGGCTCCGGCTCAATATTCTGTTTGCATGAGTGCGCAGACCGAGGGCCGGAACGGTCCGTTACCCCGCGGCCGGCACCGCCTGTCCCGGGCGGAGGTGCAGTCCTCGCAGTACCGGAGACTGTGCGGGGCGGCGCTGGTGGCCGTCGGCGAACTCGGTTACTCCGCGACCACCGTCGCCGACATCGTGTCCCGGGCGCAGGTGGCGCGGCGCACCTTCTACGCAATGTTCGCCGGTAAGGACGAATGCTTCGCAGCCGCTTACGATTACGGCGTCGAGCTGGGGTTGCGCCGGTTGCGCGAGGCGGTGGACGCCGCGGATCCGGTCAATTTCCACGAGCGCGTGCGCACGCTGTTCGAGATCTACCTGTCGGTGCTGGCCGGCCAGCCCGCCGCGGCGCGTGCGCTCTATGTGGAGACGCTGGTGGCGGGCGCGCCGCTGGTGGCGCATCGGGCGCGGGTGCATCGGCTGTTCGCCGACTATCTGGCCGATGTCGCCCGATTGGGTGTCACCCGTGGGGAATTGGCCGCGGAACCGGATCGGGAACTGATCGACATGCTGCTCGGCGGCATCGACGATCGCATTCGCGCCTGCCTGTACGAGCGCGGCGCGGCGGCGCTGCCCGAGCTGGCGCCGTTGTTCGCCCGCACCGCGCTGGCGCTGTGCGGGGAGCGGTATTGATCAGTGAACCCCGTTGCCGGGCACGGCATCTCGATAGGTTCGCGCGATGAGAGCGGCCCGCAGGTACCACAGGCCGCTGGGCTGCGCCGGGTCCAGGCCGGTGAGCTGGCCGATCCGTTTGAGCCGGTAGTCGACGGTATTGGTGTGCACCTGCAGCTGGCGGGCCGTGCGCTGGCGGGACAGGCCCGTCGCCAGATGCCGCCGCAGCGTGTCGAGCAGGTCGGGATAGGCGTCCAGCGGATCGAGCAGTGCGCCGAGCCGGTCCAGTCCGGGGCCGGGGCGGGTGAGCTGATACTCCATGGCCAGATCGGCGAACCGGTACAGGCCGGGCGAGCTGTCCAGGCGCAGCACCATGTCGAGCAGTTCGTGCGCCCGGTCCGCGGCGTCCGGAATCTGTTGGGTCGCAGCGGTGATCACGGTGGCCGTGACGGGTACCTGTGCCGCGGTGGACAATCCGAGCACCAGCTCGTCGAGCCCGCCGGAGGCGACGGTGTCCGCGGCGGCCATGTCCTCGGGGATCAGCAGGGTGCCGCCGTCCACGCTGAGCAGCGACAGCGCCCGGCCGCCGCAGCGGGCGCCGAGCTCCGCCTGTAGTCGGCGAAGTTTGCGGCGCGCGACCACCTTCGGATCGACACCGGGGTGCGATTCGTCGCGATGGCGCGGTACGTGCACCGCGAGGATGGCGTACGCCGCGGCGATCTCGATGCCGCTCTCCCGGGCCATGGTGGAGGTCGGGTGCCCGGCGAGCAGCGCCGAGACGAGGGTGTGCACCGCCGTGTGGTGTTCGGTGACCGCCGCCTGATGCTCGCGCACGTAGGCCAGCGCGACCGCGGGGGTGATGGTGTCGAGGGTGCGTAGTAGAAGCTGCGCGGGGTTCTCGGGCCGGTCGGTGGGATCGGTGCGATTCAGCAGGAGATCGAACGACAGCCGGAATCCCTCGTGCACCGCGTGGTGCACGGTGTCGATCGGGATGCCCTCGCGGGCCCAGTCCGCCGCGGCGCGCTGCAACCGCTCGACCTTGTCGGCGGGGTCGCGGCCCTCGAGCAGGTCGATCGTCAGTTCCAGGCAGACCCGGGTGACGGTGGTGATGTCACCGTGCAGGGCGTCGCCGGGCAGGGTGGCGCAGGTCGCCACATGAGTGGCGAAGTGGCCGACCAGTTGCCGGGACAGGCTCCGGAGATCGTGAGGTGTGCGTCCGCTCATGCAGGGCTCCGCGCTGGGGTTATTCAAGGAACTATAACGTTCCTATTGGCGGCCAACCCTAGCGACGGCACCCCGGCCGGCGCAACTTCCCGTCTCGAAAGTGCCGCGCGCCCGCACACTTTCGGCTATTCGCGGACGATCTCGAGTATGGGGCGTCACCCGTGCGCTGTGCGTGCCGCGGCCAGCGGCGCAGAGCCGTTCGAGCCGCGCGAGTCGGTGCTCGCGGGTTCCCCGATGCGGCGCGAACGGTAGCTGGATGCGCGGAAAACATGCGAATTCCGGCCGCCGCGGTCGCACAGCGGGGGTCGTCGTGCGGACGCGTGTCCGATCCGCGCCACGGTTCACAGGGGAGCCGGTGCCGCGGCCTGGCGTTCGTCGAATTGCACTCGGGCGGCGAGGATCTCGTCCTTGTGCTCGACGGTCCAGTCGCCCAGCAGGTGGGTGACCCGGCCCAGGCTCGCGCCCAGTTCGGTCAGCGCGTACTCCACGCGCGGCGGCACGGTCGGATACACCGAGCGACGGACCAGACCCTCGCGTTCCAGGGTGCGCAGCGTCTGGGTGAGCATCTTCTGCGTGATGCCGTCCAGGCGGCGGCGCAGATCGTTGAACCGGACGGGACCTCCCTCGGCTCGCAGCACGCCCAGCACCAGCAGCACCCACTTGTCCGCCAGCACGGCGAGGATCTCGCGCGCGGGGCACCGGTGCAGGTAGCTGCCCACCAGGCCGTCCGGGTCGGCATCCCAGTCACACATGGTATCCATCGGGTACCTCGGTATCGAAATAGTGCCTTCTTCCCAACGGATACTACGGCACAACAGAATCGAGATCATGCGAGCGATTACTCAGAAGACATTCGGCGGCCCGGACGTGCTGGAGACCGCGGACCTGCCCCGCCCGGCGCCGCAGCCCGGCGAGGTGCTGGTGCGCGTGGCCGCCACCTCGGTGAACCCGGCGGACTGGAAGCTCCGGTCCGGCGAGGTGATGCGGGTGGGCGAGCCGCCCTTCACGCTCGGCTTCGACGTATCGGGCACGGTGGCCGAACTCGGTGCCGGGGTGACGGCGTTCGATCTCGGCGACGAGGTGTTCGGCATGCTGCTGAGCCGGTCCGGGGCCTACGCCGAATACGTTGCGCTACCGGCGGATTCGCTGGCCCGCAAGCCCGCCGAACTCGATCACGTGCACGCCGCGGCCCTGCCCGTGGCGGCGCTGACCGGATGGCAGGCGCTCGCCGGGCTGCGGGCCGGGCAGCGCGTGCTCATTCATGCCGCCGCCGGTGGAGTCGGCCATTTGGCAGTGCAATTCGCCAAGGCACGCGGCGCCTACGTGATCGGCACCGCCCGCGCCGCCAATCACGAATTCCTGCGCGGGCTCGGCGTCGATGAGCCGATCGACTACACGGCCATCGATTTCGCCGAGGCGGTGCGCGACGTCGATGTCGTCCTCGATCTCATCGGCGGCGAGTACGGCTCGCGCTCGCTGCGCGTGCTGCGGCCCGACGGCCGGTATATCGACACGCAGGGTTCGGACGCCGAGCAGGATCCGCGCTACGTCCGCGTCTACGTCGAACCGTCCGGCGCCGAACTGCACGAGATCGCCGGCTGGGCCGCGCGCGGCGAACTGCACGTCGAGGTCGAGCGAGTGCTGTCGCTGGCGGATGTGGCGGAGGCGCACAAGCTCAGCGAGTCCGGGCGGGTCCGCGGCAAGATCGTGCTGTTGCCCTGGGCGGTCGACTGAGCCCGCGCGGAAATGCCGTTGCGGGAGCCCGGCCGCGCGGCATGATGGTCGCCATGGACGCGCACGAGGAGCTGATCGATCTCGCCGAACGGTATTGGGACAGCGTGCTCGAATCGTCGCCCAGTTCCGCGACCCTGTTGGGGGACAGGCGCTTCGACGATCGCATCGAAGACCTGTCCGAAGCCGCCGAACAACTTCTGCTGTCGGCCTGGCAGGGGATGCTGGGGGAGGTGTCGGTGCTGGATCCGGCGCGGCTGGACGCGCGGGACCGCATCACCCGAAGCCTGCTGCAGAACGAGCTGGAGTCGGGGATCGACCGGCTGTCCTGGCGGCCCGCGGAGCTGGCGTCGGATCAGATGGACGGCGTGCACGCCGGCATCCTGACGCTGGCCCCGCAGGTCAACGCGCCGCGGCCGGAGCACGCGTGGGCGCTCGTGCGGCGGCACCGGCAGTTCGGCACGCTGCTGGGCCAGGCGGTCGAGCGATTCCGGGCGGGCCTGAAAGGCGGTCGGACGCCGGCCCGGATCACCGTCGAGCGCTCCCTCAACCAACTCGACGGCTACCTCGCCTCCGATCTCGTGACCGACCCGTTCGTCACCTTCCCCGGGCCCGCCGAGTGGGACGAGGAAAACGCTTGGCGCGCAACGCTGTCGGAGGTCGCCCGGGACGTGATCCGTCCGGCCTTCCGGTCCTACCGCGACATGCTCGCCGACGAACTGCTCCCCGCGGCCCGGCCCGACGACGAACCGGGTCTGTGCTGGCTGGGCGCCGACGGCGAGGACATCTACCGGCGCCTGCTCCGCCACCACACCACCCTGCCCGACCTGGGCGCCGACGAGATCCACGAGTTGGGCCTGGCCGAGCTGGAGCGGTTGCGCGAGGAGTACGCCGAGGTGGGCGAGCGGCTGTTCGGCACCACCGAGCAGGCCGCGATCTTCGCCCGGCTGCGGGCGGACACCACGCTGCGCTACACCGACGGCGCCGAGATCCTGGCCGACGCGAAGCGCTACCTGAGCGCCGCGACCGCCGAGATGCCGCGCTGGTTCGGCCGGCTGCCGCGCGAAGGATGCGATATCGCACCGGTCCCGGATTTCCTGGCCGCGGACGCGCCCGGCGCGTACTACTTCCCGCCCGCCGCGGACGGTTCCCGGCCCGGGGCGTACTTCGTCAATCTGCACGAAGCGCAGGGCCGCAACCGATTCGAGACCGCCGCGGTGGCGTTCCACGAGGCCATACCGGGTCACCACCTGCAACTCACCATCGCCAACGAACTCGACGGGTTGCCGCGCTTCCAGCGGCAGTCGTTCAGCAATACCGCCTTCGTGGAGGGCTGGGCGCTCTATACCGAGCGGCTCGCCGACGAAATGGGTTTGTACGACGACGATCTCGCGCGGGTCGGCATGCTGGCCGCCGACTCCTGGCGCTCGTGCCGGCTGGTGGTCGACACCGGTCTGCACGCCAAGGGCTGGAGCCGTCAGCGGGCGATCGACTTCATGACCGCCAACGCGCCGGTCGCGGTGTCGGAGATCCTCGTCGAGGTCGACCGCTATATCGCGATTCCCGGCCAGGCCGTCGCCTACAAGGTGGGTCAGCTCGAGATCCGGCGGCAGCGGGCGCTGGCGGCCGAACGGCTCGGGGCGGACTTCGACATCCGGGCGTTCCACGATGCCGTACTGGGCGCGGGCTCGGTGAGCCTGCCGGTGTTGCGAGAACTGGCCGCCACGCTGTAGCCCCTCGCTTCGGGCCGCGTGCAGGAATACGGGCGTGTCCTGGTGCCTCGTGTCCGAATAATCGGCCTCTAACGGGCCGTGAGTTTTCGGTCGCATGATCACGTGCGGCGATCTGGTGTGTCTGCTTCCGGCGGCGCTGGCAAATGCGGTTCAATCGATGGTGATCGACGAGTTCTACCTGCATGCTCCCGCCGCCCACCGTGTCATCCGGGCGGACTGCTTCACACCGGCATCACCTCAGCATCCGAGAGGACACGAACGTGAGCATGGTTCTCGCCGCCCACGATATGTACAGCACGGTGCTAGCCCAGGTCGGCAATCCGACGCCGGAAACCCCACCGGCCGCCGACAAGCTGATGAAATTGGTCCGGTACTTCACCTGGTTCGTTCTGCTGTCCGGCGTCACGGCCGTCACCTACGGCGGTGGCAAGTTCGCCTGGGAGAAGTGGAGCGGCGGTGCCCTGGAATCGCCGAAGATGATCGCGGGCGCCATGATCGGTGGTGGTGTCGCGACCAGCGCGGGCACCATCATGAACGCCGTCATCGGCAGCTGATCCGGTACCCGTGCGGGTGTGCCGAGGTCCGGCACACCCGCTGACGCGTGCGCTCAGCCCTGGCCGAGCATGGCCCGCATCTGCTGGATCTCCGCCTGCTGAGCGGCGACGATGCCCTGGGCGAGGTTCCGGGCGTCGGGGTTGGCGCCCTGCGCCAGTTCGGTATTCGCCATATCGATCGCGCCCTGGTGGTGCGCGATCATCATGTTCAGCCACATGCGGTCGAACTCGGGGCCGGTGGCGGCGCGCAGCGCGGTCATCTCGTCCTGCGACATCATGCCGGGCATCTCGTGCCCCATCGCGCCCGGCGCGGGCTTGCCGAAGGCGGTCAGCAACTCGGTGAACTGCTGCATCTCCGGCGCCTGCGCCCGCTCGACGTTCGCCGCCAGCGCGATGAGCTGCTGATTCTGTGACCGGCCCGGCACCAGCTTCGCCATGTCGACGGCCTGTGCGTGGTGCGGATACATCATCTGCAGGAAGGTCACGTCGGCGTCGGTGAAGTCGGTGCGGGTGGGCGCGGTCGGGCTCGACGGCGTGCCGTGGTGCATGCCGGGCATAGCCGACATTCCGGTCGCCGGTGCGCTCGGTGCGGTGGTGGTGTCGCCGGAGTCGTCACCGCCGCATCCGGCGACGAGCAGCGCCACGGCGATTCCGGTGCCGGCCAAGGTGATTCGGGTACGCGAGAGGGACATGTCATTCTCCTCGGAATAGGGGTCGTGCTGAGGTGGACCGGGAAAACCCGCGTCCGCACGCGAGCCGCGCGCCGACGCGGCGGCCCATCAGATCCGCAGAATCGACAATTCCGGTAGTGAGAGCACCGTCCAGGGCGGCGACCGCGCCCCGCCGGACCGCTCGAGCCGTACCCACAATCCGGCCGCGCCCCGCCGCACCCCCACCCAAGCCAGTACCACCAGCCCGAGCAACAGGGCCAGCGCCACCAGCACGAAGACACACCCGTGCAGTCCGTGATGCCCGCCCCCACAATCGGCACACCCTGTATCGCCGCCCGCCTCGGCGTGCGTCTCCAATACCTGTGCCCGGTCGGACCAATGCTCCGATGAGGCCATGGATTCAGCGGCGATGCTCGGGACGCCAATGCCTACGATCCCCGGGGCGAGAGTGTGCCTGGTATCGGCGGTGTGTGTGAGTCCACGGATGGCGAAGTGCGTCAGTCCGGGGCGAGTGAAGTGTGTGAGTCGAGGGTCGTCAGTGCGTTCTGCCTCGGCACCGCGCGTATGCCGGGGAGCGCCGGTGTATGAGAGGTCAGGTGCTGCGACGCGTGTGAGTCCGGGGTCGGTGGTGTGTTCGGGCCCAGGGGCTGCGGCGTGTGTGAGACCAGGGGTGGCCGTGTGCGTGTGGGCGGGGGTGGTGGCGTAGGCGTGACCGGCGGCGAAGACGACTGCGTGCATCAGTGCGACGCCGGTCAGCAGTACCAGGATGCCGAGGGCGCGGATGTGGCCGGGGGCTCGGGAGAGCGGCGGCAGACCGGCGGCGCGGGGCGGGGCGGCGTCGCCGGTGCTGCGCTGCTGGTCGGTCACGCGGCCCATTGTAAGGGCTCGGTGGCCTATACCCCGTAGTGGTATGGAATAGGCGCGCGCTTCGCGTGTTCGACTCAGTTGTTGAGCCGAGCTAACGGAGGTTGTTCTTGACTGTCGCCACCGGAAAACCGGCCATCGGGCTTCGCTCCGAGCGTGGGGCGATCCTCGCCGCGCTGATGCTGTCGACCTCGCTGGTGGCGCTGGATTCCACCATCATCGCCACGGCGGTACTCACCATCACCGCCAATCTCGGCGGCTTCGCGCAGTTCCCTTGGCTGTTCTCGATATATCTGCTGGCGCAGGCGATCACGGTGCCGATCTACGGCAAGCTCGCCGACACCTTCGGCCGGAAACCGGTGATGCTGTTCGGCATCGCGGTCTTCGCGCTCGGCTCGCTGCTGTGCGGCCTCGCCACCAGCATGGTGGCGCTCATCGTCTTCCGGGCGATCCAGGGCATCGGCGCGGGCGCGGTGCAGCCGATGTCGATGACCATCGCCGGTGACATTTACACCCTCGAGGAGCGCGCCACCGTGCAGGGCTACCTGGCGAGCGTGTGGGCCGCCTCCTCGGTGCTCGGCCCGCTACTGGGCGGCGTGTTCTCCGAATACCTGAGCTGGCGCTGGATCTTCCTGGTCAACCTGCCGCTGGCGGCGCTGGCGGGATGGATGCTGATCCGTTCGTTCCGCGAGACCGCGCCCCGGCGGCAGCGGCGCAGTGTCGACTATCTCGGTGCGGCGCTGCTCGCCGGTGGCGCCGGCGCCCTGATCCTCGGACTGCTGGAGGGCGGGCACTCCTGGGCGTGGCTCTCACCGATCGGCATCGGGGTGTTCGCGGGCGGCGCGGCGCTGCTGGCGCTGTTCGTGGTCGTCGAGCGGAACGCCGCCGATCCGATCCTGCCGTTGTGGGTCTTCACCCGGCGCATCGTCGTCACCAGCAGCCTGGCCTCGCTGCTCGTCGGCGCCGTCATGCTCGGATTGACCTCGTACGTACCGACTTTCGCGCAGGGCGTGCTCGGCGTGGGTGCGCTGGTAGCGGGCCTGGCCGTGGGCGCGCTGACCCTGGGCTGGCCTATCACTGCCTCGCAGGCGGGCCGGTTGTACCTGCGCATCGGGTTCCGCGGGACCGCGCTGATCGGCAGCGTCGTGGCCGCGCTCGGCGCCCTGTCGACTCTGCTGCTCGGCGCGGATTCCGGGCTGTGGCAGGTGGCGCTGAGCTGCTTCGTGGTCGGCGCCGGGCTGGGACTGGTCGCCACCCCGACGCTGATCGCCGCGCAGACCGGCGCCGAGTGGAGCGAGCGCGGGGTGGTGACGGGCGCCAATATGTTCGCCCGCTCGATCGGCAGCGCGGTCGGGGTCGCGGTGTTCGGCGCGCTGGTCAACATGCGAGTCGGCGCGGCCGGGAATCCCGAGCCTGCACTGCTGTCCGCCGGGATCCATCTGGTGTTCGCCGGTGTCGCGGCGATGGCCGTCGTCATGGTGCTGGCGGCCGCGGCATTGCCGCGCGACCGGGCCGGACACGCCGCGCCGGACCTGCCCGCGGCGTAGGGTGGGCGCATGGGACAGTTCGGCGAACTCCTGCACGGCGGCAGATTGCGCAAGGAGAGCGACGACGAGGCGGGCACCGGTGAATCGTTCGAGATCGGTTCGCTCGACCTCGACCGCGGCGTGATCCGGCTGAACCCACGCCCCGAGACGCGCGGCGAACCCTCGGAGGACTAGTCGTCGCAGGCCGTCCCCGCCACTCGAAGATTGCGGTAAATTTGCTGTCAATCGACCCGTGCGGTACCGGACCCGGAAGGGGACCAGGATGGCCGACCAACTCGATCCCGTGGTGGCGAGGCTCGTGGACGCGCTCAACGCCGGCGACCGCCCCGCCTTCTTCGACCTACTCACCGACGACGCCACCATGTCCGACGACGGCACCGACCGTGATCTGCGGCAATGGGTGCAGAGCGAGGTCTTCGACAGCAATGGCCGATTGAGCGTCGACCCGGACTCCCTCTCCGAGGGCGGCCGCGCCTTCGTCGCCGACTACGCCAACGATCGCTGGGGCTCCATGCGCACGGCCTGGCGATTCGTCGTGACGGACGGCAAGATCGACCGCTTCGAAACCGGGCAGGCCTGAGGCTCAGCCGGTCGCGATGTCGACGACCAGCCGCCCCGGATTCTCCAGCGCGTCGACGGAGAAGGCGGGCCGCTCCGCGTTCACCCCGATGAACGACTGCGTCGTGCCCTCGAAGACCAGGGTGCGGTAGACGCCCGCGATCCCTGGTGAGCTGGGAGCGGTGACCGGATCGGGGCCCTCGTACTGGGCGACCCCGCTGTCCCACGGATACGCCGAACCCAGGATCTGCACCTCCAGAATCGACTGCCCGGCCACGTCGACCGGCTTGCCGCTACCGTCCTGCACCGCGCGATCGGTGTACTGCACCCGCCAGCCCGGAGTGCCGGTGCCGCCGAGTTCGTACACCACGCGATCGAAACCCGGATGGTGCCCGACCCGCACATTGGTCACGGTCAGCCGTGCGTCGTCCGAGGGCGCGCGCTGCTGCGGACCGGTGGCCGTCGGCGGCGATTCCGGCGCCGCCGCCACCGTCGAGCGCGTGGACGCCGGTGCGCCGGGATCGGATGAACTGTCCGAGCAACCCGCCAGCAGTGCGAGCCCCGCGACCACCGTGAATGCCAGCCTGTTACGCATGAGGCCGATGGTATGCGGTGTTACGGCCGGGGTCGGCGCGACGACACGGCAACGATCTAGCACACTGTAGGAGTGCAGGAGGTCGACGATGTGCTGAGCCGGTTGCGGCGCTATCCGGATGTGGAGGCGGTGAATCTCTACGCGGTCGATGCCGCGGATCGGCTGATCCTGGATGTGGCCCGAGACGCCCTGGCGGCGGCGGGCAGTGGCCGGATCGCCGTCATAGACGACGGCTACGGGGCGCTCACCCTGGGCGCCGCCGCGGCCCACGACCTGAGCGCGGTCCGCGTGCACCAGGATCTGCTCACCGGCGAACTCGCGCTGGCCAACAACGCGCGTGCCGTCGGCCTGGCCGATCGATACAGCACCCACGAGCTGGGCCGCCGGCTGCTCGAGGACGTCAAGGTGGTGTTGCTGCGGCTGCCGCGGGCGTTGTCGGGACTGGCCGAGATCGCGGATGCCATTGCGCGCTACGCCGATCCGGAGGTCGAGGTGTTCGCCGGGGCTCGTGACAAGTACCTGACCCCCGCCATGAACGACGTACTGGCCGAGTCGTTCGGATCGGTGCGGGCCAGCCGCGGTCGGCAGAAGTCGCGGATCCTGCTGGCCCGCGACCCCAAACCCGTTGGCAGCCTGCCCTTTCCGGTACGCAAGCAGCTCGACGAGATGGACCTCGAGGTCGTCGCGCACGGTGCCGCGTTCTCCGGCCCGCGGCTCGATATCGGCACCCGATTCCTGCTCGACCACGTGCGCCGGATGAAGCCGGACGCCCGCGACGCCATCGATCTCGGTTGTGGCACCGGGATTCTGGCCGTCGCGCTGGCGAAGGCGCGGCCGCAGGTCAGCGTGGTCGGCACCGATCAGTCCGCGGCCGCGGTCGCCTCCGCGCGGGCCACGGCCGCGGTCAACGGGGTCGCCGATCGGGTGACGGTGCTGCGCGACGACGCCATGACCGGCGTGGCCGGGCACAGTGCCGATCTCGTCCTGTGCAACCCCCCTTTCCACGTCGGCGCGGCCGTGCACACCGGTTCGGCGATCAAGATGTTCTCCGAGACCGGCCGCGTGCTGCGACCCGGCGGCGAACTGTGGACGGTCTACAACTCGCATCTGAACTATCGTGGGGTGATGGAGCGCTTGGTCGGCAAGACCGATGTGGTGGGCCGCAATCGCAAATTCACCGTGACGCGGTCGGTGCGCGGTTTGTACGACGTTCGGCAGGAGTAGTTCTCCGGCAGTAGAGTCCGCTTTGTCCGATTTTTTGCCCGGTTCGGGAACTTGCGCCCGCCGCGGCACGTTGGATACTCAGAACGGCCACGAGAGACGTGGACCGCGACCTTCGGAAAGGCACGGGAACGGTGCGCACCTCAAGCAACCCGATCTTCAAGAATTTGCCGCAGCAACAAGGGGGTTATGCGGGGTTCGGTTCGGCCGCGGCCGGCGCCGGACAGTTCGCGCAGTACGGGCAGCAGTACCCGCCGCAGGGTTACGAGCAGCCGTACCAGCAGCCCGCGCAGGCCACCCGGCCGATGACGATCGACGACGTCGTCACCAAGACCGGCATCACGCTGGGCGTGGTGACGATCGCGGCGATCCTGTCCTACGCGCTGACCGCCGCCAATCACGCGCTGGCTCCCCTGTTCGTCATCGTCGGCGGACTGGTCGGCCTGGTGCTGGTGCTGGTCGCGACGTTCGGCCGCAAGCAGGACAATCCGGCCATCGTCCTGAGTTACGCCGCCGCCGAGGGCCTGTTCCTGGGCGCGCTGTCGTTCATGTTCACCAATATCGCGTTCGGCGGTGTCGGCGGATCCGGGCTGATCGCGCAGGCGGTGCTCGGCACGTTCGGCGTGTTCTTCGGCATGCTCGTGGTCTACAAGACCGGCGCCATCCGGGTCACGCCGCGATTCACCCGGATGATCGTGGGCGCCATGATCGGCGTCGTGGTCCTGATGCTGGGCAATATGGTCGCCGCGTTCTTCACCCCGGGCGGATTCGGCCTGCGTGACGGCGGCGCGCTGTCGATCGTGTTCAGCCTGGTCGTGATCGCGATCGCCGCGTTCAGCTTCCTGCTCGATTTCGACGCCGCCGACCAGCTGATCCGCGCGCAAGCGCCGGAGAAGGCCGCGTGGGGCGTGGCCCTGGGCCTGACCGTCACCCTGGTCTGGCTGTACCTGGAGATCCTGCGCCTGCTGAGCTACTTGCAGAACGATTAGTACTCGGCCGCAAGCCGAACGGGTGGTCACCGAATACTCGGTGACCACCCGTTTTTCGTGCGCCGAGCCGAGCGGTACCCTCGGGCGGCGAGAAAGGGGAAGGTCCGTGCCGTATGCCGTAGCGGGGGACGGGATTCGCCTCGCCTATCAGGCGGAGGGCGACGGGTTCCCGCTGTTGCTGATCGCCGGGCAGTCGAACAACCATCACTGGTGGGACGGTATTCGCGACGATTTCCACGGCGCGCACCGCACCATCACCTTCGACTACCGAGGCACCGGCGCCAGCGATAGGCCCGATATCCTGTACAGCACACCGGGATTCGCCGACGATGCGATCGCGGTCCTGGACGAACTCGGTATCGACCGGGCCGATGTGTACGGCACCTCGATGGGCGGCCGGGTGGCGCAGTGGGTCGCGGCACGGTATCCGGAACGCGTGCGCGCGCTGGTACTCGGCTGCACGTCGCCCGGCGGGAAGCACGGTGTCGACCGCGGCCCGGAGATCCGCGGCCTGCTCGCGAATCCGGCAACGGCGCACCAGGCCCTGCGCGAACTCATGTACACCCCGGCCTGGCTCGCCGCCCACCCCGGCCCCCACCAGACCCTCGGCGACCCGGACATGCCGTCCTACGCCCGCCGGCGCCACCTGATCGCCAGCCACCGCCACGATGCCTGGGAAGTGTTGCCGGACATCACGTCTCCGACACTGGTCGTGCACGGCAGTGACGACCGCTTCAACCCCGCCGCGAACGCCCCCTTGCTCGCCGACCGCATTCCGGCCGCCGAACTGCACCTGATCCCGGGCGCCAGGCATGCCTACTTCGTGGAATTCCGTTCCGTCGCAAGCCCTCTGGTCCGCGACTTCCTCGCCGCCGTCCGGCACTGACGACGGTCAGTCGGCCAGCAGGGCCGCGGGCAGCACGTCGGTGGCGACATGGTCGTCCCCGCAGTGCTCGGCCAGCACGGCGACACCGACCGCGTTGTCCGTCCGCAGCGGCAGAATGTCCTGGTACTCCGGCGATGCGTACCAGGCTTGTGCGGCAGCGTAATCCGGGAATTCGATCACGATCACCAAGCCGTTCGCGGGCCCCTCGGCAACCAGCTGGCGCCCGCCGTGCACGATGAACTTTCCGTCGAACGGAGCGAGCGTCCCGTCGATTCGCCGCAGGTATTCGACGATCTCGGCATTGACGTCCACATCGTGCAGATGGGCTACGGCATAGGCGGTCATCTCGGGCTCCTTCGCGAAAAACTCCGGTGCCTCCGATGATTCCGCCCCGGCGCACGAAAGGCGATTACCCGACGGGTAATCGCCTTTCCGCGGCGCTCGAACGTCAGCTCAGGCGCTCGATCACCATCGCCATGCCCTGGCCGCCGCCGACGCACATGGTCTCCAGGCCGAACTGCTTGTCGTGGGTCTGGAGGTTGTTGATGAGCGTGGCGGTGATGCGGGCGCCGGTCATGCCGAACGGGTGGCCGAGGGCGATCGCGCCGCCGGACACGTTCAGCTTGTCCAGATCCATGTTCAGCTCGCGCGCCGAACCCAGCACCTGCACCGCGAAGGCCTCGTTGATCTCGTACAGGTCGATGTCGCCGATGGTCTTGCCGGCCAGCTTCAGCGCCCGCCGCGACGCCTCGATCGGACCCAGACCCATGATCTCCGGCGACAGACCCGACACGCCGGTGGACACGATGCGCGCCAGCGGGGTCAGGCCCAGTGCCTTGGCC
This sequence comes from Nocardia sp. N2S4-5, assembly GCF_044628355.1. NCBI lineage: Bacteria > Bacillati > Actinomycetota > Actinomycetes > Mycobacteriales > Nocardiaceae > Nocardia > Nocardia sp. N2S4-5. The sequence continues at coordinate 3,670,820 of NZ_JBIUPM010000001.1, read as the reverse complement.
TTGGTGTCACTCATGATGACCAGTGCCGCTGCGCCGTCGTTGAGGGGACAGGCGTTACCGGCGGTGATCGTGCCGTCCGGGCGGAACACCGGCTTGAGCTGCGACACCTTCTCGTAGGTGGTGCCCGGCCGCGGGCCGTCGTCGGTGGACACGACGCTGCCGTCGGGCAGCGTCACCGGGCTGATCTCGCGCTCGAAGAAGCCCGACTTGATGGCCTCCTCGGCGCGGTTCTGCGAGCGCACGCCCCAGTGGTCCTGGTCCTCGCGGGAGATGCCGGTGAACTGCGCGACGTTCTCCGCGGTCTGGCCCATCGCGATGTAGATGTCGGGCAGTTCGTCGTTCTCGCGCGGGTCGGTCCAGCCGCCCGAGCCGCCCTCGGCGCGCTTCACGGTGCGCGCCTCGGCATCGGCGAACGCCAGGTTGTGGGTGTCCGGCCAGCCGTCGGAGGTGCCCTTCGGGAACCGCGACACGGTCTCCACACCGGCGGAGATGAAGACCTCGCCCTCACCGGCCTTGATGGCGTGGAAGGCCATCCGGCTGGTCTGTAGCGACGACGAGCAGTACCGGTTGAGCGTGACACCGGGCAGGAAGTCGTAACCCAGATGCGTGGCCACCACCTTGGCCATGTTGAAGCCGGCCTCGCCGCCGGGCTGTCCGCAGCCGAGCATCAGATCATCGATGTCGGCGGGGGCCAGCGCGGGGACCTTGTCCAGGGCGGCGCGCACCATCTGCGCGGCGAGGTCGTCCGGGCGCATGCCTACGAGCGAGCCCTTGCCCGCGCGGCCGATGGGGGAGCGGGCAGCGGAAACGATGACGGCCTCTGGCATGAGGACTCCTTCGTCGGGTGTCGAACAACCAAGCGGCTGTTCGGTACACAGGTACGGAATTCCCTTCCGAATCTACGTCGCACCGATCGGGCTAGGAACACCCGGTATGCCCGTATCCCGCCAATCCAACTCCCGCAGCAGCGCGGGCAGCAGGTGGACGGCGGCCAATTCGTACCCGGCGGCCGAGGGATGGAAGCCGTCCGCGGAGAACAACACCTCGGGCGTGGTGCGGAAATCGTGGCCGAGCAGATCGCCCATCGGGACCGGACTGCCACCGGCGGCCCGGGTGGCGGCGACCTGCGCCCGCGCCAGCCGCACGCTCCACCCGTGCACCACCGTCCGCAGCGGCTGCGGAATCGCGACCACCGAACCGAGATCCGGGCAGGTGCCGACCACGACCACGCTGCCCGCCGCGCGCAATCGCGCCACCGCCGACCGCAGCCGCTGCGCCGAGCGCAGCACCGAATGCTTCTTGGTGACGTCGTTGGCGCCGATCAGGATCACCGCGGCGTCCGGCGGCGGCCCCGCGACGAACATCGCGTCCACCTGTCCCGCAAGGCCTTTCGAGGTGGCGCCGGAAATGGCCTTGGTGCTCAGCCGGATTCGCCGCCCGGTCGCCTCGGCCAGTCCGCGCGCGATCCGTACGCCCGGAACCTCTTCCGCGGTGCGGCAGCCGACACCCGCTGCGGTGGAGTCGCCGAAGACCATCAGGTGCAGGTCGAAAGGTATTCCGGTGCGCCATGATTCGGGCGCCGCGCAGCCCGCCGTGTAGACGCCGTCGGCCTCGGGCGGCTTGGTGGTGTCGCGGCCGATCACCGTCCGCGCGGCCTGCGCCTGCTGCATCAGCAGGCGGTACGCCGCCCACCACGCGGTCCCGGCCCCGGAACCGGCCGCCACGGTGGCCGCGCCGGTCACCGCCAAGGTGCGCCACGTTCTCGCCACGAAACCACACCACCCTCCACCACACGATCGTTGTATGCCTGCGTATATCGTGCCGGATCGGTCGAGTGTGAGCACCTGCCTGCGACGGATGTCCCAGTTGCTCCACCGATGCGACACCGATCGGGCGGATTCCGGCGAGAAAGCATCGATAGCGCCTTCTCACACGCAGGCATGGTCGCCGGGCTTATTCGCCCGGCGGCGGAGGCGGCGGGCCCGCGACGTCGAAGGCGCCGCGCGAGGGGATGTTGAAATTGGACGTGGTGGTCGTGACCTCGATGTGGCCCGCGCCGGTGTCCTGGAACTGCGCGTACAGGATGCTGCCGTAGATGCCGGAGACCACGTTCAGCCGGTACTCCCCGGCCGCGCCGGTGGTGGTGTTGCGCCAGGCGACCGTGGTATCGACGTTGCACAGCGGCGCGAGCGGATACTGGCCCGGCCCGAAGCCGGCGACCGGTAGCGCCTGCACGTTCACGATGGCCCGGCCCGGATAGTCGGGGCTGGTGTCGACCCAGGTCCGGATGTTGCCCCAGCAGAAGCCGCCGTAGAACACACTCGGCGTCTGGGGGAATTCGACGGTCTGCGCGCTCGCCGGGGCGGACGTCGCGATCGCCGTCGCGGCCCCGAGGGATCCGAGCACGACGGCGGCGGTGCGGGCGGTCTTCGGCATCCTCACCGGGCCGATGATATGGGTAAACCGGGCTCCCGTCGCGGGGCAGGCCGGAACTCGCCGACGATGTTCCCGATATCGCCCGTTCCGGTCGCCGTCGGCCCGGGGCAACCGCCACGCCGTCGACCGCCTCCGGGTACGCCCAGCCCGGAGGCGCGGGCAGGCGCGGGGCGCGGTTCTGCAACGATGGGCGTATGCGCATCGCGAACCACGTCGTCGACTTGATCGGCAACACCCCGCTCGTTCGATTGAACTCCGTGGTGGGCCCGAACTCCGGCCTGGTGGCGGCGAAGATCGAATATCTGAACCCCGGCGGCAGTTCCAAGGACCGCATCGCGGTCAAGATGATCGACGCCGCCGAGGAGCAGGGCCTGTTGCGGCCCGGCGGCACCATCGTGGAACCCACCTCGGGCAACACCGGCGTCGGCCTGGCGCTGGTCGCCCAGCAGCGCGGCTACCGGTGCGTGTTCGTCTGCCCGGACAAGGTCAGCGAGGACAAGCGCAACGTGCTGCGCGCCTACGGCGCCGAGGTGGTGGTGTGCCCGACCGCCGTCCCGCCGGAACACCCCGACAGCTACTACAGCGTCTCCGACCGGCTCGTACACGAGATCGAGGGCGCGTGGAAGCCCGACCAGTACTCCAATCCGGGCGGTCCGGACAGCCACTACGAGACCACCGGCCCCGAGATCTGGCGCGACACCGAGGGCACCGTGACCCATTTCGTCGCCGGTGTCGGCACCGGCGGCACCATCACCGGAGCGGGCCGGTACCTCAAGGAGGTCTCGGGCGGGAAGGTGAAGATCGTCGGCGCCGACCCGGAGGGCTCGGTCTACTCCGGCGGCACGGGCCGGCCGTACCTGGTCGAGGGTGTCGGCGAGGACTTCTGGCCCAGCGCCTACGACCCCGCGATCCCCGACGAGATCATCGCCGTCTCCGATGCCGACTCCTTCGACATGACCCGCCGCCTGGCCCGCGAGGAGGGGCTGCTGGTCGGCGGCTCCTGCGGCATGGCGGTGGTGGCCGCGCTGCAGGTGGCCGAGCGCGACCCGGAGGCGGTTGTGGTCGTGCTGCTGCCCGACGGCGGCCGCGGTTACCTGTCGAAGATCTTCAACGACCAGTGGATGAGTTCCTACGGCTTCCTGCGCTCGCGCCTGGACGGCAGCACCGCCGAGCCGACCGTCGGCGACGTGCTGCGCGGCAAGTCCGGCGCCCTGCCGGATCTGGTGCACACCCATCCGTCGGAGACGCTGCGCGACGCCATCGAGATCCTGCACGAGTACGGCGTCTCCCAGATGCCGGTCGTCGGCGCCGAACCGCCGGTGATGGCCGGGGAGGTGGCGGGCAGCGTGTCCGAGCGGGATCTGCTGTCCGCGGTCTTCGAGGGCCGCGCCCACCTCACCGATCCGGTATCCAAGCACATGAGCGAGTCGTTCCCGCTGATCGGTTCCGGCGAACCGGTGTCGGCCGCGACCAAATCGCTGGAGTCCACCGACGCGCTGATGGTGGTCGAGGACGGCAAGCCGATCGGCGTCATCACCCGGCACGATCTGCTCGGCTTCCTGAGCCGGTCGGGCCTGCCCGCGCGGTAGTCCCGAATTCGCTGGGGCGCAGGGCTTCTCGTACCTGTCAGGCCGAGCGCATCCGCTGACGCAGCCGGGGTTGCCCGTGCAGCACCTCCGCGACCAGATTGCTCCAGTCGTCGGCGAGCGCGGCCAGCCGGTACCAGGCGGTGTGCACGCGCGCGTCGGAAACGTCGGCGGCGGTGTGCAGCAAGCGATTCGCGTGCACCTGGGCGGCGGCGAGACGGTCCACGGCGCCGCCCAGCGACTCCGGGAACAGTCCGCGGCCGACCCGCGGCGGCCGCAGCGTCACGCTCACCCAGTTGTCGATGGCGGCGACGAGTTCGGCTCGGGCACAATCTATTTCGGCGGCGTGCCCGGGCTGGTCGTGACGGCGCAGATGTAACTCGGCGAGCGCGCGGGCCCAGCGCACCATCGGGTGGGCGTCCGGATCGTCGCCGAGATGGCCGCAGAACGCGGCCAGCAGTTCGTGCCAGTCGGGCAGCGGGGTCGCCTCACGCGGGGACATGGCGAGCCTCCCGCGACTGCGGCTCCGGCGCCGCGGCGATCGGGTGCACCGGGAAGCCGAGGCGCGGGCGCAGCGGATATGCGACGTGGGTCGGGGAGTGACAGGCTTCGAACATCGGTACCTCCGGCGGCGTTTGCTGTGCACCCGGCGCGGAGTCCGCGTTCGTCGTGACACCTCCGGCATCGGGTGTGTCAACAGCTTGCGCTTTCAACCTTGCCGCAGCGGTGACGCCGAGATGGCGCTTGGATGACCGGTCGTAACAAGGTGATGCGCACGGGCGCGACGCGGGTTGTGAGATCGCGCGGGTTACCTCTCGGCACAGTCACCGAACGGTCACGGACCGTTACCGAGACGTGCTCCGATGGTCCGAAATGGTCGCAAAACGGCAAAGTCCAGCGCGACACGGCAAATTTTTCTGTGACCCGCGGCACGTGTTCGTGACGGATGAATCGCCAGGTCAGAGCGTTATAGCCGGTGTGGATCGAAGTCGCGCGGACCTAGCGGCACCATTTGTTCACTTTCAGTTCAGTTTACGTTAACCTACCGCAATCATCCTGTGACCTCGTCGGTAAATCGCGACCTCGCGTCCGAAACAGTACGAGGAGTTGGTCCACCCGCCGGGGCTCACCCGGCAGCCACCGAGCCGGGTCGTGCCGACGGGGAATGCGAATCCCCTTCTCTCATAACAAGTCTCACAACAGCATGCAGTGCGTGGGTGAGCCGTACCCGGCGTCGCCCTGGTGCCGCACTGCCTGTCGCAGGCCGGCGACGGCCGCAACCAGAGTAGGAAAACACCGCGCATGTCGAAGAAATCCATCGAGAGCAGCAGAGCCAAGGCGGTCGCGCGCACCGCCGGATCCGCCACCCTGGCGCTGGCCGCCTTCGCCGCCGTGACGTCCGCGGGCGGGCACGGGACGGCCGAGGTGCAGCCGGCCGCACTGGCGTCCACGATTGCCCAGACCGCCGATAACGCCCCCGCTCCGGCCGCTCCCGCTGCCCCGGTCGAGGCGGTCGCCGCCGCGGCCCCGGCCCCCGAGGCCGCTCCGGCTCCGGCGCCCATGCCCGCGCCGCTGCCGCCCCCGCCGCCGGCCCCCAGCTACCCGGACAACCTGGACGGCTGGATCCACCACGCGCTGGACATCATGGCCGCCCGCGGCATTCCGGGCAGCTACGACGGCATCTACCGCAACATCATGCGGGAGTCGACCGGCAACCCGCAGGCCATCAACCTCTACGATTCGAACGCCGCGGCGGGCATCCCGTCCAAGGGCCTGCTGCAGGTGATCGACCCGACCTTCGCGGCGTACCACGTCGACGGCACCCCGTTCGATGTCTGGGACCCGGTCGCCAACATCGTCGCCGCCTGCAACTACGCCGCGCACCGCTACGGCTCGATGGACAACGTCAACTCGGCGTACTGATCGATCCGCCGCTCGGCACAATGCGATAACGCATCGTTATCGAGATGGCAGCAAAATGTACGCAAACACCCGATTCGAATGATCACGCCGGGGTACAAACGTCTCTGTAGCAGTTCTGGCAAACAGTTGGAACAGCCGAGATAGCGGAAGGGACGGCCGCGCGTGTACACCTCCAGTTTGGCTATCGATTTTCAGCAGGGCATGTCCAATGCGTGGAGCGCCATCGCGACGTTCGTGCCCAAGTTCGTCGGTTTCCTGGTGGTGCTGGCCATCGGCTGGATCATCGCCATGGTCATCGCCAAGATCGCCGACCGGGTGTTGCGCCGGGTCGGGTTCGACCGGCTGGTCGAACGTGGCGGGATCCAGAACATGCTGGCCAACAGCCGGTATGACGCCACCGACATCCTGGTGAAGCTGGTCTACTACGCGATCCTGCTGATCGCGCTGCAGATCGGCTTCGGGGTCTTCGGTCCGAATCCGGTCAGCAACATGCTCAACGGCATCGTGGCCTGGCTGCCGCGGGCCGCGGTCGCGATCATCATCGTGTGTGTCGCGGGCGCGATCGCGCGGGTGGTGATGGACCTGATCGGCAACGTGCTCAGCGGGCTGTCCTACGGTCGCATGCTGGGCCGGCTGGCGGCGGTGTTCATCTGGGGCGTCGGCATCATCGCCGCCCTGAACCAGATCGGCGTCGCGACCTCGGTCACCACGCCGATCCTGATCACGGTGCTGGCCACGATCGGCGGCATCCTGGTCGTCGGCATCGGCGGCGGCCTGATCCGGCCCATGCAGCAGCGCTGGGAGGGCTGGCTGGACACCGTCGAGGGCGAGATGCCGCAGTTGCGCGGCCATGCCGAGGCCTACCAGCGGGGCCGGGAGGACGCCGCCCGGCAGCGTGAGGGCGTCGCCACCCGCCAAGAGGAATGGGCGGGTTCCCCGCGGCCCGGCGATCAGTGGTCGCCGCAGACCAGCGGTGCGGGCTACCGGCCGGAGACCGGCGGCATGACCGAACCGGGCTACGGCGGGCAGAGCGGCCAGGGTTACGGGCAGGGATACGGCGAGGCGCCGGGGTACGGCGATCCGCAGTCACCGCGCTGAGGCGACAACCGAATAGTTCGACAGGGCCTGGGCGGTCGCGGAGTTCCGCGGCCGCTCAGGCTTTCGCGTGGGCGAGCACGCACACCGCGGCCAGCCGCAGCTGCAACCATTCGGCGGCCGCCCAGCCGGCGAGATCGTACGGGGCGCGCAGGCCGCCGCGGCCGGTATGTTCCAGCAGGCCGCGAGCGTAACCGGCGAGCAGTACCCCCGCCGGCACGGTCGCCGAATCCCGCACACCGAGATCGAGAATGTCGCGGACAGCCGCGGCATGCTGATCCAGGGCCGCCGACACCGCGGGCAGTTCCTTCGCGGCGACGAGCGCCGGAACTCCGTGCGTCTTGTGCAGGCGGTTCAAAGTCTTGCGCGCCGACACTTCGAGCAACGCGGAGCCGAGCAAAAACACTTGCTTATGCTAGCAATCATGCAGCTTTCGCGGCAGTGTGACCTTTCACTCGGAAACTTCTGCGAGCGGAGCTGATCTGTGGCAATTCGCGTTTCCGGAAATTCTTGTCAGCGAAAGGCTTTCGATCCGGTGAGGGCCTCGCCGAGCACCAGTTGATGCACCTCCGCGGTGCCCTCGTAGGTGAGCACCGATTCCAGGTTGTTGGCGTGCCGCAGCACCGGATAGTCGAGGGTGATGCCGTTCGCGCCGAGGATCGTCCGGCATTCGCGGGCGATGGCCAGCGCCTCGCGCGTGCTGTTCAGCTTGCCCGCGCTCACCTGCTCCGGCCGCAACTCTCCGCGATCTTTGAGGCGCCCCAGATGCAGCGCCAGCAGCGTGCCCTTGCCCAGCTCGACCGCCATATCCGCCACTTTGGCCTGGGTCAATTGGTACGCCGCCAGCGGCTTGTCGAAGACCTCGCGGGTACGTGTGTAGTCGATGGTGGCGTTCAGGCAGTCGCGCGCCGCGCCGAGCGCGCCGAACACGATGCCGAACCGGGCCTCGGACAGACAGGCCAGCGGCCCGGCGAGGCCGTGCGCCTCCGGCAGTACCGCGTCGGCGGGCAGCCGCACCCCGTCCAGGTCGAGTTCGGCGGTGATCGAGGCGCGCAGGGACAGCTTGTGCCGCATCTCGCGAGCCGTGAAGCCCGGTGTGCCGGCGGGCACCAGGAAGCCCCGGATGCGTTCCTCGGTGCGCGCCCACACCACCGCCACGTCGGCCACCGAGCCGTTGGTGATCCACATCTTCGATCCGTCCAGGACCCAGTCCGCGCCGTCGCGCCGGGCGCGGGTACGCATGCCGCCGGGATTGGAACCGTAATCGGGTTCGGTCAGCCCGAAGCAGCCGATCGCTCGCCCGGCCGCGAGTTCCGGCAGCCACTGCCGCTTCTGCTCCTCGGAGCCGTACTTGTGGATGGCGGTCATCGCCAGCGAGCCCTGCACCGACACCATGCTGCGCACGCCCGAGTCCACCGCCTCCAGTTCCAGGCAAGCCAGCCCGTACTCCGTCGCCGAGGTGCCCGCGCAGCCGTAGCCCTCCAGATGCATGCCCAGCAGGCCGAGTGCGCCCAGTTCCGGCGCCAGCTCGCGGGCCGGGAAGACGCCGCGTTCGAACCAGTCGGCGATATGCGGCCGCAGGCGCTGCTCGCCGAACCGCCGGACCGTCTCGCGGATCTCGCGTTCGGTGTCGCTGAGCAGGGAATCGAGGGCGAACAGCTCGTCTACGGTGGCCATGAACGCACAGTATCGGTCGATCGGTTCCCGGGTCCGGGCGGCCGAGCCGCCCCTTCTAGGCTGGCACCATGACCGACGATCAGCTGGGGTTCTCCACACGCGCCGTGCATGCCGGGTTCGATCCGGATCCGCAGACCGGCGCGGTGAACGTGCCGATCTACGCGAGTTCGACCTTCGCCCAGGACGGCGTGGGCGGACTGCGCGGCGGCTACGAGTACGCCCGCACCGGCAACCCGACCCGCACCGCGCTGGAGGCCAATCTGGCCGCGCTGGAATCGGGACGGTACGGGCGGGCCTTCTCCTCGGGGATGGCGGCCACCGACTGTGTGCTGCGGGCGGCGCTGCGGCCGGGTGATCACCTGGTCATTCCGAACGACGCCTACGGCGGCACCTTCCGCCTGATCGATAAGGTGTTCACGCACTGGGGAATCGAGTACTCGGTGGCGCCCGTATCGGACCCCGACGCGGTGCAGCGCGCGCTGCGGCCCAACACCAAACTGGTGTGGCTCGAGACGCCGACCAACCCGCTGCTGAACGTCGGCGACATCGCCGCGCTGGCCGACATCGCGCACGGCGGCGGCGCGAAACTGGTGGTGGACAACACCTTCGCCTCGCCCTACCTCCAGCAGCCGCTGCTGCTGGGCGCCGACATCGTGCTGCACTCCACCACCAAATACCTCGGCGGGCACTCCGATGTCGTCGGCGGCGCACTGATCACCGACGACGCGGAACTCGATGCCGCGTTCGCCTTCCTGCAGAACGGCGCGGGCGCGGTGCCCGGCCCGACCGACGCGTTCCTCACCATGCGCGGCGTGAAAACCCTTGCGCTGCGCATGGATCGGCACTGCGACAACGCCGAGACCCTCGCGGAGTTCCTCGCCGAGCACCCGAAGATCCAGCAGGTGATCTACCCGGGCCTGCCGGAACATCCCGGACATACGGTGGCGCAGAAGCAGATGCGCCGCTTCGGCGGCATGATCTCGGTGCGGCTGCACGGCGGACGGCAAGCGGCGCACGACTTCTGCGCCCGCACCCGGATCTTCACCCTCGCCGAATCACTGGGCGGGGTGGAGTCGCTGATCGAGCATCCGGGCGCGATGACGCACGCCTCCACCGAGGGTTCGGAGCTGGAGGTGCCGGCGGATCTGGTGCGGCTGTCGGTCGGCATCGAGGACGTCAGCGATCTGCTCGCCGATGTCGAGCGCGCCCTCGGCTGAACCCGTATAGCCCCGAAGAATACACGACGGCGACCGCACCGAGTTCTTCGGTGCGGTCGCCGCGTCCGGTGGCGCCTCGGACGGCGGTGCTGCGATCCACCGCCGAGGCACGACCCGTCAGCTGTGGTAGGGCTCCGCGCTGACCAGCGTCACCTTCATGGTGTTGCCGTTGGGCAGCGTGTACTGGCGGGTCTCGCCGACCTTCGCGTCGATGAGCGCACCGCCCAGCGGGGACGCCGGGGAGTACGTCTCCAGGTCGGAGCCGCCCACCAGGCCCTCTTCGCGTGTCGCGATCAGGAACGTCTCGGTATCGGCCTCGTCGCCGTCGTAGTAGACCTTCACGACCGACCCCGGCAGCGCGATGCCCGACTTGGTCGGGGCGACGCCCACCTTGGCGTTGTTCAGCAGTTCCTGCAGCTGACGGATGCGCGCCTCCTGCTGGCCCTGCTCCTCACGCGCCGCGTGATAGCCGCCGTTCTCCTTGAGGTCGCCTTCTTCGCGGCGTTCGTTGATCTCGGCCGCGATGACCGGACGGTTGGCAATGAGCGCGTCGAGTTCGCCCTTGAGCCTTTCGTGCGACTCCGGTGTCAGCCAGGTCACGTTCGTCTCAGTCATCTCGATCACTCCCTAGTAGTTGTTCCCGGCGAACCGGGATTCCCTGATACCCGCCGCCGTACCCATCCGGAAACGCGCACAGCGGCAGTGGACGGCTAGAGCGATCCCTGGGGGATGTCACCGACCCCGACAGGCCCTGGTCCGCAGGACACCTGGGTGCCCCGGAACCGACAGCGCTGGCCGCCAATGCAGCAAACACGGCTCCGAGCTTCGGAACCGTGTGTTGGGCCATTTTAGCACGATCTACAAATTCGCAGGTCGGAGCCTTGATCGTATGGTGTTTCGCCCGGATCGGGACATGTGGGGTCCGTGGCCGCCGTCACCCGGCGCGCAGGTAGGCGGGAACCTTGTCACTGCACCCGTAGATGTCCCCCGCGGCGGGGCGGCCGGTGGTGCGGATGGTAGCGGTCAGTTCGACCGTTCCGCTGGTCGAGGGTGGGATCAGCACCTCGCGACGGCCCACTTCGGCCTGGTCGGAATCCATCGCGCGGACGAAGCAGACGACCGGGCGGTCCGGATGTTCGCGGGTGACCTTGATGTGGATGTCGAGGGTCGAGTCGTTCACGATGGCGTAGCCCAGCTGGTCGGGTTCGATGTCCTTGGGACCGAACTGCCGGTATCCGGCGTAGGCGACGATCAGTCCGGCCAGCACCACCACCGCGCCGAGAAGGTAGGGGAGCCAGCGCCGACGGCGGCGCGGCCCGGTACCGTAGCGGTCCGCGACCCGCTCGGCTCCCGGCGCTGCCTCGCTCATGATCTGTCGCTCCTGTGGTCGAGCGGCGGCGCGCGGTCCTGCGCCGCAGGGGGGTAACTCGGAACAAATGACGGTCGGATGGAACTATAGGGGGTGGAGATCGGCGCGGGTCCCGCCGGCGCCACAGGTTCGACACCCGCGGCGGAAAGCAATGAGGTGTAGACGTTGAGCAACGAGGTGAACGAGACGTGAGTGGCCTTCGCCTCATGGCGGTGCACGCCCACCCCGACGACGAGTCCAGCAAGGGCGCCGCGACGACCGCGAAGTACGCCGCGGAGGGCAACGACGTCCTGGTCGTCACCCTGACCGGCGGCGAGCGCGGCTCGATCCTGAACCCGGCGATGGATGTGCCCGGCATCCTCGATCGCATCAACGAGGTGCGGCGCGAGGAGATGGCCGAGGCGGCCAGGGCGCTCGGCGTGCGGCAGCACTGGCTGGGTTTCGTGGATTCCGGCCTGCCCGAGGGCGATCCGCTGCCGCCGCTACCCGAGGGATCGTTCGCGCTGGTGCCGCTCGAGGAGGCCACCGAGGCGCTGGTGCGGGTGGTGCGCGAGTTCAGGCCGCACGTGATGACCACCTACGACGAGAACGGTGGCTATCCGCATCCCGATCACATCATGTGCCACAAGGTGTCGGTGGCGGCCTTCGAGGCCGCGGGCGACCCGGAGCGGTTCCCCGACGCCGGCGAGCCGTGGAAACCGCTGAAGTTGTACTACGACCACGGTTTCAGCATTCAGCGGATGGAAGTGTTCGCCGACGAGTTCGAGCGGATCGGTGAGCCGTTCCCGATGCAGGAGTGGCTGGACCGGTTCCGCGCGATGGCCGCCGAGCGCGGCGACATCATGGGCCGGGTGACCACCCAGATCGAGTGCGGCAAGTACTTCCCGCAGCGTGACGACGCCCTGCGCGCCCATGCCACCCAGATCGACCCGAACGGGGCGTTCTTCGCCATCCCGATGGAGATGCAGCAGCGGCTGTGGCCCACCGAGGAGTTCGAGCTGGCCCGCACCCGGGTGAGTACCGAGATCCCCGAAACGGACCTGTTCGCCGGCATCCGCGAGGACGAGGACGCGCGCACCGCGCTCGAGGACACCACCCGATGATCGTCACCCTGCTCGCCCAACCGGCCACCAACCCCACCGGCCCCGAATTCGGCAAGGCCTCCCCGCTGGGCCTGGTCATCGTGCTGGTGCTGCTGGTCGGCACGGTCCTGCTGGTCCGCTCGATGAACAAGCACATCAAACGCCTGCCCGCCGAGTTCTCCCCCGAGCATCCCGAGCCGGACCAGGAAGCCGACGAGGGCACCGACCCCGGTGCGGTACAACAGGATTCCGCCGAGCCCGAGCCGGTCTCCGACAGCTCCGCGAAGCCGGACCAGCACAAGGGCACCTAGCTTCTTTCAGAACGGCGGATCATGGTGCCGCCGCCGACACAGATCACAATCACAATCGAAGTACCCGATCCCCGCACTCCCGTGCGCACCCCGGCGCTCGGCATCTTCCAGATCGGCGAACCAGGGACGGCGGCGTGTGGGCGAGGCGCCCAGCGAGGTCGTAGTAGTCATACCTGCGAAATACCCCGTGGGAGACATGACTGCGTTGCGGTTTCAGCACAGCTCGTATTCCGATGGAATCTTCGATGTCGGCCGCGGTCAGCAGGAGTTCGGTTCTCCGTACTTCACGACCGACAGCACTGCTTCGCCTTCGGTGAAAGGCGTTCCGGGGGAGGGGGTTTGAGCGACGACCAGCCAATTGCGGTCGAGGACCTGCCTGCGGCCGGCTCCGGTGGCGTCCAGGGAGCGGGAGAAGAAGACTCCGGCCTTCTGGACCGTGTTCTGGGCGTCTTGCAGGTTCATGCAGACGACAGCCGGCATCAGTGTGACGGCGCGAGTCGCTTCGGTGGTCGGTGGCTGTGGCGGTGGTGGTGCGGCGAGCGGGGTGGTCGTCGCCGGGGTGGTCGTTGCTGGAGTCGTGGTCGCCGGTGTGGTGGTCGCCGCGCTCGAAGTAGCCGACGTGCTCGGTGCGGATGTCGCCGCGGTGGTACTCGGGCCTGCGGCTGGATCGGTAGCGGGTCCGCACCCGGTACTCAGCCAGGCCGTCGTGACGGCGAGGGCGAGGTAGACGGCACCTTTCCGGCGCGGGCGGTTCGAACTCGGCCCTGCGGCGACGGGTGCGGACACACCGACAATGTGGTGTGTGGATTTCGCGGCGTTCATAGTTCGAATAATCGCGAATCCAGAGCCGCGCGATACACTCCGCACCCACCCAATTTCGCGTATTACCTTGTCCCACAATACAAACTATTGGATTGTTTGTGCCCCGGCCGCTTCCGCCGTTGTGCTCGTTCGGTCCGAGACGGCCGCACTCCGACCATCCACGCGGCCCCGGTTCTGTTGTCAGGCGGCTGGATTGGTGGGCAGCCGCAGCAGGTGACCGCCGATATCGGCGAAGAGTTCGAGCTTGCCGCCGAGCGCCGAGACATAGGCGGCGATGGCATCCACGGTCGCAACCTCACCGCGTTCGATCTGCGAGACCCGACCGGGACTGACCCCCATGAGCTCCGCCAGTCCTGCTTGGGTGAAGTTCAGCCGTTTCCGTTCCTCGGCAAGCTGCTGCCCCCACAGTTCGGCCATGATCGCGCCGCGCCGGCGCGCGGCCTCATCCTCGTCGACCCGCTTGCGATAAGCGGCCCTGTCCCACTTGCTGAAGCTGCTCATTTCCCCGTTCCTCCTCGGCTCGTTCTTTCAAGTAGATCTCGTAGAGTGATTCCGCATGGGGGATGGCTTGCTCATACCAGGCGTTCCACTGGCCTGTTTTGTCCCCGCCGACCAGGAGGATGGCCGACCGCCACGGATCGAACACAAACAAAATTCGGATCACCGTCTGCCGCGGGCGCAACTCTTTCAGCTTGGCACTCCTGGATCCGGTATCCACTGACCTCGTCAGTCTGGTAGATGTCCCAATCCACCGTTGAGCTATAGCATTTGCTATAGCTCAACGTCTGCAGCGCCGTCCTGGTATGGGACGCTGGAGGCGTGAATCGATTGGGCAGCGCGACCTCGCCGTACCTGCGTCAGCATGCCGATAATCCGGTTGATTGGCGGGAGTGGGGTGCCGATGCGCTGGCGGAGGCGGCGGCACGGGATGTGCCGATATTGCTGTCGGTGGGGTATGCGAGCTGCCACTGGTGTCACGTGATGGCGCACGAGTCGTTCGAGGACGAGGCGACTGCGGCGGTGATGAACGAGAATTTCGTGTGTGTGAAGGTGGATCGGGAGGAGCGGCCTGACCTCGATGCTGTCTATATGACGGCGACGGTGGCTATGACGGGGCAGGGTGGGTGGCCGATGACCTGCTTCCTGACGCCGGAGGGGGAGCCGTTCTACTGCGGGACCTACTACCCGAAGACGCCGCGTGGGGGGATGCCGTCGTTCACGCAGTTGCTCGCGGCGGTGACCGATACCTGGCGCAACCGGCGCGACGAGGTGGATCAGGCGGCCGCGCAGGTGGCGCAGGCGTTGCGGGAGCAGGGGGATGGGTTGCCCAATAGTGAGCTGGCGGTCGGGCCGGACCTGTTGCGGCATGCGGTCGCGACCGTGCTGGGCGATGTCGATCCGCGTTATGCAGGATTCGGTGGGGCGCCGAAGTTTCCGCCGTCGGCGTTGCTGGAGGGACTGCTGCGGCATTACGAGCGCACCGGCGACGAGCAAGCGCTGCAGGCGGTTTCGCGGACGGCGGCCGCGATGGCGCGCGGCGGCATCTACGACCAGCTACGCGGGGGTTTTGCGCGCTATTCGGTCGACGCCGCCTGGGTCGTACCGCATTTCGAGAAGATGCTCTACGACAACGCGCAATTGCTGCGCGTCTACGCGCATCTGGCCCGGCGTCCGGCGAACGATGCTGCGGGACAGGCGCTTTCGCTGCGAGTCGCGACGGAGACCGCGCAGTTCCTGATCGATGATCTGGGGACCGCGGAAGGCGGCTTCGCCTCCGCGCTGGACGCCGACACGCATGTGGAGCCCGGCGGTCCCGGCGTCGAGGGCGCCACCTACGTCTGGACCCCGGCGCAACTGACCGAGGTGCTCGGCGCGGACGACGGTGCTTGGGCCGCAGAGGTTTTCGGCGTCACCGCGGAGGGCAACTTCGAGCACGGCGCCTCGGTGCCGACCAGGTACGCCGATGCGGAGGACACCGAGCGCTTCGACCGCGTCCGGGCACGATTGCGGGAGGCGCGCGACAGGCGCCCGCAGCCCGAGCGCGACGACAAGGTGGTGACCGCCTGGAACGGCATGGCTATCGTCGCGCTGGCCGAGGCCGGTGCGGCCCTCGCCCGCCCGGACTGGGTCGAGGCGGCCGTGCGTTGCGCCCGATTCCTGTTGTCGGAGCACGTGATCGACGGTCGCCTGGTGCGCGCGTCGCTGGGCGGTGTGGCGGGTACGGCCGTCGGTGTGCTGGAGGACTACGCCTGGCTCGCCACCGGTCTGCTGGCGGTGCACCAGGCCACCGGCGATCCCGACTGGCTCGAGCACGCGCGCCGCCTGATCGACACGGCCGCAGCGCATTTCGCCGATCCCGACACACCCGGCAACTGGTACGACACCGCCGACGACGCCGAGACACTGGTGAGCCGTCCCCGCGACCCACTCGACGGCGCCACACCCGCGGGAGCGTCGTCCTTCGCCGAGGCGCTGCTGACCGCGTCGGTCCTCGCCGACTCCACCCGCTCCGCCCACTATCGCGAACTGGCCGAACAGACCGTGCAGCGCGGCGCGATCGTGCTGGCTCGGGCCCCGCGCTCGGGCGGGCAGTGGCTGGCGGTCGCGGAGGCGGCGGTGCGGGGCCCGATCCAGGTGGCGATCGCGCTGCCGCACGGCATCGATCCGGAGACCGCCGAGCTGACCGTGGCGGCGCGCCGCGTCGCGCCCGGCGGGGCCGCGGTGGTGGCGGGCGCGCCGAACTCGGTCCCGTTGCTGGCCGATCGCCAGCCGGTTGCCGATCGGCCGGCCGCCTATGTCTGCCGCGGGTCGGTCTGCGATCTTCCGGTCGGCGATCCGGCCGAACTCGAGGCCGCTTTGGTCTCGGACCGGTAACGATCGACGCCTCTCGACCGATCTCGATAGCGTCCGGGGTCGCCGCTGACCTTCCGGAACGCCGGTCATAGCGGATATGCATGCAGAGGGTGTGTCCGTGGCGCGGCGCTTGCCGACCGGGACTGCCCCGTGCAGGATGTCCGAGTCGGCAGCAACTGTCAGGCAAGCACTACCCAGGCCCCAGGGAGATCGCGTGAGACTGCCACGTCGAGGAATTCGTATCGTTCGTTCGTCCGGTTTCGCCGTCGCCGCCGCGGCGCTGGCACTGACAGTGTCCGTCGGCGCCGCGCAGGCCAGGCCGATCGGCCCCTTCGAGGTCGGCGGGGCGATCGAGGCCGAGTACGACCGGGCGGGCGGGTTCGCCACCTTCGGCAACCCGGTCTCGCCCGAATCCGACGCGGGCGGCGGCGGCAAGTTCCAGGCATTCGAGCGCAACAACTCGATCTACTGGTCGGTGGGCACCGACGCGCACGCCGTCGGCGGCCTCATCCGGGACAAGTGGGGCGCCCTCGGCTGGGAGAACGGCGCACTGGGCTATCCGGTGACCGACGAGCAGAAGGCCGGCAAGGACGGCCAGGGTCGCTACAACCTGTTCAACGGCGGCTCGGTCTACTGGTCGTCCAAGACCGGCGCGCACGCGGTATGGGGCGCCATCCGCGACACCTGGTCCACCGAGGTCGCCGAGAAGGGCCGCTACGGCTACCCGACCAGCGACGAATACGACTACCAGGGCGGCAAGGCCCAGGACTTCCAAGGCGGCCGCATCACCTGGAAGCCCTGATCGCGCGAGCCGATGTCGAGGGCGTGACCACTACCCCGGTGCCGCTTCCGCTTCGCCGATCTGGGTGCCGAGTGGTTTCAGATCCTCGAGGTCGTCCTCGCCGGTGCCGTTGCCGCCGGACGCACCATCGTCGCCGGGGCTGACCTGTATGTCCGTCCAGCAGGAGGTCGGCTCCACCCGCCCGCGGAGCTGGATCGTCTCGTAGTGGGTCCAGAGGGCTCGTTCGTCGGCGGTGGCGGCGTCGATTACCGCCTGGGACACCAGGATTCGGCGGTCGACGTGCTTGGCCTCGGTGGTGAGTCGGGACGCCTCGTTGACCGCGTCGCCGATCACGGTGTACTCCAGCCGGGTGTCCGTGCCGACGTCGCCGGCGAAGACCATGCCCCGCGCCACCCCGATGCCGATATCCAGTTCGCCCGCCGCGGCCACCTCGTCGCGAATCCGGCGCGCCGCGCGCAGCGCCGGAGTGGCATTGTCGCGCAACGCGATCGGCGCGCCGAAGATGCACAGCGCCGCATCGCCCTCGAACTTGTTGACCAGCCCGCCGTTGTTCTCGGTGGCCGACACCACGATCGTCAGCAGCCGGTTCAGCTTGGCGACGAACTCGCTGGGTTCGATCCCAGTGGACAGCGCCACCGAGCCGACGACATCGACGAACAGCGCGGTCACCGGCCGGATGTCGCCGGTGAGGTCGAGCCCACCGGCGAGCGCGCGCTCGGCGACCTCGGTGCCGACGTGCCGGCCGAACACGGCCCGCATCCGTTCGCGCTCGGTCAGATTGGCGGCCAGCTCGTTCACCGAATGCTCCAGCCGCCCGATCTCGCTGGCGCTGCCGACCGGAACCCGGACATCCAGCTCGCCGCGCGCGATGCGATCCAGCGCCCGGCGCAGCGCGCGCACCGGCGCCGCGACGGCGCGCGCCAGGGTCGCCGTCGACAACGCGCCCACAGCGAGCCCGACGACGGACATGTACACGGCGGTGCGAATCCGGTCCTCGGCGGTCGCCACCGGGTCGGCCAGCACGGTGATCAACATCAGCAACGGCATGGCGCCGGCCACCGCCCACGACACGACGACCCGGTTGAGCACCGTGGAACTCCAGTGCATCGTCCCGCCGAGCACCGAGGAGACGATCGGGATTGTGGGCCGGATCAACCGATCGACGACGAGGAAGGTGAACCCGGCCGATTCGAACGCGCCGAGCGTGAACATCGCGCCGACCACCGCGATCGCCCGCGACGGAATCACCTGCGCGAAGATCACCGTGGCGATGATCACGCCGGGCAACCAGATGGCGAGGGCGCGCAGCGTGATCGCCATCGGCAGGTTCAGCAGCCGCCGCGCCTCCGCCGCACCCGGCTTGCGCCCCTGATCCAGCCAGCCGAAGTAATAGAACCGATCGCGCACCGCGAGGATGATCCCGGCCACCGCGCCGATCGCCGGATAGATCGACGCCTGGACCAGCGCGGTCATCCAGTCCGGCCCGAGCCGCCCGAGGAATCCACTGAGCGACAGTTCGGTGAGGATGACGCCCAGACCGCCGAGATTGCAGGCCATCACCACGAACGACAGCCCCCAGGGCGCTCGCAGCGCGAGCAGAATCAGCCGATTGATCATGGCGAGGGATCGGCCGCGGACGTGCGAATCGGTTCGGGGAACACGAAGGAGGAGCATAGAACCCGGACGGTGACCTGCGGCGGGTTCCGGCCGATCTTGTCGGACGCGTCACTCCACCGGTCAGTTCAGCAGGACCAGCCAGACCGCCGCGTAGTGGCACAGCGCCGCGAGAACCGTTGCCGCATGGAAGAACTCGTGATGCCCGAAGGTCTCCGGCCAGGGATTGGGCCACTGAGTGGCGTACAGCACGGCGCCGCCGCTGTAGGCGAGCCCGCCGACGAGCAGCAACACCATCGGCGCGACGCCGACATTGTGGGTCAGCGTCGCCGCCACCGGCACCACCGCCCAGCCCAGCAGCAAGTACAGCGGCACCCCGACCCAGCGCGGCGCGGTCGGCCACAGCAATTTCAGCGCGACCCCCGCCAGCGCGCCCGCCCAGACGACCGCCAGCAGCGTGACCCCGGTCGGCGTCGGCAGTCCTAGCAGCGCGAAGGGCGTGTAGCTGCCGGCGATGAACAGGAAGATCATCGAATGATCGGCGCGCTTCATGTGAATGCGCGACCGCTCGGTGCGCCAGTTCACCCGGTGATAGACGGCGCTGACGCCGAACACCCCGCACACCGTCAGCCCGTATACCAGCGTCGACCACCCGGCCTTCGCCGACACCGTCGCGGCAGTGCCGGTCAGGGCGATCACCGCCACGGCCGCGATGCCGACCGCGTAGGTGTGGATCCACCCGCGCATGCGCGGCTTGAGCGGCACATTTCGCAGCTCCTCCAGGGCTCCGAGCACGGGATTCGCCCGTTGTACCGTCTCCGCCACGCAATGACCTCCTCTGTAACCTACGGTCCCGTAGGTTGGCTCTGTTGCCACTGTACCGGGCGCGAACGCGTGCTTCAGCGCGTCGCGCCGCGCAGGTGTGCGGCGCCTGCGCGCGCCGAGGCTTGTCAGGCCGAAAAGGCGGTGACGTGACACGGCGGCGTAGGGTGGCTGTTCGTGGAACTTGCTAGTCGGGTGCGTGGCCTGCCATATCGCATCTACGAGGCGCGGCTGTCGAAACAGCTGGCGGGCAAACAACATCCGCGTCATGTAGCGGTCGTCTGTGACGGAAATCGGCGCTGGGCGCGGGAGAACGGTTTCACCGACGTCAGCCACGGGCATCGGGTCGGGGCACTGCGGATCGCCGAACTGGTCGGCTGGTGTGAGGCCGAGGGCATCGAGATGGTGACGGTCTACCTGCTGTCGACCGAGAACCTCAGCCGCGGCCAGGACGAACTGGAGACGCTGTTCGAGGTGATCCCGGACGTCGTGGAGGAACTGTCGGCGCCGGAACGGAACTGGAGCGTACGCATCGTCGGCTCGCTGGACGGGCTGCCGGCCGATATCGCGCGGCGCATGGAGAAAGCGGCCGCGGAGACGCACGGCCGCAACGGCGTGCACGTCAACGTAGCGATCGGCTACGGCGGCCGGCAGGAGATCGCCGACGCGGTGCGCTCGCTGGTGCGCCAGGAGATGTCGGCGGGGGAGACCGGCGAGGATCTGGTGCAGTCGATCACCGTCAACGCGATCGGCCAGCACCTGTACACCTCCGGGCAGCCGGACCCGGACCTGGTCATTCGCACCTCCGGCGAGCAGCGGCTGTCGGGCTTCCTGCTGTGGCAGAGCGCCTATTCGGAGATCTGGTTCACCGAGGCGTACTGGCCGGAGTTCCGGCGGGTGGATTTTCTTCGTGCGTTGCGCGATTACGCCGCAAGGCATCGGCGCTACGGGACCTGAGCCGCCCCGGTCACGAGGCCGCAACCCCGCACTGCCGCGGACACGCGATCGAGCACAGCTCTGTTGCATTGCGTGATCACGGGCTCACCAGGGCATGCGGCTCGCGTACCGTGCGAACATGAGCGACAACGGGACCGGGCAGCGCAGCACGGTCGCGGCCGGCGCGCCGCCGACCTACCTCAGCTACGAGGAATTCGGGCGGCGATTCCTGCTGTATGCCGCGTCGGAGCAGCGCATCACCGGCGCATTCGGCCAATTGACCGGCGCCGCTTTCGATTTCGGCCCCATCGGGGTCGGTCCGGGACGGCTGGCCAAGGTGTCGGCGCAGGTCCAACTGGGCGAACCGACGCTGAAACGCGACGTCGGCAACCACATCGAGTTCGATCTGGCCATCCCGCTCAGCGTCGATCTGCTGCTCGATCTGGCCCTGGACCGGCATCGCTTCCAGGTCGAGGGCTATGTGCACGTCCACCTGACCGTGCGGACGGCCGAACCGCTGCGCGTGCTCATCGACATCGCCGAGCCGCGACCGGGCGATGTGCGCATCAATGTCGCCACCGCGACCCGGCGCGGCCAGTTGCTGCGCATTCTGGCCAGTGTCGATCACGAGATCCGTCGTTTCGTGGCGCGCTATATCGCCAAGGAAATTCGCAAACCGCATATCGCCGCGGTGCGCGATATCGATGTGGCGGCCCGGCTGGACGCGGCCTGGCAGGTCTGACCGGCGCTACAGTTTGCGCAACCGGATCCGGTTGATGGTGTGATCGGAATCCTTGCGCAGCACCAGGGTCGCGCGCGGGCGAGTGGGCAGGATGTTCTCCACCAGATTGGGCCGGTTGGTGGCGTTCCAGATCTCCTGGGCCGCGATCGTGGCCTCCTTGTCGGAGAACTTGGCGTAGTGGTGGAAGTGAGATTTCGGATTCGCGAACGCCGTCTTGCGCAGCGACAGAAAACGATTCACGTACCAGGTTTCGATGTCCTCGATGCGCGCGTCGACATAGATCGAGAAATCGAACAGATCCGACACCATCAACCGCGGCCCGGTTTGCAGGACGTTGAGACCCTCCATGATGAGAATGTCCGGTTGCCGCACACAATGGAAATCACCCGGCACGATGTCGTAGAGAATGTGCGAATACATCGGCGCGCACACCTCGGCCGCACCGGATTTCACCTCGGTGACGAATCGCAGTAATTTGCGGCGGTCGTAGCTTTCCGGGAAACCCTTGCGATGCATGATGCCGCGCCGGGTGAGTTCGGCGGTGGGATAGAGGAATCCGTCGGTGGTGACGAGGTCGACGCGGGGGTGATGCTCCCAGCGGGCGAGCAGCGCCTGCAGCACACGGGCGGTGGTGGATTTGCCGACGGCGACGCTGCCCGCGATGCCGATCACGAACGGTACCTGGTGGTCGGGATGGGTTTCGCCGAGGAAGGTGGCGGTCGCGGCGAACAACCGCTGCCGTGCGGCCACTTGCAGGTGGATCAGCCGGGCGAGGGGCAGATAGACCTCCGCGACTTCCTCGAGGTCGATCTGCTCACCGAGTCCGCGCAGCCCGACCAACTCTTCCTCGGTGAGTACCAGAGGAGTCGATTTCCGCAGCGTGCGCCACTGTTTTCGGTCGAATTCCACATACGGACTCGGCTCGCTCATCCGCGCCACTTACCCACGCCCTCGACTCGGTAAACACGGCACTTCGGATGAGTTCTCACAGGTGCCGTCCCCGGCGCGGTGAGAACCGGTCCACTGTCCTCGCATAGGCGAATTGTCCTCTGGGTCAACGGACCGCCGTACGCGGGGTGTTACTACTCGCGGGTAACAAGGCGTGACGATTCTCTCTCCGGCACCGTGTACGCGGCGATGAACAGGCGTTAAGGTCGATGGTCATGCAGGCGCATCCGCTCGTGACCGAATACCTGCGGCTGGGGCTGGCATTCGACCGCCTCGAGCCCGGCTTTGTCGATGCCTACACCGGCGATCCGGCGCTGCGGCGCGCGGTGGAGAACGCACCCGCGCCCGAGCCGCGCGAGTTGGCCACGCGGGCAGCGGCTTTGCGCAAAGAACTGCCGGAGTCCGGCTTGGCGACCGAGCGCGCGGAATTCCTCGACGTCCATCTGCGGGCGCTGGAATGCTCCGGACGCAAGTTCGCCGGTGACCGGATCTCGTTCGTCGACGAGGTGCGCGCGTATTTCGATGTCGAGATCGCGCCGGGCGATGTCGAGGACTACCGCGAGGCGCATCGGCAGATGGACGAGGTGCTGCCGGGCGACGGACCGCTGGCCGAACGGGTCACCGCGCATCGCCGGGCCGACGAGATTCCCCCGGACCGGCTGCGCGCCTGTGTGGACGCGTTCTCCGGCGCGCTGCGCGAGCTCGTGCGCGCTCGCTATCCGCTGCCCGACCACGAGACCGTCGAATACGAGGTGGTCGGCGACAAGCCGTGGTCGGGTTTCAACTACTACCTGGGCAACTACCGCTCCCGGGTGGCGATCAATTCCGATCTCAAACAGCACATGGCGCATCTGCCCGCGCTGATCGCGCACGAGGCGTATCCGGGCCACCACACCGAGCACTGCCGCAAGGAGGCGGGGCTGGTCGCGGCGGGGCAGGACGAGCAGACGCTGTTCCTGGTGAACACGCCGCAGTGCCTGATGGCCGAGGGCCTGGCGGATCTGGCACTGAAGTCGATCGTCGGGCCGGGCTGGGGGACGTGGGCGCAGGACATCTACGCCGACCTCGGGCTGCGCTTCGACGGCGAACGCGCGGAACGGCTTTCGGCCGCCTCGGCGAAACTGCTGGGCGTGCGGCAGGACGCGGCGCTGCTACTGCACGACCGGGGCCGCGGCGCGGACGAGGTCGCCGAGTTCCTGCAGCGCTGGAACCTGGCCACGCCGGAGCGGGCGCGGCAGTCGCTGCGCTTCCTGTCCTCGCCGCTGTGGCGGGCCTACATCAGCACCTATGTCGAGGGTTATCGCCTGCTCGGGGGCTGGCTGGACCGGGCCGCCGACGCGGACGAGCGCGCCGAGCGATTCCGCCGCCTGCTCGACGAACCGCTCACGCCGGGCGCGGTGCGCGGGATGCCCTGACCACCCGGTCCCGGGAGCACCGTTCGAGGGCGCGACACCCGGCACATAGACTGTGCTCGTGACCCAGACGACCGCCTCTGTCAACACGCAATCCCTCGCCGAACTCGATCCCGAGCTGGCCACCGCGATGGCCGGTGAGCTGGCCCGCGAGCGCGACACCCTCGAGATGATCGCCTCGGAGAACTTCGTGCCGCGCGCGGTGCTGCAGGCGCAGGGCAGCGTGCTGACCAACAAGTACGCCGAGGGCTATCCGGGCCGGCGCTACTACGGCGGCTGCGAGCACGTCGACGTGGTCGAGAATCTGGCGCGGGAGCGGGTCAAGGCGCTGTTCGGCGCGGACTTCGCCAACGTGCAGCCACACTCGGGGGCGCAGGCCAACGCCGCGGTCCTGATGTCGCTGATGAACCCCGGCGAGCGGCTGCTCGGTCTGGATCTGGCGCACGGCGGTCACCTCACTCACGGCATGCGGCTGAACTTCTCCGGCAAGCTCTACGAGGTACACGCCTACGGGGTGAGCAAGGACGATCACCGCATCGACATGGACGAGGTGCGCAAGCAGGCGCGCGAGGTGCGGCCGCGGGTGATCGTGGCCGGTTGGTCGGCCTATCCGCGGCACCTGGACTTCGCGGCGTTCCGGGAGATTGCCGACGAGGTGGATGCCTACCTGTGGGTCGACATGGCGCACTTCGCCGGTCTGGTGGCCGCGGACCTGCATCCCTCGCCGGTGCCGCACGCCGACGTCGTCTCCTCGACCGTGCACAAGACCCTCGGCGGCCCGCGCTCGGGCGTGATTCTGGCCAAGCAGGAGTACGCCAAGAAGCTCAACAGCGCGGTGTTCCCGGGTCAGCAGGGCGGCCCGCTGATGCACGCGATCGCCGCCAAGGCCGTGGCCTTCAAGATCGCCGGCACCCCGGAGTTCAAGGAGCGCCAGGAGCGCACGCTGACGGGCGCGAAGCTGCTGGCCGAGCGACTGGCCGCCGCCGACGTCTCCGCGAAGGGCATCACGGTGCTCACCGGCGGCACCGACGTACACCTCGTACTGGTGGATCTGCGCAACTCGGTGCTCGACGGTCAGCAGGGCGAGGATCTGCTGCACGAGATCGGAATCACGGTGAACCGCAACGCCGTTCCGTTCGACCCCCGCCCGCCGATGGTCACTTCGGGCCTGCGCATCGGCACCGCCGCCCTGGCCACCCGCGGTTTCGGCGACACCGAGTTCACCGAGGTCGCCGACATCATCGCCACCGCCTTGAAGGGCGACGCCGACCAGGACGCCCTGCGCGCCCGAGTGGCCAAACTGGCCCAGGAGTTCCCGCTCTACGAGGGCCTCGAGGACTGGCGCCTGCTCGGCTGAGCCCGTAATGAACTGAGCCCCAAGGGTTCCGAATACGACCGTGGCCCGTCGATGCCTCAGTGCATCGACGGGCCACGGTCGTATTGTCGGGTGTGGACGCGTTTTTACCGCCCGTCTTCGCCTTCGATCCGATCACGGATTCCCCGCACCGACTTGTCCTCCGGCGTCCGCTGCGGCCATAAAACCGCGATCGCGAAGACCACCAACGGAATTCCGATCACGATAACGAGGCCAACCTGCCATCCGAGCACGTTCATGACGCCTCGCATTCCACGAGCCCGCCATCCTCGGCATCACCATCTCGGCGATAAGAGGACTCCAAATACACCCCCGGCCCATCCTCGGCCGACTCCCCTTCGTAGGCGCGAACTTCCAGCACGCCCCCGGGAAACTCGAACAACCGTGTGCGCCACTCCATCTCGTCCCCTCATAGCCGTCGGTATGGCAACCCCGAACCGGTCCCATTCCGCCGGCTCGAAATGCCGCCTACGACGCTAGGAAGCTGGATACCACCAGGGCGACATACTTGCAGATACTTGCAGATATTGACAGAACCGAGTACAGCGCTCATTACTCCGCGAGACAATGCCTCTTGTCATCGCAAGAACTCGCAAGTATTCGATGAGGGGAAGTCGTCATGAATCTGAAGTTCCTCGGCAGTGGAGGATCCGGCAGGAACGGGTGCCCTACCTTGTATGCCAAGGGCGAGGGGTACGTCGTCGAAGTACCGAAGGCTGAGAGGACCTACTACGGTGGAGTTTCGCGGACTCGATGATTGGATTCGGCCCTTCCTCGAGTGTCGACGCTCGGCTTTCCATATGGAAGTCCGCGATTCCTACCTGGAGCCGTCCGAGTCGGAGGCGCTGCGACGGTTCCTGAATGACGAGCCGCCGCCGGAGTACGACAAGAGCGATTGGATCCAGCTGATCCAGGATATGACCGATCGAGGTGTCGGAGTCAGTCGTATCCGGGTAGTCACTGTGCCGCACAGCGGCTATCAGCGCTGGCTATTGTCGGTTACGGGCGAGAACGTGGAGGCAGGCGAAGACATTCGATACATCCCACGTCATACGGTCCCGCCGGAAATCGTGCCATCCGACGATTGGTGGCTATTCGATGAGAGAATAGTGGTATTCAATCTGTCAGATGCCGACGGTAGACCGGCGGGTACGGGAACGACGACCGATCCCGGAATTGTCACGTATTGCCGAGAGGCCAAGGCGAAGCTCTGGCCCTTTGCTATACCTTACCGCGACTACTACGAACGTCCGGTGACCGCTCGATAGTCACGAACTCGGCTCAGGAAGGCAGGGAGGCCCTCGGCCTGCGGCTCCGGGAGATACGGCGAGATGCCGGTGTCACAGGCCGAGACCTCGCTGCTCGCGAAGGATGGCACGAATCCAAGGTATCGCGTATAGAACACGGAAAAGCGCGCCCATCGAGCGATGATATTCGTGCGTACTGCCGACATTGCGGGGCTGGTGACGAGCTACCGGAGTTGCTGGCTACACTTCACGCGGTCGACTCGGCGTATCTGGAGTGGCGGCGTGTGCTGGGCGGAGGGATCAAACGGGCGCAACAGCTCGTAATGAAGAACGAGGCCGCAGCTCAATTCATAAGAAATTATGAGCCCCAGGTGATTCCTGGGCTGCTTCAGACCGCCGAATTGCTGGGCATCGTACCGCTCACCGCCGAGACCGTTGTATCCGTCGAGAATTTCATGATGTTCGACAATCGCACGGTAAAGATCGAGGGGCATACGGCCGAATTGACCGTAACCCAACCGAGAGAGGTCGCACTCTACGGCCGCGCATTCGATGTCTTGGCGGGTCAGTCCGTGACAGGGGATAAGGCGCGAGCGCTGATCCGGACTGCGTTGGAAATTCGACGGAGTCCGGACGATCAGGGATAGCGCCTGCCCGCTGAGCCCCTACCAGAGCCGGAAACGGAAATGACGTGGGCCGCCGGTGAGCGTGGGCGCATCGGCGGTCACTGTCGCTATCAGGTCCTTCGGGTGTGGGTTCACCCAGTGCCGTTCGCCGGACCCGTCGCGTAGGACGACGGTCGGCACGGCCTCGTTGCCGTAGGCGACCGAGCGGACGAAGTCGGCCGCTTGCGGGTCGCTCCAGATGTCGACCTCACGGTGCACGATGCCGTGCCGATCGAGCACTCGCCGCATCCGCGCGCAGTACGGGCAGCCGTCGCGGCGGTAGACGATGAGTTCGGGCGCGGAGTCGGCGGACATAGCCGAAGTGTAAGGCGCGCACGACGACTACCCGCGGTGGAGCAGTCTCGCTGCCGCCCAAGGCTATTCGGGCCGGTCAGTGCACCAGGGGGCTGAGCGTCTTCCCGGCCAGTTCCAGCACGCCCGGCTCGTGGCCGTTGGCGACCATATTGACGATCACGCCGTCCACGCCGTGGTCGAGCACGCGACGCTGGATCTGGTCGGCCACATCGTCGGGGTCGCCGACGAACTGGCGGCGGCCGAGTGCTTCGCGGAGTTCCTCGACCGAGGGGCCGGAGGGATCCTGGGCGGCCTGCTTCCGGAGCAGGTCGTCCTGCAGTGCGCGGGCGCGGTCGCCGTCCTCGTCGACGATCAGGAAGGCGAGGAAGCTGGTTTCCAAGGTCGCCGGGTCGCGCCCGGCCTCCGCGCAGCGCTGCCGCAGCGCCTCGATCTTGCCGGGCAGTTCGGGAGCGTCGCAGATGATGTTCAGGTGGTCGGCGAAGCGGGCGGCCAGGGCGAAGGTCTTCTTCTCCCCGCCGCCGCCGAGCATGATCGGCAGGTCGTCGCGGATGCGCGGCTCGTTGAGGGCCTCGCGGGTGTGGTACCACTTGCCGTCGAAGGTCGGACGCTGCCCGCGCAGCATCGGCTGGATGATCTGCAGGGCCTCGTCCAGTCGCTGGAAGCGTTCGGTGAACGTGCCGAATTCGTAGCCGTAGCCGATGTGCTCGAGTTCGAACCACCCGGCGCCGATGCCGAGCACCGCGCGCCCGCCGCTGACCACGTCCAGCGTGGTGACGGTCTTGGCCAGCATCGCCGGATTGCGGTAGGTGTTGCCGGTGACCAAGGTGGACAGCTGGATCCGCTCTGTCGCGGTGGCCAGCGCGCCGAGGGCGGTGTACGCCTCCAGCATCGGCTCCTCCGGCGCACCTAGCACCGGCAGCTGATAGAAGTGGTCCATTACGAACGCGGCGTCGAAGCCCGCCGCCTCCGCCGCCCGGGCCTGGGCGATCACCGAGGGAAACAGCTCGCGCGGCGAGGTCGCATGACTGAAGTTCGGCATCTGGTACCCGAGGCGAATGCTCATCCGACGACCTTTCGCTGAGGAAGTAGATACATGCTCACCTTCGCGAAGCTACCCGCACGGCACGACTGCGAGACAGGGAGCGATCTGCCCTTGCTGTCGGCGTGATGTGGGTGTATGTGGCTCAGTCGTGCTCGGCCAGGTACTCGATGTACAGCGGCCGCAGCACCTCGGCGAGCTTGCCATCGCCGGCGTGCACGTAGTCGTCGAGCATCGGCAGCACGTACTTGATGTCGGCCTCGCTCTCGCCGATGTCGCCGGAGGCGGCCGCGGCGGCGGGAATCTGCTCGAGCAGCCGCCACAGGAACCGGATATCGCCGTGCCGGACGGCGTACTTCACGGCCCGGTCGTGCAGCTCCTTCGACGACAGCTGCTCCAGTTGCTCAACATCGGCCATGAGTCGACTCTATCCGGTGCCGCGGCGTGTGGTCCGCTATCGCGGCCCGCGACTGTGCTCCCATGGAGCC
The DNA here is from genome assembly GCF_044628355.1 of Nocardia sp. N2S4-5. Lineage (NCBI taxonomy): Bacteria > Bacillati > Actinomycetota > Actinomycetes > Mycobacteriales > Nocardiaceae > Nocardia > Nocardia sp. N2S4-5. The sequence goes on along the minus strand of NZ_JBIUPM010000001.1, from coordinate 3,642,044 downwards.
ATGGCACAGCAACCCGCGGGCGGTTTCCGCGTGCAGCGTGTCTACGACCCGCCCGAGGATTCCGACGGCACCAGGGTGCTGGTCGACCGGCTGTGGCCGCGCGGCATCAGCAAACAGCAGGCACGCATCGACGAGTGGGCGAAGGACGTGACACCGTCGAACGAACTACGCCGCTGGTTCCATGCCGACCCGCAGTCGCGCGAAGCCGAGTTTCGCGACCGTTACCTGGCAGAACTTGCAGCGGATGAGCCCCAGCGAGGTCTGGCGAGACTGCGCGAGCTGGTTGCCGGAGGTCGCGTCACGCTCGTGACCGCGGTTCGGGATCCGGTGCACAGCCACGTCTCGGTACTGTTGGAGCTACTCAGCCGCTAACGAACGCGGTCCACTCGGTGACCCATCCGAAATGAGATGTGTGTCATAGCTTGAACTTTCGCTGAATTGGGTATACGTGCGCCGCGTTAACGACATATTCACCGACACGCCTGCGATCTCGGGAGCCGGAATCGCGGATGCGCAGTAACGTCGGATGTGCGGGCCGCGGCGGTGTGGCTCGTGCGGGAGGTCCTGATCGTGGCTGAGAAATTCAGTGCGAGGGGGCCGGCGCCCGGCCCTCGGGTCCACTGACCCCAGGGCGGACCGGCCCAGCGAGAACGTTCGTACGGGTGCTGTACGAACAACAAAGGAGCCCACCGTGACTGATGCACGCTCCGTCATCGCTCCCTCGGCGAAAGCCCGCTCGACCCAGAGCGCACGCTCCGGAAAGGGAGCTTCCACCTCGCAGACTGCCCGGAAATCCGGGTTGAAAACCTTCGTCATCGACACCTCCGTGTTGTTATCGGATCCCTGGGCCATCACGCGTTTCGGCGAGCATCACGTGGTGCTGCCGCTCGTGGTGATCAGCGAACTCGAGGGCAAACGGCACCATCACGAACTCGGCTGGTTCGCGCGGGAGTCCCTGCGCATGCTGGACGATCTGCGGGTGGTGCACGGGCGGCTGGACGAGCAGGTGCCGATCGGCACCGAGGGTGGCACGCTCCAGGTGGAGCTGAACCACACCGATCCGGAGGTGCTGCCGGTCGGGTTCCGCACCGACAGCAACGATTCCCGCATCCTCGCCTGTGCGCTGAATCTGGCCGCCGAGGGCCGCTCGGTCACGCTGGTGTCCAAGGACATTCCGATGCGGGTGAAGGCCAGTTCGGTGGGTCTGCACGCCGACGAGTACCACGCGCAGGACGTGGTCACGTCGGGCTGGACCGGTATGGCCGAACTCGAGGTCGCTCCCGAGGCCGTCGACCGGCTGTACGCCGAGAGCGTCATCGATCTCGACGAGGTCCGGGACATGCCCTGCCACACCGGGATCCGGCTGTTGGGCGCCAACGGCAGCGCACTGGCCCGGGTGACGTCGGACAAGCGGTTGCAGTTGGTGCGCGGGGACCGCGAGGCGTTCGGACTGCACGGCCGCTCCGCCGAGCAGCGCATCGCGCTGGATCTACTGCTCGACGAGAGCGTGGGCATCGTGTCGCTGGGCGGCAAGGCCGGCACCGGTAAATCGGCGCTGGCGCTGACCGCGGGCCTGGAGGCGGTGCTGGAGCGGCGATCTCAGCGCAAGGTGGTGGTGTTCCGGCCGCTGTACGCGGTCGGCGGTCAGGAACTGGGCTATCTACCGGGTTCCGAGAGCGAGAAGATGGGCCCGTGGGCGCAGGCGGTGTTCGACACCCTCGACGGCCTGGCCAGCCCGGAGGTCATGGAGGAGGTGCTGGCGCGCGGCATGCTGGAGGTGTTGCCGCTGACCCACATTCGGGGCCGCTCGCTGCACGACTCGTTCGTGATCGTGGACGAGGCGCAATCGCTGGAGCGCAACGTGCTGCTGACGGTGCTGAGCCGGTTGGGCAGCGGCTCGCGGGTGGTGCTCACCCACGACGTCGCCCAGCGTGACAACCTGCGTGTCGGCCGGCACGACGGGGTGGCGGCGGTGATCGAGAAGCTCAAGGGGCACCCGCTTTTCGCCCACGTGACGCTCACCCGCAGCGAGCGATCGCCGATCGCCGCGCTGGTCACCGAGATGCTGGAGGAGTACGGGCCGAACGCATAGGTCAGCAAATCCTTGGTATGTGTTTCACCTCACAGGTTGACGGGTATATTTCCACGGGATACCTGTTCGGCGTTGGTTTCGGGTGACGAGCTTCAATTCGCCGGACCATAGCCGGGCAACGGCCTGAGTTGCCGGTGGCGTCGTAGTGGCGCCACCGGCAACCATTTTCGAGAGGATGGACATGCACCACTTCGCTCGACGTTCGGCGGCTTGCACCATGACGATCGCTGCCGCGGCCCTGTTGTTCACCGGCTGCAGCAACGACGACGACAACAACGATTCGAGTAGTTCCGCCTCGGCCACCACCATGCCCGCCACCACCACGCCGGCGACCACCTCGGAGCATGAGATGGGCAACGAGAGCGGCGCGGCGACCGAAACCAAGATCGCCACTCAGAACGGTGAGATCGCCGTCGCCGGGCAGGTTCTCGCCAAGTACAACGAGACGGGCGGGCCGACAGGCGCGCTGGGCGAGCCCACCGGGGCGGCCGTGAGCGGCCCCGACGGCGGCTCCTGCCAGGAGTTCACGGCCGGTCTCATCTGCTGGAGCGAGCAGACCGGGTCGCATGTGGTGTGGGGCGACATCCGCCAGGAATGGGAGAACAGCGGCGGGGTGAACAGCAAGCTCGGCTACCCGACCACCGACGAGAAGGACATCAGCGGCGGCAAGCAGAGCGACTTCACCGGCGGCAGCATCAGCTGGAACGCCAGCGACCGCAAGACCACGGTGACCGAGAAGTAGATTCCCGACCCGCACTCGGCCCCGGAAACGTCCCAACGGTTCCGGGGCCGTTGCTGTGGATTGTCTGCGTGTTCGGCGGAGCCTTTCCCATTCGCCGGGCGGACTGGGTAGGTTGTCGGGGTGCAAACTCTGTTGACCGACCGTGAACTGCTGGAATCGCTGGCGGCGGAGGTGGAGGAGAACCTGCGGCGGCACATGGCCGTGGCGGATGGCTGGCAACCGCACGACCACGTGCCCTGGGACGACGGCCGGAATTTCGCCTTCCTCGGCGGAACCGACTGGGAGCAGGGACAATCCGAGCTGAGCGAGGTGGCGCGACTGGCGCTCACCGTCAGCGTCCTGATCGCCGACAATCTGCCCTCGTATCACCGTGAACTCGGCAAATATCTGCGCACCGGCCCGTGGTGGCGATGGGTCGGCCGGTGGACGGCCGAGGAGAACCGGCACGAGATCCTGATCCGCAACTATCTGATGGTGTCCCGCTCGGTGGACCCGGTGGAGCTGGAGCGGCTGCGGATGGCGCATATGACCGACGGTTTCCGCCGCCCGTCGCTGCATCTGCTGGATGTGCTGGCCGCGAACGCCTTCGAGGAGACCGCCGCCGCGGTGCGGCACCGCAATACCGCCGCGCTGCAGGAGAATCCGCTGGTGACCGCGATCGCCGAGCGACTCGCCGCCGACGACGAGCTGCAGGCCGTGTTCTTCGCCAATCTCGTCGCCGCCGGACTGGACCTGGCGCCCGACCAGACCGTGCGGGCCATCGCCGATCAGGTCGCCGCGTTCCGCGTCCCCGAGGTCGCGCTGCCCGGCGGCCGCAACAGCACCGAGGTGCTGGCCGAGGCGGGCATCTACGATCCGGCCCGCGAGGGCGAGCTGGTCTTCGCGCCCCTGTTGGAGCGCTGGAACATCTTCTCCCGCACCGATTTCACCGACGTGGGTGAGGCGGCGCGCGCAGAACTGGCGCACTTGCGTCGCTGAGGTAGGCGCGGGGCGTCGGACGATCGGCGCCCCGCCGGGTTCAGCGGCGTACGGCGCGCCAGAGCCCTACCGCGGTGCCGCGCAGGAAGTTCTCCCAGGAGAAGTGGTCGTGCCACAGGGTGATGCGGCCGTCCACGATTTCGAAGGTGCCGCAGACCCAGAAGGCGATCTCGACGGGCCCGGCGCGCAGGTAATCGGTGCGCTCGGTGAGCACCGTGCTGCCCTCGGCGGCGGGGGAGCCGTTGGATTCCGCGGCGATGTGGTGCATGTCGGCGCGAAAACCGAACGACGGCCGGTTCAACCCGCGCAGCAGCCCGGCCACGCGGCCGGCGCCGCGGACATCGGGCAGCGAGGTGTTCTTCCAGACGATGTCGGGATCGACGAGATCGAGGGCCTCGTGCACCGCGCCCACTTCCAGCGCCGCGAAGAATTCGCGCACCGTGGTGATCGCATCCTGCTGTAACTCGGGTAGCTCGGACATGTTCCGACTGTAAGCGCCGCGGGGTCGCTCGGGCCATGTTCCGGCCGTTGTTTCGCGCAACGGCTTTCAGCGCGCCCGGTCGGCGATCAGGGCGGCGATGCCGTCGAGAATGCGGTCGATACCGAAGGACAGCGCCTTGTTGCGCAGGGTGGCGGGGTCCGCGGCGTTGTCGGCGAAGGCCGCGACGACGTGTGGGTATCGGTCGGCGTGGGCGCCCAGGACCTGCCCGATCTGTTCGGCGAGCCGCGCCTCGAGATCGTCGTCAGCGCCGGCCGGGCCGACCTGCTGCACGAGGCTGCGGACGTGACCGAGCAGCAGCACCACCGTGTCGAGGCGTTCCGCGCCGGTGAGGGGCAACTCGGACAGGGCTGTGAGCGCGCTCTCCAGCCACGCGATCTCGTTGGGGCCCATCGGCCGCACGCCGTTGGCCAGCTCCAGCGTCCAGGGATGGTCGCGCATACGGTCGAAGATGGTCTCGGACCACATCCGCAAATCGTTGCGCCAGGCCGGCGCGGCGGGCGACGAGGACGGCGGCGTACCCATGGCCGCGTCCAGCATGAGGGCGGTGAGTTCGGTCTTGCCGGGCACATAGCGGTACAGCGCCATCTTCGCGCAGCCCAGCCGCTCGGCCAGGCGTTGCATCGACAGGTTGGTCAGGCCCTCGGCATCCGCGAGGGTGATCGCCTCGCCGACGATCCGTTCCAGCGTGAGCGAGGGTTTCGGCCCGCGCTTGGGGCGTTGCGGGGCGCCCCACAACAGGTCGAGGGTGCTCGGTGCCGACATGGTCCCCATCCTTCCCGATAGTTCCCGATTGACGAGAATCTGCGTCCAGCATACGCTGATGTTCATCAACAGCGTCCGCCGGACGCAGTTAGTGAAGGAGTTCCCCTCATGCGCAAGACCACCGTCCTCGTCTCCGGCGCCAGCATCGCCGGTCCGTCCCTCGCCTACTGGCTCGACCGGTACGGCTTCGACGTCACCGTCGTGGAGCGCGCGCCGGCGCTGCGCCGCAGCGGTCAGGCCGTCGATTTCAAGGGCGCCACGCACCGCACCGTGCTGGAGCGGATGGGTATCTGGGAGGAGATCCAGCGCCGTCAGACCGGCAAGACCGACATGGTGTATCTGGACGACTCAGGTCGCGAACGCGCCGTCATATCGGGCGAATTCACCGGCGGCGATGTCGAGATCCTGCGCGGCGACCTGGCGGAGCTGCTCTACGAGCGCACCGCGGGCAGCTGTGAGTACCTGTTCGGCGACTCGATCACCGAACTCACCGAGACCGAGCAGGGCGTGCGGGTGCGGTTCGAGCGCGCGCGAACCCGCACCTTCGACCTGGTCGTCGGCTGCGACGGAATCCATTCGGTCGTGCGGCGGCTGGCCTTCGGGCCGGAGCGCGACTATGTTCGTCACCTCGGTTACTACTACTGCCTGGCGGGCGCTCCGGGCTGGGGCCACGACCCGGACAGCAAGCAGCGCAACATCTCTCATACCTGGAGTGCGCCGGGGCGGCTGGCCGTCAAGGGCGGATCGAAGGCGTCGCAGATGTACATGTTCGCCGCGCCCCAACTCGACTACGACCGCAAAGACGTTGCGGCGCAGCGCCGTATCGTGACCGAGCGATTCGCGGGCATGGGCGGCGAGGTGCCCGGCATGCTCGCCCGGCTCGGCGAACTCGACGACTTCTACCTGGATTCCATCGGTCAGGTGCGGATGAAGAACGGCTACACGAAGGGCCGGGTGGCGCTGGTCGGCGACTCCGCCTACGGAAATACCTTGGGCGGCTTCGGCACCGGGCTCGCCGTCGTCGGCGCCTATGTGCTGGCCGGTGAGCTGGCGGCGGCCGGCGGCGACCACGTCGCGGCGTACGCCCGCTACGACGAGGTCATGCGCCGCTACGCCAAGATCGCCGGAAACTCCAACGCAGGTCACTTCCTGGCGCCGAAGACGGCGTGGGGCATCCGGGTTCGCAACTGGTTCCTCGGTTCCCGGCTGTTCGACCTGATGGTCAAATACGCCGACAACGCGGCCAACGATATCGAGCTGCGGGACTACGAGGCGGCGATCGCGGCCGGTCGCTGAAGCCGTGTTACTTCTCGCCGTCCACCTTCGCCATCGACAGCACGTCGAGCCTGCGGTCCAGCTCCGCTTCGGACAGTGTGTCGCCGATGAGGCCACGATCGACGACGGCCTGCCGAATGGTCTTGTGCTCCTTCAGCGCTTCCTTCGCCACCGCGGCCGCCTCCTCGTAACCGATGGCCGAGTTCAGCGGTGTGACGATGGAGGGGGAGGACTCGGCCAGCCGGCGCAGCCGCTCGGTGTCGGCGGTCAGGCCCGCGACACACTTGTCGGCGAACAGCCGGGACACGTTGGCCAGCAGGCGGATCGACTCGAGGACGTTGCGCGCCATCATCGGGATGTAGACGTTGAGCTCGAAGGCGCCGTTGCCGCCGCCCCAGGTGGTCGCGGCGTCGTTGCCGATCACCTGCGCGGCCACCTGCGTAACCGCCTCCGGCAGTACCGGATTCACCTTGCCGGGCATGATCGAGGAACCCGGCTGCAGATCCGGCAGCTGGATCTCGGCCAGGCCGGTCAGCGGGCCCGAGCCCATCCAGCGAATATCGTTCGCGATCTTGGTGAGGCTGATCGCGACCGTGCGCAGCGCGCCCGACACCTCCACCAGACCGTCGCGGGCGGCCTGCGCCTCGAAATGATCCTGTGCCTCGGTCAATTCGTCGAGTCCGGTCGACTTACGCAGTTCCGCAACGACTTTCGCACCGAAACCGGCGGGCGCGTTCAGTCCGGTGCCGACCGCGGTGCCGCCGATGGGCAGCTCACCCAGCCGGGGCAGCGTCGCGATCAGGCGTTCCATCCCCGCCTGCACCTGCCGGGTGTAGCCGCCGAACTCCTGGCCCAGCGTGACCGGCACCGCGTCCATCAGATGGGTACGGCCCGACTTCACCACGGTCCGCCACTCGGTGGACTTGTCCAGCAACCGCAGCCGCAGATGGTCGAGGGCCGGAATCAGGTCCCGGATCACGGCCTCGGTGGCGGCCAGGTGCGTGGCGGTGGGGAAGGTGTCGTTGGACGACTGCGACATGTTCACGTCGTCGTTGGGGTGCACCGTGATACCGCTACCGGCGGCCAGACCGGCGATGACCTCGTTGGCGTTCATGTTGGAGCTGGTGCCCGAACCGGTCTGGAACACGTCGATCGGGAACTGGTCGTCGTGGCGGCCCTCGGCGATCTCGGTGGCCGCGGCGACAATGGCGTCCGCCTTGGTGGCGTCGAGCAGGCCGAGGTCCTTGTTCACCGTGGCGCAGGCCGCCTTCAGCAGGCCGAGCGCGCGGATCTGGGCGCGCTCCAAGCCGCGGCCGCTGATCGGGAAGTTCTCGACGGCTCGCTGGGTCTGCGCGCGCCACAGTGCGTTCACCGGCACGCGGACCTCGCCCATGGTGTCGTGTTCGATGCGGTACTGCGTCTGGTCGTCGGTCATGCTTTCGACCCTAAGCCCGCGTGCGGTCGAGGTGGGCTGCCACGCCTGAGGGCTTTCGCACACGGGCGCGACCGCTGGTCCGGGAATAGTTCAGGAGGAGAACAGCATCTTGCCGAAACCGCGTTTGTGGTGCTTGTGCCCGTGGCCGTAGTGCTGGGCGCCCCAGGCCGGGCCCGCGCCCGGGGGCGGCGGCGCGCCGAAGCCGGAGCCGAGGCTGGTCAGATGCTCGAGTTCACCGTAGTCCAAGAAGATGCCGCGGCAGTTGGTGCACTGTTCGATCTGCACACCGCTGCGGTTGTAGGTCTGCATGAAACCGTGACATTTCGGGCATTGCATCCCATTCGCTCCCTAGCTTCGCGGCACGTATGCGGGCCGTGCCATATGCGTCACCCACCATACGGGAGCGCCGTCATACGCACGCACGCATTGATCAACGCGAGGTCGAGATCGTCCAGGCCCGCAGGGGACTTCGCCACCGCGAGGGCGGCGGCCTGCACCACCAGCGCCCGCGCCGGAACGTCGAGCGCCGCCCACTCGTCTCCGCGCGGCGGCACCGCCGGACCGCCGCCACGCCGATAGGCGTTCAGGAACCGCTGCCAGGCAAGGGGTTCGAGAATGCCCGCGGCGAAGTAGCCCGCGGGCCTCGCCAGATCCCACGCCGGGTCACCCACGCCCAAGTCGTCGACATCGATGAGCCGCCAACGGTTTTCGTCCAGACGTACCAGCTGGCCTAAGTGGAAGTCGCCGTGTACCAGCGTCTTCGGTGCGTTGTCCAGGGGCGGGAGGGTGTCGAAGGCGCGTAGCACGGCTTTGGTGGCGGCCGAGTCGGCGTGAGCGGCGCGCAGCCGGGCGATGGCACGGTGCACGCGGGCGGGCGCACCGGCTATCTGGGAACAGTGGGGCCGGTGCTCTGGATGCCCGGCGTTCTGTGGGTTTTCGTCGTCTACTCGTGTTCGGGTGAGTGCGATGCGGTGCAGGCGGGCGAGCAGGGTCGCGCTCTGCTCCCAGGGAGCGGAATCCGGGTCGCCGGGATCGACGGGGATGCCGTGGGGCCAAGCTGTGACCGGGCGTTCGTGGACGAAGCACAGCAGGTCACCGTGGATCGTCAGCGGTGCTACGAGGATGCTGCGTAACGGTGCGGCGCTTGCCGTTCGGAGCCGGGCGCGCAGGGCGAGCGGGTCGGTGTCGGCGGGGTGCGCCTTGACGACCAGCGCGCCTACGCGGACCACCTGGCCGTCGGCCCGGTCGGACAGCACCTCGGGAATCCCCTCGGCCCCGGCCTCCCGGGCCACGCGGATCAGTTCGGCGAACAGATCGCCCGTCGTCATCGCGGAGGGGTCAGGGCATCGGCGGGACGGCGTCCTCGTCGCCGCTGAAGTTGACCGAGGAGTATTCGCGCAGCTTGGTCAGGCGGTGGTAGGCGTCGATCATGCGGACCGTGCCCGACTTCGAGCGCATCACGATGGACTGGGTGGACGCGCCGCCGCTGAAGTAGCGCACGCCGCGCAGCAGGTCGCCGTCGGTGACGCCGGTGGCGCAGAAGAAGACGTTGTCGCCCGACACCAGGTCCTCGGTGGTCAGGATGCGGTCCAGGTCGTGGCCGGCGTCGAGCGCCTTCTGCCGCTCCTCGTCGTCCTTCGGCGCCAGCTGAGCCTGCAGTTCGCCGCCCATGCAGCGCATCGCGGCGGCGGCGATGATGCCCTCGGGCGTGCCGCCGACGCCGATCAGCATGTCGGTACCGGAGTCGGGGCGCGCGGTGGCGATGGCGCCGGCGACGTCACCGTCGGAGATCAGGCGGATGCGGGCGCCGGCGTCGCGCACCTCCTGGATGTGCCGGGCGTGCCGCGGCCGGTCCAGCACGCACACGGTCAGGTCCGACACCGAGGAGTTCTTGGCCTTGGCCACCCGGCGCAGGTTCTCCGCGATCGGGGCGGACAGATCGATCACGTCGGCGGCGTCCGGCCCGACCGCGATCTTCTCCATGTAGAACACGGCCGACGGGTCGAACATCGAACCCCGCTCGGCCACCGCCAGCACCGCGATCGCCCCGGGCGAGCCCTTCGACATCAGCGTGGTGCCGTCGATCGGATCCACGGCGAAGTCGACCTCGGGCCCCGTGCCGTCGCCGACCGCCTCGCCGTTGTACAGCATGGGCGCCTCGTCCTTCTCGCCCTCGCCGATCACGACGATGCCGCGCATCGACACCGTGGCCACGAGCTGCCGCATCGCGTCCACCGCGGCACCGTCGCCGCCCTCCTTGTCACCGCGGCCGACCCAGCGCCCCGCCGCCATCGCCCCGGCCTCGGTCACCCGGACCAATTCCAGCGCGAGGTTACGGTCCGGGGCCTCACGGCGGCTGGATGCGGGCGTAGGTGCCGTCATGTGGGATGCCTCCTAGAGTTGTGTCCTGCGCCCTGAATTGTCGCAGACCCCTCGAGCAAGAGTTCAGGTACTAGCGTCCAAGTGTCCGATGCCTCGACACGCGGGTCGCCACGGAGTGCCCATCCCTCTCTTTGCGGGTAACGACACAGGGGCGCGGCCCGGCTCGTTTCTGGACTGACGGAGCGGGGGAGCGAAGCGGAGGAGCGGAGGAGGGAAGAAGCGAGCCGAAGGGGCCGCGCCCCCGCCGGAGCGAAGCGGAGGCCGACAACACTGCATACTGGGGGGCGTGTCTTATCAGAAGCCGCGGATCATGCAGGACTATCGGGACTTGTTCTGGTCGCTGATTCCGCTGGTGCTGATCTGCCTGGTGATCGCCGCGATCGCCAGCCAGTGCAGTTTCTCCGCGGACGGTCCGACGCCGGGGAAGATTCCGAACTTCGACGTGCATGCCGCGTTGCGGGACGATGCGGGCACGCTGCCGTTCCCGATTCGCGAACCAGCCCTGCCGGAGGGCTGGCAACCGAACTCGGGCAGCCGTGACACGGTGTCGGGGAACGGTGGGGGAGCCGCCAGCACGGTCGGTTACATCACACCGCAGGGCACGTACATGCAGCTGACCCAATCCGCCGCCACCGCCGACGCGCTCGCCAACCACCTGTTGGGTACTCGGGCTCGCGGCGGCACCCAGCAGATCGGTGATCGGTCGTGGACGGTGTACCACGTCGAGGGCAGCGAGCCCGCCTGGGTTTCCGACTTCGGCGCGGTCCGAGTGCTGGTCAAGGGTGCGGGTAACCAAGAGGCGTACAAGACGCTGGCCGGCGCTGCCGGTGCGGCACAGCCTATCTCGCCTTAGTGCACCAGGTAGGTTGCGGCGCTAACCCCTTCGTGGTTCCGGCACGAAACCGTCCCTGCCATTCGGGCATGACCCCTTCCCGTCATTCCGGCATGTTCTTGGCCGGAACCCATCTGCATGGGTGTGGATCCCGGCCAAGAACATGCCGGGATGACGACGATTTCGCGAGGATGCTCTCCCTAAACGGTCGGCTCTTGCATTGGCGCCCAACCTTTTTCGCGCACCCGCAGCGGCCACCGGCACTGGGACGGCGCGGATCGGGACTGTCGCTCGGCACAGTTTCGTAGCGTCGGGAGGGGTACGCCCGCTAACGTCAGGCAAGTGGAACGCGCGGACGTCGGCTGGCTGGAGCGGGCAGTGGGTCAGCCTGTCAGCGAAGCAATGCCGGCCGAGTGGGGTGTTCAGAACCGCACCGAGCTGGTGACCCTCGCCGACGAAACCCGTGTGGTCCTGCAGCGTTACAGACGCCGCGCCGACGCCGAGCGCCGCGTACGGATCATGGAGGCCTTACGCGAACCCGCCGCGGACAAGGGCATTCCGATCCCGGTCATCCGCCGCTCCGACCTGGACGCCGACCCGCCGTGGGCCGTGTTCGAGGCACTACCGGGAGTCCCGGTGCCGGACAGCCCGGAGACCGGCCCGAAGAGCCCGCGGTTCCCCCTGGTGGCTTGGTCGATGGGCGCCCTGCTCGCCGATTTCTCCGAATTGCCCGGCGACGACCTGGATCTCGACGATTCCTGGGCCCGCCCGCGCTACCTCTCCGCCCGCGCCGACGCCTGGGCCGAATGCCTGGCCCCCGCGCTCTCGTCCCAGCAGAGCGACACCTTGGAAGAGGTGCTGGCCGACCTGCCCGAACTGTTCGACGGCCGCCCGACGGTGCTGGCGCACGGCGATTTCGCGCCGGTGAACGTGCTCGTCGAGGGCACCTCCATCACCGGCCTGCTCGACTTCGAATCGGTGCGGCTGGCCGACCCGCTCTACGACGTGGCCTGGTGGGCCTGGTCGGTGAGCTTCTCCGGCCCCGCCGTATTCACCGCCGCCTGGCCCGCCTTCCTGGACGGTGTGGGTATCGACCCGCGCGAACCCGGTCTGGTGCCGCGCGTTCGAGCCCTCCAGATGGTGTGCATGCTGGAGATGCTCGCCGAGCACGACCTCGGCCCCGACCTCTGGCGCACCGTGCACGAACGACTCGTGCGCATGCTGAGCTGAACCGGGCGGCTCCGGTCAGCGGTGGCTCACCACATTGACGACGGTGCCGTCCGGGTCGCGGACGAAAAACCGGCGCACGCCCCACGGTTCGTCGCGCAGCGCGTAGACGATCTCGGCATCGGCGGCGACCATCGCGGCGTGCGCGGCATCGACATCGTCGACCTCGACGCTGATATCCGGTTGCGGGCCTTCGGCATTCGCCCCGATGAGCAGGATCTGCGCGGTCGGGTTCGACGGCGACGCGAGCGTGACGACCCAGCCGAGGTCCATCACCTCCTCGAAGCCGAGCTGCCGATAGAAGACCCGGGTGCGTTCCAGGTCGGCGGGGCGCAGGTCCGGGACCACCCGGCGGATGCTCACGACTGCCCGCCCTCGGCGTCGCGGCGGGACAGGGCGTCCTCGACCCGCTTGCGGGCGCCGGCGAGATGCTCCTCGCAGCGGTTCGCCAGCGCCTCGCCGCGCTCCCACAGCGCCAGCGAGTCGTCCAGGTCCATGCCGCCCTGTTCCAGCATCTTCACGACGTTGACCAGTTCGTCGCGGGCGCGCTCGTAGCCGAACGTCTCGATTTCGGCGAGGTCACTGTCGGTCATTCTCGGCCTCCTTCGTCTTACCACCCAACCCTTGGCTGCCCAGTGCGGCCGCGTTGATCGCCCCGTCGGCGACCCGGATCCGCAGCTGGCTGCCGGGCGGTGCGTCGGCGACGGCGCGGATCACGTGTCGCTCCGTGCCCGAAACGCGCTGCACCACAGCGTATCCGCGGGCCATCGTGGCGGCGGGCCCGACGGCGGTGAGCTTGTCGCGCAGGTGCCGGGTGGTGGTGGACTGGGCGTCGAGGCAGTGTTCGACGGCCCGCCGCGCGGCGGTGCGCAATCGCTCGGCCTCGTCGTGCCGCTGTTCGAGCAGCCGCAGCGGATCGGCCAGCACGGGCCGGGAACGCAGCTGGCTCAGGGCGCGCGACTCCCGCTCGACCCAGCCGCGCAGCGCCGCCGCCGATCGCTCTCGCAGCTCCCGCACCAGCGCCAGTTCGGCGGCGGCGTCGGGAACGACGCGTTTGGCGGCATCGGTCGGGGTGGCCGCGCGCAGGTCGGCGACGTGGTCGGAGATCGGGTTGTCCGGCTCGTGGCCGATCGCGCTCACGATCGGCGTGGTCGCGGACACGATGGCGCGGCACAGGGCCTCGTCGGAGAACGGCAGCAGATCCTCCACGCTGCCGCCGCCGCGGGCCAGCACGATCACCTCGACATCGGGGTCGCGGTCGAGTTCGGCCAGCGCGTCCAAGATCTGGGGGACCGCGGTCGGTCCCTGCACCGCGGTGTTGCGCACCTCGAACCGGACCGCGGGCCAGCGCTCCCGCGCCACCGTCAGCACATCGTGTTCGGCGGCACTCGCCCGGCCGGTGACCAGGCCGATCACCTTGGGCAGGAACGGTATCGGGCGCTTCAAACGCGGATCGAACAGTCCCTCGGCGGCCAGCAGCGCCTTCAGCCGCTCGATCCGGGCGAGCAGTTCGCCGATGCCGACCGGGCGAATCTCGGTGACGCGCAACGAGATCGTGCCACGGCCGGTGAAATAGGTGAGCTTCCCGTACACCACGACCCGGCTGCCCTCCTGCAACGGCACCGCCGAACCGCGCAGCAACTGCGGATCGCAGCTCACCGACAGCGACATGTCGGCGGCCGGATCACGCAACACCAGAAACGCGGTGCGGGTGCCGGGGCGCAAGGAGATCTGGGTGATCTGCCCCTCCACCCAGATGCTGCCGAGCCGGTCGATCCACTGCGCGACCTTGACGGCGATGCTGCGCACCGGCCACGGGTGCTCGGGCGAGGCGCCGGGGCGGTCGCCGTCGGGCGTCGTCCGGGGTTCGGTCACTTCGCCCGCACGGTGGCGATCCGGTTCGTCAGCATGGTCACGAACGGCGCCCGGTCGCGGGTCTGCTGCTCGTAGTCGAGCAGGGCGGTGAGATCTTCGACACTGAACACGCGCAGGCGGGCGCGCAGCTGCGCCAGCGTCATGTTGGTGTAGTCGTAGCGGGTGGCGACCTCCGGTTCGATCACCTCGACCGCGCCGTTGCTGGAAGCCGTTGCGGCGAGCGTTGTTTCGGGCTCGGGCTCGGGCTCCGGTGTCACCGCCGCCTGCGCCGGGGCCGTTTCGTCCGCCGGTTCCGCGACTGTTTCGTCCGCCGGTGCGGCGGTCGCTTCGGGAGCAGTTTCCGGCTCCGGTTCGGAATACCGATCGAACGCGCTCACCCGGGCGGCCTCGGCGATATCGCGAAAGGTTTGCTCGAACTCGGTGTCCTCGTCGAAAGTGGCCCACTCGGGCTGTTCGACCGGACGGTTGGCGAGGCGGTCGAACACGGCGTCGCCCTTGAGAGCGAGGCTGGTCACGAACTGCTGCGCGTGCATCGTGGTCTGCAGCAGCTGACTGATCGCGGTGATCGGGAAATTCGCTGCCGCCGTGGGTAGCCGACGGGTTTCTTCGATGGCGTACACGGCGGCCCCGGCAGCGACACGGGCGAGAAACGGCGGTCGAAACATGCTCATAGCGTGCCCGAAACGCGGTGTGATGCAAAGAGTGGGGCCGCGTGAGTTACCCATGTGACCACTTAATCAGCCGATGTGACGGGTAGTGCCGCCGGGGTGCGCCCGGCCGCGCGGCCGATGCCCTCGTCGGCGGGCGTGTCGTACCCGCGTGGCGGTGCCGTCGCCTGGGCGCGTCGTTTTGCACGCACGTAAGCTGTGGGGCATGTCCTCGGCTATCCCGTTGAATGTCGGAATCGCCCGGTCGGCCGGCTCCGGCGCGTCCGGTGCGGCCAAGCGCGTGCTGCTCGCCGAGCCGCGCGGCTACTGCGCCGGGGTGGATCGCGCGGTGGAGACCGTGGAGCGCACGCTGGACAAGCACGGCGCGCCGGTCTACGTCCGCAAGGAGATCGTGCACAACCGGCACGTGGTGGAGACACTGCGCGAGCGCGGCGTGATCTTCGTCGACGAGACCGACGAGGTGCCCGAGGGCGCCGTCGTGGTCTTCTCCGCGCACGGCGTGTCCCCGGCGGTGCACAAGGCCGCCGCCGAACGCAGCCTGCACACCATCGACGCCACCTGCCCGCTGGTCACCAAGGTGCACCAGGAGGCCAAGCGCTTCGCCCGCGACGATTTCGACATCCTGCTCATCGGCCACGAGGGCCACGAGGAGGTGGAGGGCACCGCCGGCGAGGCCCCCGACCACGTGCAGCTGGTCGACGGTCCCGACGCCGTGGACACCGTCACCGTCCGCGACGAGAACAAGGTGATCTGGCTGTCGCAGACCACCCTCTCGGTCGACGAGACCATGGAGACGGTCCAGCGGCTGCGCGAGCGCTTCCCCAAGCTGCAGGATCCGCCGTCGGACGACATCTGCTACGCCACGTCCAACCGTCAGACCGCGGTGAAGGCCATGGCGCCGGAGTGCGATCTGGTGATCGTGGTCGGCTCGCGCAACTCCTCCAACTCCAAGCGCCTCGTCGAGGTCGCCCTGAACGCCGGCGCCCGCGCCTCCTACCTGGTCGACTTCGCCGCCGAGATGGACCCGGCCTGGTTCGAGGGCGTCCGCACCGTCGGCGTCACCTCCGGCGCCTCGGTCCCGGAGATCCTCGTCCGCGGCGTCCTGGACCTGCTCGCCGAGCACGGCTACGGCGAGGTCCAGCCGGTCACCACCGCCAACGAAACCTTGGTCTTCGCCCTCCCGCGCGAACTGCGCGCGGCCCGCAGCTGAGTGGGGTCGTAGCTGAGTGGGGGCGCCGCCGTCAATCTGACCGGGTGCGGCTCAGTGGTGACCAATCGGGTTGGTAGGTAACGACTTCGGAGGTCGCCGCGATTGCTGTGGCGTGGGGACGAAGCATGCGGGCGTTGTCGCGGGGCGCGGTGTGCCCGTCGTCAGCGCTCGATGCGCCCGGAGTCGCGGTAGCGCACGTTCGGGCGCGGGTGGGGCGGGACATCTCCGTTGCGCTGTGCTCGGGATCGGCGCGCGGCCGGGTCGGGCGTGGCGCGGTCCGAATTGGCGCGCGGATACGCCGCTTTGGCGGGGGAGACGCGCGGCGGCCGTTCCGCCACACGACCCGAGGCGCGACGGCTCGCGCGTGGCGCAGGTTCCGGGTCGGCATCGGCGGCCGACGAACGGGCTCGGCGACGCAGGGTGTCCGACGAACTCGCGGCCCGGCTACGGCGCGTGCGTTCACCCGACCGCGGATTCCGGCTCCGGGACGAGGATTTACGGGTCCGATCGCCACCGGTACGCGCGGCCTCCTGCCGGTGCATCAATACGCGACCCCCGCCGATCAGCAGCACCAGCACCGTGGCCACCGCCATCGTCGGAAACCTGTTCACCAGCGGGATCGCCAGATTCAGCAGCACGTCCTTCACCGACGTGGAACTACGGCCGAGCAGTTGCTGATACGCCAGCGGGACCGACACGAACAACAGCAGCGGCGGCGTCACCATCGTGGTGAACAGACCGCGATAACGCACGACCAGCGCGGCCAGCACGCACCCCACGACGTAGCAGATCGCGAAGGTGCCGGTCAGCTCCTTGCCGCTGCTGCCTGCATCGATGAAGAACCCGATGAACGTACACGCCACCGCGATCAGCACCGCCGCACCGGCGGCAACGCCGGGCACCGATGGAATGATCGAGCGGTGCGATGCCGGTACCTCGGATCGCTCGCGTTGGGTAGCTGCCACGTAAAGCACACTATCTGCCCCGGCCGAGACGTGTCTCGAGGCCGGGCGGATGGGCACGTTACTCGCTGGTTTCGACCAGTCCGACGGCCCGCGGCCAGGACTCCACCCGGGCGATTGCCGGGACCTCCCGGTCGCCGATGTCCAGCTCGTGCAGTCGGCGGGCGGTCACCATCACCCGGGACTCCACCGCGGCGACGGTGTGGTTGAAAGCATCCACGGCCTTTCCCAGTTGAGCGCCGAGGCGGTCCAGGTGGCGACCGGTGGTGCCCAGCCTCGTATACAACTCCCGCCCCAATTGCTGCACCGTTGCCATATCTCGTGACAGGGCCTCCTGCCGCCAGCCGAAGGCGACCGTGCGCAGCAGCGCGATCAGCGTCGTCGGCGTGGCGAGAATCACATTCCGGCCGAAGGCATATTCCAACAGCCCGGAGTCCGCGGTGAGCGCGGCGTCCAGGAACGGGTCACCCGGCACGAACAGCACCACGAATTCCGGCGACGGGTCGAATGCCGTCCAATACGCCTTGTCGGCCAGTTGGTCGACATGCGCGCGTAGGTGTTTGGCGTGCCGGGCGAGATGTTCGCCGCGCGGTCGCGGCTCGGTCTCTGCGGTGGCGTCCAGGTAGGCGGTCAGCGGGACCTTGGCGTCGACGACGATCTGACGGCCGCCGGCCATTCGCACCACAAGGTCCGGGCGCACGCCGCCGTCCTGACCGGACGCGCTGACCTGGGTGTCGAAATCGCAGTGCCGCGACATCCCGGCCAGCTCCACCACCCGTTCCAACTGGATCTCGCCCCAGCGCCCGCGGACCTGCGGCGCCCGCAGCGCCGACACCAGTTGGCCGGTCTGCGTGGACAACTGGTGCGACACCCGCTGCATCCCCGCCACCTGCTCCCGCAGTCCGGAATAGGCGTCGACGCGGTTGTGCTCGACCTGCCGCAGATGCTGATTCAGCGCGCCCACCGCCTCGCGCAGCGGGTCCACCAGACTGCCCACGGCCTGCGAATTGCGCCGCGCCGCATCCTCGTTCGCGGCGCCGAGCGACTGCCGGAGCAGTCTCTCGTTGTCGCGCAGCGCGGCCAGCTGGGCCTCGGCGGCCGCCGCACGCCGCCCCGATCGCGCGGCATGCCCCAGCCACCCGAGCCCGGCTCCGGCGGCGAATACCAACAACAACGCACACAGCATCGATGCGGTCATGGGTGCAGATAGTGCCCCATGCCACCGACAACTACGGGAATCCGGGCAATCCGCCCGCGCCGCGTCGGGTCCGGTGGCGTTTCAGGGACATCTTCGGCCAGCCGGTTTCGGATCTGTCGGTGGGAGCGTCTACGGTTGCGCGGCATGCGGATGCTGCATACGTCGGACTGGCACATAGGGCGCACGTTCCACGGCGTGGATCTGCTTGCCGACCAGGCACGTTCGCTGGAATCGATCGCCGAGATCGTGGCCGCCGAGGGCGTCGAGGCGGTGCTCCTGCCGGGCGATGTGTACGACCGATCGATTCCGAGTGCCGACGCGATCGCGGTGTGCAATCGGGGATTCGAGGCGATCCGGGCGGCCGGCGCGGTGATCGTGGCAACCTCCGGCAACCACGATTCGCCCACCCGTCTGGGCGCGCTGGGCAGCTTCGCCGCCGCGGGCGGGCTGCATCTGCGCACCACCGTCGCCGACGTCGAGCGGCCGGTGCTGCTCTCCGACGAGTTCGGTGAGATCGCCTGCTACGGCATCCCGTATCTGGAACCGGAGATCACCCGCGCCGAGCTGGAGGTGCCGCAGGCACGGTCGCACGCGGAGATCCTGGACGCGGCGATGGCGCGCATCCGCGCCGATGTCGAGCGACGCGGGCGTCCGCGGTCGGTGGTGCTGGCGCACGCCTTCGTCGTGGGCGGCGAGGCGACCGGTTCGGAGCGGACCATCTCGGTCGGCGGCGTCGAGACGGTGCCGATGGGCGCCTTCGACGGCATCGATTACGTGGCGCTGGGACACCTGCATTCGCCGCAGGCGCTGTCGGATTCGGTGCGTTATTCCGGTTCGCCGCTGCCGTACTCGTTCGCCGAGCGTTCGCATCGCAAGGCGGTGTGGATCGTCGACATGGACGCCGATGGGCTGAAAGACGTGGTACGGCGAGATCTTCCGCGGGTGCGCGGCCTCACCCACCTCACGGGCGCACTCGAGGAACTGCTCGACGACCCGGCGCACGCCGCGGCCGAGGACGACTACGTCTCGGCGACCCTGACCGACCATGCCCGTCCGGTCGACGCGCTACGGCGGCTGCGCGGCCGATTCCGACACGCCGTGCACGTGGAATGGGTTCGCCCCGAAGGTAATCCGGAGTTGCGCTACCGTGAGCGGGTGCAGGGCCGACGCGACACCGACGTAGCGCGCAGCTTCCTCGCCGACGTCCGCGGCGAGCCGTCGCCGGGCGAGCTGCAGTGGATGGAGCGCGCCCTCGCCGCGGCCGTCGCCGAACGAGAGACCGAGGCCGTGGCAGCCGCCGCCGACGAGCTGACGGCATGAGGCTGCACCGGCTGGAGATGACGGCCTTCGGGCCCTTCGCCGAGACGGCGACAGTCGATTTCGACGAACTCGGCGCCGACGGACTGTTCCTGCTGCACGGGCAGACGGGCGCCGGAAAAACCACGGTGCTCGACGCGATCGCGTTCGCGCTCTACGGGCGGGTGCCGGGCGCGCGGGGGAGAGCAAGCGGCTGCATTCCGATCACGCCGACCCGCAACTCCCGCCGCGAGTGATGTTGGAGGCCACGCTCGGCGGTCGGCGGCTGCGCCTGATCCGCTCCCCGGAATTCCAGCGCCCGAAGAAGCGCGGCACCGGATGGGCCACCGAACAAGCCGCCGCGACATTGGAATGGCTGGACGGGCGCGGCCACGCCAACCTCTCCCGCATACCGGATATCGGCGACGAGATACTCCGCCTGCTCGGCATGAGCGCCGACCAGTTCTTCCAGGTGGTGCTGCTGCCACAGGGCGATTTCGCGCGTTTCCTGCGCGCGGACAACGAGGATCGCGAGAAGCTGCTCGAAAAGCTTTTCGACACCGAACGTTTCGGCACCGCCGAGCAGTGGCTCGCGCAGCGCCGCCGCGAGAGCGGCGCCGATCTGGAGACGCAGCGCCAGCACATCGACAGGCTGATCGCACAGGTGGGCGGCGCCGCCGGACTCGGCGCCACCGAAACCGTCGCTCCGCTGGAGTCGGTCGACTGGTCGCAGCGACTCCTGACCACCGCCCGCACCGACCTCACCACCGCGACCTCGGAACTCCAACGCTGCCAGCAGGTTTCGGCCCGCGCCCAGACCGCGGCCGAGGAGCAGCGCCGCCTGCGCGACCTGCACCGCCGCCTGTCCGCCGCCCGCACCCAACTCGACGAGTACGCCGCGGCCGCCGACCACCGCGCCCAGCTCACCGCCGAACTGGACCGCGCCCGCCGCGCCGAACCGGTAGCCGCGGCCTTGACCGAGGCCCGCTCGGCCGCCGTGGCACTGCGCCGCCGCACCGACGAGACCCGCGCCACGGCCGAACGCCTGGCGACCCGCCTACTCGACCCACCCAGCGCCGAACTCCCCGGAACTCCTTGGGCAGCAGCAGATCTCGCCACCGCCGAACTGGCAGACACCGACCTGGCAACCGACCTGACCGAGCTGATCCCCGCCCCGCCGCAGGATCCCGAGTCCTGTAACGAAACCCCGGACTCGGATCGACCCGCGGGAGCAGCAGCCCAGTCCGGCGAACATGTACTGCGCTCGGCCGATCCGATAGACCCCGATGAGATCTTGTCGCCTGCGGCCGAATCGGTGGACACCGATGAGCCTGCCCAGGTGGACTCACCCGAAGCCCCGTTGTCCGTTGCCGACTCGCACGAGTCCGAGGAACTGGAGTTGTTCTCGATCGACAGCTTCCTCACTCCGAGTGCGAAAGGCCAGGCTCGGAAAGCGGCCGAGTCGGCAGCTGAAAGGCAATCCGAGTCGGCTCCCGGGAAGCAATCCGAGTCCGCTCCTGGGAAGCGGTCGGGGTCGGCGACCGGTAGGCGGCTCGAGTCCGTAGCCGGACAGCGTTCCGAGTCCACTCCCGAGAATCGGCCCGCGTCGTCGCGTGCGGAGCGGTCCGGATCCCTGGCGGGTGACCGACACGGAACTCCCACCGGGGACAGTCGGAAGATGCCGGACGGCGAGCGGAACCATGGGCAGGTTCATGGTGCGCGGTCTGAGGGGCAGGCTCATGGCCGGGACGAGGCTCAGGTTCATGAGCGGTCCGTAGGGCAGGCTCATGAGCGGTTCGAGGGGCAGGCTCACGAGCGGTTCGAGGCGCAGGCCCATGAGTGGTCTGAGGGGCAGGTTCATGAGCGGGACGAGGCTCAGGTTCATGAGCGGTCCGAAGGTTCGGCCGGGGACAGGTCGTTGGTCGAACGCTCCGGGGATTCGGCTGAGATGCGCTCCGGGGAAACGGCCGGTGGGATCGAGGCGGCTGTGCGGGGGTGGTCGGCGCAGATCGGGGTGCTGGACGAGGTCCGGGCGGATGCTGAGTCGGCAAAGTCGCTGACGGCCGAATTGGCCGGGCTGCGTACCGAATACGCGAATTTGACCGGACGTGCCGAGAAACTCGAATTGCGACGGGCTGAACTGCCCGAGTCCATCCGGACCGCCGAGGTGAGATTGCGAGCGGCCGCTGATGCCATGGCCGGACTGGCGGGGCTGGCAGCTGAATGTGAGCGGTTGCGGGCAGCGGCGACCGCCGCGGTGGATCTGGTGCGGTGCCGTGTCGAGGCCGCGCGGGCCCGCGAGGAGTACGAGACCGCCCGAACCGCGCATACCGATGCTCGTGAACACACGCTGGATGTGCGCGAGCGCCGCCTCGCGGGCATGGCCGCGGAGCTGGCGGGCGCGCTGGCGGACGGTACGCCGTGCGCGGTGTGCGGCGCCACCGAGCATCCCGAACCGGCCCGGCCGACCGCCGCGGCCGCCACCCGGCGCGACGAGGAGCGGGCGGTCGCGGCCGAACGCGCCGCCGAGTCGGCCCGCGATCGCGCACTGGCCCGCAGTACCGAGCTGGAGCGCCGGATCGAGGTGCTCGTGGAGCGCGGCGGCGACGGCGACAAGGCGGAGCTGGCCGCCGCCCTGAGGGCCGCCACCGAAGGCTACGAGGCGGCGGGCCGCGCGGCCGCCCAGCACGACGATCTCACCGTGGAACTGGCCCGCCTGCGCACCGCCGAGACGCAGCTGCACGACGAACTGCGCGAACTCGAATCACAGTGCAGCGCAGTGCAGGAACGCCTGCTGGCCGCCGACCGCCGCCTGGCCGAACTCACCGAACGCCTGCGGGAGGCGGCGGGCGCCGACGGTACGGTGGACCGCCGCCGAGCCCGGCTGGAGGCCTTGGTCCGCGACGCCACCGAACTGCGCGACGCACGTGTCGAAGCCGCCGCCGCTCGAGACCGGGTGACCGCGCTCTCCGCCCGCGTCGAGCAACTGGCACGCGCTGCGGGCCTGGTGCCGCGGTCGAAGAACACTGCGGCCGAAGGTGTTTCGGACTCGGAGCGGCCCAATGCCGCTACCCGTTCCGAGACAGGGAACCACGACTTCGCCGTGCTGGCGTCCTACGCCAAAGTCGTGGACGCCGCCACTCGTACCGCCGAGCAGCAGTCGGAGATGGAGGCCGCGCTGGTCTCCGCCGACCGCGCCCGCGCGCACGCGGAGGCTGTGCTAGCGGAGCCGGAGATCCGCGCTGCCGCCGACATCGAGTCCGTCGACCTCGACGAGCTGGAAACCGCTGTCGCACAAGCACGCACCTGTCTGGACGCGGCGGTCGGCACCCACGCCGAGGCCGCCCGCCGGGTGGCGCGGATGGAGGAACTCGGCGGTCAGCTATGGGCGGCGGTGGACCGCATCGCCCCGATGCAGCAGGCCCACGACGAGCTGGCCGGGCTGGCCGAGGTGGTGGCCGGTCGCGGCGAGAACAACCGCCGCATGCCGCTGCGCTCCTACGTCCTGGCCGCGCGACTGGAGGAGGTGGCACTGGCGGGCTCCGTGCGGTTGCGCCGGATGTCCGGCGGCCGTTACGAATTCGTGCACACCGACGCGGCCGGTCCGCGCGGCCGCCGGGGCGGCCTGGGCCTGGACGTCCGCGACGACTACACCGGCGCCATCCGTCCCGCCAAAACCCTCTCCGGCGGCGAAACCTTCATGGCCTCACTGGCATTGGCGCTCGGCCTGGCCGACGTGGTAGCCGCGGAATCCGGCGGCCTGGTGCTGGACACCCTGTTCATCGACGAGGGCTTCGGCAGCCTCGACGCCGACACCCTCGACTCGGTCATGGGCGTACTCGACGAACTCCGTTCCGGCGGCAGGGTAGTCGGCGTCGTCAGCCACGTAGACGAAATGCGCCAACGCATCCCCAGCCGCCTACACGTAATCCGCGAACCCACCGGCTCCCGCCTCCAAACAATCGTCGCCTGAACCCCTCGCCGCGCAGAGTTGGGCCCGGACCCACCGTCGCCTGACGCTTCGCTGAGTTCGCATCGCGTTGTAACTGGTGCCACGTCCAGGAACGTCCATCCGTATTCGTCGCCGTCATCCCGGCATGTTCTCGGGATCCACACCCACACAGCTGTCTTCGCCGACGGCCGGGTCGCGTACTCGTGGCAGGCATGCCCGACCGTCGGACATGGCGGGCACCGTACCCACGCTTGCCTGGGAATGCGGAGAGGTGGTCTATGCGCTCGAGCGGGTGCCCCACTGCGACCACGATGTGTTCGGTCGGCGGGAAAGGGCAGGCCTGAACCGAGCGCGCGCTACCGTCGAGGGGGTGAAGCGCACTCAGTGGAAGATCCACGGCGAGCACCTCGTCGACGAGAACCGACACATCCGCTTGTCGACTGTCGACGTCGAGCTGCCCGACGGAGTGAAGTTCACCCAGTACGTAGCGCGCATGCCACACTGCGCGATGACGTTGGTGCTCAACGAGAACCGCGAAGCGCTACTCATGTACCGGCACCGGTTCATCATCGACAAGTGGGTTTGGGAACTGCCCGGCGGTTACGTCGACGGTGCCGAGGATGTCGCCGCAGCGGCGGCCCGCGAGGTCGAGGAAGAGACCGGGTGGCGGCCCCGGACCATGGACCACCTGGTCACCTATCAGCCTGCTATCGGCACACTCGACCAGCCGCAGGAGATCTACCTCGCTCGTGGTGCCGACCTCACCGACACTGCACCGGACATCAACGAAGCCGAGGATCTCCGCTGGGTTCCGCTCGACGAGGCGATCGCGATGGTCGGCCGCGGCGAGATCGTCGGCGCCGCAACTGTGGTTGCGCTCTACCGAGCTCTCAGTCTCGACGTGTAGTCAGCTCGCGCACCCGCTGCCGAAATCGGCGACCTCGGGGATATGCGTGTGCGGATCGAGTCGGCGACGCAAGTCGCGCAGGTACGCGTAGCCATCCGACATTACGGCCAATTTGACATGCACGGCCTGCTTCGACAGCTGAAGACGGCTGTGTAAGAACCGCTTTCGCAACACGTCCAAAACACCGTCCGCACGACACCTCCAGCAACGCACGCGACGGCGTGCGTCAGGCTGCCCCAGACCCCTCATGGTCCAGTAGCCAGCGTTTGACCGGGAGCCCCCAGCGGAAGCCGCCGAGGGAGCCGTCCGTGCGCAGGACGCGATGGCAGGGGACGAAGAGGGCGGCGGCGTTGCGGGCGCAGGCGTTGGCGGCCGCGCGGATGGCCTCGGGGCGGCCGGACAGGTCGGCGAAAGCGGTATAGGTCACCGGGTTTCCGGCGGGGACCTTGCGCAGTACCTCCCAGGCGTGCACGAGGAACGGGCCCGAGAGCTGCCGCACGGCGATGTCGTCGATCGCGAAAACGTCACCGGCGTGGAACTTTTCGACGGCTCGGGTGACCGCGCCGAGCGACGGTCGCTGCCGCAGCTCGGCGGGGCGCAGGCGCGGGTGGATCAGCACGCGCAGTTCCTCGGCGTCGCCGGTCCAGCCCGCGGCCAGGACGGCGCCGTCGGGATCGACCAGCGTGGTGAACGGTCCGACCGGCGTCGAGGTCGTCGCGTACTCGGCGGTTGTCATTGCCGCACACTCACTTTCGCGGAACCGTTGGTGGCGCGGGCGGGCGCGGTGCGTTCTGCCAGCGCGCGCTTCCACAGATGCATGGACAGGTAGGACCGCCACGGCGCCCACCGGGCGGTGTCGGTGAGGTCGATGCCGAACAGCGCCGCGCCCTGCCGCACCACCAGATCGGTGTGCAGCAAGATGTCGGGGTCGGCGAGCAGCCGCATCGTGACGTAGTCGGCGGTCCACGGCCCTACCCCGTCCAGCGCCAGCAGATCGCGGCGCACATCGCCGGCGGTGCGCCCGGCGTGCAGGGACAGTTCGCCGGAGGCGAGTGCGCGCGCGGCCGACAGGATCGACGCCGTGCGCCGCGCCGGACCGGTGAGCACCTCGGCGCCGCGCTCGGCGATGGTCTCCGCGGTCGGGAACAGCCGCGGCACCGGCCCGTTGACATTGTCGCCGAGCGCCTCGACCAGCCGCGCGGTGTGCGTGGCCGCGGCCGACACCGAGATCTGCTGCCCGATCATGGTGCGCAGCAACAGTTCCGGGCCGTCCAGGCAGCCCGGCACCCGGATGCCCGGGGTGATCGCCGGGCCGCGGAATCCGGCCGCGAGCGATTCGTCGATCCCGATCGGATCGGCGTCGAGGTCGAGCAGATGCCGCAGTCGCGCCACCGTCGGCGCCAGGTCCCGCATGTCGTGCAGCGCCAGGCCCGCGCGCACATGCCCCGCTTGGACGCTCAGTCGCACCGTCGCGTGCCCGTGGGGAGTGCGCAGGCTGCGTGTGTAGGTACCGTCCTCCCACAGCTCCAGCCCCGGCACCGCGTGCGACGACAGGAACCACTCCAACCAGGATCGATCGAGCGGTTCGCGATACGGCAGTCGCAGGGTGAGCATGCCGTTGGTGGCCGGCAGGGTGTCGCCGCGCAGCCGCCGCGCCTCTTCCCGCAGTGTCGTGGGGCTGACCGCGAACACCTCGCGGACCGTGTCGTTGAACTGCCGGATGCTGGCGAAACCGGCGGCAAAAGCGATGTCGGACATCGGCATTCGGGTCGTCTGAATCAGCAGCCGGGCGGTGTGCGCGCGATGGGCGCGCGCCAGCGCCAGCGGCCCGGCGCCGAGTTCGGCGGTGAGCACCCGGGTCAGTTGCCGCTGCGAGTAGCCCAGCGCACCGGCGAGCGCCGGCACCCCGCCGCGTTCGATGGTGCCGTCGGCGATCAGCCGCATCGCGCGGGCGGCCAGGTCGGCGCGGGTGTTCCACAGCGGCGACCCGGGCGCGGCGTCGGGCAGGCAGCGACGGCAGGCCCGGAACCCGGATTGCTGCGCGGCCGCGGCCGTCGGTAGGAAGGTGACGTTGGTGCGCTTCGGAGTGATAGCAGGACACGATGGGCGGCAATAGATTCCGGTCGTCCGCACCGCGGTGACGAAGTGACCGTCGAATCGCACATCACGGGTCGCTACGGCACGATAACAGCGCTCGAAGTCCAGACCGTTCGCACTCACGCCGTCCACCATGTCAGTCCGAGCCGATCCGCGCTAGCGGAAATCTGCCACCTTCCCCTACGGCTCGAATGTTGCATAGCGATGCACGATGACTATTACTTCGGTTGGCCCAGCTCAGCAACATCTGGTGCCCGGATTGCGGGCCGCCGCGTCGTGCCGGTCCCGCCAGTACTCCCGCTCGCTCGGAATCGGCCGATCGGGATGGTTGCGCCGCAGATGCTCGACGTACCGCGCGTAGTCCTGGCCACCGAGAATCGAGTTCATGTACCAGACGACGGCGCGCGCGCCACGCAGGACGGCCCACCCGGGACCGCTCCGCGTGGCGCACGGTGTGTCGATGCCCGGCTCGGTCACTCCGGCGCCACGGCGGAGGCGGCTCCGGGTTCGTCGGTCCTGCCCGTCTTCGCCTGTTCTTCCCATTTCCGCTGCACCTCCTTCTCGGCCTTCGAGGTGAGAAATCCGCTGGGCCCGAAGATCTTCGACGGCGACTCCGGCGATTCGGTGGTCGGCCCGCCGCCCTTGCGCAGCGCCTGCACGCAGACGATCAGCCCCACCGCCGCCACGATAAGCACCAGCACCGCGAAGATGATCGACAGCGTGCCCTGGATGAAGGTGTTGCGCACCACCTTGTCCATGTCCGCCATGGTCTTCGCGGGCGCCACGATCTTGCCGGCCTGCTGCGCGTCGCTGTAGATGCTGTGCTGCTTCCAGTATCCGATGTTCTTGTCGGCGGAGAAGATCTTCTGCCAGGAGGCCGTCATGGTGACGATGAGATCCCAGATCAGCGGCAGCGCGGGAATCCAGGCCCACTTGACCAGGCCCTTCTTCACCACGATGACGAGCACGACGGTCAGCGCCACCGCGGCCAGCAGCTGGTTGGCGATACCGAACAGCGGATACAGCGTGTAGATGCCGCCCAGCGGATCGGTGACGCCCATCAGCAGCACCGAACCCCACGCTGCGACCACGACGAACGAGCACAGGAAAACACCCGGCCACCAAGACGGATTCTTGAACTTGGCGGCCGGGCCGCCGAAGTTGCCGAGGGTGTCCGACAGCATGAACCGCGCGACACGGGTACCCGCGTCGATCGTGGTGAGAATGAACAGCGCCTCGAACATGATCGCGAAGTGGTACCAGAACGATTTGAGCCCGGTGCCGCCGATGAACTTGTGCATCACCTCGGCCATGCCGACGGCCAGCGTCGGCGCGCCGCCGGTGCGCGAGACGATGCTCTCCTCGCCGACATCCTTTGCGGCCTGGTTCAATTCGGCCGCGGTCATCGGATCGCCGCCGAGGCCCAGGCTGTTGGTGTAGGTCGCCGCCTTCTCCGCGGTGCCCCCGGTCGCGCCCGCGCCCGCGTTCATGGCGAAGTACAGATGCTGGTCGAGGATGCTGGCGGCGATGAGCGCCATCACCGCGACGAACGACTCCATCAGCATGCCGCCGTAGCCGATCATCCGCGCTTGCGACTGCTTCTCCAGCAACTTCGGCGTGGTGCCCGAGGCCACCAGCGCGTGGAATCCGGACAGCGCGCCGCAGGCGATGGTGATGAACAGGAACGGGAACAGGCTGCCGGCGAACGACGGACCGCTGCTGTTACTCGCGAACTGCGAGATGGCCGGAGCCTTCAGCACCGGCATGGTGACCACCACGCCGACCGCGAGCAGCACGATGGTGCCGACCTTCATGAACGTCGACAGATAGTCGCGCGGGGCCAGCAGCAGCCACACCGGCAGCACCGAGGCGATGAAGCCGTAGACGATCAGCAGCCAGGCGATGGTGGTGCCGGACAGCGTGAACAGGTCGCGGCCCCAACCGGATTCGGAGACCCAGCGGCCGGAGATGATGGCCAGCAGCAACAGCGCGAAGCCGACGATCGAGATCTCGCCGACCTTCCCCGGCCGCACATAGCGCAGGTACAGGCCCATCAGCAGAGCGATCGGGATGGTCATCGAGATGGAGAACACGCCCCACGGGCTCCCGCCGTGCAGCTGCCCGTCCGCGCCCTTGGTGGCTGCCAGCGCGTTCACCACGACGATGCCGAGCACGGCCAGCAGGATCACCATGATGACCAGCACCGCGATCAGCGCCGCCGCGCCGCCGACGACGCCGAGTTCGTCGCGGGCCATCTGGCCGAGACTGCGCCCGCGGCGTTTGGTCGACGCCCACAGCACGAGGTAGTCCTGCACCGCCCCGGCCAGCACCACGCCGACCACGATCCACAGCACGCCCGGCAGGTAGCCCATCTGCGCGGCGAGCACGGGGCCGACCAGCGGGCCCGCACCGGCGATCGCGGCGAAGTGGTGACCGAACAGGACCCGCCGGTCCATCGGCATGTAGTCCTTGCCGTTCTCCATCTCCTCGGCGGGAGTGGCGACCCGGTCGTCCGGCTTGGTGATCTTCCATTCGATCAGCCGCGCATAGAACTGGTAGGCGATGATGTAGGTGCAGACCGCGGCGACCACGATCCACACCGCGTTCACATTCTCGCCGCGGGCGATGCCGAGCACGGCCCACGCCGCCGCGCCGAGCACGGCGATGGCGAGGAAGATCCCCTTCTTGGCGGGCGTGATCGGGGAACGGTCCACGACTCCCACGGGAGGTAGGTCGGGGTCTGTTCGGAGGGCTTCGATGGTCGCCATGCGAGCTACTCTCCCGTGCGTCAATGCTGGTCATGCGGAAACGGACACAACGTAGCCGAACCCGGGCGCGTTCGAGTTCGACTTAAGAAAGTCCGAACATATCGATCGGTACGTTCCTGTATCCGACTGTATGTTGTCACGCCGATCTCACATACTGCACGGTTGCTTCCGCTACTCGAGATGCGCGGCTACGCGGGTTACGCGCGTGTCATCCCGACCGCGCGGCGGTAACCTTCTTCGTCCAGGCGCACCTCGTCGCGCAGTCCGGACTCGGCGGGCGATGAAGGCTCACTTCCGGTTCGCGGGCGGGGCGCCCGCCGCCTCGGCTTGCAGCGTCGCCCGGTGCGCGAGGGCGAGATGTTCGCGGGTCTTCACCGTGTCGGGATGGTCCGGGCCGAGGACCCGCTCGCGATCGGCGAGAGTGCGGGTGAACTCGTCGACCGCGTCGGCGTAGCGGTCCGCCTCGAAGTACGAGCAGGCCAGGTTGCTGCGGGCGAGGATGGTGAGCGGATGCCCGTCGCCCAGCAGCCGCTGCCGGTCGGTGAGCACGCGGAGATAGAGTTCGATGGATTCGTCGCGCCGGCCCAGCCGCTCGTAGGCGAGCGCCAGATTGCCGCGGGCGCGCAGCGTCGCCGGATGGTCCGTGCCCAGCGCCCGTTCCGCGGTGTCGACCGCCTGCTCGGAGAGTTCGGCGGCCTCGGCGACCCGTCCGGCCTCCAGGTGATCGTCGGCCACCGCCGCCAGCGAGTCGATCGTCTCCGGATGGTCGGCGCCGAGCGTGCGCTCGCGGACGGCGAGGCTGTGCTGGTTCAGCTCGGCGGCCTCCTCGACGCGGCCCGCCTCGCGCATCGCGAGGGCCAGGCTGTCGTAGGTGGCCAGAGTGTCCGGGTCCTCCGCGCCGAGCACGCGTTCGGAGTCGGCGAGGGTGCGCTTGTAGAGGGCGATCGCCTCCGGCAGCCGGTCCGCCTGGCGGTAGGCCATGGCCAGATTGTGCCGGGCCGCAAGGGTATTGCGATGTTCGTACCCGAAGACCCGCTCACTGTCGGTGAGCGTGCGCTCGTACAGGTCGATCGCCTCGCGCAGACGGCCGACGCGGCGGTATCCGCGGGCCAGCTTGGTGCGGAAGTTGAGCGTGTCGACGTCGTCGGAGCCCAGCACGCTCTCGCCGTCGGCGAGCACCCGCTCATAGAGGTCGTTGGACTCTGTCACCCGGCCCGCGTCGTAGTAGGCGCGGGCGAGATCGCCCGCGGCGACCAGAGTGTCGCGGTGCGACGGCCCGTGTGCCCGTTCCCGGTCGGCGACGATGCGCTCGTGCAGGGCGATGAGTCCGGCGTGCCGCCCGATGACCGTCTCCGCGGCCGACGCGTCGCCTGCGGCCTGATGCTCGATGGTAGAAGCGGGTTCGTCCGATGCCGCATCAGTGCTGGAGGTGTTGTCGGATGCCGTACCCGTGTTGGAGGTCGCGTCGGATGCCGTACCCGTGCTGGAGGTCGCGTCGAATGCCGTACCCGCGCTGGACGTCGCATCGGATGCCGCACTCGTGCTGAGGGTTTCGTTGTCGGCGGGTGTTGCCGGGGCGGTGCTGATGGCGTGCGGGATGGGCTCGGTCGGTGTCTCCTCGGTGACCGGCTTCGGCTCCGCGGCCGCGGGTCGCCCAGGTGCGTCCCCCGCCACCGCTGCCCCTGCCGCCGGGGACAGCGTGAGTTTCACTGTGTGCGTGGTGGTTCCGCCCGGCAGCAGGGTGTTTGCTCCGACCACCCAGAAGCGCGGTTCGCGGTTGTCGGCGTCGGTATCGATCAACAGTTGACACGTCAGGTCGATGGCGGTGGGCTCGAAATCGATGGCCTCGAACGGACGTATCGCTGCCAGCTGGGTCGACAGTGCGGCAACGACGTCGGTGAGCGGCAGTGCTCCGACGAGCCCTTTTCCGCTGTCCGGCATGGTGATTCCCCTCGGGAGCGCGTATGAACCACCGCCGCGAGGCGGCTCCTCCGATCGTACGGTTCCCCGCCGGCACTTCCACACGGTAGTGGTGAGCGTGGCACCGGAGGGGCAGTATACGGGCAGCGCGCCGTGAAACATCTTGCCCCGCAGGGCCATGCGCAGTTGCCCGGCCCCGGGAAAGCCGTCGGTAACGAGAAGCCGGGCAATCACCTGCGGTCGGGATCAGACCTCCAGGCTCTCCTCGATGTTCTTGAGCCGATGCCGGGCCATCGCGAGATTCGCCCGCCCCCGGTCCAGCGCGAGATAGAGGAACAGGCCCTTGGATTTACGGCCGGTCATCGGCCGGATGATGTGGTACTGGGCGGTCAGCGAGATGAGGATGTCCTAGATCTCCTCGTTGAGTTCGAGCTGCTCGATGGTGCGCATCTTGGCGCGGACCACCTCGGTGTTGCCGGCCGCGGCGACCTGCAGGTCCAAACTCTTGGAGCTGCCCAGCATGCCGAGCGGCATACCGCTGTTGTAGTCGACGACCGCGGCGCCGACCGCACCGTCGATCACCATCATGTCCTTCAGCGCGAGATCCAGATTGGACACGTTCGTTCCTTTCACTCGGTGTTGAACGCCTCGTGGTTGCCGAGGTCGTTCGTTGTCGCCGCCAGATGGTCGGCGATCGCGCGGGCGACCGGCCGCGACTCCAGATGGAGACGGCCGACATTCACCTCCGGGCCCGCGAGCACTGTCAACGCCGTCCAGCTCGCCGCGTAGATCACCACGTATCCGCTGGTGCCGTGCAGCACGACCTCGCGGAAACCGCCACCGTGCGCGGTGGTGACCATCCGGTACGACAGCGCCAGTTGTGAGGCCGACAGCGCGGCCATTCCGCTCGGCTCGATCTCCGCGGGCAATGCGTGTGCGATCAGTAGTCCGTCGCCCGAGGCCACCAGCGCGCCGGTCAGCCGGGGGACGCGGTCGCACAGCCCCTTCAATTCGGTTTGCACCAGCGCGTTCGGCTCGGGTCCGGACATCCCCGCCTTGGTCATCCCCACCTTGGTCAACCTTCCAATCACATTGCCGAGCAGTCTTTTCCGCACGGTCACGCAAGCTCCTCCAACGCCGCCCGTAGCCGGACGAGTACGTCTCGGTCGACCGGTTGCCAGCGGTCCCGGGCGGCGACCGTGGCGTTGGACGGCACGCGGCGCCGCAGCGGCGGCGCGTGCCGGGGCGGATCCTGACGCGGTGGTTCGGGCGCCGGTTCGGCGACCATGACCGGCGGCTCGACCAGTCCGGCCGCGGTCAGCTCGCGCACCGCCGTCAGGCATCCGAAGGTGGTGCGGCCGAGGTCGCGGGCGATCGCGCAGACGTGCCGCCGGGTGTCCGCGGCGGCCAGCACCTCGATCTGCCCGGCGGTCAGCACGACCCGCCGCCGGCGGACGTGGCGGACCGGAACCACGGGGTAGCTGTCGACCCACCCGGCCGGCCACGGGCCGATATCCGGATCACCGCGGCGCTCCACCTCGTGCACCAGCGCCCCCGGCGTGATGCGGCAGACCGGGGCGAGCCAATGTGGCGGCGCCGGACGGAATTTGGCGACGGTCGGCGCCGCCAGCAGGAAGTAGGCGGCGTCGAACACCGACAGCAGGGCCAGCACCTCCAACCGCGGAAGTTTCAGCAGCCGTGCGGGATCACCGGATTCGGCGGCGTGCCAGTCCGCCGCGGTGGCGCCCGACTCCGCCAGCAGCCGGTCCAGGCCGGTCGTGCGCCGGCAGGCGGCGTACGTCACGCAGCCCTCGGTGAGATGGAACGCGTCGTCACCGACTCGCAGCACCCCGGTTCGCTTCTCCTTCTCCAATTGCCTTAGTACGACTGCGAGTTCAACACTCATGCCCGGTGAGTTCCGCGAGAATGCCGCGCAGCCGGAAGCGCGCCATGGCCAGGTTCCCGGTCTCGTCGTCGAACCGGACGTGTACGAACAGCCGTCCGTCGAAGTCACCGTCTACCAAATTCAGCAGGTGATACCCGCGCGGGCCGCAGACGACGAGTTCGGTGATGTCGTCGTCGTGGCCGTCGGCCAGTGCCGGGCATTCGAGTACGGCGCGCACCACGTCGGTGGTGGCCGCGGCGTTCTCGTGCTCGTCCAGTCGGCCGTGCCGGCCGGCCGCGGCGATCGCCAGGCCGCTCGCGCCGTCCACCAGCGTCACGCCTATGGCGCCAGGAATGCCGATGATTTTTTCCAGGCAGCCCTCAATACCGACCAACGTGCCACCGATTGTCAGATTGGATTCAGGAATCTCGACGCTACACAGCGTCACTGTGGGTTGTACAGAAGAATCGTGGAAAATATTCAGCAAATCAGAAGGTCGATAATGGTACCTATCGGTATTCATTGCTGTGTGGAGTTCTCGTGCAGTCGGTGGAGTGTCGGAGTGTGATGTCCGTGCGGAAGATTGTTTCAATTTTGACGGTGTAATAGATCCGTGGCGGTCGGTTGTTTTACGGCGTGTCGAATCGCCGTGTGGTCGCCCGGTCGGTTGGTCGATGTGTGCGGTCGTGGCAGGCGCTGTCGGTTCTCCGCGTAACGGACCGGTCGGCTCGGCGTTGTCTGCAACGCGGCAGGTTAAGCGCACTTGACTCGGAAAGTCGCAGGTGCGGGGGCACGCCGGATAGCGTTGGGCTCGCTCATCAGGGCCGGATGCGGGTGCTCGGCGCGCGATTCGAGCGAAGGCTGCGGGAATTTTGCGCATGAGGTTGCTCTAAATGTTTCGGACTGTCAGGATGTGGGTGTGCGCCGACCGGGTTGGACGGGTCGTCGTAGCTCAGTGTGAATTCGAAAGGCATTCGACTATTCCAGGAACACTATTGCCATCCCTATGTGAAATCCGGCGACTATTACCCTGCTCCGGCTGCCTCCCGGCAAATCGCTGAAACTCAACCGGAGAAAAATCTCAGCAGTCACGACCACGCCGGATGAACGGTCCGGCGGGTCGTGATTCTGCTGCCATGGGATTGCGCAATGTCGTGATGATCGAGGAGATCTGGAAGGAGCGCCGGGGAGTCCGCAGCGATGCGCACTACTTCCAGGAGATCCTGGTCAACAGTGACAATCTCGCGCACCTGTTCGTCCGCGTCGAGGGCCGTGACGACGTCGTGGTGGTGGTCGTGTGCCGCAAGTCCGCCAACGTGGGAATGCTGATGGCCCAGGCCAGAAGGGTCGTGCGGGACGTCGGGCGATTGTGAGGAGCGGAGTGCGGGTGGTCTCGTGGCCGCCCGCATCCGCGTACTCAGCCGACGCCGTTCCCGATCGGCGCGACGATCACCGACTTGGTGACCTGGCTGGTGGCGATCACCGTCGAGGGCGAATCGTCCAGTGCCGCAGTGGCAGTCACGAAGGCGACGGTGCGGCCGCGCTTCACCAGTTCGCCATAGACGAGCACCCACACGTCGCGGGGCGCCGCCCGGACGAACTGGGTGGAGATGGCATGGGTCACGGCATGCTCACCGGGCCCGAGCGTCGGTGCCACCGCCAGATATCCGGCGAGTTCGATGATGGCGTTGAGCGCCCCGGCGTGCAGGGTGCCCGCGGGAGTCACCGCCAGGCCACGCACTGGAAACCGCACGCCCGCAGTCGGATCCTCGGCATCGATCAGCTCGGCGCCGAGCGCGTGTTGCAGGCCGACCAGCAGCGCGGCGTCCGCCCGCGCCCGCAGCTCACCGTCATCGACGACGTCGGAAGACACGGCCGCAGCCTAACGCGAACCTAGGGTCCGTGAGTTGAACATTTCGGGAAGGGGGTGCGAGCGTTGGGAGAACGGGCTCGCCTGCTCGGCACGTTGCCTCGCGCGGAGGTACTTGCGGGTTGCCGAGTAGACGGCGGCGGGTAATCAGGTCAGGCCCGCGCCACCGCCATCGCAGCGAGACCGAGGTTGTTGGGCACTGCGGATAACATCGGCGCGAGGCATCTCGACCGGCGACGTCCGCAACAGGCGAATGCGCCGATTCGTACCGGGAATGCACGGGCGCGACGCCGGGTTGGTGAGTTCATATCCGGGCGGCTCGGGCCGTACGGCTGACGAAGGGATCGCACCCGTGCGTGCTGTGAGTGTTGTCGCCGCGATCATCGCGGTCGTACTGGGACTGTCCGGAGGGGCGACGGCCGCACCGGCAGCGGGCTGGGAAGCGGTGTGGGCGACCGCGCCGATGCGCGCGTCGGAGAGCTTCGCGCCCAACTGGTCCGAACAGGGATTCGCGAATCAGACTGTGCGGCAGGAGATCCGGGTAAGCAGCGGCGGCCCGGCACTGCGGGTCCGGCTGTCGAACGCGTACGGCACGCAGCCGCTGGAAGTGACCGGAGCGACCCTCGCCCGGACCGCCGGCGCCGCCTCGGTGCGGCCGGAAACCTTGCAGCACTTGACCGTTGGTTTAAATCGCACATTCACCGTCGCCCCCGGCGCGGAAATCGCCACCGACCCTCTGGTATTCGCGGTCTCGCCGCTGGAATCACTGACCGTTACTCTGTATTTCGCCCGGCCGACCGGCCCGGCCACCTACCACGCGCAGGCGTTGAACACCACGTACCGCGCGAACGGCGACCACCGCGCCGACGGCCCGGCCGATGCGTTCGCCGAGACCTCACAGTCCTACTACTACCTCTCCGGGGTGGAGACCGCCGCGCTCCCGCGCAGCTCGGGCGTGGCCCTGTTCGGTGACTCGATCACCGACGGCTACGGCGCGACGCCGGATGCGCGCAACACCTACCCCGACGAGCTCGCCGAGCGACTCACCGCACACGGCACCCCGCGCCCGCTGCTGAACCTGGGCATCGGCGGCAACCGCGTGACGGTCGACTCGCCGCGCCTGGGCGACAGCGCGCTGACCCGGTTCCACCGCGACGTGCTCGCCCAGCCGGGCGTTGGCACGGTCGTAATCCTGGAGGGCATCAACGACATCGGTCTCAGCGGCGGCGGTGACCCGGTCGGCGCGCCCTTCCCGGTCGTGTCCGCCGAGCAACTTATCGACGGCCACCGGGAGTTGATCCGGCAGGCCAAAGCCGGGGGCATCCGGGTGATCGGCACTACCCTGCTGCCGTTCGCGGGCTCGGACTACTACACCGCTGACCGCGAAGCCGTCCGCCAGGCCGTCAACGCCTGGATCCGGACCTCAGGGGAGTACGACGCAGTCGTGGACCTCGACGCCGCCCTCGCCGACCCGGCCGACCCCGCCCGCCTGGATCCCCGCTTCGACGTCGGTGACCATCTGCATCCCAACGACGCCGGATACGCGGCAATGGCCGACGCCATCGGCCCGCGCCTGCCCGCGTAGACTCTGCTTCTCGTGAGTCTCACCCTCGGTATCGTCGGCCTGCCCAACGTCGGAAAATCGACGCTGTTCAACGCGCTGACCAAGAACGACGTGCTGGCGGCGAACTACCCGTTCGCCACCATCGAGCCGAACGTCGGGGTGGTGCCGCTGCCCGATCCGAGACTGGACAAGCTGGCCGAGATCTTCGGCTCCGCACGCATCCTCCCCGCCACGGTGTCGTTCGTCGACATCGCCGGGATCGTGAAGGGCGCCTCCGAGGGCGCGGGCCTGGGCAACAAGTTCTTGGCCAACATCCGCGAGGCCGACGCCATCTGCCAGGTGGTCCGCGTCTTCGCCGATGACGACGTGGTGCACGTCGACGGCCGCGTCGACCCGCTCGCCGACATCGAGGTCATCGAGACCGAGCTGATTCTCGCCGACCTGCAGACCCTGGAGAAGTCCGTCCCGCGCCTGGAGAAGGAAGCCAAGGTCAAGAAGGACCGCAAGCCGGCCTACGAGGCGGCGAAGGCGGCCCAGGACGTCCTCGACGAGGGCAACACCCTGTTCTCCGTCCGCGACAAACTCGACACCGACCTCCTGCGCGAACTCTCCCTCCTCACCATCAAGCCGTTCCTCTACGTCTTCAACGCCGACGAATCCGTCCTCACCGACGAGGCTCGCGTCACCGAACTCAAAACGGCCGTAGCCCCCGCCGACGCCGTCTTCCTCGACGCCAAGGTAGAAGCCGAACTCCTCGAACTGGACGACGAATCCGCCGCCGAACTCCTCGAATCCATCGGCCAATCCGAACCCGGCCTACACGCCCTCGCCCGAGCAGGCTTCCACACCCTCGGCCTCCAGACCTACCTCACCGCCGGCCCCAAGGAAGCCCGAGCCTGGACCATCCACCAAGGCGACACCGCACCCAAGGCCGCAGGCGTCATCCACACCGACTTCGAGCGCGGATTCATTAAGGCCGAGGTCGTGGGGTACGACGATCTGGTGGCGGCGGGGTCCATGGCCGCGGCAAAGGCAGCGGGGAAGGTGCGGATGGAGGGGAAGGATTACGTGATGTCGGATGGGGATGTGGTGGAGTTCCGGTTCAACGTGTAGCGCCTCGTCGCATCGGAACCCTGCTCCAACTCTTGCGAGGTGTCGCACGGTGTTCTGGCGTTCGATAGCGCGCATACGTATCCTTGGCGGGTAGATCCAGAAAGGGAGGTGTGGAGTCATGGGCGCAGAAGTAGCGATGAAGGTTGCCGCATGGCGAGCGCTCCCGAGGTCGGAGAAGGTTCGCCGCCGTCGCGCTGCCGTAGTCGACCAGGTGGTGGGAAGCATGGCCATGGAAGGCGAACCTGTTTCGGCTGATTGGATCGAGCGCGCGCGTCGACGTCAGTCGATGGGCGTCTGAGGTTGTCTGCACGGCGTAGGCCCTGACTCGTGGAGCCCATTGAAGACGTCAGTCAGACGCGTACCTTCGATACGCCCTTCGGCACGAAAACCTATGCAGAGATTTCTGATCTGATCGCGGAGCCGCTACGTGTCACGATGAATGAGATCGCGAGGGGCGAGTTCAGCGATCTCCCTCTCGATACCGAGCTTATTCGCGGTTTCCACCGAAGGATTTTGCAAGAGGTCATTCCCGACATTGCAGGGAAGTGGCGGCAGTGTGCCGTTCGGGTCGGTAGCCATTATCCTCCAGAACACATTCACGTACCGCGACGCATGCTGGAAATGATCGATCACGTGCACTCTCGGCTCCAATATGCCGACGATAATCTTGACTTTCAGATCGAAGCGCTCGCATACATCGAAGCCGAATTTCTGCACATCCATCCGTTCACGGATTTCAATGGTCGAGCTGTGCGGCTGCTCTTGGCGGAGCTGATGCAGCGCCTCGACCTTCCTGTCGTGCCTCTTTACGTAGAGAAAGACACCGCTGCATTCCGTGCCTACCTGGCTGCGCTCAGAGTGTATGACACCGATAATTCGCTGTTCCCGTTGAAGGATTTCTGGGCCGAATACAGGTTCGGTGTGGCGTAGTCTCTCTACCGCGCAGCCGCAGGGCTGCTTCGAAGGTGGCACCGACGGTGCAACGGCGTGTCGCCGCTTGTTCCGGCAAAGTCACCCGGATCGGGTGAACGGTGCGTCATAATCCTCAATAGCGTTGTGCGACACGGGGTGTGGCTGAGGGAGGGGCGGCGCGGTGGCGGCGGGTACGAACGACTATCTTTCCTTGCTTCCTTCGACACTGCAGTGGGTTTCGGGAAAGCTCGACGCGCTGTCGCCGATCCCTTGGCCGCTGTGGATCGGTGGGCTGTTCCCGATCTATGTCGCTGCGGTATCGGGTGCGCTCTGGTTCTGGCGAGGCTTCTTCTGGCCTGTTCACTGCGCCTATCCGCATACCAGCAAGGGATGGCCGTGCCGTAACTGGGTAGCGGGGGAATGGAGTCGTTGCCGACACCACAACCGCCCCTTCAAGTACCAGTTCGGGCATCAGGTGGAGGTCAAGCTGCAGCGTTGGCAGACAGTGAAACGGGGCAAAATCATCGATAGCCCACGACGCGGGGTCGGAGTGCTGCGACTCCGACCGGCCGGTTCGACACTCCTGTATGAGAAGGGGTTCGCCAGGACACCCGGAGGTGTGCTCAAACTCCTGCCCACCAAGGGGAAGGAGGGAATCCGACGGCTCCAGGAGGCTCGGCTTCGCGCTTCGGAACAACCGAACGAACCCGCCGAGTCCGGCTCGGCGGAGAAGGCCAGGGAACCCCTGGCGCAGCGGACCGATATCGCGCAGGGTCTCGAATATGTTGTTAGGGCCACACAGTTCGCTACTGTCGCGTTCAGCGTGGCGCTCGGACTCACGATCCCCGCGATCGTCGTGCATGATCCGGTTCGGACCGTCCTGCAGTACCTGGCTACGTTGGGCTTCGTTCTAGCCTGGGCAGCAACAGATTCGGGCATCTATCGACGTCGTTCCGATTGGCTGAAGGGCGCTTGCCAGAAGTCGTTGAAGTGGTGGCTCTGGGTATTCCTACCGGTTGGAGTGGCCAATCTCTTCTTCGCGGTGGCCAACAAGTCGCCGACCTGAGCCGTTACCGCATGCCTGGCATTCGGTCAGTTGCCAGTGGTCGGGATGGACGAACGACCCCAATGCTTCGATGCCGCCCTGGCGTTGTATCTCCGCGACGTGCGTATGGCACCACGCCAGGCTTCTTCCGCGTACGGAATGCAGCGGTGTCGGTACAGCCATCTGCGGAACACGTCCAGGTCGCCTTCACTGGCTCGCGCTGGAGCGCTCTCGGCCGCGCTTCACCTTCGGGGGAGTTGGCCGCGGACGGTTCGCCATGGGGACCTTACGAAGGCAACTCGATCTCGGGTACGTATGCGTGGAGCCTCGCTCAAATCACCTCGGACAGGAGAGCCTCTGCGCCGGCGAGTGGTTTCCCACTGAGACAACGGAGGAAGTCGTCCTCAGTCATCACCTCGATCTTCTGGCCTCCTGCCTGAAGTTCGAATGCCCGTCGAGTCCTGCCGGTGACGTTCGAACCAGGGCGGAGGACCGCGGGGTTGATGTCACCGACCACGAGAACGTTGGTTCGTTTCGTTGTGTCCTTCTCGGCCGTTGCGCCGATCCGCGCACATTCCTCCCATGCGATCTGGCGGATCATCGACATGAGGGTGCCGGTGAATACGACCACCCGTCCAAACAGGTAACCGTCCGCATCGGCGTTGAGGTTCAGTGCGGGTTGGACGAGGCGAGAATCTCCACCGCGCGAGATTGCCACACTGCCCTTGTAGATGCCGCGTGCCATCCAACCGACTTGCACTCCAGCCGATCTGGTGAGTTCGTCGAGGCTGCTGGCACCGTTTGCGACGGCGAGACGACCAACGACATCGACAACAGCGCGCGCATCAGCCAAGGGATTGTGGTGGTCGTCTATAGAGCCGCCGAGGTACTCGATGACGTACGGAAGTCGATAGGTCGGTAACGACAGCATCCGCCGCGCGAGGACCATCGTGCAGAGGAACCGCATTTCGGGCCATTCGATGTTGTCCGCCGCGCAGGCATACCGGATAACGCCGACATCGAACCCTGAGGTTCACCCCGGATGGTGGACAGGGGCTTACAGATTTTCAGGCGGCAGCGGTTCGAAGTGAACGCTCGTAGTTGTCGGGGCTTTGGTTCCCGATCGCGGAGTGCCGCCGGGTAGTGTTGTAGTAGTTCATCCACTTGTCAACCGAGACAACGAGTTCGGTCTTCGTCGCGTAGGTGTGCCGGTAGTAGTGCTCGTGTTTGAAACTTGACCACAGCGATTCGGAAGGGCTGTTGTCCCAGCATATTCCGGTCGCTCCCATCGACCGGCGCAGCCCGTGCCGCCGGCAGGCTTGCGCGGTCAGATGCGCGGTGAACTCCCCGCCGCGATCCGAGTGCAGGATCGTGCCCTGGGCTCGGCCGCCGCGCACCGCGACCGCGGCATCGATGGCTTCGGTGACCATATCGGCGCCGATATGATCGGCCAGGCTGTAGCCGAGCACCTTGCGGGTGTGGCCGTCACGGATAGCGCAGAGGAACAGATCCCCGTGACCACAGGTCAGGTAGGTGATATCGGTCGTCCAGACAGCGTCGGGGCGGCCCTGGTCGAAGCAGCGCTTCACCAGATCCGGCGGGAACGACGCCGCCGGATCGGCCACGGTGGTGCGCACTTTGAACGTTCGGGGACTGATCCCTTCGAGCCCGGCGGAGGCCATGATCTTGGCGACGGTCTTGGCTGAGACCCGTTCGCCCTGATCGCGTAGCTCACCGGTGATACGCGGTGATCCGTAGGTGCCGTGCGATTCGCGATGCACCGTGGCGATCTTCGTTTCCAGATCCGCACGCCGCTGCTGCCGGTCGGTGAGAACCGTTGCCGCCCTGCGCTTCACATACGCGTAGTAGCCCGACTTCGACACCTGCAGCAGTCGTGCCATGCGGCGAATCGAAAACCGGTGCCCTGCAGGCTGATCAGTACCAGCAACGCCGGTGACAGTGTCGGGGCCGGCGTACTCGGCCATCAGATCGAACCGGGCCGGTTCGTCTGCATCGCGGCAAAGTACGCCGACGCTTTTTTCAGGAACGCGATGTCTTTGTCCTGGTCAGCGACCTGCCTTCGCAGTCGCTGCAACTCGGCTCGCTCCGCCGCATCGAGGGGTTTTTCACCATGAATCTCGGCGGCAGCGATCCTGCGCCGCTCGTCTTTGACCCACGTCCCCAGCAGACTCTCGTGAATGCCCAGTTCCCGGGCAACTTCGGCGACCGTGCGACCGGAATCGATCACACGATGCGCAGCCTCGACCTTGTACTCGGCCGTGAACGACCGGCGCTTACGAGGAGGCATGCAGACATCCTTTCAACAGGATCAGTGATCCTGTCAACTCGGTGTCCACAACCCGGGGTGAACCTCACCCGGCGTTATGGGCGATGACCACATCATTATGTCAACAGAACGCCAATCCGGACCATCTGACGGAACGCCAATTTGGATCATCTGGTCGCTTGGTTGATGGTTCAGTCTTCAGTTGTGCCGGCGGTGGGGACGCGGCCGAGGTCGCGGTCCTTGAGCCGGTAGCTGTCGCCTTTCAATGCGATGACCTCGGCGTGGTGGACGAGGCGGTCGATCATCGCGGCGGCGACGACGTCGTCGCCGAAGACTTCTCCCCAGCGGCCGAAGACCTTGTTGCTGGTCACGATCAGCGAGGCGCGTTCGTAACGGGACGAGACCAGCTGGAAGAACAGGTTGGCGGCCTCGTTCTCGAACGGGATGTAGCCGACCTCGTCGACGACCAGAAGCGGGTAGCGGCCGAGCTTGATCAGCTCGGCTTGCAACCGTCCCGCGTGGTGGGCTTCGGCAAGGCGGGCGACCCAGTCGGCGGCGGTGGCGAACGCGACACGGTGTCCGGCCTGACACGCTCGGATCGCCAATCCGATGGCCAGGTGGGTTTTGCCGGTGCCGGGCGGGCCCAGGAACACCACGTTCTCCTTCGCGGTGACGAAATCGAGAGTGCCCAGGTGGGCGATCACGTCCCGTTTGAGACCGCGAGCGTGTCCGAAGTCGAACTCCTCCAATGACTTCCGGTAGGGGAATCGGGCGGAGCGGATGCGGCCCTCTCCGCCGTGGGACTCGCGAGCGGAGACCTCGCGTTGCAGGCAGGCGACGAGGAATTCCTCGTGAGTCCAGTTCTCGGCGCGAGCGCGTTCGGGCAGCCGCTCCGCGGCTTCCCGCAGCGACGGCGCCTTCAATGCCCGGGTGAGGAAGGTCAGCTCGGCCGTGAAATCCCTTGTCGTGGTAGATGTTTTCGCGATAGTTCGAGCCCGTGGAGGCATCAGGCCACCCCGCCTTCGATATCGACGCCGAGCGCGGCGTCGTAATCGGTCAGGCAACGCTGCTCAACCTCGGGTTCAGGCGCTGGCCGCAGGACACCGATCCGGCCGCGCCGCAACGCTTTCGCTGCTTCGACATGGTCCGGGGCGGACAGGGTTTGATGCCAGGCCCAGATCCGTTCGTGATCGGCCACGATCCGGCCGCCGGAGAACACCCGGACCCGGTTCAGGTCGGCGAGGACCTCGATCCGGCGCCCGATCACCGCCGGATGCACCGAATAGTCGTTGGAGTCCAGGCGAATGTAGTGATCACGCGGCAGCCGGCCCGAGCGCCGCCACCCGGTCTCCGGCGCCACCGGCGGCAACGCCAGCATCGCGTGACGATCAGCGGTGACCCGATCGGTCGGCGCGCAACCCAATGCCCGCCGCGTCCGGCGATTCACCAACTCCAGCCACTCCTCGAGCTGAGTATTGAAATCGGTTGGGCCGCTGAATGATCGACCCGGCAGGAACGAACGCTCGAGATAGTCGTGGGCTCGTTCGATCATGCCCTTGGCTTCCGGATCAGCGGGCTTGCAGACCAGCACTTTCGTGCCCAGGGTTCCCCGGAATGCCTGGCATTCGGCGGTCAGCTCGCTGCGGCCGCCACGCCAGCGCCCGATCGCTCCTTCGCCGTCCCAGACCAAAACCTTTGGCACTGAACCCAATCGGTGAATATGGGCCCACCAGCCTGCGAACAGGTCCTCGGCATGCCGCGACGGGATCAGCATCGCCATCAGCCATCTCGAATACCCCAAAACCATCGTCAGCACAGGCAGCTGTTTGGGGCCTCGGACCTGGCCGAACCCGACCGGCAACTCGATCGGCGGGAACCAGAAATCGCACTGCGCGATCTCTCCGGCCATATACGTCGTTCGCGATGCCGGGTCCGGCGGCAG
This sequence comes from Nocardia sp. N2S4-5, assembly GCF_044628355.1. NCBI lineage: Bacteria > Bacillati > Actinomycetota > Actinomycetes > Mycobacteriales > Nocardiaceae > Nocardia > Nocardia sp. N2S4-5. The sequence goes on along the minus strand of NZ_JBIUPM010000001.1, from coordinate 3,598,346 downwards.
ATACGCCGGCCGCAACTCCGCGACCCGGCCCGAGAGCACCCGGACCGACCGGGTCCAGCCGATCCGCTCGGCGATCACCGTCGACGGCATCGTCGGATACGTCTTCAGCAACTCGCGGATCTGCGGCTCGACAGCGTCCACGATCGACCCCTTCTCCGGGCGCTCGTATTTCGGTGGCCTGTCCGAGGCCAGGGCCCGCTTCACGGTGTTGCGGGACACGCCCATCGTCCGGGCGATCGCCTGGATCGGCATGCCTTCTGACCGGCGCAAACGACGAATCTCGGCCCAATCCTCCACAGCAAGCATCCCTTCGGTCCTCCCTGGCTCGGATAGAGCCAGGGTCACCGACCAGGTGGTCCATTTTGAGTTGCCGCGCGGTGGTCATTTTTCACGTGCTGCCGACACATTACCGATGAAATTGATGATCGCGGGCAGTATGTCCTTCCAACGTGGCTGATCTGCCACCATCTCCTTGGTGATGCCGTGAATGCGCGTGTTCCAGGAGTCGAAATAGTCCACACGCTCGGGCGGCCTGATCAGCCAATGGCATTGTTCGACCGGGATGCCTTCCCGGACTCGGACGAGCCCGACAGCGCATGGTGATCCGCGATAGGAGTTCGCTGTCTCGAAGTCGATAGCGGTGTAGTTCAGCATCAGGCGACCGGCTCCGGACGCAACCGCTTTGCGAACTCCGAAGGGAACATTGCAAGGTTTGGTTCGCCGAGTTCCTCGGGCATTATCCATGGGCTGGATCCGGTTCGTGGTTCGATGGTTCGACGTACTCGTTGCTCGTCGGTCAGGATCCATGCTGACCACACATCCGCGATGTAGTTGGCAGTCGACCATGCTCGATACGCGGGTTCGTCCCGTTTGTCGATTGCGAACTTGGGAGCCGCTGGGAAGTTGGGACTGACCAGGTTCCGGTTGTGAGTACGTGACGCATACTCCGCTACCGCCTGTGTGATGCGTTGCTGATGACGGGCCGTTTCGGTGAGCAAGCCATCGAATTCGCCGATGAGGAGCGCATGCGCGAACTCCATGCATGGCGCGGTACCGGTTGTCAGGACGACCGCACGGTCGGCGGTGAGAGCGCGGACCTTGGCGTCGTAGCGTTCGTCGTCGTGTTCGATGACCACGGCGTTGGTGTGCCGGATCCGTGCTCCATCGTGGGACGTGTGCCAGACGGCCGTTACGTCCGCATGCGGTTGACAGTCAACGATTGCGAATCCAAGCATTTTCCCACCTAGCCGACCGTTTCGGGTCGCTCTCGCTGTGACAAGATCCCGGTGGTCGACAACTGGCACTGTGCTCCTCGGCAGCGTCGACTCGTTCCCCTGATCGATCGGCCTGACCTGCGTGCGGTCGAGGTCACGACGGATCCAATAGGATGATCGGCTGAGGGCGGGTGCCGTTACCACATTGCTGGACCCCCTTCTTTTCCTCGGGAAATGGCCCTGTGAAACAGGTTTCGCCGAACCACCGGATTGGGACTTGGGCTATCATCGGTGCGCGGACGAGCGCATGCCGCGCCAGTGACTGGAACGCCTTCGCGGGCAGGCAGTTTGGCGACGTTGTCGGGATGTGTTTCGGTTACGGCGTATGGATGGTCTTGCCGACTTTCGCGTCGCTCCAGCGCTCGGTGTGCTTCGGTCGCTGCGTCGAGAGGCAAGGTCGGGCTGATCACGGGCTGTGGGCCACTGGTCATGGCGGAGAGCCGTGGTGCTACATGCGCTTGCCGATCAGTCCTCGGCCGTATGGCACCGGCGTAGCCGATGACAGACGCGTTGCCGGACAACAACTTTGGCCTGCGCGGCGCGCTGTTTTCAGCCGTGTGACGTGGGTGGGAGCTTCTGGTCAGTCATCCAGGCGTTCAGCGGTTCTCGTGCTTCGGTTTTGGCACGTTCCGCATCGCGGGCGGACTCGAGCAGGCGGGCTCCACCGTGGGTGGTGAGGACGTGGTTCGTCTTGCCGGTTGAGTTGATGTTGAGACAGCTTGTCCGCGTTTGTCTTTCAATCGGTGGGCAGTGGGGAGGGTTGGTTGATGAGTGGATGGGTTGTGTTGGGGCTTACTGTCGCGGTGGTTATTCCGGCGGTGGGTTTCGGGGTGGCGTTGTTCTGGCCGGAGAAGCCGCCAATAGCGCCGTCGGTGAACGACATTCGGCGTCGGGTCGAGGCTGAGGACTGTCGTGGAGGCCACGAGGAAGCGTTGTAGGTGGTGCGGGGGAGTGGTCGGTCGAGTGAGTCGAGACGTCGGTGGACCTGGATTGTCGGGTGCTTGATGTCAGCCGTGTTCAGTTTCTCGTGCTGTTCAACAAAATTGAACAGCACCAAATATTGAACACGGGAGGGATGCGATCAGTCGTGTGGAGTAGCGAGTCCGCGGCCTGGGCTGAACGGTGGCGGGAGCGGCTGCGCTGACTCTTCTACAAGACACGGGGCGTTGTCGCTGGGCAGGGTTGGGGTGTTGCGGGACGAAGGAAGGGATTCCGATGGGTGACACCATTGCTGGGCCGGTGATGGGGCGGCGGCGGATCAGGTTGATGGGGGCTGCGGTGTTGGTCGCCCTGATGGTCGGTGGGGCGGAGGGTGTTGCGGGGGCTGGGCCGGAGGGGGCGCAGGAGCGGATGGTGGTGCTGCCTGGTGGGGATGTTCATGTCGTGACGGAGGGGGAAGCGAAGGACGATGTGGTGGTGCTTCTGCATGGGCTGGGTGGGTCGACGGGCTGGTGGGATCCGGTGATGCCTGCGCTGCGGGGGAAGTATGTGGTGCGGATCGATTTGCTCGGGCATGGTGGGTCGGCGAAGCCTGAGGATGGTTACAGCATTGGCGCGCAAGGGGATCGGGTCGGGGAAGTGCTGGATCGGCTCGGTGTGCGGCGGGCGGTTGTCTTCGGGCATTCCACCGGCGGGTACGTGGCTACTTCGCTGGCCGAGCAGCGGCCGGGACTTGTCGCCGCGCTCGGGCTGATCGATTCGGGTCCACGGCTGGACGCGTTCACCGACAACGGTCCCGCGGGAGAGTTGCTGCTCAATCCGGCGATCGGGCAACCGTTGTGGCCGCTGCTGCCCGAGGCCGTGCTTCGGTATTCCATGAGCAGTGCTCTTACCCGCGACGTACCGATTCCCGATCAGTTGGTCGCCGACTTCAAGGGAATGACGTATCGCAGCCTCACCGCGACCTCGAACGCGTCGGACGAGTATCTGCGGGAGCGGGCCGAACCGGACCGGCTCAGCGACCTACGCCTGCCGACTATGGTGGTTTACGGATTGCGGGACAAGCGTTGGCCCGCAGCGTCTTTCGAGGAGTATCGCCGCGTTCCGAATGTGCGGCTCGAATCCCTCGATTGCGGCCACACCCCGATGCTCGAGGATCCCGTCCCCACCGGCACCCTCATCCGCGACTTCGCCGAGCATCACTGAGCCAGCTCCACCAACCACCACTGACCACATCTTCCTCTGAGCATCGCTGCGCAGAGCTTGCCCATCCACCTCTGACCAGACTCCGCCCAACACCACCGACCACCCCGAACAGGCAAACGGAGGCACGCATGCGGATCCTGATCTCCGGCGCCAGCATCGCCGGACCGGTGCTTGCGTACTGGCTTGCGCGGCACAACTTTTCGGTCACGGTGGTCGAGCGGGCAGCGGCTCCGCGGAAGACCGGCGGTCACGCGGTCGACTTGTTCCGGCCGGCGATGGACATCTCGGAGAAGATGGGTGTGCTGGCACGCATCGAGGCGCGGACGACCGGTACGAGCCGGCTGGCACTCGTTCCGGAAGGCGGGCGGCCTGTCCGGGTGGACCTGTCCACGATCTTCGGCGCCGCGTCGGATCGGCACGCCGAGATCATGCGTGATGATCTGAGCGAGATCTACTACGAGGCCGCCCGTGACGACGTCGAGTACCTGTTCGGCGACTCGATCACCGCGATTTCACCCGATGGCGACGTGCGGTTCGAACGAGCCGCGCCGCGTCGCTTCGATGTGATCGTCGGCGCGGACGGCCTGCATTCCACTGTGCGCCGCTTGGTCTTCGGTGACGAGACCCGCTTCAGCACAAGCACGGGGGCCTACCTCGCGGTGCTCACGCTGCCGGACATGACGGGGGTCGACGGAGAACTCCGCATCCATGTCGGCGTCGGGCGCACCGCCGGGATGTACCGCGCGCAGCACCTCGGTGACGCGCGGGCACTGTTCCTGTTCCGTAGCGAACACCCACTCGACTATCACCACCACGACGTACCCCGGCAGAAAGAACTGCTGCGCGCCGCATTCACCGGCGTGAATCCCGAGGTGCAGCACTGGCTCGACGCCCTCGACGGCACCGGCCCCTTCTACTTCGACTCCATCACCCAACTCCGCATGGACACCTGGTCGCGGGGGAGGGTGACGCTCGTCGGCGACGCGGGTTACTGCCCCGGCCCGGCGGTCGGTGGCAGCACGAGTCTCGCTGTCGTGGGCGCGTATGTCCTGGCGGGTGAGCTGGCACGGGCGGGCGGCGATCCCGAACGCGCGTTTCCCGCCTACGAGCGTGCGATGGCCGAGCACGTGCGGGGCAGTCACGCGGTCGGGCTGAGTGCGGCGAAGACCCTCATCCCAGCCTCCCGCCTCGGTGTGCGCGGGCTGGCCCAGGGCACTCGCCTCCTCTCTGCCCTGCCGCCGGGACTCGGTCGAGTCTTCCTCCGCCTCACTACCAAAAGCGCGCGCTTCCACAACTCCATGACGGTCGACGACTATCCATCCCCACCGAGGCAGCGGAGCACCGCCTAGGCCTCGAGCAGTTTTCGCAAGGTGTCAAGGTTGGCTGCGACCGCCGACTTGACCTTGACTGTCACGACCGGGCCGGCCAGTCGCAACGGTCCACGTAGTTCCAATTCGACGGTGTTGCGTAGTCGTGTTCCGGTGGGGATGGACTCGAGGTCGTAGGACACCACGGCCGGGAAGGGACCGATCTGACCACGGACCTGTAGCCGTCGCAGGGGCTGAAATTCGCTGACTTCGAACTCTTCGGTGGCGGGTTCGGGGATCGAGCGGGTCTGGCGATAACGGGTGCCGACCCCGACCGGACCGTCGGAGGTCTGCGTAGTCTCGGTGATCGCGTAATTCCAGACCGGCACGTTCTCGAAGTGGGCCAGGTAGTCGAACACGTCGGCGATCGGACGGTTGATGGTCAGCGTGTTCTCGAACGTGGTCATGCGGCCAGTAAACACCCCAATCGGTCCAGGAACCGCCGCTTCACAACCTGCGCTCCAACCACCACTCCGCCACCAGCAGCGAGGAGGTCCACCCCAGCCACGTACCGATCCCCGCGATCGTCTGCGTCATCAACTGCTCGTCGCCGTGAAATGTCGTGTGCAACTGGGGACTCAGCGCCACGATGAGGACGCCGCCGAGCAGCCGGTTGAGGATGATCGACAGGGTGAGGGCGAAGCTGCGGATCATCCAGCGTCGATGGTCGGGGAAGCGGCGGTGGCGGGCCGCTCGCCATCCGGTGATCGTGACGGCGAGCCACAGCAGCGCCAGCATGACGTTGCTGACCTGGGCGACCGCACCGAACGGGCTGGTCGCGCCGATCACTACGCCCGCGAGCCCGGCGGGCAGCACACCGGCGAAGACGTACCAGCGGCCCATCCGCCGATGCACCGCCGGATACCTGCCGCGAAACCACGGCCACACCTGGAAGCCGCAGAGCAGGATCGCGATCGAGCCGCACACCACGTGCACGACGAGCAGCGGATAGTGCGGCGCGAAGCCGGGATCCGGCACTCGCGACAGCGCCGGATCCAGTGTCAGATACGGCGGCAGGGAGAAAGCGACGAAGGCGACGACGAGCACCAGCAGCGGGCCGACCCAGGGCCGCTGCCACCAGGCTGAACTCTTCGGACGCGCGGCTTGCCTGGTCGGTACTGCCATGATGGACCACCCCGAGATGTCGGAACAACTACTGCGTAGGATATACGCAAAGCGTAGCGCATACGCAGTAGAGGAGGAATAGTGGCCGAGGAGCTACCGCGCGTGGCACGCCTGCTGTGGGAGGGCAATCGGTGGTCCGGGCGCGGGCCGCGACCGGCGCTCAGTCTCGAGCGCATCGTCGCCGAAGCCATCGCGATCGCCGACGAGGAGGGCATCGGCGCGGTATCGATGCAGCGCGTGGCCAAGCAGCTCGGCGCGGCGACCATGTCGCTGTACCGGTACGTGCCGAGCAAGGACGAACTGGTTGCGCTGATGTTCGACACGACCATGTCCGACCCGCCGGACCTGTCCCGGCACGGATGGCGCGCGGCGCTCGAGCAGTGGTCGCGGCAGTCCCGGGAGCTGTATCTGCGGCATCCGTGGATGCTTGCGATCGGGGCGAACAATCGCTGGATGGGACCCAACGAGGCCGCGTGGGGCGAGGCCGCGATCGGCGCGGTGACGGCGGTCGGGTTGCCGCCGGACACCGTCGCCGATGTCATCTTCTCCGTCAACGCCTTCGTCGGCGGCATCGTCCGCCTGGAGATCGATCCGACCCTGGGCCGCGACCAGGCCGGGCATGTCGGCCCCGCTCTCGATCCCGCGGCGCTCGAACGATACGGTCGCCCGGAGCGCTTCCCGGCCCTGCTGGCCATGTTGTCCGCCGACCCCGGTGACGACTACGGCACCCGGGACCTCGCCGCATCCGTCTTCGAATTCGGCCTCGGCCGACTACTCGACGGTATCGCCACCCACCTCGCCCTCTGATTGATTCCGCCAGGCGCGCAATGCTTCTCCCGCGAGCACATCCCCGTGCCCCACGCAGACGGTGTCCACATCCAGGTCCGTGAGGTGGTGAGCGGCGGCCTCGACGGCGTCGCTGTCGAGGTTGAACACGCCCGGCATGGTGGCGCCGCGGAAGTTGGCGAGAGTGTCGCCGGTGAACAGCACGCGGTGGCGTGGCAGGTGCAGGGCGATGCTGCCCGACGTGTGGCCCGGGACGGCGAGAACCGTTGCGCCGCCACCGAAGTCGAGTACTTCGCCGGCGTGCAGTTCACGGTGGACCGGGGCCGGGCGCGGAGGCGTCACCTGCGGCAGGCCCGCGAAGATCGGGCGTTCCCAGTCGCGCAGCACGGGGTCGGGCTGTGGGCGCTCGCCCCGGACGATATCGGCCTCGGTGTGATGAGCCCAGATCTCGGCGCCCCGGTCTGCCAGGTCGGCGGCCGAGCCGAGATGGTCGATATGGGCATGGGTGATGATCACTCGCCGCACCTGACCGGGGGCGAAACCCAATGTGCGAAGGCCGTTCTCGATTGCTCCGGCGGCACCGGGCAAGCCGCTGTCGATCAACGTCACCGTGGCGCCGTCGTTCCAGACGTACACATTGACGTCGTTCACCTCGGCAAACCGCAGGGCGCTCAGCTGCGGCAGCACGGATACGATCTCCATACCGCGAACCTACCGACAACGGACCCGGCTGCCCGGGAAATCTGCTCTGAGCAGAGAAACGCGGGCGCCGCCCGATCGGCGGCGCCCGCACGGCTCATGCCCTGTCGCGCAACGGCGTTCGGCCACCGGCCAATTCGGCCGTGAACGATTGGGTGTGCCGGTAACTGCGGGCCACGAGTGCGCTGCGCAGGTACCACAGCCCGCTGGCCTGAGTCGGGTCGCAGCCGGTCAGGGTGGCGATGCGTTTGAGCCGGTAATCGACCGTGTTGGTGTGGATGTGCAGGGCGTGCGCGGTGCGCTGGCGGTTCAGGTTGTTGCTGATGTGCCGTTGCAGGGTGTCCAGCAGCTCGGGATGCGGATCGAGCGGGTCGAGCAGCGTGCCCAGGTGCTCGCGGCCGGGACCGGGCCGGGTGAGCTGGTACTCGAGCGCCAGATCGTCGAACCGGTACAGGCCGCGCACCAGCCGGAGCCGGTGCACCATGTCGAGCAGCTGATGGGCACGGTCGGCCGCGGCCGGGATGTCGTGGGTGTCGGACGTGACGACGGTCGCGGTGATCGCCACCTGCGCCGCCTGCGACAGCGCGTCGACCAGCTGATCGAGATCGGTCTCCCGGGTGGCGGGGATGAGCAGCGTGCCGCCGTCGACGCTCAGCAGCGACAGCGGGGCGTCGCCGTTCAGGCCGGTGGCGAGCGCGGCCTGGATGCGCCGCAGCTTGCGGCGCGCGACCACCGCGCCGTCCAGCATCGGGTTGTTCTCCTCGGGATGCGGCGGCACCGCCAAGGCCAGCACGTGGTACTGCTCGGCGATCTCGATGCCGGATTCGCGAGCCATGGTCGAGGTGGGCCGCCCGCCGAGCAGCGCCGAGGTGAGCGTGTGCACCGCGGTGTGGTGCTCGCTGACCACCGAGCGCAGTTCGCGCACATAGGCTTTCGAGACCGCCGTGGTCATGGTGTCGAGCATGTCGACGACCATCTTGGCGGCGCCGACGAGATTGTCGTAGTCGTCGCGCCGCAGCGCCAGCATCTGCTCCTCGCCGTCGACCGTGCGCCGGTAGCTGTTGGTGGCGCTGGTGATGACGAGATCGAGGCCGAGGCGGAAACCCTCGTGGATGGCGTGGTGGATGGTATCGATCGGCACGCCTTCGCGCGCCCACTGCGCGGCGGTGTCCTCCAGTTTCCGGGTCTTCTCCGGCACGTCGGCACCGTCGAGCATGCTGACCGCCAGCTCCAGGCACAGCCGGGTGATGGAGGTGACGTCACCGTGGATCGCGTCGCCGGGCAGGGTTCGGCACGGTGCGACGGTTTCCACGAAGTGCCCCACCATCTGACGCGACAGGGCCCGCACGTCCTTCAACGGCGTGGAGAACGGCGTCCCGGAATACGTCAGGCCGGGACTGTTGGACATGTCGGCTTTCATCGGCGACCTTCCTTCCACCTTTGGTAAGACGAGGTGGGTATCACCCGCTTGTTGCTCTGCCACAAACGGTAAGCCGAGCTTCGGCTCACCTTCTACTCCTCTTTGAAGATTGTTCGGCAGCCGTAAAAATCCCGATTGATCAGGCAAAACAGCGGTCGACGGCGTGCGTCGAGGAGTGCTCCGCGGGGAGATAGTTGGCCACGGGCTCACTTTTGGGCCGCCGATCCATACGCTGCGGTACGTTCGTGCTCGTCCGCGGCTCAGGCCGCTCGGGAGTTGATCTCCGCCTCGGCCATCGCGGTGATCATGCGCGCGGTCATCGCGATGGCCTCCTTGCGCTGCTGGGCGTCGACGTCCAGGGCCGACACGCGCAGTACCGCGGCGAAACCGGTGTTGATCAGCACGAAGGTCATCACGTCGTACTCGTGGTCGTCGCCCGGCCCGAGCATCTGGATGACCAGCACCTTGACCAGCAGACGCAGCCGGGGTTCGAACTCGGGAATGCCGCTGCTGTAGAACTGCACGCCGGCCACCAGGGCGCGCACCAGTTGCGCGTTGTCCACCAGCTCGTCGCTGATGACCTCGAGGATGCCGGTGACCATGTCCAGGGTCGGCTTGTCCGACATGCCGAAAACCCGCTGTGTGAAACGTCTTTCGACGTTCTCCAGCAGCCGGCCGAGCAGTTCCTCGACGATGACCGAACGGTCGGAGAAATATCGGTAGACCGTGCCGATGCTGACCCCGGCCTCCGCTGCGATCCGGTTCGTCGAGGTGTTGGCGATGCCGCGCTCACCGAAGAGTTGCGCGGCGGTGTCCAGGATGTGTTCCCTGGTCGCCTTGGCACGGTCCTGTCTCGGGCGACGACGCTGTCCCGCGGTCTTAGGCGGCATCGCGCTCTCCTGCCTGCTGTCGATAGAAGATGAGCGTCGCTCAGTTTAAGCGCAGTGCGCGCCGCACCGTGGCGGAATCCGCACCGAGAACCTGTTGGTCGGTTCGCCGTACTTGCCGATTCCCGGCCCCGTGCCGCCTCGATGGGGTGGAATGTGGGTGAACGGGAACAGGCAGCGTTGCCAGTGGAGGTGCGGTAGTGGCCGGTCGAGTGCCCAAGGGGCGTTTCGTGCGGGGGAGCAGAATGGGCCGGCTCGCGGCCGGGCAGGCCGTCCGCGGGGTCGGGACCCGGCTGTCCATGATCGGACGTCCCGAGCAGGCCCGGCAGGTTCTCGCCGAACGGGCCACGCTGCAGGCGGCGCAGCAATTCGTCACGGTGCTCGGCGCGATGAAGGGCGCGGCGATGAAATTGGGGCAGATGCTCTCCGTGCTCGACGTCGATCTGCTGCCGGAATCGCATCGCGAGATGTTCCGCGTCAAACTCGCCGAACTCCGCGACCAGGCGCCGACGGTGCCGTTCGAGCAGATGCGGGCGGTGCTCGAGGCCGATCTCGGGCCGCTCGGACGGGTTTTCGCCGATTTCGACGAGACCCCGGTCGCGGCCGCCTCGATCGGCCAGGTATATCGGGCCACGCTGCGCGACGGCCGCACGGTCGCGGTCAAGGTGAAGTATCCGGGCGTGGACGAGGCCGTCGAATCGGATATGCGCAATCTGGCCATGATCAGCAGGTTGTGGAAGTCCATTCTGCCGAGCGCGGCCGACGAGGACGTGCTGGACGAGATCGCGCGCAATATCGGCACCGAACTCGACTACGTGCGCGAGGCCCGGACGCAGCACCGGGTGGCGACGCGCTACCGGGATCATCCGTTCATCACCGTTCCCGACAGCGTCGAGGAATGCTGTGGGCCGCACGTACTCGTGACGGAATTCGTCGCGGGCAAATCGTTTTCGGAGATGCGGCAATTGCCGGAGGCCGACCGGGACCGGATCGGTGAGTTGATCTATCGCTTCTACATCACGCCCATCTTCGCCGACTACGAATTCTGCGGCGATCCGCATCCCGGCAATATCCTGCTCGCCGCCGACGGCCGGCTCGCCTTCGTGGATTTCGGGCTCTACAACACCATGGACGGGGTATTCGTGGAGGCCGAGCGCACGGCCATGCGCACGGCGTGCGAACAACGGGCCTCGGACCTGTACGACATGTGGGTCGGCCGCGGCATCATCGACCCGGACGCGGGCGTGTCCCCGCAGGAATGCATGGAGTACGTCTGGGCCGCGGCCGGCTGGCACCTGCTCGACGAGGAGATCACCATCACCCCCGAACTCGCCACCGGCGCAGTGGTTCTCGCCATCGACCCGCGCGCGGCCAGTTTCCGCGGCATGCGCCGGCAGCACCTGCCCGCCGAGCACGTCTTCTCCCGCCGCGCCGACCTGTTCACCTTCGCCGCCCTCGGCCAACTCGTCTGCACCAATAATTGGCACCGCCTGGCCCGTGAATGGCTCTACCACGAACCCCCGTCGACCGAAATCGGTCGCGTCACCGCCCAGTGGCGGGCGAGCCGCTAGCCGCGGCTTCGGAAGCCGATGCCCGAATTGCCGGGTAGGGGCACGAGCCGGGCGAGGTCGGCGCGGCGTCTGCCGGCGTAACGGACCACCGGGCCCGCGAAGATTCCGGCGAGGCGGGTGTAGGGCCAGATACCGATCAGCAGGAGCACGATCAGGGCTCGGAACTGGTACAGGGCGGAAGCGTGGGCCATCGCCGCGGGGTTCGGGTGCAGGGTGAAAAGCGAACGGGCCCAAGGGAACAGGGTTTCCGCGAGACGGTAATTGCCGCTGGTGTAATTCGGGTCGACGCGGACCAGGATGCCGGACAGCGCGACCGCGGTGAGGACCGGGAGCGTCAGCCGGTCCAGTGGGGTGACCGGAGCGCGATGGGCGCCGGCGATCATCGGCGGCAGGAACACCAAGACGGCCCCGGCCGCGGCGATCGGCCCCGCCACCATCTCGACCACGACGAGGATTCCGTGCAGGGCGCCGCGCGGATGGTCGTGCGGTCCGGAGGCGATGACATCGGTGGCGCGGGCGGCCAGCACGAGGACCGTCCCGAGGCGAAAGGCGTCGGCGCCGTAGCGTTCCATCCGGTCGATGTCCGGTCCGCAACCCGCCGGCTGGAATCGGTCGTAGCGATATCGCCACACATTGCCGAGTACGAAAGACAGAAGGGCGCCGTAGGGCAGGACGATCCAGAACAGAACCGGCACGGTCCGTCATCGCCTTCCGGAGTGAGGGGAACTGGTGCACACGCTCGCAGAGGAGCAAACCCCGAGCTAGGGACCAAAGACACCTACCGGCGCGTGCCATCGGCACACCCTGACCCCCAATCGCCGCAGGAATGCCCACTCCGGCGAATCCGCGCTGGTGCCGGTGGAATTGTGGCACCATTCGAAGTGGGTAACGGCCCTCGTCCCCAGGAGCCCGCTATGTCGGATCCGTCGCACACCAGAATCTGTCTGACCGGGTCGGCGTCCCGTGCGCCGATGATCAGCCTGTTCCTCGTCCCCGAGCCGCGCGTGCGCGGGGCCTGCATGCTGCACCTGCTGGAGCAGGCGCCGGTCGACGACGCGCCCCGCCCGGATCCGGAACTGATCGCGTCGGTCGAGGCGCGGCACCTGCCCGGCGCCCGGCCCCGGCTGCTCGAATTCGACTCCGCCCACGCGTCCGCTCCCGGACTGCGCACCGTGTACCACGACCACTACATCGCCGACGGCCCGCTCGGGCTGGACACCGGTGATCCGGCCGAACTGGCGCGACTATCGATGCTGCCCGAACATCCGATCGGCCCGCGCCGCATCGACGACTTCGAGGATTACTCGGTCCGGCAGGCGATGCTGGCCGTGTACCGCTATTTCGGTGTGGACCAACGCATTCCGCTGATGTACCACGGATTCGCCGAGCCGGGCGGCGGCTGGCTGGCGCTGCGCACGGCCGTCGCCTGAGGGCTCACTCGTCGGGCACCAGCGAATAGATCCACCACGGCCGCCGGGGCAGCTCGAACTTGAGCAGGTGTACGTGCATGAACCGCACCGTCTCGGAACCGGGTGAGCGCAGCGGGACCGGTGCGCGGGGAATGTCCTCCGGCGGCACCTCCGCGGCCCACAGCCGCTCCCACTCCGGCGCCTTGCGGCACACCCGCACGATCTCCTCGATGCGCGCCGGGTCGACCAGTCCGGGCGCCATCACCCGGAACGAGTAGACCATCAGCCCGGCCTCGCGCTCCCAGCTCGGCATCACCTGCCGGGCAACGGGATCGAGCATCATCCACATGATGATGTTGGATCCCGGCTCCAGGCCGGGGAACACGTCCCGGTAGGCGTCGTTCACGGCGATCAGCTCGTGGCCGGGGATGGTCTGGAAGCAGGCCGGGTACGGCAGGCTGTGCAGGAAGGTGAGATCCGCGGGTTCGGGTGTCTCGCAGCCGGGTTCGGTGCCGGTGAGATCCTTCCGCAGTAGATACAGCACGTGATCGCGCATCTGCGCCGGCACGCGCAGCACGTCGAAGATGGCGCCCAGGGCGGTCGAGGTCGGCGCTCGGGTGCCCTGCTCGATCTTTTGGATCAGCGCCGCGGACAGGCCCGCTCGCTGGGCCAGCTCGGCGCGGGTCAGAGCGGCCGCTTCTCGGCGTTCACGCAAGTAGGCGGCGATCGCCGAATGTGCTGCGGCCACTGACACCTCCTCCGCCGGGCAGCGAATCGTTTTCAGCGTGCGGTGACGAACCCCTGCGCGACCAGCCAGTCGCGGGCGACGTCGGCCGGCTCCTGGCCCTCGACGTCCACCTTGCGATTGAGCTCGGTGATGCTCTCGTTGGTCAGCAGTCGCGTTATCGGGGCCATGACCTCGGCGACCTGCGGATGTGCGGTGGCGAAGGACTCCCGCATCACCAGCGCAGCGTTGTACTTCGGGAAGAACTTCAGGTCGTCGTCGAGCAGTTTCAGGTCCAGTGCCGGGATGCGGCCGTCGGTGGCCGCCACCGAACCGAACTGGCAGGTGCCGCCGGCCGTCGCCGGGTACACCAGCGAATCCTGCATGACCTGCTTGTGCACCTTGCCCGTATCGACGCCGTACTTGCGGACCAGGCCGGGGAAGCCGTCCTGCCGGACACTGAATTCGGTACCGACGCAGGTGGATCCGGTGCCGGGGTCGGTGTTCACCAGGCGGGCGTAGTCCGACAGGGTGGTGGCGCCGGTCCGCTGCTGGGCCGGGGCGCTGGTGACCAGCGCGTAGGTGTTGTTCATCGGCGCGAGGTCGGCCCACACCATGCCGTGCTCGGTGCGATCCTGGTCGCGCACCGCCTCGAACTGCGCGACCGAGTCGGGGACCGGGTTCTCGTTGCCGAGGTAGTTGATCCAGCCGGTGCCGGTGTAGTCGAACGCGACGTCGACCTGGCCGTGCAGCTGGGCATCGCGCAGGCTGTTGGAACCGGTGATGGCGGTGAGGTCGCGGACCTCCGCGCCGGCGGCGGTGAGGGCGAATTCGATCAGGTAGCCCAGGATGATCTGCTCGGTGAAGTCCTTGGAGCCCACGATGATTCGCACACCGTCGAGTTCCGGGACGGGCTGGATGCTGCCGGGCCCGACCCGCAGCGGCACCGCCCCGCCCGCTTCCAGCCCGCAACCGCACAGCAGCAACCCGACCGCGGCCAGCGCGGCGATCGCCTTGCCCCACACAGAGACAGGCCGCCGTGTCGTCGTGGGCTGGCGCGGAGTGCTCATCGCAGCCCCCTCGGTCCGAGGAATCGTTCCGCGAGGGCGCCGAGCCAGTCCACCAGGAGCGCGAGGGCGACGGCGAGCAGGGCGCCCACCCACAGTGTCACGTTGTCGCGCAGCTTGTAGCCGGTGTCGATCAGGATGCCCAGACCGCCCGCGCTGACCAGGAACGACAGCGTCGCGGTGCCGACCGCCAGCACCAGCGAGGTGCGCAGTCCGGCCAGGATGTAGGGCACCGCGAGCGGAAACTCGATGCGGCGCAACACGGTAACGGCCGACATGCCCTGGCCGCGCCCGGCGTCCACGAGCGTCGGATCCACCTGCTGATAGCCCAGGATGGTGTTGCGCAGCACCGGAAGCAGCGAATACAGCGCGATCGGCCCGACGCCGACCCAGAAGCCGGTCTTCTCGGTCCACAGATAGGTCAGCACGATCAGGCCGATCGTGGGCGCGGCCGAACCCAGATTCGCGATCCCCACGAACAGCGGCGCCACCCGCCGGTACCGGCCGCGGGTCAGCAGCGTGCCCAGCGGCACCGCCACCACCACGACGATCACGATGACGGTCAGGGTGATGACCAGGTGCTGGCGGGTGGCGGTGGCGATATTGTCGGCGTTCATGCTGGCCTGCTGGGTGGCGGTCAGTGTCCGGCCGAATCCCCACCAGAGCACGCCGACGGCCAGCGCGAGCGCCAGCACCGGCTGGGCGAACAAGCGGATGCGTTCGGCCCGTCGCTCCGGGTGGCGAGTGGCGACGCTCATGGTTGCGGGCCCGGTTCGGTGGTGGCGCTGGTGTGTTCGGCGCGCATCTCGGACAGGTGCGCCACCAGGGTGTCGATGGTGATCAGGCCCGCGTATTCGCCGCGGCGGCCGGTCACGACGGCGTGGGCGTTGCTCTCGGCCAGCAGCACCTCGAGCGCCCCTGCAGCGACGAGCGCAGCGCGACCGTGCCGGTGACGGGCAGCCCGACCGCCTGCAGCGATGTGGCCTGGGCCAGCAGCGCGTCCGAGACCCACCGCAGCGGGCGGCGCTGGGCGTCGAGTACGAGGCCCCATTTCCACTCCCGCGCGGCGAGCGCTTCGCGCAGCGGTTCCACGTCGTCCGTCTCGACGGCGGTGGGGCACTGCCCGAGATCGACGTCCTGCACCCGGACCAGCGTGAGCTGCTTGAGTGCGGCGTCGGCGCCGACGAATCCGGCCACGGTCTCGTCGGCCGGTTCGGCCAGGACGGCGGCGGGGGTGTCGTACTGGAGGATCCGAGATTGATTGCCCAGCACCGCGATCCGGTCGCCGAGCTTGACCGCCTCGTTGAAATCGTGGGTGACGAACACGATCGTCTTGTGCAGTTCGGCCTGCAGGCGCAGCAGCTCGTCCTGCAGCAGGCCGCGGGTGATCGGGTCGACGGCGCCGAACGGCTCGTCCATCAGCAGCACCGGCGGGTCGGCGGCCAGGGCGCGGGCCACGCCGACGCGCTGCTGCTGCCCGCCGGACAGCTGGCGCGGATAGCGGTTGCGGAAGGTGCCGGGGTCCAGCCCGACCAGTTCGAGCATCTCGTCGACGCGGGCGGCGATCCGGGCGCGATTCCAGCCGAGCAGTCCGGGCACCGTCGCGATATTGCGCGCCACCGTCATGTGTGGGAACAGCCCGGCCTGCTGGATCGAGTAGCCGACCTGCCGGCGCAGCTGGTCGGCGTTCACCGCGGTCACGTCGCGCCCGGCGATGGTGATGGTGCCGGACGTCGGCTCGATGAGCCGGTTGATCATGCGCATGGTGGTGGTCTTGCCGCAGCCCGACGGGCCCACGAACACCACGATCTCCCCGGCGGGAATGGTGAGCGAGATGTTGTCCACGGCCGGGTCGGGTTGTCCCGGATAGTGTTTGGTCACCGAGTCGAGCACGATCTCGGCGGGGGGATGCTCGGCGGCGGGCGCGGTATCAGTCACGGATTCCCCTCGGAGTGGTGAGACGGCCGACGAGGACGAGTACGGCGTCGAGCACCAGCGCCAGCACGATGATCAGCACCGTGCCGGTCAGCGCCATCGGCACCGCGGTCGGGCTGCCGAGCCGGGCCAGGCCGGAGAAGATCAGGTTGCCCAGGCCCGGGCCCTTGGCGTAGGCGGCCATGGCGAGAATGCCCATGCTCAACTGGGTGCTGACTCGGATGCCGGCCAGGATCGACGGCCAGGCCAGCGGCAACTCGATGCGGGCCAGGATGCGCAGGCGATTCATGCCCACGCCGCGTGCGGCGTCGGCGACGGCCGGGTCGACGCCGGCCAGGCCGATGATGGTGTTGCGCAGGATCGGCAGCAGGGCGTACAGCACCAAGGCCACGATGGTCGGCGCGACGCCCAGGCCGAGGGCGGGAATGAGCAGGCCCAGCAGGGCGAACGAGGGAACCGTCAGGATGATGCTGGCGGCCGCCGTGGACAGCGCCGAACCCCACGGACTGCGATGCACCGCGATGCCGACCAGCACGGCCACCACGGTGGCGAGCAGCACCGACTGCACGACCGCGGAGATATGCAGGTAGGAGTCGGTCAGCAGTTGGTTTCGATGGTCGACGACGAAGGTCCACAGCGTGTCCAGGGTTTAGCCCTCCCGCATCCTCGACGTCCGGGCAGAGTGTAGCGACACAGCAGGGACGGTATGGCATTTCCGAGGGTTTGTCGCGGTAGCGCCACCCGGTCCGGACGCTCTCGGGTACCGCGGCGAATTGGGCTGCGGCCCTGGTCGATCCGTCGGCGGGCGCCGGATGATGGCGCAACCGGGACAAATTGGGACAGCTTTGCCCCTTGACGGTCGGCCCGGCGGCTCGGGATGCTCACCTGGCCGTCCTACGCAGTGCGGCCAGTGGTGCCCGGCGGGGACGGCACGAGCAGACGACCGCATCATGCCGGTGCGGACGGCACGTGCCGATAGGGTGTGCGGCCGCTCCGGCGGCAGCGGGCCGGCGGTCGATGCGCTCTCACCGACCGCCGGTTTCGTTCACTGTCACCGCATCGGGAACCTCGGCGCTCTCTCCGTCGTCTTACTCTGTGACGGCCTTGGGGAGGGAGCGGAGATGACAGGACGCACGCGATCGCGGTGGCTCGTGGCGGGGGTGGTGTTCGTGCTCGCCGTTGTCGCGGCGGGTGGGGCGGTGTGGTGGCAGCAGAGTTCGAGCCCGCGGCCGATCGCCGGTGAGCAGCTCACGGACTTTCCCGATATCGACTCCTCCGGGTTGGACCCCGGCCGGGCTCGGATCGTCGCCGTGGCGCGCGCCGAGTACGCCCACCCCGGCGACGGGCGCAAATACGCCGAAGGCGTCGAGGAGGCATGGTGCGCCGACTTCGTCAGCTGGGTGCTCCGGGAGGCCGGAATGCCGCTGGCGAACCCGAACTCGGGGTCGTGGCGCATACCCGGCGTCTACACACTCCAGGAGTATTACGAGTCCGAGCAGCGGTTCGCACCCGCCGATTCCGGCTACCTGCCCCGCACCGGCGATGTGGTGCTCTACGACGGCAGCAGCCCGTTCGGTCAGCACACCAACATCGTGCTCGCCGCCGACGCCACCACCCTCACCACGATCGGGGGAAACGAGCAGGGCGATATCAGGATTCACCATTACGTCCGGGCCGAGGTACCGGGTATGGTCGGGTTCGGTCGTTCATGAAACGTTTCCGCCCGCGGGGGCTATTACCGACTGGTGGGTGAGGTGCATCGCGCACACCTCGGCCTACGATGAACCCGGCGGTGCCCGGCAGCGCCGCCGTCGCGGTCCCTGTCCTGCTGTCCCCTCATCGGCAGGGCGGGGATCTGCATCGCACGGCGAGGGAGCTCATGCGACAGTCCATTCGGCAAGACCCATCCACCTGGATCGATTACGCGGAGTTCGGTGAGCGTTTCGTCCGGCACGCGGTGACGCGGGCGCGCATCGAGGCCGCGGTGTCCGGGATGGCCGGGCGCGGGATGACGATCGGGCCGTTCTCGGTCGGTCCCGCCGGGCTGGCCGGGTTCGTCGCCGAGGGCAGCGTGGGCAAACCGGTCATCGCGCGCAGCGGGCCGCAGGTCACCTTCGAGGTGCGGGTACCGGTATCGCTGCACGTCACCATTACCCTGGGCGGCCAGCGGCTGCGGCTGGAGGCGATCGTCGAGATCGACCTGACGTTGCACGCCCGCACCGCGGCGCCGCTGCTGATCGTCATCGACATTCCACGGGTCAGCGCGCGCGACGTCAGCTTCGTGGTGCGGGCCCAGGCCATCGGCGCGGCTTTCGAACTGCTGCTGGATCCGATCGCGGTGCTGGTGCAGCGCGAGGTCGCCAACCGGCTCAACGCCATCCTCGCCGACCCCGCCGCGCGGCGCGGACGGGTGTTCGATGTCGAGGCGATCATGAACGGCACGCGGTCCGAGCATCTGGCGCGCGAGAGCTTCGACTGGATCGGCTACGACGAGTTCGGTCGGCGGTTCTTCCCGCTCATCGTTACCGCGAGGCGGGTGCGCGAGGTGGTGGATCGGCTCGCCGGTCGGGCCATCGAGATCGGGCCGTTGCGCACCGGGCCGCGCGAGGCGGCGACGGTGGAGGTGAAGGGCGCGGTTCGGGTGCCGCGTCTGGCAGAGCGGGAGGGCGTGGATCCGGTGTCGTTCGATCTGGTGATCCCCGTGGGGTTGGACATCACCGTCGACGTCCTCAAAGCCAACCGCTACCGGGCCGAGGTGGAAATCCCGCTCGTCCTCGTAGCCCGCGCCGCCGACCCCCTGCTGATCGTCATCGACACTTCCGCCCCCGACCCCGACACCATCTCCGTCGACCTGCGGGCCGAGGGGTGGCGGGCCAAGGCGCTGGGCCGGGTCGGGCACATCCGACAGCAGATCGCTACGCAGGTCGCGGCGGTTATCCGGGGCGAGTTGGCTGACCCTGCCGGGCGCACCATCGACGTGGAGAGTCGTATCGACTCTGTGTAGGGCGGCGTGGGAAGCGAGGCCCTTCGGATCAGCTCCGCAGGTTTCTGCTGCGCCCGAGTTCCCCTACCTGCCCCGTCCACGTTCCTGGCCGCGCTCTCGGCCACGACACTCCCGCCCACCGCGATGCTGACTGGCCTGTGGTGGTTCGCGGTGCGGTGATTCGGTGCCGGGCGTGGGTCGGCTGACCCGCATCATGTCGGCTATTTCACGGACCATCTCGCCCGGTTGGCCCTTGGCTGCCGCTTCTCGGGCGCGCTGTGCGTGCTCCGCGAGCCGATCGGCCGCTTCACGCTGTTTTTGTCTCGCTCTTTCGTCGGCCTGGTCACGCTCCCTTTGCCTCGACCTCTCGGCTACCTCAGCTTCCTCCCGCGCCCGTGCAGAATTCTTCTCGGCTTCCTCCCGACCCTGGTACAGCAACGCCCTGTACTTGTCCGCGAACTCCCGCGCCACTCGGTCGGCCGCTTCCTTCTGAACCCGTGCCCGTTCCTCCCGCTCGCGTTCCTCCCGCGCCTTCGCCCGTTGCCGTGCCCGTTGTTGGCGGGCTCTCTCTCCGACGCCGGGCAATTCGAGCTGCCGGCCCGGTTCCCGCGCCATGCCACGAGCGAGAATCTCGCGGGCTACATGACGCGGAATAACCTGCTCGGTGAAACGGTCCGGGAAGTCGCGTTTCAAACCGTCGATGAGTTCCCGCGCACCTTTTTCGACTCGCTCACCGTCGACTCTCCGCAACGTGTGATGCTGAATCTCTCCTCTTTCCAACATTTCTCGAGCGACCCGGAATTGCTTCTCGTCCTTGTCACCGCCGACCCGTCCGGACTTCTCTTCGATGGTGCGCCCGTCTTTGTCACGGGCCTTGTCGTAGCGGGCCGTTTCCCCCTGGCTGCTGGTGTAGTCGCGGGAAGGGCTGACATAGCCGTGCTCGCGGTCTCGGTAGTAGTCGTCACAGCCGCGTTCGAACGCGCGTCCAGCCCGGTTGTTGTCGCGATCGGGTCCCCCTCGGTCGCTGCTGTATCCATCCCCCATGGATCCCCCGCATCACATTACAGATGATCGATATCGACTGTGATATCGAAGAATTCACGGTCCCCACCGATGATGTGGTCGACGAGAAATTCGGCAGCGAATGTTCTCGGACCGAAATCAGTGAATGCGAGGGCGGGTCGGAAGTCGCGGTAAAGATGGAATGCTGTGGTATCGACGTAGGTGCCGGGTGGTAGCCCCGTCACGTCCACCCATTCCGCGCCGCGATACTTCGCAAACCACGCACCGATCAGGCATACCAATTCATCGGCAATCTCTCGATTGGAGGGAGCGCTCACTGCTTCCACAGTCGGGAACAGCTCATACACAACGTTATTAAGCTTCGTGATCCCCATGTCGTCGCCGTAACGTTCCCACGGAGTAGGAGGTAGTGGCCCGAGTTCCGCACGACGGAGAAACGCCCGTGCCTGCCGATCCTGCCGATCAGGGTCGACCCATTCCTGCCAAGATGTCTTCTCGGCGGAGGTTTCGATGGGAATGTCGAACCCGAGTTGATCATCAGTCACGTCCGGCTGCCTCTCTTCGCGGTGGTGTGAGTCGGGCTGGGAGCCTAGTAGTTTCGTCCACTGTCAGGCTTGATCTTCCCGGCTCGGACAAGCGTGTACCACGCAGCGCTCTTTCGTGGGCAGTCCTCCACTGGGCAGTCCCGGTGCTGCTGCATGATCCGATGTGCGTGGTTCGTAGTCAGTGGCTCAGCCGGGGCCTGATGTGTCCAATCAACTGCCTGCTGCTCACGCGCGAGCCGCTCTCGGATTTCGTCCACGGTCCGACCGGCCATGTCCTTGCGCCACCAGCCCATGGTCTGCCCTACCCCTCGGAACCCGGCGACAAGCGAACCGAGGACACATGTTCTTCGGCATCGGCCGCCAGCCCATCGAGCACGGCTATCAACATCTGAATATCAACGCCGGACGGCGGCAACGATGCGGCCGACGACCAGTACGGGATACCCCGTGCCGCGGCTCGCTCCCGCAGCGTCTCCACCGGCGGGACGATCTTTCCCTCCCGCACCAGGCACCTGTACGCGCTCGACTTGCGCCGACAGGAATCAGCACGACATCCGATGTGCTGCTGCATAATTCGCTGGGCTTCGACCACGGTGAGTGGATGGTCGAGATACGCGTGTTCACGGTCCGCGAGGCTTGGAAGCGCAACGGGCCACGTGTTCGGCGGTCGGACTGTCTCCAGAATGAACGACTCACAGATCCTGGACGGCATGTTGTCGATCGTGTCGAGGTCGTACGCGACGATCGCATCGACGCCGAGGCCCGCTGCGATTCCCAACCCATACCCGATCGGGTCGGGATGGTGGGCGGGTGGGCGCACCGTGTAGAGGCAGATGTACCCCAGCTCGGCGGCGTGGTCCTGCGCGAGTATCGCGTTCCGGGGCGTTTCGAGGCCCGACACGTCGCTTCGGACCAGGCATGCGGCAGTGGGCGTGGCCACGTTCTCTTCGTCGGAACCCATGACTTCCTCTCAGCTCGGCGGGTCCGGTTAGGCCACCAGCGGGCGAATTTCCCATCCGGGGCACACATTTGAGCCTGATCGGGGAGAGTTGGTAGCGGTAGGGCAACTTCACCCGCAACTTCCTGGAACGAAGTTGCGGGGTGCCGTTTCGCATTACTGTCTGGATAGATGTGGGGAAGGGCATCCGATGGATTCGCCAGACCGGAGAAACCGCCGGCTCGAACGACTGATCGAGCAGCGTGACTGGAAGCGGCGGGAAGTTGCCGAGCGGGTAAACGCCGCGTACGAGCAGATCACCGGCAAACCGGGTGCGTACGACGACGAAACGATACGGCGTCTCGTGAGCGGAACGACGAGGTGGCCGACGACGGGATACCGCCGAGCCTTGGAGCAGACATTTCAGGCCACGGCTGCGGAACTAGGGTTGTACAACCCTCGCGCGGCGAGAGCGAAAATCTCGCAAACTGGTACGGGTGTTGAAGCTGCCCTACGCTGGAATTGGGGTGGCGAGGAGGTTGACGAGGTGCAGCGCCGAGAGCTGATGAGAGCAATCGCCGTCCTGACGGCAGCAGCGCCCGCGATCACGGCTGCGCTCAGCTCTGACGAGGTGGAACGAACCATCCGCGCCGTCACGATGCCTCGGCGCGCTGATGCCGCAGTGCTCGACAACATCGAGGCGATGCTCAACCAGGCGCGACTGCAGGACGATCTGCTGGGCCCGCAGGCCGCGATCCGAACAACCCTGACCCAAGTCGATATCGCTGATGCGTTGCTCACCGGAACGCGAGACCCGTTGGAGCAAAGGCTGAAATCGCTGCGCAGCAAGATATCCACGTCGGCGGGCTGGCAGCTGTTCGATCTGGGCCGTGCCGAAATGGCAGCGGAACACTTCGAGATTGCGCGCGACGCCGCGGATGAAGTCGACGATGACGCTGCGGGTGCGATGGCGATGGCGGAATGGTCAGGTATGACCGAGGAAATCGGCCGGGCATCCGTCGCTGCCGACCAGGCCGCCGCCGCCGAGCGGCGCGCCTCCCGGTCCGGCGACCCGCTGCTGTGCGCGCACACTGCCGGCATCGCTGCGCTCGCGAACGCGAAGGCAGGGCACGCATCCGATACCCGGGCCGCGTTGACCCGTGCGGAGGGATTCGACGTGACCACGCCACGTAACCCTGCGCAGTCGCCGGCCTACTTCTGTACACCCGGGCACATCGCCCGTATGCGAGCGAAGGCGTTGCACCAGATCGGCGACCTCACCGCGGCCGTTCGAGCCGCAGAGGAATCGTTGCGGTTGGAGGCCGTCCGCGATCGTGCGGCTTCCCATATCCTGCTCGGCACTATCCATGTCGATGCCGGGAATCTCGACGCCGGCCTTTCCGAGATCCTGGCGGGTGCCAAAGCCGAGGCGGCTGCGGGGTCTGCCCGAGTCTCTGGGCAACTGCATAACGCTCGCACTCTGGTGCATATGCGGGCGCCTGGTTCGGAGGTCGCTCGGAGGCTTGATGCCGAGATGAAAGCGCTACAGCTGGTCTGACATTCGGGTACCAGGAGTGGGTCGGATGCGCGGGCTGGTGCACAGCAGACACGACTGCATCCATCGGTGCGGGGACCCTGTACGGGATCGGCGCGGCCCATGTGGCACACGATTTGCGAATAGCCGCGATCGCGGTAGCCGTGCGCCGTCGATCGGGTGAGACTCGATGTCCGGGTGGCCGTAGCCTGCATCGTGTAAGTAGGCGGCAGTGGTCGCATCAGGGCGTATCGACCGCGTGTAGGTGGGCACGTCAACCGCATCAAGGTGCTCGAGCGGCCGATGTTCGGCCGCGCGGAAACCGACCTTCTCAGGGAACGAATTCTGTTGGGCGACTGAATAACCGGGCGCGTGGTATCACGGAATTTGTGCCTGGGAGTGGACGTCTCCCGATACGGACGGGGCGTTTTCGGGACCTCGGATGAGCGCAACCTACGGTTCTACCTCCCGCTCGGCTTCGGGAGGTTGTCGGGTTCACGGATGAGTTGGCGGAAGGTGGAAGCGCTCGTGATTGTGGAAGCGGGTGTGGTCGTGAATGCAGGTGGGGTCATTGATGCGTAAGCCGTTGTGCACGCGTGTGTTTTCATCGATGCAGAAGCCGTCATCCGGAGTCGGCTGTGCCTCGGCAATCGCCGTCACTGCGCTCGGTGCTCCGATCGCCGCGGCGATGAGCGCTACAACCAGGGTGCGGCGTACCGGCGCGGGAATTGTTCGGCGCATGGGGTTCCTTCTGTCGCGGGATCTCACACTGTTCTATCAGCGGACGTGGCATGGCAACAACCGATAATTCCAGGGGTGACTCGGCGATCATCGACGGGGTGGGGGGGTTGGGGCGGTTGCTGGTTGGCGTGGTTGTGGGGTGGGACGGCTGTATTTTTGGCCTCCGCTTCGCTGCGGCGGGTTTTCGGCGCCCTGTGGCTCGGTTTTCGGGTGCCGCTGCTTGCTCCTTCGTCGCGACGCAGCGGCACCCGAAAACCGAGCCGCGCCGAAAACCTTTGGGGTTGGCGTGCTATGGGGAGGTTTTTGGCGGAGGGGGTTGCGTGAGGGTGGGAAGAGTTGCGTGCGGGTTGAAGAGTGCTTAAGGGCGGGGGAGTGGTGTGCGGGTTGAGGAGTGCTCGAGGGCGGGGAGTGGTGTGAGGGTTGAGGAGTTGCGCGAGAGTTGGGGAGTTGGGTGAGGGTTTGGGAGCAGGCCGGGGTTGGGGAGTTGCGTGGGGGTTGGAGGTTGCCTAAGGGGTGTGGGGGGTTGGGGAGTTGCTTGAGGGTGGGGGAGTTGCGTGGGGGTGGGGGGAGTTGCGTGGCGTTGGGGAGTTGCTCGAGGGGCCGCGGGAGTTGGGTGGGGGTTTAGTTGGGTGAGGGGGCGTGGTGGTGGGGCTGAGGCCTGTTGCTTGTGGGGTTGGTGGGTTTGATGGGTCTGGCGGTTCCCCTGTGCTTGTGGTGAAATGGGGCGACGTTCGAGGCTGCCGGGCGCGCGCTTTATGGGGAAGGTGCGCCGGGCATGCTGGGTTGCTCCGCTGATCGGTTCTATCGGCCAGCGCTGGGCGTTCCGCGCCTGGCGAGATGCACGACCACCAGGGTGCGAAGGGGTACTTCGATGCGTTCTGCTGCTATGTCTCGGCGGGCTCTTTTCGGGGTGGCCGCGGGTGCTGCCACTGTTGCCGGGTTGTCCGCGCTTGCTCCGAGCGTTGCCGCTACGGGGAGTCGGCTGGGGACGTTGCTCGATTACGCGGGGGCCGTGCCTGCCGCCGATGCCATTCGCGCGGCGGGGCATGTGGGGGTGATTCGGTACGTTTCGGATCGGCGGCCGGGGGCGGAGTGGATGGCGGGGAAGCCGTTGCTGGCGGAGGAGGTCGAGGCGTTGCGGGCGGCCGGGCTCTCGGTCGTGTCCTGCTACCAGTACGGCAAGGGGTCTACGGCGGATTGGCGTGGGGGGCTGGAGGCGGGCAAGCAGCATGCCGAACGTGGTCTGGCTCTGCATAGTGCGGCGGGTGGGCCCGAGGGCGTGCCCATCTATGCCTCCATCGATGACAATCCGTCCGCGGCCGATTTCGCCACCATGATCGCGCCCTATCTGGCGGGCTGGCAATCGGTGCTCGGCAACGAGAACGTGGGGGTCTACGCCAACGCGCCCACCATCGAGCTGGCTCGGGCGGCGGGGCTGGGTTCGTGGTTCTGGCAACATGATTGGGGCACGCCGGACGGGTTCGTGCACCCGGCCGCCAATCTGCATCAGTTCGAGATCGATGAGCGGTCGGTCGGGGGTGTGGGTGTCGATGTGAACGCCATCCTCACCCCGGAGTACGGCCAGTGGTTCTGATTACGTCTGGCAGTGGCAGGTGGGGTCCTCGCACAGGTCCGGTTCGTCGGCGACGACCGTGAGCGTGGGGCGGGCCTCGGGGGCCTCGCGCACGCCCATCCAGGAGAACAGCGACCAGCGGGACAGGCCGGAAAACGCCGAGCCCAGGCTGAAGAAGGAACCGATCGACCCGACCGACAGCACCGAGCCCACGCTGCCGACCGACAGGATCGAATAGGCCGAGCCGATGGACAGGATCGAGCCCTCGGATCGGATCGACAGGATGGACCGGTTCGAGCGGGTGGACAGCACCGATCTGAACGAGCGCCGGGACATCACCGACTTGCCGGATCGGGGCCCGCGGGGCACCGATCGAGTGGAACCTGTGGATCGTTCGAGCTGATCGACAGTCGCCATGACTAGCGGTCTACCACAGCCCGTGACGGGTCGTCCGGCTATTGCGTGCGAAAAGCCCGGAGTGTCGCATTGGCGACGTCTCCGGGCCTGGAACTACCGCTGCGACTGCTGACTCTGCGCCTGCGGCGCGGGAGCCTGGGCCTGCGCGGCCGGAGCGGTCTGCGGGACCACGAAGAAGCCCAGCGTCGGCAGGAACGAGCAGGTGATCGGCGCCTCGTCGGCGGCCGGCTGCGTCGTCAGGGAGCCCGCGACCACGGCGATCACACGACCGGGGCCGGTGTCGGCGATGGCGGACAGGGTGGCCGGGCCGTCGGGGTTGATGTGCGCCTCGTCGGTCAGCGGCTGAGTGGCGGTGCGCCGGGTGTCCAGGTTGAGCCACTGCACCGACATCGGCGGATTCTGCTGCGGCGTCAGGCCTTTGGTGCCCAGCGCGGTGAACACGAAACCGGTCTGGCCGGCGGCCGGTCCGGGCGGGGGTAGCTCGGCGGGGCCGGGTACGGCCAGCGCGGTGCCGACCGAATCGGCGCCGGGGCCGATGCAGCCCTTGCCGATGGTCGGGTAGAGGAACTGGGCGATGGCCGGGCCGTTCTCCGGAATGTCGGGGCCGCCACCGCCGCTGCCGTCGAGGAACTTGATGATGGCCTGCAGCGCCTGCTTCACCTGCGGCGGCAGGTTGGCCGAGTTCAGGATCTGCTGGGCCTGGTCGAGAATGCCCTGCTGGGCGGGCGCCGCGATATTGCCGGCGGTCGCGGCCGCGCCGACGATGGCGGGGGCCAGGTTGGCGATCGCGTCGATCGGCACACCCTCGGGGATCAGCGGAACGGCGGCCGGTGCGTCCTGCTTCGGCGCCGGAGCAGCGACAGCGGTCGACGCGGCGACAGTGGCACCGGCCGCGAGGGCCAGTGCGGACATTGCGAACCGCGATCCTCTGTTGCGAAGCACTGGTGTAGCCGTCCTTACCTCGGGTACTTCATCCGGCGATGCGGCCGCATCGCTTGCGTCACTTTAGGGATAGAGCCGCCGTGTTGTACAGCCGTGGTGCGATGTCACAGGCGGCGGTCGTCGGGTTGCCGCCGTTCACGGACGATAACTCCGCGTGGCTGCGGGAGCGACGTGCCACGCCGGTACCCTTGTCCCGGCCTGCCAACCGAAACGGAAAGTCTGCGTGCCGTGAACCGACACCCCCGCCGGATCGCTCTCACCGCGCTGATCCTGTCGGTGCTGGCCCGGATGCTGTGGATGCTGTTGGCGCCCAACGGAATGAACCTCGTCGACCTGCACGTGTACGTCGACGGCGCGGCGAGCCTGGGCAGCGGCCACCTCTTCGACTACACCTACGCGGAGAAGACTCCGGACTTCCCGCTGCCGTTCACCTATCCGCCCTTCGCGGCCGTGGTGTTCTATCCGCTGCATTTCCTGCCGTTCACGCTGGTCGCGGTGGTCTGGCTGCTGCTGATCGCGGCGGCACTGTACGCGGTGGTGCGGATCAGCTTCGCGATGCTGCTCGGCGCGGCCGCGCGGGAAAGCCGCTGGCGCACGGCCGCGATCGGCTGGACCGCGGTGGGACTGTGGCTGGAACCGACCCGGACCACCATGGACTACGGGCAGGTCAATGTGTTCTTGGTGCTGGCCGGGATGGCCGCGGCCTATTACACGGCCTGGTGGTTGTCCGGCCTGCTGGTGGGAATCGCGGCGGGGGTGAAGCTGACGCCCGCGGTCACCGGGCTGTATTTCCTCACCCAGCGGCGGTGGGCGAGCGCGGTGTGGGCGGCGGTGGTGTTCGCGGCGACGATCGGTGTGAGTTTCGCGATCTCTCCGGGGGAGACCCGGACATATTTCGGCCCGCTCATCGGCGACGCGAACCGGATCGGCCCGGTCGGCTCGGTGTGGAACCAGTCGCTGCGAGGCGCGCTGACCCGACTCCTCGGCTACGACGCGGGTGCGCCCTGGCATATCGGCGGGCACCGGGTGCCGTTCGGGCCGTGGTGGCTCGGTGGTGTGGTCGTGCTGGCGGTGCTGGCCTTCTTCGCCTGGCGCGCATTGGAATCCGGCGACCGGCTGGGCGCGCTGCTGGTGGTGCAGCTGTTCGGGCTGCTGGTGTCGCCGATTTCCTGGTCACATCACTGGGTATGGCTGCTGCCGGTGGTGCTGTGGCTGCTCTACGGGCCGCTGCGCGAGGTGGCGGGCGCGCGGATAATCGCGGGGTACTGGCTGGTGACCACGCTGATCGGGCTGCCCTGGGTGCTGTCGTTCGCCCAGCCGACCATCTGGACCATCTCCCGGCCCGGCATCCTGTCCTGGCTCGGTGCGGTCGACGTGATCGGCGTGGTCGTGTTCTACCTCTGGCTGATCCGGGCCGGGCGGCGGCGGGCGCTCAACTCTCCTGCGCCAGCCGATCGATCTCGCGTGCCAGTGCCACATCCAGGCGGGTGAGCCCGCCCTCGGAGTGCGTCGACAGCGTGAAGGTGACGCGGCGCCACCGGATATCGATGTCGGGGTGATGGCCGGCGGCTTCGGCCTCGCCTGCCACCCGGCGCACCAGCTCGATTCCGGCGAGGAAGGACGGGGCCTCGACGGTGCGGGCGATGCTGTTTCCGGTGTGGGTCCAGTCGGGCAGTTCCTTCAGCGCGGTCCGGATCTCGTCCTCGGACAGTAGTGGGGTGCTCATACCCCGGTTCTACCCCGCGAGCTACGCGGCACGCGCCTGCTTGAGGTACTTCTTCAGGTCTTTGCCGCACACCCCGGCGGATTCGGCCTTCTTCATCCGCATGATCACGACAGGGCATTTCACGCAGCGCGTCTTCTTCCGACAGCACTTCTTCTTAGGCTTGAGGCGCGAGACCTTTTTTGCCTTGACCTTGCCCATGGAGGTTAGCTTAACCTAACTCACAGTGCTCGAGCCTCCCGGCCCGACCGGGGGTCTCGGCCGTTTCGGTACTGTGTAGCTGGCCGCATGCCCGGTGAGTCACTCGTCCACCTGTCTTGTACGGACCCTCTATGGCGAGGGTTGGCCGGCAACCATCTCATCAGCAGGAGGATTTCACGTGTCGTCTGTCGAGTTCCGCAACGTGGCGATCGTTGCTCACGTCGACCACGGCAAGACGACGCTGGTCGACGCGATGCTGCGGCAGTCCGGCGCGTTCGCCGAGCGTGCCGAACCGGTCGACCGGGTGATGGATTCGGGCGATCTCGAACGCGAGAAGGGCATCACCATTCTCGCCAAGAACACCGCCGTGCACCGGCACAACCCCGATGGCAGCCTCACCGTGATCAATGTCATCGACACCCCCGGCCACGCCGATTTCGGCGGCGAGGTCGAGCGCGGATTGTCCATGGTCGACGGCGTGGTGCTGCTGGTCGACGCCTCCGAGGGGCCGCTGCCGCAGACCCGGTTCGTGCTGCGCAAGGCGCTCGCGGCCTCGCTGCCGGTGATCCTGGTGGTCAACAAGACCGACCGGCCCGACGCGCGGATCGAGGAGGTCGTCGAGGAGTCCCACGACCTGCTGCTCGACCTGGCCTCCGATCTCGACGACGAGGCCTCCGAGGCGGCCGAGCTGGCCCTGGATCTGCCGGTGCTGTACGCCTCCGGCCGCGAGGGCAAGGCCTCCACGGAGCGTCCCGAGAACGGTAACGCGCCCGCCGCCGAGAACCTCGACGAGCTGTTCGACGTGCTGCTGAAGTGCGTGCCCGCGCCCAAGGGCGATGCCGCCGCGCCGCTGCAGGCCCATGTCACCAACCTGGACGCCTCGCCGTTCCTGGGCCGTCTGGCGCTGCTGCGCATCCACAACGGCACCCTGCGCAAGGGTCAGAACGTGGCGTGGATCGCCGCCGACGGCGTCAAGAACGTCAAGATCACCGAACTGCTCAAGACCGTCGGCGTGGAACGCAATCCGGCCGAGGAGGCGGTGGCCGGTGACATCGTCGCGGTGGCCGGGATCCCGGACATCATGATCGGCGACACCCTGGCGGATCAGGAGAAGGTCGCGGCGGGTGAGGATCTCGCGCTGCAGCGGATCACCGTCGACCAGCCCGCCATCTCGGTGACCGTCGGTATCAACACCTCCCCGCTGGCCGGGCGCAACGGCGGCACCAAGCTCACCGCGCGCCTGGTGAAGGCCCGGCTGGATCAGGAACTGGTCGGCAACGTGTCGCTGCGGGTGCTGCCCACCGAACGTCCCGACACCTGGGAGGTGCAGGGCCGCGGCGAGCTCGCGCTGGCGATTCTGGTGGAGACCATGCGCCGCGAGGGTTTCGAACTCACCATCGGCAAGCCGCAGGTGGTCACCCGCACCGTCGACGGCAAGGTGCACGAGCCGTATGAGGAGCTGACCGTCGACGTGCCCGAGGAGCACCTGGGCGCGGTGACGCAGCTGCTGGCCTCGCGCAAGGGCAAGATGGTGCAGATGACCAACCACGGATCCGGTTGGGTCCGAATGGAATTCATCGTGCCCTCGCGCGGGCTCATCGGATTCCGCACCGACTTCCTCACCGAGACCCGCGGCACCGGCATCGCCAACGCCGTATCGCACGGGTACGCGCCGTGGGCCGGGGAGATCCGGGCCCGGCACACCGGTTCGCTGGTGTCGGACCGGACGGGCAGCGTCACCCCCTACGCCATGCTGCAGCTGGCCGATCGCGGCACCTTCTTCGTCGAGCCGGGCGCCGACACCTACGAGGGCATGGTGGTCGGCATCAACCCGCGCGCCGAGGATCTCGACATCAACGTCACGCGGGAGAAGAAGCTGACCAATATGCGCAGCTCCACCGGCGACGTGCTGGAGACCCTGGCCCGCCCGATGGTGCTGGATCTCGAAGGCGCGCTGGAGTTCTGCGCCGGTGACGAGTGCGTCGAGGTCGGTCCCGACGTGGTCCGCGTGCGCAAGGTGATCCTGAACGCCACCGAGCGCGCCCGCGAACTCTCCCGTCGCAAGGCCCGCGACCGCGCTGCCCAGAACGCATAACGCGGCAGGCGTGAAGACGCCGCCCGGGCGGTGCGCACGAGGACTTCTCGACAGGAAGGTGGACCTGGATGTGGGTCGCGGCCCGGCTCGTTTCCGGACTGACGGTGCTGGCCATGTCGGTGACGGTGCTGGTCGGCTGTACCGCGAATCCGCCGCCGCCGATCGAGAGCACCGACAGTCCGAAGACCCAGCCCGCCAAGCCCACCAAGAGCACGGTGGTGGTGGCGGTGGACGACATCGGGATCGGGTTCAATCCGCATCTGCGGTCGAATCAGTCGCCGGCGACCAACGCGGTCAGCTCGATGGTGTTCCCGAGCCCGTTCCGGCCGGTGCCGTCGCAGGCGGTGCCGGGCGCGACCGACTGGGCGCCCGACGGGGCGCTGATGGTGTCGGCGGACGTGACCGCACAGGAACCGTTCACCATCACCTACAAGATTCAGAACCAGGCGTCGTGGTCCGACGGTGCGCCGATCGCCGCCGAGGATTTCCGGTACCTGTGGCAGCAGATGATCACGCAGCCCGGGGTGGTCGATCCCGCCGGCTATCGGCTCATCTCGGATGTGAGTTCCAGTGAGGGCGGCAAGTCGGTCACGGTCACCTTCCGGGAGACGTATCCGGCCTGGCGGCAGCTGTTCACCGATCTGCTGCCGGCGCATCTGCTGAAGGACTCGCCGGGTGGCTTCCAGCGCGCGCTGGCGGTCGAGCGCGGCCTCATCGATCAGAATCCGATCTCCGGCGGGCAGTTCCGGGTGAAGCAGGCCGATTCGGGGCGCGAGGAGATCCTGCTCGAACGCAACGACCGGTACTGGAGCACACCGGCGGTGCCGGATCAGATCCTGCTGCGGCGCGGCGGCACCACGGCGCAACTGGCCGAGTCGCTGCGCTCGGGTGACGCCCAGATGGCGCTGGTGCGCGGCGGCACCGCGACACAGGCTCAGCTGCAAGCGATTCCGGCGGTGCGCACGTCGATCATGCCGCAGGCGCGCGAACTCCAGCTGGCGTTGAACGGCCGTACGGGCGATCTCACCGATCCGCGGGTGCGGCACGCCGTACTCGGACTGCTGGATCCGACGCTGCTGGCGACGGTCGCCGCACAGACCGGCTCCTGGATGGAACCGGCTCGCGCGCAGGTGCTTTCGCCGTCGGATCCGGGCTACGCGCCGACCGCGCCGCCGCGGCCGCCGGCGGACGAGGCGTTCGGCCTGCTGGCCGAGGCCGGGTACGCCCGCGCGCCGGAGCAGCCGGTGAGCAATTCCTCGCCGACCTCCCCGGCGCCGCAGCCGCGTCAGGTCGCCAAGAACGGGAAGACGTTGGTCGTCCGGATCGGCGCGGTGGACAAGGACACCACCGCGCTGGCGGTCGCCAACACCGCGGCGGACATGCTGCGCAGCGCGGGTATCGACGCGAGCGTGCGCAGCCTGCCCGCCGAGGAGCTGTACGGCAAGGAACTGCTGGCGGGCAATGTCGACGCGATCGTCGGCTGGGACCGCGCCGGGAACGATCCGGCGACCGTGCTGTCCTCTCGGTACGGCTGCCCGCCCGCGCCCGAGGCGACACCGGACGGCCCGTCGTCGTCGCAGTTGGACGAGATCCGCCAGGCGCCGAGCAATATCTCCGGAGTGTGCGATCCGGCGCTGCAACCGGCGATCGATACCGCGCTGCGCGGCACGGACGTGCCGAAGGTCGTCGGCGAGGCGGAGCCGAAGCTGTGGGAGCTGGGCATCGTGCTGCCGATCATGCAGGACAACGGCGTGGCCGCGGCCAGCTCCCGGATGGACGGAGTCTCTCTGAGCGGCGCGATCGAGGCCGGCATCTTCGGCGGCGCCGCGACCTGGCGGCGACTGTCGTGACCGCTGCCGAGGGTGGGCTGCTGCTGGTGCACGCGCATCCCGACGACGAGTCGATCGCTACCGGTGGCACCATCGCGCACTATCGGCGGCGCGGGGTGCCGGTGACGGTGGTGACCTGCACCCTCGGTGAAGAAGGTGAGGTCATCGGTGCCGAGTGGGCGCAGCTGGTGAGCGCTCGGGCCGATCAGCTCGGGGGGTACCGGATCGGTGAATTGTCCAGGGCGCTGGCGGCTTTGGATGCCGGGTCGCCGCGGTTTCTCGGCGGGGCGGGGCGCTGGCGCGATTCCGGGATGGCGGGCGAGACCTCCGATCCGAAGTTGCTCGAGTCGCTGCACCCGCGGGCGTTCGTGAATTCGGGTGAGGACGCGGTGCGGGAATTGGTGGGCGTGCTGCTGGAACTGCGGCCGCGGGTGGTGGTGGGTTACGACCCGCGCGGGGGCTACGGTCACCCGGATCATGTTCGGGCACACCAGATCACGATGGCCGCCGTCGACGCCGCGGCCGACCGGGGCTGGGCGGTGCCGAAGACCTACTGGACCGTGACCGACGCGGAGGTGCTGCGCCTGCACACCGAGGCGCTGGCCCGGCGCACGATCGACCAGCTGCCGGGGGCGCTTCCGGAGGGCTGGCGGCTGCCCGCGGTCGGCGAGTTGCCCTGTGTGCCAACCGAATCCGTGACCACCACCCTCGATGTATCCGACGTGCTGGCCGCCAAGCGGGCCGCCCTGCGCGCCCATGCCACCCAGGTGAGCGTGGCGCCGTCCGGCCGAGAGTTCGCGCTCTCCAACAACATCGCCCAGCCGGTGCTGCCGGAGGAACACTTCATCCTGGTACGGGGACGCCCCGGCCCCCTCGGTCCCGACGGCCGCGAACACGACCTGTTCGCCGGGTTGCCGGTCGCCACCGAAGCGCACTGAACCGTGCGGGCGCCTTGGTGTGGGCTCGAGTGTCGGCGTGCCGTGAGTTCGCGCTCTCCAACGACATCGCTCAGCCGGTGTTGCCGGAGGAACACTTCACCCTCGTGCGTGGGTGCCCGGGCCACCGGGCCGTGAGCACGACCCGTTCGCCGGTTGCCGGTCGCCACCGACGCACTGAACCCGTGCGGGGCGCCTTGGTACGTGGGGCTCGAGTTCGGCGGGCTGACGTGTCGGCGTGAGTCTGCGTCGAGAACATTCGGGGGGCGGGGCACGAGAGTTTGTGCGGAGGCGTCGGTGGGCGAGGGCTTCGCGCTGAGGGCCGGTGGGGTTGCTGCTCGCACTGTTGCGGGGGCGGTGTGCCGTCATGGTCGGCGGGGCGGGGTGGGTCCGCGCCGCCTAGACTGGCGCGCATGTACAACTGGAGCCTGCAGGACGCGATTGTGGCGTTCGTCGAGAGCCAGAAACCCCACTGGCAGGCGCAGCACGATCTGTACCTGTCGGTGCTCTACGGGTTCGTGGACATGCAGAGTCACCTGCTGACCCTGCTCGGCTTCCCGCCGGTGCCGTGACGGCGACGTCGATCGGCCGGACGCACACGGTCCCGGAGGACCAACTGCCCGGCTGGGCGGCGCTCGGTGGCGTGCTGGCCGGGGTGCTGGTGTTCGAGGGGTTCCTGTCGCTGGCGCTCGAGGTGTTGTACCTGCCCGCCTATCTCGGTGGTACGCCGTTCCCGATCTCGGTGGTGGCCGCCGCGGTCGTGAACGTTCTGCTCGTGATGGGCATGGGCGTGGTGGTGACTCGTCCGGCCGCCATGGCGCTGCCGCTGCTCGCCTGGCTGCTCGGTTTCCTGCTCCTGTCGACCACCGGTCCCGGTGGCGACGTCCTGCTCACCGACAGTTGGACCTCGCCGCTGCTGCTGGCCTGCGGGCTGATCCCGGCGGGTTTCTACCTGTTCCGCCGCGCGTTCCTCCGGCCTCGACGCTGAGCCGGGGTCCGCTGCACGGCTGTGCCCTGTCGGGTTCAGGGGTGCTGTGGCGGGCGGTGTCCGGCCCGGCCGGGGGTGACCTCCTCGATCAGTTCCCACGCCCGCGCGACGGGTACGTCCACGACGTGGTAGCGCTTCTTTCCGGCCGCGGTGGCCGCGACCAGGGTGGCGACTCCGGCGCGGCGCTGGAAGAAGGTCTGGCGGACGGTCCAGCCGATGATGCCGGGCGCCTCGAGGCAGTCCCGGTCGCGGTCCAGCGAGCCGCTCCGGGTGATCAACCAGGCGGGCCGGTCGTCCGCGGCGGGTAGAACGGCATGGCCCAGGCCGCGATACCGGTCGTGCGCCAAAGCTGTTGCCGCGACGGCGATCACCCCCAGCACCACCCACGCCCACACCGGAACCCCTTCGCCCGCAACAGCGATGCCCGCGAGCACGATCGCCGCCACTACCACGGGCGCAAGCGCACGGGTATAACGCCGCCGCCGAGCCCGCGCCCCGTGCGCCACCAGCGGAATGGTCGCCGGTGCCGCGGCGTTCTCGACGTGAGTCTTTTCCGAAACGTCCTCCCGGGCAGACTTTTCGGGTACCGCGAACTCGTGTGCGTGGCCCTCGACGGCTTGGTCTGGCAACGCCCCGTCCGAAAGCTCCTGTTCCGCAGTCGCTTTCGTAGTCCGCAGCGAAGCTTCACTCGAGAGCGATATGTCGGGTCGAGTGGGTCCGGGGGCGTCGTAGGGGCGCTCTCCCGCAGGTTGGTCCGCGGTATTCGGCATGGTGTCCGGTCGAGTGGGTCCGGTGTCGTCGAGGTGCTGTCCCGCAGGCTGGTTCGGGATATTCGCCGCGGCGGGCGAGGTGTCGGGTAGAACGAGATCGGCGGCTTCCGATCGGCCCGCCGCGGGGGTGGGGGACGGGCGGGATGCGAGCAGGTGGCCCAGCGTGCGGTCGATGGCGGTGCGCGGGGCTTGGGGGAGGATCTTCTGGCGCGGGCTGGTGCCGACCATGATCGCCTCGAGTTCGGCGCCACCGGCCAGGCGCAGCAGCAGCGGTTCGTTCACCGTGGCGCCGCGCAGGCGGGCCAGGTCCAGGGTGGTCTGGCGGGTGGTGAACAGGCCGTGGCGCAGGTGCAGGGTGCGGCCGTCGTCGCGCACGCGCAGCCCGAAATACGTGGTGAGATACCGCGCGCACCCGGCCAGGCTGACGATCGCCACCACCGCGACCACCAGCCCCGCCACCACGGCCGCGAGAAACCAGGCGCTCCGGTCGCCCACCCGGTGCACGGCGTCGGAGCGGAACACGGCCTCGGCGAGGCCGTACTGGAACGCCAGGCCGACCACCGGCGCCACGATGGCGAACCCGGTCAGCGACAGCGGCGCGTAACGCACCCAACCGGGTTGCCAGTGACCGATTTCCACGCTCTCCCGACGCAAATAGCCGACGGGACCAGTGTTTTCGGTACCGAACGAGGGGGCGATAGGCCCGCTCGAATCCGACTGTGCCCCGGCCGTTTCCGCGTCCCTGAGATGCTTCAGCAGCTCGGCGCGCAACCCCGGCACCAGACGATCGGCCAGGGCGTCGAGCTTGAACTGCTCGTCCTTGCTCGCCTGCTGTCCGGTCCCGATGGTGAGCACCGCCAGCCCGAGCACCCGGTGCAGCGGCGACGCCTCGATATCCACCGAACGAATCCGCGAGCGCGGCACCGCGAGTCGCTTGCGCTGCAACACTCCCGTGCGCAGTTCGAGATTGTCCGGGCCGATCCGATACGTGGTCGTGAACCAGCGGGCGACCGCGAACCCGACGATGACCGCCAGCGCCAGCAGCCCCCAGCCCGGATTGTCGTTACGGGTACCCACGATCACCGAGACGGCCAGCACCGGAATGTAGCGGCCCACCTCCCGCACCGGATGCACCAGCAGCATGCGTTTGTCGAGCCGCTGCCAGGACGCCTCGGCTACCTGCTCGGTCACGTGGCGTCTCCCCGATGCCGCGCCGCGATGCGGGTCAGCCGCGCCACCGTCTGCTCGGCCACGGGCCGATCCAGCGCGCTGATCCGGACCGCCCCGGCCGACGACGCGGTGGTCACGGTGACGGTGGCCAGGCCCAGTAGGCGTTCCAGCGGTCCGCGCTGGGTGTCGACGGTCTGCACCCGGGTGATCGGTGCGACCCGGCTCTCCTGTGTGAGCCACCCGGTGCGGGTGTAGACCGCCTCGCCGGTCACCTCCCACCGATGCACGGCGTATCGCCACAGCGGCACCACGACCACGCTGACCGCCGCGACCACCAGCGTGCCGGTCACGACCGCGGCCTGCGCCACTCGATGATCACCGTCGACGCCCAGCCAGATCAGTTCGCCGATCAGCACGATTGCCCAGCCGATCGCGGGCCCCAGCGCCCAGAGCACGCGGGCGCGGGGACTCGGCCGCCAGGCGGGCTCGGCCATGATCGTGTCACCGGCCGCTGTCGCGGGCGGTTCGGAGGGCTGTGCCATGCAGTCATCGTTGCACGGAATTTCGCCGCATCGCGGGTTCGCGCCCGCATCCCGGCACCAATCCGCGTGTGGCGGAATAGCCCGCTCGCCGGGCGGGTTGTGTCACGGCACAGGCACCGGAGGGAGAACACTCGAATGGTTGGCGCATGATCGAAGGCGTGACGGATCTACCGAACCCTGGCATCCCGCCGGCACCCCCGGCTCCCTCGGCGATGCGCCGGGCGCTGCGGCGAGCCCGCGACGGAGTGACGCTGAACGTCGACGAGGCCACCGTGCTCCTGCACGCTCGCGGCGACGACCTGGTGGAGCTGAGCCGCAGCGCCGCCCGGGTCCGCGACGCCGCCGTGGCATCGGCGGGCCGGACCAAGACCATCACCTACTCCAAGAACGTCTTCATCCCGCTGACCCGATTGTGTCGCGATCGCTGTCACTACTGCACTTTCGTCACGGTGCCGGGCAAGCTGCGCGCCGAGGGCAAGGGCATGTACCTCGAGCCGGACGAGGTGCTCGATATCGCCCGGCAGGGTGCGGCATTGGGCTGCAAGGAGG
The DNA here is from genome assembly GCF_044628355.1 of Nocardia sp. N2S4-5. Classification (NCBI taxonomy): domain Bacteria; kingdom Bacillati; phylum Actinomycetota; class Actinomycetes; order Mycobacteriales; family Nocardiaceae; genus Nocardia; species Nocardia sp. N2S4-5. The sequence continues at coordinate 3,560,440 of NZ_JBIUPM010000001.1, read as the reverse complement.
CCCTTTTCACGCTCGGCGACCGGCCCGAGGATCGCTGGCCCGAGGCCGCGCAGTGGCTCGACGAGCACGGCTACGACTCGACCCTGGACTACCTGCGCGCCGTCTCGATCATGGTGCTCGAGGAGACGGGCCTGCTGCCGCACCTCAATCCCGGTGTGATGTCGTGGGCGGAGATCTCGCGGCTCAAGCCGGTCAGCCAGTCCATGGGGCTGATGCTGGAGACCACCGCCACCCGCCTGTTCAGCGAGAAGGGCAACTGCCACCACGGCAGCCCCGACAAGGATCCCGCGGTGCGGTTGCGCGCCATCACCGACGCCGGGCGGCTGTCGGTGCCGTTCACCACCGGCATCCTCGTCGGCATCGGCGAGACGCTGCGCGAGCGCGCCGAATCCATCATGGCGATTCGCAAGCAGCACAAGGCGTTCGGGCACATCCAGGAAGTGATCGTGCAGAACTTCCGGGCCAAGGACGACACCGCGATGCGCGAGGTCCCCGACGCCGACATCGAGGAGTTCCGCGCCGCGGTCGCGGTCTCGCGGTTGGTGCTGCCGCCGGACGTGGCGGTGCAGGCGCCGCCGAACCTGGTGTCGCGGGAGGAATGTCAGGCGCTGATCGACGCCGGTATCGATGACTGGGGCGGGGTGTCCCCGGTGACGCCCGACCACGTGAATCCCGAACGGCCCTGGCCGAATCTGGACACGCTGGCCGAGATCACCGCGGCGGCCGGGTACCGGCTCGCCGAGCGCACCTCCGCCCACCCGCGCTATGTGCGGGCCGGAAACCCTTGGGTGGACCCGCGCATCGGCGCGCACGTCGCCGCGCTCGCCGACCCGAGCACCGGGCTGGCGAAGCCGGACGCGATCCCGCAGGGCCTGCCCTGGCAGGAGCCGGACGAGTCGTGGGAGTCCACCGGGCGCGTGGATCTGAACACCGCCATCGACACCGACGGCCGTAATACCGACGCGCGCAGCGACTCCGGGCTCGGCGACGAGGTGGTCGGCGCGTTCGGTGACTGGGAGACCATTCGCGAGCAGGTCCGGGAGCTGGCCGCGGCCGCGCCGGAGCGGTTCGACGCCGACGTACTGGCCGCGCTGCGGGCCGCCGAACGCGATCCGGCCGGGCTCACCGACGACCAGTACCTGGCGCTGGCCACCGCCGACGGCGCCGAGCTGGACGCGATCGCCGCGCTGGCCGATCAGTTGCGCCGCGACGCCGTCGGCGACGACGTCACCTACATCGTCAACCGCAACATCAACTTCACCAATATCTGCTACACCGGTTGCCGTTTCTGCGCGTTCGCGCAGCGCAAGGGCGATGCCGACGCGTTCTCGCTGTCCGCGGAGGAGGTCGCGGACCGGGCCTGGGAGGCCTACGTCGAGGGCGCGACCGAGGTCTGCATGCAGGGCGGTATCGATCCGGATCTGCCGGTCACCGGGTACGCCGATCTGGTGCGGGCGGTGAAGAAGCGGGTGCCGTCGATGCATGTGCACGCGTTCAGCCCGATGGAGGTCGCCAACGGCGTCTCGCGCAGCGGGCAGAGCATCCACGACTGGCTCTCGGCGCTGAAAGACGCTGGGCTGGATACGATCCCGGGCACCGCCGCAGAGATCCTGGACGACGAGGTGCGCTGGGTGCTCACCAAGGGCAAGCTGCCCACCTCGGCCTGGATCGAGGTCGTCACCACCGCGCACAAGCTCGGCATCCGCTCCAGCTCGACCATGATGTACGGCCACGTCGACAGCCCGAAGCACTGGGTCGGGCACCTGCGGGTGCTGCGCGGAATCCAGGACGAGACAGGTGGTTTCACCGAATTCGTGCTGCTGCCCTTCGTGCACCAGAGCGCCCCGCTGTACCTGGCCGGGGCCTCCCGCCCGGGCCCGACCATCCGCGACAACCGCGCCGCCCACGCCCTGGCCCGCATCATGCTGCACGGCCGCATCGACAACATCCAGACCAGCTGGGTCAAACTCGGTACCAAGGGCACCCGGGTGATGCTCAACAGCGGCGCCAACGATCTCGGCGGAACCCTGATGGAGGAGACCATCTCCCGGATGGCCGGCTCCCAGCACGGCTCCGCCAAGACCGTCGCCGAACTCACCGACATAGCCACCGGCATCGGCCGCCCCGCGCGCGAACGCACCACTCTCTACGGGAAGCCTCCGCACCGCGCTCCTGTGCTGTCCCTTCCTGTGGGGTGAGCGGCCCCGGCCTCAGCGGTCACATTTCGAACGCGGACGGCAGTTTTCGCCGTCTCGGCGCGGATCGTGACCGCTGCGGCCGGACTGTCAGGCGGGGACCGGCAGGCGGTCCCGCCGGAGCATGTACAGCGCGAGCGCCGCTCCCGCGAGGGTGAGAGCTGCGGCGAGTAGGGGGAGGGCGCGCAGGCCTGGGCCGTTGGCTATGGTCCAGCCGCCGAGGCGGCCCGCGAGGGCCGCGGCCAGTTGGTAGCCGGAGGCGTTGATCGCGATGGCGAGGGTGGGGGCGGCCGTGGCGGCGGCGATGACCCGGGTTTGCATGCCGGGGATGACGGCGAAAGCCAGTGTGCCCAGGACGAATACGAGGACGGCGGCCGCGGCCGGGTGCTCGCCGCCCGCCCAGAACAGCACCAGGGTTGCCGCCAGGGCGGTGAGCAGTCCGGTCAGCGCGGGCAGGAGCGCGCGGTCGGCCAGCCATCCGCCGAGCTGGTTGCCGACGACCGCGCCGGCGCCGTAGACCAGCAGCAGGACGGGGACGGCGGCCGCGCCGAAGCCCGCGACCTCGGTGAGCAGCGGCGCGATGTAGGTGAACACCGCGACCACGCCGAGGCTGCCCAGCGCGGTCAGGGCGATGCCGAGCAGCAGTTCCCGATCGGCCAGCACCCGCAATTCACCGAAGACCGAACCCGTTGCGGCCGGAGGCAATTCGGTGACGAACCGCAGCACCATCAGCAACCCCAGCGCGGTGCACGCCGCGACCACGACAAAGGTGGCCCGCCAGCCCAGGTGCTGACCGACCAGGGTGCCGATCGGCGTACCGAGCACGAGACCGAGGTTCATGCCGAGCGCGACCTGCGCGATCGCCGAGGCCGCCTTGCCCTCCGGCGCGTTCCGCACCGCCGTGGCGATCGCCACCGCGAAGAAGGTCGCCACGATCAACCCGGCCGCGAAGCGGGTGACCAGTAGCACCGGATAGGTGGGCGCCAGCGCCGAACCGAGATTCGCCAGTACCGCGAAGCCCGCCAGTCCCGGCACCAGACACCGCCGCGCGACCCGCGCGGTCAGCACCGTGAGCACCGGCCCGCCGACGATCATGCCGAGCGCATACGCCGTGACCAGCTGGCCCGCCGAGGACACGGGCACCGTGAGATCCCCCGCCACCTCCGGCAGGATTCCGGCGATCGCGAATTCGCCGGTCGTGAGGCCGAAGACGACCAGCATCAGAGACAGCAAGGAGAGTTGCATCACCACTCCAAATAGTTACAGCTCGAATAATTCGAACTATAACTATCACAGCTAGAACAATTCTGACTAGACTCGTGTCATGACCCGGCCGGACACCACGTCGAAACCGCCCGTGGATACGGAGATCGATCGCGACGTGTGCCGGCTGGTGCACTCGTTCACCCGTCGGCTCGATGTCCATGTCCGGCGCGTCGCCGAACAGCTCGGACTGACCCCATCGCAGGTCATCGCCCTGCGGGAACTGTCGGAACCGATCACCGCCCGGGAATTGGCCGCCCGGATGACGTGCGAGCCCTCGAATGCGACGTTCGTGCTCGATAGGCTGGAGGCGCTGGGACTGGTCGAGCGCAAACCGCACCCCAGCGACCGGCGCGCCAAGCGGATCGAGCTGACGCCCGCCGGCCACGACAGCCGGGCGGCCGTGCTCGCCAGGCTCGGGACGGGATCACCGCTGACCTCGCTCACCGAGGATCAGCAGCGGGAATTGCGCGAACTGCTGCGAATGTTGGTATCGACAGTGGAAAACGATCCGGCCGAACAGGATTCGTGATCGGAGCGGCAGTGCTCCCACCAGGGGTGCGCCGGGCGCCGCAGCGACGCGGTACGCCTCGAAGTTAGGCAAGGCTGACCAGTAGTAATGTAAGAGCGCCGGGATACTGTTGCGCGGGCGGAAGTATCCCCGCAGGCAAGGACCCAGACTAGGAGAGCGGCAGTGCCGTACATCATCGCTGAACCGTGCGTTGACGTGAAGGACAAGGCGTGCATCGAGGAATGCCCCGTGGACTGCATCTACGAGGGCAACCGCATGCTGTACATCCATCCCGACGAGTGCGTGGACTGTGGTGCGTGTGAGCCGGTGTGCCCGGTCGAGGCCATCTTCTACGAGGACGACACGCCGGACCAGTGGACCGGCTACGTCAACGCCAATGTCGACTTCTTCGACGACCTGGGCTCGCCCGGCGGCGCGACGAAGGTCGGCAAGGTCGACTACGACCCGCCGTTCATCAAGGAACTGCCGCCGATGGCGAGCGAGTAGCACGCGTTGTTCGAGCGTGGCCGGGTCAGCGCGTCGCTACCCGATTTTCCTTGGGACACCATCGCTTCCGCGAAGGCGCGGGCGGCGGCCCACCCCGGCGGCATCGTCGACCTGTCGGTGGGCACGCCGGTCGATCCGGTCGATCCGCTGATCCGGGCGGCGCTGGCCGCGGTGGCGGACGTGCCCGGCTACCCGACCACGCACGGCACCTCCCAATTGCGCGCCGCGGCGGTCGACGCGCTGAAGCGGCGGTTCGGTATCACCGGGGTGGCGCCGGAGGCCGTATTGCCCGTGATCGGCACCAAGGAGTTGATCGCGGGACTGCCGCGGCTGCTCGGTCTCGGCGCCGCCGATCTGGTGGTGATTCCCGAGGTGGCGTACCCGACCTACGAGGTCGGCGCGCTGCTGGCGGGCACCCGCATCCTGCGCGCCGACGGGCTGACTCGGCTGGGTCCCGAGTCGCCGGCGCTGATCTTCCTGAATTCGCCGTCCAACCCGACCGGCCGCGTGCTGGGCGTGGAGCACCTGCGCAAGGTGGTGGATTTCGCTCGCCAGCGCGGCGCGGTGGTCGCGTCCGACGAGTGCTACCTGGGTCTGGGCTGGGACGAGCGCGCGGTGTCGATCCTCGACCCCGAGGTCTGCGACGGTGACCACACCGGCCTGCTGGCGATCCACTCGCTGTCGAAGACGTCGAATCTGGCCAGCTATCGGGCCGGATTCGTGACCGGCGATCCGGCGCTGGTCCGCGAACTGCTCGAGGTGCGCAAGCACGCCGGAATGATGGTGCCGTTGCCGGTGCAGTCCGCCATGACCGCGGCGCTCGGTGACGACGCGCACGAGGACCGGCAGCGTGAGCTGTACCGCGCGCGCCGCGAGGTGTTGCGAAAAGCGTTGCAGGCGGCCGGTTTCCGGATCGATCACTCGCAAGCGGGCCTGTACCTGTGGTCCACTCGCGGCGAGAACTGCCGCACCACACTGGACTGGCTGGCCGAACGAGGCATCCTCGCGGCCCCTGGCGACTTCTACGGTCCCACCGGCACCGAACACGTCCGCATCGGCCTGACGGCCACCGACGAACGCATCGCCGCCGCCGCGAAACGGCTGGCCGACTGAGGCTGCCGCCCTCAGTCGCCCGGGACCGCGTAGACGAGATGCACCAGCGGGTAGGGGCGGCCTTCGGAGTCGGTGTCGGAGCGTCCGGTGACGACGAAGCCGTGGTGCAGATAGAAGCCCAGTGCCTGCGGATTCTGCTCGTTGACGTCGACGGTCAGGGACGGATAGCGGCCGAGTGCCGCGCGGAGTAGCGCCGAGCCGACGCCGCGGCCGCGGTGCGCGTCATCGATGAACAGCATCTCGAGCTGTCCCGCGACCAGTCCGGAGAAACCGACGATCCCGCCGCCGAGGGTGGCGACCGTGAGTTCGACCGCGGGGAAATAGTCGTCGGCGAGGTGATTCTCGATGTCGGCGAAATCCTCCGGCGTCAGGAAGTCGTGCGTGGCCAAAACGGCGCTGCGCCAGACGTCTACCAACTTCGGGAACTCGGCGGGGCCCGCGCACGGTCGCAGCTCGATCTCGTCGGTCACTCCACGGATGGTAAGCGTTGCGCCCGAACCGCCCGCGATCGCGCCGCGCAACGATTCGGGAAACCCGCACCACGCCAACGGATTACCGGCGCCGGGCAGCTCACACCAGCGGCCGGCCCAGGCGGCGGCGCAGGCGCATGTCCGCGAGGTAGGTGTTGAGGGGCGCCGCGCGGATCACGCCGGGCAGGCGCGTCCACACGGCCGAGATGGCCCGCAGCACCAGGCGGAATCGGCGCTCGTCGCGGGCGGTCCAGGTCATGCCCATCTCGTCGCGGAGGTGCTGGGGGAGCAGCGCGGTCACCGTGAAGCGGTGGAAGCGCCCGAACACCGCCTGTATGGGCCGCGGGGTCATCCGCAGATCGATCAGATCGTCGAAGTAGCGGCGCACCGGCTCGTCGATGGTGCGCTGGGCCAGGTTCTCGTCCCAGTACCGGAAGAAGGCGGCCCGGTCGGCGGGCCACATCTCCGGGCGCATCTGCAGCGTGGTGCCCAGCCGGGCGCTGTACCGGTAGAACTCCTCTGCCAGTTCGGGTTCCATCGGTCCGCGCATGCGGGTGTAGAGGTCGTCGACGCCCCAGTACAGGCAGGCCGCCACCCACAGCTGCAGCTTCGGATCGAAGGCGTTGTACTTCAACGGTGCGCCCGGCTCGGAGTGCACCGGTCGGTGCGAGCCGTTGACCGCCTCCCGATACGCCGCGCGATCCTCGTCGGTGCCCATCCAGGCCACCGCGAGGTAGGTGAGGGTGGTGCGCAGCCGCTTGAGCGGGTGCAGGGTGACCTTGCCGCTGTCGACGGTGCTCTCCAGCACGCCGTAGCCCACCGGCGGGTGGCTGAGCTGCATGATGACGTTCGCGGCGCCACCGAGGAAGGCGGCGATGCCGTCGATGTGGTCGCGGACGGTCTCCGGGGTCAGGGTGGATTCCGGGTGGTTCGGCTCGTGGCCGGTGTCGCGCAGGGCGGCGGTCATCGTCGACACGTCTCCTCGATCTCGCTTCGCGCCGGGCGGCGCAAGAAATGTGAGAAACTTAGGGCCTCACCTTCTCACCGAGTTGGCGGGGTGTCAATGTGCGATGATTTCACTGTCATCGTGTCGAGCGGGAAGGGGACCGGGTCATGGCCAAGCTGGCGAAACTGCTGCCGCTGGTGCGCGGAGCGGGCACCGACAACAACCAGGCCCAGGTGCTCGATGCGGCACTGCTGGCGTTTCTCGACTTCGGCATCAAACGGACCAGCATGGTCGAGGTGGCCCGGCGCGGCGGCCTCTCGCTGGCCACGCTGTACCGGCGTTTCGCGGGTAAATCCGACCTGATCCAGGCCGTCGGCCTGCGGCAGGCGCGGCAGTTCATCGATCAGGTGGACGCGGCCGTGCAGCGGCAGATCGACCGCGACGCCAGCGCCGAGGATCAGATCGTGGAGCTGTTCGTGGCCTTCCTCGACGGCCTGCGCCGCAACCGGCTGCTGGACCGGTTGCTGAAGACCGAACCGGAGATCGTGCTGCCGTACCTGACCGTGCAGGGCGGTCCGGTGATCGAACTCGGCCGCGACTACCTGGCCGAGTTCATCGCCCGGCTGCAGGCGGAAGGCAAACTGCCGCAATACGATCCGCAGCCGCTGGCCGAGATGATCGCGCGCAGTTCGCTGTCGATGGCGCTGACGCCGCAGACGGTCATCCCGCTGGACGACGACGCCGCGCTGCGGCGATTCGCCCGCGACCACGTGGTGCCGGGCTTCCGCATCCCCTGATCCGCTAGACCAATGGCCGCCCGAGCCGGCGGCGGACGCGCAGGTCGAGCAGAAACGCGTTGATCGGGAACACTTTTACCGGCGTGGGCATGCGCGACTCCACCGCGCCGACGGTGCGCAGCAGCCGGGCCAGCCGCCGGTCGTCGCGCTCGCTCCAGCGCAGGCCCATCTGATCGCGCAGGTGCGGCGGCAGCAGACCGGCCACGACGAAGCGGTGAAAGTTCCCGAACGCCAGCTGAATCGGGCGCGGGAACATCTTCAGATCGATCAGGTCCTGGAAGTAGTCGCGCACCGGCTGGTCGATGGTCGTCTGCGCGAGATTCGCCGCCCAGTACCGGTCGAACGCGGCACGGTCGGGCGGCCACAGCTCCGGCGGCATCTGCAAGGTCGTGCCGAGCCGGGCGGCGTGCCGGTAGAACGCGTCCGCCTCGGCCGCGGGCGTCGGGCCGTGCATTCGTTCGTGCAGGTCGCGGGCGCCCCAGTACAGGCACGCCGCCACCCACAGCTGTAGGCGCGGGTCGAAGGCGTTGTACTTCACCGGACTGCTCGCGGTGGAGCGCACCGAGCGGTGCGAGCGGTTGACGGCGTCGCGATAGGCGGCCCGCTCGTCGTCGCTGCCCAGCAGGGCCACCGCCAGATACGTGAGCGTGGTGCGGGAGCGTTTGATCGGGTGCACGAAGATCTTGCCGCTGTCCACGGTGCTCTCCACCACGCCGTACCCGACCGGCGGCGTACTGAGTTGCATGATGACATTGGCCGCGGCGCCGAAGAAGGCCGCGGAACCGTCCAGGTGCCGGGTGATGTCGAAATCGCGGTCCGGCGCGGTCTCGTGCGTCGTCGCGCGAAGCGGGCTGGTCATCGTTGACCCCGTTCTTCGTGAGAAGGCTGTATATCAAAGCTCTCACCCACTCATCATTGTGTCAACCGTCACAGGCCTGTCGAGGATCCACGCGGCGACCGGGGCGTGGTCGGCGTTGGTAGGTTTGGCGCGTGTCGTATGGGTCGTTGCCGCTGTTGAGCTCGCTGGATCCGGCCGCCGTGGCCGCCGGGGCCGATATTCCGGATGCCGTCACCGTCGACGGGACCACGCTGTCGCGCAGCGATCTGATCGGCGCGGCCACCTCGGTGGCGGAGCGGGTCGCCGGGGCGGACCGGGTGGCGATACTCGCCCGCCCGACCGTGCCGACCGTGCTCGCGGTGGTCGGCTGCCTGATCGCCGGGGTGACCGCGGTGCCGGTGCCGCCGGACTCGGGCGCGGCCGAACTCGAGCACATCCTCACCGATTCGGGCGCGCGGGCGTGGCTGGGCGAGGCGCCGGAAGGCGCTGCGCTGCCGGTCGTCCCGGTGCGGCGGCACGCGCGGTCGTGGCACCGGTATTCCGAACCAGGCCCGGACACAACGGCTTTCGTGCTCTACACCTCCGGGACCACCGGTGCGCCCAAGGGCGTGATGCTCGGCCGGGGAGCCATCGCCGCGGGGCTGGACGCACTGGCCGAGGCCTGGGCGTGGACCTCGAAAGATACTCTGGTGCACGGCCTTCCGCTGTTCCACGTGCACGGTCTGATTCTCGGCCTACTCGGCCCGCTGCGGGTCGGCAGCCCGCTCGTGCATACCGGCAAGCCGACTCCGGCGGCCTATGCGGCGGCGAAGGGGAGCCTGTACTTCGGGGTGCCCACGGTGTGGTCGCGCGTCGTCGAAGACCCTGCGGCCGCACGGGAATTGGCCAACGCGAGGCTCCTGGTCTCGGGGAGCGCGCCGCTGCCGGTGCCGGTGTTCGAGCGGCTGCGCGAGCTGACCGGCCACGCCCCGGTCGAGCGATACGGGATGAGCGAGACCATGATCACGCTGTCCACCCGCGCCGACGGGCAACGGCGGCCGGGCTGGGTGGGCACGCCGGTGGCCGGGGTGCAGACCCGGCTGCGGGACGAGGCGGGCGCGGACGTGCCGCACGACGGCGAGAGCATCGGCGGCCTGCAGGTGCGCGGCCCGATGTTGTTCGACGGCTATCTGAACCGGCCCGAGGCCACCGCCGCCTGCTGGACCGATGACGGCTGGTTCGTCACCGGAGACGTCGCCGCCATCGACGCCGAGGGATTCCACCGCATCGTCGGACGCGAGTCGGTGGACCTGATCAAGTCCGGCGGGTACCGCATCGGCGCCGGGGAGATCGAGACCTGCCTGCTCGGGCACGCCGCCGTCGCCGAGGTCGCGGTGGTCGGGGTGCCGGACGCGGATCTGGGGCAGCGCATCGTCGCCTTCGTCGTCCCGCGCGACGGGGCGCGGCCGGCCGAGCGGGAGCTGATCGACCATGTGGCCCAGCAACTCTCGGCCCACAAGCGGCCACGGGAGGTGCGGCTGGTGGCGACCCTCCCGCGTAACGCCATGGGCAAGGTGCAGAAGAAACAGCTGAGCTGACGCGCTCGATTGACCTCGACCGCGCTCGAGGTTGTACGGTCGGCGCATGATCGCAACGCTGTCGCCCGCCCAGATCGACTACCTGCGCAGCCAGCGCCTGGGGCGGCTCGCCACGGTCCGCCCCGACGGGTCGCCGCAGAACAATCCGGTCGGCTTCCGCTACAACGAGGCCCTCGGCACCATCGACATCGCGGGACACAACATGGGCGCCTCGCAGAAGTTCCGTAACCTCGCCAAGGAGGAGCGGGTGGCGTTCGTCGTCGACGACATCGCCTCGGTGCAACCCTGGCAGGTGCGGTGCCTCGAAATCCGCGGCACCGCACAGGCTTTGCGTGATGTCGATACCTACCTGGCGGGGGCGTCCCGGGAACTGATCCGGATCACCCCCGAGCGCGTGCTGGCCTTCGGTATCGAATAGTCAGTTCGCGTGCAGGACGGCGTTGAGTTCGATGCCGGTGCCCTGGCGTGCCACCACCTCGACCGTGCCGGTCAGCGAATTGCGGCGGAACAGCAGATTCGACTGCCCGGACAGTTCCAGCGCCTTGACGGTCCGGCCGTCGGGCAGCGCCACTTTGCTACCGGCGGTGAGGTAGAGCCCCGCCTCCACGACGCTGTCGTCGCCGAGCGAGATGCCCAGGCCGGCATTGGCGCCGAGCAGGCAGCGCTCGCCGATCGAGATGACCTCCTTGCCGCCGCCGGACAGGGTGCCCATGATCGACGCGCCGCCGCCGATGTCGGAGCCGTTGCCGACGACCACGCCCGCGGAGATCCGGCCCTCCACCATCGAGGCGCCCAGCGTCCCGGCGTTGAAGTTCACGAAGCCCTCGTGCATGACGGTGGTGCCCTCGGCCAGGTGCGCGCCCAGGCGCACGCGGTCGGCCTCGGCGATGCGGACGCCGCTGGGCAGCACGTAGTCGACCATGCGGGGGAACTTGTCCACGCCGTACACGGTGACCGGCCCGCGGGCGCGCAGCTTCGCGCGCACCAGCTCGAACTCCTCGACCGCGCAGGGGCCGTGGTTGGTCCACACGACGTTCGCGAGCAGGCCGAACTGGCCCTCGAGGCTCAGGCCGTGCGGCCGGACCAGCCGGTGCGAGAGCAGGTGCAGCCGCAGATACACGTCGTGGGTGTCGGCGGGCGCCGCGGCCAGGTCGGCGATGGTGGTGCGCACCGCGATCACGTCCACGCGGCGGGCCTCGTCGAACCCGACCAGCTCGGCGAACCGGGTGTATTCGGGGTCGGCCGCGCTCAGCCTCGTGGTGCCCGTCTCGCCGAACTCGCCGAGTTCGGGGTACGGAAACCAGGTGTCGAGGACGGTGCCGTTCACCGTCACCGTGGCGAGGCCGACTGCGGATGCTCCCTGTGTACTCACGCAGCCGAGTGTATTAGCGCGCCGCTAGGGTGACAGGAGTGACCATCGACCTGCGCGCGGATCCCATCACCCTCGCCGCGGCCCTCGTCGACATGCCGAGCGTGTCGCGGGACGAGGCCGCGATCGCCGACACCGTGACCTGGGCGCTACGCGAGCAGACCACCGGCTTCCAGGTGTTGCGCCACGGCAACACCGTGCTGGCCCGCACCGATCGGGGGCTGCCGCACCGGGTCATCCTGGCCGGGCACCTCGACACCGTCCCGATCGCCGGCAACGTGCCGGGCCGCTTCGAGGTCGAGAACGGCGAGGAGGTCCTGTACGGGTGCGGCAGCGTCGACATGAAATCCGGCGACGCGGTCTTCCTGCACCTGGCCGCCACCGTCGCCGACCCGGTGTGCGACCTGACGCTGATCTTCTACGACTGCGAGGAGATCGCCGCCGAATTCAACGGCCTCGGCCGCATCGAGCGCGAGCTGCCGCAGTGGCTGGACGGCGACCTGGCGATCCTGGGGGAGCCCTCGGCGGGCTGGATCGAGGCGGGCTGCCAGGGCACGCTGCGGGCGCGGCTCACGACGTCGGGTACCCGGGCGCATTCCGCGCGAGCCTGGCTGGGGGACAATGCGATTCACCAGCTGGCGCCGATTCTCGAGCGACTGCGCGGCTACCAGGCGCGCGAGGTCGACATCGACGGCTGCGTCTACCGCGAGGGCCTGTCCGCGGTTCACATCGGCGGCGGCGTGGCGGGCAATGTGGTCCCCGACGAGGCCGAGGTGGTGGTGAATTTCCGCTTCGCCCCGGACCGTTCGCTGGACGACGCGACCGAGCATGTGCGACAGCTCTTCTCGGGCCTGGACATCGGTTTCGAGCGCACCGACGGCGCACCCGGCGCCCTGCCCGGCCTGTCCGCCCCCGCCGCGAAGAACCTGGTGGAACGGGTACACGCGCACGGCGGCGGCGGAGTCCGCGCCAAATACGGCTGGACCGACGTCTCCCGCTTCGCCGCCCGCGGCATCCCCGCGGTGAATTTCGGCCCCGGCGACCCCAATCTGGCCCACAAGATCGACGAACGAGTTCCCACCACCCAGATCACCAACGTGACCCAAATCCTCCGTACCTACCTGACGGGCAAGAGCTGACGCGGCGGTCCCGCTACCCTGGGCGGCATGTCCACCGACTCGGAGCCAGTGTTCGCCCGATCGCAGAAGTCGGCGCCGAAGTTTCGCGGGCCGATAATGTTGCGCCGCGATCGCAAAGAGGAGAGCGGGACCACCGATCAGCATTTGCTGGACGGTCGCGACCCGGCCGACTGGGTGCATACCGACCCGTGGCGGGTGCTGCGCATCCAGAGTGAGTTCGTCGAGGGTTTCGGCGCGCTCGCCGAGATCCCCAGGGCGGTGGCGGTATTCGGTTCCGCCCGTACGCAGGCGGAGACGCCCGAGTACCAGGCCGCCCGCGCCATCGGCAGCGCTCTCGCCGACGCGGGGTTCGCGGTGATCACCGGCGGCGGTCCGGGCGTGATGGAGGCGGCCAACCGCGGCGCGTCCGAGGCGGGCGGGTTCTCGGTGGGGCTGGGCATCGAGCTGCCGATGGAGCAGGGCCTCAACGAGTGGGTGGATCTGGGCATCAACTTCCGCTACTTCTTCGCCCGCAAGACCATGTTCGTGAAGTACTCGCAGGCGTTCATCTGCCTGCCGGGCGGCTTCGGCACCCTGGACGAGTTGTTCGAGGCGCTGACCCTGGTGCAGACGCACAAGATCACCCGGTTCCCGATCGTGCTGTTCGGCACGCGCTACTGGGGTGGGCTGGTCGAGTGGCTCCGCGATTCGCTGGCGGGGTCGGGCAAGATCTCGCCCGGTGACCTGGGCCTGCTGCACGTCACCGACAGCGTGGAGGAGGTCGTGGAGATCGTGCTGGAGGCCGCGCGCAGCCGCGCCGAGAACGGGCTGGGAACGGAGGACCAATGGTGAGCGACCGACCGTACGCCGTGTGCGTGTACTGCTCGGCCAGTGCCGCGGATCCGGCGCAGTTGCGGCTGGCCGCCCAGGTCGGCACCGAGATCGCCCGGCGCGGTTGGCAATTGGTGTCCGGTGGCGGGCACGTGTCGATGATGGGCGCGGTCGCCACCGCGGCCCGCGCCGGGGGCGCGCGCACCATCGGCGTGATCCCCAAGCAGCTGGTGCATCTGGAGGTCGCCGATGTCGACGCCGACGAACTGGTCGTCACCGACACCATGCGCGAGCGCAAGCAGGTCATGGAGGACCGTGCCGACGCCTTCCTGACCCTGCCCGGCGGGATCGGCACGCTGGAGGAGTTCTTCGAGGCCTGGACCGGCGGTTACCTCGGCATGCACGACAAGCCGCTGGTGGTGCTCGACCCGCACGGCCACTATCGCGGGCTGTTCGAGTGGCTCTACGGCATCCAGGACGGCGGTTTCGTGGGCAAGGCCGCCCTGGATCGGATTACCGTGTCGGCGGACCTGACGGCCGCGTTCGACGCGTTGACGAAACCGCTTGCGGAGGAACAGTGACGGAGACCCAGACCAGCGTCACCCTGCTCGATATCGCTCGCCGCCTGCCGGGCATGGCGCTGGACGCGCCCGGCATGCTCCGCGGGGCGCTCGGCATGCTCGTCCGGCCGGACGACAAGTCCTCGGTCGGGCTGTATTTCCAGCGGGCCGCGCGCCGGAATCCGTTGCGGCCCTTCATCCGATTCGAGGGCCGCGAGTACTCCTATCTCGACGCCAACGCCGAGGTGAACCGCTATGCGAGCGTGCTGGCCGAGCGTGGGGTGCAGCGCGGCGACGTGGTCGGCGTCCTGATGACCAACCGGCCGGAGACGCTGTTCGTGGTGCTGGCCACGGTGAAGCTGGGCGCGACGGTCGGACTGCTCAATCACAATCAGCGCGAACAGGTGCTGGCACACAGCTTCGGACTGCTGGACAGCGCGGTGAACGTGATCGGGGAGGAGTGCCGCGAGGCCCTGGACTCGCTGCCCGAACCGCCGGACAACCTGCTCTACACCGAGGAACTGGCCGAGCTGGCCCGCTCGGCCGACGCCACCGACCCGCCGGTGTGCGCCGATATCCGCGCCCGCGAGAAGGCGTTCCTCATCTTCACCTCCGGCACCACCGGGCTGCCCAAGGCCAGCGTCATGACGCACCTGCGGTGGACCAAGAGCATGGCCGGGCTCGGCGGGCTGGGCATCCGGCTGCGCGGTGACGACACCATGTACTGCTGCCTGCCGCTGTATCACAACAACGCGCTGACGGTGGCGCTCGGCGCGGTGCTGGGTGCGCGGGCGACCTTCGCCATCGGCCGCAAGTTCTCCGCCTCCGCGTTCTGGAGCGAGGTGATCGCGAACCGGGCCACCGCGTTCATCTACATCGGTGAGCTGTGCCGCTATCTGCTCAATCAGCCCGAGAAGCCGGCCGAGCGGGAGCACGCGCTGCGGCTGGCGGTCGGCAACGGGCTGCGCCCGGAGCTGTGGGACGAGTTCCGCGATCGGTTCCGGATCAAGCGCATCGTCGAGTTCTATGCCTCGAGTGAGGGAAACACCGCCTTCATCAACGCTTTCGGCGTGGATCGCACGGCGGGCTTCGGGCCGCTGCCGTACGCGGTGGTCGAGTTCGACGACGAGACCGGGAAGGCCGAGCGGTTCGAGGACGGCCGGTTGCGCCGGGTGCGGCCGGGCGGGACGGGGCTGCTGCTGTCCAAGGTGACCAGCCGCTCGCCGTTCGACGGCTACACCGACCCGTCGGCGACCGAGTCGAAGCTGGTGCGCGACGCGTTCCAGGACGGCGACGCCTGGTTCGACACCGGCGATCTGGTGCGCGACCAGCGCTGGCGGCACATCGCCTTCGCCGACCGTCTCGGCGACACCTTCCGCTGGAAGGGCGAGAACGTGGCGACGACCGAGGTGGAGGGCGCCTTCGACGGCGTCGCGCAACTCACCCAGGCGGTGGTCTACGGCGTCGAGGTGCCGGGCGCCGACGGTAAGGCCGGCATGGCCGCGGTGACGTTGCGGCCCGGCGCCGAACTCGACGGCCCGGCGCTGGCCGCGCACCTGTACGAGCGGC
Source organism: Nocardia sp. N2S4-5 (assembly GCF_044628355.1). Classification (NCBI taxonomy): domain Bacteria; kingdom Bacillati; phylum Actinomycetota; class Actinomycetes; order Mycobacteriales; family Nocardiaceae; genus Nocardia; species Nocardia sp. N2S4-5. The sequence continues at coordinate 3,544,776 of NZ_JBIUPM010000001.1, read as the reverse complement.
TGCCCGGGTACGCGGTCCCGCTGTTCGTGCGCGTCGTCGACGAGTTGGAGACGACCTCGACGTTCAAGAGCCGCAAGGTCGAGTTACGCAAGCAGGGCTACACCCCCGACGAGTCGAGCACCCTGTACGTCCTGTCGGGCCGCGCCGAAGGCTACGTCCCCTATTACGACGGCTACGCCGACGAGGTGGCCGCGGGCCGCAAACCCGCGTAGCCGGACGGTCGCGGGCCCGTAATGCGGGACGTTTGCGAGGTCGGTGCGACAGCGGTCGGTACAGTCGAGGGCATGAGTTCGACGGCGCCGTTGCCCCTCTTGTGCGGGAAACCGGTGGCAACGGACCGGGCATTGGTGATGGCGATCGTGAATCGCACGCCGGACTCCTTCTACGACCGCGGCGCCACCTTCTCCGACGAGGCCGCGCTGGCGGCGGTGGCGCGGGCCGTCGACGAGGGCGCCGATCTGGTCGATATCGGCGGGGTCAAGGCCGGTCCCGGCGACGAGGTGGACGCGGCGGCCGAGGCGCGGCGGGTGGTGCCGTTCGTGGCGGCCATCCGCGACCGTTATCCCGATCTGCTCATCAGCATCGACACCTGGCGCGCCGAGGTGGCGCGGGCGGCGGTGGCCGAGGGCGCCGATCTGATCAACGACACCTGGGCGGGCGCGGACCCGGATCTGGTCACGGTGGCCGCGGAACTGGGCGCCGGGATCGTGTGCAGCCACACCGGCGGCGCGCGGCCGCGGACCCGGCCGCACCGGGTGCGCTACGCCGATGTGGTCGCCGAGGTCACCGACACCCTGGTGCGGTCCGCCGAAAATGCTGCGGCGGCCGGCGTCGACCGAAGCTCGATTTTGATCGATCCGACCCATGATTTCGGCAAAAACACTTACCACGGTCTCGCACTGTTGCGGGCGTCGGACGTTCTTGTAAACACCGGGTGGCCGGTCTTGATGGCGCTGAGCAACAAGGATTTCATCGGAGAGACTCTTGGTGTCGGCCTTTCCGAGCGATTGGAGGGCACATTGGCAGCAACCGCATGGGCGGCGGCGGCCGGCGCCCGGGTCTTCCGAGTCCACGAGGTCGCCGCGACCCGGCGGGTGGTGGACATGATCGCGGCAATCCAGGGCATCCGGCCCCCGGCACGAACTCTGCGAGGTCTGGTATGACGACCAACCCCGAATTGGTTATCGAATCCGACGGCACAACCGACTGGGCACTCACCAACACGTGGGACAGCCCGGCGTGGACGGTCGACGAACTGGTCGCCGCCAAACACGGGCGCACCGTCTCGGTGGTGTTACCCGCATTGAACGAGGAGCGCACCGTCGCCGACGTGGTCGCCAGCATCCGGCCGCTGGTCGGCACGCTGGTCGACGAACTGGTGGTGCTGGATTCCGGCTCCACCGACGCCACCGCCGAGCGGGCCCGCGCCGCGGGCGCCCGGGTGGTGTCGCGCGAGCAGGCGGTACCGGAATTCGATCCGGTGCCCGGTAAGGGCGAGGTGCTGTGGCGCTCGCTGGCCGCCACCACCGGCGATCTGATCGCGTTCGTCGATTCGGACCTGATCGATCCCGATCCCGAATTCGTTCCCCGGCTGCTCGGCCCGCTGCTGATGGTCGACGGCATGCATCTGGTGAAGGCCTACTACCGGCGCCCGCTGCGGCACGGCGACTCGGTCGACCACAACGGCGGCGGCCGGGTGACCGAACTGGTGGCGCGGCCGCTGCTGTCGGCGCTGCGGCCCGACCTGTCCCAGGTGCTGCAGCCGTTGGGTGGCGAGTACGCGGGCACCCGGGAGCTGCTCACCGCCGTTCCGTTCGCACCCGGCTACGGTGTCGAAATCGGCCTGCTGCTGGACACTTACGACCTGCTGGGCCTGTCGGCCATCGGCCAGGTGAACCTCGGCGTGCGCACGCACCGCAACCGCCCGCTGTCGGACCTGGGCGTCATGAGTCGCCAGATCCTGGGAACTGTGCTGGGCCGCAGCGGAATTCGCGACTCGGGCGCCGCCCTGACCCAATTCCCTTTGGTGAGTGGCGAATTCACATCGCTGACCACGGAGGTGTCGCTGGCCGACCGCCCGCCGATGAACACGCTGCGCGCGGCGGAGGTGGCGGCCTGAGGGCCGAAGGCGTTGGCCCGCTTCACCTCTCGTGTCGATAGATGGGCGTGAGGAGGTCGGCCTCCAACGGCTCGCCGGTGTTGCGGTCGTAACGGACGCCGACCACCGCGGAGAAGGGATGCAGCCCGGCGCGTTCGTGCAGCGTGGCCAGGCGGGTGGCGAGCAGGCGGATGGCGCCCAGTGAGCCGGGCGGGTGCAGCCCGTCGACCACCAGCACGGTGCCGCGGCCGTCGGGCCGGGGCAGGCGGGCCAGATACGCGATGTCGTACGGTTCGGTGCCGCCCGGCCGGTACACCCGGCGGGCGGCGCGGTCCTCGATGCCGCGGCGCACCCGCCCCGCCCGAGCCACGGTGCGGCGCAACCGCGGATCCGCGGCGGCCAGGTAGCGCAGGCTCGGGGACAACTCCGGACCGCCCAGCACGATCAGGCCGTCGCGGTCGAGATCCAGCGGGCGCCCCGGCAGGAAGCGTTCCACGTTCGCGGCGAATCCCAACTCCCGCAACAGCTCCACCAGGCGATGCGGCGCCGCGGCGTCGGGCGCGCCCACCAGCGGCGCGGCGCGCGTGGTGCTGCGCACGTCCGGGGTCAGGATGGTCAGCGGGCCGTGCCCGAAGAACAAGCCCTCCGGCACCGGGCCCTGCGTGCTGACCTGGTGAATCCGCGCGCGTGAAAGCCCCGCCGCGGCACCGATTCTGGCGAAGGTCCAGCCCTCGGCGTGCAACTCGCGGATGACGGCTCGCCGAATCCTGGTGAGCTCGTTGATGGTCTGCTGGGCCTGCGCGACCCCATCGGTGGCAGCCTTGAGGCGCTCGACCTTGTCCTCGATCGCGAACACTCGTGCCACCTCGTCGGCCGACATGTGCGCAGTCTAGATAGCTCGACAGCGGGATGTGTCTAGCCCCGTTGACGAAAACGCTCCGGCCTGCACCGGAATTGCGGACAAAAGTTCCGATCGGGAATACCTGTTGATCGGAATCGTCCGTGGTGACCACGGCAATTCGATTGCCTCGCTAGGTGGCATCGAAATTGATCGGCGGCTTCTCGTTGCGCGCCAGCGGCTTCGGCGGCTCGGGGGCGGAATATGTCGCGGGCGGCGAATAATCCGAGCCATTGGACGTACTGGACGGTTTGTCGAACTTTCCGGTGAACAACGAATCATCGCCGTCCAGCAGGTGTTTGGTCACCGCGCTCCGGGGCGTCATGCCGCGGAACTGGTCCAGCGGCCGCCGGAGTTCGTTGAGGTCCTGCAGCGGCTTGCGGATCTCGTCGAACTCCGGGCCCAGCTCGCTGCGCAGCTGGCTGGTGGCCCCGCTGGCGTAGTCGCGCACCTGCCGCAGGCTCTGCGCGGTCCAGCGGATCGCCCCCGGCAGCCGCTCCGGACCGAGGATCACCAAGGCGGCGACCACCAGGATCACCATCTCGGCCCATCCGATATCGAACATACGACCAGGCTACTAAGGCTGCTTGGGGGCGTTCTCGTCGGATTCCAGCGTGACCGGCACGTCGACCTGGCGGCCGTCGCGGATCACCTGGAAGGTCACGGTCTCACCGATCCGGCGCGACTGCACGGCCACGGTCAGCTCCGCGGGCTCGGTCACCTCGCGCCCGGCGACCCGCACGATCACGTCGCCCTCGACGAGCCCGGCCTTGGCGGCGGGGCTGCCTCCCGACACGTCGGCGATCGCCGCGCCGCTCATGGCGTCGTTCTCGACGGTCTTCTGCCGGGCGTTGACGCCCAGCCACGGGTGAGCCACCTTGCCGTCGCGGATGAGCGTCTGGGCGATGCGCTGCACCAGATCCACCGGGATGGCGAAGCCCAGACCGACCGAACCGCCGCTCTCGCTGCGAATGGCCGTATTGATGCCGATCAGCCGCCCCTCGCCGTCGACCAGCGCGCCGCCGGAGTTGCCGTGGTTGATCGCGGCGTCGGTCTGCACGGCGTCGAAGGCGCCGGCGGTGTCGTCGCCGGCCTCGGTGGGCTCGGCCATGGGCCGGTTCAGCGCGCTGACGATGCCGGAGGTGACCGTCTTGGTCAGGCCCAGCGGCGAACCGATCGCGAGCACGTCGTCACCCACCTGGACGTCCTCGGACTTGCCCAATCGGGCCACCGTCAAATTCTTGACATCGACCTTGAGTACCGCGAGATCGGTCTTGGGGTCGCGGCCGACGATCCGGGCCGGGGCCTTGGTGCCGTCGGAGAAGGTCACCTGGATCTTGCCGCGGCCCGACTTGTCCAGCCCGACCATCGAGACCACGTGATTGTTGGTGACGATGTAACCCGCGCCGTCGATGACCACGCCCGAGCCGAGCGCGCCGTTGTCGCCCACGGTTTCGCGGATCTGCACCACCGCGGGCAGCACCGCGTCGGCCACCTTCGCGACCTGGCCGTGCGGTTTGTCCGAGGATTCCTCCTGCTGGAGGGCGATCTTGCGGGAGGTGAGCGCCGAGGCGGAATCGCCGGTGAACCGGCCGATCAGGCCGCCGACCAAGCCGATAGCCAGGGCGATGACCGCGAGGATCGCGAGCGCGGCGGGCGCGACCTTCTTGCCGAACAGCACCTCGCGGGCGCTGAGCTGGGTGGCGGGCGGCAGCGGCGCGTCGCGCGGCGTCGTGATGGCGGGCGCCCCCAGGCGGGCGGCGGCCTCGGGATCACGCCAGGGATCGGCCGGTCCGGCGGCCGGGCCGTCGTCGTCGGCCGCGTCCGGGTCGCGCTGCAGTAGCTCGTCGGAGCCCTCGGGGCGGCCGAACGCCTCGGCCAGCACCGCGTCGGGCGGCCGGTTCACCAGTTCGGGGCCGTCGTGCCGGGGCTCACCGGCCGCGCCCGGCTGATGCGCGGAGAACGAACCGGTCTGCCCCTCGGGGCGCCGGAACGCGCGGGCGGTGTGCTTGTCGATGTCGGGCCGATAGACCGGTCGCGGCCCCAGCACGGGCGCGTCCGGCGGCCTCAGGTTCCCCCGTTCGGCCGCCGAATCCGACACAGCGTCTCTCGGCGACGCGCCGGGCTGTTCGGGCTGTGATCCGGTGTTCGTCGATTCGGTGGTCACGTGTCGAACTCTACTTGCGCCACCAACCGGTCCACCGCCTGCTCTCCGAAGAGAATTCGCGATCGGTGGAGACGAAGCGGAACGAATCCGCCCGCAGCCCTAGAAAACTCGCACCGCGCGTCATCTCGTCCATGTGATCGGAAAGATTTGCCAGCGGAATGCGGCTCAGGGTGTCGTGCAAATTCCCCGGCGCGGCGATCTGCCGTTGCGCCGCCCGCCGCAGGGCGATGCGCGCCTGTTGCTGGGAGTCGACCTCGGCCGCGCACTCGGGGCATTTCGCGAGATGCTCGGCGGCACGCAGATATGCGTTCATTCGGAGTTCGCCGTCGACGTAGGCGGCGATGGCCTCGCTCGCCAAGTGTTCGGTCGGAGCGAATCGATGCGGACGGCCGGTTGCGGCGTCCTCGCCACTCATACGTGCACTCACCCTTCCGACGGACGAACTGCTGGCGCTGGGCGCCGCTCACGGCGGCGTTGGATCACCCGACCTTCTCGTCAGCGGCGAACCGCTGCTGAGATCCATTATGCGCAAGGTACTCCCGCAGCGCCTGGCGTCCACGGTGGATCCGGCTGCGCACAGTGCCCAGTTTGACGCCGAGCGTAGCGCCGATCTCCTCGTAGGACAGCCCCTCGATATCGCACAGCACCACGGCGGCGCGGAATTCCGGAGCCAGCGAATCCAGCGCGGATTGCAGGTCGGGATCGAGGTTGGCGTCGTGGTAGACCTGCTCGGGGTCGGGACCCTCCGAGGGCACCCGGTCGTAATCGTCGGGCAGCGCCTCCATCCGGATCCGGTTGCGGCGGCGCACCATGTCCAGGAACAGGTTGGTCGTGATGCGGTGCAGCCAGCCCTCGAAGGTGCCGGGCTGGTAGTTGGACAGCGAGCGGAAGACCCGGATGAACGTCTCCTGGGTCAGGTCCTCGGCGTCCTGCGGGTCACCGGTCAGGCGGTAGGCCAGCCGGTACACCCGGTCGGCGTGCTCGCGCACCAGTTCGTCCCAGGTGGGCATCATGGACCGGTCGCCGGTGGCGTCGAAGGCCGCGGTGCCGGTCAGCGGATCGATGTCGTCCTCGGCGGGGGGCGCCGGGGCGTCGTCGGGCAGCACGGCGTCGGACGGGACGGGGTTGCCGCTGTCCGCCGCGGGCAGTAGGTATTCGGCCGAGTCTGCGGTGTTCGGCAGGCTCGACGGGGGAAGAGTGGCGTGCTCACGCGCCGCATCGACCATGTGGATGGGATTACCTCCTACTCGGGACCGTGCTCGGCGCTGCGACGGTGAGGTTCCCCCCATCCTGTCGCGTGCCGGGTATAACCGAAGACGGGTGTCAGGTTGTTCCCGGGCGCCGCCCACGGTCGGTCGGCCTTTGCGTGGTACCAACTCTGTCGAATCCCGATGTGCCGGTGGTGTGGGGAGGCTGAGGGACACCTGAGAAAAATCGCGGGTCGCGCGCCGTCCCACCGCCTCGTAGGTCGCGACGTTCGGCGGGGTTCGCCGTTAGCCTCATACCTGTGAGCCTCATACCCGCGGCAGCGACCGCGCAGCGCAACCTCGCCTACGTGGAGGAATCCGTCGCCGAGGACGAGATTCTGCTGGCCGCGCGCGAGCGGGCCACCGAATTGGGGGCGCTGCCGGTACCGCCCTCGGTGGGCGCGCTGCTGAGTATGTACGCCCAGATGCTGGGGGCGCGGGCGGTGGTCGAGGTGGGCACCGGCGCCGGGATCAGCGGGCTGTGGCTGCTCGACGGTATGCGCGAGGACGGCACGCTCACCACCATCGACTCCGAGCCCGAACATCAGCGGGCCGCGCGCGACGCCTTCCGCACCGCCGACATCCCGCCCGCGCGGACCCGGCTGATCAACGGCCGCGCCCTGGATGTGCTGCCGCGTCTCGCCGACGGCGCCTACGACCTGGTCTTCGTCGATGCCGCACCGCTCGAGCACCCGCAGTACGTCGAGCAGGGGGTGCGGTTGTTACGCGAGGGCGGGGCGATCCTGCTGCACAACGCGCTGCTCGGCGGCCGGGTGCCTGATACCGCCCAGCGCGACCCGGCCACCCAGGCGGTGCGGGCGGCCACCCGCGCGGTCGCGGAGGATCCCGAACTCACCAGCGTGCTCATCCCCGTCGGCGACGGATTGCTCTGCGCCTCACGGGGTTAGCGGCCCCGGATCCACTGGTTGGTCGGATCATCCGATCATTTTTCTGCGGTTCTGACCTGCGTAGATGACGATCGAAAATCGTTGCGCGGGAAGTCTTGCGTGACGATTGAACGAGTGTTTAGTATATTGAACATGTGTTTAAGGGAACAGCCGTACCGGAAGGATCCGCCTCGGATCTGAGCACTCGCGCCCGCATCCGGGACGCCGCCATCGCCGTCTTCGGCGAGGAGGGGTTCGGGGTCGGTGTTCGGGCGATCGCGAAGGCCGCGGGTGTGTCCCCGGGGCTCGTCAACCACCATTTCGGTTCCAAGGACGGGCTGCGGGAAGCGTGCGACGAACACGTCCGCTCGATCATTCGGGCGGCGAAGACGGAGTACGTACAACACCCCACGCCGAACGCGACGTGGCAGGCGCTCTCGGAAATCGAGGAATACGCGCCCCACATCGCCTATCTGATGCGCAGCTTTCAGGCCGGAGGGCCGCTCATGGCCACGATGTTCGAGCAGATGGTCGCCGATGTCGAGTCCTATCTCGTCGTCGGGATCGAGGCCGGGACCCTGCGCGCACCACTCGACCTGAAGGCGACGGCTCGCTTTCTGGCGGTGAACAACGGCGGTGGGTTCTTCTTCTTCCTGCAGCTGTACGCCGCCAGACACGACGGCAAGCTCGACTACCGAAAAGCGCTGCGCGAGTACGCCGACCAGATGATGCTGCCGGCGGTCGAAGTCAATACACATGGTCTTTTCGCCGATTCGTCGCTGCTGGACACCCTGCTCGCCGATCGGTGAACCCACTCGTCTCTCGAGGAGATTCGATGTCATCGGCAATCGTCGTCCGGGATCTGCACAAGCATTTCGGACAGGTACACGCACTCGACGGGCTCGACCTGGAGGTCGCCGAGGGCGAGGTACACGGCTTCCTCGGCCCCAACGGCGCGGGCAAGTCCACCACCATTCGCATTCTGCTGGGCATCCTGACCCGCACCTCCGGCGAGGCGCAGGTGCTGGGGCGGGACCCGTGGGTCGACGCGGTCGGCCTGCATCACGAGATCGCCTATGTCCCAGGCGATGTCACGCTCTGGCCGTCGCTGTCCGGCGGCGAGACCATCGACCTGCTGGCCCGGATGCGCGGTGGCCTGGACCCCGATCGCCGCGCCGAGCTGATCGATCGGTTCGAGCTGGATCCGCGCAAGAAGGCCCGCACCTACTCCAAGGGCAATCGGCAGAAGGTCGCCCTGGTGTCGGCATTCTCCTCGAACGCCAACCTGCTGATGCTCGACGAGCCCACCTCGGGCCTGGATCCGTTGATGGAGCAGGTCTTCCGGGAATGCGTCCGGGAGGCCACCGAGCGCGGGGTGACCGTGCTGCTGTCCAGCCACATTCTGTCGGAGGTGGAAATGCTCTGCGAGCGGGTCACCATCATCCGCTCCGGGCGGACGGTGGAGAGCGGCAGCCTCGCCGAGCTGCGGCACCTCAGCCGCACCTCGATCACCGCCGAAATGCTCGGCGACCCAGGCGATCTCGGCAGCATGCCGGGAGTCGACGATGTCAGCATCGAGGAACACACCCTGCGCTGCCAGGTGGACAGTGAACATCTGGGCGAGCTGATCCGAGTACTCGGCGACGCGGGCGTGCGCAGCCTGGTCAGTCAGCCGCCGACGCTGGAAGAGTTGTTCCTGCGGCACTATTCGCTCGACGGCGATGAACCGGCCGCAACCGGTTCGGCAGCCCACCGGTACGCGGAGGCAACGAAATGACCACTGCCACCGTCTCCCGCCCGCAGTACGGATTCGCCGAATCCGACCGTGGCGCTTCGGATTTCACCGGCACGATGCAACTGCTGCGGCTGTATCTGCGGCGCGACCGGATCGTGCTGCCGCTGTGGGTGATCCTGCTGTCGCTGCCGCTGGGCAGCACGTACATCAAGAGCACCGAATCGGTGTACTCCACGCCGGAGCAACTGGCCGGCTTCGCCCGCACGATCCTGTCCAGCCCGGCGCAGCTGGCCATGTACGGCCCGATCTACAACACCACCTCCACGGCGGCGGCCGGGTTGTGGAAGGCCGGAATGTTCTTCACCCTCATCGGGATCGCGACGATTCTCACGGTCATCCGGCACACCCGCGCCGAGGAGGAGACCGGCCGCGGTGAGCTGCTGGCCTCCACTCAGGTCGGGCGGTATGCCAGCCTGACCGCCGCGCTGATCGTGGCCTGCGGCGGTGCGATCGCCGCCGGGCTGATCGCGACCGTCAGCATCATGGGCGCCGGGGTCGAGGGCGCCGGCGCGCTGGCGTTCGGTCTGGCGCTGGCGGGGTCGGGCCTGGTGTTCGCCGCCGTCGCCGCGGTGACCGCGCAGCTCAGTGCCAATGCCCGCACCACGCGCGGCCTCGCCTTCGTGGTGCTGGCCGTGACCTACACGCTGCGGGCCATCGGTGATGCCCGCGCCGGTGCCGGGCCGACCGGTCCGCTGGTCTGGCTGTCGCCGCAGGGCTGGTCGATCCAGGTGCGGGCGCTCGCGGGCAACCACTGGCCGATCCTGCTGCTGCACGTGGCGACCACGGCCGTGCTGATCGTGGTGGCGTATGTGCTGCTGCAGCGGCGCGATCTCGGTGCCGGGCTGATCGCCGAGCGGCTCGGGGCGCCGGCCGCCGGGCCCGGACTGGCCGGTCCGTTCGGTCTGGCGTGGCGGTTGCAGCGCGGCACGCTGCTGGCGTGGACCATTGGTCTGGCGCTGTACGGGCTGGTCATCGGCAGCGTGGTGCACGGTATCGGTGACGAGCTGGGCACCAGCGACGCGGTCAACGACATCATCGGGCGGTTGGGCGGCAGCGCCGCCCTGGAGGACGCGTTCCTCACGACCGGCTACACCATGCTCGGCATGGCGGCGTCCGCGTACTCCATCTCGGCGGCGCTGCGGCTGCATTCGGAGGAAACCGCGCAGCACACCGAGACTGTGCTCACCGGGGCCGTCGCCCGGACCCGCTGGGCCGCATCGCATGTGGTGTACGCCCTGCTCGGACCGGTTGTGGTGCTGGTGGTTTCGGGCCTGTTCGGCGGCCTGACCTACGGCGCCGCGGCAGGGGACATCGGCGGGAAGCTGCCGCGGGTGCTGGGTGTGGCGCTGGTGCAGATCCCGGCGGTCTGGCTGTTCGTGGGCGCCGCGGTGCTGCTGTTCGGGCTGCTGCCGCGCTGGGCGCCGGTGGCGTGGGGAGTGTTCACCGCCGGTGTGGCGCTGTTCTTCCTCGGCTCCATCTCCGGTATGCCGCAATGGATTCTGGATCTCACGCCCTACAGTCACCTGCCCAAGTTGCCGGGCGCCGAATTCACCGCGACTCCGGTGGTGATCCTGCTGGTGCTCGCGGCGGCGCTGCTCACGACGGGCCTCGTCGCCTTCCGGCGCCGCGACCTGCGCTGAACTACCTTTTCCCCGAACGCCTCTCGGTACGCCGAGGGGCGTTCGGTGTGTCCGGTATCGATTGCGATCGAGACGAGCAGCGTCCGTCGAGGGGGGTGCACGCGCTCGCGAACACATCGGGCGGCACGTGGTGCACACTGGATTGACGCGCCGCGGACCGGGCATACCCGGGATGAACGCCTTCCGGGCGGCCGCCGGTTGCCCTGGCGCGCAGCCGGTTACGTGCACGGCGGGAGGTGATGCGCGGATGGCCGAGGAGTTCGCGCATCTGCTCGAGCACTACCTGCCCCGCGGCTGGCTGCTTCCGGCGGCCGTCATCTTCGGGCTCGTGGTGGTCGTCGCGGTGGTGGTGCTGTTGATCGTGAGTGACAGCGACTTCGACGACCAGCACTCACCGGTCACGACGACACCGGGCACCTGCGCGCCCTTCTGCACCGCGACGACCGGCGTACCCGCACCACCACCCTGATCGGCACGCGAGTACATGGGGTGCGCGGCGGCCGTGGTCGCCGATATGATTGAGGGAGCAAGTGTTTCGCTACCGGTGGAGGCGTGGGTGGTTTTCCAACGCGCAGTGCTGATCGAAGTCGCGCCACGCAGTTGGCTGGTGCTGGCCGTGGTGATGCTGGGCTTCTTCATCTTCGTCGCCCTGCTGGTGCTGCTGCTGGTCACCGGGAGCGATTACAACGATCCGGCCAAACAACCGCCGATCACCCACGGCCCGTGCGATCCGTTCTGCACGGCCACTCCGGTGCCCGCCGCCCCGCGCTGAGCACGGCCGGTGCGGTTAAACCCACACGCCCTTGCCGACGGTCACCACGCCACCGTTGCTGACCGCGAACCGTTCCCGATCGCGTTCCAGGTCGACTCCGATGATCTCGCCCTCGCCGACCATCACGTTCTTGTCCAGGATCGCGCGCCGCACCACCGCGCCGCGGCCGACCCGTACGCCCGGCATCAGCACACTGCCCTCCACGGTCGCGCCGTCCTCGACGAACACGTTCGACGACAGCACCGAATTGCGCACCGTGGCCGCCGACAGGATGCTGCCCGCCCCGACGATCAATTCCTGTGCCAACCCGCCCTGCGCGAACTTGGCCGGCGGCAGGTTCTCCGCGGCGCCCCGGATCGGCCAGTGCCTGTTGTAGAGATTGAAGATCGGGTGCACCGACACCAGATCCATGTGCGCGTCGTAGAACGCGTCGATGGTCCCCACGTCGCGCCAGTAGCCGCGGTCGCGGTCGGTGGACCCGGGCACGTCGTTGCGCGCGAAGTCGTACACGCCCGCCTCGCCCTCGCCGACCAGGGTCGGGATGATGTCGCCGCCCATGTCGTGGTCGGAATCGGCGTTGTCGGCGTCGGCGCGGATGGCGTCCACCAGGGCCTTGGTGCTGAACACGTAGTTGCCCATCGACGCGAAGGTGACGTTCGGGTCGTCGGGGGTGCCCGGCGGATGCACCGGCTTCTCCAGGAACTGGGTGATCCGGCCGGACTCGTCGGAGTCGATGCAGCCGAACGCCCCGGCCTCGCTGCGCGGCACTCGGATCCCGGCGACCGTTACGCCCGCGCCGGTGTCGATGTGGTGGGCCACCATCTGCTCGGGATCCATCCGGTACACGTGGTCGGCGCCGAACACCACGATGTAGTCCGGGTCCTCGTCGTAGATGAGATTGAGCGACTGCATGATCGCGTCCGCGCTGCCGGTGTACCAGCGCGGACCCAGGCGCTGCTGGGCCGGGACCGGGGTGATGTATTCACCGCCGAACCCCGACAGCCGCCAGGTCTGTGAGATGTGCCGGTCCAGCGAGTGCGACTTGTACTGGGTGAGCACGCACAGCCGCAGAAAACCGGCGTTGACGAGGTTGGACAGGACGAAGTCGATGAGCCGGTACGCGCCCCCGAACGGGACCGCTGGTTTGGCGCGGTCCTTGGTGAGCGGGAAGAGTCGCTTGCCCTCACCGCCGGCGAGCACGATCCCGAGTACGTGCGGCTGGCTCCTCACAGGGCCCAACTTACCGCCGCCGGGTCTGTGGAGTGGTCAGCACGCAGGTGAACGATTAGGTTGGACCGGTGAGTTTCGGCCCGGAGGGCGGACGCGAGCCGACCGAATCGCGGGAGCGGAATCGGTTGCGGGTCGCGATGCTGACTCGTGAGTATCCGCCGGAGGTGTACGGCGGGGCGGGGGTGCACGTCACCCACCTGGTACCGCGGTTGCGGCGGTTGAGCGAGGTGACCGTGCACTGCATGGGTGTGTCGCGCGCGGACGCCGTGGTGCACCAGCCCGATCCGATGCTGTACGCGGCCAATTCGGCGCTGCAGATGATGTCGGCGCAACTGCGCATGGCCGATGCCGTCGGCGGCGTGGACGTGGTGCACTCGCATACCTGGTACACCGGGCTGGCCGGGCACCTGGCCGCCACGCTGTACGGCATTCCGCATGTGCTGACCGCGCATTCGCTCGAGCCGCGGCGGCCGTGGAAGGCCGAGCAGCTGGGCGGCGGCTACCGCTTGTCGTCGTGGTCGGAGCGCAACGCGATGGAGTACGCCGACGCGGTCATCGCGGTGAGCGCGGGCATGCGCCGCGACGTGCTGGACGCCTATCCGACCATCGATCCCGAGCGGGTTCACGTGGTGCACAACGGGATCGACGCGCAGGCGTGGTGTCCCGGTGGTCCGATCGATGGCGCCCGCGACGTGCTGGCCGAACTCGGCGTGCGCACGGACGCGCCGATCGCCGCGTTCGTCGGGCGCATCACCCGGCAGAAGGGCGTGTCGCATCTGCTGGCCGCCGCCCGCCGATTCGATCCGGACATCCAGTTGGTGCTGTGTGCGGGCGCGCCCGACACGCCGCAGCTGGAGGCCGAGGTGTCGGCGGCGGTGGCCGAGCTGGCCCGCCGCCGCGGCGGAGTGTTCTGGGTGCGGGAGATGCTGCCCACCGAGCAGGTGCGCCAGATCCTCGCCGCGGCGACGGTATTCGTGTGCCCGTCGGTATACGAGCCGCTCGGCATCGTGAACCTGGAAGCCATGGCCTGCGGCACCGCCGTGGTCGCCTCGGACGTCGGCGGCATCCCGGAGGTCGTCGCCGACGGCGCCACCGGCCGACTGGTCCACTACGACAGCGACACCCCCGAAGAATTCGAGTCCCACCTAGCCCGCGCGGTCAACGCAATAGCCGGCGACCCCCTATCCGCCAACGCCCTCGGCACCGCCGGCCGAGCCCGAGCCATAGCCGAATTCGACTGGTCCCAGGTAGCCGAACGCACAGTCCACCTCTACGACAAAATCCGCAAGGCCTGACTGTCCCCCGAGGGCGCGCGAGTCGCCACTATTCCCCGACCGTACGCGCCCTGGCGCGTACGGTCGGGGGCATGGACCGCGCTGCTGTGGATGCCTGGGTGGAACGGTACGAGTGGGCCTGGCGGACGCCGGGCACCGCGCAGTTGGGGGAGTTGTTCGCGCCCGGCGCGAGCTATCTCCCGTCGCCCTGGGCGGCGCCCATCACCGACGCGACGGAGCTGGCGCGGTTCTGGGAGCGCGCCCGCGACGGGGCGGACGAGCCGTTCACCATGACCTCGGCGGTGGTGGCCCTCGACGGCGACACCGCGGTCGTCCGCGTAGAGGTCGAGTACGCCCGGGCCGATCCCGCACGCTGGCGTGATCTGTGGGTGCTGCGCTTCGCGGACGACGGCCGCTGCACCTGGTTCGAGGAGTGGCCGTTCGCGCCCGAGCAGGCCGACGGGCATTAGTGCGGGCGGTAGGTGGACACCGTCACCGAGACGGTCACCTCGACCGTCTCCGGCAGCGCCGCGATCCGGTCGGCGCGCTGCGCGGCGGCATGATGCGCGGAGGGCCCCATGCCGACGACATTCGTGACATCGGCGTGGCCGAGCCGCATCGAATACTCCACGACCCGCTCGGCGAGCCGGTCGAAGCGGCCGGACAGGGTCGCGGCGAGGCGCTCGTCCTTGGCCGCGTCCACGCCCACCATGCCCAGCGGCACGATCAGTTCGGACAGATGCCGGGAGGTCGGCGTCACCACGACGAATATCCCGCCGGGCGCCAGCACCCGGGCCACCTCGTCCGGATTACGCGGTGCGAACACCGACAGCACCCGGCTCAGCGCACCGTCGCGCACCGGCAGCCCACGCCAGGCATCGGCCAGCACCGAGGCGGCGCGTGGGTGCGCACGGGCGGCGCGCCGGGCCGCGAACTTCGACACGTCCAGTGCGATCCCGTGTGCGCCGGGCGCGGCATCCAGCGCCGCGGCCAGGTAGTAGCCGGTTCCCGCGCCGACCTCGAGAATCGAATGCACCGGGGACCCGGTGGTGAGTGCCGCCGCCGCGGCGTCGGCGATCGGAGTGAAATGCCGGGCGCGCTGGAAAGCGGCCCGCGCGTCCAGCATGTCGGCGGTATCGCCCGTCATCTTGGTCGACGCGCCGGTCAGCAGGCTGACATACCCCTGACGGGCGAGATCGAAGGCATGGCTGCGGGCACAGAACAGCGAGCGGTCGCGCACGGTCATGCCCGCTCCGCATTCGGGGCAGGCCAGTAACCGCGCGATCGCGGCGAGCGGCGTGTCGGTGTCCGCCCGCGCCGGAGTCACCGGCATTGATCGAACGAGCGGTTAACTGGTGACTTCGGTGAGCTCTTTGCCGAGGGCCGCGGCCTCTTCCGGCGTGAGCTCGACGACCAGACGCCCGCCACCCTCGAGTGGAACCCGCATGACGATTCCACGCCCTTCCTTGGTTGCCTCGAGGGGACCGTCCCCGGTGCGGGGCTTCATGGCCGCCATCCTCTGCTCCCTCCAGATCCGCGCGGTCTGCTGCGCACTTTCTTGGAACTCGTGTTGTCACCAACAGGTAGCCCCCGTGCACGGCCACGCCGCGCCCGAGGGGCCACACCACGACTATTCTTCCTCATCACGGAACTGGGCGGGTACCTGAGTTCGAAAACCGACCGCCGTGGCGCGTGTTCAACCGCGCACCTCGACCCAGCAATCGGCCAGATGATCGTTCACCATTCCGGTCGCCTGCATCATCGCGTAAGCCGTCGTCGGACCCACGAAACGGAATCCGCGGCGCTTGAGTTCCTTTGCGAGAGCAACCGATTCGGGTGTGACCGCGGGCACGTCGGAGAGTCGGCGCGGGCGCGGGCGGGCCTCGGGCGCGAACGACCAGAGCAGTTCGTCCAGCCCCGGCGAGAGATCTTCGGCAACCTTGGCGTTGGCGATGCAGGCCTCGATCTTGGCGCGATTGCGCACTATGCCGGGATCGGACAGCAGGCGCTCGGCGTCGGCCGGGGTGAAACGGGCCACCCGGTCGATGGCGAAGCCCTCGAAGGCGGCCCGGAACGCCGGCCGCTTCCGCAGGATGGTGATCCACGACAACCCCGACTGGAAGGCCTCCAGGCACATCCGCTCGAACAGCGCGTCGTCACCGTGTAGCGGCTGTCCCCACTCCTCGTCGTGATAGTCCCGATAGAGCTGAGACGATTCCGCCCATCCGCACCGCACCTTGCCGTCGGACTCCACCTCGACCGATGCGGTACTCACCGCGGATCCCGCCGATCGGCCTGGTCGGTGCCCTGCTGCCCCGGCGGTTGTACCTGAGGCGACGGCCCACCGGACGCGTCGGGACCCTCCGGCCCGCCGCTCCCGCGAGCCAACCCCGGCACCGAGACCTGCCACGGCGGAGCCCCACCCGGCGCGGCAGCGGACGGGTCACCCCAGCCCTCCGCCTGCGCCGACTTCGGCTGCTCGGTACCGTGCGGTGCCGGGTTCGTGGTTGTGGGGTGGGGTGTGGTCGGCTCGGGGGCGGGGCGGTGGGTCGGCTGGGTGGAGGGTTCCCAGGCGGTGGGTGGGCTGGTGAAGGGGCTGGAGTAGGTGGTGATGTCGGTGTGGCCGTTGGGGGGTGCGGCTGCGGGCGGGGAGCCGAAGGCCCAGGACGTGGATGTCCGGTTCGGATGGATGGTTTGTTCGAAGGTGGGCGGTGCGGTGTACGAACCCGTGCGCGGGTGTGCGGCCGATCGGTCGCCGCGGGCCTCGGCCAGCTGGATCTCCAGCTCGTCGATGCGGGCGGCGAGCCGGGTGAGCGCCCAGTCCACCTCGCCGGCCTTGTAGCCGCGGAACACCTGCTGGAAGCGCAGCGCCCGCACATCGCCGCCACTGATGGCCGCGACCGGCAGCACAGTCGCCGTGGTGCCCTCGGGCAGCGGCCCCAGTTCCTCCCCGCGGCCGAACACGGCGCTCGCGACCAGGAACAGCAGCGCGGCCACCAGACCGACGATCAGCACGTACAACAGCAGCGTGAGCATACGGACGAGGATATGTGGCACCCGTGACAGGTTCGACGCCCCCGACGATGTTCGCCGAGCCCGAGCGCCGGTCCGCTTCCCCGAAACCGGACCGGCGCACGCGAATCACCAACCCCCGGTTCACCTTTCCCCGGTGCGGCGGAAGCAGTAGGCCGCCGCCGCGAGATATTGCCGGCAGCTGCCGCCGTGCCCGGCATGCACGGCGAGGATGAAACGGGCCCGGTCGTAGGTGAGGTCGACGGGCTCGTGGGCGCAGTCGCGGCTGTCCATCAGCCACCTGTCCCGGACGTCCGAGGGCGGTGCGTGCATCGTGGTACCTCCAGCAGGTGTGCGGGTGCACCCGGCGCCGCGAAAACCGTGGGTCTCAGGATCGCCGCCCTCGGTTTTGTCGTCGAATTGCGAAGGATTTATCGCATCGGCACCGGGTGCGCCTCTAACTTTCGCCGTATTCGGCCCATTACGAAATCGCGCAGCGTTGGCATTGGTGTTGGCTTACTGTTGGCACACGGGTGCGAAACAGGGAGTTAACAATGGTGTTGGGTCGTCCCTGGACCGGATTCGAGGCTGTCGCCTTGCAGGAGGCGACCCGGAAATCGGTGCGGGAGTTTGCCGCTCACCTCGGGGTGGAGATGACGACGGTGGCCAACTGGCGCTCCGGGCTGAGCGCGGTGACGCCGCGCCCACTCACCCAGGAGCTGCTGGACACGCTGCTCGTGCAGGTCGGCGCCGAAGTGCGCGAGCGGTTCGAACAGATTCTGGCCGAGGGTGAACAGGCCCTCGGCTCGCGCCGGATGCCCGCCCGCCGCGCCGCCGTGTCGCTGGGCGCGGCGTCCGCGGCCGGATCCGATGTGGCTCTGATGTCGCGGATCGACGATGCCCGGCTGGTGATCGACCGGACGCTCGCCGCCGGCACGGTCGGTCCGGCCATGGTGGAGCTGATGGAGGAGCGCGCCGCCGGGCGGATGCTCGCCTACACCCGCACCGCGCCGTCGGCGGTCTTGTCCACGGTGCTGCCGGATCTGCTGGAGGTGCAGTCGATTTCGACGCAGCGCCAGCCCGCGGCCATTCAGGCCAGACTGTCGGAGATCACCGCGGTGCTGGGCCTGCTGATCGCCGACGCGCTGATGAAGCTCGGCCAGATCGAGCGCGCCGACTACTGGTACGGCACCGCCCGCCTGGCCGCCGACGACACCGGCAATCGCAGGCTGCGGGCGCGGGTCCGCGCCCAGCACGCGATGCTGCCGTATTACTACGGCAGCCCCGAGCAGGCGGTACTGCTGGCTCGCGCGGCCCAGGCCCAACTCCCGGAGATCGCCGACGACGCGACCGCGCTGGCCGCGGCCGCGGAGGCGCGCGCTCTGGCCCGCCTCGGCGACGCCGACGGCGCCGAGCTGGCACTGAACCGAGCCCGCAGGCAGATCGACGAACTCGGCGCCGCCGTCACCGACGAGGCGTTCCGGTTCAGCGAAAAGCGTTTGCTGCTCTACCAATCCGGCACCCTGACGAATCTGGGCCGCACCGCCGCGGCCCGTCGGGTGCAGGAGCGGGGCCTGCAGCTGTACCGGAACAGTCCGGGCGTGGTGGTGGATCCGGCGCTGCTCGAACTCGACGCCGCGGTCTGCCACGCCCTCGACGGCGCGGTCGACGAGGCCTGCGCACTGGCCGTGCGGGTGCTCACCACACTCCCGCCGGAACACCGGACCACGATCGTGACGACCCGCGCGGCGGCCGTGGTCGAGGCGATTCCCGAGCCGGGCCGCGGCCGCCGGGTGGTCGACGAGTTGCGCCGGTTGGTGGCGGCCGGTCCGGGAGCCACGCCGTGACTACCGCGTCGGCGACCGGCCGCCGTCCCGCCGCCGAGTTCACCGCCCAGCGCACCCGCTGGATCCTCGAGAAGGCCTGCCACAGTAGCGGTTTCGATCCCACCGCGGCCGAGCTGCTGCGCCATCACACCAATGCCGTGTACCGGTTGGCGAACGAGCCGGTGGTGGTGAAGATCGACCGGCCGTGCGGTGCCGCGGCGCCGGTCGATGTGGTCGCGCTGGTGCGCTGGTTACGGCACCGGGACGTCCCGGCGGTGCCGCTCGCGGGCGTGGTGCAGCCCGTCGAGATCGACGGGTGCGCCGTCACGTTCTGGCGGTACCTGCCACAGCACCGCGACATCGTCGCCGCCGATCTGGCCGGACCGCTGGCGCGGCTGCACGGCCTGCGCACCCGACCCACGCAGTGGCTGCCGACCCGCCACCTCTCCGATACCTTCCACCGCATCGCCCGCGCCATCGACGCCAACACGATCCTGCCGCCCAGTGACCGCCGCCTGCTGCGCGCCGAGCGGAACCGGCTGGCCGCCCGGCACGACAAGATCGGCTACGCGCTGGCGCAAGGCCTCATCCACGGCGACGCGCACCATCGGAACACGTTGTGGGACAACACATCCGAGCGTGGCGTGCTGTGCGACTGGGAGAGCGTCGCGATCGGCCAGCCCGAATGGGATCTGGTGACCATCGAGGTGCACTGCCGCCGCTTCGCCCACCACCCCGGCGAATACGACGGCTTCTGCCGCGACTACGGCTTCGACATCCGCGACTGGTCCGGCTTCGCCTGGCTGCGCGACCTCCGCGAACTGCGCATGATCACCACCAACGCCTACAAGTCCGCCCCCGGCTCCGCCAGCGCCCGAGAAGTCTTGCGCCGCATCGACGGATTGCGCAACGGCGTCCCACTCACCTGGAACATCCTCTGACACCGGCGCGGTGCCGGCCGACGCCTACAGGTGGCGGGTGGTGTCGATGCCGAGGGACATGCCCGCCAGGCCGCGGCGGCGGACCGCGAGCTTGTCGGCGATGTCGTTGAGTACCTGGGCGGCGGCGTCGCCCGGGTTGCGCAGGACGATGGGGGTGCCCTCGTCGCCGGCCTCGCGCAGTTCCTGGGTGATCGGGATCTGGCCCAGCAGCGGCACATCGGCGCCGACCGCGCGGGAGAGCCGGTCGGCGACGGACTGGCCGCCACCGGAGCCGTACAGCTCCATCCGGGAGCCGTCGGGCAGATCCAGCCAGGACATGTTCTCCACCACCCCGGCGATGCGCTGCCGGGTCTGCAGGGCGATCGCGCCCGCCCGCTCGGCCACCTCGGCGGCGGCCGCCTGCGGGGTGGTGACGACCAGGATCTCGGCGTTCGGAACGAGCTGGGCGATCGAGATGGCGACATCGCCGGTGCCGGGGGGCAGATCCAGCAGCAGGACGTCGAGGTCGCCCCAGAACACGTCGGCGAGGAACTGCTGCAGCGCCCGGTGCAGCATCGGACCGCGCCACACCACGGGCGTGTTGCCCTGGGTGAACATCGCGATCGAGATGACCTTCACGTCGTGCGCGACCGGCGGCATGATCATCCGCTCCACCTGCGTGGGGCGCTGGTCGGTGCCGAGCATGCGCGGCACCGAGTGGCCGTAGATGTCGGCGTCGAGCACGCCCACCGAGAGCCCGCGCGCGGCCATGGCCGCCGCCAGGTTCACCGTCACGCTGGATTTTCCGACGCCGCCCTTACCGGAGGCCACCGCGTACACCCGGGTCAGCGAGCCGGGCTGGGCGAAGGGGATGACCGGTTCGGCCGAATCGCCGCGCAGCTTCTTGCGCAATTCGGTGCGCTGCTCGTCGTTCATCACGTCGAGATCGACCGAGACGCCGCCGACCCCGGGAACGTCGGCGACCGCCTTCGTCACCGATTCGGTCAGCGTGGTGCGCAAGGGGCAGGCCGCCGTCGTCAGGTAGATCTCGACGTGGACGCTGCTGTCGTCGCCGACCGCGACACTCTTCACCATGCCCAGCTCGGTGATCGGTTTGCGAATCTCCGGGTCGTTCACTTTCGCGAGGGCGCCCCGCACATCCGATTCCGTAACCACTGGCATGATGCCGAGTCTAGCTGCGGCTAGATCCGGGGCAGCTGCCCGGAGTGCGGCGCGACTCCGGTGCGGTAGGCGACCTCCCAGGCCATCACGTTGGCCACGTAGGCCATCGAGTTGTTGTAGCGCATGATGGCCCGCGATTGCTGGGACAGGTCGTTCATGTCCAGGCCGCGGTCGCACAGGTACTTGCCCGCGGTGAGGGCGGCGTCGAACAGGTCCTGCGGGTCGGAGATGCCGTCGCCGTCGCCGTCGGCCGCGTACTTGCGCCAGGTTTCGGGGAGGAACTGCATCGGCCCGACGGCGCGGGTGTACGACGACATGCCGCCGTCGAGTTCGCCGTCGGTCGCGTGCACGACCTGATTGCCGCCGAGGCTGCCGTCGAGCACCGGTCCGTAGATCGGGTCGAGCGGGTAGCCCTTGGCGTCGGCCTTGCCGTAGGCGTGGTGCGACTCCACCTGGCCGATGCCGGCCAGCAGCGACCACGGCATGTGGCAGTTCGGATTCTCCTGTGCCAGTAGGCGTTCGGCGTTCTGATACGCCGACTGCGCGATACCGGGCAGGCCCAGCGGCCCCGCCGGGAGTGCGGCCGGCGCTCGGCCGTCCGGCTGCGCAACGGTTTTCACGACCGGCGGTCCCGGATGCTTGGCGGCCCGCAGCAGGCCGTCGGTGTCCGGTACCACCGCCTCCGAGTCGGCGGCGTGCTCGGCGGAATCCGGATCCTGTTGCAGCGCAGACAAAGTCGCGTGCTCGGCGGTATTGACCTCCGCCGCCGACGCCGCGCTCACGGCGACGACCCCTGCGGGGACGAGTCCGGTCAGTGCGATAACGGATCCGCGGCCGACGTTTCTGACCGGCTGCTTGCGGTGACGTCCCACGGTGCGGTCGCCCTCCCATGCTCGCTGTGAGCTTTTCGTGACACAACGAGATCAGGTTACCGCATCCGAGACCTTTTCGTTACTGCTTCGTGACCGTCTTTCGGTTTCGGTGGCCGAACAGGGGTTAAGGCGCCGGGGCGGGCAGCGGGATCACGATGCCGAAGGGCAGGGTGATGCCCGGCGCGGGCGGCGGTACCGGAGCGGCCTGCGGCGCCGGGGCCTGCTCGGCCGGGGCGGGTTCCGGTGTGAGAGCGGGCTTTTCGGCCTGCGGCTGCTCGGGTGCGGCGGCCTCCGGCGCGGGCGGTGCGGGTTGCGGCGCGTCCGGCTGTCCGGGCGCCGGGGGACTCTGCGGCGTCACGCATCCCGCCGGGGCGTTCGGATCACGCGGCGCGGCACCGGGAACCGGCCCCTGGGCCTCGGCCGGTTTGCCCGGATCGCCCGGCGCCCACTGCTGCCGGGCCTCGTCGCCCGGCCGGATGGGCTCGGGCATCGGCGCCGGGATGGCCGTCGCGGGGTCGCAGGGCTTGGGCGGCGGTGGCGGGCAGAAGATTCCGCACGGGATCGGCGGCAGGCCCGGGATGTTGATCATCACCTGGGTCTGCTGCGGCTGCGTCTGCGGGCGGACCTGCACCTGGCTCGGCGGCTGGACCGTGGTGGCCGCCGTCTCCGGCGGCGGTGTGGGCTCGGCCGGGAACCTGTTGTTGACCGCGACCATGTCCGGCCCGCTCGGCGCCTGCATGGCGCCCGGCGGGACGAGATCGGGGGAGATGGTCACCTGCGTCGGCGCGCCACCGGTCTTGTAGGCGTTGGACCAGCTCAGCACGTTGGCGGCGTAGGAAAGCGAGTTGTTGTAGCGCAGCACCGACCGCAGTTCCTGCTGCGGGTCGCGCAGATCCAGCCCGCCCGAGCAGAGGTACTTGGCCGCGGCGAGCGTGGCGTCGAAGACGTTGTTCGGGTCCGCGACGCCGTCGCCGTTGCCGTCGGAGGAGTAGTGGGTCCAGGTGCCGGGCAGGAACTGCATGGGGCCGACGGCCCGCACGTAGCCGCCGTCGGAGGCCTTGATGACCTCGTTACCGGGCAGCGTGCCGTCCAGCGAGGGGCCGTAGATGGCCCCGATGGTGGTACCCGCCGCGTCGGTGTGCCCGTTGCGGGCGTGCCCCGACTCGATGCGGCCGATGCCGGCCAGCAGATGCCAGCTCAGCCCGCAGCCGGGCGAGGAGGACTGCATCGCCAACTCGGCATTGCGGTAGGCGGCGAGCACGATCTCCGGAATGCCCAGCGCCCCACCGCCCGGCAGGGCGATGTCGCGTAGCGGCACGGTACCGGCGAAGGGCGTGGTGGGCGTGGTCATCGCGCGCAGCTTGCGCGGCGGCTCGGGCGCGGCGGGCACCAGGCCGGCCGTTTGATCGGCCGTCGCGCTCTGCGGATCCGTGGCCGAGGTCGCGGCCGCGAGCTGCGCGTCCGGCGACCTGGGCGCGCTGGTGCGGACCGGCGTGTACGCCGTCGATCCCGACGCCATCAAACCCGCCACCACCAGCGCCGACACGGTAATCGGACCAGATATTCGCATCGGCACACCAATCCCCTCGTAGCCATTCGGTGACCGGCCCGCTACTGTCTGGGTCAGTCACTTCCCGCAACGTGATCCAGGTTACCCGGCGGTCAGCTCGTTGTTGTCGTTATTTGCGGTCAGTTGCCGTCAATTTGTGGCGAAATAGGTACTCGACCCCTCTTTCGATCGGTACTCTTCCGTGATTTGTCGGCCGGAACAGAATCTTCGTCGTTCCATGCGGAGTTCACCTCGAGGCGCGCCAGGGTGTCCTTGATGTCCTCGAGTTCCCGGCGCAGATAGTCCCTGGTCGCGACCTCGCCGACGGCGATCCGCAGCGCCGCCAGCTCCCGGGCCAGGAACTCGGTGTCGGCCTTGGTCTGCGCGGCGCGGGCGCGGTCCTCCTCGAGTGCGACCCGATCCCGGTTGTCCTGGCGGTTCTGCGCCAGCAGGATCAGCGGCGCGGCGTACGCGGCCTGCGTGGAGAAGGCCAGATTCAACAGGATGAACGGGTACGGGTCCCAGCGCAGCCGCACCGCGGAGACGTTGAGGATCACCCACACGATCACGATGAGGGTCTGCAGCACCAGATACCGCCCGGTGCCCAGAAACCGGGCGATCCGCTCGCTGGTACGGGCCAACGCCTCGGCATCGAAATCGAATCGGAACCGGTTCTCCACCGGTGTCTCCAGCCGGCCACGCGGCTTGTCGCTGCGCTCGGTCATGACCGCTCTCCTTCGATCGCCACCGTGCCCGCCGCGTGTTCCTCGTCCTGTTCGCGCCAGTCCTCGGGCAGCAGATGGTCCAGGACGTCGTCGACGGTGACCGCGCCCAGCAGATGGTTCTCCTCGTCCAGCACCGGTCCGCACACCAGGTTGTAGGTGGCGAAGTAGCGGGTCACCGCGTTGAGCGGGGTGTCAGAGCCCAGGCAGGCCAGGTCCTTGTCCACCAGGCCGCCGACCAAACTCGCGGGCGGTTCGCGCAGCAAGTGCTGGATGTGCACGCAGCCCAGGTAGCGGCCGGTCGGGGTGGAGGTGGGCGGGCGCACCACGAACACCATCGACGCCAGCGCCGGGGTCAGATTCGGATTTCGCACCCGGGCCAGCGCCTCGGCGACGGTCGCCGCGGGGGTCAGCACTACCGGCGCGGGCGTCATCAGGCCGCCCGCGGTGTAGGGGGAGTATTCGAGCAGGCGGCGCACCGGCTCGGATTCCTGCGGATCCATCAGCGCCAGCAGGGCTTCGGCCTCCCCGGTCGGCAGCTCGCCGAGCAGGTCGGCGGCGTCGTCGGGATCCATCGCCTCGATCACGTCGGCGGCGCGTTCCGCGCCGAGTTGCTTGACCACCTCGAGCTGGTCGGTCTCGGGCAGTTCCTGGACGACGTCGGCGAGCCGCTCGTCGTCGAGGGCGCGGGCCAGCTCGATCCGGCGCTTCTTCGGCAGCTCGCGCATCATGTGCGCGACGTCGGCCGCGCGCAGGCCCTCGTACTGCTCCAGCAGTGCGGTCACGCTCTGCCCCGGCAGGTTCAGCTCCTGCTGGGTCAGGCCGCGCACATCCGACCAGTCGACGACGTGCACCGTGCGGCGGCGGCCCAGGCGTCGGTGCCCGCGCACCGCCACCCGCGACACCAGCCAGTCGCGGGTGCGGGTCTGCTCGATGCCGAGATCGACCACGAACACGTCCACGTCCCGCACCTCCGGCCGATCCGGGTCGTCCACGCGCACCCGCGAGTCGAGAATCTGTGCCAGGGCTAGCATTTCGCTGGGACGTTGCTCGAATCGGCGCAGGCTCACGGTGCCGGTGTTGAGGTTCACCGAGCCGGGCTCGATCGCGGTCACCCGCAGCATCGGCACGAAAATCCGTCTCCGCGTAGGCAGTTCCACGGCCAGGCCCAGGACCCGGGGTTGCTGCCGGTCGTAGCGGATGGAGATCACCACATCGCGGACGCGGCCGATAGACTCCCCGTCCGGACCCAGCACCACCAGCCCCGCCAGCCGGGCGGCGAAAACCTTGGTAGCTGCCATAGTGCAAGGCTATGTGGTGCAGCGCCGGAAGCACGAACTCCAGGAGCCGCGCATGTCAACTCGCCGAACCGGCCTCGCCCCCGCCCGCCGCTCGGTGCTCGCCGTCCCCGGCAGCAACCCCAAGATGATCGAGAAGGCCAAGGGCCTGTCGGCCGACGAGATCTTCCTCGATCTCGAGGACGCGGTGGCGCCGGCGGCCAAGGCGACGGCCCGCGCGAATATCGTGGCGGCGCTGAACGAACCCGGCTGGGGCGAGCAGATCCGGGTGGTCCGGGTCAACGACTGGACCACCCAGTGGACCTACGCCGATGTCATCTCGGTGGTCGACGGCGCGGGCGCGGAGCTGGACGCGATCCTGCTGCCCAAGGTGATCGACGCCGGCCAGGTGCGGGCGCTGGATCTGCTGCTGACCCAGCTGGAGAAGTCGGGCGGGCTCGAGGTCGGCCGGATCGTGATCGAGCCGCAGATCGAGAATGCCCAGGGGCTGCGCAACATCGACGAGATCGCCACCGCCAGCCCGCGGGTGCAGACGCTGGTGTTCGGCCCGGCCGACTTCATGGCCAGCATCAACATGCGCACGCTGGTCGTGGGCGAGCAGCCCGAGGGCTACGACACCGGCGACGCCTACCACCACATCCTGATGACCATCCTGCTCACCGCCCGCGCGCACGGCCTGCAGGCCATCGATGGCCCCTACCTGCAGGTGCGCGACCCCGAGGGCTTCCGCCGGGCCGCGAACCGCACGGCCGCACTGGGTTTCGACGGTAAGTGGGTGCTGCACCCGAGCCAGATCGAACTCGCCAACGAGATCTTCTCCCCACGCCAGGCCGACTACGACCACGCCGAGGAGATCCTGGACGCCTACGCCTTCCACACCTCGCTCGAGGGCGGCGCGCGGGGCGCGGCCATGCTGGGCGAGGAGATGATCGACGAGGCGAGCGCGAAGATGGCTCAGGTGATCGCGGGCAAGGGACGCGCGGCCGGGATGCGGCGCACCACCCGGTTCGTGCCCCCGGCTCCGGAAGACTGAGCGACGCGGCCCGGATCACAACCGGGAAGACTTCCGCGCGAACGTGACCCTCGTCGCGTCCGGCTCGGACACGCGGGGACGGAATATGCCTCGCGGGCGCGAGATGTTCCCGGACCTAGCATGATGGGGGATATGACCAATCCGTTGGGGAACGCGAATCGCAATCGGCCGGGTCTGCCGACGCCGCCGTCGGGCTGGCCGGTCGGGTCGTACCCGACCTACGCCGAGGCGCAGCGGGCGGTCGACTACCTGGCCGACAACCAGTTCCCGGTGGAGAACGTGACCATCGTGGGCGTGGACCTGATGCAGGTCGAGCGGGTGCTGTACCGGCTGACCTGGGGCAAGGTCATCGGCGGCGGCATGGTCTCGGGCGCGTGGCTGGGCCTTTTCCTGGGCCTGCTGCTGAGCCTGTTCACCACCGGCGGCGCGATCGGCCCGCTGGTGGTGGGCCTGGTCGGCGGTGTCATCTTCGGTGTCATCTCGACGTCGATCCCGTACGCCGCCACCCGCGGACAGCGTGATTTCGCGTCCACCATGCAGCTGGTGGCCGGGCGTTACGACGTGCTGTGCGAGCCGAAGGCCGCCGAGCAGGCCCGCGACATGCTGGCCAAGCTGGCCCTGTAGTCGATGGATGTCCTCGGCGAGGTCCGAGCCGCGGCGCTCGGGCATTTCGGTGTGTCCGCGGCCGATTCGGCCTCGGTGACGTTCCTGGGCCTGGAGCCGATCGAGATCCTGCGCGTCCCCGACGGGGAACTGGTGCACTACGTGACCCTCGGCGGCGCGCGTCACCCGATGACCGATCCCACCGCCGCCCTGGCCGATCCGGAGCGCGGCCCGCGCGCGGAACTGGTGCTGACGCTGCGCGGCGGCGTGGGCGGTCACGCCGGGCTGACCAAGGGCCTCGGCATTCTCATCGCCTCGCCCGCGGTGGAAGGCGTGGTGCTGCTACCGGACGCGCTGCTGGATCTGGGCGAGCCGCTGTGGCACGGTGCGCCGTTCACCGCGGCGCTGCTCGGCCTCGCGGATCTGCCGGAGGTTCCGCTGCCCGAACCCGCCGAGCCCGTGCGGTTCCTGTCGGTCACGCCGATCACCGCCACCGAGGCGGCCTGGGTGCGGGTGCGCGGGGCGAGCGCGCTGCGCGACGCGTGGGCGGAGGCGGGTATCGATGTGCACGACCCGGGCCGAGGCGCGGCGAACCTGTAGCGCAACACATTTCGCCTCTATAGCCAGTGGTTGCGGCGGAGCATGTACAGCAGTCCGCCGCAGACCACCAGGATGATCGCCCACACCAGCGGATACCCGTATCGCCAGTGCAACTCGGGCATGTAATCGAAGTTCATGCCGTAGATGCCGGCGGTCATGGTCGGCACGGCGGCGATGGCGACCCAGGCGGAGATCTTGCGCATGTCGGTGTTCTGCTGCACGCTCACCTTCGCCAGCACGGCGTTGATCAGCGCGCTCAGCATCTCGTCGAAGTCGCTGATGCGCTCGGCGGCGGCGGTGTGGTGGTCGGCCACGTCGCGCAGGTAGCGCCGGATCTCCTTGGGCAGCGGCAGATCCGTGCTGCGCGAGAGCGTCTGCAGCGGCAGCGCGAGCGGGTTGACCGCGCGCCGCAGCTCGACCACCTCGCGCTTGAGCTGATAGACGGCCTCGGTGGTGAGACGGCTGCGGGGCGTGAAGACAGCCTCCTCCATCTCCTCGACGTCGTCCTCCACCTCCTGGGTGACCGACAGGTAGGAGTCCACGACGTGATCGGCGATCGCGTGCAGCACGGCGCCGGGCCCGAGCGCCAGCCGCTCCGGACGGTCCTCCAGATCGTGGCGCACCCCGTGCAGTCCGGTGTGCTCGCCGTGTCGCACGGTGATGACGAAATCCCGGCCCATGAAGATCATGATCTCGCCGGTCTCGACGATCTCGCTGACCGCGTGCAGATCGTGCTCCACGTATTTCACCGTGCGCAGCACCAGGAACAGCACGTCGTCGTAGCGCTCCAGTTTCGGGCGCTGGCGGGCGTGCACGGCGTCCTCGGCCGCCAGCTCGTGCAGGTCGAAAGTCCTTGCCACATCGTCCATCTGGGTCTGGTCCGGCGCGTGCAGCCCGACCCACACGAAACCGGCCGCGCGCTCGCGCACCTCGGCGAGCGCCTCGGCGTGGGTGAACCGGCCCGGCAGCCGGTGGCCGTCCACGTAGACCGCGCAGTCGATGATCGCGCGCGCGGTCGGGACCGGGATGCGGTGCGGCGTCGGTGCGGTTCGCCCACGCCCGCGAAACGACGGCAGCGGCGGAATCTGCGGCATTGGGTGGATGCTACGCACGCTGATCGCCGAGGCCACACCACGGTTCGGCAAGATGGACAGGGTGCGCATCGACCTGCATACCCATTCCACGGCCTCCGACGGCACGGACACCCCGGCCGAACTGGTCCGCCGGGCCGCCGCGGCGGGGCTCGACGTGCTCGCCGTCACCGATCACGACACCACCTCCGGCTGGGCCACGGCCGCCGACGCCCTGCCGCCCGGCCTGACGCTGGTGCGCGGGATGGAGATGTCCTGCGTGGGAACGGGTGAGGACGGCCGGCCGGTGCCGGTACACCTCTTGGCCTACCTGTTCGATCCGGCGGACGCGGCGTTCGCCCGGGAACGCGAGCGGTTACGGGCCGAGCGCACCGAACGGGTGCGCACCATGGCCGAACGGATGGCCGCCGACGGCCTGCCGGTCGACCCGGACGAGGTCCTCGCCTCGGCGGGCCCGTCCGCCGGTCGCCCGCATCTGGCGCGCGCCCTGGTCGCTGCCGGTGTAGTACCGACGGTGGACGCCGCCTTCGTGGACCTGCTCGCGCCGCGCGGCCGCTACTACGTCGAGAAGGCCGACACCCCGCTGCGCCGCGCGGTCGAGATGGTCGCCGCTGCGGGCGGAGTGACCGTGGTCGCGCATGCCCGGGCCCGCACGCGCGGACGGCTGCTGGCCCTCGACGACATTCGCGAACTGGCCGGGCTCGGGCTGGGCGGGCTGGAGGTCGACCATCCCGACCACCACGACGCCGACCGGGCCCTGCTGCGCGAGCTGGCCGCCGAGCTCGGCCTGCTCACCACCGGATCGTCGGACTACCACGGCGCCAACAAGACCCTCCGGCTCGGCCAATTCACCACGGCCCCGGACGATTACGAGGCACTGGTGGAGAAGGCGTCCGGGGTGCCGGTGATCGCGGCGTGAGCGGATTCGGCGGAGGCGGCCGCGAGGTCCGCGGATGAGGGTGCTGCGCGCGGTGAGCGGAGTCGTGGCCGGTGGCCTGGTGATGCTGACCCTGGTGTTGTTCGGCGCCGCGTTCATGGGCGACCGGCGCGGATTTCCGGGGCCCGGCACGGAGATGCTGGCGTGGCATATAGGGGTATCGGTCGTGGCCGTGGCCGCGCAGATTTTCGCCGATCGGCGTCGCGGTTTCCTGGCCTTTTTCGGGTCGGTGGTCGTTTTTGTGGCGGCAGGTTACCTGTTGGTTACGCAATGGTGGAATTAGGGTGAGCGTAACGGTTGCGGTCGAATGAATTGTGGCCGAACATTTTTCTTTGTGAGCGAAATGTCGGTCGATGTGCTGGTGCTGGGTGGTGGTCCCGCCGGAATGTGGGCCGCGCTGGCCGCGGCCCGGGCCGGCGCCCGGGTGGCGGTGGTCGACAAGGGGCGTTGCGGGAGCAGCGGTCCGACCGCGAAAGGTACTGCCGCACTGTGGAATATCCCGCCCGGCCCGGCCCGCGAGGAGGCGGTGTCGCGCAGCTACCGGCACGGCGGGTGCCTGGGTGACCCGGAATGGATGGACCGGGTGCTGGCGGAGACGCACCGCCGGGTCGATCAGCTCGTGCGCTGGGGATATCGCTTTCCGGGCGACCGCGCCGGGCAGCCTTCGCGAATCTGCCTGAACGGCTCGAGATATCTCGGCCGGATGCGGCGCAGTCTGCTCGTGGCCGGTGTGCGCATTCTCGATCATCACCCCGCCCTGCAATTGCTCCTCGATTCCGAGGGCGCGGTTTCCGGCGCCTCCGGGGTGCGGCCGCACGACGAATTCCGGGACTGGACCGTCCGGGCCGGCGCGGTGGTGCTGGCGACCGGTGGCTGCGCCTTCCTGTCCGGTGGCGCCGGCAGCGATGTCGACACCGGCGACGGACTGCTGATGGGCGCGGAGGTCGGCGCGGAACTGTCGGGCATGGAGTTCTCCAACGCCTACGCCCTCACTCCGGTCGGCGATATCCGCCTGGCCGCGATCGGCGACGAGACGCCCGGCCCGCTCCCGGCGCCCGCGCCGGATATGGCCCTGCACTTCGCCACCCTCTACGACGAATCCGGCACACCGCTCGGCGGCGGCGGGCTCGGCTCGCGGGCCGCGGCGTTCGCCGCCCTCGCCGACGGCCGCCGGGTGTATGCCGCGTTGGACGAGATCCCCGGTCCGCTGCGCAAACAGTTGGCTCGAACGCCGTGGTTCGCCGCCCGCGGCAGCGATCCGGTACGAGTGCCGCTGCGCGCCGTCCTGGAGGGCACGGTGCGCGGTACCGGCGGCCTGAGGGTCACCGGATTCGACTGCACCACAACGGTTCCCGGTCTGTACGGCGCCGGTGACGTGACCACGCGCGAGCCCGTCACGGGTGCGGTCGGCGGTTTCGGCGGTCAGGGCGGGGCCTGGGCGATGTCGTCGGGGGTGTGGGCCGGTGCGGGCGCGGCGCGGTTCGCGAGCCGCCGCGGTCCGCTGGGCCGGGCCCGTCCGGCGCCCGGCGCGGGCCTGAACGCGACGGCCGGTATCGATCCGCGGGCGGTCGTCGGCCTGGTGCAGGAGCACACGCTGCCGCTGCGGCGCAGCTACTGGCGCAGCGCGGGCAGCCTGCGCGACAGCATCGCCGAACTCGACGGCATGTGGCCGGTGACGGAGGTCGATCTCGGCGGCCGCGGCCCGCAGCGGCTGCGCGCCCGGCAGGCGGCGGCGTTGCTGGCGGTGGCGCGGTGGACCAAATACAGTGCCCTCGCCCGCACCGAGACCCGCGGGATGCACCGGCGCACCGACCACCCGGGTGAGGCCGGCGACTGGCGGGTCAGGTTGCGTGCCGGCGGGGTGGCGTCGGTCTGGGTGCGGCCGGAGCAGTGCGATCCCGGAACCGCACCGCACCGCGCGGATCTCGCTCCGGCGTAACGACCTCACACCCGCTCGTCCCCGAATGGTGCGACAGTTCACCTTCTCCCGCCGCCGAACTGCGAGTTTCCGCTTACCCAGGGGTAATTCGAGGCCGCTACCCTCGGAAGATGGCAGCACTCGTCGCACAGCGATTTGGCAAGTCCGGGTCCCGGCTGGCAGAATGTTGCGGATTCCCGGCCGACGCCACCGCCCGGCCCGGGACGGTTGGTGAAATTCGGTTCGTGACGCACGGCTCCGAATCGCGAATCACCCCACTGTATTGCCCGGACCCACCCGTCCGGTTCTCGCTCGACAGATCTCTGCGGCGACCAGCGGACCGAATGCCGTCAGGCCCCCGTGACTTGCCGTGCTGTAGCTACCGCGGGGTATCGCTCCGGCATCCGCGAGCGTGCGCAGCGAACTCGTGAGTAACCCGTAAAACCACTGATCCCGATACCCGGCGGTAACCGTAAGCCGGGGTAGCCACCACCGAGCAGGAGTGAGATCGTGTCACCCGTGACTGACGCACCGAACGCCGCCACGGCGAGCCGTGAGAATGATGCGGCCAGCCTGTCCGCCATTACGCACGAAGAGATTTTCGCGGGCCATCTCGGGGGCAAGCTCTCGGTGGAACTGACTGCCCCGCTGGACACTCAGCGCGATCTGTCGATCGCCTACACCCCGGGCGTCGCGGAGGTCAGCCGTGCGATCGCCAAGGACGAACAGCTGGCCAAGCGCTACACCTGGACCGACCGGCTGGTCGTGGTCGTCTCCGACGGCACCGCCGTGCTCGGCCTGGGCGACATCGGTCCGCGCGCGTCGCTGCCGGTGATGGAGGGCAAGGCCGCGCTGTTCAAGAAGTTCGCCGGCCTGGACTCGATCCCGCTCGTGCTCGACACCAAAGACGTCGACGAGATCGTGGAGACCCTGATCCGGCTGCGCCCGAGCTTCGGCGCGGTGAACCTGGAGGACATCTCCGCGCCGCGCTGCTTCGAGATCGAGCGCCGGGTCATCGAGGCGCTGGACTGCCCCGTGATGCACGACGACCAGCACGGCACCGCGATCGTGGTGCTGGCCGCGCTGAACGGCGCCGCCAAGGTGCTGGGCCGCGACATCTCGGGCATGAAGGTCGTGGTGTCCGGCGCCGGTGCGGCCGGTGTCGCGTGCACCAACATCCTGCTGGCGGCGGGCGTCTCCGACATCGTGGTGCTGGACTCCCGCGGCATCGTCGGCCGGGACCGCTCCGACCTGAACGCGGTGAAGGCCGAGCTGGCCGAGCGGACCAACCCGCGCGGGCTGTCCGGCGGCCCCGCCGAGGCGATGACCGGAGCCGACGTGTTCCTGGGCCTGTCGGCGGGCACCATCGCGGAGGACCTGATCGCGTCGATGGCGCCGGAGTCGGTCGTATTCGCGATGTCCAACCCGGACCCGGAGATCCACCCGGAGATCGCGCACAAGTACGCCG
This sequence comes from Nocardia sp. N2S4-5, assembly GCF_044628355.1. NCBI lineage: Bacteria > Bacillati > Actinomycetota > Actinomycetes > Mycobacteriales > Nocardiaceae > Nocardia > Nocardia sp. N2S4-5. The sequence continues at coordinate 3,511,737 of NZ_JBIUPM010000001.1, read as the reverse complement.
CCGTCGTGGCCACCGGCCGCAGCGACTTCCCGAACCAGATCAACAACGTGCTCGCCTTCCCCGGCGTCTTCAAGGGTGCGCTCGACGCGGGCGCCCGGCGCATCACCGAGGGCATGAAGGTCGCCGCGGCCAACGCCATCTTCAGTGTCGTCGCCGATGAGCTGGCTCCCGACAAGATCATCCCGAGCCCGCTGGACCCGCGCGTCGCCCCGGCGGTCGCCGAGGCTGTCGCCGCCACCGCGCGCGCGGAAGGTGTTGCGTAACAAGCTGTTTCGCCGACAAAGGCGCTCGTCCAGTGCGGACGGGCGCCTTTCGCGTTTTCCGCGGGCGGCGGGCCTTGTTGACATATGCAGGTAAATACCTGCATTATCGAGGCGTGAGCCTCGAAGAGCGGATGATGGACGCGGTGTTCAAGGCGCTGGCCGATCCCACGCGGCGGTTGCTGCTGGACCGGCTGCGTGAGCACAACGGGCAGACGCTGCGCGAGTTGTGCGAGCGGTTGGACATGGCGCGGCAGTCGGCCACCCAGCATCTCGACATCCTCGTGCGCGCCGGTCTCGTCACCGTCGTCCGGCGCGGCCGGGAACGGCTGCACTATCTCAATCCGGCGCCCATTCACGACATCGAGCAACGCTGGATCTCCGTCTTCGACAAGCCCCGTTTACAGGCAATCGACGCCATCAAGAACCGAGCCGAGGAGTACGCCATGACCACCGACACCACCACCGTGCCGAACTACGTCTACGTCACCTACATCCGCGCCAGTGCCGAGCAGGTGTGGCAGGCGCTGACCGACGCCGACCTGACTGCCCGCTACTGGGGTCATGCGAATGTGTCGGACTGGCAGCCGGGTTCGGCGTGGGAGCACCGCCGCGCCGACGGCTCCGGCACGGTCGACGTCACCGGAAAGGTGCTCGAGGCCGAGCCTCCGACCCGGCTCGTCCTCACCTTCGAGGATTCACCGGAGGAGGCGGCCGGGCGCGAACCCTCGGTGGTCACCTTCCGCGTCGAACCGCACGAAGACATCGTCCGCCTCACGGTGACGCACGAGAATCTGCCCAATCATGAGATGCACCAGGGCATCTCGGACGGCTGGCCCGCCGTTCTCGCCAACCTCAAGTCGCTGCTGGAGACCGGCGAGGTGCTTCCGCAGGCCCCGTGGGAGATGTCGGAAGCCCACGCCTGAGCGGCGGGTTACTCCAGCGATGCCCGGCGGCGCAGGCGGCCGGTGCCGGGCGCGCTGGCCCACACCGCGACGGCGAGCAGCCCATCCAGCGCCAGCGCGAGGGCGGCGACGAGCAGCGCGCCCACCAGCACACGGTCGTATTTGTAGAGGCTGATGCCGTCGAAGATGTAGCGCCCCAGCCCGCCGAGGTTGACGTAGGCGGCGATGGTGGCGGTGGCGACGACCTGCAGGGTCGCCGAGCGCAGGCCGGTCAGCAGCACCGGCAGCGCGTTGGGCGCCTCCACGCGCAGCAGCACCTGGCGTTCGGTCATCCCCATGGCGCGGGAGGCGTCGACCACGTTCGGATCCACGTTGGCGATTCCGGCGTAGGCGCCTGCCAGCAGTGGCGGGATACCGACGGTGAGCAACGCCAGCAGCGGGGGTATCAGTCCGAGCCCGAGCAGCAGCACCACGAAGGTGAGCAGGCCGAGGGTGGGCAGGGCGCGCATGGCGTTGGCGAACCCGACGATCAGCGCGGCGCCGCGGCGGGTGTGGCCGATCAGCAGACCGGTGGGCACCGCGACCACCGCCGAGAGCGCGACGGCCAGGAAGCTGTACCAGAGATGTTCCAGCAGACGATGTTCGATCCCGGCCGGGCCGCGCCAGTTTCCGGCGTCGGTGAGGTAGTGCCAGGCGTCGAGGAAAAGGTTCACGCGCCGACGCCCTTCGCCGGGTCGACGGCGACGCGCAGCCGCCGTGCCAGGGTGGGGCGGCCGGTCCGCAGCCACGGCGTGCACCAGCGGCCGAGCAGGTACAGCACGCGGTCCACCAGCAGCGCCAGTACCAGCACCACGATGATTCCGGCGACGATCTCGTCGGGATAATCGCGCTGATAGCCCTGGGTGAACAGCTTGCCCAGCCCGCCCACCCCGATCAGCGCCCCGACCGTCACCATCGAGATATTGGTGACCGCCACCACGCGCAGGTTCGCCACGAAAACCGGTAGGGCCAAAGGGAATTCGACGGTCAGCGCGCGCCGCAGCCGGGAGTGGCCGATCGCGTCGGCGGCGTCGAGCACCTCCGCGGAGACCGAATCCAGCGCCGCCGGCACCGCGATCACCAGCAGCGCCACCGAATAGATGCTCAGCGCGATAACGACATTCAGCGGGTCGATGGCGGGAATCCCGGCCAGCGGCGGAATGATCACGAACAGCGCCAGCGACGGAATGGTGTAGGCGATACCCGCCACGGTCACCCCGATGCGGCGCAGCCACGGCACGCGCCGGATGAGCGTGCCGACCGGCACGGCGATCACGAGACCGATCAGCAGCGGAATCAGCGCCAGCGAGAGGTGGGTCCGCGCGAATCCGGCGATCTCGGCGAAGTTGTCGATCAGATACCGCATCGCCGTCTCCCGCTCGAGAACGTCCGGCTGGTCACCGCGCGTCCTCGGTCTCGAAGAAGTGCCGGTTGCGGTCGGCGTTCTCGCCCGCGCGCTGCCGCGCGAGCAGTTCGATGATCTCGGTGGCGAACAGCCCGCCGGTCACCGCGCCCGACTCGTCCACGGCCACACCGGTTCCCGACGGTGACGAGATCGCCGCGTCCAGGGCCTGCCGCAGATCACCGCCGGGCGGGAACAGCGACCCGCCCGCGGACATGCTCTCGCCCAAGGCACGACCGGCGCGCACACCCTCGACTCCGGTGACATCCACCCAGCCCAGCGGCCGCCGTGCGGCGTCCACCACCAGCACCCACGCCCCCGCCTCCAGATGCAGCCCGGACACCTCCGCGGCGGTGGCGGTGCGGATCTCGTGCAGCACGACATCGTCGGCACTGCGGAACGACAGCCCGCGGTAGCCGCGGTCGCGACCGGCGAAGTCGGCGACGAAATCCGTTGCGGGCTCGGACAATACGCGCTCGGGCCGGTCGTACTGCTGCAGCACGCCGCCGCGGCCGAACACCGCGAGACGATCACCCAGCTTGATCGCCTCGTCGATATCGTGGGTGACGAAGACGATGGTCTTGTGCAGTTCCGCCTGCAGGCGCTGCATTTCGGCCTGCAACTCCTCGCGCACCACCGGATCGACGGCGCTGAACGGCTCGTCCATCAGCAGGATCGGCGGATCGGCGGCCAGGGCGCGCGCCACCCCGACGCGCTGCTGCTGGCCACCGGACAGTTGGGCCGGATACCGTTGTGCGAGAACGCGGTCCAGACCGACGCGGTCCAGTACCTCCAGTGCGGCGCGGCGGGCGGCCCGGCGGGTGTGGCCGCGCAACACCGGGACGGTGGCGACGTTGTCGAGCACGGTGCGGTGCGGCAGCAGTCCGCCGCTCTGGATCACGTAGCCGATGCCGAGGCGCAGTCGCACCGGGTTCACGGTCGAAATATCTTCCCCCGCAACGGTTATCGTGCCCGCGGTGGGCGTGATCATCCGGTTGATCATCCGCATCGAGGTGGTCTTGCCGCAGCCGGACGGCCCGACGAAGACTGTGAACGATCCGGCGTCGATCCGCAGATCCAGGCCGGTGACGGCGGTGGTGCCGTCCGGGTAGGTCTTGGTGACGCCGCGGAATTCGATGTCGGCCACGCGCGCCCCTACCCGGTCGGCTTGTTCAGGCCCTGCGCGGCCACCCACGCCTTCGCGGCCGCCGCGGGTTCGGTCTTGGTGGTTCCGGAGACCGCTTCGTTGAGCGAAATCAGTTCGGCGGTGGTCAGTTTCGCCGACACCGCGTCGAGCACGGCCGTCGCCTTGTCGGACTTCTTCTTCGCGTTGAACACCGGCGCCACGTTCTGAGCGGGGAAGTTGTGCTTCGGGTCCGCGAGGACCACGAGGTTGTTCTCCTTGATGGCGGGCGCGGTGGTGAAGATGTCGGCCGCGGTCACCTGGCCGGAAGTCAGCGCCCGCACCGTCGCCGGGCCGCCACCGTCACCGATCGGGACGAATTTGTCCTCGGCGATGGCGAGTCCGTAGTTGTTCTTCAACCCCGGCAGCCCGCCGGGACGTTCGGCGAATTCGGCCGGCGCACCGAAACTCACCTCCGCCGCGTGCGGAGCGAGGTCGGCGATGGTCTGCAAGTTCCACTTGTCGGCGGTGGCGCGGGTGACGACCACGGCGTCGGAATCCTCGCCCGGGGCCGGGGCGCCCATCGCCAGCTGATCGCCGAGTGCGGTGGTCAGCGCCTGGTTCACCTGCTCGGCGGCGGTCGCGGTGGCCGACTTGTCCAGATATTGCAGCAGATTGCCGGTGTAGTCGGGAATCAGGCCGATCGAGCAGTCTCGCAGCGCCGGGATGTAGGCCTCCCGACTGCCGATGTTCAGCTTGGTGTCGATGGCGAAACCGTTGGCGCGCAACGCCTCCGCGTACACGTTGGCGACGGTTTCGGACTCCGGGAAATTGGCCGAGCCGATGGTGATCTTGTTGGTGTCGCCGTCGCAGCCGCCGGAGCCGCTCGACAGCGGATCACTGTCGCCGCCACATGCCGACAGCGCCAGCGCGGCGGCGAGCGTGACGGCCGTCGCGAGCGAACGCACGGCGGTCGGTGCGGGGCGGCGGCGTCGCACGGGGGAGTTGGTGGAGTTCACTGCAGGTCCTTCCGACGGCCCGGGCGCTGGCGGGCGGGGCGTCGCACTCCGACTACGATTCGTCTGCGGACGGCCACCCACTGGTTGTCCATACTGTCAGCCGCGTGTCGTTCTTACTATCTATCGGGAGTGGGTGTCGCCGGATGGTGTTGGCCGCATCGGTGCGGATGTCGGCCCGCGCGGTGGTCGCGGTGGTGGCCGCCACGCTGGTTGTTTCCTGTTCGGACGGCGATTCCGAGGTGGCGGTCACGGTGGGCGCCGGGAATTCCGCTCAGTCCGAACTGATCTCCGAGATCTACGCCGGGGCGCTGGCCCGCGGCGGCACGCACACCGCCACCCGCGCCCGGCTCGGGCAGCGCGGCGACTATCTGGCCGCCCTCGACGCCGGCACGGTGCAACTGGTCGGCGACGACAGCGGCGACCTGCTGAGCGCCCTGGACTCGGGTTCACGCGCGCGGCTGCCCGACAAGCTCGCTGCCGCGGCCGCCACCACGACGACGCCCGCACCCGGCGCGAAGCCCGTCCCCGATGTGTCGGACGCGGTCAGCCGCGCGCTGCCCGAGGGCCTGGCGGTGTCCGATATCGCCGACGGCACCGATCTGCGTCCGGCCTTCGTATTCTCGCCCGAGCACGCTCAGCGGTTCCCCGACTCGCTGGCGGAGCTGGCACCGTACTGCGGCGAACTGACCGTCGGCATCGCCACCGGCAGCGAACTGGACCCGCTGCGCCGTTCCCCCGACCCGCGGCACGACATCCTCGACCCGCTGCGCACCGTCTACGGCTGCGACATCACGCACTACTCGGTCTATCCGAGCGACTCGGAACTCCGGAAAGCGTTGCGGGACGGGCAGGTTCAGGCCGGTGTGCTGACCGCTCCGGCGGTCCTGCTGCCCGGCGGCGCCGGTGAGCTGGCGCCGATCGCCGACCCCGACTACGCCTTCCGCGCTCGGAGCGTCCTCCCGCTGTTCCGCAAGGGCGCGCTCAGCGGGCGTCAGATCAAACAGCTCAACAAGGTCGCCGGGGAACTCACCACCGACGACCTCACCGAGTTGGTCCGGCGCCTGCGCGACGAGCACGCCGCGGCCGCCGACCTGGCCCGCACCTGGCTGGACTCGCACGACCTCTGAGCGCGGCACGCCCGGGGCCGGTGCCGGGGCGGCGTCCCGGGCCGGGCGTAAAGTCGGAGAGAGATCGCCGACTATCCGGGGGTCCGCATGATCTTGGTAGTTGTACTGGGAGTGCTGGCCGCGTTCCTGTTCGCCACGGCCGGGTTCCTGCAGCAGCGAGCGGCCCGCGAGGTGGTGGCGGAGCAGCCGCGGGCCGCGCGGGTCCCGGGTCTGTCGATGCTGATGCGCCGCCTGGTGCGGAGCCGGACCTGGCTGCGGGGCTGGCTGACGAACCTCGCCGGATTTCTCACCCAGGCCGCGGCGCTGCAGGTCGGCTCGGTCGCCGCCGTACAACCCCTGATGTCGACCCAGCTGCTGTTCGCGGTGCCGCTGGAGGCGGCCGGACGGCAGCGACGGCCGCTGCCCCGGGACCTGCTCTACGCGCTGCTGGTGTGCGCGGGGCTGGCGGTGCTGTTCAGCGTGGAGGGCGCCGCACCGCTGTCGGGGGAGCCGGAACGGTCGCGCGTGCTGCTGGCGACGGTCTCGGCGGCCGGACTGGTCGTGCTGCTGGCCGCGGCCAGCACCCGCTGCTCGATCCGCGTCGCGGCCAATCTGGTCGCCGTCGCCGCGGGCATCTGCTTCGCGATGAGCGCGGTATTCATGAAGCTCACCACCGACGACCTGCTGCATCGCGGAATTCCGGCGACCGCGGTGGATTGGCCGGGATATCTGCTGGCGCTGTCCACACTGAGCGGCCTGCTGCTGGAACAGGCCGCGTTCGCCGCGGGACCGCTGCCCTGGGCGATCGCGGCGATGAGCGTCACCAATCCGGTGACCAGCTACGTCGTCGGCATTCTGGCCTTCCAGGTCACGATTCCCCTCGATCCCGGCGCGCTGGCCGGAATCGCGATCGCCGGCGCGCTGATGGCCTGGGGGATCGCGGGGCTCGCGCATTCCCCGCTGGCGCAGGCCTTCTACGACAACACCGAAGCGTCCCCGGAGGACGAATACGCGCTGCGTTCGGACGGCGTAGGCGATTGCCCGGACGGCGGGAAAGCGGGCGAGGGCGGCCGCTGAAAAGCGCGACGCGCCGATAATCGGCCTGCCAAGAGATCTCATCGAGCCGTGTCGGCTGTGTTATTACGGTTGACGTGGGCAATCCATCGCGGCCCGTCCTGTGGCGTGACATCGCGGTCGGGCTGGTCGTGTTCGGGCTGTATCTGCTGGTCGATACGCTGCACAGCCCGGAGCGGCGAGTCGCGGCCGATCGGCACGCGCGCTCGCTGTTCGATCTCGAGCAGTGGTCGCATCTGGATGTGGAACTCTCGCTGAATCGGTGGCTGGCCGCGCACGAGGGACTCGCCACCATCGCGAACTACGAATACGCCTTCACCTACATCGTCACCGCGTTCGTGCTGCTGTTCTGGATGTATTTCCGCAGACCTGCCGACTATCCCCAGGCCCGCGACTCGTTTCTGCTGTTGAATGTGCTCGCCATCGCTTGTTTCGCGGTCTATCCGGTGACGCCGCCGCGGCTGCTGCCGGATCTGGGCTTCGTCGATACCGTTGTCGCGGGGGATACCTGGGGTTCGTGGGGGACTCCGATGGTCGACGGCAGCAATCAACTGGCGGCGGTGCCGTCGTTGCACGTGGGGTGGGCCCTGTGGGTGAGCGTGGTGCTGGCCCGGATCGCCGGCGGCCTGGTGGTGCAGCTGCTCAGCGCGCTGCATGTGCTGATCACGGTGTATGTCATCGTCGCGACCGCGAACCACTTCGTGGTCGACGCCGTCATCGCGGCGGTGTTCGTGGCGGCGAGCATCGCGCTGGTCGACCGCTGGTACGCCCGGCCGCCCGTGGTGCCGCCCGCCGACGCCTTCTTCCTGCACATCGAGGACGCCGGGCTACCGCAGCAGGTCGGCGGCATGGTGGTGCTGGACCCCCGCCCGGACGGCGGTCCGCGCGTCGAGGAGATTCGGGCGCTGGTCCGGGGCGAACTCGCGCACCTGCCGCGCTTCCGCCAGCGGCTGCGGCTCGCCGGTCGGTTCCGCCGCGCGCGCTGGGTCGACTCGGAGATCGACTGGGACTGGCATGTCACCGAGCGGGTCGTCGATACCGCCGTGGCGCCGGGCGCCGACGGCACGCCGTGGACCGCGGATATCGCCTTGCTGGTCACCGAGCTGGCGGCCGAGCCGCTGCCGCGCGATCGGCCGCTGTGGCGGCTGGTGCTGGTGCGGGACGGGACGGTCGGGGTGGTGGGCGTGGTACTGCTGCTGCATCACACCGTCGCGGACGGCGTCGGGACGGTGGTGCAGGCGCTGCACCTGTTGCGGCCCCGGGTCGATCTGACCGTCGGTGACCGGCGCGGGCCCGGCCGGGCCGCGACCGCGGTGGCGACCGCGACCGGGTTCGCTCAGCTCGCGACCGACGCGCGTCCCGCCGGGCGGCTGCCCGCCGGGTCCACCCACCGCACCTTCGCCGTGGTCGGGCTGGACCTGGAAACCGTTCGGGCGGTGGCGCGTTCGCGGCGGACGCGGGTCACCGACGTGCTGCTCACCGTCATGGTCTGCACCCTGCAGCGGATGCGGCCGGAGTGGGCGGGACCGCTGCGGGATCGGCTGCGGGTGGCGGTGCCGCTGATGGTCCGCGAGCCGTCGTCGGCGGCCGAGGGCAACCTCACCGCCGCGGTCATGACCGACGTGCCGTTCGCCCCCGCCGCTCCCGCCGACCTGCTGGACGACATCCGGGCCCGCAGTTCCCGCCTGCACAGCGGAACCCGGGCGCTGGCTTCGCATTTCGTCATGGGCACCGGACTGCGGCTGCTGCCGGAACCGGTGGTCGGCTGGTTCGCCCGTAATGTGTACGGCGGCGGGTTCTTTCACGCCATCGTGTCGAACATGGCCGGGCCCGAGGGGGAGATGACCTTCGCGGGTCTGCCGATCGCCCAGGTGTTCCCCATCCTGCCGCCGGCGCCGGGCGTGCCGCTGGTGGCGGGCGTGCTGAGTTGGCGCGGGGTGCTGGGGATCGGTGTGTCGGCCGATCCGGCGCTGCTGGATCCGGCGGTCTTCGCCGCCGAGTTGCCCAGGGTGCTGGCCGAATTGGACACGCCCGCCGTGGTCGCCGATCCGCGCCCTCCGGTACCTTCCGGCGAGTAGTCTGAGCCGACTGATCAAGCCGTCGCGGCGTTGCGACGGGTCGACAGGCCCGGCAGCGCCGTCCAACCGACCCATCGAGGGAGGCGGGGCATGTTCGACCGGGACATGTGCACCCGAACCGCGGCGTTGCTCGCCGCCTGCGCGCTGACCATCCTGCCGGCCGTCACGGCCTGCGGCGGCTCCGACGACGAGTCCGACGCCGCCGCAACCACCGGCCCACCCTCGGTGACCGAGGCGGTCACCCGCAGCTACGAGCGCTTCTTCGACGGCGGCACCGACGCCGAGCAGAAGATGGCGGTGCTGGAGAACGGCAAGGCGTTCGCCGACACGATCAACGCCCAGGCCGATTCGCCGATGTCCAAGTCCACCGCCGCGACCGTCTCCGGCGTGGCCAGCACCGGCACCGACCATGCCGACGTCACCTACACCATCCTGATGGGCGGCAAACCGGCCCTGGCGAACCAACCGGGCTCGGCGGTCTACCAGGACGGCACATGGAAGGTCACCGCTGCCACCTTCTGCGCCCTATTGACCTTGCAGGGCAACCCACCCCCGGTCTGCGCCACTACCGCACAGCCCACCCCCGGCGCGCCCGCCCCGGCCGCACCCACCGCAGGGCCGTCTGTCTCCTCTTCCGTTGTGGTGCCGGGCAACTGACCGGGCGGGAGGGCATATGACCGCACCGAGTGCCTCGACTCGCGCGGCGCGTCCGAATGTCGCGTTGGCGACCGTTACCGCGGTGCTGTTCGTGACGTTTCTCGATACCACCATCGTCAGTGTGACCCTCGGCGATATTCAGTCCGATCTGCACGCGGGCGTGGTGTCGTTGCAGTGGGTGGTCAACGCGTACACGCTGGTGTTCGCGAGTTTGATGCTGACCGCCGGCACGCTCGGGGATCGGTGGGGGCGCAAGCGCGTGATGGTGGCGGGCCTGGTGGTGTTCTGTGTCGGCTCGGTGCTGTCGGCGACCGCGACCAGTGTGGCCGTGCTGATCGCCGGGCGCGGGGTGATGGGGTTGGGTGCGGCTGCCTCGGAGCCCGGCACGCTCTCGGTGCTGCGCCACATCTATCCCGACCGCGGCGCTCGCGCCAAGGCGCTGGGCGCGTGGGCGGCGGTGTCCGGGCTGGCGCTGGCGGCCGGGCCGGTGATCGGCGGGCTGCTCGTCGGCGCGTTCGGCTGGCAATCGATCTTCTGGTTCAACCTGATCGTCGGCGTCCTCGTGCTGGCGGCCGCGCTCCGGTACGTGCCGGAGAGCGCCGACCCGCAACCGGGACCGGTCGACTGGGCCGGATTCGTCCTGGGCGCGACGTTTCTCGGCTGCGTCATCTACGCGGGCATCTCGGGGGAGGAGGTGGGCTACGCCGCGCCCTCGGTGATCGCGCTGTTCGTGCTTGGCGGCGTCGCGTTCCTCGGGTTCCTGGTGGTCGAAACGCGTGCGCGCAACCCGATGTTCGATTTCCGCTATCTGCGATTGCCGATGGTGCGCAGCGCGCTGATCGTGGCGTTCGCCGTGTACTTCGGCATCTTCTCGATCTTCTTCTTCACCGCGCTGTACCTGCAGGAGGTCATCGGCTACTCGGGTTGGCGCACCGCCGCCCTGTTCGCCCCGATGGCCGTCGCGATCATCCTGGGTTCGCTGCTCGCCGGGTTCTGGGTGGCGCTGCGCGGATCGCGCGCCCCGATGGTCACCGGCTGCGTGCTCGGCGCCGCGGGCATCCAGCTGGCCCGTGAATGCCTGGGCGTCACAGTGGAATTCACCCCGCTCGCGCTGGCGCTGATGGTCGCCGGGCTGGGCTTCGGCATCGCCGTGGTCCCGCTGACGTCCGCGGTGCTGTCCGGGGTGCCCGCCGAGCACTCGGGCATGGCCGCCGCCGCGACCAACACCATGCGCCAGGTCGGCGCGGTGGTCGGCGTCGCGGCGCTGGGCTCGCTGGTCAACTCGTTCCTCGACGACGATCTGGTGCGGCGGCTGAACGAACTGGACATACCGGCGAACTTCCAGGCGATCGTGATCGACGCGATCAAGACCGGCAACGTGCCGGAGGGCGGCGATCCGTCCGCGTCGGCGGCGTACGGCCCGATCGTCGATCAGGTCATCCACGCCACCTACGCCGCCTTCCATCGCGGATTGGATGTGGCCCTGCTGGTTTCGGGCGTTATGATTCTGGTTGCTGCCCTGCTGACGGTGCTGTCGGCGTATCGTGCGGGGGACCGGTCGGGGTACGAGTACGAGAGCTGAACACCCCCGCGGCACCGGCGCCACGCGCGGTCCGGTGGCGTCGATGTGCCCAATTCTGGTGCTTCGCGCGCGGTGGGCTTAATGTTGAAGCCTCGCTGTCATTTTCGGAGCCGCCATGCCACCCCTCGGTCGTCCCCAGACCTCGTTGTTGCGACGTGTCCCCCGCCTGCGCGGGCCGGGCCGGATTCTGCTGCTGATCAGCGCGTTGCTGTTGGCAGCGGGCACCGTGGCGACGCCCGCGAGCGCCGCCGGACAGGTGCGGATCTATCCGGGCATGGCCATCAAGACCTCGGGTCAGGTGTGTTCGGTCGGGCTGCTCGGTCATATCGGCGACGTCAAGTACGCGATCACCGCGGGCCACTGCTTCGAGTCCGGGGCGCAGGTGCGCGACGAGGACGGCCACCGCATCGGCGCCTACGAGCAGGGCGTGCCCGACGGCGACGTGGACAACCTCGGCTTCGCCATGGTGCGGCTGGCCGACAATGTCGTCGTCTCGGCCAAGACCGACGAGGTGGCGATCGCCGCGGTCGACAGCGATCCGGCGGTGGGTCAGCGGGTGTGCAAGGAGGGCACGCGCACCGGAACCACCTGCGGCACCATCAGCAATATCGCCGACACCCACATGCGCACCACCTTCACCGTCGACCACGGCGATTCCGGCGGCATCGTCTACAGCCCGACCAGCTACGGCATGGGGTTGTTCGTCGGCATCGTGGTCGGTACGGGCGCCGACTTCACCCTCGTGCAGCCGGCCGTGCGGCTCGGTGACATGATCCGCCGCCGCGGCCCCGACGGCTCGGACGATTTCCGCTGGTACGTCGCCCCCAAATGATCAGGGGCGCAGCGTGATCAGGGGCGCAGTGCCTCGGTCAACAGCGGATTGAGCGCCAGCGCCGGCAGCGATTCGACCAGCATGTCGATCAGCTGGTCGCGGGTGATGGTGTCGTGGCGCAGCCAGCTCAGCGTCGTCTCCTCCACGAAGGCGACCCAGCCGCGCACCGCCAGCCGCAGCCGCGGCTGATCCGGATCCTCGATCGGGATCGGCGCCTCGCCCAGGATGCGATCGACGATGGCGCCGCGCGTCTGGTCGACCAGCGCCATCAACTCCGGGCTGGAGCTGGCCGGGCCGCGCAGCAGGGCGAGGTACGAGGTGCGGTTCTCGCTCACGTAGTCGACGTAGCGCTGCACCGCGTCGCGCAGCATCTCGAACAGCGGCAGGTCGGGATCGGGTGCGGTGCGCGACAGCAGTTCGGCGTTGGCGCGCCGCGCGATCGCGAGATGGAAGTCCTGCTTGGACGGGAAGTAGTGGAACAGCAGGCCCCGCGAGATGCCGGCCCGCTCGGCGATGTCGCCGATGGCGATGTCCTCGAGGGCACGGTCGGCGAGCATCTTCACACCCAGCGCGATCAGCTGCTCCCGGCGCTCGTCCGGGCTCAGGCGTACCCGCTTGCCGTTCTCACCAGGTCCTCTGCTCACGGCACCATCCTACTGAACGTGAGTCAATACTGTTGACTCCTGCTCAATAACCCCTTACGCTCGGGTACATGAGTCGCAAGGTTACAGACAAAGGCGTCGACCGGACCGCCCGTCATGTACACGTTCTGATCGTCGGCAGCGGGTTCTCGGGTCTGGGCTTGGCGATCCGGCTCAGCCAGCAGGGTCGCGACGACTACCTGGTGATCGAGCGTGGCAGCGATGTCGGTGGCACCTGGCGCGACAACACCTATCCGGGCGCGGCCTGCGATGTGCCGTCGCAGCTGTACTCCTACTCCTTCGCGCTGAACCCGGAGTGGTCGCGCTCGTTCTCCAAGCAGCCGGAGATCCAGCGCTACATCCGGAGCGTCGCGGACCGCTACGGCGTGCGGGACAAGCACCTCTTCGACTGCGATATGACCGGCGCCCGCTGGAACGACGCCGACGCGCGCTGGGAGGTGCAGACCTCCAAGGGCGCCTTCACCGCCGACATCCTGGTCTCCGCGGTCGGCGCGCTGTGCGAGCCGAACCTGCCGGATATCAAGGGCATCAACGACTTTCAGGGCAAGATCTTCCACTCCGCGCGCTGGGACCACGACGCCGACCTGACCGGCAAGCGGGTCGCGGTGATCGGCACCGGCGCCTCGGCGATCCAGATCGTGCCCGCGATCGCGCGGCAGGTCGCGCACCTGGACGTCTACCAGCGCACCGCGCCGTGGCTGCTGCCGCGCATCGACCGCCCGTACACGCTGCCCGAGCGACTGGCGTTCAAGCATGTGCCGGGCGTGCAGAAGCTCTCGCGGGCCGCCATCTACGCCGCGCGCGAAACCCAGGTGGTCGGCCTGGCCAAGTTCCCGCCCGCGATGCGGGTGCTGGAGGGGATCGCGCGGGCCAAGCTGGCCTACGAGGTCCGCGACCCGGAGCTGCGCCGCAAGGTCACCCCGAACTTCCGGATCGGCTGCAAGCGCATGCTGATCTCCAACGAGTACTACCCGGCGCTGGGCCGCGACAACGTCGACCTGGTCACCGACGGCATCGAGGAGATCCGCGCGGGCTCGATCGTCACCACCGACGGCACCGAGCGCGAGATCGACGCGCTGGTCGTGGCGACGGGCTTCCACGTCACCGACTCGCCCGCCTACGAGGTCGTCGCCGGTCGCGACGGCCGCACGCTCGCCGAGGTCTTCGACACCTCCGGCCAGCAGGGTTACAAGGGTGCGGCGATCGCCAACTTCCCCAACATGTTCTTCCTGCTCGGCCCGAACGTGGGCCTGGGCCACACCTCGATGGTGTACATGATCGAGTCGCAGATCGCCTACGTCGCCGACGCGATCGCCACCGTCGAGCGGCTGGGCCTGCGCACGGTCGAGGTGCGAAAGGACGTGCAGGACAAGTTCAATCGGGAGCTGCAGGGCAAGCTGGTCGGCAGCGTCTGGAACACCGGCGGCTGCGCCAGCTGGTACTTGGACAAGCACGGCAACAACACCACGCTGTGGCCGGATTTCACCTTCCGCTTCCGTAAACTGCTGGAAAAGTTCGACGTGTCGGCGTACGACACCTCCAGGAATGCCGACGGGGCCGCTCGGTCCGATCTGAAAGTGGTGGCTACATCGTGAGCAATGACGCTTACTTCCGGGGCAAGGTTTGTGTGATCACTGGCGCGGGGTCGGGTATCGGCCGCGCCCTGGCCGAGAACCTGGCCCGCCGCGGCGCGAAACTCGCGCTGTCCGACATCGATAACGACGGGCTCGCCGAAACCGTCCGGCGCTGTGAGGCTTTGGGCGCGCAGGTGAAGTCCGACCGGCTCAACGTCGCCGAGCGCGAGGCCGTACTGCTGTACGCCGACGAGGTGAAGAAGCACTTCGGCGTGGTGCATCAGGTGTACAACAACGCCGGCATCGCCTTCCACGGCGAGGTGGCCGACTCCCAGTTCAAGGACATCGAGCGCATCATGGATGTCGATTTCTGGGGAGTTGTCAACGGCACCAAGGCATTCCTGCCGCTGTTGATCGAGTCGGGCGAGGGGCACGTGGTGAACGTGTCCAGCCTGTTCGGGCTGATCGCGGTGCCGGGCCAGAGTGCTTACAACGCGGCGAAATTCGCGGTGCGCGGCTTCACCGAGTCACTGCGCCAAGAGATGCTGGCCCGCCGTCATCCGGTCAAGGTCACCTGCGTGCACCCCGGCGGCATCAAGACCGCGGTGGCGCGCAACGCGACCTACGCCGAGGGCATCGACGCGAAACAGTTCGCCTCGTTCTTCGACAAGAAGCTGGCGATGCACTCCCCGGAGATGGCCGCGCAGACCATCACCGAGGGCGTGCGCAAGGGCCACGGCCGGGTGCTGATCGGCTGGGAGGCCAAGGCGCTGGATCTGTTCGTCCGTACCACGGGTTCCTACTACCAGCGCATCGCGAACCTGGTGAACAGCCGGTTCCTCCCCTGATCGCATGAAAGTTCCTGCTATGCCTGCTGTTTCGCTGCCGCTGCCGATCGCCCGCGCGGTACTGCATCCGGTTTTCCGCTACTCCATGCACCACCGTCTGCCCTGGCAGTTGCAGCGGGCGCTGCTGGATGCCGGGTCGGTCCTGCAGGTGCTGCCCGGTGGCACTCGGGTGCACCGGATGACCCTGGGCGGACGTCCGACCGAGCGGGTCACCGTCGCGGCGGACGAGACCACGGCGACCGCTCCCGGCGCGCGGCCGGTGGCGGTGCTGTACCTGCACGGCGGCGGCTACACCGTCGGGTCGGCGGCGACGCACCGTTCGCTGGTGGCGCACCTGGCGCGGGACCTGCGGTGCCCGGTCTACGTACCGGAGTACCGGCTGGCGCCCGAGCATCCGTACCCGGCCGCCCTCGACGATGCCGAGGCGGCTTTCCTGGAGTTGGTGTCGTCCGGGCTGCGGCCGGAAGACATTGCGGTGTCCGGTGATTCGGCCGGCGGCGGGCTGTCGCTGGCGCTCGCGCTGCGGTTGCGCGACGAGCACGGCATCGCTCCCGCGGCGCTGGGCCTGATCGCGCCGTGGGCCGATCCCAATCAGGTCCCCGACCGTGCGCGGGATCTGGTCATCAACAAGGCGTGGTCGCGCGCCTGCGCCGCCGCCTATCGGGGCGACGCCGACGGCCTCGATCCCGGCTACGCGCCGCTGTTGGGCGACCTGCGCGGCCTGCCGCCGACCTACATCCAGGTCGACGCGGGCGAACTGCTGCACGAGCAGTGCGTGCGGCTGGTGGCGGCGTTGGAGCGGGTGGGCGTGCCGACCCGGTTCAGCGTCACTCGCGGGCTGTGGCACGTCGCGCAACTGCAGGCCTCGCTGGTCGGACCCGCCGCGGCGGCGACGCGCGAGCTGGCCGGTTTCCTCGGCGAATCGCTGCGAGCAGCGCAAACACGGTCCATAGGATAGAACTCGGGCGGTCTACCGGCTCGCGCGCACGCGGCGGGGAGGCGGGCGGGTGCGGCCGTCCCGAGTGGCGTAAATTACCGGTGAGTAAACCACGTGGAAGGGCACCGATGCGAGAGTTCGAGGTCCCGGCGACCTACACCATCCCCGAGGACGCCAATATGTCCGACGGCGCGTTCCGGCATGCCGCACGCACACCGGGACTGGTGGTGTTCAACCGGCCCGACGGTCAGGGCGGGTGGACCGATGTGACCGCGGCCGAGTTCGCCGAGGCCGTCACGGCCGTGGCAAAGGGCCTGGTCGCCGCCGGGATCGAACTGGGCGACCGGGTCGGCATCCTGGCGTCCACGCAGTACGAGTGGGTCGTGCTGGACTTCGCCATCTGGGCCGCCGGCGGCTGCACCGTCGCCATCTACGACAGCTCCTCGGCCGAGCAGGCCCGCTGGATCCTGGCGGATTCGGCGACCAAGCTGCTCGTGGTCGAGAAGGCCGCGCACCGCGCCACCATCACCGAGATCGAGTCCGGTCTGCCGGAACTGCGCGAGGTGCTGCAACTGGACGACGGCGCGATCGATGCCCTGATCGCCCGCGGCAAGGATCTCGACGACCAGGTCGTGCACGACCGGCGCGCGCAGGTGAAGGCGGCCTCTCCGGCGACGCTGATCTACACCTCCGGCACCACCGGCCGTCCCAAGGGCGTCATGCTCTCGCACGCGAACCTCTACGCCGAGTCGGCCGCCGACCGGTCGGCGATGCAGGAATTCCTGCGGCCGGGCCGCCGCTCGCTGCTGTTCCTGCCGCTGGCGCACGTCTTCGCCCGCGCGGTGGCGCTCGCCGCGTTCGACGCCGGGGTCACCGTCGCGCACACCGCCGACTGGTCGACGCTGGTCGAGCAGTTCGGCCAGTACAAGCCCGACTTCATCCTGTCGGTGCCGCGCGTGTTCGAGAAGGTCTTCAACGGCGCCAAGCAGAAGGCGCACGACGGTGGCAAGGGCAAGATCTTCGACGCCGCCGCCGAGACGGCCATCGCCTACAGCGAGGCGCAGGAAAAGGGCGGCGCCGGACTGGGTCTCAAGCTCAAGCACGCCGTCTTCGACAAGCTGGTGTACGGCAAGCTGCGCGAGGCGATGGGCGGGCGCTGCGAGACCGCGGTCTCCGGCGGCGGTCCGCTGGGCGCACGGCTCGGGCACTTCTTCCGCGGCGCGGGCGTCATCATCTACGAGGGCTACGGCCTCACCGAGAGCACCGCGGCGGTGTCGGTGAACACCCCCGAGCATGTCCGCATCGGCTCGGTCGGCCGCCCGCTGCCCGGGCACGCGGCCAAGATCGCCGAGGACGGCGAGCTGTTGCTGCGCGGACCGGTCGTATTCGGCGGCTACTGGAACAACCCGACCGCGACCGAGGACGCCTTCGCCGACGGCTGGTTCAAGACCGGCGACCTGGGCGCGCTGGACGCCGACGGTTTCATCACCATCACCGGCCGCAAGAAGGAAATCATCGTCACCGCCGGCGGCAAGAACGTGTCCCCGGCCCTGCTGGAGGATTCGCTGCGGGCGCATCCGCTGATCAGCCAGGTGATGGTGGTCGGTGACGGCAAGCCGTTCATCGCGGCCCTGGTGACCCTCGACCCGGAGGCGCTGCCGGGCTGGAAGGAGCGCAAGGGCCTGCCCGCCGATCTGACGATCGAGAAGCTGATCGAGCTGCCGGAGCTGAAGGCCGACGTGGACGCCGCGGTCGCCGACACCAACAAGCTGGTGTCGCATGCCGAGCAGATCAAGAAGATCCGCATCCTGCCGGTCGACTGGACGCAGGAGACCGGCGAGCTGACGCCGAAGATGTCACTGAAGCGGGCCGTGGTCATGAAGAACCACGCGGCCGACGTGGAGGCCATCTACAACGGCTGAACCGATGAATTCCGAGCGTGGCCGTCGTCCTACCTAGGACGGCGGCCACTGCCGTCGGTCCGGCCACGTTCTCATTCGAGGAGGCAACCCGTGACGGCTGTGAATCCTTATCTGATCTTCAACGGCAACGCCGAGGAGGCGTTCACCTTCTACCGGTCCGTACTGGGCGGCGAGCTACAGCTCATCCGCTTCAGCGAGATGGGCGACGGCGGCAATCTGCCCGACGAGGTGAAGAATCTGATCGCCCACGCCGCCCTGCCGCTGCGCGGCACCGACCACCTGCTCATGGCGTCCGACGCCCCGCCGGGAGAAACGGTCAACACCGCCAACCCGGGTTACGCGGTCTCGCTCGAGGTCGACACCCGCGAGGAGGCCGAGCGCATCTTCCGGGAACTGTCGGCGGGCGGCGAGGTGACCATGCCGATCGGCAAGACGGAGTGGGCCGAGCTGTTCGGCATGGCGACCGACAAGTTCGCCGTGCCGTGGATGGTGGGCTACACGGCCGCCGAGTAGTCGCGTGGAAGTCGCTGTCCGACGACGGTTGTCGCGGACAGCGCTCGCATTCGGCCCCCGGGCGGTATGGCAGAGGAGCCTCGCCGCGGAACGGCGGAGATCCATAAACCGCTCACGCGCTATCCGTCCACACGGTCAGCGCTCCGGTCCAGAAGTCGTGCCGTATCGCATTCCACAACGGCGCGAGCTGCGGCCACCGCTGCCGCGCTTGCACCAAGTCCAGGTGGTCACCCGGCGCGAGAGTCACCACCGCCGAACGATCGCTGATGGCGTCTATGCCGACTACGAGGATCTGCTGGCGGGTCGGGTCGCGCCGCCAGGTCACCCGCAATCCATTGCATTCGGTGTGATGCACGTCGGTGGACACGGTGCACTCACCACCATGTGGCCGGGGTTGTAGCCGAGAACGTATGCTGCCGAACGAATTTCGCGGCCGCAGTGTCGCCGTGATCGGCGCGATACCGGAAATAGGCCAGTGCGCCCGTGATCCCGTCCGCCGGTTCCGGTGCGGGTGGTCCAACTGTGCGCAGCGCGGCCGCCTGGGCGTAGTCGCCCAGGCGTTCGCAGCGGCCGAGTTGGGCGTAGTAGTGCGCTTGCGCGGTCAACGTCTGCGGCGGCGCGATGTGGCCGACCTTCCGCGGTCCCCACGCGCCGCTCATCCGCTCCACCCCCATCCCGGCAGTACCGACCAGCGCGCGAAACTTATACGCGGCTCGACGGTTTCGACATCCGCGGCGCTCATCACCGCGTGCAGCAAGAGCACGTCCAGATGTGCGGGTGCGGGGGTGATCACTGCGTCGGCTTCGGTGGCGCGTACTCGATCCACTAACGGGATCAGGTCGACGTCCGGCGGCCACACAACGCGATATCCCAGGTGGCGCGCCAATCGCCGCACCTGTGCCGTGTCCCATTCCGGCGCGAGGCTCACGGTCAGGTCGATCCACCCGAGCGCGATCGGTGGATTCCATATCACTGCGTCATCTCGCTGTGCTCCGCCCGCTTCCTCGTCCGTGTTTTGGTCGGGTTGCGTGGCGCTGTATCTTGGCTGGTCATTAGCCTGTTGCCTCCATTGCTACGCATTGGGTTCGAGCCGTAACCTGTAGCCAACCGTTGGTAGCGACCACGGACCAGAGCACGCACTGAGCACTGATGAGGCACGACAGAGGCATTGCCCCGCTGAGCTTTGGAGTTGCAGGGGCGGAAGGCGGAGCTATGGCGGTTGTGGGGCGTGGCGTGCGTCGCGATTTCGCGCAGCGCCGTAAGGCTCTCGGATTTACTCAAGAGTCGTTGGCCGCGCATTTGAACGTGGAGCGGTCGACCGTGGTGCGGTGGGAGGCTGGTAAGTGTGAGCCTTCGGCGTGGCTGTGGCCCAAACTTGCCGTTGCGTTGAAGGTTTCGCCCGAACAACTCAGGGACCTTCTTGCCGACGGCACTACAGTCCTACAGCCCGCTGTCGCGGTTCAGATGGACGCGCCGCTGCACAATTTGGACCCTTCGATTGCCGAACCTGTCCAGCGGGGGAGAATCGGCGAGGGCGTAGGAAATATGAACGGTAGTGACGTGATGACTATGCGATCATTTCGTTCGGCTGATCGGAAGGTGGGCGGTGGTCATCTCTATTCCACGGTCATCAACTATTTGCAAAGTGATATAGCACCACGGCTGTTCGGGGGAGATCATGACGTAGGCGGTCGATTTGTTTTCGCTGCGGCGGCAGGGTTGACCGAGATGGCGGGATGGATGGCTCATGATGCTGGACGTGATGATCGAGCCTATAGCCACTTCGGGCGTGCACTGGAATTGTCCAAGGTTGGGCAAGACCGACAGCTTAGCGTCCATATCCTGGCAACCATGAGCCACTTAGCTCATCACCGATCGCAGCCGCACCATGCTATTCGCTTTGCTAAAGCGGGCGAACAGGTTTTAGCCGACGAGCCGCGAAATCCTGAGCTTCGAGGCGCGCGTGTTTGCTATGCAGGCGAAAGGGTTCGCATCTTTGCGGAAGCCACACGAGACACTAACGTTTCTGGAACGTGCGGAGAAATCGCTGGAAGGGTCCCACGACGGAGAGCCTTCAACATGGGTCAGCAATTTCGACGAGGGCTCACTGGCCAGCGTTGCCGCCGGTTGTATGCAGCAGCTCGGAAAGCCGTTGCACGCACAACGTCACGCTGAAAGAATTATGGAGCTGCGACCTGTCGAGCGAACGCGTAGCCGGGCGCTCGGCCAAATACTCCTCATGGTTTCCTTAGTTCATCAGGATGAACCCGAACAAGCGTGCAAAATCGGGCGTGATGTGATCGCTTCCACCCAAACTTTGAGCTCATATCTAGTGATCCAACGACTCCGAGATCTCCGACTGCTGATGGAGCCGTATAGCTCTGTAGCACTCGTCCGTGAATTTCTCGAATGTCTGGACGATGCGTTGCGTCAGCGACTGTGGTTGTCGCGGGGGCTGGGAAGATATGTGCCCGAATTTCCATTGCCCTCTACCAAAGGGTGACATGAATTCCGACACGCCGCTATATAAACGTGACCCCCAAGCATGGCGGGAACATCTCGCAGAGGGCAATGCGAAGCAGCCGCGTAAGCGTGTAGGAGCTGACGCAATTATTCGGGATGGACGCGGCCGTTTCCTGTTGGTCGACCCGAAGTACAAGCCTGATTGGGATATCCCCGGTGGTATGGCGGAAGCAAACGAACCACCGATCGACGCCGTGCGACGAGAATTGAACGAGGAACTCGGACTGCATCTGCCGACTACCAGAATGGCGCTGTTGTGCCTGGACTGGGTCTCGCCACACGGAGTGTGGGACGACTCGTTGATGTTCGTATTCGATGCCGGAACGCTTACCAGCGACCAGATAGAGGGGCTGTACCTCGCGGATTCCGAGCTTGCAGCGTTCGAATTCTGCACGCCGGAACAAGCGCGACGGCGGCTACGGCCGTATATTTGGTTGCGCGTGAGCGCCGCCTTGAGAGCTGCGGAAGGGAACCGTGTCGCGTACCTTCACGACGGCGTACCTATCTCGAATCAGATTGGCGAAGTTTAGGCTGGTAGGAAGTAACCGAGCTTTCTGCAAGATTACCTCAATCCGATTTCAGCCTACTGGGCCTTCGGCCAGTTCGACCTTGGCGTTCTGGGTTTGTCCGGTGCGGTCGACCCAGGTGACGTTCACGTTGTCGCCGGGATGGTGCTTGTCCATTGTCGCGATCAGGGCGTTGGCCGAGTCGATGCGGTCGCCGTCGATTCCGGTGATCACCGTGCCGGGGGCCAGTCCGAGTTCGTCGGCCGGACCGCCGCGGACGATATTGCGGACCAGTGCGCCGGCGCCGTTCGCATCGCTGACCGTGAGGCCGAGGAAGGCCGTCGGGCCGATGTGCACGGTGCCGGAAGCCGTCCCGGCCTGAATCTGCTTCGCGATGGTGAGCGCCTTGTTGATCGGGATGGCGAAGCCCTGACCGCCGCCCGCGCCGAGCCGGAATCCCTGCGAGGCCGCGGTGTTGACGCCCACGACCTGGCCGGAGCTGTTCACCAGCGGCCCGCCGGAATCGCCGGGCTGGATATTCGCCGCGACCTGGATCAAGCCGGTCAATTGTTCTGAGCTGCCGGAGGATTCGTCGCTCGCGGTGATGGAGCGGTTCAGCGCGGTCACCTTGCCGCCCGCCGCGGTCGGGCTGCCCGTGCCACCGGCATTGCCGACGCCGACGATCTCGTCGCCCACCGCGACCTTGTCGGAATCACCGAGTGGGGCCGTCGGCAGGCCGGACGCGCCGGACAGTCGCAGCACCGCCAGATCGTTCGTGCGGTCGTAGCCGAGCACCGAGGCGTCGTAGGTCCGGCCGTTGGCCAGGCTGGTCACCTCGATGGCGGTGGCGCCCTCGACCACGTGATTGTTGGTCAGCACGGTGCCGTCGGAAGTGAGCACGATCCCGGTGCCCGCGCCGCCCCCGCCTTGCAGGCCGAGCTGGGTGTTCACCGTGACGATGCCCGGAACGACCTTTTGCGCCGCCTCGCCGAGATCGGCCTTGCTCTGCGCGTCGAAGGCCTGCATCACATCGCCCGACTGGGCCGGTGGCGCGGTGTGGACGTGCTGCGACGTCTCGAAGCGCGCGGCGACGAACCCGATGGCGACGGCCAGGGCCAGCACGATGGCGGCCACGACGGTGAAGTTCAGGCCGTGCCTGCGGGGTGGCCGCGGCGGTTCATAGGGATGCAAGGTCATCACGTCCTCGTATGGTCAATGCCTCTGTATCCATTAAGCGCGAGATTCCTGAGAGCCCGCTGGGTTGTGGCCGTGGAACTGGCAACGTGCGCGACCTCACGTTCGGGGTACCCGGTTCCCCGAGGTTCTGACGAATGTGTGACGTCGCGGTCCGCTGCCCGCTTTCCGCCCGCTCGGTCGCGGGAAACCGCAGTACGCTCGCGCTATGACCGGATCTGGACTGCGGGCGGCCGGTGGCGTGGTGGCCGCCGGGCTGGCGCTGGGCGTCGCCGAACTGGTGTCGGCGGCGATCAATCCGGGCAGCGCGCCCTTGGCGGCGCTCGGCTCGACGGTCGTGGACCGCACGCCGGACCGGGTCCGCGAATGGGCCATCGACACCTTCGGCACCAACGACAAGCTGGTGCTGTTCGCGTCGATGGGTCTTGTCGCGCTCGGCGTCGCGGCACTCGCCGGTCGACTGGAGCGGACCGATCGCCCGATCGGATCGGCCCTGTTCGCACTCTTCGGCGTAGTCGCCGCGGTCGCGGCGACAAATCGCCCGCCTGCGTCCTGGACCTGGTCCCTGCCCACAGTGATCGGTGTCGCACTTGGAATAGTCATGCTGCGCTGGATAATTCGACGCTGCGAGGCTCTGGAGGGCGCCCCGGCAGCGTCAGCGGCAGGCGGCCACGATGAGCCGGGGGCCTCGGGTGTCGGTGAGTCTGCGGAGAGCGTTACTTCGGCTGATGCGGAGGCGGGTGCCTCGTCGGCGGAGGGCGGGAGTGTTGCCGGGGCGGGGGCCGGTGCCGGGCGGGACGACGGTGCATTTTCCGGCGCCGTTGGTGAGGCGGGTGGGGGAGCGAGGGCGGCGGGCATTGCGGCAGGGCGGGACGAGGAGCGGGCACGCTCTGCTCGAGGCGTGGAAAGTGCTACGGCGACAACAGGTTCCGGCGGGAGCGGTCGGGAGATGGGACGTCGGCAGGTGGTGCGCGGGATAGTCGGTGTGGGGGTGCTCGCGGGTGCGGCGGGGGTGGCGGGACGGCTGTTGGGGGTTCGGGCGCATAGTGTTTCGGGTGAACGGGCGGCGGTGGAGTTGCCCGCGCCGCCGGTCGCCGGGCCGCCGGTCGATCCCGCCGCGGACCTCAGGATCCCCGGGATCACGCCGTATCTCACGCCCAACAGCGACTTCTACCGGATCGATACCGCGCTGGTGGTGCCGCAGGTCAGCACCGAGACCTGGTCGCTGCGGATCCACGGCATGGTCGAACGCGAAATCCGGCTCGGTTACGCCGATCTCGCGCGGCGCACGCCGGTCGAGCGGCTGGTGACGCTGGCGTGCGTGTCGAATCCGGTGGGCGGCGACCTGATCGGCAACGCCCGCTGGCTCGGCTACCGCCTGGACGAACTGCTCGCCGAAGCGCGGCCGCACCCCGACGCCGACATGGTGCTCTCCCGCAGCGCCGACGGCTTCACCGCGGGCACCCCGCTCGCCGCCCTCACCGACGGCCGCGATGCCCTGCTCGCCGTCGGCATGAACGGCGAACCGCTCCCGGTCCGGCACGGCTACCCGGCCCGGCTGGTGGTCCCGGGCCTGTACGGATACGTGTCCGCCACCAAGTGGGTCACCGAGCTGGAGATCACGAGATTCGACCGGGCACAGGCATATTGGACCAAACGGGGCTGGTCGGCGCTCGGCCCGATCAAAACCGGCACTCGTATCGACACCCCGCGCGTGGGCGCCCGGGTGAGCGCGGGTCGCATCCCCGTCGCCGGTGTCGCCTGGGCCCAGCACCGCGGCATCACCGCCGTCGAGGTCCGAATAGACGACGGCCCATGGCAACCCGCCCGCCTCGCCGCCGAACCCTCCCTCGACACCTGGCGCCAGTGGGTCTACGACTGGGACGCCACCCCCGGCCCCCACACCCTCCGAGCCCGAGCCACCGACGACACCGGCGAGCCCCAAACCTCCGAACTCCGCGACGTCGTCCCCGACGGCGCCACCGGCTACCCGAACGTCACGGTCCGAGTGACCTGACCTGGTCGGCTTATGCTTGTACGGACCTCCGGATCGAGCCGGAATCTGTGATGCGAGGAGCGCACATGTCCGAAGTTTTCGACTGGGCGCGGGAAGAGAACCTGCAACCGGCCCCGATCACGTTGGATATCTGGCGCAAACTTCCAGAGGACTTCTGCCGTCTGGTGGAAGTCGTCAACGGCGAAGCGGTGCGTGCCGAGTCGCCGAACCGGCCGCACCAGAAAGCGGCACGCCGTCTCGCCGACATGGTAGAGGCGGCGGCGGAGGCCCATATGGCTCGTTACAACGACGGCTGCCTGGACGTCGACACCGACTTCGATGTAGTGCTGTGGGAGTTGCCGCGGGTGACGATCCGGCGGCCGGATGTCGCGCTGTTCCGATGCGCTCCTGCCGAGTTACGGCCGCTTCCCGCGTCGATGATCGAATTGGTGATCGAGATCGTATCGCCCGGGACCGAGCGCATCGACATCACCGACAAACTGGCGGAGTACGCGCAAGCGGGTATTCCGTGGTATTGGATCGTCTGGATCGCCGACAATCGTGTGGTCTCGATCGACACGCACGTCCTCGATCATGTCGTGCGGCAATACCGCCCGCATGGGAAACTGACGCCGTCCGAAGGCGAAACGATGGTCGACGTTCCGGTCGAAATTCGAATCGAATGGGGTCGGCTCGACGCGCTCGTACGCTGAGCATGGCCGTTTCCGTAGCCGAATCCGTTGCGGCGCACGCACGTCGGCCCGGTGCGAGTGCACCGGGCCGACGCGGCGGGTTCAGTGGCCGATGTCGGCGGGAACCTTTGTGTCGTCCGGGGTGTTCTGTGCCGACTTGGCGCCGATGAACAGGGCCGAGGCGGCTACGCCGATCAGAAGGATGGCGGCGGGGAGGAGCATCGACTGGCCCAGGGCGGTGCTGAACTTGTCGATGATGAACTCCGGGAGCTTGCCCGCGGCGGTGCCGCCGCCCTCGGAGGGGCTGGTGTCGCCGAGGCCCTGGGCCGTCATTCGCGCGGAGACCAGTGCGCTGATCGCGGCGCTGCCCAGCACCGAACCGACCTGGCGGGTGGTGTTGTAGACGCCCGCGCCCGCGCCGGCCTGGTGGACCGGCAGGTTGCGGGTGGCGGTGGAGGCCAGCGGCGCCCAGATGCACGAGTTGGACAGGCCGGCGACCGCGGCGATCACCAGGAACAGCGGGATGGAGCTGTCGGGCTTCATCAGCGCGGCGAAACCGAACACCGAGGCGGCGAACAGGGTGAAGCCGACGGTCGGCAGGATGCGCGGCGGCATCCGGTCGGACACCTTGCCGATGAACGGTGCGGTGAGGCCGGTGACGATCGCCATCGGCGCGAATACCAGCGCCGAGCGGGTCGGCGAGAACTCCCGCACCGCCTCCAGATAGAAGTACGACGGCACCATCAAGGCGGTGATCGCGGCGCCCATCGCCGCGATGGCCACGCTGGACAGCGCGAAGTTGCGGTCGCGGAACAGGCTCAGCGGCACCAGCGGCTCGCCCTTGTTGCGTGCCTGGTTGACCACGAACAGCCCCAGCACCACCAGCCCGGCGATGATCATCGCCCAGATCCAGGCGTTCCAGTCGTGCGCGTTGCCCTCCTGAATGCCGAACACCAGCAGGAACATTCCGGCCGCGCTGAGCACCACGCCCACCACGTCGAACTTGTGCTCCTGCGTATCCAGCGACGGCACCAGCCACACCGCGAGCACGAAGGCGATGATGCCGATCGGCACGTTGATGTAGAAGATCCAGTTCCAGCCCTGCCAGTCGACGAGCACGCCGCCCAGAATCGGGCCGACCAGCGTGGCCAGGCCGGCGACGCCGCCCCACAGGCCCATGGCCGCGCCGCGCTTGTCCGGCGGGAAGGTGCGGGTGATCACGGCCATGGTCTGCGGCGTCATCAGCGCCGCGCCCAGGCCCTGCACCGCGCGCGCCGCGATCAGCATCTCGACGTTGGCGGACACCGCGCACCACAGCGAGGCGGCGGTGAACACGGCCAGGCCGATCAGGTAGATGTTCTTGGGGCCGTAGCGATCGCCGAGCCGGCCCGTCACCAGCAGCGGCACCGCGTAGGCGAGCAGGTAGGCGCTGGTCACCCAGATGACCTTGGTGATATCGGTGTGCAGGTCGGTCATGATCGCCGGGTTGGCCACCGCGACGATGGTCATATCCAACAGGATCATGAAGAACCCGACCACCAGCGCGTACAGCGCCGGCCACGGATTACGTTGAGTGGTCATGGTTTTCGTCCCGTTCCAGGAAGTCGAAGTAGGTAGTTCTCGCGTCAGGCGGTGGTGGCGCCGCCGCCGCGCAACTCGGCCAGCACGTCGTCGGTGACGGCCGCGCCCCAGCCGTGGCCGAGGTGGCCGGTGTCGGTGGGTGCGGCTACCCGCACGCCGTCGGCGGTGAACTCGTCCCAGGTCAGCGCGCCCGACTCGAGGTCGAGGGCGAGGCGGCGCAGCCACGCCAGTTCGGCGTCGAGCTGCCCGCGCAGGTATTCGATCACCATCCAGTAGCGCCGGGGCACCTGGTGGGTGGTGAGCCAGTCGTGCAGTGCGTCGATCTCGGTGACGTCGTTGTCGAGCCAGCCGATGCGTTCGCGGATCAGCGCGATCACCTCGTCCCTGGGCAGATTGTGTGCCTCGGACATGGCCAGCGGAAAGATCGGGTACTCGCGGATGGGCCGGCGGATGAGGTCGGCGATCCGGGTACGCAGCGCGGCGGTGCCGGATTCGGCGATCCGGTACGTGGTGCGTTCGGGCCGGTTGCCTGCCCGATCCGTGCCCTCGGCGTGCACGAGTCCTTGCTCGGCCAGCCGCGCCACCGTGTGATACAGGGAGCCCGGGCGGATCTTGAGCAGATAATCCTCCCGGCGCTGCAGCAATAGTTGATACATCTCGTACGGGTGCATCGGCCGTTCCTCCAGCAGCGCGAGCACCGCCATCGCCAACGGCGTCAGCGTCGCAGCCGGCTGCTTCGTCATCGTGGAACTCCCTCCGTGCGAAATATTCCACGCCGAATATACGGTGCGGAACCCGTCCTGAACAAGAGTCCATGACGACGGTCACAGAAGACGGCGAGTGATGCGGCGAGTCCACAAACGAACGCCGGGCCGAATCGCTTCCGCGGGAAGCGAATTCGGCCCGGCGCGGCGGGGCTGACTTACGCGGTCGGGGCGAATGCCTCACCGATGATCTCGGCCTGTTCCACCGCGTGCACCTTGCTCGAACCCGAGGAGGGGGCCGACATGGCGCGGCGCGAGATCCGGCGCAGGCGGCCGAACCGCTCGGGCAGGAACTCCGGCAGGTTCAGGCCGAAGAACGGCCAGGCGCCCTGGTTGGCCGGCTCCTCCTGCACCCATGCCAGGTCGGTGGCGTTCGGGTAGGTCGCCAGCTTCTCGTTGAGCCGGTAGGACGGGATCGGGTACAGCTGCTCGATCCGGACGATCGCCACATCGTCCCGGTTCTTCTTGTTCTTCTCCGCGACCAGCTCGTAGTAGAGCTTGCCGGAGGTCAGCAGGATCCGCTTCACCTTGCTGCGGTCGCCGTCGCCGGTCTCGTAGGTCGGCTCCTCGAGCACCGAGCGGAACTTGGCGTCGGTGAAGTCCTCGATGTTGGAGACCACGGCCTTGTTGCGCAGCATCGACTTCGGGGTGAAGACGATCAGCGGACGGCGGATGCCGTCGAGCACGTGCCGGCGCAGCAGGTGGAAGTAGTTCGACGGCGTGGACGGCACCGCGACCGTCATCGAACCCTCCGCGCACAGCTGCAGGAAGCGCTCGATCCGGCCCGAGGTGTGGTCGGGACCCTGGCCCTCGTGACCGTGCGGCAGCAGCAGCACGACCTCCGACAGCTGACCCCACTTGGCCTCACCGGAGGAGATGAACTCGTCGATGATCGACTGCGCGCCGTTGACGAAGTCACCGAACTGCGCCTCCCACAGCACGAGTGCGTCCGGGTTGCCCAGCGAGTAGCCGTATTCGAAACCGACAGCGGCGAATTCGCTCAGCGCCGAGTCGTGCACCGCGAACCAGCCCGGGTTGGTGCTGCCGATGTTGTGCAGCGGCGTGTACTCCGCGCCGGACTTGCGGTCGACGACCACCGAGTGCCGCTGGGTGAACGTGCCGCGGCGGGAGTCCTGACCGGTCAGCCGCACCGCCCGGCCCTCGTCGATCAGCGTGCCGAAGGCCAGCAGCTCGGCGAACGCCCAGTCCACCTTGCCCTCGTAGGCCATCTCGCGGCGGCGGTCCAGCACCGGCTTGACGCGCGGGTGCACGCTGAAGCCCTCGGGCACATTGATGAACGCGTCGCCGATGCGCTGCAGCACCGACTTGTCCACGGCCGTGACGACGGTGCCGGGAACGGTCTGCTCCTCCTCGACGGACTCGCTCGGCTCCGGCGTGTACTTCTCCAGCTCCCGGACCTCGTTGAAGACGCGTTCCAACTGACCCTGGTAATCGCGCAGGGCGTCTTCGGCTTCCTTCATCGAGATGTCACCGCGGCCGATCAGCGACTCGGTGTAGGACTTGCGGACACTCCGCTTGGTGTCGATGACGTCGTACATGTACGGCTGGGTCATCGACGGGTCGTCGCCCTCGTTGTGGCCGCGACGCCGGTAGCAGATCAGGTCGATCACGACGTCCTTGTGGAACCGCTCGCGGAAGTCGGTGGCCAGCCGCGCGACCCAGGTGCAGGCCTCGGGGTCGTCGCCGTTCACGTGGAACACCGGCGCGCCGATGAATTTCGCGATGTCCGTGGAGTATTCGGTGGAGCGGCTGTTCTCCGGCGCGGTGGTGAAGCCGATCTGGTTGTTCACCACGATGTGCACGGTGCCGCCGACGCGGTAGCCGCGCAGACCCGACAGGTTCAGCGTCTCGGCGACCACACCCTGCCCCGCGAAGGCCGCGTCACCGTGCAGCATCAGCGGCACGACGGAGAAGGTGCGCGCCTCCTCGCCCTTGGTGACCAGGTCTTCCTTGGTGAGCAGGTCCTGCTTGGCGCGGACCAGGCCCTCCAGCACCGGGTCGACGGCCTCGAGGTGCGACGGGTTGGCGGTCAGCGACACCTCGATGTCGTTGTCGCCGAACATCTGGATGTAGGTGCCGTGCGCGCCGAGGTGGTACTTCACATCGCCCGAGCCGTGCGTGGCGGCCGGGTTCATGTTGCCCTCGAACTCGGTGAAGATCTGTGAGTACGGCTTGCCGACGATGTTGGCCAGGACGTTCAGGCGGCCGCGGTGCGGCATGCCGATCACGACCTCGTCGAGCCCGTGCTCGGCGCACTGGTCGATGACGGCGTCCATCATCGGGATGACCGTCTCGGCGCCCTCCAGCGAGAACCGCTTCTGGCCGACGTACTTGGTCTGCAGGAAGGTCTCGAAGGCCTCCGCCGCGTTCAACCGGCTCAGGATGTACTTCTGTTGCGCGACAGTCGGTTTCGCATGCTTCTGCTCGACGCGCTCCTGCAGCCACTGCAACTGCTCGGGGTCGAGGATGTGGGTGTACTCCACGCCGACGTGGCGGCAGTAGGCGTCGCGCAGCAGCGACAGCACGTCGCGCAGCTTCATCCGCTCCTGGCCGTGGAAGCCCGCGACGTTGAACTCGCGGTCCAGGTCCCACAGGGTCAGGCCGTGCTGGGTGACGTCCAGGTCGGGGTGGCTGCGGAACTTGTCCTTGACCAGGCGCAGCGGGTCGGTGTCGGCCATCAGGTGGCCACGGTTGCGGTAGGCGGCGATGAGCTCCTGGACGCGGACGCTCTTGTCGACGCCCCGCTCCTTGAAGTCCTTGCGCCAGCGCACCGGCTCGTAGGGCACGCCCATGCCGTGGAAGATCTCGTCGTAGAACTCGTCGGAGATCGCCAGCTGGTGGATGGTGCGCAGGAAGTCGCCGGATTCCGCGCCCTGGATGATGCGATGGTCGTAGGTCGAGGTCAGCGTCATCAGTTTGCCGATGCCGATCTCGGCCAGCTGCTGGTCGCTCATGCCCTGGAACTCGGCCGGGTACTCCATCGCGCCCGCGCCGACGATCGCGCCCTGACCCGGCATCAGCCGCGGCACCGAGTGGTTGGTGCCGATGGTGCCCGGGTTGGTCAGCGAGATCGTGACGCCGGAGAAGTCCTCGGCGGTCAGCTTGCCGTCGCGGGCGCGCCGGACGATGTCCTCGTAGGCGGTGTGGAACTGCGCGAAGGTCATCGACTCGCAGTTCTTGATGGCCGCGACGACCAGGGTCCGGTTGCCGTTCTTGCCGGGCAGGTCGATGGCCAGGCCCAGATTGGTGTGCGCGGGGGTGACCGCGTTCGGCTTCCCGTCGATCTCGGCGAAGTGCCGGTTCATGTTCGGAAAGGCCTTGACCGCCTGCACGATCGCGTAGCCGAGCAGGTGGGTGAAGGAAATCTTGCCGCCGCGGGTGCGGGCCAGGTGGTTGTTGATCACCAGGCGGTTGTCGATCATCAGCTTCGCGGGGATGGCGCGGACGCTGGTCGCGGTCGGGATGGTCAGCGACGACGACATGTTCTTGACGATGGCGGCGGCCGGGCCGCGCAGCACCTTCGACTCGTCGGTGGATTCGGCTGCCTTCGGGGCGCCGGTGGTCGGCGCGGCGTTGGAGGCCGGCGCCGGGGTGGTCTGGGGGGCGCGCGCCTGCGGCGGGGCCGCGGCCGAGGAGGACGCCGCGTTCACCTTCGGGGCGGGCGAGGCGGCGGCGGGCGCCGCGGGAGCCGCGGGGGCGGCAGCCGGAGCCGGTGCGGGCGCGGCGGCGGATGCGGGCGCGGCGTTGTTGGTCGGGGCGGCGGGCGTCGGAGAAACGTCAACACCCACCCGACCCGAGCTGTTGGTGTCACCAGTCGACTCCGGTGTGTAGTCGGCCAGGAACTCGTGCCAGCTCTCGTCGACCGACGACGGATCTTGCTTGTACTTCTGGTACATCTCGTCGACTAGCCACTGGTTCTGTCCGAACTGGGATGTTGAGCTGCTCACAGCAGGTGTTCGCCTCATTTCGTTCTTCGCGCTGCGACGTTTGTGACGTGCTCGGCACGGGTAATCGGCGTGCTACGCGCCGATGCGCCCTTTCTGAGGATAGGCCCAGCCCGGGCGGCGCGCCCCAGGGCGGTCTCCGCGGGTTTCTTCGAGTTGTGCAAATCTTTCGCTTGCGTTCTCGTTCCGCGTGCCGCGAGGCGTCATCCGACTGCCGGACAGAACCAGCCTCATATGTGTGACGACTCGTCCACGGGTGAGAATATTCCTTCGTCGGACCGTGCCGCCGACCACAGCCGGGAATAGATTCCGCCGGCCGCGACGAGTTCGGCGTGGGTGCCGGTTTCGGCGATCCGGCCGCGGTCCACGACGGCGATGCGGTCGGCGCGCGCGGCCGTGGCCAGGCGGTGCGCGACGATCACCGCGGTGCGGCTGTGCGCGGTGCCGGTGCGAGCGAGCGAACGGCCGGCAGCCAGCACTTTCTCCTCGCTGTCCGGGTCGAGCACGGCGGTGGCCTCGTCCAGCAACAGCAGGTCCGGATCGACCAGTTCGGCGCGGGCCAGCGCGATCAGCTGGCGCTGCCCGGCCGACAAGCCGCGGCCGCCCTCGCCGACCGGCTGCCGCATGCCCGCCGGGAGCGTGGCGATCATGTCCAGCGCGCCGACGGCCGCGGCGGCGTGTTCGATGTCCGCGGGGCGGGCGAAAGGTTTCCCGAATGCAATGTTGCTGGCAACGTCGCCGGTGAACAGGTGAGCTTCCTGCGGCACCGTGCCGAGCCGGGATCGGTAGTCGGAGAGGCGGTAGTCGCGGATGTCGGTGCCGTCGACGAGGACGTGGCCGATCGGCTCGCGGGGCAGATCGTAGAGGCGCGCAAGCAGTTTCACGATGGTGGACTTGCCCGCGCCGGTCTCGCCGACCAGGGCGAGGGTGGCGCCTGCGGGGATGTGTAGCGAAACACCGTCCAGTGCGGGCGTTTTCGCGTCCGGGTAGCGGAAGTGGACGTCGGCGAAGCGGACCTCGCCGCGCAATCGGCCGGGAACCGGGGTGGCCTCGGGTGAGTCGGGGGCGATCGAGGACGGAGTGCGCAGCAGCGCCTCGATCCGGCGCAGCCCGACCCGTGCCTGCTGGTAGCCGTCGAACACCTGCGACAACTGCATGACCGGGCTGAACAGCAGGCTCAGATACAGCACGAAGGCCACCAGGGTGCCCGCGGTGGTGGTGCCGTGCGCGACCTCGCGCGCACCCACGTAGACCACCGCCGCCTGCGCCAGGTCGGCCCACGCGATGACGAAGGCGAAGTACAGCGCGATCGCCCGCTGGGCCCGCATCCGGGCGCGGCGGTAGGCGTCGGAGTAGTCGGTGAACCGCTGGGCCGCGTGCGGTTCGTGCCGGTAGGCCTGGGTGGCTCGCAGTCCGGCGACGTTCTCCTGGAAAACGGCGTTGACCGTCGCCACGCGTTCGCGTGCGGCCGAATAGGCGGCCGAAGACACTCGGCGGAATATCAGCGTCGCGCCGATCAGCGGTGGCAGCGTGGCGAAGACGACCACCGCCAGGCCGGTATCGATCACCAGGAGCGCGACCGCGATGCCGCCGGCGGTGCCGATACTGATCAGCGCGGTGCCCAGCCCGGTCTGCAGGAACGTCGACAGCGCGTCGATATCGGTGGTCATCCGGGTCATGATGCGGCCCGACAACTCGCGCTCGTAGTAGTCGAGCCCCAGCCGTTGCAGGTGCGCGTAGCTGCGCACCCGTAGGCCGTAGAGCACCCGCTCCCCGCCGCGTGCCGACAGCAGCGTGCCGACCGCCTCGTCCACCCAGCTCAGCAGGACCAGCACCGCCCCGCCGAGCGCCGCGATCGCCAGCACCCGCCCGCTGCCCGCGGCCACCCCGTCGTCGAGCGCGTACCGGGTGAGGGCCGGAAAGGCCACGCCCACAGCGGCATCCGCGCCGAGCAGCACCACCACCGCGCCCAGCAGCCACCGCACCGGACGCAGCAGCCGCGCGAGCCGGAAGTCCGGCTCCGGCCGCTCCAGAGCGCGCTCGTCCATGCCGGGCGTCTCGGTGGCGGCGGGCAGGCGGGCGAGGTCGGCGCGGATCTCCGGCGGGACCTCCGCGTCCGCAGAACCGGCCGCGCCCGGTCCCTCGCGGGCGGGAGTTTCTTCGGTGCTGCCCCAGAGGTTGGCGGTGGTGGGGTGGTCCGGGGCGGGGAGGCGGATGATGCGGTCGGCGTGGGCGAGGGTGGATTCGCGGTGGGCCAGGATGATGGTGGTGCGGGCGTGGTCGCGGGGCAGGCCCGCGTAGATGGCGGCCTCGGTGACGGCGTCGACGGCGGACGTGGCGTCGTCGAGGACGAGGATGCGCGGGTCGGCGAGCAGGACGCGGGCCAGCGCCAGCCGCTGGCGCTGGCCGCCCGACAGGGTGAGGCCGCGCTCGCCGACCATGGTGTCGTAGCCGTCGGGCAATTCGCCGATGAACTTGTCGGCGGCGGCCAGTTCCGCGGCGCGCCGGATTTCCTCCGCCGTGGCATCGGGTCGGCCCAGGGCGATATTGGTGGCCACGGTGTCGGAGAACAAGAACGGTTCGTCGAACACGACACCCACCGCCGCCCGCAGATCCGCCGCCCGCAGATCGGCGATATCGACCTCGCGGGCGGGCTGCGCGCCGGACTCGCCGCGCAGCAGGATGTGACCGGATTCGGGGGCGAACAGGCGGGGGAGCAGCAGGGCCAGGGTGGACTTGCCGGAACCGGCGGGGCCGATGATCGCCACCGTCTCGCCGGGGCGCACCGACAGGTCGAAGTCGCGGAGCACCGGCCGGTCCGGATCGAATCCGAAAGTGACCGAGCGCATCTCGACGCCGAGCGGGCCCGGCGGCAGCGGGCGCGGCGCGGGCGGGTCGGTCTCGGCGGGGGCGGCGTCGATCACCTCGTAGACGCGTTCGGCCGCGGCGCGGGTCAGCTGCGCCATCACGATCACGTTCGACACGATGCGGGTGCTGGAGGCGAGCATGGTCACGTAGGCGGCGAAGGCGAGGAATGTGCCAACTCCGATCTCGTCGCGCAGCGCGAGCGTCCCGCCCAGCGCGATCACCACGACCATGCCGACCTGCGGAATCGCGGCGATGGTCGGGGCGAAACGGGAGTCGATGCGGGCCGCCCGCATGCGTTCGGCGTACAGCCGCCGGCCGTGGCCCTCCAACAGGTGCACCATCCGGGACTCCTGTCCGAAGCCCTTCACCACGCGCACCCCGGTCACGGTCTCCTCGACGTGCTGGGCGAGATCGGCGGCGCGCTGCTGCGCCGACCACGTCGCCGCGTGCAGCAGCGGCCGCGTCCGGTACACCACCAGGCCGAGCGCCGGAACCGTCAGCAGCGCGACCGCTGCCAGCAGCGGTGACAGCACCAGCATCACCGTGGCGGCCAGCACGAAGATGAGCAGCGAGGCCGCCGACAGCGGAGCCATCGCCAGCAGTCCCTGCACCAGTTGCAGATCGGTGATCGACCGCGACACCACCTGCCCGGTGCGCAGCCGGTCCTGACCGGGTCCGTCGTAGCGGTGCAGCGCCGTGAGCAGCTGCACCCGCAGGGCGTGCTGCACGTTCAACGCGAGCTGCCCGGCCAGCCAGCGCCGCCCGTACGCCGTCGCGAACCGGGCCGCCGCCAGCAGCACCAGCACCAGCGCGATCACGCCGATCGCGTGCAGATCCCCGGCCCGCGCCCGATCCAGCGCCTGCTTGGCCGCCAGGGGCGCCGCCGTCTCCGCCACCGCCCCGACCACGATCGCGGCGATCACGCCCGACAGCAGCCGCGGATGCGCGCGGCACGCAGCCCACAACCGGCGTATCCAGCCGGGTCGGCCCCGTGTGTTCGTGTCGGCGTCTGTCATGTCGAGTCGACGTTACCGACGCCGACCGACACCTCCGTATTCCTCGCTGTGGCGGAGGGGCGGGGCAGGCTCAGATCTCGCGGGTGCGCAGGTACCACCAGGCCGCGGCGCCCGCCCCGGCCGCCCAGAGGGCCAGGATCACCAGGCCGGCCGCGCTCGGCGGGAGGAAGGGGCTCTCGGGAAACGAGCCGACCGCGACCGTGCCGATGGTTGCCGAACCCGGCAGCAGCACCGCGAGGCCCGGAATACCGACGCCCTTCAGCACCACCCACAGCAGCGGCTCGACGATGATCAGCCAACCGGCGAGCACGGCCACCGCCGGAACCACCGCGCGCAGCAGCAGTCCGAGGGCCGCGCCGAGCACGCCCCAGCAGATCGCCGCGAGCAGGCCGCCGCCGAACACCTCCGCCAGCCGCGCCCCGAACTCGGCCTTGTCGCGTCCGAACGCCAGCAGCCCGAGTGCCGCACCGACCTCCACGGCCAGCGCCAACAGCAGCGAATACCCTGCGGCCACAGCGATTTTCGCGCCGAACAGCAGATCGCGGTCGGGCGTGAACAGCGCGGTCAGCGACATACCGCAGTGTCGGTACTCGCCGCCGGACGCGATCGCCGCGGACACCGCCGCCGCCCCGAGCGCGACGATCACACCCAGATAGACGCCGATGGTCACGGTCCCCGTCGCCAATTCTTGCTTCTCCTGCGGGCCGCTGCCCATGATCGCCGTGACGGCGGTAGCGACGAAACCGACCGCGCCGCAGAGCGCGAGCAGCGTCCAGTTCGCCCGCAGGGTGCCGATCTTGCGGATCTCGGCGGTCGCGGCCCGGCTCACGTCCGGAGGCAGGGTCAGGATCATCGTGGCATCCCGTAGGGCATCGCAGGGGCGGGCGGAACGACGGTGGAACCGCGGGTGAGCGCCGCGAGCACCCGATCCGGGTGCACGGGTTCGGCGATCAGCTCGGTCAGTTGCACCCGGGCGCTCGTCGCGGCGGCCTCGATCTCGGTCCGGGACGCCTCCGCGACGGCCAACCGTCCGTCCGAACGCATCACCGTATCGGTGAAGCCCTGCGCGGCCAGCGTCGTGGCCAGCGCGATCGGACTCGACGCCCCGACCACCAGCCGATCGGGGTGACTGCGCCGCAACCGGCGCGGACTGCCCTGATACACCACCGCGCCGTCGCCGAGCACGATCAACTGGTCGGCCACCGGCACCACGGCGGCCAGGCTCTGTGAGGTCAGCAGGGTGGTGCCGCCACGGCGGGCATGCCCGCGCAGATAGTCCGACAGCCAGCCGCGTTCGGCCGCGTCGAGCCCGGCCAGCGGATCGTCCAGCACCAGCAGCGCCGGGTCGCCCAGCAGCGCGATCGCCAGCGCCAGCCGGGTCTGCACCCCGACCGGCAGCGCCCGCACCCGCTCCTCGGCCACCGACTCCAGGCTGGTGAGCGCCAGCAGCGCGTCGACCTGCTCGTCGGAAACCCCTGCGGCGCCGGCGAATACGCGCAACTGGCCGCGCACCGACCGGGCCGGATGCAGCCCGCGCGGCTGCAACATCGCACCGACCGGCCGGGCCCACCGCCGCGCACCCGACCCGGGCCCGCCGATCGCGGCGGTGCCCGAGGTCGGCGGCAGCAGCCCCAGCAGCATCCGCACGATCGTGGACTTACCCGAACCCGGCGGTCCCACCAGCGCCGCGGTACTCCCCGACGGCACGGTGAAACTCACCTCCCGCACCGCGTTCAGGCCCTCGAACCGCTTGCTCAGCCCCGTCGCCGCGAAGGCCAGTGGTCGCGGCGCGTTCATTGCTGCCCGGTGGCGTCGTTGCCCAGTGCGGGCAGCGGATCGGCGTCGATGACCACCGGTCCGGGCCACGTCACCGGGGCGGGGCCGAATGCCTTGCGGGCGTTGGCAATCGTGCTCTTGCCGAGCGCGCGGTTACCGAAACCGCCCACGGCGGCGCCGATTCCGGCGGGCAGCACCTTGCCGAACATGAGCGCGCTGCGCTTGGCGATGAACTGCACCACGAACCGCTTCATCAGCGAATCGTTCATATTGCGGACGCCCGGAATCTGGTTGGCCAGCAACGTTCCCCAGTTCTTCGCCGAATGGCCGACGCTCTTCTCGACGATCTCCATCCCGCTCTCGCCGAGCACCACCGCCAGCACCAGCGCGCGGCGGCGCTCCTTGTCCTCGGGCGCGATGCCGTGCACCGCCGCCACCGCGAGGGTGAACACCGCCGACGCCTCCAGGAAGAACGTCGTCTCCGCGCTCATCGCCGCGAGCGAGGCGATCGTGCCGACGCCCGGTATGGCGGCCGTGGCGCCGACCGCGGTGCCGCTGCTCGTCACCGTCGTCAGATAGATCCGCTCCAGCCGCTGGATGATCTGCTCCGGGCTCTCACCCGGATGCGAGCGCCGGAACCGGTCGACGTACTTGGCGACCGCGGGGGCCTGTAATTGCGCCCCGTTGTCGAGCAGTGCCTGCACCGCCTTCTCCGCACCGCCCTTGAACATCTTTTCGCTCCTGTATTTTTGGCGCCGCCTTCGGCGTCGCGGGTTTTCGGCGCCCTTGGTCTCGGTTTTCGGGTGCCGCTGCTGGCTCCTTCGTCGCTTTGCAGCGGCACCCGAAAACCGAGACGCGCCGAAAACCGTGGTGGTTGGGTTCCTTTGGTTAGTGTATGGCTGGAAATTGTGGTGATTTTGGGTCCTCACCGGTGGGTAGCGGGTGAGGGCCGTTGTGAGTTGGTTCCTATTGGTGTGTGTACCCCATTGATAGTGCATCAACGGGGTGGTTTGCGACGGTGGTCGGTGTGTTGTCGGTGGGGGACGAATCGGGGGTGGGCTGGTTGGGGTGGGGGGCTTAGGGTGGGGATGTGAGTGGTGTCTCCGAGGGTGCTGGGGGGCTGCCTGATCCTCGGCTGCGGGCATTCGTTCGTGGCTACGAGGGGTATCTGCTGCGGGGGTTCGAGGGGGGCACGCATGTGGGGATGCCGGGGACCGATCTCACCGTGATCATCACCATCGATGAGCCGATCGACATCTCCGTCTCGCCGGAGCCGGGGCAGGGGCCGGGGAGTTGGGAGGCCATTGCCAGTGGGCTCACCGTGCGGCCGTGCACCGTCGCGCACAACGGGTTTCAGCACGGCATCCAACTGGCGGTGACGCCGCTGGGGGCGCGGGTGCTGCTCGGTGCGCCGGTTGCCGAGCTCGGGTCGTGGATCGTCGATCTGACCGATCTGCTCGGTGCGGACGCGCGGGAGCTGCGCGAACGGGTGTCGGCCACCTCGGACTGGCCGGAGCGGTTCGCGATCCTGGACGAGATGCTGCTGCGCCGTGCCGCCGACACCGCCATCGACGCCAATCTCCGGCGTGCCTGGGAATTGCTCACGGCGCGCTGCGGACGGGCCCGGGTCGCCGAGGTGGCCGACGAGATCGGCTGGAGCCGACGGTATCTGGCGAATCGGTTCGCCGCCGAGTTCGGGGTCACGCCGAAGGACGCCGCGCGGCTGGCCCGGTTCCAGGCCTCGCATCGGCTGCTGCGGTCGGTCGCCTACGACTCGGCCGGGCCCGCGGCGTATCGGCTGGACGTCTCGATCGGCGAGGTGGCCGCGACGGTCGGCTACTACGACCAGGCGCACATGGCGCGGGAGTGGCGGGAGCTGGCGGGCATGCCGCCCTCGGCCTGGCTGGCCGCCGAGCAGTTCCCATTCGTCCAAGACCCCGATGTCGGGGCGCTGCGAAGCTCGGATACATGAGCGAGACAACAGCAACCGGAACCAGCACACGCACCGGCACGGCGCTGTGGCCGTGCCTGTCCTACCGGGACGCGCCCGCGGCGATGGACTTCCTGCGGCGCGCCTTCGGCTTCGCCGAGACAGCCCGCTACGGCGACGGGGACGTGGTCGAACACGCCGAGATGAGGCTGCCCGGTGGCGGCGGCGTCATGCTCGGCACCACGCGGCCCGGCTCGGCGCTGGAACAGCTGCCGCCCGGCACCGGCGCGGTCTACGTGGTCATCGACAACCCGGACGAGCTGTACGCCCGGGCCACCGCCGCCGGCGCCACCATCACCCAGGAACTGCGCGACGAGGACTACGGATCCCGCGGCTTCACCTGCCGGGATCCCGAGGGCGTGTTCTGGAGTTTCGGCACTTACGCCGGAACCCCGGGCCACCACTGAACTGCGGCCCGGATACCGGAGAACTCAAGCGGGGGTGTGACCGGCCGGGACGCGCTCGGACTCCCGCGGCGGCGGTGGCGGAGTGCCGTCGCCGAACGGCCGCCCGCCGAGTTCCTCCCGGCCGTGCGGGGTGAGCCAGTTCGACAGATCCGGGCCCTTCGGGACGATCCGGCTCGGGTTGATATCGGCGTGCACGATGTAATAGTGCTGCTTGATCTGGGTGAAGTCGACGGTGTCACCGAACCCGGGCGTCTGGAACAGGTCGCGGGCGTACGCCCACAGCACCGGCAGCTCTGTCAATTTGTTGCGGCTGCACTTGAAGTGCCCGTGATAGACGGCAT
This sequence comes from Nocardia sp. N2S4-5, assembly GCF_044628355.1. Taxonomy (NCBI): domain Bacteria; kingdom Bacillati; phylum Actinomycetota; class Actinomycetes; order Mycobacteriales; family Nocardiaceae; genus Nocardia; species Nocardia sp. N2S4-5. The sequence continues at coordinate 3,471,585 of NZ_JBIUPM010000001.1, read as the reverse complement.
CGAAGCGCACCAGCGTCGTGAACAGCCGCACGTCCGCCTCGGTGATGGTGTCGCCCACCAGGTATCGCCGGGTCGCCAGGCGCTCGGACAGCCAGTCCAGCGCGGTGAACAGCCGGTCGTAGGCGGCGTCGTAGGCGTCCTGCGCCCCGGCGAAGCCGCAGCGGTAGACACCGTTGTTGACCTCGGTGTACACCCGGCGGTTGACGGCGTCGATCTCCTCGCGCAGCGCCTCGGGGTACAGCTGGGGCGCGCCCGGCCGGTGGTACCGCGTCCACTCGGTGGAGAAGTCGAGCGTCATCTGCGCGTAGTCGTTGGTGACGACCTGCCCGGTCGGCACGTCGACCACCGCCGGGACGGTGATGCCGCGCGGGTAGTCGGGGACCCGCGCGAAGTACGCGTCCTGCAGGAAGTGGATGCCGAGCACCGGATCCACCCCGCCCGGATCGAGATCGAAGGTCCAGCTGCGCTTGTCGTGCGTCGGCCCGCACAGGCCCAGCGAGAGCACATCCTCCAGCCCGAGTAACCGGCGCACGATGATCGTCCGGTTGGCCCACGGGCAGGCCCGCGCGGCGACCAGGCGGTAGCGGCCGGGCTCGACGGGATATCCGTCGCGGCCGTCGGCGGTGACCCGGGTGGTGATGTAGTTCGTGTCCCGCTTGAACTCGCCGGGCTCGATGTAGGTGGCATTGTCGGACGGCGTGGAACTCACCGGACCAGTCTCGCAGATCGATCTTGTGTCCGGCATCGCCGCGCACGGCGGGCGCGTCTCGCCCGGGTGTTCCGTCCGGCGGCAGGGCCCGGATACATTCGGCCGATGAGCGATTCGAAACCCACCCGCCTGGACCTCGTGGAGACCGACAAGGGCGCGCAGCTGGCCGTGCTCACCATCGACAGCCCGCCGCTGAACCTCTTCGACCGGGCGATGCTGGAGTCGCTGGCCGCCGACATCGCCGAGCTGAGCGCCCGGCCGCCGCGCGCGGTGCTGCTGCGCGCCGAGGGCAAGGTGGTCTCCGGCGGGGTGGACGTCAAGGTCTTCGACGGGCTCTCGGCCGATCAGGGCGCCGAACTGTGGCGGTCGCTGTTCGAGCAGATCATCCATCCGCTGGAGGCGCTGCCGTGCCCGGTGGTGTTCGCGGCGCACGGGCTGACGCTGACCGCGGCCTTCGAGATCGCCCTGGCGTGCGACATCATCCTGGCCGGGTCGACGGCCAAGTTCGGTCTGGTGGAAACGGTGGTCGGGCTGACCCCGTCGATGGGCGGCCCGCAGCGACTGGCCGAGCGGGCCGGTTCGGGCCGCGCGCGGGAACTGGTGATGACCGGCGACCTGTACGGCGCCGGGGAATTGGCCGAGTGGGGCGTGGTCAACGCCGTGCACGAGGACGTCGACACCGCGGCCCGCGCCCTCGCCGCCCGGCTCGCCGACGGCCCCACCCGCGCGCACGCGGCGACCAAGCGCATCGTGGCGGCGTGGCGTTCCGGCGGTGTGGCGCACGCGGATTCGGTGACACCGGAGGTGTCGGGCGACCTGTTCGCCACCGCCGACCTGCGCGGCGCGGTCCGCAGCTTCCTGGAGGTCGGACCGGGAAAGGCGACCTACACCGGACAGTGACCCGGAACCGACTGGGACACGTTTGCCGACTATCCGCCCGAGTTTGTGATCTGAGTCATATAGTCACAGATGCCTGCCGGATCGAGGCGCTCGGAGGGACCCATGGCGCAGTTGTTGGTCGAATACCCGCAGTCGCGAAACACGGGGTGCGGCAACCCCCTTGCGCGCGGCGCCGACGGCGTGCTGCGCTACGGAAACCTGAATCCCGCGCTCACCGAGCTGCTCGACGTGCAGGTGCACTCCTTCTCCGGGCGTGAGGCGGTCGTCGAGATCGGCGGCCCGCGGCTGACCTATCGGCAGCTGTGGCACTCCGCCTCGCGGATCGCGGGAGGTTTGCAGGAGCACGGAATCGGCTACGGCGACCGGGTAGCGGTGCGGATGCCGGTGGGTGCGCGGTGGGTTCAGGCCTTCCTCGGCGCGTTGCTGTCCGGGGCAGTGCCGGTACTGGTGCACGACGGCCTGTCCGACGAGGCCGCCGCCCGCGTCCTGTCCGACAGCCGGGCGGATTTCGTACTGGGCGGCGGCGCGGGCGCCGAGCTGCCCGACGGCGCGGCGTTCATCGACGACGGCGCCTCGCTGAGCGAGCTGGCGCTGCTGTGCTACACCAGCGGCGCGGTCGCGCACGAGGACCCGGTGCTGCCCCGCGGGGTGGAGCTGACCAACGAGAACCTGCTGTCGGCGGTCCGGTCGATGGTGGGCGCGCTGGATCTGCCCACCGACGGGCTGCGCAATCTGGTGCTGCTGCCGCTGGCACACGCGAGCGGCTGCGTCGATCAGCTGCTGCCGACGTTCGCCGTCGGCGGCACGGTGGTGCTCGTCCCGGATCCGGCGCTGGTCGCGGAAACCATTGTGGCCGAACGCATCGACACGGTGGCAGCGACGCCGCGCATCTTCGCCGGGCTGCTGCCCGAACTGGCCGGCTTGCGGGCCGAGGGCGTGCGGCAGGTGTGCAACGCCGGGCATCGCACGGAGCTGGCGGCGACCGACCCGGGCACCTCGGAGGTGGTGGCCGCCGCGCTGCGCGAGGTGTTCCCGCTCGCCCGGCAGTGGTCGGTATGGGGTGCGACCGAGACCAGCGGCATCGGCCTGGCCCTGGCCGATCAGGGCGAGACGCTCCCGGCCGACCTGCTCGGATTCGCGTTCGGCGGTACGGAACTGGCGCTGTGGGGACCGCACGCGGCGGCCGGGCACGGCGAGTTGCTCTGTCGCGGCCCCAATGTCACCCCGCGCTACTGGAACGACCCGGAGACCACCGAATCACGTTTCACCGGTTCGTGGTTCCACACCGGCAACGAGGTGGACATCGACGAGCGCGGTCTGGTGCATCGCGCGGGATAACTCTTTCCCATCCCGGAATGCCTATTCGAGGAGGCGATCGCGCAGGCGGTTGCGGAGGTCGTCGGTGAAACCGATGGCGGCCGAATAGCCCTCGAGGTCGCCGTACAGCCGGTGCATCGAATCCGTGCCCTCCGCAAGGTATTCCGGGGAGACGCCGAGCACGTCGAGCGGAAGTGTCACGCGCCCGCCCGAATTCAGCTCGACATCGGCACGCAGCGCGTCCACGGCGTCGTTGCTCAGCAGGTAGTCCTCGAGCAGATCGGTCTCGGCGACGCCGACCGCGCGCAACAGCGTCGCGATCGCCCAGCCGGTGCGGTCCTTGCCGGCGGCGCAGTGCACCAGCACCGCGCCGTCGCCGCGGACCAATGAGCGCGCGATCGAGACGATGGCCACACCGGCCTCCGGCATCGCCGGAAAGGACCGATACACCTGCAGCATCTCCTGCCAGGGCTCGTCGTGCACCACCTCGTGCGGTGGCTGCTCGCCGATGCGGGAATCGAACGGAGTGTGCTCCAGGCGCACTCCGGCGGGCAGCAGGTCGGCGCCCAGGTGGCGGATCTCCTCGGGTCCGCGCAGGTCGTGGACGGTGGCGAGGCCCAGTTCGCGCAGCGTGGCGTGCCCGTCGGCGTCGACCCGGCACAGCTGCGCCGACCGCAGCAGCGCTCCGGTGCGGACACGCGCTCCGCTGTCGGTGCGAAGGCCGCCGACGTCGCGGTAGTTGAACGTGCCGGAGACGAGAAGATGATCGGGGCGCGCGATGGTCACATTTCCAGGCTATCGGCGGACCGGTAGCGCGCGGGTGTCGTTCTCCGTTGTGTGATCTGCCACAGCCGAACGGCACTGCGGGTAGCGAGCGCGTAGAGTCTTGTCGGTTACGGGTAGTGATCCCCGCGGATATCGATATCCGCTGGATCGCGCCGCGGTCCCGGATGGGTAACAAAACATTCTTTCAGTCTGAAAACACCCAACGAACCTGGTCTTCGTCCCCGAAAACCCTCTACCATTGATGAATGTTGATACGGGTCGACCGGGTTGGTATCCGGTGCGATCAATGCGGATCCGCAACCCGTTGTGAGCGAGCCGCGCAGGCGAGGTGCGCGCGTTCTTTCGCCCGAGGGAGTCGTCGTTGAACGCTAGTGGAGAAATTATCGAGGTACGGCCACATCCGACCGTCGAGGAGGCGGTCGACAAGGCAGCCACCGCCATCGAGTGCACCGGCACGCGGGCATTGCGAGTCCTGCTGCATGCCGGGGTCAGTGCGCTGTGGCCGGCCATCAAGGCCGCGCCGCACAAGCAGATCCGTACCTACGAGTCGACCATCGCGGCGCTGCGCCGCCGCTGGGCCAACCGCAACGAGCCCGTGGCGGACCCCGCGGTCGCGGCGCTGTTCCGGGACCTCGACGCCGAGGTCGGGGCCTTCCTGAGGTTGTGCGCGGAGCGGTCGAACACCGAATGGCTGGAGCCGGTCGAGGCGATCGCGGCGTACTCGGTGGCCGTGATGCAGGGCACGGTGCTGCGCTGGCTGGCCGACTGCGACGACGAGACGACGCTGGTGGTGCTGGACGACCTCGTCTCGAGCCTGTCCACCAAGGCCGTCGACCGCTGACCGGCAGCCCGCCGGGCTCGTGATTCCCCACAAGTTGGACGGTTGACCAGTAACGCGGTTACGTGGTTGAGTGGTACGGATGACAGACCTGTCGCCGATCCCCGGCCTACAGTCCGCCACCGCAGACTTGGACCCGCCGCTGGCCGCCCTCGACCTGGCCGCCCTGCGCGCGAATGCCGCGGACCTCACCCGCCGCGCCCGCGGCGTGCCGATCCGGGTGGCGAGCAAGTCGGTGCGCTGTCGCGCGGTGCTGGAAGAGGTACTGGGCCCCGAGCTGACCGCGTCCGGCGGATTCGCGGGCATCATGGCCTATTCGCTGCGCGAGGCGGTCTGGCTGGCCCGCCAGGGCGCCCGTGACATCCTGCTCGGCTACCCGAGCGTGGACCGGGCCGCATTGGCCGAACTCGGCGACGACGAGACCCTGCGGGAATCCATCACGCTGATGGTCGACGACCCCGCCCAGCTGGAACTGATCAAGACGGCCGTGGGCAGTGCGCGGGTGGCGCCGCGGGTGTGCCTGGACGTGGACGCGTCGCTGCGCATCGGCCCGGTGCACCTGGGCGTGCGCCGCTCGCCGATCCGCACGCCGGAGCAGGCGGCGCGGCTGGCCCGCACCGCCACCGAGCGCGGCTTCCGCGTGGTCGGCGTGATGACCTACGAGGCGCAGATCGCGGGACTGCCCGACACCAACCCGGCCGTGCGGCTGGTGAAGCGGGCCTCGGCCGCCGAGATCGGCAAGCGCCGCCACCGGGTGCTCGACGCGGTGCGGTCGGTGGTGGGTGAGTTGGAAATCGTCAACAGCGGCGGCAGCGGATCGATCGAGGTGAGCGTGGCCGATGCCGAGATCACCGAGGTGACCGCGGGCTCCGGGCTGTACGTCCCCACGCTGTTCGACGGCTACCGCGCCTTCACGCCGCGCCCGGCGCTGTACTTCGCGCTGCCGGTGCTGCGGCACCCGGCGCCGGGCCTCGCGACCGCCTTCGCCGGTGGGTACATCGCCTCCGGTCCGGCCGGTCCGGCGCGGATGCCGAAGCCGGTGTGGCCCAAGGGCTTGCGACTTATCGGCACCGAAGGCGCGGGCGAGGTCCAGACGCCGCTGACCGGCGCGCGGGGGCTGGCGATCGGGGACCGGGTCTGGTTCCGGCACGCCAAGGCGGGCGAATTGTGCGAGCGTTTCGACAGCATCCAGATCGTCGACACCGACGGCACCCGGACCACCGTCCCGACCTATCGCGGCGAGGGCCGGAACTTCGGATAGCGTTGCGGCACGGGCACTCCGGCCCGGCTACGGCGACACCAGCTCCAGGAAGGTCGCTAGGTCCGCGAGCTGTTCCCGGGTCTCGGGCAGATACTCCGTCAGCAGCGGCGAGTGCACGACCAGCGCGCTCCACAGCGCCCGCGACACGACCGTGGTGAGCCAGTGCCGCGACAGCAGGGTATCGATACCGTGCGGGGCCTCGGCGGGGGAGGAACTGGTCATCGACACCAGCACCACGGCGGCCTCCCGGCCCGCGAACCGTTCGGCGGTGCCGACCAGCACATCCTCGATCCGGGCGCGGGACAGCAGGGTTCGGATGCGCGCGGCCTGCGCGTGGTACGGCGTGACGACCAGGATGTCGTGCGGATGCAGCCGACGGGTCACCGCGCCCTGCCGCCACGGCAGCCCGAGCAGCCCGCGCACCCGGCGCACGATCTCGCGGGCCTCCTCCGCGGATTCGGTGCCGTTGCCGTGATGTTCGACCGGGATCGACCGCACGCCCGGCGGCACGCCCTCCAGATCGCGTGCCAGCGTGACGGTTTCGGTGGACCGCAGGCGGCCGCCGTAGCGCAGCCGGGACACCGGCTCACACAGCCGCGGATGCATTCGCCAGGTGCGGTCCAGGAAGTAGCCGAATTCCGGTGGCAGCGTGGGTCCTTCGCCGACCAACCGGCCCAGCGCCGACTCGTACACCGGTTCCGGGTGGGCGCCGTGCGCGGGCAGCGGCGCGGGATCGCCGAGCAGCAGCAGATTCCGGGCCGACGCGGCCGCGGCGACCGCATCGGCGAGCGGGAAATGGCCCGCGTCGGCCACCATCAGCAGGTCGAGGCAGCCCGGCGCGACGCGTTCGGCATCGGCGAAAGCGCTGGGCAGCCCGCCGATCACGCAGCCGTTGACGGCGTTGTCGAGGAAACGCGGGTAGCGGTCCGGGGCGATGGACAGCCATTCCGGCGCCACCGCGCGGGCGTCGGACTTCGCCACCAATTCGGGGAGCACACCGACCCGCACCAGCCCGTCGAGCACCTCCTCGACCGCCCAGTGTGATTGCGCGACAACGCCGACCCGCCACTTGTAACGGGTGACGAGGCGCTCGATCACCCGGGCCGCGGTATCGGTCTTGCCGGTGCCCGACGGGCCCTGTACCGCCACATAGGAATCGTCGAGGTCGAGCACGGCGGCGGTGACGGCGGCGGCATGGTCGCCGAACACCTCCGGCAGGGCGTGGGCGGTGCGCAGCCGCGGCGGGCGGCGCAGCAGCAGGTCGAAAGCGGCCGTCGCGGGAATCTCCGGGAGCGTCATCAACAGGTGGTGCCCGGCGAATTCCAATGCCGCCTCGATGTTCTCGTCGCGGCCGGGCAGACCGGGCACGATCGCGACCGGCAGATCGTCGTACGGGGCGCAGCCCTCGGGCAACAGTTCCTCGACGCGCACGGTGTCGTCGAAATTGTCGTCCAGCGCGCAGCCGAGCACGGTGGCCGCGGCGGTGGCCCGCCGTCCCGGCACGGCCCGCATACCGGGCACGGGGTGGTCGTAGAGGGTGCGCACGGCGGTCCCGGGCGGCGGTGCGCTGCCGGTGCCCAGGCGTCCGGTGAGCTTCAGGTATCGCCGCATGGGTCCGTGGCCGGTGCTGTGCCACTTGGTGTCGACGGAGCCCCAGTCGGCGACGAGAACGCCCGGGGTGTCGGCCCATTCGGCGATCGGGCGGTGCAGCCGGTCGGCGTGGGCCCAATGCAGCGGCTGGCGTTCGCGGCGGCGGTAGCCCAGTGCGGCGGCCATCAGCCCGGCGGCTTGCTGTGCGGGCGTGCGGCATCCGGCCGGTTCCGGTGTGGCGTCGGCCGTTTCCGCCGGCTCGGCGCGGGTCGCTCCCGTCATGCCCTCGAACGCGAATTCACGCAGCGCCGCTTCCACCGCGGCCGGCGACTCGGCGGGTGTCTCGCGCGGCGCGGGCGCGGCCCGAATGTCGTTCTCGGCGGCCAGTTCCCGCAGCCGGTCGCGCAGGCGGGCGATGCGCGCGCACTCCGATTCCAGGTCGTCGCAGGCGGATTCGCTGCCCAGCAGGCCGCCCAGGTCCGCCAGATCGTAGGACCGCTCGCCGACCACCAGCGCCGACCGCACGATCGGATACAGGTCCACCAGGGCGCCGAGCAGGTCGTCGGAGATCTCCTCATCGGCGCCACAGCCCGCGCACAACTGCGCCAGCAGCGGGCGAGCCGGTGAACGGTAGTGGTAGATGCGCAGTTCGGGATGGCGCTGCTGCCGGTCGGCCAGGAATTCCAGCAGGGCGGCCGGATCGTCGTGCAGGCCGAAGGCGTGGAACAGGATCGCCGCGGCGTCCTCGCCCTCCTCGGTCGGACGCGCCGGCAGCACGCCGACGCCGACGACGGTGGCCGGGGTGCCCGCGAGCGCGAGGAAGACATCGCCCGGCGAGGACACGGGCAGCGCGGCGAGCGCGGCCGCGTTGGTCAGGGCGTACACCGGCTCCCCGGTGCGTTCGCCGCGCAGCTGCATCTCGGCCTGGCGGCGCAGCGCCGCGAACGTCTGGGTGGCGACCCTGGTCACGGCGGCATCGGAATGCACCAGCCGGTCCACCGTGGTGATACCGGCGTCGCGCAGCTGCGCCCGCACCGTCGGCCGCATCCCGGCCACCAGCAGCAGATCGCGTCCGGTCACCAACTCCGTGGTGCACGTCGTGCATTCCCCGCACGCCAGGTACCGGCGGTCGCCCCACTGCACCGGCAGCAGTTCGTTCTGCTTGGCCTCGAGGACGGCCGCCAGGCGCCGCCGCCGCGCGGCGTACACCCGGGCCGCGTCCGCCAGCGGGTACTGCGACACCGAGCCGTCCGGGTGGCGGACACGCAGTGCGGGGTCGACCCGGAAGCCCATGTGCCGCAAGGCTTCCGCGCACGCGGCCAATTCGAGCAGGGTGGCGATCGGCGCGTCGGCCCGCGCGGGACCGTAGAGGGTGTAGCAGGCCGATTCGAGGGGGAGCACGGGAAGTTCCGGTACCACGCTCGCGGAGTGCTCGTCGCCGGAATCGCTGCGCACCAGGGCCGCACAGCGGGCGGCGAACGCGCCGTCGAAGAAGACGCCCCCGGCGATCGCGTCCGCTCCGTCGCGCAGTGCGGCGGCCGTCCGCTCGTGCGCCCGGTACAGCGCCGCGACGGTTTCGGCCGCGGTGCCCGGTTCCGGCGCATCGATTCCGACGACATCGAGTCCGGGCAGGTCGACGGCCTCGTGTTCGGGCAGCAGTACACCGGCGCCGGCCTCGACCCGCGCTACCAGACCCAGTTCGGCATCGAGCGCGCGCAGCAGCGCGAACTCGCAGTGCGCCGCCGCCACCAGGTCACCGGTGCTGCACACGACACGATCACCGACCAGAATCAATCGCGGCCCTCCTGCGCCTCGGACACCCGCACCCGGCCGTCGCGTTCTTGTGTGCCGAGTCGCGACTCAGCGTAATCAGTCGAGGTAGAACGGCGTGGCGTGAGGGGGGCGTGTCGTCGTATGGTCTGGACGGGCGCGTGTGAAAAGACATCGGAGCGCGGACCGGGGCAGAGTCGAAAACCGGTGCGGCGCCGAGCGTGGAAGGGGTTGCCGGATGCCGTTTTTCGACGGGGCTCGGGGGCGCCTGCACTATCGGCAGTGGCTGGTGGAGCGGCCGCGGGCGGTGCTCGCGCTGCTACCGGGCACCGGTCAGCACAGCGGGCACTACCACCGCTTCGCCCGCGGCCTCGCCGCCGCATCGATCGAGGCGTGGGCGCTCGACGTGCCGGGTCAGGGCCTGAGCGAGGGCGATCCGCGGGCGCCCGGCACGCCCGCCGAACTGGCCGCCGACGCGCACGCGTTCGTCACGCTGGTACGCACCCGGCGTCCCGGGACGCCGCTGATCGTGGCCGGTCATTCGCTCGGCGCGGCCACCGCGCTGACCGCGCCGCCGGAGTGCGCGGGCCTCGTCCTCACCGGAACCCCGCGCCGGGCGATCGAATCCGGACCGGTGTTGCCGCCGAGTTTGCCGGTCCTGCTGCTGCACGGCGTCGACGACCGCCGCGCCCCTATCGATCCGATTCGGGACTGGACGACGCGGGCGCAATCGGTAGGGTTGCGGTTGCGCGAGTATGCCGATGCCGGGCACGATCTGCTGCACGAACCGGTGCAGGCACAAGTCACCGCCGACATCGTGGAGTGGATCCAGGGCGTCGTCGCGGAACCGGTGCGCCCGTGATGTGAGCACGAGAAAGGGGGACCGGTGCGATCGCAAGAACCGGGGGACCTGCGTAGTGATGTCGCGGCCCTGACCCAGGCGGTCGACGACGGTCGGCTGTGGATCGACGGCGTGCTCGTCGCCGAGGGCGTGCACGAGCGCTGTGCCCGGCGCTACGAACAGCTCGCCGATCAAGTGGAGCAACAGATCCGGACGCTGCGCGCGGCCGCGTCGCTGCCCGGATTCGGCGGCTTCGAATCGGGCAACGCGCTGCGCCGCGGCTTCGAGGACAAGGCGGCGCAAGGCGCGGAGCGGCTGCAGGAGTACGCCGATGCCGCCCGGCAGCTGGCGCAGGCGCTGCGCGCGGCGGCCGCCGCCTACACCGAGGGCGACGCGGAGATGTCCGCGGTGATCGGGCGCGTCGGCGCCGATACGGTGGGGGTGGGCCATGCGTAGGATCAGCGGAAATCAGGCCGCCGAGCCCGATCCCGACTACTCGCCGACGGTCGAGGTCTTCGATCGGATGCGCTACGACGAGATCTATCGCGGTGTGCTGCAAATGAATCCCGAGGTGCTGACGGCCGGTCGGCAGACCTGGCAGAACGCGGCCGCCGGGGTCGGCGACGCGGTTCAGCAGGCGCACGCGGAGATTCGCGGCGCCATCGCGGACGGCTGGCGCGGCAGCGCCGCCGAGCAGGCCGTCGTCGCGATGCAGGCCTTCGAGGAACTGGGACAGCATGTGGCCGACGTGATGTCGGCGGTCGCGCAGCGGCTCGGGCAGGCCAACGACGCCGCCGAGACATTGCGCGGTGCGGTGTCGAGGCCGGTGGACGTGGGCGCGGATCTGGAAGCGGCGCTGCTGGATCCGAAGCGCGCCACGCTCAATGTCGCCGCGCAGAAGCAGGCCGAGGGCCTGCGCCAGGACGTGGTCCGAGTGATGGACACGGTGTACGCGGGCGCGTTCGTGCCGACCGGCAACGGTGTGCCGGGATTCCCGCAGGGCGGAATGTACCCGGCGCCCGAGGAACCGGGCCCCGGGCCCGGTGTCGACAGCGGGCCGGACGCGACCGATTCGCTGGCGGGGCCGGATGCCGTCATCGCCGGTGTCCCGAATGTGACTGTGCCGCAAGTTGTCAACGGCGAGCAGATAGCCGAATCCGAAGACAATTCCGGCGATCCGGCCGAGCCGGGTGACGACACCGTGGCTCCGGCCGCGGTCGCGCCCGCCGCGGCGACTACCCCCGCCGCCGTGGCCGCCGCGGAGCCCGTGGCGGCCACGGCGTCCGACCGTCCGGCGGCGGTGGCTCCGGCAAGCGTGGCGAATACAGTTGCGCCGCAAGGCATACCGGCTTCGGGCCGGGCCGCCGCGGCGGCGCCCGCGCCGGGCGCGGTGGCGGTGGTGGCTCCGCGCCGGCCCGCCGGGGCGGCCACCACGGCGCAGAGTTCCGAGGATCAGCGCAAGCGCGAGGATCAGGAGCAGCGCCACGAACCGACCTCCGACGCCGTGGGCGGGATGGGCGCCGGCGTGGTCGGCGGTCTGGCGGGCAGTGCGCTGGCCGCCGGTGACGCCGTCCGCTCCGGCCCGGGTATTCCGGTGCCGCCCAAGCGTTCCCAGTACGACGAGGACGACGACGAGGAGTACTACGATTTCGACGAGCCGACCTACCTGGAGCCGGCCGAGCCCGGCACCGAGCTGGTCGGTCAGCTCGATCCGACCACGCCGCCGGTGGTCGGCGAATGGGCCGAGGACTACTGACGGCCGGATGAGCGAGATCCCTTCGACCGAGGCGGGCCGCCGCCGGTGAGATGGACCCTCACCCCGGACCAGTTCGCGCTGGCCTGGGAGCGGACCGACGGCGACCGGATCCCGTATCCGCTGGCGGTGCGCCTGTCCGCCCGGGACAGCGCCGAACGCGCCGCCCAGCTGCCCGCCCTGCGCGAGTGGTGCGACAACACGCTGGACCCGGATCTGGAGGCGGCCCTGCGGGTCCTGTCGCGCCCGGCGATCCAGGTGGAGGTGGTCGGCGAGCACGGTCCGGCCGGACAGGTGCAGCCGGTGCGGGTGCTCGGTGCGACCGCGGGGCAGGTCACGGTGGTCGCGGCGCAGCGCGCGGGGGACAGCCCCGACCGCGGTTCCGACGTCCGGCTGTTCGTCGGAGCCCCGAAAGTTCTTGCGGCGCGCGTGGTTTCGGTGCTGCCGGAGAATTCTCCGGGCGCCGGTCCGCGGCACACCGCGCCGCTGGACCGCGTGCGGGAGGACAGCCGGGATCTGGTGACGGTGCCGGTCGCGGGTCCGACGATCTCGGCGCGGATGCGACGGCTGCTCCGGCAACCCCGTGACGGTATCGGCCAGATCGTCGTCTCGGCTCGCCGCGCCGACGGGTCCATGCGCCCCCTGGGCGTGCTCTGCTGGATCAATGTCGCGGGCGACGGCCGCTACACGGTGCGCACCCGCGCCGAGGTCGACATCGTCCCCGTGAACGCCGAAGCCTTTGCCGCCCAACTCCGCCCGCTGGTCGCCGCCGCCGAACGTCTGGTCGCCGAGCCCGCCGATTGGTGAGTGCGCGTCGGCGTCGGCCCGGCCGAAGCGTGCCGGACAGGAGGCGCTATTCCCGGCCCTCTCTCGGACCGGGATTGTGTTCGGGAACCCCCGATCGGATGATGTCGATCACTTCGTCGTCGCTCAGTTGGTGGAAGTCCTCGTAGGCGCCGCCGACGCCGCCGAGCACGCGGGGCACCAGGGGACAGACCGTCTCGTCGGCGAGCTTGCCGACTCGGTGCAGGGCCTCGGGGGAGGAGACGGGCACCGCCACAATGATCCGGCGGGGTTCGAGCAGTCGGACGATGCGGCACGCCACCGCGGCGGTCGCGCCGGTGGCCATGCCGTCGTCGACGATCACCACCGTGCGGTCCCGCGGCGTGACGGGTGGTGCGTGCGCGCGCAGAATCCGTTGGCGGCGTTGCAGTTCCGCGTGTTCCAGTTCCTCGGTCTCGGCCAGCTGGGCCGGTGTCACGTCGGTGTGATCGACCACGTCCTGGTTCAGGACCCGCAGGCCGCCTTCGCCGATCGCGCCCATGGCCAGTTCGGGCTGCCAGGGCACGCCGAGTTTGCGTACCAGCAGAATGTCGAGGTCGCCGCCGATCACCGCGCGGACCGCGACCGCCACCGGCACCCCGCCGCGCGGCAGTCCGAGCACCAGCGGGTCCGACGCCCGCAGGTGCAGTAGCGACTCACCCAGCGCGCGACCGGCGGCGGCGCGATCCGGATAGATCATGGTCTGTCCAGTCTAGCCGTGTGCGCTGGTCACTACCCGGGCTCGACGGTGAACCGGCGCAGCGACAGGCTCGGATTGGTGGCGCGCACCTGCTCGAGATACGCGAGATCGACTCGGGCCGTGGCGATTCCGGCCGTCTCGCCGAGTTCGGCCAGCAGCGTGCCGGCCGGGTCCACGATCATCGAGGCGCCCGCGCCGCGCGGCCCGGCCTGATCGGCGGCGGCGACGTAGACGGTGTTCTCGATCGCGCGGGCGCGCAGCAGCGTCGTCCACTGGTCGACCTTCGCCGGGCCCGGAATCCATTGCGCCGGAAGCAGCAGCACGTGCGCACCGGCCGCGGCGACGCGCCGGCAGCCCTCGGGGAAGCGCAGATCGAAACAGGTCTGCAGGCCGAACACCACGCCGTCGACGGTGAAGACGGCCGGGTCGGTGATCTCGCCCGGCAGCACCACGTCCGACTCCCGGAATCCGAAGGCGTCGTACAGATGTACCTTGCGGTACACCGCCGCGAACTCGGCGTCCGGCCCCGCCGCGACGAGCGTGTTGTAGATGCGGTCGGACTCCCCGCCGCCGGGCGCCTCCACCACGCCCGCCACCAGGTGCACCCCGAATTCGGCTGCCAGGCCGCGCAAGCCGTCGACCCACGGCCCGGTGATCGGTTCTGCCGCCTCGACCACCCGCCGATCCAGCCGGGTCACCGCGAACATCGAATACTCCGGCGCGACCACCACCCGCGCGCCGTGCTCGGCCGCCGCGCGCACCTGTTCGCGCAGCGTCGCCAGGTTGGCGTCCTTGTCGGTGTAGGGGCCGAACTGCACCACCGCGACATTGATGGACGGGGCCGGTTCCGGAGTCTCCGCGGGCGCGGCGGCCCCGCCGGGTTCCAGTCCGGCGGCCGGCGGCCGGGGTGCGCCCGCGGCCGTCGCCCCCGAGTAGCTGACGACCACCGACGTCGCTTCGCCCCGTGCGCCGGGCTCGGATCCGGTGGTGGTGGCGGAGTTCGCGGGTGCGCCGGTGACGCCGGGCACGGTCGGCTCGTGCGGTTGCATAGGTCTCACCGTATTGGCCCGAGGGTCGGGGCGGCCACCGCCACGAAGTAAAGTACTGGTCAATGAGCACCTCACCGGTCGACAGTGGTTCCTTCGCCGACGACGAGAGGGACGTAACCGACCCGTCCTTCGCCGATCTCGGTATCGACGATCGCATTCTGACAGCGATCGCCGATGTCGGCTACGAGTCACCGTCGCCGATCCAGGCGGCGACGATTCCGCCGCTGCTCACCGGGGCCGACGTGGTCGGTCTGGCGCAGACCGGAACGGGCAAGACGGCCGCGTTCGCCATTCCGATCCTGATGGGTCTGGAGAACCGCGGCAAGGCCCCGCAGGCGCTGGTGCTGGCGCCCACCCGCGAGCTGGCGATCCAGGTGGCGGAGGCCTTCGGCCGCTACTCCGCGCATCTGCCCGGCGTGCACGTGTTGCCGATCTACGGCGGCCAGAACTACGCCGTGCAGCTGTCCGGACTGCGCCGCGGCGCCCAGGTGGTGGTCGGCACCCCCGGGCGCGTCATCGACCATCTCGAGCGCGGCACGCTGGACCTGTCCCAGCTGCGGTACCTGGTGCTGGACGAGGCCGACGAGATGCTCAAGATGGGTTTCCAGGAGGACGTCGAGCGGATCCTCGCCGACACCCCGGCCGAGAAGCAGGTGGCGCTGTTCTCCGCGACCATGCCGGGGGCGATCCGCAAGATCTCCAAGCAGTACCTGAAGGAGCCGGTCGAGATCACGGTCAAGGCCAAGACCGCGACCGCGACCAATATCGGCCAGCGCTGGGTGCATGTATCGCACCATCGCAAGTTGGACGCCCTGACGCGCATCCTCGAGGTCGAGCCGTTCGAGGCGATGATCATCTTCGTGCGCACCAAGCAGGCGACCGAAGAACTGGCCGAGAAGCTGCGTTCGCGCGGCTATTCGGCGGCCGCCATCAACGGCGACATCGCGCAGAACCAGCGCGAGCGCACCATCGGCCAGCTCAAGTCGGGTGCGCTCGACATCCTGGTCGCCACCGACGTGGCCGCGCGCGGGCTGGACGTCGACCGCATCTCGCACGTGGTCAACTACGACATCCCGCACGACACCGAGTCCTACGTGCACCGCATCGGCCGGACCGGTCGGGCCGGGCGCAGTGGTGAGGCGCTGCTGTTCGTCGCGCCGCGCGAACGCCGCCTGCTGGACGCGATCGAGCGCGCCACCCGCCAGCCGCTGACCGAGATGCGGCTGCCGAGCGTGGAGGACGTCAACGCGCAGCGGGTGGTGAAGTTCCACGACGCCATCACCGAGAATCTCGCCTCGCCGAATCTGGCGCTGTTCCGCAAGCTGATCGAGGACTACGAGGCCGAGCACAACATCCCGCTGGCCGACATCGCCGCGGCGCTCGCGGTCGGCGGCCACGACGGCGACAACTTCTTCATGGAGCCCGAGCCGGAGCCGGAGCGGCGCGAGCGGGGACCGCGCAAGTTCGACGACCGGGAACGTCGCCCGGAGCCGAGCGGGACCGGCCACCACCGTGCCACCGGTGCGGAGATGGCGACCTACCGGATCGCCGTCGGCAAGCGTCACCGCGTGGTGCCGGGCGCCATCGTCGGAGCGATCGCCAACGAGGGCGGTCTGCGGCGCAGCGACTTCGGCCACATCAGCATCCGGCCCGACCACAGCCTGGTGGAACTGCCGGCGGACCTGCCGCCCGAAACCCTGGACGCGTTGCGCCGCACCAGGATCAGCGGCGTCCTGATCCAGCTGCAACCCGACCAGGGCCCGCCCGGCCAGCGCCCTCTCGGCCGCGCCCCGCGCCGCCCCGAACGCCGCCCGGATCGCCGCAAGCCCCGCTCCTGACCCGCGCTCCGCGTACCGGCCTGTTATTCGAAACCGTGACGCGGAGATGCCGATGCGGGTGACGCGCGGAAGAAACTGTCCCGCATTTCCGCGGGGCTCATCGCATAGCGCTGTTGGAATGCCGCTCGGAAACCGCTGAGGGATCCGAATCCGGATGCGAACGCGATGTCGCCGATGGGGCGGTGTGGATCGCGCAGGCGCAAGAGAGCCTGATCGAGACGGCGGAGACGCAGCAATTTCCCGGGTGTCGTCCGGCCGGTCTCTTTCAACGCCGAGGTGAGGGTGGTGAGCGAGCAGCCCAGGTGCTCGGCGATCGCCGCCGGGGTGAGGTTCGGGTCGTCCGAATGTGTGTGGATATGGATGCGGGCACGCTCGGCGAGGGCGGCGCGGCCGTGCAGTTGGTGCGCACGGTCCTGATCCAGTGCGGATTCGAGCAGGTTCAGCAAATGGCGGCTGCCTTGGATGAATTCGCTCGCGGTCATCCTGCCGGCGAATCGGGCGAGGATGCGGAGCTGGGTGGCCAGCATGGCGATCAGGGGCCGATCCGGTGTCAGGGTCAGGGGTGCGCGGCCGCTGAGCTGCCCGATGACCGGGCCGTCGGGGATGGTGAGAATGAGCGCGCGGGCGTGCGCCGCGTGGGCCAGTGCCATGGGCGCGTCCATGCGGATCAGTCCGAGTTCTCCGGTGCCGATCTCGGCGATCTCATCGGCCTGCGACAGGCTGATCCGGCCATGTGTCGGAAGGACGAGCCTGCCGCTGTGGTCGTCGTCGCCGCGGGCATGCCGGGCGGTGCGGCGGTACCGGATCGTGTCCGAGGCGAAGGTGACGAGCTGCTGGTCGGCGCAGCGCTGCACCGTGGTCGAGCCGGAAAAGTCCTGCACGGACACGAAATCGAATGCCATGCGACCGTGGTTGTGCTGCACGTGAGCTTCCCAGCACGCCGTGCGTTCGGCCGGCGGGACTGCGCGCGTGTCCAGCCCGGTCGCCAGGTATTCCGTCTCCACCTCGAGCCCCTGCGAAAATCTGTCGCCATACCCGTCGAAATCTGTTCGTACCACGGGTTATTCGCGTCCTAATCTCTGTCATTGTGCACTGATTCGACATCCAGCGCACCACTCGACGAGGAGGCGTGAGCGATCGTGAAAATAGCCGATATCGGTGGTATCGACGTGGCTTACCAAGACGAGGGACCGCAGGACGGCATCCCGATCGTTTTGTCGCACAGCCTGTTCTTCGACTCGTCCATGTTCGAAGAACTCTCCGCCCGCTATGTGGCGCAGGGCTTCCGGGTGATCTCCTACGACCACCCGGGACAGGGGCGCAGCGGAGATACGACGACCGACCGTTTGACGGTCGATGCGCTCGCCACGACTGCCGCCGGCCTGATCGCCCGCCTCGATCTCGGACCCGTCCATTTCGTCGGTAACAGCCTCGGCGGAATGGTGGCCGTGCGTCTGGTGGCGCGCCGGCCGGAATTGTTGCGGAGCGCCGTGGCGTTGGGATCGTCGGCGCGATCGGAACTCAAAGTTGTCGAATACGCTCCGCTCGCTACGCATTTGACCGCGCATGGTGCGCGCGAACGCGCCGACATCATCCTGCACATCATGTTCGGAGACGACACGCTCGCCGAGGGCGGCGCTATGGTTCGGCGATGGCGTGACCATATCGCCGCGCTGCCGCCGCGGATCGGGCCTGCCGTGAAGGGCGTGATCTACCGCGGCGACACGGAAAACGAACTGCGCCTCGAACGTGCGGCCGGTGATCGCGTCGTTCCGGTGCTGGCCGTCGCGGGCGAGCAAGACCACGCATATGAACCGGCCATCGCCGCGGAGCACCTGGCCGCCGCCACCGCCGGACGTTCGGTCGTCCTCCCCGGCTGCGGCCACTCGGTGGGCCTCGAGAAGCCGCGCGAGGTATTCGAGGAAACCACCGCGTTCTTCGCGGAGACCGCCGCCTTGGGCACCGGATAGCGATCCGATCACCGGCCGAGTGGTAGGCGTCAGTTGTCGCCGGTGGGGGCCGCGTTGGTATCGGGGGCGGTCAGCTGGGCCTCGGTCGACGCGGGGCCGGGGGCGGACGGGGTGGACTGGCCCGGGCGGGTGGGTTCCGGCCTGGGGGCGTACGGATCGGTCAGGGGGTTGGGGTAGACCGTGACGACACCGATGGTGGGGGCCATGACGCAGGTGGCGCCGGGGTAGCCGATCGTGCCCCACATGCCGGCGACGATGGTCCCGGGTCCGCTGTCGACGGTCTTGGTCAGGCTGGGTGTCCCCGTGTCGGTGCGCTCGTCCAGCGTCGCGACTCCACTGCGCCCGTTGCCGGTGTTCAGCCAGGCCACGGTCAGGCCGGAGGCGGTGGGATAGCCCCACATGTTCGGGGTGGCCTGGAAGCGCACGGTGGCGTACTCACCGGCGATGCCGCGGTCGGGTCCGGGCACACCCGCGGCGCCGGCGACCGCGGTCAGCGAGATCGGGAAGTTGGTACCGCAGCCGAACGTGGGCGCCTGGTACCAGAACGGCGTGAAACCGCCCGCGATGTGGTCAAGCTTGGCGGCGGCGATCAGCTGTGCCGAATTCGCCAGCGCGCCGACACCTGCCTGCGCGGCGGGATCCGGGCCGACGACCGCGCCGAGCTGCTCGACGGCAGCATCGATCGGCGACGCGGCGGGTTCGGCGGCGACGCTGCCCAGCCCGGTCGCCACACTCATGCCGCAGGCGGCCGCGACGGCGGCCAGGCGTGCGAAGGTCTTGCCGTTCACTGGTCGTGCTCCCTCATCGTGAACTCCCACTCGCAGCAACGTACCAGCTCGGGGGTGGTGAGGTGGGCGCACCTGCCGGTCGCGGGCGGATTCGGCGGGAATCGCGGTGTGATCCAGGCGACAGGCTTAGATTACCGAAGGGTAGGTTTGATGCCGGACATTCGAACACGGTGGGAGACGCCCATGAAACTTGCCCTGTCACCCGACGAGGTGGCCTTCCGGGACGACCTGCGCCGGCTCTATCGCAGTGCGATTCCGGCCCAGATCCGCGAGAAGGTGGAGTTCGGGCGCGAGCTGTCCCGCGAGGACATCGTCACCTCGCACAAGACCCTGCACGAGCACGGCCTGGCCGTGCCGAACTGGCCGGTCGAGTGGGGCGGCAAGGACTGGACCCCGATCCAGCGCCACATCTGGGAAGACGAAATGCAGCTCGCGTGCGTACCCGAGCCATTGACGTTCAACGCCAACATGATCGGCCCCGTGATCGCCCAATTCGGTTCGCAGGAACTGAAACAGCGATTCCTGCCGCCCACCGCGGCCCTCGACATCTGGTGGTGCCAGGGCTTCTCCGAGCCCGACGCCGGTTCCGATCTGGCGGCGCTGCGCACCACCGCGGTGCGCGACGGCGATTCCTACATCGTCAACGGCCAGAAGATCTGGACCACGCTGGCGCAGTACGCGGACTGGATCTTCTGCCTGGTGCGCACCGACCCGAACGCGCCGAAGAAGCAGGCCGGCATCTCGCTGCTGCTGTTCGACGTCAAGACGCCCGGCGTCACGATCCGGCCGATCAAGCTGATCGACGGCCACCACGAGGTCAACGAGGTCTTCTTCGAGAATGTCCGGGTCCCCGCCGACCAGCTCGTCGGTGAGGAGAACATGGGCTGGACGTACGCGAAGTTCCTGCTCGGCAACGAGCGCACCGGCATCACCGGCGTCGGCCGCACCAAGGTCCGGCTCGCGGTGGCGAAGAAGTACGCGGCGCAGACGAAGGTGGCGGGCGGCACCCTGCTGGCCGACCCGGTGTTCGCCGCGCGGGTGGCGGAGCTGGAGAACGAACTCCTGGCGCTCGAGTTGACGCTGCTGCGGGTGGTGGCCAATTCCAGTGAGGGCAAGCCGAATCCGGCCTCGTCGGTGCTGAAACTGCGGGGCACCGAACTCCAGCAGGCCGCGACCGAACTGCTGCTGGACGTCGCGGGTCCGGACGCCCTGCCGGTCGGCGCCGCGGACATCGGCTCCCCGGACTGGGCGCAGCGCACCGGTCCCAGCTATCTGAACTACCGCAAGACCACCATCTACGGAGGTTCGAGCGAGGTGCAGCGCACCATCATCGCCTCCACCATCCTCGGATTGTGAGGCGCCGCCATGGATTTCGAACTCACCGATGAACAGGTGCTGCTCCGCGACACCGTGCGCGACCTGCTGGCGCGGGCCTACGACCCGGAAACGCGATTGAAGGTGCTCGAGACCGATCTCGGCTGGAGCCGCGAGGTGTGGTCGCAGCTGGCCGAATTGGGCGTGCTCGGGCTGAGTTTCGCCGAGGAGGACGGCGGCATGGGCGCCGGGCCGGTGGAGACCATGGTCGCCATGGAGGAGATCGGCCGGCGGCTCGCGCCGGAGCCGCTGCTGGACGCGGTGCTGCTGCCGGGCGGGCTGATCGCCCGCGCGGGCAGCGCCGAGCAGCGGCAGCGCGTATTGCCGGAAGTGGCGGCGGGCAATGTCCTGCTGGCCTTCGCGCACGAGGAGCCGGGATCTCGGTGGCCGGCCACCGAGGTGGCGACGCGGGCCGCGGCCGACGGCGACGGCTACTGCCTGACAGGCGTGAAAAACCCGGTGCCGCACGGTGATTGCGCCGACCGCCTGGTGGTCAGCGCGACCCTGCCGGACGGTGCGCTGGCGCTGTTCCTGGTCGCCGCGGACGACGCGGGCGTGGTGCGCAAGCCCTACCGGACCTTCGACGAACGCCGCGGCGCCCAAGTGGAATTCGCGTCGGCCGCGGCCGAACTGCTCGGCGACGCGACGGACAGCACCGGCACCATCGCGGCGGCGATCGGCACGGCGCAGGCCGGCCTGTGCGCGGAGGCCGTCGGCGCGATGTCCGAGGCGCTGCGGTTGACCACCGAATATCTGAAGACCCGCAAGCAGTTCGGCGTCCCGCTGGCCAAGTTCCAGACCCTGACCCAACGCGCGGCGAACATGTACGTGTCGCTGGAACTGGCCCGGAGCATGAGCCTGTACCTCACCGCGGCCCTGGCCGACGGCGATGTCGACGCGGCGGTGGCCTCCCGGGCCCGGTTGCAGGTCGGCGGCGCGGCCCGGCACATCGGGCAGGAGGCCGTGCAGATGCACGGCGGTATCGGCATCACCACCGAGTATCCGGTCAGTCACTACACGGCACGGCTCACGGCCGTGGAGCGGACCTTCGGCGGCGGGCTGGAACATCTGCGCGTGCTCGCCGACCGGATCGGGGACTACGGGCTCGTCGAACTCTGACCGGTCAGTTGCCCGATTCGTCCGACGACGGCTCCTGCTCCGCCGACGACTCGTGCCGGGTCGTGGGTGCGGGGCGGGTCGTCGTCGGACGGGTGGTGGTCGACCGTGTGGTCGTGGTGGTCGTAGGGACGGGTGCGGTGTCGTCGATCGCCTCGGTGCCACGGGCGGGTTCGCCCGCGGCGGGCGGAACGGGTTCCGCGCCGGGCGAAGTGGTCGGCACACCGGACAGCGTGCGGCGCGGCGCCGGGGGATTGACGGCGACCCGCCAGCTGGGCGAGGGCGGGATGAGCACCGCCTGCGCCGTCGTGCCAGGGGCCTTGGTGGTGACACCGCCGGGCGGCGCCGACTGGAGCCCGGCGTTCAGCGGGGGCGGCGTGACGTAGACGTCGCGCTGTCCGAGCCCGCACGATCCGACGAGTACCAGCCCGAGCGACACCGCGCCCGCGGCGAGCGCCGGGCCGGCGATCTTGGCATTCAGGCGGGGTGGCGACTCGTCGTCCACCCCGCGTCCCCCCGAACCCGCCCTGTTCTCCATGGGTGCGCCGCTCCTCGTACGTTTCCGGGTGGCCTCACCTTAAACGAAGGCGGGGCGGTCGGGCCAGACGAGTCCGGTTGCTCGGCAAGATACCCGAAAGTCATCTCAAACCACGGCGATTCACATATCGAATCGGTTACATACCCGCGTTTTGCGGCCGTGTCGTGTGACGTTTCGGCAACGGGCAACTAGCGTGTGAGCAAAGTTACACGTGAGACGCCTGAAGTTTGCTGATGACACTTGCTGAATCCGCAGATCGGCGGGCGTCATCGAGGAGTGGTGATGGGAGCGTACTCGACATCCCCGCTGCGCGCGGTAGGGCAGAACGATTCGGACACATCCGAATCCGGCCGCGCCGTCGGAGCGGTCGTCGCCCGGGTGGTGGCCTGGCTGATCTTCATCGGTGGGCTCACCGGCACGGTGCTGGGCATTGCCGGGCTGCGCGTGGAGGTCGCCGTCGCGGGCCTGATCCTGGCCTGCACCGCCGGGCTGGTCTTGCTCAAGCTGCGCGCGGACGGTGCCGAATCTGTGTGATCACACAGCGAAACTCGGTGGGCGACAGCGGATGCGGCGCTTACCGTAGGTAGGTATGAGGATCGAGCTGACCGACGACGCGGTGGCCTTCCAGCGTCGTGCGGCGGAGTTCCTGGGGCGGGATCCACTGCGCAATACGGTCGTCGCGACCGTCGTGGACAGTTTCGTCACCGGATTGTCCGCCGGCCCGGCCGTTTTCGCGGCGGTGCACGCCGACGGTGCGGTGATCGGCACCGGCATGTGTACCTCCGGGCACGCCGTCTATCTCGGTGACGTTCCCGACCCGGCGGTGCCGGAACTGGTGCGCGCCTTCGCGGAACGGGTTCCCGACGCGCCCGGTGTGGAGGGGCCGCCCGGGATCGCCCTGGTGTTCGCCGAGCAGTGGACGGCGCTGTGCGGCAGTAAATTTCGCCTCGATGTCGCCAGTCGGCTGTATCGGCTGGGTGCGCTCTCGATGCCGTCGGTACCCGGAAGTGCGCGGCGTGCGGGGGAATCCGATATCGGATTGTGCGCGCGCTGGTCGGAACAGATGCGCCGCGAGGAGGGTATCGGCATGAGCGCCGAAGCCATTCGCGCGCGCATCGCCCTGGGGCGATGGTGGCTGTGGGAGAACGGCGGCGCGACGGTCGCGATGGCCGCCTATCAGAGCCGGGCCTACGGCTGGACCCGCATCGGGCCGGTCTACACCCCGCCCGAGCGACGTGGGCGCGGCTATGCCAGTGCGCTCACCGCGCACGTGTCGAAACTATTGCGTGACAACGGCTCCGAGGTCTGCCTGTTCACCGATATCGCCAATCCGACCTCGAACAAGATCTACCGGGCGATCGGTTTCGAGCCGGTGCGCAACTTCGTGCACTACGAGTTCGTTTAGCGCACAACGTCCGTCAAGCGCACAGGATGCGGTCGAGGGCCGTTCGCAGGGCCGCGGCCGGATCCGGCGGCAGGGTGGGCGAGCGCCACGCGACGATCTGGTCGGGCCGCACCAGTAGCGCGCCCGAGTCGGTGAGTCCGGCTGCGGCGCACCAGCTCCGGTCCAGGTCGTGCACCTCGACCGGTGTGTCCCGCGCTCGCCACGGCTGCCCCGCGGGGCCCGTCAGCAGGGCGAAACCGGTGCCCATCAGATCGAGGGTGGAGCGCCCGTCGGGCAGGAATCGGTGGGGCACACGGGTTCCGGGCTGGCCGCCGACGTCGAGGTGGTCCATCGTGTGCGCGCTCGCGTCGCCGATCAGCGCGCCCGCCGGGTAGCGGGTGCCGAGGATGAGGGCGATCGGGTCGGCGAGCGGTGTTCCGTCGGTGGAGGTGGTGTTCATCGCGCGCAGGTCGGCGGTCCGCACGCTGGATTGGTCGGCGACGTACCACCCGATCGGATGCCGTTCGGCGTGGTAGCTGTCCAGCAGGGCGGGTCCGGCGGCGCCGCGGAGCACGTGAGCGAGTTTCCAGGCGAGGTTGTGTGCGTCCTGGATGCCGGTATTCGCGCCCGCCGCCGCGTACGGCGGCATGACATGCGCGGCGTCCCCGGCCAGGAACACCCGGCCCGAGCGGTAGTGGTCGGCGACGAACATGCCGGGCTCCCAAGGCAGTACGCTCAGCACCTTCAGCGGCAGATCGGGGAGGCCGATCGCGGTGCGCAGCGCCCGCGGCCACCGGTCAAGCGGCCGGTCCACCCCGTCGGCCGTGCTGAAGATCCACCGGAAGGCCCCGTCGACGGATACGAAAGCGCCGGGGACGGCGTCGTTGTCGATCTGGCAGAGGTTGAATTCCCGGCCGCGCACCAGGTTCCGGAGATCGGCGCGGAAATAGACGTTGACCGCGCGGCCCAGGCTGCCGCGACCGGAGCGCGGAATGCCGAGCCGCTGCCGGATCGGGCTCGCCGCACCGTCCGCGGCGATCAGGTAGTCCACCCGGATCCGCTCCACGGTGCCGTCGGCGGCCCGCAGCGTCGCCTCGATTCCCGTTGCGTCCTCGGCGAATTCGGTGCATTCGACGGCGAAACGCACGTCGCAGCCGCGCTCGCGGGCCACCCGCCGCAAGGTCGGCTCCAGCTCGTCCTGCGCGCACAGGCAGGACGTGGCCGGAGTGATGGTGTCCCACTGCGGCACCCCGCCGGGCAGCGTGAAGGGCAGCTGCTGGGCCTGCGCCAGCGTCGGCCCCGCCGCCATCGCCTGGTAGCCGGCCAGGTCCGCGGCGGCGGCCAGCACCGTGTCGGTGATTCCCAACTGCCGGAACAGCTCCATGGTGCGGAGGTTGATGCGCCGCGCCTTCGGCTGCGGCGAGGTGGTCCGGCGTCGCTCGACCAGCACCGCGTCGACGCCCTGGTGTTGCAGGAACAGTGCCGCCGACAGCCCGACCAGGCCGCCGCCGACGATCAGAACACGAGGTTCGTGTACGTTGTACATCATGTGTACGTTGTACACGAGTGATTGAATGCGGGCAAGGAGGTGTGATGACCGAGGACGCTCCCGGCCCGCTGATCTGGTCGTTGCCGGAACCGCCGGGCCGGCCCACGACCAGCCTGAGCCGGGCCGACATCCTGCGCGCCGGACTGGCCATCGCCGACGCGGACGGCGCGCGAGCGCTCACCATGCGGCGGGTGGCGACGGCGGTCGGCGCGTCCACGCCGATGTCGCTGTACCGCTACATCGGCAGCAAGGACGGTCTGGTCGACCTGATGATCGACGCCGTGTACGGCGAAATCCCGCTGCCCGCAACGCTTTCGGCGGACACGGCGCACTGGCGGACCGGGCTCGAGCAACTCGCCCTGCGGACCTGGGACGTGATCCGCCGGCACCTGTGGTTCGGCGAACTGTGGCACACCCGACCGCCGCTGGGTCCGAACGCCTTGCGCTACTTCGACTATCGGTTCGCGCTGCTGGAGCCGCTGGGCCGCGGCGCCGACGATCTGACGCTGCTCACCGGCGCCGTCGACGGCCACCTGATAGGCGCCGCGCTGCAAGCGGCGGAGGAGCGGCGCATGCGCGCCCGCAGCGGTCTGCGGACCGAGGAGCAGCTGGCCGCGGCCGCGCGGCCGTTCGTCGAACCGCTGCTCGCCGACGACCGCTATCCGGCGTTCGCGCGCTGGTTCCACGGCCGCACCGGCGCCGGACCCGACGATCCGGTCGCGTGGACGCTCGGCTGCCTGCTCGACGGCCTGACCGAGCGGTTGGGGCTGCCCCGCCCGGACTAGGGCAGACGCGGGTCAGCCGGTGCGCTCGAGGCGGCGGGCGGTGGTCGCGGCGGGACCGGACTCCTGGCGCAGCAACTCGCGGACATCGTCGTCGTCGAGGGGCGCGTAGTCCTCGTAGTACTCGCTCGCGTCGGTGATCCGATCGTGGGTGTGCGGGCAGACGACCTTGTCGGCATCACCGCCCAGGCCGGTGATGGCCGTCTCCGCGCCCACCGGCGCTGCCACCACGACTCTGATCGCGCCGAGCGCGTAGGCCGCTCGGCAGGCCGCGCGGGCGGGCGCGGCCACCGTCAGCGCCTCGTCGACGATCACGATGGTCCGCCCGGCCAACTCGGGTCGCTGGCCCGCGGCGCGCAGATGTTCGACCCGGCGCCGCAACGCATCTCGTTCCAGCCGCTCGATCCGGGTGAGTTCGGCCGCGCCGGTGCGCAGCGCGCGGGCCCGGTCCCCGTCCACCACCCGCACGCCCCGCTCGGCGATCGCACCGAACGCCGGCTCCGGTTGCTCCGGGGTGCGCAGTTGATGGACCACCATCACATCGAGCGCCACGCGCAACTCGGCGGCGGCCGCGCACGCCACCGCGGCGCCCCCACCGGCAAGGCCGACCACCACGATGTCGGGGCCGCGGAATGCCATCAGATGACCGGCCAGTCGGCGGCCGGCGTCGCGACGATCGAGGAACAGCATGAAGCCTCCTGAAGGATCGTGGAAACGAAATCACCTGCGCCTGGTGTGTTGCGTCTCGAGGGGGATTTTCGGTGCGGGAGGCGGCTCTGAGAATGCACGCTGCATTTGCGATTGCAATCCGGTTCGGAGTGGCAGCGGTTCTGGCACGCGACAGGGCAGTCCAGGATCCATATCTCCTCCAGAGTCGCCTACCGCCGGGGCGCGAGCCACGTTTCTGGACTCGGGAAGACAACGCCGCAATTCTACGTCGCCGCCGGTGCCGCCGGGTGTGAAACACACATGAACGACAATGCGGGAGTTTACGTCGCGGATTTGAAATATGTTGTGCTGGGGGAACTTACGATATAGATGATTCGTAAGACGAACATTGCCCGGGGCGCCGGTCGGTAACTGTGGGGCGAAACCTGTTGCGCGTCAACCGGAGGCGCGCGCAACCCACTCGAATGCGGTGGCCTTCGACCGGGCGCCCTCGGCGGCGCGGGACCGGTTCGGCTCGCCGAGTTCGGCCAGCAGCCGCTCGGTCGTCTCGACCAGTGCGGCCAGCGTCGCCGGGGCGAACCAGTCCGGCCGGGTGGCGAACAGCAGATCCTCGCTCGAGGTATTGCCACTGGCGCCGGGAGCGAAGGGACAGCCACCGAGCCCGCCCAGCGAGCCGTCCACCACCGCGGCGCCGGCGGCCAGCGCGGCCAGCGAATTCGCCACGCCCATGCCCCAGGTGTCGTGGCCGTGGAAGACGATGCGCCGCTGCGGAGTCCGGGTGCGCACGGCCTCGACGAGCGCGGCCACCTGAGCGGGATGGGCCTGCCCCAGGGTGTCGGCGAGCACGATATCGGCCGCGCCGTCGGTGCGCGGATCCGAGGCGATGGCCAGCACCCGGTCCGGGTCGACCGGCCCGTCGAACGGGCAGGTGAACGCCGTCGCCAGGCAGAGCTGGATGGACCCGCCGGCCTGCCGCGCCAGCCGGATCGCGTCCGGCATGGCGGCCACGCTGTCCTCGGCGGTGCGGCCGATGTTCGCCTTGTTGTGCGCGTCGGAGACCGACAGGCAGTATTGGAAATTGCGGACCCCCGCCTCGGCCGCCCGGGCGACCTGCCGCGGCGTCGCCACCCATACCCAGCAGCGTTGCAGCTCTTCGGGTTCCAGCGCGGCCACCAATGCCAAGGTGTTGGCCATCGGCGGCACCAGGTCCGGTCGCGCCATCGACCCGATCTCCAGTTCGGGCACGCCGAGCCGGAGCAGCGTGCGGGTGATCCCGATCTTGCGTTCGGTCGGCAGCACCTTGCCGGTCAGCTGCAGGCCGTCGCGCAGCGTCACATCGCGCAGCATCAGTTGACCTCCAGCGCGTCGATCTCCGCGTCCGACATCCGCAGCAGACCGGACAGCACCTCGTGGGTGTGCTCGCCCAGGTCCGGGCCCACTGTGCGGATGGGCAGCGACTGCCCGCCGATCACCGGCACGATACCCGGGAAGCCGACCTCCTTCGGCTCGGATTCGCCGACGTCCACCCGGAATCGCTGAATCATGTTGCGGGCCCGGTACTGCGGGTCCGCGGCGATATCGGCGGCCGTGTAGATCGGCCCGCTCGGAATGGCCGCGGCCTCCAGCAGCGCCAGCGCCTCGTCGCGGGTGTGCCGCCGAGTCCACTCGGCGATGGCGGCGTCGAGGCGGTCGCGGTGGCGCCAGCGGCCGGCGTTGTCGGCCAGTTCCGGATCGTCGGCCAGGTCGGCCCGGCCGATCACCCGCATGTAGCGCTGGAAGATGGCGTCGCCGTTGCCGCCGATGATGATGCTGGCGCCGTCGGCGCAGGGGTAGGCGTTGCTGGGAGCGATGCCCTCCATACGGCCGCCCACGCGTTCGCGGGTGATGCCGTAGGCGAAATAGTCGGGCACCAGCGATTCCATCACCGACAGGATCGATTCGTTGAGGGCCACATTGATGACGCGCTGCGGCAGCGGCAGCGGTGTGCCGGTGCGGTCCCGCTGGAACAGCGCCATCACCGTGCCGAACGCGGCGTAGATGCCCGCGATCGAATCGCCGATCGAGACGCCGACCCGCACCGGCGGCCGATCCGGATCGCCCACCAACTCGCGCAGGCCGCCGACCGCCTCGGCGACCGCGGCGAAGCCGGGCCGGTCGGCCAGCGGGCCCGTCTGACCGTAGGCGGAGATGCGGGTGATGACGAGGTCCGGCTTGGCGGCGCTCAGTACCTCCGGGCCCAGTCCCCACTTCTCCAGCATCCCGGGCCGGAAGTTCTCCAGCAGCACATCGCACCGCCGGATCAGATCCAGCACGACCGCGCGCCCGGCCGCGGTGCGCAAATCGAGCGTGATCGACTTCTTGTTGCGGTTCACGGTGCGGTACAGCATCGATGTGTCGCCGCCGTAGAGACGCCAATTGCGCAGTTCGTCACCGGTTTTCGGGCGTTCGACCTTGATCACCTCGGCGCCGAAGTCGCCGAGGATGCGGCCGGCGGTGGGCGCCGCGATGTAGTTGCCGAGCTCCAGTACCCGCACCCCGTCCAGCGGCCGAATCTCCATGGGGACAGTATCCACGGTCGGATCGGCGGGCGGCCGGGGTGCGGGCGGACCGGATCGGGACGCGCTCGACTACGCCGCCGTCGGCCGGACCTCATCGATGACCGAGTAGTGATCGGCGTTGCCCGAGATCACCTCGCTGGCGCGGCCGTCGACGCCGACCGGGATGTCACCGGCGAGGGTGATGCGGGTCAGCTTGCGGTGTTCGGCGCCGTCGTAGTCGTCGATGGCGTAGTGCTGGGTGGCGCGGTTGTCCCAGATGGCGACGTCGCCGAGCGACCAGTTCCAGCGGGTGGTGTGCTCGAGCCGGGTCACCCGGTCCTGGAACAGCCGGAACAGCGCGTGCGATTCGTTGCTCGGGAGGCCGACGATCTGCTTCACGAAATGGCCGAGCAGCAGCGCGCGTTCACCGGTCTCCGGGTGGACGCGCACCACCGGGTGCTCGGTCTCGTAGAAGGTGGACTGGAACTCGGCGCGGTAGGCCCTGGCCTTCTCGTTCGGCGAATCCTCTTGTGCGGCGGCGTAATCGTACTGGTTGGTGTGGCGGGCGCGCAGGCTCTCCGCCAGCCGCTTGAGCGGTTCCGGCAGCGAGTCGTACGCCGCGACGGTGGAGGCCCAGGTGGTGGAGCCGCCGTAGCTCGGCAGCGTGACCGCGCGCAGGATCGAGGCCTTCGGCACCCGGTCGACGAAGGTGACATCGGTGTGCCAGCTGTTGGCGCGGCCGCGGTGCGAGTCGATGGCCAGACTCTTCACTCCCGCCGACGTGACCGTCGGATGCGGGGTGGTGGGGCTGCCGAGCAGTTGCGCGAACTCGTACTGGCCGTCCTCGGTCAGGTGGTGCTGGTCGCGGAAGAAGATCACCTTGTGCTCGTTGAGCGCCGCGCGGAGGGCGGCGACGGTGTCCGCGTCCAGGTCACCGCCGAGCCGGACCCCCTCGATCCGCGCGCCGATGTGGGTGCCGAGCTTGACGGCGGTCACGGTGCCTGCTGCCTGAGCGACTGACATACCAAGGGCCTTTCTCGAAAACGAACAACGCTCCGAGGACACCACCGCGGCCCGGCGCGGAACAGGGTTGCGGTCAGCCGGATCGAAACCCCGGGCGGGCGCGGGGAATTCACCGCGCGGCCCGCAACCGCGTCAGCTCACGTGTTCGCGCAGGTAGGCAAGGTCTTCCGCGATGCCCTCGGCCGGGGTCTCCAGTACGACCGGCGCGTCGGCGGTGCGGCACACCTCGGCCAGCAGTTGCGGGTCGATGGTGCCGTCGGCGAAATTGGCGTGCCGGTCGGCGCCGGAGTTGAAGTCGTCGCGCGAGGAGTTCAGGTGCACCAGGTCGATGCGGCCGGTGATGGCCCGGATCCGGTCCACCACGCCGATCAGCTCCTCGCCGCCGGCCCATGCGTGGCAGGTGTCGAGGCAGAATCCCGCGCCGAACTCGCCGACCTGGTCCCACAGCCGGGCGATGGAGTCGAAATGCCGTGCCATGGCGTGGTTTCCGCCGGCGGTGTTCTCGATCAGGATCGGGACGGCGAACCCGCCCTTGTCCTGCTGGCGTTCGAACAGCTTGCGCCAGTTGACGATTCCCGCCTCGATCTCGGCGTCGGAACGGACGTGACCGCCGTGCACGACGAGGCCGAACGCGCCCAGGTCGGCGGCGGCCTGCGCCTGCTGCGCCACCGCGTTGCGTGAGGGCATGCGCAGCCGGTTGTTCGTGCTGGCCACGTTGATCTGATAGGTGGAGTGCACCACCACGTCGATCGGGCTGGCCTTGATCTGCTCCGCCTGCGGGTGCGGTTGTGGTTTGTCCCAGCTCTGCGGGTCCACCACGAACATCTGGATGACCTCGGCGCCCAACCGCTCACCGAAGCCGATCGGATCACTGTCTTGGCGGACGTGTGCTCCAATGCGCATGGGTGGAGCGTATCGGTAGGCACCGACACCGCGGTGGTCCGGACTGCTATGGTTTCGGTGTTTTCCGTGGTCGGCCGAGGGCGGCGACGGGGGTTCATCTGCGGTACGGCCGTGCGCCGGCGGACCCGGTGCGCGACACGGGAAGTGGGAGCGGACATGCTGGGCAACGGTGACGTCTTCGCCGGGTATGTCATCGAGCGGCAACTGGGCCGCGGTGGCATGGGATCGGTGTACCTCGCCAAACATCCTCGACTGCCGCGCATGACGGCGTTGAAGCTGCTCAACCGGGAGATGGTGGCAGACGCCGAGATCCGGGCCCGCTTCGAGCGCGAGGCCGACCTGGTCGCTCAGCTCGACCATCCGAAGATCGTCACCGTCTACGACCGCGGCCTCGAGGACGGCCAGCTTTGGATCTCCATGCAGTTCGTCGACGGCATCGACGCCGGCGGCGTGGACCCGAGCCGGCTGCCGCCGGAGCGGGCGGTGCAGGTCGTGCAGGAGGTCGCCGAGGCGCTGGACTACGCGCACGACAACGGCGTGCTGCACCGCGACGTGAAGCCTGGCAACATGCTGCTGGCCCGCGCGACCGGCGGCAAGGGCGAGCGGGTCTACCTCACCGACTTCGGCATCGCGCGGCTGCGTGACGACGGCGGTCATCTGACCCAGACCGGGACGTTCACCGCGACACTGGCCTACGCCTCGCCGGAACAGCTCACCGGTGCGTCGCTGGACGGGCGCTCGGACCAGTACTCGCTGGCGTGCAGCCTGTTCTGGCTGCTCACCGGCCGCGGCCCGTTCACCGCGCCCAACCCGGCAGCCGTCATCCGCGGCCACCTGCAGGGTCCGCCACCGGCATTGAGCAGCGTGCGGCAGGGGCTGCCCGGTGCGCTGGACGGCGTACTGCTGAAGGCGATGGCCAAGCGCCCCGAGGACAGGTTCCCGACTTGCGCCGACTTCGCGGCCGCCGCCCGGCGCACGTTCGCCGCGCCCAGCGCACCGGCGATGCCCGTCTCGGGACGGCCGTACACCGGCCCCGCGATGCCGACTGCGGGACGGCCGGGCACGGGCCCGAGCAATCCCGTCGCGCATCCGCCGACCGGCCACGGGACGCCGATGGCGCAGCGGCCGCCGAGCGGTCCGGGTATGCCGCTCTCGCCGCGCCCGCCGACGGGTCCGGGGATGCCGACCGCGGGTCCGGCCCCGCAGCCGACGGCGGCCTCCCTCCGCGCGGCGACGCCACCGCCGCAGCCGGTGTATCGGCCCGCTCCGCAGTACCCGCAGCAGGGCGGATACGGCTATCCGCCGCAGCCGCCCAAGTCGAACAACGGGGTGGTCATCGGCATCATCATCGGCGTGGTGGTGCTGTTGCTGGTGTTACTGGTGCTCATCGCCGCGTTGTCGGGCTGAGGCCGGTCGCGGATTCGGCCTCTGTCGCTTCGGTTTTCGTGCGGTGCGCGGTCCCGGCGCGGGCGGTGTAGCGCCGTAGCGACGCCACGCCCGCGATCGTCCACAGGGCTCCGAGCGCCCAGCCCGCGAGCACGTCGGTGGGCCAGTGCACGCCGAGGTACACCCGCGACATCCCCACCGCGAGCACGAACAGCACGGCGACCGCGGCCACGGCGGCGCGCAATATCCGCTGCCGCAGCGACAGCACCGTGACGGCGGTGACCACGCCCACCACCGCGGTGGAACCGAGGGTGTGGCCGGACGGAAACGAGTGGGTCGTCTCGGTGACGAGGTGTTCCACCCCCGGGCGACGGCGGCCGACGAGGGCCTTCATCACCAGCACCGTCAGTCCGGCGCCCGCACCCACCACCGCGGTCAGCGCCAATTCCGGCCACCGCTGCCGCCACGCCAGCCAGGCGCCCATCAGCACCGCCAGGATCGTCATCGAGAGGGTGTCGCCGAAATCGGTGATCATCCGCGCGACGGGGGTGAGGCCGTCCGCGCGTTGTGCCACAGCCCAATCCAGCACCGGGCCGTCGATCCGAACCGTGCCGTCTCCCGTGACGACGCCCGTGGTCAGCGCGGCGACCACGGCGACCAGTGCAACCAGCGCGACCCAGACCATGGTCACGAGGATATGCGCGCGCGATCGGACCCGGGCGGGAGCGGCGTACGGCCGGGACGGCGGAAACATTGCCCCGAGGTATTGGGGGTATCCCCCGATGGCGCGCGCGTTCCCGTCCCGGAACACTGGGAGGCATGACTGCCGATGCCCTGAGCACCGAATCGGACGCCGAACCCACGGCATCCGCGGCCCGCGCGACCGACCTGGTGAAGCTGTACGGATCGGGGGACACGCAGGTGCGGGCCCTCGACGGGGTGTCCGCCACGTTCGCGCCGCGTGAGTTCACCGCCATCATGGGCCCTTCCGGATCCGGGAAGTCGACGCTCATGCACTGCCTGGCCGGGCTCGACAGCGCCACTACCGGCACGGTGCACATCGGCGACACCGACCTGACCGAGCTGTCGGACAAGCAGATGACCCAGCTGCGGCGCGACCGCATCGGCTTCGTCTTCCAGGCGTTCAATCTGGTTCCCACCCTCACGGCGCTCGAGAACATCACGCTGCCGCTGGACATCGCGGGCCGCCGCCCCGACGACGAATGGCTGCAGACGGTGATCAAACGCCTCGGCCTGGGCGACCGGCTCGACCACCGGCCGAGCGAGCTGTCCGGCGGTCAGCAGCAGCGGGTCGCGTGCGCGCGGGCGCTCGCGGGCAAGCCCGACATCATCTTCGGCGACGAGCCGACCGGCAATCTGGATTCGCGTTCGTCCGGCGAGGTGCTGTCGATCCTGCGGGCCTCGGTCGACGAATTCGGCCAGACCGTGGTGATCGTGACCCACGAGCCGCACGCCGCCGCCTACGCCGACCGCGTGATCTTCCTCGCCGACGGACGCATCGTCGACGAATTGCGCGGGCCCACCGCGGAATCGGTGCTGGACAGGATGAAGTCGCTGGAGAACGTCTGATGGCCGCGAATCCGATGCGCAAGGTGGCCTTGCGCAATCTGGCCGCGCACAAGGTGCGGCTGGCGTTGACGGTGCTCTCGGTGATCCTCGGGACCGCGTTCATCGCGGGGTCCTTCGTGTTCACCGATACCTTGCAGAGCACCTTCGACGGCATCTTCGCCGGGCAGGCCAAGGGCGTCGATGTGCGGGTGGAGCCGAAGGATCGGCAGTCCCTCGGGCTGCCGAACGACGTCGTGGACAAGATCGCCACGACCGACGGTGTCCGCGCGATCGCCCCCGCCGTGCAGGGCCCGGTGGTGCTGTTGAAGGACGGGCACGCCGTGCAGACCGGCGGCGCGCCCAGCTGGGGCAAGTCCTACCTGCCGCCGGATCGGGCGATCGCGGAACCGGAGAAGTTCGTCGAGGGCGTCGCGCCGAGCCGCGCGGACGAGATCGCTCTCAACGCCGGTGGCGCCGAGCGTGCGGGCCTGGGCGTCGGCGACCGCGCCAAGATCCTGATCCCCTCGCACGGCAACCTCGATGTCACCATCACCGGCGTCTACGACGTGCCCTCCGACACCGGCGGTTTTATCGGCGTGCTGTTCGAGGACGCGCAGGCCCGGCAGCTGTTCACCGACGGACAGCACGTGGCGTATCTGGATGTCGCCGCGGTATCCGGCGTCTCGGATCAGACGCTGCGGGACCGCATCGCCCAGGCGCTGCCGCAGTACAAGGTGATGGACGGCGACCAGGTGCGCGAGGATCTGAAGGCGCAGGTCGGCAATGCTCTGAAATTCGTGAACTACTTCCTGCTGGCGTTCGGCGCGATCGCGCTGCTGGTGGGCACGTTCATCATCTACAACACCTTCTCGATGATCGTGGCGCAGCGGCTGCGCGAACTGGCGCTGCTGCGCGCGGTGGGCGCGAGCCGGCGCCAGGTCGGCTGGTCGGTGGTGTCGGAGGCGGCCGTCATCGGATTGGTCGGCAGCGCCATCGGTCTGGCCGGAGGCGTGGGGCTGGCGTTCGGATTGTCGGCGCTGCTGAACGCCTTCGATCTCGGGCTGCCCACCGGCACCATGCAGGTGCTGCCCCGCACGGTGCTCGCGGCGCTCGGCGTCGGGCTGGTGGTCACCGTGGCGTCGGCCTACGCACCGGCCCGGCGGGCCGCGAAGATCCCGCCGGTGGAGGCCATGCGCGAGGAGTTCGCGCCGGTCGGGGAGTCGCTGCGGGCGCGCACGCTCGCCGGCGCGGTGCTGGCCGTGGCCGGTGTCGTGCTGGTGGTGCTGGGCTCGCGCAACACCGGCGGCAATGCCGCGCTGACCGTCGGAATCGGCGCCGCCGCATTGATTTTCGCGGTGCTGTTCGCCTCGCCCGCGCTGTCGCGGCCGGTGTTGAACGGTCTCGCGGTGCTGATCCGGCCGTTCGGGCCGATCGGGCGGATGGCCCGCAACAACGCCATCCGCAATCCGCGCCGCACCGCCGCCACCGCGTTCGCGCTCACGCTGGGGCTGATGCTGGTGTCGCTGATCGGCATGCTGGGTACCTCGGCCAAGGCCAGTGTCGGGGAACTCGTGGACAAGGGCGTGAAGGCCGATTACGTGCTGGCCGGTCCGCAGATGATCGGTGTCCCGCTCGGCGCCGGGCAGGCGACGAAAGACGTTGCGGGAGTGGGGAATGTGGTCGCGGTGCGTGGCGTCGTGATGAAGATCGGCGACGATCAGTTGTTCGGCACCTCGCCCAGCGGTCCGCTGGACCACGTACTGAACTACGAAGTGCGTTCCGGCCCTGGCGCACTCGGCGACGACGACATTCTGGTATCGGAAACCGAAGCGGGCGAACGGAATTGGCACGCCGGCCAGCGGGTCGAGCTGACCAGCGTGGACAACAAGAAGTTCACCGTCACCGTGTCCGGCATCTACAAGGACACCCAGTTGCTCGGCCCGCTGGTGGTGTCGCCGGCGTTGTACAACCAGGTGATGCCGGTGGCGCTGCGCACCGATGTGCTGGTGCTGATCCAGGCCGTGCCCGGCGCGGACCTGTCCGCGATGCGCGACGATCTGGAGAAGGCCACCGCTCCCTATGTGGTGGTGCAGGTGCAGGACCGAGAGGAATTCAAGGGGGCGCAGGGCCAGCAGATCAACACCATGCTGGCGATCCTCTACGGGCTGCTGGCGCTGGCGGTGGTGATCGCCGTGCTCGGCATCGTCAATACGCTGGCGCTGTCGGTGGTCGAGCGGCGTCGCGAGATCGGCATGCTCCGCGCGGTCGGCATGCAGCGGCGGCAGGTGCGGCGGACGATCTATCTGGAGTCGATGCTGATCGCCGTGTTCGGGGCGGTCGTCGGGGTGGTGCTGGGGCTCGGGCTCGGGGTCGGATTCCTGCGTACCCTGCGCGATCTGGGCCTGAGCACCATCGCCGTGCCCTGGGATCAGATCGTGCTGATGCTCGTCGGGTCGGCGATCGTCGGTGTGCTCGCCGCGCTCTGGCCGGGCGTGCGGGCCGCGCGCACACCGCCGCTGGCGGCCATCGCCGATCTCTGAGCGCCCCCGACCGCGCGAGATTTCCGCGGGGACACGGCCGCGTGCTGAGCGGGCGGCCGGGTCCCCGCGGCTACGCTGGACCGGCTCGTTGTCCCAGCTCGCTCGGTTCGGACGAAGGGGTGCCAGATGGAATTTCTGTCGGTGATCGGTCTGACGCTGGCCGTGATCATGATGGGTCTCAAGCTGTTCGGCAGTTAACTCTTTCCGGCGTGGGCGTGCGCCCAGGCCGTGACGTCGCCGCGGTCGAGGGTCACGGCCAGCAGGTCCGGAAAACTGTCGGGGGTGCAGGCGAAGGCGGGGACGCCGAGTCCCGCGAGCGCGGCCGCGTTGTCGTGGTCATAGGCCGGCGCCCCGTCGTCGGACAGGGCCAGTAGCACCAGCACCTGCACGCCCGCCTCCTTCATGGTGGCGATGCGGCGCAGCATCTCGTCGCGGATGCCGCCCTCGTACAGATCGGAGATCAGTACGAACAGGGTGTCCGCCGGCCGCGTGATCAGTTGGCCGCAGTAGGCGAGGGCGCGATTGATGTCGGTGCCGCCGCCGAGCTGGGTGCCGAACAGCACGTCGACCGGGTCGGTGAGTTGTTCGGTGAGGTCGACGACGGCGGTGTCGAAGACCACCAGCGAGGTTTTCAGTGACCGCATCGAGGCGAGCACCGCCGCGAACACGGAGGCGTACACCACGCTCGAGGCCATCGAGCCGGACTGGTCGACGGCCAGCACCACGTCGCGGCGCACCGCCTGCGCCCTGCGCCCGTAGCCCACGAGCCGCTGCGGGACCACGGTGCGGTGTTCGGGCAGGTAGTGCGCGAGGTTGCGGCGGATGGTGCGGTCCCAGTCGATGTCGCGCAGCCGCGGGCGCGACACGCGCGCGGCCCGGTTCAGCGCCCCCGATACGGCGGCCACGGTGCGGTCGGCGATGCGGCGCTCGATCTCACGGACCACCTTCTCCACCACCATGCGGGCGGTCGACCTGGTCGATTCCGGCATCACCCGGTTCAGGCTCAGCAGCGTGCCCACCAGGTGCACGTCCGGCTCGACCGCCTCCAGCAGCTCCGGTTCGAGCAGCAGCCGGGTGAGGTTCAGGCGCTGCACGGCGTCGCGCTGCATCACCTCCACCACGGTCGACGGGAAGTAGGTGCGGATGTCGCCGAGCCATCTGGCGACCTTCGGCGCCGAGTCGCCGAGTCCGGCCGACCGCTTGTCGGCCGTCGACTGCTCGTCGGCGTTGTACAGCGCCGACAGCGCACGATCCATCGCCGCGTCGGTCGCCGATGCCAGCCCGCCCAGGCCCTCCTCGGCCGGTGCGCCGAGCACCAAACGCCAACGGCGGGCCTGTGTTTCGTCCGGAAGCGGCAGGTCCGGCGCGGGGTCCGCGGTCATACGGCTACCTCCAGGATCTCGGTGATCGCCGACAGGGCGAGCGTGCCCCGGTACGGGTCCGTGGCCGCGACGCCGGGACCGGTGGCGGCCTGTGCGCCGTCCCGGACGGCGTGTGCGATCGCTTGCCGCTCACCGGTTTCGAAGGCGCCGAAGGTGCGGCGGAGCAGCGGCAGGGTGGTGACGAACTGCTCCTCGCCGAGCCCGCGCAGCCAGGTGTCGACCAGGCGCAGCAGCTCGCGGTCGTGCACCAGCAGCAGACCGCGGCCGCCGAGGAAGCCGTCGATCCAGGCCACCTTCTCGGCCGGGGTGTGCCCGACCGAGAGCGCGGCGGACAACCGGTCGGAGGCGACGGAATCGTCGAAAACGCCTGCGTCGCAGAGTAGTCGGACGACGCGGCCGATCAGTGTGCCGTGCACGTCGTCCCGGTCGGCCAGGGTGCGCAGGGCGGCGAGCCACGCGGCGGTCGTCCGGGAATCATCTCGGGTGGCGATCGCCAGATGGGCGGCCTCGAGCAGCGCCCGCATCCGGTCGGCCGCATCGGTATCGAGCCCGGTGACCGCGCTCGGCAGCCCGGCACAGATGCGCACGAGCAGGCCGTCGGCGACGCGGGTGAGTGCCGCGGTGTCCGTGCCTCGCACATTGCCGTAGCGCAGCGTGCGGATCAGACCGGGGAGGGCGTCGAGCAGATGGGTGACGTCGTGATCCAGTGCCGCCACCGACTCCAGCCGCGACACCAGGCCGTCGATGGCGCCGCCGAGATCCGCCAGTAGCGCCCGTTCCAGCGCCGTGCTCAGATCGGCGACGGTGACCTCCGCGGCGGAGGCGGTGTCGAGCAACCGCGCCTGCGCGGCCGTGCGGATGGTGGTGCCCCAGCGGGAGGCCTCGATGACGGCGACGGACAGTTCCGGCTCCCATCGCAGCGTCCAGCTCTCCCGGAAGGTGCCGGTGTTGCGCACCTCGCCGGTGATCGGTGTGCCCCAATCGATTCCGAGCAGCCGCAGCCGGTGCAGCAGATGGGAGCGTTCGACGTCGAGGTCGCGGCGCAGGTCGAGATCGAGTTGCCGGTCACCGGCCTCCGGTTTCAGCCGCAGCGACCGGGACCGGGCGCGCAGGTCGGCGTCGAGCGGCACCGCGGGCGTGCTGTCGGGCACCGAGCCCAGCGCCTCGCCCACCACCAGTTCCGCGACGACCAGCCGGAGCATGGTCTCGTCGCCCTCGCACAGCACGGCGCGGGTGGCGTCGGTGACCTCCGACAATCCCGGCAGCGGTCGCCCGCGCAGCGCGGCCAGCGTGTCGGCCAGCCGGACGGCTTCGATGATGTGCGCGCTCGACACCGGCAGATCGTGGGCGCGCAGCGTCGCGGCCACCTTGGTCAGCCAGCGCGCGATCGGCTGCTCGGTTTCGGTGAACAGGTGGTGGTACCAGCCCGGCGAGGTGATGCCCGCGCCGTACCCGGACGGCCCCGCCAGGCGCGAGTGCGTCCACGGCACCCAGGTGAGCGTGGCCTTGGCCTTCGGCATGCCCTTGAGCAGCCGGGCATCCGGGGCCGCCGGGCCCAGCCTGCCCGTCAGGGCGGGCGCGTGCCACGCGCCGCACACCACCGCGAGCCGTTTCGCCCCGTCCTTCAACGTTTTTCGCATCACTTGGCGCATATACGCCTCGCGACGGAGGGTGTGCGGGTCGACGGGAGCGATCTCCGCGGACTCACGCAGGGCGGCCATAGCCTCGGTTACAGCCTCGAAAGTGTCGGCGTCGGCGCCGGATTCGATGACCGCGTCCCACCAGCGTTCCGGATCGTCGTAACCGGCCGCGGCGGCCAGCTCGGCGAGCGGGTCGGACCGATCGCCCGGTTCGGTGTCGTGGGCCAGCACATGGGTGGCGGGGAGGTCGCAAAACCCCACGGCCACATCGTGTTCCACGGCGTAACGCAATGCCTGCCATTCGGGTGAGAACCTGGCGAACGGCCAGAACGCCGCGCGGGACGGAGCATCCGGCACATAGGCCAGCAGCGCGATCGGCGGCCGCATCTCCGCACACGAGACATAGGCGACCAACGGGTCGGCGTCGGCAGGGCCCTCGATCAGGATCGCGTCCGGCTCGAATCGTGCCAACGCCAACCGCAACGACCGAGCCGAACCCGGCCCATGATGCCGAATCCCGAAGACGCGGGTCTCGGGGACGGTCATCCGTGGACCTCGCGGCAGGCTCGGTAGAAGTCGGCCCAGTCCGGGCGTTCGCGTACCACGGCTTCCAGGTATTCCGTCCAGACCACCGTGTCGGCGACCGGGTCCTTGACGACCGCGCCCAGTACCGCGCCCGCCACATCGGCCGCGCGCAGTACGCCGTCGCCGAAGTGGGCCGACAGGGCGAGGCCGTTGGTGATGACCGAGATGGCTTCCGCGGTGGACAGGGTGGCGGAGGGGGATTTCAGTTTGGTCCGGCCGTCGGCGGTGAGGCCCGAGCGCAGTTCGCGGAACACTCGCACCACCCGGCGCACCTCCTCGGCCGCGGCGGGCACGGCGGGCAATTCCAGTGCGGCGCCGAGCTGTTCGACGCGCCGGACGACGATGGCGACCTCTTCGTCCTCGTCCGACGGCAGCGGCAGCACGACCGTGTTGAAGCGGCGGCGCAGCGCGGAGGACAACTCGTTGACGCCGCGGTCGCGGTCGTTGGCGGTCGCGATGACATTGAAGCCCTTGGCCGCCTGCACCTCGGTGCCCAGTTCCGGGACCGGCAGCGTCTTCTCCGACAGCACCGTGATCAGCGCGTCCTGCACGTCGGAGGGGATGCGGGTGAGTTCCTCGACGCGGGCGATCGCCCCGGCCCGCATGGCGGTCATGACCGGGGAGGACACCAGTGCGCCGGTGCTCGGCCCCTCGGCCAGCAGCCGCGCGTAGTTCCAGCCGTAGCGGATGGCCTCCTCCGCGGTGCCGGAGGTGCCCTGCACCAGCAGCGTGGACGTACCGCAGATCGCCGCCGAAAGATGTTCCGACACCCAGGTTTTCGCGGTGCCCGGCACGCCGAGCAGCAACAGCGCGCGGTCGGTGGCGAGGGTCGCCACCGCCACCTCCATCAGCCGGCGCGGTCCGACGTACTTCGGGCTGATCACGGTGCCGTCGGACAGGGTGCCGCCGAGCAGATACGTCACGACCGCCCAGGGCGACATCCGCCACGACGGTGGGCGGGGCCGGTCGTCGGCCGCGGCGAGGAGGCGCAGTTCCTCGGCGAAGGCCTGTTCGGCGTGCGGGCGCAGCAGGTCGTCGCGGGGGGATTCGGTCGTGGTCACTGCAGCTCCTCGAGCATCGTCGTGCGTTCGGTCAGGTCGTGAGCGAGTTGTTCGAAGGTGCGCTGCCAGTGCGCATCACCGCAGCGGCGCGCGGCGACGGTGACGACCGCGCCGGCCTCGACGGGGAAGTGCGCGGCCGCGGTCCGGAACAGGGTGCGGTACGAGGCGGGCGACAGGCCGGGCGCGCCCGGCCGTGCCGCCGCCAGCTGCGCACGATCGAGCAACAGCCGGACCAGATGTTCGGCCAGCGGCATCGGCCACGGCCGCGGCACCGCCCGCACCAGCAACTCCACCTCCGCCAGCCAACTGCTGTCCAGCCGCCGCAGATACCGGACCCGCTCGGGCAGCGGCAGCAGCGCGAACAGATCGCGGCGCAGGTCGAGGTCGGCGCCCAGGGTCGGGGTCGCGGTCAGGATCTCGAACAACGTTGCGGCCCAGGCGCTGTCGCGTTGTGCCAGGGCCGCCTCGGCCCAGCCGGTGAACATGGGGCCGAGTAGTTCCTCGGCCATGCGCGTCCGGACGGCCCGGTCGGGCGCGGCGAACAGCGCCTCCCAATGCCGCAGCGGGGTGGCGGCCACGGTGCGGCGCAGCCATTCGGCGGCCACGTCGGGCGCGCCGTCCACTCGGTACGCCGTGGTGCCGGGCCGGTCGGCGATGCCGTCGCGGCGGTCGGCGTCGCCGAGCGCGCGGGGGAGACGAGCGACGAGGCGGTTCTGTTCCAGCGTGAGCCAGCTCGCCGCCCGCCGCTCCATGCGCCGGGCGAATGCCGAATCGGGAAGGCGGGCAAGGAGATCCGCGGCGAGGCGGCGCACCTCGGCCCGCGAGTCGTCGAGCGCCGACTCCAGCAGCGGCTCGTCGGCGAGGGCCAGCCCGTCGGCCAGGACGGTGAGCAATTCGGCTCGCGCGGCGGCGGGCTCGGTGCGCCATCCGTCGGCCAGTGTCTCCCGCGCGGCCTGAGGATCGTGCGCGCGCAATGCGGCCAGCCAGGCCCGGCGTTCCGCGGGGCGGCCGTGCGTCCACACGTCGGCGGATTCCAGCCCGGGACTCGCCAGCTTCCGCCATTGCGGATTGTGCCGCGCGAGCCAGCTGCCGCGCACCCCGGCCAGGCGCAGCAGCGGTTCCCGCAGTGCGGCTTGGGTTCTGGCCTGTTCGAGCAGCAGCGCGCAGAGTGCGTCGGGCGCGCGATAGTCGCGCGGCGCGACGGCCTCGAACCATTCGTCGAGAAACGGCGAGCGCTCGGTCACCATCCGCGCGAGGCGCGTCGCGGCGAGTGGCGGCAGCGTCGGCCGGTCGTCCTCGGCGGCGGGAGCGGGCAACTCCGCGGTGCCCGGAACCACCCCACCCCGCTCGAAAAGATCCTGTAGACAGGCGGTTTCGAGCAGCACGGCGGCCGGATCGCCACGCAATCGCGCGGCCGTGTCGGCAATGGCGGCGGGCAGCCGGGCCGGATCCAGCGCGCGCCGCGCGGTGCCCAGCAGCGCCGCCGACGTCAGCTCACCGGTCGGCGCGTTGACGGCCCTGCCCACGGGCTCCCCGCTGACGTCGGTGATATCGCCCGCGGTGAACGCCGACAGCGGCACCAGCCCATCGGCGGTCCACTCACCGATCACCGTCACCGGATGCCCGCCGGACAACCCCAGCAACCGCCACGGCGGCTCCGCGAGCAACGCCATCGGCACCGCGCCCCCATCGACTTCCGCCACCCACCACCCATCCTCCCCAGCCACCGGCACCACCTCCGCCAACACCACCGGCCACGCCCGCAACCACGGATCCGCCCCCAGCGCCCGAGCGTGCCCCTCCAATGCCCCCGCAATACTCCCGGGCCGGATCTCATCGTCTCCGCCTGCGGTGCTGGGGGTTTCGGGGGGCGGGGGTGGGGTTGAGGGGATGGTGGTGAACGGTGTGGGGGTGCCGTGTCGGGTGCCCCAGAGGGCGCGTAGGGGGGCGGCGGCGGGGTAGAAGTGCAGGTCCGCGTCTATGAGGGTGCCGGGGGTGGGCATGTCGGCGGGGAAGGTGGGGGTGCCGTAGTTGTGGTCGATGATCTTGGCCCAGCGGGCGGTGTGGCGGCCGCGCAGCCATACTCGGCGGGTGTACAGGCGCTCCTCCTCGGTGATGCGGCGGGCCAGCACCATCCAGTGGTCGCGGATCGGGGGCTCGCCGCGCACTGTCTCCGCGGGCATGGGGTATCCGAGGTGGGCGCGGGTGGCGGCGGCCAAGGCGGGTGGCAGTTCGTCCAAGCGTCGGTGTGCCGAGGCCAGGAGATGCAGTCGGCCGTATTCGCGTAGCAGCAGGGTCGGCCAATCCTCGCGCAGCACGACATTGCGAGGAAGTTGCCGTAGAGCCGATGCCGCTCCGGGCGCCTGGGCGTCCACCATGCGCGCGGCGACCGACTCGAAGGTTTCGAACGAGCGCTCCGCTTGCGCCAGCCCCGTTCGCACCTGATCGCACAGCCAGATATCCAGCTCCTCGAGCCCCGCTGTCACGCGGGTTCGGCGCTGCTGCGTCGTCGCGGCGCGGGCGGTCTTCTTCGCCGCGGCGGCGGGGGCGGCGGCCGCGCGGGCCCCGATCCACTCGGACGCGAAATCGGCCGGTTCGCCGACCTCGCGGACTTCCCCCTCGGACCAGGTCAGCAGCAGTGACAGCGCGTGCTTGCACGGGAACTTCCGGCTCGGGCACGAACACTTGTAGGCCGGGCCGGACAGGTCCACGATCGTCCGGTACGGCGTGGCCCCGCTGCCCTGGCACCGGCCCCACAACGCCGCCCCGTGCCACCCTGTGTCCTGCCACCGATGCCGCAGCTTGCGGGCGGCGGTGAGCGCGGCGGC
Organism: Nocardia sp. N2S4-5; assembly: GCF_044628355.1. Lineage (NCBI taxonomy): Bacteria > Bacillati > Actinomycetota > Actinomycetes > Mycobacteriales > Nocardiaceae > Nocardia > Nocardia sp. N2S4-5. The sequence continues at coordinate 3,427,787 of NZ_JBIUPM010000001.1, read as the reverse complement.
ATCGGGCGCCAGCGCGGCCACCTGCTCCGCCGTCCAGCGCACGGGCTGCGCCCCCACCTGCGTCGTCGTCCTCATCGGCCATCCCCCGTTCGCTCGCCTGCCCGGATTTGTACTCCATCCCACCGACAAGAAATTCCCGATCGCCGCGGGCCGAGTTGTGCGATCATCGCCCGATGTCCGTCTCCCGCTGTGACCTGCTGCGCTGGCAATTCGATATGACCTGGGCGCTGCTCGACCTGCACCTGCAAGCACTCGTCGCCGAGGACTACCTCTGGGAGCCGGCACCGCTGGTCTGGACGGTACGCCCCGGCCCGGACGGGTCGTGGATGCCGGACTGGTCCGATATCGAACCGGACCCCATCCCGGTGCCCACGATCGCATGGCTCACCTGGCATATCGGCTGGTGGTGGTCGGTCACGCTGGACCACGCCGAGGGCCGCCCGGCCCGCGATCGCGTCGACATCCACTGGCCCGGCGCGGATCAGGTCGTCGAGTGGCTGTCCGGCCTGCGCGACCGCTGGCGGCGGGTGCTGGATGCCTACACCGACGTCGACCTCGACCGGCCCGCCGCCTTCCCCTGGGGCGACACGCCCGAACGGACCGTCGCGCACACCGCCGGTTGGGTGAACGCCGAGCTGATGAAGAACGCCGCCGAAATCGGCCAGCTGCGGCTCGTCCGCGCCGCCCGGTAGGTTCGCTGACCGGTAGCGAACTCAATTACGGTGCCGCAGAGGACGATTCCGGCGTCAAGAGCGCTTGCGCGGCCCGCACAATTCTGGCATTCTGGCCTGTTCGGTTGATCCGAGCCACCCGAGATTCGGGTGAAACCCGTGGAACTGCCCGGCCGGGACGGCCGAGGGGTGGACATCGGCCGGATCGAACCGTATCGATGACCATTGCGTCCCGCCGGGACGGTTCGCCCGGATGTACTGTCGCGGGGGCGGATTCGTCGGCTGTCCGGTAGCGTTCGACACGGCTGTGGGTTCTCGCCGGGCCCGCGGAGCAGGTGGCCGAACGTCGAGGGAGTGGCTTTGGGGGAAGGACCGCAGGATGTCGCGCCGCGCCTGATCGAGCTTGTGTCGCGCCGTCTGGATTCCGACCCGGCCATCACACCCGAAGTCGCTCGCGCAGTGCTGGACGCACTCGGCGCCGAGCCGGACCGCTCCCGATCCGAACCCGGCCCCAGCGGAATCTTCTTACGCGCCATCCGAGTTCGCGGCTTCCGCGGCATCGGGCCGGTGGCCGCGCTGGAACTGCGGCCCGGCCCCGGCCTCACCCTGGTGGTGGGCCGCAACGGATCCGGCAAATCGAGCTTCGCCGAGGCCGCCGAACTGGCGCTCACCGGGGTCAACCGCCGCTGGGAGGGCCGCTCCGCGGTCTGGCGCGAGGGCTGGCGCAACCTGCACGAGGGCGCCGTCTGCCGCGTCGACCTGGAACTGACCACGGCGGGGTCCGACGGCGAACTCACCATCACCCGGGAGTGGCCGGAGGGCGCCGACCTCGCCGGCGGCACCTGGACTCAGCAGCGAAAAGAGCAGCCCCCCACCGAGTTTCACGCCGAGGACTGGGCCCGCGCGCTGGAACTGTATCGGCCGTTCCTGTCCTACAGCGAACTCGGCGCCCTGGTCGACGGCCGCCCCAGCGACCTGTTCGACGCCCTGCATCAACTCCTCGGCCTGGACGATCTCACCGCGGCGCAGGAACGCACCCGCGTCCGCAGGCTCGAACTGGAACGGGCCGCGCGGCAATCCCGCGACGAACGCAACGCACTGCTGGTGGCGTTGTCCACCGTGGCCGACGAGCGCGCGGGTCGCGTGGCCGAGCTACTGCGCAGCACGCCACCGGATCTGGTGGGCATCGGCCGCGAGCTGGCGGGCGCGCGGCACGATCCGACCGGCGCGGCGGCCCTGCAGTCCATCCTGCGCCTACGACTGCCGGAGTCGGCCGAGGTCGACGCCGCCGCCATCGAGGTGGACAGGTGCGCCGCCGAACTCGCCGCCCGCTCCACCGGCGACACGGAATCGGAACTGCGCGTGCTGGATCTGCTGCGCCGCGCCCGCACCCACAGCGACGCGGCCGGGGACTGCGCGTGCCCGGTCTGCGGCCGCGGCACGCTGGACCAGGCCTGGCAGCGCGAGACCGATGCGCAGATCGCCCGCCTGACCGATCGCGCCGCCGCGCTCACCGCCGCCCGCGTCGCCCTGGACCAAGCCGTGCGGCAGGCCAGGCAGTTGGTGAAACCCGTTCCGGCGGAGCTGGATCCGCCGCCGCCGGAGGCGCCGAACGTCGACACCGGCCCGGCCCGCCGCACCTGGACGGCGTGGGCCGCACTCGCCGATGCGGACGAGGGGGAGCTGGCCGATCGGCTGCGCGTCGCGCACACCGACGCGATTCGCGGCCTGGAGACCCTGCGCCGCTCGGCCCGCAAGGAACTGGACCGGCTCGACGCGGTCTGGACCCCGCTGGTGCCCCGCATCGCCGCCTGGCTGCAGGAGGCGAAACTGGTCGCCGCCGCCGATCCCGAACTGCGCACCGTGCGCCGGGCCGAGGACTGGCTGAAATCGGCCGCCGCGGGGCTGCGCGACGAGCGGATGGGGCCGCTGGCCGACCACGCTCGCCAGATCTGGCGCGGCCTGCGCCAGCAGAGCAATGTGGATCTCGGCGCGATTCGCCTGCAGGGCAACGCGGGAGCCACCCGCAAGGTCCTGCTGGACGTCACGGTCGACGACACCGGCGGCACCGCGCTCGGCGTGATGAGCCAGGGCGAACTGCACGCGCTGGGGCTGGCGCTGTTCCTGCCGCGCGCGACCGTGCCGGAGAGCCCGTTCGGTTTCGTCGTGATCGACGATCCGGTGCAGGCGATGGATCCGGCCAAGGTGGACGGTCTGGCGCGGGTGCTGTCGGCCGCGGCCCGCAGCGGGCGGCAGGTCGTGGTGTTCACCCACGACGAGCGCCTGGCCGAGGCGGTGCGCCGGCTGCGCTTGGACGCCACCGTGCTGGACGTGCAGCGCCGGGAGCGTTCGACGGTCGAACTGCGGGTCGCCGAGGATCCGGTGCGCCGCTATCTCAGCGACGCCAACGCCCTGCTGCGCACCAGACAGCTGCCCCGCGCCATCGCCGCCGAACTGGTCATCACGTGCTGTCGCTCGGCGATCGAGGCGGCGGCCCTGGCCCGCGCGCGCCGCACGCTGCTCGGCGCGGGCGTCGATCATCGCGAGGTGCAGCGGCGCGTGGACGCCGCCCGGACCACGTGGGAAAAGGTGTCGCTGGCGGTGTTCGGCGACCCGGACCGCGTGGACGACCTGAACGCCCAGCTGGATCGCGAGGCGCCTTGGGCGCGATCGGTATTGCGCGATGCGGCCGCGGGCGCCCACATCCGCATCGGACGCAACGGCGGCGAATTGATCTCCGGCACCAGGAAAGTCGTCAAGTGGCTGAATCCGTGACGCCGACCGTGGCGCAGCGGCTGGCCGCGGCCGACGAACTGCTGCGCGGCTCGGTGACCGATGCCGGCGGGCTCTGGTCGCGCGCCACGGTGTGGATTCTGCGGATCGTGCTCGAGCAGTCCATGGATCAGCTGTGGTCGCGAGTCGCCCCGCCGGTGGCGCGGTGCAGCATGCGAGCCCAGCTGCTGGCGCTCGCGCCATACGCCGGTGAAGACACGGCCGCCCGGGTCGCCACGCTGTGGGCGGCGTTGTCGCGGGCGGGCCACCACCAGGATTACGAACTGGCGCCGACGGTGGACGAGTTGCGCGGCTGGTACGACGAAACCACCCGTCTCGCAGACGAATTGGCGGTGCTCGGCGAGGGGGAGGAGACGCCGGTCGCCCGCCACGGATAATCGTCGAATGCCCGACGACCCGACCGGTTCCGCGCCGTGCCCCTGCCGCAGCGGCGAGACGTTCGCCGACTGCTGCGGCCCGCGGCTGGACGGAGCCCGCCCGGCGCCTACGGCGGAGGCGCTGATGCGGTCGCGCTACACGGCATTCGCCGTCGGCGATGTGGACTACCTACTGCGGTCCTGGCATCCGCGGACCCGGCCGCGACGGCTGACGCTGGATCCGGAACAGCGCTGGCTGTATCTGGAGATCGAACGGACCGAGCACGGCGGTCCCTTCGACGACAGCGGTGTGGTCGAGTTCCGCGCTCACTACCGATCGGACGGGAAACGCGCGGCACTGCACGAGTGCAGCCGATTCACGCGCGTCGCGGGCGCGTGGGTCTACGTGGACGGTGACATCGCGCCCTGATGTCTTACTGTGTCCGGGTATGCCACATATCGCGATCGAGTACTGCACCCAGTGTCGCTGGCTGCTGCGGGCGGGCTGGATGGCCCAGGAGCTACTGAGTACCTTCGGCACCGAATTGACACAGGTCGCGCTGGTTCCCGGGGAGGGCGGCGTCTTCCGGATCACCCTCGACGGCGAGCAGATCTGGGAACGAAAGGCCGACGGCGGCTTTCCCGAGATCGCGGTACTCAAGCAGCGGGTGCGCGACCGCATCGATCCCGATCGCGATCTGGGCCACATCGATCGGGCCTGACGGCGTCGCCGGGTCGATTACGCGGGAAGAAATGATCTCCGACGTACTCTCGATATCAGGGAAGTACGAGGAGGTGCGAGATGAGCACGCAATTCTTCGAGCCGGCCCCGAGTGTGGCCGAGCCGGGCCCCGCCCCTGTCGCCCGGACGACCGCGGGCGATGTGCGGGGTGTGCGGGAGGGCCCGGTCCACGTGTGGCGCAGCATTCCGTATGCTGCCGCGCCCGCGGGCCCGAAGCGTTTCCGCCGGCCCGAGCCGCCGCGGCCGTGGGAGGGCGTGCGCGACTGCACCGCCTTCGGGGAGATCGCCCCGCAGTCCATGGGCGCCATGGTGCCGGTGGATTCCGGGTTGCGTATGGGCGAGGACTGCCTGTGGGTGAACATCTGGGCGCCTGCCGCGACCTCCGACGAACCCCGCCCGGTGCTGGTCTGGCTGCACGGCGGCGCCTACTGCCTGGGAACCGCGGCGCAGGGCATCTACGACGGCCGCAAGCTCGCGGAGACCGGTGGCGTCGTGGTGGTCGGGGTGAACTACCGGCTCGGTGCGCTCGGCTTCCTGGACCTGTCCTCGCTCGGTGACGACTTCGTGCCCAACCTCGGCCTGCACGACCAGATCGCCGCCCTGCAATGGGTGCGCGACAACATCGCCGCCTTCGGGGGCGATCCCGGCAAGGTCACCGTGTTCGGGGAGTCCTCGGGCGCGGGCTGCGTGACCGCGCTGCTCACCTCGCCGTCGGCGGCCGGACTGTTTCATCGCGCGATCGCGCAGAGCCCGCCCGCGACGACGGTCTTCGGGCTGGAGCGGGCCGCGGGCGTGGCACGGCGGTTCCTGGAACTGCTGGAGTTGCCGCCCGAGCGGGCGCGCGAATTGCTGGAATGCCCGATCGAGCGGATCACCGACGCCGCCGGCATCCTGCTCGACGAGGTGCCGCTGCAATCGCCGGGCCGGCTCGCCGCGGCGCCGGTGGTCGACGGCGACCTGCTACCGGGGTACCCGACCGATCGCTTCCAGGAGGGCCGCTCGCACCGGGTGCCGTTGATCATCGGCACCAACAAGGAGGAGTCCTCGCTGTTCCGGTTGTTCCGCTCGCCGATCATGCCGGTCACGCCGGACGCGGTGAACGCCATGCTCAACGCCGTCGCCGCCGACCACCCGGAGCTACCGGCCGAGCGGATCGCCGAGATCACCTCCGCCTACCCGGACCTCGCCAAGACCCGCGGCGCCCTGGCGATGTCCACCGACGCCGCCTTCCGGATGCCGGCGCACTGGGTCGCCGACGCGCATTCCCGGCATACCCGCACCTGGATGTACCGCTTCGACCACGCCACACCGATGCTCAAGGCCGCCCGGGTCGGAGCGGGCCACGCCACCGAATTGCCTTATGTCTTCGGCAATTTCGGCACCCTGAACCACGATCCGACCTTCTGGCTGGGCGGTCGCAAGATCGCGACGGAGGTGTCGGGGCGGATGATGCGCCGCTGGCTGGCGTTCGCCGAGCACGGCGTGCCCGCGGCGCTCGACGGGTCCAAGCACTGGCCGCCCTACCACGAGTCCACCCGCACCACCCTCGTCATCGATGCCGTCGACCGCGTTCTCGACGACCCCGATCACGACCTGCACACCGCCTGGGGCGATCGGGTGGTCGGATTCAGCTGACGGCCGCAGGATGCCCGGCGCGATCGCCGAGCAATACCGGCAGATGGGCGTAGCCGTGCAGGGTGAACAGCGGCCGGTGCTGTGGTTCGCCCGCCAGCTGTAGATCCGGGAAGCTCTCGAACAGCGACCGTAGCGCGTAGGCGCCCTCCATCCGGGCCAGGCTGGCGCCGAGACAGACATGGATGCCCGACGAGAACGTCAGGTGGTCTTTGGCATTGGGCCGGGTGATGTCGAAGCTGTCCGGATTCTCGAAGACCGCCGGGTCTCGGTTGGCGCCCGCGAGCAGCAGGACGACGGTGTTACCCGCGCGCACCGGCGCGCCACCGAATTCGGCGTCACGACCGGCGATGCGGGCGGTGCTCTGGACCGGTGCGTCGAAGCGGAGGACCTCCTCGACGGCGTTCGGCCACAGCTCCGGCTCCGCCCGCAGCCGGGCCAGCTGCTCGGGATGGCGCAGCAACTGGACGACGCCGTTGCCGATCAGGTTCACCGTGGTCTCGAAACCGGCGCCCATCAGCAGCGTGGCCGACGCCTTCAGCTCCCGGTCGTCCAGATCGCCCGCGCTCACCAGGCCGGAGAGGATGTCCTCGCCCGGCTCGCGGCGTAACCGGGCGATGTGCTCGTCGAGGTAGCCGTCCATCTCCAGCAGGGCGGCCGAGGCGGCCCGCGTGGTGCGCCAGCTGGTACCCACGTCGAGCAGCGGTGAGGCGGCATCGCCCCAGGCGAGGAACCGCTCGCGCTCGGAATCGGGGAAGCCGAGCATCTCGGAGATGATCGCGATCGGCACCTGGGAGGCGTAGGCGGCGATCAGGTCCGCCGAGCCGCCGGCGGGCAGCGCGTCCAGCAGCTCCGCGGTCACCGATTCGACGCGGTCGCGCAGCCGGGCGATCGCGCGCGGGGTGAACGCCGACGCCACCGGCTTGCGCATCCGGGTGTGCTCCGGCGGGTCGATCACCAGCATGGACGGCGGGCTGACCGGGTTCGGCGGCAGTTCGGCGAACTCCATCAGCCGCCGCAGCGGCCGTGGCACGAAGCCCTCGGCGGCCGCGACGCCGAAGGTGTTGTCGCGCAGGATGGTCCGGCACAGCTCGTGGTCGGTGGTCGCCCAGCCCAGCGGAGTGCGCACCATTCGGCCCTGGGCGCGCAGTGAGGCCAGTAGCGGTATCGGATCGTCGGCCGCGTCGGGCGCGGACATCAGTCGGGAGAGCGTGTCGCCGCGGCGCGAGTAGGTCTGCAAGACCAGGCGCGGTGCGCCCTGCACCACCAGCCAGCGGAACCAGTACCTAGGCTTCATCGCCATCCCCGTTCGTCGTCAGATCCTGCTCCAACCGTACGGAAAGACGCCTCGCCGTGAAACGTGCCGCGGGCGGACCGCCATGACCTACCGCGGTAGGACCGCGCCTCAGGCGCGGGTGGTCGTGACCCGTTCGGACCGGACGCGGTCGGCGCGCTTGGCCGGGTCGGGATTGACGACCTGGACCAGCGACGCGCCCGCGGCGTAGACGGCGAGCAGGCCGTCGACGAGTTCGGCCGGAGTGTCCCAGGTGGACTCCGACAGCACCCGGTCCTCGGCCGAAAAACCCTGTCCCGCAGCGGATTTCCGGGCGTCGGCGAGAACCTCGGCGACCGGCATGCCGGCCAGCGCGACGCCCACGCCGCCGGGCAGGAACTGGTCGCCGTGGACGCGCACCGAGGTCGCGAAGTCGGTGACGCCGACCGGCAGCTCGCGCACCGGGGCGCCCAGCGCGTCGAGCGACAGCGCCGCCACCTCCGGCACGTTCTCGACCTCGGCCAGGCGACCGGCCGTCACCAGCGCCAGTTCCGCGTCGTCGTCCGGCCGCAGCACCACCTCGGCGCCGGCCCACCAGCAGCCCAGCAGCACCGCGGCGGTCTGCCAGTGCGCGGGCAGCAGCACCGCCACCCGGCCGCCGGGCGTGATGCCGAACTCGTCGCGAATCAGGTTGGCGGTCTTGGCCGCCCAGTTCGCCAGCGTCAGCGCGGACAGCTCGATGCGGGCGCCGGTGGCATCGTCGTAATAGGTGATCCGGGGACCGGCGGGGTCGCGGGCGAGGATGGGGTCGAGCAGCGCCTCGGTGACGGTCTGGTTCAGTTCACGCATTTCGGTCCGTTCTGGCCTGCGGTGATGGGTGGCGCGGGCGGCACCGGGGTCGCCGTCTCCGAGGAGGACCCGGACAGGTCGAACAGGCTGCCCGCCGCCGAACCCGGACCAGAGTAGTCACCGGCGAGCACCACGCGCACCGCCCCCTCGGGCAGTCCCGGTTCGGCCACCACCGGCAGCCCGCCCAGTGCCTGGGCGACCGCCTTCGCCTTCGCGTCGGAGGTGTCGGCGGCCAGCACGCGGCTGGCCGGTACGCGCCCGCCGATCCAGTTGTCGACCGTGCCGGTGCGGAAACCCTTGCCCACCAACACCTGCGCCACCTGGCCCGCCAGTCCGGGAGTGCCGCTGGCGTTGTACACGTCCGCGGTGACCGTCGCCGGTGCGGCCGCGCCGGACTCCTTGTCCTGCGGCTTGTCGCCGACCATCCCGGCGACGTACGACTTCACCGCCGAGGTGTCCACCTTCACCACCGATTCGCCGTCGGCCGTGCTGCCGTTGAGATCCTTGACCGGAATCGTCTCGAACCGCACCTGCCCGCCGGACAGATCCTTCAGCTGTTGCAGGAACTGCACCACGTTCCAGTCCTCGTCGAGCACGATGGTCCGTCCGACCGCATCGGTGAGCTGTTGCAACTTGCCGGGATTGGCGAGCATTTTCGCGCTCAGCGTCTGCTGTACCAGCCCGGCCATGAACACCTGCTGACGCACGATCCGGTCCAGATCCCCGCGCGGCAGATCGTGCCGCTGACGCACGAAACTCAGCGCCTGCGGTCCCCGGAGGCGCTGCTCGCCGGCGGGGAACTCGGCCCCGGACAGCGGCTCGTCGACCGCGTTGTTCAGGCAGACGTCCACGCCGCCGACCGCGTCGGTGAGCAGCACGAACCCGAGCAGGCTGACCTCGGCGTAGTGGTCGACGGAGATGCCGGTGAGGTTGGCGACCGACTTGATCAGCGTCTGCCGCCCGGCCTGGGTGGACTGCTTCTCGGCCTCGGCGTCGGATTTGCCCTGGGCGAGCAGTTTTTCGCGCGCCGCCTCCTTGCTGGTGCCGTACGCCGAATTGATCTTGCCCATGCCGATGCCTGGGATGTCGACATAGGAGTCGCGGGGGATGGACACCGCGGTGGTGGAGCGGCCGTCATTGGGCACCCGGACCAGCACGATGGTGTCGGTGTTGGTGCCGACCTCGTCCCCGGCGTGCAGCATGGCCCGTTCGTCGGCGGACAGCGGGTTGCCGCGGGCGTCGGTGCGACTGTCGATGCCGACCATCAGGATGTCGGTGGCACCGTCGCGAGCGCCGCCCAGACCGAGATTGCCGATTCGCTGGATTCCAGAGATCAGGCTGTCGACGCTGTGCCAGCCGAAGGCGGTGACGACGAACACGAGCACGGCGGCCGCCGCGGCCAGCATCCGCCCGGAGCGATTCGGGGGTGGCCCGGCCGGCCGCCGGGTGCCGCGGAGCGGTGGCAAACCGGCGCTGCGCGGCCGCGACAGCTCCGATTCACTTCTGCTTCGCGACACCTGTATTCCTTTCGACGATTCCCCCAAACCCCCGGCCCGACGGCCTCGTCCCGCACGTCCGCCCTGGGATGAGGCTAACCAACGGTTCGGCGTCGAGGGGGCAACCGCTGATAGCGCGGCGTGCCAGACTGGCCCGCGTGACCGATGTGCCCCCCTCTGATCCCGACGGCGACCGCCCGCGACTGGTCGTCACCGGTGCGCACGGCCAGTTGGGCCGTGCCGTGCTCGCCCGGGAACCCGCTGCTCTGGCGCTTGGCCGCCACGATCTGGACATCACCGACGCCGCCGCGGTGCGCGCGGTGCTGCGGCCGGGCGACGTGCTGCTCAACTGCGCCGCGTATACCGCCGTGGACGCCGCCGAGTCCGAACCCGAGGCCGCGTTCGCGGGCAACGCCACCGGACCGGCCGTGCTGGCGGCGGCGTGCCGGTCGGCCGGGGCCGACCTGGTGCACGTCTCGACCGACTACGTCTTCGACGGCACGGCGGACCGGCCCTACGAGCCCGCCGACCCGACCGGACCGACCAGCGCGTACGGGCGTTCCAAGCTGGCCGGAGAACACGAGGTGCTGCGGCTGGCGCCGGCGGCGCACATCGTGCGCACCGCCTGGGTGTACACCGGTGACCAGGGTGATTTCGTGGCCACCATGCGCCGGTTGGAACGCGAGCGGGACACCGTCTCGGTCGTCGACGACCAGGTCGGTTCGCCGACCTTCGCGCCGGATCTGGCCGCCGCCCTACTGGAACTGATCGGTCGGCTGTCTTCGGGGGCCGCGCTGCCGCCGATCCTGCACGCCACCAACGCGGGCCGCGCGACCTGGTATGAGGTCGCCCGCGCGGTTTTCGCGGGTGTCGGCGCCGATCCGGACCGTGTGCGGCCGTGCACCAGCGCCGAATTCCCCAGTCCCGTACGGCGCCCGGCATATTCGGTGCTGTCGGATCGAGCGTGGCGCGAAGCGGGCCTCACACCACTGCGGAACTGGCGAGACGCACTGGGGGACGCGCTGGATCGCGTCGGCGACTAGGCTGCATCGTCGTGAACGCCTCGGATTCAGTCGTACGGCCGGACGTGGCCGTTGTCACGGTGACCTACTCGCCCGGTGAGCACCTCGAGCACTTCATCAGCACGCTCGCCACCGCCACCAGCGAGAAACCGCAGGTCGTCCTCGCCGACAACGGCTCGACCGACGGCACCCCGGAATTGGCGGCCGAGGCGAACGAGCACGTTCGCCTGCTGCGCACCGGGGGCAACATCGGCTACGGCGGCGCCATCAATCGTGCTGTCGCCGAACTCGATCCGGCGATCGAGTTCATCGTCATCGCCAACCCGGACATCCGCTGGAGCACCGACTCCATCGACAAGCTGCTCGCCGCCGCCGAGCGCTGGCCGCGCGCCGGGGCGCTGGGCCCGCTGGTGCGCGAGCCCGACGGCAGCCTCTACCCGTCGGCGCGCTCGGTGCCGACCCTGCTGGACGGCGCCGGGCACGCGGTGCTCGGCACGATCTGGCCCGGCAACCCCTGGACCCGCCGCTACCGCCAGGAGAACGAGGAGATCTCCGAGCGCACCGTCGGCTGGCTGTCGGGTTCGTGCCTGCTGGTGCGCCGCGCCGCTTTCGACGCCATCGACGGCTTCGACTCCCGCTACTTCATGTACATGGAGGACGTGGACTTCGGCGACCGCATGGGACGGGCCGGCTGGCACAATGTGTATGTGCCGTCGGCGGAGGTCACGCACGCCAAGGGGCATGCGGCCGGGCGCAATCCGGAGGCCATGCTGCCCGCCCATCACGCCTCCGCGTACCGCTTCCAGGCCGACCGGCATCCGCACTGGTGGCAGGCGCCGCTGCGGCTGGCGCTGCGCGCCGGACTTGCGATCCGCTGCAAGCTTGCGGTTCGATCTGCGCTGCGCGAGCGCGATCGCGCGGCGCAGCAGTAGAGCGCGACGATCGTCGAACCACGTCTCGCGTGGACCGAACCTGAACAGGGGAAACATATGCCGGACACCGATGCCGTGATCCTGGTCGGCGGCCAGGGGACGCGGCTGCGCCCGTTGACGCTGTCGGCGCCCAAGCCGATGCTGCCGGTGGCCGGCCTGCCGTTCCTGCACCACCTGCTCGCCCGCATCGCCGACGCGGGGATCACCCACGTCGTGCTGGGCACCTCGTTCCAGGCCGAGGTGTTCGAGGAGCACTTCGGTGACGGGGCGGAGCTGGGCCTGGACCTCGAATACGTCACCGAGACCGAGCCGCTGGGCACCGGCGGCGGCATCCGCAACGTGCTGCCCAAGCTGCGCGCCGACAACGTGCTGGTCTTCAACGGCGACGTGCTCGGCGGCGCGGATCTCGGCGCGGTGCTCGATACGCACGTCTCCACCGGCGCCGATGTGACGCTGCATCTGGTGCGGGTCAGCGATCCCCGCGCGTTCGGCTGCGTGCCCACCGACGAGAACGGCCGCGTGACGGCCTTCCTGGAGAAGACCCAGGATCCGCCGACCGACCAGATCAATGCCGGTTGCTACGTGTTCCGGCGCGAGTACATCGAGAAGATCCCGTCCGGGCGCCCGGTGTCGGTGGAGCGCGAGGTGTTCCCGTCGCTGCTGGCCGAGGGCGCGCACGTCCAGGGGCACGTGGACGTCTCGTACTGGCGCGACATGGGCACCCCGGAGGACTTCGTGCGCGGCTCGGCGGATCTGGTGCGGGGCATCGCGCCCTCGCCCGCGCTGCCGGGCCAGCGCGGAGAGTCGCTGGTGCACAGCGGCGCCGGAGTCGCGCCGGGCGCGTTGCTGATCGGCGGCACGGTGGTCGGCCGGGGCGCCGAGGTCGGCGCGGGCGCCCGGCTGGACGGTGCGGTGCTGTTCGACGGCGCCCGCGTGGAAGCCGGTGCCACCGTGGAACGCTCGATCATCGGGTTCGGCGCCCGGATCGGTCCGCGGGCGCTGGTCCGCGACGCGGTGATCGGTGACGGCGCCAGCGTCGGCGCCCGCTGCGAGCTGCTGCGCGGCGCCCGCATCTGGCCGGGCGTGGAGCTTCCCGACGGCGGTATCCGGTTCTCCACCGACGTCTGAGGACTCGAGCCGGATCCATGCGTGGCTATCTTGTCTAGCGGTGCTAGAATTTTGTCGATGGGCACGCAGACACGAAAAGAGCGCCAACGCGCCGAGCGGCACCGCCTGATCATCGACACCGCCCGCGAGATAGCCGAGACGCAGGGCTGGGAAGCGGTGACCGTGCGGCGGCTGGCCGATGCGATCGAATACAGCCAGCCGGTGCTCTACAGCCATTTCGCGGGCAAGGACGCGATCGTGGCCGCGGTCGCCGAACAGGGCATCGCGGAACTGGCGATCGAGTTCGCTCGATGGCGCGAGGCCGCCGAGTCGCCGGAGCAGGCGCTCACCGCGCTGGCCCGGGGCTACCTGGACTTCGCGCGGCAACGGCCCGCGCTGTACCTCGCGATGTTCGGGCTCGACGTGGACCTGAAGTTCGGCGCGGACGCGCCGCAGGCGCTGCGCGACGCCTTCGGCGAACTCGCCGCAGTCTTCGGCCCCTTCGCCGGCGACGACGACGTGGAGACCTTCACCGAGGTGGCCTGGAGCGCCCTGCACGGCCTGGCGACCCTGGAACGGGACGGCCGGCTGCGGCCCGGCTTTCGTGATCAGCGCCTGGCCATTCTCGTGCGGCACTGGACCCGGGGCGCGTCGTAGCCTCCGCCTACAGTGGTGATCATGGCGGATGCGGTCGTGGTCGGATCGGGGCCCAACGGGCTTGCTGCTGCGGTGATTCTGGCTCGGGCCGGGCTCGAGGTGGAGGTCCACGAGGCCGCCGATACGGTCGGCGGCGGCTCCCGGACGGCCGAACTCACCCTGCCCGGGTACCGGCACGACGTCTGCGCGGGCGCGCATCCCCTCGCCTGGGCCTCGCCGTTCCTGCGCGCCTTCGACCTCGCCGCGCACGGGGTGGAACTGCTGACTCCCGAGGCGTCCTTCGCGCACCCGCTGGACGGCGGCGTCGCGGGCGTGGCGTGGCGCGATCTGGACCGCACGGTCGCCGGCCTGGGCCGCGACGGCGCGGCGTGGCGGCGGCTGTTCGGCCCGCTGGTGCGGCACTGGGACAGCCTCGTCGAGCTGGCCATGTCCGACCTGCGGCACCCGCCGCTGGAGGTGGTCACCGGCGTCCGGTTCGCGCGGCGACTGCTGGAACAGGCGACGCCGCTGTGGAATCTGCGTTTCCACGAGGACGCCGCCCCGGCCATGTTCACCGGCGTGAGCGCGCACGCCATCATCCCGCCGCGGGCGTTCTCGGCCACGGGTGTGGCCTTGCTGCTCGCGAGCCTGGCGCACGCCGGAAGCGGCTGGCCGGTCCCGCGCGGCGGCAGCCAGGCCATCGTCGACGCGCTGGCGGCGGATGTCGAGCGGCACGGCGGGCGCATCGTCACCGGGCATAAGGTCGACTCGCTCGCCGAATTCGACGGTGCGCGAGCGGTTCTGCTCGACACCGCCCCCACCGAACTCCTGCGCCTGGCCGCCGACCGGCTGCCGCCCCGATACGCGCGGCGGCTGCGGAAATTCCGCTACGGCGGCGCCGCCTGCAAGGTCGACTTCGCGCTGTCGGGCCCGGTGCCGTGGCAGGCCGAGGGCTGCGACCGGGCGGGCACCCTGCACCTGGTCGGCACCCGCGCGGAATCGGTCGCGGTCGAAAAGGCCGTCGCCGCGGGCGAATACGCCGAGCGCCCGTTCGTGCTGGCGATCCAGCCCGGCGTGGTGGACGACTCGCGCGCCCCGGCGGGCGGCCACACGCTCTACGCGTACGCGCATGTCCCCAACGGCTCCACGCGCGACGTGAGCGCCGAGATCATCGCCCAGATCGAGCGCTTCGCACCGGGTTTCCGCGACCTGATCCTGGACCGGCACGTGCGCACCGCCGCGGCCATGCCCGCCTACAACGCCAACTACGTCGGCGGGGACATCGCCGCGGGCGCGATGGATCTGCGCCAGACCGTGCTGCGTCCCACGCCGCGCTGGAATCCGTACGGCACCCCGCTGCCGGGCGTCTACTTCTGTTCCTCCGCGACTCCGCCCGGCCCCGGCGTGCACGGCATGTGCGGCCTGCACGCCGTCGGCCACGCCCTGCGTGACCGGTTCGGCATCACCACCGACCCGCTCGCGCTACTGCGCGACGAATCGCCGCGCGCCCACTGAGCCCTCGAACCGCTCAGACGGGCTGGGTGCGGTACAGGTCCGGTTCGATGTACATGACCCGGGCAAGGGGTACGGCCGCGCGCACCCGGGCCTCCGCGTCATCGATCGCCTGGGCGATATCGGTGATCTCGAGACCCGGCACGATGGAAACCTTTGCGGCCACCAGCATCTCGTCGGGACCCAGGTATTCGGTGCGCAGGTGGATGACGCGGTCGATGCGGGCGCCGTCGACCAGGTTCTCGCGAATCTTGCGGTCCTGGTCCGGGGTCGCGCCCTCACCGATCAGTAGACTCTTCATCTCCACGATCAGCACGATCGCGATGACACCGAGCAGCACGCCGATCCCCAGGGTGCCGATGCCGTCCCAGATCGGTTCGCCGGTGACCATCGTCAGCAGCACCGCCACCAGGGCGAAGGCCAGGCCGACCAGCGCGCCGGTGTCCTCGAGCAGCACCACCGGCAGCTCCGGGTTGCGCGAATTGCGGATGAACCGCCACCAGCTCGCCCCGGCGCGCAGCGGCGCCGATTCGCGCATGGCGGTGACGAAGCTGTAGGTCTCGAGTCCGATCGCGATGACCAGGATGGTGACCGCGACGAGCGGCGACGTCAGCTCCTCCGGATGCTGCACCTTGTGGATGCCCTCGTAGATCGAGAACATCGACCCGAGCGAGAACAGCACCAGCGCCACGACGAACGAGTAGAAGTAGCGGTTGCGCCCGTATCCGAACGGGTGCAGCGCGTCCGCCTGCTGCTCGGCGCGCTTCTGCCCGAGCAGCAGCAGTCCCTGGTTGCCGGTGTCGGCCACCGAGTGCACGCCCTCGGCCAGCATCGAGCCCGATCCGGTGATCGCCGCACCGATGAATTTCGCGATCGCGATCCCGAGGTTCGCGGTGAGCGCCGCGAGGATCGCCTTTTTACCACCACCGGCAGACATGGTGCAGCTCGGTCCTTTCGTCGTTGCGTCACGCCCGCGCCGGGCGGTTCTCGGCCGGACACCTGCGTGTCCGATTCGTCGGAATAACTTACCCGCCCGGTCCCGGCGTGCCGACCCTGCGGACAGGGACGTTCACTCGCCGCCGACACAGGCGCAGAACAGCTGTGCCGCACCGTCGATCGCCTGCGCACGGATATCCGTGTCGGCCGCCGAGATCCACGCGGCGCCGCCGGGCGTGATCCGCAGCTCGTCCGTGCCCTGCAGCAACCGCACCGTCCCGGCCGTGCACAACATGATGCCGGGTCCGGTGCGCGGCACCGGCGCCGGCTCGGCGTCGGCCGCCAATTCGAAGCGGCGCAGCGCGAATTCGGGTGCGGGCGTGCGATACCGGAACGAGGCGGACTCGCCGAGCGGATCGCCGGTGGGCTCGGGTTCCACGATCGGCAGTTCCAGCGGCTCGAAGTCGAGCACCCGCAGCAGTTCCGGGACGTCGACGTGTTTGGGCGTGAGCCCGCCGCGCAGCACGTTGTCGGAGCTGGCCATGATCTCGACCCCGACCCCGCGCAGGTACGCGTGCAGGTTCCCGGCCGCCATGAACAATCCCTGGCCGGGTTCCAGCGTGATGCGGTTCAGCAGCAGCGCCGCCAGCACCCCGGCATCGCCGGGATAGGCCTCCGCCAGCTCGAGCGTGGTGCGGGCCTCGGCCACGAACTCCTTGCCCGGGCTCGTCTCGCCGTTGTCGGTGGAGTTCTTGTCCGACAGATAGCGCACGCAGCCGTCGAGAACCTGCGGCAGCAGGCGCTCGAGCAACGCCTGCGGCAGCGTGATCCAGGTGGTGAACAGCGTCCGCAGTCCGGCCGAATCCGGTTGCGCGGCCAGCAGTTCGGCGTAGTTGACAAGCTCCGGGACCGCCAGCGCGCGCAACAGCGCGACGGTGCGGCGCGGATCGCGGAAACCGGCCAGCGCCTCGAATCGTTCCAGCGCCACCACCAGCTCGGGCTTGTGGCTGTCATCGCGGTAGTTGCGCATCGGCGAATCCAGCGGCACCCGGGTCCGGTTCTCTCGCTCGAAACCGACGCGGGCCTGATCGGCGCTGGGGTGGGCCTGCAGCGACAGCGGTTCCTCGGCGGCGAGGATCTTCAGCAGGAAGGGCAGCCGTCCGTCGAATGCCGGTGCCACCGCGCCCAATTCGTGGCGCGGGTCGGCGCTCACGACCTCCAGCAGCGATCTGCTGCGGCCGTCGACCGACAGCTGGGCGGGATCGGCGGGGTGGGCGCCGAACCAGAGTTCGGCCTCGGGATGGGCGGAGGGGACCGGTCGGCCGCACAGCTGAGCGAGTGCGGTGCGAGAACCCCAGGCGTAGGAACGCAACGCACCGACGAGTTCGTGCACTAGTAGTGTCCCCCGTCGTACCGCGTGGGACGGTCGTCGGCGGGCGGGGAACCGAGCAGGCGCAGATACGCGGCCGCCATCTCCAGCCGAAGTACCAGCACCGCAAGCCTTTCCAATTGGCTGCCGCCGCCGACGCCGGGCGGACGCTCCGCCGGGTCGGCCTCGCGCCGCGCGCCCGCCTCGGTGCTCGGCGGCTCCGAATCGGCGTTCACGAGATCGGCGTCGACGAGCCCGGAACTCGCGCCGAACACCGCCAGCCGCCGTCGCGCCGCCACCTGATCGACCTCGGAACTCACCACGAACACGCGCACCCGCTCCACCGGCGCGGGGCCGTCGAGTTGCTCGTCGTGGAACAGCGGATCGAAGCCAGGCGCCGCCGTACCGGCGGATTCGACCATGCGGGCGTTGGCGGCCACGGCGTCGGCCAGGTCGGTGGCGGCGGCGATCCGGCCCGTCGCCGGCAGCAGCACCTCGGCGGCGTGCGCGGCCACCTGGGTCGCGGCGGGGGAGTCACCGGCGAGCACGATGCGGCGCTCGACCATGCGGGCGGCGAGAGCCTTGGCGGGATTGTGGAAGACCTCGTTCTGGGGGCCGTCGCGCAGCGCCTCGGCGTCGAGCGCGTCGGCGAGCTGGTTCAGGTCCGGCGTCAACGGCCCGATCCGCAGGGGGTCGACCGCCCGCAGCACCGCCGCGCCGACGGCCAGGTAGCGCAGCAGCCGGTTGTGGTCGAGCACGCGCACCCGGGGCGGCAGCAGCGCGGCCCGACCGGCGGCCGCGGCGCGCATCGGGCCCTCGTCGGGCGCGGCCACGATCACTTCGGCGCCGCGGCGCAGCGCGCGGTCCACGGCCTCGATCAGCCGCGGGTCGCCCGCGTCGTCCCCGGCCACCAGGACCGCGTCCAGCGGGCCCACCCACTGCGGGATGGCGGTGGCGGGCACGATCGGCAGCCCGGCCCGGTCGCCCAGCGCGGCGACCAGCAGCATGGCGGCGCGGTCGGCCCGTCCGGCGCCGGAGACCAGCACCAGGCTGCGGGGACTCATACCGCTCAGCCGGGCAAGCGCGTTTTCGTCGACGGCCGCCGCGGTGGCGCGCACCTGAGCGCCGGCCGACGCCGCCGAACGCAATGTTCCTCCGGAGTCGGCGGCCTCCAGCGAGGCGACGTCATCGAGATCGAGTACCGGTGTCCCAGCGATCATCGGGCGTTGCCACCTCCCCTCAATCGGGTCACCAGGCCGGGTGAGCGCCCGGGTGAAGCTTTAACTGCGAACGAATTCGCACCTTGTGATTCCACTATTCCAGTCAGCCGCGGACGATGCTCAGGATCTCGGTCACGAGTGCGTCTACTTCCTCCTGAGATCGGGCCTCGACGTTCAGACGCAACAGCGGTTCGGTGTTGGAGGCGCGCAGGTTGAACCAGGCGCCCTCGGGCAGTTGGACCGTGACGCCGTCCATCCGGTCGACCGATCGGGCCCGCCCCTCGAACGCCGCGAGCACCGCGCGGGTGCGGTCCTGCGCGTCGTCCACCGTGGAGTTGATCTCGCCGGAGGCGGCGTAGGTCGCGTACGCGGCCGCCAGTTCCGACATCGTCGACGCGGTACCCGACCCGTCCTTCTCGCCGAGTGCCGCCAGCACGTGCAGCGCCGCGAGCATGCCCGAGTCGGCGCCCCAGAAGTCCCGGAAGTAGTAGTGCGCGGAGTGCTCGCCGCCGAAAATGGCGCCGGTGGCGGCCATCTGCTGCTTGATGAAGGAGTGCCCGACGCGGGTGCGCACGGGCGTGCCGCCCAGCTCGGTCACCAGGTCGGGCACCGTCCGCGAGGTGATGAGGTTGTGGATGATGGTGGCGCCCGGCTCCTTGGCCAGCTCGCGCTCGGCCACCAGCGCGGTCACCGCCGAGGGCGGGACCGGCTCGCCACGCTCGTCCACCACGAAGCAGCGGTCGGCGTCGCCGTCGAAGGCCAGTCCGATGTCGGCGCCCGTCTCGCGGACGAAGCGCTGCAGATCCACCAGATTCTTCGGGTCCAGCGGGTTGGCCTCGTGGTTGGGGAAGGTGCCGTCCAGTTCGAAGTACAGCGGTGCGACGGTCAGCTGCGGGACGGGACCGAGGACGGCGGGAACGGTGTAGCCGCCCATGCCGTTGCCGGCGTCGACGGCGACCTTCAGCGACCGGATGCCGCTCAAATCGACCAGCCCGCGCAGGAATTCGGCGTACCCGTCGAGCAGATTCTGCTCGGTCGCGGCGCCGCGGGCGCCGTCGTAGCGGGGCACGCCGTCGGTCAGTTCCGCGGTGATGGTGGCCAGGCCGGTGTCCTGGCCGACCGGGAGCGCGTTGGCCCGGCACAGCTTGATGCCGTTGTAGCGGGCGGGGTTGTGGCTCGCGGTGAACATGGCGCCCGGACAGCCCAGCCGCCCGGAGGCGAAGTACAACTCGTCGGTGGAGGCGAGGCCGATGTGCACGATGTCCAGGCCCTGCGCCAGCACGCCGTCGGCGAAGGCCTCGGCCAGTCCCGGCGACGACTCCCGCATGTCGTGCCCGACGACGACCCGCGTCGCGTCCTCGCCGCGCATCAGCCGGGCGAAGGAGGCGCCCACGTCCCGGACGAAGTCCGCGTCGATCTGCTCCCCGACCACACCGCGCACGTCGTAGGCCTTGACAACTGCTTTCACGGACTCGGCAGACCGGGCGACTGTCATGGGCAACACCCTAGTAGGCCGACGGTGTGGAACGTATTCGGTACGCCTGTGGGTGTTCCGAGAACACCCCTACTTCGCCGTAGGCGAACAGCCGCGGCGCGTGCGGGAGACGCCGCATCGGCGCGATGGTCGTGGGGAGCGCTACACATGGTGGTGGCTCGTGGCCGGGGGAGTCGCGGCTCAGCTGGGCGGGTCGGGAAGCACGCGCAGATGCCCGCGGCGGCCCGTGCGCGCGGGGCGGCCGGGACGGGTGGGTCGCGGGGGAGCGGGAGGATTGTCGGCATAGCCGCGGTGGTCCGGCTCCGGGGACCGGCGGCGCATCCCGGCTTCCCGGACGGCCTCGGCCAGCGCGGTCAGGTCGTCCTCGTCCGGGGCGGAGAACCCGCCCTCGTGGCGGACCATGTCCCAGCCCTTGGGGGCGGTGATCCGGGAGGCGTGGGTGTCGCAGAGATCCCAGGAGTGCGGTTCGGCGACGGTGGCCAGGGGGCCGACGACGGCCGTCGAGTCCGAGTACACATAGGTGAGCGTCGCGACGGCCGGATTCTTGCAGCCGGGTCGACAGCAACGACGCATGGGAATCACGCCAAGGAGAGTAACTCTCCGCGCGCCGTCGTGCGGTGAGACACGCGAGGATGCGGCCGGGTTCACTGGGTTTCGGGCCGCAATCCCCGGAGTACTAGATTCGACGCATGACCCGTTCACGCAAGCGGCCGCCCACCGCGCGGTCGGTGATCCGTCGTGGGCGTGGGGTGCGGGGGCCCATGCTGCCACCGACCGTGCCCGCGTGGCGCACCCGGGGGCAGCAGTTCGACCGGCTGGTGCTCGAGGCGTTCGCGCCGCTGGACAGCCGGTGGCACGACCGGCTCACCAAACTGGACATCGCGGTCGACGACGTGCCCAAGATCCGCCCGCTGCACCCGGACTCGGTGACCTGGCCGGACGAGGTGGTGGCCGACGGCCCGGTGCCGCTGTCGCGCCTGGTCCCGGCCGGTGTGGACCGGCACGGCGCCACGACCCGGGCCCGCGTCGTCCTGTTCCGCAAGCCACTGGAGTTGCGCGCGGGCGACCCCGACGACCTGGTGGATCTCCTCCGCGAGGTCCTCGTCCAGCAGATCGCCACCTACCTGGGCGTCGATCCGGATGTCATCGATCCGGAAGAGGACTGAGTAGCGGAGGAATGAAAAAACTTGGGGGCCAAGGCGTTTCCCTGACCCCCGAGTTCAGCTGATGCCGCGCTTGAGGCGGCGGCGCTCTCGCTCCGAGAGACCGCCCCAGATGCCGAAGCGCTCGTCGTGCGCGAGTGCGTACTCCAGGCACTCGTCACGGACCTCGCAGCCCATGCAGATCCGCTTCGCCTCCCGCGTCGAGCCGCCCTTCTCGGGGAAGAACGCCTCCGGATCCGTCTGGGCACACAGGGCCCGTTCCTGCCACTGTTCCTCGATGCTGTCGAACATCGCATCGAAGTCGGTGACGATGAGGCTCAGTGTCGGTGGTTCGGGCGCTTGCTGCGTCCGTGCCCACTGGCCTCCATGCTGCGCTCGGTTTCCCGAGCCCTCCCCGGCAGTCACCGTGGCTCCCCCCTCTCGTTCGTCGTTCCGGCTTTCAGTGCAGGCGCCAGGTGCTGCGCCTGCTGTGGAATCGGTTTGCGATACACCGCCCGGATTGCCCGACGGGGCCACGTCCTCGGCCATCGCTCCGCCTCCTCACTGTGTGTTAGCGCAGAATGATTATCCGTCGGAACCGATCTGCCCACCGACGGCCCAACACCGCGACGTTGTCCCGCGGACATCCCCGAGCGCGTCATCCCGGTACGAACGGGTGTTCGAAAAACGGTCAGCGCCTTGAACTCTCGCGCCGACCCGGAATGACATGTCTGTGATTAGACACGCCGGACGCGGCGATGGTCAAGCTGCCGACACAATTCCGTTACTATCCGCCGCCCTCTTCGATGCGGTTCGGTAACCGCCCAGTAGCAAATGACCAGCAAATATGCTCCGGAGCATGCCGTTCCGAGTACCGCATAGGCTGTGCGGATGTGACTGGAGAACAAGCGGACATCGCGCCCGGAACCGGACCGCGCATTGCCGTGCTGGTCGGCGGAGTCGGTGGCGCACGCTTCCTGCTGGGGGTGCGCGAACTGCTGCCGGAGGCCGATGTTTCGGCCATCGTCAATGTCGGCGATGACGTCTGGATGCACGGGCTGCGGATCTGTCCCGACCTGGACACCTGCATGTATACCCTCGGTGACGGCATAGATCCCGAGCGCGGCTGGGGCCGGCGCGGGGAAACCTGGCACGCGAAGGAGGAGCTGGCGAAATACCGTGCCCAACCGGATTGGTTCGGGCTCGGCGATCGAGATATCGCCACGCATCTGGTTCGCAGTGAAATGTTGCGTGCCGGGTACCCGCTCTCGGCGGTCACCGAGGCCCTGTGCAATCGGTGGCAGCCCGGCGTGAAACTTGTACCGGCAACCGACGACAGATGTGAAACGCATGTTGTCATCAGCGACTCGGAGAAGCCTGGCGAACGTCGCGCGATTCATTTCCAGGAGTGGTGGGTACGCTATCGCGCGAGCGTTGAGACCCATGGATTCGTCACAATCGGGGCGGATCAGGCCAAACCTGCCCCTAATGTGACGGAAATCATAGCTGCCGCTGATGTGGTGCTGCTGGCCCCCTCGAACCCCGTGGTGAGCATCGGCGCGATCCTCGCGGTGCCGGGTATTCGCGGGGCCCTGCGCACCACGCGCGCGCGGGTCATCGGCCTGTCACCGGTGATCGATGGAAAACCGTTGCGCGGCATGGCCGACGAGTGCCTGTCCGTGATCGGCGTGGAGACCTCCGCCGAGGCGGTCGGCCGTCACTACGGGGCCCGGTCCGACACCGGCATCCTGGACGGCTGGCTGGTGCATTCGACCGATACCGCCGAGGTCCCGGGCGTGGAGGTGCGCAGCGTGCCGCTGTTGATGACCGACCCGGCCGCCACCGCCGAAATGGTCCGGGAGGCATTGGATATCGCGGGGGTGAAGCCGTGAACGCACCGCGGGTGACCGACCACGCGCCCGGCGGCGAACTGCGGATCGTGCCCGTGACCGGTCTCCCGGAGTTCCGCCCCGGTGACGATCTCGCCGAACACCTTGCGGCGCAGGCGCCCTGGCTGCGGGACGGCGACGTGCTGGTGGTCACCAGCAAGATCGTCGCCAAGGTGGAGGGCCGGGTAGTGGCCGCGCCGCTGGACCCCGACGAGCGGGACACGCTGCGGCGCAAGCTGGTCCGCGAGGAGGCGGTGCGCGTGCTGGCGCAGAAGGGCCGGACGCTGATCACCGAGAACAAGATCGGCATCGTGCAGGCGGCCTCCGGCATCGACGGGTCCAACGTCGAACAGGGCGAACTGGTGCTGCTGCCCGCCGATCCCGACGGCAGCGCGAAGGCGTTGCGGGCCGCGCTGTTCGCGCGGCTCGGCGTCGACGTCGCGGTGGTGATCACCGACACCATGGGTCGCGCGTGGCGGATCGGTCAGACCGACGCCGCGATCGGCGCGGCCGGGCTGCGAGTGGTGCACGACTACGCCGGCGCGATCGACGGGCAGGGCAACGAACTTCACGTCACCCAGGTGGCGGTCGCCGACGAGCTGGCCGCCGCCGCCGATCTGGTGAAAGGCAAGCTGGGCGGCGTCCCGGTCGCGGTGGTGCGCGGCTGGACTCCTTACGACGACGGTTCCACCGCCGCGGCGCTGCTGCGGCGCGGGGACGAGGACCTGTTCTGGCTGGGCACCGCCGAGGCGCTCGAGCGCGGTCGCGCGGAAGCGGTGCTGCTGCGGCGCTCGGTGCGGCAATTCGCCGACACCCCGGTCGATCCCGAGCTGATCCGGTCCGCGGTCGCGGTGGCCCTCACGGCGCCCGCGCCGCACCACACCCGGCCGGTGCGCTTCGTGTGGCTGCGCCGGGACGGCGTGCGCGAACGGCTGCTCACGGCGATGGCCGACAAGTGGCGGGCCGACCTGACCGCGGACGGACTGGCGCCGGACCGGGTGGAGCGCCGGATCGCCCGCGGCCGCATCCTGTTCGACGCGCCCGAGGTGATCATCCCGTTCTGCGTGCCCGACGGCGCGCACGACTATCCGGACGAGCGCCGCCGCGCGGCCGAGTCCACGATGTTCACCGTGGCGGTCGGCGCGGCCGTGCAGGGCCTGCTGGTCGCGCTGGCCACCGCGGGCGTCGGCAGTTGCTGGATCGGGTCCACCATCTTCGCCCCCGAGATCACCCGCGAGGTGCTGGGGCTGGGGCCGGACTGGAAGCCGTTGGGCGGCATCGCGATCGGCTATCCGATTGAGGAGCTGACCCCGCGCGAGCCCCGGGAGCCGGGGACCGGTCTGATCGAACTGTGAACCGGAAGGAATAGATGAGCGCGGAATCCCTGCACCGATCGGCCACCGACCTGCTCGAAACCTGGTCTCCGGCAATGGGAGTCGAGCAGTCGCTGCGTCAGGCGATGCTGGCGTTCCTGGGCGCGTCGCCGCGCGGCTGCCTGCGTGAGCACGCGCCGGGGCACATCACCGCCTCGGCCATGGTGTTCTCGCACGACGAGCGGGAGGTGCTCCTGACCCTGCATCCGCGGGTGGGATTGTGGATCCAACTCGGCGGGCACTGCGAGGAATTCGACGCCACCGTGCCCGCCGCCGCCCTGCGCGAGGCCACCGAGGAGTCGGGCATCGACGGCCTGTCCCTCGAACCCGGGCTCTACGGCGTCCAGGCCCATCCGATCACCTGCTCGCTGGGCGTACCCACCCGTCACCTGGATCTGGTGTTCAAGATCAAGGCACCGAAAGGCGCTGTGCCGGTGAAGAGTTCGGAATCCACCGACCTGCGCTGGTGGCCGGTCGGGGCGCTGCCGTCGGACACCGACCTGATCCTGCGCTGACCGCGCCGGGACCCTCCGGACGTGGAAGCGCCGGCGCACTCACACTCGGGGGGAAGTGGAGTACGCCGGCGCGCTGGTCCCGGCCCGGGAACAAGGCGGGTTAGGCCGGGACCAGGTCTCTGTGTTGTTGTGGCGTGTTCGCGGTGTCGTCGTCGTCGACCATGCTGGTCTCGTCGAACGGCACCTCGCGGTCCAGCACCGAGCGCACCCGCTCGGCATCGATGGTCTTGGTCCAGGTGCCGATGAGCACGGTGGCGACGGCGTTGCCCGAGAAGTTGGTGACGGCCCGGGCCTCCGACATGAACCGGTCGATGCCGACGATCAGCCCGACGCCGTCCAGCAGTTCGGGCCGGTGGCTCTGCAACCCGCCGGCCAGGGTCGCCAGGCCCGCGCCGGTCACGCCCGCCGCGCCCTTGGACGCCACGATCATGAACAACAGCAGGCCCAACTGCTCGGCCCAGGACAGCGGCTTGCCCATCGCGTCGGCGATGAACAGCGTCGCCATCGTCAGGTAGATCGCCGTGCCGTCGAGATTGAAGGAGTAGCCGGTCGGCACCACGATGCCGACGGTGCTCCGCTCCACCCCCAGATGCTCCATCTTCGCGATCAGCCGCGGCAGCGCCGACTCCGACGACGAGGTGGACACGATGAGCAGATACTCCCGCGCCAGATACCGGACCAGCTTGAAGATCGACACGCCGGACGTGGCCCTCATCAACACGCCCAGCACGCCGAACACGAACACCACGCAGGTCAGGTAGAACGCGACCATCAGCAGCGCCAACTGCTGCACCGCCGCCAACCCCGTCGACGCCACCACATTGGCGATCGCGCCGAACGCGCCGATCGGCGCCAGCCACAGGATCATCGTCAGGATCCGGAACACCAATTTCTGAATCAGCCCGACCGCGTGCAGGATCGGCTCACCGGTGCGGCCCATGGCCTGGATGCCGAAGCCGACCAGCAGCGCCACGAACAGCGTCTGCAGCACGCTGCCCGCCGTCAGCGCGGACAGCAGCGAGGTCGGGATGATGCTCTCCAGGAACTGCCACGTGCCGCCCGCGCCCTCGGCCTGCTTCACGTACTTGGCGGCATCCGTCGCGTGACTCGCGATGTTCAGCCCGCTGCCCGGTTCCAGCAGATTGCCGACCACCAGTCCGATCGCCAGCGCGATGGTCGACATGACCAGGAAGTAGCCGATCGCCAGTCCGCCGACCTTGCCCACTCGCGAGGCGGCGCGCACCGAGCCGATGCCGAGCACGATGGTGCAGAAGATGACCGGCGAGATCATCATCTTGATCAGGTTGACGAACATGGTGCCCAGCTCGCCGACCGACTTGCCGAACCCGGGCGCCAGCCAGCCGACGAATACGCCGGCCACCACCGCCGCGATGACGGCGAGGTAGAGCCAGTGGGTCCGGTCGCGTCGTCGCGGCCGTGTCTGTTCCGACATGGGTTGTGTTTCCTCCGGTACTGCGGTGTCCCTCGGTTGCCCGCGCGGGGGTCGCCGCTTCCCGGGCCGGACGCGCGCTGTGCTGGTGAGCCGGGCTACGCGTCCTGTCGACAATGGTGGCGGCTACCGTGATCGAGGTCACTATTTCGTACATTTCGTTCACCGGGAGGTGCTGGTGAAACGTCGCGACCCGCGCGGGATGACGCTGGCGGGCCAGGTTTTCCTCGTGCAGCTGGTCGTCCTGGTGGCCGTCGTCGCCGTCGGGGTGGCGCTGACCGTGTGGGAGCTGCGCCGCGACCAGGACGAGGCGACGGCGCGGCGGGTCACCGGCATCGCGGTGGCCCTCGCGCAGGCGCCCTCGACCGCGGCCGCGCTGGACGACCCGGACCCGACCGCGCGGCTGCAACCGGTAACCGAGCGGATCCGCCGCGAGACCGGCGTGGATTTCATCGTCGTGATGGCGCCCGACCGCACCCGCTACACCCATACCGAATCGGACCGGATCGGAAAGCCGTTCAGCGGCAACATAGATCGCGCGCTGGCGGGACAGACGTTCACCGAGACCTACACCGGCTCACTCGGCCCGTCCATCCGCGCGGTGACTCCGGTGCACGCCGACGGCCGCATCGTCGCCTTGGTCTCGGCGGGCGTGACGCGGGCGCGCATCGGCGATCAGGTGCGGCAGCAGTTGCCGTTGATCCTCGGCGCCGCGGGCTCGGGCCTGCTGCTGGCGGTGCTCGGCTCGCTGCTGCTGCGGCGGCGACTGCTGCGCCAGACCCACGGTCTCGCACCGGGCGAACTGCGCAGCCTCTACGAGCATCACGACGCCGTGCTGCACTCGATCCACGAGGGGCTGGTGGTGTTCGATCGGGACGCGGAGACCGCCGCGGTCGTCAACGATCGGGCGCGGCTGCTGCTGGAGTTGCCGGACGGACCGGTCCGCCGCACCGATCTACCGATCTCGTTGCGCCGCATGGATCTCCAGGTGGTGCGCGACGAGATGCACGTGACCGCCGAGCGCGTGCTGGTGGTGAACCAGGACGTCGTGCGCTGGTCGGGCCGGCCGCTGGGCACGGTGCTCACCGTGCGCGACCACACCGAGCTGCGCGACATGATGGGGGAGTTGGATTCGGTTCGGGGACTGGCGGATTCGCTGCGCTCGCAGGCGCACGAGGCCGCCAACCGGCTGCACACCGTCGTCACCATGGTCGAGCTGGGCCGCTACCGGGAGGCAGTGGAGTTCGCCACGGCCGAGCTGCGCTTGTCGCAGGCCCTGATCGACCGGCTGACCGGCGCGGTGCGGGAGCCGGCCCTGGTGGCGCTGCTGCTCGGTAAGGTCGACCAGGCGATCGAGCGCGGTGTGGAGCTGACCGTCGCGGACGATACGGTGCTGGATACCGCGGCCCCGCTGACCGCGCAGGAAATGGTGACCCTGGTGGGCAATCTGGTCGACAATGCCCTCGACGCGGTCGCGCAGACCCCCGACGCCTGGGTGGAGGTGACCGTGCGGCACGAGGAGGCCGGGCTCTATCTCCGGATCGCGGACAGCGGGCCGGGCATGTCCGAGGAGGTGTTCGCCCGAGCCATGGAGCGGGGCTATTCGACCAAGACCGATCACCAGGGCCTCGGTCTCGCGTTGGTGCGGCGGTTGGTGGCGCGGCACGGCGGCACCCTGCGCGCCGAGCGGTCCGCGGAATCGGCTGTCGTGGTGCGGATTCCGCGATGATCGTCCGGGTGCTGATCGTGGAGGACGAGCCGCAGATCGCCGCCGCCCACCGTGCGTATCTGGAGCGGATGACGGGCTTCACGGTCGCGGCGGTCGCCGGTACCGGCCGCGACGCCCTGCGCGCGGCGTCCCGGGCGGCCGAGTCGGACGCGCCGATCGAATTGGTGCTGCTGGACATCTGCCTGCCCGACATCGGCGGCCTGGAGGTGGCCGCGGCGCTGGCCCGGCTGCGCCCGCGGCCCGATGTCATCGCGATCACCTCGGCCCGCGATCTGGAGATGGTTCGTTCCGCCGTCGCGCACGGCGTCGCGCTGTATCTGTTGAAGCCGTTCACATTCGCGGCGTTCCGGGAGAAGCTCGATCGCTATCTGGAGTATCGCGCGGCCCTGGCGGCCGGCGCGTCCACCGTCACTCAGCACGATATCGACCGGGCGTTCAGCGCCCTGCGCACCGCCGACCCGAAGACCACGGCGCCCAAGGGCATCGCGCCGCACACCCTGGAGGAGGTTTCGCGGGCGGTCCGCGCGGCGAGCGACGGCCTGTCGGCCACGGAAACCGGCCGCGCGGTAGGGGTTTCGCGGGTCACCGCCTGGCGCTACCTGGAACGGCTGGCCGAGGACGGGGTGGTGGACCGGCGCAGCGACTACGGTCGGGCGGGACGTCCGCAGGTGCGCTATGTGTGGCGGCGCTGACTAGGGCCGCTGTGCTCGAAACATCTTGTGTTATATAACAATCACTTCACACCCCTATTGTGGAATCTCGCCGTCGGCTGGCAAGGTTTCCGGCTGTCGAGAGCAGTCGGCGACGCGCGAGTCGCGGCATGAGGTGTGCGAGCACCTCCGGTGTTTGCCTGCGGTGTGCGGTGTCGGATATCGCCTGAGTGAAGACTTAAGAAAGTACTGCGAGGTATGTAACGGTGGTCACCCTTCCCGGCTTTGGTGAGGTGTAACAGTAGAGATGGGCGTACATATCTACAAGCAACAGTTCCAGGGTCTTCTTTAGCGGGGCGAAAGTGCAAACGGTCGGCAAACGCTCGGGTTCGCCTGATCCGAAGCGGTATCTATGGGTGCTCGGCTTGGTCGCTCCCAGCTGCGCGTTATTGCCTTCGCAACTGGTATTGCACACCGGGTACCCCGTGTTCTGGTGGCTCGGGCCGATCGTCGTGCTGATCGTCATTCCGGTGCTGGACTGGGTGGTGGGCGAGGACGGAAACAACCCGCACGACGAGGACTACGAACGGCTGTCCAACGACCGGTACTACCGGTGGTGCACCTATCTGTTCCTGCCCATCCAGCTGATCGGCCTGTTCGTGGCCTCTTACCTGTGGGCCGACGACGGACTGCGCGTCGTCGACAAGCTCGGCCTGGCCGCGACCCTGGGCTTCATGAGCGGCATCGGCATCAACGCCGCGCACGAACTCGGGCACCGGGTCGAGCACCTGGAGCGGTGGCTGGCGAAAGTCGCACTGGCGCAGTCCGGGTACGGGCACTTCTATGTAGAGCACAACAAGGGCCACCACGCGCGGGTCGCGACGCCGGAGGATCCGGCCAGTGGCCGGTTGGGCGAGTCCCTGTGGGAGTTCCTGCCCCGCAGTGTGATCGGCGGTTTCCGCTCCGGTATCCGGCTCGAGCACGAGCGGCTGCGGCGCCGGAACCTGGGCTGGTGGAGCGTGCACAACAACATCCTGCAGGCGTGGTCGATGACGGTCGTGCTCTACGGTGCGCTGCTGGTCGCCTTCGGCCCGAAGATGCTGCCGTACCTGCTGCTGCAGGCGGTGCTGGCGGCCGGACTGCTGGAGACGGTGAACTATGTCGAGCACTACGGGCTGATGCGGAGCAAGCGGCCGAACGGCATGTGGGCGCGCTGCTCACCCGCCGACAGCTGGAACTCCGACCGCCTGGTGACCAACATCTTCCTGTTCCATCTACAGCGGCACAGCGACCACCACGCCAACCCCGGCCGCCGGTACCAGACGCTGCGCAGTTCCCAAGAGGCGCCGCAACTTCCGGCCGGCTACGCCTCGATGATCCTGCTCGCGGCCATCCCGCCGCTGTGGCGCCGCGTGATGGACCCGCGCGTGCTCGCCCACTACCGCGGCGACATCATGCGCGCCAACATCTCACCGCGCAAACGGGGCCGGATCCTGGCGGTCTACGGTTCGGCCGCTCCCGCATAGGGGCGCTACCCCTGCCGCGGGCGCTCCCCACCTCCCTTGCGTATCGCGTACGCATGGAAGCGGCTAGCCTTTCCTGAGTACACGCCGACCAGGAGAGGCAGATGACGACCGCAGTGAGCAGCAAGATGACTGCCGACCACCGCAACGGGATCGATTACAAGGTGGCGGACCTGTCCTTGGCCGAGTTCGGCCGCAAGGAAATTCGGCTGGCGGAGCACGAGATGCCGGGCCTGATGACATTGCGGCGCGAGTACGCGGAGGTACAGCCGCTGAAGGGGGCGCGGATTTCGGGATCGCTGCACATGACCGTGCAGACGGCGGTGCTGATCGAGACGCTGGTCGACCTGGGCGCGCAGGTGCGCTGGGCGTCCTGCAACATCTTCTCCACCCAGGACCACGCCGCCGCGGCCGTGGTGGTCGGCCCGCACGGCACCATCGACGAGCCCAAGGGCACCCCGGTGTTCGCCTGGAAGGGCGAGTCCCTGGAGGAGTACTGGTGGGCCGCCGAACAGATGCTGACCTGGCCGGGCGAGCCCGCCAACATGATCCTCGACGACGGCGGCGACGCCACCATGCTGGTGCTGCGCGGCGCCCAGTACGAGAAGGCCGGCGTGGTGCCCCCGCCGGACGAGGACCACTCCGCCGAGTTCACCGTCTTCCTGAACCTGCTGCGCGAGCGGTTCGAGACCGACAAGGGCAAGTGGACCCGGATCGCCGAGAGCGTCAAGGGCGTCACCGAGGAGACCACCACGGGCGTGCTGCGGCTCTACCAGTTCGCGGCCGCGGGTGAGCTGTCGTTCCCGGCGATCAACGTCAACGACTCGGTCACCAAGTCCAAGTTCGACAACAAGTACGGCACCCGGCACTCCCTCATCGACGGCATCAACCGCGGCACCGATGTGCTGATCGGCGGCAAGAAGGTGCTGATCTGCGGCTACGGCGACGTCGGCAAGGGCTGCGCGGAATCGCTGGCCGGCCAGGGCGCGCGCGTGCAGGTCACCGAGATCGACCCGATCAACGCGCTGCAGGCGCTGATGGACGGCTACGACGTCGTCACCGTCGAGCAGGCCATCGGCTCGGCCGACATCGTGGTCACCTCCACCGGTAACAAGGACATCATCACCCTCGACCACATGAAGGCGATGAAGGACCAGGCCATCCTGGGCAACATCGGCCACTTCGACAACGAGATCGACATGGCCGCGCTGGAGCGTTCCGGCGCCGACCGGCTCAACATCAAGCCGCAGGTCGACCTGTGGACCTTCAAGGAGTCCGGCAAGTCCATCATCGTGCTGTCCGAGGGTCGCCTGCTGAACCTGGGCAACGCCACCGGACACCCGTCGTTCGTGATGTCCAACAGCTTCTCCAACCAGGTGATCGCGCAGATCGAGCTGTGGACCAAGCCGGAGGAGTACGACAACGAGGTCTACCGGCTGCCCAAGCATCTGGACGAGAAGGTGGCCCGCATCCACGTCGAGGCGCTGGGCGGGACGCTCACCAAGCTGACCAAGGATCAGGCGGAGTACATCGGGGTGGATGTGGAAGGGCCGTACAAGCCGGACCACTACCGGTACTGAATTTTTGGCCTTCGCTTCGCTACGGCGTGTTCGCGGCCCCTGAGTCTCGCGGCTGGGCCCCGTGTCGGGTACTCGTTCCTCGCACCCGCCACGCGTCCCAGCCGCGAGACGGGCCGCGAACCTTGGGGGTGTGCGAGTTGGGCGAGGTGAACCCGGATCGGTTCAGCACCCGGGTGAGGTTGATGGTTGTGAGGGTCTAACCTGCAAGCCATGGGTGCGTTGGTTGCGGTGGAAGGCCTCGATGGGGCCGGTAAGCGCACGTTGATCGAGGCGGTCGCCGGTGGGCTGCGGGAGCGGGGGGTGCGGGTGGGCACCCTCGCGTTCCCGCGCTACGGGCGGTCGGTGCATGCCGATCTCGCGGCCGAGGCGCTGCGCGGGCGGCACGGGGACGTGGCCGCCTCGGTCAACGCGATGGCGCTGTTGTTCGCGCTCGATCGCGCCGACGCCCGGGACGAGCTGTCGAAGTTGTTGGCCGACAACGACATCGTGCTGCTCGATCGCTATGTCGCGTCCAATGCCGCCTACAATGCCGCGCGGACCGGTCAGTCCGCCGACGGTGAAATCGCTTCGTGGGTGGCGGAATTGGAATTCGGCCGGTTCGAATTGCCGGTACCCGATGTACAGGTACTGCTGGACGTGCCGATCGAAGTGGCCGCCGAACGTGCCCGCCGCCGTGGCGAACTCGACCGCACCCGCGACCTGGATGCGTACGAACGCGACAAAGGGCTGCAGGAACGTACGGCGGCGGTTTATCGTGTGCTGGCCGAATCGCATTGGCACGGACCCTGGTGGGTCCATGCGCCGCATGACGATCCGGCAACACTCGCCGCGCGCCTCTCGGAAAAGGTTGCCCGATAGGGTTGGATGTGCGTCGGTAATGTACCAGTGTTGGCGTGGTTGCCCGTTCCGAGCCGGAGAGATGACAACATAGTAGTTATGAAGCCGAAGATTCTGGTCGTCGACGACGATATGGCGCTCGCGGAGATGCTCACGATCGTCTTGCGCGGCGAGGGTTTCGACCCTCACGTCGTCGGCGACGGCACCCAGGCGCTCACCGCGGTCCGGGAGCTACGCCCCGACCTGGTGCTGCTCGATCTGATGCTGCCCGGCATGAACGGCATCGACGTATGCCGCGTGCTGCGCGCCGATTCCGGCGTGCCGATCGTGATGCTGACGGCGAAGACCGACACGGTCGACGTCGTGCTGGGCCTGGAATCGGGGGCCGACGATTACATCGTCAAGCCGTTCAAGCCGAAGGAACTCGTCGCTCGGGTGCGGGCTCGCCTGCGCCGCACCGAGGAGGAGCCGGCGGAGCTGCTGTCGATCGCGGACATCGTCATCGACGTGCCGGCCCACAAGGTCACCCGGAGCGGTCAGCAGATCTCGCTGACCCCGCTGGAGTTCGATCTGCTGGTGGCCCTGGCTCGCAAACCACGCCAGGTCTTCACCCGCGAGGTGCTGCTCGAACAGGTCTGGGGCTACCGGCACGCCGCCGACACCCGCCTGGTCAACGTGCATGTGCAGCGGCTGCGCGCCAAGGTCGAGAAGGACCCGGAGAATCCCGAGATCGTGCTGACCGTGCGGGGTGTCGGCTACAAGGCCGGACCACCGTGATCGATGGCTCCAGAGACCGCGTTCAGCGGTTGCTGGCAGCTCTGGTGGACTGGTTCAAATCCGTCGGAGAAGCACTGGGCCATGTGTGGCGGCGCTCGTTGCAGTTGCGCGTCGTGGTGTCCACACTCACCCTGTCGCTGATCGTGATCACGATCCTCGGTGTCGTGCTGACCAGTCAGATCACCGATCGGCTGCTGCAGGCCAAGCAGAACGCGGGACTCGAGGAGATGGGCCGGGCGCGCAATACCGTCGAGGCCCAGCTGACCGTCGCGAACGATTCGAGCAGCCAGGCGATTCGCCTGCAGGACGCGCTGCGCGCGCTGACCTCGGGGAGCAGTTCGCAATCGGTCGGCGCCGCGGGCAGTTACGAGGCGGCGCTGGTGATGGTGGGTGACGGCCAGCAGGAGATTCCGGCGGGCCCGATCCAGGAGGTGCCGGCCGAACTGCGCCGGTTCGTCCAGCAGAACCAGGTCAGCTACCAGTTCACGACGGTGTCGGATTCGGATCGCTATCGCGGACCGGCCCTGATCATCGGCAGTCCCAGCCTCGAGGTCCCGACGCTCGAGATCTACCTGATCTTCCCGCTCACCAACGAGCATCGCAGCCGGGACCTGATGACCGGCACCATGCTGATCGGCGGCCTCGTGCTCCTGGTCCTGCTGGCCGCGATCACGGCGCTGGTGACCAGGCAGGTGGTGCTGCCGATCCGCTCGGCCGCGCGCATCGCCAGCCGTTTCGCCGACGGCCGGCTCAAGGAGCGGATGCTGGTCCGGGGTGAGGACGACATGGCCCGGCTGGCCATGTCGTTCAACGAGATGGCCGAGAGCCTGTCCAACCAGATCACCCAGCTCGAGGAGTTCGGCAATCTGCAACGCCGGTTCACCTCCGACGTCAGCCACGAACTGCGCACCCCGCTGACCACCGTCCGGATGGCCGCCGACCTGATCCACGGCTCCAGCGACGAGCTGGATCCCGCGCTGGCCCGCAGCGCCGAACTGCTGGTCACCGAGCTGGACCGGTTCGAGGGCCTGCTCAACGATCTGCTGGAGATCAGCCGCCACGACGCGGGCGTCGCCGAATTGCAGGTGGAGTCGCTGGACGTGCGGATGTGCGCGCGGGCGGCCATCTCCACCGTGCGGCATCTGGCCAAGGAGACCGGCGTCGAACTGGTGGTGGATCTGCCGGAGGATCCGCTGGTGGCCGAGGTGGACCCGCGGCGCGTCGAGCGCGTGCTGCGCAACCTGCTCGCCAATGCCATCGACCACAGCGAGGGCAAGCCGGTCATGATCCGGATGCGCGGCGATATCGAGGCCAACGCGGTCGGCATCGTGGTCCGCGACCAGGGTGTGGGCCTGCGGCCGGGCGAGGAGAAGCTGGTGTTCAACCGGTTCTGGCGCTCGGATCCCTCGCGTATGCGCCGTTCCGGTGGCACCGGTCTGGGCCTGTCGATCAGCGTGGAGGACGCGAACCTGCACGACGGCCGGTTGGAGGCCTGGGGCGAACCGGGTCAGGGCGCGAGCTTCCGGCTCACGCTGCCGCTGGTCCGAGGCCGTAAGCTCGGCGTCAGCCCGCTCTCGCTGGAACCACCCAAACGCAAGCTGCTGACGGCGGAAGCCGCTGCGCTGCAAGAGGGTTCGGATGCCGGTGCGGAGCCGGACGCACCGGAACAACCGGGCTCCACCGACGCCGGGACAACTGAATCGCCGGGAACCGGTGCGGCGCAACACCCGGACGATGCCGCCGCGACGACGGAGCCGACCGACCCCGATGGTGCGGCACAGTCCGGTGGCGCGTCGGCTCTGCCCGGCTCCGCACCCGAGGCGGGCGCCGATTCGCCCGGGGGAGAAAAGAATTCGCCGCCGACTCGACGGACGTCCGCCGACTCCGGCAACGGGGCCGGGTCCGCGGACATGCTCACCGACTCCGGAGATCCGACGATATGAGCCTGTGGACCGCAATACAGCGATGGCCCGCGCCACGACCGTCCGAACGCCGCGCGTTCTGGGCGCGCGCGACTCTCGGTGTGGTGCTGGCCGGTCTCCTCGCTCTCCCGGGGTGCGCCAATCTCCCCGATTCGTCGGCCCCCCAGGCGCTGGGCACCATCGACCGCGAGCCCACCACCGCCGGTCCGCCGCCGCCGAGCACCGGCCGCGACCCGGACCTACTGCTGCGCGATTTCCTGCAGGCCACCGCGGACCCGTCCAACCGCCACCAGACCGCCCGCCAGTACCTGACCCCCGCCGCCGCGGCGACGTGGGACGACACCGCACGCATCACCATCGTCGAAAAGCCCGACACCCTGCGCGAATCCAGGTCCGGCGATACGGCGACCTATCAGATCCGGGCGCACAAGATCGGCGAACTCGAAGCCGACGGGTCGTACCGGGTGGTGGACAACACGCTCGAGAACCACATCGAGATGACCAAGGTCGGCACCGAGTGGCGGATCGATGAATTACAGCCGGGCGTGGTGGTGGACTCCAACGCGTTCGCCAAGTTCTACCGGCGCTATGCGTTGAATTTCGCGAATACGCCTGGCACGGCGATGGTTCCGGACCTGCGCTGGGTCTCGGTGCGCAAGGAGCAACTCGCGCAGCGCTTGCTGTCGCTGCTCGCCGAGGGGCCGCAACCGGCGCTCGCGCCCGCGGTGCGCAATGTGCTGTCCGGCCCGGTGACGATCCGCGGCGGCATCACCAAACCCAACGGAGACACCGACGGGGTGGGCGTCGGGTTGGGCGGCGTACAAGTGGATTTCGCCGGTGCGTCGGCGCTCGATCAGCGGGCCAAGGAGTTACTGGCGGCGCAGGTCGTGCTGACACTGGCCGACGCCGGCGTGCTGGGGCCCTACTTCCTGCTGGGTGACGGCAAGCCGCTCGACGAGCGCTACGCGACCACGGGCTGGTCGGTGCCCGACGTCAGCGCGCTGAGCCCATCGGCCAACTCGCACAACAAGATCGGCCTGCACGCCGTGCGCGACGGCGCGCTGGTGCGGGTCAAGGACGGCGGAATATCCCCGGTGCCAGGGTATTTCGGCACCGCGCGCAATCTGCAGTCGGTGGGCATGACGCCGGACGGTCAGCTGGTGGCCGCGGTCGCGGACAGCGGCAGGCCCGCCCCGGAGCCCGCCCGCACCCTGGTGATCGGCGGCAACGACAACAATGCGCTGGCCGTCGCCGAGGGCAATACCTTCACCCGGCCGTCCTGGACCGCCGACGGCAGTTCGGCCTGGTCGGTGGTCGACGGGGACCGGGTCGTCCGGGCCGCGCACGACCGCAGCACCGGCAACCTGTCGGTGCAGGACGTCGACACCTCGGCCCTGTTCTCGACGCCGACCTCGACCTCCGAGCCCATGCCCCGCACGCCGATCACCGAATTGCGCATGTCGCGGACCGGCGCCCGCGCGGCGATCGTCGCGGGCGGCAAGGCGTACGTGGTCGTGGTGGTCCCGCAGGCGGACGGAAAGTACGCGCTGACCTCGCCGCTGCCCATCGCCTTGAGCCTGAGCACCGCGGTGGTGTCGCTGGACTGGTTCAGGGAGGACACGATCATGCTGGCGCGCGAGGGCAACGTCGACCCGGTGAAGACGGTGCTGATCGACGGCTCCGAGTCCGATCCGGTGACCAGCCAGAACCTGACGCCACCGGTCCGGACGCTCAGCGCCTCGCCCGACACCCAGTACATCGCCGATTCGCGCGCGGTGATGCAGCTGCAGTCCGACGAGCCGGGCCGCGAGCGCTTCTGGCGTGAGGTGCAGCCGCTCGGCGCGAACGCGGTCCCGGTGCTGCCGGGGTGAGAATTCTGTCGGTGGTCACCGGCACACTGGGGCGATGCGAACGCTGCTGGACCTGATCCTGCCGCAGGCATGTGGGGGATGTGGGGTAGTCGGCACCGGATGGTGCGCGAGCTGTGCGGGTTGTCTGGCGGGGCCGCCGCGGCGCGTGCGGCCGCGCACCGATCCGGGTGTGCCGTGCTGGGCGCTGGGGCCGTACTCGGGTCCGCCGCGGCGGGCGGTGCTGGCGGCCAAGGAACGGGGGCGTCGCGATCTGGCGGCGCCGCTCGGACTGGCGCTGGCGAGGGGCCTGGATGGGCTGCGGTCCCGCGACCGTCCGCTGCTGCTGGTGCCGGCGCCGAGCCGGCGGGTAGCCGCCCGGCGGCGCGGTGGCGACCCGGTCGCCCGAGCAGCGCGGGTGGCTACCGGTTGGCTGTCCGATAGCCGTTGCGCTCCCGTGCTGGCCACCCGGCCAGGCGTGCGCGATTCGGTCGGTCTGGGCCCGCTCGACCGGCGGCGCAACCTCCGCGACGGCATCCGCGCCACCGGCGATTCGCTGCTCGCCCTGCTGCGCTGCCCGAACGTCGAGGTAGTGCTGGTGGACGATGTCCTCACGACCGGCGCCACGGCCCGCGAATCGGTGCGCGCGCTGGCGCGCGCCGGTGTGTCCGCACATGGCGTGTTGGTGACATGTGCCGCTTGAAGCTTTGAAATTCGTGTGAACACTGGCGGTCGGAACGCTGTCGTAATAGCGTTGCTGACAGAGCGATCTGACACCCGAACCAGAGAGTTTGGAGGTGGCACCTCGGACGACTTCGTGCCGAGTTCCCCGGCATCCGCCTCGACTCGGCGCGGTTGAATCCCGCCGCACATGCATCGGTTGTGCGGCCAGATCCGGGAGGTACGCGTGACGACTTCACGACCTTCAGTGAAAGCAGCAGATCCCTCGGCCCGTGACGGCTCTGCGTTCGAGTTCGAACGCAACGGCGCCGAGCAGCCTGCAGCGGACCGGCCCAGAACCCCTCTAGCGGACGTCGTGGTGAAGGGCCGCAACGTCGAGGTTCCCGATCATTTCCGAATCCACGTGGAGGAGAAGCTCTCCCGACTCGAGCGTTTCGATCCGTCGATCCACCTGTTCGATGTCGAACTGTTCCACGAACGCAATCGCCGCCAGCGCAAGAACTGCCAGCGCCTCGAGATCACCGTGCGCGGCAAGGGACCGGTGGCCCGGTCCGAGGCCTGTGCGGACAGCTTCTACGCCGCCCTCGAGTCGGCCGTGGAGAAACTGGAGAGCCGCCTGCGCCGCAGCAAGGATCGGCGGCGCGTGCACTACGGGGAGAAGACCCCCCTCTCGGTGGCCGAGGCCACGGCCACGCTGATCGATGAGGCGGTGCCGGCCCCCGGCAACGGGACCGTCACCCACGAACATCGGTCCGAGGACACGGAATCCGGCGAATACGCCGGGCCGGGTCACATCGTCCGGACCAAGGTGCATCCGGCGAATCCCATGTCGGTCGACGACGCGCTCTACCAGATGGAACTCGTCGGCCACGATTTCTTCCTCTTCCACGACCGCGACACCGACCGACCGTCGGTCGTCTATCGCCGCCACGCCTTCGACTACGGCCTGATCCGGCTCGCGTAGCGGCATCCGATTCGCGCACGGGGCCGATGGTTTCCGCCTTCGGCCCCTCGTCGCCAGGCTGTCCGGTCCGGACAGCGAGCAGGGGGAATTGCAGCGCCGGTGCCTTATCATAGGTATTGAACGGTCCTGTGACCGAGGGGAGGGGAATTCGATCGGCGCACCCGTGGGGGGCGCTTCCGATTTAGCATTGTGGATTCTGCCGGAGAATCGAGTTCGAATACTTCGACTCGGTGTATTCGGCGTGCTCATGAAACCGAGGAACGACATTATGCTGGCGTACGAACGACCGACTCTGGTCCGAATCGGCTCTTTCCAGGAGGTTACGGAAGGCTTCTCCAGCTTCCTGCCCGAGTTCCCCTTCGGGGACCAGAACTGGCCGAACTGAACGCGTCGAGCCGCGGCTCGGCCGGTGCGCCGGTGCGCCGTCGCGGCTCGTCCGGATTCGGCTGATTTCGCAGAATCGAACCGAATTCAGGGGGGAACATTGGCTGTGCTGTCGAGCGCGCCGTCATGGTTTCTGGTTCTAGCCGACGGGCCGGGCGCGGAAATCGTCGCCGATCGGGTGCGTGCTGAATACGGAAGCGTGCGGGAAATATCTCATCCGAGTGACCGCCCGTGGGTCATCGGGCATTGGGAGGAATCCGAAGTCGCCGTGTTCCGAGGCCGCGACGAGGCCTGTGCGGCCATCGGCGAGCACGATATGCCGCCCGGCAGGCTCGCCGGTCTCGGCGCCGAACTCTTCGGCCGGGCGACGGCCTCGGCCCCCGGCAGCTTCCATGTGATCGGCTCCCGTCCCGGCCGAGTATGCGTGCGCGGCACGGCCTCCGGGTTGCGGCGGGTCTTCCATGCCGTGGTGGACGGCGTCCGAGTCGCGAGCGACCGCGCCGATGTCCTCGCCACGCTGGCCCGAGCCGAGATCGACCGACAGCAACTCGCGCTCCTGCTGCTGTACGTCGTGCCCTGGCCGCTGCCGTTCCGGTCCGTCTGGTCCGGCATCGAGGTGGTATGGCCCGGCCACACGCTCGAGCTCGACCACCACGGCCACGCCGCGCAGCACCGGTGGTGGCAGCCGCCGGCCGCCGAACTCACGCTGGCAGAGGGCGCCGAATTGCTCCGAGCCCGCCTGCGAGAGGCCGTCGAACTGAGAACCGCGGGCAAGCGCCGCGTGGCGTCCGATCTGGGCGGCGTGGATTCGACGGCGCTCTGTTCTCTCGCCGCCCGCAGCGGCGCCGAGGTCGTGGCCATCACCGCGACCAGCCCCGACGACCTGGACGACGACATCCGCTGGGCCCGCGACACCGTGGCCGGGCTGGGCTCGGTCGAACATGTCGTGATCGGCGCCGACGAACTACCCCTGACCTACGACGGGATCCGCACCACCGACGACCGCTTCGACGAGCCGTGCATCGTCCAGGTCAACAAGGCCAAACTGGAGGCGGTCTGCCATCGCAGCGTCGACCTGGACACGCAGATCCGGTTCGTGGGATTCGGTGGCGACGAAATTCTCCGGGTGAGCTGGGGGTGGCTGCACGCGACCGTCCGACGGGATCCGCTGACGGCCATCCGCACGGCGCGGCGTTGGTCGGCGAAGCACAAGTATCCGCTGTGGCGGGTAGGAATGCAGATGGCCGGAAACAAATCGTACCGAGAACATTTGACCGATATCGCCGACAATATTGTGTCGACCCCGGCCTGGGCGCCCGATCCGGCGATAAATTGGGGCCTCGGCATCATATCTCCGCCGTGGCTCACCACCGGCGCATCGGAAACGGTGCGCGATGCGATACGCGAATGCGCGAAAGACGCCGAGCCCTTGGCCCAGGATCGCGGGCTGCATCAAACGCTGGAACAGCTGTACGGTGTCGCGCGCGGCGCTCGATTATGCCAGCAATTCGCCAGAAGAATAGGCGTGCCCACCGCGGCGCCCTATCTCGACGATTCGGTGGTGGGGGCCGCCTTGTCGGTGC
The DNA here is from genome assembly GCF_044628355.1 of Nocardia sp. N2S4-5. Lineage (NCBI taxonomy): Bacteria > Bacillati > Actinomycetota > Actinomycetes > Mycobacteriales > Nocardiaceae > Nocardia > Nocardia sp. N2S4-5. The sequence continues at coordinate 3,386,900 of NZ_JBIUPM010000001.1, read as the reverse complement.
GCCCGCCGGAGCGGGTCGACACCGGTCGATACAAGCCGCTGCTGGCCGAGGCTATGGCCGGAATCGTGCCGGAAACGTCTCGTCATCGCGGCACCAAGGCCAATACTTCGGCGGGCGTCGCGCGCGGTCTGCGGCGGCACCGCGGGGATATTCTCGCGTTGCTGGAGAATTCCCGGCTCGCCGAACTCGGAATAATCGACTCTGCGGCGGTCCGAGATCTGTGCGCCCAACCTCTGCTGATCGATAAGCACCGCGCCTCGCTCGACCTGACCATCGCCGTGGAGGCGTGGCTACGGGGGGAATCATGAATTCACTGTTCCTGGACAAGGTTTCGCTGGCCGAGACCGACTACGGCGTCATGGTGCTCGACGAGCGCAGCGGCGTCTACTGGGGTCTCAACGGCTCGGCCGCCGTGGCGCTGCGGGAGTTCGCGGAGTCGCGCAGTCTCACCGCCGCGGTAGCGGCCGTCACGACGAAGTACGACGTAGCCGAGCAGCAGGCATTGGACGACATCCGCGCGCTGCTCGGCGAACTGCGGTCCGCCGGCCTGATCGGCGACTGGGAAACCACCTCGGAGTTGTCGTGACAACGCACCATCCGCTGTTCCACGACCCCCGCGTGACGTCCCTGCGGGTGCGGATCCTCATCCACGTCCTGGTGGCCGTCGCCCGCGTCCTGGCGAAGGCGAAACCGGCCCGAATCCGAGCGATCCTGGCGATACTCCGAATCGGTACCGCGCCCGCCACATTCGAGGCCGCGAGCGTCGCGCACGAGCAGGTCACGGCGGTCAGCTACGCGTGTGTCGGGCCGCGCTCGTGCCTGCTGCGCTCGATCGCGATCACCCTGCTGTGCCGGACCAGAGGCCAATGGCCGACCTGGCGGGTCGGCGTCCGCAGGCTGCCGCCGATGGCCGCGCACGCGTGGGTGGAAGCCGAGGGCGAACCGGTGGGCGAGTCGTTCACCGGTGACTACTACGCCGTCCTGATGTCCGTTTGTCTGTGACACCGTGTCTCGATTTTATTCTTACCTCCGAGTAAGTTTGGTGGCCAGGTGGTTCTCTCGAAAGGATTCCCATGGCAACCCAGGGCGCTCGCCGTGCCGTCATCGTCTCCGGGGCTCGCACACCGTTCGTGCGGGCGTTCACCGACTACACCCGGATGGACTCCATCGATCTGGCCGATGCGGCGGTTGCCGGACTGCTGGAGCGGACCGGGCTGCCCAAGGAGCAGGTGCAGGCGATCGTGTGGGGCGGGGTCATCCTGCCCAGCGCGGCCCCGAATATCGCCCGCGAGATCGCCTTGGACCTGAAGCTCGACCCGGGCTGCGAGGGCCACACCGTGACCCGGGCCTGTGCGTCCGGACTGCAGGCGGTCACCACGGCGGCGGCGGCTATCGAGCGCGGCGAGTACGACATCATGATCGCCGGCGGCAGCGACTCGACCAGCAACGCCGAGGTCAAGTTGCCGCAGAAGATGGTGCATGCGGCGGCGCCGCTGGCGCTGGGCAAGCCGAAACCCAAGGACTACCTGTCCGCGGTGGCGCAGCTGGCGCCGTTCACCGATCTCCTGCCGCGCCGGCCGAAGATCGAGGAGCGCACCACCGGCGAGGTGATGGGGGAGTCGGCGGAGAAGATGGCCGGTATCCACGGTGTCACCCGCGCCGCGCAGGACGAGTTCGCCGCCCGCTCGCACCACCGGGCCGCCGCGGCCATCGACTCCGGCCGCTTCGACCGCGAAGTGCTGGAAGTCGTGACGCCGGAAGGGAAGTCGATCACCCGCGACGGCCTGGTGCGGGCGAACACCAGCGTCGAGAAGCTGTCGGCCCTGGCGCCGGTGTTCGCGAAGGACGGCACCGTCACCGCTGGCAACGCCAGCCCGCTCACCGACGGGGCCGCCGCGGTGCTGCTGATGAGCGAGGAGAAGGCTCGCGAGCTGGGCCTGCAACCGCTGGCCGCGTTCCGCTCCTGGAGCTACGTCAGCGTCGACCCGCGTGATCAGGTGCTGATCGGCCCGGCCATCTCCATGCCGCGCGCCCTCGACAAGGCCGGAATGTCGCTCGCCGACGTCGATTTCGTCGATATCCACGAGGCGTTCGCCGCCCAGACCCTGTCGGTGCTGGCCGCGCTGGCCAGCGACGACTGGGCCGAGAACCGCCTGGGTCGAGACTCGGCAGTCGGCGAGATCGACCCGGCGATCCTGAACGTGCACGGCGGCTCGGTCTCCCTCGGGCACCCCTTCGGTGCCACGGGCGCCCGCATGGTCACCACCATGGCCAACGAACTCGCGCTGTCCGGCAAGAGCGCCGCCCTGCTGGGCATCTGCGCGGCGGGCGGCATCGGCGCGTCGGCGGTCCTGGAACGCGTCTGAGCGGCGACGGTTTACCGCCCACGTTCAGGCGACGGTTCGCTTCTCTCTGGCGGTGCGGGGAAAGCGGCTGGCGCGCAGCGATACTCAGGCCCGGAAGCGTTCCCAGTGAATCGCGTGCTCGAGCGGACGCCGGGCGCGCCAGCCGAAGCGCTCCAGATCCGGCGTCTGCTGGAACTCGCGCACCGGCCCGACACACAGCCACGCGATCGGACGGATACCCGGCGGCAACTCGATCAGGTCGGTGAGGAACGGGCTGTCGTAGAAGCTCACCCAGCCGACGCCGACGCCCTCGGCGGTGGCCGCCAGCCACAGGTTCTGAATGGCGAGAATCGTGGAGTAGAGCCCGGTTTCGGGGACGGTGGCCCGCCCGAGCACCTGCGGCCCGCCGCGGCTGTCGTCGTGGGTGACGACGATGCCGGTGCCGCTCTCGGTGATGCCCTCGATCTTGATCGGATCGAAGACCCGCGCCCGCTCGGGCGGCAGCGCATCCCGGAATTCGGTGCGCTTCCGCGCGACGTGCGCGGCGAACCGCGCCAGCCGCTGCCGGTCTCGCACGACGACGAAATCCCACGGCTGCGAATTGCCGACGCTGGGCGCGCGGTGCGCGGCGTCGAGGATCCGCAGCAGCGTCTCGTCGTCGACCACTTCCCCGGTGAACTCCGCGCGCACGTCGCGCCGCTGTCGAATCACGTCGTAGATACCGGGTTGAGCCAACACGGGCCTCAGTCAATCAGGCGGGGCGACATCGGTCCGCCGCACCCCGGGAAACCAGCTACACAAAGGCGCACCCCGTATCGGTGAGGGGAACCGATACGGGGTGCGTGAATACGGGAAGCTCAGGCGACGGCCGCCGCGGCCCGGCGGGCGATCCGGCGACGGCCCTCCTGCAGCGCGGTGCGCAGCCCACGGCGGCGACCGGTGGCCGGGTCGATCGTGGACGCGCCGCCGAAGGCGCGCTCGGACCTGGTCTCCGGGGCGTCGTCGGTGCTGCGCCGCAGGTACTTGTTCGGCAGCGACAGCTTGATGATGGTGCGCCACGACTTGGCGTACTGCACCGGCAGCGAGCCGGTGGTGTAGGGCAGGTCGTACTTGTCGCACAGTTCGCGCACCCGCACCGCGATCGCGGCGAGCCGGTTGCTCGGCAGGTCCGGGAACAGGTGATGCTCGATCTGGTGCGAGAGGTTGCCGGTCATGAAGTGCAGCAGCGGGCCACCGGAGATGTTGGCGCTGCCCAGCATCTGCCGCAGGTACCACTGGCCCTGCGTCTCGCCGTCGATATCGGCCTTGGTGAATTTCTCGGCGCCGTCGGGGAAGTGGCCGCAGAAGATGACCGCGTTGGTCCACACGTTGCGCACCACATTGGCGGTGATGTTGGCCGTCAGTGTGGAGAAGAACGCCGGACCGGTCAGCAGCGGGAAGATCAGATAATCCTTGGCGACCTGCTTGCCGACCTTCTTCAGCACCAAGCGGCGGTCCGCCTCGAACTGCTTGCGCTCCGGGCTGTCGGCGGCCCACTTCTTCTTGGCGACCTTGCCCAGCTCCAAATGCTGGATCGCGACGCCGTATTCGAAGAACATCTGCAGCAGCAGGTTGTACACCGGCTGGCCGAGATAGAACGGCGCCCAGCGCTGGTCGCGGGTGACGCGCAGCAGGCCGTAGCCGATGTCGTCGTCCATGCCCAGCACGTTGGTGTACTTGTGGTGCAGGAAGTTGTGCGTGATCTTCCAGTGCTCGGACGGGCCGACGTTGTCCCACTCCCACGTCGCGGAGTGGACCTCGGGATCGTTCATCCAATCCCACTGGCCGTGCATGACGTTGTGGCCGATCTCCATGTTCTCGATGATCTTCGCGGTGCTCAGCAGCGCCGTGCCGGCCAGCCAGGCCGGCGGCAGGAAGCTCGCGAACAGCACCGCGCGGCCGGAGATCTCGAGCGCGCGCTGTAGCCGGATCACATTGCGGATGTACTTGGCGTCGCGCTCGCCACGGGACGCCTCGATCTCGCGCCGGATCGAATCCAGCTCGGCACCGATGGCCTCCACATCCTCGGGAGTGAGGTGGGCGTATTCCTTGACATCCGAGATCGCCATGCCGGTTACACTACCGTAGGTTACGGCTCCGTAGGTTGTGGCTTTATCGATTCACAACTGTGGCGTACGCCGCATTGTGATCGAGACCAACATGTGCTTAATTGGACCGCTGACGTCGGCGTACCCGTCGAATCGCGCGCTCGCGCAACGCCCGCTGCCGCAGCACCTTCTTCTCCTGGCGAGCCTTGTCCTGCAGGGCCACTTTGGCCTCCTGCAGCGACTCCTTCTCGTGGCGCGCCTTCTCCTTCAGCGCCACCTTGGCCTCGGCCAGCGCCGAGCGCAACCCGCGGCGCTGCCCGGTCACCGGATCGACCGGCCAGTGGTTCTCGGCCCACTGCTCGGTGCTCGGCAACGCGGGCAGGGTCAGCCCGGCGAACTTGCGCTCCGAGGATGTCTCGGGGGCGTCGTCGGCGGTGCGCCGCAGGAACCGGTCCGGCAGCGCCAGCTTGTGGATGGTGCGGAAGGCGAGCAGATACTGCTTGCCCAGCGAGCCCGTGGTGTAGGGCAGGTCGTATTTGTCGCACAGCTCCCGCACTCGGCGGGCGACCTCGGGGTAGCGGTTGCTCGGCAGGTCGGGGAACAGATGGTGCTCGATCTGATAGCACAGGTTCCCGCTCATGAACGCCATCACGGGGCCCGCGGAGAAGTTCGCGCTGCCGAGCATCTGCCGCAGATACCACTCGCCGCGGGTCTCACCCTCCAACTGCTCGATGGTGAATTTCTCCGCGCCGTCGGGGAAGTGGCCGCAGAAGATGACCGCGTATGCCCACAGGTTGCGGACCAGGTTGGCGGCCGCGTTGGCCTGGAGCGTCGACTTCCAGCCGGGACCGGTGAGCGCCGGGTAGATCACGAAGTCCTTGGCGACCTGGCGGGCGATCTTGCGTCCGAACGCCCGGTTCGGCTCGGACATCACCTGCCAGCGCGGAGTGTCGGACAATTCCCTGTCGATGCTCCAGTCGTGCAGGGCGATACCCCACTCGAAGGTCGCGGCCAGCACCAGATTCGCCGCGGGCTGCGCCAGGTGTACCGGTCGCCACTCCTCGTCGCGGGTCATCCGCAGGATCCCGAAACCGAGGTCCTCGTCCTTGCCGAGCACGTTGGTGTAGGTGTGGTGCGAGTAGTTGTGCGCCCGCCGCCACTGCGCCGACGGCCCCGTCATATCCCACTCCCAGGTGGTGGAGTGGATTTCCGGGTCGTTCATCCAGTCCCACTGCCCGTGGCTGATGTTGTGCCCGAGTTCCATGTTCTCGATGATCTTGGCGACCGAGAGCATCGCGGTGCCGGCCACCCAGGCCCACCGGTTACGCCCGGCGAACAGCGTCGCGCGGGCTGCCGCCTCCAGCATGCGCTGAGCGCGGATGGTGCGCCGGATGTAGGTCGCGTCGCGTTCGCCGAGCGATAGCTCCACGTCCCGGCGGATCGTGTCCAGTTCTTGACCCAGGGTCTCGATATCGGCCGCCGTCAGATGGGCGAACCCCTTGATATCGGTGATTGCCACCGCGTCTCCTGCTCCCTGTGCTCGGTGCCGTGCCTTCGGTACGGCGTGTTCGCGGCCCGGAGGCTCGACTACCCTCGAGGGTATCGGGTTTCGGTGAACCCGCGGCCGCGGATGATGGTGCCCTCGGCTATACGTCGAGGGTGCAGTCGCCGGCAGCGGCCGAGATGCAGGTCTGGATCTTCTCTCCCGCTTGATGTTCCGTGCCGTTGCGCAGATCGCGCACGTGGCCGTCGGTGAGAGACACGACACAGGTCTGGCAGATGCCCATACGGCAGCCGAACGGCATCTGCACGCCGGCGTCCTCACCGGCCTGCATCAGCGTGGTGGCGCCGTCGACGGTCGCGGTGCGCCCGCTGCGGCCGAAGGTGACGGTGCCGCCCTGCCCGACCGCGGAGCGTTCCACCTCGAACCGCTCGATGTGCAGCTTGTCGCTGAGTCCCGCTGCGGCCCAGTGCTTTTCGATGTCGTCGAGCATTCCCAGCGGGCCGCAGGCCCAGGTCTCGCGCTCGCGCCAGTCCGGGAACAGCGCATCGAGGCGGTCCAGCGTGAACTTGCCCTGCTCGCCGGTCAGGTGCCGGTGCGAGGTGAAGCTCGGATGCCGGTCGTGCAACTCGCTCAGCTCGGCGCCGAACAACACGTCGTCGGCGGAGCGGGCGGAGTGCACGTGCACCACGTCGGGCCAGCTGCCGCGCCGGTCCATGGTGCGCAGCATGGCCATCACGGGCGTGATGCCGCTGCCCGCGGTCAGGAACAGCACCTTCGCCGGCGGCGGCTCCGGCAGCACGAACCCGCCCTGCGGTGCGGCCAGCCGCACGATGGTCCCCTCGGGGACCCCGTTGACAAGGTGGCTGGACAGGAAACCTTCCGGCATCGCCTTGACCGCGATGGAGATCAGGCGCTTGGACCGGCTGTCGGGATCGGTCCAGTCCGGCGGGCAGGTCAGCGAGTAGGACCGCCAGTGCCAGCGGCCGCCGACCAGTACTCCGATGCCGATGTACTGACCGGGCGTGAACTTGAAATCGAAGCCCCAGCCCGGCTTGATGACCAGCGTGACCGCGTCGGTGGTCTCCTTGCGCACCGACACGATGCGCCCGCGCAGCTCGCGCGCCGACCAGAGCGGGTTGATCAGATGCAGATAGTCGTCCGGCAGCAGCGGAGTGGTGACCCGGGCGGCCGCGCCGCGGAGCGCGTTCAGCCGCGTCCGGCCGGACATCTTCGCCTCGGCGACCGGTGCCTCCAACCATTCTCGGACGCCTTGTACCGATTTCAGGACCATCGTGCGGATGCTCATTTCACTGTGTTGAACGATGCCGGCGCGCTCCACCGCGCGCTCTCCCGGTGCCAGGTTACGGCATCGTAGGTTACCGCGGCACGCTCACATCAGATCCAGCAGGAACGGCAGCTCCTGGGTGGCGTACCAGGCCAGTTGATGGTCCTCGGCGTCGCCCAGCACGAACTCGGCGTCCTCGTCGCCCAGGTCGGCGGCGTCGACGACGTCCACGGCCTTGGCCACGGCCGGCTCCGCCTCGGCCAGGTCGACGTGCACCGAGGCGATCCGGTTGTAGGTGATCGGGCCGGACAGCCGGACCACCGCGTCGTCCAGGTCGGGGCGCAGCGCGGCGCCGGTGACGTCGGCGGCGATCACCGCGCGGCGGTAGACCGGGCCGGAATACGGGTGCTCGGGGTCGTCGTCACCGGCGTGCAGGCCCGCCGCCTCGCGCTCCTCGGCGAGCAGGCGCAGCGCCGCGCGCGCGGCCTCGCCCATCGCCACCTCAGCCAGTTCCTCGTCGTCGCCGGAGGCGTAGGCCTCGCGCAGCGCCGGGGTCACCGCGAACGCCGTGTCGTTGATCGCGCGGAGTTCCCGGTCGGCCACCAGCTCGCGCAGCATCGGGACGGTCGCCGGAACGTAGACGCGTAGCTTCCGGTCGCCCGCGGGCTTGCCGGACTCACTGGACGCAGGCACCGAGCATCTCCTCCATGGATTCGTGCACCGCCGCGGACAGTACTCCGATATCGGCCATCGCATCGCGGTCGGCATTCAGACCGTAGAACACGCGGCCGTCGTAGGACGTGATGCCGATGCTCGAGGCCTGGTTGCGCAGCAGCGGCGATACCGGATACATCTCCAGCATCCGCGCGCCGCCGATGTACATCGGCCGTTGCGGACCCGGCGCGTTGGTGATCACCAGATCGAACGTGTGCTCTGCGAACGTACTCGCCGCGCGCACGCTCATGGCGTGCAGGCTCGCCGGGGCGAACCCGGCCATGTGCACCAGGGTGCGGGCCCGCACGCCGCGCCGGTGCCGGGCGTGCGCCTCGGTCGCGTGCGAGATGTGCGAGAGCCGCATCACCGGATTCGCCTCGCCCACCGGCAGATCGATCACGAACGACGACACCTCGCTGGCCGGTTTCATCCGGTCGCCGTGCTGCCCCTCGATGTACACCGACATCGGGACCACCGTCCGCAGCACCGCGGACTCGGTGAGCACCTCGTCGCGTGACTGCAGGAAGATGCGCAGCGCGCCGGTCACCACGGCCAGGATCACGTCGTTGATGGAGCAGTCGAAGCGCCGCCGGATCTTGCGGTAGTCCTCCAGATCGGTCCGGACCACGTCGAAGCGGCGGTTGCGGGAGGTGCGGGCGTGGAACGGGCCGTCGCGGCCGGGAGCGGTGCCGCGCAGCCACGACACGGCCTTCTCCAACGCGCGCCCGCCGGCCAGCCCGAAGGCGTCGCCGCCGGCCTGCCGCAGCACCTCGAACGCCTCGCGCGGCTGCCCGGCCAGCTCGACCAGCGCCATCGCCAGCAGTTCGACCTCGCCGGGCTCGCGCACCGCGATCCAGGCGTCGTCGGCGACCTCGCGCGGCGACGGTCCGGCGTCGAGGATGACGTGCCCGATCTCCAGCGCGGTGCCGCCGTCGACCAGCGCGGAATGCGTCTTGGTGAACACCGCGCGGCGGCCGTCCGACAGCCCCTCGATCAGGTACATCTCCCACAGCGGACGGGTGGGGTCCAGCGGCCGCGAGGCCAGTCGGGCCACCAGGTCGTGCAACTGCGCGTCGGTGCCCGGACCGGGCAGCGCCGAGCGGCGCACGTGATAGGTGATGTCGAACCGGCCGTCGTCCACCCACACCGGGCGGCCCAGGCCGAAGGGGATCTCACGCACCTTGCGGCGATAGCGCGGGACCAGGGCGAGCCGCTGCTCCACCAGGTCGACGAGACCGTCGTAGTCCAGCGACGCCCCGCCGGAGTCGCCGGCGCCATCGCGCACGATCGCGAGGGATCCGATGTGCATCGGATTGCTGCTCGACTCGAGCCGGTGGAACGACGCGTCCTGCGGCGTCAGTCTCGTGATCACGCTGCCGGGTGCTCCTTCCGATACCCGCTCCATTGTGATGTCACACAAACCGTTCGCGCCCCGGCGTGTGGGACATGTCGCGATACCGGGGGAAAGCCTTTGCGCTCGGCGGTCCCCATGGCATGCTGGTCCGATTCGTGTCAGGGGGAGACGACTACGAGGGGGAATCCGTGGGCAGCCGACGCCGGTCTCTGTCACGCGCGCCGAGTTTCGAGCCGCCGCTGGAGGGCGCCGGTGATTCCGGCGATCCGATGCGGCACGGTGGTCCGGCGAGCCGAGCCACGCTGCCCTGCCATCGTGCGTCCGCTCGTGGACCGGCGGCCGGCGCCCCGGGCCGGGCGCCGCGCCGCTCGCCGCACGACGGACGCTCTACATCGTACGCTTCCCAGGGCGAAACAGATTCCGCGACAAAGCGATTCGCCGAACGATCGCTGCGCCTGGTGCTGGAGGTGGTGGACGGCCGGCGGCCGGTCGCCCAGCTCGGACCGGTCGCCGAGCCGACGGTGCTCGCGGCGGTCGAGACCCTCGCCCGCACCGGCGCCGCCGAGCGGCGGCTGGGCCCGGCGGTGCTGGCATCGGTGCGGACGACGACCGTGGCGCCCGGCGCCGCCGAGGTCTGCGGCGGTTACGATCGCGGCAACCGGCGCTTCGCCGTCGCGGCCCGCATAGTCGCGCGCCGCGGTGAGTGGCGGTTGGCCGCACTGCGGCTCAGGTGAACGCGGCGCCTACCATGGAGGCCGCATTACCATGGGCGTTGCCGCGGCATCCGCGTAACCGGACCCCGCCCGCGGGGCCCCGGGGATGAAGCGCCGCAAACCACGACACCGACCAGAGGACTGACGAGACCCGTGCCTGCGCTGACACTGACGAGGTTGCTACGGATTGGTGAGGGCCGCGTCGTCAAGCGGCTCGCGCGGCTGGCCGACGAAGTGCTCGCCCTGGAGGACGAGTACGCCGACCTCACCGACGCGGAGCTGCGGGGCAAGACCGACGAGTTCCGGCAGCGCTACGCCGACGGCGAATCCCTGGACGAGATGCTGCTGGAGGCGTTCGCCGTCGCCCGTGAGGCGTCCTGGCGCGTGCTGAACCAGAAGCACTACAAGGTGCAGGTGATGGGCGGCGCCGCGCTGCACATCGGCAACATCGCCGAGATGAAGACCGGTGAGGGCAAGACCCTGACCTCGGTGCTGCCCGCCTACCTCAACGCCCTGAGCGGCGACGGCGTGCACATCGTCACCACCAACGACTATCTGGCCAAACGCGACTCGGAGTGGATGGGCCGCGTGCACCGGTTCCTCGGTCTCGAGGTCGGTTCGATCCTGTCCGGCATGACCCCGGCCGAGCGGCGCGCCTCGTACAACGCCGACATCACCTACGGCACCAACAACGAGTTCGGCTTCGACTACCTGCGCGACAACATGACCCACTCGCTGGACGATCTGGTCCAGCGCGGGCACAACTTCGCCGTGGTCGACGAGGTCGACTCGATCCTGATCGACGAGGCCCGCACCCCGCTGATCATCTCCGGTCCCGCCGACGCCTCCTCGAAGTGGTACGCCGAATTCGCGCGCATCGCGCCGCTGCTGAAGAAGGACGTGCACTACGAGGTCGACATCAAGAAGCGCACCATCGGCGTGCACGAGCAGGGCGTGGAGTTCGTCGAGGACCAGCTGGGCATCGACAACCTGTACGAGGCCGCCAACTCGCCGCTGGTCAGCTACCTGAACAACGCCATCAAGGCCAAGGAGCTGTACGTCCGCGACAAGGACTACATCGTCCGCGACGGCGAAGTGATCATCGTCGACGAGTTCACCGGCCGCATCCTGGTGGGCCGCCGCTACAACGAGGGCATGCACCAGGCCATCGAGGCCAAGGAGAAGGTGGAGATCCAGCCGGAGAACCAGACGCTGGCCACCATCACGCTGCAGAATTACTTCCGCCTCTACGACAAGCTGTCCGGTATGACCGGTACCGCCGAAACCGAAGCGGCCGAGCTGCATTCGATCTACAACCTCGGCGTGGTGCCGATCCCGACCAACAAGCCGATGATCCGCGCCGACGAGTCGGACCTGATCTACAAGACCGAGGAATCGAAGTTCGCCGCCGTCGCCGACGACATCGTCGAGCGGCACGAGAAGAACCAGCCGGTGCTGATCGGCACCACCTCGGTGGAGCGCTCGGAGTATCTGTCGAAGCTGCTCACCAAGCGCGGTATTCCGCACAACGTGCTCAACGCCAAGTTCCACGAGCAGGAAGCCCAGATCATCGCCGAGGCGGGCCGCCCCGGCGCGGTCACCGTGGCGACCAACATGGCCGGCCGCGGTACCGACATCGTGCTGGGCGGCAACCCCGACATCATCGCCGACACCCTGCTGCGCCGCCAGGGCCTGGACCCGGTCGAGACGCCGGAGGAGTACGAGCGGCACTGGCTGCCCACCTTGGAACAGGTGAAGCAGCAGGTCGAGGAGGACGCCGAGACGGTGCGCGAGGCCGGCGGCCTGTACGTGCTGGGCACCGAGCGGCACGAGTCGCGGCGCATCGACAACCAGCTGCGCGGCCGCTCCGGCCGCCAGGGCGACCCGGGCGAATCCCGCTTCTACCTGTCGCTGGGCGACGAGCTGATGCGGCGCTTCAACGGCGCGGCGCTGGAGTCGATCATGACCCGGCTCAACCTGCCCGACGACGTGCCGATCGAGGCGAAGATGGTCTCGCGGGCCATCAAGAGCGCGCAGACCCAGGTCGAGCAGCAGAACTTCGAGATCCGCAAGAACGTCCTGAAGTACGACGAGGTGATGAACCAGCAGCGCACGGTCATCTACGCCGAGCGCCAGCGCATCCTGTCCGGTGAGGACATGGAGGGCCAGGTCGAGAACATGATCACCGACGTGATCACGGCCTACGTCAACGGCGCCACCGCCGACGGCTACGTCGAGGACTGGGACCTCGAAAAGCTGTGGACGGCACTGAAGACGCTCTACCCGGTCGGCCTCGACTACCGGGACCTGACCGGCGAGAACTCCGACGGCGAGATCGGTGAGCTGACCCGCGAGGAACTGCTCGACGCCCTCCTCGACGATGCCCACAACGCCTACCAGCGCCGCGAGAAGGAGATCGACGACCTGGCCGGTCCGGGCAGTATGCGCAACCTGGAACGCCAGGTGCTGCTGTCGGTGCTGGACCGCAAGTGGCGCGAGCACCTCTACGAGATGGACTACCTCAAGGAGGGCATCGGCCTGCGCGCGATGGCCCAGCGCGACCCGCTGGTCGAATACCAGCGCGAGGGCTTCGACATGTTCGCCGCCATGCTGGAGGGCCTGAAGGAGGAGTCGGTCGGCTTCCTGTTCAACCTCCAGGTAGAGGTCCAGCAGCCCCAGCCGCAGGGCTCCGCCGTAGCCCCCGGCCTGCGCTCCCCGGTCGGCGCCGCCGCCCCCGCCCCGGTCGAGGAACCGGTCAACGGCGCCCCGGCGGCCTTGCGCGCCAAGGGGATCGACCAGCGCGACGTGAGCGGTCTGACCTACTCGGGCCCGGACGAGGGCGGCCACGCGGCCCGCCACAGCGACCGCGAGGAATACGGCGCCGACCCCGCCGACGACGGCATGACCCGCCGCGAGCGCCGCGAAGCAGCCCGCGCCGATTCCCGCCACAGCACCAAGCCCCCGAAGTCCAAGCGCCGCAGGTAATCACGGCAGCAAGAACGCCCACCCCGTCGCCCGGGGTGGGCGTTCCTGTTCGGTCGGGCAGCGCGGTGGCGTCCGTGAGACATCCGGCACGGAAACTTGCGGGTCCGGCAAGATGGGCGGGTGGACCCCGATACCGAGAATGTGCTCGACACGGTTGGTTCGCGGTTGCGTGCGCTGCGTCGCCATCGCGGGATTACTCTCGCGGATCTGGCGGTGCGGACCGGGGTGTCGGAGAGCACGTTGTCGCGGCTGGAGAGCGGGCAGCGGCGGGCGACGTTGGAATTGTTGCTGCCGCTCGCCCGCACCTATGACGTGCCGCTGGACGACCTCGTCGGCGCCCCGCGCACCGGCGATCCCCGTATCCATCTGAAACCGATCCATCGGCACGGGATGACCTTCGTACCCCTGTCCCGGCGGCCGGGCGGGGTGCACGCGTTCAAGATGATCATCCCCGCCCGCCCGGAACCCCTCGAACCGACTCCGCAGACCCACGACGGCTTCGAATGGCTGTACGTTCTCAACGGCCGCCTGCGTCTCGTGGTCGGCGAACGTGATCTGACCCTGCCACCCGGCGAGGCCGCCGAATTCGACACATCCCTGCCGCACTGGCTCGGCAGTGCCGACGGCGGCGCGGTCGAACTCCTGATCCTGTTCGGCCTGCAGGGCGTGCGCGCACACCTGCCGCCACACACCTGAGGCAAATGCCGGCGCCCGCTCAGCCCAGCATGCTCTCGATGAGATCGGCGGCTCGCCGGGTCCCGCCCTCGGCGCGGGTGTCGGCCCGGAGACGATCCGAGCGGCGCCCGACCTCGGCGTCGGAAACGAGTTCCCGCAACGCTTTTCGGAGGTTCTCGGCGGTCGCCTCCGCGGTATCGATGCGCCGCGCCACCCCCAGTTCCACGAGCCGATCCGCGTTGAGGAACTGCTCCGCGGCCTGTGGAACGGCGATCATCGGCACCCCGGCCAGCAGCCCTTCCCCGCACCCGCCCATCCCGGCGTGCGTGACGAACGCGTCGGCCTGCTCCAGGATCGCACGCTGCGGAACCCATTGGTGCACTTCGACATTCGCGGGAATATCGCCGAGTTCGCTTGGGTCGACGTACTTTCCGATCTGCAGGACGACGTGCCAACCGGGCAGGTCACCGAAGGCCGCCAGGCATTGCCGGTAGAACTCGGGCTGACGGGTATACGCCGATCCCAGCGAGATCAGCAGCACCCGTTCTGCATCGGGGCGCGACCAACCCTCGCCGCGTGGACCCAGGCACGGCCCGACGAAGGTCACCTTGTCGCCGTCGACCCGATCGGCATGCGGCTGCATCGCCCGCGGGATCAGCGCCAGCGCCTTGGCGGGCGCGCCGGAGAACTCGTCCACGTCGGTGGTGACGGCTCCGCAGTCGGCCAGCCACCGGGCGAACTTCGTCCGGTAGGCGTCCGCGCCCGGCAGTGCCCGCACCTGCGCCGCCACCTCCTGTTCGTAACCGTCCCAGGCCACGAAGGTCGGCGACAGTTGCAGCAGGGGACGGCCCTGGGTCTCGGCGAGGGCACGGGCGGCGTAGGCGCCGATGTCGTACAGGTACAGATCCGCTTGGTCGCGGTCGTAGGCGTCCCGCAACTGCGGCAGCGCCTGTACGGCATTGTCGAGGAACAGGGTCATCGCGGCGATGGGATCGTCGGGCCAGTTGTTGTCGGCGACCGGCAATACGGAAGTGCACCGGACGAATTCGGCGCCGGTGGACTCGACGAGGTCGCCGACCGCCGGGTCGTTGGCATAGGTGACGCGATGGCCACGGCCGACCAGTTCACGGATGACCTCGAGACTCGGCAGGACATGGCTGACGGCCGGGATGCCGATCATTGCGATATGAGCGGGAGAGGTCATCGAGGTTGTACTCCTTCGAGTTCGTCGACGGTGCCGGACATGATCACGCGGATATGTTCGGTGATGTGCTCCACCGGCCAGTCCCACCAGGCCACCGCCAGCAGCCGGGCGATATCGCGGTCGGCGTAGCGGGTCCGGACGAGGCGGGCCGGGTTGCCGCCGACGATGCCGTAGTCGGGGACGTCGGCGGTGACGACGGCGCGCGCGCCGATGATCGCGCCGTGCCCGATGCGGACGCCGGGCAACACCGTCGCGCCGTAACCGAACCAGACGTCGTTGCCGACGACCGTGTCCCCGCGATTCGGCAGCTCGGCCAGCAGGTCGGTGTGGTCCGACCACGCGCCGCTCATCATCGGGAACGGGAATGTCGAAGGCCCGTCCATGCGGTGATTGGCGCCGTTCATGATGAACCGCACCCCGGTCCCGAGCGCGCAGAATTTCCCGATGATCAGTTTCTCGGGTCCGTAGTGGTACAGCACGTTGCGGGTCTCGAAGGCGGTCGCGTCGTCGGGATCGTCGTAGTAGGAGAACTCTCCGACCTCGATCAGGGGCGAGGTGACCAGGGGCCGCAGCATCACGACGCGCGGCTGGCCGGGCATGGGGTGCAGGACGGTCGGGTCCGCGGGAACAGCGGGCATCGCGAATCTCCTTCTGTACGAACGTAAGTGATGGATGTCAGGAACCGACGGCGGCCGGTGTCCGAAGGTCGAGCCGCGCACCCTGCCACCGTTCCCGCAGCCGCCGATCGTGACTGACGATCACGAGCGCGCCCCGGTATTCGGCCAGGGCGGTCTCCACATCCTCGACCAGGCCGGGGGACAGGTGATTGGTCGGCTCGTCCAGCAGCAGCACGTCCGCCGGCTCGGTGACCAGCCGCGCCAGCGCGAGCCGCTGCCGCTGCCCGGTGGACAGGTGCTCGACCGGTGTCGTGAGCCGACCGCGGTCGAACAGGCCCAGCGACAGCAGCCGCTCGGCATGCTCGGCGAGATCCCCGGCACGACCGCGGGCAAAGGCGGTCAGCAGCGTCTCGCCGGGTGCGGCGGGCCGCGGTTGCTGCGCGAGGAAACCGATCCTGCCGCCGCGGGTGACGGTGCCGCCGTCCGGGGTCAGTTCCCCGGCGAGCACCCGCAGCAGCGTGGTCTTGCCCGCGCCGTTCGGCCCGGTGATCAGTAGTCGGTCACCGGCGCGGACCGTGACGCCGGTCCGGTCCAGGCGTCCCGCGACGGTGATGTCCGTGGCGTCCAGCACCGTGCCGCGTGCCCGGCCCGTCCGCACGGTGGCGGTGAAACGCAACGGCTCCGGGGGCGCCGGAACCGGCTCGGCGAGCAGGCGGCGCAAGCGTTCCTCGGCATTGCGTACCCGCCCGGCCAGCGATTGCTGCACCCGCCCACCGGCCCGGTCGTAGGCCATCTTGTTGTTGTCCCGCATCGCGCGCCCGGGGGCGACCCGGCGTGCCGTGGTCACGACGGCCTCGCGCTGCCGTTCGACATCGGCCTGCCATCGCGTGTGCTCCTGCACCCACCGCTCCCGCGCCGCCGCCTTCCCCGCGAGGAATCCGGCGTACCCGTTGCCGTAGCGCACGACCCGGCGGGTGTCCGCATCGACCTCCAGCAGGCTGGTGGCGACCCGCTCGAGGAAGACCCGATCGTGGGACACCGTCACGGTGGTGCCGCGGCGGGTGCGCAGGTGTTCCTCGAGCCAGCTCAGGGCGGCATCGTCGAGATGATTGGTCGGCTCGTCCAGCAGCAGCACCTCCGTGCCGGCCGCCAGCACGGCGGCCAGGCGCAACCGGACCTGCTCGCCGCCGGACAGCCCGCCCACGGTGCGGTCCCGCTCCACCAGTCCCAGGCCGAGACCGTGCAGCGCGCGTTCCACCCGGGCATCGGCGTCGTAACCGCCGCGCAGCTCGAAAACCGTTGTCAGCTCGCCGTATTCGGCCATCGCGGATTCCTCGCCCGCGGTCATCGCGACCTCGAGACCGCGCATCCGCCGCTCGATCGCGCGCAACTCGCCCAGCGATCGGTCGATGACCTGCTGGACGGTCAGGGCCGGCGACAGCCGTTCGTCCTGCGCGAGATATCCGACGCCGCCGTCGGCCTGGACAACGATCTCACCTTGATCGGGCCGCTCCCGCCCGGCGAACAGGCGCAGCAGGGTCGTCTTGCCGGACCCGTTCTCTCCGACTATGCCCGTGCGCTCACCCGCGGCGAGCGCACACGTCACCTCGTCGAGGACGCATCGGCCGTCGAAGGACTTGCTGACCGCGAGCGCGGTGATCTGGGTAGGCATGCACACACTCCGAAGCATTCGAGGACTTCGCGGCCACGGGGGACCGCAGGGCCGGGTGAACACTCCGGAAGAACATCGGCAAACCTCACTAGTGCGACAACTGTTGCATTAAGATAGCGCTACAGTCCTGCCCCGTCAAGCAAACGGATCCTGCCGATGAATTCCGCCCCGTCCGCCGACAGTTCCCGACCTCCCGACAGCCCCGGACCGTCGGCCCGTGCCCGCCCTGGTGGCCGGACCGCCCGCATCCGCGCCCAGGTGCTCGACGCGGTCCAGGCGGAGCTGGCCGAGCACGGCTACGACGCGCTGACCGTCGACGCGGTGGCCGCCCGCGCCGGTGTTCACCGCGCGACGGTGTACCGCCGCTGGCACGATGTCGGCGGCCTGATCGCCGACATCTTCACCGCCGCAGGCGATCTCGACTGGAAGCCGCCCGACACCGGCTCACTGCGCGGCGACCTGGCGGCGCTCAACACGGAGATTCAGGACTCGCTGCTCGAGCAGCCGTCGATCGCGGCCGCCCTCATCGCGGTGTCGTTCCGGTCCGAGGAGGCCGCCCGTGCGCTGCGACGGCTGTGGGAGAACCGGTACGCGCAGTGCGAGATCGTCGTGGAGCGGGCGATCCGGCGTCAAGAACTTTCGCCCGGCGTCGACGCGCGTGCGCTGCTGGTCGCCTCGACCGCGCCGCTCTATCACCACTTGGTCCTGCTGCGTACGCCGCCC
Source organism: Nocardia sp. N2S4-5 (assembly GCF_044628355.1). Lineage (NCBI taxonomy): Bacteria > Bacillati > Actinomycetota > Actinomycetes > Mycobacteriales > Nocardiaceae > Nocardia > Nocardia sp. N2S4-5. The sequence goes on along the minus strand of NZ_JBIUPM010000001.1, from coordinate 3,369,022 downwards.
GATCCGGACCTCCCCGACCGTGCGGCGAACGGCGCCGCACTCGCCGCCTCCGCGGGCGCCTTCTCCGCGGCACGCTGAGTGATCGTAAAAGCGATGGGCACCCGCTCCAATAGTGGAGCGGGTGCCCATCGAGTATGTGTTCGCGAACCCTCAGCGTTCGGCGGCCGAGCCCGCGAACAGCGGGGAATCGGTCCGGGCGGTGCTCGGCGCGAACGGCAGGCGGACGATCATTCCGTCCAGGCGAGCTTCGGCGTGCGGCCGGGTGTCGGGCCGCGGCGCGGGGACGGCGGCACCCCGGTCGGCGTCGAATGCGTTGAGCGCCTTGGCCGAATGCGTGATCTCGGGCGTCGGGGCCGGCTGTGCCGGGGCGTCCGGACCGGGATCGGCGGGCAGGCCGGTCGCGGCCTGGCCGTTGCCGCGGATCGGCATGAGGGAGGTCAGCACGATCAGGACGGAACCGAGCGCGGTGATGCCGCCGAGCATGGCCGCCGCGCCGAGGCTGACACTGGCGACCTCGCGAATATTCGAGGTGCCGTTGCCCGACAGCAGATCCCGCAGTCCGCCGGTACCGGAGGTCTCGACGAGGGTCTTGAACGCCTGGCCCTTGCCGTTGAGGTACAGCAGCGTGCAGAACACCGAAAGCGCCTGTCCCGCACTGGATCCCAGCACGAGCAGGGCCAGCGAGGGGCTGCCGTCACGCAGGTACAGGCCCACCGCGAAGATCGTCGTGATCGCCGCGGCGGCGGTGAGAATGCCCCAGCCGCCGCTGATGTGGGCCGGGTACGCGCCCTCGCCCCAGGTGTCGGCGGTGTTCGAGTCGGTGGTGCCCTGCGTCCGGCCGAAGGCGTCGGCCAGGATCCGGCCGTTCGGGCCCTGGGCGGTCAGCCAGGGCTGGAAGAGCAAGACTGTGGTGGCGAGGCTCAGCGCTGCCGCACATAGAAAACCCCAGTACACACGTAGATCGCGACTCGTCATCGCGACATCGCGTGCCTGCCGCCCGATTTCGGGTCGACGAAGCTGAACTTCATTGCTGCGCGGGGTGTTTGGCTGAACCATTCTTCTGAGCCTGAGGCTTTCTTTATATCGTTGAACCGGTGAGGTGAACGGGGATCGCCCATTTTCTCCGGTCGAATATTTAGTTTGAATCGGCGACGGGCTGCTTCGACCATCGGAATTACCGTAGAACCGTGTACTTACGAGGTCAACCGCAACAACGGTACCACTCGGAGAGCTGGGTCACATCGAAGTTTGCGAAATGTCTGCGACTCAGAATTTGGGACAAGTCGTTGGACGGTGTCCGAATCACCGTCTTCCGTGGGGGTTTGCCCTCGGGGTGCCGAGGAGCCCGCGCGGGTACGACGGCGAACCACGAGCATGCCTCTCGGTCTGTTCCTGTGACACGACTAACATGCCTGGTCTGAGACCTGGATCACGCCTGTTCCGGGCGGTGGCACGGGTTGTGCTGGCCAGGCTGCCGATGCTTCGGCCGGACTCGTGGGATCGAGGCCGTACCGCGTGTTTCCGGCAAGTTACTGATAGCGAGTGGCGGTGGCCGCCGCCCGGTGTCCCCGCTGCGCCACCGGCTCTTGTCGGACATTACGAATGGCAATTATTTTCACCGGCCCGTTCGATCTATTCCGATAACGGGCCGCGGCGGCATGTTTCTGTTCGGTAGTGATTCCTTCGAGCGTTTCCCGGCGCCGCCCCGCCGGCTTTGTCCCGGGGGAAATGATCATGATTGCGGTGGCGAGAACCGCCCGAATGCGAGAGACTGTTCGCGGCTCGGCGCAACTATCCATTGTTGCCAATGATGGGAAGACGTCGTTGTTGTGAGTCGCGGCGCTGCGGTGGCATCGTCGTCGTGGTGTGAGACCTCTTGTGGGACAGGAGGGAAGGAGAGCGGTGGGTGCGGATACCGGCCGGTCCCACCGGCCCGCGGATACCGGGCCCGGACCGGCGCAACTGCCGGGGTTCGGCCCGCCCCTGGGACCTCCCGACTGGCTGATGCAAGACATTCCGGCGCAGCAGCCGGAGCTGACCTGGCAGCCCGGTGACGCACCGGCGAGCCCACCGGCCGCGGCGGCGCCGCAGATCCCGACACCCGAGTGGGCGCTCGATCCCGATGTCGTACAGCGCACGCTGGCCCCGCCCGCCCGCAAAACCCGCCGGGTGCCGGGTCGCCTCCGGGTCGTGGTCGCCGTCGCGCTGGTGGCTTGCGGCGTCGCCGTGGGCGCGATCGTCGCGCTGGCGGCGGGCGGCCAGCGCGACGAGTCCGGCGCTCCCGTCGCGGCTCCGGTCCCGCCGAAACCGGCCTGTGCGTTCGAGCAGACGGGCAGCCTGACCATCGGCAACGGCCCCGGGGACACCGCCAGCGGCACGGGCGCGATTCTCGGCTTCGAATACGCGTTCTACGCCGAGCGCAGCGGCCGCAGCGCACAGGCCTTCGTCGCGCCCGACACGGTCAACGTCTCCCACGCCGAGGACATGCAGCGCGGGATCGACGCCGAGATCCCGATCGGCACCACGCACTGCGTCCGCGTCGTCGAACGCGCGTGGGACTCCTTCGATGTGGACATCGAGGAACGCCGCCCGAACGGCACGGTGAACGTCTACAAACAGCACATGCACACCGTGGTCCGCGACGGCCGCAACGTGATCTACGAGATCTCCGACCGATAGGCCCTAGCCGTTCCCGACCACCCACGGATCGTTGGCGTTGAGGGCGACGAGCAAGTGGCGGATGGCCTCGACCCGGCGCTGCTTGCCGGGGAGTTCGTCCAGGGCGCATTCCGGGTCGGCGGGCGGGCCGAGATGGGTGCAGCCGCGCGGGCAGTCCTCGATGGCCTCGGCGAGGTCGGCGAAGGCCTGGATGACATCGTCGGGCGTGATGTGGGCCAGGCCGAAGGAGCGGATGCCGGGTGTATCGATGACCCAGCCGCCGTCGGGCAGCGCCAGCGCCACCGACTGGGTCGAGGTATGTCGTCCCTTGCCCACCCCCGACACCACGCCCACGGCCCGGTCCGCTTGCGGCACAAGGCGATTGACGAGGGTCGACTTGCCGACGCCGGAGTGGCCGAGCAGGCAGCTCAGCTTGTCGCGCAGCAGCGCCTCGATGTCGTCCAGCGGGTCGTCGCGGCCGCCGAAGACGATGGTGAGATCGAGATCCCGGAATTCCGTGGCGAATTCGGATTCGGCCACCAGATCGTGTTTGGTGAGGCACAGAATCGGTTCCAGCCCACCGGCATACGCAGCCGCCATGGCACGCTCGACGAAACCGGTGCGCGGCGGCGGGTCGGCCAGTGCCACCACGATGAACAACTGCTCGGCGTTGGCCACCACCACCCGTTCGAACGGATCGGTGTCGTCGGCGGTGCGCCGCAGCACCGTGCGGCGGTCGGCCACCCGCACGATCCGGGCGAGCGTGTCGGTGCGGCCGGACAGATCGCCCACCACGTCGACCTGATCGCCGACCACGATCGGGGTGCGGCCCAGCTCCCGGGCCCGCATCGCCACGATCGGGCGGTCCGGGTCGCTGGCCAGCACGCAACTCCACCGGCCCCGGTCGACCCCGATGACCATGGCCTGCTCCGCGTCGAGGTGCTCGGGCCGGGTTTTCGTGCGAGGACGCGAGCCCCTGCCCGGGCGCACCCGGACATCGGACTCGTCGTACTCGCGGCGTCTCAGCGCACCGCTCCCGCCGGGCCGGCGTCGACCTGGCCGTCGGACAGCATGGCCTCCCACAGCTCCACGAAGTTCGGCAGGGTCTTCGCCGTGGTGCCGATGTCCTCGATCGTCACGCCCGGCACCCGCAGGCCCAGGATGGCGCCGGCGGTGGCCATGCGATGGTCGGCGTAGGAATGCCACTGGCCGCCCCGCAGCGCGGTGGGCTCGATGTGCAGGCCGTCCTCGGTCTCGGTGACCTTGCCGCCGAGGCGGTTGATCTCGGTGGACAGCGCCGCCAGGCGGTCGGTCTCGTGGCCGCGCAGGTGCGCGATGCCGCGCAGCCGCGACGGGGAATCCGCCAGCGCCGCCAGCGCCGCGACCGTCGGGGTGAGTTCCCCGACGTCGTGCAGATCGATATCGATACCGGCGAGCCGGTCCGGGCCGCGCACCACCAGCTTGCCGTCGGAGCGGCGGGCCTCGGCGCCCATGCGCACCAGGATCTCCCGGATCACGTCGCCGCCCTGGGTGGTCAGCGACGGCCAGTGCGGAACGGTCACCTTGCCGCCGGTTACCGCCGCGGCGGCCAGGAAGGGGGTGGCGTTGGACAGGTCGGGCTCGACGTCCCAGTCCACGGCATGGATCGGGCCGGGCGTCACCGACCAGACCTGTTCGGCGCGCGGCCCACTGGGCGCCTGCACCTCGACCCCCGCCTCCTGCAACATCTGCACGGTCATCGCGATGTGCGGCAGCGACGGCAGCGGCGCGCCGTCGTGCCGCACGGTCACGCCCTGCTCGAAGCGCGCCGCCGACAGCAGCAGTCCGGACACGAACTGCGAGGAACCGGACGCGTCGATGGTCACCTCGCCACCGCGCAGCGTGCCTGAGCCATGCACCACGAAGGGCAGCGAATCGCCATCGATCTCCACGCCGAGCTGCCGCACCGCGTCCAGAATCGGCCCGAGCGGGCGCAGCCGGGCCTGTTCGTCGCCGAAGAACGCCACGTCACCGTGGGCGAGCGCGGCCACCGGCGGCAGGAAGCGCATCACCGTACCCGCCAGCCCGCAGTCGACGGTGGCATTGTGCAGCGCCTCCGCCGGGGTGACGGCGAGAGTGTCACCGTCCCCGTCGATTTCGGTACCCATCGCCCGCAGCGCCGCGATCATCAGATCGGTGTCGCGGCTGCGCAGCGCACCGGTGATGGTCGAGGGACGGTCGGCGAGCGCGGCCAGAATCAATGCCCGGTTCGTGATCGATTTCGACCCGGGCAGGGTCACAGTCGCGTGCACGGAGTGCTCGGTATGGGGCGCGGGCCAGAAACTCACGCCTCTATCTTCTCCTACGACCGGTCGGAGACACCCCCCGGTCACGAACTCGTGACCGGGCGAGTTCAGAATTCGAGTTCGGACCAGGGGATATGGATCGGGAAGGGGTGGTCGATCACGATGCCCTCCACGTCGGCCGGAGACCATTCGCCGATGGCGAGATAGTTGGCGGGGTGCAGCGGGCGCACTCCATCGGGAAGCTGCCCGGGCCGCGTTTCCAGGGCATGGGCTCGGACGGTATGGATCGCGCTGTCATCGCGAGCCAGGTGGACTTCCCAGTACCACGGAATTCCCGCGTCCGCGTAACGCCCTTTCTTCGCATCGATATCGACCGGTGTGTTGGACGGCGAGAGCACCTCGCCGACCAGCAGCACCTCGTCGGCTCGAATGTCCTGATACGGCCCACCCGAACACCGCCGCACCATGAAATCCGGTGTAGCGAAGTCGGACTTGCCGGTACGGCCGAAGAAGATATTCGTCTCGAAGCTGGCACGCCAGCAGCGCTCGGGATCGTTCGCCATATCCTTCCGCGCCGCCCGCTCCAGCGCATTCCACAGCCGCCCGATGAATACTTGGTGCTCATCAGGCTTGTTGCCGGGACGACATAGTTCCGGGCCGCCATCGATCCAGACCACTCGTCCGTTCCACAACTCGATCCGGGAGGCGATTTCGTCCGGCAGACGTTCGAGTTCTTCCCACGTCATGTGGGTGGGGATGTCGGGGTGCTGCATCGGCGGGACGGGCATGCGGGGAGGTTAGCCGCGGGCCGGGCCGGTCGGCGGGATCCTGGCCGAGTATCGGGCCGAGCCCCTACTTGCCGTTCTTGTCGTACGGCCACCAGATCGCCGCCACAATCACCGCCAGCGGCAGGCCGGCCGCGACTGTATAGCCGAGCATGGTCACCATGCGTTGCCCCCGACCGTCGACCACCGCGCGAAAGACAAACGGGGGCAAGCGGTCTCGACGTCCGCGATGTGCATGAGCCCGTTCAGCTCGAGCGCACCGGTCCCGAGGCACATCCAAAAGCACGGGCCTTGCTGGAATCGCGGCGCGCCTGGTCGTGCGCTACCATCGGCGACCGCGACGGAGCGGCCCGCGCGCTAGACGTCGCGCGCGCCGCACTCGACAACGCCGACGAAGCGGCTCCCCATCGACCGGACATCGCCACCGCCCCATTGGAACAGGCGCTTTCCGGCTATCCCGATTACTGGGCGCGAGACAAGGCGCGCATTCGCGAAGTCGCACTACGGCGCGCTGCCACTGGTATCGATGGCAGCGCCGATTTGCCCGACGCGCTGCCACCGCTCGAATGCCTAATGTGCCGCAGCCGTAGTGCGTTCGATCCATTCGGCGTAGCTGTCCAAGCACCACTCGATCGGTGTCGCGGTGACTTCAGGACTGTCCCACGGGTGCAGTTCGGCGACACGCGCCGCGAGCCGATCACGGACGGCAGCAGCGGTACGCATCGTCACCCGCCATTCTTTGCCTTCGCCCAGTTCGCCGAGATGCCAGAACACCGACGCGGCCGGTCCGGTGATCTCGGCTCCGGCCGCCAATCGCTCGCCGACAACAGCACGCGCGATCGATCGTGCGTCATCCTCGGTCGGCGTCGTCGAGGTCACCGACCACACTCTCACCGTTGCCATACGGCCACCCTATGCGTGCATCGGTCCCGGGGTATTCGGCTGCTACTCGACGCGAGGGAGTGACATGCGTAGCCGGAGGCCGGTGCGGTCGGTCGTGCTCGAACCGACCACACCGGACCCCTCGGGGAACTACTTGTGCCGGCCGTGGAGGAGGGGGACGATGCGGCGGAGTAGTTTCATGGTGCTTTCGGTGCGGGTGTAGCTGAGTAGGGCCATGCCGGGGATTGTGAAGCGCTGCACTGCGATCGAGTGCGGGGTGGTGAATTCCAGCATGCCGGGGGCGCCGTGGATGCGGCCGATGCCGGAGTCGCGGCCGCCGCCGAAGGGCAGGGCGGAGATCGCGGCGAAGCCCAGGACCGAGTTGACCGAGGTGGCGCCGGCCTTGATGCGGCGGGCGATCTCGAGGCCGTGCTTGCGCGAGAAGACCGCCGAACCCAGCGAGTAGGTGGAATTGTTGGCCAGCTCCACCGCCTCGTCGACGCTCTGCACGGTGCGGATGGTGACCGTCGGGCCGAAGGTCTCCTCGCGGACCGCCGCGGAACTCTCGTCCACGTCGACCAGCACCACCGGCTCGATGTAGGCGCCCTGCACCGAGTCGGGGCCGCCGAGCACCGCGGTGCCGCCGTTCTTCAGGGCGTCCTCGATGTGGCGGCGCACGATGTCGATCTGGCTCGGCATGGTCATCGGGCCGTAGGAGGCCTTCTCGTCCGAGCCGGGGTGCACGTTCGACAGGATCTTCTTCACCTCGGCCACGAACTGGTCGCTGATCGAGGCGTCCACGTACACGCGCTCGACACCGGCACAGGTCTGGCCGCTGTTCATGGTGGCGCCGTAGGCGACCGCGTCGGCGGCGGCCTTGATGTCGGCGTCCGGTGCGACGATGACGGCGTCCTTGCCGCCGCACTCCAGCAGCACCGGCGTGAGCCGGTCGGCGGCGGCCGCCATGATCTTCTTGCCGGTCGCGGCGGACCCGGTGAACGCCACCTTGTCGATATCGGCGCGCACCAGCGCGGCGCCGGTGTCGCCGTAGCCGTTGACGGTGACGAAGACGCCCTCGGGCAGTTCCGGGTTGGCCTCGGAGAAGGCCTTCGCGACGAAATTGCCGATGCTGGTGGAGAATTCGCTCGGCTTGTACACCACCGTGTTGCCGGCGGCCAAGGCGTACGCGATCGACCCGTTCGGCGTGTAGACGGGGTAGTTCCAGGGCCCGATCACGCCGATGACACCCAGCGGGCGCTGTTCGATGTAGGCGCCGAAGTTGGACATCAGCGCGCCGGGGGAGACCTTCTTCGGCTTCAGGACCTTCTCGGCGTTCTTGGCGGCCCAGGAGATGTGCTCGAGGGCGAGCAGCAGTTCGAGGAACGCGTCGTCGCGCGGCTTGCCGTTCTCGGCGTGGATCAGGTCGCACAGCTCGTCGGATTTGGTGACCAACCGGCTGGCCCAGCGCAGCAGATGTTTCTTGCGTTCCGCGTAGGACAGCGCGCCCCAGACGGCCGCGGCTCCGCGCGCTGTGTCGACGGCCGCGCCGACCGCCTGCGCGTCGGCGATCGGATGGGTGGCGATGACCTCGCCGGTGGCCGGATTGACCGAAGTCAGGGTGGTGTCACCGGCGACGGCGGTGGACTCGTTGGTGGACATGGTTCGGCGGCCCCTAATGAGAGAGTTACGGCACGAAGTTCTCATACCCTAGATGTGAAGTCAACCGCCTTCAGTTGCATTTCCGGCCATCTTTCGCGCCGTCCGGCCATGCGGGTGCGGCGGCGGCGCGACGAAACCGGAATTCGTCGGTGGGCGGTGGCAGCATGGGGGCATGTGCGGCAGATATGCGACAACGGCCAACCCGGCGCGGCTGGCGGCCGAGTTGGACGCGATCGACGAGACCGGTGACCCGCCCGACCTGGACCGCGCGAATTACAACGTGGCCCCCACCAACCAGGTGCTCACCGTGGTCGAGCGGCACGACCACGACCACCCGGAAGACGATCCGGCGCTGCGCATCCGGCGCATGCGCTGGGGGCTGATTCCCGTCTGGACCAAGGCGTCGGAGCCGGGCGTGCCGGCCAGGGGCAAGCCCCTGTTCAACGCCCGCTCCGATCGCGCGGCCACGGCCCCCTCGTTCCGCGACGCGACGAAGAAACGCCGCTGCCTGGTGCCGATGGACGGCTGGTACGAATGGCTCGTCGAGCCCGCGCCTACCGGTAAGGGCAAAGCTGTCAAGCAGCCTTTCTTCATGTCGAACGCCGATGGCTCCCCCCTGTACATGGCAGGCCTGTGGTCGACCTGGCGCGACCGCTCGGTCGAGGACATGGCCCCGATCCTGTCCTGCACGATCCTGACCACGGACGCCGTCGGCGACCTGACCCGAATCCACGACCGGATGCCCCTGGTGATGCCGCGCGAGCATTGGGACGCCTGGCTCGATCCCGACCGCCCCGCACCGGCGGAACTGCTGGAAACGCCTGGCCCGGAACGGGTCTCGGGAATCGTGGCGCGCCCGGTGTCCCCGCTGGTGAACAGCGTCCGCAACAACGGACCCGAACTGCTCGCACCCGCGCCGGGAGCGCCCGCTCCGGACAGCGAACAGGCCGGGCAGATCAGCCTGATCTGAACCCGGCCCGCACGGCGAGGAGGGCCTCAAATATCGCACTTCACCGCCGGGGTGGCGAGGTTGAGCCCGCACTTGATGAGCTCGGTCCCCAGCTCCAGAATCTTGCTGGTGGTGGCCCCACCCAGCTTCTCCGCCTTCTCCGGCGCCTTCTCGAGACGCTTCTCCGGTTGCTGCTGACTCGGTACGCCCGGGCTGGTGCCGAGCGGGAAATTCGGGTCACCGCCGGGTGCCGCGCCCGCGGGGGCGACGACGAGCGCGCCGGACCCCACTACAAGGATCGCGCCGCAGGTGACGACCATGGTGCGCACACGCTGCCGGTGGGACATTTTCGCATCACATCCTCACGGTCGAACGAATTCTGGCCGCTCAAGTAATGCACAGATACTGGTGTGGTTGATGGGGTTTCTGTGATTTACACCTGTGAGCGCGGCGTTTCTCCGGAGGTCAGCAGCGCCGGCCGAGCCGTCTCGTAGTCGTCGACGAACCGGCGCAGCAGCGTCGCCAGCTGCTCGCGGTCGGCGTGATCCCAGTCCGCGACGATGTGCTCGAGCATTTCGACGCGTCGCTTGCGCAGCTGTGCGGCCAGCTCCCGGCCGGCGTCGGTGACGGTGAGTACGCTGGCCCGCCCGTCGTCCGGGTCGGCGCGGCGCTCGATCAACCCGCGCTTGACCAGCCCGGCGACCTGACGGCTGATGGTGGACGCGTCGGAGAACATCGCCTCGGCCAGCGTGCCCGAACGCATCGGGCCGTCGGCGAGCAACCGGAAGATGATGCTGTAGGCGGAGATCTCGATTTCGCCCCCGGACGCGGCGGCGATCTGGGCGTTGGTGCGTTCACGGAGACGACCGAGCCGGATCAACTGCTGGCCGATCGTGTCGATCACCTCGTTATCGTCCACGCACGGTCACCTCCTCGCACTCGCACCATTGTCCAGCAGACTGGTCAGCCGGTCACCGCGGCGGTCACCGCGCCCGTGAGCCGGATCAGGTCCGCCGGCGCCAGCTCGATCTCCAGTCCGCGCTTACCGGCGCTGCACAGCACCCGATCCCAGCGCAGCGCCGAATCGTCCAGCACCGTGGGCAGCGCGCGCTTCTGGCCCAGCGGCGAGATACCGCCCAGCACATAGCCGGTGGTGCGCTCGGCCTTCGCCCGATCGGCCAGGACCGCCTTCGGCGCGCCCAGCGCGGCGGCCGCCGCCTTCAATGTCAGCGTGCGCGGCACCGGCAGCACGGCCACCGCCAGACCACCCGTCGACAGCTCGAGCACCAGCGTCTTGAAGATCTGCGCGGCCGCGACGCCCACCTCGTCCGCCAGCGCGGCGACCGCCTCGGCGCCGTAGGAGTCGCTGCGCGGATCGTGCGCGTAGGCGTGCACCCGGTGCGCCACCTGCGCACGGGTGAGCGCAAGGATCGCGGGAGTCGAAGCACCTGCCATGCCGGTCAACCTTAGAGCCGCCGCGGCGCGGCCGGGAACACAGCGGCCGCCGACCATGTTGCACGCGGTACGCCGAACGTCCGCCGGGGGCCCGGACGAGGCAACGAGAGATTCGATCGGAACAAAGGAGATGCCGGTGACCGTGCTGGTCGACGAACGCCCGGTGGCAGTCGCTTGGCCGCCCGACACCGGGTTCCCGGTGTCCACCCCGCTCGCGGTAGATTCGAAAGCTACGGCGATCGAAGGGATGGGCGTGACGAGCGACGATACCGCGGGCAACGCTGAGCGCAAGAATGCCGGGCGCACGGACGTGAGCGCCGCCGAGGATCCGGCGATCGACGATCCCGCCGACGACATCGACGGCGCCGAGGGCGAGCCCGGCGTGGCCCGCAGCACCGCCAGCGACGCGGAACTGGCGCAGCGCTTCGAGCGCGACGCCCTGCCGCTGCTGGATCAGCTCTACGGCGCCGCCCTGCGGATGACGCGCAACCCGGCCGACGCCGAGGATCTGGTGCAGGAGACGTTCGCCAAGGCGTATCAGGGTTTCCGGTCGTTCCGCGAGGGCACCAATCTGCGGGCCTGGCTGTACCGCATCCTGACCAACACCTACATCAACTCCTACCGCAAGAAGCAGCGCCAGCCCGCGCAGTATCCGACCGAGGAGATCACCGACTGGCAGCTGGCGTCCACCGCCGAGCACACCTCGACCGGTCTGCGCTCCGCGGAGATGGAGGCGCTCGAGGCACTGCCCGACGACGACATCAAGGCGGCGCTACAGTCGTTGCCCGAGGAATTCCGGATGGCGGTGTACTACGCCGACGTGGAGGGCTTCCCCTACAAGGAGATTGCCGACATCATGGGGACCCCGATCGGTACCGTCATGTCCCGCCTGCACCGCGGCCGCAAACAGCTCAAGGGCCTGCTGGCCGACGTGGCACACGAGCGGGGCTTCGATCGGGACCGAACGGGAAGTGCGCGGCAGGAGGTTACTCGATGAGCGACGACATGGAACTGGATTGCACGGCGGTCCTCACCGATGTCTGGCTCATGCTCGACGGTGAGTGCGACGACGCCACCCGGGAGCGGCTACAGCACCACATGGACCACTGTTCGCCGTGCATCGAGGCGTACGGGCTGGAGGAGAAGCTGAAGCGGCTGCTCAGCACCAAGTGCGGCGGCGATCGCGCCCCGGACTCGTTGCGCGAGCGGCTGACCCTCGAGATCCGCAAGTCGGTCGTCATCACCGAGACCAAGATCGAGAATCCCTAGGTCGGTACCGGTAGGGGCGCACAGCAGAGCGGCACGTCATCATCGAGATGACGTGCCGCTCAGTGCTTTACGGCGCTTCGCGCCGGGCGACTCAGGCGTTGGGACGCTTGCCGTGGTTGGCCGCGTTGCCCTTGCGTGAGCGCTTCTTACGTCCTCGCTTACCCATCGGTATCCTCCTTCTGATCGAGCGCCATTGTTTCACGTGTGATTGGCTGTACCTCCAGCGGATGGGGGCGTCAACCGTGTCGACCGATCGAGAGGGTGTCATGGCCGAGGAAGTGCTCGCCGAGATGGTGTCGACCGTCTACGAGATCGTCGCGCAGGAGGGGGCCACCGTGCACGAAGGGGACACTCTCGTCATGTTGGAGTCGATGAAGATGGAGATCCCCGTGGTGGCCGAGGGCGACGGCACCGTCACGTCGATCAACGTCACGCCCGGACAGGTCCTGCAGAAGGGCGATCTGATCGCAGTCATCTCCTGACCGGGAGGGCTGCCCGCGTACCGAGCCCGACGGTTGGGGGAGAATCGCGTCGGGTGAAGGAGCGTGGTGCATGTCGACACTGAGTGACCTGCTGGCCGAACACACCGATCTACCGGGTGCGGCCGTGGACCATCTGCAGCGGGTGGTGGGGGACTGGCAGTTGCTGTCGGACCTGTCGTTCGCGGACCTGCAGCTGTGGGTGGGCGCGGGTCCGGTCGCCGAGGGCGCCGACGTGGTGTGCGTGGCGCAGGCCCGCCCGACCACCGCGGCGACCGTTCATCCCCAGGACGTCGTGGGCTCCCTCGCCTCCAAGGAAGATCATCCGCAGGTGTTCGAGGCCCTGCTGACCGGCGAGATCGTGCGGGTGGATTCCGACGGCGAGTCCGCGGGCGTCTATCACCCGACCCCGGAACACGCCATCCGCGAGGCCATCCCGGTACGAGTGGGCACCGACGTGATCGCCGTGCTGGGGCGCGACACCGACGTGCAGCGAACGAAGACCCGCGGCAGCCTCGAAGAGGCCTATATGACCTGCGCGGACGACCTGTGCCAGATGATCGCCGACGGCACCTTCCCGACCCTGGAGGACCGTACCGGTTCGCATTCCAGTCCCCGTGCCGGTGACGGTTTCATCCGCATCAATACCGAGGGCACGGTCGCCTACGCCAGTCCGAACGCGTTGTCGGCGTATCACCGGATGGGGTTGCAGAGCGATCTGGCGGGCCAGGATCTGGCGCACACCACGCGCTCGCTGATCACCGATCCGTTCGACGCCCAGGAGGTCGTCAACGACATCCAGGCCGCGCTGGCGGGCAAGTCGGGTCGCCGCATGGAGGTGGAGGCGCGCGGGGCCACCGTGCTGTTGCGCACGCTGGTGCTGCGCCCGCACGGCGTGCTCGCCGGGGCCGCGGTGCTGGTGCGCGACGTCACGGAGGTCAAGCGCCGTGACCGCGCGCTGCTGTCCAAGGACGCCACCATCCGCGAGATCCACCACCGCGTGAAGAACAACCTGCAGACGGTGGCCGCCCTGCTGCGTTTACAGGCCCGCCGCACCGAGAACGAGGAGGCGCGGCTGGCGCTGACCGAGTCGGTGCGCCGGGTCACCTCGATCGCCTCGGTGCACGAGATGCTGTCGATGTCGGTGGACGAGGAGGTCGACCTCGACGAGGTGGTGGACCGGCTGCTGCCGATCATGGCCGACGTGGCGACCGTGCACACCGCCCGGATCAAGGTGCGCCGGGCCGGTTCGCTGGGCGTGTTCTCCGCCGAACGCGCGACGCCGCTGGTCATGGTGCTCACCGAGTTGGTGCAGAACGCGATCGAGCACGCCTTCGACGCGGGCGAGAACGGCACGGTCACCATCCGCTCCGAGCGCTCGGCGCGCTGGCTCGACGTGATCATCAGCGACGACGGCCGCGGGCTGCCGGACGGTTTCAGCCTGGAGGGTTCGGACCGGCTGGGCCTGCAGATCGTGCGCACCCTGGTCACCGCGGAGCTGGGCGGCTCGATCGGTTTACACCCGGGTGCGGACATCGGTACCGACGCCGTGCTCCGAGTTCCCTTGGGCCGCCGCTCTTCTCGCTGATCGAGGAAGGATGGCAGCCCGGAAACAATGAAGCCCGGCACCTTACGGTGCCGGGCTGAAACGCGTTACGAGCCGGGGGCTGTGCGAGTGGCCGTAACGCCAGCGTCGTCAGACGACGCTGCGGGTGCGAGTGCGCGCGTTGCGACGCTTCAGCGCCCGACGCTCGTCTTCGCTCATACCGCCCCATACACCGGCATCCTGCCCGGACTTCAGGGCCCAGGACAGGCATTCGGCGGTCACGGGGCAGCGGGCGCAGACCAGCTTGGCATCGGCAATCTGCGCGAGTGCGGGACCACTGTTACCGACCGGGAAGAACAGCTCGGGGTCCTCATCGCGACAGATGGCCTTGTGGCGCCAGTCCATTCTCTCTGCTCCTTTGCTGGGCGCACCAGGGCGCCTCGGGTTTGTGGTCCGTTCACTTGTGCGACTCGAATGTTTCCGCACGGTTGCTTGTGAATGCTTTCACGAACACCGTAGATGTCAATAGCTTTGTGGTGCACCGTGGGGAAGCTCACGCTGTAAGACCCCTACATCGGGGGCCTGCCGAGTCCTTTGTACTCGCTCGAACCGGTTTCCGCAGCACAACTGCGATGTTTTCTCAGTTGTGTCGGCCCGTTCCGGGCCGTGGCGCGATCACCTCGAGCACCTCGGGAACCGAGGTGAAATCCACCACGTTGCGGCGGCCGATGAAGTCGCCATCGATTTGCAGGCCGATCGGCTCGTCGGCCGAGACGCGTACCGACGGAACGTCGTCGTCGCGAAACAAATTGCGAGACTTGGGATTTCCGTCGGTGGCCAACAGTTGCCGGGCGACCCACAGTGTGGGCAGTACCCGCATGGTCTGCATGGCAAACACCCCGAGACCGGTTTCGAATCGAGTTTCGGGGTTCGTGACCACCGGAGTGGCGTCGAGATAGGTCCACGGACTGGTGTTGGTCACAAATGCGTAATGCACGTCCGTGACCGGTTCGTGATGGGGAATCCGCAGGGTGACCGAGGGCTCCTTGCGCTTGGCCCGGAAGAACTGCCGGATGGTGGTGCGCAGGTAACGGGCCGGTGTCGCGGCGTGGCCGTCGGCGCGGCTGTTGTCGATGGCCTCGCACACGTCGGCGTCCAATCCGACGCCCGCGGAGAAGGTGAACCAGCGGTCGTCGGCGATGGCGAGCCCGATGCGACGGTCCTTTTCGACCGACAGCAGATCGATGAGCTGATTGGTGGCGGCCACCGGATCCGGTTTGATGCCCAGCGAGCGGGCGAACACATTGGCCGAGCCGCCCGGAATGACGCCGAGCCGCGGAATCCACGCCTGCCCGTCGTCGACCTGCGGTAGCGGGAGGAAGCCGTTGATGGTCTCGTTGACCGTGCCGTCCCCGCCGTGCACCACGATCAGATCCATCTCGTTGGTGGCCGCCCACTGCGCCAGTTCGGCGGCGTGCCCGCGGTGCTGGGTGTGGGCGACGATCAGCTGGGTCCGGCTCTCCAGCGCGTGGGCGAGCAGATCGCGGGTGGCCGGTGTGGTCGAGGTGGCATTCGGATTCACGATCAGCAGCGTCCGCACGCATGCAGCCTACTGAGACGGGGGCCGCGACACCGCGACGGGGACAAGAGAATCGACGGCTCTAGGCTGGCGGGGTGGCGAAGCGGAACGCGGACGAAGGCACGGCGGGCGAGAGCGCGGCACCGGAGCGGGCGCCCGCCACGGTGCGCGTGGCCGGCGGGCTGGCGGCGCTGGAGGGCGGCATCGGGGTGATCGTGGCGATCGTGCTGGTGGTGCGCGGTATCACGGGCATCGATCAGAGCTTGACCAGCGCGTACGGCACGGCCGCCTGGTTCGTGATCCTCGGTGGCGCGGTGCTGGCGGCCGGTATCGGGCTGCTGCGCGGGCGGCGCTGGGGGCGGGCCATCGCGGTGATCGCGCAGATTCTGCTGCTGCCGGTGTCGTGGTACATGATCGGCGGGCAGCCGCAGTTCGGGATCCCGCTGGGCCTGGTGGCGCTGGTGGCGCTGGGCCTGCTGTTCTCGCCGCCGTCGACGAGTTGGGCGGCGCAGGTCTACGACATCGCCGACGAGGACTGAACCGGCACGGTCAGCGCGGCGGCCGCCACATCGGCCACACCGGCGGGCCGCCGGCGGTCACGTCGAGTTCGCCGGTGACCTCGAATCCGTAGCGCTCGTAGTACGGGATGTTCTCGCGCTTGCTGGATTCCAGATAGGCGGGCGCGCCGGTGCTGTCGCAGTGCCCCACCCGCGGTTCGAGCAGGGCATGTGCCACGCCGCGCCCGCGCACCCGCGGCAGCGTGCCCACGAAGGCGAGATACCAGTGCGGCTCGCGCGGGTGCTCGGCCTGCATGCGCTGGGCGAGTTGCCCGGCCGCGAGCAGCCGGGTCCGGAACGCCCGCGCCAGGCCCGGCAGCGTGCGCAGTTCGGTCAGGGTCGACGGGCGCCGGTCGCCGGGCGGCGCCCACACGGCCGCCCCGACCATGCTGCCCGTGTCGTCGAATGCCACATCCACGCCGCCGAGGTCGATGAATTGGTGCCGGACCAGCGCGGCGAACATGTGGGCGGCCCGCCGGGCCCGCACGCGGTCGTCGCGGATGAGCCAGCCGATGATCGGGTCGTCGTCGAACGCCGCGCCGAGCACCTGCGCCAGCGCCCGCACATCCGACAACCCCGCCGACCGGACCGTGATATCCATCGCACCACGATACGGCTCGTGCACTCAGGACTCGGCGAGCCGGGTGAGCGCCGCACCGGCGAGGCGGTAACCGATCCAGTCGTTCTGTGGTTCGGCGCCGAGCGAGTTGTAGAACTCGATGGACGGGGTGTTCCAGTCCAGCACCGACCAGGCCACGCGGTGGTAGCCCCGCGCGACCGCCACCCGGGCCAGCTCGGTGAGCAGCGCCTTGCCCAGGCCCAGGCCGCGGGCCTCCGGCTTGACGTAGAGGTCCTCCAGGTAGATGCCGTGCGTGCCGGTCCACGTCGAGTAGTTCAGGAACCAGAGCGCGCAGCCGAGCACCTCGCCGCCCGAATCCCGCTGTGCCACATGGGCGAACAGCGCCGGGTTCGGGCCGAACAACGCAGCGTGCAGTTGTTCGGCGGTGAGCCGGCACTCGTGCCGGGCCTTCTCGTACTCGGCAAGGTCGTAGACCAGCCCGACGAGGGCCGGCACGTCGGCGGGCGTGGCGCGGCGGATCATCGGGCGTCGCCGTCGAGCGTGGGGACCAGGTTGTGGGCCAGTACGCTGCGGGCCTTGTGGTCGTGGCCCAGCACCGTGACCCCGGCGGTCGACATGAAGAAGCGGCGACCCTCGCGGACGTCGAATCCGGCCCACCGGGCGATCAGGGCGCGGGAAAAATGGCCGTGGCCCACCAGGACCACGTCGCGCTCGCGCAGCGCCGGTTCCACCGAGGCCAGCACGCGATCGGCGCGGGCCTGCACCTCGGCACTCGATTCGCCGCCGGGCACCTCGCCGGTGAAGATGGTCCAGCCCGGGGCGGTCTGCTGGATCTCCGGCGTGGTGATGCCCTCGTAGTCGCCGTAATCCCACTCGACCAGGTCGTCGTCGACCCGGGCGGCGAGTCCGGCCAATTCGGCGGTGTGGACCGCCCGCCGCTTCGGGCTGGTCAGCGCGAGCGGGTCGTGCAGGTCCAGGGTGCCCAGCAGCCGCGCGGCCGCGCGGGCCTGCTCCTCGCCGAGCGGCGTCAGCGGCACATCGGTACGCCCCGTGTGCTTACGTGCCCGCGACCATTCGGTCTCGCCGTGGCGCAGGAGTACCAGCCGGAAATCGGTGTCGCCCATGCCGTCGATCATGCCGGATCCGGTGCCGCGCCCGGGCAGCCGCTCGCCTCACTCGCGGTGGTCTCGCGGAAAGGACGTCAGCCCAGCGCGTACAGGTCGCCGCCGCGGCGTTCCAGCACGGTATTGCCGATCACCGCGAGGGAGATCGGCTCGCCGTGGTACTCGGCGCGCGAGACCGGAATGCGGGTGGTCTGCGCGCCGGTCGCGGGGTCGACGACGGCCAGGCCGTCGGCGACCGGCATGAGCAGTTGCCCGGCCAGCAGCGCCGGGGTACCGAGGGCGTCGGAGGCCGTCCAGACCGGGTCGAAGGTGGTGGTGTTCAGCGCGATCACGCTGTTGCCGGTGAAGACCAGGAAGGCCGAGCCGACGCGAGTGGTCATGATGTCGTCGGTCAACGGAGCGGTAAGCCGATGTACGGCAACGCTATTGGCGTTCTGGTCGTAGATCGCGAATTGTGGTGCCTCGGTGTCGGTTCCGGGCAGATACAGCGCGATTCGGTTGTCGGACACCGCGATTACCCGGGCCTTGTCCGACACCGCGCCGGGCTCGGTGAGTACGTGCGAGCCGTACTCCTCGGGCACGCTGTTGTCCTTGGGCGCGGGGTTGAGCACGGTCAGGCGGTCGGCGGTTTCGCCGGGACAGCGTTCGAGCACGGCGAGCCGGGTGGTGCTGGACGCGCCCGACAGCAGCGCGCAGTCCTTGCGCGGCTGGGTGCGGACGTTCACCGGCGCGTCCACGTAGCCGTACTCCAGCGTGCGGACCAGGTCCGAACGCCACATCTCGAGCCGGTCGGGACCCAGCGCCAGCGTGTAGGTGCCGTCCACCGACAGCTTCACCCGATCGTCCATATAGCTGCTGCGGGCCGTGCGCCGCGCTCCCGTGTCGGCGGCGAGCAGCGTGGTCTGGCTGCATCCGCGCTGGTCCCGATAGGTGGCGACGACGGTCCCGAACTGGCTCTCCACCCCGCACAGCGGAATATCGCGCTGGTACTTCCAGAGTTGTTCCCCGGTGCGCGGATCGCGGCCGGTGACCGTGCCGCCGGAGCCGGTGATGGCGACGCCGCCGGACGCGAGCGCCCGGGTGGTCGCCTCGTCGGGCTGATGCCACAGTTCGCGCAGTTGCTGCGGCAGGGCGGTGGCCGTGACTGGCGCCGTTGCCGCCTGCGCGGCGGGCTCGGACACGGTGCGGCGCGCGTCGCTGTACACCCAGACGAGCGCGATCGCGATCACCACGACGACGGCGATCGCGACGGCGGCTTGGATATCGGCGCGCGTCCGCCGCTCGGGTGCGAGCACGTCAGCGAGGGTAACCGATCGGCCGGGCGGACCGTGGCGTGGCTAGGCCGAGGTGCGTACGTCGGTGTCGCTGTGCGACTCCGACGCCGTGCCGTTGTGGCCCTCTTCGGCCGCACCGTTGTGCGATTCGCCCCCGGCGGGCTTACGCCGCCGCCGACGACGGCGTGCGGGCTTGTCGCCGGTGTCGGCGTCGTCGTCACTCTCGGCGCTCTCGCCGGTCGTCGTCGTGTCGGCCTCCGCGCCCTCGCCGCTCCCGGCGGGCTTACGACGGCGGCGGCGACGGCGTGCGGGCTTATCGCCCTCGTCCGACTCCGAATCACCCTGCGGTGCGGTCGATTCCGTGGCCGCGGCGGTGACTTCGGCGGTGTCCTCGGCGCTTTCGCCCTCGACACGGTCGATCGGCCGGCCGCGCACGGTCCGCTTGCGGTTGCGCTTGCGCGGCGCGCGCTGCTCGCGCTCGACCACCACGGCGTCCTCGTCACGAGCGGGCTTGCGCCGCAGCGTGCCGGTCACGTTCTCGGGAATGCCGAGTTCCTCGAACAGATGCGGCGACCGCGAATATGTCTCGACCGGTTCGGGGATACCGAGATCCAGCGCGGAGTTGATCGAGGCCCAGCGGTTCAGCTCGTCCCAGTCGACCAGGGTGACGGCGACGCCCGTGCGGCCCGCGCGGCCGGTGCGGCCGATGCGGTGCACGTAGGTCTTCTCGTCCTCCGGGCACTGGTAGTTGACCACGTGGGTGACGTCGTCGATGTCGATGCCGCGCGCGGCGACGTCCGTGGCGACCAGGACGTCGATCTTGCCCTTGCGGAATTTGTCGAGCGCCTTCTCGCGCGCGATCTGGCCCAGGTCGCCGTGCACGGCGCCGACGGCGAACCCGCGATCGGCGAGGTCGTCGGCGACCTTCTGCGCGGTGCGCTTGGTGCGGGTGAAAACCATGGTGGCGCCGCGGGTCTCGGCCTGCAGGATCCGCGCCACCACCTCGCTCTTGTCCAGCGCGTGCGCCCGGTAGACGAACTGCGCGGTGCGTTCGTGCACCGCCGAGTCGTGCGGCTCCTCGGCGCGGATGTGGGTCGGCTTGTGCAGGAAGGTGCGGGCCAGCGTGATGATCGGGCCCGGCATGGTCGCCGAGAACAGCATCGTCTGCCGCTGTTCGGGGACCATGGTCAGGATGCGCTCGATATCGGGTAGGAAGCCCAGGTCGAGCATCTCGTCGGCCTCGTCGAGCACCAGCACCCCGATCTTGCCCAGGATCAGATGCTGCTGCTCGGCCAGGTCCAGCAGGCGGCCGGGCGTGCCGACGACCACGTCGACACCCGAGCGCAGCGCCGCGATCTGGGACTCGTAGGGGCGACCGCCGTAGATGGAGGCCACCCGCAGCGGACCCTGGTGATTGGTCAGGTATTTGCTCGCGTTCTCCAGATCCGAGGTCACCTGCACGCACAGTTCGCGCGTCGGGACGATGATCAGGGCTCGCGGCGTACCGTCCAGCGCGGTCGTGCCGGAATCGGCGGTGGAAATTCGGTGCAGCAGCGGAACGCCGAATCCGAAGGTCTTACCCATGCCGGTGCGTGCCTGGCCGATGAGGTCCTCGCCGGCCAGTGCCAGCGGCAGGGTGAGCTCCTGGATGGCGAAAGTACGTTCGATTCCGAGCTCGGCGAGTGCGCGGACGATTTCCGGCCGCACTCCCAATTCGGCGAACGCGGGGGCGGTGTGAGTGGGGTCGAGTTCGGCCGTCAGCAGCGTCTCCGCCAGCCCCGGCTCCTGTTCGACAGTGATCTTGCTCAGGTTCGTGCCTTTCCTCGTGTCAATCGCGTCTCGCGCGCACGAGGCGTGGGGCGGACCCTTGCGGTCCGCGACGACCACCTGTCCGGCGTTTCCCACCCGGCCGCTCCGGGACACCGAATCGGCATCGACCTGGCGGCGCAATGGTGGTGCGGAACTGGTGCGCGCACAATTTTCCTGGGCAACGAATTTCCGTTGCCCACGTAGATTGTAGCGTGATACTTTCCTTAACTCGATTTCCGGCTCCGGTTCAGCTCCGGAGGTATTTCCCGGATACTTCGCCGTACCCGCGCGAGCCTGCGCGTCGTCCGCTGCGGCACAGCACAATTCACGCGGCGCGGGGAAATTGCCCGGGCGCGTCGCACCGTTCCGGCGGTGGCCGATCCCACATATGTGTGACGCGGTGTCACGGGATAGGTTGGTGCGGTGAGTCTGGCAGACACCGTGACCGTCGCCGCCCGCAACGCCTGGGCACTGACCTTCGGCGACGGCATCGAGCAACCCACGCCCACCCCCGCCACGGTGCTGTGGGACGAACCGCACCGGCGGCTGCTGAGGTTCGAGCGATCCGCCCCCGGCGCGTCCGCCGACGATGCCGCGGTACTGCTGGTCCCGCCGCTGGCCGCCCCGGCCGTGTGCTTCGATCTGCGCCCCGATCAGAGCCTGGCGCGGTTCCTGCTCGACGCGGGCCGCCACCCCTACGTCGTCGACTACGGCGAGATCACCTTCGCCGACCGGCGGCTCGGTTTCGAGGACTGGATCGACGACATCCTGCCCACCGCGATCGGCCGGGTCTCCGCCGATCGCGACGGCGCCCCCGTGGACCTGGTCGGCTGGTCGCTCGGCGGCGTGCTCGCGCTGCTGACCGCCGCGGCCGATGCCGCGCTGCCGATCCGCTCGATCACCGCGATCGGCTCGCCGCTGGACTACGACAAGGTCACCGGCGTGCCGCAGGTGCGGGCGCTGGCCCGGTTCACCCGCGGCCTGGCCACCTCCAACCTGATCCGGGCGGCGGGCGGGGTGCCCGCGTCGCTGACCCGGCTCGCCTACCGGGCGACCTCGTGGGAGCGGGAACTGCGGCGGCCGCTGTTCATCGCCGCCAATCTCACGGACCGCGCCACGCTGGGCCGGATGGAGACCATCGACCGGTTCCAGGCGCAGATGCCCGGCTACCCGGGACGGTTGTACAACCAGCTGTGGAGCCGATTCATCCTGGCCAACGACATCGGCAGGGGCGTGGTGCGGCTCAACGACGCGCGGATCGCGCTCGCCGACGTCACCGCGCCGGTGCTGCTGGTAGGCGGCCCCGACGACGTGATCACCCCGGCCGCGGCCGTCGAGCACGGCGTCACCACCCTCACCGGGGCCGACGTGCGCTACGAGACCGCGCCCGGCAGTCACCTCGGCATTCTCGCCGGACCGGGCGCGCGCGACACCACCTGGACCTACCTCGAGAAGTTTCTGCGAGATCGGGCGTGACCGGTCACGCCGCCGCCGCGACCCCTACTAGGCTGGAGCGCATGGGAGTAAACCCGTCTGCCGCGCTGGGTGTTTCGACCGGATCCGGCGCCCGCATCCCCGCCGACCATCCCGGCGTCCTCGACCTGTTCGCGGTGCTCGCCTACGGCGAGATCTCGGCGTTCTACCGGCTGGCCGAGGAGGCGAAGCTGTCGCCGTCGCTGCGCGGCCGGGTGGCCGTGGCGAAGATGGCGGCCGCGGAGATGTCCCACTTCGACACCCTGGAGGGCGCGCTCGCCGAGCGCGGGGTGGACGTCTTCGACGCGATGGCGCCGTACGTGCGCGCGCTGGACGCCTACCACGACTCGACCGACCCCTCGACGTGGCTCGAGTCGATGGTGAAGTTCTACGTCGGCGACGGCATCGCCGCCGACTTCTACACGGTCCTCGCCGACTCGCTCGCGCCCGAGGTGGCCGGCGTCGTGCACGACGTGCTCGCCGAGACCAGCCACTCCGAATTCGTCGTCGACGAGGTGCGCCGCGCGGTCACCGAGAGCCGCTCCGAGCGCGACCGGCTCACCCTGTGGGGCCGCCGGCTGCTCGGCGAGGCGATCACGCAGGCCCAGTTCGTGATGGCCCAGCGCGACGAGCTGACCGAACTGGTTCTCATCGCCACCGGCGACCTGAACGGCATCGCCGCGCTGTTCGACCGGATGCAGACCAGGCATGCCGAGCGCATGCGCGTACTGGGCCTGGCCTAGCCGCCCCGACGTCGGCGTCGTTCGCTGACAGCGTTAACTTCGCCCATCCGCCCTGCACTAGCCTGAGCAGGACAGCATCAGGACTCTAGGAGGTTGACCGTGGAGGTCAAGATCGGTATTTCGGACAGCCCGCGCGAGCTCGTGATCACCAGCTCGCAGACCCCGGAAGAGGTCGAGGCGCTGGTGTCCGGTGCGCTGGACGGCAAGGGCGGCGTGCTGGCGCTGACCGACGAGAAGGGCCGCAAATACCTGATCCAGGCCGCCAAGGTCGCTTACGTGGAGATCGGCACGTCGACCAGCGGCCGCGTGGGTTTCGCTGCGGTGTAGGGGTTTTCGACAGCGAAACGCGGCGAGGCGGGTAATCCGCTTCGCCGCGTTGTCGTTTCGTCCGGGTTCGGGGAGCCGCGCTCAGTGGTGCAGCGGCACCCGCGACAGGCCACCCCAGCAGAGGGCGACGGTGGTGTCCACGGCCTCCTCCTTCGGGATGGGTCGGTCGGCCTCGAGCCAGTAGCGGGCGGTGATCTGGCTCGCGCCCACCAGACCGACCGCGAGGATCCGAGCCCGGTAGGGGTCCAGTCCGGAATCGTGGGCGACCAGGTCGAAGACCGCGTCGACGCACGCCTCGGTGGCCTGCTCCACCCGGCGCTGCACCTGCGGTTCGCTGGTCAGGTCGGATTCGAAGACCAGCCGGAAACCCTGGGTCTCGTGATCGACGAAATCGAAGTACGCCTGCACCGCGGCCCGCACGCGCTGGCGGTTGTCGGTGGTCGAGCGCAGCGCCTGGCGCACACTGGACACCAACGCGTCGATGTAGTTCTGCAGGACCGCCAGATATAGCTCGAGTTTGCTTGAGAAGTGCTGGTACAGCACGGGTTTGGATACTCCGGCGCACTGCGAGATCTCGTCCATGCCCGAGGCGTGGTATCCGCGTAGCACGAAGACCTCACTGGCCGCGGCAAGCAGTTGGGCACGGCGCGCATCGCGGGGCAGGCGGGTTCCGCGCTTGCTCGGCATGGCCTCGGACGACAGTCGAGACGACGTCATCCGGTCCACGAGGTCTGTCATTTCGGCTCTCCCAATCGATTCCCGGCGAAAAATGTATGTGCACGGGTATCCCACGAACGATACCCGTACCTGGCTCACCTCGCTGATGCTCGGTGCACCATACGCGAAGGGCGCCCCCTCGATGGGCGCTTCGTACACGGCGCCCCCCGGCACCTATTGGCAACCTGCCAGTAACTGGTGGTCTAGAGCAATCTCGCACAGCCGTGAGAAATATCGCAACCCCGGACGGCCGAAAGTCGGTTGGTCCGTGCGGTCGCGGCGGTTGTGAGACTCTGATGCGGTGACCGACGAACGGGGCAGATCGACCGGTGGGCGGGATCCGAGCCGCCTCGTGTCCGCCCCCGCCGCGCGTAACGGCGGGCGCCCCGTCGGCCGCGGGACCGAGCCGCAAGCCGGCGCCTACGACCCGCTCGGCCTCTACACCAGCACCGACGGCTCCCATGGCAACGGCGGCGGTCAACTCCCGGACCGCTTTTCGCCCGGCGACGATCGGTCCGGGCAGCCGCTGCGAGCCATCTGGAATCCGTCCGTCGAGGGCCTGCGCGACCGTCGCGGCACGGGGAAACGCAGTGCGATCCGCCGGTTCGTCTCCACGTACGGCTGGCGGGCCTACGCGCTTCCGGTGCTGGTCGTGATCACCGTGCTGGTGCTCGTGGATGCGGTCAAGGGGGCTGGAGATCCGGCGGGTGCCGGCGTCCCGGGTCTGGGACGGCTGAGCCAGCACAGCGAGAAGGCCGGGATCATCGGCGCACCGCCCCGCGGCGACGGCAAGTTCTCGACCGAACTGGCCTCCGGCGCGCTGCCCGACGGCGGTTCCTTCGCCGAGACCGGCACGGGCGGCTGGCATCTGGTGCGCGGGGCCTCGGCTCAGGTCGGGGCGGCCCAGGGGCATCTGTTCAGCTACACCGTCGAGATCGAGGACGGGGTGGACACCGCCGCGCTGGGCGGCGACGAGGCGGTCGCCAAGATGGTCGAGGCGACGCTGGCCAATCCCAAGAGCTGGACCCACGATCCCAAGTTCGGCTTCCGCCGCGTCGACACCGGCAACCCCGACTTCCGGATCTCGCTCACCTCCCGCCAGACCACCAAGACCATGTGCGGGTTCGAGATTCCCATCGACTCCTCGTGCTACAACGCCGATGTCGGCCGGGTGGTGCTGTCGGAGGTGCGCTGGGTGCGCGGGGCGCCGGCCTTCGAGGGCGACATCGGCTCGTACCGGCAATACCAGATCAATCACGAGGTCGGGCACGCCATCGGCTATCACGAACATCAGCCGTGCGAGACCGACGGCGGGCTGGCGCCGGTGATGATGCAGCAGACCTTCGGCACCCGCAACAACGACATCGCCGCGCTCGATCCGCAGGGCGTGGTGCCGATGGACGGCAAGAAATGCCGGTTCAACCCCTGGCCCTACCCGCGCGGCTGAGGACACGGCCGGTACGGCACGATGGACGGGGAAGAACGGTCCGATTCGCGGTGTTGCACGGGTGTAATCGGCGAATTCGATTCGAGGAGTCCAGGACGTGTCATCACCACAATCCCTGCCGCCATTGGTCGAGCCGGCGGCGGAGCTGACCAAGGATGAGGTCGCCCGCTACAGCCGTCACCTGATTATTCCGGATCTGGGCGTGGATGGTCAGAAACGACTGAAGAATGCCAAGGTGCTCGTGATCGGCGCGGGCGGCCTGGGTTCGCCCGCGCTGCTGTATCTGGCCGCGGCCGGGGTGGGCACCCTGGGCATCGTGGAGTTCGACGAGGTGGACGCGTCGAATCTGCAACGGCAGATCATTCACGGCGAATCCGATATCGGCCGCAGCAAGGCCGACAGCGCGCGGGATTCGATTCTGGAGATCAATTCGGGAATCGACGTGCGGCTGCACAAGATTCGGCTCGAGCCGGAGAACGCGGTCGAGTTGTTCGCCGAATACGACCTGATCGTCGACGGCACCGACAACTTCGCCACGCGCTACCTGGTCAACGACGCCGCGGTGCTGGCGGGCAAGCCGTACGTGTGGGGTTCGATCTACCGCTTCGAGGGCCAGGTGTCGGTGTTCTGGGAGGACGCCCCCGACGGTCGCGGCATCAACTACCGCGATCTGTACCCGGAGGCCCCGCCGCCGGGCATGGTGCCCTCCTGCGCCGAGGGCGGCGTGCTGGGCGTGCTGTGCGCGTCGATCGGCTCGATCATGGTGACCGAGGCGATCAAGCTGATCACCGGGATCGGCGAGACGCTGCTGGGCCGCCTGATGGTCTACGACGCACTGGACATGAACTACCGCACGATCAAGCTGCGCCGCGACCCGGAGCGGCAGCCCATCACCGAGCTGATCGACTACGACGCCTTCTGCGGCGTGGTGTCCGAGGAGGGTCAGGCCGCCGCGGCCGGGTCCACCGTCACCGCGCGGGAGCTGAAGGACATGCTCGACGCGGGCAAGGACGTCGCGATCGTGGACGTCCGCGAGCCGGTGGAGTGGGACATCGTGCGCATCGACGGCGCGACGCTGATTCCCAAGGACCGCATCCTGTCCGGCGAGGCGCTGGCCGAGCTGCCACAGAACCGCCCGATCGTGCTGCACTGCAAGACGGGCATCCGCTCGGCGGAGGCGCTGGCGGCGCTGAAGAACGCCGGCTTCTCCGACGCGGTGCACCTGCAGGGCGGAATCATCGCCTGGGCCAACCAGATCGATCCCTCGCTCCCCGTCTACTGACCCGCCCCGCGCGTTTCCCGCGTCTGAGAACCGGCCGGTACGAAAGGTCGTTATCGCGTATATTTGCCCTGCGTACCAACGGAATTCGGATGTGGACGGCAACTCGCCGGTGCGGCCGAGCGGTAACCGGGCAATTGCGCAGGACCTGTCACGACGTCCCGCGGCGCGGGCCCGTGCGGTCTGACACGCGAAGAGGCGGGTTGGCAACGCGGAGAGGCGGGTTAGCTCGTGCTGATCGCTACCTCGGCGCGGCTTCCTGGGTGGACAACGGTCCGGGAGTACGGTACGGCCGTGACTTCTGTGGAACCTCCCGAGCATGTTCGGGCCACGTTCGGTCTTCGCGAGGTGACGCCGGTCGCGCTCGGCGACTGGGACGGCGGATGGCGCTGCGGCGACGTGGTGCTGTCCCCGGTGGCGGATCATGCCCGGGCCGCCTGGTCGGCCAAGGTCCGCGAGACGCTGCAGGTCGACGGCCTGCGGGTGGCCCGGCCGGTGCGCGGCACCGACGGGCGCTACGTCGTGGCGGGCTGGCGCGCGGACACGTTCCTGGAAGGCACGCCCGAGCCGCGGCACGACGAGGTGGTGTCGGTGTCGCTGCGGCTGCACCAGGCCACGGTCAAGCTGGAGCGGCCGCGGTTCCTGATCCAGCAGCCGATCGCGCCGTGGGTGGACGTCGACGTGTTCGTCGCCGCCGACCGCGCCGCGTGGGAACCGGTCCCGCTCCGCAGCCTGAAGGTGGGCGGCATGCTGCCGTCCACCTCACCCGACGGGCGGCGGAGCCTGGAGTTGCTCACCCAGCTGGCCACGCTGCGCAAACCCGTGCAGACCCCGGCCCAGCTGGTGCACGGCGACCTGTTCGGGACCGTGCTGTTCGCGGGGACGTTCACTCCCGGCCTCACCGATCTGACCCCCTACTGGCGACCCGCGCCGTGGGCGGCGGGGGTGATCGTGGTCGACGCGCTGTCCTGGGGCGGCGCCGACGACGGGCTGCTGCACCGCTGGTCGGATCTACCGGAGTGGCCGCAAATGGTGTTGCGGGCGGTCATGTTCCGGCTCGCGGTCCATGCGCTGCATCCGCGTTCCACCCCGGAAGCCTTCCCCGGACTAGCTCGCACGGCCGACATGACGCGCATGCTGCTCTGAGCGGAAACCTTTGGCGCACAGCGCTGTAAAAGCTCGAGGGGCCAGACAAGCGGGCGGGCACGGACGCCGACGGCAGGGGGGACGACGGCGACCGTGCCCTGGGGATCCGGCTTGGTCAGGGCCGGATCAGTCGGTGGCACAAAGCGATACCCGCTTACTTGATCATCTGTCCTGGTCCGCGAAGTGTTACACCCGCGCGTAGGCCAATGACGGCGCCCGGCGCACCGCGAACGACGACCGCAGATAGCACCACCAGGTCAGCCCGGCCATCGCGAGGAAGGCCACCGCGTAGGCCGAGAAGGCCGGCGACATGCTGCCGAAGTGGTTGTTGGACAGGCGCAGTGCCTGCTGCAGCAGCCAGCCGCCGGAGGCGCCCACCGCGCCGATCACGCCGATCGCGGCGCCGGCCTGGCGCTTCGCCGAGATCAACGCCGACGCGGTGTCCTCGCCCGCCTCGCTGGCGCGCCGCTTGGATTCGGCGATGAAGATCGACGGGATCATGCGGTAGGTGGAACCGTTGCCGACCCCGCTGAGCACGAACAGCAGCAGGAACGAGATCAGGTACAGCGGAAAGCTTTTCGCCGACAGCGCGGCCATGATCAACACCGTCGACACCGCCATTCCGGCGAACACGTACAGCGTGATCCGGCCACCGGTCAGCCTGTCGGAGATCCAGCCGCCGAAGGGCCGGCTCATCGACCCGACCAGCGCCCCGAGGAAGGCCAGGTTGCCGATCGTGCTCATCCAGCCGATCTTGGCCAGATCGGGGAAATTGGCCTTGAGCAGCGTCGGGAACGCGAAGGAGAAGCCGATGAACGAGCCGAAGGTGCCGATGTAGAGCACCGCCATCACCCAGGTGTGCGGGTTGGTCAGGGCCAGGCGGTACGAGCGGCCGTCGGCCTTGGCCCCGGTGATGGAGTCCATGTAGCGCAGCGCCCCGGCCATCGCGATCAGGATGAACGGGATCCACATCAGGGTGGCGAGGGTGATGCCGAAGCGGTAGCCGCCCGCGTCCTTGGCCATCAGGTGGGTGCCGAGGGTGATGATCAGGGGCACGAACAGCTGGGTCTGCGCGACGCCGAGATTGCCGCCGGCGGCGTTGATGCCCAGGGCCGCGCCCTTCTTGCCCTCCGGGAAGAAGAAGTTGATATTGGCCATCGACGAGGAGAAGTTGCCGCCGCCGACACCGGCGAGCGCGGCCAGCAGCATGAACACCCAGAACGGCGTGTCCGGCTGGTTGACGAACCACGCCAGCCCCAGCGTCGGCAGCAGCAGCATTCCGGCGCTGAACACGGTGAACGCGCGGCCGCCGAAGCGCGGGATGGCGAAGGTGTAGGGAATCCGCAGCGCGGCGCCGACCAGCGTGGGGGTGGAGGTCAGCAGGAGCGAATTGCCCACCGCGACCGGATCGCCCTTGCCGAGCCCGGCCAGGAAGTCGAAGCCCGCCGGACCCATCGCGGTGACCACGCTGGCCCACAGCACCCAGACGCTGAAGCCGAGGTTCTCGGCGAAGACCGAGAAGAGCAGGTTCTTGCGCGCGGTCCGCTTTCCGCCGCTCTCCCAAAAGCTTTCGTTGTCCGGTTCCCAATGTTCCAGCCAGCGCCCGCGGGTCTGGTGCTGGAAGGTGGCTGGGTCCGGACCGGTACGTACCGCGGCGTCGGTGGTGGTCATCGGCGCTTCCTCTCACGAAGGGGTGACCGCCCTCATCGCGGGAGTTCCGGCGGTGAATCCGGATCCCCCGGCGGTCGCGTCCACCGTACGAATGTGGCGTTACGCACACGTCGCGTGAGATGACGGGCTCGGCAAATCGCGCTCACCCGCCGACTTGCCCCGCGGTGACGACTCGTTTACTTGTCCGGGAACTCGGCGATGAGGGAGCCGAGGAAGCAGTTGGCCGCCCGCGCCGCGCGCTCGGGATCGCCGTCGATCACGGCGTGCACCAGATCGGCGTGCTCGGTGTGGAAGGAGTCGCCGGATTTGGCTGTGCGACTGCGGATTCCGTCCTCGATCACCGGCAGCAGGGAATCGTAGAACTCGAGATACACCGCGTTGTGGCTGGCCACCACGATGGCCCGGTGCAGTTCCACGTCGGCCTCGACGGCGGCGGGGTTGTGCTCGTCCCAGGCCTGCCGGCGTTCTTCCAGCAACCGCAGCAGAGTGGCGATGTCGGTGTCGTCGCGGCGCTGCGCCGCCAGCCGGGCGGCCTGGGTGTCGAGGGCCTGGCGCAGCTCCAGGATGTCGCGCTCGACCGCGTCGGCGAAGTACTTGGCAAGGGCGCCACCGAGATCGGAGGTGGCGATCACGTAGGTGCCGGACCCCTGGCGGCGTTCGAGCATGCCGGCGTGCACGAGGGCCTGTACGGCCTCACGAACGGTGTTGCGTCCGGTGCCGGTGAGTTCGGTCAGCTCCGGTTCGGTGGGAATGCGGGAGCCGACGGACCAACGGCCGGAACGGATTTCGGCACGCAGCTGCTCGGTGACCTGAGCGATGAGGCTGGTGCGACGGACGGGCTGCACGCTCCATAGAGTACCCCTGCTCACATTCTTTGCGTCCGATCATCCAATCATCCTATGATTTTTACGTGACGGTAACCGTTGAGCACACCACCACCGAGGTCCGCCGCCGCTCGCTGATCGAGGGGCGGCTGCTGGTGCTCGCCGCGATCCTCATGTCGGCGTTCACGCTGCGCCTCGCGGTCACCGCCTTCACTCCGCTGGCCGAGCGCATCGGCGGGGACATCGGCTACTCGACCGCCGTCGTCGGCGTGTTCGGGATGATCCCCACCGCCATGTTCGCCTTCGCCGGCGTGCTGACGCCGATCTTCGTGCGGCGGCTCGGCCTCGAGCGCACCGCGCTCGTGGCGATGCTGATGGCGGGTGTCGGCCAGCTCGCCCGCGCGATGGTGCCCGACACCTGGGAGCTGCTGGCGCTCTCGGCGCTGGCGCTGGCCGGCATGGGCATCGGCAACGTGGTGATTCCGCCGTTGGTCAAGCGGTACTTCGCCGACCATCTCGCGGTGCTCAGTTCGCTGTACATCACCATGGTGCAGCTGGGCACGGTGATGCCGGCGCTGATCGCGGTGCCGGTGGCCGACGCCGCGGGCTGGCGGGTGTCGCTGGGGCTGTGGTCGCTGCTGGGATTCGCGGCCGCGCTGCCGTGGCTCGGGGTGCTGCGCGGGCGCCGCGGGCACGATCAGGCCGACCGGACGGCGCTGCCGACCGGGACGCAACCCGCCGGCGGCAAGGTGTGGCGCTCGCCGGTGGCGTGGGGGATGGCCGGGATGTTCGGTATGACCTCGCTGAGCACCTACGCCATGTTCACCTGGCTGCCCAAGATCTTCTCCGACGCCGGGGCGTCCGCGGCGTTCGGCGGCACCATGGTCGGCGTCTTCTCGATGATCGGTCTGGTCGCCGCGCTCACCGCGCCGAGCGTGACCGCGCGGGTGCGCAATCCGTTCCCGATCGTGATCGGTTGTGCCATCTGCTTTTTCGTGGCGTTCGGCGGACTGCTGACGGCGCCGATGGCGGCGCCTTGGCTGTGGGTGGTGCTGCTGGGGCTGGGGCCGAGCACCTTCCCGATGGCGCTGACCCTGATCAATCTGCGCACCCGCACCCAGGCCGGTTCGGCCGCGCTGTCCGGGTTCACCCAGGGCGTCGGCTACACGGTCGCCTGCGTGGGTCCGCTGCTGTTCGGCGTGCTGCACGATCTGACCGGTGGCTGGGGCGCCCCGTTCGCTCTGCTCGCGGTGGCGGTGCTGGTGTTGCTCACGGGGGCGTGGCAGGCGTGCAAGCCGCGGATGCTGGAAGACACCTGGTGACGAATTCACCGTAGGACTTGCCGACCGGTGAGGTGTGGGCCAAGATGTTGGCCATCGGCAAGCGAGTGTGGTCCAAAACACTTGCCGCCGTTGATCTCACCGACCGATCGTCGTCCGGTGGGCTCTTCGTGACGCGCTGAAACCGTTGTGTCACACGGGCGAAACAATAGGCGGGTTCTCACGGGCGCTTCCCGATAATCGTGAGCAACCGTTGATTTGACGGTCATTTCGCGCAGCATCGGCGCAATACCGGTTTCCTACCTTGGGGCCATCCCGGAATTCAGGAGGCCCTTGGTGAGCACGCTGACGCGCAATCACGACATCCAGCATTGGGATGCCGAGGACGTCGACGCCTGGGAGGCGGGCGGCAAGAACATCGCCCGCCGCAACCTGGTCTGGTCGGTCTTCGCCGAGCACATCGGGTTCTCGGTGTGGTCGATCTGGTCGGTGATGGTGCTGTTCATGCCCACCGACGTGTTCCACATCGACACGGCGGGCAAGTTCTTCCTCGGCGCGGTCCCGACGCTGGTCGGCGGCGTGCTGCGGATTCCCTACACGGTCGCCACGGCCAAGTTCGGCGGCCGGAACTGGACCATCTTCTCGGCGCTCGCGCTGCTGGTACCGGTGCTGCTGACGCTGTACTTCATCAACCAGCCCGGCACCTCGTTCACGACATTCCTGATCGTGGGGGCGTTCGCGGGCCTGGGCGGCGGCAACTTCGCCTCATCGATGGCCAATATCAACGTCTTCTACCCGCAGCGGCTCAAGGGCTGGGCGCTGGGCCTCAACGCGGGCGGCGGCAATGTCGGCGTCCCGGTGATCCAGCTGATCGGCCTAGCCGTCATCGCGACTCTGGGCAGCGCCTACGGGCACGCCTCGGTCGTGTGCCTGGTGTACCTGGCGCTGATCGTCACCGCCGCCACCGGCGCGGCGCTCTACATGGACAACGTGCGCAACCAGAAGGCCGACTACTCCTACATGATCACGGCGCTGAAGGTGCCGCAGTCGTGGGCGATCGCGTTCCTCTACATCGGCACGTTCGGCTCGTTCATCGGATACAGCTTCGCGTTCGGGCAGGTGCTGCAGGTCAGCTTCGTCGCCGGGGGCGGCAAGCCCGCCGAGGCGGCGCTGCACGCCGCGCAGATCGCGTTCATCGGCCCGCTGCTCGGCTCGATCACCCGGCCCTACGGCGGCAAGTGGGCCGACCGGTTCGGCGGCAGCCGGGTCACGCTGTACAGCTTCGGCGCCATGACGCTCGCGACGCTCGCGGTGGCCGTCGCCAGTGCGGTCGCCGACGGCAACAACCACGTGCCCACCGGTGCGGTGATGGCCGCGATGGTGATCGGCTTCATCGCCCTGTTCGTGGTGTCCGGTATCGGCAACGGCGCGGTCACCAAGATCATCCCGTCCGTGTTCGACGCCAAATCCCGCAGCCTGCAAGCCGATTCGGCGACGCGGGCGGCCTGGTCGCAGAACACCTCGGGCGCGCTGATCGGTTTCGTCGGCGCGGTCGGTGCGCTCGGCGGGGTCGGCATCAACCTGGTGCTGCGCTCCTCCTACGCCTCCACCAAGTCCGCTACCACCGCCTTCTGGGTGTTCATGGCGTTCTACCTGGTCTGCGCCGCGGTGTGCTGGGCCGTGTTCCTGCGCCGTCCTAGTGCGCGGCGGCGCGCTGAGCCCGATGTCGTGGTGGAGGCCGAGACGTTCGTGCTCGAGGCCGAACTCGAATCCGGAAACCCCGTGTCCGGCAATGGATCCCCGTCCACCAACCGTCGGCCCAGAGCCTGACCAGAACCATTCGGAGGACAGACATGAACCCCACTGTGGAACCCGCGCAGCGCAAGACCGTGGTGGTCGTCGGTCACGGCATGGTCGGCCACCGGTTCGTCGAGGCCCTGCGCTCGCGCGACACCGACGGCCGCTGGCAGGTCGTGATCCTCAGCGAGGAACCGCGCCCGGCGTACGACCGCGTCGGCCTGTCGTCCTACGTCGGCGCCTGGGACGCGACCGCGCTGGCGCTGCCCGGCAACGAGTACGCCGGTGACGCGCTGGTGGATCTGCGGCTGGGCGTCTCCGCCGAGAACGTGGACCGCGGCGCCCGCAAGGTCACCACCTCCACCGGTGACGTGATCGGTTACGACGCACTGGTTCTCGCGACCGGCTCGTACGCCTTCGTGCCGCCGGTGCCCGGCCACGACCGCCCCGAATGCTTCGTCTACCGCACCATCGAGGACCTCGACGGCATCCGGGCGGCGGCCGACGCGGCCGGGCCGGGCGCGGTCGGCGTCGTGGTCGGCGGCGGCCTGCTCGGGCTGGAAGCGGCGAATGCGTTGCGGCTCATGGGTATCACCCCGCACGTGGTCGAGTTCGCGCCGCGGCTGATGCCGGTGCAGGTCGACGAGGGCGGCGGCGCGATCCTGGAGCGCCTGGTCACCGATCTGGGCCTGCACGTGCACACCGGTGTCGGCACCTCGGCCATCGAGGCCGCGGAAGATGGTGCGGGACTGCGGGTCACGCTGTCGGACGAGTCGACCATCGACGCCTCGCTGGTGGTGTTCTCCGCCGGTGTCCGCCCGCGCGACCAGATCGCCCGCGACGCCGGGCTGGAGGTCGGGCCGCGCGGCGGTGTGATCACCGACCTCGGGCTGCGCAGTTCCGATCCCCACGTCTACGCCGTCGGCGAGGTGGCCGCCGTGGAGGGGACCTGCTACGGCCTGGTCGCCCCCGGCTACACCACCGCGGAGATCGTGGCGGACCGATTGCTCGGCGGCGCAGGGGAATTCCCCGGTGCGGACCTGTCCACCAAGCTGAAGCTGCTCGGTGTGGACGTGGCCAGCTTCGGTGACGCGCACGGCACGACCGAGGGCGCGCTGTCGGTCGTGCTGCACGACGCGGCCAAGGGCACCTACGCCAAACTCGTTCTCTCCGATGACGCCAAGATCCTGCTCGGCGGCATCCTGGTCGGCGACGCGTCACAGTACGCGGCGCTGCGCCCGCTGGTCGGCAGCGAGTTACCCGCCGAGCCCGCGGCCCTGATCTCGCCCGCCGGTGCGGAACTGGGGGCCGACGCGCTGCCCGACGAGGCGCAGATCTGCTCCTGCAACAACGTGTCCAAGGGCGCCATCTGCGGCGCCATCGCGGACGGCGCCTGCGACATCCCCGGCATCAAGAGCTGCACCTCGGCCGGAACCTCGTGCGGCGGTTGCGTTCCCATGCTCAAGAAGCTGCTGGAGCAGTCGGGCGTGGAGATGTCCAAGGCGCTGTGCGAGCACTTCGAGCAGTCGCGCGCGGAGCTGTTCGAGATCATCCAGGTCACCGGCATCCGCACCTTCTCCGAGCTGATCACCAAGCACGGCAGGGGAACCGGCTGCGACATCTGCAAGCCGACGGTCGCCTCGATCCTGGCCTCCACCTCGAGCGACCACATCCTCGAGGGTGAGCAGGCCGCGCTGCAGGACACCAACGATCACTTCCTCGCGAATTTGCAGAAGAACGGCACCTATTCGGTGGTGCCGCGGATGCCCGGCGGCGAGTGCACGCCCGAGCAGCTGATCGAAATCGGCCAGATCGCCAAGGATTTCGGTCTCTACGTGAAGGTCACCGGGGGCCAGCGCATCGATCTGTTCGGCGCGCGGGTCGAGCAACTGCCGAAGATCTGGCAGCGCCTGGTCGATGTCGGCATGGAATCCGGGCACGCCTACGGCAAGTCGCTGCGCACGGTGAAAAGCTGCGTCGGGTCCACCTGGTGCCGCTACGGGCAGCAGGATTCGGTCGGCATGGCGGTGCTGCTGGAGAAGCGGTACCGCGGGCTGCGGTCGCCGCACAAGCTGAAGCTGGCCGTGTCCGGGTGCGCCCGCGAATGCGCCGAGGCGCGCGGTAAGGACGTCGGCGTCATCGCCACCGAGAACGGGTGGAACCTGTACGTCGGCGGCAACGGCGGCCTCACGCCCAAGCACGCGGTGCTGCTGGCCGGCGATCTCGACGACGAGACGCTGATCAAATACATCGACCGCTACCTGATGTTCTACATCCGCACCGCCGACCGGCTGCAGCGCACCGCGCCCTGGCAGGAGGCGCTGGAGGGTGGCATCGAGCACGTCAAGCAGGTCGTGTGCGAGGACTCGCTGGGCATCGCGGACGAGCTGGAGACGGCCATGGCCCAGCACGTCGCCGGGTACAAGGACGAGTGGTCGGCGGTGCTGGAGGACCCGGAGAAGCTGTCGCGGTTCGTGTCCTTCGTCAACGCGCCGGACCAGAGCGACCCGACCATCGGCTTCGACGACAGCGGCGAGCGCAAGGTCCCGGTCCTGCTGGGTATGCCCGAGGTGCCGGTCGGCAGCGCTGTCGCCGAGAGCGCCACGCACGGGAAATAGGCGCGTAATCGCCTGGAAACAGGACGCCGGTACCAATAGGTAGGGCGTTCGGAGGAGAGTTACCGATGACCGTGATCGACACACCCGGTATTGCTCAGGTGACCACCGCAGGGTGGACCTCGGCCTGCCGCCTCGACTATTTGATTCCCGGCCGCGGCGTGGCGGTGTTGCTGAGAGGTGGCCGTCAGGCCGCCCTGTTCCTGCTGCCCGACGGCAGCCTGTACGCCGTCGGCAATATCGATCCGTTCGGCCGGGCCGCGGTGATGTCGCGCGGCATCGTCGGTGATCGAGGCGGTGTGCCCGTCGTGGCGTCGCCCCTGCTCAAACAGGCCTTCTCGCTGCTCGACGGGCACTGCCTCGACGACGACTCGACGGGGCTGCCGGTATACGGTGTCCGCGTGATCGACGGTGTCGTGGCGGTGTCCGACGAGCCGGTGGACTGTACCGAGGACTCGGCATGAGCGTTGATATCCCGAACAACGCCGCCTGCCTCGACGGCTTCACCATCGGCGTCACCGCCGCGCGGCGCGCCGACGAGCTGGCCACCCTGCTGACCCGGCGCGGGGCGAACATCATGGCCGCCCCCGCGATCCGGATCATTCCGCTGGCCGACGACAACGAACTGGAGCGGGTGACCAGGCAGTTGGTCACCGATCCGCCGCAGGTCACCGTCGCCACCACCGGTATCGGTTTCCGTGGCTGGATGGAGGCCGCGGAAGGGTGGGGCCTGGCCGAAGATCTGCGCACGACGCTGGGCTCCACCCGCCTGCTGGCCCGCGGCCCGAAGGCCAAGGGCGCCATCCGGGCCGCGGAACTGCGCGAGGAGTGGTCGCCGGCCTCGGAGTCCTCCGCGGAGGTGCTCGATCACCTGCTGGCCGAGGGCGTGGAGGGTACGCGCATCGCGGTGCAGCTGCACGGCGCGACCACCGAGTGGGAGCCGGTTCCCGACTTCTGCGAGGTATTGCGTTGCGCCGGAGCCGATGTCGTGCCGGTGCCGGTGTATCGCTGGATTCCGCCGGAGGATCCGACCCCGCTCGACCGGATGATCGAGGCCATCGTCACCTCGGCGCTGGACTGCGTGACCTTCACCAGCGCCCCGGCGGTGGCCTCGACGCTCATGCGCGCCAAGGAAACCGGGCTGCTGGAGGCCGTGCTGCACGCCTTCCGCGCCCGGGTGCTGCCCGCGTGCGTCGGGCCGATCACCGCCGCTCCGCTGGAGGAGCTGGGAGTGTCCACCACCATGCCCGGCCGGGCGCGGCTCGGTGCCCTGGCGCGGCACGTGGCCGAGGAATTGCCGCGGCGCGCCAACCGGATTCACGCCGCGGGTCACATCCTCAGCGTGCGCGGTGGCTGCGTGGTGGTCGACGGCCAGGTGCGGCAGCTGGCCCCGGCGCCGATGGCGCTCATGCGCGCCCTGGCGCGGCAGCCCGGACGGGTGGTGTCGCGCGAGGACCTGCTGGCGGCGCTGCCCGGCGGCGGCGACGACACGCACGCGGTGGAGACGGGCATCGCCCGACTACGCGCGGGTCTCGGCACGCCGAAGGCCATCCAGACCGTCGTGAAGCGCGGCTACCGGCTCGCGCTGGACCCCGCCGAGTGCATCGACAACAACCCGCGCCCGCCGGTCGGCTACGCCCCCTCACTGCGCCCCCAGGGCCCCGCACCCATGGCAGGGGTCTGGTGAGCGGTCCGGCCCTGGTGCTGGTCGCACACGGCACCAGGAGTTCGCGCGGCGTGCGGATGATCGCCGATTTGGCCGAGGCGGTGTCGCGGGAGCTGGGCGCGGTGGCGCCCGCGCCGGACTTGCTCGATGGCGAGTCCGGGCGGGTCGACGTGCGCGCTCTCGAACCCGCGCCCGTGGTGCGCACGGCCTTCGTGGACGTGCTCGGCCCGTCGCCCGCGGAGGTACTGCGCGACCTGGATTCCGTTCCCGCCGTGGTGGTTCCGGCCTTCCTCGCCTCCGGGTACCACGTGTATCAGGATGTACCGCGCGAGGTCGCGGAGAGCGGGCACGCGTCCGTCGCGGTGACCCCGGCGATGGGTCCGGACCCGGCCCTGGCCCGCATCATGCGGATGCGGCTACGGGCCGCGGGCCGGCGCCCCGGCGACGCCGTGGTGTTCGCCGCCGCCGGTTCCTCCGACGCCCGAGCCCGCCACGACGTCCGCCGCGCGGCCCGGTTGTTGGGCCAAGACCTCGATGCCCCCGTCCGAGTCGCCTACATCGCCACCGGCGAGCCCCGAGTCCCCGAAGTAGTTGCCTCCCTTCGCGAATCCGGCGCCCCCCGCGTCTTCATCGCCTCCTACCTACTGGCCCACGGCCTGTTCCACCAACGCCTGCACGACACCGGCGCAGATGGCGTAGCCGAACCCATCGGCGTCCACCCCGCCATCGTCCGCCTACTAGCCGACCGCTACCGCACCGCCGCAAGCGAACTCACCCACACCGCCGCCTGAATTGTGTCGCACGCGCTCCGGCCCGGTGGCCTTCTCGAACAGCGCCGCCGACGACCTTGCTTCGTCAGTGTCCGGCCGTCATCCCGGCATGCTGTTGGCCGGGATCCACACCGCGCACCCGCGGTCGGGAGCAGTGTCGGGTCAGCGGCGGGGTTCGATGGTGAGGCCGCCTGTGGTGACTGTGCGGGTCATGTCTCGGGCCAGCATGTCGTGGGGGAAGCCGAGGGAGATGGCGCTGGCTTCTTCGAGGCGGGTTAGGTGGGTGGGGGCGAATTCGATGTCCAGGGCGCCGAGGTTGTCCTCCAGTTGGTGGGCGGTGCGGGCGCCGATGATGGGTGCGGTCACGGCCGGGTTCTGCAGGGTCCAGGCCAGGGCGACCTGGGCGGGGGTGCGGCCGAGTTCGGTGGCGATCTGGCGGACCACGTCGGTGATGGCGAGACCGCGTTCGGTGAGCTGGTTCTGCGCGAGGGCCACGTTCTTGCGGGTGCCTTCGGGGGAGCCCACGCCCTCGGCGTCGAGGTCGGCGCGGCTGTACTTGCCGGTGAGTACCCCGCTCGCCAGCGGTGACCACGGAATCACGCCCAGGCCCATCTCCCGGGCCATCGGGATCAGATCGCGCTCCGCGGTGCGCTCGATCAGGTTGTATTCCACCTGCAGCGCCACCAGCGGCGACCAGCCGCGCAGATCGGCGATGGCCTGCATCCGCGAGACCTGCCACGCGGGGGCGTCGGAGATCGCGACGTACAGCACCTTGCCCTGGCGGACCAGATCGTCCATTCCGCGCAGGATTTCGTCCACTGGAGTATGGAAGTCCCACGCGTGCAGGTACAGCAGATCGATGTAGTCGGTATTCAGCTGCCGCAGACTGGCTTCCACCGAGGCGAACATGCTCTTGCGGTGATTACCACCGGCATTCGGGTCGCCCGGCCGCCGCTGCATCGTGTATTTCGTTGCCAGCACCAGGCTTTCGCGATTGTCGCGGGTGAACTCGCCCAGCAGCCGCTCGGAACTGCCGTTGGTGTACATGCTGGCGGTATCGATGAAGTTGCCGCCGCGCTCGAGATAGAGATCGAACACCTTGCGCGCATCGTCGCGGTCGGCGCCCCAGCCCCAATCCGCGCCGAAGGTCATCGTGCCCAGCGCCAGCGGGGAGACCCGCAGCCCGGACCGCCCCAGCAGCCGGTAGGTGTCGAGGGTGAGGGACATGGTGTCCTCCTGTGTCGTAGCCATCGTCGGAATCGAGTCTGCGACGGCCGCGAACAGGGGGTAAGGGAAGGTTTTTCCTGGGAGCGCCGGTCCTAGGCTGGCCGTAGGATCGATCCTGATGACTGGCACGGTGGATGCGACACAGGAGTTGGGGGCGTTTTTGCGGGCCCGGCGGGAACGGCTGGACCCGCGGGATGTGGGGCTGCCCGCGCGGCGGTCCCGGCGTACGCCCGGGTTGCGGCGGGAGGATGTCGCGGAGTTGGCGGGGGTCAGCACCGACTACATAGTGCGGCTGGAGCAGGGGCGGGGGCTGCGGCCGTCGGCGGAGGTGCTGGAGGCGCTGGCCCGGGCGCTGCGGCTGGGCGGGGACGAGCGCGCCTACCTGTTCGACCTGGCCCGGCAACGCCAGCCCGACGACGGCAAGCCCGCCACCACCGCGGCTCCGGCGCTGCAACTGCTGGTGACCGACCTGTCGCCGCTGCCGGCGATGGTGGTGAACCATCGCTACGACATCCTGGCGTGGAACCGCGAGATGAGCCGTCTGCTACTGGATTTCGATACGCTGCCGCCGTCGCAGCGCAACTCGATGTGGATGTGCCTGTTGCATCCGGGGATGCGCGAATTCTTCGCCGACCGCGAACGCACAGTGCGCGAGGGCATCGCCGACCTGCGGGCCGCCTGGGCGGCGCATCCGGACGATCGGGTACTCGCCGACCTCATCCGGGAATTCCGTTCCCGCAGTGCAGAATTCGAACTGTTGTGGGCGAAACAGGACGTCCGGGTGAACGGGCGCGGGCAGAAGACGCTGGTGCATCCCGACGTCGGCCCGGTCACGGTGGCGTACGAGGCGTTGATGCCGTTGCAGGATCCGGATCAACGGCTGATCATCTACCGCGCCGCCGACGAGGCCAGCCAGGCGGCGCTGGATCGGTTGGCCGAGGACTGACTCGGGACCGACGAATCCGGGAGAAAAATTTCGCGGAAGTATGTCGAAATGGTCCGGGTGGCTCCGACCGAAGGGTGACAGCACGTCGGAACAACCCACAGGAGCACATCATGACCAGCGTCACCACCTTCTTCTGGTTCGAGCGCGACGCCGAGCAGGCGGCCGAGTTCTACACCGCGACCGTGCCGGATTCCCGCATCACCGAGATCAGCCGCGGCCCC
Source organism: Nocardia sp. N2S4-5 (assembly GCF_044628355.1). Taxonomy (NCBI): domain Bacteria; kingdom Bacillati; phylum Actinomycetota; class Actinomycetes; order Mycobacteriales; family Nocardiaceae; genus Nocardia; species Nocardia sp. N2S4-5. The sequence goes on along the minus strand of NZ_JBIUPM010000001.1, from coordinate 3,327,983 downwards.
GACGGGTCGGCGTTCATCGTCGCCCTGGAACTGGCCGGGCACGCCGTCACGCTGATGAACGCCGGACCGGACCACCCGTTGTCCGACGCGGCGTCCATCCAGGTCGTCGTCGACACTCAGCACGAGGTCGACCGGCTGTGGGCGGCGCTGACCGAGGGCGGCGCGCCCGGCCCGTGCGGCTGGCTGACCGACCGCTACGGCCTGTCCTGGCAGGTGGTGCCCGCGGCGCTGCCGAAGCTGCTGAACGGGGACCACGCCGCAGCGGTAGGCGCCGCCCTGCGCACCATGTCGAAGATCGACCTGGCAGTGCTGCAGGACGCTCACGACCGAGGCTGACTACTGACGCGAGCAGGCCGTGCTGGTCGATTGCCCAGGGGATGTGGGCGGGCGGCGGACACGCGCCCCCGCCTCGGCGAGTTTCCCTGTGCCACGGTGCGATACTGCATCAATGTCCCGGGTCATGCGCTGCCTGACGGTCCTGTTCGCGATGTTTGCCATGGTTGTGCCGGTGTCGGCCGTCGCCGCTCCCGGCGACGGCCCGGCCATCCTCGAGGTGCGCCCGCTCGGCGGCCGCGAGTTCGAGGTGGTGGTCTACTCCGCCGCGATGCATCGGCCGATCACGGTGTGGGTATCGCATCCCGGCGCCTCGGCTCCGGCTCTGTATCTGCTCAACGCGGTCGACGGCGGCGAGGACGGCGGCCCGTGGACCGCCCGCACCGACGTCGCGCAGTTCTTCGCCGACAAGCCGGTCAACGTGATCGTGCCGATGGGCGGGCGCGCCAGCTATTACACCGACTGGGTCTCCGACGACCCGGTGCTCGGCCGGAACCAGTGGTCCACCTTCCTCGTGCGCGAGTTGCCGCCCCTGCTGGAACAGCGGTTCGAGATGACGGGCCGCAATGCCGTTGCGGGAACATCGATGTCGGCGACCTCGGCACTGGACCTCGCGATCGACGCGCCGGGGAAGTATCAGGCGGTCGGCTCCTACAGCGGCTGCCCGCGCACCAGCGATCCGGTGGCGCGCGCCTACGTCCATTCGCAGCTGGGCATTTTCGGCGCGAACGCCGCGAATATGTGGGGCGCGCCGGACAATCCGGCATGGCCGGCGCACGATCCGGTGCTCAACGCGGACCGCTTGCGCGGCACGGCCCTCTACATCTCGGCCGGAAACGGCGGCGCGGGCGTGCACGACACCCTCGCCGACCCGTCCATCGCCGGTAACGCGGGCAAGCTCGCCGACCGGCTCGCGGTGGGCGGCGTGATGGAGTCGGTGGTCAACGGCTGCACCCGCGTCCTGGCCGATCGCCTTGCGTCCCTGGGCATCCCGGCCGATGTGGTGTATCGCACCGGTACCCACGCCTGGCCCTACTGGCAGGACGACGTCCACGACTCCTGGCCGACTTTCGCCGCCGCCCTGGGAGTCTGACGTCGTCCAGCCGAGTTCGCTGAATTTCAGGCCCGCACTTGCCGCCGGTAGGTGACCTTGTCGAACTCGCGCCCGTACTCGTCCACCGCGACCACGTCCATCTCGCTGGCGAAGAAGCCCGGCCGCACGTCGACCCGGATGAACGAGTAGTTGCGGAACCGCACGCGTGACCACGGCGCGGCTTCGTCCCGCTTGTCGCCGCCGACGGTCCATACATAGCTGTTGGGGACGGTGGTATCGGCGACTTCGTGACCGCGGTAGGTCTCCTGCGAACCCGGCTGGAAGCCGTAACGCGGTCGCCCGCCGCCGCCCACGGTGTAGTACACGGTGCCGTCGGTTTCCGGGTACACGACCGAATTGTCGCCCGCGACCTTGCCGGGCTGTCCCGCGCGGATCGGGTCGGTGCGTTCGAAGATGTGATTGTGGCCCTGCAGCACGAGATCGACGCGATAGCGGTCGAACAGGTCGCACCAGGCCGCGCGCAGACCTCCGTCGCTGGCATGCGAATCGGTGGTCGAATAGGCGCAGTGGTGGAAGAAGCAGACCAGGAAGTCGATGTCCGGATCGGCCCGGTAGGCGGCGAGAGTCCGTTCCACCCAACCGGTTTGGGCGCCACCGGAGTACCCGGTGTTGGCCCGGATCTCGGAGGAGACGTCGTTGGCGTCCAGCGACAGCACCGCCACATTGCCGTAGGTGAACGAGTACGCCGACGGGCACCCGGAGGGTCCGTTGCCCGGAAAGTCCAGGCGCGCAAGGTGTCCGCCGTACCCGTGGGTGTCGTAGGCGGCTTCCATGTCGTGGTTGCCGGTGGCGAACATCCACGGCGTGGTCGACGCGCTGGGTTCGATGGCGCCGAAATACACGTCCCACACATAGGGATTGAATTTGTCGAAGCCGCCGGGTGCGGCCCCGCCCGCGGGTACGAACCGCGGGCTCTTGCCCGCACCGGAGGGATCGGCATAGGCGATATCCCCGGCGAGTATGTGGAAATCCGGTCGGGCGGCGATGATCTGGCGCATCACGTTGTCGGCGTGCCGGACGGTGGGGTCGTTGTCCGCCTTGTAGTACATGTCGTCGTAGTCGCCGGGCGCCACTCCGCCGGGCTGCACGGGTGTTTCGTCGGTGCCCTGGTCACCCATCATGGTGAAACGGAAGGGCAGCACCGCGTTTCGCGCGGTGGGCATGGCGGTGGCCGCCGCGCTGACCTCGCCGGTGAAGCCGTCGGAGGTGCGCCACCGGTAGAAATGCGGTATCCGTCCCGCCAGCCCGTCGACGGGGGCGTGCACGTAGAACTGCTCGGCCGCGAGCACACCGCCGTCGCTGCTGGGGATCTGGGTGACCAGATTGCGGATCTCCGCTTCGACGCTCGCTCCCAGCCCGGGTGTCGGTCCGTGTTCGAGAAAAACCTTCGCACCGTGGGGATTTCGCGACAGCTGCGCCGAGAACCGGAGCTGACCAGCGGCATCGGCGCCGAACCCGACCCGCCGCCCGCCCACGGCCAGCTGTGCGTCCTCGGCGTAGGCGCGGCCCGCGAACGGTGTGGCGCCGACCGCCGCCACGGCGGCCGCCGCGGCCGAACCGCGCAGGAAATTGCGCCGCGAGACCGGGTGCCGGCGCAGGTGGGCGCGGTGCCATTCGTACTGCTCGGCCATGGTCATGGTGGCGGCCAGCGGCTCCGGGATCCCCGTGTCGGGGATATCGCCGGCCGGGTTCAGGCGATTCGACGGCATGGGATCGGATGCTCGTCCAACCGGTGTGGCTCGGCAACTGCCGACCTCGCCGTCGCTGGGGAATTCTCGGTGAATTCCGCGTGCGGGCGAATCTGTCGGTGGCCGGGGTCACAATGCGGTATGGCCTACGACGAGGAACTGGCGGACCGCATCCGGGATCTGCTCGGCCCGGTACTGCCCGAGACGGTGGAGAAGAAGATGTTCGGCGGGCTGGCCTTCCTGGTCGGCGGCAATATGGCCGTCGCGGCCAGCGGCAAGGGCGGCCTGATGGTCCGGGTCGACCCGGACCAGGCCGAGGGGCTGGTCGACGGTAAGCAGGTCGCGCCGATGGTCATGGGCGGCCGCCCGATGCGCAATTGGCTACGGGTCGATTCGGCCCTGGTAGCCGACGACGACGTGCTCGAGCAGTGGATACAACGCGGCGTGGCGTACGCACGCAGTCTGCCGCCGAAGTAGACGACCAGGTCCGGCGGAGTCGTGGTCAGGCTGCCGCGCCAGGTGCTACCGTGTGTCCCACGCCACGATAACTGCAACGAGTTCTAGTTAATCGCGGGCCTCGGGAGGACGTTCAGATCCGGAAGCGCGCGATGGACGGCTACTCGGGTGAAGGACGTACCCGGCGGCGACGCGGCGCGGAGGAGAGTGTGCCTTGACGAATACCGTTGATCCGCAGGCCGTGGCAGCCCGTGTGACCGCCGAACTGACCGGCCCCGGTGGTCCGTTCGACATGGCCGTCGAGGAGGTATTGGGCGCTCCGATCCCCGTCATGCGCACTCGGCGTCGCTCGCTGGGGGAGATGCTGGACGATTCGGCCGCGTGGGGCGACCGCGAATACCTCGTGACCGCCGACGACCGAATGTCGTTCGCCGAACACGCGGCCGCGGCGGGAGCGCTCGCGCAGGCCCTGGCGGATCGGTACGGCGTCGGCAAGGACGACCGCATCGGAATCCTGGCGGCCAACACCCCGGAGTGGGTGGTGGCCTTCTGGGCGGCGCAATGCCTGGGCGCCCTCGCGGTCGGTTACAACGCCTGGTGGGCGCCCCGGGAGATCGAGTACGCCCTCGGCCACGCCCGCCCGGCGGTACTGATCGCGGACGCGAAGAGAGCCGGGCTGCTGGACGATCCGGCGAGCGCGGGTCGAACCGAGGGCTCCGGCAGTGCGGGGTCGCCGGGTGGTGCGGCGTCTTCGGGCGAGGCTGGATCTGTTCGGCGGGTAGCTGGCATCCCTGTGCTGACGATGGAGCACGACCTCCCGCGACTGATCGCCGAATACTCCGGCGCACACCCCCGCACGGCCGTCGCCGAGGACGATCCGGCGGTGATCCTGTACACCAGCGGCACCAGCGGCCGTCCCAAGGGGGTCGTGCATTCGCATCGAAACCTGGTGGCGGTCACCGACTATCACCGATTCACCGATGCGATGGTGGCGGGCATGCGCGGCCTGCCCCATCGCGAACCCAGCGACAATCGCTTCCTGCTCACCTCGCCGCTGTTCCACATCGCCAGCCTGCACAACCTGGTCGTCCCGCGCCTGGCGACCGGCGCCGCGGTGGTAATCCACCAGGGTTCGTTCGAAGTCGACCGGGTGTTGCGCCTGGTCGAGCGCGAGCGGGTCACCAACTGGGGCGCGGTGCCGACGATGGCGAGCCGGATGCTCGAGCACGACCTGTCCGGCTACGACCTGTCCTCGCTGGCGGCCTTCTCGCTCAATGCCGCGCCCTCCTCGCCGGCGTTCCAGCAGCGGCTGCGCGAGCGGCTACCGGTCGCGCGGGTAGCGCTGACCACGAGCTACGGCCTCACCGAAAGTGGCACGGCCGCAACAGTTGCCACGCCGCCGGAGCTGGCGGCCCACCCGGATACGGTCGGCCGTCCCATCGTCGGGGTCACCGTCGAGATCCGCGACCCGGACGGCACGCCGGTACCCGACGGCACGGAGGGCGAGATCTGCATCCGCAGCCCGTACGTGATGCTCGGCTACTGGGACGACGAGACCGCCACCGCGGCGGCGATCGACGGCGAGCGCTGGTTGCGCACCGGCGATTTCGGCACCCTCGAGGACGGTCGGCTCCGCTTGTCCGGCCGGCGCAGCGATCTGATCCTGCGCGGCGGGGAGAACGTGTATCCGACCGAGATCGAGAACGTACTCGACGAGCATCCCGCGGTGCGCGAGTCCGCGGTGCTCGGGGTGCCGCACGACGATCTCGGCCAGGAGGTGGCGGCCGTCGTGGTCGTCGGCGATCCGAACGCCGTGACCCCGGCGGCGCTCCGTGATTTCGCCGCCGAACGGCTGGCCTACTTCAAGGTGCCCGCCCGCTGGACGATCACCGATAAACCATTGCCGCGCAACGCGACCGGAAAGGTCGTCCGTCGTGAGATAACGATCTGACGGCGGGTGTCCCCGGGCACCGAAAGAGGAAACACGATGTACGACAGCATCATCAAGGGCGGCCGCTGGTTCGACGGCACCGGCGCGCCCTCCGCGCTCCGGCACGTCGGCATCCGCGACGGCCGGGTCGCCACCGTGTCCGCGGCGCCGCTCGAGGAAACCGATTGCGACACGGTGATAGACGCCGCGGGCAAATGGGTGCTGCCCGGCATGATCGACATCCACACCCACTACGACGTCGAGGTGCTGCTGGATCCCACACTGTCGGAATCGGTCCGCCACGGCGTCACCACGGTGCTGCTCGGGTCCTGCTCGCTGTCGACCGTGCACGTCGACGCCGAGGTCGCGGGCGACCTGTTCGGCCGGGTGGAGGCGATCCCGCGCCGCCACGTCATCGATGCCATCGGTGATCTGAAGACGTGGCGGAACGCGCACGAGTACGCCGCGGCGCTGGAGGCGCTGCCGCTGGGCGCGAATGTCGCGTGCTTCCTGGGACATTCGGATGTGCGCGCCGCCGAGATGGGGTTGGACCGCGCCACCCGAAAAAACGTCAGGCCCGGCGCCGCCGAGGTGGCGGCGATGGAACGCAAGCTGGTCGAGGCGCTCGACGCGGGCTTCATCGGCATGTCATCGCAGCAACTGCTGTTCGACAAGCTCGACGGCGACCTGTGCCGCTCGCGCACCCTGCCGTCGACCTATGCGACCACCCGGGAACGGCGGCGGCTCAACACGGTGCTGCGCGAGCGCCGCCGCGCCCTCCAGGGCGGGCCGGACGTCTCGCGGCCGCAGAGCCTGCTGACCATGGCGGCGAGCAGCCTCGGCCTCTGGCGCGAACCGCTGAAGGTGAGCCTGCTGTCGGCCGCCGACATCAAGGCGATCCCCTTCGTCGCCTACGTCTTCCCGGCGATGGCGCGCGTGATGAACGCGCTGGGCGGCGATTTCCGCTGGCAGCATCTGCCGGTGCCGTTCGAGGTGTATGCCGACGGCATCGATCTCGTGGTGTTCGAGGAATTCGGTTCCGGCGCAGCGGCACTGCACCTGTCGAACCAGTTGGCGGACCGCGAGGAACTGCTGCGCAGCGCGGCGTACCGGCGGCGGTTCCGCAAGGACTACGACAAGAGGTTCGGCCCGCGGGTGTGGCACCGCGACTTCTTCGACGCCGAGATCGTCGACTGCCCGGACAGTTCGGTGATCGGCAAGACCTTCGGACAGGTCGGGCAGGACCGCGGCGGCCTGCATCCGGTGGACGCGTTCCTGGATCTGGTCGTGCAGTACGGCGGCAAGGTGCGGTGGCGCACCACGATCTCCAACCACCGGCCGCGCGTGCTCGACCGTTTCGCCGCGGATCCCGGTGTGCAACTGGGCTTCTCGGACGCGGGCGCGCATCTGCGCAATATGGCCTTCTACAACTTCGGGCTGCGGTTGCTGCGCCGGGTGCGGGACGCGCAGGGGTCGGCGCGGCCGTTCCTGACCCTGGAGCGCGCGGTGCACCGCCTCACCGGCGAACTAGCCGACTGGTACGGGCTGGACGCCGGGCACCTGCGCGTGGGTGACCGCGCGGATGTGGTGGTCGTCGACCCGCGACACCTGGACGACAGTCTCGACGCGTACGCCGAGCAGACGGTCCCGTACTACGGCAACCTGTCCCGCATGGTGAATCGCAACGACGCCGCGGTGTCGGCGGTATTCGTCGGCGGCACTTATGTTTTCGGCGATGGGCAGCCGGGTGCGGCGCTGGGGAACCGCCGCACCGGCCGTTTCCTGCCCGCCGCGTGAGCGCGACACCACGAGACGGGGGACACCGCATGACGAATCGCAGCTTCGACGGCCGGACGGCCGTGGTCACCGGCGCGGCCTCGGGCATCGGCGCCGCCATCGCCGACCGGCTGATCGCCGAGGGCGCGAACGTCGCGGGCCTGGACATCGACGAAGCGGGCCTGCGGTCGGCGGCCGAACGGCTGGGCGAGCGGTTCCGCGCGGTGCCGGCGGACGTGACGAGCGAGTCGGAGGTGGAATCGGCGATCGAGACGACGGTGCGGCTGTTCGGTTCGCTGGAGCTGGCGTTCAATGTCGCCGGGGGTTCGCGTATCGGCGCGGTCACCGAATTGGCCGAGGCGGACTGGGATTTCACCGTCGATCTGGTGCAGAAGAGTGTCTTTCTGTGCACCAAGCACGAGGCACGCCGGATGCGGGCGGGCGGTGGCGCGATCGTGAACGTCTCGTCGCTGGACGCGCGGATCCCGATGCCCGGCGGCAGCCCGTATTCGACCGGCAAGGCCGGGGTGGAGATGTTCACCAAGAATGCCGCACTGGAGCTGGCGCCCTACGGGATACGGGTGAACTGCGTGCTGCCCGGCTTGGTCGACACCCCACTCACCGCGCCGATCGTCGCCTACGAGCCCGCACTGCGAATGTTCCTCGACCGCATTCCCCTGAAAACGCCGGCAAGGCCCGACCAGATAGCCGGGCCTTGCTTGTTCCTCGCGGGCGCCGATGCCTCCTACATCACCGGCGCCTCGCTGGTCATCGATGGTGGCTGGCAGCTCACCAGCTTCCCCAACCTGGCCGCCCTGAGCGGCTCCTGACCGGCGCGTCATCCGCGTCCGGCGCACCGCAGGGCCCAGGCCAGGGCGCCGAGGGCGGCGGTGTTGGCGACACCGCGCAGGATGTTCAGCCGCACCCACGAATCCTCGAACTGCTGGCGCATCGCGGCGAAATCACCACCGGTGGCGTCGGCGAGCTGATTGTTGAGCGGGATATTGCCACCGGCACTGATCAGGAAGCTGATCACATTGAGCGCCAGCGCCGCCAGAATCCACCACAGCACCGTCCGCTGATCGCCCCGCAGATGCAGCGCCGCCGCCACTCCCGTGAACACGATCGAGCCGAGGAACCCGAACATGAAGGCCGGATTGACGATCACCACGTTGATCCGATTCATCACATCCACGAACGTCCGATCGTCCATCTGCCGCAGCGCCAACATCACCGAGCTGGCGTAGGCGTAGAAAACTCCGGCCAGGAGTCCGGTCGAAATGGTGGCCACCACGAGAGAAGTGGTGCCGAGGGCGGAAGTAGCGGTACTTGCCTGCGTCGTTGTCGTCATGCGATAAGTACACCGGGCGCCGTGAGATCCCGACATAGCCGCGACGCTCGACGGCATAAGCGGGCGTCCACGGGCCGAGGCGGCCCTGGTCAGTGGGTGCGCGACGGGGGGACCACCGGGGAGTCCCAGGCTCGGGCGTAGCGGCGTTTGTCGGCGGCGTTGTATTCCTTGCTGCGGTAGACGACGTAGGGGCGCACGAGGTAGCCGACGGGGGCGCTGAACATGTGGACCAGGCGGGTGTAGGGCCAGATGCCGATGAGGGTGAGCACGATCAGGCCGTGGGCCTGGAAGGTCCAGGGCGTGCCGACCATCAGGTCGGGCTCCGGGTGCAGCGTGAAAAGGCTACGGAACCAAGGGGATACGGTTTCGCGATAGTTGTGGCGGCCCCACAGCAGGTTGCTGCCGACGGTGTTGAGCAGGCCGGTGATCAACGCGCCCGCCAGCAGCGCGTACATCACCTTGTCGTTGTTGGTGGTGGCCTGCCGCACCGCGGGCACGGTGACGCGGCGATACAGCAGGATGGCGATACCGGCGATGACGGCGACCCCTGCCACGGTGCCCGCCGACACCGCGACCAGGTGGTACAGGTGTTCGGAGACGCCGATCGCCGCGGTCCAGGACTCGGGGATCAGCACGCCGAGCACATGCCCGCCGATCACGCCGAGCATCCCGAAGTGGAACAGCGGACTGCCCAGCCGCAGCAGCCGGCTCTCGTAGATCTGGGAGGACCTGGTGGTCCAGCCGAACTGGTCGTTGCGATACCGCCACAGGTGGCCGAGCAGGAACGACGTGAATGCCACATAGGGCAGCGTCATCCAGAGCATGGTGGTCATCGGCGGCCTTCCGATCCGGTGAACAGCGAGGGGTCCATGGCGAACGGGTCCAGCCCGACCTCCTCCTCCGGCGGCCCCTGCGCGGCGAGTTCGGCGATGCGGCGGCGGTCCGCGGTGGTCAGCGGCGGCAGGGTCGCGACCACCGCCGCCAGGATCGCCGTGTACGGAGAGTCGCTGTCGGACAACGACAGTCGCAACAGCTCGAGCACCGGGACATGCTCACCCAGCAGCCGTTCGCCGCCGATCGGATCGACGGTGGCGGCGAATTCCAGCAGCACCGGAAGGTGATCGGGCAGCTCGGTGTCGTCCAGTTCGACGCCCGCGTGCCGGTAGGCGTGCTTGAAGCGCAGCAGCGCCATGCCGCGCTTGCGGGTATCGCCGTAGGCGTAGTACGTGAGATGGAGGCTGACGCGGCGGCGCAGGTCGAACGTCTCGACGTACTGCTGCGCCAAGGCCAGCGGCTCGGTGTCGCGCAGATGCCGCAGGAACCGATCCAGGTTCTCGCGCACCTCCGACGGCAGTTGCGTTGTGGCGCTCGCCAATTCGTCTATCAGTGCGAGCGTCTCCCGGCCGGGGTAGTCGAGCAGGAGGGCGGCGATCCGCCACACCAGGCGGCGGTCGCGCTCGGAGATCGTTATCGCGGGCTCGGGGCGTCGCCGCAACTTCGGCAGGCTCACAGGAAAAGCGCTCATCGACTCGCCCCGGTCGGCTCGGGCTCCGCGATATCGTTCGCCGCGCCGTTCGTCGGACCACCGTTGTGGCTCCCGTTGTGCCCGTTCGCCCCGTCGCGCTCGGGCAGCAGCCCGCTGGTCGACTTCCCGTCCCAGTTGAGCAGGTTGACGCGGCTCGACTTCTCCTCGGGCGCGGCGCCGTTGGTGTCGGTCAGGTGGAACTTGTCCGCCATGACGTCGAACGCGGTCATGCCGGGCCCGCCGTCGTTGTCCAGGCTGCACCCGGTCGCCAGCGAATCCAGTTCGTGCGCACGGGAAGTCGCGCCGCTGGGAATCACGTAGCGGTGCTCGTACTTGGCGATGGCCAGCAGCCGGTACATGGCCTCGATCTCCTCGGGCTCCAGCCGCACCGATTCCGGGATCGAGAGGTCCGGCTCCTGGCCCAGGTTGATCGAGCGCATGAACGCGCGCATGCCCGCCAGCCGTTGCAGCGCGGCCCGGACCGGGCCGACCTCACCGGCGGTGAACAACTCGGCGAGATACTCGACCGGGATGCGCAGCGCGTCGATGGCCCCGAACAGATTGGCCATGTTCTCGCCGTCGTGCCCGGTCTCCGACAGCACATCCACCACCGGTGACAGCGGCGGCACGTACCAGACCATCGGCATGGTCCGGTACTCCGGATGCAGCGGCAGCGCGATCTGGTAGTCGACGATCAGCTTGTACACCGGCGAATCCTGCGCCGCCTGAATCCATTCCGGCGAGATCCCGGCCCGCTCGGCCTCGGCGATGACCCGGGGGTCGTGCGGGTTCAGGAATACGCCGAGTTGTGCCGGGTAGAGGTCCTTGTCGTCGGTGACCGACGCCGCCTCCAGCACCGCGTCCGCGTCGTAGAGCATCACGCCGATGTAGCGCAGCCGGCCGACACAGGTCTCCGAGCACACCGTCGGGATGCCGACCTCCACGCGCGGGTAGCAGAACGTGCACTTCTCCGCCTTGCCCGTCTTGTGGTTGAAGTAGATCTTCTTGTACGGGCAGCCGGTGACGCACTGCCGCCAGCCGCGGCACTTGTCCTGGTCGACGAGCACGATGCCGTCCTCGGCGCGCTTGTAGATCGCGCCCGACGGGCAGGACGCCGCACACGACGGGTTGAGGCAGTGCTCGCAGATGCGCGGCAGGTAGAACATGAAGGTCTGCTCGAACTCGAGCTTCACCTGCTCGGACAGCTTTCCCAGCAACGGATCCCGGCCGACCTGCTCCGGTCCCGATCCCAGGTCGTCGTCCCAGTTGGCGCCCCAGGTGACCTTGGTGTCCTCGCCGGTGATCAGCGATTTCGGCCGGGCCACTGGCGTGGTGTCCATGGCCGGTGAGCTGAGCAGATTCTCGTAGTCGTAGCTCCACGGGTCGTAGTAGTCCGACACCGTGGGCAGGTCCGGGTTGGCGAAGATGTTGAGCAGCCGCTTCATTCGCGACCCCGACTTCAGGGTGAGGCGGCCCCGGCGGTTCAGCGTCCAGCCGCCCTTCCACCTCTCCTGATCCTGGTACTGCCGCGGATAGCCCTGTCCGGGACGGGTTTCCACGTTGTTGAACCACACGTACTCGGTGCCGCTCCGGTTCGTCCACGCTTGCTTGCAGGTGACGCTGCAGGTGTGACACCCGATGCACTTGTCCAGGTTCATCACCATGGCCAGCTGTGCCATGACGCGCATGTCAGTACTCCTTCCGTCCACGGGGCGCGCGCATCAGTACTCCACCTGCTGCGAACGGCGGCGGATCGTGGTGACCTCGTCGCGCTGATTTCCGGTGGGCCCGTGGTAGTTGATGGCGAACGACTGCTGCGCGTAGCCGCCGATCAGGTGCGAGGGCTTGATCATGATGCGGGTCAGCGCGTTGTGGATGCCGCCGCGTTTTCCCTTCGCGCCGTTGACGTTCGGCGTCCCCTCGATGCGCGGGACGTCGACCGCGCGGTCCTGTGCGTGATACATGAACACGGTGCCCTCGGGCATGCGGTGGCTGACGATCGCGCGGGCGACGACGATGCCGTTGCGGTTGATCGCCTCGATCCAGTCGTTGTCGGCCACACCGATCTTGGCGGCGTCCTTCTCCGACATCCAGATCGCCTGACCGCCGCGCGAGAGCGTGAGCATGTGCAGGTTGTCCTGGTAGGCCGAGTGGATCGACCACTTGGAGTGCGGCGTGAGGTAGCGGACGGTGACGCCGTTGTCACCGACGCTCCCCACCCCCGGCTCGCGGAACAGGGCGGACATGTCCAGCGGGGGGCGGAAGATCGGCAGTTGCTCGCCGAGTTCGATCATCCAGTCGTGATCGAGGTAGAAGTGCTGGCGGCCGGTGAGGGTGTGCCAGGGCTTGAGCCGCTCGGTGTTGATGGTGAACGGCGAGTACCGCCGCCCGCCGGTCTCGGACCCGGACCATTCCGGCGAGGTGATGACCGGCACCGGCCGGGATTGGGTGTCGGCGAACGTGATTCGCTTGCCCTCGTGTTCGGCCGCGAGGTCGGCCAGCCGGGTTCCGGTGCGCCGTTCGAGCGCCTCGAACCCCGCCACCGCGAGCCGCCCGTTGGTGGTGCCGGACAGCGCCAGGATGGCCTCCGCCGCGTGGACGTCCTTGGCCAGCGACGGACGGCCCTGTGCGGCACCGGAGATCACGGTGCCGTTGACTCCGGCGAGATACTCGACCTCGGTGTCGGGGTAGGTGGTGACGCCCTTGGTGGTGAGGCCGAGCGTCTCGACCAACGGCCCGAGCGCCGCCATCTTCTCGGCCAGTTTCGGATAGTCCCGTTCCACCACAACGAGTTTCGGCATGGTCTGGCCGGGAATCGGCTCGCATTCCCCCGCCTTCCAGTCCAGCACCCGCCCGCCGGGCTGCGCCAGCGCGTCGGGCGAATCGTGTTGCAGCGCCACCGCGACGAGATCCTTGCGGACGCCGAGGTGCTTCTCGGCCAGCCAGGAGAAGCCGCGCGCGATGCGATGGAACGCCTCGAAGTCGGTCTTGGCCTCCCAGGGCGGGGAGATGGCGGGGGAGAAGGCGTGCACGAACGGGTGCATGTCGGTGGAGGACAGGTCGTGCTTCTCGTACCAGGTCGCCGCGGGCAGCACGATGTCGGAGAACAGCGTGGTGGAGGTCATCCGGAAGTCCAGCGACAGCAGCAGGTCCAGCTTTCCGGTCGCCGCCTGGTCCCGCCATTCCAGTTCCTGCGGACGCACCCCGGCCACGTCGGTCGTCTGCAGATTCGAGTCCGTGCCCAGCAGATGCTTGTGGAAGTACTCGTTGCCCTTGCCGGAGGAGCCGAGCAGGTTGGCCCGCCACACGGTGAGGCAGCGCGGGAAGTTCTCCGGCGCGTCGGGGTCCTCGCAGGCGAAGCGCAGATCGCCGGATTTCAGCCCGTCGACCACATAGTCCTGCGGCGTCTTGCCCGCCGCCTCGGCCTCGTCCACCAGGTCGAGCGGATTGCGGTTGAGGGTCGGGTAGCTGGGCATCCAGCCCAGCCGCGACGCCAGCGCGATGTTGTCGGCGGCCGTGCGCCCGGCGAAGCGGCCCGAAGCCAGTGGGGAGGAGAAGGTTTCGGCGGTGAACGGGTCGTAGCGCCACTGGTCGTTGGCCAGATACCAGAAGATGGTGCCCTGCATCTGCCGCGGCGGCCGCTGCCAGTCCAGGCCGAAAGCCAGTGTGGCCCAGCCGGTCACGGGCCGGCACTTCTCCTGGCCGACGTAGTGCGCCCAGCCGCCGCCGTTCACGCCCTGGCAGCCGGTGAGCAGGGTGAGGGTGAAGAACGACCGGTAGATCTGGTCGGAGTGGAACCAGTGGTTGGTGCCGGCGCCCATCAGGATCATCGAACGGCCGCCGGAGCGGTCGGCGTTGTCGGCGAACTCCCGCGCGATCCGGGTGGCCTGCACGGCGGGGACGCCGGTGATGGTCTCCTGCCAGGCGGGTGTATAGGGCTCGCGCGCGTCGTCGTAGCCCGTCGGCCAGGTGCCGGGCAGACCGGGGCGGCCCACGCCGTACTGCGCCAGCAGCAGATCGAAGACGGTCGTGACCCGCTTGCCCGCAACGATTCTCGTGGGCACGCCGCGCACCAGCACGGCCTCGCCGTCCGCGCCGCCGTCGAAGCGGGGGAACTGCACGGCCACAGCATCGTCGGTGTGGCCGTGCAGTGTCAGCAGGGGATCGACGTCCCCCAGGTCCAGATTCCAGCGGCCGGTGCCGGACGCCGAGAAGCGGTCGCCGAGAGAGCCGTTGGGCACCACGGGGTTGCCCTCGGCGTCCAGCAGCACGGTGCGGTGCTCGGCGCCCTCGCCGCTCTCGCCGAGATCGGCGGCGGTGAGGAACTTTCCGGGCGCCCAGGCGTGGCCGCGGTACTCACCGTCGGCGTTCCAGCCGCCCTCCTGCTCGTCCAGGGTGATCAGGAACGGCAGGTCGGTGTAGCGCTTGACGTAATCGAGGAAGCGGGGCGTGTCCCGATCGAGGAAGAACTCCTTGAGAATCACGTGGCCCATCGACATGGCAAGGGCCGCATCGGTTCCCGGCCGCGCGGGCACCCATTCGTCGGCGAACTTGGTGTTGTCCGCGTAGTCGGGGGAGACCACGACGACCTTCTGGCCGCGGTACCGGGCTTCGGTCATGTAGTGCGCGTCGGGGGTACGGGTCACCGGGACGTTCGAGCCCCACATGATCAGATAGCCCGCGTCGAACCAGTCCGCCGACTCGGGAACGTCGGTCTGGTCGCCGAACACCTGCGGCGAGGCCACCGGCAGGTCGGCGTACCAGTCGTAGAACGACAGCATCGACCCGCCCAGCATCGAGATGAACCGCGCGCCCACGGCGTGCGACACCATCGACATCGCGGGGATCGGGGAGAACCCCGCCACCCGGTCCGGGCCGTACCGCTTGATGGTGTAAACGTGTGCGGCGGCGGCGATCTCGGCCGCCTCCCACCACTCGGCGCGCACGAAGCCGCCCTTGCCGCGGGCCGACTTGTACCGCTTCGCCTTCTCCGGATCCTCCACCAGTGACTCCCACGCCACCACCGGGTCCTTCACCGCCGCCTTGGCCTCGCGGTACATCTCCAGCAGCACCCCGCGGATATACGGATACCGCACGCGCGCAGGCGAATACGTGTACCAGGAGAACGAGGCGCCGCGCGGGCAGCCGCGCGGCTCGTACTCCGGCTTGTCGGATCCGACCGAAGGGTAGTCGGTCTGCTGGGATTCCCAGGTGATCACGCCGTCCTTGACGTAGATCTTCCACGAGCAGGAACCGGTGCAGTTCACGCCGTGGGTGGAACGCACCACCTTGTCGTGCGCCCATCGGTCCCGGTAGAACTCGTCGGCGCTGCGCCCGCCCACCTTGTGGAGGGTGCGCAGATCGGCGGAGACCTCGCCGCGGTGGAAGTATTTGCCCAATCGGAGCAGTGCGTCACCGGATGCCGCGGATCGTCCGTTCGTATCGGAGGGGGTCGAACCCTTTGTATGAGAATTAACCACAACGCCCCCTTCGAGCTGTGAACCGGGCTGCTGCACCGAGAGTAAGGACGTCGGGAGAGGGGACAAAACGGTTCTCTCACAACGCTCCCGGCCTCGCGGTGAGCTGTGAGGCGGGGGAAACGTGGTGGTCACTATGCGGTGCCCGCCCCGCCCGACCTGGGCGGAGGCGACCTGGGCCGATGCCGTTTTCCAGGGCCTCGGAGGGCGGCGGCGCGGTATCCGGTGATGCTTTGGAAACGACCGGTTCTCGGGCACTTTACATTTGTTTACATATCCGGGAGCCGCTTCGAGCATCGTTTTTCCCGTCCCGATGAGACGGACGTCGCACAGGTTACGAGACCCGAATTACCGCGTGGTAAATCGTTTGCCCGGCGCTCGCGGCCGAAATCCTCCGTGCCACGCGACGGCCGGATAGGGTGCGGGTCATGCAGCGATTCGAGGCCGGAATCGAAGCGGCTCGCGGCGGCGGGGCGTATGTGCCGGTACCCGGCGAGGTCGTGGCGGCGCTCGGCGGCGGTGGCCGGATCCCGGTGCTCGCCACCTTCGACGGCGTGGAGTACCGCGGATCGATCGTGTCGATGGGCGACGGCCCGTGCATCGGCCTGGTGAAGGATATTCGCACCGCGCTCGGCAAGCAGCCCGGCGACACCGTGACCGTCACCGTGGCGCGCGACACCGCCGAGCGCACCGTGGCGGTCCCCGACGAACTGGCCGCCGCACTCGCCGCCGGCGGCCTGCGCAACCGGTTCGATCGGCTGTCGTACTCCCGCCGCCGCGAGTACGCCGACTCGGTGACCAGCGCCAAACGTGCGGAGACCCGGACCCGCCGGATCGAGAAGATCGTGGATAGCCTGCGCGAATAGGCCGGCCTACTCGGCGACGAGTTCGGCCTCCGCTTCGACGGCGCGGACGGTCCGCTCGGGGACGCGCAACGGTCCCGGGGTGTAGGTGATCGCGCGCAGGTCGCCGGTGTAGCGGAAGGGACCGCGGCGGCGGCGCAGGTCCCAGTCGACCGGACCCCGGGCGTCGATACCGACGGAAATCCCTGTCCACGGGGACATTCCGGCCAATTGCACCTGATCGGCCAGACTGCTCACCGCCGTGCCGTCGACGCGCACGGTGAAGTCCCATCGCAGCCGCGGCCGCACCACCGCGGTGAGGCCGATCTCGCGCGCCCCCGGCGGGAGCGGCGCCGCGGCGGTGGCGTAGCGGCCGTAGCTGTTGAATCCGAACACGATCCGGCCGTCCTCGACATACAGCAGGTAGCCGCCCTGCGGATCGCCGTGGGCCACCAGCACGCCCTCGTCACCCTCGGCGTACCCGGCCAGTTCCGCGGTGACGGTGAAGTCGCGATACGCGATCAGCCGCTGCGAGCGATACCGCTCCAGGGTCGGCGTGCCGGGCAGCAGTCGTACGGGGTCGGCCAGGCGTGCCTCCTCGGGCCTGCGCCGCGCCAGATCCGCGCGGGTGAGCAGCGGGAACACGGTGTTCCGCCAGGCGGCGTCGTCCCACGCGCGGGACAGCTCGGCGACCTTCTCCGGGAACTCGTCCGCCACGTCGTGCAGTTCGGTCGGGTCGGTGCGCACGTCGAACAACTGCCAGCGCGGGGCGTCGATATCCGCGCCGGGCTCGTACAGGGCGAGCAGTTTCCAGCCGTCCCGATAGAAGCCGCGGTGCCCGGTCATCTCCGAATACTGCTCGACGTGCGCCGACCTTGCCCGCGGATCGCGCAGCACCGGCACGGCCGAGACGCCGTCGAACTCCTTGGCGGGCAGTCCGTTACGCACCGACGGCCGCCGCAGGCCCGCCAGCTCGAGCAGGGTCGGCGCGAGGTCGGTCACGTAGCTGTACTCGCGGCGAATCTCATTGGCGGGCAGTCCGTTCGGCCACGACACCAGAAACGGGACCCGGACCCCTCCGGCGAACGTCTGGCCCTTGTAGAACCGGAACGGGGTGTTCGACGCCTGCCCCCATCCGCGCGGGTAGTGCACACCGAGCCGGGCGGTGCCGATCAGCTCCTCGTCGTGCGGCACGTCACCGACCCAGTCCGGATCGTCGACGTGCGCGAATTCCGCCAGATAGCTGCGGGTGCCGACCGGGCCGCCCTCCGCGGTGCCGCCGTTGTCGGAGGTGAACACCACGATCGTGTCGTCCAATTCGCCCAGCTGCTCCACCGTGTCGAGCAAGCGGCCCAGGTTCTGGTCGATATTGTCGACCATCGCCGCGTACACCTCCATGTAGCGCGCGAACCGCCGCTGCTGTTCGGCCGGCAGCGAATCCCATTCCTGCGCTTCGTATCCCGGCTCGGTGTTGCGGGGCTTCTGCCGGGTGCCCGCCGGAAACAGTCCCTGTGCGAGCTGGGCGGCGAAACGACTGTGCCGCAGCCGATCCCAGCCCTCGGCGTAGCGGCCCCGGTACTTGTCCAGGTCGACCTGCTTGGCCTGTAGCGGGCCGTGCATCGCGACGTGGGCGAAGTACAGGAAGAACGGCTTCGCCGCATCGTGCGCGCGCAGGTCCTTCAGATACGAGATCGCCTTGTCGGTGAGATCGTCGGTGACGTAATAGTCGTCGGGATAGGCCTCGACGTCGACGACCGAGCTGTCGGAGACGATCTGGTTCGGGTAGAAGAAGGAGTTGAACCCCTCCAGCGACCCGTAGTAGCGGTCGAAGCCGCGCTGCGTCGGCCACGAATCGCGGTGTGCCGCAGGGTTCATGGTGGCGTCGCGCACCAGGTGCCATTTGCCGACGGCGTAGGTGGCGTAGCCGTTGGCGCGCAGGATCTCCGGCAGCGTCAGCACGTCGTCGGCCAGTTCCAGCCGCAGCCCGGGGTAACCGGGATCGGCGTTGGCCACGAATCCGAAGCCCGCGCGGTGCGGGTTGATCCCGGTGAGCAGCGCGGCCCGCGACGGGGAGCACAGCGGGGTGGTGTGATAGTTGGTGAGCCGGATCCCGCGCTCGGCCAGGCGGTTCAGCGTCGGGGTCTCGATCTCCGAGCCGAACGGCCCGATATCGCTGAAGCCCATGTCGTCGACCAGCACCACGATGATGTTCGGCGCGTGCTCGGGCGCGGTGGGCGGGTAGGTCCATCGCGGGCTGGACTCGGCGGCGGTCCGCCCGATCGTACCGGTGAAGTTCTCGTAGCCGCGGGCATGATCAGGCACAGACATCGCTCCAGCGAAGCTCGGCGCCGACCGGGTTCGCCAGGGTTTCACGCAGGGTGCGCGCAACCGGTGCCGGGCGAGTCCGGGCTGGTTACCGTAACCGCCGTGCACACGAGTCGACGCCGCGCGCCCCGGAACGGTTCCGGCGACCCGTCGTGCTGAGTATTTCGAGGATCCAGCTATGAGTTCACCACCCGGCGCTCTGCGCCGCCGCATCTTCCTGCGCGGAGCGGGCGCCGCCGCGCTCGCGTTCGCCACCGGCGCCTCGGCGGCGTGCACCTCGGCGGTACACGAACTCGACGCCGCCGGTGACGACGCCACCCCGGTGCGCGGCGGCACTCTGAAGGTCGGCACGCCGTGGGACATCGTGCCCGCCAACATCCTGACCAATACCGCCACCACACCCGCGGTGATCGGCCTGGTGTACGAGTCGTTGATCCGCTACCCGAACGACCGCCTGGAACCGCAACCGCTGCTGGCGAAGTCGTGGAGCCTGGCTCCGGACGGCCTGTCGCTGGCCCTGGAGCTGCGCGACGACGTCACCTTCCACAGCGGTCGGCCGTTCACCTCCGCGGATGTCGAATTCGCGCTGCGCACCTACGCCGACCCGAAATGGTCGGCGCAGCTGAAGAGCACCGCGGCGGCCATCACCGAGTACGACACCAGCGCGCCGCATCGCATCGTGTTGAAATTCGCGCATCCGCTCGGCAATATCTTCGACCTGCTGGACACCGCGCCGATGCTGGACCGGGAGACCATCGGGCAGCTCGCCACCGGCGACGCCTTCGTCGGCACCGGGCCGTTCCGGTTCGTCGATCGAATCCCCAACAGCCGGTTGGTGTTCGAGCGCAACGAGCATTACTGGGTGCCGGAGCGGCCATATCTGGACCGGGTGCAATTGTCGATCATCCCGGACAGTCAGGCGCAGCTCAACGCGCTGCGATCGGGCCAGGTCGGGCTCGCGCACGGGCTGAATCCGCGCGACATCGAAAACCTCGCCGCGCGACCGGGATTCAAGTCGATCACCTACGACGGCGCCGAGCTGCAGATGTATGTCGGTGTGAACGTGCGTAATCCGGCGCTGGCCGACGTCCGGCTGCGGCAGGCGATCGCCTACGCCCTCGACCGCGACCGCATCATCGAGGAGGTGTTCCGCGGTGCCGGATATCCGCTGAACGTGCCGTGGCCGCGGAACTCGCCCGCCTACGACGAGGCGCGCAACACCAGATACGCCCGCGACCTGGGCAAGGCCCGCGAACTCGTCGCGCAGGTGGGCAAGCCGCCGCAGATCCCGCTGTCCTACAACACCAGTACGCCGTCGCACGGGGCGACCGCGCAGATCGTGCAGGCGAATCTCGCGGACGCGGGGATCGAGGTGACCCTCGACCCCAACGACGACGGCACCGCGGTGAAGAAGCTGATCGGCGGCCAGTATCCGGGCCTGTGGGTCACCGATCACTCGTGGGCCCAGTTCGTGCCGTCGACGCTCACGGTCAGCGCCTACCCGTTCAACGCCCGCAAGAACGCCTCCCACTACGAATCCGCCGCCTACGTCGCGGCCGCCGACGCGGCGTGGCGGCGCAGCGGCGGCACGGACGGCGCGGCGGTCTCGGCATATCGGGCCGTCAGCGACCAACTGCTGGAGGGCCTGTTCCTCATCGAGATCGGGGTGCGGTTCAACCAGGCGGCGGCGTCCAAGCGGCTGCACGGGGTGTCGTGGACCAAGCGCCGCGAGACCGTTCTGACGGAGGCGTTCCTGTCGTGACCCGATATCTGTTGCGCCGCTTGCCTTCCGCGCTACTGGTCCTGTTTCTGTCGTCGGTGCTCATCTTCCTGCTGATGCGCCTGGTGCCGGGTGATCCCGCCAGCACCCTGGCCGGACCGGACGCGACCCCGCAGAGCGTGGACGCGATCCGGCACCAGCTGGGGCTGGACCGATCCATTCCGGCGCAGTACCTGAGCTGGCTCGGCGGCCTGGTCACCCTCGACCTCGGCCGGTCCTATGTCCTCGGCGGGCAGATCTCCGAACTGGTCGGCCAGGGCCTGACCAACACGCTGGTGCTGACCGCGGCCGCGTTGCTGCTCGCGGTCGTGGTGAGCCTCGCGCTGGGGGTGGCGTCGGTGGTCCGGCCGAACCGGTGGCTGCACGCGGTGATCGCGGCGGCGAATACGGTGGCCGTCGCGTTGCCCACCTTCGTGACCGGCGTGCTGCTGACCCTGCTGTTCGCGGTCGCGCTTCCGGTGTTGCCCGCGGGCGGCGTGCCGCCCGACGGGTTCATCGCGCGACCGGACATCGCCGTGCAATATCTGCTGCTGCCCGCGGTATGCCTGGCATTGCCGGTCGGTGCGGCGCTGACCCGATTCCTCACCGAAGCGCTGCGCACCGAACTCGGCAGGCCCTATGTGCTGACCGCGCGGTCGCAGGGAATCTCACAGTGGCAGATAGTGACTCGCGGCGCGCTACGCAACGCGCTGCCCGCGATGCTGACCGCGCTGGGTATCCAGACCGGCCATCTGCTCGGCGGTGCGGTGCTGGTGGAGGCGATCTTCGCCTGGCCGGGGATCGGGCAGCTCATCGAACAGGGCATCAATCGGCGCGACTACCCGGTGGTGCAGGTGCTGTTGCTGCTGTCGGTGACCGTTTTCGTGGCGTTGCAGCTGGTCACCGATGTCGTGCACGCGTGGCTGGATCCGCGGATCCGGATCGGAGGGCGGTCATGACCGAGGTCGCGACGGCCGCGGAAACAGATTCGGCGGCAACGGAATCCGAGCGGTTCGCGCTGCGGCGCGGTCAGGGACTGGCCGGGCTGATCCTGGTCGGGATGATCGTGCTGGCGGGGCTGTTCGCGGGGGCGCTGAGCCGCCAGGATCCCGTCACACAGATCACGGGGGCGAATCTGCTGGGACCCACCGCGGAGCACTGGCTGGGCACCGACGAACTCAATCGGGACGTGCTCGCGCGGGTATTGCACGGCCTGCGGATCGATCTGCTGATCGTGTTCGTCGCGGTGCCGCTGGCGGCGGTATTGGGGTCGGCGATCGGGCTGCTCGCGGGTCTGCATCCGGTCGTGGACACCGTGGCGCAGCGCGTCTTCGACGTGGTCCTCGCCTTCCCGGCGCTGATTCTCGCCATCGCGCTGGCGGCCATCACCGGGCCGGGCGCGCACGCGGTGATCATCGTGATCGTCGCCGCCGAGGTGCCGATTTTCGGCCGTCAGATCCGCACCGCGATCCTGCGGGTGCGCGAGCAGGCGTTCGTCGAGGCCGCCGAGGTGATCGGCGCGGGGATCTGGTGGACGCTGCGCAAGCATGTGCTGCCCCATGTCCTCGAACCGCTGGGAGTTCAACTCGCGCTGTCGATGTCGATCGCCGTGGCGGTGGACGGGGCGATGAGTTTCATCGGGCTGGGGGTGCGGCCGCCGCAACCGTCACTGGGATCGGTGGTGGCCGAATCGGTCTCGAATATGGACGCGAATCCGGCGATGGCCGTGGGTCCCCTGGTGGTGGTCGCGGGGCTCACGCTCGGGTTCCTGCTGATCGCCCAGGGGCTGGGCCGGGCGAGGAGGATCGGATGAGTGACGAAGTGGTGCTGGGAATCTCGGACCTGGTGGTGCGGTTCGGGGCACGGACCGTCGTGGACCGGGTCGGCTTCGACGTGCGGCGCGGCGAGGTGGTCGCCCTGGTCGGGGAGTCCGGTTCCGGGAAGTCGCTGACCGCCCGCTCGGTGCTCGGCCTGCTGCCCGAAGGAGCCTCGGCGACCGGCTCGATCCTGTTGAGCGGCACCGAGATCGTCGGGGCGAGCGAAGCCGGGCTGCGTGGGGTGCGGGGCACGCGGGCCGCGATGGTGTTCCAGGAGCCGCAGACCGCGCTGAATCCGGTACAGAAGATCGGCACCCAGATCGCACAGGCGCTGCGCGCGCACGGGCCGATCTCGCGGAGCGACGCGCGCGCCCGGGCGGTGGAACTGCTGGGGCTGGTGGACATCCCGGAACCGGAGCGGCGCGTCGACTGGTACCCACATCAGCTTTCGGGCGGCCAGAAACAGCGCGTGGTCATCGCGCTCGCACTCTCCGGCGAACCGGATCTGCTCATCGCCGACGAACCCACCACGGCCCTGGACGTGACGGTGCAGGCCGAGATCCTGGACCTTCTCCGAGACCTGCAGCGGCGCAAGGGAACCGCGGTCCTGTTCATCACCCACAATCTCGGGGTGGTCGCGGAGATCGCGGATCGGGTGGTGGTCATGCGCGGCGGGCGAGTGGTGGAGCAGCAACCGGTGCGGGAACTGTTCGCCGCGCCGCGCGAGAACTACACTCGCGCACTGCTCGCGGCCGTGCCGAAGTTGCCGGACACAGCCGCAGAGGCGGATCTGGGACTGGCGGTGCCCGCGGAGCGGGAGCGTCCCGCGCCGGTGGTGGCACTGAGTGATCTCACCGTCGTCTACCGGTCTCGCGGCGAGCGGTTCCGGGCGCTGGACGGCGTGTCACTGTCGGTCGCGCCGCACGAGGTCGTCGGGTTGGTCGGTGAATCCGGTTCGGGGAAAAGCACTCTCGGTCGGGTCGCCTTGGGCTTGGTGCCTGTCGATTCGGGTGAGGTTGTGCTGCAAGGGGTGTCGTTGCGCGGACTGAGCGCCCGGGAGCTGCGCGGACTGCGCAAGCATGTGGCGCTGGTGCATCAGGACGTCACCGCCTCGCTGGATCCGCGGCGCACGATCGAGGATTCGATCGGTGAGCCGCTGCGGGTACACCGGGTGGCGAGCGGGTCACTGCTGCGGGAGAAGGTGGGTCGGCTGCTCGAATCCGTGCGGCTGCCGGGCGATTACGCCGCCCGCCGCCCCGGCGAGCTCTCCGGCGGGCAGCGGCAGCGAGTGGCGCTCGCCCGTGCCCTCGCATTGGCGCCGCGGCTGGTCGTGGCCGACGAGCCCACCAGCGCCCTGGATGTCTCGGTGCAGGCGCAGGTGCTCGACCTGTTCGCCGACCTCCGTGACGAGTACGGGTTCGCCTGCCTGTTCATCAGTCACGACCTGGCCGTGGTGCATCGGGTCGCCGACCGGGTGGTGGTGTTGCGGGCCGGAACGGTCGTCGAGACCGGCACGCCCGACGAGGTTTTCGGTCGTCCGCGCGCGGAGTACACGCGGCGGCTGCTGTCCGCGGTCCCCGTCCCGGATCCGGCGCGCAGGTATCGCGAGCCGTTGGCGCTCGGCGCGTGAGGGTCAGCGCCGGAAGACCACCCAGCGCATGGCGCAGTACATGTAGACCGCCTCGCACGCTCCGGCGGTGATCCGGGCGACGTGGTATTCGACTCCCAGCGCGCTCAGCACGCTGGACACGCCGAGGATGAACGCCAGGTAGTTGATCACCACGACCACCACGTACACCGTGAACTGCGGTCCCACCGCGGCGTGCGAACGGAAATTCAGCGTCCGATTCGCCAGGTAGCTCAATCCGAACGCGCAGACGTAGGCCACGGTCACGGCGATCGGCAGGCCGACACCCCACCAACTGTGCAGGACCGTGAGCAGAACCAGATCGATTGCGAACGTACACCCGTTGATCAGGGCGAAGCCCAGGAACGTCGCGGGAACGACAGCGGCCAGCCCCCACGGCAGCCGGCCCACCGCCACCTCACACCAGCGATGGAACCACTCGGCCCGTCCCGCCTCCTCCGCACTCGTATCGACCCGCACGCCGCCACCGTGCCATCACCAGGTGTCGGGAAGGTGATCAGCAGGTGAGCGGGATTACGCCCGATGTCCGGTGGGTCAGGTGGGCAGGGGAAGGAACTCGACCAGGGCGCCGTCCGGGGCGTTCGGGGGCACGATCACGAGGCCGTCGCGGTCCAGTAGCCCGGCGAGGTGGGCGGTGCGGATGTGGGAGTCGCCGAGCCAGCCGCCTTCGGGGGCGTTGCGGGCGGGCACAATACGCGGGGCGGGGCCGGAGATCTCCGCGGCGTTGAGTAGCGGGCCGGTGATCTTGCGGGCGGAGGTGCGGCCGAGGCGGCCCTCCACCACGGACGGGGCCAGGGCCAGCAGGGTGGCGACCGCCGCGAACGGATTGCCGGGCAGGCCCAGAATCGTGGTGCCGCTGTCGGTTTCGGCAACCACCGTGGAGCCGCCGGGCCGCATTCGTAAGCGGTGCACCAGGATTCGGGCGCGGAGACGGTCGAGGGCATCGCGCAGCTGATCGGCGGCGCCGCCGCCGGTGGCGCCGACCACCACCAGCAGCTCGCAGTCCGTGGCGGCCGCCAGGACCTCGTCGAAGCCGTTCGCCGTGTCGCGCAGGTGGACTCGGTCCAGGGCACGAATCCCGCACCACGCCAACAGGTCCGGGAGCGCCGGGCCGATGGAGTCGCGCGTCTGGCCGGTGTGCAGCGGGCCCTCGCTGCGAATCTCGTCACCGGTCATCACGACGCGGGCGCGCACCGGCCCCCGGACCGCGGCGGCGCCGACCTCGGCGGAGGAGGCGACCGACAGGAGCGCGGCCGATACCGGGGTGCCCGCGGGCGCCACGATGTCGCCGGGCTGCCAGTCCTCGCCGCGCCGGCGCACATCGTCGCGGATCGGGGTGTCGGGCAGCCGCCGCAGCAGGCCGTCCGGTCCGGTGTGCACGAATTCGTCCCGCACCACCGTCGTGGTGCCCTCGGGGACGTGCGCGCCGGTGGCGATGCGCACGGCCTCCCCGGTCAGCAGGCCGACCGGGCGCTCCCCGCCCGCGAAACCGACATCGTGGCGCAGCTGCCACGGACCGTCGCCGGACACCGCGTACCCGTCCATCGCCGACACGTCGAACCGGGGCAGCGCCTCGGCGGCGGCCAGCGGTTCCGCGAGCGCCGCACCGGGCACCGAACGCAGCGTCGCCCGACGGGTCGGCAAGCGGGAAAGCTTGCCGCGTAATACGCTTCGCGCCTCATCGAGCGACAGGGGCGTCGCGTGCGCCCGCGCCCGGCGCACGTCATCGGCCGTGTCGCAATCGGCCACGCCCGGCAGCGGCACCATCACCGTGTCGACCGGAACCAGGGCCTTCATGGGCTGGTTCATCAGCGAATCCAGCCGTGCCAATCCGGCCAGCAGCGCCGTGCGCCGCCATACCCCGACCAGATACTGCGGGCGCCCGGACTCGTCGGCCGCGAACACCGCGTCCGTGCCGGACTCGTCGGCATGCCGACGCAGGTCGTCGACCGCGGCGGCGGTGAGGAACGGCATATCCGCGGCGAGGACAACCACCAGCTCGGCCGGGAAATCGCACTCGTCCAGCGACCTGAGCCCCGCGGCGATCGCGGCGACCGGACCCGACCCGGCAGGCACCTCCTGCGCCTGCCGCACCTCCGGCCCCAGCTCCGGCCGATGCGGCCCGACGACAACCGTCCGCGCACAACCGACAACCGCACCCAGAGCGGCATCCAGCATCGAACGCCCGCCGACGACGATCGCGGGCTTGTCCACCCCACCCATCCGGCTGGCCCGCCCCCCGGCCAGCACGATCGCATCGGCGTCGGTCACGAGCCCACCCCCGCTACCTTCGTCATGCGCCGATCGTAGTTCGTCTCTCCGCCCGGACGCCCGAACGGGCACGGCCGCCGCGAGCAAGCGCTATAGGACAGGCTGGTGCAGGCGGAATTCGGTGGTTTCCGGGTCGGCCAGCGTTGTCGGCGGATCCTGGTGAGAAGCGCTGGGGCGCAGGTGGAGTGCGCCCGCGGCGGTGAGGCGGGCTACCTCCGCGGCGGGATCGTCGCCGGGGAAGGTGATGATGTCCAGGTGTAGTCGGCCGGGTTCGGGTGCGGCGTCGGGGGAGTGGAGGAATTCCAGCCAGGGGCCCTGCTGTGTCGCCGAGCGGAGACCGGCGAAATGTGTCTCGCTGTGGGTCAGCGGCCAGCCCGCGGCGGTCGACCAGAACCGCGCCGAGCGGGCCGGGTCCTGGGTGTCGACCACGATGGCGGCTACCGCGCCGGTGTCGACGTACTGCGCTCGCGGTTCCAGGACACAGAATTCGTTGCCCTCCGGATCGGCCAGTACCGACCACGGCACCGCACCCTGGCCGATGTCGATGGGGTGGGCGCCCAGTGCCAGCGCCCGATCCGCTTGGGCGCGTTGGTGTTCCAGGGACCGGGCGGACAGGTCGAGATGAATGCGATTCTTGCCGGACTTCGGCTCGCGGGTGAGCAGGAAGGTCAGGGCCACGTCGGGAGCGTCGGGGTCGGGCGCGGCGACCTCGGCCCGGTCGGGGCGGTCGACGGTCACTTCCCAGCCGAGCAACTCGGCCCAGAACCGGGCGACCGCGCGCGGCTGTTCCGCGTCGAACGCCACGCACGCCAGACGGGTGGGCATGCCCCCACGGTAACCGCCGAACCGGCCCGTGGGGAGCAGTCGGTCAGATTGTGCCGCCGGAGGATTCGAATCGGTGCCGGGCCGCCGCGAGGTCGACCCGGTCGCCGCGGATCGGGCAGCCCTCGGCGGCCAGTTGTCGCAGTTGGCGATGGGCCAGGTGCGGCGCGGGGGTGCCGTTCGCGCGCAGCACCCGGTGCCAGGGCAGATCCGCGGCGTCGGTGCGCATGATCCAGCCGACCGTGCGTGGCGTCGACAGGCCCGCCGCCGCGGCGATATCGCCGTACGTCGCGACCCGCCCCGGCGGAATCGCCGCGACGAGTTCGCGGACCCGTTCGATCTCGGCGTCGGTGGTGGCCATCTCAGAGCGCCGCGCGCACCACGGCGGCGGTCTCGGCGGGCCGCGCCTGGGCCACCATGTGGTCGCAGTCGAATTTGTGCACGGTGAGGTCGCCGCCCAGGCGTTCGGCCAGCACCGCCCGCAATCGCGGCGTGACGAACGGCGACTTCAGCGCGTGCACCAGCACCGTCGGCAGTCCGGCGGGCGGCAGCACGGGTTCGCGGGCGAGCTGGCCCCAATACGACACCACGGCAGGCAGATTCATCCGCCATGCCACCCGGCCGGTCGGCGTGGGCGCCAGATGTTCGGCGAGTTCGGCCGCGAGCAACGCCGGCGCGACATCGGCCCACGCGGTCTCCAATTTGTCCAGGCGGGCGGCCTCGACATCGGGATAGTCCGGCGCCGACAGCGTGCTCTCGGCGATCTCCAGCAGCAGGGCCGGGTCGAGTGCGATCGCGGGATCCAGCAGCACCAGCCGGCGCACCAGCTCGGGGCGCTGGTGCGCGAGGTGCAGCGCGGCGGCGCCACCGAATGAATGGCCCACCACCACGGCCGGTGTGTCGTCCAGCAGCGGAATCACATCGTCGACGACCGCCTCGAAGGTCCAGGGTGGCAGTGCGGGTGAGCGGCCGTGCCCGCGCAGATCGGGCGCGACGAGGCGAACCTCGGGCAGGTCGGTGGCCAGCGCCTCCCACCGTCTGCCGTGGCCGGTCAACCCGTGCAGGGCGAGCACCAGGGGGCCGTCGGCGGGGCCGTAGCGATGGACGTGCAGATCGGACACGCAACCATTGTGCCGGTCGGCTACGACGGCCGCGCCTCGGGAGCGGCCGGAAGACTTCGGATGAGCCGGGCGATTTCCGCGGCGTGCGTGAACACCAGCCCGTGATCGGCCTCCAGCCAGGTCACGGCGATGTGTGGCCGCTCGCGACGCAGCCGCTCGATTCCGGCCCGCCAGTTCCGATTACGTGGCGGCGCAAGCCCTTCGGCGCTGTCACCGGCCATCGAGGTCGACATGATCATGCTGATCGGTAGCTCGATCCGGCGGTACCGGCCGAGGATCTCGGCGCGCACCGCGTCCACCTCGATGTTCAGGTCGAGAATCTCCCGCCCGGTGAGCAGCACCTGGTGCGCGGTGCCCCGGTTCGCCTCCTGCTCGGTGGCCAGGTCCTCCCACATCGCGCGGAATTCCGGCAGGTCCGACTCGGTGAGGAACGGTTCCGGCACCGGGTTCGCACCATCGATGAGCACGAGTTCGGCGACGCTACCGGGATGCTCGGCGGCATAGTGCACGACCAGATCCGCGCCCAGCGAGTAGCCCGCGAGCACGGGCGGCGCGGGCAGATCGAGGCGTTCCACCTCCGTCATCACGGCGGTGAGGTCGCCGAGAAAGGCGTCGAAGGTGTAGCGGTCGGCGGCCGAGGCGAGGCCGTGGCCCCGCAGGTCGAAGGTGATCACGTCGTGGTCGCGCCGCAGCAGGCCGATCAACTCGTGCAGGTCCGCCTGTGTCGAACTCAGTCCTGGGCACAGCACCAGCGGCCGTCCGCGCCCACCGCGCGACACCGCGAGGGTGACTCCGTCGTGCTGAACGGTGAACTCCCGCATAGCTTTCCACGTTCCTTTCACCGGGTGGCCCTCGAAGCGGGCCGGTCCTGTCCGGTCCGGCGGCGCTCGGCGCGGTGGGCGAGGGCGTGCAGGACGCGCTGCCAGGCCGGGCTCTCCTCGGCGATGCGGGAGAAGGTCAGCTCCGTGCTGCCCGGGCGCTCGGCTCCTTCGTGCGCGATCTCCCAGGCGTCCAGGTCGTCGATGAGCCGGTCCAGGCGCGGGTCGTCCGCGTCCCAATCGGCCGCCCGGTCGCAGGCCAGGTACAGGCGCGCCGTCTCGGGATCATCCAGGGCGGCGTTCTTCTCCCGGATCCGCTGCGGCACGGCGCGCGGATCCACGGCCCGCATCAGGATCCATGCGTCGCGTTCGAGCCGCACCCGGCGTTCGCTGACGCCGAGACCGCGCATCCGGTCGAGGAGGGCGACCACCTCGGGCGGCAGGACGAGCCGCTCGCCGCTGTCCAGGTCGCCGATCCGGCGGCGGTAGTCGGCGAGTTGGTCTATCCGGCGCCGCAATTCGGCGTCGATATCGGCGATGGCCGCGGCGAACTCGGTCGGCTGCGCGTGCAGCAGCGCGTCGATGCGCGACAGCGGCACCCCGGCGTCGGCGAGGGTCCTGATCCGGATGAGGTCCACCGCCGCCTGCGCGCGGTAGCGGCGATAACCGGAGGCGTCGCGCTCGGGCTCGGGCAGCAGGCCGATGTGGTGGTAATGCCGGACGGTGCGCACGGTCACGCCGGCGGTCGCCGCGAGCTGGCCGATCGTGAGCACCGTCCTCCTTAGTCTTCCTACGACCGTGCCGAGTCTAAGGGGCGAGCCGAACGGTCGACGACGTCGCGGATCGCCCGGACCACGGCGTCGGGGCGGTCGAAGCAGAGCCGGTGGTGGAAGGTATCGGTGAGGATGCGCTGCTCGCCCCGCGAGACCGCGCTCACCAAGGCGGCATCCAGTGTCCGCTTGCCGTCGTGCACCTGCCGCGATGCCTGCTCCGGCATCGCTGCGGACTCGTCGCCGAGCACGGTGAGCGCGACCACCGGCACGTCGGGTAGGCCCGGGCCGGTGCGCAACTCGGCGGCGAGCGGGGTCAGCGTGGCTCGCTCGGCGAGGCCCGCGCGAATCCAATCGTCGCTAGCCTTGGCATCGATCAGAGACCGCTGTATCCGCTCCGGATAGGCGGCCAGCAGTTCGGTATTCATCTCGTGCAGGGCCGGGCGCAGTGCGTCCAGCCGGTCCGGGTCGGGCGCGGTTCGCTCCATCGCGCCCAGCCCGGCGTCGGGCGGCATGTGCTCGTCCCAGTCGCGGTGCAGCGCGTCCAGCCAGACCAGGCCCGCCACGTCCCGCGGATACAACTGCGCGAACCGGAAAGCGTAGAAGCCGCCCAGCGAATGCGGCGCGAGCACGTACGGGGCGGCGATGTGCTGGGCCCGCAGCAGGTCGCGCAGTTCCGTGGCGACCGCGGCGGCGGTGCGCGGCAGCGGCAGGGGATCGCTGTACCCCGTGCCGCCGCGGTCGTACACGACGGCGGTGGTGAATCGCGAAACCTCTTGCTGCACACCGAAATAATCCAAACCGACCGCGCCCGCGCCCGCCAGGAACACGACGGCCGGTCCGCCGCTGCCGCAGCGGTGCACGTAGATCCGGCGCCCATCGATCTCCTCGAACCCGCCGACCGGCGGCGCGAGCCGTGTCGAGGGAATGCTGTCGTTCGTCATGCGACCAGCCTCCGACCCTGACGCTGCGTCAAGGTCAACCGGCGGTCCGGGGGAGCAAGGTATTCGGCGCCGAACTCAGGCGTAGGGATCGGTGATCTCGCGCAGGCTGGTCAGTGCCTCGCGCAGGTCCCGCATCCGGCGCGCGCCCAGGTGCGCGGCCCATTCGGCCTGCACGGTCGCGGCGATCTTGTCGGCGTGGTCGGCCATCGTGTGGCCGCGCGGCGACAGGCGCACGAGGCGGGCGCGGCCATCGGACGGGTCCGGAGCCCGATCGACATAACCGGCCCGTTCGAGTTGATCGACCAGGAAACCGGCGGTCTGCTTGGTGACCTGCGCCTGCTCGGCCAACTCGGTGATGCGCGAGCCCTCCGGCGCCAGCCGCCCCGCCAGCCGGCCCTGCGCCACGGTGATATCGCCGTAACCGGCGTCGGCGAGGCCGGCGAAGATTCGTTCCTCCATGGACCGGTACGCGATGAACATCAGCAGACCGACATTTAACTCGTCGTCAGACATCCCACTCCTTGACTCGGTAAGCGACACTGACCATAATAGTCAGTGAATCTTACTAACCCTGACGTGAGGGGGCTGCTATGGATCGCGAAACTTCCTGGCAGCACATCGAACAGCAGCGTCGCGCGATAGCCGATCTGCTCGCCGACCTCACGCCCGAGGAGTGGGAGACCGAGTCGCTGTGCGCGGGCTGGCGCATCCGGGAGGTGGCCGCCCACATCGCACTGACTCCGGAGCCGCCCTCCCCGCTGGTACTGCTGCGCACCGGCCTGCATGTGCGAGGCGACTACAACCGGCTCATCGACGAACTCACCCGAGCATATGCCGTCCGTCCCCCATGGGAACTGGTGACCAGGCTCCGGGTGAACGCGGCCTCGCGTCGCTTGCCGAAGCTGACCAATTACTCCAACATCCTGTTCGACACCATCGTTCACGGGCAGGACATCGCCCTGCCGCTCGGCCGCGCCCTCGCCGTCCCGCCCGCGGCGGCGGCCGCGGGAGCCACGCGCGCCGCGAAGGTCGGCCGGCCGGTCTGGAACCGGCACCGCCTCGCCGGAATCCGGTTGTGCGCCATAGACATCAATTGGGCGTACGGCACGGGCCGCGAGATCTACGGGCCGATCCTGGCGCTGCTGCTGCTCATCACAGGCCGCACCGCTCTGCTGGATCAGGTCACCGGGCCCGGGGTCGTTCGGCTCACGCGCCAACTGGCCTGACGATCCCCGCGGCCCGCCCCCGGTTCCGGTGTGTCGGCAAACCTTCAGCGTCCGTGCCCTGGATACTGTGCGCATGACGTCGGGTCGGCTGTCGCGTAGATCGCTGCTCGCCTTGGCGGCGGTGCTTCCGTGGAGCGGGATGGCAGCGGGATACGCGGGGGCTAGGGTGTCGTCGATGCGATACACGATGACGGCGTTCACCAATCGCAGCCAGACCGACATGTGGGTCTTCGAATCCACCGATGCGACGAACTTCTCGCTGGTCGCCGCGGCCGCCTACCGACCGCCCCAGGCCGATCCCGCCGCCACGCCCGCGGCGGCGGTCACCGATATGAAGGGTTTGTGCCGCGACCCCAACATCTTCCGGCACGTCGACGGCGCCTACTACCTGACCTACACCACGGCCTGGGACGGCGATGCCATCGGTTTCGCCCGCAGCGTCGATCGCGTCGACTGGACGTTCCTGTACGAGTACACGTTTCCCGGGGCCGAGCACGCCTGGGCGCCGGAATG
The DNA here is from genome assembly GCF_044628355.1 of Nocardia sp. N2S4-5. Lineage (NCBI taxonomy): Bacteria > Bacillati > Actinomycetota > Actinomycetes > Mycobacteriales > Nocardiaceae > Nocardia > Nocardia sp. N2S4-5. The sequence goes on along the minus strand of NZ_JBIUPM010000001.1, from coordinate 3,295,457 downwards.
GTTCGTCGACGCCGAGGGCGCGGTGCACGTGGTGGTCAGCATTCACGACGGCGCCGTGTTCCGGCCCCACCTGCTGACCGCGACCGACCCGTCGCTGAGCGAGCGGCAGTGGACCGCGCCGACGCCGCTGCTGGGTTTCACCCCGGAAGCCGACACGCTCGGCTATATCGACACCACGATCGTCTTCGCGCGGGGCCGCTACCACGCCTTCGTCAAGAACGAGTCGACCAAGAACATCGAGGTCGCGGTGTCCGACGATCCGGTGGGCCCGTACCGGTTCGAGCGGACCGGCAACTGGGCGCAATGGGGCGGGACGGGTGCGGGCGAGCCGCGCGAAGGACAATGCGTGGTCCCCCTGCCCGACGGCCGGTGGCGAATCTATCTGGACGCCTACAACCTCGACGACCCCGAGCACGGCCGCTATCTCTACAGCGACACCGTCACCGACGACCTGCTCGGCGAATGGACGATACCGCGAGACCTCCCCGGCCTGTCGGGACTCGTCCGCCATCTCACCGTGCTGCCCGAACCCACGCCGCTGTAACCCTTCCCGGCAATCAGCGCTTGAATCGCCCGGCGAAACCGCGCAACGGCAGATCGGCGCTGGTGATGATGCCCGGCCGGGCCGCCACAACGGATTTGATCGCGTTGAGGGCGGGCAGTCCCGTGACGGTCATGCCGATGGAGGCGAAGTTCTCCGGGTTGGACAGGTCGAATCCCTTGCGGGGGAAAATCATGTGTTTGCTGTAGATATTCGGGTCGCCGGTGATCTGAGTGATGTAGCAGCCCTTGATATTCCATGCGGGATCGGTGTGCGGCGTCATCTGCCATTCGAGATGGGATTCCACGCGCGGCACGCCGTCGACCAGACCCTGATATTTGATGTAGCTGGCGCCCAGCGAATCCTTGGGGAGCTGGTACCAGCCGAGGTCGACATCCTTGGTGCAGGCGCCGAGTTCATAGCTGAAACGCACCTCGTCCAACGCCAAGTCGAACGCGTCGGCCATCAGATGCACCGAGTCGGCGAATACGGCGGTGTACTTGTACAGCGAGTCCGGGATGGTCGGGTCGTCGATCGGGCGGCCGTAGCCGACGGCTTTCCAGGTGTCGACGGAATGGTGGCAGGAGACGTCCACCGATTCGGTGACGGTGACATTCTCGATCTCGGAAACGTCCGCGCTGTGGACGATCCCGAGGATCTGGCACAGGCCGGGGTTCATGCCGGTGCCGTAGAACGTCGAATTCCCGCGCTCGCACGCGGCCTGGATGATCTCGCTGACCTTGCGGCCGGAAGGGTGCGGGTGATTGGTGTCGCGGTGATATCCGGTGATCCAGTCCGCCGTGGTCACCACGTCGATACCCGCCTCGAGGACCCGCGCGTAGAGGTCTTCGTCGGGAAACACCCCGTGGAAGGTGAGTACATCGGGCGCGGCGGCGAGGATCGCCTCGACCGTGCCCGTCGCGGTGACACCGATCGGGCCGAGGCCGACGATCTCGCCCGCGTCGCGGCCGATCTTGTCGGGGGTGTAGCAGTGCAGCCCGACGAGTTCGAGATCGGGATGGTTGCGGATGCGCCCGATCATCTCGGTACCGAGATTTCCGGTGGCGACCTGGAATACCCGGATGGTGGCAGGGGTGGTCATCGCGTGGCCCTTTCTGGCTGTGATTCGGCGGGATAGAACTGCTGGGCCCAGTGCCGCAGCGCCTTGAAACCCGCGAATTCCTTGTGCGACAGGGCAGGCGGGTCCGAGTAGCGCTGATGCGACCAGATATGGACGTCCGCCTCGAACTGCTCGATGACGAAATCGGCCATCGTCTTGCCGTAGCGGGTCAGCTCCGGGGCGTCGTCGCCGGGCTTGCGGCCGATCCACACGGTGAAGCGGACGTCGCAGGTGTGGTCGTCGACCGGTGTCACCGCGGGCATGGTGCGGTTGTCGATCATGCCCCAGCTCTTGGTGATCGAACAGCCCAGTCCGGCGTTGATCGATTCCACGCCGCTGTCGATCTGGTCCGCGGCCACGTCCGCGTCGAAGGCGACGGTGAAATCGACGTAGGAGACCGGTCCGGAGAAGTCGTGCCGGGTGAATTCCGGGACGAACGGTGTCTTGTGCACGAACTTGAAATGGGCGAAATCGACGCCGTTCTCCATGACGTACTGCGGGTGCAACTCCAGCCCCGTGCGGAACAGGGTCGCGCCGGGCACGGGCGGGTAGTAGTCGGCGGCGGTCTTGCCGTCACCGAAGGCCGCGAACATGTCGGGCACCTCGAAATACGGTGCGCGGCCGCGGATGTCGTACCAGATCCACACCGCTTCGTTGCGTTCGACCACGGGGTAGCTGCGGATGCGGCGGCCCTTGTTCGGATGCGTCTCGTAGGGGATGCAGACGTTGCGGCCCTCGCGATTCCACTCCCAGCCGTGGAACGGGCACACCAGATTCTCGCCGTCGACGTGGCCGCCGTAGCCGAGATGCGCGCCGAGATGCTCGCAGTACGCGTCGAACACCGCGATCTCGCCGGCCGCGGACCGCCACGCGACCATCTCCCGCCCGAAGTACTTCATCCGATGTACCGCGCCGACGGGGATCTCGGTACTCCAGGCGACCTGGAACCAGCCCGTCGGCTCCATCGACAGGGGTGGTCTGGCCATCTGGAACCTCCACGCTCGCGCACCAGGGAACGACCTTGATCGTAGAACCCTCTGCGAAACAATACAAGAGGCCTCTGTGAAACTGGTTGCGCCTGGTCAGCACTGCTAAACTCGGCGGCGTGACGGAAGCGGAGATCGGTGAGCGGCGCGCGAACAAGCGCGGGATCCGGTCCAGGGAGTCCATGTTGGAGGCGGCGATCGCGTCGCTGGCGACCGGCGATCCCGCCGCGGTGTCCGGCAATCGGATCGCCCGCGATATCGGCGCGACCTGGGGCGTGATCAAGTACCAGTTCGGCGATATCGACGGTCTGTGGGCGGCGGTCCTGCGCTACACCGCCGACAAACGCGGCGACCTGCCCGCCGGAATCATCTCCGACGGCACCGTGAGCGAACGGGTGCGCGCGATGATCACGGCCATGGCGACCGGATTGCGCCGGCCCGAATCGCTCGCCATCGAGACGCTGCGCGCCGCACTGCCCCGCGACCACGCCGAACTCGAGCGCGACTACCCGCTCACCGCCGCCGAACTGGCGTCGTGGAAACCCAACTGGGACAGGGCTTGTCAGAAGGCCTTCGCGGATCTGGATCTCGACCCGGACCGGGTGCGGCAGGTCGCCGCCCTCATTCCCGCCGCCATGCGCGGCATCACCTCCGAACGCACCCTGGGCACCTACGGCGACCTCGACGACGCCATGCAGGCATTGATCGGCGGAATCGTCGCCTACCTCGAGCGCTGAGCCGAGGCGGGCCGGACGCGGTCCGCCCCGATGGCGACGCCGACGATCGTGCACGGCTCGGCGCCGTGGTTGCGCCAGGCGTGCCGGGTGCCGTTCTGGACGACGATATCGCCCGCCCGCAACGCTTTTCGCTCGCCGCCGTCGAGTTCCAGCGTGACCTCGCCCGAGACCACCAGGACATAATCGATGCTGTCGGTGGTGTGCATTCCCGGGGCGTCGGACTCCTGGACGGCCATCGCGCCCGGCATCCGCCGTTCCAGTTCGGCCAGGGCCGCGGCCGTGTCGAGGTCGGGGTGCGGGGTCGGCTCGCCCGGCGGGATCACGTTGATCATGAAACGCGAGCCGTCCCGGGGCGGATACCACGTCTCGGCGTGGGGCGGCGAGCCGTCGTCCGGGAACGTCGGCCGCTCGTCCAGGCCCCACAGCCGGTAGGCGGCGAAGCCCGGCAGCAGTTCGGTGGTGATGGGTTCGATGTCGCGGTCGTCGGCCACTCGGCTCCTGCCCTGGGCGTCGTGCCCGGTGACCAGTCGCCGAATCTTCCTGTGTGCCATGGGAACGGTCCTTAGTACGGTTGCGTATGGATACGGTAGCGTATGGATACGCCACCGTATCTCTGTTTCGGGGAGGCGTCAATACGCTGGCGTATCCTGACTCCGTGGTGAACGAGACGACCAGGCTGTCGGCGTCGGACTGGGCATCGGCCGCGCTGCGTGCGATCGCCGACGGCGGGCTGGCCGCCGTCGCGGTGGAACCGCTGGCGCGGACCTTGGGCGTGACCAAGGGCAGCTTCTACGCGCACTACCGCAACCGGGACGAGCTGATCGAGGCGGCACTCGCGGAGTGGGTGCGAAGTCACGGCGAAGCGGCGCTCACGGACTTCGCGGCGATCACCGATCCGGAACGGCGACTGCGCGAACTGCTCACCGCTGTCGTGCGGTCCGTCCAGCCGCTGGCGCCCTCGGTGCACCTGAGCCTGCTCGGCGACCGCAACGACCCGCGGGTCAAGAAGGCGGTCGGGCGCGTCGATCGAGCCCGGCTGGAACTGCTGACCGACACCTACCGCGAACTCGGCCTGTCGCCGGGGCGTGCGGCGCATCGGGCGCGGATCGCCTACGCGGCCATCCTCGGCCTGCTGCATCTGGCGCAGACCGACGCGGACTTCCCGCACTCCGCGGCGCTGTCCGACGAGGCGACTGCGGTCTTTCTGCCGTCATGACCGGTCGCGGCCGAGCAAACCCTCGATGATCAGGTCGGCGAGTCGGCGGGCGGTGCGTTCCTGGCTTTCCCGGGTGACCGGCGCCGGGCGGCCGAGCCGGTGTGCGAGGGGCAGTTGTACCAGGGCGGCCACCGGGCTGATCACGGCGAAGAAGAGGACGTCCACCGGCACGGTGGGTATGCGATGCGCCGCCATGAGCCGTTCGAGCGAGGGGAGCAGTGGGTTCAGCGTCGGCGCCACGTAGTTCTCGTACAGGTAGTCCAGGCGCTCGGACTCGTGGGCGAACTCGTCGGCGAGTAGGCGGCCGAACAGCGGCGTTTTCACGGCGGCCCGGTAGAAGTGGGTGATCACGGCCCGCACTCGCTCGACATCGTCCAACTCGGCCTCGAGAATTCGCCGGCGTTCGTGCTGATCGTCCTCCAGCGCCGAATCCACCACGGCCCGCCAGAAATTGGCCTTGGACCCGTAGCGGTCGTTGATGAAGTTGTGGCTGACGCCGAGCCGGCGCGCGAGTTCCCGCGCGGAGGTTCGGTCGTAGCCGAGTTCGGCGAAGGCCTCCATGCCGCGCCGGAGGATTTCGGCCTCGGCCGGTACCGGGCGCGTGGCCGTTCCGGGTCGTCCCGCTCCGCGCATCGCGCCGGTTCTCGACTTCTCCACCGCCATGCGTTCATTCTCCCGAGTGACCCTCGCCGCCTTGCTTGACAGCTGTCAGAATACGCCTAATCTGACAGGTGTCAGCCCGGCTATCGAATCGGAGACCCTCGCATGGCACGCACCGCACCCGACATTTCCGTTCCCGATCTCGCGGGCAAGCTCGCGGTGGTCACCGGCGCGAGCGACGGCGTCGGACTGGGGCTGGCGACCCGGCTCGCCGCGGCGGGCGCGGAGGTCGTCATGCCGGTCCGCAATCCGAAGAAGGGCGAGGCCGCGATCGCGAAGATCCGGGAGCGGTACCCGAATGCCGCACTCTCCCTGCGTGATCTGGACTTGTCCTCGCTGGCCTCCGTCGCCGCCCTGGCCGACCGGCTCGCCGAGGAGGGGCGGCCGATCCACTTCCTCGTGAACAACGCCGGCGTGATGACGCCGCCCGAGCGGCAGACCACAAAGGACGGTTTCGAGTTGCAATTCGGCACCAACCACCTCGGGCATTTCGCCCTGGTGGCGCGGCTGCTGCCGCTGCTGCGCGCGGGCCAGGCGCGGGTCACCTCGCAGATCAGCATTGCCGCCGACCAGCGCGGCATCAATTGGGACGATCTGCAGTGGGAGCGGAAGTACAACGGCAACGGGGCCTACAGTCAGTCGAAGATCGCGTTCGGGCTGTTCGGTCTCGAACTCGATCGGCGCAGCCGCGCCGGAGGTTGGGGCATTACGAGCAATCTCTCCCATCCCGGGGTGACGCCCACGAATCTGCTCGCCGCGCGCCCGGAGGTCGGCCGGGAGCGGGATACGCCGCTGGTGCGGCTGATTCGCGCACTGTCCAAGCGCGGCATCCTGTTCGGCAAGGTCGAGTCGGCACTGCTGCCCGCCCTCTACGCCGCGACATCGCCCGCCGCCGAAGGCGGACATCTGTACGGCCCCAACGGTTTCCGTCACCTGTCCGGCCCACCCGCCGAGCAGAAGCTGTACTCCCGCCTGCGTAGCGCGGACGACGCCCGCCGAATCTGGGCGATCTCCGAGGAACTGATCGGCTACCGGTTCCCGGCCGTGGACATCCGAGCATCGGCCTGAGGGAGAACGTTCAGAATTTTTCGGTGGCGGTGTCGAGAACGCACGGGTGGCTCCGTCCCAGGGGTACGAGAGCCGAACGGGCTCGACGACTCCGACGAAGGGGAACATCATGAACGACACCGATCAGCGAGACACCCGGCCCGCTCGCGGGGCAGTTCAGCGGCTGGACAATATCGCCATCGTCGTCGACGATCTCGCGGCCGCCAAGGCGTTCTTCGCCGCGCTCGGGCTGGAGCTGGAGGGCGAGGCGACGGTCGAGGGCAGCGACGTGGACCGCCTTATCGGGCTCGAGGGAGTCCGCTCGGACATCGCGATGATGCGCACCCCCGACGGCCACAGCCGACTGGAGCTGACCAAGTACCAGTCGCCGCAGGTCCGAGACGTCGACCCGCACGCCCCGGCGAACACACTGGGCATGCACCGCATCATGTTCGCTGTCGAGGACATCGACGACATCCTCGACCGCCTGCGCCCCCACGGCGCCGAACTCCTCGGCGAGCCGATGCAATACGAGAACAGCTACCGCCTCTGCTACCTCCGCGGCCCCGCGGGAATCCTCATCGCGCTGGCCGAGCAACTTCGGTGACGGACAGGTTCGTCTGAAACACGGTGACATCCCTCCCATCTTGACTGGCAGCCAAGAAGCTTCTAGCGTTGCGTCACGCTTTCTTGATTGAAGATCAAGAAGAGGGTGATGGGAGGAATCATCGATGGGTGCAGCCGAACCGACTCCGGCCGCGGGAACCGCGCGTGCGGGAGTTGTCCGACGTGACGTGCGTTTCGTCTCCGGCGGGCAGGAGTGCGCGGCATGGCTGTACACCCCGGACGCGGCGGGTCCGCGGCCGTTGGTGGTGATGGGCCACGGGCTCGGTGCCGTGCGGCACATGCGCCTGGATGCCTATGCCGAGCGGTTCGCCGCGGCGGGCTGGTCGGTGCTGGTGTTCGACTACCGGTATCTCGGCGCCAGCGGCGGTCGGCCGCGCCAGCTGATCGACATCGGCCGCCAGCTCGCCGATTGGCACGCGGCATTGGCATTCGCCCGCACGCTCCCCGAGGTAGATACCGATCGAATCGCGTTGTGGGGCAGCTCCTTCGGTGGCGGGCATGTGCTGCAGGTCGCCGCCGACGACGGGCGCGTGGCCGCCGTGGTGGCGCAATGCCCGTTCACCGACGGTCCGGCATCAATGCTGGCTCGGACGCGCACCGGAACGTTGAGCATGGTCGTCCTGGTCGCCGCCGCGTTGCTCGACCTCGCCGGGTCCTGGTTCGGGGCGCGACCGGTGCTCGTGCCGATGGCCGGGCCCTGGTGGCTGCCGGCCTTCCTGGTTTCGGCCGACACCGTGTCCACCGCCTCGAAGCTCGTCCCGCCCGGCACGCGCCTGTCGGCGCGCACCAGTGCCGCGCTGGGACGGCTGCCGCGACTGCGGGCGCAGCTGTCGCGCCACCTAGAGCTGACCGGCGACAGCGCACCGGCGCCCGCGGGGATCGGCCGCGACACCATCTGGGGTGTGCTCACCGGCCCCGGCGAGAGCTTCACCGCCGCGAACGCGCTGTCGGCGCGGCTCGCGTTGCGACTGCCGTTCTACCGGCCCGGTCGTGCCATGGCCCGCATCAACGCGCCGACTCTGGTCTGCGTGTGTGAGCACGACGCGGTCGCCCCCGCCGCCGCGACCATCGCACACGCCGCCGGCCTGTCCAACGTCCGCGTCCGGACCTACCCGTGCGCGCATTTCGACATCTATGTCGGTGCCGACTTCGAGCACGCCGTGCGCGACCAAATCGATTTCCTGGCAACCCATTTCGACGACACCGCCGCCGAGCCGCACTGACCGACCATGGCCCTCGGGTCAGGCGGTGCTCACGGCAAGGCCGCGGATGCTGCGGACCAGCGCCGACACCACCGCGCGCTGCTCGGTGCGGGCGGCCGAGTGCATCAGCAGGCCTTCGATGACGAACACCCCCATGCTGATCACCGCGTCCAAGTCCGCCTCGGCGAGGCCGAGTTCGGTCAGCTCGAGCCGGAACAGGCCCTCCGCCAATGCGTGGAAACGGTCGTGCCAGTCCCGTACCACCGCCGATTCCTCGGCACGGGCATGGACCGTGGTGACCAATCCGCTCAGCTGCGCGAGTTCATCCACCACCCACACCAGTCGTTCGGCCAGATCCGCCCCCGCGATCGCCTCGAACCGCTGCATCGACTCGGCCAGCACCACGTCCAGCACCGAGATCAGCACCGCGTCCTTGTCCGGGAAGTACCAGTAGACCGTATTGGACACCACCCCGGCCGCCCGCGCGATGCTCGCCACCGACACCGCGTCGTACCCCCGCTCGGTGAACAGCGTCCGCGCCGCGGCGACGATCTCGGCGCGCTTCTCCTCACGATCCTGCGGACGTCTGTTACGAGGCATCACCAATCCCGATCACTCACCGGACAACCGAACCTCCGATGCTATCTTGACCTTCGGCCAAGAATTGTCGGCGTTCACGCGCCGGAGGGGTGTCAACCGGCGAATCGATTCGAATATATGTTCGAATTCTGTTCGGGTGTGAAAATCGAGGGGGCTATAACGGTGCGGCCCGATGCCTATCACAGGGCGGATACGTCGCGTGGTTTGCTGCGGTGGCCGCATTTCTGTCGGACGGGTCTGTTGAAATAGCGGTCGTGATGCGATCGGATAGCTCGGTGCGATTGGTGCGTCGCGGCGAGACGGCCCCCCGGGTGCGGGAATGGGGGGCCGAGGTCCGTGCGCTGTTCGACGGTGCTGTCGCGGAGGCGGGCTGGCGGCCTTGGCAGGTGCTCGGCGGCCCGGGTTCGGGGAAGACCGCGCTGCTCACCGATATCGCGTCCGACCGGATCGCCGGTGGCGCGGACCCGGATTCGATTCTGGTGCTGACGCATTCCAAGCATGCGGCGTTGCGGGTGCGCAACGCGGTTACCCGGCAACTGGCCGCCGCGTTCGGCGGGGTGCCCGGGGCGACCCGGGAGCCGCTGGTGCGCACGGTGCACTCCTACGCCTTCGCGATCGTGCGCCGCCACGCCGCCGCGCACGGCAATCCGCCGCCGCGGCTGCTCACCGGCGCCGAACAGGATGTGGTGCTGCGCGAGATGCTGCGCGGCGAGTTGGCGGATATCCAGGAGGGTTACGGCGGCGACACCGACCGCTGGCCGCAACGACTGCAACCGGCGCTGGGCACGATCGGATTCGCCGAGCAATTGCGGGATCTGATGCTTCGCACCACCGAGCGCGGGCTCGGGCCGGAGGATCTGGTCGAATTGGGCAGCCGGTACGACCGCCCGGAATGGGAGGCGGCGGGCCGGTTCGCCGAACGCTACGAGCAGGCCATGCTGCTGCGCTGGTCGGTCGGCGTCGAGGCGCCGGAGGCGAGCGCGCCAGCGCTGGATGCCGCGGAACTCGTCGGCGCCGCTTTGGATGTGCTTGCGCTCGATCCGGATCTGCTGGCGTCCGAACGGGAGCGGGTTCGCTGCCTGCTCGTCGACGACGCGCAGCATCTGGACCCGCTTGCGGCGCAACTGATTCGCGCTGTCGGCTCGGGCGCGGCGACGACGGTGGTGGCCGGTGACCCTGATCAGTCCGTGTTCACCTTCCGTGGCGCGGATGCCCGTTTCGTCGCCGATCTGGATGTCCCCGCGGATCGGCGAATCATCTTGCGGGACAACCATCGTTGCGCCCGTGCCGTGCACGAGGCCGTGGTCAGGGTGTCGGCGCGGCTGCCGGGCAGCGCGCCGCAGCGGTTCGGCGGGCGCGAGAACGACATGGCCGCAAGGGAATCGGCGATGGGCGACGGTGAGGTCCAGGTGCGGGTGCTGACGACCCCGGCGAAGGAAGCCGCCCTGATCGCCGACCACCTGCGCCGCGCACACCTGACCGACGGCGTGCCCTGGTCGCGCATGGCGGTGATCGTCCGCTCGGTGCCGCTGTCCCTCGCGCCGCTGCGCCGCGCCCTGCTGGCGGCCGGAGTCCCTGTCCTGCAACCGAAGCCGGACGTCCCCCTGGCCCGTCGCCGCGGCGCGGCCTGGATGCTGCTGGCCCTGCGCGCCCTACTCTCCGGCGACCGCGCCCGCCCCGACCTGTTCACCGAAGACGACACCCTCGACCTCCTGTCCGGCCCCCTGGGCGGCGCCGACCAAATCGCCCTCCGCCGCCTCCGTCGAGGCATCCGCCGCACCCTCCTGGAGCGCGCAAACCCCCGCGCCGCAGACGATCCATGGGCCGCCGGGCTGGAGAGCGCCGACATCCCTCATGCTCCCGAAGGATCTGAGGGTGCCGGGGAAGCGGCGGGCGCGCCCAACGCCGCGGAGGAGGCGAGGGGTAGGGGCAGGGGTGGTGCTGTGGATGACGACTTTGCTTGGGAGGCAGTGGATTCCGCGTATTCTCCGGATTTGGATCGGTCGTCGGCGGAGGTGTTGCGGGAGCTGATCGCGGGGGTGGGCGATTTCACGGTTTTGGATCGGCTTACCGAGGTGGAGGCGGCGCCGCTGCGGCGGGTGTTGAAGGCGGTCGGGCGGGCGCGGAAGGCGGCGCAGCGCGGTGCGGGGCTCGAGGATGTGCTGTGGGCGTTGTGGACGGCGTCCAATCTGGAGCGGCGCTGGGTCGGGCAGTCCGAGCGCGGCGGTGCGGTCGGCATGCAGGCCGACCGCGATCTGGATGCGGCGGTGGGGCTGTTCGACGCCGCGGCCGCCTTCGTCGATCGGCTGCCGCGCGCCACCATCGAGGGCTTCGTCGAATACCTGGAGCTTCAGGAGATCCCGCAGGACTCCGCGCCGCTCACCGATCCGGGCGACGCGGTCGCCATCGTCAGCGCGCACGCCGCCGCGGGCCGGGAATGGGATGTCGTCGCGATAGCCGGTGTGCAGGAGGGGATCTGGCCCAATCTGCGCCCGCGCGGGACGCTGCTGGGCATCGAGGATCTGGTGGATCTCGTTGCGGGCGTGGTCGATTCCGGCGATCGGGTGAGCCGCGCGGCGCCGATCCTCGCCGAGGAGCGGCGCCTGCTGCTGCTGGCGTGCAGCCGCGCGCGGCACTCGCTGCTGGTCACCGCGGTCGAATCGGTCAGCGGCGACCGGGATCTGGTGCCCTCCCGGTTCCTCGGCGAACTCGACGAGACGGCCGATCCCAGCGAACCGGGCCGCATCCCCGCACCGGTCGACCCCGGCCGCGCCCTGGTGATGCAGGCGCTGATCGCCGAATTGCGCGGCACCGCATGCGATCCGGAGGAGAATCCGCGACGCCGGCAGCGCGCGGCGCGCGAACTGGCCCGGCTGGCTCGCGCGGGCGTGCGCGGCGCGCATCCCGACGACTGGTACGGCACCGCCGAACTCAGCTCGCAGCTGCCGCTGTGGGGGGACGACCAGGGCCCGGTCGCGCTGTCCCCGTCCACGGTCGAGCTGCTGCAGACCTGCCCGCTGCGCTGGGCGCTGGAACGGCACGGCGGCAGCGACGGCGACAATCCGTACGCGGTCAAGGGCAACCTGGTGCACACGCTGGTGCAGGCGCTGGCCGGACAGGTGTCGGAGGCGCAGGTCAAGGCCGCGCTGGTGCGAGCCTGGAAGGCCGTCGACCCCGCCGCGTCCGACGACGGCCCGCACAGCTGGCATTCCCGGCAGGAGCTGCGCCGCACCGAATCCATGCTGGACACCTTCCTGGCCTGGCTGCACAACACCCGCACCGAACTCACTCAGATGGGGGTGGAGGTGCCGGTCGACTGCGTGCTCCCGGCCCGCGCGCCGGGGGAATACGCCGTGCGGATCCGCGGCCGTGTCGACCGGGTCGAACGAGATGCGTTCGGGCGCTTCGTGATCGTGGACGTCAAGACCGGCAAGACGCCGATCTCCAAGCAGGCCGCGCAGGACCACGCGCAGCTGGCGACCTACCAGGTTGCCGCCGCCGCGGGCGCCCTCGACGACGGCTCGCCCGATGCCGAGCCCGGCGGCGCCCGGCTGGTCTACGTCGCCAAGCCGAGCACCAAGGAGGGCGCGGCCCAGCGGTTGCAGACCGCGCTGGACGCGGACGGCGTCGAACAGTGGCGCGACGCCATCCATCAGGCCGCCGCCGCCACCCGCGGCCCCAGCTATCTCGCGATGCGCAACGACGGTTGCCGGCACTGCTCGGTCTCGGGCAGCTGCCCCGTGCAGGACACCGGGCGGCAGGTGACGGATACGTGAGCGGGCAGGGCGGCAGGATCACACCCGAGCGGCTGGCCGAAGCGCTCGGTATGCCGCCGCCCACCGCCGAGCAGGCCGCGGTGATCGCGGCCCCGCCCGGCCCGACACTGGTGGTGGCGGGAGCGGGCGCCGGCAAGACCGAGACCATGGCCGCGCGCGTGGTGTGGATGGTCGCCAACGGTCTGGTCGCGCCCGACGCGGTGCTGGGCCTGACCTTCACCCGAAAAGCCGCGCAGCAGTTGACGACTCGCATCCGCACCCGGCTGGCGCGGCTGGCCGGGTCACCGCTGCTGCGCGAGATCGATCCGAGTGGCCGGCTGCGTGCGCGGGTGTCCGGCTCCGAACCGGAGATCAGCACCTACCATTCCTATGCCGGTCGGCTGCTCGGCGAACACGGGCTGTTGCTGCCGGTGGAGCCGAACGCCACCCTGCTCACCGAGACCCAGCTGTGGCAGCTGGCCCACCGGGTGGTCACCGGCTGGGACGGTGACCTGGACACCGATCGCACCCCGGTGTCGGTCACCGAGGCCGTGCTGGCGCTGTCCGGTCAACTGGCCGAGCACCTGGTCGAACCCGAGCAACTGGCCGAGGCGCACACCGAACTCGAGAAACTGATCCTGACCCTCCCGCGGGGCCCGCGCCAGCGCGGCGGCCCCAGCCAGGAACTGCTGGGAATCCTCAACGTCCAGCACGAACGAGTGGCCCTACTGCCCCTGGTGCAACGCTTGGGCGAGGAGTTACGCCGCCGCGGCGCACTGGATTTCGGCTCCCAGATGTCGCTGGCCGCCCGCTTGGCCGCCGAACACCCGGAGGTGGGCGCCGCCGAACGAGCCCGCTTCCGCCTCGTCCTCCTGGACGAGTACCAGGACACCGGCCACGCCCAACGCATCCTCCTCGCCGCCCTGTTCGGCAACTTGGACAACGCCCAAGGCGTCGACACCGGTCGCGGACGGGCGCATTCACCGGAGCAGGACCATTCACCGAGCGATACGCCGCGGCCCCCGGAGCCGACGTCTCGGTCACAACCCGCGAAATATGCTGAGCGCCAATCACCTTCCGGCGATACCGCGCCCACTCTCGACGAGTTCGACGTTCCATCGGTGGGGGAGGCCGGGGTGGATGACGAGACGTGGGTGGTGGGGGAGCGTGCGGCGGGTTCGGCGGGTGCCGAATATGTTTCGGGGGTCGGGGAGGTGGGGGCGGCGGATGTTGCCGGGCAGCGGCTGGCGGTGACGGCTGTGGGTGACCCTATGCAGTCCATTTACGGCTGGCGTGGGGCGTCGGCGGCGAATCTGCCTCGGTTCGCTACCGATTTCCCTGTGGCGCCGGGGGTTCCGGCGCCGATCCTGCCGTTGCTGACCAGCTGGCGTAATCCGCCGGAGGCGCTGGAGCTGGCGAACTCGATCGCCGAACCGCTGCGGCAGGCTCCGGGCGGAGTCGCCGTCGACGCGTTGCGGCCCCGGCCGGACGCCGCTTCCGGGACGGTGGCGCTGGCGCTCGCCGAAACCGTTGCGCACGAACGGGAATGGGTGGCCGAGCGGATCGCGGCGGAATGGGAGGCGCATGCCGACGCCGGTGCGCCGCCGCCGACCTCCGCGGTGCTGGTGCGCCGCAACGCCGATGCCGCGCCTCTGGCGGAGGCGCTGCGCGAACGCGGATTGCCGGTGGAGATCGTCGGGCTCGGCGGCCTGCTGGCTACCCCGGAGGTGTCCGATGTGGTCGCCACGCTGCGCCTGATCGCCGACCCGGGCGCGGGCAGCGCGGCGGTGCGCGTCCTCACCGGCGCCCGCTGGCGTCTCGGCGTGACCGATCTGGCCGCGCTGGCCCGCCGGGCGCGCGATCTGTCCATCACCCGGCCGCCGGACCAGACGCCCGCGATCACCGACCCGGCGGCGCTGGCCCAAGCCTTGCGCTCGGTGGCCCCGGAACCGGCGGAACAGGCCGGGCTCGCCGACGCCATCGCCGATCCTGGTCCGGCGGAACAGTATTCGGAATTCGGCTACCAGCGCATCGTCGGTCTGGGCCGGGAGTTGGCGGCCCTGCGGGAACGCAGCGGTCAGTCGCTGCCGGAGCTGGTCGCCGATGTGGAGCGCACCATCGGCGTGGGCGTCGAGACCCAGGCGCGGCGCGCCTCGGCGGGCGGCGGCGCGGGCCGTGAGCATCTCGACGCCTTCGCCGAGGTGGTCTCCGACTATGCGAGCGACCACCGCGCATCGCTGCCGGGGCTCCTGACCTTCCTGGCCGCGGCCGAGGAGGTCGAAAACGGTTTGGAGCCAGGCGAAATCGAGGTGGCCCGCGACCGTGTCCAGGTCTTGACCGTGCACGCCGCCAAGGGCTTGGAATGGGAGGTGGTGGCGGTACCGCACGTGTCGCGCGGAGTGTTCCCTTCCGGGGCCGCCTCGGGCAGCTGGCTGGGCGCCCTCGCCGAACTCCCCACCTCGTTACGGGGCGATCGCCAGCGCGATATGGACGGTCGCGCTGCGGCGAGCAATGTGGCTGCCGTCGTGGCTGGGGACGCGGACGTTACCGGCGACGCTGGTGGGCGGGTTGCGGGCCGGGATATGGCCGCGGGCGATGGCGTGCCCGTGCTGGATCTCTCGGACCTGTACGACCGTAGTGATCTGGACCGCGCGATCAAGCAGCACAAGGACGCCCTCAATCGGCGGCGGCTCGACGAGGAGCGCCGCCTGTTCTACGTGGCGCTGACCAGAACCGAACGCGCACTGTTCGTTTCGGCGCACCACTGGGCCGAGACGGGGTCGACGCCCAAGGGCCCGTCGGACTTCCTGCTGGACCTGAAGCGCGTCGTCGAAGACCCGGACGCCACCCCCGCCGCGACGGTACGCGTCGACGTGTGGGCCGATCCCCCCGCCACCGACGCCGCCAACCCCTTCACCGACGACCCCGCCTCCGCCGAATGGCCCCGCGACCCACTGGGCAAGCGCCGCACCGCAATACAGGAGGGCGCCGCCCTCGTCCGCGCAGCCCTCACCACGCTCCCACCCGAACAAGACCTCCGCCGCCCACCCCGCCCCGGCGAGAACCCCCCGACGACGATGCCCGCCTCCCATACGTCGCCACCGACTCACACATCGCACGCGACGAGCACGCCTTCCGCGGCGAAAACGCCGCCCACCTCGGACGTGCCGCCCGCTCCGGACGTGCCGCCCGCTCCGGACGTGCCGCCCGCTCCGGACGTGCCGCCCGCTCCGGACGTGCCGCCCGCTCCGGACGTGCCGCCCGCTCCGGACGTGCCGCCCGCTCCGGACGTGCCGCCCGCTCCGGACGTGCCGCCCGCCTCGGACGTGCCGCCCGCCTCGGACGTGCCGCCCGCCTCGGACGTGCCGCCCGCCCCGGACGTGCCGCCCGCACCGGACGCGCCTTCCGGCCCGGCCGGTCAGTTGTCCCTGTTCGATGACCCGGACGAATCCCCCGGCGGCTCATCCGGTCTCGAAAGCACCGGCGACGCGACCACCTCGCCCGGCGCGGAAGACCCCGACCCCGATCCCGACGACGACCCCGAGGGCTGGGCGGCGGATGTCGATGCGCTGCTCGCGGAATTCTTCGCCGCGGAGGAGGGGACGCGGGAGGTGGAGTTGCCGGGGCAACTGCCCGCTACCGCGCTGGTGGAGTTGCGGGCCGATCCGGCGAAGCTGGCGGCGCGGCTGCGGCGGCCGCTGCCGTATCCGCCGAGCCCGTTCGCGCGGCGCGGCACGGCTTTTCACGCCTGGTTGCAGCAGTGGTTCGGCGCGACGCGGCTACTCGACCTGGACGAACTGCCGGGAGCGGCCGACAGCGGCGGCGCCGACGCCGACCTGATCCGGTTGCAGGAGGCGTTTCTGTCCTCGCCGTGGGCCGATCGCAACCCGGTGGAGGTCGAGGTGGCGTTCGAAACGTCGCTGGCGGGCACGCTGTTTCGCGGTCGCATGGACGCGGTCTTCGCCGAGCCGGGCGGGCGCTGGCTGGTGGTGGACTGGAAGACCGGCGCCGAACCCACCCGTGCCGAGGAACCGGCGGTGGCAATGCAGCTGGCCGTCTATCGCCTGGCCTGGGCCCGCCTGCTGGCCACCCGCACGGGCGCCGATGAGCATGAGATGCTCGAAAAGATCGGGGCCGCATTCCATTACGTGCGCACCGGTCGCACCATCGCCCCGCCCGACCTGCCCGGCCCGGAGGAGCTGGCGGAGTTCCTCACGACCACCGTGCCCGCCTGGTCGGCGCCCCCAGACGAGGACACCGAGTGAGCCGTCAGGCCGCTTCCCGACGCACCTTCCACGCCTGCCGCACCATGGGCACCTGCAGCGGCAGCCGCAGCAGCGAGACCGCCTTGAGTGCCAAGGGCGCCTTGGGATTACGGACGCTGTCCACCGCCATCTGCACATTCGCCGGGTACACGGCGATGAACAGCAGCATCGCCAGCAGCCCGCCGAGCCGCCGGGTCCGCGGCACGGCCAGCGCCGTCGCCACCCCGATCTCCGCCACGCCGGACCAATAGGTGTAGGTGCGCGCCTTGCCGGGCAGCGCGGGCGGCACGATCGAGTCGAACGGCCGCGGAACGACGAAATGCAGGGTGCCCATGCCGAACAACGCGGCGGCCATCAATTGCGCGCGCCGCGGCCGCGCGGGAGAGTCGGTGGTCATGCCTGAACGATGCCATCCGCGTGCCGCGGTGTCGAGCTGTTCCCGGCCCGGTACGCTGCGGTTCCGTGGTGCAGGACAGAATCGGTGATACCCCGTGATCGATGAGCCGTCGCGCGGCCTCCGCCGCCTGACCGACCGCCCCGACTACGCCCTGGTGGGAATTCTGCGAATTCCCGAAATACAAACCAGCCCATGGGTTTCACTGGCCCGTCGCGTGGTGTTCGCGGTCGCGTTGCTGGTGGGCGCGACGCTGGTGGTGTATTTCGGGCGTCACGGATATCACGACAATCAAGGCGACGAACTGTCGCTGCTGGACGCGGCGTACTACTCGACGGTGTCACTGTCGACGACCGGCTACGGCGACATCACGCCCAGCACCCCGCAGGCCCGGTTGATCAATATCATCGTCATCACACCGCTGCGGGTGCTTTTCCTGATCGTCCTGGTCGGCACCACCTTGCAGGTCCTGACCGAACGGTCCCGGCAGGTGTTCAAGATTCAGCGATGGAGGCACAAGGTGCGTAATCACACCGTGGTGGTCGGCTACGGGACGAAGGGCCGCACCGCCGTCGACGCGATGCTGGGCGACGGTGTGCAGCCGGGGGACATCGTCGTGGTGGACACCGACCCGGTGGCCCTGGAACGTGCCGCCACCGCGGGCCTGGTGACCGTGCACGGTTCGGCCGCGCAATCGGATGTGCTGCGGCTGGCCGGGTTGCAGCACGCGTCGTCGGTGGTGGTGGCCGCCAACCGCGACGACACCGCGGTGCTGGTCACTCTCACCGCCCGCGAGCTGAATTCGAAGGCCAAGATCGTCGCCTCGATCCGGGAGGCGGAGAACGTGCATCTGCTGCGGCAGTCCGGCGCGGATTCGGTGGTGGTCTCCTCGGAGACGGCGGGGCGGCTGCTCGGCATCGCCACCACCACGCCGAAGGTCGTCGACATGGTCGAGGACCTGCTCACCCCGGAAGCGGGCTTCGCGATCGCCGAACGCGACGTGGAACCGGACGAGGTGGGCGGCTCGCCGCGGCACCTGCGCAACATCGTGCTCGGCGTCGTCCGCGGCGGCGCGCTGATCCGCGTCGACGAGCCCGAGGTGGACGCGCTCGAATCCGGCGACCGGCTGCTCTACATTCGCCGCGTGCAGAAGTGACGCCCGGCTGGCACCCACCACCGCCGCCACCCGTGTCGCCGCCGGGGGATACGCTCGGAGCGTGCCTGGTTTTCAGCTGAAAGACGTTCCCCTGCTGTCGCGTTCCGTGCTCGACCGCGCCGAGGAGCTGCGCTCGGACGAACAGGCGTTGAAGGAGGGCTGGCCCGGCGCTCGTTTGCTGCGAATGAACCGGCGCGGCCAGGTTCGTGTCGACGGTGAATCGATCCTGCTGGAACCGGCGACGACGCTGGCCGCCGAACCGGTCCCCGAGGCGGTCTTCCTCGGCATCGACCGCGGCAGCCACCTGTGGGCGGTGCGCGACGAGGAGATCGACGGCAAGCTGATGGACCTGCGGGTCGTCAGCACCCTGCTGCACCTCGACGATGTCACCCTCGGCATCCTGGCGGCCGCGCTGGCGCTGCTGAACTGGCACGATCGCGCGCGGTTCAGCGCCGTCGACGGCACGCCCACCGCGCCCGCCAACGCGGGCTGGACGCGGGTCAGCGAGGCCGGGCACGAGGAGTTCCCGCGCATCGACCCGGCGGTCATCTGCCTCGTGCACGACGGCGCCGACCGGGTGCTGCTGGCACGTCAGCAGGTCTGGCCCGAGAAGATGTTCTCGCTGCTGGCCGGATTCGTGGAGGCGGGCGAGTCGCTCGAGCGGTGCGTGGAGCGCGAGATCCTCGAAGAGGTCGGCGTAGCCGTGCGGGAGGTGCGTTACCTCGGCAGCCAGCCGTGGCCGCTGCCGCGGTCGCTCATGCTCGGCTTCGCCGCCGTCGCGGACCCGGAGCAGCCGCTGACCTTCACCGACGGCGAGATCGTCGAGGCGCACTGGTTCACCCGCGACGAGGTACGCCAAGCGTTGGAGGCCGGCGCGTGGGGCGCGCCGATCGGCGACTCCGACGCCGTCGCCGAGCAGCGTCTGTTCCTGCCGGGATCGATCTCGATCGCCCGCAGCATCATCGAATCCTGGGCGGCCGAGGACTGATTCGCCGCTCGGGCCGCCGTCAGGCGATGGCGGCCAGAGCCTGTTTCACCTGCACCAGAGAGGGATTGGTCGCGGTGGAGCCGTCGGCGTAGCGCACGGTCGGCACCACGTGGTTGCCGCCGTTGACACTGCCGACGAATTCGGCGGCCGCGGGATCCTGCTCGATATCGACCTCGGTGTAGGTGATGCCGGACTCGTCGAGCTGCTTCTTGAGCCGCCGGCAGTAGCCGCACCAGGTCGTCGAATACATGGTCAGGTCGGTAGCTGTCACGCCAGCATTCAACATCGGCCGCGCCGAACCTGTTCCCGTGGGTTGCCGAAGCAACGATGAGCGCGGCGATCTCGCGGGCTATGGTCGGCGCGTGAGGCATCGACTGCGCTCCGGATTCCAGCACGCCGACGAGAGCCCCGGGCTGCTGCTGTGGCAGGTGACCAACCGCTGGCAGGCCGCCCAGCGCGCGGCACTCGCGCCGTTCGGCCTCACACATGTGCAGTTCGTCCTGCTGGCCGCGCTGGTCTGGCTCGCCGACGCGAACGGTGAGCCGGTGATGCAGCGCGACATCGCCGCCCACGCCGCCACCGACCCGATGATGACCTCCCAGGTATTGCGGGCCCTCGAACAGAAGGGCCTCGTGGAACGCCGCGACCACCCGCACGACCGCCGCGCCAGATCCCTGATCCCGACGGAATCCGGCGTTGCGCTCGCGGACCGGGCGACCGTCGCGGTGGAGGCCTGCGACAGCGAGTTCTTCGGTCCCCTGGGCGATCGGGTCCCGAATTTCGCCGGTGCGCTGCGCCGTTTGCGCGACCGCTGAGCCCTGGCGCGCGGTCGATCCGCACCGGTCCGTCGATATCTGTCGGACCGCACTGACATGATGGAGGCCGTGCCCGCCCCGACCACCCCGCCCGCGCTGCGGCTCGACGGACTCGATCCCGAGCAGGCCGCCGCCGTCACGGCGCCCCGTGGGCCGGTGTGTGTGCTGGCGGGCGCGGGCACGGGGAAGACCCGCACCATCACGCACCGCATCGCATATCTGGTGTCGGCGGGGCATGTGCGGGCCGACCAGGTACTGGCGGTCACCTTCACCGCCCGCGCCGCGGGCGAGCTGCGCAGTCGCCTGCGGGGTCTGGGGCTCGGCGGCGAGGCGAAAACGGTGCAGGCGCGCACTTTTCACGCGGCGGCACTGCGGCAGCTGCGCTATTTCTGGCCGCAGATCATCGGCGACGTGCCGTGGAAACTGATCGACAGCAAGTTCCCGATCGTCGCGCAGGCCGCGCAGCGGGTCGGCTTGTCGACGGCCACCGAGAGCGTGCGCGATCTGGCCGGCGAGATCGAATGGGCCAAGGCGTCGCTGATCGCCCCGGAGGACTACGCCGCCGCCACCGCCCGCCTGCGGCGCGAAATCCCTTACGAGGCAGGCAAGGTCGCCGCCGTCTACTCGGGGTACGAGCAGCTGAAGAACACCGCGGACGGCCTGCTGCTCGACTTCGACGACCTGCTGCTGCACACCGCGGCCGCGCTGGAGGACTACGCCTCGGTCGCCGAGGAGTTCCGCGGTCGCTACCGCTGCTTCGTCGTCGACGAGTATCAGGACGTCACCCCGCTGCAGCAGCGCGTGCTCGACGCCTGGCTCGGCGACCGCGACGATCTGACCGTCGTCGGCGACGCCAACCAGACCATCTATTCCTTCACCGGCGCCAGCCCGAGCCACCTGCTCGATTTCTCCCGCCGCTTCCCCGACGCGACGGTGGTCCGGCTGGAACGCGACTACCGCTCCACCCCGCAGGTGGTGTCGCTGGCCAACCGGGTGATCGGCGCCGCCCGCGGCCGCATCGCGGGCACCCGGCTGCAATTGATCGGTCAGCGGTCCGAGGGCCCGGAGCCGTCGTTCGCCGAATACGACGACGAGCCCGCCGAGGCGCTGTCGGTCGCCAAGGCGATCGCCCGTCTCATCGGCAAGGGCGTGCCCGCCGCCGAGATCGCCGTGCTGTACCGGATCAACGCGCAGTCCGAGGCCTACGAGCAGGCGCTCACCGAGGCCGGCATCCCGTACCAGGTGCGCGGTGGCGAGGGTTTCTTCCAGCGTCCCGAGGTGCGCCAGGCGGTACAGGCGTTGCGGCAGACGGCCGCCCGCGACGATCTCCCGGATGCCCGCGGCGCCGACCTCGTCAGTCTGGTCCGGGCGGCGCTGGGCCGGTTGGGTCTCACGGCCGCCGAGCCCAGCGGCGCCCAGGCCCGGGAGCGGTGGACGTCGCTGGTCGCCCTGGTGCAACTCGCCGAGGAACTGTCCGAACACGATCCGGAGCTGGATCTCGGCGGCCTACTGCGCGAATTCGCCACCCGCGCCCAGGCCCGGCACCCACCGACCGTCCAGGGCGTGACGCTGGCCTCGCTGCACGCGGCCAAGGGGCTGGAGTGGGACGCGGTATTCCTGGTCGGGCTGGCCGATGGCACCCTGCCCATCGCGCACGTGCTCGGCGACGGCGGTGTCGTGGCCGACGAGGCCGCGCTCGAGGAGGAGCGGCGGCTGCTCTACGTCGGTGTCACGCGCGCACGCGAGCATCTGCGGCTGTCGTGGGCGCTGTCGCGCAGCGCGGGCGGTCGTAAGACGCGGCGGCGCAGCCGTTTTCTCACCGGATTGGTGCCCGAGGATTCGCCGGCCTCTCGCATCGCCGCGCCCCTCGCCGACACGCGGAAGCGTAAGCATCCGGCCTGCCGCGTCTGCGGTCGTCCGCTGCTGGGCACGAAGTCCACCATGCTGGGCCGCTGCTCGCGCTGTCCGGGCGAGATCGACCCCGTGCTGCTGGAGGCGTTGCAGGAGTGGCGGCGGGAGAAGGCCGACGAGTTGTCGGTGCCGAATTTCGTGGTGTTCAGCGACACCACCTTGACCGCGATCGCCGAACAGCTGCCCGCGGACGACCGCGCGCTGGTCGCGATCCCGGGTATCGGGGCCAAGAAACTCGGGCAGTTCGGCGCCGACGTACTAGCGATAGTGCGGTCGCGCGCTCGTGCGCAAGACCATAAAACTGCAGGTGAAAAATAGGTTGTGCGGTTGTGTAGGGCCGCCGTAGTGTGAGGAACACGCACCGGGAGGTCATTCCGGCGCGCACAGTAGCCATTCGGACAACGAGAACGAAGGGAGGCAGACCAGTGAACGAAATCGTGTACATCGCTTCGACCGCCGTTGCGGCGACGGCGATTCCGTCGGTGCCCGCCTCCCGTGGGGTCCTCACCTTGCAGGGGACCGGTCTGTCCGGCGTCGGCATTCTCGGGGTAAGCGCCAAAGCCCCGAAGCATGCCATCGATACGGACAAGCCCGAGCGGGGCTGGCACCTGGCTTTTGCCGACGCATTCGCCAATGCCTACCCAGCCGACCACCAGACGGACGGTATGCCGGCAGCCCGCCTCCGCCGCATCCACCCAGCGACCGTGATCAGGTCTCGACATCGAAGTCGACTCAGATAGGGAATTACTCCCCTGAGCCTCCTGGCCACGGATCGCCCGAAGCGAGACCGTGGCCATAGTTTTATCGGCCCCAGCCACCGGCACCGGTTTCGCGGAAGACAACGAAACGACCGCTGCACGAGCTGAAGGAGACCGACGTGTCCACCGCGACCGTTTCTCGCGTGACATGCTGCACGACCGTGGCCCCGACCTCCCGCACCCGGGGAGTCACCCTCAACCTGCCCTGCCGGGTCGGCGACCCCGACCTGTGGTTCGCCGAGAGCCCCGCGCAGTTGGAGGAGGCGAAGGCCCTGTGCGCCACCTGCCCGATCCGCAAGGGCTGCCTCGCCGCCGCCCTGGACCGTGCTGAGCCCTGGGGTGTGTGGGGCGGTGAGATCTTCGACCAGGGTGTCGTGATCGCCCGCAAGCGCCCCCGTGGCCGGCCGCGCAAGGTTGCCGTGGCGTGATGGTTACGCACGACTCGAATACCGACCGAGCCCCGCATCTCTGTCCGAGGTGCGGGGCTCGCCCTTTGTATCGGGTCGCGCGCGAGAATTCAGCCGGCGTCGCGGTATTCGGCGTAGCTGGGCACCCAGTCGTGCATCAGTTTCATGAACGGCACCTCGGCGTCGAGCTGCGCGTAGATGCCGATCGAGCCCATCAGCACCCGGAAGATCATCACGTCTTCGGGCGGAAGTTGCAGGGACATACCGGTTTTCATCTCGGGGCGGCTCACGTCGGTGGCCTTGCCCGCGACCCGCTGCATCCACTTGCGGGTGAAGTGGAACGACTCGGTGCGGATGGGATCGGTGAACGGGCGCAGGTAATCGGCGATCTCGCGGTGGCTGACGGTGCGGCCGGGGATGACGAAACCGTTGGTGTACATCAGCTCGGTCAGCTCGTCGAAGCGATCCTCGACCGCCAGCGCCACCATCTGCCCGAGGATGGGCGGGAAGCCGTTGGGCAGCGGGGCGCAGGCGCCGTAGTCGATGACGGCCAGGCGGTCGTCGGCCAGCACCATGAAGTTGCCAGGATGCGGATCGGCGTGCAGTTTGCCGACGATCGCGGGGGAGGAGAAGTGGAACTCACCCATCAGCTCGGCGACGCGATTGCGTAGCGCGACCGTGCCTGCCGGGTCCTCGTTGCCGCGCTTGATGATCGCGGAAACCGGTGTGCCGTCCAGCCATTCGGTGACGATCACCTTCGGGGCGCTGGCGACCACCTTCGGCACCACGAAGCGCGGATGCCCGTCGAAGCCCTTGGCGAACGCGCGCTGATTGGCGGCCTCGGTGCGGTAGTCGAGTTCCTCCTCGGTGCGCTCGGTGATCTCGGCGAGGATCGGTTTCACGTCGGCGCCGGGGACGACGGCGCCGATCATGCCGGCCATCCGGTTCAGTGTCTTCAGGTCGGCGCGCAGGGCCTCGTCGGCGCCCGGGTACTGCACCTTCACCGCGACGGTGCGACCGTCGGACCACTGTGCCTTGTGCACCTGGCCGATGCTGGCCGAGGCGGCCGGCTCGTCGTCGAAGTCGGCGAAACGCTGCCGCCAGGCCGTACCCAGCTGCTGGTCCAGCACTCGGTGCACGGCGGGGGCGGGCAGCGGCGGCGCCGCGGCCTGCAGTTTGGTCAGCGCCTCGCGGTAGGGCTCGCCGAATTCCTCCGGAACGGCCGCCTCCAGCACCGACAGCGCCTGCCCGAACTTCATCGCGCCGCCCTTGAGCTCGCCGAGTACGGCGAACAGCTGCTCGGCGGTCCGCTGGTTCAGCTCGGCGTTGATCTCGGTCCGATCGCCCCCGGCCAGTCTGCGGCCGAATCCCATCGCCGCCCGTCCGGCGATCCCGAGCGGAATCTTGGCCAGCTTGGCATTGCGGGACGAAGGTCGACGCACAATCTCAGACACCTCACCATCATGGCGGACGTACCGCGCGCTGTGCCATGTGAATCGAGTGAACTTATCCCTCTCTCACGATGGTGTCTTCGGTCACAATCACCACTTCCAGGCCATGATTTCCGAAGCGCACCGGGTCCGCACGGTCCGTCCGGCCCGGCCAGCGCCCGATGCGCCGAGGAACCGCCCGATGCGTCGGGTGATACATCTCACCGACCCGGCGGGGCGGTGAGAATGGCGCGGCAGCCGCAGGCGGGATGGGGTGGCCAGGTGCGGTGGTGGATGTGGTGGGTTTCCGGGTCGAGTTCCAGTGTGGTGTCGAGGGTTCGGGGCGGGGTTTCGGCGACGCCGCCGAGGATGATCTCCAGATCGCGCAGGGCCAGGGCGGCGGTGGCGGCGATCATGGCGGGCGAGCCGTAACCGATGCGGTCGAGGAGCTGGGCGGCCAGGTGCGGCCATTCCGCGTCCATGTCCCGGCGGGTGAGGTCGGCGCAGCGCAGGCAGCTGGTGCCGCCGGGCAGTACCAGCGGGCCGACCACCCCGCGGCCGTCGCGGATGCGCACCTGCAGGTGCGGAACACGCCGCAGCACAAGGTCGTTGACCAGGTGCGGCTCGGGCACCAGCGCATCGGCGAGCACCACCACGTCGGCGTCGCGGCCCACCCCCGCGCCAGGGGCCAGATCGCGGGACCGGCTGGGCCGCAACCCCAATCGGCGCACCCCCGCGGCGACTGCCTCCGACAGCGGGCCACGCCCGTGCACGTGTACCGCCCGCACCGCGCTCACCGGCGTCCGCGGGCGCACCAGCAATCCGGCGCGGTCGATCTCGCCGAGCAGCCGCAGCGCGTCGCTCGACGCGATCCCGAAACGACTTGCCTGCCAGATGATCTGCGGATGGCTGCGCAGACCGTCCAGTAGCTTCAGGAATTCGGCGATCAGCTCGGCGCCGACCCCCGGTAGCCGCACCACCACGGCCCGCTCCGGATCCCACCCCAGCTGCACCGCCCCGGAAGGGCGCCGCAACACCGCCACTCGCGGATGCAACATCGGCCCGCGCGGCCGAAACATGGTCATGCCGACAGTATTCGCGCGCACCGCATCGGGCGAACGCCCGAAAGCCCTGGTTATCCACAGAATTCGGCTGTCATCCACAGGATATTCGGCCAGGACACCCACGTGTCCGCGCCCCGCTCGGCGGTCGCTTTCTCGCCGGTGTCCACCGAAACCATCCCCAGCTCGCCGGCTTCCGGCGAACCCGTCGATCCGGCTTGTGGAAACCACTTCGGTCGGAATGGCCGGAGCATCAACGTTTTCCGTCGTTCGCGACAATCCGGACGGTACGACCGCGGGCGTGGGGTTCACAATCCGATCGCCCGAACACGGTGATATCTCCAGACCATGGCCCCTCCCGGGTGAAATCCGGCCGGTCCGGGAAAACAATGGTTGTCCCCTCGGGGACGCACCAGCCGGTCGCCCGGCTCGGATTCGCTGCAAAGGAGCACCATGGGAAGCGCATCCGTCGACGTCCCGCATGTGGCATCGGACGAACGACTCCGGTCCCGCAACACCTTCACCGTGACGGCCGAACACATCCGCGACTACGCGCGCGCGGTCGGCAACTCGGACCGCATCCATCTGGACGCGGACGCGGCAGTCGCCCGCGGCTTCGGCGCGCTGGTCGCACCGCCGACGTTCGCCACCATGGTGTGGATGCGGGCGGAGGAGGAGACCCTGGCCGCGATGGTGCCCGGCTTCCACATCGGCCGCATCCTGCACGCCGATCGCGCCCTCGACATCGTGCGCCCGCTGCTGGCCGGGGATCGGGTGAGCTGCGATGTGCACTTCGAATCGTTCCGGCACTACCGCGATTACGACATCGTCTCCATGGCGACCACCCTGCGGGATCACCTCGGGCAGGTCACCGTGATCGGCTCGTCGACACTGCTCGTGCACACGCAGCGGCTCTCCGGCCGCCATCCCGGCGTGCCCGGCTGCGATCGCGGCCTCGAACTCGTGCCCGCCCGGCCGCGCGCCCGCGTGCCGGGACTGGGTGAACGCCTGCCGGTGCGGCAGCACGGGGCGACGGTCACGCGGCCGCCGCAGCCGGTCGTCGGCTACGCGGAGTTGCGGGTCGGCTACGAGTTGCCGCTCCGGCGTTACGCGCTCGCGCCCTCGGACGTGATGGATCATGCGAGTGTGGTGGGCGCCCCGAGCCGTGCGGATTCCGACGGGCGTACGCCGGGAACACCGTCGGGCGGTGCGACACCGGGCATGCTCAGTCTCGGCCTGGCCGCCGGGTATCTGTCGTCGTGGCTGGGTGATCCGACCGCGGTCGCCAAGTACCGGGTGCAGTACGCGCCGAAGAGGCACTACCTGCCCGTCGGCGCCGGCGACTCCACCTCGATCGAGTTCCGCGGCCGCGTCACTTGGCTGAACCCGGCCCGCCGCACCGCGACCGTGGTCGTCGACGCGACGGCGCAGGGGCGCAAGCTGTTCGGATACGCGACGGCGGAGGCGCGCTTCGCCTGAGGCGGCCGGTCAGCCGAGCAGGCCGTCGAGCACCCGCGTGCTGGCGGGCTTGCGGAGCTTGGCCATGCTCTTGGTCTCGATCTGCCGGATGCGTTCGCGCGAGACGCCGAGAATGCGCCCGACCTGCTCCAGGGTGCGCGGCTCGGTGCCGTCGAGTCCGTAGCGCAGCACGAGGACCTGCGCCTCGCGCTCGGCGAGGGTGGACAGCACATCGGCGAGGCGGCCGCGGATGAGGGAGTCGGCGACCGTCTGCGCCGGGTCGGGCGAGTCGTCGGCGATCAGGGCGCCGAGTTCGGTGTCGTCGTCGCCGACCTGCAGGTGCAGCGAGATCGGCTCGCGGGCGTGGCGCAGCACCTCGCGCACCTTCTCGGCGGACAGGTCCAGCTCGGCGGCCAGTTCGTCGGCCGTGGCCTGCCGCCCGAGCTGCTGGTCCAGGGTGCGCTGGGCGCGGGTGATCCGGTGCAGGATCTCGGCCACGTGGGCGGGCAGGCGAATGGCGCGGCTCTTGTCGTCGATGGCGCGGCCGACCGCCTGCTTGATCCACCAGGTGGCATAGGTGGAGAACTTCAGCCCGCGGTGGTGATCGAACTTCTCCACCGCGCGGATGAGGCCGAGCGTGCCCTCCTGGACCAGATCCAGCAGCGACATGCCGGCGGGCGCGGGATAGCGCTTGGCGATCGAGACGACCAGCCGCAGATTGGCCTCGATCATGTGGTCCTTGGCGCTGCGGCCGGAGCGGGCCGCGCGGGTCAGCTCGCGCTGCTCGGACTTGGTGAGTTCGGTTCCGTCCGTGGCGCTTTCGGCCAGCCGCCGCTCGGCCTCCAGCCCGACGGCCATCCGCTCGCCGAGTTCGAATTCCTGCTCGGCGGTGAGCAGGGCGGTACGACCGATGCGGTGCAGATAGTCGCGGATGGGATCCGTGCTGACAGCCGCCGAGCGGTCGGTGGTGGGGCGAAAAGTCACGAAGGCCTCCGAATGCGAGTGCGGCTGTGGGCTGTGCGGTGTAGGCGGCCGGGGGGCGGGACTGTGCAGCGCGGGTTGCGGCGCTAACGTGACGCCCATCCTACCGGCGGGAATTGCCCCGCACCGGCGGTCGTCCGAGCTTCCCGCGAAATGAGGGCACCCTCCCATATCGCCACCCGGCCGATCGTTGTTCCTCCCTCGCTATTCTGGGGGTCATGGCGGAAACTGTGGCCGCACCCGATCCTGATCTGGTGCGTGCGTTGCGGGCGCTGGCGAATCCGCTGCGGCTACAGCTGCTGGCCTGGCTGCGCGATCCGGAACAGCACTTTCCGGTGGAACGCGCGATCGCCGACATGAACGAGGTCGGCGTGTGTGTGAGTCACATTCGGGAGAAGGTCGGGCTGGCGCAGTCCACGGTCTCGGCGTATCTGGCCGAACTCGAGCGCGCCGGGCTGGTGCGGTCCACCCGGGTGGGTAAGTGGACCCACTACAAGCGGGACGAGCAGCGCATCGCCCGACTCGTCGCGGAACTCGGGCACACCCTCTAACCGATCTCGAGCGGGAACATATCGCACTTATCCGATGGTTCTAGGTATCGTATTTCTACGATATGACGATGCGTCTCGGCGCGCGAACCGGAAAGAGGAGATCTGCATGGGCACCATCGACGGCCTGGACCTGGGGACGTACGGCATCTACACCTTCGACTTCGAGCATCTGTCCGCCGCCGGCATGCGTGAGGCGATCCGGGAACTGGAGGACCAGGGCTGGCGGGCCTTCTGGTTTCCCGAGGTCGGCGGCCACGAGGCGCTGACCCAGGCCGGGAATCTGCTCGCCGCCACCGACCGCATGCACATCGTCAACGCCATCGCGCAGATCGGACCGCGGTCGCCGGGCGCGACCCACGGTGGCGCCGCGCTGCTGGCCCAGGCCTACCCGGATCGGCACCTGCTCGGGCTCGGCGTCGGGGCGATCGCGCGTAAACCGCTGGCGGCCATGGCCGAGTACCTCGACGAACTGGACGCGCTGGCGGCCGACGGCCGACCGCCGATCCGCCGCATCCTGGCCGCGTACGGTCCCCGGATGCTGGAGCTGGCGCGCGACCGCGGGGCCGGTGCGCACACCTACCATGTCACCGTGTCACATACCGAGCAGGCGCGAGAAATCCTGGGCCCCAACAGCTTTCTGGGCGTCGAGCACGCGGTGCTGTTCGAGACCGATCCCGATCGGGCGCGCGAGATCGCCCGCGAACACCTGGTGCCCTACCTGAGCACGCCGTACAACCTCGCCAAGTTCCACCGCCTGGGCTACACCGAGGCCGACACGTCGGGTGGCGGCAGCGACCGCATCGTCGACGACCTGGTGTTCTGGGGCGAGCCGGACAGCATCGCCGATCGCCTGCGCGACCATATCGAGGCCGGAGCCGACCATGTGGCCGTTCAGGTGATCGGCGTCGAACCCGGCCGGTCAGCTGTCGCGCAATGGCGCACGCTGGCGGAAACCCTTCTCCCGCAGCCCATCAGCGCCTAAGGGCAGCGCTCAGGAGTCGGTGCCGGAGTCGCCCTTCTCCGAGCCCTTGCCCTTCTCCTTCGCCTCACGCTGGGCGCGTTCGCGGGCCTCGGTCTCGGCCAGCTGGGCCAGCGGGTCGTCGAAAGCGTCGGTGCCGCCGCCGATCACGCCGTCGATGAAACCGGCCGGGTTGTCCAGGTCCTCGGAGCTGGGCAGCAGGTCGGGATGGGCCCAGACGGCATCGCGGGACTCGGTGCCGGCGTCGGTGGTCAGGCGTCGCCACAGGGTGGCGGCCTCACGCAGCTTGCGGGGCCGCAGCTCCAGGCCGACCAGCGTGGCGAAGGTCTGCTCGGCGGGACC
This sequence comes from Nocardia sp. N2S4-5, assembly GCF_044628355.1. Taxonomy (NCBI): domain Bacteria; kingdom Bacillati; phylum Actinomycetota; class Actinomycetes; order Mycobacteriales; family Nocardiaceae; genus Nocardia; species Nocardia sp. N2S4-5. The sequence goes on along the minus strand of NZ_JBIUPM010000001.1, from coordinate 3,265,470 downwards.
GCCGGTGGCGCGGCGGCGGCGCAGCGTCTCCGCCAACGCGCCCGCGCCGGGCAGCCGATCACCCACGGCGTCGGTCACCACGACCTGCACCCAGCCCTCGATCAGCGCGAGCAGAGTCTCCAGTCGCTCCAGCGCGGCCTGCTGCTCCGGCGTGGTCTGCGGTTCGAAGGTGCCCTGCGACAGCAGCTCCTCCAACTTCGAGGGGTCGGTCAGCGTCATCGGATCGATGTTCTGGGCCGCCTCCTCGATGGCCGAGAAGTCCATCCGGATGCCGCGCGCGTAGTCCTCCACCGCGCCCAGCACCTGCTGACGCAGCCAGGGCACGTGCGCGAACAACCGCTGATGCGCGGCCTCGCGGGCGGCCAGATAGACCAGGATCTCGCTCTCCGGCCGCTCCAAGCCCTTGCTGAATTCGGTGACGGCCGCGGGCAGCAGCGCCGCGGTGCCGCTCGGGCCCAGCGGCAGGCCGATGTCGGTGGAGGTCAGTACCTCCTTGGCCAGCTGGCCCAGGGCCTGCCCGAGTTGCGAGCCGAACGCGAGGCCACCCATCTGGCCCAGCATGCCGATCATCGGCGCGGCGAACTCCTTCGCCTCCTCCGGCAAGGTGGCCGTCCACATCCCCGACACCTGCTGGGCAACCGGGTCGCACAGCCGCCGCCAGGTCGGCAGGGTCTCCTCGATCCAGTCGTTGGGTGTCCACGCCACCGTTTTCGAGGCGCCGGCCGGCAGCGTCGTGACCGGGTCCAGCCACAGCTCCGCCAGGTGGGCCGCGTCGGCCACGGCCCGCTGCGTGCCCGCGGACACCGGCTCGACGTTCGAGCCGAGCTGCTGGCGGGCCAGCCGCTTGGCGATGTCGTAGTTCACCGGACCACCGGACTGCGCGCCCGGCTGGCCGATATTGGAGAACATCTGCCCCAGTGAGGTCAGCATCTGCCCGAGCTGCGACGGATCGAACCCGCCCGCACCCGGACCTCCGATCCCGAACGGATTGTTCGCGCCGGAACCGGACTGATCGTCCCGCCGGTCGCGGTCGGGATCGTCATCGCGGTTCGAGAATCCGAATGGCACGTCGCTCATAACCCTCAGGCTACGCGGACGCCTACGGGGGAGCCGCTACTGTGTTGCGGGTGAATCGTCGGATCCTCACGCTGCTGGCTGCCCTGATTCCCGTCCTCGTGCTCGGTGTCGTCGGCAGCGCCGTCACCGTGCCGTTCGTCGCGCTAGGGCCCGGCCCCACCTTCAACACGCTGGGCGATATCGAGGGCAAACAGGTCGTCGACGTGCAGGGCGCGGCGGTCGATCCGACGGCCGGCAACCTCAATATGACCACGGTGTCCGTTCGCGACGGGCTGAATATTTTCGAGGCGTTCGTGCTGTGGGCCGACGGTCGATACGGCCTGGTGCCTCGTTCGGAGGTGTACCCGCCGGGCGTGCCGCGTGATCAGATCGACAAATCCAACGAGCAGGACTTCAAGGACTCCGAGGACAACGCGGAGCTGGCGGCGCTGCACTATCTGAAGTACCCGACCACGGTCCGGCTGCGCACGGTCGCCGAGGACGGCCCGGCCAACGGCGTGCTGCGCAAGGGCGATGTGCTGGTGAGTGTCGGCGGCAAGCCGGTCGCCACCTCCACGGACGTGGTGGAGGCGGTGAAGGCGACCAAGCCCGACACCGTCGTGCCGATGGTGGTCCGCCGCGACGGCGCCGAGCAGACCCTCGACGTGAAAGTCGGTGCGCGCCCGGACGACAACGCCAAGGGCTACCTCGGCGTCACACCGGAAGAGGTGCCGCAGGGCCCGCTGGACGTCACCTTCAACCTGGCCGATATCGGCGGCCCGTCCGCGGGCCTGATGTTCAGCCTGGCCATGATCGACAAGCTGAGCCCCGGACAGCTCAACGGCGGCAAGTTCATCGCCGGTACCGGCACCATCGACCCGACCGGCAAGGTCGGCCCGATCGGCGGCATCCAGTACAAGATGATCGCCGCCCGCGAGGCCGGGGCCGAGACCTTCCTCGTCCCCGCCGACAACTGCAACGAGGCCCGCCAGCGCATCCCCGACGGCCTGAAGCTGGTGAAGGTCGAAACCCTCACCGGCGCAGTGCAATCCCTCGGCGATATCAACGCGGGGCGGGACGCGGTCAGCTGCGGCTGAGCCCCGGCTCTAGTCCTCCGGCTCGTTCTCCAAGGTGTGGCGCAGTGCCTCGACCAGATTGGGCGCGAGGTTGGGGGCGGTGCGCAGGTCGAGATCGCCGAAGGGATCGGCCTCGTCCTCGTCGGGGCGGATCTGCAGCAGGCTCAGTGAGACGCCGTCGCGGAGGATGCCGACGAACAGGCGGGCATCGCGCCGGCCCGGGTGCGTGACCGCGGCCTTGCGGGCGGCCCGGTCGGCGGCGTCACGGTCGGCCAGCAGCGGGGCGATGGCGTCGTCGAGGGTCTGCTCGGCGTCCGGCGGCAGCACCACGATCTGCTGCATCAGCACGCAGCCCGCCACCGCCGGCGGCCAGCTGGTGGTCGCCAGGAATTCGTCCAGCGCCATCGAGTCCCCGCGCAGGTCGTCCGGAAGTGGTTCCTGCGCAATGGGAGTCAGTTCCGCGCCGTCGGCGAGCTGATCCTCCAGCGTCGGCTCGGCCGCGACCAGATCGGCGGTCGGCACCAGCGCGAACAGCTGCGGCGGCCGGTCCCATCCTTCGCCGTCGGCGTACTCGGCCACTTCGCGGATGCAGCGGTACAGAGCGGTGGAGGGGTTCACGATGGTCACGGCCGACACCTTAGGGCCTGCCCGGATGCGTCGGGACAGACACCTGGCGATCGTGGCGGGCACGCGTCGCCGAGCCGCGCGCGACGCACTCGGGTAGGGAGTGTGATCCAAACCGACCCGTTTTACGTAGAGTGGGGCGCGAGAGACGGTCCGCAGGGACCGCCGCAACATCGGACTGCGGTGCGTCGGCCGGGAAGTCGCGCACCGCCGGACCTGGGAGAGTGGCTCGTGGGCATGCGCCCCCCGACAGGCTTACCTTCGCTGTCCCGTCGTAGCCGCGTGCTGCTGCTGACGGCCCTCGTCATCGCGGCGCTGCTGCTGGTCGGGCCACGGCTGGTCGACGCCTATACCAACTGGTTGTGGTTCGGCGAGCTGGGTTTCCGGCGCGTCTACGCGACGGTGCTGGTGACCCGCATTCTGCTGTTCCTGGTGGTGGCGGTCGTGGTCGGCCTGCTCATCTGGCTGGCGTTGCTGGCGGCCTACCGGACCCGCCCGGTGTTCGTCCCGCCCGCCGGTCCCAACGACCCGATCGCGCGCTATCGCACGACGGTCATGGGACGGCTGCGGCTGTTCGGCATCGGCATTCCGGCGCTGGTCGGTCTGCTGTCCGGGCTGGTGGCCCAGTCGAGCTGGGTGACGGTGCAGATGTTCCTGCACGGCGGCTCGTTCAACATGAAGGATCCGCAGTTCGGCCTGGACGTCGGCTTCTACGCCTTCGATCTGCCGTTCTACAAGATGCTGCTGAACTGGCTGTTCGTCGCGACGGTGATCGCGTTCTTCGCGAATCTGGTGACGCACTACGTGTTCGGCGGCCTGCGGCTGTCCGGGCGCGAGGGCACCCTGACCCGCCCGGCCCGCATCCAGCTCGCGATCATCGCCGGAACCTTCGTGCTGCTCAAGGCGATCGCGTACTGGTTCGACCGGTATTCGATGCTGTCGAGCACGCGCAAGGAGCCCACCTTCACCGGTGGTTCCTACACCGATATCAACGCCGTGCTGCCGGCCAAGCTGATCCTGATGTCGATCGCCGTGATCTGCGCGATCGCCTTCTTCACCGGAATCGTGTTGAAGGACTTGCGGGTTCCGGCGATGGCGGCGGCGCTGCTGGTGCTGTCGTCCATTCTGATCGGCGCGGTGTGGCCGCTGATCGTGGAGCAGTTCGAGGTGCGTCCGAACGCGGCGACCAAGGAGTCGGCCTACATCGAGCGCAATATCGCCGCCACCCGGCAGGCGTACGGGCTCACCGACGACAAGGTCCAGTACCAGGACTACAAGGGCACCCAGACCAAGGACCCGACGTCCATCACCGCCGACCAGCAGACCATCAAGAACATCCGGCTGCTGGACCCGAACCTGTTGGCGCAGACCTTCATCCAGCGCCAGCAGTTGCAGAACTTCTATGGCTTCCCCGAGCCGCTGGACATCGACCGCTACACGGTCAACGGCGATGTGCAGGACTACATCGTGGGCGCGCGGGAGCTGGTGCCGCAGAACCTGTCCGGCAACCAGACCGACTGGATCAACAAGCACACCGTCTACACCCACGGCAACGGTTTCGTCGCCGCGCCGGCCAACCGCGTCAACGTCGCGCCGCCGAAGGAGACGCAGCAGGCCGCGACCGGTTCGGCCGGGTCGAACACGGGCGGCTACGGCTACCCGGTGTTCAACATCGGCGACCAGTCCACGGTCAGCGACCTGTTCACGCCGAAGGACAAGCAGGCGATCAAGGTCGATCAGCCGCGCATCTACTACGGCGAGATGATCGCCAAGTCCGATGCCGACTATGCGATCGTCGGCGGCAACGACCAGCCGCCGCGCGAATACGACACCGGCACTTCGCAGTACACCTACACCGGGTCGGGGGGCGTGCCGATCAGCAACTGGTTCAACCGCCTGGCCTTCGCCGCCAAGTACGCCGAGCGCAACATTCTGTTCTCGGGCGCGATCGGGTCGGATTCGAAGATCATCTACAACCGGAATCCGCGTGATCGGGTGCAGCAGGTGGCGCCGTGGCTGACCGCCGACGGCGATGTCTACCCGGCGGTCGTCAACGGCCGCATCCAGTGGATCGTCGACGCTTACACCACCCTCGACAACTTCCCCTACGCCCAGCGCACCTCGCTGGAGGGCATCGAGGACTCGATCGATCAGAACACCGGACGGATGCTGCCGCGCAAGGAGGTCAGCTACATCCGCAACTCGGTGAAGGCCACCGTGGACGCCTACGACGGCACGGTGAACCTCTACGAGGTGGACTCCAACGATCCGGTGCTGAAGGCGTGGGAGGGCGTGTTCCCGAACGCGGTGCAGCCCAAGAGCGCCATCACGCCGGAGTTGCAGGCCCACTTCCGCTACCCGGAGGACCTGTTCAAGGTGCAGCGGGACATCCTGTCGCGCTACCACGTGAACGATCCGCGAGAGTTCTTCACCACCAACGCGTTCTGGTCGGTGCCCAGCGACCCGACCTCGGATACCCCGACCAACGCGCATCAGCCGCCGTACTACGTGCTGCTGGGCGATCCGCAGACGGGTAAGCCGCAGTTCAACCTGACCAGCGCGATGGTGGGATACAAGCGGCAATTCCTGGCCGCCTATATCCAGGTGAATTCGGACCCGGAGAACTACGGCAAGTTCACCGTGCGCAAGCTGCCCACGGATTCGCAGACACCCGGCCCGCAACAGGTGCAGACGTCGATGACGACCGATGCCCGGGTGTCCAGTGATCGGACGGTGCTGACCGGTGGCAATACCAACAAGATCAAATACGGGAATCTGCTGACACTGCCGGTCGGCGACGGCGGCGTGCTCTATGTGGAGCCGTGGTATCTGGAGCGCAATGCCGGACCCAATGCGGCATCGTTCCCGCAGCTGGTGAAGGTCCTCGCCAGCTCCGGGGACAAGGTCGGCTACCAGGCCACGCTGGGCGACGCGCTCAACGACGTCCAGGAGGGTCTGGGTTCGACGGCGACCCAGCAACCCGGCCAGCAGGCGATCAACCCGCCGCCCAGCGGGAGCGGCACCGCGCCGCCCGCCAACCAGGGCACCCAGCCGCCGGTCACCCCGCCCTCGACCGGGTCGGCCGGTAAGGATGCCGCGGTCAAGGAGATCAACGACGCGCTGAAGGGCGTGGAGGACGCGCAGAAGTCGGGCGATCTCGGTCGCCTGGGCCAGGCCCTGGAGACCTTGCAGAAGGCCGTCGACGATTACAACAAGGCCGGTGGATAGCCGGCCGACACGCGACACGGCGCCGCCATCGTCATTGATGGCGGCGCCGTGTCGTTTCTCCCGGTATGGAGAGCTTTCGCGTCAGCGGCCGAGCGACTCGATGAGCCCGCTGTTCTGCTGCAGGATCTGCTGGTACTGGTCGGTGACGCCGAACTGGGTGGCGAGCTGGTCGCCGGTGCTCTTGGCCTGGTCGAGCAGGGCCTGGCGGTCGGACGGGGAAGGGGCGGGCGCAGCGGGCTCCTCCGGCTGCGGCTCGGGCTGCGCGACGCTGTCGTCGTCGGCGCCCCAGCGCAGGTACTGGCCGCACACCGGCCAAGCGCCCGCGCCCTGCGTGGCGAGGACGTTCTCGGCGACCCGGATCTGCTCCTCCTTGGAGGCGTGGGCCGGGCTGCCGGAGCCACCGTTGGCATTCCAGGTGCTCTGCGTGAACTGCAGTCCCCCGTAGTAGCCGTTGCCGGTGTTGATGTTCCAGTTGCCGCCACTCTCGCACTGGGCGACACCGTCCCAGTCGTGGGCGGCGGCGGAAGCCGTGCTGGACATGGCGAACGGGACGGCAACAAGGGCGCCGGTGACGGCGGCGAGGCCGAGGGCGCGACTGCTGATCTTCCGGTTCTTGTTCATTGGCTGTTTCCCTCCCTGCGCCCACCAGCACGACGGCGAACCGTCGGTCCCTGCCCCCAGGAGGTCGGGGATCCCTCGAACCGCGGGGCAGGATCACCGGCGTGCAGCGGTTCGGGTCGGTTGCCCGTCACGAGGATCGATCCGGGCCGAGCACGACGATAACGAACAGATTTCGACAGATCACGTCTTGATAACGGCTGGAATGCATGAAGCGCATAACCGAATCGAGGGTGTTGATGCAGGATAGCTATGCTGCATTTGAAAATTCTGGTCGGTCTGTTATCGGTTCGTTATGTGTTATAGATCACCCCGTGATTGTGGCCCGGCTCACGTTTCCACGCTCTTGCGTGGGGGACGCGCGTGTGCGTAGGGGCGATCCGACGGATATTTTCGGGTCCGATGTCCGGATCACCCGCTCATGATCATCTCCGCGCACCCGGAAACCCGCCCCGACCACCCGATTTGTATGTCCTCACCACCTGTGTGTAATGTTGTGTTCACCGACGCGGGGTGGAGCAGCTCGGTAGCTCGCTGGGCTCATAACCCAGAGGTCGCAGGTTCAAATCCTGTCCCCGCTACTAGGGGAAACGGCCCGGAACCTACTGGTTCCGGGCCGTTTTCGCGTTGAATTGACATCACATTCGGCATCATTAGCGGAACCTTCGTCCGGGGCAGGTCCCCAACGATCACCGGCAACGTCGCCCGCCGCGGGAGCCGCGACAAGGTATACGCCGGCCGCTGGATCGTCGAACAATCCTTCGCCCTGCTCCACCAGTATCGGACGGTTATCGTGCGATCTTGGCCGTTGCCACCCCAAACATGTTGGCGCGTAATTAGAGTGGACGACGCAAGGGTCTCGTGACTCTGGTATGGGGGAGACAAGCCGTTGGCCGCTGATGACATCGACGTATTCATCTCCTACAGCCACACCACCGACAGCGCTCTACCACCCGGGTTGCAGCGGGCCCTTGAGCGTCTGGGTCGGCCATGGTACCGAGCACGAGCTCTGCGCGTCTTTCGCGATCAGACCGACCTGCCCGCCGCCGACGCCCTTGGTCGCGAAATCCGCATCGCGCTCGATCGGTCCCGGTATTTCCTCCTGCTCGCCTCACCGAAGGCCGCCCAATCGACGTGGGTCGGCGCCGAGATCGACCACTGGATCCGGCATCGCGAACGAGCCAACTTCCTGATCGCCATCACCGACGGCGCAGCGGTGTGGGACGACGAGTCGGGTGACTTCGATTGGCCGGCGACGAGCGCGTTGCCCGCGCGGCTGACCGGCTACTTCGACGAGGAACCACTGTGGGTCGATCTGCGGCCGGGTCGATACGGTGGGCCGAGCCTGCGGGACGAGTCCTTCAAGGATGCGGTGGCGACGCTGGCCGCACCGATCCATGGCACGGACAAGCGCACGCTCATGAAATATGACACCCGCCAGCACCGGTATGTCTTCGCTGCGCTCGCGGTGTTCCTCATCGCTGTCTTGGTCGCAAGCCTGGGCTTCGTCGTCCAGCGCGACGCCGCTCACGACGAGCGCGATTTGTCGACATCGCGCAAGCTGATCGCGCAGTCACGCCAGCTGGCAGGGTCGGATCCGGACCTAGCGCGGCTATTCGCGGTCGCGGCCGTGAATCTCGACGTCGCGTCGGAGCGGGCGAACGCCGAAGCCGCGCTGCGTGCGGCAGTGGTGAACCGCGCTCGCCGCGTCATCCCCGCGCATAAGGCGGCCGTGACGGCGATCGCGTACAGCCCGGACGGTGCCACCATCGCGACGGGCAGCGCGGACAAGACAGTTCGGCTCTGGGACGCGGTGACCGGGCGCCCGCGGGGCGAACCACTCACCGGTCACCCTGACTATGTCGCCGCGCTCGCCTTCAGCCCCGATAGCGCGACACTCGCGACAGTCAGCAAGGACGGGATGGTACGAGGCTGGGAAGTATCAAGCGGGAGAAGCCGTTTCGAGCTATCGACGAGTCATGTGTCCATCGTGTCGGTCGCCTTCAGCAAGGACGGCGCGCTGCTCGCCACAGGCGACGGATCCGACGGGTCAGTTCGCCTGTGGGAGACCGCGACCCGCACGCAACATGGCGATGTGATAGCGGCGCACCGGAATTCGGTCAAGGCCGTTCGCTTCAGCGAGGATGGCTCGACCTTGGTCACCGCGGGCTTCGACGACACCGTCAAGTCGTGGGACGTCGCCACCGGGCAGGCGCGGGGTTTGCCGGTGACCGGCACGATCGGCACGGCGTGGTCGGTGGATTTCAGTCGGGACGGCGCGACGGTAGCCACCGGGCACGGTGCCGGGCTCGTCCTGCTGGCCGATGCGACCAGTGGGCGTACGCTGCGTGAGATCTCCACCGGCGGAACGGGATTGCTCGCGTCGACGGCACTCGACCCGCAGGCGACTACCGTCGCCACCGGCGGTGGCGACGACGGCTCCGTCCAACTGTGGGATACCAGGACCGGCGAGCGACTTGGCGAACCGCTCACCGGCCACACGGGCGCGGTCGTCTCGATGTCGTTCGATCGAGACGGTGCGATCCTCGCGACCGGTGGCCTCGATGGCAGCGTGCGACTGTGGGACGCGGCGCTCGGTCAGCCACGCGGCGTGCCGCTCGCCGGTCATTCGGGCGCGATTCGCGCGGTGGCGTTCGGTCCGGGCGGCGTCGTCGCGACTGGGGGCAACGATCGAACGGCGCGGCTGTGGGACGGGCGGTCGGGACTGCCGCGTGGCAAACCATTGGCCGGGCATACGGGGCAGGTCTGGTCGGTGGCTTTCACGCCCGACGGGGCGACAGTCGCGACCGCCGATGCAGACGAACACGCGGTGCGGCTGTGGAATACCGCGACCGGCGACCAGCGCGGGGCTCCGCTCGCCGGCCAACTCGGTCGCGTCGGCGCCGTCGCGATCAGCCGGGACGGGGCGACCCTGGCCAGCGGCGGCGGCTTCGACGGAACCATCCAGCTGTGGGACGTCGCCACCGCCGAGCCGCGCGGCACGGCGTTGACCGGACACCGTGGTCCGATCGCAGCACTCGCGTTCAGCCCGGACGGGACGACTCTGGCCAGCGGCGGAGTCGATGGGACGGTCCGATTCTGGGACCCGGCGAGTGGTCGGCCCAAGCTGGAGCCGCTCGACAGTCACGACGGATCAGTGTGGTCGGTGGCCTACAGCCCTGACGGTACGACATTGGCCAGCGCCAACGACGCGGGCACGATCCGGCTGTGGGCCACGCGCACCGGCGAACTTGTCGGCGCGCCGCTCGCCGGGCACAACAAGCCAGTGCGGGCGGTCGCGTATAGCCCCGACGGCGCGACCCTCGTCAGTGGCGGCGACGACGGCCGCGCGCGTTTGTGGGACGCACGTACTGGAACTCCGCTCGGGACTCCGTTGAGTGGGCACGCCAAGGAAAGTCTGCTCACGGCCGTTGCGAGCATTCTCGCGGTCGCGTTCAGCCCCGATGGCACGACGTTGGTGACCGGCAGTGACGACGCGACGGCGCTGCTGTGGAACGTGGCGGCCTACTCGGGCGACCCGATCGATACTGCCTGCCGCCAGGCTGGCCGGGACCTCACCGATACCGAGCGCGCCACATTCCTACCAGGTCGGGAAGCTCTCCGTATCTGTCCGTAGCCAGGGAATTCAAACCGCTCCTGGCGCGGGCCTCGTCCGGCGTGAAGTCATGGGCACAGTTGTTGGTGTGGCATTCCGGGGGCGAGGCGTTCCCATTCGGCTGGGTTGAATCCGGGCCCGGCTGCCGAGCAGGCGAGGTCGGTGGCGTGGGCGACGATTCCGGTCAGGTCGCTGGTGTTCCAGAGGATTACGGTGGTGTCCCGGCCGGCGGTGGCCAGGGTCGCGCCGGTCCGGTCGAACGTCACTGCGGCCACGTCGGAGCCGTGCCCGGATAGGGTTGCCACCAGTGCGGGGCGAGTGAGGTCGCCGACATCCCACAGCAGGGGCATGCTGCCCGCGGTGGCGAGTGTGTGCCCGTCCGGGCTGAATGCCAGATCGTCGAGGATGCCGGCGGCTGCCGTCCCGACACGGTGTGGCTGCCGTGGCCGGGAGACGTCCACCAGCATCAGGGTGGTCTCCTGGGCGTGGTCGTAACTTTCGCGTTGCTGTTTGGCGCCGGCGGCCGCCAGGACCGTGCCGTCCGGGTTGAAAGCGAGAGCCTCCGCGCCGGAAGCGTTGTCCAGGTGGGCGAGTTCTTCCGGTGCCGCGCGGTCGGACACGTCCCACAACCGCAGGCCACAGACCTCACCGACGGCGACAGTGTGTCCGTCCGGGCTGAATGCCACGGTGCTCGCGCCCCCGCACTGGCCGAGTTCGTAGCGGCGATCGGGCCGCGCCGGGTCGGTGACGTCCCAGACGAGTACCTGTCCGCCGACCGCGCCGATCAGCCCGCTCGCTGTGACCAGGGTCGTGTTGTCGCGGCTGAACGCGAGGTCGTTCAGTTCGGACGATTTTGGCAGGTCACCAGCCTTTTCCGCCGACTTCGTGCCGGTGACGCGCCAGAGGCTGACTGTCCCGTCCTTGCTCGCGGTAGCGAGCAGTTCGCCGTTCGGGCTGAATTCCACGGCGCGGACGTCGTCGGCGTGTGGGAGTTCGGCGAACCGGCGCGGGTGCTGCGGGTCGGCGAGGTCCCAGAGCGCGGCCGTGTTGTCCATGCTCGCTGTCGCCAGCACCCGATCATCGGCCGGGCTGAACGCGACCCTCGCCAGCGAGTTGCGATGCCCCTGTGCGGTCCCGATGGCAGCGGGCCGAGTGTGTCCGGCGACTCGCCACCGGTTGGTCGCGCCGTCAGTGCCCGAGGTGAACACCGTCTCGCCGTCCGCGGTGAAGTTCAGGTGCCGTACCTCGCCGCGCTGGCCCTCGAAGGTGGCCAGCCGGGGTGGATCGCCGGGTGCTGCGAGATCCCACAGGAAGGCGACGCCGTCGGCACCTCCGGTGACCAGTGTGCGACTGTCCGGGCTGAACGCCGCGCTGGCCACCTCCGCCGCGTGTCCGCGCAGCGTCGTCCGCCGGGTGGGTTCCGCACGGTGGTGGTAGTCCCACACCACCGCGGTCCCGTCGCCGCCGCCGGTGACGAGGAACCGCCCGTCGGGGCTGAAGGCCACCGCGTGGACGGCGCCGCCGACATGGCCACCCACGGTGATCGGTGTGTGGCTCGGATCGGTGACGTCCCACAGGGTGGTGCCGGAATGGCCCTTGTCGCCGGCCAAACGGTTCCCGCCGGAAATCAACGCCAGCGTGTGGCCGTCCGGCGCGAAGGCGAGCCGGGCGACCCCGCCGGTGTCGGGCAGCACGTTTGCTGGGGTTGGTGTGTCCCGGTCGGTGATGTTCCAGGTCGCGACCGAATTATCCGCGCCGAGGGCCAGAATCGGCAGATGCGGGCTGAACGAGAGCCCGTTGACCCACCTCCCAGGTATCCGGCCGCGGGCGCGGAGGCCGCCGGGAGCATCCAGGTCCCACAGTGTGGTGGCCTCCCGGTCGGCGACTGCCAGCGTGTGCCCGTTCGTGTCCAGGGCCAGGCGTGGCGGCGCGAACTGCCGGTATTCCGGGAGGGTGCGGGTGGGCTGCCAGCGCGCGGGGTCCGTCGAGTCCCATAGCGTCACCTGATACCGGTAGTCCGGGCTGTCCGGTACCCGCCCCACCCAGGTGCTGGTGACCGCGACCCGGCCGTCGGCGCTCATCGCGAAGTCGTCGAGATTGTCGCCGTACACCGCCGGTGTTCCGGCGAAATGGGTCTCCATCAGAGTGTTGACCAGGCCGGTACGGGCTTCCGGGGTCGGATCCACCGTCAATGCCGCCAGACTCGACAGCAGCGACGTACGCGGGTCGTCGGCTCGTCGGCTGTCCGCCTCCGCCACGAAGGCCCTGCCGGTGGCGATGCGACGCTGTCGCTCGGCGAGCGACCCCTGATGCACGGCTTCATTGCGCTGCACGACGACCAGCACGGTCGCCAGCACCGCGAGCACAATGAACGCGGACAGCACCATCACCCGGATCCGCTGCGCCCGGCGCTGCGCCCGCAGATCCTCGCGTTCCAGCGACGCCGCCTCCAGCCCGCTGACCGGTGCCGCGAGGCGGACTATCGCGCGTCGGAACGCCGCACTGCGCACCGGCATCCGCCGCGCTGTGCGTAAATCGACCCAGCTCGGCTCGTCGGTCAGCCAGTCCCGCAGCAGCGTCGGTAGGGCAGTGGTGCGCTTCCAGTCGATCCGCCCGCTCCGGGTGACGATCTCGCCGCCGGTCAGCACGATCAGGAAGGGATCGGTCCTGTCCCTGTGCTCCATCCAGCGTTCGATTTCGAAGCGAACCCCGGCCGACTCGGCCGACGCCGGGGAAGCCAGCAGCACGAAACACCGCGACCTGCGGACCGCATCCTCGAGCGAGCCCCACAACGTCTGGGTCGCCATCAGGTTCTTCTCGTCCCAGAACACCTTGGGTTCGGCCGCGCCGTCCACCCGGCGCACCACCGCACGCAGGTCACGGTGGATCGCGCCGGCCAATCGGCGGTCGGTTGTACTGCGATAGGAAAGGAAAGCGTCGTACTGGACGTCGCTGCCCACAACAATGCACCCCCGCATCTGCGCACCGCCGATGTCCGCACAGTGTCGGTGAATACTCAGATAAGGCTCGTCGATCGAAACCGGTTCGCCCCAGCCCGCCTCCCCTTTCGCGATCGGCCGCACAGCAATGTAGAGCTTCGGTCGACCGGACACACCCGAATCTGGTAGATCTTCGTAAATGGCAAGCAGCGGATGGGATTTGGTACGGCCCGAAGACTATCCCGGCCTGTTCCAGGCAGCCGACCAAGCCTCGACCGACGGTCAGAAATCCTACCTACGAGCACTCCGACTGCAACTGTCGCTCGCTGTTCTCGCCGCCGCGTCGGCCGCCTTCACGGTCCGAATCGGCGACTCGCGCACCGACATTGCCGCCGTGATCACCGCACTTGCGTTCGTCTGCGCGCTTGCGGTCGACGTCGCAGTACTGCAACGAGCGCCCGGCAAATCCTGGTACGAAGGCCGCGCTCTGGCCGAATCGGTCAAAACCCTGTCCTGGCGCTACGCGATCGCAGCACAACCGTTCCCGCGGACCATGCCCGACGACGAAGCTGACAAGCTGTTCGTGGACCGGGTCAGCTTGATCCAACGCGACCTGCCTGCCGTCGCGATTCAACCGACCACAGCACCCGCAATCACCGATCGCATGCGCCGCCTCCGACACGCGCCACTGAACGAACGACGCGAAGCGTATCTACACAACCGCATAACCGACCAGCAATTCTGGTACGCGACCAAAGCCCAGTACCACCGTCGCCGAGCGGGACGCCTGCAGGCGCTAGTGCTCATGTTCGAAGTAGTTGGCGTGGCTGGGGCACTGGCAAAAGCGTTCGGAGTGGTCGACTTCGACCTGGCCGGAATCATCGCCGCCACCGTGGCCGCTCTGGCCGCCTGGTCGACAGCACGCCAGCACTCGTCCACAGCAACCGCGTATGTCATTGCGTCACACGAACTCAGCGTCATCAGCGAACTACTCCGCAACCAACAAGACGAACAGCGCTGGGCGACCGCCGCCAGCGACGCAGAGGAGGCGATCAGCCGCGAACACACCCTTTGGCGCGCTTCACACGCCGGGATATGAACGATCCGCAACTTCTCTAACGTATCGCCACCGGCGACGCTCCTAGCGCAAAGCCCAACACCCACGCCAACGTTCGTCGCCGTTCGCCGAACCAGCAGGTGCTTGCGAGCGGCCATAGTCGTTCGCGCCAACGCGCAAACACGGACCGATTCCTGCGCAGGTTCAAATCCTGTCCCCGCTGCTAGACGGAACGGCCCCGGAACCACTGGTTCCGGGGCCGTTTCATTTCCAGGCTTACCGACCGCGGCCGGGGCCGAGGGTGAGCCGAATCAGGCCGGCTCGACGCTGAACACGGCAATCCGGTCCGCTGCCGCGGCGACTCCTTCCGGCGTCGGGAGGTCGGCCAGGCCCGTGGTGACGAATCGCTGTCCGACGCTCGCTGGACTGGTCTCGACCAACTCGCGCAGGAGCGGCCCGCGATCGGGCACCGGCACCTCGACCAGTCGGGCCGTTGACGTCTTCCGTCCGCGCGCCAGCGTGACCGTATCGGCCGCCCGCACGTTCGCCACCCAGGCGGCCTTCGGGAACGCCTGGACGATGTATCTGCCGCCGCCCAGCTCGTTCACCGCGATGGGGAAGGTGAGCAGCTTGCCCGTGCGCCGGCCCCGCACCGTGAGCAGTTGCATCGGGCCGAAGGCGATCCCGGCTCGTTGCAGGCCGGAGATGATCTTGTTGACGGTGTTGACTCGGCGGCGGTAACTATCTGCGTTCATGAGACTAGTGTAAGCCGTAATATCCGAGATGGATATAGTATCGTTTCCATACTTTCTCTCGCGTGGCGAAGTGCCGTTGCCGATGTCTCCAACGGTGTCCCTCGCTGCTGTGGAAGTGTCCGAGCGTGCCGTACGATATGGAATCCGTATGAGGCAGTGAAGCCGAGGTGGATGACGATGGGAACCGAGCGCGCGGCGTCTCGACGGCAGCGGAAGCTGGCCGTCGAGGTCAGAGACGCGTTGCGCGAGTTGAACATTCAGCTGTCGCTGCTCAACCGGCGGTTCGGCGGGCGAGTCGAATTGCGGGACGTCGACTGGACCTGCCTCGATCTCATCAACAGGCACGGTCCGATGTCACCCTCCACGCTGTCCCGCCGGGCCGGCCTGCACCCGGCCACGTTGACCGGCATCCTCGACCGGTTGCAGAAGGGCGGCTGGATCGTGCGTGAACGCGACCCCGAGGCAGCCGATCGCCGGGCCGTCACCCTACGGGCCGTGCGCGACCGCAATCCCGAACTCTACGAACTGTTTTCGGGTATGAACAGCCGGATGGACGCACTGTGCCGGCACTACTCCGAGGCCGAACTCGAGACCATCGCCGACTTCCTGCGCCGCACCAGCGCCGCCGGCCAGGAAGCCGCCGACGAACTCGCCGACGGTTGAGTTAGCGGAGCGTCGGCCGGCCGACGCAACGGTTCGCCCGCAAGCGCCCCGATTCGGCCCCGGTCCTGCGGTTTTGGGGTGCGGACCGAGGTCGTGTAGGGTCATAACTACCCGACGCGGGGTGGAGCAGCTCGGTAGCTCGCTGGGCTCATAACCCAGAGGTCGCAGGTTCAAATCCTGTCCCCGCTACTAGGTAGAAGGGCCCGGAACCATCGGTTCCGGGCCCTTCTCACTTGTTCGGCATCACCGTTGGCTTCGTCGGCGAGCACGAACGGCCAGCGCCGGCGCGGCGAGGCCGCCGATCACCAGGCGTACTACGCCCACTCCCGCAACAAGTCGCGCACCTGATGCTCGATGGAAACATGCGGCAATCAGGCCAAGGCCCGCGCATTCCGCCGGAGGCACTGACCTTCAGGCGGTTTCGCGCCATGAACGGTCTCTCAGCGGGTGAAGGCGGTGGCGTGGTCGGCGGCCCAGGTGGCGAAATCGAGGGCGGGGCGGCCGAGCAGGTCGGCGACCGTCGTCGTGGTCGGTCCTGCGGCGCGGGCGTAGTCGGCCAGCGAGCCGAGTAGCCGGTCCGGGACGTCATCCGGTAGGCCCTGCGCCGTCATGGCGGCGCGGACCTGCTCGGGCGTGAGTTCGGCGAAGGACAGGTGGCGGTTGAGGGCCGCACCCAGAAGGCGCACCTTGTCGTATTGGGTGAGTGAGGCCGGGCCGGTGAGGACGTCGTGGTGGTCGTCCTCGGTCAGTGCGCGGACGGCGACGGCGGCGATGTCACGTTCGTGGATGGGTGAAGTGGCGGCCTTTCCGTAGGCGCCGCGCACCACGTCACCGGCTCGCAATTGCGGCGCCCAGGCCAGCGCGTTCGCGTGGAAGTCGGTGCAGCGCAATGAGCTCCAACGCAGTCCCGACGCTTCGGCCGCGTGCTCCAGCGCCCGGAACCCGGCTATGAACCGCGGCTCACCGGCGGGGAACTCGACCGTGGCGGCCGAGATCGCGACTACTCGGCGTACCCCGTGATCTGCTGCGGTCGCGAGTATTTCGGCTGCCGTCCCGAGCGCGGCACGAGAGCTCAGCAGCACTGCCTCCGCGCCGTCCCACGTCGCGTCCGGAAGTCGGGGTATCGATGGATCACCCTGTACGACAACGGTTCCCGGTGGAAACTGCGCCGTCCGGTCGTTCCGGGTCACTGCGGTGACGCCGACGCCGTCCGCGCGCAGCCGACTGACCACTTCCCGGCCCACGATGCCGGTGGCTCCGATGATGACGAACATGACATGACCTCTCCGCTGTCCGGCGGCCCGCCTCGGGCATCTCTCCGGATTTCATAATATATGAGAATCATATCATTCGGTCCGAGTCGCCGGCGCGGTGCTGATTCCACTCCTCGGCCCATCGGGTGAGGGGTTGCAGATGGTCGATCAGGCGGGTGCCGAGGGGGGTCAGGGCGTAGCCGTTGTCGTGCGCGATCAAGCCGGCCTCGGTGAGTTCGTGGAGGCGGCGGGTCAGGACGCTGGAGGAGATGTCGCCGCAGGCGGTGCGGAGTTCGCGGAAGGTCGGCGGGTGTTCGGCTCGATGGAGTTCCCAGAGCACGCGGAGTGCCCAGCGGCGGCCGATCAGGTCGAACAGGGCCATGATCGGGCGGTCGGTGGTGGAGCCGCGGACCGGTCGTCCCGGGGTGGGGAGGTCGGCGGCCACGGCTATGCCGCGGGCTCGGGCAGGGGCGAATCCTCCAGCCGCCGTGCCATTGTCGCGATCGCTGCGCGCAAGACGCGGTACGGCCGCAGGAACAAGGTCACGTGGTGCAGCTTGCCGTCCGCATCGCGTTCCTCGCGGATGACGCCCTGCAGGTTCTCCCCGTCGGCCCGTGCGGTGAAAGCGAACATCCGGTCCCTGTCGCCGGGCCAGACCGCGGACTGATCGACCCCGTCCAGCACCGTCGCGATCACGCTCAGCATGTGTGCGACGTTCGCGCGCCCGTGATAGTCGGCGACCGGGCTGGAGAACACCGCTGCCTCGGCCAATTCGGTGGCCAGCGGTCCGGCATCACCGGACCGCCACGCTTCGAGAACAACGCTGTCATACATGCCTCTATAATAGAGGCACGGTGCTCAGCGGCGCCAGAGAAAGTGGTGGACGACGCCGCTCGGGCTGGGGATCTTCTCGATGTGGAAGCGGTCGGCGAGTTCGTCCGGGCTCTTCCAGAGTTGTTCGCCGCCACCGAGTTCGACGGGAGCGACGGCGAAATGCATGGTGTCCACGAGGTCGGCGGCGAGGAAGTCGCGCACCGTGGCGACGCCGCCGCCGATCCGTACGTCTTTGCCGTCGGCCGCGGCCTTGGCTTGCGTCAGCGCTTCCTGTGGGGTGGCGTTCAGGAAGTGGAAGGTCGTCTCGCCGCGGGTGAAGGAGGGGCGTTCGTGGTGGGTGAGGACGAAGACCGGCGTGTGGAACGGCGGCTCCTCGCCCCACCAGCCCTGCCACCGGTGGTCCTGCCACGGGCCGCGCTGCGGCCCGAACTTGTTGCGGCCCATGATCTCCGCGCCGATGTTCCGGAAGAACTCGCGTGTGCAGTAGTCGTCCAGCCCGCGCGTGCCACCGGGCTCGGTGCGGTTGACCCAGCTCGCCGTCGCCCCGGCCCACGAGAACAAGGCCGTCGCATCGGCGTCCCCGAAGGGGCGTTCGAGGCTTTGGCCGATACCCGCGCCGTATCCGTCGCTGGAGAGATTGAAATTGTGGATGCGGACCAGCTGTTCCATCGAGGCACCTTTCTGCATGCGAACTGCAAGCAGCTTGCCGCATGTGATTGCAAAGTGCAACCAGTGGAACGCGGTCGCGTCAGTCGCGGGTGGCGCGCTTGTGGCGGCGGTGGCTGGTATCGCAGAGGGGGTAGGTGCGGGAGCGGCGGCACATGCAGACCGCGACGACGAAGCGGTCGCAGTGGATGGTGGCGCCGTCGTCGGTCACCAGGTCCACGGGGCCCTCGATCAGGGCGGGCCCGTCCTTGGTGAGCGTGACGCGCCTGCGGTCAGAGTGCGGTTC
This sequence comes from Nocardia sp. N2S4-5, assembly GCF_044628355.1. NCBI lineage: Bacteria > Bacillati > Actinomycetota > Actinomycetes > Mycobacteriales > Nocardiaceae > Nocardia > Nocardia sp. N2S4-5. The sequence goes on along the minus strand of NZ_JBIUPM010000001.1, from coordinate 3,246,799 downwards.
GGTCGGCACGGATCACCACCAGTTCCTCGTGTCGCCGGCCGGGTTCGATCAACCCGACCGATTCCAGCCAGGGGGCGCGAGCGCGCAGCACGGGACCGAACTCGTTCGGCTCGCGCGCCGCGACCGCCGCCTTCAGCCCGCCGTCGCGCAGCAGGCGCATCGTCTCGTCCGGATCGCACAGCGCGGAATGGACGATCAGCGCCGTCCCGCGCCGGTTCAACAGGCCGGGCATCATCCGGCACAGCGGATCGAGCAGCGCCCGGCCGTTCGGACCGGCCTCCCAGGCGCGCGCGGCGCCGTGCGCGGCGGACGGCTCCGGCCCCGGCACGTACGGGGGATTCGCCAGCACGGTATCGAATCGGCGGTTCCGCAGTACTCGATCGAACTCGCCGTGCAGCAGTTCCAGCCGCCCACCGCGCAGGCGGCTGTTGACCCATGCGGACAGCAGCGCCGAGCGGGAAACATCCACGGCGGTAACCTTTTTCGCGCCCAGCCGCAGTGCCTCCACCGCGACGGCGCCGGTCCCGGTGCACACGTCGAGCACCTCCGCGTCGCGCGGCATCGCGGCCGCCGCCATGGCTCGCATGAGCAGTCTCGTATCTGCCCGTGGCCGGTAGACACCCGGTGCGCGGAAGAAGATCATGGTCGATGGATAACCCCGATCCGCGCGGTCAATCCGCCGGAACCGCGTCGGTGCCGCGCAGTGAACTCCGCCCGGCCTGCCAGCTGTCGAGCAGTTGCCGATCGATCCGATTCTCGAGCAGATCGGTCGCCTGGATGCCGAAGACCACCGACTCCGTGAGCGCCGGTTCCCGCTCGAGCAGGTCGCCGATCACGTCGCGGCGCATGACCTGTTCGTGGACGGCGTCGGCCTCGACGTGCTCGGCGTAGAACCGCACGCACGCCGGATCCGCCCGCAACCTCTCCAGGGTCTCCACCATGCGCCGCGACGCGGGCGGCGAGGTGATCTCGACCGTCGCGAAGTGCCCGACCAGCGCGCCGCGCAGCGCCCGGTGCAGGCCGAACAGCGACATCATGCTCACCAGGGCCAGCATCGGCGCGGGGGTGGCATCCAGGTAGTGCAGGTATCCGGAATTCAGCCCGGCGCCGTCGAGCAGATCGGCGAAGAGTTGGGCGTGCACGCGCTCGCCGCGGCCGCCACCGAACTCGTCGAATTCCACGGCGACCAGTGCCGCCTTGGCCTGCCCGCGTAACCGCGGGATCACCCACGCGTACGGGTCGGCCTCCTTGAGGTGGTAGATCGAGCGGTGCACGAAGTACTCCCGCACCTGCCACCATTCGCCCTGATCGCGCAGGAACGCGCCGACGCCGGTCGCCTCGACGGGCTCGGTCACCAGCTGTTCCAGCTCGGTGGCCAGGTCCGCCCCGCCGCTCACGTCCGCGCGCAGTGCGGTCAGGAAGCGCTCCTCGAGCCGCGCCCGCAGCCGCAGCAAATCCGGATCCCACTCCCAGGCCGGGTCCACCGCCTCGAAGCCGTGGTAGTGCAGTTCGTAACAGACGTGCAGCGCCAGGTGCAGGTCCTCGCCGTACGGGTCGGTGCCGGAGACATCGGGCTCGGTCCACCCGGTGACGCCGCGCAGCATGTCGAGGACGACGCCGGACAGCTCTCCGCGCGGCGCGGGCAACGCCGGGGCGATGGGGTCGGTATGGGAAGTCACGACTGTCGAATACCCCGAACGCCGACCGCAATCGTGGTGCGGGCCACCGGCGGGCGGGTCGGTTCGAACCGGATTCGGCGGGTATGCGCGTTGGTGAAGGGAGTGTGATCAACCATGGACCACGTCTACAACCGGCGGGAATCGATTCGCGCCCTCGACTACACGGGCGCCACCACGAGGACCGGCCGCTCGGACGACCGTGACTCGGCCGGATTCCCCGACGACGCGCGCACGTCACGCAACCATGCCGGAGAAGGCCTGGAGGACGGCTACAACGTGCCCGGAATTGTGCTGTGCGCGTTGGGAATCGTTGCCATGGCACTGGCGCTGACCGCCGCCGGATACGGCTTCGCGGGCTGGGCCGTGGTCGCCGGTGTGGTGGCGGCGGTATGCGCGATCACGGGTGTGACCTGGCTGCTGCTCGAGCACCGGCGGGTCAAGGCCAAGGAGGGCTTGGCCCTGAGTGACCAGCAGGGCCACTGACGTCGGAATCGTCGTAGCAGTCTGGAGGAGCACATGGGCGAAGGCCATCGGATCACCGGGGTCCGCGCGGCGGCGATACTGGCCGATCTCGGATTCACGGCGGTGGCGTCGGGCGTGATCGCCCGGCGGCGGGCGGTGATGGGTGCGCTCGAACGCGTGCAGGCCGATCGCCGGACCGTCGGGCGAATCCGGCAGTTGCGCGAGGAATACGGGTCGGGGCCGGTGGAACTGGTGATTCCGGGGCGGCGGTTCGTCATCGTGCTCGATCCCGAGGATGTCGCGACGGTGCTGGCGGGCGCTCCGACGCCGTTCCATCCGGCCAATCGGGAGAAGCGCGCGGCGCTGCGCCAGTTCCAGCCGCACGGCGTGCTGGTGTCCGATGAACCGGTGCGCGAGGAGCGCCGGGCGTTCAACGAGGCGGCGCTCGACACCGCCTCTCCGATGCACCGGCTGGCGGGCCCGTTCGCCGCGGTCGTGGCCGAGGAGGCGAACGAGATCATCGACTCCGCCCTGCGGCGCGGGCATTTGGATGCGGCGCACTTCACCACCGCATGGTGGCGGCTCGTCCGGCGGATCACGCTCGGTGACCCGGCCCGCGACGACGACGCGATCACCGACGAGCTGTGGCGGCTGCGCTCGGCCGCGAACTGGTCGTTCCTGGTGCCGCCGCGGCGACGGCGTCGCGAACGGTTCTTCGATCGGCTGGAGCGGTATGTCGAGAACGCCGCCCCCGACAGTCTGGCCGGGACGGTGGCCCGTCTGCCGGGTGCCGGCGCCGTCGACCCGGTCGGCCAGATTCCACACTGGCTGTTCGCCTTCGATGCCGCCGGAATGGCACTGAGCAGGGCGTTGGCCGTGCTGGCGACCCATCCGAGCCAGCACGCCCGCGCGGTGTCGGACGCCGTCGATCCCGAACACCTCGGCCTGCGGCAGTATCTGCGCGCGTGCGTGCTGGAGTCGGTGCGGTTGTGGCCGACGACCCCCATGATCCTGCGGGAGGTGACGGCGGCGGCGACCTGGCGGGCCGGTGCCGAACTGTTCGTGACGGCGCCGGGCGCCGCGCTGCTCATCACCGTCCCGGCCTTCCATCGCGACCCGGACCTGCTGCCGTTCGCGAACGAGTTCGTGCCCGAGATCTGGCTGGACGGCCGCGCCGAGCAGTATCCGCAACTGGTCCCGTTCAGCGCGGGGCCCGCCGGGTGTCCCGGGCAGAATCTGGTCCTGTTCACCACCAGCGCACTGCTGGCCCATCTCCTGACGGCACTGGATTTCCGGCTGCGCTCACACCCCCGCCCGGGCCCCGAAGCCCCACTTCCGCTGACATTCAACAACTTCGGGCTCGACTTCGCCGTCACGCGAGCCGCCGCTCGAGTCCCGTAGGCACTGGGTACGCCCCCGTGATTGGTCGGCCGGTTCCCGGGTATCCGGCCGACAGCGCCCCCGGACGACCCGACACGGACAGGAGAGGCGATGGCTGAGCAACAAGTGGGCGACCACATCGTGCAGCGGCTGCGAGAGTGGGGGGTCGAGCAGGTCTTCGGCTACCCCGGTGACGGGATCAACGGGCTGGTGGCCGCCTTCGGCCGGGCCGAGGACAATCCGGCGTTCATCCAGGCCCGGCACGAGGAGATGGCCGCGTTCCAGGCCACCGGTTACGCCAAGTTCAGCGGGAAGGTCGGGGTGTGCACGGCCACGTCCGGTCCCGGCGCCATCCACCTGCTGAACGGGTTGTACGACGCGAAACTTGACCATGTGCCGGTGGTGGCGATCGTCGGTCAGACGGCCCGCAGCGCCATGGGCGGCAGCTACCAGCAGGAAGTCGATCTGCAAAGCCTCTACAAGGATGTCGCGAGCGACTATCTGGTGGAGGTGAATGTCCCCGCGCAACTTCCCAACGCGCTCGACCGCGCGATCCGCGTCGCGATGACCCGGCGCGCGCCGACCGCGATCATCGTGCCCGCCGATCTGCAGGAGCAGCCGTACGAGCCGCCGGCGCACGAGTTCAAGCAGGTGCCCTCGAGCGCGCCGGGACCGGTCCACCCGGGCACGGTGCTGCCCCCGGCCGAGGAGGTCCGCCGCGCGGCGGAGATCATCGACGCCGGATCCAAGGTGGCGATCCTGATCGGGCAGGGCGCCAGGGGAGCGGCGGCGGAGATCACCGAACTCGCCGAGCGCACCGGCGCCGGTGTCGCGAAGGCCCTGCTGGGCAAGGATGTGCTGCCCGACGACCTGCCGTTCGTCACCGGCCCGATCGGCCTGCTCGGCAGCCGCCCGAGTTACGAGCTGATGCGCGATTGCGACACGCTGCTCATCATCGGGTCGAACTTCCCCTATTCCCAGTTCCTGCCCGACTTCCGGCAGGCCCGCGCCGTCGAGATCGACATCGACGGCGCCTTCATCGGCATGCGCTACCCGACCGAGGTGAATCTGATCGGTGATGCCAAAGCTACTGTCGCCCAGCTTATTTCACTGGTAGAGCGCAAGCAGGACCGGTCCTGGCGGGAGACGATCGAAAAGAATGTGCAGCGCTGGTGGGAGGTCGTGGAGCGGCAATCGATGCTCGAGGCGCACCCGGTGAATCCGATGCGGGTGGTCTGGGAGTTGTCGCAGCGAATTCCCGAGAACGCCATCGTGACAGCGGATTCCGGCTCGTCCACCAACTGGTACGCGCGATGCCTGCGGATGCGCGGCGACATGCGCGGCTCGCTGTCGGGCACGCTCGCCACCATGGGGCCCGCCGTGCCGTACGCGATCGGCGCCAAATTCGCCCATCCGGATCGGCCCGCGATCGCGCTGGCCGGTGACGGCGCCATGCAGATGAACGGCATGGCCGAACTGCTCACCATCGCCCGCTACCGGGACCGGTGGAGCGACCCGCGCCTGATCGTCTGCGTCTTCCACAACAACGACCTGAATCAGGTCACCTGGGAGTTGCGGGCGATGGGCGGTGCGCCGAAATTCGAAGAGTCCCAGACTCTTCCGGATGTCTCCTACGCCGATATCGCGCGCTGCGCCGGCTTCACCGCGATCTCCGTCGACAACCCGGACCAGCTCGGGGACGCCTGGGACCGCGCCTTCGCCGCCGACGGTCCCGTGCTACTCGACGTCCGGTGCGATCCGGAGATGCCGCCGATCCCGCCGCACGCCACCTGGGATCAGCTGAAGGACACCGCCTCGGCGCTGCTGCACGGCGATCCCGACGCGCTGCACCTGGTGGCGCAGGGCGCGAAAGCCAAAGTCCAGGAATTCATTCCGTGACGAACACTGGAGGTGTGAGATGCCCAAGGAATGGACCGCGAAACAGGAACGCGAATACGAGCACATCAAGGATTCCGAGCAGAGCCGGGGTGCGAGTACCCGCCGGTCCAAGGAGATCGCGGCGCGCACGGTGAACAAGAACCGCGCCCAGTCCGGACAGTCGCGCACGGCGAGCAAGTCGAGTGTGCGGGACAAGTCCCCGCAGCGCCGCGGCGGGCAGCGGTCGCACAGCGGTCCCGGCGGACCCACCCGCGACCAGCTCTACAACGAGGCGCGGCAGCGTGGTATCTCGGGCCGTTCCAAGATGACGAAGAAGGAGCTGGCCTCGGCGCTGGGGAAGTAGCCGAACCGGCCTGTCTGGTGAGTGCGACTCGAGGTCGAGATGGCACGCGACATTTCGATGGTGCGGCGCGCTTGGCGGCTCGCACCGTGGGCGCGAAATCCGATGCTGCGCGGGGTCGACCGGGTAGAGGGCTGGATCCGGCTGCTGGCGGCGGTGGTGGTTCTACTGGCGATCCCGGCCTCGATACCCGCGGGTGTCGACGGCTACACCGCCGCGGTCGCGCGCATCGAATCGGAGAATGCCGCGAAGGTGACGGTGCCCGCGGTGATCACCACGGACCCGGTCCGGGTGCCCGCCACCGACCGGGTGACCGTGGACCGGATGCAGGCCGAGGCGCGGTGGAACCACGAGGGCCGCACGGGTGAGGCGCCGATCGATGTGGCCGGAACCGCGAAGCGCGGCGATCGGATCGAACTGTGGCTGGGGCCCGACGGCCGCCCCACCACCGATCCCGTCGCGGCCGACGCGGCGATCGGCCAGGGCATCGGCCTCGGTCTACTCACCTTCGCGGGAATCGCCACGGCCACAGGCGTTGTGGTGTGGCTCAGCGGCCGACTGCTCGATCGTCGACGCAGCGCCGCGTGGGAACACGAGTGGAAAGAGGTGAGCCCGGCGCTCGGTTCGTAAGCCGGCGACCCCGCTCACCAGCGATGGGAGGGACGGGGGGGCCGTGGTGGACTACCGCGCATGGGCACCTCCTACATCGACTACCGCGACGGCGGCTTCTGGTGTCGCGACGAGTCCGCGGAGTTGTGGCTGCATCTGCTCTCGGCGGAAATCGACGCCGACCCGGACCGCCCCGCCTGGCTGGCGGAGGCCGGCGCCGAGTGGCGGCGGCAGGCGAGTGTCACCGGGAGCGTCCGGCCCGCGCTGGACGAGTATCTCGGCAGCGATCCCGGCCGGGTGGCGACCGTGGTGGAGTTGTCCGAGCGCGTGCGCGACCGCCTGCACGGATGGACGCCCGCGATCCCGCAGGAGGTCGTGAACGCCTGGGGGACCGGCGGTGGGGCCGCGCGCTACTGCCGCAATGTGGACACCGTGTGGTTGCTGCGCTTCGCCGAGGTCTTCGTCCGGCTGCTGCGCGGCGAACTCACCGCCGACCCGGATCCGACCACGGTGTACTGACGCACCCGAGTCCTGCCCCGGCGTCAGGACCCCGCGAGCGAGCGGGCGATGACCAGGCGCTGAATCTGGTTGGTGCCCTCGAAGATCTGGGTGATCTTGGCCTCGCGCATGTAGCGCTCCACCCGGAAGTCACGGGTGTAGCCGTAGCCGCCGAGCACCTGCACGGCGTCGGTGGTGACCTTCATGGCGGCGTCGGTGGCGACCAGCTTGGCCACGGAAGCGTTGCGGGAGTAGGGAAGTCCGGCGTCGCGGCGGCGGGCGGCGTCGAGATAGGTGGCGCGGGCGGAGTCGACGGCCGCGGCCATGTCCGCCAGCAGGAAGCCCAGGCCCTGATGGTCGATGATCCGGCGGCCGAACGCGGTGCGCTGCCGGGCGTAGTCGACCGCCTCGTCCAGGGCCGCCTGCGCCAGGCCGACCGCCACCGCCGCGATGCCGAGGCGGCCGGAATCCAGTGCGCTGAAAGCGATCTGGAGGCCTTGGCCCTCCGCGCCGATGCGGCGGTCGGCGTCGATCCGGGCGTCGTCGTAGTGGGCGCTGGTCGTGGGCACCGCGGACAGGCCCATCTTCTCCTCCGGCTTGCCGAAACTCAGTCCGGGAGTGTCCTTGTCGACGAGGAAGCAGGAGATGCCGCGCGAGCCCTCGCCGGTGCGGGCGAACAGTGTGTAGAAGTCGGCCCGGCCGCCGTGCGTGATCCACGCCTTGGTGCCGGTGACGCGGTAGCCGTCCGGACCCGGGACCGCCTTGCAGGTCAGGGCCGCGGCATCGGATCCGGCCTGCGGCTCGGACAGGCTGTAGGCGCCGATCGTGGTACCGCCCAGCATGTCCGGCAGCCACCGCTGCCGCTGCTCCTCGGTGCCGAAGGCCAGCAGCGGATAGCAGGACAGGCTGTGCACGCTCACCGCCACGGCCACCGCCGCCCATCGTGCCGCGATCTCCTCGAGCACCTGGAGGTACACCTCGTAGGGTTGGTCGCCGCCGCCCCATTCGGCCGGGTACGGCAGGCTCAGCAGCCCGGCCTCACCCAGCGTCGCGAACACACCCTCGGGATAGGTCTCGGCCTTCTCGTGCGCGTCGACGATCGGCGCGAGCGTCTTGTCCGCGATATCGCGGGTCAGCTGGATCAGGTCCCGCGCTTCGGCGGTGGGCAGCAGGCGATCGACGGCCACGCGCGGCTCCTTGCTGGTCGAACGGCAGACAGTACCGGATTACCGCTCACGGTACTGTTCCGCCGGACGATACCGCAAGCAGTACGTCAGTACTATCGCGGATATGGTCCAGCCCACCCGCGCCGAGTTCGCCACCCGGCGGCGCACCGAGCTGTTCGACGCGTTGGTCGACCTGTTCCTGACCGAGGGCTTCGCGCATCTGACGCTCGGCGAGATCGCGGCGCGCCTGCGCTGCTCGAAATCCACGCTGTACACCCTCGCCGGGAGTAAGGAACAACTGGTGCGGGCGGCGACCGTGCACTTCTTCCGGCGCGCTACCGACGCGGTGGAGTCGCGGATCGCGGAAGTCGATGGGGCGCAACGGCGTATCGTCGCTTACCTGTCGGCGGTCGGCACCGAGCTGTCGGCCGCCTCCGAGCGGTTCATGACCGACCTGGACGCCTTCGCCCCGGCGCGTGCGGTGTACGAGAAGAACACCAGGATCGCCGCGCGCCGGGTGCGCGAGCTGATCACCGACGGCGTCGCCGCGGGCGAGTTCCGCGACGTCCACGCCGCCTTCGCCGCCGACCTGGCCGCCACCATGATGGTCCGCATCCAGCAGGGCGGCGTGCGCGCCGGCACCGGCATGGACGACGCGCACGCCTACCGGGAGCTGGCGGCGATCCTGACCGCGGGCATCAATTCCTGAGACCGGCGTCGTCGGCCGGGCGGTGGGTGATGTCGACGATCGGCAGCCGCAGCGCGGCCGGTGCGTCGGCGGGCACCACGGGGCGGTGCGGTGTGACGGGGCCGAGGCGGCGGTACGGCGCACCGAGTTCCGGGCGCGGGTCCGCCTCACCACGGTTGGGCCACAGCGACACCGCGCGTTCGGCCTGGGCGGTGATCGTCAGGGACGGATTCACACCGAGGTTGGCCGAGATCGTCGAGCCGTCGATGACATGCAGCCCGGGGTGGCCGTACATGCGGTGGTACGGGTCGACGACGCCGCTGTCGGGTGAGTCGCCGATGACGCAGCCGCCGATGAAGTGCCCGGTCATGGGTATGCCGAACGGTGTGGTGATGCTTCCGGTGGGAATGCCGTCGATCTTCTCCGCGACCCGCCGGGCCACCTCGTGACCGGCCGGAATCCAGGTCGGGTTCGGTTGCCCCACACCCTGTTTGGTGGTCATGCGGCGGCGGCCGAACACGCCGCGGCGGGTGTAGGTGGTGATGGAGTTGTCCACCGACTGCATGACCAGCAGCCCGATCATCCGTTCCGACCAGTGCCGCGGATTGAGGATCACGGGCAGATCCCTTCGGCCGCGGCGCAATTCGCGCAGCCACAGCCGGATCGGGGAGGTGTGGCCGTCCTCGTCGAACATCACCGTCGTCATCAGCGAGAGCACATTGCTGCCCTTGCCGTAGCGCACCGGTTCGATGTGGGTGTCGGGGTCGGGATGCACCGAGGAGGTGATGGCCACGCCCTTGGTGAAGTCGGTGGTCTTGTCGCGGCTGCGAACCGACAGCAGCTCTTCGGAATTGGTGCGCGACAGATACCCGAGCCGCGTCGAGATGCCCGGTAGCGACCCGGTGTCGCGCAGCCGGTGCAGGAGTTTCTGGGTGCCCAGCGCGGCGGCGGAGAAGACCACCTGTTCGGCGGTGAAGGTCTTGCGCGCCTTACGGACCCAGCGGCCGGTGCGAACGGTCTCGATGGCGTATCCGCCGTCCGGAAGCGGCCGGACGTCGACCACCGTGGTGAGTGGATGCACTGTCGCGCCGGACTTCTCGGCCAGATACAGATAGTTCTTGACCAGGGTGTTCTTGGCGTTGTGGCGGCACCCGGTCATGCACTCGCCACAGTGGGTGCAGGCGCGGCGATCCGGGCCGACACCACCGAAGAACGGATCGGGGATCTCCTGACCGGGCCGAACCCCGTTGCCGCCGAACAACACTCCGACCGGCGTGCTCCGATAGCCGGCGCCGACGCCCATGTCCTCGGCGACCTCCGCCAGCACCCGGTCCGCCGCGGTGGTCGCCGGGTTGATCGTCACGCCCAGCATCCGCTTGGCCTGGTCGTAGTGCGGGGCGAGTTCGGCGCGCCAATCGGTGATGTGCGCCCACTGCGGGTCCGCGAAGAACTTCTCCGGCGGTTCGTAGAGCGTGTTGGCGTACACCAGCGAGCCGCCGCCGACCCCCGCGCCGCTCATGATGAAGGTGTCCTTCAGCAGTGTCAGGCGCTGGATCCCGAAGCAGCCGAGTTTGGGCGCCCACAGGAAGCGCCGGGCGCGCCAAGAGGTCGCGGCGAACTCGTCGTCGGCGAAGCGGCGGCCGGCCTCGAGCACGCCGACCCGGTACCCCTTCTCGGTCAGGCGCAGCGCGGTGACGCTGCCGCCGAACCCGGACCCGATGACCACCACGTCGTAGTCGAACGCCATGTCCTGCCTTCCGTCGCCGGTACCACCCCACCTGGGACGTTAGCGAGGAAAGCGCCCCGGGTGGCACACAGCTGCGGCCAGGAAATCCATATTTCCGGTCAGGGTGGCGGGCGCTACGCGGTGGCGAGCAGCAGTCCGGTGTCCGGGTCGTACCAGCGGCTCGCCTCGGGCGGGAGGCGCAGGGCCAGCGCGCTGCCGGGTTCGGCGCGGAAACCGGCCGGGGCCTGGATCTTCAACGCCTGCCCGGCGACCTCGGCGGTGAGCAGGGTCGACGAGCCGAGCGGCTCGAGCACCTGCAGTTCGCCGCGCACGGTACCGGGATCGCCCACCACGACCGCTTCGGGCCGGATGCCGAGTCGCAGCTCGCGGCCCTCGAACGACGACAGGGCCGCGGGGACCGCCAGCGATTGGCCGCCCAGCTCGAGGCGCGCGGCCGCGACCGTGCCGGTGAGGAAGTTCATCGGCGGGCTGCCGAGGAAGCCGCCGACGAATTCGGTGGCGGGCCGGTCGTAGACGTCGGTCGGGGTGCCGGTCTGCGCGATCCGCCCGTCGCGCAGCACCGCCACGCGGTGGCCCAGTGACAGGGCCTCCACCTGGTCGTGGGTGACGTACACGGTGGTGGTGCCGAGTTCGGCAACCAGCTTCTTCAACTCGGCCCGGAACGACATCCGCAGCAGCGCATCCAGATTCGACAGCGGCTCGTCCATGAGCAGCACATCGGCGTCCATCACGATCGCGCGGGCGACCGCGACCCGCTGGCGCTGGCCGCCGGACAGCTGCGCCGGGTAGCGGTCCAGATACGGCGTCAGCTGCAGCAGGTCCGCGGCCCAGGCGACCTTGCGGCGGATCTCCTCGGCGGGCACGCCGTGCACCCGCAGGCCGAATCCGATGTTGTCGGACACCTTCTTGTTGGGGAACACCGCATAGGACTGGAACACCATCGACAGATTGCGCCGCCGCGGTTCGAGATAGGTGACGTCGCGGCCGCCGATGACGATCTGCCCGGAGTCGGGCAGGTCGAGCCCGGCGATCATGCGCAGCAGGGTGGTCTTGCCGCAGCCGGACGGGCCGAGCAGCACCATGAACTCGCCGTCGGCGATCTCCAGCGAGACGTCGTCGGTGGCGCGCACGGTGCCACCCGGATAGGTCTTCACCAGCTCGCGCAGGATCACCTCAGCCATACCGAAACCCCTGTTCTCCGACGTCTCATCGCAGCGTCGTCCCCCACATGTTCACCAGATAGCGCCGCATCACCAGGATGAACAGCAGTGCCGGGACGATCAGCGCGAACCCGCCCGCGAACCGGTACGGCGTGGACGCCTCGCCCAGCGCGGTGAGCACCTGGGCGGGCAGCGTGCGGTGGCTCAGTGTCACGATGGTCGCGCCCAGGATCTCGTTCCAGGACAGCACGAAGGTGAAGATGGACGACGCCGCCAGGCCTGGAAGGGCCAGCGGCACAACGACTCTGCGCGCGGCCTGCCATCTGCTGCAGCCGAAGACGCGGGCCGCCTCCTCGAGATCGGCCGGAACCGAGACGAAGATGCTCGCGGTGATGAGCACCGTGGTGGGCAGCGCCAGCACCGTGTGTACCAGCGTGACCGCCAGCACCGTGTCGTAGACGTGCAGGTGCAGGAAGATCGTGGCCAGCGGCACCGACAGCACCACGATCGGCAATGCCCGCACCAGCAGCACGAACACCTGATACGCGTCCCGTCCACGGAAGCCGTAGCGCGCCAAGGCATATCCCGCCGGAGCACCGACGACCAGCGACCAGAACACGGTGTAGAGCCCGACCAGCACCGAATTCCCCAGGGCCGCGGCCGTTCCGGTGGCGCGGAAGAACGACACCAGGGTGTCGGCCGAGAATTCGTCCGGCGCCAACGGCTTCGGGAAGCGGTTGAGCGCCTCGCGCGAGGAGAACGCCGACAGGGCGACGAGCACGATCGGCAAGGCCATGAACAGCGTGATCACCACGCACGCGACCTGAACACCCACGGCCCGCCACCGCCGCCTGCGCAGCGGCGCGCGATCGATCGGCGGAAGCATCCTGGTCGCCCCGGCCTCAGACATGCTGACACTCTATCCCCGGCAAAGGAACACCTGGATGAACACGTACTTGACTCTCTTGAAGTTTACCAACCGGGCGAACACACACGGCCTTCTGGCCACTTTTACCACCTCCGCGTGCAGCATCGCAATCTGAGTCCGATCAACCGACAGCCCAGTATTTTGAAGATATCGGTCAGATCTCCAGTCGGGACTATCCGCGTTGTCGAGTCAAGCTGCATGCCAGCTGATCTCAGGGTGATGAGAGTCGGGTTATGTCTGCCGTAGCCTACCTTGGCAGACCTTGAGACCTGAAAATACTCTATTTCCAATCCCAACTCTCCGTAGAGGTAGGTGATCCAGATACAAGTATGCGGGAAACTTCATGACTGCGCAGCAGCCCTGCGCTTCTGAGATTTCCGACAACAGCTTGGAGTTCCGGAGGCCAATATTTGGATGCATGGTTGCGCATGGAGACAAGCGCAGACTCGGTGGATTCGGTGGAGCTTCTGGTTGTAAGCACCCTGGCTTTAGAGCGATCCCCAACGCTGGACGTGAATGCTTCTATATATTCATGCCGCTCTTCCGGAGTCCGACGGGCTCGATAGTTTCTCCATGCAGCTGTAGCTTCGTCATCGCGGAGCTCATGGCGTTCGATCGCATCATGCAGTCGGCTGACCATTTCCCAATCTGACTTGCGTACGAACGATGACATAATTTTAGCGAAGTCGGATTCGCGATCATTTCCGCTGATCCATTGGCGCACTTTGGTGACAAACTTTTGAGAGCTGTGGCGTGTATGTTCAATCCAGCGCCCGTTCGCGCTGCGGATCATAGAAATACGCTCGGCGTAGTCCCTCACCGCCAATACATTGAGGTCTATAACGGCGCCCCGGACAGCGGGGTGTGCAAATTCGTCCACAATATCGAGCGGATTTATTCCTTGTATGATCGTCGAGGCACCTCGCTGGCCGCTAGCAGCTGCTTCAGGGTCATTCGGCACCGCTAGCATATCTTCGACCGCCAGTACGGCTCCCAGATGAGCAAAGGTTTCAGATGGATCATCCGGCAAATCTAAGACAGGTCGTCCTCCGTTGCTCTTCTCTTGCTTGAGGTGCAGCGCATAGCCGGTCTTTGAGCCGGGATGTGGATCGTCTCTAGATTCGGCGAAAAAAAGATAACGCCCCTGAAAATCGATATCGGGATATGTAGTCGCCAGAAGCTCTTGAAGAATGCCTCTGAAACCGGTATCGATCAGGGTTATACGTTGTTTAGGGATATGTGGTGATATCCCGCACGACTGAAGGTACTCCGTCAGGCTGAGATGAGCGCCAGTGACATCTTCGTTCCGTATACGCGGTCCCAGGGTGTAAAACTCGGTCAGATGGCCGACTTCCCGTCCGGCATTTATTTTCAAGTCCTGCAGGGCTGTTTCTACGATATGCCGAGACAATGGAAGTAGCGCGCAATGGTTGACGAAAAATTCTGGCTCAAGAGTAGCCGCGGCAACGGCGAGACCCATTCCGGTGCGGCCGAGGAATGCGTACTGCGAATTAGGACGCACTTTTATGTCGGCTTTGCAGTCTCTGAGCATCTCGTCTACGTGTTGAACCGTGAAAGGTGCGACGTAGCTGTAAGCGGTATCGTAGGCGAGGGTTAGAGCCTTAATGTGCGCCGCCTCGCGGAGATGCCACTTGTTGCACACATCTTCGACAGTGCGTTGTTTTCGGAATTCGTCTCCAACCGAGCCTTTGCTGCTGCGTGACGATATATTCTTGAATACGTCGTCAGCCGTAAGCTCATATGATATAAGAGTGTCAGCCTCGCGGTTGGCGAATTCGAATAGACGATCAACGAGCTCATCTTGAGTATGATTGATGTGTGTCCATTCGGCACCCGGCATATTGTCATTTCTCCCATTCATCGATGGCATCTTTTACAGTTGTCGCGTCTTTGTAGATATGCCCAACTCAATGAGTAGTTCTTCGGGGATACTCTGCTTTAGTTGTGAACGGGCTCTGTGAAGTATTGTGCCCACATTGGAAACCTTCAGGCCGGTGCGCGCGGCAATCTCAATGTGGTTCAATCCCGCAACGCTGGTAAGACTGATAATTAGCTGCTGCTCATCGGAAAGCTCTTGTAGAGCTGATGCAAGAAATTTAAGCGCTGACCTGGCCAAAACCGCCTCTTCAAGTCTGTAATCTACAGGTTCGCTACGTAGATCGAGTCGTCTCGGGTCCGACCGCATCGAAGTACGTTGCATTTCGCGTGCAATATTTTCCATGTAGGTAAAAGTTGATGCCAGGCGGACGTCGTCAGATTTTCTGTGCAGCGCAGACCATCCTTTCTCCCAAATGCGTGCGAGTGCCTCTGCGGCTATATCGTTTGCTGCGCTGGACGGTAGGCATCGGTAAGCCGCGTAACGATTAGCAGTTGGAATGAGACGAATCTCGAAGTAGGCGCGAACGAATTTTTCGAAGCTGTCACGCTCAGCCAGGGTGGGTGGTCGCGGTTCATCGGAAATCATCGCACCCTCGCTCGATGATCCGACCTACCGCCCAAGCAGTAGAGCTTATATAGATGTTAGAGCGTATTAGGACGAGGACGCGGTTGCAACGTTGCTTATCTACAAGAAGCGTCTCGCACGCAGACTCTGTCAGGATCAGCCGATATGTCTTACGCCTGCTCCGTTCCCGCCATGCTGCCGACAATCCTAGCGACAGTGACGCGATGACAAGCCAGATCCACGCCCCCGAGCCGGACAGTGTCACTGCTGCAATCAGATTCGCCAAGTTGTCTCTCCCACGTGGTTGGTCACACCTCATATGACCGCTTGCCGGAAGACGTCACAGCGGGAGAGGACGCCTGGCAACCGATCCGAACCGTTCGCTCCCAATCCGCGCCTGCACCGGCCACTACTCGCCCTTCAGCGCCATGAAGAAATCCAGGTCGCCCTGGGGCATCGCGGGGCGCGACATCAGTCGGTAGTGCTTCTCAGGGTTCTCATCGCGCGCCCTCGGGATCTCGGACGGTGCGGAGGTAGAAGAACGCGGTGGCGAGGGAGATGGCCAGGACGACCAGCGATACGCAGCTCGCGACCGCGGGGTTCTGGAGGTTCGAGTACCACTGGTAGGTCTCGCCGACGAGCAGCGGGAAGTCACGGCCGGTGAGGGCCTGGGCGACGGCGAAGGCCTGGAGCGCCAGGATGGTGCGCAGGATGAGGGCCACCTGGAGACTGGGCCCGAGCAGCGGCAGCGTCACGTGCCGCAGCCGCTGCCACGGATTCGCGCCGAACACCTGGGCGGCCTCGTCGTAATCGCGTGGGAGCAGCTGCATTCCGGCGATCACGATCACGAACACCAGCGATGTCGCCCGCCAGATCTCGGCGACCACCACGGCCAGCAGCATGGTCCCGGTGTGCTGATAGCCGAGCCACTGCACCCCGTCCTCGGACAGCCCCAGCCGCACCAGCAGCGAATTCAGGTATCCGCGATTGCCGAAGACGGCCAGCCACACCAGTCCCGCGGCCAGCTCCGAGACCGCCAGCGGCACGCACCACAGGTAGAAATGTGCGGCGGCGAACCGCGGCCGCGCCTGCAACAGCAGCGCCATACCGATCGACAACACCAACTGGATCGGCACCACGATCACGATCAGCAGCAGCGTATTGCGCAGCGCGGGAAAGAAATACGGGTCGTCGACGAGACGCCGCCAGTGTGCGAGGGTGAAGCCGTGGTCGTCGCGGAACGCCGCCGCCACCGCCTGTACCAGCGGCCAGCCGAACAATGCCGCCAGCAGCACGATCGAGGGCAGCAGCAGAAGCCACGGCGAACGCAGTCGTGCGGCCATCGCTCACCCCACCCGGCACGGTTCGGACACGGGATCCGGCGCCCAGCACGGCACGCGCAGATCGTCGAGGATGCCCTGCAATACCCGCGCCTGCTGGTCGAGCGTGGCGCGAATATCGTTACCGCCCAGCACGATCGAACGGAAACTGTCCTGGAACACCTTGCTCACCTCGCCTTCGCGCTTGCCGAGGCCGACCGGCGGCAGCGACAGCAGCGCACCCGGCGCGTCCCGCTGGCGGCGCAGCGCCTCGGCCTCCGATGTGGCCGCCGCGGGCAGGTCGCCGGGGACGGCGGTGTCGACGGACGGGAAGAAACCGTTGGAGCGCAGCAACTCGAGCTGCGTCTGCGGCTGGGTGAGTGTCGCGATGGTGCGTTGTGCCAGTTCGGGATCCGGGCTGTGCTTGGGCACCGCCAGCCCGGTGACCACGGCCATGTACCCGAGGCCGTGCGGACCGCGCGGGGCGGGCAGCATGCGCCACCGCTGCGGCTCGCGGGCGGGCGCCTGCGCCAGCCGGACCACGTGATCCCAGGCCATGCGCACCTCGCCGCTGTCCAGCGCGTCCTGCATGAAGTCGTAATTGGTGCTGGAAGGCGCGCAGTTGGACCACAATTCGCGAAAGTACTGCCAGGCCGTCACGGCCTCCGGCGACCGGAAAGTGGTGATCTGACCGCCGGTGAACGAGGGCAGCAGGAAGCCCTGCACGAACCGGTGCAGCAGCCCCTTGGGTCCGGCGGGCAGGCCGAGCATCGGCCGGTTGCCGTTGGCGCGCCGCGCGGCGACGGCCCAATCCAGGAACTGGTCGTAGGTCAGCGCGTTCGCGTCGGCCCCGGAGGGCAGGTGCTGCAACGCGTCGGCGTGCGCCGCGAGCACGTAACTCGCTGTGGCCCAAGGGATGTACCAGGTGCGGTCGGTGCCGACCCGGGCCAGGCGCAGATAGTCGGCCGGCCACCCGCGCTCGCCGAGGTCGGCCAGTAACCCGGTCAGGTCGTTCAGGTAGCCGTCGGCGAGCGGGGCCAGGTCGCCGTGCAGCCCGCCGAGCAGTCCGATCTGTGTCGATCCGGCGTCCACCTGGCTGCGCACCTGACCCGCGAACGGGCTCTCCTCGATGGTCACGTAGCTGACCCCCGGCGCGGTGCGGCCGAGCAGTGCCCGGAACCGTTCGGCCTCGTCGGCGGGCCGGAACTGGGTGGACAGGAACACCATTCCGCCGGCGCCGCTGGTCACGAAGCCGGTGCAGGCCGCGGACAGCGCCGCCACACCGAGACCCGCCGCGCGCAGGAACGCGCGTCGCGGCGCACCGGATGCGAGCATCGGCGGCTCCCTGGGGGCAGCGTGGTGATCTTGGCTCGATGGTCCGGAAAACTTAAGCGCCGTCCCCGGTGTTGTCAACGCGACGGCCGCGCAGGAGCCCGGCGAAGACCATGCACCCGGTGATGATCCCGAGGGCCGCCCAGCCCGGGAGCACCGAAGCGCGCCCGTTGAATTCGCACACCAGCCCGCCGCCGGGAGACGGCGACTCGGAACACGAACCGTAACTCAGCCGGGTGCGCAGCACCAGGATCGCCGACGGCGTCACGATCATCACCAGCCCGATCACGCGGGTCGAACCACGCTGCGGCAGCGCCGCTCCGAGCGCGTAACCGGCGATGAACGCGATCACGAAATTGCCGATATTGTCGACGACATCGTTGCGACTGTGCAGATAGGCCAGCAGCGTCGCGCAGAGGGCCAGTGCCGCGGTCGCGGCGAAACCGGCCTCGGGCTTGGGCCACCGCGACCCCGCCGCCAGACCGGCGCCGGTGAGCACGATGAACCACGGCAGCGACCACACCGGCAGCGTGGCCGAGATCATGGCGTTGCCCGCCGCCGTCACCGACACGGCCATCAGCACGAACAGGCCCTCCCGGCCGGGTAGCGCGAGCGCGGTGACGCCGAACACGAGCGTGGCGATCGCGAGCGCCGCGACGACCACGACCATGCTGTCGCCGCGCCGGGACAGCCATTCCGCCGTCGCCGTCTCGGTACCGATCAGCACCAGCGCCGCGACGATCGGCGCCATCGGCAACTCCACCGACAGCCGCGGTGCGGTATCGCCGCGGCGATTCAGGTAGGTGCTGACGATCACCATCGCGACCGCGGCGCCGACCAGCCAGGCCGGCGGCGAATCCGTGGCCGTCCAGGCGTCGGTCCGGGTGCCGCCGGAGCGTTGCGTGCTGGGCAGCGCCTCGGCGACGGAGATGCTGGCGACCATGCCGAGCACCCAGCCCGCGCTCGGTATCCGGCGTCCGACGACCGCTGCGCCGATACCGCCGAGCAGAATTCCGCCGGCCACCGAGTCGACGAAGTTCAGCGTGGTCAGGGGTGCCGTCGGGCCGGAGGTGTAGCCGATCTGATGAACGGCCGCGACGGTCACGATGCCGCCGAGCGTGGTGCACCAGGACACCAGTTCACTCTCCGCGGCGGTGAGCACCGTCGCCACGACCACGGCCACGACCGCCCCTGCCGCGACGGCGCGCGGCTGGCTGAAGGCGAGCAGGTTCAGCTGCAGCGGCGAGGACTCGCTGGTCCACCGGAAGTCGATGGGCAGGGCCAGCGACAACCCCGCAACGAGGGTCGTCAGGAAGGCCGTGGCCGTGTCCACACCGGTGTGGATGCGTCGCACTTGCCGAAAGTACCTGGTGGCGGCCCCGCGTTCCGGACGAAACGCCGACGGCCCGCGGTCAGCTCACCGCGGCGCGGATGGTCTCCCGCAGCGAGCCGAGCGTGGCGACGACGGCGGTGGGTTCGTAGCCGCAGTGCGCCATGCAGTTCGCGCAGCGGGGATCGTTGCCGCGGCCGAAGTTCGACCAGTCGGTGTCGTCGATCAGCTCCCGGTAGCTCGCCGCGTAGCTGTCCTCCAGCAGGTAGCAGGGGCGCTGCCAGCCCTTGAGCGAGTAGGACGGGATGGCCCACGCCGTGCACTGGAAGTCGACCTTGCCCTCCAGGAAATCCAGATACAGCGGGGAGTGGTTGAGCCGCCACTTCTTGCGGCGCCCGTTGCCGAAGGCCTTCGCGAACAGCTGGTGGGTCTGCGAGACGCCGAGCCAATGCTCCTGGTCGGGCGCCTTCTCGTAGGCGTAGCCGGGCGCGATCTGCATGTGGTCGACGCCGAGTTCGTCGTTGAGGTAGTCCAGCACGTCGATGACGTCCTGTGGCGAATCCAGGTCGTAGAAGGTGGTGTTGGTCATCACCCGGAATCCGGCCGCCTGGGCCTGCCGGATCGCGTCCACGGCCTGATCGAAGACGCCGTCCTTGCACACCGACGCGTCGTGCCGTTCCCGCAGTCCGTCGACGTGCACCATCCAGGCGAAGTTGCGGTGCGGGGCGAACTTGTGCAGGTGCTTGGGCAGCAGCACGGCGTTGGTGCACAGGAAGACGATCTTGTTGCGGTCCAGCAGTTGCCGCACGATCTCATCGATCTGCGGGTGCATCAGCGGTTCGCCGCCGGCGATGGACACCATCGGCGCGCCGCACTCCTCGATCGCGCCGACGGCCTGTTCCACCGGCATACGTTGTTTGAGCAGCTCGTGTGGATGCTGGATCTTGCCGCAGCCGGCGCACTTGAGATTGCACGCGAACAGCGGCTCCAATTCGACCAGGATGGGGAACTTCTCGCGGCGCAGCACCTTCTGCTTCGCGAGATAGGCTCCCAGGCGCAGAGATTGACGCCAGGGCATGGGCATTCAACTCACCTCCCGAGGGTGGAACGAAAGTTCGTCGGCGACAGTGGTTTCGCGCACCCGGACCGGACCCAGGCCGGTCAGGGCGTCGAGCAGATCGGTGGTCAGCGCCGGTGGAGCGGAGGCGGCGGCGACCACCGCGATCCGGC
The DNA here is from genome assembly GCF_044628355.1 of Nocardia sp. N2S4-5. Lineage (NCBI taxonomy): Bacteria > Bacillati > Actinomycetota > Actinomycetes > Mycobacteriales > Nocardiaceae > Nocardia > Nocardia sp. N2S4-5. Next base: position 3,226,568 of record NZ_JBIUPM010000001.1, on the reverse strand, counting down.
GGGCGCCGCGCAACAGCGCCAGGTCGACGCCCTCCACGCTGTCCACCGGATGTACCGGAATGCCTTGGTTGGCAGCCAATTCCGGCAACCCGGCGGTCAGGCATTCCCGGCCCGGGGTCGAGGGGGCGGTCCAGACGTACTTGCCGGTGACGCGGACCGACCGGGAATCGAATGCGGGGGCGGCGTCGGCCGCGGCGGGGGAGCGGAGCAGCAGCACGAGATCCACTCCCGGCGCACGCCGCCGCGCGGTCCGTGGCCCCGGTGGCGCATCGGCGGCGGGGGGACCGAACAGCAGCACCTCGCGCTCGCCGATCGCCGCCGACCACTGATCGAGAACCGGTGCGGCACAGCGCAAGGCGTGCAGGGCGCGGATACCGCGCAGTACCGTGCCCGGGTGCACCAGGGGTGCGTCCAGGGTGTCGACGATGGCGCGGATCACGACGGTGCGGCCGTCGGGCACCGCGTCGGCGAGGAACGCCGACTCGGTGTCCACGGCGAGGGCGCCGGTGGCGGCCAGCCGGACGCGAGCCGGGCCGTCGACGACGCGCTGGGCGGAATAGATGGGGCCCAGATGAACTCGCAGGCCTAGGTGCCGCAGGGCCGAGTACAGCAGCGGCGCGGCCTTACTGGGCAGCACCGCCCCGGCGCGGCGGATCTCCTGTGCGACAACGAGATCCCCGGGCAGCACGCGCGGGTCCAGGCCGCCCGCGACGCCCGCGACGGCGATCGGACCGGCCGAGGCGTCCAGCCGGTGGGCCGGTCCGCGGCCGGTGCGCACCACGGGAGTGGCGATCGCGCCGCGCAGTGCCGCCCACTCGCTTCGCAGTGGGGCGCAGACGGTTCCGGGTCGCATCGCTCAGCCGCCCGTCTGCCGGTCGCGGATCGCCGCCGGGCCGCGCAGGTACCGGCCCAGCGCCCAGATCGGGAACACCACCCGGTACAGGTGATAGTTGATGTAGAAGTCGCCGGGGAAGCCGGTGCCGGTGAACAGGTCCTCGTCCCAGCCGCCGTCGGGTCGCTGGGTCTCCACCAGCCAGCGGACCCCGCGCTCCACCACCGGCGAGTCCACGCCCGCGGCCAGCAGCGCCAGCAGCGCCCAGGCCGTCTGCGAGGCCGTCGAGTCGCCGTGCCCGATCCAGGCCGCGTCGCGATAGGAGCGCAGGTCCTCGCCCCAGCCACCGTCGCGGTTCTGGTGGATCTGCAACCACCGCACGGCCGCTCGGATCGGCCGCGAGCGCGGGTCCACACCGGCGGCGATCAGCGCCGGGACCACCGCGCCGGTGCCGTAGATGTGGTTGGCCCCCCAGCGGCCGAACCATGAACCGTCGCGTTCCTGGTGGTCCAGCAGCCAGCGCACGCCGCGCTCGCACTCCGCGTCGGAGGCGCGGCCCAGCGCCGCGAGCATCTCCACCACGTGCGCGGTGACATCGGCCGAGGGCGGATCGGTGACCGCGCCGAAATCACAGAACGGCAGATCCGCGGGCAGGGAGGAGGTGTTGTCGGCGTCGAACGCGGCCCAGCCGCCGTCGGCGGACTGCATGCCGACCGTCCACTCGGCCGCGCGTTCGACCGCCGCCCGCAACCCCGCCGGATCGGGATGCGAAACCTGATGCAGGGCAAGGACTATCAGCGCGGTGTCGTCGGTATCCGGGTAGCGGTCGTTGGCGAATTCGAACGCCCAGCCGCCCGGGGTCAGGTCGGGGCGGCGCACCTGCCAGTCGCCGCCGACGGTGACCTGCTCCGCCAGCAGCCAGTCGGTGGCCCGCAGCACGGCCGGGTGGTCGGCGGGTTCGCCGGCCTCCTGCAGCGCGACCAGTGCCAGCGCGGTGTCCCATACCGGCGATTGGCAGGCCTCCAACCGGCGCAGTTCGCCCTCGGGCGTCTGCTCGCGAACGACGAATCCCTCCAGCCCCTCCAGCCCGGCGCGGACCGCCGGATGATCCAGGGAGTAGCCGAGCAGGTGCAGCGCCAGCAGCGAGTACACCCACGGCGGCTGAATGCCGCCCCACCCGCCGTCGGCCTCCTGGCGGGCCAGGATCCATTCCGCGGCCTGCCGCATCGCCAGATCGCGCACCCAGCCGAGCGGTCGGCGCGCGTAGCCGTGCAGCACGGTGTCCAGCCGCTGGAACACGCCGGCGATGCTGGCGATCGAACTGCGTTGCGCCGGAGCGGTTCCGGCGCGCAGCTCGGCGATGTCGAAGGGCAGCGGGCGGACCGGGCGCAGGGTCGCCACCACGGTCAGCGGCACCACGGTCTGCCGTGCCCAGCAACCCCAGTCGTAGATGTTCAGCGGGAACCAGGAGGGCAGGAAGATGAGTTCCGGCGGCAGATTGGGCAGGTCGTCCCACGACCACAAACCGAACAGCGCCAGCCAGATTCGGGTGAACACGCGGCTCGCCTCGATGCCGCCCCCGGCGCGTACGAACTCCGCGGCCGCGCGCATGTGCGGGGCGTCCGGGGAGTCACCGGCCAGCCGCAGCGCCACCCATGCCTCCGCCGTGGTGGACAGATCGCCGGGGCCGCCGTGGAAGGTCGCCCAGGTGCCGTCCTCGCGCTGCTGGGACCGGATCCAGCGGGCGGCCGGTTCGGTCACCTCCGGTGTGCTGATGCCCAGGAAGGCGCGCAGTAGCAGGTCCTCGGCGTCCATCGTCACGTTGGTGGCCAGTTCGCCCTTCCACCAACCGGTTTCGTCCTGCAACGAGCGCAGGTGGGCGACCGCCGCCCGCAGCGCGTCCTGGACGGACGCGAGATCCTCGGCCCGCGCGTCGGTCGTGTCGATCACTGTCATACTCACGCACTCCGTTCGACGATGAACTTCGCCAGATCCGTCAACTCCCGGTGGCACTGCGGCGGCATGGGGACCGCGGCCAGCGCCTGTTCGGCCAGCGCGACCCGCCGCCGGGCCTCGTTGCGGGCCCAGCGCCGCCCGCCGCCGCGGTCGACCAGCTCCGCGGCGTATCGCAAACCGTCCTCGTCGGGCGCCTCCGGACGCGAGAGCCACTGCGCCAGTTCGTGTCCCGTGGTGCCACCCGCCTCCATGGTCCAGACCACCGGCAGCGACTTCTTGCGCGACCGCAGATCCGACCACACCGGCTTGCCGGTCACCTCGGGTTCGCCCCAGATGCCCAGCAGGTCGTCCACCAGCTGGAAGGCCAGGCCGACGTGGTGGCCGTAGCGTTCCATCGCGGTGACCGTGCGGGCCGGGGCGCCGGTGAGCACCGCGCCCACCGCCGCGCTGGCCGACAGCAGCGCCGCCGTCTTGCCCGACGCCATCCGCACGCATTCGGCCAGACTCACCTCGCTGCGCTGCTCGAATTCGACATCGGCGATCTGCCCGCGGATCAGCTCCCTGGTCGCCCCGCCGACGATCCGGCTGGCCGGTATCGCATGCGGCACAGCGGGATCCAGTAGCACCTCGTGTGCCAGCGACAGCATCGCGTCACCGGCGAGCACCGCGACCGGATCGCCCCAGACCGACCACACCGTCGGGCGGTGCCGGCGGGTGGTGTCGCGGTCCATGAGGTCGTCGTGGACCAGCGAGAAGTTGTGCACCAGCTCCACCGCGACCGCACCGGGTATGGCGTCGGCGGCGTCCCCGCCGGTCGCCTGTGCCGTGAGCAGCGCCAGCCGGGACCGGATGGACTTGCCGCCGTTGCCCGCCACGGCGTGACCGTGCTGGTCGCACCAGCCGAAGTGGTAGGCGACCACGGTGCGGAGGGAATCGTCGAGCCGGCTCACCGCCTCGCGTAACGCGGCCCGCACCGCGTCACTTCCGGTGCCGACGGCAGAAAGGATCGTTGTAGTCACCGAACCACCTCCGTTGCCCGTGCCTGATGCTGTTCGAAGTCGGGTGTGCCGGTCATCGGACGACCTCCGCGGCGGGTGTCCGGGCGTGGTCCGAAACTAGTTCGGCCACAGCGGATTCCCCGCTGCGCACGGCGCCTTCCATGGTCGCGGGCCAGCCGGTGGCGGTCCAGGCGCCCGCCAGGTACAGGCCGGGCAGCGCGGTGCGGGCCGTCGGGCGCAGGCGCGCGCTGCCGGGAGCGGGGCGGAAGGTGGCGTGCCGCTCGCGGGTGACGAAGAAGTCGCGGACCTGGGCCGTGCGAGTGGCGGGCAGCAGCCGGTGCAGGGCAGGGAGGAAGCGGTGGCGCAGTTCGGCGGTGGGCAGGTCGACGAGGTCGTCGGCGGCGGAGACCGAGACGGCGAGATACTGGCCGCCGGTCGCGGTGTCGCCCAGCCCGGAGGCCGCGGTGCGGTCGAAGACCCACTGCGCGTCGGTTTCGAGTCCCGCCAGGAACGGCTCGGTCATCACCGTCCGGTCGTAGACGGCGTGCACGTTGATGATCGGCGAGCTATCCAGCGCCACAGCCCAATTCGAGGGCAGGCCCACCGAGTCCGGCGGTAGCAGGGTGGCGGCGGCGTCCGGTGGGACGGCGAACACGACCGCGTCGGCCGCGGCGGTGTCGCCGTCGACCGAGATCGCCCACCCGTTCCCGTTCCGCTGGATCCCCGCCACTTTCGCGCGCGTCACCACCGCGACGCCGGCGGCGGCGAGCGCCCGCTGGGCGGCCTCGCCGTGCAAGCGGCCCAACGGTATTCGCGACCAGCCGATGTCGGCGGCGTCCGACCGGGTCAGCAGGCCGATCTGGAAGACCGTGGCGGCCAGGGCCAGCGAGACGTCGTCGGCGCGGGCGTTGAGCGTGGCGATGCCCACCAGCTCCCACAGGCTCTCGATCGCCGCGCGATCCTGCCCGTGTGCGCGGAGCCAGTCCCCGAAACTCGTGTCGTCGGTGCGCGGATCGTCGGCGTCGACCGCGCGCAACGCCAGCGCGGCCCGCACGAAACGAGCCCGCGCGGCCGTCGAAATCCACGGATAGCGCAGCAGCGCCCAGCTCAGATGCAGCGGCGCGGGCACCGGAAGACGGCGCAGCCGACCACTGACGACGGGGGATCCGGCACCGTCGGTGGCGGGGTCGAGGAGCGGACCGCGCACCGGGATGTCCAGGCGCTCTTGCAGATTCACGTCGCTTTCCACGCCGAGCCGGGCCAGCAGCGCGCGGTACCGGTCGCAGCAGCGCAGGAATACATGCTGGCCGTTGTCCACCGCGAGACCGGCGCGGTCGAAGGAATAGGTCAAGCCGCCCAGTCGATTTCGCGATTCGAACAGCGTCACCCGATGCCCGGCGTCGGCACAGCCGAGCGCCGCGGTGATGCCCGCGAGGCCGCCGCCGACCACCGCCACCCGCGCGGTCATCGCGGACCCCGCGCCGTGCGTGACCGGTCGCCATCGCCGGTCAGCGTCGCCGAGGACCGCAGCAGCGCGCTGGAGGCGACCCGGGCCTTCTCCCACGCCGACAGCGACAGCCGCCGGTCGTACACCGCGGCCGGATTGGCGCGGATACGGGCGTTGAGTTGCCGGTAGATGCCCGCCATGGCGGCGCAGCAGGCGGCGCTGCGGCTGTCCAGTTCCGGCAGCAGCCGCAGACCGAGGCAGTACCAGTTCTCGGCGCGTTCGGTGGCGTCGCGAATCAGCGCCGCGAGCCGGCCGTCCGGGTCGTCGAGTGCGCCCGTGGCGTCGAATTCCAGCCGCACCCCGTACCGGTCCAGCTCGTCGGCGGGCAGGTACACGCGGCCGTTGCCGAGGTCCTCACGGATGTCGCGCAGGATGTTGGTCTGCTGTAGCGCGATGCCCAGCTGATCGGCGAACAGCGGCGCCCGCGGATCGGCGCCCGTGCCGAACACCGACAGGCACAACCGGCCCACCGCACCGGCGACACATCGGCAGTACGTGGTCAGCGCGGCGAAATCGGCGTAGCCGACGCCGTCCACGTCCATCTGCACGCCGTCGATCAACTCGCCGAACGCCGACATCGGCACGGGGTAGCGGCGCGCGGTGTCGGCCACCGCCAGCAGCACCGGATCGTCCTGCCCGGCCGGGTCGTCGAGCCGCTTGCGCAGCACGGCCAGCGCCTCGGTCTTGGCCGCCGGCGCCAGATCGCCGTCGCCGATGTCGTCTATCCGGCGGGCGAGCGCGTAGAGCGCGCACAGGGCCGAGCGTTTGTCCGGCGGCAGCAGCCGGATGCCGTAGAAGAAGTTCTTCGCCTCCATGCGGGTGATCCGCTCGCACTCGGCGTAGGCCTCGGTGCGAGTGGGAAGAGTGGCCGTCATCGGGTGACCACCGCCGCGCGGCCGAGCAGCGTCACCATCGTGCGGACCGTGTCGACGTGCCGGGGTGTGGGTTTTCGCAGCCATACGTCGCCGTCGGCGGCCCGCAATGCCCGCGCGGTGGCGTAGCCGCCGGCGACGTAACCGGCCACGGCCATCCGCGCCCAGCCGGTGAGCCGGCCGACCAGCGCGGCGCCCTCGTCCAGCAGATCCATCGCCCGGTCCACCTGCCGCAGCACCACCGCCCGGCAGCCGGTCGCGCCGGTGGTGAGTTGTGCCTCGGCCACGCCGAAGTCGGCCAGATCCTCCTGCGGCAGGTAGATCCGCCCGGCCAGGTAGTCCTCGGCGACGTCCTGGCAGTGCTCGAGCACCTGCAGTGCCGTGCACACCCGGTCCGACAGTGCGACCGTCGCGGGCGTGGCCTGGCCGAACACCGCGAGCACCAGCCGCCCGACCGGATCGGCCGACAACCGGCAGTAGCCCAGCAGGTCCTCGAACGTGGGATACCGGGCGACCCGCTGGTCGACCAGGTTGGCCTCGATCAGCTGCTGGAACGGTTCCTGGTCCAGCCCGCACGCGGCCACCGTGGGCGTCAGCGCCGCGAACACCGGATTCGCCGGTTCACCCCCGGACCACACCAGCGCCAGATCGGCACGCAGCGCCAGCAGCTGGGCGGTCCGGTCACCGGCCGCTCGGTCGCCGACGTCATCGATCATCCGGGCCGTGGCATACACCGCGTGCAGGTGATCGCGTTGTTCGCGGGGGAGCCAGCGCAGCGCGACGGGGAAGTTCTCCTCCTGTTCGCGGGCCCGGATTCGTCGGGGCCCGGCCGTGGCTGCGTCCATTATTCGATGGTGAGCGCTACTCTGCGCGCAAATCTTCAACCAACGAGGTGATTTCGGACGGTCGTATTTGTCACGGGGGGATAATCGAGGCCGGAGGGATTCGAATGAGCATCTCCGACAAAGAATTTCAGGTTAAACCGGACGCGGTAGAGCGGCTGGCGACCGAACTCGATGCTAGAATGCCCGTCCTTCTCGACGAGGTCCGGGACATGCTCGCCGCCGAGTGGCCCAACTACGCGGGCTTCCTCGACCAACACCATCCGGACGTGGCCGAGGCGGGCGTGCTGTTCGTGCACAGCCTGCTGGAGATGGCCGAACACGGGCCCGCACCCGGCCGCGCGCGGGGCGGCGAATACGCGCGGGCGCGGCTGGTCTTCGAACAGATCGGCCGGCGGCACTTCCAGGACGGCCTGGAGCTGTCGTACCTGCTCACCGCCTACCAGGTCGGTGCGCGGGTGGCCTGGCACCACGTCGCCGCGACCGCGCTGGAGCTGGAACTCGAGCCGCAGGTGCTCGCCGCCCTCGCCGAGGCCGTGTTCGTCTTCGTCGACGAGTTCTCCACCGCGTCGGCGCACGGGTACGTGCTGGAGCAGTCGGCCGCCAGCGCCGCCCGCGAGCGCCGCCGCGAGGAGTTGGCCGAACTGTTGCTGTCGGGCCGTTCGGACGCCACCGACGTCCGCGCGGCCGCGAACCGGGCCAGCTGGCCGCTGCCCGCCGACGCCGCGGTGGTGCTCGCCGATCCCGACGACGCCGATTCCCGGACCGCCCTGGATCGGCTCGGCCTCAACGCGTTGCCGATCCGCCGCCCGGACGCCACCGGGGTGATCGTGCCGAACACCAACGGCGGCAATGGGCAACTGCCCCGGCTCGCCGCGGTGTTCCGCGGCCGCGCGGTCGTCATCGGCGGCCCGCTGTCGCTGGACCTGCTGCCGGTCGGCATGCACATCGCGCAGACGGCGCTGCGCCTGCGCCGCGGCGGGGTGCTGCGCGACAGTCCGGTGGTCGTCGGCGACCAGCTCGACACCATCATCGCCAACCGCGACGAGTGGCTGCTGTCGGTGCTGCGGGAGCAGGTGCTCAAACCGGTGCTGGAACTGCCCGAGGGCACCCGCGACCGGCTGATCGAGACGCTGCGCAGCTGGCTGTGGCAGATGGGCGATCGACAGGCCATCGCGCACGAACTCCATATCCACCCGCAGACCGTCCGCTATCGCCTGGCCCGGCTGCGCGAGCTGTACGGCGAGCGACTCGAATCGCCCCGCGAGCGCGCCCGCCTGTTCCTGGCGTTGATCTGGGACATGCCGCACGAGCCGCCGGAGTAGGGGTTCGCGGCGGCCGAAGATGCTTCGGTCAGCGGCCCGCACCGGCCCGGTATCTCGCTTATATGAATGACACACCGGCGTAATGGAGAATTATCTTCAGCAGGATAGATCTCTGATCGCAGTTTTTTCATACTTTTGGTCAACGGGACGATGGCATCCAGCGGACACAGGAGCACAGGTGAAGATCGGAATCCCCCGCGAGGTCAAGAACCACGAGTACCGGGTCGCGGGCACCCCGGCCGGGGTACGCGAACTGGTGGCGCGCGGCCACGAGGTGTTCATCGAGTCCGGCGCCGGCGTCGGATCGGCGTTCGACGACGACGCCTACGCGCTCGTCGGCGCGCGCGTGCTGAATTCGGCGGACGAGGTCTGGGGCGTCGCGGATCTGGTGCTGAAGGTCAAGGAGCCGGTGGCCGAGGAGTATCCGCGGATGCGGGCGGGCCAGGTGCTGTTCACCTATCTGCACCTCGCGGCGTCGGCGGAATGCACCGACGCGCTGCTGCGCTCGGGCATCACCGCGATCGCCTACGAGACGGTCACCGGCCGCGACGGCTCGCTGCCGCTGCTGGCGCCGATGAGCGAGGTGGCGGGACGGCTGGCGCCACAGGCGGGCGCCTATCACCTCATGCGCAGCGGCGGCGGCCGTGGCGTGCTGATGGGCGGCGTGCCCGGGACCCGCCCGGCGAAGGTCGTCGTCATCGGCGCGGGCGTGGCGGGCCGCAATGCCGCGGCGGTCGCCGTGGGCATGCACGCCGACGTCACGGTGCTGGATCTGAACATCGCGCCGCTGCGCGAACTCGACGCGCAGTATCAGGGCCGGGTACACACGGTCATTTCCAACGCGCAGGAGTTGGAGAATTCGGTGCGCGAGGCGGATCTGGTGATCGGCGCGGTGCTCGTGCCGGGCGCGAAGGCGCCGAAGCTGGTCTCCCACGAACTGGTGCAGCAGATGAAGCCGGGCTCGGTGCTCGTCGACATCGCCATCGACCAGGGCGGCTGCTTCGCCGACTCACATCCCACCACGCACGCCGAGCCGACCTATCAGGTGCTCGAGTCGGTGTTCTACTGCGTGGCCAACATGCCCGGCGCGGTGCCCTACACCTCGACCGTCGCGCTCACCAATGCCACACTGCCGTACGTCATTTCGCTCGCCGATCGGGGCTGGCGCGCGGCCGTCGCGGCCGATGCCGGACTGGAACAGGGACTGAGCACCCATCAGGGAATGTTGCTGTCGGAGAGCGTCGCCGCCGCGCACGGCTATACCGCGCAGCCGTTCGCCAAGGTGTGAACGCCCGCGCTCAGCGTCCCGGGCGGACGCGGGGACGGACGTGTTCGAAGATGAGGATCGTCTCGGTGCGTGCGACGGCGGGATGGGCGCTCAGATTCTCCAGTACGAACATGCGCAGCCGCTCGGTGTCGGCGGTGGCGACGTGCACCAGGAAATCGTCGGCGCCCGCGATGAAGTAGACGTTGAGCACCTCGTCGAGCGCGGCCAGCTGGCCGCCGAAGTCGGCGAGGTGCTTGCGCGCGTTGGCCTGCACCCGCACCGAGACCATCGCCTGCAGGCTGCGCCCCAGCGCGGCCGGATCAATATCGGCGTGGAAGCCCCGGATCACCCCGCGTTCGACGAGCGACCGGACCCGCCCCAGACAGGTGGACGGGGCGATCCCGGCGGCCGCGGCCAGCGCGTTGTTCGTCATGCGCCCGTCGCGCGCCAGTTCGTCGAGCAGGACGCGGTCGACGTCGTCCAGGGCTACTGCGGCCGCGGGATCGTTCTTCGGCATGGGCTCACCGTATCGAACGAAATTCGGCGATCCGGCCTAACGAACGCCGAATCCGCTTTCCGCACCGTCCGAATCAGCGCACCGATTCGGCGTCCGTCCGGCCGGTCAGGGGACGGCGGGCGAGCCGCCCGGCGCCACCGGGAGACCGGCGGACTTCCACGCGCGGAAGCCGCCGATCAGATCGGTGGCGTGGGCCAGGCCGAGGCGGTGCGCGTCGGCGGCGGCCAGGCTGGAGGCGTAACCCTCGTTGCAGACCAGGATCACCGGGGTATCGGCCGCGAGCCCCGGCAGCCGGTGGTCGCCGGTCGGGTCCAGCCGCCACTCCAGCACGATGCGCTCCATCACGACCGCACCGGGAATCTCGCCCTCGTCGAGCCGGTTCGCGTGCGGCCGGATATCAACGATCAGCGCGCCCTCGGATTGCAGGGCCGCCGCCTCCCGGGGCTCCACCCGGATCAGGTGCGACCGGGCACGGGTGAGCAGTTCGTCTACGGCACTCATACCTCCACCCTTCCGGCACCCGGTTGCCGGTCGATCACCGGGGCTCCGCATCGGCCGCTCATATGCCCGCGAAATCCGTCAGGTCGCGGTATTCGCGCACCGGCCGCAGCGGCGGCGAGTACGCGTGCACCGTGGCCGCCGGGCCCGCGCTGCGATTGTCGAGCCGGTGGGCGCGCTGCGGGCCGAAGGCCACGGTCTGCCCCGCCCGCCAGTGCGCCCGCTGCACGGGACCGCCCGCATGGCGGTACTCCTCGTTCAGCTCGCCGACGGTGACGGTGAACGCGCCCGACGCCCCGCCGTGGTCGTGTGGTTCGGTGCCCTGGCCGGGCGCCCACGACAGCAGCCACAGCTCCACGCCCATGGTCAGGGCCAGCCGGGTCCACCAGCGCTGGCCGGAGTCGAAGCGGACGATGTCGAGCAGCGGCGTCGCGAATTCGGCGGCGACCGCCTCGGTCAGCTCGCGCAGTTCCGCAGGTGACCACAGCGTGCGGTCCGGGTGTACGGCGTCCTGTAACAGCGGCACGTCTACGGCGGGGTGAATGTCCTTGGCATGCTTCAGATTCACCGGTAGTGACGTGGTCACCCTGTGCGCTCCTGACGGGTCGAATGGACGGAACCAGCTCGGATTGTCCGCCACCGCGGCGGCTCTGCCATCGGACAGGATCAGCGTGAGCAAAATCGCCGGACCGTTCGAACCGGCGGACAAGCATTGCGCTCAGGCCGATCGAGAGTGCAGACACCGCAACCGATTTCCCCCTACGGTCAGCGCAGCCGAGGTAAAGGAAGTCCGATGTTCTTCGCCCGCAACGGCCGTCGCGGCCGCCGCCGCGCGCTGGTCGCCACGATGCTCGCCGCCGCGGTGCTGCTCACCGGCGCGTGTGGCGCCGACGACCCGGAAAACGAGGTGCGCACGGCCGACGGCCAGAGTTTCGACCTGTCACCGGAACAAGCGGGACGGGTGCACGCGGAGCGGGTGGACGCGATCGCCGCCAAGGTGCCGCAGCCGATTCGCGACCGCGGAACGCTCGTGGTCACCGGCTCGGCCACGACCGGCCCGCCGCTGCGTTTCACCGCCACCGACGACCGGACCTACATCGGCTCGGAGGTCGACTTCGCCGCGCTGGTCGCCGACATCCTGGGCCTGCGGCTGGAGCTGCGTTCCGCCGACTGGGCGCAGAACTTCGTGGCCGTCGACTCCGGCGCCGTGGACGCGTTCATCTCCAATGTCACCGTGACCGAGGAACGCAAGGAGAAGTACGACTTCGCCACCTATCGCCTCGACAATATCGCGCTGGAGGCGCCGAAGGACGCCACGTGGGCCTACCAGGACCGGAAGTCGCTGGCGGGCAAGCGGATCGGTGTGGGCAGCGGCACCAACCAGGAGCAGCTGCTGGTCCGGTGGAACGAGCAGAACGTCGCCGAGGGACTGCCGAAGATCGATATCGCCTACTACCAGCAGACCACCGACTACTACCTGGCGCTGTCGTCACGGCGCATCGACGGCTTCCTCGGCCCCAACCCCGTTGCGGCATACCACACCGCGACCACCGGCCAGACCAAGATCCTCGCCACCTATTCGGGCGCCGGCGACGCGCTGCAGGCCGAGATCGCCGCGCTGACCCGCAAGGACAACGGCCTGATCGGGCCCATCCACGAGGCGCTGCAATACGCCATCGACCACGGCAGCTATCAGAAGCTGCTGGAGCGCTGGAACCTGCGGAGCGAGGCGGTATCGGCCTCGCGCGTCAACCCGCCGGGACTGCCGAAGCAGCAGCGTTGATCCACCCACACCCCTGGAGAATTCGATGAAACGACCCGTGGCCCTGCTGGGTGCCGTCGCCGCCGTCGCGACCCTCGCGGCCTGTGGCTCCGACTCCGGCGATACCGCCCCGGCGGGACCGCCGCAGCCGGGCGGCACCCTGCGCTACGGCCTGTCGCTCGCGCCCACCTGCTCCGATCCGGCGCAGTCCGGCACCAACCAAACCCTGTATGTCACAAGGCAGATCGTCGACTCGCTGACCGACCAGAACCCCGAGACGGGCGCGATCACGCCGTGGCTGGCGCAGAGCTGGGAGGTGAGTCCGGATGCCAAATCCTTCACCTTCCACCTGCGGCCGGGCGTGACCTTCAGCGACGGCACGCCGCTCACGGCGACCTCGGTGCAGAAGAACTTCGATGCCATCGTGCGTACGCTGACCGGCGCGAAGGCGCCGCTCGCGGCCAGCTATCTGGCCGGATACACCGGCACCACCCCGGTGGACCCGCTCACGGCCCGAGTGGAATTCGACCGGCCGAACGCGCAGTTCCTGCAGGCGTCCTCGACGCCGCAGCTGGGTATTCTCGCCGACGCTGCCACGGTCGGGTCGGCCGACGAACGCTGCCTGGGCAACAATATCGGCAGCGGGCCGTTCACCTATGCCGAGTACAAGCAGGGCGCCTCGGCCACGCTGGCGAAGCGGGCCGGATATGCCTGGGGGTCAGCGGCTTTCGCGCACCAGGGCGAGGCGTATCTGGACCGGATCGAGTTCACGGTGGTGCCCGAGTCCGGGGTGCGCGCGGGCAGCGTGTCCTCGAACCAGCTCGACGCGGTCAGCGACGCGCTGCCGCAGGACGCGCCGCAGATCGAGGCCACCGGTGGAAAGGTACAGGTGACCCCGAATCCGGGCCTGCCGTTCGGGATTCAGCCCAACGTCACCCGCGGACCGCTGCGGGACGCGGCCGTGCGCGCCGCGCTGGAACCGGCGATCGACCGCCAGGAACTGGTGGATACGGTGCTGGGTCCGCAGTTCCGGCCCGCCAGTAGCCCACTGGGCTCGAAAACTCCTGGCTACGTGGACCTTTCCACCTCGCTGCGATACGACCCCGAGGCCGCGCGCCGCCGCCTCGACCAAGCGGGCTGGGTGCCCGGCGGCGACGGGATCCGGGCCAAGGACGGCGTGCGCCTGTCCTTCGGCATCCTGTTCAGCCGCGCGTTCGCCGGGAACCAGGCGATTCTCGAGCTGATCCAGCAGCAGTTGCGCAAGGTCGGCGTCGATGTGCAGTTGCAGGTCGCCTCCGACGCGGAATACACGGCGCGGCAGAATGCCAAGGATTTCGACTCGGCGTACTACAACATCACCCGCGCCGACGGCGACATCCTGCGCACCACCTTCGGCCTGGCCGACCGTAATCTCAACGCGCGCGGCCCGATCCCGCCGTTGGATCAGGCGCTCTACGATCAGCTGCAGATCACCGACCCCGCCGCGCGTGCGCAGCTGATCGGCCAGGCACAGCAGCTGGTGCTCGACAACGGGCTGTGGATACCCACCATCGAGCTGTCGCAGGCGATCGGGGTGTCGGGCACGGTGCGGGACTTGAAGTTCGAGGCCTCCGGGCGGTTGCAGTTCCACGACACCTGGTTGCGCAAGTAGGCGACCGCTACCTCAGCTCGAATCCCTGGTTGCCGAACGTCCGGCGGATGTGCTGGCGGCCGTGCAGACTCTCCTTGGTGGAGATGCGGCCCGCCAGGCGGTTCTTCGCCCAGTCCGCCGGAAGTTCCTGCTCGCGGTAGTAGGCGTTGATGCGGTCGAGGTAGTCCTGGACGTCGGCGGCCGCGGGGGGACTGTAGGTGTTGCGGTGGACGACCACGCTCTGCCCGTAGCGGGGTTTGATGTCGGCGGGATCGGCCGGGTCGGGGACGCCGATGGCCATGCCGTACACCGGGAAGGTCCACTGCGGCAGCCGCAGCTCGGCGATGACGGCGTCGATATTGTTGCGCAACGCGCCCACGAAAGTGATTCCGTAGCCGAGCGATTCGGCCGCCACGGCGGCGTTCTGCGCCGACAGCGTGACATCGACGATGCTGGAGACGGCACTGTCGAGGTAGGCGGTCGCCTCGATGCTGTGGCCGTGCTCGGTGGCGATGGCGATATTGCGCGACCAGTCGGCCACCCAGACCAGGAACACCGCGGCGTCGCGCACCAGCTGCTGACCACCGGCCAACTCCGCCAACCGGTTTCGCAGCGCCGGGTCATCGACCACCACCACGCTGGTGAACTGGAAGTTGGCAGAGGTCGACGCCGATTGCGCCGCGGCGATGATCAGTCGCAGCTCGGTGTCGCTCACGGTCCCGGGTAGGAAACGGCGCGTGGTGCGGTGCCGCAGCAGCACTTCCAGCGTTTCGTTGCCCACACCGTCGGCGATCGGCGCGCCGGCGCCGTAGCGCTTGTCGAGCTGCTGCTGTAGTTCGGTCGAAATCACTTCGGTCACAACAGGTCCTGTTCTCTTCGGGTCATTCGGTCGGGGGTTCGTCGAAGCTCGGCGGGAGTTCGGGCGTGCGGGTGAATTGGGCGGCGGCGTGGCGGTAGCCGGTCCAGTCGGCGGCGTTCCACCAGGCCCGCAGGACGAAGACCAGCTTGGGATTGTGTTCCTCGTCCTCCAGCCACGCCCGGCGCGCGGCGACCTCGAATTCGTCGAGCGCGTACGCGGTGCGATCGGATTCCCGTCCCGCATAGAGGGTGTCGAGTTCGCGCAGCTTGTCGGGGTCCGGGAACTTGCGTTCGGCGGCGGTGATGATGCGCGCGCCCGCCCAGTACAGGTCGTAGATCGCGGCGGTGGCCTCGGGCGAGTCGAGGGTTTCGGCGATGATCTCCAGCGCGAACAGCGACGTGATCAGGTGCAGGACAACGAAATCGCCGGGCTGGGCGAGATACAGCAGCGTGACCGCCCGGCGCACTCGGTCGCGTCGCTCGGCGGGCGGCAGGGTGTGGATCCACGCGGGGGTGTCGGTGAGGTCGGCGATGCCGGACCGGGCGACACCGGCGACACGGGCCTGCAGGCCGGAACGATTGAGTTCGGGGTGCAGTTCGGTGACGGTGTCGGTATCGGTGATGGTCGACTCGGCGGCGGTGCGAAAGCCGGTGTCGCCGCGCCACCGCTCGCTGAGCCGCACCAGCGATTCCAGGGGGTCGGCGGCATCGAAGTCCGGCCCGGCCGCGCGGTTGTCACCGACGGTGCGCACGTGGGAGAACGCCAGGTAGGCAAGGGCTTCCGCGGTCATTGCGGTATGCTCGGACCACAGCGCCCAGCCCAGGTGGATGGCGGCGTGGGTGAACGCGCCGATCCAGCCCTGCAGCAGTTCCGGGGCGTACTCGGCGACGGTGCCCGCGAGGCCGCGCTCGGCGATCTCGCCGTCGAAGAAGCGCAGATAGGCGTCGAAATGCACTCGCGCGCCCAGGAATTCGCGCCAGTTCCCGCCGTCGATGACCCGCGCGGACGGTCGCCGGGGCTCGAGCGGGAAGCCGTACGGCGTGAGTTCGGCGTAGGTCCGGTAGTAGTCGCGGATGCGCCGCTCGGGTGCGCCGATCGCGGCCAGCGCCACCACCGCGTGCTTGACGTGGTTGGTGAGGTGGCCGTTGAACTCGATGTGGTGGGTACGGTCGTCGAGCAGATCCACGACGCCCTCCAGTTCCTTGATCGTCATCCGTCGTGCCTCCCGTTGTCGTGGGCCGATTGCCCGGCCACTGGTGCTCGCGGGGCGGCGCCCGCGGTCAATGCGGTCAGTGCCTGGGCCACCGCGGTCGCCAGCAGCCCACCGAGCGGCAGCGCCCAGCCGTCGCCGAGCTGCCGAAACAGTCCGATCCCATACGGGCCGACGGCGGCGATCAGATAGCCGACGCCCTGCACCGCCCCGGACACCTCGACCGCCTGTTCCGCGGAACCAGCCCGCACGGTGATCACGGTGAGCGCCAGCGAGAACACGGCCAGCCCGGTCCCGAGCACCAGCGACCACAGCAGCGGCGCGGCCGCCGGAGCGACGAGGAAGGCCAGCACCCCCAGGACGGTGCAGCCACTGAACCCGGCCAGCCAGCGCTCCGGATGCGCCGAACGCGCCACGATCGGCGGCACAGTCAGGCTGATCGGAACGCCCAGAAAGGTCAGCAGCCCGAGATAACCACCGGCCGCCGAGGCACCGACCCCAGCGTCGCGCAGCACGGACGGCAGCCAGCCCATGACCACGAACGCCACCAATGCCTGCAGCCCGAAAAAGACTGCGAGACCGGTGGTCCCGGTGCGCCGGAGGATCGTGAGCGGGTTGGCCGTGCCCGCCGGCCGCGAGCGGTTCGGATCGGTCGCGGCGGCTGGATGTGGTGCGGCCGGGCTGTGTGTCGTGGTTGAGGGCGAGCCTTCGGCAGCGGCTGTTGCGGGCGACCACCACAGGGCCGCGATCGCGATCGGGGCGAGGGCCGCCCAGATCGCCAGGGCTGGTCGCCAGCCGCCGAATAGGTCGGACAGTGGTACGACGGCGGCGAAACCCAGTGCGGCACCGGCCTGTAGGCCGGTGGTGAAGGTCGCCACCAGCACTCGGGTATTGCCGATCGCGCGTACCGCGGCGGGTAGCAGCACGGTCAGCAGACCTACGCCCAGCGCGGCGGTGAACGTGGCGGCCACGAACAACCACAGGTCTCCCCACGGCCGCACGGCCAGGCTCACTCCGATCACCGCGAGCGCTCCGAACATGCCGCCGCGCAACGTCATTCGTCCCCGTACCAGCGGCACCACCAGGCTCACCACAGCGAACGCCACCACCGGCACAGCGGTGATCACACCCGCGGCCCGCGCACCCGCCCCGTAATACGCGGTGATGTCGTCCAACCGGGGCCCGACGGTCGTGATCCCCGGCCGCAGATTCACCGCGACCGCGGCGATGACCGCCACCAGCACCCCGAGCCTCGCCACCCCGCCCGGCCGTCTCTCCACCCCCGACGACTTCTCTCCGCGTCGTCTCGCTCGGCGAACCAGAGAGTACCGCTGCCACGTCGACGCTCGCAGACCGCGCACCGCCGAGACGCCGGGTACGGGTGTCGTGGGCTTGGTCGCCATCAGTAACCGGGGGTGCGCAGCAGGTCGGTGCCCGTGGCGCGGTCGGTGATAAGAGGGCCGTAGATGCGCTGTTGCCACTGGTCGCGGGGGATCGGGGTGAGGCCGATCGATACGGCGTCGGAGGTGACCCCGAAGGCCCGCGTCACCGCCTCGACCAGGTCGGCTTCCAAGCGCCGCCGCGCGATGTCGGACAGATCGGCGGGGAAGTGTGAGATCTCCACGTGCGGCATATCAGACCAGCTCCCGATTCATGCTTTGTTCGAGGACCGCCGCGGCGATATCGAGCGCACCCGCTGTGACGATCTCGTAGTGGTGATAGGGCAGGTTGCTCACCGGCGTGCTGCGCAGGCGCAGCGGTGCGACGGGGACATCCGCGAACGCCGGGCCGTCGCCCCGCGCCCGCAGATACAGGCTGCGGTCGAGCAGTTCCTGGTCGACACCGATCGGCTGATGCCGGAAACGGTAGGTGTGCTCGACCACCGACACGATCCGCTCCACGGTGTCCCGCGCGAATCCGGTCTCCCGGCCGACGATCAGCTCCACGAATTCGGCTCGGCTGCACAGTGTGTCGAGTTCGTCCGCGTACACCGGATCCACCCGCCCACTGAACACCGAGCCCAGCACGCGCTTGAAATACGCACTGCCGTAATCGACTCGGCCGGTGTCGGGCCCGGCCGCCGGGATCACCGGCGAGCCCGGTGCGATCAGTACCAGCTCCTCGACCTCGTGCCCGGCCGCGAGCAGCCGTTGCGCCGCCTCCGCTGCCACCCGCGCCCCGAAGGAGTACCCCACCAGGCGCAACGGTCCGGGCAGCGCCGCCGCGAGCAGTTCGGCGACGTCGTCGGCGATGAGGCCGCCGAGATCGGTATGCGGCCGCTCGCCGACATTGAGGCCCCGCGCCTGCATGCCGTACACCACGTGGCCGTGCTGGGCCAGCTCGCGGGCCAGGGTGCGCAGGCTCATCGGATAGCCGCCGAGCCCCGGCCAGAGCACGGTCGCCGCGGTCCCGCCCGCTCCGGCCAGCCGCAACAGACGTCCGGCAGTGGTCCGCGTGGCCGCCTCGTCTTCGGCTGTGGCGGCGGCCAATTCGGCCAGCGTCGGAGTCTGGAAGATCGCCTGCACCGGCAGTGCGATGCCCAACTCGTCACCGAGCGCGCGGATGAGCCGCAACGCCGACATGGAATTGCCGCCCTGAGCGAAGAAGTCGTCGCCGCGATACACCGGCTCGTAGCCGAGCACCTGCGCCCACACCCTGGCGACCCGAGCTTCGTGCGCACCGGCGGGCGGATCGGCGGGCCGTGCCGCCCGCTCGTTCAGTTCCGACGCCAGCCGAGACAACCCCGTACGGTCCTGCTTACCATTCTGCGACAACGGGATTCGATCGACCACGTGAATGGTCGGCGGCACCATGTACGGTGGCAGCACCGCCCGCAGGTCGTCCTTCAGCAACTCCTCCGGACCCTTCATGTGCACGGCGTCCTCGGCCATCCCCGTCGACCGCAGCTGTTCCTCGGACACCCGCCCGCCCACCGCGAAATAGCTGAGTTGCCCTGTGCCACCGAGGATTTCGTTCAGTCGGCGCGCGGACGGCAGATCACGTCCGGTCAGCGACGAATACCCGGCCGACATGAACCCCACGCCCGCGCGAGCGCCGATCTGCTGCAGCCGCGCCAGCGCCCGGCCCAGGGCGGTGAAACCGTCCCAACCGGCGTCCGTGGCGGTGACGAGCGCGACCGCGAACCGTGACCGATCGTAGGAGCGCTGATTGATGGCGATCACGTGCCGCCGCTCGATCTTGCGGTCGGAGACGAATCGCAGTGCGGCGCCGTCGAATCGATACAGGCCGTGCCTCGCGCCACCGACCTCGCCGTGCACCTGCACCAGCACGTCTACCGGCGGCTCGGCCGCGGCGGGCAGCGCGCGGGTGTCGACGGCGACGGTCGCGGTCACCACGCCCTCGTCCACGCCGTCCACCACCCGTACGGCGGCCGGTCGGACGTGCCAGCCGTTGGCCGCGGCCACCTCGTCGAGGACGCCCAGCATGTGTCCTGCCTCGAAATGCAGCACCTCCCGGACGTTGGTCACATACACCGACTCGATCACCCGCGCCAGCCCCACCAGATGCAGGTGCAGCCCGGGGCGCGTAGCCGCACCCACCCGATACAGCGCGTGCCGCCGGGGATGGAAGTAATAGACACCCGGTTCGAGCCCGGGGAGCCCGCTGGTCTCCAGGTACACGCGAGTGGCGTTGAGTGCGCCCGGCGAGGCGTAGGAATACTTGGGCAACAAGCGATCCGGGCTCTCGAACGGCCCGAACCAGCGCAGCAGCCCGCCCAGCGACCGCGCGGTGATCTCCACTGGAGCGGCCGGGTCGCGGGGCGGCAGTTGCCGGAGGAGCCGCTCGATCGCCGCCAGGTCGATCGGGGCGTCGGCGAAGCTGCGATAGGTCTTGCGGGCGAACACCCGGCGCCGCTGCTCCTCCGTCGGCTGTGCGCCGGGCAACTCGAGATCGGGCGCGGTCGCGAACTCCCGCACCCCCAGATCGGCGAGCTGCGCGGCCACCTGGGTGCGGGTCGACTTGGAGCGGTGATGCCGCCCGGCCCGGCCCTGGTCCATCAGCGGCGCCTCGTCGGGATCCAGTTCGACGAAGCCCGCCAGCTGCGTCACCCCGCGTTCGGACACCCACGGCACCACGGCCGCCGCCCGCACCCAGTGGTGCGCCTCGATCCACGTCCGGACCTCGGTGGTCTCGATCCGGTGCCCGTTCACCTTCACCTGTTCGTCGTTGCGGCCGACGAATTCGAGTACGCCGTCGGCCCGGCGGCGGACCAGATCTCCGGTGCGGTACCGGCGTTCCCGAACGCCGCCGACCGTCAGCTCCGCGAAGCGCTGCGCGGTGGTGTCCGGCCGGTCGCGGTAGCCGTCCGCCAATTGCACTCCGCCGATGAGCAATTCGCCGACCTCGGTGTCCGCCGTTTCTCGACCGGCCGCGTCCACCACGACCGTGGTGCAACCGTCCACGGCCCGGCCGATCGGCACCACCGCGGTGCCGGTCAGATCGGTGGTCGTGAAGTCGAACCACGTCGCGTTGATGGTGGTCTCGGTGGGCCCGTACAGATTGAGCTTGCGAGCCCGCGGCAGGACCTCCCGCAGTCGCAGCGCGACCGTGGTGGGCAGCGCCTCGCCACCGCTGACCACGGTGCGCAGGGTGCTCGCGGATCCGATGTCCGGAAGCCCGGCCAGCGCCGACCACACCGTGGGCACACATTGCAGCACCGTGATCGCTTCGCGGACAACAAGTTCCAGAATACCCTCGGGACTGGTGTGCGTTCCGGCGGGTGCGACGACGACCGTGGCCCCGCACGCGTTGGCCAGCAGCTCCCACTGCGCGGCGTCGAAACTGACCGGCGTCTTCAACAGGATCCGCGACCCCGTCCCGAGCGCGAGTTCGCTACCGATCCAGCGCATCTGGTTGCCGATAGCGGCGTGCGAGATCACCACGCCCTTGGGAGATCCGGTAGTACCGGAGGTGTAAATCGTGTACGCCGCCGACAATTCCGGCCGTTGTTCCCCGAACTCCCCGGCCAGGCCCGGCACCGACACGGTACGCACCCCCGCGGGCAGTATGCGACGGGCCCGGTCGTCGGTGCCGGCGTCGGTCAGCACGACCCGCAGGGCGCTGTCGGTGGCCATGTAGGAGAGGCGCTCGGCCGGGTAGTCCACCGCCAGTGGCAGATACGACGCACCGGCACGCAGCACGGCCCATACCCCGACCACCAGATCGACCGACGGCTCCAGATACACGCCCACCACATCGCCCGGCGCCACACCGGCGGCCCGCAGCCCACCGGCGGCATCGCGGGCGCGCCGGGACAGCTCGGCGAAGCTCAGCGCCCGCGAATCATCCACGCACGCAATGGCATCCGGATGTCGATGCACGTGGGCGTCGAGCAGGTCGAGGAGGTTCGTGGTCGCCATGACTCAGGCCCCCGCCACGGTGCCGTGGAACCGGTCACCGAAATCGCCGATGCCGGGCAGCATGAACGCCTGGTCGGTCAGGGCCTCGTCGATGTGGGAGGTCACGATTCGCAGGTCGGGCCGCCGGGTGAGCACCGTGCCCAGCGCCTCGGGGCAGGTGAGCACGTTCACCACGATGATCCGGTGTTCGGCAACGCCCGCGGCGATCAGCTCGTTCACCGCGGTCAGCAGCGTGCCGCCGGTGGCGATGGTGGGATCGAGCAGCAGCACCTCACTGCCCGCGATACCGGGTGGCAGTTTGCTGTAGAACAACGTCGGCTGTTTGGAGGTGGGGTCGCGCTGGATGAGGATCTTGCCGAACCGGGTATCCGGGCGGATCTCACGGAGCCCGCCCTCGAGCGCGTCGCCCGCCCGCGGAATGGACACCGCGTACAGCGCGGGGGACGCTGGTTCCAGACCCTCGAACGTGTAGCCGGTGGGAGTCGTGACGGCGCGGGTGCGATGTTCCAGATGCGACAGTGCGGTTTCCAGCAGCAGCCGGATGATTCGGCCGGTGGTGCGCACGAAACGCTCCTGGCCGGTGTCGGCGTCACGGGCCTGCGTGTGCAGCGCGATCAGGCCGGGCTGCTTGGGCAGTTCGAAGACGTTGACGCCCAGATAGCGGTCCAGCGGTACGGGTTCGGTGGTCGGGCGGGTCCATGTGGTCATGGCCTTGGCTCACTTTCCAGTCCGGAGAAGAACGGCACGGATGACGTCGTCGAAGGTGTGCGCTACGAAATCGGCTGAGGCCGAGGCGATCTGGTACGTCGACCCGACCCCGTAGGTGACGCCGACGGTGAAAGCGCCGATGGCCGAACCCAATCCGATATCCGCGGCGGTGTCGCCGACGACCGCGCCCGAAGGCCCGGTGTCGGGGAGGCCGAGGATCGCCAGTGCGGCGTCGGCGCTGTCGCGATGCGGTTTGGGATGCACCACGTCGTCGGCGCCCACCACGGCCGCGAACTGCTCGCGGATGCCCGCCGCCTCCAGGATCAGCTCGGCGCTGTGGTGTTTCTTGCTGGTCACCACGGCCAGCGCCAGGCCGGACCGGGCGAGTCGCTCCAGGCCGCCGCGCACCCCGGCGAACAGCAGATCGGCCGCCTTCGGCACGATGAGTTCGCGGTACCGGGTCAGGTAGTCGGCCGAAACCCGCTGTGCGGTAGTCGAATCCGGGGCTGTTCCGGACAGCGCGCCGGCCATCTGCTCCAGCGGCGCGCCGATCAGCGCGCGTGCGGTCTCCAGGTCCGGGAGGACGCCGGTCACCGCCTCCACCGCCAGCGACATCTGTTCCGCGATCGCTCGCGGGGTGTCCAGCAATGTCCCGTCCAGGTCGAACAACACCGCCGAGCGTGCCGATTCAGCCGACATGGGCCACTCCTCGCTCCAGGGCGGCGCGCGCCGCCTCGATCTCCGCGGCGGCCGCCGCGGTGCTGATCAGGACCGCGCGATTGGCGGCGGCCGCGGCGCCACCGGTGGCGGCGTCGACGGCCTTCAGTACGAATGTGGTGACGGCCGGTCCCGTGACGTGCTCGGCGTCGGCCCGGGCCAGCGCCTGGCGGATCGCCGCCTCGATGGCGTCGCCGTCGAGCGCGTCCGCCGCCGGAATCGGGTGGGTGATCAGCAGCGAACTGCTGCCGGCCAGCTGCCGGTGGAAGCGGGCGATCTCGGCGAGCCGGTGCGGATCATCGATGCGCACTTGGGTGTCGTAACCGCTGTCGCGGCAGTAGAACGCGGGAAATCCCCGATGCCGGTACCCGATCACCGGCGTGCCCTGGGTCTCCAGGAATTCCAGGGTGAGCCCGGCGTCGAGGATCTTCTTCACTCCCGCGCACACCACCAGCAGGCGGGTGCGGGCCAGTTCGGTGAGGTCGGCGGAGATGTCCATGGTCGTCTCCGCGCCCCGGTGCACGCCGCCGAGCCCGGCCGAGGCCACCGTCGCGATCCCCACCTGGTTCGCGACCGCCATCGTCGCCGAGATCGAGGTGGCGCCGAGGCCTCCCCGTGCCAGCGCCACCGCCAGGTCGCGGGACGTCACCTTCGCGACATCGGTTGCGGTGCCGAGCCTTTCGAGTTCCTGCGAGTTCGCCCCGACCACGATATGGCCGTCGGCGACGGCGATGGTCGCGGGCACCGCGCCGCCATCACGGACCGCTTGCTCGACCTCGAGTGCGATCGCGACATTGGCGGGCCGCCGGAACCCGTGCGCCACCACGTTGGACTCGAGCGCGACGACCGGCCGTCCGGTGTGCAGCGCGTCGCGGACCTCGTCGGAGAGGCGAAACAACGGTGCGGAAACAACGACATCAGACATACGTACGACGTCCGTTCGTAGAGTCGTAGAAAAGTGGAGACAGACCCCCTTGGTCCCAGGTCATGCTGCGGGAGAAGGGCTGCGCTGTAAACAATTTCGACCAGCGTGAGCGCATACCTGTTGTGTGATAGCCGGTACCGGGTCGAATGCGAATGGGTCCGCACGATGAATGGAGCTGGAATGGTCGCGGTCGACGATGATCTTTCGGCGCGGCTGCGTGCCATCGCCGCGGTGGTGTCCGGGCTCGGCGCCGAGGCGGCCGACCGCGAGGCCGAGCACAAGTTGCCCACCGAGCAGGTTTCGCAGTTGCTGGCGGCCGGTGCCGGGGCGTTACGGGTGCCGGTGGAGTTCGGCGGGTCCGGCGCGCCGGTGCGTGTGCTGGCCGAGGTGCTCATCGATATCGCGGCGGGGGATTCCAATCTGGCCCAGATCTTTCGGGGCCACCTCGGACTGACCGAGATCCTGCGATTCACCGAGCCCGGCCCCGCCCGCGACACGCTGCTGCGGTCCGCGGCGGACGGCGCGTTCTTCGGTCCGGCCGGTGCGGAGCTGAGTACGCCGAATCTCACGGCGCTGGCCACCACGCTGCGCCGCGACGGCGACCATTACGTGCTGTCCGGCCGCAAGTACTACACCACCGGCAGCCTCTACGCCGACTGGCTCAATGTGCTGGTGTCCGAGAACGGGGAGTTCGTCTCCGCCATCGTGCCGCGACGCAGCGAGGGCGTCACGATCATCGATGATTGGGACGGTTTCGGGCAGCGGTTGACAGCGAGCGGCACCGCGATCTTCGAATCGGTCCGGGTGGACCCGGATTACTTACTGCACCACCGCAATTCACTGACCAACGATTACATGGAGGCGTTCTACCAGTTCGTGCATTCGGCCACCCAGGCCGGAATCGCACGGGCCGCCGCGGACGATCTGGCCGAACTGGTCCGGGGCCGCACCCGGTCCTATCCGCTGGCGTCCACGCCCGAGCCCGCGGCAGACCCGCAGGTGCTGCAGACCGTGGGGCAGGTGCGCAGCAAGGCGTACGCGGCACGAGCGAACGTGCTGCAACTCGCCGACACCCTGGACGGTTTCCTCAGCGACCCCACCCGGCAGCGGGCCGAACGCGCGCTGCTCGATTCCGCCGCGACACAGGTGGTGAACACCGAGCTGGTGGGCGCGGCGACGTGGCAGCTGTTCGACGCCGGTAGCGCGAGCGCGCTGAAGAGTCGGCTCGGACTGGATCGGCACTGGCGCAATGCCCGCACCGTCTCCTCGCACAACCCGGCCGTCTACAAGGCGTCGCTGCTCGGCGACCACGCGGTGAACGGGACGGCGCCGCGCGCGTTCCTCAACAGCCTGGGCGCGAGCAACGCCTCGGAGCAAGGGAAAGCGCTGTGACAGACACTCTTTCGCGGACGAGACAGGTTTCGGACATCACCTTGCGGGTTGTCGGCTGGACCGATCCCGACGCCGTGCTGCTGCGCGAGGAAATGGCGGCCGAGGTAGGCCCGCGCTATGCCCGTCTGATGCGGGCATTGCCGACCGACCCGCACCGCATCGATCCCGCGACCGTGGTCCGCACCGTGGTCGCGTACGGCCCGGAGCCGGTCGGTCACGCCGCAATCCGTTGGAACGGCGGGGATCTCGAACTGAAGCGAATGTTCGTGCGTCCGGGTCAACGCGGTCGCGGCATCTCGGACCTGCTGCTCACCGCCGCCGAGAACACCGCACGCGAGCACGGCGTACCGCGGCTCATCCTGCAGACCGGACACCTGCAACCGGCGGCGGTCCGCTTCTACCTGCGGCGCGGCTACCGCTGGATCCCTCTCTTCTCGCCCTACGAAGACCTGCCGTTGTCGAATTGCTTTGGTAAGCAACTGAATTGATTCGGTCTCGGCACCACATGCACGCTTCGGCGCACTTCTCGATATCGGGACTCAGGCAGATGAGTTGATCTCGGTTGTGGTGAGGTCTGCGAGTCTTCGGGCAGTGTCGAAATGGGGGGTGAGGCGGGTCTTGGTCATGGCGAAGGAGATGCCCGTGGCGGTGTCGGCGTAGACATAGCTGCCGCCGCCACCGACCCAGCCGAACGCGGTCGGGGACTCGTCCGGGCGAGCGCCGAGGCGGCCGAGCGGATAGCCCAGGGCCAGTCGCGCCGGGTTGCCGAAGACCTGGTCGGTGCCCTCGAAGGCAACCGCCGTCAATTCCTCGAGCTGACGTGGATCGACGAGCCTGCCGTCGAGGAGCGCGGCGTGCGCTGCGGCGATCGCCCGTGCGGTGAAGGTACCGACCGACGGGATGTCCGCTCGCAGGATCTCGGGGCTGTTGCCCATCGCCGCGCTCGGCCGCATCTCCCAGGGCGCGAGAACGGCCTCGCTGTCGGGCTGGATGCGCGGGGGTGGTGCGGCGTCTTCCAGTCGTGCCAGTCGTGCCAGATCCGGCTGCGGCACACCGAAATACAGCTCACCGTCGAGATCGAGCGGTGCGGCGATCCATTCGTGGAGGAGTTGCCGCATCGGTTTGCCGGTGGCCCGGCGCGCGATTTCCCCGCCGAGCCTCGCATTGCTCCCTCGGGCCAGACGACCTCGATAGGCAGCCCTTTCTCCCGGGCGAGCGCGACGACGCTTCCGGTACCGCTGCGCTCGCCGGATTGGCCATCCCATACAGCGATCAGCAGGTCGCAGGATTCGAGCACCGCTTTATTCGCCGCCTCGTAGGCGTCGGCATCAGCGTCGGCGAAGTCCATCACGCGGACCGATTCCGCGCGGCGCAGCAGGTTGTCGAACTGCTCGGCATGGTCGGGTTTCACGTTGCGTTCACGGTAGTTTCGCGAGGGAATGACGACCTTCAAGCGGCCACCGAGGTCGAGCACAGCCTGTGCGAATACCGAATCGGCGCCGCGAGCGATACAGCTGACTCCGACCAACTCCGCCGGATCGCTTGCTTGCTCGACAAGCCGGACGATCTCCGCATGTACGAGCGGCATCGTGTCCGTCGTGATGTTCATGTGCCCAGTAACACCGATGCGCACTATCAACTCCCTCGGTTCAGGCGCCTCCTTGTAGATGACCGGAACTCGCCCGGAAATTCATCGGTCAGGGAGCCGGGGTGCGGGGTGGTGCGAGATATTCCAGCGCATAACCGTTGCCGGAGTGGGTGACGCGGGCGATGCCGGGTGAGTCGAGGTGGGCGCCGGCTACGAAGTGGTGTGGTCGGGTCAACTGTTCGAGGAGGGCCGCTCGTGCGGTGCGGGCCTGAGATTGATCGCCGTCCAGCTCCCAGGACACGTTCGGCTGATCGAATTGGAGCGTGGGGACGTGAACGGTGTTGCCCCAGGCGAGAAGGTGGCTCGCGCCGCTTGTGATGTCGTAGACGGTGTGACCGGGGGTGTGGCCCGGTGTCGGGATCGCGGTGATCCAGTCGTTGATCGCGACCTGCTCCGAAACGGGCACGACGCGGTCGCGGATCGGCTCGAGTCGCCCCGTGAACACGGAGGTGTCGCCCGCGCCGATCCACACGCGCGCGAGTTCGGGGAACGCCTCCGAGCCGTCCGGCGCGATCAAGCCGCTCACGTGGTCTTCGTGCTTGTGGGTGATGGCCACATCGGTGACCTGCGCGCGATCGATTCCCGCTTCGTCGAGCGCGGCGTAGATCAATCCCATGGTGGGGTCGTGCCAGGCGTTGGACGCGCCGGTGTCGATGAGAACCGACCGCGTGCCGTCGGTGACGAAGAAGGCGTTGACCGACAGACGCAAGTTGTCGCCGGCCAACGGCACGGCGGCGGGCAGCGCGTCGAGCGGGCGCCCGTCCTCGTCGCGGAGCCGTGTCGGCGGCATGTCGATATACCCGTCTCGCAACGAGATCACCTGCAGCTCACCGAATTCGAACGTGGCATGGTGCCGGCCACTCGAGATCAAACGCATGGAGCCTCCGTCGTGTCGCTGCCTGTCTTCTATGGAAGACTCTATCTTCTTTAGAAGATCCATACACTGTGGGCGGCGAAATACTCCATTGATCGAGGAGCACGGTGGTCGAGCAAGACGGAAACGCGAACGAACCGCGGCACGGTGACGACCTGGCCGGCGCGTTCGGCGGTAACGTGCGTCGGCGCCGCGAGGAGGCGGGCCTGACACTGGAGCAGCTGGCCACCCAATCGGCGGTGAGCCGGGCGATGCTCTCCAAAGTCGAACGCGGCGAGAAGAGTCCGACGATCGGCGTCGCGTCCAGGATCGCCCACGCGCTCGACGCATCGCTGTCGGACCTGATCGGCGGGACGGCCGCAGCCGCGTCCGGCGTGGCAGTGGTCATGCGCAAGAACGACCGCCCCGTTTTCCGTGACCCGGAAACCGGCTTCGAGCGCCACATGGTGTCGGCGGCCCCGGGCGCGGGCGGAGCCGAGATGATCGTTCACTACCTCCCCGCGCAGGTCTCTACCGGACTGTTGCCCGCGTACCCGCCGGGCACGGAGAAACAACTCGTCGTGCTCGAAGGCACCCTCACCGTCGCGATCGGCGGAATCAGCGAAACCCTGAACACCGGCGACTCCCTGTTCTTCCAGGCCGACGCCGACCACGGCTTCGCCAACCGAACGAACGCTCCCTGCGAATACATCATGATCATCTCGCGCAGAACCTGATCCCGACCCACTTCCGCACTCGCCCTGGATCATCCACCCTTCGGCATGTCCGGATAACCCTGAGCAGGAGGCCATTCCCCGTCCGTCTGATAGCCGCGTGCGAAGTACGGCACGACATGCGGCCGATGACTGTCGGCGACGAACCGTACCGCCTGCTCCGCCTCGGCAAGACTGCCGTACGGCCCCCACACCCCATTCGGACATGGCCCTTCGTGCGATGGGCAACTCCCGCCGCACGCCACGATCGCCCACCGACTGTACGGACCGAATCGCCTGCCGGTCACCGAACCGCCCGATCCTGTGCTGTCGAATATCTTGGAGGCGTAGCCATTTCGCTCCAGAACTCACGTCGTACCCTGTCCCACAACAATTCCCACTGCGGCCGCTGTACCCGAGCCTCAGCCAGATCGGTCTTCGGCGCGAACCACACCACCACGGGGCGCTCACCGGTCTTGTCGTGCACAGCTACCACCTCGATCCGTCTGCTGAGGTCATGAGTGGGCCGCCACAAGGCCTCGAGCCCACCCACCCGCGTCACCCGCTCGCTGTCCATGACTCGGACCGCTGCGTGGCCGCGGCCGGACATGCCCGACATACATCTTCGATCCCAGGCGACAGACGCGCCGCGAGCATCCCGTGATCGGCGTCGGCATCAGCAAGGCCTTCGAGCACCGCCAGTAAGGTGTCCAAATCCGGCCCGGTGTCCGCCGCCGATTTCGGCACCGCCGCCGTCCACGTCTCCGGCGGACTGACCGTTTCCAGGTCGAACATGTCGCACACCCGAGACGGCTGGTAATCGACGGTAGCCAGGTCGCACACGACAACAGCGTTCACACCGAGCCCAGCCGCGATGCCGAGCCCGTACTCCACCGGATCTGGATGACCCGCGGGCGGCCCCACCGTATAAAGACACGCGTACCCCAGCCGAACGGCGTGCCGTTGGACCAGAGTCGCGTGCAGAACGGCGTCGCGTCCCGACATGTCGGCGCGGACCAGACATACCGCAGTGGGCCGGTGTTGTTCTCGTTGAACGGAATCCATGTGCGTCCTCTCAGCTGCTCTGGTCGGCGGTTGGTTCCAAGCATCGCCGCACCACTTCGGGTCATAACAGCGCAGAAAGCGGTAGAAGCGGGTAATTTTTCCTGCACACCGGCCATTCAGGGGGACCACATCTATGGTTGAGTTCGAATGGACTGCTCACGAGATCCAGTGCTTGCGACATGCACTGCGGTTGAGCAAGCCGGAGTTCGCGCGGCGCGTGCGCGTCACTACACGGACACTGCGGTTATGGGAAAGCGGCGAGACGACGAGGCTGCATGCCGCCAGTCGGCGACTGCTGTATCAAGTCCTCGAGGAAGCGGACGAGGACGCAGTCGTCCGGTTCCGAACCTTGTTGGACAGCGACAGGCGGACGCCCATGGTGGTTGATGCCTCGGGGACGGGTTCTGCGCTCGGTCCCTATGCACGGGAAGCGAATGACGAAGACATGAAGCGGCGGGAATTCGGAAAAGCCGCAGCCACCGGCGCGGCTCTTGCCTTGCTGGGTGGTTCGGGCCGGGTCGGTATGACGGATGTACAAAGGTTGCTTGCAGCGATCGGTGAGCTGGAAGAGAAGGACCAGCGATTCGGCAGTGGAATGTTTGTCGACCGGGCGGTCCGAGACCTCGCTGTGGCGAAGAACATGCTCGATGTGTGTTCGTACGATGGTGCCACAGCCGCCGCATTCGCCAGCGCCACAGGAGAATTGGCTGTATTGACCGGGTGGCTGGCTTTCGATTCCGACCGCCAGTCGCTGGCGCGCCGATGCTATGCCGATGCCATGGCATTGGGAACCGAGGCCGATAACGATGAGCTGATCGCTCATACCTGCCTGTACGCGGCGAATCAATCGATACGGTTGTCCCGCACCGGCGAAGCCAGCCCGCATCGAGCTTCTCCAACTTGTCGGCCGAGCCCGCGAACTCATGCGTGGACGCCAGCCCGGCCGCATCCATGTCTTGATCGCGGTGCGTGAGGCGCAGACTCGTGCCATACTCCGTGACCGCTCGTCTTTCGACCGCGCCATCGCAACTGCACGCCGCGAGATGGATTACGCCCTCTCGTTCGAATCCCTCGATGAAGCCCCGGTCTGGCTGCGGTCGGTCAATCATTCGGAAGTTGCTCATCACGAAGCTCGCGGTCTCTCTGACTTCGAAGAGTTCGATCGGGCTATCGCGCTGCTCGACAAAGCGATCAGTGAACAGGTCCACGAGCGCAACGCCACCATGTCGCGGGCGAGTTCCGCCTTCTACCGGTTGCGGTCCGGCGATCTGGGAGGCGCCGTCGAAGAGGCCCGTCCGGTATTGCGGGCGTTGCACTCCCTGAGTTCTGCTCGCACTCTTCGGGAACTACGTCCCATCCGGGAAGCTGCGGAGCAACGACCCGCGGCCGCTGGCTGGTGTGATGAGTTCGACACCCTCGAGCGGAAGGCAGTCATCTTGTGAGTGCACCCGAGTTCTCCCGATACGACGCCGATCAGGCCCGTGGGCTTCGGGCGACGGTGGAGGAGATCTACCGCCGTTCGTACGTGGAGTCCATCGCCTCGGGCGAATTGTTCGACTCCCCAACGGAATTCATGGCGAGGTTCGATGCTTACACCGAGCCGCACCGGACCAGAGGGTTCGAGTTGGTTATTGCCCGCATTGATGGGGAGCCTGCCGGGCAGACGTGGGGTTGGCCGCTCGCGCCGAATGCCGGTTGGTGGCGGGGGCTTCGGCTCGACAGTGGTGATGTCGATGAGTTCACCGCCGAGAACGGTTTTCGTACGTTCGCGCTCAGCGAGATCATGGTGTGTGAGGAGTATGCGGGGCGCGGGTTGGGGCATGCGCTGCATGACGAGTTGCTGCGGGCTCGACCCGAGCGACGCGCGACATTGCTGGTCGAGCCGGACAATCTCCGTGCCTACAATGCGTACCGCAAGTGGGGCTGGGAGCGGGTCGGCAGTCTGCAACCGTCGTGGCCTGGAGCCCCGAGCCTCGATGTGCTGATTCGCGAGCTTCCCGCCGCGACCGGATAGCCACCGGAAGCCACACGCATCATGACGCTGTCTGCCGCGAAAGAGGGGAGTCCGATGGCTGACCCAGCCGCGAAGTTCGCAACCCCTCGGCTCGCAGCAGGCGCACTCTTCGTAGATGGCGAGAATGTCCTGCTGGTTCGCAAAACCTATGGCAATCGGTGGGATATCCCCGGCGGCTACGTCGACCGGGGGGAATCACCGGCGTCGGCCTGTGAACGCGAGGTGCGAGAGGAGTTGGGGCTGAACAGAACTGCGCATCGGCTGCTCGTCCACGATTGGGCGCCGAGCGATGCCGAAGGCGACAAGGTTCTGTACATCTTCGACTGTGGGAAGCTGGGCGACGACGAGCGCAGCATCCGCCTCGACGGTACCGAGATCGACAAGATCGAATGGGTGAACCTGAACTCCCTGTCCGAGTACGTAATTCAACGCCTCGCGCGACGTCTGACGTACGCCCACCGCGCGCACACGTCCCACACCGTCATGTACCTCGAACACGGTCGTCCCCGCACGTGAACCCGCCTTCCCGCGCTTCAGAATACCTGCGAGACGGACACATCGAGGGTGCGGAAGGGCCCTCCAGTCTTGGCGATGTCCTGCCGCTCTGATCGGCTGTCCGGCCGGATCGGAGCCGCTCGTAATGAACTTGCGGGGTGGAGCAATGTGGTTTGTGTGCGGGAACTCGATGGCGAGTTGGCGTCCTACGGGTTCGCTGTGCCGGGCAAATCCGCGATATAGATGTCGAATTGCGAGGAGACGTAGTACGGCGTGTCTTGGCGGCCGACCAGCTGCCAGCCTCCAATTGCGGCGTAGAACGCGTGCGAGTCCGCTGCGTGAGGCTGAACCGCGAGGGTTGCGCGTTCTTCTGAGCGCGTGCTGAGCAGAACATTCAACAGGCGGTGCCCGATTCCCTGTCTGCGCCAATAGTTTTGGACTGCAAGGTCGATCACCGCGAAGGTTCGGCCCGTCCATTCTTGGGTCACATGGTGGGGGACAGGTTGCTGAAAACCGTTCCACCAGTTCGTGTCTGGCTTCAGCCCCACGCCGTAGACGAATCCGACGAGATTGTCCGCCGTGGTCGCGAACGCTATCCCGAATGTCGGGTCGAAGGTGAGACGGTCCAGCATCTGCCGATGCCGCACCGACTCGTCCTCCGGCCACACGAACGGCGGAACGGAGAACACCTCGTCGTACAGCGCGCACACGGCATCCATATGCCGCCGAGCCCCCGCCGCCGAACCCGCTGCCACAGTCACCAGCGCACCCTCACCCATGCGGCGACCTTACGGGTTGAGCCGTGGGACTGGGCTAGGGGTCGCTGCGCGATGGGTCACGTTGTCGCGCATCTGTGCACCCGGTCCCGGCGAGACGGTCCCGCGAACCCGGTCGCTGTGTCAACTGGCATCCTGACACTGGTGTTGGGATATTCCCAACGCGAGTGTAGGCTGGGCGTATGGACGACGAGCTGCTAGCAGTAGGTGATCGAATCCGGTCACGTATGCCGTTCGGCATGAGTCAGCGGCAGCTCGCAGAACGAGTGAACATGAAGACCGATGCGTTGTCGCGAGCTCTCAACGGGCAGCGAGGATTCTCGTCAGTCGAGCTTGCCCGGATTGCGGACGAACTCGGGACCGACCTCTATTGGCTGGTGACGGGCGACCCGGATCCGCATCGCGTCAGGATCGCTGCTCGGCACAGATGGGATGCCGGTCAAGGTCTTCGAATCAACCCGGGACGGCAGCACGATGACGAGATACTTCAGCGTGTGGCCGTAACTTACGAAGCGGCATTTCCCGAAGGGCCTTCGCCCAGTATGTCGCTACCCGATAACGCACCAGCCATGCGGGAAATACTGGGCGAACATTTCGTGAGAAGCTACGGCGAGGTGGTCGAGGATCGGTTAGGGGTCGACGTCGTCCGCTTGCCGATGTTGTCTACCGATTACTCTCTGAGTATCGGTTCACGGGCAATCGTGATACTCGCAACAACGCCGTACTGGTTCCGAAGCAATTGGTCGTTGGCTCATGAGCTGGCTCATTTTGCGCTCGGACATCATGGTGGAGAATCTGAACCGGGAGAAAAGGATGAGGCGCCCGCAGATCACTTCGCGGCAGAGTTGCTTCTACCGGAGGCCCTGATTGCCGGGCAAGATTGGAAGCGGATGGACCAGCGGGGCGTTGCCGAATTGCTTTGGCAAACGGGCGTATCCACGATGGCCCTGAAGAATCGACTCGCTTCGCTTGGAGTTCAAGTGGCAGCGGAAGTGGCTGCCGCGCTAAAGCAGACCACGCCAAATCTGATTCGCGCCAATGCAGGCGAAGATCAAGGAGCAATCGGTGGAGCGAAACAGGTGATTGTGCGTCAGCAACAGTCGGCTGCTCGCGTGTTCCCTACTGTTCTGGTTGATGCGCTCCAGCGTCGGGTCGAGTCTGGCGCTGTCTCGCCCGAGCACCTCGCGTGGGTGCTGGACGTACCTGTGGACCAGATAGACTTTCCCGAACCCGACGATGATCAAGACTTCGTCGACGCCTATGAGCAAGTTCTTGCCGCTCGGCCGAGCCATGCTGATCTGGAGGAGTGGTTGGCTACAACAAACAGCCAGCCTGCACAGTGAATCCGGCTGATATCCGCTGGGGCACGATTGCTGATCGCACGGAAGCAAGAAAACATCCATTTCAAGAGTTTTCGTGCACTGAGCCGCGCCCTAAGTCTCCGGAGGGGCGGAGGCTTCCGCATCCGAAACCGTGGGAGTGGCATGCGCAAAGCATCCTTCGACAGAGTTCGCAGTGTTTGAAGGCGGGCAGTCGACTGGTGGTCGGGTGGTCTGAATGCAGCAACGAAATCCTCGCAGTCGCTCACATAATGCCGGAAGCCTCTCCCGCTCTGCTCTCTGCTCATATCGCTGCAATCGGCGTCAGCAGGACTATGCGTGGCCAGGGTGGGGCGATTGCGGATCGGACATTAGAGGAAGTGCGCAGCGTTGTCACTGAACTTGCACGAGCAAGCATGGCGCCTGTGGTGCTGGCAACTGCGAATATTCATACCAGGAACTTCCCAAGTCAACGACTCTTCGAGCGCGCTGGCTACGAGCCGAGATCGGTTCCTAGCGGCGAGTTACAACAGTGGTTTTGCCGCTTTGACACCTGACACAGAGGTTCGGGTGCCCGGAAAACGATCAGCCCCGCATTCGACTGCGTCTCAATCTTTCACGCCACAATCGACAAGATCGGCCAACTTCAGGGAGGCGTCATGGTCATGTGTCGGGACGATGGTCACGATCTCGCGCGCCAAGTGCAGCCGATGCAAGGTCCGGAAGGTCGCCTCACGATCGGTATCTACGAGATTGCCTGGGAAGCTTGCCTTCTGACGCACGGTATCGATCTGCAGATGGTGCCAGGCAGCGTCACCCGCGAGCAGAACCCAGCCGCGCGGCGTGTAGGCCAGCACCCCGACGCTCCCCGGGGTATGCCCCGCCAAATCCACCAGCACCACAGTCCCGTCGCCGAACAAATCGTGGCTGCGGGTGAAGGTGAGCACCGGCGGTCCGTCCAACTCGTACTCGGCGATCGGCCGATCCCGCAGCGCGTCGCGCACTCCGCCGACCGGAGCCACCCGGCCGCTCGCGATCCACTCGTGCTCGGTGCGATGCAGGTGCACCGGCAATTGCGGAAAATCCAGTAAACCGCACACGTGGTCCCAGTGCGCGTGCGTCGGCAGGGCGAAATCCGGTCGCGGCAGGTGCGGCGCCGCGGCCAGCGCGTCGACGGTGGCGACCGTATCCGCGGGCGGCCGCACGGCGGCCCGGAGCACCGCGGGCAGTTGCGCGATCGCCCGATGCTCGGCATCCACGCACACGCTCGGGTCGACAAGGAACGTCGCCTCCGGGTGCCGCACCACGAATGTCGTCAGCGCGTTGGCGACCCGCCGCGGCGCGAACACACCCTCCACGATCGCCGCGGTCGGCACCGGCCGCGGCGCCTGCGGCAGCGCCGTCACGGTCACCGTGCGCCGCGGAGTCGGCAGGCCCGCGTCGGTGATCGAGCGCAGCAACCGCTCGTCGCGCCGCCGCGGCCGCACCATGCCGTGTACGAGACCTACTGCCGCCGAGCAACATTGGATGACGCCGGGCGTCTGTACCGGATCCGACACGCGGTCCTCCGTTCGATGCCGAGGCGGCGGGACCGTCCCCGCCGCTACCCTCGGTGTCACCGTAAAACTTCATGTCGACGTGAAGTAAAGAGGAGATTCGTGAGTACCAGGGCAGGTCTGAGAATCGGCGACGCCGCCGCCACCCTCGGCATCGCCGCGCACGTGCTGCGGCACTGGGAGTCGGTCGGCCTGCTCGCGCCGCCGCGCAGCCCGTCGGGCCACCGCACCTACGACGAACAGACCCTGAACCAGGCGCGCCTGATCCGGACACTGCAACGCACCGGACTGTCACTGAGCCGGATCCGCGGCATGGCCCACGCCGGCCACGACGACCGAATCGCGCTGATCGATGCCAAGCGCGCCGAAATCCGGGACCGCATCGCGCTGCTGCGCGCCACCGACCGCTTCCTGTCCCACATCCTCAGCTGCCGCCACCCGGTCATCGCCGAATGCCCGGACTGCGCCCGTTTCGTCGCCCGGCAGTTCCGCCCCGACATCGACGCAGCGGAATCCTTCCCGCACTCCGCGCTAGAACAGGGGGTTCACGGACCCGATCACGGCCGCCACGATCGCGACCCCGATGACCGCGATGGTCGTCACCGCGACAACCGCCGTCCCGTGTCCCCAATGTCCGTGCCGCAGTGAACGATTACGCACATAACTGACGACCGCGAGGGCCAGCAGTCCCAGCGCCGCGGCCACC
The DNA here is from genome assembly GCF_044628355.1 of Nocardia sp. N2S4-5. NCBI lineage: Bacteria > Bacillati > Actinomycetota > Actinomycetes > Mycobacteriales > Nocardiaceae > Nocardia > Nocardia sp. N2S4-5. Next base: position 3,190,225 of record NZ_JBIUPM010000001.1, on the reverse strand, counting down.
GGCGCCGCCGACGCCGCGCGCCACCCCGTGACCACGGTCTCGTGCACGAACAGCGCCGAGGTGCCCATCGCCGCCACGGCCGTCCGGCGCCAAGCGAGCGCGGTGCGTTCGGCGGCGAGTGTCGGCGCGGTCATCGGTAGAGCACCGCCACCGCGGCCACGACGGAGACGACCGCGATGCCCACGGCGAGCAGCGGCACCATCACCGTGTCGGCGAGCGGCTCACCGCGCCGCATGCGCCGCTGCACGTCCCGCCAATGCGTGTAGGCCCCGACCGACACGAGCACCGCCAGCACGATGCAACTCACCGCCAGCGTCCGGCGCAGGCCGACGTGATGGAACGGCTGGGCCAGCGTATGCACGGCGACACCACCGGCCAGCAACCCGAGCGCCGTGCGGATCCACGCCAGGAAAGTGCGCTCGTTGGCCAGCGTGAAGCGATAGTCGAGGTCCTCGTCGTCCTGTTCCTCGGTCATGGTGCGACCGTAGGCCGCGGCGTCGGGTGCCGCAGCGATCGCCGCACCCACAGCCAGGTGCCCGCGATCATCACCACCAGCGCGGGTTTGCCCAGTACCAGCGCGACCGTGCCGAGCAGCACCACCTTGTCCGCGACGTACAGCGGCACCATCACCACCAGGTGCACCGCCCAGAACACGAACCACGCCAACGTGACCCGCCGATGCAGCCGCAGCCGGGCCCGGGGATCCGCCGCGTCCGCGGGCTCGAGACCGATGCGCCGGCACACCCAATGCGTGAGCGGGCGGCCGGTGAGCAGCGTGAGACCGAACGCGACCGCGAATACCGCGCAGAGGATCAGGTCGGGCAGGTAGAAACCGCGGCCCTCGCCGGTGATTCCGACGAACAGCGAGAACACCACCACCACGGCCACCGAGATCGCGACCACCTTCACCGAGTCACCCTTCAGCAATCGAAAGGCGCCGAGGCCGACGGCGACGGCCAGCGCGAGGAGCACCCCGATCTCGGCGTTCACGGTCGCGTACCCGACAAGGAATGCGATGGCCGGTGCAGCGCCGTCGATCAGGTGTTGAACACCGCCCAGCGCGCGGAACTTGCCCCATGCCTCGGCAGCGCCCGAACGCTGCTGGTCGATCGATTCCACGGCCACCATCCTGTGAGACGGTTACACAGTTGACGATCAGCAAACTAGATACTGCCACGATGCTCGCGGCGGGGACAGCCTCTCGCGACGGAGCCGCTACGCCGGGCTGCGCAGCCCGGCGAGGGTGACCGAGATCAGCCGGTCGGCGGCGTCCGGGGAGGTTTCGCAGGCGACGCCGATGCCGTGCCCCAGGCGCAGCAGGTCGCGCGGCTGGATGTCGTCGCGGACCAGCCCCGCCTCCTGGGTGGGACGCAGGACGGCGGCGGCCGCGTCGGTGATCAGGCTCGAGCAGAGGGTGAAGGTCGCGGAGTCGCGGTCGATGGCGGCCTTGAGCGTGGCCGCGAGACTGCGCTTGTCCATCACGAAGTCGACCTGAGCCCGGAACCACTGCTCCAAAGCGTCTGTGGGGGAGCGGGTCTCGACGAGCTTGTGGGCCTCGGCTGCCAGCCCTTCTATGCTGGATCGGTAGACCGCCTCGATCAACGCGTCGCGCTGCGGGAAATGCCGGTACAGCGTGCCCGGCCCGACACCGGCCCGGCGGGCGATATCGTCCAGCGGGGCCTGCGGGCCGTGCTCGGCGAACGCCTCGCGCGCGCACTCGATGATGCGCTCGTAGTTGCGGCGGGCGTCGGCGCGCATCGGCCGCGCCGTCGGCGTCGTCGTCGGCGATGCGTCCACGGTTCCTCCATCGAGAACGGATGAACTCCCCGTTCGGTGTTGCGTAAGTGGAGATGTTCTCCATATTCTATCCGGCGCAGCCGCTGAGCTCGCCGGTGCTTGCGTTCACCTCGAGCGGAACGGTTTCCCGCCGGGACGGTCGTCCCTACGATCGTGCGTGTGAACGCCCGCCTGCCGCTCATCGACATTTCGCGCTTCCGCGGGACAACCGCGGAACGTGCGCGATTTCTGGACGAATTGCGTTATGCCGCACACGAAATCGGGTTCTTCTACGTCGTGGGCCACGGAGTGCCGGAGTCGTTGACCGATGGAATCTTCGAGGTGGCGAAGCAGTTCTTCGCGCTGCCGCTGGAACAACGGCTGGAGATCGAGAACATCCACTCCCCGCAGTTCCGCGGGTACACCGGCACCGGTCACGAATACACCGCCGGATCGCCCGACCGGCGCGAGCAGATCGACATCGGTCCCGAGCGCGAGCCTGTCCCGCCCGCGCCCGGACAGCCCGCGTGGCAGCGGCTGATCGGTCCCAACCAGTGGCCCGCGGCGCTGCCGCGACTCCGCGCGACGACGCTGGCCTGGCAGGCGGAGGCGCTGCGGGTGAGCCGGGAAGTGTTGCGCGCGTTGGCCGTAGCGCTCGGCCAGGACGAGGGCTATTTCGACGCCTGGTTCGACGAGGAGGCGTCGGCGCACATCAAGATCATCCACTATCCGGGTCGCGACACCGGCGAAGATCAAGGAGTCGGCGCGCACAAGGACTACGGCTACCTGGCCCTGCTACAGCAGGACGAGGTCGGCGGCCTCCAGGTGCAGGGCCCGGACGGCTGGATCGATGCGGTGCCGGTCGCGGGCAGCTTCGTGTTCAATATCGGCGAGATGCTGGAGATCGCCACCCAGGGCTACCTGACCGCGACCAATCATCGCGTGCTGAGCCCGCCGCCGGGCGTCGACCGCTACTCGGTGCCGTTCTTCCTCGGCCCGCGCCTGGACGCCGTGGTCGAACCGCTGGAGCTACCGGCGGAACTGGCGGCCCGGGCCCGCGGCGTCAGCGCCGACGCCGACAATCCGCTGCTGGCGCAGTACGGCGAGAACGCGCTGATCGGCTGGCTGCGTTCGCATCCGGCCGTCGCCGAGCGGTGGTGGGGCGACGTGCTGGCCGAACGTACTCGAGCGGTGGCGGGCGGCTAAGCTCCTGCGGCTATGGCCCTCAGCGCGACCGTGTACAACTTCGCCGTCCAGCTCGCCGATGTGGACCGCGGCGTCTACGCGGACGTCGAACTGCGGGTAGCGCGCCACCCGTCGGAAACGGCCGAATTCATGGTGACCCGGCTGCTGGCCTATCTCCTCGAATATGAAGAGGGCATCGCGTTCAGCGACGGTGGCGTGTCGTCCACCGACGAGCCCGCCGTGCTGGTGCGGGATCTCACCGGTCGGCTCACCGCTTGGATCGAGATCGGCGCGCCCGCGGCCGAGCGCGTGCATCGCGGCAGCAAACTGGCCGATCGGGTCGCCATCTACACCCACCGCGAGCCCGCGCGGGTGCTGGCGCAGCTGAGCGGCAAACGCATTCACCGCGCCGAGGCCATCCCGCTGTACGGCATCGATCCCGGCTTCGTCGACGCCGTCGTCGCGCAGGTCGAACGCCGCAATACCGTCGGGGTGTCCGTCACCGAACGCCAGGTGTACCTGGACCTCAACGGCGCCGGCCTGAGCACGCCGATCGAGGAGCATCGGCTCGGGTGAGCCTACGGCCTGGCGTAGCTGCGGAAGACGTAGTAGTCCTTGCCGTTCGACGACTTCGACAGCCCGGTGGTGAAGGCCATGACGAACTCGCGCGAGATCTGCGGCGCGTACACGTCACCGGTCACGTCGGCGGATACCTCCGTCACCGAGATCACCGTGGCGTAAGGCATTGCCGTGCGGAGGGTCTCGCCGCCGCCGATCACCCACACCTCGTCGGGCTGGGTGGCGGTCAGGGCTTCCTCGATCGAGGCGGCACGCTCGGCGCCCGGGGCGTACCAGTCCGGATCGCGGGTGACGACGAGGGTGCGCCGGCCCTCCTCGACACGCGCCTCCGGGGGCAGCGCGTCCCAGGTCTTGCGGCCCATGACGACCGCGCGGCCGGTGATGATCTCCTGGAAGTGCGCCAGGTCCTCCGGGATGTGCCACGGCACTGTGCCGTTCGCGCCGATGACGCCCGACCGGGTCTGCGCCCAGATCAGCCCGATGGTCCGCTTGCCGGTGGGGGTGGTCGCTGGGCTCACGAGGCTCAGGATAGTCACCGGATCGGCCGTCCTAGCTATTGATGAGCAATCGGACTGTCGGCGTGGTGCGCGGGGTGGCCGCCGCGCGGGCGGGGTCGTCTCGTGACAGTGTGGCGGGGATGCGGCGGCAACGGCCGCCGGATCGAAGGGAGGGCCGGATGAGTGCCGAGGACGCGGAGCCGACCGCGGCGACCACCGAGAAACCGGTGCGCGCAGTGGTTTTCGATATGGACGGCCTGCTGCTGGACTCCGAGCGGCTGGCGCTCGAGTCGCTGACCGGTGCGGCCGCGGAGCTGGGTTACGAAGTGCCGCCGGAGTTCTGCCGCAGCATGATCGGACAACCCGCCGACCGCTCGCGCGCCCTCGTCACCGCCACCTACGGGCCGGAATTCCCGGTCGAGGAGTTCTTCGCTCGTCACGAGAGCACGCTGGCCCGGCTCGTCGACGACGGGCGCCTGACCCTCAAGCCAGGAGTGCCCGAGATTCTGGACGAACTGGACGCGCGGGCGCTACCGCGCGCGATCGCGACCTCCTCGGGACGCGCGCGCACCGATCACCATCTGCGCGCGGCCGGCATCGCGGAGCGCTTCGACGCGGTAGTGACCCGGCAGGACGTCCGGCAGGGCAAACCGCACCCCGAGCCGTACCTGACCGCGACGGCGGCCCTCGCCGCCGAGCCGGAATACACACTGGCACTGGAAGATTCACCGAACGGCTTACGCGCCGCACACGCCGCCGGCCTGCGCTGCCTGCTCATCCCGGACCTTGTGGATCCCACCGCGGAAACCCGGCACCTGGCACACCGCGTCCTCCCGGACCTGTACCAGGCGATCGCCTACCTGGCCGAAACCGATTCCCCGCTCTCCACAAGTCGCGCCGCGCCCGGCCGGTGAGGAAGTGCCGGGTGTTCGCATAGTTCGGCCCGTGGCGGGTATGCGCGAGACGTACACACCGTCGTCGCGAGGAGTGAACGCCCATGCGAGCCGTCACGAGGGCATGGCAGCGGATTACGGCGCTGGCGGAGTCGGCGCTCCGGCGTGATCACCGGCCCGGCGCTCGCCGCCACCTCCGGCTGGTCTCGGCATCGGATAGGGATTCCGGAGCCGAGCACAGTTCACTCACCACTGACCGGCCGCGGGGCGAGCCGGAGTCCTCCCCGCGCGGGCTCGGCGGCATGGACTTTTAAGCGGCCGCTATTGGTGCTGGCGTGAACGTGAACCCGGCCGGTGCCGCGCGGCCTTGTTGCGGTACATGGCGGTATCGACGGTGTGCATGAGATCGTCGATGGCGTCGGGATGCTGCGTCACCAGCGCCGTGCCCACCGACGCGCCGACCGAAATCGATTGCCCGGCAACGATGATCGGCTCGGCCAGCGCGGCGAGCAGCCGCCCCGACAGCGACACCAACTGCTCGGCTCCGGTGCACCGCTCCCGCAGCACGATGAATTCGTCGCCGCCGAGCCGCGCGGCCAGGCCGTCGGGGGCCGCGGCGGCCCGCAACCGTTCGGCGACGGCGCGCAGTACGCGGTCGCCGACGGTGTGCCCGTGCTCGTCGTTGACCTCCTTGAATCCGTCCAGATCCAGGTAGCACAGCCCGATGGGCGGGGTGGCGTGCGCGAGCCGGTCGAAGAACAGCACCCGGTTCGCCAGGCCGGTCAGGTTGTCGTGGTGGGCGTCGTGCCACAGCCGATCGGCGAGCGCTTGGCGTTCGGTGATGTCGACGGAGACGCCGATGAGGAAGCGGATGTGCCCGCGCGCGTCCCGCACCGCCGACATCGAAAGGTCGATGATGGCCGTGGTGCCGTCGGGCCGCAGGGTTTTGGTCTCGATCCGGAACCGGTCGATCCGTCCCGCCATCAACTGCTGGAACTGCGCGTAGGCCGGGCCGATATTGTCCGCGCCCAGCACCTCGGCGACCGTGCGCCCGGGAATGAGTTCCGCTGGGACGCCGAGCATTTCGGCCATCGCCGCGTTCACGTCCAGCACCGTGCCGGTCGCGGCGTCGATGGTGCCGATACCGACCGAGGCGCCGGCGAAGATCGCCGCGAAACGCGCCTCCGACAACTGTCGCTGGGCCTGCGCCTGCTCGACCGCGCCCAGCGCGGCGGTCAGCGTCGCCTCCTGCTCGGTCAGCGCCCTGGTCCGCAGCGCCGCGGTGAATCCGGCCGCGAACTCGGCCGCGACGGTGACGGCCCGGTCCCGCAGCCGCTCGTACTCGGCCCCCGCACGCTGCGGGCACAGCGCCTCGACCATGTCGCGGCAGATGATCGGCACGCTCCGGGCGACCGCCGCCGAGTCCTTGTAGTTGGCGGCGACCAGCGCCGTCGCCGCGGACCGGGCCACCATGGCAGGGTCGTCGCCACCGCGCAGCACGGCCAGCAGTTTGTCGCACAGATCGCCGAGCAGGTCCTCGATCTGGGTCCGGGTGAGGGTCGGCGCGACGACGCCGTCGAGCGCGTCGGCCCACCGCCGTGTCACCTCGCGCGCCGCCACCTACTGCACCTGCCTACTCGAATGCCCTGCTCAGACCCGTAAGCCTACGCCCGCCAGGCCGAGCGAACGGCCGGGCGCCTCATGCAGATCGCGCTCGGATTCCGGTCGCCACTGCGGTATCTCGACCACGCCCGGCTCGACCAGTTCCCAGCCGGTGAACAGGTCGATGATGGCCGCGCGGTCGCGGAAGCGGATCCCGACGCGGCTCTCGTTGGCGGAATGGTCGCCGAGGCGGGCGGCATCCTCCGGGCGCTGTGCCGAGGTCAGGTGCGAGATGGCCACGTGGCTGCCCGCCGGCACCGCCTCGCGCAGTGCCGTCACCCGCTCCCTCGGCAGGTCGGCGTCCTGCAGCAGATGCAGCACCGCGACCAGCAGCAGCCCCACCGGCTCGGTGAAGTCGATCAGGCCGGAATCTTCGGTCCGGGCGAGCAACTCGTCCGGCTTGCGCAGGTCCGCCTGGATCGCGTCGGCGCGGTCGTTGCCCACCAGGATGGTGCGCGCGTGCGTGACGGCCACGGGATCGATATCGACGTAGAGCACTCGGATGGCGGGATCGATCGCCTGCGCCACCTCGTGCACGTTGCCCGCGGTCGGGATGCCCGAGCCGACGTCGAGGAACTGCCGGATGCCGCGGTCGGCGAGGAAGCGCACCGCCCGGCGCAGGAATGCCCGGTTGCTCAGGGCCAATCGGGGCAGGTCGGGCACGAGCCGCTTGCCCGCTTCCGCGGCGAACCGGTCGACCTCGAAATTGTGCGACCCGCCCAGCAGGGCGTCGTACATCCGAGCCGGACTCGCCCGGCTCATGTCCACGCCCTCGGGCGCCCACGCCGGCCTCTCCACTGGCAACCCCTCTTGTGCCTGCTCCCCGGGCCGCCCCCGAGCGGGCGGTCCGGGCCCTGCGGATGCTGTGTGAACGTTCACCCGCACGGGTGTACTGCGCATATTAGCCCGCGTTCCTGTGAGCCGGATCGGCGCGAAGGTCAGCCTTTTAACTTCACTAACAAACTGTTAACTATTTCATTGCCAACAGGGCATAGCGCCGGTCGCCCGGGTAAGACAGAGTGCACGATGTGGGTTCGGCAGTGAGACGTGTTGGTATTGATGGTTGTTGATCACGGCGTGGCGCAGGAATCCTGCGAGCCCGCTTCGCTCCCGGACGAGCAGGGACGATTCGGCCGCTTCGGCGGACGGTATGTACCCGAGGGACTGATGGCCGCGCTGGCCGAACTCGATGTGGCCTATCGGCAAGCGTGCGCGGATCCACGGTTCGGCGTCGAACTGGGGGAGTTGCTGCGCGACCGCGTGGGCCGCCCCACGCTGCTGCACCGGGCGCCGCGTTTCGCGGAATCGCTACCGGCGCCGGGCATCCGGGTCTATCTGAAGCGCGAGGACATGACCCACACCGGCGCACACAAGATCAACAATGCGCTCGGGCAGGCACTGCTGGCCCGGCGCATGGGCAAGACCCGGATCGTGGCGGAGACGGGCGCGGGCCAGCACGGCGTGGCGGTGGCGACGGTGTGCGCGATGCTCGGATTGTCCTGTGTGGTCTACATGGGCGCGCACGACATGCGGCGGCAGGCGTCGAACGTGCTGCGTATGCAGCTGCTCGGGGCGCAGGTGCGGGCCGTGCACGCCGGGCGGCGGCGGTTGAAGGACGCCGTCAGCGAGGCGGTCCGGGACTGGGTCACCAACGTGGACACCACCCACTATCTGTTCGGCACCGCCGCCGGTCCGGCGCCCTACCCGCGGATCGTGCGGGACTTCCAGACGACGATCGGCGTGGAGGCCCGGGCACAGATTCTGAAAGCCGAAGGGCGGCTGCCGGATTACGTGCTCGCCTGCGTCGGCGGCGGCAGCAACGCCATCGGGCTGTTCCACCCCTTCCTCGACGATCCGCAGGTCCGGCTGATCGGGGTGGAAGCGGCCGGGCGCGGCATCGAAACAGGTTGGCACGCGGCCACATTGAGCGTCGGCACGCCCGGTGAGATGGACGGCTCGTTCAGCTACCTGCTCCAGGACGAGGACGGCCAGATCGCCGGGACGCACAGCATCGCGGCGGGGCTGGACTATCCGGGTGTCGGCCCGGAACTCAGCCACCTCAAGGACAGCGGCCGGGTGAGCTACCCCGCGGTGACCGATGCCGTCGCCCTGCGCGGGATGGACGCCCTCACCCGCACCGAGGGCATCATCACCGCCCTGGAGTCCGCCCACGCCGTGGGTCACCTGATCGAGCTGGCCGAACGCGGTGCGCTGCCCGCCGGGGCGGTCGTGCTGGTCTGCCTGTCCGGACGCGGCGACAAGGATCTGGAGATAGCCGCACAGCAGCTGGGTATCGACGCCCCGCACTAGTCTGGACGGGGTGACCGACGCACTTCGCCGACACGACACCACCGCGCGCGCCTTCGCCAGCGACAACTGGGCCGGTATCCATCCGGACGTGCTGACGGCCCTGGCCGCGGCCAACGGCGGGCACCAACCCTCCTACGGCACCGACGAATACACCACCGCGCTGCGCCAGATCTTCGCCCGCCATTTCGGCGACGCCGCGCAGGTCTATCCGATGTGTACCGGCACCGGTGCCAATGTCGTTGCGCTGCAAGCGTTGCTGCCGCGCTGGGGCGCGGTGATCACCGCCGAGTCCGCGCACGTCAACTCCGACGAATGCGGCGCCGCGGAGAAGGTGGCCGGAATCAAGATCTATCCGGTGATCGCGCCCGGCGGCAAACTCACACCCGAACTCGTCGACACGCAGGCGTGGGGCCGCGGCAACGAGCACCGGGCCCAGCCGCTCGCGCTCTCGATCACGCAGACCACCGAGCTGGGCACCTGCTATTCGGTCGAGGAGATCCGGGCGCTCTGCGACCACGCGCACGGCCTGGGCATGCTGGTGCACATGGACGGCGCCCGGCTGTGCAACGCGGCGGCGATGCTCGGCCTGGGGTTGCGCGAGTTCACCACCGACGCCGGGGTGGACATCGTGTCCTTCGGCGGCACCAAGAACGGCCTGATGCTCGGCGAGGCGGTGGTCGTCCTGCGGCCGGACCGCATCCACGACATCACCTACCTGCGCATGCTGACCACGCAGCTGGCCTCCAAGATGCGCTTCCTCTCGGTCCAATTCGAGGCGCTGCTCGGCGGCGACCTGTGGTTGCGAAATGCCCTGCACGCCAACGCCATGGCCACCCGGCTGGCCACCGCGGCGCGGGTGGCGGGAGTGGAGATCGCCTATCCGGTGCAGTCCAATGCCGTCTTCGCGATCCTGCCCCCGGACGTCACCGCCCGCCTGCGCCGGCGCTTCCCGTTCCACGTCTGGGACGAGGACACCGGCGAGGTCCGCTGGATGTGCGCCTTCGACACCACCCCGGCGGACGTGGACGCCTTCGCCGCCGCCCTCGCACAGGAGATGAGCGCTGCGCCCGCCGGCTGAGCGTCGGGTCAGGCCGCGGCGCCCGCGAGGACGTCCGCCACCCACGCCAGCGGCACCGGTTTCAGACCGTGCGCGTCCAGCCCCACGTGGATCTGCCGCCCCCGCACCCGGTCGCGGCTGTGCGTGTGGCCGTGCAGCAACCAGCGACCGGCATTGTCGCCCGTGGCGGGCAGCCGCCACTCCTCGAACCGGCTCTCCGGGCTGTGATCGCCATCCCCGCTGCCCTGGAACGGGAAGTGCGACAACAGGATCCGAGTGCCACCGACCTTCCGGATGGCGGACTGCTGCACGCTGTCGAACGCGGTGTCGAGGTAGATGCGCTGCCACCGGTGCGCCTCGCTGCGCATCGGGTGGCAGCCGTCGTGATTGCCCGTGATCAGGTGCTTGCGACCCGGCCGCCGCGACACCCAGTCCAGCGCGGCGAGTTGCGCCTGCTTGCCGCCGACGGAGATGTCGCCGAGCACCCACACCGGATCGTCGGCGCCGATCAGCCGGTCCCAGTGGGCCGCCAGCGCGGCATCGTGTTCGGGCACCGACCCGAAGCCGCGCAGCTCGGCGAGGAGCCGGTGCCCCACGTGCAGGTCGGCGGTGAACCACACCTCGCTCATGAGTCCTCCCGGTCCAGGTGCGCGCGGCGGATGCGTTGCAGCAGATCCTCCAAGGGTTCCTCGTCCGGCCGCTGCGGCAGCGCGCTCACCGCGGCGTCGAAGCGCGACTCGTAGGCGGCGAGCAGATCCCGTGCCGCCCGCGCCTCGGGATCGCTTGCGACACTGCGGCCGAAGGCGAAGTACGGCTCCGGATCCGGCACCCGGATCGGCAGCGTACCGGTGGTGTAGAGCCGATAGCCCTGCCGCAGCAGCCGCATCGTGTGGCGTGCGTGCTTCTCCCGCCGCGCGGCCGCGCCACCGCGAGTGAGCAGCCGCAACTGTGAACTCGCGTAACCGAAGAACGCGTCCCGCACTCGCCGCGCGGACGGGAAGCAGCTCCGCAACGCGACCAGCTCCGAGCCGAATTCGGTGGTGGCCGTGTACTCGTCGAGCCACAGCAGCTCCATGGCCGTCGGGTTGCACGACAGCATCAGACCCATCGCCTTGCCGACCTCGTGGTAGGTCGCGTCCGCGCCGTCGCGCCCCTGCCTGGTCGAGCGCTCGCGGCTCGGCGGGTGCAGGCCGAGCAGGGTCCGGGTCGGGGCCGCGAAGATCCCGGCGTAGTCGACATCGCTGGCGGGCGTGCTCAGGCCGTAGGCGGTCGAGCCGACGACGCCCTCGAGTAGCAGGTCCTTCATGCTGGTAGCCCCCGATGAATCCGATCGCCGTCCGACGCCCGAAGCACGCAATACCCCGGTCGGACGGGCCTCGGCGCCTCCTCCGTCGCCTCGGCCATACCGACTGTAGCGTTCGTTGTCGCGGATCGGCATCCGATTATCCGGCGGTCGCGGTCTCACACCAGATTTATGGAATCCAGCACTCGCGTGCCGAGTTCGACGTCACCCGTGACGGCGACCGCGCACGTCCGCCAGGCCAGGCGGCGGGTGCTCCACAACGGGAATTCCTCTGCGAGAGCGGCGATTCGGGCGGCGGTCGTGGTGATCGGGCCGGGCCGCACCCGGATCCGCCCGCCGCGCGGCTCCAGACACCAACTGCCGCCGCCCGGGCCGGTGAGGGTGAGTGCGACGGGGGAGTCCAGCCAGCTCAACGCTTCTCGATGGGAGCGTTCCAGCAGCACGGTGAGCCAGGTCAGCAGCGAGGCCATGCGGCGCGGGTCGGTGGGCGGGATCGGGCGGTCGAGGGCCACCGCGAGGTCGTGGCGCACGTGGGTGTGCCAGTCGAAGACGAGCATGGCGGGGACGAGACCCAGTGGGTACCAACCCAATTCGCCGACGCGGAACGGAATCCGGTCGATGCCCGGCGCCGTCAGCACCGTCAGGGCGGCGCACCCGCGACCGCTCCACTTGGTGAACTCCGACGTCACGTGCTTGGTCGAATGCGAGCGCCGGACGTCTACCAGTTGCGTGTTCAGGCGTTCGAGATCGCGGGTGGTCGCGAGCGCGAACGCGGTCGGCGTGACGATCGCCCGCGCGGTGACGGTCAGGTGGATGAGCACGTCGGCAACCGACCATCCCGGCGCCGTGCTCGGGGCGGCCAGATCCGCCACGCTCAGCTCCGCACAGAAGTCGAGCACGGCCTGCCGCTCGTCGCGCAGCGCGAGCAGGTGCCGCGAACTCATCGCGTGCCCTCCCCGACCGCCGAACACTTCATGAACAGCGCACGCTACCGCGTGGGCGGGCAACCGTCGCGCGATCGCACTCTTGACGCAATGAGAGAAATTCGAGTAACTTCTCTCATAACCCGGCGTCAGCTCGAAGGAGAGCAGCGATGAACCCAGCCGTGCCGCACCGGCATCCCGATACGCCGCGCCAGGTTCCGGGCCTGCGCCCGTTCGCGCGGCTGATGCGGATCGGCAATCCCTCCCCGGGGCAGTGGCAGGCGCTGGGTGCGGCGCTGCTGGTCGGCGACGAGCCGATGGACCGTGTCGTCGACTGGATGTACGCCGAGGGCATGGAGCGCACTCGCCCGCTGTTCGAGCAGGCGTTGCGCGAGGGCATCGACGCCGTGCCGCGGGCGCCGGAACCGTTGCGCGAGTTCTTCCTCCGATACGAGCCGGTGCCGGACTGGGTGGACTGGGATCAGATCCGCCGCGCCGAGCGGGTATTCCGGATGGGCGGCACCGACGGGCTCTACATCGCGCGGGACGTCTCGCTGCTGGGCGGCTACCTGGCCTCCGGATTCAACAAGACCCTCATTCGCACGGGCGCGCTGGAGAAGGGCCCGGCGAAACGCTTCGCCGAGACTCTGCAGTGGGCGCTCGACGTCACCTCCGACGACGGCATGCGGCCGCTGGGTATCGGCTATCGCTCCACCCTGCACGTCCGGCTGATCCACGGGTTCGTGCGGCGGCACGTCGCCGCGCTGCCGGACTGGGACACCGACGAGTGGGGTGTGCCGATCAACCAGACCGATATGGCGGCCACCCTGGTCGGCGCGCTGATCGCGCCGTTCATCGGGGCCATGCCGATGGGCATCGTCCCCGTGCGCGCCGATCTCGAGGCCGGGGCACACCTCGCCCGCTACGTCGGCTGGCTGATCGGGGTGCAGGACGAATGGCTGCCGGACGGGTTCCGGGACGCGGTGCGCATCCTCTACCACTGCATGACGGCCATCACGAACCCCGACGAGACCACTCCGCAGCTGGCGATGCCGATGGGTGACGATCCGCTCGGCTGGCACTACCGCAATTTCCCGGCGCTGCGCGGCCGTATCGCGCGGGCGCAGCACCTGTCGGTCGCCAGTACTTTCCTCGGCGCCAAAGCGATGCGGCAGCTCGGCCTGCCTCCGTACATGCCGCCGTGGTATCCGCTGCTGCGAATCCCGGTGAACCTCACCAGAAGTGGCGCCGCGCTGCTGCTGCCCGGCGGCACTGAACGCGCCGCCGCCCGCGGCCGCCGCGAGCAGGAGGCGTTCCTGCGGCAGCTGATCGGCGAGCGGCCCGCGGTCATCGGCGACTCGGCGAAGCATGTGAGCCACGCCGCCTGAGTTTCAGCGCAGGAGCGGATATACCTGCGACCCGCCGTCGCCGGCGACGGTCTCCAGCCGGGTGAACACCCCGGCTTCGGGCGCGGACAGCCGGACCGCCACCGGCGTCGATTGTTGCTGTCCCGAGGCGCAATTCGGGTCACAGGCGCCCAGACGCTGGATTCCCGCGCCGTGCGCCGAGCCGGAAGTCCAGCTTTCCCAGCGGATATCGGTGACCGCCAGGTTGCCGTCGGCGCAGGTGACGATGATTTCGGCGGGTTCGGTGTGTGGCCGGGAGGTGCAGTCCCGGACGTGTGCGGCCCTCGCGCCGCCGGATTGCGGTGCGGCGGACTGCCCTCCGTCGGCGGCACATCCGGCGACGGCGAGTGCGGCGGCTACGGCCGCGACGCGAAGCGAGCGCATACGATTCTCCTGTGGGTCGAGATCGGCGGTCCGACAATATTGCCGGGCGATGTGGACTTGTCGGTGGCATGGGGCATGCTCATGGCACGCAGATGTCCACTAGCGCCCGGAGAGCACCATGTCGTCCCGTCGAACCAAGTCGCAACCCTTGTCGGACATCGAGATTCGGCAGATAGCCGCCGAGATCTCCGACGGCCACCCGCCGATGGTGTGGTTCACCGCGGATGCGGTGGGTGTGCCGGAGGGTCGTTCGGGCAAGGTGGTCGCACTCGGTGATCCCGCCGAGGGCGATTTCCTGCAGGTGCGCCCCACCGGCTCCAAGGATGTGCTGTCGTTCTCGCCGACCGAGGTCACGCTGACCAAACCGGTCCGCGCGAAACCGCCGGCCACGAAGCAGACCGCCAAGAAGACAACGGCAACCAGGAAGGACACCGCAGTGAGCATGCCGTCGACCGTCAACCCTGCGCCGACGCCGCCCAGCCCGGCCCCGGTGCAGCCCGCTGTCACCGAGGCGCCGAAACCGGCCGCCCCGGCCCCGAAACCGGCCGCCAAGCAGAGCCAGGGCGCCGCCCCGCGCCCGGCCCGCGAGAAGAGCGCCACCACCGCCCGCAAGTCCAAGACCCCGGAGGTGACGGTCACCCTGTCCGGCACCGCCGACGGGGAGTGGACCGTGGATGTGGCGCACGGCAAGAAACGCACCCGCGGTCTGTCGGTCCCCGGCGCCACGGTGGCCCAGGCCGCGAAAATCCTGCACCCCGAGGTCGCCGAGGTGGTCGACACGGTGCTGGAGTCGGTGCGCAGCAGTCAGCGCGCGAAAGTGGAACAGCTGCAGGCGGAATTGGAGCAGGCCCGCCGCCTGCTCGACGACCTGTCGGGCTGAGCGGGCCGCTCGGCGGCGTGCCGAGCGCGGCGTGCGGGGACGGCCGATGCCGTGTGGTGTCGGACGTCCGGTCGGCGCGGGCGCTCGGCGCCACATACTCGCGGCACGGCACCGACACGGCTCCGCCGAGTCGCTGGTTCTGCTCCTGTGAGCGTTAACAACCCGCTAGGATCCGGATTCGGCCGATTGGTCGTCCGGTGATCCCGTGGACAGGAGATAGCTATATGTCGCCCGCCGCTGCTGAGCCGCCAGGAGTGTTCGACGCTGTGCTGGCAGGGGGTCCCGCACACTCGCTCCTCGCCGAGGGCACCCAGCTCCGCCTGGATGCCGCACCCGTCGACTACATCCTGGTCGCACTGTATTTCGTCTTCGTTCTCGGCATCGGCCTGCTGGCCCGTCAGCGGGTGTCGTCGAGTATCGACTTCTTCCTGTCCGGCCGTTCGCTGCCGGCCTGGGTCACCGGCCTGGCGTTCATCTCCGCCAACCTCGGCGCGGTCGAGATCATGGGCATGTCGGCCAACGGCGCCCAGTACGGCATGCCGACCATGCATTACTTCTGGATCGGCGCGGTCCCGGCCATGCTGTTCCTCGGCGTGGTGATGATGCCGTTCTACTACGGCTCCAAGGTGCGCAGCGTGCCCGAGTTCATGCGCCGGCGCTTCGGTACCGGGGCGCACCTGGTCAACGCGATCAGTTTCGCGATCGCGCAGGTGCTCATCGCGGGCGTCAATCTGTATCTGCTCGGCTCGATCCTGAACGTGCTGCTGGGCTGGCCGCTGTGGGTGTCGATCATCGTGGCCGCCGTGATCGTGCTGTCCTACATCACCCTCGGTGGTCTGTCGGCGGCGATCTACAACGAGGTGCTGCAGTTCTTCGTCATCGTGGCCGCGCTGTTGCCGCTGACCCTGGTCGGCCTGCACCGCGTCGGCGGCGTCGGCGGGTTGAAGGACAAGGTGCTGGGGCAGCCCGACGGTGCGGAGCAGTGGCACTCGTGGCCGGGCAACGAGTTGAGCGGATTCGGCAACAATGTCCTGTCGGTGGTCGGCATCGTGTTCGGTCTCGGCTTCGTGCTGTCGTTCGGCTACTGGACGACCAACTTCGTCGAGGTGCAGCGCGCGCTGGCAACGCATTCCATCTCCGCGGCCCGGCGCACCCCGATCATCGGCGCCTTCCCGAAGATGTTCATCCCGTTCATCGTCGTGATCCCCGGCATGATCGCCGCCATCCTGGTCCCGCAGATCGCCGACCTCAAGGCCACCGGCTCGGGCGACGCCACCTACAACCAGTCACTGCTGTATCTGATGAAGGCGGTGCTGCCGAACGGTCTGCTCGGTGTGGCGCTCGCGGGTCTGCTCGCGGCGTTCATGGCCGGTATGGCGGCCAACATCTCGGCGTTCAACACCGTATTCAGCTACGACCTGTGGCAGCAGTACGTGCGCAAGGACGCGCCGGACCAGTACTACCTGAACATCGGCCGCCTGGCCACGGTCGGCGCGACCGTGATCGCGATCGGCACGGCGTTCATCGCCGGCAACTTCTCGAACATGATGGACTACCTGCAGACACTGTTCAGCTTCTTCAACGCGCCGCTGTTCGCGACGTTCATCCTCGGCATGTTCTGGAAGCGGATGACGCCCACGGCCGGTTGGGTCGGCCTGGTGTTCGGCACGCTGTCCGCGGTGGTGGTCTTCATCCTGCATCAGACCGACGTGTTCCACCTGTCGGGCCAGGGGTCGAGCTTCCTCGCCGCCGGTGTGGCGTTCGTGGTCGACATCGTGCTCAGCGTCATCGTCACCCAGGTGACCACGCCGAAGCCCGCGGCCGAACTCGTCGGCCTGGTCTACTCCGAGACGCCGAAGGAACAGCTGAGCGATCCCGACGCCGCCTCGCTGCCCTGGTACCAGCGCCCGGTCCTGCTCGCCGGCATCGCCCTGGTGCTGGTGATCGCGCTGAATATCCTCGTCCGATAAGGAAGTGACGCAATGCTTTTCGACATCCGAACCATAGTCGGCACCCTGATCGGCCTCTACGGCGTGATCCTGGTGGTGACGGGATTGGTGAGCAATTCCGACGCCGACTTGGCCCGCTCCGGCGGCTGGAACACCAACCTGTGGTCAGGGATCGGCATGGTCGTGGTCTCCGTGGCCTTCCTCGCCTGGGTAATCCTGCGCCCGGTCAAGGAACTGGTCCACCAGACCGACACCCAACCCACCGAGACCCCCGAGTAAGGCGGCCGACCTGCGCACGACAGATCAGCGGAACAGCGCGGCGTTCGCGGCGGCCCAGGAGGCGAATGTGGTGGCACGGCCGGTGAGGTCGGCGACCGTGCCGGTGGCGATCTGCGGGTGATCGACTCGGGCGGCGAGGCCCTCGACAAACCACCGCGCGAAGAATTCGCCCATCGTCGGCTCGAGGCGGGCGGTGAGTTCGTCGGGGGACACCGTCACGAACGACAGCTCGCGGCCGATCGCCTCGGCCAGGAACCGGAGACGCGCTGCCCTGGTGAAGGTTTCGGGGCCGGTGAGTGTGTAGGTCGCGCCGAGGTGCCCGTCGCCGAGCAGCACGGTCGCGGCGACACGAGCGATGTCGTCCATGGCGATGGGGGCGTCGGCGGAGTCCGGATATGGTTCGCGCACTTCGCCTGTCGCGCGAATCTGCTCCGCCCAGTCGGTGGCGTTCTCCATGAATTCGTACGCGTGCAGGTGAGTCCAGCCGACGCCCGACTTCTCGACCGCCCGCGCGATGGGCTGCCAGGTGGAGGTCTCGTCGCCGGACAGATCGACGATGTGCTCGATCCCCGCCGCGCGGGCCGAAGCGACTACCTCGGTGACGGTTTCGAGAGCCGGTGCGAGATACATCCGGTCGACACCCTCGAAAGCACGGGGAAGGGAGGACGGTCTCCGCAGGTAGCCCTCGACCACCTCGACCTCGGGCGGGAAGGCCGTGCGTTCCGGATGGTTCGACAGCGCGCGAATGTCGTCGGCGCCCAGGCGTACCAGGTGGTCGACGACCATGCGGCCGATATTTCCGGTGGCACCCGTAACGAGAATCTTCATAACTCCTACTCCGGCAAGGGGATTGACGGCGATTGAAAGTCGGCCCGGTGATCGATGGCCCACTGCGCGAAGCTGCGCGGTGACCGTCCGGTGATCCGGTGGAAGGTGTCGGTCGGTGGAACCGACCCGGTCCCGGTGACCGAGTCGGCCCGTAGCTCGAGCATCCAGTCGACGTACTCGTCCGGGTACCCGTTGCGGAGCCAGTGCTCGCGCGCCTGCCCGGGAGTCAGTTCCTCGAATCGGATGACGTCGTCGATCGCAGCGGCGATGGCCCGAACCTGTTCGGCCTGAGTGACTTTGGCCGGACCCGTGAGGGTGTACGCCGCGCCGACGTGCGCGTCCGTCAGTAGGGCCGCAGCGGCGACCTCGGCGATATCGGCTTCGTGAATCCACGGGTAGCCGGACGCGGGGTACGGTTCCCGGACGACGCGCTCGGTGCGAATGGACTCCGCCCAGCTCAGGGCATTGACCGCCAGCAGGCCGGGGCGCAGATGAGTCCATTCGGCGCCGGTGGCCTCGACCCACTGTTCGAGTTCCCGATGGGCCTGCCGCTCTACCGCCAGATGTCGTTTCAAGTGCTTCAGGCCGGGATCGGCGGGCTCGTCGCCGGTGAAACCGGCCGCGGCGGCGGAATGCACCACGAAGCGGCGCGTGCCCGCCCGCGCCGCTCGGTCGATGAAGTGACCGCCGGGCGTATCGACGTCGTAGATGTGTGGGAACAGATAGACGCGCTCGACACCCTCGAGCACGTCGGGCCAGGTGTCGGGCTTCTCGAAGTCCCCATATCTGACATCCACCGCGCCGGGAAGGTGCGCGGCGTGCGGCGTGCGGGTCATGGCCCGCACCGCTTGCCCGGCGTCGACGAGCCGGTGAACGAGGCAGCGGCCGATATTTCCGGTCGCGCCGGTAACGAGAATGGTCATAGCACTCCTGGTCGTAACGTGCGGATCAGCGGAAGTCGCTCGCAGGCCTGTGCCCAGAGTCGTCGGGTAATCCCTGCTCGAACCGCTGTCTGCGCGAAGGTAGCGCGCGGAGAAGCGCCCGCGCACATGGTTGTCGGTCTTCCCACACACTGTTGCGCGCAGCGATTTTGTGCCATCTCCGGACGGAACGGCGCGAAAACCCTTGTGGGCAAAGGTCTTTCAGCCGAGCAGCGATACAGCCGCGTCGCGGGCCTGCGCGATCGGGTTCGGGGTGACGTGCATGCCGTGGCACACCAGGGCGCCTTCGTGCAGCAGGGTGATGGTATCGGCCACGGTGTCCGGGTCCGGCGTTCCGGCCTGCTCGGCGAGGGCGCGGAACAGGCCGCGCATCCATTGCTTCTGGGCGACGGCCACCGCGTAGCCAGGGTGGTCGGACGGCAGTTCGGCATGCGCCCGCACCATGCTGCAGCCCTTCGCGCCGCGCGTGCGCATCCATTCCTCGGAGGTGTCGAACACGGCGCGCACCCGCGTCGCGGGATCGTCCGGAAGCGGGGAAAGCCGCTGCCCCAACAACTCTCGCCATTCGCGGTCGCGGTCGCACAGGTACTCGGCCACGAGGCGTTCCTTCGACCCGAAGCGGTCGTAGAGCGTGCGCTTGGTGACCCCCGACTCGGCCGCGATCCGGTCGACGCCGACCGCCGTGATGCCGTTGTCGTAGAACAGCCGCGCGGCCGTCGCCAGGATCTGCCGCGCGCGGGGCGTCCACTCGATCGCGTCCGTCGTCTCCACGGCCTCGACTATACAGATCTGTATAGTCGAGACCATGGGTTTACAGATCAGTGAAGTTCGGTACGGGCGAGCGGCGATGGTCGTCCTGTCGGCGCTGTTCGTGGTCTGCTGGAGTTCCGGATTCGTGGGGGCCAAGCTCGGCGGTGCGGATGCCCCGGTTGCGACGGTCCTGATGTGGCGATTCGTTCCGCTCGCCCTGATCCTGGCGCCGCTGGCAGTGCGGGTCGGCGGGCTACCCGGGGCCCGTGCGCTGGGCTGGACCGTCGTCGTCGGCCTGTTGTCGCAGACCGGCTACCTCACGACTGTGTATTGGGCCATCTCGCTCGGCGTGAACACCGGCACCACCGCGCTGATCGACGGTATCCAGCCATTGGTCGCCGCGGCGGTGGTCGGGCCGTTGCTCGGGGTCGTGGTCGATGCCCGGCAGTGGGCCGGATTGGCGCTGGGGCTGGCCGGAGTCGTGCTCGTGACGGTGTCCGATGCGGTCGAGGCCACCGGTGTGCCGTGGTGGGCCTATCCGATCCCGCTGGCCGGCATGGTGGCATTGATCGCCGCCACCGTCGTGCAGCGGCGGATCACCGCGCGACCGCCGATGCTCACCGGCCTGGCTATCCAATGTTGCACCAGCGCGGCGGTTTTCACCGTGTTCGCTATGGTGCGGGGAACCGTGACGCCACCGGCGGAGCCGCGCTTCTGGCTGGCGACGGGGTGGTTGATCGTCTTCGCCACCCTGGGCGGCTACGGGTTGTATTGGTACCTCGTCGACAAACTCGGTGTCACACAGGTCAATTCGCTGATGTTCCTGATGGCGCCGACCACCGCCGTCTGGGTGCGGTGATGTTCGGCGAGTCCTTCACGGCAGTAACAGCGGTGGGCCTGGTCATCGCCACGTCCGCTGTTGTTGTCGTGAACATGCCGCGCGGCAACGCGGGTGACGGCGTTCGCCGCCGGGGCGGCGGGTGTGGTCGGCCCCCTCATGCGTGCCCACCACACCCGCGTTCACCGACTTCCGTTTCTCCCGCGGCCCGGTGCCGGCACAGCGACGGGCAAGGCTTGGGCATTGCGCCGAAGCCGTTGTGCGGGAAGGGTTATGGAGTCAGCTGGCCGTGCGGCGGCGGGACAATCCCACTATCGCGTCGACGGCCAGGAATGCCAGCAGGCTGATGCCCAGCAACGGCGCGAACCAGCCGATCGCCACGGCGACGGCCGGCACCGTCACCATGAGATACAGCGGTGCGCGGCGCAGCACTCCGCGGCGCGGCGGCTTGCCGAAGGCGAACCGCCCGCCCGCCCGGGTGGGACGGCGGCGCCACCACATCAGGTAACCGCGCACGAGCACGGTGATCAGGGCGATCATCGTGACCAGCAACAGCAACTGATTGGCCAGACCGAACAGCATGCCCATGTGCAACTGGATGCCCCAGTTGGCGAGCTTGGCCATCAGCGGCCAATCGCTGTACCGGAGCATGTCGGTCACGTCGCCGGTGCGTCCGTCCACGGCGATCGAATCCTGCGTGTACACCCCGGACAATCGCCGTTCCTGCGCCACGAAGGCGGTGCCGTCCGCGGCCGGGATACTGATTTCCAGCGGCCCCTCCAGTCCGTGCCCTCGCGCGACCGCGTATACCTTGTCCGCCTGCGCGGCCCGGTCCGCGGGCACCGGTGCGCCCATCTCGTGGTGGCCGCCGTGTCCGGCGTGCTCACCTCCGGCGGCCACGGCGGGACCGGCAGTTCCCGGCAGGGTGGCGCTCACGGCCGGTTTGGTCCAGCTGAGTTCGGCACGCAGCTTCTCGATGTGATCACCGGCGTATGTCGACCAGGTCATGCCGGTCGCGGACAGGAAGAGCAACGGCAGCAGAATCCAGAAGCCCACGGCCGCATGCCAATTCAGCGTCCGATTGCGTCCGGTGCCGGACCGGTCGGGCCGCGCCAGCCAGCCGAGGGACCGCCGTTCCCGCCGTGACCGCACCCGCCGTATCCAGAGCACGAGCCCCGCCAGCGCGATCACCCACATCCACGAAGCGGCCATCTCACTGTAGAGACGCCCGGTCTCGCCCAAATGCAGATTCCGGTGCAGCAGATCGATCCAGGTGCGGGTGGGCAACGCACCCGAACTGCCGTATACGACGCCGGCGCCGACCGTTTCGGCCGTCGCCGGATCGACGAAGACCGCCCGTCGCTCGGACTCGCCCAGCGCCGGGTCGGTGAACACGACCCGCGTGGTATCGCTCGGATCCTGCGCGGGTGCAACAGCATTCAACGCCAGCCCCGGCTCCCGCGCCACCGCCGCCGCGATCTGCTCCGACAGTGGCCGCGCCGCCCCGGTCGAATCCACGTGCAGCAGATCGCGATCCACGATCGACTCCAGCGTGGGCGAGATCGCGTACAGCGCACCGGTGACCGCCGCGATCAGAATGAACGGCGCAACGAAAACTCCGGCATAGAAATGCAGCCGCATCGCCAGGGCGAATATCGCCCCACGCCTACCGCCGCCGCGATCCGGCGGCGCGGGCGCGCCGGACGCCTCCGGCGCACTCTGTGGTGGTTCCGTCGCGGGAACCGGTGAATCGGTAATGCTCAAGGGAAGTGCTCCTGTTCAAGAGGCACCCGCACGCACCGCTGCCGCCCGATGGCCTTGGGCTACCGGCCCGGATGGCAACTCATGCTCGCCACCACCGCCTCGGCAAGCGGGCATCCGACTCGCGCTCGCCGCCACAGCTCTGCAACTCGCGTGGCGGCTCGTGGTCGCCACTGTGGTCGTGCTGACCGAGCGGCAGGCTTGTGCTCACCAACGTGGCGTCGCCACTCGGCCGACCGACTCGTGCTCGCCCTGCTGCCGAGGCACCGGACTCGTCCGCAACGCGGGCCGGTGTCTGGTCGGCACCGTGTCCGTGCTGCGGCCTTGCGCCCGGTCGCGATCCGGTTTCCGATGTGTGCGGAGATGGCACGGCGAGTGCGGCCGATCGTCGTCAGTGACGGGATCGTGCCGTGGTCACCGTGTCGCACATGTGGTTGCCGGATATGGTGCGGAGGAGCATTCATCCATGCAGCGAAAGGCCCCGGCGTACCGGAATTTCCGGCCTGCGGACATCACCTCGCCCTGAGAAGAGCATTGTGATCTCGAAAACCGTTCCAGCGTAGGGATTTTGCAGCTGGATGATCAGCCTGGACGTTCACGCGAGACAGTGTTGGATACGAAACGTGCGTACGGGTGTAGGGAATGTTCAGCCTCGAACAAGCAGCGGCGGGCCGCGCGTGCGGAAAGCGTCGGCGGCGAAGACCCGCAGGATCACTCGGTCGCGATGGGCGGTCCGCAGCGGTCGCGGGCCCGCGATCACGGGCGACCGCAACAGCTTCGGCAGCACCCGCGACAGTGCCGTACCGATCCGGTACGCCGCCTCGGCCGCATGGATCACCACCGCGGCGCACAACGCGGCGGCGATATGGGCGCACAGCATCACCGGTGTCCACATCGACTCACCATGTGACATACCCGCCATCCCGAACGACAGCACAGCGTGGCCGAGCAATTGCCCGCCGACCAGTGCTGCGGCCAGTGCGGACCGCGTATGACGCAACGGCCTCAGCCCGGCCACCAGCGCGCCGACCACGGTGCAGGCGGCCACGAGCAGCGCCACGGTGGCGGTCCCCACCGGCATCCCGCCCGATGCCCAGCCGTGCGCGGCCACGGACAGCGCGCCGGAAACCGACCCGGCCGATCCCCCGCGCAACCGCGCTGCCGCCGTGCGGCGCATACGCACCGCCGCGGCGTCGCGGGCCGGGGATCGGCCGGAGTCGATAATCACCTGCTGATAATAACGGATTGTTTACCGTCAATTACCCGACCTCGCACAGCAATTCCGCGCGGGACTACCCCGCGCCGGAACTACTCGGCGTCGGTCTCCATCTCCACGAGCGGTTTGCGAAGCAGTTTGCCGGTGGCATTGCGGGGGAGTTCGTCCAGGAAGATGACCTCGCGCGGGACCTTGTAGCGAGCGAGGTTGGCCTTGACGAATTCCTTGATCTCCCGCGGGTCGCGGGCGGAGTCGGGTCCTGGGACGACGATGGCGCGCAACCGCTTACCGAATTCCCGATCCTCGACGCCGACGACGGCGGCCTCGAGCACGTCGGGCCGGTTGGCGATGAGATGCTCGACTTCCTGCGGGAAGACGTTCTCGCCGCCGGAGACGATCATGTCGTCGTCGCGGCCGTCGATGAACAGCAGCCCATTCTCGTCGAAGTGGCCGACGTCGCCTGAGGACATCATGCCGTCGACGGTCTCCTTGGTGCGGCCGTCGGTGTAGGCGGTGAACGAGTGCGCGTTGGCGATGAAGATCGTGCCGGTGACGTGCGGCTCGGTGATCTTCTTACGATTCTCGTCGTACAGGGCCAGGCGAATGCCGACCGGTGGGCGCCCGGCCGTGGTCGGCGCGATCCGCAAATCCTGGGGGCTCGCGACCGTGATCACGGCGCATTCGGTGGAGCCGTACACGTTGTAGAGGACGTCACCGAAGTAGTCGAGACTGCGCGTGACCACGTCCGGCGGGATCGCCGAGCCGGCGGCGAACAGCATGCGCAGCGACGACATGTCGTACCGGGCCAGCGTCTCCGCGGGCAGGTCGAGCATGCGTTGCAGCATCGTCGGCACCACCACGAGCGACGACGCCTGATACTTCGTGATGTTGGCGAGCGTCTTCTCCGGATCGAAACGCCGCTGCTGGAACACCATTCGGTTGCCCAGTGCCAGCCCGAGGGTGAACTGCGACAGTCCGGTGGCGTGGAAGATCGGCGCGGCCACCACCATGGTGCCGTTGCGCGGCAACGGAATTCGATCGAGGAACTGCGCGGAGATGAAGGGGCTGACCTTCTCCCGCGGTGCGCCCTTGGGCGTGCCGGTGGTGCCGGAGGTCAGGATGATCATCCCGCCCGGCTTCTCCGGAGCCGGTACCGGATCACCGGACCTGTTCTCCCGCAACGAATCCAGCGTCGGAATGGCCGGATCCACCCCGTCCTTCTCGTCCACCCACGTCAGAATGCGCGGGATGTCCGCCGGGATCGCGCTCATCAAGTCGACGAACTCGCTGTCGTGCAGGACCGCCTTCACCTGCTCGCGCGCGGCGACGTCGGCGAACTGCGGCTTGGCGAAACCGGTGTTCATCAGCACCGCGCGCACCCCGAGCTTGCCGGTGGCGGCCAGGCTGAGCACCATGCCGCGGTGGTCGCGGGCGAGCAGCCCCACGACATCGCCCTGCCCCAGACCCAGTGCGGCCAGGCCGCGCGCGACCTGATTGGACTGGGCATCGATCTCCGCGAAGGTGAGTTCCCCGCGTTCGTCGACGATGGCCGGTGCGTGCGCGTTGGTCTTGGCGGCGTGCATGATCACGCCCGCGAACGGGCCGAATTTGCCGACATTGAGCGCCGAGCCGATCGCGTGATCGGGCCGCAGCGGACTGAACAGGCCCCGCTTGCGCATGGCGTTGACGCTGAGAGCCATATCTCCGGCCTTGCGGAGAGCCCCGCTGACTGACGGAAGGACAGCTGACATAGGTACAACCTTCCGCGGATACCGCCGATCGGGCTGGCGGGACCGCAACATCGAGATCCAGTGCGCTGCTAACCCTAGCAAGCAGGTCAGACGGGATGTGGTCGGTGTCTCTGTAACCGAGAGTACGCGTATAACTGGACGGTCGATCTACCGTGTGGCGGGGTATTCGCTCAGCACTCGCCGCAGCAGTTTGCCGGTTGTATTGCGGGGGAGTTCATCGAGGAAGACGACCTCGCGCGGCACCTTGTAGCGGGCCAGGTTGCCCTTGACGTATGCCTTGATCTCGTCGGCATCGGGTGTGACGCCCGGCTCGGGCACCACGAACGCGCGCAGCCGTTTGCCGAACTCCGCATCGTCCACTCCGATGACGGCGGCGTCGAACACATCGGGCCGCTCCAGCAGTAGGTTCTCGACCTCCTGCGGGAAGACGTTCTCGCCGCCGGAGACGATCATGTCGTCGTCGCGGCCGTCGACGAACAGCAGGCCGTGCTCGTCGAAATGGCCGACATCGCCGGAGGACATGTAGTCGCCGATGATCTGCTTGTGGCGGCCGTCGGTGTAGCCCTTGAACGGCGCGCCGGAGCGGATGAAGATGCGGCCGGTGACGTGCCGGTCGCGGATGCGGCGGCCGTCGTCGTCGAACAGCGCGACCTCGCAGGTGGTGGGCGCGCGCCCGGCGGTGCCGGGTGCGATGGCCAGGTCCTCCGGTTGCGCCACGGTCGCGACCGCGCATTCGGTCGAGCCGTACAGGTTGTAGACGACCGGGCCGAACGCCTCGGTGGCGCGCAGGGTCAGCTCCGGTGACAGCGCCGAACCGGCCAGCACGATCGACTTCAGCGACGACAGGTCGTACTTCGCCCGGATCGCTGGATCCAGTTCCACCATGCGGTGCAGCATGGTCGGCACCGCGACCAGCATCTCCACCCGATGTTCGGCGATCTTGCGCAGCGTCGTCTCGGCGTCGAAACGGCGGATCAGCACCACCTCGTTGCCGAGACCCGCGGCCACCAGCCAGGTCGCCTGGCCGGTGCTGTGGAAGATGGGCGAGACGATCATCATCCGGCCCTGGCGCGGGAACGGCAGCCGGTCGATCACCTGCACGGTGGACAGCGGCGAAACCTTGTCGCGCGGAGCGCCTTTCGGTAATCCGGTGGTGCCGCTGGTGAGGATGATGAAGCCGCCGGGCTTGTCGGGCAGCGGCAGGGGAGCGCTGGAGTTGGCGGCGATGAGGGCCTCGATGGTGGTGGCGCCCTCGGGCGCCTCGTGGCCCTCGTCGACCCAGGTGAGCACGCGCGGCAGCTCCGGCGGCAGCGCGTCGAGCAGTCCGACGAATTCGCTGTCGTGCAGCACCGCCTTGACGTTCTCGCGCTGGCAGACCTCGGCGAACTGCGGCTTCGCGAAGCCGGTGTTCATCAACGCCAGCCGGGCGCCGAGCTTGCCGGCCGCCGCCATCGCCAGCAGCAGGCCGCGGTGGTCGCGGGCCAGGATGCCGAGCACCGTGCCCGGCGTGATGCCGAGGCCGCGCAACCCGTGTGCCAGCGCGTTCGAGCCCTCGTCCAGCTCCCGGTAGGTCAGCGCGCCGCGTTCGTCTACGGCCGCCACGTTGGCGGGCCAGGTTCGGGCGGCATGCCGGACCATGGTCGCCTGCGGGCCCAGGACGCGCGACTCCTTGATGGTCCGCAGCGTCTCCACCGGATCGCGGGGATCGATGAAACCGCGCGTCCGCAACACGTTCAACCCGCGCAGCGCCTCCACCGTGTGGGCCGTCCTGCGCTGCACTTCCTCCAGAATCGAGGTCACCTCGAACACCTCCGCGTGCCCCACGTGCGACATCGCACGCAACCCGTCCGTGTTGTGGAAGGTAGCAGTCGGGTGTGACCTGGGATACACAAATTCGGCCAAGTCGGGCGGCCCGTTCTACCCGCCGCGCACGCATTTGTCGTACAGGTCGGGGAAGCGGCCGTCGGGGTCGTAGGCGGCCTTCAGCCGGTGATAGGTGCCGCCGCCGTACAGCTGCCAAAATTCTTCTTCGCCGTAGTGGGCCGTCGAGTACAGCGGTTTGCGGCCGCCGAGTTCGGTGATCTTCCGCTCGATCAGCCGGTTGTGGTGGCCCGGCGCCTGGCCGCGGCGTAACCGGACCGGCGCCCAGAAGCCGACGCTGACGAACAGGCGGCCGGTCTCGATCGGATACAGGCTGGCGGGCCTGCGCATGACGAAAGGGCACAGCCAGACCGGTGCGATGCCGACCTCGCGATCGAAGAACTCCAGGAATTCCGGCACCGTCTCCACCGGCAGGTCCGCGTCCTGCAACACCCATTCCACAGGGCGCCCGACCGCGGCGAGGGCACGGTCGACGCGGCCGTCGCGCCGCGCCCACATCTGCAGGCGGCGCAGAGTCTCGGCATTGCGATAGCGCTGCGGCCAAAGTTGCCGCACCACAGGGTTTTCCAGGCCGAACGACTTCGAGGTCCAGTACAGATCAGTGTCCCAGCGCCACAGATAGTCGCGGATGGCGAGGTAATCCTCGGTGTGGGAACGGACGGCGTGGTAGTAGATCCGCCGACCGGTGTAGTCCGACAGGTAGGGCGCGGTGTCGGTGAAGGTGCCCAGGCTGAGATAGACCGCGTCCGGGCCGAAGTAGGTGCCGTCCACGAAATCGACTCGCTCCCCGTCGAACTC
The DNA here is from genome assembly GCF_044628355.1 of Nocardia sp. N2S4-5. Lineage (NCBI taxonomy): Bacteria > Bacillati > Actinomycetota > Actinomycetes > Mycobacteriales > Nocardiaceae > Nocardia > Nocardia sp. N2S4-5. The sequence continues at coordinate 3,162,378 of NZ_JBIUPM010000001.1, read as the reverse complement.
GCGGGTCTCGGTGATCTTGCGCAGTGCCGATACCCACTCGCCGGTCGAGCCCGTCCGCACGTGTCGCAGCCGGACGAACTGCTGTGCCGGTTCCAGATCGATCCGTAGCCGGAGGGCGTAGCCGAGACAGCCGTAGGAGTGCGGGAAGGCGTGGAAGAGTTCGGCGTGCTCGTTGTCCGCGGTGGCCGTCACGATGCGTCCGTCGCCGGTCAGGATCTCCATCTCGGTGACGCTGTCGTGCGGCAGACCGGCACGGAACGAGGAGGATTCGGCGCCCGTGCCGACGACCGCGCCGCCGAGGGTGATGGTCTTGCAGTCCAGCACCAGCGGCGGCAGCATGCGCTGGGCGAGGGCTGCGTCGGCGATGGTCTCGTAGGTCGCCATGCCCTCGACCTCGGCCGTGCGACTGCCCGGATCGACAGTCAGCACCCGGTCGAATGTCCGGACGTCCAGGCCGTTTCCGCGCTGGATGCGGGGCCGCCACAGGTTGGAGGTGGACTTGACCAGGTGTACCGGCTCGCCGGCCGGTAGTGCCTCGAACCTGTCGTGCAGTTCGGCGACATCCCGGCGATGGCGGGCGATCGCTATATCGGACGGTATTTCGGACATGGCATCCCCACTCACTTGTCGTGCGAATCTGCCTGCGCTGGTGCGCTTTCAGGCCTGTCTCGACCGCGGAACCCCAGCATGACACGCACCTCCGACACATTCCGCCGATTCCGCGTGTCCCGACTTTTCGGCCCGGCGCGTCTCCGGCCGGAACGCAGCCCGGGCCGCCGGGAGCGCACCGCGCGGCCGCATCACCGCTTAGTGTGAGCGGCATGCGTATCGCGGTGTTGACGATGCTCGTGCTCCTGGCAGCCGGTTGCTCCCTGACGAAAGACGGCGAGCCACATCCCGTTTCCGATGCCGTCACGCAAGCGCCCGCCCGCGGCGCCTCGTTCGCCGACGTCGCCGCCTGGGTGCAGGCCGGAAAACCGGTCGACACCGCACAGTTCGGCACCGCCACCCGAGACGGCAAGTCCACACCGCTCAACGGCGACATCGCCTTCGTCAGCCCCACCGGAAAGATCAAGTGCACCACCGATTTCCGCGGCCGCGTCGACGACTTGAGCTGTCTGGTGGAGCTTCAGCACCCGCCTACTCGCCCCCCTGGCGAGTACATCGGCAACTGGGTTCCCAACTGGATCGACTACTCGGGCGCAGCCCTCTCCGTCGGCTCCCTGCACGGTGACCCGGGCCCCTTCATCCTCGGGGACGGCGCGCCCCTGCCCTACGGCAGCCGCATCACCGCCAAGGACTACACCTGTCGCCTCGAAACAGACGGCCTCGTATGCATTCACACAGTGGTGAAATCCGGTGCGCGAATAAGCGATGCGGGCGTTGTCCCGTTCGGATGCCTGCGCGAGAAGACGGCCGACCCGAAAGAGAATGTCGGCCAGGTCTTCGGTTGCTGAGTGCCGCCGTCCTCGTCGACGCTGAGAGGTCGCTCGCTCCGGCACGGTCGGCTACCGTAATCGGAGATTCGGGTGGAGGAGGACGGGGTTGGGTAACACGCTGGCGCACGGGCAGGTCTTCGCCGGCTATCGCATCGAACGGTTGCTGGGTCTCGGCGGCATGGGGGAGGTGTATCTCGCACACGACCGTGATCTGCCGCGGTTCGTCGCGTTGAAGCTGCTCAGCCATGCCATGGCCGGTGATCCGGATGTCCGAGCGCGATTCCAACGCGAGGCGGATACCGTGGCGCGGCTGGCGCATCCGAACATCGTCGCCATTCACGCGCGCGGTGAGCACGAGGGCCGGCTGTGGATCGCGATGGAGTATGTCGACGGCACCGATGTCGCGGCCGTGGTGCGCAATGGTCCGATCCCGCCGGAACAATCGGTGCGGATCATTACCGAAACCGCCCGCGCATTGGACCACGCCCATGCGGCCGGGATCCTGCATCGTGACGTCAAACCGGCCAATATCCTGCTCGCGCGCGGCCCGCAGCAGCGAGTACTGCTCGCCGACTTCGGCATCGCCAAGGCCCTCGACGAGTCCGTCGGACTCACCCGCACCGGCGACGTCTACGCCAGCCTCCAATACGCCGCGCCCGAACAGTTCGACGTCGGCACACCGGTCGATCACCGCACCGACGTATACGCGCTCGGCGGCACGCTCTACCACATGCTCACCGGCGATCACCCGTATCCCGGAACCAATTCCGCCCAGCTCATCAACGCCCACCTGCACCAGCCCCCGCCGGTGCCGAGCCACCGAAATCCCGCGCTGCCACCGGGTTTCGACGCCGTGATAGCGCGTGCGCTGGCCAAGGACCCGCGACAACGGTTCGGCAGTTGTGGAGAACTGGCCGCCGAGGCGGCAAATGCGCTGGCGGGCAGGCCCATTCCGCATCCGGCGGCCTTCACCCCCGCGCACCCGATGGCCTTCACACCCTCGGCATCGTCGGTGCCGAAGCGTCGCCGCCGCGGATTGTTCATCGCCGCCGTGCTGGGCATCGTCCTGGTCCTCGGCGGTGCCGCCACGACTGTTGTTCTGGTGCTGCACAATTCGTCCAGCAAACAGCACGAGCAACAGTCCGCCGAAGCAGCACGCGAGGCGGCCCGCCTGTTCGCCTGCGACTTCGGTCGAACCATGATGACCTACGACTACAAAAATCTCGATTCCTACAAGAAGTCGCTCGACGACGGCGCGGCCGGGGATCTCCAGGCTCAGTTCGACAGCTCGTGGCCCACGCTGCAAGGCGCCATGACCCAGAGCCAGGTGTCTTCTCAGGCCAGCGATGCCCAGTGCTACTTCAAGTCCGGTGACTCGACCCGCGCGGAAATCGCCGCACTACTCACCCAGACGGTCCGCAACGTGAGCACCAGCTCGAGTCCGCAAGCCAAACAAGTCCCGCTCACCATGACCGTCGAATATCTCGACGGCCGCTGGCAATGCACCAAGATGGACACGCCCCAGCCACCGAACTGACCTGCCGGATACCGATTCCCGTCTTATGTCCGCCGATATTCCGAGAGCACCCGCCGGACGGCCTCGGTAACCGGCAGTTCCTCGCTGAGCGCCGTCCAGGTGTACGCATCGTGCTCTTGAAGCAGCACCGGATTCGACTTTCCCACTGGGCAACTCCCAGATACCGCCCATGAAGTCGTCCTCAGGCCGCTGAAGGAGCAGCACCCGACCGGCATGCTGGACGACCCCACCACGACAAGTTGCTGCACGCCGTCGCTGGCTGCGTCGGTGGTCAGTTGCTTAATTAGGGCGAGGTCCACAAAATCTATCCTTGTTCTCATTCCAATACACGCCAATCCAGCCACGGTCGTTCGCCCGCCAAACGCCGAATACACATGAGCCTGTGACCCGCCTGCTCCCGCCAACCCGGATCGGTCGTCGCCGTCTGCACCGCCATCGTCGTCATCCGGAATTCACGGATGTCCCGCAACAGCCCGAAGCCCTCCCACTCCATGACGTCATACCCATACGCATCGCAGAACTCGCGGTACTGATTCGCACTGATCCACCCGAACGACGACCTTTTGATCGCCGTGTGCACCAAATCCCACTCGGGCGGCCCGAGCGACGTTCGCTCCAGGTCGAGAAGGATCACACGACCGTCCTCAGCAGCCACCACGTTGCCCACCCAGGCATCCCCGTGAATGACGCACCACGGCAAGCCAATCGGCAGCTTCTCCCAGCGGCGCCGTAGATTTTTCAGGTGCTCACGCATCCAGTGCCGATCATCATCGGACAGGAAGCTCGCGCCGTCGATCCGCGCGTCCACGCGCACGAATGGTGCGAGCTCGCCTAGGTCGAACGTGCTGGGCGGCGTCAGGCTGTGCAAATTCTTCAGTGCTCCAGCCACCTGGGCTGGCGTGCCGTGGTGGTGAGGCGGCAGCTCTCGCCAAAATGTCACAGCGCGACCGTCTACCTCCACTGGTTGTTCAATGCTGGGCGCGACCCGCACCGCATCAACACCCGACGCCTCTAGCCATCGAGCGACCATTACTTCTCGATGAGCGGCAACCTGTTGTCCTGGCCGGCTGATCCGCACCACGGTGTCTCCGGGCAACCGGTAGATGGCATTTTCACCATGTCGGAGTAGCTCGGCGTCGCCCGGGTCTATCCCGGCCATCAGACAGGCCGATCGAAGAACCCCGGTCGTGCAGTCTCCGGCCGCCTCGCTCATACCGCCGCCACAACGGTGTCGATCCGACTCCGCAGCTCATCGACCTCCACGACGTCGCGGTGCTGCTTGGCAAGACACGCCAGCTCCCGCAGATCATCGGCGGCTCGTCGCGAGCGAATATGGCCGGCGTCGACCAAGGCAGCGGTACCGAAGACCGCGGCCTCCTGCGGGTCACCGGTGGCCATCGCGAGGGACGCCAGCTTGATCCCGGAAATGGCGCGGGATCGCACGTAGGTGTCAGTGTGCCCATCGACGGCAGCCTGGAGACGTTGCTTGGCCTCTGTGGCGAACCGCCCCTGTACGGCGAGATCGAACAGCGCATGGCCGGTGTCGCCCGAGTGCTGAGCGGCATCGTAATAGGACATCCAGGGCGGATCGTTCAGTGGCGATGCCTTCGAGAATGCTTCGTCGGCCTGGCCAATCGCCCACATCGCCTCTTCGACCCGATGAAGTTTGGCCAGCGCTCGCGCCCTGGCGGATTGCAGCATGGCGCGTTCTGTGAACGTCAGCCGATCCGAGCGCACCATCGCCAGTTCGATGTAGGTCAAGCCGTCATCAGGATTGCCACACCAAATCGCTTGGCGAGCTATCGAGGACAAGACTTTTCCCCGGAGATGCCAGTTGTTGGCTTCTTCGGCGCACGTCCAAGCCAGACGGAACATGCTACGGGCGTCGGCGTGGGCGTAGACGTCGAAGGCCATGAACCCGGCCGTGTGCCCCAGAAACCCTACAGCGCTGTGCAATTCGGCTCGGTGATGATCGGGACAGCGGGTGTTCAACAGGCTGACCGCGTAGCGCAGTTGGGCCGATACTGCCTCCCGGACCAGTCCACCGCCGTACACGTGATCCCAAGTGCTGAACTCGTGAGCCGTCCGGCGGATCTGCTCTATCTCGGTGGCGCCCACGGTCGACGGCACAGGGGTGGGCTGGATCGTATCGAGGAGATCCATCAGCGGCGCGGCAGCACCTGTGACCGTGACGCCAAGCGCGGCTCGGAGAAAATCCTGCCGTTTCACATTATCGAGCGTAGCGGCGGACGTGCCAGGCAGCTTGAACCACAACAGATCCGCAGGAATGCCGAGCACCTGAGCCCAACGAATGAGCTTTGACAGGTACTCGGGTGCCGGACCCTTCTCCAGCCGGCTGAGCTGCGCTTGAGTCAGGCCGAGCCAGTTGGCTACAAGCTCCTGCGGCAACGTTCGGCCATGGTACGGATGCGCCCGGTATGCAGCGATGACACGCCCCATGTGCCACATCGCGAACGCGTCGCGCATGTGATCGGTCTGCCAGAACCCGAACGGCACCTGCGGCGGATGGGTCATCTCCTCACGGAGGGCCGCCTCACAGGAGCTGCAGTGTGGCTGTCCGTTATAGCTGTTCAGCCGGTTGCCGCAGCGCATGCAATACCGCTGTAGCTTGGGTGCCCGCGTCATCGTTCTGCCCCTGAGTGTGATCGGGTCGTACGCCGTTTCCCCTGGTCGGGCCGAAATTACCACTGGTTCGCCCCGTCGCCTATACGTTTCGTGTATATCGCGAAACCGCTGGTCAACAGATATTTGGGACATCCGAACGCCACCGAGTGGCGTGGCGAGGCATTCGTGAAATGTATGGCGGTGGCAAGGAATTCGGCATACCGGCGCGGAGTGCCCGTGGACAACGGTGGTTTGGTACCCGGAACCAAGCCGACGCCGTCACGCTTCCCGGCGCACCGGGTACCGCCCGCAGTCCACAGCAGCCGGAAGGTGCCCGAACCGATGCCCTATAACACGCTTGCCATTCACCAGCTGGCCGCCATCACGCAGCCAGAAACCCATGGTAGAGGCGGATCGTCGATGAACGAGCAATCGCTGTTCCCGAACGCCGAGCACCTCCAGCGCGCCTTCCGGGCTGACGTGGTGGCGTCGCCTCCGGTGACGCTGACCGACTCCGCCTCTGCCATGATCCCCTTGCAGCACCAGCGACGCGAGGCGCTCCATGCGATGCATGAACCAGACGCGTTGTCTGCCAACGACCTCCGGCAGGTGGTCCAGAAATTCACCGCTGCGGAGGTGGAGCTGGCGGCGCTCGCCATGGTGATCGACCGGGTTGTCGCCAGTGCTCTCCGGAGCCGTAAGCACGTCGCTGGGGTCTGGCACACAGAAACCGTGGGATCAGTTGTCTCCCGATTGGCCGAGCTGTGGCTGAACTACCTCGATCGGCAGACCCATGAAGACGCCTACTGGGTAGCCCGAACGAGCGATGCCTACAACTGCTTGGTTGCCGAGCTGACCACGGGGCGGCGGTTGCCGCCGGATATGTGAACAGGTAACTGGATGTCAGACCCTTTGGAGCACAACGCCTTTGTCTATGCCGATGGGATGCTGGCCGAGGTTATGTGCCAGGTGCACCTGATGGAGTTGACGTTCGACCGCGCCCTGGAGCTTCGACACGTCCATCGTTTTCACCATCCCGACGAGTGCATCGTGCACCTGGAGGCGGCGCATTTTCTGATGGCCGAGGATGGCTGCTGACCATGATGGCAGCGCGCTGAACGGACAAACCGGTGCGAGCCACGTAACGCTCGCACCGGTTTCCCGTTGTCCTACAACCTACTTCAGCTCAGCACTGCTCAACTCCAGCACCCGCCGCGCCACGATCAGCTGCTGGATCTGCTGGGTGCCCTCGAAGATGTCGAGGATTTTGGCGTCGCGGGCCCACTTTTCCAGTAGGAGGCGCTGGGAGTAGCCGACGTCGCCTGCTAGTTCGACTGCCTTGAGGGTGACGTCGGTGCCCATGCGGCCGGCCTTGGCCTTGGACATGGAGGCCTCGAGGGAGTTGGGCTTCTTGTTGTCGGCCATCCAGCCGGCGCGTAGGGAGAGGAGGTAGGCGGCCTCCCAATCCGCTTCCAGGCGAAGGAATTCCGCGGCGGCGGCGGGCTGGCTGTTGGCGGGGCGGTCGTAGTCGATCTCGACGCCGGCCTCGGTGAGGATCTTGCGCAGTTCCTCGAGGGCGGCGCGGCCGACGCCGACGGCCATCGCGGCCACCAGCGGGCGGGTGTTGTCGAAGGTCTGCATGACCCCGGCAAAACCCTTCTCCACGTTGACTTCCGGGCTGCCGAGGATGTTGTCCTTCGGGATCCGGCAGTCCTCGAGCCGCAACTCGGCGGTGTCGGAGGCCTTGATGCCCAGCTTGTGCTCGAGCCGGGCGACGGTGAGGCCCGGGGCATCCCGCGGCACCACGAACGACTTGATGGCGGCGCGGCCCTTGGACTTGTCGACCGACGCCCACACCACGATGTGGGTGGCGCGCGACCCGGCGGTCACGAAGATCTTGGTGCCGTTGAGCACCCACTCGTCACCGTCGAGCACCGCCGTGGTGGTGACGGCGGCCGAGTCGGAACCGAACGACGGCTCGGTGATCGCCATCGCGGCCCACACCTTGCCGAACCGGTCCAGCTGCTCGTCGGTGGCGACCGCGGCGATGGCGGCGTTGCCGAGCCCCTGGTACGGGATCGACAGCATCAGCCCGACATCGCCCCAGGACGTCTCCAGGGCGTTCATCAGCGCGGACATGTTGCCGCCGTTGGAGTTTCCGAGCAGCTCGGTCGCGTGGTTGTCGGACTTCTCCGCGCCCTCGGCCTTGCCCTTGCGGCCGCCGGTGGCTCCGGAGATGTCCTGCGTGCCGGAGTCGGCCAAGCCTTCCACCATGGCGGCCATGGTGTCCAGCTCGACCGGGTACTCGTGCTCGGCGAGGTCGTATTTGCGCGAGATCGGGCGGAAGATCTCCTGCGCGACCTGATGCGCCTGGTTGGCGCTGGCCCGCAGCTTCTTGGGGAGTTCGAGATTGATCATGATGGTCTCTCCGTTGCGGAAGTCGGGCTAGACGAGAACAACACCCTCGGCGATGCCGATGGCGCGCAGATCGCGGTACCAGCGCTCGACCGGGTGCTCCTTGGTGAAGCCGTGGCCGCCGAGCAGCTGCACGCCGTCCAGGCCGATCTGCATGCCCTTGTCGGTGGCCAGCTTCCGGGCCAGCGCCGCCTCGCGAGCGAACGACAGGCCCTGCTCCGCGCGTGACGCACCCCGCAGAGTCACGAGCCGCATGCCGTCCAGTTCGATCGCGATATTGGCGACCATGAACGCCACCGCCTGGCGATGTGCGATCGGCTCACCGAACGCCTCGCGCTCCTTCACGTACGGGATCACGTAGTCCAGCACGGCCTGGCCGGTGCCGACCGCGAGCGACGCCCAGCCCAGGCGGGCCAGCCGGACCGCGTCGGCGTACTCCTCGGCGCGCTGGGCGGCGTCGCCGTCACCCAGGACCGCGTCGGTGGAGACGGCCACATTGTCCAGGATCAGCCGGCCCAGGCCCGCGGCGCGCAGACCCATGCTCGGGTCGGCCTCGATCACCACGCCCGGGGTGTCGGATTCCACGATGAACAGCGCCGGGCGGCCGTCCAGCTCGGCGGCGACGACGAACAGTTCGGCGTCACCGGCGGCCGGGACCAGGCTCTTCACGCCGTTGAGCCGGTAGCCGCTGGGCGAACGGGTGGCCTTGGTCTGCAGCGCGAACGGGTCGAACAGCGGCCGCGGCTCACTGATCACGACCGAGGCCTGCGGCACGTTCTCACCGGTGAAGGCGCCCAGGTAGGTCTTCTGCTGTGCGTCGGTGCCCCACTGCGACAGCGCGACCGCGACACCCGAGGGCGCCAGGATCGGCAGCGCCAGCCCCATGTCGCCGTGCGCGAGCGCCTCGGCGACCATCGAGTTGGTGACCGCGCCGCGCTCGGCGGCCGCGCCCTCCAGCTCCTCGGGCACATTGATCAGCGTGATGCCGAGTTCGGCGGCGCGCTCGAGCAGATCCTGCGGCGCCTTGGCGGCGCCGTCGGCCTCGTAGGCGGCCGGGCGCAGGATCTCCTCGGCGAACTCGCGCACCGTCTCGACGATCATCTTCTGCTCGTCGCTCGGGGTGAGGTCGAAGTAGTCCTTGGTGCGGGACTCGTTGGCGGGCAACCGCTTCGGCTGACCGCCGCCGGCCACCTTGTTGAACGCGCGGGTGGCCCGGCCCAGGGTGCGGAAGCCGGTCTTGGTGCCTTCGTAGGTGAGCCGGTTGATCGGCTCGCGCAGCTTGTACTTCTCGGCGAGCTCGGACCCGGTCAGGGTCGTCATGACCCGCATGGCCGCGCCCATCCAGTCGCGCTTCTGCGGATTCAGGCCCACGGCGGAATCCGGACGTCGCTTCGTTGCGGTGTCTCGAGTGCTCATAATCACCAGTCTTCTCGGGGTGGGTGGTGGGTGATCGGTCCCAGCATCTTACTGTCGAGTAAGGCTATCTTACTCCAGAGTAAGAAAGGAGTCGAGCGGCAGCACACACAGAGCGATCTCCGCCACAGCTCCGTGCCGATAGTGTCTGTTGATGGGCCAGTTTCATTTCGATCCCGATACCTACGACGACCTGATGGCCGCGGAGGTTCCCGACTACGCCCGGCTACAGGCCGCGGTGCGTGACGCGACGATCGGGGTCGGCCGGGTCGGGCGGGTGCTGGACCTGGGCACCGGCACCGGGGTCACGGCCCGCGGCGTGCTTCAGGTGCACACCGGAGCGACCCTCGTCGGCGTGGACGCGAGTGCGACGATGCTGGCCCACGCTCGCGCGGTGCTGCCGGTCCATGCCGAACTCCGGGTGGGCCGTCTGCAGGATCCGCTGCCGGCCGGCCCGTTCGAACTGGTCGTCTCGGCGCTGGCGGTGCACCACCTCGACGGTCCGGGCAAGGCCGACCTGTTTCGCCGCGTGGCCCGCGAACTCGTGCCCGGCGGCCGATTCGTCCTGGGCGACTTGGTGATTCCCGAAGACCCCGCCGATGTCGTCACCCCGATCGACGGCGCCTATGACACCCCCAGCACCGCCGCCGACCACTCACGCTGGCTGAGCGACGCGGGCTTCTCCGTCGAATCGGCCTGGGAGCACAAGGATCTCGCGGTCTTCGTGGGTGACCTGCCGAGCTGATCCGGGGACGCGGCGGTGCGACTCGGTCAGGGGCGGAGGCGGCTGAGGACTTCGTCGTGGAGGTCGCTGTTGGTGGCCACCGCGCTGCCGCCGTGCGGGCCGTCGGCGCCGTCGAGGGCGGTGAAGCGCCCCCCGGCCTCGCGGACGAGAACGTCCAGGGGCGCCAGATCCCACAGGGACACTTCGGGTTCGGTGGCGATGTCGACCGCGCCCTCGGCGAGCAGGCAGTAGCTGAAGAAGTCGCCGTAACCGCGGGTCCGCCACACCGCGTCGGTGAGATCGATGAGCCGATCGCGCAGGCCGAGATCGCGCCAGCCGGAAAGGCTGGAGATGGCCAGGCTGGCGGCGCCCAGTTCGCGGACCGCCGACACCGCGATCGCCTTCGCCGGCCCGGACTCGAAACTGGTCCAGGCGCCGGAACCGGTTGCGGCCCACCACCTTCGAGACAGCGCGGGCGCGCTCACCACACCCACCACCGGTACGCCGTCGACGAGCAGCGCGATCAGCGACGCCCACACCGGAACTCCGCGCACGAAGTTCTTGGTGCCGTCGATCGGATCGAGCACCCACTGCCGTCCGGTGAATTCGGCATCGCCACCGAATTCCTCGCCCAGCACGGCGTCGCCGGGACGCTCGCGTTCGAGTTCGGCGCGCAGGGCGCGCTCCACCGCGAGATCCGCGTCCGACACCGGTGTCAGGTCCGGCTTGCTGTCGACCTTCAGATCCAAGGCACCGAAGCGGGCGCGGGTGATCGCGTCGGCCGCGTCGGCCAGGCGCAGGGCGAGCTCGAGGTCCGCGGAATGGTCGGTCACGCGGCACACGTTAGCCGGTGCCCGGCCGGGCTCGAGCCTGTGGTCCGACGGCCGTTACCGCGGAATCTCCCAGACCGCGGGCCAGTCCTTGCCGCGGAAGGCGGCGTCGATGCCGCCGTCGCAGAACAACACCGAGCCCACGAAGAACCCGGCCCTGTCCGAGGTCAGGAATCCCACCAGCGCCGCGATCTCCTCCGGTCGCCCGGCTCGGCCGATCGGTGTCGCCGCGAGGAAGCCCTTCATGCCCTCGCCGATGAGAGCGTCGTCGGTGCCCTCCTGGGTCATCGGGGTATCGATGATCCCCGGTGCGATGGCGTTGAGCCGGATGCCGTCCTTGATGTATTCGGCCGACCGGGTGCGGGCATACCAGGCCAGCGCCGCCTTGGTGGCCGGATACGCCTGGATGGCGCCCCACTCGCCGAAGGATTCGGCGATATCGCGGGCCCGCTGCTCGTCTCCGGCCAGGCAGGCGTCGGCGAGTTCGACCGGCCAACCCGGTTGTGTCGTCGTGGAATTGGAGGAGACCAGCACCACCGACGCGTTCCCGGCCGCGCGCAGCAACGGACGCACACCCTCCAGGAGTTCGATGGCGCCGAAGTAGTTGACCGACACCACGAGCCCGCCCGGTCGGCCGGTCGCCGCGGCCACTCCGGCGAAGGGCAGGAAGCCGTCGAGTCGCCCATCGCTGAGCCGCGTGATCTCCGCGACGGCGTGCGCGCGCCCGGCGCCGGTTCCGAGGTCGGCTGTCACCTCGGCATCGCGCAGATCCACGCCGATCACCCGATGCCCGGCCTCGCCGAGATGCGCACTCACCGCCGCACCGATTCCCGACGCGCTCCCGGTCACCGCGAACGTGCTCATCCACCCTCCTCATCGACGGCCGAACCGCCATCAGATCACGCCGTACCGAACCATGCGACACCGTGTCCGGTCAGTGGGTGCCACGCTTGCGAGTGTCCGGTCAGCGGGTGCCACGCTTGCGCCGACGGTGCCGCGGCGGTAGCTCATCGCGTTGCGGGCTCAGAGCTTCGCAGCGCGGTACGGCGGCCCGGTGCAATCGGCGGCCGTGCGGCATCACCTGGTCGGGCCGGGTGTCGCGGTTGCTTCATCGAGTGACGCCCCCCTGATACCGAATGCCCTCGGACGGTGGCGCAGTGGTTCCGCTCTTGCGTTCGGCGGACGGCGCGGGGGAGCCGGTGCCGGACCCATCAGGCGGCGACGCGGGCGGCGGCCAATGCGCTTGCCCACCAGCGCAATTGGTCGAGCATGGCGGTGGCGGCCTCGGCCGGGCCCTCGGGCTCGGTCAGGTTGCCCTCGGCGTCGAACAGGAGGTAGTAGCGGGGGAAGGACACGTAGTCGCGGACGGTGTGGGCATTGAGTTCGTTGAACACCGAGCGCAGGTGCTCGATGGCGAGCAGGCCGCCGGTGAGGCCGCTGTAGCCGACGAAACCGATCGCCTTGCGGTCCCACTGGGTGAAGTGCCAGTCGATGGCGGTCTTCAGCGACGCCGGGTAGCTGCGGTTGATGTCCGGAGTCACGATCACGACGGCGTCGGCCCGCTCGAGACTGTCGGTGAGCGCGGCCATTCCGGCCGGGCGGACCGGATTCGGTTCCATCCTCGGCGAGGTCGCGGGCAGCGCGAGCGGCAATTCCGCCTCGGCGAGATCCACCACGTCGACCTCGAACTCGCCGTGCTCGCGGGCCTGCTCGACGAACCAGTTCGCGACCACGGGTCCGAACCGCCCGTCGCGAACGCTGGCGATGATCACGGCGAGGCGGGGGGTGTTGCTGGACATTCGAGTCTCCTTCACAGGCATTGTCGTATCGCTTGCTACGACTCTGCTGTCCGGCGCCAAGATCAGGGAGCCCGCTGTGAGGGTGGTAGTGAGAGGGATACCCTGCGCGCCGCCTCCGCTGTTAGCGTCGAGAAGGCGGGGGAGAGCGGTGAGCGCGCCGCTGACCCGGGAGGAGCGAGGTGCGGTATGCGGGCGAACAGGGAACGCGACAGTGGGCGGAGACGCCCCGGCGCGCGAATCACGCTCGGCCGGCGCGGCGACCGCATCCGGCCGAGGCATGCGAACCTTCCGCAACCCGGACCTCACGAACGACAGGCGGGAGTGACGGGCTGTGAGTGACAACGAACTCGGCTTGTTCCTGCGCACCCGGCGCGAGGCCGTCACGCCCGCCGAGGTCGGCCTCCCGGCCGGTGCGCGGCGGCGCACCCCCGGACTGCGCCGTGCCGAACTGGCCACGCTGGCCGGGGTCAGCGTCGAATATCTGATCCGCCTGGAACAGGGCCGCGATCGCCGCCCGTCCTCGGCGGTGCTCTCGGCGCTCGCCGATGCGCTGCGTATGACACCCAGTCAGCGCGTGCATATGTATCGGCTGGTCAAGGGCGCGGATCCGGGGTTCCACTGCCTGGGTGGCGCTACGCCGAACCGGGTGGTGCGCCCGGGTGTGCAGGCCGTGCTGGACCAGCTCGAACCCGCTCCCGCCGCCGTGCTCAACCGGCTCGGCGAGGTGCTGGCCTGCACGGACGGGTACCACCAGGTCATGGGTCCGATCGGGCTGCTCGACGGCGGGCTCCCGGCCAGTATCCCGCGCTATCTGTTCACCGACGAGCGGGCTCGCACGGCCTATCCGGATTGGGAGCACTGGGCCGACAAGGCGGTCGCGAACCTCAAAGAGGGCCCCTACCAATCGGATTCGCAGGTTACCGCCTTGATCGAGGAGCTGACCGTCACCGTGGGCGCGGAATTCACCGGCCGCATGGAGCGGATTCCGGGTTTCGCCGACGCCAACGGCATCGCGCGGCTGAATCACCCGGAAGCGGGATCGCTGCGCTTCGCCTACGAACGTCTCGACCTGTCCGCCGACGACGACCAGCACATCCTGATCAGCCTCCCCGCCGACGCCGCCACCGCCGACGCCCTCGACATGCTGATCGGCCGCCGCCCCGGCGGCCTGCGTGCGGTCTCGGGCTGACCGTCCGCCGCGGTGCCGCACCGCTCGGCGCGTGGCTTACCGCGCCTCTCGCCACCTCGCCGCTGACCTCGGCGTATTTCGCGCCGCAGAGCGCGACCGGTAGATTGAACGACCGTGCATCCTGACGTTTCCGCTGATCTCGCCGAACTCGACGCCACGCTGAAGACCGTCGAGTCGGTGCTCGACGTCGACGAGCTGCGTCGCCGGATCGACGAACTCGAACAGCAGGCCGCCGACCCGGACCTGTGGAACGACCAGGAGCACGCACAGCGGGTCACCAGCGAACTGTCGCACTCCCAGGGCGAACTGCGGCGCGTCACCGAACTGCGCCAGCGCCTGGAAGACCTCCCGGTGCTCTACGAACTCGCCGAGGGCGAGGAGGGCGAGGCCCGCACCGCCGCCCTGGCCGACGCCGACGCCGAACGCGCCGCCCTGCACACCGACGTGGAGGCGATGGAGGTCCGCACGCTGCTGTCGGGCGAATACGACAAGCGCGAGGCGCTGGTCAACATCCGCTCCGGCGCCGGCGGCGTCGATGCGGCCGACTGGGCCCAGATGCTGATGCGCATGTACGTGCGCTGGGCGGAGCGGCACAAGTATCCGGTCGAGATCTACGACACCTCCTACGCCGAAGAGGCCGGAATCAAGAGCTCCACTTTCGCGGTGAAGGTGCCCTACGCCTACGGCACACTCTCGGTCGAGATGGGCACGCACCGTCTGGTGCGCATCAGCCCGTTCGACAACCAGGGCCGTCGCCAGACCTCGTTCGCCGAGGTCGAGGTGCTGCCCGTGGTCGAGACCACCGACCACATCGATATCCCGGAAGGCGATATCCGCGTCGACGTCTACCGCTCCTCGGGCCCCGGCGGCCAGAGCGTCAACACCACCGACTCCGCGGTGCGCATCACCCACATCCCGACCGGCATCGTGGTCACCTGCCAGAACGAGAAATCGCAACTGCAGAACAAGATCTCGGCGATGCGCGTGCTGCAGGCCAAACTGCTGGAGCGCAAGCGGCTGGAGGAGCGCGCGGAGATGGACGCGCTCAAGACCACCGAGGGCGCGTCGTGGGGCAACCAGATGCGCTCCTACGTGCTGCACCCCTACCAGATGGTGAAGGATCTGCGCACCAACTACGAGGTGAACAATCCCAGCTCGGTGCTCGACGGCGATATCGACGGATTCATCGAGGAAGGAATCCGCTGGCGGATGCGTCAGGTTGGTGAACAGTAATCCCGGAATTGCGGTGTACCTCGCTATTACGGCGCAATCACGACGTTTCGGGCAGCGCGAGCGCCGTAGTAGCCTGTCTGACGTGTATTTCGGTGGCAGCGTGATTCGTGGTGGTTTCCGGTTCACGCCGGGAAGGACGGTCCGATGAGCACGGATCTCGCCGCCGGCTCGGACATCACGAGCTGGCTGCGCAGCAGCGGGCTGGAGATCGTGCTGCTCATCATCGGCGCGATGCTGTTCAGCCGGTTCGCGACGTTCGTCCGTGACCGGATCACCCGGCGCATCGACGCGGGATTCCAGAGCAGCGACTCGCTGGTCCGCTCGGAGGCGGCCAAGCACCGGCACGCGCTGGCGCAGGTCGTCACCTGGGTGGTGCTGTCCATCGGCTACTTCCTCGTGGCTCTACAGGTGTTGCGGCGCTTGGGATTCGAACTCAGCGGGCTGGTGGCGCCCGCGGCGGTGCTCGGCGCTGCACTGGGTTTCGGCGCCCAGCGCATCGTGCAGGACCTGCTGGCCGGTTTCTTCCTGATCACCGAGCGGCAGTACGGGTTCGGCGATGTGGTGAGCATCGCGGTCACCGGGCAGACGATGCCCGCCGACGGTACGGTCGAGGACGTCACGTTGCGCATCACCACCCTGCGCAACGTCGACGGCGAGGTGATCAC
The DNA here is from genome assembly GCF_044628355.1 of Nocardia sp. N2S4-5. NCBI lineage: Bacteria > Bacillati > Actinomycetota > Actinomycetes > Mycobacteriales > Nocardiaceae > Nocardia > Nocardia sp. N2S4-5. The sequence goes on along the minus strand of NZ_JBIUPM010000001.1, from coordinate 3,146,509 downwards.
GGTGCCCAACGGCCAGATCGTGAAAGTGACCAACCTGTCGAAGGATTGGGCGCGCGCGGCGATCGATGTGCCGGTGCCGGCCACCGCCGACATCACCCGGGTCAACGAGATCCTGCACGAGGTGGGTGCCAAGGCGTTCCAGGATCGGCGGCTCAAGACGCTGCTGCTGGACGAGCCGACGGTGATGGGCCTCGAGGATCTCACGGTCGATCAGATGAACATCCGAATGGTTGCCAGGACCTTGCCGGGCAAGCAATTCGAAGTCGGGCGCGAACTGCGGGTGCGGGTGGCCGCGGCGCTGCGCCGGGAGGGTATGAGTGAAACCGCGTAAGTCCACGGCGATCCTCATCACCGTCTGGGTCGCCACGTTCGTTCTGTACGTTTTCGTCAAGCCGGCTACCCCGGAGCATTCCGGCTTCACGCCGATCGCGAATACCATTCCGAAATCGGTCATTTCGACCCCGGCGGACAGGTGACGCGAATGTGACAGCGATCGCGAGGCCGGTATCGGCCGTGCCTGCTGACGGCGTATTTCGGCCCTCGGGGTGGTCATGCGGCGTGGCGCCGCCGGGCGAGTCGCAAAATGCCCCGGGCGAATGCCCGTTCTTCGCTGGCTACACTGGCTGCTCGTGATAACCCTGCGGAACGTCACCAAGTCCTTCCCGACCTCCACGAGGCCGGCGTTGGACAATGTCTCCGTCGAGATCGACAAGGGCGAGTTCGTCTTCATCATCGGACCATCCGGTTCGGGCAAGTCGACGTTCATGCAGCTGTTGCTCAAGGACGAGAAACCGACGTCCGGCGAGGTGCATGTCGCCGACTTCCGGGTGGACCGGTTGCCCGGGCGCAGGGTGCCCAAGTTGCGCCAGCGCATCGGGTGCGTGTTCCAGGACTTCCGGCTGCTGCAGCAGAAGACGGTGGAGCAGAACGTGGCCTTCGCGCTCGAGGTGATCGGCAAGAATCGCAAGTTCATCCAGCGCGCGGTGCCGGAGGCGCTGGATCTGGTGGGCCTGTCGGGCAAGGCCGACCGGCTGCCCAGCGAGTTGTCCGGCGGTGAGCAGCAGCGGGTCGCGATCGCGCGGGCGTTCGTGAACCGGCCGCTGGTGCTGCTGGCCGACGAGCCCACCGGCAACCTCGACCCGGACACCAGTCAGGACATCATGATGTTGCTGGAACGGATCAACCGCGTCGGCACCACGGTGCTGATGGCGACCCACGACAACCACATCGTCGACGCGATGCGCCGGCGCGTGGTGGAGCTGGACCGAGGGAGACTGGTGCGCGACGAGGCGACCGGCGTGTACGGGGTGGGCCGGTAATGCGCGCGAGCTTCCTGTTCGGCGAGGTCTTCAACGGCCTGCGCCGCAACGTCACCATGACCATCGCGATGATCCTCACCACCGCGGTGTCGCTGACCATGCTCGGCGGCGGCCTGCTCGCGGTGCGGATGGCCGACAAGACCGAGCAGTACTTCCTGGACCGGCTCGAGGTGCGGCTGTACCTGACCGACCAGGTCTCCGCCGGTGACCGGGACTGCTCGCAGGACCCGTGCAAGACGCTGATGGCGGATCTGAAGCAGACCTCGGGCGTGGTGTCGGTGCAGTTCCTCAGCCGCGACGACGCCATTCGCGAGGCCAAGGAGAAGACCTTCAAGGACCAGCCGGAGCTGGCGGCCTACGTCAGCGAGTCGCCGCTGCCGGCCTCGCTGCGGGTGAAGATGGCGGACGCGGGCGAGTATCCCCGCATCTTCCAGGACTTCCAGGGCCGCGAGGGCGTCGGTTTCGTCCGCAACGACAAGGACATCGTGGACCGGCTGGTCAGCCTGTTCGACGGGCTGCGCAACGCGGCGTTCGGCCTGGCGGTGCTGCAGGCGCTGGCGGCGCTGCTGCTGATCGCGAACATGGTGCAGATCGCGGCGTTCACCCGCCGCACCGAGGTCGGCATCATGCGGCTGGTCGGCGCCACCCGTTGGTACACGCAGTTGCCGTTCCTGATGGAGGCGGTGGCGGCCGCGCTGGCGGGTTCGGTGCTGGCGGTGGTCGGCCTGCTCATCTCCCGCCCGCTGGTGATCGACCGCGCTCTCGGAGATCTGTTCGCCTCCAAGGTGTTTCCGCGCATCACCGGTGACGACATCGCCATCGTGACCATGACGATCGTTCCGGTGGGCATCGTGTTCGCGGCGCTCACGGCGTACGGCACCCTGCGGTACTACGTGCGGGAGTAGCGGCGCACCACACGTAGGGGGTGCGGGAGTTCGAATGGGGGTCGCGCTGTCGGCGGAGATCCGTAGGATGGCGTGGGTGAGTTCCCCGGAGACGCTCGAGACGGTGGTCGACCAGCCCGGTGCGGGCACGAATTCCGATGCGGCGCACGAGGTTCTGCGCCGCGTGTTCGGGTACGAGAGCTTCCGGGGGCTACAGGCCGAGATCGTCGGACAGGTGGTCTCCGGCGGTGACGCGCTCGTCCTGATGCCCACCGGCGGCGGCAAATCGCTGTGCTATCAGATCCCGGCGCTGGTGCGGCCCGGTGTCGGCGTGGTGATCTCGCCGCTGATCGCGCTGATGCAGGACCAGGTCGACGCGCTCACCGCGCTCGGGGTCCGGGCCGGGTTCCTCAACTCGACCCAATTCCCCGACCAGCGGCGCGCGATGGAGGCGCAATTCGTCGCCGGTGAGCTGGATGTGCTGTACCTCGCGCCCGAGCGGCTGCGCATCGACTCGACCCTGCAACTGCTGGACCGGGCGAAGGTGTCGGTGTTCGCCATCGACGAGGCGCACTGTGTCTCGCAGTGGGGCCACGATTTCCGGCCCGATTATTTGTCGCTGTCGGTCCTGCACGAGCGCTGGCCCGATGTGCCTCGCATCGCACTGACCGCGACCGCCACCGAGGCCACCCGCAAGGAGATCGCCGAGCGTCTCGATCTCACCGCCGCGAAGCATTTCGTCGCCGGATTCGACCGGCCCAACATCCAATACCGCATCGAGCCGAAGAACCGGCCCGATCAGCAGCTGCTGAGCTTCATCAGCAGCGAGTATCCGGGCGAGGCGGGCATCGTCTACTGCCTGTCGCGCAATTCGGTGGAGAAGACCGCGGAGTTCCTCAGCCGCAACGGTGTCGAGGCGCTGCCGTATCACGCCGGGCTGGACGCGCGCATCCGCGCCGCGAACCAGGCGCGGTTCCTGCGCGAGGACGGTCTGGTCATGGTCGCCACCATCGCCTTCGGCATGGGCATCGACAAGCCCGACGTGCGCTTCGTCGCCCACCTCGATCTACCCAAGTCGGTCGAGGGTTACTACCAGGAGACGGGCCGCGCCGGGCGCGACGGACTGCCCTCCACCGCGTGGATGGTCTACGGCCTCAACGACGTGGTGCAGCAGCGCAAGCTGATCGACAACTCCGAGGGCGACGCCGCGCATCGCCGTCAGTTGCAACTGCACCTGGACGCCATGCTCGCGCTGTGCGAGACGGTGCAGTGCCGCCGCACCCAGCTGCTGGCGTACTTCGGCCAGCGCGGCGAGCCGTGCGGCAACTGCGACACCTGCCTGAATCCACCGGAGTCCTGGGACGGCACCGTCGCCGCGCAGAAGGTGCTCTCCACGGTGCTGCGGCTCAAGCGGGAGCGGGGGCAGAGTTTCGGCGCGGGCCACATCGCCGACATCCTGGTCGGCAAGTCCAACCCGAAGGTATTGCAGCACAACCACAACGAACTCAAGACCTTCGGCGTCGGTTCCGAGCTGCGCGACACCGAATGGCGCGGGGTGATCCGGCAGCTGCTCGCGCAGGCGCTGCTGGCCGTGCACGGCGAGTACGGTGTGCTCACTCTCACCGAGCCCAGCAACGAGGTGTTGTTCTCCGGGCGCAAGGTGCTGTTGCGCCGTGAGCCGGAGCGGGTGAAGGCCGCGAAAGCCCCGCGCGCCAAGACATCCCGCATGGCCGCCGCCGACCTGCCGCCGGGCGACGCCGACCTGTTCGAGCGGCTGCGGGCCTGGCGCGCGGCGGTAGCCAAGGAACAGGGCGTCCCGGCCTACGTCGTCTTCCACGATGCGACGCTGCGTGAGATCGCCGCGCGCAAACCGGCCGACCTCGCCGGGCTCGGCGCGATCAGCGGCATCGGCGAGAACAAGCGGGCCAAGTACGGCGAGGGCGTGCTCGAGGTGGTGGCGGGCGATTCGGCGCCACAAGGTACCGCGAAGGCGGCGGAGTCTCCTGCCGATCGCGCGGTACCGGCCGCTGGTTCACCGACGAGCACACGGTCCCGTGCCCGCGGCGCGTCGTCGCGACGAACGCCGCCGACCGAAGCACCGGCCGACCGGCAGAATCCGCAGCCCGTGCGGGATCCCGAATCGCAGCCCGCGCAGGAGCACGAACCGCCGCCCGAGTGGGATCACGAGCCGCCGTCGGACTGGGATTTCGAACCCCCGCCCGACGAAAGGTTCTGAGCGCCGAGGCAACTCCTCGACCCGGGGCCCGCGTTTATCCCGGCCCCGAATCTGGGTACCGTTCCGGTATGGCACTCGGTGACGACGACGCGGTCCACGGGGATGGTGTTTCCCCCAGTCGAAGTGCCTTCGCACCGTCGGAGAACACGGTCCGGATCGCGCCGTCGCCGCCGCAGGTGAGCGGGACCGCCTTGGCGGCCACGCCGCGGTGGCGTCGATTCCGGCGCCAAGCGCTGGGCCGCCCACGGGTCTCGACCATGGTGCTGGTGTCGGTGTGGTTCGCCGTGCTGGTCCTCTATCTGCAGGTCCGGCCGGGAGGGTAGGGAGGTGCCGCCGGTGCCTGAGACATACCGACTGCCCGAAACGCTCGCGTTGCGCGGGCCGGCCGGATAACGTGCCGCCATGACGCACGACCAGGGTGGTGGCGATCGCTCCGATCAGTCCTCCGATTCCGGCTCGGGCTCCGGTTCCGGCGATGCGCCCGACGCCGCTCGGCCGCAGGTCGGCCGAGTCACGGAAGGCACCGTCGAGGCCGGTTGGCTGCGCCCGCACGCCCGCCGGGCGCTGGGCCGTCCGCGCGTATCCACGATCATCCTGATCGCGCTGTGGATCGCGGTGTTCATTCTCTACCTCCAGGTCCACACGTAGCGCGCCGTAAATTCGCTCGCGTGGCGGAGTCCGGTTCTCTACCGTTGATCTCGGCCGCAACAAGGGGCGCACCGGAATCTCCGATCCGCGTTCCCCGTGTCGGTGCGGCCACGCCATTCAGGTTGGCGCAGACATCAAGTCTGTTGGGGTTCGATTCCTCTACCAGCGGTGCGTCCTGTCCGGTCGCATGCGGTGCCGCGGCCCTGCGGGCACTCCGTCACGACGGAGCGCGCCCCCGCCGCGCTGCCGTGTCCGGGCAGGGCGTATCCGCGTGAATGTTCATGCGGGGGAAGGAGTTTCGTGATGTTCACGACCGTGATGGAGTGGCAGCGCACGCTGCTGTACCGCGACGGCAAGCTCGAGAAGGTGCTCGAGCCGGGCCGGCACCGCTACGACCAGCGCCGGTGCACGCTGGTCGCGGTCGACATGCGCCCGCGCCAGCTGCAGGTGTCGGGACAGGAACTCCTCACCCGCGACGGTTTGTCGCTGCGCGTCAGCTTCGCGGTGAACTGGGTGGTCACCGATCCGCTCGCGTTCACCACGGGCGCGCAGTACTCGGAGTCGGTGCTGTACGCGGCGGTCCAGGAGGCCGCGCGGGACAAGGTCGCCGCGCACACGCTCGACGAGCTGATCGCCGACCGCGGTCTGCTGGCGGGCGCCGACGAGGTGGCCGCAGCAGTCGCCGACCTCGGCATCCGGGTCTCGAGCGTGCGGGCCCGCGACCTGATGCTGCCGGGCGAACTGCGCAAGGCGGCGCTGGAGACCGTGCTCGCCAAGGAGCGCGGCCGGGCCGACCTGGAGCGCGCTCGCGCCGAGGCGGCCGCGCTGCGCTCGCTGGCCAACACCGCGCGCCTGCTCGAGGAGAACCCGTCGCTGCTGCGGCTGCGGACCCTTCAGGTCGCGTCGACCCCGGGCACCCAGGTGGTGCTCGACCCGCGGGAGCGGAGCTGAACACCAGATCGGGCGATGTCGTGCGTGCGCCGTGAGCGAACGCGCGGAATATTCGATTGCCCGCGGCCATTACTGTCTAACGCTATGAAGGAGCAGGGGCGAAAGGTGATCGCCACGAACCGCAAGGCGCGGCACAACTACACGATCCTGGAGACGTTCGAGGCCGGGGTCGCGCTGGTCGGTACCGAGGTGAAGAGCCTGCGTGAGGGTAAGGCGTCGCTGGTCGACGCCTATGCCACCATCGACGACGGCGAAGTGTGGCTGCGCGGTCTGCACATCCCCGAGTACGGGCACGGCACCTGGACCAACCATGCCCCGCGCCGCACTCGCAAGCTACTGCTGCACCGCCGCGAGATCGACAAACTCACCGGCAAGACCAAGGAGAGTTCGCAGACCTTGGTGCCGCTGTCGATGTACTTCTCCGACGGCAAGGTGAAGGTGGAGCTGGCGCTGGCCAAGGGCAAGCAGGACTACGACAAGCGCCAGGACCTGGCCCGGCGCACCGCCGAGCGGGAGGTGACTCGCGAGCTGGGCAGGCGCATCAAGGGCATGCGGTGACCCGACCGCCTCGTCCGGTGGTGCGGATGGGGCGGGAATGTACGAGTGAGTGGCAATGTTATGATGGAGAGCCCGGCCACCAGCCGGGAAATCTGGATCGATGATCGAGACGGGGCTGAACGGTTTCGACTGCGTACGTCGATTCAGGGGAAGCGTGTCGGTGCAGGCAGGAGACCACCGTAAGCGTCGCTGTAACCCTATAAGCGCCGATTCTCATCAGCGCGACTACGCTCTCGCTGCCTAAGCAGTAGAGCGTGTCTGTCAGCCCGGGTTCGCCCTCGGCCCGGTCACTGGCATCAGCTAGAGGGCTCTACCGTCCGCCTCGGTCGCGGAGGCGGACGGGACATCGCACAGCGACTGGGATCGTCATCTCGGCTTGTTCGCGTGACCGAGAGATCCGAGCAGAGACATAGCGAACTGCACACGGAGAAGCCCTGAAGAAGCGGCGGAGGACCCGGGTTCGATTCCCGGCAGCTCCACTTCACGAGAACCCGCAGGTCAACGACCTGCGGGTTTCTTCTTTCTGGCGACTGGATCGAGCCGCAGGGGCGAATTGTGCTTTTACCTGCGGATTTGCAGAGACAGCGGTTCGATTCCCGCCATGTCCCCTGATGCTGCATCGAACCCCGACCGGCATAAAGATTAGTTATAATCGTTCGGTGCGATGGAGCATCCTGCTGCTTGAGCCAGTCAACGACTGGTTCCTCGACCTGGTGAAGAACGAGCCGATGATCGCCGACAAGATTGAGGAAGCGCTGGACGAACTGGCCGAGCGTGGACCGGAGTTGGGAAGACCGTTGGTCGATCGGATCCAGTCCAGCAAGGCGCTGCACAACCTCAAGGAACTTCGCCCTCGAACACCAGCGGGTTCCGAGATCAGGATGCTGTTCGTCTTCGACCCGAGGCGAGAGGCGATCGTCCTGGTCGCCGGGGACAAATCCGGCCAGTGGAACCGTTGGTATCGAGATGCGATCCCCCTTGCTGAACAGCGCTATAAAGACTACCGAGCAACGAAGGAGGAGTCATGAAGGGTGTGCCTTGGGAAGAGGCCAAGCGGCGAGCTCGTGAAATTGACCCGACATGGGATTCCCCTGAGCGCGTCACGGCGCGGGACGAGAGCCGCGAGCAGATGCGCGCGGAGCAGCGCGGACATCAGCTCGCCGAACTTCGCAAGCAGTGCGGGGCGACGCAGGCCCAGGTCGCTGAGCTGATGGGAGTTTCGCAGGCCAGGGTGTCGCAGATCGAGCATGGCAAGATCACGTCCATGGATTTGGTTCGTGACTACATCGTCGCGCTTGGAGGAACTCTGGATGTTGTTGCTCATGTTGGTGATTGGAGCGTCAAAGTCGCCTAGCCCAGCTTTGGGCTCGGTGTTCGATGCCTTGGTGACCCGTAATTGCATAGGTCTCGGGTGGGTGATGCGTCCCGACTACGGTAGTCGCGATCCTGTTGTGTGCCCTGGCGCTACGATCGCAAGTGGTAGCGCTGGGAGTCTGGAGGATGTGCGTGACGGTGATCAAAGTGCTTGTGTGTCTGGCGAATTCCTACAAACATGGAGGCCGATGTGTGGCGGGAATTGAGATCGAGTCGACTCGTCCGTTCGCTCTCCCCAGGAATCGGGCGACGTGGATTCGTCCTGTCAGCGACCGTCCAGGTCATGCAGTGAATGAGAAAGAGCGGCAATATAGCGGCGGGGTTGAGCCACAGGTGCTCGACGTCGTTTCTGTAGCGCTTGTCAAGCATCAGCCGAACGACTTCCAGCAGGAGAACTGGTTGCTCGATCCCGCCATCCGCTGGCAAAAAGTGGGGCGGATCGGGTGGGACGAGCTGTGTTTGCTGGAGCAGCGCCCGAGTAGTTTGTGGATCAACGGCTACCACTCGTACTCTGGCATAAACGACCGTGTGCCGGTCGAGCAAGAGCATAAAGTGAAAGGGTCGCTCAAACTCATACGTGTCGATGAGGTGATGATAGAGGTGGGGCCCCCTCCTCCATACTCGAAGGACGGAAGGCCGTCTGTGCGTGCCCGGTTTCGTTTTGCAGGCGCGGATTATTCGCTGAAGGTGACTGACCCGGTACACCGAGAGAGATTTCGGTCGAAGGGGCTGGGGAAGTACCGATTAAGTGAGTCCTTCGTGACCGTGAGTATCGCTGAGAAGTTTGATGATGGCTACATCTACAAGGTCGTGGCGGGAATGGTTGACTGCGGTGATAGCAAAGTAAGTGGCGGGCGATGACGATCGGCGCGATGCTCACGATAGGTCACTCCACACACGATCTTCCCGGTCTAGTGAGGTTGCTCCGTCAGCATGACGTCACAGCGGTCGCCGATGTGCGCTCGGTTCCAGCCAGCCGCTTCGCGCCGCAGTTCAATCGGAACGCGGTGGAGCGTGGTCTGCGTGAGGCAGGAATCAAGTATGTGTTTATGGGTAAGGAACTCGGAGCGCGCACGGAGGATGCCAGCTGTTACGTTGATGGGCAGGTGCAGTACGCTCGCCTCGCCCGGACATCCGAGTTCACCAGCGGCATCGAACGCTTGGTGAACGGGGCCCAGACCGAGCGGATCGCAGTTATGTGTTCCGAGGGTGAGCCGTTGGACTGCCATCGGACGGTGCTCATCGCACGGGTGCTCGCCGAGCGCGGCCTTTCGATCGATCACATTCATGCTGATGGGCAGCTTGAGAGTCACAGCTCGGCAGTGGAGCGCCTCATGGTCAAGTTCGGGCTGGCCGAGCCTGATCTGTTCCGCACGGTAGCCGAGCGTCTGGAAGAGGCGTTGAATCGTCAGGAGCGCCGAATCGCCTACGTCGATGAGGAGATTCGCACGGAAAGGGCAGCAGAAGTGTGAAAATTCATACCATAGGGTTCACGAAGAAGTCTGCTGAGAGGTTTTTTGGCCTCTTGCGTGCGTCGGGTGCGGTGACACTAATCGATGTCCGGCTGAATAACGTCTCGCAACTGGCTGGTTTTGCCAAGCGCGATGACCTTAGGTACTTCCTCCGTGAGCTCTGCGATATGACCTACACTCACCGGCCCGATCTGGCACCGACCCAGCCGATGCTCGACGATTACAAGAAGCAGAGCGCCGGCTGGGCGGAATACGAAGACCGATTTCTGGAACTGATGGAGCAAAGAGGCATCGAAAAGACCATTTCGGGAGAGGAGTTCGACAATGCGGTCTTGCTCTGCAGCGAGGACAAGCCACACCACTGCCACCGCCGATTGGTCGCGGAATACCTCGCGCGACACTGGGACGGTGAGGTGACAATCGAGCACCTATATTGATCGTGCGTCCCTTGTGATCAGCTGGCCTGCTCACATAATTTGTCCATCCCGGTTCATCGCCAGTCGGACATCGAGGGCGCAGGACCTCCACCCTCCTCTAGGGCGGATCATCACATTGTTTTGTCGGAGGATCTTCGCCACCTACCGTTTGGCCATGTGATGCTCGACCGTCAGCTCTGCCATGGACGCGCCCGCGATGTACTTGCCTATGATCTCGGCGACCTCGTCCGATCCAAACTGCTTCTTCCTCACACCAGGCCTGCTCGGGCGGGGTGGCATCGGTGTATATGGTCCGCTTCTTTCGGTCTGCTTCTGCAGTTCAGCGAAGTCCTGCACAATGTCGGTCCGGTTCGAGTGGGTTCCCGCGAGGTCCACAAAGGCGAGCAGTCGCAGGTTGTCGGCCTGCGACTGCTCGCTTTTTCGTCGATGAGTGCGGGCCGGCCGGCGGACGTCCATCACTCCCCTCCTGTGGCGATGGACGTCGAGGGCGGTGTCACTTCCCTCCGCGCGGCCGTGGTACCGCTGCGTAGCGGCGGAAATGACGTTATGTGGTGCGGCCCAGCCGTTTTTATGGAAATCTGCACGATCGAGTATGAAAAAGTGCACGGTTGCGAGGTGACGTGAACGATCTTGATGTTGAGCTCACGGGCTTCTCTTCCGAGGACACCGACCAGGACGAACGCCCGGGCGCGTGGCGAGGGTTCGTCACCGGGCTCCAAGGGGAGTTCAACTTCCACTTCCCCCGGCAAGAGGCGTTCACAGCGTCGAGCCGGGTCCAGCGCCAAGGCGCCCGAGTGATCGGCGAGTTCACCTCCACCCGCATGCGGTACGACCGGACCGCCCGTAACGCGGCGGCCGATGGAGATCCGAGCCTCAGGCTGGTACTACCGCTGCATGGTCATATCGGACTGAGCACGGATGGCGAAACCGTGGACCTGGCGCCCGGCGAAGTCGGGGCCTTTCGCATGGACTTCGCGATGACCATGGAATACAACACCGGAATGGTCGGCATTATGGCGACTGTTCCCGATGGAGTACTGCCGCGGCGCCTCGCGGGCAAGGTGCCGCCGAACCTCGGGCAACGGCCCATGGCCGCCATGCTCGCTTCCCACATACAGCAGTTGAACGCGCTCCGAGAGAGCATGACGTCTCTGCAGTTCATGCAGGGTACTGACCTGATGTATCAGATGCTCCGTTACGCCCTTGCCGAGGAGGAAGCGGACGCACGGGACGATTTGCTTCCGATTGCGATGAGAGCCCGGCGGTACGCTCGGGCGTACTCGGATGATTCTGATTACTCTGTGCACTCGCTGGCCGCCGACTGTCATTGCTCCCTTCGGCAGCTGCACAAATCCCTCGGTGATATCGGACCGGGTGAGCTGCTGCGCACCATCAGGCTGGAAAAGGCATGGGACAGGTTGCGGGATCCGCTCTACAGGAATGTTCACGAGGTTGCCATGGCGTCGGGCTTCAAGCACCCCATCACCTTTCATCAGGCGTTTCTCGGTCACTTCGGTATCACGCCGGGAAAAGTACGTGAAAATTATTCCCACCGGTGGAGATCCGGTACGGGCGTCGATGCATAGAATCAGGCCATATGGCGGTGTCATTGGATGCTTCGTGGCGGAACTGGCTGCAGCTGAATCTCGCGCGGGGGTGTTCCGTCGAATCGGTGATCGAATCGATGGTCAGCGGTGGTTTCGACAAGGATGTGGCGTCCGCGGCCGTGCGGTCTTGTCTGGCGGGAGAGATTCCGGGTTCCTCGGGTTACCGGTACGACACGTGTCCGGTGTCGGCCGATCGGGTTGTTCATGCGCACGATCGCGCTATTCATTCGGTGGTGCGGCTGGAGCGTCCGCAGCTGATCCTGTTCGATGATGTGCTTTCCGCCGAGGAATGTGACGAGGTGATGGAGCTCTCGAAAGACAAACTGCGGCGGTCCACGATCATCGATTCCGACACCGGGCGTGCGGAGGTGATCAAGAATCGATCCAGCGAGGGTACCTTTTTCAAGCTGTGCGAGAACCCTTTGATCGAGCGGTTGGATCGGCGGATCTCGGCGTTGATGAATTGGCCGATGGAAAACGGTGAGGGTCTGCAGATCCTTCGATATGGAGTAGGCGGTGAATACCGTGCCCATTTCGACTACTTCCCGCCCGACCAGCCCGGCCACGTAACCCATATCGCTCGCGGTGGCCAGCGCACGGCGACCCTCGTCGTCTATCTGAACGACGTGGAGAGCGGTGGTGAGACCGTCTTCACCGACGCCGGTGTCTCGGTTTCTCCCCGCAAGGGCCGCGCGGTCTATTTCCGATACTTCAACGATCTCGGGCAGCTCGACCCGGCGACGAAACACGCCGGGGCGCCGGTCCTCGCGGGCGAGAAATGGATCATGACCAAATGGATGCGCCGCTACAGCTACTCCGGTTGAGAGTCGCCGTAGGCGGCGGCTATTTCCTGTGAGCTGCTCCAGCGGGAGTAGGCGGGGGATTGAGGCCAGCCGGCCGGGGAGTCCTGCCATTCTTCCTGACGGCCGTAGGGCAGGAGGTCTATGAGGGCGAAGGAGTGGCTCAGTTGCTCGGTGCCGCGGCCGTCGGTGTGCCAGGTGCGGTAGACGGTGTCGCGGTCGCGGAGAAACACATTGACGGCGAAGCCCGCGCCGGGTGGGGCGCCGACGTCGGTGCCGAAGGGGCTGTTCGCGGTGGAATACCATGGCATTTTGTTGCCTACCCGGCGCTTGTAGGCGAGGGCCTCGTCGATCGGGCCCTGGGTGACGACGACGAAACGGGCGTCGTAGTTGTTCAGGAACTCGAGCCGGGTGAATTGCGAGGTGAAGCCCGTGCAGCCGCCGCACTGCCATTTCTCGCCGGGGAACCACATGTGGTTGTAGACGATCAACTGTGATCTGCCGTCGAAGACGTCGGCCAACCGGACCGGGCCCGTCTCACCCTCCAGGGTGTATTCGGGCATTTCGACCATCGGCAGGCGGCGGCGCTGGGCGGCGATCGCGTCGAGTTCGCGGGTGGCGGCCTTTTCGCGTTTGCGCAGGGTGTCGAGTTCGCGCTGCCAGGCATCGGCGTCGACAACCGGCGGCAGTGCTCGGGTCGTGCTCATGGGTCCTCCTCTTCGCATACTGCAAGGTGTAGGTGTAGACCCGGTGAGTCCACCGAATTCATCGGTGGTTCTTTGCGCCGCCACACGGCAAGGAGCCGTTCACAATCCGACGGCCGCCGCCCGCAGTTTGGACATGACATCGGCGGTCGGCCATTTCCGGGCCTCGTAGCGGGGCGGGGCCATGCCGGGTACCGGGGTGAGGCCGGCGATGTCGGCGGCATCCGTGAAGGAGACCTCGAACAGGTGCACCGGCTCGTCGTGCCGGTCGACGCCGTAGATGCTGAGGTAATCCGCTTCGGGCAGCAGCCATTCCACGCCCTCGCCCCACACCGCGACCGTGCACGGGCCGTCGTCGCCGTCGACATAGCTCAGCGCTCCGACGTAGGCGGGGTCGAGATCGTAAGGGCCGTAGTCGAAGTCGCGCTCGTAGGTCTCGTTCAGCCAATGCGTCTGCAAGCCGTATTCGGTGACGGCCAGGCCGCAGCGGGCGCGGATCGCGGCGGGCAACTGCGGGTGCGGTCCCCCGCGATCGAACGGGACGATCCGATCGTGCTCGTCGAGGGTGTAGCCCTGCGGTGAAAGTGGCCGTGTCGCATCGCCGTAATGCTCCTCGACCATCTCGAAGACCTGGCCGAGGATTTCCGGATCGTCGGGCGCGACGATGAGCGTGTCGTAGTCGGGCATGAACGCGACCGGGCGATGTTCGGCCGTGCGATGGGTCGCCAGCCAGCCGGACAGCAGCGGCCAGGAGGCGACGTAGGCGTCGCCGTCGTCGACATAACGGACGAAGACTCCGGGCTCCTGTACCGGTGGAGTGATCTTCGCGAGATTCTCGTGCGCGGCCGCGAACAGCTCGTCGGGCGTGATTCCCCACTCCCGCAGGGTCGCTTCGAGAATGATCGAGCGGGCCGCGGGCTGATCGTAGGCGACCATCTCCCGCACGAACGGGAAAGCCGGGCGCGATACGGGGCGCATGTCCGGGGGTGCGTCGAGCCCGAAGGTGATGGGCCGCAGGATCGGCCGTAGTTGCGACCGCGCGTCGGGCCAGCCCGGGAGTTCGCCGGTGCTGTCGCGCAGCACGGTCACGAAGCGGACGATCGCCTCGTCGCGTTCCTGATCCGACAGCCCGCGGCTGTCCTGGAACAGATTGCCGAGATACAGCTGGGTGTCGTCGCTGAGTTGGATGGCGAATTCCGCCGGGTCGTACTGCGCGTGCGGGTCGCCGAGATCGCTGATCTGCCGCAGCACGACCTGCGCGAACCTGTCGAACTCGTCATCGTCGAGAGAATTCACGGGGCGAGCCTAGCGGGGGTGCGGCAAGCGATGCACCGCAAGACTTTTCGCTCGTGGAAAGGGTCGTGCCGGTGTCGGCATCCGGTCCGTAAACGCCGTGAAATCCTTTGTGCCGGAGAAGGTTAGAGGCATTCTCGCGATGGAAGGGCTGCCGACCGGCACGCAGCGTATCTCCGGCTCCGTGGCCCACCTCACACCAACTTGCAGTTTCTGAAAATTTTCAGTTTGTGCTAAATTTTTGGGGTGTCCGAGGGGAAGACCGCGGTGGGGCTGCGGGAGCAGAAGAAGCGGCAGACACGGCTGGCCTTGTGTGTGGCGGCGCGGCGGCTGACGCTGGAGCGGGGGTTGGATGCCACCACCGCCGAGGATGTGGCGAAGGCGGTGGGGGTCTCGCCTCGGACGTTCTTCAACTATTACGAGACCAAGTTGGATGCGGTGGTCGGTCCGGTGGGGGAGATCGGCACGCCGGATACGCGCGAGCAGTTCGTCGCCGGTGGTCCTACGGGAGTGCTGATCGACGATCTCACGTGGCTGTACGCCTCCGGTTACGAGCCCGACAATGAAGTGCGGGAAAGTGTTTCGCTGGTGGCGGAGATCATCAAGCAGGAGTCCCGGGTGCTGGCGGCGTTCGTGGCCGCCGGCGCGCGGTACGAGAAAGCGGTCGGGGAACTGCTCTCGGCGCGGATGGGGGCGGATGTCTCGACCGAATTCGCGGCGCTCACAGCGCATCTCATGTCGGCGCTGAGCACCAGGGCGGCAATGTCGCTGGCCGACAACCCGGATCGTTCGCTGGCCGAAGCTCTGCACGATCAATGTGACCTCGCGGCCCGCTTGTTCGACAGCGGGCGACAGTAGAAGGAGACCGAACGATGACCACGACGGCCGACGCGTCGCCGCCCCCTATCGTCCTGACCCAGAAGCGGGTCTGGCTCATATTCTCCGCGTTGATCGCGGGCATGTTCCTGGCCAGCCTCGACCAGACCATCGTGGGCACCGCCATGCCGACCATCGTCGGCCAGCTCGGCGGTGTCTCCGAAATGGCTTGGACGGCAACGTCCTACCTGCTCGCCACCACGATCGTGATGCCGATCTACGGCAAGTTCGGCGACCTGTTCGGGCGCCGCTGGCTGTTCCTGTTCGCGATCGGGGTGTTCACCGCGGCGTCGGTCGGTGCGGCGCTGTCCACCGGATTCTGGGAATTCATCGTCTTCCGCGGCCTGCAGGGCGTCGGCGGTGGCGGACTGATGATCCTGGCGCAGGCCATCATCGCCGATGTGGTGCCCGCGAAGGATCGCGGCAAGTACATGGCGCCGATGGGTGCGGTCTTCGGCCTCACCTCGGTCGCCGGTCCGCTGCTCGGCGGGCTGTTCGCCGACCATCTCGGCTGGCAGTGGTGTTTCTGGATCAATGTGCCGGTCGGTCTCGCCGCCATGGCAATCGCCTTCCGCTACTTGAGCATTCCGAGTCATCGCCCGAAGACCAAGCCGGACTACCTCGGTGTCGTGCTGATGTCGTCGGCGACGGCGCTGCTGATCCTGATCACCGACTGGGGCGGCAAGCGGCACGCCTGGGACTCGCCGACGATCCTGTCGATGATCGCCGCGCTGGTGATCGTGGTGGCGGCGTTCATCGCGGTGGAGGCGCGGGCGGAGGAACCGATGCTGCCGCTGTGGTTGTTCCGCAACCGCAGCTTCGTGCTGACCTCGGCGATCGGCCTGGTGGTCGGCCTGGTGATGTTCGCGGCGCTGGCGTTCCTGCCGACCTACCTCCAGATGGCCACCGGCGCTTCGGCTTCCGTGTCCGGCCTGCTGCTGATCCCGATGATGGTCGGCATGATGGCGACGCTGACCACCTCCATGGCCGCCATCACCCGCACCGGCCGCTACCGGATCTATCCGCCGGTGGGTGCGCTGATCATGGTCGTCGGCATGCTGTGGATGACGCGGCTGAACGCGGACACCTCGATGTGGGTGGTCGGCGCGATGCTGTTCGTGATGGGCGCCGGGCTGGGCCTGATCATGCAGGTCATCGTGCTGGTGGTGCAGAACGCGGTGCAGCCCAACCAGATCGGCACGGCGACCAGCGCCAACAACTACTTCCGGGAGATGGGCGGCGCGATCGGCGTCGCGGTCTTCGGCTCGATCTTCACTCACCGGCTCACCGAGGGACTCACCGACGTGTTCCGCGAGCACTACCAGGAGGCGGCGCAGTCCGGGCTGCAGCCGGGAGCGCTGGTGCCCTCGGCGGTCAAGAATCTGCCGGAGGGCTTGCACGATGCGATCGTCGGCGCCTACGTCGACGCGCTGGTGCCGGGGTTCTGGTACCTGATTCCCGGTGCGGCCCTGGCCTTCCTGCTCGCGCTGTTCATCCCGCACCTCACACTGTCCGACGAGGCCGGGATGGTCGCGCGCGGCGAAGCGGTGCTGGAGGAGGACGAGCAGAACAAGGCGCTCACCACCGAGCACTGAGTCGCCGGCGGCGCCGTCGGGCCGAATCCCGTTGTGGGACCGGCCCGTACGGCGCCGCACCGCATCACACGGGTCGGGCCCGCAGTCCGTTGAGAGCGAGGTCGACCAGCCGTCGCCAGTCGCCGCTGCCGGTGCGCACGGTCGCCGAGATCGCGCCGACCAGAAGGTAGACGTCGGCCGCCGAACAGTCGTCGCGTAATGTGCCCGCCTCGCGGTCCCGGCGGACGATGTCGTCGATGACCGCCTCGAGCCGCGTGCGCGTGGCTCCGCGCGGCGCGCTGCCGGGTGCGCGGCGAGCCGACTCGATGGCCGCGGACAGGCCGTGGTCCCCGGACAGCACCTCGCCGACATGATCGAGGTAGCGGACCAGCCCCTGCCCGGCGGGAGCGCGCTCGAGGCACTCGGTGCGGGCGAAGGACTCGATCTCGTCGAAACGCTGCTCGGCGGCCGCGTCGATCAGCTCGGCGAGCGTGGGGAAGTGGCGGTAGACGGTACCGATACCGACCCCGGCCGCACGGGCGACCTCCGGCAGCTGCACCTGGGAACCCCGCTCCGCGAACAACATTCGCGCCGTCTCCAGAATGCGATCGCGGTTACGGGCCGCGTCGGCGCGCGGCCTGCGCGGGACTTCCGGTCTTGACACTCGCCCTTCCTCCCGGTCTAGACTCGAAACGGAATAGGAGTCCGATTCCGTTTATTTCCATCGAGAGGGTAGCACGCGATGTCTCACGATCGATTCCTCTGCCTGGCCCGCGGCGACACCCGCCCCGGCCGGGTGGCGCTGCCGCCCACGTTCGCGGTGAAGGCCACAACCGAGGACACCGAAGGAAGGTTCTCGCTGTTGGAGGTGTCCTTGGCGAGGGATATCCCGCGGCACACCCACCACGTCGCCGACGAGGCGATCTACGTATTGGACGGGCAACTCGGCGTCGACTTCGACGATCGGTCGTTCACTGCCGTCGCCGGTACGTTCGTGCTACTGCCGCACGGGATTCCGCACGCGTTGCGGTGCGTATCCGATCCGCCGCCGCGGGTGTTGCAGATCTCGTCGCCGGGCGGATGGGAGTGCTATCTGCAGGATCTGTTCGAGGCGGGGCCCGGGGTGCTGACCGACGGCGTCCTGGACCCGGTGAAGATCAACCCGATCGCCGCTCGCTACGACATCCGGTACGAGGAATAGCCCGAAGGCCCGGCGTGGACCGGGCCTTCGACGTTGTGCCGGAGCGGTTTTCGCTCAGCGAGGCGCCATGCGGATGGCGCCGTCGAGACGAATGGTTTCGCCGTTGAGCATCGGGTTCTCGACGATGTGGCGGGCGAGGGCGGCGTACTCGGTGGGGTTGCCGAGCCGGGACGGGTGCGGGACCTGGGCGCCGAGGGATTCGATCGCCTCGTCGGGCAGGGTCGCGAACAGCGGGGTGTGGAACAGGCCGGGAGCGATGGTGTTCACGCGGATTTTCAGGCTCGACAGATCCCGCGCGATCGGCAGTGTCATGCCGACGATGCCGCCCTTGGAGGCGGAGTAGGCGGCCTGGCCGATCTGGCCGTCGAACGCGGCGACCGAGGCGGTGTTGATGATGACGCCGCGCTCCTCGCCGACCGGCTCGGTGGCCGAAATCCGTTCGGCGGCAAGACGGATGACGTTGAAGGTGCCGATCAGGTTGACGTTGACGACCTTGGTGAAGTCGGCCAGCGGGAAGGCGCCCTTCTTGCTCACGGTCTTGATCGCATTGCCGATGCCGGCGCAGTTCACCGCGATCCGCAGTTCGCCGAGGCCCTGGGCGGCGTCGAGGGCGGCGGTGACCTGCTCCTCGTCGGTGACGTCGGCGGCGGCGAACACCACGCTCTCGCCGAGTTCCTTCGCGATGGCCTCGCCGTCGGAGGACGGCAGGTCGATGATGACCACCTTGGCGCCTTGGCCGTGCAGTTCTCGCACGGTCGCCAGGCCCAGCCCGGAGGCGCCGCCGGTCACCACCGCGACGGCGTTGTTGATCTGCATGAGACCTTCCCTTCTGTCTGCGTCCGCGCCAGATTAACCGGCAGCGCGTCGCTAAGTAAATAGCGATTCGCACCTGTCCGACGTAGACCACACGTCTGGTAGCCCCTCGACGATGCCATCATCTGCGCAGGTGCGCGGACAAATATGCCAGTCGTCAAGGCGTGCGCCAGTGTGCTGATGTTCTGTCGAGTTCGCTTCTCTGTCCGATATCCCTCAACTGAAACATGTTACAGTTTCGGCGGGATCTCGCCAAACGCCGGCTGATTCGGTGGGCTCAGGCGTACAACTCGACGAAGCGCGCGAGCGAACGATCGATGTCGCCCTTCAGCGCGCGGGCCACCCCCGCGCCGATCGGGCCGAACAGCGGTCGCCCGCCCAGCTCGATGTCGACGGTGACCTCCGACCCGTCGCCCTTCGGCGCCACCCGCAGCTCCAACCCGAACTTGGAGCCGCCCTTCCCGGAACCGCTGAGCACCAGCCGCTTCGGCGGTTCGGCCGTGCGCACGGTCCATCGCACGCGATTGCGCAGACCCTTCACCGACGCGATGCCGACCAGTTCGGTGCCGGGGGTCAACTCCTCCGGAACACTGCCCCGCCACGCCTCGTGCATGAGCAACCACTGATCGAGCTCGCGCAGATCGGCCGCATGCGCCCACGCCCGATCGGGCGAGATCGGGACGTCGACTGATACCTTCAGATTAGCCACCCGTGCATGCTAACGATTCCGGCCGACCACGGCGTTCGCCCAGGCCACCGGGGCAGACAGAAAACAAAGGGCTACCGAATCGGCGCGGCCGGAATATCCTCGTGAGTAACCGGTCGAAAGTTGTCTCGAGGTCGCCGTGGCGTATCACGATCCACTCTCCACGCAACGCGACCCCGTCTCGGGATACGCGGCGGAGCTGGATGCCGCCGGTTTCACCGCGGCCGTCGAGATCGGCAGCGGCGGCTTCGGCGTTGTCTACCGGTGTTTTCAACCGGCGCTGGAACGCACGGTGGCGGTCAAGGTGCTCACCGCGGACCTGGAATCGGAGAACTTGGAACGGTTCGTCCGCGAACAGCTGGCGATGGGCAAGGTGTCCGGTCATCCGCACATCGTGAGCGTTTTCGAGGTGGGGTCCACCGCGACGGGTCGGCCGTTCATCGTGATGCAGTATCAGCCGCACGGATCGCTGGACGCGCGGATTCAGGACTACGGGCCGCTCGAATGGCAGAACACGCTGCACGTGGGGGTGAAGATCGCGGGGGCGCTGGAGACCGCGCACCGGCTCGGCATGCTGCACCGGGACGTCAAGCCGGGCAACATCCTGCTCGACGAGTACGGCGAACCGCAACTGGCGGATTTCGGAATCGCCCGGCTCGCAGGCGGTTTCGTGACCACGGCGGGTAGCGTGACCGGCTCGCCCGCCTTCACCGCGCCGGAGGTGTTGCAAGGACACACGCCCGACGCCACCGCCGATGTGTACGGGCTGGCGGCCACCCTGTTCTGTGCCGCCACCGGGCACGCGGTGTTCGAGAGGCGTAGCGGCGAGCAGTTGGTGGCGCAATTCCTGCGCATCACCAAGCAGCCGACGCCTGATCTCGGCGCGGCCGGGCTGCCGCCGGATCTGACCGCGGTCATCGAGCGTTCCATGTCTCGCGAGCGTCACGAAAGGCCTTCTACAGCTGAGGAATTCGGTCTCCTGCTGCGAGATGTGCAAGAGCGGCACGGCCTTCCGCCGGACGAACTCCCGATTCCGCTGCCGCCCGCGGAACCCGCGGGGCACCGGTCGGGCACGGTACTCACCGGTTCCGGACGCCGGCACACATCGCAACTGAACACCGCGCGCACGCCCACCCCGCCGGTGGCCGCGACCCGGCTCCGGCCGCCGGAGCCGGGTCGCGCGCTGGTGCCCCGGGAACGACTGATCGAGAGGCTCCGCCAGGGGCGGGACCGTCGGCTCACCGTTATCCACGGTCCCGCGGGGTTCGGCAAGACCACCCTGGCCGCCCAGTGGTGCGCGGTGCTCGCCGCCGAGTCGACCGCGGTGGCCTGGCTGACCGTCGACCATGACGACAACAACCATGTCTGGTTCCTGTCGCATCTCATCGACGCGATCCGCGAGGTGCGGCCCGCGCTGGCGCGTGAACTCGGCGATCTGCTGGAGGAACACGGTGACGAGGCCGAGCGGTAGGTGCTCACCTCGCTGATCAACGACATCGACCGGCGCGGCGAGGATCTGGTGGTGGTCATCGACGACTGGCACAGCGTGACCGCGTCCGCCACCATCGGCGCGCTGCGCTTCCTGCTCGAGGGCTGTAGTCCCACCCTGCGTGTCGTGGTGACCAGCCGCCACCGCACCGGCCTGCCGATGGTGTCGATGCGGGCGCGTGACGAACTGGTCGAGATCGACACCGCGGCACTGCGTTTCGATCTGGAGGAGGCACGAGCGTTCTTGGCCGGGCTGGGCGGACTGGACCTGGATCGCGGCGATGTCGAGGACCTGATCGAATCGACCGAGGGCTGGGTCGCGGCCCTGCAACTGGCGGCGTTGTCGCTGCGCGGCAGCGACGATCCCGGGGCGTTGATCGGCCATCTGACCGGGCGTCATCACGCCATCGGTGAGTTCCTCGTCGAAAACGTCCTGGACACACTGGATCCCGGCATACTCGACTTCCTGGTCGCGACCGCGATCACCGAACGCACCTGCGGCGAGCTGGCCACCGCGCTCACCGGTGTCGCCGACGGCCGGGCGCTGCTGGAGCAGGTCGAGCAACAGGACCTGTTCCTGCGCAGGCTCGATGACGGGCGCTGGTTCCGATATCACCATCTGTTCCAGGATTTCCTGCGGCAGCGGCTGGAACACGGTCCGGCGCAACGGATTACCGAGCTGCATCGGGAAGCGTCGCGCTGGTTCGCCGAGCATCGGCACGTCAGCGAGGCGGTCGATCACGCGTTGCTGGCCGGGGACGAGGGGCGGGCCGTGGAGATCGTCGAGCGGGACGGGATGGCGTTGCTCGAGTACGGCCAGATGTCCAGCCTCATCGGGCTGGTGGGCAAGCTGCCCGCGGCGGCCGTCGAGACTCGCCCACGGCTGCAACTGGATCTGGCGTGGGCCACTATCCTGCTGCACCGCGCCGGTCCGGCCGAGCGGGCGTTGGAACTGGTCGAGCAGCAACTCGGCCGGTCCGGGTGCGACGAGACACAAGTGGCGGATCTGCGCGCCGAAGCGGCCGTGGTGCGGGCGGTGGTGGCCGTGCGCGCGGATGTGCTGGACGGCATCGAGGCGATGCTGGCGCCGTGTTTCGCACGCGCCGAACGGCTCTCGCCGTTCGTGGTGGCGATCGCCGCCAACGCCGCGACGCTGGCCGCCGGGTACCGGTGTGATTTCGCCGAAGCGCTGCGCCTGCAGGAGTGGTCCGAGCCGTACCTGCGGCGAAACAAGGGCTACTACAACAAGGTTCACGGCCTGTGCTTCCTCGGCGTGGCCGCCGGGCTGCGCCTCGAACTGGCCCGGGCCGAGCAGTACTTCCGCCGGGCCTTGAAGACGGCCAAGCAATCCGGCGGCACACATTCCTACGGGGCACGGCTGGCCGGATCGCTGCTGGGCGAACTGCTCTACGAGCGCGGCGAGATCGAGGAGGCCGAACGGTTGCTGGACGAGGGCTACAAGCTCGGCCCCGAGGCCGGTGTGGTCGATTTCAAACTGGCGCGCTACGTGGTCGGTGCGCGGATCAAAGCACTGCTCGGAGATGGTGCCGCGGCGATCCGGCGGCTCAACGAGGGCGCCCGGATCGCGCGATCGATGGCGCTGCCGAGACTGGCCGCCGAGGTGGAGAACGAGCGAGTGCGGCTCGGTCTGCCGCCGCACCCGGAGTTCGGATCGCTGCCGGTGGTGCGGTACGGCCACCGCCGCTCGCCGGTGGACGCGATCGACGAATTCACCGTGCTGTACGAGGAATTCACCGCCATCCGCCTACTGCTCGCCGATCCCGCACCCGACCGGATCGCGCTGGCCTGCCGGTGGGCGCAGGAATGGGTGGACCGGCTGGAGACGCTCGACCGTCCACGCGAGCTGCTCAAGGCTCGCCGCCTGCTCATCGCCTGTCTGGCCGCCGCCGGCCACACTCCCGCTGCGAAGGCATTGCTCGCCAAGGTAATCGCCCAGTGTGCCGAATTCGGTTCGGTGCGTTATGTGTTGGACGGCGGGCCGCACGTCGTGCGAACCCTGGCGGATCTGCGCGCGGATCAGCGCGCCGGACGCTGGGACCCCGCATGGCCACACGTGCCCCCGGAGTTCCTCGATGTTCTGGTGGGAGCTGATGCGGCCCAGGAGATTTGAATCCTTGCGGGTCCCTTCACGGCCGTCGGAGCAATGATCAGCGTGACGGGCCGCAGTTGCCGGGGGTACGTGCCGGGTTGTCGGGTCGAGTGGAGGCGACGGTGACTCCGCACAAGATTTGGTGGTGGGGCCATGGTCGGGCTGCGGTATCGGCGGCGGTGGGGCATGGTGGGGCCGTGCACAGCATTGTCCTCGAGGGAGTTGGCGTGGCCTTTGGTGGGCACACGTTGTTCAGTGGTATCGGTCTGACCGTCGCGGCCGGTCGGTGCACGGCGGTGGCGGGGCCGAGCGGGGTCGGGAAGACCACGTTGTTGCGGCTGCTCAACCGGCTGGGTGAACCGTCCGAGGGGCGGATACTGCTCGACGGTGTTCCGATCGGTGAACTCGATGTGCTCGAGTTGCGGCGGCGGGTGGGGCTGGCGCCGCAACATCCGGTGTTGCTGGCCGACGTGGTGGTCGACGAGGTGCGGGTGGGGCGGCCGTCGCTGTGGGACGAGCAGGTCGGGGCGTTGCTGAACCGGGTCGGGTTGCCGGAGACGTTCCTGCACCGGCGGTGTGCGGAACTGTCCGGCGGGGAGGCGCAGCGGGTGTGCCTGGCGCGCGCCCTCGCCGTGCGGCCCGAGGTGCTGCTGCTGGACGAGCCGACCTCGGCGCTGGACGAGGCGGCGGCCGAGGTGGTCGGGGAACTGGTTCGGGCACACTGCAAGTCCGGCGGCAGCGCCGTGCTGGTCAGCCACGACAGCGTCTTCACCGCCGCGGTCGCCGACGACATCTTCGTCTTGGAGGGCGGTCGCCTGTCCCCGCTCGGCGCACTCAGCGAGGCAGTCGAGAATGCGGTGCCGAACGTGTCCCCGCCGACTGTCGGTAGCGCCGGTGAACCGACGCCCGCTGCCGAGTGGCAGCATGACTTCACCGGAGGCGCAGCCGCTCGGAGGTCTTCGGCAAAAGCTCGGGTGCCGTGGGATCGGACCGGTGCGCCGGGTCCGGCGGGCGGCGCGGTGGGCGGGGGGAGTGACGGCGGGTGAATTGCCGAGCGGTCGGCGAACCCATCCCCCGAACCGGACGATGAATGGATAAGGCTGTGACAGAAGGACTTTCGGTGCCCGACTGGCCGGGCGTGGCGGTATCGCTGGTGCTGGTGGGGGTGGCGGCGCTGGTCGCCTATCGGCAGCATCTGAGGCTCACGCGGGAACTGTTGATTGCCGCGGCGCGGGCGGCGGTGCAGCTGATCGCCGTCGGCGCGGTCCTGCTGGTGTTGTTCCGGCACACCGGATTGCCGGGCGCGCTCGGCTGGGTGGCGCTGATGGTGATCATCGCGGGCCAGGTGGCCGGGCGGCGCGGAGCTGGTGTGCCGCAAGCCATTCGGGCCGCGACCAGCGGTGTCGCGTTCGGCACGGTGATCACGCTGGGTGCGCTCATCCTGCTCGGGGTGATCTCGACGCAGGCGCGGGTCGTCGTCCCGGTCGGTGGCATGATCGTCTCCGGCGCCATGCAGGCCACGGGCCTCGCGCTGCGCCGCGTCCACGAGGACGCGCGGGCCGCACGGCCCGCCGTCGAGGCCCGGCTGTGCCTGGGATTGCCTGCGCGCGAAGCGTTCCTGCCGTATCGGCGGTCGGCGCTGCGCACCGCGCTGGTCCCGGCGATCGACTCCACCAAGGTGGTCGGCCTGATCAGCCTCCCGGGCGCCATGACCGGCCTCATCCTCGCGGGAGTCGAGCCGCTGACCGCCATCCGCTACCAGATCGTCGTCATGTACATGCTCCTCGCCGCCGCGGCACTCGCCGCGCTGGCCGCCGCCCGCGTCGCCGAATACCGCCTGTTCGACGACGCGCAACGCTTGGTCGCACTACCCGCCTGACCCGCGACATTCTTTGTCGCCTGCGAAGTTTCGACAGGCGCACGGCTCCTTGCCGCTGCTCAGAAGGCTGCCAGTACGCAGGCGGCGAGGAATACGGCCTGTACCAGGGTTCGGAGGGGGAGGGGCATGGTTTTGATGCCGAGGTCGGCGTGGGCGGCGCGGACGTTGGCGGGGAACAGGCTGAGGAGTAGTAGGGCCAGGCAGGCGGCGGCGATGGGGGCGAGCGGGGGGATCAGTAGTCCGACCGCGCCCATGGCCTCGAGGACGCCGGTCAGTGTCACCAGGGACGCGGCGGCGGGGAGGCGCGGCGGGACCATGGCGATCAGCGCGTCGCGCCGGGGTTGTTGGAAGTGTGCGCTCGCGGTGAGCAGGAACACGGCGGCGAGGCCGATGCGGACGGCGTGCGGCCAGGAATCGAGCCACTCGAATTGCAGGCCGGCGAGACGCGCCACGGCGGTGACGACGACGAGGACGATGAGCGGTGCCATCGGGGGCTCCTGACGGGTTTCAGCTGGATCTTGACAGTGGCTAGATTAGGTCGGCCGCAGGGAACTTGTCAATGTCTAGATTCTGCGCGACGATCGAGGCGTGACCAAGACCTCCTACCACCACGGCGACCTGCGTGCGACGCTGCTGCAGGCCGCGGCCGAGCAGATCGCCACAGAGGGCGTCGACGCGGTATCGCTGCGTGCCCTCGCCCAGCGCGCGGGTGTCTCGCATGCCGCGCCCGCTCACCACTTCGGCAACAAGCAGGGCCTGCTGACCGCACTGGCCGTCGAGGGCTTCGAGCTGCTGGCGGATGAATTACGTTCCGCTGCGGGTGATTTCCGAGAGGTGGCGGTCGCCTACATTCGATTCGCCCGCCGTCACCCCGGCCACTTCGACGTGATGTTTCGACGCGATCTGCTGCGTGGCGACGACGAACGGCTGGACGCTGCCCGGGATCGTTCGGGTGCGGAATTGCGTTCGGGCGTCAGGGAATTGGACGTGGCGCCGGAAGGGCAGCCCGCGACCCAGCTCGCGGCGTGGTCGCTGGTACACGGCTTCGCCTCGCTCTGGCGCGAAGGAGCGCTGGAGGGTTCACAACTCGGGGGCGACGATCCCGAGGACCTGGCCCGGCGCATGGTCGCCGCCATCGAGTTCGTCGGTGCCGAAAATTGGTAGGGCCGACCCGCTCAGGCGCGCGCGACCGCCATCTGCTGGTCGGCATCGACCCGTGGTCCCCAGAAGTTCAGGTGATTGGCCGAATGCCGCAGGGCCGTCGCGCCCGGCAGGATTTCCCGCACGGCGTACTTGTCGTGCGGATAGTGCTGTAGGAATGTGGCCAGCGTCGCCGCGGTGATACCGGCCTTGCCCACTACCTCCGCCGGATCCTCACCGAGCCCGGCGATGACGTCGCGCAGTCGGCCGCGCAGCAGGCTGTCGGTGCACCCGGCGATCATCGCGAACGGGTCCACCAGCGGAAGATCGATGGCCAGCGCGTAGGCCCGCGACAGATAGGTGTCGGCCAGGTCGGCGTCGCCGTAGAGGTCGCCGGGCAGGCAGTAGTCGAACCAGTCGATGGTCCCGGTGTCGGTGCACGGGTCGCCGGAAATGCCTTGTCCCGCCAGCTGATTGCCGAGCGGGAAGGTGTGCCCGGCGCTACGGTGCGGCGAGGCGAAGGTGTGCAGCCAGTGGCACTGCGGCAGCCGATCACGCAACGCGCCGGATACCAGTTCCCGCCCGACCAGCGACGCCACCGCGGCGCCCTGCCCGTACCCGAGAATGCCGAAGCCGCCGCGATGTTCGCGGATCAGCCGCACCAACTCGGCGACGCCCATATCGCGTGCCGTCCGATACGACGGCTGTCCGAGCACGTCCAGCAGCGCGTCGCCGCCACCGGCCAGCGGTCCGAAGGCGACCGGATAATTGAGGTAGACGACATCGAAGACCCGCCGATCGAGCAGATCGGTGACACCGGTGAGCATGCCGATCTCGGTGCGCGGTTCGATCCGCCCGAATTCCTCGGCCGCCGTGGCGGCCTCCCAGGTTCCCGGAATGCAGAAGAGTCTGTGCTGTGCCACATTTCGAGAGTGCGTCGCGGGCGGCTCCGCGGCGCGAGTAGCGCGGTACTCGAATTTCGCCGAGCCCCGGACCGGTCGGTTCAGTCCACCGTCGACCGGACCGCCTTGTCCATCAGCCGCACGGTCTCCGGTGCCTGCGGCTGTTTCGCCTGCGCCCGCAGCAGATCCCGGATCTCGACGAGCAGTTCGGTCTGAGTGGGTTCGGCCGTCTTCTTGCCGCCGAAACGCTTCTTGAGATGGTTCATCGGCATGATCAGCACGAAGTACAGCACCGCCGCGACCATCACGAAATCGAGCGCGGCGCTGATGATCGGCCCGACCGCGATGAAGGTCGCGGGCTTGCCGGGGACCAGCTGCACACCCAGGCCCAGCTGGCTGTTACTGCCCAGCACCGCCAGGAGCGGCTCCACGACTCCCTTGGTGACCGACTTGACGATCGCGGTGAACGCCGTACCCATCACGACCGCGACCGCCAGGTCGATGACGTTTCCGCGCATCACGAAGTCTTTGAAACCTTTGAGCATGGCGCCGTGCAACCCCAATCCGAACAGTCGACGTGTATCGCGGCGGAGTCTAACGATCGGCGGGCGATGTCAATCGAGGTGGATGGTGATGGTCGCGGCGATCGCGTCGGTGTGCCGGTCCAGTGCCTCGGCGATGATCGGGGCGCGCTGGTTGTGCAGGATCCGATACCGCCGCCGGCGCGGTTCGATACGCGGCAGCAGCACCACCACCTGCAGGTCCGGTGCGGTGAGCCGGCGGGCGTAGTCGACGATCGGCTCGACCATGCCGTGCCGCGGGCTGGGCAGCACCTCCAGTTCCAGCCCGGGATCCCAGGAACGCCACTGGTCGACCAGCCGGGCGGTGGTCACCGGATCGATGTCCACCGCGATCGGACGTACCTGCTCGCCCAGGCTCAGCGCGGCGTCCAGCGCCCGGCGGGTGAGCCCGCTGACCGCGACCACCGGCACGACCACCACCGTGCGCCGCGCCGGATCGCGCCGCGGCGCCGGTATCGCCGTGCCCATCCCCAGTTCCGCGGCCACCTCGCGGTAGTAGTGCTCGGTGCGGTCGAACAGCAGCATGAGCGCGGGCACCAGGAACAGCAGCAGCCAAGCGCCGTCGGTGAACCGCTCCAGGAAGAACACCACGGCGGCCAGTGCCGTGAGCATCGCGCCGAACCCGTTGAGCAGCACCTTCCAGCCCCAGTACCGCCCGTGCTCGCGGACCCACCGGCGTACCAGACCGGTCTGGCTGATCGTGAATCCGAGGAACACCCCGATGGCGTAGAGCGGCAGCAGATGATCGACGCGAGCATCGACGAGGATCAGCACCAGCCCCGCCAGCACGCCCAGCGCCGCCACCCCGAACCGGTACACCGGCCGCTCGGCGCGCAGGGCGAACAGGTGCGGCATCCGGTGATCCTCGGCGAGGCGGCTCAGCAGCACCGGCAGTCCGCCGTAACTGGTGTTCGCCGCCAGCCCCAGCGCCCCGGCGACGGTCACGTTGGCCACCGCGAACAGCACCCCGGTCCCGAAGGCCGCCGCCGCGAGTTGTGCCAGCAGGGTCACCCCGTCGCGGGGCAGAACCTCGTGCGTCGCAATCACTTTCGCGATGCCGAGCAGCAGCACGCCGAGCAGCAGGCCGAGCGCGACCTCGGTGTGCTGCGCGCGGCGCACGGCGGGCGTCCGGAACGCGGGCACACTGTTGGCGACGACTTCCACCCCGGTCACCGACGACCCGCCCGCCGAGAAGGCCTTCAGCAGGAGCAGCGGGCCGATCACGCCGGGCGCCTCGTGGAACACCGACGGCGTGCCGATCGTGGCGACCGGCTCCGCCCGCAGCAGACCGACCACGATGATCGCGCCGATCACCACGATGTAGAGCGCGGCCGGCGCCAGCAGCACCTTCGCGGATTCGGCGATGCCGACCAGGTTCACGGCCGTGAGCGCCGCCAGCGCGATCAGCTCGGTCGCCAGCAGATGGTCGGCGATCAGCGGGAAGAGGCTGCCCAGCGCGGCCGCCCCGGCGGCCAGGGCCACCGCCACCGTCAGCACATAGTCGATCACCAGTGCGGCCGCCGCGAGCAGGCTCACCGGGCGCCGGAACTCCCGCTGGGCCACCGCGTAGGAACCGCCGCCGTCCGGGAACTCCGCGACCACCTGCCGGTAGGAGGCGACCAGCACCAGCAGCAGTACGGCGATCGCCACCGCGACCGGCACCGTGTAGCGCACGGCCGCCGCGCCCGCGGTGACCAGCACCGACACGATGGCCTCGGGCCCGTAGGCGATGCTGGACAGCGCGTCCAGTGACAGCGCGGCCACGCCGCCGAGGGCCGTGAGCCGGTAGGCATCGCCGCGATGGTGGCGGCGCAGGCGGCGATCGCGGATCCCGTAGCCGCGGGCGGGTGCGTCCGGGCCGCGGGGGTGCGGAGCCCTGCGGATCACGGGCGGGGCGCGGGTCGATCCACGGACGGGTCTCCTTCGACTGCTGAACAGGGCAGGGTGGAGCTGTGGCCGGTCTCAGGTTACGGCCGAACGACCTCGGCACCGGCGTTCGTGTCGGCGTGGCGCGCTAGTCTCGGGCGAGTGGAGACCCGTCCGCCGCCGGCCTACCGCGAGCGCCCGTCGACCGCCGTCGGGGGCGCGGTGGTGTGGTCTCGGACCATGGGCCTTGGCGAGGAGACGCCGGTGCTCCCGGACGGTTGCATGGACGTGCTGTGGACGGGGGAGCGGCTGCTGGTCGCCGGGCCGGACACCCGTGGATACGTCCCGCCGGGCGCGGCCGGGACGAGGATCGCCGGTATCAGATTCTTTCCCGGCACCGCGCCCGCGCTGCTCGGCGTGCCCGCCCACGAACTCGTCGACAGTCGAGCGCCCTTGACGGATCTGTGGCCCGCCGCCGAGGTGCGCGCGCTGACCGCACTGATCGCCGCCGCGCCCGATCCGCTGACGGGGCTCGAACACCTGGCCCGCCGCCGAGTCACCGCCGTCGACGCCGCCGACCCGGTGTTCGCGCGCATTGTGCGGCGGCTGGCGGCCGGGTCCACGGTCGCGGCGACAGCCGACGAATTGGGCCTCGGCGCCCGCCGGTTGCATCGAATGTCATTGTCGGCGTTCGGCTACGGACCCAAGATGCTCGCGCGGGTGCTGCGCCTGCAGCGCGCGCTGACCCTGGCCCGCACCGGAATTCCGTTCGCGGAGACGGCCTTCCGCGCCGGTTACGCCGATCAGGCGCACCTGGCGCGCGAGGTCCGGGAGCTGGCCGGAAAGCCGCTGGGGCAGCTGGTCTCCCGCGCCGATCAGGACAGCGGCGCGTAGAGGTCGACGCTGTTGCCGTCCGGGTCGTGCACGGTGGCGTAGCGCTGGCCCCAGAAGGCGTCGAACGGCTTCAGCTCGCCGTGATATCCGGCGCCGGTCAGCTCGGCGTAGAGCGCGTCCACCGCGCCCGGCGAATCGCACTCGAACGCCAGGCCGAGACGGCCGGCCTCGCCCCGCAGATTCGCGACGGCGTCCGGGGCGAACGAGCGGATGTTCTCGTCGGTATCGAGCGTCAGCCGGAACCCGCCCGGCAGCGTCGCCTCCACGTGGCCGCCGAGGTCCTCGCCGAATTCCAGGCCGAGGCGGCGGTAGAAGGCGAGTGCGGCCGCCAGGTCGGACACGATCACACCGATCACATTCAGTCGAACAGTCATATTCGCACCGTAGAACGCGCGGCGGGCATGGTCTTGAACGAATCGGACAGCGTGTCCGCGGCCACATATGATTCGATTTCCGGGAGCGAAACGGCCTGTGCGATATAGCGTTTGTGTATAAGAAACTTGCTTGTGGAGCCACCGGGCAGGAGGGGCGTTGGGGACGGATCAGACACTGCTGCATCGCTTCGTGCTGTCGCAGCTCACCGCGGCCGGAGCGGACCGCGATCGAATGCTGCGCGAATGCGGCGTCCCGGAGTGGACGCTGACCGGGTCGGGCGTACAGGTACCCAGTGACACCTTCTCGCGATTATGGGAGGTGGGTGAACGCGCGCTGGACGATCCGAGTGTGGCTCTGCACGTCGCGAGCAGATACCGGCTGCCCGCCCTGCGGCTGTACGACTATCTGTTCTCCAGCGCGCCCACCCTCGGCGCCGGCCTGGCCACCTGCGGCCCGTACGTCACGGCGGTCACCACCAACCACCGCTTCGACCTGATCGCCGAGAACGACGACGAGACCAGCCTGTACATCGACATGATCGACGGCGAGGGCCGCGGCCGCGACCACACCCAGCTGTGGGGACTGGTGGCCGTGCTGACCCGGGCTCGCCAGGTCGTCGACGCGCCCTTGCATCCGATCCGGGTGGCGTTGCGGCAGGACGCGCCGCGCGACGTGCGGCCCTTCGTCGAGGTGTTCGGCACCGCCGCGATCGAGTTCCGCGGCCCGGTGGACGCGATGACATTCTGCGCGACCGATATGGAATTACCCCTCACCACAGCCGATCCCGTGCTGGCGGAGGTGCTGGAGCCGCTGGCCGCCGCGCTGCCCCCGCCGCCACCGCTCGAGACGGCTTGGCCGGAACGGGTCGCCGCGGCGCTGGCGCGGGCGTTCGAGGAGGGCGAGGTCTCGCTGGAGTGGGTCGCGCGCCGCATGGCGATCAGCCCGCGGACGCTGCAACGCCGCCTGGCCGAGGCGGGAACGACCTGGCGACTGGAATTGGACCGGGCCCGGCTGGCCCGGGCCGCCGCGGCGGGCCCGGTGAGCCGGGAACGGCAGGCGGAGCTACTCGGCTACGCCGACGCGGGCTCGATGCGCCGCGCGGCGCGCCGGTGGTCGATGGTCGCGCGCTCGGGCCACCTCGACGAATTCGATCGCCAGTCCTAGAACCGCAGGTTGCTGGCGGCGATGTTCCAGAACGTGCTGCGGTCCAGCGAGCGGAGATCCCAACTCTCGGCGATCGCGTGCGAGGCGCTCACGATGGCCTGGACGTCGAAGTCGTCACGCGTTGCGGTGCCCTTCGCCTCCAACTCCGCGATCACGTACTCCGTCGCGGTCTCGAGGGTGTTCAACACGGTGTTCTCCAATCGGTCGTAGGTGTACGTACGGTCGATCACGGATCGTGTTGCCGCGGTGAGGGACCGCGGCGTGCACCGAACCGACACCACGTGGGCGGTCCCTGTCGTCCTGGCCTGGTGCTCCTGGTGGAGGGGTGAAGCACCCCGCGAACGACAGGCACCGGTGCCACGCGGCGGGCACGGTGCCAGTTTTGCGCCTCCCCTCAGGTATGACCAGCACCGAACACGCCACACTCGGGCAAACGCGCCAATTTCCGTCGGCCGTGACGCAATCGATGCTGTTCCGTCCGGCGAGTTGCGGTGCACCGGCGAGCCCGTGACCGGACCGTCGGCCGGTCGACGAGCGAATGCGGTGCAACACGCGAGCGTTACCCGGATGCCGGGGGCAGCAGATCCTCGTAGCGGTACTCGGTGTCGATCGGCGTGCCCGCGGCGTGCGCGGCCTCCTCGCGCCGGCGCAGTTCCACCCGGCGGATCTTGCCGGAGATGGTCTTGGGCAACTCGGCGAATTCGACCCGGCGCACCCGCAGATACGGGGCCAGCTGGTCGCGGGCGTAGGCCAGGACCGCCCGCGCGGTGTCGGCATCGGGTTCCCAGCCGGCCGCCAGCGCCACGTACGCCTTGGGCACGGCGAGCCGAGTGTCGTCCGGTTGCGGGACCACCGCGGCCTCCACGACCGCCGGGTGCTCGATGAGCACGCTCTCCAGTTCGAACGGCGACACCTTGTAGTCGGAGGACTTGAACACGTCGTCGGTGCGCCCGATGTAGGTGATGTAGCCGTCGGCGTCGCGGGTGGCGACATCGCCGGTGTGGTAGTAGCCGCCCGCCATGGCGTCGGCGTTGCGTTGCGGGTCGTCCAGGTAGCCGGTCATCAGATTCACCGGTTCCGCGGCGAGGTCCAGGCAGATCTCGCCCTCGTCGGCCACCGTGCCGGAGATCGGGTCGACCAGCACCACGGGAACGCCGGGGGCGGGCCGTCCCATCGAGCCCGGTTTGACCGGCTGTCCGGGGGTGTTGCCGACCTGCAGGGTGGTCTCGGTCTGGCCGAAACCGTCGCGGATCGTGAGGCCCCACGCCTTCTCGACCCGCGCGATCACGTCGGGGTTCAGCGGTTCCCCGGCGCCCAGTACCTCGCGCAGGCCCGCGGGCCGCTCCCCGAGATCCGCCTGGATCAGCATGCGCCACACCGTCGGTGGCGCACAGAAGGTGTTCACCCCGGCCCGGTTCAGCTGCGCGAGCAGTGCGGCGGCGTCGAAGCGGCCGTAGTTGTAGACGAAGATGGTGGCCTCGGCGATCCACGGCGCGAACAGGCAACTCCACGCGTGTTTGGCCCAGCCGGGCGCACTGATCGCCAGGTGCACGTCGCCGGGGCGCACGCCGATCCAGTACATGGTGCTGAGGTGGCCGACCGGATAGCTGATCTGGCTGTGCTGCACCATCTTCGGCTTGCTGGTGGTGCCCGAGGTGAAGTACACCAGCAGTTCGTCGGTGACGTCGGTGACCGCCTCGAACGGGCCCGCCGCACGCACGTCGCCGGAGTCGGTGTAACTGTGCCAGCCGGACGCGGGCGCACCGACGACGATGCCGGTGTACTCGCCGTCCACCTGCTCGAACTTCGCCGTGTCGGCGGTGTTGGCGATCACGAAACGCACGGCGCCCCTGGCGATCCGGTCGCTCAGGTCGGCCGGGCCCAGCGCCGCGGTGGTCGGCATGACAACCGCTCCGAGCTTGGCGATCGCCAGCATGGATTCCCACAGCTCGACCTGGTTGCCCAGCATCACGATCACCCGATCGCCTTGGCGCACACCGATGTCGGCGAGCCAGGTCGCGACCTGGTCGGAGCGGCGGGCCAGCGCGTCGAAACTCACCCGCTGTTCACGCCCGTCCTCCTCGACGATCCACAGCGCGGTGCGGTCGTTGCCGCGGGCGATCACATCGAACCAGTCCGTGGCCCAGTTGAATCTGCCTGTCAGCAGCGGCCATTCGAACAGCTTGCGGGCCGAGTCGTAGTCGGTCGCGGTGCCCAGCAGGCGGTCGCGGGCGGCGCGGTACAACTCGGTGTTGGTGGTCATGCCGATTCTCCTGTTCTGTCGATATCGGGGCCGAACAGCCGCGTGGAGATCTCGCGCATCTCGACCTTGCGGATCTTGCCGGTGACGGTCATCGGGAATTCCTCGACGACGTGTACGTAGCGGGGAATCTTGAAATGCGCGAGCTGCCCGGAACAGAACTCGCGCAGCGCCGCGGCGTCCAGGGCGGGTGCGCCCTCACGCAACCGGATCCAGGCTACGAGTTCCTCGCCGAATCTCGGGTCGGGCACGCCGACCACCTGGGCGTCGAGGATGTCGGGGTGGGTGTAGAGGAACTCCTCGATCTCGCGGGGGTAGATGTTCTCCCCGCCGCGGATGACCATGTCCTTGCTGCGGCCGGTGATCGCGACGTAGCCGTCGTCGTCCATGGTCGCCAGGTCGCCGGTGTGCATCCAGCGGCCGGAATCGATGGCGGCGGCGGTCTTCTCGGGATCGTTCCAGTACCCGAGCATCACCGAGTAGCCGCGGGTGCACAGTTCGCCGGGCTCGCCGCGCGGCACGGTCAGCCCGGTCGCGGGGTCGATGATCTTGATCTCCAGATGCGGGCCGACCCGGCCCACGGTCGCCGTGCGCTGGGTGAGGGTGTCGTCGCGGCGGGTCTGGGTGGATACGGGGGATGTTTCCGTCATGCCGTAGCAGATGCTGACCTCGCTCATCCCCATCCGCTCGATCACCTGCTTCATCACCTCGACCGGGCAGGGCGATCCCGCCATGATGCCGGTGCGCAGTGTGGACAGGTCGTAGGTGTCGAAACCGGGCTCGGCGAGTTCGGCGATGAACATCGTCGGCACCCCGTACAGCGACGTACAGCCCTCGGCCGCAACGGTTTCCAAGGTCGCGCGCGGATCGAACGCCGGGGCCGGGATCACCATCGCCGCGCCGTGGCTGGTGGCGGCGAGATTGCCCATCACCATGCCGAAGCAGTGATAGAACGGGACCGGCAGGCATATCCGGTCGGCCTCGGTATAGCCGCACAGCTCGCCGACGAAGTAGCCGTTGTTGAGGATGTTGTGGTGGGAGAGCGTGGCGCCCTTGGGGAAACCGGTGGTGCCGGAGGTGTATTGGATGTTGATCGGGTCGTCGGGGGAGAGCGCGGCCTGCGCCGCCGCCAGCTCGGCCGGATCGCCGGCCCGGCCGCGATCCAGCAGTGCGGACCAGTCGGGGCCGTCCAGCAGCACCACGTGGTCCAGGTCGGGGCAGTCGGGGCGGACCTCGTCGATCATCGCAGCGTAGTCCGAGGTCTTGAACTCCCGGGCGGCCACGAGCACCCGGGCGCCCGCCTGCCGCAGCACGTAGCGCAGTTCGTGCGCGCGATAGGCGGGGTTGATGTTCACCAGGATCGCGCCGATCCGCGCGGTCGCGTACTGCACCAGCGTCCACTCCGCGCGATTCGGCGCCCAGATGCCGACCCGATCACCCTTGTCGACGCCGGTCGCGAGCAGACCGAGCGCGACCGCGTCCACCTCCGTGGCGAACTGCCGATAGGTCCACCGCACATCGCCGGCGCGGTCGACGAGCGCGAGCCGATCGCCGTGGATCGCCACGGTGCGATCGAGGTTGGCTCCGATCGTGTCGCCCAGCAGCGGCACCTTCCATGCTCCATGCGTATAACTGGCCTGCTGGATCCGGCCCGTTGTCGAACTCACGGGAATTAGGATCCAGGTCACATTCCCCCGCCCACTACCCCCGGAAAGGGGTACCGAGATGGAACTGCTGCGACCCCGCGATGCCGACGCGCTGCGCGCCGAACTGCGGCGGGTCGCGGTCGACTCGCGGATGCCGGTGGTGTTCGGCGGCCAGGTGCACGGGGAGACGCTGATTCTCTCGGAGTTCTTCGGCACCCGCACCGCCGCCATGCGCGGGCTGGCGGTCTCGCCGTCGTCGGGGGTCGGGGGCGCGGCGGTGTCGAGCAGGCGGCCCACCTCCGTCGCGGACTACCGGATCGCCTCCACCATCACCCACCACTACGACGCCCCGGTGCTGACCGAAGGCTTGCGGGCCGTGGTCGGGGTGCCGGTCGTGGTCGGCGGCGAATCGCGGGCCGTGCTGTACATCGCCAGCCGCGACGCCGGGCCGATCGGTGGCCGCGCGGCCGAGTTGGCGGTGCAGGCCGGTCGGCGGCTGGCCGTGGAGCTGGCGATACGCGACGAGGTGGACCGGCGGTTGCGGTTGCGCGAGGCGGCGATCGCTCCGACGACGGACGCCGTTGTCGCCGAACAGCTTCGCGACATCCATGCCGAGGTGCGCGGCATCGCCCAGACCGTCACCGACCCCACCGCCCGCACTCGATTACGTGAGCTGTCCGAACGTCTGGCCCGGCTCGTGTCCGGCCCCGAAATCCCCAACGATGCACCGGCACTGGCGCCCCGCGAGCTGGACGTACTCACCCATGTCGCGCTCGGGTGCAGCAATGCCGAAGCAGCACAACGTCTTTCACTCCGGACGGAAACGGTCAAGAGCTATTTGCGCAGCGCCATGGTGAAACTGGGCGCCCACACCCGCCACGAAGCTGTGGTGCGGGCGCGCCGGGCAGGCCTGCTGCCGTGAGGGGTGGTCGCGCGCCGCGTTCGATCCCCCGGAATGCCCCTGGCCCGCGCTCCAGGGAGCACGGGCCAGGGATGTAGTGCTGCCGCAGGGTTGTTGTGCTGCCGCAGGGATGTTGTGCTGCCGCAGGGATGTTGTGCCGCCGCAAGGATGTTGTGCCGCCGCAGGGTTGTGCTGCGGCACGGTTGTTCTGTCGCGGCAGGGTTGTTGTGCTACCGCACGGTTGCTGTGCTGCGGCAGAGTTGTTGTGCTGCCGCAGGTTTGCTGTGCGGTGGCACGGTTGTTCCGCTGTGGCGCGGTTGTTGTTGCGCCGCAGCGAGTTTGGCGGAGGTCAGGCGCGGCGGAGAGCGAGGACCGGGATGGTGCGGATGCCCGCGGTCTTTTCGGAGTAGCCGGCGAAGCCTGGGTAGCGGCCGGCCTGTTCGGCGTAGATTCGGTCTCGGTCCGGGCCGGTGATCTCCTGGACGGTGACGTCGTAGCGTTCCGTGCCGCGCTCGACGGTTGCGGAGCCGGCCGCGGTGAGGTTGTAGTACCAGTCCGGGTTCGTGGGAGCGCCTCCCTTGGAGGCGAACACGTAGATGAGGTCCGGGTCCTGCTCGTCGGCCAGGTACATCATCGGGCTGACCGATTCGCGCCCGGACTTGCGGCCGCGATGGTGCACCAGCAGCATCGGGGCGCCCTCGAACTGGCCGCCCACCCGGCCCTCGTTGGCGCGGAACTCGGCGATGATGTTGCTGTTCCAATCGTTGGCAGTGCTCATCGGACTCCCTTCGCGGAACGGACCGGGACCAGTCCTACGGCTCGATGAGCTGGATGTCCAGCTCGATGGCGATCTTGTCGCTGAGCATAGCCGTCGGTACCGCCGTGGCGACGTCGAACTCGCTGCGCTTGAGGGTGCCGGTCGCGGCGAATCCGGCGTGGCGCTTGTTGTCGGGCGCCTCCTGCACGCCGCCCCACTCGACCTCGAGGGCGATGGGCTTGGTCACGCCACCGAGCGTCACCTCACCGGTGACCTCGAAGTCCTCGGCCACCCGCACCGGCTCGACGACCTTGAAGTGCAGGGTCGGCCGCTTCTCGACGTCCAGCAGGTCGGCGCTGCGGACGTGCTCGTCACGCTGGGCGTTGCCGGTGTCGAACGAGTCGAGGTAGACGGTGGCCTCGATGGCGGCCGTGCCCGCCTCGTCGACGACGAAACCGGTCTCGAAGGAGTTGAAGCGGCCGCGGACCTTGGAGATCCCCAGGTGGCGGACGGTGAAGTTGACCGATGAGTGGGCGGCGTCGAGCTCCCAGGCGCCGGCCTTCAGGGTGGTGTTCGTAGAAGTCGTCATGTCCACCATCATTTCCGGACCGCGGTCCGTTTGTCCACGCCGCCGCTATCCTGGTACTGCCAGGGCGCGGATAACGCAGCCGGGATCGGACAGGATGGTGGCGTGGCACAGTCGGAATTCGGCGAATTTCTCATCGCTCGGCGCGCGCGGTTGCAGCCGGAGGACGTCGGCCTGCCCGCGGGTCGCCGCCGCCGCACGCCGGGCCTGCGCCGTGAGGAGGTCGCCGCCCTGGCCGGGGTGAGCGTCGACTATCTGGCTCGCCTCGAGCAAGGCCGGGATACCAATCCCTCCATGGCGGTCCTCGGTGCGCTGTCCGAGGCATTGCAGCTCAACGAGGTCGAACGCCACCATTTCGGCAAGCTGGCCTTCGGCCTCGAACACGCGGCCGGCGGCTGCCCGTCGCCCGGCCGGGCGGAGGACCAGGTCTCCGAAACGCTGCAGGCGGTCCTCGACGCGCTGCACCCGACTCCCGCCGTGGTGCTCGGCCGGTGGCAGAACATCCTCGCCGGCAACGCCGCCTGGCGCGATTTCGCCGAGCCGCTCGGCGTCTACGACGACGGGATCGACGGCAATCTCGCGCGGTACGTGTTCGCCCATCCGGCCGCGTCGCAGCGCTGGCGCGACTGGCCGGTCGCCGCCGACATGATGATCTCCGCATTGCGGGCGGCGCGTTCGGTCTGGCCCGACGAGCAGGGGCTCGGGTCGTTGATCACCGAACTGCAGGGCCGACCGGAGTTCGCCTGCCGCTGGCGCGAGCACATGGTGGGTGAATTCCGCACGGGCACTGTGCATCTCGACCATCCCCAACGCGGCGAGATCGAGGTCGAGATCGAGACCCTCAACCCGGCCGCCGATCAGACCATTCAGGTCTGGCTGGTCGGTCGCCGCCAGGCCCACGCCCCCGGCTTGCGGCTGGTGAACGAGTAGCCCCGGTTCCCGCCCGCAGTCGCCTGCTGTGGCGAACTGCGGGCGAACTCGAGTTCTACTTCCCGAACCGGTCCCGCAACTTGTTCACGGCGTCGCCGACGGCGGCCTTCACATCGTCGGCGGCCTGCTTCACGCCGGCCTCGGCCTGATCGGTCCTGCCCTCGTCGCGTAGCTTGTCATCGCCGGTGACCTGCCCGGCAGCTTGCTTCGCCTTGCCGCTCAGGTCGTCGACGGTGTGGGCGAACTTGTCGTTGGCGGACATCACGAACCTCCGTTGTCTCATGAGTGCGGCGCCGATCGGCGCACATGTTCAAGACCGTGCCGACGCGGTATTCCTCACTCGGCAACCTGTGAGACAACGATCACGGATAATTCCTCGTGACGATTCCCGCTCGCGTGTGTCGATCGAGGGAGCAGCGGAGGAGGTGTTGTGTGAGCACGACGGCTACCGCACCCGAGGCGGCGCTGGACGACGCGACCCTCGCCGGTCGGGCGCGCGACGGCGATGTCCGGGCCTACGAGCAACTGGTGCTGCGCTATCAGGGGCCCATGTTCCGGCTCGCGGCGAAGATGCTGGCCGACCGCGGCGAGGCGGAGGACGTCACCCAGGAGGTGTTCCTGAACGCGTGGCGCAGAGTCGGCCAGCTCCAGGACGACTCGGCGTTCGCGGGCTGGCTGTACCGGATGACCACCAACCGCTGCCTGAACGTCATCAGATCCCGGCAGCCGTCCGCCGACGTCGACCCGGACACCACCGCCTCGCCCCGCACCGACACCCACCCGGAGCACGCGGCGCAGGTCAACAGCCAGCTGGCCGCCCTCACCGCGGCGCTGCAGCGGCTGACGCCCGAGCAGCGGGCCTGCTGGCTGCTGCGCGAGGTACACGGGCGGTCCTACGACGAGATCGCCGAGATCGTCGGCACCAACGGCACCGCGGTCCGCGGCCGGATCGCCCGGGCCCGAGCACAATTGGCGGAGGTGATGAAGCCATGGCGGTAGGCCAGACCACCGACAGCGACTACCTGCTTCCCTGCGGACGCGGCCTGGAACAGGTGTGGGAGCGGCTGGACGCGGTCGATGCCGGACTCGCCGACGAGCACGAACAGACCTGCCCGCACTGCGCCGCGGCCCGCGAGAGCCTACTCATGCTGCGCGGCGCGACCCGCGAACTGGTCGAGGAACCGGATCCGCCACCGCCGGACCTGTTCGGCCGCATCATGTCCGCCGTGCGCACCGAGGTGCGCCGGGGCCGGACCGTGGACCTGCCCACCCCGCATCCGGGCTCGATCGAGGTCAGCGAGCAGGCGGTGGCGGTGGTGCTGCGCTACGCGGCCGACACCGTGGACGGCGTGCGGGCCCGCGGCTGCACCGTGCGCTCGACCGGACCGGGGTCTGACGGCGCCACCGTCGTCGAGGTGGAGATGACCATCTCGGTGCGTGCCGACGGCCGCAGCCTCGGCGAGGTCGTCCCGCAGGTGCGCGAGCGGGTGCGGGCGGCGGCCTCGGCGCGCATCGGCCTGATCCTGCAACGACTCGACATCTCGGTCGTCGACATCTACGAGGAGGACCGGTGAGTACCACGGCCACCGAAACGGTCGTCGCCGACGCGGTGATCGCCGGGGTCGCCGCCCGCGCCGCGGCCTCCGTGCCCGGCGTGCTGCGGCTAGAACCCGGCGTACTCGGCCTGGTCGGGCAGCTGGCCCGCTCGGGTCTGCAACTGCTGACCCGGCAGGAATCGGCGCCCTCGGGCGGCGTACGGGTCCGCCGCGCGGGTGAGTGGCTGAAGATCCACGTGGATCTCACGATCGCGGCCGGCGGCCACGTCGGCGAGGTCGCCAGAACCGTGCAGCGCGAGATCGCCCGTGTGGTGAACGAGCAGACCGGCGTCCCCGTGGACGAGGTCTCGGTCTGTGTTCTCGACATCGAACCGGGGCGCTCGTGACAGCGGAGGGAGAGCTGATCGATGACATCGTCGGCGCGATCGACACGGTGGACGGACTACGACCCGCGACCCCGCCGGTGCCGCAGAACGCGACCTGGCTCCCGCTCGCGGGCAACCGATACGCGGTCGATCTCGGCTCGGCGGTGGTGGAGGTCCGCGTCGTGGCCACCGCGCTGCCGCTGCCGCCGCTGGTCGACAAGGTCGCCGCCGCGATCCGGCCGCTGCTCGAGAACACCGAGTGGGCGCGGGCGAGACTGCGCGTGGTAGTCGCGGATCTGACCGCCGAGGCGGTCGGCGACATCGCGGTTACCTAGCTCACACACAGCGGCCGTGACGAACTGCGCGGCCTCGTGTCTTACCGATGAAAGGTCGTTATCCGCTGTAACGCAAGGGAATCGGAGGAATCATGACGAGCACGGCAACCGATAAGCCGGCCGGTAACCCCGGAAATGCCAAGTCCGACAACTCGAATACGCCCGCCAAGGCCGACCGCAACGCCACCGGCCGCCCGGACGCGCTGGTGACCGATCAGGGCACCACCACCATCGCCGACACCGTCGTGCAGAAGATCGCCGGGCTGGCCGCCCGCGAGGTCCGCGGCGTGCACGAACTGGGCGGCGGCGCGGCCCGCGCGTTCGGCGCGCTGCGCGATCGCATCCCGGGCGCGTCCGCCAGTGTGGGACAGGGTGTTTCGGTCGAGGTCGGGGAGCGGCAGGCCGCCGTCGATTTGGATCTGGTCGTCGAATACGGCGTCGCCATCGCCGAATTGGCGCGAGTGGTCCGGCGCAATGTCATCACGGCCATCGAGCAGATGACCGGCCTCGAGGTCGTCGAGGTCAACCTCAATGTCAACGATGTCTACATCGAGGGCGACGACGACGCCGATCAGCAGCAGCAACCGCCGAGCCGGGATCGGGTGCAGTGACATGAGCGCCACCACGATCTGCCTGATGTGCGGCCTGGCTCTCGGGTTCGCCGCGGCCTTCGGCGGTTTCGGCGCGTTCTTCGTCGTGCTGGTGTTCGGCGGGCTGGGCCTGCTGATCGGGCGCTGGCTCGACGGCGACGTCGATCTGGCCGGGCTGGTGCGATCGGCGCAGGATCGGAGCCGCCGATGACCGCCGCCACGGCATCCCCCGGCGCGCCGCCGCGCGAGATGGAAACGCGCGGCGTCACCGTGGTGGGGGAGCGGGCGGTGCGGCGGATCGCGGCCCGCGCCGCCCGCGAGGTGGCCGGGGTGGAGTCGGACGTGCAGGTGACCGCGCGTGTCGTCGGGGACGCGACGGTCCTGCGCGTGCGGTTGCCGATCCGCTACCCGCTGCCCGTCGCCCGGATCACCGACGCCTGCCGGGCCCACCTGATCGAACGCACCCGCGAACTGTCGGGACTGGCGGTGCCGCGGGTGGACATCGAGGTGTCGGCGCTGCCGACCGACGCCGAACCGGGGCGGGTCCGATGAGGCGCCGGCCGCGCCGGGTGATCCCGGCCGTCGTGGTGGCGCTGGCGCTGGTCGCGGTGTGCGTGCTGGTCGCCGTGTCGGCGATACAGAAGCTCAGCGACACAAAGGAACTCGTCTCCTACGACAGCGTGGCGACGCGCCTGCACGACACCACGTGGGGCAGCGCCTGGGTGCTCGGCGGCGGCATCACCATCGCGATGCTCGGGTTGTTGCTGCTCGCGGTGGCGCTGTGGCCGGGACGGCCCGTCGTGCTGCCGCTGGAATCGACGGAGGGTGTGGACGCGGGGATCACCCGGCGCAGCCTGCGCGCCGCCGTCCGGGACGCGACCGACTCGGTCGACGGTCTGGAATCGTCACGGGTTCGACTGGGACGCAAGAAGATCCGGGTGAAGGCGCGCACCCGTCGGCCCGAATCGGAGGTCGGTTCCGCGGTGCGCGCGGCGATCGATGAACGCCTGGCGCTGGTGGGTCCCCGCACGCCGCATACGGTGCGTACCCGGGTGCGCACGGTACGGACAGGAGAAGCCTGATGAGTACGGTCAACCGCCCCGCCCGGCTGAATCGGACGCTGCTGGCACTGATCGGCCTGGCGCTGGTCGCCGCCGGCGCCTACGCCATCGTCGCCTGGACCGGCCGACTGAGCTGGGCGGACCCGGATACCACCCTCGTCCCCGGCACCGCCGCGCCGCCGCGCTGGGTGCTGATCGTGGTCGCGGTGGGCGCGGTGCTGATCGGCCTGGCCGCGCTGCGGTGGCTGGCGGCGCAGGCCGCCCGGCTGCCGCGGCGGACTATGTGGCGGATCGGCGCCACCGATGCCGCGGGAACCACGGTGCTCGATTCCGGCGTCGCGGCCGCGCCGGTGGTCGCCGATGTCGAGTCCTATCCGCAGGTTCGCTCGGCCGCCGCGCGACTGTCCGGACCCGCTGCCGCGCCGGAACTGCACCTGGTGGTGACCGCCGAACCGGATACCGACCTGGCGGCGCTGCGCAAACACATTCTCGGCCATGCGGTGGCCCGGCTGCGCGAGGCGCTCGAGGCCGAAATCGTCCCGGTGACACTGGAATTGCGCCTGGCCGATCGCGGTCGGCTCGCCCGCGCCCGCTGACGCGGATCGGCTCGCGACGAGACCGTCGCGAGCCGATGTCACCGGTTCCTACTTGCCCAGCCTCTCCTTCGTCTGGCGGGCCGCGTCCTGCATGTCGTCGCGGTCGACGCGGGCGTCGCGTCGCGCCGCGGCATTCATGCCGTCGCCCTCGCGCTTCATGCCCGAACCCATCCGGTCCGGGTCGCGCCGCATGTCGTCGGGCATGCGTTCCGCGTCGCGCCGGGAGCGATTCTTCATGGACTTCTTGCCCTTGTCGGCAACCTGGCCGGGTTTTCGGCCGGTGGAGCGATCAGACATCCGAACCTCCGTTGTCGGTAGGTCTCACGTCCGAATTGCGAGAATGGACGAGATGCTCGTCCGTCGTGCCGTACAGCGTTGCCCGGCCCCGTTCGAGCGGGTGTGCCGCGACAACCTATTCAGCTCAGCAATCATCTGGACAACGATTGCGCTCCCCATCGTGCCCACTTCCCGGGGGCGATGTCAATCAAAAATTTCCTCCCGAACCGCTGTGAGCTGGTATGTCTCCTTCAGGTGCCGTCGTGGCCGGGCCGCCCGGCGCGTACACCGGCTTCCGCGCGAACGAGCGGTTAGTGTTGCGCTATCACCGGGGAATCGAGCTGACCACACCGAACCGGGAGGAAGCATGACGAGCACGGTGACCGCGATCGAGCCCGCCACGGCGCCGCCCGTGCCGGCCGCGGAGATCGACGCCGCGGCCGTGCGGCGAGTGGTGATC
Source organism: Nocardia sp. N2S4-5 (assembly GCF_044628355.1). NCBI lineage: Bacteria > Bacillati > Actinomycetota > Actinomycetes > Mycobacteriales > Nocardiaceae > Nocardia > Nocardia sp. N2S4-5. Next base: position 3,102,338 of record NZ_JBIUPM010000001.1, on the reverse strand, counting down.
GACGCGGCTCGGGAGATCACCGGCGTCGCGCCCGGCGTCGAGGCGCGGGCCAGGTTCTCCCGGGGCGCGGCGGTGCTGTCGTTGCGATTGCCGATCCACTATCCGATGCCGATCTGGCAGGTCGCCACCGTCTGCCGCGCGCACGTGCTGCGCCGCATGCGGGAGCGCACGGGAGTGCCGGTGCGGCGGTTGGACATCGACGTGGCGGAACTACCGGGGAGAGCACGGTGAGGCGGCGGCCGAGCCGTGCGGCGCCGGCCGCGGTGCTGGCGGTCGTACTGCTGGCGGTGTGCGTGATCGTCGTGCTGTCGCTGGTCCAACGGCTCACCGGGGCAAGGGAACTCGTCGTATGGGACGGCGTCGAGAACCGGTTGCGCGAGACGGCCTGGACCGATATGTCGGTGGCGTGGTTCGGAGTCGCGGCGACACTGGTGGGCATCGTGCTGCTGGGGCTGGCGGTACTGCCGGGTCGTCCGGTGGTGGTGCCGCTCACCGCCGACGACGGTATCGCGGCCGGAGTGACCCGGCGCGGCCTGCGCACCGCGTTGCGGGCAGCGGCACAGTCGGTCGAGGGCGTGCACTCCGCCCGAGTCACCCTGCGGCGCAAGACGGTTCGTGTGGCTGTCCGCACGCCCCGGGCACATCCCGCCGAACTCACGGCGGCCGTCCGCGCCGCGGTCGACGAGCGCATCGGCCGCATCGGCACACGCACGTCGCCGCGAATCTCGTTGCGCCTGCGCCACACCGGGAGCATGCGGTGACCGCCGGAGAGCGGGTGGCGCTCGCCGCGAGCGGCACGGTGGGATTCGCTGCGCGCGGTGAGAGCATCCGCCGCCGACCGCCCGCGGCGGTGAATCGCACCGTGCTCGGGGTGGCGGGCGTGGTGGCCACGGCCGTCGGAGCCGTCGCTCTGGCGGTCCACTACGGACGGCTGGGCTGGGTGGACGCGGCTTCGCCGGTACTGTCGGACCGAACCCATTCGCCCACATGGCTGCTGTGGGTCATCGTCGCCGTGGCGAGCGTGCTTGGCCTGGCCTGCCTGCGCTGGGCCACCGCGCAGGTGACCCGGATGCCACAGCCGGTGCGCTGGCGGGCCCGCACTCCGGAAACCGGCGATCGGACCGCCCTGACCGCCACGACCGTGGCCCGGCCCGTTTCGACCGACCTGGAAGGCTACGACGGGGTGCGCTCCGCCGCGGCCTGGGTGTCCGGGCCCGGCCGCGCCCCGGAGCTGTACCTGGTGGTGACCGCCGAACCCGACGCCGATATCGGTGCGCTGCGTGCCCGCGTCCTCGACCACGCCGTGCCCCGCTTGCGTCAGGCGCTCGAGGTCGAAACCATCCCGGTCACAATGGAATTGCGGTTCGCGAAGCCTCAGTCGACGGGACCGAGCACCCGCTCGACGTAGGCGTTGGTGAAGCGGCCCTTCGGGTCGAACCGGCGGCGGACCTCCTGGAACCGATCCCACTCCGGATAGCGCGGCCGCAGCGTCCGCGCGGTCTGGAAGTGCCGCTTGCCCCAGTGCGGCCGCCCGCCGTACTTGTCGAAAACCGCCTCGCACGCACGGAAATACGGCTCGTAGGCCATGCCGCGGTACTGATGTACGGCGATGTAGCAGGTGTCGCGGCCACCGGCCGGGGACAGGAAGGCGTCGTCCGGCGCCACCCAGCGCACCTCGATGGGCATCGGGGTGTCGAAACGCTGGGACAGCTCCTTGATCTCGCGGATCGCGGGCACCGAGTGCTCGCGCGGTATCGCGTACTCCATCTCGGTGAAGCGAATGAGCCTGGGGGAGGCGAACACTCGATAGGAGCGGTCCACCTGGCGGCGATAACTACCCGCGTAGGCGGCGCCGCGCTGCACCCACGGAATCAGTTGCGGCCGGCGACGGCAGAGCCGGGCCAGCGCGTCGAACGTGTGGTTGGAGACCAGGATGTCGGCGAACCAGTCGACGGCCTTGCCGCGCGGCTGCTCGGGCAACTCCACGCGGTTGTTGCGCTTGGTCATCGCCAGCGGGCTGTGCGCGAACATGTAGAACTCGAAATGCTCGTTGCTGTCGATGTATTCGTCGAGATCGGCGAGTACATCGGTGACCGGCACCGGGCGTTCGACCCCCTCCAGCACGAACGACGGCACCAGTTCCAACGTCACGGCCGTCACCACGCCGAGCGCGCCGACGTGCACCCGCGCCGCGCGCCAGCCGTCGGGGTCGCTCTGTTCGTCCAGTTCCACCCGGCTGCCGTCGGCGAGCATCAATTCGACCGAATGCAGTGCGGCGGAAAGGTTTTGCAAGGTCGCCCCGGTCCCGTGCGTGGCGGTGGCGGTGGCTCCGGCGATGGTCTGCACATTGATGTCGCCCAGGTTCGGGAACGCCAGGCCCAGCGGGTGCAGGGCCGCGCTCAGCGCGTTGAGTGTGGCCCCGGCCTCCACCCGGACCAGCCCGGCGGCACGGTCCACGTGCAGGATGCGGTCCAGCTTCGACAGGTTCAGCAGCATGCCGTCGGTGAGCACGGCGTCGGTGAACGAGTGACCGGCCCCGGCCACGCGCACGGTCTGTCCTGCGGCCTCGGCGCGTTGCAATAGCTCGGCCACGTCCTCGGGGGAGCCGGGCGCCGCCGTCGCGGCGGGCGCGCACTGCTGGTCGCCGGCCCAATTCACCCAAGAGTTGGTCATGCGTCCAACTTTAGGGCATGCGCTGTGACGGGCGCTACTGGACGCGAATTCCCGGCCTAGCGGCGTCGGCAGGCGAAGGTACGCGCCTTGGCCTGGTCCACCTCGTCGTCGCGCAGGGGCGGGACGGGCAGGGGCTGGCGCGGAACCGTATCGGCGCGCACCCCGTCCAGCGCGATCGCCAGGTATCGCCGCCAGACCTGATCGTTCACCGGCTTGGAGAAGGCGGCGATCGATTCGACCATGTTGATAATCGCGAAGAAGTCCGGCGCCTCGATGCCCGGACGCAGCACGCCCGCGGCGTGGGCACGGTCGACCAGCCGCCCGATCTGCGGCTTGATCCGATCGCGGACGGACTCGAAACGCTCCATCGCGTCGGGCAGTTCGAGCATCACCTCGCTGAATCCGCGATTGCCGGCGAAATGCTCACACGCCCACTCGAACAACTCCACCACCGCGGCCCAGGGATCCGGGTTGCGGTTGGCGCGTTCGGTGGCCTCGGCCATGGCCGCGACGGTCTGCTCGAAGACCTCGATGATCAGTTCCTGCTTGTTCGCGAAGCGCCGGTACACCGTGCCCACCCCGACCCCCGCCGCCTCGGCGACATCGTCCAGAGTGACCTCCAGTCCGCGCTCGGCGAAGAGTCTGCGCGCGGCCTCGACGATCCGCTGCTGGTTGCGGGCGGCGTCGGCGCGCAGACGCCGAGGTGCGGACATGGTGGTGGTGCGATTCACACAGTCATGCTAGCAAGCATCGGGATTAAGTGGAGGCATTCTCTCCGTTATGGTGGTAGCTTTCATACCAAGCGGAGGAACGACCTCCGCATACGGTCACCGGACTAAGGGGCTCCATGACTACCGCGATCGACCTGGAAAAGGATGCGGCGACTCGGTCGCCGAACGCGGGCCGCCGCGGCTCGCATGCGTTGCGCTGGTGGGTGCTCGCCGTGCTCGGCGTCGCCCAGCTGATGGTCGTGCTCGACGCGACCGTCGTCAACATCGCGCTGCCGGAGGCGCAGCGCGATCTCGGTTTCTCCAACGGTGACCGCCAGTGGGTCGTCACCGGATACGCGCTGGCCTTCGGCAGCCTGCTGTTGCTCGGCGGGCGGCTGAGCGATCTGTTCGGGCGGCGCAACACCTTCATCACCGGCCTGGTCGGCTTCGCGGTCGCCTCGGCCATCGGCGGTGCGGCCACCGGATTCGAGATGCTGGTGGCGGCGCGTGTGGCGCAGGGCGTGTTCGGCGCGCTGCTGGCGCCCGCGGCGCTGTCGCTGCTGACGGTGACCTTCACGCAACCGGCCGAGCGGGCCAAGGCCTTCGGCATCTTCGGCGCCGTCGCCGGTACCGGTGGCGCGCTCGGGCTGCTGCTGGGCGGCGCGCTCACCGAGTGGGCGTCGTGGCGCTGGGTGATGTACGTGAACCTGATCTTCGCCGCGATCGCGCTCGTCGGCGCGGTGCTGCTGCTGGCCAAGCACGTGACCACCGAGCGGCCCAAGCTCGACATCCCCGGCACCGCCGTGGTGACCGTCGCGCTGTTCGGCATCGTGTACGGCTTCTCGCACGCCGAGTCGCACGGCTGGTCCAACGGCGTCACACTGGCGTTCCTGATCGGCGGCGCCGCGCTGCTGGGGGTGTTCGGCTGGCTGGAGACCCGGGTCGCGCACCCGCTGCTGCCGCTGCGCATCGTGCTCGACCGCACCCGCGGTGGCGCCTACCTGACGGTGTTCGTCATGGGCATCGGGATGTTCGCGATCTTCCTGTTCCTGACCTACTACATGCAGTTGACGCTGGGCTACTCGCCGATCGTGACCGGTGTGGCGTTCCTGCCGATGGTGGCGGGCATGGTGGCCTCGTCCACGACCGTGCCGTCGCTGCTGCTGCCGAAGCTGGGACCGAAGGTCACCGTGGCGGGCGGCTTCCTGATCGCCGCCGTCGGCATGGGGTGGCTGACGCAGATCGGTCTGGACACCGGCTACGCCACGCACATCCTGCCGGCGTTGATCCTGATGGGTCTGGGCCTCGGTGGTTCGATGTCGACCGCGTTCCAGGGCTCGACCGCGGGCGTGCACCACGACGACGCGGGCGTCGCGTCGGCCATGGTGAACACCAGCCAGCAGGTGGGTGGCTCGATCGGCACCGCGCTGCTGAGCACCATCGCCTCCTCGGCCGCCGCGAACTACATGTCCACCCGGCAGGGCGGTAACCCGCTCGACGTCGCGCAGTCGATGATCGAGAGCTACACCACCAGCTTCTGGTGGGCGACGGCGATCTTCCTGGTCGGCGCGGTCCTGGCCGCGGTGATCATGCCGAACTCGGTCCCCGCCCCCGCGGAGGGCGAGCCGGTGATCGTGCACTGAGAGCCGTTGCGCCACAACTGAATCGAACAACTCCGTGCCCCAGTCGGCTGTCCGGCTGGGGCACGGTGCGCTGTGGACGTCGCCGTCTCTGCCGACCCTTCAGCAGTTACTGGGCGCCGGAACCCCGGCGAAGCGGTCCGCGAGGTAGCCGAAGGCGTTGGCGGAGCCCGGGGCAATGGCCGCGGTGTGGTCCGCGCCGGGGATGATGTCGAACCGCACGGGGGTGCCGGCGGCGCAGTAGCGGCCCGCCACCTCGCGTGCGAGCCAAGGGTTCACGACATCCGACCCGCCGTGCCACTGGTAGACCGGGGTGCGCGGGACGCCCGGGTAGGTCTCCAGGCTGTTCTCGTGCAGCACGCCGATCTGGGCGCCGCTGACATCGTCCACGCCGCCGGTGAAATAGTCGGAGAAGCTGCGGTTGGCCGCGGCGCCGATGATCTCGTCGGTGCACGCGTCGGCGATGCGATCGCGCAGCTCGCGGCCCGCCGGAGTCATCCGTTCGTCCAGCGACATCACGTCGGGATACTCGCGTTCCAATCCGTTCGCGGCGGCGAAACCCAAGCCGAACAGGGGATTCGGGGCCGCGCCCACGTCCAGGGCGAGCTTTCCGATATTCACCGGGACCCCGCCCATGGCGGCGCCGACGATCGGCAGTTCGGGCGCGTACTCGGGAGCCAGCGCGGCCGCGAAGCCCGTCGCCATGCCACCGCCCGAATAACACGCGAGTCCCACGGGGCTGCCGGCCAGCCCGGCGGGAGCGAAGCGCTGCACCGCGCGGACCCCGTCCAGGGTCAGCCGCCCGCCGAGACGGGCCGCTCCGTAGGCGCCGGCCGGTCCGAGATGATCGGGCACCGCCACGGCCCAACCCCGCGCCAGCAGCAGATTCAGCGCCGGCGCCTCCCGCAGGCCGCCGTCGAACAGGCTGTGCGAGGGCGCGCACCGCAGTCCCAGCGAATTCACGAACGGCTGATACGACACCAGCGGACGAGCGCCACCGCCACCGGGAACCAGCAACGTCGTCACCGCCGCGATCGGCGCGCCCGCGGAATTCGTGGACCGGTAGACCAACTGCCACGCCGTCGCGCCCGGAAACCCGGGCGCGGGCACGCTACGACTGCGCACCACATCGCCGGGCTGATACGACCCGATATCCGGCGGAGCCCAATAAAAGGAATCGGGCTCAGCGACCGGATACACGGCCGCCGCCACAGTCCCCACCCCCAAAGTTCCCACCACGATCGCCAGTACCCCGAGAACAGCCGCGAGCCGAAACAATCGTCGTCGCGTGGTTTCTTCCGGAGCGGACAGGAGGTGTTCTTGCTGTCGGGCGAGCGCCATCGTTGCTCCCTGGTGTTCCGATGGGGTGAATCGGCGGAGGCGGGGCGCGCGCCGACCGGACCGTGCCTGATGTCAGTGCTGGATCACGCCCGGTCGTGCGTCGAGCGGCCCGCTTGCCGGAGGGCGTGCCGCTTCGAATGGGATGGGCGAGGGCAAATATTGGGCAAGCGAATTGGGTAGTGCTATTACAGCAGTCCGGCGCGCTCCGGAGGTGCTGCCGCGCCGGATCCGATGCCCGGAGACCGCTCCGGGCATCCGGTGCTGCGGTGCGAAATGCGAGTTCGTGCTCAGTAGATGGGGCGCTCGTGGCACCCGGCGACGCACGCGACCCGGCGGTACGGATTATCGGCCGATGACCGGGCGGGTCGCCGCGTAGGGGTCGCTGCGGGATCGCTGGCGGTTAGCATGGTTCGGCAGGTGTCGGACGCGGGCAGGAGGTTGGCCAGGTGGATTCGTGGACCGGCAGCCGAGTGGGCGGAGTCGCCGGTGGAACCGGGCGGCGCGCCGCGTGCGGGCAGGTTCGGCGGCACGAGTCTTTGCCCGCCACAAGCGAATCCGATAGGCTGGACAACTCTTGTGCCGGGTGGTTTCCCCCTCGTCGGCAGGCGTCGGCGAGGTTCGTAAACTGCTCGAATCGGATGCGTCGGCGAGTCGGCGCGCGCGGGCCCACGGGGGCCGCGGGTCGCGCTGGGTGAGGTCGTGCTCGGGGTCGGCGCGACGGGATGAACGACGAGACGGCACGACGATTGGGGGCAGTGATGAGCGAGGCACCGACGATTCCGGTGGTGCGGACCGTCACGGAAGCCGCTGCCTGGCAGCCCGATCCGCGCATCACCGCGACGGTGGCGTCGTCTCCGGGGCAGGTGTGCGATTACGGGGTGAGCCGATGACGCCGCCGCCGGTCCGCCGCCCGCAACGCGCCGGGCGTCCGGCCGCTCGTTCGGTGTCGGTGCCGTTCGCTACCGTATTCCTCCTGGGCAAGCAGTGGGTGCGGCCATGATCGTGATGACCAGCCCCAGCCGGACGGCACCGATACGGAAAGGAGGCTCGAGCATGGCTCATGATCGAGCCGGGCGACCGGCGCGGGCCTCCGATCTCGAAGATCTTCCGCATCTCGTCACGGCGTACTACAGCTGCATCCCCGACCCGTCGGATCCGGCGCAGCTGGTGCAGTTCGGCACCTCCGGCCATCGCGGCTCGAGCCTGGACTGCGCGTTCAACGAGGCCCACATCCTGGCCATCACACAGGCCATCGTCGAGTACCGCGCCACCCGCGGCATCACGGGCCCGGTGTATCTGGCCCGCGACACGCACGCGCTCTCCGAGCCGGCCTGGAGCACGGCGCTGGAGGTGCTGGCCGCCAACGAGGTCACCGCGATCGTCGACGCCCGCGGCCGCTACACACCCACGCCGGCGCTCAGTCACGCGGTGCTGCGGCACAATCGGGGCGGCACCCGGCACCAGGCCGACGGCATCGTCGTCACCCCGTCGCACAATCCGCCGCGCGACGGCGGCTTCAAATACAACCCCCCGCACGGCGGCCCGGCCGACACGGTCGCGACCGACGCCATCGCCGACCGCGCCAACGAACTGCTGCGCGGCGGCCTCGCGGGAGTCAAGCGCACTACGCTGCGGCATGCCCTGGACACGAGCGTCGAGAGTTACGACTATCTCGACCACTACATCGCCGACCTGCCCAACGTGCTGAACCTGGATGCGGTGCGCGGCGCGGGCATTCGCCTGGGCGCCGACCCGATGGGCGGGGCCAGCGTCGACTACTGGGAGGAGATCGGGCAGCGCTACGACCTCGAAGCTCGAGGTCGTCAACCCGTTCGTCGACCCCACCTGGCGGTTCATGACGCTGGACAGCGACGGCAAGATCCGCATGGACCCCTCCTCGCGGTACGCCATGGCCTCGCTCGTCGCCATCCGCGACGACTACGACATCTCCACCGGCAACGACGCCGACGCCGACCGGCACGGCGTGGTGACTCCCGATGCGGGCCTGATGAATCCGAACCACTTCCTCGCGGTGGCCATCGAGTACCTGATCGCCAACCGGATGGGCTGGGACGCGCTGACCAAGATCGGCAAGACGGTGGTGACGTCCTCGATGATCGACCGGGTGGTGAGCGTGCTGGGCCGGCAGGTGCACGAGGTGCCGGTCGGGTTCAAGTGGTTCGTGCCCGGATTGTTCAGCGGCTCTTTGGCTTTCGGCGGCGAGGAGAGCGCCGGCGCGTCCTTCCTGCGAATGGACGGCACGGTGTGGTCCACCGACAAGGACGGCATCCTGCTGGCGCTGCTGGCCGCGGAGATCACCGCGGTGACGGGCCAGAGCCCGTCCGCCCGCTACGCCGAACTGGAGAAGCGTTACGGCAGTCCGGCATACGCGCGCATCGACGCCACCGCCACCGCGCAGCAGAAATCACGACTGGCCGCGCTGACCCCCGACGACATCAGCGCCACCGAGGTGGCGGGTGAGCCGATCACGGGCATCCAGACCCGCGCCCGGGGAAACGGCGCGGCGCTCGGCGGCGTCAAGGTGACCACGGAGAACGCCTGGTTCGCGGCGCGTCCGTCCGGCACCGAGGACAAGTACAAGATCTACGCCGAGTCCTTCGAGGGGCCCGAGCATCTGGCGCAGGTACAGGCCGCCGCCGAGGACGTGGTGGGCCGGGCGCTCGGCTGAGCCGAGCGCCGCGCGGCGATCAGTATTCGTCGCGCTTGCGGGGCCAATCGTCGAAGGTGTCGCCGCGCCCGCGCGGGGCCCGGTCGAGCAGCTGCCAGGTGGCGTTGAGCGCGTCCGTGCCGCGATCGTAGGTCGAGTAGGTGTGATAGACCACGCCGTCCTCGCGGGCGAAGCAGCTCAGCGCCATCAATTCCATGACGTCGAGCATGTTGCCGGGCCGCCGCGGCGACGGGATCCGCATGTGCTCGTAGAAGTCGTCGTTGAAACCGTTGTCGCCCATCGACACCCACTCGATGTCCCAGCCGAAGCGGCGCTTGTAGTCGTTGAGGACGGGCAGCGGGGAGCGCGAGGCCAGGAGGAACGTCACATCCCGGTGGGCCAGATGCGGGACCGCGCCGACGAGATTGTCGGTCTCGAAGGTGCATCCCGGGCAGCCCGCCGGGGTCTTCGGGCCGTGCATGAAGTGCCGGATGATCAGCTGGGACCGGCCGTCGAACAGTTCGGCCAGCGTCTTGGCGCCGGAATTGGTGCCGAACAGGTACTCCCCGGTCACCGGGACCCACGGCAAATTCTGCCGCTTGCGGGCGAGTTCGTCGCTGCGCCGGGTCAGCTCCTTCTCCTCGGCGCGCAGTTCCTCGTAGGCGGTCCGCCACTGTTCCCGGGTGCCGGCCGTGCGTGTAGACATGACATGGTCCTTCCGCGAAGAGACTCCTTCTTCGATAGGACGGGACCGGCGCGGCGAATTCATCGGTGCGCTTCGGGAAGCGGTGCCCATCGGCGCGGGTTGTAGTGGTGCGTGAGTGAAGGGCAGGTCGGGTGAGCGGCAGTAGACCGGGACGATTACCGGTCGAGATCTCGGTGCTGATCGGCGCGGCGTTCATCATCGCGCTGGGCTTCGGACTGGTGGCGCCGGTGCTGCCGCAGTACGCGCGCAGTTTCGGGGTCGGGGTGGCCGCGGCGTCGGCGATCGTCAGCGCGTTCGCGCTCATGCGATTGCTGTTCGCGCCGGTCAGCGGGCGGCTGGTGCAGCGGCTGGGGGAGCGGTCGGTCTATCTCGGCGGGCTCGTCATCGTGGCGGTGTCGACCGGGGCGTGCGCGCTGGCGCAAGGCTATTGGCAGCTGATCGTGCTGCGGGCACTCGGCGGCATCGGCTCGACGATGTTCACGGTGTCGTCGCTGGGCCTGGTCATCCGGTTGTCGCCGCCCGGCGAGCGCGGCCGGGTCTCGGGACTGTGGTCGACCAGCTTCCTGCTCGGATCGCTCGGCGGTCCGCTGGTCGGCGGGGCGCTGGCCGGGCTCGGGTTGCGGATGCCGTTCGTGATCTACGCGGTGGCGCTGCTGGCCGCCAGCGGTGTCGTGTACTGGAGCCTGCGCGGTTCGCAACTCGCCGCGCCGGAGGCACCCGGTCGGGTTCGCGTGATGACCTTCCGCCAAGCGTTGCGGCGGCCCGCCTACTGGGCGGTGCTATGGTCCAACTTCGCGAACGGCGCGGCGGTGTTCGGGGTCCGGATGGCGCTGGTGCCGCTGCTGGTAGTGGAGGTGCTCGGAGAGTCCGGCGCCGCCGCCGGGGTGGTGTTGACGGCCTTCGCGGCGGGTAACGCGGCGGTGCTGTTCGCTTCGGGCCGGATGTCGGATCGGCTGGGGCGCAAGCCTTTTCTGATCACCGGCACGCTGGTGTGCGCGGCCGGGACCATCGGGCTCGGGCTGTCGCCGAATCTGGGCTGGCTGCTGGTGGCGTCGTGTGTGGCCGGGCTCGGCTCGGGGATGTTCACGCCGTCGCAGCAGGCCACCGTCGCCGATATCATCGGGCCCGACCGTCGCGGCGGGACCGTGCTGGCCGGTTTCCAGATGGCCGCCGACCTGGGCACCGTGCTGGGGCCCGTAGCGGTCGGCGCACTGGCGCAACGGATTTCGTTCGGCTGGGGCCTGGCGGTGACAGGCGCGCTGCTGGTGGTGGCCGCGGCCGGTTGGATGTCGGTGCCGGAGCCGCTGCGCCGCCCGGCCGTCGTGGACCCGGTTCCGGTGGAGGGCACTCGCTGACCCGGTTTGTCGCACATGGGCCATTTCCGTCGTGTCGAGGTCCGTTCGATTCGGGGGGACGCGGGTGCTTTGGCAGAGTGGACCCGTGAATTCCTCTTCCGGATCGAAGTACACGCCGCGGCCGATGTCGAGCCGCACCAGCTATGCCCTCGGTGCCGTGGCTCTCGTCGTGATCGCGGTGATCGTGGTGCTGGTCGTGCGCTGGAACAGCGACAACAGCCTGAGCGTCCGCGACGACGGATACGGGCCTGTGCATGATCCGGGCGTGCACGCGCTGCTGGACTCCGACGGCGCCATCGTGCTGGGCAAGATCGACGCCGCCAAGACCATCGACCTCTACGAGGACCCGCTGTGCCCGGCGTGCGGAACGCTCGAACACCTCTACGGTCAGGAGATCGCGCACAAGATCGATGAGGGCAAGCTGGCCGTGCGGTACCGGCTGGTCAACTTCCTCGACTCGAAGTCGGGCAGCAAGGATTACTCCTCGCGCGCGGTGGCGGCCAGCGAATGCGTGGCCGACTACGGCGACGGTCCGGTGTACTCCAAGTTCCGCGAGGTGCTGTTCACCACCAAGCAGCCCAGCGAGAACGGCGGAGACCTCGGCAACGATCAGCTGTCGGCCCTCGCCAAGGAGGCCGGCGCGCCCGACGAGGTGACGCAGTGCATCAGCAAGGGCCAGCGCGTCGACTCCGCGCGCAACCACGCCGAGGCGGCGCTGACCGCGATGAAGGCCGCGCTGGGCGGGAAGGTGCAGACGCCGACGGTCTTCGATGGCACCAAGGAGATCGACGTCAACGACGAGGAGTGGGTGGTTCAGGTCGCCGGGTGATTCGGCAGCCTTCGAATTGTCCGACGTGTATCGGTGAAATCGCCAGTCTTTCACCCGATCTGCTTCGCGGCAGGATCCCGGGTCACCGGTCTGCTACGAATAGGAAGGGGTCGGGCCGAATCGCAACGCCCGCATCACCTCTCGCATGTGACGGACTGGATGGACGAGGATTGTGACGTCGGAAGTCGGCCTTCGTTACACGTCGTGGCCCGTGCGGGTGCTGTCGGCAGTCGTTGACCTGCTGTTGGTCGGGGTACTGGTGGCGGTGGGCGTCGTTGTTATGCGGATCGTGCACCCTTGGCTTACGCCGGAGATCATGGGCCGCCCCGGGGGCACGCTGGGCTATGCCGCGTCGATCGAGCGGTCCCGAACCGTGACGCGGTGGCTGGTGGCGGCGATGCTGCTCATCGTCGGCCTGCTGAGCCTGGTCAATACCGTTGTCGTGCAGGGACTCACCGGCCGCAGCCTCGGCAAGTTCGTCACGAAACAGCGGCTGGTCGACCCGCGGACCGCGCGGCCGATCGGTGTCGGCCGGGCATTCCTCCGCCAATTCGCCCACACGGTGGACGCTCTCCCGTGTTATCTCGGATTCTTCTGGCCGTTGGTCGATGAGCAGCGACGGACATTCGCGGACATGCTCACGAAGACCGTCGTGGTTTCCGGGCGCGGGGCGGAAGGTGTGGGGTCGACGCTGCGGGCGGGAGGTGTGGGGTCGACTATGCGGCAGGTGGCTGTGGGGCCGGGCTTGCGGGAGGTGGGTTCGGCGCCGACCGTGCGGGAGGAGGCTGTGGGGCCGATCTCGCAGGAAATGGGTGTGGGGCCGACCCTGCGGGAGACGGCGGGAGAGCCCGACGTGCGAGAGGCGGCTGTAGGGCCGACCTCGCGGGGATTGGTTGTGTGGCCGACCTTGCCGGAGGTGGCTGTGGGGCCGATCTCGCGGGAGGTGGGTTCGGGGCCGACCCTGCGGGAGGTGATCGCTACTCGTGGGCCGCTACCTGAATCTGCGGTGCGCGAACTCGCGCTGCGATCGGCGGAGGTCTTGGCCGTTCTGCACGGCCGAGGTCTTGTGCACGGAGGTGTTTCGGCCGACGCTGTGCGGCTGACGGATCGCGGTCCGGTGCTGACCGGCGAGTCCTCGTCGGTGGCGGTGCGTCCGCCCGAGGCCATCCTCGGACAGCATGTCGGTCCCGCTGCGGATGTTTTCGCGCTGGGCGCGACGCTGGTCTACGCCGTGACCGGCATTCCGGCTTTCGGGACGGGAGCCGACGAGGTCGTCGCCCGGCGGGTGGTGGACGCGGAGCCGGATCTCACCTGGGTTCCGGCCGGCCTGCGCGATGTTCTGGCGGGGTGCCTTACCAAGCGGCCGGAAGGTCGCCCGACGGCAGTGGATTTGGTCGGGCTATTCGGCGGTGCCGCGGCCGAGGGCTCTCGATCCGCTTCTCCTGCATCCGAAATCGCCGGACAGCATGTGCTGAGAGGGCCTGTCGAGGGTCCTCGCCCGGCCGTCCTCGAACCGAAAACCGCCGGGACGTTCGTCGGTGGTTCTCACCCCGCTGCCACCAAGTCCGAGTTCGCCGGGCAGTTCAGGTCGGAGACGTCTGCTGGACGTGCCAGCTCGGCTGTCCCTGTGCCCGACTTCGCCGGACAGTTCGCGGCGGGGACGACTGCCGGGACCGAAATGCCCTGGGGCGCAAAATCGGCCGATGCATCGTCCGGACGGCGGGCGTTGCGAGTCGTATTGCCTTGGCTCGTCACCGCGTTGTGTGTGGTGGCGTCCGTTGTGGTGACCGTGGTCGTCACCGTGCCGTCCTGGGGGACCGGAGGTGGCTACACCGCCGACAGCATCGGCAACGCCTGCGAGCTGCTCGACCTCGGGATGCCCGACGCTCCCGCATTGCCGCCCGCGCACGCTGAATCGCGTGCGTCGCAACCCTATTCGAGCCACCATTGCCGGGTGCGCTCGTCGGGTACGGTGCTGGCGGTGCTGGGCAGGGTGATGAACGACGGCCACAGCCCCCAAGCGATGTACGACAAGGCACGGGCGGATGCGGCACGTTCGGCGGGGGGATTCTTGGATGCGACCAGCGTCGGGTGGCCCGGAGTGGGGGAGCAGTCGTACTTCCATGTCCTCGACGCACAACAGTGCACCGTCGGCATTCTCGACGAGAACCTGTTTCTGGAAGTGTGGGTCCTTCAACTTCCCGCCGCATCGGTGCAGGTAGGGCCGGTCTGTCAGCACCAGGCCACGACGGCATGGGAGCATCTACGATGACGAAAAGCGCTGGGCGCTTGCGTGTTTCGATGCCGTGGTCGATCGCGGGCCTTTCGGCGATCGTCCTGGTTGTCACTGTCGTCGTCGCGGCGTGCGTAGCGGTGGACAGGGATGCCGAGTCTTTCCTTCCCGGAAGTCCGTCATTCTCCGGGCAGCAGCAGGCGTACCGGGAGACCCGCGGATATCCCTGTGATCTGATCGATTTATCCGCGCTGGAACGAGTGGCCGGCGCGGGAGCGGTGCTGAAGCCGACGAATTACCCCGGACCGCGCGACTGCGTCGCCGAGGTCCCTGATCGTGGCCTGCAATTCACACTTCTGGCACTTGTCTTCGACCCGAACGACAGTCCACGCTCGGTGTACGACTCCCGTCCGATCAGCCTCGCGGAGGACTTTCAAGATTTGGACTATTCGGCCTTCCGCTTTCGAAACGATCTGGGGGAGGCCGCCTTCCAATCCTCGTCCGGGCGGGCATACTCCGGGCCCTTCCGGACGGGTTCGATGACCTACACGGGGTCGGTACACCTCGTCGTCCACGATGCGAACCTATATATCGACGCCACGCTCACGATGCCGATCGAGTGGCGGTCGGATAAGTTCGCGGCGCTCGAACAGGCCTGTGAGAGCGCGGTTCGTACGGCGATGCAGCGCTCGCTCGCATGATCGCGGGTCGTGCCGAGGGTGATCCGAGGCCCGGGCGGAATCCCCATACCGCCCGGGTCGGATCCCGGTGTGCCCGCGCAGGCTGCGGACGAATCGCGGGCTATCCGGGGTCGGGCTGCTCGGGCTCGTCGCCGAGCAGCGTCTCGTAGATTCGGTTGCGGGCGTCGGCGATGGCGTTGATGGTGTCGCGCAGTTGGGCGGCCATGGCGGCGTAGCCGCACCCGGCGTCGGCCTTGTCGAGTTCGGACTCCAGGCGTCGGCGGATCTGTTCCAGGGCCGCGATGCGTTCGCGTTCCACGCCGACGTCGATGACGGTCGGGGCCGGAGGACGGTCCGGGTGTTCCATGACTTGCCGTGTCCTCGTGGGTCGGTAACGGACCGGGTGCGCCCGGTGGAGGGTATTCAGTGGTAGTCCTCGGGGGAAACCGTCGACAGTGGACGGTGGGCGACAGGGCGTTCGATCGGGTAAGTGAGGTCGACGACGGCCGGGTGTGCTCGTTCCGGAGCCGCTGGGGGAGAAGACCATTCGAGGTCGCGGGCGTCGGTGTCGCTGTGCGGGAACAGGTAGCGGGCACCCTCGCGGACGGTGGTCTGCTCGTCGCCGGTCGGACTGGTCCACCGCAACTGGTCGTCGTTGGGGTGGTGTAATCGCCACCGCAGTGTTCCCTTGTCCACCAACGATTTCAGCCGTCGGTGGCGTGCGCAGAGCACGGCGAGATTCGCCATCACAGTGCCGCCGCCGCGGCCCGGATGGGCGATATCGAACGGTTCGATGTGATCGAGTTCGGATTCCGCCGCGGGCATCGTGCACCCGGGGAACCGGCAGCCACCGTCGAGCGCGCGGATCTCCCGGGCCAGCCACGGCGACGGTTCCTCGCGCATCGACTCCGCGGTGGTGGTCGGATCGTCGGGGCGTTCCGGGATCACCTCGAACTGTGCGTATTCGGCGATTCTCCGGGCGAGTTCGGCGTCGAGCGGGCCGTAGCCGGCCAGCAGTGCCGGGTGATTGCCGCCGCCGAGCAGTGTGTCCGCCGGGACCCCGATCTGGATCAGCGGTTTGCGCGGTGCGGCGCCGGCGACGCGAGCGGCCGGACACTCGCTGCCCCGGCCACACTCGCAGCGCAGGCGCTCCGAGCCGTCCGCCAGCGCGACCAGGGCGTCGGCCCGGCGCTGCGGCAGTGTCCGCGAATCCTCTTCGCACACTTGCAGACTCATCTCCCGCAGGCGCATCGCCACGGTTTGCGCGCCCGCCGCGGGCAGCAGACCGTCGAACACCGCCATGCCGTCCTGCACCGCGGTGATCCGCACGTCGCGGTCGTGCTCGCGCCGTTCGCGCCGCCGCTGCTCGCCCTCCGGATCCAACTTGGCCACCCATCGACGCGCCGTCTGCCGCAACCGCGCCGGCGTCGCCCGCGCCGCCGCCTCGATCAGCTTCGGCTCCAGCTCGTCCAGCACTTCCGGCGGCAGGTCGCGAGCGTTGTCCGCGATCACCTGCGCGCGTGCCAGGTCGATCAGCCCCGATCCGAACGCCACCCGTGTCCGCGGCAGACTGTCCAGCGCCAGCCCGATATCGATCAGCGCAGCCGCCACCTGCTCGGATATCTGCACCGCCACCGCCGCCTCGGTAGCCGAGTACTCCCCGCCCTCCTCGGTCTCCTCCTGCCGTCGATACAGCTCCCGTACTGCCAGCACCTCTGCCGCCTGCGCGAACGCCGCCGCCCCGTGTGCCCGCCGCAGCGCATCGATCAGCCCCTCGTCACTCATCGCCTGAAGCTCTCCGCTGTCGAACATGTGTTCGACATTACCCTTCGAACATCAGTTCTACCACCCCCACATCCAGCCGATTTGGTCCCGTGAGCAGCCGTGGTGTAACTTCGTTGAGGCCGGAGGGAAACCCCCGGCAATCGAGAACTGAACAAGGGGCTATGGCGCAGCTGGTAGCGCACCACACTGGCAGTGTGGGGGTCAGGGGTTCGAGTCCCCTTAGCTCCACTTTCATTGCAGGTCAGAGCTGTTTTCCCGTCTGTCCATGTTGATCGGGACTCGCTCGACTTCCAACTAATTCCCAACTAATTCTTGGTGCCGGTCACCGCACGTTCGAGTGCGTCCGCTGCTGCATGGTGAGTTCGCCCGCGTGCCATGTAATACCGCTGAGTCATGGCTGGATCGGCGTGCCCGAGGACATCGGCAGTCACGCGCGCCGACAGGCCGGCATCGTCCAGGATCGTCGCGACAGCGCCTCGGAAGCTGTGCGCGGTGATGTCGTCGGCGATCCCCAGAGCCTCACGTACCCGCTGCCATTCGTGACCCACGTTCTGCGGATCGCGCAGCGTCCACATCGCCGAGGGGAATACCAGGTCGAGGACCGGTGAAGTCGGGTCCGGGGAGAAGCCAGCTTTCGAGCTGCGAGGACGGCCTTGCGCCGCTTCAACATCTCCACCGCGAAATCCGGCAAGGCGACTGTGCCGCGCCGGTTCTTGGGATCGGCATCCTTCTCGATGCGTACCAGGCCCGCACCCTTGACGCGGATCACTTTGCCCGTGGTGCGTATGGTCCGAGCTTCCAGATCGATGTCGGACCACAGCACGCCCAGAATTTGGCTGCGCCGCAGGCCCGTTGCCGCCAGCAGCGTCACTACGTCGGCCAGGTCGGCACTCTCGCAATAGTCGGCGACTGTCGGCGGGGTGTACGCCTTCACCGGTGTCCCGCGGTTGCGTTCGGCTCGGGACAACTTGCGTGGGCACGGCACCTCAGACGTGCGCACTGCCGAAAGAATGAACCGCAGCTCATCCACGGTGATGTCCCGAGCGCCACCCGTGCGGCCCTTGGCCTCGATATTCTGTGCCATCTCGGACTCCCGGACGGGGTTCACCGTCAGGGCGTCCTTGCGCACCGCGTACCGGAACATGCCGGACAGCACGTTGCGGCCGGTCCGCATCGATGACGGGCCTTTGGCGTGGCCCACGTCCTTGAGGAACGCCTCGACCGAGGACGTGGTGACTTCCAACAGCCGCCGCTCACCGAACGCGGTGTTGAACAGTTCCGCCACCACGTCGTACCGCTCCAGCGTGCTGGATGCGCGTCCCTGTTCTTCCAGGTAATCCCGGTACAGCTGCCACAGTTGCCGAACAGTGGTGGACTCCGACAGCTCGCCGCCGAGATCGACGCGGATCGTTGATGCGGCGGCCATGACCGCATCCAGTGCGCGAGACCCGTTGCGGTCGGGAATCCTTCGGCCGCGTGCGTCGAGGCGGACCGGAGACACTCGTTTGAGGTCCCGTCGCCGTCCGGAGGCATCGCGGACGAGCAACCGGGCACACCAGTGCCCCGGAGACAGCTCCGTGAGCATCGGTGTGCCCGGTACTCCGATCGGGCGCGGCGGTCGGCCTCGCTTCACGCCCGCCCCCGATCAGCGTGTGTCAGTGCTCTTCTCGCGCGTCGAGCGCTTTGTCCAACGCATCGAGGTCCCAACGGAAGTCCTTTCCGACCCGCTTGGGCTTGGGCAGCCACGGGTACTTGTCTCGGTGCCGGTTCCACCGCCGCAGCACCTCCGGGTGCACGCTGAGATGTGCGGCAGCGGCTTTGGTGGTGACCCACCGCCGAACCGTCCGGGCGGATGATTGCTGTTCAGAAGACATGGATGCTCCCGCAAGATCAAGACCGTAAAGATAACTGAGAGGTAACTGACGTGGGAGGGGGTGAACTGATGTCACCCCCACCGCGCTCGCCGCCGGGCGGTGGCTGCTCTTGTGCCGCCAGCAACGCTCGCTCGTACTCCACCCGCCACGCAATCCGTTGCGCCACACCGTGCATGAGCAGTTTCGCTCGTGGTGGTGTCGGTGTGCCGGGTGCGAGGGTGGACCACTGGTAGCGGCCCGCTTCCTGGTCGGTTTTCACGATGCCGATGTGGGCCAGGGCGCGGCGGACGAACGCGATCCGGTCGGCTTTGTGGTCACCGAGGCGTTTACCGGACCACCGTCGCGAGACCAGTACCCGCCGACCGGGTAGCCCGAGTGTGGCTGCCTGGTGTGCCCTGGCGCGGCAGCGGCCGGGCACCGTTTTGCCGTTCACTTGTTTCGGCACGATGCCGTAGAGCAGCCATACCGGGCAGCGTTCCGAGCACGGGGTTTTCACCAGTTCGGCATGCAGCCGGTCGTAGTGGTCCCATTGGCGCGCGGTGCGGGCGTCGAGGACCTCGGATACCGATTTGAGCAGGTACTTGCACACGTATTTGATGTGCCGCCGGGCTTCCTCGCTGCCACCGAGCACGCCGCGTGAGTGCACCTGTTCGCCGAACCGCACCGTGTGTGCAGGCTCGGTCAGCGCGTCGACCGCGTCGTCCCACCCGGTCAGCGGCTCCCCGGTGTCCGGATCCACGAATGTACGGGAAGCCCTGTCCCACAGTGGTTTCCGGTCTTCGCTGTAGACGGGTGTGTCGTGGGGAGGCCACCACACGTGATGGTAGGTCGCCGCCGCGGCTTGGCGCACTGTCCGGTGCGGGATGGTGCCGCGTGCGCACAGGTGCGCGTGGGGTGCGCCGCGCCGTTGCGGTTCGACGGTGCCGAAGTACTGGATGCTCCAGCCCACGCACCGCCGCAGGTTCTGAATCAGCCTGTCCAGCAACGCCGCCCAGTGGATCGCGTCGCGCGCCGCCCGCCGATAGTCGTAGGTGTCCGGGTCGAGGGGTGTGCCGTCCTCGGGGTGCACGGCCCCGTAGGAGGGCAGGGTGAACGTCATCATCATGGAGGGGATGAACTTGCCCGCGTACTCGCGCCCGACCGTGCGCCGCGACACCGGCAGCCGGGGCAGATCGGGAGCGTCGTGCCGTCGCCGTGTGGAACGGTGCCGGGCCGCCGTCCGACTGGCCTGGTCCGGGCGGGGTGCGTTGCCGCGCATCCCGTATGCCTTCAATTCCCGGTCTGCCCAATGGATTTCGTTCACCAACTCGGTGATGTCGGTGTGCATCCGTTCGGCGTCGAGCCCGGTGTGCGGGTCGCTGGTTTCGCCCGCCTCCACCAGGCCCGCCAGGCGGTCGTGTTCGGTTTGCAGGTCCGCCCGGTACTGGAGCAGTCCTTTCTGGTCGAAGGTGGCGGGGCGGGTGGTGATCACGGGTTCGCGGGTCAGGTGCCAGCCTTCCCGGCACTGCGTCATGCGCAGGGCACGGGCCTTGCGGGCGCACGGTGGGCAGACCGATTCGAGGGTGTGCCCGCACGGCACCGGCACCAGTTCCGTCCGGCCGGTCTCGGTGTCGTACTGCTCGAGCACCATCGGCCGCACACACACCCCATGCTCGAGGGCGACCGCGTGCGCGATGTCCTCGAAATCGGGCATCACCTCCCGATCCGAGCCGTTGGCCGGGTCAGGTTGTGTGGCAGTGAGTTTCGATCCTCTCGTGGTCATGACCGCGCCTGCCCGTCGCCGTCGCTGTTGCCGCTGTCGTCGTGGAATCGGCGGGTGTCGCCGCGGCGAGGTCCACGGGGCTGGTAGCGGTCGATCAGCCAGCGGATATCGTCGTCGCTGACCCAGTAGGCGCGCACGCGCACGATTTCGGTCGAGCCTTCCTGTTCGACATAGGCCACACCCGGCATGTCCTCGGGGATCTCGTCACACAACGCGCCCCGGTCCCGGCCGCTGGGACCGAACAACATGCCCGCTTGCGTCGGCTCGCTCATCCGCAGCCCGATCCGGTAGGGGAACAGCTGCCGCAGCTCGAGCACGTCTTTCGACGGGTCTTGCAGGCACCCGATCACCGGCACCGCCATCGCCCGCGACTGCGTGAGCAGCACCCCGAGCAAAGCTTTGATCTGCTCTTTGGTCTTGCGGTCGGTGTAGTAGGTGGTCAGACTCGCGAACTCGTCGACGAGCACCACCACCAGCGGCTCTTCCACGCTCGGGGTGATCTTGCGCTCCCACTGGCCCATGTACTTGTTCCCCCGCGCCTGCAACAGCGCGACCGCATCACTCAACAGCCTGACCGCACCGTCGGCGTCATAGGCGAAGCGGGCGAAGAACTCCCGGGCCGCCCCGAACTCGGAGCCGCCTTTCGGGTCGATGGTCCACAACTCCACCAGCCCCGCCCGGATCGCCGGTCCCAACGCGGCGATGATCGACCACGCCACCGACCCCTTGCCCGAGCCCATCTCGCCCGCCACGAGCAACTGATTGCCCAGCAGACGCACCCGCCACGGCGAACCGAGTTCGGTCATGCCCGCCACCAGTCCCTCCACATCCACCGTGGCCGGTTCCTCACGCGGCAGCGAGATCGGCTCGGTCAGGATGTCACGGTGAATCACTTGCAGCACAACATGTTTCGATTGCGCCGACCGCACCCGCACCCCGACCGCGCGCAGTGCGTGCCGTAGCGCGTCGGACTGTTTGGCCCACTGCTGTACCGTCTGGCCGCCCAGCAGCTCCACCGTCAGCACATCGGCCACCGGACCGATCTGCACATGCTTGAGCCGGGGAGTCAGCACACCCCGATCCAGCACCACGGTCAACCCGTGCAACGCGGTGAGGGTCTTCCAGCGTCGCCGATACCGGTGATACGAGAGAAATTGCTGGCGGATACGGCCCCACACCCAGCGTTCCCAGGATCGCGGGAACAACCGCCACCACAACAACCACCCGACCAGCGACGCCACCGCGACCGCGACACCAGCCGGCCATCCCAGCCACCACCCCACCGCGACCGCCGCCACCACCGGCAACGAGAGCATCGGATAGAGGATCGCCCACCAGGACCACAACACCAGGGCGTAGATTCCCATCCCCGCGCCCAGCAGGATTGCGGTCGCGAACTCGCCGATCGCGTCCGGTCGTTGTGTGTTCTGCCTGTCGTTCGAGTACTCGGAACGAGCCATGATCGTGCAAACCTTTCGAGAAAATCAGAGGTAGAGAGAGCCCGCCGCCCGGCCGACCGCAGGACATTCGGCGTGCGCTGATTAGCGAGACGGACGGCGGGTACAACGGCACGTGACGCCGTGCAACGGTTCCCTGTCCGTTACGCGGCGGATGGGGACGGCGGCGGGCCGCAGGATTGAGCCTCCCGGTGCGTCTGCCGCCGTCCCACCCACGACCGGCCTATGTGCTGGACTTGCCGCCCTCGGACCGTGACCCGGAGCCGGAGCCCGATGTGCTGGCGTTGCCCCGGCCGCTCGTGGGCGCCGGAGTGAAGCCGGTCGCGCGGACTGCCCAGGTGAGGTACTTGAACTGGTCGGTTCCGGTGATGCGCGGCTGCACCTTCAGCCCGTCGAGCTGAATCCGGCGCATGTCCTCGTCCAGCTCTTCGGTGGTCGGTACCGGTTCTTCTGCCGACACGATCACCACATCGAAGCTCTTGCGCTTCGCCTTGTCCTCGGACGGATCGAGCACCGCCACTTTCCACAGCGGCAGGTGGGTCGCCTCATCGAGGTTCTGTGGTCCCGGCCGGTTCGGGTCGTTGCTGTAGGCGCGGTCCGGCTGCACCGGGCCGATCTGAAACAGCCCCCGTGGGTACCAGTCGGAGAAGACCACTTCGAACCACCAGCTCTTGCGGTGGTCCCTTTTGGGCACATTGTCAATAACCATGAGAGTTTCCGTTTCGTCTGATCTGCACCAGCCACACCACGGCGGCCGGTGCACGACCCCGGTCGGGGCCGCTCGGGTAATAGAGACCGATGACCAGCAGAAACGGCGGATCACGCCCGCGTGCCCGCCCGCGTGCCCGCCCACGTCCCGGCACGTCCCATACCTGCCCGGAAGTCACTGGGGATTCCCGGCGAGACGCGCTGTGCCAGTTTGCAGGCAGCACGACATGAACTAACCTGGACATGGCAGAACCTCCGGTTCTGTCACGGGGAATCGAACTTCGCTATGGGGTCCAAACCATGTCTGCGAAGCCGTTTCCTATGCTGGCTGTCCCCTCGTTGACGCGGGGGGACAGCTCTCAAAACGCTCTTGCTCACCCGCTGCGGGTGACCACCATCCGAACCAGTTCGTCTCCTTTCCGCTCTGTGCTGTTCCCACGCCTGTTACGGCCTTAGTGTCGAACCCGAATCAGGCTCATGGACTCGAGGACCCCCAGCCGGTGTGACACCACCAACCGGAAACCTCGTTGCGTCGGAACATCACACCCCGGGACGTTCCACTCGACCGACCATTCACTCACGCGCCGTGTCCTCGGGCCGCCTCCACTTCGTCCCAACCGACACGGCACCACTCAGTGCTCCATCAACGACATCACCGTCCTTTCTCCTTCGATTGTCCAGCACCCAGCACACGCCCCGTCAAGGCCCGCAAGTGCTGCTGTCAGAAGCACATCTGCTGCTGTCAGAAGCACATCCGTGTCTCGACGCGTCACCAGACACAACGAAGGGCGTCCGGCCTCGGCAGTGTCACCTACCGGGTGAAGGCCAGACGCCCTCTCGAAAACGTATGGGGGAGAAAGCGATTCACCGCATCGGCCGCGTAGCGGACGCCGAGGACCGCCGAGGGTCGGCGGTCGATCCGTGGGGGTCGGTGTGGGAATCATGGGGGTTCAGTTTCTCTCCAGCAGCTTTCCTGTTGTCGCTCTCCAATCCCCCAACTACAGTCTATGATCCTCGCTGCCCGGTCTGTGTCAACGCACAACGGCCCGATACGCACAAAGTTGACCTCTTGCGCGCAACGCCTCAGCAACAAGCGATTTCGCCGCAGCGCCCCAGCTACCCCCGCGCACCCGCCGAAACCACCAGCTAGATAACCCCGCCTCTACCACGCCACACCTGATATTCCCACCAGTGGCAAACCCTCCATTACCTCCCGCTCGCACGGCGACGACGCAGCGCGCGAACCAGATACAAAAAGTTTGCCCTCGGCGTGTCACGCCCAACAGCCCGCCCCGGCGTCCCCCGCTCACCTCTCCCGAGTCAGGCCGCGCTCCCTGCCCCGCTCCTCCCGACCGCCCCGAGTCGACCCCGCAGACGGCGGCTCCCGATCCGACGACTCCACACCCAGCGTCGGCCGACCCACCTCCAGCAAATCCGCAATCTCGCGCCCCGACACCTCACGAGACTGCCCCCGCGCCGCCGCCTCCCGAGCTTCCCGCGCCGCCCGCGCCAACCGCTCCGCGGCCTCCCGTTGCCGCTGCCGCGCTTTCTCCTCTTCCGCCTTCCGCTCCCGACGCGCCCTCTCCTCCGCCGCCGCATCAGCTTCTTCCCGCCCCTGCGACCGCAGCAACGCCGGAGGAGTGAACTCCCGCGCCACTTCCCGGCCCACACGACGGATCACCTCCTCCCGCGCCACCCGCGCAGCCCGCGCCGCCGCCTCTCGCTCCACACGTACCCGTTCCTCGCGTTCGCGTTCCTCCCGTTCTCGTTCTTCCCGCTGCCGCTCCCTCTGCTGCCGCGCCTTCTCACCGACCCCCGGCAACTCCAGCTGCCGCCCCGGCACCTGCTGCCGCCCCTTCTCCTTGGCTTCCTCGATGACGCGACGCTCAGGAGTGACATAGCGGAACTCCAACCCCCGTTCCTGCGCGCCGCGTACCAGCTCTTGGAACTCTCTCGGCGTTCGTTGCAGCGGCGTCGCGGAAACCCACTCGCCGGACCGGTACAGGCCACGGTCCAACAGCTCCAGATGCTTGCCGAGCTGCTCGACACAGCGTGCATCAATTCGACCTGACTTGTACTCGGTGAACGCGCGTTCTTCCCTGTTGACATAGACACGCGCCTGATCCAGTCGTTGATTGGTGGCCCGCTC
This sequence comes from Nocardia sp. N2S4-5, assembly GCF_044628355.1. NCBI lineage: Bacteria > Bacillati > Actinomycetota > Actinomycetes > Mycobacteriales > Nocardiaceae > Nocardia > Nocardia sp. N2S4-5. The sequence goes on along the minus strand of NZ_JBIUPM010000001.1, from coordinate 3,077,768 downwards.
TACGTACTCACGTTCCCAGCCATTTTCCCGAGTCTCACCGCGGATCTCGGCCATCCCCCGATGGAAGTATTCTCCCTGCTCGTTATTCTCCGCAGACACGCTGCACCGCCCCCCGCGCCACGTCTACAAAGCGTTGATGTGGTATTCGTGACTGATCACCATCGCACTGGTAAAAATACGGCCCTCCAGCTCACGGCCATGATCAAGGATGTCCCGCAACAACTCCGCCGCCGTCGTGTCCCCGGAACCCTGATAGCGAAGTGCCGGATTAAAACTCTCGTACAACGAAATCTCACGCATCACCGGCGAGTCATACCATTCAGCACCCGCAAACTTTATCAAATACTCCCCGAGAAAACAGATAAACGAATCAACCAGACCGGAACGGCTCTCCGGCGACGGCAACTCCACGCCAGGAAATATCTCCGCCAATACCGCATTCGCCGAATCCTCGACATCATCGAACCACGAGAACTCATCCGGAATACGCTCGATCCCGACGCGCTCCATGAACTCGTACGCACTTGCGCGGCGTCGTTCAGGGTCCACCCACTTCGCCCACTCCGACTCCTCGACACTCACGCCGAGATCGAGACCCATCTGGTCGTCACTGCCGCTCACTGAGGACCCCTTCCGCTCACGAAGATTATTGGCGCTGAACGCGTTTCAGAAAGCTTCGAACCGGCAGCGCTGGCTAGCGCTCGGACAGGGACCGCCGATCGACAGCAGTCAGCCGCTAAACCCCTCAACCTCTTTCTGCCCCTTCGGGCCAAACCACCGTTATCGGCATTCCGCGCTGCTCCGCTACCGCGACAACATCAGCGGTTCCTCCATACCCACGCGCCGGCTTGCCGTCCCATACTGCGACCAGTTCGTCGGCAGCCTCCAGCATTCGTTCGCTTCCTGCTTGGTGCGCTTCCGATGTCGACTCGTCGTAGTCCAGCTGGATCACATCCAATGCCGCAGCCAGCAGTTCGTCATACGTCGCGTGGTGTTCGGCCGGAAGTCCGGCCCGATACTGCCGGGCGGGAACTACGACGACGAGGCCACCGCCGACATCCAGGACGGCCCGAGCGAACAGTGTGTCGGCACCGTCCGCGATACAACTCACGCCGATCACTTCACCCCGATCCCGCTTTGCCAGCTCTGCTCGCAACGCCTTGTCCACCAACGCTGTCGTCTCGGCGGGCAATCCGCGGTGACCTGTGATGGCTATTCGTGTCATCGTCCGTCCACTCTGTACAGAGTTGCCAAGGCATCGTCCAACGGCCGCGCCTCCATCGTGCGCGATGGCAGGCTTGCGCGAAACGATCGAGCCACCCGTGTGATTCGCTCGCTACGCAGCTGGAGACCCAATCTCAGCGCGTCCGCTGCCAACGCGCAACCACCTTCCACATCCCCACTGCGGGCCAGCACATGTGCATGCTCAACCTGGGCCAGTGCGCGCGGCTTGTCCGCACCCAGCGCGGGCGTCGCTGCCGCGAATGCAGTACGTGCCGCACGATGGTCACCTAAGCGGCCGAGCGCGCTTGCTTGGTAGCGCGCTGCTTTGGCTCCATCGAAGGCAAACACCCACGGCCATTGCGCTTCGCCACGCTGTCGGCTCGCCAGCCGCTCGGCGCGATCGAGCGCCGCCAGCGCTGCCTTGCGATCGCCTGTGGCCGCGTACGCGACCGCCAGCAACGACGACATCCACGCTCCCGCACTGTCGGGCGCTTCCTCCCCCAGTTGCGCCGATGCCGTCAATAGCATTCCCAATCCAGCTCGGCCGTCGCCCGTCTCCACCGCGTAATGGCCGAGGCTGGCTTTCATGTACGAGACCAACAGCGGGTGATGCGTGCGCTCGGCGTAGGTAATGGCGTCGTTGTACCTGGTCCGAGCTGCTGCGTCGTCGCCCCTGTCTGCCGCCAACCATGCCGCGAGCCCGGCCACTTCCGACAGCGTTCGATACCCGTTCGCCGTGCGGAGTCGATCTTGCACGATGCCAGAAACCAACGTCAGGTGAGCCTCCACCACCGGCGAGAGCCGATCGGAGGGCACAGAGGACTCCATCCGCCGATAGTTCGTCGTCGGACCTGCCATCGTGTCGAGCAACTCGGCTTCAGTCGGTGCCGCATTGGTCAACATTGCCGCGCTCATAGCGAGCGTGGTCTTCAGGAACTGCTTACGATTCACGTCTTCGTCATCCGTTGACTGCCGATGTCTGGTGAAGCCCAACTCGGCGTCTGTCGCTACGTTCAGGACCGCGCGCAGCGCGGCCCGGTAATGCTTTCTCGGCCATGTCGTTTCGCCTCGCTCCCACTTTCCGATGTGCCGTTCATCGACTGCACCTCGCTTGTTGGTTGCCCGCAAAACGTGGTCGTTAACGGCGTCCGCCAGTTCATGGCGTGTCATCGAATGGCCAGGCGAGCCGGGCGACTCCACTCGCAACCGAGCCTCTATCAGCAGCTCGTTGCGTTTCACGGGGTGCGGCCTCCTTGCTGGACCTGACACCAGAATAGAACGTTCCCCGCTCTCCGCTCCGATCTTGCCCACTGTTTTCCCACAGACTTCCCCTTGTCGTGCAGTCGATCACCAGCGCTGATCTCGCAAACCTTAAGGGCAAGCACCACGCCGCGCCGCACGGTTCTCGGCCGGTCCCGTCACCACAGGGAGGTTTGCGTGTCCACAACGTTCGTGTCCTCACCCATACCGTCAACGACGGCCGACTGTGACAGCCGGCCGTTTGCGATCGGTTATCAGCGTCGCGACGTGGCTGGGTTGGCCGCGCCCCGTCAGGCGCAGGAGATGCGGCGTCATGCCGAGGCGTTGGGCTTCCGGTACCTGTACACCGTGTGCGCGCCCGAGGACGCCGAGGACCCGACCGGGTATGTGCTGGCGTTCATCGCGCAGATGAATGTTGCCGCCGTGGTGGTGTTCGATCTGGAAACGGCGGATCATTCGCCCGCCCGCGTGTGCGAGGTGTGTGACCTGGTGACCGTGGTCCCGCCCGAGACCTGGTCGTGGGTGCCCACGGGTGATCCGGGCGCGCACGGTTTTCCTGACGAGCCGTTGTCGGTCGCGGGTGCGGTGCGGGTGATGCAACAGCACCTCAAGTGCGCGGTGGGCCGCTGTCCCCGCAAGACCAGCGCCTACAACCGACTGGTCGCGGCAGGGCATCTGAAACCGCCGGTGACCACGCCGGAAGACCGTGCCCGCGAACGCGGGATACCGGTCGACGAGTCCGGTTTGCCTGTCGCTGCTCACGTGTTTGCCCACACGGCGTAACCGGCTCGGGAAGCCACACGGGAGGCCCCTTGATGGATGGCGAGCTGACGACGCAGGTCGACGGGTTCGAGGCGGTGTGGCGTCCCACTCATGACACCAGCAAAGGAATCGAGGTGATGGCAGTGCACGACACCGGCGAGTATCCGGTGGTCGAGGTGGTGCGGTTCGCGCCGGGCACCGATCTGGCCGAGGCCCGGCAACGGTGCCCGCGATGGAATCGGTTGTGGGACAAGGTGAGACACGAATTCTGGACCGAGGTAGCAGGTCCGCCCGCTCGGAGCGCGGCCTCGGGGCGGTGGGCGCGGTGACCGCCGCCGACACCACCCGCAGCATGTACACCGAATGGGCCATCGTGGCGTGTGCCGGTAGCTGTGGACAGCACCCCGGGCCGTGCCCGAACGGGGTGTGGGGGCCGTACAGCAGTTTCGCCGAGGCCGAACAGGCGGTGCGGTTCGTCACCGACAGTCTGCAACCGCATGTGGTGCCGTACTTCGCGCGCGGCCATCAGGGCGGGGGCGTGCTGTGAATGGTTTGCCGATCAATGTCGCGGGGTTCACCCGCTCTCAAGTGCTGGTGTTGCGGGCACTGGGTTACGCCGATGGCCCGCTGCCGATCGCGGAGTTGGCGCAGCGGCTCGGCCGGTCGGTCGGCATGATGAACCAGTCATTGCGCCCGCTCGAGGTCCGCGGCCTGGTCTCCTGTGCATGCTCGAAAGACCCTGCGGCGGCACAGTGGACGCTCACCGCGCGAGGTCGCGAACAACTCGAGCAGATCGATTACCGGCTTCGTTCCCGCCACGCTCAGCAACATCCCGCTACTCCGGCCGGGACCGTGTCGGTGGCGGAGATCGCCGCGCGAGATCAGCAGGCGCGGCGCGCATTCGGCCAGCGGCTACGCGGATTGCGTGCCGCGACCGGCCACACCATCGCGAAGTTCGCTCGCGCTCTGGGCTGGCACCACGTCAAGGTGTGGCGGATCGAACAGGGCCATCAGTTGCCGACCGACCCGGAAATCCAGCAATGGTGCCGCACCGCCGGGGCCGCCGATGTCACCGCGGACGTGCTCGCTGCTGCCCGCGCGATCGATCCCCGCCGTGCGTCTCGTCCGGGTCGTGTCTGACTTCGCGCTGTTCGCCCTCACCGCACTGGGTGCGCTGGTGGCGTTCGGGCTGGGTGTGCGGTGGTGGCCGCGCCGCATCCCGCCCGGCCGCTCGGTCGCCGACATCACCCGCCGCATCCACCACGAAGACCACCACCCACCACCCAGGAAGGACTTGCCGCCCCGTATGTCCTCTACACCCGCGCCGACACGAGACACGCCGCTGAAGCGTTTTCAGGCGACCGTCCTCCACGAGCTGGCCGCCCAGCCCGCCACCGCCGAGGCCCTGGCCCGCACGCTCGCCAAGCCGCCCGCTGTCGTCCTGCGCACCCTGCAAGCCCTTGAGGACCGCGACGCCGCTCAGATCAAACCCAGCGACGAGGGGGACTCCGACGCCGGACAACCACTGCTCTGGCAGATCACCACCTCCGGCCGCGCCCAGCTCGCCCACCAGCAAGCCCGCATCAACGCCCAGCACCACCCGCCACGCTGACACACTCAGAACCACGTAACTAGCTGGGAGACAAGGCAATACGCATGACCGACCCCGCCTCCGCTGCCGCTTTGCCCGATCACCCGGACGGGCCGCGCCATCCCGCGCCGCTGCCGCCGGAGCCTCACCTACGCGCCGCCATGATGTACATGCTCAGTGCCCACGACTGCCAGACCGGTGCCGTGGTCTACTCCTTCGGTACTGCCTCGGACGGCACGATCGGCATCAAGGCATACGCGGTCGACAAGGTTGCGCCGCTGCCCACCATGCACCCCTATCAGCGCATCGCCCACGCGCTACGGCTCACCGCCCCGATACCACTGTGGGGCTTCGGACTCGCCTACGACGGACTGGTTTCCGTCGACACCGGACCCGACGCCCACCCCACACTCGAAGGCCAGTCCGGCACGCGCGGCATGTGCGCGGCCCTGCTGTTCGACTACACCGGCAACCGCCGCGACCTCATCCGCTACCACGGCACCCAGCAACTCACCGCCGTGCACACCGACGCCGACACCAACCCCTACCCACCACCCGGCATCCACCGCTACCTGTGGACCGCCGCCGTCGCCCTCGACCCCACATCGACCGCTTCACCCCACCGCGCCTGCCCGCCGCAGGCGACGAACCCGACACCCCACTCACCATCGGACTCAGCCACCCCCAAACACTCACCGGCACAACCGATCCCGGCACCTAGCGCGCCATCACGGCCTCTCAGGCTTCCCGGCAACGTCGCCGGGAGGAACCCCGACCCTCGAAACCCCTTGGAAGGAGGTGCATTTCGCATGTTCCACGACTTCGACCCCGAAGACGACGAGACCGGCGGTGAAGGCAAGCACGGCCAGTAACACGCACGCCCGGCCATGGGCACGCGGGTACTCGGCACCCAACCGCCGCACCCCCGACAGCAGACAGGCAGGTGATTCCGTGACACGGTAGGGGCTGCGCGTCCCCGTTCCCGTCCGTAAACACAGAGGCATCTGAATCCGGGACCGGAACGCACACCCCCAAGGCGAACCTTCCTTTCGTTTCTCGGAGCAGCCCTCCAGCACAATGCCGTGCTGGAGGGCTACTCTCATCCCGCGCAACACACTGGTGTTCGCGGCCGTGCTCTCCGTGTTCTCGTTCCCTGGGTCCCCAGGATGCCGGGGACCGCCCGCGCGTCGCGTCGCTACGCACCGGAGTGCCAACAGCATTCGCGCAACCAAGAGCATCCGAATCCATGACACCCTGTGCAGAAGTGGTTAGGTCGGGTCCTCCACAAAAGAAGAAGAAAAAGGGGGAAAGAAGAGTGGAAACCACCGACATGCTTTTCTGCCGAATACCCCTCTACAAAGTCAAGAACGGCGCGCTTCGCGCGCCGCCGGGGCACGCCCGTGCTCGCTCCGCTCCGCGCGGGCGACCCCGGACCTGCCACCCAAGAACGAAACCACCAAACATCTCCGGTCCCTTCAAAACTGCCGAGGCACCCACAAACTGCTTGCACAAGCGGTCTTAAGCGCCGACGCACCACTCTTCATCGCAGATACTGTGGGGTTGTCTGCTGCACAACCGCAACCATCTCAATAGCACCGATCGATCATGCCAGCCATGCCGCGATGCACCTCCTGGCATATCTATTAGCCGACCAAAGGTGCTGCCGCGCCCCTTCGGGGCTTGCCATCTATTCACCTACCACAGGCGCTTCATTTACCACCACGATCGAGATGTCCCTAGGTATCCTTTTACCGAATGTCTTTCTTCTCGGAAGGCTCAACCTGAAGCGAAATGAAAGCATCAGTATCATACATAGGGAAATCGATAAGATCGCTACGTAAATCCACAACGTGGCCGGATCGCGTCCTCCGAAGATGCTGTCGATCTTGCCGACAAGACTCGCTGCCCACCCCCCCTTTCTAGCAAACTCTTCCAACGTCTCAGATATTCGTGGCAGTAACGCGAAGAGAACTACCATAAATCCTGCAACGGAAATGCCCACGGACCGGCGACTCTGCATTCTTGAGTACCGTGCCGAAACGAGGCTTTCAAGCAGTTTTACACGCTCCAAAAGGCGCGTGTACAAGCTATGGTAGTCGTTAATTTCAAGTACAGCGTCTACAATAGCGGAATCGTCTGGGCCTGCCAGTAGATACCTTCGATACTCTTGAAGACCAACAGCTAGAATGTTTTGAGACTTAAACAGCGACCGGTCCCTTACGACGGCGTCTGAGGTAATACCGTCAATTTGCTCGAGCTGCTTCGCCTGAAGCATTGCCGACTCAATCGGTATGAGTATGTGAATATCATCTATGAGGTCCGGACCTGCGCCATTCCAGTCCACATATATGGCATTCCGAGCTGATAACCAAAGCTCCTTGTCCAGTATCTTTAGATGGTTCTTCAGAAGAGAGTGCTTAGTCGACTCCTCAAGTTCGACATCGTGCAGAGTCCTAAGCATCAGCTGTGAAAATTCATCGCGATGCACGATCTTCGCATCATGGTCATAACAGCAGATAGGAGCGCCGAGAGATAGCGTCGAATAGCAATCCCATCCGTCAGTCGACTGGCGTCCAGCAATACTCTCGACTGCCTTCAAATAAGCCTCGAAAACCGACTGCACAGAAAGGGGCTTGTCATCGAACTTCGCGGCTTCCGCACTTGCGGATATCTTCAACCATTTCTGGTTTTCGGCGTGCTCAAGGTTCGATCGACGCAAGGTGCGGTATTTGAACCTAATACCTTCCCTGCGCGCAAATCTCGCCATAATCGGGACGGATATCTTCACCCAGCGAAGATGCCTGTCTCCACTATATATGCAGCGTCGCAGATCTTTGATACCCAAGCACCGACCAACCCCGGCGCTGAAGGTCATTGCGCAAACCCCTGAACGATGAATCATCAACGAGATCTCGAACGCATCCTCTTCATCTCCACGTTCATCCTCGAAAAATGCGCGATTCAACGCAAGCCGTATATATGGTTCGACGGAGAAATATCTCGGAAGATGCCGCTGCTGCTCCATGCGGACTCTTAATGCACCAATTGTAGCGTACTCCATCAGCGCCGATTGAAGCATCTCTTTCGACTCTGTTGCGGATCTTAGTATGTCGCCGTAACCACTCTCAGCAGACGGCTCTGGCTCCTTCGCTGGTCGAAGCTTGAGCCACGTCATTAGTATTAAGGCTAGATTCCTCAAAAATTTCACTAGCGCCCAGCGAGGTGTTAATAGAAAAAAGCGAACGATGCCCAACTTTCCTGAAGCAAGCTCTCGCGTGAGTGATTCGAACTTCTCAGCTTCCTTCAAGGACCTGTCGGTATCAACTATCCCGTTACTCACCCTAAGTTCGTTGTTTGTGGGACTAGCGGCGATTGTTGCCATATTTTCGCGCAAAAGACGATCAGCGAGAAAATGTATGTTTAATCCAGGACCCAGGTCGAAGAAATACGAGTAATGGACACCTCGGCCGGTAATCAGTAGCGGATGTTTATCATCGCGATCACGCTTCGCAGCCTTCCGAACCACCTCTAGCAGCTTTCTCGCTCTTACCACTATTCCGCTTACCTCCCACAATGCCCTGACGCACTACCGCGCGCCCACGCTCCACCAGCAAACGCCTACCTGAGCCACGCCTAATACCATAAGGCAAGGCTGCCGCGCCCCTTGGGGCTTGCCGCACAACCCTATGTAGTGCTTAACCGAAACGTGACCCCGCGACCGCTACCTACCTCCAGGCTGGCATGTCCCAACATCACCGACGCCCGTCCTGGCCACTGGCCCATTCGGTGACTAGGAGTTTGCTGTGACGCTATTCGATCGGCGTGTCTTGCTCGCGACACGCCGCCAGGAGCGGCGGGGAGCGCCCAACTAAGTCCCAACAAATCCCCGCATCGCCCTACGGGATAGAAGGTGTGTGCGATCCCGCAAAGTTGCGCACCGTTGCAGTTTCCGCTGGTCATCAGGTCTTTGTTACATCACTTGGTCGTCTCTAGTTGCCTGTGGTAGTCGAGCCTTCCCGCACTGTGGGGGTCAGGGGTTCGAGTCCCCTTAGCTCCACCGAAAGATGCAGGTCAGGACCGGTATTGTACCGGTCCTGACCTGTCTAGTTTGGCCTGACCCCGCGGAAACCCCACGTTTTCGATTCGGCATTTGTTGTGGCCAGGCATGGAAGCCGAGCGATATCTGTCCTGTTGTTTATTCGTCGGATTCGAGCGGAGCGGCGAGAATGCTCAGAGCACCTTCGTACCAGGCGTGCACCGCTAGCCAGACGTATGGGGGCGATCCTTCCGCATCTTCTAATTCCCGGGCCTTGCGGACGAGGTGGTACCCGTGAATGCAGTATCGACATGGGTGCTCCCCTCCGGGGTCACGGTCGGGCGATAGGGGTCGTCCGCGAGCGCCGTTGCAGAGCGATCCCGAAAGGCACGACCATGCACTTCACTTCTGAACAGCGCTTCGATGAAGGCGTCCTCGAACGCGAATTCACCCTCGGCGCGATCCCCGGCATCCTGTGGACGCCCGCATCCGCCCACACGCCGACTCCACTGATGCTGCTCGGCCCTCCTCTATCGGAGGCGAATTCCAGTCAAGGGTTCGGGACCGTATGACCTCAACTATAGTTGAGGTCAAGTGTGGCCGCTGCAAACGCGCCACTGCGCGTCGGTCAGACCCCGACCGCTGTCGTTCGGAGCATTACGAAGACGGATACCGGTCTGGTCACCGCACGGGGGCTCCTTCCGCGAGGTCTTCGAAGGTGGCGGCGTAGCGACGGGCGAACGCAGCGAAATTGGTCGGCTCGATACCGAATTCGCGATGGGTGTCGAGGACCACCTGCGATTCGGGGGATTTCGCTCGGCCGCGGTAGATTTCGTCGAGGAGGTCGAGCACGTCGGGTGGGAGTCCTTCGGCCTGATGCAGGGCTCGCTTCTGCTCGAGGGTTACCGCTGTGTAGCGGTACCGGCGACCGGTGGCCGCGGTAATCCGGGCCGCGATTTCGTCCATCGTGAGCGCTTCGGGTCCGGTCATGTCGAAGGCCCGGCCCGCGATGCCGTCTGCTTGCATCATCGCGACGGCCACTTTGGCGATATCGGCGATGTCGACCGGTGCCAGGCGACTGTCTCCGATGGGCATGACCAACTCTCGCCGTTGGCGGTCCACGCCGGTCAGCGTGCCGGGTAGGTAGAACTGCATGAACTGGCTCGGTCGCAGGTGGGTCCAGGCCAGCCCCGATGCCTCGAGATAACGCTCGATTTCCAGGTGCCAGCGGGTGCCGCGAAAACTGTTCGGGTCGAACGTGGTGCCCGATTCTCTGCCGCTGAACTTGATGATGTGCCCGACGCCGGCATCCTTCGCGGCGTCGATGAACCGGCACTGGGTCTCGACCATGTTCTGCCTGGGCGAAGAGATCATCAGAACACGGTCGATATCGGCCAGCGACGCTGTGAGTGTGTCCGGCTGGAGCATGTCGCCGTATACGATCTCGACGGTGGGGAGATCGTCGAGCCAGCGTCCTTTGCCGCGGTCGCGGACGAGTACTCGGACAGGAACCTGTTGAGCTGCGAATTCACGGACCACCATCGAGCCCGCGTAACCGGTGACCCCTGTGAGAAGTTTCATCGTTCTGCTTTCTGAATGAGATCGGGAAGGTCGAAGAGTGGGAAAAGTGCGGGGTCGTGAAACATGTCGATGCGTGCGATACCCGGTTCGGCGAGGGTGAGAAGCTGCAGGGCATGCGGGTGATGGGCGCCGCCGTGACCGTGCAGGTACACACCGAATGCAGGCTGGGTATTGGCAGCGGTAGGCACCAGCCGGACGGCACCGGGCGTGGTCAACCTGGAGCGCAGGAATTCTCCGACATGGTCGCGGCCCCGGAACCAGGTGGGGACAGGAGGCATTTCCAGCACCGCGTCTTCGGTGAGCACTCGCACCAACTCGGCGATATCGGCGTTTTCGAACGCGATGGCATATCGGTCGAGTACTTCGCGCCGCCTCGGATCCGTTGGTTCGGACAGGTCGTATCCAGTCGGGGCGAGTGCGGCCAATTGGGTCCGTGCGCGCTGCAGTGCGCTGTTCACTGCCGTGGTCGTGGTGGCCAGCAGAGTGGCGACCTCGGCGGCCGGGAACATCAGTACGTCACGCAGGATGAGTATGGCTCGCTGTCGTCCGGATAGGTGTTGCAACGCGGCGATGAACGCCAACCGGGTCGCGTGCCTCGACTCGACCGTCGCTGCCGGGTCCAGTGCCGTGTCGGGTGCCGGCTCGACCCAGGACAGTTCACGCAAGCGTGGGTGCACCGGCTCTGCCGGGTCACCTGGCCCGCCCAGCCCCGAGGGCAGCGCGCGACGACCGCGGCGGTCAATCGCTTTCAGGCAGACCCGGGTCGCGATGCGGTAGAGCCAGGTCCGCAGCGATGCACGGCCTTCGAAATCGTCGTATCCGCGCCACGCCAGCAGATATACCTCTTGAATCGCGTCTTCCGCATCGTGGGGCGAACCGAGCATTCTGTAGCAGTAGGTGAACAACTCGCCACGAAACTGTTGGGCGGCGGACTCGATCGGGTGCGTCATGCACGGATCCGATGAGTATCGAAAACCACGGTGTCTGCGGCGATTCGACCGTCCCGGACGACCACATGGTCCACGGTGCGCAGCGTTCCGAACGGCCCGGTGTGCATGTCGTAGACGACCACGGCGCGCTCGTCATCACCGAAGGCGTCGATAATGTCGACTCCGGTGACCGCCTGGGCGAAGTCGGTGACAGCCGCCAGCACGTCCGTCGCGTTGGTGATACGCACCCGCGGGCTCTCGAACAGCACATCATCGGCCAACAGCGCCGATACCGCGGACATGTCACGTTTGCCGAACGCCTCGACGAACGCCACCGCAACAACCACCGCTGCCTGGCCGGCACCGGCGGCCGGGTAAGAGCCGACGACCGTGGCGGGCGACGACCGTGGTGCTTCCTGCACACGGGAACGAATATCGCGCTGAAACTCCGCGAACGCCGTCAACTCGGTCAACGACGTACCGTCACGCTCATCGGCAGCGACGTGCACAAAACTCGCATCGTCATCCAGCCGATACACTACGTAGCGCAATCCCGCTGGTTGTCCCCGATGCAGCTGGGCGAAAACACCCTCGATCAACCGCTGGTTCTCGTCCGCGGCCGCCGCATGCGTCCGATACTGCACCATGACAGTCGTGGTCATCCTGGCTCCTTCAGTGAATCAGTGTCACCAGTACTGATCCGAAAGAACCCGCGAACTCATCGGCCCAGCATGTAATCAGCTGCCACAGACGGTCTGATCCGCCGAGCCGGGCCCTCTACCGCTGAGATGGCGATTTTTGCCGGGCACGCGGTATCACCAGCCGGTCACCGACGAGGAAGTCGCCGATGCGCTGATCGCATTTACCCAGTCGGTCCTCGATGACGAACCCCGCGCCGAACGCGACCACGAGTCCAGCCTCACCGGTGGAGTACGTCAGAGCCGCCTGCTCCTCGACAGCCCCGGCATTCCCCCAGGTCTCGAATCATCGGAACTGCCGCCGGTCATCACGACACCGACCGCCACCACCGCCGCCGGGATCAGGAATCCCACACCGCAAACACCCAAGTCGAACCACGCCCCGGCCGACGCCGCGGCTGGGCCGAGCCCTGCAGGTGGTACCGCGGAGGAGCCGACTGTGCCGGGCCCGCACCGTAGGACCCCGGACTCGGCGGCGGCCCGCTCGTATTCGGCGCGGGACTCGGCAGTGACGGCGGTCGCCACTGTCCTGTGCCGCTGAATCTGAGCCAGTCGTCGGGCTGTGACCTGGCTGGCTCATCTTCAGTGACAACGGCTCGAAGTGAATCCCCCCGGTGAGTCCGGAAAGATGATGTTCCCCGGCATGCCGGGGGATTCAAATGAACACCGCTCGACCGGCGTGTCGGTCGAGCGGTGTTGTGGTGTCGGGCTCGAGGTCAGTTCTTGGAGCGAGTGTGGGCGAGCCGGTAGGAGTCGGTGCCGGTTTCGATGATGTGGCCGCCGAAGGTGAGCCGGTCGACTATCGCGGCGCTTATCTCGACTCTGGGCACCAAATCCGCTGTCTGAACTGCTTATTCGTGTTGTGGACATCTGTCTTCGAGTATTGGCCGGTGGTGGTGAGGCGGTGTTCGGTACGTGGCTGTGAGCGTGAGTCAGTGATTGCCGGTGCCGATGGACCATCGGTGTGCGTAGGGGTCGACGAGGATGCCGTAGCGGTCGCCCCAGAATCGGTCGGCCATGGGTGAGACGACGGTGGCGCCGGCGGCGAGCGCTCGTTCGAAGGTGGTGTCGGCGTCGGGGACGTAGAGGTGGATGGTGACCCCGGTGTCGCAGGTCGGGGCAGCAGGGCCGTCGAGGTCGCTGAAGTCGTCGTGGACGAGCAGTATCGAGTCGCCGATATTGAGTTCGGCGTGACTGATGCGGCCGTCGCTGTGGTGGTGGCGGCTGAGTTCCCGGGCGGCGAACGCGTTGGTGTAGAAGCTGATTGCCGCGTCAGTGTCGCGGACGGTGAGCTGGACGGTCAGACTGTGAAATCGTTCGGGGATGCCGCGGGCGACGGCCTCACCCACGAGCGCAGCCATTCGGCGGCCTTCAGCGGCGACGGCGTGCAGGCCGTCGTCTGTGAGCCGATAGGGCCTGCGCCGCTCGTCGACAGTCGTTTCGGTGGTGTCGGCGTGGGCAACCAATCCGTCGTCGAGCATGCGCCGCAGGGTGCGGTACAGGGTGGCAGCACCGAGAGCAGTGGCGTCCTGCTCGATCTGGCCTGCGCGTTGCATCAGCCGGTACCCGTGCGCAGGTCCCTCGGCCAGCGCCAGGGCGATCAGTAACTCCGCATGCGTCAGCCGCCGCGGCTGCCGCCCTTCTTCCGCTGTCGTGTCCCTCACCTTGCCTATTCTCTCACCCCAACTATACTCACCGTGGATATAGTCACTGTGAACATAGGAGGAGATTCGTGATCACCGGTATCAGCATCGTGTCCGTCCCGGTGGACGACACCGACGACGCCATCGAGTTCTACTGCGGCGTTCTGGGCATGGAAAAACGCAAGGATCTGCCGATGGGTGGCGATACCCGATACGTGGAGGTGGCGCCGCCCGGATCACTGACGGCGTTGTCGCCGTACACCTACTACACCGGCGGTCCGGCCCAAGCCACGATCGGCGAGTACTCACGCATGGTGTTGCGGGTCGACGACGTGCACCGCGCCTACACCGAGCTGGGCGCGAAGGGCGTGAAGTTCGTGGGCGAGCCGTTCAGCGCTCCGGGCGGCATCTTCGTCAAGTTCGTCGATCCCTGGAACAACCTGTATCTGCTGACCGACAACACCGACTTCTGAACTCGCACCCCGGATTTGCGTGATACCAGCCGAATCCGTGTGGCGTGACGACCCGGAGCGCACCACCGAACCATAGACAGCTCCGGCATCCGCACATGCCGCTGATCGTATGTCGGGCTCGCCGGTCATATCTTTGTGTCCGAGGTAGGCGACGCGCCTGCGCGTTCCAACAACTCGGCGGTCGCCTCCCACAGGCGCCGCTCCCGGCCGCGGTCGTGGGCCACTGGCTGGACCTCGGTCAGCTTGGTCTTCACGACGAACGCGCCGTCACGCAGGTGTGCCCACCGCTTGTCGAGGGCCATCGCCGCCAGCAGCGGCCCCGAGCGCTGCGGCGTCGAGACCCCGGGAATCCGACCCAGGGCGCGGCTCATCACCTGGAACGCCGCGGGGGCGCCGCGACCCAGCGCGGTGCCGGGCATCCAGCCCGGCTCGAACACGGACACGTTGATCCCCGGGCCGGCCTGACGCTGCAACTCGTGGGCGTAATAGAGGACCGCGAGCTTGGCGTTGGAGTACGCGATGCCGGAGGCCTCCATGCCCGGGGCTCGCTCACCACCGGCCGGGCGGGCGAGTTCGACGGGATCGGTCCACTCGGCCTCGGCCACGTGTAGCAGCTTGCGCCAGAAGTTCGCGTGGTAGGTGTTCGAGCCGACCAGCACGACCCGCGCCGGGGCGGCGAACGAGCTGAGCAGGTCACCGATGAGCTGTGCGTGGGCGAGGTGGTTGACGGCGAAAGTCAGCTCGTAGCCGTCGGCCGAGACCCGCCTGGTGTCGGCCGACATGGTGCCGGCGTTGGCAACCAACGCGCGCAGCGGACGGACGGCGCCGTCGGCGAGGAGGCCGCGAGCGGTAGCCGCGGCGGCACGGACCTCCGCCAGGCTCGCCAGGTCGCAGCCGATCTCGTGGACGCGCGCCCCGAGGGCACGAGCCTCGTCGGCGACCGCGGTCAGGTCACGCCCGGCGCGGCCGACGAGCAGCAGGTCGGGTCGCTGCCTGTCCGGGCGGTCGGCCATTGCCAGCATGGCGTGGCGGCCCAGATTGCGCGTGGGGCCGGTGATGAGGACGGTTCCGGGTTCGGTCATGGCTCCAGCCTGCGAGCACGAGGGGGTCGCAGCCAGTCGTCCGGTTTTCGTAGGACCGTCAGGGCCACGACAACCGGTGCGGACTCGTCCAGAATGGACCGCGTGGAAGCGTGGGAGTTCGGCCCGACTGTGCGTCGCTGGCGCGACCGGCTGGCACCCGAGGCCGTCGGTGTCTCGGCGGGCCGGCGGCGCCGGGCCAACGGGTTGCGCCGCGAAGAACTGGCCGCGCTCGCCGGCATCTCGGCCGACTACCTGACCCGCCTCGAGCAGGGACGCGCGACCGCGCCGTCGACGCAGGTCGTGGAGTCGCTGGCCCGCGCGCTGCGCCTGGCCGACACCGAGCGCGACCTGCTATACCGGCTGGCCGGGCACGCCGCGCCCGGCCCGGACGTCGTACCGTCGCGGGTCACCCCCAGTGTGCAGCGGCTGCTCGACCGGCTGTCGCACACGCCGGTGGTGGTCTACGACGCCACTTGGACGCTCGTGCTTGCCAATGCGCCGTACGACGCGCTCATGGGCGACACGACCACCTGGCGCGGGCTGGAACGCAACGCCATCTGGCGCAACCTCACCCGGCTACCCTCTCGGGTCGTGCACACCCCGCGCGAACAGGCCGAACACGAAGCCCGGCTCGTGGCGGACCTGCGCCTAACCGTGTCGCGTTACCCCGCCGACGGCGCGCTGCGGCGCCTGGTCGCCGACCTGGCCGACGGTAGCGCGCGGTTCGCCGAACTCTGGGACGTCGAACCCTCACCGTCCCTGGCCGCCCCATCCCGGCGCAAGACCATCGACCACCCAGCGGTCGGCCGGATCACCCTCGACTGCGACACGCTGCTCGTTGCCTTGGACGACCTGCGTATCAGCGTCTACACCGCAGAGCCCGGCACCGAGGACGCCAACCGCCTGGCCCTGGCCGCCGTCCTCGGCACCCAGTCGCTACAGCTCTGAACGCAAACGTTGGCAATGTCGGGCAAGATGCCGTCGGCACCCGGCCGCGTTTCTACCCAACATCCGCTCATGCCGCGACCCGCGCGCTCGAACCGGCTAGCACCGGCGCGTGGAAGATCAACGGGCCGAGAGACTCCCGGCCACCGTGTGTGCACGCTCATGCCGACGAGCGGGCACTTCTCGCTGCGCCATCCGCTCATGCCACTGGCAGGCGAACCGCAGTGTCACTGAGGCCCGACTGTGCTATCATGCGCGCGACTTAGACTGCGGCGGAATATGTCTCGGTCGGAAGGCGGCAAATGCGCACTTCGCGGATCTTTTCACTGTTGGCGCTGACGCTGTTCGCCACGGCGTGTGGGATTCTGTCCGAGGACCCCTTCGAGAAGGGGGACTGCCTGACACGGCGTGGTAGCGGTAACTTCATCAAGGTGTCCTGCTCTGATGCCGCTGCGGACTTTGTGGTGCTCGACCGTGTACCCTTCGATGAGAAACAGATGAGCTGCCGCGGCAGCGTCGCTGGCACCGACAGGGCATACTCCGACGGCGCCACTGGGTACGATTACTGCCTCGGCGATCTAAAGTCACACTCCGCGCCAGGTTGAGGAATCTCAGCACACAGCACCACCCCGTCGATGACCCGGTCCCGGCCCCACGGTTTCCGCGTCAATGCTCCCGAGCGCGGTACCAGAAACATCCGCACATGCCGCATTCCGCTCGTCCGGGTAGTGCTGTCGGTACTGACCGGTGAAGTCAGCGCTTCCGAAGCCGCCCGACGGCGTGGAGTGAGTTCGATGGCGGTCGGGAAATGGAAGCAAGCGTTCCTGGACGCGGGAACCAAAGCCCTGGAAGACCGCCCGAGTGGACCGGCCGGTGCGCAGGGGTACACCGGAGCAACGGCGACTGCGGATGGAGAACGAGCAGCTGATCCCCGAACGCACCTACCGCCGACGACGAGCACGCCTGCACGACAGCGCCCCACCGCGCGGGCCGTGGCCCGCGCCCAAGGTAGAGCGATTCGAGCCCATCGCCGCCAAGTACGCCAACGAGTGGCCGGCATGGGGACATCGCAAGATCGCCGCCATGATGCGCGCCGACGGATACGAGGTGTCGACCTCCACGGTGGAGCGGGCACTGCGTCGCCGTGGTTTGCTGCTGCCGCGCGGGTATCGCGCCGACCGGAAATCGTGGGCGGTGTTGCGGCGCAAAGTGTTCCGCGACCCGCCCACGCGGCGGAACCGGGTGTGGCAGACGGACTTCAGCGAGTTCGAGACGACCGGCGGCGGTATCTGGCGGATCTGCGCGGTGATCGACTACGCCACCAAGTACTGCCTGGCCGTCACCGTGACACCGACCGGGCGCGGCGCTGATGCGCTCGCCTGCCTGATGCTCGCGGTCGCCGAGGCCGAGCGGGTCCTCGGCCTGGATGACCTGCGTGCCGATCGCGGGCAGGTTGAGGTCTTCGGGCCCGCAGGGGAAGTGCTCGGCATGGCGCCCGCGCCGATCGCGGTGGTGTCGGACAACGGTCCCTGTTTCCGCGGGGAGGTGTTCAAGACCGCGTTCGACGGGCCGGACCCGCTGTTGCGGCATGTCCGCACCCGAGTGCGCTCGCCACAGACCAACGGGGTGATCGAGCGATTCTTCGGCACCCTGAAGTACGAGCACCGTTCCGGGACGTGATCGCCGACGGCAACGCCCTGGATATGGAAGTCCACCGCGTGGCAATCGCTCTCGTGCTCAGGGTGCCGGCCCGGCGGTGTCTTGTGACGCACGGAGAGTCTTAGAATGAGTCGTGATCGAAGGTGTACCAGGGGCCGTCGAAGTGTCTGTAGCTGGTCTTATGACTGGTCGGGCGGGGGGCGCTATCGGGGAAGTATGCGAATCCCACGGAGGAGCCCATGAAGCTGTCCTCGGTGTAGAGCCAGCATCCCCCGTCTCGCTTGGCGATCGACGAGACGTGATAGACGCCGAGCCTGGTGCCGTTCGAGGGGGCGCAGGTAACGGCCGCGTGCTCCAGCGCGTCTTTCGACAGCGTCCAGCCGAGCTTTTCCGGCATCCCGGTCCACAACATGGAATAGGCCAGTACCGCTACCGCCGGAGCAATGAGGCTCCGGCGCCAAATGCGGTAGCGCCACAATCCGATCACGCTGATCGCCAACCAAACCAGGCCGACTAGCTGGAGCAGAATGTAGGAGCTGTAGGCGAACCCGAATGACTCTCTCGACATCGAAACCCAGAGCAGGGCGAGGCAGAGGGCAACTGCGGCAACGGCAACCACGGCGGATGCGCGCCTCCACGCCAGGGATGGCATCCGGTCATGCACTTGTCGGCTCCCGGGGTCGATATGGTCAGCGCTGCCGCGTGACCGTAGCAGCTGATGCGAGCTCCCGGCAGCCCCCTTTCCACGCGGGGGTTCGGACCTACTTGTCTGGGTTCGCGTCACCAGCCGTGCCGTAGCCCGCACGGCTGAACTCCCGGCTGGAGACGTTCGAACACACTCAATTCGGCAGAAGAGTGTGGTCAGGCGACCTCATCGAGCCGCCTTGCCGGACAACCGATCAGCGGCATTTCCGGATACTTCACCGGACTAATACTCCAGCATCACTTCGTGATGTGGGACTGTCGGTTTAACGGCGGATCCGACCTCGGTGTGGGTTAGTTCCCGGTCGGGTGGATCCGGCCTTCGAAGGTGATGGCGAAGGCGTTCAATGCTGGTTTCCACCGCATCGCCCATCGTGCCCGACCCTTCCCGGTCGGGTCCAGGGAACGGGTCACCAGATACAGGCATTTCAACGCGGCCTGCTCGCTGGGGAAGTGGCCACGGGCGCGGATCGCGCGCCGGTAGCGAGCGTTCAGGGACTCGATCGCGTTGGTGGAGCAGATGATTCGCCGGATCTCGACGTCGTAGTCGAGGAACGGCACGAACTCGGGCCAGGCGTTGTCCCAGAGTTTGACGATCGCGGGGTAACGCTCGCCCCATTTCGCCGCGAACTCGCCGAACCGTTCGCGAGCCGCAGCCTCGGTCGCAGCGGTGTAGACCGGGTTGAGATCGCGGCTCATCTCGGCCCAATGCTGACGGCCCGCATAACGGAAACTGTTGCGCAGCAGATGGATAACGCAGGTCTGCACGATCGTCTGCGCCCAGACGGTGTTGATCGCCTCGGGCAGTCCTTTGAGTCCGTCGCAGACCGCGATGCAGACATCGGCCACGCCACGATTCTTCAGCTCGGTCAACACCTGCAGCCAGAACTTGGCTCCCTCACCGCCATCGCCGGCCCACAACCCCAGAATGTCACGTTCCCCGGCGGTGGTGACACCGATGACCACATAGACCGGTCGATTGGCCACCTGACCATCGCGGATCTTCACGTGGATGGCATCGATGAACAAGACCGGATAGACGGCGTCGAGGGGCCGGTTGCACCAATCGGTCATCTCCGCGACCACCTTCTCGGTGATCGTCGAGATCGTGTCCTTCGACACCGAAGCCCCATAGATCTCGGCGAGATGCGCCGAAACCTCGCCCGTGGTCAGGCCTTTCGCGGTCAGCGACAACACGATCTCGTCGACCCCAGACAGGCGCCGCTGCCGCTTTTTGACGATCTTGGGTTCGAACGAGGAATTGGTGTCGCGCGGCACGTCGATGCCGACCGGGCCGATCTCGGTGATCACGGTTTTCGTTCGGGTTCCGTTGCGGGAGTTGCCCGTTCCACGGCCGGACGGGTCGTGTTTCTCATAGCCGACATGCTCGGTCATCTCTGCCTCCAACGCGGTTTCGAGCACGGTCTTGGTCAGCTGGTTGAGCAGCCCGCCCGGCCCGACCAGGTCGATACCCTGTTCCTTGGCCTGCGCGAGCAGCTGCTCGGCCAGCTTCTTGGTGTCCACCGCGTCTTTCGCCACGGCAGCCAGTGTCTCCGACATCAGTCGGTCCTTCCTGCCGAACCATCAGGTCCGGCCGATCGGACCGAGATCAAGATCCGCCGTTGTTCCGACAGTCCCTCCCGCGGACCGTAACCGACCAATACACTCAACTCGGCAAAGTAGTGTGCGGTTGAGACGTCATGTGCCCGAGGCCATGTAGGCGGCGAGGATGTAGTTCGGGTGCCGATCGAGGTTGGTGCGCGCCCGGTCGTAGCGCATGGTCGCGCGTGGGTCGGCGTGGCGCGCGGCGATCTGAACATCTCGGAGGTCGACCCCGGCGTCGAGCATCGTGGTGACGAAGGTGTGGCGCAGCATGTGTGGATGCATCCGTGGCAACCGCACCACTGATGCCTGTGCGAGCCGACGCAGCCGACGGGTCGCGCAGTGACGGTCCATCCGGCGGCCGCGCATTGAGCAGGATCGGCCCGCGCTCGGTCGCTACAGGATCGGTCGATGGCTCGGCCGACCGCCGGCGGCAGCGGCACCAGCACGACTTTGGTGCCCTTGCCGACCACCCGTAGGACGCGGTGGCCATGCTCCTCGCCGAGGTCGTCGATATCGGATCCGCAGGCTTCGAAGATTCGCAAGCCCAGCAGTCCGAGCATGGCGACGAGCGCGAAGTCGCTGGGATGCAGGGAATCTCGCGCCGCGGTCAGCAATGCTTCGAATTGCAGATGCGAAAGCCCCAGCGTCGGAGATTCGTTGGGCACTCTCGGTCGGCGCACGTACTCGGCTGGTGAGTGTTCCAGGACGCCGTCGATGACGCAGGTGCGGTAGAACCCTGCATCCAGCGCACATACCGTTCGACCTCCGCACGGACCATCTCGAGCGGCGTCAGCTCGTGATCGGCACACCAGCGGAAATACAGCCGGAGGTCGGAGGTGCAGTGGATACGGGAGCTTCCTGTGTAGCGAGCGAGGTAGGCCGTGCAGGCCAGCCGCAGCACGAGATCGTCACCGGCGAAAGCGACATCGATCTCGGTCGAGGTACCCATGCTCCACGATGA
The DNA here is from genome assembly GCF_044628355.1 of Nocardia sp. N2S4-5. NCBI lineage: Bacteria > Bacillati > Actinomycetota > Actinomycetes > Mycobacteriales > Nocardiaceae > Nocardia > Nocardia sp. N2S4-5. Next base: position 3,056,617 of record NZ_JBIUPM010000001.1, on the reverse strand, counting down.
CCGCGAACGGCAACCTATTCACCACCCTGATCGCGGCATGTGCGGATGCCGGAGCTGTCTATGGTTCGGTGGTGCGCTCCGGGTCGTCACGCCACACGGATTCGGCTGGTATGTGCAGACCCTCGGAGATCGACCGGGCCTCGGCACCGAGGTCGCGATGCGCTTCTCGCTGGCAAACTTCGGCTTGCTGGGATTCGCTATGCTCAGCAGCCCCACCGCCGGCGACGCTCTTCGAGTCGCACTGCAAACTTTGCGGATCGGCAACCGATTCATCGACATCACGGTCAGCCTCAGCCAGACGACAGGGCGGATAACGTTCCGGCACGAGGTCCTGCCGGCTGACGTCCGTGCCTTCCTGCTCGAACGTGACATCGTCATCATCTTCGGAGCGATCGTGTTGCGGTGTCTCAGCCCACGACTCGTAGATCGTCTCGGCGATACGCGCTTCGAGTTGGCGCTTCCCGACCACCGTGCGGAGAAAATGACCGATGGCATGACTCGGATGCTTGCCGACCTCGCACACGATCCGATCCGACGATTCCGGATCATCGCCGACCGCCCGACCACAGAACTGACGTTTCCACTCGATCTTCTCGCGGAACCGATGTCGATGCCGGATCCGGCGACCGCTGCGCTGTGTGAGCAGCACTGCTTGGATCTCTTGCAGAGTCGACATGAGCGCGGCCGGCTCGCCGGCAGAATCCGCGCCATGCTCCTGCACCAGATCCAGGCCGCGCCCACGGCAAGTGAGATTGCGGCCGGACTGAACATGGACCGTCGCACTCTGCATCGACGACTCGCCGAGGAGGGCACCAGCTTCCGTATCCTCCGCGAGGAGGTTCGCTGTGCGCTCGCCATCGATATGCTCGGGCTCCTCGACCTCACCGTCAAAGAGACCGCGGCCCGCCTCGGTTACGCCAGCACCGCGGCATTCAGCAGATCGTTCACGCGATGGACCGGCAATTCACCGAGTGCCTACCGGACTCTTCCGCAGCCCGCGCGGCGCGACATCGGCGGCGCCGGAGCTCCGACGCCTTCGGGCTGAATCACACGGGTCATCGAGCCTTGGGCCACGTCAGGGGCTACGGAGACGCCCACGCGCCCCAGCTATCTCTCCGATGCCGAAGCGGAAACGATTGCCGCAGGACTGACCACGATCGTTGTGGAACGTCTTGTCGACGCGGTCGATCGTGGCAACGTCACGGAATTGGTGTTCCGAGATGGTTCGACGAGGCCGGTTCCGCACGGGAGCTGGGTGGTGAACTGCACAGGGTATCTGCTCGCCAGAGAGCATCCATATGAGCCGTACGCGTCGGCAAGCGGAGCAGTGCTGTCGATTCAGCAACGTTCGGCGACCCTGCAGCCGGTCACGGTTCAGTCCTATTTCATGACGCATCTGATGTTTCTCGATCGCCTGCGGGATGCGCCGCTGTACGAACTTGACGTCGAAGAGCTCCGACGTAAAGCCAATGGGGTGTTGCCGTACGCGTTGATGGCGCTCAACCAGCACAACTTCAGCGTTATCGCCGACAGTGTTCCGATGAAAGCGTTCCTCGACTGCGGAGTCGATGTCAGCCGCTGGTACCCGATTCCGCGACGACTGATAAATGCCGCGCAGTTCCTGCGGACGCATCGCCGAGATCGTGACCACCACAGCAGGACGTTGGAGACGGTGCGCGAACGATTCGACGTCCGATGTGGGCGATTGGGAACGAACTGACCGTCGTGGGGAAGGGGCGCACGTGAGCACATCGGGACGGCAAGCGTCACTGCTCCGGCGGTATGTAGGCGACCGCCGATTCTTGCTGGCTCTGCCGCGCGCTGGGTCTGCAGATTCTGCATCCGGCGATCGCGTCCGCGCTCGACCAGCATGTGCGAATGCGGCTGTGGCTGCACGAACGACGGACGGCGTCGCGCGCCATCGCGGCGGCCTACGACGATCGGCCCCGCCGGCATGCCATGGCCGCGATCCATGAGCACATCAAGGGCGTCGACGACAGGGGGCAACGTTTTCACGCCGTGCATCCGGACGTATTCCACTTCCAGCACGCGACCTACGCGGAAAGCCTTGTCGTAGCGATCAATACGTTCATTTCACCGATGTCCGACCGTGACCACGAGCTGCTCTATGAGCAATGCTGCGAGTGGTACTTGCGATACGGGGTCTCCGCGCGCCCGGTCCCGCCGACCTGGGCCGAGTTCGTGGACTATTTCGAGCACGCCTGCGGTACCCGCCTTCGCCCTACTCCGGCGTCGCGCAAGTTCATGCCCGTGGTGTTGCGGCCGGATGCCTGGGTTCCGAGGTTGCTGCCGTCCGCGGTGGCCCGCGAGCTACAGCACCCCCGAGCGCGAGAGCTGTTCGGCGTGGCGGCGGGCTCCGGAGACCGCGTCGCATTGCGCACCTACGCGGCCGGACTCCGGCTCGCGGCGCCCCTGGCGCCGAGCAGATTGCGGTACGTGCCCTCGGCGCGCGCCGACCACCGTGGTTCGGGACGGGGTTTCTGAGGCCGGAGTTGACCGGAGGCCGCCTCCGTTTTATGCTCGATCAAATACGGATGCCGACTCCGTTTTGCTCCGGTGGGGCAGCGGTACGGGTCTGTGCTGAGTGAAATGGACGCTGACAGAAGGAGTTCCGCATGAGAATCGGTGTGATCGGTACCGGGTTCATCGGCAAAACGCTGACCGTGAAGTTGAGTGCGGCCGGGCATGACGTGAAAGTGGCGAATTCGCGGGGACCGGAGACGATCGAGGCCGAGCTGCTTGCCTCGGGTGCGCGCGCGGTGTCCTCGGCCGATGCGGTGCGGGATGTGGACGTCGTGATCTTGTCCATCCCCTTGAACCGGATTCCCGATATCGCACCGTTGATCGCCACCGTGCCCGCCGAGACCGTCGTCGTCGACACCTCGAACTATTACCCGTCACGCGATTCCGCCATCGAGGCCATCGAGAATGGTCAAGTCGAAAGCCTCTGGGTCGCAGAGCAACTCGGGCGGCCGATCGTCAAGGCGTGGAACGCTATCGGGTCCGACTCGTTCGCTCGAAAGGGCGCGCCCGCGGGAACCGAGGGACGCATCGCCATCCCGGTCGCGGCCGATGACGAGAGCGCGCGTGCGGTGGGCATGGCCTTGGTCGACGACACCGGCTTCGACGGGTTCGATGCCGGAACGCTGGCGCAATCGTGGCGCCAGCAGCCCGGCTCCCCCAGCTACTGCACCGATCTCACCAGCGACGAACTGCGAACCGCACTGCCGGCGGCCGACGCCGCGAGATTGCCGAAGCGCCGCGACTTGGCCGCGGCGGTCATATTCGAGCGAATCGAGAAGTTGAAGTCGACCCCAGAACATGCCATCCGCGTGAACCGTACGGTATTCATGTAGATCTCCAGCGGGACCGTGCCCGCAGTTGAACACCGACAGGCCACACCACCGACGCGGCAGTGGTGGACCGGCTCCGCGCGCTTGCCGGGGCGGTGGGGTCACCGCCCCGGCGATCTCGAAAGATGTGTTGTCACAGTCTCATCGGGGGCTGGACGCCGCGCCCCGAGTCTCAAGCCGGACCGCCGTGCAGACGCGGTCCACGGTGCATTCCGGTCCCGCTGGTCCGCGGGTTGTCCCGGGGAGCGGTGGCACCTTCGGCCAGGCCGGGTGCGACGTTCGCCGGTCGGGTCGCCGCGTTGTCGACTTCACGCCGTCCGAAGGCGAGATCGCGGACACTGTGCACCGACAGCCGGCCCAGCGAGGACGCGGCGAAGAAGAGGATCACCGCACCGAGCCCGTAGAAGAGGGCGAGCTGTATGAGCGATTGTTTCCAATCGGAGCCCGCGACCGGGGTGCCGATGTCCAAGCCGAAGGGACCTGCCAGCACGGGGCCGATCACGAACCACGCGCCGGCCGCCGCGGCCAGCCACGCGCCCGCGAGCGCGACGACACGGTTCCCGCTCGACAGCATGAGCAGGCCACCGATCGCCGCGGCCACACCCGGGAGCACCTGCAGCCAGCCGCGCGCGGCCGACCACACCCACGGTTCGTCCGGGGTATAGGTGAAATCGAAATAGGGCCCGATGAACGGAATGAGCGCGCCCCAGATACCCAGCAGAAGCACGGCCAGCCCGCCCAATGCGCCGCGGCTGCGCGGAATACGTAGCCGACCGCCGCGCCCGGTAGACGTATTCTCCTCGACGTCTCTCATGACGCCTCCCATCATCGACAGTAATGGCGTTCTCGCATTACCCGTCGTGGGCGGAGCTACGCGTCGCACCGCGGTTTGTCTCACCGCGCACAGACGACTCCGCCGAGTGGCCTGCGGGAGGTCACTCGGCGGAGGTGTACGACCGGGTTTACAGCTTGCCGCCGCCGCCGATCAGCCACGGGTTGAAGGTGCAGACCAGTGGTTGTGACGGGTCGAGGGTGTTGAGGATGATCGAGAGCACCCGCGGGGAGTACATCAACGTCAAATGGTCCGACAGGTCCTGCTCACACCCGTCCTGCAGGGTGATGTTACGCACCGTCGCACCCGGACCCGCGGTGAGGAACGTCAGATCATACGGAGTGGTCACCTCGTCGTAGCGGGTACCGACCACCGTGTAATCCACCCCCGGCACCGTGTCATCACCCGCATTCAACGCGTTGACGAAATCCGAACCCACCGTCTGCTGAATCCCCGAATGCCCCACGAAGATCTCCACCAGACCCAGCACATCGATCCCGAAATTGTTGATCGCCCGCCCCAGCGCACCGATCCCATCCAGCGTGGTGCCGTGATTGGTGGCACCGAAGGTCAGCAGATGATCCACCTTCGACGCCCCACCCTCGAACTTCAGATACTGCCGCGACACCGCCCCACCCTGCGAATGCCCGACGATGTTCACCTTCTGCGCCCCCGTCGCCGCCAGCACCCGATCCACGAACACCGCGATCTGCTTGGCCGAGTCCTGGATCAACCCCGTCCCGTTCGCCCCCGGCAGCACCGACCCCAGCCCGCCACCCTCGACCAGATTCGACTGACCGTAGTTGAACGTGAACACACAATGACCCGCATCATGGATCGGCTGGGACACGAACGCGAAGTTGTCGTACGCGTTCTCCCACGTCCCATGGATCAACACCACCGGCTCGGGATGGGCCGCGGTCGGCTTACAGTTCCAGTCGTTACTGCCCGGCGGCGCCACATTCGGATTCAGCAACCCGTACCCGAACGCCGCCAGGAACGCCGACGACGCCGGCCCGTACCCCACCGTGTCCGACGAATGCCCACCCGAGGACCCCGAACTCGACCCCGAACCCCCATAACAATCACCCGAACCATTCCCCGACCCCGCCCCACTACCCGACGTGCACGCGGACCCGGAACTACCCGCGCTACCCGTATCAGCGATCGGACGCGCCGCCGGATCCTTCAAACCCTGCCCGATCACATCGGCCAACTGCTGCTCACCGGACACCGGCGCGGGATCGGCGTTCACTCCGGCGCCCGGTAGTCCTAACGCGAGGACCACCGCGCTCGCCACCAGGGCGGCGCGCAGTGTCCCGCGGATGGTCGTTCGCTTCATCAGATACCTTTCTGCACACAGGTGCGGTTCGGTTCCCGCAGTTTCGAATTCGCTCACTTCGAGAACCGCGGATGACGCTAAAACCGGTCGGCCGTGTGCACGGCAGTAAAAAGAAGCACTCCGTGGAAATCACCATCGGCATTACATCGGGGATAGGAACAGCCACAGCGCATCTCCGCCCTCGGACGGAAGTAACTCTCGCGGCATCCCCCATGGCGTAGCTGCTCCGCAGCACCTAAGATACTCGCTGTCTGTTGAGATACTTGTTGGTATATTGCTGGCGTAGAGCATGCGACGGCATGGGTATGGAGGCATCATGAGCGAGCTGTCGAGCGAGAAGCCCCCGGTGGCAACGCAATTCGGCGGGGCGGCCACCTCCGGCGGAGCCACCGATCCGGCAGCGCAGGATCGTCTCCGGGTGAAGCGCGTGCAGATCTGGGCAACCGCCGGCGGGCTACTGTTGGCGCTCCAGTTGTATGTATGGGTGCGATGGGTGACCGGGCCGTATTTCGAGCGGGTGCCCGACGGGCCGACGAGCCCACCGATGTATATGAAGGCGTTCTTGACGATGAACGCCGTCGTGGTGTGCGTCGGTCTGCCGGTGGCGATCTGGTGGTTCATCATCAGGCCGTGGCGCCGGGAGCGCAGGATCACCCTCGACGGCATCCTGCTGGTGTCCATGGGGCTGATGTTCTTCCAGGACCCGCTGCTGAACTACTTGAACACCTGGTGCACCTACAACACGTGGCTGTTCAATCGGGGGTCCTGGTCATCGAATATTCCGGGCTGGGTCTCGCCGGAACAACCGGGCCATCAGGTTGCCGAGCCGCTGCTGGTCAACGCTCCCGGCTACACGGCCGGGGTCCTGATGCTCACGATATTCGGCTGCTGGGTGATGCGCCGGATCAAGTCGCGCTGGCCGAATATCACCAATCTGCGACTGATTCTGGCTACCTACGCGTTCACCTTCGTGCTCGACTTCGTCATGGAAGCGGGCTTCATGCTGCCGTTCGGGCTCTACACCTATCCCGGCGCGATCCGTTCCGTGTCGTTCGCCGCGGGCACCTATCACCAGTGGCCGATTTACGAGGGACTCATGTGGGGTGCGGTGCAGGCGGGCCTGTGCTGTCTGCGCTACTTCACCGACGATCGGGGTCGCACCGTCGTCGAGCGCGGATTGGATTCCGTCCGTGGCGGATTCGTGCGCCAGCAGTTCGTCCGATTCCTCGCCGTGTTCGCCGCGGTGAGCGCGTGCTTTTTCTTCTTCTACAACGTTCCCGCACAGTGGATCGGCATGCACGCCGATCCGTGGCCCACGGATCACCTGAAGCGCTCCTACTTCAACGGGGGCATCTGCGGTGACGGCACCGACGTACCGTGCCCCGACCCCGCCCTCCCGATACCGACGAAGCGTTCGGGATACATCGACACCGAGGGCAAGTTGATCCTGCCCGAAGGGGCGCATGTCCCCGACACGGTGCCGTTCGAACACACGAAGTGACCCAAGCCTTTCCGGACCGGCACGCATGTCCGTGACAGGCGTGCCGGTCCGGCCGGACATATCGCTACGAGACCCCGACTCGCCGAAGCTCCGGCGCGTCGCGGTCGGCGGAGGGGTGGGATTCGAGTTCGTTCGACGGTGTGGGAAGGCGGCGGCTGCGGTCGTAGGCGAGCCCGGCGAGGGCGATGAGGACGCAGGCCGCGGCGGGCAACAGTAGTGCCGCCTCGCCGATCCGGCTGCCGAGGACGGTGCCCGCGACGCTGCCCCCGATGAACGTGATGACCGTGGCCGACAGTACGGTGGCCCGCCAGCTGTCGATCCGGTGCCGGCGTGAACGCCCGATGAGCAGGCCGAGATCGGTGACGGTGCCGGTGAAATGGGTGGTGCGGATCTGCATCGTGCGCAAGCTGGAACTAGCCCCGTTCTGCAGCCCGCAGGCGAGCGCGGCGAGGAAGACCGACAGTGTGTCTCCCAACCAGGCGAAGGCCAGCATGAGCAGTAACGCCTCGCCGGCCATGATGGCGCTGTGCCGAACTCCCGCATGGGTTTTCGCGGGCGCGAGGATCGCGCCGGCCGCCGCCGCACCCATCAGGAATCCCAGGATGATCGCGGCCAGCAGGCTTGTTTCGAACATCCACGGGCTGGCGGCGTCCATCCCGAGCTGCGTTGTCGTCGCGGTCACATTGGCGACCGGGAGGGCTAAGGTCAGGATGGCGACGGCATTGACGAATCCCGCGATCGTCACGAGCAGTGATCCGTAACCGAGAACGAGCGCGCGATGCGGCGTCGTGAGGCTCATGGCAGGCATACAGCTCCCCGAGTTGTTGTCTGACACTGGCAAACAGGACAAAACGTATCAGGGTTACCTCAGAAAAAGCTGTGAAATTCGTCCGTGCGGCCTCGAAGACGCAGGGCAGCAACGTAATCGCGCACCGACGGCCACCAAGGCGGGCACGCCCGCACGGACCGGCCGCTACGCCAATTCCCTTGCCACCTAAGGTTTGTAAGCGAATCTGACCGAATCCGCGCCCATGGTCCGACGTTCGGCGGCGCGTTCCAACGGAGCCGGCGGTGTCGGGGGCGATCGCGCCCTGAGTGCCATCCGGCACCACGACAACCCCTGGCATCCGGTCGTCCCCGTCGACGCACCGGATTTCAATTACTGACCCAACGCCTCGACGACGGAAGCGAACATGGTCGCCTTGATGGCCCGGACCGTGTCGGGGTTCTTGCCGAGCAGTGGGTTCAGGCGTTCGATGGCGCGGTCGAGTAGCTGGTCCTCGGTGGCGGTGTCGTCGACGAGTCCGGCGGCGCGGGCCTGCGGGCCGCCGTAGCGGTGGCCGGTGGTCATCGCGGTGATCGCGGCCTGCGGACCGAGTTTGGCCTGGATCAGGGCGGCCATGCCGGGCGTGAACGGGATGTTGATGTCGACCTCGGGGAAGCAGTAGTAGCCGCGGTCCTCGCGCATGACGCGGTAGTCGTGTGCGATCGCCAGCATGGCCCCGGCGCCGAAGCTGTGACCGTTGACCGCCGCCACGGTCGGCATCGGGAAGGTCAGGATCCGGGCGAACAGGCTGTGTACGCGCCCGACGTACCATTCCGCACGGTCGCCGTGGGTCATCAGGAAATCGAGGTCCAGGCCGTTGGAGTAGAACTTCCCGGCACCGACGGTCACCATGCCCTGCGCGGTGGCCTCGATCTCGGTCAGGTGTGTGTCGAGGCTGTCGAGCCAGTCTGGGGAGAACCGGTTCTCGTCGTCGCCGAGGTGCAGCACGGCGATCTTGTCGCGATAGGACAGCTGAGTGGTCATGGTGGTGCCTTTCGATTCGATCAGGCGGCCGGGTCGCCGGGCCGCGCCGGTTCGGGAGGAGTGAGTGCCAGTACCGCCCGCACCGCCGCGGCGAGGCGGGCGCGCGCGGGGGGATCGGGCTCGCGCTGCCCGCGCAGCAGCAACGCGGTGGGTAGTTCCACCACGCAGTCCCGCACGACCGCCACCGACTCGCGGTCGGCGCGATCCCACAGCTCGCGTGAGAGCCGGACGAACAGCGTGGTGAGGGCCTTGTCCAGGGCGGTCAGCCGGGCGGCCACCTCCGCCGGGAGATCGCCGGCGCCGAGCAGTTCCGCGCGGTCCACGGTCAGCAGAAATCGTCCCGAGACCGGGTGCCGGAGCAGATATTCCGCGGGCGCGTCCGCCGCGGCCACGACGGCTTCGACGGCGTTGCGCGGCGCCGGTCCGGCGGCCAGAGCCTTGTCTACGGCTTCGCGCTGTAATTCCAGGAAACGCTCTGCCGCGCGCACCCAGACCTGACCCGTCAGCCCCGCCCGCGAGCCGAACGCGTGATAGATCGCCCCGTTGGATACCAGCGTGGCCTGCGAGAGCGCGCGAACGGTGACCGCGGCCGGGCCGGATTCCACCGCGATCCGTTCGGCGGTATCCAGCACCCGGTCCAGGTCGTGAGTGCGAGGGCGGGGCATGACCGAACTATAACAGAGCGACTGCTCTGTAATTACGCTCAGGCGGGATTGACCGGTGAGAGTTCCGGTGGCCCCCAGCGGAGCGGTCCGGCGTGGGGTATCTCCACCACCTCGGTGATCTCGAATTCGATCGCGCACTGCGCCCCGGGCGCGAAATCGCTTTCATCCCAAAGGATTTCGGCTGTGCCGGTGAGTTGCAGGGTGGTGCCGGTGTGCCAATCCGGGATGAACAGCCCACAGCGCGGATCGGTGACGATATTGCCGAGGGTCATGAACATGGAGTTGCCCCGGTAGTCCGGCCAGCGCAACCGGGACGGTGAAAGTACCTGTAGGAAGCCGGGATTGCCGCCGCGATGCGAGGCGTCGGCGTTGCCTTCGGCGTCGACGGTGCCGATGAAGAAGGTGTCGGCGTCGGACACCGCCCGTTGCTGCCGGACGTCGAGCGTCGCGGAGCGCCTGGCCGGGCCCGGAAGGGTGGGGCGGAACTCCGTGATCGCCCGCCGGGAGATGTACTTCGGGCAGTTCGAATACACCTGGTCGGTGGTGATCCGAAGCCCGGCGTCGGTCGGTCCGGCGGTGCCGTTCACCCGCATCCGCCGGCGGCGCTGGGGCTGTAGCGCGATCAACCCGACCTTGCGCGCGCCGCGCAGTGGTTCGGCCAACGGGTCTTCCGACACCGGACGCGCGTCCACGGCCACCGTGCGCGCGTCCTCGGCGTGTGCGAAACCCGGCAGGCCGACGAGCTGACCGGTCCAGACCCGGCCCGCGTCGTCGGCCGCCGCGAGGACGACCATCGGCTGTTCGGCCAGGAACGCCGCGGCCGCGGCGGGGATCTCGGGGCGAATGATGCGGCCCACCCGATCGGCGCTGTCGGCCTGCCCCATGCGGCGCTGTACGGCCAGCTCACCGGCGTGAAATACCGTGGTCACAACGACTCCCGCGAATCAGAAGAAGCCACAGGTCGGTGCCGCGCCGCTCGGCGCGGGAGCCGATTCGGCGCCCCCGGGTGCGTACACCTCGAGCCGGATGCCGTCGGGATCGTCGAAGAAGATGCCGCCCGAGGCCGCGCCCTCACCGTGCGCGACGACGCCGTCGTGGGCGAACGTCACCGCGAGATCCTTCAGCACCGTCTCCACCTCGCGCACCTGCTCGATGGTCTCCACCTGGAACGAGAGGTGGTGCAACCCAGGGGTTTTCGGGGAGAACTCGCCGGCGCTCTGCTGCCACAGCGTCAGCTGGAGCCGACCGTCGGCGCCCAGGAAGGCGTAGCGGTGCACGCCGTCCCCGCCACCGAGCTGCTCGAAACCCAGTGCGCGCCGGTAGAAGTCGACGGACCGATCCAGATCGGTGACGTTGAGGCCGATGTGGCCGGTGGCGAGCTGCGGTGTCGTCATGGCGATCCTTCGGTAGGAGTAACCGTCAAAATTAGTTTTGACAGTTATAGAACCTAAGGCTGTGCCCAGCGCTCGTCAACCCCTGAAAAGAATTTTGAGGGTTAGAATGCACCGGTGACCCAGTGCACGGGAGGGGATGGTTAACCTCAGGCATGCGCGACCCACGCCCGCACGTCGGCGAACCGCTCGCCGTCGACCTGCTGAATACGCGGTGGATGTCGGCGGACGGCCCCCGGGACCTCCTGATCGACCTCGACGGCCTGCGCTGCTGGCTGACCGTCAACGATCTGTCCGACAGCGTGCCCGACGAGCGCACCCGCCACGCCCTGCTGTCCACCCGCGACGCGATCCGGCGCGCGGTGTGCGAGGACGCCTTCGAGGAACTGAACCGGATCCTCGACCACGGCCGCATCCGTCGCGTGCTGACCGCCGCCGGACCGGCCGAGCACCCCGACGTGCCGCGGTCCGAATGGCTGGCGGCCTGGCTGGCCGCGGACAACCTGCTACAGCTGCTGGCCGAGCGCCCCGGTCGCATCAAGCAATGCGCGCATCCGCAATGCGTGCTGTTCTTCTACGACACCTCGAAGAACGGCACCCGCCGCTGGCATTCGATGGCCGCCTGCGGCAATCGAGCCAAGGCCGCACGTCACTACGCCAGGAAATCCTGAGCGCCACAGGTCATTCGGCGGGGGATGGCTGGGGATCGGGGAGTTTGATCGCGGAGACGTACATCTCGAGGATGGGGCGGTAGAGATCCAAGGTGTCGAGCTGGCTGGCCAGTTCGATGGCATCGGTGGTGGCGATGAGGACGTGGGCGAACGTCAGGGGTGAGAGGGAGAGGGTGGCGCCGATGCGGTCGAGCCCTTCGGCGACGAAGGTTGCCAGGGCCTGGGCTACCTCGGATCGCTTGGCGGCCACACGTTCTCGTGCTTCGGGGTTGCGGAGCAGGTAGAGGGTGAACTCGTGGCCGAGGGCGGCCTGCCCGGCGCCGCGGTCGTCGCTGAGCCGGCGCCAGCGCTGGGCGATCTCGTCGAGTTCGGGTGCGCCGACTTCGGTAGCCGCCGAGATCACCTCGGAGAAGGTGTCGAAGTAGCGGCGCCAGTAGCGGTCGTTCACGGCCAGGAAGAGGTCTTCCTTGGCGGTGAAGTGCTTGTAGATGGCGCCCTTCGTGTAGCCGGCCATGCGGGCGATGTCGTCGAGAGTCGCTGACATGAAGCCCTTTTCGGCAAACACCGCCTCCGCCGCATCCAGCAGCAACGATCGGGTGTGCTCGAGGCGTCGCTCCACTGTCCACCGCTCAACCATGCCCCGGAGTCTACCAAAGAGAATCCGAGCAACCCATTGGATGCTGAGATACCCGTTGGTATATTGGCGTAGCCGTGCCGCGACGATCGAGAAGGAGACGGTGTCATGAGTGGACCGTCGGACAGCAAGACCGCGCCTACAGTCACCCAGTCGGCCGGTGAGGTGGCCGCGCTGGGCGCCCAGGTTCGATCGCGGGGGAAGCCGGTGCGCATCTGGGCGACGCTCGGCGGCTTGATCCTGGCTTTCCAGCTGTACGTGTGGATTCGGTGGGTCACGGGTCCGTATTTCGAACGGGTGCCGACCGGACCGAGTGATCCGCCGACACTCATGAAGGTCATTCTGATGACCTGGACCGCGGTGATCATCGTCGGTCTGCCGGTGGGCATCTATTACTTCATCGTCCGGCCCTGGCGACGGGAGCGGCGCATCACGCTCGACGGGATGCTGCTGGTGGCGTGCGGTTTGCTGTGGTTTCAGGATCCGCTGCTGAATTACTTCAACACGTGGAGCACATACAACACGTGGATGTGGAACATGGGCTCCTGGGTGTTGCACGTCCCGGGGTGGCGGTCCTACGGGGAGCCGGGTCACATGATGGCCGAGCCGATCCTGATGAACGCGCCCGGTTATTCCTACGGCGTGCTGCTGTGCACGATTCTGGGCTGCTGGATCATGCGCCGCGCCAAGGCGCGCTGGCCGCGGATCAACAACTACGGCTTGATCGGCGTGCTGATCGCGTGGACCTTCGTTTTCGATTTCGTCATCGAGGGCCTGTTCCTGATGCCGATGGGTCTGTTCACCTATCCCGGCGCCATCAAATCGCTGTCGATCAACGCCGGCACCTACTACCAGTGGCCGCTGTACGAGGGACTGATGTGGGGCGGTGTGCAGGCGGGTCTGTGCGCGCTGCGCTATTTCACCGACGACCGGGGCCGCACCTTCGTGGAGCGCGGACTGGAGCGGATCCAGGGCGGATTCGTCAAGCAGCAGTTCACCCGGTTCCTCGCGATCTTCGCGGCGTGCAGCGTGTTCTTCTTCGTGTTCTACAACCTGCCCGCGCAGTGGTTCGGCATGCACGCCGAGTCCTGGCCGGAGGACATCCAGCAGCGTTCGTATTTCGACATGGGTATCTGTGGTGAAGGTACGGATCGGTTGTGTCCCGATCCGGTTCTCCCGATACCGGGCAACGACACCGGCTACATCGATCCGAACGGCCGGCTCGTCCTGCCCGAAGGTAAAGAGCTACCGAAAATCGTTCCGTTCGACCGAGAGAACTGACCATGCTGACCAATAACCATGCCGCGCGCACTGTTTCGACGGCCCCGTTCTACAAAGCCGTCGGTGACGAGGTGGAGGTATTTCGCGCGGCGGCCGGTCGGGGCCTGCCGGTGTTGCTGAAAGGCCCCACCGGGTGCGGAAAGACACGGTTCGTGGAGGCCATGGCCGCCGAGATCGGGCGCGATCTGATCACCGTCGCCGGACACGAGGACATGACGTCGGCGGATCTCGTGGGCCGGTTCCTGCTCAAGGGCGGCGATACGGTCTGGGTGGACGGGCCGCTGACGCGGGCCGTGCGCGAGGGCGCCATCTTCTATCTGGACGAGGTGGTGGAGGCGCGCCAGGACACCACCGTGGTGATCCATCCGCTGGCCGACCATCGGCGCGAGCTGCCGGTCGACCGGCTCGGCACGACACTGTCCGCGGCGCCCGGATTTCAGCTGGTGATCTCCTACAACCCCGGCTATCAGAGCGTTCTGAAGAACCTCAAGGAGTCGACGCGGCAGCGATTCGTCGCGATCGAACTCGGGTTCCCGCCCGCCGAGATCGAGATCGAGGTAGTCGCGCACGAAGCCCGGGTCGATATCGACACGGCCCGCGCGCTGGTCACCCTGGGCAACGCCATCCGCAATCTGGACGGGTCACCGCTGCGGGAGGTGTCGTCTACGCGGATGCTGATCCTCGCCGGTGGCTTGGTCGCGGAGGGACTGAGCTTGCGCAGTGCCGTCCAGTCGGCCGTCGTGCAGGCATTGTCCGACGATCACGAAGTCGTCCGCGCGCTCGGCGAACTCGTCGACGCCATCCTGCCCCGATCATGACCGCCGAACCGGACAGCGTCGACCGGTTCCGGCTGCTCGCCACCTTCCTGGCGGGCCGGTCGGTCGACGTCGTGCCGGCGCCGGCCGGCACGGCCGCGCACACCAACGGCCGGACCATTTTCCTCACGGCCGGTTCCGACGCCGAGCAGCGCCGCGAATTGCTGGTGCAGGCCGCGCTGCTCGGGGCGGGAAGCCTGGAACAGCGCTTGCTGAAGTCCCTGCGGGGACGCCCCGCGGTGGCACGACGCTATCTGGCGCTCGAGGGTCGGCGAGTGCTCGCGGAACTCGCCGACCGGATGCCCCTCGCCGCCGACCTGCACGTCGTCGGGACAGCGGGCACCGCGACCGCCGAGGAATCACTCGCCGTGGCCCGAGGACGCAAGCCGGTCGCGGATCCGCCGGAATGGTTCGGTGTCATCAGGCCCTCCCGCTTGCTGGCATCGACCGCGGGACCCGGGGCGCGGCCCACCGACAAGGAGCTGCGCCTGGAATTCGACCCGCTCGACGTGCCCGAGGCCGACGACGAGGACGACGACACCGCGGAATCGGGCGAGAGCAAGATCGCGAAGCTGTTCGAGAATCCGCTGTTCAGCTCGCGCACGCTGTTGGACTTCATGCGAAAGCAGCTGGGCGGCAAGCGTTCTCCGGGTGACGGGCCGGCGGGCGCGGAGGCGCCGGTGCGTGCGGTCCGGCGGGCACAGCAACTCGGAGCGCATGCCCGCCCGCTCCCGACGCGAATCCATTTCACCGACGACGACAAGCCCGGCGTCGCAGTCGGCGTGGGCGGCGCCCTCTACCCGGAATGGGATGTCCACCACCAGCGATACCGGCCCGAATGGTGCCGGGTGATCGACTTCCCGTTCACGGCCGACGCCGATATCGCCGCCGCCGGGGTACCGGCCGACGACGTGCTACGGCGACGCCTGGCCCGAGTCGGCTTGGGCCCCAAAGTACTTCGTGGCCGACCCGACGGCGACGAACTCGATCTCGAGGCGCTCATCGACCTGTTCGTCGACCTGCGCTCGGGCTACTCGCCGCCCGAACACGTCTACCGCGAACACCGCAAACTGGCTCGCGATCTCGGGGTCCTCATCCTGCTCGACGCCTCCGGATCGGCCACCGACACCGATCCCGACGGCCTCGCCGTCCACGACCATCAGCGCCGCGCCGCCGCCACTCTCGCCGTCACTCTCGAGGAACTCGGCGACCGGGTCGCGGTCTACGCCTTCCGATCACAAGGCCGCCACGCCGTCCATCTCCCGGCGATCAAAACCTTCGGACAACGTTTCAGCGCCGTCGGGCGAGCCCGGCTCAACCAGCTCGAGCCCTCCAGTTACACGCGCCTCGGCGCGGGCATTCGCGGCGCGGGCGAAATTCTCAAAACCCAAGCGGGAACCCGGAATCGGCTCTTGCTCGTGCTGTCCGACGGGTTCCCCTACGACGACGGTTACGAAGGCCGCTACGCCGAGGCCGATGCCAGTAAGGCTCTGGAGGAACTCCGCGCCGAGGGGGTCGGATGCCTGTGCCTGTCCCTCGGCGCCGGCGCCGATACCGAAGCGCTCGAACGTGTCTTCGGCTCCGCGGGCTACGCCGGCGCCACCACCCTGGCAGAGCTGAGCCCCCGCATGGACGAACTGTTCCTCGCCTCCCTCCGGGAACTCAGCGCGCCGAAAGCGGTGCGCGGATGACGCCGGAGATCGCCACACCGGAGAGGATGTCACCTTGACCATCGAACACACCTCGGCGCGCGCCGACCGGCCGCACTACCATTTCGACCGGCACACACCGGAATACCGGTCCCGGTTCCGGGCGATCACCGACGAGATGCACAGCGCCTGCCCCTTGGCATGGACCGAAACCTACGGCGGCCACTGGGTCGCCGCGGGAAATCGCGAAGTCTTCGAACTCGCCCGCTGCCCTTATGTTTCCAATGATCGCGACGTCCACGGACAACGCCGCGGATACCAGGGCATCACCATTCCGACCGGGACCCAGGCGATTCCGATGCGCAGCGGCATCCTGGAGATGGACGACCCCGAGCACCGGGTGTTCCGGTCGGTGCTCAACCCGTATCTGTCACCCAAGGCGGTGAACCGGTGGCTGCCGTTCGTGGACGAACTCGTCCGCGCCTGCCTGGACGAGAAAATCGAATCCGGGCACATCGATTTCGTCGACGACCTCGCCAATATCGTGCCCGCCGTGCTCACCCTCGCCATGCTCGGCATTCCGCTGGTGAAATGGTCGGTCTACAACGAGCCCGCGCATGCCTCGGTCTACACCCCGCCCGATTCACCCGATATGGACCGGGTGACGGAAATGAACATGGTGATGGGTATGGACCTGCTGGCCAATCTGCACGAGATCCGTGAGCATCCCCGCCCGGGGCTGATCGACGCGCTGGCCACCATGCGGATCGACGGTGCGCAACCCGACGATATCGACCTGCTCGGCGTGCTGGCACTGCTCATCGGCGGCGGGTTCGACACCACCACGGCGCTCACCGCCCATGCCCTGGAATGGCTTTCGCAACACCCCGACGACCGCGTCACCCTCAGTCGCGAGCGTGCCGCGCTGCTGGACTCGGCGACCGAGGAATTCCTGCGCTACTTCACTCCCGCACCCGGCGACGGCCGGACGATCTCCGCCGACTGCGAGGTCGCGGGCCAGCCCCTCGAGGAAGGCGAGCGGCTGTGGCTGTCGTGGGCCATGGCCAACCGGGACGCCACCGTCTTCCCCGATCCGCACTCCGTGATCCTGGACCGGAAACGCAACCGCCACTTCAGTTTCGGGCTCGGAATCCACCGCTGCATCGGCTCCAACGTGGCCCGCGTCGTGTTCAAACGCATGCTCGTCGCCGTCCTGGACCGCATGCCCGACTACACCTGCGATCCCGCGGGCACCGTGCACTACGACACCATCGGCATCATCCAGGGAATGCGGAAACTCCCCGCCACCTTCACTCCCGGCCCGCGCCTGGGCGCGGGATTGGACGACACCCTGGAGACTCTGCAACGCCTGTGCGACGAGCAGCGTCTCGCCGCACCGGCCGCCCCGGGACCGTAACCGGCGGGCAGGGCATCGGGCCCTGATCGGCGCATTGATACTCTGCGTTCCAGGAGGTGGCCGGGCCGTGAATACGAGGGTGGCGCAGGCGAGGCTGGAGCGTCGGCGCACGATCGTGGCCGCGGCGGCGGGATTGTTCGCCGCCTGCGGCTATCGGGCGGCGAGCATGGAGGAGATCGCCTGCCGGTCCGGGATCAGCAAACCGGTGCTCTACAAGTCGTTCTCGAGCAAACTCGAACTGTATCTGGCGGTGCTGCACGACGCGGCAGAGGTGCTGCGCGAGACGCTCGCCGCCGCGCTCGCTCCCGGCCTGGACATGCGCGCGATCGTGACGGCGACGGTGGCCGCGATCTTCGACTTCGCCGACAGCCATCCGCGCAGCGCCGCCCTGCTGGCCGGGGCCGCCGTCGCCGAGGAGCCCGCGGCGCAGCGCATGGCTCACCAGGCCGCCGCGATCTGCACCGACACTCTCGAACAGGCACTGGCGCCGTATCGGCTCCCGCGGGCCGAGCAGGGCTGGCTGATCACGACGGAACTGGTCGCGATCGCTCGGTCGTGTGCGCGGGACTGGGTGCTCACCGGCAAGTCACTGCCCAAACACGAGGCCGTCGCCACGACCGCCGGGCTGTGCTGGACCGGCTTGGCCGGTGTCAGATTGGCCCCGCGCACTCATCTCGGCCGGACGCCGTAGAGCAGGGCGTCGCGCAGGACCGGCAGCAGCACCTTGGGGTTGACCATGTGGTTCTGGCCGTCGATCACTCGGTGCTCCGATCCCGGGATGGCATCGGCCAACTGGCGGGCGACCTCGAGCAGGCCCGCCGGACTCCGTCCGCCGACCGCTACTCGTGCGGGCACCTCGATCTTGTTCATGCGATCGACGGGCGGCAGGTCCCGGGTCAAGGCGATGTCGTAGGCGAGGGTGGGGGCGAGCGCTCGCATCGTGGCCCATCCGGGGACGAGGGGGAGCAGGTGGACGAACAGACGCGGCATGCCGATGCCCCGGAGGAACTGCTTGATCGCGCGGGCGTTCTCGCCCTTCTCCAGTAGTGCGTCGACCTGGCCGGACAGTGCGGCGTAGGAGTCGCGCTCCGCTTCGTCGTGCACGTAGGAGGCGTCGTAGACGAAGGCTCGACCGATCTTGTGCGGCAACCGCAATGCCGCCTCCAGCGCGAGCACCGCCCCGGACGAATGGCCGTACACGTGCGCTGTCCCGCCGGCGGCATCGATGATCGCCTCGATATCCTCGACCTCCCGCGCGACGCTGTAGGGAAGCGTGTCGCCGCTGTCCCCGCGGCCGCGGCGGTCGTAGGTGTACACGGTGAACTCGGAGGCGAATACCTTCGCATCGGCGATCACCGGGCGGAATGTGCGGAAACAGGTGGCGCCGGTGATGTAGACGAGTGCGGGTCCGTCGCCGCGCACGTCGTAGGCCAGCTCCGTCCCGTCCGCCGAAAGTGTGGTGTGCAAGTACTGTGCCCTTCCAGGAGTAGACGCGCTCGGGCGGTCGTGGTCTGTCACCTGTAGACGAGGCGGGGGCGCCGGACTCATCGGTGCTCGAAATCCCGCGGCCGGACCGGTCGTGGCGGCACAATGTCGCGATGCGGATATTTGCCCGAGTGTTGCAGGCCTTGGTGGTCGGGGTGTTGGTGTTGGCCGGCGGTCACGCTGTGGCCGCGCCGACCACGAGTGTCGCGAGTAGTCGGCTACCCTCCTGGCCGGCTCCCGAGCCGGAGGGGGTGCAGGCGGCGGGGGCGGCGTTGGCCGACGGGTTCACCGGTGCGATGCGGTGGTCGCGGGAGGTGAACACTCCCGCGCCGATCGGCAGTATCGCGAAGGTGATGACGGCGTTGGTGGTGCTCGACTCCGGTGACCTCGAGCGGGCCGTCGAGGTGCCGGAGGGAATCATCGCCTACGACAACAAGTTCGGGGCGAGTACGGCGGATCTGGTTCCGGGCGAGGTGCTGACGGCGCGGCAACTGCTGTATGCGCTGATGTTGCCGTCCGGTTGCGACGCCGCCTACGCACTGGCCGAGGCGTACGGGCCCGGACAAGCCGGATTCATCGACAAGATGAACGACACCGCACGGCGATTGGGCTTGGCCGGTACGCATTTCAGCGATCCCAGCGGGCTGCCGTATCCGACCGGCCACTCCACCTTCGCCACTCCGGCGGATCTGATCACGCTCGGCATGCGCGCGATGCAGTCGCCGGTGTTCCGGGAGATCGTCGGGTCCGCGACCCACCACGTCCCGGCGGGCCCGAACAACCGCGAACACTTCTGGGAGACAACGAATCTGCTGCTGCACGACTATCCCGGGACCGTCGGCATCAAGACCGGGTCCACCGACGCCGCGGGTACCTGCCTGCTGTTCGAAACGATCCGGGCCGGAATGCCGTTGATCGGCGTGGTGCTGCACAGCTCGGCCGACAGCGCGGTCGCCGCGGCGGAGGATGCCGAGCGAATGTTGAACTGGGGCTACGGGCCCATCGCGGGTGCGCTGCCGTTCAGTTGGTCGCTAGGGTGATGCCATGGGTCCCGCGAAGATCGTGATCGTCGGCGGTGGTTTCTCGGGTGTCGAGTGCGCCCGCTATCTGGAACGTCATCTGCGTCCGGAGGAAGCGTTCGTTCAGCTCGTCACCCCGGATGCCGGTCTGCTCTATCTGCCGCTGCTACCGCAGGTCGCGTCGGGGGTGCTCAATCCGCGGTCGATCTCGGTGTCGTTGCGGCGGGTGCTGCGCCGCACCGAGGTGGTGCCCGGCATGGCGATCGGGGTGCATCCGGAGACGCGCCAGGTCGTGGTGCGGCGTTCCGCGGGCGCCGAATGCGCGCTGGACTACGACCATCTCGTGCTGGTGCCGGGCAGTATCACACGGGTACTCGACGTGCCCGGCCTGCACGAGCACGGTTTCGGCATGAAGACCCTCGCCCAGGCGATGTTCCTGCGGGACCACGTCTTGCAGCAGCTGGACGTGGCCGCGATGCGCGGCGAGGAGGACGAGGACCGCGAGCGGCTGCACTTCGTCACCATCGGCGCGGGCTACGCCGGGACCGAGACCACCGCCGTGCTCAACAAGGTCACGCACGCCGCCGCGCGGCGCTACTTCCCGAAACTCGAATCCGGCATGGTGCGCTGGCATCTGGTCACCCGCGGCGACCGGATCATGCCCGAACTCGGCGAGCGGCTCGGCGAGGAGGTCAAACAGAATTTGGCCGAGCGCGGCGTCGAACTGGTCTGCGGCGCCTCGGCGAAAGAGGTTACCGCGCACGGTGTCCAGCTCACCAACGGCCGATTCATCCCGTCGCGCACGGTGTTGTGGACGGCCGGGGTCGAACCCAGCCCGCTCGCAGGGCATTTGGGCGCGGCCACCGACAAGGGCCGGATCGTCGCCGATGCCGACCTCGCCGTGCCCGGCCTCACCGGCGTGTGGGCGTGCGGGGACGCGGCCGCGGTGCCCGATCTGACCGGCGAGGACGGGGCCATCTGCGCGCCGACCGCGCAGCACGCCATGCGGCAGGGCCGCCACCTGGGCAAGAACCTGGTGACCGAACTCCGCGGCCGGGGGCGCACGCCGTACCGGCACCCGGATCTCGGCCTGGTGGTCGACCTCGGCGGCAAGGACGCGGTGGCGCGACCACTGAAGATCGGGTTGCGCGGTATCCCCGCGCAGGCGGTGACCCGCGGCTACCATCTGATGGCGCTGCGCACCCTCGTCGCGCGCGCCCGGGTGGCCTTCGACTGGACCGTCCACGGCCTCAGCGGTGACGACTTCCTGCGAATCGGCTACGGCGACTACGACACTCACACCATCCGCGGATTCGAACAGACCGATTGCTATCTGCCCGCCGAGCAGATCCCGGCGGCCCTGGAGGCGCTGGGCGACCCGGCCAACTGATCGTTAAGTTTCTCGCAAGCCCGGGTGGATACAAGTATGAGGCGGTACGGGCGTGACTCGCTCCGGCCTCAGCAGGACTTGTGACACCGGAGGGAACAGGAAGTCATGTCGTACCCGTACCACCAGCAGGGGCACTATCCTCAGGTGCCGCCGGGCGGCTACCCCCAGCAATACGGTTATCCGCCTGCGCCGTACGGCTATCCGGCCCCGCCGCCCGGCTATCCGCAGCCCGCCGCGAGCGCGGTTCCGGCGGTGTGTGCGGGGCTGCTGTTCGGGCTGTGTTCTGTGCTGTGCTTCGTGCTCGCCGTCCCCGGCTTCGACGGTGCGAAGGTCAGCAGCATGACCCGGCTGATGGCGCTCATCGGCCAGGCGTTCTCCGAACACACCACGCGCAACATCAATTTCGGGGTTACCGTGACGATGACGGTCGGTGGCACGACAGCGTTGCTGGCGGTGCTGCTGATGTGCAGGCTCGGATTCGCTCGCTGGCTCCTGATCGTGCTGAGCGTGCTGGTCGTCGCCTACTACCTCTACGCGCTGGTGCGGCTCGCCGACCTGGACGCGCCGTCGAAGTTCTACACCTGGATCGTGGTGGCCTTGATCGGGTGGACGTCGGCCGCGATCCTCGCCGCCCTCCCCGCCACCGGCCGCGCCATGCGCGGCTATCGCCCGCCGGTCGCCCGGTGGTGATCGGCACGCGTCAGCTGTGATTGCTGTGAGTTCGCTACTGTGTTGTTCGGCGGTATTGTCGGTATGGCGGAGCGGTGCGGGAATGCGCGGGTGAGTGGCCGCCCGATCCGCGCAGCAGTGGACATGGGCGCGACGGCACGAGCTTGGAGGGCTGATGTTGCACACCGATATTCCCACGCGCGGCGAGGTCCGGCGGCTGGTGGGGGAGACCGACCCCTGGAGCGTATCGATCTATACGTCGACCGAGGGCGACCCGGCATCGCCGGACGGTAACCGAATCGCCTTCTCGAACCAGGCACGGGAGGCGCTCGAGCGGATCTCCGACCGGGCGGCGCAGGAGGCGCTGCGCGAGGAGCTGGACGATCTGGCCGACGACGCGGACTTCTGGCGGTTCCAGTCGAATTCCCTTGTGGTACTGGGCACTCCGCAACGGGTGCGGACCTATCGGGTGCCCAATCGACTGCCCGCGGGCGTGTTCGTCGGAGACCGGTTCCACACCAAGCCGCTGCTGCGGGCCACGACCTTCCCGCAGACGGCATTCGTGCTCGCGCTCTCCGAGGGGGCGGTCCGGCTGGTCGAGGTGGGGTCGGACGGCGGCGCC
The DNA here is from genome assembly GCF_044628355.1 of Nocardia sp. N2S4-5. Taxonomy (NCBI): domain Bacteria; kingdom Bacillati; phylum Actinomycetota; class Actinomycetes; order Mycobacteriales; family Nocardiaceae; genus Nocardia; species Nocardia sp. N2S4-5. Next base: position 3,034,050 of record NZ_JBIUPM010000001.1, on the reverse strand, counting down.
GAGGAGATCCGGGTGCCCGGGCTGCCGCAGAACGCGGCCGACCACGCGCGCAAGGCCTCGCTCAGCGGCCGCGCGCCGAAGGGGCGGATTCAGGGCACGGAAGGCCGCAAACTGCGGGTCCGGCAGTACGCGCGGGCCGTCGACCGGCAGTTGCGCGACGTGCTCGCGGGCCGGGACGTACCACTGATCCTGGCCGCGACCGAACCGATCGACTCGCTGTATCGGTCGGTCAACAGCTACCCGGTGCTGCTGGACGAATCCCTGACGGGCAATCCGGAACAACTCTCCGACGCCGAACTCGGGATGCGTGCCCGGCAGATCCTGGACAACTACTACGCCGCGGAACTCGCGGGGCTGCGCGAGCTGTTCGAGCGCCGCCGCGGCGAAGGCCGGGCCGCCACCGATCTCGCCGATATCGCTCGCGCGGCGACCTTCGGCATGGTGGATACGCTGCTGGCGGATATCAATGTGACCGTGGCGGGTTCGATTTCCGAGAGCGGTGAGGTCACCTTCGCCGATCGGTCCGAGGTGGGCGCACCCGGTGTGGTGGACGAGATCTGCCGCCGCGTCCTGCAGACCGACGGCCGGGTATTCGCCGTGCGCGCCGAGGACATGCCCGAAAGCGCCGCGGCCGCGGCCATTCTGCGTTACACGCCGTGATCGTGCGTCTACGCCGTATAGCGCCTATGATCCCTTGTCTGACAATAGCTTTCATTGTGATCATCGGCTGACCTGGAGTTACCTTGAATGCACGCGAATTCCCCGTACCCGCGGCGAGCTGCCCGGTGGCCCACGGGTCACCGGTCGACTCGGAAGGGCCGCGGGTGCCGCTGCATTCGCCGGAGTTCGCTGACGATCCGCACGGCGCCTACCGTGAGATGCGGCGGCGGTTCGGTTCGCTGGCGCCGGTGGAGCTTTCGCCGGGCGTCCCCGCCACCCTGGTCCTCGGTTACCGCGCCGCGCTGAGCGTGCTCAACGATCCCGAACATTTCCCGGCCGACCCGCGGCGCTGGCAGCAGGACATCCCGGCGGACTGCCCGGTGCTGCCGATCATGGAGTGGCGGCCCACCGGAAGCCGCAATGCCGGTGCGGAATTCGCGCGCTACCGGCAGGCGACCATCGCGAGCATCGAGGCGGTCGACCTGTACGGACTGCACGCCACCGTGGAGCAGATCGCGCTGCCGCTGATCGACGGGTTCCAGGCGGACGGCAAGGCGGATCTACTGTCGCAGTACGCGTTTCCGCTGACGTTCCAGGTCTGCTGCGCCATGGTCGGTTGCCCGCCGGAGATCGGTCAGCAGGTGGCGACGGGCATGGCCGCGATGTTCGACGGGACGAATGCCGAGCAGGGCAACCGGATGGTCGACGACGCGATGCGCCGGCTCGTGGCGCTGAAGCGGGCCGAACCGGGCAACGACGTCGCCTCGATGCTGCTGCAACATCCCTCGGAGCTGGACGAGGACGAACTGGTCCACCAGCTCGTGACCTTCTACGGCGCGGGAATCGAGTTGCAGCTCAACCTGATCGTCAACACGCTGCTGCTGATCATCACCGACAACCGGTTCGGCGGGACGGTGCTCGGCGGCAGCCTGTCGACCCGCGACGCCCTGGACGAGGTGCTGTTCACCGACCCGCCGCTGGCCAACTACTGCATCACCTATCCGCGCCAGCCGATCCTCGTCGACGACACGTGGCTACCCGCCCACCAGCCCGTCCTGGTCAGCATGGCCGCCTGCAACAACGATCCGGCGATCCGCGCCGTCGACCGCACCGGCAACCGCTCCCACCTGGCGTTCGGCATCGGCCAGCACGCCTGCCCCGCCCGCTCGCTGGCCTACCTGATCGCCCAGGACGCCATCGACCAACTGCTGGACATGCTGCCCGACATGCGTCCCGACCTGCCCGGCGGCGAACCCACCTGGCGCCCTGGGCCTTTCCACCGCGCGCTGGCGGCACTGCCCGTCACGTGGTGAGTCCACGCCGCCGGTAGGCCGCATACCCGTGTCGCGCCACGCCGTACGACGGGGCGCGCCGGGGGTTCCGGTGAAGGGTCGAGATCGACGCCGATGTAATGGGACAATCGCGGCAGACACCGCGGCGCGAACGTGGCCGGGCGGTACGGTGACGAGGCGAGGTAGCCATGAAGACCGGAAGCATCCTTCTCGTGATCTGGTTGATCATCGGATTCGTCGCCGCGGCGCAGCGCCACTACTTCGACTCCGGCCCGATCACCTGCGCCAGCTTCGGCAACATCGCCCTGACGATCGTCGCGGGCCCGCTCAATTACATGGGCGTCAATCCGCATCTGGGGAATTGCGAACTGCCGACACCTAGTCCGTGACACTGTGGCGGCCGTACTGCCGTACGAGCATGGTCAGCCCGGTGATCAGGAGCAGGGCCAGCGGGAACAGCGGCAGGTACGACACCCACACGACCGGTTCGGGTAGTGCCAGAGCGACGATGGTGGCGAGCACGGTCGCGGTGAACACCGCGGCCGACCACCGGTGCGTCGTGCGGATCGCCCCTGCCCGCCGCCCGCGCGCCAACAGGACGAGGCCGGACAGCAGAAGCAGGATCAACGGCGGCAGGGGCACGTAGGACAGCCAGGCCGGGCCCCGCAACGCCAGGCCGACGACGGTGACGACGAGTGTCGCGACGAAAGTCAGGGCCAGCCGGCGGTGCCACTGCCGAATTCGCGTGTTCCAGCTCATGACGGAGACGGTAGCCACGGGCCGGTGACCAGGGCTTCTCGATTCCTGATCGGTTCGGAACCGGACACTCGTACCATGACGGCATGCGAACTGCCGACCCGCTTCGTGACGCCGCGGCGTTGTGGGATATCGCGCTGCCGTCCCGGCCGGGGTGCCCGGCGGGAGTCAGCATGGCGGGGTTCCGCGGCCGGACGGGCGACCACATCAATATCCGGGTGGTGCCGTACCCCGCCGTCACGGTGTTCGTCGATTTCGGGGACGCGCTGCTGATCGACGACGGCAGCCGCGCACGGCAGCGCGGGACCGTGGTGGTCGGGATGGCTCCCGCCGGTGTGCGGGGACGCGGCCGCGATATCGACTGCCTGCAGATCCGGCTGTCACCGGTGGTCGCACACGCGGCGCTGGGGGCGAGCGCGGAGCTGAACGGGACGGTGACCGCACTCGACGACCTCTGGGGCGCCGACGCCGCGCGAGTCCGAGAGCAACTGCACGCCGCGCGAGACTGGGACGAGCGGTTCGCGGTCGCCGCGGCCGCGGTCGCGCGGCGGTGCCGGACGGGCCGCCCGGTCGATCCGGAGATCGCCTTCGCCTGGGATCGCATGGTGGCGAGCCGCGGACAGATCCGAATCGACCGGCTCGCAAGCGAATTGGGCTGGAGCCGCAAGCGGTTGTGGTCCCGGTTCCGGGCCCAGGTCGGTCTCACTCCCAAGCAGGCGGCCCAGCTGGTCCGCTTCGATCACGCGGCGCATCGTCTCGCCGGTGGCCACAGCGCCGCGGTGGTGGCGGCGGAGAGCGGTTATGCCGACCAGTCCCACCTGCACCGCGAGGTCATGGCCTTCGCCGGGGTGACTCCGGCGGCCGTCGCTGTCGCACCCTGGCTCGCGGTCGACGACGTGGCGTGGGCGGCCCCGGAACGGTCGCCCGCCCGCTGATTCCGGCCGCTCGTGACGTCGGCCACAGGGAACATTTGTCCAAGACGACCTCGTGCTGCGCTGGCGATGCTTCCAGTCATGTGGAAGCGCGCCCGGTCATGCGGTCCGGCGCGAGGTGCTCGAGGAGGAGTCATGGACGACGTCACCGGCGTCGAACGGTCGCTGGGCGGCCGGGCGCTGCTGCGCCCCCATCTGCCGGGCTTCGCCGCCGTAGTGGTGTTGCAGGTGATCGGGGCCGTGGCGGGCCTGGCGCCGCTGCTGGCGGTCGTCGAACTGGGCCGGAATCTGTTGTCGCCCGGCCCGATCGACCACGGCCGGGTCTGGTTCGCGGTCGGCGCCGGTGCGGCCGGATTGCTGGTGAAGCTGCTGTGCACGGCCGCGTCGTCGGGTATCGGGCATCTCCTCGACGGCCGGATACAACTGTCGTTCCGCAGGCAGCTGGCCGATCGGCTGGGCCGGGTGCCGATCGGCTGGCTGTCCCGCCGTCGGACCGGCGAGCTGACCAAGGTGGTCGGCGAGGATGTGAGCGCAGTGCATCCGTTCATCGCCCACACGCCCGGCGAACTGGTCTCGGCGTTCGTGGTGCCGCTGGTGTCGCTGGTCTACCTGTTCACGGTCGACTGGCGGCTCACCCTCGTGACGCTGATTCCGGTCGCGCTGGCGGTGGCGCTGGTGCCGCTGATGATGACCGCGCAGCGGCTGCGCGAACAGCGGGAGTTCGACGCGGCGATGGGCCGGATCGCGAACTCGGTGGTGGAGTTCGTGCAGGGCATCTCGGTGGTCAAGGCGTTCGGCGGCGCCGGCCGGGCGCATCGCCGATTCATCACGGCCGCAGACGATTTCGCGGACATCTTCCTGCGGATGGTCCGCGGGCTGGCCGCGCCCGCCGCCGCCATGCAGGTCGTGCTGTCGCCGCCGTTCGTGCTGCTGGCCGTGCTGACCGGCGGTGCGGTGCTGATCACCGGCGGCAGCCTGGCTCCGGCCGATCTGCTGCCGTTCCTGCTGCTGGGACTGGGACTGACGGCGCCGGTGGCGGCGCTGGGCCACGGCTTCGACGACATGCAGGCCGCGCGGCGCGCAGTCGGCCGGATCCGGGACGTGCTCGCGCAACCGCCACTGCCCGAACCCGCGCAACCTGTTGTGCCGCAGGGGCATCGGGTCGAGCTGCGCGACGTCTGGTTCGGTTACGACGCCGATCGTCCGGTGCTGCGCGGGATCGATCTGGTACTGGAACCGGGCACGGTCACCGCGCTCGTCGGGCCGTCGGGGAGCGGGAAATCCACACTGGTCCAGCTGTTGCCGCGGTTCTTCGACCCGGAGCGCGGGCGCGTCACCCTGGGCGGTGTCGATCTGCGCGACATCGACCCGGTGGAGCTGTACCGGCGGGTGTCGTTCGTCTTCCAGGACGTCCGCCTGCTGCGTGCGTCGGTGGCGGACAACATCGCGCTGGCGGTGCCGCACGCCGACCGCGACGACGTGGTCCGCGCCGCGCGGCTGGCCGACATCCACGACCGGATTCTGCGGCTGCCCGACGGCTACGACACCGTGCTCGGCAGTGGGTCCGCGCTCTCCGGCGGTGAGGCGCAACGTATTTCGCTCGCCCGCGCGCTGCTGGCCGACACACCCGTCCTGGTGCTCGACGAGGCGACCGCCTTCGCCGACCCGCAGACCGAACAGGCCGTCCGCCGGGCCCTGTCGACGCTGGCCGGCGACCGGACGATCCTGGTGATCGCCCACCGGCTGGAGACGGTCGCCGACGCCGACACGATCGTGGTGCTGGCGGACGGCGCCGTCGCCGAACGCGGCGCGCCCGCCGAATTGCTGTCGCGGGACGGGCATTTCGCCGCGTTCTGGCGGTCGCACCGGTCGGCCCTCGACGACGACATCGACACGCACGCGGTCGCGGCGACCGCATCCGACAACGCAGGAGAACCAGCCCGATGATCCGCATGCTGCTGCGCGTACTGGGCCCCGAGTACGCCCGGCCGGTGCGCCGCACCGTGGCCCTGATGACGGCGGCCGCGGTCGCCGAGGGGTTGTCCTACGCCCTGCTGGTTCCGGTGCTGCGCGCCCTGTTCGGCGGTACGCCCGGCGACGCCCGGCCCTGGCTGCTCGCCTTCGCGGTCGCCGTCGCCGTTTACGCGATACTGCGCTACCGCAGCGACCTGTCCGGCTTCCGGGTCGGGACCACGCTCTTGCGCGGCGTGTACCGCCGCCTGGGCGACCATCTGGCGCGGCTACCGCTCGGCTGGTACACCGCCGGACGGGTCGGTGAGGTGTCGGTGCTGGCGAGTCGCGGTGTGCTGCAGGCGATGAGCGTGATCGCGCACCTGCTGGCGCCGCTCGTCGCCGCGTCGGTGACGCCCGCGACGATCGTCGTCGTGCTGTTCGCCTTCGACTGGCGGATGGGGCTGGCCGCGGTGGCCGCCGCGCCCGTCGTGGTGGCGATCCAGCTCAGGACCGGGCGCTCGACCGCCGCCACGGACGCCGAACGGCACGAACGCGAGCAGGACGCGACCGGACGGGTCATCGAGTACCTCCAGGCGCAGCCGGTGCTGCGGGCGGGTGGCCGGACCGTGGCGGGCTTCCGGTCGCTCGACGATTCGCTGCGCGGGCTGCAGCGCGCGTCCCGGCGTTCGACGCTGGCGGCGCTGCCCGGCATCCTGGGCCTGACCCTCACGGTGCAGACGGTGTTCACCGTGCTGCTGGTGCTCGGCACCGCCCTGGCGCTCGGCGGAAACATCGGCGCCGCAGAGGTATTGGCGGTGCTGGTGCTCGCCGCACGCTGCGCCGACCCGCTGCTGTCGCTCGCGGAGATCGGCGGCCGGGTCCGCGCCGCCCGTGCCGAGTTGATCAGGCTCGACGCGGTGCTGAACACGGCGCCGCTGCCCGAGCCGCCCGAGCCGGCCCGGCCCGAGCGCTACGACCTGGCGTTCGAGTCGGTCTCCTTCCGGCACGGCGACCGCGCGGTGCTGGACGACGTATCGCTGACGGTGCCGCAGGGCCAGCGGCTGGCCGTGGTCGGGCCGTCGGGCGCGGGCAAGAGCACGCTGCTGCAACTGCTCGCCCGGTTCTACGACGTCGATGCCGGCGCCGTGCGCATGGGCGGTGTGGACGTGCGCTCGATCGACACCGAGGGCCTGATGGCGCGGATCGCCGTGGTGTTCCAGGACGTCTACCTCTTCGACGGGACCATCGAGGAGAACGTGCGGCTCGGCCGTCCCGATGCCGCCGACGCCGAGGTGCGGGCGGCGGCCGCCGCGGCGCGGCTGGACGAGGTCGTCGATCGGCTGCCCGACGGCTGGGCCACCAAGGTCGGCGAGGGCGGCGCCCTGCTGTCCGGCGGTGAGCGCCAACGTGTTTCGATCGCGCGGGCGCTGCTGAAGGACGCTCCCGTCGTGCTGCTGGACGAGGTCACCTCGGCCCTCGACCCGATCAACGAGACCGCCGTCCACGACGGCATCGAACAGCTCATGGCGGGCCGCACCGTGGTCCTGGTCGCCCACCGGCTACGCACCGTGCGCCGCGCCGACCGCATCGTCTTCCTCGACAGCGGGCACATCGTCGAGGACGGCACCCACGACGACCTGATCCGCCGCGGCGGCCGCTACGCCGAATTCTGGAACCTGTCGACGGTGTCGGCCGACATGGCCTGAGCCTCCCCGCCCGAGGCCCGGCCGCCTTCGCGTCTTGTTGATTCCAACTGGTGACGTGACAAGTCTCGCGGCGGACCCTGAGTGCGGCCCGACCTCCCGACTCCATCGAGGAACCCATGTCACGCGCACTGCATCTCGCCGGTTTCCTGATCGCCTCGCATGTCACGCATTCCCATGCGGCGTGGCGGCATCCGGGGTCGGAGACCGACTACCTCGGGCCGGGCTACTACCGCCGGGTGGCGCAGACCTTGGAACGGGGCAAGTTCGACTTCCTGTTCTTCGCCGATCTGCTCGCCACCCCGGTCCGGTACGGCAACGACATCCGCGTGCCGCTGCGCAGCGGCACCCAGGCCTCGGCCACCATCGATCCGTCGCTGGTGGCGGCGAGCCTGGCGAATGTCACCGACCGGCTCGGGCTCGCGATCACCAAGTCCACCACGTACTTTCACCCCTACGAGGTGGCGCGGATCTTTGCCACGCTGGACCATCTGTCGGCGGGCCGGGCCGGATGGAATGTCGTCACGTCGCTGAACCAGGCCGAGGCGCAGAACTTCGGCCTGGACAACCACCTCGGGCACGACGAGCGCTACGACCGCGCGCACGAGTTCCTCGAGGTCGCGCTGAAGCTCTGGGGCAGTTGGGATCCCGGCGCCCTGGTGCAGGACAAGGCGTCCGGCGTATTCGCCGATCCGGACAAGGTGCACGTGGTCGACCACGAGGGGACCTGGTTCAAGACCCGTGGCCCGCTGACGGTTCCGCGCTCGCCGCAACAGCGGCCGGTGCTCATCCAGGCCGGGTCGTCCTCTGTGGGTAAGGATTTCGCGGCGCGCTGGGCCGAGGCGGTCTTCGAGATAGACCCCACGCCGGAGGGCCGCCGGGCCTATTACGACGACATCAAGTCCCGCGCTTCGAATTTCGGCCGCAACCCGGACGACATCAAGATCTTCCCCTCGTTCGTGCCGTTCGTCGGCGAGACCGAGATGATCGCCCGCGAGAAGCAGGCCTTCCACAACGAACTCGCCGATCCGGTGTCCGGGCTGATCACCCTGTCGGTGCACACCGATCACGACTTCTCGCAGTACGACCTGGACGCCCCGATCGAGGATGTGGTGGTGCCGGGCACCCAGGGCCTGTTCGATGTCGCGCGTCGGCTGAGTATCCGGGACAACCTGACCCTGCGCGACATCGGCAAGCTCTACGCGCAGGGTGTGCTGCTGCCGCAGTTCGTCGGCACCCCGGCACAGATCGCCGACGAGATCGAGGCGGGCTTCCGCGGCGGCGAGGCCGACGGCTACATTCTCTCGGCCGCGCAGGCGCCCGGCACCTTCGATGATTTCGTGGATCTCGTGGTCCCGGAACTACAGCGGCGCGGCCTGTTTCGCACCGAGTACACCGGCACCACGCTGCGTGACCACCTCGAACTGGGGCCCGCGAACCTGCGACCCGCGCCGCGTGCGGTCGCGGCCGCCGCAGGGTAGCCGCATCGGCTGTGGCCGGTATCACGGGGCGAGCCACACCGTCGCGCACGCCTGGGCGGCTACCGTCGGAAGTGATGTTCTCGTTTTAGAGAACGTCTTACGGCGGCGGAGGGATGACCGTGACGACCTTACCGAGCAGCAGCCTCGAGGATCGCGGCCGCATCCTGCGCGAGATGGGCTTCGGGACCCAGCGGGTCGGCGACGAACTGCACGGCTTCGCCGAGATCACCCCCGAGATGCACGTTCCCGGCGCCGCGTCGCTGCGCACCTCCGTGCTGGCGACGTGGGCGGACACCGTGTCGGGTCTGCTGGCGTCGCTGGTCATGGGTCCACGGGTGCCCGTGACGCTCGAACTCGATGTGCACCTGTACCGCCCGGCGCCCGCCACGGGCGAGGTGCGGGCCGTCGGCCGCACGGTGAAGGTCGGCCGCTCGGTGTTCGTGGCGGAGTGCGAGTTCAGCGTGGACGACGAGCCGATCGCCTGCAGCGGCGCCTCTTTCATGGTGGCGCCCGATCCGGATGTGCAACTGCCGTCGTGGCTGAGCGTGGACCTGCCGCGCTCGTCGGAACGCTTGCCGGTGCCGCTGGCCGAGCGGGCCCGGTGCGAGCGGGTCGGGCCGGGGACGGTGCTGCTGCCGCGTACCCAGGAGGGGCTCAACGCGTCCGGCACCGTCAACGGCGGACTGCTCGCGCTGGCCGCCGAGGAGGCGGTGCTCACCCTCGCCCCCGGCGCGGGCTTGAGCTTTCTGGGCCTGCGCTACCTGCTCGGCGCCCGCGTCGGGCCCGTGCTCGCCAAGGCCCGCTTGCACCGCGGCCTCGCGCGGGTCGAGGTGCGCGATTCCGGCAACGAGCACCGGCTCACCACCCTCGCCACGGCCCGCGTCTTCGCCTGAACGACAACGCCCGCCCCGGTCGACGCGCGGATTTTGCTGTCACCCCGGTCGTTGTCCGCCGCACTGTTTGCGAGCTGGATCAACGGGTACTTGCCGTGATGTAGCTGTTGACGTTGTCAGACCCGCGGAACCACCGCGGGCAGCGAGTGGAGACAACGGCTACGGACCGTTCGGGCGGCAGAGGGTGTAGCGCCGTGGCCGAACGGCTCGACAACTGTTCCACGAATCATGCGGTGCACGCCGCCGCCTTCTCTGCGTGGCATGGGCACCGATGCACATGAGGAGGAGCTATGACACACGCGACGCTGGAATCCGTGATCGGTAATACCGTTTACGACTCCGCCGGCGACAAGATCGGCAAGGTCAAGCAGATCTATCTCGACAACGCCTCGGGAGCGCCGACGTGGGCGGCGGTGTCCACCGGAATGTTCAGCGGTGACTCGATGGTCCCGCTGGCCGGCGCCAAGCACCGGCCCGACAATGACACATTGCAGGTCGGAGTCGACAAGGCGCACGTCAAGTCGGCGCCCTACCTGGACGACGACGGCCACATCAGCCGCGAGGCCGAGCAGGAGTTGTTCCGCCACTACGGCATCAACCCGCAGCAGGCGGGCTGGACGGCCTACGGGCGCCAGCAGATTCGCCCGGGGCCCGAGGAGCCGATGACCTACGGCCGCGACAACGACGAGATGATCCGCTCGGAGGAGCGGCTCGAGATCGGCACCGAACGGCAGGAGGCCGGCCACGCGCGGCTGCGGAAGTACGTGGTGACCGAGAACCAGTCCGTGGACGTGCCGACCACCCACGAGGAGGTGCACATCGAGCGGGAGCCCATCACCGACCCCTCGCAGGTGCGCTCGTCCGAGATGGGCGATCAGGAACAAGAGGTCACCCTGCACGAGGATCGGGTGACCGTGCACAAGGAATCGGTCCCGGTGGAACGGGTCCGGCTCGCCGTGGACGAGGTGGAGGACCATCAGACGGTCTCCGACACCGTCCGCAAGGAACGGATCGACACCGAGGGCGTCGACACCGACAAGCGCCCCCGCAACAAGGGCGATCGCTGACCCCAACCGCGCAGGAGACCGGGGACCACCCCGGTCTCCTGCTGTGTGACACGCCCCCGACGGATGTGCGACAGTGATAGCTTGTGCATCCGGTCGGGGCCGGATTGGGTTGGCTACGGGGAGTTTTGGGATTTGACAACGAAATACCTGGTGCGCGGCGCGGCGATCGCCGCCGTCACCGCGGTCACGGCCGCGCTGTCCGCGGCGATCGGAGCGCCGGCGGGGGCGGCGCCGGTCGATCCGGTCACGGCCTCCGGGCAACCGGCCGCCTCGCCGGTCACCCCCGACGGGTCGCGCATCGCGAGCTTCACCGTTCACGACCCGCGCCATCTGACGCTGCGGGTGTTCTCGGGGGCGATGAACAAGCAGATCACCGTCGACGTGCAGCGGCCCGCCGACACCTCCGTGTCGCGCCCGGTGCTGTACCTGCTCAACGGATCCGGCGGCGGCGAGGACCTCGACACCTGGAATTCCATGACCGACACGCTGCGGTTCCTCGGCGACAAGAACGCCAATATCGTGCAGCCGATCGGCGGCGCCTGGAGCCTCTACACCGACTGGGTGGCAGACGATCCCGTGCTCGGCCGCAACAAATGGAGCACCTTCCTCACCGAGGAACTCCCGCCGCTGATCGACGCGGCGCTGGCGGCCGACGGCCGTAACGCGATCGTCGGTCTGTCCATGGCGGGCGATTCGGTGCTGGCGCTGGCCATCGCCAAACCGGGTCTGTATCGCAGTGTGGCCTCCTACAGCGGCTGCGCCCAGACCAGTGACCCGCTCGGGCAACGCGTGGTGAAGACGATGGTGGAGGTCTGGGGACACGGCGATCCGGCCAATATGTGGGGCCCGGACAACAGCCCGCTGTGGGCGGCCAACGATCCCTACGTGCACGCCGAACGGTTGCGCGGGCTGAACCTGTTCGTCTCGGCGGGCAACGGCCTGCCCGGTCCGCACGACACCCTGGACAGCCCCTTCCTGACCTACGGCAGCACCCGCAGCCCCGAGACCCTGGCGAACCAGATCCTGCTCGGCGGGCTCATCGAGGCGGGGGTGAACGCCTGCACCCGGAATCTGCAGAATCGCTTGAACGACTTGGGAATTCCCGCGACCTACGACTTCACCGCGAACGGGACTCACTCCTGGGGCTACTGGCAGGACGCCTTCAAGCAGTCCTGGCCGGTGCTCGCCGACGGCCTCGGACTGTGACGGTGGTTCCTCATCCGCGGCCGGGCGGCAGGAGCTCGCGGACGAAGGCCAGCGAGTCGGGCAGCGACGCCCGTAGTGTCCCGCTGTGGTCGGACGGATAGGTCCGCAGGGTGATCGGCATGCCGTTCGCCCGCATCGCCGCCGCGACGGCCAGGGTGCCGGGCGCGGGTGACATCGTGTCGAACAGTCCCTGCCCGATGAATACCGGCCGGTCGTAGCCGCCGACCGGAATGCCCATGTGGCCGCTCAGCAGGGCGGGCGCATTCGGCAAGGCGGCCAACGGTTTCGCGAACAGATCGCCGAGAACGACCGGGGGAGAAGCGACTTCGGCGGCGAGGTCGCTCCTGCAGAGCCGCTCCGCGCGGTCCAGCCAGTGGCGGCCCGCGTCGGTCAGGTAGGAGTCTATGTTCAAGTGCGGGAAGGAACTTCGCAGACCGGACAGCGAGAACAAGGCGACCGCGGTGGTCTCGGCCGGGAGCGGCGCGGGCGGCAGGTGCGGGCCCAGCGCGAGGAGCGCGTTCTCGAGCAGGCCGGGTACGCCGGTCGCGACCGCGCCGCGATAGTCGAGCCCGGCGCCGCGCCGGGTGGCGGCCCGCGCCGTCCACAGCGCCGCCGCACCGCCCTGTGACTGGCCGACCACCACCCAGCGATTCGACAGGACTCCCGGAAAGGCTCGTGCGCTCGCGGTGACGGCGTCGACCACGCTGTCGGCCGCGACCACCCCGTTGTCCTTCGGGTGCGGGCCGGGCGTGCCGAGGCCGACGTAGTCACTCGCCACGATGGCGTAACCCGCGCGCTGCCACGCGCCGAGATAACTCCAATCGCGTTCGCGCAGGGACGGTCCCGCGACGCTGTAGGCGCAGTGGTCGGCGACACCGACCGTGCCGTGTGCCCAGGCGACGATCGGCCAGCCGCCGGCGGGCGGTTCCCCGGCGGGGAGATACACCGCCGCGCTGCTCAGTGCCGGTTGCTCGCCGACGCCCGTCGACCAGTGCACCACGCGGCGGGCGTCGGCGGAGCCGGGCAGCGTGGCTTCCGGCGCGAGCCCCGTCACCGAGACGAGCTGTCCGGGGCCGCCGGGATCCTCGGCCGTCGCGGCGGGGGCAGCGAACAAGGCCGCTCCCGCGCCGATCGAGACGGACGCGAGGACGGCGACGATCGTTCGCACGCGGTCGTACCGGGACACGCCGAAGAGGATAACCACTCCGCGGCCCGCCCGGATGTTCCATATCGTGGGATTCTCGGCGGCTTCCGATAGACATCGCCTCTGATAGCTGGGAGTATGCCCGCGTCAGAAACGATGAGTTCAGGCCGGTGCTCCCGGCCGGGTTCGCCGGAGAAGTGGGAACACGCCGACCTCCGCCGGGAGGCCGGACGACGAGGGGGTCGTGTGGCGACGACTGCGCAATTGCGGGCGGTGCTGGCGGTACTGCAGGTGGGCGCGGAGGACGCGGCCGCCGACGGTGCCGCGCGCGATCCGTCGGTCGAGCACGCGGAGCTGACGGGTTTGCTGCATCGCCTGATCAGTAACGAGTTGCGGGAGGTGATCGTGGCGGCCCCGCTGGGCGAGACCGGTCGCCGGTGGTCGGCCGCCGCGACGGTGCCGGTCGGTGAGACGACGCTGTCCGAGCAGGCGCAGTTCGACGCGCGCTGGCTGCGGGACCGGATCGCCACCCTGGTCTCGCGCAGCGGCCCCGATCCGATCCCGGCGCTGCTGGCCGCCGCGGTGCAGGCCGTCGACGCCGCGACCGCGCTGCTGGCATTGTCCCGTGACCCGTTCGGCGACGGCAGCGAGAGCGCCTGGCAGTCCGTGATCGACGATCTCGCGACCGCGTTCCACCTCGTCAACGACGAGCACAACAGCGTCACGCAGCCGATTCGCTAGTCGCCCAACGGTTTCCGGCCCTCCGCAGGCAGACGAAGGCGGCCGCGAACAGCGCGAGGGTCAGCCAGATGTAGGCGTTGTGATAGAAGACGCCGAGATGGGCGCGGGGCGGTAGATTCAGCACGCTCGCGAGCATCGGGTCGTAGAAGGCCAGCACGCCGCCGGAGGCGATCACCAGCGCGGCCGCCAGCCCGAGTGGTGCGGCGAGGCCACGACGGCGCACCGCCAGGTCGGTCAGGTAGATCAGCAGCGGCGCCAGCCACACCCAGTGATGCACCCAGCTGTAGGGAGACACCGCGGTCGTGGTGAGCCCGACCAGTACCACCGCGGGTAGTTCCCGCCCGGTCGAGGAGAGCTGCCGGGCCAGCGCCAGGCACAGCACGGCGACGGCGGCCGCACCCGCCAGCCACAGCAGCTGATGTTCGCCGCCGACGCCGAGCGTCCGGGCGATCATCCCGCGCAGCGACTCGTTCTGCGGATTCTCGGGCACGCCCACCCGCGTGGGATCGGCGAACGCGCCGCTCCAGTACGTCAGCGAGTCCTTCGGCAGTACGGCGAGGCCGAGCAGCGCGGTCGCGACGAATGCGGCGGCGGACGTGGCGGCGGCCCGGAACCGGCGCGTGACAAGGAAATACACCACGAAGAACGCGGGCGTCAGCTTGATCCCGGCCGCGATTCCGGTCAGCGCGCCCTTCCAGCGCGAGGAATCGGGCACTGCCATATCCGCCAGTACGAGCAGCAGCAGGAAGATGTTGATCTGGCCGAACGCCATGGTCTCGCGAACCGGCTCACACCACAGCAGCAGTCCGGCGATGGGCAGGCTCGCCACCGCCAGCCGCAGATCCCGGCGGTAGCCGAGCATGGACAGCGCGGCCCAGCAGGACGCCGCGAGCATGGCGAAGTTGCCCAGCGCGCCGACGTAGCGGAACAGCTCACCGCTGAGCGCGACGAGCGGCGTGAACAGCAGTGCGGCGAACGGCGTGTAGACGAACTCCCAGACGCCGCGGGTATTGCCCAGCAGCGGGGTGTCGTACACGGAGGTGCCGTCGACCGCGCGCTGCCCGGCGATCTGATAGACCTTCAGGTCCATCAGATGCATCATCACCTGCGGTGTCTCGACCACCTGCTTGACCCAATACCCACCCGCGAGCGCGCCGAGTGCGAGAACGGTCCAGAACACGGCAGCGGGCAGGGGGCGACGCTGCGGGGTTGTTCCTGCCGAGGACGGCGCAACCGCGTCCTCGATCGTCGCCAGCGACACACACCCTCCCAACGATCGGGCTCCGGACCGGCCCCACGGTAATAGCAGTCGGGTGGCGACCGCCAATCCCGGCGTGCACTTCGCGGTGGCTACACCGTCTGGTCCCGGCCGATCACCCTGGTCACCATCCGGCGGACCGTCTGTACGTCCGGCCGGTCGCCGGTGCGGTCGGCGAAGAGCAGGTGAGCGGTGCCGACCAGCATGGGGGCGAGCCCGTCGGGGTCGGAATCGGGCGGGATGCGGCCGAGATCCTGTTCGGCGGACAGGTAGGTGGCGAGCATGGTGGCGGCGTCGGTCAGGACGGGGACGCCCGCGGGCCAGGTGTCGCGCAGCCGGGCGCGCAGCGCGTCGCGGAAGGTGATGAGCGGGATGATCGCCACGGCAACCGATTCGAAGACCGCGAGCAGCGCACCGGTCAGATTGTCGACCACCGTCCCGGCCCCGGCCGACGCCAGCAGCGCGGAAGCCTGCGGGTCCATCCGGCGGGCCCGGTCCAGGACGAATTCGGCCAGGAAGGCGTCGAAGTCGGCGAAATGCCGGTGCAGCACGCCCTTGGCGCACCCGGCCTCGGCGGTGACGGCGCGGCTGGTCAGCGCGCTCGGCCCGTCCCGGAGCAGGATGCGTTCGGCCGCGTCGAACAATTGCTCGCGCACGTCGCGCAGCGCGACCCCGGTCGGCATTGCGGGCGAATCTCCTTCAGCTGTGGGCGAACTCGACATCGAGTGGGCATGCGCCCATTTAAGGTGGGCGCATGCCCACTCTACCTTCTCCGGCCCCTGGTTCCTCCGGCCCGCAACCTCATCGGCAGCGGCACATCGCGGAATCGTTCGGCGTGGACGCCGACCGCTACGACCGCGCCCGCCCGCGCTACCCGGATGCTCTGATCGACCGAATCGCCGCCGGCCGCGGGCCGGATGTTCTCGACGTCGGCACCGGCACCGGCATCGCCGCCCGGCAACTCCGCGACGCGGGTTGCCGTGTCCTCGGGGTCGAACCCGACGAGCGCATGGCCGAGCAGGCCCGGCGCACCGGCATCGACACCGAGGTCGCGACCTTCGAGGAATGGGATCCGGCCGGGCGCACGTTCGACGCGGTGACCGCCGCGCAGTCCTGGCATTGGATCGATCCCCTCGCGGGCGCGGCCAAGGCCGCGCGGATTCTGCGGCCGGGCGGGCGGCTGGTGCTGTTCGCGCACGTGATCGCGCCGCCGCAACCCATCGCGCAGGCTCAACTGGCCGCGCTCCGGCGCGTGATGCCCGAATCGCCGTTCGCCGCGCGGCAGGGCGACGCATCACCCGAGCGAGCCCTCGAGGTCTACCGGACCGGAATGGCGACCTTCGCCGACGGTATCCGGGAGTCCGGCGGATTCGCCGCCCCGGAAGAGTGGCGCTTCGATTGGCAACGCCCGTACACCCGGGCCGAATGGCTGGACCTGGTGCCCACCACCGGCGCTCTCACCCGCTTGCCGCAGGACAAACTCGCGGAGTTGCTGGCGGAGGTCGGCGCGGCCATCGATGACTTGGGCGGCGGTTTCACCATGAACTACGTCACCCTCGCGGTCGCCGCTGGCCGCGCCGAGCCATCCTGAATCATCCGCCCCGGTCACGACCCGATTAACTCGGGATATCGAATGTGCCATTGACAACTGGCACTATGGTGGCTGATGCTTTCGGCATGGCTGAAACAAGGTCAACGGTGACCTCCCCGGCCGTCCCCGCGACGGCCTCGCCGCAGGCCCGTCTCGCGGCGGCGGCGTCGGTGCTCGGGATCCGGCAGATCAACGCGCTGTTGCCGCGCAACCGGGCAGGCATCTGGGCCGGCCGCGGTCTGATGGCGACGATCATGGCGGCCTTCGGGCCGACTCTTCCCGGAACCCATGTGCGGCAGGTGCGTTCGGGTGCGGTGCGCGGCGAATGGGTGCGGGCCGCGGGTGTGCCGCACGGCGATCGCGCTCTCTATTACGTGCACGGCAGCGGTTACGTGGTGTGTTCCGCGCGGACTCACCGGGGACTGGCCTCGCGCCTGTCGAAGGCCACCGGCCTGCCCGTCTTCGTGCTCGACTACCGGCTCGCACCCGAACACCGATTCCCGGCGGCCGCCGAGGACGTGGCCGCCGGGTACCGCTGGCTGCTCGGAAACGGTTACCGCCCTGAGGATCTGGTGATCGGCGGGGATTCCGCGGGCTGCCATCTCGGCCTCGATCTGCTGCTGCAGAACATCGACGCCGGACTCCCGCAACCGGCCGGGCTGTTCATGTTCTCCCCGCTCATGGACCTCACCCTGACCCTGGCCGAACGGCGGGACCGGCGGCAACCGGACCCGATGGCGCCCGCCACCGTCGGGCGGCGGCTGATCGAGCTGTACACCGCCGACGAGCCCGCCCAGTCGACCCGGCTGCGCCTGACCGTGCCGCGCGGCGCCGCGCTGCCGCCGCTGTTCGTGCAGGCCAGTGCGGGGGAGATGCTCAGCGACGACGCCCGGCACCTGCGGGACATGGCCACCGCCGCCGGCGCCCGCTGTGAGCTCGAGCTGTGGCCGGGCCGCATCCATGTCTTCCAGGCGCTGCCGTTGCTGGTCCCGGAGGCCGCACCGGCGTTGCGCCGCACCGCCGATTTCGTCGCGTCCGCGCTCGCGGAGGCGAATTCCATACCGCGAGAACGGGTGAGCTGACCATGTGGATCTTCGACAACCTGCGAGCGGCGCTCGGCGGCGCCCGCCGCACCCATGACGCCCGGGCGGTCGTCACCGGCGCGGGCAGCGGCATCGGCCGCGCCTTCGCGCTCGAATTGGCCGCCCGGGGCGGCGAGGTGCTGTGCGCCGACATCGATATCGATCGCGCCGAGGAGACCGTGCGGCTGATCCGCCGCACCCACGGCGCAACCGCGCACGCGTTCCGCTGCGACGTGTCGCGGCGTGAGGAGGTGGAGAGCCTCGCCCTGCACGCGGAGCTGATCTTCGG
The DNA here is from genome assembly GCF_044628355.1 of Nocardia sp. N2S4-5. Taxonomy (NCBI): domain Bacteria; kingdom Bacillati; phylum Actinomycetota; class Actinomycetes; order Mycobacteriales; family Nocardiaceae; genus Nocardia; species Nocardia sp. N2S4-5. The sequence continues at coordinate 3,016,002 of NZ_JBIUPM010000001.1, read as the reverse complement.
CGGCCCGCCCACCGTGGTGATCAACAACGCGGGCGTCGGCATCGGCGGAAAACCGGTGGGCGACATCGGCTTCGACGACTGGCAGTGGGCGCTGGGCATCAACCTGTGGGGCGTCGTGCACGGCTGCGAGGTCTTCGCGCCGCAACTGCGCGCCGCCGGGCGCGGCGGCATCGTCAACGTCGCGTCCGCTGCCGGATTCGCTGCCGCGCCCGGCATGGCCGTCTACAACGTGTCCAAGGCCGGTGTGCTGTCGCTGTCGGAGACTCTCGCCGCCGAGCTGTCCGGCAGCGGCGTCGCCGTGACCGTGCTGTGCCCGACCTTCGTCCGCACCAATGTGGTCGCCGACGGCCGCATCACCTCGGCGTCGACCCGGCTGGCCGACACGCTCATGCGGCTCACCGGATTCTCTCCCGAACGCGTCGCGGGCCTGACCCTCGACGCCCACGATCTCGGCCGGCTCTACGTGCTGCCGCAACTGGACGCGCAGCTGGTGTGGCACCTCAAGCGGCACTTCCCGGCCCTCTACACCCACGCCCTCGGCGTCCTGAACCGCGTTCTGCCGCAGGACGATCCGGCATCCGGCTCCGCCGCGGGCGCACATATCGAGAAGACAGGAGTGTGACATGGCCTTCGATTTCGACGCCATGCTCGGCAAGATCAAGGCCCGGCAGTGGGCGCTGGCCGACATCGAATGGGAGGCACCGGGCGCCGAGCTGATCGACCCCGAGCTACACGCCAAGCTGAAGCCGTTCATGGCCGACCTGATGTGGATCGAGAACGTCGGCGCGCGCGGTTTCGCGGCCATGGCGAAGAAGGCGCCGACCGAGACGCTGAAGGAGATCTACCGCTACTTCCACGCCGAGGAGCAGCGCCACGCCAACGCGGAACTGGCCCTGATGCGGCGGTGGGGCATGCTCGACGGCGACACCATCCCCGAGCCGAACATCAACGTCAAGCTGGTGATCGACTTCCTGGACAAGCATTCCGACGAGATGTCGCTGTCGTTCCTGGGCACCGTCATCCCGATGCTCGAGGTCGCGCTGGACGGCGCGCTGATCAAATTCGTCACCGACGAGATCGCCGATCCGGTCGCGCAGGAGGTCTTCAAGAAGATCAACGCCGACGAATCCCGGCATCTGGCCACCGATTACGCCGTGATGGAACTGCTCGGCCACGCCACCGCGCGCAAGCTGTTCATCGATCTGGTCGGCGGCTGGGCCAAGCCGTCGTTCCTGGTGGGCGTGCTCAGCTACGTACCGCTGCTGAACAAGATGCGCGACAACATCGTCGAGATGGGCGTCGACGAGGAGAAGCTGTACGCCGCGATGCGGAAATTCAAGGCCGTCGGCGAGCGCACGCCGATCGCGAACCGGGTGCCGATGTACCGGATCGTGAAGATGCACAGCGGCTGGGTGATCAACCGCGGCCACCCGTATCACCTGTTCGCCGACGCCATGGTGAAGGTGACCGCGCGCATTCCCGACCGCTTCCTCGGACCGCAGCCGACGTGGTCGAAGGAACTGACCTACGAGCCGGTCGCATGAGCGCGGCGAGTCTGCCCCTGGACGTGGCGATCATCGGCGCCGGATTCGCCGGGATCGGCGCGGCGATCCGCCTGCGGCAGAAGGGAATCGGCAACTTCGCCGTGTTCGAGCGGGGCGACCGCGTGGGCGGGACCTGGCGCGACAACACCTATCCCGGTGCGGCCTGCGATATTCCGTCGCGGCTGTACTCCTACAGTTTCGCGCCGAATCCCGAATGGTCGCAGACGTATTCGGGGAGCGCGGAGATTCTCGGCTACATCGACTCGATGGTCCGCGAGTTCGGGATCGGCCCGCACATCCGCTTCGGGCACACCGTGACCGGGCTGGTCTTCGACGAGGACCACGGCGTGTGGGAGGTCTCCTTCGCGGGCGGGCGGCGAAAGGTGAAGGCGCGCACGGTGGTCCTGGCCTCCGGGCCGCTGTCCAATGCCGGGCTGCCGGACATTCGCGGGATCGACACCTACGAGGGTCACAAGATCCACAGTGCCCGTTGGGATCACGACTACGACTTCACCGGTAAGAAGGTGGCGGTGGTCGGCACGGGCGCCAGCGCCGTGCAGATCATCCCCGAACTGGTACGCCGGGCGGGGTCGGTGAAGGTCTTCCAGCGCACGCCGGGCTGGGTGCTGCCGCGGGTGAACCGGCACACCAACGCCCTGACCAAGCAGCTGTACCGGCAGGTGCCGGCCGCTCAGTCGCTGGCGCGGGAGGCGTGGTTCTGGGGGCACGAGTCGGTGGCGCTGGGCGTGGTGTGGAATTCGCCGCTGACCCGGGTGGTGGAGTCGGTAGCGTTGCTGCACTTGCGTTCTCAAGTGCGTGACCCGTGGCTGCGCCGCCAGCTGACGCCCGACTTCCGGGCCGGGTGCAAGCGCCTGCTGATGAGCAGCGACTACTATCCGGCGCTGCAACGCGACAACTGCAAGCTGATCACCTGGCCGATCGCGGAGATCTCCCCGCACGGCATCCGCACCGCCGAGGGCATCGAGCACCGGTTCGACTGCATCGTGTTCGCCACCGGCTTCGAGGTGTCCAAACAGGGCGCGCCGGTGCCGGTGACCGGCCGCGACGGTCGTCGCCTCGCCGACGAATGGCACAGGGGCGCTTACGCTTACAAGAGCGTCACGGTGGCCGGGTATCCGAATCTGTTCCTGACCTTCGGCCCGAACTCCGGCCCCGGGCACAACTCGGCGCTGGTGTACATGGAGGCCCAGATCGAGTACCTGACCGACGCCATCGGCATGCTGCTCGAGCGCGATCTGCGCATGCTCGAGGTGCGCCGCGACCGGCAGGACCGCTACAACGCGCGATTGCAGCGGCGGCTGACGGCCACCACCTGGAATTCGGGCTGCCGCAGCTGGTATCTGACGGAGGACGGTTTCAACGCCACCATGTATCCCGGCTTCGGCTCCCAGTACACCCGCCAACTGGCCCGCGTGGACCCCGGCGACTACGTGCTGACGCCGCGTGATCCGGCTCTCGCGGCGGGTGTCGAGGATCGTATGACGGTCCCCCTCGGCTAATGTCGACACGAGGCGTGCTGCCCGTGCCCGAGGTGCTGACGCGTACCCGGGCATGGGCGCTGCGCGTTGTCGGCGAGCGGCTGGGAGAAGGGACGGGCGAGGCAGGGATGGCGGAGTACCGCATCGACGAACTCGCTCACGCGGCCGGCACCACCAGCCGCAATGTCCGCGCCTACCAGGAACGGGGCCTGCTGCCGCCGCCCACGCGGCGCAGCGGCCGGGCCCTGATCTACGACGACACGCACCTGGCCCGTTTGAAGATCATCGACGCGCTACTGCAGCGGGGCTTCACCACCGCGCACATCGCCGACTTCATCACCAGCTGGGAAACCGGCAAGGACCTCACCGAGATCCTCGGACTCCAGCACGCCGTCACCGCGACGTGGGGGAAGGCCGAGGAGCCGCTCGAGGTGCCGCGGGAACTGGTCGACACCTTCCTGGGCGGCGCCGACGGCGTTCCGGTCGAGGGTGACCAGCTGGAGCGGCTGGCGAAGCTCGGATTGGTCCGCCTGCACGCGGAAACGGTCGAGTTCGTCCGGCCCGAACTGCTGGAAACCTTTGCGGAACTGAGCAATTACGGATTCGGTCTGTCCGGCGTCATCGATCTGCACGCCGCGGTCGTCGAGCGGCTCGAGGACATCGCGCGCCTGATGGTGACGGCCGCGAAGAACCACATCATCGATGAGCACGGGCCGGGCTGGCTCCCCGACTCCGACGCCGAGATCGCCGAAACCGCGAAGATGCTGAATCATCTGCGGGATCTGGGCACCACCGCCGTGCGCAGCAGTCTGGACCAGGCGTTGGACCGGGTGCTGCAGGCCGAACTGAGCGACTACCTCGCGACGGCGGCGTCCAAGCGCCGCGACGGCACGGACTGAGTGGCGCCCGGAAACTCGGTTGCGCCCGTCCGCACCGGTGCGGTTGCCTGATCGCCATGGCGCACATGGATATCGCCGACATCGACTACTTCCTCCCGGACGGCCGGCAACTGCTCGACGGGGTGAGTTTTCGGGTCGGCGAGGGCGTCAAGACGGCGCTGGTCGGACCGAACGGCACCGGGAAGACGACGCTGTTCGGGATCATCGCGGGGGATCTGGCCGCGGACGGCGGGACCGTCACCCGGTCGGGGACGCTGGGGGTGATGCGCCAGTTCATCGGCCGGGTCGACGACGAATCGACGGTCCGCGATCTGCTCGTATCGGTCGCGCCCGAGGCCGTGCGGGCGGCCGCGCGAGCGCTCGACGCCGCCGAGGACGCGTTGATCGAGCGGGACGAGGAACCGGTTCAGCTCGCCTACGCGCACGCCCTGACCGACTGGGCGGATGTGGGCGGCTACGAGATCGAGGCGTTCTGGGACGACGTGACCACCGCCGCGCTCGGCGTGCCGTTCGACCGCGCGAAGTGGCGTTCGGTGCGCACGCTCAGCGGCGGCGAACAGAAGCGGGTGATGCTCGAGGCGCTGTTCGCGGGCCCGGATCGGCTGCTGCTGCTCGACGAACCCGACAACTACCTGGATGTGCCCGGCAAGCAGTGGCTGGAACGCAAGATCGCGGAATCGGACAAGTCGGTGCTGTTCATCAGCCACGACCGGGAGTTGATCGCGCACGCGGCCACCCGGATCGTCACCCTGGAACCCGGCGCGAGTGGCGCCACGGCCTGGATTCACGGGGGCGGCTTCGACAGCTATCACCGGGCGCGCGAGGACCGCAACGCGCGCCTCGACGAACTGCGCCGCCGCTGGGACGAGGAGCACGCCAAGCTGCGCGCGCTGGTGCTGCGTCTGCGGGAGAAGTCGAAATTCAACGACGGGATGGCGGCCCGCTACCACGCCGCGCAGACCAGGCTGGCGAAGTTCGAGGAGGCCGGGCCGCCCGAGGCGGTGCCGCTGCGGCAGCACGTCTCGGTGCGGCTGTCCGGCGGACGGACCGGTAAGCGCGCGCTGGTGTGCACGGGGCTCGAACTCACCGGTCTGATGCGGCCGTTCGACGCCGAGATCTGGTACGGCGACCGCGTTGCGGTGTTGGGCGCCAACGGATCCGGTAAATCACACTTCCTGCGTCTGCTCGCCACCGGCGGCACCGACCCGGACGCCGGGCACCTGCCGATTCAGGACCTGAATCTGGCGGCGGTGCCGCACACCGGCACGGCCGCCCTCGGCGCCCGCGTGCGTCCCGGCTATTTCGCGCAAACCCACGCGCGCCCGGACCTGTCGGGCAAGACTTTGCTCGATATCCTGCACCGCGGCAACGAACATCGCGATGGTATGGGTCGTGAGGCGGCGAGCCGCGTTCTGGACCGCTACGGCCTGGCCCGCGCCGCCGAACAACGCTACGACGACCTCTCCGGCGGCCAGCAGGCCCGCCTCCAGATCCTGCTCCTCGAATTGTCCGGCGTCACAATGCTTCTCCTCGACGAGCCCACCGACAATCTGGATCTGCACTCCGCCGACGCCCTGGAGCAGGCCATCACCGAGTTCGACGGCACCGTCGTCACGGTCACCCACGACCGCTGGTTCGCCCGCACCTTCGACCGCTTCCTGATCTTCGGCTCGGACGGCGCCGTCTACGAGAGTCCCAGCCCCGTCTGGGACGAGTCGCGGGTTCAGCGGGCGCGCTGAGGCAATTCGGGACGGCCGCGCGCACAGGCCGTTACGGGGCGGCGACGATCGGTGTGTCCCGGGCGGGGCCCGGTGCGGGCGGGACGAGGGCGCCCGCAGGGGGATTCGTGCTGGGCGCCGAACGGGCGGGCGGTGGGGCCAGCATCTGCAGGGGCAGTTGCGGCGCGGAGCCGCCCGGCGGTTTTCGGTCGGGGTTGCCGCTGCCACAGTCGGAAGTGCCGGGCGCACTATGCGATTCGGTACAGGACGAGGGCGGTATCACCGGCTGAGCCACGACGCCGGCGGCGGTGAGGGTCAGCCACGTGGCCGCACCCGTCACCGGCACGGCCCAGCGTCGCCACGATGTGCGGTTCACAGCCATATGGGGTCACCGTAGGCGGCGACCGAATTGTCGGCGGTGTCGGTCGATATCGAGACCATCGCGAACGACCGCAGGCTGACCGCGCCCGCACAGGCATCGATCTTGATCTGCACCTGATCGACGGAGATCGAAGCATGCGGCCCGGCCAGTGGTTTCGTGCCGAGCGTGATGGTGCTGACGGTGCCCGGCTTGATGGTGGCCGAGATGTTCGGCAGCGCCAGGGCACTCGCCCCGACGGCGAGGCCGGGCGAGGGCACGACGGTCACCGTGGCATTCGGGCCGATCGCCGCGGACAACCCGGCGGTCACGCCGTTCGACACGTCGGCCTGGCAGCCGATCTGGTAGCCCAGCTGCATCGTCCCCGAGTTCACCGCCGCTCGACCCTCCCCACCGATCTCGGCCGTCGCCGACAAGGAGACGAACCCTTCCCGCGTGAACGGCGTCGCGGCGAGATTGGGCACTCGCTGCACATCTTCCGCGGTCTTACTGATCGTCAGCTCCCAGCCGTCCTCGGTACCGACCACCCGAGACCTGTCCGCGACCGGATCGGCGTCCGCGGTCCCAGCGGCCATGCCGAGCGCAGTAGTAGCAGCGATGCCGAACATCGCGAGAATCGAGCGTTTCATCGAAATCCTTGTGCGGCGGTGACCACGAAGGCTCACCTGATTGGGGCGGAGTGACACTACCCCAAGTTGTCAAGGGCGGCTTCGATGGCTCGGTGGAAGGTGGGGTAGGCGTAGATCATGCGGCGGAGGGTGGGGGTGGGGACTTCGGCGTGGACGGCTACGGCGAGGGCGCTGAGGACTTCGCCGCCTACCGGGCCTACCGAGGTGGCGCCGACCAGGACGCCGCGGTCGGCGTCTTCGACCAGTTTGATCAGGCCCTCGTTGCCCGCCTTGTGGATCCAGCCGCGGGTCGAGGCGGCGGCGTCGGTGCTGCCGGTGCGGACGTCGAGGCCGGCGTCGCGGGCCTGGGATTCGGTGAGGCCGACCGCGCCTACCTCCGGATCGGTGAAGGTGACCCGGGGGACCGCGTGGTAGCGCGCGGATTCCGAAGTGTCGCCGAGGATGTCGTTGGCGGCGATGCGGGCCTGGTACATCGACATGTGGGTGAAGGCGCCGTGCCCGGTGATGTCGCCGATGGCCCAGACGCCGTCGGCGGCGCGCAGGTGGTCGTCGACCTCGATGCCGCGGGCGGATTCGTCCAGGCCGATCGCGCCGACGCCCAGCGCCGCGAGGTCGGTGCGGCGTCCGGTCGACACCAGCAACTGCCGGGCCCGCAACGGTTTTCCTTCCTTCAGGTGCACCGTGAACTGGTCGCCGTCGTGTTCGACGCGGGTCGCCTCGGTGCCGGTGTGAATCGTAATGCCTTCGCGGGCAAAGACTTCCGCGATCAGATCGGCCGCTTCGGGCTCTTCCTTGGGGAGGATGCGGTGCGGGACGATCATCGCGACGTCCGCGCCGAAGCGTGCGAAGATCTGCGCGAATTCCATGCCCACCGGGCCGCCGCCGAGGACGATCAGCGAGTCGGGGACGGTGGTGGTCGTGACGGCTTCCCGGTTCGTCCAGTAGGGCGTCCCGGCCAGGCCCTCGAGCGGCGGGACCGCCGGTGCGGTACCGGGATTCAGCACGATCGCCCGGGCCGCGTGGAACACCCGGGGGCCGTCGGCGGTGGTGACGGTGACCTCGCCGGGCGCGGTGATGCGACCCCAGCCGCGCACGAACCGCCCGCCCGCCTTCTCGAATCGCTCGACGGCGACGGTGTCGTCCCAGTTGTCGGTGGCCTCGTCGCGGATGCGGTCGGCCACCGGCCGCCAATCCGGCCGCAGCTGTGCCGAACCCGCGAGCTCGTCGATCCGCCGTCCCTCGGCGAGCGCACCCGCCGCGCGCACCATCATCTTGGTGGGCACGCACGCGTAATACGGGCACTCGCCGCCGACCAATCGGCCCTCGACACCGACGACGGCCAGGCCCGCGGCAGCCAGCCGCGTCGCGACATCCTCACCACCCGGCCCCATCCCGATCACCACGGCATCCACGGTCTCGATCGACATGCGCGTTCTCCCTCGGTTCGGCGACTACCCGACACTTCACGACGCGGACCACATCCGCACCGTTTCCAGGCTGCCACGATCGGCCATGGTCGGTGCGTACCGGCCCGCTGACGAATCGGTGACGGTTACGCCTTTGCTCTCTCGCGGGGGACGAGCAGCGCCAGCAGTGCGATGATCACCCCGCCGCCCAGGAGGTACAGGCCCCAGGCGCCGCTGAGGAGATGGCGGTAGTCGTCCCGCAACTGGTCGCCGTATCGCTGGTCCAGCCGCCAGGCGAGCGCGCCGATCGCCACCAGCCCCGCGAGCACGCCCAGCCAGCCGAGCGCGCGGGAGCCGAACAGCGCGGCCAGCAGGACCACCGCGGCGATCACCAGCAAGGCCAATGCCAGCGACGTGTGGATCGATGCCGACTGCCCCCCGAGCTGGTCGAGGGTCCGGCCCGCGGGCAGACCGTCACGGAGATCGACCAGCTTCACGTCGCGGGCATCGACCGAGCCGACGAGCGGACCGAACGCGCCCACCGCGATCGCGACAGCGCAAGCGAACAGCACCAGATGGACAAAAGTACGCATACTCCACGGTATGGCTTCCAGGCCCCCGGAGTCGCGCTTTCGTCCCGAAGATGCCATCCGTATATCCGCGCGGACCGCTCGTCGGCCCGTCAGTGCGCCGCTGCGTGCTCCGGCTCGGCCGCGGTGTGTCGGCGAGTGCCCAGCAGGACCACGAGGGCTGCTACGGCGGTGAAGCCGGCGGCGCACCACCATGCCGTGTCCGGTTGGGTCGTGTGGTCGACGGCCAGGCCGGCGGTGACCGGGCCGAGGACGGCGCCGAGGTTGAACGCCGTGGTCGCCGCCGCTCCGGCGAGACGTGGCGCCGTCGGCGCGGCGGTCTGCACGATCGTCGCGATCAGCGTCGAACCCACGCCGAAGGCGACCGCGCCCGTCAGCGCGGACATGATCAGCACGCCGACCGTCGTGTGCGCGGCCGTCGCGGCGAGCAGCCAAATCCCGGTCAGCACAACCGTTCCCACGGTGAGGATGCGCCGTCGGTATCGGTCGCTGTAGCGTCCGGTGAGCGTGACACCGGCGAAGGAGCCGATCCCGAACAGGGCCAGTGCGAGCGGGACCGTCCGGTCACTTCCGGAGACGCTCGCCATGATCGTGCCGAGGTAGGTGAAACCGGCGAAGGTGGCGGCATTCACCAGGACTCCCGCCACGACGGCGATCAGAACCGGCCACTGCCGCAGCGCCGCCCCTTCTCGCCGCATCGAGGACACCTGTCCGTCGTGTCGCTCGGCGCCGTGCCCGTCGCGGCCGAGCAGCACCCACACCGGCACGAGCACCGCCGCGCCGACGACGGCAACGGCCCAGAACGCCGAACGCCATCCCCACACCTGCCCCAGCAACGTGCCTGCGGGAACGCCCGCGATGCAGGCGACCGTCACCCCCGACACCACCACCGACGTCGCGCGACCGACCGCCGCCGGGCCGACCATTCTCGGCAGCGCCGCCAGCGCGATCGCCAGGAACCCGGCATTGGCGACCGCGGCGATCACCCGCGTGACCAGCAACAGCACGAACTCCGTCGCGACCGCGCCCACGACATGCGCGGCGCAGAACAGCAGCAGGAATGCCGTCACCGAATACCTGACCGGCAATCGCCCCGCCGCGATCGCCACGACCGGCGCCCCCACCACCATTCCGGCCGCGAACAGCGAGGTCAGCAATCCCGCGGCACCGAGCGAAACCCCGAGGTCGCTCGCGATCGGCGCCAGCAATCCCGACACCATGAACTCCGATGTGCCCTGCGCGAAAACCGCGACAGCCAGCACGAACACCACAATGGGCATGAACGGACCACTCTCCGGAGACAGGGTGCCGCCCTTGACGGCACCCGAGATGATCGCCGAAGCGGGACTGCGCCCGCCGGCGAGAACGACGTCGTCCGGCACACAGGCCGGGCGGCTACCGTCTGGACGCCTCCGGAGAATTCACGCCGTCACCCTACAACGCCACGCCGCGCGGCGGCTACGACAAATGCACCCAGCGCCCGGGCGACGGGACGCCCGCGGTGTCCACGACGAAGACCAGGTACCAGCCGGGCGGCGCCAACGCGGCCGCCGACGGCATGGCCAGCGAGACCTCCCCGGGGCCGCTGACCGTGACGGGCAGGTCGATCAGTCGCTGGTCGTTGTTGGTGGAGTGGGTGCAGGAGGTGGGATGCACCAGACAGGCGTCGCGCAACTCGGCGGACGTGGTGGCGGTGAGCGTCGAGCCGTAACCCACTGTGTCGGAAGACAATTGGAGTTCCGGCCGGTCGCCTCGGAAAAGGTATGGCGGCCAGAACATCTCGATGCGCAGCTCCTCGGTCTTGCGCTGTGGATTGGAGCCCGCGGTGATCACCTTGCCGTCCGGCATCAGCACGGCGACCGAATGATAAAGGCGCGGTACGCGTTCCGGCGCGGTGTGCAGCCAGGCGCCGGTGTCGGGATCGAGGAGCTCCGCGTGGGCTGGGGCCATATCGGCCATCTCCTCCATCGCCGAACCGCCCGCGACCAGGACGGTTCGGTCCGGCAGCAGTACCGCGCTCAGGTGCATCCGCGGATGGTGCATCGGGGGTCCGGGCTCGTACGCCGGTTCGGGCGTGCTGAAGTCGACGATCCGGGTGTCGTCCAGAACCGCCGCGGCCGAATGCATGTCGTAGCCACCGCCGCCGAGAATCATCACCCGCTGCCGCTGAGCGGGCGGGAGCAGGACGCTGCTGGACTGGTTGCGGGCCTCGGGGTCGGTCAGTCCGGGAACCACGGTGACCGCGCCGGTGGCCGGGTCCCAGATCGACGGGCGCATACCGTTGTTGCCGCCCATCTGGCCGCCGGTGTAGAACAGCCGCCCGTCGGCCAGCAGGACCAGATGGCCGTACATCGGGATCGGTCCGGGCACCGGGAGTGGTGACCAGGTCTGGGTCGCGGTGTCGAACAGTTCGGGTACCTGGGACAGGAAGTTGTCGGTGCCCAGCCCCGAGGTCGTCACCACATTGCCGTCGGGGAGCTTCGCCAGCGTCGGGTACCAGCGACCGAAGGCCATGTCCGGCAACCGGTTCCAGACCAGCGCCTGGGGGTCGAAGACGAGGGCGTCGGTCAGCCCGTAGAACGGGTCGTAGCGTCCGGTGCCGCCCACCGCGAGCAGCCGTCCGTCCGGCAGCAGGGTATGGCCCGCGCAGAACATGTCGATGGGCGTATCCGGCGCGTCCAGCCCGGGATTCGGGTAATGCCAGACGCGAGTGCGGAATTCGTGCGCGTCCAGCCGGTCCGGATCGTTGCCGGAACCGGCGAAGAACAACACATCGCCGGTGTGCAGCAGCGCCGCGTGCACGGGGTTGATCTCCGTGCCGAAATCCAATATGCGCCAGAGCCCTTCGTGGGCGGCGTGGTCCAGATCGGTCTCCAGCGCCACCACGCGCAGATACCCGGCGTTCCCGCCCTGCGGATGGTCGACGGTGGCGACGACCAGCTCCGGGGCGCCCGCTGTCGCGAGCAGACCTACTGCGGCGCCCTGGTTTTCGGTGAATCGCCAGTCGGGCACCGCGGACCAGCGGCTCCACCCGTCGACACAGTGCCCGGCGCCGTCGAGGCCCCAGCCGATGGTGTACAGCCCGGCGTTGCCCTGCTGCGTGTGGTCGACGGTGAACACGATCAGCTCCGGCCGCCCGTCGCCGTCGAGATCGGCGGCGGTGACGGCGGCGCCCTGGTTCTCCGCGCCCTGCCAGTCCGGCACCGGCACCCACGGCGTCCACTCGGCGACCGTGCCGTCGGCGGTGAGACCTACGGCGAGCCGGAACTGCCCGGAGTTGCGGCCCGCCGGATCGTCGACGGTGAGCAGCACCAGCGCGGGACGGTCGTCGAGAGTGGTCAGGCAGATGTCGGCGCCCTGGTTCTCCCAGCCGTACCAGTCGGGCACCTGTTGCCACGGCGTCCAGCCGCCGGTGACGGCGCCGTCGGGCGCGAGGTCGCGGCCGATGCGGAAATAGCCCTGGTTCTGACCGGGCGGATTGTCGACCAGGAAGACCACGAGATCCTGCTGCCCGTTCCCGCTCAGGTCGGCCAGCGCGATACCGGCGCCCTGATTCTGCCAGCCCCACCATTCGGGCACGGAAAGCCAAGGCCCCCAGCCCTTTACGGATCCATCGGGCTGCACGCCGGAGCCCACCCGGTAGAGCCCGGCATTCTGGCCGTCGGGGTCGTCCACCCGCAGCACCACGACGTCCGCGGCGCCGTCGCCGTCGATGTCGGCGATCGCGATCCCGCAGTCCTGGTTCTGCTCGGACTGCCAGTCGGGGATCGGCACGAATTCTCCTGCCACATGGCCAGTTTGATCTGCGGTTCGGCTGCCGTCGAGGGATCGGGCGGAATCCGTCCCGAGAGGTCCGGAACCCGCGAGGTCGCCGGTCGCCGGCGCACCGGTCGCGAGCTGCGAAAGCGGCGGTTCCGCAAGGATTTCGGTAGCGTGGCGGCCGTACCGAGCGTGTGGGAGACAGCGAGGACGATCATGGCCGAAACCGGGGTATCGAACCGGATCGAAGAGGTGGGGGATGATTTTCACGAGGACCCGCACCGCTATTACACCCGCTGGCGCCCACGCGGGCCGATCCACCGGGTGCGGTTTTCCGACGGTCTCACCGGGTGGGTGATCATTTCCTACGCCGAGGGCCGGGCGGCTCTCACCGATTCGCGGCTGCGCAAGAACGTCACCGGCATGTACGAGATATTCCGGCGGCAACGGCGGTCGTCGGTGGTCGTGAACGCCGATACCGAGGCGCTGGGCTCGCACATGCTCAACAGCGATCCGCCCGACCACACCCGGTTGCGCAAACTGGTCACGAAGGCGTTCACGCCGCGCCGGGTGGCGGCGCTGCGCCCGCGCATCGAGGAGATCACCGCGGGTCTGCTCGATGACATGGCCCGCCACGACCGGGTCGATCTGCTGGCGGCCTTCGCGAATCCGCTACCGGTCGTAGTGATCTGCGAACTGCTCGGCGTACCGTACGACGACCGCGGCGATTTCCAGTCCTGGTCCCGGGTGCTGGTCGGTTCGGTGGGCGGCGTCGAGGAACGCAATGTCGCGTCGGTGGCGATGTCGGAGTACCTCCGGGCGCTGATCGCCGACAAGCGCCGCGAACCGGGCGACGACCTGCTGTCGGGCCTGGTACACGTGCGCGACGACGGCGACCAGCTGTCCGAGTCCGAACTGGTGGCGATGGCGTTCCTGCTGCTGGTCGCCGGCCACGAGACGACGGTGAACCTGATCGGCAACGGCACATACGGCTTGCTGCGCAACCGATCTCAGTTCGACGCGCTGCGCGCGGACCCGGCCGGTATCCCCGCGGCGGTGGAGGAATTCCTGCGGTACGACGGCCCGGTCGGCTGGGCGACGGTGCGCTATACCGAGGAGCCGGTGGAGATCGGCGGCGTGCGCATCGACGCGGGCGAACTGGTCTATGTGGCGCTGGCCGCCGCCAACCACGATCCGGCCCGCTACGCCGATCCCGCACAGCTCGACATCACCGGAGATGCCGCCGGCCACTTGGCATTCGGCCACGGCATCCACTTCTGTGTCGGTGCGCCGCTGGCCCGCCTGGAGGCGGAGGTGGCGTTCACGCAGCTGCTCCGCCGTTTCCCGAATCTCGATGTGGCGGAGCCGTTCACTCCGCAGTGGCATCACGGCGCGCTCATCCGTGGGTTGGCCGAACTCCCGGTGCTGGTGGGCGGCTGAGCGGAGTCCGGGCGAATGCCCGGCGGGGCTCCTGCGGTTCGGGCAGGATCGGCTGTCGTATGGCGGTCCATACGGGAGAATCGAGCCGACGAAGGAGTCCATATGGAAACGATTGTGTCCGTCACCGGAGGCAAGGTTCGGGGCCGCACCGAGGACGGGATCAGCAGCTTCCTCGGCATCCCGTATGCGGCCGCGCCGGTCGGCCCGGCCCGGTTCGACGTGCCGCGGGCGGTACGGGAGTGGCCGGGGGTGCGCGATGCCGTCGAGTACGGCCCCACGTGTGTGCAGTCGCCGTATCCGGCGCCGATTCATGCGCTGATCGGCAGCGACGGCATTCCCGGTGACGAGTATCTGAACGTCAACGTGTGGACGCCGGACAGTGGCGGTGCCGGTCTGCCGGTGCTGGTGTGGATTCACGGCGGCGCGTTCGTGCGCGGGTCGAACGCGCGCGCGATCTACGACGGCAGCGCGTTCGCCCGCGACGGTGTGGTGGTGGTGTCGGTCAACTACCGGCTCGGGATCTCCGGCTTCGCGGCCGTGCCGGGCGCTCCGCTGAACCGCGGGCTGCGCGATCAGATCTTCGCGTTGCAGTGGGTGCAGGAGAATGTCGCGGCCTTCGGTGGCGATCCCGGGAACGTCACCATCTTCGGGGAATCGGCGGGCGGCATGAGCGTGGTGAACCTGATCGCCTCGCCACAGGCACGCGGCCTGTTCCGGCGGGCGATCGCACAGAGCGCCAACGGATCCGCGGTCGCGGAGGCGGACGACGCGCGCAAGGTCGCGGAGAATCTGGCGACCGTACTCGGGATCGAGCCCACCACAGCGGAATTCGGCGCGCTGGAGCCGGAACAGCTACGCAGGGCACAGGATTCGATCGCGCTGGAGCTGATGACCGATCCGAACCCGGCCCGGTGGGGCGCCTCGATCATCCGCAACGGGCTCGGCATCCTGAGCTTCTTCCCGGTGATCGACGGTGAGCTGATCCCGGCTCGTCCGACGGATGTCATTGCCGCGCAGCCGGATCACACCGTTCCGCTGATCACCGGCTGGACCGCCGAGGAGTTCCGTTTCTTCACCTTCCCGACCGGTATCGCCGCCGGGATCACCGACGGCACCCTGCCGTTCGTCCTGGGCCGTTACGGACTCGACGCCGCCGTGGCCGAGCGCTACGCCGCCAACCGGCCGGGTGCCTCCGCCGCCGACGTGTTCGCCGCGGTCATCACCGATCTGGTGTTCCGGGACGACGTCACGCGCATCGCGGAATGCACTGCGATGGCGGGCAATCCGGCCTACGTGTACGAGTTCGCCTGGCGCTCGAGCATCCCCGACCTCGGCGCCGCCCACGTCATGGAGGTCCCGTTCGTCTTCGACCAGATAGCCCAGGCTCACACTCTGACCGGCCCCAACCCACCCCAGCACCTGGCCGACGAAGTCCACCGATCCTGGGTCCGCTTCGCCACCCACGGTGACCCCGGCTGGTCCCGTTTCGACCCCGCCACCCGTACCGTCCGAATCTTCGACGTCCCCGAGTCCTATGAGGTAGCAGATCCGCGCGCCGACGAACTCCGGGCACTGCACAGGGCTCAGGCGCACGGGTAGGGGCCCGCTGCCCATGTCGTGAGTGCGGGCGGCGTGGCGTCGACGGCCTACGCGGTCACAGAACGAACCGGCGCGGCAATTCTCGCCCTGCCAGTTCGATTCGTGTCCGCGTAGGCCGGAAGGCGTTACTCCGTACGGCGCGGTCGTGGTCAGGGCGTGCGTGCCGTGACGACCAGGCGGAGGTCTCCGGGGTAGTAGGTCTGGTGGGCCCGGCCGGTGACCGTCGTGCCGGGCTGTCGGCGGAGGTGATAGCGGGGGAGGATGGTGGCCAGGGCGGCGGTGAGTTCGGTGAGGGCGAAGGTGTCGCCGATGCATTGGCGGGGGCCCGCGCCGAAGGGGAGGGCGGCGCGGCGGAGGGCGCGGGAGATGTTCGGGCCGGACCAGCGGTCGGGGTCGAAAGTGTCGGGGTCGGTGATCAAGTGGGGGTCGTGGCCGGTCAGGTAGGGGCTGAGCATGATCGAGGCGCCGCGGGGGAGGAGGTGGTCGCCGAGGCGCACATCTTCGATCGCGCGGCGGGTGATCAGCCAGATCGGCGGGCTGTGCCGCAGCGATTCCTCCACCACCTGAGTTGTGTAGGTGAGCCGGGCCAGGTCCGGGAAGGTGACGGCCCGGCCGCCCAGCACCGCATCGATCTCCGCGATGACCCGCGCCTCGACCTCCGGATGCGCACTCAGCAGCAGGAACGTCCACGACAGTGCGGTCGCCGTGGTTTCCGAGCCGGCCAGCAGGATCGTCATGATCTGGTCGTGGATCCGCTCGTCGGGCAGCGCGCCGTCGGCGTCGCGCGCGTCCAGCATCATGCTCAGCAGGTCCGGGTGGCGGGTGTCGCCGCGGTGATAGTCGGCGATGACCTTGTCGATCAGCGGGTGCAGCCGGGCGACGAGCGCCGCGTATTCGCGATTGCGCGGCAGCGGCAGCTTGTCGAGGATCGGCAGCGGGTTGACCGCGCGGCGATAGGACAGGTCGAGCAGGCGGGGCAGGCGCAACTGCACCTCCGCCGCCAATTCGTCGCCGACCCGTGCGGAGATCAGCGCCTTGGCGACCACGGCCAGCGTGATCGCCGACATCTCGACGCGCGCGTCCAGTATCCGACCGTCGCGCCAGCCGTCGATCCTCTCGCTGATCCGCTCCTGCATGATCGCGAGATAGTCGGCGAGCCGGTCACGATGGAACGCGGGTTGCACCAGTAGCCGATGCCGCCGGTGCTGCTCGCCCTCGGAGCTCAGCAGCCCGTAGCCGAAGACGTCGCGGAAGTTCTCGACCGCCACGCCCTTGTCGAACGAGCGGTACTTGGCGGCGAACAATTCGTGCGTGAGCTCGGTGGAGGTGACCACGAACACGCGCTGCGAGCCGATCCTGATCTGCACGATGTCGCCGTGCGCGCGCAGCGACGCGAACAGGCCGAGCGGATCGGTGCGCAGTTTCCACGCATGTCCCAGACCGGGAAGCCCGCCGGGTGCGAGGACGGCCGTACGAGTGGTGGTAGACACAGCGGCACTCCGATCGCGCGGGCGAGGGTGATCTTGTTATGGCACACCGTGATTCGTCACGGGCATCGATTATCACCCTGGGCCGCTGGGGAATCGGCGGGAACCGCTATTGCCGATGGTGCGGGCGGGGGCGGTCCTCCCACTGCGGATTGTTCTCGTCCCGGCGATAGACCGCGATCTGCCCCGGCACGCTGAAATGCAACCGGGTCGCCTCCCCGACCACCTCGCCGTCGGTGGCCAGCGCCTGCGATTCCGGAAGGCGCACGGTCAGCGCGGCCACCATCTGCTCGCCGTAGACCTTGCTGTGCCCGATGGCGGCCAGCAGCAGCGCTCCCGCGGCGCGGGTCCGGGAGAACCTGACGTCGGCGCGCAGCCAGCGCACATCGAGCAGGCCGGAATCCAGCCGGGAACGGAATGCCGGGACCGCGCCGGGCGGATCGTAGGAACCGTTGCCCACGAACACGAACCACACATCGCGGCGGCGGCCGTTCAACTCGACCCGGATCGGTTCCGCGCGGCGCAGCGTGACCACCAGCGCCGCCGCGAAGGCGGGCCACTTGCCCCAGCGCTCCTGCCACTTCTCGCGCAGCCGTACCAGGTCGGAGTAGGCGCCGAGGCTGGCGGTGTTGATCCAGTACTGGGTGTGGGACTCGCCGGTGTCGCTGTATTCGACACTCGCCACGTCGACCGACACGGCCTCCCCGGCGCCGGTGGCGTCCACGACCTCGCGCAGGTCGTACACGCCGGCGTCGCGGGCGAAGTGGTTCAGGGTGCCGGTGGGGATGACCACCAGCGGCAGTCCGTGCCGCAGCGCCACCGTCGCGATCGCGGCGACCGTGCCGTCGCCGCCCGCGACGCCCACCGCGGCGGGCCGGTCGTCGCGTTCCGCGATCACCCGTTCGATCTGCGCGACGCAGTCCACGCCGGGCTCGGTGCGCAGCACGGTGGCCATGGGGAGGGCACGGGCGACGTCGTCGGTGGGGTCGTAGCCGGGCGTGCCCGATGCCGGATTCACCACCACCACAAGGCCTTTGCCGTCGACGAGGACGGGGGCCTCGCGGACCGGCCGGGCCTGCGCCTCGTCCGAGTGCCGCACCGGCCACCAGCGCCGGGTGGCCAGCGCGATGCCGCTGCCGATCGCCGCGCCGACCAGCACATCGGAGGACCAGTGCACACCGGTGTGGATCCGCGAATACGCGACCGTCGCGGCCAGCGGCGCCACCACGCGCGCGCTGCGCGGGCTCTCCATCGCGACGGCGGTGGCGAACGCGGCGGCCGAGGCACTGTGCCCCGAAGGGAATGAGGAGGAGATCGGCCGCCGGACCAGTCGCCGGTCCAGCGGTAGTAACTCGGGCGCCGGACGATGCCGCCCCACGACCGTCTTGAACGTGTTGGCACTGAGCGTGGCGCCCCCCAGCGCGACCACGCCGCGCAGCGCCGCCCGCCGGCTCGCACCCTTGCGAGTAGCCAGCACCCCCGCGATAACCAGCCACAGCACCCCGTTGTCCGCAGACCTGGTCAACCGCAGCATCCCACGGTCCGCGGCCGACACAGGCAGCATCGCCACCGCCGCGCTCACGGCCCGATCGAAGCGGCTGACCGGGCCGGACTTACGACGCAACCACTTCCTCACCAGATCGACCCTACCGGCGACATTTCCACCCACCCCACCCGCACCACGAGAACACCTGCCCCCCACCACCTTCGGACCAAACACAGCCACCCTGAAGCGGAATGGCCCAGGCCGTACAACGCACACCTCGCGCCTCGTGTCTCGCGCCTCGTGCCTCTACCCGCCGTCATCCCCGCATGTACCCGCCGTCATCCCTGCATGTACCTGCGGTCATCCCCGCGAGTACCTGCCGTCATCCCCGCGTGCTTTTGGCGGGGATCTCGCAGATGGATCCCGGCCAAAAGCGTGCCGGGACGACGCGTGGCGAGTGCCCGGCAGCGGGTGCGTCGAGGGGTGCTCCGCCGTGGTGTCGGGGATGCCGTGGCAGCTGTGCGTTGAGGTGTCCCGGAGGGCGGGTGGGTTGGTCGGCGCGAATCGGAGGGCTGGTCTCGCGAATCGGAGGGCTGGTCTTCGGGCGGGTTAGGCTGATTTATGGTGCTGTCGCGTCGGGAGTTGTTGAGGTTTGGGGGTGCTGGGGCGGGGGCGTTGGTGGTGGGGGTGTCGGCGGCGGGGAGTGCGCGGTTCGCGGCGCCGCGCAGGGTAGGGGATGATCCGTTCACGCTGGGGGTGGCGTCGGGGGATCCGACGCCGGATGGGGTGGTGTTGTGGACTCGGCTGGCACCTGATCCGCTCGCACCGGACGGGTTGGGTGGGATGGCGCTGGCGCCGGTGACCGTGGATTACGAGGTGGCCGACGATGAGCGGTTTCGGCGGGTGGTGGCCCGTGGGTCGGCGGTCGCGACGCGGGAGTTCGCACACAGCGTGCATCCGGAGGTGCGTGGTCTGGCGCCGGACCGCTGGTACTTCTACCGTTTCCGGGCGGGCGCGGCCGTCTCACCGGTCGGCCGGACCCGCACCGCGCCGGCGTCCGGCAGCCCCACCGCGCGGTGGCGATTCGCGTTCGCCTCCTGCCAGTCCTGGAGTTCGGGCCACTTCACCGCCTACGAGCACATGAGCGCCGAGGACCTGGACCTGGTGGTGCACCTGGGCGACTACATCTACGAGCGGGCCTGGATGCTGGGCCGGGCCGGGGTGTCGATGGACCGGCAGTTCTGGACCGAGGCCGTCGACCTGGCGGGCTACCGGCTGCGCTACGCGCAGAACAAGGCCGAACGCCCGCTGCAGGCCGCCCACGCGGCGTTCCCCTGGCTGGTCACCATGGACGATCACGAGGTCGACAACAACTGGGCCGGTGATTCGCCCGGACTGGGCATCGACATCTACCGCGTTCCCGCCCTGTTCCGGCGGCGCCGGGCCGCCGCGTTCCAGGCGATGTACGAGCATCAGCCGCTGCGGCTCGCGCAGCTGCCGTCCGGTCCGGCCATGCGTCTGCATCGCCGCTACCGGTTCGGCGACCTCGCCGAGATCACCATGCTCGACACCCGGCAGTACCGGACCCGGCAGGCCTGCGGCGACGGCAGCCTGGTCACCGACTGCGACGAGCGGTTCGCCCCCGACCGCACGATACTCGGTGCGCGGCAACGGGACTGGCTGCTCGACGGCCTCGCCTCCTCGCCCGCCCGCTGGCAGGTCATCGGCAATCAGGTGGCCATGGCCCAGTCCGACTACGACGCGGGCCCGGCCACCGCGGTGGGCACCGACTCGTGGGACGGATACGTCGCCGACCGCAACACCGTGCTGGGCGCGGCGGCCGACCGCGGCGTCCGCAACGTCGTCGTGATCACCGGCGACCGGCACGAGAACTACGCCGCCGATCTGCGCCGCGACTACGCCCGCGCCGAATCACCGGTGGTGGCCACCGAATTCACCGGCACCTCGATCACCACCGGCGGCGACGGCGCGGACCTGCCCGACCGCGGCCGCCTGCTGCTGGACGCCAACCCCGACCTGAAGTTCTTCAACGGACAGCGCGGCTACGTGCGGGTCGACCTGGACCATGGGCTGTGGCGCAGCGACTTTCGGGTCGTGCCCTACATTCGGGAGCCGGGCGCCCCGATCACCACCCGAGCCGGTTTCGTTGTGCAAGACGGTGTTCCGGGCACCGCCGCCGCGTAGCACAGCCCGGGCCGCACCGCCCCCGCTAGTTCCCGTCACCAGTGGGAAACAACCTCGCGCGGTGAAATGGCCGAATTACATGTATCGTCTGCTGTCGCTACGACGTTACGACTCTCTCCCGCCGGTATCGAGGAATGACTGAACTCACCACAGCCCAGGCCTATGCGCTCGAGGTTCTGACCGAAAGCCGAGCGGCCCGCACCGCAGAAGAATTGGCACGACTGCTGGACGAGCCCGCCTACGAGGTCGAGGACACACTGGCCTGGCTGAAGCGGCATCGCTACATCGTGGGCGTGACCGCGTGGCAGCTCGCCGTCGGCGCGACCTACATGCTCAGCTCGCATCACCAGCTCACCGAATTCGAGTTGTACGTCCTGCACGAGATCCGCGAGGCGGACGGTGTGCGCACCATCGACGAGCTGGCGCGCGATTCCGGCCTTCCCGCAGACGATCTCGCGGAGACGGTCCAGTGGCTCAGCCGCAACGGCTACCTGCAGCCGGTGACGGCCTGGCGCCGCCCGTCGGCGTATTCCTGAGCCGTCGATCACCTGAGCCGCCCGGAATCTGAGGAAACTCATAGGAACGGCTCAGACTCACGTCAGCCACAGTGCGCATGCTGGGAGATGACCAGTTCATCTCGTGAGAGGCAGGTGCACGATGGTCGACATCGAGGTCACGGGAAACACTGTGACGATCCATGTCCGCGGCGCACACCGCTTCCTGGGCCTGCGCGAGCAGCTCAGCTTCCCGCTGTCCGCCGTCGTCGCGGTCGGGCCGGCGCTGGTGGACAGCCGCCCGCCGTGGGTCCGCACCCCTGGCGCCTTCTTCCCCGGCGTGATCGCCGCCGGAACGTTCCGCGGCAAGGGCCGTAAGGAGTTCTGGGATACCCTGTTCGACGGTCGCGCGGTCCGTATCGATTTGACCGGAAGCGATTTCACTCGGCTCGTGGTCGACGTCGCCGATCCCGACGGCGTGCGCCGAATGCTCACCACGGCGGCGGCTGCCTGATAAAGTCCCCCGCCATTCGACGCAAAACCGACGAATTGTCCTGCTTTGCAAGGACACTCTGTCAACCGTCCTCGGCGTGTCGCGCGCGGCACGCCGAGGAACCTTGGATTTCGGCAAATCTACAGTTTCGCTCACGGCGGTCGATCGACTATTAATGTCGTGTGCCGTTCCCACACGTGATCACTTGTCGGCCATCGTTTGTCACCGGGCGGTGGTCGCGTTGACCCTCGAACGCCCTCAAGGAGACGAGGTCGCGCAGCTGGCGAAGCGTGTCGAGAGGGCTCGCGGGCGGCTGGCGTACCAGTTCGACCCCGCGCTGACCGACGCGCTCTCGGAGGACGAACTCCAAGCCGAGCGCGAACTCGCCGAGAAGATTCGCGAGCAGGAACGCGACCAGCGCTGGAAGAACGTCCAGGCGGCGGCCTCAGCATCCGACCGCGCCCGGCAGACCTCAGAGGCGATCGCGAAGGCCGATATGCGAGATCTGTTGATGGCCCGCAAGGCCATTGCCGCGCAGCGGCGCGAGTCCAGCCCGCACGCCAAGCTGGCCTCGCTGTACCGGCACCGAGCCTGGTCGCAGCGCGGTCTGGCGGCCGTGGTGGGCGCCGGCATGCTGTGGTCGGCGGTCAACGTGCAGCACAACATCGCGCCCGGCGGCGCGGCCGACCCGCTGTTCTGGTTCAGCTACCTGCTGGAAGGGATGATCAGCGTCTGCCTGATCATCATCATGATCGGCACCAACAAGGTCGCCGAGTGGGGCATCCTGGACAGCGCCCGGCAGGTCGCCCTGGCCGAACTCGGACTGCTCTCGCTGACGGTGGTCCTCAACACCTACCCGTACCTGCGCTCCGCCCAGTGGTACGAGGTGGGCGTGCACGCGGTCGCCCCGGTGATGATCGGCGTCTCGCTACTCATCCACAACGCCGCCAGTCACCGCTACGGCCAGGCCATCGTCCGCGCCACCGAACAGGTGCGCGAGCTGCCCGACCCGGCCGAGCAGATCCGCCGCACGCTGCCCACCTTCGTGAGCTTCATCCGGCAGGCCGCGCCCGACACCCGTCCGCCGGTGCCGCAGGCCGCCCTGCCGGGCGCCGCGGAGGCCAAGGCAGAGGGCAACGCCCAGACCGGCGATGTGCTGGATCCGGTCGAGGAGCCCGATATCTGGACCGCGAAGACCCCCAGCAGCGCCACCACCGCCAAGAGTTGGCGGCTCGACGATGCCAAGGACGAGGTCAACGGCGCCAACGGCGCGCCCTCGAACGGCGTGAGCAAGGTCAAGAAGAGCGCCGAGGCCAAGGCGGCCGCGGCCGACGACGGCGACCCGCTGAGCGTCTACGACACCGGCCAGTTCCGGATCGCCGAGACGCTCGAGCAGGAACTCGCCGAGCTGCGGGCCGAACGCCGCCGTGCCCGCAACGCCAAGCAGCGGGTCAACGGCGGGTACGACGACGAGTAGATCCTCGTTCAGCGCAGCGCGACCACCGCGGTCGCGCGGCTGAACAGCTTGCGGCCGTTGCCGATCGCGGTGAGTCCGATCGTCGCGGTCCGCTGCCGGCGATCGACCGATGTGACCGTGCCACCGAATTCGACCGAGCTGGGTGCCTCGGCGCCGACGGGAAGCGTGCCCGCGAAGCGCACGCCGTACTTCGTCAGGGCCGCCGGGTCACCCAGCCAGTCGGTCAGGTAGCCGGCGCCCAGCCCCATGGTGAGCATGCCGTGCGCGACGACCGTCGGCAGTCCCGCGGCGGCGGCGACCGCATCGCTGAAATGGATCGGGTTGGCGTCGCCGGTCACGCCCGCGAAGTTGACGAGGTCACTGCGCGTCAATCGCGCCGTGCGCGTGGGCAATTGGTCTCCGGGCGCGAGATCGCCTGCGGTGCAGGCGGTTCGCGGCCGACGGCCGAGGGGTGTCACCGTGATGGCGTCGCCCGAGATCGGGAGCAGCGGGCCGAGGGCGTCCGCGTGCCGATCCTGCCGGTCGGCGGTACCCAGGCCGGTCATGATGATTCCGTCCACCAGCTCGGAGCGGACGCCGCCGGCGCGGGCCACCAGGGTGGTGGTCCCGGACTGCACCGGCACGCCGTGCCGGTCGGTGAGAACGTTCTTGGTGGTGAGCAGGTCGAGATCGCGGACCTGGCGGAAGGACTGGAAGTACACGTCCGCGGTGAGGACGTCACCGGCCACCAGGGGCCGGGCGAACTCCAGCAGCTGATCGGACTGCAACACCTGGCCGAGGTCGTAGTCGTAGAGCTGGGAGCTGAAGACCTCCTCCTGCGCCCGCATCCACGGCAGCGTGGCGAAGGTCGCCGGGGCGATCACAGCGTCGAAACCCAGTTCCGCGGCGGCCAATTCGCTGCAGTGCGCCGGATGCGAGTCCTGCAGTGCGCGGGCGAGTTCGCGAATCTTCTCGCGGCCCACCTCGTAGTGGTCGGTGCGGCGGTAGCGGTGCCCGACCAGCCGTCGAGCCTGATCGGCCGGTGTGCGGGTCAGTGTTTCCATAATCCTCCTACGGTTACCGCGGCATCACGCCGGTCCACATGACCCGCGAGGGCGGCACCACGGCCGGTGTCGTGGTTTCCGCCGGGAACGCGCCCGCGACCAGCGCGTAGCAGCCCGCGGCCACCACCGCGAGGGCTCCGAGGGCGAGCAGGACCTGCACCACGGTCACCCGATTACGGCGCACGGTGGTCCTCGGGTCGGGCGCTGCCTGGGGCCACGACGACTGCGTACTCATTCCGGCTCACTTCTCGTATCGCGGGGATCCGGGGCGTCGATGACCCGTCGAACGGAGAAGGTAATCCGGTGCGAACGCCAAAAGTATTACGCCGCAGTTGTTTTGTTTGCGCTCACCAACGGCGGTGCGGCGCTCGGTGACGCCACCCAACCGCCGCGTCAGGTGAGATGGTCGAAATCGCCGCGGACCCAGGCGATATAGCGGTCGGCCGAGCGGCGGATCGCCGCACGGGCGTCACAGTCGAGGGTCTTGCCGAAGTTGTCGTAGAGCCGGTCGAACTCGAACTCCCCGGCCGTCCCCGCGACCCGGTCGACGACCGCGGGTGACAGCGGGATCCGGTTCGGGTAGCTGCGCATGAACGCCACCGACGTGCGATCCGGATTCGCCTGGATGGTGTCGGCACTGAACAGCACGCCGCGCCCGTCCGCGCCCGCGGCCCAGTGCAGCACCGCGCTGCCGGGAAAATGGCCGCCCAGCTGCCGCAGCGTGAGCCCCGGCAGCAGTTCGACCCGGCCCGTCCACGGCCGGATCACCGGGTCCGGGCGGGCCACCCACTCCAGGTCGGGCTCGGCGACCAGCACCGGCACACCGCCCAGCGCCCGGCTCCACTCGACCTGGACGCCGTAGTGGTGCGGGTGGCTGGGCACGATGGCGACGATGTCACCCAGTTCGCGCACCTGCCGGGCGGCCCGGTCGTCGACGTAACCGGTCACGTCCCAGAGCACCGCGCCCGCGGGGGTGCGGATCAGGTGCGACTCCTGGCCGATGCCGATGCCCGGCTCGACGGTCAGGCCGAACAGGTCGCGTTCGAGTTCGCGCACTCGCACGGCGTGGCCCGCGGCGGCGAGTTCGGGCAGGGTGGTCCACTGCTGGCCGGCCGCGGGCACCCACTGCCGCTCGTCCGAGCAGATCCGGCAAACGGCGGCGGTGGCCTCGTGTTCCACCGCGCAGGTCTTGCAGATCTTCCACATCGGCGACTCCTCCTCAGCGTTCGCGCACCGCCCGGCGCACGAAACCGTCGGTGGCCGAGAGCATCTGCCGCGCCCGGGTGGCGTCGACCCCGGCCAGTTGCATGACGATGGCCGTCTTGGCATGGCCGCCCGCCGCGTCGAGCAGGGCGGCCGCGGCGCGCGGGTCGACGCCGGTGGCCTCGGCGACGATCCGCCGCGCCCGGTCGACCAGCTTGCGGTTGGACGGATGCATGTCGACCATCAGATTGCCGTACACCTTGCCCGAGTAGACCATCACCGCGGTCGAGAGCATGTTGCACACCATCTTCTGCGCGGTGCCCGCCTTCAACCGGGTGGAGCCGGTGAGAACCTCGGGGCCGGTGTCTATTTCGATGGCGATGTCGGCGTGCCCGCTGAGTTCGGCGGGGCGATTGCAGGATACGGCGACGGTCGCGCATCCGATCGACCGCGCGTAGTCCAGGGCGCCGATCGCGTAGGGCGTGCGGCCGCTGGCCGCGAGTCCGACCACCACATCGGCCTGGCCCAGGCCGATGGCCGCGAGATCGCTTCCGGCGGCGGCGAAGTCGTCCTCGGCGCCCTCCACCGCCTCGGTGAGCGCCCGCGGACCGCCCGCGATGATGCCGACCACCTCACCGGGATCGGTGCCGAAGGTGGGCGGGCATTCGGCCGCGTCCAGCACGCCGAGCCGCCCGCTGGTGCCCGCACCGGCGTAGATCAGCCGCCCGCCGTGCGCGCGTGCCGCGACGACCACCTCGACGGCGCGGGTGACTTGCGGAATCGCCAGGGACACAGCGGAAGCCACGTGCGCGTCCTCGGCGTTCATGGTGCGCAGCAGGGTGTCGGGGGGCATCGAGTCGAGCCCCGTGGTACGCGGGTTGGGCGTCTCCGTGGTCAGTGCCCCGATGTCATCCACTACGCCTCCCGCTGCCCGGCCATCAGGCCTCCTTCGGCCGCCGGGGGATCCGGCGGTCGGCGACCGCGTCGTAGGTGCGGTGCAGTGCCTGCGCGGCCGCCGGAGTGCGTTGCAGCACACCGACATACAGGGCGTCGACGATGAGCAGCTGGCTCATCCGGCTGGCCATCGCCGCCGAGCGGAAGCCGTCCTCGCGTCCGGCGGCGAGAATGGTCCGGGCGGCGGTGGCCGCCAGGGTGGAACCGGCGCCCGCGGTCACCGCGACGGTCGCGGTGCCGGCGCGGTCGGCTCGCCGCACCGCCTCGACGATGCCGATGGTCTCCCCGGAATGCGAGAACGCCATGATCACGTCGTCGGCGCCGAGCAGGCTGGCCTGGACGAGCGCGTCGTCCTCGGAGGTGCAGGCGCCGCACCACATGCCGATCCGGGTCAGCTTCTGCGCCATGTCCATCGCCACCAGCCCGGACGCGCCGATGCCGATCACCTGGACCCGGCGGGCCCGCGCCAGCTGGTCGGCGACCGCCGCCATCGTCGCGGCGTCGGCGCGTTCGGCGGTGGCGAGCAGGCCCTCGGTCTCGAAGGCGGCCAGCTTGTGCAGCACCTTGGGTGGGGTGTCGTCGGGGTCGATATCGGTGGCGAGCACGGGGGTGCGGTCCTCGGTGCCGGTGGCCGCCAGCGCCAGCCGCAGCTGCGGATACCCTTCGTAGCCAAGGGTTTTGGCGAGGCGCACCACGGCCGAGGTACTGGTCTCGGCGCGTTCGGCGAGTTGATTCACCGTCAGTTGCGCCGTGCCCGCCGGATCGTCGCGGATCACCTGGGCGACCCGTCGTGCGGTCGGCGTGAGCCGGGGGAGGGCCGCCAGCAGGCGGGTGCGGACATCGTCACCGTCGTTCATCGCGTCATCCGTCCAGCGTGGAGGGTCGGGGTGGGGCAGCGGGCGGTCGACACGGTCACGGGGGCGACG
This sequence comes from Nocardia sp. N2S4-5, assembly GCF_044628355.1. Classification (NCBI taxonomy): domain Bacteria; kingdom Bacillati; phylum Actinomycetota; class Actinomycetes; order Mycobacteriales; family Nocardiaceae; genus Nocardia; species Nocardia sp. N2S4-5. The sequence goes on along the minus strand of NZ_JBIUPM010000001.1, from coordinate 2,988,772 downwards.
ATATCGCCGGAGGGTTGCCCCCACCGCATCAACACACGTTCCGGGTATCGCATCAGGCCACCGCCCGCACCGATTCGGGCGGCGGCGCGGGCTCGGGAGCCGGATGGAACCGGCTGCTGACCCCGCCGACGACCAGGGTGACCGCGACGCCGATCGGCACCAGCCACTGTGCGGCGATGCCCTTCTCGGTCACCGTGCCCGCCACGGTGACCTCGATCTGGACGACCCGGACCACGAAGGCCATCACGATCACCGTGGCGGCGAAGGCCACGATCGCGTCGAACTGGTTGGCGCGCCGGACCAGCCGGCCGAGCAGGAATGCGCCGAGCAGCGCGCCGTAGGTGTAGCCCGCGATCGCCAGCGCGGTCAGGTACACGTTGCCGGTGGTAGTGCTGAATCCCATGGCGAACAACGCCATCAGCACCGCCCACACCAGCGTCGTGAACCGGCCCAGGCGCAGCATCGCCGCGTCGGACACCGCGCGCCGGGACCAGCCGCGGACGATGTCGGCAACGGTGGAGTTGGCCATGGAATTCAATGCCGCGGACAGCGAACCCATGGCGGCGCCGAGGATTCCGGCGACCAGCAGCCCGGAAATCACCACCGGCAGCCCGTGCACGATGAAATCCGGGTACAGCCCGTCGGCGCTCGACAGCCCCAGCGCCGCGGGCGATCTGCCGCCGTTGTAGGCCCACAGCAGCGCGCCGACGAGCGAGAAGGCGGCGAACTGCACCGCGACGAACACCCCCGAGGCGATCATGGCCCGCTGGCTGTCGCGGATCGACCGGGTGGCCAGAATGCGTTGCACGATCAGCTGATCCGAGCCGTGCGAGGCCATCGTGAACAGCGCTCCGCCGATGATGGCGGTGGGCAGCGCGAAGTTGCTGGTGAGGATGTGCGCCAGGCCGAAGTCCGTATCGAAGAGCCGGAACTTGCCGTGCCGCAGCGCATCCGACCAGCCGGCGACGCCGACGTGCCCGGTCAGTACGCAGATCGCGATCAACGCACCGAGCAGATACAGGCCCATCTGGAGCGCGTCGGTCCAGATCACCGCCTTGATCCCGCCCAGATACGTGTAGACGACCGTCAGCAGCGTGAGGGCCACGATGATCACGTCGTAGCCGAGGGATATACCGAACTCGCCGAGCAGCAGCTCGATCGGAATGGCGGAGGCGAACAGCCGCACACCCTCGGCGAGCAGCCGGGTGAGCACGAACGTCACCGCCGCGACGCCCTGCAGGTATGGGCCGAAGCGCTGCCGCAGATACTCGTAGGCGCTGACGAATCCGCCGCGCTTGTACAGCGGAATCAGGGCGATAGCGACCACGGTGCGGCCGATGATGTATCCGAAGGCCAGTTCGACGTTGCCGAATCCCTGATCGGTGTAAGCTCCGCCCGGAATCGAAATGACCGTCAGCACACTGGTTTCGGTGGCGACGACCGAGAAACACACAGTCCACCAAGGCATTCGGCCCGCGCCGACGAAATATTCGCCCGCGGAGCGTTGTCTTCCGGACAGCCGCAACCCGATCCAGGCGACGACTACCAGGTACACGACGATGACACCGACATTCAGTGCGTGCATCGCGACTCCCGGTAACGCAGCGGGCATGCTGCAAGTAAGTGTCAGACGAATTGGTTAATATGTCAACAAATCTCACGAAATCCGCGTGATCAACGGTTCCAGCGCCGTAGTGGTGTCGGCGCCCAGCAGCGCGGCGCCGTCGATCGGGCGGCCGTGCGCGGTCCGGTATTCGACCCTCCCCCCGAGTATGCGGTCCACGGGCGCCCACAGTGCCGCGCCGAGTTCGATCAGCCCACCGGTCACCGCATACGGTACCGGGGCGGCCAGCCCGCCGCGGTCGATCGCGGCCAGCACGGCGCGCCCCAGAGCATGCCCGGCCGCACTCATGATCTCCGCGGCGACCTCGTCGGCAGCCGCGGCGGCAGCGACCGCGGGGGCGAAGGCCGCGGCGAGCCGGGCTTGGTTCTCGTGGTCGCCGAACAGCGTGGGCAACGTGTCGAGCGGGCCGTACTGATCGGCGGCCGCGGCGGCCAGCGTGGTGTCGGGTCCGCGTCCGTCGTGGCCGCGCAGCGCCGCGCGCAGGCCTTGGAGGCCGATCCAGCCACCGCTGCCCTCGTCGCCCAGCAGTGGTCCCCAGCCATCGATCCGGGTGAACCGGCCCGTCGGATCGACCGCGGTCACCACCGCGCCGGTCCCCGCTGTCAGCACGACGCCCGGATCGCCGCCGAGCGCCCCGGCGTGCGCCGTCACGGCATCGGAGGTGACCGCGACCGCCGTCACCGCCGGCGTCCCGGCCAGTAGCCGGGCGAATTCGATGCGGGCACGGGGTGCGGAGGCCGCTCCCGCCGCACCGACCGACAGCACGAAAGGCATTGCGCGCAGATCTATTTCGCGCACGACCGCGGTCACGGCACGCTCTGCGGCCGCCACGCCGTCGCGGGCGGCCAGCCCCGGGGCGCCGGGACCGTCGGCGCGGGCTCGCTCGGTCCCGTCGATCCGCAGCGACGCGCGACAGCCGGTCTTACCGAGATCGACGGCGAGGATTGCGGTGCTCATAACGAGCATCATGGGCGAAACATCCCAATTCTGGGAATGGTTGATACTCGAACCACGTCGGTCCCTGGGCGAATTGAGGATTCCCGATGGCGCTGTTCGTGAGTGCGCTGCCAGGCTGTGGGTGGGAGCTGCGATGACCGACCACTACCGGGTCATCCCGGAATTCGATGTGCCCCCGTACGCCTCCGGCAGGTTGAAGGGCACGATGACCGCCACGCATGCCGCGATCCAGGCCAACGTCGACAATCTGGGCGCGGGTACGCCGTCGCGGGCGCCCAAATTCGTGAAATTGCTACGCGATGAAAAGCTCATCGACGACCAGAATCAGTCGATCACGACCACGAACCACAACGATGCGGTCACCGCCCTGCAGGGCATCGAACATCAGATGGAGACCAACGACGAGGGCGTCGACAGCTCCTCCTATGGCACCTACACCGCCGCCGGTGATGCGTATACCGACATCGAGCAGGCCGTCGAGCGGCTGCGGGGCCTGTTGAAAGACTCGGTGGACCTCGGGGCGAGCTACACCGACAAGGGCGTGGCGTACTGGCCCGACTCGGTGGAGGGTCCACTGCTGTCCGCCTGCGCCTCCACGATGGAGTTGGTCGAACAGCGCATGCAGCAGGCCTCGACCGATATCCAGCAGCACGCCAACCACATTGATCGCTCGGCGCCTGACAACCCGATCAGCAGCGCCTACGGTGGCACCACCGCGCCACTGACTCAGACCTGGTCCGGCACCAGCTATGTGCCGCCCGCCGATGCGAGCCTGGTCGAGAAGATCAAGGGCTTCGCCGCGAACGAACTGGGTGTCACCGAACAGGGCACCAACCATGTGAATCGGCCGTACAACATCAATGACGCGTGGTGCGCGTCGTTCGCCACCTGGGTGTGGAAACAGTCCGGTATCGACGTGGACTGGTCCAACAAGAACTACGTGCCCAGTGTGTGGTCCGACGCCGCGAAGCAGGGGCTCGCCGACAGCAATATGGGCGCCGCCCGCCCCGGCGACCTCGTCGTCTTCGGCGGCCAGCACCACATCGGCGTGGTCGTGGCGCGCGACGGCAACACCATCACCACGATCGAGGGCAACTCCGGCGATGCCGTGCGGCAGCGCACCTACAACATCTCCAGCGGGAATTTCGCCGGCGTGATCCATCCGCCGGCGAACGACCGGACCCCCGCGCCGGTATAAGCCCGATCGGCGTGTTGGGCGGTCGCCGCCGCGCGACCCGGTACTCTCCTCCCCGGTAGCTGAGTCATTGCCAAAGAATCGGGTTCGTTCGGTTTCTCGAGGAGGCGTGCGGTGCTCGTGGTGGGGTCGGTATCGCTCGGAACGGACGGTCTCGCGTGACTCGCGGCCTCCGCAAGCCTCTGCTCGGCTTCGGCGCGTTCGCCGTCGTCGCCGTGCTGGTGACGGTGATTATCTGGAATACGCTGTCGCGCAACGTCAGTGGACCCACCACCGGCTACACGGCCACCTTCGGCGATGTGCTCGGGCTGCGCGTGGACGACGACGTGCGGATGGCCGGTGTGCGCGTCGGCAAGGTGACCGCGATCGGGCTGGCCCGGGATCCGGTGAGCCGCAAGCATGTTGCCCGGGTGCGTTTCGAGGTGCAGCGCAACCAGCGGCTGTACTCCGACACCAAGGCCCTGGTCCGTTACCAGAATCTGATCGGCCAGCGATATGTGGCGCTGGCGCCGGGCAACCGGCCCGACAGCACGCCGTTGCGCGGCGGGGAGAGATCCCGCTCGAGCGGACCGAGCCGTCGTTCGACATCTCGGGCCTGCTGGGCGGCTTCCAGCCGCTGTTCGAGAACCTGCTGCCCGACCAGGTGAACGACCTGTCGAACACGCTTGTCATGGCGTTGCAGGGGGACCGGGTGTCGTTGAGTACGTTCATCGTTCAAGCCGCCGCCGTGGCGACGGACTTCCAGCGCCGGGACGCGATTCTCGGGGACGTCATCGCCAACCTCAGCGGCATCATGCAGGGGCTGGCCGCGCGCGGCGCCGAACTGGAGACCCTGGTGACGCAGACCCGCGCTCTCATCGGCGGCCTGTACGAGCAGGGACAGTCGCTGTTGTCGTCGACCGAGCAGATCGCCGTCGCGTCGGATGCGTTGGTGCACACCGTCGATCGAGTACGCCCGACCCTGGATCCGGCCCAGCGTTCGGTCCGCGAGGCCTTCACGCTGTTGCTCGAGCACGGCGCGAAATTGGATCGGGCGGCCCTGGACATGCCCGCCCTCCTCGCCGCGCTCGGCCGCTTCACCCAGAACGGCGCCTACGCCTCGGCCTACCTCTGCACCCTGGACATCTCCCTCTACAACATCCTCCTGCCGCGGGGCCTGCTCCCGCTGATCGGCGGCAATTCCCACTCCGCGGTCTGCCGCCCCTGAGCCCGGGGTAATCGGGTGGATAAGATGTAACCGCTTCTACCCGTGGTCCACGAGGGTGCGTGTGGCACCGTCGTGGTCGATTTCGACGCGGCGGAGTTCGGGCGGGGCGTCGACCAGGATGGTGGCCAGGACATGGCGGCCGGGCGGGAGGACGCGGACCGTGACGGTGCCGGAATTGGCCTTGTCCAACTGCTGGGCCACCTCGGCGACGACGGCGGAGACCAGGGTGTCCGGGGCGTCGGCCAGGCCGCCGTCGTCCAGCAGCAGAACCTCGACGCCGCGGCTGCGCGCACCGCGGGTGGCGGCGGCCAGTCCGGCGGTGGTGAGCGCGGGTGCGCGCAGGCCGTCCCGCAATTCCGCTTCCAGCAGGCGTGATTCGTAGCGTTCGGTGTCGGTGAGGCCCGCGCCCGCGGCGATCCGCTCCAGCATCGGGCGCGCGCGTTCATCCAGGCGTTCCAGTTGGCGGGCGCGCTCCTCGCCCTGTGCGCGCAGCGTGGCGCGGGCGGCGGCGCCCGCGGCGGACTCGTCGGCCAGGCGGCGCAGCGCGCGCAGGGTGGAGCGGGCGATCGCGGCGATCAGAATTCCGGTCACCACGATGATGAGCGGCGTCATCGACAGCGAGATGCCCTGTGTGCCGAGCCCGATGTCGAACATCGCCACCAGCGTCGTCGCGGCGATACCGAGCACCGCGTACCCGCTGCGCCCGCGGACGGCCAGGAAGCACAGCACCACCGAGGTGGCGTAGACCGTCCAGACGAACTCGTGCACCTGCACCGCCGCCACCCGGTGGTAGGCGATACCGGTGGCCACCGGACCGGCCGCGGCCACCGCCGCCGCGATCGGCCGGGGGAACGGCTCGATGTCGACGGTCAGCGTCGCCACCGCGGCGAGCGCGATCATGCTGTAGGCCAGCACGATTCCCGTCCGATGGTCGGGGAGGGCGCGCACGTTCGACAACGCCATCGACGCGATCGTCGCGAGCAGCACGACCGTCACCAGCGCACCCTGCCGCCCGCGCAGGCCGAGCAGCCCGCGCAGATCCCAGCGCTCGGGTTCGGCGGAGCTGGGCGTCTCCGGTCCTGTCTCCGGCTCGCGGACGCCGGTGCTGGGATGCACCCACACCAGCGTGACCGTCGTCCCCTGGCCCGGCGCGGACTCCACGAAGGCCGCGCCGCCGGGTAGGTCGGCCATCCGCGCGAGGATGCTGCGCCGCACGCCGAGCCGGTGCGCCGGCACCTCCTCGGTATCGAAACCCGCACCGTCGTCCCGCATTTCGACTTGCAGCGCTCCGGTGCCCACGGTCACGGTGACGTCGCGGCGCACCCGCCGCCCGGTGCCGCCGCCGTGCCGCAGGCTGTTGCGGACCGCCTCGGCCAGCGCCGCCGCGATGGTGTCGCAGACATCGGCGGGCACCCGCAGCCGCGCGAAGCCGGTGAGCCGCTTCGATCGGAACGTGATGCCCGGATTGATCGCCGACACCGTCGCCCGGAGCATTCCGATCGCGCGCAGCGCGTCCAATTCCCCGCCGCGCTCGCCGATCCGCCGGAATTCGTCGAACCGGCCCAGCGTCTTGCGGGCCAGCCGGCCCAGCGCGGTGGCGTCGCGCCCGCGCGAGGCGTCCAGCAGCGTCGACATCACGTCATCGTGAATGATCGCCGAGAAACGCGCGCGCTCACGGCTTTTCGCGTCGGCGGCCGCCACCTGGGCGGCGTCGCGCTCGGCCCGCTCGGACTCCTCGTCGAGGGTTCCCGCCGCGCGCAGCACCGTCACCAGCCCCCAGGTGAGCAGGCCCGCGATGCCGAAGTTCCGGCTGAAGTCCAGCAGCAGCGTCAGCCCGCGCACCCCGCCCTGGACCATGCCGTTGGCCACCGCGCCGCCGCCGATCACCAGCACCAGCGCCGCGGCCGCCACCCGCGGCCGCCACACCAGGGCGCCCGCCGCCGCACCCGGCGCCACGGTACGCAGCAGCCAGAACGGGTCGTCGCGCAGTTCCGGATGACGAATCGCGAACGGCAGCAACACGATCGCCGTCAGCGTCGCGAACACCATCCCGCCGCACATGCCCCGGACCACGCGCAGCGGCGCGACGAACGCCAGCACGGCCAGTGCCAGGCAACTCCCGAACACGGCGACGGCGGCCACCGGCGTCCACCACGGCGCCAGGTACCGCGCCTGCTGCCAGGCCTCCCGCGCCACCGCCGGTCCGAGCAGTACCCCGACCGCCCCGACCAGCAGCGCCGCCGAGCGGGTGATCCGCGCTGTCGCCGGACCCGCCTGCGCACCGATGGTTTCCGCCGGGGCAGCGGTCACGGCGACGTCCGGATCAGGCGCATGCGGGCGCACCACCCACCGAGGCCGGATCGCGCACCGCGTACGTGGCGTGCACGCGCTCGCGCGGCCGGAGATTGGTCTGCAGATGCGGCCGCACCGCGTCGCCGTCGCGGATGCCGAGCGTGCCGGAGTTCAGCAGTACGGCCGTGAAGATCTGGCCCTCCAGCAGTGCCAGCGAGGACCCGACGCAGACGTGCCGCCCCGCACCGAACGGCAGGTAGGCGTGCCGCGGCAGCTTCCGGTCGGGTGCGAAGCGGTCCGGGTCGAACGTCAGCGGGTTCGGGTACCACTCGGGCGAGCGGTGCATGACGTACGGGGCGACGAACACGACCGTGCCGCGCCGGACGTGATAGCCGCCGATCGTGGTGTCGCGCACGGCTTGTCGCAGGAAGGCCGGGGCGGGTGAGTACAGCCGCATGGTCTCCTTGAACACCTGCAGGCAGTACGGCAGATTCGGCAGGTCCGCGGCGGTCGGCAGGCGGCCGCCGAGCACACGGTCGGTCTCCGCGCGCGCCCGCTCGGCCACCTCCGGATGCCGCGACAGCGCGTACGCGGTCCAGAACTGGGCGTCGGAGGAGGTCTCGATCCCGGAGGCCCACAGGTTGATCGTCTCGTCCACGAGCTGATCGAAGGCCATCTCACCGTCGGCGTCGCGCACCTCGACGAGAGCCTGCAGGATGTCGGTGCCGGACGCGGCGCCGCTGCGGCGCGCCTCGACGAGTTCCCCGACCCGGCCGCGGATGTAGGCGATGTCGCGCACGAAGGCGCGGTTGCGGCGGGTCGGCACGAACAGCGGCGCTACGATCGGCCGACTCAGTAAGCGGATCTCCCAGTCGAAGATCCGGGTGATCGCCGCGAGCGCCTCCTCGTCGTCGGCCAGGGCCTCGCCCGCGAACAGTTCCCCCATGATGTCGTGGGTCAGCCGCTGCATGGCGTCGAGTGCGTCGAATTGCCCGGCGCCCGACCAGCGATCCAGGTGTGCGCGTACATGTTCGGCGATGGCGTCGACGTAGGCGGTCATGCGGCGCGGCGTGAACAGCGGGCCGATCAGGCCGCGCTGGCGCTGGTGCAACTCGCCCTCCGAGACGACCAGCCCGTTGCGCAGCGCGGGCCACAGCCCCAGTACCATCGCCCGGGCGCGGCCGAAGTCGGCGGCGTTGCCGACGAGCACTTCATGTATCGGATCCGGCGCGGCGACCAGCACGGCGCGTGCCGGGCCGAGCCGGAACTCGGTGATCGGTCCGCACTCGCGCGCCAGCCGCTGCATCACGGCCAGTGGGTCGCGCATCATGGTGACCATCTCGCCGAGTGGCGCGAATCTGCTGCTGCGTGGTGGCTGCGTCGGGTATGCGGCGCTGCTCCGGTCCATCATCGACAATCCTCCCGTGTTGTCGGCGTGCACAGCACCGCATCCACCCCGAATACAGTGTCGGCCGAGCGATCACATGCCCTCCCGACAGGAAAGCGGGTTGGCCGGCCGGCGTGCGAGTGCTGCTGATCATCTACCCCCGAGCATTGATCATCGACCAGTCTGACCGCGCGCGGAGGCGCTGCGAAGCCCCGAGATGTGGGGGCGCGCCCCGCCGCGACCGGCTGACCTCGGCATCGTCGAAAATAGCAGCCGGAAGGCACGGGTCGCAGGCATTCGGGAATGCTCCGCCGTGAACGTTTAACGCAAGTGCGTTAATCTCGCGGGCATGCGGATGCGTGGGCGCGGCTGTCGATTCCTGGCGTGGCTGGCCGCCCTGGCAGTGATGGTGGGGCCGAGCAGTGGCACTGCCGGCGCCGACGACTTCGGCCCGCGGCCGCCGGCGCACGACCGGTTGGGCCCGGCGGGGACGGCGACGATGCACGGCGACGCCGAGGCGTCGGACACCACACCCAATCCCGGGCCGGGCACCGGTCCGATCCGGGCGCGGTTCGTCGCACTGGGCGCCGCGTGCCCCACCATCCTGATCGCCGCGGACGGGCTGCCGCAGGCGCTGTGCACCAGCATCGCCACCCGCGCGCCCGTGCTGTATCTGCTGGATCCGGCGACCGGCGCGCCGCTGAGTTCGCTGCCGCTGGCGGCGAGCAGCCTCCTCGGCGGTGTCTACGGATACCTCGACGGCACAGGGGATTTCGTGGCGGCGACGGGCGGCGACTCGATCACCTGGATAGGCCACGAGCAAGCCCCCGACGGCGGCCGGCGGCTGTTCGCCCGCCGTACCGTCTCGGTCGCACCCGCCGTCACCGAGCCGTGCGGCGGGCCGGGGTGCGATGCCCTGGAATCGCTGGTGCCCGACCGGGACGGCCGCGTCTGGTTCGCCACCGAGCACGGCCGGGTGGGCTATCTCGATCCGGAAAGCGGTGCGGCCCAGGCCGTTACGTTGGGCTCCGGAGAGTCTGTCGCCAACAGCATCGCCGCCGCGACGGCGGGCGTCGCGGTCGCCGGTGATCACGCGCTGTACTTGGTCCGAGCAGGCGAATCGGGTGTCCCGCAGGTGATCTGGCGACAGGACTACGATCGCGGCCCGGCTCGCAAACCGGGCCAGTTGAGTTGGGGGACGGGCGCGACGCCGACCTTCTTCGGCCCGCGCACCGGTTCGGACTACGTGGCGATCACCGACAACGCCACTCCCCGCGAACATCTCCTGGTGTTCGACGCCCACACCGGCCACCCGGTGTGCTCGGTGGCGGTACTCCCGCCCGGCGCGAGCGGGACGGAGAACTCGCCGATCGGCGCGGGCCGCAGCGTATTCGTCGCGAGCACCTACGGCTACCCGTACCCCACGGGCGCGACCGGCCCCAGCGACCCGCCCGCGGCCGCCTTCACCGGTGGAATGACCCGCGTGGACCTCGACCCGTCGGGGTCCGGTTGCGCGGTGGCGTGGACCGATAACGTCGCGTCCGCGGCGGTTCCGCGACTGTCGTTGGCCGACAACGACATCTACACCCTCGACCGGGTACCGGCGTTGCCCGGCGGGACCACCACGCCCGCGGATGCCTTCGGCTACACGGTGATCGATGCCGCGACCGGCGCGGTCCGTACCCGGCAGCCGCTGGGCGCGGGCGTGCTCATGGATCCGTTGCAGATGGTCGGCTCCCTCGCGCCCGACGGCACCCAGTACCAGGGCGCCGCCACGGGACTGTTCCGCATCGCCCCCGGCCCGTGACCGCCGCACCGCCGGACGTACAGCGCCGGATCCTGTCCGCGGCCGAGCGGCATCGATGCCGTCTCGCTGCGGCAGATCGCGGCCGCCGCCGGGCAGCGCAACACCTCGGCCGTGGCGTATCACTTCGGCGGTAAACACGGGCTGGTCGCGGCGATCTACGCCTGGCGCATGGCCGATGTGAACGCCCGCCGACTGCGGCTGCTCGACGAACTGCACCGCACCGGCGGCGACAGCGACGTGGCGCGATTGGTCGCGGCCCTGATCGACCCGCTGGCCGAAACCCTGGAGGGCCGCGGCGAGCCGGGCTCGTACCTGCGATTCATGGCCGAGACCATGCGCAACCCCCGCTACGATCCCGCCGCGACCGCGGCCGCCCACCCCCACGCCGACAGCATCCGGTTGCTCACCGCACGCCTGCGCGCCGCCCTGCCGGGGCTGCCGGACAGCGTGCTCGCCGAGCGGCTGCGGCTGGCCTCGATGCTCATGGTCACCGCCCTCGCCGACCGCGAACACCAACTCCAGGAACCCGATTCGCACTCCAGGCCGGTCATCGGCCTGCCTGCGCTGCGCTCCGCCTGCTGGGCGATCCTCACCGGCCCCGCGGCTTAGCTCAGACCTGAGCGGGGGTGCGCTTGGCGGCGCCGCGCACCTGGAAGGCGTAGACGAACTCCATGATGCCCATGAAGATCAGCCACCACCCGGCCACCAGCGTCAGCGTCACGATCGAGCTGATCGGCCACACGACCAGCACGATGCCGCCGATCAGCAGCACGATGCCGTAGAAGATCGACCAGCCGCGCCCGGGGACGCCGGACGGCGCCTCGGTGCCGGCGATCAGCACCGCGATACCGCGGAACAGCCAGCTGATCCCGATCCACAACGCCAGCAACACGATCGCGTCACCGATGTGCCGGAAGCTGAAGAACGCCAGGATGAACGACAGGATGCCGCTGAGGATCGACAACACCCGCCATCCGGTGCCGACGTGCGCGCCGAAGGCCGCCACCAGCTGGAAGATGCCGGAGACCAGCAGATATACGCCGAAGAGGACACCGGCGACGACCAGCGTCGGACCCGGCCACACCAGGACCAGGATGCCCACCACCACCGACAGCAGACCGATAACCACCAGGGACTGCCACGCGCCACGGGCCAGTTGATGCAGCGGCCCCTCGAGAACTCCTTCTTTGCTGGTTGTCATCTGGGAAGGATAAGTCCAGCTGGGCGAATAGCGCACTATTAGCCAGTCTCGAACTCATTACGGCGGTAGAGCCCGCTAGACGCGAGCGATGGCCCGCCCTCGGTGCACGCGGGCGAAATGCCCCGGCGGCTGCCCCTTCCACGAGCGGAAGGCGGAGGTGAAGGCCGAGACGCTGGAGTAGCCGAGCCGTTCCGCGACGTTCTCGACGGTCAGCCCGGCGACGAGCAACTCCTCGGCCAGCATGCCGATGGTCTCGTTGCTCAGTTCGCGGAAGGTGGTGCCCTCGTCGGCGAGGCGGCGGCGCAGCGTGCGCACGCTGACGTCGAGATCCGCGGCGACGCGGGACTGGTCGGTGACCCCGCCGTGCCGGATCAGCAATTCCCGCACCCGGCCGCTGACCCCGCCGCGGCTGCGGCGGCGCTGCATGATGTCGGCGCACTGTTGTTCGTAGAAGCGCGCCGTCGCCGCGTTCGACTGCGGGAGCGCCACATCCAGTGTGCTGCGGTGCCAGGCCATCAGTGAGCGCGGCGCGCCGAAGGTGATCTTGTCGACGCCGAGCATCGTCGCGAACATCTCGTAGACCGGATGCGGCTCCACGGTCACCTCGACACGCAGGGTCGGCACTCGCATCGGAACCAGGTCCTGCTGGATGGTGGCGATCGCCGAGAAGTCCCGTTCCAGGGTGAATCGGCGCAGTTCCGATGGCACGCCGCTGTCGTCGCGCACCAGCCACAGTTCGTCACCGTGCTCGACCAGGGCGTGCCGGGCGATGGTGAACCACAGGTCGGCGTAGCGCACCCCGATGTCCGCGGCGTGGCGCAGGGTGGGGCTGCTCATCACGGCGAAGCCGAGCACGCCGAACGACGGTGGGTGGCACAGCAAACCGGCCATCAGGCCCAGGCCGGGCTCGTTGTGCACGCCGTCGACCACGTTGCGCAGCAGCGTGAGTTCCTGGGCGAGGGTGATCTCGCCGCCGGGATCCTGCAGCTGTTGTTCCCGAATTCCGGTGCCCCGCAGGATGTCCGGCATCCGCAGACCGCGAGTGACCGCGTAGTCCACCAGCAATGCCACACCGTTGATCGACCGCACCTGCGCAGGCTCGTCCACCTAGGCATCGTCGCAGAAATCGGCGCTCCGGTGGCCCGAATCCGCTGATCTATTCGATAACCGTATGACCAACGCCCGCACCGATACCCGATGCCGGCCCGGCGAACCGGACGCGCTACTCTACGGTAAGTTTGCTGGATTCGGCCGATATTAGCCGGTATCTGGCCCATTGCCCGCTGGTTGCGGAATAAGTTGGGTCATACGGTTTCTGGCATGCCGCACCGCTTCCGTGCCGCTGCCACCACGCTCGGAGTGAACCGAATGCTGTCCACCTATCCGAATACCGCCGGGAATGCCCGGATCACCGTCACCGCGCCCGGCGACGGCCGTGCTCTGGGCACCGTGCCGACACACGATGCCGAGCACGTCCGCGCCGCGGTGGCCGCACTGCGCGACGCCCAGACGTCTTGGCGGGCAATGGGTGTCGTCCGCCGCGTGCACTGGCTCACGCGATTCCGGGAATGGTTGTCCGGCAACGAGGAAATGCTGGTCGAGTCGCTCGCGGCGGAAACTGGGAAGTCGGTTGCCGCGGCTTTGCGGGAACTGCGCCTCGGCATCGACGTCATCGATTACCATCGCACGCATGGTGCCGACTTTCTCGGAGCACCGTGGCAGCGTACGCACGGCAACCCGAGTGTCGCGTTGCAACTGGCGATCACCTACCGCCCGTGCGCGGTGGTCGGTGTCCTCTCGCCCTGGACCTATCCGCTGGCGTCGACGCTGCTCGACGCGGTGCCGGCCCTGATGGCCGGTTCGGCGGTGCTGGTGAAGCCCTCGACCGTGACCCCGCTGACGGTGCGCGCGGTGGTCGAGGGCTGGGCCGGGCTCGGGGCGCCGCCGGTGCTGGAGTTCGCGGCCGGTCCCGACGCGGGCCCGGCCGTCGTGGACACCGTCGACTACGTGCATTTCACCGGCTCGCCGGAAACGGGGAAGGTCGTCGCGCTGCGTGCGGCCGCCCGGCTCATTCCGTGCCGGTTGGGGCTCGGCGGAAAGTCGTCGGCGATCGTGCTGGCCGACGCCGATCTGGGCGCGGCGGCCGCGGGCATCGCGCTGGGCGGGCTCGCCGATGCCGGGCAGAGCTGCCACAGCATCGAGCGGGTGTTCGTCGCGGCGCCCGTGTACGACGAATTCGTGGATCGGCTGGTCACCGAGGTCGTCGCGTTCGGCGCCGCCGATCCCGACGATCCCCGCGTCGAGCCGATGACGTCGGCGGCGCACGTGCGGCATCTCCGGCACCAGGTGCACGACGCGCTGTCGAAGGGCGCCACACTGCATCTCGGCGGGACGGCCGACGGCCAGGTCTTCGCGCCCACCGTGCTGGGCGGCGTCGATCCGGCGATGATCGTGCTGACCCAGCAGACGCTGGGCCCGATTCTGCCGGTCGTCCGGGTCGCCGACGCGGCGGCGGCCTCGACGCTGGCCAATGATCCGTGCGGTCCGTGCGCGAGCATCTGGACCGCCGATGACGCGGCCGGCCGGTACGTCGCCGGTCGGCTGCTGGCGGCACGAGTGGGACGCAACGACGTCTCGATCCATCTCGCGCCGCCTGGGTACGTGTAATGCCCACTGCATCAAGGTAATTCGGAATCCATGAGAGAGTCATGAACACCTGTTGCGAATATCCTTCGGATACTGTCACTTTCGGGTCGGGGGAGGTGAGGTGATGGGCGGCTGGCAGGTTTTCGCCGCGACCATGGTTCTGGTCGGCGCGATGGCCGTCGTGGTGCTGAACGTGCGTCCGCAGCGCCTCCCGACCGGCCGCACCTCCGTCGCCGAGATTCGCCAGCGGTTGCTGGCCGAATCCGTCCCGCCCGCGATGCCGGTGGCCGCCGCCCTGTCCCACAGCGCCCCCGACCGCCGCTTCGAGGTGCCGGAGGCCCACCGCACCATGCAGGAACACCTCGACTGCTCGGTCGGCGACTGCCCCCGCAAGGCGGCGGCCTACCAGGCACTGGTGGCGGCGGGTCGCATCAAGCCCCGCTGATTCGCGCGCTGCGCGGTCCGGTGGCTCGTATCGCCGCGAGTGGAGGAAACCGTGTGCCCCGGCGTGGGGTAGAGGCGGAAATCCGAGGTTGCGGCGCGGCCGGTAGCTGATGTGCGGCGGTCCACCGGGTTTCGATGGAGAGTGTGAGCTGCTCGGCTCAGGCTCGCAGAGGTGCGGGAATGCCCGCGATCTGCGAACAAGGAGTGCTCATGATCGTCGTCACCGGAGCCACCGGGACCGTCGGCCGCCTCGTGGTCGAGCAGTTGTGCGCGATGGGCGCGCGGGTACGAGCCGTCACCCGGCGTCCGTCCGCCGCGAGTCTGCCCGCGGGTGTCGAAATCGTGCGCGGCGACTTGGGCGAGCCTGACGGGTTGCCCGGCGTGCTCGCGGGCGCGGACCGGGTCTTCCTCCTGTCGGCGGGGCCCGAACTGCCGCGGCACGATGCCGCCGTCGCCGCCGCGGCCGCCCGCGCCGGTGTCTCGCACATCGTGAAACTGTCCTCCGGCCGCGCCGGTGACGCGGCCGCGACCGACCCGATCCCGGCGTGGCACCGCGCGGGTGAGCGGGCGGTCCGGGCGAGCGGGGTGCCGTGGACCATGGTGCGCCCCTTGGGTTTCATGGCCAACGCGCTGCATTGGGCGCCGACCGTGCGCGACCACGACACCGTGTACGCCCCCTACGGTCAGGGCCGGATCGCCGTCGTCGATCCGTACGACATCGCCGCCGTCGCCGCGAAAGCCCTCACCGAACCCGGTCACGAGGGCCGCGTCCACACCCTCAGCGGCCCGCGCCCGCTCACCCCGGGCGAGCAGACCGAGATCCTCGCCGAGGTGCTCGGCCGCCCGCTGCGCTTCGTCGAGACCACACCCGAGCAGGCGCGTGCCGCGCTGCTCCGATTCGGTATCGAGGCCGAAATGGCCGACGCCATCATGGCTTTGCGCGCTACGGCCCTGGAGTCGTTCACCTCGGTGGTCCATCCGACGGTCGAGGAAATCACCGGCCGTCCGCCGCGCACCTTCCTCGACTGGGTGCTGGAACAACGCGCATCCTTCGCCTGACTCCGGCCGACCGGTGCGGTCAATCCGGTGGCGTCCAGTCGGCGACCAGTTCCAGCAGGCCGGGGAAGCGCTGCTCGAGATCGTCGATGCGCACCTGACTGCGGCGCTCCAGCCCGTACTGCCGCTGCCGCAGCACCCCTGCCTCGCGCAGGGCTCGGAAGTGGTGTGTCAGTGAGGATTTCGGCCGCGGAATGCCGAACCATCCGCATGGGTGATCGAAGTCCTCGGCCTCGAGCAGCAGCGTCCGCACGATGCCCATGCGCAGCGGGTCGCTGAGCGCGCCCAGCACCGTCTCCAGCCGGATCTCGGCGGCGGGCGGCTCGGGTAGCGGCTCCGGTGTGCCCGGCGGTTCGGGGGGCCGCGCCCAGGCGGCGCGGGTCGCGGTCGTGGCCATGTCCACACTGTACGACTTTTCTCGTAGTGGTGCTACAGTACGATTTCTCTCGTACTTATACGAGATTTCTCGTACTAGGAGGATCGGATGACTACCCTGGCCCCACGCGCCCCGGCGCCGGCCGAACCCGTGCGAACCGGACGCATCTGGCTCGCCGCCTGGCCGGTGTTCGCGGTGTTCGTCCTGTCCAACGCGGCCACTCCGCTGTATCCGCTCTGGCAGCAGCGGCTCGGCTTCTCGGCCGGGACGATGACGGTGATCTTCGCCGGATACATCGTGGGCCTGATCGGCGCGCTGCTGGTGGCGGGCGTGCTGTCCGATCGGATCGGGCGGCGGCCGGTGCTGTTGCCGGGACTGCTGCTCGCGCTGGTGGCGTGCGCGCTGTTCATGACCGCGGGGTCGGTGCCGATGCTGGTCGCCGCGCGGGTGCTGACCGGTGTCGCGGTCGGTGCCACCGTCTCGGCCGGGATGGCGGCCGTCGCCGACGTGGCCGGGGCGGGCAGGAAGGGCGCGGCGGCGCTGGCATCGTCCACGGCGATGGTGTTCGGTGCGGGCACGGGGCCATTGCTCGCGGGGCTGCTGTCGCAGCTGCTCCCGATGCCCACCGTGCTCGTCTTCGCCGTCGAGATCGGGCTGCTGGTCTCCGCGGGCGTGGTAGTCGTCGGGCTCCCGTCCGCCGGGTCGAAAACCGGAGTCCGACTGCGTATTCCGTTCGTGCCGCAGAGCAATCGCCGACAGTTGGCGGCCGGTATCGCGGTGTTCGCGCCCGGCATCACCGCCACCTCGTTCGTGCTCTCGCTGGGACCGGCTCTCCTGATCGAACTGCTCGGCGCGGGCAACCGGATCGTCGCGGGCGCCATGGCCTTCGCGATGTTCGCGGCGGCCACCGCGGCCCAGTTCGCCGCGCGCTCACTCACGACTCGGTCGATACTGTCGGCCGGTGCGGCGGCCACGATCGCGGCCATGCTGGCACTGGGGGTCGCCCTGGTTGCGAATTCGCTCGTGGCGCTGGTCGCGGCCGCGATGCTGGCCGGCGCCGGACAGGGGCTCGGACAACTCGGCGGGCTGACCCTCCTACTCACCGCGGTCCCGGAAACCCGCCGCGCCGAGGCCAATTCCGCCCTGAACATCGGCGGCTACATCCCGGCCGCCGCCCTCCCGACGGCAACCGGCTACCTCGGCGACGCCCTCGGATTACCTTGGAGCGCAGGACTGTTCGCGGCACTACTCGGCCTGCTGGCCTTGGCGGGCGCCGGGGTCGCGCGCTGGGCGACCAGGGACAGCCGACCGGTGTCATCGGGCGCGCACGCCGGGTAATCGCCTTTCGAGAGATACTGCTTCTCAGCGCTTTGCAGCGGATCGTCGTCCGCGCAGCAGCGCGATCGCGACGACCGCCCAGATCACCGCCAGCGCCACCGCCAGCCCCACGGCGTACGGGCGGTCGACGACGGTCGGATTGCCCGCGATCGCGTGCCGACGATCGATCACCGGCACCGCGATCAGCAGCAACGTCACCGTGCAGGTAGCGCCGTGGGCCGGCGGCGACCATCGGGCGGGCGGCAGCAGGCGACGCATGGTGACCCCGACGGCGGCACACAGCGGCGCGAAGACGAAGTCGTGCAACAGAATTCCGGCGACGAACCAGGTCGCCACCGATCGCAGGTCGGCGGCGTTCATCGGCGCCAGCAGGGTCGCGCCGTACCAGGCCGCGGCGACGCCACCGAGGGCGAGCAGCAACCGAATCACCGTCATGCCGTCACCTCCACGGCCGCCAGCCACTTGGTCTGCAGTACGCCCGGACGGTTGGGCGCGATGAGACGGCACGGATATCCATGGTCGAGATCGAGCTGTTCGCCGTTGAGCCGCAAGGCGATCAGCGTGTCGGCGGCGATCACGTGCGGAGGGGGCAGCACCGACTCCCGATACAACCCGCCCTGCTCCAGTGACACGAAACGCACACTGCCACCGGGATATTCGCCGACCGCCGCGAGCAGATCGCGCAGCCGTACCCCGCTCCAGTGCGCCGACGCACTCCATCCTTCGACGCAGGTGATCGGCAGTGCCGCCGCAGACTGTGGCAGCGCGCGCAACTCGTCGAGGGCGAACTCTCGGCTGCGGCCGCCGACCCGGACCCGCAGGCGGTACGCCGGGTCACGCGCGGCATCCGCGACGGCGGCGTCGCCCGCGGTCCGGTTGACCGGAAGCCCCTGCGGCCCGGAACCGGAGCGGGGCGCCAGGATTGAGACCCGGCGCAGGAAGGGAACGGTCTGACCGGCCGTGGCCAGCCCGGCGACAGCGGCGGCGATGGCGGCGGCGGTCAGCACGGAACGCCGTGAAATCCCTTGTCCGACAGCGCCGCCGTCGGTCTCAACGGATTCCGGATCGTCCACCGGTCGCCGCAGCGCGGTCCGCACCGACGGCAGTTTGACCGCCAGATGCACCGCCATCGCACCGAAGGCGACATAGGCCATCGCGTAATGCGTTGTGGTGAAGAAGAACTTCCACGGATACCACTGCGCGATATTGCACAGCCCGGTCGCCAGCTGAAAGATCACCGAGCCCACCAGCATGGCCACCGACGCCCGCTCGAGCAGTCGCAGCGGATTGCCGAACAGCGGCCGCGCGAACAGCCGCGGATAGACCGACCACAACTTGACCAGCAGCAGCGGAACGGCCGCGATCCCCGAGATCACGTGGGCGCCCTGGGTCAGCCGGTACAGCCACACCGGATGCGCGGGCCAGACGAACCAGCCGGGCGGATGCTGAATCCAGTGGCTGATCAGCCCGGTCGCGAAGCACACCGTGACCGCCACGCCGAGCACGCTGCCGACCCGGGCGGTCACCGCGATCGAACGGGCGGTCGAGATCCGTGTGGCGAGCCGCCGCGGGAGCAGCAGCCGAGTCTCCCGGAACGGAGTGTCCTGCGTCATCGAGTGACCTATCCGTGTGGGGCCGGTTCCGCGGCGGACAGCGCGGATCCGCTGTCCGCCAAGCGCTTCGGGTGCAGCCGTGCGAAGGTGTGCGGGAAGCGCCCGTGGTACTCCGCGGCCACCGCGACCGCGTCCTCGACGGTATCCACGTCGGACAGCGTCGGCAGGCGATGCACCCGGCAGCCGAACTCGCGCAACGCCGCTCGCGTTTGCGCACCGGTGCTGCCGGTGGACATCGGCACCTCGGTCAGCACGCGCGCCGGGGCCGGTTCGGTGAGACCCAGTGCCCACCAGCCGCCGTCGGTGGCGGGGCCGAGCACCGTATCGCCGCTGTCGAGCAGCCGCGCGGCGCCCGCGGCCAGTACCGCCGGACCGGCCTGCGGCGTGTCCATGCCGATCTGCAGCACCGGCGCGCCCAGCTCCGCGGCATCGTGGTGGGCATGGGCGAGCCGCTGCCCGAAGGTGTCGCCGCGCTGCGGGACCAGCGTGAATTCGGCCAGCGCGGCGGCGAGTTCGGCGGCGTGTTCGGCCAGGTCCAGATCGCCGGTCCAGGCGACCACGCGATGCCGGAGGCCGCTGTGCCGCACCGCCGCCAGCGTGTCCAGCAGCGCGGCGGCCGCCAGCTGCGCGGCCTCGCGCGGCGAGAACGGCGGTGTGAGACGGGTTTTGGCGAATCCGGCGATGGGCGCCTTGGCGACCACCAGGGCCGTGGCGTCGAGGGATCTCATCGCACGCTCCAGAAGTCGCGCACGGCACGCACGGTGCCCCGCACCGAACCGGAGATCTTGGACACGCCGTGGCTGCGCGGCCGATAGCTGATGTCGCGCTCCACGATTCGCCATTGCGCCCGGGCCGCGCGGATCAGCAGCGCCAGCGGATAACCCGAGCGCGGATGCAGCGGGCCCAGCGCCAGCAGCCGGTCCCGGCGGGCGACCCGCATGGCCGCGATGTCGTGCACCGGCAGCCCGTGGCGGCGGCGCAGCAGCCCGGCGATCACCATGTTGCCCAGCCGGGCGTGCCACGGCCAGGCTCCCGCGCCGACCGGCCGTCGCCGCCCCACCACCATGTCGACATCCGGATCCAGGTGTTCGAACAATTCCGGCAACTCCCCGGCATCCATCGACCCGTCGCCGTCCAGCACGGCGACCACGGCCGTCTCGGCGGCACACACACCGGCGTGCACGGCCGAGCCGTAACCCGGATTCGGCTCGCCGATCACGGTCGCGCCGCCGGCCCGGGCCACCGCGGCGGTCTCGTCGGTGGACGCGTTGTCGACCACGATCACTCGATAT
This sequence comes from Nocardia sp. N2S4-5, assembly GCF_044628355.1. Classification (NCBI taxonomy): domain Bacteria; kingdom Bacillati; phylum Actinomycetota; class Actinomycetes; order Mycobacteriales; family Nocardiaceae; genus Nocardia; species Nocardia sp. N2S4-5. The sequence continues at coordinate 2,968,337 of NZ_JBIUPM010000001.1, read as the reverse complement.
CCGGTCGGCACCGCGGCCAGCACGGCGGGCAGTGCTCCGGCTTCGTTGTGGCACGGAATCACCACGGTGATATCGCATGCGCTGCGGGTATCGGTCACAGGGGAACCGTAGGCCAGAGTCTGGCGTCCGCGGCCCAGCGAACCGGTGACGAAAGTATGACGCCGCGGGCCGCCTGTGCCCTTCGGCGGGTTTCCGCGCCCGGTGCGGCCTAGGGTGAACGCTGTGCGACAGGCGACCCTTCCCCGCGTCCGGCGTGCCGGCGTCCGAGCCGACCTGGTGTGCGCCGGACTGGCCGCCGCGCTCGTCGCGGTCGCCTTTCTCGTCCCGCGAATGCACGGCGAACAATGGCGGGAGCGGGTCTACGCCGCCGCCGCGCCGATCTTCGGCCAGTGGCTGCCGCACGTCGGCTGGGGGACGGGCCCGGCGATCGCGGTCGCGGTGCTGGTCGTCGTGCTGGGCCCCACCGCCGCCCGACAGCTGCCGTGGCGGCGGCTGTTGGCGCTGACCTGGGTGACCGCGGTGGTGTGGGCGTTCTCGCTGGCGCTGGTCGACGGCTGGCAGCGCGGCTTCGTGGGCCGCCTGACCAGCGGGCACGAGTACTTGCACGAAGTCGGCGGCGTCGGTGACATCGGGGCGATGCTGCGCGGTTTCGCCGGGCGCATCCTCGACTTCCAGCCGGATTCGTGGACGACGCACGTGTCCGGGCACCCGCCCGGCGCACTGCTGGTGTTCGTGCTGCTGGATCGGGTCGGGCTCGGTGGCGGCGCGTGGGCCGCGGTGGTGTGCGTGCTGGCCGGATGCAGTGCGGCGGTGGCCGTCCCGGTGGCGCTGAACGCCCTCGGTGCGCCCGAACGTGCCAGGGCCGCAACACCTTTCCTCGCCTTGGCGCCCGCGGCGATCTGGCTCGCGGTGTCGGCCGACGCGCTGTTCGCGGGCGTCGCGGCCTGGGCGGTGGCGCTGCTGGCGGTCGCGACCCGGCCCGGCGCGGGGCGGACACCGGCCGCTGTCGGGTCCGGCTTGCTGTTCGGGTTCGGCCTATATCTGAACTACGGCCTGGTGCTCATGGTCATCCCCGCGGCGGCCGTCGTGGCCGCGCGCGGGCTGCGGCCGGTGCTGCCCGCGCTGCTCGGCGTCGCCGTCGTGGTGGTGGCGTTCACCGCGGGCGGCTTCTGGTGGCTGGAGGGCTATCACCTTGTGGTGCAACGGTATTACCAGGGCATCGCCAGCGAGCGCCCGTATTCCTATTGGGTGTGGGGCAATCTGGCCGCGACGGTGTGCGCGGTGGGCTTGGCGACCGCGGCGGCCGGGCCGCGTGTGGCGCGGGGCCTGGCGCTCGGCGCGGCCCTGACCGGGCCGAATTCGGCGGGGCGGCAGTCTCTTTCGCTGTCGACGTCGTGGTCCTCGAAAACCGCTGGGTATCTGGCTGATTGGCGCTCCGCCGTCGATCCCGCCGCCCTGCTCGCGGCGGCGGCCCTGCTCGCGATCCTCGCCGCGGACCTGAGCGGGCTGAGCAAGGCGGAGACCGAGCGGATCTGGTTGCCGTTCGACATGTGGCTGCTCGCCGCCACGGCCTTGCTGCCGCCGCGCTCGATGCGCTGCTGGCTCGCCGTCCAGACGGTGGCGACGCTGCTGCTGGCTCATCTCCTTCTCACGAATTGGTAAGTCCCATGCGCATTCTGGTGGCCGACGACGACGCGGTGGTGCGGGAGGTGGTGCGCCGATATCTGGAACGCGACGGGCTGACCGTCGTGGAGACCGCCGACGGCCCCGCGACCGCGGCGGTGCTGGCGCGCAACGACATCGATCTGGCCGTGCTGGACGTGATGATGCCGCCGCCGGACGGCATCGAACTGTGCCGCGCGGTGCGCGCCGGCCGACACCCCGACATGCCGATCATCCTGCTCACCGCGCTCGGCGAGGAGGAGGACCGGGTGCTGGGCCTGCGGTCCGGCGCCGACGACTACCTCGTCAAGCCCTTCAGCCCACGCGAACTCGCGCTGCGGGTGGCGTCGGTGCTGCGACGGGCGCACCGCCCGCCGCCTGCCGCGGAACAGGTGCTGCACAGCGGTGCGATCGAGGTGCGCCCCGGCGCCCAGTCGGTGCTCGTCGATGGTCGGCGGGTGGAATTGACCGCCCGTGAATTCGACCTGCTGGCCTTCCTGCTCGCCCATCCGCAGCGCGTGTTCGGCCGTGCCGAACTGCTGGAACGGGTGTGGGGATGGACATTCGGCGATCAGTCCACCGTCACCGTGCACATCAAACGCTTGCGTGCCAAACTCGGTGCCGCGCACCGGATCGAGACGATCTGGGGTCGCGGCTATGCGTGGGGCCGCCCCGGAGAGGACATCGATGCCGACTGACATGGCGGCCCTGATCGGGTACGCGCTGGCCGGATCGGTGCCCGTGGTGGCCCTGGGCGCCGTGGCGATCCGGCTCACCCACAACCGCAGCCTCACCACCAGCATGGTTGTGCTGGTGCTGATTCCGACCCTGGCGACCCTGGTCGGAGTGGTTTCGGTGAGCGGGATGATGTTCACCGACGAGCTGCGCCGGATCGGCGTGGTGCTCGCGGTGGTCACGCTCGTCGGCGTGTCCACGGCCATCGTGCTCGGCCGGATCCAGGCGCGCAAGACGGTCTGGGAGAAGCAGATGATCGAACAGGAGCGCGCCGCCGAGCGATCCCGTCGAGAGCTGGTGGCCTGGGTCAGCCACGATCTGCGCACCCCGCTGGCGGGCATCCGGGCCATGGGGGAGGCCCTGGTCGACGGCGTGATCGACCGGCCCGAAACCATCGAGCGGTACGCGCGGCAGATAGTGCGCGAGACCCATCGGCTCTCGGCGATGGTGGACGATCTGTTCGAGATGTCGAAGATCAACTCGGGAGCGCTGCGGCTCGAACTGGAACCGGTGGATCTGCGTGAACTCATCGACGAAGTGACCGCCGCCAACCAGCCGACCGCTGCCCGAGTGCGGGTGGAACTGACCGCGCGGCAACCGGATTCGCGGATCATGGTGTCCGCCAGCGACCGAGCGCTGACCCGGGCGCTGACCAACCTGGTCACCAACGCCATCGAGCACACGCCGCCCGATGGTCGCATCGCGGTCTCCGCCGGTATCTCCGGCGATCACGCCTGGGCCCGCGTGGACGACAGCGGCCCGGGCATCGATCCGGTCGACCTGCCCCGCATCTTCGAGATCGCCTACCGCGGCACCGCCGCCCGCTCCCCGGCCGCGGACACCGGCACCAACAGCGGCATGGGCCTGGCCATCGCCGCAGGCCTCGTCCGAGCCCACCGCGGCACCGTCACCGCGCACAACCGGGAAGTCGGCTGCCGCTTCGAGATTCGCCTACCGCTATCGGAAGCCCCGCGCGACGTGTGATCGGCCAGGTCAGTCCCGCCACCGGGCCTGGGCGCAGCTACGTCGATCTCGTCGTCGGGCCTGGGCGCAGGTAGGTCGACCTCGCCACCGGGCCCGGGCGAACCAGGTCGGCCTCGTCGTCGGGTGTGGGGCGCGGCTAGGTCGGCCTCGTCGTCGGGTGTGGGGCGCGGCTAGGTCGGCCTCGTCGTCGGGTGTGGGGCGCACTAGGTCGATCTCGTCGTCCGGCCTGGGTCGTCGCCAGGGCGTTTCTCCGTGGCGGTCTGTCTCGTTGGATCCTTTACCGCCATGTCGGGGCGCCGGTGGCTGCGGCGGAACGCAGTGGGGCGGTGGCGAATTCGGCGAGTCCCGCGGCCGGGGAGATCGTGGCGCGGAAATCCAGGACCTCGGCCGCGCGTTCGGGACTTGCCACGATGTGGCGCACGTCGCCGGGACGGTACTCGCCGGTGACTACGGGCGGCTTGCCGTCGGAGGCGCGAGCCAACAGCTCTGCGACCGTGCGGATGTCGATCGGGATGCCCGAGGAGACGTTGAGAGGCACGAAGCCGGGCAGCGGCTTGCGGATCGCGGCGACATTGGCGGCGGCGATATCGCGCACGTGCACGAAATCCCGCATCTGCCCGCCGTCCTCGAATACGCGCGGCGCCTCACCCGCTTCCAGTGCCGAGCGGAAGATCGCCGCGACTCCGGAATACGGTGTGTCCCTGGGCATCCCGTCGCCGTACACGTTGTGGTACCGCAACGCGGTCACCGAGCCGCCGGTCGCCGCCGCCCAGGCGCACGCGTAATTCTCCTGCGCCACTTTGCTCGCCGCGTACAGGCTGCGCGGGCGCAGCGGGCTGTCCTCTCCGATCGGCGCCCAATGCAGGGGTTCGCCGCTCACCGGATCGCAATGGTCGAACCGGCCGCGATCGAGATCCTCGCCGCGGCGCGGGGGCGGATCGGCGGTCTCGTGACCCGCGCCACGATAACGGCCCTCGCCGTACACCACCATGGACGACGCCAGCACCAGCCGCCGCACCCCGGCCCGCGCCATCGCCGCCAGCAGGACGGCGGTGCCCAGATCGTTGTGGCTGGCGTACGCGGGGGCGTCGGCGGCGCTGACTCCCGCGCCCACGACCGCTGCCTGGTGGCACACCACATCCACCCCGGCCATCAGGGCCGCCACCGCGTCGGGATCGCGGACATCGGCGAGCCGCACCCCGCCGGGCGGTGCGGCGTCGTGGCCGTGGGCGGCGGCGAGCATGAGATCGGCCGCCACCACTTCCGCGCCCGCGTCGGTCAGCGCGCTGCGGACGTGTGAACCGATGAACCCGGCGGCGCCGGTCAGCAGGACCCGCATCGGCTCAGGCGGGCAGGACGGTCGGTGGCATCATGCCCACGATCTTCGCCGCTGCGAGCCGCCGGAGCGCGGAACGCGGCGGGTGCGTCACGGATCGGTAAGAAATTCAGGCGACGGCGTAGTCGCCGAGGCCCGGTTCGAGCATGTCGAAGACCCGGGCAGCTTCATCGGTGATCGTGGTCACGATGCGCCGCCGCGCCATGCCGCGCAGGGTGAGTTCCTGGACGCGCTGGAACAGCAGACGATGGGCGGCGCCGAACTGCGCGGCCGCGGCGCGCCGCACGATGTCGTCGCCCGGTAGCACCTCGGCAAGGGCGCGCTCGCGCAGTTCGTGCAGTTCGCGCAGGCGCGCCACGAGCGTGGGGCTGTCGGCGATCAGGCGGCAGAAGTCCGGGCCCGAGAAGCCGGCCAACGCATCGAAACGTGCTGCGGCGTCGCGGAATTCGCGGCGCAGCGCGGCCAGGGCCGATTCGCCCGCCGCGCGCGCGGTGACGATGTCGGCGAGCGAGGAGACGAACTCGGCGTGGATGTCGAGGGCCAGGTCCTCCTTGCGCGGGAAGTAGTTCGTCACCGTCTTCTTGGCGACCCGGGCCGCCGTCGCGACCTCGGCGATGGTGGTGGCCTCGAACCCGCGCTCGATGAACAGGCGCGTGGCGTGGTCGGAGATCGACTGCCGGGTCTCACGCTTCTTGCTCTCCCGCAGTCCCAGGGTGTCGGCGTTCATGGCCAGAACTTACCACGGTAGTAAATTTATCCTTGACCGATTAAGTAGCTCGAACATAAACTTACGTCCGTCGTAATTATTGGAAGGAGGTCGGGATGCTTCCTCGGAACAGTTGCTGACAAGACATGCCAACCGCTGCCGGACATTCCGGTGCCGAACCGACGAAAGGCACGATCAGTGCGCAAGATTCGATTCACGGGAACCCCCGAACTCGTCGACGGACCGCGACCGGAGGCGGGTGCAGGGCAACTGCTGGTCCGCACCGAGCTGGTCGGCGTCCATGTCGGCGTGCTGCGAATGCTGAAGTCCGGCAGGGCATCCGAGCCCGGCGGCGAGATGGTGGGCACCGTGGTCGCGGTCGGCCCCGGCGTCAGTGACTCCTGGCTGGGCAAGCGGGTCGGCGGCGTGGTGTTCGAGGCCGTGTACGCCGAATACGTGCTCGCGGCACCGGCTCTCGTCACGGAGCTGCCCGCCGGTGTCGACGCCGCCGACGGTCTCGCCGTGGTGCGCGGTGGTCTGGTGGCGCTGGGCGCGGTTCGTGCCGGCGGCTGCGCGGCAGGGGAGTCGGTGCTGGTCACGGCCGCGGCCAGCGGGAGCGGTCATCTCGCGGTGCAGATCGCCCGGGCGCTGGGAGCCGCCCGGGTGGTCGGCGCGGTCGGCGCCACGGACAAGGCGGGGTTCGTCCGCGACTGCGGCGCCGACGCGGTGCTGTCCTACACCGAACCGTGGCAGGAGCGGTTCGACGTGGTGGTGGACGGCGTCGGCGGCGAACTGGTCGGCCGCGGCGTGGCCGCACTCGCGCCGCACGGCCGGTTCGTGGCCTACAGCGCGGGCGGCGGCACGGTCGAGGTCGGCAGCCTCCTGGCGGATCTGAAGACCGTCACCGGATTTTCGGTGGGGCTGCTGGCCCGCACCGAACCGGAGGTGATCGAGTCCTATCGTGCCGAACTGTGGAAGCTACTGGCCGACAACCATATTCGGCCACGCCATGTGGAATTCGCGTTCGATCGCCCGGCCGCGGCGCTGGAACTGGTGGCGACGCGGCGCAATCGGGGCCGCGTCATGCTCCGGACCGGTTGAGTCTCGGGCGTCAGAGCACCGCCTGGGTCTGGGTGACCTTGGCGACGAGTTTCCCGGCGTCGTCGTGGATCTCGGTTTCCACCACGATGAAGCTGCGCCCGGCGTGCAGCGCCCGCGCGGTGGCCACGGCGTACCCGGACCGCACCGCGCGCAGGAAGTTCGTCTTCGACTCCACGGTCGTCGTGCCCTGCTTGCCCTCGGGCAGATTCAGGAACGCGCACACCGCACCGGTCGCGTCCGCCAGCGACATCAGCACGCCGCCGTGCAGCACCCCACCCAGCGTGCACAGGCTCTCGTCCCAGGCCAGTCGGCTGCGCACCACGTCGCGCCCGTGCTCGAGCACCTCCACCCCGAGCCGCTCGGTGAACGGCATGGTCCGGTGAAACAGCTGCGTACCCTCGGCATCGATCATGCGACGAGCATGCCGGACGGCCACCGGCGCGTCGATTACCCACGGGGTAATGGCCACCGCTATGCCGCGGCGACGGCGGGACGCACGCGCGGCACCCGATGCGCCCGCGCCCGGACCACCAGAGCGATCGGTGCGCGTTCAGCCCATGCGGGCCACGATGGCGCGGGGAAGCCGGGGCAGTACGAGATTCAGTGCGCGCCAAGGCCATTGCGGGACGCAGGCGCGTACGGCCTCGCGTTCGATGGCGGCGACCATCGCGGCGACACCCTGGTCCAGCGGCACCGCGAGCTTGTTGTCACCGGCTCGTGCGACCATCTCGGTGGCGATGAAGCCGGGCTGCACGGTCGTCACGGCGATCGGACTGCCGCGGAATTCGGTCGTCAGCGCGTCGCCGAGGGCCGACAGGCCCGCCTTGCTCGCCGAGTAGGCGGCCTTCTTGCCGGGGAATCCGCGCACCGCGCTCATCGAGGAGATGAGCACCAGATGTCCCGACTCCTGCGCCCGGAAGATCTGCAACGCGGCTTCGGCCTGAGCCAGCGCGCCGACGAGATTGGTGGCCACGGTCGCGATATTGGCGTCCGCGCGGCCGGTGCCGACGGGCGCGCCCTTGCCCAGACCGGCATTGACGATCACCCGATCCAGCCCGCCCAGTTCGTCGCGCAGTTCGGCGAACACCGTGGGCACGGCTGCGTGATCGTTGACGTCGAGCCCGCGCACCGCGACGGTGATGCCGGGGTGCGCGGCCGACAATTCGGTGCGCAACTGCTCGAGATTGTCGACTCGGCGCGCGCAGAGTGCGAGATCTCGCCCTCGTCGTGCGAATTCGCGAGCCATGCCCGCGCCGAGTCCCGAACTCGCGCCCGTGATGAGAATCTTGCGCCTGGTCATGCGCCAACCCTATGGGATCACCGCACGGCAGGCCCGCGGTCACATGAGATCGTCGAATTCCCCTGCGCCGCAGCCGCGAATCCAGGCGGCGAGTTCGGCGCGGGTGAAGACGAGGGCTCCGTCCTCAGGGTGGTTGCTGTTGCGCACGGCCACCGTGGTGTCGGGTAGTGCGGCGCATTCGACACAGTTGCCGTCCGGTCCACTGAAACTCGACTTGCGCCAGCTGCTGGCCGGGAGCCCGGCGATAAGGGCGGCGTCCGATCTGGTCATGACTTCCTCCAAGACATGGGTTTCGATGGGTTCGGCGACATTGCCATGCGGCGGAGGCCGGAAATCAGGTTGTGGCGGCCTCGATCCCCCGTGCCCGGCTGCGCCCTGGGATGGGTAACCATTGGCAGCCGCGCTAATCCCGTCACTACGGTACTTTCCATGTTGCGATTGCTGTAGTGCATTCGCCGGATTCGCAGATTCGCTACGGGGCAGGTAGGGGTGTATTCAGGGGTATTTGCCGGAGTTCAACCCCGTCATTCGGGCATTATCGAGCCGCCGACGCCCGGGTTCGCGTCATCGTAGCTGCGTAGATGCTGCTCACAGGCCATCTTGTGGGCTGTGCGCGACCGTCTTGCGAACGCGGATGTACATGCAGCTGTGGTTGCAGCTGATCGTGCACGCCGATGCCGTGAATTCGCTGGATTCGCAAGATAATTCGCTTGTCGCGATACAAAAAGGGTGCGATCGATTTCGGAAAACGATGCGAATTCGTTTCGTCAGGACACGCGATGAGCGCCCGCGGAAGGCACCGCGACAAAGGTGCGCGGTTCGGCGAACCCGTCGCCGCGGAATCGCTGTTCGATGGCTCCGGCGGTCTGCTCGGTGCGGTCGGCCGCTGTCAGGGCGATGATGCTGCCGCCGAAACCACCGCCGACCATCCGCGCTCCGTAGGCTCCCGCCGCCCGCGCTGACTCGGCCGCGGCGTCCAACTGGGGTGTGGAGATCTCGAAGTCGTCGCGCAGCGAGGCGTGCCCGGCGTCGAGGATGGGCCCGATCGCGCGCGGATCGCCCCCGCCGCGAAGCGCCTCGACCACCGCCAGGACCCGGGCGTTCTCGGAGACGATGTGGCGGGCCCGGCGGCGCAGCACCGGATCGGTGAGCCGGTCGACCTCGCCGATCTCCGCGACGTCACGCAGGCTGCGCACGCCGAGCGCCGTGGCGGCCTGCTCGCATTCGGTCCGGCGCTGCCCGTAACCGCCGTCGGCGAGCTGGTGCGGCGTGTTCGTGTCGACCACCAGCAACGCGAGCCCGGCGGCGGCCAGGTCGAACGGGACCTGTGCGTGCTCGCCCTTGCCGAAGTCGAGGAACAGTGCGTGCCCGGCGGTGCACAGCACCGACGCGGACTGATCCAGCGTGCCGGTGGCCGCGCCGACGTAGGAATTCTCCGCGGCCCGGCCGATATCGATGAGATCGGCGTCGGTCATCGCAAGCGCGAACAGGTCGCGCAGCGCGATCGCCACCGAGCACTCCACCGCCGCCGAGGACGACAGTCCGGCGCCGACGGGGACCGCGCCGTCCAGTGCCAATTCCACGCCCGGGATGGCGTGCCCGCGCCGGACGTACTCGTGCACCACGCCGAGCGGGTAGCGGACCCACCCGTCCACCCGCGACCGTTCGAGTTCCGCGATCGGCTCGTCCACCGTGTCGCCGGGATGCTGGCGCGAGGACACCCGGACCCGGCCGTCGCCGGTGGCGCGGGCCGCGCAGGTGACCGTCTGCGGCAGTGCGATCGGCAGGGCGTAGCCGTCGTTGTAGTCGGTGTGCTCGCCGATGATGTTGACCCGGCCCGGCGCGGCCCAGACCCCTTGCCGCACCGGCGTTTCGACCGCGCTCATCGCACCTCCCGCAGTTCGGCCGCCACCGTCTCCGGCGTGGTGTCGCTGATGAACACGCTCATGCCGGACTCCGAACCGGCCAGGTATTTCAATTTCCCGGCCGCCCGGCGGATCGAGAAGAGTTGCAGGTGCAACCACCAATCATCGCGTGGCACATCGGATTTCGGAGTCGGCGCCTGATTCCACGCGGCGATGTAGGGCATGGGGGTGTCGAAGCGGTGGGCGAAGCGGCGCAGCACGTCCAGATACAGCGTCGCGAAACCGTCGCGCTGTGCGTCGTCGAGGTCGGGCAGGTCGGCGACGCGCCGATGTGGGTACAACTGCACCTCGTACGGCCAGCGCGCGAACGGCGGGACGAAGGCGGTCCACTCCTCGTTGGCGGCCACCACCCGGACTTCGGCCGCCCGCTCCGCGGCGAGCAGATCGCCGAACAGGTTGGCGTCGTGGGACTTCCGGTATCGCGCCACGTTCTCGGCGATCTTGGCCACGCGCGGGGTGACGAACGGATAGGCGTAGATCTGCCCGTGCGGGTGCGACAGCGTCACCCCGATCTCCTCGCCGTGGTTCTCGAAGCAGAACACCTGGCCGATGCCGCCGAGTTCGCCGAGTTCGGCGCTGCGGTGCGCCCACACGTCCAGCACCAGCCGGGCCCGCTCCGGGTCCAGCTCCGCGAACGAGGAATCGTGAATGCTGGTGAAGCACACCACTTCACAACGGCCGAAGCCGTCGCGCAGGGGCGTCAGCGGCGAACCGGCCACGCTGCCGGGAAGTTCCGCGTGCTCGGTCGACAGCGAAGGGAAACGATTCTCGAAAACCGCTACCTGGTAGTCGGATTCGGGGATCTCGGTGGCTCGATGCGGAGTCGACGGGCACAGCGGGCACAGATCGGCCGGCGGCAGGAAGGTGCGGGTCTGCCGGTGCGAGGCGATCACCACCCACTCGCCCAGCAGCGGATCGAAGCGGCGCTGGGAATGGGTGTGGGTCTGCGGCAGGTCGCGGGTGTCGGTCGCGGTGCGCGGTACCCCCGGGTCGGCGTCGAAGTACAGGATCTCCCTGCCGTCGGCCAGCTTGCGACGGGTGGTGATCACCGCGGCACCGGGGCCGGGGCGGATGTGCGGTCGGGTGGCGGCGATGCCATGACAACCTCCGAGGGGGTGCTCGACAGACTCAGCCGGACACTACACCGGACAATTGTGAGCGCTCACATCGGGTGTGGCGGACACCGCGGCACCGCGAGTCGCGGTGCCGCGATGGGTCAGAATTCGCTGCCGAACAGGCCGCCCGGACCGTACGAACCGGTGGGCGGCGGTGCGGGCACCATTACCCAGGGACCGCAGTTGGTGGTCTGGAAGGCGACGTCGCCCGGCTTGATCAGCACCCGGACCGGGTTGGTCCGGGTCAGGTCGCTGGCGATGATGAACTGGTTCGGATCGGGGTCGGCCGCATCCGGCACCTTGCGCAAGCGCTGCCAGTAGCAGGCGTGCACCGGATCGGTCGTTCCGGGCGCCTGATAGATGCCGGGCTGGATGTCGACACCCACCCGGTACAGCCCGTCACCGGGGACGTTCGTCGCCGGGTCGGCGGCGGCGGTTCCGGATCCGAGCACGGTCACCGCGGAGGCCACGGCTCCCGCGATCACAAACGTGCGTCCACGCACGGCGTTCCTCCTCGACTTCATGTGCGGGCTACCGATCGGTCCGGACAACCCGCGGAAGTTCCCCGTGACTTCCGGGGGTCCGGTCTATCAGAGTTCGCGAGACCGATTGGCCGAAATGATGAAATTTGGTGGCGCGCCACAGTCGTCGGGCGGATTCCCGAAAATTGATGTGCGCGCAGCGATGCCTTCCGCGCGCTTCTCGCGATATCCAAGCATGAGTGGTCTCCGGTCTGTTTCCCCCGACAGTGACATCGCCTGCGGTCCGCGGTGCGCACGACTGTGTACCCGGGCCGGGCTGGCCGCAGTGCTCGCCTCCGACCAGGGGTTATTGCATTGGCGGGCGATGCGGAGGCTGGGTGATACCGGTCTGGCCGAGCACGCGGTGCAGGACACGCTGCTGCGGGCGTGGCGCGGCTGCGCGACCTACAACCCCGACAAGAGCAGCGTGCGCACCTGGCTGCTGTCGATCGAGCGCAACGTGCTCACCGACCTCGCGCGGATGCGCGCCGTGCGGCCGGCGGAGGCGAGCTGGGACGACTTCGCCGAGGCCGCCGACCGGCGCGGTGCCCGCCCGGACTTCGCCGACACGCTGGCAGACGGGCTGCTCGTTTCCGAACTGCTGGCCCGGCTGCCCGATCCTCAGCGACACGCCGTGGTGCAGGTGATTCTGCACGATCGTGCTTACCGAGATGTTGCTGAGGACCTCGGCGTGCCGGTCGGGACGGTCAAGACGCGGGTGCATTACGCACTAAGATCACTGCGTCAGCTCCCTCGCAGCGCCTGATTGCAGCAGTAACGGTTCGGTAACTGTGCTTGCGTGGTGAGACCGGTGTTGCCAGAGTGAACCACTGGGTTTGGTGTTACTAGTGGGAAGGGAGGGGCGCCCCGCTACTGGGTGCGCCGTCCGCACATGAAGCCAAGCATCGTCAAGGCCGGTCTCTGCCTCGCCGTCACGGCCGCGGCCCTCGTTCCATCCGCCGGGATGCTTCCGGCAGTCGCAGTCGCCGCCCCCACCGATCCGGACATGTCGACGAAGCTCGCCGGCAAAACGGTGTTCCTCGACCCGGGTCACCAGGGCTCCGACCACAATCAGGACATCAGCCGCCCGGTCGGCGACGGCCGCGGCGGCACCAAGGAATGCCAGACGACCGGCATGACCACGGTGAACGGCGTGCCCGAGCACACCATCACCTGGAACGTGTCGCAGCTGGTGAAGCAGTCGCTGGAGGCGATGGGCGCCAAGGTCGTGCTCAGCCGCGCCGACGACAGCGGCTGGGGCAGGTGCATCGATGAGCGCGCCGCCGCGGCGAACGACTCCGGCGCGGACGTCGCGATCAGCATCCACGCCGACGGCGCGCCCGCCTCCGAACGCGGCTTCCACCTGATCGTGCCGCAACTGCCGATCCCGGACCCCACGGCTCACCAGGTGCAGTCGGGCGCCGGGCTGGCCGCGACCAAGGTCGTGCGCGACGCCTACCTGCAAGCCGGTTTCCCCACCGCGACCTACGGCGGCGCGGTCGACGGTCTGCAAACCCGCGCCGACATCGCCGGGCCCGCGCTGACCAGGGTCCCGGACGTCTTCCTGGAAATGGGCAACGGCGCCAACCCGGAGGACGCCGCCCAACTGGAGTCCCGCGAAGGACAACTCCAGCACGCCGTCGCCATCGCCACCGGCCTGACCGGCTACCTGCTCGGCTTCGGCGGCCCGCCGCTGCCGTCCGGTTCCGCCGAGGGCCGCGCGTCGGCGAATACCCCACCGGGCCAGGAGAATTCGCTACCGAACAGCGCCCCCGCCGACGCATTGCAGGGCAATGCGCCCGGCCGTTCATCGACGACCGCGCCTGCCAATGAAACGCCGGGTACCAGCCAGACCGCACCCGGCTCCGCCGGAACGGCCGGGAACGGGGCGGCGCAATCCGCGCCCAACGGACTCGCACCGACGGATCAAACCGCGCCAGGCGCGCCCGCACCGGGAACGGAGCAATCGCCCTCCGCAGCCACGCCCCCGGGCGCATCCGCACAAACCCCGCCGGGCGCTGCGGCCCAGCCCGCACCGGGAGCAGATCAACCTGCGCCGGGCGTCGGGGCTACGGGTACGTCGGTGCCAGGCGTGAATCAGTCCGCGCCGGGTATCGGGGCTGAGGGTGCGGCTGCGCGGTCGGTGCCGGGTGCGGGTCAATCTGCGCCGGGTGTCGCGGCTGAGGGTGCGGCCGGGCCTTCTACTCAGGGAACGGGGCAGGTTGCGCCGGGTGCGTCTGCGCAGGCTGGGCCTGAGGCGGGAAAGGGGGCGCCTGGGGTGCCCGCGCAGGGAAGTGGTGGGGCGGCATCTGGGGCTGGGCTTCCGAATGCGTACGCGCAGAACGTGCCTGGTAGCTACACCCCGGGGACGCCGGACGCGCCGGGTCCGGGTTCGCCCAATGCGTACACCACGCCGAACGCGCGTACCTCGCCCGACGCCTACGCTCCCGGAGCACCGGGCACGGCTACGCCCGGGAACTCCGGAAAAGCACCGCAAGCTTCTCCGGGCACCGCGCAGGGATCCGACCCGTCCACCGCCGTGCAGCCGGGCGCAACTCCGGACTCTGCCGCCAGCTCACTGGTCACGACCGCCATGCAGCTCCTCCTTCCCTTGGCGAAGTCGCTGGGTATGGATGACGCCGCGGTCAACTCCGAGCTGATCAACCTGGCGTATACCCTGGCCGCCACCCTGCTTGGACCGGGCAGCTCGGAAAGTCAGGGCACCGGAACCACTCCGGGAACGCAGAGCGCTCCGGGCGCCCACAGTGGCCCTGCCGCTCGGTAACCGTCTCACCAGACCCGCGCGCCTCGCCGATCCGGCGGGGCGCGCGGCGTATTCGTGCGCAGACGGCGGTTCCCCGGTTACCGCCGAACCTGCGTGACGCCGCGTCGCCACGCGTGGCGCGGCACCGCGATCATCGGCAGATCGGCCCGGTCGTGCCGTGACGGCAAGCGCTCGCCGGGCGCGGCTAACATTGCCGGGGTGCGTGCGGAGGATGAGCTGGGGTTGGCGGATCGGCGCATTCCGGTGCTGGTCGTGGCCGGATACCTGGGGGCCGGGAAGACCACGCTGCTCAATCATTTGCTGCGGCAGCGGGAGGCGCGGATCGGTGTGGTGGTCAACGACTTCGGGGCCGTCAATATCGATGCCATGCTGGTGGCGGGGCAGGTCGATGCCATGGTGTCGCTCGGCAATGGGTGTGTGTGCTGCGCGGTCGATGTCACCGAACTCGACGGGCTGTTCGCGCGGCTGGCAGAGCCGCGCAATCGCATCGATGTGATCGTGGTGGAGGCCAGCGGTCTGGCCGAGCCGCGCAATCTGATTCGCATGGTGGTCGGCAGCGACAATCCGCGCATCCGCTACGGCGGTCTGGTCGAAGTGGTCGACGCCGAGCATTTCGGCGACAGCCGGGACCGCCACCCCGAACTGGCGACGCACCTGCGGCTGGCCGACCTCGTGGTGCTGAACAAGGCCGATCGAGTACCCGGCGAGCGTCTGGCCCGGCTGCGGCGGGACATCACCGGGTTGGTGGGCACGGTGCCGGTGTACGCCACCACCCGTGGCCGCATCGACCCGCGGTTGCTGTTCGACCCGCCGCGTTCGGGGGCGGCACCGGTGGCCGAACAGCTCAGCTTCGATGAGCTACTGGCCGAAGACCATGACCACGAAGCCCCCGGTCACCACCATCTGCACGACGACTACGACAGCGTATCCTTCACCACCGCAAACGATCTTGATCCGCGCCGCTTGGTCGGCTTTCTCGAAGACCCGCCACCGGGCCTGTTCCGGGCCAAGGGCTGCACCGCGTTCGGGGTCCGGGGCGAACGCCGTAAGTTCGTGCTGCACGTCGTGGGCCGGCACGTGGTATTCGAACCCGCCACCTGGGAACGCGGCGAGAACCGCGAAACCCGTTTGGTACTCATAGGTTCCGGCATGGACACCGATGCCGCCACCGCCCGCCTGCGCGACACGGTCCACGCCGCCCCGGAACCACTCGACGACCAGGCCATGCTCCCGGTCTGGCGTTACGTCCCCCGCGACCTCGACGCCGTGGAACCGAGCGATCCCGAAGATGTCTGGACCACAGCCGATTTCGGTCTGGCGGACGATCCCGAATAGCCGTCCGCGCGCCGATCACATCGCCCCGGTGAACACATCCCACGCGATCCCCGCGTCCGGAGCGTCCTCGCGCTGCACCGTCGCCTGGATGAGCCCGTAGGGTCGGTCGTCGGCGTGGAACACCTCATTGGCGTTCTCGATGCCGAATTGCCCCAGGTCGTAGGAGAAGTGGTGCCTGTTCGGCGCCGACAGCCGGATCTCGGCCAGGCACGGATAGGCCCGCAGCGCCGCATCGCCCATGTCGAACAGCGTCTGCTGCAGTGCCTTCGACTGGAGCAGCGCGAACCGCTCGATGAGCACGGCCTTGATCCCGGCATAGGTGGCGTCCCACTCCGCCGGTGTCGCGGCGAATCGCCACCGCGCCACCAGGTTGGTAGCCATCATCCGGTCGCGCGTCGGCTCCAGCACCGTGAACTCGTCGGTGTAGAAGCCCGCGAATTCCGACCCCGTCGACTTGAGCAGCACGAGGTCCTTGATACCGCCGATCACCCACTCACGTCGCCGGGAACCCTTGCCCTGCACCGTGATCGCCGCCGTGCGCACCTCGGGCCCGCGCCGCGTCCAGGCGTGGTCGTGCGGCCCGCCGCCGGCGTGCGCGCGTTCCCAGGCGTACTCCTCGATCTCGAGGCGCGCCGACTCGACGGGCGCGATGTCGTCGACGAAATGCCGCGCCAGCGCCAGGCCGTAGTCCTCGATACTGCCCGCCCCATGGGTTTTCGCGTACGCGTAGATGGTCTGCTTCTGAGAGTCGGTGGGCAGCACCGTGCCCTGATCGCCCGCGATGTGCGCGGGCTCGAACGCGCCGCGCAGGCACGAGGACACGTTCAGGTCGCGGATCTCGTGCCGGGCGGTGTCGCGGCAGATGCGCACCACGCGGTTTTCGGCCTTGCCGTACTGATTGGGGCCGAGGACTATCCTGCCGGTCAGATCGGTCATGGTCACTCCTGTGTCGTGCGGGCCACCCGGTCGGCGATCGTCTGCCTCACAGTGCACCATCGCAGCCGTCCCCGCGCCGCGCCGACGGGCCGCTACATCGCGCGGATCTCCGGAAGCAGCGTGGCGAGGTCGGCCAGCCGCTTCTCGTCCCACGGACCCGGCGGAGCGAGCTGGACGTGATCGATGCCGAGCCCGGCCAAGTCCCGCATGTGGTCGAGGAACGTCCGGTGGTCGGCGAAGTCGTAATGCGAGGCGATGGTCTTTTCGATGTCGTCGTAGTCGCGACCGGCCGCGGCGCAGTGGCCGCGCAGCACGTCGAGCTTGTGAGAGACGTTGTCCGCGTAGCCCGTTCCCGGAAGGTCGAACAGATTGCAGGCGTCGGCGTACCGGGCGACCAATCGCAGGGTCTTCCGCTCCCCGCTGCCCGCGACCAGGATCGGCGGATGCGGTCGCTGCACGGAGTTCGGCGAGTTCAGAGGCCGCGGCAGGTCGTAATGCCTGCCGTGGAACGGGGTTTCGTCGCCCTGCCACATCCGGTGCGCGAGTTGCAGCACCTCCTCGAGCCGCTCGAAGCGCTCGGCCAGCGGCGGGAAGGGAATGCCCAGGCCCTCGCCCTCGAACACGGTCCGCGGCCCCATCGGTTCGGGATCGAAGGGCGCGCCCGCGCCGACGCCGAAATACGTGCGGCCGCCACTGAGCACATCCAGCGCGGTCATCGACTTGATCAGGACCCCGGGATGCCGGTACGCCACCGAGGTGACCAGGGTGCCGAGCTTGTCGAACCCGGCTTCGTCGGCCTGCTGCGCGAGGTCGGCCACGGTGGCGCCGAGGCCGTCGACGGGGATGTCCCAGGAGAAATCGGCAAGGGAGATACCGAGTTTCATCGCACTCCTAACTCGTTAGCTGAGCAACGATAATACCGTTGTCCGGCTAACGAAATCAATGCCTTTACGCTGAACGAATCATGACCGACCACACCGCCGCCGAGTTCCAGACCGCGTTCTGGTCGGCCAAGCATGCCCTCATGGTGGCCTCGGGCGCCGCCTACGCCGACCACGGCGTCTACGAGGGGCAGCAGTTCATCCTGCGTTGCTTGTGGGCGGAGGACGGGCTGACGCCGGGCGAGGTGGCCAAGCGACTGGAATTGTCCACGCCGACCGTCACCCGCGCCACCACGCGCATGGAGGCGGCGGGCCTGCTCCGGCGCGCGGCGCACGAGTCCGACCGCCGTCTCGTCCGGCTGCACCTGACCGAGCGCGGACGACGGCTCGAGCACACCATCGAGGCCGAGAGCGAGCGCGTCATAGAACGCGCCCTGACCGGACTGGACGGTGACCAACGCGCCACTCTGATCCGCGCGTTGCAGACGATCCAGCGCAACCTGACGCGAGCGGAGTAGTCAGGAGTCGGAGCGCATCGCCTCGGTGAGCGCCTCCTCGAACTCGTCCAGGGACACGCCCGCTCCGGCCAGTTCGCGGATCGCGAGGCAGTCGCGGTTGCGCAGCAGCGCCAGTTGCAGATGTTCGACGCCGATGTAGTCGTGGCCGAAGCGCCGGGCGAGATCACCTGCCGCGCCGACGATCCGGTTGCGGCTGGCCGCGGGCTCGTAGGCGTCCGACCGCATCGCCGTCCGCAAAGTCTCGGCGATCTCGCGCGCCTCTCCGCCGAGACGGCCGAGCACATGGACCGGTACGGCGTCCGGATTGTCGAGAATGGCCAGCTGAAGATGCTCCGGACCGATGTAATCGTGGCCGCGTTCGCGCGCGACGGCCTGTGCGTAACCGAACACCCAGTTCGTCCGCGGGGTGAGGGTCAGGGTTGCGTCCGGCTGCGTCATCCGTTGATCATTGCGGTGAGCGCGGATTCCGGACAAGCACTTTCACATTCAGCCGCAGGCGTCGACCCACTCGGACATGCCGTCGGCGAACAGCTGGCGCTTCCAGATGGGCACCTCGTGTTTGATCCGATCCACCAATTCGGCGCAGGTGGCGAAGGCCTCGGCGCGGTGCGGGGCCGCCACCGCGACGGCGATGGCGAGATCCCCGATGGTGAGCGATCCGACCCGGTGGACGGCCGCGACCGGCAGGCCGGCCGTGGCGGCGACATCGGCGCAGACCCGGCGCAGGAAGGTCTCGGCCTGCGGATGCGCGGAGTATTCCAGCGCCGAAACCGCTTGGCCGCCATCGTGGTTGCGCACCATGCCGGTGAATACCACGACCGCGCCGTGTTCGGGGCCGGTGACCGCTCGCTCCACCTCGGCCGGGTCCAGCGGCCGGTCGCTGATCGCGGTGAGCCGAACATGGTCAGTCATGACTGCCTCCTCCGGCCACCTGGGCCAACAGATGATCCAGCAGTGGTTCCAGTACGCCGATGCCGTCGCGCACGCCGCCGGGGGAGCCGGGCAGGTTGACGATCACCGACCGCCCCGCGAGCCCGGCGACGCCACGACTCAGCGCGGCCAGCGGGAAGGTCGCGGTGCCCGCCAGCCGAATCGCCTCCGCGACGCCGGGCAGTTGGCGGTCCAGCACGGCCAGCGTCGCTTCGGGAGTCGCGTCGGTGGGGGAGGCACCGGTGCCGCCGGTCGTGATCACCAGTCCTGGCCGGCCGGACAGCGCGTCCGCCAGCCCGGCGGCAATGTCGGCGTCCGCGTACACCAGCGGTCCGCGCACCGAAAACCCTTTGCTGTCAAGCCATTCCGTCAGCACCGGCCCGGTCTTGTCGACCCGAGTCCCGGCCGCCACCCCGGTCGAAGCCACCACGACCACCGCCGTCCGTGCGCCTTCGGGGGAGGTGGCAGCGTGTGTTACCACCTGATGGGGGTCGTGGTCACTGTGGGCCGGACGGTCCGCTCGTTCCCAATGTCCGCGCTTGCCACCGTCTTTCGTCAGCAGCCGCACGTCGGTAAGTGTTGCGGCTGGGTCTACCGCCTTCACCATGTCGTGGAGGGTCAGGCCGGCGACGGCGACGGCGGTGAGCGCCTCCATCTCTACTCCGGTGGGGCCCTTGGTTTTCGCGGTCGCCTCGATGGTGATCGCGTCGGCGGTGAAACCGAAGTGCACATGCACCGACGACAGCGCCAGCTGATGGCACAGCGGAATCAGTTCGGAGGTCTTCTTGGCGCCCGCGATACCGGCGATGCGCGCGGTGGCCAGCACGTCGGCCTTCGGCATATCGTCGGCCTGCACCAGCCGCACCACCTCGGCGGTGGTGCGCAGCTCGCCCGCCGCGACCGCGATGCGGGCGGTGTCGCGCTTGGCGCTCACGTCGACCATCCGCGCGCGTCCCTCGGAATCGACATGCGACAGCGCGGAATCGGACTGCTCGCTCATAGCTCCCAGACTTTCACGGTCGAGCCCGCCGCCAGCTCGGTGACCTCGGCGGGAATTTCGATCAGCACATCGGCCTGCGCCATCGACGCGATCAGATGCGATCCCGGCCCGGAGGTCGGCGCCACCCCGTCCGGCTCCAGCTTGCCGCGCAGGAACTGCCGTCTCCCGGCGGGGGAACGCACCGAATCACGCAGGAGGACATCATGTTTCGGTACCGGAGGCAGACCGGCCAGCTCACGCAACACGGCCCGGGCGAACACCTCGAACGACACCATGGTGCTCACCGGATTGCCCGGAAAACTCAGCACCGGCGACCCCTCCACCACCGAGAGTCCCTGCGGCCCACCGGGTTGCACCGCGACCGAGCCGAATTCCCCACCGAGACCGGCCAATACATCCTTGACGACCTCGAAATCGCCTTTGGACACCCCGCCCGAGGTGAACACCACATCCGCGGCCCGCGTCGCCTCGCCCAGCTTGCGGCGGAATTCCCCGGGATCGTCGCTGCTGTGCTCGACCGACACCACCTCGACGCCGTTGGCGGCCAGCGCCGCACCCAGCGCGATGCCGTTGGAATTGTAGATCTGCCCGGGCCGCAACGGTTCTCCCGCGGGTATCAGTTCGTCGCCGGTGGTCAGTACCGCGGCGGTGACCGGCCGGAACACCGGCAGCGTCGTCAGCCCGACCGCCGCCAGTGCCGCGATGTGCCGCGGCGCCAGCAACGTTCCGGCGGGCACCAGCAGATCCCCGGCGCGCACGTCGGTGCCGGCCTCGCGCACGAAATCGCCTGTGTTGCGGCCACGTTCGATCGTCACCGAGCCGTCGCCGGCGCGGGTGTCCTCCACCGGCACCACGCAATCCGCGCCGGGCGGGATCGGGGCGCCGGTCATCACCTTCATCGCCGCGCCCGAGGGGAGCGGCGCCTGACCCGGTTGACCGGCCGCGACGACCCCGGCCAGCGGCAGCGTCACGGGCGTGACCGCCACCGACTCGGCGCGGACCGCGTAGCCGTCCATCCCGGAATTGCGGAACACCGGCAGGTCCACGGGCGCTCGCACATCCTCGGCGAGCCGCCGACCGAGCGCCTCGGCCGTGCCGGCGTCCTCGACGTCGCGGGCCGCGAGCGGGCGCAGCAACTGCTCCACGCGGTCGCGATGCTCCTCGACCGACCGGACGGAGGTGGTGGCGGGCCGGGCGGTCACGCGGCCACCCTGGTGCTGAATCGCTCGGTCACAGCCGCCAGCCTAGTCGGGACGGGTTCGGCCGCCGGTTCGTACGTTCCTCCGAACGATCTTCGGCACCCACCGCGCCGGGTTCCGCGATCGTCCAGCGCGGACCTGGGAAGACCGGGTTCGGAAAGCTCACCGCGGGCAACCGTGCGGGCGTGAGACGGATATGGCAGCCATAATGGACGAGTGACCGTCGTTCTCATGGGGATTCCCGCCGTGCGGGGCGGGCGTCCCGCACTGGAGGGACGGCCCGACACCGCGCTCCTGGTGGACAAATTCGGCCGGGTGGCCCGCGACCTGCGCGTGTCCATCACCGAGAAGTGCTCGCTGCGCTGCACCTACTGCATGCCGGAGGAGGGCCTGCCCGCGATCCCGGCCGACGAGTTGCTGTCGGCGGAGGAGATCGTGCGGCTGGTCGCGCTGTCGGTGCGCGAACTCGGGGTGCGGGAGGTCCGCTTCACCGGCGGCGAGCCGCTGATGCGCCGCGATCTCGAACGGATCATCGCGGGCTGCCACGCGGCCGTCCCCGACGTCCCGCTGGCCATGACCACCAATGGCGTCGGCCTCGAACATCGCGCCGGCGCGCTCGCGCGGGCCGGGCTGCACCGCGTCAACGTCTCGCTGGACACCGTCGACCGCACCGGCTTCACCCGCCTGACCCGCCGCGACCGGCTCACGTCGGTCCTCGCCGGAATTCGCGCCGCCCAGCGCGAGGGCCTGGCCCCGGTCAAGGTGAACGCGGTGCTGATGCGCGAAACTCTTTCCGGCGCAGCCGATCTGCTGCAATGGTGCCTGGACGAAGGTTGCGAGCTGCGGTTCATCGAGGAGATGCCGCTGGACGCCGACCACGAATGGGCGCGGGTCAACATGATCACCGCCGCCGAACTGCTCGACGTGCTCGGCACCCGGTTCACCCTGACCGAGGCGGGTCGTCCCGATCCCGCCGCCCCCGCCGAGAACTGGCTGGTGAACGGCGGCCCCGCCCGGGTCGGCATCATCGCCTCGGTGACCCGCACCTTCTGCTCCGACTGCGATCGCACCCGGCTCACCGCCGACGGCCGGATTCGCTCCTGCCTGTTCAGCGACCAGGAATACGATGTGCGTGCGCTGCTGCGCGCGGGCGCCGGCGACGACGAGATCGCCGACCTGTGGCGCGGCGCGATGTGGAACAAATGGGCCGGGCACGGCATCGACGCCGAAGGCTTCGTGCCGCCGGAACGAACGATGGGAGCCATCGGTGGTTGAGGTCCGCTATTTCGCCGCGATCGCCGACGCGGTCGGCAAGAGCAGCGAGCACCTCGACCTCCCCCCGACGCCACCATCGCCGACCTACGCCAAACCCTCACCACCACCTACGGCCCCACCCTCGACCCCATGCTGAAAGTCTGCGCCTACCTCATAGGCGACGAACTCACCCGAGACGCCACCACCCCCCTCACCCCCCGCGTCGACGTTCTCCCTCCCTTCGCGGGCGGCTGACCGGTCCAGCGCGGATTTCCCCGGTCGCCACGACGCCGCGAATTAGGCAGAGTGGGTCGGTATTCATCGCGGGACAGGTCTACAGACGCCCGCCTCGAATCTCCCAGCCGGTTGCGAACCATATCTATTTTGGCTTGACCACCGTCTATCTGATCAACAGCATCTAGGGCCAGTCAACGCGCGTCGGCAAGATCCGGGTCAACTCGGCGCAGTGCAGACGCCAGCCATTCGGTACCCCGGTGCTGTGGTGGCATATCCGCCAATCCGGCCGTCGCTTCCTCCACGGCCTGCGCGTGCTCACCAAGCAGTGACAGCACGCCGCCGCGTTGGATCGCGCCGAACGGAGCGGTCCACCAGTACATCGCGTTCGGTGCTTGTTCCCCGCTTGCGGCCTCCGCAGCATCGTCAGCAGCCGCCAGCGCGCTCAGGGCGTCTCGTCTCTCACCGCGTGCTGCGAGTAGCTCGGCACGGCGCATACGGGCGTAAGCGATCAAGACGGGATGCGCCCCCGGAACGCTGAGAGCGGCATCGGACAGATCGAGCACTTCCGCGTAATCGCCGGTAGCTCCCCACGTCACATAACCCGTGAATCCCAAGCTGTGTACGAGCCGGTCCGGGTCGCGTGCTTCCGTCGCGAGTTCCACGGCCGTGTCCATGCTCCGCCGCGCTGCTGTGTCAGCACCTACCGCGTGTTCCAGCCATGCCCGGTACTGCGTCACCTCGGACGCCAGCGTTGCCGCTTCCCGCTGGACTGTGCGCGCTTCGTGCACGAACTGCTCCGCCATTGCGGACATACCACGCACCGCCGGGAGCACC
This sequence comes from Nocardia sp. N2S4-5, assembly GCF_044628355.1. Classification (NCBI taxonomy): domain Bacteria; kingdom Bacillati; phylum Actinomycetota; class Actinomycetes; order Mycobacteriales; family Nocardiaceae; genus Nocardia; species Nocardia sp. N2S4-5. The sequence goes on along the minus strand of NZ_JBIUPM010000001.1, from coordinate 2,945,043 downwards.
GCTAGAGCGCCCGTAGCGTCTTCAACGCGCCGGATGCTCGTAAGCATCGAGTCCACCTCCGCCAGGGCCTGAACATCCACGCTGGACGGTGTACGCGTGGCCACCGTGAGCCGCCCCAAATCCGTTGTGCCCAAGACACGTTCATACGCCGCAGCAACACCAGCGGGCAGCGGTCTCTGCCCCTTCTCGATCTGGCTCAGATACGACCTGCTGTAGAAGGTCCGTTCAGCCATCACACGCAGCGAAATCCCCGCCGCCTCACGGGCGGCCCGCAGGAGTGAGCCGGTGTTCACAAACTCCAGCCTAGCGAGCGTGCGGACACCTGTGGACACGGAAACCCTTCGCATTCACCGCGGATGCGACGAATCTCGAAGACACGACATAGAGGGGCTGCAGCCGACAAGCCGACTCCGCCCGGTTCCCCCTCTATGTCGCCTCAAACGCAGACAACACGGGGACGGGGCAAAAATGCAATTTCGACCGACCGCATTGGGATGGGTAGATCCCGAGGTGTCCGATGCGCTGATGTGGGACCGCGCTCAGGTGCAGCGCTTGGCGCGGCATCTCGGATACCTGGTCGTCTGGCCCGAGCCGTCGTTCATCCCACTTTCCGACCAGGTGCGTGCCGCTGACGTGGGCGTGGTGATCACGCCGTCACCGCAGCACCTGAGCCCGCTCGAGGTGAATGGGATTCTGTACGTCGCGGAGATCGAAACTATCTCTCCGCGAATGAGTTTCGCTCGCTGGACGCCGATCCGTGAAGGGGTGTTCGCATGACAAACGACCCCGCGGCGTCCAGGCGGGAACTGTCCGCGCTCTGGTGGACACACGACGCACCGGTGGGTCCACTCACACCTGATCGCGCCCACACGATCATGCAGATGCATGTGGAGTGCCGCGTGGACGACTGCCCCCGCAAGCGTGCCGCGTTTCAGACGTTGGTCGAAGCCGGACGGATCAAACCGGACTCAGGCCGCACCCGATAGGCTCCGCACACCGGTACAGCCGACGCGAGGGGAAACAATGAGCGCGGCCCGTCGTGAAAGATCAGTCCCGCCACCAGGTATCGAGGGGCGTGGCGGGAACCGTGCGCTTGTGGCGGGTGCCGAGGAAGATCGACGCGATGCGGGCGGCCGCCTCCGGAGCGACGTCCTCGCCCTCGAGATAGTCGTCGATCTGGGCGTACGTCAGGCCCAGGGCGACCTCGTCGGGCAGCGCGGGCCGGTCGTCTTCCAGATCGGCGGTGGGAACCTTCTCCCAGGCGCTCGGCGGCGCGCCCAACTCCTGCAGCAGGGCCGCGCCTTGGCGCTTGGTCAGACCGGTCAGCGGGGTGACGTCCACGCCGCCGTCGCCGTATTTGGTGAAGAAGCCGGTGACCGCCTCGGCGGCATGATCGGTGCCGACGACCAGCAAGTTCAACTGTCCGGCGATCGAATACTGGATCACCATGCGTTCGCGGGCCTTGATGTTGCCGCGCACGAAGTCCCGCAGCTGTGGCTCGTCGCCGAGCAACTCCCGCAACCCCGTGGCTGCCTCCGCCGCCACGGCATCGGCGCTCGGCTTGACGTTCACCGAGATCGAGCGGTCCGGCCGGATGAACCGCAGCGCGATCTGCGCGTCGTCCTCGTCGGCCTGCACGCCGTAGGGCAGCCGCACCGCCACGAAGGTGGCCTCCCGCCCCTCCGCCCGCAGCTCCTCGGCGGCCAGCTGACACAGCCGACCGGTCAGCGTCGAATCCTGTCCGCCGCTGATGCCGAGCACGAAACCCGTTGCGGGCGTGGACTTCAGATAGTCCTTGAGGAAATCGATGCGGCGGCGCACCTCCACCTTCGGTTCGATGACCGGCCGCACACCCAGTTCGGCGACGATACGTTCACGCAGGTTCCCCATGCCGCTCACTCTACTGGCGCGCCCGGGACGACCGCGCGGACCAGCCGCTCCCAGTGGTCGCCGATCTGGTCCAGGGAGTAGCCGAGTACCCCGGTCTGGTGCAGGACGAGTCCGGCGTCCAGCGCGGCCAGCAGCGTGTCGGCCAGCAACGAGATGTCCGCGTCCGTTCCGGCCTGCCGAAGCAGCAGCGACACATGGGTTTTCATGACGTTGTAGGGCGGGGTGGAGTACCGGCCCGGGTCGTCGGCGGCGCGGCGCATCTCGCCCTCGACCTCGAGCCCGGCCAGCCGCGCGCGCCCGAAGGCCACCAGCCGCTCCACCGCGGGTGCTCCGGGGCCCAGCGGCGGCGGCCCGAACATGTACGCGGCCTGGAGTTTCCGTTCGGACTGGTCGAGCAGGGCCAGCATCAGTCCGGCTCGGTTGCCGAAGCGCCGGAACACCGTCCCCTTGCCGACGCCCGCACGCCGGGCGACGGCGTCCATGGTGACCCCGTCGGCGCCGTGCTCGTGCACCAACTGCTCGGCGGCGTCGAGCAGTAACTGCCGGTTGCGGGCGGCGTCGCTGCGTTCGGGATGTTCCTCCGCGACCGGCAGTGTGTCCGGCGGGACCGGCACGGCGACCGCCTCGATGGGCAGGGCGGCCGGACCGGCGCCGGGCGGCGATCCGGGTGCGGCGGCAGGCTCTCGTGTGTCGTAGTTCACAGCGGGGACCTCGGGCTCGGGGAATGAAAGCGGACTGCGGTCCGGTTGTCGTGCAGTGAAAGCGTAACCCGCCGCAATACCGCACAAGGAGTGATCATGTCTCAGACCCGCCTACTCGCGCTGGTCGGTAGCCTGCGTGCCGCATCGTTCAACCGGCAGCTGGCCGAGGCCGCCGCGCACACCGCGTCGGAAGGTGTCGAGGTCTCCATCTTCGAGGGTCTCGGAGGCATTCCTTTCTACAACGAGGACATCGACGTGCCCGGCCGGGTGCCCGCCGCCGCGGCCGCGTTGCGTGAGGCGGTGGCCGCCGCCGACGGGTTGCTGTTCTTCGTTCCCGAATACAACGGGACCATTCCGGCCGCGCTGAAGAACGCCATCGACTGGGCCTCCCGGCCGTACGGCGACGGCTCGATCAAGAGCAAGCCTGCCGCGGTCGTCAGCGCCTCGATCAGCTCCAATGCCGCCAAATGGTCGCACGGTGACACCGTCAAGGCGCTGACCGTGGCCGGTGCGGCGGTGGTGGAGAGCGCCCATCTGCACTTCGGCACCATCGGTGAGCGGTTCGGTGAGGCGCACCCGCGCGACGACGCCGAGGCCCTGACCCAGCTGGCGGCCGCCGTCGGCGATCTGGTCGGTGCCGTCCGGGCGCGCGTCGACGCCTGAGTCCGCGACCGTTCCGTGCCGCCGTATAGAATGTGAAAATCATTTTCGTTTGGGAGGTGGCATGAAGGTCCGCAAGTCGCTGCGTTCGCTGAAGGACAAGCCGGGTGCGCAGGTGGTGCGCCGGCGCGGCAAGACGTACGTGATCAACAAGAAGGAACCACGGTTCAAGGCCCGTCAGGGCTGACCGCGACACGCCGGGAAAGGGCCGCTTCGTCCTGCGGGACGGGGCGGCCCTTTCGCTGTCCCGGCGCCTGCCGGGCGGGTCGCGGGAGGTGGATGAGACAGCTGTGACTGGTGGGGGAGATGGGTTTGCTGGGAGAGAGCTGTGACACGAAATCGTGATCTGCGCCACTGTCGTGTCGGGTTGCGAATCGACTGTGCAGGTACTTGCGTCGAGGGAATTCCACCTTTGTGACTCGCAAGATGTCGTGTTGTAGGAATCTGTCGGCCACTAGGTGTAGTGTCTACGGCACTGGAGGACGACGCGAGCTCGAGTGTCGGGGTGGTACCCGCGACCTGGGTTTCCGGGCCCGCTTCCAGGGGTTTGCGCAGTAACCACGTGGATCTTTGTGAGTCGTGCACTGCAAACGGATTCAAGGCAAGGAGAGAGGGACACTCATGACCATCACCGTGTACACCAAGCCCGCTTGTGTCCAGTGCAATGCCACCTACCGCGCTCTCGACAAGGCGGGTATCGACTACGCCGTCGTCGACATTTCCGAGAACCCCGAGGCTCGCGACTACGTGATGGCGCTGGGCTACCTGCAGGCTCCGGTCGTCGTGGCCGGCGAGGAGCACTGGTCGGGCTTCCGTCCCGACCGCATCAAGTCGCTGCTGACCCAGGCGGCCTGATTCCGGGAGTCGCCGTGTCCGACCTGGTCTACTTCTCGAGCGCGTCGGAGAACACGCACCGTTTCGTCGAGCGGCTGGGTCTCCCGGCCGTTCGCATTCCGCTCCACACCGCCGAATCGCTTCGCGTCGACGAGCCCTACGTGCTGATCTGCCCCACCTACGGGGGCGGTCGGCACGTCCTGGGCGGCAACCGATCCGACAAGGAATTCGTGCCCCGTCAGGTGGCCAAGTTCCTCAACGATCCGCACAATCGTGCGTTGTTGCGCGGCGTCATCGCGGCCGGCAACACGAACTTCGGCGATACGTATTGCTATGCGGGAGAGGTGATCTCGCGCAAGGCCGGGGTGCCGTACCTGTATCGCTTCGAACTCATGGGAACCGCCGAGGACGTCGAACGCGTCCGAGAGGGATTGGGATTGTTTTGGCAACGACAACAGCACCGGCCGGAAAGACGGCCCGCCTAGAGCGCCCGGTGACGAGCGATCCGTCGACCGAGGGCTTGGACTACCACGCCCTCAACGCGATGCTGAATCTCTACGGCCCCAACGGCGAGATTCAGTTCGACAAGGACCGCGAGGCCGCCAACCAGTACTTTCTGCAGCACGTCAATCAGAACACGGTCTTCTTCCACAACCTCGACGAGAAGCTCGACTATCTCGTCGAGGAGAACTACTACGAGGCCGAGGTGCTCGAGCAGTACAGCCGGGCCTTCGTGAAGAAGCTGTTCCAGCAGGCGTACGCCAAGAAGTTCCGGTTTCCCACCTTCCTCGGCGCGTTCAAGTACTACACCTCGTACACACTGAAGACCTTCGACGGCAAGCGCTACCTGGAACGCTTCGAGGACCGGGTGTGCATGGTCGCCCTGACCCTCGCCGCCGGCGACGAAATCCTGGCGTCGGAACTGGTCGAGGAAATCATCGACGGCCGCTTCCAACCCGCCACCCCCACCTTCCTCAACTCGGGCAAGAAGCAGCGCGGCGAGCCGGTGAGCTGTTTTCTCCTTCGCATCGAGGACAACATGGAGTCCATCGGGCGCTCCATCAATTCCGCGTTGCAGCTGTCCAAGCGTGGCGGCGGAGTCGCGTTGCTGCTCAGTAACATTCGTGAGCACGGTGCGCCGATCAAGAAGATCGAGAACCAGTCGTCGGGCGTCATTCCGATCATGAAGCTGCTGGAGGATTCGTTCTCCTACGCCAACCAGCTCGGGGCGCGGCAGGGTGCGGGTGCGGTGTATCTGCATGCGCACCACCCGGATATCTACCGCTTCCTCGACACCAAGCGCGAGAACGCGGACGAGAAGATCCGGATCAAGACGCTGTCGCTGGGTGTGGTGATTCCCGACATCACCTTCGAGCTGGCGAAGAAGAACGAGGACATGTATTTGTTCTCGCCCTACGATGTCGAGCGCATCTACGGCGTGCCGTTCGCCGACATCGACGTCACCGAGAAGTACCACGAGATGGTCGACGACAAGCGCATCCGCAAGTCGAAGATCAACGCCCGCGAGTTCTTCCAGACCATCGCCGAGCTGCAGTTCGAGTCGGGCTACCCGTACATCATGTACGAGGACACGGTGAACCGGGCCAACCCGATCGCCGGCAAGATCACCCACTCCAACCTGTGCTCGGAGATCCTGCAGGTCTCCACGCCGTCGGTGTTCAACGACGACCTGTCCTACGCCGTTGTGGGCAAGGACATCTCGTGCAACCTCGGTTCGCTCAACATCGCCAAGTCGATGGACTCGCCGGACTTCGGCAAGACGGTGGAGACGGCGATCCGCGCGCTGACCGCGGTCTCGGACCAGACCCACATCCACTCGGTGCCCTCGATCGAGCAGGGCAACAACCAATCCCACGCCATCGGCCTGGGCCAGATGAACCTGCACGGGTACCTGGCGCGCGAGCGGGTGCATTACGGGTCCGACGAGGGCGTCGACTTCACCAACATCTACTTCTACACGGTCGCCTATCACGCGATTCGGGCGTCGAACAAGCTGGCCATCGAGCGCGGGCAGTCCTTCGGCGGCTTCGCGGAGTCGAAGTACGCCAGCGGCGAGTACTTCGACAAGTACACCGAGCGGGCGTGGGAACCGGAGACCGAGCGCGTGCGGCAGATCTTCGCCGACGCCGGTGTGCACATCCCGACCCAGGACGACTGGCGCGAACTGAAGTCCTCGGTGATGGCCCACGGCCTCTACAACCAGAACCTGCAGGCCGTGCCCCCCACGGGCTCGATCTCCTACATCAACCACTCCACCAGCTCGATTCACCCGGTGGCGTCGAAGATCGAGATCCGCAAGGAAGGCAAGATCGGCCGCGTCTACTACCCGGCGCCCTATCTCGACAACGACAACCTCGACTACTTCGAGGACGCCTACGAGATCGGCTACGAGAAGATCATCGACACCTACGCCGCCGCCACCCAGCACGTGGACCAGGGCCTGTCGCTGACCTTGTTCTTCAAGGACACCGCCACTACCCGCGATGTCAACCGCGCCCAGATCTACGCCTGGCGCAAGGGCATCAAGACTCTCTACTACATCCGCATCCGCCAGATGGCTTTGGAGGGCACCGAAGTCGAGGGATGTGTCAGCTGCATGCTGTAGAGCTATACGCATGACCTTGCCTGCACTCCCCGAGGAGTCCTTCCAGCGCGTGCTCTGTGTCGTCGCGCACCCCGACGACATGGAGTACGGCACATCCGCGGCGGTCGCTCGCTGGACCGACCGCGGCATCGAGGTCGGTTATCTGCTGCTCACTCGCGGCGAGGCCGGTATGCCGAACCCGCCCGAGGAGACGGCGCGCCTGCGCGTCGCCGAGCAGCAGGCTGCCTGCGCCGCCGTCGGGGTCGAGCACCTGACCATCCTCGAACATCCGGACGGGGTGCTCGTCTACGGCTTGGACCTGCGCCGGGACATCTGCCGGGAGATCCGCCGGTTCAAGCCCGACGTCGTACTCGGCACGAGCTACGACGTCGAGACGCCCTACGGTTTCGATCAGGCCGACCACCGCGCGGCCGGGCTCGCGACACTCGACGCGCTGCGCGACGCGGGCAATCGATGGGTCTTCCCGGAGCAGATCGACGACGAGAACCTCGAACCGCACTCCGTGCGCTGGTACATCGTCCCGGGGCTGGGCGGCTCGGTGACCCACGGCGTCGATATCACGGGAGAACCGTTGCGCCGCGGCGTCGCCTCGCTCGAGGCGCACGCCGCCTACCTGGCCGCGCTCCCGGACCACCCGGCCCCCGCCGACTTCATCCCGCAGTTCACCGCGATGAGCGGCAAGGCCATGGGTGTCGCGAACGCCGTCCTGTTCCGCGCCCACGACCTGCAAGCACCGCCGGAATTCGCTACCGAGGACACGCAGGACCCCTCGCAGTGACGGCAATGCCGCCGACGCGCAGCGGTCATCTGCCGCTCAACGGTCTGAGCATCTACTACGAGATGTACGGCGGCGAGTCGAAAACGCCTCCGCTGCTGCTGATTCCCGGCGGGTTCATGTCCACCGACTCGATGAGGTCCTGGGTGTCCGCCTTCGCGGGCACGCGCACCGTGATCGTCTTCGATCAGCAAGGGCACGGTCGCACCCCGGATACCTCGCGGGAGATGTCCTACGAGCAGTTCGCCGACGACGCCGCGGCGTTGCTGCGCGCGTTGCGGGTCGAGCGCGCGGCTGTGCTGGGCTACTCCCAAGGCGGCGGGGTCGCGCTGCAACTCGCGCTCCGCCACCCGGGCCTCGTCGACAAGTTGGTCTCGCTGTCGGCCACCTACCGCGCCGACGGCTGGTACCCGTCGGTGCTGGAGGGCATCAGGGGACTCAGCGCCGCGGCCTTTGCCGGTACGTCCGTCGCGAGGGCATTCGAGGAACACACGCCGGACGCCGCGGCGTTCGATGCCTACCTCGAGAAGATGAAGGTCCTGAGCATCGAGGACCAGAACATCAGCGACGCGCAGATGCGTTCGATCGCCGCGAAGACCATGGTCATCGCCGGGGATGCGGATGCGCTACGGCTCGAGCATGCGTTGGCGATGTTCACGCTGCGCGGTGGTGGCGACGAGGAAGCGGCAGCGGCCGGAGCGCTACAGCGAATTCCCGTCGCGCGCTTGGCAATTCTGCCGGCGACCTCGCATATCGGCATCTTCGGCGAGTCGGCGGTACTGGCGCCGATGGTGAACGCGTTCCTCGATGATGTGGTCCCGGCGCCGCCGGATCTTTTCCAGGATTCATCTGGTTTACGTGGTCGGTGACTCGCGAAATGACCTGCGCTCGGCCGCACCGATGATTTCTGTGCGGCTCGGCCGTCGATACCACTGGATACACCGGCAGCGGTGGACCCGCGCCGGAACCGTGCCGGCGTGGGCGGAAGCACATGGAGGCACGCAGTGAGTGGTATCAGGGTGTTGGTAGCGGGAGCGAGTATCGCGGGGCCCGCGCTGGCCCACTGGCTGCACCGGCGCGGGGCCGAGGTGACCGTGGTGGAGCGGGCTTCCGGGCTGCGTCCCGGCGGGCAGGCGGTGGACGCGCGCGGGGTGGCCAAGGATGTCATCGGCCGGATGGGGCTGGACGCGGCGGTGCGCGCGGCCTGTACCGACACCGCCGGCGCGCACACCGTGGACGCGGCCGGGAACGTGCTGGAGACCTACAGCGCGGACGACCACGACGGCGACGGGTACATCTCGGAGATCGAGATCCTGCGCGGGGACCTGTCGCAGGTGCTCTACGACGACACCCGCGACGGTGTCGAGTACCTCTTCGGCGACCGCATCGCCGAACTCACCCAGGACGCGGACGGGGTCGACGTGACCTTCGAGGGCGGCGACCGGCGGCGCTTCGATCTGGTGATCGGGGCGGACGGCCTGCACTCGTCGCTGCGGGCGATGGTCTTCGGGCCGCATGAGCAGTTCGTCCGCCATCTCGGACTCGTGCTGGCCTTCTACAGCGTGCCCAACGAGTTCGGGCTGGACCGCTGGATGATCGACTTCCAGGAGTCCGGGCGCTCGGCCGGTCTGCGGCCGGTCCCGGACGCCACCCGCGCGATGGCCATGTTCTCCTTTCCCGCAGTCGATTTCGATGTCGACTACCGCGACATTGATGGCCAGAAGCGACTGCTGCGCGAGCGGATGTCCGGGTTCGGCTGGCGGACCGAGGACATCCTCGCGCACCTGGACGACACCCCGGACTTCTACCTCGACCAGGTCGCCCAGGTGGTGATGGACCGCTGGTCGAACGGACGGGTGGGACTGCTCGGGGACGCGGCGTTCAGCGCGTCGCCGATGTCCGGAGCGGGCACCGGCTTGGCCCTGATCGGCGCCTACGTGCTGGCCGGCGAGCTGGCCGCCGCCGGATGGGACCCGGCGGCCGGTTTCGCCGCCTACGAGGCGCGAATGCGCCCGGTCGTCGAGGCCAACCAGGAAATCGGCCGACTCCACGTGCACAGCCGCGAGGCCGCGGAGCCGGACGCCGAGCCGAACGTCGATTTCGAGAGCGAATGGTTCACCGACCTGATCGACCGCGCGATCAACGGCGTCGAGTTGCCCGACTACGCGGGGTTGCCGGACATCGGTTCCCCGGCCGACCCGCCGATCACAGCATCGGCCAAATCGTAGGTCTCACATAACGTTTCGGGACGGACACCTCTCGATCCTCTCGGCCGACGCACAATGCGAGGCGAACACCCCAGATTTCTTCTCAACGCTCGAACTGTCCCGAGGGGATCATCGACCAACGGGTGAAACTCAGCCGGGGCGAAAGGATTTCGACATCGACGAAGCTCAGCAGTGCGTTGATGGTCAACACGGTCAGGTGCTCCGGTGCAGGCGTGATCAGGACGTCGGTGTCAGTGGCGCGGACCTGGTCGGGCAGTGGGACTATCGACGGTTCCGGCCAGATGATCAGATAGCCGAGGTGCCGTGCGAGCCGTTGGACCCGAGCCTGGTCCCAGTTCGGTGCGGTGGATATTTCTGGATCTACCCACCCGAATGCCGTTGGGCGGGCGCGCATTAGGACAGCTTGGGTGCGAGCGGCGCGCTCGGGCCGGGCGCACAGATCCATGAGTCGCTACGCTGTTGTGGCGAGGTCGCGCTGATGCCCGCTGCGGCGGCGTTGAAGGCGTCGCGCAAGCCGGTGCGTTCGAGGATGCGCTCACCTTCGGCGGTGATCAGCTTCGCTCGGTCACGGATATGTCGATCGATCCCGTCGACGTGCTCGAGGTCGGGCACGATCACGGCGGCGGCGCCGGTGCGGGCCATTGCGCTACCTACTGTGGCCCAAGGTCCTTCACGGCGAGGTTCGATCTCGACAATCTCGCCGACCGTGTAGCCGAGCCGCTCGCCGAGGTCGCGCATGTCTCGCTTGTCCGCGGTCGTGTCGGCCGAGAGGTCCGGCCGGAGGAAGCAGATCGCAAGCTCAAGTGGCATAGGCCACTTGCCAAAGTATGGAAACTTTCCGGAGGGAGAGGGGGAGGGGTCAGAAATTGATCGGATACTCGAGGCGGAACGCCCAGCGTTCGGGTGGATACACGGCCTCGTCGAATTGAACCGGTTGATCGTCCGAGGCGTACATGGTCAGCCAGTACGCCAGTGCCGGCGACGCATCGGGCAGTCCGAGCGCCGTGCGCTCATACTCGGTGGCGAGTCGTGCGCACACTTGGTCTCGCGCATACGCGAGTCGCACATCGAGCGCTTCCGCGAGGTACGGCAGAGTGCCTCCTCGAATTCGCTCGGCCACCAGCAGCCGGGGTGCCACATCGGCCAGTGACGCCGGGAACCATGAGGTCGACAATTCGGTCGGCCCGGTCTTCTCGTTGCGAATGATCCGCTGGCGCTGGATGACACGTGCGCTCGCTTCCAGCCCGAGGGCGGAAGTGACGTGAGCGGGCGCGTCGACGATAGCGACCACTGGGAACTCGATGTGCTCGGCGTCGGAGTACATCGTTCCCGCCATCGCGGCGCGTGCGTATCGCTCTCGTGCACGCGGCGCCGCATTCGGTTGGCGGACGTAGGTGCCCGATCCGCGCCGTGATTCGACCAGTCCTTGCTGGCGCAGAGCTTGCAGGGCCTTGCTTGCGGTCGGCCGGGCTACGTTCCACGCCGTCGCGAGTTCTCGTTCCGAGGGCACTTCAGCGCCGGGCTCCAAGTCGCCTCGGATGATCTGATCGCGCAGGTAGCCAGCAATTTGGAGATACTTCGGAAGTACCTCTTCGATCTCGGGCAAATCTATATCCTCTACTCGAGTACCATATGCCACTAGCCAGTGTAGAGATCGCGCGTTGGGCGGCTGATCGAGAATGACAGCGATTGCGGTAGCGGCCGGTGGAGGCGGTGATGCCGTCACGGCTGCGCTTCTCGGCTCCGCGTTACCGGGTGAGGTGGCGGCGATCATGAGTTACTCGTGGGATCGGCTGATGGTCGACCCTACGCCTGGTCCCAGGTCGCGTAGCGATTTCGCCGGACTGGTCGACCGTGGTGGTGTGTGGCAGGTGTCGCCGTCGAGCGGCCTGCGAATCGGATTGTCGACGCTGCCGCGCCTCGCCGGACATCTGGACGTTCCACTGTTGCTCATGGACCTCGACGGAGGCGTGCGGGACCTGGCGCGGCAGATCCGAAGAACTGCAACAGTTTTCGGTGTGGAGGAGGTGCTCGTAATCGACGTCGGTGGCGACATCGTCGCTGTGGGGCACGAGCCGGAGCTCCGGAGCCCGCTGGCTGACTCCGCTGCGCTGGCGGCAGCGGTGTCGACAGGTATGCCTGCACGTGTGCTGGTAGCTGGGGCCGGGCTCGACGGCGAGCTGGCTCGCGAGCAGGTCGAGGATCGCCTGACGGTGCTGGGTGCGGAACATGTCGTGGATCTGACGGCCTCACACGCGCGTCGGCTGATTCCGGTTTGGTCGTGGCATCCATCCGAAGCGAACGCCCTTCTTGCCGCTGCGGCGATCGGCTGGCGTGGATTGGTCGAAACGCAGCGCGGTGCGGTCATCGATGTGACCGATCTTTCGACTCGTGTAGTCCAAGTGCCTGCTACCTCGGCGTCCGAGGCGTCGCTGGCGTCGCTGTTGACGGAGACGTCGTCGCTCGGCGAGATCGAGACAATACTGCGCGTTCGTCGCGGTTACAGCGACATCGATATCGAGCGCGAGAAAGCGGAGAGGCGGCTGGTATCGCGGATGCCCGCGCAGGATGTGCTGAACTACATTGATCGGCATGCGGTAAGCGCTGTCGCGCGCGGTGTCGATGCGCTCACGATCCGGCGAATTGCCGAGTTGGTGGGTGCGACGGATCCGTTGGCGACCGAGGCGCTACGGGACTACTTGAGCCGCCATCGACCGCGGAACTTTGCGCCACCGTTGTACCTCACAGTGCCGTCGGCTCCGATCCGGTGACTCGAGACGGCATGAACACCTTTGTGGCACTGACGGTTTCCACTCGAATCGATGGTTGCGTCAGCTGCATGTTGTAGTCGGATGCTTCACGCGGGGAGTAGGCCGAGGGTGGTCAGTTCTCCTAGGAGTTGGGTGGTGGATCCGGTGACGAAGGTGGCTCCGGCTTGGCGGGCTTCCTCATGGCGGGTGTCTGCGGGGCCGAACATACTGGTGTAGATGATGATGGGGGCGTCGATGCCGCGTTCGCGGGCGGACTCGGTGAATCGGCGGCCGGCGTCGGAGATGCGGGTGCCTTTTTCGGTGCGGCCCCAGTCCGACACGATGACTCCGTAGGGGCGGCGCTTGTCCAGGAGGGTGAGGGCCTCGTCGGTGGTTCGGGCGAGGTCGACGCGAATTCCGTTGCGTTTCAAGCGGTCTACGATGAGGGCATTGTTCAGCGGGTTGTCGTCGACCCACAGGAGTGCGGCCGTGGTGCGTTCGATCGGGCGGTGGTCCCGGGGCGGGATTGTCCACCACTGGGTGGTGCTGCTCGATGGGCCTGCAGGCTGACCGGATTGTGGATCGGTGGATGGTTCGGCCGGGCGGAACATCGGTGGCGTGCTGCGGATTTCCGGCCTGGGAGCCGAGACGGCCGTCGGGTCCGGTGAGTCGGCGTTTGCGCAGTTTCCGGCGTCCAGGGGTTCCAGTCGAATCGGCCACGTGGTTGTCGGGCGGCTGGGTACGGTCGGCATCGGCATCGGCATCGGCATCGGCATCGGCATCGGCATCGGGCTCGACAGGTGGCGTTCCGGCGTCGTCGGACTCCCCGCCGACAACCTCGTCGGAGACCCCTCGCCTAACCACGGCACCGCGTCGGCCGGTTTCTCGAAGCCGTACGGGTTGGGTCCCGCCCCGACTTGCTCGTTCGAGGAGGCGTCGCCCGGCATCCCGTACGCATACGGCGCGGGTCCCGAGGCGAAGGTCCCTCCGGGGGCCGATCACGCGAAGGATGCGGAGGACCGCCCACGCACGCTCTCCAATTCCCTGGTCAACCGGCTCAGTTGTGCCTGCAGGTCGGCGATCATGTCGTCCTGCTGCTCGCTGAGCTGTTTCATGCTGATCTCCTGACCACCGACGTTCAGCGTGAACTCCCGGCGCTCGGCCGAACGGATCACCCGCCCGACCGGACCGCGGAACATCAGCAGGGCGATCAGGAACAACACCGGCCACAGCAGAGCGGCGACGGAATTGAAGATTTCCTGCACGCGTCCCCCGAGTTGATTCGTGTTGCCCACCGGGACAACCGGTTTCGAGACATCCGGAGACTACCGGCGCGCGCCACCCGCCGCCAAGGTTCGAGGCGTCGCGACGTGTCCCGATGAGCGGCCGAGTTCGTCGGGCAGCCGCCGAACGCGGGTTCGGTGCGCCCGCCGGCACATCGGAAATTCGCGCGGAAACGCCTGGAATCTCGACGCGCCGACATGTTGTGTCCCCTGATGGCGCGTCGAACTGGACGGGCGCGTATCCTGCTGTGGAATGCTTTGCGTCATCGGCGGAAAAGCCGTCGGTGGCTGCGTTCGTCTAAGGGCGGACGGCGCACACGACGACAGCGGTATCGATCGAGGAGGTGGGTTGCTATGCGTAGTGAACCTCCCAGTCGAAGGCCGCGCGGCGTCGCCCAGATGTTCAGCCGGTAATTCGACGGCAGTCCGGGGTGGCGCCCCGCGGTGTGATCCGGTGTCTTCCTTTCCGCTCCATGCCGTAGTGATGCATGCCGTTGTGCCGAGGTTCTGCCATGTCGCTGACCGATCTGTCCGTCGCTGCCCCCGCAACCACCGCAGCCGAACCCGCCGAAACCCAGGAGACCGAGACCCCGCGCGCCGAGTCCCTGCAGGACGTCGTCGACTGCGGCCGCGTCGAGGCTACCCAGGCGTGGCTGGACGAGCATGCCCCGCACCTGATCGCCGACCAGCTTGCCCGCATGGACGCGGTCCCGGCCGGGCTGGCCTTCCGGCTGCTCGACAAGGACCGGGCGCTCGCGGTCTTCGAGGAACTCGAGCCGGTCGACCAGCAGCAGATCCTGTCCGGGCTGCGCGGTCAGGCCTTTCGTGAACTCGTCGAGGAGATGGATCCCGACGATCGCGCCCGCATGCTGCGCGAGGCCCCGGCCAAGGTCGCCAAGAAGGTGCTGGCCGGGCTGAGCCCGCACGAGCGCCGCATGACCGCCGCGCTGCTCGGCTACCCGGAGGGTTCCGTCGGCCGGTACATGACGCCGGAGGTGGTCGCGCTGCCGCGGCAGCTGACCGTCGCGCAGGCGTTGCAGATGGTCCGGGTGAAAGGCGTTGGCGCCGAGACGGTGTACACGCTGCCCGTGGTCGACCTGGGCCGTCGGCTGATCGGCATTGTCGAGCTGCGGGAGCTGGTACTCAGCGCGCCCGAGGCGATGGTGTCGGATCTGGTGGTGACCGAGCCGGTGTTCGCGCGCGCCACCGATTCGGCGGAGAAGGCCGCGCGGCTGATGCGCGAGACGAATCTGATCAACCTGTCGGTGGTCGACAGCGAGGACCGTCTGGTCGGGCTGCTGACCATCGACGACGCGGTGGAGGTCATCGAGGCGGCCGACAGCGAGGATGTGGCGCGCCAGGCCGGCGCCGCGCCGTGGGCCGGTCACTACATGGCCGCGGGGGTCTTCCAGCTGGCCCGCTACCGCGCGATGTGGTTGCTGTTGCTGCTGGTCGCGGCGACGCTGACGGTCTCGGTGACCGACGCTTTCGAGGCCACCCTGGCCCAGGCCGCGCATCTGGCGCTGTTCATCCCGCTACTCATCGGGGCGGGCGGCAACGCGGGGGCGCAGGCGGCGACCTCGTGCGTGCGCGCTTTGGCCGTCGGCGAGGTGCGGGTATCGGATCTGCTGCGGGTGATCTGGCGGGAATGCCGGGTCGGGCTGGTGCTGGGGTCGATGCTGGCCGCCGTCGGCATGGTGATCGGCGGGGTGTTCGTCAGCGCCGATATCGCCCTGGTCGTGGGCATTACGCTGATCATCATCTGTGGCTGGGCGGCCACCATCGGCGGCACTATGCCGCTGCTGGCCAAGAAGCTGCGCATCGATCCGGCGGTCATCTCCGCACCCATGGTGACAACCCTTGTCGATGCGACGGGCCTGGTCATCTATTTCACGACCGCCAAGGTCGTGCTGGGAATCTGACGGCCCGGAAGGAGTCACTGTTCCATCTCGGGCATGGCGAGGAGCAGGTGCGCGTTGGTTCCGGCCAGCCCGAACGATGAGACGGCTCCGTACCGAAGGCCGTCGCGAGGTTCCCAGGACTCGAGCTCCGACGCCAAACGCAGGCTGCTGCTGGTCCAGTCCACCTTCGTGGTCGGGGTTTCGGAGAATACGCTCGGCGCGATCCGGCCCCGCGCACCACACAGCAGCATCTTGACCAACCCGAGCATGCCCGCCGCGGCTTGCGTATGGCCGAGATTGGATTTCACCGAGCCGAGAACTGGGCCACCACGATGGTGGCGCTGCGCCGATCCGTATGTTTTCTGCAATGCCGAGATCTCGACACTGTCTCCGGCGCGGGTGGCCGCGCCATGCCCCTCGATAAGTCCCACGTCGTCAATTCCGATTCCGGCCCGCTCGATGGTCTGGCGGATCAGCCGCTCCTGTGCCGTGGCATTGGGCAGAATGATCCGCCGACCACTGCCGTTATGGTTGACCTGCGAAGCCAAGATTCTTCCGTACACCCGATGGCCCAGCTGCCGGGCGCGGGATTCACGCTCGAGAACCACTACTGCCGCGCCTTCAGCCCATACAGTTCCCGACGCTCCCTCCGCGAATGACCGGCAGTGGCCATCGGTAGCCAGCCCGTTCACCTTCGCAGACTCGAAAAATGCCGACGGCTCGCCCATCACGCAGACAGCACCCGCCAACGCCCACTCACAATCACCGTCTCGGATTGCCGCAGTAGCCAAATGCAAGGCGGTCAAACCAGATGCACATGCCGTGTCCACGCTGATCGCGGGACCGTACAAACCCAGGCAGTGCGAAATTCGGCCCGAAATTGCCGCGAGTGTCATTCCGGAACGACCCTGATGCTCGTTATATGACGCTCCGACGAAGGAGCCACAAGCCTCGCCCTCCAGTTTTCCTGGATTGATACCCGCATTCTCCAGCGCCCGCCACGCGACCCGGAGCGCCACCCACTGCTGCGGGTCCATCGCGACCCGCGCCTCCGACAACCTGATCCCGAAGAACTCGGGGTCGAATCTTGTTGCCTCGGAGAGGAATCCACCCATATCCGGCACCACGGTGCTCTTGGCTGTTGCCGCACCGACTCCGTCGAGTGGCCATCCTCGGTCACGCGGAAACGGACCGGTCAACTCACGCCCCACGGCCAGCGCCTCCCAGAGGGATAGCGAATCGTCTATGCCCCCGGGAGCCTCCACACCGATTCCCGTGATGACGATGCAATCACTCTCTGGCTCTACAGACGCAGCCATCAATGTCCTCCCGACTATTGGTTGATCCGTCATCCGATTCCGCGCGGCCCCACGTGCTTCGCTGGACGCAGTCGACAGCTCTGCAGATTCCGCCGGCCGAGACTAGCTTTCTGGATTCCGGCCGTGTTCCCAATGGTGCGGATAGAGATGCCTTTAGGAGAGGCCATGTCTCATATCGCTGATTTCATTCTTGTGGCAGAGCAGTGCCGCAGCGAGGGTGAGGAGACAGAGTGTGGCGGTCCGGCCGGGCGGCAAGGGGATCTGGCAAACTGCGGGCACGGGGACTCCGGACGGTGCGGCCGGGGCTGGGTTGCCGCGTACTCGCGGTGGACGTGCTGTACAGCACAAGACACAAGTTCTTGTGTTGCATGTTGTTTCGGTACCCCAGTAGTAGTGTTCCAGGGCGAGGGAAATCCCCGCGGTCCGGCGATGTGAGAAGGGTGAGTGAGCGGCGCGTGAAGCTGATCGACCGAGTGTCTGCGATCAACTGGAATCGGGTGCCCGACGAGAAGGATGCCGAGGTCTGGGACCGATTGGTCGGCAACTTCTGGTTGCCGGAGAAGGTTCCGGTGTCCAACGACATCCCGTCGTGGGCCACGTTGACCCCGCACGAAAAGCAGCTGACCATGCGGGTTTTCACCGGTCTGACGCTGCTGGACACCATCCAGGGCACGGTCGGCGCGGTGAGCCTGATCCCGGACGCGCTGACTCCGCACGAGGAGGCGGTGCTCACCAACATCGCCTTCATGGAGTCGGTGCACGCCAAGAGCTACAGCTCGATCTTCTCCACGCTGTGCTCCACCCGCGAGATCAATGACGCCTTCCGCTGGTCGGAGGAGAACCGCAACCTGCAGCGCAAGGCCGAGATCGTGCTCGACTACTACCGGGGCGACGACCCGCTCAAGCGCAAGGTGGCGTCCACGCTGCTGGAGAGCTTCCTGTTCTACTCCGGCTTCTACCTGCCGATGTACTGGTCCTCGCGCGCCAAGCTCACCAACACCGCCGATCTGATCCGCCTGATCATCCGCGACGAGGCCGTGCACGGGTATTACATCGGCTACAAGTACCAGAAGGGCCTCGAGCAACTGTCGCAGGCCGAGCAGGACGAGCTGAAGAACTACACCTTCGAGCTGCTGTTCGAGCTGTACGAGAACGAGGTCGAGTACACCCAGGACCTCTACGACGAGGTCGGCCTGACCGAAGACGTCAAGAAGTTCCTGCGCTACAACGCCAACAAAGCGCTGATGAATCTCGGCTACGAGGGCCTGTTCCCCAAGGACGAGACCGAGGTCAACCCCGCCATCCTCTCGGCGCTGTCGCCCAACGCCGACGAGAACCACGACTTCTTCTCCGGCTCGGGCTCCAGCTACGTGATCGGCAAGGCCGTGAATACCGAGGACGAGGACTGGGACTTCTGAATCACGGCTGTTCGTCGGGCTTTCCCGGCCACGCGCCCGGCGGCAGGGGCCTGTTCCTGGATCGGAGGTAGGCGATCCAGGATTCCGGCGTCAATGCCATCTCCACGCGGGGCTGGCCGTCACCGTAGATGTCACCGTCGAGCCGGCGGCTGATCCGCAGGCCCATGGATTCGACCAGCGATCGCATTTCCGTATTGTTCGGTCGCATCGTCATCACCACCCTGGACATGTCGTGGTCGACGAACAGCTTCCAGAACGTCTGCTCGATGAGTTTGCGTGAGATGCCCAGGCCGCGGCATGCGGACGCCACACAGATCCCGCTGACATAGCCCTCGTCCGGGGGAACGACATATCCATGGTCCTGATGGCCTACCTCGTATTCGCAGTAACCGACCACGTCGTCCGGGTGCCATGGGCCACCGTCGAGGGAAGGCGCGGAGGCGATGATGATCTGCCGCGGATTGCTCAGGAGGACGCTTTCGAGGTAGTCGCCGTCGAGCGCGCGTACCGGGCCGAACGATTCGAGCTCCAAACGGGCCAAGACTCGGGAGAGGGTATAGGCATCGCTGATGCTGGAGTGGTATGGGTCCGGGGACCAGGTGCTGACCCCCGATTGCCGGATACGCTCCACAAGGGATTCGATGGCGTGGTCGGCATGAGCGTGGAAGCGGGGCACATTGCTGGTTTCGGCGGCGTCCGGTGGGGGGTGGATCAGACGCGGGCCAGCGATGCTGCCATAGGCTAGTCCGGCGTCGGACATGGTCCGGGTGATCCGGCGACCGAGCTCGGCGGGATTGTGCGCGGCCGCAGTCTCCAGGGCGGCGGCTGTGTGTGCTTGATGGGCGGGATGCAGGGTCGGTCTCTGCGTGCTGAAGTCGATTCGGGTGAATGCCGGATTGTTCTCCAGGTAGCGGCCGAGGCTTTCCGTCAAAAGTTTCTTGGCGTCCGCAGTTCTTTCCGCGGCCCATTTGGCTCCGCCAATTTGGAAGTTGAGGTGCCGGTATTCGCGCTGTGCCGTCAGGTGCTGGAGCACTTTGGAGAACTCGTCCGCTGTGACTGTGCCGCGCTGTGCCTCCAGCAGTATGTTACGGACAATTTGCGCGTCGGCCACGGTATAGGACGGATCGGGTATGTGCCTACCGAGGCGGACGTCCGAGATGAGGTGATTCTGTACTTCGTTCCGCCGTTGCAAATAATCGGAATTACTGCGCTCGTACTCCTCGATCCGGTTGAGCAGTTCCCGGTGTCCCGGGAAGTCCGGATCGGCGGTAAGTTCGCCGCGCAGTCGTGGGAGTGCGTCCGTCCAGGCTTCGAGAGCGGCCCTGCGCTGCCTGCCGAGAACTTCTACCGGGGTTTCGGCAGCACGGGGGTCGGTGATTCCGTGGTATTCCGCTGCATTCAGTGTGTTGTACAGCTCTGCCCGCGTTCGCTCGGATGTGTCGGCCGAGTGGTCGGTCGGCGAATCGTGGGTCGACGGCGCGGGCTCGTCGTGGTCCCGCAGCGGGGACGTCTCCGCTCTGCCGGTGTCGAATTCGGGCCCGACGTCGCGTGCGATCACTCTGTTGGTCTCGTGCACCGCATGGACGTAGTCGTTGTTCTCGAATGCGGGATCTGCCGCGGAGAGATCGTTTTCCGCCACGAACCGGTGGAAGGCGGGGCCGTCGAGGGCATCGGTCGACAGTTCGGTGAGGTGCGTTCTCAGATCCTGCCCGTGTGTCGACGTGGATCCCGGCTGCGGCGGGCTCGGCCGGGCGGCATGGACGAAGACGCTGCCGGCGCCGAGCACCGCGCTCGCCGCACCGGTCGCGGCACCGGCTTTGACCGTCTCCCAGAGACTTACGCCCGAGGCGCCGTTGATGAAGCGTTCCCAGCCGTAGGCGCCGGCGCCGCCGAGGGCGCCGCCCGCGACGCCACCCGCTCCGAGGCCGAGCAGGTTTGCTTGCAGTTGCGCGGGGGCGAACAGTAGTGAGGTGCCGGGCAACCGGACACGCCTGGCCATGCGGTCGGCGCCGAGGCGGTCGGCGGCCCACTGCGACGCCCGGCCACCGGCCTTGTACCCGGCCCATCCGCCCCCTACACCGAGCGTCGTCGACTTCGCGATCGAGTTCCAGTCGATCTGGCCTACCGTTCTGGTGTGGTCGGCCAGGACCTGCCACAGCTGTGCCCCACCGTCCACGACGAGCCCCTGCCCGCCGCCGAGAATCATCGCCCGCCGGGCGGCGGCTGCTGCGGCGCCGTCTCCCGCGAGTTTCTCGACCAGCGCGCGCCATGCGGCCTGCATTGTCCGTCGTGCCGCTTGCTGCTCGGCGATGGCCTTGACCGCGCCGACTCCCGACAGCGACAAGGCCAGATCCACAGCGAGCTGAGCCGCGAGAGTGATAGCGGTGAGGGTGACGATGTGATGGCACAGTTGGACTTCGCGTTGCCCGTCCGTGACCTGCGCTCCGAGCGATTCGCAGGTGCTCGCGAGCCGGCGCATGCCGTCCGCGAGCGCGGTCGAGGCCTCGGCCAGCTTGCTTCCGGCGGCACTGTCCAGATTCGATGAGGTCGAACGGCTCAGTGTGTCGATGTGATCGGCCAGGTCCCGGGAGTCCTTCGCCGCGGTCGACCAGGCCTCGCTGACCTGGCCCAGCAGGTACTCGTCGCCCTCTGCCCAGTGGCCGATAGCGAGTTCGGTCGCCGTGTTCGACAGCAGACCCTCCGGCAGCGAACTCATCGGGTTCTTTTACCTCGTGTCACCGTTTTCGTGTTTCCGTGGCGGACCGGACCGCCAGATCGACTGCGGCGCGGCCGACTTCGTGCACGACCGCGTTATAGACGGGCCCCGGATTCGTGTTGACCGCGGAGAGTCGCTCCGGGTCGGCGGCCCACCTGCGGTTGAGCACGATTGTCTCGATATCCGTCGAATTGCACACGGCCAGCACCACATCCGGCTCCTCGAGTTCGGCGATGCGAACGGCACGGAGACCGAGCGTGGGAAACGCGTCGAGCAGGTCGTCGACGGCCGCCGCGAACTGCCGGACCGCGGCTTCGTCGACGTGCGGTGCGTCGAAGCCCGTGACCGCGATCCCTCGTCGCGCGGCCAGCGCCTCGGCGATCAGTACCCGTGGGTCTCGGCTGGTGGATACCGCGGCGCGGGCCCGGCGTGTGCGTTCGGCCCGGTGGGCACGCCCCGCCGGCAGGCGGGACGACGGACGCGGCTGCCCGTCGGGCCCCGACCAGGGAGTGGTGGACGTGCCCGAAAGCCGAGACCACGGGGTGCCTGCCGCACCGCCTCCGCGGGCCTGCTCGTCGCCCGGAACTCGCGTAGCCGCTCGCACCGGCGGTGGCGCGACCTGCGGCGGGCGGTCACTGAGGGCTGTCGGTTCCTCGACGCCGGGAGTCGGTGTGGCAGTTCGCGGCCTCGGAGGTGATGGTGGGTTTGGGGTTTCGGGCCCGGCCGCCGCGGTGGCAGCCTGGGGAGAAGCCGCCGCAGAAGGGGATTCCGAACGGTCGCAACGAGTTTCGTCGGCGGGCCGGGGCGGCGTGCCTTCGGCCACCGTCGTGTCGGTGCCGTCGCGCGTGCCAGGCGCGTCTGGATCGTCCGTTCCGGCCGGGTCGGCGGTGGGTTCGATTGCCGTGTCCGTCCGATATCGAGGCGGCGGCTCGTCGTCGCGCCTGCGGCCCGATACCTCGCCCGTCGCGGCTATTCGGCTCGCGGCATCTACGTCCTGGTCGTCGTACCTGCCCGAGGCGCCGGTGACAGCGTCGCCCAGGTCGCGCAGCGCCCGCATGACTTCGCGGAACCCGGAGACGGTGCGATCGGCGTCCGGTGTGTAGTTCACGGCGAACTGTTTTCCCGGTTCGTCGTCACCCCAGCACGGACCCGCCTCGGCCAGAGCGTCGGTGAGCCGGTCGAATATCTGTTGTGCCCGGTCGGCGGCATCCAGGAATGCGGCCCCGTGCGCTCGCAGCCCCCCGGGATCGACATGTAACGACTCGCCCATGACGCGCCGCCATGCTTACGAGCCGGTCCGGTCGGGTTGCGGTGAGGATAACTGCCACAACGATTCTCGGAGGTCGCGCAGGCTCGCATTCGGTATCGGATCGGGCAGTTCGGTGAGGGATTCGGCGGAATCGGCCAGGACCGCGGTGATCTCCGCAACGTATCGGAGGGCTTCGTGCGCCGCCCGGTGGGCGGTGTCGGCGATGCTGCGGCTCAACGAGTCCGGGCTCCCGGTGCGGAAAGCATCCCTTGCCAGGCGGACATCGACCACGGATCCCGCGGCGTTGACCGTCACATCCACCGAACCGTCCGGCGAGGACACCGTCGATCGGTAGGCGCCCAGCTGTGCGATGACATCGGGCAGCGCGGCGCGGATCTCGTCGTGCCGGTCCAGAGCGTCGGCGATCCGCCGCCGCAGCTGTTCGATGGACTCGCCAGGGCTGTCGTCGAAGCTCATGATGTCACTCCCCATTCGGCTCGCGCTGAATTCGATCGATGTGCTGTCGGACTTCTGGGGGATTAGACGGCGTTCGGCGGCAATCGGTTCCGTGGGGGCGCGGCGACTACATCGGCGCGAGGCGCTGGGTGAACAGCGACGCACCGGCGGCATTCCGGAGATCGACGGTCAGTTCACGGCTGGCGCCGTCGATGCGGACCTCGCCGAAGTGCTGGTACCCGTCCAGCGGTGAGGAGTTCTGGACCGGCGGGGCGTGCACGAAAACCGCTGTGGGGCCGAAGGTTCCGTCGAGGTCGTTGGGGCCGAAGGCGCCGGCGTTGAGCGGTCCCGACACGAACTCCCAGAACGGGTCGAAGTCGGTGAACGCGGCGCGCTCCGGCGAATAGTGGTGTGCCGCGGTGTAATGGACGTCCGCGGTCAGCCACACCACGTTGGTGACCTTGTTCGCCTTGATCGACGACAGCACCCGGGCGATCTCGGTCTCGCGGCCCGCGGGGGCGCCCGGATCGGCGTTGGCCGGACCCTCGAAGGCCGTGGTGTCCGGCTGCTCGCCGTCCTTGACCACCAGGCCCAGTGGCAGGTCGTTGGCGACGATCTTCCAGGTGGCGCGGGAATCTCGTAGTCCGTCGATCAGCCATCGGGTTTGCTCGGGGCCGAAGATCTTTCCGTCCGGGGCGCGGTCGGCGTTGTTGGTGTCCTTGTAGGTGCGCATATCGAGGACGAACACGTCCAGCAACGGTCCGTAGGAGATCTTGCGGTAGAGGCGGCCGTCCGCTGCCTCGGCCGGATCCAGTGGCATCCACTCGCGGAAGGCCTGCCAGGACCGCTGGGCGAGCACGTCCATGCTCCGCTCGGTGTAGCCCTTCGTCGCGGCGACCTGCCCGCCGGGGTACCAGTTGTTGACCGTCTCGTGGTCGTCCCACTGCACGATCTGGGCCACCGCGGCGTTGAAGCGCCGGTAGTTGTCGTCGAGCAGGTTGTAGGCGTACTGGCCGCGGAATTGCTCGAGGGTCTGTGCCACAGCGCTTTTCGGCTCGGTCACCACATTGCGCCAGATGCGGCCGTCGGGTAGTTTCACCGTCTCCTGCAGGGGGCCGTCGGCGTAGACGGCGTCGCCGGAGTGCAGGAACAGGTGCGGGTCGCGGGCGGCCATGGCCGAGAAGATCCGCATGCCGCCGAGGTCCGGGTTGCTGCCCCAGCCCTGGCCGACGACGTCGCCGGACCACAGCAGCCGCAGATCCGAGGCCGTAGCGGGCACGGTGCGGAAGACGCCCGTCACCGCCTCCGAGGTGGCGCCGTTGTCGCCTTCGAGGGTCACCCGATAGTGGACCTGCTGTCCGGCGGGCAGCCCGGCCAGGCGCAGGCGACCGGTGCCGTCGGTCGCGGGAGTGAGCAGCGGGCCTTCGAAACGTCTTGTGTCGGTGAAGGATTCGGTCGCCGACGTCTCCACGATCAGCTTCGCCGGTCGGTCCGACCGGGCCCAGATCAGCGCACCGTCGCCGCGGGGATCGCCCACCGCCACGCCGTGCGTGAGGCTCGGCCGCTCCCGGACCAGCCCGGGGCCGTCTGAGCATGCCACCAGCGCCGGCGCCGCGACCAGCCCTACCGCGCCGGAACGCAGCAGTGTCCGCCGGGAGAAGCCGGGACGCGGGCGATGCTCAGCCATGCCTCAGCACCTTGCTCGAGTCGGCGCAACGAAACTTGAACGGTGGGCGACCGCCGGGCCAACTTTCGACCAAGCGACTGCCGGTGGCCCGGCTTGAGCGGACACGATTCGCGGCCATACGGCAATTCTCGCCACCTCCGCGCGGATCGTGTCCGCGTAGACCGGGCGGCAGCCGGTAGGACAGTATCGAGGGATGACCGATGCGCCGATTCTCGCGGGAGTTCCGGGCTCGTTTCCCTACAGCGTGTTCCACGAGCGCCATCCGAAGCTGATCGAGCGGGTGATCGATGCTCACCCGTACGGGCAGGCCGAACAGACGGCGCTGCGGAAGTTGCTGGCCGAGAGCGTCGCGGGGGTGATCGAGCCGCTGCGGACCGACGCCGCCGACGGTCCGCGGTGGGCGGAGTGGGGGCGGGACCTGTGGGGCAAGCCATGGGGTGAGGCCTCTTTCCTGTGGGCCGAGAGCTACTTCTACCGGCGGCTGCTGGAGGCGGTCGGGTATTTCGGGCCGGGTGTGTGGCGCGGCATCGATCCCTTCGGGCCGACCAAAGCCGCGGAGCTGGCGAGCCCGGCCGTCGCCGACGAACTGCGCGCACTCGCCGACCTGGCGGAGGTGCCGGACGAGAAGAAGCGCGATGCCCTGCTGGTCTCCGCGCTGTGGGGCAACCAGGCCGACCTCGGATTCCAGCTGGTCGCCGGTTCGGGCGCCCGCGATGATCGGCTGCTGGTCGACGACAGTCCCGTGCTGTGGACGACGCTGGCCGCCGCCACGGACCCCGACGTGTGCCTGATCGCCGACAACGCCGGTCGCGAACTCCTGCCCGATCTGATTCTCGTCGACTACCTGCTCACCAGCGGCGCGGCCGCCCGGGTGACGATCTACCTCAAGCCCCAGCCGTACTACGTCTCCGACGCGACCATGGCCGACCTGTCGGCCGCGCTGCGCGTCCTGCGCGAGAGCGCCACACCCGCGGCCCGCGAGGTGGGGGAGCGGCTGTGGCTGGCGATGAACGAGGGCCGCCTGGTGCCCCGCACCCACGAATTCTTCTGTGCCCCTTTGTCATTCCACGAACTGCCCGAAGACCTGTCGGTCGAGTTCGCCTGCGCGGCGATGACGATCCTCAAGGGCGACCTGAACTACCGTCGCCTGCTCGGCGACCGCGACCGACCGCCGACCGCCTCCTTCGCCGACCTCACCGCCTACTTCCCGTCCCCGGTTACCGCACTGCGCACCCTGAAGTCCGACGTCGTCGCCGGCCTGCCCGCCGACCGGGTGGTCGACCTCGACGCCACCGGCCGCCCCTGGCGCACCAATGGCGAACATGCCCTCATCCAGGCCCGCTGACCCACCTCGACCAGCCGTTTCGGCGAATCCGGACCATCGTAAGACGTGTCATGAACCTCGGGTTAGTATTCGAATATGCGTTCGAACGAGGATGGTGAGTTACCTCGGACCGAAGGCACGGAGCCCGAGCTGCAATACCCGAACGAGACCGGCTACTACTACCGGGCGCTCACCTATCCGCCGCGCCCGGTGTGGGTCCGGCTCGACGCGATCCTGCTCCGCGATCCGGGGATGCCGCGCCACGTCAACGGCGCCGGGCTGGACATGACCGGCGAGCGGCCCGGCACGCTCACGCATTGGGTGCCGACCCTCAACGGGGACTGGCTGGGCCGGGTCAATTTCTCGATCCCGTACGCCGACGGGCGTCCGGCGCTGCATCTGACCGACCAGCTCGTGCCCGCCTACGCGCTGCGGCCGCGCAAGAGTTCGCCGGCGGGCGGTGCGCGCCGGTAGCGGCTCAGTCGGTGACGTACCCGTTGAGCGTCTTCTGCAGGTCGGTGAGGATCGCCCGGGCCGCGGTGACGCCGGTGCCGTGCCAGATCGGATCCTCGACGGCGAATTCGCGGCGGTCGACGACGGCGCCCAGCTTCTCCCAGTACTTGCCGTCCATCACCTTCTTGCCGTGGCGCTCGCCGTCGGGGCCGTCGAACATCAGATAGATGATGTCGCCCTCGAGCTTGTTGCGTTCGGCGGGTTCGTCGAGCTCGCCGACGGTGAACGACGCGCCGCGCTGCGCGGTCGGCCGCTGCACGCCCGCGTCGGCGAGCACCCCCGCGGCGAAGGTGTCGTCGCCCAGCACCTGGATGTCGTCGGCGGTGAAGCGGATGACCGAGGCCTGCGAGAGATTTGCTCCGATCGCCGTGCCGGTCTCGCGGGCCGCGGTCAGGTAGTCCTCGAGCACCTTCGCTCCGGCGTTGCCGCGTCCGAGGGCGTCGGCGTAGGCGCTGAAGACCGCCTGCCAGCTGCCCGCACCGGCGGTGACGGTCGGCGCGACCTGGCGCAGCGCGTCGGCGTTGCCGTTCCCGGCCGCGCCGAGAATCAGATCCGGGTGCAGCGCCGTGATCGCCCCGACGTCGGGCGCGCCGATGCCGCCGACGCTCGGGATCTTCTGAATGCCGGTGCCCATATAGGCGGGCTGCGGGGTCGGCCCGGCCGCGGTCGCCGCGCCGACCACCCGCTCCCACAGTCCCAGCGCGCACACGGCGTCGAGCGCCGCGGTGTCGAGGACGACGATGCGCTGCGGATCCGCGGGCACCTGCGTCGTGCCCGACGGCTGGGTCACGCTGCGGGTTCCGGATGTCCGGTCCGGCGCGGACGGCAGCGCGCAGGCGGTGCGGGTGTCGCGTTCGATGCCGACCACGGCGGCCCCGGCGATATTGGTGGTGGTGCGCACGATGCTGGCGTCGTCGTGGGTCCCCTGGGCGCAGCCCGTCAGGAGCGTCACCGCGGCGGCCGCCGCCAAGCTACCCGCGCGCAAACTCCGAGCGTGGCGGTGGTTGCGCGCAATCGCGTTTCGGGGGGAGTCGACCTCGCTCACCGGCATGCGGGAAGGGTACACAGACCACCCGCGCGGCCCCAACGACGACACCGCGACCAGTCGATTACGACAGAGAGTAGGACCGGGCGCGATGCCCTGTGACAGCACGGTTTACGATGCGTCGTAGCGCATTGTCGAGAGACAACCAGCTACAAGGCCATACCTAATGGAGGATCAGTGACTGCTGTAGAGCCCCAGCCAGTCCCGAAGTTGGAAGCGACTCGGCCGTACCCACCACGTCTGGGGCCGAAGGGGTCGTTCGTCTACAAGGCGGTCACCACCACCGACCCCAAGGTGCTCGGTGTCATGTACCTGGTGACGGCGATGTCGTTCTTCATGATCGGCGGCGTGATGGCGCTGCTGATGCGTGGCGAGCTGGCGCGTCCGGGCCTGCAGTTCCTGTCTCCCGAGCAGTTCAACCAGCTGTTCACCATGCACGGCACGATCATGTTGCTGTTCTACGCGACCGCGATCGTGTTCGGCTTCGCCAACATCGTGCTGCCGCTCCAGATCGGCGCACCCGATGTGGCATTCCCGCGCCTGAACGCCTTCAGCTACTGGCTGTACCTGTTCGGCGCCACCATGGCCACCGCGGGCTTCATCACCCCGGGCGGCGCCGCCGACTTCGGCTGGACCGCCTACACCCCGCTGTCGGACATCGTGCACGCGCCCGGCGTCGGCGCCGATCTGTGGATCATGGGTCTGGCCGTGTCCGGTCTGGGCACCATCCTCGGTGGCGTCAACATGCTGACCACCGTGGTCTGCCTGCGCTGCCCGGGTATGACGCTGTTCCGGATGCCGATCTTCACCTGGAACATCGCCGTCACCAGTGTCCTTGTGCTGCTGGCCTTCCCGATCCTGACCGCCGCGCTGATGGCGCTGGCCTACGACCGGCACCTGGGCGGCCACATCTACGACCCGGCCAACGGCGGTGCGCTGCTCTACCAGCATCTGTTCTGGTACTTCGGTCATCCCGAGGTGTACATCATCGCGCTGCCGTTCTTCGGCATCGTGTCCGAGATCTTCCCGGTGTTCAGCCGCAAGCCGATCTTCGGGTACACCACGCTGGTCTACGCCACGCTGGGCATCGCCGCGCTGTCGATCGCGGTGTGGGCGCACCACATGTACGCGACCGGCGCGGTGCTGCTGCCGTTCTTCTCGTTCATGACGTTCCTGATCGCGGTGCCGACCGGCGTGAAGTTCTTCAACTGGATCGGCACGATGTGGAAGGGGCAGTTGACCTTCGAGTCGCCGATGCTGTTCTCCGTCGGCTTCCTGGTCACCTTCCTGTTCGGTGGTCTGTCGGGTGTCATCCTGGCCAGCCCGCCGCTGGACTTCCACGTCTCCGACTCGTACTTCGTGGTCGCGCACTTCCACTACGTGCTGTTCGGCACCATCGTGTTCGCCACCTTCGCGGGCATCTACTTCTGGTTCCCGAAGATGACCGGTCGGATGATGGACGAGCGCCTGGGCAAGTGGCACTTCTGGGCGACCATGGTCGGCTTCCACACCACCTTCCTGGTGCAGCACTGGCTGGGTGCGGAGGGCATGCCGCGCCGCTACGCCGACTACCTGCCCACCGACGGGTTCACGATGCTGAACACGATTTCGACCATCGGCGCCTTCATCCTGGGCGCTTCGACGTTGCCGTTCATCTGGAACGTCTTCAAGAGTTACCGGTACGGCGAGGTGGTCACGGTCGATGATCCGTGGGGTTACGGTAGTTCGCTGGAGTGGGCGACGACCTGTCCGCCGCCGCGACACAATTTCTACGAGTTGCCGCGTATCCGGTCCGAGCGTCCGGCGTTCGAGTTGCACTATCCGCACATGATCGAGCGGATGCGCGCCGAGGCCCACGTCGGCTGGGGCTCGAAGCCCCACCACGTCGAGGAACTCGACAAGGTTTCCAGCTAGTCGGGATCGAATCCGCGGCGGCCGTCGACACGACGGCCGCCGCGTTTCGGTTTTCGGGTGGCCGCCGAGGCGCCCGGACCGACCTGAGACAATGTGCGGGCCGTCATCGGCGGCCGAGCATGTCACGAGAAACGGAGTTTTCGCTTGAGCACGTCCGAGACGACCGTGCTGATCACCGTCACGGGCCCCGACAAGCCGGGCGTGACCTCGGTACTGCTGACCGCGTTGGCGCGCAACGGCGTGAGCCTGCTCGACGTCGAACAGGTCGTGATTCGCGGCCGACTGACCCTCGGCGTCCTGGTGAGTTGCCCTCGCGATCCGGAAGATCTGCAGGATCAGCTCGAGGACGCCATGGCCACGGTCGGCATGCAGGTCGACGTCGAGATCGGCGCGAATTCGGTGAGCGGCGCCCGGCTCTCGACCCACGCGGTGGTGGTGCTCGGCAGTCCCGTGACGGCGCGGGCGTTCAGCGTGATCGCGCGCAAGCTGGCCGAGCAGAACGTCAACATCGACTCGATCCGCGGCATCGCCGACTATCCGGTGATCGGTCTGGAATTGATGGTGACCGCGCCGACCGACCCGGCGGCGGAGACGGCGATGCGCACCGTGCTGTCGGTGGTGGCGGCGAAGGAGAACGTCGACGTCGCTGTCGAGCGCGCGGGTCTGGCGCGACGGGCCAAGCGGCTCATCGTGTTCGACGTCGACTCCACCCTCATCCAGGGCGAGGTGATCGAGATGCTGGCCGCGCACGCCGGCGTCGAGGACGAGGTCCGCAAGGTCACCGAGGCGGCGATGCGGGGCGAGATCGACTTCGCGGAATCGCTGCGGCAGCGGGTCGCGACGCTGGCCGGGCTGGACGAGGCGGTCATCGATGAGGTCGCCGAGGTCATCGAGCTGACGCCGGGCGCCCGCACCACGATCCGCACGCTGCGGCGGCTCGGCTTCCGCTGTGGTGTGGTGTCCGGGGGTTTCCGGCAGGTGATCGAGCCGCTGGCGCACGACCTGGAACTGGACTTCGTGCAGGCCAATACGCTCGAGGTGGTCGGCGGCAAGCTGACCGGCAAGGTGATCGGCGAGATCGTGGACCGGCCCGGAAAGGCCGTGGCGCTGCGCCGTTTCGCCGCCGAGGCCGGGGTGCCGATGGAGCAGACCGTCGCGGTCGGCGATGGCGCCAACGACATCGATATGCTCAACGCGGCCGGGCTGGGCATCGCGTTCAACGCCAAGCCCGCACTGCGCGAGGTCGCCGACGCCGCGCTCTCGCACCCGTATCTGGATGCCGTGCTGTTCATTCTCGGTGTCACCCGCGACGAGGTGGAGGCCGCCGACGCTCGCGACGGACTGCTGCGCCGGGTGCCGTTGACCTGAGTCTCCGTGAACGATTGCGAGAGCAGGGATTAGCTGGATGATCGCTCCGGCGCGGTGAAGATCGGCCGATGCGGGCCGCCGATACAGTCTGCCCTGAGTTTGCTCGAACGCCGGATCGATGACTGGAGAACAACGTGCGGATGCCCCTGCTGGTGTTGGTGTCGGGCCTCGCGCTGGTCGCGTGCGGAAACGATGATTCGGGGAACGCGGCGACGGATTCCGCTACGCCGCAGCCGGTTTCGTCGGACGTCCGGATCCCGCTCGGCGGGACGGCTCGCGTGCCCGTCCCGGCCGATGCCCGGATGGTGATCCTGGTCCCCTCCGCGTGGGGCGAGGCCGCCTCCGCGCTGCGCTGCACCGCTGTCGACACGACCACCGGACGGCAAGCCGAACTGCACCCAGCTCCCGCCGATCCCGGCGCCGCCGACTGGGTGCCGCTGTGGGCGATCTCGGCGGGCCCGACGGCGACGTTGGAGATCGGCTGCACCGACCCGCAATCGAAGGTGCCCGCGGACGGTGTACGGGACATCCGGGTGGAGCCGCGCGGCGCCTCCCCATCGCCCCCGGAGGTCGGGACGCCACTGACCGTCACCGGCGACTCCGACGGCAAGGAGATATCGCTCGCGCCCGGCCGTCGGCTCGAGGTGTCGCTCGCGGCCAACCCGAGCACCGGCTATCAATGGGAGCTGGACCCCCTCGACCCCGCCGTCCTCCAACAGACCGGCGACCCGGAATACCGCTCCGCCCCGGGCGCCGACACCGCCGTCGGCGTAGGCGGCACCTCGATCTGGCACTTCGTCGCCATAGCCCCCGGCAAGACCGAACTCCGCCTCGCCAACGCCCGCCCCTGGGAGCCGGGAATCGAACCAGCACAACGCTTCACCCTCCACGTGACCGTCACCAACTAACCCGCAAGCCACCATCCGCAGCGGGTCTTGACGCCCTGGCCATGGATAACTGTCGGCCGCGAATCCGGTCGGCTCGGCCGTGAGTGATTGTCGGTGGCGGGTCCCCGGCCACGCATGACTGTTGGTGGCGGATCTTGTCGGCCTGGCGGGGATTTGTCCGGCGCAGATCTGGTTGGCAGCGAGTCTTGACGTGAATGTCGCACGGCGGGCGGTGCCGGGGCGATGGGAATTTCGGGGTGGGTGCGCTCGCTGTAGGGGCGGGGCGTTCGTCGGGCGGCGATACGCTGAGCAGGGTTGTTCGCGTGATCGGAGTGAGGGTTGGGTGCGGTGGGTGTACGGGGAGCCCTGGGATGACCGATTCGGTTGATGCCGTGACGCGCGGGCTGGACGCGGGATTCATCGCGCGGCACGCGGAATTGGCGCAGGGATACGGCGGTGGCGGCGACCCGGACGACCCCGCGCTGGTGCAGGCGATGCAGATGGTGCTGCACGTGCCCAAGGTCGACCCGCCGGAACGCAGCGCCCTGCTGGCGGCCGCCGCCACGGCGGTGGTGCGGCTGTGCCTGGACCCACGGGTCGGTCCGGACGGGGAATGGGCCGACCGCTACCTGACGTGGAAGCGCTCCCGCATCCGCAAGGTAGCGCGGCGGGCGAGGGGCGCCCAGTGGCTGGCCGCGGGCGAGGTCGACGGCGTGACCGTCGAGATCGGCGGGGCGCAGGCGCGTGCCCTGGTGCCCGGCCCGGTCGGTGATATCGACCCGCGCATCCGGAAACTTCAGATCGGCGGCACCGACCTCGAGCCCGACGAGCCAGGTCCGCCCGATCCGGAGCTTCCGGTGCTATGGGTGAATTCGGATCTGGGTATGACTGTGGGCAAGGCCGCCGCACAGGTCGGGCACGCGAGCATGCTGCTGGCCGGTGAGCTGCCGGTGGAGTGGGCCTACGCCTGGTCACTGCGTGGCTTCCGGTGTTCGGTCCGCGACGCCGGTCCGCGGCAGTGGTCGGCGTTGTGCGACGAGGTTCGCCGGGGTTCGGCGACCGCCGTCCGCGACGCCGGTTTCACCGAGGTGGCGCCGGGTTCGACGACGGTGATAGCCGTCCCGCCCGGCACCGCGCCGGCGGCCTGACGTACCTGCGCCGAGCGGTCGACGCGGCGGCGTGATTGCGGCAGTATCGGGGCACGACTCGCGGAGGTGCGACGGATATGACGACACTGTGGATAGTGCTCGGTATCTGGGTCGTGTGCTCGATTCCGGTGGCGTTGCTGCTGGGCCGATTGTTCCGCCGCCCGCGTCCGCGCCCCGGCAGGAGTCCCGAATCACACCGTCACAACGACGATTTGGCACGCGGCCGGCCGCGCGGCCGACTATGACACTTAAGGTGCAAACCGACCACGTTGGGCGCGGTTCGAAGGCGTGGGCCAAGATGGAGCCCGTGCCGCAACCGGATCCCGATCTGCTCATCGACTTCAACGAGGTGACTGTCCGGCGCTCGGGTCACACCCTGGTGGGTCCCGTCAGCTGGC
The DNA here is from genome assembly GCF_044628355.1 of Nocardia sp. N2S4-5. Taxonomy (NCBI): domain Bacteria; kingdom Bacillati; phylum Actinomycetota; class Actinomycetes; order Mycobacteriales; family Nocardiaceae; genus Nocardia; species Nocardia sp. N2S4-5. The sequence goes on along the minus strand of NZ_JBIUPM010000001.1, from coordinate 2,911,953 downwards.
AGGTGGAACTAGACGAACGCTGGGTCGTGCTCGGCCCCAACGGCGCCGGCAAGACCTCACTGCTGCGGATGGCCGCCGCCGAGGTCCATCCGACGTCGGGCACGGCCAACCTCCTGGGCGAGGTGATAGGCCGGACCGACCTCACCGAACTGCGCCCGCGCATCGGGATGTCGTCGGCGGCCGTCGCCAGCCGGGTGCCGCTCGACGAGAAGGTCGGTGACCTGGTGGTGTCCGCGGGTTACGCGGTGATCGGGCGCTGGCGCGAGGAATACGCCGACATCGACACCGACCGTGCCATCGACATGCTGGAAAGCCTGGGCGCCGAACATCTTTCCGACCGCGCCTACGGCACCCTGTCGGAGGGCGAGCGCAAGCGGGTGCTGATCGCGCGGGCCCTGATGACCGATCCGGAGCTGCTGCTGCTCGACGAGCCGGCCGCGGGCCTGGACCTCGGCGGCCGCGAGGAACTGGTCGAGAAGCTCGGCGATCTCGCGGCCGACCCCGACGCCCCGGCGACGGTGCTCGTCACCCATCACGTCGAGGAGATCCCGCCCGGCTTCACCCACGCGCTGCTGCTGAACGAGGGCAGCGTGGTGGCCCAGGGACTGCTGGAGGAGGTGGTAACCGCGGAGAACCTCAGCGAGGCCTTCCGCCAGTCGATCACCCTCGACCGCATCGACGGCCGCTACTTCGCCCGCCGCTCACACCGCTTCGGCCGCCACCGCCACCGCCGCGGCTGAACGGGGTCGCGGCCTCGCCTGCGCTCACCGCCGTGAGTGCACGAGATCGGCGTTGCACCGGTTTGTCTGCGTTCACTGCTGTGAGTGCACGGGATCGGCGCTGCACCGACCTTGCCTGCGCACAGCGCCGCGAGTGCACGGGGATCGAACCGGCCTGCCTGTGCTTGTCCGGCCGGGCGTGGGCCTATCGGCTGCGGACATCCGGACGGCTGGGTGCGTTTTGTACGGCGCATACCTGTCGGCGGGCGGCGACCAAGCAGGCGTTAGGGTGCGAGATGTGAGCGAGACTGTTGCCGAGCCCGATTCGACGCCGCCGGAGCCGAGGGACGCGTCCACGGTGATGCTGGTGCGCGACGGCGCCTCCGGTCCCGAGGTGTTCCTGCAGCGGCGGGTGCAGGCGATGGCGTTCGCCGCGGGGATGACGGTGTTTCCCGGCGGCGGGGTGGACCCCTCCGACGCCCAGGCCGAAATCGCCTGGGCCGGACCCGATCCGGTGTGGTGGGGCCGGCGGTTCGGCACCGACGCGGCACGAGCGCAGGCGCTGGTGTGCGCCGCGGTCCGCGAGACGTTCGAGGAGTGCGGGGTGCTGCTCGCGGGACCGACGGCCGACACTGTCGTCTCCGACACCGCCGTCTATCGCGAGGCCCGCGGGCGGCTGGAACGCCGGGAACTGTCGCTGGGAACCTTTCTCGCCGAGGCGAACCTGGTATTGCGCGCGGATCTGCTGCGGCCCTGGGCGAACTGGATCACGCCGGTCGTCGAGGAACGCCGCTACGACACCCGGTTCTTCGTCGCCGTGCTGCCGACCGGCCAGCGTGCCGACGGTGCGACGTCCGAGGCGCACGAGGTCGCCTGGCGCACGCCCGCCGAATCGCTGCGGCGCTGGCGCGCGGGCCAGGACGTGCTGCTCCCGCCGACCTGGTCACAGCTGGTGATCCTCGGCGAATTCGATTCCACCGCGGACATTCTCGCCGCCGATCCGGTCATCGAGCCGATCCAGCCCGTGCTGGGAACGCTCGACGGCAAGCCCAGGCTGCAATTCCCGCACAACGACCGCTATTTCGCCGATCTGCCCGACGCTTCCCGGCTCCAAGGCTCGCGCCGTCCGAGCTGAGCGGCGTCCCGGCGGTTCGGGTCCGCCCACCGCCTCCGGAGCGGGCGTCGTTGCCCAGTAGGCTCCTGCCCCGTGGCCGAATACGTGACCGTGGACCGCGCCGAAGCGGGGATTGCCGTGCTGCGCTTCGCGCGGCCGCCGCTGAATCTGATCGACGTGCAGTCGGCGCTGGAGCTGGCCGAGGCCGCCGACCGGATCGCGGGGGACCCCGAGGTGCGGGCGGTGCTCGTCTACGGGGACGAGCGCGTGTTCAGCGCGGGAGACGAACTGGCGGAACTGGCCCGGCTCTCTCCCGACCAGGCGCGGGCCGTCGCGGGTGACCTGCAGCGGGCGCTCGGCTGCCTGGCCCGGCTGCCGCAGCCGACCGTCGCCGCGATCAGCGGGTACGCGCTCGGCGCCGGACTGGAACTGGCCCTGGGCGCCGATCGCCGGATCATCGGCGACAACGTCAAGCTCGGCCTGCCGCAGATCCACGCGGGCCTGATCCCCGTCGCCGGAATCCGGCGACTGAGCCTGCTGATCGGCCCGGCCCGCGCCAAGGACCTGGTGTACACCGGTCGTTTCGTGGAGCCCGAGGAGGCCGCGGCACTCGGCCTGGCCGACGAGATCGTCGCCCCCGACGACGTCTACACCGCCGCCCTGCGCTGGGCGCGGCGCTTCACCGAGGGCCCGGCCCGTGCGCTCGCCGCCGCCAAACGGGTCTTCGAGGCCGGTACGCACGGCCACGATCGGGCCCGCGCCGAGTGGTCGGAGCTGTTCGAAACCGAAGACCGCAGCATAGGAACACGTTCCTATTCGGCGTCGGGTCCGGGTTCCGCCGAATTCGTGGGCCGCTGATCTCGGCCCGCCGATCGCTCGAGTACGCTAGCGGACCATGACCGCACGTCCTGCTGACGACCCCGCGCCGAACCCGCACGCCACCGAGGCGGAGGTCCAGGCGGCGCTTGCCGACAACAAGCTGGCCCAGGTGCTGTATCACGACTGGGAAGCGGAGACCTACGACGACAAGTGGTCGATCTCCTACGACGAGCGTTGCATCGAGTACGCCCGTGGCCGCTTCGACGCGGTCGCGCCGAACGCGCCGCTGCCGTACGAACGCGCCCTGGAACTCGGCTGCGGCACCGGCTTCTTCCTGCTGAACCTGATGCAGGCCGGAGTCGCGAAACGCGGCTCGGTCACCGACCTGTCCCCGGGCATGGTGAAGGTGGCGCTGCGCAATGCCGAGCACCTCGGCCTGGAGGTGGACGGCCGGGTCGCCGACGCGGAGACCATCCCGTACGAGGACGATACCTTCGATCTCGTCGTCGGGCATGCCGTGCTGCACCACATTCCGGACGTGGAATTGGCGCTGAAGGAGTGCCTGCGGGTGCTCAAGCCGGGCGGGCGATTCGTCTTCGCGGGCGAGCCGACCACGGTGGGTAACCTGTACGCCCGCAAGCTGGGCCAGGTCACCTGGAAGGTCACCACCGAGGTCACCAAGCTGCCGTTCCTGCGGGAGTGGCGGCGTCCGCAGGAGGAACTCGACGAGTCCTCGCGCGCGGCCGCGCTGGAGGCCGTCGTCGACCTGCACACCTTCGATCCGGCCCAGCTGGAGGGCATCGCCCGCGCGGCCGGCGCCACCCAGGTGCACGCCGAGACCGAGGAGTTCGCCGCCGCCCTGTGGGGCTGGCCGGTGCGCACCTTCGAGGCCGCCGTCCCCGCGGAGAAGCTCAGCTGGCGCTACCGCCTCGCGCAGTACCGCGCTTGGCTGGGCCTGAGCTGGGTCGACGAGCGCGTCCTCAAGCACATCGTCCCCCGCCGCTTCTTCTACAACGCCATGATCACCGGCGTGAAGCCGCTCGCCTCCGGAAAGTAGTGCGTCCCAGCATCATTCGCCCAATAGGTGGGCCGTGAACGTGCCGTCGCGCCGCTCTCGGGACGAAGGACTGTCGGGAGCTGCGGTCGCCCGGCTGGTGCGGGTCGGCATCGGAAGTGGTTCAGGGCCTGTGGAATCGGCGGAGAGAAGCGGGCAGGAGTGGACCGCAGCGGGACATCGGAGTGACTCGGTGAGTGGGTACGCGCCCGGTGGCGAGTCGGCCGTCGCGGAGGGGAAGCGGTAGTGGGGTATCGGTTCTCGCCGGACGATGTCGCCTATTTGCGTAGTGGCCCTGGATGTTCCGCGCTGGGAGAGGTGGAGCGGCTCGCGTTGACGGCGGGGTCGCTGGTGGGCGATCTGGAGCGGGCGCGGCGTGACCACGGGGAGCGGGCGGCGGCACTCGTGGAGACCGTGCGGTTGCGGCGGCGGGCCGCGGCGAAGCTCGAGCGGCCGGGGGAGTGGCTGCTGACCGACGACGCCCTGCAACAGGCCACGCCGAGTGTGGTCGCGCGACACCGCGCACAGCGGCTGGCGGGCCGGGCCGTCCACGACGTGACCTGTTCGATCGGCGCGGAACTGGTTGCGCTGCAACAGGTCTGCCCGGCGGTGATCGGCAGCGACCTCGACGATGTCCGGCTGGCCATGGCGGCGCACAACCTGTCCGGGCCCGGGAACGTGCTGCTGGCCCGCGCCGACGCGCTCGCTCCGTGTACTTCCGGCACCGTGGTCGTCGCCGACCCGGCCCGGCGCGCGGACGGCCGCCGCACGCACGATCCCGCCAAGCTGCAACCGCCGCTGCCGGACCTGCTCGACGTCTATCGCGGCCGGGATCTGGTCGTGAAGTGTGCTCCCGGACTGGATTTCGACAGTATCGCGCCGCGCGGGACATGGGACGGCGAGGTGGAACTGGTCTCGCTGGACGGCGCCGTCCGGGAAGCCTGCCTGTGGTCGGCGGGCCTCGCCGAACCGGGCGTCACCCGCCGCGCCACGGTACTCGGCTCCGATGGCTCCTCCTGGTCCCTCACCGACGCCGAACCCGACGACATCCCCGACCGTGCGCCCGGCGAGTGGATCATCGATCCCGACGGCGCGGTGGTGCGCGCCGGACTGGTCCGCCACTACGCGGCGAAACACGCTCTGTGGCAATTGGATCCACGTATCGCCTACCTCACCGGCGACAGCGTCCCCGACGGCGTGCGCGGCTTCCGCGTCATCGACCGCCTCGACTTCCGCGAGAAGCCCCTCCGCGCCGAACTGCACCGACGCGACTGCGGCCCACTGGAAATACTCACCCGCGGAGTAGATCTCGACCCGGACGCCCTACGCGCCCGGCTCAAACCTCGCGGCACGCACCCCTACACGTTGGTGATCACCCGAATAGGCCGCGCCCCTACGGTTTTCCTCTGTGAGACTCCGTCGCCCCGTTGAGTCGCCGTTCTACTCGTCCGGCTTGAACGCGAACAGCTCGCCGATGCGGGTCGTCACGACCACATCGCCGTTGGCGCTCACCGCGGTGCCGACGGTCGTGCCCTGGGCGCCGGGGAGGGCCATGGAGGCGAGGGTATTGCCGTCGCTGGTGTCGAAGGTGACCAGGCTCAGCGAGTCGCCGAGCGGGGCTACCGCGTAACCGGTGTTTCCCGCGGTCTGTACCGGGCGGCCGCGCAGTGGCAGATCCTTACGCTCCCAGGCGATCTCGGCGCTGTCGCCGTTGTCGCGCAGTGCCAGCAGGTGGCCTTCGTCGCCGCCGGGGATCAGCAGCCCGTCCTGCGCCGAGACCGCGCCCTGGGGCGCGAAGCCCAGCGGCTGCGTCCATTTCGTGTGCCCGTCGGCGGCGTCGACGGCCAGCAGGCGGCCGCTGTTGTCGCCGACGTACACCGTCTCGCCGTCGCCGGACAGGGTCGGGCTGGTGGCGCTGCCGTCGGTGAGGATGTCGACGCTCCACTCCTGCCGGATCTGCTTGTCCGCGTAGCGCAGTGCGACCAGCGCGCCGGTGGTCGTGCCGGGCCGTCGCACGGTGAGATAGAAGCGGCCGGAGTTCTGTTCCAGCGCCGACACATTCGCGACCGGGCACTGCGGACCGCCGGTGGGGCAGTCGCCGACGCCCTCGCCGTCCGGCGGCCGCGGCAGGCCCGGTTGGCGCAGGAAGTCGGGCTCGCCCAGGGTCTGGAAGGTGGCGGCCGCCAGATTCCCGGTCTGCCGTTCGACCACGTCGATCTGTCCGGACTGGGTCACCGACAGCACGTTGCCGTCGCTGGTGAACTGCACCGACACCGGCACGCCCGCGACCGGGGTGCGCCAGCGTGGCTGTCCGAGCGCGTTGAAGGAGAACAGGCCGCCGTTGTCGCCGACGTAGACGTTGTCCAGCCCGTCGACCGCCGCGCCCGCCGCGGCGACGTCCGGCCCCATGGCATTGCAGAACCGCTTGCGCCCCGTCGGCATCTGCAGGGACACGATCGCGCCGGTGGCGCCCGGCGTGCCGACACAGTCGGTGGCGAGGCGCGTGGTGACGAACATCTGCCCGCCGGGTCCGATGATGGTCGGCGTCGCCGCGGGTCCGCCGAGCGGCCGGGCCCAGCGCGCGACCAAGTGTCGCGACCCGGTGACTGGGCTGGCGCCGCTGTTGCGGGCGTCGTGATACGCCACCGGCCAGCCCTTGCCCGGACCCACCTTGATGTCGTCCAATGTGGTGCTGCCGCAGCCGGTCAGCGCGAGCAGGCCGCAGGCGCCCGCCAGCGCGGCCGCACGGCGCGCGGTACGTCGTGCGCGCGCGGGACGGCGCAACGCCGCGCGGTGATCTGTGGCTGTCCCCCGGTCGTGCTCGCTGCGCGGGGATCGCCGGTTGCCGCTTCGCACCTGCTGGACTCCCATCTGCTTGTACGGGCCTGCACGAGACTAGAACATCGACCCCGCTACCACCGGGCTGGGTGAGCCCGGCCGCGACCGTGTCCGCCGCCGGGATTTCTCCGAGGGCAGCGGGTGCCCGGGCGCGGGGCGAAAGTACCCTGGTACCTCGACGACGACACCGCTGGACGACCGCGGTCGCCCGCTGGACTCTAGGGAGCAAAGTTCGTGACGAGCATGTGGGGCGCACCGTTGCACTCGCGATGGCGGGGGTCGCGCCGGCAGGACCCCGAGCAGGCGCGTTTCCTGACCATGGCATCGCTGCGCTGGGTGCTCGCCAACCGCGCCTACACACCCTGGTACCTGGTGCGGTACTACCGGTTGTTCAAGTTCCGGCTGACCAATCCGCACATCGTGCTGCGCGGCATGGTCTTCCTGGGCAAGCGGGTGGAGATCCACGCGACGCCGGAGCTGAGCCGCATGGAGATCGGCAAGTGGGTGCACATCGGCGACGGCAACGCCATCCGCTGCCACGAGGGCTCGCTGCGCATCGGCGACAAGGTGGTGTTCGGCAAGGACAATGTCGTCAACACCTACCTCGACATCGAGATCGGCGAATCCACGCTGGTCGCCGACTGGTGCTACATCTGCGACTTCGACCACCGCATGGACGACATCACGCTGCCGATCAAGGACCAGGGCATCGTGAAGAGTCCGGTGCGCATCGGCCCCGACACCTGGATCGCGGCCAAGGTGACCGTGCTGCGCGAGACCCGGGTCGGCCGCGGCTGCGTGCTCGGCGCGCACGCGGTGGTCAAGGGCGACATCCCCGATTACGGCATCGCCGTCGGCGCGCCCGCGCGAGTGGTCAAGAACCGCAAGGAGGCGTGGGAGGCCGGAGCGGCGGAGCGCGCGAAATACCTGGCGGCGCTGGAGGACATCGAACGCAAGAAGAACGGGGTCGGCGCGCCGCAGGCCGGCTGACACTCCGAACCTGTCGGAGGCCGCGAGTACGGTCTGCCCCATGAACCGGTACGCCGCCCTGCTACGCGGGATCATGCCCAGCAACCCGAACATGCGCAACGAGAGGTTGCGGAGCGTGTTCGAGGGGCTGGGCTTCGAGGCGGTGGGCTCGGTGCTGAGCAGCGGCAACGTGGTATTCGGCAGTCCCGAATCCGATGCTGCCGCACTGGAATCACGCATCCAGAAGGCACTGAACGCCGAGCTGGGCATCGGCGGCGGCACGATCCTCCGCAGCCGTGCGGAGCTGCGCGCACTGGTCGATTCCGACCCCTTCCCGGGGCTGACCCACGGGCGCGGCACCTACCTCACGGTGACATTCCTGAAAGACCGCGCGGCGGCCGCACCGGACGCGCTCCCGGCGGGACTGGCTCCCGCGGTACGCATCGTCGGGTACGACGAGGCGGCCGCGGCCGTGCTCGCCGTCATCGACAACACGGCGAGCACCACGCCCGATCACATGGCGTGGCTGGAAACCGTGTACGGCAAGGACATCACCACCCGCACCTGGCTGACGGTGCAGAAGGTACTGGCGAAGCTCTGACGCCTCGCCCGCGATATCCCCTCCGGCAACAGCTTTCGGGGAAGTAGACATCGGCCGGTCCGGACGGACCGATGGGAACACGGCCGGTACGGCGTGTAATCGATGATTACCGAGGAGTGCACCTCGGGGGGCCGCGATCAATTCTCGATCGCGGATAGCGGTTGACCACTCATATCCATCGGGAATCGCAGGGGGAATCACGATGAAGGCCGTTCCGCGTGCTCTGCGCGCCATGCTCATCCTCACCATGTCCGCTCTCGTGGCCGGTTCCGCAGCCACCACCCCGGCAACCGCCGAACCGGTCCCACCCTCACTACTGACCGCCCCGAAACAGCTGAGCGTGAACACGCACGGCTCGATCCGTCAAGTCATTCCCGCCCAGGCGATTCCGGCCCCACCGACCCGAGGCGACGACCCGGCCCGCCTGGACAGCCCCGGGTATTCGGCCGTCCCTGGGGTTTCAATGGGTCCTGGTGGTCCGGTTAGCTATGGATATTCGGAGGGGGGTTCGATCGCCCCTGACGCTTCGGGTGGCCCCGGGGCCGCGGCGGCGCATGCCGGTGAAATCAAGCAATTGTTCGGTGCCGCAGGCGGTCTCGTGGTGGCGACGGTGTCGAGGCGAGCGGGTGGCAGTACGGTGCGGCTTGCTCAGCGGATCGCGGGCATTCCCGTCGATGGCGCCCGTGTCGCACTGGCGCTGCGGGCCGACGGCAGTCTGTTGTCCGCGACAGGTGCGCTGTCGGAACGCACGAGCGGCGAATACCCGCCGGACGGAACCGTGCCCAGCGCCGCCGCGCGCCGGAGCGCCGTGGCGCAGGCGGCCGACCTGTCGAGGCGGCCCGCCGAAGAGGTACGGATACACGCGGAATCGGCGTCGTGGTTCGACCCGACCCTCACAGACGACGGTGGTGGAAGCGACACTGACGCCGTCGACGGCCATGGCCACGGTCCCGACCACCGAGACCGCTGCGATGAGCGTGCGGGCCACGGAGAGGGGTGTGGCCGGGTGCGTAAGGCCGTCGAGGCCGTCCGCATCCCGCTGCTCGCGAACCGGGTCTGAAGCTCCGGCCCGCCATCGGGCCGGATTTCGCCCGCTTCGCCGCGGGCGTCGATTGGTAATATCTCCCGCAACCGAGAGGACCCCCAGTGACCACTGCCCCACTCGAAGACCGCGTGACCAACCTGGAGCGGCTGTCCGCCACCAATGCGTCCGCCTCCCAGGTGGCAGAACTCCGCGTCCGAGCCGACCAACGCCACGATGCCGTCCTGGAAGAATTCGGCCTGGTCCGCGGCGACATCGCCGCCCTCCAACAGGACGTCTCGGCGATAAAGCAAGACATCGCAGCCATGCAGCACGATGCCGCGAACATGCAGCATGACATTGCGACGATCCTGGTCCGATTGGATGGGCACGATGCCCGATTCGATGCCGTCGACGCGCAGTTCGATGGTGTTGACGCGCGGTTCAATGCTGTCGACGCTCGATTCGATGCCATCGATACCAGGTTCAGTGGTGTCGAAGCCAGGCTCGACGCCGTCGAAGTCCGGCTCGATGGTGTGGACGCCACCTTGAAAACCCACACGGAGATGCTGAACAAGATCATTGCCTTGCTGTCTCCGCCGAATTAGTGCCATCCGGACAACAGTTCTCGGTACGGCATGGGGGTGCACACCTGTGTGCGGGCGCGAGAACTGTTGTCCGGTAAGCACGAACGAACCCTCCGGCGCGTGGTGGCGGCGGAGGGCTCGGGAGTGACGGTCAAGCTGCGCGGCGTTCCGAACCCGACGGCGGCGGCACGGCGGCGGACTTCTCGGCCTCGGTGAAGCCCGGACGGCCGGTACCGATGAAGGCCACCAGCCAGGACACCACCGCGACGAAACGGTTGCGGAAGCCGACCAGGTAGAACAGGTGGACCGCGAGCCAGGTCATCCACGCGAGGAAACCGGTGAACTTCACCTTGTCGTTGAGCTTGGTGACCGCGCTGAACCGGCTGATCACCGCCATGGAACCCTTGTCCCAGTAGACGAACGGAGTGCCCGGTTGCTTCTTGCGGCGAATGATGTCGGCGACGTGGCGTCCCTCCTGCATCGCCGTCGGCGACTGCCCGGGGTAGCCGTTGAGCGAGGTCATGTCGCCGATGGCGTAGATATCGGCGTGCCCGCCGACGGTGCAGTCCGGGTTGATCAGCAGCCGCCCGGCCCGATCGGTCTCGCATCCGGTGGCCTCGGCCAGCATCCGCGCGAAACCGCCGGCCTGCACACCCGCCGACCACACCACGGTCTCCGCGCCGATACCGCGCTCGACACCGTCCTTCGTCTTGACCGTCACCTTCCCGGCCTCGATGTCGGTGACGAACGTGTCCAGCAGCACCTCGACGCCGTTGCGGGCCAACGACTCCCGCGCGTACTCCGACAGGCTGCCCCCGAACGGCGGCAGCACCGCCGGCGCGCCCTCCACCAGCGACACCGAGATCTCCTGGTGGTAGTGCCGTTTCGCGAGTTCCTTGAGCTGGCCGGCGACCTCGACACCGGTCGGCCCCGCGCCGACCACCACGAAGCTCAGCAGCCGTTCCCGCGAGTCGGGATCGGCCGTCGCCGCCTCGGTGAACACGCGCTCGATCTGCGCGCGCAACCGCTTGGCGTCGTCGATCGTCTTCAGCGAGAACGTCTTGCGAGCGAAATCGTCGCGCCCGAAGTAGGACTGGTTGGCGCCGGTCGCGGCGATGAGCGAGCCGTAGCGGATCCGGCGCGGGCCGTCCGTAGTCTCGTAGGTGAGCACCGCGTCCTCGGCGTCGATGTCGACGACCTTGCCCAGGCGCACATCGGCGCCCTTGTGACGGTGCAGAATTCCCGCGATCGGCGGCGCGATATCCGTGCTGGGCAGCACACCGGTCGCTACCTGATAGAGCAGCGGCTGGAACAGGTGCTCGGGCGTGCTCGAGATGAGTACGTAGTTGACCCCCGACTTGCTCAGCTGCTTCGCGGCGGCGAGTCCGCCGAAGCCCGAGCCGACGATGACGACCTCAGCGGTTTCGATCCCCGCATCCACGTGTTGCATGACAGCCTCCTTCTGTCATTACTAACCGTGATTCGTAATCCAGATGTTCCAGGGGTCAGGGCGCATAATTTAGATGAGTCTTATCTCGTTCGGTCATGAATGGAGATCTTGATGGAACTGCGGCAGCTGTCCTACTTCGTTGCTGTCTGCGAGGAACTCAGCTTCAGCCGAGCCGCGCAGCGGTGCTTCATATCGCAATCAGCTATAAGTCATCAGATCGCCAGGCTCGAACATGATCTTGGTGTGCAGCTCTTCGAGCGCTCCACACGATCGGTGGTACCGACAGACGCAACGACGCGGCTACTTCCCCTTGCGAAGCAAATGCTGAGCCTCGAATCGGCCATTCGCGCAGCTGTGCGGTCCTCCGGCCCGCGAATTCGCTTGGCCGCCAACATGTCCTTCGCAACAAGATCACTCTCGGCCATCGCGGGTGCGCGGGAGGCACATCCGGGCGCGGAGATCGAGTTCGTGATCAAGCCGTTCCGGCAGCGCATCGCCGCGGTGGCGGACGGCGATTGTGATCTTGCCCTCATTCGCGGCCGGGTCGATCAGCCGGGTCTGACGGTCGAGAAACTCTGGGTGGAGGACCTCGTGATCGCCGTCTCGACGGCTCACCCACTGGCCGGTCGCGATGACGTGACGCTCACGGAATTGGGAAACTATCCGCTGCTCCTGCCCCCGGAACAGGAACAGGTTCTGTTGCACAACGTGGTCCGGCGCGCGTTCGCGGACCTGCCCGCCCCGCCGACCTACGGCCCGCCGATCCCGCCCGACCACACCGCCACCATGGAACTGATCAACCGCCCCGACGCGTGGACCATCCTCTACGCCGACACCCCCGCCGAGGGCATCGCCGGACTGCGGCTCTCGGGCCGCCCGCTGCGGGTGCCGGTCTCGGCGGTGCTGCGCAGCGACCTCCGCCCGTCACCCATCCTCACCACGCTGCTGGCGGCATTGCACAGCGCGTGACGACTACACGCGCAGCGGCGGTGACTTCGGGAAGGTGACCGGCAGCGCCGTCAGCGCGCGATGGAAAGGCCCGGGCCGCCAGGTCAATTCGTCGTCGCGCACCGCCAGCTGCAACTCCGGCAGCGCGTCGAGCAGCTGATCGATGGCGTCCTGCGCGACCAGGTAGGCCACCGAACGGGCCGGACAGGAGTGCGGCCCGACGCTCCACGCCAGATGCGAACGATTGTCGGTGAACTCGCGCACCCCGACTGCGGGGTCGTTGTTGGCCCCCGACATGCTGATGATCACCGGATGGTTCGCGGGCAGCCAGACATCATCGATCAGCACCGGCTGACGCGGGTAGGTGACGCAGTAGTTCGCCATCGGCGGGTCGGTGAACAGCACCTCGTCCAGCGCGTCGCGCGTCGACAGGCTGCCGCCCAGCAGGTTTCCCGCGAAGCGGTCGTCGGTCATCATCAGCAGCAGCGTGTTCACGATGAGGTTCTGCTGGGGTTCGATGCCCGCGCCGTAGAGGGTGATCAGCTGGTGGATCATCTCCGTGTCGTCGAGACCGACCGGGTGAGCCAGCAGCCGCGAGACGATGTCGTCGCCCGGGTGGGCTCGCTTGAGCGCGACCAGCTCGATCAGCGCCTGGGTGAGCATCGCGTTGCCGCGCTCGGCCTCGACGAGCTCGAACATCATCGCCATACCCTGCGCCACGCGCTGCCCGATCTCGGCGGGGCAGCCCAGCATCACGTTGAGCACCTCGAACGACAGCGGGAAGGCGTAGTCGTGGATCAGCTCGGCCGAGCCACTCTCACAGAACGTGTTGATCAGCCGGACCGCGATGCGCTCGACGGTGCTGTGCGTCGCGTGCAGATCCACCGCATCGATCGCCGCGACGTTGGCCTGGCGATACCGCTCGTGCTCGGCCCCCGCGTTGCGGAGCGCGTTCGCGCGCCACTCCAGCATCGGCATGATGGGGGAGTCGGCCGGCGCGGACTGCTGCCAGGCGCGGGGGTCGGCCGGAAAGTGCTCGGGGTCGTTGAGGATCCGCACCGCCGTCCGGTATCCGATGACGAGCGTGGCCGGCACGCCCGGCGCCAGATCGACCGGCACCAGCGACCCGTAGCGCCGCCGCATGTCCCGATAGGCCGCGTGGGGATCGGCGGCGAATTCGGGGACGTGCAGCGGAACCCGCGGGCCGTCGGTGTCGATCGGGGAGCCGTGACGCACCGGGCACCCCTGGGCCTGTGCCGGTGGCCGGGTCAACCCTGCGACTCCAACCGCTGAAACAGGAATTCGACGAGGGTGATGAGCGACCGCAGACACGGGCCGCGGTCGCGGGCGTCCAGGGCCGTCAGCGGAGTGTCGGGCTCGAGGTCCAGCGCTTCCCGAATCTCGTGCAGCGGAAAGCGTTGCGCGCCCTCGAACTCGTTGACCGCGACCGAGTACGGCACCCCGCGCTCCTCGAGCACCGCGAGCACCTCGTCGGCCTTATCAATGCGCCGGGTGTCGACGAGTACCAGCGCGCCGAGCGCACCGCGGGACAGCTCCTCCCACAGGGGTAGGAACCGCCGCTGCCCGGGTGTGCCGAAAAGGTACAGCGCCAGTTGGGGATTCAGCGTGATGCGGCCGAAGTCCATGGCGACGGTGGTGGTCACCTTGCCCGGCAGGTCGGCCATGTCGTCCACACCGATGCTGGCCTCGGTGATGGTCTCCTCGGTACGCAGCGGCCGGATCTCGGACACGCTGTTCACGAACGTGGTCTTACCGACGCCGAAATTACCCGCCACCAACAGTTTGACCGACCGGGTGACGGTTTCGGGCACATAGTCGACGGTGCGTTCGGTGAGGGCAGACGGGCGCTCAGACGGCGAGAGCGCGGAGCCCATTGAGTACCTCCTCCAGCAAGGCGAGTTCCGGAACCTGGTCGGCGGGTGCCGGATTGACCAGATGGCCGCTGTCCAACAGATCGGATGCGATGATCTTGACCACCGAGGGCGGAAGATCGAGATAAGCGGCGATCTCGGCGATCGACAGGGCGCCGCGCCGGCTGCACACGCTCATCACCCGCCGCCCGTCCGGGCTCAGCCCCGGCGGCGGGTCCTGCGCCACCACGACCAGGGTGACGAGATCGAGCAGCCGGGTCGCGCGCGAGCGTCCACCCGTGCGCACATACGCCCGTACCAGGTCGGGGTCGCGACGATGCCTGCTCATATCACCGCCTCGCTCGCGCTCGGCGTCATCACGAGCAGGCGCCGGGCTGTGCCGTCAGTTCGCTCGCTGCGCGCTCCCATGGCCCGCTACCGCGTGCGCGGCAGGCTGCCGAGTTCGCGGCCCACCCGCGCCGCGAGCTCGTTCATCCGATGCGCGACCAGACTGACGTCCACCTGTGAGGTGGTGGATACGCCGATCAGCGCGCCTTCCCCGGCGGCGGTAATGAAGATCATCCCGTCGTCGTATTCGGTCATGTTCTGCCGCACCGAGTTCGCGGCGCCGCAGAATTCACCGAGCGCCTTGCCCAGCGACCGCAGGCCGGAAGCCGCGGCGGCGAATCGTTCGGCGTCGTCGATGGAGATCTCGCCGATCTGCGCGATCCGCAGGCCGTCTTCGGAGAGCAGGACGGCGAAGCGGACGCCGGGAACGTTGAGGTCCTCGAGCATCCAGGCCAGTTTGTTGCCGTCACTGACGGCTGTACCGGGTGTGCCCATCAGGATGTCATCCCTTCGGTGTTTTCGTGCGTGGCGGAGGTGCGGCCGCTCTGGGTGCCGCTCTGCCACGCGGCGGCGATATCGGGGCGGGGGAGTTCGGTATCGGTGTCCGGCCCACGCGACAGCGTGGACACCGACACGGTCCGGCGCCGGCGACGCGGCAACCCGCCCGGGGTGATTTCGTGGACGGTCGATATGGATTCGGATTCGTCCTCGGCTTCGTTCGCTGTCACAAACTGATCATCCGTCGCTGCGGCGTGCGCGCCGCTGGTGGTCAGAGGCCGCGGGCCCGATGCGGTGGCCCGGATGTCGTCCGTCCCGCCCGTACGCAATCCCTCCGTCGTCACCGTGTGTGCTCCGCCCGTCATCCGGACGGGGGCCTGGCCGGAATCCGCGGTCTCCCGGTCGAATCCGTGTCGTGCCGACGGTGAGGTCGCCGGCTCGGGTGCCGCGGAGATCATCGGCGGCGTGCTGGTCTCGACCTCCGGAGTGGAGGATTCGCGCGGGGCCAGCAGCGCCTCGGGGACGTAGACCATGGCCCGCATGCCACCGTAGGTGTTGGGTCCGTCGATGTACACGGTGAACCCGTAGCGGCGGGCCAGTGCGGCGATACCCGGGAAACCCACCCGTGGAGCGGGGCCGAGCTGGTGGATGTCGACCACGCGCTCGCCGGCGAGGACCTGCCGGGCCTCTTCCATCTGTTCGGCGTTCATGCGCACACCGGCGTCGTCGACGATCACGGTGACGCCGTGGTGACCTTCCTGGAAGGTGACGTCGACGAACGAGGTAGGCGGCGAGTAGCGCAGCGCGTTGTCCAGCAGCGTGGCCAGCGTGTGCACCAGCGGTTCCACCGCGCGGCTGATCACGACGCGGTCGAGCTGGTGCGGCCGCACCCGGGTGAAGTCGCGAACACGGCCGACCGCGCCACCGACGACATCGGTGAGCGCCTGCTGTGGCCAGCGGCGACCGGGCAGGCCACCACACACGATCACGTAGGACTGCGCCTGCCGGATCATCTGCTGGACGCTGTGGTCGATGCGGGTCAGCGTTTCGTACACATCGTCACCGCGGTGCTCGCGCAGCGCGGTGCTCACCACCTGGCTCACGTCGGCGCCGAGGCTGACCACCGAGGTGCCGAAGGCACGCACCGCGGCGCTGGTCGCCTCGCGGGCGGCGTTCTCGGTATCGGTGCGGGCCTTGGCCTCGGCCCGGGCGGCCGCCTGCTGCGCCTCGTAGTCGGCTTCGCGGCGGGCCCGGTCGCGGGTCTCGGCCTGCATCATGCGGAGATCACCGATATAGCGCTCGCCGAGCGCGTGCAGCAGCTGCCCTAGGCGGGTCTGCCCGCCGGCGACCGGTATCTCCACCGTCACCTCGGACCGGCGTACCGCATCTGCCACGTAGGGCATGGTGCTGGTGGTGAACTGTTCGAGTTCGTCCTCTTGCCCGCGCAGTGCCTGTTCGGCCGTCTCGGCGCGAGAGCGCTGATGTACGGCGTAGTACGCCGCATACAGCGCCGCCGCGACGGCCAATATGAGAACTGCAGCGAGGATCCACGAAATCGTCACGGCGGTAGATTGATTCATCAGGTTCCCTTGTTGCCGGCTGCCCGGCCGCCTCGTCCTTCCTCAACTCGCCGACCACCAGACACCAGGGCCGGATGACGCTCACGTGGGCACCGGCTCGAAGTTGCTTACCGGACAGTAGGTTTCGATTTCGAAATCCTGCCCGAGCGGGCCGTATTCGGCCCCAGTGCCCGACGACGGCAAACATTATCAGTAATTCCGAGCAACAGCGACCGATTCGTTATGGACTTCCCGGTCTGCATGGAGTCGGTGCGAAGGTTGCAAATGCCTTGTCTGGTAGCCGATCACGGCAAATCCACCGCACCGCCAGGCGAGTCGCGGTCGGGCGGGCGATGAGCGGCCATTCGCTCGGGCACACCCGGCGACGTGTCAACTATCGGCGAGGGCGTGCGCGACGGCCAGGTGCAGGCGCATGAGGTCCGGTTCGTCGTCTTCGATCGCCCACGCGATTTCCTCCAAGGCGCGCATGAATGCCCAGCCCCGGGCACGTTCCGGGTCGACCTCCAGGGCTCGCGCGGTGTGCCGGACGACCCGGCGGGCCTGCTCGGGCGTTGGTGCGCACTGCGTTTGGATCATGATCAGGAAGCCGGCGTCGAAGGCGGCCTCGCCCAGGTACGGCTTCGGGTCGATGAGCAACCACGGTGCACGTTCGGCGGCCAGGATATTGCCCAGATGGGTGTCGCGGTTGACGATCAGCAACGGCCCGTCCGGGACGGCGAGCGTCTCGCACCAGGTCGCCGCCCGGTCGAGCAGGGCGCGCGGAACCACCTGCGCGACTTCGGGTTCCGGGTGAATGAACCGTACCGTCCAGTCGGCGACGATGGCGGCCGCCTCCGGCAGCGCGGGAAACTCCGGGGGGATTCCGGTCGGCGGCCGCCGCAGGCGCCGATACAGCCGACCGGCCAGTTCGATCTTGTCGGCGTGCTCGGGACGACCCTCCAGGCTCGGGAAGCCGGGCTGGTGGAGCAGCGGCGTGCCCGGCCGCGCCCATTCCAGCAGCAGCGCTCCGGTGGCGGCATCGAAGTCGTACATCCGCACCGCGCCGTCGCCGCCGTAACAGAACAATCCGGCCGGTTCGCCGACATTCTCCTCGTCGACCACCGGAACCTTCAGCACCGCGACCGATCCGTCCGCGCGCCGCACCGGCGCCACGAAGGAATGCGTGCCCCCGCGAAACGAATCCCCGATCAGCTCCAGACCCCAGTCGGCGCGGAGTTTGTCCACCACCGCGGGCAACCGGCGTAACCACTGTTCACCCCGCTGTGCGAAGACGGTGCGAATTGTCGACTCGACCTCGGGCGGTAGCGCGATCGGCATCCGCCCAGCATTCCCGCCGAAGATCGGGCCGCGCAATCGAATTCTTTCGCCGCCGCATGATCTCCCCGTGATCTGCGTACGCGGGCGTGATCGGGCAGCGCCGACGGCCTTGTCGACTTAGGCTGACGGCGTGGGGAACGAGAACTTGCGGGCGTCCGACGCCGATCGCGAGAAGTATGTCGCGCGCCTGCGCCTCGCCATGGACGAGGGCCGGCTGAATCTGCCCGAATTCGACGAGCGGGTGCAGCAGGTCTATACCGCCCGGACGTACGGCGAACTGGAGCCGCTGCTGTCCGACCTGCCCGCCCAACGTCTTTCGCCACACGCCGAGCGGTCGCCCGGGAGCCGCGTGCCGACGTGGGTGCTGATCATGTGGACCCCATGGGTCTTCGTCAATCTGCTGTGCGTGGTGATCTGGCTGGCCACGGGGATGGGCTACTTCTGGCCGTTCTGGGTCGAGGTCCCCTGGGGCCTGGCGCTCTGCATCCCCACCGCCATCGGCCTCATCACCAATCGTCGCTGAAAAGAGCCGGACATGCGAACGGCCCCGGGGCATCTGCCCCGGGGCCGCTGACGACGGTGGATCAGCCCTTGTGGGTCTTGACCGCCTCGGTCAGCTGCGGCGCGACGTTGAACAGGTCGCCCACGATGCCGTAGTCGCTGATCTCGAAGATCGGCGCCTCTTCGTCCTTGTTGACGGCAACGATGGTCTTCGAGGTCTGCATACCGGCCCGGTGCTGGATCGCGCCGGAGATGCCCAGGGCGACATACAGCTGCGGCGAGACCGTCTTACCGGTCTGGCCGACCTGGAACTGGCCCGGGTAGTAGCCGGAGTCGACGGCGGCACGCGAGGCGCCGACCGCGGCGCCCAGCGCGTCGGCCAGCGGCTCGACGACCTTGTGGAAGTTGTCCTCGCTGCCGACGCCGCGACCACCGGAGACCACGATGGTGGCCTCGGTGAGTTCCGGCCGGTCGCCGCCGGCGACGGGCTCGCGGGAGGTCACCTTGGTGACGCCCTCTTCCTGCGCGGGGACCTCGAAGGTCACCTTCTCGCCGGCGCCGGCCTGCGGTGCGGCCTCGATCGCGCCCGGGCGCACCGAGATCACCGGCACGTCGCCGGTGGCCTTGTAGTCGACGGTGAAGGCGCCACCGAAGATGGAGCCGGTGACCGAGCCGTCGGACTTGACGTCGATGACATCCACCAGCAGACCCGAGCCGATGCGCGCGGCCAGGCGACCGGACACCTCCTTGCCCTCGGCGGAGGCCGCCACCAGCACGGCGGCGGGGGAGGCGGACTCGACCAGGCCGGCCAGCACGTCGACCTTCGGGGTCACCAGGAAGCCCTCGACGTCGTCGGACTCGGCGACGTAGATCTTCTCGGCGCCGGCCGCGGCCAGGGCGTCGGCCAGCTTGTCGGCGGTGCCGGCGGCGCCGAGCACGACGGCGGCCGGGCTGCCCAGCGAGCGGGCGGCGGTGAGGAGTTCGGTGGTGACCTTCTTCGGCGCACCTTCGGCGTGCTCGACGAGCACGAGTACTTCTGCCATTTGTTCTCTTCTCCTAATGAGATTCTCGTCCGGCGGTCGAAAGCCGGCGCAGCGTACGGGCGCGAATCAGATGACCTTCTGGCCGACCAGGTACTGAGCGATCTGGTTGCCGCCCTCGCCCTCGTCGACGATCTTCTCGCCCGCCGTGCGCGGCGGCTTCGGGGTGACACCGGTGACCACGGAACCCGCGTTGCCCACACCGACGGTCGACGGGTCGATGCCCAGGTCGGCCAGGGTGAAGGTCTGCACTTCCTTCTTCTTCGCGGCCATGATGCCCTTGAAGGACGGGAAGCGGGGCTCGTTGATCTTCTCGGTGACCGAGACGATGGCCGGGAGACTGGCCTCGAGCTTGAACACGCCCTCGTCGGTCTCGCGCTCGCCGGAGATCTTCTCCCCGTCGACGCTCAGCTTCCGCAGGTGGGTGAGCTGCGGGATGCCCAGGTACTCGGCGATGATGGCCGGCACCGCGCCGGAGCGGCCGTCGGTCGCCTCGTTGCCGGCGATCACCAGCTCGACGCCCTCGATCTGGCCCAGCGCACCCGCCAGGACCCACGCGGTCTGCACGGCGTCGGAGCCGTGGATGGCGTCGTCCTTGACGTGGATGGCCTTGTCGGCGCCCATGGACAGCGCCTTGCGGATGGCCTCGGTCGCGCGCTCCGGTCCCATGGCCAGCACGGTGACCTCGCCGCCCTGGGCTTCCTTGATCAGCAGCGCCTCTTCGACGGCGCGCTCGTTGATCTCGTCCAGGATCGCGTCGGCGGCCTCACGGTCGAGGGTGTAGTCACCGTCGGTCAGCTTGCGCTCGGACCAGGTGTCGGGAACCTGCTTGATCAGTACGACGATGTTCGGCATTGGTCTTCGTCGACCTCCTGTTCTGGTGGCACGTGAGGTGGGGTCGCACGATCGGGGTGGCCGTACGTCCACGAAAAGTCTTCGTGCGGGACATTACCCTACGTTAAGTTACTCGTGGGTAACTTAGGGTGTGATGTTCTGCATCACTACTCCGAACGCAGGTGTGATAGGGACAACCGCTAACGTCGGTCGAATGAGTGAGGCCGTTTTCTCCCCGGCGAACGGGGAGTCCGCCGCGGTGGATCCGCTACCCCTGACCGGTGAGCGGACGGTGCCGGGCATCGCGGAGGAGAACTACTGGTTCCGCCGCCACGAGATCGTGTACGCGCGGCTGCTGGAACGCTGCGCCGGCCGGACCGTGCTGGAGGCCGGATCGGGAGAAGGCTACGGCGCCAACATGATTGCCGGGGTGGCCGCCCGGGTGATCGGACTGGACTACGACGTGAGCGCGGTCGAGCACGTGCGCGCGGCCTATCCGCGGGTGGAGATGATCCAGGGCAACCTCGCCGAGCTGCCCTTCGACGACGGCTCGGTCGATGTGGTGGTCAATTTCCAGGTCATCGAACATCTCTGGGATCAGGCACAATTCCTGCGCGAATGCCTGCGGGTGCTGCGGCCGGGCGGTGAACTGCTGATCAGCACGCCGAACCGGATCACCTTCTCGCCGGGGCGCGACACCCCGCTCAATCCCTTCCATACCCGCGAACTGAACGCCGCCGAACTCGCGGAGTTGTTGGTGGACGCGGGTTTCCGGGTCGACCTGATGACCGGCGTGCACCACGGTCACGCGCTCGCCGCGCTGGATGCCAAGTGGGGTGGTTCGCTGATCGACGCGCAGATCCAGCGCGCGCTGGCGGGGGAGGCCTGGCCCGCGGAGCTGGCCGCCGACGTCGCCGCGGTGCGGATCGACGATTTCGCACTGACGCCCGAGGATATCGATGCGAGCCTCGATCTGGTCGCCGTCGCGGTGAAGCCTTGACCGCAGTACCCGGCCAGTTCACCCTGGTGCTGCACTCCCATCTGCCGTGGCTGGCCCATCACGGCCGCTGGCCGGTCGGCGAGGAGTGGCTGTACCAGTCCTGGGCGGCGTCCTATCTGCCCGTCGCGCGGGTGCTGAGAACCCTTGCCGCCGAAGGCCGTTCGCATCTGCTGAGTTTCGGTATCACGCCGGTGCTGGCGGCGCAGCTCGACGACCCGCACAGCCTGGCGGGCATGCATCACTGGCTGGGCAACTGGCAACTGCGCGCCGACGAGGCGGCGATGGCGGGCAATGTCGCGCTGGGCGCGCACGAGCACCGGCTGGCCGCGGCGGCGCTCGCCGATTTCGAGCGGCGCTGGCGGCACGGCGGCTCGCCGGTCTGGCGGGAGTTGATCGATGCCGAGACCATCGAGCTGCTCGGCGGTCCGCTGGCGCATCCGTTCCAGCCGCTGCTGCATCCGCGGCTGCGCGCTTTCGAGCTGACCGAGGGTCTGGCCGACGCCCGGCACCGCTGGGGGCACACCCCGTCGGGCATCTGGGCGCCGGAATGCGGTTTCACGCCGGGGATGGAGAGCGGGTACGCGGCGGCCGGTGTGACGCATTTCATGGTCGACGGTCCGGCGCTGCGCGGGGACACCACGCTGGGGCGGCCCGTGTGGGATTCGGAGGTGCTCGCCTTCGGGCGTGACCTGCAGGTCAGCTACCGGGTGTGGTCGCCGAAGTCCGGCTATCCGGGTCACGCCGCTTACCGGGACTTTCACCACTACGACCACGACACCGGTCTCAAGCCGAGCCGGGTCACGGGCAAGCAGGTCGCGGGTCCGGACAAGGCCCCGTACGACCCGGAACTGGCCGCCGCCGCGATCCGTACCGATGTCGAGGACTTCGTGGGCACCGTGCGGGAGCGGCTGCTCGCCGAGTCCGCGCGGATCGGCCGCCCCGCGCTGGTGGTGGCCGCTTTCGACACCGAACTGTTCGGGCACTGGTGGCACGAGGGTCCGCAGTGGCTCGAGCAGGTGTTGCGCGCGCTGCCCGAGGCCGGGGTCACCGTCGGCACGCTGGCCGACGCGCGGGCGCAGGGTTTCGTCGGTGAGTCCGTCCAGCTGGCGGACTCCTCGTGGGGTTCGGGCAAGGACTGGCGGGTGTGGGCCGGAGACCCGGTGCGGGACCTGGTAGAGCTGAACGCCGAGATCGTCCGGCTGACCCTGGACACGCTGGACAAGGTGCGCTCGCAGGGGCACAGCCTGCGCGATCCGGTGGCCGACCAGCTGCTGCGGGAGGCGGTGCTGACCGTGTCCAGCGACTGGGCGTTCATGGTCAGCAAGGACTCCGCGGCCGGTTACGCCCGCGACCGCGCGCACCAGCACGCGCACGCCGTGCGCGAGATCGCCGCCGCGGTCGCCGCCGGACAACTCGCCAAAGCCCGGCAGTTGGCGGCAGGATGGTACGCGGCCGACGGTTTGTTCCCGGCGCTCGACGCGCGCCGGCTCGCCGCGTCCGATACAGAAGGACCCGCATGAAGATTCTGATGGTGTCGTGGGAGTACCCGCCGGTGGTGGTCGGCGGGCTGGGCCGACACGTGCATCACCTCGCCACCGAACTGGCGAGCGCCGGGCACGAGGTCGTGGTCTTGGCACGCCGCCCGATGGGCACCGACTCCTCGACCCACCCCACCTACACCTTCATCGAGGACCGGGTGCTCGTGGTCGCCGCGGCCGAGGACCCGCCCTGTTTCGACTTCGGCGAGGACATGCTGGCGTGGACGCTGGCGATGGGCCACGCGATGGTGCGGGCCGGGATCGCGCTGAGCAAGCCGGGGATCGCCGAGGGCTGGACCCCGGACGTCGTGCACGCGCACGACTGGCTGGTCGCGCATCCGGCGATCGCCCTGGCCGAGCACTACGACGTGCCGCTGGTGTCGACCATTCACGCCACCGAGGCCGGTCGGCACAGCGGCTGGGTGTCCGGGCGGGTGAACCGGCAGGTGCATTCGGTGGAGTGGTGGCTGGCTCGCGACTCCGACGCGCTCATCACCTGCTCGGCGTCGATGCAGGACGAGGTGGAACGGCTCTACGGTCCGGAACTGTCGCCGGTGACGGTGATCCGCAACGGAATCGATGTGGGCGCGTGGAGCTTTCGCGAGCGCGCCCCGCGCTCTGGCCCGCCGAGGCTGCTCTATGTCGGGCGGCTCGAGTACGAGAAGGGCGTGCAGGACGCGATCGCCGCGCTGCCGCGCATCCGGCGGGCGCATCCCGGCGCCACGCTGACCATCGCCGGTGTCGGCACCCAGTTCGAATGGCTGCGCGAGCGCGCCCGCGCCCACCGGGTGGTGCGGGCGGTGAACTTCACCGGGCGCCTGGACCACACGGAGCTGCTGGGCTGGTTGCACGGCGCCGACGCCATCGTGCTGCCGAGCCGCTACGAGCCGTTCGGGATCGTGGCGCTCGAGGCCGCCGCCGCGGGGACGCCGCTGGTGACCTCCAACGCGGGCGGGCTCGGCGAACTCGTCATCGACGGCGTCACCGGTGCGTCGTTCGAGCCCGCCGATGTGAACGGGCTGGTCGAGGCGGTCTGTGCGGTCCTCGACGACCCGCCCACCGCCCAGGCCCGCGCGCACGCCGCCCACGCCCGTCTTACCGCCGACTTCGCCTGGGACGTCGTCGCCGCCGAGACGATCCAGGTCTACCAGGCCGCCAAACGCCGCGTCCGCAACCCGCTGGGGCGTCCGGTCGTCGTGGAACGTCCACTGCCGGAACGGGATCCGAACAACCCGTACTGAGTTTTCCGAACGCGCCGGAGTTTCCGGTGGACCGGCCGGGCGCCGTTGCCGGTGCTGGGGGCAGAATTTCGGCATGGCTGTTCCGACGACGCGCATGCTGGTGCTGGCTGTCGTGCGCATGATGCAACCCGTGCACGGTTACGACGTGCGGCGGGAGTTGCTGTCCTGGCATGCCGACAAGTGGGCGAATGTCCAACCCGGCTCGGTGTACGGCGCGCTGAAAACGATGCAGCGCGACGGGCTGATCGCCGTCGAGGGTGTGGGGCAGGACGGCGCGCGGCCCGAACGCACGACCTACCGGCTGACCGTCGAGGGCGAGAAGGTGTTCGGCGACATGCTGCGTGAGGCGCTGTGGTCCACCGAACCGCCGAAGCATTCCTACTACGCGGCCGTGTCGCTGATCCCGTACGCGCCGCGTGACGAGGTGATCGCCGCGTTGCGCAGCCGGATCCTGAAGTTCGAGGCCGACCTCGTCTATCTGGACCGCGAGGTGGAGCGCATTCTGGCCGGCAGCGGCGATCCCCGCGAGACCGAGCCCCATCATGTCGCGGACAATATGCGGCTCGCCGCCGACCATACCCGCGCAGATCTGGAGTGGTCACGAAAGACCTTGCAGCGCATAGAAAGTGGCGAACTCGACGTCTGGTCAGGGGAACCGTATAAATGATCAAGACTGAATAGTAAAGCTTGACTATTCAGGCCGTCGTTTCTACCGTTACCGGCATGGAAACGACGGCTACGGTTCGTGGCCACACCCGTACCTCGGTGATCCGAGTTCGGGGGCTGGCCAGAACATTTCAGACGAAGGCGGGTCCGGTCGAGGCGGTGGCGGGCGTCGATTTCGACGTCCACGACGGCGAGATCGTCGGACTGCTCGGCCCCAACGGGGCCGGTAAGACCACGACGCTGCGCATGCTCAGTACGCTGATCGCGCCCACCGCGGGCGAGGCGACGATCGCCGACGCGCCGCTGCGTGGCGAACCGCGGACGGTGCGCTCGCGCATCGGCTACGTCGCGCAGGGCGGCTCGACCAACGAGGCCGAACTCGTGATCGACGAATTGGTCTTGCAGGCAAGGCTTTTCGGGCTCGACAAGGCCGCCGCGCGGCGCAATGCGGAGGCGCTGCTGGGCGCGCTGGACCTCGACGGGCTCGGCGGCCGCAAGTGCGGTCAGCTCTCCGGCGGTCAGCGTCGCCGCGTCGATATCGCTCTCGGGCTGGTGCACGGGCCGCGGCTGATCTACCTGGACGAGCCGACCACGGGGCTCGATCCGCAGAGCCGCGCCAACCTCTGGGAGCACATCCGCGCGCTGCGGGCGCGGGGCACCACCATCGTGCTCACCACCCACTACCTCGAGGAGGCCGACGCGCTGTGCGATCGCATCCTCGTCATGGACCACGGCCGGATCGTCGCCGAGGGCGCGCCGGACGAACTCAAGCGCCGCATCTCCGGCGATGTCGTGAGCATCGAAATAGCCAGTGCGAGAGCGGATCTCGCGCTGGAGGTGGCCGAATCGGTGCTCGACGTGCGATCGCGGGTGCGGGCCGAGGGCGCCGGGGTGACGGTGCTGCACCTGACGGTCGAGCGTGGCGACGCCGCGGTGGTGCCGCTGCTGCGCGCGCTGGACGAGCACGGCATCGCCGCCGACGCGCTGACCGTCAAGCGCCCCAGCCTCGACGACGTGTTCCTGACCATCACCGGGCGTTCACTGCGAGAGACGAGCCGATCATGACATTCCTGCGCGACACCGGACTGATCTTCTGGTCCCAGCTGCGCTCCAACCTGCGCAATCCGGTCTGGGTGCTGATCGGGCTGTCGCAGCCCGTGTTGTATCTGGTGCTGTTCGGTCCGCTCGTGAAGGGCATCGCCCCGTCGCTCGGGCCGGGCGCGGATCCGTGGGAGGTGCTGACTCCGGCGCTGGTCATCCAGATCGGGTTGTTCGGGGCGATCTACGTCGGCTTCGGCCTCGTCATGGAATTGCGCGCGGGAGTCGTGGAGCGGCAACGGGTTACGCCCGCGAGCCGCGCGGCGCTGCTGCTGGGGCGGGTGGTCAAGGACATGGTGGTGCTGATCGTGCAGGCGCTGCTGCTCGTCGCGGTGGCGGCGCTGGCGTTCGGGCTGCGGCCCGATCCGCTGGGGCTGCTGCTGTCGGTGCTGCTGATCGCGGTGATGGGGGCGGGCCTGGCGGCGGCCTCCTACGCGGTGGGTCTGTGGGCGCGCTCGGAGGACACGCTCGCCTCGATCCTCAACACGCTGTCGGTGCCGCTGATGCTGCTGTCGGGCATTCTGCTGCCGCTCAGTGTCGGTCCGACGTGGTTGCAGACCATCGGGAAGGTGAACCCGTTCTCGCACACCGTCGAGGCGGCGCGGGCCTTATTCCGTGGTGATCTCGGCGCCTCGGAGGTCTACTGGGGGACCGGCCTCACGCTGGCGGTGGCGCTGGTGCTGCTGGTACTCGGCGCCCGCGGCTTCGCCCGCGAGAACGCCTGAATCTCATGACCGGCGGCGCTGTCGGGATGCGGCGCGGTCCAGTTGTGCAGCAGGCAAACTGAGCGAACCCGGCGCATCGGGACGGTGAACGGCGAGTGTGACCGCCGTCTCGTTCACCGGACTGGCATCGGCCGGACACGCGATGGTAGCCGCGACGCCGATTCGGACTGGCTTCATCGGGACATGACAACAATGTCCGTGCTGACAGCGCCGGCCCGCACGACGGACACGGGGGTGGAGCCGCCGCGGTACTCGCTGGTCGTCTCCTCCGACGCGGAGCACCGCCGGGCGGCACAGCGGCTGCGTTACCGCGTGTTCGCCGCCGAGCCCGGATTCCACATCCCCGAGAGCGCCGACGGACTGGACGCCGACCGCTTCGACGAATACTGCGACCACCTGCTGGTGCGCGACGACCCGACCGGCGAATTCGTCGGCTGCTACCGGATGTTGCCGCCGCATCAGGTCGCGGCCGCGGGCGGCTACTACAGCGCCACCGAATTCGACCTGGCCGCAATGGATCCCGAGGGGCGGCGGATCGTGGAGATGGGCCGCGCCTGCGTGGTCCCCGAGCACCGCAACGGTTCCACGCTGACCCTGATGTGGGCGGGCATCCTGCACTACATCCAGCTCACCGGTTACGACTGGGTGATGGGCTGCGTGTCGGTGCCGATGCAGGACAGTCCCGGCGATCCCGCCGGTGTCAACGTGCGCGGCGTCCGGGATCTGTTGCTGGACAAGCACGGCGGCGATCCGGCCCGCAGGGTGCGGCCCTATCGCCCGGTGGTCGTGGACGGGCGCCCGCTCGACGAGTTGCCGGCGCCCGCGCGCCCGAAACTTCCGCCGCTGTTGCGCGGCTACCTCCGGCTGGGTGCGGAGATCTGCGGCGAGCCCGCGCACGATCCGGACTTCGGCGTCGCGGATTTCGTGGCGCTGCTCGGCCTGGAAACCATCAACCGGCGCTACCTGGACCGCTTACAGAGCGCCGCGAACACCTTCGACGAACGGTGAGATAGATGCCCGCTCTGGTTGCGCCCGGAACCTCCGCGCTGTCGTGCCCACCGGCGGCCCCCGTGCATGCCTGGATGCCGTCGAGCCCGTGCGGGCCCCGCTGCGTCGACGTGCCTGACGCGGCCGGGACCGTGCGGATGGCGGTGCGCGTGGCGAGTGTGTTCGCGCTGCTGGCCAGTTTTCCCGTGATCAATCTGGCCACCCCGCGTAGTCGGCGCACCGGGCTGCACAAGCGCTATGCCCGAATGGCATTGCGGTGCTGCGGAATAGGTTTGCGGATCGTCGATCAGCGCGTCGGGGCACCGGCGGGACCGCGCGCGGCCGGCGGCGGGCCACGCGCAGCTGATGAGGGGCTGCTCGTGGTCGCCGGTCATGTCGGATGGACCGATGTGCTGGCACTGGCGGCGGTGCGGCCGATGGGGTTCGTGGCGCGGGCGGACCTCATCGACTGGCCCGTGCTGGGCAGGCTCGCTCGCCTGATGCGGGTGATCCCGATCGAGCGGGAACGCTTGCGGCAGTTGCCCGAGGTGATCGCGACGATGTCGCAGCGGTTGTCGGCAGGGGAGCGGGTCGCCGTGTTCCCCGAGGGCACCACCTGGTGCGGCCGGGCGCACGGCCGCCTGCGGCCCGCCCTGTTCCAGGCGGCGCTGGACTCCGGCGCGCCCGTGCAGCCGATCCGGGTGCGGTACCTCGACCGCGACGGCGAGCTGTCGACGGTGCCGGGTTTCGTCGGCCTGGACACCTTCGTCGATTCCGCCCGCCGCGTGTTGCGCTCCAAGGGCGTCGTCGCCGAGATCGTTCTCCTTCCCCTCGAGCATCCCGGCCCCGACCGCCACGAACTGGCCCGGCGATGCGAGCGCGCGATCCGCGGCCGGGAAACCGTCGACATCGACGCCCACGCGACCGCGGTCGGCACCGGCCCCACCCGCGACATCGTGCCGGACCGAACGGCCGAACCCGCCTTGCCCGCACGGTAACCGCGCCGTCCACCGGAGTGCGGTCGATGCCCGACGGCTTCGGCTCAGCGGCGAATGTCTGTCTTGCCCAACGGAAGCCGCGGGTCGACGGGCATATCACGCCAGGTGTCGCGGAGCCAGGCGTGGGCCGGGTCGTCGCAGCTGCGCCAGGCGCGTTCGGGGCCCGACATGATGTTGAGGTAGTACATATGGTGGCCGGGGGCGGCGATGGACGGGCCGTGGTAGCCGTGCGGTACCAGCACCACGTCGCCGGTGCGGACCTCCTCGAGGACATTGATCGGTCGAGTGGCCGTCCCGTACACGCGGTGGTAGCCGAAGCCGGGGGAACCTCCTGCACCCGAGGCGAATTCGAAGTAGTAGATCTCCTCCAGCGGCGTCTCGTGCTCGGAGTGCTCGTCGTGCTTGTGCGCGGGATACGACGACCAGTTGCCGCCCGGCGTGAGCACCTCGCAGGCGAGCAGGGCATCGGCGTCGAACGTGTCGGCCATCGCGAAATTGTGCACCTGGCGGCTGGCGTTGCCCGCGCCGCGCAGCTCCACCGCGACGCCCGCGGCCGGCACGTATCGGAACGGCAGCGACCGCCGGGCCACCGCGCCACCGAGGGCGATCCGGCCGGTACCGGAGACGGTGTAGTCGCTGTCGCGGCCGATATACGCGAAGTCGGTGGGACCGTCGAAAACGCTGCTGCGGCCGGATAATTCGTGCGCCTCGCCGTCACAGGACACCAGGAACGATCCGGACAGCGGCACCACCACGATCTCGTCTTCGCCGCTGTGCGCCCGAAGCGACTGTCCCGCGGCCAGTTCGGCGACGTGCAGGCTGCAATGGTCCCAACCGGCGGATTCCCGGGTGACCGATACGGTGTACGGGGCGGCGGCACTGCCCGCCGGAAGGTAATACCTGCTGCTCATCGCGGTCACCGCACCAGCGATACGGCGGTGTCGACGGCCCGGGCGACATCGCCGTCGCGCGGATACAACAGGGCGCGGCCCACGACCAGACCCCGCACCCCCGGCAGCGCAAGGGCCTCCGCCCACCGCGCGTAGGTCTGCTCGGGCGCGGACTGCGGGTCGCCGCCCAGCAGCAGCGTGGGCAGGGTGGTGGCGTCCACGACCCGCGCCATGTCCTCGACGACGGGCAGCTTCAACCAGGTGTAGGCGGACGTCGACCCGAGACCCTGTGCCAAGTGAATGCTCTTGATGACCGCGTCCGGGGACAGGTCGTTGACGACCGCGGTGCCCGGACCGCCCGGCCGCGTCGACAGGAACGGCTCCACCAGGGCGACCAGGCCGAGGGCGGCGAGGTCGTCGATCGCGGCGGCGCACGCCGTCATAGTCGACAGTGTGCCCGGGTCGGTCAGGTCGAATCGGTTGAGCATCTTCGCGCCGTTGAGTCCGGCGGCCGCGGTGGCGCGGGCGGTGTAGCCGGTCATCCGGTCGTCGAGTTCGAAGGTGGCTCCGGCGAGGCCGCCGCGGTTCATGGAGGTGAACACGACCTTGTCCTCCAGCGCGCCGAGTAATAGCAGGTCCTCGATGATGTCGGCGGTGCCCAGCACGCCGTCCACCCCGGGCCGCCGCAGCGCCGTCACCAATCGGCCGAGTAGATCGGTGCGGCTGTTCATCGCGAACGGGTCGCCCGCCGCCGACAGCGCCCCGCGCGCGGGATGGTCGGCGGCGATGATCATCAGGCGCCCGTCGCCCCGCACCAGTGGTCGGCGGCGGCGCTCGGCGAAGGCGCGAGCGACGGCGCCCGGATCGGCCGCCCGCAGGTCGGTCAGCTCGGCGGGGGTACGCACCGGGGTCGCCGGTGGTCTCGTCCGATCGATGGTTTCGGTCACTGCGGGCCCTTCCGGTCGGCCACGGCGCGAGCGGCATGTGTCAGGACATAATTACCCACTGACATATTGACCTGAATCGAATCCTTGCGCGCCGCCGGAGTTCACATCGCCTTCGACGCCGGTACCGTGGCTGTATGTCCGAGGTGGTCGTGGTGGCACTGATCGGAGTGTTTGTGGCGGGGGCCTTGATGTTGCGCTGGTGTAATCGGGATCGGTCCGAGGACAACGGGTTCGAGGATGGCGCGGATCAGCCGAGTACGAAGTAGCGGAGCCATAGGTAGGGGGCGGCGATGGTGATGGTGATCGCTGTGACCACGGCGCCCTTGCGGGTGAATTCCCAGAACGAGATCGGGGTGTCGGCGCGTTTGGCGATGCCGAGCATCACGACATTGGCGCTGGCGCCGACGGCGGTGAGGTTGCCGCCGAAGTCCGCGCCCGCGGCCAGCGCCCACCACAGGGCGTGGCCGTGTTCTTCCATGCCGCCGGCGAGTTCGGCCACCAGCGGGCTCATCGTGGCGACGTAGGGAATATTGTCGATGACCCCGGACAGCACCGCGGACACCACGAGAATGAGCATGGTAGCCACCAGTGCGTTGCCGCCGGTGGCCGCGACGGCGTGCCGGGAAAGATTCTCGATCACACCGGTTTTCACCAGCGCGCCGATCATGACGAACAGTCCGGCGAAGAACAACAGCATGTCCCACTCGACGGCCGACAGGAACTCCTCTTGTGGCACTCCGGAAACCAGCACGAGGATCCCCGCGCCGAGCAGCGCGACCACCGAGGGGTCGATGTGGAACAGCGAGTGCCCGATGAACCCGGCGAACACCGCGGCCAGCACGAGGCCGCATTTGATCAGTAGTCCGCGGTCGCGGATGGCTTCGCGTTCGTTCAGCGCCATGATGTCCGCGGCGCGGTCGGGATCGACGGTGAAGCTGCCGCGGAACAGCCACGGCAGCACCAGCGTGAACACCGCCAGCTCCACCAGCACGAGCGGGGCCATGTGGACGAGGAAGTCGTTGAATGTCAACCCGGCCCGGCTGCCGATGATGATGTTGGGCGGGTCCCCGATCAGGGTGGCGGCGCCGCCGATATTGGCGGCGAGAACCTCGGCGATCAGGAACGGCGACGGGTTGATGTCGAGACGATCGCACACCAGCAGCGTCACCGGCGCGATCAGCAGCACGGTGGTCACATTGTCGAGAAAGGCCGACGCCACCGCCGTGATGAGGGTCAGCAGGATCATCACCCGCAGCGGAGAACCCTTGGCGCGCTTGGCGGCCCAGATCGCGGTGTACTCGAAGACGCCGGTCTGCCGCAGTATCCCGACGATGATCATCATCCCGAGCAGCAGGAAGATGACGTCCCAGTCGATCCCGGTCTCGTGGGAGAAGAAGCTGTCGGCCGACCCCACCACGCCGAGCGCCAGCACGATCGCGGCACCGCCGAGCGCGGCGGTCGTCTTGTGGATGCGTTCGGTGGCGATCAGCGCGTAGGCGACGACGAAAACGGCGACCGCGAGGACGACATTCACAGCGCGCCCCGACGGTGCGGCGTGGTCAGTGGTGGTGCAGTGTCGCCGCCAGCAGGCGCGAAGCGGTGATGACTCCGATCAGTTCGGCGTCCTTCATGACCGCGACCAGCGGGCTGCGGTACTGCGACATGGTGGCCGCCACCTCGAGGATGGTGTCGTCGGCCTTCGCCGCGGGCACCTTGATCAACCGCTCGGGAATGACGTCGCGGACCTTCTTGCCACGCAGCTTCGTCACCATCCGATCGCAGGTCGATTCGTCGATCACCCCGGCCAGTGACGGATCGTCCTGCACGTACCGCGGCACCAGGAACCGCACGACCTGCGAGGCCGGAAGTACCGCTTCGGGCCGCCCGTCGGCCGTGGTGACCAGGATGCCGGGCAGTCGGTGCTCGGCCAGCAGTCGTGCGGCATCCAGCGCGTCGGTGTCCATGGTGACCACCGGATATTCCTCGGCTATCTGCGATGCGTGCACACCCGCAGGATACGACGACGCCGGTGCTGATCGCTCGAACGAAATCCGTCAAGATCACTTCGGTGACTGGCATCGGTCGCTCCCAGCGTCGGATCCACGTCGCCCGAGATCTCGGGCCACGTTCGCCGACCAGACTTCCCGGCACACCGCCAGTAAAGATGCCGTAAAGGTGGTGCTCACGGCAACCCGACGCTCCGGTGGAGCCCTCAGCGGTGCACTCTCACCTACCCGTCCCGACCGATTTCGACATCGACGACCACGCCGTAGTGGTCACTCGGGTGGACACCATCGGTGGGCTGGTCGAAAGCCAGTGTCGCGGAGCGGATCTCGCAGCGGGCGCGGGGGTGTGCGTGCCAGGAACCGGTGCCGCCACCCGGCCCGCGACCGCGGACTCGCGGCAGCGGGACGAGACGACGCGGTCCTCAGACGACGTACTGCCCGGCCCGGTAGCTGCCGCCGTGCTGCCGGGTGATGACGTTGAGGCGGTTGAAGGCGTTGATATTGGCGATGAGCGCCACCAGCGCGCCGAGCTGCTCCTCGTCGTACTGCTCGGCGGCGTTCGCCCACACTTCGTCGGTCACCCCGTCGGCGGAGTCGGCGAGGCGAGTGCCCGCCTCGGCCAGCGCCAAGGCCGCACGCTCGGCGGCGGTGAACACCGTGGCCTCGCGCCAGACCGCGACCAGGTGCAGGCGCACCGGGGTCTCCCCGGCGTGCGCGGCCTCCTTGGTGTGGATGTCGACGCACGCGCCGCAGCCGTTGAGCTGGCTCGCGCGCAGCCGCACCAGTTCCTGCGTCGACCGCGGCAGCGCCGTTTCCCCGAGCGCCGCGCCCGCCGAGACGAGGTACTTCAGCGACTTGGCCGTAACGGGGTTGTCGAACAGGTTCATGCGAGCTTCCATG
The DNA here is from genome assembly GCF_044628355.1 of Nocardia sp. N2S4-5. NCBI lineage: Bacteria > Bacillati > Actinomycetota > Actinomycetes > Mycobacteriales > Nocardiaceae > Nocardia > Nocardia sp. N2S4-5. The sequence continues at coordinate 2,878,848 of NZ_JBIUPM010000001.1, read as the reverse complement.
ACGGACTCCTGCGTGTTGCGAATCGGTACACCCCTCCGACGGGGCAGCCCGGCCGGATGTGAGGTGCGCCAGGCCCCGGCCTCCGGGAATACCCTGCGCGGGTCGCCGGTTGACGGTCCCGGGTCATTCGTCGAAATTTTCCTGGAGGGCAGGTGGGTACCCCCAAGATGTGCAGGTCAGCGGTGGGATAGGCTGGATCGGTCATGAAGTCGGCTTTCCCGGGTCCGGTCGGTGCGGTGCCCAAGACGGTCTACCTCGATCACGCGGCCACGACACCCATGTTTCCTGGCGCGGTCGAGGCGATGACGGCTGCCCTGCGCGGGGCGGGTAACGCGTCGTCGCTGCACGGTTCCGGGCGGGCGGCGCGGCGGCAGCTGGAGGAGGCGCGGGAGTCGATCGCGGCCGATCTGGGCGCGCGGCCGTCGGAGGTCATCTTCACCTCCGGCGGGACGGAGAGCGACAACCTCGGCGTGAAGGGGATCTACCGGGCGCGCCGTGACGCCGATCCGCAGCGGAGCCGGATTCTGGTCAGCGCCGTCGAACACCACGCGGTGCTCGATGCCGTCGAGTGGCTGGAACAGCACGAGGGCGCGCGGGTCACGCTCCTGGAGGTCGACGGAACCGGCACGGTATCGCCGCGCACGCTGCGCGCGGCGCTGTCCGAGCACGCCGCGGAGACGGCGCTGGTCACCGTCATGTGGGCCAACAACGAGGTCGGCGCCATCGAGCCGATCGAGGAATTGGCCGCCGTCGCACAGGAATTCGATATCCCGATGCACAGCGACGCGGTGCAGGCCGCCGCGCAGCTGCCCATCGGGTTCGGCGCCAGTGGCCTGTCCGCGGCCAGTTTCGCGGGCCACAAGGTCGGCGGACCGCACGGCATCGGGGTGCTGCTGCTGGGCCGGCAGGTGCCGTGCGTGCCGATGATCCACGGCGGCGGCCACGAACGCGACCTGCGGTCGGGCACCTCCGACGTGCCCGCGGCGCTCGGCCTGGCGGCGGCGCTGCGCGAGACCGTGACCGGATTGCCCACGCGCACAGACGAATTGGTGCGGCTGCGAGACGCGCTGATCGCGGGTGTGCGGGCGGCGATTCCGGACGCCGTCCTCAACGGCCCGGAGGGCGTGCGCCGCCTGCCGGGCAACGCCCACTTCACTTTCCCCGGCTGCGAGGGCGATTCGCTGCTGATGCTGCTGGACGCCGCCGGGATCGAATGCTCCACGGGCTCGGCCTGCAACGCCGGGGTCGCCGCGCCCAGCCACGTGCTGCTGGCCATGGGCGTGGAAACCCGGCAGGCGCGCGGTTCGCTGCGATTCTCGTTGGGGCACACCACAACCGAATACGACATAGCGAGACTGCTGGAAGTGCTGCCGCCGGTGGTGGAGCGGGCCAAGGCGGCCGGGCTGGCCGGTGCGAAAGGAGGTACGCGATGAGAGTGCTCGCAGCGATGAGTGGCGGTGTGGATTCCGCCGTGGCGGCCGCCCGCGCGGTCGAGGCCGGTCATGAGGTGGTCGGCGTGCATCTGGCGCTGTCGGCGACGCCCGGAACGTTGCGTACCGGGTCGCGCGGCTGCTGCTCCAAGGAGGACGCCGGCGACGCCCGCCGCGCCGCGGACGTGCTCGGAATCCCTTTCTACGTCTGGGATTTCGCCGATCGCTTCAAGGAAGACGTGATCGACGACTTCGTCGCCGCCTACGCCGCCGGTGAGACCCCGAACCCCTGTCTGCGCTGCAACGAGAAGATCAAGTTCGCCGCGCTGGCGGACCGGGCGGTGGCACTCGGCTTCGACGCGGTCGCGACCGGCCACTACGCGCGGCTCGAGGACGGCGTGCTGCGCCGGGCGGTCGATGCCGACAAGGACCAGTCCTACGTGCTGGCCGTGCTCACGGCCGAGCAGCTGGGCCGCGCGATGTTCCCGGTGGGCGACACCCCGAAGCCGCAGATCCGCGCCGAGGCCGCCGAACGCGGTCTCGCGGTGGCGGACAAGCCCGACTCGCACGACATCTGCTTCATCCCCTCCGGCGACACTCGCGCGTTCCTGGGTGCCAAGATCGGCGTCCGGCCGGGGGCGATCGTCGATTCCGACGGGCGCAAGCTGGCCGAACACGAAGGGGTGCACGGCTTTACGATCGGTCAGCGCAAGGGGCTCGGGCTGCCCGGCCCCGCGCCGGATGGCCGTCCGCGCTACGTCACCGAGATCGATCCGGATTCCGGCACCGTGCGTGTCGGCGGCGCCGCGGACCTCGAGGTGTCCACGGTGCTGGCGGAGCGGCCGATCTGGACCTCCGGCGCCGCGCCGGACGGGCCGATCGAGTGCGTGGCCCAGGTGCGCGCGCACGGCGGCACCGCGCCCGCGGTCGCGGAGGCGGTGGATGGCGGCCTCGTGGTGCGGTTGCGGGAGCCCCTGACCGGGGTGGCCCGCGGCCAGGCCGTGGTGCTGTACCGCCCGGACCCGGCGGGCGACGAGGTGATCGGCAGCGGCACCATCAGCGGCACCGCCCGCGCCGAGGCGGATCTGGTGCGGTCGACGCCCGACTCGGCTCGCTGAGGTGGGTGCGCCGTAGGCTGTGGGTATCGCGTCCGGATGTGCGGTGACGTCCGCGGTCCGCGACGATTCCGCAGTCGCGCTTCGTGCGCGCCGACATCGCAATCGAACGAGCTGGATGGTGCACGGTGACCTCGGGTGAACAAGTACTGCAAGGCGGCATCGCGACCGGTGTCGGGTCCTGGCCGGGCACCGACGTGCGCGAGGCGGCGGCGACCATCGTCGGCGAACTGGGCAACCTGCCGCACCTGGTCGAATTGCCCGGCCGCGGAGCGGGTTCGGATCTGATCGGGCGCGCCTCGGCGCTGCTGGTGGACATGCAGTTCGAGACCTCGACCCGGGCCTACCGGATGGCGCCGCGGCCCGGCTCGGTCTCGCGGCGCGCGTTCGATCTGCTGCGCACGGATCTCGACGCGCTCGAAGAGGCTTGGGAGACAGCGGGTCTGGCCGGGACCGGCCGATCCGTGAAGGTGCAGGCGCCGGGCCCGCTGACGCTCGCCGCACAGGTCGAACTCGCCAACGGGCATCGGGTGCTCACCGATCCCGGTGCGGTGCGCGATCTTTCGGCATCGCTGGCCGAGGGCCTCAGCGAGCACGCCGCCGAGGTCGGCAAGCGGCTCGGCGCGAATGTCGTGGTGCAACTGGACGAACCGTCGCTGACCGCGGTGCTCGAGGGCGCCATCCGTGGCGCGAGCGTACTGCACACCGTGCGCGCGGTGCCGGTGCCCGAAGCCCTCGACATCCTCGAAACCGTCGTGACCGCGCCGGACGCGCCGGTCCTGGTGCACACCTGTGCCGCACCGCCCGCGCTCGGCCTGCTGCGCGGAAGTTCCGCCGCCGCAATAGGTTTCGATCTCGCCGTGATCGGCCCCGCCGACCTCGACGGCGTCGGTGAACTGCTCGAATCCGGCAAGCTCCTGGCTCTCGGGCTGGTGCCGACCGCCGCCCCGGCCCGCCCCGTCACGTGGCGGGAGGTCGCCGAGCCCGGCGTCCGGTTGATCGACCGACTCGGCTTCCCCCGCCGCCTGCTGCGCGAGCGGATCCTCGTCACGCCCGCGTGCGGGCTGGCCGACGCCTCGCAGGCCTGGGCACGCCGCGCCCTCGAGCTGGCGACCGAAACCGCCCGGATCTTCTCTCAGGAACCGGAGTCGATCACCTTCGAGTGACGGCCGTCAGCCGCCGAAATAGGGTCGGGCGCCCGGGTGGCCCAACTGCCAGTTCTGTGGTTTGCCAGGCGGATACTCGACCGGGATCTGGTCGCCGGGGGAGGGCCACTGGTTCACGTCCCAGGCGAACCGGCCGTAGACCGTCTCGCCGCCGACCGACGGACCCGAGATCGTGCCGGTGATGGTCACGTATTGATTCCCCTGCGCGGCCGGGCGCGGACTGACCCCGGTCACGTGCAAGGTCCCCACCTCGGGCTGCGGTCGATTCGAGCCCGCCCCGCCCCTCGTCCCGCCGCCCCGACCCCGCCGATACGCCATGACCAGCGCCACGAGCACCACGACAGCGGTCACCAGAAACGCGATCTCCAACATGCCACCATGGTATGCGGGCGTGCCTGCGGCTACGTTGCTCAGCGGGGTCCCGCGGCAGTCCCGCGCCGCGTCCGCTCGCTGTTCACGCCTGGGTCAGTGCGTGGTCAGTTCGGTGGCGCCCTGGGGTGTGCGGCGTAGTTGCCAGACGGTGGTGCGGCGGGATTGGGAGCGGCCGTTGCCGCGGTCGATCAGGGTGCGGTTGCGGGTGGTGAAGATCAGCTGGGCGCCGCGGGAGTTGGTTTCCGGGTTCTGGAACAACTGGATCAGGCGGTCGGTCGCGTCGCCGGTGAGGTGGGTGTCGATATCGTCGACGGCCAGCACCCGGCCGGTGTCCAGGGCGTCCAGTATGGGCGGGAGCAGGCGCAGCAGGGCCAGGGTCGCGGTGGACTCGTCGGTGATGTCGAACGCGGCATCGATGCCCTCGTGCACCAGGCCCAGGCCGACGCCGCGGCGGGCCACCATGCGGGAGTAGAGGGTGTCGCGGGCGGCGCGCAGGTTGCTCAGTTCGCGTTCGAGCCCGGTCGGAGTCAGTCCGTGGGTCGCCCGCAATTGCTCGGCGCGGGTGGGTGAGGCCAGGCAGGCGTCGAGTTCGCTTGCGGCACCGGCGATATCGCCGTCCAGGTCGCGCAGATAGTCCGCGTACAGCGGGTCGTTCTCGGCGATCAGCAGGTCCTCGATGCCGAGATCGGCCGACCGCAACAGTGTGAGCAGCCGCGCGGCGTTGTCCGCGGAGCGGGAGATGTGGCTGCCGAGCTGGTGTGCGATCGTCTGCGTATCCTGTTGCCCCCGTTGCACATCCAGCTGCGCGGAGAACCAGCGGTACGCCGGGACCAGCGCCTCGGCGTACATCTGGCCGGTCAGGCTGAGCAGCAGCGCGTTCGGGCGCACCAGCGGCGCCAGCGCCCCGATGCCGTAGCGGACCGGCTCGAACAGCGGGCCGAGCCGCACGTCCGCGCCCTCGCGCTCGAAGACGATGCGCTTGCGGTTGTGCGGGTGGCTGTGCAGCCATTCGGCGGTGACATCGGCGTTGTCGAGGCGGAATCCGTAGGTGTAGGGCACGCCCTCGGCCACGAACGTGGCGACGAATTCCGATGGCCGGTCGGCGAATCCGAGATGCGGCGACCGCACCGGGCCGGCGTAGGGATCCCAGCCCGTGACGGAGTTCAGCACCGCGTCGCGCATATGACCCAGCGCGTCGACCAGACTGGACTTGCCGGTCGCGGCGGTGCCGTGCACCGCGGTCACCGGTGCGGGCAGCGCCCCCGCTCGGCTGCCGACCAACCGCAGCTCCTGCGTCTCGGCCAGCGATCTGTGGTTCGTCACCTGAAAACTCCGCAACACCCGTGCCATCCTGCCGTCCGCCTCGCCTAGCCGCGACAGCGGCATTGACATGCAACCAAACGGATGCCTATTGTGAAAGGCATCCAAATGGTTGCCTATGGAGGTGGCGAAGTGGACGAGGTGTTCAAGGCGCTGGCCGATCCCAGCCGACGCCTGCTGCTGGACAGCCTGAACGCGGACAACGGGCAGACCTTGCGCGAACTGTGCGCCGGGCTGGACATGACCCGCCAGGCGGTCAGCAAGCATCTGGCCGTGCTCGAGTCGGCGAACCTGGTGACCACCCGCCGCCGCGGCCGGGAAAAGCTGCACTACCTCAACGCCGAACCCGTCAACGCCATCGCCGACCGCTGGATCAACCGCTACGACCGGGGGCGCATAGCAGCCCTCGCCGACCTGAAAACCGCACTGGAGGGCGCGAACATGAGCGAAGAATTCGTCTACACCACCTACATCAAGACAACGGACCGCAAGCTGTGGCAGGCACTCACCGACCCCGCCTTCACGAAGCAGTACTGGGGCGCCTCCTTCGACACCGACTGGCAGCCGGGCTCGGTCATGACCTGGTACGAAAAGGATTGGAAGAGTACCGATCCCGAGCAGGTGGTGCTGGAAGCGGAGCCGTACCGCAAACTGTCCTACACCTGGCACACGATGAGCCTCGAACACGCGGACGCGTTCGGTATCGACCACGAGAAGGCGCGGCAGTGGATGACCGAGCCGCGCTCCAAGGTGACGTTCGAGATCGAGCCCATGGGTGAGATCGTGAAACTCACTGTCGTACACGACGGTTTCGAACCAGACAGCGCGCTGCTGAAGGCCCTCAGCGGCGGCTGGCCGAGCATCCTGGCCAACCTGAAGACGCTGCTGGAGACCGGTGAGGTGTTGCAGTTCGAGTGAATTGCCGATGACCGTCGGCAGATTCGCGGCGGGCGGCCTGTGGAATCCATCCCGGGCACGCCTGCCACGCCGCGATGTCCCAATTACGAACCGCTGGTTCGCGGGCAGCGCACTCCGACCACGCTGCCGTAGATCACTACGAGTGCTACGAGCGCCAACCATGCCGCTGTGGTGCTCATGTTCGTCTCACCTGGCACGAGAACATGGCCCAGCGTGCGAAACTCATTCGGGGAGTGGCAGTTTCGACGTCCACGATGCACATCAGTGCGTGTAGCTGGATCACGTCCAGGTGGCTGGGTGAGGCGTGATCACGGCGTCGACGTCGGCGGCGCGCACCTGATCGACCAGTGGGATTGCGGATGGGTCGGGCCAGTGCAGTGCGTAGCCGAGTCGCCGTGCGAGCTGGCGGATCCGGGCGTTCTCCCACTCTCCCCACGGACTGATGGCGAGGTCTACCCACGCGAATGCGGCCGGGTGTGTCCTCATGGCCGTGCTGCTGTCGTGTCCGTCGTGGTGTGTGTCGCGCGGTCGTCGAGCACACGCGTGCCCGACCATGGGCACCGTTCGCGGTCCTGTACTCGGTGAGAGGCGATCTTGCCGTCCACCAACGGGATGAGGCCATCACACAACCACGATGGGCAGGCCACGCTGACCAGCTCGCCGGTGTCTGCCGACATGTTTCCAATACCGCACTGAGACAACAGAATCCATGGCGTGTTGCCATCGCACATCTCGGATGCCTTCCGTGTAGATCCAGTGGGAAGCGCCCGGCTGACGAAGGTTTATGCAAGATCCGGAGTGGGAGGAGGGCAGCGCCGCCGGGCGCACCTAGAAGTCTGGTGACGGAGGTCACCTCGGAGTAAGTTCGTCAAAGGTGTTGAAAGGTGTTGAATCGGCCGTCGACGAGACCTGGGAGAACCGCAAGTCCGGCCGAACGCGTCAACCATTCGGCGGTGGGTCGATGAAGGTGGGCGTCCGCGTTCACCTGTCCCGGAAATCCTGGCGGACTTGTTCTCCGCGCGGTTCGGTTACCGGGTGACCACCTATGACCTCGGGTTCGGGGACACGCCGGCGGTTGACCGGGTACTGGTGTACAACCCATCGTTGACGGTGACCGGTGAAGGCGTAGCGATCTCGGGAGAACCGACGTGGACCGTAGAAAGTTCCTCATCGCCGCGCCGTTCGCTGCGGCTGCGGCCATCGGACCGTCTCGTGATTGGCTGCTGAACACGCTGGATCAGTTGCCTGACGGAGGGCAGCGGGTCAGGCTCGAAGATGTCACCGCTGTGAAGAATATGTTCTCCCACTTCCAGGAGATGGACATTTTCCAGGGTGGAGGCAGCGGCCGACTTGTTCTGGCTGCGTACATGAACGAGCACGTGTATCCACTGCTGCGGCGGACGTTCACAGAGGAAGTGCGGCGAGCGCTTTCCGGCGCAGCGGCTGAGCAGACGTACTTGCTCGGATGGATGGCGTTCGACAGCGGTGAGCACGGTGCGGCTCAGCGATATCTCGTTCAGGCGTTGCGGTTGTCGGAGGAGTCGAAGGACGCCGCGCTCGGTGCTCATGTTCTTGCTGGAATGGCCGATCAGGCGTCGCTACTCGGTCACCCCCAGGAAGGCCAGCGGCACGCGCAGGCCGGTCGTCAAGGGCTTGCGAAGGCGAATTCGCCTGCGTGCCTTGCGGATCTGTGGACTCTCGAAGCCCGTGCGCTAGCCATGAAGGGTGACAAACGCGGCACCGCGCACGCGATCAACGAGGCAGAACGCGTTTTCGACAAGATCGATCCGAACGCCGAGCCGGAATGGGCGCGCTTCATCGACCCGGCATACATCTGCGGGGAGTGGGCGAATGCCTTCCGTGATCTCGGACTGCCGGAAAATGCGGAGCCCCATGCGCGCCGGTCGATTGCCCACGCGCGCAGCCAGAATCGCGCCCGCCGCGGCGCGCTGTCCCACGCGGCGCTGGCAGTCACTCACATTCAGAGCCGAGACCTCGACGCTGCGTACGTCGCGGCGGTCCGCACTGTCGACTTGTCCCGGAAGGTCAAGTCTTCACGGTCGGTGGAGGCAGTCCGCGACGTCCAGCGGCAGATGAGGTCGTTCGGGCCGCATCCGCTGGTCGCGGACTTCAACGAGCGTGCCCGCGTGCTACTGGCTGCGTAGCAGCGGGTACGCGGAAGCGGTCCATCCGTTGCCATGAACGACGATGAGGGACATGAACGAGCAGGGAAGCCCTGTCCTGTATGCCATCGTGACTGGTTCGCCCGCGGCGCGTGATGTGGGCAATTTGGTCGAGCTGGCTCAGGGGGACGGCTGGGACGTATGCGTGATCGCCTCGCCGGACGGCCGCCGATTCATCGATGCGGACGCGCTGGCGGCCAAGACCGGATATCCCGTACGCAGTCAATACAAGGAGCCCGGCGCACCTGACGTACTGCCACCCGCCGACGGAATGATCGCCGCACCCATCACCTGTAATTCGGTCGCCAAATGGGCTGCTGGAATTTCGGACACCCTGCCCCTCGGACTTCTCGTGGAAGCGGTGGGGAAGGGCCTTCCCGTGGTGGCTGTACCGTTCTCCAACCGAGCACAGATGAGCTTTCCCGCAATCCAGAGCGGCATACGCAATCTGTCGGAATGGGGCGTAACGGTGCTCACGGGCGACGAGCACGAGCCGGGCACGGGGGAGCGGTTCCTCCATCAGTTTCCTTGGGTGACTGCGTGGCGCGCTCTGCTCGAGCATCCTCGACTTACCGTGCCGGGCGGGAATGCTGGTCAGTAGCGCAGTCGGTATGCCACGCGCTTCGTGCCAGTGAGTGTGTGTGCGGCCGTGAACCCGCTGGCCGGAACGTTGGGAAATCGGGTTGGACTCCAATAGATTGGCAGTCGTGAGCGATGGTCTGCGGTTCGTTTCGACGGTGGCGGAACTTGATGCGCTGCCGCTGATGTCGGTGATCATGGCCGCTAGGCCCGCGCGTTCGGTGTATCAGAAATGGATTGATCAGCAGAGTGGGACGCCGAGTTGGGTTCGGACCATGAGTAGTGATCGATACACGTCCGAGGAGTTGGCGGTCGGGCCGTTTCCGTTGTCGGCGCCGCAGCGGTTCTGGTTCGTGGTGCTCTACGACCCGTCCGAGCATGGTCATCCCAATGACTGGGAGACGGCCGACTCGGCGGCGCCCGCGCCGTGACGTAGCGCGGTGCGCCGCCGTGGTCGGCGAAAAGCTTTGCGGCTCAGGGCAACATGCCGTAGACGCGGGTGGGGGTGATGCGGGCGAGGACGCGGCGTTCGGTGACCATGGCCTGGCGGTATTCGTCCCAGTCCGGGTGTTCGCCGCTCGCGGCGCGGTAGTAGTCGACCAGATCGTCGACCGCGGCGTCGTGGGGGTCGGCGGCTACCGCGGTCAGCTGGACGTCGCCTTCGAGGACCGCGTATGCCCAGAAGTCGTCGCTGGTCACGTGGATCGCCGCCCAGGGCTCGCGGCGTAGGTTGACGTACTTCGCGCGGTCGGCGGTGATCGAGATCCGGATCACGCCGTCGTCGCCCAACAGATGCAGCACATTGGACTGCTGCGGTCGGCCGTTGCGGCGGATGGTGGTCAGCACCGACCTGCGGTGTGTGCGAGCGAAGTCGAGTGCCTTACCGAGTTCCATCTGGCCTCCAGATCGCGGTGTCCGTGCGGTCACCGGTAGGGCTTGATCATCTACCGTCGCACCCCGGTTGTCGACATGATCGATGCCGGGAGACCGGGCGGTTTCCCGGACGCGAGGGCTGCGACGTGCCCGAATGTGCCCCGGAGGTGTCGGTCGACTCCGCTAATCTGCGTGCTGTGAGCGAATCCGGGATCGAGAGCAGCGAGGCGACAGCGGACGAGCGTACGCAATGGCAGCAGCTGGCGGAGGAGGTGCGCGAGCACCAGTTCCGCTACTACGTGCGCGACGCGCCGATCATCTCCGACGGCGAGTTCGACAAGCTGTTCCAGCGGCTGCTGGCGCTGGAGGAGGCCCATCCGGACCTGCGCACGCCCGACTCGCCGACCCAGCTGGTCGGCGGCGGCTTCGCCACCGAGTTCACCGCGGTCGACCACCTCGAGCGAATGTTGTCGCTGGACAACGTCTTCGACGAGGAGGAGATGCGGGTGTGGGTGAGCCGGGTGGAGGCGGAGACCGGCCCCGACATCCACTACGTGTGCGAGGTGAAGATCGACGGCGTCGCGCTCAACCTCGTCTACGAGGACGGGCGGCTGACCCGCGCGGCCACCCGCGGCGACGGCCGCACCGGTGAGGACGTCACACTCAACGCCCGCACCATCGACGACATCCCGGTCCAGCTGGCCGCGAGCGACGAATTCCCGGTGCCGAAGCTGCTCGAGGTGCGCGGCGAGGTCTATTTCCGGCTGGAGGATTTCGAGACCCTCAACGCCGCGATCGTCGCCGAAGGCAAACCGCCCTACGCCAATCCGCGCAACACCGCCGCCGGTTCGCTGCGGCAGAAGGATCCGGCGGTGACGGCGCGGCGCCGGCTGCGGATGATCTGCCACGGTTTCGGCCGCATGCGGGGGTTCACCCCGGCCTCCCAATACGAGGCCTATCGCGCGCTGGCGGCGTGGGGCCTGCCGGTGTCGTCGCACACGGTCCGGGTGCAGGGCGCCGACGCGGTGGTCGAGCGCATCCGGTACTGGGGCGAGCATCGCCACGACATCGAGCACGAGATCGACGGCCAGGTGATCAAGGTCGACGAGATGGTGCTGCAGCGCCGCCTCGGCTCCACCTCCCGCGCCCCGCGCTGGGCGATCGCCTACAAGTACCCGCCGGAGGAGGTCACCACCAAGCTGCGCGATATCCAGGTCAATGTCGGCCGCACGGGCCGGGTGACGCCGTTCGCGGTGATGGAGCCGGTCACCGTGGCGGGGTCGACGGTGTCGATGGCCACGCTGCACAACGCCGCCGAGGTCCAGCGCAAGGGCGTGCTGATCGGCGACACGATCACCATCCGCAAGGCCGGCGACGTGATCCCCGAGGTGCTGGGCCCGGTGGCCGATGTGCGCGACGGCTCGGAACGCGCGTTCGTGATGCCCACGCACTGTCCGGAGTGCGGCACCGAACTGGCGCCGGAGAAGGAGAGCGACGCCGATATCCGCTGTCCCAACCAGCGGTACTGCCCGGCCCAGTTGCGCGAGCGCGTATTCCACGTCGCCGGGCGCGGCGCGTTCGACATCGAGGCGCTCGGGTACGAGGCGGCCGTCGACCTGCTGAAGTCGGGCGTCATCGCCGACGAGGGCGACCTGTTCGACCTCGACGAGGAAAAGCTGCTCACCACAACGCTTTTCGTCAACAAGAACGGCAGCCTGTCGGCCAACGGCAAGCGCTTGCTGCAGAATCTGGACAGCGCCAAGGATCGTCCGCTGTGGCGGGTGCTGGTCGCCCTGTCGATCCGGCACGTCGGCCCGACTGCGGCCCGCGCGCTGGCGGCCGAACTCGGCAGCATGGAGCGCATCGAGAACGCGACGCTGGAGGAGCTGTCCGCGGTCGACGGCGTCGGCCCCACCATCGCGGTCGCGGTGAAGGAATGGTTCGCCGTCGACTGGCACCGCGCCATCGTGGCGAAGTGGGACGCCGCCGGGGTGCGGATGGCCGACGAGCGCGACGAATCCATCGAGCGCACCCTCGAGGGCCTGTCGATCGTGGTCACCGGTTCCCTGCAGAGCCTCTCGCGCGACGAGGCCAAGGAGGCCATCCTCGTCCGTGGCGGCAAGGCCGCGGGCTCGGTGTCGAAGAAGACGGCATACGTCGTGATCGGTGATTCGCCGGGCTCGAAGGCGGCCAAGGCGGAGGAGCTCGGCGTGCCCATCCTGGACGAGGACGCGTTCCGCCGATTACTCGAGGGCGGTCCGTCCGCGCTGGAGTGACCCGGCGCGGGCAGCGGCATCCGTACCGGATGCGGCGGCGGGCCGTGCCGGATAGGACAAGCGAAAGGTGTTGTGTGATGGTGGATTTCGACGTCGAGACCCGGAAGGTGCGGACTGAGGAGTTCGCGACCGTGGGCGCGCTGACCGTCGAGGTCTATGTCGGTGAGGGGCACGTGGACGCCGAAAGCCCCTACGTCGCAGAGCTGTTCGACACCGCGACCCGCTCGGCGTCCGCCGAGGTGCTGGTGGCCGTGCGCGACGGCGAGGTGCTCGGCTCGCTCACCATCGCCCGCTACGGGACCGACTACGCCGACATCGCCCGCCCGGGCGAACTGGAGTTCCGGATGCTCGCGGTCGCCAAGCGGGCGCGCGGCGCGGGTGTCGGCACCGCACTGGTGAGCCGCGTCATCGACATCGCACGCGCCGAGGGACTGTCCGCGGTCGTGCTCACCACCATGCCGTCGATGCCCGACGCGCGCCGCATCTACGAGCGGCTCGGCTTCGCCGGTGTCCCCGAACGCAATTGGCGGACCGCCACCGGACTCCCGCTGACGGTCATGCGGCTAGCGGTGTGAGTGCCCGAATCGTCCCACCGCCCCGCTCAACCGAGGACGGTGGCGATTATCCCGGTGAGGTAGCCCAGCCGCGCGACCTCCGACGGCCGGAACTCCGGCCCGCCCGGCCGGCCGAGCAGCAGCACCTTGCCGGTGTTGCCCAGCGGGGCCGCGGAGAGCTTGGTGTCCATGTCCTTCCAGATCTGCGGCACCCAGTCGGCTTCGCCGTCGAGGGCGGCGGGCTTCTCGAGTGGCATCCACGGCACCGTCACCGCCTGGGTCTGCGGTGCGCTCTGGCTGCCCACCACCCGGTAGGCGCCCTGCGGGCCCATGTCGATCACGGTGCTCCAGCCGACGCGCAGCACGCGGGGCACCCCGTCGACGAGCACCTGTAATCGGTCGTCGCGGGCGCTGGCCACCTGATCGATCAGCTCCAGCTCGCGATGGGTGTCGAGGATGCCGGAGTACGGCCGCAGCGAGTCGACCCGCACATCGGCCAGGGACTCGGCCGCGGTGATCAAGGTATCGGGTAGCGCGCCCGAGGGAACCTCCACCACGAGATCGTCGATCGCGTAGCCGGCGCCGCGTTCGACCACATCCAGCGAGAGGATGTCGGCGCCGACGGAGCCCAGTGCCAATGCGAGTGAACCGAGACTTCCCGGGCGATCCGGAAGTTGCACGCGAAGCAGGAATGACACGTGCGTTCCTTCCTTTCCTGTGCGACCGAAACTTTCGGACGGATACCCCCGTCTCGCAATACTTACACTCGCGGGTCTCGGCCACCGACTCGAAGTCGCCGGAGTGATGTATGCCACTGCCATTGTGGATCGGTTGGCGCTTCCGTGCCAGCGGTATCGGCGCGAGACCACAGTTCGGTTCATAGACCATAGTTCAGTAGCAGTAGAGTGACCTCTGCACAGATCCCCGGCACGCACCCGTGCCCGGGAGAACACCTCCCACCTGCCGAAAGGGGTCCCGCGGTGCCCGCCATCTCCCGCGACGAGGTCGCACACCTCGCCCGGTTGTCCCGGCTCGCCCTGACCGAAGAGGAGCTCGACCGGTATGCCGGGCAGCTCGATTCGATCCTGAGCCACGTGCAGGTCATCGCGGAAGTCGCCGCCGACGTGCCGGCCACCGCCTCGCCGAACCCGACCACCAACGTGACCCGCCCGGACACCGTCGTGCCCGGCCTCGCCCCGGAGCAGGCGCTCTCGGGCGCGCCCGCGGTCGAGGAACAGCGCTTCATGGTCCCGCAGATCCTGGGAGAGGGCGAATGAGCGACAGCGAGCTGACGAAGCTGAGCGCGGCCGAACTGGCGGAGCGGATCCACGCTCGCGAGGTGTCCTCCGTCGAGGTCACCGAGGCGCATCTGCGGCGCATCGCGGACGTGGACGGCGAGTACAACGCGTTCCTGCACGTGGCCGGCGAGCAGGCCCGGCAGACCGCCGCCGAGGTGGACCGCGCGATCGCCGCCGGGTCCGTGGCCTCGCCGCTGGCGGGAGTTCCGTTGGCGCTCAAGGACGTTTTCACCACCACGGACATGCCGACGACCTGCGGGTCGAAGATCCTCGAGGGCTGGGTCCCGCCCTACGACGCGACCGTGACGGCCAAGCTGCGCGAGGCCGGTATCCCGATTCTCGGCAAGACCAACATGGACGAGTTCGCGATGGGCTCGTCCACGGAGAACTCGGCCTACGGTCCGACCCTGAATCCCTGGGATCCCCAGCGCATTCCGGGCGGTTCCGGCGGTGGATCGGCGACGGCGCTGGCGGCTTACGAGGCGCCCCTGTCCATCGGCACCGACACGGGCGGCTCGATCCGTCAGCCCGCCTCGATGACCGGCACCGTCGGCACCAAGCCGACCTACGGCACGGTGTCGCGGTACGGCCTGGTGGCCTGCGCCTCGTCGCTGGACCAGGGTGGTCCGTGCGGGCGCACGGTGCTGGACACCGCGCTGCTGCACGAGGTGATCGCGGGCTACGACCCGAAGGATTCCACCTCGCGCAACGCCCCGGTCGCCCCGGTGGTCGAGGCGGCGCGCCAGGGCGCGCGGGGCGATCTCAGCGGCGTGAAGGTCGGTGTGGTGAAGGAACTGCACTCCGACAGCTACCAGCCGGGCGTGCTCGCCTCCTTCGACGCGGCCGTGGCCGTGCTGAAGGATCTGGGCGCCGAGGTGATCGAGGTGTCCTGCCCGCACTTCGAGTACGCGCTGCCCGCCTACTACCTGATCCTCCCCAGCGAGGTGTCGTCCAACCTGGCCCGGTTCGACGCCATGCGCTACGGCCTGCGCGTCGACGACGACGGGCAGCACAGCGCCGAGCAGGTGATGGCCGCGACCCGCGAGGCCGGTTTCGGCCCGGAGGTCAAGCGCCGCATCATGATCGGCACCTACGCGCTGTCGGCCGGGTACTACGACGCCTACTACGGTCAGGCGCTGAAGGTGCGCACGCTGATCGCGCAGGACTTCGACAAGGCGTACGAGCAGGTCGACGTGCTGGTGTCGCCGACAAGCCCGTTCACCGCGTGGAAGCTGGGCGAGAAGGTGGACGACCCGCTGGCGATGTATCTGTCGGACCTGTGCACGCTGCCGACCAACCTGGCCGGGTACTGCGGGATGTCGGTGCCGTCGGGGCTGAGCCGCGACGACGGTATGCCGGTCGGCCTGCAGATCATGGCGCCCGCGCTCGCCGACGATCGGCTGTACCGGGTGGGCGCCGCCTACGAGACCGCGCGCGGACCGATCGCGTAAGCGCGGCAACGGTTCTCAGGGCCGCGGCCAGGGCCGGCCGTCGAGGCGTTCGATGTCGGTGTTGAACCGTTGCAGGTACCCGGCGAAGGCGGCGACGTCGTCGGCCGACCAGTCCTCCATCACGCGCCCCAGTCCGTCGACGTTGGCCTTCCGCTCGGCGGCGAGGTTCTGCTCGCCCTTGTCGGTGATCCGGAATTTGCGCGCCATGCCGCCCTCCGGATCGGGGATGCGCTCGACCAGACCGCCCCGCACCAGCGCGGCGGTCTGGCGGTTGAGGGTGGACGCGTCCAGGCCGAAGGCGTCGCTGAGCTGACCGATCGACATCGGCCCGGTGATAGCCAGGCGACTCAGCAACAGGTAGGCGCTGCGTTCCAGGCGGGTGTTGTCGCGGCGGTACCGCGGGTTGAGGGTGTACCGGCCGAGCAGCATGGTCTCGAATTCGACGAGGTCCGTGGGCTTGTCCATGCCGTCCTTCCGCCTGTTCGCGCTGCCGGTCCGCGGGGACCGGTATAGCACGGGCACCCTTGCCCGGGCCGATGATGTGCGCGATACACATATTATGTGCCGTGCACACCGACCCCGGCGGCCCGGTGCCGTCAGCAGCTCCCGAGGGCGGTCCCCTGGTCGGTGCCGTAGCGATGGCCGTGGCCCGGCGGCGGGCCGAGGGCCGTCAGCAGATCGGCCGTGGTCTGCACGAAGCCGAGCACCGGCAGCCACCGCGGATGCGGCGCGTCCGGCCGGGTGCCGGTGAGATCCGGTGCGCGCCAGAGCAGTTCGGGTGTCCATTGCACCACAGGGTCGGAGGAGTTGGCGAGAATCGTCGCGCCGGCGCGGTGCACGCGCCCGGCGGGCGGTCCGGCCCACAGCGCGGCGCAGACCCGGCTCCGCTGGTCGGCCTCGTCCGCGAAGATCGCGCTGCCCGCGGTCGCGCCGAGACTCTGGCCGTAGACGTACAGGCGGGGTTTGTGCGCCAGCGCGGCGATCCGCCGTTCGACCGCGGTGAACAGGGCGCGGGCGGAGTCCTCGGCGGAACGGCGGCCGAAGAGGAAGGTCGCCCAGCTCGGCGCGGCCGAGTACTGCAGACCGACCAGTGCGACATCGCCGCCGAATCGCCGCTCCAGGCCGTCGGCGGCGTGGGAGTCGATCCAGCCCGATCCGGTGGGCACCGTCACGACCAGATTGGCGCGTTCGAAGCCGCCGGACCGTTCCAGTTCGCGGATCGCCAGGGCCACGCGGGACTGGAGATCGGGTGCGGAATCGAGGCCGACGTAGGCCCGCACCGCGCGCGAGGTGACGGTCCCGGCGACGAATTTGCGGCCTTCCGCGCCGAGTGACTCCCAGCCGACCACCGACGCCGCGCTGCCCGATCGGGTCATCGAAAGGGGTTGCGTCAGGGTCGAATCCGGGCCGGTGTCGGCGGCGGCGACCGAGCGATTCCGGTCCAGCGCGGTCGGCAACAGCACGAACTGGGTAGCCAGCGCCGCGGCGAGAACCAGCCCGGCGCTGCGGCGGCGGCCGATGCGCCCGGCGCACCAGCGCAGGCCGCGCACCGTGCCGACCAGGATCAGCACGATCAGCGCGGCGCCGGCGGCGCAGCGGGACCAGTGCCCGAAGGAGATGGTGGGTACGTCCATGGCGGTCCGTAATGCGTTCTGCCACTGCTGGGCTCGCACGAGGCACGCGATGACCACCAGCGTGCCGGTGAGTGCCACCGGCGTCCGGGCGCCGGGGAGTTCGCGGTTGATGTCGAAGCCGCGGCGTCGCGTGAGCGCGCGCAGCACACCGGCGGCCGCGAACAGCATGGTCACCAGCAGGGCGGTCAGGATCGCCTGGGCCGTGGCGGTGCGGGGTAGCAGGCCGGGGGACAGCGAGACGGCGGTACCCAACGTAATGGCCAGCGTGGTCCCGATGCGGGGCGGAGTGCGGAAACGGCGGAATGCCCGGTGGGTCGTGGGCGGGCGGGGCACGAGCCGGGCCCGGCGGCCCTCTGGTCTGGCAACGATCGTGGACATGCGAAATCCTCAGTGCTGCGGTGGAATCGGTGATGCCGACGCGATGCGCCGGGCGGACGGTGGGCACGCCGAAGACGCCGTGCCACCCGTCGGTGGTCAGGTACCGGGCGCACCGGCACGGCAGTGGCCGTGCGGGCGCTCGGAATGTGGCCGGATGATCGGCCGCCGCGAGCCGGGGCTCGCGGGTGTATGCGGCCGGGTGTGTCGGTGCCACCCGGTGCGGGCCGTGCCCGCGGTCAGTACGCAATCCGCGGCCTCCGGCGCAGCAGTACTGCCGCGGTGACGCCGCGACGGCGCAGTCTGCGGATGCCTAGGATCAGCGCGAGCAGGGCGACGACGCCCCCGGCCACCGGAGCTACCACCTGGTGACCTACCTCGGCGCCGGACAGTTCGGTGCCGAACACGTACTCCGGCACGGGCGTCGCGTAGTTCTGGCGACGCGAGTTGAGATCCACGGCGGTGGTGGCGACGCCCGCGAGGACCTCGCACCGAGTCCTGTCGAGCGGCTCTGAATGGTTGCCGCAGGCGGCGTACATGCGGTGTTCGAGGGCGGCGTCGACGGCCTGGCGGGCCCACGGGCCGAGCGGCTGGCGCTCCTGTTCGGCATAGCGGAGCAGGTCGTAGCCGAGGTCGTGGGCCTTGCACGCCGTCTCGAAATCCGGAGGCAGC
Organism: Nocardia sp. N2S4-5; assembly: GCF_044628355.1. Lineage (NCBI taxonomy): Bacteria > Bacillati > Actinomycetota > Actinomycetes > Mycobacteriales > Nocardiaceae > Nocardia > Nocardia sp. N2S4-5. The sequence continues at coordinate 2,860,632 of NZ_JBIUPM010000001.1, read as the reverse complement.
GGGATCGGCGAGGAGCAGCCACCGCTGGGGTCGATCAGCAAGCCTTCCGCTACTACGGGTCGGTAGCCCTGCTGTGCCGGGAAGTCGTCGGGGATCGCCGCCTCCCAGGGGCGGTCGCTGGTCAGTTCGGTCACCGCTGTCCGTGCCGCCGCGCTCTCGGGGGCGGGGTGCGAGATGGCGGCGGCGGCCGCCGGGGCGAACGCAACGGTCGAACCCGCCACCATCGCGACCACGCCCGCGGCTCCCGCCAGCCGCCGTAGCCGTCCGGATCTGCCGGGCGGTGTGCCCGCATCCCGCGCATTCGACGAGCCGGCGATCGACTCGGCGCGGGATGGGTGGTCCTGCGTTGCATCGCTCATGACAGCCTAGGTTATGGACAGGCGCCTCACCCGTCCTCACGCCGGGGATAGATTCGGCGGCCGCAGCCGTGGGGGAGAGCCGCGGGCGGCTCGTACCGGGGTAGGGGGTGCGAATTCACCCGGGGGTATGACGACGCAGGTCGAGCGGATTTCTACTGTCATAGGCATGGCTCGGATGGCGCGGACGGCGCGGCTTGTGACTGGAACGGCACGCGACCCCCGACGGTTGCGACTCGCCTTCGACGGGTTCACCGCGTTGGTCACCGCGATCCTGTTCGCCGTGGCGTGGCCGACGCTGCATCTCACCCATCAGGTGCCGGCGGCGGCGCAGCCGTTCATCGCGGGGCTGGCGGCCGTGCCGTTCGCGCTCGTGCGCGTGAATCCGGCGCTCGGCTGGGCGATCTCCGCGGGTTCCGCGCTGGTGATCGCGCTGGCCATCCCCAACCAGCCGGGCAATACGCTGCCGTTCCAGGTCGTGCACATCCTGGTGTTGTTCGCGCTGCTGTTCGCGGTGGCGGTGCGGGCGCAGATGCAGATCGTCGCGGTGGCGTGGCTGTTCTCGTCGCTGCTGTTCGCGACCAGCATGGCCCGCACCGGGGACGCGGCGTTCGGGTGGCCCATCGCGATGTCGGGGCTGGTCGTGTTCGGTCTGCTGGTGCGCTGGCTGGCCCTGTCGCGCCGGGCGCTGGTGCGGCAGGAGGAGGAGAACGAACTCGAACGCGCTCGCCGGGCGATCCTGGAGGAGAAGGCGCGCATCGCACGCGACCTGCACGACGTGGTCGCCCACCACATGTCGATGGTGGTGGTGCAGGCGCAGACGGCGCCGTACCGGGTCACCGACGTGTCGCCCGCGGCGCAGGTGGAGTTCGAATCCATCGGCGCTTCCGCGCGCGAGGCGCTCAACGAGATCCGCAGCATGCTCGGCGTGCTGCGCAGCGACGGGCAGCTGCCCGAGCACGCGCCGCAACCCGCGGCCGCGGATGTGCTGACCGTGTTGGACGGCGCCCGCCGGGCGGGTGTGTCGATCGAATGGGCCATCGACGGCGAGCTGGCGACCATCCCCGATACCGCCGGGCTGGCGCTCTATCGGATCGTGCAGGAGTCGGTGTCCAATGCCTCGCGTCACGCCGCGGGCGCCGTCGTGCGCGTCGCGATCACGGTCGGCCCGGGGGTCGCGGAGATCGTTGTCGGCAACGCGCCGGGGACGAGCGCGGCGAGCGGCACCTCCGGCACCGGCATCGCGGGCATGCAGGCCCGCGCCGAGGCGATCGGCGGCGTGCTGACCGCGGGGCCGCGCCCGGACGGCGGGTTCGAGGTGCGAGCGGTACTCCCATTCGGCGCGGAGAGCGCCATCGCCCCGTCCCCCGCACCGGCGTTGGGAACGTCCGCGCACCAAGCGCTCAGTCCCTTCACCACACCGACCGATCGGTCCTGAGGTCCGCCCGATCCTGCCGGTGCGGCGGTTCGGTCCGCCGCGTGCGAAACTCGTGGCGATGTTCACCTATCCTCCGGCGATCGGAATGGCGGCCCGCCGCATGTGCCAGGCCGCCGGGTCGCTGCCGATCGCCCGATTCAGCTGAGGTCCGTTCCGTGCCGATTACCGTGTTGATCGCCGACGATCAGGCGATGGTGCGGCAGGGCTTCGGCGCCCTGCTTGCCGCCCAGTCCGACATCAGCGTCATCGGGGACGCGGCGAACGGCAAGGCCGCCGTCGACGAGGCCAAGCGGCTGCGCCCCGATGTCGTGCTGATGGACGTGCGCATGCCGGAGATGAACGGCCTCGACGCCGCACGGGCGATCCTGGCCGCGAACTTCGACCCTCCCGTCCGGGTGCTGATGCTGACCACCTTCGACATCGACGACTACGTCTACGAGGCGCTGAGCCTGGGCGCCAGCGGATTCCTGCTCAAGGACGCGCCCGCCGAGGAACTGGTGCGCGCGGTGCGGGTGGTCGCGGACGGCCAGGCGCTGCTGGCGCCGACGGTGACCCGGCGGCTCATCGCCGACGTCACCCGCCGCCGGGCCCGGCCCAAGCCGACGCCCGCCCTGGACGCCCTCACCCCGCGCGAGCGCGAGGTGCTGGAACTCATCGCGAAGGGCATGTCCAACACCGAGATCGCCGAGGCCCTGTTCGTCGCCGAGCAGACCGTGAAAACCCATGTCTCCAAGGTGTTCTCGAAGCTGGAGCTGCGCGACCGCGCGCAGGCGGTGGTGCTGGCCTACGAATCCGGCCTGGTCACGCCCGGCTGACGGGGCAGGTAGGATCCCGGCTCGTACCTCGCAGGAAGGGGATCGCCAGGTGTTCAGCAGCGGTGACGTGTTCGCCGGGTTCTCCATCGAGCGTCTCCTCGGGCAGGGCGGGATGGGGTCGGTGTACCTCGCGCGCCACCCGCGCCTGCAGCGCCTCACGGCCCTGAAGCTGCTGAATCGGGAACTGTTCGCCGACGCCGAGATTCGCGCGCGGTTCGAGCGCGAGGCCGACCTGGCCGCGCAGCTGGACCACCCGAACATCGTCGCTGTCTACGACCGCGGCGTCGAGGACGAGCAGCTGTGGATCAGCATGCAGTACGTCGACGGCGTGGACGCGGCGACGGTGCACCCGCACTCGCTTCCGCCGGAGCGCGCGGTGCAGATCATCGAGGGCGTCGCGGCCGCGCTGGACTACGCGCACGGCAACGGCGTCCTGCACCGGGATGTGAAGCCCGCCAACATCATGCTGGCCCGCTCCGTCGGCGGCAAGGGTGAGCGAGTGTTCCTCACCGACTTCGGCATCGCGCGGCTGCGGGAGGATTCCCAGCACCTCACCCAGGCCGGGATGTTCACCGCCACCCTCGCCTACGCGTCACCGGAGCAGATGACCGGCGCCGAGCTGGATCACGGATCGGACCAGTACTCCCTGGCCTGCGCGCTGTACTGGCTGCTCACCGCGACCGGGCCGTTCGATTCCGAGGACCCAGGCGAGGTGATCCACGGGCATTTGCAGCTGCCGGTGCCGCCTGCCAGCGTGCGCCGCGTCGGGTTGTCGCCGGCCATGGATGTGGTGATTGCCAAGGCGATGGCCAAGCGGCCGCGCGAAAGATTCGCCAGCTGTTCGGAATTCGCGGCCGCCGCCCGGCACGCGCTGACCGCTCCCGTGCCCGTCGGGCCGACGACGGGCCAGCTCCCCGTCGTGGGAGTGCCGCCCGCGGTGGCGAATCCGCCGGTCCCTCAGGCGTATCCGGCCGTCGTGCCGGTGGGTGCGCCGATCAATACGGGTGCCGTGGCGGCGGGCCCGGCCGCTGTCGCCGCCGCGGTGCCGCCCGGTCCTCCGGCTCCGCCGCCGCCGAGCGCGGCACCGGCGGCGCCGGGGTATGTGCCGCGTCCGGCGCCCTATCCGCCGTCCCGGCGCTCGTCCGGCGTGATGGGCTGGCTCATTCTCGTGGTGGTGCTGCTCGTCGCGGTGCTGGCGGTCGTCATCGGCGTCGTCGCCTCCGGTGACGACGATTCGGAGATAGACGGTTTCGACACCACCACGCCCCCGCGGGTGTCGGACCCGGTGCAGGGTCTGCAGGCGATGCACGCCGCTTTCCCGCGACTGGTTCCCGATCTTCCGCCCGGCGACAGCGCCGGTAACGGCGTCGGCTTCGGCGGCAAGGTGTGTTACGCGACGAGAGCCGGGAACCCGCTGGTCCAGCACAACGAGGGCCAACCGCTGCTGGGCAACTGGATCGCCGCGTGGGACTGCTGGGCGGGCGACGAGGAGCAGCCGGACTACGCTCTGCTCGCCTACGGGTCGCCCGCGGACGTGTACACCGTCCTCGCGCGCCTGCCCCCCAACCGAAAACTGGTGGAGCAGAACAGCGGCAGCCAGTACACCAACCACCGCTGGAACACCCCCGAAGACCAGCCGCGCACCACCTACTACGTCACGACCTCCTTCGAGAACGACCCCGAGCGCTCGCACTACCTGCTGTTCTGCAGCGACGACTACTGGCCGTCGACGCCACGCGGCCTGTCCGCCCCCGCCTTCACCGACTGGTGGAAGTCCCTGCCGCTCAGGTGATCCGGGGCACCCGACCCATCACCGGTAATCATCCACATGTCTAACTTAATTACCCAATTGTAAAATTACTTGCTACGCTGCCCGAGTGCCAGCGCATCGGACCCCCGACCCCGCCGACCGTCGGCGCGACGCCGACCGCACCCGGCGCTGCCTGCTCGACGCCGCGTTCGACGAGTTCTCGGCGCGCGGCTTCGCCGGTGCGCGAGTGAGTGCGATCGCCGACCGCGCCGGTGTCAACAAGCAGCTGATCACCTACTACTTCGGCGGCAAGGCCGGGCTGTACCAGGCGCTGCAACAGCAGTGGCTGGACCGCGAGGCCGACTTCGCCGATCCCGAGCTGCCCATCGGCGAGCTGGCCGTCCGGTACCTGGGGCAACTGCTCGCGGACCCGCGCGGCGTCCGGCTGCTGATGTGGCGCGGGCTGTCCGATCAGGCGCCGACCCCGCCCTCGGTGGCGCAGGACGATATCGCCGACACCGAACGCCGTCAGCGACGCGGTGAGATCGCCGCCGACATCGACCCCGCCGCTTTCCATCTGGCGCTGCAGGGCATGGTCATGGCCCCGGTGCTGCTGCCCGGGATGGTCGCCGACCTGTTCGGGATCGACCCGCAGACACCGGAATTCGAGCAGCGCTACGCGGAACAGCTGCGCCGCATCCTCGCTCACCTCGCAGCACCGAAAACCGAAGAAGGAGAACATCGATGAGCATCCTCGTCACGGGCGCCCGCGGCAGTGTCGGCCGCACCGTCATCGAGAAACTACTCGCCGCCGGAGAATCGGTGCGCGCGGCCAGTTCCCAGCCCGGCGACACATCGCTGCCGCCGGGGGTGGAGGTGGTCGGGTTCGATCCGGCCGACCCCGCCGCCGCCCTCGACGGGGTGGACCGGGTATTCCTGTACGCCGCCGACCGAGGGCTCGAGGAATTCGCCCGCGCCGCGAAAGACCGTGGTGTGCAACGCATCACGCTGCTGTCCTCGATCGCCGCGACCGAGCCCGGTAACCCGATCGGCGATCGTCACCTCGCGGCCGAGCGCCCGCTCCAGGACGCCGGACTGCCGCTGACCATCCTGCGTCCCGGCGCCTTCGCCACCAACTGGCGCTGGTGGGCGCCCTCGATCAAGTCCGAAAGCGTTGTGCGGCTGCCCTTTCCGGAGGTCCAGCAGAACTCCATCCACGAGGCCGACCTCGCCGACGCGGCGGTCACCGCGCTCACCGAACCCGGACACGAGGGCAAGATCTATCCGCTGACCGGCCCGGAGTCGCTGTCGCTGCGCCGCATGGTCGAGATCTTGAGCGCCGCGCTCGGTCGGCCGCTGCGGCTCGAGCAGGTCAGCTACGAGCAGGCGGCCGAGTTCCTCTACAAGCCGGTGCTCGACCTGTGGGCCGAGGTCGGCGCCGCACCCGCGCCGGTCGGCCCCACCTCCGAATCCGTCACCGGAAGGCCCGCACGCACATTCGCCCAGTGGGCGGCCGACCACGTCGCCGACTTCGAGTAGCGCTCGCTTCAGGGGGTCGCACGTTCGTCGAGGATCATGTGCCCGCCATCGACGAGGATCTGCCTGGCACGCCTGCGCACCCGGCAGTCGTCGACGGTGCAGCACATGTGGATCTGCATCGCCTCGTGCGCTTGATCGGGTGACAGCGGACCGGGATCTACAGTGCAGTCGAAGAGGAACATCATGGTGGCTACCAGCGTTCTTCGCGGAAAGGCCGGGTGGGGATCCAATCCGGGTAAGCGTATCCAGGTTCGCGGCACCGCGTGAGCGGTACCGGGTTACCCGGAGTCGACGCTCAGCCGAAGAACGCCGCCGCTTCCTCGTGCCGGTCCGCCGGCACCAGCTTCAGCTGCTTGGTCGCCTCCGCCAGCGGCACCAGTTCGATCTGGGTGCCCTGCAGCGCCACCATCTGCCCGAACTGTCCGTCGTGCACTGCCTCTGTGGCGTGCACGCCGAACCGGGTCGCCAGCACCCGGTCGAACGCGGTCGGTTTGCCGCCGCGCTGCACGTGCCCGAGCACGGTGGTGCGCACCTCCTTGCCGATGCGGCGCTCGATCTCGACGCCCAGCTGGTGCGCGACTCCGGTGAAGCGCTCGTGGCCGTACTCGTCGACGCCGCCCTCGCGCAGGTGGAACGAACCCTCCGTCGGCTTGGCGCCCTCGGCCACCACGCAGATGAAATGCGAATCCCCGCGCTGGAAGCGGCGTTTGATCATGGTGCACACCTCGTCCACGTCGAAGGGCACCTCGGGGACCAGCGTGAGATGCGCTCCGGAGGCGATGCCGGAGTTCATCGCGATCCATCCGGCGTGCCGGCCCATCACCTCCACCAACATCACGCGCTGATGCGATTCGGCGGTGGTGTGCAGCCGGTCGATGGCGTCGGTGGCGATGGTGATCGCGGTGTCGTGACCGAACGTGGTGTCGGTGCAGTCGATGTCGTTGTCGATGGTCTTGGGCACGCCCACCACCGGGACGCCTTCGTCGGCGAGCCAGCTGGCGGCGGTGAGCGTGCCCTCGCCGCCGATCGGGATGAGGGCCTCGATGCCGTTGTCGTCGAGGGTCTGTTTGACCCGGCCGAGGCCGGCGCGCAACACGTCGGGATTGGTGCGCGCGGTGCCGAGCATGGTGCCGCCCTTGGTGAGCAGGCGGTCGGTGCGGTCGTCGTTCTGGATCTGGATCTTGCGATCCTCGAGTAGGCCGCGCCAACCGTCCTGAAAACCGACGATCGCGTCGCCGTAGCGGCCGTTCGCGGTGCGAACGACTGCCCGGATGACCGCGTTCAAGCCTGGGCAGTCCCCGCCTCCGGTCAAGACTCCGATGCGCATGCCCGCTATCTTGCCGGGCGCACCGCGGCAGCGCAGCCCCGGCCCCGTGAACCCTCGGTTACAGTGCTCAGCGCCCGGCGGGGCACTGCCCGGCGGGCAGCTCACCGAGATGCTTGCCGACCAGCGCGCCCAGCTTGTTCAGGATCTGCGTGCCGTCCTCGAATCCGCCCGAATTGGCTTGCGCCGCAAGGGCGATCGCCATCTGCCCGGACGACGTCGTCACCAGCCCGAACTGGCGGACCAGGTAGCTGCCGCTCGGGTCCGGACCCCAGCCGCCCTTGTACTCGGCGTTGTCCAGGCGACCGATGCCCCACTGCTGGCCCCACACCACCTTGCCCATCAGGCCGACAACGGTCTCGGCGTCGGGCAGGCAGGGGAGCCGGGAGGCGAATCGCACCTGGTCGGCCAGTGACCACTCGGCCTGCCCGAAGGCGGAGTACTCCGCGCGGCTGCGCGTCGAGGGCACCTCGGTGGTGGTGTCGCCGCCCTCGCGCAGCACCGCCTCCACGGCCTGCGCCGCCTTGTCCGGCGCGCCGAGCGACTGCCACAGGCCGTCGGCGGCGCTGTTGTCGGATTCGGTGATGGCCGCCGACATCTGATAGGTGCCGGTGTTGCCGTTGGTGCGCAGCACCGCCAGTGTCAGCGGCACTTTCATCGTCGACCAGGCCGGACCCGAGGTCCAGTCGCCCATGGACGTCATCCGCTCACCGCCCACCGGCATCAGGGCGATACCGGCGTGGCCGCCCAGCGCCGGCTGGAGGTCCTTGAAGTCGGCGGCCAGCGTGCCGGGCAGTGCCACCATCGCGCCGATGGTGGCGTTGGCGGGGCGCGTCGCCGTGGTGAGCGGGTCGGTATCGGTGGGGGAGGAGCAGGCGGCGGCGCCCAGGACCAGCGCGCCGCACAGCACCGCGGTCAGTCGTCGGCGAATTCCCCCGGCACGCGGTGATATTCGCCCGGTGCTTGTCGTCCCTGCACCGAAAATGCCTGGCAGTGGGCATTTTTCGGCCCGACCGGAACGGCCGTCCGGACGCCTGTGTGCTGCGTCCACCGGTTCACCTCCACCATCACGGGGCGGCCCGCCACCCGGACACCCGTCAGTCGAGGCATTGTGTGCTTTCCGGGCGCAGCGGTCAAATGCCGCAACTCACGGTGTCGCATATGCGACGGCGGACCCGCTCACTTCCGGCATTCGCCGCCGCCCAGTTCGCGGATGTGTTTGGCCAGCAAGGCGGCCATCTTGTCGAGCATCGCGGTGCCGTCCTCGAACGTGCCCGAATCCGGCTGTGCGGCAAAGGCCACTGCCAACTGCCCGGACCACGTGGGGACGAGGCCGAACTGGCGGACCAGGTACGCGCCGGTCTCGTCGTCAGGCCCCCAGCCGCCTTTGTACTCGGCGCCGACGAACGCGCCCAGGCCCCAGGACTGGCTCGAGGTGATCTCACCCATCAGGTCCACCACCCGCGCCGCCTGGTGCAGGCACGGCAGGCGGCTGGCGAAGCGGACCTGGTTGAGCAGCGTCCAGACGGTCGCGCCGAAGGCCAGCGGGTCGTCGACCGTCTCGCGCGCCTCCGGATTGTGCCGATCGGCGACATCGGTTGTGGTGTCCCCGGATTCGCGCAGTACGGCCTCCACCGCTTCGGCCGCTCGATCGCCGCCGCCGATGGCGTCCCACAGTTGCTGGGCCGCTTCGTTGTCCGACGCGGTGATCGCCGCCGACGCGGTGTCGAACAGGCCGTCCGGATCATTGCGCAATGCCGCCAGCGCCAGCGGGACCTTGATGGTCGACCAGGCGATGCCGGTGGTCCAATTGCCGAGGGTGATGACGCGGTCGCCGCCGACCGGCATCACGGCCAGTCCCATGGTGCCCGGCAATTCGGCCTGGAGCGCGGCGAATTCGTTGGCCAGCGAGTTCGGGACGGCGCGGTCGTCACCGATGCGATGCGGTGCGGGCTGCTGCGCCGCCTCGTTCACGGTCGGGGCCGCGATCACGACCGGCTCCTCGTCCACCGGGATCGGCGCACCGGCGTGCGCCGTGCACGCCGAGATCGTCGCTGTCGACACCGCCAGCAGCGCCCACCGAAACCCTTTGCGCCGGAAACACTTCACCTCAGTAGACATACACCACCGCGTTCTCGCCACCGGTACAGGTGATAACCCGGCCCGACGGTGAGCAGTTCATCGTGTACGACCGGCCGGTGACCGGACTGACCGCGACCACGGAGGTCGGTGTGCCGGAACCGGATTCCGCCTCCGCGGCGTAGGCCGCGCGGACCGCCTCGGCGAACGCGCACGACGTGACCGCCGTGCCCGTCGCCGATTTCGCGTATTTGCCCTGCGAGCGGGCGCCGCCCTGGCACTCGGTGGCGCCGGCGGGCACGGCCGCGGTGGTGGTCGTGGTGGACGTGCCGCTGCTCGGGGCGGTCTGCGGAGGCGGTTGGGAGACCGGGACATTCGAGTCGGCCGGGCCCGAGGCCACCGACGGGGCGGAACTGCCCGGCTTGCTCACGAACCGCCAGCCGACGGTCGCCGCCACCGCCGCGAAGGCCACGGCCAGCACGCAGAGCACGATCGGCAGGACGATGGAGCGCTTGCGGGAGCCGCCGTAGCCGTCGTCGTACTCGGGTGCGGCACGGTCGTAGTCGGGGTGGGGGCCGAAGGCGTAGTCGTATTCCTCGTACTCGTCGCCGTAGGCCTGGGGGTGCCGGTAGTCGTCGTCGGGGTGGCGGTAATTCGCGTCGGATCTGGTGTATGCGGAGTGTGCGTAGGCGTCGGGTTGGGGGTAGGTGCCGTCAGGGCGGGGGTGGTTGCCGCCGGGGTCTGAGTAGTCGTCGCCGGGTCCGGCGTAGTTGGCCTCGGTGGGGGCGTAGGGGTCGTCGGTGTATGCGTCGTTGCCGCGGGGGTAGGTGCTATCGGGGCCGGGGTAATCGGCATCGGTCCGGGTGTAGTCGTCCTCGGATCGTGGGTATGCGTCGTTGGATCCGGGGTAGGTGTCGTCGGGCCGGGTGTAGGCGTCGCTGGGTCGGGTGTATGCGTCGTCGCGTTCGGCGTATGGGTCGTTGCCGCGGGGGAAGGTGTCGTCAGTGCCGGGGTAGTCGGTCTCGGTCCTGGCGTAGTCGTCCTCGGGTCCGGCGTAGGTGCCGTCGGCCCGGGCGTAATGGTCGTCGGATCGAACGTAGTTGTCGTCGGGTCCGGCATGGGGGTCGTCGGGCCGGGCGTAGAGGTCGTCCGGTCCGGTGTGGTCGTCGCCGGGCCGGGCGTAGGTGTTGCCGGGTCCGGTGTGGGCGTCACCGGGCCGGGCGTAAGTGTTGTCGGATTCGGCGTGGGCCTCGTCGGGCTGGGCGTAGGTGTTGCCGGGTCCGGCGTAGGCGTTGCCGGGCTGGGAGTAAGTGTTGCCGGGTCCGGTGTGAGGGTCGATGCGCCGGGTGTAGTCGGGCTCGGGTCCGGCGTAGTCGTGGACGTAGTCGTCGGACTCGTGTAGTGGGTAGGCGCTCGCGGGCTCGATGTACTCGCCGCTGGGTTCGGGGTCGGCCGGCGCGGGGTGAGCGGATTTCCCCGCTAATGGGGTGAATTCGAACTCGCCCGGGCGCACCTGCGTCGGGTCCGTCGGGCGGATCACCGGGAGGTCGCCGGAGGTATCGCGATCCCGGTCCGGGTCGGCGGGCGGAATGATGCGCAGGGTCCCCGTGGTCGGGAACCCGGTGGCGGGGGAACGGCGTCCGGCATCCTCGCCCGGTTGCGAGCGGCGTTGTGTACCAGCGGTTTCGGGGCTCGCGGGACCGGCGGGACGCCGCTGCGGCAGACCCGTCGCAGATTCCTCCGCTCCGGTCCGCATGACGGTGGTGGGCTGCCCGGCCGGTGGCGAAGCCTCGCTGTCGGGAGTGATGGCCGGGCCGCGCGGCGGGAACCGGGCGGGAATGGTCGGACCCTCCGGCCCGAAGGGCTGGAACAAATTCGGTTCCCGAGCCGGTGTGGTGGGCTCCATTCCGGCTCCGCCCGTGGCGGTCCCGGCAGTGCGGTCGGCCGGGGTACCGGGGGCAGAGCTGGCGAAGTTTCCGGCAGTGCGGCTGGCCAGGTCTCCGGGAGCGAAGTTGGCCGGGTTTCCAGTAGTGCGGCTGGCTGGGTTTCCAGGAGCGGAGTTGGCCGGGTTTCCGAGAGCGGGGCTCGCCAGGTTTTCGGCAGTATGGCTGTCGGGGGTTCCGGCAGCGGGGTCGGCCGGACTGCCGGTAGTGGGGCCGGGCTGGTTTCCTGCGGCGGGGCCGCATGGGCTTTCGGCGTCGGCACGTGAGGGGGCTGGAGGTTCGGTTGGTGCCCGGTCGAGGCTGAATGGCCGGGGACGGTCGGTATTCTCCGGTGCTCGCGAGCCGGCGCGCGTCGGCGTGTCTTCGGCGTCGGGGCCGTGGCCGACCAGGTACCGGCCGCGCGGCGGGATCGGATCGGCGGGCGGGAACGGCTGTACTGCCTCGGATTCGGGGGGTGTAGGGTCGTAGTCATCGAAATCGCCTGCCACGGAGGCGAATTCGCCGGTGCTACGGGCGTAGCGGTCGGGCTCGTAGTCGTCCTCGACCTGGTGGCTTGTGTCCTCGGCGAACATGTCGGGGCCGTCGTAGACGGGGGTTGCGATGGTTCCGGTGTCGGCCGTATCGCGGCCGTAGCCCACCGACAGCCCGAATGCCGCGCGCGCGGCGCCCGCGAACTCGCCGGCGGTGGCGTAACGGCCGTCGGGTGCCTTGGCCATCGCGTGCGCGATCACCGCGTCCAACGCGGGCGGGACGTCCGAGCGTTGCAGACTGGGCCGCGGCGGCGGATCGGACAGGTGGGCGCGGATCAGGGCGCTCACATTCTTCGACGGGTACGGCGGTGCGCCCGTGAGGCATTCATGCAGCACGCAGGCCAGGGAGTAGACGTCGGCGCGGCCGGTGACCGGACCGACGTCGAATCGTTCCGGCGCCATGTACGTATAGGTCCCGGCCGCGGTGCCGACCAGCGTGACGCTGCTGTCGCCCTCGCTGCGGGAGATGCCGAAATCGGCCAGGTACGCGAAATCCGCTGCGGTGACCAGGATATTGGCGGGTTTGACATCGCGGTGCACCACACCCGCGACATGCGCGGCGTCGAGGGCCGCCGCGACCTGCTCGACCAACGCGACGGCGCGGTCCGGGTCCATCGGGCTGTGCCGGCGCAGCAGCGTGCGCAGATTGTCGCCGCGCACCAGCCGCATGTCGATGTAGAGAATGCCGTTGATCTCGCCCCAGTTGTGAATCGGGATGACGTGCGGCTCCGCCAATCCGGCCGTGGCCTGTGATGCGCGGCGAAACCGGGCCTGGTACGCCGGATCCTCCGCCAGTGCCCCCGGCAGCAGCTTCAGCGCGACGACCCGGTCCTTGTTGGTGTCATAGGCCTCGTAGACCTCGCCCATGCCGCCTCTGCCCAGCAGCGAGCGCAGCTCGTACGGGCCGAATCTGTCGCCGGCCCGCGACCGCGGTGCGTCCACCGGTGCAACCTCCACATCCTGGGCAGGGTGCGAAACCCGTGCCCGGTGTGTCACCGGGGTTGTGCCTGCCCCTCAGACTGCCGATTCTCCGGGTGCGACCACGCCGTGGTCAAACGCGTACACGATCGCCGCGGCCCGATCCCTTAACCCGAGCTTCCCGAAAATGTGCCCTACGTGGCTCTTTACCGTCACCTCCGAGATGCCGAGCTCGTCGGCGATTTCGGAGTTGACACGCCCGCGGCCGATCAGCCGGAGCACCTCGAACTCGCGGGCGGTCAGTTCGGCGAGCCGGTTCTGTGCCTTCGACGGGGTGGGGCGCACCGACCGATACGCCGAGAGCACGCGTCCGGTGACCGACGGGTCGAGCCACGAACCGCCCGCGGCGACGGTGCGGACCGCGCGGATGAGATCCTCGGCGGGAGAGTCCTTGAGCAGGAACCCGGCCGCGCCTGCACGCAGTGCGCCCGACAGCAGTTGGTCGTCGTCGAAGGTGGTCAGCACCAGCACCGGGGGCGCTCCTTCGCGAGCGCGGAGCAGGCGGGTGGCGTCGATACCGCCGACTCGTTTCATCCGCAGATCCATCAGCACCACGTCGGGGCGCTGTGCGGTTACCGCTGAAGGCACCTCGTCGCCGTCGGAGCATTCGGTGACGGCGAAGCCGTCGCGGCGGCGCAGGATGCGGCGCAGTCCGCCGCGCACCAGTTCCTGATCGTCGACCACGAGGACCGTGATGGTGCCGGCCTCCGCCTCCACCGCGCTGCCCGCGGTATCCGCTCCCGATGTCACGTGCCCTCCTGCGTTTTCCTGGTTATCGAAACGAAGGCATCGCGCACGACCCGCAGCGGATCCTCCACGCCGGTGACCACGCAACTGCTCGCCGACTTGCCGGCGCCGAGCGGGATGTGCGCGCGTACCTGCCAGGAATTGCCGTCGTGCGGGCCGGAGGTCAGTGTGCCGCCCAGCAGGGTGGCCCGCTGGCGCATACCGGAGATGCCCATGCCGCCGCCGCGGTGCACGGTCCAGCCGGGCAGGGTGTTGGTCACCGTGGCCGTCACGTCCGCCTCGGTCACCTCGATGCGGAGAACGACCTCCGCGCCGGGCGCGTGTTTCGCGACATTGGCCAATGACTCCTGGCTGATCCGGTACAGCGCTAGGCCCGTGGTCGCCGAGACCGCGGTGGTGTCGCCGGTGATCGCGCAGTCGACAGGAAGGCCCGCGCGCACGAAATCCGTTACCAGACCGTCGATGTCGTCGAGCCCTGGTTCCGGGGTGCTGCTGGACGGGCGCTGATCGAGCAGGCCGACCGTGCGGCGGATATCGGACATGGCCTGGCGGCCGAGGCGTTCGGCGTCGGTGAGCGCGTCCACCGCCTCGTCCACGTCGCGGTCGGTCTGCAGGGCGTGGCGGGCGGCGGTCAGGTGCAGCATGGTGACACTGAGCGAGTGCGCGATCACGTCGTGCACCTCCCGGGCGATGCGGCGGCGCTCCTCGTCGGCCGCGCGGATCGCGCGAATTTCCTGATTCTCCCGCTCCTGATAGAGGAATCGGCGCTGAAACTGCAGCATCAGCCCGACCATCCAGCCCAGCACGATGCCGACCAGATACATCGGCAGCCCGCCCTCCACGGTGCCCATAGCGGCGAAGGCGAGTAGTTGGAGCAGGGCGGCGATGGTGGCCGCGATGCTGATCTTCTTCGGGGCGATGGCCGCGACCTCGCCCACCACCACCGTCAGTACTAAGGGCGCACAGTCGGGAGATACCGGCTGGGCCAGGAAGATCGCCGCGGCCGTCATGGCCGAACCGGCCAGCACGACGGGGTGCGGCTCCAGATCGAACAGGAAGATGATCGGGTAGCACAGCATCAGGATCGCCACCGCGACGAACGGCAGTGTCGTGGCGAAATAGTCGTGGCGCAGCGCGGCCGCGGCGATCGCGGTGATGATCATCGCGCCGTCGGCGGTGTAGACCACCGAGGCCGGGTAGTCGTAGCTGCTGTCCTCGATCTTGCGGCGGACCGAATTCACCGGGTCGTGCAGGAATTCGCGGAACCGGGCGCTGATCCGGCCGGGCAGCCGCGACTGCGGTGCGGTACCGGTCGGCCCGGTCTCGCTCTGCGCGGTGGCGTCGGTCACAGCCATCCTGCAAGGCTAACTGCCCGCCCGGGGCCGCGGCATCGTGCCGTGAACGCACCGGTTCTCCTACCACGGTAGGAGTGGAAGTCTCGTCCGCGGCACGACGAATGCGCGGCCCGGTCGCCGTAGCGTGAAAGGCACCGTGCCCGGTGGTGAGCGGCGGGCACACGTACAGAGGAGGTGGGTGCGATGACGTGGAAGGATCTGCACGCTCGTACCGAAATCCTGCACGAGGTACTCGCCCGCGCGGCCGCGGACCCGGCCACCCCAGGCCTGTTCTACGACCTTCCCGACTGCGACCGGCTCTTCGGCGGACCCGCCGGCGTGCTGGCCGCGCTGCAGTACCAGTGGGACAACCACATGCGCGCAAAGCTGGATCAGGCCCAGGTGGTGGGGCAGTCTGCCGCCGAGGCATACCTCGAGCTGGCTGCCGAGCAGCCCGTGCTCCGGGCCGTGCTGGACGCCCAGGACGCCCGCCGCTGGCGGGAGTCGCGGGCACTGGCCTCCTGATCCGGCACCGACAGCCAGCAGCATGCCGGCGCGAGTAGTACAGCGCCGCAGAACGACAGAGAGGCGACCGCCGTGTTGGAACTGACCGATGTCACCAAGGAATACCTCGTCGGAAAGCAGCAGGTGCGTGCGCTGGACGGCGTGAGCCTGCGCATCGAGGCGGGGGAGTTCACCGCGATCATCGGCCCGTCCGGATCCGGCAAGAGCACCCTGTTGCACCTGCTGGGCGCGCTGGATACGCCGAGTTCGGGGTCGATTCTGTTCCGCGGCGAGGAAATCGGCTCGCTGGACGACAACCGCCAGTCCGAATTCCGGCGGCACCGGGTCGGTTTCGTGTTCCAGTTCTTCAACCTGCTGCCGACGATGTCGGCCTGGGAGAATGTCGCGATCCCGAAACTGCTGGACGGCACCGGATTACGCCGCGCCAAGCCACGCGCGCTGGAGCTGTTGAATATGGTCGGCCTCGGTGATCGCGCCGACCACCGCCCGGCCGAGCTGTCCGGCGGCCAGATGCAGCGCGTCGCCGTGGCCCGCGCGCTGATCATGGACCCGCCGTTGATCCTGGCCGACGAGCCCACGGGCAATCTCGATTCCAAGACCGGCGCGGCAATTCTCGAACTCCTCGGCGAGATCACGGGCACCGGTAATTCGGTCGTCATGGTCACCCACGACATGGGTGCCGTGCAGTACTGCGACCGGGTGATCACCCTGCGCGACGGCCGAATCGGCTCGAACGACAAGGTCGAGCGCGGGCACGCGAGCGTCGCCGAGATCGAGAAGGCGGTGCGCGCGTGATCGGTGCGGGCTGGGATCGGCTGCGGCTGTTCAACATCGGCGAACTACTCATCCACCGCGGCCGCACCCTCATGTCGATGGCGGTGATGGCGGTGTCGGCCGCGCTGCTGGTCGCCGTACTGAGCATCGCCGGCTCGGTCACCGGATCAGTGGAGAAGCTCACCCACGCCCTCGGCGGCAAAGCGCAACTGGAGATCTCCGGCATCACCGAATCCGGCTTCGATCAGCAACTGCTGCCGCAGCTCCGGGCGGTGCCCGGCGTCGAGGCCGCCGTCCCGATGCTGCGCACCCGAGTGGGCACCCACGGCGATCGGACGCTGCTGGTCGGCGCCGACGCGAGTGTGGCATCGCTGGGCAGCGACCTGGACGGCCCGATGCGCGCGGACGCGGCGAAGCTGCTGTCGGTGCCCAACGGTGTGCTCGTCGGCGCTGCCCTCGGGCATGCCGAAGGCGAACGATTCCAACTCGGATCGTCCACCGTCACGGTCGCGGGCGTGCTCGACGAGGCCGCCTCGAAAGATCTCAACGGCGGGCATATCGTCGTCGCCACCCTGCCGCTGGCGCAGCAACTGGTGCACCGCACCGGCATGCTGGATTCCGTCCAGATCGTCCCGAAGCCGGATACCGATGTCGCACAACTGCGTTCGGACCTGACCGCGGTCGTGAACGGGCGAGCGGTGGTGGCGGATCCGAGCCTGCGGACGGCGCAGGCCGGTGGCGCGATCCAACTGGTGCGCTACTCGACCACGATGGCCTCGGCCGCCGCGTTGATCGTCTCGGGATTCCTCATCTACAACGCGATGAGTATGGCCGTGGCGCAACGGCGTCCGATGCTCTCGCTGCTGCGCGCCATCGGCGGTCGGCGCGGGCCCATGGTGCGCGACCTGATCGCCGAGGCCGCCCTGCTGGGTGTGGTGGGCGGCGCCATCGGGGCGGTGATCGGAATGTTCGCGGGGCGCACCGCGATCGACAAGATCCCGTCGGCGATGGTGGCCGCGGTGGAGTCGCGCACCGAGTACATGGTGCCGTGGTACGCGATTCCGATCGCGGTCGCCGCCTGCGTCATCGCGAGCGTGGCGGCGGCCTCGATCGCCGCCCGCCAGATCTACAAGGTGGAGCCGATCGAGGCGCTGGCGCCGGTGGGGGTGTCGAAGGCCGACCTGGTGCCTCCGCTGCTGCGGTGGCTGGCCGGGTTTACCGGTGTGGCCATGCTCGTGGCGGCGGTGTTCGTCGCGGAGGCGAAGCTGGGCAGGTTGTCCCTGGCGGCGATCTCCCTGTCGATCGCGGGGGCGGTGGGGCTGTGCTTCGCGGCGTCCGGGCCGATCATCCGGATGGCCGCGGGGATCGCGCGATTGTTCGGTGCCCCGGGCGCTCTGGGCGCGACGACCGTCGAGCGTGCTCCGCGCCGAGTCTGGGCGACCACGATGACGGTCATGATCGGCGTCACCGCGACGGTCGCGATGGGCGGCGCATCTCGCAACCTGGTCGATTCGGCGGCCGCGTCGTTCCAGGACCTCGCCGACCGCGACGCCTATGTGAGCCCGTCGGCGCTGGCCGAATTCCCCACCGGCCCACTGCTTCCGATCGACCTGCGGGATCGGATCCGCGCGGTGCCCGGCGTGGCGAATGTCGGCTCCGCCCAGATGGCGTTCGCCACGCTCGGTCGCGACCGGGTGATGCTGCAGGCCTACGAGAACGGTGTGCGCTCCTCCCTGATCGGCGGCCTGGACCCGGCCGTGCCGAAGCAGATGGCGTCCGGTGAGGGCGTGGTGCTGTCGCGAGATGTCGCCAAATCACTGGGCGTCGAACAGGGGTCGACGCTGGACATGCCGACTCCCACCGGCATCCACAACGTCCGGGTGCTGCAGGTCATCCCGTACTTCTCGGCCGTCTCCGGCATCGTGCTGCTGGACATCGACATCATGCGGCAGTGGTACGAGCGGCCCGGCGAGACGATCCTCGGCGTCGATTTCACACCGGGCGCCGACGAGGCCGTGGTGCTGGCCGCGCTACGTCAGGTCGCCGGACCGGACATCGCCGTCGACACGGGGCAGGAGGCGGTGGCCGCGGTATCCCAAGGCGTGCAACAGGGTACGTCGCTGTCCGGCTCGATTCTCTGGATCGTGGTCCTGGTATCCACCGCCGCGCTGCTCAATACATTGATGCTGTCGGTGCTGGAACGCCGCCGCGAACTCGGCGTGCTGCGCGCGATGGGCACCAGCCGCCGCTTCCTGCTGCGCACGGTGATCACCGAGGCCGTCGGCATCGGAGTGGCAGGTGCCGCAATCGGATTGGTCACGGGCGCTGCCGTGCAGTATCTCGCCACCCTCGCGATGGGTCAGGCCATGACCATCGACGTGGTCTACCGGCCGAGCCCGATCCTGTTCGTCTACGGTGCCGCCGCGCTGATCCTGGCTCTGCTGGGCGCCATCCCACCGGCCCTCCGCGCGGCCCGGATGCCGATCGTCGAGGCCATTGCCGCCGACTGATCGGGAAGAGGAGGGGAACCCTCACCCGGCTCGGGCGGGTGAGGGTCACCGGGGCCGCCTTACTTAGACTGAGGGACATGACTGCACCCACGGTGGACTTGATGGACTATGCCGACGTCGTCGACCGGTACGAGCCGGTGCTGGGCATGGAGGTCCACGTCGAACTGGGCACCGAGACCAAGATGTTCTGCGGGTGCCCGACGGCCTTCGGCGCCGAGCCGAACACCCAGGTGTGCCCGGTGTGCCTGGGCCTGCCGGGCTCGCTGCCGGTGGTGAACCAGAAGGCCGTCGAGTCGGCCATCCGCATCGGCTTGGCGCTCAACTGCTCGATCACCCCGTGGGGCAGGTTCGCGCGCAAGAACTACTTCTACCCCGACCAGCCGAAGAACTATCAGATCAGCCAGTACGACGAGCCGATCGCCACCAACGGCCACCTCGAGGTGCCCCTCGACGACGGCACCACCTTCCGTGTGGAGATCGAGCGCGCCCACATGGAGGAGGACACCGGCAAGTCGGTGCACGTGGGCGGCGCCACCGGCCGCATCCACGGCGCCAGCCACTCGCTGCTGGACTACAACCGCGCCGGCGTGCCACTGATCGAGATCGTCACCAAGCCGATCACCGGCGCCGGCGACCGCGCGCCCGAGGTGGCCCGCGCCTACGTCACCGCGCTGCGGGATCTGCTGAAGTCGCTCGGAGTGTCGGACGTGAAGATGGAGCAGGGCTCGCTGCGCTGCGACGCCAACGTGTCGCTGATGCCCAAGGGCGCCACCGTCTTCGGCACCCGCACCGAGACCAAGAACGTCAACTCGCTGCGCAGCGTCGAGGTGGCGGTGCGCTACGAGATGCGCCGCCAGGCCGCGGTGCTCGCCTCCGGCGGCACAGTGATCCAGGAGACCAGGCACTTCCACGAGACCGACGGCAGCACCTCCCCGGGCCGCGTCAAGGAAACCGCCGAGGACTACCGCTACTTCCCGGAGCCCGACCTCGAGCCCGTCGCGCCGGATGCCGCCTGGGTGGACGAGCTGCGCGGCACCATCCCGGAGTACCCGTGGCTGCGCCGGGCCCGCATCCAGGCCGACTGGGGTCTGTCGGACGAGGTCTTCCGCGACCTGATCAATGCCGGTGCGCTCGATCTGATCATCGCCACCGTCGATGCCGGCACCTCCGTCGATGCCGCTCGTTCCTGGTGGGTGAACACCCTGACCGAGCGGGCCAAGGAGCGCGAGGTCACCCTGGAGGAGCTGCCGATCACCCCGAAGCAGGTCGCCGAGGTGGTGGCGCTGGTGGACGCCAAGACCATCAACAGCAAGGTCGCCCGTCAGGTCGTCGACTTCGTGCTGGCAGGTGAGGGCGAGCCGGGCCAGATCGTCGAGGCCAAGGGCCTGGGCATGGTCTCCGACGACTCGGCCCTGCAGGCGGAGGTGGACAAGGCCCTCGCCGCCAACCCCGACATCGCCGACAAGATCCGCTCCGGCAAGGTGCAGGCCGCCGGCAAGATCGTCGGCGACGTCATGAAGGCCACCCGCGGTCAGGCCGACGCCGCCCGCGTCCGCGAACTGGTACTCACCGCCTGCGGCGCGGCCTGACGCCCGTCACCGCGGACCGGCCGATCCGAACTCACCACAGGATCGGCCAGGTCCCGCCGTCCGTCGGTGCTTCGTCCTTGACGACCAGCATCGCCGCCGCCACGGCCGTCCCACCCATGCGAAGCGACTCGGCCACGGTGGCGGCGCGCGTCCGGGTTTCCGGGGCCAGGGCGATCTCGAATGCGGCCGAGAGCGATTCGGGAGCCGGAGCCGATCCCGGACCGAACGCCGCGCCGATGCGCAGCTCGGCCACCCGGCGGGCCCAGTACGGTTGATCGGCCAACTGCGGTATCACTACCTGCGGAGTTCCGGCGCGCGCCGCAGCCGTCGTGGTGCCCGCACCGCCGTGATGCACGACGGCCGCCACCCGATCGAACAGCGCTTGGTGATTCACATCGCCGATGGTGAGGCAGTCCTCCCGCGCGCCGGTCGGCGCCGGCTCGGCCCAGCCGTGGGACACGACCACCCGGCGGCCCTGCGCCCGGATGGCCTCGACCGTGGCCTGCGTGATGTCCGAGGCGGCCATCGGCATGCTGCCGAAACCCACGTACACCGGTGGTGCGCCGGCGTCCAGGAACGCCGCCAGATCGGCGGGCAGCGGGCGTGCGTCCGGCAGGATCCACGCACCGGTCTGCGCCACGTCGAGGTCGGCCGGTTCCTGCCACGGATCCAGCACCGGGTCCGTCGCGAGCCACGGCCGGTCGGTGAAGGTGTGGTCGCGGATATCGTGCAGCGGTGGCAGACCGCCCGCGGCCCGCTGGGTATTGAGGGCCGGCCCGAATAGCGCGTCGATGTTGCGGGCGTCCAGGTCCCACAGCTCGCGGTTGCCGGTCTCCGGTGGGAACCGCCAGCCCGGATAGGGCGGCGGGCGATGCGGCGAGGGCAAGGTCAATTGCTGAAAACTGGCGTATACGTAGCGAATTCCCAGTTTCTCGGCCACGGAGTGCGCCCCGGCCGCGGCCGGGAACTGCCCGGCCGCTACCAGCACATCGCACCCCTCGGCCGCCGCGGCGACGGTATCGAACTGCGCCGCGATCAACTCCGCCGCACGGTCGAGCAGTTCCTCCGTCGACTGTGTGCCTCCCGCCAGCATCCGACGGACCGACGGGCCGACCGGGATCATCGGTACCCCGACCTCCGCCACCCGTTCCTCGAAGTCCGGCGGTGCGCACAGCCGCACCTCGACGCCGAGGTCCCGTAACCGGATCGCCAACGCCACCATCGGCTCGACGTCCCCGCGCGACCCGTACGTCGACAACACCACACGCACTTGGCAACTCCCGTTTCGATCGGCCCGGCTCCGGCCAAAGGCTATGCGCCGAGAAGGTACTTGCGCCCGGATACCGGCCCAGACATGGGGAGCCGCGACTCAGTCCGGCGTGCCGCCGCCGGCGCCCGACGGCGAGATGACGACCACGCGGTCGTCGGTCGGGGTGGGCTGACCGCCGACCTTGTTGGCGGTGCTGGCCCAGATCAGCCCGTTCGGGCCGGGCGCGGCGTCGTTGAGGCGGCCCCATTTGTCCTGGTACATCAGCGCCGGAGCGGACGTGATGGCGTGTGAGTCCTTCTCCACCTTGGCCATTGCCAGACCCTTCGCATCGGACATGGCGACGGCCACGAAGTCGTCGCCTGCGACGCAGCCCGCCACGCCGGGGTGGTCCGGCCAGTTCCAGGCCGTGGTGATGGCGCCGTTCGGGTCCAGGCGCTGCAGGCGGTCGGCGACGGCGGTGCGGTCGGTGAACCAGATGTTGCCCTCGATGTCGGGGCATACCCCGCCGGCGGTCCCGATCCCGGAGGCCAGCACGTCGGGTGCGCTGCTGCCGGGGGCGGGGTTGGTGAGTCGCAGCAGTTTCCCGGCCAGCGAGCCCTGATCGGCCGCGGCGCCCGGGTTGCCCGCGTCGCCGGTCAGCACCAGCATCTTGTCCGCCGCGATGAATTCGATCGAACCGCGATTTCCGCTGTCGCTCTTGGGAATTCCGGTGAGGATCGGCTTGGCGGTCCCGTCCGCGCCGATGCGCACCACCCGGTTGTCGCTGCCGGTGGTGACGTAGGCGTAGATCAGCTTGTCCTGGCCGTACGTGGGCGACAGGGCGATGTCGAGCAGGCCGCCGTCGCCGGATGCGTCGACATCCACCTGTGCCATCTGCTTCATGTAGTACGGCCACGGGCCGGGATCCTGGGTGTCGATCATGAAGATCTTGCCGGTGGCGCGCTCGGCGACGACGCCCGTGGTGCCGTCCGGCATGGCGAGCACGCCCGTGGAGTCGTTGACACAACTGGCGACGACGCTCGGGTCGGGATCCTCACACGGCCCCGGCGGTCGCTTCTTGGTGCTCGGCGGTTGCGGAGTGGTCGGCTCGACGCCTTCGGGCCGAATGGTCGGTGCGGGGGTGAACGGGTCGGACGCGGATTCGTCGAAGCGCGCACAGCCGGCCAGCAGACCGGCGGTGACGGCCAGGCTCAGCGCGACACGGCCGGCGACAACCACACTCATGGCTCAGACGTTACGGAAATACCCCGGCGGGCGCTCGCACCGGGGGTTGGCGCGCGCGAGCGCCGTGGGACACGCCGAGATCGGACAGCGCGCAGACTGCCCGCCCGTCATACTCTGACCCCGTGACCGACAAGCCGAACCAGACACCGGAGTCGAACGAGCCGCCGGAGAAGTCAGCTCAGGAGACGACCAGTCACGCGGCCACCAGCCCCTTCGACAATCCGACCGGTGAATTCCCGCCGGTCCGGCCGGAGCCGGGCAAGCAGGTGCCACACACCGACGACGAACTGGGCCTCGACCCCGAGGTCCCGGCCGCCGGTGCGGCAGGCCCCGCCGGTGTGGGAGGTCCCGGCGAAGCGGACGCGCCCACCTACGCGTTCGCCACGATCCCGCCCGCCCCGGCCGCCACGGCGGAGAACGGTCGCAAGCGCCGCCGCGACACGCGCCGCGGCACACAGGATCTGGGCCTGCTCGGACTGCGCCTGGTCATCGGCCTGACCTTCCTCTACCACGGCACGCAGAAGCTGGCGGGCTGGTTCCACGGCCCGGGTCTGGACGGCACCCGGCAGATGCTGGAGCAGGGCGGCTGGAAGCACATCGAACTGTCGACCGCGATGCTCACCATCTCCGAGGTCGGCGGCGGCGCGCTGGTGGTGCTGGGTCTGGCCACCCCGCTGGCGGCGGGTGCGCTGTTCGCCTCGATCGCCGACGCGTGGCTGTGGAAGCAGGGCATGGCGCCCGGATTCCAGTACAAGACCACCGAATTGGAGGCGATCCTCGCCGGCCTGGCCGCGGTCCTGATCCTCACCGGCCCCGGCCGCCTCTCCTTCGACCGCAACCGCGGCTGGTCCACCCGCCCGGCCTGGGGCTCCTTCGTGGTCCTCGTCCTCGCGATCGCCGCGGCCATCGGCGGCTGGCTGGTCCTGCACGGCGGCAACCCCTTCGTCGGCACCATCGACTGACGCCCCTGCATTCCCGGCAAAAGCACGCCGGGAATGCAGAGAATGAGCCGTGCGGGCGCAGGGCTGGCCGTGTGGCAGGGAATGTGCGGGGCGTTTACGGCACTCGGCGGACAGCGCCCTTGTCGGCCGAGGTCGCCAGCGCCGCGTATGCCCGGAGCGCGGCGGTGACGGTCCGGTCGCGGTTGGCGGGCTGCCAAGGCCGTTCGGACGCTTCCATTTTCGCGCGCCGCTCGGCGAGAACCTCGTCGGGAACCAGCAATTCGAGCGCGCGGGTATGCACGTCGACGCGGATGCGGTCGCCGTTCTCGATCAGGCCGATGGCGCCGCCGCTGGCCGCCTCGGGGGAGATGTGGCCGATCGACAGGCCCGACGTACCGCCGGAGAAACGGCCGTCGGTGATCAGCGCGCAGTGCTTGCCCAGGCCCAGACCCTTCAGGAACGAGGTGGGGTGCAGCATCTCCTGCATGCCCGGCCCGCCGGACGGGCCCTCGTAACGCACGACGACCACGTCGCCCGGCTTGATCTGCTTGCCGAGGATCGCCGACACCGCCTCCTCCTGCGACTCGACCACCACGGCCGGGCCCTCGAAGGTGAACAGGTCCTCGTCGATACCGGCGGTCTTGAGGATCGCGCCGTCCGGTGCGATATTGCCCCGCAGCACACACAGCCCGCCCTCGACCGTGTACGCGTGCTCGAGATCGCGGATGCAGCCCCCGGCGGCGTCGGTGTCCAGCGACGACCACCGGTTGTCCGTGGAGAACGGCTCGGTGGTGCGCACCCCGCCCGGCGCGGCGTGGAACAGTTCGAGGGCTTCCTCGGAAGCCTTGCCCGAGCGGATATCCCACGTGTCGAGCCACTCCTCGAGGGTCGCGGAGTGCACGGTGGTGACGTCGGTCTCCAACAGACCCGCCCGCCGCAACTCACCGAGGATGGCCGGGATGCCACCGGCGCGGTGCACGTCCTCCATGTGGTAGTCGGAGTTGGGCGAGACCTTCGACAGGCACGGCACCCGGCGGCTGATCTCGTCGATGGTGTCGAGGGTGAAGTCGATCTCGCCCTCCTGCGCGGCGGCGAGCGTGTGCAGCACCGTGTTGGTGGAGCCGCCCATCGCCACGTCCAGCGCCATCGCGTTGCGGAAGGCCTTCTCGTCGGCCACGTTTCGCGGCAGCACCGACTCGTCGTCGTCGCGGTAGTACCGGGTGGCGATGTCGACGATGGTGGTGCCCGCTCGCTCGAACAGCGCCCGGCGCGCGGCGTGCGTGGCGAGGGTGGAGCCATTGCCCGGCAGCGCCAGGCCCAGCGCCTCGGTGAGGCAGTTCATCGAGTTGGCGGTGAACATGCCCGAACACGAACCGCAGGTCGGGCAGGCGCTGCGCTCGACCTCGGACAGGCCGTCGTCGGTGACATCGGTGGAGGCGCTGGCGGAGATGGCGGTGATCAGGTCGGTCGGTGCCTGCGCGACGCCGCCGACCACCACGGCCTTGCCGGCCTCCATCGGCCCGCCGGAGACGAACACGGCCGGGATATTGAGCCGCATCGCCGCGTTCAGCATGCCCGGAGTGATCTTGTCGCAGTTGGAGATACACACCAGTGCGTCGGCGGTGTGCGCGTTGACCATGTACTCCACCGAGTCGGAGATGATCTCGCGGCTGGGCAGCGAGTACAGCATGCCGCCGTGGCCCATCGCGATGCCGTCGTCCACGGCGATGGTGTGGAACTCGCGCGGCACCCCGCCCGCGGCGCGTACCGCGTCCGCCACGATCTCGCCGACGTCTTTCAGATGCACATGGCCCGGCACGAACTGGGTGTAGGAGTTCGCGATGGCGACGATCGGCTTGCCGAAGTCGGAATCGGTGAGGCCGGTGGCCCGCCAGAGCGCGCGAGCGCCCGCGGCGTTGCGTCCGAAGGTGGTGGTGCGTGAGCGAAGCGGTGGCATGGGTATGGGTCCTAGGTCGTCGGGTGTGGGCCGCCTACCGTCGTCGGGGGAGGGCGTCTCCTCGCTGTCGGCGAGGTCGGGCCACTCGTTCCCGAGTCGGCGCTCGTTCCGGTGATGCCGGAACCGGGTCGCCCAGGCTGGTCGGCGACTGTGCCGAGGATCTCGGCGGCTATCTCACGGTACTCCCGAGTGACGGGGGCAGAGCGATTACCTCGGCTCGGATCCCGCGTCCGAGTCGGGAGCCTCAGGTTCCGTGGGCTCGGTCTCCGGCTGTGCGAACGGATCCGGAATGCGGCCGTTCGACGCCGCGACCAGCAGTCGCAACCGGTCATAGCTCACCGCGGGCAGCGCGACCTCGGAACCGTCGGACAGGTGCGCGCGCACGAATCCGCGCTTCGGCAGGCGCAGGCCCTGGATCTGTGACCAGTCCAGATGCCGGGAACCGAACACCGTCCGCAGGTCCAGCCCGGCGTTCGAGACGGTGGTCCGGGACCGCTCGATCCACAGCGAGACCGCGGCCGGGATCAGAAACAGCACCCACAGCACCGCGGGCCACCCGAAGAAAGGGAACGCTACGCAGAACAGGAGGATGAGTACCCCGATATGACCGAGCCGGGGAATTCTGATCACCCGACCCGTATCCGCTCCGCTCTCGGCGGTATGCGACGATCGAGCAGGTGGCACGGACTGATGCGGCGACGACACACCCCCATCCTCGCATCACGGTAGACAGACAGACGAAACCGCCCCGTCTCACATAATGGGACACCACATGTCAAGGAATTTGACTCATCGGCTCTCGCACGCATACCGTCGTGCGCGTGAATCGAATCGAGCTTCTCGTAATCGGCCGGCGCGTCCAGCGCTGAGCCTGACCACGTCAAGCTCGCAGCTGCGACGCGCCACCCTCGATCAGCTTCGGCTGTCGGGGGCTTTTTTATGTTCAGGCAAGTTCTGTGACCAGAACGACAAGCAGTAAGGAAAAAGACGGTGAGCGCACCTACCGCACGGCCCGGGCCCTCGGCTCGCAGGCCCGCGCCTTCGGCCAACCAGCCGACACCGGCGGCATCCGGAACCCGCCGCCAGGTCCCGCCCGAGAAGGTGACCGGCGCGCAGTCGGTCGTCCGGTCCCTCGAGGAACTCGGTGTCGACACCATCTTCGGCATTCCGGGCGGTGCGGTACTCCCGGTCTACGATCCGCTGTTCGATTCCACCAAGGTGCGTCACGTTCTCGTCCGGCACGAGCAGGGCGCCGGCCACGCCGCCACCGGCTACGCGCAGGCGACCGGCAAGGTCGGTGTGTGCATGGCCACGTCCGGTCCGGGCGCCACCAACCTGGTCACCCCGATCGCCGACGCGCAGATGGATTCGGTGCCGCTGGTGGCCATCACCGGCCAGGTCGCGCGCTCGCTCATCGGCACCGACGGTTTCCAGGAGGCCGACATCTCCGGCATCACCATGCCGGTCACCAAGCACAACTTCCTGGTCAACGAGGCGATCGACATCCCGCGCACCATCGCCGAGGCCTTCCACCTGGCCTCCACGGGCCGCCCCGGCGCGGTGCTGGTCGACATCCCGAAGGACGTGCTGCAGGCGCAGACCACCTTCAGTTGGCCGCCGGAGATGCGGCTGCCCGGCTACCGTCCGGTGACCAAGCCGCACGGCAAGCAGGTCCGCGAGGCGGCCCGGATGATCATGGACGCGAAGTCGCCGGTGCTCTACGTCGGCGGTGGCGTGATCAAGGCCGACGCCTCCAAGGAACTGCTGGAACTGGCCGAGCTGACCGGCATCCCGGTGGTCACCACCCTGATGGCGCGCGGCGCCTTCCCCGACAGCCACCAGCTCAACATGGGCATGCCCGGTATGCACGGCACCGTGGGAGCCGTTGCGGCACTGCAGAAGTCGGACCTGCTGATCACCCTCGGCGCGCGGTTCGACGACCGCGTCACCGGCCGGCTGGACTCGTTCGCCCCGAACGCCAAGGTGATCCACGCCGACAT
This sequence comes from Nocardia sp. N2S4-5, assembly GCF_044628355.1. Classification (NCBI taxonomy): domain Bacteria; kingdom Bacillati; phylum Actinomycetota; class Actinomycetes; order Mycobacteriales; family Nocardiaceae; genus Nocardia; species Nocardia sp. N2S4-5. The sequence goes on along the minus strand of NZ_JBIUPM010000001.1, from coordinate 2,833,009 downwards.
CGACCCCGCCGAGATCGGCAAGAACCGGCACGCCGACGTCCCGATCGTGGGCGACTGCCGCGAGGTGATCGGCGAGCTGATCGAGACCCTGAAGGCCGACCCGGCCGCCAAAGGCGTTCCGCTGCTACAGCTTTCGGAGTGGTGGAGCTACCTCGACGGCGTCCGCAAGCAGTACCCGCTGGGCTGGACCCCGCCGAGTGACGGCTCGCTGTCGCCCGAATTCGTCATCGAGAAGCTGGGTGAGCTGGCCGGTCCCGACGCGATCTACGTCGCGGGCGTGGGCCAGCATCAGATGTGGGCCGCGCAGTTCATCAAGTACGAAAAGCCGCGCACCTGGCTGAATTCCGGTGGTCTGGGCACCATGGGCTATGCCGTCCCGGCGGCCATGGGCGCCAAGATGGGCGCGCCGGACAAGGAGGTCTGGGCGGTCGACGGTGACGGCTGCTTCCAGATGACCAACCAGGAGCTGGCCACCTGCGCGGTCGAGGGCGTGCCGATCAAGGTCGCGCTGATCAACAACGGCAACCTCGGCATGGTCCGGCAGTGGCAGACCCTGTTCTACGAGAAGCGCTACTCCAACACCGACCTGGGCACTCACACCCTGCGCATCCCCGACTTCGTGAAACTCGCGGAAGCCTTGGGCTGCCACGGAATTCGGGTGGAGAAGGAAGAGGACGTCGAGGCTGCCATCCGCGAGGCGCAGTCCATCAACGACCGGCCCGTGGTGATCGACTTCATCGTCGGCAAGGACGCTCAGGTGTGGCCGATGGTCGCCGCCGGCACCTCCAACGACGAGATCATGGCCGCCCGCGGCATCCGCCCGCTGTTCGACGAGGACGAGACCGTCGCCGAACCCGCGGTCATCCACGAGGCCATGTCGCACGAGAAGGCCACGCTCAACGCCCACGAGCGCGCCACCCAGAAGGGGACCGAACAATGAGTACGACCCACACCCTGAGCGTGCTCGTGGAGGACAAGCCGGGCGTCCTGGCCCGCGTGGCGAGCCTGTTCTCCCGGCGCGGGTTCAACATCGAATCGCTCGCCGTCGGTGGCACCGAGCTCAAGGACATCTCGCGGATGACCATCGTGGTGACGGTCGAGGACCTGCCGCTGGAACAGGTGACCAAGCAGCTGAACAAGCTGGTCAACGTCATCAAGATCGTGGAGCAGGACGCCGAGAATTCGGTGGCCCGCGAACTCATCCTGGTGAAGGTGCGTGCCGACGCCAGCGTGCGCACCCAGGTGATCGAGGCGGTCGGCCTGTTCCGGGCGAAGGTGATCGACGTGTCGCCCGACGCCCTTACCGTCGAGGCGACCGGTACCCGGTCCAAGCTCGACGCGCTGTTACGAATGCTGGAGCCGTACGGGATTCGCGAGATCGTGCAATCGGGTGTGGTGGCCGTGGGACGCGGACCCAAGTCGATCACCGCGACTCGTTAGAGTTGTCCGGATCGACCGGGCAAATGTTCAGCTCGTGGATCCGAACTTTGATACCGCGCGCCCGCGGGCGCGCTGACCGAATGCTTATAGAGATTCCAGAAGGGATATAACCAGTGGCTGTCGAGATGTTCTACGACGACGATGCCGACCTGTCGATCATCCAGGGTCGCAAGGTCGCCGTCATCGGTTACGGCTCCCAGGGCCACGCGCACTCGCTGAGCCTGCGTGACTCGGGTGTCGAGGTGCGCATCGGCCTCAAGGAGGGCTCGAAGTCGCGGGAGAAGGCCGAGGAGGCCGGGCTGACCGTCGGCACGCCCGCCGAGGTGTCGGCGTGGGCCGACGTCATCATGGTGCTCGCTCCCGACACCGCCCAGGCGGCGATCTTCAAGGAGGAGATCGAGCCGAACCTGAAGGACGGCGACGCGCTGTTCTTCGGCCACGGCCTGAACATCCACTTCGGCCTGATCAAGGCGCCGGGCAACGTCACCGTCGGCATGGTCGCGCCGAAGGGCCCCGGTCACCTGGTCCGCCGCCAGTTCATCGACGGCAAGGGCGTTCCGGCCCTGATCGCCATCGACCAGGACCCGAAGGGCGAGGGCCAGGCGCTGGCGCTGTCGTGGGCCAAGGGCATCGGCGGCACCCGCGCGGGCGTCATCAAGACCACCTTCAAGGAAGAGACCGAGACCGACCTGTTCGGTGAGCAGGCCGTGCTCTGCGGTGGCACCGAGGAGCTGGTCAAGACCGGTTTCGAGGTCATGGTCGAGGCCGGCTACGCCCCCGAGATGGCCTACTTCGAGGTGCTGCACGAGCTGAAGCTGATCGTCGACCTGATGTACGAGGGCGGCATCGCCCGCATGAACTACTCGGTCTCCGACACCGCCGAGTTCGGCGGCTACCTGTCGGGCCCGCGCGTCATCGACGCCGGCACCAAGGAGCGCATGAAGGACATCCTGCGCGACATCCAGGACGGCACCTTCGTCAAGCGCCTGGTCGCCAACGTCGAGGGCGGCAACAAGGAACTGGAGTCCCTGCGCAAGCAGAACGCCGAGCACCCCATCGAGGTCACCGGCGCCAAGCTCCGCGGCCTGATGAGCTGGGTCGACCGCCCCATCACCGAAACCGCCTGAGCCTCAGCGCATTCGGGCCCCCGCCGACTCGGCGGGGGCCTTTCGCGTCTGGGGCCCTTGGCGTTCCCGGGGTCAGCGGGTGTGGACCTGTTGGACCTGGTGGACGGGGAGAGGGAAGTGGTTGTCGGAGAGGAGGACCGAGACCAGGTCGCCGGTGAGGGCGGAGGCGAGGAACTGGGTGCAGGTGTGGGGGACGTGTTCCCAGAGGGGGCCGCGGCCTTCGTTGATCAGGACGGTCCAGTCGTCGGGCTGCTGGCCGGGGCGGATGAGCCAGTAGAGCATCTCACCGTTGTCGGTGGTGGCCCAGGGAATGATCCGGGTGCCCGCTTCCTCCAGCTCGGCCGGTTTCGGCTCGAACTCCCACAGGTCGTTCAGCTCCTCGGTCTGCCAGTCTTTCCACTCGAACAGGTCGTAGCTCTCGTCGGGGCAGCCGGGCGCCATGACGCGAAGGTAGTTCTCCCAGTGACTACCCCCGTAGGTGTCGATGAACTCCTTGTAGTCGGTAGGCAGCCGGAATCCGAGCGTTCGTTCCACGTTGTCCCAGTTGGTATCTGGCGCGGGGGCGGGCGGAGGGACGATTTGCCGGAGTCGATCCATGGACGCGGTCACCGGTCGATTCTCCAGGAAAATCAGCGCTCGCTCGGCAAAACGTGGGAAGGATCGCTCGAAAAAGGAAATTGTGCGACCGTGCAGGAACTTTCGGACCACCGCACCCGCCGCTGCCGGGAAGTCGGCTACTCGCCCGTAAACCTCCAGCGTGTTTATGGTGCGTCGCGACAACGGAGTCAGAGAAGCGAACCTCTGCCCGAACGGATAGTGACACCCTTGCCCTCAGCACAACTCGCGCCCAGCGTCCCCAGCCCGGCCTCGGCCGGCCGTCGGTCGGAGGCGATTCACCGGTTCCTCGTCAAACCCGCCGACGCGGGCATTCTCGGCTCCGTCGACGGCGGCCGGTTGCTCGAATGGATCGACAAGGTCGCCTACGCCGCGGCAGCTCAGTGGAGCGGCCGCTACTGCGTGACAGCCTATGTCGGCAATATCCACCTCGACCGTCCGATCGTGCCCGGCGAACTCGTCGAGCTGCACGCCAAGCTCGTCCACACGGGCCGCACCAGCATGCACATCCTGGTCACCGTCTACTCGACCGATCCCACGCGAGTGAAGCCGGTCCAGACCTCGCAGTGCCTGACGATCTTCGTCGCGGTCGACGACGACAAGCGTCCCGCCGAAGTGCCGCAATGGGATCCGGCGACGATCCTCGAGCTCGAGCGCCACCGCCAAGCCCGCGCGCGGATCTCGGTGCGCAAGCAGATCGAGCAGGCCATGGCCACCCAGCAGTACACGGCGGCGGGGACCGGGCCCAGTGCCACACTGCGTTTCCTCGCCGCGCCCTCGGACATCAACTGGGGCGGAAAGGTGCACGGCGGCCGCACGATGGGTTGGATAGACGAGGCCGCGTGCGTCTGCGGCGCGGATTGGGCGGGGCGGCACGTCATTACGTCCTATTTCGGTGGAATCCGTTTCTACCGGCCCATTCTCATCGGCCACGTGGTCGAGATCACCGCGCGACTCATCCACACCGGCCCGCGCAGCATGCACATGAGCGTCCACGTGACGGCAACCGAAACCCATTCCGACATACCGGAACTCGCCGCGCACGGGCTGGCCGTCGTGGTCGCCGTGGACGACGACGGCAAGGCGCGGCCGGTGAAACAGTGGCAGCCGGAGTCGGAGGAGGACCGCATGCTCGACGCGCACGCCCGGCACCTCATCGAATTGCGGTCCCTGGTCGAGCCTTTCACCCTGGCTACCGCAGTTCCCGTCGATGCGGAACCGAGCCACTTCAGGGTGCCTACTGCGAAGTAGGGTGCGGCGGAGTTCGGTGCAGGCCTCGGGCTTTCGTGACACCGGCGGTCAGCAGGTCGGCGATGACGTCGACCAGATGGGCGCGGTCGGTGCGGAATTCGCCGCGCAGCCAAGCGCCGACGAGCTCCAGCGTCCCGCTGACCAGCACGTAGGCGGTGAGGTCGATATCGCGGGGGTCGGGGGCGGGCGTGATCAGCAGTTCCCGGGCGACCGCCGCCATGGCATCGGCGATGGAGTGCTGCGTACGCACCCGCGCCCGCTGCAGCACCTCGGTGCTGTTCGCGAGCAGCAGCGCATTGCGACGCGGGTCGGCGGCCAGGAAATCCAGTGCGGCCGCGGCGGCCGCGCGGATCTGCACGTCGATGTCCGGCCCGGCGGCGAGCGTCGCGGCGACGACGGCGTGGATGCCCCGCGACGTGACGTCTTCGGCGAGCGCTTCCAGTAGCGTGTCCCGATCGGCGAAGAGCTCGTAGAAGTAGCGGTCGTTCAGCCGGGCGCGAGCGCACACCGCCCGCTTGGTGACCGCGCCCGCCCCGCCCTCGGCCAGCAGATCCAGCGCGGCGTCCAAGAGCGCGGCGCGGCGGCGCTCACGACGTTCCCGCGCGCCGACCCCGCCGTAGGTCCGATCGGTCTCGTCGCTCATGACCTTGACCATCTCACATTTCTGGTGCACGCTGACACCAGACAACTTTGGTGCCGCAGTGCACCAGAATAGCCGGATATGGCGTTCGCGGCCCCGGAGCAGCGCGGATGCCGGAACAAGGGAGTTCTCTCCGATGACTTGCCCCGTTACTCAGCAGCAGTTGTCCACGCCGCCGCGTGACGGCACCTCGGCAGTCGTGAAAGAGTTCGAGCGCGTGAGCGGCTCGGTGTTTCTCCGCTTCTTCGGCGTCGGCCTGTACGACCAGACGATGCTGCCCCCGGTGTCGGCCGCGCTGGAGAACACCGGCCGGGTGCGCTACGAGCCGTGGGGCCGCGCGATCCGCACCACCGCGTCGGACCAGATGGTGTTCCACGGCGAGGAGGCCGACCGGCTCGCCGAATCCGAGCGGTTGCTGCGACTGCACCGCGACGTCAAGGGCGTCGGACCCGATGGCGAGCGGTACTCGGCGCTGAATCCGGAGACCTGGAACTGGGTCCTGTATTCGTCGTTCTTCGTGCAGCGCACCGCATTTCTCGCCGTCACCGGCGAGCGGCTGTCGGCCGCGGACAATCAGGCGATCTGGGATCACTTCCGCGCCAAGGTATCCGGACTGGAGCTACCGGGCCGCTCGCGCCTGCTCGAGGACTATCGCGACGTGGTCGCCCACTACGACCGCATGGTCGAGGAAAAGCTCGCCACCACAACCACATTGGATGCGGCAACCGCCGCGATCCGCCGCGCGCCCCGCCCCGACTTCCTACCCCCGGCAGCCGAACCGCTCTGGCGCCTCGGCGCACCCGCGATTCGTCACGTGATCACGATCCTCGGCTGCGGTGGTATGCATCCCGGCGTCCGCGCACGCATGCCGATCACCTGGACCCGCCGCCACGAGCGCGAGTACCGGGCGATGACCACGGCGCTCCAACTGGCCTACCGCTGGTTGCCGGCCACGGTTACGGACACCCCGCTGGTCCGCAACCGCCGCCGCTACGAAAAGCTCATCGCGAAATACCGGAGGATGGGCTTGGAATCGTTCACTCCCGACGGACAGGCGGAATCCCGCACGTAGGCCGACGGCCCGGCACCCGTGCGGGTACTGGGCCGTCGCGTAACCGAATCAGCTGCTGCCGAGCCACCCCGGAGGCACAGCCTGCCGCCACCCGTTACCCGGGTGGTTGCGCCGACGATCACGATCCCAGTCGTTCCAGTCGTCGTGGCGATCCCACGGGTTGTCCCACAGCCCCGGCCGATCCCACGGGTTGTGCCCGTGACCGCCGTGAACCTCGGTGACATCCGGCTCGCCGACCGCATCGGCCTGCGCCGGAATAGCAACAACAGCCAGCGGAGCGGCCACAACCGCTCCCGCCACGGCCACCCGCGCCAGAGTGCGCCTGGTTATCGATAACAAGGTGAATCCTTCCAACTCAACTGCCGTGCCAGCAGTCTCGTTCATCACCGCGGGAAGGTCACGGGGGCTAGCACCAGTACGGGGGATAAATCGGCCCGAGGGATGACGTCGGCTCAGGGTCTACCCTGACCCCACCCCACAGCACCTACGAGACGTTACGCGACTCCCCATCCGGATTCGCCGGATCGATATGCCAACTGTGAACCCGCCGAGGATGAACCCGAATCACCTCATCGCAGAACCACTCCGGATTCACCGGAATCTCCTCGACCTTCACAATCTCCGCAACCCCCCGAACCTCGACCCCCCGCCCCCACCCCGGCTTCACCTCCGCCGGGTCATCGGGCGTCATGTCATCCACGACAAAGCTCACGTTCGGGTTCTGCCGAACGTTGCGATACCGCTGGGCGTTGGGGTTTGGCCCGCCGATGTCGATGGTTCCGTCGGGGTTGAGGCGGTAGCCGACGGGGACTTGGTTGGGGTGGGAGGAGGGGGTGACGGTGGCGAGGCGGCCTAGGTGCTGGGACCTCAGGTAGGCGAGTTCAGGGTCGGTGAAGGACATGACGTCGACGGTAAAACCTTTAGTCAACTCGAGGTCAAGGAGGCTGGCCCAGAAGCCCGTCGCGAGGTGTGCCCGGGGCCGTTGGAAACGCCATGCCATACACCGAGCGAAGGTTGACAGTTGGGCAATTGTCCACAACAATCGTCCAGTAGCCCAACGGCCTCATGGATAGTCGAGAATCCACCGGTCGGGGCGTGATTGGCGAGCTTCAGCAGACGGCCGGAAGCGTAAATATTCGTCGAGGGGTGGTGTTTATGGCACGGATCATCAAAGTTTTGCCGAATGAGCAAAATATTCGTGCGCACGACCTGGCGAACGGTGTCGAGTGTGAGTATCAAGTAATTCAGGACGCGACGGGTGAAAGACTGCTGCACCTCTCCACTTTCGGTTCACAACAGCGAATGTCCACGAGAAAAAGCAGTCAGTCTTTGCAAGTGGATCGCAAGACAGCGCGTGATTTGATCGGAGTCTTCGACCGGACTTTCGGATTCGAGACCATCGATATGGAGAAAAGCGAACTTGCCGATGCCTATCGCAGTAACCCGGAGCTGTTTCGTCAACTGATCGCCTCCGACATAACGGCAGAAGACGTCATTGCGCTGACTCATCGGAGGGCGCAAGTCGATAGATTTCGCCGACTACTTCGAGATGTCGACTATTTCAGTGCAGAGGTCGAGCGAGTGGGTGGCGGCAGCGAGGAAAAAGTCTGGCAGCGGTTCTTTGAAGAGAATCCTTGGATTTTCGGAGTCTCGCTGGCGGGCCAGTTTCTCACCTCTTGGGACGCTGACAAACTCGAAACGATTGTTTCCGGTGCATCGGTTACGAGTGTGGGGAAACGCGCTGATGCACTTCTTGCAACCTCCGGCCTTATAAAGTCGATTGTATTCGCAGAAATCAAGACGCACAAAACTCCCATCTTGGGAACTGAGTATCGCTCTGGTTGCTGGTCGCCATCTGCGGAACTCTCGGGTGGGGTGGCGCAAGTCCAAGGTACTGTTCACATCGCTGCGGCAGAATTCGATGATCGACTGCAAGCCAAGGCGCCGGACGGAAGCGACATCCCCGCCGAGTACGCCTACGTCTTTCGCCCTCGTTCCTTCCTTATCATCGGAAATCTCGGGATGCTTCGCGGTCTAGCGGGCGGCGAAAATCAGGCAAAAGTTCGTTCTTTCGAGCTGTATCGCCGCAACCTGATGGAGCCCGAGGTCCTGACCTTCGACGAGGTGCTCGCGCGCGCGGAGTGGGCGGCCGATATGCCGTCTAGTGTCTGAGGTACTGATTGTCGAGCAGCTCATCCGCGAAGGTGATGCATCAGCACGTTCAACTACGGTGTGCTCGAAGAAGCGGGCAGCCTTTGCCCGATCGCGGTGAGCTGACTCGATATGACGTGCCGCATGACTCGTGTCGACGTCTGAGCTGAGGAAATCGAACGTCCGCCGGTCCGGGAGCGGTGGCGGACGCCCGATCGCCGAGCAGCGAATCAGGTGGTCAGCCTTGGGCCAGGCCGATGATGTTGCCTTGGGGGTCGGCGACGATTGCGACCTGTTTGCCGCCGCCTACGTCGTGGGGGTCCTCGGTTACCTTGCCGCCGGCCTCTATCAGGGCGTTGACCTGGGTGTTGATGTCGTCGACGGACCAGAAGGGGGTGGGGCCGGTCATGCCGCGTTGTTGGCCGTTCGGGACCAGGCCGACCGCTGTGCCGTCGGGTGTTTCGAAGTGCACGTAGTAGGGCTGGTCGACGGCCGGTTCGGTGCCGAGAAGTGCGGTGAACTGGGCCTTTGCGGCTTCTAGGTCGGTTACCGGGTAGAGGATCGCGTCGAGTTTCTTCGCCATCGTGGGGCTCCTTGTGTTGTGGGAACTTCGTTGGTTCACACGTTATGGCTGTGGCATTGCTCGGGGCTTCTCGATTCCTGACCGATCAGGAATCGGATGCCCATCGGAACGGCGGGTGAACTCCCCGGCGCGCCGAAGCTCACCGCGTGGTTGTGCTACTCCATGCTGTTCAGGCGTCCGTTCGACCAGTTGTTGCGGACGGCCGTGAATCGCCCAGCGGGAGCCGGCTCTCCGTAAGGAGAGGAGCACGGTGCGCTCTCGGGCGGATGCGCCGCCCAGCCTGGAGGAGTAGCGTCCGCCCTGCTTTGCCCGACGGCTCGGGTACGCACGTGAAAGGCGCTGCCGCAGTGGCGAGGAGGATATCGTGAGGCGGACCGACGGCGGACGCGCCGGGGATCATGCGGTGGTTCTCGGTGCCGGGATGGCCGGTTTGTTCGCGGCCCGAGTGCTGGCCGATCACTATGCGACGGTGACCGTGGTGGAGCGGGATCGGTTGACGCCCAATGGCAATGGGCGCAGGGGTGCTCCGCAGGGGCGGCATTCACACGGGTTGCTGATGCGTGCCGCGGACATCGCCGAAACGCGGTTTCCGGGCTTGGTCGAGGAGTTGATTGCGGACGGGGCCAAGGCATTCAGCGCGTTCGATGATTTCCGGGCGGTCTTCTTCGGTCGCGTTCTGCACCGCTCCGCGACGGGCCGGAGTTCGGTCGCGGCGAGCCGTCCGTTCCTGGAGGCGCATGTTCGTGCCCGGGTGGCAGCCCTGCCGAATGTGACCATCTGCGACTATGCCGTTGTTTCCGGCCTGCTCGCCTCCGATGCCGGTGTCCGCGGTGTGCGAGTGATGCGCCGGGAGACCGAGGGGGAACCGGAGTCGATCTATGCCGACCTGGTGGTCGATGCGATGGGCCGCGGTACGCGGGTGGGGGCCCTGGCTCTCGGAGCTGGGCTATCCGCGGCCGCGCGAGGACCGGGGTCCCGTCGATATCGGTTACGCCACTTGCCATTTCCATCTTCCGCTGGATGCGGTCGGCGGCGATCGGGTCATTCTGGTCGGGCCTACGCCGAGCCGGGCCCGGGGATTCGGGTTCGCCGCGCAAGAAGGGGAGACGTGGGTGCTGTCGGCGTTCGGCGTCGGGAAGTACGATCATCCGCCGGATGATCCGGATGCGTTGCGCGAGTTCGCCGCCGAGTTCGCGCCCGAGGATGTCGGTCCCGTGATTCGCCGCGCGACGCCCGTCGACGACGTGGCGACCTACCGGTTCAAACACTCGGTATGGCGCAGATACGAACTGCTGCAACGACTTCCGGACGGCATCTTGTCGATCGGCGACGCGTTGTGCTGTTTCAATCCCATCTACGGCAGCGGCATGACGGTCGCGGCCGTCACCGCGGATCTTTTGGACGAGGTGCTGCGGCGGGGCACCGCTGATCTGCCACGCCGCTATTACCGCCGTGTGGGGCGGATGTTGCGGGTGCCGTGGTGGTTGACGAAGGTCAGCGACGTTACGTTGCCGCCGGTGCCGGTCGGCTCACCGCCGGTGAAATCGTTCCTTTACCTGGGTGCCGACAGGGTTTTCCGGGCCGCCGCCACCGACCGGGCGGCCGCGGCCACGTTCCTCGATGTGCTGAATATGGACAAGTCCCCGCTGCACATGCTGAAGCCGCGGGTCGCCGCCGCCACGATCGGGCTGACGGGTCGTAGCGGTCGCAGGTCACATGGTGCGGCTCCCTCTGGTGTACGGGCTCGCTGATCCGAAAGGTTGCTGCGAGGGGGTCAGCTCCGGATGAAGCCGGGAACGCGCATCGTTTGCATTGACATCAACGTCAAGGTTTAGCGTCGTGGCAACGGTGTAGCGAGGAGATTGCATGTTGATCGGGGAACTGGCCGGTCGCGCCGGGACCAGTACGCGGGCGTTGCGGTACTACGAGCAGCAGGGCCTGGTGCGGCCGGCGCGTTCGAGCAGTGGTTATCGCGTGTACGACGAGCAGGAATTGCAGGTTGTGCAGAAGATTCGGGCGCTGCTCGAGCTGGGGTTCGACCTCGCCGATACTCGGCCGTTCGTCACCTGCCTGCGCGCCGGTTATCGCAGCGGGGACGAGTGCCCCGACTCGGTGGAGTCGCTGCGCCGCAAATTGAGTGAAGTCGACGAGGCTATGAGCAGGCTCGCCGAGGTCCGGGAACGTCTGCGCGGCCAGTTGGGGGAGCCGCTGTGCGAGTTCACGTATCCGGCGGACGCAACCACATGAGGAGAGCGGTCGTGAAATTCGCGATCAGTTACAGCACGGCCTTCAACGGCACCGATCCGGATCGGCTGGCAGCCTTCGCCCAGCACGCCGAGCATTGCGGTTTCGAGGCGCTGTATGTGCAGGACCACATCGCCCTGTACCCGGGCGCCGCCTACGGTGCGGGCGAATTGCCTCCGACACTCCCGTACTTCGATCCGCTGGACTGCCTGAGTTTCGTCGCCGCGGCGACGCAGCGGTTGCTGCTCGGCACCGGAGTGCTGCTGCTGCCGTACCGGCATCCGGTCGTGTTGGCGAAACGTCTTGCGACAGTGGACGTCCTGTCCAAGGGGAGGATGCGGCTGCTGACGGTCGGGCTCGGCACGCTGCCGGGGGAGGCGAAGGCCACGGGTGTGGATTTCGCGACCCGTGGCCGTCGGGCGGACGAGGCCATCGATGTGTTGCGCCTGCTGTGGTCCGGCGGGCCGGACGGGGTCGACTACCACGGTGAATTCTTCGCCTTCGACAAGCTGTGCAGCTTTCCGAAACCTGTTGGGGTGCGCGAACTGCCGATTCATGTCGGCGGGTCCAGCCGCGCGGCGGCACGGCGGGTCGGTCTGCGGGGCGACGGATACTTCGCCGGTGGCATGTTGACCGAGCACGAACGGGATCATCAGATCTCGTTGGCGCGCAAGGCCGCTGTCGATGCTGGGCGTGATCCCGCGGTTCTGGAGTACACGCGCTGGGGGGTCGGTGACATGTCGGCCGAGCGGGTGCGGGAACTCGCCGAGCACGGGGTGGATCGGGTCGTGGTGAACTTCGCGGGCGCCGACGCCGCCGAACAGCACGACCAGATGTCGGAATTCGCAGCAAGATTCGGTCTCGCTGCGGATCGTTGAGTACCTGGGGTAACAGCGTATCCGCTACCGCGCTACGTGGGAAGCTCCTCTCCTGAGTTGGCTCCCGAGATCTCGGCTGGGTGTGGCCGGGATCGTGTCGAGCCCATCCGGGTCGTCGGCCGTGCCGAATATCATTCGACCGCAGTTACTTTCGTTGTGCCGGGCTTGTCCTGGTTGTGACGGCGTGCCCGGATGTGGTGTGTGAAGGGGGAGCATGGTTTCCGAGCTGATCGTCGCGGTGCTGGCCGCGGTCGCGGCTGTGCTGGTGTTCGTCGTCGGCGCGCGGCTGCGGCCCGTGTCGTGGCAGGAGACCGAGGAGCATGCGGCCGGTGAGCTGGTGCTCGATGTCGTGAAGAACTTTTTCGTCGCGGTGGTGGCCTTCGTGGTGGTGCTGTGCTGGCAGCAGTACGACAATGCGCAGACCCACACGGTCTCCGAGGCGAAGGCGTTGGTCGAGACCTATTGGGCCGCACACCAGATGCCGGAGCCGGAGCATCAGCGCATCCAGGGGCTGGTGCGGCGATACACCGAGCAGGTCGCCGGACCGGAGTGGTCCAGCATGGCGCACGAGGGGCGGCTCAGCTCGGACGCGCAGCAGACCCTGGATTCCCTGCGCGATTCGGTGTACGCGATGCCGCATGAGGACCCCGAGGTCGAAGACCTGCGCTCCAAGGTGCTCGACAGGCTCGACGACGTGGCGGACGCTCGGCACGAGCGAGAAGTCGACGTGCGGCGGAGCGTTCCCGGATTCCTCTTTCTCGCATTGGTTTTCGGTGCGATCCTGATGCTGGTGATCCCGGTGCTGTCCGGTGTCAAGCCGACCGTCAGCAGTGTGCTGATGATCGCGTTGCTCGGTGTGGTGGTGGGATTGATCCTGCTCGAAATCCGAAACCTCGACCGCCCCTTCTCCGGGGCGACCATCGTCCCGCGCGACGCCTACGAACTGGCACTGGCCCGCTATCAACACGTCGACTGACGCCGAATACGAGGTGTGGGGATGCTTGTCGACAAACACACGGCCACAGCAGCATTCGCCGCGACGGCCGTCCTGGCTTCGCTGACGATGTGTGGCCATGCGCAAGCCGGGCCGGCTGACATCCGTCCGTTGGTCGATGAAGTCGTGAGCGGGAGTGCTGAACCGGTACCCGGTGGTGCGCAGGACTCCGGTGTCCATAGCCCCGGAGAAGGCTCCGGCCCTGAACAAGACATCGCCGTTCCGCGCCCGAATGACGGTGCGGCGCATGGTATGAGCGACAACTCTGTGCCGGATCGCGGTGCCGTGCGCAGCTCGAACGAGAGTCCTTTGCCACGTCCGACCGGAGGTGCCGGTCCGGGTCCGAGTGACAGTCGTGCGCCAAGCATGAACGGCGGCCCCGTGACGGGGGCGGACGCAAGTCTTGTGCCCGGCTTGCCCGATGGTCTCGCGCAGGGCCTTGGCGGCGGTCTTGTGCGGGGCACGGACAGCGGTTTCGCGCTGGGTTCGAGCGGCAGTGCGGAGATGGGCGCGAGTGGCGTGCCGGGGGTCAGCGATAGTGCGGAGCCGGGGCCGAGTGGTGTACCGGGCGTGAGCGGCAGTGCGGAGACGGGGGCGAGTGGCGTACTGGGCGTTAGCGGCAGTGCGGCGATGGAGCCGAGTGGCGTACTGGGCGTGAGCGGTAGTGCGGGGATGGGGGCGAGTGGCGTACCGGGGGGCAGCGGTAGTGCGATGCCGGGGGTCGAGGGCCGCTTGCTGGAGAGTCCGCTCGGCTTGGGTGGTCGTTCGCCTGTCCAGGTGTCCGGTGCCGGAGGCGAGCGGCCCGGCATCGCGGAGCGTGGTGAGATCAAGGTCGGAAATCCCGTGGCGGCACTCGGTCTGGATACCGGAAGTGTCGCGACAGCCTGTGCCGGCAGCGCGGTCGCAGGTAGCTCGGCTGTGCTGCTCGGATCGGCGACGGGTAGCGGTCTCATGCCGGGACTTATAGGCCCCGGATCAGCGGGATCAGGAGTGGGCAGTGCGGCAGTGGGGTCGGGTGTGGGTAGTGCGGCTGCGGGGTCGGCGGCCGGTGGCGGTCTCGTTCCCGGCTTGGTGGGCACAGGGTCTGGTGTCGGGAGTTCGGGGTCGGCGCTCGGTAGCGGTCTCGTTCCCGGGCTGGTGGGTACCGGTTCGAGCGGATCGGCTCTGGGCAGTGCGGCTGTCGGGAGCGCGATGACCGGCAGCGCATTGCTGACCTGCCTGCTGTTGCTGCCGTCCGCACCACTGCCGGAACGGCCACTTCGGTTTCCTCCGCCACTCATGCCGCCACTCACACTGCCTCCGCCGGTCGCATCGCCCGTCGTGAACGCCCGTATCCCGGCACCCGTCCCCGAACACCCGAAGGCAATGCCCGCACCGCGCCGCGAGCGCCCGCTCAGTCCTGCACTCCCCGAACACCGCAACCCCTTGAACACCGTCATCCTCATGACACTGTTGGTCGTCGCCGCAGCAGCGAGCCGCGGTCGCGCGAGTGTCCGCCGCGTACGCCTGTAGCCAACAGGCCCGCGGCGGTCGACCGCTGTCGCTGCTCGCGCCCAGCCGCTACCCCAGGCCGGTCGCAGCGGTCACAAACCGAGGCGAGCCGGCGAAATTTGCCGCTTGCGCTTGAGTTGTGACCGTCTGAGCCGGATCCCGCACCAGACAATCGGACTTCACCGCAATGGAGGGCCCGAGGACATCGGTTGACGGACGAGATTTCCGCCGCGGGAGATCGACGCACCTCCGGACTACTCTGCCTACCGTGCGGGAACGCGAATTGCTGGAGGAATACATCGCCGATGGCGGACTGATGCAGCTCTCGACGGTGCGCCCGGATGGCACGCCTGTGGTGTGCACGGTGTGGTACGTGGCGACCTTCTACCCGGATCGGTTGCGTTTCATCTCCCGGACCGACCGGGTGCACTCGCACAATATCCGGCGCAACCCGGCCGTCGCGGGGGCCGTGCTGGCGGATCCGCCGGCGGAGCTGGGGTTGGCGGGGTGGGGCGTCTCGTTCACGGGACGGGCGGTGGAATTGCCCGGTACCGGCATCGATGCGGAGAAGCGGGAGTTCGCGGCGCGATGGCCGAGGGCGACGGGTGTGCTCGAGGCCATGCCGGATTGTGCATCGCGAATGTATGAGATCGCGGTCGGACGGTGGGTGCTGTTCGACGAGGAGAATTTCCGGGAGAGTCCGCGCCGGGAGATCGCCGGGCATTAGGCGCCTGCGTGGACCATCCGCGCCGGAGGGGTGATGATGGCAGGGCAGGGGCGAACGCCTAGTGCGAGGAGGTCGCGTGGTGCGCACGCCCGATTGGTCGCCCGACGACATCGACCCGACGGTGCCCAGCTCCGCCCGGATGTACGACTACGTCCTCGGCGGATTCAACAATTTCGAGGTCGACCGCAAGCTGTCCGACTGGGTCGCGGAAACCATGCCGGAGGTGGCGCGGGGCGCCCGCGACAACCGCGCTTTCCTGCGGCGTGTGGTGACATTCCTGGTGCGGGAGGCGGGCATCCGGCAGTTCCTCGACCTCGGTTCCGGCATTCCGACCGTCGGAAATGTCCACGAGATCGCGCAACGGCTGGTGCCCGACACGCGGATTGCCTACGTCGACATCGATCCGGTGGCGGTCTCCGTCTCCCGGCGGCTGCTCGCGGGCAATTCGCACGCCACCGCCGTCCGCGGCGACCTCACCGATATCGAGTCGGTCCTCTCCGACCCCGACGTCCGTGAACTGCTCGACTTCACCCGGCCCGTGGCCGTGCTGCTGGTGTCGGTGCTGCACTTCGTGCCCGAGTCGGCGCGGCCCGCGGACATCATCGCTCGGTTACGAAAGGTGTTGGCGCCCGGCAGTTTTCTGGCCA
This sequence comes from Nocardia sp. N2S4-5, assembly GCF_044628355.1. NCBI lineage: Bacteria > Bacillati > Actinomycetota > Actinomycetes > Mycobacteriales > Nocardiaceae > Nocardia > Nocardia sp. N2S4-5. The sequence goes on along the minus strand of NZ_JBIUPM010000001.1, from coordinate 2,817,149 downwards.
TCTCGCATTTCACCGACGACGGCCAGGAGGAGTACGCGAGACGCATTGTAGCCATGTCGCGCCAGACACCCACCACGACGACACCGCGCACTCGCGCCCAGGTCGCGGACCTGTTCAGCGGGTTCACCCTCGTCGCGCCGGGGCTGGTGGACGCCGCCGAGTGGCGGCCGGACGATCCGGACGCGGCCGTGTCGAGGTCGGGTTGGTACGGCGGTGTCGGTGCGCTGGAGTGAGGCGCTACCGGGAGTGCAGCTTGAAGATCTCCCGGGGACGGACCTCGCGTTCATCGAAGGCGACATCGAGATTCGGTGCGCCGTCGAAGGTGAACGCGGCGGTGTAGTCCTGCTCCGTCTCCCAGTGCGCGGCCGACACCACGGCGGCATCGTCGTCGGTGACCCAGTAGTCCACCGACAGGCATCCGGGTGTCGTACCCAGGAATGTCGCGACCCGGGCGACGCGATCGACGAAGTCGTCGAAATGCGCGGCGGCGGGATAATGGAATGCGACGAATCCGACGGACATGTCGGTTCTCCTTTCTCGTGCGGGTGATCTCACCCGCGGGACTCCACAAGGGTTTTCGGGTGCTCGGCCGATCCCGTGAGCGCACGCAGCGCCCGCACCGGCAGACTCCAGCGCGCCGGGCGGCGCACCGACCCGGAGAGCGCCTGCTCGGCGCTGTCGAAGCAGTCCTCCAGGCACGCGTCGTGCAGCCACCGGAAACCGAACGGCCACGTCAGCCGTGCCGAGCCGCGCAGCCGCATGACCAGCAAATGCTCGAGTTCTACCGAGTCGTCCCCGGCCGGTCGGACGGTGAACTCGTGGAATCCGTCGAAGCCGCGCGGCCCGGTGAATCGGAACCGGATCCGCTGCCCCGGTTGGTAATCCTCGACGGTGTAGCGAACCGGCCCGTGCCCGCCGACCGCACCGACGCCGAGCGGCCGATCGAAACGCATCGGCGGCCAGCGATGGCTGGGCCAGAGTCGATCGTCCTCGCCCGCAAGCGAATCCAGCAGGGCACCGGCCTCGGCAGCCGTTCCTGGAACCCGCCGCGTGTGGATATTGAGCACGGCCATGGTGGTCAACCTTCCGATGTCGTTATAGAGGGAACGCTCTACAACGAATTAGAACATACCCTCCATAACAAGGGGAAGTCGCTCGCCGCATGATCCGCGCCACTGTCCGCGCGCGAATTACAGTCGTGCCGTGGATGTTTTGGACAGACTCCGGCTGGATGTGCCGGTCGTGCAGGCGGGTATGAGCGGTCGCGTCGCGGGCGGCGCACTCGCGGGAGCGGTCGCGGCCACCGGTGGCCTGGGCACGATCGGCATGCTGCCGCCCGATCACCTGCGTTCGGCGATCTCACGCGTTCGGGACGAGGCGCCCGGACGGTCGGTGGCGGTGAACCTGCTGATGCCCTTCGCGCGTCGCGGCCACGTACGGGCCTGTCTCGAGACCGATGCCGACATCGTCGTGCTCGCTTTCGGGGGCAACGCGGCGCTGGTGCGGCAATTGCACGCGGCCGGGATCTTCGTCATGGTGATGGCCGGCACCGAGCGGCAGGTGCGCACGGCGGTGGACTGGGGCGCCGACGCACTCATCGCGCAGGGCCGGGAATCCGGCGGCCACCTCATGGGTTCCGTTGCGGCGCTCGACTTTCTGCCGCAAGCCCGCGCTGTCGCGGCCGATCGTCCGGTCTTCCTCGCCGGTGGAATAGCTACCGCCGCCGATACCCGGACCGCGCTGGCGGCGGGCGCCGCGGGCGTGGTGGCCGGGACCCGGTTCCTGCTGACCGAGGAGTCCGGGGCGCATCGCGAATACCAGCGGCGGGTGCTGGCCGCGCGCGAGACCGTGGAGACGACGCTGTTCGGGCTCGGCTGGCCGGCCCGGCATCGTGTCGTCCCGAATGCCGCGACTCGGCGGTGGTGTGGTTCGGACGGCACGGCTCGCCGCTGGGTGCGGGCCCTCAACACGGGGAGCGGCGTGTTCGGGAGGTTTGCTCCCGAGGGCGCGGAGGCGGTCTTGCTGCGGGGACAGCGGCCGGGGTGGCCGTTGTTCGGCCCGGCCGCGCCGCTGGTCGGGATGCCGGATTCGTGGACGGACCGGGCCGCGCTCTACGCGGGGGAGTCGGCGTTGCGTATCACAGAGGTCGTGTCGGCGAAGCGGGCTGTTGCCGAACTGGCCGGAAGTTGACGGTGGCGTGATTAGGCAAGGGATCTCCTGCGGCGGACGCGACGGCCTGACCTCCATGGTTCCGCGCGATTGCCTGGATGTTGCCAGATGTCATAGGGGTTCGCGGGGTGAATCTGTTCACAATCGCGCGCTCCGCTGCCGACCGTCCCGGCATCGCCGTTCGGATCCGCTGTACCGTCGTGCATGACCTCCGAAGTGATCGCGAAGGCGGACTACCCCGGTGGGGTGGCCGTCAGGAGCACGCCACTGGATCGGATGCGGGTGTGGGCGGGTGTGTGGCTAGCCGCGCTGCCGACGGCCGTGGTGACGACGGTCTTGTTGTACGGGCTCGGTCTGGCGATGGGTTTATCTGTCGCGGCTGCGATTCCGGCGCTGTGGCTGGTCTGCTGCGTCCTCTGGGGCGCGATGTACTTCCGTGGCGCGGAGCGGCGCTGGCCGTCGGCGCGATTCGGCCTGCGACCGCCCGCATACGGTGAAGGAGCCGGATTGGCCGGGGCTTGGGACGCGGTCACCCGGCAGTCCGGTGTGGCAGCTTCGGCCTATTCGCTGTGGGTGCGGGACGCGGACCGCGAAGATCCGGTGCCGGACCGGATGATCGCGATAACCACGGAGTCGCTCGCGGATTCGACCTCGCGCGAGACGGAAGCGGTGCTGGCGCGCGAACTCGGCGCGCGGGTGCTCGGCCGGGGCGCGTTCCCGCGCTTCGTGTTCCGTCGCTACAACGCCCCGGTGGTGCTCGGCGAGCAGGCGCTGCTATCGGGTCTGGTCGGTATCGGTGAGACCCTCGCGCAGCGGGTACCGGTCCGTGGCGCCCGGGTCTTCACCGGAGTCTGGAACGCGGCGAGCCGGTTGCTGGTGGCCTGTCCGATCGTGGCCATGGCGACGGTGATCGTCGGGCTTCCGGCGGCGCTGCTGCTGCGCCTGGCGCCCGAGATCGTGTCGTTGGCGCTCGCTCCTCTCGTTCGCCGGATGGTCTACCGCGCCGACGCGGTGGCGGCCGACCTGGGGTATGGGCCGGATCTGTGCGCGGTCCTGTCCCGGCACCTACCCGAGCATCGGGCCCGGGGAACCGATCCGCTGTCGCTGTCGGCCTCGGTTCTGGGACCGACAGCGGACGAGCGAATCGGACGGGTGCGCGACCGCCTGGACGAGCTGGCTCGGCTCGGCCGCATCTGACGTGCGTGTCGCGGTGTCTGTGCCGAGCGGGCGGGGCAGTGGCGTACCTGAATCGTGCGTACGGCGGGTTCGGATGCGTTTGCGACCGAATCCGTTACGGCTGGCAGTGGCTATTGTGTTGGGGGATGGTCTGTTCGATGAAGTAGTGGTCGGCGGCTGTGGTGGTGCAGGCGTTGCGGCCGTAGACGCCGTGGCCCCAGCCGTCGTAGGTCAGTAGCACGGAACCGGGCGTGTGGGCTGCTACGGCGGTGGCCCATTCGTACGGGGTCGAGGGATCGTGTCGTGAGTTCATCAGCAGAACCGTTGGGGCGTCGGCGATCCGAGGCCGGTGTGGCGGGTTCGCCGGCGACGGCCAGTTCGCGCAGATACTTCCGGCGATCCAGGCGAAGTGGGGACGGAGAGTACCGGCGTGCCGCTGCTGGTCGCGCCACAGCTCGTCCCACCGTGCCTGATCGGGGATGCTGAATGACCAGTCGGAGCAGGCGATCAACTCCGGCGCGGGGACCGGCTCGCCGCGCCGGAGTGGTGTGGGAGCGGCGGTGAAGGTGGGTGGCAGAGCGTGCATCGTCCGCAGATCGTCGGCCAAGTGTGGCCAGTCGGGCTGGTAGAGCGATTGCAAGGCGGCGTGGCTCAGTTCCCACGGCGCCAACGGTTTTCCGGCCGGGCCGGACAGCTCGCCGCGCAGTGCCCGGTCGTACAACCGATCGAACAGCGCGGGCACGTCGGCGCCGTGTAGCGCGCAGGCGGTCTCGCGCTCGCACCAGGACACGAACTCCGCGAACGCGTCTCGGCCGCCGCGTGCCTCGGTGGCGAGGAAATCGGGCCCGGCGAGGCTGTGATCATCGATGCTGTCGAGCACCATCGCACGCACGCGCTCGGGGAACAGTTCGAGATATGCCTGCCCCGACATGGTTCCGTAAGACCGGCCGTACAAGCTGACGGTCTTGTCGCTTAGCGCATTGCGCAGCGCGTCGACGTCTCTCGCGACGCTCGCGCTGTCGAGATGGTCGAACAACGGCCCGGTGTACTCCCGGCAGCTGTCCACGAGTTGTTTTGTGTACGTGGCCACTTCGGCCAGGCGGCCACCGGCGTCGGGTACCAGATTCGGCCGCGTCGAGGCGAGACCGGCATCGCAGCGCAGCGGGTGGCTGCGCCGCACGCCGCGCGGATCGAAGCTGACGATGTCGAACCGGGTTCGCAGCGCGGGGGAGAAGCGGTCACCGTGCAGCAGCTCGTCCACCCCGGAGGTGCCGGGGCCGCCGGGCAGCGAGATCAGGGTGCCGATCCGGCCGGGGTCCTGGGTTCGCTTCCGCGCCACGGCCATATCGATGGTCGGTCCGCTCGGCTGCGACCAGTCGATCGGTACGGCGACGGCCGCGCATTCGACTTCGGCATTCTCGGCGCACGGTCGCCAATCCGGACTCGGCCCGCGGGTATCGGCGGTAGTGCACGCGGTCAGCCCGGCCGTGACGCTCAGCAGGGCCAGGACGACCGGAATGACGCTTCGGCGCAATCGCATGGGCGGAGCATGGCGGTCCGGGTCACGCTCCGGCATCACCGCGCGGAGGGATTCCGGTCTCGCTCTCGGGTAGGGGTGCCGGTCCGCTGCACCAGCCCATCTCGGGCCCTACCAACCTGCCTACTGAGATGGTTGGGTCGCCGGCGGGCGGGTGCCTCGTGATGCTTACCGGACTTCGTCGACAGCGACCGGCCGGTGTTCCCGGCGGGACAGCTCGCAGGCCTCCGCGATATAGAAGGCCTCCAGGGCTTCTCGCGGGCCGCAGGGGTTTTCGGCCCGCCCGCGCGCGACATCGGTGAAGACCGACAGCTCCTCGGCGTAGGCGCGGCGGAAACGGTCCATGAAGCCGGGATAGGCGGGGAACGGCGATGCGGGGTGGTCCGGCTCCACCGAGCGCAGGGGGACCCGTTCGTCCAGTCCCACAACGGCATTGCCGCGTGAGCCCAGGGCTTCGAGTCGTACGTCGTAGCCGGCGCCGTTGTAGCGGCCCAGTGAAACCGTCGCCAGCGCACCGTCGTCCAGACGCATCAGGACCGCGGCGGTGTCCACGTCGCCGGCGTCGGCGAAGAAACGCTCGCCCCGGTTGGCGCCGAGTACGAACACCTCGCGCACCTCGCGCCCGGTCACCCACCGGATGATGTCGAAATCGTGGACGCCGCAGTCCCGGAACAGGCCACCGGAGCGCGGAATATAGTGCGCCGGAGGCGGTGCCGGATCGAGGGTGGTGGCGCGCAGGGTATGCAGCCAGCCCAGCTCGCCGGACGCGATGGCGGCGCGGGCGGCGGTGTACCCGGCATCGAATCGGCGCTGGAAACCGATCTGCACGGGAACGGCGGATTGCTCGACGCGCCGGATGACCTCGAGCGTGCCCGCGATGTCGGCGGCGAGCGGTTTCTCACAGAACACCGGGATGCCGCGGTCGACCGCCGCGACGACGAGTTCGGGGTGCGAGTCGGTCGCGGTGGCGATCACCAGCCCGGCGATATCCGAACCGAGGAGGGTGTCGATGTCGGGGGCGAATTCGGCGCCGAGTTTGGTGGCGGTGGCCCGTGCGCGTTCGGTGTCGGCGTCGGCGACGACCACCTCGGCCACCGCGGGCAGGGCTTTCAGGATTTCGGCGTGCGCGCTGCCGATGCGACCCGTGCCGGCGAGGCCCAACCTGAAGGTCATGACGAACTCCTGTCGGTGAAACATCGGTGGACGGTGGATGATTCGAGCCACGCCGCGATCCGGATCGGGACCGATCTCAGTCTCTGGGTGGGGCCGTCGTCGCGCGGACGACCAGCGACGGCTGCACGCGTGTGCGCACCGCGGCGGTGCGATCACCGCGCAGCCGTTCGATCAGCGCCGCCATGGCGAGGCGGCCGATCTCGACGCGGGGCTGGTCGATGGTGGTCAGGGAGACGTGGTGCAGGGCGGCCAGGGACGAATTGTCGTAGCCGACGAGCGAAACATCCTGCGGGACTTTCAATCCCACCTCCTCCAGCGCGGACATCGCACCGACGGCGTTGAAGTCGTTGCCGCACAGCAGGGCGGTGGGAAAATTGCTGGGGGAGAACAGATTCAGCAGCTTGCGCACGGCCGCCACACCGGCCGCGTCGGTGTGCTCGCTCGACAGCACCATCGGCTCCAGGCCGTGGCGCTCCATGGCGGCCAGGTAACCGCGCCGCCGCGGCGCCGCGGTGAACGCCGCGCCGCCGTCGAAGTGCACGATTCGCCGATGTCCCAGCGACACCAGATGATCCACGGCCAGCCCCGCGCCGGTCGCGCCGTCGTCGTTGACGGTGTCGATGCCGGGGACCATCGAACTGCGCGACACCAGCACCATCGGATAGCGCCGGGCAGCGTCCCGGATGGCCGCCGCGGGCAGCACCGGTGAGAGCAGGACGATCCCGCCGGGACGGAAGGACTGCAGGCTGTCCAGGGCGGTGCGCTCGCGAGATGCGTTGCGGCACCCGGTATTCAGGATCAGCTCCAGACCCGCCTGCTGGGCCGCGGCATCCATTCCCTCCACCACGTCGGCGAAGAACGCGTTGCGCAGATCCGAGACCAAGACGCCGACGATGTTGGAGGTGCGGCTGGCCAGCGATCGCGCCATGGCGTGCGGCTGATAGCCGAGTTCCGCGGCCGCGCGCAGCACCGCGCGCCGCCGATGCTCGCTCACCTTCGACGACCCGCGCATGACCAGCGACACCAGCGCGCGGGAGACGCCTGCCTCGGCGGCGACATCCTCCATCGTGGGTCGGGTCATCGTGGTCTCCCTGGCCATCGAACGCGGCGGGTCACGCCGCGTGCGGTGCACGTTACAGCGTCCGCACAAGGCAGGCAATAGAGCGCTCCAACGCGGTATTTCCGAGGTTTGCGGCAGCCGTGTGACTACCATACGCCATATATATGCAGGTGGAGACGCTAAATCCGCAGTTGAGCGAGCCTTGACACAAGAGTGATTCAGGTTACATAGTTGGAGCGCTCCAACCGACGGAGTGCACCCCGACAGGCCGGAGAAGTCTCATGACCGAACCGCTGTATCCGCTGCGAATCGCCGCCGCGCCGATCTCCTGGGGCGTATGCGAAGTCCCCGGCTGGGGTCACGTGCTGGACGCGGGCACCGTGCTGTCGGAAATGACGGCGCTGGGCATCACGGCCACCGAATTCGGCCCGCCCGGGTACCTGCCGGGCCGCCCGGCCGCCGTGCGCGAACTGCTCGATCCCTACGGGATCAGCGCGATCGGCGGCTTCCTGGCGCTGCCGCTGCACCGATCCACCGGCCACGCCCTCACCGCTGCCGCAGCCGCGGCCGCCCGCTTCGCCGCCACGGGGGCCGAGGTCCTGGTGCTGGCGGCCGCGACCGGCACGACCGGCTACGACGCCCGGCCGCCGCTCGGTGTTCACGAGTGGCGCACCCTCATCGATACGGCGGCAACCATCCGCGACATCGCCGCCGAACGCGGCCTGCGCACCGTGCTGCACCCACACGTGGGCACGCACGTGGAGACCGAGGCCGAGGTGGACCGTTTCCTCGCCGACTCGGACCTGGATCTCTGTCTCGACACCGGTCACCTGCTGGTCGGCGGCGTCGACCCGGTGCGGCTGGCCCGCCGGCACGCCGATCGCATCGGGCACATTCACCTCAAGGATGTCCGAAGCGCGCTCGCCCACGAGATACGCAGCGGAACAATGGATTACAGCCGGGCCGTGCGGCGGGGTCTGTACGCCCCGCTGGGAGAGGGGGATGTCGATATCGAGGCTCTGGTCCGGTGCGTTCGCGAGGCGGGCTACCGGGGCTGGTACGTGATCGAACAGGACACGGCGCTGACACCGGGCGATACCGCGGCCGTCCCGAGCCGCGACACCGCCCGCAGCCTGCGCTATCTCGCGGAACTCGGCGCCGCCCCGCAGGCGGCGCGAATCTAGGTTGGGACCATGACGACGAAGTCTCGACCGCCCCGCGGCAGGTACGGCCGGTGGCGAGTGCTGCCGTGGTTGGCCGCCGGGGCGCTGCTGGCCGCCTGTAGCGGGCCGGGCGCCGACGCGCCGGTCTCCCACACCCGGGCGCCGATGGCCGCCGGCACCCTCGAATCCGTCGCGGTGGTCTCGCACGGCACGCCCGGCGACGCCTTCTGGAACGTGGTGAAGAACGGTGCCGAGGCCGCGGGCAAGGATCTGGGCGTCCGCGTCGAATACAACTCCGCGGGCGATCCCGGCGAGCAGGCGAAGCTCGTCGACAACGCGATCGCGCAGGGTGTCGACGGCCTGGTGGTGTCGATGGCGAACCCGCAGGCGCTGGGGCCGTCCGTCGAACGTGCTGTGGCGGCGGGCATTCCGGTGGTGACCATCAACTCCGGGGAGGCCGAGAGCGCGCAGCTCGGCGCCATCGGCCACGTCGGCCAGAGCGAGCGGGCGGCCGGCGAGGCGGCCGGGCGGCGACTGCGGGAGGCCGGGAAGTCCAAGCTGCTCTGCGTGATCCACGAGGCCGGCAACGTGAGCGCCGCCGAGCGCTGCGGTGGCGCCATCCAAGGCTTCGGCAATGCCGCGACGCTGCAGGTCGACATCAACAATCCGACCGACGCGCAGGCCCGGATCAAGGGCGCGTTGGAGGCGGACCGGTCCCTCGACGCGGTGCTCACGCTGAATTCGCAGATCGCCGCCCGCGCCGTCGCGGCCGCGGGCGAGTCGCGCTCGAGCGCCACGGTCGCCACTTTCGACCTGAATCCCGAAGTGGTGGAGGCGATCCGGGCCGGCACGCTGCTGTTCGCCGTGGACCAGCAGCAGTACGAGCAGGGTTATCTGCCGGTGGTGATGCTGCGTCTGTACCGCACCAACCTCAACGCGGTCGGCGGCGGCCGACCGGCCCAGACCGGGCCGGCATTCGTCGACTCCGGCAATGTCGACGCCATCGCCGAGCTGGTGGCGCAGGGCACCCGCTGAGGACAGGAGTGGACGAGATGAGTGTTGCCACAACCGGTTCGGATGTGAGCCCGGCCGAGGATCGGCGCGCCACGCTGCTCGAGCGGATCGTCGTGCGGCCGGAGATCGGCGCCGCGCTGGGCGCGGTGCTGGTGTTCGTGTTCTTCTCGGTGATCACCGAGAAGTTCCTCAGTCCGCTCGGCGTCGCCACCTGGCTCGACGACGCCTCCACGCTCGGCATCATGGCGGTCGCCGTGGCGCTGCTGATGATCGGCGGCGAGTTCGACCTCTCGGCGGGCGTGATGACCGCCTCGACCGCCCTGGTCACGGCGTTGCTCGCGGTCGAGGCGGGATGGAACGTGTGGCCCGCGCTGCTGGTGTCGCTGCTGTTCGCGCTGGCGGTCGGCGCGCTGAACGGCTGGCTGGTGATGCGCACGGGGCTGCCGAGCTTCATCGTCACCCTCGGCACCTTCCTGGCCTTGCAGGGTGTCAACCTCGGTGTCACCCGGTTGGTGACCGGCACGGTGCAGGTGTCGGGCATGCGATCCGCGTCCGGATACTCCTCGGCCGGTTGGGTTTTCGCCTCGACCACCGATATCGGCGAGGCGCGGATCCAGGCGTCGGTGGTGTGGTGGGTCCTGCTCACCGCGCTGGCCGCGCTGGTGCTGGTGCGCACCCGGTTCGGCAACTGGATCTTCGCCGTCGGCGGCGCCCCGGCCAGTGCCCGCGCCGTCGGGGTGCCCGCGGTGCGGACGAAGATCATCCTGTTCATGACCACCGCGTTCGCGGGCTGGGTGGTCGGATCGTGCAACATCCTGCGGTTCGCCAGCGTGCAGGCCAATCAGGGCGTGGGCCTGGAGTTCCAGTACATCATCGCCGCGGTGGTCGGGGGCTGCCTGCTCACCGGCGGGTTCGGGTCGGTGATCGGCGCGGCCATCGGCGCCCTGATCTTCGGTATGGCACGCCAGGGCATCGTCTTCGCGCGCTGGGACAGCGACTGGTTCATGTTGTTCCTCGGCGTGCTGCTGCTGTCGGCCGTCTTGGTCAACAACGCGTTCAAGAAGCGGGCGGAAAGGGTACGGCGATGACGGCGCCACTGATTGAAACCCTCGGTGTCGGAAAGAGTTACGGCGGCGTGGTGGCGCTGCGGGACGTGTCGACCGTGGTCGAGGCGGGCCGGGTCACCTGCGTCCTCGGCGACAACGGCGCGGGCAAGTCGACATTGATCAAGATCCTCGCGGGTGTGCACCGGCACGACACCGGCGAACTGCGCGTCGAGGGCAAGCCGACCGTATTCGGCTCCCCGCGCGCGGCCTTGGACGCCGGGATCGCCACCGTCTACCAGGATCTGGCGGTGGTGCCGCTGATGAGCGTGTGGCGCAACTTCGTACTCGGCTCCGAACCGACCGTCGGCCTCGGCCCGTTCCGCGTACTCGATCGGCGCAAGAGCACGGAGGTCACCCGGAAAGCGCTCTCGGACATGGGTATCGACCTGCGCGACCTGGAGCAGCCGGTCGGCACGCTGTCCGGCGGGCAGCGCCAGTGCATCGCCATCGCGCGTGCCGTGCACTACGGCGCGAAGGTGTTGATCCTCGACGAGCCGACCGCCGCGCTGGGCGTCAAACAGTCCGGCGTCGTGCTGCGCTATGTCGTGCAAGCCCGCGACCGGGGCCTGGGAGTCGTTCTCATCACCCACAATCCGCACCACGCCTACCCGGTGGGCGACCGATTCCTGCTGCTCAAGCGGGGTTCGGTGCTCGGCTCCTATGAAAAGTCCGAGATCGACCTGCCCGAACTGACGCGGCAGATGGCCGGTGGCGCGGAACTGGAAGCGCTGCAACACGAATTGGAGCGGATGGCGCCGTGAACGACTCCCCGCAACCGCCGCCGCTGGAGGTTCTGACCGTCGGCCGCGTCGGCGTGGACCTGTATCCGCAGCAGAGCGGCGTGCCGCTCGCCGAGGTGCGGACGTTCGCGAAGTTCCTCGGCGGTACCGCGACCAACGTGGCCGTCGCCGCCGCCCGGCTGGGCCGCCGCAGCGCGGTGCTGACCAAGGTGGGGCCGGACGGTTTCGGGGACTTCGTGCGCACGGCGCTCACCGAGTTCGGCGTCTCCGCCCGGTACGTGTCGACCGCGCCGCAATTGCAGACCCCGGTGGTGTTCTGCGCACTGAACCCGCCGTCCGATCCGCCGCTGCTGTTCTATCGATCGCCGATCGCGCCCGACCTGACCCTCACCCTCGGCGATGTGCCCTGGGAAGTGGTGGAAACCGTTCCGCTGCTGTGGGTTACGGGAACGGGCGTCAGCGCGGAGCCCGGCCGTTCGACCCAGCGCGCGATAGTGGAGCGGCGCGGGCGATTCGGCCACACCGTGCTGGATCTGGATTACCGGCCGATGTTCTGGCCCGACATCCCCACCGCGCGCCGCGAGATCGGCTGGATGCTCGATCACGTCGACGTGGTCGTCGGCAACCGGACCGAGGCGGAGGTGGCCGTCGGCAGCGCAGATCCCGACGAGGCGGTCGACCGGTTGCTCGCTCGCGGGGTGCGGCTCGCCCTGATCAAATGCGGCGCCGAGGGAGTGCTGGCGGCCACCGAGTCGGGCCGCTGGACGGTCCCGGCCTGCGCGGTGGAGGTGGTGTGCGGGCTCGGCGCGGGCGACGGGTTCGGCGGCGCGCTCGTGCACGGACTGCTGTCGGGCTGGGAGCCCCACCGCCTCGCCACCTACGCGAATGCGGCAGGGGCACTGGTGGCTTCGCGGCTGGCGTGTGCCGACGCCATGCCCACCGCGGCGGAGATCGAGGCCATGCTGTGTGTATAAGAGCGTGGATCGGCTGAGAGGTGTCGCAATGAGACTGACCACCGCGCAGGCCTTGGTCGCCTGGCTGATCGCCCAGCATTCGGAGACCCTCGACGGCCGCGAAGTCCCGTTGTTCCCTGCGGTTTTCGCCATCTTCGGGCACGGCAATGTGCTCGGGCTCGGCACCGCGCTGGAGGAACGGCGCGATGTGATTCCGGTATGGCGCGGCCACACCGAGCAGGGTATGGCCCTGGCCGCGGTCGGGCTGGCGAAGGCGACGCATCGGCGGCAGGTCGGGGTGGCGACCTCGTCGGTTGGTCCGGGCCCGTTGAACATGGTGACGGCGGCCGGGGTGGCGCACGCGAACCGCCTTCCGCTGCTGCTGCTCCCGGGCGATACCTTCGTCGGCCGTGCGCCCGATCCGGTGTTGCAGCAGGTGGAGAATTTCGGCGACGCGACAGCGACCGTGAACGACGCCTTCCGCGCGGTCAGCCGGTATTTCGACCGCATCACCCGTCCGGAGCAGCTGATCGCCACGCTGCCCCAGGTGGCCCGCGTACTGACCGACCCGGCCGAAGTGGGCCCGGCGACCCTCGCGTTGCCGCAGGACGTCCAGGCCGAGAGCTACGATTTCCCCGCCGAACTGTTCCGCCCGGTCGTCCACCCGCCGCGCCGGACGAGGCCGGACCGCGGCGAACTCGCCCGGGCCGCGCGGGCTTTGGCGGCGGCCCGGCGGCCGCTGCTGGTGCTGGGCGGCGGCGTCCGGTACTCCGGCGCCGGGCGGCGTGCGGTGGAATTCGCTCAGCGGCACGGCATTCCGATAGCGGAGACCACCGCGGGGCGCACGCTGGTGCCGCACGCCCATCCGCTGTACGCGGGCCCGCTCGGCATCACCGGCTCGGCCTCGGCGAATGTCGTTGCGGCCGAGGCGGACCTGGTGCTGGCCGTGGGCACCCGCCTCCAGGACTTCACCACGGCCTCCTGGACGGTGTTCGCTCCCGGCGCGCAGCTGATCAGCATCAATGTCGCGGCCTTCGACGCGGTCAAGCACGGCGCGCTCGCCGTTGTCGGCGATGCGGGCGCCGCCCTGGAAGACCTTGCCCCACAGCTGATCGGGTGGCGGGTCGACCGCGCGTGGAGCGCCCGAGCGACCGCGGTGCGTGCCGAATGGGACGGCTACATAGATACGCTGCGCGAACCGGCGGACGGCCGGCCCAGCTACGCCCAGATCGTCGGCGCCGTCAACGATCTCAGCGAACCCGCCGACTACGTCATGACCGCGTCGGGCGGCCTCCCCGGAGAACTCGTCGGCGGCTGGCGGGCGGTGGGCGGCGAACCGGCCATGGACGTCGAATACGGCTTCTCCTGCATGGGTTACGAACTCGCGGGCGCCTGGGGCGCGGCCATGGCGCACCGGCGCGGGCTGGTGACCACGCTGCTCGGCGACGGCTCCTACCTGATGCTCAACTCGGAGCTGTTCTCGGCTGCCTTCGCCGGTCATCCGCTGGTGGCCGTGGTGTGTGACAACGACGGCTACGCGGTGATCGCACGGCTACAGGAAGGCCAGGGCGGCAACGCGTTCAACAATCTCTACCGCCAGTGCCGCTCCAATCACGCCACACCGCCCCGGGTGGATTTCGCCGCCCACGCCCGATCAATGGGCTGTGCCGTCTTCACCGCCACCGACGTGGCGGAGTTCCGCACCGCCTACACCGAGGCCCGCGCCGCGGCGCTCGCCGAATCCCGGCCCGCGGTGGTCGTCGTCCGCACCCAGCCGGCGCAGTGGACCGAAACCGGGGCCTGGTGGGAAGTCGGTGTGCCGGAACATCTTTCCGGCCGCGCCGCATACAACGAGGCCAAGCCGCGGCAAGTGCGATATTTGTGAGAAGGCCGGTGGCTGATCAGTCGGCCACCTTCGTGAATCGGACGTGGGTGACGCGCTCCGACGACACCAGCTCGCTGCATTGATAGCCGGGCAGCTTCCCGAGATCGTCGAAGATCCGCTCGCCCCCACCCAGCAGGATCGGCACCACCGCGAGGTGGAGCATGTCGACGAGCCCCGCGCGCAGGAACTGCCGCACGGTCGCCGCCCCGCCGCCGAGCCGCACGTCCTTGCCGCCCGCGGCCTCGAAGGCGCGCTCCAACACCGCCTGCGGGGTGTCGTTCACGAAGTGGAAGGTCGTGCCTCCGGCCATCTCGAACGACGGCCGGGAATGGTGGGTGAGCACGAAGACATCGTGGTGATAGGGCGGGTTCGGACCCCACCAGCCGGTCCAGGAGTGGTCCGGCCACTCGCCGCGCACGGGCCCGAACATGTTGCGGCCCATGATGGTCGCGCCGATATTGACCTCGCCGGCCAGGCCGAAGTCGTTGTCGACACCGGTTTCGCCACCCGGCTCGCCGGTCATCTCGCGACCGAATCGGGTGGCGAAGATCCACTCGTGCAGTCGTTCACCGTCGATCCCGAGCGGATTCTCCGAACCCTGGTCGGGTCCGGCGAGGTAGCCGTCCAGGGAGATCGACAGGTTGTGGGCGCGCAGCTGAGGCATGACAGGTCCTTCAAAAGTGGTTGTGATTTGCAATCGGTAGAGACGATAACGCAAGCGGTTGTAGAGTGCAATCAGTTGGTCGAAGCGGAGGTGAGTGATCGTGCAAGCGCGTTCGGGATGTCCTATCAACGCCACGATCGAGGTGATCGGTGACAAGTGGACGATGCTGGTGCTGCGGGACGTCATGTTCGGCAATCGGCGGCACTTCCGCGAGCTGCTGGCCGGATCCGAGGAGGGCATCGCCTCCAACATCCTCTCCGACCGGCTCAAGCGCTTGGTCGCCGCCGGGCTGCTCAGCAGGGAGGACACCCGCCCGGGGCAGAAGGCCGAATATCGCCTGACCGAGGCGGCCATCCAGTTGGTGCCCGTGATGGCGCAGCTGGGCAGTTGGGGGTTGCGGCACCGCCCGACCACCCAGCGCCTGCGGGTGCGCGCGGAACTGCTGGAGGACGGCGGCCCCGCGCTGTGGGAGGAGTTCATGAACGAATTGCGAGAGTCGCACCTCGGCATCCCGCGTCCCGTCGACGCTGGACCGGCGCCGTCGGAGCGACTGCGCGCCGCCTACGAACGGGCCGTCGCGGAGGGCTGACAGCGCGCCGCCGACGGCGCGCCGGGTCCGTGTGGACCTTCGCGGGGGACCTCGTTATCGTCTGCCTGGCTCGAGGCGAGAAGGTAAGAGAGATGGCGCACGGCACGGTCAAGTGGTTCGACAGCAAGAAGGGGTTCGGTTTCATCACCGCCGACGACGGCGGACCGGACGTCTTCGTCGACTACGCCGAGGTCGAGGGCGTCGGCTTCCGTTCCCTCGTGGAGGGGCAGCGGGTGCAGTTCGAGATTCGCCGCGCGAAAGCCGGGCCCGAGGCCAGGGGCGTGCGGGTACTGCACGATCGTTAGATGTGTCCTGCCGCACATTTCCTCGATTCTGTTGCTCGAGTCACTTTTCAGCAAATCCGGATAACGCGTGTTTAACTCGGTCGTATATACCGGTTGTCAGCCAGTTGGACTGAGTTTTACGAAGGAGAGTCAATTTCATGATCCCCGTTATCATCGACACCGGTAGCGCCGCCCTGAACGGCCTCTTCAGCACCTTCGGTGCCGCCTTCCACGGTCTGGTCGACACCCTGTGGACCGGCTCGTTCGGGGGCTGACCTCGTACGATGGTCGTAGCGAACGACCTTGGGCCCGGCCCCGGACGACAACCGTCCGGGGCCGGGCCATTTTTCGCCTTCGGAGGCTGCCGACGCCCGGTGACATGGCTCGCACAGCTATCACAGGGCGATAACACCGGCGCGCTCCAGGAAAAACGAATAATCATGCGGCGCAGCCGCAACCACCCCTCGCACGCGCGCGCGGTGGCGAGTATGCCGCCCGGCATGGCAATGTGGACGGGTGAGACCGGGTCGGCCGTGTGGTTGGTCGCCTGGCTCGTCTACAGAAGGTACGAAATGGCGCAAGGCGTAGTTAAGTGGTTCAACAGCGAGAAGGGCTTCGGGTTCATCGCACAGGACAACGGGGGGCCCGATGTCTTCGTGCATTACTCGGCGGTCTCCGGGTCGGGCTTCCGCTCGCTCGATGAAGGTCAGCGCGTGGAGTTCGAGATCGGCCAGGGCCAGAAGGGCCCGCAGGCCCAGGACGTCCGCGTGATCTGATCCCGCGACTTGCCGAGGGGCCCCGCGCCGATAACGGTGCGGGGCCCCTCGCGCGTCCGGGGTCAGTCGCCGGTCGGTGCCGCGCCGACCTTGCAGCCGGCGTCGGCCGGAAACGGCAGGGCCGCAAG
The DNA here is from genome assembly GCF_044628355.1 of Nocardia sp. N2S4-5. NCBI lineage: Bacteria > Bacillati > Actinomycetota > Actinomycetes > Mycobacteriales > Nocardiaceae > Nocardia > Nocardia sp. N2S4-5. Next base: position 2,800,732 of record NZ_JBIUPM010000001.1, on the reverse strand, counting down.
GCGAGTGGTGGCGGGGTCCGCCGGATGTCCGACTACCGGCGTCTGCGGCGGTGGGGCGGACGGATCGCCGGAACCGCCCGCGCGCAACGACTTTCCGTCCAGATCGGGGGCCGGAGGGAGGTCGAGCAGATCGAGCACCGTCGGGGTGATGTCGATCAGCGAGTATCCGTTGTGCACGCGGCCCGCCGGGAAGTCGGGGCCCCAGGCGATCACGAAACTCGCTGTCTCGTAGGCACTCTGGCCGCCGTGCCCGCCCTCGGGCTTGTGCCCGTGGTCGGTGGTCACCAGAATCGTCCACCGCTCACCGGGATGCTCCGCCGACCGCGCCCGCACCGCGTCGGCGATCCGGCCGACCAGCACGTCGACCCGGCTGATCGCGTCGCGGTAGGCCTGCGGATTGCTCGCGCGCAGCCGGTGCCCGGCGATGTCGACCTGATCGAAATGGGTGAACACGAAGTCGGCGCCGTCGGCGATCGCGCGGACCGTCTCCGCCGCGGTCGCGGTGTCGATATCGGCCTCGCAACCGTAGGTGCCCAGCGGGTTCGCGCCGGTGGTGAGCACGATATCGGCGTGCGGATGCCCCAGGCGGGCGATCATCGAGATGGTGTCCCACGTCGCGATCGAGGCCGTCCGACGGTCCGGCGCCGCGCGCTTGATCCGGTTGAACACCGTCGGGAAGCGGTTCAGGCGTTCGGGGGCGCAGCTGTCGCCGTTGTCGCAGACACCGGTGCGGGTGTCCCACACCCCGGTCAGCACCGCCGACCAGGACGGGCACGACACGGTGGTGTGCGGCGCGATCGAGTATCGGCTGAGCGTGCCCTCGGCGGCCAGCCGCTGCAGATTCGGCGTGACGGCCGCGAGCAGCTCGCTGTACAGGCACCCGTCGATGCCGATCACCGCCACCTTGCCCGAGCCCGCGGCGGCGCCCGCCCGCGGCAGCGTGGCGCCGGTGACGAGCGCCGCGAAGGAAGTCACCAACAGTGCCGAACAGGTCCGCCGGGTGATGGCCATGCTCACACCATGACCGCGTGAAAGGTCCTCATCCAGCGAAAACGCCTGGTTCGGCCGACGTTTCGCGTAACTCTCACGCGGGTGTCGAATCCGGTTCACCATGTTCATGTCCCGGTCGCGCGGCGGACACGCGCGCCGCCGGAGGCGTGGGCGCGCACTGAGGGCACCTGCCTGCCGGGCGGTACCCGACCCCGGAAACCGGCCCATTAAGCTGGGCGGCGGTAAATGCCGATCCCCTTTCCCCAGGAGTGCCGCACAGTGAGCCAACATGGCCGTCCCGTAGTTCTGATCGCCGACAAGCTCGCCCAGTCGACCGTCGATGCGCTCGGTGACGGTGTCGAGGTGCGCTGGGTAGACGGCCCGAACCGGCCCGAGCTGCTGGCCGCCGTGCCGGACGCGGACGCGCTGCTGGTGCGCTCGGCCACCACCGTCGACGCCGAGGTGCTCGAGGCCGGGAAGAACCTGAAGATCGTCGCCCGCGCCGGTGTCGGCCTCGACAACGTCGACGTGCCCGCGGCCACCGAGCGCGGCGTCATGGTGGTCAACGCGCCCACCTCGAACATTCACACCGCCGCCGAGCACGCCGTCACGCTGCTGCTGTCCGCCGCGCGCCAGATTCCGGCCGCCGACGCCACCCTGCGCGAGCACACCTGGAAGCGCAGCAAGTTCAACGGTGTCGAGATCTTCGGCAAGACCGTCGGCGTGGTCGGCCTGGGCCGCATCGGCCAGCTGTTCGCCGCCCGTCTGGCCGCGTTCGAGACCAAGATCATCGCCTACGACCCCTACGTGTCGCCCGCGCGCGCCGCGCAGCTGGGTATCGAGCTGGTGTCGCTGGACGAACTGCTGCAGCGCGCCGACCTGATCTCGGTGCACCTGCCCAAGACGCCGGAGACCAAGGGCCTGTTCTCCAAGGAGAAGCTGGCGCTGACCAAGCCGGGGGTCATCATCGTCAACGCCGCGCGCGGCGGGCTCATCGACGAGCAGGCCCTCGCCGATGCCATCACCTCGGGCCACGTGCGGGCCGCCGGCATCGACGTGTACGAGACCGAGCCGTGCACCGACAGCCCGCTGTTCGAGCTGCCGCAGGTGGTCGTGACGCCGCACCTGGGCGCGTCCACCTCCGAGGCGCAGGACCGGGCGGGCACCGACGTCGCCAAGTCCGTGCTGCTGGCGCTGGCGGGCGAGTTCGTGCCGGGCGCGGTGAACGTGACCGGTGGCACGGTGGGCGAGGAGGTCGCGCCGTGGCTCGAGATCGTGCGCAAGCAGGGCGTGCTGCTGGGGGCGCTGGCCAGCGAGCTGCCGGTCAGCCTGGAGGTCGTGGTGCGCGGCGAGTTGTCCTCGGAAGATGTTGCGGTGCTGGAGCTTTCGGCGCTGCGCGGCATCTTCTCCGCGCTGGTGGAGGATCCGGTCACCTTCGTCAACGCGCCGCAGCTGGCGAAGGATCGCGGTATCGAGGCGTCGGTCTCCACCGTCTCGGAGAGCCCGTCGCACCGCAGCCTGGTCGACCTGCGCGCGGTGTTCGGTGACGGCGCCACCCTGAACGTGGCCGGCACGCTGACCGAGCCGCAGCAGGTCCAGAAGATCGTCAACATCAACGGCCGCAACTACGACATGCGCGCCGAGGGCCTCAACCTGGCGGTGCTCAACTACGACGACCGTCCGGGCGCGCTCGGCCGGATCGGCACCAAGCTCGGCGAGGCCGCGATCGACATTCAGGCCGCGCAGCTGAGCCAGGATGTCGACAAGGAGGGCGCCACCGTGGTGCTGCGCGTCAACAAGGATGTCCCCGCCGACGTCCGGGCCGCGATCGCCGAGGCCGTGGGCGCGGTCCGGGTCGTCCAGGTGGACCTGAGCTAGTCGTGCTCGAGGCAGGCGAGCACCTCCGCCGTGGGTGACGAAAGGCTGAGTGCCGCACGCCTTCCGGGCGGTGCGCTCCTTGTTCATCCTCGCCCTGGTGAACGGGGTGGTCGAGGCAGCGGATAGGGTGTCGGTGCTTGTGAGCCCGGCCGCACGAAACGAAACGGAGCCTTGGTCATATGAAGCTGGCTGTCATCCCCGGTGACGGAATCGGGCCCGAGGTCATCGCGGAGGCGCTGAAGGTGCTCGACGTGGTCGTGCCGGGCGTCGCGAAGACCCACTACGACCTGGGCGCGAAGCGGTATCACGCGACCGGCGAGGTGCTGCCGGAGAATGTGCTGCCCGAGCTGAAGCAGCACGACGCGATCCTGCTCGGCGCCATCGGCGACCCGTCCGTGCCCAGCGGCGTCCTCGAACGCGGTCTGCTGCTGCACACCCGCTTCGCGCTCGACCACCACGTGAATCTGCGACCGTCCAAGCTGTATCCGGGCGTGACCAGCCCGCTGTCGGGTAACCCGGACATCGACTTCGTGGTGGTGCGCGAGGGCACCGAGGGGCCCTACACCGGCACCGGCGGCGCGATCCGCGTGGCGACTCCGCACGAGGTCGCCACCGAGGTCAGCACCAATACCCGCTTCGGCATCGAGCGCGTGGTCCGCTACGCCTTCGCCAAGGCTCAGCAGCGGCGCAAGCACCTGACCCTGGTGCACAAGACCAACGTGCTCAGCTTCGCCGGTTCGCTGTGGCAGCGCACGGTGACCGAGGTCGGCGCCGAATACCCCGAGGTCGAGGTCGCCTACCAGCACATCGACGCCGCGACCATCCACATGGTCAACGATCCGGGCCGCTTCGACGTGATCGTCACCGACAACCTGTTCGGCGACATCATCACCGACCTGGCCGCCGCGGTATCCGGCGGCATCGGCCTGGCCGCCTCCGGCAATATCGACGCCTCCGGCGCCAACCCGAGCATGTTCGAGCCGGTGCACGGCAGCGCCCCCGACATCACCGGCCAGTCCAAGGCCGACCCCACCGCCGCCATCCTCTCGGTCTCCCTGCTCCTGACGCATCTCGGTAAGACCGACGAGGCCACCCGAATCGAATCCGCCGTAGCCAAGGACCTCGCCTCCCGCACCGGCACCGCCTCCACCGTGGCGATCGGCGACCGCATCGCCGCCGCCGTGTGAGTCTTCCGGCGATCGAGCCCGGGATATCCGCCGCCTTCGTGATCGAAGGCGGCGGATCCATGTGCGGCGGGACCGAGGCGGACCGCCGAATGCGCACGCGGTCGGGGTGTTCCGGGCTGCTCTGCCCCGGTGGCGTTGCCGTACTTGCGGGTTCACCATGACGATCGCCGGATCGATTCGGCGGCAACGCTCTTCACGCCCGGATTCCGCACGCACGTTCGTGCCGGACCGCGCTCCGACCGAGGGCGCGGCCGAAGCGCTCGTGCGGATCGCCGAGTGGTATCAGGCGGCCTTGCCGTGCCGGGTCAGGGGGACCAATGGGATTGCGGCGGTGGCTATTACGGCGGTGATCACGTAGGTGGCGGAGAAGCCGGCGGCGGTGATCAGGGCGCCGAACAAGGGGGCGATGGCGGCGGAGGCCAGGTTTTGGCCGGTGTTCTGGACGCCGAGGCCGCGGCCGCTCCAGTAGGGGCCGGCGATCTCGGCGACGGCGGTGAAGGCCAGGCCGTTGTCGGCGACGGTGATGACCGAGGCCGCCACCAGGATCGGGATCGCCGCCCACCACCAGTGCAGCCAGGACGCGATCGCCAACGCGCACATGGAGATCGCGGCCGCGACGGCCACCGTGCGCAGTGGGCGCAGGCGACTGCCGACCCGGTCGGACCAGACTCCCGCGCCGATGCGGCCCGCCGCGCCCAGCAGTTGAGTGCCGGTGACCAGCACACCGGCCGCCGCCAGGGACAGCCCGACGTCGCGGTGCAGCCACAGCAGCGCGAAGGTCCAGACGGTGGCCTGCGGAATCACCAGCAGCACCGAGACCGCGTGGATCCGCCACAGCGTCGTGTCGCCGCGGTACGGATTGGCGGGCCGCTCCCCGCCGGACATCTCCGGTCGCGGCGGGTCGATGATCCCGACCGCGCAGCCCACCGCGGCCAGCCCCGCCATCGCCGCCGGTACCAGGATCGCGGCGGAAAACCCGTGCGCCGCAGCGACGGCCGGGATCGTCAGCGCCGCGATCGCGACGCCCAGCGGCTGCGCCGTCTGCCGGATGCCCATCGCCAGGCCGCGCTGATTCGGCGGGAACCAGCCGACGATCACCCGGCCGCTGGCGCCGTTCGTGGCGCCCGCGCCCATCCCCGCCACGAACAACAATGCCCCCAGCGCAACGTAGTTCGTGACCGTCGCGGCCGCCGCGCCCGCGACGCACATCACCACCGGCCCCGCCACCAGCACCGTGCGCTCGCCGAACCGGTCGACGGCGTACCCCCAGGCGATCAGTGTGCACACCAGTCCGACGGTCGGCATCGCCACCAGCAGACCCGCTGTCGCCAAGGACATTCCGCGGTCGGTCAGCTCCGGCAGCAGGAACGGCGTGCCGTGCACGATGACCGCGCTGGAGCCCTGGGCGAAGACCCCGAGGGCGAGCATGATCCACCGCCGGGACGCGTGCAATGGGGTCACGGTTGTCATGCCTTCACCTCGGAATCTCATATATTGGGATCGCAGTCTTACTGTGTGAACACCCCGCCACGGTACACCCGCCGGGGAACCGAATCCACCGGCACGGTCGCCGGTCGGCGGGTTCCGGCCGCCGAGGCAGACCACCCGGTCGGGCGCATACCACGAGGTGGATAGACTGTCGAGCCATGCGCCTAGGTCGAGTTGCCAGTCCCGATGGAGTCGCGTTCGTCAGCATCGAGGGATCGAGTTCGGACGCGGTGGCGAGGGAGATCGCCGAGCACCCGTTCGGCACGCCGACGTTCACCGGCCGCAGCTGGCCGGTGGCCGACGTGCGGCTGCTGGCCCCGATTCTCGCCAGCAAGGTGGTGTGCGTCGGCAAGAACTACGCGGCGCACGCGCGGGAGATGGGCGGCGAGGCCCCGGCGGACCCGGTCATCTTCCTCAAGCCGAACACCGCCATCGTGGGCCCGAATGTGCCGATTGTGCTGCCGCCCAGTTCCTCTCAGGTCGACTACGAGGGCGAACTCGCCATCGTGATCGGCCGCCCGTGCAAGGACGTGCCCGCCGCCCGCGCCCGGGACGTGATCCTCGGCTACACCGCCGCCAACGATGTCACGGCCCGCGATCAGCAACGGCAGGACGGGCAGTGGACGCGCGGCAAGGGCTACGACACCTTCTGCCCGCTCGGCCCGTGGATCGAGACCGACCTCGATCCGGCCGATCTGGAACTCACCACCGAACTCGACGGCGAGGTGCGCCAGCGCAGCCGGACTTCGCTTCTGCTGCACGATATCCCGAAGCTGATCGAATGGGTCACCACGGTCATGACGCTGCTGCCGGGTGACGTGATCCTCACCGGCACACCGGAAGGTGTAGGACCGATGCAGGATGGGCAAACCGTCTCCGTGACGGTCGAGGGCATCGGCACCCTCACCAATCCCGTTGCCGCCAAACGTTGATCGAGAGAAGGAACATGTCTGACGTACGGGTCCGTTTCTGCCCGTCACCGACCGGCACGCCGCACGTCGGCCTGATCCGGACGGCGCTGTTCAACTGGGCGTACGCCCGTCACCACGGCGGCGCCTTCGTGTTCCGCATCGAAGACACCGATGCCGCACGCGATTCCGAGGAATCCTATGCCGCGCTGCTGGACGCGCTGCGCTGGCTCGGGCTCACCTGGGACGAGGGTCCGGAGGTCGGCGGCCCCTACGGTCCGTACCGGCAGTCGCTGCGACGTGAGATTCATCTCGATGTGGTGCGGCGTTTGCTGGCGGCCGGGGAGGCCTACGAATCCTTCTCCACGCCAGCCGAAGTCGAGGAGCGCCACCGGGCCGCCGGTCGCGATCCCAAGCTGGGGTACGACAACTTCGACCGCGACCTGACGCCGGAGCAGATCGCCGCCCACAAGGCGGAGGGCCGCCCGGCGGTGGTCCGGCTGCGCATGCCCGACCACGACCTGTCCTGGAACGATCTGGTGCGCGGCGAAACCACCTTCAAGGCGGGCACGGTGCCCGATTTCGCACTCACCCGCGGGACCGGTGATCCGCTCTACACACTGGTGAATCCGGTCGACGACGCGTCGATGAAGATCACCCATGTGTTGCGCGGCGAGGACATTCTCTCCTCCACTCCGCGGCAGATAGCGCTGTACGAGGCACTACAGCGGATCGGGGTGGCCGAGTTCACTCCGCAGTTCGGGCATCTGCCCTTCGTGATGGGGCAGGGCAACAAGAAGTTGTCCAAGCGCGATCCCGAGTCGAATCTGTTCGTCCACCGCGACCGCGGATTCATCCCGGAGGGTTTGCTGAATTACCTGGCATTGCTGGGTTGGAGCCTCACCGACGACCGCGACGTCTTCTCCATGACGGAGATGGTCGAGGCCTTCGACATATCGAAAGTAAATTCGAATCCGGCGCGCTTCGACCAGAAGAAGGCGGACGCGATCAACGCCGAGCACATTCGTTTGCTGGAGCCCGGTGATTTCGCTCGTCGACTGCGCGACTACCTGACCGCGCACAACCACATCGGCGCCGAAGTGGACGAGGCCCTTTTCGCAACGGCGGCCGAGTTGGTGCAGACCCGGATCGTGGTGCTCGGCGACGCATGGGAGCTGCTGAAGTTCCTGTTCGTTCCGGAAGACGAGTTCGCTGTCGACCCGGCCGCGGCGGAAAAGAATCTCGGTCCCGACGCGACGCCGGTCGTACGGGCCGCCATCGCCGCGCTGGACGGCGTTTCCGCCTGGACCGCGGAGGAGTTGGAAAGCGCGCTGAAAACGGCGCTGGTGGACGATCTGGGCCTCAAACCGCGCAAGGCGTTCGCGCCGGTGCGGGTCGCGGTGACCGGATCGCACATCAGCCCGCCGCTGTACGAGTCGCTGGAGTTGCTGGGGCGCGAGGCGACGATGCGGCGGCTGCGCGCGGCCGTCCCGGCGTAGCGCGGCACGGGCACGGCGGCGGTCCCGCGCGGCCGCCGCGCCCGGCCCGGTGCGCCGGAACCCTCCGCAAAACGGCTGCTGACCTGTCGATTTGTAGTTTTCGGGGAGGGGTTTGGTAATCTTTCTCTCGGCCCGGAACGAGGTCCTCTCCCCGCCAGGGAGCTGGCTGAAAGCCCAGGTCATTGGGGTATGGTGTAATTGGCAACACAGCTGATTCTGGTTCAGCCATTCTAGGTTCGAGTCCTGGTACCCCAGCGGAGGCCTCTGTTCGCGGAGACCATCCTCCTGGCCCCGTCGTCTAGCGGCCTAGGACGCCGCCCTCTCAAGGCGGTAGCGCGGGTTCAAATCCCGTCGGGGCTACTGAAACCCTCCAGCTCGTGAGCTGGAGGGTTTTCTCGTTTCGGCTCAATCCTGTGGCCAGGTGCTGCCGCCCGGCGGCAGCTCGGGCAGCCCCAGCTTGCGGTGATCCCAGCTGCGCGTGCGCTCCGGCACCACCCGGATCGCCACGCGCTTGTTCAGCATCGCCTCCACCATCGGGCGGACATCCTCGCTGTACGGGCCGGTGTAGCGCTCCCACACGCTCACGCCGACCCGGAACAGCGCGTCGGCGTCGTCGACGATCTCCGCCCGCCCCTCGATCGACACCCCGCGCAGCTGGTCGTAGGTGTCGCCGGCCTCCACGAGCACCGTCACCCGCGGATCGCGGCGGATGTTGACGGCCTTCTGGGACTTGGCCTTGGTCTCGAACCAGATCTCGCCGCCGACCAGCCCGTACCACATGGCGGTCAGGTGCGGCAGGCCCGACTTGCCCAGCGTGGCCAGCGTGATGATGCGGCTGTGCGTCAGGAAATCGGTGATCTCCGCGTCGGACATCACGATCTGCGCGCGTTGATTAGCTCCCATGGGCCGACTCTACTTTACGGCGTATGGCCTGCGTCACGTGTGCGCGCGGCCACGGTGCTCACAGTCGCTTGTGCAGGGCGTCGGCCGCCGCCACCAGGTCCGCCGCCCATCGTGCGCCGGGCCGCCGCCCCATCCGGTCGATCGGTCCCGATACCGACACCGCGGCGACCACGGCGCCCGCCGAGTCGCGTACGGGCGCCGAGACGCTGGCCACCCCGGCCGCTCGCTCGGCGGCGCTCTGCGCCCAGCCGCGGCGGCGCACCTCGGCCAGCGCGCGCTCGCCGAACACGGCATCGAGCAGTACTCCGCGCTGTATTTCCGGATCCGCCCAGGCCAGCAGGACCTTTGCGGCCGAGCCCGCGGTGAGCGGCAGGCGGGCGCCGACCGGCACGGTGTCGCGCAGGCCCGACGTCGGTTCCAGGGCGGCGAGGCAGATGCGCGAGTGGCCGTCGAGACGGTAGAGCTGCACACTTTCCCCGGTGATCTCGCGCAGCCGGGGCAGGATGGCCGTGGCGGCCTCCAGCAGCGGGTCCTCGGCGGCGTTGGCCAGCTCCGACAGCGCGGGGCCCGGCCGCCACAACCCGTTGACGTCCCGGGCGAGCATGCGGTGCACCTCGAGCCCCACGGCCAGCCGGTGCGCCGTGGCGCGGGGCAGGCCGGTACGGGCGCACAACTCGTTGAGGCCGCAGGGCTGCTCGGCCGCCGCGTAGAGCACGGCCATGGCTTTGTCGAGCACCCCGATACCGCTATGCTGTCTCATAGAACGATACTAACGTCTCGCATGTTGAGATAGTCAACCTTCTGCCGCCGGGCCGTGTGTTTCCTGCGGGTCGTGGCCCGCCTCGGGCCTGGACTGACGGAGCGGAGGCCGCCTGCGGCCGGAGCGGAGGAGGGAAGGCCCGAGGTCACGAGGGCCACGACAGCGACGGCGGAGCCGGCGCAATCGAACACGGAAAGGTGAACCACGATGGCCGAGCGGCCACGCACTCTGGCGGAGAAGGTCTGGGAGCAGCACGTCGTCGCGCACGGCGCGGGGGAGGGCGATGCCCGCGAACCGGATCTCATCTATATCGACCTGCACCTGGTGCACGAGGTGACCAGCCCGCAGGCCTTCGACGGCCTGCGCGCGGCCGGCCGCCCGGTCCGGCGTCCGGATCTCACCATCGCCACCGAGGACCACAACGTCCCGACCGTCGACATCGATAAGCCGATCGCGGACCCGGTTTCCCGCACCCAGGTCGAGACGCTGCGGCGCAATTGCGCGGAGTTCGGGGTCCGGCTGTACCCCATGGGCGATCTCGAGCAGGGCATCGTGCACGTGGTCGGCCCGCAATTGGGTCTGACACAGCCGGGGATGACCGTGGTGTGCGGTGATTCGCACACCTCCACGCACGGCGCGTTCGGCGCGATCGCGATGGGCATCGGCACCAGCGAGGTCGAGCACGTGCTGGCCACCCAGACGCTCTCGCTGCGGCCGTTCAAGACCATGGCGGTCAACATCGACGGGCAACTGCCGCCCGGCGTCACGAGCAAGGACGTGATCCTGGCCGTGATCACGCAGATCGGTACCGGCGGCGGTCAGGGCTACGTGCTGGAGTACCGGGGCGAGGCCGTGCGGGCCATGTCCATGGAGGCGCGGATGACCATGTGCAACATGTCCATCGAGGCCGGCGCCCGCGCGGGCATGGTGGCTCCCGACGAGATCACCTACGAATTCCTGAAGGGCCGCCCGCACGCCCCGCAGGGCGCGGACTGGGACGCCGCGGTCGCCGCCTGGGAGGCGCTGAAGACCGACGAGGGCGCCGAATTCGACGCCGAGGTGCACATCGACGCCTCGACACTGACCCCGTTCGTCACCTGGGGCACCAACCCCGGACAGGGCGCGCCGCTGGGCGCCGCCGTACCGAATCCGGCCGATATCTCCGACGAGACGGCGCGGGAATCGGCCGAGAAGGCACTGCGATACATGGATTTGGAGCCCGGAACTCCGCTTCGCGCGGTCGAGGTCGATACCGTATTCGTCGGCTCGTGCACCAACGGGCGTATCGAGGATCTGCGCGCCGTGGCCGAGGTATTGCAAGGTCGCAAGGTCGCCGACAGTGTCCGGATGTTGATCGTGCCGGGTTCGATGCGGGTGCGCGCGCAGGCCGAATCCGAGGGATTGGGCGAGATTTTCACCGCGGCCGGCGCGGAATGGCGGCAGGCCGGCTGCTCGATGTGCCTGGGAATGAATCCCGATCAGCTTTCCCCCGGTCAGCGCTGCGCCTCGACATCCAACCGGAACTTCGAGGGCAGACAGGGCAAAGGCGGCCGGACGCACCTGGTTTCGCCGCTGGTCGCGGCGGCCACCGCGGTCCGCGGAACGCTGTCCTCACCTGCGGATCTGAACTGATCGGCCGATTTTCACGGACTTTGGAGGAGAACTGATGGAACCGATCAAGGTACACAAGGGGATCGGCGTGCCACTGCGGCGATCCAACGTCGACACCGACCAGATCATCCCGGCTGTCTATCTGAAGCGGGTCACGCGAACGGGATTCGAGGACGGGCTGTTCTCGGCGTGGCGGTCGGATCCGACGTTCATTTTGAACACCGAGCCCTACAACCGGGGATCTGTCCTGGTGGCGGGTCCGGATTTCGGCACGGGCTCCTCGCGCGAGCATGCCGTTTGGGCGCTGACGGACTACGGCTTCCGGGTGGTGATCTCGTCGCGCTTCGCGGACATCTTCCGCGGCAACGCCGGCAAGGGCGGTCTGGTGGCGGCTCGGATGTCACAACATGATGTCGAATTGCTCTGGAAGTTGCTCGAGGAACAGCCCGGCCTGGAATTGACGGTCGATCTCGAGGCGCGCACGGTGGCCGCTGGAACCACCGTGTTGCCCTTCGATATTGACGACTACACCAGGTGGCGCCTGCTGGAGGGCCTGGACGACATCGGACTGACACTCCGGCGGGAAGACGCCATCAGTGCCTTCGAAAAGGCAAGGCCGGCATGGAAACCCACCACCATTCCAGACGCTATTTCGCAGGCGTAAACAGTCCGGGGTGTTAGCTGGGAGCTACCAATCACGGTTGCTGTGCGTGTGCCACGCCACATGAAATTTGGCGTGGCACATAGACTCTTGCCCATTGAGGGTTTACCGTGGTACCTAGTCGGTCCGACGACGGGCCATTAGTCTGCGGAGGATTCAATGAACAAGGCGGAACTGATCGACGTTCTGACCGAAAAGTTGGGTACTGACAGGCGCACGGCCACTGCGGCAGTCGAGCAGATTGTCGACACGATCGTGCGCGCGGTGAACAAGGGTCAGAGTGTCACCATCACCGGATTCGGTGTGTTCGAACAGCGCAAGCGCGCGGCGCGGGTGGCGCGTAACCCCCGTACCGGCGAAACCGTGAAGGTGAAGCCCACTTCGGTGCCGGCTTTCCGGCCGGGCGCGCAGTTCAAGGCGATCATTGCGGGTAAGCAGAAGATCGCCGCGGCCGGTCCGGCCGTGAAACGTGGTGTCGCAGCGCCGGTATCGGGTGCGGCGAAGAAGACGACGGCCAAGAAGACCGCCGCCAAGAAGACGACGGCCAAGAAGACCGCCGCCAAGAAGGCGCCGGCCAAGAAGACGGCCGCCGCCAAGAAGACCACGACGGCGAAGAAGACCGCCGCCAAGAAGGCGCCGGTCAAGAAGACGGCGGCCGCCAAGAAGACCACGGCGGCCGCGAAGAAGACCACGGTCAAGAAGGCGGCCCCGGCCAAGAAGACGGCCACCAAGGCCACCGCGAAGAAGACGGCGGCCAAGAAGGCCCCGGCCAAGAAGACCGCCGCCAAGCGCACCGCCGCCAAGCGGACCACGCGCCGCTGACGGCTCCCGACGCGAAAGCGGCCCCGGCCAATTCGGCCGGGGCCGCTTCGTTGTGCGTTCGTCGGACGCGGCGGGTTTAACCGGCCCCGTCCGTGGAACTCGTTCTGCCCCGCTCCGATTCGTGCTTGTGGCCGTGCACGCGCAGGGCCTTGTCGAGGTGGTCGGCGGCCACCAGGCGACCGTCGGCGACCGACAGCACCCACATGCTGCCTTTGCGGTTACGCGCGGGTGGCAGTGTGACACCGTCGATTTCGGCCCAGCGCTGCAACAGCGGCGGAATCACCTTGCCCTGACTGCAAATCGTCCGCACGACCGGGGCGGACACCAGCTCCCGCACGCGCGCCAGCGCCTCGTCCGGGGCTGCGGCATAACCGCTTTCGGACAGCAGCGGCTCCAGCTCGATCTCGGCGCCGAGGGACTCCGCGAGCGGGGCCACCGTCTGCACGCAGCGCAGCGGCGGCGCCGAATAGATCTCGGCGGCACCGAATGCCAGCAGATTGGGGGTCAGTGCCGCCGCCTGAGCGCGGCCCGCCTTCTCCAGCGGGCGTTCGTCGTCGGGTCCGCGGAAACGCTCGCGCCGGCCCGCCTTGCCGTGGCGCACCAGCAGCAGCGTGGCGGTGTCCGGCGGCAGCCGCAGGAAATTCCGCACCATGGTGCGGTCCATCGGGTAAGACAGCTGATCCATCACGCGGTCGACACGGTGCCAGCGCAACTGGTCGACCTCCGAATTGGGAACGAAGGCGCCCTCGGCGACCGACGCGGCCCAGTAGTCCACCCGCTTGAGTTTCCGATGCCCGGTAACCGGATAGGTCACATGACCGAGATAGCGGCTCAGGCGGCTGTGCAGCCCCGTTTCCTCGGCTACCTCGCGGACCGCGGTGACCACCGGGGTCTCACCGGGATCGATTTTCCCCTTCGGCAGCGACCAGTCGTCGTATTTCGGGCGGTGCACGAGCGCCACCTCGATCGCGCCGCTGCCCGGCGCCCGGCGCCACAACACGGCGCCCGCGGCGAGAATATTGGCCTTCACCCGGGGATCGGACACCCCGACGTCCTCGAAATCCTGTGTCGCCGAGCGGTTCACTGCTGACCCGGTCGCCGCAGTCGCATGAGGAACTCCTGGTGGTCGCGGACCTGTTCGTCGTGGACGCGGTCGGGATCGGGCTGGGCCTGCCAGCCGCCGTCGGGTTCGAGTACCCAGCAGCGGGTCGAACGATGCAGCGCCGAATCGAACACCTGCTCCAGCTGCTCGCACAGCCTGGCGTCCTTCACCTGCGCCATGACCTCCACCCGCCGATCCAGATTGCGATGCATCATGTCGGCGCTGCCGATCCAGAACTCGTCCTGCGCGCGGAAATGCAGCACGCGCGAATGCTCCAGGAAACGGCCGAGGATCGAGCGCACCTCGATGTTGTCGCTCATGCCGGGCACGCCGGGGCGCAGCCCGCAGATCCCGCGCACCACGATCTGCACCGGCACCCCCGCCTGCGACGCCCGGTACAGCGCGTCGATGATCTGCTCGTCGACGATCGCGTTGGCCTTCAACCGGATCCGGGCCGGCAGGCCCTGCTGCGCCAGCTCGGTCTCGCGGCGGATCCGCTCGACGATGCCCGAGCGCACGCTCGACGGAGCCACCAGCAGATTGCGGTAGTCGGCCTTGCGCGAGTATCCGGTCAGCGAGTTGAACAGGTCGGTCAGGTCGGCGCCGATTTCCGGTGCGGCGGTGAGCAATCCGACATCCTCGTACAGCCGCGCCGTCTTCGGGTTGTAGTTGCCGGTGCCGATGTGGCAGTAGCGGCGGATGGTCGCGCCCTCGCGGCGCACCACCAGGCAGGTCTTGCAGTGCGTCTTGAGGCCGATGAGGCCGTAGACCACGTGCACCCCGGCCTGTTCCAGCTGGCGGGCCCACTTGATGTTGGCCTGCTCGTCGAAGCGGGCCTTGATCTCCACCAGCGCCACCACCTGCTTGCCGGCCTCGGCGGCGTCGATGAGGGCGTTGACGATGGGGGAGTCGCCGGAGGTGCGGTACAGCGTCTGCTTGATCGCCAGCACCTGCGGGTCGGCGGCGGCCTGTTCGATGAACCGCTGCACGCTGGTGGAGAACGAGTCGTACGGGTGGTGCACGAGGACGTCGCCCTCGCGCAGCGCCGCGAAAACGTTTCGGGGCGTCTCCCTTTCGCCGAACGCCGACGGCGTGGCCGGGACGTAAGGGGCGTCCTTGAGATGCGGCCGGTCCACCCCGTACACCTGCCACAGGCACGACAGGTCCAGCAGGCCCGGAACCTGGATCACGTCGCCCGGGTCGACGTCGAGTTCGCGCAGCAGCAGATCGAGCATGTGCTCGGTCATGTCGTCGGACACTTCCAGGCGCACCGGCGAACCGAAGCGCCGCCGCGCCAGTTCGCGTTCGAGCGCTTGGAGCAGATCCTCGTCGCGATCCTCGTCGACCTCGAAGTCGGCGTTGCGGGTGATCCGGAACGAATGCTGTTCCACCACTTCCATTCCCGGGAACAGCTGATCCAGGTGCGCGGCGATCAGGTCCTCCATCGGGAGGAAAGCCGCGAGCCGGGCGGCGGCGCCCTCGGCGGTGGTGCGGCGCACCCGCACGAAGCGATCGACGTTGTCGGGCACCTTCACGCGCGCGAAATGCTCACCGCCGGTCTCGGAATCCTTCACCGTGACAGCGAGATTGAGACTCAGGCCGCTGATGTAGGGGAACGGGTGCGCGGGATCGACGGCCAGCGGGGTCAGCACCGGGAAGACCTGATCCTGAAAGTATCCCGACAGCCGCCGCCGCTCCTCGTCGTCCAGATCCGACCAGCCGATGATGGCAATGCCCTGCTCGACCAGCGCGGGCTGCACCTGATCGAGGAACACCCGGGCGTGCCGGCCCGCCAGATCCTGGGTGCGCTTGGCGATCAGTTCCAACTGCTCGGTGGGAGTCAGGCCGTCGGCCGACCGCACCGACAGACCGGCCTCGGCGCGCCGCTTCAGGCCCGCGACCCGGACCATGTAGAACTCGTCGAGATTCGAGGCGAAGATCGCGAGGAACTTGGCGCGTTCGAGCAACGGCTCCGACACGTCCTCGGCCAGGGCCAGCACCCGGGCGTTGAAGTCCAGCCAGCTGAGTTCGCGGTTGAGATAGCGATCGGCGGGCAACTGTGGTGTCGCGGTGTCGGTGGGCGGCGGGGTGGCCGCCGGTGGCGCGGCCGGTAGTCGCGGCTGCTGCGGGACGGTCTCCGTTTCACTCACACTCACGATCATCCCTTACCCTCGGGTGGTGTCACACGCAACACCACCGTTGCACTCTCTACGGCGCCGCCCCGGCGATCATCCAGCACACATGTGATTCATCGCGAACCTCCGCGTGTGTTCCGGGTGAACATGTTCCGGCCATCCGATGGCCTGCAGCGCGGCGGCGGTGGCCGGGCCGACGCCCAGCGCGACCGCACGGTCCAGGTCCGCCTCGGTATCGACGTCGAGGCGCAGGCCGGGCCAGTCGCCGTCGAGTTCCTTTGCGCCCGAGTCGCGGTGCCGCCGGGCCGAATCGCCGCCGAACAGGGGATTCAGTGCGGCCGCACCGTCGCGGACCAGCAGTGCGGCGGTGCCGCGGGCGGCGTGGTCGGCGACGAACGCGCGCGGGGCGGGCGCGGCGGTCAGCATGTCGGTCAGTTCGGCGGGGCGCAGCGACGGGAGATCGGCTTGCAGGGCGAGGAGGTGGACGTCGCCGTGCCGGGCGCGGACCGCCTGCGCCGCGGCGGTCAGGGCGATGTTGAGGCCGCTGTCCGTGCCGGGGGGTTCGTTGTGGGGGTCGTTCTGTGTTGTCGCCGGGTCTGGATGTACCTCGGCGCCGAGTGCTCGGACGGTGGCGGTGACCTCCGGGTCCGGGGTGACGACCGTGACCGAGCCCAGGCCCGTGGCGAGGGCGGCCGCCACGGTGTCCGACAGCATGGCCAGCACCAAGCGCGACCGGTCGCCGGGGGGCAAGCGGTCGGCCAGTCGGCTCTTGGCGCGCTCGAGGTGCTTGACCGCGATCACGGCGTGGACGGAATCCGGACGCATGGTCTCGAGTCTATGGGGGTGGGTGTGTTGGTGCCGTGTTCGGCGGTGTGGCTGGGTTGGGTGGGGATCGCTGCTGTGTTTTTGGCCTCCGCTTCGCTCCGGCGGGTTTTCGGCGCCCTGTGGCTCGGTTTTCGGGTGCCGCTGCTGGCTCCTTCGTCGCTTCGCAGCGGCACCCGAAAACCGAGCCGCGCCGAAAACCGTTGTGGTTGGGTGGGTGGGGAGGTTGTTGTGGTTGCGTGGGAGGGTGTGGAAGTTCACATGGGGGGTGTTGGGTTGCGGCGGACTCGGGGCGGGTGGGGTGTGGTGAATGGCATATTGGCTGCATGACTAGGGCGGCAGTAATGGGCGCGGGGTCGTGGGGGACCGCGTTCGCGAAGGTTTTGAATGATGCTGGGACCGACGTGACGGTGTGGGCGCGGCGTTCGGAGGTGGCAAAAGCGCTTGCGACCGAGCATCGCAACCCGGCCTATCTGCCCGATGTGCTGCTGCCGGGCATCGCCGCCACCGACGACTTCCGCGCGGCGCTGGACGGGGCCGACACCGTGGTGCTGGCGGTGCCGGCGCAGTCGCTGCGCGCCAACCTCGCGGCGTGGCGGGACGCGATCGGCGCGGATGCCACGCTGCTGAGTCTGGCCAAGGGCATCGAGACCGGGACTTTGCTGCGGATGAGCGAGGTGATCGCCGAGGTCACCGGGGCGGCCGAGGGCCGCATCGCGGTGCTGTCGGGGCCGAACCTGGCTCGCGAGATCGCCGCGCAGCAGCCCGCCGCCTCGGTGGTCGCCTGCACCGACGCCGCGCGCGCCGAGGCGGTGCAGCACGCCTGCGCCACCGGATACTTCCGCCCGTACACCAACACCGACGTCGTGGGGTGCGAAATCGGTGGGGCCAGCAAGAACGTCATCGCGCTCGCCTGCGGTATCGCGGCGGGAATGGGGCTGGGCGACAACTCGATCGCCAGTCTGATCACGCGCGGGCTGGCCGAGATCATCCGGCTCGGCGTGGCGCTGGGCGCCAATCCCGTCACCCTCGCGGGCCTGGCCGGAGTGGGTGATCTGGTGGCGACGTGCACCTCGCCGCTCTCCCGCAATCGCTCGTTCGGCCATGTGCTCGGCGAGGGCGGTTCCATGCAGGCCGCGCAGGAGGCCACGCACGGGCAGGTCGCCGAGGGAGTCAAGTCGTGCACCTCGATTCGCGCGCTGGCCGAGCGGAACGGCGTGGAGATGCCGCTGACCACCGCGGTGCACCGGGTCTGCCACGAGGGGTTGTCGGTCGCGGAGGCGGTCGGCCAGTTGCTCGGCCGGCGGATGAAGCCGGAATGATTGGCCCGTACCCGGTCCGGGTACGGTTCGCTCTATGAGTCGGATCAGGGTGGCGGTCGTGTTCGGCGGTCGCAGCAACGAACACGCCGTGTCGTGTGTGTCGGCCGGTTTCGTGCTGCGCAGCCTCGACCCCGAGCGATTCGAGGCGGTGCCGGTGGGCATCACCCGGGCGGGCACCTGGGTGCTGGGCGGCTCGGATACTCGCGAGCTCGCCATCAACGACCGGGCCTTGCCCGCGGTGGATTCGACCGGGACGGAACTGGTGCTGGCGGCCGATCCGACCCGGGCCGGCAATCTCCTGGCACTCGGCGACTCCGACGCCGGTCTCGGCGCGATCGACATCGTGTTCCCGGTCCTGCACGGCCCGTTCGGCGAGGACGGCACCATCCAGGGCCTGCTGGAGCTGGCGGGCCTGCCGTACGTCGGACCGGGCGTGCTCGCCAGCGCCACCGGCATGGACAAGGAGTTCATGAAGAAACTCCTGGTCGCCGAGGGACTTCCGGTCGGCGACCACGTGGTGCTGCGGCCGGGCACGGCCACCCTGTCCGAAGCGGACCGGCAGCGGCTCGGGCTGCCGGTGTTCGTGAAACCGGCCCGCGGCGGATCCTCCATCGGCATCACGAAGGTGAACCGGTGGGCGGACCTCGACGCCGCCGTCGCCGCGGCGCGGCAGCACGATCCGAAGGTGATCGTGGAGGCGGCTCTGGTCGGACGCGAAATCGAATGCGGCGTACTGGAATTCCCCGACGGCCGGGTGGAAGCCAGTGTGCCGGCGGAGATCCGGATGCCCGAATCCGAGCGCGAGGAGGCCGCGGGCTTCTACGACTTCGACACCAAATACCTCGACGACGTGTGCGAGTTCGACATCCCCGCCAAGCTGAACGACGATGTCGCCCAACAGGTCCGGGACCTCGCGGTGCGCGCGTTCCGGGCGCTGGACTGCCAGGGCCTGGCCCGCGTCGACTTCTTCGTCACCGCCGACGGCCCGGTACTCAACGAGATCAACACCATGCCCGGCATGACCTCCATCTCGATGTACCCGCGGATGTGGGAGGCCACCGGCATCGACAACCGGACCCTCGTCACGACCCTGATCGATACCGCCCGCGCCCGCGGCACCGGCCTGCGCTGAGCAACCTGCGCGACCGCACCGGAGCTGAACAACGGACGGCCGCGTCCCCAGGTTCGGTGCTGCGCGGGCGCGGCTCGGTGGAACCGGCTCAGTTCGGGAGGGGACCCGGATCGATGGGCTGGGCGGGCAGTGTCTTGGTGAGGGTGTCCGAGATGTCCTGTAGCGGAGTCGGTCCGGCGCTGTCGGCGACGGTGACGGCGATGTAGGTGCCGCGGTCGACGGCGAACCAGGTGCCGGAGGTGACGCCCGAGGTCCGGTCGCGCACCTCGAACCAGGTGACGCCGTTGATGATCTGCAACGCGGACGCCTTGTCGAATTCCAGCGGACGATCCAGTCCACAGCGCAGCACGATCGGCTCGCCGCCGTCGGGCAGCTGCCAGGCGACGGTGGCGGGCGGCGCGGGCTGCGCCAGCTCCGCCCTGGTGTAGTCGCCCAGAGCGTCGGGCAGTGCGGGCAACAGCGCCGCACAGCCCGGGCCACCGGCCGCCGGGGCGGGAACGGACCCGAGCGCCAACGGCTCCCGATCCGTGTTCTGCCGCGACATCACGGCGATCAGCAGCACGGCGACGATCAGCGCGACGGGCAGCGCCACAGCGGTAGCGATCAAGGCGGGGGAGTACTTCGGGGTGTCGCCGGGGTTGTCGTAGCGGTCGGCTCCCGCCGATTCTTCGCCTTCGGCACCGGCTTCCGCGTCGCCGCTCTCGGCGCTCGTGGAATCGTCGGGCGCGTACTCGGCCGAGGAGCGATCCGACTCGGCATGGGCGGTGTCCGCGGCGGCAGAGGCGTTGGGTGCGGCATCGGTCGCGGAGTGGTCCGGCCCGGCACGTTCGTCCCCGGTGTCTCCACGGGCGGATGTGGGGAGTGCGCCATTCGATGCCGCGGCGGATTCTCGGCTCGCGGGTTCGGGGGCGGCGGCGTCCGGTGCCGGATCTGACGACCGGTCGGTAGGGCGGGACGGCGTCGAGTCCTCGGGCCGTTCCGTGTCGCTGCTCATCCGGGGCTTCGTCTCCGCTCGTCCTCGATCGGGCCGCGGGTCCGGCGGTCCGATGGCGCCGCTGCTGGGATTTCCGGACTCGAGCGTAGCGAACCGCGGCGGTGGGCAGTCGGTGTGTACGGGCATCCGCCGTTTCGGTGTCCGCGGCGCCGGCGCCAGTACTGTCTATGCCGCCCGGCTCACCCGGCTCATCGGAAAGGAGAGCGCCATCACCGACAACACCCCGCGCACCGTGCGCGAACTGGGGGAGTTCGCCTTGATCGCGCGCATGAACGGCGGCCGCAGCCAGAGCACCGGCGTGCTGCTGGGCCCCGGCGACGACGCCGCGATCGTGGCCGCGCCCGCCGGACGGTATGTCGTGAGCACCGACATGCTGGTCCAGGACCGGCATTTCCGGCTCGACTGGTCCGCGCCCGGCGACATCGGCCGCAAGGCGATCGCTCAGAACGCCGCCGACGTGGTCGCGATGGGCGCGGCGCCGAGCGCGTTCGTGGTGTCGCTGGGCTGCCCCGCCGACACCCCGGTCGCCTTCATCGATGAATTCGTCGACGGCCTGTGGGCCGAGGCCCGCCGGGCCGGAGCCTCGATCGCCGGTGGTGACGTGGTGCGCAGCCCGCTGCTGGTGATCTCGGTGACGGCGTTCGGCGATCCCCCCGACCGCGCGGTGCTGCGCTCGGGCGCGCGGCCCGGCGATATCGTCACGGTGGCCGGACGGCTGGGCTGGTCGGCGGCCGGGCTGGCGCTACTCGCTGCTGGCGCCGATCTCACGAGATTCCCCGAAGTCGTTGCCGCCCACCGCGTTCCGCAACCGCCCTACGACACCGTGCTGGCCATGCCCGCCGACGCCGCGATCACGGCCATGGCCGACGTCTCCGACGGCCTGCTCGCCGACCTGGGCCATCTCGCCGCGGCGTCCGGCGTCGCCATCGACGTCGACTCCGCCGCGCTCGGCGATCCGGCGTTGCCTCCGGTGGCCGAACTGCTCGGCGCGGACCCGCTCGGCTGGCTGCTGACCGGCGGCGAGGATCACGCCTTCGCCGCGACTTTCGATGGCGCACAACCGCTTCCGTCGGGTTGGGTAGCGGTGGGGCGGGTCGGTCCCGGGTCCGGCGTGACCGTCGACGGCGCGGCCTGGGCCGGACCCACCGGCTGGGAATCGTTCGCGGACGGCGGGTGAGGTATCGCCGTGCGACTCGCCACGCTATGTTGTCCCGACATGGGCGGAAAACCACTGTCGGAGATCATCAATACGGGCTGGGCCGAGGCGCTGGAACCGGTAGCCGACCGGATAGCCGAGATGGGCGAATTCCTGCGTGCCGAGAACAACGCCGGCCGCGGCTACTTTCCCAAGGGCGAGAACGTACTACGGGCCTTCCAGCGGCCCTTCGACAAGGTGCGAGTGCTGATCGTCGGTCAGGATCCGTACCCCACACCCGGCCACGCCATGGGGCTGAGTTTCTCGGTGGCGCCGGACGTTTCGCCCGTCCCGCGCAGCCTGGCCAACATCTTCTCCGAGTACTCCAAGGATCTCGGGCATCCGACGCCGTCGTGCGGTGACCTGTCGCCGTGGTCGGATCAGGGCGTGCTCATGCTGAACAGGGTGCTCACCGTGCAGCCCGGGCAGCCCGCCTCGCATCGCGGCAAGGGCTGGGAAGCGGTGACCGAGCAGGCGATTCGCGCGCTGGTCGCCCGCAAACAGCCGCTGGTCGCGATCCTGTGGGGCCGCGATGCGTCGACCTTGAAGCCGATGCTCGACGGCGTCCCGTACATCGAATCGGCGCATCCCTCGCCGCTGTCTGCTTCGCGTGGATTCTTCGGATCGAGGCCGTTCTCCCGGACGAACGAATTGCTGGGTACATTGGGGGCCGCTCCGGTCGATTGGCGGCTGCCCTGACCGGGGCTGTGTCGTTCGAGCTAACCAGGAGAAGTTGCATGCAGAACAAGTCCGTGCGTGGCGCTGTCGTCACCGTCGCCGCCGGAGCGGCCATCCTCGGCGCGTCCGCGGTCGCTGAGGCCGCGCCGCTACCGCTGGAGCCCGCCGCGCCGCAGGAGATGGTCACCGAGCAGGCCGCGCCGGTGCTGGCGCTCTACGATCCGCAGACGGGCTCGGCCTCGCTGTCGTCGAATGTGAACGCCTTCGGACTGTGCGCGTTGCAGAGCATCAGCGCCGACGTGCAGTGCATCGGCGGAGGGAACTGACCATCCGCACTTCCCATGCGGGAGTGAAGGCTTCGACTCGGCGCGAGCCGTCGAGTTCGAAGCCGAATTTTCGATAGAACGCCTGGGCGCGCGGATTGTCCTCGAACACCCACAGCGACGTGGCCGTGTCGGGACGCAGCACCGCGCGCATCAGTTCGTGTGCCACACCGGTGCCGTACCAAGCGGACCGGACGTACATGGCATTCACTTCACGTGCCGCCACCGGCGGGTCGTCCCGGGACGGCCCGCCACTGGCGAATCCGATGACGGTGTCTCCGGCGCGGGCGACCACCGTGGAGTCGGGGTAGCGCACGCGGATACGCTCCCACTGCTCCGCGCGGCGCTCCACGTCGAACGCGTCGAGGACATGCTGGGGCACCAGTTCCCGATAGGCCTCCCGCCAGCAGGCGATATGGCATTCGGCGAGGCTGTGGGTGTGCGCGGCGGCCAGTGGTTCGATGCGCCAGATGTGTGCGGTCATCGATCTCCCTGGGTGGCCCCGGCAACGACAACGGCGCCCCGGTCACCCTCGCGGGTGCGCCGGGGCGCCGTTCGGTAGTTCGCGCAGCTCAGCCGCGTACGACCTTGCCCGCCTTGAGGCAGGAGGTGCACACGTTCATCCGACGGGTGTTGCCCGGCGCGACCTGCGCGCGGACGGTCTGGATGTTCGGGTTCCAGCGACGGTTGGTGCGCCGGTGCGAGTGCGAAACCGACTTACCGAAGCCGGGGCCCTTGGCGCAGACGTCGCAGACGGCAGCCATAGTCGCGAGCTCCTTCATGTCATGTGGGGACCGCTGTCTTCACGGGACAGCCTGTCCGGAAACCTTGTCGTCTAATGCCTGCCTGCGGAGATCCGCGGGCGAACGCAACCGGGCACCGGTCGCGTGAGGCAACTTTGCAAGAGTAGCGGGGGCCCACGATCAATGTCCAATCGCGGTCCGTGCTCCGGGCGTGCGACCGACTCCCCTGTGAGCCGGCGCACAGCCGCGGCCCGGCGCGCGATGCCCACTGCGCTGCCGCCTTGTCGGTCCTTCCTATTACGCTGGCGAGCGGGGTGTGTGCGCGATCGATGACGGCGAGAGGACGGTGACGTGCCCGGCTTCCGGGATGAGTTGAACGGTGCTGCGCTAGCGCAGTGGGCCCGGCTCTGCCTGGACGGACTCGAACGCCACCGCGACGAAATCAACGCCCTGAACGTCTTCCCCATAGCCGACGCCGACACCGGCACCAACATGCTCGCCACCATGCGTGCCGCCACCGAGGCAGTCGAAGCGGTGACGGCTTCGGGTGGAGGAGGGGTGCCGAGTGCTCGCGCGGAAGCGGGCGTGTGCGGGGAAGCGTCGACCGCGCGGGCGGATGTTGCGTCGGCTGTGTCTCTCGAGCGGGCGGTGGCGACCGCGATGTCGCGTGCGGCGATCGCGGGGGCGCGGGGGAATTCGGGGATCATTCTGTCGCAGGTGTTGCGGGGGATCGCGGAGGGTGTGGCGGACGGGCCGCTGACTGCCGTGACGTTGCGGATCGCGCTGCGGCGGGCGGCGGTACTGGTTCGGGACGCGTTGAGTGTGCCGGTCGAGGGGACCATGCTGACCGTGCTGGAGGCCGCCGCCGACCGGGCCGAGGACTGCGCCGAGGACACCCTCGCGGCCGTCGCGCTCGCCGCCGCCGACGGTGCGTCGAAAGCATTGGGCGACACACCTTCTCAATTGAGCGTGCTGCGCGCGGCAGGTGTCGTCGACGCCGGAGCGCGCGGCCTGCTGGTCCTGCTGGATGCCCTGGTCACGACGGTGACCGGCCGGGTGCCGCCCCGCCCCGAGTACCCCGGCTCCGAACGGATGCGCCCCCGTGCCGTGGCAACGGAGACGGTCGGTAACGCAGGGACGGAAGCGGCCCGCGCGGCGACGCATCGAGCGGGTGGAATCAGGCCCACCGATGCGGTGCCCGGCTCGGCCGAAGCGACCATTCCCGCAGCGCCGCAGTCGGATTCGTCAGGTCAGACCGTGGCGGCGGTCTGCTGTGCCGGCGACGGCGTCGTCGCCCGGCCGCATTACGAGGTGATGTACCTGCTGGCCGACACCGACGCCGAACGGATCACAGCGCTCCGGGAATCCCTTGCGCGGCTGGGCGATTCGGTAGTGGTGGTCGGTGACGGCGACGACACGTGGTCGGCGCACGTGCACTGCGCCGACGCGGGAGCGGCCGTCGAGGCCGGGCTGGCAGCCGGAACATTGCGGAATATCCGGATCGAAGGTCTGTCCTCGCAGGAGCCCCCCGGCCCGGCCGACCGCGGAATCCTCGCGGTGGTCGGCGGCCTGGGCGCGGCCCGGCTGTTCGAAGACGCCGGCGCGGTCGTGCTGGAAGGCGCCGTCACCGCCGACGCCCTGCTGACCGCCATCCGCGACATGCCGCACCGCGAGGTCGTGGTGCTGCCCAACGGCGCCCTGCCCGCCCACGAACTCGTCGCCGTCAGCGTCGCCGCCCGCGACGGCAGCCGCGACGTGCTCATGCTCCCGAGCGGCTCGATGGTGCAGGGCTTGGCGGCCCTGGCCCTGCACGACGGGGCCCGCTCCGCCGCCGACGACGTCTTCGCCATGTCGGAGGCCGCCGCCGCCACCCGCTGGGGCGCGCTGCGAGTGGCGCCGGAGCGCGCGCTCACCATCGTCGGCACCTGCGAGCGCGGCGACGGTCTAGGCCTGGTTGGCAACGATGTCGTCGTGATCGACGCGGACACCGGCGCGGCCGCCCGCACCCTGCTGGACCTAATGCTCGGCCTGGGCGGCGAACTGGTCACGCTGCTGCTCGGCGCCGCCGCCCCGGCCGGGTTGAGCGAGGAGCTGACCGAACACATCACCGTGACCTTCCCGGGCGTCGAGGTCATCACCTACGACGGCGGGCAAGCCGCTGACCTGGTGCAGATCGGGGTGGAATAGATGACGACGCTGACCGACCGGCTGGACCACGTGCTCGGCGTGAAGGCCGCCGAATCGCTGGTAGACGCCTTCGACATGCACACCGTGGAGGACCTGCTGCGGCACTACCCGCTGCGCTACGCCACGCAGGGCCAGCCGCTGACCGAGGAGGCCCCCGAGGAGGGCGCTCACATCACGGTCGTCGGCCGGGTGACCAAGACCGAGAAGCGCCCGATGCGCCAGCGCCGGGGCAACCTCCTCAAGGTCGAGTTGGATACGGGCTCCAATCGCCCCGTGGAGATCACCTTCTTCAACGGTGACAAGGTGAATTACCTTGTGAAGCAGGGTGTCCGGGCGATGATGTCGGGCACGGTGCACTACTGGCGTCCGGACCGCTGGAACCTCTCGCACCCGTCGTACCTGATCCTGCCCGAGGTCGGCGAGTCGGTGGAGAACCTCACCTCGGTCCGGGGCTCGGGCAGCCTGCGCGGCCTCGCCGAGAGCGCGAAAGGCGCGGAGGGCGTGGACGTCTCGTTCTTCGAACGTGAATACATCCCCGTGTACCCCGCCACCGCGAAGGTCCAGAGCTGGGACGTGCTGGCCTGCGTGCGCCAGGTACTCGATCAGCTCGACCCGATCGATGATCCACTGCCGCAGGAGCTGCGCGAGGAACGCGAGCTGATGCCGGTCACCGACGCGCTGCGACTGATCCACCTGCCAGAGCACAAACTCGATATCGAACGGGCAAGGGAGCGGCTGCGTTTCGACGAGGCGCTGGCCCTGCAGCTGGTACTGGCGGAGCGCCGCCACGACGCCGAGGGCCGCGCGGCACACTCCTGTCCGCCCCGAAAAGACGGGATCGCCAAGGCTTTCGAGCATCGCCTGCCGTTCGAGCTGACCGCCGGACAGCAGAAGGTCATCGCCGAGATCTCCGCCGACCTGTCCCGCGCCCACCCGATGCACCGGCTGTTGCAGGGCGAGGTCGGCTCCGGCAAGACGATCGTGGCACTGCACGCCATGCTGCAGGTGGTCGACAGCGGACTGCAGTGCGCACTGCTGGCCCCGACGGAAGTGCTTGCGGCACAGCACTACCGGTCGTTGCGGGCGATGCTCGGTGATCTCGGCACCGCGGGCGAGCTGGGCGCGGCGGAGAACGCCACCAAGGTGGTGCTGGTGACGGGATCGATGTCGGCGGGCGCGAAGAAGGCCGCGCTGTTGGACGCGGTCACCGGCGAGGCGGGCATCGTGATCGGCACCCACGCACTGATCCAGGACGCGGTCGAGTTCTACGACCTGGGCATGGTGATCGTCGACGAGCAGCACCGCTTCGGCGTCGAACAACGGGACGCGTTGCGCGCCAAGGCGAAAAAGGGCATCACCCCGCACCTGCTGGTGATGACCGCGACCCCGATCCCGCGCACCATCGCCATGACCACGCTCGGCGATCTCGAAACCTCCACGCTCACCGAACTTCCGCGCGGCCGCTCGCCCATCACCACGAAAGTCGTTCCCGCCAAGATGCATCCGAAGTGGGTGGACCGGGCATGGGAACGCATTCGCGAGGAGGTGGCGGCGGGCCGGCAGGCGTATGTGGTGTGCTCCCGCATCGGCGGTGACGAGGAAGAAGGCGCAACGGGTAAGGGCCGCAAGGGGAAATCGGCCGAGGAGAAGGAGGGGCCGACCACGCACGCGGCCCTCGACGTATACGAGACGCTGCGCGCCGGTGAGCTGGCGAATCTGCGGGTCGGGCTGCTGCACGGGCGGCTGCCGAACGACGAGAAGGACCGCGTGATGCGGTCGTTCAACGACGGCGAGATCGACGTGCTGGTCTGCACCACGGTCGTCGAAGTCGGCGTGGACGTCCCGAACGCGACGGTGATGGTGATCCTCGACGCGGACCGTTTCGGCGTGAGCCAGCTGCACCAGCTGCGCGGCCGCGTGGGCCGCGGCAAGCACGCCGGACTGTGCCTGCTGATCACCGAGACCTCGCCGATGGGCGGCGCCATGGTCCGGCTGGAAGCGGTCGCGGGCACGCTCGACGGCTTCGAACTGTCGGTCCTGGACCTGCGCCAACGCCGCGAGGGCGACGTACTCGGCTCCGCGCAGTCCGGCACCGCTCGCAGCCTGCGCCTGCTGTCGCTGCTCGACGACCTCGAGGTGATCACCGCCGCGCAACAGCTGGCGCGCGAGGTGGTCGATTCCGATCCCGGCCTGAAGAAACATCCGGGCCTGGCGACGATGATGCACGCGGCCGTGGACTCCGAACGCCTGGAGTATCTGGCCAAGTCCTGACGTCCGGTCGCCGGTTCCTGTGTACAAAGGAAGGGCCGCATGCCGCCGGGTGGCGCGAGGAGCGTAGGCGGCAGTCGGCGCGGGAGACGAAGTGGGCGGTGGGATTTCGCATCGCCCGGACATGTCTCGGTGGTGGGGGATGCTGCCGGAGTAGCGCACGGCGTCGGCCCACCGCGAGTCGGAAGGGAGTGCCCGTGGTAGCGATCGAAGTCGGGTGGGGACGCAAACCAGTACTGCCGCAAACGCTTTCCAGAGTGCGACTGCGTCAGCGCCTGGGCGGGGTGCCGCCGACCATGCTGGTGCTCACCGGCATCGTGAGCGTGCAGGTCGGCGCCGCGGTGGCGAACAAGCTTTTTGCCGCCACCGGGCCGGCTGGAGCGGTCGGGCTGCGGCTGTTCTTCGCGGGGGTGGTGCTGCTGGTCTTCTGGCGTTCGTCGCTGCGCGTAGACCGCCGGGCCTTGCCGGTGGTTCTGGCATACGGCGCCGTGCTGGCGGCGATGAATCTGTGCTTCTACGAGTCGATCGACCGCATCCCCCTCGGCATGGCCGTCACCATCGAATTCCTCGGCCCACTCGCGGTGGCGCTGGGCGGTTCCCGCCGTTGGGTCGACCCGGTGTGGGCGGTGCTGGCCGGCGGCGGCGTCCTACTGCTCACCCGCGCCGACGGCCCCGTCGCCTGGACCGGCGTCCTGCTGGCGCTCGCCGCCGCGGCCTGCTGGGCCTGCTACATCCTGCTCAGCGCCAAACTCGGCGAAAAGACCAGCGGCGGAGGCGGTTTGGCCCTCGCAATGGCCTTCGGCGGCGTCCTCATGGCCCCGGTCGGCGTAGCGAGCGCGGGCACCGCCCTACTCGAGCCCGCCGTCCTGGCCATCGGCTTCGGCGTAGCCATGCTGTCCTCGGTCCTGCCCTATTCGGTAGAACTAGAAGCCCTCCGCCGCATCCCACCCCGCATCTTCGGCGTCCTCATGAGCCTCGAACCCGCCGTCGCGGCATTAGCCGGGCTGGCGGTGCTGGGGCAGTTGCTCAACATCCAGCAGTGGAGCGGAATAGCCTGCGTGATCGCAGCCTCAGTGGGCGCCACCCGCACACGGTAAGCCCAATTCAGGACTCGGACGGGTCATTTCGGCGGCGAACGGCGGCGGCGAAATCCGGGTGGGCACGGATGGCAACCATGCTTTCGTCCGTCAGCGGTCCACAACGAACGAATCGCTGCGCTGCGCCGAAAGCCAGTATGGCGGCCCAAACTCCACCGGGCAGCCAGAAAGGAAAAAAGGCCACAAACAGGGGAATGGAGAACTGCTCGTACCCTGCGACCCGGCTGAGCACCGCTGCCACCAGAATCACTCCACCCAAGAGCAACAAGGCACGGCCGAGTTGCCGCAACCTGCGGTGTCGTCGGACGCAGTCCGCGCAGAGGGGCCACTCGCCGTACAGGATGGCGTTGACATCCAGAGCGGGATAGGCCCAGTTCAAGAAGAGGTCGTGCAACAGTTTCCGGAGAACCGACCGCGGCGTCCACTGCTCACGTCCACGGGATGTCTGGTGGAATCGAATTGTGCCGCTCCGGTGCTCCGATACCGGTTTCCCGTGCTCACTACAGACGCCAGGGAGCTGGTCCCGAAGCTCGAGCGATAAAAATCTGACACCAGGCGTGGGATTCATCCGCTTCTTTTCTCCCCAGCCGACTGATGACCCGACACGTTCTTGCAGCGGAATGAATACACACTGCATATCACTAGGAGACTGTGTCATCAAATCAGCCAGCCACGTTGCCGGCGCTCCTGAAAGTATGCGTCGTCTGCCTCGTCGGGATCCTCATAAACGAAAATCTCGTCACGATTCGCTGTGTGCTCGATCGGCGCGGGGTGCGAGTCGTCGATCTGCTGGCCTCGACGTTCCAACTCTGCCTCGGCCTGTGCGGCCAATCTGGTTCGCTCCTGTTCCGACATGGCGGCCACCTGGTTGAGCGGTTGATCGGAGACTCGTTCCAATACCCTGGCGAAGTCCTCGGACATTCCGAACTCGCGTAGGCTCGTGCGTCCTGCGAGTACGTCATCGAGCCGTCTTCCGAGGTCCGAATCAGCGACCGACGACGATCGGACCCTCTTCAAAGAGTCGCGCAGATATCGCGATAGCCCGACATCTCCACGAGCTACATCGAATGTCTCGTTTTCGCGCTCCATCGAATATCAAACTCCAGGGTGATCGTAGGTGGATTGCGGAAGGGGCGGT
Organism: Nocardia sp. N2S4-5; assembly: GCF_044628355.1. NCBI lineage: Bacteria > Bacillati > Actinomycetota > Actinomycetes > Mycobacteriales > Nocardiaceae > Nocardia > Nocardia sp. N2S4-5. The sequence goes on along the minus strand of NZ_JBIUPM010000001.1, from coordinate 2,770,889 downwards.
AGCGACTGCGGCGTCGTCTGGCTGACCAGATGCAGTGCGGCAGACCCCATGCCGGTCACGGCGATGTAGATAATTCCGATCTTCGACCACATCCTGTTGATTACCAGTCCGATCCTCACGACAGACAGTGCAAGAGCCGCTATGGCTGCGGTCTTCGTGATCGGTTCCGGATCCGCTGACGCAACCGCGGCTTCGATCGCTGCGACGATGGCGAGATCTACCAGTTCCTGCAGCATATCTCCGAGTGCGGTGGTGAGGTCTGACATAGAGTTTGCGATTTTGGTGAGATGATGCTCTATCTGCTCCAATGAGCGAACCTGAAATTTTACGGCTCCGGCTAGGTTGTCGAAGTAGCTTTGCGCACTGCCCGCAGCGTTACCGTGCCAAGACTCGGCTACGGTATTTTTCCAATCTCCTTTTACGGTGTCGTGGTAAACCGTGTTGAATCTGCTCAGATTCCCTGCCGCATCGGCTGCTCTGCGTACGGCCTCCCAGTCGCCGGCTACCTGCGAAGATGCCCATTCGAAAACATCCATACCGGTAAGTTTTTCGAGTACTTGCGAGATGTAATAGGCTGGGGATATAAAGTTTCCGCCCACCCAGAACTTCACGTTCTCCGGGACGGGCTCTGGGGCCTCGGGCACCTTTAGGACTTCCTCTGGTCTGATCACCCGTGACCGTCCGAGTAGGTTGCGTCCAGTCGCTTCGCTATTTCAAATTCCGTGGTGCGGTACATCTGCGCTGTTCTCGTCATCTCCATCGCCGATCCGTCGCTCAGTCTGAGTAGGTGATCGTAGTTGGAGATCAAATTCTCGCGCATGGTGTCGACAACGCCTTTGACATATGCATAGATTCTGGCCTGTTCGGCATTTACGCTGAAGTAGTTCGAAGCGTATTTCTTGGCAGTATCACATTGTGTCGTCAAGTCAACCATGGAATTGGCGAACCGATCGATATCGTCCGGTCGGACCTCGAGTTCTTCGGTCATAGAATGTGTAACCTCGCTCTAATGTCGAGAGGCTGCGTTTTGAGGAGTTGTCAGGCGAGGACTCCGGCGGCGTAGTCGTCCAGTTGACGTACGGCGCGGGCGGATGCCCATGGTGTCATTTGAGCCCTGGTGTCGGCGTATACCTGTCGGACACGCGGCGAGGCGTTCCCTCGAGTGAGGTCGACTGCGGTGCGTGCTGCTGCACATGCGCGGTCGATGTCGATCCCGGCCGCGGTGTTCGCCAGATGTAGATTCCACAGCGCTTGATCGCGCTTTGCGTGCGCAGGGATGAGCGGCAACATCATCTGCAACGTATCGGCTGCGGCATCCATTTCGCTCGAGGCCTCGAGGCAGCGAGCTGTGAGTGCGCCCGTGGTCCACCGTGACTGGTAGTAGCAGTACGATTCTTCCGGAGTCGTCTGCTCCGCGTAATCGTCGGTGACGCGGTCCAACTGCGCCCATGCATCGCGATTGCGACCGCTGGCTGCGAAAGCCTGTGCTGCACAAAGCCTTCGGAAATCGATGACTCGGCCGTCGTGCGCAGGAATCAGTAACATCGCGTCCGCCAAGTCAGCGCCTCGTGTGTATTGGTGTGTGTAGACCGCCAATTGAGTGCGGTGACACAAGATTCCGGCCGCCAGGTCTGTGTCCCCGGACTCCTCGGCATGCTTGTAAGCCAGTTGGAACAACTCGTCGGCGCGCTTCAAGTCACCCTGATCCCACACGGCCCATGCACTGCTGGCCGTAGCCTCGCCAGTAAGTGACTGAAGTTCATGTTCGAGATTCGGCGGACATTCGCGCAGCAGCGCCGTGCAGGTCTGGGCCTGCGCCTCGATAATTGGGCGCGCCGCGTTGGAGCCGAGCTTGTCGTCCAACTGTACTGCCGAATGGACGGTGGTTCGTAGATGCTCGATCGCGTCAGCGCTGACGATGGGTGTGTCGTTACCTCGCAGGGTTGACATGCCAACGACTGCCGCAGTCGAGGCCAGGAAGTCTCGACGGTTCACGTCCGGGTCTCCCGTCAGTTCGAAGAATCGCCTCTTCGTCCCATGGTCCGCGTTGATCAGAACCCTGTCCAGGCGCGCTTGGAAGGCGATGCTGACCTTCGCGTCGGGGCGGCTCTCCCAGAAACTCACCGTGCGTTGTGCGCACGCCAAGTCCTCCGCCAACTGCTGCTGAGTCTTTCTGGTCGCTTCCCGCAGAGCCTTGACATGCCGCCCGGTCCACATCGTTACGTCCACTACGGCACCCCTCGTTGCCTCTTGCTGCCGATTTCTGAAACCTGCGTGCTTACTACGTTCCTCGGCCCTCTGACCTGAGCAAGATCTATCTCGTGCTGGGTCGACGGAAGTCTGGGCCGCTCTCGAATGAGCCACCGAAGCATGCACACCCGTTGAACTTCGATTCGAAATGTTCCCGAACACAGAAGGTTTGAAGCGGTGACGAATTTGCAAGTAGCAGAGAAGGATACAGCACAGGCGTCGTGGATCAGCGGCGATTCGCCGGAAGTGGTCGGCCCGCGAGGTCCGGTGGAGCGGCGTGATGGGTGACGACGCGATCGTGGTGCCTCCGGCGGTGTGTGGGTATGCCGATGCCGAGTTGGCCCATGAACAGATGCGCAGGCACCGTGAGTGCCGTCTCGACCGATGCGTGTGTAAGGCAGCGGCGTACCACACCTTGGTCGAAACAGCCTGTCTGGCACCGCAATCAGTCACTCCACGTGAACGGGCTGCTGCGCGTGGAATCGCCTATTCGCCGTTGCGGATCGAACTACCACCACCGGCCGCTCCGACGGCCGAAACATTGCGCGAGGTGCTGGACCGGCTCTCCGAGCTGGCGTTGCCGCTCGTCTGTTCCGGTGCGGCCGACAGCTACGGGGGAGTCCGGGATGAGCGACCGTCGCACTGAAGTGGATGGCTGGCAGGCGATCTGGCGGATCGACCGGCACCGCATTCGAATGCTGTTGGTCCGCAACCTATCCGAATCGCAACCTCTGCTGTCGGTGCCCGCACCGGCCACAGCGCCGGATCTCGTGCAGATGCGTGAGCAATTCCCGGAACGCTCGCGGTTGTGGGACGCGATACGACACGAGTACTGGACTGAATTTAGTGCACCCCAAGAACTTTCATAACGATCGAGCTGACAGAAAGGTGTGTCCGGTGATATCCGATCCGGCTTCTGACTCGGTGCGGCTGCTCACCGCGCGGGCGGCGCGCGCCGGCTACCGCTTGGTCCACGGACTCGGTGGTCCCCATACCTGGGTGCTGTTGGACGCCGACGACGGCGTTCCGCTGTACTCCGCCGCGACGCTGGACCTCATCGAACAGTGGCTCTCCGAATGAAGAGGCGGGCCGCTCGGTGAACCCGCGCGGCTACGGCATCGTGCGCGCCGACGTGTCGCCATCGTCGGTAGACGGCTACGTCCGAGATATTCGCGCCTTGGCCGTGGAACGGAGCTGGGACCTGCGAGCCATCTTCGTCGAACCCTCCGACATTTGGTTCCCCCTGCTCGTGACCTCCCTCGGCGTGCCCGGCACCGGTGTGGTGATCGTGCCGACGCCGGCGCACCTCGGCGGATGGATGGATGTGGTCCGGCGCTCGGTGGAGGTGTGGACGCTGTATCCACTGATGCGTTGGTCGCGGACGGGCGACAACTGCGAATGAGCAGGAGCAGAGAGTCACAGCGTAGCGATTGGTTGTCCGGTGATCCGGATCGGGCGGAACCATCAGTCGTCGTGCTGCGTCTGAAGAAGTAGAACCAAGATGTTGCGCCAGAGGAGATTCGGGGGATCACTCGAAGGGGTGCCCCTACTCCTGGTCCAGCATGTTTGTGGTCGGTCGATGCCGCGCTCACGATTGGGAATCGGGAGGATCGCAATGGAAGCATCAAGCAGGTCGGCGCTACGGATCAGTGGTGGGGCGGATGACCACTACATTTGGCAGATCGCCATCGGGCTGGGGAAGCCGGACCAAGAAGGTCCTGGATCGGCGTCGAGCGATGAGATTCATCCGGTGGCGCTGTTGCTGGAGGACAGCGTGCACAAACTTGGAGGGGGACAGTGGATTCCGTGCGTCACGGGGTTCGGTCCGGTGTCGGATCTGGCCGAGGCCGCGGTGCGGCTGGAGGGGTACGACTACGGTCTGGCCCAGGTACCGTTCGAGTGCACATTGACGGTGTACGCAACGGACGACGAAATGGACATACTGCTTCGCCAGGTCGCCGCCGACCTAGCCGTCGATGCCTCGGGTTACTCCTCGGTGGTGGACCGGCACGTGACCATTGCGTTGCGCCCGATCTTCGACTACGCCGCGAAGGCGGATTCATATCGTTTCCTGGTCGATCAGTACTCGGCGAACGCGGAGACATGAGGGCACAGATCGCGTCCCGGCCCGCTGCTAGGGCCGCTCACGACGCGACGGGCGGAGCACCTGGTTTGGTAAGGTCAGGCAGTCACGATGCGGCAGGGGATCGAGCTGAAGGGGGCGGTCGATGACACGCCGACTCGCGGTAGTTCTGCTGGCGACCTTGGTCCCGGTTCTGGCGGCGTGCGACGGTGGGGGCGGGGGCGGTTCGACGGGGTCGGAGACGACCACTGCCGAAGTTGCGCTGTGGGATCCGTGCACGCAGGTTCCGGACGATGTACTGCAGCGCGCTGGGGTCGACCCGAAGACCAAGGAGAGCGGGATCGCGGGGGTCCACCAGAGCGGGTGGGAGATCTGCGCCTGGAAGGGCAAGAAATATCACCTGAACGTCTTTTCAGGAAATCGAACCGTGCAAGAAATAGAGACCAAAGAAGGCAACGTCGAATTTCAAGATGTGGTGATCGCGGGGCGTTCAGGGCGGAAATATCGGGTGGAGGGCGCCAGCAAGAACGATACTTGCAACGTCGCTTTCCCTGCCGCTCAGGGCGTATTCGAAATCATGATTGGTAACAGCGCCATCGTCGACAACCCGGGCGATCCATGCGAATCGCTCCGTAACGTCGGCGAACAAGTGGTTCCCCTGTTGCCGAAGTGACGCCTGAGGGAGGGAAGGTGCGCTATGTCTGGAGAAGAAGTCGCGAAGTGGCAACAGTTGGCTGAGCAAGCACGCTCGGGTGAGTTGTACTTGGATGATGAGGCGGTGGCACGGGAGTGTTTGGCGGCATGTGACCAACGGCTTATCGCTCTCGACGACTTGCTGAACACTGCGCGGCAGACTCAACATGTCTCCGGTTTCGGTGACTTCGACATGGGCCACGCCCTCGAATCCGGGTTTCTGAAACAAGCCACGGGCGAGCCGAACTCGGTCGACCAGATCATCCGCGACCACATCGACACCGTCAAGAACATGCGCGAAGTCATGGCGCTCTCCATCAAACAGCTCACCGGCCAAGACGTCGACAATGCCGGTGAGATCGGCTCCACCGATCCGACGGGCAGGTAAACGTCGTGTCGTACCCCTATTACGGCATTCCCGATATGTCCCTTCCCGCCATCGGCTCGCGGTTGGGGCATGCGTTGACCAGTTTGATTGCCGGGGAGGATATTCCCGATGCCACCAGTCCGGGTGACGTGCAGGATCGGTACAACCGGCAGCGCGATACCGTTCGTGGTGAGGCGTCGAAGATCGGGTTCGAGGGTGCGTTCCGGCCTCAATCCGTCACCGCCACAGACAATTTCGAGCGGCACGACCTGGCGACGTTGCGGGGGAAGGTCGACAAGATCGACCTGAAGGCTGTCGGCGACCTGGTCGAGGCGTGGCGGCAGATCGGGGTGAAGGAGACGACCTCGCTGCAGACGTTCCAGCTGGCCATGACCAAGGCCACCGGTGAGGACATCTGGCGCGGCGAGTCGAGCAAGGCCGCCGCGCAGGCCGTCACCGATTACACGACCCAGGCGTCGCAGGTTGCCAAGGCCGCTGCGTTGACCAGTAGCAAACTGTCGGAGTTGCGGACGGGCCTGGAACCGACGAAAGATCTTGTGCCGCATGTGCCGGAGCATCGCTCGGGCACGAGCAATCTGCGGCACTGGGTGGCCGGCCGGGGCTGGCGCAACGACGACACGGCGTACGCGAACGCCTACGCCGAGGCCAAGCGTGTGCTGCAAACCGTGTACGCGCCGGTGGTCCACGAGAGCGACACCAACGTCCCGATCATTCCGAAGCCCAACGAGCCCAAACCCGGACCGCCGGGTGATCAGCCGCCACCCTGGAAGCCTGGAGGCACCGATTCCGGCGGCCCGATCCCGGCTACCGGTCCGGACGGCAAAACCGTGGCACCGACTCCGGGCGAAGACGGCTCCGGCACGCAGGGTCCGAGCACGGAGAATCCGCAGCCCGACCCGACCGGCACGGGTCAGTCGGTCGGCGCGGAGAATCCGGCGGATCAGGCTGCCACCGACCCGGCGGCAGCGACGACCGCCGCCGGTGCGGACCCGAACGCCACGGGGTCGCCCGCACCGGGTTCGACCGTGCCTCGGGGAGGTATCGGCGGACCCGTCGGCACGGGTGGACCGGGTGGAGCTGGCACGGGCGGACCCGGCGGAGTCGGACAGGGCGGAGTCGGACAAGGCGGAATCGGACAAGGCGGAGTCGGCACCAGCGTGCCCTTCGCCGGACGCCCCGGCGCAGCCGCTGACGCCGGTGCGCGTCCCGGGTCGTCCGCCGGTCGCGGCGGCGCCAACGGCCTGCCCGGTATGGGCGGTCCGGCAGCCGCGGGCCGCGGTAAGGGCGACAAGAACGAGGACCGCAACAAGGACATTCCCGACTACCTGGTGACAAAGGAACATGGTGACGAGCTGACGGGCATACCGGACCTGCCGAAGACGGTGCCGCCCGTTCTCGGCACATGACGGCGGCCGTGCGACCGACCGGCCAGTACGGCAAAATCCGCTGTGGCAGAAGCATTTTCGGATCCCCAGGTAGACGGGCGCGGGGGTCGGCAGATGCGCGGTGAGAGACGATGGCGCTTCGATGCCGTCGAGTTCCGAGTGCTGTGGGATTCCACCGGCAGGGATGTGCTGCCGTACCCCTTGGCCCACCGCTTCACCACCGAACACACCCAGGAGGACGTCAACCGCACGCGGCAGCGGGTAGCGGGCACGGTCCTGCCGCGGTTGGACGAGGATCTCGAACGCGCCGTCGCCGTACTGCTGGCACCGGAGGCCCGCGTCGAGGTATCGGGATTTCGCGGACGTAGCCGCGAACACCGGATCCGCATCCACGGCGCGGTGCACGACCGCCACGGCGCCATCGCTGTCCAGGAACCCGGCCCGGACGACACCACCGGTGGCGACGTCCAGCTGACGTTCCTCCCAGCCGCCCGCTTGGCCTCCGCATTGGTCGGGAAGCTGCCAGAATGTGCTGCGGGACAAGGAAAACCGGTGTCCATCCCGGTGGAGGAACTGGACCGGCCCGCCGGGCGCGACCCCTGGGCCGTCGGGCCGAGGGACCAGCTGGCCCGCTTGTTCGACCGACCCACCACCGCGACATTCCACATCGCCGTGTACCCGTGGGGCAGCCCCGACAACCGGCATACCGACGGCCGCAAGGACTTTCAGATCATCGACTGGGCCGACGACGGCCGCTACGCGAGCTTCGGCGACCGCACCGTCACCGTGAAACCCACGGACTCGGCCCGCATGGTCGCCCAGGTCCGGCAGATGTTGTCCCGCACGGTCTCCGAGGTCCGCAACGGCATACACCCGCGCCCCTGAGCCGCCCCACCACTCCATGCCCTGTCTTGGAGAGGGCGACCGACTGCTCGAAGGCTAGAGTCGGACTCATGAAAGACCGACCCGTCCTCGTCGCGGCGCTGATCGGGGGCATCATCGGCGCGATATTGTCGAGCCCGCTGGCTGTGTACTTCGGCTTCGGCACTCCTGTGCTCGCTACCGTCATTGTCGGCGTGGGAATCTTGCTGGCCGGAATCGGAATCTTCGGTGGGTTTTCCGCCGCATTGGTATCGGCGATCCGGGCCGATCGGCGTAACGGGGGTTATCGCTGCCTGGTCACTGAACCGCCCGGGGGTAGGGGAGATCGATCGACGTAGTCTCGGTGACTGCCAAGGGGCGGCCGATCTGGGGGAATGCCCGCTGGGCGCAAGTAGATCGCTCGCACACCTTGCACCCCGCACCGATGGGAATCGCGGCGGAGGGATCATCGAGCTGCAAGCCCTTGGAATACACCAGCTTGTCGGCGTATTCGATGTCACACCCCAGCCCGATCGCGAATTCCTTTGCGGCAGTGCCGAACCCGCGCGGAGTGGAGTGGGCGGTTCGGGCGATCCAGAGATATCGGCGTCCGTCGGGCATCGAGGCGACCTGGGTGAGGATGCGCCCGGGATGCGCGAACGCCTCGTGCACCACCCACAGTGGGCAGCTCCCGCCGACCCGGGAGAAGTGAAATGCGGTGGCGGACTGGCGTTTCGAGATATTCCCGGCACGGTCGGTGCGCACGAAGAAGAACGGCACCCCGCGCTGGCCTTGCCGCTGCAACGTCGAAAGGCGATGGCACACCGTCTCGAAACCGACCTCGAAGCGCAGCCCGAGCAGATCGATGTCGTAGTGCAATTCCTCCGCCGAGCGCAGGAACTTCCCGTACGGCAGCACCAGCGCACCGGCGAAGTAGTTCGCCAGCCCCACCCGCGCCAGCGACCGGGACTCGCCGGTGAGCGACGGCGTATCGCTGAGCACCTCGTCGATGAGCGGCCCGTACAGCAGGAACGCGAGCGTGGTCGCGATCTGGAACGCCCGCTGCCCGGGACGAAGCCGCCGCGCCAGGGTGAGGGTCCGGGTCTCGATGTCGAAATGGCGCTTCGGAATGGCCGGGTCGGCGCCGTCGCCGCGGACCAGCACCGTCACCCCCGCCCGCTCCTCGGCGACCCGGGCGAGCTGTCGGTCCAGCGATCCGATCGACAGCCCGCACTCGTCGAACAGCCGCTCGGCGGCCAGATCGAGCTGGGCGATGTGGTTGTGGTGGTCGTAGAAGAAGTCGCGGACATCCTCGTACGGCATCGGCACGCCGGGCGCACCGGTCGGCGTGGCGACCTTGGAGGACAGCAGGTCCAACTGGTCGGTGGCCGCACGTAGGCGGCGGTGCATCGCGACGATGGTCTTGGCGACCTCGGGTAGTCGAGTGGCGAGATCCTCGACCTCGGCGGCGGGCGGCGCCGTGCCGCCGGCGGCCTCCACCAGCACCTCGTGCAGGTCCGACACCAGCCGGGCGTCCGAGTCGGCGGCGAAGAACTGGACGTCCAGATCGAACGTCGAATTGAGTTTCAGCAGTACCGGAATGGTGAGCGGCCGCTGATCACGCTCGAGCTGGTTGAGATAGCTGGGGGACAGCTCCAGCGACTTGGCCAGCGCCGCCTGCGTCATCCGCCGTTCCTCGCGCAACCGCCGTAGTCGGGCACCCGCATACATCTTGCGCACGCCGCCGATGCTACCCACTGGCTTCGCAAACATTGCAATATTGGCAGTACTCGCCGACAAAAATCTGCTGTTGCAAGGTGTTTTGCACTCACGCCGTGCTGCGTAGCGTGCGAAGTATGAAGCCTCATATCGTACGTGCCCACGCCGCGGCCGATGACTTCCCCCGGGCGGAGCATCTGGCGACGCGGATCGCGGAGGTCGCCGCGGACCCGGTCGCGGTGCCGGACGAGGTTGCCGAGATGATCGTCAACCGGATCATCGACAACGCCGGGGTGGCTGCCGCGGCGCTGGTCCGCCGCCCGCCCACGACCGCCCGGCGTCAGGCCGAGGCGCACCCGCACCGGCCCGGCGCTACCGTGTTCGGTTTGCCTGCCACGCAGCGGTTCTCCCCGGAGTGGGCGGCGTGGGCCAATGGAGTCGCGGTGCGGGAGTTGGACTTTCATGACACCTTCCTGGCCGCCGAGTACTCGCATCCCGGCGACAACATTCCGCCGATCCTGGCGGTCGCGCAGCACGCCGGGCGCAGTGGCTCCGAGCTGATCCGCGGCCTGGCCACCGGTTACGAGATCCAGATCGACCTGGTGCGCGGAATGTGCCTGCACGAGTACAAGATCGACCATGTGGCCCATCTGGGTCCGTCGGCGGCCGCGGGCATCGGGACGCTGCTAGGCCTCGACACCGAGACCATGTATCAGGCCGTCGGCCAGGCGCTGCACACCACCACCGCGACCAGGCAGTCGCGCAAGGGCGAGATCTCCAGCTGGAAAGCGTTCGCGCCCGCGTTCGCCGGGAAGATGGCCGTGGAGGCGGTGGACCGCGCCATGCGCGGCGAGGGCGCGCCCGCCCCGATCTGGGAGGGCGAGGACGGCGTGATCGCCCGGCTGCTGGGCGGGCGAGACGCGGAATACGCTGTGCCGCTACCTGTTCCGGGCGAGCCGAAGCGCGCGATCCTGGACAGCTATACCAAGGAGCATTCCGCCGAGTACCAGAGCCAGGCTCCGATCGATCTGGCGCGGCGGATGCGGTCGCGCATCGGTGATCTGGACCAGGTCGCCTCGATCGTGTTGCATACCAGCCACCACACCCATGTGGTGATCGGTAGCGGGTCGGGGGATCCGCAGAAGTACGACCCGAATGCCAGCCGCGAGACGCTGGACCATTCCGTGCCTTACATTTTCGCCGTCGCATTGCAGGACGGGACGTGGCATCACGAGCGCTCGTACGGCCCGGAAAGGGCGCGGCGGCCCGACACCGTGGCGCTGTGGCACAAGATCCGCACCGTCGAGGATCCGGAGTGGACGCGCCGGTACCACTCGGCCGACCCGGCGGACCAGGCCTTCGGCGCGCGTGCCGAGGTGACCCTGGTCAGCGGCGAGACGATCGTGGACGAACTGGCCGTGGCGGACGCGCATCCGCTGGGCGCGCGCCCGTTCGGCCGAGAGCAGTACATCGCCAAATTCCGCACGCTCACCGAGGGCGTGCTCGAGCCCGCCGAACAGGACCGCTTCCTGGCCGCGGCGCAACACACTCCGCGGTTGCGGCCGGGCGACCTGGACCAGCTCACATTCACCGTGTCACCCGAGGTGCTCGCCACCGCACCGGCTACCGGAAAGGGAATCTTGTGATGTCAGCGCGGATCCCACACGACGGCCTGCGCCGCGATCACCCCGGTGCCGTTGTAGGTAACCGCCGGCGAACCGTGCAGCCGATACCCCTCCTCGAGCAACTTGCTGATCCGCTCACAGAAGGCGACATCATCGGGTCCGGTGATCAGGCGATAGCGCAGCGGCTCGGTCATGAATCGAGCCTAGTGGGGGCGGTTCGTACCGAGGGGCGGTGGAGGGCGTGAGTGGGTTGATGGCGGCGGAGAGGTCGGCGGGGGAAAAGCGGCGGGCGCTGCGGGATGGGCTGGGTAGTGGGCGGATTCAGCGGTTGCCGGGGGCATTCAATCCCTTGGTGGCCAAGGTGATTCAGGAGGTCGGGTTCGAGGGTGTGTATGTGTCCGGGGCGGTGGTTTCGGCCGAACTCGCGCTGCCCGATATCGGGCTGACGACGCTGAGTGAGGTGACTGCGCGGGGGCGGGAGATCGCGCGGGTCACCGATCTGCCGACGTTGATCGATGCCGACACCGGGTTCGGGGAACCGATGAATGCCGCTCGCACCATCACGTTGCTGGAGGACGCGGGCCTGTCCGGGTGCCATATCGAGGACCAGGTCAATCCGAAGCGGTGCGGGCATCTCGATGGCAAGGCGGTGGTTCCGGCCGCCGACATGGTGCGGCGGATCCGGGCCGCCGTCTCCGCCCGCCGCGATCCGGACTTCGTGATCTGCGCCCGCACCGACGCACGCGGCATCGAGGGCCTGCCCGCGGCGATCGACCGGGCCAAGGCTTACGCGGATGCCGGAGCCGACCTGATCTTCACCGAGGCGCTGGCCGACGCCGCGGAATTCGCCAAGTTCCGTGCAGCCGTGAATATTCCGCTGCTTGCCAACATGACCGAGTTCGGCAAATCCGAACTGCTGCCGGCGCGGACGCTGGAGGACCTCGGCTACAACGCCGTCATCTATCCGGTCACCACACTGCGCCTGGCCATGTTCGCCGTGGAGCGGGGACTACGCGAGATCGCCGACAGCGGAACCCAATCCGGGCTGTTGGATCGCATGCAACACCGAGCGCGGCTGTACGAGTTGCTCGACTACCAGCGCTACAACGAGTTCGATTCCGGCATATTCGATTTCACCGTGAGCGAGTAACCTGATGACCGAGATCAAGAAGGGCTTGGCCGGAGTGGTGGTCGACACGACCGCCATCTCGAAGGTCGTGCCCGAGACCAACTCCCTGACCTACCGGGGCTATCCGGTGCAGGATCTGGCCGCGCACTGCGGTTTCGAGGAGGTCGCCTACCTGCTGTGGCACGGCGAACTGCCCGACGCGGACCAGTTGCCGGCGCTGTGCCACCGCGAACGCGCACTGCGGCCCCTGGATCGCTCGCTACTGGGGCTGATCGACAAATTGCCCGAGACCTGCCACCCGATGGATGTGGTGCGCACGGTCGTGAGCTACCTCGGGGCGGAGGACCCGCTCGAGGACAGCGGCAAGAGCCCGGATGCGCTGCTGGCCAAGGCTTTGCGGATGACCGCGGTGCTGCCGACGGTGATCGCGGCCGATATGCGCCGTCGCCGCGGGCTCGACCCGATCGCCCCCGACGAGCGGCGCGGGTTCGCCGAGAACTTTCTCGCCATGTGCTTCGGCGACTCCGCGGCGCAATGGCAGCTGGACCCGCGCATCGTGCGAGCGTTCGAGACATCGCTGATCCTGTACGCCGAGCACAGCTTCAACGCCTCCACCTTCGCCGCTCGCGTCGTCACCTCCACTGAATCGGACATGTACAGCGCCGTCACCGCGGCCATCGGAACCTTGAAGGGGCCGCTGCACGGCGGCGCCAACGAGGCCGTTATGCACGCGATGCTGGAGATCGGGCGGCCCGAGCTGGCGCGGGAGTGGTTGCGGGACAAGCTGTCCCGCAAGGAGAAGGTGATGGGTTTCGGGCACCGGGTCTACAAGAACGGCGACTCGCGGGTGCCCACCATGGTGGCCGCCCTGGCGGAGATCGCCGAGGTGACCGGCGGCCACGAGTGGCTGCGGATGTACACCGAACTGGCGGCCGCGATGGCGGAGGCGACCGGCATCGAACCGAACCTGGACTTCCCGGCCGGTCCCGCCTACTACCTGATGGGCTTCGACATCGACATGTTCACACCCATTTTCGTGATGAGCCGCATCACCGGCTGGACCGCGCACATCATCGAGCAGTCCCAATCCAACGCCCTGATCCGCCCGCTGTCGGCGTATGTCGGTGTGCCGCAACGAACTATGGGCGTCGCGTAGTCCTCGGGCTGATCGTGACCCCGGCCGTCCTCGACGGCCGGGGTCACCGATTTCAGCGCACGGTGTGCGCGGCGGCGACCATGTTCCGCAGCGACGCCTCCACCTCGGCCGGACCGCGGGTTTTCAGCCCGCAGTCCGGATTGACCCAGAGACGTTCGGCCGGAACAGCTTTCAACGCCCCGCGCAGGGAGGCGGTGATCTCCTCGACGCTCGGCACTCGCGGCGAGTGGATGTCGTAGACGCCCGGCCCGACACCCAGGTGGAAGCCCGCCGCGTTCAGATCGTCGAGTACCTCCATCCGGGAGCGCGCCGCCTCGATCGAGGTGACGTCGGCGTCCAGATCCGCGATCGCCCCGATGATCTCACCGAACTCCGAATAGCACAGGTGCGTGTGGATCTGGGTAGCGTCCGAGACGCCGCTGGTCGCCAGCCGGAACGCCGCCACCGCCCAGTCCAGGTACCGCCGCTTGGCGTCGGCGCGCAGTGGCAGCAGTTCCCGCAGCGCCGGCTCGTCGACCTGCACGATGCGGATACCGGCCGACTGCAGATCGACCGTCTCGTCCCGGATGGCCAGCGCCACCTGCCGGGCGGTGTCGGCCAGCGGCTGGTCGTCGCGCACGAACGACCAGGCCAGGATCGTCACCGGCCCCGTCAGCATGCCCTTGACCGGCTTGTCGGTCAGCGACTGGGCGTATTCGATCCACTGCACGGTCATCGGCGCGGGCCGGGCGACGTCGCCGTACAGGATCGGCGGCCGCACACAGCGGGTGCCGTAGGACTGCACCCAGCCGTTGGCCGTGGCGAAGAACCCGTCCAGCTGTTCGGCGAAGTACTGCACCATGTCGTTGCGCTCGGGCTCGCCGTGCACCAGCACGTCGATGCCCAGCTTCTCTTGCAGCGCAACGACGTCCGCGATCTCGGCGCGCATCCGCTCGTCGTACTGCGCGGCCGTGATCTCGCCCTTGCGCAGCGCCGCGCGGGCCTGCCGGATCGCGGAGGTCTGCGGATAGGAGCCGATCGTGGTGGTGGGCAGCAACGGCAACCGCAGCCGTTCTCGTTGCAGCGCAAGGCGTTCCGCTGCGGGGGAGCGGCGGATGGCTTCGGGGCCGAGGGTCGCCAGCCGGGCCCGGACGGCGTCATTGCGCAAACGCGGATCGGTGGCGCGGCTCGCCGATGCCGCACGGGCCGTGGTGAGTTCGTCCGCGATGGCCTCGGTGCCTCGGTGCACCGCCGTCGCGAGCAGCCGCACCTCGGCGACCTTCTCCGCGCCGAACGCCAGCCACGATCGCAGCGCCGGGTCGGTCCCGGTTTCGTCGTCCAGCGAATACGGCACGTGCAGTAGCGAACTGGAGGTCGAGACCGCCAGCGCACCCGAACTGCCCAGCAGCGTGCCCAATGTCGACAGTGCCTGGTCGAGATCGGTGCGCCAGACATTGCGTCCGTCGACCACGCCCGCCACCACCAGCTTGCCTGCCAGCGCGGGAACTGCGGCCACGTCGTCCACGGTGGCGCCCGCGACGAAGTCGAGCGCGATGCCCTCTACGCCCATGTCCGCCAGCGCGGGCAGCGCCGCACCCGGACGCCCGAAATAGGTCGCGACCAGGATCGCCGGGCGCTGTGGCACGCCCGCCAGCTCGGCATACGTGCGCCGCAGCAGTGCCAGTTCGGGGGCGGTGAGATCGGTGACCAGCACCGGTTCGTCGATTTGCACCCATTGCGCGCCCTCGGCGGCCAGCAGCCGCAGCAGTTCGCGGTAGTGCGGGAGCAGATCGTTCAGCCGGTCCAGCGGTGCTGTCCCGTCGATGCCCTTCGCCAGCTTCAAGAAGGTCAGGGGACCGATCACGACCGGGCGGGCCGGAACGCCCAGTTCCCGGGCCTCGCGCAGCTCACTCAGGAGCTTGTCCGGTTGCAGCGCGAACGTGGTCCCGGGGCCGATTTCGGGGACCAGGTAGTGGTAGTTGGTGTCGAACCACTTGGTCATCTCCAGCGGTTCCACCGTCTCCGTGCCGCGGGCGGCCGCGAAATAGCGGTCCAGCGGATCGGCGATATCGGCCACGCGCGGTGGCAGCGCGCCGAACATGGCCGCGGTGTCGAGCATCTGATCGTAGAAGGAGAAGGTGCCGACCGGAACGGAATCCAGTCCGGCCGCGGCCAATCCGGCCAGTTGACGGGTGCGCAGGTCACGGCCGACGGCCTGCAGTTCGGCCGCGCTGATACGGCCGGCCCAGTAGCTCTCGGTCGCGCGTTTCAGCTCGCGCCGCGGCCCGATCCGCGGAATGCCGAGAACCGTTGCGGTGAAAGGGTTGTGAAAAGTCACGGTCTCTCTCCAGTGCTGGAAGCCACAGGTCACCGCCATAGGGGAGGACGGAGCCCGAAAACGCTTCTCGCACCGGCAGATCCGGCGTGCGTAGTGGTGTCCGCCCGCCCTGTTCCACGAGGCGGTGGCCGCCGGATACGGCGTATCCGACACAGCCGGCAGGTCTTCGGACTCGCAGGCAAGGCCCGTCGGGGCGGTCCTACTGGCCGTCGCTTCCCGGATGCGCGCATCCAGTGCTGTTGACGGCGGTCGTTCCTGCATACCGCTGCGGGACAGTCCCGGATTCCCACCGGGTTCCCTCTGGCCGATCCGTACGGACCGGTTTCGACGCTGCTGTCCGACGCTCGGGGCTCCAACTCGTCGGCGCAGCGAACCAGCTGCACAACGAGCATAAGCCACGGCCGAAAACGAATATTCCCGCGTGCTGTCCCGCGGTCGGCGGGTTACCGGCGGATTACGCAAATTCGCAGATCGGTACGGTTTCGATGTGAGGTTGGCTGCGAAAGTGTATTCGCCGTCCGGAGTCGCCGACCGGCCAGGTACCTTAATCGGATGTTCTCCAAAGTGCTGGTCGCCAACCGCGGGGAAATCGCCATTCGGGCGTTCCGCGCCGCCTACGAACTCGGCATCGGCACCGTCGCGGTGTTCCCCTACGAGGACCGCAATTCGGTGCATCGGCTCAAGGCCGACGAGTCGTACCAGATCGGGGAGCCCGGCCATCCGGTGCGGGCCTACCTGTCGATCGAGGAGATCATCAAGGCGGCCAAGACCGCCGGGGCAGACGCCGTATATCCCGGTTACGGCTTTCTCTCGGAGAATCCGGACCTGGCCGCGGCCTGCGCGCGGGAGAACATCACGTTCATCGGCCCCTCCGCCGAAGTTTTGGAACTGACCGGTAACAAAGCGCGTGCGATCGCCGCCGCCAAGGCCGCGGGCCTGCCGGTGCTGAACTCGAGCGCGCCCTCGGCCGACGTGGACGAATTGCTGGCGGCCGCGGAGACGGTGCAGTTCCCGGTGTTCGTCAAGGCCGTCGCCGGCGGTGGCGGGCGCGGCATGCGCCGGGTGGCCGATCGGGCGCAGTTGCGCGAGGCCGTGGAGGCCGCGATGCGGGAGGCCGAATCGGCCTTCGGCGACGCGACGATGTTCCTCGAGCAGGCGGTGGTCAATCCCCGCCACATCGAGGTGCAGATCCTCGCCGACCAGCACGGCAACGTCATCCACCTGTTCGAGCGGGACTGTTCGCTGCAGCGGCGGCATCAGAAGGTGATCGAACTGGCGCCCGCCCCGAACCTGGATCCCGCTCTGCGCGAACGCATCTGCGCCGACGCGGTGGCGTTCGCGCGGCAGATCGGTTACAGCTGCGCGGGCACGGTGGAATTCCTGCTCGACGAGCGCGGCAATCACGTCTTCATCGAGATGAACCCGCGCATCCAGGTCGAGCACACGGTGACCGAGGAGATCACCGATGTCGATCTGGTGGGCGCGCAGCTACGGATCGCGACCGGGGAATCGCTGGCCGACCTGGGCCTGAGCCAGGACGCGATCAGTATTCGCGGGGCCGCCATGCAGTGCCGGATCACCACCGAGGACTCGGCCAACGGGTTCCGGCCCGACACCGGGCGCATCACCGCCTACCGCAGTCCCGGGGGCGGCGGCATTCGCCTCGACGGCGGCGCCAACCTGGGCGCGGAGGTCGGCGCCTATTTCGACTCGATGCTGGTGAAGCTGACCTGTCGCGGGCGGGACTTCGGCCAGGCGGTGGCGCGGGCGCGGCGCGCGCTCGCGGAGTTCCGCATCCGCGGTGTCTCGACCAATATCCCGTTCCTGCAGGCGGTGCTGGACGACCCGGACTTCCGGGCCGGACGGGTCACCACCTCGTTCATCGATGAGCGGCCGCACCTGCTGACGCAGCGCGGTTCCGCCGACCGCGGCACCAAGATCCTCACGTATCTGGCCGACATCACCGTCAACAAGCCGCACGGTGAGCGCCCGACCACGGTGTATCCGCACGACAAGCTGCCGTCGATCGATACGACCGTGCCGCCGCCGGACGGTTCGCGTCAGCGGTTGCTGGCGCTGGGGCCGGAGGGTTTCGCGCGGTGGCTGCGTGAGCAGAAGGCGGTCGGGGTCACCGACACCACCTTCCGCGACGCGCATCAGTCGCTGCTGGCGACGCGGGTGCGCACCAACGGCCTGTTGCAGGTCGCCGGGCACGTCGCCCGGATGACTCCGGAGCTGCTGTCGATCGAGTGCTGGGGTGGCGCGACTTACGATGTGGCGCTGCGGTTCCTGCACGAGGACCCGTGGGAGCGGCTGGCCGCCCTGCGCGAGGCGATCCCGAACATCAACCTGCAGATGCTGCTGCGGGGCCGCAACACCGTCGGGTACACGCCGTATCCGGAGAAGGTCACGCGCGCTTTCGTTTCCGAGGCGACCGCGACCGGTATCGACATCTTCCGCATCTTCGACGCGCTGAACAACGTCGATCAGATGCGCCCGGCGATCGACGCGGTGCGCGAAACCGGTACGGCCCTGGCCGAAGTCGCGATGAGCTACACCGGGGATCTGTCGAACCCGGACGAGAATCTCTACACCCTCGACTACTACCTGAAGCTGGCCGAGCAGATCGTCCAGGCCGGGGCGCACGTCATCGGCATCAAGGACATGGCCGGGCTGTTGCGCGCGCCCGCCGCGCACACGCTGGTGACCGCGTTGCGGGAGAACTTCGATCTGCCGGTGCACGTGCACACTCACGACACCCCGGGCGGCCAGCTGGCGACCTACCTGGCGGCGTGGCACGCGGGTGCCGACGCGGTCGACGGGGCGTCGGCGCCGATGGCGGGCACCACCTCTCAGCCCGCGCTGTCGGCAATCGTTGCGGCGGCGGCCAATTCGCCGTTCGATACCGGACTCGATCTGCAGAACGTGTGTGATCTGGAGCCGTACTGGGAGGCGCTGCGAAAGGTGTACGCGCCGTTCGAATCCGGGCTGCCGGGGCCGACGGGGCGGGTGTACCACCACGAGATTCCGGGCGGGCAGCTGTCGAATCTGCGGCAGCAGGCGATCGCGCTGGGTCTGGGAGACCGCTTCGAGGAGGTGGAAGCCAAATACGCTGCGGCGGACCGGTTGCTGGGACGGCTGGTGAAGGTGACGCCGTCGTCGAAGGTGGTCGGGGACCTGGCGTTGTCGCTGGTGGGTTCGGGTGTGACGGTGGACGAGTTCGCCAGTGACCCAGGGCGCTTCGACATCCCCGATTCCGTCATCGGTTTCCTGCGTGGCGAACTCGGCACACCGGCCGGTGGCTGGCCCGAGCCGTTCCGCAGCCGGGCGCTGGCCGGGCGCGGTCCCGCTAAGCCGGAGACGCAGCTGTCGGCCGCGGACGAGGCGGGGCTGAACGGCAACTCGGACGAGCGCCGGGCGACGTTGAACCGCTTGCTGTTTCCGGGGCCGGCCGCCGAATTCCTCGCGCACCGTGAGAAATACGGCGACACCTCGGGCCTGTCGGCCAACCAGTTCTTCTACGGGCTGCGTCACGGTGAGGAACACCGGGTGCAGTTGGAGAAGGGCGTGACCTTGCTCATCGGGTTGGAGGCCATCTCCGAACCCGACGACCGCGGCATGCGGACGGTGATGTGCATCCTCAACGGGCAATTGCGCCCGGTCACCGTGCGCGACCGCTCGATCGCCAGTGAGGTGCCGGTCGCCGAGAAGGCCGACAAGACCGATCCCGGGCACATCGCGGCGCCGTTCGCCGGTGTCGTCACGCTGGTCGTGGCCGAGGGTGACACGGTGGCCGCCGGTGACACCGTCGGCACTATCGAGGCGATGAAGATGGAGGCCGCCATCACCGCGCCGCGCGCCGGGACCGTGCGTCGCGTCGCCATCGGCAAGGTACAGCAGGTCGAGGGCGGCGACCTCTTGGTCGACCTGCGCGTGAACGAGGCCGCGGCGGAGTGAGGGCGGCGGCCGCGGGAGGCCCCGGCCGGGTTATCGCGGGCGTGATCGGGCGATGACCCGGATTGTGGCGGGTGTGGCCGGTGGGCGGCGGCTGCGGGTGCCGCCGGCGGGGACTCGGCCGACCTCCGACCGGGTGCGCGAAGCGCTGTTCAGCGCGTTGGCGGCTCGGATCGACTTCGATGGTGTGCGGGTCCTGGATCTGTATGCCGGGTCGGGGGCGCTGGGTCTGGAGGCGCTGTCGCGCGGGGCGTCGCACGCGCTGCTCGTCGAGTCCGATCGGAAGGCGGCGGCCGTCGTGCGGGGCAATATCGCCGACCTCGGTCTGGCCGGTGCCGAATTGCGGGTGGGCGCAGTAGGTTCGGTGCTGTCCGGGACGCCCGGCGAACCGTACGATCTGGTGTTCTCCGATCCGCCGTATGCGCTCGACGCCGCCGAGGTGGAAGCGGATCTGACAGCGTTGACGGCCGGGGGCTGGCTGCGCGAGTACGCCACCGTGGTCGTGGAGCGGTCGGTGCGCTCACCCGAGATCGACTGGCCGACAGGCTTTTCCGTGCGGAAGCCGCGGCGCTACGGCGAAACGCGGATCGAGATGGCCGAATTCGAGCCGGAGGCGTGAGAGGCGTTATGCGCCGGGGCCTTTGGGTCGGGCGCGCAGGTGTGCGCGTTCGCCCTGCTTGCCGAAGAGGCTGAGCAGTTCGACCGGTTCGGAACCGGCCGCACCGAACCAGTGCGGCACCCGGGTGTCGAATTCGGCCGCCTCGCCGGGGGACAGCACCAGATCGTGTTCGCCGAGGATCAACCGCAGTCGGCCGTTGAGGACATAGACCCAGTCGTATCCCTCGTGCGTCTGCGGGTTCGGCTCGCCGGAACGGTCTTCGGGGTCGAGCACCATCTTGTAGGCCTGGATACCGCCCGGCCTGCGCGTGAGCGGCACCATGGTCATCCCGTGATGAGAGATCGGGCGCATATGGACGCGCGGGTCTCCGGTGAGCGGTGCGTCCACGAGTTCGTCGAGGGTGACGCCGTGGGCGCGGGCTAGCGGAAGCAACTGCTCGAGCGTCGGCCGCCGTGCGCCGGATTCCAGCCGGGACAGCGTGCTCACCGAGATGCCCGTCACGGCGGACAGGTCGGCGAGCGTGGTCTCGCGCTGCCGTCGCAGCGCACGTAACCGCGGGCCGACCGCGTCGAGTGCCTGGTCGATGTTCTGCATACCTCCCATTTTGCCATTCCGGCAAAGAACTTTGCGCAAACGACCGATCGGCCCGCATGGTCGTAGACAAGGAGGTGGTCGAGATGACCGACGAACTGAGGGACCACTACGACGTAGTCGTAATCGGCGGCGGCGCGGCCGGACTGAACGGTGCGCTGATGCTGGCCCGCGCCCGCCGCTCGGTAGCCGTAATCGATTCCGGCAGCCCGCGCAACGCCCCCGCCGACGCCGTACACGGCCTGCTTGCCCGCGAGGGCATGCCGCCCGCCGAACTCCTCGCCCGAGGCCGAACGGAAGTCCGCATCTACGGCGGGCACATCATTTCCGGGACCGTCGAGACCGTGATCCGCGGGGACAGTCCGGCTGCCGCGCAACCGGACCGCGCGGCCAGTTCGCGCCAGGTGCCCGGTGCGCGGGGTGAGTCGCGTGCGCAGTCGGATGAGGACGGGTTCACCGTTGTGCTGGCGGATGGGCGGAGTGTGCGGGCTCGGCGAATATTGGTCGCCAGTGGGCTGGCCGATGTGTTGCCCGAGGTGGCCGGGTTGTGGGAACGGTGGGGGCGCGATGTCGTGCACTGCCCGTACTGCCATGGATGGGAGGTGCGGGATCGGGCGATCGGGGTGCTCGCGAACGGGCCGATGTCTGTGCATGGTGCGTTGCTGTGGCGGCAGTGGAGCGATGACGTCACGTTGTTCTGTCACACGATGGCGGCACCGACCGGTGAGCAGGCCGAGCAGTTGGCCGCGCGGGGCATCCGGGTGGTGACCGGCGAGGTGGCGAACCTGGAGATCAGCGATGACCATCTCACGGGCGTGCGGCTGGCCGACGGCACCGTGATCGCCCGCGAGGTGCTGGCAGCGCCGCCGCGCATGGTGGCGCGGGCCGGATTCCTGGCGGATCTGGGTCTGCACCCGGTGGCGCATCCGAGCGGGATGGGCGACCACATCGCCGCCGACCCGACCGGCCGCACCGAGGTGCCCGGAGTGTGGGTCGCGGGCAATGTCGCCGACCTCTCCGCCCAAGTTGGTGGCGCCGCCGCCGCAGGCGCAGTCGCCGGTGGTCAGATCAACGCCGACCTCGTCACCGAGGAGACCCACCGCGCCGTAGAAGCCTCCCGCGCCCCCTTCTCCGCGGCAGCGGAAGCCCAAGTCGGCCAACTGGTTACCGGCGACCGCCGCCACGGCCTGTAGTCACCCGATATGGCCCTCGGCCAGCCACCGCCGGACACGCCCCTTCGTCGAGCGGTCCTAGCCGAGCGCAGCCTAGTTGAGCGCCGCGTCGCCGAGCGCCTTTACGCTGACCGCCGCGTCATGGAGGGCCGCGTCGCCACGGGCAGGCATCGACCGAGTGCGGCCCCGTGTCAGCCGCCTGTTGGGCGACGGCGGGTGGGACGGGTCAGTTGCGGCGTTCGGCGATGCGGGTGAGGAGGCGTTTGTGGACGGCGTCGGGGAGCATGCCGGTGACGTCGCCGCCGAAGGTGGCTACCTCCTTCACCAGGGAGCTGGACAGGTAGCTGTGGGTGGGGCTGGTGGCGAGGAAGTAGGTGTCGACGCCGGAGAGTTTCTTGTTCATCTGCGCCATCTGCAGCTCGTAGCCGAAGTCGGTGGCGTCGCGCAGGCCCTTGACGATGGCGGTGATGCCCTGTTCGCGGGCGAACTCCACCAGCAGTCCGTGCCAGGATTCGATGCGGACGTTCGGCAGGTCGGCGGTGGCGTCGCGGAGCATTTCGATGCGCTCGTCGACGGTGAACATGCCCTGCTTGCTCTTGTTGATCATCACCGTCACGACGACCTCGTCGAACTGCGCGGCGGCCCGCCCGATCATATCGATATGCCCATTGGTCACCGGATCGAACGACCCGGGGCACAGTGCTCCAGCCATGCTCGAACGCTAACAGGTACCCGCACCGGCCGTACCTCGCGGCAGGCGCGATACGGCCGGCGGCGGGCTCACAGTGCGCGCACCGCAAGCGGTTTCGGCTCCGGCAGCGCGGCCTGGCAGATGAAACCCTCCGGACGGACCCGCCGGGCGCGGCCGAACGCGGCGCGCAGCCGCGGCGCCGCCTCGCCCGTGGCGAGTTCGTCCCAGGTCCAGCGGACCACCTGTAAACCGCTGCCGCGCAAGGCATCCTCGCGACTTCGCTCGGCCCGCACCGCCTCGCTCATATCTTGGCCGGGTTGCCACGCGCGCCCATACGCGACGCGACCGTCGAATTCGGCGACCACGCCCGTATCGCCGAAATAGAAGTCGACGCGGCCGACCATTCGCCCCGCACCGCCATAGACGTCGCCTTGCGATCGCGGTCGCGGCAGGCCGAGCCGCCGCAGCATCACCCGGCTGCGGGACTCGCCGACGCTCTCGCTGTGCGGATCCAGGAAATCCACCACCCGCCGCGCCGCGGCGACACCGTGCCGCCGGTGCGCCAGCTCCAGCTCCACATCCAGATCGTCCGGCGTGACGCCGTATTCGCGGGCGAGCGCGTCGCCGACGACGACCGCCGCTTCGAACGGCGCGGTGCGAGCCACGTCGACGATCGTGCGCGCGGGTGTGGTGAGCACGAACCCGTCCAGCTCGGCCACCGTGTCTACCGGAGCGCAGTGCACCTTCATATCCGGCCGGATCCGCCCGCCGTTGCGGCGGTTGCGAGTGACGTCGATCCGCCCGAGCAGCGCGACCCACACCGGCGCCCCGTAGATCACCGCCGCCGACTGATGACTGAGGATCGCGTCGGTGGCCAGATCCGGCAGCACCGCGTCGGCGAGCACACGATGCCGAGCCATGGCATCCAGCCCCGCGAACGCCGCCTCATCGGCATACGCCCCACGCCGCAGCCGCCGCCACCGCCCGCCCGAACACCGTCGCCGAATCTCGTCATCGCTGACGCCCCGCCGAACAACCTCCCGACGGCGGTGAATCCCGGTGTGCGCCTTGGCTTTCCCGGTATCCGCATAGTCTGCACACGGCTCGGGCAGCGTAGCCCGCGAGGCCTCGCCCCAGTTCGGTGGCGGCACAGACGGCGGATTGTGACCAGCCTCGGCGCAGTTCGGCGACAGTCCGGGCGGCGCGGCACGACCGGCCGCGGTGGAGTCCGGTGGCGGCACGTGCGGCGGACTGTGCCAGGGCTCGGCACCGTCGGGCGACAGTCCGGGCGGTGCGACATGACCGGCCGCAGTGGAGTTCGTTGGCCGCCCGGGCGGTGCGGTGCGGCCTGCCGCGTTCGTCCGCCGGGCTGGTGGTGGGGCGTGCCCGGCCTCGGCGCGGTTCGTCGGTCGCCCCGGTGGCGCGGCGCGACCGGTCTCACAGTTCAATGGCCGCCCGGGTGGCTCGGTGCGACCGGCTTCGGCGCGGTTCACCCGCCCGGGCAGCGCGGCCTGGCCGGCCGCGGGTGGGGGATAGGCCGGGGTGTTCATTCGGGGTCGCGATCGGTTCGGGGGCGGCGCAGTCGTGGTGAGGTGAGGCGGTCGCACCGTATGGCGGGGGTGGTGTAAGGGCGGAAGCGCAGGGCGTCGGGTCGCGTTCCGCTGCGGGCTGATGTACGGCATCCCGGGCAACGTTTCATCGCTGGACCTCCACATCGAGTACACGGAAAGGCGTTTGCTGTCCTTGGACGCCGGGTAACCCGATGCGGTTCCTTGCTCGTTCGACCAGCTTCTTCCCGCACCCTGTGCCGGTTGACGCACCGGTTGCAGGGACGGCCGGGAGATCGGGTCAGAAGACCCAGAGCCGCAAGGTGAGGAAGCGCAATGTGCCGACCGCGGCCGCGATGGCGATGACCGCGAGCGCCTCGGCCACATCACTCATGCCCGGCGCGATGAAATCGAGCGCCGCCAGCGAGGCGGAGGTGATGGCGAGCCCGGCCAGCGCCAGGCCGCCACCCTCGAGCTGCGCGGTGAGCCAGCCGACGCGATCGGCGGCGTGGAAGGTCAGGCGCCGGTGCATCTCGTTGGCCAGCGCGGTGCTCACGATCGATCCCGTGAGATTCGCCAGCTGTGCACCGCCGCCGTAGCAAGCCATGAACAAGAGGAAGTAGCCGATATTGCTGAACCCGCCGACCAGCGCGAACCGGATCAGCTGCGGCAGCCACTTGTCACCGCGCAGATAGGCGCCCAGCTGCCGGGCCGTCCGCCGCCCGGTGGCGTCCGGCGCCTGCTCGATCTCCGGTGTCTCGGGGCGGTCCTCGACCAGCGTGTCCGAACCGCCGGAGCGGGGGTGATGTTGCGCGGCGCCCCGGGACAATCCACCCGTGGTGAGACGCGACAACAGCGTCGGCTGACGCACCTTCGGCGCGGATCGGGACGGTTCGTCGTGGCGCGGAGTAAGGAAGGCCTCGGGCGGTGGCACGGCCAAACCCAACGGCAGCCAGGCCAGCCAATAGAACGACCACCGGCTACGCCGGGCGGGTCGACCAGCGACGTCCCCGTCAGGCTGTGCGGGTACATCGAAGCCGGGCTGGGGGTCGGCCCCCAGCCCTCGATGTACCGGATACAGGACAGCCATCGTCATTCCGATCCATGTCGCCGGGTGTCCGAGGCATGCGGTGCGCCCGGCTGGTCTACCGCTCAGTACAAAAGATATCACCAAGTGGAGAGATTTCCTCCACTTGATTTTTGTGGCATAGGAAACACACCCACGACACACCGCGAGTGAACTGGGCAGACGATCGTGACGAGAGGCACACTGAGCCCAGGCTGCAATAGGCTGGCGGCGGAATCCGCCGCGAGAGTTCGGTAGGAGAGTGGGGTCAGCAGATGTACCGCGTATTCGAAGCACTCGACGAACTGGTCGCGATCGTGGAGGAGGCGCGGGGCATCCCGCCGACCCGAAACTGCATCGTTCCCCGCGGCGATGTGCTCGAGCTGCTCGACGACGTGCGCGACGCCATTCCCGGCGAACTCGACGATGCGCAGGACGTCCTGGACCACCGCGACAAAATCGTCTCCGACGCCCGCGACACCGCCGACACCACCGTCACCACCGCCGACGAACAAGCCAGGCAGACCGTCACGGCGGCCCGCGAGGAGGCCGACCGCATCCTGTCCGACGCCAAGGCGCACGCCGACCGGATGGTCGCCGAGGCCGGCGCCCACGCCGACCACCTCGTCGCCACCGCCCAGGCCGAGGCCGAACGGGTCATCGCGGACGGCAAGGCCGAATACGAATCGGTCACCGGCCGCGCGCGCACCGAGTCCGAGCGGATGATCGCGGCGGGGCAGGCCGCCTACGAGCGGTCCGTCGCCGACGGCCGCGCCGAACAGGAGCGCTTGGTCACCCAGACCGAGGTGGTCCGGGCCGCTCACGCCGAGTCCGCCCGGCTCATCGACTCCGCGCAGACCGAGTCCGACCGGCTGCGCGAGGAATGCGACCTCTACGTGGACTCCAAGCTGGCCGACTTCGAGGAGACGTTGCACGGAGCCCTGCGGACCGTCGGCCGCGGCCGCCAGCAACTCCGCGCGGGCGGCGGCGTCCCCGATTACGCCGCTGAATTCGGCAGGTGACAGGTTCCTATCTGCGGTTTGGGTAGAAAACCGCTGTTCGCGTATCGTGGGTGGTTGTTCAAATCCCCGTCGAATATGTGAGTGAGTTCGTGATGCCCGCCGAATCCGGTTCCGGTTCGCGTCGTCGGTCGGTCGATCGTCGTCCCGCCGACGGTGACTTCGTGCTGGACACTCGTAGCCTCGGGCGCGCGCCCGGTTCGATCAAGCAGGTGCGCCGGACCGTGACCGCGCCGGAGCGGATCGGCCTGGAGATGATCGCCATCCCGGCCGGCAGCGATCTCGATCTCGATCTGACACTGCAGGCGGTTTCGGAGGGCGTGCTGGTCACCGGCGCCGTGCGGGGAGAGCTGGCGGGGGAGTGCTCGCGCTGCCTCGAGTCGTTCACCGACGAGATCGACATCCAGATCACCGAGCTGTTCGCCTACCCGGACAGCGCCACCGAGCAGACCACCGACGACGACGAGGTCTACCGCCTGGTGGACGACCGGATCGATCTGGAACCGGTGATCGTCGATGCCATCGGCCTGGAGTTGCCGTTGCAGCCGCTGTGCGAGCCCGACTGTGCCGGGCTGTGCGCCGAATGCGGTGTGCGGATGGCGATTGCGGGTCCGGATCACGGGCATGAGATACTTGACCCTCGCTGGGCCGGGCTCGCGGGATTCGCGGCCGAGGCGCCCGGCGCCGGTGTCTCCGACACCGACGCGCAAACAGACGTAAACCGATCGCTTGCGGGCCGAAACGGCTCGGCAGGTTCCAGAACAGAGGAGAAGTAGTCGTGGCCGTTCCGAAGCGCCGGATGTCCCGTGCCAACACCCGCTCGCGGCGCAGCCAGTGGAAGGCCACCGCGCCGACCCTGATCACCTGCCCGAACCGGGCCTGCGGTCAGAAGACGCTGCCGCACATCGCGTGCCCGAGCTGTGGCACCTACAAGGGCCGTCAGGTCGCTTCGGCAATCTGAGCGCCCATCCGGTAGCGAACGTGACCGCCAGCAAGGATGGAGCGGAAGCTCCCGCCGTGGGCGAGGCCGCCGACGAGACCTCGCTACTCGAGGCGCTCGGCGTGGAGGTGCGCCCGGACCTGCTCCGGCTCGCCCTCACCCACCGCTCCTACGCCTACGAGAACGGCGGTCTGCCGACCAACGAACGCCTGGAGTTCCTCGGTGATTCGGTGCTCGGCCTGAGCATCACCGAGCGTCTGTATCTCGAGCACCCGGAGAAATCCGAGGGCGAGCTGGCGAAGCTGCGGGCGAGCGTGGTCAACATGCACGCGCTGGCCGAGGTCGCCCGTGGTCTCGGCGAGGGCGGCCTGGGCCGGCATCTGCTGCTGGGCAAGGGCGAGGAGCTGACCGGCGGTCGCGACAAGCCGAGCATCCTGGCCGACGGCATGGAGTCGCTGCTGGGCGCGGTGCATCTGGAGCACGGGATCGATGTCGCCCGCAGCGTGGTGCTGCGGCTGTTCGCGGATCTGCTCGAGCGCGGGCCCCGCATGGGCGCCGGGCTGGATTGGAAGACCAGCCTGCAGGAGCTGACCGCCGAGCGCGGCATCGGCGTGCCCAGCTACGAGATCACCTCGACCGGCCCCGACCACGACAAGGAATTCACCGCGACCGCGATGGTCGGCGGCCAGGCCTACGGCAAGGGCATCGGCCGGTCGAAGAAGGAAGCGGAACAGAAGGCGGCCGGCGCGGCCTGGCAGGCGCTGACCGCCGACAGCTAGGCCCGGCGGGTTCGCCCGTCCGGCCGCGAACAATCGCTCGTGAGACCACGCACCGCGCGTGGTCGGCGGGCGATTTCTGCGTTGGTGAGCCAAGAGGAGTAGCGGTGCCCGAACTACCCGAGGTCGAGACGGTCCGGCGGGGGCTGGCCGAGCACGTGGTCGGCAGTGTCATCGAATCCGTCGCGGTCAAGCATCCGCGTTCGGTGCGCAGGCATCTGCTCGGCGGTGACCATTTGGCCGCGGAGCTGGCCGGGCTGCGGGTCGAGTCGGCGCAGCGGCGGGGCAAGTTCCTCTGGTTGACCTTCGACGATCCGGATCTCGCCCTGGTCGTGCATCTCGGGATGAGCGGGCAGATGCTGGTGCAGCCTGCCGACGCCCCGCTGGAGAAGCATGCCCACATCGTCGCGACCCTGGACTCGGGCGCGCAATTGCGGTTCGTGGACCAGCGCACGTTCGGCGGCTGGGCGTTGCATCCGCTGATCGAGGTGGACGGCACCCTGGTCCCGGAGGCGGTCGCGCACATCGGCCGCGATCCGCTGGACCCGCGCTTCGACGCCGACGCGGTGGTGCGCGTGATGCGGGCCAAGCAGTCCGAGATCAAGCGGGTGCTGCTGGATCAGACCGTGGTGTCGGGCGTCGGGAACATCTATGCCGACGAGGCGCTGTGGCGGTCGCGGCTGCACGGCGAGCGGATCGCCGCCAAGCTCACCCGGCCCGCCCTGCACGGGCTGCTGACCGAGGTGCGGGCGGTGATGACCGAGGCGCTGGAGGTCGGCGGCACCTCGTTCGACGCGCTGTACGTCAATGTCAACGGCCAATCCGGCTACTTCGAGCGCGCGCTGGCCGCCTACGGCCGCGAGGACGAGCCGTGCAGGCGCTGCGGTGCGCCGATGGTGCGGGAAAAGTTCATGAACCGCTCCTCGTTCTCCTGCCCGCGCTGCCAGCGCAGGCCGCGTGGATAGGACCGGTTCGCGCACCGAACTGTGTTCGGCGTCGGTGTGAAGCGCTACCGTTTTGAGTGTGCCCGCTGTGTCGGTGCGCCCATCGGCACCGTCGATGGCACGGGAAGGGAGCAGAGATGCGCAAGCTGACCTACTACGTCGCTGCGACGATCGATGGGTTCATCGCCACCGAGGACGGCTCCGTCGACTTCTTCCCTGTCGGGGGTGATCATCAGCCGGCGATCACGGCGCAGTACCCCGAGACCCTGCCGGCGAAGGTGCGGGAGTCGCTGGGTATCGACAAGCCCAACCGCTACTTCGACACCGTGCTGATGGGCCGTAAGACCCACGACTTCGGCGTGCGCACCGGCACTTCCAGCCCGTACGCGCATCTGCGGCAGTACGTGGTGTCCACGACGTTGCCCGAGAACCCGGCCCCGGACGTGGAGTTGATCTCCGCCGATCCACTCGAACGGGTGCGAGAACTCAAGCGGGAGAAGGGACTCGGCATCTGGCTGTGCGGCGGCGGCGAACTCGCGCAGGTGCTGCTGCCGGAGATAGACCAGGTATTCCTGAAGTTGTACCCGATCGTGCTCGGCAGCGGTCGCCCGCTGTTCGGCGGCGGCGTCCGGCTGCCTGAGCCCGCCCGGTTCCGGGTGCTGACCAGCCGTGTCTTCGAGGACGGTGTCGCCTTCGTGAAGTACGTACGGATTCGCTAGTGGCAGAACATGTTCCGGGCCCGGTGCAGGCGCTGCGGGAGATTGCGTTCTGGATGGAGCGCTCCCGCGCCGAGACCCATCGCGTGAAGGCCTACCGGCGGGCGGCCGATGTCGTGGCCGCCCTCTCGCCGGAGGAGTACGACGGCTACCGCAGAAACGGTGGCTGGCAGGAACTTCCGGGGATCGGCCCGAAGACCGCCGACGCGATCGCGCAGGCGTCCGCGGGCCGGTTGCCGGATAGGTTGACCGAATTGCGCACGGCCGCAAGGCCGCTCGGCCCGGAGGGGGCGCCGTTGCGCAAGCAGCTGCGCGGGGATCTGCACACCCACTCCGACTGGTCCGACGGCGGCAGTCCGATCGAGGAGATGATGCGCACGGCCGTCGCCCTCGGGCACGAATACTGCGCGCTCACCGATCATTCGCCGCGGCTGACCGTGGCCAACGGGCTGTCTGCGGACCGGTTGCGGCGGCAGCTGGACATGGTGGCGGAGCTGAACGAGGAGCTGGCGCCGTTCCGGATTCTCACCGGGATCGAGGTCGACATCCTCGAGGACGGCACCCTCGATCAGGAGGCCGATCTGCTGGCGCGGCTCGACATCGTCGTCGCCAGTGTGCATTCCAAGCTGCGCGCCGACAGCGAGACCATGACCCGGCGCATGGTGTACGCGGTCGCCGACCCGAATGTGGACGTGCTCGGGCACTGCACGGGCCGGTTGGTGACCGGCGGCCGCGGCACCCGGCCGGAGTCGCAGTTCGACGCCGAGGTGGTGTTCGAGGCGTGCCGCAGCTACGGCACCGCGGTGGAGATCAACAGCCGCCCCGAGCGCCGCGACCCGCCCAGCCGCCTGATGCGGCTGGCCGTGGAGATGGACTGCTACTTCGCCGTCGACACCGATGCCCACGCCCCTGGCCAATTGGATTGGCAGGGTTACGGATGCGAGCGGGCCGTCGCCAACGGCGTTCCGGCCGAACGCATCATCAACACGTGGCCGATGGAGAAGCTGCTCGAGTTCACCGCGGCCTGAACGCTCCGCGTCAGGCAGGAACGGGAGTCCCTGCGGGGATGCGCGTCAGGCAGTGGGGAGCTTCTACAGGATGGCGAAGGCTACGACCAGGCCGAGGCCCAGGTGGGCGGCCGCGACGACCAGTGACTGCACCTTGTACTGCTCGGCGTGCAGCAGGTCGCCGATGTCCAGGCCGAGTACCCATTCCAGTACGCGTACCGAGATCACCTGGGAGACAATGCCGATCAGGCCGTAGACCGCCGACGCGATGAGTCCCTCGGCCAGTTTGCCGCCGGAGGAGTAGATCGCCAGCACCACGATCAGCGCCATGCTCACCATTCCCGAGGCGGTGACGACCACGGCGTTCGGGTTGCCGGAGGCCACCAGCTTGCGCAGGGGGCCGGGCGTGGTGACGTCGATGGCGAAGAAGCCGATCAGCATGAGCGCCAGGCCGACGATGGCGTACGAGATGATGGCGCCGACGCCGTGGCCGACGTTCCCCCAATACCCCGACTCGAGCGCGAAGGTGGTCATCGATGGTCCTCCAGATGATGTGGTGCGGTGCCGGTGGTCTCAGTGCTGTGGAATGCGGTGCGGGACGAAGGTCGAGCTGTCGTCGGTGATCAGGCCGGGCGTTTCGCGGATGCCCAGGCCGGCCGAGGCGTCGCCGACGATCCAGGCGCCCAGCACCGGGCGCATGCCGTCGAAGTCGGGGAGCGGATCGAACAGCTGGTAGACGTAGCCCTCCTCGCCGTAGACCCCGCCGGTGGCGGCCTCCACGCCCGCGCCGACGATCGTCATGTTCGCGCCCTCGCGGCCGAGCTTGGGTTTGCGAATGTACTCGGTGAGTTCGTGCGGGTCGTCGATATAGGCGGGCAGCAGGTTCGGATGGCCGGGGTACATCTCCCACAGCACCGCCAGCAGCGCCTTGTTCGACAGCATCGACTTCCAGAGCGGTTCGATCCAGATCGTCTGTGGCAGCGAGTCGACCACGCGCTTGCCGAACTCGTCGTCGAGCGCCCACTCCCACGGATAGAGCTTGAACAGCGATTCGATCGGCGCCTCCGCCAGATCGACGAAACGTTCCAGCTCCGTGTCGTATCCGATCTCCTCGATCGGCAGTGCCACGGTGTGGAATCCGGCCTCGGCGGCGGTCTCCTGCATGTAGGCGGTGGTGACGTTGTCCTCACCCGAGGCGTCGGCCGAGGACCAGGTGAAGTGCAGGTCGCCGGTGGGCAGCGTCTCGCGCAGCTCACCCCAGCGCTCGACCAGCTTCTCGTGCAGCGAATTCCACTGATCGTCGTCGGCGTGGGTGTCGGTCAGCCAGTGCCACTGCACGATCGCCGCCTCCAGCAGCGAGGTGGGCGTATCGGCGTTGTACTCCAGCAGTTTCGCCGGGCCGCGGCCGTCGTAGCGCAGGTCGAAACGGCCGTAGACGTAGGGGTCCGAGCGTTGCCAGGACTTCTTGATCGGTTCCCAACTCCATTGCGGCAGACCGAAATCGGCGAAACGCTCGGTGAGGATGATCTGCTCGACGGCGTGCAGGCACATCGAATGCAGCACCTCGACCTGTGCCTCCAGCGCGAGGATCTCGTCCAGGTCGAATTCGTAGTGCACCGATTCGTCCCAGTACGGCCGCGGATGACCGTTCACGTCGCGGCCGGGCGACCCGAAGACCAGGCCCTGATCCTGAATGATCCGCTGCCAGCCCGGCCGCGGTTGGCTGCGCACTCGGCGCACTAGGAACCTCCACTGGTGCTGCTGCTTTTGGTGCCGAGGCCGCCGCGAACGATGGTGCCGCTCTTGGTCTTCACCGACGCGCTCTTCGGCGCGACGGTGCTGCCGCCGGTGGGCGGCCGGCCGACGGTGTTGTTGCCGCCGTAGTAGTAGCGGTACTGGTGACCGTTGTAGATGAAGATGCCCGGGAAGCCGCCGCCGTAGTATCCGCCGCCGCCCGAGGTGGTGGCGTACTGCTGAGCGCGCACGCAGTCGTCGTCGTTGACGACCGTCTGCTGGCCGTTGTCTTCGGTGACGCAGTAGGCGGTGACCTCGTCGGGTGCGGTGACCGCGCGGTAGGTGAGGTATCCGGCGCCCACCACCGCGGCGATGCCGACCACGGCCACGCCGCCGATCAGCAGCCGTTTGCGGGTGCGCTTCTTGGCCGCGAGGGCCTCCTCGGCCGCCCGCTGCGCCTCCTCGGCCCGGCGGCGCGCCTTGTCGCGGGCGCGCGCCTCGGCCACGGTCGGGGGGCGAGGCTGGGTGAGGCCGGGTTCCTGCCGCTGGATACTGCCGCGCATGGAGCGCGGGGGACCGGCTTCGGGCGGCGGTTCGGGTGGGGGCACGCCGATTCCGCCTGCTTTCGTCGCGGGAGGAAACAGCTCGGGCATGCCGGGTAGCGGTGCGGTGGGCTCGGCGAAACCAGGGGGTGGATTCTCCGAGGGCGGCGGCGTCGCCTTGCCCGCGTCGGCCCCGGACGCACCGGACTCGTCGGGTTTGCCAGGGTCCGGATTCTCTCCGGAACGGTTGCCGGACTGTTCACTTGCCAACGATCGACTCCCTGTTCCCCGCCGCTACCGTTCCTCGAATCCGGTCAATTCGCCCAGCGCGGCGCCCCAGTCTTCCACAACCAGGTCGACGCGGCCAGGCGTGTTGCCGGACCGCAACCACGCCAGCAGTTTGTCACATCGGTCCCTCGGACCCTCTGCAATAACATGCACTCGTCCGTCGCTGGTGTTACGCGCATAGCCCACCAGACCCCATTCGAGCGCCCGCGACCGAGTCGACCACCGGAATCCGACGCCCTGCACCAGGCCGTGCACCCAGGCGCTGAGCCGGACCGGATCGCTCACGCGTCCACCTGAAATGTCAGGTTCACCTTGCTTCCCGCCTTCAAGGTCCGCCCCACGGTGCACACCTTGTCGATAGCGCGCTGCACGGTAACCAGCAGCCGTTCCCGCCCCGCATCGTCGAGTTCGGACAGATCCAGCTCCACCACCTCGTCGAGTTCCGGATAAACCTCGTTCTCCCGATCAGCGGCCCCCGACACCCGAATCGTCACGTCATAGTTCTCGCCGAGCCGATTCGACAACGGAAAGTCCGAACTCATCCCCGTACAAGCCGCCAACGCGATCTTCAGCAACTCCCCCGGAGTGAACACCCCCTCCACCCCCTCGGACCCGACAAGCACCTCCGCCCCCCGAGAACTACGCCCCGTATAACGCCGAGTCCCAGTCCGCTCAACCCACAGCTGAGCCGCCCCCTTATCCGCTGCCGCCCCAACCGTCTGTTCAGTCATGCCCCCGATCCTGCCATCCAGCAAACCCCACCGCCCCACCCACCAACAGCCACAGCTCACCCCCACCCCCGCAACCCCGCCCGGTTTTCGG
The DNA here is from genome assembly GCF_044628355.1 of Nocardia sp. N2S4-5. NCBI lineage: Bacteria > Bacillati > Actinomycetota > Actinomycetes > Mycobacteriales > Nocardiaceae > Nocardia > Nocardia sp. N2S4-5. Next base: position 2,736,855 of record NZ_JBIUPM010000001.1, on the reverse strand, counting down.
CGCGTCTCGGTTTTCGGGTGCCGCTGCGAAGCGACGAAGGAGCCAGCAGCGGCACCCGAAAACCGAGACCAAGGGCGCCGAAAACCCGCCGCAGCGAAGCGGAGGCCAAAAACACAGCAGACCCTCAAACGCTGAACCGATACCCCATCCCCGCCTCGGTCAACAGATGCTTAGGACGCGAAGGATCATCCTCCAACTTCCGCCGCAACTGCGCCAAATACACACGCAGATAATGAGTCTCGGTCGCATACGAAGGCCCCCACACCTCCCGCAGCAACTCCCGCCGCCCCACGAGCTTCCCCTGATTACGCACCAACATCTCCAAAACCCCCCATTCCGTCGGCGTCAAATGCACGTCGACCCCATGCTTGGTCACCTTCTTGGCCGCCAGATCGACGACGAACGACGAGGTCTCGATCACCGGATCGGTCCCCTCCCCGCCGTCGGCCGCCCGCCGCACCGCCGCCCGCAACCGCGCCAGCAGCTCATCCATCCCGAACGGCTTGGTGACATAGTCGTCCGCCCCGGCGTCGAGCGCCTCGACCTTGTCGGCGGAGTCGGTGCGCGCGGACAGCACGATCACCGGCGACCGGCTCCAGCCGCGCAGTCCGGCCAGCACGTCGATGCCGTCCATGTCGGGCAGGCCGAGGTCGAGCACGACGACGTCGGGGTGTTTCTCGGCGGCGGCGCGCAGTGCGGCGGCGCCGCTGGCGGCGGTGATCACCTCGTAGCCGCGGACCGACAGGTTGATCCGCAGCGCGCGCAGGATCTGTGGTTCGTCGTCGACCACGAGCACCTTGGTCGGCGCCGTGTTCGGTGCAGTCACCGGTTCTCCTGTTCTGAAAGCTCTGTCGTACCACCGGAATCGGACGGTCCTTCGCCGGTCGGCAGATCGATCACCATGGTGAGACCGCCGCCGGGGGTCGGCTCGGCGTGCACCGTGCCGGCCATCGCCTCGACGAAGCCGCGGACCACCGACAGGCCCAATCCGACGCCGGTGGAGTTGTCGCGATCGCCGAGCCGCTGAAACGGTTCGAACATCTGGTCTTCCATGCCCGTCGGCACTCCGGGACCGTAGTCCACCACGGTGATCGACACGCGGTGGCCGGTGCGTTCGGCGGCGACACGCACGGTGGTCTCGCGTGGCGAATAACGCAGCGCGTTGTCGATCAGGTTGGCCAGCACCCGTTCCAGCAGGCCGCTGTCGGCGCGCACCGAGACATCGCCGACCTCGACCTTGATCCGGTCCATCGCCGCGCGGCGCACGCCCCGGGTGCCCATCCCGACCCCGACCACCGCCCGGCTGACGACCTCTTCCAGGTAGACCCGCTTCAGCTGAGGCCGAACCACCCCGACGGCCAGCCGCGAGGAGTCGAGCAGATTGCCGACGAGCGCGGTGAGCTGATCGACGGATTCCTCGACGGTTTCCAGCAATTCGGCGGTGTCCTCGGGGGAGAACTCGACATCGTCACTGCGCAGGCTGGACGCTGCGGCCTTGGCGGCGGCCAGCGGAGTGCGCAGGTCGTGGCTGACCGCCGACAGCAATGCTCGGCGCAACCGGTCGGCCTCGAGCACGCCGGCGGCGGCCTGGGCCTCGTCGGCCAAGCGGCGGCGCTGCTGCAATCCGGCGGCCTGATTGGCGACCGCGCCCAGCACCAGCCGGTCGCCGGCGGTCAGCGCGCGGCCGGTGAGCAGTAGCCAGTGCATGTCGTCGCCCGCCTCGATCGCGACATCGGCATCGCCGACCCGGCGCGGCGGGTTCTCGCCGACGCAGGCGATCACCTCGTCGTCGGTGGCGAAGCTGACCGCCCGCTGCCCGAAGGTCTCGCGGGCGCGTTCGAGCAGGTCGTGCAGGTCGGCGCCGTGCAGCACGGCACCGGCGAACAGGGTGAGCAGTTCGGCCTGCTGCGAGGCCCGGCGCGCCTCGCGCCGCCGTTTCGAGGACACGTCCACCAGCGCCGCGACGGCGACGGCCACCAGCAGCATCACCACGATGGTGAGGAAGTTGTTCAGCTCGGCGATGGTCAGGCTGTGCCGCGGTGAGACGAAGAACCAGTTCAGCAGCAGCCCGCCCAGCAGCGCCGACAGTGTGGCCGGTGCGACGCCGCCGAGCAGCGACACCGCGACGACGCCGATGAAGAACAGCGCGCTCTCCCCGGCCAGGTCGAGGTGGTGGTCCACCCAGAAGTAGCAGCCCACGGTGATCAGCGTGGGCACCAGCACCGCGGCCGGCCAGGACGACAGCTTGCGATGCCGGGGGGTGACCGCCGACCATCGGAACCCGCGCTTGGATTCCTCGTGGGTGACCATGTGTACGTCGATCTTTCCCGACAGCTGCACGACGGTGGATCCGATGCCCTCCTCGACCATGCGGGCCCAGCGCGACCGCCGCGAGGTGCCCAGCACCAGCTGGGTGGCGTTGACCTGGCGGGCGAAGTCGAGCAGCGCGACGGGCACGTCCTGGCCGGTGACGGTGTGGAGTCCGGCGCCGAGACTGTCGGCCAGGTCCCGCAGCCGCGCGAGGCGCTGGGTGGACACTCCGGCCAGGCCGTCGCCGCGGACCACGTGCACCACGATCAGATCCGCGCTGGACTTGGTGGCGATGCGGCTCGCGCGGCGCACGATCGTCTCCGATTCGGGCCCGCCGGTCACCGCCACCACGACGCGTTCGCGCGTCTCCCAGGTATCGGTGATCCGGTGGTCGTCGCGGTACTTGGCCAGCGCCGCGTCGACCTGGTCGGCCAGCCACAGCAGCGCCAATTCCCGTAGCGCCGTGAGGTTTCCGGGCCGGAAGTAGTTGCGCAGCGCGGCGTCGACCCGCTCGGCGGCGTAGACGTTGCCGTGCGACATCCGCCGCCGCAGCGCCTCCGGGGTGATGTCCACCAACTCCACCTGCTCGGCGCCGCGCACCACCCAGTCGGGCACGGTCTCGCGCTGCACCACGCCGGTGATCTGCTGCACGACGTCGTTGAGGCTCTCCAGGTGCTGCACGTTGACCGTCGAGATCACATCGATGCCGGCGTCGAGCAGTTCGTGTACGTCCTGCCAGCGCTTGTCGTTGCGGGAACCGGGCACGTTGGTGTGGGCCAGTTCGTCGACGAGCGCGACCGCGGGGCGGCGGCGCAGGACCGCTTCCACGTCGAGTTCGGGCAGGGTGGCGCCGCGGTAGTCGATCAGCTTCGGCGGTACGCGCTCGATGCCCGCCAGCAGTTGGGCGGTCTTCGCGCGGCCGTGCGTCTCCACCACGGCGGCGACCACGTCCCGGCCGCGTTCCAGCCGCCGATGCGCCTCGCCGAGCATCGCGAAGGTCTTGCCCACGCCCGGGGCGGCGCCGAGGTAGATCCGTAGCTGCCCGCGCTTCACTCGTCCATCATGGCGCGGGCGCCGCGGCGACTGTCTCGCGCCACGCGCTCGGTCGCTCGCGGGCGGCGCTGCGCGGTCGCGAGTACCCGCAGGGCCAGCGCGCAGGCCAGGAACCCGAGGAGCACCGCGGTGGTGACCGCGAAATCCGGCACTGTCTTCTCCTTACCGTCGCTGTCGTAGCCGGCCGGTCGATCCCGTAGCCGAGCACTCCACTGTCTACCGGCGGCGGTGGCGGTCAGACCGATCTTTACGGCTTCTTGACGGCCGTCCGGCCGACGTTGACGGCATTGCGGCGCTGACCGCGCACACCCCTGTAAGCGCGGCGTCAATTCGCGGCGGCGGAACGCTAAGAAGGCGTCAACGACCTCGAAAACGGCCAAAGCAGACGCTTGACTCGCTGTGGCGCGCCTCGGGTGCGCCGTTGTCGAGAGAGGTTGTTTCCCATGTCTGTCGTGGTGTTCACGCTGCTGACCGTGGCGGTCTTCGCACTGCTCGGCCTGATCCAGCGGGGAGTCGAACGGCTGTGACGCAGAACATCATCGGCCTGCTGCTGGCCGTCGGCGTCGCCCTGTATGTCCTTGCGGCCCTGCTGTTTCCGGAGAGGTTCTAGGTGAACACGACTACCGCGGGGATACTGTTCGCGGTATCCCTGGTGATCGCGCTCGCGGTGGTGCACGTCCCGCTCGGCGACTACATGTACCGGGTCTACGCGGGCACGAAGCACTCCCGGTTCGAGCGCGGCATCTACCGGCTCATCGGCGTCGAGCCGGGCGTCGAGCAGACCTGGGGCGTCTATGCCCGCAGTGTGCTGGCGTTCTCGGCGATCGGCGTGCTGTTCCTGTTCTTCCTGCAACTGCTGCAGGGACAGCTGCCGTGGCATCTGACCGATCCCGGCACCGAGATGACCGGCGGCCTCGCGTGGAACACCGCGATCAGCTTCGTCACGAATACGAACTGGCAGAACTACGCCGGTGAGTCCACGCTCGGTCACACCGTGCAGATGGTCGGGCTGACGGTGCAGAACTTCGTCTCGGCCGCGGTCGGTATCGCGGTGGCGATGGCGCTGGTGCGCGGCTTCGCGCGCCGCGACACCGGCGACCTCGGCAACTTCTGGGTGGATCTGGTGAGGGGAACCATCCGGCTGCTGCTGCCGATCGCGTTCGTGTTCGCCCTCGTCTTCGTGGCGGCGGGCATGATCCAGAATTTCCATGTCTACGACCAGGTCGCGCAGACCGTGGCCGGTACCGGATCGCAGACCCTGCCGGGCGGTCCGGTCGCCGGTCAGGAGGTCATCAAGGAGCTGGGCACCAATGGCGGTGGCTTCTTCAACGTCAATGCCGCGCACCCGTTCGAGAACCCGACCGCCTGGACGAACTGGCTCCAGATCTTCCTGATCCTGGTGATCGGCTTCTCCCTGCCGCGCACCTTCGGCCGCATGGTCGGCAGCCCGAAGCAGGGTTACGCGATCACCGCGGTGATGGCCACGCTCGCGATCATCAGCGTCACCCTGACCAATCTGTTCCAGCTGCTGCACCACGGCACCGTGCCGACCGCGGTCGGTTCCGCGATGGCCGACGTGGAAACCCGCTTCGGCGTGTCGAATTCGGCGACCTATGCCGCGGCCACCACGCTCACCTCGACCGGTGCGGTCGATTCGGCGCACGATTCCTACACCAGCCTGGGCGGGCTGTGGCCGCTGTTCAACATGCAATTGGGCGAGGTCGCGCCCGGCGGTGTCGGCGCGGGGCTGTACGGCATGCTGATCCTGGCCGTGATCACGGTGTTCGTCGCCGGGCTCATGGTCGGGCGCACGCCGGAATACCTGGGCAAGAAGATCACGCCGCGCGAGATCAAGCTCGCCGCCACCTATTTCCTGGTGAGCCCGCTGATCGTGCTGGTGGGCACGGCCGCCGCGATGGCCATGCCGGGACAGCGCGCGAGCATGGCCAACACCGGGCCGCACGGCCTGACCGAGGTGCTGTACGCCTTCGCCTCGGCGGCCAACAACAACGGATCGGCCTTCGCGGGACTGTCCGGCAATACCGACTGGTACAACACGGCGCTGGGCCTGGCCATGGTCTTCGGCCGCTTCGTCCCGATCATTCTCGCGCTCGCGCTCGCCGGTTCGCTTGCCGCACAAGGACATACCCCCGAGTCGATCGGTACGTTGCCGACGCACCGGCCGCAGTTCGTCGGCATGGTCGTCGGCGTGACGCTGATCCTCGTCGCGCTCACCTTCCTGCCCGCCCTGGCGCTCGGGCCGCTCGCCGAAGGAATCCACTCATGACCGCCCCCACCCTGGCGAAATCGCGTGTCGGCACGGGCCTTTTCGACCCGCGGATGCTGGTGCAGTCCCTGCCGGAGGCCTTCCGGAAACTCGATCCGCGCACGCTGTGGCGCAATCCGGTGATGCTGATCGTCGAGATCGGCGCCGTGTGGTCGACGATGCTGGCCATCGCCGAACCGACGTTCTTCAGCTGGGCCGTCGTCGTATGGCTCTGGCTCACAGTGCTTTTCGCGAATTTGGCCGAGGCCGTCGCCGAGGGGCGCGGCAAGGCGCAGGCCGACACATTGCGTAAAGCCAAGACCGACACCGTCGCTCGCAGGCTGGTGGATTGGCATCCCGGTCAGCAGCACCACACCGAGGAGCAGGTCTCGGCGCCGGAACTGCGCCGCGGCGACCATGTGGTGGTCGAGGCGGGGCAGGTCGTCCCGGGTGACGGCGATGTCGTGGAAGGCATTGCGTCCGTGGACGAGTCGGCCATCACCGGCGAGTCCGCGCCGGTGATCCGCGAGTCCGGCGGTGATCGTTCGGCGGTGACCGGCGGGACCACGGTGCTGTCGGACCGGATCGTCGTGCGGATCACGCAGGAGCCGGGTGGCTCGTTCATCGACAAGATGATCGCGCTGGTGGAGGGCGCCTCGCGGCAGAAGACGCCGAACGAGATCGCGTTGAACATTCTGCTGGCCGCACTCACGATCATCTTCGTGTTCGCCGTGGCGACAGTGCAACCGCTGGCGATCTTCGCCAAGGCGAACAATCCCGGCGTCCCGAACACTGCGGCGCTGGACGTGCACGGTGTCACCGGCATCGTGCTGGTGTCGCTGCTGGTGTGCCTGATCCCGACCACGATCGGCGCACTGCTGTCCGCCATCGGCATCGCGGGCATGGACCGGCTGGTGCAGCGCAATGTGCTGGCCATGTCCGGGCGCGCCGTCGAGGCCGCGGGGGACGTGAACACGCTGCTGCTGGACAAGACCGGCACCATCACCCTCGGCAACCGGCAGGCGTCGGAATTCGTGCCGATGCCGGGCATCTCCGAAGACGAGATCGCCGACGCCGCACAGCTTTCCAGTCTCGCCGACGAAACGCCCGAGGGCCGCTCGATCGTGGTGTACGCCAAGCAGGCCTACAACAAGCGCGAACGCACGCCCGGCGAGCTGACCGGGGCCACGTGGGTGGAATTCACCGCGCAGACCCGCATGTCGGGCGTCGACCTGCACGATGGCCACCAACTACGCAAAGGCGCGGCCAGCGCCGTCACCGAATGGGTCCGCGCCCACGGCGGCGAAGTCCCCGCCGAGGCAGGCGTGACCGTCGACGGCATCTCCGCGGCCGGCGGCACCCCGCTGGTGGTCGGCGAGATCTCCGGCGGGAATGCCCGGCTGCTCGGCGTGATCCAACTCGAGGATGTCGTGAAGCAAGGCATGCGTGAGCGTTTCGACGAGATGCGCCGCATGGGCATCCGGACGGTCATGATCACGGGTGACAATCCGTTGACAGCCAAGGCGATCGCCGACGAGGCCGGCGTGGACGACTTCCTCGCCGAGGCCACGCCGGAGGACAAGCTGGCGTTGATCAAGCGGGAGCAGGACGGCGGCCGCCTGGTCGCGATGACCGGCGACGGCACCAACGACGCGCCCGCTCTCGCGCAGGCCGACGTCGGCGTCGCGATGAACACCGGCACCTCGGCCGCCAAAGAGGCCGGCAATATGGTCGATCTGGACTCGGATCCGACCAAGCTGATCGAGATCGTGGAGATCGGCAAGCAGTTGCTGATCACCCGGGGCGCGCTGACGACGTTCTCCATCGCCAACGACATCGCCAAGTACTTCGCGATCATTCCCGCGCTGTTCGTGGTGCTGTTCCCCGGGCTCGACGTCCTCAATGTCATGCGGCTGCACAGCCCGCAGTCGGCGATCCTGTCGGCGGTGATCTTCAACGCGCTGGTTATCGTGGCGCTGATCCCGCTGGCGCTGCGGGGCGTGAAGTACACGCCGTCGAGCGCGTCCACACTGCTCTCCCGCAATCTCGCCGTCTATGGTGTCGGCGGCATCGTCGCGCCGTTCCTCGGCATCAAGCTCATCGACCTGATCGTTCGATTCCTCCCCGGGATGTCCTGATATGCCTACTTTCTCGATGCGGAAGACAACCTGGATCCGGCAGCACCTCGCGGCGCTGCGCGCGCTGCTGGTGCTGACCGTGATCACCGGAATCGTCTATCCCGTAGCGGTTTTCGCGGTCGCGCAGCTGCCCGGCCTGCACGACAAGGCGAACGGGTCGCTGATCGAGCAGGACGGCCGGATCGTCGGCTCGTCGTTGATCGGCCAGGCCTTTACCGACGGCAACGGCAACGCGCTGGCGCAGTACTTCCAGAGCCGACCGTCGAGCTCGGGCAAGGGTGACGGCTACGACCCGACCTCGACCAGCTTCACCAACCTCGGTCCGGAGAGCATCGTCGACACCCTCGCCGAGAATCCGGACGACGCGAAACAGAGCCTGCTCACCCAGGTCTGCGCGCGCAGCAAGGCCGTCGGTGAGCGCGAGGGCGTGGACGGCCGCCGCCCGTTCTGCACGGAATCCGGTGTGGGCGCGGTGCTTTCGGTGCTGGGTCCGCGCGACGACCGCGGCCGGGTGACCCATCCCACGGCGGTGATCAGTGTCGACGAGGCCTGCCCGGCCACGCCTTTCCTGGATACCTACGAGGGTGTGCGGGTCGAGTGCGCGAGGGTCGGCGAGGACTACTCGGCCGGGCTGATCGTGCCCGTGCGCGGCGACGCCCCGTCCGCTCCCGCGGTGCCCGCCGACGCCGTCGTCACCTCCGCCTCCGGACTCGATCCGGACATCTCCCCGGAGTATGCGGCCATTCAGGCGCCACGAATCGCCAAGGCCCGCAACATCTCCGAAGCCGACGTGCGCGCGGCGGTCGATGCGCACACCAAGGGGCGCGATCTCGGCTTCCTGGGTGAGTCCCGGGTCAACGTGCTCGAGTTGAACCTCGAACTGGACCGGAGCCACCCGGTCACCGGCTGAGGGTTTCGGCCTGGGTGCGTGGAGTTCGCAGTGCCGGGGCCACCCAGGTGGAGAGGTAGTCGCGAAGGTCGCGGCCGGTGCGCGGCGGGCGGCCGGGGTCGATGACGAACGACTGGACGATGCGCAGCATGTGTTCGACGAGGCCGTCCAGGTCGGTGTCGGAGATTCCGGCCGCGTCCCAGTCGACCGCGTAGCGTCGCAGGATCGAACGGCCGAACGCCATCGCGGTATCGGAGGTGACGCCCGCCGAGAACGCTCCGGCGCGGCCGGGAGCCAGCAGCAGGCCGAGGTACTTCTCCTGCGGCAGGCGTTCGAGGGTGTAGGCGATGCCCTCGACGACCGCGGTCGCGGGATCGCGCAGATCGTGCACATGCTCGGCCAGGACGTCGAGGAATTGCTCGGTGTGCGCGATGGCCGTCGCGGTCAGAAGCGCTTCGGCACTGGGGAAGTAGCGGTACACCGTCTGGCGGGTGACGCCGAGGTCGCGCGCGACCTCGGCGATGGTGAACTCCGCGCCGGAGCGATCGATGGCCGCCTTCGCGGCGGCCAGGATTCGCGCGATGGCCTCGTCGTCGTCGCCGGGCGCCGCTCCGGACCAACCATGCGTACGCACCGCACTCCTCCCGCACAGATCACCGGAAAGCTTACCGGCCGTCTTGACCATACACATGGTGGTAGATGTATGGTCGTCGGCAGCTCATCCGGAGAAAGGCACACCATGACCGCCGCGACGCCGCCGCGCCCCAAGCAGCTCGATTCGCCGATACTGCCGAAGATCTTCAAATACGCGGGCAGAGCCCAAGTGTGGGTCTACAAGCGGACGGGCGGCCGCATCGGCGGGAAGTGGCGTATCGGCGCGGGCTTCCGCAAACCGGTCCCGACCCTGCTGCTCGAGCATCGCGGCCGGAAATCCGGCGCCACGTACACCACGCCGCTGCTCTACATCACCGATGGCGACGACGTCGTCATCGTCGCCTCCCAGGGCGGCCTCCGTCATCACCCGCAGTGGTACCGCAACCTGTGCGCCCACCCCGATGCCCACATCCAGATCGGCCGGGACCGCCGGGCGGTCCACGCCGTCACCGCCGACCCGGATCAGCGCGCCCGCCTGTGGCCCCTGCTCCTCGACGCCTACGCCGACTTCGACACCTACCAGTCCTGGACGGATCGCGAGATCCCGGTAGTCGTCCTGCGTCCCCGCTCGTATTGACGTCAGCCGCCGTCTCGGTCAGACTTGCACACCAACCGGACCCTACAGTCCGGTTGGTGCCGTCACCGGGCCATGCCGGTCGGAAGCCGGTCGAGGAAGGCGGATTTCGAATGGGGAGCAGGATTCTCGCCACGCTGGTCGCGGCGATCGTGGCGGGTAGTGCGGGGGTGAGCGCGGCGGAGCCCGCCGGAGTGCCGTCGCTCGAGCCGTCGTTCCTCTGGGGTGTCGCGTCGTCCGGTTTCCAGAGCGAAGGGCATGCGGCCGACAGCAATTGGAGCCGCTACGCCGCGTCGCGCGAGGCCTACGGTGATTCCGTCGACTTCTTCCACCGCTATCGCGAGGACATCGGCCTGGCGCGGGACCTGGGTGCGCGGGTGTACCGGATCAGCGTGGAATGGTAACGGCTGCAACCACATCCGGGGGAGTGGGACGAGGAAGGGTTCCGCTTCTACGACGACGTGATCGCCGCGATCCGGGACGCGGGCATGCGCCCGATGCTCACCTTGGATCACTGGGCGTATCCGGGCTGGGAGGTCGACCGCGGCGGCTGGCGCAATCCGGGCATCGTGGACGACTGGCTGGCCAACGCCCGAAAAGTGGTGGACCGGTACGCGCGCTTCGACCCGCTGTGGGTCACGTTCAACGAACCGGCGTTCTACAGCATGCACGAATTGCGCATGGGCAACATGGGTGTCGGCGACATCCCGGCATTGAACGATCGTCTCGTCGCCGCCCACGACGCGGTGTACGACTACATCCACGCCCGGCAGCCCGGCGCGATGGTGACCAGCAATGTCGCCTTCGCCGCGAGTGGACAGGCGCTCACCGACGCGCTGTTCGAGGACCGGGTGGCCGCGAAGCTGGACTACCTCGGCATCGATTACTACTACGGCGCCTCGCTGGCGCATCCGGAAGGATCCAACCCGGTCGCCGCCGACGCGCCCTGGGAGCTGTCGATCACGCCGGAGGGCATCTATTACGCGCTGCGCTATTTCGACCGCAAGTTCCCCGGTAAACCGCTGTACATCGTGGAGAACGGCATGCCGACCGAGAACGGTAAGCCCCGCGCCGACGGCTGGGACCGGGCGGACGATCTGCGCGACACCGTCTACTGGCTGCAACGCGCCCGCGCCGACGGCATGAACGTCATCGGCTACAACTACTGGAGCCTCACCGACAATTACGAATGGGGCAGTTACGCACCGCGATACGGTCTCTACACCGTCGACGTCGCCACCGACCCGACCCTGACCCGCCGCCCCACCGACGGCGTCCCCGCCTATCGCGACATCATCGCCCGCGGCGGCGTCCCCGCGGATTATCGACCCACCCGCCCACCGGTCTGGTGCTCGATGGTCGACCTACCCTCCAGCTGCCTGGCCCCGGTCGCACCACCACGATGACTGACAAGACCGTCGCACTGTTACCGTGGCGCACCGATTGCCGGCGCGTCGCTCGGTACGGCATAGAACGCGCGAGTCAGCAGCGCCCATCCCCGCTCCGCGGCGGCGGGGCGCTCGGCGGTGGGCGTCTTGTGCAGCAGCCCCGCCAGCATGCTGATGCCGACGAACACCTCGTCGACGGTCAGGTCCGCCCGCAGCCCGCCGCGCAGGTCTTCCTCGGCGAGTTTGGCTTTCAGCAATCGGATGACGCGCTGACCGGGTTCGTAGAGCCGCCCGTCGGAACTGTCGCCCGGATCGAGCACGGCGATGAACGCGACCGAGGCGACCAACTGCTCGACGATCGCGCCGATCACCCGCCAGGCGGTGCTGTCGGCCTCGGCGGCGAACCGCTCCAGCTCCCTCACGATATCCTCGAACACCGCGACAATGACGTCCGCCCGCGTCGGAAAGTGCCGATACAGACTCCCTTTGCCCACTCCGGCCCGCTGCGCGATCAACGCCATCGGCGCATCCGCTCCGTACTCCGTGAGCACCTCCCGAGCCGCGCCGATCAGCGCCACTCGATTGGCCGCCGCAGCCGCCGGCCCCCGATTGGGCCGCCGCACAGTCGTCACCCCTGTGACACTACGTACTGCCCGACCGCCGCCGCCACCGCCCGGGCTACATCGGGAAGCAGCGGGCGAAGGCCAGGAGGAGGCGGGGGGAGCCGTAGGGCCTGATGCGGCCGAGCAGGATGGCTCCGGGGAGGACCGACTTCTTGGACAGCAGGCGGAGCCAGGTGCGGGAGTCGGCGGTGATTCGGATGTCGGCGGCGCCCTGGTGGCCGTCGGTGATCTCCAGGGTGCGGTCGCGGATCGCCACGGTGATCCGGCGCTGCTCGGCGCCGGTGAAGGTGAAGTGGTAGGTCGCGTTCAGGCCACGGGATTGCTCGCGCTGGAACAGCAGTGGCATCCCGGCCACGAAGCGGGCAATGCTGGTCGGACGCAGGCCGCGGCCGACGAACTTGATCTGCTTCTCCGGAAATCGTTGCGCGACATACTGTTCGGCGTCCGAGCCGCGGACGACGTAGACCGTTTCGGCCTTGTGCTGCAACGGGCGCACCACATCGTTGAGGTGCGCCTTGCTGTTGTCGAGGTAGGCGCCGATGACGTCCTCGCCCGCCGGGCACACCGACATGCAGTACGCCGCTTTGTAATTGGCGCCGAACGACAGGCTCTGCCACATGGACGCGGTCTCGCTGTCGGCGACGCGGGAACGGTAGTCCTCGGCATCGCGGCTGTCGGCGATCTGTTCCACCCACTCCCCGAAATTGCCGAGGAACTCCCGGTAGTTGTGGGTGTAGCAGGCGGAGAAGTCGAAGCGGCCGTCCGCTGCGATGGCCCCGGTCGGGCAGGCCGCCACGCACAGCTTGCATTCCAGGCACGGGTCGAAGTCGATCGGCCGGGAGTACTCGCCGATCTCGGCGTCGATCACGACGGTGCCGAGCAGCACGAAGCTCCCGAACTTCGGATGGATGACATTGCGGTGGATGCCCATCTTGCCCAGTCCGGCCGCCACCGCCACCGGCTTGTGCGAGACGACCCAGATCCGATCCGGGAAGCGGTCCATCTCCATCGGGAACCCGACGGCCGGATTCAGCGCCCGCACGCCCCGCTCCTGCAGCGCCGACACGATCCGGCGCGCCACGTCGTTGGTGTCGTCGGCGGCGTGATGGAACTCCAGATTCGCCACCGAACGCGCCGGACTGCGGATGCTGTCCCGGTTCATCCGGCACACGAAACCGATCAGGGCGCGGGCGCCCGGCAGCGCCGAGTCGATCTCGGCGCGCTCGTCGCGGAGTTCCGGACGGTCGATCTCGACGAACCCGACATCGTCGGCGCCGGCCTGTAATGCCAGCTCGCGCAGCCATTTCGCATCCAGCGGCCCCCGCCGCAGCACCGAATCGGCGGAGCGCTCGCGAACCCGGATGACGGTGGGATGCTCGTCGAGCCTGCTCCGCTTGTCCATCCGGCTACACCTGTTCGTCGGCCGTGTTTCCCCTGCTCGCGCATCGTAGCCCGCGAGTGTCGGACCGGCGCCCGGTCTTCGCGAAACACGCTTCGAGGCAGGGCATTTCACCAAAAATACCTACCGGATGGTTGTGAACGTGTACACCTACATGACCGGCGAAGCCGTTAGCCGGACGAGAGCCAGGCATCGGCCGAGGAGTCGTCCGGGGTTTCGCCGCAGGCTGTCCGACCGATGCCCCGAAGGCGACGGTGAGTGCGATGACCAGGCGCGACAAGGCACCGGGACCGAAGCTGCCGATCAATATCCGGCGCTATCGCGTCGATGCCGCCGACCTGATGCTGGAGTTGCATCGCCGATACGGTGACATCGTCCGCTTCCGGGTGGGACCACAACTGGTCCATCAGATCGCCGCGCCGGAACTCATCGGGCGGATCCTGCACGACAAGGACTCCTTCCGGCGCGGCAAGGTGTACCGCGGGTTCGAGCTGTTCCTCGGTCAGGGCATGCTCACCGCCGACGGCGAGAACTGGCGCGTCCGGCGCCGGGCCGGGCAGCCGCATTTCCGCGCCGCACGGCTCGCCGCCGCGCGACCGGGGCTCGCGACGGCCGTGCGCGATCTGCTGACCCGCTGGGAGGGGTACGCGGCCGAGGGCAGGCCGGTCGATCTGGTGCCGGAGGTCATGCGGCTGACCTTCGACGCGGTGGGCCGGGCGCTGTTCGATTTCGCACCGGACGGCCGCGCCGAGCAGGTGGTCGCGCTCGGCCCGGCGGTGCTGTCGGCCATGTTCCCGGGCAGCCCGGAGCAGTTGCTGCCGCCCTGGCTGCCGACGCCGGTGCGGCGACGGCTGCGGACCGCTCAGACAATCTTCGACGCAGCCGCCGAGGATCTCCTCGCCCGGCACGCGGCGCAGCCGTCGCCGGACGGGCTGATCGGCGATCTGTTCGCCGCGCGCCGCGCCGACACGGGAGCGCCGCTGACCAGGCCGCAGGTCGCCGAGGAACTGCGAACCTATCTGTGGACGGGGTACGAGACCACCGGGTGCGGGCTGGCGTGGGCACTGTGGGAGATCGCCCGGCATCCGGCGGTCCAGGATCGGCTGCGCGCCGAACTGGACACGGTGCTGAGCGGCCGGGCTCCGGACGCGGCGGACCTGCCACGATTGCGTTACCTGCGACAGGTACTCGACGAGACGTTGCGACTCCATCCGCCGATCCCGAGCTTCCCGCGAGAACCGGTGCGGCCCATGGAGATCGGCGGATATCGCATCCCGGCCGGGTCCACGGTCTTCCTCGGAAGCCAAGTGGTGCAGCGTGATCCACGCTACTGGCCGGACCCCGACGCCTTCGATCCCGGCCGATTCGCACCGGATCGACCGAAACCGCTGCCCTACACCTATTTTCCGTTCGGCGGCGGCCCCCGCCGCTGCATCGGGGCGGTACTGGCCGAGCTGGAACTCACGGTGGCGGTCGCCATGATCGCGCAGCGCTTCCGGCTCGGCGCCGACCCGGAAAGACCGGTGCGCGAACACTTCCTGATCTCGCTGCGGCCCCGGCCGGGAGTGCTGCTCACCCTGCGGGAGTGACCGGCCTCAGTGCAGCGCGCTGCCCGCCTGCCACTCCTCCCACGGAATGGTCCAGTCGCCGTTGTCCCACGACTGCAGCGGCGGCCCGGTGGTGTTGCGGACCTCCACCACATCGCCCGGCACCGCGAAGTTGTAGAACCATTTGGCGTTCTCGCCGTTGAGGTTCAGGCAACCGTGTGAGGTGTTCTGGCTGCCCTGCGCCCACACCGTGGAGTCCAGTTGGTGCAGGTAGACGCCGTCGGCGCTGATCCGGGTGGCCCAGTTGATGGTCTCCTTGTAGCCGAGCCGGGAGTTCACCGGCAGGCCGTAGCTGGCGGAGTCCATGATCACCGGGTTGCCCTTGTCCATCACCGTGTAGACCCCGGTCGGGGTGTTGAAGTAGATGGTCTTGTTGCCGACCTGCTCGCTGCCGCCGCGCCCCATCGAGGTGGGCATGGTGCGGATCAGCTTCCCGTCCTCGAACACCTGCACCTGATGGGTGTTGTCGTCGGCGATCGAGATGTGCGACGGGCCGATGGTGAAGGTGGTCTTGGAGTCCTCCTGCCCGTACATTCCGTCGCCGAGTTCCGCGCCGAAGATGTTCGCCGCCACCGTCACCTTGGTCTTCGAGGCCCAGTACTGCTGCGGACGCCAGTGCGCGTTGCGGTCGTCGAGCCAGTACCAGGAGCCCTGGACCGGCGGATCGGAGGTCACGCTCAGCCGCTTCTCGGCGGCCGCGCGGTCCGGAATCGGTTCGTCGAAGTGCGCGACGATCACGGTGCCGACCCCGTAGGTACCGCCGTCGGCCAGCGGCAGGCCGCCCGTGGTGGTCAGGTAGGCCTTGGTCTGATTGCCCGGCGTCAAGGTCGAGAAGGAAGCCGTCAAGGGTCCGCTGGGACCGCTGATCGTCACGCCCTGCGCGGTAACCTGATAGGTATGGCCGTAACCGAGCGGGCCGGTCGGTTTCCAAGCCGTTTTGTCCGGTGTGAGAATTCCCTCCACCGGTTTGCCCTGTTCGTTGGTCATCGACACCGACGTCAGAATGCCATCGGAGGTGGATACCTCGATTTTGCCTAGCGGGTCGACATCCTCACTCCCGGCTGCCGGGGTCACCGAGAGCACCGGCGCCGCCGGTTTCGGTGTAGCCGGGCCCGGTTTCGTACCGGAACCCGACGAGGATGAGCACGCGGCCATCAGCATCGTCACCAGGGCGATAACGCCCAATGCGACACAGAATCGGCAGCGGCGACCTGACATGGTGTCTCCTGCGCTCGCCGTGCGCCTGCCGAGCGAGTCCCCCGCAGCGCACCATCGCCTAACTGTCTTGCCGGGTAGTTTACGGGGAGACCCGGTGAGGGGGCACATCGAGGTGTTGCCCCACGTTTACGAAACGGTTGTCCGGGTACTCCAGTTACCGTTCTCTGCCCTCCGTAACCGTGCCCTCGTGGCGCTGGGGCACCAGGCCGAGTATCTGCTAGGGAAGAAGCTATGAGCGCTAACCTGATGATCGTAGAAGACGACGACCGGGTCCGGAGCGCCCTGCGGCTGGCCATGGAGGATGAGGGCTACGACGTCGAGGAGGCCGAAGAAGCGGAGGATGCCCTCGAGCATCTGCGCGACAACGGCGCACCCGATGTGATGATCGTCGATCTGATGCTAGGGGAGATGGACGGATTCTCCTGTATTCGTGAGATCCGCCGCGATCACGATGTGCCGATAATAGTGGTCAGCGCGCGTGACGATACTCACGATGTGGTGGCCGCGCTGGAGGCCGGCGCGGACGATTTCGTGACCAAGCCGTTCGAGATCAAGGAGATCACCGCGCGCATGCGGGCGCTGCGCCGCCGCGCGCAGCAGTTCGCCGAGCCGGACCCGGAGCCGGCCGCTCCCGAGGAGATGGTGCTCGACGCCGATCCCGACGAGCCGCTGGTGTTGTCGGTCGACGGCGGCACAGTGCGCCGCGGCGACGAGGAACTGCACCTGACGCTCACCGAGTTCCGGCTGCTGTGCGAACTCGCGGAGACGCCGGGCCGGGTGCTCTCCCGCAGCGTGCTACTCGAAAGAGTCTGGGACCGTGGCTTTTTCGGCGACGAGCGAATAGTCGACGTGCACGTGCGCCGGCTGCGCACCAAGATCGAGCAGGATCCTTCGGAGCCCTGCGTCGTCGTCACCGTGCGAGGGCTCGGTTACCGACTCGATGTCCAGCGCTGAGCCGCGCCGGGGACTGCGCGAGCTGAGCCGCCAAAGTCTGCGCGGCCGAGCGATTTTCGCGTTCGCCGTGATGTCCGGCCTGGTGTCGGGGCTGTTCGTGGTGATCGTGTCGGTCGCGTCCGAAGGTTTCTGGCTGCCCCTCGCGATCTGCCTGGTCGGGGGGACCGCGGTGGGCGCCGGATTCGGACTGTGGCTGTCGCGACGACTGCTGATACCGCTGCGCCGGTTGACCCGGACCGCGGCGCGGATCGCCTCGGGTGAACTCGGCACCCGGCTGCCCGACACCGATGATCCCGATCTGGCGCCGACGGTGGACGCGTTCAACACCATGGTCGATTCTTTACAACGGCGTATCGATCGCGAGCGGCGGCTCGTCGGTGACGTGAGTCACGAACTGCGCACGCCGTTGACGACGCTCACCACGAGTGTCGGGGTCATGTCCCGTTACGAGGACGAGTTGCCGCAGCGGTCGCGCCACGCGCTGGTCCTGGTGCGCGCGGAGCTGGAACACCTGCGTCGCCTGCTCGATGATCTGCTGGCCCTGGCCCGCGCGGAAGCGCGCATGCACCGGGCCGACGCCGAGCCGGTCTCGGTGCGCGAGTTGCTCACTCACACCCTGTCCGAACTGCGCTATCCGCCGGATCTGCTGAGCGTCGCCGCCGACGCCACGGTGACCGGACGCAAGCTGGAACTCGAACGCGCCCTGGTGAATCTGCTCGAGAACGCCGATCGCCACGGCGGCGGGGTGATGTCGGTGGGCGTGGACCGGGCCGGCGCCCAGGTGGTGATCACCGTGGACGACCACGGACCCGGTGTGGCGCCGCAGGATCGGCAGCGCATATTCGAACGTTTCGTGACGGTGCGTCGTGGCCGCCGCACCGCCGCGGGCACCGGCATCGGTCTGGCGCTCGTCGCCGAAACCGTTGCCGCACATGGCGGAACCGTGGAATGTACGGATCGACCGGGGGGTGGTGCGCGCTTCGTCGTACGGTTGCCCGCAACGTGACGAAATTCACTGATTAAACGGATGTAACGTAACCGTAATGAAGTCGACCGGTTGGCCTCAAAGTTCATTGGCAATTCTGGAAGGGTGATAGAGACCCGAACAAGGAGTACTCCATTCGGTTCGCCTCCCCCCGATAGGCAAGATTCAGATCGGGATACCTCTGCGCCTGCGGTGATTCGCACGCCGCGGCTCGGTGACGGGGCGCCGATGTGGCGTATTGCCGTCGAATCCCAGGTATTGGATGCAAATTCCAGCTACGCCTACCTCCTGTGGTGCCGAGATTTCCGGGCAACGTCCGTTGTCGCCGAAATCGGATCGGAAATCGCAGGCTTCGTCACCGGATATCTCCGGCCCGAGGCGCCGGACACGGTATTCGTGTGGCAGGTCGCCGTCGACCACGCCTTCCGCGGCCGCGGGCTGGGTGTGGCGATGCTGGATCAGTTGGTGGACAACGTCGCCGAGCACGGCGTATCGACGCTGGAGACGACGATCTCGCCCGACAACGCAGCCTCGCAGGCGATGTTCGCCTCGTTGGCGCGGCGCCGGGGCGCCCAGCTGACGCAAGAGTCGTTATTCGAACCGCAAGATTTCCCGGACGGTCACGAATCAGAGGACCTGTACCGGATCGCGCCATTGCATTCTGTGGCGCACACCACACGAAAGGATCATCGATGACCACCGCTGAGATGACCGTTTTCGAATCGCTCGAATCCAATGTTCGTGGCTACTGCCGATCTTGGCCGACCCTGTTCGACACCGCGCAGGGTTCGTGGATCCGCGACGGCAGCGGCCGGGACTATCTGGATTTCTTCGCCGGCGCCGGCGCACTGAACTACGGCCATAACAATCCCGTGCTCAAGCAGGCGCTGATCGATTACATCTCGCGCGACGGCATCACGCACGGACTGGATATGTCCACCGTGGCCAAGCAGCAGTTGCTGGAGACGATCGACACCGTGCTGCTCGATCCGCGCGGCCTGGACTACAAGGTGCAGTTCCCCGGCCCGACCGGCGCCAACGCCGTCGAGGCCGCGCTGAAGCTGGCGCGAAAGATCACCGGGCGCACGACAATTCTCAACTTCACCAACGCATTTCACGGCATGACGCTCGGCGCGCTGTCGGTCACCGGCAACGCCACCAAGCGGGCCGGCGCGGGAGTGCCGCTGGTGCATGTGAATCCGATGCCCTACGACGGCTACCTCGAGGGCGCCGACGAACTGGCCTGGATGGAGAAGGTGCTCGACGACGGCTCGTCCGGTGTGGACAAGCCCGCCGCCGTGATCGTGGAGACCGTGCAGGGTGAGGGCGGTGTCAACGTCGCGCGCGCGGAGTGGCTGAAGCGGCTGTCGGAGCTGTGCGCGGCGCGCGACATCCTGCTGATCGTCGACGACGTGCAGATGGGTTGCGGCCGCACCGGCCCGTTCTTCTCCTTCGAGATCGCGGGCATCACCCCCGACATCGTCACGCTGTCGAAGTCGATCGGCGGCTACGGCATGCCGCTGGCGCTGGTGCTGATGCGGCGCGAGCTGGACCAGTGGGCCCCGGGTGAGCACAACGGCACCTTCCGCGGCAACAACCCGGCCTTCGTGACCGCGACCGCCGCGCTGGAGCACTTCTGGTCCGACACCCGACTCGCCGAGGGGACCGCCGCCAAGGGCGCGCGCATCCACAAGTCCTTCAGCGAGCTGTCGGAGAATTACGATGGCGTGTCGACCCGTGGCCGCGGCTTGGTGCACGGCCTGGTGTTCGACGAGCCGTCGGAGGCGAACAAGGTCAGCCGGATCGCCTTCGAACAGGGGTTGCTGGTCGAGACCTCCGGCGCGGAGGATGAGGTGGTGAAGCTGCTGCCGCCGCTGACCATTACCGATGACGAACTCGACCACGGCCTGGGCATCCTGGGCAACGCGGTCGACATGGCCCGAGGAGGCAACTGACCATGATCGTGCGCACTACGGAGGAGATCACCGGCACCGACCGCGACGTCGCGGACGCCGGCTGGCGCAGCAAGCGGATCATTCTCGGGGGCGACAAGGTCGGTTTTTCTTTTCACGAGACCACGATTCAGGCCGGCACCGTGCACGAGTTCCATTACGCCAACCACGTCGAGGCGGTGTGGTTGATCGAGGGTGAGGCCACTCTCACCGATTTGGACAACGGTGTCAGCTACGAATTGGGGCCTGGCTCGATGTATCTGCTGAACGGACACGAGCGTCACCGCATCGAGACGCGCACGCAGATGCGGGCGTTGTGTGTGTTCAATCCGCCGGTCACGGGCCAGGAGGTGCACGACGAGAACGGCGTCTATCCGTTGGTCGCCGTTCCAGACTAGGTAGGAGGACAACACCGCGATGACGTTGGCCGACAGTCGAATCGATCGTTACCGCACCCGAACTCTGACCGCGGTGCCGCCGATCGAACGCAATGATCCGACCGTGTGGGGCCGGATCACCTCGCCGGAGCTGGCGAACTTCGACGCCGACGGGTACGCGATCATCGACCAGCTGCTGTCGCCGGAGGAGGTGGCCGATTTCTCCCTGGAGATCGACCGCCTGGCCGCCGATCCCGAACTTCGCCTGGACGATCGGGTGATCATCGAGAAGAAGTCGAACCGGGTGCGGTCGATCTTCGAGATGCACAAGATCAGTCGGGCCGTCGCGGATCTGATCCGGGACGAGCGTGTGGTCGGGCTTGCCCGGCAGGTGCTCGGCTCCGAGGTGTACATCCACCAGAGCCGGGTCAACTACATGCCGGGTTTCGAGGGCGCGGGGTTCTACTGGCACTCCGACTTCGAGACCTGGCATGCCGAGGACGGGATGCCCTCCCCGCGAGCGGTGAGCCTGTCGATCGCGTTGACAGAGAATTATCCGTTCAACGGCAGCCTGATGGTGATGCCGGGTTCGCAGCGCACATTCGTGCCGTGCCAGGGTGAGACCCCGGCCGAGCACTACCGGGAATCGTTGCGGGAGCAGGAGATCGGCGTGCCCTCGCATGCCGACATCACCGATCTGGCCAACAAGCACGGCATCGCGCAGTTCACCGGTGCGCGCGGGTCGGCGCTGCTGTTCGATTCGAACATCATGCATGCCTCGGCCAACAACATCACGCCGTTCCCGCGCTCGAACATCTTCCTGGTGTTCAACAGCGTGGAGAACACCCTCGTGCAGGAACCGTACGCGGCCAGGGAGATCCGGCCGACGTACATCGCCGCACGGGACTTCGATCCCGTCCGGTAACAGGATCCCGCGGCGCGCAACGGAGCGCGGTGTGGAGTCGGGTCGGCCGCCGAGCGAGCGCGGTAGCGGTCGAACACCGAAAGACGAGGCGCCGTCCGCTTTTCGAAGCGGGCGGCGCCTCGTCGGTTCGGTCTCAGTTCGGGCGGGTGAGGGCGGCGTAGCGGGCGATGTGATGGTCCGCCGAGCCCCATTCGTACTGAATCGCGGTGAGGCGCTTGAAGAAATGGCCGATGGCAAGTTCCTCGGTCATACCCATCGCGCCGTGCAGCTGCACCGCGTGCTGGCCGATGAAGCGGGCCGCGCGGGCCACGGTGGCCTTGGCGGCGGCCGCCGCGCGGGCCCGTTCGAGCGGTGCGGCGTCCAGCTTCAGCGTGACGAGATATGTTGCGGCGATGGCCTGTTCGAGTTCCAGGTGCATGTCGACCATGCGGTGCTGCAGGACCTGGAAGCTGCCGATCGGCACGCCGAACTGCCGACGCTGCTTCGCGTACGCCACGGTGTCGGCGAGCACCTTGCGCATGCCGCCGATCGCCTCCGCCGCGAGGGCGGCGATCGCCTCGTCCACGGCGCGGGCGAGCGAATCGTCCGCGCCCGCTTCGGTTCCCAGCAGTGCGTCCGCCGGGACCCGCACGCCGTCGAGTACGAGATCGGCGGCCCGGCGTTCGTCTATGGTGCGGTACGGATGCTGGGTGAGGCCGGGCGCGTCGGCCTCGACCACGAACAGCGACAGTCCGGTCGAATCCGGTGTGCGGGCCGTGACCAGCAGGTGTGTCGCCAGCGGCGCGGTGGTCACCACGGCCTTCGAGCCGTCGAGGACCCACGCGTCCCCGTCGCGGCGCGCGGTCGTGGACACCCGCCCGATGTCGTAGCCCGAATCGGCTTCCAGCGCGGCGAGAGTCGTGATGACCGTGCCGGAGACGATGCCGCGCAACAGGTCCGTGGCGCGGTCGCCACCGGCCCGGCGCAGCAGCCCGCCGCCGAGTACGACGGTGTCGACGTACGGTTCGACGACCAGCGCCCCGCCCAGGGCCTCGGCGATGAGCAGCGTCTCGACCGCGCCGCCGCCGAACCCGCCCACCTCCTCGGGCAGGCTCGCGCCGAGGATGCCGACCTCGTCGGCGAAGGCGCGCCAGATCTCCGGCTGCCGGCCGGCGCCCAGGCGGGCCGCGGCGCGACTCTTCTCCAGGTCGTAGCGCGCCGCCAGGAACTCGGTGACCGTATCGCGGAGCAGTTGCTGTTCGGCGGTGAATTCGAAGTCCATGTCTACAGTCCCAGGGTTGCCTTGGCGATGATGTTGCGCTGAATCTCGTTGCTACCGGCGTAGATCGAGCCGGCTCGATCGTTGAAGTAGCGCTGCGGCGCGACCGCCTGCCACTCGGCGCCGCTGAGGTAGCCGTCGGCCGGTGCGGTGAAGTCGGCCACGGGGCCGCCGGGCATGGTGCCGTGCGGCTGGTAGACCCGGCCGCGCGGGCCCGCGGCCGCCAGGGCGAGTTCGGTGAGCTGCTGGCTGAGTTCGGTGCCGAGGATCTTCAGCGTCGAGGCCGCGGGTCCCGGGTTCCTGCCCTGGGAGATCGCGGCCACCGTGCGGTACTCCAGGATCTCCAGCACGTCGGCGCGGATGCGGATGTCGGCCAGCCGGGCCGCGAAGACCGGATCGTCCAGCAGCGTGCCGCCGTCCGGGCCGGGCTGGGCCTGCGCCTGCTCGGCCAGCGATTCGGCCATCACCTGCAGCATGGGGCCCAGCGCGCCGCCGCGCTCGAAGTTGAGCAGGTACTTGGCGACGGTCCAGCCGTCGTCGACGCGGCCCAGCACGTTCGTCTTCGGCACCCGCACCTGGTCGAAGAACACCTGGTTCTGTACCTGCTCACCCGAGGTCATCACCAGCGGGCGCACCTGGATACCGGGGGAGTCCATCGGGATCAGCACGAACGTGATGCCCTGCTGCTTGCGCTCCAGCTTCGAGGTGCGCACCAGGCAGAAGATCCAGTTCGCCTCCGTGGCGTGCGTGGTCCAGATCTTGGAGCCGGTGCAGACCAGGTCGTCGCCGTCGTCGACCGCCGCCATGGTCAGCGAGGCCAGGTCCGAACCGGCCTCCGGCTCCGAGTAGCCCTGGCAGAAGAAGACCTCACCGGTGAGGATGCGGGGCAGGAAGTACGCCTTCTGCTCCTCGGTGCCGAAGGCGATGATCGCGTGCGACACCATGCGGATCCCCATGGGCGACAACGGCGGTGCGCCGGCCAGCATCGACTCGCGGTCGAAGATGTAGTGCTGGGTCATGCTCCAGTCGCAGCCGCCGTATTCCACCGGCCAGGCCGGCGCGGCCCAGCCGCGGGCGTGCAGGATGTGCTGCCACCGCATGCTGGCCTCGTGATCCGGGTAGACGCTCGTGGCGAGCTGCCCGGCGCGCCGGAGGTCGGGGGTCAGGTTCTCGTCGAGAAAACGCCGCACCTCGTCGCGAAACGCCAGATCGGTGGGCGACCATTCCAGATCCACGAAGAACTCCTTGTCCGCTAAACGGAGCTTCACCTTCTCATTTACCCGCACTCGAGCGCAAATGGTCGTTAACTTAAGGCCCCTCGGGCGGCCCCGGTTCACTCTCCGTCTTGACATTCCACTGTGGAGGTAGCATCATCCTGTGTACGTTCCACTTTGGAATATTGATCTCGTCGATAGGAACACGGGCCATGGACATCACCACCGGCACCCGCGCCTCCGACGCCGAGCGGCAGCAGGTGGCCGATCTGCTGTCCCGGCATTTGAGCGAGGGGCGCATCGATCTCGCCGAATACGACCAGCGGGTGGCGCGGGTGTTCGCCACCACCACGCGCGACGATCTGCAGCTGGTGTTGTCGGATCTGCCGAAGCTGCCCCGGCAGCGGGCCGCCGCGCCCGGCAAGAGCCCGGCCCGGTTGCCGATCTGGCAGCGCATCGAGGGCGGCGCGTGGCTGGGCGTCGGGGTGCTGTGCCTGGTGATCTGGGGCCTGATCTCGCTGGGTACGGGCGAATTCACCTACCCGTGGCCGCTGTGGGTGATCGGGCCGTGGGGTGCAGT
Source organism: Nocardia sp. N2S4-5 (assembly GCF_044628355.1). Classification (NCBI taxonomy): domain Bacteria; kingdom Bacillati; phylum Actinomycetota; class Actinomycetes; order Mycobacteriales; family Nocardiaceae; genus Nocardia; species Nocardia sp. N2S4-5. The sequence goes on along the minus strand of NZ_JBIUPM010000001.1, from coordinate 2,712,491 downwards.
GCTGGTGTTCCGCGTCCTCACCGGCTGGGAGTCGCGCGGGTGCGGCGGGCCGCGCACGAACATGCCCTGACGACATCCTGACCCGGCATACGCGGAGCTACCCCCGGCTAGCGGGTAGATTGGCCTGCTGTGCACCTGAAGAGTCTGACGCTGAAGGGATTCAAGTCCTTCGCGTCCGCGACGACCCTGCGCCTGGAGCCGGGCATCACCTGCGTGGTGGGGCCCAACGGCTCGGGTAAGTCGAATGTCGTCGACGCGCTCACCTGGGTGATGGGGGAGCAGGGCGCGAAGGCGCTGCGCGGCGGCAAGATGCAGGACGTCATCTTCGCCGGCACCGCCGGCCGCGCGCCGCTGGGTCGCGCCGAGGTCACCCTGACCATCGACAACTCCGACGGCGCGCTGCCCATCGACTACTCCGAGGTGTCGATCACCCGCCGCATGTTCCGCGACGGCGCGGGTGAGTACGAGATCAACGGCAACTCCTGCCGCCTGATGGATGTGCAGGAACTGCTGTCGGACTCCGGAATCGGCCGGGAGATGCACGTCATCGTCGGCCAGGGGCAGCTCTCGGCGATCTTGGAATCGCGTCCGGAGGACCGCCGCGCCTTCATCGAGGAGGCCGCCGGTGTCCTCAAACACCGCAAACGCAAGGAGAAGGCGGTCCGCAAGCTGGAGGCCATGCAGGCCAACCTGGCGCGCCTGACCGACCTGACCACCGAGTTGCGCCGCCAGCTCAAGCCATTGGGCCGCCAGGCCGAGGTGGCGCGCCGCGCCGCGACCGTGCAATCCGAACTGCGCGACGCCAAACTCCGGCTGGCCGCCGACGATCTGGTGACGCGCCGCCGCGAGCTGGAGAGCCAGCAGAGCAAGGAGTCCTACGCCCGCGAACAGCAGATCAATGTGCAGGCCGAACTCGACGCGGCCAATGCCGCACTGGCACAACAGGAATTCGAGCTGTCGCGGCTGACGCCCGGCGCCGAGGCGGCCGCGCAGACCTGGTTCCAGCTGTCGGCTCTGGTGGAGCGCGTCAACGCCACTATCCGCATCGCTCGCGACCGGGCCCGCAACCTGACCATCGAGCAGCCCACCGGTACCGGCCGCGATCCGGAGCAGCTCGAGGCCGAAGCGGCGCGGGTGGAGGCCGAGGAGGCCGAACTCCTGGAGGCCGTCGAGGTCGCGACCGCGACCCTGGAGGCCGCCCGCGACCAGTTGCACGATCGCGAGCAGGCGGCGAAGGCGGCGGAGCAGGCGCATCTGGCCGCCGTGCGCGCCATCGCCGATCGCCGCGAGGGGCTGGCCCGGCTGTCCGGTCAGGTCGACAATCTGCGCACCCGTGCCCAGTCCGCGGACACCGAGATCACCCGGCTGTCGACCGCGCTGACCGAGGCGCGGCAGCGTGGCGCGGACGCCGAGGCCGAATTCGAGTCGGTACAAGCCGAATTGAGCGAACTCGACGCCGGTGAGGAGAGTCTGGACGCCTCCTACGAGCACGCCGCCCAGGCCTTGGAGCTGGCCGACCGGCGCGTCACCGAACTTCGCGAATCCGACCGTGAGGCCGGCAAGAAGGTGGCCTCGCTGACCGCCCGGATCGAGGCGCTCACCATGGGCCTGTCCCGCAAGGACGGCGGCGCCTGGCTCCTCGAGCACCACGCCGACGGCCTCCTCGGCCCCCTGTCCGGCCTGCTGCGCGTCCACACCGGCTACGAATCCGCCGTCGCCGCCGCCCTCGGCCCCATGGCCGACGCCGTCGCCGCCGAGACGGGCAGCGCTGCCCACGCCGCCCTGACCGCGCTCAAGGAAGCCGACGGCGGCCGTGTGGCCCTGGTATACGGCCGCACCACAGCCGATATGGGCCATGGTCTCCCGGAGTCTGCAACTACGGGTAGCGGTGGGTCGGAGTCCGGTGTTGCGGTGCCGGAGTCGGCTGGTGCGGGTAGCGGTGTTGTGGTGTCGGGGTCGGCGGGCGACGGTGTGGATCGGTCGGAAGCTTTTGCCGCGGACGGACATTCGGATCGTGGGCGGGGTGGCTCCGGGCGCGGTGGGCAGCGGGCGGCGTTGCCGGGGCGGGCGCGGTGGCTTGCGGAGGTTGTCGATTGTCCGCCGGAGTTGCGGGGGGCTGTCGATGCGCTGACGGCCGGGACCGCGGTGGCCGATGATCTCGAGGCCGCGGCGGAGGTGCTCGGGGCGTATCCGGAGCTGCGCGTCGTTACTCGCGACGGGGATCTCGCCGGTACCGGGTGGGTGCTCGGTGGTTCCGATCGCGCGCCCAGCCGGCTCGAGATCCAGGCCGATATCGATGCCGCGCAGGCCGAATTGGAGTCGTGGCAGCGGCATGCCGAGGAGTTCGAGGCCGCGCTGTCGGGCGCCGAGGCCGAACAGACCGACCGCAAGCAGGCGGTGGACCAGGCCCTGCTGGCGCTGCACGAATCCGACCAGGCCATGGTGTCGATCTACGACCGGCTCGGCCGGGTGGGTGCGTCCGCGCGCTCCGCGAAGTCCGAATGCGAACGCCTGCAAGCCCAGCGGGCCGAGGCCGAGACCACCCGGGACGCGAACCTGCGGCAGCTGGCCGACCTGGAGAACCGGCTGCGGAACGCGGAATCCGAACAGTCCGAATTGGATTCGGACGACGACGCGGGCAGTGAGACCGCCGGGCTGGCGCGCGAGGAGGCGGCCGGGGCGCTGGCCGAGGCGCGCTCGATGGAAGTGGAGGCCCGGCTGGCGGTGCGCACCGCCGAGGAACGCGCGGAATCGGTACGGGGCAAGGCGGATTCGCTGCGCCGCGCCGCCCGCGCCGAGCGTGAGTCCCGGGCCCGCGCCGAGCGCGCCCAGGCCGCGCGCCGCCGGGCCGCCGAGGTCGCCGCCGTCGTCGCCGAGTCCGCCGAGCGGGTCGCCGCCGAGCTGGAAACCGTTGTGGGCGAAGCCTCTTCGCGCCGGGACGAACTGGTGCGGCGGCGCACCGACTGCGCCGCCCAGGTCGACCAGATCAAGGAGCGGGTGCGGGCGCTGACCACCCAGCTGACCCAGCTCACCGACGCCGTGCACCGCGACGAGGTGGCGCGCGCCGAGGCGGCTCTGCGCATCGAACAGCTCGAGCAGACCATCTCCGAGCAGTTCGGCATCGCCCTGGACGACCTGATCGCCGAGTACGGCCCCGACGTGCCGATGCCGCCGACCTCGCTGGAACTGCAGGAGTACGAGCAGGCCAAGGAGCGCGGCGAGCAGGTCAGCCCGCCGCAGCCGATGCCCTACGACCGTGCCACCCAGCAACGCCGCGCCAAGCGCGCCGAGAAGGACCTCACCACCCTCGGCAAGGTGAATCCCCTTGCGCTGGAGGAGTTCGCGGCCCTGGAGGAGCGCTACAACTTCCTGTCCACCCAGCTGGAGGACGTCAAGAAGGCCCGCCAGGACCTGCTGGACGTGGTCGCCGAGGTGGACGCGCGGATCCTGCAGGTGTTCACCGAGGCCTGGGAGGACGTCGAGCGTGAGTTCGTCGGCGTGTTCGCGAAGCTGTTCCCGGGCGGCGAGGGCCGGCTGTTGCTGACCGACCCCACGGACATGCTGACCACCGGGATCGAGGTGGAGGCCCGCCCGCCGGGGAAGAAGGTCAAGCGGCTGTCGCTGCTGTCCGGCGGCGAGAAGTCGCTGACCGCGGTGGCGCTGCTGGTGGCGATCTTCCGGGCCCGGCCCTCGCCGTTCTACGTCATGGACGAGGTGGAAGCGGCGCTGGACGACACCAACCTGCGCCGCCTCATCGGCCTGTTCGAGCAGCTGCGGGAGAAGTCGCAGCTGATCGTCATCACCCACCAGAAGCCGACCATGGAGATTGCCGACGCGCTCTACGGCGTGAGCATGCGCGGCGACGGCATCACCCAGGTGATCTCCCAGCGGCTGCGCGGGGAGAACCTGGTCGGGGCGTCCGCCTAGACCGGTTTCGGCGCGGGCGCGGCCACCGAACGGGTGGCGGTGAATCGCATCGTTGGGTAGGAACATCGCCCCCTAGGGTGCGTACCGGACGTGCCGATTCGCTGTGACCATGGGTGAGCCGGTCCACATCGACCCCTCGGGAAGCACTGCATCGCAACGGTGTCCGTGCCACGGGACCATCCCGGTTCGGCGGGGTCGGCCGGTCTGCATCAATTCCCTGGAGGAGCACCCATGTCCAGTTCTCGGCCATGGTCGAAAATCGCCGCCGTCTCGGCACTGTCTCTGCTCGTGGTGGGCGGTGGCGCCGCCTGTTCCAGCGACGTCGGCACCGCGCCCGCGGACCTGCATCCGCCGAACCGGATGGAGCAGGCCGCCGCGCTGATTCGTCCCGCGATCGCGGCCATCGATATGCGCGTCAGCGGTTATGTCCTCGACGAACTCGGCAATGTGTTCAACAACGGGCAGCCGTACGAGATCGACGCGACCTGCACCGGATTCGTGGTCGACCCCGACGGGTACGTCGCCACGGCGGGGCACTGTGTCGACATCGGTGCGGGCACGGAATCGTTCCGCGACAAATACATTCAGATGGCCGCGCTCGAGGCGCACGACCGCCGCGCCCAGGTGAGCGCCGAGGAGTTCTACGAGTTCGGTGCGAAGAACTGGACCGTGGAGGGCGAGGCCAAGGGATCGCCGCTGGATCTGCGGGCGACGGTGCAACTCGGCGACGGGCGGACCGATCCGCTGCCCGCCCGCGTGGTCGACTACCGCTCGCTCGGGCAGGGCGATGTGGCCCTGCTGAAGGTGGAGGCGCACGGCCTCGCCGCGGCCGAACTCGCCGCCGACGCCGACGTCCGCATCGGCGACCAGGTGCTGGCGGTCGGCTACCCCGCCAGCACGGAGACGGTCACGGATCGCTCGGCCGAACCGTCGAACAAGGAAGGCGCGGTCAGCTCGAAGAAGACACAGGGCAGCGTGCCGGTCTACGAGATCAGCGCCGCCGTGTCGCCCGGGATGAGCGGCGGTCCCACCGTCGGCGGCGACGGGCGGGTGATCGGGGTGAACAGCTTCCTGATTCGCGGCGAATCCCAGCCGTTCAACTTCGTCGCACCGGCTACGGGCCTGTCGGAACTGTTGAAGCGCAACGGAGTTCAGCCCGCACCGGCCGCCGTGGACACCTCCTATCAGGACGGGCTCGCGGCGTTCTATGCCGGTCGGTACACCACCGCGATTTCGGACTTCGACAAGGTGCTGGCGCTGTCGCCGAAGCACGCGAAGGCGGCCGAGATGAAGACGTCGGCGGCCCAGATGCGGGACAGGTTCGGTGACTGGGGCAACTCGTCCGCCGACTACCGGCTCTGGTATCTGATCGGTGGCGCAGCAGGTGCCGCGGTAGTGGTGGTGATCCTGGTCCTGCTGCTGGTGCGCCGCTCACGGCGCGGCAAGGTCGCCCTCGCGGCCCCGCCGATGCCGTCGGCCGGACCTGCCACGGACCCGGCATTCCGCTTCGGGCACCCCGGCCACGTCGTCGGCGCCGGCGTCCCGAGCGGCCTCGGCACTCCCGCACCGATACCGGCCGAAGCGCAGACGGTCCCGGCGCCTACCGGTATCCCTGTGCCGGGACCATCTGCGCCGCAATCGGTTCCGGGCAGTCCTGCGCCGACCACGTTGGTGTGGCAGGCCGCTGCACCGACCGTATCGGGGTGGCAGGCCGCTGCGCCGACGGCGTCGGTCCCGGCCGAGACGCAGCCGATTCGCGCCGTCGACGTGCCGGAAACGACTGCGGCGCAGTCGATTCCGTCGGAAATCGGAGCCGATACCGAGCAGCTGCCGAGTGCGGCGCCCGCGTTCTGCGGAACCTGTGGCTCCCGTACGGAGCCCGGTAACCGGTTCTGCCGGACCTGCGGACAGGCGCTTTAAGCCGATCCGTCCAGCAGCGACTTCAGTTGTGCGGCACCGGTTTCCGTCAGCCAGTCGTCGAACGTGCGGAGGCCGGGATGGATGACGCGCAGCGCGTGGATGTCGGCGTGCCAGCCCGCGCCGCCGTCACCGACCAGCCGGGCGACCGAGGCGATCGGCTCGCCCAGCGCTGCCACCTCCGGCCCGGTGAGCTGGTGGTATCGGACGGGGATCCCCGTGGCCTCGGAGATACTCGCCGCGGCGGCCACCGGTGTCTGCTCGTCACCGGCCAGTTCGAGGATCCGGCCGTGGAAGCGCTCCGGTTCGGCGAAGGCCAGCGCCGCGATGACGCCGATGTCGTCGACTGCGATCATCTGCACCGGGTGGTCGGGTGCGAACAGATGCCGGTGGACGCCCGCGCTGATTCCGTCCACCGGCGTGCCCTGTGCCAGATAGTTCTCCATGAACCGGACAGGTCGCAGCAGCGTATAGCGCATGCCACTGGCGATCACGGCCTGTTCGGCGGCCTCCTTCCCGGCGGCGATCCGCTCACCGCCGGAGAACGAGCCGATGCCGGTGAACACGAAGTGATCGACCCCCGCCGCCCGCGCCGCCTCGACCAGCTGCACGCTCCGCCGGGCTTCGATGTCCTTGATGTCGCTCGTCGGGTCCATGGGACTCGGCGGTACGGCGAAGACACCGCGGACTCCGGCGACCGCGGTGCGGAGCGTGGCGGGTTCGTCGAAATCGCCGACCACGAGTTCCGCGCCCAGCGCCGACAGTTCCCGCGCCGCGGCGGTCTTCGGGTCACGGACCAGCGCGCGGACGGGATGCCCGTGCTCGAGGAGGTGGCGGGCCGTCGCGCCGCCCTGCTTGCCGGTCGCGCCGGTCACCAGAATGGGATCGTTCGATTCGGACATGAGCTTCCCTTCGCTAGAATACGGGTTGTTCGACCCGTATTCGGACCATAGGAGGGGCGAAGTGCCCGCTGCCAGTGTTGAATCGAAGGTGCGTAACGAAACCCAGCCGCAGCCGGGACTCGGCAACCGGGCCGATGCCCGGCGCAACCGTGCGCTGATCCTGTCCGCCGCCCAGCGCGCCTTCGCCGAACACGGCACCTCGGTGTCGCTCGCCGAGGTCGCGCGTCGGGCGGGAGTCGGCGCCGGCACCGTGCACCGGCATTTTCCGGCGAAGACCGATCTGGTGGAAGCCGTTGTGCAGCAACGTGTCGACCGGCTCACCGCGCTGGCCATCGGCTATCGTGACGCGCCGGACGCGGGCGCGGCCTTCATCGAGTTCTGCGCCAAGGTCGTGATCGGCGCGCCCCGCAACAAGGCGATGTGCGATGTGCTGGAGTCCGACGACGGCTGGCCCCGCGAGCTGCTGCGGGGTGCGGGCGAGCGATTCCGCCACGCGCTGGCGGCGCTGCTGGTCGCGGCGCAGCGCGAGGGTTCGGTGCGCGCGGATCTCACCATGCCCGACGTGGTCGCGCTGTTCGCCGGATGTCTTGCCGTGCAGCGTTCTTCGGGGCTGACCGACACGCTGTCGCGGCCCGCCGCCCTGGTGCTGGACGCCATGCGCGCCGCCCCGTCCGAGCGTGTGACGAAACTCGAAACCCGCGGCCCGGATCGTAACGAAACGCATAGCGAAACGATCCGTTGCCCGGTCTGCGGCGACGCCCTGCGACCCTCCGCCACCGGCCGCCCCGCCCGGTACTGCTCACCGGCCTGCCGTCAGAAGGCGCACCGCCGCCGCGCTTCCGCCAAGACCTGTGACACCGAGACGGTCAACGCGGGCCTCGAATTCGACGGCGGCCGCTAATCTCGTCCCGTGCGAACCTTCGTGTGGCAGGGGATCGATGAGCCGCGGATGGAGATCGTCCGCGTCGAATCGCTGGACCGTGCCGACGGTACCCAGATCGGCGTGGCCTACGAATTGCGCTGGCGGCTGGACGGTCCCGAGCTGACCGTCGACATCGGCGACGGCCCGGTGCGGCATCGTCTGGACGGAGCCGACTACTTCGACCTCCAGCACTCCGCGTACTTCAACTCCCTGCCCGTGGTGCGCGACGAACTGCTGGGCGCGGCGTCCGCCCCGCGGGACTACACCATGCGATTCGTCGCGGTGCCGGACCTGACCGCCACGCTCACCGCGCAGCGGTACGAACCGCGCGGCGGCCGGACGGTGCGTTTCGTCTCCGGCGACTACCGCGCCGGCATCGATTTCGACGACGACGGATTCGTCCTGCTGTACGAGGACTACCTACGCCGGGTCCATCCCTGACCCCGGCCCGCGAGCGCGACCGGTGATACTTCTCACGATCCCGCCGACGCGCCCGGGCCTACAGCAGATCGCTCACGTCGTCGGGAACATCGACGGCGTATTTGCGGAGCGTGTCCATCGGGACGACCTCGAGCGCGTTCTCGTGGGTGGCGGCCAGGACCACCGGGGCGGCGACGCCGTCCTCGTGGGCATGTAGCCAGCGCACCGCGACCACGCACCAGCGGTCGCCCGGTTGCAGCCCGGGGAAGTTGTTCTCCGGGCGCGGGGTGATCAGATCGTTGCCGATCGACTTCTGGTGCTCCAGGAACTCCTGGGTTACGACGGTGCACACCGTGTGGCTGCCCAGGTCTTCGGGGCCGGTGCTACAGCAACCGTCCCGGTAGAAGCCGGTGAGAGGATCGGTGCCACACTCCTCCAGCGGTCCCCCAAGCACATTTCGATCGGTCACGTCGCCGATCCTATTGTCTCGGTATCGGATTCGCCGAGCCTTCCGCCGTGTGGTGCTCGGACGAGCAGACCGGTCGGTAGTTGATGGTGTCTACTACGCCGATTCCGGCGTGTCCTTCCGGTGGGTAACCAGCGGTTGTGTTAGTGCGCGGACCGCAGGTCGTACCCTCGACACATGCGGATCGCCTTCGGTACCGACGAATCCACCGACCTGACCCGGCACATGCGGGAATGGCTCACCGCCCAGGGACACGAACTGCTGGTGGTCGGCGAGGACATCGCCTGGCCGGAGGTGGGCAGCGGGGTCGGCGAGGCGGTCGCGCGGGGTGCGGCCGACCGCGGCGTGGTGTGCTGCTGGACCGGCACCGGCGTGTCGATCGCCGCGAACAAGGTGCCCGGTGTGCGGGCCGCGCTCTGCACCGACCGCTCCACCGCCGCGGGCGCCCGGAAATGGAACGACGCCAATGTGCTCGCCCTCGGTCTCCGGCTGACCTCGCCCACCCTCGCCGAGGAGATGCTCGAGGCCTTCCTCACCACCGACCCCGACGTCTCGGAAGCCGGCAACTACACCCGCCTCACCTGAGCGATCCCGGCCCGTCTACGACCATGCCGTAGGTCCGGCCGCAGGTCGCGGGCCGACGCGCCCGCGGTCCGCCACCCGACAGGTGTAACTCCGGGTTCTGAAAGGATGGGGGCGTGACTGCGCAAGCTTGGATTCTGATCGCCGCGATCGCCGCCGTGCTGCTGGTGGCGTTCGTGTCCGGATTTGTTCTGTACCGGCGCCGGCGGGTGACCCTCACCCCGGCCGCTACCGAGCAGGAGCTGACCGATCGGTCGGGCGGGTACACGGCGTCCGGCGGATTCGACTTCAGTCAGGGTGGCGCGGGTGCGGGGACCTTGACGCCGCCTCGTCCGGAACCGGAGCCGGTTCCCCTCGAGCGCACCGACGACGAGGGCCAGCCGCACGTCGGGGACGACGCCGCCATCCCGCGCGATTCGGCTCGCCGCACCATCACCGACGTCCGCCTCCCCGAACCCGACACCGCCGAGACCGCGGCCACCGCCGAGGAGGTAGTGCCCGAGGGCACGGCACCGGCGGAAGCTCCCGCGCCGAGCGAGAGCGAAACTCCCGCACCGCAATTGGAGGAGATCGAGCCCACTGCGGGCCGCCTCACCCGCCTGCGCGGTCGCCTGTCCCGGTCGCAGAACGCGGTCGGCAAGAGCCTGCTGGGCCTGCTCGGCGGCGGCGACCTGGACGAGGACTCCTGGGAGGAGATCGAGGACACCCTGGTCATGGCCGATCTGGGCACGGCCGTCACCGGCACGATCGTGCGGCGGCTGCGGGAGGAACTGGCCGCGCGCAGCGTCCGGACCGGTGAGCAGGCCCGCCAGGTGCTCCGCGATGTGCTGATCGAGGCGCTGCGCCCCGAGCTGAACCGGTCCATCCGAGCCCTGCCGCACGACGATCATCCGTCGATCCTGCTGGTCGTCGGCGTGAACGGCACCGGCAAGACCACGACCACGGGCAAGCTGGCCCGGGTCCTGGTCGCCGACGGCCGCCGCGTGCTGCTCGGCGCGGCCGACACGTTCCGCGCCGCCGCCGCCGACCAGTTGCAGACCTGGGGCGAACGGGTCGGCGCGGAGACCGTGCGCGGTCGCGAGGGCGCCGATCCCGCGTCGGTGGCCTTCGACGCGGTCAGCGCCGGAATCGCGAACGGAGTCGACGCGGTGCTGGTCGACACCGCGGGACGCCTGCACACCAAGACCGGCCTGATGGACGAATTGGGCAAGGTCAAGCGGGTGGTGGAGAAGAAGGCCGCCGTCGACGAGGTGCTGCTGGTGCTCGACGCGACCGTCGGCCAGAACGGCCTGACCCAGGCCCGCGTCTTCGCCGAGGTCGTCGACATCACCGGCGTGGTGCTGACCAAGCTGGACGGGACCGCCAAGGGCGGTATCGTTTTCCAGGTCCAGCACGAGCTGGGCGTTCCGGTCAAACTGGTCGGTTTGGGTGAGGGAGCCGATGATCTGGCTCCCTTCGAACCCTCCGCCTTCGTGGACGCGTTGCTGGGTTGACCTGCGAAAACCTCACCGAATCGGCTCACAGCGGGCGGGTGCGCACGCTGAGCCCCGAACCATCGTGAACCGCACGAAACGTAGTGGCAACACTGCAAGTTCATCCGTTCACCCAGCGGAAACATCGCGGCGTCACGGAGGAAACACCGACTGAGGAACCTACTCAGCAGGCTCGTTTTGCCGTAATCGGCAGGGCCCGAGATGAGGAGGAACAAAGGTGGCGTTTCCCGTAATCGGTGAACCCAATACCGGTGACACCGCATGGATGCTGGCGAGTTCGGCACTCGTGCTGCTGATGACACCCGGCCTGGCCTTTTTCTACGGCGGCATGGTGCGCGGCAAGAACGTACTCAACATGATCATGATGAGTATCAGCGCGATGGGCCTGGTGACCGTTCTATGGTCGCTCTACGGCTTCTCGCTGGCATTCGGCGACGACAAGGGCAACCTGTTCGGCGACCCCGGACAGTACTTCGGGCTGAAGTCGGTCTTCGGCGGCAGCTATCTGGCCACCACCGATCCCGCGTCGCCCGCCGCGATTCCGGTGGCGGGCTCGATTCCGCTGTCGGTGTTCGTGGCCTTCCAGTTGATGTTCGCGATCATCACCGTCGCTCTCATCTCGGGTGCGGTCGCCGACCGCCTCAAGTTCGGCTCCTGGCTGCTGTTCGCGGGCGTGTGGGCCACGGTCGTCTACTTCCCGGTGTCGCACTGGGTGTTCTCCTTCGACGGCATCACCGGTGAGCACGGCGGCTGGATCGCCAACAAGCTCAAGGCGATCGACTTCGCGGGCGGCACCGCGGTGCACATCAACGCCGGTATCGCGGGCCTGGTGCTGGCGATCGTGCTCGGCAAGCGCAGGGGCTGGCCCAAGACGCCGATGCGGCCGCACAACCTTCCCTTCGTGATGCTCGGCGCCGGACTGCTGTGGTTCGGCTGGTACGGCTTCAACGCCGGGTCGGCGACCGCCTCCAACGGCATCGCGGGCGCCACCTTCGTGACCACGACCATCGCCACCGCGGCGGCCATGCTGGCCTGGCTCGTGGTCGAGAAGATCCGCGACGGCAAGCCCACCTCGCTGGGCGCGGCCTCGGGCATCGTGGCCGGTCTGGTCGCCATCACCCCGTCGTGTTCGTCGGTGAACGTGGTCGGCGCGCTGGCCATCGGCATCGTCGCCGGTGCGCTGTGCGCCCTGGCGGTCGGGCTGAAATTCCGGTTCGGGTTCGACGACTCGCTCGACGTGGTCGGCGTGCACCTGGTCGGCGGTCTGATCGGCACCCTGATGGTCGGCCTGGTGGCCACCTCCGAGGCGCCGGCCGGGGTCGAGGGCCTGTTCTACGGCGGCGGCTTCGATCAGCTGGGCAAGCAGGCCGTCGGCGCCTTCGCGGTGCTGATCTTCTCCGGGGTCGTCACGGCGATCATCGCGCTGGCGATCAAGTACACCATCGGCCTGCGCGCGAGCGACGACGCCGAGTTCCAGGGCATGGACGAGTCGGAGCACGCGGAAACGGCATACGATTTCGCTGCTGTGGGTGGCACGGCACGTACCGCCGTCAAGGAGGCATGACGCAATGAAACTGATCACTGCAATCGTCAAACCGTTCACGCTCGAGGACGTGAAAAGCGGGTTGGAGCAGGCGGGTGTGCTGGGCATGACCGTCAGCGAGGTGCAGGGCTACGGGCGGCAGAAGGGCCACACCGAGGTCTACCGCGGCGCCGAGTACTCCGTCGACTTCGTGCCGAAGGTCCGCGTCGAGGTGGTCGTGGACGATGCCTCCGTCGAGAAGGTGGTGGAGGTGATCGTCGAGGCCGCCCGCACCGGCAAGATCGGTGACGGCAAGGTCTGGGTCACCCCCGTCGAGGCGGTGATCCGGGTCCGCACCGGCGAACGCGGGGCCGACGCTCTGTAGCGAACTACACCGCAGCGAACACAGAGAAGTGAGCGGCGGCCCCGCTCCCGGCCGGACGACGGCCGGGACGGGGCCGTGCGCATGGGACCCGGCGGCGCGGGTCCGCGGGGACACGGAATGGGTGGTGGTTGTGGGTTTGCAGGCGAACAACGACATGCCGGGCGGGGCCACGGATCTGGTGCGTGCCCGAGACCAACTGCTCGACGGCGGTGATGCCCGCCGGCCCCGCCTGGACGCCGAGTCGCTGCGCCAGGCGCTGGTGGATCTGCATGATCTGTGGCTCACCACCAAGGGCGCGGAACTCGGCATCACCGCCGACAGCGGCCTCGCGGTGGTCGCCGTCGGCGGACTGGGCCGCCGGGAGATGATGCCGTACTCCGACCTGGATCTGGTGCTGCTGCACGACGACGTGGACCCGAAACGCGTCGCCGAGGTGGCCGATCAACTGTGGTATCCGCTGTGGGACGCGCACATCAAGCTCGACCACAGCGTCCGCACGGTCCCGCAGGCATTGCGGGTGGCGTCGGAGGATCTCACCGCCGCGCTGGGCATGCTCGAGGCCCGGCACATCGTCGGCGATCAGGAGCTGAGCAACCTGCTGATCGGCGGGGTGCGCCGGGAGTGGCGGACCGGAATCCGTTCGCGCTTCGGCGAATTGGTGGAGCAGGCCCGGGTCCGGTGGAAGCGCGGCGGCGAGATCGCCCATCGCGCGGAACCGGACCTGAAGAACGGCCGCGGCGGGCTGCGCGACATCCAGCTGCTGGACGCGCTGGCCATCGCCCAGCTGACCGACGCCATGCCCGGTCTCGGCCCGGACGTGCCGGGCGGCGGCCTGAAACAGGCGCACCGCCGCCTGCTCGACGTGCGGACCGAACTGCACCGGGTGGCGCGCCGCTCCCGCGATCAGCTCCGTGCCCAGGACGCCGACGAGATCGGCGCCGCGCTGCGCATCGGGGACCGTTTCGATCTGGCCCGCACGCTCAGCGACGCCGCGCGCACGGTCGGCTATTCGGTCGACGTCGGGCTGCGCACCGCGGGCAATGCCCTGCCGCGTCGAGGACTCGCCCGGCTGCGCCGGGTGCCGGTGCGTCGACCACTCGATGAGGGGGTGGTCGAGCACTCCGGCGAGGTGGTGCTGGCCCGCGACGCGCGGCCGCAGAAGGATCCGGGCCTGATCCTGCGGGTGGCCGCCGCCTCGGCGCAGACCGGGCTGCCCATGGCGGCGACCACGCTCAACCGGCTGTCCGAGGACGCCCCCGAACTGCGCGAGCCGTGGCCGCGCGAGGCGCTCAACGACCTGCTGGTCCTGCTGGGCGCCGGGCGCGGCACCGTCGACGCGGTCGAGGCGCTGGATCGAACGGGCTTGTGGGGCAGGCTGTTTCCGGAGTGGGGAGCGGTGCGGGACCTGCCGCCCCGCGACCCGATGCACACCTGGACCGTGGACCGCCACCTTGTCGAGACCGTCGCCTACGCGAGCGCGCTCGGCACCCGGGTGTCGCGCCCCGATCTGCTGCTGCTGGGCGCGCTGCTGCACGACATCGGCAAGGGCCGGGTCGAGGACCACAGCGTCGTCGGCGCCGAACTCGCCACCCATATCGGCCGCCGGCTCGGGCTGTGGCCCACCGATGTGCGGACCGTGTCGGCGATCGTCCGCTACCACCTGCTGCTGCCGGACACCGCGACCAAACGCGATCTCGGCGATCCCGAGACGGTGCAGCGGGTGGTCGACGCGCTCGACGGCGATCCGCAACTGCTGGAATTGCTGCACACCCTGGCCGAGGCCGACTCCCTGGCCACCGGTCCGGGCGTGTGGGGCGACTGGAAGGCCGCCTTGATCGGTGAGCTGGTCCGGCGCTGCCGCCTGGTGATGGCGGGAGAGCCACTGCCACAACCGGATCCGATCGCCGACGAACTGCTGGAGCAGGCGAAGTCCGGCGGCGTGCACGTTCAGCTGGTACCCGGTGAGGGCCGCTACACCCACGTCGTCACCGTCATCGCGCCGGATACGCCGGGACTGCTGTCGGACGCGGCCGGGGTGCTGGCGCTGCATTCGCTGCGGGTGCTGTCGGCGTCGCTGGCCGGTGCGGACGGGATCGCGATCGACCGGTTCGTGGTGACGCCGATGTTCGGCGACCCGCCGGACGCCGGTCTGCTGCGGCAGGAATTGATCCGGGCGGTCAAGGGCGATCTGAACACCGGCGCGATGCTGGCGAAGAAGGAGCGCGAGGCGAGCGTGCGGGTCGGCCCGTACGCCCAGGCCCAGCCGCGGGTGATCTGGACCGACACCGCCGTGCCCGGCCAGGCGCTGCTGCAACTGCGCGCCGAGGACCGCATCGGGCTGCTCAGCCGATTGGCCGCGGCACTGGCCGCCACCGGGGCGAGCGTGCGGTGGGCCAAGGTCGTCACGCTGGGATCGGCCGTGGTCGACGCCTTCTGCCTGGACCTGGGCGACGACGACACACCCCAGCGCCGCGCCGAGATCGAAACCGCGGTGCTGGCGGTGGTTCCCCAGCCGGAACCGAAGAAACCCGCCGAAACGGACAGCGGCACCGACTCCGGAGCGATTTACTGAGCAGTCGCCCCGCCCGCGCATTTTCGCGCAAACTGGTCATTTGCTGGTTGATCAGATCGTTGCGCGCAATTTGCTACAACCTGTAGCTCGTGTGACGCGGGCCACTCTAATATCGGAACCGTTTGATGTTCTTCCGTCGGAGCTGTCGCAGTACCTGTCATGGTGTCCGGAGCACGAGGGGAGCAGGTCGGTGGCTATTGAAGTGGTATCCGCAGCAACGATGACCAGCGATCTGACCCGGCACATCGCGCGCTGCGTGGGCGGGGACCGCTGGGTGGTGTCCTGGCTACCCGGCCGCACGCTCACCGGTCAGCAGGCGGTGACGGCCATGACCATCGCCTCCACGGGCACCGACCACGACCCCACCGACGCGGAGTGGGCGATGCTCGACAACATGGCCCTCGAACTGGGGCTGACCGCCCGCGAGGCGATGTACATGGTGGCCTCGGAGGACCACGACATCCGGCAGGCTCCGCGCCCGCGGCGACGCTCGCTGGACTGACCTCGGGGCGGACCCGATACCCTGGTAAGTCGAGTGACGTCCGTCGAGATACCAGGAGCGCGATCGGTGTTCGAATCCCTGTCCGACCGGTTGACCGGTGCCCTACAGGATCTGCGCGGCAAGGGGCGGCTGTCACCGGCCGATATCGACGCGACCGCTCGCGAGATCCGGTTGGCCCTGCTCGACGCCGACGTCGCCCTGCCGGTGGTGCGGCAGTTCATCGCTCGCATCAAGGAGCGCGCCAAGGGCGCGGAGGTCTCGGGGGCGCTGAACCCGGCGCAGCAGGTCGTCAAGATCGTCAACGAGGAACTCATCGGGATCCTCGGCGGCGAGACCCGCCGGTTGCAGTACGCCAAGACCCCGCCGACGGTGATCATGCTCGCCGGTCTGCAGGGCGCGGGTAAGACGACCCTGGCGGGCAAGCTCGCGAAATGGCTGAAGGGACAAGGGCATACGCCGCTCCTGGTGGCCTGCGACCTGCAGCGGCCCGGCGCGGTCACGCAGTTGCAGGTGGTGGGCGAGCGGGCCGGTGTGCCGGTGTTCGCGCCGCACCCGGGAACCTCGATCGGCGGCGAGCACCCGCAGGGCATCTCGGTCAGCGAACCGATCGACGTGGCGCGCAAGGGCATCGAGGAGGCGCGCGGCAAGCAGTACGACGTCGTCATCGTCGACACCGCGGGCCGCCTCGGCATCGACGCGGAGATGATGGGGCAGGCCGCGGGCATTCGCGATGCCGTACAGCCCGACGAGATCCTGTTCGTCCTCGACGCCATGGTCGGCCAGGACGCGGTCAGCACCGCCGAGGCGTTCCGCGACGGCGTCGGGTTCACCGGTGTGGTGCTCACCAAGCTGGACGGCGACGCCCGCGGTGGCGCCGCGCTGTCGGTGCGCGAGGTGACCGGCCAGCCGATCCTGTTCGCCTCCACCGGTGAGAAGCTCGAGGACTTCGACGTCTTCCACCCGGACCGGATGTCGAGCCGCATCCTGGGCATGGGCGATCTGCTCACGCTGATCGAGCAGGCGGAGCAGGTCTACGACCAGCAGCAGGCCGAGGAGGCCGCGCGCAAGATCGGCTCCGGCGAGCTGACGCTCGAGGACTTCCTCGATCAGATGCTGGCGATCCGGAAGATGGGTCCGATCGGCAACCTGCTCGGCATGCTGCCCGGCGCGGGCCAGATGAAGGACGCGCTGGCTCAGGTCGACGACAAGCAACTGGACCGGGTGCAGGCCATCATCCGCGGCATGACGCCCGCCGAGCGCGCCAACCCCAAGATCATCAACGCCTCCCGGCGGCTGCGCATCGCCAACGGTTCGGGTGTCACGGTGACCGATGTGAACCAGCTGGTCGACCGCTTCTTCGAGGCCCGCAAGATGATGGCGCAAATGGGCCGCCAGATGGGCATGCCCGGCGGCGCTCGTCGAAATGCCAAGGGCAAGAAGGGGAAGAAAGGCAAGAAGGGCGGGCGCGGGCCGACGCCGCCGAAGGTGCGTGGCGGTTTCCCCGGCATGCCCGCGATGCCCCCGGGCGGCATGCCCGGCGGCATGCCGGACCTGTCGAACATGCCCGCGGGCCTCGACGAGTTGCCCCCCGGCCTCGAGGGCTTCGACCTGTCGAAGCTGATGAACCGCAAGCAGAAATAGCTTCCGACTTCCCTCGCGCCGGGCCGGAGCGCGCCGTGGCGCCGACCGCGTGTGAGGCACACCGTTGCGACCAGGAGGCGCGATGCGACTGCACCTGCGGGGAGTGGTACTCCCGGGAGACGAGGTCCGGGACCTGTGGGTGCACGACGGCCTGATCTCCTTCGAGCCCGTGCGCGACGCCGAAACCCTGTGCCGCACAGGGTGGATCGTGCCGGGCCTGGTGGATGCCCACTGCCACGTCGGCATCCGGTACGGCGGCGGGCACGAGGACCGCGCGGGCGCCGTCGCCCAGGCCGAGACCGAGCGTGACGCGGGCGCGTTGCTGCTGCGCGACGCGGGCTCGCCCATCGACACCCGGTTCATCGACGACCGCGAGGACCTGCCGCGGATCATCCGCGCGGGCCGCCACATCGCCCGGCCCAAGCGCTACATCCGCGAACTGGGCATCGAACTGGACGACGAGCGCGACCTGCCGGACATCGTCGCCGAACAGGCCCGCCTCGGCGACGGCTGGGTCAAGATCGTCGGCGACTGGATCGACCGTTCCGTCGGCGATCTGCGCCCGCTGTGGAGCGACGCCGTCCTGAAGGAGGCCATCGACGCCGCGCACCGCGAAGGCGCCCGGGTCACCGCGCACGTCTTCGGCGAGGACGCGCTGCCCGGCCTGATCGGCGCCGGTATCGACTGCCTGGAACACGGCACCGGCCTCACCGACGAGACCCTCGAGATGATGGTGCGCCACGGCACTGCCCTGGTACCCACCTTGATCAATATCAATACCTTCCCCGACATCGCCGACAGTGCGGCGAAGTTCCCGATCTACGCCGCGCACATGCGCGATCTGCACCGCCGCGTCCGCGACACCGTCGCCGCCGCCCACGCCGCCGGTGTGCCCATCTACACCGGCACCGATGCCGGCGGCTCGATCCGGCACGGCCGTATCGCCGACGAGATCGACGCGCTCGCCGGTGCGGGCCTGACGCCGGACGAGGCGCTGGGCGCGGCCTCCTGGCGGGCGCGGGAGTGGCTGGGCCGTCCCGGCATCGAACCGGGCGCCCCGGCCGATTTCGTGGTCTACGACGCCGATCCCCGGACCGGGCCGGAGGTCCTCGCGGCGCCCGCGTTCGTGGTGTTGCGCGGGCGGGTCCACAATCGCCGCGACCCGGTCACCGCCCACCGCTGAACTCGCGCATCGGGGGCGGTCCCGGACCCCGGCCGAGCCGATTTCATGTGGTCGGGGGGAGTCTGGCAGAATGATCGACCGTCCTCCTCGGTGACCACGGCTCGTGCCGCGGCCGCCGATCTCGGGACAGTGTCAGCCCGTCTCCGGTTACGTACCGCGCGGCGGTCACACACTCTACGCAAAACCGGGCCCGCATCCGTGTGGGTCGCTGAATTGCGCCGTGACCAACCGGCTGCCCGCGGGCGGCCACCACCGAAAGGCAACAGCCATGGCTGTCAAGATCAAGCTCACGCGGCTCGGAAAGATCCGCAACCCGCAGTACCGCATCGTCGTCGCCGACGCGCGCACCCGCCGCGACGGCCGCGCCATCGAGAGCGTCGGCAAGTACCACCCGAAGGAAGAGCCCTCGCTGATCGAGGTCGACTCCGAGCGCGTGCAGTACTGGCTGGGCGTCGGCGCGCAGCCGACCGAGCCGGTCAAGCGCATCCTCGAGATCACCGGCGACTGGCAGAAGTTCAAGGGCCTGCCGGGCGCCGAGGGCACCCTCAAGGTCAAGGCGGCCAAGCCGAGCAAGCTGGACCTGTTCAACGCCGCGCTGGCCGCCGCCGACAGCGAGCCGGTCGCCGAGGCCGTGACCCCGAAGAAGAAGGCCGCGAAGAAGGCCGACGAGGCCGAGACCGAGACCGCCGAGGCATGAGCGCCGTCGTCGCCGATGCCGTCGAGCACCTGGTGCGCGGCATCGTCGCCAATCCCGACGACGTCCGCGTCGAGCTGATCACCAGCCGGCGCGGGCGCACCGTCGAGGTGCATGTCCACCCGGAGGATCTGGGCAAGGTGATCGGCCGCGGCGGACGCACCGCGACCGCGCTGCGTACCCTCGTCGCCGGTATCGGCGGCCGGGGGATCCGGGTCGACGTGGTCGACACCGACCAGTAGATGGAACTCGTCGTCGGACGGGTCGCCAGGTCGCACGGCGTGCGCGGCGAACTCGTGGTCGAGGTGCGTACCGATGATCCCGAGGCGAGGTTCGCGCCCGGCACGGTGCTGCGCGGGCGGTTGCCCCGGTCGCAGCAGACGCAGCAACACACGGTGGAGTCGGTCCGGGAGCACTCGGGGCGACTGCTGCTGTGCCTGCGAGGCATTGCCGACCGCACGGCCGCGGACGCGTTGCGCGGCATGCTCTTTCTCATCGATACCGCCGATCTGCCGCCGTCGGAGGATCCGGACGAGTTCTACGACCACGAACTCGAGGGCCTGACCGTGCGGCTCGGCGACGGCACGGTCGTCGGCACGGTGACCGAGGTGCTGCATTCCGCTGCGGGAGAACTGCTTTCGGTGCGCGCCGCGGAAGACGGGCGCGAGATCCTGGTGCCGTTCGTGACCGCGATCGTGCCCACCGTGTCACTGGCCGAGGGCCTGGTCGTCATCGATCCGCCCGAGGGACTGCTCGACAAGGAGTGAGCAATGAGTGCCGACGCCGCGCTCCGCATCGATGTCGTCACGATCTTCCCCGAGTATCTGGAGCCGCTGCGAACGGCATTGCTGGGCAAGGCGATCGACAAGGGGATCGTCGAACTCGGCGTGCACAACCTACGGCGGTGGACGCACGACGTCCATCAGGCGGTGGACGACGCACCGTACGGCGGCGGTCCCGGCATGGTCATGAAACCGACCGTCTGGGGAGACGCCCTGGACGAGGTGTGTCCCGACGAGGCGCTGCTGGTGGTGCCCACGCCCGCCGGTGTCCCGTTCACCCAGGCCACCGCCGAACGCTGGGCCGGTGAACGGCATCTGGTATTCGCCTGCGGCCGCTACGAGGGCATCGACCAGCGCGTCTTCGACGACGCCGCGCGCCGGGTGCGCGTCGAGGAGGTCAGCATCGGCGACTACGTGCTGATCGGCGGCGAGGCCGCGGTGCTGGTGATGGCCGAGGCCGTGGTGCGGCTCGTGCCCGGGGTGCTCGGCAATCAGCTGTCCCACCAACAGGATTCGTTCTCCGACGGCCTGCTCGAAGGGCCCAGCTATACCCGCCCGGTCAGCTGGCGCGGACTCGAGGTCCCCGAGATCCTGCTGTCGGGCAACCACGCCCGGATCGAGGCCTGGCGCCGCGAACAATCTCTGGCCCGCACCCGCGCCCGCCGCCCGGACCTGCTGCCCGCGGACGTTCCGGAAGACGGGTAGCCGAGAGGTGTCCGGCCTGAGCGGACACAATTCCGTGTGACACGGCGAGAATGGTCGGCCGCGATTCCGTTCGGCGAGTTTCCTCGGTGTGCCGTCTCCTGTTGCCGCTGTTGAGGCGGTCGGGGCGAGCGTAAGCGAATGCGGCTGCGGCACTTCGGGCGCGGGGCTTGTGGTTTGCTGTCGGCGGGCGACGGTAGTGTCTGCGAGCGTGACGACAGCCCCAGAATCCGCCAGCGCCGGACCCGTCAGCACCGCAGCCGCTGGTTCCGTCTCGGCCGATCCGCCGGTCGTCGGGACCGTTCGCCTCGGCACCGTCAGCCGTCGCATCGCCGACGAGCTGAGCGTCCGCGACGAGCAGGTACGCGCCGCCGTGGAGCTACTCGACGGCGGCTCCACCGTGCCGTTCATCGCCCGGTACCGCAAGGAGGTCACCGGCGGGCTCGACGACGCGCAGCTGCGCCAGCTCGAGGAGCGCCTGTACTACCTGCGCGAACTGGACGAGCGCCGGGCGTCGATTCTGGAATCCATTCGCGGCCAGGGCAAATTGGACGCTGCCCTCGAGCAGCAGCTCATGCTCGCCGAGACCAAGGCCCGCCTCGAGGACATCTACCTCCCGTACAAACCCAAGCGGCGCACCAAGGCGCAGATCGCGCGCGAGGCCGGTCACGAGCCGGTCGCCGACGCCCTGATCGGCGATCCCGCCACCGACCCGGCCCAGTACAGCGCCGAACAGCTCGACGGCGCCCGCGCCATTCTGGTCGAGCGCTTCGCCGAGGACGCCGACCTGGTGGGCGAGCTGCGTGAGCTGATGTGGAACCGCGGTCAGGTCACCTCGCGGGTGCGGCCCGGCAAGGAGGAGGCCGGCGCGAAATTCGCCGACTACTTCGAGTTCGGCGAGCCGTTCACCAAACTGCCCTCGCACCGGATCCTGGCGCTGCTGCGCGGCGAGAAGGAAGAGGTGCTCACGCTGCACCTCGAGCCCGATATCGAGGAGCCGGAGCCGGGCGAGCGGTCGATCTACGAGGGTCGCATCGCGCTGAAGTTCGACATCGCCGACCGGGGCCGCCCGGCCGACGGCTGGCTGCTGGACACGGTCCGCTGGGCGTGGCGCACCAAACTGCAGGTGAGTCTCGGCATCGATATCCGGATGCGGCTGCGGCAATCCGCCGAGAAGGACGCGGTCGACGTGTTCGCCGCCAACCTGCGCGATCTGCTGCTCGCCGCGCCCGCCGGCACCCGCACCACGATGGGCCTGGACCCGGGGTTCCGCACCGGCGTCAAGGTGGCGGTCGTGGACGGCACCGGCAAGGTCGTGGCCACCGAAACCATCTACCCGCACAAGCCGCAGGGGCAGACCGAGAAATCGCTCGCCGTCCTCGGCGCGCTGGTCGCCCGTTTCGGCGTCGAGCTGATCGCCATCGGCAACGGCACCGCCTCGCGCGAGACCGATGCCCTTGCCGTCGAACTCATCTCGCGCATCCCCGAGAACAAGCCGACCAAGATCGTGGTGTCCGAGGCCGGGGCGTCGGTGTACTCGGCGTCGGCCTACGCCTCCCAGGAGCTGCCGGAGCTGGACGTGTCGCTGCGCGGCGCGGTCTCCATCGCCCGCCGCCTCCAGGACCCGCTGGCCGAGCTGGTGAAGATCGACCCCAAGTCCATCGGCGTCGGCCAGTACCAGCACGACGTATCGGAGACACTGCTGGCTCGCTCGCTGGGCGCGGTGGTCGAGGATGCGGTGAACGCGGTCGGCGTGGACGTCAACACCGCCTCGGTGCCGCTGCTGGCGCGGGTGTCGGGCGTGTCCACCTCGGTCGCGGAATCCATTGTGGCGCACCGTGATCAGAATGGCCCGTTCCGCAATCGCACCGCCCTGCGGGATGTGCCGCGACTGGGCCCGAAGGCATTCGAGCAGTGCGCGGGCTTCCTGCGCATCCGCGAGGGTGACGACCCGCTCGACAACTCCGCGGTGCACCCCGAGGCGTACCCGGTGGTGCGGCGCATCGTCGACAGCACCGGCCGCGGCGTGCTCGAGATCATCGGCAACAACACCGTGCTGAAGTCGCTGCGCCCCGCCGAGTTCACCGATGAGCGGTTCGGTCTCCCGACCGTCACCGACATCATCGCCGAGCTGGAGAAGCCCGGCCGCGACCCGCGCCCGGAGTTCAAGACCGCCGAGTTCGCGGCCGGCGTCGAGAAGGTCGCCGACCTGCAGCCGGGCATGGTGCTCGAGGGCGTGGTCACCAATGTGGCCGCCTTCGGCGCGTTCGTCGACATCGGCGTGCATCAGGACGGCCTGGTGCATGTCTCGGCCATGTCGCACAACTTCGTCCGCGACCCGCGCGAGGTCGTCAAGTCCGGCGATGTGGTGAAGGTCAAGGTGCTGGAGGTCGACGTGGCCCGCCAGCGCATCGGGCTGAGCCTGCGCCTGGACGACGAGCCCGGCAAGCCGGAGAAGGGTGGCCAGGGTCAGCGCGGCGGCGGCCAGCGCCCGCAGGGCCAGAACCGCGGCGGCCAGCCTCGCGGCGGCCAAGGCGGCGACACCCAGAACCGCGGCGGCCAAGGCGGCGGCCAGAACCGCGGCGGGCAGGCTCGAAACCAGCAGCGCCGCAACGCTCCCGCACCCAGCAACGGTGCCATGGCCGACGCACTGCGCCGGGCGGGTTTCGGCAAGTAATCACGCACCGTTCGCAGGCGACCCGGACCTCGGGCCCGTGACAGTCGGGCAATCGGTCCTGCCGGGTGATCTTCGCGTGGACCGGATCGGCTCAGGCCCGCACACAGCGTTCCGGTGAGCATCCGGCCCGGCGGGTTGTGCGGTGTGTTGCGTGCGGTTCGGCTGGGTGTCACGAGATTGCTGCACAATGTGGCTGAGGCGGGTCGGGCGTTGAGCGTGGCGTCCGCATGCCGACAGTGATCGCATATCCACGGCCGGAGCGATGGGGACATGGCAGCAATACGACGGTGGCTCGACGACTCCGTCATGGCGCAGGGACGCCTGCCGCTGCTGTGTTTCTTGCTCGGCTTCATCGTCGGATTCCTGCTGATCCGGTTGAGCGTCCGGCTGATTCGCAAACGGGTGCGCTGGTGGCCCGGCAACCTGCGCGCCGGCGACGTGCACATTCACCACATGGTGTTCGGCGTGGTGCTGGTGCTGCTGTCCGGGATCGGGCTGGTGGCGTCGTACGGCAGCGGGGTC
The DNA here is from genome assembly GCF_044628355.1 of Nocardia sp. N2S4-5. Lineage (NCBI taxonomy): Bacteria > Bacillati > Actinomycetota > Actinomycetes > Mycobacteriales > Nocardiaceae > Nocardia > Nocardia sp. N2S4-5. The sequence continues at coordinate 2,688,680 of NZ_JBIUPM010000001.1, read as the reverse complement.
GGCCCCTTCAGCGCGCTGGCCGCCGCGTTCGGTGTCGGGGCGGCGCTCGTGCTCGACGAGTTCGCGCTCATCTACTACCTGCGCGACGTGTACTGGGAGGAACAGGGCCGCACCTCCGTCGACGCCGTGTTCGTGGCGCTTGCGGTCACGGGCCTGCTGTTGCTCGGGTTCCATCCGCTGTGGTTGCTGGAGGTCAACGACATTCGGTACGACGGCAGCGAATTGGGCCGGGTCCTGCTCGCCCTGTTCGCGATCGGAAATCTCGCGCTCGCCGCGATCGTCATCGCCAAGGGCAAGATCTGGACCGGACTGTTCGGCATGTTCTTTCTCCCGCTGCTGGTCGTCGGCGCGCTGCGGCTGAGCCGCCCCGGCGCGCCCTGGGCGCGCTGGCGGTACGCGGGCCGGGCCAAACTCATGCAGCGGGCGATCCGGCGCGAACGCCGCTATCGGCGGCCGGTCATCCGGGCCAAGATCTTCGTGCAGGATCTGATCGCGGGCAGCCCCGATGTCGCGCACGTGCGGCGGGCGACCGAAGAGGAACTGGCCCGCCGCGTGGTACCCGCACCCGCCCCGCCGCACCCGCTGCGCGTCGGCCGTAAAGTGGCGGACTGACCTCGCACTCGGAGCGATATACCGGCAGGTCACCCGGTCGGCAACCCGATTAACTGTCCGATCCCTGGGTCTGGCACAATAGCGGGGTTGCCCTGGGCGAAGTAGGCCCAGCGCACCGCCCATATCCGGAGCACGAACCGGTCGAGCTAGAGCCGCCAGGTTCCTCTGTTCACGCGAACTTCCAAAGGACGGAAATGAACACCCTCGACTTCGTCGACGAAAAGTCGCTGCGCACCGATGTCCCCGACTTCCGGCCGGGCGACACCGTCAACGTGCACGTGAAGGTCATCGAAGGCAACAAGGAGCGCATCCAGGTCTTCAAGGGCGCCGTCATCCGGCGCCAGGGTGGCGGCATCCGCGAGACCTTCACGGTCCGCAAGATCTCCTTCGGTGTCGGCGTCGAGCGCACCTTCCCGGTGCACAGCCCCAACATCGACCACATCAATGTCGTGACCCGCGGTGACGTCCGCCGGGCCAAGCTGTACTACCTGCGCGATCTGCGCGGCAAGGCCGCCAAGATCAAGGAAAAGCGCTGAGACGGCGACTTCCCCCGAGAAACCCCCGGCCGGTCGGCCGGGGGTTTTCCTTTCCCGCCGCCGGGGCGGCAGCGCGCGTCCCGTCAGACCGCCGGGCTACGCTGTTCGGCGTGGCAGACGAAATCGACTCGGTGCGGGTATCCGGAGCGGATGACGAACGCGCAGGGGCAACCACGCCGAGGCAACGGCGCGCGCGATCGAAGAAGCAGAAGAAGCAGCGCCCGTTCTGGCAGGAGCTGCCGATCCTCATCGTGATCGCCGCGGTAATCGCCGCGCTCGTGGTGACCTTCATCGGCCGCCCGTACGTGATCCCGTCACAGTCGATGGAACCGACCCTGCACGGTTGCGCCGGTTGCACCGGCGACCGCATCTACGTCGAGAAGCTCAGCTACGACTTCGGCGACCCGGGGCCCGGCGACGTCGTGGTGTTCGTGGGGCCGAGCAACTCCTGGAACAAGGCCTACCGCTCCAACCGGTCCGGGAACGTCGTCGTCCGCGGCGTGCAGAACTTCTTCTCGTTCTTCGGGCTGGTCCCGCCGGACGAGAACGACCTGGTTAAACGCGTGATCGCGACCGGCGGGCAGACCGTGCAGTGTTGCGACACCGAAGGTCGGGTGATGGTCGACGGCAAACCGCTCGACGAGCCGTACGCGCACTACAACTACCCGTACCAGCCGGGTCTGCCGTACGCCGTGAAGACCGCGGGCGGCCTGTCGATCAACCCGCGCGGACGGGAATTCGGCCCGATCAAGGTGCCCGACGGCAATGTCTGGGTGATGGGTGACAACCGCAACGAATCCGCCGACTCGCGTGCCCACGTCGACGACGAGTACTCCGGCACCGTGCCCGTCGACGACATCCGCGGCAAGGCGGTGTTCAAGATCTGGCCGCCCAACCGGATCGGGCCGATCCGTTCGCAGGATCCCCAGAGCTGAGTGGCGCGCGTCGGGCAGAGATAATCGAATGGTGGGAGTTGTGGCGCGGAATCAGCAGCGCGCCGTCCGCAAGAGTAAGGGCGGCAAAGGGATTCGACCCATCGCTGTCCGCAGTGGAGATTGGCCGCCGCGGGTGGTGATGCGCAAGGCCGGTGGCCTGCGCACCCTGGAGGCGGCGCTGATCCGCAGCGGGCTCGGTCCGGTCGCGGGCGTGGACGAAGCCGGGCGCGGGTGCTGCGCCGGGCCGCTGGTGGTGGCCTCGTGCCTGCTGGCGCCCAAGGCGTACGACTCGCTGGCCGACCTGGACGACTCCAAGAAGCTCACGGAGGCGACCAGGGAGCGGCTGTTCCCGATCATCAAGCGGCGGGCGCTCGCGTGGCAGGTGGTCGTGATCCCGGCCTGGGAGATCGACGCCATCGGCATCCACGTCGCGAATATCGAAGGCATGCGGCGGGCGGTGGCCGGGCTGGGCGTCGAACCCGGCTACGTGCTCACCGACGGATTCCGGGTGCCCGGCATCACGGTGCCGTCGCTGCCGGTGATCGGCGGGGACGCGGCCGCGGCCTGCATCGCGGCGGCCAGCATCCTCGCGAAGGTCACCCGCGACCACATCATGGTCGACATGGACCGGCGGCTACCCGGCTACGGCTTCGCCGGCCACAAGGGTTACAACACACCCGAACACCTGGCGGCCCTGCGAGAACTCGGCCCGAGCAGCGAACACCGCCGATCCTGGCGGAACGTGCGGCTCAACGGCCAGGCCGAGGTGATCGAGGTCGAAGACGAACTGACGGAGGCAGAGCTGGCGGCGGAAATGATCGAACCGGACGCGGAGATCGCCGCGCCGGACATGCCCGGAACCAGGCGAGTGGCTACCGGCACCGCCCATGCGAGATGATGTGGTCAGCACCGCGTCGTGGCGAGAAGGAGGACGTTCCACCAGATGAGCGCCGAGGACCTCGAGAAATACGAAACCGAGATGGAACTCTCGCTGTATCGCGAGTACAAGGACATCGTCGGCCAGTTCTCGTACGTGGTGGAGACCGAACGCCGCTTCTACCTCGCCAACTCCGTCGAGCTGCGACCGCAGAACGCCGACGGGGAGGTGTACTTCGAGGTACGCATGTCGGACGCTTGGGTTTGGGACATGTATCGGCCGGCTCGGTTCGTGAAGCATGTGCGGGTTATTACGTTCAAGGATGTGAATATCGAGGAGTTGGAGAAGCCGGATTTGAGGTTGCCTGAGTAATTGGCCTTCGCTTCGCTTCGGCGGGTTTTCGGCGCCCTTGGTCTCGGTTTTCGGGTGCCGCTGCTGGCTCCTTCGTCGCTTTGCAGCGGCACCCGAAAACCGAGACGCGCCGAAAACCTACGGGGTTGGCGTGCTACAGGGGAGGTTTTTGGCGGAGGGGGTTGCGCTGTGCGGAATGTGGGCGTGGGGGTTGCGCGGTGCGGAATGTGGGCGTGGGGGTTGCGTGGTGCGGAACGTGGGCGTGGGGGTTGCGCGGTGGGGGGATGTGGGCGTGAGGAGTTCGGGGTGTGGGCGTGGGGGAGTTCGTGGTGCGGCGTGTGGGCGTGAGGAGTCGGCGATGTGGTGTGGGGGCGTGGCGAGTTGCGCGATGTGGATTGTTGGCGTGGGAGTTGCGCGATATGGGGTGTTGGCGTGAGGGAATGGTGGCGGGCTGGTGGTGGTGCCGTCATGGGCTCGCGGTGTTTGGGTTGGTGGTAGGTGGGCGTGTTGTCCACAGGGTTTCGGTTATTCACAGGGTTTCTGTTTGTGCAGGTTGGCTTGGTTGAGGTGGGTTGGCGGTCGTTCACGCTGGGTGGGTGGCACATAATCTGGCGCTTGGGGCGCATGGGGAAGAGTTGGCCGCGCGGTTCTTGCGGGCGGCGGGTATGGAGATCGTCGAGCGGAACTGGCGGTGTCGGTACGGCGAGCTGGATCTGATCGGGCGGGAAGGGGATGTCACCGCTTTTATCGAGGTGAAGACTCGGTCGGGGGTGGGGTTCGGGGTGCCGGCTGAGGCGGTGACTTTTACCAAACAGCAGCGTATTCGGCGGCTGGCGCTGCTGTGGCTCGACGAGCAGCCGGGGCCGTGGCGGCGCATCCGGTTCGACGTGGTGTCGGTGCTGCTCGTTCGTCATCGTGAGCCGGTGATCGAGCATCTTCCGGCGGTGTTCTGATGGCGCTCGGGCGGGCCTATTCGGTTGCGGTCACCGGTGTGGACGGTCAGTTGGTCGAGATCGAGGCCGATATCGGGCAGGGCTTGCCTTCTGTTCATCTGGTCGGGCGGCCCGACACCACGCTGCAGGAATCGCGGGACCGCGTGCGCGCTGCGGTGACCAACTCCGGCGAGAAATGGCCCGACGGCCGGGTGATCATGGCGCTGTCCCCGGCGACGCTTCCGAAGATCGGCAGCGTGTACGACTTGGCCCTGGCGACGGCCGTGCTCGACGCGGGGGACGCGATTCCCTCGGCGCGGCTGGCGGGCACGGTGTTACTCGGCGAACTGGCGCTGGACGGGCGCGTGCGCCGGGTGCGCGGCATCCTTCCGGCGGTGCTGGCCGCGCGGGGAGCGGGCCGGTCCACGGTGGTGGTGCCGGAGTGCGCGCTGGCCGAGGCCGGGCTGGTGGACGGGGTCACGGTGCTCGGCGCGTCGACCCTGCGCGAGCTGATCGACTGGCTGCGCGGCGACGGCATGCTGCGCGAGCCGGACGGCGCGCTCCCGCCCACCCAGCGCACCGGCGGCGACCTCAATGAAGTGGTCGGGCAGGACGAGGCTCGCTGGGCGCTCGAAGTAGCCGCGGCGGGCGGCCATCATTTACTCCTCACCGGCCCGCCCGGCATCGGCAAAACCATGCTGGCGCAACGTCTTCCGAGCCTGTTGCCGCCGCTGACGGAATCGGAGTCGCTGGAGGTGACGGCCATCCATTCGGTCGCGGGAACGCTGTCCGGCGATCACCCGCTGATCACGATGCCGCCCTTCGTCGCGCCACATCACTCGTCGTCGGTGAGCGCTATGGTCGGCGGCGGATCCGGTTCGGCGCGACCCGGCGCGGTCAGCCGCGCTCACCGCGGCGTGCTGTTCCTCGACGAGTGCGCGGAGATCGGCACGAAGGTGCTGGAGTCGCTGCGAACTCCCTTGGAGGAGGGCGAGGTTCGCATCGCCCGCAGAGACGGGGTGGCCCGGTATCCGGCCCGGTTCCAGCTCATTCTGGCCGCCAACCCGTGCCCGTGCTCGCCCGCCCGCGACGTGGACTGCATCTGCGCGCCGCTGGCGCGGCGACGATACCTGGGCAAGCTGTCGGGTCCATTGATGGACCGCATCGATCTCTGGGTGCAGATGGTCGGCCAGGCCGCCGGGGCGTTCGCCTCCACGGAAGCCGAAAGCAGCGAGGCGGTACGCGGTCGGGTGGAGGTGGCGCGGCAGGCGGCGGTGCGGCGGTGGGCGGAGTACGGCTGGTCCGCCAACGCCGAGGTCCCCGGACACGTGCTGCGCCAACGGTTCCGGTTGCCGCGCGAATCCCTCGCCCCGGTGGAGAGCGCGTTGCGACAGGGCCGCATGTCGGCGCGGGCGGCCGACCGCGCGATCAGGGTCGCCTGGACGGTGTGCGATCTGCGCGGCGGTGACGTACCGAGCACTCAGGATGTCTTGCAGGCGTTGAACTTCCGGCAGCGGGGACCGTCATGAACGCGTGGACCGCCGGACGGTCCATTCGCGGCGCTGTCGTACCGGACCGGGGTGGGCCGACACGAAATGGGGGAGCGATGAGCGATCGGCACGCGGATTTCGAGGGTACGGAACCACTGGGCGATGGGCTACGACTTGGTGGCCCGCGAAGCGCTGACACCGAACTGATGACTCTCGACACCGACGAGCGCCGTCTGGCGTGGATCTACCTGTCGCGTGTGGTCGGAGGCCCTTGCGCGCCGCTGTCGGCGCTGATCGACCGGGTCGGTGTGCTCGAGGCGGCGCGGGCCGTGCGCGAGTGCGACCTACCGGAGTCGCTGCGCGGCCCCACCGAGACTCGACGTGGAATCGACCGCGCCGAACGAGATCTCGAGGCGGTCACCCGATTGGGCGGGCGCGTGGTGACACCGGACGACCCCGAGTGGCCGGCCTGGCGTCTGCTCGGACTGAACCAACTCGACCCGGCGCGGGACGCCGGAGCCGCGATACCGCTGGTGCTGTGGGCACGCGGTCCGCTGTCGCTGCTCGACTCGACCGACCGCGCGCTGGCCGTCGTCGGCGCCCGCTGCAGCACCGGTTACGGCGAGCACGCGACCGCCGAAATCGTGGGCGAACTCGCCTATGGCGGTTGGACGATCGTGTCGGGCGCCGCCTTCGGCATCGATGGCACGGCCCATCGCGCGGCACTGGCAGTCGGCGGCTCCACCGTCGCCGTGCTGGGCTGTGGCGTGGACCGCCCATATCCCGCCCAGCACGAGCGACTGCTCGCCGAAATAAGCGAAACCGGCCTGGTGATCAGCGAATACCCGCCCGGCGCCACCGCGCACAAACACCACTTCCTCGCCCGGAACCGCCTCATCGCCTCCCTCGCCGACGGCGTCCTCGTAGTCGAGGCGGGCCTGCGCAGCGGCGCCAGAAACACGGTCAAATGGGCGCGCCGCCTCGGCCGCCCCGCAATGGCCGTGCCCGGCCCGATCACCTCGTCCTCCTCCGTCGGCTGCCACCGCATGATCCGAGAAGGCGAAACCCTCCTGGTAAGCCGAGCCGAAGAGGTCCTCGACGAACTCGGCCCATTGCGCCTCCCTCTCGCCACCGGACCCCGCTCCGACCCAGCCGATGCCCTGGACGGCGACCCAGCCACCATCTACGCCGCCCTCCCCGCAATAGGCTCCCGCAGCCCCCTCGAACTGTCCCGCGACTCCGGCCTCCCACTCCCCGCCGTACGCGCAGCCTTGCCCGCCCTGGAACTAGGAGGTCTAGCAGGAGTAGACGAAACCGGCTGGTACCGAATACGTCCCACCGACCCCAACCCATCGCCTCCATGAGGGGTACGGGCTATCGGGTTTCGCCGAAGGTGCGGCGGTAGGCGCCCGGGGTCGTGCCGAGATGTTCGCGGAAGCGGCGGCGCAGATTTACCGCGGAGGCGAGGCCGACTCGGGTCGCGACGGCTTCCACCGGGAGGTCGGTGTGCTCCAGGAGAGCGCGCGCCGCGTCGAGGCGTCGGCCGAGTAGCCACTGGCCCGGACTGGTGCCGAGCTGCTCGGTGAAGCGCCGGGCGAGAGTTCGCGTCGACAGCCCGGCCTGCGCGGCGAGGCGGTCGACGGTCAGCGCCGTGTCGAGGCGGGAGGTGGCCCACTCCAGCAGCGGTGCCAGTGACTCGTCGGGCTTGGCGGGGGCGGGTTGTGTGGCGTACTGGAGCTGGCTGCCCTCTCGATGCGGTGGCAGCACCATGTGACGAGCGATCTGGGCAGCGTGCGCCGCGCCGTGGTCGGACCGCACGAGGTGCAGGCACAGGTCGATGCCCGCGCCGGTTCCGGCGCTCGTCGCCACATCGCCGTGGTCCACGTAGAGCACGTCCGAGGCCAGCTCCACCTCGGGGAAGGCGGAGGCGAGTTGGGCGGCGTGGCGCCAGTGGGTGGTCGCGCTCCGGCCGTCGAGCAGTCCGGTTTGTGCGAGCACGAACGCTCCCGTGCAGATGGCGACGATTCGTGCCCCACGCCGGTGAGCGGCACGCACCGCCTCGACGACGGCCGACGACGCGGGCGTGGTCGGTGGCTGCCAGCCGGGAACGATGACGGTGTCCGCTTCCCGCAAGGCCGACAAACCGGCGTCGACGAGCATTGCGTAACCGACAGTGGTGCGCACGGGGCCGGGCCGCTCGGCGCAGACCCGGAAGTCGTAGTGATCCGGTATGTCCGGCCGGACGGTACCGAATACCTCAGCCGCACAACCCAACTCGAACGGCGACTGCGGCGGATTGACCAAAGCCACCACTCGATGACGACGCATGGCAGAAATATACCCAAGGATGTCTTTTCGGACTCTCGGCAGGCAGCCGGACTCGGACCACAGTGGTCCCATGAGCGAAACCACCGAAACGGGCGCGGTGAGGAAAGAGGTCCGCGTCGACGGCGAAACGATTTCGTACCTGACCGCGGGTCGGGACGGTTCTCCCGTGTTGCTGCTGCACGGGACCTACTGGAGCCGGGTGTGGCTGCCGGTATTGGAACCTCTCGCAACTGCCGGGTTCAGCCCGATCGCGGTCGATTTCCCCGGACTGGGCCGCTCCGGGGGAGAACTCACTCTGGAAACGGCGACCGTCCCGGCCTTGGCGGAGTGGGTGCCGCGATTCGCGGCCGCGCTGGGCCTCGCCGAGCCCCTCGCCGTCGCGGGCCACGACATCGGCGGTGCTGTCGCCCAGAATCTCCTCGCGCGCGATCGGCTGGCGGTGTCCCGGATGGCATTGGTCAACTCCGTCGCCTACGACTCCTGGCCCGCGCCACACGTGGCCCGATTCCGCGACCCGGAGGTTATCGCGGCCACCAGCGCCGACGAACTCCTCACAGCCCGCCGCGAGGCGGTGACCAGGGACCTGGCCGGTGCCGCCACAGCACAGCGTGTCGCCGACTATCTGGAGCCGTGGACCGACCCGCGCGTACGCCGTTCGTGGCTGGCCATGGTGGGCGCGGCCGACAGTCGCCACACCCTCGATTTCGTCCCCGCATTACGCCGCTGCCCGACCCCGAAACTGCTGGTCTGGGGCGAGGACGATCGCTTCGAGAAAGTCGAGTACGCCGAGAAATTCGCCTCGGAGATCCCGCACACCACGCTCGTGCGCATTCCACAGGCCGCGCACATCCCGACGGAGAATGCTCCTGACCAGGTCGCCCGCGCCCTCACAGACTTCTTCGCGGCGTAGCGCTGTCACCTTGTCCTCGAGCCTCACACCTTGCGGGGGCCGCTCGCTATCCGTCGAAACGGTCGACGGAATCCCGTGCGCGAGGGCAGTTTCCATAGCCGCTTGCGTAATTCCCTCGGCGACCGCGGCCCAGAGCCGATTGTTGCCGGCGGCGGCGGTGAAATCACCGTCGGCCGCGGTGAATCCCGCGCCCAGCATGGTCGTATTCCAGGCGTCGCACAGGCTGGTGCCGACGATGCGGGAGATGGTGCCAAGCTTCGCCGGGCCGCCCTCGACGCCAGGCCCGCCAGGCCATAACCAGCTACGTGCGGTCCGCGTACCGCTGTGGTGCCCGGCATAGTGTGCGCCGCCGCGGACGGTGCTGGCGGCGGTCGAACGCGACATCAAGGCGGTACTCACCGACTCGCAGGCGATTCGTGGAAACCCGTCGCCGGACGTGGTTTCCGGCGCGGGAGCTTGCGGCGAGCCCCGCTCCGGGCGACGGTGGAGGCATGGCCGACCTGCCCGAGGACCTTGCCGCCCTGCTCGAGGAGTACGGGCGGCACCTGCGACTCGGGCGGAACCGGTCGGCGCACACCGTCCGCGCCTACCTCGGCGATGCGCGCTCGCTGCTCGAGCACCTGCTGTCGCGATCACCGGATTCCGGTGTGGCCGAGGTGGATCTGCCACTGCTGCGGTCCTGGCTGGCCGAGCAGGCGAGCGGCGGCGCGGCGCGCACCACCATGGCGCGCCGGGCGTCGGCGGCGCGGACATTCACCGCGTGGCTCACCCACACCGGCCGGCTCGCCGTCGATCCGGGACCGCGGCTGGGTTCGGCCAAAGCCCACCGCGTACTGCCCGCGGTGCTGGGCCTGGAGCAGGCGAGCACGGCCATGAAGGCCGCCGAATCCGGTGCGGCGCAACATGACCCGATGGCGCTGCGGGACCGGCTGATCGTCGAGATGCTGTACGCGACCGGCATCCGGGTAAGCGAGCTGTGCGGACTCGACATCGACGATGTGGACCGCGAGCGTCGCCTGGTGCGGGTACTCGGCAAGGGCAACAAGGAGCGCTCGGTCCCGTTCGGACTGCCCGCCGATCACGCCCTGGAGGCCTGGCTACGCTCCGGCCGCCCCGCCTTCGCGACCGTCGACTCCGGCCGCGCCCTGCTGCTCGGCCGCCGCGGCCGCCGCATCGACCAGCGCCAGGCCAGAACGGTCGTGCACGAAGTCGTCGCCGCCATCCCCGGCGCCCCCGACATGGGCCCGCACGGCCTGCGCCACACCGCCGCCACACACCTGCTGGAGGGCGGCGCCGACCTGCGCGTCGTCCAGGAACTACTGGGCCACGCCAGCATGGCCACCACCCAGCTCTACACCCACGTCTCGATCGACCGCCTGAAAAAGGTGCACGACCAGGCACACCCCCGAGCCTGACCGGAGCGCCCGCGAAGCCCTCGCCCACCTCGTCGCCCCCGTACCGCCACGTGCCGTCCGCCCCGCCCACCGAACGGCTCCTGCCGCGGGGCACACCGCCACCCACCGCGTGCCACACCGCCACCCACCGAATGACACTCCGCCGCAGCCGAATACGACTCGCTCGGCCCCCGCCGCCCGCCCCTCCGCGTGATGAAGCCGCCGCCCTGACAATGCACTTGGCTGCCGCTCTGGCGATGCACTTGGTTGTTGCTCTGGTGCTGCGGTAGTAGCACCCGCACAAGCACTGCGGCCAGAATGCGCGCTACCTCGTGTGGTGGGGCAAGCGGGGCCGGATGGCGTCGATGTACCGCCCGGCGAAATAGCGTTGTGCCAGATGTCCGAAGGGACCGGCGAGGCGGGTGTACCAGGCCCCGGGGCGGGAGAAGGCGGAGATCACGCCGTATACCGCCTCGTCGGCGGGATCGAATTCCGCGGCGAACAGTTCTTCGCCGATCTCCGGGTGGCCCGGCAATGTGCCGTAGGCGAAGCCGCGGCGATTCGGCTCGTCGAGGACATAGACGACTCGGCACGGGGCGATGATGCCGACGGGTCTGGGGCCGAGGCGGACGGTCAGCAAGGTGCCGGGCTCGGCGGTGGGAGTGCTCGCCGAATGAAAGATGCCGGTGCCGTGCTGCATTCGATACGTGAGGATCTCGTTGCCCGCCGACTCGAACATCGGCCGCCCCGTGCCGATGCGGCGGCGCACCCGAAAATGGTGGTACCCGGGCGGGAATTCCCCGTTGGTGGCACCGGTTTCGGCATAGGTGAACGGGGGAGTGTCGCTCGGGTCGGGCATAGGGCCATCCTCCTCTCGACCGGGCCGGCCCGGAGAGCGCCCGCCCGGAGAAATGTGCAGATGTATCGAGAGCTATCGGCGATACTTCGTGCTACCGTCGCTTAGGTAACCCTAATTATGGAGGTGTCTTCCTTGGCTCGCCCCCGTCACAGCTTCGTCGTCAGTCGTACCGAACGCCTGACCGACCACCTGATCCGGGTCTACCTCGGTGGACCGGGTTTCGCATCCTTCCAGCCCAACAGCTACACCGACGCCTACGTGAAGCTGGTTTTCCCCGGCGCGGACGGTGAAACCGTGCGCACGTACACGGTGCGCGCGATCGACCCCGAAGCGCAGGAGATCGCCATCGACTTCGTCTACCACGGCGACGAGGGCGTCGCCGGACCGTGGGCAGCAGCGGCTCAGCCCGGTGACAAGATCGAACTCATGGGCCCCAGCGGTGCCTATTCGCCCAATCCCGAAGCGCAGTGGCATCTGCTCGCCGGCGACGAGGCCGCGCTCCCCGCCATCGCCTCCGCCTGCGCCGCACTGGCGCCCGACGCGGTGGGCCGGGTCTTCGTCGAGGTCGCCGGTCCCGCAGACGAACTCGCATTCGACCGTCCCGCAGGCGTCGAGCTGACCTGGGTGCACCGCGGCGACGGCGCACCGGGTGAGGCGCTCGCCGCGGCGGTCCGGGCCGAGCCGTGGCGCGACGGCCAGGCGCACGTCTTCATCCACGGCGAGGCCCAAGCGGTCATGCACGACCTGCGCCCCTACATCCGCAAGGAACGCGCCGTCCCCGCGGCATGGGCATCGATCTCCGGATACTGGCGCCGCGGCCGCACAGAGGAAACCTTCCGCGAATGGAAGCGCGAACTCGCCGAACGCGAGGGAACCGTCCCGGCCGGCCGCTGACCCGAGCCCGAAACCATCCTCGCCACAACGGCGATCGTTTGTGCGGAGCGTCCGCGGCAGCCCCTCGCTGCTGCGGTTACTTCGGCGGCACGGGTCGGGCGATCGACACCCGGTCCGTGTGTCTCGGCTGACCGTTCGCGCATCGCCGAAGTCCTCGTGGCGAAGTGATCATGGGCCTGGGCCGATCGGTTTCAATCGCAGCGGTGCCGAGTGGATCAGGGCGAGCGGGTCCAGGTACTCGCGCTCGCGCCGGACTCCCCAGTGCAGGCACGGTCCATCGCATCCGGCATGACCGGCCTCCAGCGTTCCGAGTACCGATCCTCGGGAGACCCTGTGGCCCTTCGTCACTGAAGCACGCACCGGTTCGTAGGTGGTGCGTAGACCGCCGGGATGGTCGACCGAAACCACAGGCTTGCCGCCGACCTCCCCGGCGAAGACGATCACTCCGTCACCGGCCGCCAGCACGTCTTGCCCGGCGCTGCCGCCGAGATCCACTCCGCGGTGCCCGGGCAGCCAGTCCTGCGGCGGCTTCTCGAACCGGCGCAGCACAGGCGGCCGCGGCTGCAACGGCCACCCGAACACCGCACCCGGCGCCGCATCGGCCTCGGTCGCGGCCAGCAGAACCGGCAGCAACACCCACCCCAGCACGAACACGATCACCCGGCGCATACCGCAACCTTGCCGCCGTCACCCTCTATACAAAAGACCCGCTCCGGCGAGTGTGGATAAATCCAAGGTTGTGAACAACGCACGCGCCGGACCGCAGTGCGATCTGCGCGCGGCCGATACGACTGCAACGCTCCGGCGCCCGCACGCATACCCCCGCCCACCGATTAGGCCCGAACAGGCCGGGAGCGTAGACTAGCCGGGCGGTTCACCCAGGGTGAACCGACTTCGCGCGCCCGCATCGCAAGGGTCGCCGGCTGGTCCCGAGTGTTCTTCCGAATCCCGGGTCCGGCGGCCTCGGGCGCCAGGGTGGGGATCGCCGATCCCTGCGTCAACCGGCAACGAAAGCGAGATACGAGAGCTATGGCTGTCGTAACAATGAAGCAGCTGCTCGACAGCGGCGCACACTTCGGGCATCAGACCCGCCGTTGGAACCCGAAGATGAAGCGATTCATCTTCACCGACCGCAACGGCATCTACATCATCGACCTGCAGCAGACGCTGACCTACATCGACAAGGCGTACGAGTTCGTCAAGGAGACCGTCGCCCACGGTGGCACGGTGCTGTTCGTCGGCACCAAGAAGCAGGCGCAGGAGTCCATCGCCTCCGAGGCCACTCGCGTCGGCATGCCGTACGTGAACCAGCGCTGGCTGGGCGGCATGCTCACCAACTTCTCGACCGTGCACAAGCGCCTGCAGCGCCTCAAGGAACTCGAGGCGATGGAGCAGACCGGCGGTTTCGAGGGTCGCACCAAGAAGGAAATCCTCATGCTCACGCGTGAGAAGAACAAGCTGGAGCGCACCCTCGGCGGCATCCGTGACATGGCCAAGGTGCCCTCGGCCATCTGGGTCGTCGACACCAACAAGGAGCACATCGCCGTCGGCGAGGCGCGCAAGCTGAACATCCCGGTCATCGCGATCCTGGACACCAACTGCGACCCCGACCTGGTCGACTACCCGATCCCGGGCAACGACGACGCGATCCGCTCGGCCGCGCTGCTCACCAAGGTGGTCGCCTCCGCGGTCGCCGAGGGTGTGCAGGCCCGTGCCGCGCGCGCCGGTGGCGACGCCAAGCCCGAGGCCGGCGCCGGTGAGCCGCTCGCCGAGTGGGAGCAGGAGCTGCTGGCGCAGGCGACTCCGGCCACCGAGGATGCCCCCGAGGCGGCCCCGGAGACTCCGGAGACCGCCGCCGAGGCGGAGCTGAAGGAGGAGCCGGCCACCAAGACCCCGGCCGACTTCTGATCGCTCGCACAATGTTTGTTCACCGTGCCGACCCTTCCTCTTCGGAAGCGGTCGGCATGGTGTTGCCAGAGACCTGAACCTTTACCGTTGAAGGAGGCTCGCCAGGATGGCGAACTACACCGCCGCGGATGTGAAGCGGCTCCGTGAGCTCACCGGCTCCGGAATGATGGACTGCAAGAAGGCCCTCGAGGAGACCGACGGCGATTTCGACAAGGCCGTCGAGGTCCTGCGGATCAAGGGCGCCAAGGACGTCGGCAAGCGTGCCGAGCGCGCCACCGCCGAGGGTCTGGTCGCCGCCTCGAACGGCGTCATGTTCGAGATCAACTCGGAGACCGACTTCGTCGCCAAGAACGACGAGTTCCAGAACGTCGCCGGCGACATTGCCGAGGCAGCGGCCAAGTCCCGCCCGGCCGACCTGGACGCGCTGAAGGCGCTCGACGTCAACGGCAAGACCGCCGACCAGGTCGTGCAGGAGCTGGCCGCGAAGATCGGCGAGAAGCTGGAATTGCGCCGCGTCGTCTCGTTCGACGGCCCGGTCGCGACCTACCTGCACAAGCGCTCCTCGGACCTGCCGCCGGCCGTCGGCGTGCTGGTCGAGTACCAGGGCGAGGGCGACGCCGCCGCCGAGGCCGCGCGTTCGGCCGCCATGCAGGTCGCCGCGCTGAAGGCCCGCTACGTCACCCGCGACGAGGTCCCGGCCGACATCGTGGAGAAGGAGCGCGGCATCGCCGAGGCCACCGCCCGCGAGGAGGGCAAGCCGGAGGCCGCGCTGCCCAAGATCGTCGAGGGCCGCGTCAACGGCTTCTACAAGGACGTCGTGCTGCTGGAGCAGCCGTCGGTCACCGACTCCAAGAAGACCGTCAAGCAGCTGCTGGCCGACGCGGGCGTCACCATCACCCGCTTCGCCCGGTTCGAGGTCGGTCAGGCGTAGTAGATCGAGAAGGGCTCCCGTGCAACCGATCCGGTTGCGCGGGAGCTTTTTGCTACGCTGCGCGGCGTGATCCGGACGCTGTCCGAAGTGCGCCGAGATGGTCACGAATCAGTGGGTCGGTGCGCGTCGGGCCCCGGTCGTAGGGCAGGATGGACGCAGCTTTCGTCACCGTCCCGTGTACCTCCCGACACCGGATGGTCTTTTCGCGTGTGTACCAGGTTGCCGAGTAGAAGGAGACCGATGTCCGACCCGGAACCGGCCCGAAAGGGCTATCGCCGAGTGCTCCTCAAGCTGGGCGGGGAGATGTTCGGCGGTGGCAACGTCGGGCTCGACCCGGACGTGGTGCAGACGGTCGCCGAGCAGATCGCCGAGGTCGTCGGGTCCGGCGTGCAGGTGGCGGTCGTCATCGGCGGCGGGAACTTCTTCCGTGGCGCCGAACTCGAGGAACGCGGCATGGAACGGGCGCGCTCGGACTACATGGGCATGCTCGGCACGGTGATGAACAGCCTTGCCCTGCAAGACTTTCTGCAACAGCAGGGCGTGGATACCCGCGTGCAGACGGCGATCACGATGGGTCAGGTCGCCGAGCCCTATCTCCCGCTGCGGGCCAAGCGGCATCTGGAGAAGGGTCGGGTGGTGATCTTCGGCGCCGGAATGGGCATGCCGTATTTCTCCACCGACACCACCGCCGCCCAGCGCGCGCTGGAGATCGGCGCGGAAGTGGTGCTGATGGCCAAGGCGGTGGACGGGGTGTTCGACGACGACCCGAAGGTGAACCCCGACGCCATCCAATTCACCGAGGTCACACACAAGGAAGTTCTCGAACGCGGGCTGAAGGTCGCCGATGCCACCGCATTCAGTCTCTGTATGGACAACCAGATGCCCATGTTGGTGTTCAATCTTCTGACGAAGGGCAATATCGCCCGTGCGGTGGCCGGTGAGAAGATCGGCACATTGGTTCGGTCCTGAATCGTGGCTCACGAGCCCGGTACCGACATACGACGAATGCTGTGGAGGAAACGGTCGTGATTGAAGAAGCGCTCTTCGACGCCGAGGAGAAGATGGAAAAGGCCGTCTCGGTGGCGAAGGACGACCTCGGAGGCATCCGGACCGGACGCGCCAACCCGAGCATGTTCAACAGGATCGTCGTCGACTATTACGGGTCGCTGACGCCGGTCACGCAGATGTCGAGCATCTCGGTGCCCGAGCCGCGCATGGTCATCATCAAGCCGTACGAGCAGGCGCAGCTACAGACGATCGAGACCGCCATTCGCAACTCGGACCTAGGCGTGAATCCGACCAACGACGGCAACATCATTCGCGTGTCCATCCCGCAGCTGACCGAGGAGCGTCGCCGCGAACTGGTCAAGCAGGCCAAGTCCAAGGGCGAGGACGCCAAGATCAGCATTCGCAACGTGCGGCGCAAGGCGATGGAAGAGCTGGGCCGCATTCAGAAGGACGGCGAGGCGGGCGAGGACGAGGTCGGCCGCGCCGAGAAGGAACTGGACAAGACGACGCACCGGTATGTCGCCCAGATCGACGAACTGGTGAAGCACAAGGAATCGGAACTGCTCGAGGTCTGAGGCCTTCGGCAGTTTGCCCGCCGGGGCCGGAGACGGAGTAGACGACAAGTGAGCGACGGGACAATGGTGGCCGAAGAAGCCGCCGCCGGCGATGCGGTGCCGGCGAGCGACGCGCCCGGTGTGACGCCGGCGCGGGAAACACCGTCGGCGGCGCAGCCGAACGGTAAGACCTCGCGTGCCGGCCGGAACTTACCCGCGGCGCTGGGCGTCGGCTTCGCGCTCGGCCTATCGCTCATCGCGATCCTGTTGTTCGTCCCCAAGGTGCTCATCGGCGTGGTGGCGGTGGCCATCGCGGTCGCCACCTGGGAGGTCGCCAAGCGGCTGCGTGAGGCGGACGTGCTCGTGCCGCGCATCCCGCTACTGCTCGGCGGGCAGGCGATGCTGTGGCTGGCCTGGCCGTTCGGCACCGAGGGCGTGGCGGGGGTGTTCGCGGGCACCGCGCTGGTGTGCATGGGCTGGCGGCTGTTCGACCACGGTCTGGCGGCGACGCCGCGAAACTTCCTGCGCGACACCGCCATCACGCTGTTCGTGCTGGCATGGGTGCCGCTGCTGGCCTCCTTCGCGGTGCTGCAACTGCAGCAGGACGACGGCAATCTGCGCGTGCTGACCTTCATGATCCTGGTGGTCTGCTCGGATGTCGGCGGCTATGTGGCCGGGGTGCTGTTCGGCAAGCATCCGATGGTTCCGGCCATCAGCCCGAAGAAATCATGGGAGGGTTTCGCCGGGTCGCTGGTGTTCTGCATCATCGGCGGTCTGCTCACGGTAACCCTGTTGCTGCAGGCGAATTCGATGATCGGCGTGCTGGCCGGTATCGCGGTGGTCCTGGTCGCGACCGGTGGCGACCTGGTCGAGTCGCAGGTGAAACGCGAGCTGGGCATCAAGGACATGGGCACCCTGCTGCCCGGGCACGGCGGCATCATGGACCGCCTGGATTCGATGCTGCCCTCGGCGTTCGTGTCGTGGGTGGTCTTCACCGCTCTGCTGTAGGCCGCTCAGCCTCTCCTGGCAGCCCGTCGCAACTGCAGGATTCGCCCGCCGCCGACGAGTGCCATCACGAGCGCTCCGGCGATCACCGAGAGCAGGATGGTGATCCCGAGCGGCAGCGAGAAGCTCCAGAAGAACAGCGTCACCTCGGCTTTGTCCAGGTTCTGCAGGATGAATACCAGCAGGATGATGCCGAGCACGGCGGCGGCGACGAGGGCGACCCAGGTGTAGCCGGTGCGGGTCTTGAGTGAGCGTTTGCCGCGTGTCGTCGGCGGTGCTGGTGTGGTGGGCAGTGTCTCCGCGCCGGGAGTCGCGGGCGTGACAGGGGTTACGGGCGTGCCGGGGCCGGTGTACGGATCGGGTCCCGAGGTCGGTGTGGTTTCGCTGGTCATACCTCGATCATTGCCGCTGGCTATGGTATTTACACGCATAACCCTCCGCTGATGTCGGCATGTGACCGCCGCCTCCGCGCCCACCTGCCGGTTCGGATCGCGCTGATGGGACAATGGATGAGTTATGGCTACCTCCCTCCCGCTCGTCTTCGATGCCCCGCGCCGGGATATGCCGCCGCGTCACCTCGCCGACCTCGACGCGGACGAGCGGCGCAGCGCGATCCAGCAACTCGGACTGCCGAAGTTCCGCGCCGACCAGATCGCGCGCCAGTACTACGGCCGCCTGCAAGCCGACCCCGAACAGATGACCGACCTCCCCGCGCCCGTGCGAGCCACGGTCGCCGAGGCGCTGTTCCCGCCGCTGCTGACCGAGGTCCGGCACGTGGTCTGCGACGACGGCACCACCCGCAAAACCCTCTGGCGCGCGGGCGACGGCACACTGCTGGAGTCGGTCCTCATGCGCTACCCCGACCGCAACACCCTGTGCATCTCCAGCCAGGCCGGCTGCGGCATGGCCTGCCCGTTCTGCGCCACCGGCCAGGGCGGGCTCAACCGCAACCTCTCCACGGCCGAGATCGTCGACCAGGTGCGCGCCGCCGCGGCAGCTCTACGCGACGGTGAGGTCGCGGGGGGACCGGGCCGTCTCTCGAACATCGTGTTCATGGGCATGGGGGAGCCGCTGGCCAACTACAAGCGGGTGGTTGCGGCTGTCCGCCGCATTACGTCCCCCGCGCCGGATGGTCTGGGTATCTCGCAGCGGAACGTCGTGGTGTCGACTGTCGGCCTGGCCCCCGCGATCCGCAAACTTGCCGACGAAAACCTGTCCGTGACTCTGGCCGTCTCCCTGCACACTCCGGACGACGAACTGCGAGACACGCTGGTACCGGTCAACAATCGCTGGCCGATCTCCGAAGTCCTCGACGCCGCAAGGTATTACGCCGACAAATCCGGCCGCCGAGTATCCATCGAATACGCCCTCATCCGCGACATCAACGACCACCCCTGGCGAGCGGACCTACTGGGTTCCAAACTCCACAAAGCCCTCGGTTCGCGGGTCCACGTAAACCTGATCCCCTTGAACCCGACCCCGGGCTCGAAGTGGGATGCCTCCCCGAAACCCGTTGAGCGGGAATTCGTCCGGCGCGTGGAGGCCCAGGGCGTGCCGTGCACGGTGCGGGATACGCGAGGGCAGGAGATCGCGGCGGCGTGTGGGCAGTTGGCGGCTGAAGAATAAGGAATTCAGCCGACTGGAAAGGAAAATCCAGCTCCCGGTCCGCCACTTCTGGGTATCGCCCAGTGGTTTGATGGGCAGGACGAAGCGCCGCCCAACAGCGTGCGTCAATGCTTGGCAGGCCGGAGTTCTCGGCGCCGGTTCTCGATGAGATTGGCTAGGTGGTGGGTGGTCTTGTCGTCGAAGCCGATTTCTGCGATCCGGGCTGTCCACGGTTCCGATGCTTCGACGATGCGGGCCAGGCTGCGGTCGATAGATCGTTTGCTGACGCCCAGGCGGGCGGCCGCTTCGCTCCACCAGCGGTGTGAGAGTTTCGCGTCGCGCCCGTACAGCGACAGAGCCATGGGGTCGCGCCAGCTGAGGTACGGCTGAGTGCTGAGGAGATCGTATGCCGGTGTGATTTCCCAGATTCCGGCTGGATTGCGGCGGATCGACAGGTTCTTGCCGTGTAGATCGCCGTTGCCGATGAGGTAGCTGAATGCGGCGATTTCCAGTACCTGCAGAGCAGCCAGACGGTAGGAGCCGCGGCCGGCGGCGACCGCGTCTGCCAGGGCTATGACGGCCTCCTGCAACGTGATTCGGTACTTGGCGGCGGGGTATCGACCGAGGACCTGGCAGGCGTCTTCCTGGGCCAGTCGGCGGATCTCGCCTTGTTCGACGATGCGGTCGAACCTATCGATGAACAGCGCGGTGCGGCCATTGCTGTCTGTGGCGAGCCGATGGTTGGGCACACGGAGGCCACATGCCGCTGCCATGTCGAGGAAGAAGTTCTCGTTCTCGACGAGGAGTTGGTAATCGGGCGGATTGAGTTTGAGAATGGCGGGGCCGCGCGCGGTGGAAACCGGGGTCGAGATCATTTGCGCTGAGACCTTGATCTGGACTCCGGGTAGTGCCGTCCGATCGAGATCACCCGGATTGCTCGACGTGGCGCGAGCGAACAAAGTCGTGAAATCTGCGTACCTCGTATCGGTCCTGTCGAACAAGGGCTGCGGGGCGGTGGGTGTGGTACCTCCAGGCAGAACCTGGATATCGCCGATGGTATCGGCGCCGACGGCCAGCAGAATGCTGAAGTGGTCGTCCTCGCTGGTCTTGGCCGCGGCCGTTATCGCAGTGAGGCGCAGGCCTTCTGGGAGTAGACCGGCGAAGAAAGGCGGCACCGATCCTCCGGTTGCCCGGAATGCTCCTGCTCGTTTCGGCAGCGTGAATGCAACGGGTGGCGCTGTCGAATCGTCGAGGTATGACTCGCTGTAGCTGAACACGATATCGTCGCGCTCCCGACGCAATTGTCCGGCGATACGGCCTGCCTTGTACACGTCGGCTTCGCCGACGGTGCGGAGGTCGGCGAGGTCGCTCGGCGCCGTCACTGGTGGTCGTCCTCTGCTACGCGCAGTTCGGCGGTGTCTCCGCTGATGGTTTCGGCATCGGCTTGCGGCATGGTGACGAGCGTCAGCCCGAGAGCATCCAGAATTCGGACGGTGATGGCGAGAGTCGGCGACAATTGCCCAGCTTCGAGCTTGCGTACCGAGGAGACGCCCACATCGGCGAGGTCGGCGAGGTCGAGTTGGGTCAGCTCGAGGGTGCGGCGCCGCTGCGCTACGAAGTTGCCGAAGGATGCAACGGGACCCGATTCTGCCCGCGATCGTTGCCGCGGTTTCGGCCGTGCCATCCTCACCCCTATCGTTTCGATCGCAGTGTTAACGAGTTGCAGCGGCAGTGTCGCGGGCTCTGGCAGTATGGCCAAGCAACTAACAGTGCTATGACAACGATAGCAGGTGGGTTCTGGCTGGACATCTTTCTAAGCAGCCTAATCGTTTCGATCGCAACGTTATTGTGCCGGAGTTCGCGCGAGGCTGCTTCGCGCGCCGGGGTGCAGGCTGTCGTCGGCCCGGATGTGCCCGGGTGCATGAGAATTCTTGCGTTCGTCGGCAACATGCAGAGGGGCGGTTGGGCACCTTGGTGTCGAGATAGTTTCGCTGAAGACGCGGACGAGGCCCGGGGGCATGCTCAACCCCGGGCCTCGTCGGACTGCGTACAGCGGGTGGTCGGCGGCTTGGGCTACCCTCGACCACCGGTGTCCTCGGGGGCACCCGGGGACGTAGGGGAGCTTACGGCTGTGAGACTGGTCGGCTAGGTTTTCCGTACGGGAGCAATTGATCTGTTATCTCCAACCGAACGGTTCGGTTTGGGGGCGGCCAGGGAAGATCCATCGATCTGCGACACGCCGCCGCGCCGGCTCCGGTTTCGGGCTACACCTGGGCAATATGTCGGCGATTGCCATTCGGAGGAAGGGGACGGTGTGGCGACGATCGACACTCCTGTGCCGCAGGCGTGGCCGCGGCGGGTGGCGCGGCGGCGGGATCGGCGGCGGTTCGCGTTGAGTGCGGTCGCGGTGCTGTCGAGTCTGGCGAGTGTGGACGCGGCCGTGCATGCGATGGCGATGCCGCAGGTGGTGCGGGGGTTCGAAATGGGTTCGGAGGCTGCGGGTTCGGCCTCGTGGATCGGGAGTGCGGTGACGGTGGCGTTGCTGCTGGGGGCGGGAGTGCTCGGCGATCGAATCGGGCGGCGGCCCCTTCTGATCGCGGGTGGGATCGGCGTCGTGATCGGTTGTCTGGTCAGCACTTTCGCTGCCGATGAGTGGATCTTCCTCGGTGGCCGCGTGGTAACGGGGATGGCCACTGCGGCCATTGTGGTGACGACATTGTCGGTGATGCCGGGATTGTTCTTCGCGTCCGAATTGCCTGCTGTGGTGGGGATGTGGCTGGCGGTGCAATCGGCGGCGGTACTGACCGGTGCGCTGTGCGGCGGTGTGCTCGTCACTGAAATCGGTTGGCGTACAGGGTATTTGATGACCGCTGGCATGGCGACGGTTGTACTGGGGCTGGGATGGCTGGTGGTGCCCGCCGCCGAGCGCGCGCCGGATCGGCGTGTCGACACCGTCGGCGCGCTGCTGGCCGGGGCGGCGCTCGCCGTGCTGTTGGTCGGGGTCGGATCGGCCGTCGAAATCGGCTGGCGCAGTGCGGTCGTGGTCGGTTCGATAGCCGCGGCGGCGGGGCTGGCGGCGCTGTTCGTGTGGTGGGAGCGCCGCCGTCCCGACCCGGCATTGCCGATGCGGCTGATGCGATCGACGCCGTTCGCCGCGGCGTGTGTGGCGGGCATCGCGAACGAGGTCGCCGCGGCCGTCTACCTGTTGCCGATCGTCGCGCTACTGAGCAGTCCGGCGGAGCCCACCCTGACCGCGCTGGTGCTCGCCGTTCCGATGTTTCTCGGCATGATCATCGGCGCTGTGCTGTCGGGATCCGCACGGCAACAGCGGGTGTCGCTGCGGGCGCTGCTCGTGTCCGGCCTGCTGTGCTGTGCGTGCGGTACGCTGCTCGGTGCGTGCGTCGATGTGCGGAACGAGTCCTGGCTGTACGCGACGGCCGGGACGATTGTCGGTTTCGGCGTGATGTGGACGCGCGTGCCGCAGTCATCCGTGATTATCGCGGCGGTCTCGCCGGAACACGCCGGATCCGCGGCCGCTGTACAGGCTGCGGCCCTGCGGATCGGTCTGGTGCTCGGCCCCGCGGCGCTGGGACCGATCGTGGTCGTGTTCGGTGGTGACGGCCCGGCCGCGTTCTTCCACGGGTTTCCCGCGGCGCTGCGGGTGACGGCGGTGGTACTCGCCGCCGCGGCGGCCGCCATCGGTGTCCTCATGTACAACCATCGAGCGCGCACAACGGTCGGGGCCGCCAGTTATTGCCGCTACCGCGCCGGACAGGGCCGCAGGGCGCGGCTCGGCGGCTCTGCGATACGCGACGTGATGGGGAGTGATCGTGCTGCGAGTGATCACGCCGGACGGCGAGAACGTTGACGCCGAGACCTACTCCGCACCGATGTTCCCGCTCGTACCCCTACCCCGGAATGACGTACTCCACGCGCACCGAATCGGGGGAGTGCACGAATTCCTTTGTGGTGACCGTCAATTCGACATGCCCCGGGCCCGACGGAATCTGCGCGGAGTTGTACCACGACCCGACCAGCTTCACGGTGGTGTCGCCGCGCGCCCCGGTGTCGATGTTGTGCCAGGACACGTACGCGGTGGTGGCGCACGTGCCGATGCCTTGGAACGCGCTGGTCAGGTGGATCGATGAGGACGAGTCCTGATCCACGTTCCCGCGAATCGTGCCGTAGCAGAGGCCCGCTTCGGTCGCGGAGGTTTCGAGGACCGGGATCTCCGCGGCCGCGGCCGCGGCGGGTCCGGCGACGAGCAGGGCCGGAATACCAGCGAACGCGGCGGCCACGGCTACGGCCGACTTGCGCACAGGACGCATGAAAGTTCCCTTCGATACGTCGGAGCCGGTGAACCGGCCCGAATACCCCAATTAGCGTCAACGTCGCGGCGGTCGTTACGTGTCGACCCCGCGAGTGTCGTTCGCCCCACCCGAAACCCTTGCGGCGTGAGCTGATCGGTCGCCCGAGGAGAGGAACGAGAACTCCACACCCCGATTCGCTGTGAGATCTACGTCACAGCAATAACATCTTCCTATGTCAGCCCTGCGGAACGGATCAATGGCGATCGAGGGCCGGGTCGAGCGCGTGCCGACGGACGCGCCGAAGGTGACTTTTCGGGCCGGGACGGGAGAGGTACTGGCGATCGCGGTACGCGCGGCCGCCGGCCCGGGCGGTCGACTGGCGAGTCTGCTCGGGTCCGGTCGCGAACGGTATCGAATCGACTACCCCGACCGGTCCGAGGTGTGGGTGGACCCGAAGGACTCTGCGTCCACCTCGGTACACCGCGCGGACGGCGCGGTCGTCGGGACTATTCTGCGCGCGACGTCGGCCACCGCGGTCGCCGCGACGGGCGGCACCCTGTTCCATTTCGTCCGCGACCCGGGCACGCCCCGCACGCCGGAACTCGCGCGCCTGCTGGTGCTCGACCGATCCGGCGGCGAACTCGGCTGTGTGGACATCGGATACGCCGGATCGGACCCGTACCCCGACCGGATCGCTGTCCGCGGCTTGATCCTCCGCGACCGGGTCGAGCAGGACATGCTGCTCGGCGCCTGCGTGGACATGACGCTCGGCCTGCGACCCTATTGCGTCGAAAGGGAACAGGGTGCCGGCCACCCGATACCCTTACCGGAATGACTGAGTTTGCTCCCGATGCGCTGCGCGTGGGCTACGTCCCCGGCGTGACCGTGGCCAAGTGGGCACGCCGATGGAGCGAACGATTCCCGGACAGTCCCATGGAATTGATCGGCGTACCGCAGGCCGAACAGGACGCGGCGCTGCGCGACGGCCGGGTCGACATGTGCTTCGTGCGCCTGCCGATCGACCGCGAGGGCATGCACGCCATTCCGCTCTACCGCGAACTGCCGGTCGTGGTCGTGCCCAAGGACCACCCGATCTCGCTGTTCGACGAGGTGACCGCGGCGGATCTGGCCGACGAGCGGATGCAGGACGCCGGCGACATCGACGCGTTGGCGGGCACGGTCGAACTCGTCGCGGCGGTCGGCGGCGCCGCCGTCATGCCGCAGTCGCTGGCCCGGCTGCATCACCGGCGCGACCTCGTCTTCCGCGCCGTCACCGACCTGCCGGATACCGAGGTAGCCCTGGCGTGGCCGGTCGAGCGGACCACCGAGACGGTCGAGGAATTCATCGGGATCGTGCGCGGCCGCACCGAGCGCAGCTCACGGTCGCCCTCGGGCCGCGCGAAAGACGCTGTGGCCGAACGCGTCACACCGCGAAAGGATCCGGGCAAACAAACGTCCGGCGGTCGTGGGACCGCCGGACGCAGGAATCCGGGCCGCGGCAAGCAGACTCGCCGCCGGGGGCGTTAGCGCGGCTTGTTCTTCAGGAACGAGTCGCGAATCAGCACACCCGCGAGCGCGATGGCGAAACCGATGAGGAAGAGATAGCCGATGTTGCCCGTGCCCGACGAGGCGCCTTGCGGGCCCTCGAACAGCATGGCCAGCAGGATTACCACGACCACCCAGCCGGCGGCGCGGAAGGTGCGCCGCGACTCGCCGCTCCAGCCCCAGGCCGCGGACGGAACCTCGGCGGGATCGACCTTGGTGACGACGGTGCTCTTGGCGGGCTCCAGTTCCGTGGCGGCCACGTTCGCTCCCATCCGTTCCAGTTCGTTGCACAACCTGTGCGCACTCTCGTCACTATGTTGGCATACGACCGCCCGTCGTAGCCAGCGGGGTGAGCGGGTGTCGGCGGCGGCTGATCGGGAACAATGGAAGGGTGTCCGACATCGTGAGAGTCCTGCTGCTCGGTAGCACCGGTTCCATTGGCACACAGGCGCTGGAGGTGATGGCGGCCGACCCGGAGCGGTTCCAGGTGGTCGGTCTGGCGGCGCGCGGCGGCAATACCGAGCTGCTGGCCGAGCAGATCCGGGCCACGGGCACGGGCAACGTCGCCGTCGCCGACCCGGCCGCGGCCGCGAAACTCGGTGTGGCGCTTGCGGGTCCGGACGCGGTGACCGAACTGGTCCGCCGCACCGAAGCGGATGTGGTGCTCAACGCGCTGGTGGGAGCGCTGGGGCTGGAGCCGACGCTGGCCACGCTGGAGTCCGGTCGGCGGCTCGCGCTGGCGAACAAGGAGTCCCTGGTCGCGGGCGGCTCGTTGGTGACTCGCGCGGCCGCGCCCGGCCAGCTCGTGCCGGTGGATTCGGAGCATTCGGCGATGGCCCAATGCCTGCGCAGCGGCCGCGAGAGCGAGGTGGACCGACTGGTGCTCACCGCCTCCGGGGGACCGTTCCGCAGCTGGACCACCGAGATGCTCGACTCGGTGCGCCCGGAGGAGGCCAAGGCGCACCCGACGTGGTCGATGGGTCTGATGAACACCCTCAACTCGGCGACGCTGGTGAACAAGGGCCTGGAGCTGATCGAGGCGCACATGCTGTTCGGCATCGACTACGACAAGATCGACGTCACCGTGCACCCGCAGTCGATCGTGCACTCGATGGCGACGTTCACCGACGGTTCCACCATCGCCCAGGCCAGCCCGCCCGATATGAAGCTGCCGATCTCGCTGGCGTTGGGCTGGCCCGACCGGGTGCCCGGGGTGCTCGCGCCGCTCGACTTCGGCAAGGCCTTCACCTGGGAATTCGAGCCGGTGGACAATGTCGTGTTCCCCGCCGTGGAGCTGGCCCGGCAGGCCGGGAAGGCTGGCGGTAGTGTGACGGCGGTCTACAACGCGGCCAACGAGATCGCGGTGCAGGCGTTCCTCGACGGGCAGATCCGGTTCCCCGACATCGTGCGTACGGTGGCGCAGGTGGTCGAGTCGGCCGACCGGTGGAGCGCGGAACCCGCTACCTTGGACGAAGTGCTCGCGGCCGACGCGTGGGCTAGGCAGCGTGCGCGCACGCACGTGGGTAACTGACGCAGGAGGGTTCGAAACCGCATGGGGTTCGCGATCGGGTTCGTGCTGTTCGCCCTCGGTATCACGGTGTCGGTGGCCTTACACGAATGCGGCCATATGTGGACGGCGCAAGCCACCGGCATGAAGGTGCGCCGCTATTTCGTAGGCTTCGGGCCGAAGATCTTCTCGTTCCGCCGAGGTGAGACCGAATACGGCCTCAAGGCGTTGCCGCTCGGCGGTTTCTGCGATATCGCGGGCATGACCGCGCTCGACGAGCTGGAGCCCGAAGATGTGGACCGGGCCATGTACCGGCAGGCCGCGTGGAAGCGGTTGCTGGTGATGTCCGGCGGCATCCTGATGAATTTCTTCCTCGGCTTCCTGCTGATCGTGTTGCTGGCCGTGGCGTGGGGGCTGCCCAGGCTGGACGCCCCGCCGGATACGCAGATCATTCCGGCCGGATGTGTGGCGCCGCAGAATCCGGACGGCAGCGCGGCGCCGTGTACCGGCGACGGCCCGGCTCAGGTGGCCGGTCTGCGGCGCGGCGATTTGGTGAAGGCGATCAACGGCGTGCCGGTGCACAGCTGGAACGATTTCCGCAAGATCACCGAGAGTCAGTCCGGCCCTATCCTTTACACGGTCGAGCGGGACGGGCAGAAGCTCGACATCTCGGTGATGCCGGAGCGTGTGGCCACGTATCCGCTGAAGCCGGATTCGGACGAGCGCGTGACCGAGCCGGTGTACGTCAGCAAGGTCGGGGTCGGCCAGGATTTCTATCCGCCGACGAAATACGGTCTGCTGCCCGCGATTCCGGCCTCGATCTCGTTCACCGGTGAGATGTTCGCCAAGACCTTCCAGTCGTTGGCGCAGATGCCGACCAAGGTCGTGAACCTGTGGCACGCGGTCACCGGAGGTAAGCGGGACGCGGACACTCCGGTCAGCGTGTACGGCGCCAGCAAGATCGGCGGCGAAACCGCCGAGCGCGGGCTCTGGGGCGTATTCGTGCTGGTGCTGGCGAGCCTGAACTTCTTCCTCGGGGCGTTCAACATCCTGCCCCTGCTGCCGCTGGACGGCGGGCATATCGCGGTCGTGCTGTACGAGAAAGTGCGCAATGTCCTGCGCGGGCGCAAAGGCCTGCCGCCCGGCGCCCCCGTCGACTATATGAAACTTCTTCCGGCGACTTACGTGGTCGTGGTAATCGGCGGGGCTTATATGATTCTCACTCTCGTTGCCGACATCGTGAATCCCATCAAACTATTCCCCTAGGTTTACTCCTTTTCTGGCTAAGCGCCGCCGCTTCTACTGACTCAGCAAGGTCGTGCTTGCGTTATCGCCGAACGGCTGCATGGCCGTACTCGCTTGGCTGTCGGATTTGTCTGCTCAGGGGTGTCAGATCGTCGTGGCGACACATTCGCCGATCCTGGTGGCGCTGCCCGATTCGACGGTATTCGAGATCGCCGATGACGGTACGATCGGCTCTGTCACCTACGACGAGGCACTGCCGGTTCGGCTGACCAGAGATTTTTTGGCCCAGCCGGACCGTTATCTCCGACATTTGATACGCGATGACTGACGTCGCCTGCCGGCTGCAAGCAAGAAGATTTAACCTGGCGGGAATGTGCGAACTGTAGCGTCTTTCGGGTTCCGAAGAGGTAGGGAGGCGCGATGACGACGAAGAAGGATGCGGCGGGGGCCGTGGTGGCGGCTAAGCAGCGGCTCGGGTTGACTTGGGGACAGTTGGCCGAGGCTATCGGGAAGGCGCCGGCGTGGACGGTGGCGGCGCTGCTCGGGCAGCATCCCGTGCCCGCGGAGGCCGCGAAAACCATTGCGGCAATGCTGGATCTGGACGGTGAGGTGGAACTGGCGCTGCAGGCGCAACCCACGCGCGGTGCCCTGGAGAGCCCCGTGCCCACCGACCCGACGATCTACCGGTTCTACGAGGTGCTGCAGGTGTATGGACCCGCGATCAAAGAACTCATCCACGAGGAATTCGGTGACGGCATCATGAGCGCCATCAATTTCCGGATGGATGTCAAGCGGGTGGAGGATCCTGCCGGGGATCGGGTGGTGGTGACGCTGGACGGGAAGTTCCTGCCGTATCAGTGGTGAGTCGATTCCGACCGATGGCGATGTCGCGCAGCAGTGTTCGGCAGAGGTGGTCGGCACGGCGAGTCGTTTCCGGCTGGCGGTAGCTCGGACTCAGGGCCAGCACCTGTGCACAAGCTGTATCAATATTGATTCTGTGGCCTACCAAGACGTAGACGGGTTTGATGCCCGTCTGAGTGCGCAGTGCCCTGCCGACGACTTCCCCGTCCAGTGTGATGTCGCTGACCGATCCGCGTTCGGCCGGCGGTTCGTCGCACTCGCCCAGCACGTTCTTGGCGACGCCGATTGTCGGCAGGCCCGTGATCAATCCGAGGTGGCAGGCCAGTCCGAAACGGCGTGGGTGCGCGATACCCTGCCCGTCGCACACCAGGAGATCCGGTGTGGTGCCGAGTTTTTCGAGTGCGGCGAGGGTGGTGGGCAGCTCGCGGAAGGCGAGTAGGCCGGGGACGTAGGGGAAGGTGATTGTGCCTCGGGCCGTGGCGGTGTCGACGGGTTCGAGGGTGTCGGCATCGAGGACCACCACGGCCGCGACGACATGACCCGCGTCGTCGTAGGCGGAGTCGAGTTCCGCGACGGTGCGGAAATTCGGCGGACGGGGATCGGTCGTGTCGACCGACGTTCGCAACCTTTCTTGCATCTCGACAGCCGCTTCGGGCGTGGTCGGCAGTGCTACCGGATCGGCCGGGCTTCCGATACCGGGAGCCGTCATGAGGGGTTCATATCAGCTGTGCGATCGGGGTTATGTGGGCGGGTAGCGTCGGAGCCATTCCGCGTCGGTGAGGACGTCGCGGAGTTCGGTGGCGAGGTCCTGGGCGAAGGTGTCCAGGGTTCGGAGTGATGAGATCGGGTCGCTGAGTGCCTTGGGAACCGCCTGAATTCCGTACTCGGCGCCGATGAGCATGCCGGCCACCGCGGCGACCTGGGGGCGGTGGGTGGCGTAATTCAATGCCAGGAGCAGCGCTTCACGTACGTAATCGCTGACCATGGCGGAATAGAGGGCGATGCCGAGTGTTTCGACACCGTCGGCGCCGCCGTTGGGGAAGTACTGGCGGAGGTTGCTGGGCTGGGTGGGGACCCACTCGTTGCGAATCAACGAGACCACGGTATTGATTGCCGCGAGGGTCTTTTCATGTCCCGGCCGTTTACTCACCTGACTGCGACCGGCGGCGAGGCAGTCCAGGAACGGATGGTCGCGGAGCTGCTGGTGCAGGATCACGGCCAGGGTCGCCGCGGGGAGGTAGTCGTCCGGGTGCGGGTGAGTAAGGGCGGCGATGGCGACCGCGAGATCGAAAGTCTCCGAAAGGTCTTCCGACCACACTGCGGCGAGAGCGGCGCGGACCAGGACGTCGGCACCTCGGGCTTCGCTGCGCGGGTCGGCGGGAGTGGAGATGGTGCCGGTGGAGGCGAATCCGAGTAGAGCGTCGAGGACCGCGGCGTCCGGATCACGGTTGGAGACGAAATCGGTGTCGTGTGCAGCAATCCCGTCGGGGCGATCGTGATCGCCGGCATCACGCGCATAGATGCCGCCGTAGATTCGCCATTCGCCGACAGTGCGCACCGACCGCTTCATGTAATAGAGCCACCGCTGCAACGCGTGCTGCACGGTCGACACCGGGTCGACCGGTTGCCCGGTACGCCTCCCGACGAGTGCGCGTATCAATCCCTCCGCGGAGTATCCCATCAGCTGCGTGATCCAGGTCGATGGCATGAACTCGCCCGGCAGGTAGTCGACGAGAACCTCCTCGGCGTTTCTCATTCCTCCCGCATCCCACGGGTATGAGGTCAGACCGAAATGGTTCCGCGCGTACGCGAACGCGTCGCCGATGCCTGCGGTGACCAAAGCTCCTCTCAGCCGCTCGGCTCCGGTGGGCAGCGGTAGGCGCGACGTGCCTCCGGGACGGCTGCCACTCACTTCGTCCGATCGTGAGCTGTAATCCAGTTGGGCCTCTACGGGAGCCTCGACAGCAACGTAATGCTGGTTGTAATCGCTGTTCTCGACAGTCCGGGTTTCCGGGCGGAAGTCCGCGCGATGCTGCCACCGCCGGGACCAGTCGTCGTGCCAATTTCCGGCCTTGAAATCACGTCTGTTGCGTTCCGCACTGGACCAGCCCTTCGGGGAGATTCGTGGGTCTCTCAACGTTGCTCCTGTTCGAGAATCATTTCGGCGTCCCAGGAGATGTGCTCGCCGGGTTCCATAAATACTGATTTACCGGGCCACGTTTGCTGTCTCGATTGTCCGGGAACGGCATCGGCCGGCCGGCCGAGTTGTGAAATTTCCAGTGGCGTAGGAAAGTTGGGCGATCCTACCTGGAAGCGGTCGAGGATTTCCTGGCCCTGCCCGATCGTGGAGACAAGGTCCGTGAATTGGCTCTCGAGGCGCGATCGCTCCGGTCCTGGGGGAAGCGAATTCAGTTGCTGCCGCAGCGCATCCGCTCTTTGGATCGCCCGATCGACTTCTCTCGCCAGGCGCGGGCGAATCTGGTCGATAGCCTGGTGGTGGTCGGCGAAGGTGAACCCCTGCCGCGCCCACGCGTAGCTTCCGACGTCGATGTTGGCCAGCAGAACTACTTTGTGCACACCCGATTCTCGGTACCAGTCGAACATGGCACGGTTGAGCTCGGTGGCGAACCCTTGCCCCTGAACGCTGCGGATCAACTCGAGGTCTTGGTGAATGACACTTATACGCCCGTTGCTTTCGAGTGTGAAGATGCGGGTGAGGGACCCGACCCACTTTCCTTCCGCGTCGTAGATTTCCGCCATCATCTTCACGTCGTACGTTGGCACCGCATGGAATGGAGACAAACCGCCGATGACGTGCTCGACTCGGACGCGAAGTCCACTGTATTCGCCATCGATCACCTGCCGGAGCAGCGGGAGCAACCGGTTCGGGTCGGCCGGACGACCATCTGACGGGAACAGATCCCGCAGCCTCGGCCGAGGTTCGTCCGGTGGAGTCCGCGAATCATTGTGAGTGTCTGTCGGAGGTGGAGGTTCCGTCCGGTTTGGACGAGGCTCTTCGTGGGGCCGCTCGGGGCTACGCTCATCCGGCGTGTGCCTCGGTGCATGAGAGTCAGCAGGTGTCGTTGACCGGCGCTCCGGGGGCAGAACGTTTTCCGGCCCACGCCGCGGTGCCGTCCCGGGCTCGGGCCGCCAGTGCTCCGCGCCGGGCTGCCTCGCAGGATGATCGGGCGGCAAGTCCGGACGCCTACCGTCCCAATCGGGTGCACGATTCGATGCCGGCGCACGATCACCAACCGGATGCGGATGTTGGGGTCGACCGGTGGTCTCGTGCGGCGGAGTGCCCGGGTGATCCACAGGTCGCCGATCCTCGGGACGTTGCCCGCGCGGATGATCGGGCACACCACGGTATTCGGGGCGCCCGCGACCCTCCGACGGGGACCTCGGAGGGATCGGCTGATTGCGGGTGGCAGGGCTCTGCGTGCGGGGATCGATCGGACGAGCCGGATGAGAAGGGGGCGCCGGGCGTGGTGGAGGCGTGCTGTGGTCGTTGTATGGGGTGTGGTTCCCCGGGTGTGGTGGTCGGGTGGCGGGGTCGTGGGATCGGGTCGAATGCGGCGGCGTCGGTTGCCGTGGCGAGGAGTTGTGCGGCTGAACCGGATACGGAGGGCGGGAGCCGTCGTTCGGCGGGCGCGTGTGTGCCGGTGGTGTGCCGGTTGCGTTCGGTTGCCCTGGGTGAGATGGCATTCCGGCATGTGGTGGTGTCGCGCCGGGAATGTTCGGGCGCGCGTGGGGGATCGGTGTCGTCGGTGCTGAATCGGGACTGGGCGTATGGGCGTGCGGCATTCCGGTTGCGTCCGGTCGCGCCGGATGCGGTGGGAGTCCGGCGCGTGGTGGTGTGCCGGGGTCGTTCGGTGGCGTCGTGTGGGCGTTGGGTTCGCCGTGGAGAGGTATGCGGGGTGGCGTGGGATGTGGTGGGAGTCCGGCGCGTGGTGGTGTGCCGGGGTCGTTCGGTGGCGTCGTGTGGGCGTTGGGTTCGCCGTGGAGAGGTATGCGGGGTGGCGTGGGATGTGGTGGGAGTCCGGCGCGTGGTGGTGTGCCGGGGTCGTTCGGTGGCGTCGTGTGGGCGTTGGGTTCGCCGTAGAGAGGTATGCCGGGTGGCGTGGGATGCGGTGGGAGTCCGGCACGTGGTTGCGTGCTTGGGCCGTTCGGTGGCGTGTTGGGCGGTGGTGTCGACGGCGGGCCGGTGGTGGGTCGGGGCGTGTGTGGTGGTGGGACGGGACGCGCGGGCGGGTTCGATTCCGGGGCGCGGGTGAGGTTTTCGCCGGGGCCCGGGTGTGGTTGTGGGTAGGGACGGCCGGGAGCGGGCGTGGCTCGGCCCGGGTTGCCCGTGCCCGGCGCGGGATGTCTTGTGGTGGGGCCATTGTCGTGGGTCGCCGCAGGTCCGCTGGTGGGCTGCGGCCACCAGTCCGGCAGCCGGGTGGCGTCGGCGTGATGGTTGGGGTTCTGATGCGCCCAGCGTGGCGGTTCGGGCGTCTGCCCCTGGCCTGGGTACGGACCGGTCGGCTGGGCGGGTGGTGGCGTCGATGCCGGGGAGCGGGGCGGAATGTCCGAGCGTGTCGGTTGTCCGGGAGGCGCATTCGTAGGGCCCGATTCGGGCCGGACATCGTCGGGGTGCGGGTCGGGGCCGACAGGGGGCGGACTGGTCTCGGGGCGACGGAGGTCGGGGCCCACGGGTGTCGGTTGAAAAGGTGTGCTGCCCGGCGTGGGTGTGTTTACCGGAGCGGCGTCTCCCACGGCCGGAGTGGCGTTGCTCGGGATCGGTGTGGAGTGTGTGTCGGGCGCGACTTCCGGGTTCGAGTTCCGGAGGCTGTCCGTCTCGTGGCCGCCCGGGTCGCGCGTCGGGTGGTGGGCGGTTTGTCCGGCCGTTGGATTGTCTGGGCTCAGCGGATGCCCGGTATCTGTGTCGAGAAGCAGCTCCCCGTTCCAGAGGATCGATTCGCCGGGCTCCATGAATATCGTTTTTCCCGGCCATGTTTGATCTCTCGCCTGTTCGGGACTGAGATCGGCCGGTCGGCCGAGTTGTGAAATTTCCTTCGGTGTAGGGAAGTTGGGCGAGCCTACCTCGAAGCGGTCGAGGATCGCCTGTCCCTGGCTTATTATCGAGTCGAGATCATTGAGTTGCCTCTCGAGAGGTGATCGCTCCTGTCCTGGGGGAAGCGAATTCAGCTGCTGCCGCAGCGCTTCAGCCCTTTGGGTCGCCCTATCGATCTCGTTTTCCAGTCGAGGGCGGATCTGGTCGATAGCTATGTGCTCGTCGGCGAACGTGAAACCATGCCGCGCCCACGCATAGCTTCCGACGTCGATATTGGCCAACAGAGTAACCTTGTGCACTCCCGACTCTCGATACCAGTCGAACATGGCACGGTTGAATTCGGTGGCGAACCCTTGCCCCTGAACGTCTTCCTCCACTTTGAGGAAGTCGTGATTGGCGGTTATGCGTCCGTCTCCGTCGATTGTGAAGTCGCGGCTGAACTCCCCGACCAGCCTTCTGTACCCGAACCTATCGGGGAGGCTCCAGATTTTCCCCTTCACATTGAGTTCGTTCGGGATACACGTGAGGTTCTCGACCTCGACGCGTAGCCCTCCGTATTCACCATCGATCGCCTGCCGGAGCAGCGGCAGCAACCGGTTCGGGTCGGCCGGAAGACCATTGGACGGGAACATGTCCCGCAGACTCGGCCGGGGCTCGTCCGGTCGAGCCGGCGAATCGTCGTCAGTCGGAGAGCGGGGCGGCCCGTCCGGGTGGGTCGGTTGTTCGGGAGGCGTGTGCGTACGTTCCTGCCCGGCGTGGACGTCGTCGGGATGCGGATTGGGGCCGACAGGCGGCGCAGTGGTGTCAGCTCGGTGAGGGCCGGGGCCCGCGGGCGTCGAGTGGAAAGGGGCGGTGGTGTCTACCGGACGTGCGTCTCCCACAGGGGGAGTTGCGTCTGCCGGGGCGCGTGTGGGGAATGTGTCGGGGTCGAGGTTGAGGCTCCACTCCGGGGAGCTCTCCGTTCCCTGGTCGCGCGGCGTCGAGTGGTCGTGGGTGGCGTCGGGGTTGGTGGGGGTGCGCGCGGGTGTCTCGATCGGGGGCAGGTCGAGACTGAAGTCGGCGGGTTCCGGATCCGCCGCGGGGCGGTGTGGGGGGAGGTCCAGGCTGGAGTTTTCTAGGCCTGTATCAGGCCCGTGGTCGGCCAGGTTCCTTCCTTGCGGAACCGGTGGAAGATGTGGCCCGCTGTCTCCATGGGTAGGCCGTCCCCCTTGTTGTCCGGGTCCCGTATCTGACGTGTCTGCTTGTCGATGATCACGCGGCGGTCCAGAAGCTTCTCCGTCGCCCCGAAGCGGTACTCCACCTCGTTCTGGTCGTCCCGAATCCGGTTGTAGAACACCATCAGTGCCATTCTGGTCCTTTCGTGGCGTGTCGTAGCTTTCGCCGGTGCGGGCGGGTACGTCGGCTTGCCAATTGAACGACTCGTTCGCCCTGCTGTGTGCTTCTGCGGCGGTGGCACCTGGGTGGTCACGCAGGTACTGG
This sequence comes from Nocardia sp. N2S4-5, assembly GCF_044628355.1. Classification (NCBI taxonomy): domain Bacteria; kingdom Bacillati; phylum Actinomycetota; class Actinomycetes; order Mycobacteriales; family Nocardiaceae; genus Nocardia; species Nocardia sp. N2S4-5. The sequence continues at coordinate 2,653,551 of NZ_JBIUPM010000001.1, read as the reverse complement.
GATTCAGCGAGTTCGTGCTCGAGGAGGACGATGTCCTGCGGCAGCGGCTCCCCGGAACGCAGTCGGATCCAGGCCTCCGCGACGGAACGCGAGGGTGCGAACCGCTCGCGCGTGTGACCATCGTTGCCCAATCCGAGCAGATGCTCGTCGCGCATGAGATGGTTCTTGATCTGCTCGATCTCGGCTCGGGTGAAGCCGGCGCCACCGTCTCGTCGGGGCTGATCGGCGAGATTGTTCGCTATGTCCGCGATGTCGCTGTCGTCGGCTCGGAAGTGCTCGTACGCTGCCTCGGCCCACTCCACGTCCTCGGACGGATCGCGGGGGCCGATCGCGCCGCCGGTTTGCACGAGTTCGCGGTCTGCGTCCTGTGGCGGAGCATCGGAATGGTCGGCGAATTGGTCCGGCCGTTCGTTCCGCGACGGGGTTGCCGAGTCAGCTGGGGGCGTGGCGGGGCGTGGCGGTGTCGGCCGCGCGGCATCGGCTGTGGCGTTCGGTCGCGACGGTGATTCCGATCGGTTGGATTCCGGTCGATGGGTGGCGTCGGGACGTTGGTTGGTATGGGGGCGATTCGGGTCGGGGCGAGTGCTTGTGTCGGAAAGTGTTGGGGAAGAAGTGGATTCGGGACGGCTTTGTGATGGGGTGGACGCACTGTCCGTGGCCGGGGGGTGGGCCGGAGTGGCGGGGCGCTGATTGGAGTCGGAGGCGTGCGGGGTGAAGCCCGCCATGGATGGCGTGCTGGTTGCGGGACTTGTTGTGCTGGAAGATGTTTGGACGGGAGCCGGGTTGCTGTCGGGCGTTGGGGGTGTGGTACCGGCATTGTCCGGAGTGGGGTGAGGGTTGCTGTTGTCGGGTGTGACGACGGTCTTCGGTTCCGCGGGGCGTGGGTCCGGCGTGGTGGGGTCGGCGTTGTCGTGCGGGGTGGGTTGAGATGGGACGGAAGTATCGGGATCGGGTGTGCCCGTGCCGCTTTCGTGTGGCGTCGGGGTGGTGGCCGGGGTCGGATTGCCGACGTCCTGGGGGCCGGGTGGAGTGGTGTGGGAATCCGGGGGACCGACGCCGGTATCGGGCGCGAGGGTGTCCGGCGAGACGGGGGCGCTCGGGTTCGAAGGTGTTGCGGGAGCGCCGATGTCGGTGCCGGCCGGAGTGGTCCCGGGGTCGGGGGTGGTCGGGGCGGTGCCCGTGTCCGGGGGAGCCGCATGGCTGGTGTCGAGGGCCGGGCCGGTGTCGGAGGGGGCCGGTCCGGTGGTGGGTTGCGATGGCTGTGCCGGGCCGCTGTCGGTGGGGGCGGGCTGGCTCGTGTGTCCGGAATCCGTTGCGGCAGGGCTGGTTTGGGTGTCACCGGGACTGTTGGCGCCGAAACCGGCGGTGCTGGTGTCGGTGCCGCCCGGTTCGGTAGCGGTGTTGCTGCCGAGATCGGTTGTGGCGGGGCTGGGCTTGCCGGGATCAGCGGCGGGTCCGGGATCGCCGGTGTTGTCGACGGTCTTGCTCGGCGCCGGGTTGTCGGCGGCGGGCGCTGGTTGTCCGGGGTCCTGCTCGGTTTCGCCGCTGCTGTGCTCACCACCATTGTTGTGCCCGTGCGGGCCGGCACTGGCCGCGGTGGTCGCCACGGAGGAGGACGCGCTGGAGGTGAGAGTTTCTATGCCGAGGTTCATTTCGCCGCCGAACGGCACGATCGCCAGTTGGCCCGCGACTTCACCGGCGACACCGGAGGCGGTGTCCGCCGCGGCCTGGGCGCCGAGGCGGCTGACTCTGTTCTCGACCTGGTTGGTCAGGCCGTGCAGGGCGCCGCCGCTGCCGAGACCCCCGCCCACCGCGCCGCCGGCCGTTCCGGCCAGCGAGACCAGGCCGACCGCCTTCCAGTCCGCGGCGGTCAGCCCGTCGCGGTCGCCGCGCGCGACCTGGATCAGGCGGGCAGCCAGATCCGAGCCGCCCTCTTCGAGCAAACCGGTGAACGCGCCGATCGCCGCAGCGCGCAAGGCGGCCTTGGCGAGCATGCGCGAGAGGATGCGCTGGATCAAGCCGCGCACGACCATGCGGATCGCCACCTGGGTCGCCACCCGGGCGGCCACGCCCGCGGCGGCGCCGATTCCGGTCCACGACGTCGCCAGCGCGACAGCCAGTTCCGCGGCCAGGATGACCATCGCCGCGATGATCGTGTACTTGGTGTGCTCGATGTCGGTGGCGCCCTTGTCGAGGCTGTCGGCCTGCGACTGACACCTTTTGATCAGCTCCTGTATCGCGCCCTGGTCGCCGCCGATCGGGGCCCACATGGTGGAAACGGCATCGTGGGCCTGGCCGGCCGACAAGGCCGTCAGCACATCGCGGACGACCGCGTCGGCATCCTCGTCGATCGTGCCGAGCGTCTCGGCGAGACCGTCCCACGAATCGGCGAGCCGCCGCATCGCTGTCTCGTCGCCCTCGGGCCAGTCGCCGCCCCCCACCACATATTTCGCGACCCACTGCAGCGAGTCGGGAATCTCGAGACCCATGGATCAGACCACGAGCCCGGCGGCGTTGGCACCCTCTTGGCCGGACAACAGGTCGGCGCTCTGAGCCATCTGTCCGCCGATAGCCGTCAAGGTCGAGGAGAACCCGGCCAGCGCCTGCACCAGTTCGTCGGTGGCCGGGACGTAGTCCGTCGCGAAGGCCTTACCCGTCTCGTCAGCACCCCAGCACTGGCCCTCGGTATTCAGAGAGCTCTGTAGCTGAGTGAGCGCGTTGGTGACCCGCGTGGCCAGGTCGGTGAATCGGGGCTGCGTAGCGCGCAGGGCCACCGGGTCGACGCGCAACGGGTTCACAGCGGATCCTTCGGGTAGTCAGGTTGCTTCATCAGGGTGGACGCAGGCGCACCGCGTCTGGTTCCAACGAATTCAGGTGGCGGTGTTACCGCCCGTCGTCGAGGTAGGAGCGGTTGCGGAAGTATTCGTCTTCCTCTTCCTCGTCCATCGGCGGGGGCGGCGCTTGCACCTCGGCGGCCGGTTCCGGCAACAAAGAGCGCACCAGATCCTTGATGCTCGGCGCGCCCGGAACGATGTCGGACAGGTCGGGCAACTCGCCCGCCAGCTCCGCTATCGGGGCGATGGCCTGCTGTGACTGCTCGGTCGCGGACCGCGCGGCGGCCTGCGCGGCCTCGGCGATCGACCGGCCCAATTTCTCCGGTGTGGAGCGTTTGAAGGCCTCGGGCACCAGGTGCACCTCGAGCGGCACGCCCGATACGTTGCTGACCACGCGCACCAGATTGTCCGACGACCAGGCCTCCGCGGTGGTCGACGCCAGTCGCGAGTGCAGGTCGGCCAGTTCGCGGCGCTGCTGCTCGTAGGTCTCGAGCATCGAGTCCACCTGGATGCGCAACTCCTCGTTGCGGGCGCGCATCGCTTCCCGCTCGCTATCGGTCATGCCACCTCCCCAATTCGGTTCCCCCATCAGATCCGACGCGTCGGGGCGGCGGTCGGTTCCCCTTCGGTCCGATTCCATCACCGGCCGGACATCACAGGCAAGTGCAACGGGTGCCGAGGCGCGCCCGAGAGACACATCATCTCGCCGAAAAAGTGCCTCCGACCAGGGCAGACACGCCCGGCGGCGACCGATCCGGCAACTTACACCGCGCCGATCCCCGGACCGCGACGAATACCGGATGGACAACGACGTTTCTCACGACCGGTCGTTGTAGGTGCTCTCACAGCGTCTGGTCCGGCAACACCACTAGACTCGGCCCCGAAACGGTGAGCACACACGAAAGTAGGCAACTGAACGTGAGCGAGCGCAGCGAGCGAATCGACGACGCAGCGCGACAGGCTGCGCCGACAGTCAGCGAGGCACGGCCGTGAGCGGTGCCATCACATTGGGTATGCCGTCCGCGCCCGCGGCGGTTCTCGCACCCCGCCGTAAGACCCGTCAGCTACAGGTGGGCAAGGTCGGGGTGGGCAGTGATTTCCCGGTGTCGGTGCAGTCGATGACGACCACCAAAACCCACGACGTGAATACGACCCTGCAGCAGATCGCGGAGCTGACCGCGTCCGGCTGCGACATCGTGCGGGTGGCCTGCCCGCGCCAAGAGGACGCCGACGCGCTGTCCGCGATCACCAAGAAATCCCCGATCCCGGTGATCGCCGACATCCACTTCCAGCCGCGCTACATCTTCGCCGCGATCGACGCGGGCTGCGCGGCCGTCCGCGTGAACCCGGGCAACATCAAGGAATTCGACGGCCGCGTCAAGGAGGTCGCGAAGGCGGCCGGCGCCGCGGGCATCCCGATCCGCATCGGCGTCAACGCGGGCTCGTTGGACAAGCGAATGCTGGAGAAGTACGGCAAGGCGACGCCGGAGGCGCTGGTGGAGTCGGCGCTGTGGGAGACGAGCCTGTTCGAGGAGCACGGCTTCGGCGACATCAAGATCTCGGTGAAGCACAACGACCCGGTGATCATGGTGGAGGCCTACCGGCAGCTCGCCGCGCGGTGCGACTATCCGCTGCACCTGGGCGTCACCGAGGCCGGTCCGGCGTTCCAGGGCACCATCAAATCGGCGACGGCCTTCGGCGCGCTGCTGAGCCAGGGCATCGGCGACACTATCCGGGTCTCGCTGTCGGCGCCGCCGGTCGAGGAGGTGAAGGTCGGCAACCAGATCCTGCAGTCGCTGAACCTGCGCCCGCGCAAGCTGGAGATCGTCTCGTGCCCGTCCTGCGGCCGCGCCCAGGTCGACGTGTACACCTTGGCCAACGAGGTCACCGCGGGGCTGGAGGGGATGGAGGTCCCGCTGCGGGTGGCGGTCATGGGCTGTGTGGTCAACGGTCCGGGCGAGGCCCGCGAGGCCGACCTGGGCGTCGCCTCGGGCAACGGCAAGGGTCAGATCTTCGTGAAGGGTGAGGTCATCAAGACCGTGCCCGAACATCAGATCGTGGAGACGCTGATCGAGGAGGCGATGCGCATCGCCGAGTCGATGGGCGAGTCCGGTACGGGCGAGCCGGTGGTCACCGTCGGTTAGTCCCGGGTGAGCGAGGTGCGTGCGTGAGATCGGGCGTCGCCGTGTGCGGTTCATCGCTCGCGATGGTCAAACAGCAGCGTGTTCGCGGCGTTCGTGGCAGGCTGTGAACGTGCGGAGTGTGCTGGAGCCGAGCCGCCGGACGAGGACCTCCGGTGCCCGCCAGCTCGCGAATCGCGATCTGGCACTGGTGCAAGAAGTACTGGACACCGATCCGGTGGCCAGCTGTATGGTCGCCGCGCGACTGCAGGAGTACGGCCTGGACACCCGGGGTGGACAGGGCGAACTGTGGAGTCGCGGCGGCCCGGCCGAGTCGCTGTGCTTCTCGGGCGCGAACCTGGTGCCGCTGCGCGGCGGGCCCGACGATCTGCGTGCCTTCGCCGAGCGTGCGGCGCGCTGGCCGCGATTGTGCTCGTCGGTGGTGGGTCGGCAGGAGCTGGCGCTGCCGCTGTGGGAGATGCTGGCCGACCGCTGGGGACCGGCCCGTGACCTGCGGGCCGACCAGCCGTTGCTCGCGCTCGACGGCCCCGCCTACGCCGTGGCCGATCCGCGGGTGCGGCGGGTGCGCGCCGACGAACTGGACCGCTATCTGGTCGCCGCGATCGCGATGTTCACCGAGGAGATCGGCGTCGACCCGCGCGCGGGCGACGGCGGGCGCAGTTACCGCCGCCGGGTGGCGAGCCTGATCCAGGCGGGCCGGGCCTGGGCCCGCTTCGAGGACGGCGTGGTCGTCTACAAGGCCGAGGTGGGTGCGATATCGCGGCGCACCGGGCAGATTCAGGGCGTGTGGGTGCACCCGGAGTGGCGCGGCCGCGGCCTGGGCACCTCGGGTACCGCGGCGGTGGCCAACGCCGTGGTCGCTTCCGGCCGCACCGCGAGCCTGTATGTCAACTGCTACAACGAGGCCGCCCGGCGCGCCTACGCGAACGTCGGATTCCGCCAGGTCGCCACGTTCGCAACGGTTCTCGTCGACTGAGGCCGGAAATCGCGCGAGCGCCCGCGTCGTGTCGCCCCGGTTGCGCGTGGTCTGCTGACTACCATCGCTGTCGATGTCGACACCCGAAAGACGTTGTGTGGGGCGCGGCCTCGCGCCGCGAAGACGCACGGCCGTGCTGCTGTCGGCCGTCGCGCTCGCGCTGGCGGCGAGCGGCTGCGGCTCCGGCTCGCAGGGCCCGGTCCCCGCGGCCGACGACTTCCTGGCGGCGGTCGCCCGGCACGATCCGGCAGGCGCCGGGAAACTCACCAACCAACCCGACAAGGCAAGTGCCGCACTGGCTTCGGCATGGGACAAGCTGCAGGCCGAGGAGCTGACCGCGCACACCGGCGACGCCCGGGTCACCGGCGACACCGCCACCGTCGACTACACCTACCGGTGGCGGTTGCCGAAGAACCGGATCTGGACCTACACCGGACAGCTGCAGATGGGCCGCAGCGACGGCCGCTGGCAGGTGCGCTGGACGGCCTCGGACATTCATCCCAAACTCGGTGACACCCAGACCATGGAGTTGCGCGCCACCCCCGCACCGCGCGCCCGCGTCAACGAACGCTCCGGCAGCGATGTGCTGATACCCGGTACGGTGCACCCGATTTCGTTCACCGCGAGCGCCGCGCCGGACCCGGGTTACGTCGCCGCGGCCCTCTCCGATGCCCTGCGCCCGTTCGACGAAACCCTCACCGCGGACGCCATCCGCACCGCCGCGGGCAAGAGTCCGGGCGCGTACACCGTTGCGGCACTGACTGATTGGGAGTTCGATCAGGTTCACGACGAGTTGATCGGGCTACCCGGCGTGCGCGCCGGTGAGCAGGCGGACCTGGTCGCCGTCGACCGCCATTTCGCCCCGGACCTGATGACGCAGATCCGCAAGACCGTCGCCGACGAGGTCGACGGCAAGGCGGGCTGGTCCGTGGTCACCATGAACACCAACGGCGCCGATGTCGACGTGCTGCACGAGGTGGACCCGCAGCCCGCGCCGTCGTTCTCGCTGAGCATCGACCGCAATGTGCAGAACGCCGCGCAGCGGGCCGTCGATGTGCGGACCGAGCAGGCCATGATGGTGGTGCTGCAGCCGTCCACGGGCGCCGTTCTCGCGGTGGCTCAGAACCGCGCGGCCGACGCCGACGGCCCGGTCGCCACGTCGGGGTTGTATCCGCCGGGCTCCACCTTCAAGACGGTGACGGCGGCCGCGGCGATGGCGGAGGGCACCGCGACCCCGGAGACGGTGGTGCCGTGCCCGAGCCGAATCGTGATCGGCGAGCGCACCATCCCGAACTACGAGCTGTTCACCATCGGTGACGTGCCGATGGCGACCGCGTACGAGCGATCCTGCAACACCGCGTTCGCCAAGATCGCCAGCGAACTGTCCGCGGACGCGCTGACCGACGCGGCGGCCCGATTCGGGATCGGCCCGGATTACACGGTGGTCGGGTTGCCGACGGTGTCCGGGTCGGTGCCCGCGGCAAAAGAGCAGGTGCAGCGCACCGAGAACGGCATCGGCCAGGGCAAGGTGGTGGCGAGCCCGTTCGGGATGGCGCTCGTCGCCGCGACCGTCGCACACGGCTCCGCGCCCACGCCCTATCTGATCGCGGGATACGAGACCAAGGTGGACGGCGACCGCCCGGCCTTGTCCCCGAAGGTGGCCGAAGGCCTGCGCATGATGATGCGCAAGGTGGTGACCGGAGGTACCGCCGAGCGGATCGCCGATCAGGGCGAGGTGTACGGCAAGACCGGTGAGGCGGAGGTCGACGGCGGCTCGCATTCGTGGTTCATCGGCTACCGCGGCGACCTGGCCTTCGCGACCCTGCTGGTGCGCGGCGGGAGTTCGGACAACGCGGTCGCCGTCACCCGCGACATGCTGGCCGCACTGCCGCCGGGCACCGCATGACATTCGCGGTCTCGAACGAATTGGGTCGCAATCTCTCTCGCCGTGGAGCGCATTTCCCACAGTGTTCCGGAAAACTCCTGGCAAACGACGACGACCGGATGCCCGGCTAGGTGAGGCATCCGGTCGTCCGGTCGCAGAGAACGTGTTCGGCTGTGATTTATGGCGAGTGCACCTCCATTCCGCTCGTGACCGTCGAGGCGGCGTTCTCGACGGGGGAGGTAGCTCCGGCGGAGGCGTCCCCGAGCAGTTCCACGGCACCGGTGCCGGCTAGGAGCATTCCCGCGGTGATGAGGGTGAGCGTCGAACGCTTCATGGTCTTCTCCCTTGAGGGTGAGCGAGATCCAATGGGCTCGAACTATTGGTCGCCGACTTTGCCGACTGGACCGACGGTAGAACGCGAGCAATCTCCTAGACAACCCCTCGGTGCGCAATAGCACAGGTCTCGAAAATCGCGCTGCAGGTCACGGGCGTGTCGGTAACCTTTTTGTTATTCGGCCCGGCGCAGACTGGCGGCGAGATGATGCTGTTTCGGCTGTCCGGCGGCGGCCATCCGCAGGGTGTAATCGATGGTGTCGCCCGACAATCGGATCGAGCGGCCGAGCGCGGTCACCAGCTTCGCGGTGGTGGTGCGGCCGATGTGGGTCGAGTCCAGTTCCAGGTGCAGGCCGCCGTCGGCGACGTCGACGCTGCCCTCGCAGATCTCGGTGATCCCGGTCGGGTGGGCGAGGATCAGCTCGATGCGATCCGGTCCAGCGCAGCGCAGGTAGCCGGTCTCGGCGTGCAGCGAACGGCCGTCCCCGGCGTGCCGGGTGCGCTGGCGGTAGGTGAGAAACGGGCGGCCGACATGACCGAAGTGGACTTCCTCGTGGTAGTCGAACGCCTCGATCGTCGGATACTCCCCGTGGCCGGAGCCGCGCCAGACGCCCAGGAGCGGGGCGAGGTGGGCGATATCGGGATGGGGCGCGACGGCCGGCTGGGGTTCGAGCACGGCGGTCAGCATAGTGGCCGCGGGCCGCGGTGGCGCGCGGACGACGCGCTGGGGTCGAACGATGTCTGCGTTTCCGGCCGTATGTCTGGTGAGATGAGACGAGCTGCCGTCGGCGCGGGGAGGTGGTAGGGGATGGGGATCAATGTGACGACGCGAACCGAGCCACCGCGGCGTTCGGCGTTGCGGCAGTGCTGGGTACTGGCGATACGCCTGGTGCGGCCCTCGCTGCGCAACGGCGAGGTGGTGACGGCGCTGCTGTCTCCGGCCGTGTTCACGGTCGGGTTCTATGTGCCGCTGGATCGGGTGATGAACTTCGCCGGGCACGGACTCAGCAGTTACGCGCAATTCCTGATGCCGATGATCGTGATGCAGGCGGTGGCGTTCTGCGGCACCGCGGCGGCGTTCCGGTCGGCCACCGACGCGCGCGACGGTCTGGACACGCGATTCGCGACGATGCCGATGCCCGCGGCCGCGCCGCTGGTGGCCCGGACCGCGGCGGCGCTGTACCGAGTCGCGATCGCGCTCGTGGCGGCGGTGGTGTGCGGCTACGCGATCGGGTTCCGGTTCTACGGCGGCGCAGGGCAGACCGCCGCGTTTCTGTGTTTCGCCATGCTGCTCGGGCTGATGATGTGCCAGCTCGGCGATCTGCTGGGCGCGCTGTCGAAGAGTCCGGAGGCGACGACGCAGGTGCTGGTGCTGCCGCAATTGATCCTCGGCATGGTGTCCACCGGATTCGCGCCGGCGAGCCAGTTCCCGGACTGGATCCGGGGCTTCGCGCGTGATCAGCCGGTGTCGCAGTTCGTGGGCACGCTGCGGGTGCTGGCGGGTGACCGTTCCGGACGGGCCGGGGTGGCGAACTGGGCGTCGGCGGGGCCGGGGCTGGGCTGGACGCTGGCCGGCCTGGTCGCGTTCGGCGGCGCTTCGGTGCTGGTGGCGGTTCGGAGGCAGCGATGACGACGAGCGCGGACGTGCGGCCGGGGTCGGCCACCGAGTTACCGGTGGTCGCGTTTCCGACCGAGACGTGGCGGCTGCTGCTGCCGCAGACGGTCGTGCAGACGCGGCGGCTGCTGGTCCGCTGGCGCCGCGACCCCCTGACGATGGCGCAGTCGCTGCTGTTCCCGGCCTTGTTGCTGGTGATGCTGAATACCGTGCTGGGACGGCAGATTTCGGCGTTCTCGGGGGCGGACGCGCTGTACGGCTCGGTGCCGATGGTGACGCTGGTGTCGGTGATGTCGGGGTCGCTGGCCGGGGCGATTACGCTCGGCCGCGAGCGCGATGACGGTCTGCTGGCGCGGTTCTGGGTGCTGCCGGTGCACCGCGCGTCGGGATTGCTGGCGCGCATTCTCGCCGAGGGTGCGCGCATCCTGGCGTGCACGCTGGTGCTGTTCGGAGTCGGTCTGCTGCTGGGATTCCGTTTCCGCCAAGGACTTCTGGCTGCGGTGGCGCTGGTGGGGGTGCCGCTGATGTACGGTCTCGGTTTCGCGACCATGGTCACCGCCGTGGCGTCCTACACCGCCAAACCCGCGCTGGTGGAAGCGATTTCGCTGGGATCGTCGCTGCTGATGTTCTTCTCCACCGGGTTCGTGCCGCTGGCGGCCTATCCCGCGTGGGCGAAACCGATTGTGGCGCACTCGCCGATGTCGTACGCGGTCGACGCCATGCGCGGGCTGTCGCTGGGAGGTCCGGTGCGGGGGCCGTTGCTGGCGACGGTCGCGTGGTCGGCGGGTGCGATGGTGGTGTTCGCGGTGCCCGCCGTCCTGGGCTACACGCGCGCGAGTCGGCGGTAGTTCCGGCCGGGTCTATCGCAAGTCGTCGGCTACTCGGGCTACCAGGTTGGTGGAATCGCGGGGGCTCAGGGCCATGGCGCGGAGTTGGTCGAACATCACGCCGAAGCGGCGGATCTCGTTGTGGCCCTCCACGATATCGTCGCCGGCGATGCCCTCGACGTACACCAGTTCGGGGTCGGCGGGGTCGTGGAAGTCCAGGACGACGAAGGAGCCGACCATCGCCGGGTGCGCGCCCGCGTCGAACGGCAGCACCTGGAGGATGACGTTGCGCTTCTCCGCTTCCTCGACCAGTCGCAGCAACTGGCCCCGCATCACCTCGCGGCCGCCGACGACGCGCCGGATCGCCGCCTCGTCCAGCACCACCCACAGCTCCAGCGGCTCCTCCTTGGCGAGCAGCTTCGCGCGTTCGAAGCGGGCGCGCAGGCGCTGTTCGATCACCGCGGTCTCGACCTTGGGCATCGCGGTATCCAGCACCGCCCACGCATACTGCTCGGTTTGCAGGAGTCCGGGGATGAACGACGTCTGGAACAGCCGGGCCGAGAGCGCCTCGGTCTCGAAGTTGATGTAGGCGGCGTACACCTCCGAGACCGCCGCCTCGAACGGCCGTGACATGCCGGGCTTCTGCGCCTCTTGGAGCAGTTGCAGCGCGTCCGACCGCTGCGATTCCTCGATGCCGTACAGGTCCAGCATCGCCATCAGGGTGCGGCGCTGCGGTCGCGCCTGCGCCGTCTCGATGCGGTACAGCGTGGTGACGTTGATGCCGGTGCGGGCGCTGACAACCTCCTTGCTGATCCCGGCGTTCTCGCGCATCTCCTGTAGAAGTGCGGCCAATCGCCTGAGCTGGACCGTCAACACCGTCCGCTTGCCTGCCATCGTGCGCGTTCTCCTCTGAACGTGCCGCCTCTGTTGTGGCCTTCGCGTACGCCCGAGCGGCACTGTCGGCTTGCCGCGCCGGGCCCTTGTCGAGCTCGAGCATAACCATTGCGCCCGCGAAAGATGCCCCGCCACCGGAAAAGCTGGTGGCGGGGCGACGGTTCGAGGCAAGCCTGATGGCGGGGCAGTGGTTCGAGCCTTGTGGGCGAAGCTATTCCGCGGCGGCGGCGAAACCGGTGCGCAGGTCCTCGAGGATGTCGTCGAGGCCCTCGATGCCGACGGCGAGACGGACCAGGCCCGGGGTGACGCCGGAGGCCAGCTGCTCCTCAGGGGTCAACTGGGAGTGCGTGGTCGAGGCGGGGTGGATGACCAGCGAGCGGACGTCACCGATATTGGCGACGTGGCTGTGCAGGGTCAGCGCGTCCACGAACTTCTTGCCCGCGTCGACGCCGCCGGCCAGCTCGAAGCCGATGATCGCGCCGGTTCCCTTGGGCGCCAGTTGCTTTCCGCGCTCGTACCACGGCGACGACGGCAGTCCGGCATACGACACCGAGGTGACTTCCGTTCGCTCGGTGAGGAATTCGGCCACGGCCTGAGCGTTCTGCACGTGCCGCTCCACCCGCAGGCTGAGAGTTTCCAGGCCCTGGCTGATCAGGAACGCGTTGAACGGCGAGATCGCCGCGCCGAGGTCGCGCAGCAGCTGCACCCGGGCCTTGAGCGCGAAGGCGGGCGCGCCCAGTTCGGCGAACACCACGCCGTGGTAGCTGGGGTCGGGCGTGGTGAAGCCGGGGAAGCGGGACTTGCCGTCGGCGTCGGTGACCGTCCAGTCGAAGGTGCCGCCGTCGATGATCACGCCGCCGATGGCCGCGCCGTGGCCGCCGAGGTACTTCGTGGCCGAGTGCACCACGATGTCCGCGCCGTGCCGCAGCGGCTGGATCAGGTACGGGGTGGGCACGGTGTTGTCGACGATCAGCGGCAGCCCCGCGGCGTGCGCGACCTCCGCGATGCCGGGGATGTCGAAAATGTGGTTCTGCGGGTTGGAGACCGTCTCGCCGTACAGCGCCTTGGTGTTCGGGCGGATCGCCGCGCGCCACTGCTCGAGGTCGTCCGGGTCCTCGACGAAGCTGACCTCGACCCCCAGCTTCGGCAGCGTGTAGTGGAAGAGGTTGTAGGTGCCGCCGTACAGCCGCGGGCTGGAGACGATGTGGTCGCCCGCGTTCGCGATATTGAGGATCGCGAAGGTCTCCGCCGCTTGTCCGGAGGCCAGCAACAGCGCGGCGACTCCGCCTTCCAGCGCCGCGATCCGCTGCTCCACGGCGTCCTGGGTCGGGTTGATGATGCGGGTGTAGATGTAGCCGGGCTCGGTGAGACCGAACAGCGCCGCGGCGTGGTCGGTGTCGCGGAAGGTGTAGGAGGTGGTCTGGTAGATCGGCAGGGCGCGGGCGTTGGTGGTGCCGTCGGGCACCTGGCCCACATGGACCTGCTTGGTTTCGAAGGTCCAGTTCTGGGACGGGTCGGCCGGTGCGGCGGGGTCGGTCATCGGGGTCTCCTGGCGGTGTGGATACGGATGTCGAGCGGGCGTGCGGCCTCGGCTCGCCGCCCGCGTCCCTGTCGATACGGCATGAACGGAACTACATCTCGCCGACCGGCGGCATTGTTTGAATCGGCTGGATTCGAACTCCACGTGCGTGTCGTGGGTTCGTGCGGGCGTGTCGCCGGTTCGCAGCAGGTTCCCAGGAATCGGCCAGGCTTCTCACCGCTCGGATTGGGAGACTCCCGCGGTGACTGTGACCGCGACCGTGTTCCCCGAACCGCCGCCCGCCCGCCGCCGGGATCGCCTGGCCCTGGCGGCCCTGCTCGGCGTGACCGCGGCGGCGTACCTGTGGAACATCGGCGTAAACGGCATGGGCAACGGGTTCTACGCCGCGGCCGCGTGGGCGGGGTCGCGGAACTGGGAGTCCCTGCTGTTCGGATCGCTGGATCCGGGCAATTTCATCACCGTCGACAAGCCGCCGGTGTCGCAGTGGGTGATGGGCTTGTCGGGGCAGCTGTTCGGTTTCGGCAGTGCGAGCATGCTGGCGCCGCAGGCGCTGATGGCGGTGGCGACCGTGGCGCTGCTGTACGGGATGGTCACGCGGGTCACGGGCGCTCGCGGCGCCGGGCTGCTGGCGGGGCTGGTCTTCGCGGTGACGCCGGTGGCGGCGTTGATGTTCCGGTTCGACAATCCCGACGCCGTGATGGTGCTGCTGATGACCGCCGGGGCGTACTGCGTGGTCCGCGCGCTGCCGCGGGCGGACGTGCGCTGGCTGGCGGCCGCCGGGGTGGCACTGGGTTTCGCGTTCCTGGCCAAGATGCTCGAGGGACTGATGGTGCTGCCCGCGCTGGCACCGGTGTATCTGCTGGCCGCGCCGACGACGCTGGGAAAACGGTTGCTGCACTTGCTCACTGCCGCCGCCGCGCTGGTCGTCTCCGCCGGGTGGTACGTGTTGCTGACTATGCTGTGGCCGGTGTCGGAGCGGCCGTATCTGGCGGGCTCACGGAACAACACGTTCATGGATCTGGTGTTGGGCTACAACGGATTCGAGCGCATCCTCGGACGTTCGCACCAGGGGCGCAGGCCCTTCGAACTGCCGGCGGGGTACGAGATGCCGCATCTCGGCGGGCCGGGCGGATTCGGGTCCGGTGCCGGGCCTACGCGTCTGTTCACCGGGGAGATCGGTTTCGAGATCTCCTGGCTGCTCCCCGCCGCCGTGGTCGCCTTCGGGCTGGTGCTGGTATCCCGGGGCCGGTCGCCGCGTACGGACCCAATGCGTTGCGCGGCTTTGCTGTTCGGGCTGTGGCTGCTCGTGGACGGGGTCGCGTTCGCCACGATGCGGGGCGGCATGCACGCCTATTACACGCTGGCGATCGCGCCGGCTGTCGCGGGTTGTTTCGCGCTCGGCGTACACGAGGTCTGGCAGCGGCGTGGCACCGCGTTCGGCCGGACCGGTGGCGCCGCACTGGTTCTCGCGGGCGGTGTGTGGGCCTTCGTGGTGTTGCAGCGCAACGCCGGGTGGCAGCCGTGGCTGCGCTGGGTGGTTCTGGTGGCAGCGGTGGCGGTCGTGCTCGGACTGCTGACGACACTGGTTCCGGTGGCAGCGCGGCGGGTACCGCGCGGTGTCGTCGCCATGCTGCTGGCGGGCGGGGTGATCGCGAGTCTGGCCGGGTCGACCGCGTACGCGGCGGCCACACTGCCGCAATCGCACACCGGGGGAAGCCCGTCCGTCGGCCCGGCCCACGCCGAATCGTCAGGCGCCGCTTCGCCTTTCCGGGGCGCCATGAGCGCATTCCGCGGCGACGGCGACACCGATCCTCGGCTCATCGCCATGCTGCGTGCGACCACCACGCAGTGGTCGGCCGCGATCGACCGCTCCTCTCCCGCCGCCGGGCTCGAATTGGCCAGTCGCACAGCGGTCATCGCCCTCGGCGGCTTCACCTCCGCGGACCCCGTGCCGACCCTGCCGCAGTTCCAGGACCTCGTGCGCGAGCACCGCGTCACCTACTACCTCGCCCCGGAGGTGCGGTTGCCCGATTCGTGGCGGACCGCGCCGCCACCCGAATCCTCAGTCACGCAGGGAGATCCAGTTGCCGAGCTATGGCATCCGGTCGGCGACACCGACATCTACAACTGGGTATCCCAGCACTACACCGCCCAGCACATGAACGGACTGGCCGTCTACGACCTCACCGCCGCGCCGCACTGAGGCGGCTACGGGCGGAGGCCCGCCAGCACGACCGTGAGGGCGTGGTTGGGGGCGCCGCGGCGGTGGGCGCGGCGTTCCGCGGTGGCGGCGCCGACGAGGAGATCCATGGCGTCGGCGGTATCGAGGTCGGAACGGACCGTGCCGGCGTGCTGGGCGCGTCGGAGCAAGGTGTCGAACTGTGCGCGGAATTGATCACGAACCTCTTCGGAGACAATGGCTTCCGCGCCCGTCTCCAGCGTCTCGCAGAGCGCCTGATTCAGCGCTACCTCTCCGACCAGTCGAGTGAAGTAGTCGAGGAAGGTCCGGCCCGGGTCGGCTTCGGCCGCTGCGAGGCCCCGCGCGTCGTCGACGAACTGCTCGAGGCGGCCACGCAACACCGCCTCGTACAGGGCCTCCCGGGTGGGGAAGTGCCGGTAGACGGTGCCGACGCCGACTCCGGCGCGGCGCGCGATCTCGTCGAAGGACACCGAAAGACCCTCGGCGGACAGCATGTCGCGGGCGGTGGCCAGCACCAGGTCGCGATTGCGGCGAGCGTCCGCGCGCATCGGTTTGGAGGCCTGGGCAGCTTGGTCGACCACGCGTCGATCGTACCTGCGGTATTGCGAAGCGGAGAGATCTCTCCGTATAGTGCCAATCGGAGAGAGTTCTCCGATTATTTCGCAGGGCGGCAAGCCGAGGAGGAACCACAGTGGACCAGGTCGTTTTCGTCACCGGCGCGACCGGGCAGCAGGGCGGAGCCGTCGCGTACCGGCTCCTCGAGGACGGGTGGCGGGTGCGTGCGCTGACCCGGGACCCGGCCGGCGCCGCGGCACGGGCGCTGGCGGCGGCGGGAGCCGAGATCGTCGCGGGCTCGCTGGAAGACCCGGCGGCGATAGAACGTGGGGTGGCCGGCGCGTACGGCGTCTTCAGCGTGCATCCCGGACCCCTGACGCCGGACCGGGACGAGGCGAAGTCGGGCAAGGGCATTGCCGACGCCGCACTGAAACATGGTGTGGCGCATCTGGTCTACAGCTCGGGCCTGGCGGCCGACCGGGGCGGGCAGGAGGCCAAGTGGGAGGTGGAGCGGTATCTCGCCGAAATCGGTGTGCCGGTGACGATTCTGCGGCCGAGCTCGTTCATGGAGAATTTCGTCACCCAGTCGGCCACCGTCGGAGTGCGAGACGGCGCGTTGCGCACCGCCGCGGCCCCGCACGTGCGCCAGCAGTTCATCGCCCTCGACGACATCGGCGCCTTCGCGGCCCTCGCCCTGGCGCGCCCCGGCGAATTCCGCGGCAGGACACTCGAATTGGTCGGCGACGCACTGACGCCGCCCGAGGTCGCCGCGGAGATGAGCGCGGCCGTGGGGCGGACCATTCCCTACATCCAGCGGCCCATCGAGGAACTACGCCGCATCAACGAGCGCTTCGCCCGCGGCTACGAACTCATCAACAGCGGCGCCCTCGACGACATCGACGTGGATATCGCCGAACTGCGCCGACTGCACCCCGGCCTGATGACCCTGCGGGACTGGCTGAAACACCGAGGCGCGCAACTACTCCGGCCGTTCCTGGGATGAGCGAGGGGGTCCGTCGGTCCGCGACGGCGTGGTGAGCAGGTCGATGACCGCCTTCGCCTCCTCGGTGGTCGGGGTGGGCAGACTGCCCCGGCCGTGGATCAGGCCGATGCCCAGATAGACCATGGTCCCGGCGCGCAGCCGGGCCTGCGTCTCGTCGAAGCCGAGTTCCAGCATGGTCTGTTCGACGATGTCGAAGATCTTGCGTTCCAGGGCCTGCACCGCGCTCGCCACCTTCGGATCGTTGCGCGCCCACTCGCGGACGGTGGCCTCGACGATCCAGGTGCTCTGGTCGACCAGCAGCGATGTCATGTTCTCGATGCGCTGCTCGACGGGGATGGAGTCGACGGCGCCGAGCGCGCGGACGGCGTCGGCCTGCACGGCGCTCCATCGGTCGGCCATGGCCTCCATCAGCTGCCGGATGTCGTCGAAATGCCAGTAGAAGCTGCCCTTCGTCACGCCCAGTTCGCTGCACAGCCGCGGAATCCTGATGGCGCCCACGCCCTCTCGGGCCAGCAGTGCGAGTGCGCCGTCGACCCAGTCGTCGTAGGAGAGTCGCGGCGTGCGGCCGCGGCCGCGTCGCTGCGCCTCGGCCTTCTTCGAGCGGCGCGGGCGAGCGGCGGAAACCGGCTCGCCCGGGGACGGTGTCCCGGCGGCCGGTTCGGGGGGAACGTCTGCGGCTGCCACGCCTCGATGCTAGGTCAGCGGCCCGGCGGGGTCCGAGACGGCCGGGTGATTCGCCGCGTCCTCGAAGGCGGCCGAAGCCGGCCCCGCCGGGTTGTCGGGCGAGGTCAGGGCTTGCGCGCCACCCCGCCGTAGGCGGCGATATCGCGCAGACCGGCCAGTTCGTGCTCGGGCCGACGCCAGTGGGTGATCTTCCCGAAGCCCGGCTCGAGCAGTTCGTAGCCCTCGAAGACCGCGCGCAGTTGCTCCTGGGTGCGCGGATAGTACGGCGCGCCACCGGATTTCGCGTATTCCTCACACATCGCCACATAGGTGGGGCTGTCCACCGTGCCGTCCCAGTACACCAGGTGACTGCCGGAAGGTACCGAGTCCAGCACGGTGTGGACGATGCGCAGCAGGTCGTCGTAGGTGCGGGCGTGCCCGAGCACGCCCATGAACATCACGCCGATCGGCTGGGTGAAGTTCAGGATGTTCTTGGCGTCGGCGACGATCTGCTCCGGCTCGTGGAAGTCGGACTCGATGTAGGTGGTGACGCCCTCGTGGGTCGTGCTTGTCAGCAATGCCCGCGCGTGAGTGAGAACCAGTGGGTCGTTGTCCACGTAGACGATTCGGGCATCCGGGACGATGCTCTGGGCGACCTGGTGGGTGTTCTGCATGGTGGGCAGCCCGGTACCGATGTCGAGGAACTGCCGGATGCCGACGTCCTGCGCCAGGTGGGTGACCGCGCGGATGAGGAAACGCCGGCTCTCGGTCGCCATGGTGCCGATGTCGGGATCGATCTGCAGGCTGGCGTCGCCGACCTCGCGATCGATGTCGTAATTGTCCTTACCGCCCATCCAGTAGTTCCAGATCCGGGCGGAATGCGGTATGTCGGTGCGGATCTCGGTGTTGTGCCCTGTCGGCATGTGGGTCGGCTCCTCGTCGAGATCCCGGAACCGTGCCGCCGCGCGGGAGGCACGAACGGGGTCGTTATCTGATCTGTCCTGTGACAGTACAAGATTCGACGCGGGTCGACAGCGGATCGCGGACCGTTAGCTGTCGGTTGCCCGGTGCGCTTGCGATGCGGATCAGCAAACTCGCGGCGGCGGATGGCCGGCTGGAGCCTGGCGGCAGAAGACGAACCGAGGCGCGGTCGCGGCCGTGCCGGATGCGAGGGGAAGGGTCGCGCGGCGACTACCGACGTCGAATCACTATGGCTTACAGCGCGTTTCCGACAAGGCGGCGCTTGCCAACGCCGCAGCGTGCGCCCGGAGCATCCGGTGGTGTGTCGGGCAATCGTCGAGATTCTCGTGCCGGCAGCCCAGGGCGTGCCGGAGCGCCTGCTGTGCCTGCTGAATGCGCTGGATGCGCCGGTCGAGTTCGCTCAGTTTCGCTGCCGCGAGCGCCCGCCAGTCGGGCGTGGTTCGTCCGGTCGCGTCGATGAACTCGGCGATTTCGGAGAGCGTGAAACCCGCCAGTTTCAGCACGTCGATGAAGGCGACCTGTTCGACAGCACTCTCGTCGTAGAACCGTTTCCCGCCGACCCGGCCGGTAGCGCGGAGCAGTCCTTTTCGTTCGTAGAACCGCAGCGCGGACGACGCCAGACCGGTCCGCGCCCGAAGTTCCGAGATCGATAGCTCACCCATTGACTTGAACCGTAGTTCAACATGCATGCTCACCGGAAGCGCAGGAGTGAACGAGAGGAATCAGCCGATGGCAGGCGGAACACGTGTCGCTGTGGTGACCGGGGCGGGCCGGGGGATCGGCCTCGCTATCGCACAGGCACTGACCGAGGAGCGGTTCACGGTGGTCGCCGGGAGCCGCACGGTGACCGATGCGCTCCGGGACACGGGATCCGATGTCGTGGCGATCGATCTCGCCACACCGGACGGGCCCGCTCGTCTCGTCCGGCATGCGCTCGACCGGCACGGCGGGATCGATCTGCTGGTCAACAATGTCGCAGGGACGTCGAAGCCCGCCGGTGGTTTCGATCTGCTCGATGACGACGCGTGGTTCCATACGTTCAATCTGACCGTGATGTCGGCCGTGCGTGCTACGCGCGCCGCGCTGCCGAGTCTGCTGGATCGTCGCGGCAGCGTCGTCAATATCGGTTCGGTCAATGCGAAACTGGCGCAGCCACGTCTGGTCGCCCAGTCCGCGGCCAAGGCCGCGCTGTCCAACCTCGGCAAATCACTCGCCGAGGAGTTCGGTGGCCGTGGGGTGCGCGTGAACACGATCTCTCCGGGCCCGGTATGGACCGACGTGTGGACCTCGCCGGGTGGGCCGGGTGACGTGCTGGCCGAGCGGTTGGGCATCGCGCGCGCGGATCTGGCTGCCGAACTTCCGGCGGCGGTGGGACTCTCGACCGGACGTTTTACAACGCCGCAGGAAATCGCCGCGCTCGTCGTGTTCCTGGCCTCGGGCCGGGTAGCGAACATGAGCGGCTCGGAACTTGTGATCGACGGCGGGATCGTGAAGACCGTATGACCATCGGCGTCTTGTGCGGGGAGGTGCTGCCCACCCAATGTGAAATATTGGACAATTCTCCAGGGCGACGACCGATCCCCGACCTGTCGGGCGCGTTCTGGCAGTAAGTTCGCGGACGTGAGACTCAACAGGGACGAGTATCGGCGGTTCGTCGACCTCACGAAATCTGGTGGGCCTTATGCCAGTACGGCGCCATCCGATGTCGTGTACGCGCTCGCCGCGCTGGCAGGCGGGAACGAGATCGAGGCGAGCCACGTCTGGTACACGTCCGAAGGCCGGGAAACCGCGTGGTTCGGGCTGTGGCTGGTGCCTGCCGGACTGATCTACGTGACGGCCGCTTACAACGAGCCGAATTGGACGGGGAACCGCGAGAACAGTGTCGGCCCGCGTCGGCCGTCCATCTTCTTCAGCTGGTATCGCCGCACCGCGGACGTCAAGGCGATCGGCATCAAGTCCATCGACGCCGACAGCTCGGGGAAGCAGTTCGTGCTGCGCGGTGAGGCCGTTCTCGAACTGGAAGGCAATCCTCAGAAGCTGACGGTGAAGTTCGGCGAACCCGGTTCGGGCGCTGCCGAACTCCTGGCCAAGCTGCGCGATCGCCTGTAGCAACGGGTGTCTCGGGACAGTCGTCCCGACCGGTACGTATGTTCCTTCCGGAGGACTGCGCGCAGCCTGTTGGGCAGTGCAGACGCAATCTTGCGTTCTTGCATATGTAAGAGCATGATCCCAGCTAGCCTAGATGTGACCACCGATCGAAGACCGGTATAGCGAAACCCGGAGATCAATCATGTTTGTGCGATTAACAGTGCATTCGGGTGTGTTCGGGGTGCGGCGATGACACTGTCGATAGCCGAGGTGCTGCCCACCGCACCGCAATTGCTGTGTGCTTTCCAAGGACGCCGGTTCCAGGACCGGGTCCTGCTGCGCACCGCGCGCGCCCTGGCGGAGCTGCACAGTCGCCGTGTGCAAGTGCGTGATCCGCTCATGGTCGCGGAGATCGACTGCCGGCGTGGCGAACTCGTGGACGACATCAACGACTGGGTGGATCAGCAAGTGCCGCAGCATCGCAACGGCGCCTCCCTGCACACCGAGAGTCTCGGCGCGGTGGTCGATCGGATGGCGCAGAGCTGGGTCGACGCCAACCAGGTGATCGACCGCGAGGGCGCGCGCAGCGATAACACCCATAAACACTGGTACCACCTGGCAGAACTGGTGGACGGTTACACTGATCTCGTGATCGACGTGGCCGGTGGCCGCCGCCGGTTGCCCGAGCAGTGACTCGCCCCGAATGCATTGGCAGCAAACGTCATTGCCCGACCGGCGCGGCACGCCCGCGACGATTCCCGGAACCGTTCCGCCTGAGGGCCAGGCCGATATCGCTGTCGGACAACGGTTTTCCCTTCACAGGTTCAGGAGGTCGGCGGTTTCCTCGCCGAGCGCGGGGCCGAGCGTCATGCCGCGGCCGCCCGGGCCGGTGATAACCCAGACGTTCTCGGCGGCGCGGGCACGCGTGACGATGGCGTTCGGATCGATGCTCTGGCTGTAGACGCCGGCCCAGCGCCGCACCACCGGCGGCAGCTCGCGACCCAGCAGTTCCTCGGTGACCGAAGTGAGGTGTTCGTACGGGGCCTCGTCGACGTCGAAGGCGAACGGCTCGTCGTTGTTCGGACATGCGGTCGTCTTGATGCGGGCGATGGCCGAGGATCAGGCGAGGGCGCTGGTTTCCGGTGTGGGAACGACGGATCCGTCGGGTGCGATCTCGATTCGGCGCGGCGGTTCGGAGGTGACGACGATGGTGGCGAGCAACGGTCGGCCGGGCGGCAACGCACGCACGGTGATGCGGCCCGCGGACGTCTCCTCGAGGGCCGCGACCGCGGTGGCGAGGACATGCGCGCGCGCCGCGTCGGTCGCCGAGGCCAGCCCGCCGTCGTCGAGCAGGGTGACCGTGACGCCTCGCTGCCGCGCCCGGCGGGCGGCCCGGGCCATGGCCGACGTGGCGAAACCGGGCGCTCGCAGGCGATCTCGCAGTTGTGCCTCGAGCAACGCACACTCCTGTTGTTCGGCGTCATCGAGGGGCCGTCCCGCGGCGAGCAGCTCCAGCATGGGCCGGGCGGTCCGATCCAGATAGGCGAGCTGACGGCGGCGTTCCCCGTCGTGCGCGGCGGTGCGCGCCTCGGCCCCGGCGTTGCGAGCGACCTCGGCGCGGGCTTGGTGGAACGACCGCAAGGTCGGGCGCATGTACAGGGCGAATCCGGTGACGGCCGAGACCGTGCCCGCCGTCACGGCCGACCCGTCGATCGCCGCCGACCACCCCGCACCCGCGGCCGCGAACGCCACGGCCGCCGCCCCGAGTCCGGCCCAAGCAGCACCGACGCGCCCGCGAATCCCCAACAGCGCCAAGACATACGAGTAGGCCATGAGGATCCAGGACCCGTGATGCACCGGGTGATCCGGCACGACCACCCGGGTCGCCAGCACGGCGAGCGGACCGGTCGCGACGATCAACGCGGTGCTCGGCCACGGCAGCGGATCGCGGCGCGGGATCAGCACCGCCGCACCGGCCACGCCGACCAGGCCGTAACTCGCGACCGCGGCGGCCGGCCCGGCGCCACCGGTCAGATACCCGACCATCAGCATCACCACGGCCAGCTCGACCGCGACGAGCAGCGCGATACCCGTCGCGCCGCGCAGGCTGAGCAGCGTCGGCGGATGCGCGTCGGCCGGTTCGGCACGCGCCCACCGCAACACGACGGTGGTCCCCCTGCCGGGATGCGATTCGACCACAGCATCCCCACCCGGAAGCCGCCGCATCCGCTCGACAATGCTCTGCCGAATACCGAGCCGGTCGGCAGGCACCCGCCGCGGATCGAACCCGACCCCATCATCATCAACCCGAACATTCACCCCGCGTGCATCGATATCGACGCGCACCGTGCGTCGAACAGAGTCCCGCCCAACCGCCCCGTGCCGCAGGCTGTTTCGGGCTGCCTCGCCGAGGGCGGCGTTTATGGCGGTGACTACTTCGCGCGGTAGTGGTCGGGCGCGGGCCTGTTCCTCGATGCGGGTGTCGGCGGTGATGCCCGGGCCGGTTTCGGCGATTGTGGCGCACCAGGTTTCGGCGGCGGTGGGTGCGGGGATCTGGTCGTCGTCGAGGTGGTGGGTGCTGTCGTCGAGTTGGCGCAGGGTCCGGTGCGCCGACCGGTGCAGGGCGGCCGGGTCGGTGCCGCGGGCGGCGTCGAGGAGGGTGGCCAGCACGTTGTCGTGGATGAGGCCGGCGAATCGGGAGCGCTCCCGGTCGGTCGCCTCGGCGGCCGCCGCGACCGCGGCCCGACGCACCGCGGCCGTCGTCGCCGCGTCGAGCTGTGCCGCCGCCCGGACGATTCCCGCCGCCACACAGGCGAAGAAACTCTGCATCACCCAGGTTCGCGTCAGGCTCTCGGCCACGCTGTGAATGCTCTGGCCGCCCGACACGTAGAAATCGGCGGCGACCGCGATCATGCCGGATACGGCCAGGTTGACCGGCCAACCACGCGGCCAGGCAAGCACTCCCGCCACCGCCGCCGTGGCGACCAGCGGGGGCAGCCAGGTTCCGGTCGGGCCGAAGCAGCCGTACCGGCCCGCCGGAAACAGCGCCGCGATACTCGCCGTCACGGCCACGGCCATCGCCGCCGCGGCGATTCCGGTCGCGCGCCCGCGCAGCACCACGGCCGCGGCGACCACGGCGGTCCCGGACACGGTCAGCAGCGCCACCACCGTCGGCGTCCACCACGACCTCACCAGATCGGCCTGCTCGGCGATGGTGGACCGATGGGTGACCACCCACAGCACGGTGCCGACCCCGGCCGCGACGCCGACGGCCCGCCGGGCGCGTCCCTCGGCCCGCGCGGCCGCGGGCAGCGGACCGGACCAGCGGATCCGTCTCACAACCATCAACCCCACTGCCGTCTCGTCGCCCGTTCCGTCCGTCCCGAACCGGTACCCGGAAGGCTAGCGGCCCCGACATCCGCGGCCGGGACGGATACTCTGGACCGCATGTCTGTCCGTACTCGCCAGCCACTCGTCCCCGGAACCCAGTCGCCGATCCGTGAGGTCCCGCGCTCGATCGAGCGCCCGGAGTACGCGTGGAAGAAGTCCGTCAACGAGGGCCGCGAGCCCTGGGTGCAGACACCGGAGACGATCGAGAAGATGCGACTGGCCGGGAAGCTGGCCGCGCAGGCGCTGGAGGAGTCCGGTAAGGCGGTCGCGCCGGGCGTCACCACCGACGAGCTGGACCGCATCGTGCACGAATACCTGTGCGACCACGGCGCCTACCCCTCGACCCTGGGCTACAAGGGCTTCCCCAAATCGTGCTGCACTTCGCTGAACGAGGTGATCTGCCACGGCATCCCGGATTCGACCGTGATCGAGGACGGCGACATCGTCAACATCGACGTCACGGCCTACATCGACGGCGTGCACGGCGACACCAACGCCACCTTCCTGGCCGGCGACGTGGACGAGGAGGCGCGGCTGCTGGTCGAACGCACCCGCGAGGCCACCATGCGGGCCATCAAGGCGGTGCGGCCGGGCCGGGCGCTGAACGTGATCGGCCGGGTCATCGAGTCCTACGCCAACCGCTTCGGCTACGGCGTGGTGCGCGACTTCACCGGCCACGGCGTCGGCCCCACCTTCCACAGCGGCCTGGTCATCCTGCACTACGACCAGCCGGCCATCGAATCGGTCATCGAGCCGGGCATGACCTTCACCATCGAGCCGATGATCAACCTCGGCGGCATCGACTACGAGATCTGGAACGACGGCTGGACCGTGGTCACCAAGGACCGCAAGTGGACCGCCCAGTTCGAGCACACCCTGGTGGTGACGGACGAAGGCGCCGAGATACTCACCCTTCCGTGACGGTGAACGGGGCGCTGCTGATCGCGGGCACGACCTCGGATGCCGGGAAAAGCGTTGTGGTGGCGGGGATCTGCCGGATGCTGGCGCGGCGGGGCGTTCGGGTGGCGCCGTTCAAGGCGCAGAACATGTCGAACAACTCGGTGGTGACCCTGGACGGCGGGGAAATCGGCCGGGCGCAGGCGCTACAGGCGCGAGCGTGCGGGCTGGAGCCCAGCGTGCGGTTCAATCCGGTGCTGTTGAAGCCGGGCAGCGATCGGCGGTCGCAACTGGTCGTGCGGGGTAAGGCGGTCGATACCGTGGGCGCCGCGGACTACTTCCGGCACCGGCAGCGCCTCGGCGGCATCGTGGCCGACGAATTGGCTTCGCTGCGTGCCGAATTCGATGTGGTGATCTGCGAAGGCGCCGGGTCGCCCGCCGAGATCAACCTGCGCGCAACCGATCTGGCCAATATGGGGCTGGCGCGGGCGGCGAACCTGCCGGTGCTCCTGGTGGGCGACATCGACCGCGGGGGCGTGCTGGCGCATCTGTTCGGCACCGTCGCGATCCTGGAACCCGAAGACCAGCAATTGATCTCGGGCTTCATCGTGAACAAGTTCCGCGGCGATGTCGACCTGCTGCGGCCGGGCATCGACCAGCTGGCCGCGCTCACCGGCCGTCCCACCCTCGGCGTACTGCCCTACGCCGAAGAACTCTGGATCGACGCCGAGGACTCGCTCGGCACCGTCGCCGACGCCCCGGTCGGGAGGTCGAATCCGCCGATAGGGGACGACTGGCTCACCGTCGCCGCGATCCGTTTCCCGCGCATCTCCAACTCCACCGACATCGAGGCCCTGGCGTGCGAGCCGGGTGTCGCGGTGCGCTGGGTCGGCGATCCCGCCCGCCTGGCCGACGCCGACCTGGTGGTGCTGCCCGGCAGCAAATCCACGGTGAGCGACCTGGAATGGTTGCGCCGCACCGGAATCGCCGACGCGCTCGCGGCACGCGCGCGATCGGGCGGCCCGATCCTGGGCATCTGCGGCGGCTACCAGATGCTCGGCCGCCGCATCCTCGACGACGTGGAATCCGGGGCGGGCGAGGTGCCCGGCCTCGGCCTGCTGGACCTCGAGATCGAATTCGCCGACCCGAAGGTGTTGAGCCGCACCACCGGTCACGCGTCCGCGCCGGGCCGGATCCCGGTGCAGGGCTATGAGATTCACCACGGCCGGGTCCGCCACACCGGCGATCCCGCGTGGCTGGAACTCGCCGACGGCAGCCCCGAGGGCAGCGCGCGCGGGGCGGTCTGGGGCACCCATCTGCACGGCCTGCTCGAATCCGACGAGTTCCGCCGCGCCTGGCTGCGCACGGTCGCCGACCGTGCCGGACGAGCCGGTTTTGTTGTCGCACAGGATGTCTCGGTGGCCGACGTGCGCATGTCGCAACTGGACCTACTGGCCGACCTGGTCGAGAAACACCTCGACCTCGATCACCTCGAACGGCTGCTCACCACCGGCGCGCCGCCCGGACTGCCGACCCTCACCGTCAGCAGCTGAACCGAACGCCACAGCGCGCCGCCGCCCGCACGGCGCGTCGACCAGCGGGCACGCTAGATGGGCCGAAGGGTGGTCAGCAACACGCGGTCGGGAGCCGCGACGACGTGTAGCGTGAGTCGGCATGGAAACTCGGCGGATCGCGGTCGGGGACCGCGCGTGGACCGTGCGAGTCGGTGGACCGCAATCACGGCACACCGTACTGCTGCTGCCCGACGCGGGTGACCCGGTCGATGTCTACGACCGGGTGTGCACCCGCCTGCACACCTCCGACCTGCGCACGATTGCGGTGGAATCGCTCGACGACCTGGACCAGACCGGGGTCTACGCCATCCTCGACGATTTAGGGGTCCCGTGGACCAACCTGGTCGGCGCCGGGGCGGGCGCCGACCTCGCGTGGCAACTGAGCGCCCGTGGCTTCGGCCGCTTCATCGGGCTGGTCGCCGCCGGTCGAGCGCATCCCGCCGTACCGGTCGCCGGGGGCGCCGCGGATGCCGCCTGCCCGGCCGTGGAGCTGCCGACCACGGTGATCGCCACCAAGGACCTGCCGCGCTCGGCCGCCGATGCCAGCGGTCGCTTCGTCTTCGGCGAGTTCCGCGTCACCCAGGTGGACGTCGCGCACGTCGCTACCGAGGCCGATCAGGAACTGGCGACGGAGATCGTGCTGCGCAGCGGCCTGTGGTGAGGCTCAGTCGCCCTTCGCGGTGAACTCGGCCAGCCACGTCAGCCAGGAATCCAGCTCCTCGAACGCGGTCGCCCGCACCGACTCCGAGGACAGGAACACGTCGTGGCGTGCGCCCTCGATCGGCACCACATTCGTCCGCACGCCCAGGCAGCCGGACCAGCGCTGGATCTGGCGCACGTCGAGGACGGTGTCGGCGACATCGGCCGCCGGGCCGTACTCGCGCATGAACTTCGTCACCTTGGACCGCAGCACCAGCGCCGGCACTCCGACGTCGAGCCCGCGCTGCAGCCGCGCGTGCCCCTGCCGGATCGCGCGCAGCCAGCCGAAGTGCACGGGAAAGCCGGTCAGCGGCTTCCAGTCCAGGTCGTAATCCCACTCGCCGGACACGCTGTGGTGCAGGCTGTCGCCGTAGGTACTCAGCTCGGCGCCGGGCATCCGCGCCATGGCCCGCACCCGGCCGAGGCCCTTGATCACCGCCGTGCCGATCGTCCGGTAGTACGCGGGGCCTTGCAGATCGAACCACGGGCTGTTCAGCACCAGACCGGTGACGCCCTGCGCGGCAACGCCTTTCGAGTGCTCGAGCCGGTCCAGCCACAGCGGCAGCACCAGGCCGCCCGTGGAGTGCGCCATCAGCAGCACCGGCAGCCCCGTCTCGGCGCGCACGATGCGCAGCGCCTCGTTCAGCTCGGCGTCGTAGAACGACAGGTCGCTGACGTAGTGCGCGGTCTGCCCCGGCCGCCGGGATCGCCCGCACTTGCGCAGATCCAGCGCGTAGAAGCGGTAGCCCTGCGCGGCCATGTGCTCGGCCAGGTGCTTCTGGAAGAAGTAGTCGGTGAAGCCGTGCACGTACAGCACGGTCCCGGTGGCGGTGTCGCGGGCGCCGGCGGCGTAGCGCACCAGCGTGGCCTCGACGGTGCCCTCGCCGTCCGGGTCGGCGCCCAGCGGAATGGTCAGTTGCTCGTATTCCTCGCCCAGCACATCGGGTTGCCAGGCCTCGGCACGGGTGGCTGCCACGGGCGTTTCGTTCGTCACAGCTCCACGATATTCGACCCGCTCATCGAGGGCGGACAGAGGGAAGTCCGTCACATCCCGTGTCGACGTATTCTGGAACGGGCATGGTGAGGGGCAGAATCAGGTTGAAGTGAACGGCGGGTAACCTTCCCGCTGAAGTTGCTGACCCGCTGGCAGGACAAGGAAGTCGATCTACCCGTGCCGAACGCTGCGATGACTGAAAAGACCGATGTAGTCCTCATCGGTGCCGGCATCATGAGTGCCACCCTCGGGGCGCTGCTACGTCAGTTGCAGCCCGATTGGTCGATCACCATGTTCGAGCGGACGGATGCCGCCGCACCGGAGAGCAGTGACCCGTGGAACAACGCGGGCACCGGCCATTCGGCGCTGTGCGAGCTGAACTACAGCCCGCAGCTGCCCGACGGTTCGGTCGACGTGTCCAAGGCCGTGGACATCAACGAGCGGTTCCAGGTGTCGCGGCAGTTCTGGGCGCACGCGGTGGAGACCGGCGTGCTGGGTGAACCGTCGGAGTTCATCAACCCGATCGCGCACGTCAGCTTCGTGCACGGCGCCGACAACGTCGACTACCTGCGCAAGCGGTACGAGGCGCTGGCACGGCACCCGCTGTTCGAGGGCATGGAGTACATTGATACGCCCGACGAGTTCGCGCGGCGGCTGCCGCTGATGGCCAAGGGCCGCGACTACTCCGACCCGATCGCGCTGAACTGGAGCGACCGCGGCACCGACATCGACTTCGGTTCGCTGACCAAGCAGCTGCTGGCGTACCTCGGCGGGAGCGGCGTCGAGATCGCGTTCGGCAGCCAGGTGCGCAATCTGGACAAGCAGTCCGACGGCAGCTGGAACGTCCGGGTCCGCAACACCCGCACCGGCGGAAACCGCACGGTGAACGCGAAATTCGTCTTCGTCGGCGCGGGCGGGTACGCGCTGCCGCTGCTGCAGAAGTCGGGCATCTCGGAGATCAAGGGCTTCGCGGGGTTCCCCGTCAGCGGTCAGTTCCTGCGCTGCACCAACCCCGCGCTGATCGACCAGCACAACGCCAAGGTGTACGGCAAGGCCGCGGTGGGCGCGCCGCCGATGTCGGTGCCGCACTTGGATACTCGCGTCATCCGCGGCAACGCCGGGCTGCTGTTCGGGCCCTACGCCGGCTGGACGCCGAAGTTCCTCAAGGACGGCAAGCTCACCGACCTGTTCAAGTCGGTGCGCGCGGGCAATGTCACGCCCATGCTCGGCGTCGGCGTCACCGAGCTGGGGCTGGTCAAGTACCTGGTCAGCGAGCTGCTCAAGTCCCCGGCGGGCAAGGTGAACACCATGGAGGAGTTCATCCCGCGCGCCGACGGCCACGACTGGGAGCTGATCACCGCCGGGCAGCGCGTGCAGATCATCCGCCGCAAGGGTATCGGCGGCGTGCTCGAGCTGGGCACCGCCGTGATCGCCGCGGCCGACGGGTCGGTCGCCGGGCTGCTCGGGGCGTCGCCGGGCGCGTCCACCTGCGTCAGCGCCATGCTGGACGTGCTCCAGCGGTGTTTCCCCGGCGAGTACGAGCAGTGGACGCCGAAGCTGAAGGAGATGGTTCCTTCGCTGGGTATCAAGCTGTCGGAGAACCAGGGCCTGTACAGCGAGGTGTGGGACTGGTCGACCAAGGCGCTGCACCTCGAACGGCCCGAGCCGGTCGGCGGCAACACGCCGACGCCTGCTGGGGTCGCGCAGAACTGATCTATGTGATAGCAAGACGCGATGATGTCAACGGTTGCTCTCAAACGGTCGTGGGCCGCGGATCTCGACACCGCGACCCTCTACAAGCTGTTGCAGCTTCGCGTCGCGGTCTTCGTGGTCGAACAGAAGTGCGCGTACCCGGAGCTGGACGGTCTCGACCTGCTGCCGGAGACGCGGCACCTCTGGCTCGACGACGAGGGTGAGATCATCAGCACCCTGCGGTTGCTCGAGGAGCACAAGGACGGCGTGAAATCGTTCCGGATCGGTCGGCTGTGCACCACTCCGCCGGCTCGCGGACACGGCTACACCACCCGGCTGCTGCAGGCCGCGCTGGCCGAAACCGGTTCGGCCACCGTGCGTTTGAACGCGCAGACCTACCTGGTCGACATGTACACCAAGCACGGGTTCAAGCCCGATGGCGAGGAGTACATCGAGGACGGCATTCCGCACGTGCCGATGCGACGCGGCTGATACGCCGAAGTCCCGCAGCCGAGATCGGCTGCGGGACTTCTCTTTCGAGGGGTGTGCTCAGTCCGCGGCGACGGCGAAGAAGGCGCGGGAGTGGGCCGGTCGTTCGATCTCGTCGACCACCGCGCGGGCGAAGTCCGGGTAGGTGATGCGCAGCTCGAATTCGGCCGGGGCGAATCGGTAGCGGCCCACCGGCTCGCCGGTGTGGTCGAAGTCGCCGGACGGGGCCACAACCGTCCAGTCGATCGTGGTGTCCGCCGAGCGCAGGGCGTCGGTTCCGGCGCTGTGCCCGAGGATGAAAGGGAGGTGCTCGGGGGGAAATTCGATGGAGTCGCGCAGCAGCACGCCGTCGGCGTTGGGCACGTTGGTGGCCAGGCCGATCGCGACGAGCCGCGGGACGCCCGCGGTGGTGAGCCCGGTGAGCAGGGCACGGACGGCGGCCGGGAAGAACTCGCCCGCCGGGACGTCGAGAGTCGCCGCGGCGTGCACCGCGACGTCGTGGCCCGCGGCCAGCTCCGCGACCCGGTCGGCGTCGGTGACGTCGCCGGTCGTCGCGTCGAGGTCCGCGTGCTTGGACGGGTCGTGTACCACTCGTGTCACCGCGTGGCCGCGGGACTGTGCCTCCGCCGCGATGGTGCGGCCCGCGCGGCCGCCTGCTCCGAAAACGATGATTTTCGCCATGGCTGGGACGGTAGCGGGGACCATGGTTACCGCCCGGATACCTCATGTCTCGCTAAGCTGGGACGATGCGACCGCTCCATCCGCAGATGTTCGACGAACTGTGCCCGTCGGTCTTGTCGCCCGTTCGCATCGGGGACAAGTGGGGCGCACTGGTCGTGGCCTGTCTCGCCGACGGGCCCCGCCGGTACTCCGAGCTTCCGAATTCCATTGGCGCGCATCACGCCCAAGGTCATGACGCAGTCCCTGCGGACCCTCGAGCGGCTCGGTCTGGTGGCTCGGACCGCGGTGGGCCGCCAGGTCACCTACGAGCTGACCGCCCTCGGCTACAGCATGCTCGAACCGCTGGAGGCGATCTGCGTGTGGGCGGCCGAGCACTGGGACGAACTGGTCGACGCCGTGGACCCGGACGAGGTGTCGGAAGCGCTGGGGGCCTGAGTGCCCGTCGCCTCAGAACCTTTGCCGCGCCGGGTGTTCCGTGCCGTTCCCGGCCGTCTCCTCTTGGCGCAGGTCGCGTACGAGCAGGGTGGCGCCCGCGACCGCGCCGGGCATGAGGAATACCGCTACGAACGGGATGAGGAAGGCCGCGGCCAGGGGAATGCCGAAGCCCCACACCAGCATTCGGCGGGTGCGCAGCAGGTTCAGTTGATCGCGGAGTTCGACGCCGCGCCGGGCGAGGGCCACCGAGGTCAATTCCTGGGCGAGGAACCAACCGGTGACGCAGACTCCCAGCACGGGCACCACGGTCTGGCCGACCACCGGCAGGAATCCCGCGGCGAACAGGAGTACGCCCCAGCAGGCCGCGCGCGCCACGATCCGTAGCCCGTCGCGTACCGAGATCCACAGTTCGCGCAGGAACGGCAGCCCCGATTCCGGCGCGGTGCCGTCGGGCGACTGTGACCGGTCCACCTGCTCGGACAGCGCCTCGTAGAACGGCTGGCCGATCACCAGCGTCACCGCGGTGAAGGTGACCACCGATAGCAGCAGCCCGAGCGCCACCAGCAACACCGCGAGAAAGCCTCGCAGCAGCCCCGGCCACGGCGACGCCCAGGAGTCGGCGAACGGCGTCGCCCAATCGACGATATCCCCCGCGAAGACCACCAGCGCCACCAGCGCCACCACGTACAGCACCAGCGAGATCAACCCAGGAATCAACCCCAACCCGAGCGCCCGCCGATGCGCCCCCACCCACCGCTGCCCGCGCAACAGATACCCGAACCCACTCGCCAGATCACGCACCGCCCCAGGGTAATCGGGTCTGATCCGTACGGCCGTTTCCGCACCGGTCCAGTGTGATGGGGTCCCGTCCGCGTGTCCCGGTTCCGCACCGTTCCCGGCGTGGTTGGGTCCCATCCGTGCGGCGGGCATCCGCACCGGGCCAGTGTGGTCGGTTCCATCCGTGTGGCCTGGTTCCGCACCGCTCGGTGTGGTCGGGTTCTGTCCGTGCGGCCTGTTTTCACTCCGGTCCGGCGTGGTTGGGTCTCCGTCCGTGCGGCGGGCTTAGGTCGGCGTTGGTGATGAGAGTGCGGGCGCCGACGTCGGCGGTCAGCAGGATGATGGCGCCGATCAGCGCGGAAAGGGGATCAGGACGCGGTGGGCGGGGCCGATGGCGCACCGGGCCGGTGTGGTTGGTTCCATCCGTGTGGGCTGGTTCCGCACCGCTCTCGGTATGTCGGGTTCTGTCTGTGCGGCCTGTTTCCACTCCGGCGCAGCGTGGTCGGGTCCCGTCCGCGTGGACTGGTTCCGTATCGCCCCAGCGTGATCGGATCCCGCTTGCGTGGCTCGCTCGCATAGTGCCCCTCGGTATGGGTCTGCTGTGTCTGTTCACCCAGGGACCGAGCCGGTTCCACACCCGGGGCCGTGAGTGGTGGACATCGGTGGTTACGGCTGTCGGAGGTTGTCCATCTGCTGAGGCCGGGCGGTGTGCTGGTTTCATCGCTGGTACGGGGTTGCTGCCGGGCCGGTGGCGTGTGGTTGCGAAGAGTTGTGTGCGTGTGGGGGTTCACAGGAGGGGGTTGGGATCGGGGGTGGGTGGCGGGCCTAGAGTTGGGGCCGTGTCCGAATCCCGAACCACTGTGGGTCCGCATTCCGATGGCGCGTCGGCGCGTGAGGGGGAGGCCGGGTTCCCGTTCTCGGCTGTGGTGGGGCAGGAGCGGCTGCAGTTGGGGCTGATCTTGTGTGCGGTGCATCCGGGTATCGGCGGTGTGTTGGTGCGTGGGGAGAAGGGCACCGCGAAGTCGACGGTGGTGCGGGCGCTCGCGGAGTTGCTGCCGCCGGTCGTGGACGAGCGTGGTGAGCGGCCCGCGCGGCTGGTGGAGCTGCCGGTCGGGGCCACCGAGGACCGGGTGGTCGGCTCGCTGGATCTGCAGCGCGTGCTGCGCGACGGCGAACAGGCGTTCCGGCCCGGGCTGCTGGCCGCCGCGCACCACGGCGTGCTCTACGTCGACGAGGTGAACCTGCTGCACGACCATCTGGTGGACGTGCTGCTCGACGCCGCGGCCATGGGCCGGGTGCACATCGAACGCGACGGGGTGTCGCATTCGCATCCGGCGCGGTTCGTGCTGGTCGGCACCATGAATCCGGAGGAGGGGGAGCTGCGCCCGCAGCTGCTGGACCGCTTCGGCTTGACCGTCGATGTGGCCGCCTCCCGCGACGTCGATGTGCGCATGGCGGTGGTGCGCCGGCGGCTGGACTACGAGGCCGACCCGGCGGCCTTCGCGACTCGCTACGCCGAGGCCGATCGTGAGGTGGCCCAGCGCATTCGGGCCGCGCGCCGTCGACTCGGGGCAGTGGCCCTCGACAATGTGGAACTGCGCCGGATCGCCGCGCTGTGTGCCTCCTTCGACGTCGACGGTATGCGCGCGGATCTGGTGGTGGCCCGTACCGCGACCGCGCACGCCGCGTGGCGGGGCGGGGACCGGGTGACGGCCGAGGATGTGCGTGTCGCGGCGGAACTGGCGCTGCCGCATCGTCGTCGGCGTGATCCGTTCGACGAGCCGGGCATCAGTGAGGAGCAACTGGACGAGGCCATGCGGCAGGCCGACGAGGAGGTTGCCCGCGCTGAGCCCGAAAACGGCGGCGGCACAGGCGAATCGGGTGCGTCCCAGGATGGCGGTGCCGATTCGGACGGCGTGCCCAGTGATGGATCGGGTGGGGCGAACGGTGATCCCGGTGAGCCGAGTGATGGTTCGCGGGGGCCGCAGGACCGCACCGACGAACCGGGTGACCGAGGGCCGAAGGGCGACCCCGACGACCCGAGCGGCGGTCTCCGCGATTCCGATAACGGTCCCGGCGATCCGGACAGCCGCCCCGGCGACCCGCACAACGGACCGGGCGACCCGGACAACGGACCCGGTGATCCGGACAGTGGGCCCGATGGCCCGGATGACGGACCTGATGGTCCGGACGGTGGGCCTGACAATCCGGATGGTGGCCCAGGCTCGGGGCGCGGGCAGTCTCGCGCGGGCAATGCGGGTACGCCGGTGAATGCCGGTGCGCGCCCGCCTCGTTGGGAAATTCCCGGAATCGGCGAGGGCGCTCCCGGCCGTCGCTCCCGTGCCCACACCCGGCACGGACGGGTGGTGCGCTCCACGGCCGACCCGTCGGCGGGACTGCACTTGCTGGGCACCGTCTTCGCCGCCGCGCCGCACCAGAACGCGCGCGGCCGCGTCGCCGGACCGCTGGCTCTCGAACCGGCGGATCTGCGCGGCGCGTATCGCGAAGGGCGGGAAGGCAATCTGGTGGTGTTCGTGGTGGACGCCTCCGGCTCGATGGCGGCCCGCGACCGCCTGTCCGCGGTGACCGGCGCGGTGGTGGCGCTGCTGCGCGACGCCTATCAGCGCCGCGACAAGGTCGCCGTGATCACCATGCGCGGCGCCGAGGCCGAACTGGTGCTCCCGCCGACCTCCTCGGTCGATATCGCGGTGCGGCGCCTGTCCGGCCTCCGTACCGGCGGGAAAACCCCACTGGCGCAAGGACTTCTGAAGGCGCGCGAGATCGTGCAGCGCGAGCGAGTGCGTGATCCGCGCCGCCGCGCGCTGCTGGTGCTGCTCACCGACGGCCGCGCCACCGGCGGCGTCGACCCGCTGCCCCGCGCCCGCGCCGCCGCCCGCCGACTCGCCGGTGACGGTGTGGCGGGAGTGGTGGTCGACTGTGAACGGGGCATGATCCGGCTCGGCCTCGCCGCGGAGCTGGCGCGCGAGCTGCGCGCGACCTATCTGCGGCTGGCCGAACTCACCGGTGACTCGGTGGCCGGTGCGGTGCAGGCGGCGAGGTCTTCCAGCGCGGCCTGATCCGGCCTGCGCGGACACAATTCGCGCTCACGTGGTCGAATTTCGCGCTCTCGCATCGATCTGTGTCCGCTTAGACCGGGCGCCCCCGGGTCGCACCCGTCCGAGCTTTCAATATCCGATGCCACCCAAGGCCGGAACAGCATTCGGCGGCAGAGCCCGTAGTCTTCCGCGCGGGCGATGTCAGCCGACAGGATGATCAGCGCGTTTTGCGGCCGGGCGGCCGTGGGCAGGCCTTCATCTACGTTGACGGCTTCCACCGCCGTCGATAATTCGTGATCATGTCTGGCAGCCCCCGCCTCCCCGGCCTCTCGCTCTCCGAGGCGGATCTGGTGGTCCAAGCCGCGTTGGCGGTCGGCGCCGAACGCGGGTTCCCGCCGCTTGCGGTGGCGGTGGTCGACGTGACCGGAGAGGTGATCGTCCTGCGCCGGGCCGATGGCGGTATGCCCATGACCAGCCGGATCGCCGTGGCCAAGGCGCGCACGGCGCTTCATACGTTGCAACCGTCCGGTCGGCTCCAGCT
This sequence comes from Nocardia sp. N2S4-5, assembly GCF_044628355.1. Taxonomy (NCBI): domain Bacteria; kingdom Bacillati; phylum Actinomycetota; class Actinomycetes; order Mycobacteriales; family Nocardiaceae; genus Nocardia; species Nocardia sp. N2S4-5. Next base: position 2,617,791 of record NZ_JBIUPM010000001.1, on the reverse strand, counting down.
GCCCGGCCCGATCGCCGACAGCATCCAGCATCTCTACAACGGGGACTATGTCCCGTACGCCGGCGGTGTTCTGATTGTCGACGGCGACTTGATCATCGGCGCCGCGGGCGCGTCCGGGGCGCACGCCGCGGAGGACGAGGAGGCCGTGCAAACCGCGGTACGGCAGTGGCAGGAGTACCGCTCGGCCTGATGGTCCCGAGGTCCAGCAGATACCGTCCGCAGCCCACGCCGATTCAGGCCGCGACAGAGGCGCTGCGCTCGGCCAATGCGGACAGCACGTCGGAGCAACTCGCGTCGACCGTGAGCGTGGCGAGGTCGTCGCCCCGGGTGCGACCGCGATTGAGGATGACCACCGTCCGCCCCGTCTTCGCGGCGTGCCGGACGAACCGCAGCCCCGACATCACCGTCAGCGAAGACCCGGCGACCAACAGCACCTCGGCCCGGTCCACCACCTCGAACGCGGCCGCCACCCGGTCCTTGGGCACGTTCTCCCCGAAGTAGACGATGTCGGGCTTCAGCATCCCGCCGCAGTGGGCGCAGTCGACCATCCGGAAGCTGCCGGTGTCGATGACCACGGCGTCGGCGTCGGGCGCCACCTCGAGACCGTCGAGAGTGGCGTCCTCGGCGAAGCCCGGGTTCGCGTCCTCGAGCCGGTCGGCCAGTGTCATGCGGGAGATCAGGGCGTCGCAGCGCAGGCAGCGCACCCGCGCGTAGGTGCCGTGCAGGTCCAGCACCCGGCGGCTCCCGGCCTTGGTGTGTAGCAGGTCGACGTTCTGGGTGATCACGCCCGTCACGATGCCCGCGCGTTCCAGCCGCGCGAGGGCGCGGTGCCCGGGGTTCGGCCGCGCGGCGTCCATGCGCCGCCAGCCGACGTGGTTGCGGGCCCAATAGCGCTGCCGGAACACCGGATCGCCGACGAACTGCTGATAGGTCATCGGGGTGCGTGGCGGCGAGCCCGGACCGCGGTAGTCGGGAATACCACTGTCGGTGGAGATCCCGGCGCCGGTCAGCACGGCCGTGCGGCGGCCCGCGACAAGCTCCAGCAGGGCATCGACGGGTGGCGGCAGATCCGGCATGCCATCCAGGGTACGGGCGGGTCAGCGCAACCGCGGCGGTCGCGATATGGCACCGTGGAGCGGCAGTGCAGGTGCGAGAAGGAGCGAATTGATGCCCAAGGGTGTTCCGGAGACGATTCCCGACGACGGACTGACCACCCGGCAGCGGCGCAATCAGCCGGTCCTCGCGGTGCACACCGGGCCGGGCAAAGGCAAGTCGACCGCGGCGTTCGGCATGGCGCTGCGAGCCTGGAACCAGGGCTTCGACGTCGCGGTGTTCCAGTTCGTCAAGAGCGCCAAATGGAAGGTGGGGGAGGAGGCGGCGTTCCGTACGCTCGGCCGCCTGCACGCGGAGACCGGGACCGGCGGGGCGGTCGAATGGCACAAGATGGGCGAGGGCTGGTCGTGGGTGCGTAAGGCGGGCACCGAGGAGGACCACGCCGCCGCGGCGCTGGCGGGCTGGCAGGAGATCTCCCGGCGCCTCGCCGCCGAGCAGCATCGGTTCTACGTGCTCGACGAATTCACCTATCCGTTGAAGTGGGGCTGGGTCGACGTGGACGAGGTCGTCGAGACCCTGCGCGCCCGGCCCGGCAACCAGCACGTGGTGATCACCGGCCGCGATGCCCCGCCCGCGCTGATCGAGGCGGCGGACCTGGTGACCGAGATGAGCAAGGTCAAGCATCCGATGGATGCGGGGCGCAAGGGTCAGCGGGGCATCGAGTGGTGAGACCGGGACCGTCCGGGCGTCGGGGGATTCGGTGAGCACTCCGGCTGTGGTGATCGCCGCGCCCGCCTCGGGGAGCGGAAAGACCACTCTCGCAACGGGTTTGATCGGTGCGCTGCGGCGCGTGGGGCATCGGGTGGCGCCGTTCAAGGTGGGGCCGGACTACATCGATCCCGGTTATCACGGACTCGCCGCGGGGCGGCCGGGGCGGAATTTGGATCCGGTGCTGGTCGGCGTGGACCGCGTGGTGCCCCTGTACCAGCACGGTGCCCGCGGCTGCGACCTCGCCGTGGTCGAGGGGGTGATGGGGCTGTTCGACGGACGCATCGATGACAACCATGCGGCGGCCGTCGCGGAAGGATCGACCGCGCAGGTGGCGGCGCTGCTCGGAGCCCCGGTGGTGCTGGTGGTCGACGCGCGCGGACACAGTCAGAGCCTCGCGGCGCTACTGCACGGATTCGCGACCTTCGACAGCGGGATCCGGCTCGGCGGAGTCATTCTCAACCGCGTCGGCAGCGAACGGCACGAGGAGGTCCTGCGCGCGGCCTGCGACCGGGTCGGCCTGCCGGTACTGGGCGCACTGCCTCGCATGGCCGAATTGTCGGTCCCCTCACGGCATCTGGGCCTGATCCCCGCCGTCGAACACGGCTCCGCCGCCCGAACCGCGGTCGACGCAATGACCGAACTCGTCGCCGCACACGTAGATCTGGCCGCACTGGCCGCACTGGCACGACTGGCCGCAATGCATGCGTCCGCCCCCGCATGGAACCCGGCCGACGAGGTCCGTTCCGCGGTCGACGGCGTGATCCCCTCACCTGGTGTGGGCGCGTCACCCGCTCCCGCGATCGCGGGCGAGCCCGAGCAAGTGGGGGGCGTGGTGGCGAGCAGTGCTTCTCGGTCGCCGGTCATTGCGTTGGCGGGGGGCGTGGCGTTCACCTTCGGGTACGCGGAGCACCGCGAGTTGCTGGAGGCCGCAGGGGCGACGGTAGTGGTGTTCGATCCTTTGCGTGATGAATTGCCCACCGGCACAGCCGGACTGGTGCTGCCAGGTGGGTTCCCGGAGGAGCATGCCGCCGCGCTGGCCGCCAACGAACCGCTGCTGACCGCGGTCGCCGCGGAGGCGCGGCGCGGGATGCCGATCCACGCCGAATGCGCCGGGCTGCTGTATTTGACGCGTTCGCTCGACGGTCACCGGATGGCCGGAGTAGTAGACGCCACAGCGGAATTCGGCTCCCGCCTCACCCTCGGCTACCGCGATGCTGTGGCCCTTGCCGATTCGCCGCTGTGGCCCGCCGGTATTCGCGTCCGCGGCCACGAATTCCACCGCACCCACCTCACCACCGCCGACACGGCCACCCCCGCATGGGCTTGGCGCGCACCCACCGGCGCCACCATCCGCGAGGGCACCCTCACCCACCGAGTCCACGCCTCCTACCTCCACACCCACCCCGCCGGAAACCCCGAAGCCACAACCCGTTTCGTCACCACAGCCGCCACCCACGCCACCCACCGCGCCGACGCATGAACCACCCTCCCGACGACGGCCGAGTCCGCCCACATCCACACGTGACCCTGCCCGCCCAGCGGCAACCGAATACGCACCGACCTGCCCGAACTCTCCATCGCACGTCGCCGCCACCCGCGCGATCGGCCGCAGCCGAATGGGTTCCGCGCTGGCGGGACTCCGTGCCACGGCATGTCGGAGGCGGGGCGGTCGGCCGCCGTATTGGCTTGTGCCGCATGTTTTTCGTGTCCGGACGGTGCTCTCGTGCCGGGGAATGAACTGGTGGTCGGGATCGGTTTTCGTCCGGATACCGATGCTGCGGTAATTCTTGCGGCCGTGCGGGAAGTGGTGGGGGACGGTGCGGTTTGGTGTTTGGCGACGGTTGAGCGGCGGGGTGGGGAGGCGGGGCTGATAGCTGCGGCGGGGAAACTCGGGGTGGGCATCGTAGCCTTTTCCGCGGAGCGGTTGGCGGCGGTCGAGGTGCCGAATCCGTTGTCTCGCACGGCGTCGGCTGTCGGGACTCCCAGTGTGGCCGAAGCCGCGGCCTTGTGTGCCGCCGTGGACGGAGTGCTGCTTGTCCCGAAACGGGTGGTACGCGGCGTTACGGTCGCGGTGGCCCGCTGAGCCTGCTGGCCCCGGCCTCAGCCTCGCCAGGACTCCAGGACGCTGTCGAGGGCCGGGCGGATTGTGGTGCGGGCGTCCATGCGGGGGACGCCGTCCATCAGTAGGCGGTCGTAGTCGGTGTCGCGGTGGCGGATGGAGGCAATGACGGCGAGGGTGATGGCCTCGGGGTCGAGGATTTGGGCGGCCGCGCTGCGGCCCACGCGGCCGCTGCCGCGGACCGCGGCGTGGGCGGCGATCTCCTGGGCGCGGGTGGCGGGGCAGCGGGGGAACAGGCGCAGGATTCCCGCTGCCATCCGGGCTTGGAATTCCACGTCCTGGGCGGCGCGCCGGATTCGGTCGCGTTCGCGGCGTCGTTCGCGCAGGTCCTCGTCGGCGAGGCACTGCTCCTCCGCGCGGGCGAGCGCGGCCTCCTCGACGAGGATGCCCTGGCGTTCGTACCGGCGGCGGCGCTTGTTGAAGCGCATCACGACCGCGGCCAGCGTGCTCTCCTTCTTCGCCCGCCGGCTCAGCGCCGCGTCCCCGGCGGGCAGGAACTCCAGATGGTCGAGGTCGGCGCAGGTCAGGCAGAGTGCACCGGCGGTGGACATGATCAGGTGCGGCCCGGTTTCGTCGCATTCGACGCAGGCCCACACCTCCTGCGCCTCGACCACCACCAGATCCGGCGCCTTGTTCTGCCGCCGCACCAGCTGTTCGCGGCGCGCGGGGCTGAGATCGCCGGAGAGCCAATGCATTCGGAACGCGGTGTCGTCGCCCTCGGCGAGGAATCGGAGCGGCTGCCGATCCCGGGCGCCCGACAGGTACGCGGTCTCGCTGGCGGTCAGGCCCCGGTCCCGCGCCCAGTCGCGCAGGATGTCCACCGCGTCACCGAGCCGTCGCGCGTCCACCGCCGCGAGCTCCTCCAGCGAATCGACCCGGCCCTGCCGCCACCGATCCACGTGACTCGATTGCACCCAGCCCACCCCGGTGAACACGTCGATCGCCGACACGTACCGCTGCCGGGCCAGCACCGCCTCCGCCGCCTCGACCACCCGCCGCCGCAGTTTCGCCACGTCGGTGAACACTAGGACTACGGCGCCACCGAGGTCCAGTCGGCGAAGCCGGTCGGGTCGTGGCGGCCCAGGCTCGCGTGCTCGAACAAGCCCCAGCCTTCGGCCCCGTTGCAGCGCGCCCGGGCGACATGATCGATCACACCCCACGGAATGCGCCCGGCGACGGCCGGATCGGTGAGATCGTAGGCGGCGCTCGCCGACCACCCCGCGCCCTTCCACTGGCCGTGCCCCCAATCCGGATCACCGCCGTACCCGCAGCCGATGTGCAACGCCATGAAGGTGTGCGGCGTGATCTCCACCTCGAGCGGTTTGCCGTCGGGCGCGGTCAGTTCCAGCCGCGCGGCGACGGGAATCCTGGTGCCGGAACGGTATTCGATGTGCACCCGCGGCCAGCCGAGCTGCTCGACCCGGCCGTCCGGCCAGATCCGGGTGGCGTCGTTGAGCGTGCGGAAGCCGTCCGGGTTCTCCTGCACGATCACCACGATCGCGAAATCGTCGAACCGCAGCGGTACATACAGCCACCAGAACCCGCCCGCCCCTTCGGCATTGGCGCGCCCGGCCGGTTCCGCCTCGCCGACGGGACGGATGCCCCACGAGCGGTCCCGCGTCCCGGTCCACACCCGCGGGTCGACGGCGATGTCCGTGCCGTCCACGCGGAGCGTCCCCGCCCACGAACCGACCTGCGCGAAACGCGACGCGTCGATGATCGGCCGACTGCCCGCGAGGATCAGATGCGGCTGCTCCTGCACGGCGGGGAAGGCGCCCGTCCAGGTGAGGTCGAAACCCAGATCGTCGTGCTCGCAGACGATCCGGAGCCGCCGCAACGGCTCCAGCACCTCGATGCGGTACCCGCCGACGCGCTGGTCCAGCCCGCGTTCGGCCAGCGCGTCGGAGAACCGCACCACGCGTTGCGTATCGCCTCGGCGCACGGCGGCATACGCGTCGACCACGCCCAGGTTCGGATACACGCCGAAACCCGTGACCAGCAACGTGCCGCCGTCGCGGTCGTGGGCGTTGAAGTAGCTGCGGTCGTAGAAGTTCCGATCGCTGCTCGCGACCCGGGCCAGTGACAGCGGGGTCTGATGGATGGGGTATTCGTCCAGTGGTACCGGCGCGGACATGCTCGCTCCTGTTCGAGGTCAATCCCAGTGGTAGGCGCCGGCGAGCAGGGCCTCCAGGCTCGGCCGGTGCATGACGTAGTCGTCGCGGTCGTCGGTGTCGGTGTCCTCGCCGAAATGGATCATCCGGCGCTTGATGCGGGCCATCACGATCCCGTGCCGCAGCGCGGCGTAGACCACGTACCAGTCCAGGTCGCGCACGATGTGCCCGGTGCGCTGCTCGTAGTGCCGCACCACGTCGTCGCGGCGCAGGTAGTCGGGCAGGCCGGGCTGGTCGAAGCGGACGGCGAGATCCTGGAAGAAGCGGTGGATGAAGATGATCCAGGCGATATTGATCTCGCGCGGCCCCAACGTGGCCATCTCCCAGTCCAGGACGGCGACCGGGTCGAATTCGCGATAGATGATGTTGCCCGGCCGGGCATCGCCCCAGTTGAGCACGTCCGGCCCCGGATCGGCGGGCCAGTTCTCCTCCAGCCAGTCGAACGTTCGCTCCAGCAGCGGAATGCGGTAGCCGTCGTCGGCCAGCGCCCAGCGGTACCAGGCGCGCTGGGCGTCGACGTGGCGGCGCAGCGCCGAACCCGGTCCGTCCAGCACGGGAAACTTCGCGGCCGGGTCGGGGATGGCATGGATCCGGGCGATGATGTCGACGGTGTTGCGGGTCAGTCGCAGCCGCTGTTCGGGCGTCGCGTCGAACAGCCAGCCGACGAACACGTACGGCGGATTGTCCTCGGGGATGCGCCCGTCCACCCGTCGCATCACGAAGAACGGCGCACCGAGTACGGAGTCGTCGGGCTCCAGCCAGCACAGCGGCGGCACCGGTACGTCGCTGTGCTCCGCCACGCCGGACATGACCGCGTACTGGGTGGCGAGATCGTAGGTCTCGAAGACCGGGAAGGACCCCTCCTCCGGGGCCATGCGCACCACGTACGAGCCGCTCCCGGCGCGGCCTTCCGCCTCCCATTCCGCGTCGAACAACACCGACGAACTCGACATGCCGCCGGCCTGCGGTCGGGACGCGCCGGTGATCCGCGGCGGGGAGTCGCAGCCCAGCCGCGCGCCCAGCCAGTCGGTGAGGCGGCCGGTGAGGTCGTCGAGGTCGCGGGCGCTGGTGGTCAGCTGCCGTCGCCGGCCGGGATCGGATTCGGGCTCGGCCGCCATGGCACGTCCTCCTGGCATGTGAAAACCATTGTGCACCAACGTCTTCCGCGCGGCTCCGGGTGAGCGGCGACGGGCGTGGTGGAAGAAATGTAACGCGTTCTACCCCGCCGTGGGTGCGGAATCCGGCGGCGAGATTCCCGCGCGTCCGGTGACCGGGACGGCCGATTGCCGCGCCGGTGCACGCGTACCCGGGTATCGGGCCGTACCCGCGACTCACCCGGAGGTCGGTCCGGCATGTCGATCCTCCGGGGGACGCGCGCGCGGCGATACCGCACGTAACCTGCGCTGAGGTCGGACCACGCGGCACGACTCCACTCACGGCACGGGTGTAAATCGGGGTCTTCCCCGAGGCGTGCGGCGGGGTGCGGCCCGTAGTTTCGATGAGCGATTCTTTCCGGAAAGGGGACGAGCGTGAGCGCAGTCGCGACAGCGGCCGAACCGGTGGCGGCGCAATCGGGGACCGAGGAGCCGCCGCGCACCGGGTGGCACCCGGCGACGCGGATCGCGTTCCGCTTCACCTTCTTGTACTTCGGGCTGTTCTGCCTGGTCTATCCGCAACCGATCTACGAGTTCGTGGGCTGGTTCGGCACCTGGCTGCCGGACGACGCGGTGCTGTGGCAGGCGCGTGTGCTGGAGCCGGTGCTGTCCTGGGTGGGCCGCACGGTCTTCGGCGCCGACGTGCGCCTGCACTTCAACGGCAGCGGCGATCAGGGCATCTTCTGGGTGCTGCTGTTCTGCCTGCTGGTGATCGCGGTGGTGGGCACACTGATCTGGACGTTGCTGGATCGCCGCCCGGAATACCGGCGGCTGTCGGGCTGGTTCCTGCTTTTCCTGCGGCTGTGCGTGGCCGGGCAGATGGTGAACTACGGTCTGGCCAAGGTGATTCCGACCCAGATGCCGGAGCCGGCGCTGTCGACGCTGCTGGAGCCCTATGGCAACCAGCCGCCGTTCGCCGTGCTGTGGAACCAGGTCGGGGTGTCGCCGGTGTACGAGATCCTGCTCGGCTCGGCGGAACTGCTGGCGGGCCTGCTGCTGTTCATCCCGCGCACCGCGGTGCTCGGCGCGATGCTCACGCTGGTCAGCATGGCGCAGGTGTTCCTGCTGAACATGACCTTCGGCGTGCCGGTGAAGATCCTGTCCGGGCATCTGCTGCTGATGAGCCTGGTGCTGCTGGCCCCCGAGGCGCGCCGGTTGACCGCGGCCCTGGTGCTGAACCGCGCGACCGGTCCGTCCACCACGCCGTATCCCTTCCGGACGGTCCGCTCCCGGCGGATCGCCGCGTGGGTGCAGGTAGCGCTCGGGATCTGGGTGACGGCCTCGGTCGCACATCTCACCTGGGGTTTCTGGCAGGAGAGCGGCCCGGATCGGCCGAAGCCGGCGCTGTACGGCATCTGGTCGGTGTCGGAGTTCACCCGGGACGGGCAGCCGGTCGCGCCGCTGCTCACCGACGAGAACCGGTGGCGCACAGTCGTGGTCGACTACCCCGGCATGATCAGCTACCAGCGCATGGACGGCGCCATGGTGACCGTGCCGGGAACGGTCGACGCCGCGACGCATCGCATGGAGATCACCGGCGGACCGCAGCAACCGGCCGCGCTCACCTTCGAACAGCCCGCCCCCGACCGGGCCGTGCTGACCGGCGAGCTGAGCGGGCACCCGGTGACCATCACACTGCAGCGCGTGGACCCCGACAGTTTCCCGTTGCGCAGCACGAAGTTCCGGTGGGTGCAGGACGCGCCCGCCGAATGATCAGCGTCCCGCCGCGCCGATCTGGTTGACCCAGTTGGGATTCGGCTGATAGAACTCGCCCGATCCGGGTGTGAAGGCGCCGAGCGCGTACGCGTCACCCCACAGCTGCGCCACCAGCCAGGCCGTGGGATATCCGAGATAGCCGAAGACGCCGGTGGTGCACGGCGCCGAGGCCCGGGCGCAGTCCGGCTGCCCCTGGACGTCGTTGTGGTTGGCGCGCACCAGCGTTCCCCACGCCTTGGTCACCGAGCCGGGCAGAGCGTCGTAGTAGGCGCGGTTCGACTGCAATCCCTCCGGTTGCCACGGTGGCTGGTTCGACGGCGAGATCAGCGCGTCGTCGGCGCCGTTGACGAACAGCACCGAACCGCCGCCGATCCTGCGGGTGTCGGCGCACCGGGTGGGGTCCTTGCAGAACGCCTGTGCCGGAAGTTCCACCGGGACAGCCGTTTTGATCAGGCCGCCGGAGTCGGCCAAGGCGTTGAGGACGCCGGTGGCCCCCTGCGAGTGACCCATCGCGCCGACCGCCGCGGTGTTCAGCCGATTGTGGAAGACGCTGGACGGATCGGCGGCGGCATCGATGAGATGCCGTGCCGCACTGGTGATATCGGCCCCGGTCCCGGTGTTGCGGTTCGCCGTGGCGACCACCACGAAACCCCAGGACGCCAGGTGTTCCAGTAGGTGCGCGTACTGGCTGGGCACGGCGTTGGTGCCGTTGCCCCAGGTGATGATCGGGTGCCGCATCCCGCCCGCGCCCAGATTCGCCGGATACCAGACGTCGAAGGGGGCGCCGGTGGAGTCGCAGCAGCCGACACCGGGCTGTGCGGTGACCGGCCACGGACCGTGCTGGGAGAACACCGTCTCCACCACGCCGACCGGCCGATACGGCGGATCGGCGTGCGCGACCGGCGCCGCGGCCAGGACGAACGCGGACAGGGCCACCAGGATCCGGAAGACGCCTCGTCGCATAACGGGAGCATAGAAGCAGACCGCCCGGGCCGCGCGGGACCCGCGGAATACGCGCGCGGCGTGCAGGGTTCGTTCCGAAGGTGACAGCCGAACTTTCCGACGAACTGAAGAAGCACCTCGACAACGAGAAGGTGTTCGCCACGATGGCCACGATCGGCCGCGACGGTCAGCCGCACCTGACCGTCAACTGGATCGAGCGCGACGGCGACGAACTGCTGTATTCCACGACGGTGTCGCGGCAGCAGTACAAGAACCTCGCCCGCGACCCCCGGATCACCGTCCTGATCAACCCGCCGGAGACGCCGTACCTGTACGCGCAGATCCGCGGCACGGTCACCATCACGGCGGACCCGGCGCGCGAAATGCCGGACCGGTTGTCGCTCAAGTACACCGGCAAGCCGTACGCCGAGTTCAACCCGGCCTCGGTCGAGGACGCCGACCGCGTGACCGTGCGCATCACGCCGACCAAGGTGCTCGGCCGCTTCTGAGCGCTTACCGGACGCAGTGGGCGATTGCCGGACTCATCGGCGCAGGCCGTAGGCTCGAACCTTGTGCCGAACACGCCAGCCGACCCGCATGCAGGAGACCCGAACTACTTGGTCGGGCTCGATCTCGCCGGCCGCCGCGTCGTCGTGGTGGGCGGCGGAACCGTCGCCCAGCGCAGGCTCGGGCTGCTCATCGCGTCCGGCGCCGACGTGCACGTGATCAGCCGCGCCGTCACGCCGGCCGTGGAGGGCATGGCGACCTCCGGGCAACTCACCCTGCACCTGCGCGACTACGCCGAGGGTGATCTCGAGGACGCCTGGTACGCCATCGCCTGCACCGACGAACCGGAGACCAACGCCGCGATCGTCGCCGAGGCCACCGCCCGTCGCGTCTTCTGCGTGCGCGCCGACGTCGCGCGGCTCGGGACCGCCGTCACTCCGGCCACCGCCCGCTACGACGGCATGACGCTCGGTGTGCTGGCGGGCGGCCAGCATCGCCGGTCGGCCGCCGTGCGGACGGCCCTGCTGGAGGCGTTGCAGTCCGGCGTCGTATCCGACGACGCCGCGCCGCCGACGCCCGGCGTCGCGCTGATCGGCGGCGGCCCGGGTGATCCGGATCTGATCACGGTGCGCGGGCGGCGGCTGCTGGCGCAGGCGAATCTCGTTGTGGCCGACCGGCTCGCGCCCCCGGAACTGCTCGCCGAACTCGGCCCCGACGTCGAGGTGGTCGACGCCGCGAAGATCCCGTACGGCCGCGCGATGGCCCAGGAGGCCATCAACACCACCCTCGTCGAGGGCGCCAAGTCCGGCAAGTTCGTGGTGCGGCTCAAGGGCGGCGACCCGTATGTGTTCGGCCGCGGCTACGAGGAATTGGAAGCCTGCGTGGCGGCCGGGGTGCCGGTCACCGTGGTTCCCGGCGTCACCAGCGCGATCTCCGTACCGGCACTGGCCGGGATCCCGGTGACCCACCGCGGCGTCACCCACGAATTCGTGGTGGTCAGCGGGCACATCGCCCCGGATCATCCGGATTCGCTGGTCGATTGGCCCGCGCTGGCCCGGTTGCGCGGCACCCTGGTGCTGCTGATGGCGGTGGAGCGCATCGAGCAGTTCGCCGACGCGCTGCTGGCGGGCGGCCGTCCCGCCGACACCCCGGTCACCGTCGTGCAGGAGGGCAGTCTGCGCACGCAGCGCGTCCTGCGCGCCGACCTCGCCACCGCCGCCGAACGGGTTCGCGCCGAAGGCATTCGCCCACCGGCCATCATCGTGATCGGCCCGACGGCGGGCTTCACGGCCGGTGTTCCGGATGCGGTCGCGGCCTCGTCGTGAGGTCCTACTGGTCAGTAGGGGTGCGCGCGGCAAGGGCGTGCACGGGCGGGGTTGGGGCGTCGAGTATCCGTTACAGTGACTCACTGTGCTCGATAACCCCGCCTCGACGACGAGATATCCGGTGACGACGCGGGCCTTCGGGTTGCCGATTCTGGTACTCAGCGGTCTGAACCTGATGGTGATCCTGGACGGCACCATCGTCATTCTGGCGCTGCCGCGACTCCAGGAGCAGATGGGCCTGTCGAGCGGCGGCAGCGCCTGGACGGTGACCGCCTACGGCTTGACCTTCGCGGGTCTGATGCTGCTCGGCGGACGGCTCGGTGATCTGTTCGGCCGCAAACGCGTCCTGGTGATCGGCGTCGTGATCTTCACGCTGGCCTCGCTGGCGTGCGGGCTGGCGCAGGACGAGGTCATGCTGATCGTGTCCCGCGCGGTGCAGGGTCTCGGCGGCGCCATCGCCGCGCCCTCGGCCATGGCGTTGGTGGTCAGTACGTACGCGCCCGGCCCGGTGCGCAACCAGGCCATCGCGATCTTCGGGTCGATGCAGGCGATCGGATCGGTCGGCGGTCTGGTGATCGGCGGTGCGCTGACCCAGCTGGATTGGCGGCTGGTGTTCCTGATCAATGTCCCGATCGGCGTGCTCATCGTGGTCGGCGCGCTGTTCGTGCTGCGGGATACGACGCATCAGCGTCTGGCACTGGATGTTCCGGGATCGGTGCTGGGCACCGCGGCGTGCGTCGCGGTCGTGTTCGGCGCCACCGAGGGCCCCGCGCTGGGCTGGGGCAGCCCGGTGATCCTCGGGTCCCTGCTCGGCGGCGTGGGGCTGCTGGTGGCGTTCGTCTTCGTCGAGCGGACCGCGGAGAATCCGGTGCTGCCGCTGTCGCTGTTCCGCGATCGTGATCGCGCGGCCACCTTCCTGGCTCTGCTGCTCGGCTCGGGCGTGCTGGCCGGGATGACCTACTTCGTCGCGCAGTTCCTGCAGAACGTCATCGGATACAGCCCGCTGGTCGCGGGTCTGGCGTCGATCCCGTTCACGCTCGGCGCGGGCGTGGGCACGGCGGTCGCTTCCAAGGCGGCCATGGCCGTCCGGCCGCGCTGGCTGCTGCTGACGTCGGCGATCGTGCTGGCGGCGGCCGGTGTCTACGGTTCGACCCTGGACGGCGGGGTGGAGTACGCGCCGACCTTGCTGATTCTGTTGCTGGGCGCGGGATTCGGTGTCGGTGTCGTGATCGTCGTGGCGCCGCTGTGCCTGCTGGTGGGCGTGCCCACGTCGGAGGTGGGCCCGCTGTCGGCCATCGGGCAGATGATCTTCAACCTGGGCACGCCGCTCGCCATCGGCATTCTGAGCCCGATCGCCGCCTCGCGCTCGTTGTCGCTGGGCGGCCGGACCGGCCGGGCCGCGAATATGACCGAGGCCGAGATTTCCGCGCTGAGCAGCGGTTACACCCTGGTGCTGCTCGTGTGCGGCATCGGCGCGGCGCTGGTCGGCGTGATCGCGCTGACCCTGCGCTACACGCCGCAGCAACTCGCCCAGGCACAGCACGCGCAAGAGGAAGCGCAGCAGTCCGGGACGTAGCGGATTACGCGGGCACTTCGGTAACCGCGATCGCCGGTTCCGTCAAACTCCCCAGGTACAGCGTGCCGTCGCGTTCGGCGACGCCGGTGACCATCGCGTACTCGTCGCCCGCGCGTTGCAGGTCGTGCACCAGGGCGCCGGTGAAGTCGAAGGCCTGCACCCAGGCCGTGCGGGCCGGTTTCGGCTGGAGTCCCGCCGGGATCGCCCATACCGCCTTCCGGAGGACGCCGGGGAGCGGAAGCAACTTGTCCAGCAACGGATTTCGCGGCGACACCAGCGTGACCCAGATCAGCCCGTCGCTGCCGAGGCCCATATTGTCGGGGAACCCGGGCAGGTTCTGGACCAGCTCGTCGGTGGTGCCCGCTTGCTCACCGGTCAGCCGGTAGCGGGTCACCCGGTAGGCGGCCGTCTCGGCGACCAGAACGCAGGAACCGTCGGGGGCCAGCACCACGCCGTTGGCGAATTGCAGTCCGTCGAGCAGGGTTTCGACCTGCCCGTCGGGGGTGCGCCGCAGCAGCCGACCGGTTCCGGAGTGCTCGAAGAAGTCGCCCATGTAGTTGTCGAGAGAGTAGCGGCGAGTCGACGCGGAGAAGTAGATCGTGCCGTCGTCGGCCGCGACGACATTGCTGGCGAAGGCGAGCGGCTGCCCGTCCACCTCGTCGACGAGTACCTCGATCTGCCCATGGGGTTTGTCCAGCCGCAGCAGTCCGCGTTCGGAGTCGCAGATCAGCAGCGTGCCGTCCGCTCCGGCGTGCAGGCCGAGGGGGCGGCCGCCGGTGTGGGCGATCTGCTCGACCGTGCCGTCCGTCGGGTCGACGGCCAGGATCGCGCCGTCGCCGATACCAGTGAGCACCCGGCCGTCCGAGGCCAGCACGACGTCCTCCGGCCCGGAGCCCGGTAGCGGCAGCACTCGCAGCGCGGGCATCGGTGGGACGCTGTGGGTTTCACGGGCACGCGGCGTCGCCGGAGGCGGGGTCCACCGTTCGGGCTGGAGGGGCATAGGCAAAAAGGTACTCGGTTCGCTCGCCTCGCCTACTCGGTGTGCTGATCGGCCAGCGCCAGGGCACCGTCGAGAATCGACAGGCCCTCCTTCGCCTCCGCCTCGCTGATCGTGCACGGCGGGACCACGTGCAGCCGGTTGAAGTTGACGAACAACAGCAGCCCGGCCGCGCGGCAGGCTGCCACCACTTCGGCCATGGCCGGGCTGGTGCCGCCGTAAGGGGCCAGCGGCTCGCGAGTCTCGCGGTCGCGCACCAGTTCCACAGCCCAGAACACGCCCAGTCCGCGTACCTCGCCGATGCTCGGATGGCGTTCGGCGAGATCGCGCAGACCCGGACCGAGCACGCGTTCCCCGATCCGGGCGGCGTTGTCGACTATGCCCTCCTCGGCCATGGCGGTGATGGTCGCGACCGCGGCGGCCGTCGCCAGCGGATGCCCGGAGTAGGTCAGCCCGCCCGGATAGACCCGGTCGTCGAAGGTGGCGGCGATCCGCGGGCTCAGCGCCACCCCGCCCAGCGGCACGTACCCGGAGTTCACGCCCTTGGCGAAGGTCATCAGGTCGGGAACGACGCCGAAGTGGTCGAGGGCGAACCACCGCCCGGTGCGGCCGAACCCGGACATCACCTCGTCGGCGATGAAGACGATCCCGTGCCGATCGCACAACTCGCGCACGCCGGCCAGGTAACCGGGCGGCGGCACCATGATTCCCGCTGTGCCCGGCACCGATTCGAGCACGACGGCCGCGATGGTGTCCGGCCCCTCCATGGCGATGGTCTGTTCGAGATGGGCCAGCGCCCGCTGCGATTCCTCGGCCTCGTCGCGGGCGTAGAACTGCGACCGGTACAGGAACGGCCCGAAGAAGTGCACCACGCCGCTGCTGCCGCGATCGTTGGGCCAGCGCCGGGGATCACCGGTGAGATTGACCGCGGTCTCGGTGCCGCCGTGGTAGGAACGGTAGCGCGACAACACCTTCGGACGCCCGGTGTGCAGACGCGCCATCCGCACGGCATGCTCGATCGCGTCGGCGCCACCATTGGTGAACAAGACGCGGTCCAGCTCGCCGGGTGTGCGCTCGGCGATCAGCCGGGCGGCCTCGGACCGGGCGGCGTTGGCGTGGTGCGGTGCGATCGTGCACAGCTTGGCGGCCTGTTCCTGCACGGCCGCAACGACTTTCGGGTTCTGGTGGCCGATGTTGGTGTTCACCATCTGCGAGGAGAAGTCCAGCAGCCGGTTGCCGTCGCCGTCCCACACGTAGCTACCCTGCGCGGCGGTGATCGTGAGCGGTGACAGCGTCCGCTGCGCCGACCACGAGTGGAACACGTGGCGGCGGTCCAGCTCGTAGGCGCGGTCCGCCTCGGCGCGGGCGGCGTCGAGGCTCAGGCCGTTGGGCAGTGTCATGCCGTGCCTCCGTCAATCGTTCTGGGGGAAACCGAGATTCAGCCCGCCGTGGCTGGGGTCGAGCCAGCGGGTGGTGACCGCCTTGGTCCGGGTGTAGAAGTGCACGCCGTCGATGCCGTGCGCGTGCGAGTCGCCGAACAGCGACGACTTCCAGCCACCGAAACTGTAGTAGGCCATCGGAACCGGAATCGGCACATTGATGCCGACCATGCCCACCTCCACCTCGGTGTGGAAGCGCCGCGCCGCGCCGCCGTCGTTGGTGAAGATGGCGGTGCCGTTGCCGTAGGGATTGGCGTTGATCAGCGCCAGCGCCTCCTCGTAGCTGGTGGCCCGCACCACCGACAGCACCGGGCCGAAGATCTCGTCGGTGTACACGCTCATCTCGGGGCGCACGTGGTCGAGAATCGTCGGGCCGAGCCAGAATCCGTCGGCCGCGCCGTCCGGCTCGACGCCGCGCCCGTCGAGCACCACGCGCGCGCCCTCGGCCTCGCCCTTCGCCACGTATCCGGCGACCCGGTCGCGGTGTTCGCGGGTCACCAGCGGACCCATGTCGGTGCCGCGGGTGCCGTCACCGGTGCGGATAGTGTTGGCGCGCTCGGTGATTCGGGACACCAGGGCGTCGGCGACCTCGCCCACCGCCACCACCACGCTGATCGCCATGCAGCGCTCGCCCGCTGAGCCGAAGCTGGCGTTGACGGCGGCGTCCGCGGCGAGATCCAGGTCGGCGTCCGGCAGCACGACCATGTGGTTCTTGGCTCCGCCCAGGGCCTGTACCCGCTTACCGGCGGCGGTGCCGCGCTCGTACACGTACCGGGCGATCGGGGTGGAGCCGACGAACGACACCGCCTTGATGTCCGGGTCGTCCAGCAGCCCGTCGACGGCGGCCTTGGCGCCCTGCACCACGTTGAACACCCCGTCCGGGAGCCCGGCCTCGGTCCACAGCCGCGCCAGCCACAGTGACGCCGACGGATCCTTCTCGCTCGGCTTGAGCACCACCGTGTTCCCCGCCGCGATCGCGACCGGGAAGAACCACATCGGCACCATCGCGGGGAAGTTGAACGGGGAGATGACCGCCACCGGGCCCAGTGGCTGCCGGATCGAGAAGATGTCCACCTTGGTCGAGGCGTTCTCGGTGAAGCCGCCCTTGAGCAGATGCGGTATGCCACAGGCGAACTCGACCACCTCGAGTCCCCGCGTGACCTCCCCGAGCGCGTCCGAGGTGACCTTGCCGTGCTCGGCGGTGATCAGTGCGGCCAGTTCCTCGCGGCGCTCGTTGAGCAGCTCGCGGAACCGGAACAGGATCTGCGTGCGCCGGGTCAGCGAGGTGTCCCGCCAGCCCGGAAACGCCGCCGCCGCGGCCGCTACCGCCACCCGCACGTCGGCGGCATCGGCGAGGGCGACCCGCCCGGTGACGACACCGGTGGCCGGGTTGGTCACCGGCGCGGTCGCGGGGCTCGTGCCGTCGAACGGCTTGCCGTCGATCCAGTGGGCGATGGTCTGCATGACGCTCCTCGAGTTCCGTCTCCGGCCGCCGGATTCTCGCTCCGTGACCGACATCGTCGTGCCCTCGCACCGTACGGCCACGGCGGGCAGGCCGCGACGCGTTCGTGCGATCGCTTCCCTGCAAAAGGCGCTTGCAGCGCCGCGTGGTGTGTCGGCCGGGCGTGGTTGCCGCTTGCTCGTGCCTGGTGCGGGTGTTGTTCGGCCCACGGGCAGTGCGGGGACGCCGTTGTCCCTGGCATTACTCTCCCTTCCGCATGGCGGTCTGGCATCCGGCGATATGTCGGATCCTCGGTCGAATGATTTACGATTCGTCGGTGCTTCCGACCGTCGCTGACATTCTCGACATGCCGGTGGTGCGCGCCGGGCGGCCGGAGGTGATCGGTGGGGGCGCTGCCATGCATCGCCCGGTGCGGTGGGTGCATGTGAGTGAGCTGGCGGAGGTGGCGGGGCTGCTGGCCGGGCGGGAGCTGGTGCTCACCACCGGGCAGCCGCTGGCCGAGGGCGCGGATGCCGCTGTGGCGTACTTGGAATCGCTTGCGGCAGTGGGAGTCTCGGGGCTGGTCGTAGAACTCGGCGGCACGGTCGGGGAACTGGCGCCTCCGGTCGCCGCCACCGCCGACCGGCTGGAGCTGCCGGTGATCGCGCTGCATCGGGTCACCCGCTTCGTCGAGGTCACCGAGGCGGTGCACCGGGTGATCGTGGCCGACCAGTACGCCGAGCTGGAGTTCGCGCACTCGGTGCACGAGACCTTCACCGCGCTGAGCGTGCGCCGCGCATCGCTCGCGGAGATCGTGAATACCGCCGCCGACCTGCTGGACGCCTCGGTGGTCCTGGAGGATCTGGCGCATCGGGTACTGGCCTCGAGCGCCCGGCACGCCACCACCGCGGCACTGCTCGATGACTGGGAAACCACCTCTCGCCTGCTCGCCGAGGACTGGACCGTCGTTCCTGTCGGTCCGCACACGCAGCGCTGGGGCCGGCTCATCCTGCGCTCCCGGCACACCTCGCCCACGCGGGCCCGTCTGGTCCTCGAGCGCGCCGCGCAGACCCTCGCCCTGCATCGGATGATCGAGCGGGACCGCTTCGGACTGCACCGGCAGGCGCAGACCGGACTCCTCGAGGATATGGTCAGCGGCCGGCTCGGTGACGAACGCGAGGCGGTGGCACGCGCCGCGGCGCTCGGGCTGGCCCGTCGCGCCCGCTACGTTCCGGTCGCCATTCGCAGTGCGGCGCTTGCCGAATCGGATCCCGTCGCGCGGCAGCGGCGCGGCGCCGCGCTGCTGGAAGCGGTCGGGCACGGGCTGAGTCTCACCAAGGCGACCGCGCTGGCGACCGCCGACGACCAGCAGGTGACGCTCGTGCTGGCCGTCGGCCGCACCGCCGACCTCGACGCGCGCCTGGCGGAGGTGTGTACCGCGGTGACCGCCGAGGTTCGCCGGGTCGAGGGTGTGCGGCGCGTGGCCGCCGGAGTCGGCGCGGACTCCGAGTCGCTCCTGGACGCCGCCCGCGAACTGGCCCACGCCGGACACGTGGCCGAGGTGGCGCTGTCGCTGCGCCCGGCCGTGCCGCGGGCGTTCTACCGGGCCGGCGACGTCCGGCTGCGCGGACTGCTGTCGCTGCTGCGCCACGAACCCGGCGTGCAGAACTTCGCCGAGACCGAACTGGGCGCCCTGCTCCGGCACGACCTCCGCCACCGCGGCGACCTCACCCCGCTCCTACGGCAATTCCTCGACCTGGCGGGCAACAAGACCGAATTGGCCCGCCGCACGAACATCAGCCGCCCCACCCTCTACGACCGCCTCGCTCGCATAGAACGCATCCTCGGTGTCGACCTGGACGACGGCGAGGCGCGCACCTCCCTCCACGCCGCCCTCCTCATCCGCGATCTGGTCACCCACACCGACGGAACGTGAAGCCCCGGCGAAACACGGGGCAGCGGAAATCGGGCACGCCAACTCCGGGACGCCCCGACCAAGCGCTTGCTACGCTCGCTCGATGATCCCCACGATCGTCTGGGGCACGGGCAATGTCGGCCGTGCCGCCGTGCGGGCGGTGACCGCCCATCCGGCCCTCGAGCTGTGCGGTGTGCTCGTCCACAACCCCGACAAGGCCGGGCGCGACGCCGGTGACCTCGCGGGCCTCGACTGCCCGCTGGGCATCGCGGCCACCCTCGACATCGATGCGGCGCTGGCGACACGGCCGCGTGCGGTGGTCTACGCCGCCTCCGGCGATATCCGTCCCGACGACGCCCTCGCCGACATCGTCCGGGCCATTCGTGCGGGCGCCGTGGTCGTGACTCCCGCGCTGTACGCGTTCTACGACCACCGCAGCGCCCCGCCGGAAGCACGTGAGCAGGTGCTGGCTGCCATCGCGGACGGCGGTGGCTCGCTGTTCGTCTCCGGCGTCGACCCGGGCTGGGGCAACGATGTGCTGCCGCTGCTGGTCGCGGGCCTGGGCAGCGAGGTCGAGACGATTCGCTGCCAGGAGATCTTCGACTACACCACCTACGATCAGCCCGACTCGGTCCGCTATCTGGTCGGCATGGGCCAGCCCATGGACTACCAGCCCCCGATGCTGGCGCCGGGCGTGCCGACCATGGTGTGGGGCGGGCAGATTCGCCTGCTCGCCCGCGCGCTGGGCGCCGAACTCGACGAGATCCGCGAGACCCTGGATCGCCGTCCGCTGGAGTCGACCGTGCACACCGAGCGCATGGGCGCGTTCGAGGCGGGCACCCAGGGCGCGGTGCGGTTCGAGGTGCAAGGCCTCGTCGGCGGCGCACCGCGCCTGATCATCGAGCACGTCACCCGCATCCACCCGGCCTGCGCGCCGGACTGGCCCACACCCCCGAGCGGCGACGGCGCCCACCGGGTGATCGTGGCGGGCCGTCCGCGCATCGAGGTGACCGTCGAGGCCACCGACGAGGACGGCAACCGCTCGGCCGGCGGCAATGCCACCGCGGTCGGCCGCCTGGTCGGCGCGATCGACTGGCTCGCCGCCGCCGAACCCGGACTGTACGACGCGCTCGACGTGCCGCTGCGCCCGGCGGCGGGGCTGCTCGGAAGGAGACACCCGTGATCATCGACGTGCCCGAGGGCCGCGACCCCATCGAATACGTGTGGGGCGAGCTGGTGCCCGGAATCGGCCCGGCCGCTTCGCAATTCGCGCTGGCCGTCTATTCGCACAGTACGCTGGGGCTGCGCGAGTTCGAGGCCGCCCGGCTGCGCATCGCCCAGCTCAACGGCTGCCTGTTCTGCCAGGACTGGCGCACCGAGCGCGACGGCGTGCGGGTCGAACCGGAGTTCGCCGACGCCGTCACCGACTGGCGCACAACGGATCTGTTCGACGAACGCACCAGACTCGCCGCCGAGTACGCCGAACGCTACGCCCTCGACCACCACAACCTCGACGACGAGTTCTGGTCGCGCATGCTGTCCCACTACACCCAGCGCGAGGCCGTCGAACTCACCATGTGCCTGGGCTCGTGGCTCGGTTTCGGCCGCCTCAACCACGTGTTCGGCCTGGACGCGGTGTGCGTGCTACCGAGTCACCTGAACAGCGGTCAGTTGTAGGACTCCGCGATGCCGTCGAGCAGATGCTCGAGGGTGTCGTAGGCGGGGGTGTCGACCACGTCGACCACATTGCTCGCCACCGGAACCTGATGATCGGCAACGACTTTCGCGAACTGTGCGCCGTCGTTGGGCCGGAACCCGTGCTCGGCGGCCAGACGCTGCAACTCGGGATCGGTCGACAGCAGGCGGCCGATGCGGTCACCGTCGGACGTCAGCGGGACCAGGGTGTGCCGGGACAGCACCGTCGGCGACGGGTACAGCAGGGTCATGTCCGGCCGCAGGCGGCCCTGCACGCCCGCCTCCACGAACTGCGCCTCGTAACTCCACACCATCGGCGTGGGACCCATTCCCGCCGAAAGGTATTCGGCGAAGGGGCCTTCGCTGGAGCTGTCGGTGAAGCCCTGCCGGGTGAACAGCCGCGACACCTTGGACACCACGAATTCCTCGGCGGTGCGGCCGCGCACGATCGAGTTGTCGTTGGCGACGTAGGCCGCCGCGGCCAGGTACATCGCCGCCGAGTTGGAGGTGCGGGGGTCGGTGGTGGAGATCAGCAGGCTCTTGCGCACCGGGTATTCGGTATTGCCCGGCAACTGATCCCACTGTGTGCCGCGCTGCGTGAGGTCCAGGTAGCGGTTCATGTCGAAGGTGGGCACCGGGCCGGGCCGCACCACCCCGGCGCGGGTCAGCAGGTCGGCGATCGGCCGGAAGGTCGCGATCGTCATCGGAGACGAGAAGGGGGTGTATTGGGCGGTCGTATTGCGCTGGCGCAGAATGCGTTCCGCCGCGGGCCCGCTCGACGGGAAGGCGAAGTCGTAGTTGCCGAGGTTTACCGTGGTGGCGATCTGACGGGATCCGGCACGGTCCACCTCGACCCGTAGGCCGTTGCGAGCCAGCACATCGACGACATGCGGGTCGGTGAAGAACGCCGCCTTCTCCGAACCCACCACGCCACTCACCGTCGTCAGCGACGTGGTGGCGGCGACGGGAGCGTCGGTGGACGAACCGCCGAGCCCCACCGCGGCCGCGACGGCCACCACGACCGCCAGCGCACCGACCGGCAGCGCCAGGCGCCGGCCGGTCCACGGCGGCGGCAGCAGAGTTCGCACGCCGGACCGGCCGCTCTCCGTGGCGGGCGGCTCGCCCGGCCGTGAAAGCTCTCCGGCCGCAGCGGTTTCCGCCGAAATCTCCGGCGGGTTCTCCAGATCGCGCCGGGCCATGCGTTCCACCAGAATCGGCACGAAATCCCGCACCGATGTCCCGTCGAACCGGCTTCTGGCCGCGCCGACCGCGCTTTCCACCCGTTCCTGGGAATGGCTGCCGGTATAGGTTTCGACTAGACGATTCGTCAGCTCGCGCAGCGCTTTTTCTTCACGGGCGGCCTTGTCATCAGGGGCGGAACGGACACCCACGCCAAGCTCCTCGGCATCGCAGCGAAAATGTGTGCGCGGTTCGCGCGGCACCGACCTTACGTGACGGCTCCGGACATTCCCAAGCGCGACAATAGTTTACGGGCTCTTGCCGCGGGAATGTCCGAGCGCCAGGTGATTTCGTCACTTGATATTCGAATTCAGGTCGGGTGTAGTTCTTTCCGAATTCGATGAACAGACACCGAGAATTAACTCAGGTGAGTACGAGAAGTTCGGCGGACGACGCGATTTCGACGCGCAGCCCCGCCTTCTCGGCGACCCGGGCCAGGCCCCGGATATCGGCGGGTTCGCCGCGCGCGCATACCAGCGCCCGCGCCAGCAGACCCTTGTGATGCTTGTTGAAATGACTGACCACCGTGCGGGTGCCGTCCGGGCGCTCGGTGAGCACGGTCGCTGTGACCGCGCCGGGGATGCGGCCCAGCTGCTGATAGGTGCCCGAGCGCAGGTCCACCACCAGCTGCCCGGCGGTCTCCGCGCGCAGCGCCGGGGCCAGCACCGGCTTCCACAGCGATGAGAGTGTGGGCAGCCCAGGCAATTTCGAGCCGCCCGACAGTCGATACGCGGGAATCGGGTCGGTGGCGCGCACCACCCCGAACAGCGCCGACCCGATCGCCAGCCGCGCCTCGGCCTTCGCGCGCTGTGCCTTGGTGAACGACCGGGCGTCGAGCGCGTCGTAGAGGACGCCGGTGTAGCGCTCCAGCGCCGGGTGGGTGGCGGAGGTGCGCAGGGCGGCGTTGCGGGCGATCTCCGCGTCGGCGCCCTTGCCGAGCGCCAGCGCCTTGCGCGCCGCCCCGGGATCCGCCGACAGTTCCACCAATTCGGTGACCAGCTTGTCGCGTACCGCGGTGAGCTGCGGCAACGACAGCGCGTCGAGGTCCAGCGGACCGAGCGCGCCACCGTCGGACTTGGTTTCGGAGGGAGGCAGGATCACCAGCACGAGCGGAAACGGTACCGGCTACGCTGTGCACCCGTGATCACCCGCCTCTCCCACCTGTTCCTGCGCACCCTGCGCGACGATCCCGCCGACGCCGAGGTGCCCAGCCACAAGCTGCTGGTCCGTGCCGGGTACGTCCGCCGCATCGCGCCGGGCGTCTACTCCTGGCTGCCGCTGGGTCTGAAGGTGCTGCGCAAGGTCGAGAACGTGGTGCGCGAGGAGATGAACGCCATCGGCGCCCAGGAGATCTCGCTGCCGGCGCTGCTGCCGCGCGAACCCTACGAGACCACCAACCGGTGGACCGAGTACGGCGACGGCCTGTTCCGGTTGCAGGACCGCAAGCAGGCGGACTACCTGCTCGGCCCCACCCACGAGGAACTCTTCGCGCTCACCGTGAAGGGTGAGTACAACTCGTACAAGGATCTGCCGGTCACCCTCTACCAGATCCAGACCAAGTACCGCGACGAGGAGCGGCCGCGGGCCGGCATCCTGCGCGGGCGCGAGTTCGTCATGAAGGACTCGTACTCCTTCGATCTGGACGAGGCGGGGCTGGCGGCCAGCTATCAGGCGCACCGCGACGCCTATCGGCGCATCTTCGAGCGGCTCGGGGTCGACTATGTGATCGTCGCGGCGACGTCGGGCGCCATGGGCGGCAGCGCGTCGGAGGAGTTCCTGGCCGACAGCGCGGTCGGCGAGGACACCTACGTCGTATGCCGCGAATCCGGGTACGCCGCCAATGTCGAGGCCGTGGTCACGCCCGCGCCGCCGGAGATCCCGATCGAGGGACAGCCCGCGGCCGAAATACACGACACGCCGGGCACACCCACCATCGCCACACTCGTCGAGTGGGCGAACTCCGCGGGAATCGGTGAGCGGCTGGGCCGTCCGGTGACCGCCGCCGACACCCTCAAGAACGTGATGGTGAAGCTGCGCCACCCCGACGGCAAGACCGAGATCCTCGGTATCGGTGTCCCGGGCGACCGCGAGGTCGACGACAAGCGACTGGGCGCGGCGCTCGAGCCCGCCGAGGTGGACCTGCTCGGCGAGGCGGACTTCGCGGCGAACCCGTTCCTGGTCAAGGGTTATATCGGCCCGAAGGCGCTGCAGGCCAACGGGGTTCGTTACGTGGTCGATCCGCGAGTGGTGTCCGGCACGTCCTGGATCACCGGCGCCGACGCTCCCGGCAAGCACGTGGTGGGCCTGGTCGCCGGGCGCGACTTCACGCCCGACGGCACGATCGAGGCCGCCGAGGTCCGCGACGGCGATCCGTCACCGGACGGGCAGGGCGTGCTGCGCGCCGCGCGCGGCATCGAGATCGGCCATATCTTCCAGCTCGGCTACAAGTACACCGACGCGTTCGAGGTCGACGTGCTCGGTGAGAACGGCAAGCCGGTGCGCCTGGTCATGGGCTCCTACGGCATCGGCGTCTCGCGCATGGTCGCGGTGCTCGCCGAACAGCTGCACGACGAGAAGGGCCTGCGCTGGCCGCGCGAGGTCGCGCCGTTCCAGGTGCACGTCGTCATCGCCAACAAGGACGAGGGCGCTCGCGCGGGCGCCGAACAGGTCGCCGCCGAACTCGACGCCGCGGGCCTGGAAGTCCTGCTCGACGACCGCACCGCCTCCCCGGGCGTGAAGTTCAAGGATGCCGAACTCCTCGGCATGCCCCTGGTCCTGGTCGTCGGCCGCGGCTGGGCCGACGGCAAGGTCGAACTCCGCGACCGCTTCGCCGGAACCGCCGCGGAGGTCCCCGCTGCCGACGCGGTGCCCGCGGTCCTGGCCTTGGCGCGCGCCTAGGGCTTGCCGGGGAAGGCTGTCGTGGGCGGGTTCGTGCCCAGGATGGTCTGCCAGGTGGTGAGGCGGAGGGCGCATTCGGTGAGGGCGTCGGCGCCGGTGCGGCGGATGTCGGGGGAGCCGGCGCGTTCCACCACCGATCGCCAGGCGACGGCCGTCTCGGATTCCACGGTGACCGCCAGCTTCGCGGCGGGGATCGGATCGTTCACGGGGAACGGGGGCGGATAGGCCGCGGCGGGAGCCGGGACGGTCGCGCCGAGCGACTTCAAGATGTCCGCGGTCGCGTCGCGCCGCGCACGATGGGCCGCGGTGAATTCGGCGACCACCTGATTGCGCTCCGCCGCGGCATAGGCGGCGATCACCCCGTAGGCGTACACCGCCGCGTACTCGGCACTCAGCGCGTCGGTGAGCGCCTGCTGATCCTGACCACTCATGCCACGTCCTCCGTGCTCACCTTGCGCTGCACTGTGCGACCGCTCGAGCCGCACTCTCGGGTTACCTCGCGCCGCTGCCTCCGGTCCGGACGGTTCATGCGAGCAGCACCCCCGTGTGCGTGGCGCAGCAGGCGCCGATGGACGCCAGTAGCCCGGCGCGATAACCGGATTGGCTCGCCGCCAGGTCGGCGGCCGAGCGCTGGGAGCGGGCGAGCTGCTCACGCAGGGCCGCGACGGTCGGGGGCGGGACGGGCGCGGGCGGCGGGGGCACTGCCGGGCTGGCCGACTTCGGTTTGGTGCCGTCGCCGTACACCCCGATCGCCCGGTCGATCTCGGCGCGCAGCGCGTCCGCGTGCTCGGTGCGCTGGGCGGCGATCACCGTCAGCGCGGCCGTGCGTTCGGGCGCCACGGCCACCGCCGCCTGTGCCCACACCGCGTCGGTCCGCGCCGATTGTTCCTGTGCCACAAGCACATCCGGTTGCAGCGGCGCGTCCTCGGCGCAGGCCGCGGCGCCGAGTGCGGCCGTGGCGAGAGCGCCGCCGCCCGCCATCCGCAACATCGAACGACGGTTCAACGCAAGGGGGTTCATCGCTGAGGTGTGGGTGCTCGGCACGCCTACATCGTGCCAGCCATTGTCGCGACCGAATTGCCGAGGGCCGCCGACACGCCCCGGGCGGTCGGCACGCCACGGATACCTGCGCGAAACTCGAGAAGGTTGGCTGGTCCTTTACACTCTTGCAGCGCGTTACGCTGGAACTGCGGCGGAGAATTTCGCCGCCGATGCGCGCTGACCATGCTCGACCAGGACCTATACCGACAACTCCACCGCGACACAACTGAACCAGGAGCCGCTCCACATGCCGATGCCGACCGAGGAAAGGGTGAGCCAGCTCGTAGCTGGACCCGTCGAGCGCCGAGGATTCGACCTCGAGGGCGTGTCGATCGTGGCCACCGGTCAGGCGCGGGTGACGGTGACCGTGGACGGCGACGAGGCCCTCGACCTGGACACCGTCGCGGAATTGAGTTCGGAGATCTCCGAGCTGCTCGACACGGCCGGCGATTTCGGTGAGACCCAGTATCTGCTGGAGGTCACCTCGCCCGGCGTCGACCGCCCGCTCACCGCGCCCCGTCATTGGCGCCGCGCCCGCGGCCGCAAGGTCCGGGTGACCATGCGCCCGGGTGTGCCGGGCCCGTGGAACGAGAACAGATTCGACGCGCGGGTGGGCGCGTCCACCGATTCCGAGGTGGCGCTGGTACTCGGCGGAAAACGAAAACCGCATCGCGTCACCGTGCCCCTCGCGGATATCGCCGAGGCCGTCGTCCAGGTGGAATTCTCCGCCCCCGGCGCGGCGGAACTGGAATTGGCGGGAGGAGTGGTGCCGGGTCGTCCCGAACCGGGCACTGGGACAGAAGACCAGGGAGCACTCCACTCAGTAGCGTCGACCGAAGGGATCGTGGAATGAACATCGAAATCGAAGCCCTGCGAGCGATCGTCGCCGACAAGGGGATCTCGATGGAGACGGTGATCTCCGCGATCGAGTCCGCGCTGCTGACCGCGTACCGGCACACCGAGGGCCATCAGCCCAACGCCCGCATCGACATCAACCAAAAGACGGGCGTGGTGCGCGTGCTGGCCCGCGAGGTCGACGACGACGGCAACACCATCTCCGAATGGGACGACACCCCTGAGGGTTTCGGCCGCATCGCCGCGACCACCGCCCGCCAGGTGGTGCTGCAGCGGCTGCGCGACGCCGAGAACGAGAAGTCGTTCGGCGAGTTCTCGACTCACGAGGGCGACATCGTCGGCGGCGTGGTGCAGCGCGACGCCCGCATGAACGCCCGCGGCACCATCGTGGTGCGCATCGGCAGCGAGGCGACCGGCGCGGAGGGCCTGATCCCGCCCGCCGAGCAGGTTCCCGGCGAGACCTACGAGCACGGTGACCGCATCAAGTGCTACGTCTACGCCGTGTCCCGCGGCCCGCGCGGCCCGCAGATCAACCTCTCGCGCTCGCATCCGAATCTGGTGCGCCGGTTGTTCGCCCTGGAGGTGCCCGAGATCGCCGACGGCTCGGTGGAGATCGTCGCGGTGGCCCGCGAGGCCGGGCACCGCTCCAAGATCGCGGTGCGCACCAACGTCCCCGGCGTCAACGCCAAGGGCGCCTGCATCGGCCCGATGGGTCAGCGCGTGCGCAACGTGATGAGCGAGCTGGCGGGGGAGAAGATCGACATCATCGACTACGCCGACGATCCGGCCACCTTCGTCGGGAATGCGTTGAGCCCCTCGAAGGTTGTGTCCGTGGCGATCGTGGACCCGGAGGCGCGTGCGGCGCGCGTCGTGGTCCCCGACTTCCAGCTCTCGCTGGCGATCGGCAAGGAAGGCCAGAACGCCCGCCTGGCGGCCCGCCTCACCGGCTGGCGCATCGACATCCGCAGCGACGCCGCACCCGACGTGACGGGCTCGGTCCGGACGGAGGCGCCGCACAGCTGAGACCCGGCGCCGACGGGCCGGAACGGCCCGTCAGCAGCCGGAACGGCGGAGCGGGATGACAGGTTGGTAACTAACCAGAGGGCTGGATGCGGGGTTCGGGACATGGCAGCGGTAGAGTGGACGCAGGCTCAGCACGAGTCTCCGGTTTCCACGCGCACCGCGCGGATCGAGGGTCCACCCTCGGGTCCCGTTCGGACGTGTGTGGGCTGCCGGAAGCGCGAGCTGGCCGCCGATCTGTTGCGGGTCGTGGCGCTGTCGTCCGACGAGGGCGGTGTTGCGGTCGTTCCCGATCCGCGGCACAGACTTCCCGGACGGGGTGCCTGGTTGCACCCCGCTTCGGCTTGTCTGAGCGCAGCAGTTCGGCGCCGAGCGTTCGGCAGAGCGCTAAGAGTGTCCGGAAAACTGGATATCTCAGCCCTGGAGCACTACGTGGAGAACAGGCACGAGCACTCATGAGCACACCGTGAAGTACCAACGATGATCGGCCATCGAAGATAATCGGAGGTCGTGCGGACTTCCGTCTCCGGACGGACTGTCACGCTCGACCTCTCAGTGAGGAGAGCAGTGGCAGGCAAGGCCCGCGTGCACGAGTTGGCAAAAGAACTCGGTGTCACGAGCAAAGAACTACTCGCAACGCTGAAAGAGCAGGGCGAGTTCGTGAAGTCGGCGTCGTCGACGGTGGAGGCACCCGTCGCGCGCCGGCTGCGGGAGTCGTTCTCGACGAAATCAGCCCCGGCGAACGGCAGTGCGAAGTCGGGCGCCCGGCCCGGTCCCGGTCAGACCGCGCGTTCGGGCGGCAAGCCCGGACCCGGCGCCCCCGGTCCGCGTCCCGGACCGCGTAGCAATACGCCCAGCCCGGCGCAGCAATCGGCCCCGGCCGCGGCCGCGCAGCAGTCCGCTCCGGCGGCCCGCTCCGAGGCTCCGGCGGCCGCGTCGGCTCCGTCGCAGGAGGCCCGGCCCGGTCCGGCGGTGAAGCCCGGTCCGGCTCCGGCGCCCGGTCCCAAGCCCGGCGCCGCGCGTCC
Source organism: Nocardia sp. N2S4-5 (assembly GCF_044628355.1). Classification (NCBI taxonomy): domain Bacteria; kingdom Bacillati; phylum Actinomycetota; class Actinomycetes; order Mycobacteriales; family Nocardiaceae; genus Nocardia; species Nocardia sp. N2S4-5. The sequence goes on along the minus strand of NZ_JBIUPM010000001.1, from coordinate 2,588,892 downwards.
GGCCGCTCCGGCCCCGGCGGCCGCGCAGCAGTCCGCTCCGGCGCCCGCGCCGCAGCAGGGTTCGCGTCCGGCTCCGGGCGGTGGCCCGCGTCCCGGCCAGCCGAAGAGTGGCGCTCCGGCACAGCCGGGTCAGCGTTCCGGTCCCAAGCCCGGCCCGAAGACACCGCGCGTCGGCAACAACCCGTTCACCTCCGCGCCCGAGCGGCCCGCGCCGCGTCCGGCTCCGGGTGGCGGCCCGCGTCCGGGTCCGTCGCAGGGCGGTCCCCGGCCGACACCGGGCAACGCGCCGCGTCCGGCCCCGCAGGGCGGTCAGCGACCGTCCGGCCCGCGGCCGAGCCCCGGCTCGATGCCCCCGCGCCCGAACCCGGGTGCGATGCCGCAGCGCGCCGCGCGTCCCGGCCCGGCCGGTGGTGGCCGTCCGGGTGGCGGTCGTCCCGGCGGTGGCGCCGGTGGCGGTCGTCCCGGTGGTGGCGGCGGCGGTAACTACCGCGGTGGCGGTGGTGGCGCCGGTGCCGGTGCGGGCGCTCCCGCGGCCGGTGGCGGCGGTTTCCGCGGTCGTCCCGGTGGCGGCGGTCGTCCGGGCGGTCCCGGTGGCCGCGGTGGTGCGGCCGGCGCGTTCGGTCGTCCCGGCGGCGCGCCCCGCAAGGGCCGTAAGTCGAAGCGGCAGAAGCGGCAAGAGTACGACTCGATGCAGGCTCCGTCGGTCGGTGGCGTGCGGCTGCCCCGCGGCAACGGCGAGATCATCCGTCTCGCCCGCGGCGCGTCGCTGTCGGACTTCGCCGAGAAGATCAACGCCAACCCGGCCTCGCTGGTGCAGGTGCTGTTCAACCTCGGCGAGATGGTCACCGCGACCCAGTCGGTCAACGACGAGATCTTCGAGCTGCTCGGCGGCGAGATGAACTACGTCGTGCACGTGGTCTCGCCCGAGGACGAGGACCGCGAGCTGCTGGAGAGCTTCGACCTCACCTACGGCGAGGACGAGGGCAACGACGCCGACCTGCAGGTCCGTCCGCCGGTGGTGACCGTCATGGGTCACGTCGACCACGGTAAGACCCGACTGCTGGACACGATCCGCAAGACCAACGTCCGCGAGGGCGAGGCCGGCGGCATCACCCAGCACATCGGCGCCTACCAGGTGCTCACGAACGTGAACGACGAGGACCGCCTGATCACCTTCATCGACACCCCGGGTCACGAGGCGTTCACCGCCATGCGTGCCCGCGGTGCGAAGTCGACCGATATCGCGATCCTGGTGGTCGCCGCCGACGACGGCGTGATGCCGCAGACGGTGGAGGCCATCAACCACGCGCAGGCCGCCGACGTGCCGATCGTGGTGGCGGTCAACAAGATCGACAAGGAAGGCGCCAACCCGGAGAAGGTCCGCCAGCAGCTGACCGAGTACAACCTGGTGGCCGAGGAGTACGGCGGCGAGACCATGTTCGCCAACATCTCCGCCAGGCAGGGCACCAATATCGAGTCCCTGCTGGAGGCCGTGGTCCTGACCGCCGACGCGGCGCTGGACCTGCGGGCCAACCCGGATATGGACGCGCAGGGTGTCGCCATCGAGGCGCACCTGGACCGCGGCCGCGGCCCGGTGGCCACGGTGCTGGTGCAGCGCGGCACGCTGCGGGTCGGCGACTCGATCGTGGCGGGCGACGCCTACGGTCGCGTGCGGCGCATGGTCGACGAGCACGGCGAAGACGTCACCGAGGCGCTGCCGTCGCGGCCCGTCGAGGTCGTCGGCTTCACCTCGGTGCCCGGCGCCGGTGACAACTTCATGGTCGTCGAGGAAGACCGCATCGCCCGGCAGATCGCCGACCGGCGCAACGCGCGCAAGCGCAACGCGCTGGCCGCCCGTAGCCGCAAGCGGATCAGCCTGGAAGATCTGGATGCCGCTCTGAAGGAGACCTCGGAGCTCAACCTGATCCTCAAGGGCGACAACTCCGGTACGGTCGAGGCGCTCGAGGAAGCCCTCATGGGTATCGAGATCGACGACGAGGTGCGCCTGCGGGTGATCAACCGCGGCGTCGGTGGCGTCACGGAGACCGACATCAACCTGGCGTCGGCCTCCAGCGCGATCATCATCGGCTTCAACGTGCGCGCGGAGGGCAAGGCCACCGAGCTGGCCAACCGCGAGGGCGTCGACATCCGGTACTACTCGGTGATCTACCAGGCCATCGACGAGATCGAGAAGGCCCTCAAGGGCATGCTCAAGCCGATCTACGAGGAGGTCGAGCTGGGTCGCGCCGAGATCCGCGCGATCTTCCGTTCCTCGAAGTTCGGTAACATCGCCGGTTGCATGGTCACCTCCGGGCTGGTCAAGCGCAACGCCAAGGCGCGCCTGCTCCGCGACAACGTGGTGGTCGCCGATACGACGATCGAGTCGCTGCGCCGCGAGAAGGACGACGTCATGGAGGCTCGCGAGGGCTTCGAATGCGGTATGACGTTGCGCTACAACGACATCAAGGAAGGCGACATCATCGAGGCCTACGAGCTTCGCGAGAAGCCGCGGGACTGAGTGTCGAAGGCCGCGCCGGGCGAAGTCATTTCGCCCGGCGCGGTCGTCCGTCGTAGTAGATGAGGTGAGCCGTTGTTCGTCGGGGCGCTGGAGTTCGACATTCTGCTCGGCGACGTGCATTCGCTGAAACAGAAGCGTTCCGTGATTCGTCCCCTGCTCGCCGAACTGCAACGGTTCGGGGTGTGCGCGGCCGAGGGCGGGGAACACGACCGGTATCGGCGCACGCTGCTGGGTGTGGCCGTGGTCAGCTCCGCGATGGGCCATCTCACAGAGGTCCTGGACCGGTGTGAACGCCACGTGGCGGCGCGTCCGGAGTTACAGTTGCTGGCAGTGCGCCGCCGGATCTTCGGACCCGAAGACTGAGTCAACACAAAGAGGAGGGTCGGCCATGGTGGACCAAGCCAGGGCACGCCGGCTCGCGAAGCGGATCGTCAATATCGTCGGTACCGCGATCGAGTACGAGATCAAGGACCCGCGGCTGGGATTCGTCACCGTCACCGATGCCAAAGTGACGGGTGACCTGCGGGAAGCCACCGTCTACTACACGGTGATGGGCGAAACGATCGACGCGGAACCGGACTTCACCGGTGCGGCGGCCGGGCTGGAGAAGGCCAAGGGCGTGCTGCGCTCGAAGGTCGGCGCGGCGACCGGTATCAAGTTCACGCCGTCGCTCGCGTTCGTTCTGGACACCGTCCCGGACGCCGCGCGGGAGATGGAGGAGTTGTTGGCCCGCGCCCGCGCGGCCGACGAACAGGTCGCACAGGTGGCGTCCAACGCGACCTATGCCGGTGACGCCGATCCGTACAAGAGCGACGAGGAAGACTGACCGCCCGCGAGGCGGTCGAGGCTGAAGCGATGACAGCAGTAACGCCGGCGGCGGATCTGGCCGCGGCCGTCGAGGTTCTGGACGCCGCACGGTCGGTCACGGTGCTGTGTCATGTGCAACCCGACGCCGACACCGTCGGCAGCGGGCTGGCGCTGGCGCAGGTGCTGCACCGGCGCGGCGTGCCGGTGTGGGTCTCGTTCGCCGAGCCCGCGGAGTTACCGGCCTCGATGCGGTCACTGCCCGGCATCGAGTTCCTGGTGCCGCCCGCGCGGGTGCCGCTCGAGGTGGATCTGCTGGTGGCGGTCGACTGCGGCAGTGTCGGGCGGCTCGGCACGCTGGCCGACCGGATTCCCGGCGCCGCAACGACTCTCGTGCTCGACCATCACCGGTCCAATACGCGCTTCGGCACGGTGAACGTGATCGACGCTACGGCCGAGTCGACCACCAGCCTGCTGGCGCGGGTCTTCGACGCCTGGGGCGAGCCGATCGATGACGCGGTGGCGTACTGCCTGTTCGCGGGCCTGGTGACCGACACCGGGTGTTTCCGGTGGGCCGGTCCCACCACCCACCGGCTTGCCGAACGTTTGCTGGAGACCGGGATCGACGGCGCCGGTATCACTCGCACGCTGATGGACACCCATCCCTTCGGTTGGCTGCCGATGTTGTCGCGAGTGCTGGGCTCGGCCCATCTCGAGCCCGACGCCGCCGCCGGGGCCGGGCTCGTATACGCCTTCGTGCTCCGCGACGATATCGACGGCCTGCGCTCGGAGGAGGTGGAGAGCGTCATCGACCTCGTCCGCACCACCTCCGAGGCCGCCGTCGCCGCCGTCTTCAAGGAGTCACGGACCGCGCCGGGCGTATGGACGGTCTCGCTGCGCTCCCGCGACACCGGCGTCGGCCTGGACGACGGCGTAGACGTGGCGCAGGTGGCCACGAAGCTGGGCGGCGGCGGACACCGCTACGCCGCCGGATACACCACCACCGGCACACCCGACGACCTGGTCGCCTCCCTCCTGTCGGCCCTCTCCACCTGATCTCTACAGTGCCGGTCGGTTCGGAGTTCCGTCTTCGTCAGCAGGGAGCACGGATCGGGGCGGTCATTGGTCGGCACGTGACGGGGCGGGGGCGGTGAGACGTGGCCTCGGTCGAGCTGTCGGTGGGGTGTGCGAGGGTGGTTGTCGGCGGGACGACATTCGGGAGGTTGGCGTGCGCGGCGATGGGTCGGGGGAACGCGGGGCTGGGTCATCATGAGCGCGCAGCAGGGGTGTGAGCCGGTCGAGGCGGTGGCCGAGGACCCGTCCGAGGCGGGGCCGCGGCGGATTCTCGGGATCGCGGTGCCGACGTTGGGCGTGCTCGTCGCGGAACCGATCTATCTGCTGTGGGATATGGCGGTGGTCGGGCGGCTGGGGGCGCTGGCGCTGGCCGGTCTGGCGGTGGGCGGGCTGATTCTCGGGCAGGTCAGTACGCAGCTGACGTTTCTGACCTACGGCACCACCGCGCGGTCCGCCCGCCGGTTCGGATCGGGGGATCGGCGGGGCGCGATCGAGGAGGGCGTGCAGGCCAGCTGGACGGCGATCGGTATCGGTGTGCTGATTCTCGTTGTGCTGCAAGCGTTCGCGGGCCCCGTCACCGAACTGATCGCGGGCGGGCACGACATCGCCGACGCGGCGCTGGGGTGGTTGCGGATCGCGCTGTTCGGAGTGCCGCTGATCCTGGTCACCATGGCCGGAAACGGATGGCTACGTGGCGTGCAGCAGACCCGGCGGCCGCTCGCCTACGTGATCGCGGGACTGGTGGTGTCGGCCGTGCTGTGCCCGCTGCTGGTGCACGGCTTGCTGGGGGCGCCGCGGCTGGGGCTGGACGGTTCGGCCGTCGCCAATGTGATCGGACAGGTCATCGCGGCCGCGATGTTCCTGGGCGCGCTCGGCCGGCGATGCCTACTGCCGCCGGGCGACCCCGACCGGATCTCGCCCGCGCCTCGCCCGGCGATCATGCGGGCGCAACTGGTGCTCGGGCGCGACCTGATCGTCCGCAGCCTGGCCTTCCAGGCGTGCTTCGTCTCGGCCGGTGCGGTGGCGTCGCGGTTCGGTGCGGCGTCGGTGGCGGCGCATCAGCTGGTGTTGCAGCTGTGGAACTTCATCGCGCTGACCCTGGACTCGCTGGCTATCGCCGCCCAGACGCTGACGGGCGCGGCGCTCGGCGCCGGGAACGCGCGCGGGGCGCGGCGGCTCGCGGGACGGATCACGGTCTGGTCCACGCTGTTCGCGGTCGCGCTGGCGGTGTGCTTCGCCGCCGGATTCGAGGTGGTGCCGCGGTTGTTCACCACCGATCCGCTGGTACTGGACCGGACCCATGTCGTCTGGTGGTTCTTCGTGGCCCTGATCCCGGTGGTGGGTGTGGTGTTCGCGCTCGACGGCGTGCTGCTCGGCGCGGGCGACGCCGCCTACCTGCGCAACACCACCATGGGTGCGGCGCTGGTCGGATTCCTGCCGGTCATCTGGCTGTCCCTGGCCTTCGACTGGGGTATCGCCGGAATCTGGAGCGGTCTGGCCGCATTCATCGTGCTGCGGCTCGTCGCGGTGAGCGTGCGAGCCTGGTCCGGGCGCTGGGCTCGGGTCGGCGCGGAGATTCCGGGCGGCATGGGGTAGTCGGCCCGCAGAGCCACAGCCAGCCCCGCCGGGACGGTGAGCGCAGGGCATGGGAATGTGGAACGGACCGCCGCGGTTGCCGCATGCAGGCGTGGCAGGAGAGTAGGAGGTTGGTGCCGGGTGAATCCGAAGCTGATGGCCGTGAGCGATATCCATGTCGGGCACCAGGGCAACAAGCCCGTCGTCGAGGAGATCAGGGCCGATTCACCCGAGGACTGGCTGATCGTCGCGGGCGATGTGGCGGAGAAGACCGACGACATCCGGTGGGCTCTCGAACTGCTGCGCAAGCGTTTCGCGAAGGTGATCTGGGTGCCGGGAAACCACGAATTGTGGACCACCACAAAGGATCCCGTGCAGATGCACGGCGCCGCCCGATACGACTACCTGGTGTCGCTGTGCCGGGACCTGGACGTGCTGACGCCGGAGGATCCGTTCCCGGTGTGGGAGGGCGCGGGCGCCGAACAGCACGGCGGCGCGGTAACGCTGGCGCCGTTGTTCGTGCTCTACGACTACTCGTGGCGGCCCGCCGGCACGACCACCAAGGCCGAGGCGATGGCGCTGGCCCGCGACCGCAACGTCGTCGCCACCGACGAATTCCTGCTGTCGCCGGACCCGTACGTGACCCGCGACGCCTGGTGTCACGCCCGCGTGCAGTACACCCGCCGCCGCCTCGACGACCTGGGCACCGACACCCCGGTGGTGCTGATCAACCACTTCCCGCTCAACCGCGAGCCCACCCGGATGCTGTTCTATCCGGAGTTCTCGCTGTGGTGCGGCACGGAGCTGACCGCGGACTGGCACGTCCGCTACAACGTGGTCTGCTCCGTCTACGGCCACTTGCACATTCCGCGCACCACCTTCTACGACGGCGTCCGCCACGAGGAGGTGTCGCTCGGCTACCCCCGCGAATGGCAACGCCGCGGTCTGCCCGACAAACTGCTGCGCCAGATCCTCCCCGCCCCGGAGTACGGCCCGGACGATCTGAACGAGTGGGGCGGCCACTTCAAGATCACCCCCGCCATGCGCGCCGCCGCGGTGGAGATGCGCCGCGTGGCCGACCGCCGCCGCGGACTGGGGTGATCGAGCGGACCCTGCCCTCCGTTAATCTCGTGAGGCAAGCAAGGTGTCGAGTCAGGAGGCGGTCATCGAGGAGCGGGCGAGCATCATCGGCAGGATCCTTCCCGATGGGGTGGCCGCGGCCGAGTTGGTGCGGTATCCGGAGGAGCTGAAGCCGCACCCCGGTGAGGAACATCTGATCGCGAAGTCGGTGGAGAAGCGGCGCCGGGACTTCATCGGGGCGCGCTACTGTGCACGGCAGGCCCTGGCCCAGCTGGGCGAGCCGCAGGTGGCGATCGGCAAGGGGGAGCGGGGCATGCCGCTGTTCCCGACCGGCGTGGTCGGCAGCCTCACCCACTGCGACGGCTATCGGGCCGCGGCCCTGGCGCATCGGCTGCGCTGGCGATCGGTGGGTATCGACGCCGAGCCGCACGACACCCTGCCCGAGGGCGTGCTGGACTCGGTCAGCCTGCAACCCGAGCGCGACTGGCTACAGGGCGCCATCCCGGCCACCGGTCTGCACCTGGACCGATTGCTGTTCTGCGCCAAGGAAGCCACCTACAAGGCGTGGTTCCCGCTGACCCTGCGGTGGCTGGGTTTCGAGGACGCGCACATCACCTTCACCATCGACGACACCGGCAGCGCGGGCACCTTCCACAGCAAGCTGCTGGTGCCGGGCCAGACCAATGACGGTGGGGCCCCGCTGATCTCGTTCGACGGGCGCTGGCTGATCGGCGACGGGCTGATTCTGACCGCGATCGCGGCGGGCTGATGAGCGAACAGCGCACCCCGCTGGTGAACGCGCTCGGCGGCCTGCTGATCGTCGACAAGGACGGCGGCATGACCAGCCACGACGTGGTGTCGCGGTGCCGGAAGCTGTTGCGCACCCGCAAGATCGGGCACGCGGGCACCCTCGACCCGATGGCGACCGGTGTGCTGGTGCTGGGGGTGGAGCGGGCGACCAAGATGTTGGGACTGCTCAGCCTCACCACCAAGTCCTACGCCGCGACCATCCGGCTCGGGCAGTCGACGGTCACCGACGACGCCGAGGGCGAGACAGTCGCCACCACGCCCGCCGGGCACCTCACCGACGCCGAGATAGCCTCCGGTACAGCGAAATTGACCGGTGACATCCAGCAGGTCCCCGCCACGGTGAGCGCGATCAAGATCGACGGCGAACGCGCCTACGCCCGGGCCCGCGCGGGCGAGGACGTGCAACTGGCCGCCCGCCCGGTCACCGTGAGCCGCTTCGACGTCCTGAAACGCCACGATATCGACACCGGCGCAACGACATTCGTGGACCTGGACGTCGAGGTCGACTGCTCGTCGGGCACCTACATCCGTGCCCTGGCCCGCGACCTGGGCGCCGACCTCGGCGTCGGCGGCCACCTCACCGCCCTGCGCCGCACCCGCGTCGGCCCGTTCACCCTCGACCACGCCCGCACCCTGGCCCAGCTGGCCGACGCCCCCGCTCTGAGCCTGGACATCGATTCCGCTGCCCGCCTGGCCTTCCCGTCCCGGACCATCACATCGGACGAGGAACAATCCCTGCGCGACGGCCGCTGGCTGGACCCGCTCGGCATCGCGGGAACGCACGCGGCGCTCACCCCGGACGGCCGAGCCATCGCCCTGCTCGAGGAAAAAGGCAAACGCTCCTCCCCGGCCTTCGTCATCCGCCCCCGCGGCCTGATCGACTGACGCTCGCGGGAGCGCTACGAGTTGGCCGGTTGCGGCGCGGTGGACGCGGCCGCGGCGAACGACACGCGCAACCGTTCCACCGCGTCGTGCATGTGGTCGACCAGGAGTTTGCGGGCGCGGGCGGGGGCGCCGGAGCCGATGGCCTCGCGGAGGTCGGCGTGTTCCTGGATCTGTTCGAGTACGTCGGGGTAGGTGGTTTCCAAGGCGCCCAGGCACATTCGGGTCTCGATGAACAGGGTGCGGGCGGCGTGTGCCAGGCGGGGGCTGTCGGCGCTGGCGACCAAGGCCTCGTGGAAGGCCTGGTCGGCATCGGAGACGCCGGCGGCGTCACCGCGGTCGGCGCAGGCGCGCATCGCGAGGACGCTGGGTTCCAGTGCGGTGTAGGCGATCTCGCGGCGGCCCTCGAAGATCAGCTCCAGCGCGCCGCCCTCGATGGCGGTGCGGGCGCGGTACACGTCGAGCACGTCGTCGAGGGACAGTTCGATGACGAAGATGCCCCGGTGCCGGATGCTGTGCAGGAGACCCTCGGACACCAAGCGTTGCATCGCCTCCCGCACCGGACCGCGGGACACGTCGAACTGGGTGGCGAGGTCGGCCTCGACCAGCTGTGCGCCGGGCGCGAGCGTACCGCGCATGATCGCCGCACGGAGCCGGTCGGCGATCATCTCCGCCGTGGACTGCCGGTTCACCGGCTCGAATTCAATAACCGACATGAATGAGCCTTTCCGAGAACAGCTTACCGAGTTGCGGTGCGATCGGTTCGCTCCCCGGCGAATATCCGGCGAGCCGGATACCCTCCCAGATCGTCACCTGGTTCGCGGTCAGCACCGGTTTGCCGAGCGTGGCCTCCAGCTCCGGCAGCACCGCCACGGTGTGCATGGCGGTGTCGGGGATCAGCAGCGCCTGGGCGTCCGGATGATCGTTGGCCACAGCGAGTTTCACGACCTGCTCGGCCTCCAGGGTGCCGACCTCGGCGGCGGTGTCGATGCCCGCGCTGGACATCGATATCACGTCGATGCCCTCGGCACCCAGGAAATCTACGAACAGCCGGGCGACGTCGTCCGGGTAGCTGGCGCACACCGCGACCGACGAGATACCCAGTGCGCGTGCGGCATTGACGAACGCGAAGCTGGTGCTCGAGGCGGGCACCCCGGCCGCCTCCCGCAAACCCCGCACCTGGTCTCGTGCTCCCCGCGGCCCGTAGACGAAGCTGCCCGAGGTGCAGGCCCACACCACCGCGTCCGGCCGCGCCTGCGCCAGCAGCCCCGCGCCCTCGCGCAGCCGCTCCGGGCTGCCCAGATCGAGCAGTTCGGGTACCGCGTGCAGATCGGTGCCGTAGATGTGTGCGACTCGCAGTTCCGCGCCCAGGATCTCGGCGGCGCGGGGGTAGTCGTCCTCGGCGGCGTGGTCGGGGTAGATGAAGCCGATGGTGGGTGTCTGCATGGTGATTCCCCTAGAAGACGTCCTGGAGCCACTTGCCGGGCCCCATCATGGGCAGTTTCATGCGGCCCAGGCACGCCCACATGGTGAGCTGGTTGGCGGTGAGCACCGGTTTGCCGAGGGCCTGTTCGAGCGGTTCCACGAGGTCGTAGGTGGGCAGGTTGGTACAGCTGACGAAGATCGCCTCGGCCGCCGGGTCGTCGGCATTGATGATGCGTTCGGCGATGGTGCGGTAGCTGACCTTCCAGATGCCGCCGCCGAGCCCGAGATGATCGGAGCGGACGACCTCGCAGCCGGCCTCGCCGAGAAACTCGTGCAGCTTGCGGGTGAGGATCTCGTCGTACGGGGTGATGACGGAGATGCGGGTGAGTTCCAGCTTGCGGATCGCCTCGATCAGCGCGCCGGAGGTGGTGACCGCGTCCCGGGCGCCAGCCGCGCAGATCGTGTCGCGCAGCGACTGCTCGTACTCCAAGCCCTTGATGAAGCTGCCGGAACTACACAGGTAGGCAATGACTTCCGGCTCGACGTGCAGCACGTTGCGGGTGGCCGCGGTGAGGTGCGCCGCGTTCGACACCAACTCGGCCATCGCCACCGACACCGGGACCGGCTCGTAGGGCGTGCGCGCCAGGTGCAGGCTGACCTCGAGCGGCGCCCACCGCCACAGCTCACGCTCCAGCGCGAGATCGAACGGTGCGATGATGCCTATACCCCGCTGCGCGACCGGGCCGTCGATGTCGGGAAAATTGAGTTCCACTACGAGGGGCCCCTCTCGCGTTCAGCTGGGTATTCCTCCGCACACGATCGGATTGTTGACAATCATACGATGTCTTTCTAGCCTGTCAATGTGGTTGAGGGCCAAATAGTCACCGTTCTTCACGATGGCACCAGGCCCGATGCGGGACTGATGCGTCCGGTGTCCGAGCGGGCCACGGTCCGCTACACCGATTCCGACGGTCTCGCCGATGCGCTGCATGGTGCCGACGTGTTGTTCGTATACGACTTCACCAGTACAGCCGTCCCCGGGGCCTGGCCATCGGCGGACCGGCTGCGCTGGGTACACGTCGGCGCCACCGGGGTCGACTCCGTAATGTTCGACGGACTGATCGGCAGCGACGTCGTCGTCACCAACACCCGCGGCATCTTCGACGGGCCGATCGCCGAGTACGTGCTCGCGCAGATCCTGAACTTCGCCAAGGACCTGCCCGAGTCGTGGCGGTTACAGCAGCGGCACGACTGGCGCCACCGGGAATCCGAGCGATTGTCCGGTGCCACCGTACTCGTCGTCGGCACCGGGTCCATCGGGCGGGCCATCGCCCGCATGCTGCGCTGTGTCGGCATGGACGTGCGGGGGCTGGGGCGGCGCGCCTACACCGATGACCCGGACTTCGGCAGCGTCGGCACCGATCTGCACGCCGAACTGCCCGCGGCCGATTACGTCGTCGCGGTCGCACCGCTCACGCCGCAGACCCGGCACATGTTCGATGCGCGGGCGTTCGCCGCGATGAAGCCGCATGCCCGTTTCGTCAACGTCGGTCGTGGGGAACTAGTAGTGACAGACGATCTCGTCGCCGCGCTGCGCAACGGCAGCATCGCGGGCGCGGCGCTCGATGTCGTCGATCCCGAGCCGCTGCCTCCCGGGCACGCGCTGTGGGATCTGCCCAACGTCCAACTCACCCCCCACAACTCCGGTGATGTCCTCGGATGGCGCCGCGACATCGTGACCGCCTTCGCCGGGAACTTCCGGAAGTGGATCGACGGCCGGCCGCTGGAGAATGTGGTCGACAAAAGGCTGGGATACGTCCCCAGCTGAAAGGGAGTCAGCCATGGCCCACCCCGATATTGATATCCCCACCGAGCCGGCCGCGATGACAGCGGTCGAGCTGATCACCGCCTACTCGGCGGGTGCGTTGTCACCGGTGGAGGCGACCGAGGCCGTACTCGGCACCATCGCCGAGCGCGACGGCGAGCTGAACGCCTTCTGCCTGATCGATGCAGAGCGTGCCCTGATGCAGGCCAAGGAGTCCGAGGCGCGCTGGCACTCCGGGCACGTGCAGGGATTGCTGGACGGGGTACCGATCTCGATCAAGGACATCTTCCTCACCGAGGGGTGGCCGACCCGCCGCGGCTCCACCTCCATCGAGCCCGACGTGCCGTGGCCGCTCGACAGCCCGGTCACCGCGCGGCTGCGGGAGGACGGCATGGTGTTCCTGGGCAAGACGACCACCCCGGAACTGGCCTGGAAGGCCACCACCGACAGCCCGCTGACCGGCATCACCCGCAACCCGGCCGATCCGTCGAAGACGTGCGGCGGTTCCTCCGGCGGCAGCGCCGCGGCGGTGGCGGCCGGGATGGGCCCGGTGTCGGTGGGCACCGATGGCGGTGGGAGCGTGCGCATTCCGGCGTCGTTCTGCGGCATCGTCGGATTCAAGCCGACGCACGGGCGGATCCCGCTGTATCCGGCCAGCCCGTTCGGGCCGCTGGCACACGCCGGGCCGATGACCCGCACGGTCGAGGACGCGGCTCTGCTGATGGACATCCTCTCGCTGCAAGATCCGCGCGATCCCACGGCGCTGGCGCCCACGCTGTCCACCTTCCGCGGCGAGTTGCAGCGCGATGTGCGCGGGGCGACGGCCGCCTATTCGGAGACGCTCGGCTACGTCGAGGTCGACCCGGAGGTGGCGGCCGTGGTGGGCGAAGCGGTGCGGCAGCTCGAAGCGGCCGGATTGCATGTGACACAAGCCGACCCGGGCTTCAGCGATCCGCTGGAGGCGTTCGAGGACCTGTGGGCCGCGGGCGCGGCGACGATGCTGTCGAAGTTCTCGGCGGGCAGCCGCGGGCGCGTCGATCCGGGCCTGGGCGAGGTCTGGGATCGCGGCGCGCGGCTGGACGCGGTGGCCTACCTCGACGCCCGCGCGGTCGCGGCCGAGGTCGGCATCGTGATGGGCGCCTTCCACACCGCCTACGACGTGCTGATCACCCCGACCGTGCCGATCCCCGCCTTCGAGGCGGGCCACGACGTACCTCCCGGCAGCGGCATGCGCAGCTGGCCTCAGTGGACCCCGTTCACCTACCCGTTCAACATGACTCAGCAACCCGCCGTCAGCCTCCCCGTAGGCACCACGAAGGCGGGTCTCCCGGTCGGCCTCCAGATCGTCGGCCCCCGCCACTCCGACGACCTGGTACTGGCCTTGGCCCGTTTCGCCGAAGTGGTGCTGGGCTAGACGCGAGTAACAGGCCCGGCCTGGGCGGACACAGATCGCACTTACGCGGCGAAATTTGCCGCATCCGTGCGTTCCGTGTCCGCTCAGGCCGGGCCTATTTGCCGGGAGCGTCAGCCGGGCCGGTCTGTGGGAGCGTCAGCCGGGCCTGTCTGCGGAAGCAGCACTGGGCCCGCCACCGGAAGATTCCGGTGGCGGGCCTACAGCGGTGCTACTCGGAATCCCGGGCGAAGGCGAGGGTTTCGCCTTCTACGCCGCGTAGCCAGAGGTTGTTGCAGGCGGTGGCGATGTCGGTGAGGCCTTCTTCGATGGTGGCGAAAACGTTGCCGGGGACCCAGCCTTGGTCGCCGTTGATGAGGAGGTTGTTGCGGCCGTAGAACAGGGCGAGGTCGGTGGCGCCTTGGGCGTGGTGGGCTTCGGAGCCTGGTTCGTAGCCGTAGGCCGGGTTGCCGATCTCCCACGGTTCGAAGTCGAACAGGCACACGTCGCCGGGAATCGGTGTGATGGTGGGGTTTTCGCGGTGCGGGGCGGCGGTGAGGCGGGGGACCAGCGTGTACACCTCGTTGCGGGCGTACTTGGCGTGGAAGGCGTCGCCCTCCTGCGGCAGGGCGTCCCAGACCGCGGCGCAGGTGAGCGGGGCCTCGTCGTCCAGCAACCGGGCGCGGCAGCGGACGCCGGCCTTGGTGAGCGTGATGGTGATGTAGCGGGCCATGTCGATGTCTCCCTACAGTTCGTCGAGCACGGCGGACCAGATACCCAGTGCCTCGTCGACCTGCTCGGCGCTCACGATCAGCGGGGGGATCATGCGGACCACATTGCTGTAGGCGCCGCAGGTGAGCAGCAGCAGACCCTTCTCGTGGGCGAGCCGCTGCGCGGTCGACGCGGTCGCGGTGTCGGGTTCGCCGGTGGGCGTGGTGAATTCGGTGCCGACCAGCAGGCCGAGGCCGCGGACGTCGCCGACGGCCTTCGTCGCGCGCTCGCGCGCACCGGCCAGCAACTGGCGCCCGCGCTCGGCGGCGTTGTCGACGAGGCCTTCGGATTCGATGACGTCGATGGTCGCCAGCGCGGCGGCGCAGGCCACGGCGTTGCCGCCGTAGGTGCCGCCCTGGGAGCCGGGCCACGCCTTCGCCATCAGCTCGCTCGAGGCGGCGATGCCCGACAGCGGGAAGCCGCTGGCGAGGCCCTTCGCGATGGTGATGATGTCGGGCCGCACGTCGAAGTGCTGGTGGCCGAAGAACTTTCCGGTGCGGCCGAAACCGGTCTGGATCTCGTCGAAGACCAGCAGGATGCCGTGCCGGTCGGCACGCTCGCGCAGGCCCTGGAAGAAGCGGGTGTTACCGGGGATGTATCCGCCCTCGCCCAGCACGGGCTCGACGAAGAACGCGGCGGTCTCGGCGGGCGCCGAAAGCGTGGTGAGCAGGTAATCCAGCTCGCGCAGGGCGAAGTCGGTGGCCTGCTCCTCGCTCCAGCCGTAGCGGAACGCGGTCGGGAACGGCGCCACGTGCACCCCGGCCATGAGCGGGCTGAATCCGGCGGAGAACCGGGTGCCGGAGGTGGTCATCGTAGCGGCGGCGACCGTGCGGCCGTGGAAACCGCCGTGGAACACCACGACATTCGGTCGTCCGGTGGCCTGACGGACCAGACGCAGCGCGGCCTCGATCGCCTCGCTGCCGGAATTGGCGAAGAACACCGAGTCCAGGCCGGTCGGCAGCACATCGCCGAGTCGTTCGGTCAACGCCAGCAGCGGCTTGTGCATGACGGTCGTGTACTGGCCGTGGATCAGGCTGCCGATCTGCCGCTGCGCGGCCTCGACCACCTTCGGGTGGCAGTGCCCGGTGCTGGTGACACCGATCCCGGCGGTGAAGTCGAGGTAGCGGCGGCCGTCGGACGCGTAGAGGTAACAGCCCTCGCCGTGGTCGACGGTGACCGGGGTGGCCTGCTTCAGGACGGGGGAGAGAGCCGTCATCGTGATCCGCCTTCCGGAGCGTGGGATATGGGCGCCCGGCGCGGGAGGAGCCGCGCCCGCACGGATTGTCTATTGTCTGATTGTCGACAATATGCATAACATGGCGAGCGGGGCCGCAGCAATGGGCCGCAGTCGAACCAGGGTGAGGAGCACGCGGTGACGCAGACCGACACGATCTCGAATCGGCCCGGCGCGAGCCTGAACGCGGACGAGCGGGCCGCGGTCGACAGCGTGCCTACCGGGCTTTACATCGGCGGCCAGTGGCGCGCGGCCGCGCGGACGATGCCGGTGACCGACCCCGCGACCGGGCAGGTCCTGTGCGAGGTGGCCGACGCCGCGCCGGCGGACGGGCTGGCCGCGCTCGAGGCGGCCGCGGCCGCGCAGGCCGACTGGGCGCGCACACCGCCGCGCGAGCGCAGCGACATCCTGATGCGGGCGCACCGCATGCTGCTGGACGATGTCGACCGGCTGGGCCTGATCGCGACCCTCGAGATGGGCAAGCCCCTGGCCGAGGCGCGCGGCGAGATCGCTTATGCCGCAGAGTTCTTCCGCTGGTTCGCCGAGGAGGCCGTACGCCTGGACGGCGGATACATGACGGCTCCGGCGGGCGGCTCCCGGTTCCTGGTCGCCCGGCAGCCGGTCGGGCCGAGCCTGCTGATCACGCCGTGGAACTTCCCGATGGCCATGGGCACCCGCAAGATCGGCCCCGCGCTGGCGGCGGGTTGCACCTGCGTGGTGAAGCCCGCCGAGCAGACCCCGCTGTGCACGCTGGCCCTGGCCGACATCCTTCGGGCGGCGGGGGTGCCCGCGGGCGTGGTGAACGTGGTGACCACCTCGGACCCGGGCGCGGTGATGACGCCGATGATCCTCGACGAACGCTCCCGCAAGCTGTCGTTCACCGGTTCCACCGCGGTCGGCAAGAAGCTGCTGGAGCAGTGCGCGCAGACGGTCATGCGCACCTCGATGGAACTCGGCGGCAACGCGCCCTTCATCGTCTTCGACGACGCCGATCTGGACGCGGCCGTGGACGGCGCGATGGCGGCGAAGATGCGCAATATCGGCCAGGCGTGCACCGCCGCCAACCGGATCTTCGTGCAGCGCAGTGTGATCGGCGATTTCGCCGAGCGGCTCGCGGCGCGCATGGGGGAGTTGCCGCTCGGTCGCGGCACCGAACCCGGCGTCGTCGTCGGCCCGCTGATCGACGCGGATGCCGTGGCCAAGGTGACCGACCTGGTGGCCGACGCCCGGGCGCGCGGAGCGCGGGTGCTGCTCGGCGGCGAATCCCTCGACGGTCCCGGAAACTTCTATCCCGCAACAGTTCTGGTCGACGTGCCCGACGACGCCGAGATGTGCCACACCGAGATCTTCGGCCCCGTGGCCAGCCTGACCCCCTTCGACACCGAGGACGAGGTGGTGGCGCGCGCCAACGACACCCCTTACGGTCTGGTCGGCTATGTGTACACCGAGAGCCTGCGTCGCGGGCTGCGCGTGTGCGAGGCCCTCGAGAGCGGCATGGTCGGGCTGAACCAGGGCGTGGTGTCCAACCCGGCGGCCCCGTTCGGTGGGGTCAAGGAGTCCGGCCTCGGCCGCGAGGGCGGGCTCACCGGCATCGACGAGTTCCTGGAGACCAAGTACATCGGCGTGCAGTTGTGACGGGCCGCAACCGCGTGAATCAGAGGGAGTACAGGTGAGCACCTACCGCATCGCGACCATCCCCGGCGACGGCATCGGCGTCGACGTGACCGCGGAGGCGGTGAAGGTGGTCGACGCGGTGCTGCCCGGTATCGAATGGACCGAATTCGATTGGTCCTGTGAGCAATACCTGCGCACCGGGGCGATGATGCCCGCCGACGGCCCCGAGCAACTCGCCGGGTTCGACGCGATCCTGCTGGGCGCCGTGGGCTTTCCCGGTGTGCCCGACCATATTTCGCTGTGGGGGCTGCTGATCCCGCTGCGGCGCGCGTTCTCCCAGTACGTCAATCTGCGGCCGGTGCGACTGCTGCCCGGCACCGAATCCGCGCTGCGCGACCGCACCGCGGCGGATCTGGACATCCTCATCGTGCGGGAGAATTCCGAGGGCGAGTACTCCGAGATCGGCGGTATCCACAATCCGGGACGCCCGGAGGAGTTCGTGCTCCAGGAGTCGGTGTTCACCAGGGTCGGCTGCGAGCGCATCATCCACTACGCCTTCGAACGCGCCCGGGAACGCAACCGACGCGTGTGCTCGGCCACCAAGTCCAACGGCCTGATCCACTCGATGCCCTACTGGGACAGCGTCTTCGAGCGCATCGCCGCCGAATACCCGGACGTCGAGACCCGGCAGATGCACGTGGATGCCCTGGCCGCCGAAATCGTGCTGCACCCGGACCGGCTCGACGTGATCGTCGGCTCGAATCTGTTCGGCGACATCCTCTCCGATCTCGCCGCCGCCGTCACCGGCGGTCTCGGCCTCGCGCCCTCGGGCAATATCAATCCGCGGCGTGACGCCCCGTCCATGTTCGAGGCCGTGCACGGCAGCGCCCCCGACATCGCGGGCCAGGGCATCGCCAACCCGGTCGCCCAGATCCTCGCCGCCGCAATGCTGTTGGACCAGCTCGGCGAGCGGGACGCGGCCGCCGCGATCGACCGCGCCGTCTGCGAGGTCCTCGCCGAGGGCAGCATCCGCACCCCGGACCTCGGCGGCACCAGCACCACCACCGAACTCGGCACCGCCATCGCCAAACGCGCGGGGGAATTCGGCGCGGGCTGAGCGGGACTACCGCCGGTCAGTGGGTCAGCCAGATGGCTTCTGCCGCAGGGCTGCCCAAATCCAGGGTGTGGTCGCCGATGCGGATGGCGATGGTGCCGGCGAAGTCGCGGCGCTCCACCACCGTGATCGGGGTGTCCAGGGCGATGCCGACCGAGTCGAAGTAGCGGAGCATGGCCGGGTCGAAGTCGGAAATCCTGGCGACGCGGCCCGATTCGCCGGCTTGGAAGTGGCTGAGCTGGCGCGCGGGCGGGGTGGGCACCGCGCCGTCGGCCGACGGGATCGGGTCGCCGTGCGGATCGCGGTCGGGGTGGCCGAGTTTGGCGTCGATGCGGGCCATCAGCGTCTCGGTGACCGCGTGCTCGAGCACCTCGGCCTCGTCGTGCACCTCGTCCCAGCCGTAGCCGAGTTCGTTGACGAGAAAAGTCTCCAGCAGGCGGTGCCGGCGCACCATCGCCACGGCCGCCCGGCGGCCCTCCGCGGTGAGGGTGATGGACCCGTACCGCGCGTGCTCGACCAGACCTTGATCGGCGAGCTTGCGCACGGCCTCCGACACCGTCGACGCCGAGACGCCGATGCGCTCGGCCAGCAGCTTCGTCGATACCTTCTCCTGCGACCATTCCTGCGCGGTCCAGATCACTTTCAGGTAGTCCTGGGCGACGGAGGACAGCACCGGCGCCAGAGTGGCCTCGGCGCTCGCCGCCCCGCGCTCGGCCGATTCGGCCACGCTGCCGTGGGATTCCTGTGTCGCGGAGGGATCGACCAGCTCGCGGCGGGTGGCGATGTCTCGTTTTCCGGGCACGTTTCGAGCTTAGCGGTGGGAGCGATAGGACCGGAGGAGGCGGCTTGCGTAGGCTTCCGGGTGTGCAGAGATGGCGAAGTCTCGAGGACATGCCCCCGGACTGGGGCCGGTGCGTGCTCACGATCGGAGTGTTCGACGGTGTGCATCGCGGGCACGCCCAGTTGATCAGCCGTGCCGTCAAATCCGCCGCCGTGCGCGGTGTGCCCTCGGTGCTGATGACCTTCGATCCGCACCCGATGGAAGTGGTGCGGCCCGGTTCGCATCCCGCGCAGCTGTCCACGCTGACCCGGCGAGCGGAACTGGTCGAGGAACTCGGGATCGATGTCTTCCTCGTGATGCCGTTCACGCAGGACTTCATGAAGCTGACCCCGTCGCGTTACGTGCACGACCTGCTGGTCGAGAAGCTGCACGTGACCGAGGTCGTGATCGGCGACAACTTCACCTTCGGCAAGAAGGCCGCCGGCACCGTGCAGACGATGCGAGAGCTGGGCGGCCGCTTCGGGTTCGAGGTGGACGGCGTGCGGCTGGTCGGCGAGCACGCGGTCACGTTCTCCTCCACCTACATTCGCGCCTGCGTGGACGCCGGGGACATGGCCGCCGCCGCCGACGCGCTGGGCCGCCCGCACCGGGTGGAGGGCGTCGTCGTGCACGGCGACGGCCGCGGCCGCGAACTGGGCTTCCCGACCGCCAACGTGGCGCCGCCGATGCACGCGGCGATCCCCGCCGACGGCGTGTACGCGGGCTGGTTCACGGTGCTCAGCCCCGGCAAGACGGTCGGCACGACGCTGCCCGGCAAGCGCGCGATGGCGGCCATCTCGGTCGGCACCAACCCCACCTTCTCCGGCCGCACCCGCACCGTCGAGGCGTACGTGCTCGACACCGATGTCGACCTGTACGGCCAGCATGTCGCGGTGGATTTCGTCGACCATGTCCGCGGGCAGAGCAAGTTCGGTTCCGTGGCCGATCTGGTCGCCGCCATCGGCCGCGACGTCGACCAGACCCGCGAGATCCTCGCCGCCGCCGATCACGCGGCCGACGGCGAGTAGGTCGGGGCACCGGGGGGCATTCCCGCGGCCGCGCGGTGGTCCGGTAGGCTGGCGTGTCGGGTTTGCTGCGGTCCGCGGCGGCGCCCGCCCGGGTCTCCCGGTTACCTCGAGCGCGGACTGGAACAACAGGGAGTGAATTCGTGGCGCTGACCACTGAGCAGAAGAAGGCGATCCTCGCCGACTACGGGGTGCACGAGAAGGACACCGGTTCGCCGGAGGCACAGATCGCGATGCTGACCAAGCGCATCTCCGACATCACCGAGCACCTCAAGAAGCACAAGCACGATCACCACACCCGCCACGGCCTGATGCTGCTCATCGGCCGTCGCAAGCGCCTGTCGAAGTACCTGCAGGACAAGGACATCGCGCGTTACCGTGCGCTGATCGAGCGGCTCGGACTGCGTCGCTGATCTGTCCCGACACACGTTCTGCACAGGCAGTTCGCAAGGCAGCCGACGGGGAGGCTTAGAATCTCCCCGTCGGCTTGTCGTGTATGGGGGTCGCTCGGCCACGTGCACGACGACGACACAGCCGTACGCACCCGTCGCGTGGCGTCGGTCTTCGGTAGTGGCTTTTCGGCACGACAGTCCGGAGAGCTTCGATCGATGACCGCCTCCGCGTTGCCGCTTCCAAGGGGAATCGACCGGGTGCGCGCGTCACGATGCGCGCCCGAACCGGGTACGGCAGACGACAGCTGGATCGCGCACACCTGCGCTGGATCCGGCGAGACGAGAGGTTGAGAAAAGAAATATGTCAGACACTGTGACCAGCTCCGCCGTCGAGGTAGAACCCGGCGTGTTCGAATCGGTGGCGTTGATCGACAACGGTAGCTATGGCACCCGCACCATCCGGTTCGAGACCGGGCGGCTGGCCAAGCAGGCCGCCGGATCCGTCGTCGCCTATCTGGACGACGAGACCATGCTGCTGTCGGCCACCTCGGCGGGCAAGCAGCCCAAGGACCAGTTCGACTTCTTCCCGCTGACGGTCGATGTCGAGGAGCGGATGTACGCCGCGGGCCGCATCCCCGGCTCGTTCTTCCGCCGCGAGGGCCGCCCGTCCACCGACGCGATCCTCACCTGCCGCCTGATCGACCGTCCGCTGCGCCCGTCGTTCGTCGACGGCCTGCGCAACGAGATCCAGGTCGTCGTGACGATCATGAGCCTGGACCCGAAGGACCTGTACGACGTCGTCGCGATCAACGCGGCCTCGGCGTCCACGCAGATCGCGGGCCTGCCGTTCTCCGGCCCGGTCGGTGGCGTGCGGATCGCCCTGATCGAGGGCCAGTGGGTGGCGTTCCCGACCGTCGAGCAGCTCGAGGGCGCGGTATTCGACATGGTCGTGGCCGGCCGCGTGGTCGAGTCCGGCGATGTCGCCATCATGATGGTCGAGGCCGAGGCCACCGAGAACGTGATCAGCCTGGTCGAGGGTGGCGCGCAGGCGCCGACCGAGACCGTGGTCGCCGAGGGCCTCGAGGCCGCCAAGCCGTTCATCGCCCGCCTCTGCAAGGCGCAGCAGGACCTGGCCCAGCTGGCCTCGAAGCCGACCGAGGACTTCCCGCTGTTCCCGCCCTACGAGCAGGACGTCTACACCGCCGTCGAGGGCACCGCGAAGAACCCGCTGAGCGAGGCGCTGTCCATCGCGGGCAAGCAGGAGCGCGAGGAGCGGATCGACGAGATCAAGCTCGAGGTGCTCTCGAGCCTCGCCGAGGATTTCGCGGGCCGCGAGAAGGAGATCGGCGCGGCATTCCGCTCGGTCACCAAGAAGCTTGTGCGCCAGCGCATCCTGTCCGACGGCTTCCGCATCGACGGCCGCGGGCTGGCCGACATCCGGGCGCTCTCGGCCGAGGTCGCCGTGGTGCCGCGGGCGCACGGTTCGGCGCTGTTCGAGCGCGGTGAGACCCAGATCCTGGGCGTCACCACCCTCGACATGGTGAAGATGGCGCAGCAGGTCGACTCGCTCGGCCCGGAGACCTCCAAGCGCTACATGCACCACTACAACTTCCCGCCGTATTCGACCGGTGAGACCGGTCGCGTCGGCTCGCCGAAGCGGCGCGAGATCGGCCACGGCGCGCTCGCCGAGCGTGCGCTGGTGCCGGTGCTGCCCTCGCAGGAGGAGTTCCCGTACGCCATCCGCCAGGTGTCGGAGGCGTTGAGCTCCAACGGTTCCACCTCGATGGGTTCGGTCTGCGCCTCGACGCTGGCGCTGCTGAACGCCGGTGTGCCGCTGAAGGCTCCGGTCGCCGGTATCGCGATGGGCCTGGTGTCCGACACGATCAAGAACGACCAGGGCGAGGACGAGACGCGCTACGTAGCGCTGACCGACATCCTCGGCGCCGAGGACGCCTTCGGTGACATGGACTTCAAGGTCGCCGGCACGCCGCAGTTCGTCACCGCGCTGCAGCTGGACACCAAGCTGGACGGCATCCCCTCCAAGGTGCTGGCCGGTGCGCTGAGCCAGGCCCGCGACGCGCGCCTGACCATCCTGGACGTGATGGCCGAGGCCATTGCCACCCCGGACGAGATGAGCCCGTACGCGCCGCGCGTCACCGCGATCAAGATCCCGGTCGACAAGATCGGCGAGGTGATCGGGCCCAAGGGCAAGGTCATCAACCAGATCACCGAGGAGACCGGCGCCAACATCTCCATCGAGGACGACGGCACCGTGTTCGTCGGCGCCACCGACGGCCCGTCGGCGCAGGCGGCGATCGACCAGATCAACGCCATCGCCAACCCGCAGATGCCGAAGGTGGGCGAGCGGTTCCTGGGCACGGTCGTCAAGACCACTGCCTTCGGCGCGTTCGTCTCGCTGCTGCCGGGTCGCGACGGCCTGGTGCACATCTCGAAGCTGGGCAACGGCAAGCGGGTCGCCAAGGTCGAGGACGTGGTGAACGTCGGCGACAAGATTCGCGTCGAGATCGCCGACATCGACAACCGGGGCAAGATCTCCCTGGTTCCGGTGGAAGAGGAGGATGCGGCGACCTCCGCCGCTTCCGACAACACTGCTGCGGTCGAGGCCGGTGCCGAGTAATCATTCCGGTGTGACGAAGAAGAAGTCCCCATCCCCTCTGCTCGTCACCGAGCAGGGGGGTTCTTCGCTCCGACTCGCTCCCACGGACGCCCCGCTCGCCGATACCGGTGTGCGGCGCACCGTGCTGCCCGGCGGGCTGCGCGTCGTCACCGAACACGTGCCGGGCGTGCGATCGGCCTCCGTCGGGGTCTGGGTCGGTGTGGGATCGCGCGACGAGGGGCCCACGGTGGCGGGCGCCGCGCATTTCCTGGAGCACCTGCTGTTCAAGCAGACTCCGACCCGGTCGGCGCTGGACATCGCGCAGGCCATGGACGCGGTCGGCGGCGAGCTGAACGCGTTCACGGCCAAGGAACAGACCTGCTACTACGCGCACGTGCTGGACGAGGATCTGCCGCTGGCGGTGGATCTGGTGTCGGACGTGGTGCTCAACGGGCTGTGCAAGCCCGAGGACGTGGCGGTCGAGCGGCAGGTGGTGCTCGAGGAGATCTCGATGCGCGACGACGACCCGGAGGACATGGTCGGCGACGCGTTCCTCACCGCGCTGTTCGGCGACCACCCGGTGGGGCGCCCGGTCATCGGCACGGTCGAATCGATCGAGGGCATGACCGCGGCGCAACTGCGCGGCTTCCATCTGCGCCGGTACCGCCCGGACCGGATGGTCGTCGCGGTCGCGGGCAATGTGGAGCACGAGCACACGGTGGAGCTGATCCGGCGCGCGTTCGCCGGACGGCTCGATCCGGCGCGGGAACCGGCGCCGCGGCGCGAGGGCCACTTCCGGCCGCGGACATCGCCCCAGTTGCATCGGATCTATCGCGACAGCGAGCAGGCGCACCTGGTGTTCGGTGTGCGGGCGTTCGGCCGGCACGAGGGCCACAAGCGCTGGCCGCTGTCGGTGCTGAACACGGTGCTCGGCGGCGGGCTCAGCTCGCGGCTGTTCCAGCGCATCCGGGAGGAGCGCGGCCTGGCGTACTCGGTGTACTCCAGCGTCGACACCTTCGCCGACACGGGCGCGTTCTCCGTATACCTGGGCTGCCAGCCCGAAAACCTCAGCCAGGTAGCGGGTTTGGCGCGCGAGGTGCTGGAGGAGGCCGCCGAGACCGGCATTACCGACGCCGAATGCGCCCGCGCCAAGGGCTCGCTACGCGGCGGCCTGGTGCTCGGGCTGGAAGACTCCGGCTCCCGTATGAACCGCATCGGCCGCAGCGAACTCAGCTACGGCAACCACCGCAGCGTCTCGGACACGCTGGCGCGGATCGATGCGGTGACCACGGCGGAGGTCTCGGCCGTGGCCCGCACGCTCCTGTCCCGCCCTCTCGCCGTCTCGGTGGCAGGCCCCTACCGGCGTACTCGCGATCTGCCCGCGACAGTACGGAACCTGGTGCGCGACTGAGGTTTTCACTCACCACCCGGCAGTGGTGAAGCCGCGACCGGAGCGCCACAGCCGCCAGCCCTCGACCGTGTAGGGCACGGTGTCGGGCGGGAGAGCGCCGGCGTCGAACCACTCGATGCCGCCGCACTTGTGTGGTTCCGCGTTGACCGGGCGGCCGTGGCGGGCCTGGTCGTGTTCGAGGGCGAAGAACAGACCGAGGCGGCCGTGGCCGGGGCGCGAAGAGTAGTGCAGCACATGGGGTTCGGGGAGGGTGGCCGGGTCGATGGTGAGGCCGACCTCCTCGTGCGCCTCGCGGCAGACGGCGGCGTCGACCGGCTCGCCCGCCTCGAGCTTGCCGGACGGGAAGTTCCACTGTTCGTCGGCGTAGCCGGTGCCGCGGCGCAGGGCCAGCAGTACGCGCGGGCCGCTGGTGAGGATGAGGAATACGTCGACCGGGCAGGTGTAGGCCGTCATGATCGGTGAGGGTACGGCGTTCAGCTTTGCGCGGCGACGGCGGTCTCGTGCACCGAGCGCCAGCTGTAGAGCTGGCCGTCGGTGCGTAGGACCGCGGTGACCCGGCGCTTGGAAGTCGTACCGGCGTAATGGTTTTCGGCCGCGAAGCGCACCACCACGAGATTGGTGGCGCGGGCTATCTCGGTGACCTCGGATATCGCGATCTCCAAGCCGGGCTGGGCGTTGCGGGCCGACCACACTCCGGCCAGCAGTGCGTCGCGGTCGATGGCGTCGCCGGTGGTGACCACCGAGGTGAACCCGTCGTCCAAGGCGTTGGCGAAGCGGTCGAACACCTTGGGCGGGGCATCGGAGCCCAGCCATTCGGCGAGGTCGGAGTGTAGATCCACGACCACGTCGGCGAGTTCGGAGATCGGTGACATCTAGTGGTTCGGCTCGGCCCGGTTGGCCGCGCCCACAACGGCGTCGAGCAGGCCGGGTAGCTCCCGCTCCACCTCCTCGGTGCGCAGGCGCGCGTAGGTCTGCCCGTCCTCCACGATCTTCTCGGTGAGTCCGGCCTGGCGCAGCGTCTTCAGATGATGGGTCGCGGTCGACTTGTTGATCGTGTCGTAGAGCCGGCCGCAGCGAACCGCGGTGCCGGCGTTGGCAAGTCGGCGCACCATCTCGAGCCGCACCGGATCGTGCAGCGCGTCGAGCACGGTCTGCACCGGCGCGACCGGAAATGCCTCGACGACTCGTCTGGTCTCCGTCATGATCTTCCTCACGGACGGTTTGATGGGAATCGAACGGCGGTTAGGGTTGTTGAGTTCGATCGCAATCAAACTTACCTGATGGAGAGGGAGCGATGGCAGCGACTGTGGCTGTTCCCCCGGTCGAGCGGACGACA
This sequence comes from Nocardia sp. N2S4-5, assembly GCF_044628355.1. Lineage (NCBI taxonomy): Bacteria > Bacillati > Actinomycetota > Actinomycetes > Mycobacteriales > Nocardiaceae > Nocardia > Nocardia sp. N2S4-5. The sequence goes on along the minus strand of NZ_JBIUPM010000001.1, from coordinate 2,563,175 downwards.
CAACCCTGGGCCTACGCATTGATTCTGGTCGCCAGCGGCGTCGCGCTCGGAGTGTCCGGCGCACCCGCGCCGCTGTACGGCCTGTACCAGAAGGAGTGGCATTTCACCCCGTTGACCACCACGGTCGTCTTCGCGGTGTATGCGATCGCCGCGCTGGGCGCGGTGCTGGTCTCGGGCAAGATCTCCGACGTGGTGGGCCGCAAGCCGGTGCTGCTGGGCGCCATCGCCACCATGGTCGTCGGGCTGGCGGTGTTCCTGGTGGCCGACAATGTCGCGATGCTGCTGGTGGCGCGGGCGCTGCACGGCTTCGCGGTCGGGGCGACGGTGGTCTCCGGCGCGGCGGCGCTGCTGGATCTGCGGCCTCAGCACGGTGCGCGGTCGGGGCAGCTGACCGGTGTGGCGTTCAATGTCGGTATGGCCGTGGCGATTCTGGGCTCGGCCCTGCTGGCGCAGTACGTTCCGCACCCGCTGCGCACGCCGTACGTGGTGATCACCGTGCTGTGCCTGCTGATCGGGGTCGGTGTGGTGGCGATGCGGGAGACGCACACCAAACGGGTGTCCGGGCCGATTCGGATCGCGAGACCGGCTGTGCCGCAGGAGATCCGGGCCGACTTCTGGTTCTCGGCGCTGGGTGTGATGGCGGCCTGGTCGGTGCTGGGCGTGCTGCTGTCGCTGTATCCGTCGCTGGCGGCGGAGCAGACCGGCGTGCACAACCTGGTGTTCGGCGGCGCGGTCGTCGCCTCCACCGCGACGGCGGGGGCGCTGGCGCAGTTGTTCGCCACGGGAATCCCCGCCCGGCGCGCGGCGATCGGCGGCGATACCGGCATGGCGCTCGCGCTGTTGCTGACCATTCCGGCGCTGGCCACGCACAACTGGGCGGTCGTGTTGGTGGCCGGGGTGTTGCTGGGCGGTACCTTCGGGCTCGGCTTCGGCGGCTCGCTGCGGCATCTGTCCAACGTGGTGCCACAGCACAAGCGGGGCGAGACGATGTCGGCGTACTACCTGCTGGCCTACTCGGCGATGGCGTTGCCGACCATCGTGGCCGGGTGGGCGGCGACCACCTGGGGGATGGGGACGGTGTTCCCGTGGTTCGTGGGTGTGGTCGCGGCCGCGTGCCTGGTGGCGGCGGGTATCGGGCTGCGCGGGAATCGGGCGGCCGCGCGCCGGGCGGTGGCCTGAAAGCTCAGGTGGCGTAACGGAAATCGTCGCTCGCTCTGCGGTGGGCGGCGATTTCCGGCTACCATGCGGCTATGGCTCGGCGGGGGAGAACAGGTCAACGGTTGGTTCGGCGGATGCGACGTTCGGCTCTGCTGCTGTCGGTGGTGACGGCGATACTCGGCGGGCTGGCGATCTCCGGCGTGGCCTGGTGGGCGCTGTGGCTGCTGCTCGGCGCGAAGACCGAGACGCCGAATCAGGTGGACCTCACCAAGATCGCGCTGTCGGTGACGGCCGGGGTCGGCGGTGCGGTGGCATTGGTGGTCGCCTACCGGCGGCAGCGCGACAACGAACGCGGCCGGTTCGCGGAGCTGTTCGGTGCGGCGGCAAAGCAACTCGGTGATCCGGATGTGGCCGTGCGGATCGCCGGGGTGTACGCCATGGCCGGTGTCGCGGACGAGTTCAGCGCGCGGGGCCGGCGTCAGCAGTGCATCAATGTGCTGTGCGGGTATCTGCGACTACCCTACGACCCGCGCGACGGTGTGAATCATCTCGTCTCCCGAAAGGAAACGGGGGCAGGCGATTCGGCCGAGAAAGGCTCCGGCCCGCAGGTCGAGCGAAGCTTCCAGATCCGGCAGAACGACAGCGAGGTGCGCCGGACGATCGTCGCGGTGATCGTCGCGCATCTGCGGCCCTCGGCCGAAATACCTTGGTGTTCCTACAATTTCAATTTCGACGATGCGGTGCTCGAGGACGTCGACTTCCGGTACGCGACCTTCTCCGGCAAGCACACTCATTTCCGTGGTGCGCAATTCACCGGGGCGCGGTCCGCGAACTTCGAGAGCGTCGAATTTCGCGGTAAGCACGTCACCTTCCACGGGGCCACATTCGCCGACGCCGTGTCGTTCGCGGGGGCTCGGTTCGTCGGCGCCGACAACGAGGACAACGGCACCGGCCGCGCCGGGGCGAGCTTCTCCGGCGCCACGTTCCGCGATCGAGTGTCCTTCGCGGGTGCCGAATTCCGTGGTCCGCGTGTCCGTTTCACCGGCGCGACGTTTTCGGGCGAGGAGACCAATTTCTCCGGTGCCCGATTCGGCGCCGAGGAGGTGATCTTCGACGGCGCCACCTTCGACGGCGCGCGAGTCCGGCTCGACGGCACTACTTTCGACGGTGTCCGGATCTCCTTCGCGGGCACCCGTTTCTACGCTGCCCGGACCTCGTTCGACGGTGCCCGGCTCGGCGGCAGGCCTCGCTGGCGGCGCGCCGGAACGGAATTGGCCGACTTCCGCCGCGCCGAATTCCACGGCGGCGTGTCCTTCGCCGATGCCCGCTTTTCCGGCGCGACCACAGACTTTTCCGGCGGTGATTTCTTCGGTGAAATCTCCTTCCGCAGAGCTGGTTTCACTGCCCATACAACCCGCTTCGACCAGCCCAAGGCCTGGGTCGGCGTCACCGTGGACTGGGACGACGACCTGACCCGCCGCCCCACCCATCTCTCACCCTTGCCTTGGCCGCCGGTCCCAGATGACCCACTGCCCGTCCCGGCGGATTAGGTGTCGCGGCGGGGCCTTGGGTGAGCACCAGCCGGACGGGCTCGTTGTCCCGCCGCGTTGTGTCGATGTGTGTCGCTGGCGCTGGGCATGTCGTGGGGTCAGACGCTGCGGCGCGCGGTGCTGCCGCAGGCCATGCGGGTGATCATCCCGCCGAACGGCAACGAGCTGATCAGCATGCTGAAGACCAGCTCGCTGGTGGCGGCTGAGCCCGGTCGTTCCGATTGGGTCGATTGTTTTGTGTCGCTGGCGGTTCGGTCGAGTATGGGCTGGGATGTGTTGCGGTCGCGGACATTTGTCAGTGGGCAGGGAAGCGGAGGATGCGGTCGTCGCCCGGGTGTGGATCGCCGCGGCCGTCGGTGTTGGAGGTCGTGACCCAGAGTGCGCCGTCGGGTGCTACCTCGACGGTGCGGAGGCGGCCGCGGTCGCGGAGTCGAGGTTGTGGTGTGCCGAGGGTGCCGTCGTGTAGTGGTGTGGCCCAAAGGCATTCGCCTCGGAGGGCGGCTGTGTACAGGGTGTCCGCGGTGATGGCGATGCCGGAGGGGGAGGCCTCGCGGGTGGTCCAGGTGAGCAGGGGGTTGGTGTAGCGGCCGCGGTCGGTGTCGCCGGTGCCTTCGACGGTGGGCCAGCCGTAGTTGTGGCCGGGTTCGATGCGATTGATCTCGTCGAATCTGTTCTGGCCGAATTCGGCGGCGTAGAGGCGGCCCTTGGTATCCCAGGCCAGGCCCTGCACGTTGCGGTGGCCGAGTGAGTACACCGGGGAGTCCGGGGTCGGATTGTCCGGTGCCGGACGGCCTTCGGGTGTCAGCCGCAGGATCTTGCCATTGGGGCTCGCCGGATCCTGAGAGCGGTCGGACCGGCCCGCGTCGCCGGTGCCCGCGTACAGCATGCCGTCGGGGCCGAAAGCGATACGGCCGCCATTGTGGTTGCCCGCCTTCGCGATTCCTGCGAAGATCACCTCCGGCGGGCCGTCCGTGCGAAACCGAACGATGCGATTGTCCTCCGCGCCGGTGAAGTACGCGTAGACGAAGCGATCCTCCTCATACCGCGGCGACACCGCCAGCCCCAGCAAGCCACCCTCACCCTGCGCCACCACACCCGGCACCTCGTACACCCGCTCCGACGCCTTTCCCGGCGAAACACGCAGCACCACACCGGAATTCCGCTCCGCAACAAGCCCCGTGCCGTCAGGCAGGAACGCCAGCCCCCACGGCACCTCGATACCTCCCGCCACGTCCTCCCCGGCCCCCAAATCCGGCACACCGGACGGGTCGCTACCCGAGGTCGTACCCACAACCGAAGGCCCACGGGCCTCCTCGCTCCCATCCCCTCCGCAGGCCGTCACCACAACCATCCCCACGACCACACCCGCAACCACCCGCACCAACCCCGGCAACCCACCCCACCAGCCCCGCCCACGCCTCCAGCGCACCATGCTCGACCGGCGCATGCCTCGCCGGGCTGAGTGGAGGGCGGCGCTCGTGCGGGTTCGCCACTGCTCCGCGATGCTCGCGTACCACATAGGACCATCCTGGTTCTGGCGGTCGGTCGGCGGCGCACGTGCGTCGCGTCCAGTCCCATCCTCCGCTTCGTGGGCGTTTTCCACGCCGCCTTGCCGCCGGTCGAGGTGAGTGTCGGCAGCACGTGAAAAATGACCACCGCGCGGCAACTCAAAATGGACCACCTGGTCGGTGACCCTGGCTCTATCCGAGCCAGGGAGGACCGAAGGGATGCTTGCTGTGGAGGATTGGGCCGAGATTCGTCGTTTGCGCCGGTCAGAAGGCATGCCGATCCAGGCGATCGCCCGGACGATGGGCGTGTCCCGCAACACCGTGAAGCGGGCCCTGGCCTCGGACAGGCCACCGAAATACGAGCGCCCGGAGAAGGGGTCGATCGTGGACGCTGTCGAGCCGCAGATCCGCGAGTTGCTGAAGACGTATCCGACGATGCCGTCGACGGTGATCGCCGAGCGGATCGGCTGGACCCGGTCGGTCCGGGTGCTCTCGGGCCGGGTCGCGGAGTTGCGGCCGGCGTATCTGCCGCCGGACCCGGCATCGCGAACGACGTATATGGCCGGAGAGATCGCGCAGTGCGATTTCTGGTTCCCGCCGATCGAGTTGCCGGTCGGGTTCGGCCAGGTCCGAGGCCCCAAACAGCTGCCTGTGCTGACGATGGTTTTGGGGTATTCGAGATGGCTGATGGCGATGCTGATCCCGTCGCGGCATGCCGAGGACCTGTTCGCAGGCTGGTGGGCCCATATTCACCGATTGGGTTCAGTGCCAAAGGTTTTGGTCTGGGACGGCGAAGGAGCGATCGGGCGCTGGCGTGGCGGCCGCAGCGAGCTGACCGCCGAATGCCAGGCATTCCGGGGAACCCTGGGCACGAAAGTGCTGGTCTGCAAGCCCGCTGATCCGGAAGCCAAGGGCATGATCGAACGAGCCCACGACTATCTCGAGCGTTCGTTCCTGCCGGGTCGATCATTCAGCGGCCCAACCGATTTCAATACTCAGCTCGAGGAGTGGCTGGAGTTGGTGAATCGCCGGACGCGGCGGGCATTGGGTTGCGCGCCGACCGATCGGGTCACCGCTGATCGTCACGCGATGCTGGCGTTGCCGCCGGTGGCGCCGGAGACCGGGTGGCGGCGCTCGGGCCGGCTGCCGCGTGATCACTACATTCGCCTGGACTCCAACGACTATTCGGTGCATCCGGCGGTGATCGGGCGCCGGATCGAGGTCCTCGCCGACCTGAACCGGGTCCGGGTGTTCTCCGGCGGCCGGATCGTGGCCGATCACGAACGGATCTGGGCCTGGCATCAAACCCTGTCCGCCCCGGACCATGTCGAAGCAGCGAAAGCGTTGCGGCGCGGCCGGATCGGTGTCCTGCGGCCAGCGCCTGAACCCGAGGTTGAGCAGCGTTGCCTGACCGATTACGACGCCGCGCTCGGCGTCGATATCGAAGGCGGGGTGGCCTGATGCCTCCACGGGCTCGAACTATCGCGAAAACATCTACCACGACAAGGGATTTCACGGCCGAGCTGACCTTCCTCACCCGGGCATTGAAGGCGCCGTCGCTGCGGGAAGCCGCGGAGCGGCTGCCCGAACGCGCTCGCGCCGAGAACTGGACTCACGAGGAATTCCTCGTCGCCTGCCTGCAACGCGAGGTCTCCGCTCGCGAGTCCCACGGCGGAGAGGGCCGCATCCGCTCCGCCCGATTCCCCTACCGGAAGTCATTGGAGGAGTTCGACTTCGGACACGCTCGCGGTCTCAAACGGGACGTGATCGCCCACCTGGGCACTCTCGATTTCGTCACCGCGAAGGAGAACGTGGTGTTCCTGGGCCCGCCCGGCACCGGCAAAACCCACCTGGCCATCGGATTGGCGATCCGAGCGTGTCAGGCCGGACACCGTGTCGCGTTCGCCACCGCCGCCGACTGGGTCGCCCGCCTTGCCGAAGCCCACCACGCGGGACGGTTGCAAGCCGAGCTGATCAAGCTCGGCCGCTACCCGCTTCTGGTCGTCGACGAGGTCGGCTACATCCCGTTCGAGAACGAGGCCGCCAACCTGTTCTTCCAGCTGGTCTCGTCCCGTTACGAACGCGCCTCGCTGATCGTGACCAGCAACAAGGTCTTCGGCCGCTGGGGAGAAGTCTTCGGCGACGACGTCGTCGCCGCCGCGATGATCGACCGCCTCGTCCACCACGCCGAGGTCATCGCATTGAAAGGCGACAGCTACCGGCTCAAGGACCGCGACCTCGGCCGCGTCCCCACCGCCGGCACAACTGAAGACTGAACCATCAACCAAGCGACCAGATGATCCAAATTGGCGTTCCGTCAGATGGTCCGGATTGGCGTTCTGTTGACAGTGAGCACCTCTGCCAGTGTCGTACGACTCGCGTAGTTCGCGCCCTGACAGCTACACGGGTGGATGGTGTCGACAACCCGATAGTGGCGCGCGGTCGTGGATGCGAATGCGACACCCGCCGACGTCTGCCAGCCGCCCAATTCGCCTGTTCAGACGCAAGAACAGCGCACACAGTTCCTGTCTGCTCGAGGCAAAGTCGGGGTTGAGGTCACGCGGGTGGGATGGGGGTGGAGCGTGGTTGACTGGGCTGTATGTCGGTCGAAGGGAAGCCGCAGGGAGTGCGGGGCAGGGTCATGCGGCGGGTTATGCCTCGATTGTTGCGGCCGGTCGGTGGCGTGCGGGCGGCCGACGCGGAGGCGGTGGCGGGGAAGCGGATTCTGCTGACGGGCGCCTCCGCCGGGGTGGGCCGGGCCGCGGCGCTGCGGCTGGCGGAGGCCGGGGCCGAGATGATTCTGGTGGCGCGGCGAGGGGACGAGTTGGCGCGGCTCGGTGACGAGATCGCGGCGACCGGGGGTAAGGCCGAGTCCCGGGTCTGCGATATGGCCGACAGCGACCAAGTCGACGAACTGGTGCGGTGGGTGACCGGCACCTACGGCACGGTGGACGTACTGATCAACAATGCGGCCCGCTCGATCCGGCGACCGCTGGAAGAGTCCTTCGATCGAATGCACGACTTCCGGCGCACCATGGCGGTCAACTACTTCGGTGCCGTCCAGCTCACCCTCGGACTACTGCCCGCCATGGTCGACCGCGGCGCGGGACACGTGATCAATGTCGGCACCTGGACCGTCGCCGCCGACACCTCCCCGCGGCTGGCGGCCTACCACGCGTCGAAGGCGGCCCTGGCAGGCTTCGGCCGCTGCGCCGACGGCGAATTATCCACCCGCGGAATAGCTTTCACCTCCATCCACTACCCACTGGTGCACACCGCCATGAGCGCACCCACCGAGCGCTACCGCCGAATGCCCGGCCTCACCCCCGAACAGGCCGCCGATTGGCTCCTGCACGCGATAGCCGCCCGCCCCGTCCGCATGGTGCCCCACTACGCCGCGGCCCTACGCGCACTCGGCCTGTTCACACCGCGCACGGTAGACCGTTGGCTGTTCCGCTGGGCATAAGCGACCGCTCTCCTCCGGACCTCGCACGGTAACCGTTGGCCTCGGCATGGGTAAGCGGTCGACGGCCGGACCGCGCACCTTGGCGCTGGCTGCTGCGTTAGGCATAGATGGGCTTTGCGGCCGGACTGCCCACGGTGACCGCTGGCCGCTGTGTCGGCGTGAATGGGTGGTTTGTGGCCGGACGGTAAACGGTGATCGCAAGTTCCCGGGTGGCCTTTGTGGCCGGAGTGCTTGGTGACTGTAGGGGCATGGCGCGCCTCAGGAGCGTGGTGGGCGGGGGAGGTATGGCCCGCGGGAGGAATGTAGTGCGCGAGACGCATGGCCCTCGGGAGAGGCGTGGCGCCGAAAGACGCATGGCCCGCGAGAGGAACGTGAGGCGCGGGAGACGTATGGCCCGCGGGAGAGGCATGGAGTGCTGGGAGAGCGAGTTCGCTGGAGGGGCATGTCGCGCGGCAGGAGCGTGGTGGGCGGGGGAGGTATGGCCCGCAGGAGGAACGTAGTGCGCGAGACGCATGGCCGACGGGAGAGGCGTCGCGCGCGAGAGACGCATGGCCCTCGGGAGGAACGTAGTGCGCGAGAGACGCATGGCCTCGCAGGAGAGGCATGGAGCGCTGGAGGAACGTAGTTCACTGGAGGGCGTGGCGCGCGGGAGGAACACGATGGGCTGGGTGCGGATGGGCGCTGGGTCCGAACGACGCATAGTGATCGGTGGCTACTGCGCTCGGGGTGGGCTGGCGTTTGTGGTCGAACCGCGTATGTATCGGCAAGAGTGACGACACTCCGGTGGCGCCAAGCGCGGCGGTGACCGCGCTCCGCGGCGGCTCGCCAGCGACAACGTCCTAGGCAGTGTGCTCGGCATGGGGGTGCGTCACAACATAGAGGTCCTGCATGTCTTCCCCTTGCTCGCATCGGAGCGATCCGGCCTGCGCGGTCACGAACCGTCGCCAGACGTCCATTTTCGCCACTTGGTGGCTGATTGCGTCCGTGCAGGCCGACCGCAACCCACGCGGCCACCAGCGTGTAGCTGCCTGCGGTGGTGGTGGCGACCGTGACGGCTCGGGCTTTCTGGACGGACGGGGAAGTCGTTGCGGGAGTGCGCGATGCCTATGACGCGCTCACGGCAGACCGCTGGGTGCTGCGTTGGGCGGCAGTGAGCTTTGTCGCCGGGCGGCGCATGGTGGATCGCCAGTTGCTGTACGGGCGTGGGTTGTTCGCGGCCGCACCATGCACGCCAGAGAGCTGGTGTGCTTGGGCGCGAGTGGGTGCGTTGGGGTGAGTGGATGCGCTGGGCGTGGGTAGGTGCGCGCTGGGCGAGCGAGTGCGCTGGGGGTGAGTGAGTGCGTTGGGGGTGAGTGGTGCGCGCTGGGGGTGAGTGGGTGCGTTGGGGGTGAGTGGTGCGCGCTGGGGGCGAGCGAGTGCGCTGGGCGTGAGTGGGTGTGCGCTGGGGTGAGTGGCGCGTGTTGGGAGTGAGCGAGTGCGCTGGGCGTGAGTGGGTGTGCGCTGGGGTGAGTGGCGCGCGTTGGGAGTGAGCGAGTGCGCTGAGGGTGAGCGGGTGGGCTGGGGGTGAGCGGGTGGGCTGGGGCGTGGGTGGTTTTGCGGCGGGGTGGGTGCCGGTGGAGGGTTGGGCGATGCTGTGGGGGCTAGTGTTTGCGGCCGACGGTGATTACGTCGGGGACCAGCCAGCGGGGGAGTGGGCGATCGATTCTGCGTTGGTTCGAGACGTCGAAACCTGCGCCGCGCAAGAGGTTTCGCATTTCGGCGGGGGAGGGTGCGTGGTAGGGGCTGAAGGTGGTGCGGGTGAGTTGGCGGACGGGGCTCGCCAGCTGACCGGCCGGGTTCACAGTGGAGACGGCGACCAGGCCGCCGGGCACCAATACGCGCGCGAACTCGTCCAGCGCGGCGGGCTGGTCGAAGAAGTGGAACGCGCTGGTGGTGACCACCGCGTCGAGTGACTCGTCGCCGAACGGCAGGCGCTCGGCGGGGGCCTGCAGCCACGTCACCTGCGGTGATCGGGTACGCGCCTGGGCCAGCATGCCGGGGGAGGCGTCGACGCCGAACACCTGTTCCGGTCGCAGCTCGCGCTCGATCCGTGTGGTGAGAATGCCTGTGCCGCAACCGATGTCGGCGATCCGGCGGCAGCCGGCCGCCCGCAGTTCGGCGATCACCTGGTCCTGCGGTGGCCGATACACGACGTGCTGGAGCAGCGGGCTGTCGTAACCGCGCGCGATCCGGCCGAAGGAGCCGGTGATCAGGCGGTTGAGGCTGCGGGTGGGGGAGGTCGTCTTCATGAATTCGCCTCGTCGGTGTCGGCGCGTGCTCGGAAGGTGTACCTGCGGGGATTATGGCACCGACCGCGACGGTCCGCGCACGCCCGGTACCCGCGGGCGGTAGCGTCGGGTCCATGAGGATCCGCGGTGCTGTCCTGGAACGAATCGGCGATCACTCGCCGTATGCCGAGTCGAAACCCCTCGTCGTGGACGAACTGGACCTCGGCGCACCCGGCCCCGGCGAGCTGCTGGTCCGCATCGAGGCCGCCGGGCTGTGCCATTCGGACCTGTCGGTCGTCGACGGCAACCGGGTGCGCCCGGTGCCGATGCTGCTCGGCCACGAGGCGGCGGGCCGCGTGGAGCAGACCGGTTCCGGCGTCGACCTCGAGATCGGGCAGCGCGTGGTGATGACCTTCCTGCCGCGCTGCGGGAACTGCGAGGGCTGCGCGACCGGCGGCCGCACCCCGTGCGTGCCGGGCAGTGTCGCCAACAACAGCGGTGAACTGCTCACCGGCGGACGCCGGCTGCGGCGTCGCGGCGAACCGGTGCATCACCATCTCGGCGTCTCCGCCTTCGCGACCCACGCGGTGGTCGATCGGCGCTCGGTGGTTCCCGTCGACGACGACGTGCCGCCCGAGGTGGCGGCCGTGCTCGGCTGTGCGGTGCTGACCGGCGGTGGCGCACTGCTGAATTCGGCCCGGCCGGGTCCGGGCGACCGCATCATGGTCGTCGGCCTGGGCGGGGTCGGCATGGCGGCGGTGCTGGTGGCGGCGTCGCTGCGCAAGGAACTGGACAGCACGGTGATCGCCGTCGACACCCTGCCCGAAAAGCTCGCGCTGGCAACCGATCTCGGTGCGGATCAGGTATTCACGCCCGCGGAACTGACCGAGCGGGGCGTGCAGGCCGACGTCGTGGTCGAGGCGGCCGGTAATGTGCGGGCGTTCGAGACCGCCGTCGCCGCCACCGCGCCGGGCGGCACCACCGTTACCGTGGGCTTGCCCAATCCCGAAGCGCGAGCGAGCATTTCACCGCTGGGCCTGGTGGCGCAGGGACGCTCGATCGTCGGCAGCTACCTCGGTTCGGCCGTGCCCGACCGCGACATTCCGGAATACATCCGGATGTGGCGCGAAGGGCGGCTGCCCGTCGAACGCCTCGTGTCCTCGCGCATCCGGCTGGAGGACATCAACGAGGCCATGGACGAACTGGCGGCCGGGCACGGCCTGCGCCAGGTCATCGTGTTCGACTGAGCGGCTGACGAGGGGATGGCTCCCGGCGGCCGATGCTCCGGCGGCTAGGCTCGGCTGCGCAGGAGACGTCGAGGCATGTGAGGAGTTCAGGGTGACTGCGAACCGGATCCGGGTGGGTGTGCTCGGCGCGCGCGGCAAGGTCGGGCAGGCGATCTGCGCGGCGGTCGAGGCGGCCGACGATCTGGAACTGGTCGCGCAAGTCGACAAGGACGACTCGCTGGACGCGTTCACCGACGCCGGCACCCAGGTCGTCGTCGATTTCACCCATCCCGACGTGGTGATGCCCAACCTGCGCCGGCTGGTGGAGTCCGGCATTCACGCCGTGGTCGGCACCACCGGCTTCGACGAGGGCCGGCTGGCGGAGGTCCGCGGCTGGCTGTCGGCCGCCCCCGAGGTGGGGGTGCTGATCGCCCCGAACTTCGCGATCGGCGCGGTGCTGTCCATGCGGTTCGCCGAGCAGGCGGCGCGCTGGTTCGACTCGGTCGAGGTGATCGAATTGCACCACCCGAACAAGGCCGACGCGCCCTCGGGCACGGCGTACCGGACGGCGGGCATCATCGCCGAGGCCCGCAAGTCGGCGGGTGTGGGGCCCAGCCCGGACGCCACCACGACAGAACTGGACGGCGCTCGCGGCGCGAACGTGGACGGCGTGCGGGTGCACTCGGTGCGGCTGGCCGGACTGGTCGCCCACCAGGAAGTGCTGTTCGGCACCCAGGGCGAGACCCTGACCATCCGCCACGATTCGCTGGACCGCTCGTCCTTCGCGCCGGGCGTGCTGCTCGGCGTGCGACAGATCGCCGCCCGCCCCGGCCTCACGGTCGGCCTCGACCCCCTCCTGGACCTGTGAGCGCGATCCGGATGGTCGGCATCATGAGCGGCAGCACGGGGTCCGGGCGGCCGTCGGTCTGCGGAGTTGCCTCGTGATCGGCATGCAATCGACGTGGGGCAGCGGCCCGCGGAGTGGCATCACGCGGGTGCTTGTCGGCCTGTGGAGTGCCATCGTGAGCGGCATGGGGGTGGTTGCCGGCCTGTGGAGTGCCATCGTGAGCGGCATGGGGGTGGTTGTCGGTCTGCGGAGTGCCATCGTGAGCGGCATGGGGGTCGTTGCCGGTCGGCGAAGCGCCATCGTTAGCGGCATGGTGGTGGTTGCCGGTCGGCGAAGTGCCATCGTGAACGGCACGTACTTCGGGTGGCGGCCCGTCGGCGGAGTCGCGTCGTGAGGGGTGGGGACGCTCGCCAGGTGGCGGTGAAGGTTGCCTTTCTCGGGTTTCTGGTGCTGGCGCTGGCGTTCTATTTCGTTCTGCTGGGGCGGATCGCGGTGGAGTTGATTCGTTCGGGTGGGGTGGCGGCTGTTGCCATCGGGGTCGGGGTGCTGATCCTGCCGGTCCTGGGCGTGTGGATCGTCGCGACCAGTATTCGCGCCGCGCTCGCACACCAGCGGCTGGCTCGGCGCATGCACGAGGAGGGCGGCGAACTCGATGTCTCCGAGTTGCCGCGCCGACCTTCCGGCCGGATCGAAAAGGCCGCTGCCGACGCCCTTTTCGAGCAGGTGCGCGGCGAATGGGAAGCCGACCCGGAGAACTGGCGCACCAACTACCGGGCCGCCCGCGCCTACGACTACGCCGGTGACCGCACCCGTGCCCGCGAAACCATGCGCCGCGCAGTCGCTTTGGAACGTCTCGAGCGCGAAGGCGAGCGCTAGGCCCGGGCGGTCAACGTAACCGATCGATCGCATTCACAAGGCTGTACACCGGGATCACCGGATCCGGCAACGACACCTCGTCCCAGCCGGGACCGCCGACGTACACCCTCGCCCGCCCGGCGAGGCAGGCGCGGACCGCCGATGTCAGCGCGGTCGACTCCTGCTGTGACCACAGCACGACGGAAACCGGTCGGGTATGCCGGACCAGAGTGTCGGTCAGCGCACTCGTCGGCACGTTCGCGCCGAGCATGAGCGCGCCGACCCCGAGTTCGGCGAGGGCGGCGCGCAACACCTCGAGCGGCAGCGCGTGGGTTTCGCCGCTGGTGCACGCGAGGACTACGGACCCCGGGCGTCCGGCGGGCGGCGGCGCGACCCGTTGCAACACCGAGGTGATGCACCACGACAGCAGATGCTCCACGTCGACACAGCCCACACCGTCCTCCTGCTGCGCGACGATCTCACCGAATGCGGGTCGGCACAACGTATTCCACGTATCGACCACGCCGTACGCGCGGAAATGAGCGGTCAGTAGCTCGGTCGTCCGGGTGGCGTCCAAGGCGAAAGCGGCGGCCAGCAGGGTGGCGGTGTCGCCGCGCGTGGCGACCGGCAGGCGCACCGCGGCGGCGGCCCCGGCCGGGCTGGCGCCACCGCGGATCAGGGCGACCATGCGTTCGAGCTGCGCGATGTCGGCCTCGGTGTAAAGGCGGTGCCGCCCGGGCCGGTCGCGCGGCGGCCCGATGTCGTAGCGGTGATTCCAACTCCGCAGCGTGGCGGTCGGGATGCCCAGCCGTTCGGCGACCGCGCGCACCGTGTACCCCGCGTCGGAGTCGGGCCTGGAACCAGCGGGCATGGCCACATTCTGCCTGCCGGTGCGGTACGGCCACGGCACGGCCGGGTCCGCTCGTGTCTCGGTCGAGGGATGGATCGTCCGAGGAGCCATCGCGGTCCGGCGCTGTGGTAAGAATTCCGGCAAGGCGCAACGTTTATGCATCGTTTGTGCGTAGGATGGACGAAGTCGACCCGGAAGGAATGCCCGTGCGCAACCGTTTCCGCTGGATCTCTGTCGCTACCGCCCTGGTCGGGGCGGTGTCGGTACTGTTCGCGGCGGCACCGGTGGCGGCTGCGGCGGGCGGGCATACCGCGATCGTTCCCCTCTGCTCGCTCTGATTCGTCCGGTGCGGCTGCCGCGAGGGTCGCGTCGGCAGTGGTGGGCTGAGCCGCCCGACCCTGTTCCGGCGCCACCCTCGTGGCAGCCGCACCCGTTCGGCGACAACCGATTCGGAGGTCTGTATTGCCTGTCACCGTCGCCCTGTTCACCCGCGATCTGCGCGTACACGACAATCCCGTGCTGACGGCCGCGCGGCGGGAGGGCCACGCGGTCGTCCCGCTGTTCGTCGTCGACGACGGGATCGTCGCCGAGCGGGCGTCGGCGAACCGGGCGCGCTTCCTGGCCGCCGCGCTCGCCGAACTGGACGCCGGACTGCGGAAGACGCAGGGCCGTCTCGTGATTCGACACGGCGATGTCGTGGACGCGGTGGATCGGGTGGTCGACGAGGTGGGTGCGGCGAGCGTGCACATCGCCTCGGACGTGAGCTGGTACAGCCGCCGACGCGCGGATGCGCTGCGGGAGCGGCTCATTCGGCGCGGCTGCGAACTGCGCGTACACGGCGGATCGATCACCGCCGTCGATCCGTCCGAGCTGTCCCCGGCCACCGGGCGGGACCATTTCGCCGTCTTCACTCCCTACTACCGCCGCTGGCGGGAGGTGCCGCTGCGCCGCCCGCTACCGAAGCCCGCGCCCCTGAGTGTGCCGCCGGTGGACAGCGATCCGCTACCCGACTTCGATGCCGTGACGGGTTCGCCACAGCTGTCCGTCGGTGGCGAGATCACCGCGCGGAAGGCGTTGCGGCGCTGGGTTTCCGGTCCGATCAGCGACTACGCCACGGACGCCGACAGCCTGTGCGCCGACGCCACTTCGCGGCTGTCGCCCTATCTGCATTTCGGGTGCTTGTCACCGACCGAGGTGCTCGCGCGCGCCGACGTGTCCAGCGCGGGCGGCGAGGCGTTCGCCCGGCAACTCGCCTGGCGGGACTTCCATCACCAAGTGCTCGCCGCGCGGCCCGAGGTCGGGTGGCGCGACTACCGGCCGAGCCCGCGTGCGTGGCGCGACGACCCGCCGGCGGTCGACGCGTGGCGGACCGGCCGGACCGGCTATCCGGTCGTCGACGCGGCCATGCGCCAACTGCGCGCCGAGGGCTGGATGCACGGCCGCGCCCGCTTGATCGCGGCCAGTTTCCTGACCAAGACCCTTCGCCTGGACTGGCGTATCGGCGCCGACCACTTCCTGCGCTGGCTGGTCGACGCCGATATCGCGAACAATCAGCTGAACTGGCAGTGGGCCGCCGGCACCGGCACCGACACCCGGCCCAACCGGGTACTCAATCCGCTGCGCCAGGCCGATAGGCACGATCCCGAAGGCGAATTCGTGCGCCGCTGGGTTCCGGAACTCGCGCACCTGCCGGGCGCCGCCGTGCACCGGCCGTGGCGTGCGGGGGTGCCGCCCGAGGTCTATCCAGCGCCTATCGTCGAATGCCACGGAATGTGAGACCTTGCGCGGGCGTAGCTCCCTATCCCACGAAAATTACTGCGGTGGATGCACTTTCGCCCAGTGCTCGGCGATATCGATGCGCCGCGCCAGCCATACCTTGTCGTGCGACTGCACATAGTCGAGGAACCGGCCGAGTGCCGCCGCCCGCGCCGGACGCCCGGCCAACCGGCAGTGCAGTCCCACCGACAGCATCTTCGGCGCGCCGGCCGCGCCCTCGGCGTAGAGCACGTCGAAGGCGTCCTTCAGATACGTGAAGAACTCCTCGCCGTTGGCGAATCCGGCGGGGGAGGAGAACCGCATGTCGTTGGCTTCCAACGTGTACGGCACCACCAGATGGTCCTGTCCCTGGACCCGCACCCAGTAGGGCAGGTCGTCGGCGTAGGAGTCGGAGTCGTAGGTGAAACCGCCGTGCTCGACCACCAGTTCGCGGGTCTGCGGCGAGTCGCGCCCGGTGTACCAGCCGCGCGGCGGCGCGCCGAACAGATCGGTGCAGATGCGCACCGCCTCCGCCATGTGCTTGCGCTCGGTCTCCGCGTCCACCATCTGATACGAGATCCAGCGCAGCCCGTGGCAGGCCACCTCGTAGTCCAGCCGCCGGAATGTCGCCACCGCCTCCGGATTGCGTTCCAGCGCGCGGGCGACACCGAAGATCGTCAGCGGAATGCCGCGGCTCTCGAACGCCCGCAGCACTCGCCACAGTCCCGCCCGCGAACCGTACTCGTAGAGCGTCTCCATGCTCAGGTGCCGGTTCGGAAAGGCTTGGGCCGGAACGATATCCGACAGAAATGTCTCCGAGCCCGCGTCCCCGTCGAGGACGCAGTTCTCGCCGCCCTCCTCGTAGTTGAGCACGAACTGCACGGCCACATTGGCATCTCCGGGCCAGTGCGGATGCGGCGGGTTGGGGCCGTACCCGACCATGTCGCGTCCGTAATCGCTCATGCCGCAACATCTTTCGCCGCCAAGAGGGCGCGGTGCCGCGCGTCCCGGGTCACGACGGGTCCTCGCGCAACCGGTCGAGCGCGTCGTCGGACAGGGGACCGAGCACCGGCTCCACGGCCAGTTGCGTGCGGGCAGTCTCGGTGAGCGTGCCGAAGACGCGCAGCCGGGCGAAACCGCCGTCCGGATAGACGTCCAGGCGGACCTCGGTGACCGGTTCGGCCGTCTCGAGCGGGAAGCGGTGCCGGGTATCGGGCAGCAGGCCGGTCCGCGGCAGCAGTTCCACCTCGGTGCCGTCCGCGCGGATACCGGTGAGGCGGGCCGCGCCCGGGCTGTTGAACAGGAAGTAGGAGGTATCGATCTCGACGGCGTCCAGCACTCCCTCTCCGGTCAGCCGCACCCGCACCCAATCGTTGCCGCCGCCGCGCCGCCGGGCGGTCTCCCAGCCCTCGCCCATGATGCGGGCCCGGTCGGGAAGGAGCAGGTTCTGCGGCGCGGAGTAGAAGCGGTCGGAGCAGTCCACCACGCGCCCGCCGTTCTCCAGCCCCGCCAGATCGAACCGGCCCGAACCGAGCCAGCGCAGATCGGGTTTCGCCTCGCCGTGCACGCGCAGCCGGGCCACGCCGCCGTCGGGATACATCCGCAGCCGCACATGGGTGAAGCGCCGCTCGGAGTCGACGGTGAAGGAGTTGGCGGTATCGCCCTCGACCTTGGCGCGCGGGACGAGCGTGGTCCAGCCGGGCCGGGCCGCGATCTCGTCGGCGGGCGGGTAGCCCTCGATCGCGATCGCCTCCACCGAGATTTCCGGCGGATAGTTGCCCTTGAACCACGCCGTGTCGACGACCACGCCGCGGATCACGCCGGGCACGCCGAGCCGCACGACGGCCTCGTCGCAGTCGTCGGCGGCCGGTGCGTCGCCGCCGGGTCGTCGTCGCCGCCGGGTCTCCCAGCCGTCGTAGACCTTGCCCTTGTGCCCGAAGCTCTCCGTGGAGAAGGTGGCGGGCTCGGGACGGATCAGGTTCTCCTTCTCGGCGAACGACTCGTCGTTGGCCCAGATGACCGCGCCGCCGAGCGAGCGCAGGGCCAGGTCGGGAAGCAGGCTGAAATCGTTTGGCGCACCGCTCATGTGAGTGGCAGTTTCCTTTCTCGCAATTGGTGAAGGACGTCGACGGTGGCGGCCGGGGCCAGCGCCGTGACGTCGCCGGGTCCGAAGGCGCCGCAGTCCAGCCCGCGCAGCACGACCGTGGCCAGCGCCTGCGCGGTCGCCGGTTCGTCGACGACGGCGCCGCCGCGGCGCTGGAGGTATCGGTCGATGCGCGGCGCAGCGGCCCGCAGCGCGCCTCGGAAGAAGGTGTAGGTCGCCAGCCAGCGGGTGACCAGGTGGCCGGGATGCATGTCCCAGCCCTGGTAGTAGCCGCGCTCGAGCGACCGGGTGACCAGGCGGAAGTGCCGTGAGATCGCCGCGGCGACCTCCGCATCGGCGCCGATCGGCGCCACCTGGGTAGAGCCGTCGCACACCCACACGCCCGTCTGCGCGGCCGCCGCCTGCATCACGGCCTTGGCGTGGTCGGCGACCGGATGCTCCAGGGATTGGAATTGCGGGGAGATCCCGCACGCCGCGCTGTAATCGTAAGTGCCGTAGTGCAATCCGCTGCACCGTCCGGCGCTGCGGTGGATCGCCCGGGCGACCGTGGCGGTGCCGTCGGGGGCGATGACCGCCTGCGGGCTCTCGATCTGCAACTCGAAACGCAAAGCGCCCGAGGGCAAGCCGTGCGCCGACTCCAGTGCCTCGCACAAGTGCACGGCGATGTCGACCTGTTCGGCCGCGCGGATCTTCGGCACGGTGAACACGAACCCGTCCGGCACTCCGCCCGCGCCGTCGAGCACCCGCTCCAGCGTGCCGATCGCCGGGCGGTACTCCGCCCCGGTCAGGCCCTTGATACGGACGCCGCGGGAGAACACCGCCGCGGGTAACGTCGCCAGAATCTGCCCGGCGCGCACCGCGTCTCGATCCTCGACCTCGTCAGCGCGGGTGCCGTAGCCGTCCTCGAAATCCAGCCGCAAATCCTGAACAGGCCGCTGCGCCAGGGTTTCCCGCACCCGTGCCAGCCCGTCGTCTCCGCCCAGCTCGATCAGCAGCCCGGCATGACGATCCGCCAGTTCCGTTGCCGCCGCACCCCATTCGTACGGCAGCTCCTTGGTCGCGTCGGCAGCGGACACGTAAGCCGTGTGAATAGGCTGCCCGGGCCGGTCGCCGGGGTAGTGCCGGGCCAACTCGGCGTCCACGTCGCGCAGCCGGCTCGCGACGGTGGACAGGAAGTCCGGCGGCAGTCCGGTCATGAGACTGTCCCGTCGGTTCCGAACTCCGCCAGCAGTCCCGTGTAGTGCTTGGGCAGTGGGGCCGCGAATTCGCCATGTCCGGATTTGCGCAGGCCCAGGGTCACCAGCGACTGCACCGCGAGGGTCGCCGCGGCGACGCCGTCGACCACCGGCACCCCGGACTCCGCAGTGAGGTATTCGCACAGGTCCGCCATGCCCGCACAGCCGAGTACGATCGCGTCGGAGCCGTCCGCCGCCACCGCGGCGCGGCAGGCATCGGCGATGACGCGCCGCACCTTCGGGTCCTCGAGTTCGAGTACGGGTATGTCGGTGGCGTGGATGCCGCGGCAGAAGCGTTGCATCCCATAGCGTTCGGCCAGATCCTCGGCCTGGCCTACGGTGCGGGCCAGCGTGGTGACCACGCTGAACCCGCGGCCCAGATGGCTCGCGGCCTGCATGGCCGCCTCGGCGATGCCGATCACCGGGCCGCGTGCCCGCTCTCGCGCGGCGTACAGGCCGGGATCGCCGAAGCAGGCGATCACATAGCCGTCGACACCCTCCGCCTCGCCGCGCGCGATCTCGGCCAGCAGTCCGGGCACCGCCAGCGCCTCGTCGTAGTGACTTTCGATGGAGGCCGGGCCCATGGCCGAGGTGACCGACTCGACCACCGTGCCGGGCGCGGCGACCGCTCGCGCGCACTCGTCGATGACCGCCGTCATGGCGGCCGTCGTGTTCGGGTTGATTACACGAATCCTCATGTTCCTCAACGGGTCTCGGAAGGGACGGGGACGGGTAGCCGGAACCGGCCGCGGGTGGCGAGCGCCCCGTAGGCGAGCAGGCCGAGCCCGCAGCCGATGAACCAGCTGTACTGCGCGGCGGTGTACATCCCGGTGAGACGGCCGGAGGTCAGCACCGGGAACATCGCGGCGACGGCGCCGACCGCGGTCGCGATGATCGCGGCCGGGTTGTAGCCCCGGCGATACCAGTATGTGCCGCGCGAGGACATCGTGAACAGGTCGTCGACCACCACGTGCTGCTTGCGCACCAGGTAGTAGTCGGCGATGAGCACGCCGAACAGCGGGCCGATGCAGGCGCCCAGCGTTTCCAGCGTGTAGTGGATGACATCCGGGTTGTTGTAGAGATTCCACGGGGTGATGAGCAGCGAACCGACCGCGGCGATCATGCCGCCCGCCCGCCAGCTGATCCGCTGCGGACTCACGTTCGAGAAATCGAACGCCGGGGAGACGAAGTTCGCGACGATGTTGATGCCGATGGTGGCGACGGTGAACGTCAGGGCGCCGAGCACGATGGCGAAGGTGTTGTCGATGCGGGCGACCGTCGCCACCGGATCGGTCACGAGTTCGCCGTACACCGGCACCGTCAGCGATGCGGTAACCACCACGAGCAGCGAGAACACCAGGAAGTTCACCGGCAGACCGAGCAAATTCGCGCGCTTCACCGCGGTGAACGACCGGCCGTACCGGGAGAAGTCACCGAAGTTCAGCATCGGGCCGGAGAAGTACGACACCACCAGCGCGATCGCGCCCAGCATCACCGGCAGCGCCGACCAGCCGTGGTGGGTGACCGTGGCCAGATTCAGATCGATCGCGCCCCAGCCGGCCTTCGCGATGAGGTACCCGCACAGTGCGAACATCACGACGTAGACGGCCGGACCACAGAAGTCGATGAACTTCCGGATGGATTCCATGCCGCGCCAGAACACGCACGCCTGCAACACCCACAGCGCCAGATAGCTGCCCCAGCCCAGCGCCGACAGTCCGAGGAAACCGTAATCGGCGGTCACCGCGTACGGCGCCAGCCCCGGAAACAGCTTGACCAGCACGACATCCAGCGCCGCCGAGGCCAGGAAGGTCTGGATGCCGTACCAGGCCACCGCGATGAGACCCCGGATGACGGCCGGAATATTGGCGCCCAGCACGCCGAACGCGCTGCGGCAGATCACCGGGTACGGCACGCCCGTGCGCTGGCTCGGCTTGGCCACCAGGTTGCAGAAGACATTGACGATCACGATGCCCACCACCAGCGCGATCAGAACCTGCCAGCTGGCCAGGCCGAGCGCGAACAGGCTGCCCGCGGTGACGTAGCCGCCGACGCTGTGCACGTCCGACATCCAGAACGCGAAGATGTTGTAGACGCCCCAGGTCTGTTCGCGCAGCGGGGCCAGATCCTCGTTGGTGAGGCGGGGGTCGTAGTCGGGATTCGAAGCGGTGCCCGGGATCGCAGGAGCTGCCGCCTCCTGGGTGGTCGCGAGCGCCGGTGCGGCGGTCTCGGTCATGTCGCACATCCGATCGATCTGTCCCGCGGCAGCGGGTGAAACGTGATTCGGACGACGTTAACGAGCCGGTATTGCCTGCTTGTTGCGTGAACTATATATCTTCCGGCGAGGTCGGCTCGGCGAACAGACCGGTGTCGGTCGGCAAGCCCGACACCACGTGGTTGAGCCGGGCATGGTGCTGCTCGGTGGCCGCCAGCAGCGCCTCGGCGTCCCCGGCCAGGAACGCGGCCAGCTGACGGCTGTGGTCGGCGTGCAGCACGACCCGCTCGCCGGTACTGACGTGCACCATCGGCTGCACCGGTTCGGTGATGTTCCACGCGTATTCGAGCATGTGCACCAGCCGTGCCATCCCCGACGGACGGGTCAGTGCCAGGTGAAAGATGCGGGTCTCGCGGTGATAGGCGGCCGGGTCGTCGTCGAGCACCGCGCGCTCGAGCCGGGCATGCGACTCGGTGGCGAGGCGATGATCCTCGGTATCGGCCTGCCGCACCGCGGCGGCCAGCGCCGCCGACTCCAGCCGCTCCCGCACCACATACAACTCGCGCAACTCCGCGGCGGTCAGCCGGGTCACGGTGTACCCGAAATTGGGCCGATGCTCCACCAGCCCTTCGCCGATCAGCGTCTGCAACGACTCCCGCACCGGAATCGCACTCACATCGAACCGCTTCGCGAACTCCCGCAACGGCAACCCCGTCCCCGGCGGCAGATTCCCCTCGAGAATCAACCGCCGCAACTCACCCAGAATCTCCTGCTGCGAATACCCCCGGCGAGGGTCGGCCGCCGGCGTCAACTCCGGCAACCGGGGAAGTCGGGAACGGGAAGGCACGCCACGTACGGTAGCCGCCTGAAGCGCCGCGATAGCCGCACTAGGCTCGAAGCGTGCCGACATTGCTGATCATCCACCACACACCATCACCATTCATGCAAGCAATGTTCGAGGCTGTGGTCTCCGGCGCGACAGATCCGGAAATCGAGGGCGTGGAGGTCGTGCGGCGAGCGGCCTTGGCAGTATCTCCGACAGACGTCTTGGAAGCAGACGGATACCTCCTCGGCACCCCGGCCAACCTGGGCTACATGAGCGGCGCCCTCAAACACGCCTTCGACATCATCTACTACCCCTGCCTCGATTCCACCCGAGGCCACCCCTTCGGCCTCTACCTCCACGGCAACGAGGGCACCGAGGGCGCGGAGAAGGGCGTCACCTCGATCACGACGGGGCTGGGGTGGGTGAAGGCGGCCGAGTATGTGGTGGTGTCGGGCAAGCCGACCCAGGCCGACGTTGAGGCGTGTTGGGAACTCGGCGCGACAATCGCCGCACAGTTGATGGACGCCTCATAGACCACAGCCCGTCGCGGCATCAGAACTTGTCGTATCCCCTCCCTACCATGGACTAATACATCCTTGGGCGGGTGCGCTGGGCTATCCGCGTCATCTACTACCCCTACTTGCGGTTCGACCCGCGGCCGGCCCTTCGGCCTCTGCCTCTACGGCAACGAGGGCACCGAGGGAGTGGAGAAGGGCGTCACCTCGATCACGATGGGCTGGTGTGGGGGAAGGCGGCGAGTACGTCGTTCACATCAGGAAAGCCGTCCAATAGATGACCTCGAAGCGTGCTGGGAACGTGGCGCGACCGTGGCGGCACAGCTCATGGGTTAGGTTCGGCAGGCGCTTAACGTAGCGCCCCTGTACGCCGCTCCAGCGCTCCCACGATGAGGGCTTGAGCGGCGTCGTTGTAAGCAGCTTGTCCGGCGAGGAGAGCGAAGGTCTTTTCGTGCAAGGCGATCTCGGATGGGCGGGTGATGGTCAGTTCGGCGCTGACGGTTTCGGTGAGCACCTGGGCGCGGTCGTAGATTACGAAGTTTGTTGCGGGGGCGCGGTATTCGGCGTCCAGTGGGATCACCCCGAGGCGGAGGTTGGGTCGCTCCAGCTCTTCTAGGAGGGATTGGAGCTGCGCCGCCATCACCGCGCTGTTGCCTACCGTGCGATGCAGCGCCGCCTCGCCGACCAAGATGTGGAAGCGGTGCGCACCGCGCTGGAGGATGAGCTTCCGCACCATCCGCGCTGCTACCGCTTCGTCCAGATCGTCACGGCCTGCGGTGATGGCGATGCAGGCGCGTAGCACGGCCCGCGCATAGTCCTCGGTTTGCAACAAACCGGGCAAGGTGTCGGGGGCGAACCAGCGGATGAGTCGCGTCTGGCCTTCGAGTTTTATGGACTGGCGTTGTCGGTATGCGTGCCCGGCCGCTACGGTGCGCTGCCACTCCAGATACATCGAGCGTAGGTTGCGCAGGCTGGCCACGAGGTCATCCAGGACGGCGAGATTTTCGCACGCCTCACACCAGACAGCGAGGTCGGCCTCGGACGGTGCTTGCTTCCCGCGCTCGATGCGACTGATTTTGCTGGAGTGCCAGCCGCATCGAGCGGCGAGGTCGACGCCCGACAAATGGGCGGCTCGGCGTAGTTCCCGTAGGCGTGCGCCGAGTGCGGCCCGAGCATCGTCAACAGCTCTCACAGTGTGCGTGCGTACTCACTATCGGTGTAGTGCATATGATCGATGCCCTTCGGCCATAACGTCGTCCGTGCTTTGACGCAGTGGTCGACGATTCCCGGATCGGTGGTGATGGACAATCCCATGAACTCTCCCGTCTCGGCGAAGGTGGTGAAGGCTACCGTGTCGTCATCGAACAACCAGAAATCATCGCCCGGCACGTCGGCCGGATCTGCGAGGTGGCGTGGCAGCCATCGCACTGCCTCTCCGACTTCCACGCGAATTTCTGTACGACTGAGCAGCCACCGTGTGTAGTCCGAGTGTGGGACGGTGACCACGCGCAGCCGTTCTAGTGCAACTCCGCGCCCGGCCGTTTCGACCATCAGATCATCCCAGGCCTTCCAGGCCGCCGGCTGTTCCTCCGGTTCGTAGGCCTCCCCGGCTTCCCAGCGGCGCAGGGCTTCGACTTCATCGGCTACACCATAGGTGTCCTGCACCTCCAGGTGGAAGGCATACCCGCGGGCCGCGCGAAACAGCGGCTCGAACACCTCGTCACCGACGACGTGGAGCATCAGTGCACCACCACGGCCGTCTCATGGTCGGCGAGCCGGAGCTGTGCAAGAACTTCCGGCGCGGTGACCGGCTCGCCGCTGACCAGAAACAGGCCGGAGGCGTCGGTAGCCTCCACGGGCAGCGTCATGCCCGATTCGAGCCAGTCGAGCAGAACGTGCGGCACCAGCACAGTGCCGAAGCGGTCGGTGATGTCGCCTTGTACGACCAGCTCGCCCGTGTCGGCCGCGTACACCGCCGGACAGGTGCCATGGTCCGAGCCAGAGCCGAGCAGGCGCAGCGTGAGGTGAGAGTGCATCGTGGGCCATCCTTTGCATCTGAAGGGAACCTACATCGCAATAGTCCGTGCTGTCGGGCCGATGAGCAATGCCTCTCGCAAAGCCTCGCAAAAGTATGGCTTCTCATGTCAATGCCCACTTAGCGTTCGATTCATGTCCCGCCGTCGGATCGACCAGCCTCCGCGCCGGTCTCCAGGTGACGGGTGGACGCCAGCCGGACGACCAGAAGGGGCGGACATGACCACACCCGCACGATGGGGCGAACTGGGAAACGCCACGCCCGCGCCGGACAGCGGCCCGCTCGGCTATCTGCACCACAGTGACGGAACCTGGTCATTCGTGGGTCCCGACGGATGGCCGGTGAGCCCTGAGGAATTCGATGTCGGGCCGATGAGCGCCAGAGTTGCGCCGCTCTATGTGATCGACGTAGACCCGCCGGTGGTCGTCGCCACCGAGACCACGGAGCCGTGACATGGGCGTCGTTGTCGGATTCGTCGTAGTGATCGGCCTGCCGCTGGCGGTCATCATCGGCACCTTCTTCTGGCCCGAGCGCATCACCTCAGAAGACACATCCACGCACACCCCCGCCGAAGGCGGCGCCAAAACACCCACCCCCCGATTTCTTGTGGCTGACTTGGAGCCCTCCGCACCGGCATACTCGACGAAACAACGTTCCGGTGCCTGTTGGCTTGCGCGCGGGGTCGGTCGCCGGGCCAGGTGTTCGGGATTCTGAGAAGGGGTGAGTGGCCGTGGACGCGATACAGCAGGGGACGCCGGAGCAACCGGTGACGTCGCAGCCGCGCCGGATCGGACTGGTCGAGGACCACGAGTCCGTGGCGCTCGGTCTGGCCTCGATGTTGGCGGGGGAGGCCGATCTCGAACTCGTGCTGACCGCCGGGACGGTGGGTGAGCTGCTCGCGGCGGCGCCGCGGCTGGATCTGGTGGTGCTGGATCTGCGGCTGGCCGACGGTTCCACGCCGCAGGACAACGTGCGCGCGTTGCGCGATCGCGGCCTCGAGGTGCTGGTGTTCACCGGCGCCGACAATCCGTTCCTGGTGCGTTCGGCCGCGCGTGCGGGTGTGCTGGGCGTGGTGCGCAAGTCGGAGGACGTGCAGACCGTCGTGTCGGCGGTGCGCGCGGCCGCCTCGGGGGAGCAGGTGGTGACCACGGATTGGGCCGCCGCCATCGACGGAGACCCGCAGCTCTCGGACGTCGGGCTCAGCCCGCGCCAGCAGGAAGTGCTCACGCTGTACGCGTCGGGAGAGAAGGCATCGCGGGTAGCGCGGCTGACGGGGCTCTCGGAGCAGACCGTCAACGACTATCTCGGGCGCATCCGCCAGAAGTACGCCGATGCCGGTCGGCCCGCCCCCACCAAGACCGACCTGTACAAGCGGGCGGTGGAGGACGGCTGGCTACCGGTGCCCGAACGCGGCAACCCCCGGGCATGATCGCTGTCGGCACGACGGAGGCACCGATCGTCCGGGCGGGTCCGCTGGTGCGGGCGGGGACGTGGTGGCGCGGCCATTCGGTGAGCGAGGACGCCGGCGCGGTGGCATTCGACCGGATCGTCCGGCGGCTGGGCCTGTCGATGGGTATCGGCGGGATGATCATGGGCCTGGTCGACCTCCCCGAGATCATCGCCCAGAGCCGGCATGCGCCGGATTGGTGGGCGCCGGTCGCGGCGACACTGGTGTTCGGCGGCTTCCCGGTCCTGGCGGCGGTGTCGATTCGCTTGCGGCCCAAGGCTATTCGCGCGGTCGCCGGGTTCATCGCGGTGGGCTACCTGGCCGGTCTGGCCACGTTGCCGTTCGCCCTGCAGACCCACACCGTGGATGCGGCCTCGATGTGGGTGTACCGGATGCTGCCACTGGGCATGCTGACCGCCGCGCTGGCCTGGCCGGTGCTGCTGTCGGCCGGGTACCTGCTGGTCGGTTCGGTGGCGGTGGCGGCGAGCAACGTCTACCTGGTCGAGGACCTCACGGCGATGTCGGCGGTCAGCGCGTTCGCCCGCGCCTTCGGGCTGTCCACGCTGCTGCTGTGGTGCGTGGCCAGCGCGTTGAGCGCGACCGCTCGCGTGGACCGGGAGTCGGCGCGGGCCAGCCGGCAGGCGGCATCGTCGGCCGCGGCCTCGGCCCGCGATCACGAACGGTCCCGCTTCGCCGCGCTGATCCATGACGCCGTGCTCTCCACCCTGCTCGACGCCTCCCGCGGCAACGAGCAGTCGGCGGTGCTGCGCCGCCAGGCCGAACGCACCCTCGAACAGCTCGACGAGATCCGTGTCGCCGCCCGCGAACCCGATGTCCTCGACGCCCGCGCGGCGGTCATCTTCCTGCGTTCGGCCGTGCACGAGATCAATCCGGGCATCCGCTTCGCCACCCGCACCTGGCCCGGCTTCGACGACCTGCGCATGCCGGTGCACGCGGCCACCACGCTGGCCTCGGCGCTGGGCGAGGCCGTCCGAAACAGCCTGCGGCACGCGGCGATCCCCGGGCGGACCGTGCATCGCACCGTCACCTGCACCATCAGCGCGGGCAGTATCCGGCTCGTCTTCACCGACGACGGAGCGGGTTTCGACGTGCGACGGGTGCCGTCGGACCGGCTCGGCATCTCGGTCAGCATCCTGGGCCGGATGCGGCAGCTCGCCGGCGGCGCCGGCTTCGTGGAATCGCAGCCGGGGGAGGGGACGACGGTGACGCTGGTGTGGGGCGGCGATGGTTCGCACTGACTTCCGGGACCCCGATGTCGCCGCGGGGTTCGGTTTGCGGGAGTTGCTCGGCCTGCGTGGCGGTGCGGCCTGGCTGTTCCTGCTGATCCTGGAATTGACGATCGTGCTGTACATGCTGCGCAACTTGTCGGCCTCGCCGTTGTGGGCGGTGCTGATCGCGCTGGTTGTGCAGGTGATCGCGGGGGCGCTGGTGCTGGTGGTGCCGACCGACCCGCTGCCCTGGCCGGTCACGGCGTACGTGGTCGCGGCCGGGCCGGTCGCCACGGTGCTGACCGTCGCCCATCTGGATGCCGCGCACGCCGGGCACATGGTGTGGACGACCTTCGTCACCTCCTACGTGCTCGCGGTGCTGGTGCTGCGCGGCCGATTGCGGGCGGCCTGGCTCGGTGTCGCCGGGGTGGTGGTGGTCGACGGTGTGGCGGCGGCCCGGATCGGCAGCGCCGACGGCGCCATCTCCGCGGCCCTGGTGCCGGTCGGCACGGTCACGGCCATCTCGGTGTTCGCGGTGATCATGCGCCCGACCCAGCGCACGCTGCGGATCCTGCGCGAAGAAGTCACGATCCGCGCCGCCGCGGAGGCCACCATGGCCGCCGCCGACGGCGAGCGCATCCGGCAGCTGGCGCGGCTGGACCGGGTGGCGCGGCCGATCCTGGAGCGGATCGCCGACGGCGCCGAACTCACCGCCGCGGAACGCGAGGAATGCCGGTTGCTGGAGGCGGAACTGCGCGACGGCCTGCGCGCGCCGAAACTGGTGACCGAGGAACTCAGCGGCGCGGCCCGCGGCGCTCGCTCCCGCGGCGTCGAGGTGGTGCTGCTCGACGACGGGGGCTTCGCCGGTGCGCCGCAGTGGGTGCGTCAGCGTGTAATCGACTCGGCAACAAAGGAATTGGACGCCGCCAACGGTGGTTCGATCACGGTGCGGGTGCTGCCGACGGGCCGCCGGGTGCTGGCGACGGTGCTCGCCAACGCCCCGGAACACGACCGCCGCACCGAGATCGACACCGACGGCAACATCTCGGTATCGACCTGAGACGTCGTGGGATCCCGGCGTGGGCTCAGTCGTCGCAGCGTCCGGGGCCGCCCCGGCGCATCTGATCGCGCAGCGCGTCCTGCACCGTGCTGGACAACCACGAATTCAGTGACATCCCGTTCTGCGCGGCGGCCTGCTCGGCGCGCGACTTGATCTGGTCGACCAAACGGAGCGTGACCCTGCTGATGTCACCGGTCAGATCTTCGAAAGTGGGCGTCTCGTCCGGACGCTCGTCGGCCCGCACATCGACGCGGGCGTCGGTGCCGTCCATCGACACGCGGACGGTTCGATCGCCCAGTGCCTCGCTGATCTCGGCGGCCAGGTCCGACAGCGCCGCGAGCAGCGTCAACCGCGCTGCGTTCTCGGTGGCCGCGGCCAAGGCGGCGGCGGTGGCCTGCGTCTTCTCGTCGCCGAGTGCCGCCGCCGCGACCAGATCCTCGCGTAATCGCGCGGTATAGGTGTTCAAATCCATGACATCAGCATGACGCCATTACTGATGTCATACAAGCGGCAAAATGACGTCGCGATTGCTGTCGTGATGCTGGTGTGACGAGTGTCCCCCGCGCCCAGGTGGACGACGGGTGCGATGTCGGTTCCCCGACCGGGTAGCCTTGCTGACCATGACGAACGGTGATTCGACGCGGACAGGGTTGCGCGCGTCCGGCACGGTCGGTGTCGCGATGGTGACGCCCTTCACCGCGGAGGGCAAGCTCGACGTCGATGCCGGCGTCGCTCTGGCGAGTCGCCTGGTCGACCGGGGTGTCGACCTGCTCGCCGTGTCCGGAACCACCGGCGAATCGCCGACCACCACCGAGTCGGAGAAGTTCGATCTGCTGCACGCCGTCGTCGAGACCGTCGGCACGCGCGCCACGGTGATCGCCGGGGCCGGTACCTACGACACCGCGCACAGCATCGAATTGGCGCGCAGCGCCCAGCGGGCCGGTGCGCACGGAGTGTTGCTGGTGACCCCGTACTACTCGCGCCCGGCACAGGAGGGGCTGCTGGCCCACTTCACCGCGGTCGCCGACGCCACCGATCTGCCGGTGACGCTGTACGACATTCCGCCGCGCTCGGTGGTGCCGATCCTGCCGGAGACGATCCGCCGCCTCGCCGAGCACCCGCGCATCGTCGCGGTGAAAGACGCCAAGGGAGACCTCGGCGTCGGCGCGGAGTTGATCGCCGAGACGGGCCTGGACTGGTACTCCGGCGACGACGTATTGAATCTGCCGTGGCTGTCGGTCGGCGCGGTCGGCTATATCAGCGTCATCGGGCATCTCGTGCCGGAACGGCTGGTGTCCTTGCGCGATGCCTACCTGGCCGGGGACGTGGCGGGCGCCCGTGAGATCCATGTGAGCATGCTGCCGCTGATGCGCGCGATGGCCCGGGTCGGCGGTGTGGCGATGGTGAAAGCGTCGCTGCGGCTGCTCGGCGTCGAGGTGGGTGAGCCGCGGCTGCCGCAACTGATGCCGGAGGGCGAGGTGCTGCATCTGATCGGCGCCGAGCTGGAGGCGGGAGGAGTTTACGCATGAGTGATCCCGAAGGCCGTCGTCCGCGACGCAGAGCTGCCAGCCGGTCCGCCGGGGCCCCCGAGCCCAAGCCGCCGCAGGCCGTCACCGAGCCGCCGCGGCGCGAGCCGGCATCACAGCCCGACTCGACGACACCGCGGGCCGAGTCGCCGTCGCAAGTCGATTCGGTCGCTCAGGAGGCAAAGGCCGCGGCGCGTGAGGAGCGGCAGCTGGCCAAGGCCGCGGAGCGGGATCTGCGCGCGGCGGAAAAGGCTGCGCCGCAGACTGTTTCGGCCGAGTCCGGAAAGTCGGAGCGGCCCGACCGGCAGCGCCGTGGCCGGGGCAGGCAGGGGAGTCGCGGTCGGGCGGAGCAGGCCCGCGGGCGCGCCGAGCAAGTGCGCGCCGAACAGTCCGAACCGGCGCCGCCCGGCCCGCCCGCGCTGGGCCTGCCCGAGGCGCCGCCGCGGCACGGACTGCGCGTGTTCGCCCTCGGCGGCATCAGCGAGATCGGCCGCAACATGACCGTTTTCGAATACGACGGCAAGCTGCTGATCGTCGATTGCGGTGTGCTGTTCCCGGAGGACCAGCAGCCCGGCGTCGACCTGATCCTGCCCGATTTCCGGCCCATCGAGGACCGGATCGAGGACGTCGTGGCCGTGGTGCTCACGCACGGTCACGAGGACCACATCGGCGCGGTGCCGTTCCTGCTGCGGCTGCGCCCCGACATCCCGGTCGTCGGCTCCAAGTTCACCCTCGCGCTGGTCGCCGCCAAGTGCCGCGAGCACCGGCTGCAGCCGAAGCTGCTCGAGGTCACCGAGGGGGAGAAGACCGCCCACGGCCCGTTCGAGTGCGAGTACTTCGCCGTCAACCACTCCATCCCGGATGCCATCGCGGTCGCCATACGCACCCCGGCCGGACTGGTCCTGCACACCGGCGACATCAAACTGGACCAGTTGCCGCTGGACGGCCGGCTCACCGACCTGGCCGGTTTCTCCCGCCTCGGCGACGAAGGAGTGGACCTGTTCCTGGTCGACTCCACCAACGCCGAGGTGCCCGGCTTCGTGACGCCCGAGCGCGAGATCGGACCGGTCCTCGACAGCGTCATCGGCAAGGCCAAGGGCCGGGTGATCGTCGCCTCCTTCGCCAGCCACGTGCACCGCATCCAGCAGGTGGTCGACGTCGCGCAGCGCAACGACCGGCGGGTGTGCTTCGTCGGCCGGTCCATGGTGCGCAATATGCAGATCGCGCAGGACCTCGGTTACCTCGAACTGCCCGACGGGCTGGTGGTGGATCTGGACCAGGCCGCCAATCTGCCGGTGCACAAGCTGGTGCTGATCTCGACCGGTTCGCAGGGCGAGCCGCTGTCCGCGCTGTCGCGGATGGCCCGTGGTGACCACCGTCAGATCAACATCCGCGCCGACGACCTGGTGGTGCTGGCGTCCTCGCTCATCCCGGGCAACGAGAACGCGGTGTTCGGAGTGGTCAACGGCCTGGCCCGGCTCGGCGCCACCGTGGTCACCCAGCAGAGCGCGAAGGTGCACGTCTCCGGCCACGCCTCGGCCGGGGAGCTGCTGTACCTGTACAACGCGGTGCGTCCGACCAACGCCATGCCCGTGCACGGCGAGTGGCGGCATCTGCGGGCCAACGCCGCGCTGGCCGTCGCCACCGGCGTCCCCGAGGACCGCGTCATGCTCGCCGAGAACGGCGTGGTGGTGGACTTGGTGGACGGCATCGCCTCGATCACCGGACGGTTCCCGGTCGGACAGGTGTACGTGGACGGCCTGTCGGTCGGCGACGTGGGCGAATCGACGCTGTCGGACCGCCTGATCCTGGGTGAGGGCGGCTTCATCGCGATTACGGTCGCCGTCGACGAGACCACCGGCAAGGCGATCAGCGCGCCGGAGGTCAGCGGTCGCGGTTTCTCCGACGATCCGGAGGCCCTGGTCGCGGCGCAGGAACTGGTCGAGGCCGAATTGTTGCGGCTGGCGGGTGAGGGCGTCACCGATACCCATCGCATCGCGCAGAGCGTGCGGCGGGTGGTCGGCCGCTGGGTCGCCGACGCCTACCGGCGGCGGCCGATGATCGTGCCGACCGTGCTCGGGGTCTAGGGGTGTGTCGGCGGCCACAGTCCCGGTGGCCGCGAGTCGATTAGGCTCGAACGCATGAGTATGGCCCAACGGGAGCGGCGCGCCCTGGTCGTGACCATGACCGCCGCGGGCCCCGACGCACCGACGCTGTGCGGCGCCTGGACCGTGCGCGACCTGGCCGCGCACCTGGTGGTGCGCGAGCGCCGCCCCGACGCCGCACCCGGCATCATGCTGAAACCCCTTGCGGGCCACCTGGAATCGGTGCAGGAGCGCGCCGCCCGGCGGCCGTTCACCGAGCTGCTGGAGCAGGTCCGCACCGGCCCGCCGTGGTGGTCGCCGCTGTATCCGGTGGACGCGGTGGTCAACCTCACCGAGATGTTCGTCCACCACGAGGACGTGCGCCGCGGCGAACCCGGTTGGGAGCCACGCACATTGAGCGAGGCCGACGAGGCCAAGCTGTGGAACGCGGTGCGCCGGATGGCCCGCGTGGCCTATCGCAAGTCCCCGGTCACGGTCGTGCTGACCACCCCGCAGGGCGAGCGCGTCGCCGCACACAACGCCGGCGGCGACGCGGTGATCCTCACCGGCCCACCCTCCGAACTCCTGCTGCACGCCTTCGGCCGCAACGAGGTCCGCCTCGAGACCACCGGCCCGGACGAGGACGTCAAGGCGGTTTTCGCCACCGACCGCAGCGTCTGACCCGGAACAGAAGCCGCACCGGCCACCGCCTCACCTCCGGGTCCCGGAGGTCGGTTCGATTGCCGACTCGGCCTGCTCACCGAGACGAAAACGGGCTGTGAGCGGCGGGGCTGGACTATGTGATGTTCGTGGTGTGGGTGTTGCGGATGGTCTGGATGGGGCGATTGCGGCTAGCCTGAGGCTATGGCAGGTAAGTCCCGCGGCACCACGACCTCACGTGCGCGGGCGGGATCGACCCGGGGGAGGGCTCCGGCGCGGTCTCGTTCCGCCGGATCACGGACGGGGTCGACGCCACGCGGGTCGACCACGCGCGGCCGCACCTCCGCGACGCGGCGTCCCGCACCGCGGGCGCGGTCCAATACGGCCCCGCTGGCCGTGCTCGGGCGCGGGATCGGCAACGGCTGGTCGATGCTCGTGCGCGGCGTCGGCGCCACCACCCGCACGCTGAGCCGCGCCGGGGAGATCGAGCACGGGCACCGGCGCGACGGAATCGCGCTGGTGCTCATCGCGTTCAGCGTGATCATCGCGGCGGCCGTGTGGCTGGCGGCGGGCGGTCCGGTCGGGCACGCGGTCGACACCGCGATCCGCTGGATCACCGGATCCGCCTCGGCGGCGCTGCCGTTCGTCGCCGTGGCCGTCGCGGTGATCCTGATGCGCACCGAACCTCGCCCCGAGATCCGGCCGCGCCTGGTCCTGGGCGGCCTGCTGGTCGGGCTTCCCGCGCTGGGGCTGTGGCACATCGCCGCGGGCGCGCCCACCGATCCGCACGGGCGCTCGCACGCCGCGGGTTTCGCCGGCTACGTGGTGGGCGGCCCGCTGCGCGACGGCCTGACGGCCTGGCTCGCGGTCCCACTGTTGCTGATCGCCATGGTGTTCGGCGTGCTGCTGCTGACCGGAACCACCGTGCGCGAGGTGCCCAACCGGCTGCGCGAACTATTCGGCACGGGCAGCCGCGGCGACGAATACGACTCCTACGACGGCCAATACGGTCTCTACGACCCGGAGAACTTCGACGCCGACGGCTTCCCGCTGCACGGAAGCAAGTCCCGGCGCCGCGGCCGCACCCCCGCGGAGAACTATCCGACCGACGAATTCGGCGGCTCCGACGCGGTCACCGAGGTCATCGGAGAGCCGCCGCTGCGCGACGCCAAGGACATCGCCGCCGAGACCGCCGAGGCGGCCGCGGCCGAAAAGCCCGCGCCCAAGCCGAAACCCAAGAAGCTGCCCAAGGTCGTCGACCAGACCCCCGACCCGCCCGCACCGCAGCAATTGGAGTTCGTCACCGAACGGCAGGTGGAGGGCGACTACCAGCTGCCGCCGATGTCACTGCTGATCGACGGCGATCCGCCGAAACGCCGCAGTGCCGCCAACGAATCGATGATCGAGGCGATCACCGAGGTGCTGGTGCAGTTCAAGATCGACGCCGCGGTCACCGGATTCGTGCGCGGCCCGACGGTCACCCGCTACGAGGTGGAACTCGGGCCCGGCGTGAAGGTCGAGAAGATCACCGCCCTCGCCCGCAATATCGCCTATGCCGTGGCGACGGAGAACGTCCGGCTGCTGGCGCCGATCCCGGGCAAGTCCGCGGTCGGCATCGAGGTGCCCAACTCCGACCGCGAGCTGGTGCGCCTGGCCGACGTGCTCAAGGCGCCCTCGACGCGAAACGACCACCACCCCTTGCTGATCGGCCTCGGCAAGAACATCGAGGGCGAATTCCTCGCCGCCAACCTGGCGAAGATGCCGCATCTGCTGGTGGCCGGTTCCACCGGTTCGGGTAAGTCGAGCTTCGTGAACTCGATGCTGGTGTCGCTGCTGCAGCGCGCGACGCCCGACGAGGTGCGAATGATCCTCATCGACCCGAAGATGGTGGAACTCACGCCCTACGAAGGCATTCCGCATCTGATCACGCCCATCATCACGCAGCCGAAGAAGGCTGCGGCCGCGCTGGCCTGGCTGGTGGAGGAGATGGAGCAGCGCTACCAGGACATGCAGGCCAGCAAGGTCCGCCACATCGACGACTTCAACAAGAAGGTCAAGTCGGGCCAGATCACCACGCCGCTGGGCAGCGAGCGGGTGTACCGGCCCTACCCGTACATCCTCGCCATCGTCGACGAGCTGGCCGACCTGATGATGACCGCGCCCCGCGACGTCGAGGACGCGATCGTGCGCATCACCCAGAAGGCCCGCGCCGCGGGCATTCACCTGGTGCTGGCGACGCAGCGGCCGTCGGTGGACGTGGTCACCGGCCTGATCAAGACCAACGTGCCGTCCCGGCTGGCCTTCGCCACCTCCTCGCTGACCGACTCGCGGGTCATCCTCGACCAGCCCGGCGCGGAGAAGCTGATCGGCATGGGCGACGGCCTGTTCCTGCCGATGGGCGCCAACAAGCCGACCCGCCTGCAGGGCGCGTTCATCTCCGACGAGGAGATCCAGGGCGTCGTCGACTTCGCCAAGAACCAGGCCGAACCCGAGTACCAGGAAGGCGTCACCAGCGCCAAGGCCGGCGAGAAGAAGGACGTCGACCCGGACATCGGCGACGACCTGGACCTGTTCGTGCAGGCCGTCGAGCTGGTGGTCACCTCGCAGTTCGGCTCGACCTCGATGCTGCAGCGCAAGCTGCGCGTCGGTTTCGCCAAGGCGGGCCGCCTGATGGACCTGATGGAGACCCGCGGCGTCGTCGGACCCAGCGAGGGTTCCAAGGCCCGCGACGTGCTGATCAAGCCCGACGAGCTGGAGGGCCTGCTGTACACGATCAAGGGTGGCGACCCGGCCGCCGAGGAGCCCGAAGACGAAGCGTAGGGCCGCCGGAAGTTGTTGCGGTGGAGTCCTTTTCGCCGCTCGCACCGTGCCGCTCAGCGTGGCTCCGGACACAGATCGGTGCCCGGATACCACCGTTCGACGATCCCTAACGTGCCGATGCCTTGTGAGTAGGTTCACCCGCGGACCCGGGCTCTCACCCGGTGCGCCGCCGCGGTCCGCCGAAGTCGCTGGGAGCGCGGGGATTTGCGGGCACGCCGCCCGCGCGGCCGGCCACCGAGTCGGCCCGATCCGCAATTCCGGGGTTGCTCCGAGGCCTCGACCCGTAGGTAGCGTGGCTGGGAGGCACACCCGAACACCGTCGCAAGGAGTTGGACGCCTTGGATGAGGTACTACGCCCGCTCATCGTTTTCGGCGGCACGCTCGCGGTCACGGTGGCGGTCGGCGTACTGATCGACCGGCTGCTGTGTTACGCCGCGACCAAGCACCCGCGAACGCGACTGCCGGGCCTGCTGCGCCGGGTGCAGCTGCCCCTGCAGCTCCTGTTGGCCACGGCCGGACTGCAATTCACCTATCCGCTGGCGGAACTGCATCTGCGCCAGGACGCCGTGATCCGCAATCTGCTGGCCACCGCGGCGGTCCTGGCCGCCGCCTGGCTCACCATCCGCGTCGTCGATGCCGTCGCCGAGAACACCCTGGACAAATACGCCGGCCGCACCGCCGACACCGCGCGGGTGCGCCGTCTGCACACCCAGCTGACCCTGGTGCGCCGGATCGTCACCACGGTGCTGGCACTGACCAGCGCGGCCGTGGTGATGCTGCTGCTGTTCCCGAGCCTGCGCACGCTGGGCACCTCGCTGCTGGCATCGGCCGGAATCATCGGCATCATCGCCGGTGTCGCGGCGCAGTCGACCCTCGGCAACCTGATGGCCGGGCTGCAGATCGCCTTCGGCGATTCCGTGAAGATCGGTGACACCGTGGTGGTCGAGGGGGAGTGGGGCACCGTAGAGGAGATCACCCTGTCGTTCCTCACCGTGCGGATCTGGGACGACCGCCGGTTGACCATGCCCGTCTCCTACTTCAACAACAAACCCTACGAGAACTGGTCCAAGGGCGGCCCGCAGCTCACCGGCACGGTCTTCCTGCATCTCGACCACAGCACCCCGGTCGCCGCGTTACGCGAGCACCTGCACGACTTCGTGCGGCGGCGGCAGGACTGGGACGGCCGGGACTGGAACCTGCTGGTCACCGACAGCACGCCGACCAGCATCGTGGTCCGCGCCTCCATGTCGGCCCGCAACGCCGACGACGTGTGGACGCTGCGCTGCGCGGTCCGCGAGGAGCTGGTGGCCTGGCTGAGCGCCTACCACCCGTACGCGCTGCCCAAGATCTCGACCGCCGTGGTGACACCTGCGCCCGCGATGGCGGACTGACCCGAGCTGGTCGCCCGCACGGTAGGATTCGTTGATTCGTCAGCGAATCCGGCTGCGCGGCTGCGCGTTCCGCCGAGACGTACACCACACCCCGAATCGATCGAAACGGACATCACCGCGGTTCCCGGACCGGTATCGTGATAACGGTTGTCGATCGCGTTCTGGCACTCATGTTTTCGCGGCAGGTAGAGCGGTTTACCGAATCCGAAAGGTCACTGCATGATTCTCGCAGCCGTTCACGACACCCTCCTCGCCCAGATCGGGAACCCCACCCCGGAGACTCCGCCCGCCGCAGACAAGCTGATGAAGCTCGTCCGATACTTCACGTGGTTCGTGATCCTGGCCGGTGTCCTCGGAATCACCTATGCGGGTGGGCGTTTCGCCTGGGACAAATCTATCGGCGCGGGCCCGTCGCCGAAGATGGTCATCGGCGCCATGGTCGGCGGCATCGTCGCCACCAGCGCCGGCACCATCATGAACGCCGCGATCGGGACCTGAGCCGCCGCGGCTGGGCAGCGCCTCGGCGTGTTCAGTTCCGGCCCGAGGTGATGTAGTAGTACATCGGGTCGACCATGTCCAGCAGATGCTGAACTTCGCTGTCGGTGAAGCGATTTCGGCGGCTGACGGTGATCAGTACCAGGTCGTTGATGGCCCGCACGATGCGGTCGAACTCGCCCTCTCCGGCTGCGTCGGTTTCGGGCGAATCCGCGCCGAGCAGGTTCGAAGCGCGCAGTTCCGCACCGGCGCGCGCGGCCTGTGCGCGCAGCTCGCCGTCGGCGCCGCGGGTGCTGGTCACCTTGGCGGCGTGGTCGTAGTAGCGGATCGCGGCCGCGATCAGTCCCGACGGTTTCGGCCGGACCAGTGAGTCGTCCGCGCTCGGCGGCCGGGCCGGATCGCCCTGACTCAGCGCGAGGGCGCGGGCCTTGGCGGTGAGGTAGCGCGCGACGAGAATGTCACGGACGGTACCGAATTCGGCGGTCCGGAGGATGTCCACCGACGCGTGCTCGTAGTTCTCGACCGCCGCGATCACCGCGGCGGGTTCGGTATCGTCGGCCATCCGGGCGAGCCGCCGCGTGCGATCGTCCAGCCGCAACAGCGCTCGCACATTGCCCTCGTGCCGCCGTCGCCCGCCGGTGCTGCCCGGAAAACACGCCAGCAGGTCCCGGGTCGTTTCGGCCGCGTCCGTACCGAAGGCGGCCGCGAACAGATTCCCGTACTCCGGATGCGCGGCGTAGGCCATCTCCAAGCGGCGCAACTCGATGATGATCTCGCCGAGTTCTTCCGCGCGCAGACCGTCCTGGGGATCTCGATCCCCGGCCGCGCCGGGACCGCACAATTCGATCAGCGCGCTCGTGACGGCCCGCATCGCCCGAGTCTCGCGTTCCGGATCCTCCTCGGCCAGGGCGCGGGCGTGCTCGGCGTGAAAGCGGGCGAGTTCGCGATGCAAGTCCCAGCCGAGGATCCCGGCGAGTTCCAGCTCGGTCTCCTTGATCGAGCGGATCCGGCTCAGCCCGGTCGGCTCGTACTCCGCGTGCCGCGACAACACGGCCTCGGCCTCGGCCGCCGCGCGGGCACAGCGGATGCCGATCATGCAGTCCAGTCGCGAGCCGACGTCGACCAGCCGCAGACCCCGGCGCGCCCAGTCGCGGGCCGCCTCGATCGGTTCCCGATCGCCTCGGCGACGCTGTCGCAGCCGGCGCTCGGCGAGTTCGGCGGACCAGTACAGCATGTCGGAGCGGTCGTCCCGGGCGGCCGCATGCGCGAATTGTTCCTCCAGTTGCCCGATTTCGTAGTTCCGGCTGGAGTATCGTGCTTCCAGCCGTTTCACGTCGACAGTGGCGGGGCGGCGTTCGGTGTGTCCCGCGCCCGCGGCCAACTCGATGATCGCGTCCGGCACGGGACGGTTCTCGGCGGTCATCTTGTCGACCACCGCGGCCGCGAGGGCGGCGATCGTCTTGAAGTGCTTCCACATGGTGGCCTTCGGGATCGGCCCCTCCGTGCCGTCGCGCCGGACGTAGCCGCGCGCCGCCGCGCAGATGTCGCCGGTCGTGAGGCGGGCGATCGAATCGCCCGCGTCCGGCGCCGTCATCACCTGTTCCGCCGCCGCGACGATCATAACTTTGGTGCGTTCCTCGAGCGCTCGCCCGGCTCGCCGCTGGTAGGTCGCGTCCGGGCCGCGATGCATAGATGTAGACGACACGGCCGAGAGTCTATTGCAGTGCACATAGTTGTGAACGCGTCTCTTCCGGCTACTGTCGGTGGGACAGCGAACCGAGGGTTACCGAGGGAGGACGCATCGTTGGAGACGACCGCCGCGAAACTGAAGCTGCTGCAAGACAGTCTGGAAATGGCGCGAGAACCGGCCGGGGCCGTGGGGATCGCCAAGCGGGCCGCGAAGGGGATTCCCAGCCCGCGTGAGCGCATCGGCATGCTGCTCGACGCCGGGAGTTTCATCGAGATCGGTGCGCTGGTGAAGCAGCCCGGCTCCCGCGACACCCTGTACGGCGACGGCGTGGTGACCGGTCACGGCACCGTCGACGGCCGCCCGGTCGTGGTGATCGCCCATGACCAGACGGTGTTCGGCGGCTCGGTCGGCGAGATGTTCGGCCGCAAGGTCGCCGCGGCAATGGATTTCGCGGCCGAGATCGGCTGCCCGTTCGTGGCGATCAACGACTCCGGCGGCGCGCGGGTGCAGGACGCGGTGACCTCGCTGGCCTGGTACGCGGCGATGAGCCGCCGTCAACTGGGACTGTCCGGGGTGGTGCCGCAGGTCTCGCTGATGCTGGGCAAATGCGCCGCGGGTGCGGTGTACGCGCCGATCAATACCGATGTCCTGATCGCGACCGAATCGGCCTACATGTTCGTGACCGGGCCCGACATCATCCGTGAGACGACGGGTGAGGAGGTCACCCTCGAGGAACTCGGCGGCGCGTTCACCCAGGCCGAGAACGGCAATATCCATCATGTCGCGCGGGACGAGCCGGCGGCGTTCGAGTGGGCGCGGACGTATCTGAGCTACATGCCGTCGAACTGTTTCGAGCAGCCGCCCGTCGTCAATCCGGGCCTCGAGCCCGAAATCACCGACTCGGACCGCGAACTCGACACGATCATTCCCGATTCCGATCGCGCCGGGTACGACATGTACGACGTACTGCTGCGGATATTCGACGACGGCGAGTTCCACGAGGTCGGAGATGCCGCCGCCCGCAATATGATCACCGGCTTCGCCCGCGTGGACGGCCGCAGCGTGGGTGTGGTGGCCAATCAGCCACTGGTGTCCAGCGGCGCGATCGATGCTCGCAGTTCGGACAAGGCGGCGCATTTCATCAGGCTCTGCGACGCGTTCGGGTTGCCGCTGGTGTTCGTGGTCGACACTCCCGGCGTGCTGCCCGGTGTCGAGGAGGAAAAGATCGGCGTCATCAAGCGCGGCGGCCGGTTCTTCTACGCCGTGGTCGAGGCCACCGTCCCGATCGTCACCGTGGTGGTGCGCAAGGCCTACGGCGGGGGCTATGCGGTGATGGGCTGCAAACAGCTAGGCGGGGAAATCAATCTCGCCTGGCCCACCGCCCGCATCGCCGTCATGGGTGGTGAGGCGGCCGTCGGGCTTACACAGCGCCGTCAGCTCGCCGCGGTCTCCGACGAGGAGCGTCCGGCGTTGCGGCAGCAGATGATCGACTTCTACAACGCCACCGTCGCCACCCCCTGGATCGCCGCCGAGCGCGGCTACATCGACGCCGTCATCGAGCCGAGCAGTACCCGGCTGGAGATTCGCAAGGCCTTGCGCCTGCTGCGCGACAAGCGCGTCACGCACGGGCCGCGCAAGCATCACCTGATGCCGCTGTAGCCTGGTTGCAGGACGGATTCTGCTGTGCTGCAAGGAACTTCGTCAGTAGCGGGGATAGGGCGGCAGCGCCGTCGATCGGGATGATGTGGCCGCAGCCGGGGATGACGTGACCGCTCAGGTCATCGGTGTGGGGTGCGAGCTGGCGGGCGAGGGCGTCGCCTACGGGGTGCGCGCCTATCGCCAAAGTCGGTACTTGCAAACGGGTTTCGGCGACGGCGCGTTCGATCTGCCGGGCACTGTCGGGCATGGCGCGGTAGTGCGCGAACGCGGCCCGCAACGCGCCTGGACGGCTGTAGGCGTCGACGAAGGCGTCTCGCAACGCGCCGGGGACGCCGCGGCCACGGGTCCCGGCGGTCAGAAACCAGTCGATGTACTCCGATTCGTGTCCCGCCAGAACGCTTTCGGCGAGACCAGGGACGGAGTGGAAGCCGAACCACCACGGCGGTCCGTCGCGCAGGAAGTCCTCCGCGCCCGGCAGCCTGCCCAGCAGCGATTCCATCACGACCAGTCGCCGGACCAGGTCGGGCCGCCGCATCGCCAGTAGGAAGGCGGCCGGGGCGCCGAGATCGATGCCGACCACGGCGGCCTCGCGCTCGCCCAGTTCCTCGAGCAGTCCGGCGGCGTCCGCGGCCAGATTTCCGGCGTCGTAGCCGTCTACCGAGCGCTCGGTGGCGCCGAGCCCGCGTAGGTCCGGCGCGATCACCCGGTGTGAGTGCGCGAGCGTGTCGATCACCTCGCGCCACAACTGCCAGGTGTGCGGAAAGCCGTGCAGCAGTAGCACGGCCGGCCCGGCGCCCGCGACGGCGACATTGATATCGAGACCGTTCGCCGGTACCCGCCGCACGGAGATCCGGGACGTTCGGAGCGTCATGGCTCACCTCATCGAGTAACTAATAGTGACCACATGACCGTAGGAAACCTATGCTGGTCGGTGAAGACGGCACTTTCGACTCAGGTGGTGAGGTCCAGGTGACTACCCGGCGCGGTGATGTGTTCGACCCGGCCTGCCCGACGCGTCGGCTGCTCGACCGCATCGGGACCAAATGGGTGTCCATGGTGGTGAAGCTGCTGGCCGAGGCGCACCCGGCCGAGGTCCGTTTCGCCGAACTCCGCCGCCGCATGCCCGGCGTCTCCCAGAAGATGCTGTCGGTCACCCTGCAGAATCTGACCCGCGACGGGCTGGTGGCCCGCCGCGTCGAGCCCACGGTGCCGCCCCGGGTGCACTATCGCCTCACCGATCTCGGGCTGTCCCTCGAAACCCCGCTCGCCGCCTTGCGGGCTTGGGCCGAGGAACACATGGCGACCGTCGACGTCGCGCGCGGCGACGCTACCAGCGCAGGTTGACGCCGCGGGCGAACAGGAAACCGTGGCCCGTGGCGTTGTTGGTGCAGGTGGCGCGCTGGTCCCGGGCGGCGCAGGTGAAATCGCCGACCGTGAGGGCGGTCTCGTCGGGGAGGACGTAGGCGGGATGGGCGCCCTGGAAGAGGCCCTCTTTCAGGCAGATCAGTTCGGCGGCGGTGTAGCCGAGCATCATGGTCGGTTCGGTGGGCTGATCGGCGTCGTTCGAAACGCACCCGGTACGGCCGCGCTCGTGCGTGGCGAGCTGCTGGCAACCCGCGGTGGCCGGCGGATCGGACAGTGGCGTGTCCTGGATACCGCAGCCGACGCTGCCGTCCGCCGTGGTGAAGAAATACCCGTCGGCATGGCGGTAGTATTCCGGGTCGGCGGCCGCGGCGGCTGGTGCCGGGCCCGCGAAAAGCGTTGTGCTGATCAGCATTCCGAGACCGGACAGTGCAACGGCACCGGCCAGAACGTGTGCGCGCAATGTAACCCCCTGAATTCGGCCCTGCTCCGGCATTCGCGGCCACCCTACCCGGCGCCGGTCGCGAATGGCGAATTACGTAGGGGTAGGCGCGAATACCCAGCTATTCCGGTACGAACCGGACGGTCGCACGGTGACCGTGTGGTCCGCGCATTCGGTACCGCTTCAGTCGCTGTAGGACCAGCCGGTCACGGCGTCGACATCGATTCGAATCACCGGGCCCTGCGGCCTATTGCCTTGGTACTGCGGGTATTTGGCGGTGAGCCAGGCGATCGGCGCGTCGCGATCGGCGTCCTCGGTGAGAAGGCGGGCCGTGCCGTCCGCGCGCACCCACCACAGTTGCGTCCAGTCCTCGTCGTACTCGTCGGCCAGCATCGACACCCGGTCGTGCGCCGCGATATTGCGCAGCCGCCGCAGGTTGGTCGTCGTCTTCGGCTTGTGGTCCACGGCGATCACGACGACCGGTGCGTCCGGGGCGACCGCGAAGGTGACCGGCACCAGATGCGGCTGCCCGGTCGCGCTCACCGTGGCCAGCCGCGCTACCCGGGCCGCCCGGAAACGTCGCAGGGCTTCCTGCTCGTCCAATCGCATCGGTCCAGGTTAAGCGCCCGCGCGGGGTGTCGGCGTTGACACCCGTCTCGGCACTGAGATGCGCGGGCGGAAATTCGGTTCCCTCGGCGAGATTCGAACTCGCACTGGCCGGTACCTGAGACCGGTGCCTCTTCCGATTGGGCTACGAGGGAGGGACACGGACGGGAGGGCGCAGGCATGAAAAAGGGCCGCTCCGTGGCGAATTGCCCGAAATGCGGCCCTGTGTGGGTCCGTGCGACAGGACCTCAGGGACCGCTGCGGACGTTCGTCCCGCGGAATCCGGATACCGGAAGTAGCGCGAGCTGTCCGATCATCGCTGACTCCTTCCACTGGTTCCGATGTGATGTATCGACGGTAGCACCGCGAAATGCCTTGGGAAACCGAATTTCCGGGGCCTCCTCACTCGGCGAATGCGCCCATGACCGGCTGCCATTCGACGAAGCGCTTGGCGTCGATCAGACCCTGCTGGGCGAACGGATCCTCGGCCAGCAGCTTCTCCACGGCCGCGGCGTCGTCGGCGCGGAACAGGAGCAGCGCGCCCGAGCCGTCCGGGTAGGGACCCGTCGACAGCACCACGCCCTGGTCCACCAGCCCGGACAGCCAAGCCCGGTGGGCGGGCCGGTGCTCGTCGCGGGCAGGCGCG
This sequence comes from Nocardia sp. N2S4-5, assembly GCF_044628355.1. Classification (NCBI taxonomy): domain Bacteria; kingdom Bacillati; phylum Actinomycetota; class Actinomycetes; order Mycobacteriales; family Nocardiaceae; genus Nocardia; species Nocardia sp. N2S4-5. The sequence continues at coordinate 2,519,646 of NZ_JBIUPM010000001.1, read as the reverse complement.
GTCGTCGCGGAGTAGGTGTAGTGGACGGCGAAGATCGGCACGGAGAACTTCCTGAGAGCTAGAGGGTCAACAGCATTCGAGTATTGCCGAGGGTGTTCGGCTTGACGTAGCTGAGGTCGAGGAACTCCGCCACACCGGTGTCGTAGGAGCGGCACATCTCGGCGAACACCTCGGCGGTCACGGGTGTGCCGTCGATCTCGGCGAACCCGTGGCGCTCGAAGAAGTCCACCTCGAAGGTGAGCACGAACAGCCGCCGCAACTCCAGCTCGCGCGCCGTCGTGATCAACTTGTCGACGATCAGGCGGCCGAGGCCCTTGCCCTTGGCGCTCGGGTGCACCGCCACCGTGCGCACCTCGCCCAGGTCCGCCCACAACACGTGCAGCGCGCCGCAGCCGACCACCCGGCCGTCGACCTCGGCCACCCAGAACTCCTGCACCGCCTCGTACAGTGTGACGAGATTCTTCTCCAGCAGGATCTTGCCGGCGTAGACGTCGACGAGGGTCTTGATGTCGGGCACATCCGAGGTCCGGGCGCGTCGCACGATCGGGTCGCCCGCCCCGGCCCTCGACTCCGGACCCGGGGCCCGCGCGGTCACGGCGGGCTGGGGAGCGCGGTCGTCGGGCACGGCGTCGCCGATCGAATCACTGTGCGAGGCCCGTGTTGTCATGGGGTGCACAGTAGTCGGCTGGACAACCGATAGTCTGGTGGAGTGCCGCACCGCCAGCCCGCCTCCGAGCCCCCACATTCCGGGGTCCGGCGCGGCGTACCCAGGTGGGGGTGCCGGTGAGCGTGCAGAGCGACGATATGGACAGTGCCTGGGTCGATACGGGCCGAGCGCGCGCGAATCTGGTCTCCGCCACGCCCCGCACCGTGGAGCCGTCGGCGGTGCCGCTGATGAACATCGCCAACATCCTGACCGTGCTGCGGATCCTCATCGTGCCGCTGTTCCTGCTGGCGCTGTTCGCCGCCGGCGGGCACGACACCGGCTGGCGGATCGCGGCGACGGTGCTGTTCGGGGTCGCGGCCGTGACCGATCGCATCGACGGGCAACTGGCCCGCAAATACGGCCTGGTGACCGACTTCGGCAAACTGGCCGACCCGATCGCCGACAAGGCGCTGATCGGCTCGGCGCTGATCGGGCTCTCGGCACTCGGCGATCTGGCCTGGTGGATCACGCTGGTGATCTGCGCGCGCGAGATCGGCGTCACGCTGCTGCGCCTGGCGGTGGTCCGGCGCGGCGTGATTCCGGCCGGTCGGGGCGGCAAATTGAAGACGCTGGTGCAGTCGCTGGCCATCGGCGTGATGCTGCTGCCGCTGTCGGGCGCGTTCCAGAGCGCGGGGCTGCTGCTGATGTACGTGGCGGTGGCGCTGACGGTGATCACCGGCCTGGACTATGTGGTGCAGGCGGCCCGGCTCCGATTCGGGCCGGTCCGGCGGTCGTGACCGCGGTGCCGCCGCCGAACGATCCGCTGGTCGCGACGATTCCCGTCACCGAACTGGTCCGGCTGCTGCGGCAGAGCGACCTCACCTTGGCCACCGCGGAATCGCTGACCGCGGGCCTGCTCGCGGCCACCGTCGCCGGTGTGCCCGGCGCCAGCACGGTGCTGCGCGGCGGACTGATCGTCTACGCCACCGATCTCAAGCACAGCCTGGCCGGAGTGAGCGAACACACGTTGGCCACCGACGGTCCGGTCGCCGCGAGCACCGCCGAACAGCTGGCCGTGGGCGCGCGTACCGCCTGTGCCGCCGACTGGGGCGTGGGCCTCACCGGTGTCGCCGGACCGGATCCGCAGGACGGTCGGCCGGTCGGCACGGTGTTCCTCGGGCTGGCCGGACCGGAGAGCACCGAGGTGTTGCGGTTGAAACTGTCCGGCGACCGGTGGACGATCAGGGTGGAAGCCGTGCGCGCGGCCGTGCGCGAACTCGTCCGGAGTCTGGGAGCGCCGGCACCCGGGAACCAACCGGGTGGCGTGTGACGTTGTCACTGCAGGAACTCGGGTCCGGCGAGTAAAGAACGTGAGGAGAACGAGATGACGCTGCTGCGAGAGGCCATCGGGGAAAGTCTGCGGCGCGCTCGGATCGCGCAGAGCCGGACCCTGCGCGAGGTATCCACGTCCGCGCGGGTCAGTCTCGGCTACCTGTCCGAGGTGGAGCGCGGTCGCAAGGAAGCCTCCAGCGAACTGCTGGCGGCCATTTGCCAGGCGCTGGACCTACCGCTGTCACGGGTGCTGTCGGACGTGAGCGCGGCGATGGCCGAGGCGGACGGGGTGCCCGCGCGGCCCGTGCCCGCGGCTCCGGCCGCCGCGCCCGCCGACGCCGCGGTCGCGACCGTGTCGGTTCCGCTCGGTGCCATCGCCGAGGAGACCCGCATCGTGATTCCGGCGCCCAGGGCGGAAAAGCTGGTACTGGTACAGGCGAAGTGACCAGGAGTTGCCGGCGCCGACACCGTTCGGCGCCGGCAACACTGTACGACGGAGCGGAAACGGATAGATTCTCTATAAGCGTTCGGTAACCGGCGGGGTCCTGCCCATACCGGTGCCGCGCGGTGGAGGATAGGGACAACGGGGTGCGTGACGGTCGCGCACTACAGTCGCGCGGGAGCGCGGCGCGTCAGATGGAGGCGGGATCAATCGATGGCTAATCCGTTCGTCAAGGCCTGGAAGTACCTCATGGCCCTCTTCGATTCCAAGATCGAGGAGCACGCGGATCCGAAGGTCCAGATTCAGCAGGCTATCGAGGAAGCTCAGCGCCAGCACCAGGCCCTGTCGCAGCAGGCCGCGTCGGTCATCGGCAACCAGCGTCAGCTGGAGATGAAGCTGAACCGCCAGCTCGACGAGGTGGAGAAGCTCAACGCCAATGCCCGGCAGGCGGTCATGCTCGCCGACCAGGCCCAGGCCGCCGGTGACTCCGAGAAGGCGATCCAGTACACCAACGCGGCCGAGGCGTTCGCCGCGCAGCTGGTCACCGCCGAGCAGTCCATCGAAGACCTGAAGGTGCTGCACGACCAGTCGCTGCAGGCGGCCGCGCAGGCTAAGAAGGCGGTCGAGCAGAACGCGATGACGCTGCAGCAGAAGGTCGCCGAGCGCACCAAGCTGCTCAGCCAGCTCGAGCAGGCGAAGATGCAGGAGCAGGTCAGCGCCTCGCTGCAGTCGATGGACTCCACGCTGTCCGCGCCCGGCAGCACCCCGAGCCTGGACGCGGTGCGCGAGAAGATCGAGCGCCGGTACGCCAATGCGCTGGGCGCCGCCGAACTCGCGGGCAACTCGGTGCAGGGACGAATGCTGGAGGTGCAGCAGGCCAGCGTCCAGATGGCCGGCCACAACCGGCTCGAGCAGATCCGCGCCTCCATGCGCGGCGACTCGCTGCCCGCCGGTGACTCCGCCACCCCGCAGGCCGTCCCGAACCCGGCCGCGCAGCCGCAGATCGACAAGGGCCAGACCGCGCAGCAGTAACGCTCGCCCGCCGGAGAGGTACGAGGTCATGGGTAGATCGCGGGCCCGCCACGAGCCCGCGGTCGACCGCGCCCGCGGCCAGGGATTTGGTCGCCGGGCAGGCGGTCCCGCTGAGCCTCGTGGTCCCGGCGAGCCCCTGGTTCAGCAGGCCGCCGAGCCCGCCTGGAAGGCATTGTTCCCCTCCGTGTTCCGGCGTCCTCCGGGCGAGCATCGCGAAGCGGAGCACGACACCGGCCCTGCGTTCGAATCGGTTGCAAGACCGGGCAACCCCATGAACGAAGCCAGGGACGTAGTGCAGCCCAACCCTTCCCGTACCCACCCGGCCGCCGGCCTCGGCTGGGTACCCACGGACCATTCGGCCCCGCCCGCCGATCTACCCGGCAGGAGAACATCTTCCGACTCGCCTCCGGGATCCCGAGAACGGCCGCACTCCCCGCAATCGCCGGGTGTGGCACGCTCCGGCAACGCAGCCGGCAGTGACGCCGCCAACGGCGAGCGTAGCCAGGGCGCTGCGGCATCCGGTCGGAGGGCGGCCGGGCGTGGCGGTGGTGTCGCCGACGGTGTGCGGGAGCGTAATTCGGGCGGTGCGGCTTCCGGTCGGAAGGCGGCTGGGCGTGCGGGTGGTCGGAGGGCGACAGCGCGCGAGAGGTTTGTGCGTGAGGTGCTGGCGCAGTCCGGGATGCCGGAGGAGCAGGTCGATCAGGCGCGGCGGTTGCCGGATACGTTGCGTGAGGTGGGGGAGACCGCCCTGCACGCGGTGCGGAAGTGGGCCGATCCGCGGGAGCGGGAATTGCGGCGGCGTCGGCGGGTGCGGCGGCGGAGCCTGCGGCTGAGTGCCGCCTCCGGGCTGACGGCGCTGGGCACGGCGGGACTGGTGGTCGTCTCGGCTCCGGCGTGGGCCGTCATCGTCGTCGGCAGCGGTGCCGCTGCCCTGGTGACGGGTGCGGCCGTGACCACCAAGCGCTATTTCGAACTCCGGCGAAACCCGTTGCCGCCCGCCGCGTTCGTGCCGCGCAAGCTGCCGCCGATCCGCTCGGCCGCACGCGACCCGATCGCCCGGCTGGTCCGGGCCGAGCGCGCGTGCTACGCCGTGGGCAGGCAGATCGCGCACGGCGGCCGCTTGCCCGCGGACGATCTCACCGACACTCTCGACACCGCCGACTCCGCCGCCGCGGCCCTGCACGCGCTGGCCGCCGACATCGTCGCCATGGAGCACGCGGCCGGTCTGGTGGGGCAGTTGAAGACTCGGTCCGCACCGTTGCCGTCCGACCATGTCCACGCGGCCGTGGCCCGGCTGCTGGACGGCGTCGCGGAATACGAGGAACTGGTCGCCTCCGCGAGCCGGATCCTCGCCGTTCCCGAAAGCCCCGCGTTCCCGGACGATCTGGGCTGGGCGATGGCCGACCTGCGCGACGCCGCCGACCGCCTGGACGGCTGGGCCCAGGCGCTCACCGAGCTTGCCGACCGGCGTTGATCCGGTCTAGGGGACAACCCTGATCTTTCCCGGATATCGCTTGTGACCTGGTGATTTTCGGGCTTCGGCTTGTCAGTATGGAGGAGTCGGATCGCGCTGACGGCGGTTCGGAAACCTTCGGGAGGAAGTGGACATGTTCTGGAAGATCCTGGGCGTCGTCGCGCTCGTCTGGCTGGCGCTGATCGTGATCGGTGCGCTGGTCAAGGCGCTGTTCCCGATTCTGATTATCAGCCTCGTGGTGTTCGGGCTGTACCTGCTGTACAAGGCGGTGTCGGGGTCGAACAAGTCGACAGTGAACAAGATGTAGACGTCCCTGTGCCAGGGACCGCGGGCCGTTCGGTGTCGTCACCGGACGGCCCGCCGGTGTTCCGGTGACACCGCGCGGGTTCGCGAACCATGGGTTGTGGCAGGCGAATGCGGGGGATGTGGCACCCTGGGGCGCATGCGAGTGGCTGTCATCGCGGGGCCGGACCCTGGTCATGCGTTCCCGGCGATCGCGCTGTGCCTGCGGTTTCTCGCGGCGGGCGACGAGCCGGTGCTGTTCACCTCGCCGGTGTGGTTCGACGCCGCGCGGGCGGCGGGTCTCGGGGTGCGGCGGCTGAAGGGACTCGCCCCGCGCCCGGAGGACGATCCGGGCGACGCCGGACAGCGCATCCACCAGCGCGCCGCGCATATCTCCTCGGAGATCCTGCCCGAACTGAGTGCGATGCTGCCCGAACTCGTCGTGTCGGACGTTCTCACCGCGGGCGGTGGCATGGCCGCCGAACGACTACGGGTGCCATGGGTGGAACTGTCGCCGCATCCGCTATATCTACCGTCGAAAGCGTTGCCGCCCATCGGAAGTGGGCTCGCACCCGGGGAGGGCCTGCGCGGCCGGGCGCGGGACGTGGTGCTGCGCGGCCTGTCTGCCCGGGCGATCCATCGCGGCGAACAGCAGCGCGCCGCGGCCCGGATGAGCGTCGGCCTGCCGCCGGAAGATCCCGGACCGCAGGCGCGCCTGATCGCGAGCCTGCCCGCACTCGAGGTCCCCCGGCCCGACTGGCCCGAACACGCGCACCTGGTCGGACCGCTGCTGTGGGAGCCGACCGACGACGTACTGCCGCTGCCGCCCGGTGCCGAACCGCTGGTCATGGTGGCGCCCTCGACCGCACACACGGGCGTGGAGAACATGGCCGAGGGCGTGCTCGACGCGCTCGACGGCGCCGGTGTGCGGGTCGCGGTCTCGACCATCCACACCCCGCCCGCGCACCTGCCGCCCTGGGCCACAGCAGGTTTGGGCCGCCAAGACGAACTGCTCCGGCACGCCGACTTGGTGGTCGGCGGCGGCGGACACGGTCTGCTGGCGAAAACCCTGCTCGCAGGAGTGCCGATCGTGACGGTGCCCGGCGGCGGCGACCAGTGGGAACTGGCGAATCGCGCTGCCCGCCAAGGCAGTTCGATAGTGGTCCGCCCGTTCACCGGCGAGGCGATACGGTCGGCCGTCCTGCGCATGATCGCCGACCCGTCGTACCGGCGCGCCGCCACCGCCGCCGCGGCCACCGCCGACGTCGTCTCCGACCCGATCGAGACCTGCCACCGAGTACTCGATGCCGCCCGGGCCCGTTGACACCCCCGGCCTGCGCGGACACAAACAGCGTTGAGATGGCAAATTTTGCCGAGACAAAGACGATTGTGACCGCTGCGGCCGGTCTCTGATGCGCTGCGCTCGGGGGTGGCCCGGGCGCGCGGGTGGGGGTGTGGCGGTGCGGGTAACCTCGGCACGGTGCGATTGACTGATTTCCGGGAACTGTTGCACGCCGAGTTCGGGGTGGTCCGCGGCGACTCGCTGCTGAACGACCATGTGCTGCCGTCCCTGGGTGGGCGGACCGGTACTCAGGCCATCGAGGCCGGGGCCGACCCACGCGACGTGTGGCGCGCGTTGTGCGCGGAGTTCGACGTGCCTCGCTCACACTGGTGAGCGGGAAGGTCAGGCGACGGGTACTTCGCTGTCGCTCACCGCGACCTCCGGCACCCGGCTTCGCCGGTGGAACAGGGCGAAGGTGACGATTCCGAGCACGAGTCCCACCCCGCTTGCCACCGCGACCGCCGCGTCCAGTCCGTCGACGAACCGGGGCAGGGCGGGACGCCCGTCTCCGGCCACGCCGCGGAAGACGGTGCCCAGCACCGCGACTCCCAGCGCCATGCCCAGTTGCCGTGCGGTATTCACCGCACCCGCGGCGGTCCCGCTCTGCTGCGGCGCCACCGCCGCCATTCCCACCGCCACCAGCGCCGGCGCCACCGCACCGACTCCTACGCCGATCACAACGAAGCCGGGAAGCAGTGCGGTCCAAGAGGATTCGGCGTCGATGAACCCGAGCAGCCCGGCGCCCGCGCCGATCACGATCAGCCCGCCGCCGATCGTCCACTCGGGCGCCAGCTCGTGCAGCAGCCGGCCGAGCGCGCCCGACACCACGAACGCGGTGACCGCCATGGGCAACATCGACAGTCCGGCGTGCAGCGGTGACAGCCGCAACTGCTGCTGCAACCACAGCGACAGCAGCGGACTGACCGCGAAGGCGGCGACGTTGAGCCCGGCCGCCGCGAGCAGAGTGGCGGTGAACTCGCCGTTGCGCAGCAGTGCGAGCGGGAATATCGGTGTCGCGCTGCGGATTTCGACGACCACGAACAACCCGGCCGCGAGCACGCCGACGACCAGGGCGACGAGCGCCCGCGGATCGGTCCAGCCGTGCTCGCCGCCACGGATGATGCCGAAGGTGACCGCCGTCGCCGCCGCCGCGAAGGTCGCCATCCCGGCCACGTCGACGCCGCGTCCCGTCTGCCGCGGCGACGGCCCGAACACGAAGGCGGACAACACGATCGCCACCGCCGCGATAGGCAGGTTCACGAAGAAGATCCACCGCCACGACAGCAGATCGGTCAGCACGCCGCCGAGCACCACCCCGATGCCGGCCGCCGCGCCCGCCACCGCACCCCAGGCGCCGAAGGCGACGCCCCGGTCGCGCCCGGTGTAGGTCGCGTGCAGCAGCGACAGCGTGGTAGCGAACATCGCCGCGCCGCCGACGCCCTGAAAAGCCCGCGCCGCCACCAGGATCGCCGACGACTGCGCGACCCCGCAGGCCAGCGAGGCGACGGTGAACACTACCAGTCCGGCCAGGTAGGTGGGTTTGGCGCCGAGCCGGTCGGCCAGTGACCCGAGCACCAGCAGCAGCGCCGCCAGCGCCAGCGCGTAACCGTCGATGACCCATGTCAGGCCGGACAGTCCGGTGCCGAGATCGTCGGCGATGTCGGGCAGCGCGATATTCACGATGGTGACGTCGATGAGCAGCATCAGCGTGCCGAGGCACGCGGCGAACAAGGGAAGCCATTTTCGCATGGCGAACTCCAGAACCTCGAGCGAACGATATCGACGACAAGCGTGGGACATGCTTGAATATCCACCTACTCAACCGCCACTTCACGTTGGATTCCGCATATGATGCTCGAAGATATCGACGAAACCTCCGTACTGGATCTGCTCGACAAGCAGATCGTGCACGGACTGGTCACCGACCCGCGCATCCCGTTCGCCCGGCTCGCCGGGATTCTCGGCGTCTCCGAGCAGACGGTGGCGCGGCGTTACCGCTCGATGCGGCAGCGCGGCATGGTTCATATCGCCGGACTGGTCAACGCGGTGCCGCTGGGCAGCACCCGCTGGATGGTGCGGCTGCGGTCCACCCCGGACAAGGCGCTGCGGCTGGCCGAGGCGCTGGCCCGGCTGCCCGATGTCAGCTGGGTGTCGCTGCTGTCGACCGGATCCGAGGTGACCTGCATGAGCCGCCCGCGCACGCTCGAACAGCGAGATCATTTGCTGCTCAACACACTTCCGCGCGCCAGCCAGGTGGTCGGGCTCGCCGCGTACGAGATCATGCACCGCTTCCCGCTGGACGAGGAGTGGCCGCGCTACGGGCGGCTGCTGACCGCGCGGCAGCGGCGTGAACTGGGCCCGGCGCGGCGGTGGCGTGACGACGCCGGACCCGAGACGGCGATGGACCTGTCGCCCGGCGACGAGGCGATGCTGGCCCTGCTGGCCCGGGACGGACGGGTCTCCTACGCGCAACTGGCCGCCGAAACAGGGTGGAGCGCAACCAGAGTCGCGCGCCGGATGGCCGAACTGGAGCAGGCGGGGGTCCTGTATTTCGATCTCGACTTCGCGATCGAGCGGATGGGCTACGCGACGCGCGGCATGCTGTGGTTACGGGTGCATCCGGGCGCTCTGGACACGGTGGGCCGGGCGCTGGCGACCTGTCCGGAGGTGACGTTCGTCGCGGTCACGACGGGCGCGACCAACCTGGTGGCATCGGTGGTCTGCCGGCACATCGCGCACCTGTACCGCTTCGTCACCGAGCGGCTGGGGCGGCTGGACGGCATCACCGACATCGAGATCACCCCCGCGCTGCGAGTGTTCAAACAGGCTCAGGCGCTGCTGCACACCGACCACGTCACCCTGGTGCCGCAGCCGAAACGCGGATAGCCGGGCAGACGGTGCGCGGGAGTCCAGGCGCGTCGCTTGCCTCGAACACGTGTTCGTCTAAGCTGTGCCACAGAACTTGTCGGTGCCGCCCTCTAACGTAGGCGTCAACCACAGCAGAGACCCACCCGTCGAGAAGGGGACCAGACGATGGCACCACAGGCTTACGACCGCGACAAGGCGCTCGAATTGGCGCTGGCACAGGTCGAGAAGAACTTCGGCAAGGGCGCCGTGATGCGCCTGGGCGAGGAAGCGCGCCAGCCCATCTCGGTGATCCCGACCGGGTCGATCGCGCTGGACGTGGCGCTGGGCCTCGGCGGGCTGCCGCGCGGCCGGGTGGTGGAGATCTACGGCCCGGAATCCTCGGGTAAGACCACCGTCGCCCTGCACGCGGTCGCCAATGCGCAGGCCGCCGGCGGTGTCGCGGCGTTCATCGATGCGGAGCACGCACTCGATCCCGACTACGCCAAAAAGCTCGGCGTCGACACCGACGCATTGCTGGTCTCCCAGCCCGATACCGGTGAGCAGGCGCTCGAGATCGCCGACATGCTGGTCCGCTCGGGCGCCATCGACATCATCGTCATCGACTCGGTGGCCGCGCTGGTACCGCGCGCCGAGATCGAGGGCGAGATGGGCGACAGCCACGTCGGCCTGCAGGCCCGCCTGATGAGCCAGGCGCTGCGCAAGATGACCAGCGCGCTCAACAATTCCGGCACCACCGCCATCTTCATCAACCAGCTGCGCGAGAAGATCGGCGTCATGTTCGGCTCGCCCGAGACCACCACCGGTGGTAAGGCGCTGAAGTTCTACGCCTCGGTGCGCCTGGACGTACGCCGCATCGAGACGCTCAAGGACGGCAGCGACGCGGTCGGCAACCGCACCCGCGTCAAGGTCGTCAAGAACAAGGTCGCACCGCCGTTCAAGCAGGCCGAATTCGACATCCTCTACGGCCACGGCATCTCCAAGGAGGGCTCGCTCATCGATATGGGTGTCGAGCACGGCTTCGTCCGCAAGTCCGGCTCCTGGTACACCTACGAGGGCGACCAACTCGGCCAGGGCAAGGAGAACGCGCGCAAGTTCCTGCTGGAGAACACCGACGTACGCGACGAGATCGAGAAGAAGATCAAAGAGAAGCTCGGCATCGGGGCAGATGTCACCGCAGACGCGGGCGCCGAGGCGCCCGTCGACTTCTAGCCGATGCCAGACCGGGAAGCGTCGGGGTCTCGGGAAGGCCAAGGCCCCGACGCGACTCGGCTCGATGCAGTGGAACGACTGCGCCGCCAGGCGGAGCAGTCGGAGCGCGGGGGAACGGGTGACCCAGTAGACGACTGGGCCGCGCCTGCTCCCGGCCGCCGTCCGAAACGACCGAAACGTGTGTCTCCGAGCGGTTCCGGCCCACAGGGGGTATGGCGTTCCGACACGGACCCATCAGCGAGACCCGTACGGGGAAGCGACTCGGCGGGCGAGGGTAGGAGCCCGGCGGGTGAGGGCGAGGTGGTGGCGCAAGCCAAGGCGGCGTGTCTGCGGCTGTTGATCGGTCGGCGAGGGGTTGACCGATCGGAGCTGACGCAGGCTCTGTCAGCCGAGGGGTATGCGGGCGATGTGATCCGGCAGGTGCTCGGCCAACTGGCCGAGACCGGTCTGCTCGACGGCTCCCACACCGTCCGTCGCCGCGCCGTCCGGGAAGACTCCGAGTCCGCGGGAGCGGGCGACGATATGGCGCAGTCCGACCAGGGAAGCGAGACGCCGCGTGCGGCCGGGGAGCGCCGAGGTCGGCGGAGTCGTAGCGGTGACGAGCGCGGGGGCGGGAGCGAGGCACAGGCCAAGGAGTTGTGTTTGCGGTTGTTGACCGACCGGGCGCGGAGCCGGGCCGAGTTGGCCGAGAAGTTGGCGGCCAAGGGTTTTGCGGTCGAGGTGGGTGAGCGGGTGCTGGATCGGCTTGCCGAGGTCGGGCTCATCGATGACGCCGCCTTTGCCGAGCAGTGGGTGCACTCCCGGCACACCTATGCGGGCAAGGGCAAGAAGGCCATCGCGCGCGAGCTGCATCGCAAGGGGGTGGACCCGGCCGACGCGGAACCGGCCCTCGCGGGCGTCACCGCGGAGGCGGAGATCGACCGTGCCACCAAACTCGTGCGCCGGAAACTCAACTCCTTGCCACCGGATCTGGACCGCGACAAGGCGATTCGCCGCTTGGTCGGCATGCTGGCCCGGCGCGGATACAACCAGTCCGCCGCCTACACGGTAGTGAAAGAGGAGCTGTCCACCGTCGATTTCGCGCCCACCCCGAAAACTTCGTCGCCCCGGATCGGCAGTACATCGCGACCATCGGCCGCCCCGTCCCCGGACGACGATCTCGGCGAGGCCCACGAATCCGAGGGCAACGAAACCGTAGACGAGCACGCGGCGGCCACCGAGCTGGTACGCCGGAAGCTACGCACCCTGCCGCACAATCTGGAGCGCGACAAGGCGATTCGCCGCTTGGTGGGCATGCTGGCCCGGCGCGGATACAACCAGTCGACGGCCTACACCGTGGTGAAGGCCGAGCTGTCGGCACTCGATTCCGAGCGCTGACCGGCGGCTACATTTTCCTGACCGATATCACTGCCGCAGTGCGCTACTCGACGTAGTGCCCGCGCTGGCCATGGGACCCGGCGGCACCCGGTCCGCACCCCAGCTGCGATGCACGTAGCCGACCACACGGTCCAGTTCCTCGCGCCCCACCGCCGCCGACTCGCCCGGCTCCAGCGGATCGAAATGGAAGATGTAGAGCCGGGACGCGAATTGCTCGAAGGGCAGCGACGCCTCGCCGAAGCGTTCCCCGTGCCCGGCGGTCCCGACGACCACGCCGTCGCCCCAGTCCTGGCCGCTGTCATTGTTCGGGTTGTAGAAGTAGACCCGCATCGTGTCCTGCGGGTCGAGAGTCACCCGCAGCACGGTGATCGCGTGCCAGCCGATGAAACGGGCCGCACTGTCGGTGACGGCGACGCCGGCCGGCTGCGGGTGGATCAACGGCTGATTGCCGTTGTAGTAGGGGTGATAAGCGGCGTAGAAGTGGCGGAGGAACTCTTCGAGATCGGTCAGATTGCCGGTCGCCACATCGACATTGATGCGGAATCCGCGCCCGGCCCACCAGCCGTGGAACTCCGGATTGACCCAGCGGTGCGGGTCGCCCGGACGACCGACGCAGCGCCGGCCCATCTCGGTGTAGATCCGGTCCAGGTGCGGAACCACCAGCAGCGACACCGGATCCAGGTCGGACGGCAGCCCGGCGGCCAGGCCCGCGCCGCTCTCGCGCGACGAGATCGGCTGCCCCTCGAAATGCATGACGACCTCGTCGTCGCGCGCCGCCCAGGCGACGGTCTGCAACAGGTAGTCCGGATCGTTGTACGCCCACATCGACAACGCCCGCGCCGATTGACAGGTCGGGTTGTCGCCCTGCCCGACCCCCAGCGGCTGCCCCAGCAGGGACAGCACGCCCGACAGCAGCCACGCCCGCGGCTCGGGCGCGGGCCCGAACACCGCGGACAAGCGCTGCCGTGCGTGCGGCGAGAGTTGCAGTCCCAGCTGCCGCCAGATCCCCGGAGCCACGGGCGGCTGATACAGAATGCCGCGCTCCAGCAGCAGCGCCAGCCCGTAGATGCACTGGGCCGTCTCGACGTGCACGACATCTTCGATGAGCTTGCGCACCAGCGCGTGATAGCAGAGCAGGCCATCGCGCCCGGTGTTCGACAACCCCATCGCCTCGGCGAGCAGGTACTCGCCCTTCCCGAGCAGAAAGCGCAGCAGCACCGCGTGATACGGCGAGACCAGCCCGGTGTCGTGCATTGATCGGGCGAAACCGGCCGCCTCGAACTGCAGCGTGCCGTCGTCCATCGTTTCCAGCCGGGCCCGATACACCTCCACGCCCGGATCCTCCCGGCAGGCGTCGGTGGTGCCGTAGAGGCTGCTGATCAACCGGTCGGCGCCGAGCCCGGTGGCGCCCAGATCGATGTCCGGATTGCTGCGGGCCACGGCGATCTGGGTGATCATCCGCTTCACCGCGTCGACCTGGATCGGGCGCTGCCGCAGAATCCGCCAGATCTCGTCCACCAGGTGCTCGAGCACCTTCTCGTACCCGACCTCCTCGACCAGGTAGCCGAGCAGACTCCGCGACACCTGCGCCATCCGCCCCTGCTGCGTCCGCTCGGCCTCCGTAGGCGGCGTCAGCAACAGCGTCAGGTTGGCCGCCAGCACCTGCGAAAGATGCTGCTGTGCCTGCTCGGCCGTGATCAGCGGATGCGCGTAGGCGCCCTTGGCCACGGCCAGCAGGCGCAGATCGCTCACCGTCTCCAGCACCACCGTGTCAGCGTTCGGGCTCCGCAGTGAACCGGTGCTCAACGCCGGAATCAGGATCTGCGGAGACGCCCAGTCCGTACCGAGGAACAGGCCGGAGTCCTCGATCCGTTCGGCGCGGTGCCGGATCGCGGCGCATCCGCCCGGGATGAGCAGCACTCGGCGCAGGGCGGCCAGCATCCGGGACAGTCTGGTCTGCTTGCCGAGATCGCTCGCGTCCGTGAGGGACTGCGTGGCGTCGTCCAGCTGAGCGAGCCGTCTGTCCAGGGTCGCACTGTCGCTGCTGGGTGAACTCAATTACAGGACCCTCCCGTGATCCGATGCTGCCGCGGATCAGATGTAGAAATCGAGTTCTTCCTGTCGCTTCAGCAGATCCCGCAGAGTGTACGGATCGTCACCGAAGAAGTACAGCAGCCCCCAATGGTTTCCGTACGCGGTGCGTTTGGTCACCTTGTCGGTCAGGGGAGCGGTGAGCTCGTGCGATTCGAAGTAATCGTGATCCTCGGTCTCCTCCGGCATGGACAAATGGCTGACCACGCGTCGACGTGGATACACGCCGAAACATCCGGCGTGGCCTCGTGCGTCCACCACTTCCTTGGGGAAGAACGCGTCTATCTCCGCCTCGGTCGTTTTCGGGTCGAAGGCCAGGACCAGCGCGTGGTAGGCGTTGAAACCGTAGGCCCGCTCCAGCAGTTCGAATACCTTGAAACCCGGTGGCCGGTAGGCGACTTCGCCGAAATACATCTCGCCGTCGCTGGTGACGAAGTACTCGGGATGGACGAAACCGAACTCGATGTCGAAGGTCTTGATCAGCTTCTCGACCTGCCGGGTGATCTCCGGCCGGTACTGTTCGAGTTCCGGTGTCGCCGGGACGAACACCGAATAGCCGAGCGTGACGTATTCGGAAATGTTGAGAAAACGGATGCGCCCCTTGTGGATCCAGGCCTCCACCGCGAATTCCCGCCCGTCCAGATGGGACTCCATCAGCAGCGGGAACTCGTCGTCGGGAATGGTGTCGATCTCATCCGGGGTGCGGATGATCCGGTGCCCGAGGCAGCCGGCCTTGTCGAAGGCCTTGATGTGGATCGGGTCGTTGGGATCGCCGTCCAGCTTCAGTAGGGTCTGGTTGACGCGCTTGAGGAAGCGGATGACGTCGTCGCGTTCGTGGGCCTCCTCGAAGATGCCCACGCGGATGCCGCCGAGCTGCGCCCGCCGCTTCATCAGCGACTTGTCGCGCAGCAGCATGGACTGGCCCAGCAGACGGGGGTTGTCGAGCAGCACGGAGTTGATCGCACCGGCCCACTCCACGGTCTCCTCGTAGATCGGAATGGCGACGTCCACCCCGCGTTCCTGCAGTGTCTCCGCGATCTCCACCGAACGATCGTTGAGCCGCTCGAAATTCCACGGGATGTAGGGGATATCGTGTGCGGCACAATATTCTTCGGCCCACTCCGGGGCCACCACGATATAGCGCCGGTCGAAGCGATCAATTGCCTCGACGGCGTTCAAACTCCAGCCCAACAGGGCCACATAACCTTTGTTCGGATCCTTGGCCTTCGACTGCTGTGTTGAAGTCGGCAAAACCTGTCCCCTCTCGACCTCGAGGCGTGGCGCGGTAACTCGATTTCTGATCGTTCGTCTCGCATCTCCTACTCGTGTGGCCGGCACATGGGCGCGCGCGATCGGATGCCGAGACGACCGGAAGTCGACAAGCAATCGACGGTTACGCCGACATGATTCGATGCGCCGGTACAGAACCCCGCTCGCCGTGGACATTCGGCCCGGATCTCCGTAGCGCCGTCATTGTCCGCGAATACCCGGTACGCCGCCGCTTCAAACAGCGCCACCGCCCTCGGCACGCCTCACGAACGGCCGAAACCCCTGCTGGAAGCCACATTTGGGCACCCGCTACAGTAGGGTGCCCACCCGACCCACATCCGAGATTTGCGCTCAGCGCGATGTGGTCAGATCCATCCCGGGCGCGGCATCGGTGAGGATCGCCGAGGCCGGAACCACCGCGTGCCCCTTGCGCCGCGACCGCAGCCGCTTCTCCAGCCAGGTGGCGACCCTGGTCAGCGACCAGTTCAGCGCGACCATGATAACCGCGATGACGATCAACGACGGCACGGTGTTCTGCTCGGCCGCACCGAGCTGCTGGCCTTGTCGCACGATCTCCTGGTAGGTGATCTGATAGCCCAGCGCCGTGTCCTTCAACGCCACCACCATCTGCGACACGATGGCGGGCAGCATTGCCGTAATCGCCTGCGGCAGCAGGATGATCCGCATCATCTGCACCTTGCGCAGGCCCAGCGCGACGGCCGCTTCGGTCTGGCCCTTGGGCAGCGACCGGATGCCCGAGCGGACGATCTCGGCGATCACCGAGCCGTTGTAGACGGTCAGCGCGATCACCACCGAGGTCAGCGCGTACTGGCTGGAGTCGGTGAGGTCGTACTTCGAGATCACCGCGTACAGGAAGATCATGAGAATCAGCACGGGAATAGCCCGGGCGAATTCGACGATCGCGCCCGCCACGATGCGTACGCTGCGGTGGTCCGACAATCGCAGCAGCCCGAAGATCATCCCGATCGCCAGCGCGAACACGATCGACAGCGCCGCGGCCACGATGGTCCCGCGCAAGCCGGGCAGGATGTAGGTCTCCCAGACCTCGCCGTCGATGAACGGCTTCCATTTCGCGGCGGTGAGCTGCCCCTTGTCGGAGAGCTTGGCGATCACGAGCCAGAGCAGCCCGGCGATCACGGCGGCGACCAGCACCGAGTAGACGGCGTACCGCACCCGGGCCTTGGGGCCGGGCGCGTCGAAGAGTACGGAGGCGCCTGAACTCATCGCTTCACCTCGAATTTTCTTGCCAGCCAGCCGAACAGGAGGCCGGTCGGCAGGGTCAGGATGACGAAGGCGAGGGCGAAGATCACGCCCACGACGATGACGTCGGCCTCGGTCTCGATCATCTCCGACATCAGTTTGGCGGCCTCGGCGACACCGATCGCGGCGGCAATGGTGGAGTTCTTGGTCAGCGCGATCAGCACGCTGCCCAGCGGCGCGATGACCGACCGGAACGCTTGCGGGAGAACGATATACCGCAGGTTCTGACCGAACGTCAGCCCCAGCGAACGTCCCGCCTCGGACTGGCCCAGCGGCACGGTGTTGATGCCCGAGCGCAGCGACTCGCACACGAAAGCCGCCGTATAGACGGACAAACCGACTACGGCGAAGCGAAAGTTGTTGGTCGCCAGGAAGTTCAGGTTGTTACTGTCGCCGGCCAGCTGAACGCCGAGGGTGGTGTACACGCCCAGCGAGCAGAAGACGAGGATGAGGGTCAGGGGCGTGTTGCGGAAGAGGGTCACGTAGGCGGTGCCGACCCAGCGCGCCACCGGCACCGGCGACACCCGCATCGCGGCCACGACGACACCGAGGACCACCGCCCCGACCGTCGACAACAGGGTCAACTTGATGGTCATCCAGAAGGCGTCGAGCAGCTGGTCTTGGTATCGGGAGATCAAGTCGAACACGGCGGACGTGTCCCTCCGATCGTCATGGGTGAAACTGGCTGGGCGAGAGGCGATCCCGATCCGAGACCGCCCCTCACGCGAAGGATCAGTACCGGTCGACCTGCGGCGGGGCCGAGGGCTGGAACCCGGTGCTGCCGAAGTTCTTGTCCAGCGAGGCCTTCCAGGCGCCGTCGTTGATCATCGCCTCGATGGCGTCGTTGATCTTGGCGCGCGACTCGGTGTCGCCCTTCTTCACGCCGATGCCGTACTTCTCGGTGGTGAACGGCTTACCGGCCAGCTTCAACTGGCCCGGGTTCTGCGCGGCGAAGCCGGCCAGGATGATGTCGTCGGTGGTCAGCGCGTCCACCGCGCCGGCCTTCAGCGCCTCGACACACAGCGAATAGGTGTCGTACTCCTGCAGCTGTACGTCGTTGGCGTAATTCTTCTGAATGTTCTGCGCCGGAGTGGAACCGCGCACCGAGCACAGCTTCTTCCCGCCGTTCAACGACTCCGGACCGGTAATGGAGGTGTTGTCCGAGCGAATGAGCAGGCCCTGACCGGCGAGGTAGTACGGCCCGGCGAAGTCGACCTTCTCCTTGCGCTGGTCGGTGATCGAGTACGTGCCGACCACGAAATCGACCTGCCGGTTCTGGATCAACGTCTCGCGTTGCGCGGAGGGCGCCTCCTTGAACGTGATCTTGTCCTCCGCCACGCCCAGCTTTCCGGCGACATACTTGGCGACATCGATATCGAAGCCGGAGAACGAGCCGTCCTTGTTGCGCAGGCTCAGGCCGGGCTGGTCGAACTTGACGCCGATGGTCAGTTTGCCGTCGGCGGCGTTCTCGGTCGCGGTTTTGGAACCGCCTCCGCCACAGCCTGTTACGGCGACCGCCACGGCGAGGGCGCCTATTCCGATTTGCAATGCACGGGTGATCCTCATCGATTTCCTTTTCTCTCGTGCAGTGACTAGGTTCCGGTCACCGGTCAGTGACTCAAGATCTTGCCGAGAAAATCCTTGGCGCGATCGGAACGCGGTGCGGTGAAGAACGCCTCCGGTTCGGCGTCCTCCATGATCAGACCGTCAGCCATGAACAACACCCGGTCGCCGGCACGGCGGGCGAAGCCCATCTCGTGGGTGACCACCAGCATGGTCATCCCTTCTTTGGCCAAGGACACCATTACTTCGAGCACCTCGTTGACCATCTCCGGATCCAGCGCGGAGGTGGGCTCGTCGAACAGCATTACCTTGGGGTTCATCGCCAGCGCGCGAGCGATCGCGACGCGCTGCTGCTGCCCGCCGGACAGCTGGGCCGGATATTTCTCCGCCTGATCGGCGATGCCTACCCGTTCCAGCAGTTCCATCGCCTTCCGGCGGGCCTGCTTCTTGTCGATGCGCCGCACCTTGATCGGCGCGAGCATCACATTCTCGAGAATCGTCTTGTGCGCGAACAGATTGAACGACTGGAACACCATGCCGACGTCGGCGCGCAGCTTGGCCAGTGCCCGGCCCTCGGCGGGCAGTTCCACGCCGTCGACGGCGATGGTGCCGGAATCGATGGGTTCGAGGCGGTTGATGGTGCGGCACAGCGTCGACTTCCCGGAACCCGACGGGCCCAGCACGATCACGACCTGCCCCTTGGGCACTTCGAGGTTGATGTCCTGCAGCACGTGCAGAGCGCCGAAATGCTTTTGCACGTCACGCATCGAGATCATCGGTGGCGCGTCGGCGTCGGCGGGAGTCGGCTCGGTGGCAGTGCCGGGTGTTGCATCGGCAGCGTCGGTCATGAAAACAGACCCTAGAGCGAAGGCGCTGGAAATGCGCAGTATTCGGGCATGCGTCGCGCTGTTGCCTCCTGCCTTTAACCCGAGCTTGACATTGGTGACCGGTATCACGCCCGCTCAGCGGCGGGTGGACGGGCCGGTCCCGAATTTCCGCGAGCCGATACCCTGGACGGGTGAATTCGTCTACGCAGGTTGGAGTGCGTTCTGCCGTCGGCGCCGAGCAGCAGCGGACCTACGAGGTCCGCACGCACGGCTGTCAGATGAATGTGCACGACTCCGAACGCCTGTCGGGCCTGCTCGAGGACGCCGGATACGTCCGGGCCACGCCCGGCGCGACCGCGGACCTCGTCGTGTTCAACACCTGCGCGGTGCGCGAGAACGCCGACAACAAGCTCTACGGCACGCTGGGACATCTGGCCCCGGTCAAGGCCGAGCGGCCGGGGATGCAGATCGCCGTCGGCGGCTGCCTGGCGCAGAAGGACCGCGACACCGTGGTGCGCAAGGCGCCGTGGGTCGACGTGGTGTTCGGCACCCACAACATCGGCTCGCTGCCGGTGCTGCTGGAACGCGCCCGGCACAACGAACAGGCCCAGGTCGAGATCCTCGAATCGCTGGAGGCGTTCCCCTCGACCCTGCCCGCCAAGCGGGAGTCCGCCTATGCCGGGTGGGTGTCGATCTCGGTGGGCTGCAACAACACCTGCACCTTCTGCATCGTGCCGGCGCTGCGCGGCAAGGAGGTCGACCGCCGTCCCGGTGACGTGCTGGCCGAGGTGCAGGCGCTGGTCGAGCAGGGCGTGCTGGAGGTGACGCTGCTGGGCCAGAACGTGAACTCCTACGGAATCAACTTCGCCGACCCCGACGAGCACCGTGACCGCGGCGCGTTCGCGAAACTGTTGCGCGCCTGCGGGACCATCGACGGGCTGGAGCGGGTCCGCTTCACCTCGCCGCATCCGGCGGAATTCACCGACGACGTCATCGAGGCCATGGCGCAGACGCCGAACGTGTGCCCGCAGCTGCACATGCCGTTGCAGTCGGGGTCCGATCGCGTGCTCAAGGCCATGCGGCGGTCCTACCGCAAGGCGCGGTATCTCGGAATCATCGAGAAGGTGCGTGCCGCCATGCCGCACGCGGCCATCACCACCGACATCATCGTCGGCTTCCCGGGCGAGACCGAGGAGGATTTCCAGGAGACCCTGGACGTGGTGCGGCAGGCCCGATTCACCAGCGCCTTCACCTTCCAGTACTCGATCCGGCCCGGCACGCCCGCCGCCACCATGGCCGACCAGGTGCCGAAGGCCGTGGTGCAGGAGCGCTACGACCGGCTCGTCGCGTTGCAGGAGCAGGTGTCGCTGGAGGCGAATCAGGCGTTGCTCGGCACCGAGGTCGAACTGCTGGTCGCCGAGGGCGCGGGCAAGAAGAACGCCGCCACCGCGCGCATGAGCGGGCGTGCCCGCGACGGTCGGCTGGTGCATTTCCGCCCGCCCGCCGACAACACCATCCGGCCGGGCGACATCGTCACCGTCGACATCACCGGGGCGGCCCCGCACCACCTGATCGCCGACGGCCCGGTCCACAGCCACCGCCGCACCCGCGCCGGTGATGCTCACGAACGCGGCATCACGCCCAAGACCGAGCCCATCGGTGTCGGCCTGGGCATCCCGCGCATCGGTGCGCCCGAGCCGGTCGCCGCGAGCGCGGGGTGCGACACGGGCTGCGGGGTCTGACCGATGGCCGATCGCGGCGAGGACGAAGCGAAGGACGACGGCGATCGTTCGCGGTCTTCCGGCGATGCTCGGCCAGACGGAGATACGACGGCCGGTAGTATCTCCTCCGATGCCGGTTCCGGTCCTGCGCGTGACGCGGCGGAGCGGCGAACCTCCGAGCCGAACGAGGAGCAGATGAATCCGGCCGAGTCCAAGGTGTTCGAGGAATTCCGCGACGATCTGGAAGCGGTCGAGCGCAAGATCGCGGGGGAGATCGATCCGGGGGCGCGCGCCATGGTGGTGGCGGTGTCGGTCTTCGTGCTGCTGCTGTCGCTGGTGCTGCCGCACGCGGGCAGCGCGCGCGGGCTCGACGTGATCCTCTACGACGCCACCGCCGAGGCCGAGCACATCGGCCTGCCGTCGCGGGTGTTCGAGTGGTTCGTGGTGGTCTTCGGGATCTGCTTCTCGTCGCTGGCGCTGGTGACGCGGCGGTGGGTGCTGGCCTGGATCGCGGTGGCCGGGTCGGCCGTCGGCAGCGTGTTCGGCGTGCTGTCGATCTGGCACCGGCAGACCCCCGGGCTGGGCAACTACGAGGGCGCCGGGCCGGGCATCGGCCTGATCCTCGCGCTGCTCGCGATCGTCGTGCTGACCTTCCACTGGGTAAAGGTGGTGTGGAGCCGCACCGCCCTGCACCTGGAGGCCGAGGAGAAGCGCCGCCAGGCCGCCGCGGAGCGAGAGAAGCGCGAGCGCACCTGGCTGATCGGCAACGAGGAAGACCACAGGAACGACGAATAACCCTGCGCCGCTACAGGCCGGGATCCAACATGACCACCGGGATCGTGCGCCCTGCCTGCTTCTCGTGATCGGCGAAGAACGGATACAGCCTTTTGATGTCGGCCCACACGCGGTCGTAGTCCTCGCCGCGCAGCGGTTCGGCTGTGGCCGAATAGGTTTCGTCGCCGAGTTCCACCGTCACGGCCGGGTTCGCGGCCAGGTTCAGGTACCACTCCGGGTGCTGGGGCGCGCCTTGGTTGGAGGCGATCACCAGCACCCGGTCGTCGTCGCGGTGGAACATCATCGGCGTCGTGTGCGGCGCGCTCGAGCGGCGGCCGGTCGTGGTGAGCAGCAGCAACCGATCACGGTGCATACCCTCGATCTCGGCGCCCGCACGGTACTGCGCGATCACCCGCTTGTTGATCTCCCGCACGTCCATCCGGCCCGACCTCCTCAGCGCTGGCTGACCGCGCCCTCGGCCGCCTCCGCCCATTCTCGCCACTGCTTGGCTTGCTCGAGGGCCTTCTCCTCATCGCGGGCACGCCCGGCCGCGCGCGCCTTGGCCGCCTGTTCCTCGAACTGCGCCACCCGCTCGCGGAACTGCGCGGCCCGGGCGACGGCCTCGGGGTCGGTGCGCCGCCACTGCTGGTCGACCGCGTCGCGTACCCGCCGCTCGATCGCGCGCAGCTTGCCCTCCAGGTCCTGCATGCGCTCGCGCGGGACCTTGCCGATCGCGTCCCACCTCTCCTGCAGTTCGCGCAGCGCCGCGCGGGCGTTGTCGAGGGCCGCCGACCCGGCGTCGAGATGGGCGGGGATCCGGTCCTCGTAGGTGCGCAGCAGTTCTTCCTTGGCGGCCGCGTTGTCCTCGAACTCCGCGTCGCGTTCGGAGGCCGCGGCGTTGCGGGCGGCGAAGAAGACGTCCTGCGCGCTCTTGAACCGCCGCCACAGCTGCTCGTCGGCCTCACGGGGGGCGCGGCCCGCGGATTTCCATTCGTTCAGTAGCTCGCGGAACACCGCGGCGGTACCGGCCCAGTCGGTGGAGTCGGACAACTCCTCGGCCCGCACGCACAGATCCTCCTTGCGTGTCTTGGCCGCCGCGCGCTCCCGGTCCAGTTCGGCGAAGTGCGCGCCGCGGCGGCGGTTGAAGGCCTCGCGAGCCTTGGAGAACCGCCGCCACAGCGCGTCGTCGACCTTGCGGTCCACGCCGCGGATCGTCTTCCACTCGTCGAGAATCTCGCGCAGCCGGTCACCGGCGGCCTTCCACTGGGTGGAGTCGGTGGCGATCTGCTCGGCCTCCGCGCACAGCGCCTCCTTGCGCTCGGTCTGCTCGTGGCGAGTGCGTTCCTTTTCCTCCATGGCGTGCGCTGCCGCCTCGTCGGAGTGCTCGATGATCGCCTGCAGACGCCGGGCCAGCCCGTCGACATCGCCGATGACCGACGCGGTCGGCAACGTTTCGGCAAGCGCGAGGGCGGCCGCCTTCGTCTTGCGAGCGTCGGTGCCGGCCGCCAGCCGCGCCTCCAGCAGCGCGACCTCGGTGGCGAGATCGTCGAACCGGCGGCCGAAGTGGGCCAGGCCCTCGGCCGCGTCGCCGGCCTGCCAGGAGCCCACGACGCGCTCGCCGTCGGCGGTCCGCACCCAGGCGGTGCCGTCCTCGTCGACCCGGCCCCACCTGCTGGGATCGCTCACCGTCGGCACCACGACAGGATGCGGGTGCTCCTGCGCGGGGCCCGGGGCGGGTTTGATCGCATGCGGCTTGGGGGACTCCGGTTTCCGCGATCCGGGCTTCGGCACGCCGGGTCGCCGCGGTGTGGCGGCGGGCTTGGCCGCGTCGGCGGGCGTGGGCCGCTTCGCGACGGAGTCGCTGGACCGCTGCGCCGTGCCGGTGTCCGGATGGGTAGCCTTCTCGGTTCCGCTGTTCTCGGTCATCGCTCCTCGTCCCTGCCGCGCGTCACGGCTGCCTGGTTACGCCCTAGCTCACCCCATTCAACCAGGCAGCCGGAGGATTTGCCGGGTCTTGCCGGCGGTGGCGCGACTCGAGCGGTTGCCGTGCGCTCCGACCCGCGTTACGGTGTGTGGCTTCGCGTCGCCATCGGCTCCGTGCCTGCGCCGGTCGCGACACCTGCGCGGCCGGTCGGCGGCGCCGCACCGCTGCTCGGTGCACCGCGTGCGAGCTGTTTGCCGACACCGTGTCCGCCGCGGCCTCGTCCACGGGGGTAGGCGAGGTCGGACCCGTCCGGACCGGCGAACCGCACCCGATGTTCGCGTCGCGCGAGCCGGAACGCCGGTGTCGCGCCGGGGTGGGAGGCACGGTCGCTACGGTGGACGCGTGTTTCGCGTCGCTGTGCTGATTCCGTCGCCACCCGTGCTGGTTCCCTCATTGTGCGGGGGGACGCCGGTGGCCGATGCCGGGCATCCGGCCGCGGAGGTGCCGGCTTTGCAGGCGGCGGTGCTGGCGGCCGGGCGGATATTGGCGGCGCGCGCAACCCGGTGGACCGTGGTCGGGACGGGCGAGGCGGAGGCGGTCCTCGATGCGGACGCGGCGGGGACCTTCGGCGGATACGGCGTGGACGTGCGCGTCGGGCTGTCGGACGCGGCGACGGTCCCTGCTGCCGGACCGGCCGACCCCGATCTGCCGTTGCCCGCCTTGATCGGCGGCTGGCTGCGCGGGGAAGTGGCGCCGAACGCGGTGGCGGAGGCACGGATCGTGGACACGCGCGCCGATCCGCAGTACTGCGCGGAGGCCGGTGCGAAACTGCGTCGCGAATTGGACGCGAGCCCGCAGGACCGCGGCGTGCTGGTGGTCGCCGACGGCGCGGCCACGCTGTCGACGCGCGCGCCCGGCTATCTCGACCCCCGCGCCGAAGGCGTACAGGAGGGCATCGACCGCGCCCTGGCGGCGGGGGACCGGTCGGGGCTGGCCGCGTTGGACGAGCGTCTGTGCGCGGAACTCGACGTGTCCGGGCGGGCCGCGTTCCAGGTCCTGGCCGGGCTGTTCGACGTCGACGAGTCCGCACCCGAGGTCGAAACCCTTTACCGCGCGGCGCCTTTCGGCGTGGGCTACCAGGTGAGTGTGTGGCGCCCGGGGTCCCGGTCGTGACGACCCCGATCGCCGTGGTCGGCCCCACCGCCACCGGAAAATCCGAGCTGGCGCTGGATCTGGCGCAGCGCCTCGACGGCGAGATCGTCAACATCGACGCCATGCAGCTGTACCGCGGCATGGACATCGGCACCGCGAAACTGCCGGTGGCACAGCGCCGCGGCATCCCGCACCATCAGCTCGATGTCCTGGAGGTGACCGAAACCGCCACGGCCGCAACGTATCAGGCCGCGGCCGCCGCCGATGTGGAGGCGATCCGGGCGCGCGGCCGCACACCGGTGATCGTGGGCGGCTCGATGATGTACGTGCAGGCGTTGCTGGATCAGTGGGAGTTCCCCGCCACCGACCCGCGGGTGCGGGCGAAATGGGAGGCGGTGCTGGCCGACGGCGGCGTCGAGGCGGTGCACGCCGCGCTGCGCACCGCCGACCCGGTGGCGGCCGCGACCATCCTGCCCACCGACGGCCGCCGCCTGGTGCGCGCGTTGGAAGTGGTCGAACTGACCGGACGCCCATTCGCCGCCTCCCAGCCGCGGATCGGCGAACCACGCTGGGGCACAACCATTCTCGGCATCGACCGGGAGACCGCCGAACTCGATGCCCGGATCGAGACCCGGACGGCGACGATGTTCGACCGCGGCTTGGTCGACGAGGTACGCGGTCTCATCGATCGCGGCCTGCGGGAGGGGCAGACCGCCCGGCGCGCCCTCGGATACGCCCAGGTGCTGGCCCATCTCGACGGTGAGTACGACCTCGAGCAGGCGCGAGAGCAAACCTATTTCGGCACTCGCCGCTACGTGCGCCGCCAGCGTTCGTGGTTCCGCCGCGACCCTAGGGTCCACTGGCTGGACGGCGCCGACCCGGACTTGACGACCACGGCCCTGGCTCGCGTGTCCGCCGAAACACGCGGCGGCAAGACAGCGCCCAGCAGCCACAACGGTGACCCTCGGTAGCCGCATACCGAGCGCATGCCACCTCTCCGGCCACCAGTCGCGCCGCGGTATCGTGCGCGGGATCGATCGCCCCGTACGAAATGTTCCGGCGGTGCCGGATGTTGGCGTGAGGACCATGAAGATGACCGAGCAGATCGAACCGCGGGACGGCGTCGCGTTCGCGAAGGGGCACGGCACCCAGAACGATTTCGTCGTCCTGCCCGACCCGGACGCCCGGCTGGACCTGCCCGCCGAACGGGTGGCCGCCCTGTGCGACCGGCAGCGCGGGATCGGCGCCGACGGGGTGCTCCGGGTCGCGCGCGCCGGAGCCCTGGTCGCGAACGGCGTGCTGACCGAACTGCCCGAGGACGTCGCGCCCGGCGACTGGTTCATGGACTACCGCAACGCCGACGGTTCCCTCGCCGAGATGTGCGGCAACGGCGTGCGAGTCTTCGCCCACTACGTGGTGGCGACCGGGCTGGACACCCGCACCGAGTTCGTCGTCGGCAGCCGCGCCGGCGCCCGCCCGGTCACCGTGCACGCGGCCGGCCCCGTGCACGGCGAGGTCACCGTCGCGATGGGGCCGGTGCGGGTGCTGGGTGAATCCACCGCCACGATCGGCGGCCACGCGCTGCGCGGGCTCGGCATCGACGTCGGTAATCCGCATCTGGCCTGCGTGGACGCGGAGTCGACGGCCGACGCGCTGGCGAAGCTGGACCTCGGCGTGCCGCCCGGGTTCGACCCGGAGCTGTTCCCGCACGGCGTGAATATCGAGATCCTCACCGCGCTGGACGCCACGGGCGCGGTGGACATGCGGGTCTACGAGCGCGGAGTCGGCGAGACCCGCTCGTGCGGCACGGGGACCGTCGCGGCGGCGGCCGCCGCGCTGTCCCGCCAGGGTTTCGCGCTCGACAGCGAGCGCGGCGAGGTGCGGGTGCGGGTGCCCGGCGGCGCGGTCGTCGTCGACTTCGACGGTGGATCCGCGTGGCTGCGCGGTCCCTCGGAACTCGTCGCGTCCGGCCATCTGGCCGCGGACTGGTGGTACGGAGCCTGACCGCGCGATCGCGCCCACGCGGGCAGCCGATAGGCCCCCGGAATAACTGACGTGCGCGGGTCCGTTGAGTCGTGGGAGCATGGAGGTGTATGAGAAAACCAGAAACGTACGAGTTCACCCCGATCGAGGAGCTCGACGACACCGATGAGGCCCGCGACGGCTGGGCCTCCGATCCGACGGTCGGCGAACTGCAACTCGAGGAGCGCAGCGCATTGCGCCGCGTCACCGGGCTGTCCACCGAACTCGCCGACATCACCGAGGTCGAGTACCGCCAGCTGCGCCTGGAGCGCGTCGTGCTGGTCGGCGTCTGGACCGAGGGCAGCGCGGCGCAGGCCGACGCGAGCATGAGCGAACTCGCCGCGCTCGCCGAGACCGCGGGTTCGGAGGTGCTCGAGGCGCTGATCCAGCGTCGCGACAAGCCCGACCCCGCCACCTACATCGGCTCCGGCAAGGCCGAGGAGCTGCGCGCCGTCGTGCTCGAGACCGGCGCCGACACCGTGATCTGCGACGGTGAGCTGACCCCCGCACAGCTGACCGCGCTGGAGAAGGTCGTCAAGGTCAAGGTCATCGACCGTACCGCGCTGATCCTGGACATCTTCGCCCAGCACGCCACCTCCCGCGAGGGCAAGGCGCAGGTGTCGCTGGCGCAGATGGAATACATGCTGCCGCGGCTGCGTGGCTGGGGCGAGTCGATGTCCCGGCAGGCAGGCGGCCGGGCCGGTGGCGCCGGCGGCGGCGTGGGCACCCGCGGTCCTGGTGAGACGAAGATCGAGACCGACCGCCGCCGCATCCGCGAGCGCATGTCCAAGTTGCGCCGCGAGATCAAGGAGATGAAGACCGCCCGCGACACCAAGCGCGCGCGGCGCACCTCCAGCGGCGTCCCGGCGGTCGCGATCGTCGGCTACACCAATGCCGGGAAATCCAGCCTGATGAACGCGCTCACCGGCGCGGGCATCCTCGTGCAGGACGCGCTGTTCGCCACCCTGGACCCGACCACCCGCCGGGCCGCCCTCGAAGACGGCCGCGAGGTGGTGTTCACCGACACCGTCGGCTTCGTCCGGCACCTGCCCACCCAGCTGGTGGAGGCGTTCCGCTCGACGCTGGAGGAGGTGACGGGCGCCGATCTGCTGCTGCATGTGGTCGACGGTTCGGACCCGCTGCCGGCCGGTCAGATCAAGGCCGTGCGCGAGGTGATCACCGACGTGCTGCGGGAGTCGAACGCGATCAGCCCGCCGGAACTGTTGGTGGTCAACAAGATCGACGCGCTGGAGCCCGGTGAGCTGGCGCAGCTGCGCGCCCAGCTGCCCCAGGCCGTGTTCGTGTCGGCACGCACCGGCGCGGGACTGACGGAGCTGCGCGACCGGCTGGCCGAGGTGCTCGGCGCGCTGGACGTGGAAGTGAGCGTGCTGCTGCCGTACACCCGCGGCGACCTACTCGCCCGCATCCACGCCGACGGCCGCCTGCTCGACTCCCAGCACGAGGAGGGCGGCACCCGGATCCGGGCGCGCGTGCCCGCCGCGCTGGCGGCGGTGCTGTCGGATTACGCGCACGCGGGGACGGCGCACCTGCCCGGCTGAGTCACAGGGAGGGTTCTCTTGGCCGACGATCCGTGCGTCCCGCCGGGGCTCGCGGGCGCCTTATCCGATGGCGCTCCGCTGCGAATACCGTTGCGCGACAGCGATATCCGCGCCTTCGACGCGCTGACCGCGCCGATGCGGGCCTGGGTGAGCCCGGTATTCCACGGCCTGGACAACATCCCGGCCGACGGGCCGGTGCTGTTGGTGGGGAATCACAATTTCCTCGGCATCGACACCCCGCTGCTGTGGCCGGAGATTGCGCGCACCCGCGGGCGGCTGGTGCGCGGGCTGGCGGAGAATGTGCTGATCACCGTCCCCGGCGTGCGGCACGCGCTGCACCGCGTGGGTTGCGTGCGCGGCAACCGGGCCAACTGCCGGACACTGCTCGAGCAGGGCGAGATGCTGCTGGTGTTTCCCGGCGGCGGCCGGGAAGCCGTGCGCCGCAAGGGCGAGAAGTACGTGCTGAAGTGGGCGGGCCGCACCGGATTCGCGCGAATGGCGATCGAAACCGGTGCGCCGATCGTCCCGGTGGCCATGGTCGGCGCGGACGACGCCTTCGACATCCTCCTCGACGGTCAGGGCGCGGCCCTGCGCCCGCTGCGAACGCTGGTGCAGGCGCTCGGATTGCCGCCGAACCTCACCCCGCCCCTGGTGACGGGCTTCGGGCCGACGTGGATCCCGAAGCCGGAGCGGTTCTACTACTCCGCCGGCACGCCGATCGAGACCACCCCCTGGGCCGACGCCGACGATCTCGACGCGGCCGCCGAGGAACTACAGGCGGTCGTGCGCAAGGCGCTGGAAGAGGAGCTGACCTTCCTGCTCGCCGAGCGCGACAAGGACCGGGGCCGCACGCTGTGGGGCCGGGCCCGCGGTGCGCTCGGACTCTAGCCAGGTTTACCGGGGTTCAGGTCCACCCGCTCGGCCGAATTCCCGCAGGTAGTGCTGTTCGGACCGGTTTTCGGGGATCGAAGTGAACCGTGATTCGACTTCCGGGTACCGTATGGGGGAGGCGATGACGCCGATGTGGCATTAGGAGGTTGGCGGTGGAGCGCACCCTTTTCGAACCGGAGCACGATCTGTTCCGGGAGTCGTACCGAAAGTTTCTCGACCAGCATGTCGCGCCGAATCATGCGAAGTGGGAAGAGCAGGGCGTCGTCGACCGCGAGGTCTGGCTGGAGGCCGGCAAGCAAGGATTCCTCGGCATGGCGGTGCCGGAGGAGTTCGGCGGCGGGGGCGTGAAGGACTTCCGCTACAACGCCATCCTCACCGAGGAGACCACCCGCGGCCAGTACTCGGGTCTGGGCTTCACGCTGCACAACGACGTGATCGCGCCGTACCTGTTGGAGCTGGCGAACGACGAGCAGAAGCAGCGGTGGCTGCCGGGCTTCTGCTCCGGTGAGATCATCACCGCCATCGCGATGACAGAGCCCGGCACGGGTTCGGATCTGCAAGGTATCAAGACCCGCGCGGTCCGCGACGGTGACGACTGGATCCTCAACGGCGCCAAGACCTTCATCACCAACGGCATCAACTCCGACATCGTGATCGTGGTCGCGCAGACCGATCCGGAGAAGGGGGCGATGGGGTTCTCGCTGCTGGTCGTCGAGCGCGGCATGCCCGGCTTCGAGCGCGGCCGCAACCTGGACAAGATCGGGCTGAAGGCGCAGGACACCGCCGAGCTGAGTTTCACCGACGTCCGGGTGCCCGGCAAGAACCTGCTCGGCATCGAGGGCCAGGGCTTCATCCACCTGATGCAGAACCTGCCGCAGGAGCGCCTGTCCATCGCCGTCATGGCCGCCGCCGCCATGGAGGGCGTGCTGGATCTCACCTGCCAGTACGTGCGCGACCGCAAGGCCTTCGGCAAACCGATCGGCGCACAGCAGAATACGCGTTTCGTGCTGGCGGAACTGGCCACCAAGACCACCGCGGTCCGGGTATTCGTCGACCGCTGCATCGAACTGCTGAACCAGGAGAAGCTGACCGTCGAGGAAGCCGCCATGGCCAAATGGTGGAGCACCGAGGAACAACTCGACCTCATCAGCAAATGCCTCCAACTACACGGCGGCTACGGCTACATGCGCGAATACCCGATCGCCAAGGCGTACATGGACGCTCGCGTCCAGACCATTTACGGCGGCACCACCGAGATCATGAAGGAGATCATCGGCCGGGGGCTGAAACTGTCCTGATCGGGTTGTTATCCGGCATCTATGACCGTCAGCGACCCGTTCGGATATTCCGATCGGGTCCTGGCGAGCACTTGGAAGTGACGCAGTTTCGACCAGGCCTTGTAGTCGCCGACGACGACGAGCCGACGGCGTGCGCGAGTGACCGCGACGTTCAGCAGATTCGGTGTGCTGGAGGCCCAATTGCGTGCCCCGTCCTCGTCGGCGGATGTGCCGAGAACGAGGATGACGACGTCCGCTTCCTTGCCCTGAGTGGTGTGTATCGTACCGAGCCGACTCGGCGAAAGCCTTATCCCGTTCTTGCGCAGATACTTTCGAAGTTCACTTGTGACGTCGCGGAACGGACTGACAACGAATACCGAATCTTCCAGGCGGCGTTGCAGTTCGGCCTGTGATGCTTCGTCGCTGACGGTCCAACCCGGCGGCCTCGAAGGCCGGCTGCGGACTTCGTCGCGCATGCGGCGCTGAATACCCGTGCGGAGCTTCTTCAGCGTATCCAGCACGTGGGCGCCCTCGTGCTCATTCCACTTGCCGCCACCTTTGACGGCGGGGACATCGAACCAGAGGTTCTTTTCCAATAGATCGAATTCGGCTTTCCGGGTGACTCCGTAGACCATCGTGCCGTCGTAAGCGATCGCATTGCTGACACTGAACATCAGCCTGTCGCAACGGCGGTGCACCCGCAACGGTGAACCAACCCACGTCTGTCCTTCTCGATCGGAATTGGGCAGCCACATGCCGAATCGGTTGGTGCGGTCGGAGATTGTCTGCACCGACGAGCCTCGCGGGGACCATTGGTCGTCGACCTCGAAGTGGTGGTTCAGCCTCTCCTGAGCGGAGGCAGGCAGCGTGATCACCGGTTCGAGTTGGCGTGGGTCGCCCACAACGACGACTCGTTGTGCTCGCCAAATCCCGCCGACCGCGGCTTGCGGCGTCGCCTGGCCCGCCTCGTCGATGAAAAGCCAACCCAGCGCTTCGCGACCCAGCGATTTGAACATCGTCGGGATGGAGGCGAAAGTGGTCGACACGACCGGCACGATGAAAAACAGCATCTGCCATGCGGCCAGAACCGTGTCGCGGGAGAGGTTGTCCGGCGCCACGCCCTTGACCACATCCATAGCTCCGAAAAGATTGCTGCGCACAAGCTGCGGCTCGGAAGTCAGCACGGCCCGATGCAGATTCAACGCCGCCAGGAACAGCCGTGATCGTGCCGCAGCGAACTCCTCGTCCATCCACGGCGACGACTTCTCACGCTGCTCCAACGCTTGGCGATCTGTCGCTTCCGCGCTCCATTCCGGACCGGGCACCGTACCGGGCCAGCGCAGCCGCGCGGCGTCGAGTTCCTGTTGGTGGAGACGAAGTTCAGCCTTGCGGTCATCTACCGCGCGCTCCGCGCGCCGGACAAGGTCGATCGCCTCTTCGACATCGAGGTTCAACCTCGCGAGTTGATCCTGCGACTGGTGCAAGGCTGATTTTGCTTCACCGAGCTTACGGTCATGTTGGTGTACGGCCGATTCACATGTGGCGCAGTGGTTTTCAGCGTCCTGCAGGCCGCTACGGAAATCGTGAAGAGTCTGCTGGAGTTCGCGGGCTCTTGCCGTCCAGTTCTTGTAGACCCCGCGTTGCCCCCGCATCCACAGGCCCATTCGTTTCATCCACGAAGGTCGCATGGCTTGATGCAGTTTGGCTGCCTCTGTCTCGGCCTGGAGATGAGCGGTGGTCCGGCGAACCTTCTCCACAGCGTTGTCCAACTCGCCTCTTGCCGTCGCGGCTGTTGCCTCGGCTTGCTCGATATCGTCTTCTGCCGCCTGGATCTGCCTTTCGAGACCAGGCCGCTCCGCGTTCAAATGCTCGACTTCCTGATGACGCTGTCGTGCAGCGGCAGTCAGGGATTCGAGGACCGGGTCGGGCCGGTTGAGACGTTCGAGTAGATCGCAGACCTGCTGCCTCTCATCCCCCAGGCGTTGCACCTCGGCGGAGGCAGTATTGAACTGCTCGACGGCCGTCTCCCACGGAATGACACTGTCGACGTCCTCGTTCTCGGAGGAGGCGACCCTCTCGAGAAGATGCTTGAGTCCACCTCCTCGTTGTCGTTCGCCGGCGAGTACCACCAGAAAGCCTCGACAAAGCGCCGCCGGTGAGATCGCTTTCCCAAGCGGGCTGCCACCGCGCCCCAGCAATCTCTGTCCGCCGCCACGGTCGCTGGTCCGGACAGGTAGTCCGCGTCGGGAAAGGACTCGCGGTTCACCGCAGCGACGCTGGGAACCTCGAGCGTGATGTTCTCGACAGCACCGTTGTTGGACGAAGCGACGACAATCTCGAATCCGGTGAGTTCGGGTATCAGCGGACGGATTCGCTTCGTGTAGGTGACATTCTCCGGCCGCCATGTCAGTTCGGAACTCGCGAAAGCGTCACTGGCCTTGCCCAGCTTCGCAAGTCGAGATGCACGTTCGACGACGATGGCGGCGATCAAGTCTCGCAGCATCGTGGTCTTGCCGGTTCCGGGAGGTCCGTTGACGGCATAAAGGCCGCGGGATTCGGAACTCCCCAGGCCGTTGAGCATCTCGTTGACCGCGAACTGCTGGCTGAGCGTCAATGGGTGAGCCGGATCTGCCGGCCACCGCCCCGGCGGCATCGACCGGGGCGATACAGACCGCAGGAGAGTCGCGGGGTCGGAGCGGACGTCGACGCGCCGAGTGGTGTCGATGGACTCTGCAGGCGTCAGATACGCGGTGAGAGCCCGGCCCGGATCCACCGCCGCGATCGACTCGGCGACGTGCTGGAGGTCATCGGCGTAGAAGCTGTTCAGGAATTCATCCGAGGCAGCGTCATCCGCATATCGCGTCGAGACGGACCATCGCTTGATGCGGACTGTCGCCGGTTCGAGCGCTTCGCTGACACCGAGTGCATCGGCCACGCCGCGGGTAAGCGCAGCGAGGTCGTCGATGGTCAGCATCTTCGAACCGACCGGCGACTCCGGATCCAGCTCGAGACCGTCGACACCGCTGCGGCCCTTGTTCTCGACAACGTTGGTGAGAGCTTCCGCCGCACGTTTTGCGGCGGGTTCCCCCACCTTTTCGATAGCCTTGCCGCCGAGCTGGCCGATCGCCGGCGTCAGCGCCAGACCGACCAGGGCCGGAATTCCTGTTATTCCACCGGTTACGAGGTCGAGTGCCACTCGGGTGGCGACGCCTGCCACCGTACCGAGCTTTCGGCCCGTGCCGGCAGGCGAGTCGGTCAGCTTGATCCGGCCGTCGCCGATACCCAATAGCAGCGCGAGAAGGTTCTTGTGATCCTTGTCGAAGCCATCGAGCCACCCGGAACTGCCCGGACCCGGTTTCAAGGTCCGACCGACCGCCCACGCGCACGACGACAACGTGGTGGAGTCCTTGAACAGATGTCCGGTGTCGTCAACGGTGAAGCTGAGCAACGCGCTTTCGCCCGCGTATCGGCCGTCGAGATCACGCTCGAGGTCCGGCGTCCGCAAAACCTTGCGGAAGACCTCCCGGATCCTCGCGATCTCGAACACGCCCGCGTAGACGGTATACCGCCAAACCCGCCCAGGTTCTGGAGGCCCCGACTGTTCGGGCTCCCACGGCAGTGGCTGCCCTCGATGGACGTCACGGATACTCTTGCGAGGGTCAGGTGCGTCGACAGTGGGAGGACTGAAATACTCGACAGCACGCCAGTATCGGACGATCCGTGCCTGGCGTTCCGCTTCGACATTCCGACGACGCATTTACCCCCCGATCGCGTGAAGTCTGTTCCCACCTCACGAATTACGCTACAGGACAGCGTGATTGGCCGTGGCGAATCTGTCGCTATGGCCCGTACCGATGCCTGCCGAGCTGTCAGCGATCTGCGCGCGGTCGAGCAACTGTGGCCGGTGTTCGCCGGGTGGCCGCCGGACAAGGCGGTGGACCCTGTTCGGCGTTCGCACCGGTCGGTATTCGAGGTTATGGCCCGACACGTTGCATCATGGAATTACTCGAAGTGTCAATGCGGGTGATGACGGGGGGCCTTATACATGGCTACGGCACCGCAGCCGGAATATCGGGCTGCCCGCTTCTCGGATCTCAAGCACGTCGCGGCCATCGAGTCGGACGTCTTCGACGCCCCGTACCTGTACCTGATGCTGCGCCAGCTGTTCGACCTGCACGGATCCGAATGGCTGGTCGCCGAATTGGAGGGCGTGACGGTCGGCTACGCGCTCACGCTGGCCGAATCCCATCGCGCCCTGCTGTTCACCTTCGCCGTGCACAAGGCTCATCAGGGCCTCGGTTACGGCCGCGGTCTGCTCGACCGCGCCCTGCAAGCCTGCAGGGCCCTCGGCACCGAGGTCATGTACCTGACCGTGCGCCCGGACAACCATCCGGCCACCAATCTGTTCAAGCAGGCCGGTTTCGAATTCGTCGAACACGACGACCGTTACTTCGGCCCCGGCGAACCACGCGATGTCTTCGAGTACCGGCTGCACGGCTGATTACCAGTCCGACTCGAAGGTCCTGTGCCGCAAGGTGTTCAGCGTCTCGACGGCGATGCTGTCACGCAGCCGGGCGACGAGGAGGTTCCACTGCCGGGAGAGGCCGGGGTCGGCGTGGAGATCGCGCCACAGTGCGCGCAGCGGCGGGGGCGTGTGAGCGCCGGGCATCCACAGGCCGGGCAGGTGTTCGAGCAGCGCGGTGAGAAGATTCGTTCGCTCGCTGCTGTGCGTGGCGAACCGGTCCGCCTCGTCGAGAGCATCGGCGAGCACGGTCAGCAACCAGTCGTGGATCGCCAAGTCCTCGCAGAACCATTGTGCCGCTTCCAGTTCGCTCTCGTGGCGCACGGTCAGCCGGACCGAGCGCGTGCGGTCGTCGTCCAGACGCACCGCCGCCACCGGTCCGGCGCTGCCGCCGATCCGTGCGGTCCAGCGCAGCCGTGTCGTGCCCGCCTGCACCGGAGGTTTCTGGTCCAGCCGGGGATCGGCGCGGAGGCGGGCCAGCAGCCGTTCGCTGATGGAAGCCAGGTCCAGCACCGTGTTGCCGCGCGGGCCCGTGAGATAGCCGTCGACCAATGCGGTTGTGGCCGTGTCGCGATCGGGAACGGACAGGCGGCCGATGACCTCGGTGACGCCCCTGCGATCGAGGTAGTACGACCAGGGCCGACGACGCCGCTCGGCAGCCCGCACGACCCGAG
Source organism: Nocardia sp. N2S4-5 (assembly GCF_044628355.1). Lineage (NCBI taxonomy): Bacteria > Bacillati > Actinomycetota > Actinomycetes > Mycobacteriales > Nocardiaceae > Nocardia > Nocardia sp. N2S4-5. The sequence goes on along the minus strand of NZ_JBIUPM010000001.1, from coordinate 2,484,095 downwards.
TGTGGCTGGAGCACTGCAGTATTCGGCCACCCGACAGCGCCACGGCGACCGCCACTGTGCCGACGACGCGCACCACGTCCCCACCCAGCCGCAGATCGCAATCCACGCCGACCGCGGTGGTCGGCGACACGGCGAGAGCGCCCGGCCGTTCTCGTCGGCGCACCGTGCGGCCGGGGAGCAGCGCCAGCAGTTCACCTGTCTCTTCCGGCGTGAGCGCCTTGGCCGAGGGCAACAGGCACGTTCGAATCTCACCCAGCACGACCAGGGGTTCGGGCATGTCAGGAACCATCGAGCAGCAGCACGGACAACCGGTCGCTGACCCGGCGCGGCACCGGCACCGCCTCCTCCGACCCGCGGGCAATGGTCTGCTCCACCACGTCGTCGTCCAGGTCGAGGTGATCGAGCACCAGCCGGACGGCGTGCTCGTCGCCGAGGTAGCGCTTCGGCAGCATCGACAGGGCCTGGTAGGCGGCGAACGGCGCGGCGTCCGGGGCGAGTTGTACCACCGGCGGCACATCGTGCCAGCGCCGCGGCCACGACTCGTCCCGCCACGGCTGCGGATCCACCACGGCCGCACCGTGATAGCGCAGCATGCCCAGCCGTAGCAACTGCCAGACGGCGGACAGCAACGGGGCGGACCATCGCGTCTCCGTCGCGCCGCCCACGACCTGGGTGCTCCACAGTTGTACGTCCAGGAAGACGGAGTGCTCGCGTCGGCCGAACTCCTCCGGCGGCCGGTAGGCCCGCCCGCGCATCGCTTGTGCCGCATCATGTTCCGAGGAACGGCGGCCATTGCACAGCCACCCGGTGCGGGCGGTGGGCGGGCGGCCGCCGTTGTCGGGTGGCGTCGGCTCGGCGACGAGGCAGGCGGCGACCATCTCCGCCAGCGGGATCGGTGCACCGACCGGCCCACCGTCGACGAATCGGGAAGTCCGCCGACACGCGGACCGGCGTGCCAGATAGTCGATGGCCAGGCCACTCTCGGCGGCGGCCGACAACAGCCGGCCCACGACCTGCGCCGGATCGGTGTCGGGCTGGAGACAATCATCGATCAGGTAGCACGTGCTGACCCGGGCGCCCGCACCGAACCGACGGCGAGCCGACTCGGCGAACGCCGACACCAGCGGAACCAGGCCGCGGAAGCTTCGACCGCACCCGTCCGATATCGTCGAGGATCTCGCCGGGGCCGAAGTGCCCGACCTCGATCGACAAGTGCGACAACGGAATCGGCGCGCACCGCGGTCGCTCGGCCGCTTCACTGTATCCCTGCATGGCATCTAGAGCCTTTCCCAGGTGGCGTTATCGACCAGTCGGCGCGCCAGGTCCGTGTAGGCCGCCGCCGTCTCGGCATTGGCGATCTGGGCGTTGACGTCGCTGTCGAGAATGAGCTGTTCGCGCCAGTGCAGCACGGGCTCCATCGGGGTCGCGCCGAGCAGCGCCGTGGTGCCGAGCCGGTGTGCGGTGGCGAGCCGGCGCAGCGCGGCGTCCTGCTCCTGCAACCACGCCGACTGGGCGGCACGCTGGGCGGTGGCGGGAGAATTGGTGACCGAGACGGCGGTGCGGACATAGCGGAGCGAGCCGAGCAGGTCGTCTCGATCGTGTCCCCACTCGGTGCCCGTCTGCAGCAGTCCGTGCGGCCCGTGCACCAGCCCGGCCGCCGCCAGGATGTGCTGACGGGTCCAGCGATGGAAGATCAGCCAGCGTGTGGTCCGTCGCCGCAGCTGCGGCAGAGCCGTGGCCCGCAGGGCGATGTCGAGCGCGGCCGACCGTCCGGCGCTGAGATCCACCATCACCACGTGGAACTCCTGCTGGAGCGTCAGCAGCAACTCCGCGCACCGGTCGACCACCGCGTCGTCACAACCGAGGAATTCGCCGCCGCCCTCGTCGCCGGGCAGCAATACCAGGCGTCCGGAACGAGATCCGGTGCGCCGCAACCGCGCTCGGTCGGTCGCGGTTCCGACGTCGATACGGGTGACGGTGCCGTGCTCACCGAGCAGGTACGAGTGCAGCCCGCCGCCGTGCACGCCGTTCCCGACCGCGCCGATCTCGAACAGCGCGCCCGCGGTGGGGGAACCGAAGTCGAAGTCCACATAGGCCACACTGCGCCCGGACAAGGTCAGCCGGTACGCGATATTGCAACTGGTCACCGAGCGTCCGGTGCCGCCCTTGTCGGAAGTGGAGAACACCAGCACGCCGCCTCCTCACCGCGTGGCGTCCTGGCGCGCGTACACCAGTTCGTCCAGCTGGATCAACGCCTGGGTGGCCAGGCTGCACGCGGTGCCGGGGCGGTCGCGAAGCACGTGTCGCGCCCGGTCCAGCGATTGCCGGATACGGTCCACGGCGGCGCGGGCCGGGGAGAGGTCGTCGCCCGCGACCTCGAGCTCCTCCTGGTTCAGCAGACGTTCGGCCTCGCTCAGCAGATCCACCGCGCGCGCGATCGTCGTCGGCGAGGACAACGGCGGTTCCTGATAGGCGCGATAGGCGAGCACCAGGCATTCCATCACCCGCTCGGTGAGAAACCAGGAGGGACCGTCGGCGACGATCTCCGCGGAATCCAGCAACCGGCCGGGGTCGTCCCACAGCCCGGCGGCGGGACCGTGACGCAGCGCCCGTCCGTCGAGGTTGTCCATGGCCGATTCGGCCAGCGCCATCAGCCGGTCCCGGGTGTCGACCTCGGTGCGCAGATGCGCCGCCTGCAGGCAGCGTTTCAGCATCATCGTCACGAAATCCGGTACGTGCCAAAGCAACCGGGGTCCGTCGCAGATCTCGTCGCTGCCGGTGAGCCGCAGCCGGACGCCGGGATGGTGCAGGATCGCGGCGGGGTCGGCGGTGGTGACCCGGCTGGTGATGCGGCCGCGCCGGGCGAGCTGGTCGAATACGGCCACCGCGCGGGTCAGATCTTCGGTGCTGTCGCGGTAGATCAGATCCTGGATGAGCATGGCGGTGACCACCAGGCTCGAATACTCCGACTCCTCGCCGTCGGTGGTACGCCAGGGAATGTCCTCCAGCGGCCAGCGACGGCTGTCGAAACGCGCTACCGCGGACCAGTAGTTTCGGGTCAGCTCGAAGCGCAATTGCAGTGCGTCGGCGAGTTTGCGCTGTTCGTCGGTCAGCAGATCCAGCTCGCGGATGCGTTGCGACGACAAGTCGATGATGCCGTCGAGAGCTACCGCGGTGAAGTAGAGGTAGGGGCGCGGCTCGGCGTAGCCGGGCACGGTGCCGATCCGGCCGGGGACGAAGGTCACCGCCTCGGCTCCGCGGACGATGCCCCAGCTCCAGCCGCATTCGAACAGCCGCGTCTCGTCCGCGACATCGATATCGGTGGTCCGGCCCAGCCTGACCTCGTTGGCGGCCTGCACGCGCAGCCGCTCCAGCCGCGCGGACAGCTGCCTGATGACCTCGTCGTCGGGCGCGGCGCGCTGGTTGATCATCTCCAGGATGGTCTGCCCGGCAGGCGATTTCGGATCCGGGGTGTGAATGACGAAGCTGCGCACCAGGCCCGCCATCGCGCTGGTGAGCCGCGCGCCGACCCGCTCCATCACCAGCGGGATCCGCTCCCGCAACCGGCGCGCCTCCAACTGGACCTCGGCGCTGACGGACCGCTGGAAGCCGCGCAGGAAACGCAGCGCCGCGATGCACAGGCTCAGCGACATCGAGTACGAATCGACGACCTCGATGTCCAACTGGGCGTCGGTGGGCGGCGTCTCGTCCGCGCTGTGCAGGTATCCGCCGGCGGCGAAGATCGGCTGACCGTCGGCGCCGGTGTAGCGAGCGAGATAGTCCTCGAGCAGCCCCACCAGGACGCCACCGATACGGCCCTCTTCGCCGAAGGGAGCGAGCGCGGCCTTCACGTCGTCCGCGATATCGTCGGGCTGATCCAGCGCGAACGCCTCGATCTCCGTCGCCGGATACAGCAGGCACAGTAGCTGTTCGGCGTCGCTGATCGAATTGGCGCCGTCGCGCCCGCCCCAGCTCCACTTCTCGTCGCGATACGAGCAGTCGAGCACCGCCCGCCACAGATCCAATAGTTGTTGCCGCGGGCGGATTCTCATAGGCCCCTGTCCCTCACCCCGCATCCGGCCGTCACCGCCGAACGTCACCCTAAAGTGTGCTCCGCGGGGTCCACGCCGGTCCAGAAAATGACCGAAAGCCAACAACCCCCGAGACAGCCTGCGGGGCACCGTCTTCCACCCCCAGGCCTCGCCAGTGGCGCGTACGCCGGGGGTGGGTGGTGGTGCGCGCTAGGGTGGCGGGTGTCGGAGTGTCGGTGTGATTCGCCTGGAGGCAGCTGTGGATTCGAATTCGGTGCTGGGCAGGGTGGTGCGGGGCTTCAATGCCGGTGTGGTGGCGTTGACCGAGGCGCCCGTTGTCGGGCCGTTGCTGGGTAAGAGCTTCGTGACCATCACGTATGTCGGTCGCAAGTCCGGGAAGACGTTCAATACGCCGGTGAACTATCGGCGGGTGGGGGACGAGTACGTCATCGGGGTCGCCATGCCGGACAAGAAGAGTTGGTGGCGGAACTTCCTGGGCGAGGGCGGGCCGATCACCCTGCATCTTGCCGGCGTCGACCGGCACGGGCACGCCGTGAGCAGCCGCGACGAGCGCGGCCGGGTGAGCGTGCGGGTGCGCCTGGACGAACCGAACTGATCGAGTCGGCCGCGGCCGCCACGGCGCGGATCGCCTTGTGACAGCGCCCCAACCGTGGACCCGGTGGTTCGTGAGTTGTCCATCCGGGGATGCGGCGGCCGACATCGGGACTTAATGTTGTCGGTGCGCAAGGTTGTTGCTTCTACGGTCGCAGGGGGACCGGGCACAGTGCCCGCGCGGGGCGGGCACCAGCCGTGGATACGCGTGATCCCTGATACGAACGTGGATGGTTTTCGGTCGCGTCAGGCGTGGTCGAATTCGTGGTTGCGCACCCCGTGGTGGAAGGCGTCGAGTTCGTCCTGGTCGAAGACGAGCTCGACGCCGTCCACCGGTTGTGGTGTGGCGGCGCGGAAGACGTACCGTCCGTCGGCGCGGTGGGTGACCGCGAGCGGCGAGCGGGCGCCGGTGCCGCGCACGGTGTCCTGAAGGGCGTCGAACTGTTCATCGGTGAACAGCAGCAACTCCTCGACCGGCAGGGCCGTGGCTGGAGTGGTGTGGTCGGTGGCGCGCTTGTCGTCCCAGACCGCGGTCCAACCCTGCTTGCGCGCGACGCGCACGCAGTTCTGGTTGGGTGAGCTGGCGCTCGCCTTGCGGAACTCACCCGCGGTGAAGGTGGGTAGCAGCGTCATTGGTGGTGCCCTTTCTACAGAGTAAAGCTGCAGACGCGCGAAGCGGACGCCCGTGCGACTGCGGGTATACCTATGGCTTATAGCCAACCGCCGCGAAATTACACGGCCGTGCCGGATCTTGCGGATCGACCGGCCGCTCGGGCCGCCAGTCCGGCGCGTAGACGACACCGGGCTCGACGAGCTCGAGACCGTCGAAGAAGGCGGCGAAATCGTCGCGGTTGCGGGGGATGGCCGGGTCGGAGGTGTTGCGGTACAACTCCACGAGTTCGCCGATGCGCTCCTTGAGTTCCGGATCGGCGTCCTGCAGCGAGCTGTGACTCATGGCGACATAGCTGCCGGCCGGAATGCGTTGCCGCAGTTGCCGCATCAGCTCGTAGGGACCGTCGCTGTCGGGGACGAACGGCCACACGCTGACGATGAGCAGCCCCAGCGGCTCGTCGAAATTGATCAGGCGACGAGTCTCCGGATGATCGAAAATGATGTCGGGGCAACGCAGATCGGCCTCGACGATGGCGGTGTGATCCAGGATCTGCTGCCGTAGTAGCAGGTCGTGGGCGCGGTTGACCGCCTCCATGTCGTTGTCGACGTACACCACTCGGGCGTCGGGCACGGTCGCGCCGACCACCTCGTGGGTGTTGCCGACCGTCGGCAGCCCGGAGCCGATGTCGAGGAACTGCCGAATGCCTTGCGCCACCATGAATTTGATGGCGCGCTGCAGGAACTCGCGGTTGTGGTGGGCCCAGGTGTCGGCGTACGGGAAGACCTGGAAGATGCGCTCGCCGAAGATCTTGTCGACGTCGAACACGGCCTCGCCCGACAGGTAGTAGTGGTACATCCGGGCGGCCGACGGCCGGCTGGCGTCGATCTCGCGGGACTCGAAGTCGCTCATGACAACCCCCATTACTCGTTGTGTTTACGGACGACTCGTCACGTGGTGAATGTCTTGCGGCGGAACGATCGCGCGATGTGCTCGATGAAGCTGCGGGAGTCCTCGGCGCTCAGGGCCGCGGCGGACAGTCGCGTCCACACCGTTTCCCGGGCGGTCACCGCCGGCTTGTCATTGATGTAGCGAATATCGCCCTGGCTCTCCGCGATCGCCATGTCCAGATCCCCGGCGGCGCCCGGCGACGGGACCCGGACCAGGGTGAAGCGGTCCTCCATGCCGGCGCCGTGGGTCGTCACGGTGAACGGCAATACCTGAATGAGGATGTTGGATCGTTTGGACAGCGTCAGCAGATGCTCGAGCTGCTCCAACATGACTGTGCGGCCGCCGTATTCGCGGCGCAGGCACGATTCGGACAGGATCGCCCGGAACTGCGGCGGTCGCGGCCCGAGCAGGATCTCCTGCCGCGCCAGGCGCGCCTGGACCGAATCCTCGATGGTGATCTGCTCGAGGCCGGACTCGCTGGGTTGCTCGGGCTCGTGCAGGGCGCGGATGTAGGACTCGCACTGCACCAATCCGGGCATGATCTCCGCCTCCGCGACGCGCAGCAGGCTGGCGTGCGCCTCCAGATCGACCAGCAGGCGGAGGTCTTCGATATAGGCGCGGCGGTATCCGGAGTTCCAGAAACCGCGCTTGTGATTGTCTCGGCGCAGTTCCTTGAGGGCCTCGAGGTAACCGGGATCGGTGAAACCCAGTTCTGTGGCCAACCGCTCCAGGTCGCCGACAGTAATCGAGCCGACGCCGTTGGTAAGCATGGCGATTCGGCTCTGACTGGTCTCGATGATTTTGGCGGCCTCGCTCTGACTGACCGCCGCCGTATTGATCATGTGCTCGATCTCGCGGCCCAACAACAGTTTTCGCGCCGTGCGTAATCGTGTACCCATGCCGGTCGGCGTGCCGGCGAACCGAGACGCCTGAACCCCTTCCGCCCCAGCCTCTTTCGCTATTGTGATAATCACGCTAGCATCTATCACGTTCACAGTATCACAATGCAAGTATTTAGCGGGCGTCGTCGGCAGGGCTCGACAGCGTCTCGGTGGAGGGGAAGTCGCATGCCGACTACCACGCGAAGGTGTTCGGCGCCTTGCTGTTCGGACGAGGAAATGGCCTGCCCCGCGCCGGAATTCACCGACGCGGTGGCGCGCCGGATCCTGCACGCCGAGCACGCGGTCACGTGTGGGCGGTGGCTCGCCGCGGTGGCATACCTGTCCGCCGGGCTGGACGACGACTGACCGTGCGCGAGTGCAGGAGTCCGTGGTGACGGCGGTGGTGATGGTCGCGATGGTGTGCGGCTCGGTGCTGGCCTTGTCGGCCGCCGCGCTGTGGCAGGGCCGGTGGCCGTGGCACCCCGGAGACGCCGAATTCGACGACGCGCCGGCGACGCCCGTTTCCCGAGGAGACACAATGGACGTGTCCGTATGGCCGATCGGCTGGCCGCACGAGGCCCCGGACGAGCCGATGTCGGTGAGCGACGCGCATCTGGCCATGCAGCGGCACCGTTCCTGCCGGCGCGAGGAATGTCCGCGCAAGCGCGCCGCTTATCACACTCTGGTGGCGGCCGGTCGCTTGAAACCCGATTCCGGACGGGTGCAATAACGCCGGTCGTCAGTTGCCGTAACTGCGGGCGACGAGTGCGGAGCGGAGGTACCAGAGTCCGCTGGCCTGGGTGGGGTCGAAGCCGGTGAGTTGCGCGATGCGCTTGAGGCGATAGTCGACGGTGTTGGTGTGCACGTGGAGAAGTCGGGCGGTCTTCTGCCGATTGAGGTTGTGCGCGATATGGGTTCGGAGAGTTTGCAGGAGTTCGGCGTGGTGGTCGAGGGGTTCGAGGATGGACCCGAGATATTCGCGGCCGGGCCCGGGGCGGGTGAGCTGGTACTCGAGAGCGAAGTCGTCGAAGCGGTAGAGGCCGGGCTCGGAGTGCAGGCGGGTGACCATGTCGAGCAGTTGGTGCGCCTGGTCGGCCGCGGTGGGAATGGCGTGGGTGGGTCCGGTGACGACGGTCGCGGTGATCGGCACGCGGGCGGCTCGGGACAGCGCGGTGATGAGTTCGTCGAGTTCTTCGGTGTGGGGGAGGAGGAGGGTGCCGCCGTCGGTGGAGAGGAGGTGGAGGGGTGTGGTGTGGGTGGTGGTGGCGAGTTGGGCTTGGAGTCGGCGGAGTTTGCGGCGGGCGATGATGTGGGGGTTGAGGGTGGGGTTGTGTTCGTCGGGGTGTGGGGGGATGTGGAGGGCGAGGGTGTGGTAGGTGTCGGTGGTTTCGATGCCGCATTCGCGGGTGAGGGTGGTGGTGGGGTGTCCGCTGAGGAGGGCGGTGGTGAGGGTGTGGACGGCGGTGTGGTGTTCGGTGACGACGGTTTTGAGTTCGCGGACGTAGGCGGTGGAGACGGTGGTGGTCATGGTGTCGAGGATGTCGATGATGAGGGTGGTGGCGTGGGTGAGGGTGTGGTAGTCGGTGGGGGTGAGGGTGGTGTCGGTGTCGGTGTTGTGGGTGGTGGTGTGGAGGGTGTTGGTGGTGTGGGTGATGACGAGGTCGAAGCCGATTTTGACGCCTTCGTGGATGGCGTGGTGGATGGTGTCGATGGGGATGCCTTCGCGGGCCCAGGTGGTGGCGGCGTCGGTGAGGCGTTGGGTGTGGTGGGGGAGGTTGTGGCCGTCGAGGATGGTGATGGCGAGTTCGAGGCAGGTGCGGGTGATGGTGGTGATGTCGCCGTGGAGGGCGTCGCCGGGGAGGGTGGCGCAGGGGGCGATGTGTTCGATGAAGTGGCCGACGATGTGTTGGGAGAGGGTGCGGACGTCTTTGAGGGGTGAGGTGAGGGGGTGTCCGGATATGGTGAGGCCGGCCCGGCCCGGAGTGGCAACAGACAAGGAAAAGCTCCTTCCACCCCCGTTAACTACCGTGCGGTAACAATGTAACCGTTTCGATATGCGGCAGTGCAGGTTTCACAACCGTTCGTGACAATTGTGGAGAATCCCTCCGGCGTACTTCGTGAGCGGTCACAGTGGCCTTGTCCGCTGCCGTCCGGCATATTTCACAAAATCGTTTGATTGGCCGGTATACCGGTGAGTATGCGCTTGAGTACCTTGCCCGTTTCCCCGCGCGGCAGCGCCGGGAGGAACGTCACGTCCCGCGGCACGGAGAAGCGACTCAGTCGGTGCCGCACATAGGTCCGGATCATGTCCGGATCCAGGCCCGAGCCTTCACGTTTGACGATGAAAGCCGCCAGGCGCTGGCCGAATTCGCGATCGGGCACGCCCACCACGGCGACATCGGTGATCTGCGGCAGATGTGCGAGCGCCTCCTCGACCGGGCGCGGGAAGACGTTCTCGCCGCCGGAGATGATCATCTCGTCGTCGCGGCCGGCGATGAAAAGCCTTCCGGCAGCGTCCAGGTAACCCAGATCGCCGGTGTCGAGCATGCCCTCGGCCTCCTCCGGCGGCGCCGAGTTGACGTAGCCGTCGAACAGCATGTGATTGCCGACGTAGATGCGCCCGGTGACGCCGACGGGCACCGGCTTCAGGTCCGATCCCAGGACCCCGACCCGAGTGCCCAGCGGCGGCCGCCCCGCGGTCGTGGGCGAGGTGCGCAGATCCTCCGGGGTGGCGATGGTGGCCCACGAGACCTCGGTGGAACCGTAGACGTTGTAGAGGATGTCGCCGTAGGTGTCCATGAAGCGCAGCACGGTGGCGCCGGCCAGCGGCGCACCGCAGCTCGCGACGACGCGCAGGCTGGAGGTGTCGAAGCGGGCCCGCACATGGGTCGGCAGATCCAGGATCCGCTGCACCATGGTGGGCACGAGAATCAGTGTGGTGATCTGGTTTTCGTCGATCAGCCGCAGGGTGTCGCGCGCGTCGAACTGCTCCGGCAGCACCACCGTGGACCGCAGCGGCGTGCTCAGTTGCAGCGCGGCCAGGCCCCAGGTGTGGAACAGCGGGGCGGGAATCAGCATGACCTCGTTCATCCGCAGCGGAATGCGCGACAGCAGCGCCGCGATGGTGGCGAAACCCTTCGGATGCGGTCGGCGGGCGCCCTTGGGGGTGCCGCTGGTGCCGGAGGTCAGCACGATCAACCGGCCGCCGCGGGCCGGCTTGCGGAAGCTGCTGTGGCCCTGTGCGATCAGGTCGTCGATGGTGTCGTGGCCGGGACCCGGACCGCGGTCGGTGAAAACCCGCTGGATATCCGAGTGCAGATAGTGCACCAGCGATTCCAGTTCGGTGTCGACGAACAGATGCTCGAGCCGGTGCCGCTGCACGATCTCCTCGATCCGCCGGGCGGACAGCCCGGCGTTCAGCAGCACCACGTCGACACCGAGTTTGCCTGCGGCGACCATGGTTTCGACCATGCCGGCGTGGTTGCGGGCCAGCAGGCCGATGGCGTCGCCGGCGCCCAGGCCGAGACGGGCCAGCGCCGCCGCCAGGGCGTGGCTGCGCTCGTGGACCTCGGCGAAGGTGCGGGTGCCGTGGTCGTCGACGAGCGCGGTCCGCTCCGGCGTGTACGCCGCCGCGGCGGCATAGCCACCCGCCAGATTGAAACCCCATTTGGCAAGGCGGCTCAGCTGTTTCGCGCTCCGGCCGGGCCGGTAGCTGCGCAGCACGCCGGTGACGACCATCTGGCGCGCGACGTCGGCATGGCGGCGCAGCGGCGTGTTCTCGCCGTTGATCACCATCGATGTCGGTGCGCCGACGATCAATTCGGTCATCCGCCGCAACCCGTCCTCGGCCCAGGCGACGATGTCGGCATTGGACATGGCGGCCACCGCGGGGTGAATGCGGCCGGGTGCGAAGAAGGTCAGGGTGAGCCGGGTGCCGTCGCCGGATTCGGTGTTGCGCAACCGGACTGCCGCGAAGCTGCCCGTCGCGGCGCACTCCAGCTCCAGCGTCTGGGCGGCCGGGGCGACGATGACGGTGGCCGCGAACGTGCTGATCCCGGACGCGGGGGTGCCGATCCGGAACTGCCACAGCGGATGACCGGCGATCGTCTCGAGCCGATGGCACGCGCCGATACCGAGGAATACTCGTGAATAGCTCTGCGGATCTCTGAGTAGATTCCACACGGATTTGCGGGCGACCGGCAATTCCACGGTCGCATCGATGACGTCGGTAGCCAACTCCGTACACTTCTCGCAGGCCGGTCCGAAGGGCCGGACCGGCGGGAACTCATTTGTAACCGGCGGGGTCCGCGCCGCTCGGGAACGGCCTTCCGAAGCGTATTCCGGGGTACGAGTCGGACGTGTTACCACCTTATACCTGCGCATTTTACCGAGCGGCCGACCTGCTGTGCGTCGTATTGCCCATAGTTGTGACGACTCCCTGAGTAACCCGGCCCGGGTTTGTGAGCCGGTCGCGGGTGTCGTGCGCCGGCAGTTTGCGGAGGCGGGCCTCGGCCCGCGGGCTCACTTGCCCTCGGACACGGGAACATCGCTGTGCGACTGCGGGTCTCGCGCTCGCCGCCGCGCGGAGCCGGGCGCGGGCGCATAGTATTGTCGCGGATCGACGTTCCGCGGGCCGCGGTTGGTGAACCTTCCCAACGGCGCCGTGAATGTTCGAGCCGCTCAGTAAGTTACGAAGCTGGGGGAGTAGTGCGGGGGACGGGGTGCGAAGGAGCACGCATGGCACATCGAGTACTGGTCACGCGCGTCGATGATCTCGATGGGGAATCGACGGCCGACGAGACCGTGGTGTTCGGACTGGACGGGACGACGTACGAGATCGATCTGTCGGCCGACAACGCGGCACTGCTACGGGAACAGTTGCGGCAGTGGGCCGAACGGGCCCGCCGGGTGCGCCGCACGACGATCGCGGCGCGGAAACCGACGACGATGGTCGCCGTGCAGTCGACGGCGGCGCGCAAATGGGCCCGCGAGAACGGCGTGACGGTTTCGGCCCGCGGCCGGGTGCCGGCGGAGGTGCTGCGCGCCTACCTCGACGCGGGCGCCGCGGGCGCCGTGGCCGACTGAGCCGATCCGGGCAAACGAACCAGCAACCGATCAGCACCCATCCGTGCCGCGTGTCGCGCCGAATATCGGGCAGTACCTGCTGATTCCACGTGAATCGCCAGGGCCGGAGTATCGATAACCGTAACGCGAACGGGAAGGATGAGGGATGATCCCGCATTTCATCGATCAGCTCATGAGCACGATTTCCGAATTCCTCGGCAAACTGCTGATTCCTTAGATGAGCGGGCCGGGGCGGCGTTCGCGGCCGCCCCGGTTTCCGGTGTCAAGGTTTGACCGCGACCGCGGCGTAGCCGTCCAGCGCACGGACCTCGGGCAGCGGTGCGTCGGGATCCGGCCGCCAGCGAGCCATATGCACCAGGCCGGGATCGACGAGCGTCAGATCGCCGAGCAACTCCGCTATCTCGGCGCGGGACCGCGGTCGAATGCCACGGCCGGTGGCCTGCTCGGCCAGCGCGAACATGCGGTCCACGGGCTCGCGGTCGCCCTCGGCGGTCAGATGCGACAGCACCACCCGGCTGCCCGGCGCGATCATGGCGGACAATCGCTTGAACAGCGTCGCCGCGGCGGCGTCGTCGGTGACGGAGTGCAGCACCGACACCAGCAGTATCGCCATCGGGCGGGTGAAATCGAGCATCGCGGTCACCTGCGGATGGGCCAGCACGCCGTCGATATCGGTGAAATCCGCCTGCACCACCGTGGCCTGCGAGTTTTCCGCGAGCAATCGGCGGCTCACTGCCACCGCCACCGCGTCGACATCGATATACACCACGCGCGCGGCCGGATTGGCGCGCAGCGCGATCTCGTGCACGTTTCCCGCGGTCGGAATACCGGAGCCGAGATCGAGGAATTGATCTATACCGGCGTAGGCCAGATATTCGACGGCGCGTTGCAGGAATCCGCGGCCGGCCCGGGCGGTGTGCGCGAGTTCCGGGACGATCTCGACCAGTCGGGCGGCGATCCGGCGGTCCGCGTCGAAGTTGGTGAAGCCGCCGAGGAGATGGTCGTAAACCCTTGCGGGGCTGGGCCTCTGGGGGTCGATAACATCGGCCGCCCAGTCGGGTAACAGAGGTTGCACGGGCTCATCGTAAGCCGGGTAGGACCGCACCCGCGGTGATGTCGTGATTGTGCAGTACCCACCGATTCGGTCCCGCCGCCTTGGCCCGATAAAGCCCCGCGTCGGCGGCATCCAGCAATTGCTCGGCATCCGCCCCGGCCACCGGGGTGACGACCGCGCCGATGCACGCCGAGATGGCGAGCCGGAGGTCGTCCACCGGGATCGGCTCGGACAGCGCGTCCAGCAGGGCGGTGGTCGCGGTCGCGACCCGGGCGGCATCGCACGGCGGCGGGAACAGCACCACGAATTCGTCGCCGCCGACGCGCGCCAGCATCGCGCCCCCGGCGTGCTCGGCCAGCCGGAGCGCCACCGCGGCCAGCAGCCGGTCGCCGACGCCGTGCCCATAGGTGTCGTTGACGGTCTTGAAACCGTCCAGGTCGATGAAGCCCAGCCCGATCCGGTCGCCGGGATGCGCGGCAGCGATGATCTCCGAGATGTACTCCACCAGCCGGCGGCGGTTGGGCAGGCCGGTCAGCGGATCGTGGCGGGCCTGACGGCTCAGCTCGGCCTGCAGCGCGCGGCGCTGGGTCGTGTCCTCGCCGACGACGAGCAGATACGCCGAGCGTCCGCCGGCCGCCGGGACCAGCGTGATCGCCCACGCCGCCCACCCGTCGCCATCGTCGGGGCGGGTGTAGCGCAGTTCCAGTCGCATGGTGCCGGATCCGACGGCCAGCAGTTCGTCGGTGATGCGCGCCCGGAGCTCGGCGCGGTCGTCGGGATGGACCAGTTCCGAGACCGCCAGCCCGCGTAGCCGGTTCACGGGCAGGCCCAGCATGGTGCCCAGCGCCGGATTGGCGTCGACGACCCGGCCCGCGGTGTCGCCGATGCCGATGGCGACGGCGGCGTTGTCGAACAGGACCCGGAAGCGGACCTCGGCGGCTTGGCGCGCGTCGGCCATCGCCGCGTGCAGCATTTCCTGGTGGCGTGCGCGGGTGGCGAGCAGTTCCACGGTGTACCCGTTGGCGAGTTCGCCGAGGGCGGCGATCACCCGGTCCTGCCGCGCGGCCATCGACTCGGCCAGCGGGGCCAGCGCCCGCGCGGTCCGGCCCAGGACCTGCGGATCGGTCAGGTTCGCGCGGACCAGTTCGGCGCCCACCTCGGCGGCGGCCTTCGCGTCGAACGGCTCGGCGGCGATCGCCGTCGTCAAGCGCTCGACGAGGCCGGCCAGCAGCGCCTCCAACTCGGCGAGCGGCATCGGCACGAAACCGGTGTCGGACACCGCAATTCGCCACCGCCGGGCCAACGCGGCGACGGCCTGCTCGCGTGTCATGCCAACTACCCCCGCCCGGAATCAGACGTGCACTCGGTGACATGTGGGAACGGCTCGGTGCCGAACCATGATCACAGGCTACCCGCCCCAGGATCCGGCTGGGCGAGCGCGTCTTCCACTCCGGAAAGCCCCGCCGAGACGACGACCGGGTCCGGATTATCGCGCGCGGTGGCGCGGTAATCCGGACCCGGCCGGAACCTCATTACCAGGGCAAAAGCCCCGATCAGGAGTTACTTGTTCGCTTTGTGATAGGCGGCGACGATCTCGGAGGAAATTCGGCCGCGGGCGGACACGTTGTAGCCGTGTTTCTTGGCCCATTCCCGGATCGCGACGGTCTGTTCCCGGTCGGCCGCGGACTTCGGCCGTGCCACCGTGCCGGACTTGACCCGGCCGACCTTGCGGGCCTTTTCGGCCCAGGGTTCCAGAGAACCCCGCAGCTTACCGGCATTCAACGTGGAGAGATCGATTTCGTAGGCCACGCCATCAATCGAGAACTGCACGGTCTCATCCGCTTTGGACTTCCCGTCGTAATCGTCGATGAGCGTGACGGTGACCTTCTTGGCCATGAGTCAGCCCTTTCGCACAGACACTGCTCTACTCGGATTGTGTATACCGTACCGCAGCGCGGTCCCGAGTAGCGAATCCGGCGCTATTCGGCGTTTCCGGCGGGGAATGTGCGAAAGGCTGAAACAATCGGATCCGGGAGGAATTCTCTGGGTCCGCGGGATTCGGAACTCCGTCGTCTTCCGGCCCGTTTCCGGGTGGAATCCCAGGTCAGTCGACGCGGTGACCGCCGGTCGGGTTGCCGTATCGGGCGTCGGCGCAGCCGTGCAGGAGTTCCGCCAGCGTGCCCATCAACTCGTACAGGGCTTCCACCGCGGCATTTTCCTCGGGCTCGGCGGACCAGGTGGAGGTGGCTGTCATCGGATGCCTTTCGCGAGGTGGTGGGTGGTCCGGCGTTGATAGGCGTCGCCGGCGCGCAGGACGGTCGCCTCGTCGAAATGCCGGCCGCTGATCGACATGGACAGCGGAGTGGCGTCGCCGGACAAACCGATCGGTACGGCCAGGGTGGGATTTCCCAGCGGATTCCAATAGGGCGTGTGCAGTGAGGACAGCGCGCCGAGCGGGCGCAGCGGATCGAGGGAGGCCAGCGGCGGTGCGCCGAGGTGACCGGTCGGTGTGACGACCAGATCGACCTCGCCGAGCAGATCCGCCATTCGCCGCCGCGCCACGTGCCGGACTCGTTGCGCCTGAACATAATCCGGTCCGGTGACCGCGGCCCCGCCCGCGAGCACGATGCGGGTGCCGCGGCCGTAGTCGGTCCAGCGGTCGCGTAAATCTCCGCGGTGGTAGGCATGCGCCTCGGCCAGCATCACCACCAGATCGATGGCCACCAGTTCGGGGTACATCGGCACCTCGACCGGGACCACGGTGGCGCCCGCGGCGCGCAGCGTGTCGACGGCTTCGGCGAAGAGCCGGGGCTGCGCGGGGTCGATCCCGCCGTCGGCATAGCGGTCGAGAGTGTCGACGCCGACCCTGACGCCCTGCAGGTCGCCGGTGAGCGCGGCCGGATAGTCGGCGACCGGGACATCGGCGCTGTACGGATCCTCGGTGTCCGGTCCGGCCAGCACGGACAGCAGCAGCGCGCAGTCGGCCGCCGACCGGGCCAGCGGGCCGACGTGGTCCAGGGTGTAACCCAGCGGCACCACCCCGGATTTCGGCACCCGGCCGAAGGTGGGCTTGAGTCCGGTGACGCCGTTGAACGCCGCGGGGATGCGGATGCTGCCTGCCGTGTCGGTGCCGATCGCGGCCAGGAAGTGCCCGGCCGCGACGCCCGAGCCCGATCCGGAGCTGGAGCCACCGGCCCACCGATCGCGGTCCCAGGCGCAGCGCGGTACGGGGAACGGCTTGTCCGGGTCGGGGACGCCGATCGCGAACTCCATGGTGCTGGTCTTTCCGGTGATCACCGCGCCCGCCTGTTCGAGGCGCCGGACCACCGCGCAGTCGCCGATCCCCGCCGCCCAGGCCGGGTCCAGCACCAGGCTCTGCGCCGTCGTCGGGGCGGCGGTGTGCGCGAGAATATCCTTGACGCCCAAGGGAATTCCGGCGAGCGGCGGCACCTCGGCGCCCGCGGCCAACTGCCGGTCGACCGCCGCGGCGCGCGCCAGCGCGCGCTCGTCGCAGCGGGCCAGGTACACGCCGAGGTCGTCGGGCGTCGCGAGCGCCCGCTCGGTCAGTTCGGTGGCGGTGACGTCGCCGCGCCGCAATGCGGCCGCCGCGTCGGTCACCGTGTCGAACGAAATCGGGTGGGCTGCTGTCTCGGTCATGCGGAATCCTTCCGTAAGTGGGCACCGGTGAGGTCGAAGCGGGGAATGTGGCCGATCTCGATGAGCAGCTCGTTGCGGCAGGCGCCGAGCGCGTAATCGACCACCCGGCCGGACCGGTCGCGGATGCG
This sequence comes from Nocardia sp. N2S4-5, assembly GCF_044628355.1. Taxonomy (NCBI): domain Bacteria; kingdom Bacillati; phylum Actinomycetota; class Actinomycetes; order Mycobacteriales; family Nocardiaceae; genus Nocardia; species Nocardia sp. N2S4-5. The sequence goes on along the minus strand of NZ_JBIUPM010000001.1, from coordinate 2,467,086 downwards.
CTGCTGGATCAGCAGCACCGGCTCGCCGGGGAGTGCGTGCAGCAGCGCGGCCGTGTGCTCGTCGGCGCCGGCGGCCTGCACGCCGACATCGCAACTCGCCGTATCGATGCCGCCGGAATGCAGCAGCGCGTAGAAGTCGCGCCGGAATCGGGACTGGTCCACCCGGGCGGCCTCGGGGGCGCGAATGTAGTTGGTGAACACCGCCATCGGCCTCCGGTTGGCGAGCAGCACATACTCGACGCACAGGCAGTCGTCGCCGATCGCGGTGTCGTCGAGTTGCCCGGCGATCACCCGCGGCGCGGGTGTCCAGGCCCAGTGCAGCAACCGCGGCGTGATCCGTCCGACCGCCAGGTGGTCGTCCAGCACGCGGTCCTGTGGCGGCAGCGCGCCCGGGACCACGTACTCGGCGCGCACGGTCGAGGTGCCCAGCCCGCGGCGGCGTTCGATCAGCCCGTCGCGGCGCAGCAGATCCAGCGCCTCCCGCAGCACGTCCCGGGGCGCGCGATACTGCGCCATCAGCTCGGTCTCACCCGGCAGCCGCCCGGTGCCGAACTCCCCGGCGCGCAGCGCCGCGCGCAGCAGATCACGGACCCGCCGGGCCGCCAGATGGGACGCCGCGGGCAGCAACTCGCGCACTTGATCGCCGAACACCGCCCGCTCGCACGCCGCGTCGGGGAGGGACTCTCGATTGCCGCCGGACGCTCCGGGATGGAGATCGCCGTGGCCGGATCGGATTGCACCGGAGGACATGGCCGTAGCGTGCCGATCGCTCGATTACGCGGCGCGACATCGCGGTAAAGGTCGGGTTACGCGGCTGGATGCGGTGTCCTGCGGCCCGTCGACCAGCGTGTTCGTCGGGACGACGGGGTGGTTCCGCGAGTCGGCGCGCATCCTGTCGAGCCGTTCCGACTCGTGCGCTGCCCGCTTGCGCGACAGGGTCGGCCATATTCCGGCAAGCGAGATCGTCGGGCATGTCGGTTGCGACCGCTCGCACCCGCCTCGTTGGCGCAGATCGTCTAACTATTGCGTTGTATAGTCAGAAAATGAATGTTCCTGGAGGACAAATGGTTTCAATTCGGTCGGCGTATGACGCGGTGCAGCAAGCCTGGACCGGGCAGGACTGGCAGGCGTGGGAGGCCACCTGCGCCGCGAACTACCGGTTCGACCCGTTTGTCGGGTTGGGGCTGGATCTGCCGGGGACGCTGGCGTGGAGCCGGGCCTGGTTCGCGGCCTTCCCGGACTACACCGAGGAGATCGCCGACCTGCACGTCGGCGAGGACACGGTGGTGGCCGAGTTGATCGGGACGGCGACCTCGGGCGCCGACTTCGTACTCGGCGGCGCGACGCTGCTCCCGGCCACCGGACGCCGGTTCCGGATCGACTACGCCAAGGTGCTCGCGTTCGACGACGAGCTGAAAGTCGTGCGGGACCGGCAATACCAGGACCGGCTCGACCTCTACCAGCAGTTGGGCGTGCCGATGCCGGGTCGGGGTGGTCGCTGAGGCGACGACGGGAGGATCCCGTTCCCGGCCGGATTCAGTTGGCGCTGTGGGGGAGCAGCGCGAGGATCTCCTCGGTGGTGGCGGTTTCCCCGAGGCGCGGGAAGATCTTCGCGACGCTGTGCGCGTGTGAGTCGGCGTCCCGGTCGGCACTGGCGTCGGTGGCGACGGTGACGTGATAGCCGTGTTCGTAGGCCGCCCGCGCGGTCGATTCGACGCCGATACTCGTCGCGACGCCGCCCAGCACGATGCCGGTGATCCCGCGGCGGCGCAGTTGCAGGTCCAGGTCGGTGCCGTGGAAGGCGCCCCAGTTCCGCTTGGTGACCACGATGTCGGTGGGCTGCACGTCGAGTTCGTCGACCAGCGTGTCCCAGCCCTGCGGCGCGGGCGACGTCGGGCGGCCGACCTCGGTGCGTCCCGGCGGCGCGTCTGCCCAGTCGGGGGCGAACGAGACCCGCACGAGCGCCACCGGCTGCCCCGCGTCGCGGAAGGCGCGGGCCAGTTCGGCGCCGCGCGCGACCACGTCGGAGGCGTTGTGTGGCACCGTGGCCGCCCCGACGATGCCCCGCTGCAGGTCGATGAGCACCAGGGCGGTGTGCGGATCCAGGGTGGTGGCGGGCATGGGTTCCTCTCCGTCGTGCGGTTCTCGAGCACAGGCAAGTGTGCCCGATCGGTAAATGGTCGATCGACCGACCAGCCTCTTGTATATATAGCGATGCGTGCATATGATCGCGAATGGCGCGGACGAACGAATAGGGGAGATGATGGGCGCAGGACACGGACATGGTCACACTTCGGCGCACTCGCACGCGCAGGCGTCGCCGGACAGCGACACGCGGTGGCTGGCTGGGGCGCTGGCGGTGATCGTGGTGTTCCTCATCGGCGAGGTCGTGGTGGGCGTGATCGCAGGGTCGCTGGCCCTGCTGTCCGATGCCGCGCACATGCTGACCGACGCCGCCTCGATCGCGTTGGCGCTCTGGGCGATCCGGCTCGCCGCGCGGCCCGCCGCCGGCCGGATGACCTTCGGCTGGAAGCGAGTGGAGATCCTGTCCGCACAGGCCAACGGGCTGACTCTGCTGCTGCTGGCGGTGTGGCTGGGCTACGAGGCGATCCGGCGCCTGGCCGATCCGCCGGAGGTGACCGGTGGCCTGGTGTTGGGTACCGCGCTGGTCGGCATCGTCGTCAATCTGGTGGCGACCTGGATGATCTCGCGTGCCAACCGCACCAGCCTGAATGTCGAGGGCGCCTTCCAGCACATCCTGACCGACCTGTTCGCCTTCATCGCGACCGCGGTCGCCGGCGTGGTGATCGTCGTGACCGGATTCGCCCGTGCCGATGTCATCGCCACGCTGGTGGTGGTCGCCCTGATGGTGCGTGCGGGGGTCGGGCTGGTCCGCGCGTCGAGCCGGATCTTCCTGGAGGCCGCACCCGCCGACCTCGATCCGGCCGATATCGGCCGGGCCATGGCCGCCCGGGACGGCGTCGTCGAGATCCACGATCTGCACATCTGGGAGATCACTTCCGGGTCGCCCGCGCTGTCGGCGCATGTGCTGGTCGAACCGGGCCGAGACTGCCACGCCGTGCGAGAGGACTTGGCGCAGTGGCTGATTCGCGCGCACCACATCGAGCACGCGACGCTCCAGGTGGACCACGCCCAGCCCGAACTGATCGAACTCGGCGGCCGTTCGCCCGCGCATTGCGAGGACGCCCACGGCGCCTCGCATTCGCGATGGGATTCGCTGACCGCCCGGCACTGACCTCGAACACGCGGTACCGCCGCCGTTCCGCGGAATTCCGCCGGTGCGGGTGGACCATGAGGTCATGAAGCGATCTCGCACGCTCGAGTTCCGCATCGTACTGGTCGCCGGGTCGGCCGCTGGCCTGTTTCTGGCCGGCGCCGGGTCCGCGGCGGCGGCGCCCATGGTCACCTTCGAGGGTGGCGCCATCATTACCGCGCACGTCGTCGGCGCGAAGCCCGGTGACGACTGCCAGATCGCGGCGCGGCACATCGACGGGCCGTGGCGGCGAGTGCCCGCCGACGGGGTCGTCGATCTCGAGTCGGGCCCGGTGCCCGCCGGACGGCACATGGTGCGGATCCTGTGCGAGGACCGCGACCGGGGCGACGCAGCCACGCACCTGGTCGGCCGGGCGACCGAGGTGCGTACCGGGTGATCCGCCTCAGATCTTGCGGATCACCGTGACGACCTTGCCCAGGATCTGCGCGTCGTTGCCGGGAATGGGTTCGAACAGCGGGTTGTGCGGCAGCAGCCAGACCTGCTTCCCCGCTCGCTTGAACGTCTTCACCGTGGCCTCGCCCTCGATCATCGCCGCCACGATGTCGCCGTTGTCGGCGACGTTCTGCTGGCGCACGACCACCCAGTCGCCGTCGCAGATGGCGGCGTCGACCATCGACTCGCCGACGACCTTGAGCAGGAACAGCGAACCCTCGCCGACCAGCTCGCGCGGCAGCGGGAAGACATCCTCCACGGCCTGCTCGGCCAGGATCGGGCCACCGGCGGCGATCCGGCCCAGCACCGGGACGTAGGTCGGGACCGGCTGGCCGACGGACTCCGACTCCAGCGGGCGCAGCTGCGCGACCTCACCGGCGGCCGCGCGCAGCGCCGTCTCGTCCAGGCCCCGGACATCCACCGCGCGTGGACGATTCGGATCGCGGCGCAGGTAGCCCTTGCGCTCCAGGGCGCGCAACTGATGGGCGACCGAAGAGGTCGAGGTGAGTCCGACCGCGTCGCCGATCTCGCGGATGCTGGGCGGATAGCCGCGCTCGCTGACCGAGGTGCGGATGACCTCCAGCACCTTGCGCTGGCGGACGGTGAGGTCCGCCCCGGTGGCGGGCGAATCGGCGCCGTCCGTTTCGGTGGCGGGGGCCTCCACGTCGGGGTGCCCGCCTACCGTGCGTTCGCTCACTGTCGCCGTCCTCCGTTCATGGATGTTCTCGGTTCGGCCCCGGCGCCGCGGATCCGGCTGCGGGCGCTCGTCATGGGTCTCACCGGGTTTCGTGCTTCGAATGTAGTCGGCCGGCCACCAGGTATCAAACATCTGTTCGACGCATGTCGCGCGAAGCCGTGACTTTGTCGGTGCCCCGTGGTAAGAATCGAACATCAGTTCTTCGAACAGATGAGCGAACGCCATCGTCCCGCCATACCACCTGGAGGTCTGTCCGATGCGCACTGCGATCAGCGAAATCGACTCCGCCGGAGGCGATCTGGGCTTCGACACCGTCCCGCGCCTCCCCTCCGTGCCGACCCGCTCGTGGCCCGCCGAGCCCGCCCGCCCGGATCCGGATCTGCGGCGGCCGGGCGGCGACCGCCCCCGGGCCGCGGTCGTGCGTTACGAGCGGCCGCGCACGGAGCTGTCGCGCGGCCCGCACCCGTTCGACCGGGTGGAGCGGGCGCGGCTGGGCTTCGCGACACTGGCGGTCACCGCGCTGGTGAGTGCCGCGGTGGTATGCGGCCTGATCGGGGTGGCGCACCTGCGCGCGAGCGCGTCGGCCGGCGAGTCCACGCAGGTGGTGCAGGTCGCTGCGGGAGAGTCGCTGTCCGAGGTGGCGGCACGGGTGGCGCCGGATGTTCCGGTGCGGGATACGGTCCGAAAGATCGTGGAACTCAACGGTTTACGTGGCTCCGAGGTGTCCGCGGGGCGCACGCTGATCGTGCCGGCCTCGAGCCGTTGACCGGTGCGGCGCGGCCGCCGCGGGGCGGTCGCGGGCGCTGCGGCCGGTCCTCCCGGTGCCTTCCGGGCCGGTCCCGAGCGGGGTTGTCCGGGGTGTACCCGGCCATCGTCGCTGTCCTGCGGGTATCCTCGAGATTGCTGCACACGAACGCAGCATGCGCTGGACCCATGCGGTGATGATCGATATCGCCGTGACCGATGCAGGCATCGACGAAGGATCTCGGATGCATTGCCCGTACTGCCGGCACCCGGATTCGCGGGTTGTCGACTCGCGTGAGGCCGAAGAAGGCTCCGCCATCAGGCGTCGTCGTGCCTGCCCCCAATGCGGGCGGCGATTCACCACGGTCGAGACCGCGATCCTATCCGTGGTCAAGCGCAGCGGTGTCACCGAGCCGTTCAGCCGTGAGAAGGTCATTCGTGGCGTGCGGCGGGCGTGCCAGGGCCGCGAGGTCGACGACGATGCCCTGAACCTGCTCGCGCAGCAGGTGGAGGACGCGGTGCGGGCCAAGGGGTCTCCGGAGGTGCCCAGCCACGAGGTCGGGCTGGCCATCCTGGGTCCGCTGCGCGATCTGGACGAGGTGGCGTATCTGCGTTTCGCCTCGGTGTACCGATCCTTCAGCTCCGCCGAGGATTTCGAGCAGGAGATCGCCGATCTGCGGCGCCACCGCGCCGAGCACACGGTCGGCGTCAGCGCGGACTGAACCCGAAACGGTTCAGCCGACGGGTTTCCGGGCCGGTGTCGCGCGCACGGCGGCGATCACCTTCTCGATTCGCTTGGCCGACACCGGATATGGCGTGCCGAGCTGCTGCGCGAACAGGCTGACCCGCAATTCCTCTGTCATCCACCAGATCTCGGTGACATCGCGGGCGGTGCGGCGAGCCTCCGGCAGCGCGTCGAGCAGTCGCTGGTAGGCGGTGTGCGCGCGATCCAGTTCGGCCATGCCGCGCCGGTCCCGGTCGGCCGAGGCGGGCAGCGCCTCCAGCCGCGCGACCGCGCCCTGCAGGTAGCGGGGCAGCTCCCGCAGCCGGGCACTGCCGAATTCCCGGACGAAACCAGGGAAGACCAGCTCGTCGAGTTGGTGGGTGACGTCCTCGGTGATCTCGCGATCGGTGGTGTCCGACAACGCGGTTCGCACCCGATGGGCCTCGGCGAGCACCGGGACCACCAGCCGGACGATCCGCGCGACGGTCTCGGAGAACCGCGGCCGGATCCTGTCCACGAGCGCCCGGAACTCCGCGGGATCGCGAACCGGACCGCCGTTCGCGGCGATCAGTTCGTCGGCGGCGCAGGCGCGGCAGTCCTCCACCAGCGCGTCGAGCGAGCCGTACGGATTCTGAGTCAGTGCCAGCCGGTCGGCCGGGGACAGGCCCGCGGTGACGGCGCGCGGTGAGGACGGCAATTCACCCAGGACCAGCGCACGGGTTCCCGCTCGCATGGCGGCGGCCTGCTGTGCCGGTGAGGACAGCACCCGCACGGCGACGCCCTCGCCCTCGGGGACCAGCGCCGGATACCCGGTGATGGTCTGGCCGCCCACTTCGCGGCGCACGGTCGGCGCGAGGGTGCCCAGCGACTCCGACGTCCATACCGTCGCCGGGGCGCGTTCGGCGCCGGCGGTGGCGCGGGCGACCGATTTCGAGACCTGGTCGGCCAGCGCCGTTTTCAGCGCGGCCACGCTCTTGCCACGATCGAGCACCGTGCCGTCGGGCGCGGTAGCGGCGAAGGTCATGCGCAAGTGGTCGGGCAGAGCCGCGGGATCCAGGTCGGCCGGGGTGATCGTCACCGAGCCCAGCCGCGACAGCTCCCGGGCCAGGCCGGTGCGCAGCGGCTCGGCGCGCGGGGTGAGGCGGGCGAGCGCGGCGCGGGCGAAGTCCGGGGCCGGAACGACGCTGCGGCGCAGATATTTCGGCAGCGTTTTGATCAAGGCGGCGGCCAGTTCCTCGCGCATTCCGGGCACCAGCCAGTCGAATCCGACGGCGCGGACGTGTGCCAACTGCGCGACCGGAATATGCACGGTGACACCGTCATCCGCCTGCCCGGGCTCGAATTGATAAGTGAGGCCGAAGGTCAGCTCGCCCTGCCGCCAGCTGTCCGGGAATGCGGTCGGGTCCAGCCGCGCCGCGTCCTCGTTCACCACCGTCGAGGTCGAGAAGTCCAGCAGCGCAGGATTATCCCGTTTCGCTTTCCGCCACCAGCTGTCGAAATGCCGCACCGAAACGATATCGGCGGGCAGGCGCTGATCGTAGAACTCGAACAGCACCTGATCGTCGACGAGAATATCGCGGCGGCGCGCCCGGTTCTCCAGATCGGCGACGTCGTCGAGCAATTCCCGGTTGCGGTGGAAGAACTCGTGGCGCGTCTGCCATTCCCCTTGCACCAGTGCGTGTCTGATGAACAGTTCGCGGGAAAGCGGTGCGTCGATACGGCCGAAATCGACGCGCCGCTGGGTCACCAGCGGAATGCCGTACAGGGTGACCCGCTCGTACGCCATCGCGGCGCCGCGCTTGGTGGACCAATGCGGTTCGGAGTAGGTGCGTTTCACCAGATCGCCGGCCAGCCGCTCGGCCCATTCCGGTTCGATGCGCGCGGCCATGCGGCCCCACAGGCGCGATGTCTCCACCAGTTCGGCGGCCATCACCCAGCGCGGTGGTTTCTTGGCCAGCGCGGAGCCGGGGAAGATCATGAACTTGGCGTTGCGCGCGCCCAGGAATTCCCGGGTCTCGGCCTCCCGCACACCGATATGGGACAGCATGCCCGCCAGCAGCGACTGATGGATGGCCGTGGCGTCCCACGGCAGCGCGTCGGTCTCCTCCCGCACCGTCGCGACCTTCCCGTCGCTGTGCCAGCCCAGGGCCTTGGTAATGGTGCGCAGCTGACCGTGCAGGTCCTGCCATTCCCGGATGCGCAGGTAGTGCAGGAACTCGTCGCGGCACCGCCGTCGGAACTGGTTGGACGACAGCGTGTTCCGCTGCGTGCGCAGGTAGTCCCACAGGCGCAGGTAGGCCAGGAAGTCCGAGTCGGCCACCGTGAACCGGGCATGCTTGGCGTCGGCGGCCTGCTGGAACTCGGCCGGGCGTTCGCGGACGTCCTGGATCGACAGCGCCGCCACGATCACCAGTACCTCGGGCAGGCACCCGTTGCCGTTGGCCTGCACCAGCATTCGACCCATGCGCGGATCGACGGGAATCTGGGCCATCTCGCGTCCGACCGGGGTCAGCATCAGATCGCCGACCATGGCCGCGTGGCGGCGGCGTTGCTGCCCGGATTTCGTTGTGCTCTCGGCGTTCTCGTCGTCGTCCCCGGACTTCCGGGCGAGTGCGCCGAGTTCCTCGAGCAGCGCGATGCCGTCGCGGATCGCCCGCTGGTCCGGCGGTTCCACGAACGGGAAGCCCTCGATATCGCCGAGACCGAGCGCGGCCATCTGCAGAATGACGGCGGCCAGGTTGGTGCGCAGGATCTCCGGCTCGGTGAACTGCGGCCGCGCCTCGAAATCGGCCTCGGAGTAGAGGCGGATGCAGATGCCGTCGGCGACGCGGCCACAGCGACCGGAGCGCTGCCGGGCCGACGCCTGCGAGATCGGTTCGATCGGCAGTCGCTGCACCTTGGTCCGCATCGAATAGCGCGAGATGCGTGCGGTTCCCGGGTCCACGACGTAGCGGATGCCGGGCACGGTCAGCGAGGTCTCGGCCACATTGGTGGCCAGCACCACGCGACGGCCGGTGTGGGACTGGAACACCCGGTGTTGTTCGGCCGCCGACAGCCGCGCGTACAGCGGCAGGATCTCCGTGCGGGGGAGTTTCAGATCGCGCAGCGCGTCTGCGGTGTCGCGAATCTCACGCTCACCCGACAGGAACACCAGCACGTCGCCGTCGCCCTCGGCGAGCAGTTCGCTGACCGCGTCGCCGACGGCGTCCACCGGGTCGCGGGCCGTCACGGAGTCGCCGCTGCCCGATTCCTCGTCGTCCTCGGTGGGCGCCGGGGCGTTCGCCAGCAGCGGGCGATAGCGGATCTCCACCGGATACGACCGACCCGATACCTCGACGATCGGCGCGGGTCTGCCCTGCTCGTCGGAGAAGTGGCGTGCGAACAGATCCGGATCGATCGTGGCCGAGGTGATGATCACCTTCAGATCCGGCCGTCGGGGCAGTAGCTGCTTGAGATACCCGAGCAGGAAGTCGATGTTGAGGCTGCGCTCGTGAGCCTCGTCGATGATGATCGTGTCGTAGCGGCGCAGCAGCCGGTCGCGCTGGATCTCGGCGAGCAGGATGCCGTCGGTCATCAGTTTGACCAGCGTCCGGTCGGAGGCCTGGTCGGTGAAGCGGACGGTGTAGCCGACCACGTCGCCCAGTTCGGTGCCCAGTTCCTCTGCGATGCGCTCGGCGACGGTGCGCGCGGCCAGCCGGCGCGGCTGGGTGTGCCCGATGGTGCCGCGGATGCCGCGGCCCAGTTCCAGGCAGATCTTCGGGATCTGGGTGGTCTTGCCCGAGCCGGTCTCGCCGGCCACGACCACGACCTGGTGTGCGGCGATGGCCGCGGCGATGTCGTCGCGACGTGCCGATACCGGTAGCTGTTCGGGATAGCGGATCTCCGGGACGGCGGCGCGGCGGGTCGCGATGCGCTGTTCGGCGGCGGCTATGTCGTTCTCGAGGTCGCCGAGGTCGCCGCCGCGGGCCTTGTCGAGCCGCCGGCGCAACCGGTGTTCGTCGCGGATCGAGAGATCGGCCAGGCGGGTTCGAAGCTCGCGGGGAAGGGCGGCGGTCCTGGTCATTGCACCAACCAGGGTAGCGAAGTCGGCCGTGGGAGATCGCGTCGCGGGGGCGGCGGAGATCACCGAACGATTGCTATCGGGTCGCTGCCGTTCCTCGCATACCGCCCGGTATGTCACCATCGGTCCATGACCGCTGGTTTCGGAACGCCGATGTGGGTCCGTGCCCTGCGCGTTGTCTCCGTGCTGCTGGGGATCGCGGCCCTGCTCCGTACACAGGTTCGTGCGTTGGGTGCGCGCGTTTCGACCGGGCTGCGCCGCCCGGTCGTCCGGCTGCGCGGCGACGGCGGGCGGCGGCGGTTCGCCGGTTCGGCCTGAGTCGGGGTCGATGGCGGGGCCCGGGTCGGCTCGGGCCCGAGCCGACATTTGCCGGAAGTCTGCCGAGGATTCGACTGTCGGGCTGTCGCGCGTGCGAGGATCGTGGTCATGGTCACCGGAGCGGGGACGCCGTGGTGGATTCGGTTGCTGCGGACCGGGTTCGGAGTGCTGGGCGTCGTCGCCCTGTTGTGGATTCCGTTGCGCAATGCGAGCGGGTTCTCGGCGGCAAACTATCTGAGCTATTTCACGATCGAATCGAACATTCTGGGTGTCGTGGTGTTGTTGGTCGGCGGGCTGGCCGACCCGGGCTCTCGGCGTTGGCAGTCGGTGCGTGGGGCGAGCACGCTGTACCTGTTGATCACGGGGGTGGTCTACGCGCTGCTGCTGGCGCGGGTCGACGTGATGCTGAGCGACAAGTGGATCAACGACGTCCTGCACCGGGTGCTGCCGATCGTGCTGATAGCCGACTGGCTGCTGGTGCCGGCCCGGCTGGGTGTGACGGCCCGGCTGATCGGTGGCTGGCTGGTGTATCCGGCGGTGTACGGGGTGTACAGCCTGGTGCGCGGGGCGATCGTGGATTGGTATCCGTACCCGTTTCTCGACCCGCGCGGGCAGGGGTACCTGTCGCTGTTGATCGGGCTGGTGTTGCTCGCGGCGGTGTTCGCTTTGCTGGCGAGTGCCGTGGCCGGGCTGGGCGCGCTGGTTTCCCGGTCCGGGCGGTCCGCTCCGGTGTCCGCCGGGCACGAGGGGAGTGCCTGGCACGGGTAGTCTCGCGTGGGGTACCTGCGGCCCGATTAGCCGGAATTCGCCCGTGTCGGCCCGAGGCGAGGAGAGGAGCCCGAGATGGGTGCGCTGTGGCACGGTTTCGCCGATATGGGAGCGATCGAGCGCGACGGAGCCTTCGTGGTGGCTCGCGGTGCGGGCGCCTACGTCTGGGACCAGGCCGGGAACCGCTACCTCGACGCCACCGCCGGGCTGTGGTTCACCAACGTCGGGCACGGCCGCCGCGAGATCGCCGACGCGGTCGCGGCGCAGCTGTCCGAGCTGGCGCACTACTCCAACTTCGGCGACATCACCGCGCCGGTGACACAGGCGCTGGCGCGGCGGCTCGCGGAGCTGGCACCGGTGCCGGGCAGCAAGGTCATGTTCACCTCGGGTGGTTCCGATTCGGTCGACACCGCCGCCAAACTGGCCCGCCGGTACTGGCGCGAGCTGGGGCGGCCGGACAAGACCCTGATCGTCGGCCGCCGGCTGGCCTACCACGGCATGCACGTCGCGGGAACGGCGCTGGGCGGCATTGCCGTCAACCGGGAGGGGTACGGCGAGCTGATGCCCGACGCCCGCACCGTCGAATGGAATGATCCGCAGGCGTTGCGCGAGCTGATCGACGAGGTGGGTGCCGACCGGATCGCGGCGTTCTTCTGCGAGCCGATCATCGGTGCGGGTGGGGTGTATCCGCCGCCGGAGGGTTATCTGACCGAGGTGCGCCGGTTGTGCCGAGAGCACGACATCCTGTTCGTCGCCGACGAAGTCGTCACCGGGTTCGGCCGGATCGGCGGATCCTGGTTCGCCTCTTCGCGTTTCGGCCTGGAGCCGGACCTGATGACCACGGCCAAGGGACTCACCTCCGGCTACCTTCCGATGGGCGCGGTGTTCGTCGCACCGCGGGTCGCGGACCCGTTCTTCGCCGGCGGCGTGTGGTTCCGCCACGGGTACACCTACGGCGGCCACGCGGGCGCCGCGGCGGCCGCCATGGCCAACCTCGACATCATCGAGCGCGAGAACCTGCTGGATGCCAGCAAGAACCTGGAATCGCTACTGCACGAACACTTCTCGCCACTGGCCGCGCACCCGCGCGTGACCGAGGTCCGCAGCGGCCTCGGCGCGGTCGCCGCGGTGCAGCTCGCCGACCCGGCCGAGGCCCCGGCGATGGTCCGTTCCTTGCGCGCGCAGGGAGTATCCGGCCGCGCCGCGGGACAGGGCGCCCTGCAGATCTCCCCGTCTTTCGTGATCACCGAGGAACAGGTCGCCGAGATGGCGGCGACCTTCACCCGAGCCCTGGGCTGACCCGGCCAGGATGCTGTTCGCCACCGCGGCCGGGCCGATCGGCAGGGGCAGCGGTGGGACAGTCGAGGGGCAGTGGTGGTGGCGGGAGGGCGGTGGCCGGGGGCGGCGTGCGGTGCGAGCATGGAGGGACGGCCGGTCGGAGGTGTGGGCGTGGGCGCTTTCATGGTGGAGTACGGCGCACTGCGCTGGGGCGTGACGGCGGCGTTCGCAGTGACGGCCGTGCTCGTGGCGGCGCGGTTCGTGGCGGCCACCTCGGAGTCGAATTGCCATGGGGAAGTGGCAATTCCGGTATCTCCGGCGGACCGCGAGGCCGACGCCGCCCACCTGCTCATGTGCCTGGTGATGCTGGCGATGCTGATGTTCCCGGTCGCGGCGGCGCCCGCCGCGGTCCAGGGCGTGCTGACGGCGATGCTCGTCGTGTACGGCGCGTTATTGGCCGGGCGAGTGCTGCGGCGCCGCGATGCCGGGTCGCGCGCGGCGGTTCCACCGGCGGCCCCGCTCGTCTACCACGTGATCGCCGCCGGGGCGATGCTGTGGGCCATGTCGGGCCACACCCACGGCGCCCACCACAACGCACCCCAACTGCCGATGATCCTGTTGGCGGCGCTGTTCACCGCCGACGCCGCCCTCATGCTCATCCCGGCCACGAAAAACCTACTGCCGCACGTATTCCCACATCAGCCGGGCCGCTCGGCCGTCATCCCGCACCTCGTCATGGACCTGGGCACGGCCTACATGCTGCTCGCCGCGGCCATCGGCTGAAAGGCTCGCTTACAGCACAACGGGGTGGTCGGCGACCGTGCGGCCGCCGAGGCGGACCCAGCCGTCGGAATCCCATTCGGTGAACAACTGGGAGCCCTGGCCCTGGGTGATGATCAGGCCGCGGCGGAGCTGGGCGGTGAGGGCGATGGCGGCGGCGCCGGTGGCCTCGTCCTCGGCGATGCCCATGGCCGGGGCGAACATGCGGGTGCGGACGGCGCCGCGGGCCTCGTTGGTCCAGGCCCAGACGTAGTGCTGGCCGTCGGGGAAGTCGGCCGGGTCCAGTGTCGCGACCAAGGCGGGATGGTCGAATTCGTGGAAGCGGAATGCCGGGGCCCACTCCGCACGGGCCTGCACCCAGGTCAGCCCCTCGACCGGAGTGACCGCGACCGGTCCGGCCGGCACCTCCAGCACCTTCACCGGCGTGCCCTGCTCCGACAGCCACCACGCGGTGCCGACGGTCGGGTGCCCGGCGAAGGGCAGTTCGATGGCCGGGGTGTAGATGCGCATTCGCGCACTGTCCTGGACAGGCGGCTCGACCACCACCGTCTCGCTGTACCCGGCCCGCGCCGCCAGCGCCTGGTGATCGACGTCGACGACATCGGCCGCGCGGGCGATGCCCAGCGGATTACCGAACCGTCCCGTCGCGTCGGTGAAGACCCGAACCACCTCGACCTGCGTACCGTCGCTTTCGAGTGCGCCCATGGTCGTCCAGCCTACCCGCGGCAAACCCGCCCACCGGGCCCGCGAGTGACGAGCATCTCGATCGGATATCGGCGATCATCGCCGCCGCCGCTCGCCGGGCGCCGGGTGGTTCGCGCAGGCAAAAGTGCCCTGCCCCAAGTGGTTCGGGGCAGGGCACCATGCGTACTGCGTCAGGCGTTGGCGGTGGCCAGGGCCTCGGTGGTCTGGACGGCCTGGCCGACACCGGCGACGATCGCGGCGGCACGCAGTGCCTCGAAGATCGCCTCCCGGGAGACGCCTGCCTCCCGGAGGGTGTGCTCGTGTGCCTCGAGGCAGTGCTGGCACCCGTTGATCGACGAGACCGCGAAGGACCACAGTTCGAAGTCCGCCTTGTCGACCCCGGGGTTGCCGATGATCTGCATGCGCAGGCCCGCGCGCAGGTCGTCGTAGCGACCGTCGAGGAAGGCCTTGCCTCGATAGAACACGTTGTTCATGCCCATGATCGAGGCCGCGCCGAGGGCGGCGTTGTAGGCCTCCGCCGACAGGGTGTCGGCGGCCTCCTCGGCGATCTCGCGCAGCGTGCTCGCCGAGCGGGTGGCCGCGGCGGTGGCGAGCAAGGTGCCCCACAGCTGCTGCTCGTTCAGCACGGTGGACCGCGCGATCGAGGACAGGTTGAGCTTGAGGTCCTTGGCGTACTCGGGAAGCGAGTTCTTCAGGTTCTCGACAGACAAGTAATGCTCCTGGGTCAGACGCTCGCGGCCAGCAGCTCGCCGGCGTCGATGGTCGGGTCGCCCTTCTTCCAGTTGCACGCGCACAGCTCGTCGGACTGCAGCGCGTCGAGGACCCGCAGCACCTCGTCGACGTTGCGGCCGACCGAACCGGCGGTGACCGACACGAACTGGATCTCGTTGTTCGGGTCGACGATGAAGGTGGCACGGTCGGCGACGCCGTCGGCGTTCAGCACGCCGGTCGCGGCGGCCAGTTCACGCTTGATGTCCGACAGCATCGGGAACGGCAGCGTCTTCAGATCCTCGTGCTGCGCCCGCCACTGGAAGTGCACGAACTCGTTGTCGACCGAGGCGCCCAGTACCTGCGCGTCGCGGTCGGCGAATTCGTCGTTCAGCTTGCCGAACGCGGCGATCTCGGTCGGGCAGACGAAGGTGAAGTCCTTCGGCCAGAAGAACACGATCCGCCACTTGCCGGCGTAGTCGTCGCTGGAGACCTGGGTGAAGTAATCGTCGGGCTGCTGAGCATTCACCTTGGACAGATCGCCACCGATCACCGCGGTGAGGTTGTAGGCGGGGAACTGGTCGCCGATGGTCAGCAGGGCCATGCTTGCTCCTTCTTCGTTTGTCGGGAATGCCGTGCGAAGTCTTCGCGGTTGATCTTGCCCGGAGGCCGGTAAAAGGTAAAGGTGATCAGTCGCACTACACTGATAGGCGTGACTGATCAGACTTATCAGCCCACCCTGTCACAGCTGCGTGCGTTCGTGGCGATCGCCGAGTATCGCCATTTCGGCACCGCGGCCGCCCGGCTATCTGTGAGCCAACCCACGTTATCGCAGGCGTTGGCATCACTGGAAAACGGGTTGGGACTGCAGTTGATCGAGCGCAGCACGCGCCGCGTCCTGGTGACCGCCGCGGGCAAAAGGCTACTGCCACAAGCGATGGCGACCTTGGAGGCGGCCGACCGGTTCGTCGCGTCCGCCTCGGGGGACGGCCTCGGCGGCACCCTGCGCCTCGGTCTCATCCCGACCGTCGCGCCGTATGTGCTGCCGCGCCTGCTACCCGAGTTACGCAGGCGGCTACCGGCATTGGTGCCGCACGTGATCGAGGACCAGACCGCGCGGCTGCTCGACGGGCTGCGTACCGGGGTGCTCGACGTGGCGCTGCTGGCGCTGCCGAACGAGGCGACCGGGCTGGTCGAGATCCCGCTCTACACCGAGGAATTCGTGCTGGTCACCCCGCGCGGTCACGAGCTGGCCGGGCAGACCGGCGTGGCCCCGGCCGCCCTGGACAACCTGCCGCTGCTGCTGCTCGACGAGGGACACTGCCTGCGCGACCAGACCCTGGACCTGTGCCGGTCGCAGGACGTGCGCCCGGGCCCGGTCGGCGATACCCGCGCGGCATCGCTGGCGACCGTGGTGCAGTGCGTGGCCGGCGGACTGGGCGTGACGCTGATCCCGGAGATGGCGGTGGCGGCCGAGACCGCCCGGGGCACATTGGATATCGCGCGATTCGCGCAACCCGCGCCGGGGCGCACACTCGGCCTGGTGTTCCGCGGGTCGACCGCCCGCATCGAGGACTACGAGCAACTGGCGGAGATCATTCGCGCGCACCGGCCGGTGTGAGCAGTTTCCGCTGCCAGTGCGATTGACCAGCGGCGGAGCGTCTGACACGCTTCCGACGTGCGGATTCATCATCTCAACTGCGGCAGCATGTCCAAGGGCATGGTCGATCACTGCCTGCTCCTCGAGACCAAAGCGGGTCTGGTCCTGGTGGACACCGGGTTCGGGCTCGACTGCGTGCGCGATCCGCGACGCCTGGTGGGCCCGAGCCGGCATTTCCTGGGCGCGCAGTTCGCCGAGCACGAGACGGCGATACGGCAGATCCAGGGCCTCGGTTACGACCCGGCGGATGTCCGGCACATCGTGCTCACCCACCTCGACCTCGACCACGCCGGCGGGCTGGCCGACTTCCCCGAGGCCACGGTGCATGTGCACGGGCCGGAGTTCCGGGCGGCGACGGCGGGCCGCACCGCGTCGGAGCGGATGCGGTACCGGGCCGCGCAGTGGGCGCACGGACCGCGCTGGATGGTGAACGAATTGGATACCGGTGACGAGTGGTTCGGGTTCCGCGCGGTGCGCGACCTGCCCGGCCTGCCGCCCGACATTCTGGTGGTGCCGCTGGCCGGCCACACGCGCGGGCATGTCGGCGTGGCGGTCGACACCGGCACCGGCTGGCTGCTGCACGCGGGCGACGCGTTCTATCTGGACAGCGAGATCGACCCGGCCGGGCCGCGCACGCCGCTGCTGTGGCAGCTGTACGAACTGGGCTCGATCGTGCGCGGGGCCTACCGCGAGAATCGGCGCCGGCTGGTCGACCTCAATCGCGAGTACGGGCATCAGATCACCATCTTCTGCTCGCACGACCCGCACGCGTTCGCGCGGTTGTCGGGGTCGACGGTGCGTCCGGCGGGCTGATCTCGGCTTCCAGCAATCATGCAGCGTGCGTGAATTGTCCGGTGTGGGCCACGAAGCCCACGCTCATGCGGTTATGTGGCACTATGCGCTGTCGTGAGGGAGGTCACGCCCCTTTCTGCCGCGACGGCCCGCCGGTATTCGGCACAGTGGACGCATGGGATGCAGGCGCGGGACCGGGACTGTGGTGAGAGGTGTGGCAACGAGGCAGCGAACCGCAGGGTTGTCGCGGTGGGCGGCATGACCGCCGCACCACGGGCGCGGCGGTCGCCTCGGCTGGACGGCGTGCGGGATCGGCTGTTCGTCTATGGCACGCTGCAATTCGCCCCGGTGCTGGAGGGATTGCTGGGCCGCACACCGGATCACGATCTCGGCGTGGCGCCCGATCAGCGGGTGGCGGCGCTGCCGGGCCGGTTGTATCCGGGCCTGGTGGCGCAGCCCGGCCGCATGGCGGGCGGGCTGGTCCTCAACGGGCTGACCCCGGCCGAATGGGAGATCATCGACGCGTTCGAGGACGACGAGTACGAACTCCGCACGGTCCCGCTGATCGGATACGACAAGCCGGTGCCGACCTACATCTGGACCGCCGACGTCACCCGAAACGACTGGCACGCCGAGGTTTTCGCCACCGACCATCTCGATCGCTACTTGACCCGGCTCGCCCGCTGGAGTGGCGGCTCCGAATCGGGCCGATGAATCTCGTGCACCCGTGACTTGGCCCGTAAAGCACTGGGGCTCATGCCCCGATGTCGTTTGAAGGCGGCGCTGAAGCCGAAAGCGTCGGCATAGCCCACGTTTTCGGCGATCCGTGCGATGGTGAGATCCGTATCGGAGAGCAGCACCTCGGCCTCGTCCATGCGGCATTCGGTGAGGTAGGTCAGCGGCGGACGGCCCATCACCGCGGTGAAGCGCTTGGCGAAAAGCGCTCGGGAGACGCCGGATTCGGCGGCGAGCGCCGACACCGTCCACCCTTGGGACGGGCGATCGTGGAAGGCCTGTAGCGCGGGCGCCAGCACCGGGTCGGACAGGCCGCGATACCAGCCGGGCGCGTCGGCGCCGGCGCGATCGAACCAGGTGCGCAATGTGCAGACCAGCGCCCAGTCGAGCAGCCGATCCATCAACGCCTGCGAACCCGCCGAGCGCGACGCGGCATCGGCGGCAGCGGACTCGAGCCAGTCGCAGACCTCGGTGTCCTCGGTGACCACCAGCACCGGCGGCAGGGCGCGCAGCAGCCGTTCGTGACGGTGGCCCGAGGCGCGGTAGGCGCCGGCGATCAGGGCCGTCGCCCCGTTCGGGTCGTTGCCCCAGCGGATGCCGCCCAGATCCTGCGCGGTGCAGTCGACATCCGGTGTGAAGCAGGCTATTTCGTACTCGACGGGCGGGCGGTGGGGATCCTCCGGGCAGTCGGCGAGGCGGAAGGGCTCGGGGCCGCGCACGATGGCGGTGTCGCCCACTCCGACCGCGCGCCGGGTGCCGTCGGACAGGATCAGCGTGCCCGCCCCACGCAGCACGCTGATCATCGTGAGCGGCGCGCGATCGGCGAAACGAATGGTCCACGGCGCTTCCAGCACGGCGTGACTGACCACCGAACCCTCGGCCCGGATACCGCCGAGCAGCGAACTCAAAGGATCCACGACCGCCATCGTAGACGATCGTCTATGAATCGAAGCGTTTCTCCCATGGATCATCCACACGAGCGCGGGTGTACTGAAACGGACATATCACCGCGAGTTCAGGAGAAACCGTGCAGCACAACGGTAGTGAGACCACCCGGACGGCCCTCGTGGTCGTCGCGCACCACCGGACCGATTCGCTCACCGCGCACACCGCCCGGCGCACCACCGCGCAACTCGAGTCCGCGGGCTACCGCGTCGACCTGCTCGACCTCGAGTCCGAGGGCTTCGACCCGCGCATGACGGTGGCCGATCAGCCGGACTGGGGCAACCGCGACAAGGAGTACTCGGAGCAGGTGCACGCGCACATGCGGCGGGTGCTCGCCGCCGAGGTCGTCGTCGCGGTCTTCCCGGTGTACTGGCAGGGCCTGCCCGCCCTGCTGAAGGGCTGGATCGATCGGGTGTGGAACTACGGATTCGCCTACGGCCGCAGCAAACCCAGGCTGGCGGGCAAGCGCATGCTGTGGCTCGGCCTGGCGGGCGCCACGTCCGACGATCCCATCATCGAAGGTATGCAGCGCGTCTTGGAGACCGCGCTCAACGAGGGCATCGCCTACTACTGCGGCTTCACCTATTCGGCCGTCGGCCTGCTGCCCGACGCCGAGGAGCGCCCGCAGCGCCTCGACGCCGCGGGCAATCTGCTCGTCGGTGACGCGGTGACGGGCGCCGAGCGCGAGGCCCAGTACGCCGAATTCGACCGCCGCGCAGCGGAATCGGTGCAGAAGTTCCTCGCGGCGGAGGCGGTGGCCGCCTGATCAGGCCGCGACGGCGGGCTTCAGGACCTCCTCGCACCACTGCCGGAAACCGGTGGGTGTGCGGTACTCGGTCAGGGCCGCCTCGGCATCGTAGATGCCCTGGTCCACGGCATTGCCCATATCGAGAAGGCCTTGCGCCCACGCGTCGGAGAGGCCGTTGCGGGTGAGGTTCGCCTTGAACGCCTCGGGGTCGACCTGCTGGTAGCGCACCGGCCGGCCCAGCACCTCGGACACGATCTCGGCCATCTCGTCGGACGACAGGTCCGCCGGGCCCAGGATCGGGACGCTCGACTGCCCGGTCCAGGAATTGTCGAGCAGCAGTTCCGTCGCGACGGCCGCGATGTCGCGGGTGGAACACTGCGGCGCCTTGCGATCCCCGGACGTCGGTCCGAAGAACATGCCCTGGTTCTTGATCGGCTCGACCTGGCGGAGCAGGTTCTCCATGAACCCGGGCGGGCACAGCGACCGGTAGTGCACACCGGTGCTCTCCACCAGGTGGTCCATGGCGAAGATGGCCGAGATCTGTCCGGCGTTGCGCGCGGTGGCGCGGCCCAGGCTGGAGACCGCGACGACGCGCTCGATCCGCTTCGCGGCGATCGCCTCGCACAGGGGACGGGTGAATTCGAGGACGTGGCCCGCGATGCTGTCGGCCCGGGGATTCGGCGGCACCACCCAGAACACGCTGTCGGCGCCGGTGAACGCCTCGGTGACGACGCCGGAATCGGCCATCGAGCCGCGCACTATCTCCGCCTCCGCTCGGGCCCGCGCGGACAGCCGGGCGGGATCGCGAGCGATCACCCGGACCGGTCGCCCGCTGTCGAGGACGGCATCGAGAACCTGGTGGCCGATACTGCCTGTAGGTGTCGTGACGACGATCATGCACATCTCCTGAGTGAGGAACGAAAGTAAACTACACCGTACCGTTTACTTTGCGGGAAGGGAAGAGGCATGGCGAGGCGCGGTAGCGAGCTGCGAGAACACATCCTGTTCACGGCGAAGGAGGTCTTCCTCGAGCTGGGCTACGACCGGGCGTCGATGGATGTGGTGGCCGCGCGCGCGGCGACGTCGAAGCGGTCGGTGTACGCGCACTTCGAGAACAAGGACGCGCTGTTCCGGGCGGTGATCGAGTTCGTGCGCGAACTGCACCTGGACAAGCTGAAGGAGCCCGGCCACTACAGTGCGGACACGGTGGAGGCGGTCACCCTGTTCTGTGGCCGCTTCCTGCAGACCCTGCTGTGGCGGCCCATCGTGCGCACCTGCCGGTTGGTGATCACCGAGGCGGAACGGCTGCCCGACGCGTCGGCGCGGTACCACGAGACGATGTTCACCGACACCGGTGTCCGGCTGGCCGCGTATATCGCGGAGCGGCAGGGTGTTTCGGAGTCGGAGGGGGCGGCGGTCGCGGGCCGGATGCTGGCGCGCGCGGTGTATCCGGCCTTCGTGCGCGCGCTGTTCGGCACCGAGAAACTCACCGACGAGTTTCCTCGCGAGGAGTCGATCGCCGCCGACGTCGATCTGACGCCGATTCGCGATACGGCCGCCGGTTTACTGGGTGAACCCGCTTCCTAGAGTAGTGTTACGGGTCACAACACAGCCCGCACTCTGCATAGTTGGTGCCCATTCGGTAGGGCGCACTTTGCGCATATTGCTTAACTTTTGGTCTGTCTATTGTTCATTCAGCGCTGCAGAGACAGGATGACGGCGACGAATGCTCAACTAGGGAGGCGCCCGATCGGCGCCGAACGGACGGGTGGATCAGATGACCGAACTCGCCGACCGCGAAGTGTTCACAGCACCGTACGACCTCGCCGACCGCTACCGCGTCGGTGCGGGGACGGTCGTCCTGACCGGCGTGCAGGCGATCGCCCGGCAGCTGGTCGAGCAGCATGTGCGCGACCTGCGCGCGGGGCGCCGGGTGGGCACGTTCGTCTCCGGGTATCAGGGTTCGCCGCTGGGCGGGGTGGACCGGATGCTGACGGGGATGCCGGAGGTGCTGGCGGAGCACGACATTCGCTTCGTACCGGGGCTGAACGAGGAACTGGCCGCGACCGCCGTGTGGGGCAGTCAGGGGCGGCTCCCGGCGGGTAACGCCACCCACGACGGCGTGGTGGGGGTCTGGTACGGCAAGGGACCCGGGCTGGACCGGGCGACCGACGCACTGCGGCACGCGAACATGTACGGCGCCGATCCGAACGGCGGGGTGCTGCTGCTGGTCGGTGACGATCCGGCGGCGAAGTCGTCGACCGTGCCCGCCGTCTCGGAGCGGTCGCTGGCGGCGCTGAACATCCCGGTGCTGTTCCCGCGCAACGCCTCCGAGGTCGTCACCATGGGGCTGCACGGAGTCGCGCTGTCGCGGGCGTCGGGATGCCTGGTGGCGTTGAAGATCGTCGCGGATGTGGCCGACGGCGCGTGGACCGTCGACGGTCGGGTGGGCGAGGTCGACACCGTGGTTCCGGAGATCGAATGGGAGGGAAAGCCTTTCAGCTATCGGCAGCGTCCGATGGCGGCGCCCGCGGACAGCGTGCCGGCCGAGGCCGACCTGTACGGTCCGCGCTGGGAGATCGTCAAGGCGTACAGCACGCGCAACGAACTCGACGTCATCGAGGTGAATCCGGCGCGGGCGACGGTCGGGATCGCCGCCACCGGAACCACATTCGACGCCGTCCGGCAGGCATTGCTGGACCTCGGTGTGGACGACGACGCGCTGACGCGGGCCGGAGTGCGACTGCTGCGCATCGGCATGCCCTATCCGCTTGCCCCCGAACGGGTCCGCGAATTCGCCGCCGGACTGTCCCGGATCATCGTGGTCGAGGACAAGACGGCGTTCGTCGAGACCCAGCTCCGCGACATCCTCTACGGCGCCGCCGACGCACCGCAGATCATCGGCAAGCGCGACCGGGCGGGGCGTCCGCTGTTCGCCCAGGACGGCGAGCTGACCGCGGGCCGGATCGCCGACCCGCTGCGCCGGGCGCTGGACGGCTGCGTCGACACGAAACGCCCGCTGCCGCAGCCATTGTCGCTGTCGGTGCTGCCGACGAAGCGGGCCGCCTACTTCTGTAGCGGCTGCCCGCACAACCGGTCCACCGCCGTCCCGGAGGGCTCGCTGGCCGGCGGCGGTATCGGCTGCCACACCCTGGTGACGATGTCGAGCCGCGCGGACAGCCGGGTGACCGGCCTGACCCAGATGGGCGGCGAGGGCGCGCAGTGGATCGGGCAGGCGCCGTTCACCGATGTGCCGCACCTGTTCCAGAACATCGGCGACGGAACGTATTTCCACTCCGGCCAGCTGGCCGTGCAGGCGTGTATCGCGGCGGGGGTGAACATCACCTTCAAGCTGCTCTACAACGATGTGGTCGCGATGACCGGCGCCCAGGACGCCGAGGGCGCGCTCGCGGTGCCGCGGCTCACGCACAAGCTGAATCTGGAAGGCGTCCGGCAGATCATCGTCTGCGCGGACGAACCGAAGAAGTACCGCAAGCGGGATCTCGCGCCGGGCGCCCGGCTCTGGCACCGCGACCGGCTCGACGAGGCACAGCGCATGCTGCGCGAGATCCCGGGCGTGACCGTGCTGATCTATGACCAGCACTGCGCCGCCGACGCGCGCCGCAAGCGCAAGCGCGGCGCCCTGCCGGTGCGGCGCACCCGGGTGATCGTCAACGAGGCGGTGTGCGAGGGCTGCGGCGACTGCGGAACGAGGAGCAACTGCCTGTCGGTGCAGCCGGTGGACACCGAATTCGGCCGCAAGACGCGCATCGACCAGACCTCCTGCAACACCGACTACAGCTGCCTCGACGGCGACTGCCCGTCGTTCGTGACCGTGGAACTGCCCGATCCGGCCCGGGCGCCCCGGCGCGAGCGGGCGCGGCCCGAACCGCCCGAGGTCGACGACATCGCCTGCGCCGCACCATCGTCCACGCAGAACGTCTTCCTGGCGGGGATCGGCGGCACCGGCATCGTCACCGTGAATCAGGTGTTGGCCACCGCCGCGCTGCGCGCCGGGTACGAGGTGGCGAGCCTGGACCAGATCGGACTGAGCCAGAAGGCCGGGCCGGTGGTGTCGCATCTGCGGTTCGCGCCGGGTGCGCTGGAGCCGTCGAACCGGCTCACGCCCGGGTCCGCCGACTGCCTCATCGCCTTCGACCTGCTCACCGCCGCGGACCCGAAGAATCTCGCCTACGGGTCCGCGCGGCACACGCTGTCGGTGGCGTCGACGAGTCGCACGCCCACCGGAGACATGGTGTACGACAAGTCCGTTCGCCATCCGGAGACCGAGGCGCTACTGGCGCGGCTGGACGGGGTATCACGCACGGTGCGTTCGTTCGACGCGCTGGCC
Organism: Nocardia sp. N2S4-5; assembly: GCF_044628355.1. NCBI lineage: Bacteria > Bacillati > Actinomycetota > Actinomycetes > Mycobacteriales > Nocardiaceae > Nocardia > Nocardia sp. N2S4-5. The sequence continues at coordinate 2,443,346 of NZ_JBIUPM010000001.1, read as the reverse complement.
GCCGCCCGGACGCTGTTCGGCGACACCGCCGCCGCCAACTTCCTGCTCGTGGGCGCCGCCTACCAGCTCGGCGGGTTGCGGTTGCCCGCGACGGCGATCGAGGAGGCCATCGAGATCAACGGCGTGGCGGTCCGGGCGAATATCGCGGCGTTCCGCTGGGGCCGGGCGGCGGTGGCGCGGCCCGCGGAATTCGCCGCCGCGACCGCGACCCGGAATCCGCGCCGTGCCGCGGGCGATGTCCCGACCGATCTGTTCGACGGGCTCACCGCGACGGGGGAGACGCGACGGCTGGTCGAACTGCGGGCCGTGGAGCTGATCGGCTTCCAGGGCGTGCGGGTCGCCCGCGATTACGTGCGCGTGATGGAGCGGGTCTGGCAGGCACAGCGCCGCGTCACCGAGCGCACCGAGTTCAGCGAGCAGGTGGCGCGCGGACTGTACAAATTCACGGCGTACAAAGACGAGTACGAGGTGGCGCGCCGCCTGGTCGATCCGGCATTCCTGGACGAGGTGCGGGCGCAGGTGCCCGGCGGCGCCCGCCTCACCTACCGCCTGCACCCGCCGGTGCTGCGGGCGCTGGGCCGCACGAAGAAGATCGGCATCGGCCCGCGCGGCCGGGTCGCGCTGCGCGTGCTGGCCGAGGGAAAGCGGCTGCGCGGCACCAGGTTCGACCCGTTCGGCCACACCCGCGTGCGCAAGGTCGAACGTGCTCTGCTGGCGCATTACACCGGGATGGTCACCACGCTCGCGGACACCCTCGCCACCGACTACGACCGCGCGGTCGAGGCGGCCGCCCTGCACGATGTCGTCCGCGGCTACGAGGACATCAAGCTCGCGAATGTCGACATCTACCGGGACCGCCTGCAGGAGTTGGGGATCGAGGGGCCGGACCTGCCGTAGCGGCCTCGGAAAAGCCTGGCCGTGCGCGCGAAAAAGCCACGCCGACAGCGCTTCTCATCGCATACTGAGAGTCGATGCCGGTGCGTGGAGCCGACACCACGCACCGGCCTCGACCTGTGCCCACGGGGGCGCGGCGCACAAGCGAAACGCCCGCCCGGACAAGCTATCCGGGCGGGCGTGCCGCGAATTCCGCGCGACCGCGGAGTCAACCGACGGCGGCGCCGATCCGTAGCGCGTGCGGCTCGATCGCGCCGCGCACCAAGGCCCGCTCGTCGATGGTCGCCGCGCGATACGGCAACCGCGACAACCTCTCGGTCATCACCGCGACCGGATCCGCGACCGGCTGGGCCACACCGAACAGGAAGGTCCACTCGTGCTCGTCGGAGCCGTAGGGCACGACGGTGTCGAACAGTTCGCGGAAGCGCTGCCACGACCGCTTCAGGGTTTCGTTGCGCCACATGGTCGCGCAGCCCGCCTGCGCGGCCAGCACGCCGCCGTCGGACAGCAGCGCCCGACATCGGCCCAGGAACTCCTCCTCGTACAGGCGGTTGTGCTGGGCGTCCTCGACTCGCTCGTCGGGCAGATCGATGACGATCACGTCGTAGCGCACGCCCTCCGCCTCGGCCCGGCCCAGGAAGTCCCAGCCGTCGGCGTAGTGCATCCGGATCGGCCCGGTCGCGGCCACCGCCGTCGCCAGATCGGCCTCGGTGTAGCCGTAGGGCAGGTGCTTCGCGCACAGCTCCACCTCGAGCTGGTCGATGTCGACGTGATCGACGCGCGACGCGCCCGCCGCCACCGACATCTGGCTGGCCACCCCCTCGCCCGAACCGATGATCAGCACGTTGTCCAGCTTCGCCGCCAGTGCGTACGCCGGCACCAGCATGGCCTCGTGGTAGGTCAGCTGGGAGAACTCGGTGGACTGGCGATCGTCGTCGGAGAACAGCGAGACGCCCTGTTCGGTGCGCGCGATCACCATGTGCTGGAACGGAGTTCGGGTATCGACCAGGACATCCTGGAGGTCCCAGACCCGGGTCAGCCCGGCGCCCACCGGTTCGTGGATGCGCCGCGCGCTGTGGCCGCGCTGGATCACCTCGGTGTGCACCGTCCGCGGCGACAGTTCCGCCGCCAGCAGGTCGACCGCCCGCCTGGCCCCGGCGCCGATACTCCCGCAGGTGAACACGTCGACGAAGATGTCGCCGGACTCCGGATAGGTATGGATGGACGCATGCGACTCCGACAGCAGAGCCAGCACCGTGACACCCATCGGCTCGAACTTCTTGTGCACCACATCGCAGATCGTCACGCCCGCGGCGAGCAACGATTTTCGAAGTGCTGCCTCGAGGCGTTCGAGATCGTCGCACAGTGCTACGTCGACACCACCGAACTCGGCCAGCACGTGCCAGCCGGTGAATTCTGCCGTCATGGGCAAACTCACTCTCGCTCAGCGCCGATGACATGAACAGTCAAAGGCGGAAAACCGTTGAAGGACACCGACGAATAGCTCGCCGTATAAGCGCCGGTATCGAGGATCCGAACGGGATCACCGGCACGCAACGTGGTCGGCAGCAGGACCCGTGTGCGTTGATAGAGTACATCGTCTCCGTCGCAGGTCGGACCGGCGATCACGGCCTCGTCGCAGGGGTCACCGTCTCGTAAGGTTTCGATCCGGTAGGCGATGTACTCGTTCTCGGTTTCGGCCATGCCGTTGTAGCGGCCGATATCGAGGTATACCCAGCGCCGCCCGTCCGGCGCGACGCGGACGTTCACGACCTCGGCGTGGATCACGCCGGCATTGCCCACCAGGGCGCGGCCGGGCTCCACCACCAGGTCGGCGTGCTCCGGGAGGTGGCGCGCCGCCGCCGCGGCGATGGTCGCGGCCAGCTCGGACAGCGGCGGGGCCGGATCGGCGTACGAAATCGGCAGTCCGCCACCGATATTCACCGAACGTACCGGAATGTCCTTGACCGCCAACGCTTCCGCGATAGCGCCCGCCTGTTCGATGCCGATCTGCCACGCCGCCGGGTCCAGTTGCTGGGAGCCGACGTGGAAATACGGGCCCACCGGACGTAACCCCAGGTCGCGGGCGCGAACCAGGAGCCGGACGGCCTCACCGGGCGCGCAGCCGAACTTCGCGCCGAACGGTGTCCGCGACTGCGGCGCGGCGGCCAGGAAACGGCACTCCACCTCCGCGCCCGGGGCGTGCGCGGCGATGCGGTCCAGATCGTCCTCGGTGTCGAAGGCGAACCGGCGCACGCCCGCGGCGTGCGCGGTGGCGATGTGGCTCGCCTTCTTGAGCGTGTTGCCGTAGGACAGCGCCGCCGGGTCGATGCCCAGGCTCAGGCCCTGCTCGATCTCGCCGACGCTGGCGACGTCGAACTCCGCGCCCAGGGAATCCAGCAGCCGGATGAGCTCCGGAACCGGAGAAGCCTTGACCGCGAACCGGATTCGCGCCGTGGGCAGTGCCGACCGCAGGGTGTGGAAGTTCTCGCGCACCCGGGCGAGATCGATGACGAGAAAAGGCGACTCGGGCGCGTTTGATCCGAACAATCTAAGGGAACTCTCTTTCTTCTGGGCAGCCTCCCGCCGCGGGCAGCGAGCGAGAGAGTATCAGCGGAGGGCCGGAGAAATCGGGACGGGTCTTCGGAGCGCGGACAGGGTTCCGGCGGGGATCATCCGGCCGTCACCGTCACCTCGTCGAACACCACTTCGCCGGCGGCGTCGGATTCGGCCAGGTCCACGATGGCGTCGACGGACCAGCCGTGGTCGTCGGCCGGATCGTCGAGCACCTGGCGCACATGCCAGAAGCCGGGCCGCTGCTCGACCTGGAACAGCCGCGGTCCGCGCGCGTCGGGGCCGGTGCCGATCTCCCCGTACTCGGCGAAGTAGGGCGCGAGGTCGCGCTCCCAGTCCGGGCCGTCGTCGAGTTCGGCCAGGGTCTGCCAGCGGTGCAGCGCCGCCAGTTCGACGCGGCGGAACACGGCGTTGCGGACGAGCACCCGGAACGAGCGCTCGTTGGCCGAGATCGGCCGTACCGTCTCCGCGCCGAACGCCAGCTGTTCGGCATCGATCTCCGCGCCCGGATCGGTGAGCTGCTCCCACTCGTCGAGCAGGCTCGAATCCACCTGGCGGACCAGTTCGCCGAGCCACTCGGTCAGATCCTCGAGTTCCTCGGTGCGGGCGGTCTCGGGCACGGTGCGGCGCAGCGCGCGATAGGCGTCGGCCAGGTACCGCAGCACCATGCCCTCCGAGCGGGCCAGCTCGTACTCGCTCACGAGTTCGGCGAAAGTCAGTGCGCGCTCGATCATTTCGCGCACCACCGCCTTCGGCGACGGGCTGAACTCGGACATCCACGGATGGCCCGCGCGGTAGGTCTCGAAGGCCGGCTCGATCAGTTCGGCGAGCGGTTTCGGCCAGGTGATGTCCTCGATGAGCTCCATGCGCTCGTCGTACTCGATGCCGTCGGCCTTCATCTCCGCGATGGCCGCGCCGCGCGCCTTGTGCTGCTGGGCGAGCAGCAGCTGACGCGGGTCCTCCAGCGTGGATTCGATGATGGACACCACATCCAGTGTGTAGGTCGGCGCGTCCCTGTCAAGTAGCTCCAGCGCGGCCAGGGCGAACGGTGACAGCGGCTGATCGAGGGCGAAATCGCGCTGCAGGTTGATGGTCAGCCGGGCGCGGCGGCCATACTCGTCGGGCTCGTCGAGTTGCTGGACGACCCCGGCGTCGCGCAGCGCCCGATACAGCCGGATGGTTTTCAGAATATGTTTGCGCTGCGCGGGCCGCGGCTCGTGATTGTCCTCGAGCAGGTGCCGCATCGAGGCGAAGCAGTTGCCAGGGCGCGCGATCACGTTGAGCAGCAACGAATTCGTGACACGGAAGCGCGACACCATCGGCTCGGGCTGCGCGGCGACCAGACGATCGAAGGTCTCCTCGGACCACGACACGAAGCCCTCGGGAGGCTTGCGCCGCTGCACTTTTCGCTGTTTCTTCGGGTCGTCGCCGGCCTTGGCCAGCATCCGGGTGTTCTCGACCTCGTGCTCGGGCGCCTGCACCACGACCGTGCCGGTGGTGTCGTATCCGGCGCGCCCGGCCCGTCCCGCGATCTGATGGAACTCGCGCGCCTTGAGGCGGCGGGTGCGCACGCCGTCGAATTTGGTGAGCCCGGTGAGCAGCACCGTCCGGATCGGCACGTTGATACCGACGCCCAGCGTGTCGGTGCCGCAGACGACCTGCAGCAGCCCCTCCTGGGCGAGGCGTTCCACCAGTCGCCGGTACTTGGGCAGCATGCCGGCGTGGTGGACGCCGATCCCGTGCCGGATCAGCCGCGACAGCGTCTTGCCGAAGCCGCTGGAGAATCGGAACGAGCCGATCGCCTCGGCGATGGCGTCCTTCTGTGCCTTGCTCGCGAAGTTGACGCTGGTGAGAGCCTGCGCGCGTTCCAGGGCGGCGGCCTGGGTGAAATGCACGACGTAGACGGGGGACTGATGGGTGGTCACCAGTTCCTCGAGTGTCTCGGTGATCGGCGTGCGCCGGTAGGAAAAGGTCAGGGGGACAGGGCGTTCCGAACCCGCGACGATGGCGGTGGAGCGGCCGGTGCGGTGTTCCAGGTCGCGGGCGAAGAAGTCGACCTCGCCGAGCGTCGCCGACATCAGCAGGAACTGCGCCTTCGGCAATTCGAGCAGCGGCACCTGCCAGGCCCAGCCGCGGTCCGGATCGGCGTAGAAGTGGAATTCGTCCATCACCACCTGGCCGACGTCGGCGGCCGCGCCCTCGCGCAGCGCCAGGTTGGCCAGGATCTCCGCGGTCGCGCAGATGATCGGGGCGGTCGGGTTCACGGCGGCGTCGCCGGTCACCATGCCGACCCGGTCGGCGCCGAACACCTCGCACAGCGCGAAGAACTTCTCGCTGACCAGCGCCTTGATCGGCGCGGTGTAGTAGCTGCGTTCGCCGCGGTTGAGGGCGGCGAAGTGGGCGCCGACCGCCACCATGGACTTACCCGATCCGGTCGGCGTCGCGAGGATGACGTTCCCGCCGGTCATCAGCTCGAGCAGCGCCTCCTCCTGCGCCGGGTACAGCGTGAGGCCCTGCGCGCTGGTCCAGTCGGCGAAGGTTTCGTACAGCCAGTCCGCGTCCACGTCGGGCACGACACGGTCGGGGATCAGATCGGACAGCTGCACGTGCCGCAACGTTACCGGGACAGCCCCCGGCCTTCGCAAACCGCGTACTTACCGCAGGTCGCCGCCCTCGGAACCGTCGCCGTCGCCGAGACCGGACTGCTCGGCCAGGAAACGCTCGAATTCGGCGCCCAGCTCGTCGCCGGTCGGGAGGTCGGCCTCGCGGGCGAGCAGGCTCGACTGGCGCTCCTGTGCGGTGACGAAGCTGTCGTACTGCCGCTCCAGCGCGTTCACCACCGTCTCGACCTCGGTGTTCCCGGCGATATGCTCGTTGACCTGTTCCCGCACCCGGGCCGCGGCCTCACTGAGCGCCGCCAGCGGCAGCTCCAGGTCGGCGTTCTCCGCGACGTTCTCCAGCAGCGTCTGTGCGGCCTCCGGATAGGCGGTCTGCGCCAAGTAGTGCGGCACGTGCACCGAGAATCCGATGGATTCGTGGCCGTGCTGCGCCATCCGGTACTCCAGCAGTGATGACGCGCTGCCCGGCACCTGCAACTCGCCCGGCCAGCGCTGATGCTCGCCGATCAGGTCCCGGTCGCTGGCGTGGGCGGTGACGCCCAGGGGCCGTGTGTGCGGGATGGCCATCGGGATGGCGGACAGGCCGATGGTGCGGCGCACGCCCAGCTGCTCGGCCAGCAAACGGGTGGCCGTGACGAATTTCTCCCACCGCAAATCCGGTTCCAACCCGGCCAGCAGCAGAAACGGGGTGCCCGCGGTGTCGCGCAGCGCCCACAGATTCAGCTCCGGGTCGGCGTAATCGGAGAAGTGATCGGTCTTGAACGTCATCAGCGGCCGCCGCGACCGGTAGTCGAGCAGTTCGTCCACGTCGAACGAGGCGACCAGCTCCGACTCCAGGCTCTCGCGTAGATGCGTGGTCGCCAGGCGTACCGCGTGACCGGCGTCGGTGAATCCCTCCAACCCGTGCACCAGCACCGGACCAGCGCCGTCGGCGGACGACAGCTGCGGAGCGGGGAACTCCAGCTCGTACATTCGCGACTCGTAGTCCATCGCGTACTCCTTCCTGCGTGGTCCGCCCGCATCCGGCGCGCCGGGGCGACCGTTCCCGACGTGAAATCCGTCGTCACGGGGTGTCGTCCGGGCTTGTCGTCACAACCGACGGCGGATGTGAGGTCGCGGACCACCTTCATTGTCTCTCATGTTCTTCGGAGGCCGCGCCGGGTGGGGGCACCACTGCCTCCAACAACCGGCCGGGGGCGGCTCGCATTCCCGCGCGGGCATCGCGGCGTGGCGGTTCCGGCGAACGGCGAGTGTTGGGCATAGTGAGTCGGGTGATCGTGCCGGACTCGCCTGGCCCGCGGCCGCGTCTCGAGGATTGTGCGGTCGCGCGCGCAGTGGGCGGCGTGCTGCTGGCGGGGCTGCTCGCGGGCTGCGGGTCGACGGTGGCGGGGCATCCGGAAGCACTGCGGCAGACCACCATTACCCGGCACGTCGGCACCGCCCTGCCGGCGCTGCTGCCCCGTCCGGACAGCTTCCCGGCGGGGTATACGGCCGTGGTGCTACCGGCCGACCAAGCCCGCAAGGCGGTCGGCGATGTGGTGGGCATACCCGCGGGCGCCCACGCCGATCCCGAGGACTGCGCTCCCGCGCCGCCGCGGTTCGGCGCCGATCGCACCGCGGTCGTGGTCGGTACGCACGGCGAGACCCGCGCCACACTCACGGTCGAACTGTCCCGCTCCGATCAGCCGCTGACCGCGCTGCGCGAGCAGTTGGGGCGCTGTCACGCCGTGCGCGTGCAGCGCGGGCCGCTCGCGAACGCCGTTGTCACCCAGCTGGATCCGGCTCCGGCCGTGGCCGCCGACGACGCGCTCGCGGTGCGCCGCACGGTGTCCGGGCCGATCGGCGGGCCGGGGCTCACCCAGTCGATGCGCACCCGGCTGGCGCAGATCGGCGACGTGCGCGTCAACGCGACCTATATGACGTTCGGGGACGGCGCACCCGATACGGCCGCGCTGGATCACGTGTTCGGCGTCGCGGTCGGGAACGTCGGGAAGGGCTGAGTGCGGTAGCTGTCGCGGCGTGATCGTGTCGGCCCGTGTACACGGCGCGCCGCGGGGGTACGTTCGTGATCATGGCCCCACTCGGTACGACCGATCTGGACGTATTCCCTCTCTGCCTCGGCGGCAACGTCTTCGGCTGGACCGCGGACCGGGACGGTTCGTTCGCGGTGCTGGACGCCTACGCCGAGGCCGGCGGGAACTTCGTCGACAGCGCCGACGTCTACTCGGCCTGGGCTCCCGGGAACAGCGGCGGCGAGTCCGAGACCGTCCTCGGCGCGTGGGTGGCCGCGCGCGGCAATCGCGACCGCGTCGTGCTCGCCACCAAGGGCGGGCGGCTGGCCCCGTTCGACGGGCTGTCCTCGAAGGCAATCCACGGCGCGGTCGAGGCGTCGCTGCGGCGGCTCGGCACCGAGTACATCGACCTGTATTACGCGCACTACGACGACCCGGAGACCCCGGTGGCCGAGATCGTCGCCGCCCACGACGCGCTGGTGCGCGCGGGCAAGGTGCGGTACGTGGCGGTGTCCAATATGAGTCCCGACCGCATCCGGGAGGCGCTGGCCGTGGCCGATCGGGAGGGTCTGGCCCGGTACGTGGCCGTGCAGCCGCACTACAACCTGATGGAGCGGACCGGCTTCGAACACGACGTGCTGCCGCTGGCCGAGGCCGAGAATCTCGCGACCGTGCCCTACTACGCGCTGGCCAAGGGCTTTCTGACCGGGAAGTACCGTCCGGGCGCGGAGGTGGACAGTCCACGCGCTCAGGGCGCCGCGGCCTATCTCGACGAGCGGGGCGCGCGGGTACTGACCGAGCTGGATCTCATCGCCGCCGCCCACGGTGTCTCGGTCGCCGCGGTCGCGCTGGCCTGGCTGGCCGCGCAGCCCACCGTCGCCGCTCCGATCGCGAGCGCCCGCACGCCGGAACAGCTGGCCGATCTGCTGCCGGTGGGGGAGTTGCGGTTGTCGGAGGAGGAGTTGGCCGCGCTGAACGCCGTGTCGGACTGACATCTCGGCACCGTCTTCCGCCCCGGTCTGCGAATGTGGTTGCCCGCGTGGACTATAGCAAGGACGGATGACAGAACGGCGTGTGCTCGGGCCTCGGCAGCCGTGTCCTCCACAGGCCGCGGGTTGTCCCCAGAGCGAATGAAAGCCCAGTTCGGCGCTCTGGAGGCGGGGCGGGGCCGGAGCACGCTGGGCCACATGACATCTCCCGCCGATCCCGCATCAGCAGGCAACGACTCCGCCTCCGGTGCCGAACGCCGCAGTTCCCCTCACCCGCCCCGAGGCCACTCCGGATCGGGCGCGAAGACTCCGTCTGCCGGGCCGGATGCCGTGACGGCACCGCTGTGGGAATGTCCACGGCTGCGGATAGACGAGGCGGGCGAGTTCGTCGCGGCCGTCCCCGCGCTTCTCGGATTCGTGCCGCGGCGGTCGCTGGTGGCGTGCCTGCTGCAGGAGGATCCCGATCGGCCCGGTGTGGTCCACCTCGGCGCACTGGCGCGGCACGATCTGGATGTGCCAGGCTGCGGGGCCTGGCTGCGGGTGGCCGGGCAATTGGCCGCGATCTGCGCGCAGGAGCGCGCGGCCGGTGTGCTCGCGCTGATCGTGGACGACCGCGCCGCCCCGCCGCTGGCCGGGCGGCCCGGTCCGCGCGCGGCACGGCATCGCGACCTGGTGCGCCTGCTCGCCGGTGCGCTGCACGCCGAGGACATCGAATTGGCCGACGCCTGGGCGGTGCGCGAGATCGCCGCCGAAAGTCCGTGGTGGAGCCTGCTCGATCCCGCCGGCACCGGAGTGCAGGCCGATCCGGCGGCGTCGCCGATCACCCTGGCGCACGTGCTCGACGGCCGCCCGATCCGGTCGTCACGGGAGGAGATGACCGCCGTCGTCGCGCTCGACCCGCAGTCCCGGGACGCGGTGGCCGAAGTACTCGGTGAGGTCAGCGGGACCGCGCGGGAGCGCTACCGGCAGGCGGTGTGCCGGTGCGAACCGGCCTCGTATACCCGTTCTGCCCTGGACCTGGTGCTGCGGCGGATCTCGGACATCGACGACCCCGACGGCGGGATCGGCCCGGCCGAGATCGCGGAAGTCGCTGTCGCCCTGCGGGACCGCGCGGTCCGCGACGCGACCTTCGCGCTCGCCCTGGGCGACCGGGCTCCCGCGGCCGAGGTGTTGTGGTCGATGGTGTGCCGGTCGCTGACCGGTCCGGACAGGGCCGAGGCGGCCACCCTCCTCGGATACAGCGCGTATGTCAACGGCGACGGTCCGTTCGCCGGGGTCGCGCTGGAGGCGGCGCTGGACGCCGACCCGCAACACGGTCTCGCGCAATTGCTCGACACCGCGCTGCGAACCGGCATGCGCCCGAGCGAGATACGCAAACTCGCCCTGTCCGGGCTGGCCAAGGCCGCCGAACTCGGCGTCGAACTCCCCGTCGACCCGTCCCGGTGCGGGCCGTGACAATGGTTGTGCGCCAGGGGATTACCGCGCGCTGTGGGCACGGTCGCCGAGGGCGCGCAGGAATTCCCAGGCGTCGGCGACGATTTCGTCGAGATCATTGTGCCGCGGCATCCAGCCCAGTTCGGCGATGGCGCGTTCGCTGGAGGCGATCAGCACGGCCGGATCACCCGGCCGGCGCGGGGAGTCCACCGCGGCGATCGGGCGTCCGGTGACCTGCTCGCACGCCGAGATCACCTGGCGGACCGAGAAACCGGTGCCACTGCCCAGATTGAAGATGCGGTGTTCGCCCGGCCGCGAATCGGCCAGCGCCAGCAGGTGCGCCTGTGCCAGATCGCGGATGTGGATGTAGTCGCGGATGGCGGTGCCGTCGGGGGTCGGGTAGTCGGTGCCGAACACCGAGATCGACTTCCGATGGCCCAGCGCCGTCTGCAACACGAGGGGGATGAGATGCGTTTCCACCACCCGGTTCTCGCCGAGCCCGCCGTAGGCGCCGGCGACATTGAAATAGCGCAGGCTGGTCGCGCCCAGCCCGTGCGCCACCGCATAGGAGGTGATGGCGTGATCGATGGCCAGCTTCGACGCCCCGTACGGGTTGGTCGGCCGGGTGGGCGAATCCTCGGTGATCGGCACCTGTTCCGGCTCGCCGTACACCGCCGCCGTGGAGGAGAACACCAGCCGCGGAGTTCCGGCGCGGCGTATCGCTTCCAGCAGGGCCAGCGTCTTCACCACGTTGCCGTGCCAGTACTTCTCCGGCTGCTGTACCGATTCGCCGACCAGCGACTGCGCGGCGAAATGCAGTACGCCGTCGAAGGATTCGGACTCGATCAGCTCCACGCCGACGGTCGCGATATCGCCGTCGACGAACTTCGCTCCACTGGGCACCCCGTCCGCGTTGCCGGTGGACAGATCGTCGACCACCACCACCTCGTGGCCGTCCTCGATCAGGACCTGCGCGCACACTCCGCCGACGTAGCCGGCGCCGCCGGTTACCAGAAGTTTCATGCCTCAGACCAGCCTTACCTGGACGGCGTGCGCCATCTCGTCGGACAGTTCGTAACCCTCGTGGCCCGGCACCGAGATGATCACCACACCCGGCTTGGTCTCTACCGTCACGCGCGCGTCGGGCACCACGCCGGCCTCGCGCAGCTGGCCGATGACATCGGGGTCGGTCTGGATGTGCTCGGACAGCCGCCGCACCACCACCGCCGACACCTGGCCCGCGGGCAGGTCCGAGAGCCGGATCAGCTTCTCCTCGTCGGAGGAGTTCGGGATGACGCCGAGTTCGTCCAGGCCGGGGATGGGGTTGCCGTAGGGGGAGGTGGTGGGGTTGTTGAGCACCTCGACGAGGCGGCGCTCGACGTCCTCGCTCATCACATGTTCCCAGCGACAGGCCTCGGCGTGCACGTTCTGCCAGTCCAGGCCGATCACGTCGACGAGGAGCCGCTCGGCGAGCCGGTGCTTGCGCATCACCGCGACGGCCATGGCACGGCCCTTGTCGGTGAGTTCCAGGTGCCGGTCACCCGCCACGGTCAGCAAACCGTCGCGCTCCATCCGAGCGACCGTCTGACTCACCGTCGGGCCGCTCTGCTCGAGGCGTTCGGCGATCCGCGCGCGCAGCGGTGTGACGCCTTCCTCCTCGAGGTCGTAGATGGTACGGAGATACATCTCCGTGGTGTCGACCAGATCCTTCACCTGTTACCCCTTCGTCGGCACGAATTCTACCTACGCGCGGCTGCGATCCCGCGCGTCAGCGTATTTCGCGGGTTCCGCGGCAACCCGGAGGGCTCCGGCGTGCCCTCGGTGCGCGCCCGCCGCGGCACACGTCCGCGCTGTCTTGCATTTCTACTGCATGACAACGACAAATTGGGTCCGCTGCTTCCCCGTGTTCGGCTCGGGCCCGCGACCGACCCGGACCGGGCCGGGGCGTGCATTAGCGTGGCAATCATGGCAAGCGACGCCACCGTGGTGTGGACCGACCGGTTCCTGGACTACAGCTGGACCCCGGCGCACCCCATGAAGCCCGCTCGCCTGCGCTTCACCATGGCCCTCGCCCACGGGCTCGGACTGCTGGAGGGCATCGAGACGCTGTCGCCCGATCCGGCGGCCGAGGCCGACCTGCTGCGCGTCCACGTGCCCGCCTACCTCGACGCCGTCCGCCGGGCCCGGCCGGTCCCGCCCGGCAGCGGGCCGCCGGTGTCGCCGCCGTTCGGGCTGGGGTCCGACGACAACCCGGTGTTCCCGCGCATGCACGAGGCGGCCTCGGTGATCGTCGGCGGCACCCTCGCGGCCGCGGGCGAGATCGCCGCGGGGCGCACCCGGCGGGCGGTGAGCATCGGCGGCGGCATGCACCACGCGATGCCGGACGCAGCGGCGGGGTTCTGCATCTACAACGATGTCGCCGTGGCCATCTCGTGGTTGCTGGACCACGGGTTCGACCGCATCGCCTATGTCGATGTCGACGTCCACCACGGCGATGGCGTGCAGCGAGTGTTCTACGGCGATCCACGGGTGCTGACCGTCTCGATCCACCAGCATCCGGCCACGCTGTGGCCCAACACCGGCTGGCCCGAGGAGTCCGGCGGCGGCGCCGCCGAGGGCACCGCGCTCAATCTGGCGATGCTGCCCGGCACCCGGGATTCCCAGTGGCTGCGCGGTTTTCACGCCGTCGTGCCGGGCGCGCTGGCGGCGTTCCGGCCGCAGATCCTGATCAGCCAGTGCGGTGTCGACACCCACCGCGAGGACCCACTGGCCGACCTGGACCTGACCGTCGACGGCCAGCGCGCGGCGTTCGCGGCCATGCGCGACCTCGCCGACCGGTATGCCGATGGCCGCTGGCTCGCCGTCGGCGGGGGCGGCTACGGGCTGATCCGCGTGGTGCCGCGGGCGTGGACGCATCTGCTCGCGACCGCCCTGGACCGGGACATCGACCCTGGCACCGAGATTCCGGACGACTGGCTGGAACAGGTGCGCGCCTACGCACCGGCCGTGCGGCCGCCGCACACCATGAGTGACGGCGGTGACACCGCCTTCGCGCGCTGGGACGGCCCGGGCGGCGCCCCCGAGACCGGCGACGCCCGGGTGGACCGCGCCCAGCGCGCCGTCGACACGGCCGTGCTGGCCACCCGCCGAGCGACATTCGGACTGCTGGGCCTGGACCCGGAGGATCCTCGTGACTGAACCCGACCGACCCGACACACCACGGGAACCGCCGCCTCCGCCGCAGCACTGGGTGGCCGACGTGCTCGCGGCCGACGGCGGCGTCGTGCGTCTGCGCCCGATCACCCCGGGCGACGCCGAGGCGTTGCAGCGGTTCCACTCCGGTCTCTCCGACCGCACGCGTTACCTGCGGTACTTCGGCCCGTACCCGCGCATGACGCCGAAGGACCTGTACCGCACGACCCACGTCGACTACCGCGATCGGGTCGGTCTGGTGGTCGAACTGGGCGAGACCATCATCGCGGTCGGGCGCTACGAACTGCTGTCGGATCGGGACGGGCCGCGCGCGGCCGAGGTGGCGTTCGTGGTGGCCGACGGCCATCAGGGCCGCGGGCTGGGCTCGATCCTGCTGGAGCACCTGGCCGGTGCGGCCGCCGAGAACGACATCGCGACCTTCGTCGCCGAGGTGCTGGCGGAGAACAACGCGATGGTGACGGTGTTCCGCGACGCGGGCTACCAGGTGCAGCGCAGCCGTGACGGTTCGGTGCTGCATCTGGAATTCGCGATCGATCCGACCGAGGCGCTGCTGTCGGTGCGGGATTCGCGCGAGCGGGCCTCCGAGGCGCGCAGCGTCGGCAATCTGCTCAGCCCGGGATCGGTGGCGGTCATCGGCGCCACTCCGTCCGCGGGGCGAGTCGGCGGCGCGGTGCTGGCGAATCTGCTGTCGGGGGTGTTCCAAGGGCCGGTGTACCCGGTTAATCCGAATCGCGGTTCGGTGCGCGGGGTGCGCGCTTACGCGACGGTGCGCGACATCCCCGACGAGGTCGACCTGGCCGTCGTGGCCGTGCCCGCCACCGAGATCCAGTCGGTCCTCGACGACTGTATGGCCAAGGGGGTCAAGGGCCTGGTCGTGCTCACCGCCGGATTCTCCGAGACCGGCCCGGCCGGATTCGCCGCGGAACGCGATCTGGTCGACGCGGTGCGCGGGCACGGCATGCGCGTCGTGGGCCCGAGCGCGCTGGGCATCGCCAACACCGATCCCGCGGTGTCGCTGAACGCCACGCTGGCCTCGGTGCTGCCCGGCCGCGGCCGGGTCGGGTTCTTCTGCCAGTCCGGCCCGCTGGGCGCGGCCATCCTGGGCGAGGCGGCCGCCCGCAAACTGGGCCTGTCGACCTTCGTCTCCGCCGGCAACCGCGCCGACGTCTCCGGCAACGACCTGCTGCAGTACTGGGATACCGACCCGGACACCGATGTGGTGCTGCTGTATCTGGAGACCTTCGGCAATCCGCGCAAATTCTCCCGGATCGCGCGGCGGGTGGCGCGCAGCAAACCCATCGTGGCCGTCAGCAGCGGCCGCAACGCCACTCGCACGGTCCCGGTCAGCGCGCTGGAACGCTCGGTGGAACGCGACCTGTTCGCCCAGGCGGGAATCGTGCAGGTGGACACCATCTCCGAACTGTTCGACTGCGCGATGCTGCTGGCCTACCAGCCGCTGCCGAGCGGTCCGCGGCTCGCGGTGATCGGCAACAGCGCCGCGCTGGGCTGGCTGGCGGTCGACGCGGCCCGCGGCGAGGGGCTGGCCGTGCGCGCCCCGACCGATCTGGGACCGCAGGCCGCGCCCGCCGATTTCCTGACGGCGGTGGCGGCGGCGATGGATTCGCCCGATACCGACGCGGTGATCGTGATCTTCGCCCCGCCGGTCCCGGTCTCGGTGACGGCCTACGCGGAGGCGATCCGCACCGGCGCGCAGACGGGCACGAAACCGGTGCTCACCACGTTCGTCGCCGATCACGGCATGCCGAATCTGCTCACGGTCCGGGGCGCGGGCGGCACCGTGGAGCACGGGTCGATCCCGTCGTATCCGGATCCCGAGCGGGCCGCGCGGGCACTGGCGCGGGTGCGCCGCTACGCCGACTGGCGCACCCGGCCTGCCTCGCTCATTGTGCGACCCGCCGACGTGGACACCGAACGCGCCCGGAATCTGGTGGGGGAGTGGATGTCCCGCGCGCCCGAGGGTCATTGGCTCGGCGACCTCGAGGCGGTCGACCTGCTGGCCTGCTACGGCATCCGGGTGGTCGAATTCCGCGAGGTGCGCGACGAGGACGGTGCCGAGCACGCGGCCGCGGAGCTGGGATATCCGGTGGCGGCGAAGGCGACCGGCGAGCTGTGGCGCAACCGCCCCGACCTGACCGGCGTGCGCCTGGACCTGTGGCGGCCCTCCGCGGTGCGGCGCGGCTACACCGACCTGGCCGAGGTCTCCGGCAACGAGGTGGTGCACATCCAGCGCATGGCGACCAAGGGCGTGGGGTGTGTCCTGCGGGTACAGGACGATCCGTCGTTCGGCTCGGTGATCAGCTTCGGCCTCTCGGGCACCATCATCGACCTACTCGGCGACCGGGTCTACCGCGCCCTCCCGCTCACCGAGGCCGAGTCGGTCGCCCTGATAGACGCGCCGCGTGCCGCCCCCCTGCTGGACGGACAGACCGGAGTCCCGGGCAAGACCATCGGCGAACCGGTCGACAAACCAGCCCTCGCCGAACTGGCCCAACGCATCTCAGCACTCTGCGACGACCACCCCGAAATCCGCGAACTCTCCGTAGAACCAATCCTCGCCTCCCCCGAGGCGCCGAAATCCTCTACGCCCGAGCCAGAATCGGCCCCGAACCCAGCCGCTTCGACATAGGCCCGCGCCGCCTGGCCTAACCCGCACCGAACCCCGCCCGCACTGAAACCAAGGGCGCCGACGCCGGCCGAATAGCTGCGAACAATGAGGACTCGCACGCTTGCGGAACTCGCGGGTCGGCACCGGCTATTGCGGGGCATACCGGTGATCGAGTCCACAGCGCGCGGCCCCCGCCATCCCGGCGTGACCGGTGCCACCCTGGTGCCCGGGCGCCGATGGTCGATACTGGCCCTATGCGCGAAGATCAGATCGAGGCTGCCACCGCGCCACTGCGGGACGACATCCGTTTCCTGGGTGCCGTCCTGGGCGAGACGATTCGCGACCACGAGGGGCCCGAGGTGTTCGACCTCATCGAACGGGTCCGGGTGGAGGCGTTCCGGGTGCGCCGGTCCGAAGTGGAGCGCAGTGCAGTCGCGGATATGTTGCGCGACACCGACATTCGCGTGGCCCTGCCATTGATCCGGGCCTTCAGTCACTTCCTCCTGCTGGCCAATCTGGCCGAAGACCTGCAGCGCGACCGCCGGCGCGCGGTGCACGTCGCGGCGGGGGAGCCGCCGCAGGAGTCCAGCCTCGCCGCCACCTACCGCAAGCTCGACGCCGCCCGGCCCGACGGCGACGCGGTGGCCGAGCTGCTGTCCGACGCGCTGATGTCGCCCGTGATCACCGCCCATCCCACCGAGACGCGCCGCCGCACGGTCTTCGATGTGCAGGCCCGCATCACCGAACTGATGCGCCGCCGCCAGCGCTACACCGCGGCGGAGCCGGAGTACGCCGAGATCGACACCCAGCTCCGCCGCCAGATCCTGCTGCTGTGGCGCACCGCCCTGATCCGGTTGGCGCGTCTGCGTATTCAGGACGAGATCGAGGTGGGCCTGCGCTACTACGACCTGACCCTGCTCGAGGTCATCCCGCGTATCAACGCCGAGGTCCGCGACGCGCTGCGCGCCCGCTGGCCCGGCCGCGACCTGCTCGGCCGCCCCATCTTGCGCCCGGGCTCCTGGATCGGCGGCGACCGCGACGGGAATCCCAACGTCACCGCCGAGGTGGTACACCGCGCTACCCATCGCGCGGGTGCTGTCGCGATCGGTCACTATTTGAAAGAGCTTGTGGGACTGGAGAAATCGCTGTCACAGTCGGCGCGTCTGGTGCCGATCACCCCCGAGCTGGCGGAACTGACCGACGCCGGTTTCGACGATTCCCCGCAGCGCGCCGACGAACCGTACCGGCGGGCGCTGCGCGGCATCCGGGCGCGGCTGACGGCCACCGCGCTCCGGGCGCTGGGCGAGGTACCGGGCGAAGGCGTCGGTCCGGTGGACGACCGGGCCGCGCAACGCACAGCCCGTCCCTACACCCTCCCACAGGAACTGCTCGACGACCTGAACACCGTCGACGCCTCGATGCGAGCCTCCGGCGACGGGCTGCTCGCCGACGACCGCCTCGCCGGATTACGCGGCGCGGTCGAGACTTTCGGCTTCCACCTCCAGGGCCTGGACATGCGCCAGAACTCCGAGGTGCACGAACAGGTGGTCGCGGAACTGCTCGCCTGGGCGGGAGTGCATCCGGACTACGCGAGCCTGCCCGAGCCGCAGCGCGTCGAACTGCTGGCCGCGGAACTGAGCACCCGCCGCCCGCTCCTCGGACCGACGGCACGACTCAGCGAGCTGGCCGCAAAGGAACTCGGCGTCCTGCGCGCGGCGAAAGCGGCCCTCGACGATCTCGGTCCCGACACCGTGCCCAATTCGATCATCAGCATGTGCACCTCGGTCAGCGACGTACTGGAGGCCGCGCTGCTGCTGAAGGAAGCCGGCATCCTCGACCCGGGCGACGCGGACGCTCCGCCGACCAGCCCGACCGGCGTGGTGCCGCTGTTCGAAACCATCGACGACCTGCGGCAGGGCGCCGACACCCTGGTCGCCGCGCTGGAGGTGCCGGCCTACCACCGGCTGGTCGCGGCGCGCGGCATGCAGCAGGAGGTCATGCTCGGATACTCCGATTCCAACAAGGACGGCGGCTACCTCGCCGCCAACTGGGCGCTGTACCGCGCCGAACTCGATCTGGTGGAGGCGGCGCGCAAGACCGGTATCCGGTTGCGGCTGTTCCACGGTCGCGGCGGCACGGTCGGTCGCGGCGGTGGCCGCAGTTACGACGCCATCCTCGCCCAACCGGCCGGCGCCGTGCGGGGCTCGCTGCGCCTCACCGAGCAGGGCGAGGTGATCTCCACCAAGTACGCCGAGCGCGGCACCGCGCATCGCAACCTGGAGGCCCTGGTCGCGGGCACACTGGAATCCACGCTGCTGGACGTCGAGGGCTTGGGCGCGGACGCCGAACCGGCCTACGACCTGTTCGACGAGCTGGCCGAGCTGGCGCGGCAGGCGTACGCCCGGCTGGTGCACGACACACCCGGTTTCGTCGACTATTTCCGCGCGTCCACCCCGATCGCCGAGGTGGCCGACCTCAATCTGGGCAGTCGCCCCGCCTCCAGAAAGCCGACCAGTTCGGTCAGTGACCTGCGCGCGATCCCGTGGGTGATGGCCTGGAGTCAGTCGCGAGTGATGCTGCCCGGCTGGTACGGCACGGGTTCGGCGATCGAGCAGTGGGTGGGCGACGACCCGCAGCGCCTCGCCACGCTGTCCGACCTGTATCGGCGGTGGCCGTTCTTCCGCACGGTGATGTCGAACCTGGCGCAGGTGATGGCCAAGGCCGACCTGGACATCGCCGCCCGCTACGCAGAGCTGGTGGAGGATACGGCGTTGCGCGCCACCATCTTCGGCATGATCCGCGACGAATTCGACCGCACCGCCCGCATGCATGCCGCCGTCACCGGCAGCGATCAGCTGCTCGCCGACAATCCCGCTTTGGCCGAGTCGATCCGAAACCGCTTCCCCTATCTGGAACCGCTGAACCAGATGCAGGTCGAGCTGCTACGGCGTCGCCGCGCGGGCGACGACTCGGAACTGGTGGAACGCGGCATCCTGCTCACCATGAACGGCCTGGCCACGGCGCTGCGGAACTCGGGATAGACCAAATCCACTGAGTAAGCGCCGACCGGTTCGCGCTGTGCCCGGAGGGGACGGGCCGCGCGGCCGCCGGTCGGCGCTCGTGATGATCACCAACCCACGTGATCATCGCGGGGGTGCTGGGCCGGATTCCGGACGGCCCAGCGTCTGTGGGGGGCTGTCATCGCCCCGGTTCGCTCAGCTGGCGTAGGCACGCAGGCGATCGGCGCGCTCGCCCTTGCGCAGCTTCGCCATGACCTCGCGCTCTATCTGGCGCACTCGCTCGCGGGACAGGCCGAACAGCTTGCCGATCTGGTCCAGCGTGCGCGGCTGGCCGTCGTCCAGGCCGAACCGCAGCCGGATGACCTGCTGCTCACGCTCGTCCAGGGTGGCCAGCACGCTGCGCACATCGCGGTGCATCAGCCCGGCGATGACGGCGCTCTCGGCCGAGGTGGCCTCGGAGTCCTCGATGAAATCGCCGAGCGGGGCTTCTTCGTCACTGCCGACGGGCATGTCCAGGCTTACCGGGTCGCGGCTGTGGTCGAGCAGATCGGCGATCTTCTCCTCCGGGATGCCCGACTCGGCGGCCAGTTCGGCGTCGGTGGCCTCGCGGCCGAGCTGCTGGTGCAGTTCGCGCTTGATCCGGGCGAGCTTGTTGACCTGCTCGACCAGGTGCACGGGCAGCCGGATGGTGCGGCTCTGATCCGCCATGCCGCGGGTGATGGCCTGCCGGATCCACCAGGTGGCGTAGGTGGAGAACTTGAAGCCCTTGGTGTAATCGAACTTCTCCATCGCGCGGATCAGGCCCAGGTTGCCCTCCTGGATCAGATCCAGCAGCGGCATGCCGCGACCGGTGTAGCGCTTGGCCAGCGACACGACCAGGCGCAGGTTCGCCTCGAGGAGATGCTGGCGCGCGGCTTGACCGTCGCGAACCAGGATCGCCAGGTCCCGCTTGCGGGTGGCGGACAATCGCTTGCCCGTTTCCAACAGGTGCTGGGCATAGAGGCCCGCCTCGATGCGCTTGGCCAGCTCGACCTCGTCGGCGGCCGTGAGCAGCGCCGTCTTGCCGATCCCGTTCAGGTACACCCGTACCAGGTCGGCGGCGGGGCTCTGGGCGTCGAGGTCCTGTTCGCTGGCGCGCACTCCAGTGGTGGCGGGGCTTGTCATGACTTGCCTCCTGTCGGTGGTGTCTCACTCCGAACAACGGACCCGACACTGGGAAAGTTCCCCGCCACAGTCCCGGTAAACCGCAGCTGAGCTGCGGGTTTCACCGCTTCCATCTGAGAAGTTCCTAAGAAGCAAGTGGTCCGGGAACGTCGGGTGCGCGCTGTTGCCCGACGGCTACCCCCGAGGCCCGTGACTACACGGGGCGGATCAGGCCGTGCCGCACCAATCCGGTCGTGATGGAGAGGGCCGCGGCGCGCAATTCCGATGTGGCTGTGGTGCCGGTGTGGCCGATTGCCAGCAATTCGACCAGTTCTTCCAACGGCAGGCCGTCCGCGCGCATTCCCGCCAGCAGGGCGGCGGCGGTGTCGTCGATCTCGTGCTGCCAGCGGGGTCCGTTGCCGCGGTGCAGCCGGACCACGGCCGGTTCCCAGCCCTCGGTCCCGGGCAGGAAGACGCGTTCCAGCGCGGTGGCGGGGTCGACCTCGAATCGTGAAGTCCAGGCACGGTTTTCGTCCGCAGCGACCGCGCGCAGCCAGGCCGATCGCCGGAAGTACGCGGTGGCCTCGGCGCCCAGCGGGTCGTCGAAGCCGTGGGTCAGGTCCTCGGCGAGCACCTCGGTGGGCCCGTCGACCGCGCGCAGGTAGACGAATCCGAATCCGATGCCCTCGACCTCCGCCGCCGCGAACGCGTCCAGCCAGCGCTCGGCTCGCCGTTGGGCCTGCGGGTCGCGTGGATCCAGCCCGGCATCGCGCAGCCAGGTTCCGACGTAGAGGGCGGGGTCGGCGACGTCGCGCTGCACGATCCAGGCGTCGACGCCGTGGTCGGGCAGCCAGGATGCCACCCGGGTGCGCCAGTCCTCGCCGGCCACGTGCACCCACGAGGCCAGCATGGCCGCGGTGCCGCCCGGGTTCAGCAGTTCGGGCGCGCGGGAGACGACCAATTCACTGGCGCCGTCGAGCGCCAGCCCGGAGTCGCGGTAGGTGTGCTCGACGCGGGCCGGGCCGACCACGAACGGGGGATTCGCGACGATCTGGTCGAAGCGCCGCCCGGCGACCGGCTCGAACCAGGCCCCTTCCAGCAATTCGATATCGAGGCCGTTGAGCGCGGCGGTCGCCCCGGCCAGCCACAACGCGCGCCTGCTGACGTCGGTGCCGGTGACCGTGTCCGCGTACGCGGCGGCGTGCACGGCCTGCACGCCGCAGCCGGTGCCCAGGTCCAGGACGGTGCCGACCGGCGCGGTAGGGGTGGCGCGCAGCAGCGACAGCGAGGCCTGCCCGACGCCGAGTACGTGGTCGGCGCTCAGCGTGCGCCGCCGCATACTGTCGTCCAGGTCCGACAGCACCCAGCGGGGGCCGGCGCCGAGATCGAGCGGACGCAGGTCGAGGGCGGCGCGGATCTCGTCGCCGTCGCGGTCTAGTAGTCCCGCGGCGATCGCGCGGTCGATTCCGACGGGTGCGAGGGCCGCACTCGCCTCGTATTCCGGGACCGGATCGCCGAGCAGCAGCAGCCGCACCAGCGTGCCCAACTCACCGGCGTCACGGGCGGCCCGGCGCACCGGTACCGGCTCGGAACGTCCGAGCGCGGTGTGCGCGTCCTCGCCCAAGACCTCGAGCAACGTGTCGGCGTCGTAGCGGACGCGGGACAGAGCGGTGCACAGATCCGGGGCGAGGTGGGCGAGCGCGGATCCGGTGCCCGTTGCGCGGTCCTCCCGGGCAACCTCGTGGAACACACCTGTCGGATTCGTCGGCATGACCGAAAACTCTGCCATCGACCCAGCCAGGACTCCGTGCTGGCCCGCGTTCCCGCCTGTGTCGGCCGCTTGTCAGTTCGGCACGCGTCCGCCTGGCACCGCAGATCGCGGCTGTCATCTGAACCGCTCATCACCCCGGCAGGTTTGTGGCCGGGGCCGTGATTCGCTCCGGCTGCGGGCCGGATCGGAAGGTCTTGCGGTAGGCGAGCGGGGGGACGCCCAGTTCGGCGCGCATGTGGTGGCGTAGGGACGCGGCGGTGCCCAGACCGGCCGCGCGGGCGACCTCGTCGATCGGGAGGTCGGTGGATTCGAGCAGGTGGCGGGCGTGGCGCAGGCGTTGTTGAAGGAGCCAGGCCCCGGGGGCCAGGCCGGTTTCGGCTTTGAAGCGGCGGGTGAAGGTACGGACGCTCATCCGGGCGTGCGCGGACAGGGCGGACAGGTCCAGGTCGTGGTCGAGATGACGCAGCGCCCAGGCTCGAGTAGGTGCCGTGCCGTCGGAGCCATCCTCGGGCACGTGGCGGTCGATGTACTGCGACTGGCCGCCCTCGCGCCATGGCGGCACCACGCAGTAGCGCGCCACCCGGTTGGCGACCTCGCTGCCGTGATCGGTGCGCACCAGGTGCAGGCACAGATCCAGCCCGGCCGCCAAACCCGCTGAGGTGCACAGGTTTCCGTCCTCGACGAACAGCAGGTTCTCGTCCAGCCGCACCCGCGGGAACAGTCGCCGGAAGTCGTCGGCGAACGACCAGTGCGAGGTCGCCCGCCGGCCGTCGAGCAGTCCCGCGGCGGCGAGGACGAACGCGCCGGTGCAGATGGAGACGATCCGCGCGCCGGGCCGGATCGTCGCGAGAACCCCTGCCAACTCCGGCGAAAGCGTTCCGTGCCGACGCGGGCCCGGCATTTGCGTACCGGGCACGATCACCGTGTCGGCAGCCGCCACCCAGTCCGGACCGGCCTGCGGGACGATCGCATAACCCATCGTGGTGGGCACCGCGTCGGTGCTCAATCCGCAGATCCGCACGTCGTACAGCTTGGTCCCGTCGGCGGTCGCCGCATTGCCCAGCACGGTCGGGGGGATCGTCATATCGAACCCGACCACCGGTGCCAGCGCGAGCACCGCCACCCGATGCTTGCCGGTCATGGCTGCGCCACCTTCGCACCGCGCCGATGTATCCGAGTCGGCGCTGGTGTCGAACTCGGGATTGTCCGGGCAGGTGGTGCACGGTGGGCGGGGATGTGTGGTTGCGGGAGGTTGCTCACTGCGGCAACCGCCCCGTGACCGGATGACGGCCGGTGAGGCAGTAGACACCGCCCGTCGGGTCGTGCATCACCGCCCAGTGCGCGCCGCGGGACACCCGGCGAGCGCCGAGCGTCTCGTGCCAGGCGGCCGTGGCGTCGATATCCGCGCAGGCGATGT
Source organism: Nocardia sp. N2S4-5 (assembly GCF_044628355.1). Lineage (NCBI taxonomy): Bacteria > Bacillati > Actinomycetota > Actinomycetes > Mycobacteriales > Nocardiaceae > Nocardia > Nocardia sp. N2S4-5. Next base: position 2,419,635 of record NZ_JBIUPM010000001.1, on the reverse strand, counting down.
CGATGTGCCCGGTGGACGGACCCTCGGTGTCCTTGCGCTGCAGCAGGATTCGGATAGGCAGCGGCTCCGGCACGGTGATGCCGGTGAACTCCCGTAGGGCGCTGGGTCGCGCCGGCCAGCCGGTCAGCGCGGTCCAGAACCCGACCTCGCGATCGAACGCGCTGGGTGGGATATCCAGGCACACCTGGTCGAGGCGGCTGAGTACGCCGTCGTTCCCGGTGATCGGGGCGGGCGCCGCGCTGCCGTCGCCGGTGGTCAGGCAGAACGCCGCGCCGCTCGGTGAGCGCATCGACAGGAAATGGCCGCGATCGGCGACGAGCACCGCGCCCACGCCGAGCGCGTGCCGGCGGGCGGCGTCGAGATCCTCGACATCGAGATCGAGGTGAGCACCGCCGGGACCGCCGACACGCTGGCCGCGCACACACGGGTCGCCCTGGGACGGCAGCAGCGTGACGAATTCACCGTCCACGCCGTGCGGCTCGGACAATCGCGTGCCCGTCACGGCGGTCCAGAAGGCCATCGCGGTCTCGAAGCGATCGGTCGGCCGATCGATGAAGGCACAGTTCCAGCGAATCATTCGGTCCTCCCAGAGAGTGGCCAGATATTGACGGATTGTGGCATTCAGGCCACTCGTCGGGCAACCGGTCGTACCGCAGGATCTTTGGGTGACCGAATTGCGAGACCCCGCCGACGCGGTTACCCCCGTGCGGCGCAAGCGTTTTCCTCTCCCGCATCCGGCCTGGGCGGTCGCGGCGGCCGGATTCGTGGCACTGATCGGCGCGGCCGGATTCCGGTCGGTGCCGAGCGTGCTGATGGATCCGCTGCACGAGGAGTTCGGCTGGTCGCACGGCGCCATCGGCTCGGCGGTTTCGCTGAATGTCCTGCTGTACGGCCTGATTTCGCCGTTCGCGGCGGCGCTGATGGACCGGTTCGGCATCCGCCGCGTGGTCGCGAGCGCCCTGCTGCTGGTGGCGGCGGGCAGCGGCCTGACCGTGTTCATGACCGAATCGTGGCAACTGCTGGCGACCTGGGGTCTGCTGGTGGGAATCGGGGTGGGCTCGATGTCCATGCCGTTCGTCGCCACGATCACCGGCCGGTGGTTCGTGCGTCACCGCGGGCTGGTCACCGGCGTACTGACCGCGGCCGGGGCGACCGGGCAGCTGGTCTTCCTGCCGCTGATCTCCGCGCTGGCACAGGCCCACGGCTGGCGGGTGCCGTCACTGGTGGTGGCGGGAACCGCGCTGGCGGTCGTCCCGCTGGTGCTGCTGTTCATCCGCGACTTCCCGAGCGACGTGGGCGCGCGAGCGTACGGCGCTGAACCAGGCAGCGCCGCGGGGGTGCGGACGGCGGTGTCCGGCGGCGCGGGACGCGCGCTGACGGTGCTCGCGAGGGTCGCCCGGACGCCCCAATTCTGGCTGCTGGCAGGCGGTTTCGCGGTGTGCGGGGCGTCCACCAACGGACTCGTCGGCACCCATTTCGTCAGCGCCGCACACGATCACGGCATGCCGCCGACCACCGCGGCGGGCCTGCTGGCCGTCGTCGGAATCTTCGACGTGGCCGGGACCATCGCCTCCGGCTGGTTCACCGACCGGGTCGACTCGCGCTATCTGCTGGTCGCCTACTACTCGCTGCGGGGGCTGTCGCTGTTGATCCTGCCCGCGCTGTTCGCGCCCGACACCCGCCCGAGCATGTGGGTTTTCATCATCTTCTACGGCCTCGACTGGATCGCCACGGTCCCGCCCACGGTGGCCCTGTGCCGCAAGCACTTCGGTGAGGACGGGCCCATCGCCTTCGGCTGGGTGTTCGCCTCCCATCAGGTCGGCGCCGCGCTCGCCGCGACCGGCGCGGGCGTCATCCGTGACCTGCAGGGCAGCTACGATCTGGCCTGGTATCTCGCCGGTGCGCTGTGCGGCGCCGCGGCCGTGATGTCGGCGGTGATCCGGCGCGGCTCAGCCGTCGATCGACCGGTGGCTGCCTGACTCGAGGGCCTTGGCGGCGCGGCGGCCGTCCCAGCGACTGGGTTCGTCCTTGCGGCGCGGCGGGCGGTCGTTGGCGATCAGCACGGCGATCCACGGCAGCGGGATGGACACCCCGATGATGGCCAGCGATATCAACGGGTTGGCCCACAGTCCGTAGGCGATCGCCGCGAGCACCAGGCACGGTATGCGGAACGCCATGATGATCGTGTACCGGCGCACCCGGTCACGATGCTGTTGCTCCAGCGACGGAGCGGCCTCGGTGATCAGGGCAGGGCGCTGGTCCTCGCCCGGGAAATAGCCGCCGGACGGGCGCGACGGGCGGGGGACCGAACCGGGTGGACGCATCTCGAACTCGGGGCGAACCTCATCGTCGCGGTCTTCGGCTTCAGGGGATTCGCCGTCACGCTGCATACCTCGAGTCTTCCACTCGACGCCACCGATTGCACACACGGACCGGCGCGGCTGGCATCATGGACCACGTGAGCACTGACACCCTCGTGCGTCCGGATACGACCACCGACGAGTCGACCACCGACGACACCCCCAAGTACTTCCACTACGTGAAAAAGGAAAAGATCGCCGAGAGTGCCGTCATGGGCACCCACGTGGTAGCCCTCTGCGGCGAAGTCTTCCCCGTCACCCGCTCCGCCAAGCCCGGCTCTCCCGTCTGCCCGGAGTGCAAGCGGATCTACGAGCTGATGAAGAAGGACTAGGTTTTTTCGCTCGTCAGGGGCCCTGGTTGGTTGACCAGGGTTGGCCCAAAGCGTCACTTGGTGCCACTTCGCTCACATGCGGTTGATGGTGGCCACCCCGCGCCCGGATCGCCCTCGCTGCCCTGCAACTCGCAGCCATCGACGGCTTGACGGCGCCCTAGGACACGGGGTGGGGGCGTGGGCTACTTGTCGAAGGCGTCCTTGATCTTCTCGCCGGCGTCCTTGATGTTGGACTTCGCCTGGTCGGCCTTGCCCTCGTTCTCCGTGTCGGCATCGCCGGCCGCTTGGCCGAACTTCTCCTTCGCCTGTCCGGTCAGATCGTCGAGCTTGTTCTTGGCCTTGTCCGTGGCGCCCATTGCGGTCTCCCTTCGTGCGGAGTCCGGTGGCAGTTGCCGCCGGCCTGCAACCGTCATTGCCCGGGGAGCCGTCGTCAAACACCGCGGCGGCGATCGGCTCACCCCGCACGGCGAGTAATCGTGATCGACACTTTCATGTCGCCTCACCGCAGTCGGCGGTGGACTGATTGTCGGTGTGGCTGGCTAGGATTCGCGTCGTGTCCCGGACCTTCGATGGCGGTTGTCTCTGCGGCAATATCCGGTTTTCCGCGACCGGCGACCCGGACTTCCCGCATCTGTGCTCGTGTTCGCACTGCCAGCGGCTCTCGGGCGCGCCGGTGCGCTGGTCAGCGACCGATGCTGTCGAGTTCGGCCACATCCTCGTCGGAGAGGCGGAGCCCGGCTCCGGCGATGTTCTCGCGCAGGTGAGCGGTGGACGAAGTGCCGGGGATGAGCAGGATGTTCGGCGAGCGCTGCATCAGCCAAGCCAGCGCGATCGACATGGGCGTCGCCGCCAGTCGGTTCGCGACCTGTGAGAGAGCCTCGGACTGCAGCGGCGTGAAGCCTCCCAGTGGGAAGAACGGCACGTAGGCGATGCCCTCGGCGGCGAGGTGGTCTACGAGGTCGTCGTCGTGGCGGTGGGCGAGGTTGTACATGTTCTGCACGCACACGATCGGGGCGATGCTGCGCGCCTGGGCGACCTGCGTGCCGGTGACGTTACTGACACCGAGGTGGCGGATGAGTCCCTCTTGCTGAAGGTCGGCAAGCGTCTCGAATGCTTCGGTGATCGAGCCGGGTTGGGGGCCCTGAGCGTCGCCCATGCGCATGTTGACCAGGTCGAGGATCTCGACTCCGAGTGATTGGAGGTTCTCATGGACCTGCTTGCGCAGCTCTTCGGGGCGCCGGGCAGTGGGCCAGGCGCCCTGGGCGTCGCGGGTGGCACCCACCTTGGTGGCGATGAACAGCGGTTCCGGGTAGGGGTGCAGCGCTTCGCGGATCAGCTCGTTCGTGATGCGCGGCCCGTAGGCATCGCTGGTGTCGATGTGGGTGATCCCGAGGCTGATCGCCTCGCGCAGCACAGCCAGGGCGCCGTCGTGGTCGGCGGGCGGGCCCATGACCCACGGGCCGGCGAGTTGCATCGCGCCGTAGCCGAACCGGGTGACGGGCGAGTCACCCAGCGTCCAGGTTCCGCCGGGAAGAGGTGCGGAGGGCGTGTTCATCGTGGCGCCTTTCATTTCATGCCGGGGGTGGTGTCTCCAGCCCCCTTGCATCAGTATTGGAGAGGAACTTCCTGCCGGGAAGTAGGCACTCTGAAGTGCGTAACAACCCAGAAGGCGAGAGGCGAGATCAGTGGCAACGACGAAGGCCGACAAACAAGCGCAAGCCAAGTCGGAGTACAACGCGTTTCTGGCGGTGTGTCCCAGCCGTCAGCTCCTCGACCGGATCTCGGACAAGTGGGTCGTGCTGATCCTGTGTGCACTGGGCGGTGACACACCCGGTGGATCGAACACTCCGAAGGCGATGCGCTACTCCGAGCTGGCCCGGCTACTGGCCGGCGTCAGCCAGAAGATGCTGACCCAGACCCTGCGGGCGCTCGAACGCGACGGCTTGCTCATCCGAACCGTGACACCCACCGTCCCTGTCACCGTCACCTACGAGCTGACCGACCTCGGCCTCTCACTCCACCACCTGACACGCGGGCTCAGACAGTGGGCCCAGACCCATATGGAACACGTCCTCGCCCATCGCGAGAGCCACGACACACGAGCCTCCTAGCATGGCAGCCCTGTCTCCGCCACCGGCCCGACCATGCGTGTGGTGCAGCGGACGCGGGTCAAGTCGAGCCCGCATTCACCGCGGAACCGTCCTGATCCCCGACCAGAAGCACGACGACAACGCCGCGGCCCGGCTGTTCGAACGCCTGCAGCGCGCCGCGCGCCCTCGTCGCCCACGCCTACGAAACCGGGTCCGCCGACGCCACAGCATCGACACCGTTGACGGGGGCCGGAAGCCACCGAGCAACTCCACGCCGAGTCGGATGCCAAGGCTTGGCAAGCCGCTCGACCCCGTGCTGGATCTGTGGAACCAGCACACGATCTCGTTCACCGCTGCCCGAACTCGCCGCTGACACACGCGGGAGTTCATTGACAGTTTTCGTGGCGAAAAGCTACTGACATCTCAGTCGCGAGGCGCGGCAGCACGGTGGCCGGTGAGAGGCGCTGTCCATGATTTGGGACTATTGACGCCTTAATAGTTCCGCGGAACTATTACAGGGGCGGTAGTTCCATTGTGTCAGGATTGGACGGTGACCAGACCAGGTGCCCCGCTGTCCCACTTGCTGACGCGCGCTGTCGGCTCCATAGCGCACGCCGCGCCGGCCGGTGACGAGACCGAGGCCCGGGTGCTGGACGCGGCCATCGCGGTGCTGGCCCGCAAGGGCACCCGTGAGGCGACCATGGATGACGTCGCGGCCGAATCGGGGGTGGGCCGTACCACATTGTTCCGGCGATTCGCCGGTAAGGACCAGTTGTTCGAGCGTGCTCTGGCTCGTGAGTTCAGCCGCATGCTGGATGGGCTGACCGAACGAATCGCGCTGGTCACCGACCCCACCGACCAACTGGTCGAGGGATTCGCCGCCTTCCTCCACCTGGTCCACCGCCATCCGCTGTTCGGCGTCGGGGACCCCGAGCGCCGCGCCGAGTTGGTGCAGGCGCTCGATCACGGCGACCCGTCCCTGATGCGGTGGGGTCATACCGCGGTACGGACCCACCTCGCCGCCGCCCAGTCCGCCGGTGCGCTGCCCCCCGGCGATCCCGATCGCCAAGCCGACGCCGTGGTCCACCTGACCCTCGGTTACGTCGCGGCCCCCAGCCTCGTCGACGACCTCGCCGACCTCGCCGCGATCGAGCGCCTCGCGCGTATCGCCATCACCCCGATCCTCACCGGCACACCACCACCAGCGTCGCCCCGCACCCGCAAACGCCAACGCGCTCAACCGAACTGACCGCCGGCACCTGTCGGCCCGGCCCGGCCGGTGAGGACCACATCACCGACAGTCCGTCGGTGATGCGCGGACACGCGCTAGTTCGTACCCCCGATCGAAGGAGCAACAATGAGTGGAAACTCGTCCGGAACAAGGGCGTTCCGGCACGGCCTCCTTGCCGCTGCCGCGGTGCTGACCGCCGTCCTCGGTGCCGTGGTACCCGCACACGCCGATCCACTTCCCGCGCAGCCGTATCCGGTGTCGAACCAGTTCCTGCTCGACGCGATCCGGGCCGCGCTGCAAGGCGGCGGAGCGGCCAGCCCGCCGGGGACCAACAACTGGGCGTGCACGCCCACAGCGCAACACCCGGAGCCGGTCGTCCTGGTCCACGGAATTCTGGCCAACCGCAACAACAACTGGCAGACCTACGGTCCTTTGCTGGCCAACGCGGGTTACTGCGTGTACGCGCTGACCTACGGTGGCCCGGGCGGCGATCCCGACGGGTTCATCGGGGGACTGGGATCAATGCGTGACGGTGCGGCGACTCTCGACGCCTTCGTCGACCGCGTCCGCCGAGCTACCGGCGCGCCGACGGTCGCGATCGTCGGGCACTCGCTCGGCGCGACCATGCCCTACTGGTACCTCAAAGCCGGTGGCGGCGCCGGGAAAGTGTCGAAGATGATCGGGCTCGCCGGCGCGGTACAGGGCTTCGACCGCAACATCGTGACCACCGGCTCGGCCGACATCGTCCAAGGAGAGGGGCAACCGGACTCGACGTTCATGCGGGAGCTGCACGACGGCGGAATCGCGGTACCCGGAATCGCCTACACCCAGATCGTCACCAGGTACGACGAAATCCTGCCCTACACAGCGGGTCTGATCGAGGAACCCGGCGTCGCGAACCACATCGTGCAGGACCTGTGCCCCCAGGACTACGCCGACCACCTGTCCATCAACTCCGACCCCGTCACCGCCCGACTGGTCCTCAACGCCCTCGACCCCGGACATCCGCAACCGGTGGAATGCACCCTGGTCCTGCCCGCGATCGGAGTTCCCCCACCGGCCCCGGGCAATAAAACCGGGCAAACACCGACGAACGCGGCTCGCACGACAGCGTCCATCCAGCTTCACCACCGCATCGCTCATGCGTGACCGCGCGAGCTACAACCCGTTCACCCTGATCCGCAGCCTGGTCGCGCTGCGGAACTCGCCGTTCGTGGAACCCGCTGTCCGCCAACGACTCCGCGCCTACAACAGGCCCGGGTTTCATCCAGACGATTTCGACAACAGCGAGTTGCTCCGACACTGGACAGCCGAATTGTTCAGTGAGAGAGGCACACTCGTCGACCACCTCGTCACCAACAACCCTCTCGCCGGGCGACACCGTGACGTCGCCGACGACAGCGCCCGCAACCCCTAGAAACAGCGTCAGCATACGTCTGCACGAACGGTGGTTCGAGACACCGAACGAAGAACGCCGAAGGCTAAACTCGGATAACTCTCCCTCACCGGCGAAGGATCCAACATCGGCCGCGACCGCGGCCAAGCCGTGAGCTCGGACTACGCGAGCCCCTTCCCGATCATCGCCGCGCTACTCAGCAGTGTCGTGCTCACCGCAGGCGACGACGTATCCATGGACTACGAACGAGAACTGGCCGCCATCTACGAACGCGACTGACTTCCACACCACCACACGAGGTGTGGACTTCGGTGATCTCCCTGCGAGGCGCGGCCCGCACAAGACACAATGGGACTGCGCTCAAACCGCACCCGGCCAGTGCTGTCCGGAAAGCGTTGGCCCGGTGGGTTTCTCGCCCACCTTCGGTATTCGAAGGAGTTCGGGTATGGATGTCGCGACGGTGGACTTGTCCCGCGATGATCCCGCGGCACGGCGCGAGTCGCGGGCTCAGTTCCACGGCTATTCGCGGGTGGGTGGTGAGCACACCCGTGGTCGACCGGACTGGCGGGAGCAGTTCGATGCCGGCCCGGAACGACCACCGCTGGAACTCGGACCCGGAGATCCTCGGTATCTGCGTTTGATCGGGCCCAATCAATGGCCGACCGCACTGCCGGAACTGCAGGCCGGGGTGCATCGCGTGCTCAGCCCGCCCGGTGGCCGGGACCGCTTCAGTGCGGCATTCTTCCTCGCACCACGATTGGACGCAGTGGTCGATCGCTGGTGCCGGGCGGTGTCATGAACACGACCGCGTTGCTGACCGCGCATCTCGCCGGCCTTGCCGAAACGGGAGAGCTGCCACACGCCTACCGCGAGTTCCGTGAATCCGGTTTCACCACAACGGGTTTCCTGGGCCTCGAGACGGTCACAGCGGCCGTCCGCGCGGAAGCCGAAGCGCTGATCACCTCGCACGGAACTCGTCGCGAGCTACGATTCGCCGAAACCGGACATACGCCACGCCGCATGCGTAATGTGCGCCGCAGCGAAATCCATCGACACGGCGCCGTGATTCCCGCCCTCTACGAATCCGAGAGCCTGCGCCAGGCCCTGGCCGTAATCACCGGTGAACCGGTATGCGCTGCCCCTACGAGCCCGAGCAATTCGTGATCACCGAGCTGACCGAATCCGGCGATACCCACGGATGGCATTGGGACGACTACAGTTTCGCCCTTGTCTGGGTCCTGGACTGCCCACCCGTCGAGGACGGCGGATTCGTGCAATACGTGCCGAATACGGTGTGGGACAAGGAAAGGCCGCGTCTGCACCGCCAGTTCATCGGTCGGCCGATCCTGTCCGCGGAGTTGCGCCCGGGCGACCTCTACCTCATGCGCACCGACACCTCCCTGCACCGGGTCTATCCGCTGTCCGGCGGGCGCCGACTGATCCTCAACATGGCCTTCGCCGCCCACCGAGACCTCACCAAAACCCTCAGTCACGAAACAATGGACACGTTGTGGGCGACGCCATGAGGATCCCCGAATTCGGCGGACTCGGCGAGGGTCACGTCGCCACGCTCGCACACCCGCACGGTGTTCGCCGACGATCTGGCCACCGCACCCGCGGTGGCCCGAGCGCTCGCCGCGCCCGAGGTGCTCTCGGCCAACTGGCGTACCCGCGTACCGAGGACGTGCTCGCCATACCCTCGTTGTGCCCGCACAACATTCACGACGCCCTACCGCCCGACTACGCCGGATTCGGCTCGGTGAACTGACTGCTGAAAGAATATCCACACGCGGTGCTCACTACGTCCGCCCCACCTCGGCCTCTACTGTGGTCGCATGCGTTCACCGATCACGGGCACCGCCGCCGGGGTGCCGTTCACCGCGTTACCGCCTTCCCGCGAAAGTGCCACGGCATTGATCATCACCTGGCACATGCTGGACGCGCCGAGGTCGGATGCCGCCTTCGCCGCCGCGTTGCCGATGAACGACGTGCCGGCGTGGCGAGTGCATCTCGGTATGCCCATGTGCGGGCCGCGCATGGTCGACGGTAGTACCGACGCCATCGTGGAGTTGGCCACCAAGGACCCGTTGATGCTGTATCTACATCCGTTCGTCCGGCAGGCGGTCGAGGAATTCCCGGCAGCGCTGGAATCGCTGCGCGCTCAGTTGCCGGTCGACAACGGGCCGATCGGTGTGCTCGGCGGCTCCCTCGGCGGTGCGGTCGCGCTGCGGATTCTCGCCGACAGCGAGATTCCGATCTTCGCCGGCGCCCTCGTGAATGCCGCCATCCGGATGCGGTCGGTCGTCGACCTCTTCGGCGACTATCCCTACGACGCCGAGTCCGAAAAGATTGTCGACACACTGGATTTCATTCCCCGGGCCGAAGCCATCGCCGAGCGCGCACCACTGCTGATCGTCAGCGGCGAGGACGACCACCCGGCACTGCGCGCCGACGCGTTACAGCTGGCGGACGCACTGGGCAACCGGGCCGAGTTGCTGTCCATTCCCGGATTGGCACACCCACTCGCCGACGAGCCGGGCATCGAGCCCGCACCCCAGTCGCCGCCGGCCCGCGAGGTGGACGCGAGCCTGACCGAATGGTTCCGGCGCCGGCTCGCAGCGGCCACCTAGGCGACGGCCGTCCCCATGCCGGGTCGCCCTGGCATATTGCGGAACTGCGAAGCGCTGCGGACGCGCCGGGCGGGCTGATGGTGCTCGATCCCGGGGTCGACGACGCCACGAATTGGTATGTAGCACAAGCCGGTGGACGCGGCACGCCCTCGACGCCGACAGCGGCGCGTGGGGTCCGGTGTTCATCTTCTGGGACTCCAGCGACACTGTGCGCCTTGCCGAGTCGCTGCCGGACTTGCTCATGGAGCTCGCCGGCGACTCGCTGGCGGCATGGACCGAGTCGGGTGGTGACGCGAGCAAGTTCGCCGACGTCTATGCCGATCGAGCGGGCATGCGGCACGACCACGAAAACGACATCGAGCCCGTGGCGGCCGCCGCGCTGCGGAGCGGGTCGGATGCGGCACTGGCGGCCATTGCCGGAGGGCTGCCGGATGATGCCGTGATCGCCGATCTGCGCGGTGTGTCAGGAAAGGCCCGAGTCGATGTCTACCCACTCGACTCGCACTTCGAGTTCCGACGCGCGGCATTAGGCCGGGTGCTCATGGGCGTGCCCTGGGACGAGCGAACCATCCGCACTCTCGAAGGCGAGTAGGCGGCGTGCGGATTCGGGTAGCCCTGGAACCCGAACCGTTCACCGTACGACTGCCGGTTGCGCGACCAGCGCTTATCGTGTGTGTCTGCACGAGCCCGTCTATGGTCTTTCCGGCGGGGGTATGAGGAGCGGGGACTTCAGCGGTGGACGAACAGCGACGTTCGGAATGGGTCGCCCAGTGGCACGACGCCCTGGGCATCCTCGGCGCGGCCATGCGGCGGCCGCGGTTACCGATGATGTTGGGTCGCTTGGTCGACGAGTTCACCGCGGCGGTGGATGCCGAGCCGTTCGACGGTGCCGCCGGTGCCGGTATCGGGCGCGCGCTGGCTCGGGCGCTGCCGTGGGATCCCGCGGTGCCGGTGTTGTCGGCACCGCTGCTGGCACAGATCGCTGTCGCGGCCCGTCGCCGGGATGGGGCGGTGCGGGCCGCGGGCGTTCTCGCCGCGCTGGCACGCGGATACGAGCAGGCCCGAGCGGCAGCGCCGCCGGAAGACGCCGGTGCCGTGGAGGCGGACCGGGCCGCCGCCGACCGGTTCCGGGTCGTATTCGACAACACCGCGGTCGCGATCGGTATCGCCGACACTCGCGGTGTCCTGATCGACGCGAACCAGTGTCTGGCGGCGATGCTCGGAGCGCCGGTCGAGACGCTGCGGGGGATGCCGGTGCATCATTTCGCGCATCCGGACGATCTCGAAGACATCCATGCGCGGGTGTTCGGTGAACTCGTCGCGGCGCGCAAAGGATCGGTCCGGATCGAGGGCCGGGGCCTCGCACCCGCCGGGGACACCCGATGGGCCGCGTTCACCGTCACCTACGTGCCCGGCGGCGACGGGCAGGACGACTATCTGCTGGCTGTCGGCGAGGATGTCACCGAACGCCGCCTGCTGCAGGACGAACTGCGCTGGCAGGCCCTGCACGACCCGCTCACCGGTTTGCCCAACCGGCGGCATCTGCTCGAACTCCTACACGCAGCCGCGGGTGCGGCGACCGATAACGCTTGTGCGGGATTGTGTTTCGCCGATCTCGACGACTTCAAACAGGTCAACGACACCCACGGTCACCGTGCCGGCGACGAGGTATTGCGCGCGGTCGCCGCCCGGTTGCGCCGGCATCTGCGCCACCACGGCTGCACCCTCGCCCGGTTCGGTGGCGACGAGTTCGTGGTGTTCCTGCCGCCACCGGTCGACGAGGCGCGGCTCGCGGCCATCGCCGCCACCCTGCGGTCCGCGCTGACCGTTCCGGTCGTCATCGACGAACTCCGGATCGCTTTGTCGCTCAGCGTCGGTGCCGTCCTTGCGCCGGTGGCGCACACCGCGGCCGACGCGCTCCTCGACGCGGCGGACCGACGGCTCTACCTCGCCAAGACCCGCCGTCGGCACCGTCTCCAACACGCACCGACCTGACCCTTCGCTCGAAACACGGCAGGCCCGGTCACCATCGAAACATACGCCGGATGTGCCCGATCATGGTGAATATGGTTGGAAGGGAGTGCTATTCGCTGTATCGCAACCTGGGACGCGTCAACTTCGCGTGCTGCGCACCCCGAAACCCGCGCGGCGGGACCGCGCAATCCAGCCTCGACGCCCGGCAACCGCAGTTCGCGATACCACGCAAGGTCATCAAAGGCGGGTCGTTCCTGTGCGCTGACAGTTACTGCCGCCGGTACCGCCCCGCAGCGCGTCGCCCTCAGATGATCGACACCGGTATGAGCCACATCGGATTTCGATGCGTCAGCACCAGCTGAGAAGTTGTCATGGTCGCTTCTCGGCTCAGCGGATGCGCAGTGGCAGGCTGTGATGGCGGCGCACGAAGATGCTGGGCACCCACACCGGCGGGTCATCGTCGATCAGGCTGATGGAGGTGCTGCGTTCCAGCAGCGCCGTGATGGCGATGGTGGCCTCCAGCTTGGCCAGCGCCGAGCCGACGCAGAAGTGGATGCCCTTGCCGAACGCCAGCTGAAAGCGGGCAGCGTTGCGGTCGATATCGACGAGGTCCGGCTCGGTGAACACGGCGGGATCCCGGTTGGCCGCGCCCCACAGCAGCAGCAGGTGGCTCCCGGCGGGCAGCGCCACACCACCGAGTTCGGTGTCGGCGGTGACGTGGCGGTGATGAGCGCGGAACGGGGACTCCAACCGCAGCGCCTCGTCCAGGAACGCCCCGATCCGGTGTGGCTGTTCGCGCAGCAGTCCCGCCAGCTCCGGATCGGTGGCGAGGATGCGTGCCGCGCCGGCGAGCAGTCCCGCGGTGGATTCCCCGCCCGCGCCGACCAACTGCACCAGAATCAATACCCCGGCCTCGTGCGGCAACTCCCCGGCCTCGACCGCGGCGGCCAGGACACCCAGCAGGTCATCGGTCGAGTTCGCCCGCGCCGCAGCGGTTTTCGCCGTGGTCAGCTGTTCGTTCAGATAGGCGGTCAGCTCCGCGGCCGACATGACCACGGTGGCCAGCCGGTCGGCCGCCAGTACCCCGCCCAGCATCTCGGTGCTGTCGTAGGCCCAGTCCAGCAGTTTGGCGACATCGGTGGCGGGTAGGCCGATCGCGGCCGCCACCAGGGCGAGGGGGAGTTTGTCGGCCATGCCGGTGGCCCAGTCGATACGGCCGTCGCGCAGGTGTTCGGCCCACAACTGGTCGACCAGCCCTTCCACGGTCGGCCGCATCGCGCGAATTCGCTTGGACAGCACCGCCGAGACGAGCCTGCGGTGCAGCTTGTGGTCCGGGTCGTCGGCGGTGGCCAGCACATGAACGGCCCGCCTGCCGTGGTCCATATCGAAAACCGCCGCGCCGCCACCGGGCTGCTGGATCAGCGCCGCGGTCAGATTCGAGGAGAACTCCGCGCTGCGCGCCGTCACCTCCGACACCAATTCCCAGGTGGAAATCAGATAGAAATCGGTGCCCGGCACCCGATACACCGGCGCCTGCGTTCGCAGGCGGCGATACATCGGATACGGGTTCTCGAGATATGCCGGATCGAAGATGTCGATCTCGCTCGCCGAGCGCACTGCCATACACACTCTCCCTGCCGGAAACCTGTTGCCGACGCCACGCTCGCAACCCCTGGCACGACTGTCAACAGCCATATCGGGCTGAGACATCGAGAGCCCGCTACCGATCGAGGCATGTGGGTGGCCGGAGAACAAAACTGCCTTGATCTCGGGTTATCGTCCCACATCGGATGAGACATATAATCCGCAGTGTCTCGAGCTGAGACTGTTGATCGGCATTATGCGATTCCGGGAGTTCATATGGCAGACCGACGTACCGATTGGCTCGCCGGTGGCGACCGGCGTTCGATCGCCCGCGAGCGGATCCGCGCCGCCGCCGCGGAACTGTTCGTCGAACGCGGCATCGCCGATGTCGGGCTCGATGAGATCGCCGCCCGCGCCGGATGCTCGCGCGCTACCGTCTACCGCCACGCCGGCGGCAAGGGCGACCTCGTGCGAGCCGTCATCAACACCTCTGCCCGCACCATCGCCGACCGGGTCGCCGCGCACGTCGCGACACTGCACGGTCGCGAGCGCATCGTCGAGGGCATCATCGCCTCGATCCGCGCCATCCGCGCAGACCCCACCCTCGCCCACTGGCTGGCCAACATCCGCGCCGGCGGCGCCGACGAATACCTCTCCACCGCACCCGAACTCGGCCACATCGCCATCGCGCTCACCGCAACCACCCCCGACGAAGAAGCCGCCCGATGGATCGTACGAGTCGTACTCGCACTACTCGCCTGGCCACTTCCCGACCCCGCCGCCGAACGCCACCTGATCGAACGCTTCGTCGCCCCCACCCTCGACTCGCGACCCGAGGCAACCACGCACCCGGTTTCATCCGCCAGGGACATCGATCGTTGAGACCGGGACCAGCGGCACGGGGTCACGACGACCCCCTCCACCACTCTTTCCACGATTGCGGTGTGTGGTTGGGCGCGGTATATATGTGGACATAAGTTAATGATCATTCTCATGACATCCGGGTTCGGACAAGGGGGTTCGTGGCGGGTCGCCATCGCACGCGAACGCGAGGAGACGTCAGTAACATGTCTACGAAACCCTCATGGCCGTCGGCTGCTCCCGGAGTGATCGTCGGTGAACACCGGATCGGGCGGCGCTCGTTTCTGCAGGCGGCGGGCGGCGCGGTGAGTGCGGCCGGGTTGGATGTGATGCTCGGCGCGCCGTCCGCGGCTGCCCGGCCGGGTGGCGGGCGGAATACCGTCGCTGTGTTCGGCGGCGGGGTGGCTGGTCTTACGGTCGCACACGAGCTTGCCGAGCGGGGCTTCTCCGTCACGGTGTACGAGCGAAGGCGCTGGGAGGTAAGGCGATAAGCACGGCGGTGCCCGGCACGGGGCAGTCCGGTCGCCGTGACCTTCCCGGTGAGCACGGCCACCGTGGTTACTTCGGGTTCTATCGGCACCTGCCGGATACCCTGCGCCGCATACCATTTCCGGGTAATCCGCGTGGTGTGTACGACAACCTCACGGTGGTCGATTACGTGATGCTGGCCCGGGACGGTGGTCGATTCGGCCTCGGGGTGCCCGCCGGGATCTCCAATACGTTCGCCGACCTCGACGGGTTTCGGCAGGCTGTCCTCGGATCGCTGCAGGTTCTCATCGACATCCCGCCGCACGAGCAGGCATACCTGGCCGAGCGCATGCTGATGTATTTCACCAGTTGCGACGAACGCCGCTTCGAACAATGGGAGTTCCTCACGTGGTGGGATTACCTGCGTGCCGAGACCAAATCGCTTGACTATCAGCGGCTTTTCGCGGCACAGTCGCAGATCATCGAAGCACTGAAGGCCGAGGTCGGCAGCGCGCGCACCGTCGGCTCGGGCCTCGAGGCGCTGTTCTATTCCGAGCTCGACTATCCCGGTAGCGATGGTCAGCTGAACCGAATCATGAACGCGCCCACCAACGACGCGTGGATAGACCCGTGGGAGCGGTACCTGCGAAGCCAAGGTGTCGAGTTTCGGCTGCCCGCGGAGATCACCGGGCTCGCGGTTGAGGGTAACCGGATCGCCGCTGCCCGCATCAACGGTCCGCGCGGACCGGAAACGATCAGTGCAGACTGGTTCGTTCTCGCCGTGCCGCTCGAGCGCGCTCAGCCGATTGTTTCCACGCCGAACCTGCTGGCCGCGGACCCCGCGCTCGCGAAACTGGCGCAGTTGCAGACGACCTGGTCGGCGGGCATACAGTTCTATCTCGATAGGGAACTCCCCGGTACCGCTGGGCACATCGCCTACATCGACTCGCCCTGGAGGCTGGTATCGATCTCCCAATCACAGTTCTGGCGCGAGGATTTCGCCTCGAACTGGGGGAGTGGCGCCCAGCGGGAGTCCTTCTCCGTGGTGATCTCGGACTGGACCGATACGCCCGGCATGCTGTACGGCAAACCCGCCAAAGACTGCACGCCCCAGCAGATCGCCGAGGAAACGTGGGCGCAGATGAAGACGCACCTCAACGGCGCCGGCGCCCCGATCCTGACCGACGACCTGATCGAGTCGTACTCCCTCGCACATTCCATCGTCGACCCGGGCACCCCGCAGGCTCGCAACGACGAGCCCTTCTTCCTCAATACCGTTGGCTCATGGCACAATCGGCCGACTGCCCGGACCGCGATCCCGAACCTGTTCCTGGCGTCGGACTACGTGCAGGCGCCGAGAAACATCGATTTCGCATCGATGGAGACGGCCAGTGAAGCCGCTCGCCATGCGGTGAACGCCCTGCTCGACGAAGCGGGATCGCGCGAGCATCGCGCGACCCTGTTCGACGGTTACCGGCCGCGGGAAGTGGAGGCATTCAAACGAGCCGACCTCGCCCGCTACCGAGCCGGCCGGCCTCACGTACTCGATCTGGAATAACCCGATACCCACCCGGCGACCGTGCCGTCGGCGGAATAATCCCGGCGTCGGACCAGAACCGGATCGTGCGGGCCGACAATCCGGTACGTCGTGCCAGCTGTCCGATCGTGTACCGCTCGGTGTCGTCGTGCATGGCACCAACCTGCACCTTCCACCCACTGCAAGGTCAAGTCGACATCGGCGGTCAGGTCAGAACCAGGTGGCGCTGAACGGCCGGGCGACGGTGACGAAGAGGTCGTCGGCGGCGTCGATCGCGCCGGGCCGGTGCTCGGTGACGCGACCGGCCGAGGCCAGCTGCCGCCAGGTGGAGCCGCCGAGATAGACGGCGGCCAGCGCCGCGACATCGGTGGTGAGGTCGGCGGGCAGGTCGACGCGGCGGGCGCCGTCGCCCGCGATGCGGTAGGTCCCGGTGTTCGCGGTGAGCAGGTCGTCGTCGACGGTGAGGACGATCGGGTCGGCATCGCGATAGGTGCGGCGGGACAGGGCGACCGGCACATCGACCAGCCGCAGCCAGGTCTCGTCCCGCACCTCCGACACCGTCACCGCGCGTTCGTCGGTCAACAGGTGACGCAGCGGATCGTCCGATGCCACGGCCGACAACACGATCCTGTCGATGATGTCGCCGGCCAGTAGATGCCGGATCAGTCCCGCGTACGACTGCGGTGTGGTGGCGACCAGATCGTCCACGACGACAACGCGTTCGGAACTGCCGCGCGCCCAGCCCGGTGTGTGGAGCGTGTGGTAGCGGGCGAAACCGTCCTCGCTGCCGGGACCTCCGTGCACGACGGCGTAACCGGTTGTGCCGGAGAACAATTCCTGCAGCCGCCACCAGTACGGTGGCCGGTCGATCGCGCCGGGCCACGAAATCGCTGCGTTCGCATAGATTTTCGGCAGCGAATCCCACATCCGGCCGGGATCGAGGAACCGCACCGGTCCGGACGGGGGCACGGTGTCGCGCAGCTGTGCCCGGCGGCGATCGATCTCCACCCGCGCGGCCGAACTCGCCACGCCGTAGCCGAAGCGCTCGTAGATACCGCCCTGGGAAGCGCGCAGGGTGGCGACCGCCTCGCCGCGTGCCGCGAGATCGGCGAGCTGATGGCGGAGCAGAGCGCTCACGACGCCGCGCCGGGTATGGGTCGGCAGCACTCCGATGTGGGTGACGGCCGCGTGCGGAATCCGATCTCCGCCTCCGCGGAGAGCACGGTGATATCGATCGTCATGGCGTAGTCCCCTGGCTCACGTGGTGACAGCCCTTGCCGAGGTCAGATGCCCGCGCAGCGTGGTGGGTTCGTACTCCTCGCGGAACAGTCCGCGCGACCGCAGGAGTGGGACGAGTTCGTCGGCGATCACCTCGAGGCTGTCCACCAGGATGTCGGGTTGCAGGTTGAATCCGTCGCAGGCGTAGCTGTGATACCACTCCTCGATTCGGTCGGCGAGCTGCTCCGGCGTACCGACGAAACCGCCGTGGCCCGAACCGGAATAGCGGGTTTGGCGCAAATAT
The DNA here is from genome assembly GCF_044628355.1 of Nocardia sp. N2S4-5. NCBI lineage: Bacteria > Bacillati > Actinomycetota > Actinomycetes > Mycobacteriales > Nocardiaceae > Nocardia > Nocardia sp. N2S4-5. The sequence continues at coordinate 2,401,650 of NZ_JBIUPM010000001.1, read as the reverse complement.
TCGCGCACCGTGGGCCGGGTCTGGCGGATCTGTTCCAAGATGGAATCGCGGAAACCGATGCTGCCGGTGAAGAATTCCGGATCGGCGGGGCCGCGCAGCACCTCGGGCGGGAACGGCTCATCCAGTTCCAAGGCGCCGACGTCGACGCCGATGGCGTGCGAGAGCCACCCCGCCGCGTACCGGCTCGGGCTGGTCTCGTACAACTCGTCGACCCGGCGGCGGGCCTCCTCCTCGGTGGAACCCAGGGTGAGCAGCAGCCCGGGCATGATCGCGACGTCACGGGGGTCACGCCCGGCGCGAGCCGCGCCCCGCTTGACCGTCCGGTAATGCTCGCGCGCGGTCTCCGGGGTGATCTCGGCGGTGAAGACGCCGTCGGCATAACGAGACGCGAGGTCGCGGCCGCCGGGTGACCCGCCGGCCTGGAACAGCACGGGCAGCCCCTGCGGGGAGGCCGGGGCGCGGAACTCGCCGTCGTAGTGAAAATGCTCGCCCTCGTGCCGGATTCGCCGGCCGGTGCCCGCCGCGGACCAGAGTTTCCGCGCCAGGTCGGCGAATTCCGCGGCGCGCTCGTAGCGACGGCTGCGGGCCACCACCCGGTCGAGGCCGAAATTGGCGGCCGAACGGTCGTCGCGGGTGGTCACGAGATTCCAGCCCGCCCGACCGGCCGAGAGATGGTCGAGGGTGAGCAGGCGCGCGGACAGTTCGACCGGATCGTTGAATGTGGTCGAGGCGGTGGCGATCAGCCCGATGTGCTCGGTGGCGCGGGCGACGTGGGCCCAGACGACGGTCGGATCGAGCCGGATCGGGTTGGCGTCGTAGGCGGGGTCGCCGAGAGCGAGTGCGTCGGCCAGGAACACGGCGTCGAGGCGGGCGCGTTCGGCGAGGGTGCCGATCCGCTCCCAGTACTCCGGAGCGAGGAAGTCGTCGGTTCCCAGCAGCGGAGAGCGCCATGCCGACGGAATGTAGCCGTAGACAAGGACATTGAGCCCGAGCAGAACGTGGCCGGAGCGCGTGCCGGACATCGTCACGCCCCCTGGCCCTGTGGCCTCAGGAACGCGTTCGATCCTCCCGGCGGGGGTGTGCCGTTGACGTAGTAGTCGCCGAGCACGCGTTCCTTGAAGACCCGCGGGTTGTGCGAAGCGAGTGTGCGCGCGTTGCGCCAGTGCCGGTCCAGGCCCGCGGAGATCGCGGTCGCGGAGGCGCCGAGGGCGTCGAAGACGGTGCCGGTGACCTCGAGTGCGGCCTCGATGACGACGGTTTGCGCTTCGTGGGTGCGCACCGTGGCCTCTACCAGCGCGGCGTCCTGGTCCCCACCCTCGAAGCGGGCGAGGGCGACGGCGTCCAGGGTCGCCGATTGCTTCTCGAGGGCAGCGTCGGCGGCGAACACCCGGGTGGCGAGCAACCCGATCCGCTGCTGCAGCAGAACGTCCTGTGCCGGAACATCATTCGTGCCCAGCGGATAGTTCCTGGTGCGCTTGCCCAGCGCCGCGGCACCGTCACGGAACGCCGACCGCGCGATGCCGGTCAGCACCGCCAGCAATGCCGTCTGATAGAAGAGACCCTGGTAGGCGAAGCGCTCCTCGGCGGGGAAGAGGCCGTGCTCGTCGACGACGGCGTCCCGGTATCGTGCCGATCCGCTGGCGGTGGTCTGCTGTCCGAAACCCTCCCAGTCGTCGACCAGCGTGACGCCGGGCTGCTCCCGTGCGACGAGTGCGGTGATCAACCGGTCGTCCTGGTCGCGGCCGATGACGTCGAGCCAGTCGGCGTACAAACTGCCGGTGGCGTAGTACTTGTCGCCGCTGAGGCGCGTGACGCCGTCGGCGGTGCTGATCCGGGTGCCGATGTCGGTGAACCGGGCATTGTTGGCCTCGGTCCAACCGCCGCCGACGAATTCGCCGCGCCGGAAACGCTCCAGCCAGACCTCGGTGGCCGGGTGCTCGGGGGAGTTCAGCCGATCTTCGACGAAGGCGAGATGGTTGCGAAAGACATGCGCGACATTGGGATCCGCGGACCCGAGCTCGGCGAGCAGGAGGAACAGCTGCCGCAGGCTCGCGCCGTCGCCGCCGTGTTCGCGCGGTACCCGCAGCCGGGAGAAGCCGGCGTCCACCAGCCAGCGGACCTGGTCGTACGGGAATTCCCGGGCGCGCTCGCGGGCGGGGTTGCCCGCGGCGATCCGGTCGAACAGGGGCCGGTAGGTGGCGGTGAGCGCGGCGTAGTCGGCGTCGGGGCGGGTCAGCAGCGATCGCAGATCGGCTGATGCGGGTGCTGCCATCGGGTGGTCCCTTCGGGTCGGGTCGGTCAGCGGTAGGCGGCCGGTGTGGGAGCGGGGAATGCGGGCTCGGCGGTCGGCAACGGGTCCGCGGGCGCGGCGAGGCCGAGCGCGTCCCGCAGGGTGATCCGGTCGCCGTTCGCCCGATCGGGACGGCCGATCAGATCGACGGTGGTGCGCAGCAGTCGTTCGGCGGACCGGCCGGGCGGCAGGGGATCCGCGGTGCGCAGCAGGATCCCGTCGGCCCCGGCGGCGAGCAGGTGCGCCGCGTCGCCGGGCGCGTCGGCGGAGACCTCGACCAGCGTACGAGGACCGTGAGCCGTTGCGGCGGTGGCGATCTCGGGACGGTGAAGTCCACCGAGCACGACGAGATCGGCGAGGTCCGCGGGTCGGTCCGCGCCGGTCGGGTCGGTGCTGTACCAGCCGAGCACCGGCGCGCCCTGCACCGAGGCCGGAATGCTCATCGGCCCCGCCGTGGTGGCGGCGCCACGGTGGTCGACCCGGCGAATCCGGTGGGACCGCACCAGGATTCCGGACTTCTTGTCGCCGACGATGCTGTCCCGCGGCCAGCTGTGCCACAGTTCGGTCAGCGCGCGGGCGGTGTCGGCGGCGGTCTCGGGGCCCAGCGCGGCCCGGTGCCCGAGCCCGGCTCCGCTCCACGCGTCCGGGGTGCGTCCGCGTGGATCGTGCGTGCCGAGCAGGAGTCCGGCCCGGCCCCGGCTGAGCTGGTCCAGCGACAGCACGCGGCGGGCGAGGTTGTAGGGCAGGTCGATGTGCGCGGCGGCGGCCACCACCACCGCGGGCCCGCCCGTCGCGGCGAGCGCGGTGGCCAGCAGGCTGGGATCGAGATCGCCGGCGGGTGCGCTGGGGTCGGGCACACCGAGCCGATCGATCCCGATCACCGCGAAGACGGCTGGATGGCGTCGCCAGGCCGCCAGCAATGTCGGGTCGGTGAGGATCGCGGACGCCTCGGCGGTGGTGGGCGCGGGCACGACGAGCGGGTGGGCGCCGGGAACTGTCATGGGACCTGTGCCTTTCCACGGCCGAGATCGGCGGCGAGCAGTGCCTTGGTCGCGGCGGAACGCGTGCTGTGGGTGAGATCGTCGGTATCGAACTCGTCGGCGAGCTTGCCGTCGGCGAGCACCCCGATCCGGTCGCTGACCCACTCCACGAGCCCGAGCCCGTGGCCGATGAATACGCAGGTGAGCTGGAGCCGCGCGCGCAGTTCCAGCAACAGGTCGATGATCTCGGCCTGGGTCGACACGTCCAGGGAGGAGGTCGGTTCGTCCAGGATCAGCAGTTCCGGCTCGAGGGCCAGTGCCCGTGCGATGCAGACGCGCTGGGCCTGCCCGCCGGAGAGTTCGTGGGGGTGGCGCTCGGCGAATGCCGCTGGGAGGCCGACCAATTCGAGCGACCGCGCTACCGCCTCCGCCGCCGTTCGGCGGTCCCGTCCGTACCGGCGCAGCGGTCGCGCGATCTGTTCACCCACGCGCACACTGGGATTGAGGGAGCCGACCGGATCCTGGAACACGTACTGCAATCGCGCGCGCAGCGGCCGTAGGGCCGCCGGTGACGCGCCGGCGATGCGATGGCCGTCGAAGACCACCGTGCCCTCGGTCGCGGGCAACAGCCCGCCCATCACCCGCCCCAGGGTCGATTTGCCGGACCCGGACGGCCCGATCAACCCGTAGACCTCGCCGCGCCGCACCGCGATCGAGACGTCGGTCAGCGCTGGAACCTCCCGTTTCGGCAGCCCGGTGCCCAGCCCGCCCACGCTGAAGCGCTTCGACACCGACTCGAGTACCAGCAGCGGCTCGGTGGCGATCGGCGGTGGAGCCCAATCATGCTGTGCTGGTGCGGTTTCGGCGGACAGTCGCCGTGGCCCGGTCCGGTTCGAGAGAGCGGCCCGTTTACCGAGCCGCGGCACCGCCGCGAGCAGCCGCCGGGTGTAGGGGTGTTCCGGCGCGGTGAGCACGGCTTCCCGAGTCCCCTGCTCCACGACCCGGCCGCCGGAGAGCACGACCACGCTGTCGGCCATATGCGCGACGACATCGAAATCGTGGGTGATCAGCAACAGCGACGACCCCGTCGCGCGCACGACATCGTGCAGCAGATCCAGGATCTGGCGCTGCACCACGGTGTCGAGCGCCGTGGTGGGTTCGTCGGCGATGAGCAGGGCCGGTTCGCCGAGCGCCGCCAGCGCGATCGCCACCCGCTGCCGCATGCCGCCGCTCAGCTGGTGCGGGTAGGAGGCCAGCACCCGTTGCGGGGCATCGAATCCCACCCGCTCCAGCCACGCGGCCGCTAGTTCTCGTCGCGCACTGCGGGATTCACCCGGCCGGTGCCGGACGATCACCTCGTCCAGTTGCGCGGCGATCCGGTGCGCGGGATCCAATGCGCCCAGCGAATTCTGGAACACCATGCCGATGCCGGTGCCGCGATACGCCGCCCGTCTGCGCTCCGCGAGCGGAACGAGGTCGACCGGTTCCCCGGTGCGCCCGTGGAACCGGACGGTGCCCGCGGTGACCTTCGCCGCCCGCGGCAGCAGGCCGATGATCGCGGCGGCGGTGAGGCTCTTACCGGATCCGGACTCTCCGACCAGCGTGAGAACCTCGCCGGAGCGCAACGCGAAGGAGACCCCGGAGACCGTGGGGGCGTCGAGATCGTCACGGGGAAAAGCGATATCGAGCCCGTCGACCTCCAGCACGGTGGTGGCCGTCGGGCCGGCGACGGTGTCGGGTTCGGTGAGGGTCATCGGCCGGCCCGCCCGAGACGCGGGCTCCACAGGTCGTGCAACCCGTCGCCGAGCCAGTTGCAGGCCAGGGCCACCACCATGACCGTCAGCCCGGGAATCACGGCCACGTACATGTGCCCGGACAACACCACTTTCGCGCCGGAGGCGATCATCTGCCCCCAGTCGGGCGTGGGTGGCTGCACGCCGATACCCACCGCGCTCAGACTCGCGGAGAACACCACCATGGTGGCCACCAGACCCGTCGCGTAGACGACGATCGCACCGGCCACGTTCGGCAGCACTTCGCGCACCATCAGCGTCGCACGCGTGGCGCCCAAGGCGATCGCGGCTTCCACGTACTCCCGGCCGGTGTGCTGTTTGACCTCGGTGAACACCACGCGGGTGACGTACGGGACGACGGCGAAGACGATGGCGACCACCACGACCGCGGGACCCGGGCTCAGCACCGCGGCCAGCGCGACGGCGACCAGGATAACGGGAAAGGCGAACAGCATGTCGACGATCCGCATCACCACGCCGCTCACCCGCGGGCCGGAGAAGCCGGCGAACAGCGCGGCGGTCGAGCCGAGCACCGTCGCCGTGGCCACCGCGGCGGCGGCGAGCAGCAGGGAGGTGCGGCCGCCCCAGAGCAGCCGGCTGAGCAGATCACGGCCCAGCTCGTCCGTGCCGAGCAGATGCCCGGCGCTGCCGGGGGACAGGAACTTCGCGGCCGGATCGGTGGCGAGCGGATCGTAGGGAGCCAGCACCGGGGCGAGCAGTGATACCACCACCACCGAACCGATCAGGACGGCCCCGATCACCAGTTGCGCACCGTATCGCCGTCCGCCGCGGCGCTGGGACCGCGCGGTGCGCGGGGTGAGAGCGAATGTCATCGGGCACCACGCAATTTCGGATCGAGCGAGTCGACGATCACATCGGTGATCAGGTTGACCAGCAGGTAGCACAGCGCCACCAGTACTATCCCGCCCTGGATCACCGGATAGTCCTTGCCGTTCACGGCATTGACCAGCTGGGTGCCGATACCGGGCCAGTTGAAGACGATCTCGACGAAGAAGACGCCGGCGATCAGGGTGCCGATCTCGAGACCGGTGATGTTGACGATGCTGGGCAGAATATTGCGAACGACGTTCTTGCCGTAGATCGTTCGCAGCGGGACGCCCTGCGACCGGAACGTGCGGACGTAATCGGTGACCGTCTCCCGGATGACACCGATCCGCACGAATCGAGCCAGCACCAGCATGGAGATCAGCGCCGCCGACACCGCGGGCAGCACCAGATGCTGTACCAGATCCGGGAATCCGCCGCCGCCGCGCGAGCGCATCCCGCTGACCGGGAACCACCCCAGGTGCAGTGCGAACACGCTGATGAGGACGAGGCCGAACCAATAGACCGACAGATTGCTGCCGATCTGGACCAGCAGCATGACGCCACGATCGATCCAGGTGCCGTGGAAGAAGCCGGCCAGCATGCCGATCAGGGAGCCGAGCACCACGCACACCAGGGTGCCGGCCGCCGTGAGGATCAGGGTGTTGCGGAACGGCGGGATCAGCATGTCGAACACCGGTGTGCCCAGCGCCAGCGACAATCCGCCGCCGTCGGCGAACAGGTTCTTCACCCAGACGAAATACTGTTCCCACAGCGGCAGATTCAGCCCGTAGGTGGCGCGTAACTCGTCGAGCTGCGCGGGGGTGTAGCGCGAGGCGAACTGGGATTCGACCGGGTCGCCGGGGGTGAGCACGCCGAGCAGGAACGCCAGCACGGAGACCAGTATCAGGATCGGCACCATGTTCAGCAGCCGGAAACCGATGTGGCGCAACAGCTTCATCGTGAATCCGTAAGCCGGACCGGGGCCAGGTCGTACCAGTTCGTGGCAGGGAAGACGAAGCCCTCGACGTTCGGGCCGGTGGCGTAGAAGCGGTTCTGGTTGACCACGGGGATCACCAGGGCATTACCGCGGAACTGCTGTTCGGCCCGGCGCCACAACCCGATTCGCGCATTCGCGTCGGAGGTGTGCAGCGCGGTCCGGATCGCCGCGGTGACGTCCGGGTACCGGGCGGGATCGAGGCCGCGGTTCTGTAAACCGTTGTAGGCGTTGTGCAGCCACTCCGCGTCGGTCTCGCCGAACTCGTCGATGCTCAGTCCGTCGCCGGGCTGCGGGCTGTAGATGCGGGCCGAGTAGTTGACCCGGTCCAAGCTGACGATGTCCAGCTCGACCCCGATCTTCTTCAGACTCGCCTGCAACCACTGGGCCAGATTGTTGTTCGCCACGTCGATGACCAGGTTGAAGCGTAGCTGTCCCGGCCCGAACCCGGCCTCCGCCAGCAACTTTCGGGCCAGATCCGGGTCGTACGGGAAATCCCGGACGGCCGGATCATAGGCCTCGTTGCCGGGCGGGAGGATCGAGTACTGCGGGGTCGCGTAACCGTTGTAGACCTCCCGCGCCAGCGCTTCCCGGTCGATGCCGTGGGTCAGGGCACGGCGGACCCGGTCGTCGCCGAACACGGGATTGCGGAGGTTGAAGGTGAAGTACATGACCTCGGCGCCGGTGCCGCGCGGCACCCGGAATCCGGCGTCCTCGAGGGGGCGCACGTCGTCGGGTGGCACATAGCTGATCAGGTCGACTTCGCCGTTGCGCAGCGAGGCGACGCGGGTCTGGTTGTTCGGGATGATCCGGAAGGTCAGCGTGTCCGGGTTCGGTCGCTGCGCCCAGTATTTCTCATAGCGCTGCAATACGATTCGGTCGCCGATCGCCCGGGAGACGAAGCGGTACGGCCCGGTGCCCTCCGGATGGTCGGCGAATCCGTTGTTGCCGTACTTCTCCCACACCGCCGGATTGCCGATGGCGAGGGTATACATCGACTGCGCCAGAATCCGCGGGAATCCGAGGAACGGCTCGGCGAATTCGAAGGTGTAGGAATGGTCGCCGGTCGGGTGCGCCGCGCGCAGGGTGTCGAACCACACCTTGACCCGGCCCGCGCCCTCCTGGTCGAAGAACTCGTAGTTGCGGTCCCAGACCCGGCGCACATTCTTGTCCAGCGCCGCCGCGTCGAACGGGCTGCCGTCGTGGAAGGTGACGCCCTGGCGCAGCCGGAAGTTCCACACGCGGCCGTCCGGGCTGTGGTCCCAGTCGGTGGCCAGCACCGGCACCAGTCCCGAGGTGCCTGTCGTCGCGGTGAGGTCCTCGCCGACCAGCGGCTCGAAGATGTGGCGGGAGACACGGTAGGTCTCCCAATACACCTGCCGGTGCGGATCGAGGCCGCGCGGTTCCAAATACAGGCCGGTGATGAATTCACCGCCCGACCCGCCGCCGTTTCCGCCGGATGTGCACCCGGTGAGCAGCACCAGCGCCGCGAGCCCGGCCGCGATCACCGCGATCCCTTTGTTTCTACGCACGGGTTTGCACACTCTCCTCGACCGGTATCGCCCCTCCGGCCGAGTACCATAACCTCGCCGGCGAGCGGTATCACGGCATCGAATCAGCGTGATTCGTTCTCTCTCCGCAACATTCGCGTCCGCCCCGCACTCGATCGGGAGATGGCAGGCTTCCGATACTCGATCAGATTCCCCCTTCCCCTAACGTGCCGGGTGCCGGCCGGGTGATTTCCGGCCGCAGGGCCGGGACTTCCGGAGCCAGGCGCCGGGACTTTCGCCCTCTACCATGCGGTAAGCCGGACGACCGTGGCTGTTCGGCCGCTACTCTGGGGGAACTGTTGAGGTGCAGGGGAACTCGCAGCAATTGCCGGTCTTTCGAACTTTCGAGGGGTGCGCTGATGCGCTGTCCGAGATGCCATTACGAGAATCCCGACGGTTACGCCTATTGCGGCGGCTGCGGGCGCAAACCTTCCGATATCACTGCGGCGCGGCCGGAGCCCGAGACGGCTGAAAGGAATGTGGAGGCGACGAGATACCTTTGTGCGGCAATGCATTTCGATAGTGCGCTGGCGCGGATCGTGGTCGAGAACGTGTTGGAGGAGCCCCGCCGCGCCGTGGCGCAGTCACCGGCCGTCGATCTGGACGCGGTGTGCCGCCACGCGGTGGCGGCGCGGCGGCGCCACACCGTGCGCGACATCGCGCTCGCGGGGCTGCTGATCGGGTTCATCGTCTATACGGTCGTGGGCCCCGGGCTGTCACTGGGTTTGGGCGTGGTGTTCGAGCTCTTCGACGCGGTCTTGGGTGGAGTGGTGTATCTGGCGGTACTGGGCTGGGGCATCGTGTTCGCCGAAGGCTATCTGGCGCGGTGGGGTGCTACGGCAAGCAGCTTGCGGCACAAAGCATTCGGATCTGCCGGCACCCCACCTGTGCGTGGCGCCCTGGCTCGCGGCCAGATGCCGCACGTATCGCGCAATGCCGACGGCAACATCACGATCTATCAGGGCTACAACCCGTTCCTGGGCCACGGCTGGAGTGTGCGCGGCTGGTCGTTCGCCATCGACATCACCAAGCCCGGCCGTGCCGACGACCCGGTGGACACGTTCACCGTCGCCGACCTGTACCAGCGACTGAACAAGTCGATCACCGACCTGGATGTCCCCGGGATCCGGGTCTACGACCGGCTGTTCGTCAACGGCGCCGACGCCCACCACGACGACCGGTTCGTGCCCGACCCCGAGGACTGCCCGGTGGATTCGATCGACGAAGCCACCATGACAGCACTTATGGCGCATCCCGAAGACCACGCGCGCCCGTACCTGGCGACCGAAATCATCGGCTGGAACGGCGAATTCGTGTGGTCGGCGTTCATCCGCCTGGTGATCTCCGATACCTCGCTGTTCGTCGAGGTCAACTACTGTGTCCTGCCACCGCTGCGCGAGATCTACCACGAAATCGACGATCTGCTGCTGCGGCCGGCGCTGAAGCCGGTGCTGCGGCTGATGTGGGGCAGCCTGCGCGCACTGCCGCGGCTGGCTCTGCGATGCATCCCGAACTCTCTGCACTATGTGTTGGGGCCGTGGCGTTTCCGGCGCAAGCTGCGCCGCCAGCTCGACGAGATCGAGCAGTCGTTTACCTTCGACCACGGGGCTGTCATCAGCATCCGGGAAGCCGCCAGCGACCTGCGCCGCCACAAAGGGCAGCTTTCCTTGGGATACCAGCGGCACTTCCAACTCCTCGACGAACAGATGTACACGAAGACGGTGGAGAAGCGAGTCATCGACACCCTCGGCGACTACCTCGCCGAACACAACATCGCTACCGCGGAGCTGCGCCGTCGGGCCGAACAGATCGTGAATTCGAACGTCTCCATCGGCGGTGATGTGAACCTCGTGAACTCGGCTATCGGCGGCCAATCGGCGGTCGTGAGCATGGCGGCCACTCACAGCGGCCGTAAACCCACGGAGTCCTAGGAGGATTCGATGAACACCAACGACGGAGTCCACATCGACGGCGACGTAACCGCAACCGGCTCGGTGATCGCGGGCCGCGACGGATCGGTAATCGCGCACAACACGGTCTCCCACACCGCGGCACCGGCCACACTCGATGACCTACGCGCCGGGCTCACCGAATTGCTGGCTCAGGTCCGTGCATCGGAGAACCTCGAGGACCGCGAGACGATCGTGACCACCATCGAGCATGCGGCCGAAGAAGCGGGGAAACCACGGCCCGAACGGCGTCTGCTGGCTGCATTTCTCGACGTGATCGGGGACGCGGTCGCCGGACTCGGCGCCGCCTCCGAACTCGCCGGCGCCCTGCGCACAGCGGTCGACACCGTGTTCGGCAGCTGACAGCACTGCGAGCGGACGGGGGAGCGCCGATGCCGACCTGCTGGAACTGCGGACACGAACTCACCGGCTCACGGCAGCGCCATTGCACCGCCTGCGGTTCACCGCTGTGCTGGCACTGCGGCCACGCCGTCGACGACCTCGATCGCCGATACTGCACCGACTGTGGTTCGCTCCTGCCACGCACCGCACCACCGGGCAAGACGCCGCGGCGGCGCCGGACCGCACGGCTACCCACCGCGGCCCTGGTACCGGCAATACTCGCCCTCCTCGTCCTGGCCGTGGTCACCGGCGCGATCCTCGCGCGACATAAGTCCGGCTCGCAGCCCACGGCAGATGTCGATCGCCCGGCGAGCACGACGATCTGGCGCTACCCCTCCAGCATCCGACCGCAGCCGGTGACCACCACTCTCACGTCCATCACTCCCGCCCTGTCGGGTCCCGCCGCGGTGGTGTGGAACTACTTCGACGCAGCGAACCGCCACGACTACCTGGCCGCATGGAACCTCGGCGGCCACAACCTCGACACCAGCTACGAGCACTTCGCCGCCGGATTCGCCACCACCGCCCGCGACAAGATCACCATCGGCACTGTCACCGGCAACCAGGTCGACGTGATTCTCGAAGCCACCCAGACCGACGGCAGCCACCGCGGCTACACCGGCTATTACCTCGTAGACAACGGCGAAATCGTCGGTGCCCGTATGAGTGAACAGTAGGGACGCGGCACCCGGGTTGGTGTCGTAGATCTTTCAGTGTGGTGGGTTGTGCCGAATGTGTCGGTGCCACAGCGCATTCTGGTCCGACACATCTCAGGTAAGGCACCGTGCGCGGGTCACGGCTAAGGAACGGCGATTTCGATGTCAGCGACTGGAAGATGCGGGCGGTCTGTCGTGAGAGACAGGACTACCCTGCCGGGACCGGTCGGCAAATCGAGTTCCTGCGATCCCGTCTGGAATGTCGCATTGCCTCGCACCACACTTGTAAAGGATCCGGTCTCACCGCTGTCCAGGTTGCGCCAACCCACCGTGACGCCGACCGTGCACGGCTGACCGAATGTGGGTGTCCAGAGGACGAATTCGACGTTGCCGCCCAGCACTCCATTGCGGTTGTAAGGCGTCGATACGTAGCTGTTGACCTGACCCAGGCAAATACTGCCTACGGTCATGAGGTTGGCGAAGTTCGCCGATGTTGCCGAGGCTTGCCCGGCCGCACCGACACTCAGCGTGGTGACCGTGGCGAGTGCCATCACCACACCCACTACCTTCCTCCGAATATGCATCTACTTCCCTTCTGTGCGCGATCGCCTTTTCGGTCTCTGTCGCGGTCGCATAGGTGTGGTGGTTGAGCTGTTCCCGTGACGCCGGAAGGCCAGACATCCCCTCCCTCCAGCAATCGTGATTGCTTACGTACCTGCCCACGCATCGGTATTGCGTACAACCAAGTTGGCCGGACTCCGGAGGCAAGGCGCACCCGGTGGGCGGTGCTGCCGATGATCCGGCGGTCATCACCTCTTCGCCACCACGCGGGGATGAACGCAGCGCATAGCCGAGTTCGTCGATCGGGTCGCCGCGCAGGGTCGAATCGGCCCGGCGGTGTCGCGCGGGGTTACCCGGCCGCCTGGGTCATTGTTCTGCGTCGCGGACCAAGAGCGCGATCTGTACCCGATTGTCGACGCCCAGCTTGGTGAACAGATTGCCGGTGTGCGCCTTGACGGTGGCGACGGTGACCTGCAACCGCGCGGCGATCTCCGGGTTGGCCAGTCCGTCCGCGATGGCCCGCGCGGTGTCGAGTTCGCGTTCGGACAGGGCGGCCAGCCGTTTCCGCGCGGCGAGGCGGGAGGCGCTGCGGGCTTCGGCGGAACCCGGTCCGGTGGCCGCGGCGATCACCCGCGCCGTGACCGTGGGGGACAGCACGGGGTTGCCGGCCGCGACGGTGCGCACGGCGTCGGCGATCCGGGCGGGCGGGGTGTCCTTGAGGACGAAGCCGAGTGCCCCGGCGCGCAGGGCGCCGAGTACCAGCTCGTCGGAGTCGAAGGTGGTCAGCATGAGCACCGCCGGCGCGGCCGGTGCGGCGCGGAGATACCGGGTGGTGTCGACACCGTCGCGGCCGGGCATCCGCACATCCATCAGCACGACGTCCGGGCGCTGTTCTTCCACCACCGTGATCGCGGCGTCCCCGTCGGCGGCCTCCGCGACGACGGTCAGATCCGGCTCGCCGTCGATGACAAGTCGTAGCGCCATCCGCACCAGCTGGTCGTCGTCGACGATGACGACGCGCACCGGCTCCTGTTCATTGTGCACTCATGCTCTTTTCTCGTAATCGCGCTCCGCCCAAGGGAGTTGCGCGGTGAGAACGTACCCGTTGTCGGATGTGCGATGGTGGTCCAGGGTTCCGCCGGCGAGGGTGATTCGTTCGGCGAGGCCGAGGAGACCGAAGCCCGAGACCGGTGGCCGGGCAACGGCGGTGGCGGCCGCCGAATTGCGGACGCTGACGTGCAACTCGCCGCCGGGCGTCCCGTCGACGGTGATGTGGACCCTTGCGGCCGGGGCATGTTTCGCGGCGTTGGTCAGCCCTTCCTGAACTACCCGATAGCCGGTCCGTCCTATGGTCTCGGGTGGGGTCGCGGTCACCGTGGTGGCGAGCGTGACGTCCAGGCCCGACGACCGGGCGTCGGCCACCAGCTCCGGGATCCGGTCCAGGGTGGGTTGCGGTGGTTCGGTGCGGTCGGGGTCGGCGCGGAGGACGCCGAGGACGTCGCGGAGTTCTTCCAGCGCTTGGCGGGAGCCCTCGGCGATACCGCGGACCAGCGTGCGCTTCTCCTCGGCGGAGAGGTCGTCACGGTGGTCCAGGACGCCGGCTTGCATGGCGACCAGCGAGATCCGATGCGCGAGCACATCGTGCATCTCGCGGGCGATCCGGTTGCGTTCCATGGCCCGTGCCTGTGCCGCCCGGGCGGCCTGTTCGCGTTCCGCGCTGTCGGCGCGGTCCCGCAGCGACCGCACTTCGGCGCGGCGGGCGTCGATGGCCACACCGGTTGCCACCGCGATCCCCGCGCTCAATACCGGCAGCGCGAGTTGCAACCAGACCGGTGCGGGCAGCGTGCCCTTCGGGTAGAAGTCTTCGGTGAACTGCGCCGCGGTCACATACGCCACGACGACCACCCCGATCTCGACGGGACGGCGGCGAGTGGCCAGCGAACACAGTGCCAGCAGCGCGGCACCGGTGGCGAGCGCCGACGCGGCCGAAGCGACCGCGACCACCAGGGCGACGGTGAACGGAAACCGCCGCCGCCACAACAGCACCGTCAGGCAGCCGAGTGCGATCAGTGGATCACCGATGACGAACCAGGAACACGTGTCGGCCGCGCAGCCCGCCGGCAGCGCTGCGGCGACGGAGATCCACAGGGGTATGCCGATTGTCGTGGCCGCCGCCAGCCGCCAGGCCTGCTGCCATGCCCCGAGTCGTGCGGCGCCGTCGGTGTTCACCCGGCCATTATCGCGACACCGATCGGCCGGAAGCAGCAGCCCAGCGGCTGAGGTGCGCTCGACCCGGGTCGAATCGCCGCCTCGACTTTCGTCGAACACGATTGCCGCCGTCGGAGCGATGTGCGGGTGAAGCGGGCCCGACAGACTCGTTCGTGTACCAGCCGGCCACGAGCCTCCAGCGGACGGTGTGCTCGTGGTCGGCGCCAGTTCGTCGGGGAGTAGCAGCGTATGAATCGACAACGGATCCGGAATCTGAGCCTGCCGACCGTGCTCTGTCTTACCGGAGTTCTTATCTGGGCGTCCACCACGGCCGCGGAGGCCGACGGTCCTGCGGTACAGGTGCGGTGGGGCGCGTGTCCGGAGGGGGTCGAAGATCCTGCGGCCGGGCCGGCCCAATTGCAGTGCGCCACAGTGCCGGTGCCCTTGAATTACCGCGAGCCCGAGGGCGCGCGGATCGAGATCATGATCTCCCGGCTGGCGAGTAAGACCCCGGACAAGCGTCGCGGAGTGCTGTTGCTCAACCCCGGCGGCCCGGGTGGTGCGGGATTGGACCAGCCCAAGTTCCTGGCTGCTCAGGGGCTGCCGGCCGATGTGCTGGACAGCTACGATGTGATCGGTATCGATACCCGCGGTGTGGGGCATTCTGCGCCGGTGAGCTGCGGGTTCACCGATGATCAGGCGTACTTCGGCAATATCCCGCCCTATGCGGTGAACGATGCGGCGGTCACCGAGCAGGCCACGGTCGCCCAGGGGGTCGCCGAGCAGTGCGCGGCCAACGACCACGAGGGCCGGTTGCGGTCCCTGTCCACGGCGAATATGGCCCGTGACCTCGACCGGATCCGGGCTGCGCTGGGTGAGGACAAGGCCAGCTACCTCGGGTACTCCTACGGCACCGCGCTGGGCGCCGCCTACGCGTCGATGTTCCCGCAGCAGGCCGACCGCATCGTGCTCGACAGCAATATCGGCGACACCTACCTCGACCACGACGGGATGCGCCTGTACGGCCTCGGAATGGAAGAGACGTTCCCCGACTTCGCCGAATGGACCGCCGCCCGCCACGACACCTACGGTCTCGGCCGCACACCGGACGAGGTGCGCCGGACGTACCTCGCCCTCGCCGAGCGACTCGACGCGAACCCGGTGGACGGGTTGGACGGCAGCCTCTTCCGGTTCGGCGCCTTCTTCACGCTCTATCGCCCGGCGTTGTACGCGTCGACGGCCGAGAGCTGGAAATCGCTGCTCGAAACCGGACATCCCGGGCCTGCGGGCGGCCGCCCGCAGGGTACCGGCGCGCCTTCGCCGAACGATAACGGCTGGTCGGTCTTTCTGGCGGTGACCTGCAACGATGTCGAATGGCCCGAGGACCTCCAGACCTATCGCCGTGCCGTCGCCGAGGACCGGGAGCGGTACCCGCTCTACGGCGCGGCCGCCGCGAACGTCATGCCCTGCGCCTACTGGAAACTCGGGCCGTCCGAGCCACCGGTGCGGATCGACAACACCGGCCCGGCCGATGTGCTGATCGTGCAGAACCAGCGTGACCCGGTCACCCCGCTACGCGGCGGCGAACTGCTCGACGAGAAGTTCGGTCAGCGGTCCCGGTTGGTCACCGTCGACGGGAGTGGGCACGGGGTCTATGTTCTCGGCACCAACCTCTGCGCATCCGGCGTGGTCACCGGCTACCTGGTGAATGGCACTATGCCAGAACACGATATGACCTGCGGGGCGGGCTAATCCGTCTCCGCGGTCGCCTTGCGGAGACGGATATAAGTGAACGCTCCCAGCACTAGGGCCGCAACCGCCAATGACGGCAGCAGCCGACCCGGCGCTATCCCGAGTGCGGCGAGGATTCCGTAGAGGGCGACGGCCAGCGCTGTCGGCAGTGCTGCGGCGACGGCGATTCGGCGCCGAGTTCGGTGATTCATGATGCTTGCCTTTCAGTGCCGATCGGTGGGTCAGGAAGAGTCAGGTGGGACTGTCGCGTGCGTGATCGAGGAACTCGGCCAGTTCCGGCCACCGATCGGACGCCGCAGCGGGATCGCCGGACAAGGCGGCCGGATCTTCTCGCCAGGCATCGCGCACGCCGGCCGAGATATCGGCACGGTCGCCGGAAAAAATCGCGCTCAACTCGTCCATCCGCCGCACCAGCCGCTGAACCCGCTCGTCCCCGGGGCTGACTCCGGTGCGGCGCAACCGGTCGGCCCGGCGGTACAGCTCCGGCCATTCGATCTCGAGCAGGTAGTGTCCGGCCGGCCCCATGGCCGCTGCCCGGGCGCCGAGTTGGCGAACCTGCTCAGCGTCCAGATGCCGCCGCAATACGTGCTCGCCATCCGGACCTGCGCCACCGATCGCTCGCAGCGCGTCCAGCAATGTCGTGGGCGCCGGACCACCCGAGGTCGTCAGTTCGTCACCGAGCCGAACCAGCCGCTGCCGCACGGCGTCGAGCGCGGCGAGAGATGCTTCGACACCGCGCAAATGGTCCCGCACAACTCGCGCCGGGTCGACCCCGACATCCAGACAGGTGGCGATCGTCTGCAAACTCAGTCCCAAGCTGCGCAGCGCCAGCACTTGATACAACCGAACGAGGTCCGCCTCGGTGTACTCACGGTGACCGCTCGCCGTACGCCGAGAAGGTGTGAGCAGTCCGATCTCGTCCCAGTGGTGCAGAGTCCGCACCGTCACTCCGCTTGCCTCCGCAAGCGGACCCACCTTCCAACCCTCCGAGCCGGCCATTGCACCACCATGCACCCTCACGCCGCGTGAGGTGCAACCCCTCGTGCCCTCGCTCGGCTCAAATATTGGATGCCCAGCGCTGGACAACTCCGATGTCGGTCGCAACCGCGAACTCTCCGTTTGCGGAGGGCGAGAACACAATCGACACAACGTTACCCGTCTTGAGAATCTCCGGCGACCGTCCTCGAATCAGAATTATCGCTCCGTCGGCCCCGCCGACTGCGATCATGTGGTTATCCGGACTGTAGGCTATGGAGGTAACCGGCCCTCGAATCAATGGAAATAACTCGTTCGAAGTAGGCATAACGCTCGGCTGTGGCTCCCCCGGGATTACATTGATTTGATAGAAGTATCCATCGTCCACGCCGTAGGATATCGATTTAGAATCGGGAGAAAAAGCGAATGCAGTAATCGACTTCGATGGATAAATACCCATGAGGAACACTTGTGACGGATCGAAAGCATTCGTGTTCCACAGTAGGAGAGAACCGTGGTTGCTGCTGGCGGCAAGATAGCGTCCGTCGGGACTGAACGCAATCACATTGGCCTTGCTCCCGAGTTCCCCAGTCGTCGCGACCTCACGTGGTCGACGAGGATCGGCGATATCCCATACATGAATCGCTCCACTCGTCGTACCAGCGGCGAGTAGCCTCCCGTCTGCGTTCACTGCCACTCCCGTAACTGCGTCGCTTCCGTTCGCCAGGCGAATACGAGCAATGGTTGTACCCGGCAATGCCGGATCCACCAGTAGCAATTGGCCGTTCGACGCAGCTATCACCAGGCCGCTCGGGGTTGTCGTCGCTGCTTCGATCGGCTTGTCCGACGTCAATATCTTCTCGGACCCCAGACGAACAGTCCCGTCTCGACTACCTGTGGCGATCGATCCGCGCGCATCGAACGCTACTGTCGTTACGCCCGGGACCTTTTGGCTGGCGACTTTCTGAAATGGCGCGGTAGGGGAATCACTGCGGATGTGTGCAATCAGCGTGATAGCGCATACCGCCGAGATAATCGCTGCCAGCGCAAGACCGGCTCGTCTCCTCGTTTTCTTCCGTGAATACGCCGTACGCCGCGTCCGGTGAGGCTTCGAGCGTTGTTCTCGAGGCTTTCGCGATGCGCTACTGCTGCCTCGGCTACTGCGCGGATAATCGAGTGTCAAGACTCGCTCGCCGGTAGCTGGATTCGTCCGGGGGCCCAGGCGAGGAGCGGTTTCGTCAGGAGTAGTTGGAAGGGGGCGGTTGGACATCGCAACGGCGATCCGGTCCAGCAAGGTTGCCGGCCGTGGAACGGTGCGCCCGGCCACCGGAACCCATGTTCCCATGATCGAGTTCATTGGCCCTCTTCGGGAAGTTCTTCATAACCAGTATCCCTGCTGGCGGCTGTGGCGCTGAGTGTGAAGGTCGATCCGGCGCCGATCACAACGGCCGCACCGATGTTCACAATCCAGCCGGCGGCGGCCTGCAAGCCGACCACTGTCGCGGCGATCACCGCGCGCAATATCAGGTTGCTTACGAGCCAGAACTGGAACGACACGTAGCGAGGTACACCCTTGCGCTGCTTCTCGCCCTTCGCGCGCCAGGGCCATCTTCGTTGCTTCCGGGCGAACTGCAACAATTCGACACCAGATGCTGTCACTGCAGCCACCCCGCCGATTGCGGCGTACTCGGCGACCGCAAGCGCATCCATGAGGTGCATTCTGACGCAGTTCTGTTGCCGGCGTGGAAGATCCGCGCGTATACGATCTTGGGCGCGAAAGCTTCTCGGCGGTGTCGGTTTCGGTGCTGGCGCCGGTAGCCTTGCCCGGGTCTTCTGCTCCTTTCCCATACCGTGACCGGGACGGCGTGCGGCCCTCGACCGTGCCCGAGGCCGGGCTCCCTCAGCCCTCGGCGTCGAGGCGGCGGAGGTTGCGGCGGATCTTGGTCGAGAGATCGATCAGGGTGTCGACCTCCTCGGGGCTTAGTGCGTCGAGGAGAGCCTCCCGAATGTGCCTGGCGCGGTGGGTTTGTGCCCGACGGAAACAGTCCAATCCCAAGGGAGTGAGACCGAAGACCGTTCCGCGCTCGTCCTCGCGCGACGGTTGCTGTTGCAGCAGACCACGTTTGATCATCCGCGCCGCATGCTGATGCAGGCGGGGCTTGCTGAAGCTGATGCGCTTGGCGAGTTCGAATGCCCGCAGCGAATGGCCAGGGGTGTTGCCGAGCATGTCGAGCACCTGCCAATCGGCCTCCGACAGGTCCGCGTCGGTACGCAGCCGCCGGCTGAGCCACTGCCACAGTTCGCCTTCCATCGGGAAGAACGACGTCCACAGCGCCCACTCCCGCGGTGACGCTACCGGCGCCCGAGGGCGCGGGCGAGCGCCCGGTGGCGGCTCGGTCATGCGGTGACCGGCAGATCGGCGCCATCCGACGGCGAATCCCACAGCGCGGTGGGAACTTCGGCGCGCAGTACCGGGGCGACCTCCCCGAAGAACCGTTCGAGGTACCCCTTGGTAGTCGCGAGATCTGTGGTGTACGTGGAGAAGAACCCCTCGACACCGACACCGAAGACCTGATTGCCGAATTGTGCCTGCATGCGCAGCAGCTTCTCGGTGATCTGACCGGCCGTCCCGACGAGCGCCGAGCCGTTCGCCACGAAGTCCTCGAGCGAGTCGAACGGGAACCTGCTCCGGTCGGAGAAGTGCTGGCGCACAGAGGCTTCGAAGATCGGCCGGGCGATCGCCAGCGCATCCTGCGACCGGTCGGTGACGATCGGGGAATGGACGCCGACCGCGACCACCGCCGCGGCGGCGTCGTGCCCGTGGTGCGCCAGTCGTTCGCGGTAGTGCCGGACCAGTTCGAGATAGGTGTCCGTCCGGTCCAGCCCGTTCGCGGAGTAGAGCGGATCGCCCCAGCGGGCCGCCAGTTCGGTGGAGCGGCGACTGGTGGCCGAGCCGTGCCAGACCCGCGGCAGTTCGTAGGCCTCCTCGAGCCGGTCCCACAACTCCGCTTCCGGAACCTGGAAGACGGAGGGCGCGACCCGGTCGCCGCCCTTGCCGATGATCAGGTCGAGCCGCCCGTCGCTGAGGTGGTCGAGGGTCGCGTAGTCCTCCGCGGCCCGCACCGGATCGGTGAGCGACAGCACGGCGACCGTGGTGACCAGGCGGATGCGCCGAGTCTTCGCGGCGATATGGGCGAGGATCACCGCCGGCGAGGAGGACAGCAGGTCCGGGTTGTGCCGTTCGCCGACGCCGAACGCGTCGTAGCCGACGTCCTCGGCCCAGCGCGCCGGCTCGACGAGTTCGCGGAACCGTTCCCGGCGGCTCAACGACCGCTGCGCCAAGCCGGTGCTGTGCTTCGGGCCCGCACTCCGGCGTCAACCGTCAGTTCTTCGGGAAGTGCCGCCGCCAGTTGGTCCAGTCCCGGCAGGTCGACACCGCCACCTCGGGCCGCGGCCTGCCCCAGGAGGTGCTGTAGTCGCGTGTTCAGCGGTGCGGAGCGGCCGGAAGCCCTTGCGAGCAAGGCTATTTCGCCGTTGAGATAGTCGACTTCGTGGGTGGCCCCGCCGCGGGCGAAGCTCTGCCAGGTGGACGGGCGGCGGCCGACGACGCCGGCGCGGGCGCTCGTATGCTGTTGCGCCGGATCGAGAATCAGATCGTCGGTGTCGCGGTATGCGATACCGGCGGCGGTGAGGACGTCGCGGGCCTCCGCGGTGAGCGCTGAGCCGACGGCGTCCTTCACCGCGCGATCACCGGCGAGCACCTCGACACCGTTGCGCACGCTGTGTAAGAGCTTGGCCGCCTTGTAGGGGCCGATGTCGTCGACCTCGGCGGCGCGGAACCCCGCGTCGCGCGCATCGTCGATGAGCGTCTTCGCGGCCCGCCCGGTCGCCGCGCGGTCACCGGCGGCGTGGCCCGCGATCACGCTGCCCACGTGGGGATGTCCGCCGACGCGAACCTCCCCGATCGTGGCGTAGCGGGCGGAGATCATCATGACCGCACCCACCACCGTGTCGAACCAGCGGGCGGCGCTGCGCTCGGCGTCCAGCCCGTTCTGCACCGTCACGACGGGGAGCAACCCCGCGGCGACACCGAGCACCTCCCCGTCCGGACCGCGCACCTCGCGCCACGCCAGCGCGGGCAGGGCGGCGTCCACGTCCTGAGTTTTCACCGCGAGAACCAGAATATCGTCCGGCCCCAGGCCGAGATCGTCTGCCGGGCCCGCCACCGGCAGCCGCACCGCGCGCGAGCCGCGGTGGGTATGGTACGAGAGCGGTTCGCGCGCAAGGTGTTCCAGTGCCGACCCGCGCGCGACCAGCCGAATATCGTGCCCGCGTTCGCCCAGTTCGACGGCCAGCGCTACGCCGACGGCGCCCGCACCGACGATCACATACCGCGTCACCGGGCGGCCCCCGGTGCGCGTCGCAGCCGGGATTCGCCCGCGCGGACGGGGAATTCGAGGCGATTCCCGGCCGGGGGCAGCGGGCACAGGAAGTGGTCGGAGAAGGCGCACGGCGGCAGGTAGGCGCGGTTGAAGTCGACCTCGACCCGGCCCTGCGCGTCCGGCGCGGGCACGGTGAGGAACCGGAAGCGTTGTGTCTCGGCGCCGTTCGTACTGTCGGCGAAGGTGAGCTGTAGTCCGCCCGAGGTGGTCACGGTGCCGCGCAGGGTGAGGTCCTGTCCGCCGACCGTCAGTCGCACGGCGCCACCGGGGTTGTCGCTGACGAAACCGTCGATGTGGTTGAGACGCAAGCCATCCGAACCGATCTCGGCGACGGCCGGCACCACCCACGCCGGGTCGAAGTCGAAGGTGTCGATGCCGAGCAGACCGGCGCGGGTGGACGCCTGCGGATCGAACACCCGCAGCGCCACCTGCCCCGCGCGCACGAGCGCCTGCAGGAGCAACTGTCCGTGGTGGCGCCGGTCGCCGGGAGCGAGGTCGACATGGAAGTCGGGACCCGTGCCCACCGCGCGGCCGCCGGAGGTGGTCCACGCGCCGGGCAGGCCGTCGATGCGCAGCGGCTCGTCACCGAGCCAGTGGGTGCCGGTGAGCGCGGCCGGGCCGTGGACGTCGACGGCTTGGGCCTCGCGGTCGGCGTGCCAGCGCTGCCAGTCCGACCGCCGGGTCTCGAGGGAAGTGGTCATGAGATTGTCCTTTCGGTGCGGCGGGAGCGGGAGCGGCGGCCCGGGATCGCCAGGAGCAGACGCCGGGTGTAGTCGTCGGCCGGGTCGCGGAAAATGGTTGCGGTGGCGCCGGATTCGACCACGCGCCCCTGCTCGAACACCGATACGGTGTGCGCGACACGGGCCACCACGGCCAGGTCGTGGGAGACGAACAGGTAGGTGAGCCCGAGCCGCTGCTGCAGGTCGGTGAGCAGGTCGAGAATTTGTTCCTGCACCGACACGTCCAGCGCCGATACCGGTTCGTCGAGCAGCACCACGTCGGGTTCGAGCGCCAGCGCCCGCGCGATCGCCACCCGCTGCCGTTGCCCGCCGGACAGCTCGGCGGGCCGGCGCTCCAGGAACGTCCGCGGGAGAGCCACCTGGTCGAGCAACTCGGCCGCACGGGCGCGCCGGTCCGAGCGGCTGCCCACGCCGAAGGACACCAAGGGCTCGATGACGCTGTCCCGCACCGTGAATCGAGGATCCAGCGACGCGAACGGATTCTGGTGCACCAGCTGGAATCGCCGTCGCAGCGGGCGCAGCCGCCGCCACGACAGCCCGGTGATGTCGATCCCGTCGAACCGCACCGCGCCGCTCGTGGGCTTGGCCAGACCCATGGCGATGCGTAGCGCCGTGGTCTTACCGGAACCGGATTCGCCGACCACGGCATGTGTGCGCCCGGGCGCGACGCGCAGCGAAACCGCGTCCAATGCCACCACTCGGCCACCGCGACGGGACTCGAAACGCTTTGTCACCGCGTCGAGTTCGATGATCGGCGCGGGCGGATCGACCTCATCGGGCGGTACGTCGAAGCGCGGCCGGACGACTCCGCCGTGTGCCAGAGCGGGCGCGGCGGCGAGGAGGCGGCGCGTGTAGGCGTTCTCCGAATCGACGAGAATGTCGGCGCTGGCCCCGGATTCGACGATCCGCCCCTGCCGCATGACCGCCACCCGGTCCGCGCGGTCGGCCGCGACCGCCAAGTCGTGGGTGATGATCAGCAAGGCCGTGCCGCTGTCGCGGACCAGCGACTCCAGGTGGTCGAGGATGCGGGCCTGCACGGTCACGTCGAGCGCGCTGGTGGGTTCGTCGGCGATGATCAGGTCGGGTTCGCCCGCCAGCGCGATCGCGATCAGCACCCGCTGCCGCTGACCACCCGACAGTTCGTGCGGATATCGGTCGACCCGCTGCTCGGCGTTGTCGAGCCCGGCCCTGCGCAGGATTCGTACGACCTCCGCGGCCACCTGCGGCCCGCGCACGCCCCGCAACCGCACCGCCTCCGCGACCTGGACGCCGATGCGCTGGGTCGGATTGCGCCCGACCATCGGGTCCTGCGGGATCAGTCCGACCGTCGAGCCCCGCAGTGGACGCACGACTTTCTCTGCGGCTCCGGCGATCTCGACGCCCGCGACCCGGATCGAGCCGCCGGTGACGCGCCCGCTCTCGGGCAGCAGGCCGATGACGGCGTGCGCCGTCGTGGATTTGCCGGAGCCGGATTCGCCTACCAGCGCGACGATCTCGCCGGGGTACACGCGCAGCGACACCTCCCGGACCGCGGGCGCTACCACGCCGTCACGGAGGTACCCGGCCGTGAGCGCGGAGATCTCGACGATCGGCGTGCCGGTGCGCTCGCGGTCCACGGCCGTCGCGCGGGTCATCGCCGCACCTCCTGCAGCGTCTTGGCAATGTGGTTGAGCGACAACACCGTCAGCACCACGACGGCGCCGGGCAGCAACGAGACCCAGGGCGCGGTCACCAGGAAGTTGCGGCCCCCGGCGACGAGCGAACCCCATTCGGCGCGCGGCGGCGTGGCACCGAATCCGAGGAAGCTCAGCGCGGCCACCGAGATGATCGCCGTCCCGAAGTCCAGCACCGCCAGGCCCAGGACCGGGCTCCAGGAATTCGGCAGGATGTGCCGGATCAGCACCCGCGGCCAGCTCGCGCCTCCCGCACGGGCGGCCTCGATGTACGGAAAAGTCTTCACCCGCAACACTTCCGCGCGTGTGGTGCGGGCGAACCCGGGAATCGTCGCGATCCCGACCGCCACCGCCACCGGCGCCGTGCCGAATCCGAGCGCCGTCACGATCGACAGCGCCAGCAGCAAACCGGGAATCGCCAACTGCACATCGATGCCGCGCATGACGACGACATCGACGCGCCCGCCGAAGAATCCGGACACCACTCCCAGCACCAGCCCGGCGCACAGCGCGATCCCGATGGCGATCAGCGCCGCCTTGACCGTGAGGTCCGAACCGTACAGCGTGCGCGCCCACAGATCCCGTCCCACGTCGTCGGTGCCGAAAAGGTGTGCGGCGCTGGGCGCGCGCAGGCGCTCGGCCGGCGCGGTGGCGTAGGGATCGTAGGAGGTGAACAAGGCCGGTGCGAAGGCGGCGACGATCACGAAGACGACGAACACGGTCGCCAGCGTGAACCCGGGACGCCGCGCCGCCCACGAGAGCGACAGGGCCCGGCGGCCGCCGCGCGCCGGGGCGTCTTCCTCCGGGGCGGCGCTCACCGGGGTCTCGGCGGTGGTCACGGTCTGGACCATCTCAGTCCCCCTCGGCTGTCGCGGTGTGCGTGATCCGCGGATCCAGCAGCGGATACAGCAGATCGACGATCAGGTTCACCAGCACGAACCCGGTAGCGGCGAGCACGACGATGGCCTGCACCACCGGAACGTCCTTGACCAGTACCGACTCCTGCGCCAGGCGGCCGATACCGTTGCGGTTGAACACCGTCTCCACGACGATCGCGCTGGTCACGGTCACGCCGACGAGCACGCCGACGATGGTCAGCGCGGGCAGCGCGGCATTGCGGAACGCGTGCCGCAGTTGCACCTGCCCGCGCGAGAGACCCTTTGCGCGGGCCGTCACGATGTACTGCTCGCGCAGGGTGTCGTGGAAGCTGCGGCCGAGGACCTGGGCGAGCTGCGCGGCGGCGGGCAACGCCATCGTAATCACCGGCAGCACAAGGTATTTCCAGCCGCCCGTGCCCGCCGACGGCAGCCAGCCCAGCTGGAAGGAGAAGTACTGGATCAGCGCCAGCCCGACCAGGAAGGTCGGCACGGCCACCCCGAGCGCGGGCAGCCGGTCGAGCAGCAGTCGCAGCGGCCGCAGGCGGACGAACGCGGCCAGGTAGGCCACCGTCGTGCCGAGCAGCACGGCCAGCAGGCCCGCGATCGCGCTGAGCACCAGCGTGCCGCCGATCCGGTCGCCGATGAGCTGGGTGACCGGCACGTGCTTGGCGATCGAGGTGCCGAAGTCGCCGTGCAGGACGCCGGTCAACAACGTCCAATACTGCTCGAGCACCGGGCGGTCCAGCCCGTACTGTGCCTTGGCCGCGGTGAGCTGTTGCGGTGTGAGGGAATCGGTTTCGATCCCGGCCGCACCCAGCTGGATCGCCACCGGGTCACTGGGCAGCAGGTACAGCACCGCGAAGGTGACCGTGAACGCCGCCCACAGCACCACCACCGCCTGCGCGCACCGCCCGGCGAGGTAGCCGATCACGGCTGGACCCAGACGTCGCGCAGATCCAGGAAGCTCTCCGAGGTGAACCGGAAGCCGTTGACCCGGTTGCGGATACCGGCGTACTGCACCCGTTCGAACAGCGGGAAGGTGACCCCTTCGTCGAGCAGCGCGCTCTGCAACCGGCCGTAGATCTCTTGGCGCTGTGCGGGATCGGTGGTCTGCACCGCCCGGCTGAACAGGTCCGCGATCCGGGTGGCGGTTTCCGGCCGCTGCGCGTTGCGCGCCAGCGCCTTGGAGTTCGCCAGGCGCTCCACCAGAATGAATTGCAGCGCACCGGGATCCGCCCGCGTGAAGTAGGAACCGAGCAGATCGTACTGGCCGTTGGCGACGACGGCCTGCCGTTCGGCCTGGGTGATCACCTTCAGCTGCACCTCGATCCCGACCTTGCGCAGCTGATCCTGGAACAGCTCCTGCCCGATGCTGCTGGGCTCGACCGCGAGCGTCAGCGACAACCGCCTGCCGTCCTTGGCGCGGTACTGCTCGCCCGGCGCGAGCCGCCAGCCCGCGGCGTCGAGAATGCGACCGGCCTCGGCCGGGTCGTAGGCCAGCCTGGCGTCCTGCGCCGCGAAATACGGTGTGGTGCTGTCGAACGCGCCCGCGACGGCGGGATAGTCGGAGCCGAATACGGTGGTGCCGAGCGTCTTCACGTCCAGCGCCCGGTACAGCGCCCGCCGCACCTGATCGTCGGCGAGCGGTCGGCCCTCGCTGACGTTCGGGTACAGCGTGTAGGACACCCCGGGCAGCGACCGCGACCGCAGATAGGCGCCCGAGCGGCCGATGAGCGCGCGATCCTCGACGGTGAACGGGTTGCGCGGCCACGCGATATCGATCTGCCCGCTCACCAGGTTGCCGGTGCGCACGCTGTCCTCCGCGACGTAGCTCACCCGGATCTGGTCGAGGTGGGCGTCGCCGGTGTTCTTCGTCAACGAGGACGGCCACCGGTAGCCCACGCGGCGGCTGAGCGTGACTCCTTGCCCGGGCGTGTAGTTGTCGAGTGTGAACGGCCCGGTCCCGGCGATACCGCCGAGGCAACGCTGCTGCGGCGTCTTCCGCAGTGACGCGGGGGAGAGCAGTGCCAGGTTGGTCGTCGACGTCGCCTGCAGGAACGAGGAATTCGGCTGCTCGAAGTGGAACCGGACCGTCGCCGGGTCCACCACGTCCGTGGACTGCAGGCCCTGGATGTAGCTGGCGCCGTAGGCGGTGCCGCCCGAGCCGCGGGCGAGGTCCACGAAGGCGTCGAAGTTCGCCTTGACCGCGGCCGCGTCCAGGGGCGCGCCGTCGGCGAAGGTGACACCGTCGCGCAGGACGAAGGTGTAGTCGCGGCCGTCGGGCGAGATCTGCCAGCCGGTGGCCAGCCACGGCACGATCTCGCCGGTGTCCGGGTTCTGGTCGGTGAGCGAGTCGGCGAAGTTGCGGATCAGCGTGCGGTGCTCGATCCAGTAGGTCTGGAACGGATCCAGGCAGGAGAAGGCGGCGTTGTCGGGGAAGAACGCGAGATTCAGGGTCCCGCCGCGAACGGGTTCCTGCCCTTCCCCCGTGGGCCCACTGGGCTGGTCGGCACCGCCGCAGGCGGTGACCAGCAGGGTGAGCGCGGCGGCAGCGGCAGCGGCGGTCCGGCGCAGCAGGCGGGTCGTGGTCGGCATAGCGCGGTCGGTTCCTCAGGGACAGGCCGGAACTCGGGTCCCGGCGGGGACGGAAGGCGGTTCAGTCCGCGGGGCGGTCGGTCAGCGCGGCCCGCCCGGCGGCGAGCAAAGCGGTGTCTTCCTGTGGCGGGTGCACCCGCACACACAGCACGTCGCGCAGGTGCCGTTCCAGGGGATGGCGTCGCGTGAGGGCCGCGTTGCCGAGTGCCGCCACCGCGGTCTGCACGGCCGCGACGACCGATCGGGCGATGAGGGTCTTGATCAGCGACAGGTGGTGTGCGGCAAGGTCTTCCCCTGCTTCCAGACGGCGCAAGGTGCCGTACAGCAGGGTTTCGGCCTGCACGATCTGTGCCTCGATCTCGCCGGCCACGGTCTGGATGCGCTCGGTATCGGCGATGGGATGGCCGAGCGCGGACGGGACGCGCGTGCGGGCGAAATCGGCGAACGCGCGCCGCGCCGCCCGGGCCACCCCGACGTACAGGGCGACATGGCCGAACGAGGTCGGTCCGGCCGCGGCGGCCGGATCGCGGTAGACGCCGTCGCGGAGCGGGATCTCGAGGAAATTGCCTTGCGGCACCGTCACATTCGCGTAGGTGACGTCGTGGGTGTTCGACGCGCGCAGGCCGAGATGATCCCAGGTCTCGTGCCATGTGATGCCGGGCGCGTCGGCGGGGACTATGACATGCCCTATCCGGGCCGCGGTGTCGTCGGTCGAAGCCCATACGAGGTGGTAGGCCAGCGCGGTCCCGCCGGTCGCGAACGTCTTGCGCCCGTTGAGGATCCAGCCGTCGGCGGTGCGCCGAGCGGTAGTCGCGGGCAGGCCGCCGCGGGCGGGCGCGCCCAGTTCGGGCTCGGCGCGCACCACGTTCACCAGCGTCGGCCGTTCGGCGGAGCGGCGCAGCACCTCGGTGTAGACGTCCCCGGGCCAGCTGTCGGCGAGCGCCTGTGCCTGGTGGGCGGCCAGGTTGTTGGCGGCGATCAGCGCCACCGAGGGATCGCCCTCGCCGATCGCCGCCAGGATCCGCGCCACGTCGCGATGGGCGAGTTCCGGTCCGCCGTAGCGCCGCGCCACGCTCGCGGTCAGGTATCCGCCGCGATGCGCGGCACGCAGCCCGGCTTCGGGTATCGCCGCGCTGCGGTCGTATTCCGCTGCGGTGGAGCCGATCTCGTCGGTGAGAGCGGCCAGTGCGGCCGGCGAGATGTCGGGTGTGGCGAGCACCTGCTGCCCGGTGGACATCACGGGCGGCCCGCCGTCGCCAGCGCGCCCGGATGGTCGGCCTGCAGGGTGCCGCGCCGGCCGGTCGCCTTGCGATGCGCCAGCTCCTGGCGGACCAGCGGCAGCACCGAACGGCCGTAGTCGACGACGTCGTTGTAGGTGTCGTAGCCGCGGATCGACACTAGCCCGGCCCCCAGATCGATGTAGTCCACGATCGCCGCGGCCACCGTCTCCGGGCTGCCCACCAGCGCCGTCGACGCGCCCTGCGCGTTCGTGGCCGCCGCGGTCCGGGTCCACAGCGCGCGGTCGTACACCTCCTGGCGGCGCGCGAATTCGAGCGCCCGCTGCGAGCCCACGTTCTGCGGGGCCGTCTTGGTGCTCAGCCGGTGCACGCCCGACTCGAAGGTGCGGGCGACACGGTCGACATAGTCGCGCGCCTTCGCCCATGCCAGCTCGTCGGTGCGGTCGATGATGGGGCGGAAGGTCACCCAGATGCGCGGCCGGTCGACGCGACCGGCCGCCGCGGCGATGCCGTGCACCCGCTCGATCTGACTCCTGATGTCCGCCAACGGTTCTCCCCAGAACGAGAAGATGTCCGCCTTGGCGCCACCGATCTCGAACGCGGCGTCGGACTGGCCCCCGATGGAGATCGGGATCGACCCGGCGTACGGCGGAAACCCGGGCCCGAATTCGTCGAAGCGGTAGTGGGCGCCCTGATGGGAGAACGGCTCGGTCTCGGTCCACGAGCGCCGCAGCACGTCGACGAATTCGCTGGTGCGCGCGTACCTTTCGGCCTTCGGCAGATAGTCGCCCTGGCGCGCCTGCTCGGTGTCGTTGCCGCCGGAAATCAGATGTACCACCGCGCGGCCCTCGGTCAGCTGGTCCAGGGTGGCCAGTTGCTGGCCTGCGACCGTGGGGAAGACCGTGTTCGGGCGCACCGCGACGATCGGCTTGAGCCGATCACTGAGCTGGCCGACCGCGGAGGCCAGCACGAACGAATCCGCGCTGTTCGACCCGTACGGCAGCAGTGTCAGGTCGAAGCCGCCCTCCTCGAGCGCCCGCACGTACCGGCGCACGAACGGCAGGTCGATACCGCGCGAGGGGATCGGGTCGAGTTCGGTCGAGGCGTTGGTGTGGGTGAGGCTGATGAACTCAACCTCCGCGGCGGCGGTGGCGGGCACCGCGTCCGGTCCGGATGCGACGGTCATGACATTCCTCTCGGGCTCGATGCGTCGCAATAGTAGGGAGAACGCGCCGCCGGAAACCAGGGTTCGATTCAGTGATTTCAATTCGTATAGCCGATAGCAACCGATAGCCGAAACTCGTTCTGGTGATTCCGATCTCGCAGATTCAAACGGTATTCACGCGGTGGCGAATGCGTTTGACTCACGCTGATGATTCGTGTCGATGCGAGGCGGCGAGGAACATGGCGGAACCCCTGGACCTGACGCATCTGCGCACGCTGGTCACCATCGCCGACACCGGCGGGTTCCGGCGGGCCGCCGCCGCTCTGCACCTGAGCCAGCCGACCATCAGCCAGCACATCCGGCTGCTGGAACGGCGGCTGAAATTATCGCTGGTGGAAAAGGACGGGCGGAGTTCGCGTTTCACCGCCGACGGTGAGCGACTGGTTGTCGAGGCGCGCAAATTGCTCGCGGCGCACGACGAAATGCTGGCGCGATTCACGCCGTCGGACCCGAAGCGCATCACCGTCGGTTCGACCGAACACGCCGCCGACGGCCTGCTGCCGGAATTGCTCGGCGTGCTGCGCGCCGCCTATCCCGATGTGTACTTGCATTTCCGGATCGACCGTTCCACCACGCTTACCGAATCGGTCGGGAAGGGCATCCTCGATCTGGCCGTGGTGCTGGGCGGCAACGGCGATCCCGCGGGGGTGGAGGTGGGCGAGCTGGACCTGCGCTGGGTCGCCGGTCCGGGCTGGCAGCTGCCCCGGGTGCCCGAGCCGATCTCGCTGGTGGCGTTCGAGGAGCCGTGCGGGCTGCGGCGGCGTGCCGTGCATCAGCTGACGGAGTTGGGGTTCGAGGTCGCGGTGACGGCCGAGTCCGGGAATCTCGACGGCGTTCTCGCCGCGGCCAAGGCCGGACTGGGAATCGCGTTGCTGCCCTTCCATTCCGCGGTTCCGGCCGGTGTGGCGGAGGTGCGCGGACTGCCCGCGATGGGCGCGGTGGACGTGCGGCTCGTGGCCCGGCGCGGACTCGCGACCGATCTCGAGACCACCGCCGTGGAGGCCGTTACCGCCCACTACCGCACGGTGGCGGGCAGGCGCTTGCGCGGCGTCGCGTAAAGCGTTGGCGGGCAGGAGTTCTCACACCGCCTTGCCCGGATTGAACAGCCCGTCCGGGTCCAGCGCGCGGCGGATCGCGCGTTGTGTCGCGAGGGCTTCCGACGGGAGTTCGCGTTCCAGCCAGTGCCGCTTGAGCACGCCGATGCCGTGCTCGCCGGTGATCGTGCCGCCCAATTCCAATGCGGTGGCGAAGATTTCGTCGGCCGCCGCGGCGGCGCGCGCCGCGGCGCCGGGATCGTCGGCGGGGACCACGATGATCGGGTGCAGATTGCCGTCGCCCGCGTGGCCGAAGGTGTAGATGCGGCTGTCGTGGCGGGCGGCGATCTCGGTGATGCGGTGCACCGCGGCCGCGATGCGCGAGCGGGGAACCGCGATGTCCTCGATCAGCACCCGGCCGTGCCGCTCCAGCGCGGGCAGGGCCGCGCGCCGCACGGCCAGCAGTTCGTTCGCCGTCTCCGGGTCGTCGCTGACCCGCACCCGCGTGGTGTGGTCCCGGAAGACCTCCGCGACGACCTCGGCCTCCGCGCGGGCGCCGAAGCCGTCGGTCTGCGCGACCACGAACGCGCCCGCCGCGTGCGCGCGGAGGCCGAGCAGATCTTGTGCCTCGCGCAGCGAGGATTCGTCCATGAGTTCGAGCATCGCCGGGCGGACCCGCGCGGCGAGTGTCGCGGCCGTCGCGGCGGCCGCCTGGTCGATGTCGTCGAAGTACGCGGCGACGGTGACGGTGTCGACGGGCACCGGCTGCAGCCGGACGGTGGCCGCCACGATGACGCCGAGGGTGCCTTCGGAGCCGGTGAACAGGCTGGTGAGGTCCAGTCCCGCAACGCCTTTCGCGGTGCGCCGTCCGGTGTGCAGCAGGGTGCCGTCGGCCAGGACGATGTCCAGACCCAGGGTCGCGTCGCCGGTGACGCCGTACTTCACGCACCGTAGCCCGCCGGCGTTGGTCGCGATATTGCCGCCGATGGTCGACAGAGCCGTGCTGGCGGGGTCCGGCGCGTACCGCAGCCCGTGCCGGTGCGCCGCGGTGTCGAGGGCCGCCGCGCTCACCCCGGCCTCCACCACCGCCAGTTCGTCGGCCGGCGCGATCTCCAGAATGCGGTTCAGCCCGCTGACGTCCAGGACCAGTGATCCGGCGCCCGCCGCCGCGCCCCCGGCGAGCCCGCTCCCGGCTCCCCGCACGACCACGGACAAGCCCGCGTTCGCCGCGAACGTCACCGCGCGCCGGACATCGTCCACATCGGCCGCCAGCACCAGCACCTCCGGCGCCCCGGACGGGAGGTAGCCGGACCGGTCGGCGCGATAGGCCGCCGGAATGTCCGAGCCCAGCAGCACCGTCCCGGTGAGGGTTCCGAGTGCGGTAGGGGACGGGGGCATGGGAACGCTCCTGGATCGTGGTCGGCCGCGAGTTTTCATCCTCGCGCACCGCACCCGCCGCCGACAGGGCGCGAGTGATCGGAATATCCGATGTGTCAGGTGAATTCGGGAATCGACGGTCAGTTCCCGAACTGTGTCGATCCGACGATGCGGAGCAGGTCGAGCTTGCTCGCGGCGTCGGTTCCCGGGCGCGTGCTGTACACCATTATTCGGAGGTCCGAGTCCAGTGTCGTGAGCACGTCGCAGTCCAGGGTGACGAGGCCGACCGCCGGGCTGTCGATGGTCTTGGGCTGCGATCTGCGGGGCGCAAGAGTGAATGTGTCGTACTGTTCGGCGAACGCGGGACTCGTTTCGCGGAGGTCTCGGATCAGCTCGGCGAGGGCGCGGTCGTTCGGGTACACGGCGGTGGCACGCCGGAGGTCGGCGGCGAGTTCCCGTCCGAGCTGCCGGTGTTCGTCCTCGGTGTGCACCACGTGATTCGGCAGGCCTCGGAAGTGGCGCCAGACCAAGTTCCGTTCTCGAGCCGGTAGCCGTTCGCTCAGCTCGAACAGGCAGGCCCACAGCGTGTTTGCCACGACCAGGTCCCAGCTCGCGGTGAACACCGCCACCGGTGTGTGAGCGAGACCGTCCATGATTCGTGCGACGCCCGGGCCGATGTGCTGCGGGACGCATCCGGACGCCGAGGTCTGGGCGCCGGCCGCGCGCCAGAGCAGCTCACGTTCCGCATCGGACAACCGCAAGGCCCGGGCCAGCGACCCCAGTACCTGTGGTGAGGGATGTCGCGCGCGCCCCTGTTCGAGCCGGACGAGGTAGTCGACCGAGATCCCGGCGAGCGATGCCAACTCCTCGCGGCGCAGCCCGGGCGTCCGTCGCAGCCCGTCCGCGGGCAGCCCCGCCTCGGCCGGTGTCACCCGTTCGCGCCAGGAGCGCAACGCGCGGGACAGGTCGGGACTCATGTTCCCACTGTCGCACCGACGCTCGATCGCCGGGTGGTACTGGTAGTGCCTGGAACGAGGCGGCCGCCGCGCGGACGCTGAGGGCATGTCGAACGCGGTCGCGGTAGTCACAGGAGCAAGCGGAGGCATCGGGGAGCAGATCGCTGTCGGTCTGGCTGCTTCGGGTGCCACGGTCATCATGGTCGCGCGCAGTTACGAGCGCCTGAGCCGGGCGGCGGAGCGGGTCGGGCACGCCTTCCCCGGGGCCGGTGTCGAGATCGATCCGGTCGATCTCGGCGACCTGCCCCAAGTGCGCGCGCTGGCCGAGCGACTGATCGCGCGGCGACCGAGTGTGGTGGTCAGCAATGCGGCGGTGATCGCCCCGCTGGACGACCGCACCCCTGCCGGTCTGCACCGAACTCTCGCGGTGAACCACCTGGCGCCGTACCTCCTGTTGCGCCTGCTCGCAGCGAGTCCGCCGGACTGTGCCCGGCGATTCGTCGTCGTGGGCGCGTCGCCACGCGGGCTCGCACGGGTACCGGTAGATCTGGACGATTTGAATGCCGAGACTCGACGGGGACTCGGCTGGCCACCCAGCTTCCGGCCGTTCGTAGCGTACGGCCGGACCAAGAACATGAACGCGATGTTCGTCTATGCGATGGCCTCGCGCCTGGCCGGAACCTCCACGACCATCAACGGAGCCCACCCGGGCATCATCAAGGGAACCGGATTGGGCAGGCATAGTCGGGGCGCGCTGAAGCTTTTCGGCTCGACGCTCAACCTGTTTACCCCGGCCAGTGACGTCGGTGCCGAGACCCCGCTCTGGCTTGCCACGGACCCCGCGATCGAGGGCGTCACCGGTTCGTTCTTCGTCGATCGCACGGCTACCGGCACCGCACCGCACACAACCGATCCTGTTCGCATCGAATCCCTGTGGCGCGCAAGCGCACGCCTTGTGGGCATGCCCGCCGACGACGTAGCGCCGGGCGCGGACTATCGAGGACGATAAGCGTCAAAACTCTCCATCCCGAGTCCCAGCCTGATGGCCTTCTCGATCGGTGAGTAGGCGCTGTCGGTGCGGTCGAGTTCCAGCGGCACGGCCGGTTCCAGTGTGGGCGTGGCGATCACGCGGGGTGTGGTGCCTCGATGTGCCTGGGCGGCATGAATCAAGAACGGGTGGCACAAATAGATATCGCCCGCGCGACCGGTGGCCTCGGTGACCGGTAATTCGGCGGTGGCTTCCAGGATTCCGGTTTCGTCGATGCGGGTGGCGTCGATGCCCTCGTCGCCGTATGCGAGCAGGCGGCTCGGTACCGCCAGATGGGATCCGACCCGAATTCGGGTGGGCGCGTCCACCTCGGTGACATCGGTGAACAAGACGAACATGAACAAGGCCCGAGCGTGGGAACGGTAGTTGGTGAACGAGTGACCGGTCCATCCCTCGGGCAGGTAGCTCCCTTCGAAGTGCCAGTAGTCATCGCTCGGTGGATCGGGGTGCGGGAAGCGGGCCGCAATGCCGCCGAGCCCGGACTTGCGCACCCACCGGCCCGGCCCTGCCAGTTGGTCGAAAGTCTGTTCCAGGACCGGCATTCGAGCGGCGGTGCGAAAGGGCTCGCCGTCGTAGCCGGGCAAACGCATCAGTGGCTTCGTCCACGACCGTGGATCATCCGGTTCGCAGCCCATGTCCGGCCACATGATTCGCAGGCACTGCTGCACGATCGAGGGAGAAAAAACCGCCCTGATGCGGACGAACCCGTCCTGAATAAACCCGGTGATTTGTCCTTGGTCGAGCATCGCCATCCCGCCCTTCGCGTACTCGAGGCGGTCCCTGCATCGCGCTCAGCCGGGACCGCGCCGCGTGCCTGAATATCGAAGACGTACCCGAGTGAGGACGTACCCGCGCAACTCGATGCCATGCGGCATTCAGCGCTTCGGCCGCCGCGAGCTCCACCACTGGGCGCCGGATACGACTGCCGCCCCGAGCGAGGTGGCCGCGGCGACGAGCACAGCCCACATACCGCTGATGCTCGCGGTGAACGGCGACGGTTTCGACCATGCTCCCAGATAACTCGTGGTCGCCTCGACCCGGCCGAACGCATCGGCACGCGCCTTGCCATCCACACCGTCACCGGCAGAATATGACGACTCACCATTCGGGCATCGTAGGTACGTCACCGGCGCCGGTTCCGCGTTCCATACGCGCCTTTGACGCCCGAGCCGCCGAAAAACGCGATCCCCGCACGGATTTCTTACGGCCGGGGGCCCGGTGACACCGCCGATGTGGATCACTTCGTTCTCGGGGTCGCTTCTCTCGCGGCCGCCTGGTAGATGTCGGCATAGGTCGGCGAGTCTTTGATCAGGTCGTCGCAGAAGGCCGCGACGTCATCGCCGATGAGTTCCATGACGCCTTTACCGTCCGCGACCCCTTCCTCGAAGAAATCGACAACGCCCGACAGCAGGCTGCCGTCGGCCAGCTCGACCGGGCCGACCTTGAAAAAGTACTTCTGCATCTCCTGATAGACGATCTGATAATCGGATGGGAGCGACTTGACCCGCGCCATGTGCGCTCGCCATTCCCGCTTGCCTTCGACGATGTCGCGAATACCCACTGCTATGCTCCTAGCCGGCTCAGTTTCCGTGCGACGTTCCTGTTCAACTGCTCACGCCATGTGTCGCGATAATTCTTGGCTCCTTCCTCGCCGGCGATCGCCGCGCAGAAGCCTTTGATGTCCTCGCCCAGCGCCTCCTGGACGCTCTGGCCATCCGACGCGGTGTCGCCGCTCGATACTCGGCCGGGAGGGCTTCGGCGCGCGCCTCGAAGGCCTTGTATTCCCGGGTGAGATCGCTGCCGGTGATTGTCTCCCAGAAGTTCATTTCTTGCTTCCCTTGAGATCGTTGATACGCGACGAGACGTATTCCCATTTCGCCCAGAATCTCGCGAGTTCTTCGCGTACCGCATTGTTGAGTGTGTAGAACTTGCGAGGCGGGCCGACCTCGGACGGCCGTTTGGAAACATCGACCAGCTTGTTCTTCTCCAGCCGCACCAGAATGGTGTAGACCGTGCCCTCGATGACATCGGAGAACCCGAGTTCGTTGAGCCGCCGCGTAATCGCGTACCCATACGTCTCCTCGGCCCCGATGATCTCGAGAACGCACCCCTCGAGCGTCCCTTTCAGCATTTCCGTCAAGTTGTCCGTAGGGTCGCCCGACCGACAGCGGACTACCGGAATTCACCGGCCGAAGCCGGGGGTTGCGCGCGGTCGCACAGCAACTCGATGAGCAGTTGCGCGGTGGCGGTGTCGCCCTCGATACGTAGTCGCGTGGCGAGTTCGTCGGGTCGGGGTGCGCGCCAGGCGAATTCGGCGAGCGTCGGCAGATCGGTGATGACCAGCAGATCGGGGCTGTCCATCTCGCCCGCCGCCACCCGGACGCGGCCGTTGTCGATGATCAATGCCGCGGCGGAATCCTCGAGCCGGAATTGCACGACCGAGCGCACGCCCGCGACGGCCGCAGGATCGATCAGGGCCGCCACGAATACCAGCGTCCACTCCGCGCGGTAATGTTCCGTCGCCTGCCGCGGCTCGTCGAACCGATGCCGCAGCCCCCACATTGCCAGTGGGACAAGGGCTTGCGCGAGTTCGCGGCCTGCGGCGGACAGCTCATAGACCTGGGAGGCGGCGGGCGGCGGGAGTTGCTCGCGCACGATCAGCCCCTCGCGTTCGAGCTGCTGGACGCGGGCGGCGAGCAAGTTGGTGCCGATACCCGCAAGGGCGGTCGCCAGATCGGAATAGCGTTTCGGCCCGCTCATCAACTCGCGCACGATCAGCAGCGTCCAGCGCTCACCGACGAGATCGAGGCTGCGTGACAGGCCGCAGTACTGGTTGTAGGAGCGCTTCGCCATCCGCTTCCTTCCATTCTAAAAACTATAGTGACTGCTATCAAATTATATAGTAACGTGGCGCCGAGAGAGACGACTGATCGGAGGGTGCGATGACTACCACGGATGTGGAAGATGCTGTGCTGCACCAGCTCTCGGCAAAAATCGAGCCGCAGGTGCGGCACCGTTTCGTGCGGATCGACGGCCTGCGCATCCATTACGCCGAGGCGGGCGAGGGGGAGCCGCTGATCTTGCTGCACGGATGGCCCCAGCACTGGTGGGAATGGCGCCACCTGCTCGGCCCGCTGGCCCGCCGGTACCGCGTCATCTGCCCCGATATCCGCGGACTGGGTTGGTCGGAGGGCAATGGCCGGGGCTACACGTTCGAGCGGCTGGCGCGAGATCTGATCGAACTGATGGACCGGCTGCAACTGCCACGTGCCCGGATCGTCGGACGGGACTGGGGATTGGTGACCGGATACCGGGCCTGCCTCAACTGGCCCGACCGAATCGAGCGATTCGTGGCCATGGCCGGCGTGCACCCGTGGACCGCCGACGGTATTCGGCCGTCGGCGGTGTGGAGCCCCTGGCATGTGTATCTGCTTGCCGCGCAAGGCCGTTCGCGCAACCTCCAGGACTGGATCAGCCGACGAAGCCTGGATGCGTGGCGGTATCAGGGCAACTTCAGCGCCGCGGAGGTCGAGATCTACCAGCAGCGTATGCGCACTCCCGCGGCCTACGCCGCCACCGTGGCATTCAACCGCAATGTAGTCCTGCACGAAGTGCCGCATTTCCTGCGGCACTACCGTCTACTCCGGCTGCGAGTGCCGACGCTGCATCTCAACGGCGCCCAGGACCCGCTCTCGCGCGGAATCCCGTCCAGCTACCCGGACTACGCCGACGCCATGCGCCGGGACTGTCGGAACAACGGCGGATCTTGATCTCGGTCCGATCGGCCGGACCTGATGGTTCGGCAGGAAGGACCGACTGATGTCGGAGACACTGGCTGCCGTGGCGAAAGACGCGGTGGACACCAAGAAGCTGGCCGAGCAGCTGCTCGCGCAGGCCAAGGAACAGGGTATCGACCTGGTCGGGCCGGGCGGGCTGCTCAACCAGCTGACCAAGACCGTGCTCGAAACCGCGTTGGAGGCAGAGATGACCGAGCATGTCGGCTATGAGAAACACGACCCGTCCGGCCGTGGAACGGGCAACTCCCGCAACGGAACCCGAACGAAAACCGTGATCACCGAGATCGGCCCGGTCGGCATCGACGTGCCGCGCGACACCAATTCCTCGTTCGAACCCAAGATCGTCAAAAAGCGGCAGCGGCGCCTGTCTGGGGTCGACGAGATCGTGTTGTCGCTGACCGCGAAAGGCCTGACCACGGGCGAGGTTTCGGCGCATCTCGCCGAGATCTATGGGGCTTCGGTGTCGAAGGACACGATCTCGACGATCACCGAGAAGGTGGTCGCGGAGATGACCGATTGGTGCAACCGGCCCCTCGACGCCGTCTATCCGGTCTTGTTCATCGATGCCATCCACGTGAAGATCCGCGATGGTCAGGTGGCCAATCGACCGGTCTATGTGGTCATCGGTGTCACCACCGCCGGGGAACGTGACATTCTGGGGTTGTGGGCCGGCGATGGCGGTGAGGGAGCCAAGTTCTGGCTGCAGGTGTTGACCGAGCTGAAGAATCGTGGCGTGGCCGATGTCTGCATCGCGGTCTGCGACGGACTCAAAGGACTGCCCGAGGCGATCAACACCGTCTGGGCGCAGACGATCGTGCAGACCTGCGTTATCCATCTGCTGCGCAACAGTTTCCGTTATGCGGGCCGTCAGCATTGGGCCGAGATGAGCCGCGATCTCAACCCGGTCTACACCGCTGCGACCGAGGCTGCGGCTCGCGAACGGTTCGGCGAGTTCGCGGCGAAATGGGGCGAGCGTTACCCCGCGATCGTCAAACTCTGGGACAACGCCTGGCCCGAGTTCGTGCCGTTCCTCGACTACGACGTCGAGATCCGGCGAATCATCTGCTCCACCAACGCGATCGAGTCCCTGAACGCTCGCTACCGGCGCGCGATCCGCGCCCGTGGCCACTTCCCCAGCGAGCAGGCCGCGTTGAAATGCCTGTATCTGGTGACCCGTTCCCTGGACCCGACCGGGAAGGGTCGGGCACGATGGGCGATGCGGTGGAAACCAGCATTGAACGCCTTCGCCATCACCTTCGAAGGCCGGATCCACCCGACCGGGAACTAACCCACACCGAGGTCGGATCCGCCGTTAAACCGACAGTCCCCATGCGCCTCGAAACCATCCCGGACTGCGGCCATTTCGCCCCCGAAGAACAACCGGAATGGCTGACGACCAGATTGCTGAGCTTCCTCGACGAGCGCGTCGGAGCCTGAGTCACACGAGAGACGTGCAAGGCCGGGCGGCTACGGCCCAGGCTCTCGGTGCAGTGACGGCTGTGCCGCCGATGTGTCAGCGGTGGAGTCCGTAGGAGCGGGCGGTAACGCGTTCCATCAGGCCGCGGGGGAGTAGACGGTGGAGCGCGAAGGCGGCGGGTGCGTTGCTGCCGACGGCATAGAGCGGGCGGGGGCGTGGGGCCGAGACGGCGGTGAGGATTGTGCGTGCGACCCGGTCCGGCGCGATGCCCGCGGCCTGCTTGCGGTCGAGCGCGGTCATGAAGCGCTCGAATTCCGCGGTGTGTGGCGAGCCGTCGGCGAGATATTTCGTGCGTCGTTCGCGGAGTCCGGAATCGACCTGTCCCGGTTCGACAGTGGTGAGCCAGACGCCGTAGGGCGATTCCTCGAACCGGGCCGCGGTGGCGAATCCGCGCAGTGCGGCTTTGGTGGCGACGTAGGAGGAGCGGTAGGGCAGCGGGAAACTGGCCAGCATCGAGCCGACCATCACCACTCGCCCGGCGCCGCGCTCGCGCATGCCGGGCAGCACCGCTCGGGTCAGTGCGATCGGGCCCAGCACGTTGAGCTGGAACAGCCGGGCCACCGCGTCGCCGGGCAATTCGGCCAGCGGTCCGGCTTGGCTCTCGCCGGCATTGTTGACCAGGACGTCGACGGTGTCCAGCGTCGAGACGAACCGTTGGACGGAGTCGTCGTCGGTCAGGTCCAGTGCCCGAAAGTCGATGCCCGGCAGGCGGTCTCCGTCCGGGATCGTGTCCGGATTGCGGCTGGTCCCGATCACCCGGAACCCGTGGTCGGCCAGGGCCGCGGCGGTGGCCCGCCCTATTCCCGACGAGGCGCCGGTGACGACGGCGATGCGTGTGGTGGGCATATCTCTCCTGACGATTCGCTGTTCGGCCGAGGGCCGCGTACGGCGGCGCGACGCGCACAGGCGGAATGTTCAGCAATGATGAGTTGTCTGTCAATGAGATTCAGAGTTGGAATGACCTTCAAAGCTGAAGAGGCCTGGTTCGTGAATTCTCGCTTCAGCGTTTCCCGGCGAGCCGCCACCGGCGTCGGTGTGCGTCGGCGGTCGCGAGGGCGGTGCGCAGGCCGCGTCGCACACCGGTGGCCGAGTCGGCCGGGGAGAGCGGCGGGCGCTGGAATTTCCGTTCGGATCGTGTTTCTCGCGCGTCATCGCTTGTGTCGCGGAGCAATCGGTCGGGCAGTGCGAGGGTGCAGACGGTGCGGGCGGTCTGCCAGAACTGGGCGGGGAGCGAGCCGGTGGTGTAGGGGAGGTCGTAGGCGTGGCACAGCGCGCGAACCCGTTCGGCGATTTCCGGATAGCGGTTGCTGGGGAGGTCCGGAAACAGGTGGTGCTCGATCTGGTAGCAGAGGTTGCCGGTCATGAACGCCAGCGCCGGTCCGGCGGTGAAGTTCGCGCTTCCCAGCACCTGCCGCAGATACCATTCGCCCCGGGATTCGTTCTCCAGTTGCGCGACCGTGAATTTCTCGGCGCCATCGGGAAAATGCCCGCACATGATCACCAGATAGGACCAAAGATTCCGCAGCAGCAGCGCCGTCGCGTTCGCCGCGAGCGTGTGCCGGAAACCGCGGCCACTCAACATCGGAAACAGCAGTAGATCCTTGCCCAGCTGGCGGCCGATCTTGCGCGCGAACTCGATATTCGGCCGCGACCGCAATGCGCGGCGAGAGACACCGGTATGACGCCGCTCGAGCGCCCAGTCGTGCACGGCGATGGCCCATTCGAAGCCGGCCGCGACAACCACACTCGCCACCGGCTGTATCAGATGGATCGGGCGCCACGGTTCGTCGCGGGTCATCCGCAGCACCACGAAGCCGAGGTCCGCATCCATCCCGTAGACGTTGGTGTAGGTGTGATGCACATGGTTGTGCGCGCGCTGCCAGTGCCTCGAGGGGCCGGCGAAATCCCACTCCCAGGTCGTGGAATGAATTTCCGGATCGTTCATCCAATCCCATTGGCCGTGACTGATGTTGTGGCCGAGTTCCATCATCTCGATGATCTTGGCCGCGGCCAGTAGCCCGGTCCCCGCCAGGCGCGGCACCCGATACCGTCCGGCCAGCAACAGCATTCGCGCCGTCGCCTCGAGGCCGCGGTGGACGCGGATCGCCCGCCGAATGTAGTCCGCGTCACGTTCCCCGAGCGACTGCTCGATATCTCGCCGGATGCGGTCGAGTTCGGCGCCGAACGCCGCCACATCGTTTTCGGTGAGGTGAGCGAATTCCTTGATATCGGTGATAGCCACACAATTCCTATGCATCTGATCGGAAGCATCCGTC
This sequence comes from Nocardia sp. N2S4-5, assembly GCF_044628355.1. NCBI lineage: Bacteria > Bacillati > Actinomycetota > Actinomycetes > Mycobacteriales > Nocardiaceae > Nocardia > Nocardia sp. N2S4-5. The sequence continues at coordinate 2,359,956 of NZ_JBIUPM010000001.1, read as the reverse complement.
GACGTGCGGACCACTGTGTCCGGCACGGGGATCGACGCGTCAGAATTTAGCGGCGTCTCGTCGATTCTCCAGCAATGGGAGGATTTCCTCGTCGCCCGCCCGGTATTGTGCATCGAGAACAAAGGACGCGCACCGGTATGTGAGCCGTGCACACGCGGCCGGGAAATGACAGGTGTTACCCCACCGAATTCTTCGACGGAGAAATGGTTTTCGGTCAGGAAGGCGGTCTGAGGACGTTGGCGCCGAGGAAGTGGCAGATCCGCAGGGCCAGTGCGATATCCAGCTTCTCGGGTGCGGTTCCGTCGGCCCGGATGGCGGCGAGGGCCTTGGTGATGCGGTATTTGACGGTGTTGCGGTGCAGGGTCATTCGCTGCGCCGTGTGCACGTGGCTTTCGCCGATCTCGTAGAAGGTGTTCAGGGTGTCGCGCAGGGTCGCGGCCTGATCGGTGTCGTCGGCGAGCGCGCCCAGCACCTCGCGTACCCACGCGCGCGTGGAGTCCAGATCCTTGGCCAGCAGCGAGACCACGGCCACGCCGGGATCGGCGAATCCGATCGCCCGATGGTCGGCCGGAGTGCCCGGCACGGTGGCGACGAAGTAGGCGGCCGCGGCCTGCTGATGCGAGCGACGGAATCCCTCGAGACCGCGGCCGGGCAACCCGATCGCCAGTCGCGCGCCCTGCGGCAGGTCGGCGGCCGAGCGCAGCTCGCGGGGGTCGACCGCGGTCTGGGGCGCGTGGGGGAACCATGCCCACGCCGTGCGCCGATCGATGGCCGTCACGAGTGGCGGTCCGTCGGTATTCAGGGCAGCTGCCAGCGCCCGGGCGCCGGAATCCAGCAGCTCCGGCGCGTCGGCCTCATCGCCGTCGGTGCACCACAGGATCGCCGCCAGATGGGTCCGTTCGAGCGTGTAACCGGTCTCGATCTCGAACCCGATCGGATCCGGCGGTGTGGCGGACAGCAGCGGGTGCACGGTGGCGGCGTGCACGGTGCCGCGGGCGTTCACCGATCGGGCGCGCTCGGCTTCATAGGTTTCCAAGACGGACAGGATGATCCAGTCGGCGTACGAGTAGACGATCTCGGTGAGCCGTTCGACCACGGCCAAGCCCAGCGCCGGCGGCAGATTTCGCTGCCCGACCTCGCCGTAGCAGATGCGCATCATGACGTTCTGGCCCATATGGTACGAGCGCACCAGGAAGTTGGACGGAATCCCGCGCTGCGCCACGCGCCGTGCGTATTCGACCGCCGCCATCGGCGGTTGCAGGTGGCCGACCGGGATATCGTTGGCCAGGATCTCGATCATGGTCACCACGTTGGCGTGGATACTGGCGGCGCGCAGGGCCGCCAGGCGCGGATCGCCTCGGGTGTGGGTGATCTCGTGGGTTATCCGCCGGGTCATCGTTTCGGCGATCTCCACATCGCGTGCGCGCAGCCCCGCCCCGATCTCGAGTACGAGGGCGGCCACCTCGGATGGCGGTAGCGCGGGCACGGTCATCTCCGGACACAACCCCTCGTCGACGTTCGGTGGTCAGCGCATCCGAGGTTAACCAGGAGCACAAGGCACGGGAATGGGTCCGGGAGCCACAATCGGCGGGCGGTTTGGTGCACAGTGCACAATTCGGCGTGAGATCTGCGTGATGCAGGCGGTTCCACCGCGCTCGAGCGCCAGTGCGTGTCGATCTCCGATGTTCCCGTTCGACCTAAGGATGAGAGGGGCCACGAAGGCCCGACGACCTATTCGAACGAGGAAGAACATGACTATCGACGCTCTCGATGTACTGGTCGGCTCCTGGAAGCTCACCGGGCGCACCAAGAAGGCCGATCATGACGACATCAGCGGAGAACTCACCGCTACCCCGATTCTGGGCGGCGGCCTCCTGCACCTCAGCGGCAGTATGCGGATCGGCGACACGGAGATTCAGAGCCTCGAGTTGATCTGGCCCGACGAAACCGGCTCCGGTTTCGGCGCGCACGTGTATTCGGGATCCGGCGCCCCGCTGGACTACCGGTGGAGCCGAGACGGCGACACCCTCATCCATGCCGGTCTCGGCATGACCTACACCGGCACGATCAGCCCCGACCGCGCCACGATCACCGGCTCCTGGGTGCCCGACCCGGACCGCCCGGACATGGCCGAGGCCGCCTACGACGCCACCATGCGCCGGGTCTGACCAGCGACCGGCTCCGGCCACGCGCAGTTGTTGCGGCGCCACGCGCCCGGTGCTCGCAGCTCTGCGCGAGGTCGCCGGTTCGATTGTCCGCCACCCGCTTTCGAAGGGGGTCCCGTGAGAGGCCGGGTTGTGTTACTGTTCGCGCATTCGACAATGACAATCGTTTTCGGAGAGAATTGTCGCTGTCGATGACGTGACGGACAGGAGCCGGGATTATGGGTGGTGCCGGGGCGGCGCTCCAGGTGGACGAGGCAGTGCCGGAAGTCGAGGAGGGGGCGACGAAGCCCGGTAGTGCCCTGTTCCGGGTGACCGAGCCGGTGCGCGGGCGGCTCGGCGCGGCGCTGGCGACGGCCGCGCTGGGTGCGGTCGCCGGGGTGATCGGTTTCGTGGGTATCGCGCTGGCGCTGCGGGAGCTGTTCGCCGCCGACGCCGATACCTCCACGGTGGTGGCTCTACTGGTGCTCGCCACGGTCGGGTTCCTGGTCCGATTCGCCTTGCGCGCCTGGTCTTTCCTGCTCTCACACCTCGCCTCGTTCGACCTCGAGCAGCGCTTGCGGACCGATCTCGCGGCGCATCTGGGCCGGGTTCCGCTGGGCGAGGCGCAGCGCCTGGGTTCGGGCGCGGTGAAGAAGGTCGTGCAGGACGATGTTCGCGGCCTGCACATGGCGGTGGCCGACGCGGTGCCGCTGGCCGGTTTCACGGTGGCCCAGCCCATTGCGGCGTTGCTGGCGCTGGGTTTCGTGGATTGGCGATTGCTGCTGGCGGTCCTGTTGTTCCTGCCCGTGGTGTTCATCGGGATGCAGCTGACACTGCGGGACTACGCCGAGACCCGGCGGCGCTACGACGAGGCCAACGAGGCCATCAACGCGGCGGTGGTCGAATTCGTGCAGGGCATGCCGGTGGTGCGGACCTTCGACGACGGCACGGTGTCGTTCCGGCGCTTCGTGGATCGGGTCCGGAACTTCAACGTGGCAACCACCGCCTGGCAGAACAACAATCGCAGCGCGATGATCTTCGCCAACCTGACGGTGGCGCCGCTGCCCACGATTCTGATCGTGCTCGTGGTGGGCGCCTGGCTGACCTCGGCGGGGTCGATGTCACCGGCACAGCTGCTGGCGGCGATCCTCATCGGGACGCTGCCGGTGGAATCGGTGGTGCCGCTGATGAATCTGTCCAATCTGGTCAACCAATCCAAGGCCGGCGCCGCGCGCATTGTCGAACTCCTCGACATCGCTCCCTTGCCGGAACCCGACCAGCCGCAGTCCCCGGCCGACGGATCGATCGAGTTCCGTTCCGTCCGTTTCGGTTACGCGGGCACCGACCGGGTCGCGTTGGACGGAGTGGATCTGACGGTGCCCACCGGTACCGTGTGCGCGCTGGTCGGGCCGTCGGGCTCGGGCAAATCGACTGTCGCGCGGCTGATTCCGCGGTTCTGGGATGTGGACGAGGGCCAAGTGCTCGTCGGCGGGATCGATGTCCGCCGGATCGCGTCGGAGGATCTGCTCCGGCACGTCGCGCTGGTCTTCCAGGATCCGTTCCTGCTGTCGGACACCATCGCGGAGAACATCCGCCTCGCCCGCCCGTCGGCCACCGACGCCGAGGTCGAGGCGGCGGCGCGGGCCGCCCAGGCGCACGACTTCATCGTCTCGGAACTGCCGCGGGGCTACGCCACTCCGGTGGGTGAGCGCGGCGCCCGGTTGTCCGGCGGACAGCGCCAGCGCATCACCATCGCCCGCGCACTGCTGGCCGACGCCCCGATCGTGATCCTCGACGAGGCAACCTCTTTCGCCGATCCGGAGAACGAGGCGGCCATCCAGGACGCGATCGCCGCGCTGACCCGCGGCCGCACCGTGCTCGTGGTCGCGCACCGACTGTCCACGATCGTCGACGCCGACCAGATCGTGGTCCTCGAATCCGGCCGGGTGTCCGAATCCGGCACGCACACCGAACTACTCGCGTCCGGCGGCCGCTACGCCCGGCTCTGGGAGCACCACCAGCGCGCCCGCGGATGGGGTCTCGGCAGCGGCAAGAACAAGGAGGCCACGAACCGATGAGAAGAATCCTGCGGCTGATGCTGCTCGCCGCCGGGGATTATCGGGACGAATTCCGCCGCACGCTGTGGTGGGCGTTTCTCGGTTCGGTCACCCAGGCCGCGGCCTACGCCACGCTGATTCCGCTGCTGTACGAGCTGAGCCGGCCGGAAGTGAACACCACGGCCGCGTGGACCTGGTTCGGTATCCTGGTGGCCTGCTATGTGATTCAGGCCGTATTCCATTACGGGCAACTGCGATTCGAGTTCGGCCGGTGGGCCGATGTGCTCGCCGGCGCGCGCCTGCGGCTGGGCGAGAAACTGCGGACCATGCCGCAGGCCGAACTCGAGCGCCGTGCCGCGGGCGACCTCACCACGGTGATCGGCGGCAACGTCGCCAACGCGACGATGGGCTCGTCCTCGATGGCGCTGTTGTTCATTCAGATGGTGACGGTCCCGGCGGTCATCGGAGTGGTCATCGCCTGTGTCGACTGGCGCCTGGGTGTTGTTCTGGCCGTGTCGATTCCGTTCGCGGTGTTGTTCGTCCGGCGCATCCAGCAGATCTCGGGTGCGGGGTCGCGCCGGCTCGACGCCGCCGACGCCGCGGCCGCGAACCGAGTGGTCGAATACGTCCAGGGTCTGCCGGTGCTGCGCGCGACCGGGCAGATCGGCAGTTCGTCGCAACGGCTGGTCGAGACCCTCGAAGAGCAGAACGAGGCCATGTCCGCCATGCAGAAGCGGCTGACCTGGCCGGGTCTGCTGGCGTCCAGCGTCGTGCAGTTGTGTCTGGTGGGGATGGTGGCGCTCGGCGCGGCGCTGGTGCTCGATCTGCGGATGTCCGCGGCGTTGCTGATCGCGGTGGTGGCCGCGGCGGTGCGATTCGCCGAACCGATGTCGACCATGTCCAATCTGTCGGCGATCTTCGAGATCACGGACGCGGCGCTGGAACGTGTCGGCGAGGTACTGGACACTCCGGCGCTGCCGGTGGGCGACTCGTCGGCCCGAATCACCCGCTACGACATCGAGTTCGACGACGTGCGTTTCGGCTATTCCGAGGGCTCCGCGGTCCTGCGCGGCGTGTCGTTCACAGCTCCGGCGCGCTCGCTCACGGCGCTGGTGGGCCCGTCGGGATCGGGCAAGACGACGGTGACCAGGATGCTCACCCGCTACGCCGACCCGGACGGCGGCAGTGTCCGCATCGGCGGCCTGGACCTGCGGCAGGTCGACCCGGTGGAGATCTACCGGCATATCGCGGTGGTCTTCCAGGACGTATACCTGTTCGACGACACTATCCGCGCGAATATCGCGATCGCCGCGCCCGAGGCGACCCAGGCCGAGATCGAGGCCGCGGCCCGCGCGGCCAATGTCCACACCTTCGTCGAACGGCTGCCGCACGGCTACGACACCCGGGTCGGCGAGATCGGCGGGGCGCTGTCCGGCGGTGAGCGCCAGCGCATTTCGATCGCCCGCGCCATCCTGAAGAACGCGCCGATCGTCCTGCTGGACGAACCGACCGCCGCACTCGACACCGAGAGCGAGGTCTACGTCCAGGACGCCATCGACGCGCTGGTCGCGGAGAAGACGGTGATCGTGATCGCGCACCGGCTCTCCACCGTGGTGGCGGCGGACCAGATCCTGGTGCTCGAGGACGGCGGCGTGACCGAGAGAGGCACCCACGACGAACTGCTGGCACTCGACGGCCGCTACAGCGCCATGTGGTCCGCGCAGACCAAGGCGCGGCATTGGCGGGTCGCCGCGTCGGCTTAGCGCGGCGGAGGCGTCAGCTTTCGGAGCGTGCGGGGATCAGATAGGGCGCGATGCAGGCGAGTTTCTCGCAGGTCTCCTCGTGTTCGCGTTCGGGCGTGGAACCCGTGACCACGCCCGCTCCGGCTCGTAACCAGCTCCGGCCGTCGCGTTGGTAGACGGCGCGCAGAACCAGTGCGGCATCTAGGGTTCCGGTGCTGTCGGCCCGCACGACGGCGCCGCTGTAGAGGCCGCGGGCGTCGGGCTCGAGGTCGCCGATCGCGGCGCAGGCGGCCGCCTTGGGGATACCGGAGGCGGTGATGGCGGGGTAGACGGCGGCGAGCGCGTCCCAGCAGGTTCGATCGGCGCGCAGCAGCGTCTCCACGCGCGACGCGAGGTGCTGCACGCTGCCGCGCTCCTTGACGGTGAGGAATTCGCCGACCCGCGTGGCACTGCCGACGCTGTCGAGTTCGGCGTAGGCCAGCCGCACGGAGGTGGCGTGCTCGTAGATCTCCTTCGGATCGGTGAGCAGATCGGTCCGCAGAACGTCGTCGCGGGCGGCGTCGCCGGTGCGGGCGCGAGTACCGGCCAGTGGCTGGGTGGTGACCAGTCCGGCGCCGTCGGCCTCGAGAACGGTCTCCGGACTGACCCCGGCGGCCTGCCAGCCGCCGAGGTCCAGCAGGAAGGAGCGGGCCGGGGTGTTCCGTCTGCGGACCGCCGCGTAGGTGGCCGGCATGTCCACCGCGAACGGCAGATCCACCCGGCGGGACATGATCACCTTGTCGAACTCGCCGCGGTGAATCCGGTCCAGGGCATATCGCACGCGCCGGAGGTAATCGGGGTCGATCGCGTCCACCGGCACCGCCGTGGGCGTGGGCGCGGTGGCCGCGACATCGGGCAGCTCCAGGTCGAACGGCGCGCCGAAACTGCGTGTGAGCACTGTGGTTTCGGTGATCTCCAGTTCCACGCCGGGCACCATGAAATGCGCGAGGACATCGTCCGGGCCCGCGGTGTCCGGGCGGTACAACTCGAAGCTCGCCCAGCCGTAGGCCCGCCACCGGGGCACCGGCGCCCGGTCGAGCGCCGCCTGAATCCGCGGCCACGGTGTGCCACTCCAGGTTTCGGTGCGCTCGCCGCCGAGGGTGCTGTGCACACGGTCGCGGCGGACGGTCACCGCGCCGATCGGATTTCCGGCCACATACCAGCGTCCCGGCTGTTCGTAGACGACGTAGTCGGTGAGCTGCCCGGAGGCCGCGATGGCGGCCGCCAGTGCCAGCGGGTCGGCGTGGTGTCGGCGCACGGTCTGCACAGAGTCGTCGGCGTCGACCGTGGTGGGCGGGTTCATCGCGCTTCCTTCCGGATCAGGCGAAGGACTCGGTGATCCAGCGGGGCGCCTCGGTGCGGGACCACCGCATGAACTCCATCGCCTTGTCCTGGCTGATATCGACGTACCTGAGTTCCGGTTTCCCGTGGGGCAGATAGTCGGGGAAGAACCGCTCGCTGTTGATCCGGTCGATGATCGCTGCCGCGGCGGCCGCGGTGGTCAACTCTCCCCGCTCGACCGCTTCGCAGGTCTCCCGCGCGGTGGTCAGCAGGCCCCGCACGGTCCGGGCCAGCGCGGAGTCACCGCGTTCCAGGGCGCGGAACACCTGATCGTCCTTACCCGCGACATACCTGGACAGCGCGTGCTCCAGGGCGGCGTCGGAGTAGAAGCTGTAGGTGTGCCACACCCGGAAGATCGCGTCCCACAGGGTGTAGTCGCGGAATCCGACGTACGACGAGTAGGCGAGATCGTCGTGCACGTCGAACATCCGCTGCTGTAGCGCGTCGACACCGGCGAACCGCGCTGTCGACCAGTCGTTCTCGCGGGCCGCCTCGATGATCCGCCAGGCCAGCGCGTTCACGGTCTGGAAGGAGTTGGCGAGCCCGCGGGAGAACAGCGCGTCGATCGCTCCGGCGGACTGTGCGGTCAGGCAGAAGCGGTCACCGACCGTGCCGGACGCGGAGTACTGCAGCCGCCCGGTGCTCACCCACGGCCGCACGGCCGTCGCGGACCGGAATTGCTTCGCGACGGCCGGGAACCGCTCGAGGAAAGCGGCGAACTCCCGCTCCGGCGCGTCACGGTCCTCGGAAACCGCGTCCCCGGTGAGGGTCAGCCCCACGCTGCACAGCGGGTTCGTGGAGCGGTCGTTGTTGTCGAACGGAATCACCCACAGCCAGCCCCCGTCGAAGACATGGTGCAGGGTGCCGTTGTGCCACCGGCTCGGCTGGTCGTATCGAACGGGCGCGACATCGTCGAAGGGCTCGACGCCGATCATGTGGGTGAACAGCGAACGCGAGTGGGTCCGCGCCCGGGTGGGTAGCTCCCGCAGCCCGAACCGCTCGGCCAGTACGGAGCGAAAACCGGTGGCGTCCACCAGGTATCGGGCGTTGAACGTCTCCCCGGAGGCCGTGCGCAGCTCGGCGCCGCGGTCCGCGTCGATGTCGATGTCCTGGATTCGGGTGTTCAACCGGGGCACGGCGCCGTAACGCACGGCGAGATGGAACACGTACGAGTCGATGTCCTGACGGAACCAATGCGATTCGGCGCGGCGGTATCCGGAGGCCAGCACGATCTGGTTGGCCTTGGCCGGGTCGGCGGGGCGCCCCTGCTCGTGGTAGACGAAGCCGAAGTTCTGCTTCTGCCCGCAGGTCTTGGCGACATGCTCGGCGGTGTCCTCGAAGTTGGCCAGCGCCTTGAACTCCGGGATGTCGTAGCGCTCGGCCAGCACGTGCATCGTGGCCGTCGCGTGCGGAATGGTGGACTCTCCGACCACGAATCGCGGATGCACCCCGGCGTCGATGAGCAGCACCTCGAGGCCGTGGCGGGCCAGGATTGTCGCCAGGGTGCTACCCGCGATCCCGGCTCCGAGGATGGCGACGTCGTACGGGGTGTCGGTCGGGGGTGTCATGGTCGAACTCCTAGTGCGGTTGTGTGCGAGAGACGAGATGTGCGGATCACGGCCGCACCGGCAGGCGGCGCAGGCCGCGCAGTCCCATGCCGGGGCGCCAGCGCAATTCGGCGGGGTCGGCGGCCAAGCGCAGCTCCGGCCACCGGGCGACCAGCGTGGTGAGCGCGATCCCGACCTCCGTGCGCGCGAGGGCGGCGCCGAGGCAGTTGTGGATGCCGCCGCTGAATCCGAGATGGGGGCGGGGCTCGCGGTGGATATCGAAACTGTGGGGAGCGGGGACGTGGGCGGGGTCGCGGTTGGCGGCGGCGGGAAACACCAGAACCCGGTCGCCCGTGTCGATGTGGCGGCCCGCGAGTGGGAACGGCTCCGTCGCGTAGCGGGCTGTCGCCGATTCCACCGGCCCCCAGTAGCGCATGGTCTCTTCCACCGCGGCCGCGGACAGTTCGGGGTCGGCGCGCAGCGCGGCCCACTGCTCGGGATGGGAGATCAAAGTCAGTGTCGCGCTGGCGATCAGGCTCGCCGAGGTCTCGAAACCGGCGGCCATGAGCAGGCCGATCATGGCCATCAGTTCGCCGTTCGACAGCTTGTCCCCGGACGCGGGATGCACCAGCCTGCTGACCAGATCGTCGCCGGGGTCGTCGCGTTTGAGCAGGACGAGATCGCGGGCGTAGCCCTCGAGTTGGGCGCGCAATTCGGGATCGGGCGCCGACAGCGGGGTGGAGGCGGTCGCCGCCCGCACCGCGAGAACGTGCAGGCCGGGATGCCATGCCTCGGGGAATCCGAGAATTTCGCCGAGCACGGTGAGCGACAGCGGATAGGCGTAGGCGTGCAGCAAGTCCACGGTGCCGTCACCGGCTGCGGCCGCCCGCTCGGCCTCGCCGAGCAGTCGTTCGGCGTGCCGAATCACGGTGGGGCGCAACGCGGTGACCGACCTGGACGTGAACGCCTGCTGTGCGGCGCGGCGCAGGCGGGTGTGCTCCGGCGGGTCGGACAGCAGCATGGTGTGCGGAGCGCCGGGAAGCCGGGCCGCGGCCCGGGCGGCGCGCTGGGCGGGGGACAGCAGGCTGCGCGGATCATTGGCCAGGCGGGTGTCGCGCAGCGCGGCCTGGGCCGCCGCGTATCCGGTGACCATCCAGAATCCCCGGCCCGGTTGCTCGGGCAGTTCGACGAGGGTTACCGGGGACTGCGCGCGCAGTCGGTCGTAGATGGTGTGGGCTCGTTCGTGGAAATCCTCGGCCAGCAGGTCCACCACGATCGGGCGGGCATTGTCGAGCATCGGGTGACGTTCCGTTCAGGCCGGTGTTGCCTCGATCAGCGAGTACGAGGTGGGCAGGATGGTCGGATGGATCGCGGTGACCGTGAAACCCGCACGGCGGCAGAGGGTCTCGTATTCGGCGCGGGTGCGTTCCTGACCGCCCATATTGACGAGCATGCTGATATCGGTGAGATAGGGGGCGGGGTTCGAGGTGTCGACCACCTCGGGCAGCACGGATTCCACGATGAGCAGCCGCCCGTGCTCCGGCATCGCCGCGCGGCACCGGTCGAGGATGGTCACGCAGCGTTCGTCGTCCCAGTCGTGCAGGATGTTCTTGAGTACGTAGGCATCTCCGCCCGTGGGGACGGCCGCGAAGAAGTCACCGGCCTCGACGCGGCAGCGTTCGGCAACGCCCGCGGCGCCGAGAGTGCCGGCGGCCTCGGCGACGCCGGTCGCCGAATCGAAGAGTATGCCGCGCAAAGTGGTTGTGCCGCGCAGGATTTCGGCCAGCAGGGTGCCGTCGCCGCCGCCGATGTCGACGACGGTGTGATGCCGGGTGAAGTCGTAGCTCACCGGTATCAGTTGCGCGATGGGCAGGCTGACCTGCCGCATCGTCGCGTTGAACCGTTCGGACAGTTCGGGTTTCGTGGCGAGGAAGCCGAAGAAGTCGATGCCGTACAGCCCCTCGAAGGTCGGCTGCCCCGTGCGAACCGCCTCCTCGGTCAGCTTCCAGGAGTCCAGCAGGGCCGGATCGGTGAACAGCAGTACCGCCGCCGCCTGGGAGTCCGGCCGGTCGGTGCGCAGCGGCTGGCCCGCTTCGCCCAAACGGAATGTGCCCGGCCGGGTTTCGACCACCAGCTCCAAGGCCGCCAGGGCGCGCAGTAGCCGGGCGAGCGAGGCGGGGTGGGTGCCGGTGGCCTCGGCCAGTTCGGTGTAGCCGCGTTCGGAGTCGGCCAAGTGATCGGCGAGCCCGAGGCGGGCAGCGGTTCCGACCACCTGGGAGCAGATCGTCCCGAACATCATGTTCATCAATCGCAGATGAGCTGCCATGCCTGTCTTCCTGTGCCGCGCGGAAGGCGTTTGCCGCGTGTGTGTTTCGTGTCTCCGGACCGGAGGGCCTGTCTTGACCGGCCTGGTGGGACGTCGTAGATTGTAGCACTAATGAAAATGGTTATCGTTTGCTGGTTGGGATTGTGATGCGGGAACAGGTCCGTTTGCCACTCGTACGCACGACGAAAAGGGTGGATTGGTCCCACGGTGTAGACGAATTGCGGCAGCAGGTCAGTGAGCTGACCGGCGTGCCGGTGGAAGAGTTGACCGACGACGCCGACCTGCTCGAGCTGGGGCTCGATTCGGTGACCGTGATGCGCATCTCCGGGCTCATGCGGCGCGCGGGCAGCCGCGTGGAATACCGGGATCTCGTGCGGAACCCGACGCTCGGCGCGTGGTGGAAGCTGCTGCGCCACAGCGAAACCGGCGCCGCCACGGAAGTCGTCGTGGTGGACCGTTCGGGCCCGTTTCCGCTGGCGGTGATGCAGCACGCCTTCTGGATCGGGCGGTCGCCGGCACACGAACTCGGCGGTGTCGCCGCGCACTTCTACAGCGAGTTCGACCATGCGGGCGGTGTCGAACCGGAACGGCTGGAACATGCGGTGCGCGCCTTGACGGCGCGGCATCCGATGTTGCGGGTGGCGATCGACGCCGAGGGGATGCAGCGCGTGACCGACGGTGGGTCCTGGTCCGGCCTGATGGTCCATGACCTGCGGGAATTGCCTGAGCTCGAACGTCTTCGGCGATTGGCGCGGATTCGCGACACACTCTCGCATCGGAGTATGGACGTGGCGGCGGGGGAGGTGTTCGATCTCCAGGTCTCGCTGCTGCCCGACGGCCGCACCAGGGTGCACCTCGACCTGGACATGATCGCCGGGGACGCGTTGAGTCTGCGTAATCTCCTCGCCGACCTGACCACACTGTACGAGCGCGGCCCCACGGCGCTGCCGCCGCTGGGGTACAGCTACCGGCAATATCTCACCGATCGCGGCCTGGCCCGCGCGGCAGCGCGTGAACAGGCTCGCGAGTGGTGGCGGGCGCGGCTGCCGGAACTGCCTGCGGCGCCGGAACTTCCGCTGCTGACCTCCGAGGAGACGACCGGCGCGCGAGTCGACCGCCGCCGGTACCGGCTGTCGCCGGAGCGCGCGGGGCGGCTGCGCGAACAGGCCCGCCGTGCCGGGCTGACTCCCGCGAGCGTGCTCGCCACCGTCTTCGCGGAGACGATCGGCGCCTGGAGCAGTACCGACCGATTCCTGCTGAATCTGCCGGTATTCGACCGGGAACCCCTGCACGACGACGTGGACCGCCTCGTCGGCGACTTCTCCAGCTCGGTCCTGCTCGACGTGGACCTGTCCGCCTCGATGTCGGTGACCCGGCGGGCGCGGGTGCTCACCGAGCGGTTGCGGGAAGTCCTCGGCTATGCCGCCTACAGCGGCGTCGAGGTGCTGCGGGATCTGGGCCGGGCCGGTGGCGGGGAGCGGGTTCTCGCGCCGGTGGTGTACACGAGCGCGCTGAGCCTGGGTGAGTTGTACGCCCCCGAGGTGCGGCAGTGCCTGGGCGAGCCGAGCTGGACGGTGTCCCAGGGACCGCAGGTCTGGCTGGACGCGCAGGTGACCGAGTTCGAGGGCGGCATTCTGCTCAATTGGGATGCCCGGGTCTCGCTGTTCCCGGCCGGAATGCTGGACGCGATGTTCGACGCCTACGTGCGTTTCGTCGAGCTGTTGCTGGACGACGACGCCGCGTGGGACCGCGAGGCGCCGTGGCCGGTCGCCGGGCGCCGCCACGGCGAGGTCGCCCTCGCTCCGGCTGTACCTCTGCATCAGCGGTTCTTCCGCCGGGCCGCCGCCGATCCGCAACGGACGGCCCTGCTCGCCGATGGCGCGGAGATCTCTTACGGCGAACTCGCGTTACGCGCCCGTCGCATGGCTCGGGTGTTGGTGGACAAGGGAATTCGCCGCGGCGACAGCGTGGCCATCACATTGCCCAAGGGGGTCGAGCAGATCGTGGCGGCACTGGGTGTGCTCGCCGCGGGCGCGACCTACGTGCCCTCGGGTATCGATCTTCCGCTCGCGCGGCGGGAACGGGTCTATCGCACGGCGGGGGCGCGGCTGGTCGTCACCGACCCGCGGACCGCGGCCGCGTGGCCCGGCGATATCGAAGCGGTCTTCCCGGAGCAGTCCCGCGACGTGGACCCGCTGGCCGAGATCGTCGAGGTGGATCCCGAGGACGTGATGTATGTGATCTTCACGTCGGGCTCCACCGGCGCGCCCAAGGGCGTCGAGGTGCCTCATCGGGCTGTCGCCCACACCGTCGACGCGGTCAACGGCCGGTTCGGTATCGGCGCGGACGACCGCACGATCGCGTTGTCCGCCTTGGACTTCGACCTGTCGGCGTATGACCTGTTCGCTTTCCTGGCGTTCGGTGGCTCGGTGGTGGTGGTCGAGGAGGCGCGGCGTCGCGATGCCGCCGCCTGGGCGGAGCTGATCCGCCGGTGGGATGTGACGGTCGTCAGCGCCGTTCCCGCGCTGCTGGACATGTTGTTGATCGCCGCCGCGGACGCCGGGCTGGGAACCGCGCTGCGGGTGGTCATGCTGGGCGGTGACCGGGTCACCGTCGATCTGCCCGAGCGGCTGCGCCGGCTCGTGCCCGGCTGCCGGTTCGCCGGGCTCGGCGGCATGACCGAGGCCGCCATTCATGCCACCGTCTGCGAGGTCGGCACGGTCGACCCGGACTGGTCGAGCGTGCCGTACGGGGTTCCGTTGCCGCACGCCGACTGCCGGGTGGTCGACGCGCACGGTCGGGACCGCCCGGAGTGGGCGCCCGGTGAGCTGTGGGTCACGGGCGGCGGGCTGGCGCACGGTTACCGCGGCGACCCGGCGCGCACCGCCGAGAAGTTCGTCGAGCGGGCCGGAGTCCGGTGGTACCGCACCGGCGACCTGGTGCGATACCGGCCCGGCGGGACACTGGAATTCCTCGGCCGCACCGATCATCAGGTCAAGATCCGCGGGCATCGGATCGAATTGGGGGAGATCGAGGCCGTCCTGGCGGAGCATCCGGAGATCGTCGCGGCCGCGGCCGCGGTGGTCGAGCAGCCGGCGCGGGCGCTCGGCGCGGTCGTCGTCGGGGACGGCCCCGAGGACGCGGCGCTGCGTGCCTGGCTGGGTGAACGCTTGCCCCGCTACATGATTCCCCGTCTCTTCCTCCGCAGGACGGGACTGCCGATCACTCGCAACGGCAAGATCGACCGCGCCGCCGTCCAGGCCGCACTCGTCGCGGGAGACGGTGGCGCTGCCGGAACCGGCTCTGCGGCAACGGAAGAACCGGCACGCGGCGGAGTGCCGTCGGGACGGGCCGAGCGCCTGGTGGCCGAGGCGTGGGCCGCGCTGCTGGACTCCGGTGAGATCCGGCGTGACGACGACTTCTTCGCACTCGGCGGTGACAGCCTGCTCGCCACCCGGCTGATCCGGCGACTCGCCGCCGACGGTGTGGCGGGCGCCGACTTGGCGGCGCTGTTCGCCAACCCCACGCTCGGCGCGTTCGCCGCGACCCTGACATTCGGCACAGCCGCGACAACTCCGGCTCTCGCCTCCGATCCCGAACATCGGTACGAACCGTTCCCGCTCACCGATATTCAGACCGCGTACTGGCTGGGCCGGTCGGAGGATTTCGACCTGGGCGGTATCGGCGCGCATCTGTATATCGAGTACGACTGGCCCGACCTGGATCCGGAGCGGTTGGAGCGCGCCTGGAACCGGCTGATCGACCGGCACGCCATGCTGCGTGCGGTGGTCGGCGGCGACGGCATGCAGCGGGTGCTGGAAGTGGTTCCCACATATCGGATTCCGTTGGCCGAGGGGGATGTGGCCGCCGTGCGGGACGAGCTCTCGGACAGCGTCCTCGACGCCGGTACCTGGCCGTTGTTCGATATCCGGGTCGTTCGCGACGGCCCGAATACCCGCGTCTGCGCGGTGTTCGACACGCTGATCGCCGACGGCCTGAGCGCTGTGGTGCTCCTGTCCGAGTGGACGCGGCTCTACGCGGACCCGGACAGCGAGTTGCCCGCGTTGGGCCTGGAGTTTCGCGATTACGTCATCGGCAGCGCCCCTTCGGAAGAACAGATTCAGGCGGCTTCGGCGTATTGGCGTTCGCGGTCCGCGGAGCTGCCGCCGGGGCCACAGTTGCCGTTGCGGGTTGCTCCGGCCGCGGTGCGGCGTCCTCGCTTCACTCGTCGAGAAGTACGAGTGGACCCAGCGGTCTGGCATCGAATCGTGCAGCGGGCCAGAGGTTTCGGTGTGACGCCGAGTGTGGCGCTGCTGGCGTGTTACACGTGGGTGCTGGGCGCGTGGAGCGCCCAGCGTGACCTGACCGTCACGCTGACCCGTTTCGACCGGCGTGAGGTGCATCCCGACATCATGCGGGTGGTGGGGGATTTCAGTTCGCTGCTGCTGGTGGCGGATCGCCCGGCCGCCCAGGAGAGCTGGCTCGGGCGGGCGCGGCGGTTGCAGCGGCAATTGTGGAGTGACCTGGACCATCAGCAGGTTTCGGCGGTGCGGGTGCTGCGGGAACTGGCCCGGGAGAACGAGGCGGTCGCCGAGCCGGTCCCGGTGGTTTTCACGTCGATGCTGGGTGTGGACGACGAGCTGGCTCGCTCGGTGCGGTGGCCGGACTACACGCGGACCCAGACTCCGCAGGTGTGGCTGGACCATCAAGTCATCGAATTGCCGGAAGGCCTTGTGCTGAGCTGGGATTCGGTGGACGAGCTGTTCCCGGCGGGGATGGTCGACGATATGTTCGCCACCTACCACCGGCTCGTCCGCCAGTGGGGTGAGGCGGAGTGGGAACGGCCGCTGAGCGAGGCGTTGTCGCTGCTGCCGCCCCATCAGCGGGCCGTCCGCGACCAGGTCAACGACACCGCGGGGCCGGACGATCTTCCTGTCGGCGGGTTGTTGCATACGGCGATGTTCGATGTCGCGGCGGCGGATCCGGAACGAGTAGCGGTGATCGATGGGGACACTGTTGTCGGCTTCGGTGAATTGGCCGAACACAGTAGGCGGGTCGCGGCGCTGTTGATCGCGCACGGGGTGCGTCCTGGGGACGCGGTGGCGGTGTCGGTGGCCCGCGCTGCGGGGCAGGCGGCGGCGTTGTACGGCGTTCTCGCTGCGGGTGCGGCGTATGTTCCGGTCGCCAAAGACCAACCGGCGCAGCGTCGTCACGCGATTCTCGGGCAGGCGGGGGTGGCGGTCGTGCTGACCGACGACATTGCTTGCTACGCCGACGCCGAAGCCGCACCACCTCTTCGCCACCTGTCGGTGGTAGGGATCGGTGATGCTCGAGGCCACGATCCGGCCCCGGTGTATCGGGGTGTGGCAACCGATCTCGCGTATGTCATCTTCACCTCCGGTTCGACGGGAGTGCCGAAGGGTGTCGAAATCGAGCACGGCAGCGCGGTGAACACACTTGATGATTTGCGTTCCCGGTATGAGATCGGTGCGCGGGATCGTGTGTTGGCTGTTGCGGCAGTCGATTTCGATTTGTCGGTGTTCGACTTGTTCGGTGTGTTGGGTGCCGGTGGCAGTGTGGTGGTCGTCGCGGAGGAGGACCGGCGCGACGCGGGGCGCTGGCTGGCTCTGGCGCGGGAGCATGGTGTGACGCTGTGGAACAGCGTTCCGGCCATGCTCGATATGTTGCTTACGGTCGCTGAGGCCGGGCCGGGTTTGCCGCCTACGCTGCGGTTGGCTCTCGTGTCGGGGGATTGGGTGGGATTGGATCTGCCCGGTCGTCTCTCGGCGCTGTCGAACGTCTGCCGTCTGGTCGCTTTGGGTGGTGCGACGGAGGCTTCGATCTGGTCGAATTTCTTCGAGGTCGAGGCTGTGGATCCGGAGTGGACGTCGATTCCTTACGGTCGTCCGTTGCGTAATCAGCGTTTTCGGGTGGTGGACGAGTCCGGCAGAGATCGGCCCGATTGGGTGCCGGGGGAGTTGTTGATCGGCGGCGCGGGGGTGGCGCGCGGCTATCGGGGCGAGCCGGAGCGGAGCGCGTCCAGCTTCTTCGAGGACGGAGGCCTGCGCTGGTATCGCACGGGGGATCTGGGCAGGTATCGCCCAGACGGCGTCCTGGAATTCCTCGGCCGAGCCGATAGACAGGTGAAAATCCGTGGACACCGCGTGGAATTGGGGGAAGTCGAGCACGCGATCAGCGCGCATTCGGAGGTCCGTCGGGCAATCGCGCTCGCGGTGGGTGAGCGTGCGCGGGCACGGCTGGTGGCCTTCGTAGAACCCGATGTGCCCCCAGACATGCGGAGCTTTCTGGCCGACCGGTTGCCGTCGGGGTGGACGCCCGAACTGATCGCATTGCCGGACCCGCCATTGACCGGGAACGGGAAAATAGATCACGCCGATCTGGTGCGCCGTGCCGAAAAGGCCATCGCCACAAGTACAACCGGGCCCCTGGAACGGAAACTGTTGCGGCCGGGCCTGGAAACGCGGATCGGGTCGATCTGGCAACAGGTACTCGGCGGCGACCTGCCCGACCGGGATACCAATTTCTTCGGCGCGGGCGGAGATTCGCTGTCGGCCACCCGGCTCGTGAGCCGTCTCGGCCGGGAACTCGCCCGCACCGTGACCCTCCGCGAATTCTTCACCAGCCCGACCATCGCCGGACTCACCCGGAATGGGCCGCACACCGAAGACTCCACGCCCGGCGAACCGCCGCAGGGGTCGGCTCCGGTGCGGTCGCTGACGACCGATGCGGCCCACCGGCTGGAACCGTTCGCGCTGACCGATATTCAGGTCGCGTACTGGCTGGGCCGGTCGAGAGAATTCGACCTGGGCGGTATCGGTGCGCAGTTGTATTTCGAGTACGACTGGACCGATCTGGACCCGGACCGGTTGGCGCGCGCCTGGAATCGGGTGATCGATCGGCACGCGATGTTGCGCGTGGTGGTCGGTGCGGAGGGTATGCAGCGGGTACTGCCCGACGTCGCGGAGTATCGGATCCCCGTGATCGACGCCGGCGCCGATTTCGACGGCGTGGCCGCGGCGGTGCGGGCGGACATGGCGGACGGGGCCCTCGATTCGTCGGCGTGGCCACTGTTCGACGTGCGAATCGTGCGCGACGGTGAAAAGGCCCGAGTGTGCACGGTTTTCGACAGCCTGGTCGTCGACGGCCTGAGCGCTCTGGTGCTCATTTCCGAATGGCTGCGATGGTATGCCGATCCGGATATCGAACTGACGCGGCCGGCCATCGAGTTCCGTGACTATGTGCTGAGTTGTGCCCCCTCGGACGATGAGGTTCGAGCCGCGCTGTCGTACTGGCGTGCGCGGCTGCCGCAATTGCCGCCGGGACCGCAACTGCCACTGCGAATCTCACCCGCCGCGGTGGAGCATCCCCGCTTCCGCCGCCGTGAAGCGCGGCTGAAGCCGGAAACCTGGCACCGGATCGTCGCACGTGCCAGGAACTTCGGCGTGACACCGAGCGTGGTGCTGCTGGCGTGCTACACGTGGGTGCTCGGCGGGTGGAGCGCCCAGCGCGACCTGACCGTCACCTTGACCCGCTTCGACCGGCGTGACGTGCACCCCGACATCATGCGGGTGGTCGGCGACTTCAGTTCGCTGCTGCTGGTGGCGGATCGCCCGGCGGAGCGCGAAAGCTGGCTCGCACGCGTCCGCCGATTGCAGGAACAGTTGTGGAGCGACCTGGACCATCAGCAGATTTCCGCGGTGCGGGTACTGCGAGAACTGGCCCGCGACAGCGCGATACCGGCCGAACCCGTACCGGTGGTTTTCACCTCGATGCTGGGAGTGGACGACGAATTGGCGCGGTCGGTGCTATGGCCGGACTACACCCGCACACAGACCCCGCAGGTGTGGCTGGACCATCAGGTCATCGAATTGCCGGACGGTCTGTTGCTCAGCTGGGATTCGGTGGACGAATTGTTCCCCGACGGAATGGTGGACGACATGTTCGCCACCTACCACCGGCTCCTGAACCGGTTGGGTGAGGTGGATTGGGAGCGACCGCTGCACGAGGCGTTACCCGTGTTGCCGCCGCATCAGCGGGTGATTCGCGATCAGGTCAACGACACCGCGGGGCCGGGCGATCTTCCTGGCGGCGGGTTGTTGCATACGGCGATGTTCGATGTCGCGGCGGCGGATCCGGAACGGGTAGCGGTGATCGACGGGGACGCGGTCGTCTGTTTCGGTGAATTGGCCGAACACAGTAGGCGAGTCGCGGGACTCCTGATCGCGCGTGGGGTGCGTCCGGGTGACGCGGTCGCGGTGTCTCTGCCTCGGGGTGCGGTGCAAGTGGCGGCGTTGTACGGCGTCCTTGCCGCGGGTGCCGCGTATGTCCCCGTCGCCAAAGATCAACCGGCGCAGCGTCGTCACGCGATTCTCGAGCAGGCGGGAGTCGCGGTCGTGCTGACCGACGACGCCGGAGAACCCGACCAGCGCTCGGGCGGCGTGCCGGTGGCGGTGATCACCGATGCTCGGCACCACGATCCGGCCCCGGTGTATCGGGGTGTGGCAACCGATCTCGCGTACGTCATCTTCACCTCCGGTTCCACGGGAGTGCCGAAGGGAGTCGAAATCGAGCACGGCAGCGCGGTGAATACCCTGTACGACCTCCGACACCGCTACGACCTCGGTGCGCGGGATCGTGTGTTGGCTGTTGCGGCAGTCGATTTCGATTTGTCGGTGTTCGACTTGTTCGCTGTGTTGGGTGCCGGTGGCAGTGTGGTGGTCGTCGCGGAGGAGGACCGGCGTGATCCGGGCCGGTGGCTGGCGTTGGCGCGGGAGCATGGTGTGACGCTGTGGAACAGCGTTCCGGCCATGCTGGACATGTTGCTCACCGTCGCCGAAGCAGGTCCGGGACTGCCGCCGAGCATGCGGTTGGCGCTGGTGTCCGGCGACTGGGTGGGATTGGACCTGCCGGGCCGTCTCGCCGCCTCGTCCGACCGTTGCCGTCTGATCGCCTTGGGCGGCGCGACGGAGGCTTCGATCTGGTCGAATTTCTTCGAGGTCGACACCGTGGATCCGGAGTGGACGTCGATTCCTTACGGTCGTCCGTTGCGTAATCAGTGTTTTCGGGTGGTGGACGAGTCCGGCAGAGATCGGCCCGATTGGGTACCGGGGGAGTTGTTGATCGGCGGCGCGGGAGTGGCCCGCGGCTATAGAGGCGAGCCCGGCCTCACCGCGGCCGCCTTCTCCGAGTACGCCGGTATCCGCTGGTACCGCACCGGGGATCTGGGCAGATATCGCCCGGACGGCATTCTCGAATTCCTCGGCCGCGCCGACCGCCAGGTGAAGATTCGCGGGCACCGGGTGGAACTCGGCGAGATCGAGCAGGCGATCAGCGCACACCCCGAGGTCCGTCGGGCGATCGCGCTCGCGGTGGGTGAGCGTGCGCGGGCAAGGCTGGTCGCGTTCGTGGAATCCGCTGTGCCCGAGGATCTCCCGCGCTTCCTCGCCGACCGCCTACCCGCCGCCTGGCTACCCGAGTTGATCCCGCTGCTCGACCCGCCGCTGACCGGCAACGGGAAGATCGATCACGCCGCTCTGATACGGCGAGCCGAAACGGCCTTCGCCACAGCCGTTTCCGAGCAGACAGAGCCGATACGTCCGGGCCTGGAAACTCGGATAGCCGAGGTATGGGCGGACCTCGTCGGAGCCCCGCCGGCCGACCGGCACACGAGTTTCTTCGGCGCTGGCGGCGATTCGCTGTCGGCCACCCGACTCGTGAGCCGCCTCGGCCGGGAACTCGGCCTGACCGTGAGCCTCCGCGAATTCTTCGCCGCCCCGACCGTCGCCGGGCTCACCCACAACCAACCACAAACCGGTATCGACCTCGAAGAAGGTGTTCTGTGAACGTCCCCGACCTGGTAACCGACCTACGACAGCGCGGAGTTCATCTCTGGGTCGACGGCGCGCAGCTGCGGTTCCGCGCCCCTCAGGGCGTGCTGACCACCGAACACCGGGACCAGCTGGTGGCGCACAAGCCCGCCGTCCTGGAATACCTCGCCCAGGACCAGTCGGTGATCGACGTGTCCGCCGACACCGCCGCCGCACACGAACCGTTCCCGCTCACCCCGGTGCAGTCGGCGTACCTGATCGGACGCGACCCCACCTACCCGTTCGGGGGCGTGGCGTGCGCGAGCTACCTCGAAATCGCCTATGCCGGTGTCGATCCCGAGAATGTGGAACAGGCGTGGAACGCCCTCGTGCGCCGCCACGACATGCTCCGGGCGACCGTGCACGGCGACGGCTACCAGCAGGTCGCCGCCACCGTGCCGCAATACCGGATCCCGGTGACGGACGCCCGCGGCGCGGACCCGGCCACCGTCGACACCCTGCGTGACCGGCAACGAGACGAGATGCTGGGCCCGGCCACCGCCCCGGACACCTGGCCCCTGTTCGCCCTGCGCATCACCCGCACCGACACCGCGTGCATTCTCCACCTGCTGGTGGAACTGCTGGTGGTCGACGCCGCGAGCGTGCAACTGCTGCTGGCCGAACTCGACGAACTCGTCCACGCGGCCGGGGACGAAGCGGCACTGCGGCCCGCCCCGGAGATCGGCTTCCGCGATTACATCCTCGGTGTGCAGCAGCTGCGCAACGGATCTCGATACCAGCGGGACCGCGCCTATTGGCAGCAGCGGATCGAAACCCTGCCCGCCGCACCGGAACTGCCCACGCGGGCCACCGACGACAGCGCGGGCGCCGAGCCCGGTTTCGACCGGTTACATCAATGGCTGCCCGAATCCGTCCTGGTCGGCCTGGCCCGCAATGCGACACCGCACGACCTCACCCCGTCCGGCGCGGTACTCGCCGCCTACGCCGAGGTCATCGGGCGCTGGAGCCGGAAGCGGCAGTTCACGCTGAATCTGCCGGTGTTCAACCGCCTGCCCGCCCACCCCGAAATCGGTGCGGTGCT
Source organism: Nocardia sp. N2S4-5 (assembly GCF_044628355.1). Lineage (NCBI taxonomy): Bacteria > Bacillati > Actinomycetota > Actinomycetes > Mycobacteriales > Nocardiaceae > Nocardia > Nocardia sp. N2S4-5. The sequence continues at coordinate 2,337,831 of NZ_JBIUPM010000001.1, read as the reverse complement.
GGGCGATTTCACCTCCGTCAACCTGCTCGGCGTCGACCTCGACGAGCAGGACACCTTCGTCGGCCGGGCCCGCGGCATCGCCGCCCGGCTGTTCACCGATCTCGATCATCGATTGTTCGACGGCGTCGAGGTGCTCAGCGAACTGACCCGCCGCGCGGGCAACCCGGTACTCATGCCCGTGGTGTTCACCAGCACCCTCGGCGCCGAGGACGCCGGCGCGCGCGCCCACCGCGGCCGGATCCTGCGCGGCCTCACCCGCACGCCGCAGGTATGGCTCGACTGCCAGGTGACCCCGTACGACGACGGCCTGATGATCGCCTGGGACGTGCGCCGCGACGTGCTGGCCGGGGACACGGCGGCCGAGGCCTTCGCCGCGTTCACCGATCTCGTCACCCGGCTGGCCACCGACCCCGAGGCCTGGACCGAGCAGTACCCGGTCCCGCTGCCGTCCGCTCAGCGCGGCCGCCGCGACGCCTACAACGACACCGACGCCGCGGTGCGGCCGCGCCTGCTGCACGAGCGGGTTCTCGATCGGGCCGACACGGACCCGGACGCGCCCGCGGTATTCCACCGCGACGACGTGATGAGCTTCGCCGAATTGCGCCGCCGCGCAGCGGCTTCCGCCGCCGCCCTCCGTGCGGCCGGTGTGCGGCGCGGCGACCGGGTCGCCGTCTTGATGGAGAAGGGACCCGAACAAGTCGTGGCCGTGCTCGCGGCCCTGCTGGCCGGCGCGGCCTATGTCCCGATCGAGGTGAGTCAGCCGACGGCGCGCAGGGAGCGGATCATCGACCGCGCCGGCGTCGCGGTCGTGCTCACGCAGTCCTGGCTGCGCGACGCGGGTGAGATCCCCGCGACCGTGCGACCGGTCGCCGTCGACCTGCTGCCGGGCATCGACACCGTGCCCGAACTCGCCGGTGATCCGGACGATCCGGCGTACGTCATCTACACCTCAGGTTCCACCGGCGAACCGAAGGGCGTCGTCACCACCCACCGCGCGGCGGCGAACACCCTCGACGACATCAACCAGCGCTTCGGCGTCGCATCCGGCGATCGGGTACTCGGGGTGGCGAGCCTGGCCTTCGATCTCTCGGTGTGGGACATCTTCGGTGTGCTCGCGGCCGGCGGCGCCGTGGTGCTCCCCGAGCAGGACCGCGCGACGGATCCGTCGCATTGGCTGGAGCTGGTGCGACGGCATGCGGTCACCCTCTGGAACAGTGTGCCCGGGCAACTGCAGATGCTGCTCGATGTCCTCGGCGCCACGTCCGGCGCGGACTCGCTGCGCCTGGTCCTGCTGTCCGGCGACTGGATTCCGCTGGACCTGCCCGACCGGATGCGCGCGAACCATCCGGATTTGCAGGTGGTGGGCCTGGGCGGGGCCACCGAGGCCGCCATCTGGTCAATCCACCACCCGGTGCGGCAGATCGATCCGCAGTGGCGCAGCATCCCCTATGGCACCCCGTTGCGCAACCAGACCATGCACGTGCTGGACGACGCGCTGCAGGACTGTCCCGACCATGTCACCGGCGAGATCTACATCGGCGGAATCGGCCTGGCCGAGGGATATCTGGGCGACGACGAGCTGACGGCCCAGCGCTTCCTCCGCCATCCGCGCACCGGCGACCGCCTGTACCGCACGGGCGACCTCGGCCGGTTCCACCCGGACGGACGGCTCGAATTCCTCGGCCGCGAAGACACTCAGGTCAAGATCCGCGGCCACCGCGTCGAATTGGGCGAGGTCGAATCGGCGCTGCGCCGCCATCCCGCCGTGGCCGACGCCGCCGTGGTGGTCAACGGACAGGGCCCCGGCGCGCGGCTGCTCGGCTTCGCCGAGATCGCGGCCGATGGCTCCGGTGACCAGGGTCTCGGCGAGGCGGCCGCGAGCGACGTGCTCGCCACCGCCGAGCACGCCGCCGCCGCGGCGCACCAGGAAATCGACGGCGAAGCGTTCGTCGCGCTGATGCGAGCGGTCGACGAGATGGCCATGCTGTCCATCGCCGCACAGCTCCGCGCCGGCGGCCTGTTCGACGATCGCGAACGCGCGCACGACATCACCGAGCTCGCCGCTGCCACCGGGGTTTCCGAACGCCAGCACGGACTGCTGAAACGCTGGCTGGCGGCCTTGGCGGACGGGGGAGCGGTGGTGCACGATCCGGAAACCGGCCGCTACAGCGACCTGATCGCGGCCGGTCCGCGCGCGGTCGAGGCGGCCTGGCGGCGGATCGATGAGCTGGAGGAGATCGTCGGTTACGGCAGCGAGACCCTGTCCTATATCCGGGCGTGCAGCAGTCGCCTGGACGAGCTGTTGCGCGGCGCTCTCGACGTGCGGGAGTTGTTGTTTCCCGCCGGGAAACCCGGTGCGGCGCATGCTGTTTACCGGACGAATCTGGTGGCGCGCAGCGCGCATCGCATCGTGATCGACACCGTGCGGGAGGTGGCCCGGCGGTCGCCGCACCGGTTGCGGATGCTCGAGGTCGGCGCGGGCATCGCGGGCACGAGCACCGACCTGATCCCGGCGCTGGCCGAGTTCGAGCCGGACTACCACTTCACCGACGTGTCGGAATACTTCCTCGGCGAGGCTCGCAAGAAATTCGCGGACTTTCCGTGGATTCGCTACGGGCGCTTCGACATCAACGCCGACGCGCTCGCACAGGGCTTGCGGCCCAACTCGGTCGATCTCATCCTGTGCGCGAATGTGCTGCACAATTCCCGCAATGCCGACGAGGTGCTGGCGCGGCTGCGCGACTTGCTCGCGCCGGGTGGCTGGCTGGTCTTCCTCGAACCCACCCGGCAGCACAATTACGCGCTGCTGGTATCGATGGAGTTCGAATTCTTCAGCGAACTCACCGCTTTCACCGATGTGCGCGCGGGCACCGGGCAGGCGTTCTTCACCCGCGACCAATGGTTGCGGCAACTCGGCGACGCGGGCGCCGATCACGTGCGCGTCCTGCCCGCCGAGAACGAGCCGCTGGCGGCCTCCGGCCAGGGCGTCTTCATCGCCCGGTTCAAGGGCGAACGGCGCTCGGTAACCGAACAGCAGCTCACCGAGCATGTGGCGGCACTGCTGCCCGACCATATGGTGCCCGGCGAAATGAGTCTGCTCGACGCGCTGCCGCGCTCGGCGAACGGCAAACTGGACCGCAAGGCCTTGGCCGCGCGCGCCGCCGCGGTTCCGGCCGCCGCCGCGGACGCGTCCTTCGTGCCGCCCGCCGACGAGATCGAACAGCGGATCGCGCAATTATGGCAGGAAATGCTCGGCGTTCCGCGGGTCGGCCGCGACCAGAATTTCTATGCCCTGGGCGGTGATTCGCTGCTGCTGTCGCAGATGGTCGGGCGACTGCGGGAACGGGTGCCCGAGGTCGCCGATATCGAATGGCAGGAACTGCTGCGCGATATGCTGCGCAACCCCACCGTCGCCGCGCTCGCCGCCCGCCGCCACCGCGCCGACACCGCCGCGACACCGGCGGCCCGGCAGACGGCGGTGCGGTCGCTGGGCGGCGCGTCCGGGCACGACAGTGGCGCCTGGGTGCTCGTGCACGGTGGCACCGGGACGCTGGCGCCCTACAACGCGCTGCTCCCGTACCTGCGCTCGGCGCACCCCGGGCCGCTGCTCGGCCTCGAGGTAGCCGACCCGGAGCAGTACCTGAATCTTCCGGCGGACACCGTGATCGCCAGGCAGGCAGCGGATTACGCGACGGAGCTGCTCGAGCACGACCGCCGCTTCCGGATCATCGGGTACTCGGTCGGGGGCCTGCTCGCCGCCGAGATCGCGCGCACCCTCACCGAGGCGGGCGCGACGGTGGACGAACTCACCGTGATCGGCTCTTATCAGCCGCCCGCGGTGCACGACGAGCTGCTGATCGAGTACATCTTCGCCCAATCCCTCGGCGTCGACCCGGCCGCGGCGGGATTCCCTTCCGACACAGCGGCATTCGACACCGCGCTGCGCACGATCCTTGCCCGCACCCCCGCACGGGTGCCCGCCGGCGCACTGACGGAGCTGAACGGCGACTCGGCCCCGCTGGCGGCGAAACTCCGGGAACTGGCCGCCGTGTCGCGAGCCGACCGCCTCGCCGCCCTGCACGCCGCCGCCACCGGCGGGACCGGCCCGTACCATGCGGCCGGGCTGCCCCTGGACGAATTCCGCGGGCACTTCGAGATTTTCGCCCACAATCTGCGGGCCATGGGCGCCCACCGCGCGGAACCCTATTTCGGTCCGATCCGCGTGCTACGCAACAGTGATTCGGCGACACTGCTGGGCACTCGCGCGGAGGTGGACGGCTTCTGGTCCCAGATCGCTCTCGGCACGCTCGTCCTCGAGGACATCCCCGGCGACCACCTCACCACCATGGCCGCTCCCCATGCCGCCGCTCTCGCCACCCGAATCACCGCACCCCTCCAACCGTCCGTCTCCCGCCCGTGATCGCGCCGTGCAACGAAGGAAGTACGCAGCGGCCCTGGTCGCGTCAGCGTCGAGTGTCGGTGGAGGGAGTCGTGTTCGAGCGGAGCGCGGCAGCGACGGGTGCAGGGCCGTCGGTCGCGGTGGAGTCGTGACCGAGCGGAGCGGGAAAGCGATGGGTGCCGCATCGGCGGCGGAAACGGTTGTGAGGGAGGAGGAGTCGTGACTGTGGCGGTGCTCGGGGCGACCGGGGTGGTCGGGCGGGCGGCGGTGCGGATGCTTGCCCGGCTCGGTATCGGCGGGCTGCGGGTCGGTGCGCGGGATGTGGCGCGGGCCGAGCGCGCCGCGCTGCCGCCCGGGACCGAGGTGCGGCGGGTGGACGCCGCCGACCCGGAGTCGCTGGCGGAGTTCTGCGCGGGAACGAGGCTGGTGCTCAACTGCGCGGGGCCGTCGTATCTGTTGCTGGATCGGGTTGCGCGGGCGGCACTGTCGGCGGGCAGCGACTATGTCGATGTCTCGGGGGACGGCCCCGCTTATCGGCTGCTCGCGGGGTCGCCGTTGTCGACCGGCGGGCGGACCGCCGTGCTGTCCGCCGGTATGCTGCCCGGCCTCGCCAATGTCGTCCCCAGGGTGCTGGCCGGGGATCTCACCGGGGCTCGGCTGGTCGTCTACGCGGGCGGCATCGAGCCGTTCGCGGCGGCGTCGGCGGGGGATCTCGCCCTGTCCCTCGACAGCTCCGACGCCGCCGATGGGCACTGGTACGGCGAGACCCTGGCCGCGTGGTCGGGTGGCGGCCGGCGGCGCAACGCCCTGTCGGTCCGCGAGGACGTCGAAATCGCCGGGTTCCCCGGCCGGGTGACCACGATGCCGTTCCTGACCGCCGACGCCGAGCGGCTGGCCCGCTCGGCGGGCCTCCGAGAACTGCACTGGCACAACGTCTTCGTGGGCAGTGCGCTGCGCTTGACGCTCACCCGGCTGCGTGGCAGGGTCCCCCGCGACGCCGCGGCGCTGACTCCGATCGTCGAGGAGATCCGTGCGGCGGCCGAACTCGATCTGGCGGGGCTGGATCCGTTCTACCTGATGGCGTTCACCGTCTCCCGCCCGGATCGCACCGACACCGCCGTGCTGCGCGCCCCGAGCAGTTTCGAGTTGACCGCCGCCACCGCCGCGTACACGGTCGACGCCGTGCTGTCCGGGACCGTGGCTCCCGGTCTGCACTACGCCGACGACGTCCTCGACCCCCGCGGTCTGCTCGACGGAGTAGCCGCCCTCGGCGCGCTACCCGTCCGGCAGATCCATGCTCACGCCCACGACGAACCGATGGAGACAGGGAGCCTGTGAACGACTCGCCATACCCGCGACGTCCCGCTTCACCGCCCGCGAAACCGAAAGTCATCGTGTGCGGCACGTCGTTCGGGCGCGTGTATCTGCAAGCGGTGCACCAGGATCCGGAGGTGGAGCTGGCGGGCGTCGTCTCGCGCGGTAGCGCCGCCTCGGCGGAGTACGCGAAAGCCTATGGGGTACCGCACTTTATCGGCGTCGAGCAGGTGCCCGGCGATATCGATATCGCCTGCGTCGCCGTGCGCGCGGGCGCGGCGGGCGGCGACGGCGCGAAGCTGGCCCAGAGCCTGCTGCGCCGGGGAATCCATGTGCTGCAAGAACATCTGCTGCACCCCGACGAACTCACCGACTGCCTGCGCACCGCTCGCGAACACGACGTCTGCTACCGGCTCAACTCGTTCTACCCGCACCTGCGCCCGGTCCAGCTGTTCCTGCACGCGGCCCGGATCCTCCGGGAGCGGCAGCGGCCGTTGCACGTGGACGCCACGGCCGGTAGCCAGGTGGTCTATTCGCTGCTCGACATCATCGGCCGGGCCGTCGGCCGGTTGCGGCCGTGGGCGATCGGTGACCCGGCCGCCCTGCCGCCGGAACTGGCCGCGCTGGCGGATCCGCCGATGCCCTACACCCATTTGACCGCGGTGATCGGGGGCGTCCCGGTGTCGTTGCGGGTGCAGAACCAGATCCATCCGGCCGACCCGGACAATCACGCGCTGCTGCTGCACCGGCTGGCGATCGCCTTCGACAGCGGGGTGCTGACCCTCGCCGACACCCACGGCCCGGTGCTGTGGAGTCCGCGCCTGCACACCGACCGCGACGAGACCGGGCGATTGCGCATGGCCGGACCCGGTACCGAACGCCTGGCGGTGCCCAGCACCGAGACGCTGGATTCGGCTGCGGCGCCGACGTTCCGGGCCGTCTTCGACGAACTCTGGCCGCACAGTGTGCGTGTCGCGCTGGCACAGTTGCGGGCCGATATCGCCGACCCGAGCCGATCCGTCGGCGCGGCGCAGTGGGCGGTGACCGTCACCGCCCTCTGGCAACGACTCACGACCGTCCTCGGCCAGCCCGAACTGATCCGGCCCCCGTCGCCCGCACCGGTGCCACTGCCGGAGTTGCTCGCCGCCCGGCCCTTACGGACCGGAGACCTCCTGTGACCCTCCCATCTCGCGAATCGACCGACCTGCAGGCCTTTTCGGCGGATCCGTACACGACGATGCAGCGTCTGTACCTGGAGAACGGCGCGATCTCGCAACTCGGCACGGGCCCGATGCGCTTCTGGCTCACCCTCGGCGCCGAGGCGTGCGAGTTCATTCTCGCGAACAATCACCTGTTCAGCTGGGAACAGGCTTTCGCGGCGCTGGCTCCGCTGACCGGGCCCGCCGCCCTGCTGGTCAATGACGGCGACCGGCATCGTCGGCTACGCCGCTTGGTCACACCGGCTTTCACCGTCCGCCGGGTCGCCGATCATCTCGAGACGGTCACCCGCCACGTCGAGACGGCCATGGCGGGATGGGCCCCGGGCGATGTCATCGACGTCTACGTCCCGCTGCGCCGGGCGCTGCGGCTGGCGACTCTGGAGAGCCTGTTCGGCGCGGCCGCCATGGACCGCTCCGAGGGTCTGGACGACTGGCTGCACGACATCCACCGCGCCATCGACACCGATGTGCTCGGCGGCGCCATCGAACGCGGCTCCGGCTCACCCGTCTGGCGCCGGGCACTCCTCGCCCGCTCCTCGGTTCACCGCTGGGTCGTCGCCGAGATCGAGCGGCGCGATCGGTCCGAGCCGGGTAGCGACGTCCTCGGCGTGCTGCTGCGCGGGGTAGACGGCGACCGGCTCACGGTCGACGAGATCACCGACCAGCTGGTCAGCCTGCTCGAGGCGGGGGCCGAAACGACTGCGGCGCAACTGTCCTGGATGCTCTACTGCACGATGCGCGAGCGCGCGTTGTGGGCGGATATCCGGGCGGTGGTGTCGAATCCGGTCGCGCTGGACCGCATCGTGTCCGAGACCATGCGGCTCCACCCGGCCACGGCCGTCATCTCACGCAAGGTCGCCACCGAGTTCACGCTGGCCGGGCAGCGGTTCTGTCCCGGAGACCTGTTGCTGTTCAGCCCTTTTCACACCCACCGCGTGCCCTCGGTGTGGCCCGAGCCCGAACGGTTCGATCCCCGGCGATGGGATCCGGGCGCCGAGCGCTATCGCCGTCCGGCACCGTATGAATTTCTGCCGTTCGGGGTCGGCACGCATCGTTGCGTCGGTGCGAACTTCGCCGTAATGGCCGTCAAGGCCGCCTTCGCCGCGCTCGTCGGGCGCGTCGACGGCGAACTACTCACAACGGACGCGCGCCCGGCGGGCCTGATCGGCATGCACCCGAGGGACGGCATCACCGTGCGCATCACGGAAAAGCGCTGAGCTGCACAGGATCACCGCTCACCGGTCGGCGCCGGAACCGTGATGGTGGCGGTAGCGACCCGGCGACATGTCGAATTGCTTCTTGAACGCGTGGGAGAAGGCATAGGCGGTGGCGTATCCGACCTGCTCGGCGATGGCGGACAGGGGATCGGTGGTCTCGCGCAGCAACGCGGCGGCCCGCGTCAGGCGCCACCAGCTCAAATATCCCATCGGCGGCTGGCCCACCAGTGTGGCGAACCGGCGGGTCAGGGTGGCGCGGGAGACACCGACCTCGGCCGCGAGCCGCTCGTTGCTCCAGTGCGCGGCCGGGTCGGTGTGCAGCGCGCGCAATGCGGCGGCGGTGACGGGATCGGTGAGCGCGGCCGACCAGATACCCGTCCCGCTCTTGGTCATCCACGCGCGGATCATATAGACCAGCAACAGATCCAGCAGGCTCGGCACGGCGATGCAGGAACCGGCGCGACGCTGGTCGGCTTCCATCGCGAGGAGGTCGATGGCGGCGCGGAGTTCCGGGTGGTCGCCGAGCCGGGCCGGTAGGTGGATGATCGTCGGCAGCTCCGCCACGAGGGGATGCTGCCCGCGGCGGTCGAGCCGATACTTGCCGCACAAGGCCTCGAATCTAACTGTGCTCGAAGACTTTTCGGCCGCTACTCCCGCGCTCCACTGCTCGAACGGGATGGCCCGCGTCACCGTCGGCCCGTCGGCGAGTACATGCCCGGTTCCATGCGGCAGCAAGATTGCGTCACCGGTTCCCAATGCCACCGGATCACCCTCATCGGGCAGCACCCAGCAGTTGCCCCGCAAGACGATGTGAAATCCCGCACCGGAGTACTGGTCGAGCCGGGTGCACCAGGCGCGCTGGGTGGTGGCGAGCCGGTTCGAGGACGGTTGTCCCAAGCGCACGGCAGCGATCGCGTCACTCAGCACATCCATGGGCCCATGGTACGGACAACGCTCACTGCTGAGTCGATCGAGTATTTATTTGAGCGCTGTACGCATTGAACGGCTCGCAGGCGCGTCCATATCGTCGTCAGTATGGAGAATGCGCAGAGCATGGTGCTGGGTGATGTCGAGATCTTCCGCGTCGTCGAATGGCAGGGCACCTTGATGCCGGGTCCCGAACTGCTGCCCGGCACCACGGATCGGACCTGGCGGGAGAACGCGGACTGGCTGGCGCCGGAGCATTGGGAGCCGGGCACGGGGTTGGTCGTGGGCGCGATCCAGACCTGGGTGCTGCGCAGCGGCGGTCGCACGATCCTCGTCGACACCGGTGTCGGCAACGGCCGCGAACGCCCCAGCCGCGCATTGTTCCACCGCAGGCAGGGCGACTTCCTCGACCGCCTGACCCGGGCCGGTGTGCACCCGCACGAGGTCGATGTCGTGGTCAACACCCACGTGCACGGCGATCACGTGGGCTGGAACACCCACGACGTCGACGGCGAGTGGACGCCGACATTTCCCCACGCGCAGTACCTGATTCCGGCCGCGGACGACGCCTACTACGGTCCCGCGGGCGGCTATGCGGGCGGCCGCCGCCCCGACGACCGACTCCTCTACGAGGACAGCATCGCCCCGATCCACCGCGCCGGACTGGCTGTCCGCTGGGACGACAGCTACCGCATCGACGACAACCTGATCCTGGAATCCGCACCCGGCCATACCCCGGGCTCCTCGGTCCTGCACCTGACGTCCGGCGCCGACCGCGCGATCTTCGTCGGAGATCTGGTGCACAGCCCGATGCAACTGCTCGACCCGTCGCGGAGCAGTTGCTTGTGCGTGGATCCGCGTCAGGCCGCGGCCACCCGCCGCCGAGTCCTCGAACGCGCTGCCGACCAACGGCAATTGGTGATTCCGGCGCACTTCGCCGGGCCGGGGGCGGTGGAAATCCGTCGCGCCGGAACGGATTTCAGGCTCGGCGAGTGGGGGCGCGCAGCACACCGGCCTGCGCGGTGAGTTGCTCGCCGGGCAGGCCGGTCTCCGCGGCCAGGTCGTCGATGCCGAAGGTGTGCCACTCGCTGATGTTCCGGACCACCCTGGCGGGCGCCGCGTCGCCGCTGATTCGCCAGGTCGAAGTGATGCGGATGAGGTCGCCGCCGATCGGCTCGGCCTCGATGGAGCCCTCGTAGGTCAGGTCGCCGATCTGCTCGCGCGCCAATTCCATCCTGGGCATCGCCATGGGACGGGTGACCGGCAGCAGTTCCACCAGCACCGGGGCGCCGGGCGCCAGCCGCGGCAGGACTCGATCCCACAGTGCCCGGCGGTCTTCCGGCCCGATGTGGCCGAGGACGCCGAAAAGCACCAGCGCCGAGATGGTTTCGGGCAGCACCACCGATTCCGCCGATTCCGGCACGATGGTGACCCGGCGCCGCAGGTCCTCGTCGGCGAGCACATCGTGGGTCAGGACCGCCCGCATCGCCGGGGCGGGCTCGCAGGCCAGGATCTTCGCCGACGGAAGCGCCTCGGCGACGATGCGGCAGGTCCGCCCGGTGCCCGCCCCGATGTCGACCACCGGGCCCGCGCCCGGGTCGACCTCGGCCAAGATCTTTCGCAGGGCGGCTTCACCCTCGGCGTGGGCGCGGGGGACCAGGTCGTAGAACTCGGCGACCGGCGAGTAGAAGTCGTCCATGCACATCTCCTGTGGTGTTGCGGTCCAGCGGGACATATTAATGAAAAAGATTATCATTAAGATGTCGCTGGATGCGGTGGTGTCACCGCGAGAGTGTGGCGCGCAGGTCGGTGAGGGTGGCGCGGCGCTGGTAGGCGATCCAGGCGAAGAGTGCGGCGAGTGCCAGCGGGAAGATTCCCATCGCGGGCTCGTCGGCGATGAAGGCCTGGGTGGCGGCGGCGAGCACGGTGAGCACCGACAGGCCCGCGGCGGCCAGGGCGCTGAGCCGGGGCACCATCAGGCCGATCCCGCCGGCGACTTCGACGACACCGATGAAGATCAGCAGCCCGAGCGGGATGGTCAGGTTCTCGGGGGCGTTGTCGGCCAGGGCGGTCGGCATGACGAGTTTCGGTCCGCCCGAGGCGATCACGAAGAACAGGCCGAGCACGATCTGCAGGGTCCACAGGACACGGTTGCCGATCTTGCCGGGGCGGACGGTGGCGGGGGAAACGGTGGCGGTGGTCATGTCTGGTCCTTCTCATCGGTCGCGCCGGGTTGGTAGCGCGTTCACCCCATAGGACGGGGCGCCACCGCGAGAGTCATCGCTACCCACCGAAATTTCGGAACTTCCGCGGGGCGACGCTGTGCGGGTTACGGGGCGTGGTGTGCCGGAAACCCGCAGTGGCGGACGAGTTCCGGGTCACCGAAGACGGTGATGTGGGTGATCGCGCCGGAACCCGTTGTAAGGACGGCGATTCCGAAGGCGGCGTAGGCGCCGGTGTCGTCGCGATGGTAGGCCGCGGCTGCAGGCTGGCCGTTGACAGTGGTGGGGAGCATGCGCCAGGCGCCGGGGGCGTCGAGCACCTGGGTAGCGAGGTAGGCGACGCAGGTGCGTTTGCCGGAGAACCAGGTTCGCGACGGCGGCATCTCGATCACCGCGTCGCGGTGCAGGATGCGTTCGAGCAGGGTGGCGTCGGCGGTTTCGAAGGCCGTGATGTATTCGTCGAGCAGGGCGCGGCCGCGCGGGTCGGTCGGCTCGCTCCGATGTGCCGCGGCGTGGGCGAGACCGCCGAGGCGGGACCGGGCGCGCTGCAGAGTGCTCTTGACCGCGGCGGTACTGGTGCCGAGCAGATCGGCGACCTCGGCGGCCGGGAAGTCCAGCACGTCCCGCAGGATCAGGACGGCGCGCTGGCGTCCCGACAGGTGCTGCAGCGTGGCGATCAACGCGAGCCGGAGGCTGTCGCGGGTGGCGGCCACCGTCGCCGGGTCGTCGGCCGCGGAGGTCACCAGGGCGTCCGGCAGCGGTCCCAGCCACTCGACGCCGTTGTCGCCGGAACCCGGTGTGGCATAAGGGTTCGCGCTCGCGGTATCCAGGCCCGAGGGCAGCACCCGGCGGCCGCGGTGCGCCAGCGCCGTCAGGCACGCGTTGGTGGCTATGCGGTAGAGCCACGTGCGGACCGAGGATCGTGCCTGGAATCCTTCGTAGCCGCGCCACGCCCGCAGGTACGTCTCCTGCACCAGGTCCTCGGCGTCCTCGTGCGAGCCGAGCATGCGATAGCAGTACGCCAGCAGCTCGTGCCGGTACGGCTGCGTGAGGTCGGCGAACTCGGCGTTCGGCGTTCGGTCCTCCGTCTGCACGACGACCTTCCTTTCCGGGACATCGGACTGTAGCGCGGCGGCATACGCAAATTTTTCCCGCGCCACCCGATTCCTTTCCCACCCGGTCCTGGTCCATATCCCCGCAACCCCATACCGGAAGGACCAGACTCATGACCATCACTACGCCGGACCAGGCGGCCCGCACGCTCATCGACGGCCCGCATGCGGCGATTCTCGCGACCGCCAACGCCGACGGCCGACCGCAATCGTCGGTGATCTTCGTGAAGTACGAGGGCGACGCCATCGTGTTCAGCACCATCGAGGGCCGGTTGAAGACCCGCAACATGCGGCGTGACCCGCGCGTCAGCCTGCTGCTGTACGGCCGGGACAACGGCCGCTACGTCGAGGTCCGCGGCCGTGTCGATATCACCGCCGACCCCGACAAGGTGCTGCTGCACGAGATATACAGCCACTACATGAACGGCGCCACCCCGCCTCCCGAACCGGATGCCGAGCGTGTCATCGTGCGGATCACCCCCGAGCGCTTCTACGTCTGGCCACCCGCGAACGACTAGACCCGCCTGCTCTTTCGGCTCGCGCCGGGCGAATCGCGGGCGGCGGTCGAGGTGACCGGTGCCGTCCGCATGCCGTCCGGCGTGGGTCGGGCGTACCCGGAAAGTCCCGCGCTCACTGCGGCATTCGGCCGGCGTCGGTCAGCAAACAGGACAGGACACGCCTGCGGCGCGCGGCGCGGCGACGGCTTGCCGGAAGGCCGGACCGCCGCTATTCTGGGATTTGCTCGAAAGTTACTGAAGTGTCCTGTTTTTGGTATGTGTCCTGTATCGCCCGGCTCAGATTCCCCGCCCAGTCAGCTCCGCACGTCCGGTGACGGCTCCGGCCTCGGATTCGCCATCGTGAGTGCGGCCGATCTCCGAGGATGGACTGAGACTATGACGTTTCTGGCACTCGGCTACCTGCGCACCGACATCTCGCGACAGCGCCAGCAGTGGGACGAAGCGCAAATCCGCAGCCTGGCACGGCGTTTGGGATACAACCTGTGCAAGACGATCGCCTTCAGCCATCGCACCGACGACCGCATGCGGCAGCTGGCGAACGCGGCCCTCGTGGCCCGGGCGGACGCCGTCATCGTCCCCAGTGTCGACCACTTGGACTCCGGCGTGGTTCCCGCCGGACTCGTCGCGGCCACCGACGTCATTACGGTGACTCCGCAGCAAACCTATGCGCGGTGGTCCACGGGCGAATTGCCTTATGCGGGCGGAATGTAGACCGGGCGTCACTTTCGGCCTCGCCAGAAAATGGAGTGAAAACCCGTGAATACCAATAGCATTACCGACGGAACCGAACGAACGATTCTCGAGCACCTGCTCGACCGGAATCGCGAAGCGCTGGTCGAGACCGCCCGCGGACTGTCCGAGGCCGACGCCCGCCGACAGCTGGTCGCGTCGCTCACGACGCCGATCTCCCTGATCAAGCATGCCGCCGCCGCGGAAAGAATTTGGTTCCAACGGTTCTGGGCGGAACTGGACGAATCCGAATGCGATGGCTACGCGCGCCGCGACGAGGGCACGTTCACCGTCGCCGACGACGAATCGCTGGCCGACGTCATCGCCGAGTTCGAACGCGCAAGCCGCCGCTCACGGGAAATCGCGTCCCGATTCGACCTGGACGACACCAAAGACATTCCCCGCGAAGGAAATATCAGTATGCGATGGACCTTGCTCACGATGATTCAGGAGTTCGCCAGGCACGCGGGCCACGGCGACATCCTCCGCGAACAGATCGACAAACCAGTGCGATAGCCGAACTTCAACCGACGCGGCGGCTGAGTTCCGCGATCGCCCGCGCAGATGCGGCAGCGGCAACCGGTGGTCGCGCTCGAGCGGCGGCGAGCAGCGATTTTCCGAGTCGGAGGTGCAAACGTGGATTTGGAGTGGAATAGATCGTTCCGTTCTGTTAGGCTGATGACAACAGGCCGCGACAGGGCGGTCCGGAGGAGAGGCAAGAACGATGAACGAGAACGCTGTGACCGAATGGGCCGTTCTGAACGAGGCGCACGCCGCGCTGCGGCATGCGGTGCGCGGGCTGACGGAGGCGGACCTGCGGCGTCCGACGCCCTGTGCGGAATGGTCCGTGGCGCAGGTGATTCAGCATGCGGCGGGTGACCAGATCGCGTACGCGGCCTTCATCACCGGCGGTCCCGGGCCCGAGGAGAACCCCTTCGCGCCGTCGGGCACGCTCGCCGAACCCGCCGAGGTCGTCGTCGAACGCGCGATGACGGCGGCCGCGGCCGCGTGGGCAACGGTTCCCGCTACGGCCGAGGAGGTTTCGGTGCCCATCCCGCCGAACAAGCTGACCGCCGAGCTGGGCGTCGGAGCCTGCGCGCTCGATGCCGCGGTGCACGCCTGGGATCTGGCCGTCGCGTCCGGGCAGCCGTCGCCGCTCACGCCCGAGCTGGCGAGGCAGTTGCTGCCGGTCGCCCAGGTGCTGGCCGACCCGCTGCGCGGGTTCGCCTTCGCGGAGGCGCTGAGCGGCAACGAGTCCGGCGATGTCGACGCGCTGCTGCGCTACCTCGGGCGCGATCCGCAGTGGCGGGCCTGATCGGGCCGAGCGCTTCCCCCGAGGGCGGGTGCCGGTACTGTGTTTACGGATTCCGAGCACTGTTCATGGGGGAGTAACCATGCCATCGAGACCCACCACCCGCTGGCAGGTGAGCGGCTACCGCTTCCTGGTCCGCCGGATGGAGCACGCCCTGGTGCGCCGCGATGTGCGGATGCTGCACGACCCGATGCGTTCGCAGTCCCGCGCCTACGCCGCCGGTCTCGTGCTCGGCATCGTGGCGCTGGCCGGGTGCGGGGTGCTGGCGCTGCTGCGTCCCCAAGGCTCGATCGGCGACAACAAGATCCTCCTCGGCAAGGACACCGGCCAGGTGTACGCCGTGGTCGACGGCGTCGTGCACCCGGCGCTCAACCTGGCCTCGGCGCGGCTGGCGGTGGGCGAACCCGCCAAGCCCGCCACCATCAAGGAATCCGAACTCGCCAAGAAACCGCGCGGCACCCTGATCGGCATTCCCGGCGCCCCGTCGTCGCTGAACTTCGACACCGGCGGCAAAGGCCGGGCCTGGAGCATCTGCGACGAGATCAAGAACGACGGCTCCAACGCCGTCACCAGCACCGTGATCGCCGGATCCCCGCACCTCGGGGAGAAGGCCGAGACCTTGGATCCCGCCAAGGCGCTGCTGGTGCAGGGCAAAAGCTCGGTGTACCTGATCTACAACAATCAGCGTGCCCGCGTCGACATGACCGAGCGCGCGGTGACGGACGCGTTGAAGATCCGCGGGATGGTTCCGCGCCCAGTCAGCGAGGGCTTGCTGAACGCCATTCCGGAGGTGCTGCCGATCAGCTCGCCGAAGATCGACGATCCGGGCGGCTTCCCGCTCGAGCCCGTGGACGGCCACCGCAACGCCGATGTGGTGCGGGTGAGCAGTGAAAACCAGTTCTACGTGGTGCTGCCCACCGGATTGCAGCCGATCTCACCGCTGACCGCCGACATCATCCGCAACTCCAACCCGACCGCGGGCAACAGCGAGATCACCTCCTACACGCGGTCCAGGGCCAATATCGTCAATACGCTGCCGGTGCAGCAGTACCCGGTGACCGCGCCGGTGATCGTGGAGACCAAGGAACAGCCGGTGGAGTGCCTGTCGTGGAGGCCGCTCGCGGTCGCCAAGGATAAAACCGACGGCGGCATGCGCGCCGAACTGTCCCTGATCACCGGCCGCGCCCTGCCGATCCCGGACGGCGCGCAGCCGGTGCAGCTGGCGCAGGCCGGCACGCCCGGACAGGTCGCCCAGTTCTACACCACCCCCGGATCGGGGATGCTGGTGCAGACCACCGGAATCGAACCGGACAGCCAGCGCAAGGACAGCATGTTCTTCATCGCCGACACCGGCGTCCGCTACGGCGTCAAGGACGGTGAGTCGGCCAAGGCCCTCGGGATGGACGCCGAGAAGGCCACGGCCGAACCCGCGCCCTGGCCGATCGCCGGGCTGCTCCCCGGCGGTCCGACGCTCGGCCGCCAGGAGGCGATGGTGGCGCACGACGGCGTGGCCCCCGACGCCGACCCGGCCCGGCAATTGGTGCGGTCCAGACAGGATCAGCAGTCCGCGGGCCAGAACTGATCCGGCGCCGCCTCAGCGCGGCGGGGACTCCGGCGGCAGCAAGCCGTCGAGCATCCGCCGCGCTGCCGTAGCGGTGTCGTAGCGGGCCGTGCTCTGCGTCCAGTGCGGCAACAGCCGTACGACGGCGGGGAACTCGGCGAGGAGTTCGGGGGTGGCGCCCTCGGTCCAGTGCTCGGGCGGGTGCCCCTCGGCGGCGGCCTGATCGCGCTTCTCCGCGGCGCGGCGGGCCATGAGTTCGCCGAGGGCGAAGCGCCACATCACCCCGTAGAGGACCACCGCATCCTCGTCCGGCGCGCCGAGTTCGTTTGCGGCGCGGACGAATTCGTCGAGTATCCACATCGCCGCGCGGCCGAACGTTTCGCCGGTGACGAGAATGTCCAGTACCCAAGGCAATCGGTGCAGGGTGTCGATGAGGTACACCACGATCGCCACCAG
The DNA here is from genome assembly GCF_044628355.1 of Nocardia sp. N2S4-5. Lineage (NCBI taxonomy): Bacteria > Bacillati > Actinomycetota > Actinomycetes > Mycobacteriales > Nocardiaceae > Nocardia > Nocardia sp. N2S4-5. The sequence continues at coordinate 2,320,844 of NZ_JBIUPM010000001.1, read as the reverse complement.
GCGCTCGCGCGGGTCGTCCGGCAACGGCGGCCGCGCCAACTCGTCGGCACGCGCGCTCAGTACCGCGAAGAACAAGGCGTTCTTGGTCGGGAAATGGTGATAGATCGCGGCGACGCTGACGCCGAGTTCGCGGGCCAGTCCACGCATGGTGAAACCGTCGACGCCCGCCGTGGTGAGTAGCTGTGTGGTAGCGGTGACCACGGTCTCGCGGTCGACCCGGATCGGCCGGCCGCGTCTGGGGGTGGCGGTGGGCGGCAAGGCGCTCCTTCCTGCGAATCGAAGCTCTCGACAGCATGGTTAGGGTGTGCTAACTCTATTAAAAATACATGTTCGGAAATTATGAGAGGTTGCTCCTGTGCCCGCACGCGAGTCCGAGCATCCGAAGGCCGTCCTGCTGGTCGTCTTTCTGGTGATGTTCCTGGTGTCCCTGGACCTTTCGATCGTCAATGTGGCGTTACCCGATATCGACGCCGCCCTGGAGTTCAGCCCCTCGGCGTTGAGCTGGGTGATCAACGCGTTCATGCTTCCCTACGCGGGCCTGATGCTGCTGGGCGGGCGGCTGGCCGACCTGACCGGTCGCCGCCGGCTGCTGCTGGCCGGACTCGTCCTGTTCGCGGTGGCCAGTGCCGCCGGCGGCGCCGCGCAGGAAGGCTGGCAACTGATCGCGGCGCGGGCGGTGCAGGGTGTCGCGGCGGCGGTGCTGTCGCCGATGTCGCTGGCGCTGGTGACCTCGGAGTTTCCGGAGGGGCCCGCGCGCTCGAAGGCGATGGCGGTCTGGGGCGGCGCCGGTGCGGCGGGCGGAGCGTTCGGTGTCGTCATGAGCGGTGTGCTGACCGACAACCTCGACTGGCGCTGGGTGATGTGGGTGAACCTGGTGTTCGTCGCCGTCGCGCTGGCCGCCGTCGTGCGGGGCGTGCGGGATACGCCGGTGGCCGGCCGCGGACCGATCGATCTGCTCGGCGCGGTATCGGTCACCGTCGGGATGACGGCGCTCGTCGCGGCGGTCATCTCCACCGAGCGGCACGCGTGGGGGTCGCCGATCGTGCTGGGCTGGTTCGCCGGTGGGGTCGCGGCGCTGGCCGTGTTCGTCGTCGCCGAACTGCGCGCGGCCGACCCGCTGGTTCCGCTGGGCTTCCTGCGGCGGCGGTCGCTGATCGGCGCGACCGTGTTCGGGTTCATGCTGGTGTCCGGGCAGGTCGCCAGCTTCTACTTCGTCTCGCAGTTCCTCCAGCGCGTGCTCGAATACAGTTCCACCGCAACCGGTCTGGCGTTCCTGCCGTTCTGTGTGGGAGTGTTCGTCGGCCTGCGGGCGGCGCAGGGAGTGATCGGCCGTGTCGGGGCCCGGCCGGTCATTCTGGTCGGCGGCCTGCTCGGTGCGCTCGGGTTGCTCTGGTTCGGGCGCGCGACGGAGGCGAGCGGATTCCTCACCGCGGTGCTCGGCCCGTCCCTGGTCTGCAGCATCGGCGTCGGTGCGGCCATGGTTGCCATGGGTGTGGCCGGAGTGTCCGGCGCGGCCGCCGAACAGGCCGGGCTGGCGTCGGGAATTCTCAACAGCTCACGGCAACTCGGTGGTTCGCTCGGCCTCGCGGTGCTGGTGACCGTCTCCGGCAACATCATCGGTGACTCGCAGGCGAAAACCGATCTCGCGCACGGCTTTACCACCGCACTGACGATCGCCGCCGGGCTGCTGGCCGTCGGCGCCGTCGCCGCGGCGGCCATCCTCCCCGGCCGATCGGCGCCCGCCGAAACGCCGGAAACCCCTGCGGCGGTACCGGTGCCGGACCTCGCCGAGTAGTGATGAGCTAGGCGAGATGCTCGACGGTGACGGGCTCGATACCCTCGGCCGCGGGCAGGTCGAAGCCGAATACCTGGCCGTAGAAGCTCAATTCGGCGTCCAGCGCCCGGCGAATGTTCTCCGCGCGCCGGAAGCCGTGTTGCTCGCCCTCGAAAACGAGGTAGGCCACCGGAATCCGGCGCGCCCGCAGCGCGTCGACGATCATCTGCGACTGATTGGGCGGCACCACCGGATCCGCGCTGCCCTGCAACACGATCAGGGGCTTGCGGAACCGGTCGACGTGATGAATCGGCGAACGCTCGCGGTAGACGTCGCGCTCGGCCGGATACTCGCCGATCAGGCGGTCGAGGTATCGACTCTCGAACTTGTGGGTGTCGACGGCGAGCGCCTCGAGATCGGCGATGCCGAAATGGTCCGCCCCGGCGGCGAAGGGAGTGTCGGCGCGGGCCAGCGCGGCCAGTGTCGTATAGCCACCGGCGGAGCCGCCCCGGATGGCGAGCCGACCCGGATCGACCCGGCCGCGTTCACTCAGCCAGCGGGCCGCGGCGACGCAGTCGGCCACGTCCACCACACCCCACGCGCCCTCGAGCAAGGCGCGATAGGCGCGACCGTAACCCGTGGATCCGGCGTAATTGACGTCGACCACGGCGAATCCGCGGCTGGTCCAGTACTGGGTCTGTGGTGTCAGCGCGGGCAGTGCGTGCGAGGTCGGGCCGCCGTGCATGACGACCAGCAGCGGCGGCAGTTCCCCGGCCGGGCCGCCGTAGCGGCTGTTCGCGGGCGGATAGAACAGGGCGTGCGCGGTGCGCGGCGCACCGGTGCGGTCCACCGACGGAAAGGCGATCGGCTCGGGCACCGAGACCGAGGCGGCGTCGAGGCCGATCTTCCGGGGCGCGCGCAGGGTCTCCACTCGTGGTGTGCCACTGCCGAATTCGATGCGGTAGATACCGAGTTCGGTGGTGGGGGTGGCCGCCACGACGACAACGGCGTCCGCCGCGGCGCGCTCGACCGCGGTGATCACGGAGAAGGGTAGGTCGAGGTCGAGGACGGAGCCGTCGGCGCGGCGCAGTCCGAGGCCGTCGTAGCCGTCGCGCCAGCGGGCGAACACGATGCCGCCGTCGGCGAGCACCGTGTAGCGGGCCGACCCCAATTGCCAAGCGGGCATGCCGATCTCGGCGTCCAGCTCGATCACCGGGGTGACCGCGGCGCCGGGCGCCCAGCGGTAGAGATTCCACCACCCGCCGCGATCGGACAGGAACAGCAGCGAGCCGTCGGCCTGCCAGCGCGGCTCCAGGACCGACTCGCCCGGCCCGCCGGCCACCACGGTGTCCGCGCCGGTCGCGAGATCGCGCACCCGCAGCACGGTGTCGTCCCACGGCATGGACGGGTGGTCCCACGACACCAGGGCGAGCGCGCTCCCGTCGGGGCTCAGCCGGGGCGCGGCGACGAAGTCGGGTCCGCTCACCAGGACCTCCGGCCGCGACGAATGATCGGCGGGCAGCCGCACGATCTCGTTGCGCACATCGACCGCGCCGCGTCCGCCGTCTGGATGGCGCTCGCGGACGGCCACGAGGGTGGCGCCCGCGGGATCGAGGTCGCCGTCGCCGTACCGGTCGCCGCGCGGCGTCTCGGGGACCGGGGTCAGCGGGACCGCCGCGCCGCCGGGTTCGAGCCGGTACAGCCGCTGATCGGCCCAGTTGGCGAACCACAGCACGCCGTCGCGGACCCACCAGGCCGCGCCGCCGTATTCGTGCACAGCGGTGCGCGCGTCCATGCCTTCCGGCAGGAGGTCGGTGACGGTGCCGTCGGCGGCGCGGCGCACGATCTGGGTCCGGCCGCCCTCGGTGGGACGACCCTCCGACCAGTAGACGTCGGCGCCGTCCACCCGCACATCCCACAGCCGCACCGCGGCGCTGACGACGAATTCGGAGGTGATGGGTGTCGGCCACGAGCCGAAGGGCAACTCGGTGATGGTCACCGGGCCAGGTTAGTCGCGCCGCTCGGCGCGGGCACGAGGTGACGGGTGTGGGCGTAGACCGCGGCGTGTACCCGGTCACGGACGCCGAGTTTCGACAACACGTGGGAGACATGGGTTTTGACGGTCTGCTCGCCGATGCCGAGCAACTCGGCGATCTCGGGGTTGGTGTGGGCGCGGGCGATCAGCAGCAGGATCTCGTGCTCGCGGGCGGTGAGGGCCTCGGCTTCCGGCGCGGGCGGGAAGGGGTCGTCGCCGTGGGCCAGGCGGGTGACCAGGCGGCGGGTCAGTCGCGGGTCGATCAGGTCGTCCTGGTGCGCGGCCCGGCGGATGGCCGTGACGAGCCGATCGGCGGGCAGGTCCTTGGTGAGGAATCCGCTGGCGCCGAGACGGACTGCGCGATAGAGGTTTTCGTCGGTGGCGTGGTCGGTGAAGGTGAGCAGCCGGGTGCCGTCGGCGAGGGTCGGGTCGGCGGCGAGGGCGTCGTCCAGGCCGGGGGTGTCCAGATCCAGGACGGCGACATCGGGCCGCAGTCGCCGGAGGTCGGCGGGTGCGGTGGCCGCGCCGACCTCCGCGACGCAGTGCAGGTCGGTCTGGGTCCCGACGACCGCTCGTACGCCGGACCGGAATACGACCTGATCGCCCGCGATCAGCACCGAGATGGTGGAGGTCCGGGCAGTGGGCGGGGGAGCGGTGTCGCATCGGTCGCACGTCGTCGGCTGTCCGGCCACATCGCCGGGAGACCTTGGCGTGGCGCCGTTTTCGCGCTGACCCAGCGTGCTGTCGGTGTGGCCCGCGATCGTGGTGTCGGCGTGCGCGCAGCCCGCCGTGAGCATCGTGGCGGTGGCCGCGAGCGCGAGGGAGGACGCCGCCCGGGCCAATAGGCGGCGCGAGGAATTGCTGGCCATGGTCGTCCGACTGCCCCTCCGGTTCAGCGCAGGAAGCCGGTGTAGTTCCTGCTCATCAGCTGGCTCTCGATCTGCTTGATCGTATCCAGGCCGACGCTCACCACGATAAGCGTCGAACTGCCCGCGAACATCAGGCTCTGCGCCGAACCGGTCGCGCCCAGGCCCAGCACCACATTCGGCAGCACCGCGACCATGCCCAGATAGAGCGAGCCGGGCAGCGTGATCCTGCCGAGCACTTGGCTCAGATAGTCGGCCGTCGGCGCGCCGGGGCGGTAGCCCGGGATGAAGCCGCCGAATTTCTTCATCTCGTCCGCGCGCTCCTGCGGGTTGAAGGTGATCGCGACATAGAAGTAGGTGAAGAACAGGATGAGCGCGAAATAGACGGCGATGTACACCGGGCTGCTCGCATCGGCCAGATAGCGTTGCACGATCGCCTGCCATCGGCTCGAACCATGTTGTGCCAGTTGTGATACCAGGTTCGGCAGATACAGCAGCGAGGACGCGAAGATCACCGGAATCACCCCGGCCTGGTTGACCTTCAACGGCAGATACGTCGAGGAGCCGCCGTACATCTTGCGGCCCACCACGCGCTTGGCGTACTGCACCGGAATCCGGCGCTGGCCCTGCTCGACGAAGATCACCGCCACGATCACCAGGAACGCGCCGAAGCAGACCAGGCCGAAGATCAAGCCGCCCTTGCTGTCCAGAATGGCGGTACCCTCGCCGGGGATCCGGGCGGCGATACCGGCGAAGATCAGCAGCGACATGCCGTTGCCCACACCGCGTTCGGTGATCTGCTCGCCGAACCACATCACCAGCGCGGCGCCCGCGGTCATCACCAGCACGATGATGATCATCCCGAAGATGCTGTCGTCGGCGAGGATTCGCTCCGAGCAGTTCGGCAGGAGACGCCCGCGTCCAGCGAGCGCGACCAAGCCCGTAGCGTGCAGGATCGCCAGCGCCACCGAGAGATACCGCGTGTATTGGGCGATCGCGGCCTGCCCGGTCTGGCCCTGCTTGCGCAGCTCCTCGAAACGCGGAATGACGACGGTGAGCAGTTGCGTGATGATGCTCGCCGTGATGTAGGGCACGATGCCGACCGCGAACACCGACAGTTGCAGCATCGCGCCGCCGGAGAACAGGTTGATCAGCTGGTAGATTCCGGCGTTCTCCCCGCCGGACAGCTGATCGACGCAGTGCCGGATCGCCCGGTAGTCCACGCCCGGCGACGGCAGTGCGGCCCCGAGGCGGTACAGCGCGATCAGGCCCAGCGTGAAGAGGATCTTCCGCCGCAGGTCCGGAGTCCGGAAAGCCGATACCAAGGCGGAAAGCACAGATCCTCCTCATGCACGATGGTCACGAGGTCCTGACGCTACGGAGCGACGCGCCTTCCGACGTCGCCCGCGAGATCGACTTCTCCCTCCCCCGACAGCGGGAGACGCACGCGCTCAGGCAGACCCGTTCCGCCGGAGCAGGGCTTGTAGCGAGGTCAGCCCTTCGCGCCGATGAGTTGCCGGTAGCACGTATTTCGGGTGAGGAGGGCGGTGTGGGGGCCGGTGTCGGTGATCCGTCCACCCTCGAGGAGTACGACGGTGTCGGCTTCGCGGATGGTCGACAGGCGGTGGGCGATGACCAGGAGGGCGCACTCCTGCCGGACCGCCTGGATGGTGACGTGCAGGGCTCGCTCGGTTTCGGCGTCGAGCATGGCCGTGGGTTCGTCCAGCAGCAGCAGCGTCGGACGCCGGATCAGTGCGCGTGCCAAGGCCACGCGCTGTCGTTCGCCGCCCGAGAGGAGTACGCCGTGCTCGCCGACCGAGGTGTCGAGGCCGCGCGGCAGCCGGGCCACGAGGTCGTCGAGACCGGCGAGCTTTATCGCGCGCTCCAGATCGTCGTCGGCGAGGCCGGGCTCCCGGTAGGTGAGATTGTCTCGGAGACTTCCGAACAGCAGTGGCGCGTTCTGTTCCAGCAGGCTGATGTCCGAGCGCCATTCCCGGCGCGGCCGATCGCGGTGCGAACGGCCGTTCAGCAGAATGTCACCGCCATCCGGTTCGTAGAATCTGCTCACCAAGGAGAACACCGTGGATTTTCCGGCGCCCGAATGGCCGACCAGGGCTACGTGGCCGTGTGCCGGTACCGAGAAGGTCACGCCGTCGAGAACGCTGCGCTCGTCGTAGGAGAAACGCACGTCCCGGAATTCGAGGGCGAAAGGAGCTTGCCCCGAAGGGTTTTCGACCGTCGTGCGCGCCGGGCCGAGGTCGTCCTGTTCCTCGGCGGGCAATTCGAGGGTCGACGCTATCCGGCTGAGCGCGCCCAGTGCCCTTTGCAGGTCGACGGAGCCGTTGAACAGATCGCCGACCGGAATCAGCAGGTTCATCGCGAGCAGCATCATCGATACGAGACTGCTCAACTCCATCTGCTGATGCGCCACCCGGATGCCGCCGACGAGCAGTGACACCACGAACGAACCCGTCACCGCGAGCTGTATTGCCGGATTTCCCAATGCTTTCAGTCGGGCGGCCCGCACCCCGGCCGAGAATGCCGCGCGGGCCAACTCGGTCAAGCGCTCGTGCTCGCGCTCCTCGGCATTGTTGACCTTCACCGTGCGCAGGCCGGTGAGCGCGCGCTCGATATCCGCCGAGAGCGCACCGACACTCTCCTGCAAGTGCGTCGAGGCCGCCTCGATTCTCGTCATCACCAGCAGCAGCGCACTCGCTGCCACGCCGACGGTGACGATCACGATCGAGAACAACACCCAATCGAGGTAGATCATCACCGCGACGGTTCCCACGAGCGTGATCGCGCCGGTGAGTATCTGCACGAGGCTGGTCCCGACGGCATTCCGGACCACCGTGGCGTCCAATGTCACCCGCGAGATCAGATCCCCGACCCTGAGTGATTCGAGCGTCGGAATCCGCAGCCGCAGCAGATGGCCGACCAATCGGTCACGGACCGTCAAAAGGACTGACTCGCTGGATCTTTCGAGAATGTACAGCCCACCGGTATCGGTCACGGCATGCAGCAGATAGGCACCGACCAACACGGCCAGAGACCACCCGATAGCCTCACCCGCCACCGCATCCCGGACAACCCGCCCGGCCAACAGCGGTTGCGCCAACGACAACCCGGTCCCCACCAGCAGCAGCGCCGTCGCTGTCAGCAGTGAATTCCTCTGCGGCGCAACCAATTCGAGCAATGCCCGAACCCGACGCAGCCAAGAATCCCCATCGTCGATCATCGCTTTCCCCCCAACAGCCATGTCTCCCACCACAACCGACAAGGTAGCCGACCGGCGGAGTCGGCCACGACGAATATCTACGCCCACGGGTGGGAGAAGAGGTGCGTACAGTGGGAGACGTGAGCATCGACACCGAGGACTTCCTCAGGGTGTGGGGCGCCCCGACATACTCGCAAGCTGTCACCTCGGATCGTTTCGATCAGTTCGCGGACCTGGTGCCCGACCTTCTCTCGACCTTCTGGCGTGAGTTCGGGTTCTCGGGCTTCGGGAACGGTCTGTTCTGGTTGTGCGATCCGGTCGCGTGGCAGCCCGCCGTCGACGCGTGGACCCGCGATCTCGAGCTGGAAATGGGTACCGACCGGTGGCTGGCCGTCTGCCGGAGTGCGTTCGGGCGGATGCAGCTCTGGGGCCGGCGCACGGGGATGAGTTTGACCATCACGCCCTACCGCGGTCGGGTGTCGCAGGGTTTGTGCCTGCTCCCGCATTGGGAGGCGCGTTGCGGGCGGACCGTGTCGAGATCGTCGACGCGGAGGTTCACTTGCGGCTGCTGAGCGATATCACTCCGCGCCTGGTGATGAACGATGCGCTGCGGCGGCCGCTCTGACAGCAGGTGAACGGGCGAGTGGCGTTCGGATCAGGACTGGCGTAGTCGGGCGAGTAGGGGATCGAGTTGGTCGGCGAGGGTTCGGTAGGTGTGCATCCATCCGCTGCTGACCGCGATCTCGCACAGTGGGCCGGTGGCGGCGAACAGTATCGATAGGTCGGGCAGTCGGCTGTAGTCCTCATGCTGGAGGCGTGCGGCGTGGTCGGCCAGGTCGTCGAGTATTTCGGGCTCGTCGGCGTAGCGGGACTGCCAGGTCAGGTCCTGCGGTCCCGACGTCACCACCGCGCGCACCTGCGTGAGGATGCTCAGGACCGCCGCCACCTCCGAGTTCACCTGAACAGCATCACACGACCATGACCACCGGGCGGCAGTGCGGGCTTGACCTTGTCACTGTGACAAGGCCTTCACTGGGTTCCGGAGGTGGTTCCCATGGAAACGACACACGGAAATACACAGGACGCCCGGCTGACGGCCGGGTTGGCGGCCGCGAATTCGTCGACACGGCTGGCGGCGGCGCTGGCCATCGGCACGCGGGGTGACGCCGGGTTCGCGGAGGCGCTCGTGGCGCGGTGCGCGATCGAGCCGGACTTCTTCGTGCGCGACATGCTGACGTGGGCGTTGACTCGGCTGCCGACAGACAGCACGATTCCGAGGCTGCGCGCCGAACTCCGGTCCGAGCGGGCGCAGGCTCGCAGCCAGGCGTTGCATACGCTGTCCAAGATCGGGGACGCCACGGTGTGGCCGGCGATCACGCGATCGTTGCTGCGCGACGCCGACGACGAGGTCGCGCGCAGTGCGTGGCGGGCCGCGGTCGTGCTCGTGCCGGACGACGAAAAGGAAAGGCTGGCAATCGAACTGGTTACTCAACTGGGGCGCGGTGACCGGGAGGTACGGCTGAGTCTGAGCCGTGCCCTCGCCGCGCTCGGCGAGGTGATCGAGCCGGTCCTGCGGACGGCCGCGGCCGGCGCCGACCCGGATGTGCGTGCGCATGCGCGCGCGACGGAGCGGCTCCTGCACGACCCGGATGCCGGGTTCGATCTCGCCGTGGACGAGGCGCGGCGGGTGGTCGCGCTCGGCCCGGAGCGGGCGGAGTCGTCCCCGTGCTGATCGGCGAGGTGGCGCGGCGTTCGGGCGTGAGCGCCCGGATGCTGCGCCACTACGACTCGCTCGGGCTGGTGCGGCCGACCGGCCGCACGGTGGGCGGCTATCGCGAGTACGCCCCCGAGGACATCCGGCGGATCTTCCACGTGGAGGGGCTGCGGTCGCTGGGACTGTCGCTGAACCAGATCCGCAGCGCCCTCGACGATCCCGGATTCACCGTCGCCACGCTGGTCGGCGACCTCATCCGCCGGTCCGAGGAGCGACTGCACCGGGAACGCGAACTGCTCGACCGGCTCCGGGCGGTCGATGCGGCCGAGCCCGCCGACTGGCAGGACGTCCTGCGCCTCGTCGCGCTGCTGCACGGCCTGGGGTCCCGCGATGCCGCCCGGCGGCAGCAGACCGTGCTGGCGCCGGCCGAGGACGCCGCGGTACCCGCCGAACTGCTGGCCGAAGCGATCCTCGCCGAATCGGACGCGAATGTGGCCGGGGCGCTGCGCTGGGCACTCGCGCGGACCGGCGACGACGGTGTGGCGACCGTGGCCGCCGGGATGAGTTCCCCGGACGCCGACGTCCGGCGGCGTGCGATCCTGGCGCTCGCCGAACTCTCCGGCGACCGAGCCACCGCGGCGCTCACCGACGCCCTCGCGGACGACGACGCGACGATTCGCCGACACGCCGCCCTCGCGCTCGGCGCACGCGGCGACACCCGGGCCGTACCGGCACTCGTCGCCACGATCGTCGCGGGTCCCAACGACGTCGAGGCGGCCGAATTGCTGGGCATGCTGGCGGCGGATCCCGTATGGGCACAACGCATCATGTCCGCATTGACTGCCGAGCTCACCGCGGAGACCGCCGACTCGGCCGCCCGGATCCGCCTCACCCAGGCCCTCGCCGAGATGCCCGGAACCATCGCGGGGGACACCCTCCGGCAACTGACCCACGACGCCGACCGCGCCGTATCCCTGATCGCCAGGGCAATCGTGAGCATGCCGGAACAGTCCTGAGATTCCGCGGCCGCCCTGTTCTGTAGACCCCCGGGTTCGGCGCCGGCCGGACGGGTATGTGGCGGTTATGCCTACTTCTCTGCGGCGGGCCGTGAGCACGCGTCTGCTGTATTTCTTCATCCTGGGCGATGTGCTCGGGGCGGGCGTGTATGTGCTGATCGGGTCGGTGGCAGCGGCGTCGGGAGGCGCGGTGTGGTTGCCGCTGGCGATCGCGCTGGGGCTAGCGACACTCACCGCGGGGTCGTATGCCGAACTCGCGACGAAATATCCGCGGGCGGGTGGTTCGGCGCACTACGCGACCCTGGCGTTCGGGCCCGCGGCGGGATCGCTGGTCGGGTTCTGCATGCTCGCGGCCGGGGTGGTGTCGGTGGGCGCGCTGGCGCGGGCGTTCGCGGGGGAGTATCTGCAGGCGCTCGTGTCAGCGCCGACGGCCGCGGTGATCGTGGTGTTCCTGGTCGCGCTGGCGCTACTCAACATCCGCGGTATCAAGGAGTCGCTGCGCGCCAACGTCGCGGCGAGCCTGATCGAACTCGGCGGGCTGCTGCTCATCATCGGGCTGGGGGCCTGGCTGCTCGTGCGGGGTGACGCCGATCCGGGCAGGCTCACCGAGGTCGGGACCGCCGAGCGCGGCGCCGTCCCGGCGGTGCTGGCCGGAACCGTGCTCGCCTTCTACTCTTTCGTCGGTTTCGAGACCTCGGTGAATCTCGCCGAGGAGGTTCGCGATCCCCGGCGCTCCTATCCCACCGCCCTGTTCGGCGCGCTGCTCACCGCGGGCGCGGTGTACGTGCTGGTGGGAGTGGTCGCCAGCGCCGCTGTACCCACGGACGAACTCGCGCGGTCCAGCGGTCCCCTGCTCGAGGTGGTGCGGCGCGCCGGTGGCGTGCCCGAACGGCTGTTCAGCGTGATCGCGCTGGTCGCGGTGGCCAACGGGGCGCTGCTGACCGGCATCATGGCCTCGCGGCTCGCCTACGGCATGGCCCGCGACGGGCTGTTGCCGGCGGTCCTGACCCGCCTGCTGCCCGGTCGGCGCACACCGTGGGTGGCCGTGGTCGCGACGTCGGGCGTCTCGCTCGTCCTCGCGCTCACCGGCGAAGTCGCCGCGCTGGCCGAGACTCTCGTGTTGCTGCTGCTCGTCGTGTTCGCGGCGGTGAACTGCTCGGTGCTGTTACAGCGGCGGCACCCGGTCGATACCGACCATTTCCGCGTCCCTACCGTCGTCCCGTGGCTGGGACTCGCCTCCTGCCTGTACCTGTTCACGCGGATCGACGCCGCGGTCTGGGCGCGCGGGCTGATCCTGGTCGGCCTGGGCGTCCTGCTCGCCGTCGTGAACGCGGCGCGGGCCGCGCGGGGCAGCGGGCCGAATTCCCCTGACGGACAAGGAGATCGACGTGGCCGAGACAACGGTGGACGAGGTGCTGGCGGAGCTGGCCGCGCTCGCGGATCCGAAGGTGCGGCGGGTCAACGAGAAGCACGGTGACGATCACGGCGTGAATCTGACCCAGCTGCGCGCGCTCGCGAAGCGGCTGAAAACACAGCAGGACCTGTCGCGCCGGCTGTGGCAGACCGGCGACTCGGCGGCGCGACTGCTGGCACTGCTGATCTGCCGCCCGAAGGCATTCGACCGCGACGAACTGGACGCCATGCTGCGCGCGGCACGCACGCCCAAGGTGCACGACTGGCTGGTGAACTATGTGGTGAAGAAGCATCCGCAAGCCGAAGACCTGCGCCTGGCCTGGACCGCTGACCCCGACCCGGTCGTCGCGAGCGCCGGCTGGGCGCTGACGACGGAGCGCGTGGCGAAGCAGCCCGCGGGCCTCGACCTCGCAGCGCTACTCGACGTCATCGAGGAGGAACTGAAGGACGCTCCCGATCGCCTGCAGTGGGCGATGAACCACTGCCTGGCACAGATCGGCATCGAGCACGCCGAGCACCGTGCCCGCGCCATCGACATCGGCGAGCGCCTGCAGGTGCTCGCGGACTACCCGACGCCGCCGAACTGCACGTCTCCGTTCGCGCCGGTCTGGATCACCGAGATGGTGCGGCGACAGGACACGAAGTAGAGCGGGGACGGTAGCCGGACGGGCATGTCACCGGTAGCGTGACTACGGGACCACGCGCGGGGTGAGTGTGCTTGGCCGACAGGACTGTTCGAGGGAAGGCGGCGGTATGGACCCGCGGTTCCATTTGGATGACACCATCGACATGAACACGCCCAGCATCGCGCGGATGTACGACTACGTCCTCGGCGGCGGCGCGAACTTCGAGACCGACCGGCAGGCCGCGGACGCGATTCCGGAGGGAATGCCCGGCAGCCGGGAGTGGGCGCGGGCGAACCGGTTGTTCGTCGGCCGGGCCGTCACCGCCCTGTGCGAGCTGGGTTTCGATCAGTTCCTCGATCTCGGCTCCGGTGCTCCCACGGTGGGTAGCCCGCACGAGATCGCGTTGCGGCACAACCCCGCTGCCCGGATCGCCTATGTCGAACGCGAGCCGGTGGCCGTGGAATACGCCAACAAGATGCTCGCCGATCAACCGCAGGTCTCGATGACCTGGGCCGACCTGCGCGATATCGACAGCGTCCTGGCCGCGCCGGGCGTCGCGGGCCTGCTCGACTTCCGGCGACCCGTCGCGGTGCTCGCCATGGCCGTGCTCGACCTGCTCGAGGATGTCAGCCCCGTCGAGCTGACCGCCGCGTACCGCGATTCCTGCAGTGGCGGTAGTGCCCTGGGCCTTTCGCACGCCGTCGGGCTGACCCTGACCCTCGAACAGCAGGAACAGGTGCTGTCGGTCATGCGGCGCACCAACACTCCCGGCGCGGGCTTCGGCACCGTCGAGGATGTCGCCGCGTTGCTGGACGGCTACACCGTGCTCGAGCCGGGCATCGTCCCGGTAGGCGCCTGGCGACCGCTGGACCCGATCGACGAGGCGGTGGCGCGGCGCGCGAACTACGTCGGCGCCGTGGGCATCAAGGCGTAACCGCCTCCCCGGCGATTTAACAGGCCCGACCAGGCCTGATTTGGGAAAACTCACAGTGTGGGTGAGGGCTGTCTCAGGTGTGGTGACAGACCCCGCAACACTCGCTGGGAAGGCCCCTTGACGATAGCTACGCTGTGCGAGTTCATCCGACTCGAGGACGAGGTCCGTGAAAACCCTTCTGGCAGTTCTAGCTACCGCGCTCGTCAGCACCGCGGTGCTGGCCACCCCACCCGCCACCGCGGCACCCGCACCCCCGCCGCAACCCGGCGCCCCGGCACCCTCCCCCCTGCAGGAATGGATCGACAACACCATCCCCGCACCCCCACTCGACCCCGCACCCCCCTCCGCCCCCACCCCCGAACACCTCACCGGAACAGACCAGACCACCCTCTGGAAATCGGTCCTGTCCACCCCCACCGGAGACCCCACCTTCGACACCTGGCCCCCCGGACTCGACACCCTCACCCCCGGCCACATCATCGAAACCCGCGACGTCACCGCGTCCGTCGCGATGCGGATGGCGACGCCGATCCGGCGCGCGCTGCTGCTGAAGTTCCGGTCCACCTCGGCGACCGGCACGCCGTCGTTCGGCACCGCGACGCTCATCACCCCGGCGGCGCAGTGGACCGGTCCCGGTCCGCAGCCGGTGCAGGTGAACGCGCTGCCGATCAATTCGCTCGGCTCGCACTGCACCCCGGGATATCAGATGTCCCACGGCCTGCTGGAGAAGCCCAACACCGATCTCACGGTGTTCATGCCGTCCATCTGGTGGGCGCTCGGCCAGGGGCACGCGGTCCTGGTGCCCGATCACGAAGGCCCCCTGATGGCCTACGCCGAGCCCAACGTCGCCGGGCACGTGATTCTCGATTCGATTCGCGCCACGCGGACGGTGGACGAGAATGTGTTCGGTGACAGCCGTTTCGTGGTCAGCGGCTACTCGGGCGGCGCGATCGCCTCGTACGCGACGGCGATGCTGCTCGACGAGTACGCGCCGGAACTGGCGGAGGTCGTCGCGGGTGCGGCCGCGGGCGGGCTGGTCACCGACAACAGGAATGTCGCCCACCGGTTCAACGGCAACATCTCCTCCGGGATCCTGCTGTCCGTGGCGCTGGCCGTGGCCCGCGAGCACCCGGAGATGCTGCAGTACACGAATCATCTCGCGCAGTGGGTGGCGTCCTCGCCGATCAAGGACATCTGCGGCGATGCCGACGGCCCGCTCGGCGTGGTCGGCTTCCCGATGGATGTCGTGGCGAATGTCGGTAATTCGCTCGACGGCCCGTTCGCCGACGAGATGTTCGCCCGACTGGACCTCGCCGACCGTAAATCGGCTGTGCCGCTGTACATCTACCACGGCGCGCACGATCCGTGGATTCCGCTCGACGACGCCCAGCGCACGCACCGGCAGCAATGCGGCCGCGGCGTCCCGGCCGTCTTCCGCGTGGTGCCCGGCGAGCACCTGATCGGTTACGCCACCGGCTCACCGGGACTCGACGACTGGCTCCTCGCGCGGTTGCGCGGCGAACCGGCGCCGCGCGAATGCTGAGCGGCACAACGGAATAGGTAACTGCGAAAGCGCCCACCCGGCCGCTCGTCCGTCGTGACGAGTGCGGCGGGGTGGGCGCTGAACTATCGGGCTACGCGCATTCGTTCGGCGCGGGCTCCCCGCGCAGCCGGGCGTCGATCCAGTCGGTGGATCCGCCGCCGCCGTTGAGCATGGCGGAGACGTGTTCGCCCGGCACCGTGCGGAAGACGGCCGGGACGCCGAGACCGCACTGCTGCCGGTACATCTGCTGCGGGCCCTGGATCGGAATCCAGAAATCGTCGGCGCCGTGGTAGATGTACAGGGGCACAGCCGATTTGCGGTCGGTCAGGTCGGTCAGCCGCTCGATGTGCGCGGCGATATCGCTTTCGAGCGGATGGTCGATGTTCGCCGCCACTTCCATCGGGATACCCACCGCGCCCAGCGGCCCGTCGGCCTCGCCGCAGATGTTCTTCAGTGGCGAGGTCGCCACCCACTGCGCGAGATTGTTCATGTACTGCAGCATTTCGGGGTGCTCGCGGGCGATCGCCAGCGATACCGAGAGCAGGATTCCGGAGGCGCTGCGGCCGTTGAACACGTGCGCCACCGCGCCGTAGTCGGTCACCAATCCGCCCACGGACGCGCCGACGAGCACATCCGCCAGTTCGGGCGCGTACTCGGGCAGCAGCATCGCTGTCGCGTACGAGGCGATCGATCCGCCCGAGTAGCCGCTGACCGCGAAACGGCTGTCCCCGAACTCTTCCGGGAACAGCGATCGGACGGCCCGCATGGAATCGAGGGTCATGTGCCCGGCGACCGTGGGCTCGGCGTAGGCCACCAGCGGGCCCTCGTGGTCGGGCACCAGGATGGCGTGGCCCTTGTTCAGCGCCGCCGCCACGTCCGGCAGGAAGACATTGATGCCGCTGTTGTCGCGACGGCCGTGCGCGATCGTGTAGCCGGGGGTGCACCGCAGGCCCAGTGCGTTGATCGGCATGGTGTCCACCTGGACCGGCCGCGGGTCCGGACCCGGCCACGCGACGGCGGGAACGAGGAAGGTCGCGGTGCCGAACGAGGGGGTTCCGGTCGCCGAGGTGGACCGGAATTTCACCAGCAGCGCCCGTTCGATCGGCGCGTTGACCAGCGCGGCCGCAGACGCGGTGACGTCGCGGGTTTCGATGATGTGGCCGGGGGTGAGGGTGTCGAGTCCGGGGGGCCAGGTGTCGAAGGTGGGGTCTCCGGTGGGGGTGGACAGGACCGATTTCCAGAGGGTGGTCTGGTCTGTTCCGGTGAGGTGTTCGGGGGTGGGGGCGGAGGGGGGTGCGGGGTCGAGTGGGGGTGCGGGGATGGTGTTGTCGATCCATTCCTGCAGGGGGGAGGGTGCCGGGGCGCCGGGTTGCGGCGGGGGTGCGGGTGCCGCGGTGGCGGGTGGGGTGGCCAGCACCGCGGTGCTGACGAGCGCGGTAGCTAGAACTGCCAGAAGGGTTTTCACGGACCTCGTCCTCGAGTCGGATGAACTCGCACAGCGTAGCTATCGTCAAGGGGCCTTCCCAGCGAGTGTTGCGGGGTCTGTCACCACACCTGAGACAGCCCTCACCCACACTGTGACCGGCTCCAACAGGGCTGTGATCGCTCATCACGACGCGTTGCGCGCGGTTCGCACGGCTGACAAGTGTCCGATGTCACGCGCCGCGGCGCGGGCGCCGGGCCGGGGCGCGCGCCGCGGGCATGCCGAAGATTTGCCCGGGTGTCGGCCGGCGGGCTAGCCGAGTTCCTCCTGCGAGGAGACGACGACCCCGTACAGATCGGAGATGGTGGCCAGGGCGCTGTGATGCACTTGGTCGGCCGTCAGGTCGGCGCCCGCGACGGGCAGCGAGCGAGTCGCCGTGGCCTCCGCGACCACCGTGGGCCGGTTGCCGCGCAGGAAGGCGCCCTGCGCGGTGAACGTCACGCACATGTGCGTCATCCAGCCCGCGATCACCACGTCCCCGCCCGCCGGAACGTGCGTCTCGAGATCGGTGTCGTGGAAGGCGTCCGGGGCGTGCTTGACCACGACGGGCTCACCCTCGATCGGCGCGAGGCGGGGATGGATCGCGCCGATCTCGGAGCGGATGTCGTAGGGCGTGCCGGGCCCGCCGTCATGGATCACGTGCACCACCCCGGCGCCTTCCCGGCGTGCGCGCTCGAGCAGGCGAGCGGCGGCCTCGAGCGCGGCTTCCCAGCCGTCGAGTTCCATCACGCCCCGGGTGTAGGTGTTTTGGAAGTCGATCAGGAGCAGGGTCGAATCGGCCAGTTTCGCCGGCGTCTGGTCGAGGCCGTGGACTTCGCGCAGGGTGGTTCGGGACATGGGAAAACCGCCTGGAAATAGTAGGGAGGGGGAGCGGCGCGCGGGGTGCGTCGGCCGTGATCACCACGGTATGCACCGCCGCGGATGTCGGCAATGACGTATAACATGCAGATACCGACATCCTCGGGCGAAGGAGTTTCCGTGCCGCACCTGCCGCGCCGCCGTATCGTCATCGTCGTCTTCGACGGCGCGGACCTTCTCGATATCACCGGTCCCCCAGAGGTTTTCGGCCTCGCTCGGCGCGAGACCGAGGAGGCGGCGGGTTACGAGGTCGTGCTGGCCGCGCGCACCCTGGACCCCGTCACCACCGGAGCCCGCGTGCGGATCCTGCCCGACATCACCTTCGACTCCGCCGCGGCGGAGCCCATCGATACGCTCGTCGTGCCGGGTGCCGTCGAGACCGACGGCGCGGGCCGGGTCCGCCCCGTCATCGATCCCGATCTGGTGGCCTGGGTGCGCAAGCTCGCCGACCGCGCGCGCCGGGTCGCCTCCGTGTGCGTCGGCGCCCACCTGCTCGCCGCCGCCGGGCTCCTGGCGGGCAAGCGCGCCACCACGCACTGGTCGACCGCTCGCCAACTGGCCCACGACCATCCGGAGATCGAGGTCGACGCCGACCCGATCTTCATCCGGCACGGCGACGTCTGGACCGGCGCCGGAATCAGTGCGTGCCTGGACCTTTCGCTCGCCCTCATCGCCGACGACCTGGGCGAGGACGTCGCCCTGCGGGTGGCGCGGCAGCTCGTCATGTACCTCAAACGCCCCAGCGGGCAGAGCCAGTTCAGCATCCCGCTGGATCAGGTCTCCACCACCAGGCGCATCGAAGACCTGCGCCACTACATCCTGCGCCACCTGGCCGAGCCGCTCACCGTGGCCGACCTCGCCGCGTACGCCCACGTCAGCGACCGTCACCTGACCCGGCTGTGCAAGACCGAACTGGGCACGACGCCGCACGCCTACATCGAATCGCTGCGCGTGGAACAGGCTCGCCGCGAACTGGAAAGCTCCGATGAGACGCTCGACCGCATCGCCGCCCGGTGCGGCTTCGGCACCACCGACACCCTCGTCCGAGCCTTCCGCCGCCGGCTGAACACCACCCCGACCGACTACCGCCGCCGATTCCGGACGACCACACCGCCGCGCGTAACCGCCTCCTGACGGTTCAGTCGGTGATCCAGGCCCGCAGCTTGTCCGGGTTGCGGATCGCCCAGATGCGGGTGATCCGGTCGTCGGCGATGTCGAAGGCGTAGACCGAGACGATGGCGCCGTTCTGCTGCGCCACCAGGCCGGGCTGGCCGTTCACCGTGCGTTCCACCAGGGTGACCTCCGGGGCGCGGGCGGCGATCTCGATCCAGGTGCGGGCGATCTGCTCGCCGCCGTCGATCGGGTGCAGGAAGGCCGGTGCCAGGCCGCCGCTGTCGGCGGTCGCGGTGGCGTGCGGGTCGAGCAGGCCGATCAGCGCCTCGATGTCCCGGGTTTCCCAGGCCCGCTTGAAATCTCGGACCACCTGGGCGCGTTGCGGTGTCGCCGGGCCCGGCGCGGTGCGCAGGCGGCGGCGGGCGGAGGAGGCGAGCTGGCGGCAGGCCGCCGGAGTGCGCCCGACGATGCCGGCGACCTCGGCGAAGGAGTAGCGGAATACGTCGTGCAGCACGAATGAGACCCGCTCGGCCGGTGTCATGGCGTCCAGCACGACGAGGAAGGCCATGCTGATCGACTCGTCGAGGGTGACCCGGTCGGCCGGATCGGCGGGCGCCGGACCGCCGAGCCAGTCGGCGCGGTCGGGCACCGGCTCCGGAATCCATTCGCCCACATAGCGTTCGCGCCGGGCGCGCGCCGAGCCGAGCAGATCGAGGCAGATGCGACTGGCGACGGTGGTCAGCCATGCGCCCGGTGTCGCGACCTCGCGCCGCTGCGGTTCCGACAGCGCGTACCAGCGTGCGTAGGTCTCCTGCACCACGTCCTCCGCCTCGGCCAGCGAGCCCAGTAGCCGGTAGGCGAGATTGATCAGCTGGCGGCGCTCGCTGATCACCGCGCGTAGGTGCGGGTCGGTCATGGTTCGGCTCCTTCGGTCGATGCGGCCCTCACCGATACGACGAAATGGCGACCCGGACTGTGAGGCGGCCTGACATTCCGGCGGGCCGCGTCGTCGGAAGGTCGTGACACATTCAGCAGAGCAGGAGTTCCGGCCATGACGAATATCGGCATCATCCTCGGCAGTACCCGGCCCAACCGCAACGGCCCGCAGGTCGCCCGGTGGGTCCGGGACACGGCCGCGCGGCGCGGCGACGCCGAATTCGAGTTGATCGATCTGATCGACCACCCGCTGCCGCATCTGGACGAGCCCGTGGCCCCGATGTTCGGGCCGTCGGCCCATGAGCACACCCGCGCCTGGGCCGCGCGGATCGCCCCGTTCGACGGGTTCGTGATCGTGACGCCCGAATACAACCATGGCGCGCCCGGCGTGCTGAAGAACGCCATCGACCACCTGTACGCGGAGTGGGTGGACAAGGCGGTCGGGTTCGTCTCCTACGGGGTCAGTGGCGGCGTGCGCGCGGCGGAGCAGTTGCGGCTGGTGTGCGGCGGACTGGGTATGGCCGTCGTGGGCCGCCAGGTCGCCCTCTCGGTGCTCACCGATTTCGAGAACTACACCACCTTCGTGCCCGGCGACCAGCACGAGACGGCCCTGCACGCGCTACTGGATCAGGTCATCGCCTGGACCGACGCGCTCGCGCCGCTCCGGCAGGCCGACCGGATCGACCCGGTAGGAGCCCGATCATGATGAGCCACAACGACTTCCGGTCACTCGCCGATCACGTCGAGATCGAGGCGCTGCGGGCCGCGTTCCCCGACGCGGTGATGATGCGCGACTTCGACCGCCTGGCGGCATTGTTCACCGACGACGCGGTGCTGCGGATTCCCGACGCGCGCATCGAGGTCGCCGGTCGCGCCGCACTCCGCGACACCATGCCGCGCATGCAGGACGCCTGGGAGTACTTCGTCCAGCACACCCATCCCGGCGTGACCGAGATCGAGGGCGACACCGCCACCGGCCGCGCCCACATCTGCGAGTTCGGCCGCCTGCGCGGCGGCAGTTCGCATCTGAACTACGCCATCTATCACGACCGCTACCGGCGGACCGCCGACGGCTGGAAGTTCGCCGAACGCACCTACGAGATCCGCTATCTCGACAACTCGCCCCTGCCGGGCTCCCCGCCGGGCGCCGACGGCATCGACGTGGACGCCATCACCGGTCAGGGGTGACGCTACGAATGCCCCGTGGACGGTACCGCGGGGCATTCGTCCGGCGCGGGCTCGCCCCGTAACCGTTGATCGAGCCAATCGATGGCGCCCGGGAAACCGGCGAGCAGGCCGATGACATGTTCGCCGGGCACCTGCCGGGAAACGGCGGGAATTCCCCGCGCGCACTGCTCCCGATACAGGGCCTGGGATTGTTGGGCGGGAATCCAGATGTCGTGCGCGCCGTGATATATATACAGCGGCGCACCGGATGTGCGATCCCGCAGATCCGATTGCCGGAAGATTCGATCCGCGATATCGCTGCCGAGCGGATCGGCGGTATTGGCGGCGACCTCGATCGGAATTCCGGTGACGCCGAGCGGGCCGTTGCTGTCGCCGCAGGTGTCTTTGATCGGCGAGGTCGCCAGCCATTGCCCGAGATGGTTCATATACCGCAAGATGTCCGGGTGCTCGCGGGCCATCGCCGCGGCCACCACCAGCAGAATGCCGGAGGCCATATTCCCGTTGAAAGCGTGCGCGATCGCGCGGTAATCGGTGACGAGTCCGCCCACCGCCGCGCCGACCAGTACTCCGGCCAGTTCGGGCGCGTACTCGTGGAGCAGCATGGTGGTGGCGTAGGCGGCGATCGCACCGCCGGAGTAACCGCCGACGGCGAACCGGCTGTCGCCGAACTCGTCGGGCGCCACGGCCCGCGTCGCGCGGACGGCGTCGAGCACGACGTGCCCGGCGACGGTCGGTTCGGCGTAGGACATCCACGGGCCCTCGTGATCGGGGATCAGCACCGCGTATCCGCGACTCAGCCCCCACCAGGTGGTGGGCGGGAACAGATCACCGGCGCTGAACTTGCTGTGCAGGCCGTGTGCCATGGCGTAGCCGGGCGTGCAGCGCAGCCCCAGCGAGTTGATCGGCAGGGCGTTGATCAGAACCGGGCGGTCGCCTCCGCCGGTCCATTCGGCGGCGGGGATCACCAGCGTCGCCGTGCCGAACGACGGCACGCCCGACGCGGCGGTCGTCCGGAACTTCACCAGGAGCGCGCGCCGGATCGGCACCACCGACAGCGGCGCGGCCGTCGCCGTCACGTCCCGCCATTGGATGATGTCGCCGGGGTCGCGCCCGTCGAGGTCGGCGGGCCAGGTGTCGAAGATCGGATCGTTCGCCGGTGGCGACAGCACGCCCCGCCACAGCGCCGACAGTTCCGGCGTCAGCTCCGCGCCGGGCGGCGACGGCGCCTGCGGCAGCAGCGGCGGCGGGACGGTGCGATCGATCCAGTCCTGAAAACCGTTCGGGGAGGCAGGTTCGCCCTCGTCCGCGCCCGCGGGACCTTGTTGTGTCAGCAGGAGACATGCGGCCAGCAGGCCGACCGTAATTGCTCGTAATGATCTCGATGGTCCCCACATAGTTTGCGCGCTCCCGGCCTCGGACGGACACCACCCTCGCCTATCCGGACTCACGGTAATCGCCACATATGTGTCCACCTAACGCACACGCGGATTCGGTGGACATCACGGTCGGAGCGGAAACCGCGTGAGGATATAGCACTGCGGTTGCTGGACGCTCCACGAAATCCGCCGTTGTGGCATCTACCCGTGCACACCGCGCCCGGTTACCGAGAATTCTCAGAACCGTGGGCGGAATCTTGCCGGTTCGCGTGCGCGCGGCCTAGCGTCGGCGCAGTCGGGTTCCGGCAGGGAGGTCGTCGTATGAGTGTCCGCGCACGGCAACGCCCGGTCCGCCGCGCGTACCCGGGGCGGCTGGCCGTGCTGTGCTGCGCCGCCGCGTTGACCTGTGCGAGCGGCCCGGCGGCGGCCGACCCCGCGCTCGACACACCGGTGCCAGTGCGCGCGCTGGCCGCCGCGGAACCGGCCGACGACGGCTCCCGCCTGCTCACCGCCGTGCAGGGTCCGGGCCGCGTGGTCGACCTGACCGTGCACTCCGCGGCCATGGGACGCCCGCTGACCGTCGAAGTCCTTCCCGCAGCGGATATTTCGCAACCCGCGCCGACGCTGTATCTGCTCAACGGGGTCGACGGCGGCACCGATACCGGCGACTGGCGCGACGGCAGCAACTGGCTGACGAAGACCGACGTGGCCGAGTTCTTCGCCGATAAACAGGTCAACGTGGTCATCCCGATCGGCGGTGGGGGCAGCTTCTTCGCCGACTGGCGCGCCGACGATCCGGTGCACGGCCGGCAGCGTTGGACCACCTTCCTCACCCGTGAACTGCCGCCGGTTATCGACTCGGCCTTCCACGGCAGCGGCGCCAATGCCATCGCCGGTCTGTCCATGGCGAGTATCTCGGTATTCCAGCTGGCGCTGGCCGCGCCGGGGCTGTTCCGCGCGATCGGCTCCTACAGCGGCTGTGCGCGCACCAGCGACCCGATGGGTCAGGTCATGGTCGACGCCATCGTCACCGCCCGGCGCGGCAATACGCTCAATATGTGGGGGCCGCCGACCGACCCCGCCTGGGCGGCCAACGACCCGTACCTGCACGCCGCCGAACTGCGCGGCACCGCTCTCTACGTGGCCAGCGGCAACGGCGCGCCGGGCCCGCTGGACACCCTCGCCGGACCCGGTATCCACGACAACCCGGTGAAACTGATCGATCAGCTCGTCATCGGCGGACTGCTGGACGCGGTGGCCGGGCGTTGCACCGCGCAGTTGCGAGACAGGTTGCGGGAGCTGGACATTCCCGCGACCTTCGACCTACGACCCAACGGCACACATTCGTGGGGCTACTGGCAGCAGGATCTGCACACTTCGTGGCCGGTGCTCGGCGCGGCCCTCACGGAGTAGATGGGCCGCCGTCGTCAGCGCACGGTGCCGTCGACCATCGGCAGCGTCCGCATTCGCGGCCATGCCCGCGACCACGGCTCGCTCGGAAACCCGCAGTGCCACAGGGTGACTCCACGGTCGACGCTGGGGAACCCGAGCCGCTCGTCGATCCGCGCCACGGGCGTGGCCGCCGCGAACTCCGTCCGTAGCGCCGTGCGTGGATCGTCGACTCCGACGTAGAGCACGGTCGAGGCGCTGTCCGGCGGGGGACCGAAGTAGCCGTAGCCACGGTTGGGGCTGTACACGCGGGGGAGGGTGTCCGAGCCGAATCGTTCGAGAGCCGCGGCCTGCCAATAGTTCTGGGTGACGATCACCAGGTCGCGGCGTTCCTCGGGTGGTATGCGGCGCACCGCCTCCGTGACCGTCGTGACCAGCCGGTCCCAGCCGC
The DNA here is from genome assembly GCF_044628355.1 of Nocardia sp. N2S4-5. Taxonomy (NCBI): domain Bacteria; kingdom Bacillati; phylum Actinomycetota; class Actinomycetes; order Mycobacteriales; family Nocardiaceae; genus Nocardia; species Nocardia sp. N2S4-5. The sequence continues at coordinate 2,296,912 of NZ_JBIUPM010000001.1, read as the reverse complement.
TCGAGCCGTAAAGTCGGCTGCGCCAATCGATCTGGGAGTACTTGTCGGTCGGCTCGGTCATCCGGGCGGTGGGCAGCGGCAGCACCAGCACCGCGGTCACGGTCACCGCGGTGGCCAGCGCCAGGAGCCCGGCGCCGGCCGCCCGCACGCGCCGGGACAGCTCACGATCGCCCAGGTACACCGCACCGGCGGCGAACAGCCCGGGAAAGGCCCCGGCCACGAAGTACGGCCGCAGGCCGCCGGCGACCACGCCGACCAATCCGATCGCGACCATCGGGATCACGAAACGGTAGTGCCGCAACCGATCCCAGCGCAGTCCGGCCCACATGCCCACCAGCAGCAGCAATCCCAGCGGCCCGGTCACCTGGACGATCTGCATCGGCATGCCCGCCAGGCCGCTGGTCGCGAGTTGCTCCGCGCGGACCACCGCGCCCATCGCCAGCTGCGGCCAGCCGTGGGCCTGCTGCCACCGCACGGTCGGTATCGCCGAGGCGACCAGTAGCGCCGACCCGCCCCACCAGGCCGGGCGCCGCAGCATGTCGCGGGGGCCGAAGACGGCCACGCCCACCGTCAGACCCGCCCACACGATCGGAACGAGCCACTTCACCTGAAAGTCCACGGCCGCAACCAGTCCGGCCAGCAACAGCAGACGATCGGAGCGGGTGCGCACCCAGCGGATCCACAGCCACGCCACGAGCCCGGTCAGTGTCACGTCGACGGCGAAGGTGCTCAGCATCGCCGACTGTGTCACCGCCATGGGCGTGGCGGCGTACGCCGCGGCCGCCAGCGCCTGCGGCCCTCGACCGCCGCCGAACTCCTGCGCGACCGCCGCGCTGAGCAGAATCGCCACCACGGTCAGCAGCACCGCGGGCAACCGTAGCAGCACCGCCGAACCCGGAGCGAGGAGATCCGCGGCGGCCGCCAGCAGCGGCACGACCGGCCCTTGATCGGCATACCCGAACGCCGGACGATGGCCTGCCGCAATGAAATACAGTTCGTCGCCGCCGAGGGGATAGCGCCCGACCCGAGCGGTGAACAATGCCGCCGCGAGTGCGGCGACGAGGCCGGCCTCGCGCCAGGCGAAAGGCGGAACCGCTGCGGGCGCGGACCGCGCCCCGGCCGGGGCAGCGACGACCGTACTGCGGTCCCGCGCGACGACATCGCTGTCCGGCATAACGTTTCCTCCCCAATTCGGATGTGCGAAAGCACCTAAATTCCGGTCCGAAATCATTCGGTGTGCACACGATGACGACGTGTCGGCGAATCACACCGGCGCGCTGCCTCACCAGTGCCCGTGCGATGCCGAAAAGCGAAGTGCCAGAGAAGTACTCGGAAATTTCTCGCGGTGTGATCGTAATACTCCCGTGATGACCGGAGAACGGGCCGAGCCGAAAACCTGCCACCACACAACCTGTCGCCACCGCGGCTGTGAGGGTGCACCACGCGCGAAACGGCCCTCCTCACAGGCTGTCCGCTGGCATGATGGTCCGCCGATGTGCCTCGAGATGGACCAGTGACGGTATCGAGCAGGCAGGAACAGCGATGCGAGACAGGATGTCACCACGTCAGGTTCGGGTCGCGGGAACCGGCCGGTCCCTGCGCAGACCCGAACCCGTTCGCGGGCAACGGATCACACATACCCTGCATCGGGTACTGGTCTGGAAGGGCTGGACGAACCTCGTCGCGATGGCGACCACGATCGCGGCGATCGGCGCCCTGTGGTTCACGGGGCAGTCCTTGCGCGCGACGAAGGATCAGTACGCGCTGTCGCAGCAGACCGTCGTCACCGATCGTGTGCACAAGGCCGTCGAACACCTGACCGTCGACAAACTCGAGGCCCGGCTGTCCGCCGTCTTCCTGCTGGAACGGCTGGCCAAGGATTCTCCCGCGGACCACTCGACGATCTATTCGATCCTGGCGTCGTATGTGCACACCCAATCGCCGGTGTGGAAGTGCCGGCTCGTGGGCAAGCCCGGCGAGCCCGGCAGGCTGGAATACGATGTGCAGACCGTGATCACGGTGATCGGCCGGCGCTACACCCCGTACGACACGGCGACAACGGAGATCGATCTCGGCGAGACCTGCCTGATCGGTGCGCGCCTACGGGGAGCCGACCTGCACCGGGTCAATCTGGCCGGAACGAATCTCGCCGGCGCCGACCTCAGCGGCGCGAATCTGACCGGCGCGAATCTCGCAGGGGCGGATCTGTCGAACGCGCGCTTGGACGGCGCCGACCTCACCGGCGCAAATGTGGCTGGCACCATCCTGTCTCGCGGCCCGGGCACGTAGGTCCCCGGTGCCAGGGACTCCGGACACCGACATTACGGCCGCGGGTGGCCAATAGGTCCGAAACGGTTCATCTGGGTTTTGTTGTCGCGGAAGGTCATCGGTGTCACGCTGGGTGACGTGGCTATGTCCGAGCGGACCCTCCGGGCCGGATACGCCGAGATCACACCGGCGTACCGACTCCTCGATATCGTGCACGCCACCGCACTCGCCCGCGCCGAACGGCGGCTGCAGCGTGAGTTCACGATCCTGTTCGACGCCAACACCATTCACCGTTTCCTGCACGACTCCTACGCGCAGATCGGGGCGCAGGCGCCGGTGAAGCTCTACCTGCCGCTGCTGGCCGAGCGCTTCGCCCGCCAGCAACTGCACGCCCGCGCCAAGGTGGAGGGCCGCGTCGAGCACGCCATGCCGGTGGTGCTGTTCCTCTGCACGTTCAACGCCGGCCGCTCGCAGATGGCGCTGGGCTTCTTCGAGCACTATGCGCAGGGCCGGATGCTGGCCTGGTCGGGCGGATCGGAACCGAGCGGCGCGCTCAACCGGGCGGCGGTCGCGGCCATGGCCGAGGTGGGCATCGACATCTCCCACGAATTCCCGAAGGCCTGGACCGACGAGATCATCCGGGCCGCCGACGTCATCGTCACCATGGGCTGCGGCGACCTGTGCCCGCAGTTGCCCGGTGTGCGGCACGAGGATTGGATCGTGGACGATCCGGCCGGATTGCCGGTGGCCGAGGTGCGGCCCATCCGCGACGAGTTGCGCTGTCGCGTGATCGACCTGCTGACCGGCCTGGGCCTCACGATCGCCGCGTGACCGCCGCGCACTCGCCGGGCTAGCGGGACGACCGTGAGGAATCCGGCTTGATGCGGCCGTGCTGCACCAGGACCGAGAATGCGACCGCCTTGCTGATGCAGTTGTCCGTCCCGCAATTCAGGTGCCGTTGCATCACGCGATGCGCCTCGCCCACCGTCAACGGGTGGCCCGGCGGCCGATGCATCGAAGAGGGTAGCCACGTGTCCTCGGAAGGGATTTTCCGGCGGGCCGAGGTGGTGTTCCGCGCCGGTGCGCCGGGTAATTTCCGGCGGCGGCCGTCGGCGCGCAGAGCGACCATGTTTATCGCGACGAATGCCGCCAGCAGTGTTCCGGCAACCGCGATGACGGAGAGGGGCCAGTGGAGCATGGCATCGTTCACCTTCTTCCGTGTGGAACGAACTCGACCACCAGTCTCCCGCCCGTGTCACGGCGACCCCTTCTCGGGCATGGGAATGCGCTGTCGCTGAATATTCACTCGCCCGGCGAATCCGGTGCAACTTTCAACTATTCGGATTGATTCACCGCGTGGCGAACTCGGCCAAACGAGTGGATACCACTTCGGGCTGCCCATTGTTCTGATGCTCGGCGGCGGTGAGTACATCCAGGTGGTTGTAGCCGGGCAGAAATATCTGTGTATCGCGTGGATTGCCGGATTCGGCCACCGGGATTCCGCCGCTGCCGTGAAAAGTGAGTGCGGGATGGCGGCCGACGCCGTCGGGGTGCAGGTGCCGCGCCGCGATCGAGGGCGCGGTGCCCTGCTGCAGATCCAGCGCCAGGCGCGACGGGAAGTACCACTCGGTGAAGTCCAGCGGCGGCTCGCAGAGGCTGCGCGCGAGCTGGTCGATCGACGTCACCTCGCTGCCGGGTGTGGTCGCGCCGCCGGGTTCCGCGCCGACGGCGTCGTAGTCGATCCAGTGGTACACCGTCTGCGGGTCGAAACGCGTGGGGGAGACCTTGGGCGCGTCACCGAAGAAGTTCATGGCGATCGGGCTGCGCGCCACCGCGTCCGGCAGCGGAAAGTTCTTGGCGCCCAACGGACCACCGGCGACGAAGCCCGCGCTGGCCTGCAGGAAGCCCAGCGGTTGGGAATTGTCGTCCAGCAGCGCGCCGAGCACGGCTTCGTTGGTGGCCGACAGCGTCCGCACGTCCGGGCTGCCGGTGGCGAACGCGACCGGGTCCTGCGAGAGCAGGGTGCGCAAGGTCAGGGCGATGTTCGGATTGTCGGGCAGGCGACGGACCAGGTCGTTCACGCCCTGCGGGGACAGCCGGGCGGCGAGCCCCGCCAGGGCCAGCAGGTTGGTCGTCTCCGGATTGATCACCGCCGGCAGCGCGAGCACCGGGAGTGCGGTGTCCAGTTGCAGTGACAGACCCTCCAGGCCGGCGGCCACGGCCGGGGGCGGCGACGGAAACTCGAAGCCGCGCAACGAGATTCCGGCCCTGATGCTGGTGTCCAGCGCGAAATGCCCGCCGCACTGGCGGTATCCGGCGTCGTCGGTGGTGGCGGGATCGCCGTCGAAGTCCCAGCCCGCGAAGTAGCCGGTCAGGAATCCGCCCAGGGAGTGCCCGCCACACAACACCTTCCGCTCGCGCAGTGACTGGTCGGGCAGTTCGAGGCGCAGCAGGTCGTACTCGTCGCGCAGGGTCTGGGCAAGGCCTTGGTCGCGCAGCCAAGCCGTGGTGTCACCGGAGGCGTATCCGGCGAAGCGGCGGCCGTCCACCGGCGCGCCGTGGAAGTAGTAGTCCGTCGCGCTGTCGATCGAGCCGGAGCGCAGGGCGGCCCGGGTGCCGGTGTGGTCCTCGAGGCAGTTGGAGCGGCGGTCCAGCGCCCAGAACTCGATGTGCGCGCCGCGTTCGGCCGCCCGCGCGACCGTGTTGCGCGCGACGCTGTCGAAGGCGCCCGCGCCCTCGAAGATGCCGGGCTGCGCGACCAGGACGCGATCGGCGTCGGCCGCGTCCGCCGGCCCGTCCACCGAGCGCCAGCGCAGATACGACAGGCTGTCGCAGGCCGCGGGATGAGCGGGGGCCGCGGCGGGCAGCGGCACCGTCCGGGTCACGACGGTCGCGACCACCGAGGTCACCGGCGCCGAAGAGGTGTAGCCGAGCTCCGTCCGCCCCGGGTCCGCCGTGGCCACCGCGTGCCCGCCCAGGCAGCACACGGCGAGCACCACACACAGCCCGCCCGCCCGATTCTTCCGCGACATCCGACACTCCTTCGCCGACCGGTGACATCGAACCGGACCGCGACGCGCGGCAGGACAGGTGTGGCCGACATGGTCACCATTCACAACAACGTGCCGAAAATGTTGCGCCGGAACACAATTTCCGTCCGGCGCATTTCGTCGCGGACCTCCCTGATTGCCTTCCGCGGACGGGGGAATGGCTCTCGACATGGCACTGTTCGTGGGCACCTCGGGATGGCAGTACGCGGATTGGCGCGGCGTGTTCTACCCCAAGGGCGTCGCGCAGCGGCGCTGGCTGGAGCATTACGCGCGCTCGTTCGCCACGGTGGAGCTGAACGCCGCCTTCTACCGGCCGATGCCGCGCACGAGTTTCGAAGGCTGGCGCGCACGCTCTCCCGGCGATTTCGTCATGGCGGTCAAGGCGACCCGGGTGCTGACCCACAATCGGCGGCTGCTCGATCCGGAGATTCCGCTCGAGCGGATGATCGAGGCGGCCCGCGGCCTCGGCGACAAGCTGGGACCGCTGCTGATCCAGTTGCCGCCCAACCTGCCCGCCGCGCCGGACCGGCTGGCCGCGGCGCTGCGCCTGATCCCCGGCGATCTGCGCGTGGTCGTCGAGCCGCGCCACGAGACCTGGTGGACCGACGAGGTGCGCGCCGTGCTGGAACGCCACAACGCGGCGCTGTGCTGGGCCGACCGGCTGGACCGGCCCGTCACACCGCTGTGGCGCACCGCGGACTGGGCCTATTTGCGCTTCCACGAGGGCACCGGCACGCCGTGGCCCTGCTACGACGAGCGTGTCCTCGCCGACTGGGTGCGGCGGCTGGACGAGACCTGGGACGAGACCCGGGACATCTACGTGTATTTCAACAACGACCCCGGCGGCGCGGCCATCCACAACGCCATCCGCTTCGCGGACCTGGCCCGCGCTACCGGCAGACCCGTGACCCGCACTCCCGCGCCCCTGCCCCCGGCCGTCGACCCGCCGGAGGTGTCCCGGGAGTGGAATACGCCCTGGTGACCGCGCCTACGGCCGCACCGATGACCTGGCTCGCGCGAGTTCGGTGATCGCGCTGGTGGCATGCCGGTCGAAACGCTCCCGCGAAATCTCCAGGGCGCCGTCGAGCCAGGGCCGGTACAGGAACGCCATCGCGCCGAAGATGGCATGCGCGTTGAGGCGGATGTCGGTCTCGTCGGCGGGACTGCGGTGCTGTTCGGTGCCGGCGAGGCTCAGGGCGATGGGCGCGGTGAACTCGACCACGAGTTCGTTGCCGCGCTCCCCGAGAACCCGCGTCGCCTGCGACTCCACGAACATGATGCGGCCGCGGCGCGGATCCTCGTCCATGTAGTCGGTGAAGCGCGCGACGACGTGCGCGAAGATCTCGCCCGGGTCGGGCGGGGCGGTCGTGAGCGCGGCGATCAGCCGGTCGCGGGCGCCCAGCACGACCTCGTCGAGCACCGCCAGCTGCAACTCGTCCAGGTTGGTGAAACTCTCGTAGAAGTACCGCTCGGTCAGGCCCGCGGCGCGGCACACCGCGCGCATCGACATGCCCGCCGCGCCGACGCTGCCCATCAGCTCCAGTCCGGCGTCGAGCAACTGCCGGCGGCGGGTCGCGGTGCGGTCGGCGGGTTCGCGGCCCCGCCAACGTCGCGACTCGCCCCGGGGTTCCTCGGTGGCGGTGGGCATGGCCCGCATCCTCTCACAACCTCGGGCCCGATAAATGTTGACATCACATGCTGTTGACATCATGTGATGTCGACAACTAATCTTCGGAAATTCCCGTGTGATCGGAGCTCACACACAGCTCCACGGCACATTCGGTGTAGCGAGCGTTTCGAGGAGAACGCAATGAAGTTCGGGCAGGCGGCACAATCGCTGGTGTTGAACGTTCTTCGCCCCGGCGGGCTGCTGTCCGCGGTGCAGATCCAGCGGCAGGCTCGCTTGACCAGCTGGAGCACTCGCGCCGCACTGGCACGGTTGCAGGCACGGGGTCTGATCGTCGCGATCCCGTACAAGGGCTGCTGGCAGATCAGCGATCGCGGGCGCGTGACCCCGACGGGTTCGAGGTGAGCCGGTGGCTGCGCTACGGCCGCTGATGTTCGGCTATCTCTGTGACCATCTGGTGGACGACCCGGCCCGCTGGGACGCGCTCATCGCGGAGACCGCGGCCGCCGCGGGCTGCGATCTGGGCGAGGTCTTCCATGAGCAGCGGATGGATTCCGGCCTGCTCCCGCCGCAGTTCCTGGCGCTGATCGACGCGTTGCGCCGCGCCGACGCCCACGTCGTCGCGATACCGGCCGGGCACCTCAGCGGTCACGCGGTACCGGAGATGTGCCTGGTGGATCGGCTGAGGGACGCCGCGGGCACCCGCATTCACGAGATCCGCGAGAGGTCGCTCGCCGGCTGAGCCGCCGCTTCGCTAGTCCGCCGCGCGTGTCTCGGCGCGGCCCGACATGTGCACCAGGATCAGCCCGACGGCCGCCAGCAGGAAGTTCTGCAACGCCGCCGAGGACGCGTTGACCTGCTTGTTCGCCCACATCCGGAACCATTCGCCGCCGATGGTGAGGAAGCCGCCCGCGAACAGCAGCACCGCCATGGTCCAGCCGAGGCTCGACAGCTTGGCCGCCACCGCGGTCCGCGCCGCATTGCGGCCCGCCAGCGCCCACCAGCCCGTGCCCGCCGCGGCGAGCAGCACGAACGCGATCAGATACTCCCAGATCACCACGAGGATGTAAGCGATGAGCAGGACCGTGCCGTTGGTGATCGCGCGCCAGTCCGTGCCGGAATGGTGAATGGTGGCCTGCATCGACAGCACGGCCTCGACCCCGCGCCGATTGGTATCGGTGTCGATGCAGTTGGTGACGGCGACGATCAGGTAGTACAGCCCGGTGATCGTCGCCAGCACCGTCACGGCCGTTTCCCTGCTCCCGGCCATGTCGAGGAATCGCTTACCGCTGAGACTCAATGTCGCCACCTGATTCGACGGGTACCGCTGGAAGGACGGCCGTATCGTACGTCGAAGCGAATCCTCGCGCCATCGGAACGCATTTCGCGCGGCTCGGGATGCTTTGTCGCACAGCGGGTCCGGTGTACGAGGTTTGGCCGCCGCCGCTGCGGATATGCCGGTGCGGACCCGGTCTCGCCCGGGTACGACTGTGGCGGCGCACGCGGAGGGCGGTGACATGACGGCGGACGATCGCGATCGCTCCCGCGAGACAGTGGTGGTCGGCATCCTCGCCGACCCCGACCTCCCCGCCCGGCTGGCCCGGGACCTCGGCCACGCCCTGCCCGGCGTGCTGGCGAACCGCGTCGACGACCGGGTCACCTGGCGGACCGAAGTGGTCGACGATCCGTTCGAGGCCATGTATCCCGACTACGACCGACTGGTGGACAAGGCACACGAACGCGTCCGCACCACCGAGTGGGACCTGGCGTTGTGCGTCACCGATCTGCCGTTGCGCGGCCCGCGCGGGTTCGTGATGGCCACCGTCGACATCGACTCCCGGGTCGCACTCGTCTCCCTGCCCGCGCTCGGCGGCCTGCGATTGCGCCGCCGCCTCACCGACCTGGCGGCGGCCCTGACCGCCCGGATGGAACCCGGCTATCGGCCGGAGACCGGCCTGCTCCAGGACCTCACCCGGCAGCTGGGCTCCCGCGCGGTGCGCGTCGAACGGGCCCGCACCGACCACGAGGTCCACGTGCTCCGTTCCCCGCAGCTCGGGACGGCGCACCTGCTGGCCGGGATGGTGCGGGCGAACCGGCCGTGGCAATTGCTGGTCGGCTTGTCCACGGCACTGGCCGGCGCGATCGCGGGCACCGCGTTCGGGGTGCTCTACTCCTCGATCTGGCAGCTGGCCACCGCGCTGGGCCCGGCTCGCCTGGCGGGGAGCACCGTCGCCGCCCTGTCGGTGCTGACGGTGTGGATCATCGCCGGGCACGGTCTCTGGGAACGCGACGAGAACGTCGGCGCCACAAGCGATCCGGACCGGCGGCTGCGCAACGCGGGCACCGTCGCCACGGTCCTGGTCGGTAGCGCGGCGTTCTTCGCCACCCTGTACCTGCTCACCCTGGCGGCCGTATTGCTCGTCATCCCACCGGATTTCCTCGGCAAGACCCTCGGGCATTCGGCGGGCATTCGCGACTATCTGACGATCGCCCTGACCGCGACGATTCTCGGCACCGTCGCCGGGGCGGTCGGCTCCGGCTTGGAGGACGATACGACGGTGCGCAAGGCGGCCTACAACCACCGCCGCCGAGAGCGCTACCGCTGGGTCGAGCAGCGCGGCGAGAGCTGACTCGCCGCCCGCACCCGGCGCGAGATCGCGGCGGTCGCTGCCGGTTCGCTGCCCGGCGAATGAGCCGGGCGGCGCGGGGTATTCGGCCCGCATGACACAGCACACGCTCGCCCCCGGTGACCAGCTCCGGATCACGCGACCGTGGGGGTCGCGCACACCGTACGGGCCGGGGCAGGACTGGCCCGAACGGGTCGACATGTGTCTCACCGATGGCCTGACCGAAGCCGATGTCGAGCGATGGGTGCCGTCCGCGTCGGTGCTGCACTCCAACGGCGACGCCTTCGACATCGCCGTGCGCGACGGCCGCATCGTCGGCGTCCGCGGTCGCGCGGGCGACCGGATCAATCGCGGCCGACTCGATCCCAAGGACCTGTACGGCTGGCGGGCCACCGCGTCACCGGACCGGCTCACCACGCCCCTCGTCCGGGACGGCGACCGGCTGGTTCCCTGCGATTGGGACACCGCCCTGGACCGGATCGTCGCCCACACCCGCGAACTGCTCGAGACGCGCGGCCCGGAGGCGATCGGCTTCTACACCAGCGGGCAGCTGTTCCTCGAGGAGTACTACACGCTGTCCGTCGTCGCTCGCGGCGGCATCGGCACCAACCATGTCGACGGCAACACCCGGCTGTGCACGGCCACCGCGGCGGAGAGTCTGAAGGAGTCGTTCGGCTGCGACGGTCAGCCCGGCTCCTACACCGATATCGACCACGCGCAGGTGATCGCCCTCTACGGGCACAATGTCGCCGAGACCCAGAGCGTGCTGTGGTCGCGGATCCTGGACCGGCTCGCCGGTCCGCGACCGCCCGCGCTGGTCGTCGTCGACCCTCGCCGGACTCCGGTCGCCGAGCAGGCCACGGTGCACCTCGCGCCGCTGCCCGGAACCAATATGGCGCTGATGAACGCCCTGCTCCGGGAACTGATCGTGCACGGCTGGACCGACCGCGCCTACCTCGACGCGCACACGATCGGATTCGACGACCTGGTGCGAACGGTCGCCGAATGGACGCCGGAGAAGGCCGCGGCCGTGTGCCGCGTCGACGCCGACGACATCCGGCACGCGGCGCGGCTGCTGGGCACGGCCGACCGGCTGGTGTCGACCGTGCTGCAGGGCTTCTACCAATCGCATCAGGCCACCGCGAGTGCGGTGCAGGTCAACAACATTCATCTGGTGCGGGGCATGCTCGGCGCGCCCGGCCGCGGCGTCCTGCAGATGAACGGCCAGCCGACCGCGCAGAACACCCGCGAATGCGGCGCCGACGGCGACATCGCCGGATTCCGCAACTGGGCCAACCCCGACCACATCGCCGAGCTGGCGCGGGTGTGGAACGTCGACTCCGGCACGCTGTCGCACGACGGCCCGCCGACCCACGTCATGAAGATGCTCGAACTCGCCGAATCCGGTGCGCTGCGCATGCTGTGGGTGTCGGCGACCAATCCCGCTGTCTCCCTGCCGGAATTGGCGCGGGTGCGTCGAATACTGGCTCAGCGGAACCTGTTTCTGGTGGTGCAGGACATCTTCCCCACGGAGACAACGGCATTGGCCGACGTCGTGCTCCCGGCGGCGGCCTGGGGCGAGAAGACCGGCGCCTTCACCAACGCCGACCGGACCGTGCACCTGTCGGAGCGGGCCGTCGATCCACCCGGGCAGGCCCGGTCCGACATGGACATCTTCGTCGACTTCGCCCGCCGGCTCGGCCTGCGCGACCGGGACGGGAACCCGTTGCCGGCGTGGACGACACCCGAGGCGGCGTTCCGGGATTGGCAGCGCTGCAGCGCGGGGCGGCCGTGCGACTACAGCGGGCTCGACTACGACCGGCTGCGCGCGGGCGGCGTGCAGTGGCCCTGCACGGCGGATCGTCCGGGCGGCACCGAACGGCTCTACGCCGACGGCCATTTCTTCGCCGCCCCCGACAGCTGCGAGAACTACGGCAAGGATCTGGTCACCGGCGAACCCGTCGACGCGGCCACCTATCGGGCCCGGAATCCGCACGGTAAGGCCATGATCAAGCCCGCTCCCTATCTGGAACCACCGGAACCACCGAGCCCGGAATACCCGATGGCACTCATCACCGGTCGCACGCTCTATCACTTCCACACCCGCACGAAGACCGGCCGCACGCCGCAGTTGCAGGCCGCGGCGCCCGAGGTCTGGGTCGAGATCTCGGCCGCCGACGCCCGCGCCGCCGGGATCGGTGAGACGGACCTGGTCGAGATCACCACGCCGCGCGCGAACCTGCGCGCTCGGGCCCGGCTGTCCGCGATCCGGCCGGGTGTGGTCTTCGTCCCGTTCCACTACGGCTACTGGGACGCCGAGGACCGCGACCATGACCGTGCGGCCAACGAACTGACCCGCACCGACTGGGATCCCGCCTCGAAGCAGCCGTTGTTCAAGACCGCCGCGGCCCGCATCCGCCGCGCGCCCGCGCACTGACTCGCCCGGCGGCGTACCGGTTGGTTGCCGGATCAGCGGGTACGCGCAGGAAGACGGACCGCGCACGATCACGACCGAAGGAGGCCGAGATGACGGCGAACGACCCCGACCCCCACGGCGGCAGCGACACTCGCAATCTCACGGCGGTCGCGCTGGTGTGCACCTTGAAACGCTCCCCGGACCCGTCCAGCAGCGATCTCCTCGCCGAGCAGGTGCTCGCCGAACTGGCCACACACGACGTCGCGGGCTCGGTGGTACGGGTCGCGGACTACGACGTCCGGCCCGGCATCACCGCCGACGAAGGCGACGGCGACCAGTGGCCGCAGATCCGCGAGCGCGTCGCCGCGGCCGATATCGTGCTGATCGCCACGCCCACCTGGGTCGGGCACATGTCCTCGATCGCGCAGCGGGTGCTCGAGCGTCTCGACGCCGAGTTGTCGAACACCGACGACGCGGGCCGCCCGGCGATGTACGACAAGGTCGGCCTCGCCGCGATCGTCGGCAACGAGGACGGCGCGCACAAGATCGCGGCCGACCTGTTCCAGGCGCTCGGCGACATCGGATTCACCATCCCCGCGCAGGGTTCGACGTATTGGAACGACCAGGCCATGGGCGGAACCGATTACAAGGATCTCGACAGCACGCCCGAAGCGGTCGCGAAGACGACCGCCACGCTGGCGCGCAACGCCGCGCATCTGGCCCGCCTGCTGCGCGCCGACGGATACCGGTAGCCGCACGACGAGGGAGGGACCATGGACACCAGCCGCCTTGCCGAGGAGATCGCCGCGGTCGTGCGGGACCGCGGGTCGACGGTCGCGGTCGCGGAATCGCTGACCGCGGGCAGGCTCTCGGCGGCGCTGGGCGCGGCTTCGGGGGCGGGGGACTGGTTCCGCGGCGGTGTGGTCGCGTATTCGACGCAGGTCAAGCGTGCCGTGCTGGGGATGCCGGACTGCTCGCCGGTGTGTGAGTCGGCCGCGGTCGCGATGGCGCGCGGGGTGCGGGAGCTGATGGGCGCGGACATCGCCGTCGCGGTCACCGGCGTCGGCGGCCCGGACAAGCAGGACGGCGAACCCGTCGGCTCGGTGTGGTTCGCGGTCGCCACGCGGGCCGGGGTGCGGTCGCTGCACCGGGATCTCGACGGTGACGCGCCGCAGATCGTCGACGCCACGGTCGACCACGGTCTGGAACTGCTGCTCGACACGGTTCGCGGCAGTTAGCGCCGCGACCGGTTCCTTTCGTCCGATTTGCCCTGTGCTGCTTGCTGATTCGGCATCCTGCCGCGGTGGCGTTTGCTAAGATCGGCGGAACCGGCGTCGGCCGGATCGGGGCACGGTGCGGCGAAGGGAGTTCGGCTGCTCATGACGGCTGATTTCGCCGAACGCCTGAACAAACTGTTCGACATGGTGCATCCGCCGGGACGTAAGCCGCATACCAACGCCGAAGTGTCCGACATGCTCACCACCGCTGGGCACCCCATCTCCAAACCGTATCTGTCCCAATTGCGTTCGGGCCGGCGCAAGAATCCCTCCCCGGAGACCGTCGCCGCACTGGCCCGGTTCTTCAAGGTCGACCCGGCCTACTTCACCGACGACGTCTACGCCGCCAAGATCGACCACGACCTCGAATTGCTGTCCCGCCTACGCGGTTACGGTCTGCGGCGGTTATCGAACCGGGCCTTCGACCTCTCCGAGGAATCACTGAACCTGCTCACCTCCATGGCCGACAAGCTGCGGGCCAGCGAGGGACTGCCGACAACCGATCCCGAGTACGGCGAATAGCGCCTGCACGTGCGCCCGCGGTCCGAATTCGCGGCGAACCCGGAACGCGGCCCGATCCGCCCGCAGAAACAGCGGATGTTTGCTGTCTAGTGACTATTGGCCGAGTGTCCGGTATGTTCCTGGGCATGGCGGATGCTAGCGAGTTGCTCACCTACCAGGTGACGATCTCCCGGCCTGACGACTACGGCGTTTCGTGGTGGCAGGTCGGCAATGCCGGCAGCCCCGCGCAAACTGCCGCGGCGTTGTCCGAGCTGGCCACTCGCTGCGCCCTGGAACTGCCGGCGCCCGCCGGTCACTGCTGGTACGCATGCGATATCCGCCTCGCCGACGACACCCAGGTGGACTACTTCGTCGGCTCGATCCGCACCGCCCAGCTGTGCGACCTGCTCCGCGAGACGGCGGCCCGGATTCTCGATGTGACCTCGGCGGCCTCGCGGGGTGCCGGTGAGGTCGGGCATTCGGTGCCGCCGCGGCGGGGCCGTTACTGACTCGGTGAGCGCACGGCGCGGACCCCGGCGAGGACGACCCGCAGGCCGTGCTCGAATTCGTCATCGGGATCGGTGCCGAAGACGGCGGTGACCATGCGGGCGGCGCGCGGGTAGCGCTCGGCGTCGACGGCACGGGCGAGGTGGTCGGCGTCGTACGGGTTGCCGCGGGTGTACTCGGCGCCGGAGCGGGCCTGTTCCTCGATGACGAAGCCGACCGTGTAGTGCAGCATGATCGGGAAGACCCGGTGCGCCTCGGCGGGCGCGAATCCCGCGTCCTCCAGCGTGCGTAGCGTCAATTCCACTGTGCGCCACATGGCTTCGTCGCTGACGTAGGTGCCGGCCAGCACCTTGGCGCCGTCGCGGTGGCGCAGCATGGCGCGGCGCAGGCGGCTCGCCAGCGCGATCACCCAGTCCTGCCAGCTCTCGCCCTGCCGGGGCGCCTCGACGCCGGTGACGGCGGAGACGAAGACCGCCTGCGCCATCGCGTCGAGCAGTTCGCGTTTGTTCTTCACGTGCCAGTACAGCGCGGGGGCCTGCACGTCCAGCGCCGCGGCCACCTTGCGCATGGTCATGCCGTCGAGGCCGACCTCGTCGAGCAGCCCCAGCGCGGCCTCGGCGATCACCATGGTGTCGAGCTTCACCGCCACCTCTTTCCGTTGGATTGCTTGACAGCTTAACAACGTTCTGGTCTCCTTAACATCGTTAAAGCGAACTTAACGTTGTTAAGGAGACGGTGATGGAGACAACCGATGTCGTGGTGGCCGGTGCCGGCCCGACCGGACTGATGCTGGCGTGCGAACTGCGGCTCGCCGGAGTCGACGTGGTGCTGCTGGACGCGCTGCCCGCCCGGACCGGTGAATCCCGTGCCGGGGGCATTCACGCCCGGACGATGGAGATCTTCGATCAGCGCGGGCTGCTCGACGGGCTACTGGCACAGGGCCGCCCGATCCAGGCGGGGCATTTCGGCGGTCTGCCATTGGATTTCAGCGATCTCGACACCCGTTACCCGTACACGCTCGCGGTCCTGCAATCGGTGATCGAACGGGAATTGGACCGTCGCGCAACGGAATCGGGAGCTCCCGTGCGGTGGGGCGCGCCGGTCACCGGCCTGCGCCAGGACGATGCGGGGGTGACGGTCGAGGTCGGCGGTGCGGCGGAGCCGCGTCGTCTCCGCGCGTCCTACCTCGTCGGCTGCGACGGCGGCCGCAGCGCCGTCCGCAAGCTCGCCGGCATCGATTTCGCCGGAACCGACGCCACCATGACCGGAATGCTGGCCGACGTCGAACTCGCCGCACCGCCGGACGGTCCCGTCTTCGCGCAGCGTCGCGGGGTGGGTGACTTCTCGGTGGTGCAGTTCCAGCCCGGCTGGTACCGCCTCATGGTGCAGCGGTACGACCGGGTGCTGGGGCGTGGCGCGACGCTGAGCTTCGAGGACTTCTACGCGAGCTTCACCGAAATCGCGGGAACCGATTACGGCATGCACGCCCCGCGCTGGGTGTCGCACTACGGAGACGCCGCCCGCCAGGCCGACCGGTATCGCGCCGGGCGTGTGTTCCTCGCCGGGGACGCCGCGCACATCCATTTTCCCGCGGGCGGCCAGGGCCTCAACCTCGGCGTGCAGGACGCGGTGAATCTGGGCTGGAAGCTCGCGATCGCCCTGCGCGGCAACGATTCCGGGGATCTCCTCGACACCTACGAGAGCGAGCGCGCGCCCCTCGCGGCGCGCGTGCTGCACAACACCCGCGCGCAGACGGCGCTGTCGCGGCCCGGTCCGCACACCGACGCGCTGCGCGACATCATGAGCGACCTGATCGGCGCCGATCAGGCGCGGCACCGGCTGGGCCGCATGATCACCGCCCTGGACATCCGGTACGACACCGGCAGCGAGCACCCGCTGGCCGGTCGGCGCGTGCCCGACGTGGACCTCACCACCGACTCCGGCGAGACCCGGGTATGCGAACTGCTGCGCACGGGCCGGCCGATTCTGCTGCGCCGCAACGGGAATCGCGAAACCGATGGGTCCGCCTGGCGCGACCGTATCGATATCGTCGACGTCGCCGTCCGCGACGAGCGCTGGACCGTTCCCGGCATCGGTGAAATCGCCGCGCCTGCCGCCGTTCTCGTCCGGCCCGACGGCTACGCGGCGTGGGTCGCCGACGAACCCGGCGCCGAGGGGCTGGCGGAGGCACTCGGTGCCTGGGTCGGCGGCCGGGTTCGCCGTGAGATCGCTTGACGCTAAGCGGTTTCCGTGTCGGGGTCGTTGTATTTCTGGCCGACGCGGATATGGGCGGTGAGGAGGATGTGGTCGAAGTCGCTGCGGACCGACGGCGGCGGTGGTTGGGCCGTCTCCAGGTCGGCCAGCAGTTGCGCGGACAGATCGCGCAGTTTCACGTTGGTCTCCTGCGACCGCCAGCGGAGCACGTCGAACGCCTGGTGCGCGCTGATGCTGTAGACCCACATCAGTACCCCCTTGGCCTGTTCGATCACGGCCCGCGACTCGTACAGGCCGGGCAGTGTCTCGTCCAGTACTTCCTGCCGCTGCGCGGCGAAGGTGTCGGTGAGATCGAGATAGTAGCCCGCCGTGCCGATCACGGTGCCCGTGTTGTCGATGATGCGGTCGGCGATCACCATGGCCTGGTGTTCCCGGCCCGCGGTGTCGATGAACCGGTGGCGGCTGGAGAACGATCCGCCGGACCGCACCGCCGCCTCGAGGATCTCCTCGACATGCGCGCGGTCCTCGGGATGTTTGTGGGCCAATAGTAGGGCCGTCGTGGGCACGATCTCGCCCGGCGTGTAGCCGTGCATCGCGAAGATCTCGTCGGACCACTCCCACCGCTGGTCGGCGAACCAGAAGCGGAAGCTACCCACTGTCCGCGTCGGCGAGAGGTAGGTGTCTGGGTTGTCGTCGTCCGACGCGTCGACGACTTCCCCGGTCTGCTCCGTCACGGGGCAAGTATTACCGCACCGCCCCGGAAAATCCATTCTCACCAGCACTTTCGCGACACGTTTGCCAGCAGGGGGCGGCGGCCACTGCCAACGCGCGAGGTGGAAAGGGTTCATTTCTGATAGTTCAGCCGCTAATATAAGTGAAAACTTATCAAGGAGGTAGTCATGTCCCTGCTCACCGATCCGGCCGCCATCGCGGGACTGGTGGCCCGCGAGGTCCGCACCGGTTCCCGCGACGGCGCGCCCACCCGCGTCGCCGTCGCCCGCCGCACCTACGGCACCGACCGGGCGGACCTGTGGCACGCGCTCACCGACCGCGAGCGAATTCCGCGCTGGTTCCTGCCGATCAGCGGCGAATTGCGGGTCGGAGGTCGCTATCAGATCGAGGGGAACGCCGGGGGCCTCGTCGAGGAGTGCGAGGAGCCGCGGCGGTTCGCCGTCACCTGGGAAATGGGGCCGCAGATCTCCTGGCTCACGGTCACTCTCACCGCGGACGGGGACGGCACGCAGCTCGAGCTGGTGCACGAGGCGTACGTCGATCCGGAGCTGTGGACGCAGTTCGGGCCCGGGGCCGTGGGTGTCGGCTGGGATCTCGCGCTGATGGGGCTGGGCCTGCATCTGTCGAGCGGGGAACCGGTGGATCCGGCTGCGGGAGAAGCCTTCCCGACGACTCCCGAGGGTTTGGCGTTCGTGCGGACGGCGGCCCGCGGCTGGGCCGACGCGGCCGCCGCGGACGGCGACGATCCGGACACCGCCCACGCGGCCGCCGAGCGGACGGTGTCGTTCTACACCACCGTCCCCGAGGACGATCAGCCGTCCTGATGGGGCTCTCTCCCGCCAAGGTCTTCGAGGCGCTGGCCGACCCCGTCCGGCGCGACATCCTCGAACTCGTCGCCGCCGAGGAGCAGCCCGCGGGAGCCGTCGTGGCCGCCGTGCAGCGCCACACGCGGATCTCGCAGCCCGGCGTCTCCCAGCACCTGAAGGTGCTGCGCGACGCCGGGCTGGTGCTCGTGCGGGCGGAGGGCACCCGGCGCCTCTACGCCCTCGACCGCGCCGGCCTGGAGACCGCACGCGCCTGGCTGGCCGAACTCGCCGACCCACTGGCCCCCTTCGCGCAACCGCTCGACGCGCTCGCCACCGAGGTCGCACGCGGTAAGCGCACCCGCCGCAACCCCACCCACACCACACCGAACACGACAGCCCCCGCCGCCCACCGCGAAGAACCCCCGGACACGAACATCCGCCCCGCATGACCACACCCCGCCCCGTCCCACCGACAATCGCACTACCTCACCGGGTGAGACCGGGTGCGCCGATCCTTGGGTACGTAGGGCGTTGCTGACTCGGGCATGCCGTCCCTGCGTGGGGCAGACGGCCCGGGCGTGCTGATCCCTAGCCGCATGTGGCGTGGTGCCGTGGGTGTGCCGATCACCCGGCGCGGTCGGCGGCGAGCAGGTGCGTGACGCCGTCGCCGGTGAGGTGTTCGCGGGCGGCGGGGCGGCCGGTGAGTAGGAGTAGGAGGGCGGTGGCGGGGCCCTCGATGAGGGGGCCGTCGCCGGTGCTCCACTCGGTATCGGTGGCCGCTAGGCGGAAACCGCCGAAGGTCTTGTGGCAGCCGGACATTCCCGTGCCCCAGACTCGGTCCAGGGCCGCGTGCGCGGCGGCGACCGGCACAGGGCGGGCGATTCCGAGCGGGATTGCGATGTCCTGGCCGTGCACGAGCAGGTCCATCAGGCGGTCGGCGGGTGTGGTGCCCGGCGCCGTCCGTCGCTGCCCGATGCTGTCGCGCAACTGACCGAGTATCGCTGCGGTGGGCGTCCGGTCGGCGTGGCGGATGGCGGTGTCGCGGATCATCCGGTGCAGATTGCCGCGAGCGCGAATCAGGCTGACCAGCAGCAGCAGTCCCGGCCCGGCGGAGGCGGACAGCACGACATGCGCGACCACATCCCGCACGCGCCAGTCCGCGCAGAGCGAGCCGTGCTCCCACTGGTCTTCCGACAACGTCTCCAGCAGGTCGGCCAGGGTCGTGCGCTCGGTCGCCACAGCGCGCCAGAGGTCTTCGGTGGTCATCGTCATCGCTTGCTCCATCGTCCGGGGATGTACCGGTACGGTAGGAACTCCACCGAGGTGGAGGTTCCAGCGATCGTGACCCACAACACATCCGGCGGCGGCCCGATCGGCATCGGCGAGCTGTCGCGGCGGACCGGAGTCCCGGTGCGCACCATCCGTTTCTATTGCGACGAAGCGGTGCTGGAGTCGCGGCGCACCTCGGGCGGGCACCGCGTGTTCGACCCGGCCGTCGCCGTCGATCGGCTGCTGCTCGTGCGCCGCCTCCGGGCACTCGGACTCGGTCTCGCCGCGATCGTGGACGTCCTGGCCGGTACCACCACGATCCCCGCCGCGGTCGCCGCCGAACGCGATGCGCTCGATGCCGAACTGGCCGTGCTGACGTGGCGTCGCGCCGCCCTCCTCGCCGTGGAATCCGCGCCGCCCGCCGCGCAGGCCGCGCACCTGGAACTGCTTGCCGCCGTGGCGGACCGGCGCGGCGCCCAAGATACGGTGGTGGCGTTCTGGCGGCGCGTGCTCACCCCTTTGCCGCCCGCGACGGTCGAGGCGTTCCTCGCGATGCACGTGCCCGCCCTGCCGACTGAGCCGGAACCCCGGCACGTCCTCGCCTACGCCGAATTGTCCACCCTGGCAGCCGATTCCACCTTCCGTGTCGCGATGGCGCGGCGGCTGCGGCAGTCGGGCGAGCTGCCCGATACCAGGAACGGTGCGGCCGAGTCGGATACGGCGCGGGTCCGACACGAGCGGGCGCTGCTGCTCGGGGTGGGGGAGGCGTGCGAGGCCGTGGGCCGGTTGCTCGCCGCGAACCAGCCTCCCCGACCCGGCCCCGAACTCGACCGGTTCATCGATGCGCACGCCACCGCGCGAGAGGAACGCGACACGCCCCGCTTCAGGCGGCAACTATTATGCGGCGCAAGGATTTCCGACCATCGCATCCCGCGCTACTGGCAGCTCACCAGCGAGGTCACCGGGACCGTCACCGTCGGTGACGCCCAGCATTGGCTGCTCCAGGCCCTCGCGCAAGGGGTCGATGACCTGTAGCGCCCACCGGTCTCGGCGCGATAGAGTGCACGGTCGGCGCTCCATGCGGACATTTTCCGGTACTCGGATCGGCGGGAACCAGGGGACAGCGGGCACGCCCGTATCGGGCGGATCGCGTGTCAACCCGCCGGGGACGGATCGCTGTCGAAGGTCACCGGCAGCGTGCGGGGCGAGCGGAACGGGTGCCCGTGCGGCCGGGTGTCCTGGTCCGGCACGAGGGTCAGGTTCGGCAGCCGATCCAGCAGGCATTCCATGGCGACGCGAGTTTCCATGCGGGCCAGGTTCAGGCCCAGGCAGGTATGCGCGCCGGACGCGAAACTGATGTGCGGCAAGCGCTTCCGGGCGATGTCGAACTCCTCGGCGCGCTCCCAGCGGCGCTCGTCGCGGTTCGCCGAGGCCAGGCAGACGTCGATGACCGCACCCGCCGGAACCCGGATGCCGAGCACCTCCACGTCGGTGGTGGCGTGCCGCTGGATCGACGTCAGCGGCGTCTCGTAACGCAGGCCCTCCTCGATCGCCGCGGGGATCAGATCGCGGTCCCGGCGCAGCAGGTCGAACTGATCCGGATGCCGCAGTAGGTGGAACAGTAGATTGCCCGAGGACCGGTAGGTGGTTTCCAGCCCCGCGAGCAGCAGCAGTCGCAGGAACGAGCAGATCGCGTCGTCGCTCAGCCGCTCGCCGTCGACCTCGGCGGTCACCAGGTCGCCGATGATGTCGGCGGTCGGCGCCGAACGCCGTCGGCCGATCTGTTCGAGGAAGTAATCACCCAGCGCCGCAGCGGCTTTCATGCCACGCGCATAGTCGGCGTTGTAGGTGAGCAACTCGATCGCGCGGGCACGGAAGACCGACATGTCCTCCTCCGGCAGCCCCAGCAGTCGCGCGATCACGCGGGTGGGGAACTCGAAGGTGAAGTCCCGCACCAGGTCCGCGTGCCCGGTGGCGGCGACCTCGTCGAGGAGTTGGGTGCAGATCGGCCGCACGATGGCGGGTTCCCAGGCGGCCAGCGACCGGGACTTGAACGCGGCGGCCACCAGATCGCGGTGCGCGCGGTGCCGGTCGCCCTCCATCGCGAGGATGGTCGGTCCCATCAGGGTTCCGATGGTGGCGTCGTAGTTCCTGGAGTTGAAGCCGCGGCTGTCTCGCAGCACGGCGCTGACCGCCTCGTAGGACACGGCCATGTAGCAGTGGCGGTTACGGGCCGACTCGGGCAGCCGGGACAGGTCCATGACCGTGCCCTCGCAGATGTCTCCGACTCGGCGCAGTGCGGCGAAGAAGGGGTACGGGTCGTGGCCGAGGTCGGCCGTATCGACGATCGTCATGATGGGTGTTCCTCGTTTCGGTCACGGAATAGGCTGTGCCGCTACCGAATTGGAGTAGACCACGCCGCCGGTGCCGTCCGGCACACCCGAACGGGTGTACCGCTGTCATTCCGTCGCGGACTCGCCCGGGAAGTAGGTGCCCAGCCTGGCCTCGGTCGCGAAGCACAGGATCCGGGCCGTGCCCGTGTCGCTGGGGTTGTGCCGGGCGTGCGGGCGGCCGGTCTCGAACACGATGAAGTCGCCGGTCTCGAGGTCGTGCACCTCGTGCTCGATGCGATACCGGACCGGACCGCTCACCACGATTTCGTACTGGCGGCCCGAGCCCGCGACGCTCAGGGCGTCGGGACCGCAACCGGGCGGCAAGGTCATGAGCACCCCGACGATGCGACTCGAGAAGCTCGGCGCCAGCAGTTCGAGTTCGGGATCCGCCGGTGTCCGGCGCAGGGTGACGCGATCGGCGCCCCGGACGACGGCGGGAGCGTCCGAAGGCGATTCGAAGAAGGCGTAGACGCCGACGTCCAGCGCCCGCGCGATCGAACCGAGCGCCGCGAACGTCGGATTGCCGACGCCGTTCTCCAAGCGGCTCAGCAACCCGATGCTGACGTTGCTCGCCTGCGCCAGCTGCGCGAGGGTCATCCGGTTGCGGCGCAGCTCCCGGATGCGGTGCCCGATCCGGTGCACCAGCCGGGCGCGCGCCGCGGCGGTGTCCTCGCTCGACATCACTCGGCCTCCGGCCGGAACACCGCCAGATGCTCCACCGGTTCGGCGTTCGCGGCGGAGAGGCGGTGCGGGAACGAGATGAGCAGCGAATCACCCACGTGCAGAAGGTATTCGATGCCGTCCTTGACGATCTCCAGCGCACCGGCCACCACGTAGTACAGCACGTCACCGTGCACCTGCGAGCGCGCGTCGCGGGCTTCCCCCGGCTGCAGCACGGCGAAGGCCACGCCCAGCTCGTGCCCGATCACCGGTGTCAGCAGCTCGATGTCGTGATCGATCGCGGGCGGCTGATACCGGCGGCGTTCCCCGGCGCGCACCACGAGGGTTCGCCGGGCCGGCGGTTGTTCGACGAGCTCGGTGAGATCCATGCCGAGGGTGTCGGCAATCCGCAGCAGCACCTCCACCGTGGGATTTCCGGTGCCGTTCTCGATCTGACTCAACTGGCCCGCGCTGATGTCGGCGCGCTGGGCCAGGCCCTCGAGGCTGAGCATGCCGCGCCGGACCGACCGGATGACCCTGCCGAGTTCGCGGAGCTGGTCGGCGTCCTGCTCCGCCAGCGGCTTCTTCCGCATGGCCTCTTCACTCCTCGTCGTGCGACCGACGGAGCGTAGCAGTTCATCGGGTCCCTTCATTGATTGGATATGAGTTTCCTTCACTGATTGACAACAATATTCATCGATGCTGTACTCGGTGCCAGTTCGATGATTGCGAGGTCGCGGTGTCGGTCACTGACGATGGACCGGGTGCCGATCCGCACGGCAGCGTGCGAGTCCTGTTGTCCGAGATCGGTTCCGGTGTAGCGGAACTGGTCGTTCGCGCCGGTGGCGATCCGGAGTTGCGGGCGCGGCTGATCCGGCTGCAGCGGCACACCGAGAACGCCACGGCCGCGTTGCAGGCGGCGCGCCGGGCGGACGGCGATCGGGGTGAAGATATCGCGGACGCCCTCACGCCGCGCGAGTACGATGTGCTGCGGCTCGTGGCGACGGGCGGTACCAATGGCGAGATCGGCGCCCGGCTCGGGCTGTCGAACAATACCGTCAAGTCTTATTTGCGCGCGGTCATGCAGAAACTGCAGGCGCGGAACCGGGCGCAAGCGGTCGCCAACGCGCGCCGGCACGGTCTGTTGTGAGGCGTCCGCCGGGCGATCCGATATGTGTGCCCGGCAGTAGCGAATAAAAGTCTCGTTCGCCGGTGATCGCCCAGTTTCCGGCATGTCGACATTCTCAAGGTTGCGTTATGAATGTTGCGTGAGTAAAAGTGCTATATCGGATCGGATAATTCTGCGATAGGGGCACTCTGTGATCGCGACAGGCAAGGCTGAAGTGAAAGCCCGGGCCCGTGGGGTCGAGAAGGGGTCTGTCGCACTGTCCCTGCTGGTCTGCTCGATTTTGACGGGCGGAATAGCCACGCTCACGCAATCGTGGTTTACATCTGCAATTGCATTTGTGTTGATAATTCTGGGATTGGCGGTGACGTTCCGGATCCTGCGCCCATGGCGTTGACCCGCGTCCGCCGCCCGATACGTCCGCCGGCGATGCCGCGCGGCTATATCCGAGTCCGATGTCCAGCTACACCCGGGCACACCGAAAGCGATCACGGAATGATCCGCATGGGCTGCGACTTGCCTTGCACGTGCCGGGCGACCCAGCGCTTGAATTGCTCGACGCGGGTGGCGCGCGCGGGCCAGAACTCCTGCACGGCGGCATTGAATTCCGCGCCGAGGATGACCGCGAAGCCGAGGAAGAAGGTGAACAGCAGGAACGCGATCGGAGTGGCCAGCGCGCCGTAACTGATGCCGGTGCGGGTCACCCACGCCAGATACCGGCGCAGCCCGTCGCTGGCGGCCATGAAGAACACGCCCGCCACCAGTGCGCCCCAGAACAGCCGGTGCCACGGCAGCGACTTGTGCAGGGCGAGCTTGTAGAGCGTGGTCAGCCCGACGATGAGCAGCAGCGCGGTGCCCGGGTAGTAGAAGCTGTCCAGCAACCGCAGCCCCGGCTCGCGCCAGCCCTCGGGCAGCGCCCGGCCGATGAGCGTCGGGCCGAGCGCCACCAGCGGCAGCACGAACACGGACACCACCAGGAACAGCACGTACAGCAGCAGCGCGAAGATGCGCTGCCACACCGGATGCCGGGCGTCCTGCTGATCGTGCGCGGCGACGATCGAATCGACGAAGGTCGCCATCGCCGAGGAACCGGCCCACAGCGACAGCACGAAACCGACCGAGACCACCGCGCCGCGCCCGCGCCCCAGCACATCAGCGACGGTAGGGGCGATGAGGTCGTCGACCACGGTGGGACTGAACAGGTTTCGGCTGAAACTGATGATCTTGCCCTCGACGATCTGCACGGTGTCGGGACCGAACCAGCCGCCCACGTAACCGAGACTGCCGAGCAACCCCAGCAGTAGCGGCGCCAGCGACAGCGTCTGCCAGAACGCCGCGGCCGCTGATTTGGCGAAGATCGAATCGTCCCATGCCTTCGCCGCCACCCGGGCGATGAGCTGCCAGGTCCGGTGCAGCGCGCGCCGGGCACGCCGACCCACGGCCGCGCCCGGACTCGGGGCGGCGCTGTCGTCCGGAGTTGGTTCGTGCGCGTCCATCGTGCCTACAGCATCACCTACGACCGCGCCGATTAGGCGAACGGCCGGGAAACGTGTCGCTCGGCGACGGCCGCTCGGTGGGCAGGCGCGCCGCGCGCGACACGCCCGGCTCACGCCCCGCACCGGGTTTCCGGAGCCGCCGCGGGCAGCGCTGCGGAGCCAGCGGTGGCCACCGAGATCCGGACTGCCGGGGCCGCGCGAACCCGGGACCCGCAGGGCGGTCCGGCGGCATGCGATTGGCTTGCTGTCGGTGCGGGTCGCTACTCTCTGTGGAGTGACTTCGGGTGGTGCTGGTTCGTTACGTGCATGGCAGCGCAGGGCTCTCACCAAATATCTGACGACGAAGCCACGCGACTTCCTCGCGGTCGCGACGCCGGGTGCTGGTAAGACCACGTTCGCGCTGCGACTGGCTTCCGAGCTGCTGGCCGACCGCACCGTCGATCAGGTGACGGTGGTCGCGCCCACCGAGCATCTCAAGCATCAGTGGTCGGCGGCGGCGGCGCGCGCCGGGATCGCGCTGGACTCCAACTTCTCCAACTCCACCGGCGGCACCTCCGGCGACTATCACGGCGTGGTGGTCACCTACGCGCAGGTGGCGTCGCATCCGTTCAAGCACCGCGTCCGCACCGAGAACCGCCGCACCCTGGTGATCCTCGACGAGATCCACCACGCCGGTGACGCGAAGAGCTGGGGCGACGCGGCCGCCGAGGCGTTCGGCGACGCGACGCGGCGGCTGGCGCTCACCGGTACCCCGTTCCGCAGCGACGATTCCCAGATTCCGTTCGTCAACTACGAGTCCGACGAGTCCGGATTCCCGCGCTCGCGCGCCGACTACGCCTACGGCTACTCCGAGGCCCTCGCCGACGGCGTCGTGCGGCCGGTGGTCTTCCTGGCCTACTCCGGCGACGCGCACTGGCGCGACAGCGCGGGGGAGGAGTACTCCGCGCGCCTGGGCGAGCCGCTGAGCGCCGAACAGACCGCCCGCGCCTGGCGCACCGCGCTGGACCCGGCCGGGGACTGGATGTCGAAGGTGCTCGGCGCCGCCGACACCCGGCTGCGCCAGCTGCGCGCCACCGGCATGCCCGACGCGGGCGGCCTGGTGATCGCCACCGATCAGGAACGGGCCCGCGACTACGCCGAACTCCTCGAACACATCTCGGGGGCACGGCCGGCGCTGGTGCTGTCCGACGATCCGACCTCTTCCCAGCGGATCGGCGAGTTCGCGGCGAGCACCGATCCGTGGATGGTCGCGGTGCGCATGGTGTCCGAGGGCGTGGACGTGCCGCGCCTGGCCGTCGGCGTGTACGCCACCAGCGCCTCGACGCCGCTGTATTTCGCCCAGGCGATCGGCCGGTTCGTGCGCGCCCGCCGAGCCGGCGAGACCGCGAGCGTCTTCCTGCCCTCCGTGCCGGTGCTGCTGGACCTGGCCGCGCAGCTGGAGATCCAGCGCGATCACGTCATCGGCAAGCCGCATCGCGAGAAGAACGGCCTCGAGGACGAGTTGCTGATCGAGGCCAACAAGCAGCAGGACGAGCCCGGCGAGGAGGAGCGGAAGTTCGTCGCGCTGGCCGCCGACGCCGAACTGGATCAGGTGATCTACGACGGCGATTCGTTCGGCACCGCCACCTTCGCGGGCAGCGACGAGGAGGCCGACTACCTCGGCATCCCGGGCCTGCTCGACGCCGAGCAGATGCGCGCGCTGCTGCGCGACCGCCAGACCCGCCAGGTCGAGGAGCGCAGCGCGGCGGCGGCCGGCGCGGAATCCGGCCCCAGCATCGCGGCCGCGGCCGAACGCGTCGCCACCGCCGACCGCCTCAGCGAATTGCGGCGCGAACTCAACAGCCTGGTCGCCATGCACCACCATCGCACCGGCAAGCCGCACGGCGTCATCCACGGCGAGTTGCGCCGCGAATGTGGTGGCCCGCCAACGGCTTTGGCCACCGCCGACCAACTCTCCCAGCGCATCGCCGCCCTACGCCGCATGTAACCCGGGCCAGGCCGCGAGGGCGCGGTCGATCGCTCGATTCAGCTGAGACAGGTCGGCGCCGTCTCGGGCCTGGACCGAGAGACCGAACAGGACGGTGGCGTAGAACGCGGCCAGTTCGGCGGTGTCGGTATCGGCGGGGAGGTCGCCCTCGGTCACCCCGCGATCGAGCCGACGGCGGATGTCTTCCCCTGTGGCCCTGCGCTTTTCGGTGAGGAAGTCGCGGATCGCGGTGTTGCGGGTGGTGTAGGTGGAGCCGGCCAGCACGACCATGCAGCCGCGCGGTGTGGCGCCGTCGACGTAGGCGCGGGCATTGTCGCGCAGCATGGCCTCGATGGCGGCGCGCGCCGTGGGCTCCGCGCGTAACGCGCGGGCCGTGTACCCGCCCTCGGTG
The DNA here is from genome assembly GCF_044628355.1 of Nocardia sp. N2S4-5. Lineage (NCBI taxonomy): Bacteria > Bacillati > Actinomycetota > Actinomycetes > Mycobacteriales > Nocardiaceae > Nocardia > Nocardia sp. N2S4-5. The sequence continues at coordinate 2,269,565 of NZ_JBIUPM010000001.1, read as the reverse complement.
GTCCCGTAGAGTCCCACGGACTCCCGGAACAACTGCTCCTTGCTGCCGAACGCCGCGTACAGGCTGGGCGAGTTGATGCCCATGGCGGAGGTGAGGTCGCTCATCGACGCGCCCTCGTATCCGTGCTCCCAGAACACCTCCATGGCGCGCCGCAATGCCTGCGCCCGATCGAAGGCGCGGGGACGACCCCGTTCGGCCACGGCCGCTCCTTTCTGTGTCAATCGTTAAATATACCCCTTGACGCCCTCGCCCACCGTCTGCTTGAGTCTTTTATGTACTGATCGACACAAAATTAGGAGCCGAGATGAACGACCTGACCGGGACCGTGGCACTCGTGACCGGAGGCAGCCGGGGCATCGGCGCCGCGATCGCGCGGCGGCTGGCCGAGGCGGGCGCCGACGTGGCGCTGACCTACCGCGCCGGTGCGGAGAACGCGGCGAAGGTGGCGGCCGAGATCGAGGCGCTGGGCCGCCGCGCGCTGGTCGTGCGGGCCGACAGCGCCGACGCGGGCGAGACCGTCGCGGCCGTCCATCGCACCGCCGAGTCGCTGGGGCGGCTCGACATCCTGGTCAACAACGCCGGTATCTTCCCGGCCAAGCCGTTCGAGGAATTCACCCTCGACGAGATCGATGAGGCGTTGCACATCCACGCCCGGGCCGCGTTCGTCGCCGCGCAGGCCGCGGTCCGGCACATGACCGAGGGCGGCCGGATCATCAGCATCGGTTCCAATCTGTCCGAGCGGGCGCTGTTCGGCGGCTTGGCGCTGTACAACCTGAGCAAGTCCGCGCTCAACGGCTTCACCAAAGCCCTTGCGCGGGAACTGGGTCCGCGCGGCATCACGGTGAACCTGGTACAGCCCGGCGCCACCGACACCGATATGAATCCGGCGGGCGGTGATCATGCCGGTCAGCAGTTGCAGTTCAATCCGCTGGGCCGGTTCGCCGGTCCCGAGGATGTGGCCGCCATGGTGGCCTTCCTCGCGAGCCCGGCGGGACGCGCGGTCAACGGCGCCGTCGTGACCGTCGACAGCGGCACCAACGCCTGATCAGCGGGCGAAGTACCGCCCCGGCGACACCCCGACCGCGCGATGGAACGCGGCGACGTAGGCGCTGGCCGAGCCGTAGCCGACGCGCTCGGCGATGCGGGCCAGCGGCAGTCCGCCGGCCAGTAGCGGCAGTGAGGCGGCCAGCCGCACCTGAGTTCGCCACTGCCCGAAGGTGATTCCGGTTTCCGCGAGGAACAGCCGGGCCAGTGTTCGCGCGCTGGCGGTGGCGTCCGGTGCGAACTGGGCGAGCGTGCGATCGTCGGCCGGGTCGTACAGCAGGGCGTCGGCGACGGCGCGGGCGCGCGGGTCGGTCGGCAGCGGCGCGCCGACCGGGACCACCTCGACCGGTTCGAGCAGGTCGAACACCACCGCCTCCGCGCGCCGCCGTCGGTCCGCCGCGAGCGGATCGGCGCTGTGCAGGAATACCTCTGGGGCGCGGGTGTTTTCGAGGCCGCCGCCGGTGAGGTAGTCGAACAGTTCGTGCAGCAGGCGGTCGACGCGCAGCAGGGTGGGGGCGGTGAAGCGCACCGGGCAGCGGTCCGGCTCGACGAAGATCCCGCGCATGGCGGCGCCGTCGGGGGTGCCGGTGCGGTGCGGCAGTCCGCCGGGAATCCACAGTGCCCGGGTCGGCGGGAGCACCCACTGGCCGCCGCCGGCCTCGACGGCCAGCACTCCCCGTGAGGCCCAGACGATTTGGTGCTGGGGGTGCCGATGCCGATCGAACCAGAGGCCCGCCGGGAGCACGCGCCCGCCGAATACCATCGCGGTCGGCCCGGCGGGCGCCGCGACATCGAGCAGGTGTCCGTTCTGCGACACAATCTGGCAGCGTAGCGTCTCGCGGCCAGCGACGGGGGCTCCTACCGTCACGGGCATGGGTATGAATCTGGTACACCGCCTGCTCTGCCGCTCCGCCGCCTGGGAACGCGCCAGCGCCACCCGCATCGTGCCGTGGGCGGTGTCGGGTCTCGACCTGGGGGACTCCGCGCTCGAGGTCGGGCCGGGTTACGGCGCGAACGTCGAAGCCTTGCGGCAGTGGGCGCCGGCGCTCACCGGACTCGAGATCGATCCCGTGCTCGCCGCCCGGTTGCGCGATCGCAAGGCCGGTCGCCTGACCGTGCTCGACGGCGACGGCGCCGCGATGCCGCTGCCGGATCACGAGTTCAGCTCGGTCGTGTGCTTCACCATGCTGCATCACGTCCCGTCCCCGCCGCAGCAGGACGACCTGTTCGGCGAGGCCTTCCGCGTCCTGCGCCCGGGCGGCGTCTTCGCGGGCAGCGACGGACTGGACAGCGTCGCCTTCCGCCTGCTCCACCTGGGCGACACCTGCGTCCCCGTACCCCCGGACACCCTGCCAGACCGCCTCGCCCGCATCGGCTTCACCGACATCGAGATCGATCAGGACACGAGAAGTTTCCGCTTCCGCGCCCGCCGCCCGGCCTGATCGACGGGCGTGCGATCTCACCCTGTGTTCACCGCCGAGGCCGGTGCCTCGGCGCTGCCGAAAAATGTTGCGGGGTCAATGGTTTCGAGAGGCGTCCACCGGGGCGGTGCGGTGTCCGAATCGCCGGGCGCGGCGGTGTCCCGGTAGCCCTGCAGATCCAATGCGAGCCAGGGGTTCTCGTCGACTCGCCGGGCCAGGGCGTAGCAGGTGGCGAGCAGGTGCAGGCAGCGAGATTTGCGGGCGGAACAGGAACAATCGGAGTTCAGCAGGCGGGGGGCGACGGAAATGCCTGCGGCGCGCAGGGTCTCGTGCACGTCGTCGGACAGCTCGGCCGTGCCCGGCGGGAGATGTGCCGTGATGGCGGCGATCCGCGCGGCGGGCAGCGGCGCCAGTTCCACGTGGGTCACCGACGCCTGGGCGCCGCGATGGATGGCGGCGCGTACCGTCCGGCCCCCGATCTCCAACTCGACACCGTCGTCGTTGCGGGCGATCCGGCGGGCGCGGGGGAGCAGCGGCTCGGGCCGCGTCACGGACAGCGGCTCGGCCAGGCGCACCCAGTCCCGGCCCCACGCGGTATATCCGAAGTCGTTGTCGGGCAAATCAATTCCCTCGCTTCCGGCGCAGGATCTCCAGCAGGTGCTCGTCGTCGAGGCGGGCCAGCGCCGCCACCCCCGACTCGGCGCCGGTGACGCCGGTATCGGTGAGGTCGGCCAGCGCGGACTTGCGGCCGTGCATCCCGGCGATGTGTTCCTCGACGGTGGTCCCGGTGGTGAGCGTGGTGACGGTGACCGTCCGGGTCTGGCCGATCCGGTGCACGCGGTCCGAGGCCTGCGCCTCCACCGCCGGATTCCACCAGCGGTCGTAGTGCACGACGTCGGCGGCGCGGGTCAGGGTCAGACCCGTTCCGGCCGCACGCAGGCTGAGCACCAGCATCGGCGGCCCGTCCGGTGATTGGAACCGCCGCACGATCTCGGCGCGCCGGGCGGCGTCGAGCCCGCCGTGGAAGAACGGTGCGGTGACACCGAACTGCTCGGCGCAATGGCGCACCAGTAGTTCCCCGGTGCGCCGGTACTGGGTGAAAACCAAAGTGGGAGAGCCGGTCTCGAGGTTGTTGGCGAGCAGGTCGGTGCAGACGTCGAACTTGCCGGAGCGCCCGGCCAGTTCGTCCAGCTCACCGGTCACCAGGCCCGGATGGTTGCACACCTGTTTCAGGGCGGTCAGCGCCGCCAGCACCCGGGTCTGGCGCTGCGTGCCGCTGCCGAAGCCCTCGGCCGCCGCCTGATCGAGCAGCCGGTCGTACAGTCGCTGCTGCTCGTCGGTGAGGTCGCAGACCACATCGCAGTGGATCTTCGGCGGCAGCGCGGCCGCCACCTGAACCTTCTTGCGGGCCAGCACGATCGGCTCCAGGGTGTCCCGCAGCCGGATCGCGGCCCGCTGCGAACCCTCGTGGATCGGCCGCACGAACCGCCGCCGGAACTGCGTCTTGTGCGTGAACGCCTGCGGCGCCACCAGATTGAGCAGTGCCCACAGTTCGTCCAGGTGGTTCTCCACCGGCGTGCCGGTCAGCGCGATCCGGGCGCCGCCGGTGAGCGCCCGCGCCGCGCGCGCCACCTGGGTGCGGGGATTCTTCAGCACCTGCGCCTCGTCGAACACCACTGTCGCCCAGTGTTGTTCGGCCAGCGCCCGGCCGTGCCCGCGCAGCGTGGGGTAACCGGTCACGACGATGGATCCGCCGGGCACGGCGCCGAGTTCCCCGCCGCGCCACACGACCGGTCGCAGCCCCGGCGCGAACCGCTCGATCTCCAGTGCCCAGTTGCCCACCAGCGAGGTCGGGCACACCACCAGTTGCGGTCCGTCGTCGGCACGGCCGAGCAGATAGCCGATCGCCTGCACGGTCTTGCCCAGCCCCATCTCGTCGGCGAGCACCGCGCCGCCGTGCGTCGCGGTGGTCTCTCGCAGCCACGCGATGCCGCCGGCCTGGTACGGGCGCAGGTCGGCCCGCAACGTCGTGCGCAGCTCGGCGAGCACGGCCTGGCTGCCGGCGCAGGCCCGCACGGCTCGATCGGCCGACACGACGGCGGTCCGCGCGGCATTGGGCACGGCGTGCGCGACCGGCGGCAGTTCGGCCGTCGCGCCGCGCAGTACGGTGCGCCAGGCGGTGACCGAGGCGCCCGGGTCGGACAGCGGCACTGTCGCGAACCGGCCGGGTTCGGCCAGCTCGCAGTCGACCGAGGCGACGGTCATGCCCGAGCCGTCGGGCGTGGGCACGGCGAGCGAGACGGGTTCGGTGTCCGCGCCGGAGGCGGGCAGCGGTGCGGAACCATTCCAGGTCCACAGCGCGAACATGTGCCGGTCCGGCAGGTAGGTGGCGTGCGTGGTGGGCAGAGCGACTCTCCTGATCTACGTACTATGTACGAGGTATCCTAACTTCGTACAGGGTACCGATATTCCGCGAGGAGCGCCGTGACCGACGATTCGACCGTCGAGCAGGCAAGACAGCTGCTGAACCTGCTGTGGCGGGAGTCGCTGCCGCGCCGCCCCGGAGCCCGCGGCCCCAAGCCGGGTGTCAGCGTCGACGAGGTGGTGCGCGCCGGGGTGGAGATCGCCGATCGCGAGGGCTACGACAAGGTGTCCATCCGCGCGGTCGCCGCCGTGCTGGGACTCGGTCCGATGAGCCTGTACACCTACGTGCCCAGCAAGGAGGCGCTGATCATCCTGATGGTCGACGCGGTCGCCGCCGAGGACCCGCCGATCGATCCGGCCCTGCCCGTGCGGGACCGCATGGCCGCGATCGCGAGCGTCGTGCGCGCCGAGCTGATCGCCCATCCCTGGCTGCTCGAGGTTCCGCCGTGGCGTCTGGTGCTGGGTCCGGGCCGCCTGCGGCGATACGAACGCCAGCTGGCCGCCCTGGCGGATACGGGCCTGACGGATGTGGAGCTGGATCGAGTGATCGCGGTGCTGTCGGAATTCGCCACCGGCAATGCCCGCATGGCGGTCGCGGCGCGACACAGCGCCCGCGAGATGAGCGACGAGCGATGGTGGGAAGTGCACGGCCCCTTGCTCACTCAGGTGATGCCCGCCACGGAATTTCCCCTCTCCGCGCGCGTCGGGACGACGGTCGGGGAGCAGTACCAGGCGCCGGGCGACCCGGACGGCGCGTTCGAGTACGGGTTGGACCGGTTGCTCACCGGCATCGAGGCCACACTTCCGCGTTGAGGTCCGCGCACACGAAACGGGCGGCCACCCGGCCGCCCGTTATGGGTTTCTGTTGACGGATTCAGTTGTCGATCGGACTGAAGGAGCTGATTACAGCGCCGGTGCCGACTCTGTGTCGATCACGGCTTCGAGCTCACGGAGACGGTCCATGTGCTCATTGGCGTGATGCTGGCAGAAGAGCAACTCGCCACCACCGGGAAGGATCGCACGCACGCGCGCGGCCGCCCCGCAGCGGTCGCAACGATCGACCGCGGTCAGTGGGGTGCTAGTCAGTGTTCCTGGCATGACTCCTCCGTCCTGGATCCCGGCGCAGAAGACCGTTCACCTGGTGTGGGGCCCGCGGTCCCTTCCGCAGGCTCGCTACCGCTACTTCCCAGCAGGGGCTATGACTACTCTGTCAGACGTTCGGGACGGGGGCTTTGTTCCCGGAGATGTTCCTTTGTGTTTTCCCTAACACGACCAGGCATTTCGCTGAAAGCGAACAGCCGGGTAGTACCGGGCGAAGCGTAGGTACCCACTTCCGTGAACAGGCCGATCCAGTTGTCTATCCGGAGACTACCCCGGCGCACCGACAATCACACTCCACTGATGGCAAACTTCGAGGCCACCGGGGGTTTTCGACGGCGTGCCGGGCCCGTGATCACCGGCTATGGTCGAGCGATGGACGCCGACGACTCTCGAAATGCCAAGGCGGGCACCCTTCTTCACCTGTGCACCCGCGCCGAATGGGAGGCCGACCGGGCGGTGGGGGAGCGGCGCCCGCCGTCGCTGGCGGACGTGGGGTTCGTGCATCTGTCCACGCCGGAGCAGGTCCACCTGCCCGCCAACCGCCTGTTCGCCGGCCGGGAGGACGTGGTGTTGCTGTGGCTGGATCCAGGACGCCTGGACGCGCCCGTGCGCTGGGAGCCCGGCGTGCCCTCCGATCCGGCCTCGATGCGTTTTCCGCATCTGTACGGACCGTTGCCGATGGCGGCGGTCACGGCCGTCACCGATTACCGGCCGGGACCCGACGGCCGCTTCGGCGCGCCGCCGCGGGTACCCGCCTGACCCTGCGGCGAGGGTTGCCCATTTAGGCTGGAAACGTGAACGTCGACGTGACTGCCCTGCCCGGCATCGGGGTACGCAAGGACTTCGAGGTGCGATCGGGCCGCCGGGTCGGCGTCGTCGCGCACCGAGACGGTGGTCTGGACCTGATCATCTCCAAACAGGACGATCCGGACGCCTGCGCCGCCCAGGTGCCGCTCACCACCGACGAGGCCGCGGCCCTGGCCAACCTGCTCGGCGCGCCGCAGCTGGTGGAGAAGCTCAACGCCGATCACCGCGACATGCCGGGCATCGTGACCCGGCAGTTGCCGATCGGCGAGCGGTCGCCCTATCAGGGCCGCATGCTGGGTGAGACGCGGCTGCGCACCCGCACCAAGGCCTCGATCGTCGCGGCGATGCGGGCCGGGCAGGTGCATCCGTCACCGGGGCCGGACTTCGTGCTCGCGGCCGGTGACCTGCTGGTCGTTGTCGGCACACCCGACGGTCTGGACGCGGCCCTGGCGATCTTGACCGACGGGTGACCCGGTGGGCTCCACCGCGCTCGCGCTGATCCAGCTCGGTTCGATCCTGTTCGTTCTCGGAGTGCTCGGGCGCGTGGCCGGAGGCTTCGGAATGTCCCCGATCCCGCTGTATCTGCTGGGCGGCTTGGCCTTCGGCGACGGTGGGGTCATCCGGCTGGAATCGGCGGCCGAATTCGGCCATGTCGCCGGCGAGATCGGCGTGGTGCTGCTGCTGTTGCTGCTCGGCCTGGAGTACACCGCGGCCGAATTGGTGACCGGGCTGCGCCGCTCCTGGGCGGCGGGCCTGTTCGACATCGTCGCCAACGCGACACCGGGAGTGGTGGTGGCGCTGCTGCTCGGCTGGGGCGTGGTCGGCGCGGTGACGATGGGCGGCGTCACCTACATCTCCTCGTCCGGGATCGCGGCCAAGGTGCTCAACGATCTGGGGCGGCTGGGTAACCGGGAGACGCCGGTGGTGCTGTCGATCCTGGTGTTCGAGGATCTGACGATGGCGGTGTACCTGCCGCTGCTCACCACGTTGCTGGCCGGGGTCGGTTATCTGGCGGGGCTGCGGTCGCTGGCGATCGCGCTGCTGGCCATCGCCTTCGTGCTGGTGGTGGCGTTGCGCTACGGGCGGTTCGTGTCGGCCATCGTGGATTCCGCCGACAAAGAAGTGTTCCTGCTCAAGCTGTTCGGCGCCGCGCTGCTGGTGGCCGGGCTGGCGTCGGCGCTGAACGTGTCGGCGGCGGTCGGCGCGTTCCTGCTCGGCATCGCCATCTCCGGGTCGACCGCGCAAAACGCGGCGAAGCTGCTGGAACCGCTGCGCGACCTGTTCGCCGCGATCTTCTTCGTGGCGTTCGGGCTCAACACCGACCCCCGGGCCATTCCGCCGGTGCTGGGCTGGGCGGTGCTGCTGGCCGTGGTGTCCGTGCTGACGAAGGTGGCGACCGGCTGGCTGGCGTCCGCGGGACAGGGAATCCGGCGGATGGGCCGCGCGCGGGCCGGGGCCGCGCTCGTCGCGCGGGGCGAATTCTCCATCGTCATCGCGGGTCTGGCGGTGACGGTGGGCGCGGTGGACGGTGAGCTGGCCGCGCTGGCCTCGGCCTACGTGTTCCTGATGGCCGTGCTGGGTCCGATCGCCGCGCGGATCGTCGAGCCCGTAGTGGGGCTGGCGCAGCGGTCGTTTCGCCGCGCGCCCGCGGACGGTTGAGCCGACCGGGCCGCGGCGCCGTCGTGCCCGGCCGGACGATCAGGCCGAATCCGCCTCGCCGCGTGCGGTTTCGGGCGTGGCATGGCGTCGCCCGGTCCGCCGTTCCAGTCGGCGCGCGACCGTGAGCGCTACCGCCCCGACCAGTAATCCGATCAGCACCGCGGTCAGATGGCCGTAATCGGTGAAAGTGCGCCCGCGCCAGGCGAGTAGCCCGAACCAGGCCACCAGCCCGCCCGCCCACACCAGCCGCGCCACGCCGGACAGGTGGTACGCCAGCGCCGCCAGGACGGCCGAGAAGCCATAGGACGCACCGACATCCGAGACGACCGCCACCTTCAGCGGAATCAGCCGGTGATGGACGGCGTAGGCGGTGCCGGTGACCGTGATCAGCGTCGCGCCGACGTGCCCTGCGGCGAAGACCAGCACCCAGCGCACGGTGCCCAGCCAGCGTTCGGCCCACGCCATCACGGTCAGGAACCCGAGCACGATCGTCCACGGGAAGCCGCCCTCGGTCCAGAACGCCGAGGCGACCAGCACCTGCACCGGGTCGTCGCGCATGTTGTGCAGATTCGTCGACACCGACAGGATCAGGCGGTGCCCGGCGATATCGCTGATGCCCCGCATCGTCCACCAGGTCACGAACAGCGTGAAGGCGTACGCGCAGGCGGCCGGGGCGCCACCGAGATGATCATGTACCGCCCGCGCCGCGCGGTACACCCGGAGGCGGCCGTGCCACCACTCCCGCACCACCCGCACGCCGTGCTCGAGGTCGACGGTCCGGGTCCACGGTGAGTGATAGTGGTGCAGGACGGAGGCGGGCACGTCAGCAAGTGTGACCTGTCCCGAGCCCCCTCGCCCGGCGGCGCGCCCCGCCGTACTCCGAGGTGCCGTTGCTCGCTCGCCTGACCCAGCGGCAGCGCGCCTCGACCCCGGCGGCACCGCACGCCGGGGCCTGCGTGGCACGCCGACGTTCGGGCCGGGTTGGTGTCGGGTCATACCCCGGCAACAAACGCCAACCGAACGGCAACATCGCCGGACCAGAATCGGCGCGGAGGACGCCGACCGAGTGCCGCAGGAGGACCGCGTGACGATATACCGCCAAAGCTTGGGCGGCACCACCTACGCGTTCGACGGACTGGTGGAATTGCTCGCCAAGGCGACACCGCGCCGCAGCGGGGACGAACTGGCCGGATGCGCGGCACAGTCCGACGCCGAACGGGCCGCCGCGCAGTGGGCGCTGGCCGAGGTGCCGCTGCGCGAGTTCCTGACCGAACCGGTGGTGCCCTACGAAACCGACGAGGTCACCCGATTGATCATCGACACCCACGATCGGGCCGCGTTCGCTCCGGTGGCACATCTGAGTGTCGGCGGGCTGCGCGATTGGCTGCTGTCGGCGGCGGCGCGAGGCGACTCGACCGCACTGACGGCGGTGTCCCCAGGCCTGACTCCCGAAATGGCGGCCGCAGTAAGCAAACTCATGCGCAACCAAGATCTGATCGCGGTGGCCCGCGCGGTGCGGGTGCGCTCCGGATTCCGGACCACCATCGGACATCCCGGCACCCTCGCCACCCGGTTGCAGCCCAACCATCCCACCGACGACCCCCGCGGGATCGCCGCGGCCGTCCTGGACGGGCTGCTGCTCGGCTGCGGCGATGCCGTCATCGGCGTGAACCCGGCGACCGATTCCCCCAGGGCCACAGCGGATCTGCTGCGCCTGCTGGACGACGTGCGCCTGCGCTACGACATTCCGGCCCAGTCCTGCGTGCTCGCGCATGTTACGACCACGCTCGACCTGATCGCGTCCGGTGCGCCGGTCGATCTGGTGTTCCAGTCGCTCGGCGGCACCGAGGGCGCCAATTCCGGCTTCGGCGTGGACATCTCGCTGCTGCGCGAGGCCGACGAGGCGGGGCGGTCGCTGCGGCGGGGCACTGTGGGCGACAACGTGATGTACTTCGAGACCGGCCAGGGCTCGGCGCTGAGCGCGGGCGCGCATCTGGGCACCGGCGGCAAGCCGGTCGACCAGCAGACCTTGGAGGCCCGGGCGTACGGCGTCGCGCGCGCGTTGGATCCGCTGCTGGTGAATACGGTGGTGGGTTTCATCGGGCCCGAGTACCTCTACGACGGCAAGCAGATCATCCGGGCGGGACTCGAGGACCACTGCTGCGGCAAGCTGCTGGGCCTGCCGATGGGCGTCGACGTGTGCTACACCAACCACGCCGAGGCCGACTCCGACGATATGGACACGCTGCTGACCCTGCTGGGCGCCGCGGGCGCGGCCTTCGTCATCGCGGTCCCCGGCGCCGACGACGTCATGCTCGGTTACCAGAGTCTGAGCTTCCACGACGCGCTGTACGCCCGCGCGGTACTCGGTCTCGACCCCGCGCCGGAATTCGCGGCCTGGCTCGACCGGCTCGGCCTGCGGGACGCCCACGGCCGCATTCGCGAGGTGCCGCCTCTGTCCTCGCCCCTGCGCGCGCTGGCGGGGTCGCGATGAACGCGAACCGAGATGATCCGATGACCGGCGGCGCCGCGGATGTGTCCCCGCCGGTCGGCTCGGTGGCAATGAACCAGGCTGCGGCGCAAGACTTCTGGGACGAGCTCCGAAAGCTCACCCAGGCCCGGATCGGACTGGGTCGGGCGGGCGACGCGCTACCGACGCGGCGGGTGCTGGAGCTCGCGGCGGCGCACGCCGAGGCCCGCGACGCGGTGCACACCCCGCTCGACGTGGCATCCCTGACGGCAGCCGTGACCGAACTCGGACTCGGCCGCCCGATACACGTGCGCAGCCGCGCTGCGGACCGTTCGGAGTACCTGCGGCGGCCGGACCTGGGCAGGCTACCGGAAACCGATCTCGCGCAAGAGCTTTCGCCGGACGGTTGTGACATCGCGGTGATCCTGGCGGACGGCCTGTCGCCCCGCGCCGTGCACGAGCACGGACCGGCCGTGCTCGCCGCGTTGAAAGACGAACTGGCACAGCGATATCGGCTGGCGCCGCCGGTCATCGCCACCCAGGCCCGGGTCGCGCTGGGCGATCACATCGGACAAGCCCTGCGGGCGGATACCGTCCTGGTGCTCATCGGCGAGCGGCCGGGACTCTCGGTGGCCGACAGTCTCGGCGTCTACCTCACCCACCGGCCGCGGCCCGGATGTGCCGACTCCCAACGTAATTGCGTCTCGAACATCCATCCGCCGGAGGGGCTGGGCTATGCGGCGGCCGCGCAGGTGGTCGCCGGTCTGGTGGCCGGGGCGCGGCGGCTGGGCCGCTCCGGGGTGGAACTCAAGGACACCTCCGGCCGCGCCGAGGTGGCTGCCACGGCGGGGCGGATCATCGACACGTGATGGCTTCACCATCGGCGCCTGTCGAAGTCGTCCGGCGGCCCGTCGAGGGTCTGTGTGCGGCTCGGCCAGTACCGGCTGGCGTGCTGGCCGCGGATGCGGGTGAGATCCGGTTCGTCGACATCGGTGATGCCCACCTGCAGCAACAGCAGCAGCGTGACCATGCTGACCCCGACGATCAGCGGCGTCAGCAGTTGATGCGCCTGTGCGCCGCCCGGAGCGTGCAGATGCCCGGTCATCTGCGCCTGCATCGCGAACATGCCGGTGTAGTGCATGCCGCACACCGCCAGCCCCATGATCAGCGCCGCGCCGACGGTGGCGGCGAGCCCACGCACGTGCAACGCGAACCACAGTGCCGCCGTTGCCGCGACCACCGCGATGATGAGCGACAGCAGCACGATCCAGGGGTCGTAGTGCACCGCGACATCGGTCTTCATGGCGTACATCCCGGCGTAGTGCATGGCGCCGACGCCGAGCCCGGTGACGGTGCCGCCGGTCAGCAGCGCGTAACCGCCGCCCCGCCGCCGGAGGACGATGGACAGGCCCACCCACACCACGCCCATCGCGATCGCCGCGCTCACCAGGGTGATCGGGATGTTGTAGCGAATCGTCGCATTGCGCACCGAAAAGCCCAACATCGCAATGAAATGCATGACCCAGATCCCGGTCCCGCCGAGCGCGATGGCCGCCGTGACGATCCAGCCGTCGGGCCGGCTGCTACCGCGGGCGCGGACCATGCAGCGCAGAGCTAGCAACGAGCCGGTGACGGACATCAGATAGGCCAGTGCGGGCGTCAGCCACCCGTACGTGAAGTGATTGACTTCCAGCATGCGGACTCCTTGCCAGAACGCTTCCCGCCGACTGCATTACGGCGACACGCCGGAACAGTAGCGGCGTACTCGCTGGTAGTAAATTTGCAGCAGAACTATTAGGGAAATTAGCTGAGTTTGCTGGACCGGATGCGCGCAGGTAGCGGGCGTGTCGAAACCCGACGCCACCGCCTGATCCGATGTTCACCCCCCTTGACACACGCGAGGCGACTGGCAAACCGACCGCACCGCTTCATGAATCCCTACATCGGGGACATCGGCCGCAGATCCAGCCGATGCATCATTCGATCGACCAGGTCGGGCGGAATGCCAGGTTCGCGGCGGGCGGCCAGCGCCTCGGTGCGGCCCGCCTCGAGCACCTCGTTGCTGATGGCCCGCATCTTGCCGGTGAAACGCAGGCTCCGGTCGACCGACTTGCTGTCGTCGGCGGCCTCGGCCGCCTCCGGATCCGCGCGGACCAGGCGCCGTTCGAACCCCTCACGCATGCGCTGATAGATCTCGTCGGGCAGATCCTCGCTGTCGGCGATCTCCTCGAGCCGGGCCAGTTCGGCGCGCAGGATGCGAGTCCACAAGCGGCGCTCCAGCATTCGCTCCTGCTCGGTGTCGGCCTGCACGTGGGTGCCGCGCACCACGGCGGGCAGCGTCGGTCCCTGCACCAGCAGCGTGAACAGCACCACGGTGAACGCGATGAACAGCACCTCGGCCCGTCCCGGGAAGTCCGCGCCCGCGTCGGTCGTCAGGGGCAGCGCCACCGCCAGCGCGACGGTGACCACGCCGCGCATCCCCGCCCACCACGTCACGACCGACTCGCGCCAGGTGTGCGGCTCGTCGGTGTCGCGGCGACCCCACCAGCGCTGGAACACCTCGGTGGTGATCAGCAGCCAGACCAGGCGCAGCAGCACCACCACGGCGACCACCGCGGCCGCGCCGCCCAGCAGCCGCTGCCAGTCCGGTCCCGTCGCGGCCAGGATGGTGGTGAGTTCGAGACCGATCAGGCCGAAGGCCACGCCGGTCACCAGCAGGTCGATCACATCCCAGAACGAATCGCCGACGATGCGGTACGCGCTGTCGCTGAAATCCGCCGCCGCGTCGGTGAGGTACAGCGCGCACACCAGCACGGCCAGCACCGCCGACCCGTGCCACGCCTCCGCCAGCCCGTACGCGGCGAACGGCAGCAGCAGGCCGAGCGCCACCTGCCAGGCGGCCTCACTCAATGTGCGCATCAGGCGACTTCCGGCCCAGCCCAGAGCGAGCCCGACCGCGATCGCCACCACCGCCGACACCAGGAAATCGAGCGCGGTGTGCCAGGCCGAGAATCGCCCGGTGACCACCGCCTGCACCGCCACGTTGTAGAGCACCACCGCCGTGACATCGTTGAACAGACCCTCGCCCTCCAGCACCGCGACCAATCGGCGCGGCAGCCCCAGCCGATCGGCGACCGCGCTGGCCGCCACCGGATCCGGCGGCGCCACCACCGCGCCCAGCGCCACCGCGGTAGCCAGCGGCACGCCCGGATACCAGGCGTGGAACACCGCCGCCACCGCCGCGGCCGTGGCGATCACCAGCCCGACCGCGCGCAGCAGGATCGGCCCGGCATTGGCCGCGAACTGCTGCCACGAGGTCCGCCGCGCGGAGGCGTACAGCAGCGGCGGCAATACCAGCGGCAGGATCAGTTCGGGGTTGATATCGAGGTTGGGCACGGCCGGAATCACCGCGAGTGCGAGGCCGAATACCGTCATCAGTACGGCCGGTGCGAGTCCGATTCGGCGACCCAATGGTTGCGCGAGGATGGTCGCGAACGCCAGCACGAATATCAGCACCAACTGGGTCATGTGTTTTTGGCCTCCGCTTCGCTTCGGCGGCCGGGGGCCTCGTGACCCCGGGCCTTCCCTCCTCCGCTCCTCCGCTTCGCTCCCCCGCTCCGTCAGTCCAGGCCCGGGGCGGCCCCCGGTGGGAGGGTGCACTTTTGGATGAGGGAAGCGTGGGTCGTGTCGTTGTGCTTGCGGGGCAACCGCCTTGGCAGTATTGCCGGTGAATGCGAAACGCCGCCGGAGTTCCGGCGGCGTTTCGCGTATCTGGTGCTTGCTCTAGTCCAGGTAGTCCCGCAGGACCTGGGAGCGGCTGGGGTGGCGGAGCTTGCTCATGGTCTTCGACTCGATCTGGCGGATGCGCTCTCGGGTGACCCCGTACACCTGGCCGATCTCGTCGAGGGTGCGGGGCTGGCCGTCGGTGAGGCCGAAGCGCAGCCGGACCACGCCCGCCTCGCGCTCGGAGAGCGTCTCCAGGACCGACTGCAGCTGATCCTGCAGCAGGGTGAAGCTCACCGCGTCGACCGCGACGACCGCCTCGGAGTCCTCGATGAAGTCGCCTAGCTGGGAATCGCCCTCGTCGCCGATGGTCTGATCCAGCGAGATGGGCTCGCGGGCGTACTGCTGGATCTCGAGGACCTTCTCCGGGGTGATGTCCATTTCCTTGGCGAGTTCCTCGGGCGTGGGCTCGCGGCCCAGGTCCTGCAGCAACTCGCGCTGGATACGGCCCAGCTTGTTGATGACCTCGACCATGTGCACCGGGATGCGGATGGTGCGGGCCTGGTCGGCCATCGCGCGGGTGATGGCCTGCCGAATCCACCAGGTGGCGTACGTGGAGAACTTGTAGCCCTTGGTGTAGTCGAACTTCTCGACCGCGCGGATCAGGCCCAGGTTGCCCTCCTGGATCAGGTCCAGGAACGCCATGCCGCGGCCGGTGTAGCGCTTGGCCAGCGAGACCACCAAGCGGAGGTTGGCCTCCAGCAGGTGGTTCTTGGCGCGGTTGCCGTCGCGCATGATCCACTGCAGATCGCGACGGCCCTGCACCGGCAGCTTCTCGCCCTTGTCGGCGAACTCGCGCAGCTTCTCGGTGGCGTAGAGCCCGGCCTCGATGCGCTTGGCGAGTTCCACCTCCTCCTCGGCGTTGAGCAGCGCGACCTTGCCGATCTGCTTGAGGTAGGCGCGCACCGAGTCGGCGGAAGCGGTGAGTTCGGCGTCCTTGCGGGCCTGCCGGAGCGCCTCGGACTCCTCCTCGTCCCAGACGAAGTCGCCGGAGGCCTTGTCCTTCTCCGTCGGCTCTTCGGCCTCGGCTTCCTCATCGTCGGCGACGGTGACCTCCTCGGCGATCTCGGTCTCGTCGGTCAGGTCGTCGTCGGTGACTTCCAGACTGTCCAGATCGTCGAGTTCGATCGACTCGTCGTCGATGGTCTCGTCGGTCTCGTTCTCGGCGCCGGGCGCGCCCTTCTTCGCCGCGGCCTTCTTGGCCGGCGCCTTCTTGGCCGCCGCCTTGGCCCCGGCCTTCTTGGCGGGAGCCTTCTTCGCGGCGGTCTTCTTGGCGGGAGCCTTCTTGGCGGCAGCCTTCTTGACCGGCCGTGCTGCGGTGCTGTCGATGGAGTCGGCGGCCTCGGCCGATTCGGCGGTCTCTCGGGTATTCGTGGCTACCACGTACGCCCTTTCGTGACGGTCTCGTGCGGCGTCACGCCAGAGTGATCTTCCGGCGGAGCGGTTCTGTCGGGGTTAAACCCGGCTCTCCGGCCGGGGTCGGTTTCCGGCTCACCGCCGGTCATGCGTTCCATTGTAACGATCCGGGCGGAGTGCGATGCCGCAGCCTCGCTGGTTGCCGGGTCGATCACGGTGCGATCCCGGCGTCGACGGCCATCGCGGCGCCCACGATTCCCGCCGTGTTGCGCAGATCCGCCGCCACCACCGGAGTCCGGTTGCCCAGCAACGGGATCCAGTGCTCGGCGTCGCGACTGATGCCGCCACCGGCCACGAAGACGTCCGGCCACAGCAGGTTCTCGAGGGTGACCAGCACCTTGGTCACCTGAGCCGACCACTCCTTGTACGACAGCTTCTTTCGTTCCTTCACCGACGAAGCGGCGCGGTGCTCTGCTTCCTTGCCGTCGACCAGGATGTGGCCGAATTCCGTATTCGGCACCAGCGTGCCGTGGTACAGCAGCGCCGAGCCGATGCCGGTGCCGAAGGTCAGCAGCATGACCAGCCCGTCGATCTTGCTGGCCGCGCCGTACCGGTCCTCGGCCATCCCGGCGGCGTCGGCGTCGTTGAGCACGACCACGTCGCGGCCGCCGAGCGCCGCGGAGAACAGCAGCCGGGCGTCGGTGTCGATCCAGGCCTTATTGATATTGGCGGCGGTGCGGGCCACGCCGTTGACCACCACGCTGGGCAGTGTGAGACCGACCGGCCCGCCCCAGTCCGCCTGGGCGACCAGTTTCGCGACCGTTTCGGCGACGGCGTTCGGGGTGGACGGCTGCGGTGTGGCGATCTTGATGCGCTCGTGCGCGAGTTCGCCGGTGGCGAGGTCGACCACCGCGCCCTTCACCCCGCTACCCCCGATGTCGATACCGAATGCTTGCCCCCGAGCGGACATTGACAGTCTCCTCGTTTCCCTGTGGCGCCGGCCCTGATCGCAGGTGCGCGCGGCACGATACACGGCGTTGTGTGACGGGTTCGCACGACCACCGGATCTGTGTCGTGCCCGACAAGCCTAATGCGCGGGGCGCGGGATCTGTGCTGCGATGGATGTCGTGCGCGATACGAATCCCTCACCGTCCGCCGCCGTCACCGACCCAGCCCGGCCCGCTCCGGACCCGATCGACCCCGCGGAGATCGCCGAATTACGCCGTGTCGCAGTGCATCTCGCGCACACCGCGGCCGCCCATGTGCGCGCCCGCCGGCCCGAGGTCTTCGGGTCGGGCGAGGACGCGCAGGACGCGGTGCGGGCCAAGAGCTCGCCCACCGATCCGGTCACGGTCGTCGACACCGAGACCGAGCAGCTGATCCGGCGGTTGCTCGCCGACCTGCGCCCGGGCGAGCCGGTGCTGGGGGAGGAGGGCGGCGGCAGCCTGGGTGCGGATCGGCAGGTCGTCTGGGTGGTCGACCCGATCGACGGCACCGTGAACTTCATGTACGGGATCCCCGCCTACGCCGTCTCGGTGGCCGCCATGCGCGGCGGGCGGTCGCTGGCCGGCGCGGTGGCCGACGTCGCCGGCGCGCAGACCTACAGCGCCGGACTGGGCGCCGGCGCCACCCGCACCGGACCGGACGACATCGCGATCCCGTTGCGCTGCAACGAAGTCGACTCGGTCGCCATGACGCTACTGGCCACCGGCTTCGGCTACGGCGCGGCGCGGCGGGCCCGGCAGGGACGGCTGATCGGCGAACTGCTCCCGCACGTGCGCGACATCCGCCGCATCGGCTCGGCGGCGCTGGACCTGTGCATGGTCGCCGCCGGCCGGGCCGACGCCCACTACGAACACGGGCTGAACACCTGGGACTGGGCGGCGGGCGCGCTGATCGCCGCCGAGGCCGGCGCCCGGCTGGTGCTGCCGCCGGCGGGTACGGTCAGCAAGACCGGGGAACTGGTGGTCGCCGCCGCGCCGGGCATCGCGGAAGAATTGCTCGAATTGTTCGACCGGCTCGGCGTGTCGGAGGCGATTCCGGAGAGCTGACGCCTCAGCAGGTGCCCTTGCGGGCGGCGTCGAGCAGGGTGGAGTCGATCGCCGGTCCGCCGGGCGCCGGGTTCTTCAGCGACCGCAGCACCTCCTCGGCGTCGGTCGACGGGCGCACCTCGTTGCCGAACAGCGAGCCCAGCGCCAGATCGACGGTGTCGTCGTTGCGCTTGTCCTCGACCAGCTCCGCGCAGGGGGAGACCAGTTGCACCGCCGCGGCGGCCGGGCGGCCGTTGACGCCGAAGCGAATCTGCCCGGTGCACACCAGATCACCGTTGAGGTAGACCGGATCGTTGGCGAACTGCGGCGCCGGCGGGCTCGCGAAGCCGAGATCGCTGAGGCGAGAAGCGATGTGCTCGGCCAGGCCGCGCTGTCCGGAAGCGTTGTAGACGCGCACCTTCGACTGGGTCAGCGGCGCCGGTTCCACATCCTGCAGGCGCGACGGCGAGACCCGCTGGCCCAGCGGCGCCGGCTGCGGGGCATTCGGATCGGCCACCGGCGACGGCGAATTGCACGCCATGGCCGCATGGCTCTTGCTCTCGGTCGTCAGGGCCTTGATCCACACGATCGCGCAGATCAATGCCAGGATCGCGACGAGCGCGACCCAGGGTTGGTACCGGCGGCGCAGGAACGGGCGCCCTTTGTCGTCGACGGCGCTGCCTTCGGTGATCAGTGAAACCACACGCACACCTTACGAGTTCGGCTCGCACAATCCCGCATGCGGACACCGGGAGTGGCGGCGCGCGCGGCGCGAGGGGCAGGTGTGCGACAGATATCGCAGGGGTAACGATTCGTCGGACGCTCGGGCACGAAATCGGCACTGTCCAGGGGAGGCGATGACGATTACCCCTCAGTTTCGACGCGCTCGGGTTTTGATTGCGACTTTTGCCTCGGTGTCCGCTATTGTCTGGCGGCTGATTCGAATCGACAGATGTGAATCAGGGCGGAGATTTCGGGAACAACCAGGACATGTCCTGCGTTGACCGAGCGCGATCCGGTACAGGTCCACCAGATCTGGCCCGGTCGGCGACCGGTGTACACGTGACGTACACCACCGGCGGGGCGGCGTCGCCGAGCCGATTCCCAGGAATCGGCCCAGGTGGGGCCGGTCCGGGATATACGGAGTAAGGACGAGGGGAAGACGACATGGCAACCGACTATGACGCACCGAGGCGTACCGAAACCGACGAGGTGTCGGAGGACTCGCTGGAGGAGCTGAAGGCTCGTCGCAACGAGGCCGCGTCCGCCGTCGTGGATGTCGACGACAGCGATACCGCGGAATCGTTCGAACTTCCCGGGGCGGACCTGTCCGAGGAAGTGCTGTCGGTTCGGGTGATCCCGAAGCAGGCCGACGAGTTCACCTGCTCGAGCTGTTTTCTGGTGCATCACCGCAGCCGGCTCGCCAGCGAAGCGGGCGGTCAGCTGATCTGCATGGATTGCGCAGCCTGAGTATTCAGCGGATAGAACTACCATCACTCCGCGCTCGGCAGCCCCGGGCGCGGCCGGAATATGCGCGTGCCCGGCGCAGCCTGGCCGGCCGGCGTCTGCCGGTCAGCTCGCGTCGCGCACGCCGAGCGCTTTCAGCACCCGGTCGGGCCGGCGCGTACTGACCAACCAGTACGGTGCCGGATCGTCCGGGTCGTCGAGTACCAGCAGCAACAGGGGCCCGATCCAGGGCCGATGCTGAACATAGGCGGCGGGGTCGAGCTGCCTGCCCAGCGCCGCACTCTTCGCGCTGGTCGGGACCGCCGCTGCCCGGGCCACATACGTTACCGGCAAATGTGCCCGGTCCGCTCGTAATTCGATCGTTCCACCGGCATCCGGTCCGACCTCGACGCGATGCCGGCTCAGCCACAGCAGCGCCCATACCGGGACCGGGAGCAGCAGCACGTACGGCAGCCAGGCCCGAATGCCCGGCGCGCCCATGTGCACCTCCGCGGCCAGCAGGCCCGCGATGGCCAAGCCCACCGGCCACCACCACAGCGGCACCCACAGACGTTCCGTGTAGGCGGGGGTGGCGTTCGGGGGTCGGTTCATGGCCTCGGATGCTGCGGCGGCTGGGGTGGCATCGGGGGTCGGCGCGGACTGGTCGGGCACCACATCAGACTAAGTCAGCGCGCGGCGCCGGAGTGCGGCGGGAGCAGGTCGTTCCGCTGGTCGCGCTCCGGCCATGTCGCTGTCGGAGCGGTACGCCGACCGCGTAGGCTCGCTGTACGTGACCGGTATTCCACCTATCTCCCTGCTGCGGCTCGATCCCGGCATTCCTGTCCCCACCCGCGCGCACCCGGGTGACGCGGGCGTGGACCTGTGCACCACCGAGGACGTCATCCTGGAGCCGGGGGAGCGGGTGCTCGTCGGCACGGGTATCGCCGTCGCACTGCCGATCGGCACGGTCGGTCTCATCCATCCGCGATCCGGGCTGGCCGCCAAGACCGGGCTGTCGATCGTCAACACCCCGGGCACGGTCGACGCGGGGTATCGGGGCGAGATCAAGGTCTGCCTGATCAACCACGATCCGCGCACTCCGATCGAGCTGCGCCGCGGCGACCGGATCGCGCAGCTGCTGGTGCAGCGGGTCGAGCTGGTCGATTTCGTGGAGGTCGAGGAACTCGACGACACCGCGCGGGGCGCGGGTGGATACGGGTCCAGCGGCGGGCACGCCAGTCTCGCCGCTGACGCCGCCGGCGCGGGCGCCGGCAAGGAGGCATGACGATGTTCGGACGCAAGCGCAGACGCGACGACGACGCTCCCGCCAGAGGTCACTACGACGACGACACCTGGTACGACGAGGACGAATACGACGCCGAGGCGGAGTACGAGGAGTACGAGGACGACTACGACGAGTCGACCTACCGCACCGACGAGACGCCGGTCTACCGCACCGACGAGACCCCCGCCTACCGCACCGGCCAGCAACCGGCCTACCGCACGGGCCAGCAGCCCGCGTACCGCACCGGCCAGCAGCCCGCCTATCGTCCCGGCGAAACGCCCGCCCCTCTCACCGGGGAGCAGCCCGCGTATCGGCCGGGCGAAGCACCTGCCCACCGCACGGGGGAACAGCCTGCCTACCGGCCAGGCGAAGCACCTGTTCGCCGCGTTGGGGAGCAGCCTGCGTATCGGCCGGGAGAGACCCCTGCCCGTCACACCGGCGAGCAGCCTGCGTATCGGCCGGGCGAAGCACCTGTCCATCGAACTGGGGAACAGCCTGCGTATCGGCCGGGCGAGACGCCTGCCCGTCACACCGGGGAGCAGCCCGCGTATCGGCCGGGCGAAGCACCTGCCCACCGCACCGGGGAACAGCCCGCTTATCCGCCGATCCAAACTCCTGTCCACCGCACCGGTCGGCGTGGTGAGATCCCTCCGTACGGCACTGGGGAGCAGCCTGCGTATCGGCCGGGTGAGGCTCCTGCGCCTCGTGCTGGGAAGCGGCCTGCGTATCCGCGGGGTGAGACGCCTCCGCCTCGCACCGGCGAGCAGCCTGCATTCCGGCGTGGTGAGACACCTGTGCCTCGCACTGGCGAGCAGCCTGCTTATCGGCCGGGCGAGACGCCCGCTCACCGGACCGGGGAACAGCCCGCTTATCGGCGCGGGGAGGGACCCGCACAGCGGACCGGGGCGCAGCCTGCCTATCGGCCGGGCGAGGCGCCCGCTCCGCGCTCCGCGCAACAGCCCGCTTATCGGCCGGATGAGCCCGCCCGTCGGCCGAGGGAAACCCCCGCTCCTCGAACCGGCCGCCAGCCCGCATACCTGGCGGATGATGAGGCCGCCCCGCGGACGGGTCAGCAACCGGCCTACCGGACCGGCCAGCAACCTGCGTACCGGACCGGCCAGCAACCGGCCTATCGGACCGGCGAGCAGCCCGCCTATCGGACCGGCGAGCACCCGGCCTATCGGACCGGGCAGCAGCCCGCCTACCGCGAGGACGACTACGACGACGACGCCTGGCCCGGCCAGGAACACGACACCGATCCGTCCGGGCGCACCGGGCCCTACGACTACGAGGATGTCGCCGACGTACTCGAGGATGTCGGCGATCAGCGACTGGACCTGGGCTCGGTAATCCTGCCCGTCCCCGAGGGCGGCCAGCTCCAGGTGGAGATGACGCCCGACGGCACGCCACAGGCCGTCCACCTGGCCACCGAGCACGGCCGCCTGACCGTGGCCGCCTACGCCGCGCCGAAGTCACCCGGGCAGTGGCGCTCGGTCGTCAACGACCTGCGCGACTCGCTACGCAAGGACGGCGCGCAGGTGTCGGTCCAGAACGGCCCCTGGGGCCGAGAGCTACACGCCGTCACCCAGGGCGCCGACCTGCGCTTCATCGGCGTCGACGGATATCGCTGGATGCTGCGCTTGGTCGCCGCGGGCCCCTCGGGTTCGGTGGACGAGGGCACACCACTCGTCCAGGCGGCCCGCGCCATCGTCAGCGAGACAGTGGTCCGCCGCGGCGAAGAACCGCTCCCCGTCCGCGAGCCCCTCCCCGTAGTCCTCCCACAGGAACTCGCCGACCAGCTCACCGCGGCCCACCAACAACAGGTCGAAGCACAAGAACAGGCCCGAGCCGCCCAGGTAGCAGAAGCCCAAGCCCACGCCACCGGCCAATACCCCACCATCACCCCCGACGAACCCCCCCAACCCCGCCGCGGCACAGAAGGCTCCGCCATGCAACAACTCGGCCTCAACTAACCCACCCCGCCTCGGCCCCACCGTCGTTCAGCGTTGGGGGTCGAAGGCTCGGGCTACGGCGAGGCTGTCTTCGTAGACGTGGTTGCGGGTGATCAGACCGTTTTCGACGGTCACGTGCAGGACGAAGCGGGCTCGGTAGGGGCGGCCGGTGGGGCGGGCGGTCTGCCGGATCTCGCCCAGGACCACCGCATCGGGACCGTCGACGAGGATGCGCTCGACCTCGGTCGCGGCCTCTTCCGGGATGTGGTGGCCGCGCAGTTGCCGGTAGTGGTCGGCCGCGTCGGCGCGGGTGCTGCGGTGCACGATCCACGGCGTGGCGTCGCGGCCGTGTTCGTCCGCGGGCCAGCTCAGCTTCCAATCGTATTCGGGCGCATACAGTTCGGCGATCCGATCGGGGTCACCCGCGGCCATGCGGCGCAGCAGTTCCTCGACGGTGGCGCGGGTGGTCGGGCCTTCGGTGATCATGCCGATCACGATGCCGGACACAGATGCGGTGGTCGATTACCTCACGGGTAATACCCTTGGACCACAGCGGGTTCGGTCAGCGGTGCGTGGCGTGCCGCCCGGCCAAGCGGGCCAGGCCGCGGCACCCCAGGATGCCGGGATCGGCGCCCAGTTCGGCGAGGGTGATGCGGTGCAGTTCGGACCGCGGGATCAGCGCCGCCCAGCGTTCGGCGACCGCGAGCGGATGCACCGGATCGTCCACTGCCGTCACGATGGTCGCCGGAACACTCAGCCCCGCAAGGGTTTCCGGAGTCGGCCACGGATAGGCCGCGGCTTCCTCCAGCGCCTCGGGCAGGTGCGGCCACTGGGCGGTCCAGGACTGGGTGAGGGCCGCGGCCAGCCAATCCGGGCTGCTGTCGCGCATACGTCCGACGACCGCCTCGAGCCCGTCGGCGCGCAGCTGCGCCGCGGTGGTCGCGGCACTGAGCGCCGCCGGGCAGCCCCCGGCGTCGTCACCGGTCCACGCGGGCAGCGCGGCGATCACGCCGAAGGCCGAATCCGCCCGCGCGCGAGCCCATTCGACCGCGATGGCGGCGCCGAGCGAGATACCGGCCGCGAGCACCGGCCCCGACCGCGCCGCGGTATCCAGCGCGGCGCGGCAGCTGGCCACCACCGCGCGCGGGTCGGGCTCCACCGCCAGGAACGGCAGATCCAGTGCGGCACAGGCGGGTCCGAAGGCGCGACGGGCGAAGTCGGCGTCCGAGCCGGTACCGGGCAGGGCGACGACGAGGGCCGGGCGGGGTAGATCGGGCACGCGCCGAAGCCTACGCGGCGGGGGCGCCGATTCCGGGGAGGGCGGGTGCGTTGCCGCCGGCGATCCGGGCCTCGTGGTGACCTGGGCCACCCTCTCGAGCTTCGAGGTGGAAAACCGCTGCACATTGGGTATCCACGGATGTGGGCGGCCTCGCGTGGCGAGGGGTCGAACGTCCATCTACAGTTGGCGATATACGGCCGCTCGGCCGGTCGTGTGGGAAACCCGACGACGTGGAGCCCACGCCGTCTGCAGTGCAGGAAGTGTTGCAAGATGCCTTTCACAGGCGGAAACAAGGCAGGATCCGGGACTGCCGGGCGCAAGGCGGGTCCCGACAGCGGGTACTTCCGTCGCCTGGGTCGTAGGTTGACCGCCGATCTGGACCACCTCGACGCCGAGGAACTGGCCGAGACCTCCGAAGCCTCCGGCGCCTGCCGGGCAGACGAATGCCGACGTGGTGAGGAGGTCACCATGCTGGGCAAGCTGCGCAGCGTGGAGGCGTGTCCGAAGGCCGCGGGGGCGAACTGCAGGCCGAGTTCTTCGACGGCACCGACGCGGTGACACTGGTATGGATCGGGCGGCGGCGCATCCCCGGGATCGATCCGGGACGCCGTATCCTGGTCCGCGGCCGCATCGGGGAGCGTGATGGGGCCAAGGTGATCTTCAACCCCTACTACGAACTACGTGAGAACTCCTGACGCATGCCGATTCCCAGCAGCGACGACCGGGCCGACCGCTCCGCCGTCGTAGACAGCGAACGGTCCGCCCGCGCGGACGACGCGACATACGACCCCGAACCCGGCGAGCCCGAGCCCACCGGCCCCCTGGAACAGACCCTGCTGGAACAGTTGGGCGGCTTCAGCGGCCTGATCTACTCCACGCTGCCGGTCCTGGTGTTCGTCCCGGCCAACGCCCTGTGGGGCCTGACCGCGGCGATCTGGTCGGCGCTCGGCGTCGCGGCGGCGATCCTGGTGTGGCGGCTGATACGCCGCGATCCGGTGCAGCCGGCGATCTCCGGTTTCATCGGCGTCGGCGTGTGCGCGTTCATCGCCTACCGAATGGGCGCGGCCAAGGGTTTCTTCGCGTTCGGCATCTGGGCCAGCCTCGTCTACAGCGGTGTGTTCCTGGTGTCGCTGCTGGTGCGCTGGCCGCTGGCCGGAGTGATCTGGGGATGGCTCAACGGGCACGGCACCGACTGGCGTTCGGACCGCCGGGTGATGCGCCTGTACGACCTGGCCACCGTGGTGTGGGTGATCGTGTTCGGCGCCCGCTACCTGGTGCAGTCCCAGCTCTACGACCATGACGCCACGGGCATGCTGGCCGTGGCCCGCATCGCGATGGGCTGGCCCCTGACCGCCCTCGCGCTCCTGGTCACCGTGTGGGCCGTGCGCAAGGCCGGACATCTGCCGCGCTCCAGCCGCGGCGGCGAGCCGGCCGCCGGCCGTCATCGGGTCGACTGACCGTCCGCCCCCGCCGAACCGGGCGTTTCGATCATGAACCGAAACGCCGATAGCCCCGAACATCCTGGTGTGCCCACACCTTTGGGGGCCCCGCGCGCAACCAGGTGGGGATGAACCCACCCCTGGGGTACCTATTTCGCGACCGCCGTTCATCGCAGGATTCTTGGTAAGACCAGCGATCGGCGAAAGGATCCGCCAGTGGGTACCGAGGGCAACACGGTGGCAACACAGGACCGGCCGAAGCGTCGCGGCACCCGGTCACCGATGGCCACCGCCGCCGGTTCGGAGAGCCGCAGGGCCGCGGCCGAACTGGATCGGTTGATCGGACCGGCCGCCGCGGGCGACCGGCAGGCGGTCACCGAGATCATCAAGATCGTCCAGCCGCTGGTGCGGCGGTACTGCGCGGCCCGCATCGGCAGCGGCGGGCACCTGCACGTCACCGCCGAGGACATCGCCCAGGAGATCTGCATCGCGACCGTGCAGGCCATTCCGCGCTACCGCGATCAGGGCAAGTCGTTCCTGGCGTTCGTCTACGGCATCTCGGCCAACAAGGTCGCCGACGCCTTCCGCCGCGCCCAGCAGCAGCCCGCCTATCCCGTCGCCGAATTCCCCGACCAGCCCTCCACCGCGGCGGGCCCGGAGGAGATGGCGCTGGTGTCCGAGCGCCGCCGGGCCACCCGCGAACTGATGAAGGTGCTGGCCCCCGCCCACCGCGAGGTGCTGGTCATGCGCATCGTGCTGGGCTGGACCGCGGCGCAGACCGCCGAGGCCATCGGCACCAGCCCCGGCGTGGTGCGGGTGATGCAGCACCGGGCGCTGAACAAGCTGCGCGCCGAGCTGAAGATCTCCCGCTCTTAGTCGACGCGCTCGCCGATACCGTTGACGCCCAATGATTTCCGCAGTTCGTCCTCCGCCTCCACCGAGGTCACGAACAGCAGCTCGTCCTCGCCTTCGAGCGGATCGTCGGCCTGCGGCACGATGACCCGGCCGCCGCGCAGGATCGTCACCAGGGCGGCGTCGCGGGGAAGCTTCAGCGTCCGAACGGCCTTGCCGGCCAGCGGGGTGTCGGCCGGCAAGGTGATCTCGACCAGATTGGCCTGCCCTTGACGCAGCGTCATCAGCCGCACCAGATCACCGACCGACACGGCCTCCTCGGCCAGCGACGCCAACAGCCGCGGCGTGGACACCGCCACGTCCACGCCCCACGAGTTGTCGAACAGCCACTCGTTGCGCGGGTCGTTGACCCGGGCCACCACCCGCCGGACCCCGAACTCGGTCTTGGCGAGCAGGCTGAACACCAGATTCGCCTTGTCGTCACCGGTGGCCGCGATGACCACCTCGTATTCCTGCAGCCGGGCCTCCTCGAGCAGTTCCAGCTCGCAGGCGTCGCCGTGCACCCAGGTCGCCGCGGGGACGGCCGCCGGATCGACGTGATCAATACGGCGCTCCAGCAGCATCAGCTCGTGGCCGCCGCGGATCAGTTCCTGGGCGATGGATCGGCCGACCGCGCCGGCACCGGCGATCGCTACCTTCACGACTTGTCCTCGCTCGACGGTGGATCGGCGGCCAGCGCGGCGGCGGCGCCGACGCTGCCGGAAGTGGCCGCGACATAGACGATGTCGTCGGCCTGCAGCACGGTCTTGTTGCCGGGCAGCACGCCCTGTCCGAACCGGATGAGGAACGCGACGCGGGCGCCGGTCGCCTCCTCCAACTCTCGCACGGTACGCCCGTACCAGTCCTCGTGCAGGTCGAGCGCGGTGACCGCGACCGTCCCGGTGGGGTCGCGCCAGGTGGCGCCGTCCGCCTCGTTGAGCAGGGCGCGCAGGAAACGGTCGGTCGTCCACGGCACGGTCGCGATGGTGGGGATGCCCAGGCGCTCGTAGACGGCGGCGCGCTTGGCGTCGTAGATGCGCGCCACCACGCGCTCCACGCCGAAGTTTTCCCGCGCCACCCGCGCCGAGATGATGTTGGAGTTGTCGCCGGAGGAGACCGCCGCGAACGCACCGGCCCGCTCGATGCCCGCGCGCAGCAGCACATCCCGATCGAAGCCGACGCCGGTGATCCGTTCCCCGCCGAAGTCCTTGCCCAGGCGCAGGAACGCGCTGGAATCCCGGTCGATCACGGCCACGTCGTGACCGACCCGGTCCAGGGCGCGGGCGAGTGCGGAACCCACTCGCCCGCACCCCATGATCACTACGTACACCCTGCCAACCCCAATTCCCGAAAACCGTGATGTGCGGTCTGGTTCCCTGTGGGTGGAACCGTACCCGCTGACCATCGACCACAGCCACGTTCCCCCTCCGTCCGCCCTTCAAACCCGCCGCAGGGCATGGCGGGTGCGGTCGGCATCCCCGGAGCAACCGTCGCGCGGCGCGCGAGAATCGAGGCCACGGCGGCTGGGCGCGGGTGGGCGGGACTGCCTTATGCTCGCAGGAGTGTCCAAGTTGACGACGGCCGCGAAGCGAATGGTGGTCGGCCGCCCATTCCGCAGCGATTCATTGGGTCATACGCTGCTGCCCAAGCGAATCGCGCTGCCGGTATTCGCCTCCGATGCCCTGTCCTCGGTGGCCTATGCCCCCGAGGAGATCTTTCTCGTCCTGTCCACGGCGGGTCTGTCGGCCTACGTGTACGCGCCGTGGGTCGGGCTGGCGGTGGCGGCGGTGATGGCGGTCGTCGTGGCCAGCTATCGGCAAAACGTGCACGCCTATCCGTCCGGTGGCGGTGACTACGAGGTCGCCACGGTGAACCTCGGGCCGACAGCGGGTTTGACGGTGGGCAGCGCGCTGCTGGTCGACTACGTGCTGACCGTCGCGGTATCGATCTCCTCGGCGGCGTCGAATATCGGTTCGGCGGTGCCGTTCGTCGATACCCACAAGGTGTTGTTCGCGGTCGTGGCGATCGTCGTGCTGACCGCGATGAATCTGCGTGGCGTGCGGGAGTCCGGGACCATGTTCGCCGTCCCGACCTACGCGTTCATGGTCGGCATGTTCCTCATGCTGGCGTGGGGATTCGTGCGGATCGAGGTGTTCGGTGACGAGGTGCACGCCGAATCCTTCGGGTTCGCCCTGGAGGGCGAGAACGCGCATCTGCAGGGCATCGCCTTCGCCTTCCTCATCGCGCGGGCCTTCTCGTCCGGCTGTGCAGCACTGACCGGTGTCGAGGCCATCAGCAACGGGGTGCCGGCGTTCCGGAAACCCAAGTCCCGCAATGCCGCGACCACGCTGCTGATGCTCGGGCTGGTCGCGATCTCGCTGCTGATCGGCATCATCCTGCTGGCGCGCCGGATCGGCCTGGTCTACGCGCACGACGCCGCCGATCTGGTCGGCGCGCCGCCCGGTTATCAGCAGAAGACGCTGATCGCGCAGCTGGCGCACGCGGTGTTCCAGGGCTTCCCGGCCGGGTTCTATTTCCTGACCGTGGTGACCGCGCTGATCCTGGTACTCGCGGCCAATACCGCGTTCAACGGATTCCCGGTGCTCGGCTCGATCCTGGCGCAGGACCGGTTCCTGCCGCGCCAGCTGCACACGCGGGGGGATCGGCTCGCGTTCAGCAACGGCATCCTGTTCCTCTCCGGCGCCGCGATCGCGTTCGTGGTGCTGTTCGGCGCCGAGGTGACGCGGCTGATCCAGCTCTACATCGTGGGCGTGTTCGTGTCGTTCGTGCTGAGCCAGACCGGCATGCTGCGGCATTGGACCAGGTTGCTGCGCACCGAGACCGATCCGGCGCTGCGGCGGCGCATGATGCGGTCGCGGGTGATCAACGGCATCGGGCTCACCATGACCGGCGCGGTGCTGATCATCGTGCTGCTCACCAAGTTCCTGGCCGGCGCCTGGATCGCCATCGTCACCATGGCGGCGATCTTCGTGCTGATGAGAATGATTCGCCGCCACTACGATTCGGTGTCGACCGAACTCGACGAGCAGACCTGGGACGGGGTACTGCCCAGCCGCACCCACTCCATCGTGCTGGTGTCGAAGCTGCATCTGCCGACCCGCCGCGCGATCGCCTACGCGCGCGCGACCCGGCCGGACATGCTCGAGGCGGTCACGGTGAACGTCGACGAGGCCGACACCCGCCAGCTGGTGCGGGAGTGGGAGAAGAGCGATATCCCGGTGCCGCTGAAGGTGGTCGAGTCGCCGTACCGCGAGATCACCAAGCCTGTAGTGGATTACGTCAAGCGCGTCCGCAAGGACGCGCCCCGCGACGTGGTGACGGTATTCATCCCCGAATACGTAGTCGGGCACTGGTGGGAACAGTTGCTGCACAACCAGAGCGCCCTGCGCCTCAAGGGCCGGTTGCTGTTCGAACCCGGCGTGATGGTGACCAGCGTGCCGTGGCAGCTGAGTTCCTCCTCGGCGAAGGCCGGTCAGGCGGGCATCGAGAGCGCGCCCGGTGCGGTGCGCCGAGGTTACGGCGAGCGACAGTGACGGGACAGCGTCCGAGGTACGAGGACGGCGGTGTCGCGAGGTTCGCGGGCCGATGCTGCTCCGGGTGGTACCGGCCTGCGCGCCGGTGGTGTGACGACCGCCCGTCCGTCGTGTCGGTGGGTGGGCGATGAGCGCCGGGCGTGGAAGTGATTGGGAGGGGGAGGTTTTCGAGGTTCGGTTGGGTGCGCCCGGGCACGGTGGATTCTGTGTCGCGCGCTACGAGGGGCGGGTGCTGTTCGTGCGGCACGGACTGCCGGGGGAACTGGTGCGGGCGCGGGTGACCGAGGATCGCGGGAAGTCGTTCTGCCGGGCCGACGCGGTCGAGATTCTGGAGGCGTCGCCGGATCGCGTGCCCGCAACGTGCTCGGTATCGGGCCCGGGCGGGGCCGGTTGCTGTGACTTCTCCTTCGCGACTCCCCGTGCGCAGCGGGAACTGAAGGCCGCCGTGGTCGCCGAGCAGTTGCGCCGGGTGGCGGGCTGGGAGACCGAGGTCGAGGTGGAGCCTATCCCTTTGGGCGGCAGTGTGTTCGAGCAGCGGCCGGACACACAGGACGCGCAGGGGGCCGGTGGGTGGCGGACTCGGGTGCGGTTGGTTGTCGATGCGGACGGGCGCGCGGGGGTGCACCGGTATCGCAGCACCGATGTGCTGGCGGATCTGCGCTGCCCGCAACCGGTTTCGGGTGTCATGGACGGCATTGCCGAGCGGACGTGGACGCCGGGCGCGGAACTCGTCGTTGCCGTCGACGGAGACGGCCTGCGGCACATCGTGGAGCTGGCGCCCACGCGACAGGGTGGTCGCCACGGCGGAGATCGGCGCAGCACCGCGGCGCGGCGGGCGGCGGCGCACGCGGCCCGGCCCGAACGGATCGTCGAAGGCAGCGGGCGGGCGGTCCAGTACGTGGCCGGACGACGCTGGGAGGTGTCGGCGACCGGTTTCTGGCAGCCGCATATCGGTGCGGCGCAATGCTATTCCGATGTGGTCGCGGAATGGTCGGCGGCCGAGCCCGGCGCCACGACGTGGGATCTCTACAGCGGCGCGGGCGTATTCGCCGCCCGTCTCGCCGAGCAGGTGGGGGTCACAGGTGTGGTGCACGGCGTCGAATCCGCGCGCTCGGCGGTGGCCGACGGCACCGCCGCACTGCGCGATCTGCCCACGGTCGGCCTGAGCGCGCAGCGCGTGGAACGCTGGCTGACCGACCGAACCGATTCGCCCACACCACAAGTCGTCGTCCTCGACCCGCCACGCGCCGGTGCCGGGAAGGACGTGATCACCGCCCTGGCCGCCGCCACCCCCGCCCGCATCGTCCACATCGGCTGCGACCCAGCCGCTTTCGCCCGCGACATCGGCCTCTACCGCACAGCGGGCTACCACGTCACCCACCTCCGCGCCTTCGACGCCTTCCCCGCCACCCACCACGTCGAATGCCTCGCCCTCCTGGAGCGCACCAGTCCCTGATTGCCACCCCATTCCTACGGCGCAAGTACGGCAAGGTGTCCTGAGCCCGCTCCACGGCCGGCGACTCATGCGCGAATTCGGCTACGAGGTCGCCAGCCGGCACGGCGAGCGTGGCCTCACTGAATCCGCGTGGAGGGCCTGGCTGGGCCCGGTGGCTGAATTGTGCCGAGCGGTCGGGCTCAATCGTGTGGAGGTGACCGCTCGGGTAACTCGTCGCACTGGCGGCGGCGGTTGTTGTGCCTGTCAGTCCAGAAGCCAGGTGGCGCGGAGGGTGGCGGAGAGTTCGGATTCGCCGTATTCGATGGGGACGGGGGAGGCCGGGGCGGCCATCGCGACCATTTTGAACTCGGAGCCGCCGAGCGGGGCGGGGGCGGCGGTGGTGTTCTCGGTGATCTCGAGCACGGGGCCCAGGGCGCGGCCGGCGCGGGCGGCGTAGCGGGTGGCCTTGGCGTGGGCGTCGTCCCAGGCGGCGTCGCGGGCGCGCACCAGCAGGGTTTCGGTGTCGGCGAAGGTGAGGTTCAGCCCGCCGAGACGGACGTCGTCGCCGCCCGCCTCGACGGCGTGGGCCACCACGGTCGCCGGATCGGGATCGCCGGAGTCGGTCCGGTCCGTGCGCAGCGACACGGTCAGCGCGGTGGTCGCGACGTAGCCGGTGATGCGGGAGCCGCTGTCCTCGGTCCACGTGGTCTCGGTGCGGACCGACAGCCCGCTGGTGCCGATGTCGGTGGAGCGCACGCCGTCCCCGCGCAGCGCGGCGGTGACTGCCGCGGTGCGCTCACCGGCCTGGCCGTAGGCGAGCGCGACCGTGCTCGCGCGGGTCTCGATGGAGATCGACACCCGCATCAGGTCCGGCGTGCCGTGGGCGGTCCCGTGTCCGAAAGTGGTGACGGTGGCGGGGTGGTGTCGGTCGTCGGTCATCCGGCCTCCTGCGTGTGTGATAGGTGCGGCCACCCGGTCCGCCCTCCGACGCGTCCGAGCAGTGTTCTCGATACTGCCCTCTCGCACAGCCGTTGCCCAGCAGGTGGTCCGGTGCGGATATGTCACGCCTCACAACACGCCGCAGTGTCCTGGGCGCGCTTGCCATTCTGGTCATCAGGGTCCTGGACGGCTCCGTAGACTGTCTGAAACTAACGAGCCATCCAGAGGGAGTAATAGCGGTGGGAGTTCTTTCCCGGGTCGATACGCCCGAGGACCTGCGCCGGCTCACGGCGTCGGAGCTCGAGCAACTCGCGGAGGAGATTCGCGAGTTCCTGGTTCGCAAGGTCGCGGTGACGGGTGGTCATCTGGGACCGAACCTCGGAGTGGTGGAGTTGACGATCGCGCTGCATCGAAGTTTCGATTCGCCGGCCGATCCCATCATCTTCGACACCGGCCATCAGGCCTACGTGCACAAGATCCTCACCGGTCGCCAGGACGGGTTCGACACGCTCCGCAAGCAGGGAGGGCTGTCCGGCTACCCGAGCCGGTCCGAGAGCGCGCACGACTGGGTGGAGTCCTCGCACGCCTCGGCCTCGCTGTCCTACGCCGACGGCCTGGCCAAGGCGTTCGCGCTGACCGGCCAGCGGCGGCACGTGGTCGCGGTGGTCGGCGACGGCGCGCTCACCGGCGGCATGTGCTGGGAGGCGCTGAACAATATCGCCGCCGGACCGGACCGCTCGCTGATCGTGGTCGTCAACGACAACGGCCGCTCCTACTCGCCGACCATCGGCGGTCTGGCCGACCGGCTCAGCGCACTGCGCATGCAGCCCGCCTACGAGCAGGCGCTCGACGCCACCAAGCGGTTCGTGCAAGGGATTCCGCACGTGGGCAGCTCGGCGTACTCGATGCTGCACGCACTCAAGGCCGGGATCAAGGACGCGGTGGCCCCGCAGGAACTGTTCAGCGATCTCGGCCTGAAATATCTCGGCCCGGTGGACGGCCACGATACGGCCGCGCTGGAGGCTGCGCTGCGGCGCGCCAAGGACTTCGGCGGCCCGGCCATCGTGCACGTGGTCACGCAGAAGGGGCACGGGTACCGGCACGCCGAGGACCACGAGGCCGATCAGATGCACTCGATCGGCGCCATCGATCCGGCGACCGGTCAGCCGCGCGGCGGCAAGTCCGTCGGCTGGACCTCGGTGTTCTCCGACGAGCTGATCCGCCAGGGCGAGCAGCGCGACGACATCGTCGCGATCACCGCCGCCATGCCCGGCCCGACCGGGCTGACTCCCTTCGGCAAGCGCTTCCCGGATCGCATGTTCGATGTCGGCATCGCCGAACAGCACGCCGTGACCTCCGCGGCCGGCCTCGCTCTGGGCGGGCTGCACCCGGTGGTCGCCATCTACTCGACCTTCCTCAACCGCGCTTTCGACCAGCTGCTGATGGACGTGGCGCTGCTACGCCTGCCGGTGACCCTGGTGCTCGACCGGGCCGGGGTGACCGGCGACGACGGCGCCAGCCACAACGGTATGTGGGACCTGTCGGTGCTGGGGATCGTGCCCGGCATCCGCGTCGCGGCCCCGCGCGACGCGACGACCCTGCGCGAGGAACTGGCCGAGGCGCTGTCGGTGCAGGACGGACCGACCGCCGTCCGATTCCCGAAAGGCGCTGTGCCCGAGGACCTCTCGGCGGTGGAGCGGTTGGACGGCGTGGACGTGCTGCGCATGCCCGAGGGCGGCACCGCGCAGACCGTCCGCGGCGACGTGCTGCTGGTCGCGGTGGGCCCGTTCGCCCAGCACGCCGTGCAGGCCGCGGATCTGCTGACCGCCGAAGGCTTCTCGGTCACCGTGCTGGATCCGCGCTGGGTGCTGCCGGTCTCCGACACGGTGGTGAAGCTGGCCGAGAACTACCGGCTGGTTGTCACCATCGAGGACGGCGGCATGCACGGCGGCATCGGCTGCACGCTGTCGTCGCGGCTGCGCGCGGCGGGCATGGACGTGCCGGCCCGCGATCTCGGTGTGCCGCAGCAATTCCTGGACCACGGCTCACGCGCCCAGATCCATCAGGAGTTGGGTCTCACCCCGGAAGATATCGCCCGTCGGGTCACCGGCTGGCTGGGCGGGATCTGAACCTCCGGGCGGTACCCGGGCTCCGGGTAGCCGTCGGCCGTCGCGTCGTCCGATTCGGCTGTCGGCTCGGGACTTTCGCGAAGATTCTGTAACAGGTTACAGTTCCTTCCCAGTCGTCCGGGAGGTAGTCGCATGTCGTTCGTACTCGTCGAGAAGCCGCGTCCGCAGATCGCGCTGGTCACCCTGAATCGCCCCGAGCGGATGAACGCCATGGCCTTCGACGTGATGGTCCCGCTGCGCGAGACGCTGGAGGCGGTGGCCGCCGACAACGACGTGCGCGTGGTGGTGCTCACCGGCGCCGGTCCCGGCTTCTGCTCCGGGGCAGACCTGCAGGGCGCGGGCAAGGTGCCCAATGTCGGCGGGCTCACCCGCACTACCATCGCGCGCCGCTCGATGGACCTGCTCAACGACGTGATGATCGCGCTGCGCCGCATGCATCAGCCGGTGATCGCGGCGGTGAACGGCGCGGCCATCGGCGGCGGCTTCTGTCTGAGTGTCGGCGCGGACATCCGCCTCGCCGCCGAGGGCGCCTATTTCCGCGCGGCGGGCATCAACAACGGGCTCGCCTCGACCGAACTGGGCATGAGCTATCTGCTGCCACGGGCTATCGGCGCGTCGCGGGCCTTCGAGATCATGCTGTCCGGCCGCGACGTGGACGCCGCCGAGGCCGAGCGCATCGGCCTGGTCTCGCGCACAGTGCCCGCGGAGGAACTCCTCGACGCGTGCTACGACCTGGCGGAGCGCATCATCGGATTCAGCCGGGTCGGCACCGAACTCACCAAGCGCATGCTGTGGAGCGGAATGGAGGCAGGCAGCTTCGAATCCCACATGCAACACGAGGGCACAGCACAGTTGTACGTCCGGCTGACCACGGAGAACTTCGACGAGGCGATCCGCGCCCGCCGAGACCGCCGCACCCCGGTGTACGAGGACTGAGCAGTCGCTCCACGGCGGCAAGGCGGCCCGGCTATGACGATCGTCATCCCGGCATGCGTTTGGTCGGGATCCACGTCAGCGCACTGGATTCCGGCCAGAAGCATGCCGGAATGACGCAGGGATCACCGCTGCGGCCTATCGGACGAGGCGCTAGTCGAACAGCGCGGCTGCCAGGCGGGGGGCGGCGAGCTCGCGCTGCCATGGTCGTGCGCCCCCGGCTTTCAGGTAGTCGTCGATGGCTTGGGCGGGGGCGTCGGGGGCCGTGCCGGAGCGGAATTCCGGTAACCCGTCCCAGCACAGCCTGCGCAGCAGGTCGGGGGTGAGCAGGTTTTCCACCGGTATCGAATGTTCTTCCGACAGTTCGCTCATGGCGGCGCGAGCGCGGGTGAGGCGGGCGGCGGCGGCCGGATCGCGGCGCTCCCAGCGGTTCACCGGGGGCGGACCGTCGTAGGGCTGGGTCAGCGTCGGCAGGTCGGATTCCGGTAGTGCCCGGGCCCGGTCCACCGCGGCCAGCCACTCTCGCGAATGCCGCCGCTGGCGCGGACCTCCGAAGACGGGCAGCGCGCGCAATTGGCCGATCGATTTCGGATCCGCCTGCGCCGCAGCGATGATCGCCGAATCCGGCAGTACCCGCGCCGGCGCCACGTCCCGGTGGCGTGCCAACTGGTCACGGGCCGACCATAATTCGCGCACCACGGCGAGCTGACGCGTGCGGCGCAGGGCGTGGATGCCGGAGGTGCGCCGCCAGCGGTCGGCCTTCGGCGCGGCAGGCTCGGTGGTGCGCACATGCTCGAATTCCTGTGCCGCCCACTCGGTCTTGCCCTGCTTCTCGAGCGAGGCCGCGACCTCGTCGCGTAACTCGAGTAACAGCTCCACGTCGAGGGCGGCGTAGTTCAGCCATTCCGCGGGCAACGGGCGGGTCGACCAGTCGGCCGCGCCGTGCCCCTTGCGTAGCTCGCGGCCCAGCAGCTTCTCCACCATCGCCGCCAGCCCGACCCGCTCGAACCCGGCCAGCCGCCCGCCCAGTTCGGTATCGAACAGCCGCGCCGGCCGCAGCCCCAGTTCGGCCAGCCCGGGTAGATCCTGGTCCGCCGAGTGCAGCACCCACTCGAGGTCGTTGATCGCCTCGGCCAGCGGCGCGAGCGCGTCGGTCACCGGGATCGGATCGATGAGGAAGGTCCCCGACCCCCGGCGGCGCAATTGGATCAGATAGGCGCGGTTGGAATAGCGGAACCCCGAGGCGCGCTCGGCGTCGACGGCCAGCGGTCCCGCGCCGGCGGCGAGGCGGGCCGCGGCGTCGGCGACGGCCGCGGCCGTCTCGAGCACCGGTGGCACGCCGTCCACCGGTGCCAGCAATGGCACGACGGCATCGTCGTTCCCTTCGATCCGCGTGGGGTTCTCGGACTCGTCGGCAACGGGCATAGCCCAGAACTTTACGTGGCGGTCAGAACTGGTCGTCGGCAATCTGCGGACGCGGCCGCAAATGAGTTATGCCCGCGGGCGGCAAACCGGCCGCGTAGGCCAGTACTTCGCAGAAAGCCTCGACGTGTGGTCCGAGATCTGTGGAGCCGACCGTCCAGGATGCTCGCAGCTCCAGCTGGTAGGCCCGCGGGGGACCGGCGATATCGCCGTAGCGGACCGAACTAGTGGAGGTGACGGTGCCGCCCAGCGCGGTGAACGGCTCGGCCCGCGATTCCAGGGCGTCCACCAGCCAGCTCCAGGCCACCTCCGGCAGCAGCGGATCGCCGGCCAGCGCGGCGTCGATATCGGCCTGGATGTAGGCCACGAGACGGAACACACCGTGCCAGGCCTCGTGGCCGTTGGGGTCGTGTAGCAGGATCAGCCGCCCGAACGCGTCGCCCTCGGAATCGACCGGAACCACGTTCGCGTCCGGATGTTTGACTTCGGCTCCGATGGCGTATGAATAAGGTGCCAGGCGCTGTGGCGGCCGGATCGGTGCAAGCTCGATCCTGGGGTGCACGGATGCGCTGCCCATCGCATCGACCGCGGCGCGAAACTGGGCTGGTTCGCTGTCCGGGCCCGGGGTCGGTGCGGCGCCGTCGCGGAAGTCGAGCGGTGTCACGAAGGTGACGGTAGACCTGAACGGCCCGAGGCGGTCGGAGGCGCGCCGCTGCGTGCATTCTGGCGTTCGCAGTGAGGATGTGCGTCGGTGACCGTCGACCACGTGGCGAAGACCGATCGCGAGCCCGCATACGATAGCGGTGATGAGCACTCCAACTCGCCGCCGGTTGTCCGATGCGCCGTTCCTCGCTGCCGCCACCGGCGGCACGCCGAACCGGCGTCCCGTCTGGTTCATGCGGCAGGCCGGGCGGTCGCTGCCCGAGTACCGGGAGGTGCGGGCGGGCGTCGGCATGCTGGAGTCGTGCTTCGATCCCGAGCTGCTGTGCGAGATCACGCTGCAGCCGGTCCGGCGGCACGGGGTCGACGCGGCGATCCTGTTCTCCGACATCGTCGTTCCCCTCAAGGCGGCCGGAATCGACCTCGACATCGTGCCCGGCGTGGGACCGGTGATCGCGAATCCGGTGCGTACCGCCGACGATGTGCGCGCCCTGCCCCGGCTGCGCCGCGAGGAGGTCGGCGCTGTCATCGACGGCGTGCGGCTGCTGCTGGACGAACTCGGTGACACGCCGCTGATCGGATTCGCCGGTGCCCCTTTCACTCTCGCCTCCTATCTGGTGGAGGGCGGGCCCAGCAAGAACCACGAGCGCACCAAGGCGATGATGCTCGCCGACTCCGACACCTGGCATACGCTGCTGGGCCTGCTCACCGACATCACCATCGAATTCCTGCGCGCGCAGCTCGGCGCCGGTGTGGACGCCGTGCAGCTGTTCGACTCCTGGGCCGGTGCGCTGTCGCTCGCGCAGTACCGGGAGTTCGTGCTGCCGCATTCGGCGCGGGTGTTCGCCGAGCTGGCGGCCGCCGACGTGCCGCGCATCCACTTCGGGGTGGGCACGGGCGAGTTGCTGGGCGCGATGGGTGAGGCGGGCGCCGACGTGGTCGGGGTGGACTGGCGGGTGCCGCTCACCGACGCGGTACGCCGGGTCGGTGCCGGAAAGGCGTTGCAGGGCAACCTGGATCCCGCGGTGCTGTTCGCCGGGCCCGCGGTGATCGAGCGCGAGGTGCGCCGCATCGCCCACGAGGCCGACGAGGCGATCGCGATGGGGGCCACCGGCCACATCTTCAACCTCGGCCACGGTGTGCTGCCCCAGACCGACCCGGGCGCTATCACCGCCACGGTCGAGCTGATCCACAACCTGCCCGTGCCGTTGTAGGCGGGCTACCACTCCCCGAGCGGCCGCACGTCCCAGGACAATCGGATGCCGGGCTTGGTGTGCAGTGTCAGCGGTTCGTGCGTGTCGCCGTGGAACCACAGCCGCAGGCCCTCGCGGTCGGGCTCGCGCAGCACGATCAGCCGGTCGACCCGGCGCAGGCGCCCCAGATAGGCGATCTCCTCGTCGCCCGAGTACATACTCAAGTAGGCGTCTCCGGCCGTCGGGTCCAGCGAGAAGAGCACGGTCGTGCTGCGCCGGGTCAAGCGGAACGAGTGCAGCCCCACCGGCCAGTCGAGATCGTCGTGCCCCCGGGTCGGCTCGTCCTCGAACAGCCAGATCAGCTCTGCCAGGTCGGGAATCTCCATGCGGCCACCGTATGTGCCGCGGCGGGGTCGGTGGCCCGTAACGGTCGGTCGCGCTGGTGCGGGTACCTTCCAGAACAGGGCATGCGGTGGTCCGCAGGGGTGCGGCCGCCCGCGTGCGACGGGTGTGAGCGGGCGAGGAGTGATCGATGCGGATCGCGGTGGTGGGTGCGGGGATCAGCGGGCTGGTGGCCGCGTATCGGCTCCGGAAGGCGCTGGGCCCGGAACTCGAGCTGGTGCTGCTGGAGCGGTCCGAGCGGATCGGCGGCATTCTGCGCACCGACGATATCGCGGGGGAGCCGGTCGACCTGGGGGCGGAGGCGTTCGTGGGCCGTCGGCCCGAAATCCCCGCTCTGCTGGACGAATTGGGTTTGGCGGACCAGCTGGTGTACCCGGCGGGGAAACGCCCACTCATCTGGTCGGGAGGGGCGGCGCACCCGCTGCCGGAACGCACGCTGATGGGAATTCCGGCCGGGCCGGAGGCAGTGGCCGGGCTGGTCGACGAGGCGACGCTGGCATGGATCGCGGACGAGCCCGCGCGGCCGTTCGACTGGGTACGCGGCGCTGACATGGCGGTCGGTGAACTCGTCGCCGCCCGGTTCGGGGAGCAGGTGGTGCGGCGCAGTGTGGATCCGCTGCTCGGGGGAGTGTATGCGGGACTGGCGAATTCGATCGGCGTGCGGGCCGCGCTGCCGACCCTGGCCGCCGCCCTCGACGCGGGCGCGGCGAGCCTGTCACAGGCGGTCACCGACGCGCTGCCGCCGCCCTCGACCGCACCTGTCTTCGGCGGCATCCGCGACGGATACCGGGTGCTGCTGGACGCGCTGCTGAAAGCCGCCGCGCCCGCGCTCGAAATGGGCCGTGCCCCAAGGAAACTGACGCGGACGCCGAATGGCTGGCGGCTCGACGTGGTGGGTGGGATGGGCTCGGTCGGCAAAATGGGCTCGGCGGGCGAGATGGACCTGGTGGGCGAGATGGGCGCGGTGGGCGAGATGGGTTCGGGGGGCGAGATGGACCTGGTGGGCGAGATGGGCGCGGTGGGCGAGATGGGTTCGGGGGGCGAGATGGACCTGGTGGACGGGATGGGCTCGGCGGACGCGGTGGGCGAGTTGGACGCGGTGGTCCTCGCGACCCCCGCGCCGGTGACGGCAACCCTGTTGCGTGCGGTGGCACCGGCCGCAGCGGCCGCGACAGCTGGGATCGAGCTGTCCTCGTCGGCGGTCGTCGCCCTGGCGCTGCCCGTGGACACGCCGCTGCCCGACAACTCCGGCATTCTGGTCGCCACCGGGGAACCCTTGCGCGCCAAGGCGTTCACGCTCTCCAGCCGCAAGTGGCCGCACCTGGCCACCCGCGAGGTCGCACTCGTCCGCGCGTCCTTCGGGCGTTTCGGCGACGACTCGCTGCTGTCCTGGTCCGACGACGACCTGATCG
Organism: Nocardia sp. N2S4-5; assembly: GCF_044628355.1. Taxonomy (NCBI): domain Bacteria; kingdom Bacillati; phylum Actinomycetota; class Actinomycetes; order Mycobacteriales; family Nocardiaceae; genus Nocardia; species Nocardia sp. N2S4-5. The sequence goes on along the minus strand of NZ_JBIUPM010000001.1, from coordinate 2,229,099 downwards.
CCGCCGCAGCCGCGGACCTGTCGACAGTGACCGGTATCCCGATTACTCCCGTCGCCGCCCGGGTCCAGCGCTGGCACGGCGGCCTCCCGCAATACGCCCCCGGCCACCTCGACCGCGTCGCCACCATCGAAGCCGGTCTCGCCGACCTGCCGGGCCTCGCGGTCGCGGGCGCATACCTGCACGGCGTAGGCGTCCCCGCCTGCGCGGCCTCCGGTGCAGCAGCCGCCGAGCGCGTACTGGCACATCTCGGCTGACCGCATCGCCCGCTTGCCTCCGGCAGAGCGACCGCCGATCGCGCGTCCTTACGTCTCGGCTCATCGCATCGCCCGCTGATCTCGGGCACCGCGGTTGCCGAGCGGGTGCTTGCGCCCCCCGGCTGATTGTTTTGCCGGGTGGCTTTGGGTGCTGTGGGTGTCGAGTGCGTGCTTGCACAACGCGGCTGGCCGTATGGCCTGCTGACTTCGGGCACGGCGACCGCCGAGCGAGGGCTGGTGCACCTCGGCTGATTGTTTTGCCGGGTGGCTTTGGGTGCTGTGGGTGTCGAGTGCGTGCTTGCACAACGCGGCTGGCCGTATGGCCTGCTGACTTCGGGCACGGCGACCGCCGAGCGAGGGCTGGTGCACCTCGGCTGATTGTTTTGCCGGGTGGCTTTTGGTGCCGTGGGTGTCGGGCGCGCACTTGTACAACGCGGCTGGCCGTATCGGCCGCGGACTTCGGGCACGGCGGTTGCCGAACGGGTGTTGGTGCAACTTGGGTGATTGCTTTGCTTGGTGGTGATGGGTGCTGCGGGCTTCGGGCGCGTGCTTGCACTACCCGGCGTACCGTATCGCCCGCTGACCTCGGGCACGGCGACCGCCGAGCGAGGGCTGGTGCTCCTCGGCTGATTGCTTTGTCGGGTGGTCTTGGGTGCCGTGGGTGTTGAGCGTGGGCTCGCGCAACTTGGCTGGCCGTATCGCTTGGTGGTCTCGGACATGGTTGTCGCCGAGGGGGTGCTGGCACGTGTGCGCCGATTGCATTGTGTAGTGGCTTGGGGGCGATGGGGTGAGGTGATCGGCGGCGGGGTCGTGGCGGTGGGTGGTGTGGTGGGACGGAGGTGTGGTGTGTGGGTGATTTGTGGCATGCGTGGAGCGTGGCAGCGGATACCGACAGCTGGCGATTCCCGCACGCTTTGCCTTGTCGCGCACGGCGTTTCGGCGGCGAGTCGGGGTGCGGGAACATGCACGGGGTGCGGCGGTGCGGGGGTGTGATCGGCAGTGGCAGGATGGGGGCATGGCGCGACTCGATTACCAGGCTCTCAACTCGACCATCCGGTACCTGATGTTCTCGGTGTTCCAGGTGCAGCCCGGGGTGCTGGGTGAGGATCGGGAGGCGGCGATCAAGGAGGCGAGGGAGTTCTTCGACTCGCTGGGCGAGCGCGGCGTGGTACTGCGCGGCATCTACGACGTCGCGGGCATGCGGGCGGACGCCGATTTCATGATCTGGACGCACGCCGAGCGCATCGAGGAGTTGCAGTCCGCCTACGCCGACTTCCGCCGCACCACCGAACTGGGCCGGGCCAGCGCGCCCGTGTGGAGCAATGCCGCACTGCACCGCCCCGCCGAGTTCAACAAGAGTCACGTCCCGGCCTTCCTCGCGGGCGAGGAGCCGGGCAACTACATCTGCGTCTACCCGTTCGTGCGGTCCTACGACTGGTACCTGCTGCCCGACGAGGAGCGCCGCAAGATGCTCGCCGACCACGGCAAGGAGGCTCGCGGCTATCCCGACGTGCGCGCCAACACGGTGTCGTCGTTCGCGCTGGGCGACTACGAGTGGATTCTCGCCTTCGAGGCCCCCGAACTGCACCGCATCGTCGACCTGATGCGCGATCTGCGCGCCACCGAGGCCCGCCGGCACGTCCGCGAGGAGATCCCGTTCTTCACCGGGCCGCGCGTGGAGGTCGAGAAGCTGATCGCCGCCCTGCCCTGAACCGGTCACTTACACCGGCAGCCCCGGATTTTCGGGTCATGCGGAGGGTGCGGCTCCGGTCGTAAAGTTCATCCGTCCTCTCCGTCTGTTGCGTTGTCCGAGGGGTGCAGGCGCAACGAGATGGAGTTGATGCAGTACCGCTTGTCGGTCGGGGTCGGATAACCCTCCCCTTCGAAGACGTGGCCGAGGTGGCTGTGGCAGTTCGCGCACAGCACCTCGACGCGGCGCATGCCCAGCGAGTCGTCGGTACGCAGCAGCACCGCGTCCGAGTCGGCCGGGTCGAAGAACGAGGGCCAACCGCAATGCGAATGGAACTTCTCCGTGCTGCGGAACAGCTCCGCGCCGCAGGCCCGGCACGTGTACACCCCGCCGGTCTCGGTGTCGGTGTACTCGCCGGTGTAGGCACGCTCGGTCCCCGCCTCCCGCAACACCGCGTACTCCTGCGGCGACAACCGCGCCCGCCACTCCTGCGGCGAGAGCTGAATCTTCGGTGCCGGTAGTGAGGTATCGGAGTCGGAACTCATGCACACAGTCTAATGGCTGATGCTGCCGCCGGATGGTGTCGGCCGCATCGCACGAAGAAACGAAATAGGCCCGGCGTTTTCGCCGGGCCTATGTTCATCTACGACGGAAATTTACGCCCGGTCGAATTCTCCGGCTTGCACACCGCTCGTGAAGGCTTCCCACTCACTCGGGGCGAAGACCAGCGCCGGGCCGGTCGGGTTCTTGGAGTCGCGAACGCCGACCAGGCCCCCATCGAGGTGGGCTACCTCCACACAATCTTGGCCACCCCCGCTTCGGCTGGACTTGAACCACTTCGCCCCGGTCAGGTCTATGTTCACTACACATACTCCTTGGCTACCTGCCGCAGTAAATGCTTGCTGTCTGGCTGTGCCAATGCTACTCCGTGGATCGTGTCGAACGCCTTGCGATACCTCTGCACGCTGTCGGTTCGCTCCAGATACATGGGGCCCGTATAGCTTTCGACGTAGACCACGGGCGGCTCGTGTGGGTAGCCCCTACTGTCCACGCCGAAGTCGAGGAGGGTGAAGGGTCCGGCCGCGACACCCAATGGGAAGCCCGCAGAGTTGGGTAGTATCCGCACCCGCACGTTCGCGGGCATGTCGGCAAGGTGCCGGAGCTGCTTCGCCATGACGTGTGGGCCGCCGACGACACGGCGCAGAACTCCCTCGTCTACCACCAGATCAACCGACAGGGGAGACACCTTGCGCATGATCAGATGTTGTCGTTCTCGTCGAACCCGAACGCGCCGTTCGAATTCGGCGACGGTGTCCTCAGGGAAGAAGCGCGCATCGAGCGCTCGCGCGTAATCCGGTGTCTGGAACAGGCCGGAGATCACGTCCGGTCGGTAGATTCGCAGTTCCTCGGCCGCCGCTTCGAGACCCATGTACAGATTGAAAGTCTCTTTGATTGTGTCGCCGAACTGGTGCCACCAGTTGGGCACTTTCCCCTGCGCCGCCAGGACTTTCAGCGCGGGGAGCATGTCGCGGTGTTCGTACAGCTCGCACAGCGCCTCCAAGTGCTCGTCGTGGATCACCGATGCCGCGCCGGTTTCGAGGCGCTGTAAGGTGCCGTCGCCTACGCCGATTGCCTTGGCCGCGTTGCGGATCGACATGCCGTAGGCCTGGCGCATGTCGCGCAGGTAGCGGCCCAGTTGCCGCCGGGGCACGCCGGTGGTCGGGTTCGCATTCGTCGGTCGGCCCTTGGTCCCGCTCATCTGTGGTTCCTCCGTCGGTCGTGGATCACGTGTAGCCCTACTCGTGGATCACGGGTACCGAATTCTGTGGAACACCGCGCGGACTTATTTTGGATCATCCACTGGGACAACGTAGAAATTGGCGCGAATTACTAATCGGATGATCCAAATGAGTTCTGCGTGTGCTTCGATCCCCGTTGTGTACCCGGTTGCGCGGCTGACGTTCTCTCCCCGTCCGGCGCTGCGAGCCGGGTACACCCTACACCCAGCATCGAAGCCCAGGGAGTTGTTTGATGAGCAGAGCCAAAGGTGAACCGCCACAACATGTTCCGGTTCGAAAGTCGAACTCGTACGGGGAGGAGCCGTGAGCTGGGCGGAAGTGTTCAAGAGCCCGGTGGCAATCGGCTATCTGGACAAGGATGTTTCCGGATTACGGCAGTCTGCCGACGAAGAGAAAATACGTTCGCATGCAAAACGTTTGGGATACAACCTCGTGAAAACCGTCGCGTTCAGCAGTCGGACCGACCGGCCGATGCAGCGGCTGGTCAATGTGGTCGAACATCTCGGAGTCGAGGCCGTCTTCATTCCTGCGCTGCATCATCTCGACGGCTCGGACATTCCGCGGAAATTGCACGAGATCGCCACCGTCATCACGGTTGATCCGGAAAGCACATATCGGCGAATGCGCCGGAGAGCTGTGTCCGGATATCCGACGAAGTCCGAGTAGAGCACCTATGGAGGTGGGCTGGGTGAACGACAGGCATTTGCGGACGGTGACCGACCCGGCGACGCGGCGGGTGCGGGAACTCGCTGCGCGGGCCGGGCGGGCGGGTTATCGGCTGGTCCGCGGCTGGCCGCCACACGCGTGGCATCTGCTCGACGCCGAAGACGGCGAGCAGATCCACACGGCCGCGACGCTCGACCTGATCGAGCGGATCCTTGATGAGTGAGATGGATCCCGGCCAAAAGCATGCCGGGATGACGGGGCTGCGTATGCCGGGATGACGGGGCTGCGTATGCGCCGGGATGACGGGGGCTGCGTATGTCGGGATGACGGGGGCTGCTCCTGGCGGGATAGCCGGGGCTGTGCGTGGCGGGATGACGGGTCTGCGGGGGTTACGTGAGTGCGCTCGCTTGAGATTGCGTGCGGGGCTCGGCTCGGTTCTCGTCTTCGCCGGTTGTGTCGGAGATGTCGTTGCCGTTGTGGTGTTCGCCCGGGGATGCCGTCGACGGGGCAGTGGGCTCCGGCTGCTTCACGCCGTCGGGCAGCAGGAACACGGGGTCGATTCCCGAGCTCAGCCGCCCGTCGCGCCGGGCTGCCAGGTAGCGGTCGCCGAGCACGCAGAACACCACGATCAGCAGCAGGCTCCAGCCGAGGGTGACGCGCAGGTACTCGAGCGTGCGCCCGGTGCTCTGCCAGTGGTCGAGCAGCCATTTCTCGTAGGTCATGAAGCCGAAGATGGCCAGCCACGCCGGCCAGTTCCGCAGTACCGAATTACGCAGCGCCACCGTCATCAGGAACGGGAACAGGAGCATCGAGTAGTACTGCTGGCCCAGCGCGGTCACCACGAATTCGGCGGTCAGCAGCACGCCCGCGGCGGTGCAGATGAAGAACAGCTCGTCGTGCAGGTAGTAGCGGTACAGCAGCCACAGCGAGACCAGCACGACCGCGCCCAGCAGGATGCGGATGGTCCAGGTCAGCCACGAGTCCAGGCCCCAGTACGCGGCGCTGCCGGGGATCGAGCTGTTGAAGTAGTCGCGCGCCTTGAGCGAGTAGGGCAGGGTCCGGTGCAGGTAATCCATCGGATCCTTGATCAGCGGCCACGCGATCGCCATGAGCGCCACCGGCACGCCCAGCCCGGTGATGAACACTCGCCACTGCCGCCGTGCCAGCGGTATCAGCAACAGTGGCGCCAGCGTGGGTTTCACCGCGATCGACAGCCCCATCACCAGCCCGGCCACAAGGTCCCGCCGCCCGAGCAACAGGTGGATGAACAGCACCTCGGCCAGCAGAATGCAGCCGTTGACGTTGCCGAAACCCAGTGTGTTGATGACGGTTTCGGAGGCGAACATCAGCAGCAGCGTCAGCGGCGCGGCGTAGGAGCGCACGCTGAGCTTGAACAGCTTCAGCAGCAGGTACCACGCCAGCACGATCGCCACCGCGTTCAGCGCCACGAACAGCCACTTCGACTTCTCCGGGTCGATGACGGCGAGCGGCGCGACAAGCAGGGTGCCACTGGGCGGGTACAGGTAATGGGGATCGACGAGGTCGAAGTTCTCACCGTAGATCGGCTGGCGGTTGAGGAAGGCCAGCGACGCCCGGTAGACGGGCGCGAAATCGTCGGTGATGTTGAAGTTGGTGCCCTCGATGAATACCTGATGCAGCACGGTCATGACCGCGAACGGCCACAGTGCGAAGTTCAGGACCTCGGTGGTGGTCCGAGCAGTGCGAGGCTCGAGCTGGCGAAGGAACACTGGGGCACGGTACACCGGAAACCTCCGAATGGTTGCTCGGACCCGGTGTTCGGCGTGCGTTCGTGTCGCGAATACCGTCTCAGGCGGGGCAGGCGGTGCCGTCCTGCGGAAGCTTCGCGTCCTTCGCGTATTCGTTGATGTACCGCTGGGCGCAGCCGGTGTGGGTGAAGACCGGATGACCCCAGCCCTGCCACTCGACGGAGGCGGTGCGCGCCCCGGCCGCGCCGAGCACGCCGGTCACCGCGGGCCGTCCGTCGCCGCCCACCACCGGGTCCGCGGCGGCGCCCAGCACCAAGACCGGGCCGGAGTACTTCTCCGGCAGCTGCGGCGGACTGGGCACCGGCCACGCGCTGCACGCCATCAGCCGGGTCGCGGCGGCCTTGCCGAACGCCGGATATTGCCCGCCCCAGGCGGTCACGAGGTCCTTGGCCCGAGTCGGCGTGGCGGGCTGCTGGTTGTCGCTGCAGCGGGCGACGAACTGCCCGTCCGAATCGACGGCCGCCGATTCGCGCAGCACCAGGTTGTCGAGCGAGCCGCGATCGCCGCGCCCGGCGGCGGCCAGCGCGTCGGCGAGTTCGGTGATGTGGCCGACCTGGTCGGCGCGCGGATCGCCGAGGAAGCCGGAAATGGTGGTGAGCAGTACGCCCGCCGACAGGTCGCCCAGCTGCCCCGCCGCCGCGCGGTTCACCAGATCGGTCACGGCCGCACGGGGATTGGCGCCCAGCGCGCACCCGATCGCGGCACAGCGCTGCGCGAAACCGGTCAGCGCCGCCTCCGCGCCCTTGACCCGCTGCTCGGCCCGCCCGACCGCGTCGGCGTTGACGGCTTCGGGGGAGTCGAGCACCAGCCGGGAGAGGTGATCGCCGTATTTGGCGGCGTAGCTCATGCTCACCCGGGCGCCGTTGCCGGTGCCGAGCAGCGCGATCGTGTCCACCTGCCACTGCTTGCGCAGCTGCTCGATGTCGTCGGCGGCGTGCGCGGCGTCGAAGGTGCCCTGATACGGCTGCAGGAAGTCCTGGCAAGCGATGGTCGCGTCCTGGCTCAGCTTCGCCATGGTGTCCACGGGATCGCCGCCGCCCGGGGCGAATTGGCCGTTGTCGGCCACCGCGCGACGGGTCTCGAGGGGCATGCAGTCGATCGGCTGCGAACTGCCCATGCCACGGCGGTCCACCGCGACGATCGGGTGTTCGGCCAGCACCGCCGCGGCCGGTCCGGCGGCCAGGCCCGCGACGGTGGCGGTGGAGGAACGATCGCTGCCGGAGGTCAGCACCAGCGGTGCGGCCCCGGCCGGAGTCTGCTGCAGCCGGGCTCGCACCGCGCCGTTGCGGAAGGTGCCGAGGATAGCGCCGCCGGCGTCGATCGGCGTCGAGTACTCGGCGCATTCGATGATCACGCCGGCGGGCGGGGCGCCCAGACCGAGCAGATTGAAGGTCGGCACCGCGCATTCACGCCAGCTCAGGTCGGTTTTGGGGGACTGCAGCGCGGGTGGCGCGGGCGCCGCCGAGACGGTCGATTTCGCGCCACCGGCCTCGTGCGGTCGCTCGACCGCGACGCCGGGCCGCTCCGAGGGCCCCGCGCCGCACGCGGCGACAGTGAGGAGAACCGTCAGCGATGACGTCGCCAGCAAGGCGGCCCGAGTCCAGCGCATGCGCTACAGCCTGCCAGGTCCGGCGCGCCGTTTCAGCCTTGGGTCGCGGCGCGCTCCCATCGGGTCAGCAGCGTGCCGTCGTCGTCGACGAGCACCTGACGCAGGGCCATCGGGGTCGGCAACGCGTTGGGCGACACTGCGATTCGACCCGCCGTACCCCCGACGAGCAGGGGAGACAGGGTCAGGCACAGCTCGTCGGCGGCACCGGCCGAGATCAGTTCGCCGAACAGCGACGGCCCGCCCTCGCACAGCACCCGCAGCAGCCCGCGGGCCGCCAGCGCCGCCCGCAGGTCCGCGCCGGTGACCATGGTGTCGCCCGCCTCGATCACCTCCGCGCCCGCCTCGGCGAGCAACCGCTTGCGCGCGGCGGGGGCGGCCGCGGTGGTGAACACCAGCGGCGCGCGCTGGGTGTCGGTGAACAACCGGCAGGTCGGGTCCAAGGCGGCGCTGGCGCTGACGACCGCGACCGGCGGCGGCGCGCCGTCCGGGGCCCCGCCGAGGCCGTGCTGGTAGAGGCGGGTGCGCCGATGCGTATCGGTGCGGGCGCCGGCGTAGTTCTCCGCCCGGACGGTGCCCGCGCCGACCAGGACCACGTCGGCGAGATCCCGCAGGATCATGAAGACATCGTGGTCGGCGGTCGTGCCGAGCGCGCCGGCCCGCCCGTCCACGGTGACCGCGCCGTCGATGCTGGACACGAAGTTGACTCTGATCCACGGCGATTCGAGCCGGGCGGGATAGGCGTACAGCCGCACCAGGTCGTCCTTGGTGAGCGCTGTGAACTGGATCGCATTGGGAGCACGCTGCATAAGTTCCGATCACACCACGTCAGTACGCTACTCGCGTGCAACAACGCCTCGCCGATCGTCATCCGGAGGTTCCGGCCGATCAGCTCATCGCCCAGATGGTGCCGCCGCCCACCTTCGACGAGGTGAGTTTCGCCTCCTACATCCCGGATCCGAAGGAGCCGACCCAGGCGGCGGCCGTGGAGAAGGCCGAGCAGTTCGCCGGGAAGGTCGCGAAGATCCACGCGGCGGCCGGGAAGAAGAATCTGTTCGGAAAGAAGAAGCAGGTCGACGGTGCCGGGCTGTACCTCGACGGCGGCTTCGGTGTCGGCAAGACGCACCTGCTGGCCTCGATCTACCATGCCTCGCCCGCGCCGAAATCGTTCGGCACCTTCGGTGAGGTCACCAATCTGGTCGGCGCGCTCGGCTTCACCAACGCCGTGGATCGGCTGGCGGGCAACAGCGTGCTGTGCATCGATGAATTCGAACTCGACGATCCCGGCGACACCATGCTGGTGTCGCGGCTGCTGACCGAGCTGACCGCGCGCGGGGTGTCGGTGGCGGCGACCTCGAACACGCTGCCGGATCAGCTGGGCGAGGGCCGGTTCGCCGCTCAGGACTTCCTGCGCGAGATCCGCAAGCTGGGTTCGCTGTTCGACGCCGTGCGCGTCGACGGCCCGGACTACCGCCACCGCGACCTGCCGCCCGCGCCGGAGCCGACCGCGTCCGATCGGCTCACCGAGAAGGCCGCGGCCACACCGGGTTCCACCCTGGACGACTTCGACGAACTGCTGCAGCACCTGAGCACGCTGCACCCGTCGCGGTACGGGGCATTGATCTCCGGCGTGTCGGCGGTGTTCGTGTCGAACGTGCACACCGTCACCGATCAGGCGGTGGCGCTGCGCGTGGTGGTGCTGGCCGACCGGCTCTACGACGCCGGCATTCCGGTCACCGTGTCGGGGGTGAAGCTGGACCGGATCTTCTCCGAGGAGATGCTCGGCGGCGGCTACCGCAAGAAGTATCTGCGCGCGATCTCGCGGCTACTGGCGCTGTCCCGGTTCGAGGTATCTGCCTGAGCGGTCGCGGTGCGAGGTGCCTGCGTGAGTGGTCGCGGTGCGAGGTGCCTGCGTGAGTGGTCGCGGTGCGAGGTGCCTGCGTGAGTGGTCGCGGTGCGAGGTGCCCGCGTGAGTGGTCGCGGTGCGAGGTGCCCGCGTGAGTGATCGCGGTTCGAGGTGTCTGCTCGAGCAATCGCGGTTCACAGTGCCTGCTCGAGTTGTCGCGGTTCGAGGTATCTGCCTGAGCGAATCGGGGGCCGAGCTGCCCGTCTGAGCGACTGACCAGTCGGCGTAAGGTGAGCAATCGAGTTCGCCGACGGCGATGACCGTGCCATCCGCACGACGGCCGTCGGCCCGAGGATGGGAGCTGTCATGGTTCGTCGTTCGACCCGCGGCACCGCGGCGCTGGCCGTCGCCGCCACCCTCGCATTCGCTCCCGTGGCGGGAACCGCGCTGGCCGCCGATCCGCCCGCCGCGACCGCCTCGGTCCTCGACGACACCGTTGATCGCTCGCTGGCACTGCAGGGTGTGCAGAATGCCCGCGACCTCGGCGGCTACCGCACCACCGAGGGCCGCACGGTGGCGACGGGGCTGATGTTCCGCAGCGGCGAATTGAGCAAGGCCACCGACGCCGACCTGACTGTGCTCGCCGATAAGGGCGTGCGGATCGACGCCGACCTGCGCACCTCCTTCGAGCGCGCGTTCGCCCCGGATCGAGTGCCCGCGGGCGCCACCCAGCAGATGGTGGACGTGATCGGGCAAGCGCCGCCGCAGGTCCTGGCCTCGACCCTGACCGCCGGGCCCGATCTGTACCGCGCGTTCATCACCGCGCCGGGCGCGAACGAGGCCTTCGCCGCGGTACTGCGCGACATCATCGACACCCGCGACGGCGCGGTGCTGTTCCATTGCACCGCGGGCAAGGACCGAACCGGCTGGGCGTCGGCGGTCCTGCTCACCCTTCTCGGTGTGGACCGCGACACGGTGAACTACGACTATCTGCTGTCGAACTACTACCGCAATGCCGGGCCGGACGACTCGCTCAACGGCGTGGTGCTCCCGGCGCTCGACGCCGCCTTCGACCAGGTCGACCAGAGCTATGGCGGTTTCGAGAACTACGTGCGCGACGGCCTGAAACTGACCGACGACGACATCGCCGCGCTGCGCGCGAAAATGCTGTCCTGACAGCGACTTCCGGCGCTGCCGGAGTATTCCCGTTGACACGGCTACCGACCGTAGCTACCTTTATGTCCGGTATGGGCACTTTGTTGATCCTTCTGTAGTCGAAACCCGACGCGTAGAGCCACGCTCCGCGTCGAATCCCGCACAGCTCAGGCTTTTTCGCTGATTCTCGCTGTGCGGGTCCATCGACATCCGGCGCTGCCGGAGACAGGAGGATTCGTATGCCTACCGCTGCCCAACTCACCCTTTCCGACGTCACCAAGCGCTACGACGACCGGCTGATCCTCGATCGCGTCTCGCTGACCGTGAAGCCCGGCGAGAAAGTGGGTGTCATCGGCGACAACGGCGCCGGGAAGTCCACGCTGCTGCGCCTGCTCGCCGGGGCCGAACATCCGGACAACGGTGCGGTGACGGTGCAGGCCCCCGACGGTATCGGCTACCTGCCGCAGACCCTCGGCCTGCCCGAATCCGCCACCGTCGCCGCGGCGATCGACCACGCACTGGCCGACCTGCGGGAAGCTCGAGCGCCGACTGCGCGCACTGGAAACCGAACTGGAACACGGTGCCGCACAAGACGAAACGCTCGACGACCGGCTGGCCGTCTATGGCGACCTGATCACTCGCTTCGAAGCCCGCGGCGGCTACCTGACCGATCAGCGGGTCGACGTGGCACTGTCCGCGCTCGGCCTGCCCGGCCTGGACCGCGCGCGTCCGCTGGGCACCCTGTCCGGCGGCGAACGGTCCCGGCTCGCGCTGGCGGCCACCCTCGCGGCCGCGCCCGAACTGCTCCTGCTCGACGAGCCCACCAACGACCTGGACGACACCGCGGTCGCCTGGTTGGAGGAACACCTTGCGGCGCACCGCGGCACGGTGGTCGCGGTCACCCACGACCGGGTGTTCCTCGAGCGCATCACGTCGACTGTGCTCGAGGTGGAGTCGGGCCGGATCACCCGGCACGGCAACGGGTACACCGGGTACCGCGCCGCCAAGGCCGCCGAACGACGCAGGCAGCAACTGGAATTCGAGCGCTGGCGCGCGGAGCTGGATCGCAACCGTCGCCTCGCGGAGTCGAATGTGGTTCGGCTGGAGGCCATTCCGCGCAAGCTGCCGCTGGCGGTGTTCGGGCACGGGTCGTTCCGGACCCGCGGGCGGGGACACGGGGCGGCGGTGCGCATCCGCAACGCCAAGGAGCGGGTCGCCCGGCTGACCGCCGAACCCGTTGCCCCGCCGCCGGATCCGCTGCGGTTCACCGCCGAACCGCGGCGCGCCACAGGGGATGCCGACGGGCCGGTGGCGCTGCTGTCCGGGGTCGCGGTCGGCGATCGGCTGCGCGTGCCCGAACTGCGGATCGAGCCGGGCGACCGGCTGGTGGTCACCGGGCCCAACGGCGCGGGCAAGACCACGCTGATGCGGTTGCTGGCAGGTGAACTCGCGCCGGATGCGGGCACCGCGACGGTCCGCGGCCGGGTCGGGCACCTGCGGCAGCAGCAGACGCCGTGGCCGGAGTCGTGGACCGTCCTGAGCGCCTATGCCGAAGACCGCGGCGGACATCCCGATGAGTATGTCGAGGAGTTGCTGTCGCTGGGGCTGTTTCGCCTAGGCGAACTCGGACTGCGGATCGGGGAGCTGTCCTACGGGCAGCGGCGGCGGATCGAGTTGGCCCGGCTGGTGAGCGAGCCCACCGATCTGCTGCTGCTCGACGAGCCCACCAACCACCTGTCACCGGCTCTGGTGGAGGAGTTGGAGCAGGCGCTGGCGGGATACACCGGCGCGCTGGTGGTCGTCACCCACGATCGGCGGCTGCGCGCGGGGCTGCCCGGAACGCGAATCACGGTGCGCGGCGGCATCGTTCAGAGCTGTCTCTGCATGACGTAGTCCAGGCAGACCTGGGTGCCGACCGCGGTGGTCTTCGTGCCGACGGTGTGGAATCCGTGCTTGGCGTAGAAGCGCCGCGCACGCTCGTTGTCCTGGTTGACTCCCAGCCAGACACCGGCGTAACCACCGCGCCGGGCATCGTCGACGGCCGCCTCCATGAGGGCCGTCGACACCCCGGCGCCGTGGTGGTCGGGCAGCACGTACAGCTTGTTGATCTCGACCATCGGGTCGCCCATCGCCGCGGCGATCTCCGGGTCGGCGGGCGGGCCCGCCACGAGCATGGCGTAGCCGACGATGTCGCCGCCCGCCACGGCCTTGAGCACCGTGCGGCCGGGATCGCTGAGGTAGTCGCCGAAGCGATCGCCCGACAGTATCCGGGCAATAAACGTGTCGATGTCCTCCGGTGCCAGCTCCGGCGGGCAGGCCAGCGGAAACGTCGCCGCCGCAACGTCACTGAGGGCTTCGGCGTCCCACAGACCGGCCCGGTCGACGATGACTGGGATGTCGCTCATTCCTCCAGTACAGCACGGCCGGGTGCGGACGCTGGCGGTTTGCCCGTCTGTGGACGCGGCTGAAAGAACCGCGCCGACACGATCAACGCGGCCGCGAACAGCAACGGCAACAGGTAGGCGATCCGGTGACTGGTCGCACCGGCCACCCCGCCCACCACTCCGCCGCCGATCAGCGTGCCCGCGTAGTTGAACAGGTTGAGCCGGGCGATGAGCGCGTCGAGCCCGCGGCCGCCGGTGAGCCGGCCCGCCTCGCTGAAACACAGCGGCGCGATCACCGGCAATCCGATTCCGGCGACGAGGAATCCCGCGATCGCCACCACCGGATCCGGGGCGAGGACCACCAGCGCCAGTCCGGCGGTCCCGATCGCCGCCGCCACCCGCACCACCGCCCGCGGCCCGAACCGGCGCACCCACAGGTCGCCGGTGAGCCGCCCGGCCAGCGACGCGCCCTGATAGGCCGCCAGCGCCAGCGCCGCGGTCGCCGAGGAGGAAAGCAACTCGTCGCGCAGATACAGCGCCGACCAGTTGCCCACGGCGAGGTCGACCGCGAAGACCAGCGCCATCGCGACGCCGATCGCCAGATAGGCGCGTAGCGGGACGGATCCGGCGGCCGCCGCCTCCTCGGGTTCGGCCTCGGCCTGCCGCGTGCCGAGTAGCCGCGGTCCGAACACCAGCCCGGCCACCAGCACGACGAGCGCGGCCGTCAGCACCGCGACGGGCAGCGAGACATCCAGAGCCTCGCATCCGGACACGAACAGCGCGCCCAGAATCGCCCCCGCACTCCAAGCCGCGTAGAACGACGACAGCACCACCTTGCCGTACCCGTGCTGGATGAAGACCGCCTGCATGTTGGTGCTCGCGTCGACCACGCCGACCGCGACGCCGTACCCGCCCAGCGCGACGAACAGCACCGCGAGCTGGGGCGCCAACGCGATCCCCACTCCGGTGACCGCGATCAACGCCAGCCCGGCACGCAGCGCGGTGCGGCTGGACCAACGCAGCGCCAGCCGTTCGGCCACCACGCTGCCCGCCGCCGCCAGCACCGAGATCAGCACGGTGGCGAGCAGGATCTGGGTGTCGTCGAGCCCGAACCGGTCACGCTGCTGCGGCAACTCGGTGAGGATCACCGCGAGGAAGAAGCCCTGCAATCCGAAGGCCACCGAGTTGGCCGTCCGCGCGCTCCGCACAGTCGATACAGGAATGTATCCGGCGGTCTCCATGGGCGAAGCTTAGCCGCCGTGCGAAGGTCGCGCAGCCCGCGGACCGGATGGCCGGAAGGCGCCGGTGGCGTTTTCGTGAATTCTGCTAATTCCGTGTCGAATTCGCACGTAACGGTGGGTGGCGGCGTTCGATGATCACGCTGGGCTCCCGGTTGGGTAACGAAAATAGTCACGTTCGTGTGAAGGGGGCTGGCAAGTGCGGCAATCTGGAAGGAGCGGGTCGACTGTGGTCCGCTGGGTGTAGGGGAAGTGGTCGCGTGGACACGAGGGAACTGAGCGAGATCGAGCGCGGGCCTACTGCGGTGCTGTCCTCTGCGGAGCCGGCGAATCTGCCGGTGGTCGAACCGAATCCGCGAGGGCATCGGACGGGGGAGCGATGCCGTGAGGCCGGGTGTGGGAACTGTCATTGGGACGTGCAGCGGCTGAAATATTGGCTGCGCGGGCGGCTGCTGGCGTCGGGCGCCGACGACGCCGAGGTGGACAAGGCGCTGGGTGCGCAGACCCCGTCGGTGCTGTGGCGGCGCGGCAACCGGCTGTGCGCGATCGAGGTGCGCAGCGCGCCGGTGTCGCTGGCGCACGCGGCGGAGCGGACGGCCCGGCTGCGCGCCGTCGGCTGCGACGAGGTTTTGTGGCTGTGCCCGCCGGGGTACTGGGTAGGGCAGATGCCGGCGCTGGCCGTCGACGACTTCGCGCCGGAGGGGTGTGATTATCGAGTGGTCGCGGGCCTGGTGGAGGCGGGCCGGTCCGGAGTGGTGGTACCGCGGGAAAAACCCTGGGCGGTAAGGGAATTCATCGAACAGTGGGTGGCCGGGGAACTGGCCTGGGGATACCGCGACGAAACCACAGGAGGATGGGGAACGGTGACCGACTGGGAGGAGCACACGCGCGCACAGGCCCTGGTCATCGCTCAGCAGCGCCGCGAACTGATGAATCAGCGCACCGCTTTGGCCTTGGCGCGCAAGGCCACTCGCGACAAGGCCAAGCAGGTCCACAAGCTGATGCACCGCCTGGAGCGCGCCGAGGAGACCGCCGACGAACTGGACGCCACCCGCCGCCGCCTGGTCGACCACAACCGCGTGGACGCCACCCTCCGCGTCACCATCGCCAAACAGCGCGAGGCCCTCCTGCACTGGCAGCTCATCACCTGCTTCGCGGTGCTGATCATCGTCACCTTCATCGCGGCGGGGTTGATGCTGCGCTGACAGTGCCGGACAACACCCGCAGGCCGTGGCCGGGCGAGCTCACGACCGGCTGGCTCTCCTACGCCAATACGCGGCTTGCGGCGACGGCGCTTGCTGTGCCGAGGGCGGTGCTGCCGGCCACGATCGTCCAGGCCATCGGGCCCAGGGGGACGCAGCCGAAGAAGCGGCTCACTCCGGGCGTCATGATCACCCCGGCCAGTAGTACCCAGCTGCCCGCGACCGTTGTCCACACCAGGGGACTGCGGTGGCCGATGACCAGGGTTTGGCCCAGCTGCGTACCGATGAGGGCCGCCAGCGCCATGGTCTCGGCGCGGCGGCGACGTCCGGTGGTCCGGCCCAGTAGCCAGGCCGTGCCCGCGCCCAGGGCCGTGCAGGTGCCGCGCACCGCGACCGAGCGCAGGAACGCGCCGCCCAGTTCCGCCTGCTCCTCCAGCACGGGTGCGCCCGAGTCGGTGGTCTCGGCGCGCCCGCGTGACAACGCGACCGCCATCGCCGGACCCAGGTCGGTCAGCAGATTCACCACCAGGAATTGGCGGGTGCCGATGGGCGCCTGCCCGGACAGCAGGGTGCCCAGCACGGTGAAGGTGACCTCGCCCGCGTTGCCGCCGACCAGTACGCCGATGGCGTCGCGGACCCGCTGCCACATGCTGCGGCCCTCGGCCAGCGCGTGCAGCAGCACCGACGGGTCGACGCCGTTTTCGGAGCGGGTGAGGATCAGGTCGGCGGCCTCGCGCGCGGCGACCGACCCGCGGGCGGCCAGCCCGATACCGACGTCGGCGGTGCGGATGGCGGCCGCGTCGTTGCTGCCGTCGCCGACCATCGCGACCGTGTGCCCGTGCCGTTGCATCGCCGACACGATGCGCACCTTGTGTTCCGGTGAGACGCGGGCGAATACGGTGGCGCGCTCGATCAGCTCGGCGCGGCCGTCCTCGTCGAGCGCGTCGAGGTCGGCGCCGGTCGCGATGGTGTCGGCGGGGATGCCGAGCTGATCGGCGACCGCGCGGGCGGTGACGGGGTGGTCGCCGGTGATCATCCGGATACCGATGTCGTTGTCCGTGAGCTTCCCGGATCAGGTCCCGCGTCTGCGGGCGGGGATGGTCGGCGATGCCGACGAACCCGAGCAGGGTCAGATGTTCGATCTCGCCGTCGACATCGTCTGGCGCGGAGGGGAAGTCGCGCCGCGCCACCACCAGCACCCGCAGCCCGCGCTCGGCCAGCTGGTGCACGGCAGCCTCCGCGTCGGCACGATCGGCCTCGCTGAACGCCGAAACCCGGTGGCCGCCTTCGCTGTCGGCGCGCAGCACCTGGTCGCAGCGTGGCAGCAGTACCTCCGGGGCGCCCTTCACCGCCAGCCGGATGTGGTGGGCGGTGTGGCCCACGGCCGCCGCGTAGCCGCGGAAGCTCTCGAACGGCACCTCCTCGATGGGATCCCACACGTGCGCGGCCCGGACACCCAGCTGGGCGTCGGCGGCCTCCACCACCGCGCGGTCGGTGGCATGCACCGGCGGGCCGTCGCTCGATCCGGGGCAGGCCCGTGCGGCCGCCCGCAGCAGGCGGCGAGACTGAGCGGAATCGCCGAATTGCCCGGCGCACCATTGGTCGTCGAGATCGGCGAGGGCGACCAGCTGCAACCGGCCGTCGGTGAGTGTGCCGGTCTTGTCGAAACACACCGTGTCGACGCGGCCGAGCGCCTCGATGGTGCGGCTGGAGCGCACCAGGACGCCGTGCCGGGACAGTCGCCGGGTCGCGGCCAGCTGCGCGACCGTGGACACCAGCGGCAACCCCTCCGGGACGGCCGCGACCGCCACCGCCAGACCGTCGGCGAGCGCCGGGCGCAGCGGCAGGCCACGCAGGAAACTCGTTGCGGTGACGGTACTTCCGCCGCCGAGCGTGAACGGCAGCACGCGCGCGGTGAGGGTCCGCAGATGCGCCTGCACGCCGCCGCTGGGTGGCGGCCCGGCCGCGGCCAGCGCCCGTCCGGCCTCGGTGCTGTCGCCCGCGGCGACCACCACCGCGCGAGCGGTGCCGCTGACCACCACGCCGCCCTCGAACACCATGCAGGACCGATCGCCCAGTGCCGCACCGGGAGTGGCGGCGGTGTGCTTCTCGACCGTCACCGATTCTCCGGTCAGGCCCGACTCGTCCAGCTCCAGTCCGTCGGTCTCCAGCAGGCGCGCGTCGGCGGGCACCACCTCGCCGGTGCGCAGGGCGATGATGTCGCCGGGCCGCAGATCGTCGGCGACGGTGAGGATTTCGCCGTCATCGGTGATCCGGCGGGCCTGTAGCCGTTCGCCCAGCAGCAGCCGGTGCAGTGACATGTGGGCCCGGCGCCGTTGCAGCGCCGACACGGCGGCATTGAGGCCGAGCACCGAGCCCACCAGCACCGCGTCGGTGGGCGAGCCGAGCAGCGCCGCGGCGACCGCGCCCACGGCCAGCAGCGGCGTCATCGGGTCGGCCAGCTCACGTCGCATCTGCCGGGCGAGGTCGACGACGGTCGCGGTGGGTGCGGCGAATCGCTCGCCGAGCCGAGCCGCCGCGGCCGTCAACGCGGGCTTGGGCGCGGGTGGCGGGCGATGCGGTTCCGGCAGCCGGGCCAGCACCTCGTCGGGTTCGAGCGCGTGCCACGGCACCAGCGCGATCTGCGCGGGTCCGGCCGCGCGGGCGGCCCGATAACCGCTGCGCAGGCCGCTCACCAGGCCGAGGAGGGTGGCCGCCGCGAGTGGGCTGGTGGCGCGGGCGGGCCGGGAGCGCGCGGGGCCCGAGGCCAGTAGCAGCCCGCTGAGCGTGGCGGCGGACAGTGTCAGGACGCGCCCGCGTTCACTGATTCGCCGGGCCGGGCCCGCCGCGTTGAGGATCTGGCGCGCGCAGCCCAGATCCGGGCAGACGGCGTCGGCCTGCCAGGGAATCACCGTCTCCCCGTCGGCGCCCTGCGTGACCACGCCGATGCCGAGGTCCGCGGCGCTCATCGCCCGACGCACCCGCCCGCTCACGACCGCGACCACATGACCCTGCTCCTGCAGGCGTCGCACCAGGCGCGTGTACGAACTGTTCGCGGACACGAATTCGTCCGCGCTGCGCCGCAATTCGCCGGTATCCTCACCGCCGACCAGCACCACCCGCAGCCCAGCTTTGCGAGCGCAGGCGAGCAACCCCACGGCCTCGGGATGCGGCTCCCGCCCCACCAGCACCTTCCCGACCGCCTGTCCGCGCTCCCGCAGCACACACCAGTGCGGGTCGCCGGGGTCGACGTCGTCGGGCGGCGAGTCCCAGTCGTACTCAGGGATATTCGCGTCGGCTGCAGAGCCGTTCCCGGCCGCATTGGTGCCCGCTCCGTCCGTTCCCTCTGCGCGAGTCCCGGAGCGCACGCCGTTATTCGACTCGCGCTCAGCGGGATTCGCCGACATCGGCGTCTCCGCACCGCCGTGCACCGTGTTGTCCGGTGCCGCCACCGTGTGCGTCCCCGAGTAGGCCTCACCCGAAGTCCGCACAGCCGAGCGGGTTTCGCTCTGCCTCCCCGTTGCTTTCACGGATGCATCGGCATCGGCGTGGTCGGCCGTCGCCGTAGCGTTCGATGGCGGGCTGTTCGGGTGGGGGCCGGAGTGCACCGCGGTTTCCTCGAGCCCGGCGTCGAGTTCGGCTTCCGCGGCAACCTCGCGCGTGAGGCGGAGATCGCGCCGCTGGTGGCCGCGGGGCGGGGGGATGGGGAGGTCGGAGCCGTTGTGCCACATGAGGCGTTGTGCGGCGCTCCAGACCTGATCGGTCGGCCAGTCGCGGTCGAGGGACTCGGCGGCCAGCACCATCGGCCGCGCGCCGCGCAGGATTCGATGGTCGACGACGACCGCGGACACACGGTCCAGGCGCCGCCACACCTGCGGATCGAGGGTGAGGACGCCGCGGGCGGCCATGCCGGCGGACAGGGTGGCGGCGAAGGATTCCCGCCCCGCCCGGGCGGCCTTCGGTACGCCCGAGACCACGGCGTCGGCGGCGTCGCCGATTCCGCGTCCGCCGGCCAGGGTGGCGGCCGCGGCCAGCGTGGAGACGCCGCCGACCTCCTCCGCGCAACGTTCGATCGGCCCGCGCGGCCGCAGCGCCGGTCGTGGTTGCGCCGCATGGTATTCCGTCACGTCGGGGTGGTCCGGGTCGGCGATCAGACTCTCCCAGCGCCGCCACTGCGTGAACCGTGCGGCCGCCTCGACCAGCCGGGCCGTGCGCAGCGTGGCATCGGCGAACAGGCCCGCCGCCTCGGAGTCGAGGGCCTGACCGAACGCGGTCGCGACGGTGATGACCGCCTCCGTGCGGTGCGGCCCGAGCTGGGATTCGAGCATCCCGCGCAGCCGCGGCTGCCCGTCCACCAGCGCGATCGCGGCACGGAGCATGTGGGCGGGAGCGGGCACGGGCAGCACCCGGCCGGTGATGGCCGCGCCCAAGCCGACGACGTCACCGGCAAGTTGCAGCGCCGAGGTGAGCACGGGCTCGCGGTCGGAGGGATGCTCGTGCGTCCGGCTCCACGACCGGACATCCGTGCCCGCCTCCGTCTCGACTCGTTCGAGGATCTCCTCCAAGCGGTCGGGCGACACGTGTTCCGGATCGGCGGCGACGGTGACCCGCCCGGTGGCGGCATTGATCTGAGTCCAGTGGACCCCGGCCATCTGCTCGAGATGCTCGCGCAGCCGCTTGCCGACCTCGGGCCCCCGACGGGTACGCAGGCCCCGCACCTCGGCATGAATGCGGTCGGCATGCACCGTGACTCGGCGCTGCCGTCGTAGCCGTCGCGGATCGACCAGCGCGCCGAACTCGCGGCCGATGCCGTCGGCGAGTTCGGTCGCGGTGGCGCCGAGATCGGAGTTCAGCACTCGGGCCGCCACTCCGCCCGGTCGCTGTACCAGTCCTAGGGTCGCTCCGGTGACGGCGAGTGGCACCCGGATCGGCGCCGTCACGATTCCGCGCAGCGCCCCCATCACTTGGCGCTCGACGCAGGACGAGCCGCCCGCCGACGAGCCGGGGCCTGCGGTCGTGTCCCTGATTCCGACGCCGAGCCGCCGCCCTTCGCGCCGGATGCCGTCTTCGACTCCGCGCGACCCGACCCGCGTTTCCCACTCGGAGCCGCAGTCGTCCCGGAAGGCGTGGTCAACGATTCGCTACGGGCCGTTCGAGACGATTGTGTGTGCGGTTGCGAGGATTCGCTACTGGCCGTTCGGGAGGATTGTGTGCGCGAGGTCGATTCGCGACGGGTTGTGGAAGACGACTTCGCGCGTTTGCGCGAAGTCGGTTCGGTCGACGGGGTCGCGCGCGACTCTCTCCGCGTGTCCGACGGCTCGGTACTCGCGGCCGAGTCCGAGGACGTTGGCCCTTGTGGTGACCTGGCCCGCCGGAGCAGGTAGGCCGTGCCCGCGACGCCACCCGCCGCCAGCGCGATCGGCCATTCCACCAGCCCGGTCAGCCCCACGGCCGCGACGCCGAGAGCGGTCGCCGTCGGCGTATCGATGCGTCCGCGCGCACCGGACACGGCGCCCGCCACCGTCCCCCGCGCGGCTCCGGTGACCGCTCCGACCGCGGCCCCACCGGCGGCCTCGGCGGCGTGTACAGCCGTCGACGCCGTGGCCCGCGCCAAGGTCAACGTCCCCGATGCAATGCTCATCACAACTCCCGGATGTCGGACTGGTTGGCGATGTGGTTGGCCTGCCCCGAAGTGCGGGGAGCAAACATCGTTTCGTCCGATTCGTGACCGTGCGGCGATTCAGACCTCGCGCTCGAGGCGGAACGGTCCGCGCTCCCAGCGCCAGCCGTGCCGCAGCGTCAGGGCGGTGAAGCCGAGCATGTCCATGCCGGTTTCGTCGACATACCGGCGGAACTCCGGCCAGGCGATCGGCCCGGCCGCGAGACGGTTGCGCAGGATGTTCTCGTGCCGGGCATCGACGGTGTGGCGACGCAGGTCTTCCTCGCCGAGCTGGCTCCCGGTGAACACCAGCCAGCCCCAGCCGCGCTCGTGCGCCCAGGCGCGGGCAGCCTCGAGCTTCACCCGATTGCCGTGCACGGCGAGCCGTGCCACCGGGACGACATCGGCCAGCAGCACCCGCCCGTCGGTGAGCCGCGCGGCCACGGTGGGGTAGTGGGTGCGTTCCGCGCCGTCGAGCCGGTAGTCGACCGCGGCGGGACGTTCGATGAACTCGGCGACCTGCTCGCCCTCGTCCAGCATCCGCAGCAGCCGCGCCTCCAGTGCGGTGTCGAAAGTTGTTTCGCGGCCGAGTTTCTCGGCGAACACCGAGCCGCGCGCATCGTCGCCGGAATCCACGGTGGGCACCGGGGTGTCCGGCAGGGCGGCCGGGTCGCCCTGCGCCCATTCGACGCGGCGCAGCAGCGGGATAAGCTGCCCGGCAACGGGTTCGGCATGACGCGCGGTCGGCAGATGCCAGCGTCCGCGCTGCTGCCACCCCGCGATGCGCTGGAAGACGAAGCCCGCCAGCCGTTTCGCGTCGATGAGCGCGTGTCCCGCCAGTCTGAGCCGCAGATACGCGAGGTCCTGCGCGGCGATATCGCTGTCGGTGGCGTAGATTTCGGCCAGCAGGGTGCGCACCAGCCGCTCGTCCAGCCAGCCGACCGGATAGCGCTCGGCGAAGATCGCGGTGTCCGGGTGACCGGTGGCCTGGACCCGGCGCACCATCTGTCCCACGGCACGGGTGTACAACTGCCGCACCCGATCCCGCGACCACCCGTAGCGCGCGCCCATCAGGGTCAGCGTCTCCGGACGCTCGCCGTCGAGACCGAGCCGCTGGGTGATCAGTTCGCGATCGCGCGGACGCTCCTCGGCCTGCGCGGCCACCATCGTCGCCAGGGTCTCGTCGGCCTCCTCGAGCCCGAACGAGAGGCCCTCGCCCGGGTCGTCGAGCAGTCCGGCCCGTGCGTCGTCGATCCGGCTCGTCGTCACCACTTCCGCCCGCCTTCGCTCTTGCGTTCGAAAAGCGTATCCCCGCAACCGGTCTGCGTGTGGTAGCGACGGGTCTCGTGTCGGGGCCCGAATCAGTCCCGGGACCGGCCGGGGATCCCGATTCCGGTGAGCGCCAGCGCCCCGATCCACGCCACGGCCGCGGCGACGGCGAGCAGATGCACGCCGTCCACGAAATGCGCGTCGGCCGGTGACCCGGCGACGGCGCCGAAGACGGCCACACCGCAGGCCGTGCCGATCTGCCGGGCGGTGTTGGAGGTGCCGGTCGCGAGCCCGGACCGATCCGGGGGAGTGGCGCGCACGACCGCGGCCACCACCGACGCGGTGATCAGCCCACCGCCGCAGCCGACCAAGAGGAACCCGGCGAGCAGCGCGGCGATGCCGCCGTCGGCGTGGACCAGGGTGAGCAGCAGGGAACCCGCGGCCGAGACGACACAGCCGAGCCCGATCGCCGTGCGGGGGCCGCGGGCCGCGGTGATCCGCCCCGACACCGGCGCCAGCACCACCAGCGGTATCGCCATGGGCAGCACCGCGATTCCCGCCGCGATCGGCGAATAGTGCCGTACCTCCTGCAAATACAGCATGCCGACGAACAGCAGCCCGTTGAAGATCAGATTCATCGTCAGCGCCACCACGTTGGGAATCAGGAAGTCCTTGCGGCGCAACAGGTCCAGCGGCAGAACCGGATGCTCGCTGCGCGCCGAACTCGCCAGTGCGACGGCGAGGGCGAGCACGGTCACCAGCGCGGACGCCACGGCGGTCGAGCCCGCGTGCCGACCCGCGGAGATGACGGTGAACACGAGGCCGCCCAGAGCGACCACGAACCCCGCCAGACCCGTCACGTCGAACCGCCCGCCGCGCGTCCCGGGCCGGGCGGGCACCGTCCGCAGCGCCGCGACGACCACGAGCGCGGTCAGCGGCACGTTGATCCAGAACACCGGCCGCCAGCCCAGCACATCGGTCAGCACGCCGCCGAGCAACGGTCCCGCGGGCAGCGCCAGCGAGGACACCGCCGCCCAGGTCCCGAGCGCCTTGGCTTGTTCGCCGCGCTCCGGATACACGTCGACGATGACCGCCATCGTGCTGGGGAGCAGCAGCGCGCCGCCGACGCCCTGCACCGCGCGAGCGGCGATGAGCACGGCGGTCGTCGGCGCCAGCGCGCATGCCAGCGAGGCGAGCCCGAACAGCGCGAAGCCCGCCACCAGTACCCGCCGGTGTCCGATCCGGTCGCCGACGGTGCCGGCCGCCAGCAGCAACCCGGCGATGGCGACGACGTATCCGTCCACCACCCACTGCAGGGTCGACACATCGGAGTGCAGGTCACGGCCGATGCTGGGCAGGGCGACGTTCACGATGGTCACATCGAGCAGGACCAGGAACATGCCCGCGCACATCACCGCCAGTACGCGCCCGCGTCGTGTCGCGGCCGGAGCGATCTCGAAAGTCGGACTACTCATATCCGCAGTGTCATCCCGTAACCGTTCGGGATTCGCCGAAGTATGGCCGCCGCCCATGATTCGGTGGGGACCGAAACGTCACCGCGGCAGACTGGTGTCATGACCGACGACCGCCCCCTCTACGGATACACCGACATCGCCGCGGTCGGCGCGCTGCTGGCCGACGCGACCCGGGCGCGGATCGTGACCACCCTCACCGACGGCCGCGCGCTGCCCGCCTCGGTGCTGGCCGCGGAGTCCGGCGTAGCGGCCTCGACCGCCAGCGAGCACCTCTCGCGTCTGGTCGACGGCGGCCTGCTGACCGTGGAACGGTCCGGCCGCCACCGCTACTACCGCTTGTCGAACCGCGAGGTCGCCGCGGCCATCGAGGCCCTGGCGGTGCTCGCTCCCGCGCGCCCGGTCCGCTCGCTGCGCGAATCCACTCGCGCCGCCGCCCTGCGCCGCGCCCGCAGCTGCTACGACCACCTGGCCGGCCGCCTCGGCGTCGCCGTCACGGCCGCCCTACTGGACCATCGCGCACTGGTGCGCACCGACGGCGGCACGGGAACCGAACGCTCCCAACACGATCCGATCTCCGCCCCACTCCGCGAGCACCCGTACGAACTAGGCCCGAACGCCGAGCCCCTGTTCACCGAACTCGGCGTCGACCTCGCCGCCACCACCCACACCCGCCGCCCCCTCCTCCGCTTCTGCGTCGACTGGAGCGAACAACGCCACCACCTCAGCGGCGCCCTCGGCGCCGCCGTCCTCACCCGCATGGAATCGGCGGGCTGGGTCGAGCGAACCGCCACCCGCCGTTCGCTCCGCGTGACTGATTCCGGGGCGCGAGTGTTGGATAAGGTGCTGGGGGTGGGGGTGTGAACGCTCGGGTACCTCGAGACGCAAGAAAGGCCCGGCGTGAACCGAGCCCTTCTTGCGTGAATATTGGTGCGCGATACTGGGATTGAACCAGTGACCTCTTCCGTGTCAGGGAAGCGCTCTCCCGCTGAGCTAATCGCGCGTGGGTGCCTCTTTTAGAGGCGGCGACGGGAATCGAACCCGTGTGCACGGCTTTGCAGGCCGTTGCCTCACCACTCGGCCACACCGCCAACCAAGGCCGGGTTGGCCTTCGAGCGGATGACGGGATTCGAACCCGCGACCCTCACCTTGGCAAGGTGATGCGCTACCAGCTGCGCTACATCCGCATTTCGCTTCCGGAGGCCCTCTCGGTACCTTCCGGCTGCGAGAGAGAACATTAGCCCACGTTCCGCGCTGTCAACAAATCCGCAGGTAAATGCGGGTAAATTCGAATGACAGCGGTGTAGTTCAGCTGGTCGGCACCGCCTTCGCGGACATCGGGCCCAGGTGTGCCGACCGTGCCGCTCGAGCCACCCCGGCCGATCCTCCGCGAGCAACTCCACGCCCACCCGGCCCCTTCTGTCCTCCACCTGAACGCCCGCCAAACTCCCAGCTAGACCCACGATTTGGTGTGACGCCGGTGCTGCGTGTTAAAGTTCCATCCCGTCCGGAACGGCACCACGGAGCCGCCCCGGACATCCACACCACCCGGTCCCATAGCTCAGCGGGAGAGCGCTCGCCTCACACGCGAGAGGTCGCTGGTTCGAAACCAGCTGGGACCACTTTTTATCTTCTTATCTGTCCTTCTCC
Source organism: Nocardia sp. N2S4-5 (assembly GCF_044628355.1). NCBI lineage: Bacteria > Bacillati > Actinomycetota > Actinomycetes > Mycobacteriales > Nocardiaceae > Nocardia > Nocardia sp. N2S4-5. The sequence continues at coordinate 2,203,422 of NZ_JBIUPM010000001.1, read as the reverse complement.
TCCGCTACCCGGAAATGGCGTCATCCTCTAGATCGCCGATGTAGAAGCGCTAGCCGCGGCTCGCGTTCGCTGGGGTCTATCGGTCCTGCACAACCAGAAATCGGTTGTCGAAACCGGCAAATGGCACTGAGGATGATCGGATGCCTGACTCGGTCGACGGGCGCGCCGGGATCGATGCCGACCTCGTCGAAGGACTGATCGCTGCGCAGTTTCCGTGGTGGAGCCATCTGCCGGTCACGCCGGTGAGCAACGACGGGTGGGACAACCGCACCTACCGCCTCGGCGACGACATGGCTGTTCGGTTACCGACGGCGGTCGGCTACGCACCGGCCGTGATCAAGGAAAGCCGTTGGCTTCCGCGGCTGGCTCCCGCGCTGCCGATACTGATACCGGACGTCCTCGCGACCGGTACCCCCGGCCTCGGTTATCCGTTTCCTTGGTCGGTACGCCGCTGGATCCCCGGGGAGTCCGCTGACCGAGCCCGCATCGACAATCTGACCGAATTCGCGGTCTCGGTCGCGGGATTCGTCCGCGCGTTGCAACGCTGCGACACGACCGGCGCACCGATGGCCGGTGTACACAGCTTCTACCGTGGAGACGCGTTGTCTCACTACGACCGGCAGACCCGGGATTGCCTCGACATGCTTACAGGCTGCCTCGACACCACCGCAGCCGCTTCCGTTTGGGAGGACGCCCTGGCCACCGAATGGACCCGGAATCCGGTCTGGTTCCATGGCGACATCGCGCCCGGCAACCTTCTGGTCGATGACGGGAAGCTCACCGCGGTCATCGATTTCGGCACCTCCGGGGTCGGCGATCCCGCATGCGACCTCGTCCTGGCATGGACAATGCTGTCCGGGCGCAGTCGCCGAGCCTTCCGCCGCACCGTCGCCCACGACGCGGACACCTGGGCCCGTGCCCGCGGTTGGGCGCTCTGGAAAGCCCTGCTGACCCTCACAGATCATCAGGTCACCGACACGCAGCGGGCAGCTCGAGCCCGGCACCAGATCAACGAAATCCTCACTGATCACGCAGATTTCAGCTGATCCAGATCCAACAGACCCCGGCCCAGCGGCATCTGGGTTCGGATACCGCCGCGCCGAGAATCACAACGTGCATAGCGTCGACGAACCAGGTTACCCACGGCTTGGCGACGCCGTCCACGTCAACCTGCACCCAGGGGCACCGCATGGGCGGCCTCCCATACAGCGTTCCGCTACGTCGCCAGACGCGGGAGCCTGCGGTGCGAGCATCTCGGCCGCTTCGCGGGCGTGCCCCGATCGCCATTGAATCCCGCGGGTGCGCGTGCGTCGGAGGGGGGATGGGGAGACGGAACCCGCTGCAGTACACCGGCCGTGCCCGCTTCCGCCGCATGGATCGCTGACGCGCCGGAACCCGCGCCCGCATCCACCACAGTCACCGCGATCGCCGAACCGTCGAGTGATCGGCCGGTGTTCGCCGATGCCAACGACCGGCTGGTGCGGCAGCTGTTCGAGGTCGGTCTGCAACTGCACACGCTGTGCGGGGTGTTCGACCGTTCCGACGCGACTGCCCCGCAGATGCGTGCGGCCGGTGCGGCCGTGGGCGAGGTCCTCGAGGAGTTGGACATCCTCATTCGTGACGCCGGCTTGGACATGCTCGCTGCCACCGTGGGACAGGCCAGAACAGATGGCCGCCGGGCCGATGGCCGTCGCCGCCGAGGCCGCCGCTGACACCCCGACGGGGCCGAGGGGAGCCGTGGTCTCGACCCACCCCGGCACCCTCGGGCTGCCCTGCTGGTACATCACCAAACCCGGCAGCCCGGACAGGCCGTCGCCGGCCCGGTGCCGAAATCGCCGCGTGATCGGCGGTTCCCGGGTTCGTCTGCGGGCCGCTTCTACGCTGGTCCGGTTGGTCGGTTGTGCCATTTCTCAGTGAGAGAGGGTCACCATGATGCAGCGCGCCATCACCGTCGGCTTCGCCGCGGCGGCCGTGGTAGGAGCAGTACTGTCCGTGCCGGGCTGGACCGATGTCGATGTGCCGGCGGCGGAGGAAGCGGGACGGTTGTCCGCGCAGCCGATGCCCCCGCGGCCGTTTCCTCCGCATCCGGGGTACGGGGACCAGAGTCGCCAGGGCCCGCCGGGTGACAGTTCGACGGAGGCTCCGTCTCGTCCGGATCCGAGATCTCGCCCGCACCCGCGGCCCCACCCGCATGAGGACCTGGGGGAGTGGGCCCAGCCGGGTTACTAGACCGCGGACGACGAACAGACCGACCTCGTCGGCGAGGGTGGGCCGATTCCAGGGCGTTGTGAACGGCACGGTCGGGTCCGTGACCGCCGTCGGAGTGGGCGGTGGTGTTGCCGAAGCTGGAGACGCCCAATTCGATACGCCGTGGCGGTTTCCCTCCAGATGAGGTGCGGCGGGGCAGCGCCGAACGGGCCGCTGCTCCGCCGGGGGTTGCTCGGAACAGCGTGCGCGGGGTGTCGATGAGCCGGGTCATGGGGCGCCCGATCAGCCGCCAGGTCGGTGTTGTTACTCGCGTCGGTAGCGGTCTCGGCGCACCACAGCGCGGCATGCGGAACAGGGCGCAGGAGAGGGCCAAGGCGTGTAGATCCTCGGTGAGACCTGCAGGAGGGCGCTTCCTTCGTATGCGAACCGACGTAGTCGCGAGACGTAGTTCTACAATGTTGACACCGGTGGCCGATCGGCGTGTACTCGAAGGACCACAGTGATCCGAGGGATCGTCAGTATTCAGGCGATCGGGACCGCGACCGGCACGATCGTTTCCGGCCGAGACAGGAGCGTCCACGATGACACCACCGACCTCCGCCATCGCGGCGCGGCACAAGACCTTTGCCGACGGTCCCAGGCTTCGAGTCGCGCCCGAATCTCGCCACACCGGGCCCGTCGACGGCGCTTGGTGGCCGCGCGGCGATGACCTCGTCGCCGAGCTCCCCGATCTGGTCGCGGTGCTCACCGCCCGGCTCGGGCCGATCCATCGCGTGATCTACCACCTCGGCAGCTGGGCGCCGGCACCCGGTAAAGCCGCACTCGGAGGCCGGCAGGTGCGCCTCGACGGATACCGGCACCGGTCGGCCGACACCATCGATGTCCTCGCGCTCGACGGCGCGGCCCTCGCGCTGCTGGTCATCCCGCCGCGTACCGACCCCGGCTCGGCCCACGCCGCCATGACGGCAGCGGCCGACCCGGACAACACCTCGACCGTCGAGTCTCTGCTCGCCGTCGCCGCACTACATCGTGACGACGTCGGCGTGGAAACCGTTCGCGCAGAACAACGCTGGGAGTCCGAAGGCGGCGCCGGGGTGCGGATGAACCCCGCCGCGCCCACCTGACGAGCGGCACGGCCGGGCCTCCGGGGATTCGCACTCGACAACCGAACAGAACCACCACCGTGACGTCGTCACAGATCGACCGGTACGAGCAAGGCACACCGTGACGGTCCACGCCCGCCACAGCACACCGGAAAGCCTGTCGCGCAGCAGGTCTCACCGTCACATCCCAACCGAAGCCGCCAACGCGCGTTCCGCGGATTGCTCGCGGTGGCCCGCGGGTCGTGGTTCGCCGGGTGACGGAGTCCCACACCGGCTGGGGTCTCGCGGTGTGCGGGATGCCCGTCGCGGTGCCGTCGAGCGCATAGGCGATCACGACGAACTGCGCACCGCACCACGGGATCCGGCGAAATCGTTCGGACACCAACGCCCGGCAAGTCACCACCGCGCCGCCTAGACCGCCGCGCCACCCGGTAAGTATCGCCGTGTCGGCGTGCACGGCGGTCACGCCCGCGGCGAAGACCTGCCACGACATGTTCGGGGTGACCGCCGTGCGCTCGGCGGAATATGATCGCCTCGGAGTCGATGATCGGCGTGGCAGTCGGTCGGGGAATCGGACGGGGGAGGGATGACCGAATTTCAGCACGGCCCGGATGGACAGCCGACGGGGGAGAGTGCCGAACCTATTGCGCGGCAACCTGTGTCGCCGCCCACCGGGCTTCCACTCGGGCATGTTCCGCCCAGTGCGGAACGCTGGCAGCAGGTCTCCGGATACGCCCGGCCCGGGCGAGGGTTCGGGTCGTCTGCCGCTCCCGCTTCCGGCGGCAGGACGGGCCTGATCATCCTCGGCGTACTCGGACTGGCGGCGACGCTGGCGGTCGGCGTGGTCATCGGCCTGTCGGTGAACGGCGGCGACAGTCGATCCGCCGCGCCGCCGTCATCGAACAGCGCGACCTCGCCCGCGGCTCCGGCCACGACGACTCGCCGGGAGCCCGCGCCCGGGAATTACACGATGACGAGGGTCACCGACGCGTGCGCCCTCGTCGACGGCACACGTCTGCACAAATGGTCGTCCACACCGAAAGAGCCGCCGCAGCACCGGGAATACCCGCCCGACGACTACGACGGCGGCAACCTGTCCTGCTCCATTCGCTATATCAGCGACTCGACCATCCCCGGCGACGCTACTGTCGACGAGGCCGGGATCGGACTCCAGGCCGAATTCACCGGCGCCACGTCGGACCCGGCCTACGACGACTGGAAACAGACCGACACCGCCCCCGGCTCGGGACGGGCCTCCGGTGACCCCGCCGGAATCGGGGCCCGAGCTTACTGGCACACCGCGACGAGTCCGACCGGCAATGCCATGACCTACATCGTGGGCGTACAGGACAGCAACGTCTCCGTGCGTGTGGAAGTCGCCGTCCTGCGCGCGCCGGGCGAAGGTCCGGTGAGCCGGGACGAACTCGGCGCCCTCGCGGAGGACCAGGCCCGGCAGACTCTGGACGGGCTGCGAAACTAGCCAGCCAGGCGCGGTAGCTCCCATAGGGAAACTATTTGTCAACAGAACGCCAATCCGGACCATCTGACGGAACGCCAATTTGGATCATCTGGTCGCTTGGTTGATGGTTCAGTCTTCAGTTGTGCCGGCGGTGGGGACGCGGCCGAGGTCGCGGTCCTTGAGCCGGTAGCTGTCGCCTTTCAATGCGATGACCTCGGCGTGGTGGACGAGGCGGTCGATCATCGCGGCGGCGACGACGTCGTCGCCGAAGACTTCTCCCCAGCGGCCGAAGACCTTGTTGCTGGTCACGATCAGCGAGGCGCGTTCGTAACGGGACGAGACCAGCTGGAAGAACAGGTTGGCGGCCTCGTTCTCGAACGGGATGTAGCCGACCTCGTCGACGACCAGAAGCGGGTAGCGGCCGAGCTTGATCAGCTCGGCTTGCAACCGTCCCGCGTGGTGGGCTTCGGCAAGGCGGGCGACCCAGTCGGCGGCGGTGGCGAACGCGACACGGTGTCCGGCCTGACACGCTCGGATCGCCAATCCGATGGCCAGGTGGGTTTTGCCGGTGCCGGGCGGGCCCAGGAACACCACGTTCTCCTTCGCGGTGACGAAATCGAGAGTGCCCAGGTGGGCGATCACGTCCCGTTTGAGACCGCGAGCGTGTCCGAAGTCGAACTCCTCCAATGACTTCCGGTAGGGGAATCGGGCGGAGCGGATGCGGCCCTCTCCGCCGTGGGACTCGCGAGCGGAGACCTCGCGTTGCAGGCAGGCGACGAGGAATTCCTCGTGAGTCCAGTTCTCGGCGCGAGCGCGTTCGGGCAGCCGCTCCGCGGCTTCCCGCAGCGACGGCGCCTTCAATGCCCGGGTGAGGAAGGTCAGCTCGGCCGTGAAATCCCTTGTCGTGGTAGATGTTTTCGCGATAGTTCGAGCCCGTGGAGGCATCAGGCCACCCCGCCTTCGATATCGACGCCGAGCGCGGCGTCGTAATCGGTCAGGCAACGCTGCTCAACCTCGGGTTCAGGCGCTGGCCGCAGGACACCGATCCGGCCGCGCCGCAACGCTTTCGCTGCTTCGACATGGTCCGGGGCGGACAGGGTTTGATGCCAGGCCCAGATCCGTTCGTGATCGGCCACGATCCGGCCGCCGGAGAACACCCGGACCCGGTTCAGGTCGGCGAGGACCTCGATCCGGCGCCCGATCACCGCCGGATGCACCGAATAGTCGTTGGAGTCCAGGCGAATGTAGTGATCACGCGGCAGCCGGCCCGAGCGCCGCCACCCGGTCTCCGGCGCCACCGGCGGCAACGCCAGCATCGCGTGACGATCAGCGGTGACCCGATCGGTCGGCGCGCAACCCAATGCCCGCCGCGTCCGGCGATTCACCAACTCCAGCCACTCCTCGAGCTGAGTATTGAAATCGGTTGGGCCGCTGAATGATCGACCCGGCAGGAACGAACGCTCGAGATAGTCGTGGGCTCGTTCGATCATGCCCTTGGCTTCCGGATCAGCGGGCTTGCAGACCAGCACTTTCGTGCCCAGGGTTCCCCGGAATGCCTGGCATTCGGCGGTCAGCTCGCTGCGGCCGCCACGCCAGCGCCCGATCGCTCCTTCGCCGTCCCAGACCAAAACCTTTGGCACTGAACCCAATCGGTGAATATGGGCCCACCAGCCTGCGAACAGGTCCTCGGCATGCCGCGACGGGATCAGCATCGCCATCAGCCATCTCGAATACCCCAAAACCATCGTCAGCACAGGCAGCTGTTTGGGGCCTCGGACCTGGCCGAACCCGACCGGCAACTCGATCGGCGGGAACCAGAAATCGCACTGCGCGATCTCTCCGGCCATATACGTCGTTCGCGATGCCGGGTCCGGCGGCAGATACGCCGGCCGCAACTCCGCGACCCGGCCCGAGAGCACCCGGACCGACCGGGTCCAGCCGATCCGCTCGGCGATCACCGTCGACGGCATCGTCGGATACGTCTTCAGCAACTCGCGGATCTGCGGCTCGACAGCGTCCACGATCGACCCCTTCTCCGGGCGCTCGTATTTCGGTGGCCTGTCCGAGGCCAGGGCCCGCTTCACGGTGTTGCGGGACACGCCCATCGTCCGGGCGATCGCCTGGATCGGCATGCCTTCTGACCGGCGCAAACGACGAATCTCGGCCCAATCCTCCACAGCAAGCATCCCTTCGGTCCTCCCTGGCTCGGATAGAGCCAGGGTCACCGACCAGGTGGTCCATTTTGAGTTGCCGCGCGGTGGTCATTTTTCACGTGCTGCCGACACTATTGAGGTATAAAGGCACGAGTAAGGACGCTCGCTCCTCGCCTAGCAGACAAGACAAGTGATGTCCGACGAGTCAGCCAAGTGGCACAGGAATCCCCACGGTCACACTTCACTGAGCCGGGCCGCGTTGGATATTGCCGAGGTGCTTCGAGTGAACGCGCGTATCGGGCGGGACGGAAGCACATACTGGTGTCACCCAAATCTGCCGACTCCATCGATCCCGTCAGCTCCCCTCGGACCGCACCTGTATGCCGGGACCTCCGGAATTGCTTTATTCTTCGCCGGCGTTTGGAGAGTCTACGGTGGCGACGGCTGGCGTGATATCTGCCTCCGAGCGATCACGCCACTGCGAGCTGACATCCGTGAGATATCTGCGGATCCGAATCGAGCACAACGTCTCCAGCAGCCGATAGGGGGGCTCACGGGACTCGGATCCGTCGTCTATGCGCTCGTGAGGATCGGTGACTTATTGGGGGACGAGTCAATCGTGGACGACGCGCAGCGCGCGGCTACCATGATCCTGCCAGATACTATCGCTACGGACCAGAAAATCGACCTCATGGTCGGTAGCGCTGGGGCTGTGCTCGCATTGCTTGCGCTCGACGAGCGGCGGCCGGAAGAGATTCTCGGTGGAGAGTCACCAATCGAGCTTGCCTTGCGCTGTGCGGAGCGTCTCTTGCAAAGCGAAAGATGGACGGTATCAACCGGTTCAGGCGCGGACGGTTTCTGTCACGGTAGGGCCGGAATCTGCACGGCACTGGTGAAGCTGTACGAAAGAACCGGACGGCAGCAGCTCCGGACGTTTCTCCAGCAGCACCTCAGCTCTGACAAGGCTCTCATGTCCTCGCATGGTGAGAGACAGCCCCACCTGAACAGACATTCCCGGCGCTCTTGGTGCAAGGGGGCGGCCGGGATCGCACTCGGAAATATCGCATTGCGTGAAATTCTCTCGCAAGATCCGAGGATGGACGAGTCCGTTTCATTGCTCGAAATCACGGCTGATCCATCACTCTCCGAGACAGACGATCTTTGTTGCGGGAACAGCGGCCGCGTGGACACGCTTATCCATGCCGCGAGCGTACTGCAGGAACCGGCCTACCTCGGTAAGGCGGCTGAACTCGCGGGCAGCATGCTGGAGCGAGCGCAACATCAGGGCCGCTACTCATTGAAGTCTACCCAAGAGGTAGGCGTTGACCTCAGGCTGTTTCCAGGAATTGCGGGAATCGGGTACTCATTCGCGCGCCTCCAGTCAGCCGGCGGGATTCCGTGTGTGGTAGCAATGGAGTAGGGAACGATTGCGCCGTGGGAACTACGGCGCAATTACGAAGGCCTCAACAGCCCGTCGCGAATCAGCCGCCGAACCAGAACGAGCTTGCTTTCCGAGCTTATCGCGTCGGGTAGATCGCAAATACGAAAGTGCTGGTGATCGCGAATATATTCCAGAGTGGAGCTGAGCGCCTTCGGGCCTTGGACACGCTTCGGACCGAACCTGATGGCGGTCGTGTCGTCCGAACTCTCCACAAGACACGCTAGACCACTTCGTTTCTCGACCGCCGAATCGGGGCCGATCTCCTGCAAATTGGCCAACACTGAAAAGTGGCCATCCGCAGGAAAGGTGCGGGCGCCCACTTGCTCTTCGAGTAACGATCGAAGAGCCGCGTCGAACGATAGCTTTTCGCCGAGCTGTGCCCGCAAGAACTCGAAGATGGGCGCCATGCTCTGCTGCGTCTCCCGGTCGGCTACGAAGCCCGGAGGTAGATCTTGGCGGAATTCGGGGTTCTCGAGCGCCGCCAGCTCCATTGCTCTTGTGAAGAAGTCCACCCAGGTGAGCGGATGGAAGGTGATCGACAGGTGTAATGAGAACTCGTCTCCCGCAATGGCTTTGTGAAAGTAGCCGCGGGGCAGATAGAGGACATCGCCGGCCTCCAGCACAGGCTTCTCGCGAAGTGTCAGTTGCTCCTCTGTCCACTCGAGGTTCTCGGCAAGGTGCTGGTTCGAAATTTGGGATGCCAGCGGACGCTCGTATATCGGGTCCCAGATATGCCATTGCTTCGAGCCCCCTAACTGGACAACCAATGTGTCGAGCGTATCGATATGTGCCGGGAATGCTTGCGACCCAGGGGGCGTCAAGAAGAGATTGGAGCCGATGCCCATTCCCAGGGCGTTCTGCAGGTTGATTGCCAGCCGGCCGAACGGAAGCCAGAATTTTTCGGCCGCGATCAGTCGAATGGTATCTCCGGACAGGTATGCATCATAAAAGCGATCCTTGGACAGCCCCGCTGCTGGGGTCAGCGTCGCGCTACGGCCGCTGTCCAGAGCCGGGACGATATGGAGGACATTGTCGGAACTGTTCGCTGCCATCATCAGGCACGCGTCCATGTCGGCGAGCGAAAATAGGCTGCTGAAGTAATCGCGTTCTCGTCGATGCAAAGTCAAGGACGATTTGCCCCAGTAGGCGTCCATGAACTCATGTCTTGTCATGGGGGAGATCAAGCTCTCCAGACTATTGATATCTCGCTGCACCATGTCGCCATGTCCTTCCTCCGGGCGCGTAGTCAGCATGTCCCATTCGGCCCCTCCAAGATCAGTACTGACGGGATTCGACGAGGATGGGCGAGACGTAGCAGCTGGTAACCGATCCCGGCGAGCCCGTCCATCATTCCGGGAGTTTCCACGTCCAGGGGCGTGCCACAACGCCAGCCGTGTTCCTCCATGCTGGTGAGGCTGTGTGATACGCGTTCGGACAGGCGTGTCGCCCAGGCCGTTGTGGGTCGGCTGAGACTGGCTTGCAGAATGAGATCAAGAGATCCCAGGTCACCGTGACAAAGTGAGTGATTCGCCCCGAATCCCTCACGGTACGTCGTTTGCAGAGCGATCTCCAGATCTTCCTTCAAGATCTCGTCGCTGAGGTATCTCTGCATGCTCAGGCGGCTCATTCCGATTCCGCAAGCCCCATGGCACCAGGCAGTCATCTTCCGAGAAGCCTCCCCTCGAGGGGACTTCCTGAGATCTGCCCAATGTCCTGATGAAAGGTGACTATGCTCGAAATCCACTGCTCGAAGAGCGGTGTGAGCATAGATATCATCACCCGTCTTCGCAAAAAGCTCCGTCAATGCCCAGGCGAAGCCGGATGCGCCATGAGAGAACCCGGTCAGGGGTTGAGCAGGGAACAACGTACCAAGCCAGCCAACGCCTCCCGCACTGGATTGTGTCCGCTCTACGAGTCGATCGCCGAGGGTGCGAGCGATATCCAGCGGCCGCTCGGCACCGGTCATTTTGTGCAGGTTCAGGAGTGGGACGATCGCACCCGCTATCCCCTGGATGACGTCCATGTGTTCGTCAGCGTTCGCGAGCTCCTCGACGCGGGAGACCATGGATTCGGTTTCGGTCAGCAAATCTCTGTCATGCCAGAGACCCGAGAGATGTGTCCACAGGTAGATGAGGCCGCCCCAGCCGTCGAATCCGCCGACAAATTCCAGCCCGGCTCGCGGACGGCTCATCTGTTTCCTGAGGGTTACCAGGGCCGCTTTCGCGACGGACCCGAATTCATCCCGCCCGGTCAGTGCTTCCGCATAGGAAAGAAATAGGATAATTCCTGGAAGGCCGCTGTATAGGTCAGTTTTCAGCGGATGTAGCTGCCATCCACGGCTTTCCCCGTACGCCAGCCCGATCCAGGATGCGCTGTTGTTTTTCCATCGAGCGAGTTCGATAAGTCGATCTGCGATCTCCACTGCCTGAGCCAGGAGGCGGTCACGAGTGACGGGTCGAGTTTTGTCAGGCACCTCATAACGTTGAAAGGTGGTCACGTTATTGAGCGCCAGCGTGCTCATCGAGGCTCTGACGTACCAGCGCTGTCTCCGAAGATCTTCTTCTCCGAACAACGCCAGCCGATCCCGGACCACGTCCCAACCCGAGCGGATGAAGAATTTGTCGAGGCGCGTTCCCTGGCTCGTCCAGAGATCCTGTGAGTCGACCTGGGTGACGAAGTACGGAATATCACCACGCCAAAGGTCTCGACGCTCGTTCTGCAGCAGGCGGCGGGCGATGTGAGGAAACTCTGTTCGATCGATGCCGAACCAGAGCCGATCGAAAAGGCATTCACGATCGAGAGCGTCGCTCAAATAGTCAGGATGGTAGCTTTGTTGAAGTATCTTGCCATAGAGCTGGGTAGCCCGGAATACGACACGTACCTCGTCACCGCGCATGGCGAATATAGGACCGTCACAGGACAAGAGTTCGTTGCGATGTGCTTCGATCAGTCTATACATCGATGTGAAGCCAGCTTCAATGTCCGCGACGAAATGAAGCGCATCGAGGGCGGATCCATTCAACTGGGGGGTATTGTGTGCGGTAGACAGCTTACGCCGCTCGAAGGACAATCTCAGTTGATCGGTGCCAGAATTTTCCCACCGCGGCAGGGGATCGATCGACAGCTGCCCTTCCTTCGCGCCGAGACCACTGCGGTCTATTGCGCGGCCGCCCTCACCTTCTCGAAAGATGGGCAATAGCAAGGTGTCGACAACGGAGTTCTTGAGCTCGAACTCCGAGTGTGAATCGTAAGCGTCTGCCTGTGCTTGGCCGTAATCAGGACCACAGAGGGTCTCGAGGTCGATGAGAACCGGGTGCGCGCCTGCGGCGATCAGGTTCTGGTGGTGGAAATCATTGGCGTTCAGTAGGTAGAGGACCGCGAGAAGCGATCCCTCACGAAAATAGAATTGGGATGCTTCCTCTCGGTTACGGCAAGGAGCATTCGAAATAAACTCAGACCAACCGTAGCCACCGCCGTCCAGTGTCTTTGGGGTTCGTAACGCCGGCGCCCCTCTCTCGTGCAGCCAGTCGAGCAAAAGCGCGAAATGTTGGTCGATACGAAGGGACCGTGGTTTATAAAGAATCCGTTCGCTCGAGCCGAAACGCAGGATACATACCTCACGACCTTGACGATGCAGGTCACCCAGTCCCACCTCGATGCTCGTCAGCGGCCCTGGGTCACCATCAGGCCAGAATGTGGCACGGATTCGGTCCCAGTCCGTGCACAGTCGTTCCAGCAGCTCAACGGCAGCATCTGTCCAGTCGTCAACTGAATCGATGAGCAATCTCGCGAGCACCGGATATTGCCGCAAGAAGTCCAGCGCATCGCCGGGATCGCGTAAACCGTCGAGGAAATTCTCGAAACGCTCCTGGGAATCTCCGCCCGTCAGGGTCCCTTGGAGGCCGGCCACACGCATTTCCAGAACCACCGCTCGACTGATCTGTTTGTCGAGACGAGAGATGGCCGCAGAGACCAGCTGATCAATGACCGGTCTCCATTGAATATTCGTGTTCGGCCACGCGCGCGAGAACTCGTCGGCCTTTTCACTTACCGCGGCATGCATTTTAGCGATCAACGGCCCTACTACCGGTGGGCTCGCTAGACGGGAGATTCCCGTTGCAGCGAAAGCACGCTCCACACGGTCGAGCCAGTCCGGTACCTCCGGCAGCCGGCGATGGAGAGAAGCCGCCGATTCGCCGAGCAATGCGGAAAAGGACGTTTCGTCCAGATTATCGAGCGCAAGGCGATCAACAAAGTACTTGTCATCCTGAAACGGGGACTGGGACCTCCACTGCGCCAAGCGGCGCTGAGCAGTCGCAGGCCTCTCAATCTGCGGTAACGGGGGCCGACTCGATTCGCAGCGACTCCAACGCTCCTCCAGCGTGAATGCCGTCCACCACGCAGCGTCGAATAATAAAGGGCCCATAGCCTTCGACGTCCCTTTAATTGAGTGTGCTCCGGATGGTTCACTTTCATCCGGAGCACATCATTCGTGGTTGATCAGCAGGTGCACGTAACCATCAATGCGCCGGACCTCTGGGCGGTTTCTTCCTCTTCTTCCACGGCGCTGGTCGTATAGGCCATCGGCGTGCCGCCTTCGAGTCCGCTGCTGACAGACTCGAGGAATTCGTCGGTGATGGAAGCGGGGCCAATTCCTCCCGCGGCTACGATGGCTTCCTGTTCCGCTGGTTGGAGCGACCGGAAGTAGTCCTTGTCTTTCAGTCCTCGTGCGACTTCGAGCTGTTCGATCATAATGGACTCCTCGGAATATGGTGATATCAACCATCCCCGCGCCACGCATCCCCCGATGGACCCTCTGTAGGGTATGTTCAGAGTACCACGATGGGTGCCTTTGGTCGCGAATTCTTTTGACACAACCGATATTCAGATATTGAAGCCGCACCGCGGGGTTGAACATAAACGAAGACGATTCACTTCATCAACCGGCGGCTGGATCTGTCAGCATCCCGGCGGCAGCCTCCAGTGTTGCCGCGAACGGCGTCTGGTCGAGGTGTACCAGCAGCACCGTCGTGGCCCCGGCCGCGGCGTAGCGGGCGACTCCCGCCCGCACGTCCGCCGCCGTGCCCAGTGCGGTGTAGGCGTCGACAAACCGGTCGGAGACCGCAGCGCGGCGCTCCTCGTGTGTGGACGCCGCGTCGTAAGCAGCGACATCGGTGCCGAAGCCGCAGCGACGCAGCATCGTCCGGTAGCGATCGGCGCCCAAGTAGTTGCAGGCATAACCCCGTACGCTCGACCGGGCGGTGTCCACGTCGTCGGTGGCGGCCGCGGGCATCGCGGCGACGACGTCGAAGCCCTTCATCGTGAGTCCGGCTCGTGCCCGCCCCTCGGACGCGGCCGGCACGATGTAGTCCCGCACCCATTCGACCGGCGTCATCCAGGTGATCAAGCCGTCTGCGATCTCCCCGGCCAGGCGTGCCATCCCGGTGCCGAGCACAGCGAGATAGAGCGGCAACCGGGTGCCGGGGTCGGGACGGACCCGGCCCCGCACCGGCTCGTTGCCCCACCGCGCGCTCGCCGGTGCCACCCGGCCGTCGAGCAGCGGGCGCAGCACCGTCACGTAGTCGCGCATGTCCGCAAGGGGATCGCCCATGCCGACCCCCCAAAGCCGCTTTCCCGCGGTGCTCGAGGACAGCCCGACACCGAGGTCGAGACGCCCGCCACTCGCGGCGGCGAAGGTCATTGCCTCGATGGCCATCGCTGCCGGGGGACGGGTGTAAATTGGGACGATTCCAGGCCCGATCCGGATGCGCGAGGTGGCGGCGAGTAGCCACCCCGCCGTGGCCAGCGCGTCCGACGATCCGTGCTGGGTGTAGGCGGCGGAATAGCCGAGTGACTCGGCGAAACGCACCCGCCGGATGTCCAGCGCGATCGAGGCGGGTGTTAACGGCGCTCCTGTCGCGTACGCGAGTCGGACGGTCGCTGGTTCGGTCACGAGATCACCTGCCTCGATCGAGTACGGGTCGCCGCAGTCCCGGCCCTACTCTTCTCGCGCTCATTTCGCAGCTCGAGAGTGGCGCAATAGGCCGCTCCTTCGTGGTATGTATCGGCGATGACCCATCCGGATTCGTCCGCAAGTAGTTTCAGTTCCTCGTATGTCAAGTAGATGTAATCGAACCACTCGGTACCGAGATCCCGCCAACGAAGGCGGTAGCGAGCCTGGCCCGGATATCGACCTGCCTCCAAATTTCGCTGGACATACGGCTTGGAAAATGCGCACATGGCTAGTGGCTCCACGGTGTCGCAGAGGATTCTGGTTTCTGGTGTGGCAAGGTCCCTGAAAGACCGCAGGATTGATATGGCTTTATCGGGCGTTGCGAGCAATCCGACGTTCTGTCCGAGCAGAAGAATTGTCTCGAATGTGTACGTGCTGAGCGCTTTCGGCGTTTCGTCGATGCTGACGAGGGCCGTGTGCTCGATGCCTCGAACAGCACAGACCTCGAGTGCCCCTTGGGAGGTGTCTGTCACAAGCACGGAAAGGCCTCGTTGCTGAAGCGCAAGCGCGTGTTGTCCTGCACCTCCTCCGATATCCAGAACCCGTCCTGTACTTCGACTCAGGGCCCATCGATAACGCTCCGCCCAGTCCGCTTCATCTTGGAGGAACGCGCCGATGTCGATTTCGATTATCAATCCGTCGTCTCGCTCGATGTAAAGCGGGAACTGTCTCTCGTGGCGAAATCCACCATGGATCATCAGCGCACGACCGAGTGGGTCGCCAATTCTCGGCCGGCATGGCGGGGTTTCCTCGTGTGAATCTGTCGAATGTTTGCTCGTCGACAACAGTCTCACCTCTGGACCGGTGTTCATCGCGCCGCTGAGCGCGAAAGGATTTGAAGGGAACTCGCCGCGGTTGGAGCAAGGTTGTCATGACGCCGAGTTGCGATATGGGCATAGCCAGTATGCGCTCGGCGGATGTGCTCGCCAAGGGCTGAGCGGTGCGGACCCGGTCGCGTCGTGCCGTACCCGCGCGGCGAGCCACGGCTGGTCCGCGCTCGCCGCGCCGCCGCGCGCGTTTACCTGGTACCACAGCGAAGACGATGTCCCCGCCGTAGGTCACATCGCCCACGCCCTCATCTTCCGCCGGACGGTCCTGCGACGCGGTGCGGTTGCATGCGGTGTGCCGAGACCGCCGACGGGAGGTGGCTGCGGTCGCTGACCTGAGCTTCGGCGGCCAGGAATCGTACACGTGATGCACGTGACGGGAATGCGAGAAGCTGATATTCATCGACGGCCGTATGCCGATCGAATTTCGTTGAACGTCTACTGGTGATTTCACCGATTCGCACCGGGGTATGAAAATTGTCCGATTGCTGGGGAATCGCGGACTCGGGCTGATTCATTCTGTATTCTTCCGGGATGGATGTGACCGTCGTCGTCATGGATGGAGTAGCCGATTTCGGTTTCACTGCCTTCCTGGAGGCCCTCGGAATGGCCAACGCATTACGTGACGAACTGCGGGAGCCACCCGGGCCGTGGCGAGTGCGAGTCGCCGCGCTCGGGGACAGCGTCCGCTCGGGTTACGGGCATACGGTGCCCACCATCCGACTCGACGATCTCACCGGCGACCTTGGCCTCGTGGTCGTCCCGGCCGTGAATGTGCTGGGCGCCGAAGCTCTGATCGACCTGGTTTCCGCTCCCGTGAATCGCGCCCTCCTGCAACGGATCCGAGATGCGCGAGCATCCGGATCCCACCTCGCCGCCGCCTGCACCGGGACCTTCTTTCTCGCCGAGGCCGGCGTCTTGGACGGTGCACGGGCAACCACCAGCTGGTGGCTGGGCCCCAGCTTTCGCAAGCGGTATCCGCGCGTCGGGCTCGACGAGAGCCTGACCTTGTGCCGGAGTGATCATGTGACTACGGCCGGGGCCTCGTTGTCACACCTCGATCTGGCGCTTTCGCTGGTTCAGGAGAAAAGTCCCGCTCTGGCCGAATTGGTAGGCAAGTACATGGCGGTGGGCAACCGAAGTACCCAGGCGAACTTCTCGATAGCGGAGGTCGTCGCTCGCGGCAACTCGCTGACCGCGGCTTTCGAACGGTGGGTTCGCGACCACGTCGATCAGCAGTTCAGTATCTCGCAGGCCGCTCACGGCCTCGGCGTCACCGAGCGCAGCCTGCAACGTGCCACGCACGCCGAACTCGGTATGTCTCCCAAGGATTTCGTCGACGACATCAGGCTCGAACGTGCCACACGGCTGCTGTGGACCACCGAACTGACCGTGGACGCTGTCGCCACGAAGGTCGGCTATCTCCACGCGGGCACCCTGCGCAGCCTGGTCCGGCGCCGTCGCGGCATGTCCATGGCCGAGCTACGGGCGGCCAGACGGCCCTGGTAGGCGAGCGGTGCCCGGCGCGGCCCGGCTACGGGTTGTCGGTGCGTTGTTCCGCGAACGATGGTGTTCCCGCGAGCCGGCCGCCGTCGATCGGGAGTCCGGCGCCGGTGACGAAATCCGCTGCGGGGCTGCACAACCAGAGGATTGCCTGGGCCACTTCCGCAGGTTGTCCGAGTCGGCGTAGCGGCAGAGTTCGCGCGACGCCCGCACGAGCCTGCGCACCCGCCCGCTCCAGGCCGTCGGTATGGATCGGCCCCGGAAGAACCGCGTTGATACGGATGCCGTCGGCCGCATGATCGAGCGCGGCGGTACGGGTCAGCCCGATGACACCGTGTTTGGCGGTCACATAGTCGGCGAGCCCGGCGACGCCCTGATCGGCTGCGGTGGAGGCCACGTTGACGATGCTGCCGCCGGCGGTCATCGCTGCGATCTCGTGCCGCAGACACAGGAAGACCCCGCGCAGGGTGACCGAGATCGTGGTGTCGAACTGCCGCGTCGACATCGCGGCCAAGGGCACGGGCCGACCGCCGTGGGCTGCGGCGTTGTTGACGGCCATGTCGAGTCGGCCGAACCGTCCGACTGCGGCCTCCACCAGCCGACCGACCGCGGTCTCATCGGTTACGTCGGTCGGGACGGCGTGGGCAGAACCTCCGCCGTCCGTGATCTCGTCACGCAGGGAATGGAGGGCGGCTTCGTCGCGGGAGGCGAGCACAGTGTGCACACCGGCGGCCGCGAACGCACGCGCTGTTGCCGCGCCGATGCCGCGGCCGGCGCCCGTGATCACGACGACGCGTCCGGTGAATGGATCGTCGAGGGCGGTGGGAGAATTGGTCATACGGAGAGCGTGCGGTGAGGCCTCGCGTCGAAGCATCGGCCATCTGGCCATCCGGCGGTGCGCGGTGGCGCGGTCGGTGGCAGCGCCGAGCCGCCGGCCAGGCTGCGCGGGTTGCGGATCCGCCTGGCCGGCATCGGTTCGGTTCGACACGCCGACCGCGGCCATCGACGCCGTCCTATGTTTCCGGGCGAGGCAGCCAACGCACGGTGCCGAGCAGTAGGCCGAGCATCGTGGGGAATCGCCCGATGGGGACCAGCGGCACGAGCGCGTCGCTGAACACGGCACCCGCCGACAGTGCGCAGAGGGCCGAGAGGATACCCATGGCCACGATCGCGGGTCTGCTGCCGCCGAGTCGGGTCAGGGTGAGCGCCCAGCCGAGGGTCACGCCGCCCAGCAGTAGCGTGTGCACCGGGCCGCCGAGAGCGAAGGCGGCGCGGCCCAGTGTCGCCACGGAGTCGGCGGAAGCGGTCGTTCCTCGGTTCCCGAGCAGCATGACGACCACACCACACGCGGCGAGCGCTACCGCTGCGGCTATCGCCGCGCTGCGGACCACAACGGGCCCGCGCCCCGCCGGCCCTGCGGCCGCGAGTCGGTGACCGAGCAGATCGCCGAATACGGCAACCGCGCCCGCCGCCGCCATCATCAGCGCCCCCGCCGCGATCACCGCCGTACGGTGGCCCGCCCACTGCTGAAGGTCCGTTGCGGGCGCTCCCGGCGCGGGCATGGTCCCGCCCCCGGCTATCGACGGCACGACCACGGAGAGCACGAACAACGCGAGGAAGCCGCACATGGCGGCGATCAAGCTCCGGTCACTGCCGCGGAATCCGGTGTGCGCCTTGGAAATGCGAGTGGACATTGATCACTGCCCCCGTTCGCAGGCTCGCGCGAGCGGAGCTACTGCTGCCCGAGCAATAGCGAGCTGGCCCGCGAGCGTGGGATGGACGCCATCGTCGCCCACGAGGTCCGGCGCCGCAGGTATACCGAATACGGTGGTCAAATCGACCACCGGGCCGCCGAGGCCGCGTATCCCGTCGGCGAGCAGCCGCACGTCGGTGTTGGCCCATGACGAGTGCCCGAATCGGAACGGCGGAAATCCGGCGACGCGGTCTTCGTCGACGGATGCCGGCGTGACCCAGATCCATTGCGGCGAGACCAGAGTCTGCGCGATCCGGCGCAGTTCCGACAGGTTGGCGAGCGAATCACCGAGGCTCACTTGGGTCTTCTGCGCGTCGGGCCCGACTCGTGTCACGTCGTTCCCACCTAACGCGCACACGACGACGTCGGGTTTCACAGCCGCCAAGGTTGCAGGCCACGATCGCAGAATCATGGCGGAGGTGTGGGCCGAGAGACCGCCGTTTACCAGCCGCACCGCGTGATCGGGTCGACGCAGACCGAGCGCGGCGCGGAGTATCTCGACCCAGGACTGCAGGTCATCGGTGAGGCTGTCGCCCGCTACCAGCACCGTGCTCGGACCCGTTGCGGCCCAGCGGTCTACGGCCGCTGTCTCGTCAGTGCCTGCCAGCAGCGTTTCGGCTCCCTCTCGTGCTGCGCGGACGAATCGCTCCCGGGCCGCCTGATAGCTCTCCGGCGAGAGCCCGAAGAGGGCGGGCTGCGCCTCGCGGATGCCGGGCAGGTACCCGTACGACTTGTCGAGGTGCGTGTACTGGACGAGTTTTCCGACGTCCGGACCAGGGTGCCGCCGATCTTCGATCGCGGTCGACTCCATGCTCATCGTGCGCTTGCTTCCTGTTGCGGGGCGGTCGGGATGGGGCCGGCCGCACCGAGCGGGCTGAACTGGATGGTCGCGAGTCGCCACTCGCCGTCTTGCCGGACCGCCGTGTGGGTCACCCGAAACCGGCCGTCGGCGGGACGCCCGGCGAACGTCGCCTCCTGGTCCTGGATGCCGATGACGACCGCCGCGTCGCCGTACTCGCGCACGGAGTCGGGCGCCCAGTCCAATCGCTCGATATGCAGGGCGTCGGGTGCGAACCGAGCGAGCCACTGCGTGCGGTCCAGGACGAAGCCCGCCGGACCCACGAGCGTGAAGTCGTCGGTCCCGAGTCGGTCGAGCAGTGCGCCGTCGCCGGCCAGCTCCGCTGTCACCCAGCGGCGGCACAGGGCCAGCACATTGTCGGTGGTTCCCATGATCATTCCTCTGTCATCAATGGATCACTGATTCCATGACCCTCGCTCGCAGACGTGCCAGAAAGCATCGGCCACATGGCTATTCCGAGCGGACGGGCGGCTCAGGCGCGGATGTCCTGGTCCCGTAGCAGAAAGGTCAGTGCCGTCCTGTTCGGTACGCCGAGTTTGGCGTACACGTGCGCCAGGTGTGCCTTGACGGTGCTGCGGCTCATAAACAGTCGATCGGCTATCTCGGGGTTGCTCAGCCCTTTCCCGACCAGCGCCGAAACCTCCACCTCGGTCGGTGTCAGCAAGCCGAGTACGCCTTCGGCGGTGCTGCGGGGTCCCCGCCCGCGAAGGAGGGCGTGTAGCACCAGGTCCGGGTCCGCTCGCTGGCCGCTCTGCCAGATCTCCTCGAACTCCGCCGTGCCGATTTCCGTGCGAATGCGCGCAACGAGCTGGGCATGTGACCGCGCGTCATCCGGAGGTCTCGGGTGTCCAGTCGTCGAGCGGATGGTATCGGCGACCGCGGCGAGCCGGAGTGCCTCGTCGGTGTTGCCGTTGTCGAATGCGAGTTCGCTCAGTCCGTCCAGAGTGGTCGCGTTACCCAGCGACAATCCGTTGTCTCGCCGCACGAGCAATGCCTGTAGACGAAGTTCGCGCGCCTGCGCTCGTTCGGCCGAAACCAGGCGGGCGTGCTCGTCGAGCAGGTCGGCGAGTTCGAACGGCGCACCGAAATCTGCCAGTAGGCGATGGCCACGCGTGGCCCACTGCTCCGCCTCCCGCGTCCGTCCGAGACGCCGGAGCACGCCCACCAAGCCGGGGACGCACCTGGCGGCGGTCCAGTCCGTTGCCCGATGCTGTAAGCGGTCCACGCCGCGTGTGAACCAGCCGAGCGCCTCGTCGAGGTCGTCCAGCCACAGATGGGTCAGCCCCAACGGGACCACCAGGCCGACGGCGTCGGCCTCCTTGGCCCTGCTCAGCGCGTCCACCAGGGGTTCCAACAGCCGCAACGCACCAGCCAGATCGCCGGACACCGCCAATGCGTGCGCGGTGTTGCCCGACAGCGTGCCGGTGGCGAAGTAGTCACCCAGCGGAGCGGCCAGCTCGATCGCCTGCCTGCCCGTCTCGACCGCAAGGGCCACGCGGCCGTTGGTCAGGTGCGTGTATATCCCGACGCCGGCGGCGAATCCCCCGCAGAACCGATCACGACGCCGCCGTGCGCGCTCGGCGATCCGGTGCGCGAGAACGTCCGCTGCACGGTTACGTCCGCGCGTCACCAGGGAGTATGCCTCGAGCACGCCTGCCCAGTCCGCCGCGAAATCATCACCGTCGGCAGTGGCGATCGACCGGGCCGCGGCCGCTGTCGCCGCGCAGTCGTCGAAGTCGACGAAGAAGCGCGCGAACGCCGACGCGGCAAGGCAACGCCCGCGGGCCTTTTCGTCATCCACCTCACGGGCCAAGGCCACGCCATGCTCGGCTGCTTCCGCGACCTCCGACAACTGCCCGGTGGCCATGGCCAACAAGGCGCGTCCGGCGTGTAGTCGCGCGGTGACACTCGTTCGATCGTCGGGCCGTGTGGCCAGTGCCCGGTCGATGGCCCGCCGACCGAAATCGATCTCGCCGCTGACCAGCCATGCCTCGGCCATCACCGCGGCCAGCTGCCGGGCGCGGTCAGGCTCGGGACCGGTCGCGGTACGGTCCAGACAGGTGGCGATATCGGCGCGGTGGGCCGCGAGAACGGTGCGCCACCGGTCTTGGTCTTCGGCCATGCCCCACTGCGCTCGTTCCGCCAAGGCGAGGTGGAAGTCGAGATGGCGGTCGCGTATGGCGTCGGACTCGCCCGCGGCTTCGAGGCGTTCCACGGCGAATTGGCGGATCGTATCGAGCATGCGATAGCGCAGCTCCCCCTGCGTCTCCACCGTCAGCAGCAGCGAGGCGTCCAGCAGTCGGGCCACACCGCGCAACGGGATGCCGAACGAGCCGATCGTCTCCTCGTCCCCTGCCACCGCGGCGGCCGCCTCCAGCGTGAACGGACCGCTGAACACTCCGAGCCTGCGAAACAATCGCTGCTCCGGCGCGGTTAGCAAATCGTGACTCCAGGCCATGGACGCCATCAGAGTTCGGTGGCGCGGGGTGGTGCAACGAGGCCCTTCGACGAGCAACTCGAGCGCGTGGTCCAACCCCGCGGTGATCTGGGACAGCGACAGCGCGCGGACCCACGGCGCCGCAAGCTCGATCGCCAGCGGCAGATGATCCAGCCGCGCACAGATCGCCGCCACTCTTTCGGAATCCTGCGCGACGTCGAAATCCGGAACCACCAGACAAGCACGGTCTTCGAACAATCGCGTCGACTCGGACGGACGCAGCGGCGGTACCCGCCACACGGTCTCGCCACGGATGCCAAGCGGCTCCCGGGTTGTCGTGAGGACCGTGATTTCCGGGCACTCCCGCAGGATCGACTCCACCAGCTCCGCTGTCGGTATCAGCAGGTGCTCGCAGGTGTCGAGCCACAACATCAGGCGACGGCGGGACAGCGCCGCTGTCAAGGCGGCGAGTTCGGTACCGCCGGGCTCCAGGCTCACGCCGGCCGCGGCCGCCACTGTCGTGGTCAGCATGTGGGCGTCGGCCAGCGGACCGAGATCCACCTCCACGGTGGGGTCGGGCCATTGGTTCCGGAGTTCGGAAGCCAGTCGATTCGCCAAGCGTGTCTTCCCGCAGCCGCCGACGCCGGTCAGAGTGACCAATCGCCGATTCCGGAGCACCCCGACCAACTCTGCCAACTCACGCTCTCTACCCACGAAGCTGGTCAGATCGACCTGCGAACTATTCACGTGCCTGGCCTGTCCACAATAAGAGAATGCCACCGATAAAGAGATATGGACAGCGGAACTACCGGTCCCACTACCGAATTCCGATCCGTGCGGATCATGACTGGCGATTCGACGGATACGCAACGTGCTGGGCGCCGGTATCGTCACCGATTCTCGGTACGAGCATATGCCTACACCAGGCAGCCTTCGGGGTGAAAGGAAACGTGTTGTGAAAATATCGAAGCGGGCTGCCATAGCCCTGGCTGCGAGCGGCGAGACGCTCGTGGTCTCGCTCGCCGCGCTGGTCTTTCTGAGCCCCTCCGCCTCAGCCGACAACTGGAAATGGTTCGAGTGCGGCGGGCACAGCTATCAGTGGTGCCAGCAATCCAAGACCACGCTCGCACGTGAAGGGAACAGGACGCAGGCGATCAATTGGCCCGACCGGGGCTGTACCGCACCGCCGGAGTCGTATGCCTGTCGCATGGGCTTCTGGTACTACGGGTAGCGGGACGCCGTGGTCGGTGACGGCGGTGCAGGTGGGTAACACGACGTGCTGTCGGTTATCGCCGATCCGATACGGCCGCAGAAGAATCAACGCCCGATTCTGCCGATTGAACCGCTGACCTCGGCTGTGTCACCGCCGTGGTGATCCACCGGTCCCTTGGAACCGGCGATTTCACCGATATGGCGTTTACCGCTACCGGAGTACCATCTCGACGGCGAGGCATCGATCTCGTGACCGACTTCAGAAGGAGCCTCAGCTGTGTCACTGGTCCGCGTCCAGAACTTCGCCATTTCGCTCGACGGCTACGGCACCGGCGAGGGGCGGAGTCGTGAGGCACACTTCGGCCACGCGGGCGACAGGTTGCACGAATGGGCGTTCGACACCAAATGGTGGAAGGCCGGGGGTAGCGACGGTGTCGACAACAGCTTCATTCAGCAATTCGATCGGGGGATCGGCGCCGAGATCATGGGTGCGGGGAAGTTCGGCCACCCGGGGTGGCACGAGGAGCCGGACTGGAAGGGCGCGTGGGGGCCGAATCCGCCGTTCCACACGCCGGTCTTCGTCCTCACCCATCACTCGCGCCCGTCGATCGAAATGGAGGGCGGCACCACGTTCCACTTCTTGGATGCCTCGCCCGCCGAGGCGGTCGAGGTGGCCCGGAAGGCGGCGGACGGCAAGGATATCCGGATCGGCGGAGGTCCTACCGTGATTCGTGAGTTTCTGGCGGCCGGGCTGGTCGACCACATGCACGTCGTGGTGGTCCCGATTCTGCTCGGGCGGGGCGTGCGCCTCTGGGAGGGCCTGGAGGGACTCGAGCAGGACTACCGGGTCGAGGCCACCTCCTCGCCGAGCGGTGTCACACATATGACTTTCACTCGCGTGAAATAGCCGAACACAGGGCGTGCTGTACGGTCGCGAAAAAGAGCAGGAGGTATTGACCGACCTGTTGCACCGAGCGCGGACCGGACGTGGTGCTGCCGTAAATCTGACGGGGGAGCCGGGAATCCAGGCTGTGTTCGGGCTCGCCGCGGGCCCGGCCCCCGAACGATTCGCGGTCGGTCTCGCGACCCTCTCGCTGTTGTCGAACCTGGCCTCCGAGCAGTGATGCCGGTGTACACACCCGATTGGGTGGAGGCAGCCGTTCAAGCACACAGACCGACTTGGCCGTCAAGGCTCTGGAACCGCTGCGCCGGTGCGCGGCGGCGGCGCGGTGCGAGGCTTTGCTCGCTGGGCCCGAAGGCGCTGAGGAGGCGTTTCGGCGCGCACTCGAGCTGCACGAAAGCGATGAGCAGCCAATGGAATTCGCTCGGACCGAATACCGTGCGAGGGCACGGTCGCACGGACCCTACCCGCCGGTACGACCACCGGTACTCGGCTCGTCGACGAGGGCCTGTTTCGCCCCGGCTCCGTGCAGGACATCTCGGGTGAGTTCGGCGCGCGAGCTGACTCCCATTTTCACGAAGACCTTCCGCAAGTGGTAGTCGATCGTTCGCGGACTGAGGAACAGCTGAGCCGCGATCTCGCGGTTGGTGAGCCCGGCGGCGACGGACTCGACGATGCGGGCCTCCTGGGGCGTGAGGTCGGCGGCGCGGTCGGTGACCGGGGTCTTGCGCGTTTCGCCCGCGGCCCGCAGTTCGTCGCGTGCGCGGTCGGCCCATGCTCGGGCGCCGAGCGATTCGAATGTCGCCAGGGCGATGCGGAGCGGATCGCGAGCCTCGGTGGGGCGGCGTTCGCGGCGCAGGTGCTGTCCGAACAGAAATTGGGTCCGCGCGTGCTCGAGCGGTTGATCTGTGTGCGCGTGGAGGCCCAGGGCGCGGCGGAATTCGGTGGCGGCGGTGTCGCCGGAGGACGTCAGCGCGCGGCATCTGGCTGCGAGAGCACTGAGGTCGGGCCGGTTCGCCGTGTCCGCCCACCGCGTGAATGCGGCGAGCGGCTCGGCGATCAATTCCGGCCGGCCCGCCGCCGTCGCGGCTTCGACCAGGTCGGGAACGTTGACGATCGCCAGTCCGAGATAGGAACCGCTCGAAGGCGATTCGAAATGTGCCAGCGCCCGGACGGGGCGGTCGGCGGCAAGGTCGAGCAGGCCGAGCGCCCGGTGGGCGATGACGACGGCGCCGGTCATGCCCCGGGCCGAGCCTTCGGCGATCACTCCGAGAGCCAGATCCTCGGCCGATTCCTCCTGGCCGCGCAGCGCGGCCAGCATGGCGAGCGAGCCGCGCAACGCCAGTCCGGCGTTGATCTGTCCCGTTTCCTCCGCGATCTGGCGACCTTCTTCGGCGGCTGCCTCCGCCGAGCGGAAGCGGCCCGCCGCGAGATCGTCGCTTGCCACCCGCCACAGGGCCCAGGGCAGGAACACTGCGGCGCCGAGCCGCCGGGCATGCTGCGTCGCGAGCCTGCACAACCGCCGCGCTCGATCCTTGTGGCCGAGGCCCAGCATGAACCCACTGGCCCACCACAACTGGGCCGGATCGGTCAACTGCTCCACCGCGTCGAGATCCCCGGCCGCCAATCCGGCGTCCTTTCCGGAACGGACCCGGCAGCTGCCGCGAAGCAGGCGCGCGAGGACATCCTCGACCTCGTTACCGGACGGCGTGAGCCGCTCGGCCGCGGCGGCGACCTCTGCCCAGGCGTCGGCATTCGCGCAGAAGGCGGCCTCGTTGTACAGAACCAGCAACGGAAGTGCGAGGGCGACACTGGTTTCGGCCGCCGGGGCGAGGATCGGTCGCAGCAGTGACATCGCTGTCGAGGGATTACCGATGTGCAGTTCCAGCGACGCTTGCAGCCAGAGGACATCCCATCGCCGGGGTTTGTCGCGCTGATCGTGGCCGTAGATGCCCGCGAGCATCGTGGCGGCGCGGTCGAAGTCGCCGCTGGTCCACCAGGCCGCGGCGGATTCGAAGCTGCGCCGGGACCGCTGTCGGCCGGGGGCGCTCAGCTCCGCGCTCCGCGCGAGCAGCGCCGCCGCGGTCGCCGAACTGACGCGGGCCGCGCGGTAGGCCGATCGTTCCAATTCGGCGGCGGTGGCCTCGTTTTCGCCGTCGGCGGCTTGTCCGAGGTGCCACGCGCGCCGTTCGGCCGCGTCGTCGTCGGCTTGCAGCGCGATGGCCAAGGCGTGGTGTGCCTGTCGGCGTTCGTCCGGGTCGGCGCCGTGGTAGACCGCCGACCGGATCAGCGGATGGCGGAATGCGATCACCGAGGCCTCGTCCATGGCGAGCAGATCATCGAGTGCGTCGAGCCCGGCCGACGTCCATTCCACGGCGGGAGCGAGCACGGCGAAAGCGCGGCGCAGCGTGGTGTAGTGCGTGCGGCCGTCGGCTGCGATCAGCAGCATGAGTTGCTGCACAGGCGCACTGAGACGTTGCACCCGACGCAGGAACGCGTGCCGCAACTCCTCGGCGAGCGGCAGTGGTTCCGGCATGATATTCGCACGGAGCACCTCGGCCGGGAAGCTCCCGCAGCGCCAGCGGGTTCCCGACCGCCGCGTCCAGAATCGTCTCCTGCTGGGCGGCGGACAATTCGGCGCCGGCGCGTTCGAGCAGCAGGTCCCGTGCCGACTCGCGATCCAGGCCGGTCAGGGGCACATCGAAGACACCGCTGACCGCCGGCGGGTACTCCTCGGTGCGGGTCGCGATCAGCACCGCGACTCGTTCGGTCGCCAACCGGCGCGCCACGAACTCGAGCACGTGCAGCGACGGCCGGTCCGCCCACTGCGCGTCATCGACCAGGCACACCACCGGCTGTTCGCCGGCCAGTTCGGAGAGCAGCGAGAGGGTCGCCACACCGACCAGGAAACGATCCGGTGTTGCACCGGCCGCCAGCCCGAAAATCGTGCGTAGCGCTCCGGCTTGTGGCGCGGCCAGCCGATCGATCCTGTCGAGCGCGGGCGTGACCAGCCGATGCAGCATCGCGTACCCGAGGTCGGATTCCGGTTCGACACATGTCACGCGGAGCACGCGCATCCCGTTCACGCGGTGCACGGCGTCGTTCAGCAGCGCGCTCTTGCCGATCCCCGGATCCCCATGTATCAGAGCCGCGCCGCCGTGGCCGATCATGGTGCAGCGCAACAGATTTGCCAGTAACGCCCGCTCTCGCTCGCGGCCGCGCAGGACCGGATCGGTTCCTTTCACCATCATGTCTTCGAGCCGGGCCACAAGCAGAACCTATGGCCGACCTCCGGCAAGCGGTAGTGTCGGAACCGACACCTTCCGCACCATCCGCGACATGGACCCCTTTCCGCCGGGTTCGTCACTGCTCGGACCGGTCCTGCCGGGAACCGAACCGCTTGCGAGATATCTCCGCGTGGGCCACACGCCGCAGGACGGCCAGCAGGGCATCGCCGAGGACGGTTCCGACGACCGCGCCTTCGACCACGGCATCGACCGAACCCAGGCGTGCGACCCCGCGGATGTCGGCGGCGGCGACGCGATCGGCGGATTCCGCGTAGCACGACAACGCGTCGAGCACCCATTCGTGCCCGACCTCCCGGAAGGTGCAGAGCACCCCGACCAGATCCTCGATCAGCGCTGACTGCGGCGGCGGCCGCCAATCACGTTCGGCCAGTACGGGTTCGATCAGGCGCATCGCCCATGCCCGGTCCGCGTCGTCGACCCGCACCCGCGGCGCGGGCAGACCGTGCTGGGCCAATCCGAGGATGTCGTGGGTGGAAGTCTGGGGCTCGTCGACGGCGGCGAGGACCTCGCGCACGTCGGCGACCGACAGCCCCCCGATCTCCATCAGCGCACGGACCAGTTTGAGGCGCCGGACGTGTGCGGCGCCGTAGCGGGCCTGGTTGGGGCTGGTCAATTCTCCAGGGGGAAGCAGACCTTCGCGTTGGTAGTACTTGATCGTCGCGACCGCCATCCCGGACTCCCGGCTCAGTTCTGCCATCCGCATGCCCGAGGCGACTCTGGACTCCACCATGCGGATAGTGTAGCTTCCCATTATGGATAGACAAGCTATCCGCTAGGGAACGGGACACGGATTCACATGTACAAACCACTTCTCGTGCTTGCCGCGATCTACCTTGGCGCCATTGGACTTTCGCTGATTCTCGTGCCGGTGCAGTTCGGCGTCGACGCCGTGCCCGAGGACGCGTCGCCGCAATTGATCGCATTGCTCCGGCTGTTGGGCGGGCCGATGCTGGGCATCGCCGTACTGAACTGGATGGCGCGCAAGGCCGCACCGGCGTCGATCCGGAACACGGTCATACTGGCGAATCTCGTCGGCTTCGGCGTGGTCGCCGCCAACGACGTGTGGGGCGTCGCCACCGGTGAGGCGCGCGATCTCGCCAAGCTCTTCCTCGTCGTGCACCTGGCGTTCGTGGTCGCCTTCGTCACCGCGTGGGTGCGGGCGGGCGGAAACCGGCTCTCCGCGCCTCGTGGATAGGCCCGCAAGATGTCGGCGAAACGACCTCCGATGCCAGGACGACGTGCCCGGTTGGACGAAGTTCCCGCAGGTGGCGACCCGTTCCCAACTCTGATCGAGGCTAGTCTGGCACCCGTGCTGGTTGGTCGCGAGAAGGAACTGGCGGCGGTGGCGGCCCTGCTGGAGCAAGCCCGCGCCGGGCAGGGCGCGGCCGTCATCGTGCACGGCGAGCCCGGAATCGGGAAGACCGTGCTGCTGGACAGTCTCGCCTCCGAAGCCGCCGGAGTGCGGGTGCTGCGCGCGACGAGCGTGCCGCAGGAGTCCGAATTCGGTTACGCCACACTGCATCAGCTGCTGCTACCGGTTTTGGGCGAGGTCGATCGATTGCCGGAGCCGCTCGCGGCCGCGCTGCGCGTCGTCTTCGGGCTCGCGGCAGGCTCGGTGCCCGACCCGTTCCTGGTCGGACTGGCGACGCTGTCGCTGCTGTCGGATCTGGCCGGAGATCGGCCCGTGCTGTGTTCGGTCGACGATGTCCATTGGACCGACCAGCCCTCGATGGGTGTGCTGGAGTTCGTCGCGAGACGGCTCGACACGGAACCGATTGTGCTGGTGCTGGCTTCGAGAACGGACGAACGTCCGCCGCTCGTGGTACCGGGCGCACTCGACCTGCCATTGCGCGCACTGGACCGCGAAGCGGCCGGTCGGCTGCTGCTCGAGCGGACCGGTTCGCGACTGTCGTCGGCCGAGCGGGATGTGGTCCTGGACGCGACCGCGGGCAATCCGCTGGCGATCATCGAGCTTCCGGCCGAGGTCATCCGCGACGGTGTGCCGCCGTCCACGCCACTACTCCTCGCCGACCGGTTGCGGGCGGCGTTCCGGGCGCGGGTGGAGCAGCTCACCCGGCCCCGGCAGCGGCTGCTGCTGCTGATCGCGACCGCCGGGCAGCTCCGGCGGGCGGTGTTGGCCCGTGCCGCCGACGAATTCGGTTCGGCGGCAGGAGAACTCGATGCGCTGGACGAATTCGTCGTCGAGACGGACGCGGCGACCATCGCGTTCCGCCACCCGCTGATCTGCTCGGCCGTCTACCACGGCGCCACCGCCTCGGATCGCCGGGACGCGCACCGGGCGCTGGCCGCGGCGACGGGCACTGCCGCCGACGAGATCGAGCGCCGCGCTTGGCATCTGGGGCAGTCGGTGGACGGACCGGACGAGGAAATCGCCGAGCAACTCGATCGAGCCGCCGACGGAACCGCCCGGGTCAGTTCGGCCACCTCCGCGGCGTTGTTCGCGCGGGCGGGCGAGTTGAGCACGGACGGACCGCGGCGTTCGCGGCGGTTCTACCGATCGGCCGCGGCCTGGTGGAACGCCGGGGACCTCGACCGTGCCGGCCGGATGCTCGAACTGATCGACCGGGAGGGCCGGCTCGGCGAGTCGATGCACCGGGATGTGACGTGGTTGCGCGCGTCGATGGAGTTGCACACCGGCATGCCCGCGGATGCGGTCGCCATGCTCCGCCCGCTGATCCCGGCGGTGCTGGAAACCGAACCGCGACAGGCCATTCCACTGCTGATGCTGTTCGGCGAGGCCGGCTACCACGCGAATATGCCCACGGCGTCGTCGGAGATCGTGGAGATCGCGGAACAACTCCCGCTCACGGGGACCGATAGCCACGACGCGCTGCTCAGACTGTTCCGCGGCGCGTTCCGGGTGCGTGCGGGAAAGCCCGACGGCCTAGCGCCCGCGGACAAGGAAATTGTGGCGGGACTTACCGATCCCGCCCTGCTGTGCTGGGCGAGCGGAATTCTGTGGGGCCTCGGCGACCGGGAGCTGGGCCGGCAGCTGAATCGGGCGGCCGTGCGGAACGCGCGGCGCGTCGGCGCGGCGGGGCTCGTGGTCTGGGCCTTGGAACGGGTGGTGAGCGACGACATCGCCGGTGGGAGATTTCGTTCGGCGGAGGCCTCGGCGGAGGAGGGGTATCGGCTCGCCGAGGAGATCGGGCAGTCCAACGCAAGCTGCTGGCATCGCAGCGCCCTGGCCTTGGCGGCGGCGCTGCGGGGACAAGAGCAGCGGGCGCGTGACCTCGCCTACGAGGTCCTGGCCGAGGCGGTGCCGCGTCGCCTCGTGGATATCATTCTCACCGCCAGACGGGCGCTCGGTCTGCTCGATCTGGCCGCCGGTCGAGCCGATGCGGCCTTGGCGAATCTCCAGCCTCCCGGCGACTTCGATCATCCGGGGATGCTGCTGGTGCAGACGCCGGATTTGATCGAGGCAGCCGTGCAAGCGGGCAAGACCGAGCTGGCCGTCCGTGCGCTCGAACCGCTCGTTCGCCGGACCGCCTCGGCGAATTCCCCCGAACTGGGCGCCTTGGCGGCGCGGTGCCAGGCACTGCTCGCCGCGCCCGATTCCGCCGCGGACGACTTCCGTCGCGCGCTCGCGCTGCACGAATACGGTGATCAGCCAATGGAATTCGCCCGAACCCAGCTGTTGTTCGGCGAGTACCTGCGTCGTCGTCGGCGCAAGGCCGAGGCCCGCCCGCCCTTGCGGGCCGCGTTCGAGACCTTCCGATCGCTCGGCGCCACCGCGTGGGCCGAGCGTGCTCGCCGGGAACTGCGCGCGGCGGGGGAGATGGTGGAGTCCGCCCCGGAATTGATCCTGACCGACAAGTTGACGCCACAGGAAATACGCATCGTCGAAGCCGTCGCCGCCGGTCTCACCAATCGTGAGATCGCGGCGCAGATGTTCCTCAGCGCCCGGACCGTCGACTACCACCTCCGCAAGATTTTCGACAAGCTGAAAATGCGATCGCGCGGCGAACTCATCCGCGCGGCCCTCACCGAGCGAGCCGCGCCGCGCTCGGCTCAATTTACCGGCGATCCTGCCGATCCGAAGTATGCGTAGTTGTCGCTACGCTGCGAACACAGGGTCGAAAAAGGGGCCCATGAGCTTGCGGATTCATGTCCTGGAGTGACCAGGAAAAGCACCGAGGTTTGCCATGGCCAGAAAATCGCCGGTCGTGCGCCGTCTGAGCGACGGCAGCATAGCTGTCTACTTCACCGTCGTCGGCCCCGACGGAGATCTCAACGCGGGGCGTCTGACGTACGAGCCCGGCGACGACGATTTCGAATTCTGGGCATCGATGGCGTCGTCGTACGCTCCGGACCGCTTGTGAAACGCGCTCTCGCTGGTGTCACCGCAGTATGTCGGCCACGGGTCGCATTCGGTCCCGCCAGTCGCGGGGAGGCGGGTTCGATCCCGGCGGTGCGAGGGAGTTCCACGGGGTGCGATGCACTCCCGAGGCCCATTGGTCGGTGTCTGTGGCGGCGACGATCGCGGCTCGGGCATCGCGTATGCGCTGTGGGTCGGTCGGGTCTGCCAGCAGTCGGTCGACGTGCTGCTGGACCCGCATCGCGTGGTCGTTGCCGATCCAGGTCAACATCCGGGCGGCGCCGTTCTGGTCGATCCCGCCGAGACCCGATCCGGTCGGTGCTGGATCTCCGCTGGCCAATGCCTGCAACGCTTGGATTTTGCGTTGTGCTGGATTGGTCATGTAGTCATCGACCCATGCTCGCTGCGGGCCGCCAGGTGTGCCGCCGTCCAGCGTGACCCCGCCGGGATTGGCTCGGCGATATCGGAAGGTCGACGCTTGCAGTGTTGCCAGGTCGGCGGCTGTTTCGGTCGCGTCGCCCCGTCCGCGTGCGACCAGGTTGGCCGAATGCTGTGCGCGCTGCATTGCCGCGACGACGTGACCGAGGTGTTTGTCAGCCAGTGTTTCGTCCTCGGCGTTGGCGTCGACGATGCCCCAGGAACGCACGCCGTATCGGATGAGCCTCTGGTCGGTGAAACCGGCTCCCAGCAGTGCGCCCTGGGCGTCGGCGAGTGTCCCGCCGCGGTCTTGGACGCCTTGCAGCGCCGCGGCCACGCCTTTGATGGTGTTGAGGCCGCCATATTGTGTCGCGCCCTCGCGTGCGGCTTCGGCGAACTGCTGGCGGTTGAGGTAGGACTGGCGATACCAGCCCTGTGTACCGCCGAAGCCTGGACTGTTCCACACGTCCCAGCTGGCGAGTTGCGCTTTTCGTTCGGTCCTCGCGAATGGTCGCAGCGGTGAGCGTGTCCGTCCGGCCAGCCATTCGGTGGCCGGTGAATTGCTTATCGTGCTGAACGCGCCGAGCCCGGCCAGCAGGCCGGTCGTGAGTGATCCGTTCGCGCGTGTGGTCCCCATTCCCATGACGGCGCCGGTCATGCCGCCGCCGGGCTTATCCCCGAGTGCGGCCCCTGCCAATCGCTGCGACATCCAGTCGTGACCGCGATCCATGCCCTTGCTCAGCCGTGCCAATTGGAAGATCGCGACGACCATGACGACGGCCGCTATGAACATCACCGAGGTGACCTGTCCCGGCGCCTGCCGGAAAAGATTGCCGATGAACAACGTGTAGATGCCGACGAACACGATATAGGCGAACATTCGCACCGCACCGATCAGTGCGTCGGTCACGTCACGAATCAGGGCGATCTGGGTCGGGCCGTAGACGAAACCACCGAACGCGAATCCGAAGATGGCGCGGAATAGGTGATAAATGGTGCGCATCGTCGAGCTGAAGACCTTCCCGGCCAGATACACCGAGAACCCGAGCAGGACGACCGCGGAAACCAGCAGGATCAGTCCCGCTCCGACCTGGCCCATTCCGGGGTTCTTCGCGTGCACGTAGGCCTCCTGGTCACCGCACGCGCGCATGGCCTCCAGGACTCTGTCGCCGCTGCCCGACCGCAGTCCCGCGGTCCACCCGACGCTGCAGGCCGGCCGCTCGTCGATGACGTGCCCGAAGTTCCACACCTGCACCGGTCTACGCGCGAAATTGTCGGCGAGCGTCTCCTGCATCGTCGCCACCACCTGGTCGGGATCCGGGTTGCTGTTGCCGTTCACCCCGGCGGCGACCGCGATCCCCACATCGCGGGCCTGCGCGAAGAACCCGTCGGCCGACAGCACCTCGCCCAGCGGATCCGCGAGGAACACCGGGCCCAGCACCGCGACGATGAACATCGTCACCACCTGCACCTTCGCTTTCGCGAAAAGGCCACGGATGAGGAAGATCCCCACGACGAGGGCGCCCATGGTGACCCCGGTGAACAGCGCGGCCGTCGTCGCGACCTGGCCTGTCATCCCTTCGGCCACGCCCTGCAGCGCCACGCCCACCGTGCTCAACCAGCCG
The DNA here is from genome assembly GCF_044628355.1 of Nocardia sp. N2S4-5. NCBI lineage: Bacteria > Bacillati > Actinomycetota > Actinomycetes > Mycobacteriales > Nocardiaceae > Nocardia > Nocardia sp. N2S4-5. Next base: position 2,169,864 of record NZ_JBIUPM010000001.1, on the reverse strand, counting down.
AGCCCGAGAACGAAGCCGATCATCCAGATCGCGGAGGTCACGATCGCCATATAGCCCACGAACTCCAGCTCGAGCAGGGCTGACACAACCGTTTTGCCCGGATTGAAAAGGCTGTAATCGGTCACGATCGAATAATTCGACAGGGAGACGCCCGAAGAATCGCGCACATCCATCCATGCAAGTTCCTGGTTCGCGGACGCCCCGGACTGAGCGGTGGCAACCGCCCCGACGATTCCCGGGAATACGAACAGGGCGATGAAGACGATATAGACCTTGACAGCCCGCCGACTCGTCAACGAGACCGAGAAACTGATGCCGCCGATTTTGCGTGCCTTTGGTGCGCGCTCTGATTCCGTTCGACTCCGTGAGAACCGGAGTGTCGATCTCATCACCTTATCGAACCTTGCTCGCTCGAAAGCGCTCAAACTGTGATCATGGTTTGCTCAAACATCGATGGATGGCAGAAAGTACCGGCTGGAATTATCGTCGTCGATTCAGCCGTACCGAGCGGTTCGCCATGGGTCGGATGGCGAAAAATAGCTAACGTGACCGTAGTCGCCTGGGTGGTATGCCGGAAAGCTCACGTTCCGCGCAATGCTCTACCAGTGCGGGAAGGTAGTCGCGTACTGCTGCCTTCGATAAACGATCATGAATTCGTGTCACAGTTGCTGCTACGGTCTCGAAAGGCGTTTCGGGATGACTCGCGGCGAGTCGTGTGACAACGAAATTGATCTTTGCGTGTTCGTCGTTCCGCATGGCCGTCCTCGTGCCGGGATGGAAGCACTATACCGCTGTCTAGCGGCCCGGTGGGCGACGGACCATTAAATTGTGCAAGACCGGGTCCGATACTGGTGATTTCGCCCATCCGGCGCTTCCTCCCGGCCGAAGACTGGCGATTCGCGCGGTGCGCGTGGGCGGCAGGACCTTCGACAATGTGGACGTGAGCGGGGTGATGTGGGTCGATCCGGAGCCACTGCGGGCGCGGGGTGCGGCGTTCCAGGAGGTCGGCGATCACCGCGCTGCACGATCTCGCCGCCGCGCTACAAGGTTTCGGCACACAGGTGTCCGGTGCCGCCGACAGGGTGGCGACCGTCGACTCTCACCACCGATTACCCCGCTGGTTCAGCGGATCCCGCTGCCAGTCCGGTTCCGTCGGCCGGTTCGGGAGGTGCCGACGGAGGCCGCGTGCCGGCAGACGGTAACCCGTCCGACCCCGAACCTATGACAGAGGGCGATCGGCCCGACCCCGCGGGAGAGGGGCTGGACGGTGGGCGCGGGAACGCGGCGGACGAACCGACGGACTCGGACGAGGCGCAGGGTGGTGGCGCCGGACCGAGCGGCAGAATCTACCGGGAATTTTTCGCATAGCTGGGCCGACCACTGGGATCGCTGGGTGGCGTTGCGTTTCGGGGGGCCGCGGCCGCGGGTAGGCGAAGACCGGCGGTTCCACTGATACCGCGGTGAGGCTCAGCGGCGCACACTGAGCACGCCGGATACCGACTGATCGGTTGCTCGAGTCGGATTACGGGTCCGGGCAGATTCATTCAGAGTTAGATGAGGAATTCCGAAATGGAATGTGCGCATCCGAAATCCGCTCTCGTGGCGCGTCCCTTCGATTCCGCGGCCGTGATCGGGCGCCAGGGACAGATTCTCACCCCGTGTATCACGCACAGCCGGTGTGGCACGACCAATATCTCCGCTGGGCTGGTGAACATGCCGCCGGGAAAATCGTCCAAGGCGCATTATCATGCGCGTTCGGAAATCATTGTCGTATGCACCGAGGGTCATGCGGCAACATTGATCGGACCTGACCTGGTTCCGTACTTCCACGGCCCCGGTGAATTCATGTACATCCCGGAAGGCGTGGTCCACGTCGCCGTGAACCTCAGCGCGACGCATACGCTGATCGCCGTGGAGATGAGGACGGATCCGGAATTCGATGACGACGTCGTGCTGTCGCCGGAATATGATATCCGTGCGCAGGCGATGGCTGCTGAGCTCCGTCACTCCCGTTTCGCGGCGGTGTAGGAATGGCACATCGGAGATACAGCCGGGCCGCGGCCGCGGCCCGGAGTGGACCGATCGACGAGATCTTCGCCGTGCTGGCCCGTCAGCCCGACGTTGTCTCCTTCGCGGTCGGGTCTCCGGATACGGACTTGCTGCCGGTCGACCTGATGCCCGAACTCGTGCGGAGAGCCGCCGCGAAGTTCGGGCCCGCGATCCTCCAATACGGTATGACACAGGGATTCGGCCCGCTGCTCGGGCATGCCCGAGAACTCCTCCGGAAACGCGGTATTTCCTGCTCCGGCAGAGCAATCCATATCGCAACGGGCGGGTCGGGCGCCCTGCACAACCTCTGCATGGCACTGCTCGACGAAGGTGATGTCGTCTTGGTGGAATCGCCGACCTACGGGCCCGCCGTCAAGAGCTTCCGAAGCCACGGCGCGACCGTGCGCGAGGTAGCGTGCGATGAGTTCGGCATTGTGCCCGAAGCGCTCGCGGAGGCGCTGTCGCCCGAGGTCGCCTTCCTCTATACCTTGCCGACCTTTCAGAATCCGACCGGTCGCACCGTGCCGGCCGTGCGCCGGCAGCAGATCGCGGAGATCGTTCTCCGCCGCGGCGCCCTGGTGATCGAAGACGACGTGTACGCCGACCTGCGATACCACGGTGATCCGGTTCCCGCACTGTGGTCGTACGCGCCGGAGAACGTCGTCTACCTCACCTCGTTGTCGAAGACCTTCGCGCCGGCCGTGCGGATCGGGATCGTCGTGATCCCGGAGCGGCTGTCGGACGGCACGCTGGCGCTCAAACAGAACATCGATATGCAGACCTCGACACTCTGTCAGGCCGTGGCGACGGAGTTTCTCGAGAGCGGGTACGCCGAAGCGCATCTCCGGCGAATCATCGGCACCTACTCGGCACGGCTCGATACGCTCGTCGCCGCGCTCGATCGTCATTTCTCGCCCGAGTTCCGCTGGCAGAAGCCGGACGGTGGCATGTTTCTCTGGCTGGAGGGGCCGCCGGAATTCGACGCGGATACCGCCGTGGATTCCACGCTCGAACAAGGCGTCGCCTATCTTCCCGGCAGCGTGTTCTATGCCGAGGACGGCCACCGCCATCGCCACACGATCCGTTTGAGCTTCGCCAACGTGGCCGACCGTGATATCGACCGTGGAATCAAGCAGTTGATGACGGTGTTCGAGGAGCGCGGATGATCGTGGACGAGATCATCGACCTTCGATCGGACACCGTGACCAGACCGACCGACGCCATGCGCCGGGCGATGGCCCGCGCCGACGTCGGAGACGATTGGTACGGGGACGACCCGACAGTGAACCGGTTACAGGATCGGGTCGCCGAACTCACCGGCAAGCCGGCGGCGGCCTTCCTGCCCACTGGGACCTTGTGTAATCAGATTGCCATGCACGCCTTCGTCCGATCGGGGCATTTCGTCGTCTGCGAGGCGCGGTCCCACGTCTGCGGTATGGAATCGCATTCGTCCGCGGCGCTTTCCGGTATCGCCTTCCGGCGGGTCCAGGCCCGCAGTCACGGGCAGCTCGCCCCGGAGGATCTCGACCGGTCGCTGGCGCCGGATCCCTACGACGTGGGGCATGTCGACCTGGTAGTTCTCGAGAACACACACCAACTCGGCGGTGGCTGGCCCATGCCGGTGGACTCGGTGGCCGAACTCGCCTCGGTGGCCGCCGCTCATCGCGTTCCGCTCTACCTCGATGGCGCTCGCCTGTTCAACGCGTGCGCGGCGACCGGCGCGACGGTGGCGGAGTACGCCGCACATTCCGATGCGTTGATGCTCAGCCTTTCCAAAGGCATGGGTGCCCCGATCGGTTCGATTCTCGCCGGAGACGCCGAATTCATTCGCGAGGTCCGCAGGCTGAAGATCCTGTTCGGGGCGGCTTGGCGGCAGGCGGGATCGGTCGCGGCCGCCGGGCTCGTCGCGCTGGACGAGGGCCACGACAGATTGATTTCCGATCACGAGAACGCCCAGCGGTTGGCGGCGGGTATCGCCGAGATGCTGCCCGGCGCGGTCGATCCGTCGGAGGTTCCGACGAATATCGTGTTCGCCGAGGTTTCCGGTACCGGTTGGACGCCGCGGCAGTGGGTGGCACGCCTCGAATCCCACGGAATACTGGCGACCTCGGTGCCAGGCCGTGTGCGCATGCTCACCCACCGCGACGTCACCACCGCACAGATCGACTTCGTGCTCGCCGCATGGAAGCGGCTCATTGTGGAGAACGGCTCATCGTTCGCATCACCTCGGCCGTATGGTCGTCCGCAGGGTTGAGCACATGGAGAAGGTGCAGGGGTGCGTCGACCGGCCGAAATCGCACCGAATCGAACTCCAGTGTCGCGTAATTCGGCAATTTCATTCGTACTCCAGGAGTTGCGGCCGGTTCGACGGTGTCGTGACGTTCCCAGAATGTCCGGAACTCGGGGCTCGAAGTCAGCAGCGCATCCAAGAGGCTTTCGAAATATGGATCGCCCATAAGTTTGACATGCGCGACCCTCAGGACCGCCGGCCACACCGGAGCCAAATCGTCCCAATCGGGATATTTGCTACGGCGAACGGGATCCATGAAGAAGCGCCATATGTGGTTCCGGGCAAACCGGCCCTCGTAGGCGTCGAATTCGAATACGATTTCTGCCAGATAGTTGTATGCCTCGACATCCCACGAGGGATCGACGAGGATCGCGGGGCCGGCCCGAAAGCCGCTCACGGTTTCGCGTATGGTCCGGTCGGCGACACCCGATGTTCCGGTCTCCACGCTCGTCGGCAAGTCGGCGAGGGAGAAAAGATAAGCCGTGTCGCTCGGTGTGAGACGCAGCGCCTTGGCGATCCGTCGCAAAGTTCCCGGCGACACCCGAATATCACGTCCTTGTTCGAGCCATGTGTACCAGGTAACTCCGACTCCGGCCAGCGCGGCTAATTCTTCGCGCCGCAACCCGGCAGTGCGTCGGCGCTGCCCTCCCGGCAGTCCCACCTCTTCGGGTGAAATCGCACCACGACGCGCCATGAGAAATCGGCGAATCTCCCGACGTCTGGCGAGACCGTCGTCTTCCGTGGCCTTCAACCGCACCTCTCCGCTCGGCAATACATCGATTACCTGAGCAGGGTAACGCCTACGTAAGCCGAGGTCGGGCCGCGCCGGTCGCCTGAGACCGCGCCGGTGTGATCGACGGAGGGAATGCAACCGCCTTTCTCCTCGGAGTTTGCCCGAAACGTCGCAGACTTCGGTGCGGAACCTGGAGCGAAGAAGACTAGTGATCTTACTGATTCGGCCACTGGACAACGGGATCGTCGCCGGCATCATAATTTATACGTAACCATAGGCATCATTAACCTGTGGGTAACTTATCCTGGTGTTTTTACTACCAGCATAAGTTACTGACTTGTTCCACCGGCTGGCGTTCCGCGAGTATTGGCTCGAGTATGAATCCCGAGCGCCGGAATAGCCCTTCGTCGAACTACCGATCACGACCTACGCCGAAAACCGCCGGTTCGTCTTCCGGCACACTGTACGGCCGCGACCGGGAGCGTGCGGCGTTGGCGGCCTTGATCGACCGTGCCCGGGCGGGCGAGGGCGGGGCGGCGGTGGTCTCGGGAGAACCGGGAATCGGCAAGAGCGCGCTGCTCTCCGTCGCCGCGGACAATGCGACGGACATGCGGGTACTTCGGGTGCACTGTGCCGAATCCGAAGCCGATATGGCATTCGCGACGCTCCACCAGCTACTGCTGCCCGGACTACACCTCCTGCACGAGCCGCAGTCAGAGGCGCTACGCGCCGTATTCGGACTGTGGGACGGTCCGGCCTCGGACTCGGCCTCGGTCGGTTCGGCGACACTGGCACTGCTGTCGAGAATGGCGAGTGAGCAGCCGCTGCTCTGTCTGGTGGATGACGCGCACTGGGCCGACAGCGCCTCGATCGAGGTTCTCGAATTCGTGGCACGCCGTGTGGGGGCCGCGCCCGTCGCCGTCGTGTTCGCCCTGTGTCCGGAGGAAGGCCGTCGAGCCGTCAGCAGCGCCGACGTGGAGGTGCGGCTGACCGGGTTGGACCGACGATCGGCGCGGGAACTGCTCGTGGACCATGTCGGCCAGTGGTTGACCTCGGCGCAACAGAACCGGATTGTGGCGGCCGCGGGAGGAAACCCGCTGGCGATCCGGGGACTTCCGGCGGCGATGCCACACGCGGGTCTGCCGCCGAACCCACTGCCGATCGCAGAAAGGTTGCGACAGGCATTCTTTCGCCGAGTTCGACACCACCGCGAACCGCTGCGGCAGCTGTTGCTGTTGATTGCCGCGGAAGGAAGATGCCGCTGGGACGTATTATCTTGCGCGGCAACCCTGTTCGAGCCGAATCTCCGACCGGCACGGGACTTGCTCGTGGCGCTCGACGATCTGGTTGTGACGGACGGCTCGACGGTGGCTTTCCGCCACCCGCTCGTTCGCTCGGCCGTCTACTACGGTGCCGCGTCGTCGGCTCGGAAGCGTGCGCATCGAGCTCTCGCGGATGCCGGCGGTCGCGATGCCGTGCGTCGCGCGTGGCATCTGGGGCAGGCCGCAGACGAACGGGACGAGGCTGCCGCCGAGGAATTCGAGCGAGCGGCTCCCCTCGCCGCCTGTTCGAGTTCCGCTACCGCTGCGGTGCTGCTGGCCCGCGCGGTGGATCTCGGCGAACTCCGGGCGGCCCGGCCACGGCGACTGTTCGAATCGGCGACCGCGTGGTGGCGCGTCGGAGACTTCGACCGGGCGCAGTCGGCGCTGGCGTGCGTCGACATCGCCGATCCTCTCGACGGGACGATGCGCATTCAGGTGACATGGTTGCGCGCGGCGATGGAACTGCGGCTCGGCCGACCGGCTGATGCCGTCGCGATGATACGCGCTGTTCTCGACACGGCGGTGAAAGCTCCTGTGCAGCACTCGGTTCCACTGTTGATGCTGCTGTGGGAGGCGAGTTCCGCGGTGCCTGCGGCGGTCGTATGGGACGAGTTGTCCGAAGTGGCGGAGCGGCTGTCGTTTGCCGGTTCCGGCGAAGCCGATCTCCTCGGCCGGATGGTGCGTGGCTGTTGTCGAGTCCGGGAGGGCAAAGATGCCGGATTGCATCCTGGTGATTTGGCGGCGGTCGAACGATCGACCGATCCCGGTCTGTTGTCCTGGGCGACCGGGGCGGTGTGGGAGCTGGGTGATCGTGCGCGTTCGCGGCGCCTGAGCCGGTTGGCGATTCGGCACGCACGACGCCTCGGCACGCCGGTCTACCTGGTATCGGCGTTGCGACAGGCGGCCGACAACGAGTCGGCGAGCGGGCATTTCGACTCCGCGGAGGCACTCGCCGAGGAAGGCCTTCAGGTGGCCGAGGCCACCGGACAGCGCAACGCGATTCTCGGCTTTCGTGGTTGCCTTGTCGTCCTCGCGGCGCTGCGCGGCCGAGAGCAGCAGGCCCGGTTATCGGCGCGCGAGCTGATCGCCGATGCACTCGGTCAAGGCGCGATGGATGCTGTCATCGCCGCCCGGCGGGCCCTGGGCCTGCTCGACCTGGCCGCCGGCAGGCCGGAGCAGGCGCTGGTGCATTTCGGACCTCTCTTCGACGGTTCCTCCTGTGTTTCGGCCATGGTGAATGTGCCCGATCTGGTGGAGGCGGCGGTGCAACTGGATCGGCCCGCCCTGGCCGCCGAGCCGCTGGCGCTGTTCAGCCGCTGGGCGAAGGCGATCGATGCGCAGGAGTCGAATGCCCTGGTCGGCCGGTGCCGCGCCCTGCTCAGCCCTCCCGATGACGCGACGACCGAGTTCCTTCAGGCTGTGGAACTGCACGAACGTGGAGACCAGCCGCTGGAGACGGCCAGAACACTGTTGTTGTTCGGGAGACATCTGCGGCGTAGACGCCGCCGGTCGCAGGCCCGCGCGCCGCTGTGGGCGGCACTGGAAGCGTTTCACGGCCTGGGCGCGGAGGTCTGGGCGGAGCGCGCCCGAGACGAATTGTGTGCCATGGGGGAAACCGTGCACTTCCGCGTTGCCGGACGCCTTTCGGCGCTCACTCCGCAGGAGTCACGAATTGCCACCGCCGTCTCGCAGGGGAGTACCAACCGGGATATCGCGGCGCAGCTGTTTCTGAGCCCTCGCACGGTCGATCACCATCTGCGGAAGATCTTCCGGAAGACCGGCGTCGGATCTCGCGCCGAACTCACCCGGCTCGTGCTGACCGAAAATGGAGGCGATATGCGGGGGCCGCCGGGGCTTCCTCAGCCAGGTTAATGTGCAGGTATGGAGGCGCTGGACCCGGCTCGTGGCGGGGAGGTCGAACGGGGCATCGCGGCGTCTTTGCTGGTGAATGTGTCCGGCCTCGCTGACGACATGCTGGAGTATTTGGTCGAGCGGATACCGGAGATCGGTGGGGATGCGGAGCTGCGCGGCCTGACCTTGGGATCGTGCTCGTCGAACCTCGAAGCGGTGCTTTCGATGGTTCGTCATGGGATCGATATAGCGGCTGTGGAGGCGCCGGTGACGGCGCTCGAGCACGCTCGGGCAATGGCGTCACGGGGGCACAGCGTGGATGTGATGCTGCGGTTCTACCGGTTGGGTCATGAATTCTTCACCGAAAAGCTTTCCGAATCGCTGACCGATTCGATCGCTGATCCCGCTGTCGCGTTGCGGACGTTTGTCGATCTCGAGCGGTTCGGGTTCAGATACATCGACCGCATCTCCAGTCTTGTGGCCGCCGAGTACGTAGCCGAGCTCGAGCGGCGTCAGAACCAGGCGAGGGCCGAGCGGGCCGATGTCGTGCGCGCGCTGTTGGCGGGGGAAGGTGTCGATATCGCGCGGGCCGAACGTGTGCTCGGTCATCGGCTCACTGGTCGCCAGATCGGCTTCGTGTGCTGGACCGACGACCGGGGCGTCGACCTCGAGGGATGCGCCGGGCAGGTGGGACGGTTCCTCGGGGCGGCCTACTCGCTCGTCGTGGCGGACGGTCCACTCGCGGTGTGGGGATGGGCATCGGTCACGGTGGAGCCGCGGACTTCGCTCACGGAGATGGCGTCGGAGTTCCGCGGTGACAGCAGAAACGTTCACGTCGCGGTGGGCTCGCCCCATCCGGGGGCCGCGGGATTTCGCATCTCCCACCTCGAAGCTGTCCGCACTCGCCGCGTCATCGAACTGTCCGGTCGCGCGGCGCCGACGATCACCGAGTTCGGCGATGTCGCGTTGGTGGATGCCATTTCCCGCGACCTGGATGCGGCGCGGGCCTTCGTCGCCGCTCAGCTCGGCGCACTGGCGCGCGACGACGCGAAAGAGCGCGGCGAGCGCGCCGCACTCCTGGCCGTGCTCGATGCGCAAGGGAGTCTGGCGACCGCGGCGCGCGCCTTGGGAATCCACCGGAACACGGTCCTGCAGAGGGTGCGTCGTGCCGAAGAACGCAGGGGCCGGCCCGCCACCGTCAAGACTGTCGAGCTGCACGCCGCCCTACTTGTGTGCGACGTGCTGGGGGCCTCGGTTCTGCGCGGGTCATAGCCGCGTCGACCGGAGGCTGAGCGCACGGAGATGTGCTCGCAGCACATCTAAGAGGGCTGGGAACGCCTTGTTGACCGGTCCCGGCCGCTCGTAGTTTGTGGGTATCTCATCCTGCAGCGCGAAAGAGCAGTCCGATGTCGACGACGACTCATCACTCCCCATCTCCAGCATCGGCCCCGCAGCATGCCTTGCCTGATCCGGGTGAGCGAATTCCCACGCTGTCGTGGCCGATAGTCGGCATCTGCGCAGGCGCGCTGGCGGTCTTCGGCGTCTCGACCTGGGCCGCGCTCACCGGCACCGCGCCTGCGATCGTCACCATCGCGGCGAGTTCCGCGGCAATCTTCGTCCTGTTCACGGTGTTGCACGACGCCTCGCATTACTCGATCAGCTCCCATCGCTGGGTCAACGTCGCCTTCGGCCGGGTGGCGATGTTCTTTGTCTCGCCGCTGATTTCATTCAAGTCGTTCGCGTTCATTCATATCGAGCACCACCGCAATACCAATGATGGTGAGTTCGATCCCGATCACTTCGTCAGCGCCGCGCCGTGGTGGCAGTTGCCCGTTCGTTTCCCGGCCATGGACCTGCCGTATATCAGTTTCCTGGTGCGTAACGTGCGTCGGCGACCGCGCGCCGAGGTCTTGGAAACGGCGGCGTTGATGACTTTCTCGCTGACGGTGATCGTGGCGGCCGCCTGCACCGGATACCTGTGGACGCTCGCCGTGGTCTGCCTGATTCCCGGGCGGGTGGCGATGTTCGTGCTCGCGTGGTGGTTCGACTGGCTACCCCACCACGATTTGGAGGACACCCAACGCGAGAACCGCTACCGCGCGACCCGCAACCGTGTCGGCTCCGAATGGATCCTGACTCCTCTGCTGTTGTCGCAGAACTACCACCTGGTCCACCACCTGCACCCCTCCATTCCCTTCTACCGCTATGTCGCGGCCTGGCGACGCAACGAGGCCGCCTACCTCGAACGCGACTCGGCGATAAGCACCGTCTTCGGGCAGCAGCTCGACGCTGCGCAATACCGCGAATGGAAACGCCTCAACGGCACACTCGCTGCACTGCTCGCGACCCGTATGCCACGTTCCTCTGCGGCCCGCTATATCGGTACCCACCCGATCCCCGTCAAAAGCGTCGAGCCGCTGACTCCGGACAGCGTCGAAGTTACCTTCGACGTTCCCGATCATCTGAGCGACCGATTCCGGTTCCGGGCGGGCCAGCACCTGACCGTTCGACACCGCATCGGTGGGCGGGAGGTGCGGCGAAACTACTCGATCTGCACCTCGGCCACCTCGGGAGAACTGGCGATCGGAGTGCGGCGGGTGGCGGGCGGGCTGTTCTCGAACTTCGCGGTCGACACGCTGCGGGCGGGCGACATCTTGGAGCTGATGACGCCCACGGGCAGCTTCGGCGCACCGCTCGATCCACTCGCCCGGCGCGATTATGTCGCGGTCGCGGCGGGCAGCGGGATCACGCCCATTCTGTCGATTGTTCGCACCACGATGGAGATCGAGACCGAGAGCCGCTTCACCCTCTTCTATGGCAACAGAACCGCGGAGTCGACCATGTTCGCCGCCGAAGTCGATGAACTCGAATCTCGATATGCCGACCGGTTGCGCGATGGGCTCGCGGTCGAAGCAGTGCCGGCCGAGCGGATACATCTCGAATTGTTCCGCGGCACACGACAATCCACACACGTCGACGACTACGCCGACGCCGAAGTGACCATCACCCTGGCCGGCGCGGGCCACACCGTGGACCTCGCCGCCGGTGAGACCGTGCTCGAGTCCGCGCTGAAAAACGATATCAATGCGCCGTACGCCTGCCTCGGCGGCGCATGTGGCACATGCAAAGCCAGAATCATCACGGGAGCGGTATCGATGGAGCAGAACCTCGCGCTCACCGCAGCCGAGGTCGACGCCGGTTTCATCCTGACCTGCCAATCTCACCCCAGCACCCCAACGGTCGCGATCGCCTACGACAGCTGACTCGATGGTCCACCAACGACACAGGAATGGTGGGTGTGTGAGTCAGCCCTTGCTGCCGGATGAAGTGTTCGAAGAGGGCTTCTTGAACAGCGCAATGCCGAAGCCCAGCACCGTGATCCCGAAGAAGCACAGCAGCAGGCCGCTGAACTGTGCCTCGGCGTCGGTGTCCGGGCTGCGCGCGGAGTTCGAGGAACTGGCGACGACGTCCGCCGGATCGACAATCGCCTGGATCCCGGCGGTCAACAAGACGAGCGCGACAAGGATCAAGGCGATGCTGCCGGCGACGCGCCCGGCGGTCCGGCGGGGCGGGGTGGTGTCCTGGACATGCTCCGGGACATTGGATTCGGACATGGCTTCCCAAAGTATCAGTACATGTCGTGTTCCCAGCTGCCGCGCGTGTCGACGTCGGCGGCGTCCGCCAGCGCCTCCAACTCCGAGATCTCCTCCTCGGCGAGTTGGATGCCCTGGGCTCGGATCAGCCCGTCGATGTAATTCGCCTTCGTGACCCCGATGATCGGCGTGGTCCCTTTGGCGATGGCCCAGGCGATGGCGACGTCTGCGGCGGACGCGCCTCGGTCCGCGCCGATCGCCCTCATCCTGTCGGTCAGCGCCTGCAGTTGGGGCAGGATGCCGTTGTACACCGCCGCCCGGCTGCTGCCCTCCGGCAATGGATGGGCCGGACTGTACCTGCCGGTCAGCGCCCCTTGCTCGAGGACCATGTAGGAGAAGAACCGCACGTCGTGCGCGCGGCAGTGCTCGAGAATGCCCGCGCGCTCGGAACTCCGGTACAGGAGGCTGTAGTGGTTCTGGACTGCCTCCACCCGGAAGCCGGCCTCGCCGAGTATCTGATCGGCGAGAGCGATTTCCTTCAGGTTGTGGTTCGAGACGCCGACATGCTTGATCCTGCCGCTGTGCAGCAGCGATATCAGATGCGGCGTCCAACGGGTCACGTCGGCGGGGTTGTGAATCCAATACAGATCCACATAGTCGGTGCCGATTCGGTCGAGGCTTTGTTCCAGCATGTCCGCGACCGGATCATCGCCGTCGCCCGCGATCTGCGGGGTGAACTTCGTCGACAGCTGGAACTCGTTGCGCGCGTAGCCTTTCAGCGCCCGAGCGAGGACCGTCTCCGAATGGCCCATGCCGTACACCGCCGCGGTGTCCCATAGGGTGAACCCGTTCGATTGGGCCTTCTCGACGACCTCTCGCAGGCCGGACCGGGTCAGCTGACTGCCGAAATACCCGTCGCCCACCTCGCCGCTGTCTCCCCAGGCCCATGTGCCCAGCGCCACCGCCGGCGCCGTCAGCGTCTCGCTCGTCATATCGCCTACCTCCGGTCTCAGTTTCTTGTCACCATCGTGTCGGAACGTTCCATCTCCAGGAGACCGCGATGGCCGCCGCTGGAGAAGGTCGCGTTTATAGGGGGTATGACCTCAACCCCCCTCGCGCTGTGACCAGCGGTTACCGTGAATGACATGGACCAGCAGCCCGGAAGTCGCGGCGAAATCCGGCACTTCCTTGCCAGCCGGCGCGCCAAGATCACCCCGGCGCAGGTCGGACTGCCGACCAACGCCCGTCGCCGGGTCGCCGGGCTGCGGCGCGAGGAAGTCGCCGTCCTCGCCGGCGTGAGCACGGAGTGGTACACGCGGCTGGAGAAAGGGCACATCGGCGGCGTGTCCGAAGACGTCCTCGACGCGGTCGCTCGCGCCCTGCAACTGGACGACGACGAACGCACGTACCTGTTCGACCTGGCCCGGTCGGCGCGGCTCGCGAGTCGCACGCCGTCGCGTCGGCGGGACGTCGAGGTCCCGCCCCCGGTCCAGTGGCTGCTCGATTCCATGACCATGTCCTCGGCGTTCATCCGAAACGGCCGCACGGACGTCGTCGCCGGCAACGCCCTGGCCCGAGCCCTGCACGCGCCGATGTTCGACAGCGCCACCATCGACCAGCGCGGCCGACCCAACATCGCCCGCTACGTCTTCCTCGACCCCGGCGCACGCGACTTCTTCGTCGACTGGGACGCCGCCGGCAATGCCACCGCCGCCCTGCTGCGCGCCGAGGCCGGCCGCGAGCCCCGCGACCGGGCACTGCGCGAACTCATCGGCGACCTGTCCACCCTCAGCCCCGAATTCCGCGACCTCTGGGCCGCCCACGACGTCGTGATCCGCCACGGCGGCATCAAACGGCTCCAGCACCCCGACGTCGGCGACCTCGAACTGACCTTCCGCGACCTCGAACTACCCCTGTCCGGCCGCGCCGTCCACAACCTGATCACCTACACCGCCGAGCCCGGCACCGCCTCCGAAGACCGGCTCAAACTCCTTGCCAGCTGGGCAGCTACGAAATCTCAGGCGGTAGAGCCCACCCGCCACTCTCCTCAACCCGGGCCGCCCTGATCCGTCGCGGTTCGTCGGGTCGAGGATCCGGGATCCGAACTCGACCGGCCGACGTCACCACCCAAAGTCTCTGCTGCGCAAGAAGATTCATACTGTGGACTTCGAGGTGCCGGTGGGTAGACGGCGTGGAGTTCGAAGTGGCCTGAAGCCTCTTGAAATGACGGGCCGACGCACGTGTGGGCGTCGGCCCGGCACTACTACCGCTCACACGGCCCGTCGTGGAACGAGCACCAACTGCCGCTGCCGATGGGGGCGTTCGCGATGAACTGGTGCAGGAAGCTCTCCACGCTCACCTGCCCCTGAACCGGGCTCGGCGCCGGTTCGGTTTCGGCCGCGGCCGCACCCGCGCCGGCGAGCAGCGCCGCGGCCGCCGCGACAGTCGATACGGCAATTCTGATCTGCACCACGTGCGTCCTCACTTCGTCTGGACCGAACGATCAACGATCCGGAAGACGCCACCCATCACACGGCCTCCGGGGCGCGCCTCGAAAGCGCCATACGAACGTATAGCACACAGCGCGTCGGCGGAAAGTCATTTGCCGGAACGTCGCCCGAGGTGTCACCGTCGATCGGTAGCATGCGACAGTGTTCTGCCAGGCGCACAGATCACTCGTTGGAGGTTCGGATGCCCGCTCGCTCATTCCTTTTCGCGGTACCGGTTGTGACGCTGCTGGCCGCCGTCGCGGGGCTCGCTACCGGCCGAGCGGTCGCCGAATCCGACCTCGATCGGCTGACACCTGTCGATATCGGCGAATACCGCACGGACAGTACGGAATTCGGTGGCGTGTTCTTCCGCACACCGGACGGGCGTGCGTGCGCCATCCACGGCGACAACGGACCGGCCGGGTGCGACGCTGTGCCGATGGATGCCCCCGAGGGGACGAATCAAGTCCGCGTCACCAGCACCGAGGTTGCCCGGTACGTGGTCTCCGCGGCACCGATCTTCACCTCTCCCGGCGGCGCGAAAGTGCTGCCGGAAGGACATCGCCTCACGCTGGAGAACACCACGTGCGGCGTCGGATTCCAGGGCACGGTCAGCTGCGAGGCCGGAGCGCACGGCTTCACCATCGCGGCGACCTACGGAGTGCTGCACTGAGCGTCTGATTGCGGGCGCCGCCCTGTCAGGTGATTGCGGAGCAGCACCGCGCCGGACAGCGCCGTCTCGGCGAGGGCGGCCAGGAAGGCCGCGTGCATCAGTGCGCCCGGCATCGGGGCGAGGTAGTGCAGCGTCAGCATGGCGGTGCTCATCGCCGCGGTCATGGCCCAGGCCGCGGGGGAGGGGCGGGTCCACAGATGCCAGGCGCACCACAAACAACCCAGCGACATCAACGCGGGCAGGGCGACCGACCACACTGTGGCGCAATGGGTTCCGTCGCAGGCCGCGTGCAGTGTCGCCGAGAGCAGCGCCAGCGCCGCTCCGGTCCGGCTCGTCCAGGACGTGGCCGGAGCGGGCGGGTTGATCACTGGGCCGGGTGTGCGCAGCAGTCGTGTGGCGCTTGCGTCCGCTGGCTGCCGGCTTCACCCCGGTCGATGGCGGCGGCTACCTTGTCCATCCACTCCGGCGCGGCGTCATCGACACGGGCGGCGTACTCGTCGTGCCAGTTCCACCAGGTGTACGCGGGCGTCCGCGGGTAGCCCTCGGGCGAATCCTCCCAGTCCTCCTGGCGGCCGAGGGCCGTCATATCCAGGTAGCTCCAGGTATTCCCGAAGTATTCGTCGCCCCGGCGGTTGATGAAGTAGGTGCGATACACCCGGTCGCCGTCCCGGATGAAGGCGTTGGTGCCGTGCCATTCATCGACGCCGAAGTCCTTGTCGAACTCGTCGGTGAGGGTGTACCACGGGATTCCCGACCAGCCCATCCGCGCCTGTACCCGGGCGATCTCGGGTTGCGGTGCGCGCGAGACGAAGGCGAGCGTGGTATCACGGGCGTTGAGGTGCGCGAGATTGCCGACATGGTCGGCGATCATGGAACAGCCGCGGCAGGCGTGCTCGGGCCAGCCGAGCACACCTGGCTCGAAGAACGCGCGGTAAATGATCAGCTGACGGCGGCCTCGGAAGAGGTCGAGCAGGCTCATCGGGCCGTCGGGTCCCTGGAACGAGTACTCCTTCTCGACTGCGACCCAGGGCATCCGGCGTCGTTGCGCCGCCAGCGCGTCGTGGGCCCGCATCACTTCCTTCTCTTTCGTCAGCAGCCGCAGGCGCGCTGCCTCCCAGTCGTGCTGCGAGACGATCGGCGGTGTCTTCATGGTGAAACTCCTGGTTCGGATCCGTGGATCAGGATCGGTCGAGGCTGTTCTTCAACGCGTCGAGTGGGCCGTCCCAGTCGCGCGCGAGCGCAGCGAGAAATTGTTGCGCCACCCGCATCGGCGCGGAACGCAATCGGTAGCGCACCCGGCGGCGCTCGCCCGGTTCGGCGGTCACCAGACCGGCCTCGGACAGCAGCGTCAGATGTTTGGCGATCGCCTGCCGGGTGATCGGCAGCCGGGCGGCCAGGTCGGTCGCCGTGGCGGGCCCGGCGGTCGCCAGTGCGGCGAGGATCGTGCGCCGGCTCTGGTCTGCCAGCGCCACGAAGACCTGTTCGGCAATCGCCTCCTGGTCAGGCCGCATCGAGGTAGTCGGCCAGCTCGCCGAGTTCGTTCTGCCAGCCGCGCGTATTGCCCTCGAACGCCGACTTGTAGGCATCGTCCGCGAGCTGTGCGAAACCGGACTCGACCACGGTCAGCCGGGTACCGGTCGCTACCGGCTCGAGCGTGAACTCCACGTACGTGCGGCGCGGGTCGTCGTCGGGAAGTCCGAAGATATGCCAGGTGAACCCGAACACGTGCGGTTCCTCCACCCGCTCCACCCGCAGATTCGCGGAGTGGCCCCCCTCGTTCCAGCGCATCCACGCCTTACCGCCGGGGCGCAACTCGATACCGGCCTCGTTGCCGAACCACGTGCCCAGTCCCTCGGCCGTGGTCAGCGCCGCCCAGACCTTCGCCGGCGGGTGTGCCAGCTCGATCGTCCGCTCGATGCGATCGGGAAATCCCATACCCACCTCCATTAGTAGCAACCCATTGGTTGCGATAGTATTGCAACCAATGGGTTGCGTCAATGGCTTGCGGGATTCAGAGGAACAGCCCGAGGACGACGCCGCTGACGACGAGCTTGAGGACCAGTCGGTCATGTGCACCAGGGCGGTCGGGATCGGAACGTTCTCGTGGACGATGGCGCCGGAGAGGATGGTCACGGGGATGATCGCCACGATCGCGCCCAGTGCCGCTCCGGCCCCGAGGCCGTGTCGGTCACCGGCGACGAGCAGTGCCGCCAGCACCGCGGCCGTCACCAGGCCGCGCAGCAGCACCGACGCCATCTGCACCGGCACCCCGATTCCTGGACGCGGAGTGCTCGTCCGCGACACGAGCGCGGCGACCGGCGGCGCCGCGTACAGCACCGCGCTGAGGGCGAACGAGACGATCGCCGCGACGACGACACCTGCAACAATCATGGCCGGCTCCTTAAGTACGATATAGTACTAAATTAGGCCGCATGTTCGGTACTGTCAAGTACTAAAGTGGGGCCATGAACTCCGCAGGTGGACGTCGCGGCCGACCGTCCGGGAAGACGGGCGCCGAACTGCTGGCCGTCGCCCGAGAGGTGTTCCTGGAGCGCGGTTTCGCGGGCACGACGATGGACGAGATCGCTTCGCGCGCAGGGATTTCCAAGACCTCGCTCTATCGCGAACACCCGTCGAAGGCCGGGCTGTTCGCCGCCGTCGTGGAGCACTGGACGGCCGCGGGCCGTCATGCCCTGCGGCCCGCGCTCGCGCATCTCGAGGCCGCCGAGGACATCCGCGAAGGGCTGATCGCCTGGGCGCGAACCCTTTCGGCCGGTGTTCTCTCCCCGCCCGTGGTGGAGATGCGCCGACTGGTCACCGCCGAGGCGGCCCGACAGCCCGAAGTCGGGGCGGCCTATCTCCACAAGAGCTGGATCAGGAACATCGGCGACCTCGCCACGACCCTGCGAACCCTCGACGCCCGCGGCGTACTGCGAATCCCCGACCCCGGCACTGCCGCCGAGCAACTCACCTGGCTGGTCGTCGGCGCACCACTGAACGCCCGAATGCTCGACGCCACAGCACCTCTCGCCGACACGCCCGACGCGGCGATCGACCTGTTCCTGGCCGCCTACGGCCGGGCGTAACCCCTCACCGGTTGACGACAGCCGCTCCGAGTCCATGCCGGACGCGCATCGACCAAGTGATGGGTGCGAGGCAGGTCGTCGCCGAGTAGACGGTGTCGGTGGTTGTCAGTGCGTGTGACCGTGTCGCCGGAGGAAGTCGGTGACGGTGGCGGCGTAGTCCTCGGAGCGGGTGAGTAGTAGCGAGTGTCCGCCGTCGGGGAAGGCGCGCCATTCCGCGCCGGGGTGTAGATCCTGCAGGCGCCGGGTGTGCTGGGCGGTGATGAGCGGGTCGTCGTCGGCCTTGATGAACAAAACCGGTCCCTGCCAGGCCGGGCCGGACTGCCACTCCGGGAGGCGCCGGGCGGCGTCGAGCAGCCGGAGGTAGGAATTTATTGCGCCCTGGTGACCGCCGGTGCGGGTGGCTGCGTCGACCCGGTCGATCCAGAACTCGGCCTCGGTCGCGTCGCTCCACGTGGCGCGCAGCGATTCGCGGATCGCGGCCGATGTCTTGTCCCAGGGCGTGTCCCGGGTGCGGGTGAGCGTGGCTTCCAGGCGGGTGATGTCTTCGGGGCCGTAGAGACCGGTGCCGGTGAAGGTCAGCGACCGCACCCGGTGCGGTGCGCGCCGGGAGAACACCTCGGCGAGCATGCCGCCGGCGGATTGGCCGATCACGTGCGCGGAGTCGATGTGCTCGGTGTCGAGGATCGCGAGGACACCGGCCGCGAGTTCGTCGAGAGTGACCGGTCCGGGCGGGTAGTCCACGGCGAGGGTGCGGAAGCCCGGCCGCAGGGCGGGGGTGAGGTCGAGCCAGCTGATCGCGATCCCGGCGCCCCCGGCCAGCAGCAATACCGGTGTGCCGTCACCACCGACGTAGTAGGTCCAGTCCTCGCCGCCGGTGTGCAGGGTCCGGGTGTCGTGATCGCGGTCGATCGCGGCGGCGCGCTCGAGGATGGAGGTCATCGCGGGCTCCAGAGGTCGAGTCGGTGTGTCGGATCGCGCCTGCGGGGGCACAGCCTCGAACCATATGCACACATTGCTATAAACGCAATGAATTGGCGGGTGCGGTCCGATCTTCCGGATGCTGGTCGGTCAGTGGTCGCAGCAGTCGCAGTCGTGCCCGGCCCGCTCCTGCTCGCCGGGCGCGGCGAGTGCGCCGGGCGCGGGGCAACAGGTGTCGCCTCTCCAGGCGTTGATGACCTCGCGGACGGCGATGGCGGCGATGACCAGCGCGGCGATCGGGTCGGCCCAAGTCCATCCGAACAGGCTGTTGAGTAGCAGCCCGATGAGCAGCACCGCGGAGAGATAGGTGCAGAGCAGAGTCTGTTTCGAGTCGGCGACCGCGGAGCGGGATCCGAGTTCGCGCCCGGCCCGGCGTTGCGCGGCCGAGAGTACCGGCATGATCACCAGACTTGCTGCGGCCAAACCGATTCCGATCGCCGAGTGCCGGGCTTCGCCGACGCCGAGCAGCCCGCGGATCGAGTCGACGGTGACATACAGGGCGAGGGCGAAGAAGGAGAACGCGATGACCCGCAGCGCCACCTTTTCCCGCTTTTCGGGGTCGCGACCGGCGAACTGCCACGCCACCGCCGCCGCCGAGGACACCTCGATCACCGAGTCCAGACCGAAACCGACCAGCGCGGTCGACGACACCCGCGCGCCCTCGGTCAGCGCGATGACGGCCTCGACGACGTTGTAGGAGATGGTCGCGGCGACAAACCAGCGGATTCGCCTCGCCAGCAACGCCTTTCGCGGCAGGGACGGCGGCCCCAGCAGCGCCGACATCAGCAGCACCCCGCGCTGTCCGAGTCCGGGCAGCACGCCGGATCGACCGCCAGCACCAGCCCGAGCAGATCCTCCAACGCGGCCGCGATACGCCGATCGGCCAGTTCGTAACGGCTGCGCCGCCCTTCGGGAACCGCGACGACCAGCCCGCACCCCCGCAGGCAGGCCAGATGATTCGACAGAATCTGCCGCGACACCCCGATCCGCTCGGCCATCTCCGCCGGATAGGCCGGACCGGTGCGCAGACTCAACAAGATCTGGGTGCGGGTCGGGTCCGATAACGCGTGCCCGAACCGAGCCAGCGCGTCGCGCTGCATTACTGCTTCCATAACCCCCATAATACAGATTCACGTGTATTCATCGTTATGTGAACTATCCGTCGGCTTCGCCGTAACCGATCGGCTCCGGCGGCCGATCACTGGATGACCCCTTCGAAAGGACAACGAATGAGAAAAGCGACGATCGCCGCCACGCGAGTCGCGGCCGGCGCCATGTCGGTCGTGGGATTCGCCGCCGTCATCGGGACCGGTACGGCGCACGCCGCACCGCAGGACTGCGCCGTCACGCGGGACCTGTTCGGCGCGACAGCGACATGTTCCGACGCCGACGCGCCCGCGGGCCGGGAGTACACGCTGGTCGTCGAGTGCTTCGGCCTGCACGGCGTGCCGAACGCGTTCCCGCTCATGGCCATCGGTCCGTACCGGGGCTCCTGGGGTGGTTCCTTCGCCCCCACCGGCCAGGGCGCGGCCACGTGCCTGGGACCCACCAGCCTCGGGACGACCACCAACGCGTACGTAGCGATATACCGCGACTGACCTAGCCGAAGTACATATTGCCCTGGACCCAATGGAACCCGCGGCTGCGGAGTGTGAAGCTGTCCGGATCCACTCGCTGCAAGGTGATTTCGATCGGGTGGTCGTTCAGCGTCCCGCGGAGTAGCAGCCGGTCCCGGGTGGGTCGCTCGACGGACAGTGTCGCGAATACCGGTTGCTGCCCGGCGTTTTCGCCGGTGGTGCCCGTCCCCGAGGCGAGTTCTAGTTGCCGATCGGGGCCGAACTCGGCGCGCACCGGCACCAGCTCGCCGTTCATCGCCTGATAGGCCGCTTGCTCCGGATCGTCGAAAACCAGTCGCTGCCAACGGTTCTCGTCGGTCGTCAGGGGCGGCACCGGTTGCCCGTCGAGGGCGAAGTCCCGCACGTCCCAGATGCCGTACAGCTCGGATTTGGGGCTGGCGGGGCCGTACTGCTCCTGCCAGACCACCCACCGGTCATAGCCGCTGCCGAACGCCACCCAGAGACCGAGGGTGACCTGAAACCACAGCGCGGCACGGTTTTTCCGGTTGTCGGTGAACAGCGCGGGTTGGGTCAGCGGGGCACAGGCGCGTTGCCGCACGAACACATCGGCCAGCCGCCGCAGATACGGCGCGAGCAGCACCAGGCTGATCAGCAGCAGATGCCCCGCGAGCAGCTTCTCCGGAATATCGAACGTCATGTTCAGCAGGAGGACCTGAGCCATGCTCGCCAGGCTCACCGCCGCGCCCAGCACCGCGGTCCGGGGCACGAACAACAGCAGCCCCGCCACGACTTCCGCCCCGCCGAGGGCCATCTCGTACGGATAGGAGCTGCCGACCTGCAACCACAGCACCGAGGCCGGGCTCATCTCGCCGTACGGCCGCAACAGTTGCGCCAGCGAGGGCGCGGGCATCTGCGTGGGGATCAGCTTGGCCATCCCGAACCCCAGCATCTGCCCACCCAGGCACAGCCGCAGAAACAAGGCGAACCAGGCCCGCAGGCGAGGATGGGCGGAGCGGCGGTCCACGATCGTCCACACGGCGGTGACCACCACGGCGACGACCAGAACGCAGAACACCAGCACCCAGATGGCCGCCTGATCCCCGGCTCCGGAATTCTCGTTCAGCACCGCGTCGACCCCGAACACTGTCCTGCCCACCCAGCCGGTGACGGGATCGATCGGGAGCATGGGCCACGGCCCGACGTATCGGCGGATCCAGCGACCGAGAATGCCCAGCAGCGTGAACGGGATCAGCGTGAGCAGTAGGCAGAACAGGCCGAAGTAGACGACGCAGAAGCGAAACGCGATCTGCGACAGCGGATTCCGGACGGACGGCGGGGTGACGATTCCGGCGGCGGGTGCGTCGGTGCTCACTGCTGCATCCTCGGGTCCTCGGTGGGATCGGCGTACTCGGCGGGGCAACCGCGCTCATCGGCTCGGGGCCGCAGTTCGAAATGCCAGGGTTCGTTGGCGTAGACCTGGCACAGCCCGTACCCGGCGCCGTGCCTGGCCAACCAGGCCGCGGCCTCGGTAGGCCCGATGTCGACCGCCTCGCCCGAGACGTGCGCGGACTTGTCGGGCGCGGCCACCCAGCGCGCGGCTTCCTCCGCCGAGCCGTACTTCGAGACCGCCTCGCGCAACAGGCGTCCCTGGGCTTGCGCGGAACGCCAGCCGCTGTTGACGACGAACGTGACCCCGTCGTCCGCGGCATCGGTTGCGGCCCAGCGCAGCGCGGCGAGCAGATCGGCGTCGAGGTTGGCCACGGCAGGGTCTTCGTCGTCGAAGACCGACACGCCCGGAGAACTGTCGCCCGATCCCGCGGTCGAGAAGGGTAGGTACTGATAGACGAGGACACCGGCAAGCACCGCGCCGACGGCCACCAGGGTGGCGAAGGTGGCCGATCCGGTCCGCCGAGCCACCGTTCGTGCTGGTCCACTGTGGTTCATGGCTTCAGTCAAGACAGCGTGGCGTTGCCGGCACGTATGTGGTTTTCGATACGCCGGCGATATTCCCCGGCTGGAAGAATCGAGAGGCTATGCGCGTACTGATCGTCGAGGACGAACCCTATCTGGCCGAAGCGGTCCGCGACGGCCTGCGCCTGGAGGCGATCGCGGCCGACATCGCCGGTGACGGCGACACCGCTCTGGAGCTGTTGAGCGTCAACGCTTACGACATCGCGATCCTCGACCGTGACATCCCGGGGCCTTCCGGCGACGAGATCGCGAAACGTATCGTCGCCTCCGGCAGCGGCATGCCGATTCTCATGCTCACCGCCGCCGACCGGCTCGACGACAAGGCGACCGGGTTCGGGCTCGGCGCCGACGACTACCTCACCAAACCCTTCGAACTCCGAGAACTCGTGCTCCGGCTCCGAGCGCTCGACCGCAGGCGAGCGCACAACAGACCACCCGTGCGGGAGATCGCGGGCCTGCGCCTGGATCCGTTCCGCCGCGAGGTCTACCGCGACGGCCGCTACATCGCGCTGACCCGCAAGCAATTCGCGGTACTCGAAGTTCTCGTCGCTGCCGAAGGCGGCGTCGTCAGCGCCGAGGAACTACTGGAACGGGCGTGGGACGAGAATGCCGACCCGTTCACCAATGCCGTGCGCATCACGGTCTCGGCGCTGCGCAAACGTCTCGGCGAACCGTGGGTCATCGCGACCGTGCCCGGCGTCGGCTACCACATCGGCATTCGGCCGGATACCGGGCGGGACGGAGGCGACCGTGGATAGAGCGCCCGGGGTGAGCGTTCGGCTGAAACTCACTCTCAGCTATGCCGGATTCCTCATGCTCGCAGGCACTTTGCTGCTCGCGGCCGTGTTGGTCTTCTATCTGTACTTCTTGCCCGTCGGTTGGATCCACACCACCGGCAATTTCTGGATCAACCGCTCGCTCCTGATCCGCGCCTTCGCTCCGTTCATGGCTTTCGTGCTCGCCTGCCTGCTGATCTTCGGCCTCGTCGGCGGGTGGGTGCTCGCCGGGCGGATGCTCACCCCGCTGGCCCGCATCACCGACGCCACCCGCATGGCCACGGACGGATCGCTCTCCCACCGCATCCGGCTACCGGGCCGCCAAGACGAGTTCCGCGAACTCGCCGACGCCTTCGACACCATGCTCGCGCGGCTCGAAGCACACGTCGCCGAACAGCAGAGGTTCGCCGCCAACGCCTCTCACGAACTGCGCACGCCGCTGGCGATCACGCAGACGCTGCTCGATGTGGCCCGCAACGATCCGCAGCGCGACACCGGCGAACTGGTGGCGTTGCTCCACGCGGTCAACACCCGCGCGATCAACCTCACCGAGGCCCTGCTCCTGCTCAGCCGCGCCGACCGGATGACCTTCGCCCGAGATCGCGTCGACCTGTCCCTCATCGCGGAAGAAGCCACCGAGACACTGCTTCCGCTCGCGGAGAAACGCGGCCTCACCATCGAGACCTCCGGCGACATCACGCCCGCGATCGGCTCACACGCACTCCTGCTGCAGATGACGACGAACCTGGTGCACAACGCGATCGTCCACAATCTGCCCGAACACGGCACCGTGTGGGTCACCACCGGCGCTCACCGTGAGACCGCGGTGCTGACCGTCGAGAACACCGGCGACACGCTCACCCCCCACATCGTTTCCACACTGGTCGAGCCGTTTCAGCGCGGCACCCAACGCGTCCGCACCGATCACGCGGGCGTCGGCCTCGGCCTGGCGATCGTCAAGAGCATCATCCGTGCGCATTCCGGCACCCTCACCCTCACCCCCCGACCTGCCGGAGGTCTTCGTGTCACCGTGCAACTACCGGCCCACGCCTGAGCGATCGCTGCCGACACATGCGCCAGAATGTTGGGTCGTGTTGTGCGGGAATCGTTTTCGTAGACCCAGGGAGACGTAGACGAGGGCGACGAGGACGGGTACTTCGATGAGGGGGCCGACGACTCCGGCGAGGGCTTGGCCGGAGGTGGCGCCGTAGGTGGCGATCGCGACGGCGATCGCGAGTTCGAAGTTGTTGCCCGCCGCGGTGAACGCCATCGTGGTCGTGCGCTCGTAGCCCAGGCGCAGCACGGCGCCGAGAAGGTAGCCGCCGCCCCACATGACCGCGAAATAGATCAGCAGCGGGACCGCGATACGCACGACGTCGAGGGGCCGGGCGGTGATCTGATCGCCTTGCAGGGCGAACAGGACGACGATGGTGAATAGCAGCCCGTACAGCGCCCACGGGCCGAGCCGGGGCAGCACCGCCGTCTCGTACCAGGTTCGGCCCCTTGCCTTTTCGCCGATGCGGCGGGTGGCGTACCCGGCCAGCAGCGGGATACCGAGGAAGACCAGCACCGATCGGGCGATCTGCCAGGGCGAGGCGTCGACGGTGGTCTGCGGCAGGCCCAGCAGGCCGGGCAGCACCGAGAGGTAGAACCAGCCCAGCACCGCGAACATGACGACCTGGAACAGCGAGTTGAGCGCGACGAGCACGGCGGCGGCTTCGCGGTCACCGCACGCGAGGTCGTTCCAGATGATCACCATCGCGATGCAGCGGGCCAGGCCGACGATGATCAGCCCGGTCCGGTATTCGGGCAGGTCCGGGAGCAGCAGCCAGGCCAGGGCGAACATCAGCGCCGGTCCGAGGATCCAGTTCGATACCAGCGATCCGGCCAGCAGACGGCGGTCGCGGGTGACCGAGCCGAGCCGGTCGTAGCGGACCTTCGCCAATACCGGGTACATCATCACCAGCAGTCCGGCGGCGATCGGCAGCGAGATCCCATCGACATGCACCGCCGACAAGCCGTCGCCCAGGCCGGGAATCAGACGGCCCAGCAGCAAACCGGCGACCATGGCCACGCCGATCCACACCGGCAACAACCTGTCGAGCGTGGAAAGCTTTCCGGCCACCGGTTCGGGGGCGGTCGTTGTCACGCGATCACCGACCCGGCCTCGATCGCCAGCAGATCCGAAACCCGTTGCAGCGCTTCGGGAACAACGCGGTAGTACACCCAGGACGCGCGACGCTCACTGGTGAGCAGTCCCGCTTCGCGCAGCACCTTCAGGTGGTGGGAGACGGTGGGCTGGGAGACGTCGAGACCGTCGGACACGTCGCATACGCACGCCTCCTGCCCGGCCCGGGAGGCGATCGCCGACAGCAGCCGCAGCCGCACCGGATCCGACAACGCCTTGAACACTGCTGCCACCCGAACCGCGGTCTGCGCGTCCAGCGGTGGACGGGTGTACGGCGTGCCCGAGCATTTCGACATCCATCGATATTGATGGATGTCGAAATGAAAGGCAAATCCGGTGCCTGCTCACCTCACGATGCAGCCCGACGACGAGTCGCCCGAACTGGAGTAGTCAGGCCAGTGCCTTGTGCTTGAGCCGGTCGAATTCCTGCGGGGAAATCGCGCCGTCGTCGAGGAGTTTCTTGGCGTCGGCGATCTGTGCCGCGGAATTGGTGCCCGCGGCCGACCGGATGTAGTCCTTCTCCGCGGCCCGGGTGGACTCGATGGCGGCCGCGCTGCGCTCCGCCATGCCACGGCCTCGGACCAGGAGATACACGAGCGAGGTGAGAAGCGGCACGACGAACAGGAACACGATCCAGACGGCCTTGACCCAGCCCGAGGTTTCCCGGTCTCGGAACAGGTCGCCGATGATGTAGAACAGCATGAGCAGGTAGGCCACGAAGGCGAAACTCATCACCAACAGCCACAGCACTTCCCACACCGACATGGTTCACCTCGCGTACTCGGTCGAAATCCGCCGCAGAGTTGCGACGATGGCGGCAACGCTAGGGACCGAAGCACTGCCGAGGATCACCCGGCGAGGGTGAAATGTGTCGTGCCGGCCGATGTCACCGCAGCAGTTGCGCCTTCGCGACGGCGAATTCCTCGTCGGACAGCGCTCCCGACGCGTGTAACTCGCCGAGGCGTTGCAGCTTGCCGACCAAATCGTCATCGGGCGGCGGGACATCCGGCGCCTGTTGCTGCGGGTATGGCTGCTGTTCGGCGGCGCGCTGCTGGGCGCGGCGGTTGACGGCGTTGGCGGTGGCGCTGGCGGTTCCGGTCACGACGGCGGTTCGCGCGACGGCCCCGAGCAGACCGGGACGGCCGATGCGTCCGGCTCGAAACACCATGGGGTGGTTCCTTTCTCAGGAGGCGGCGAGCGCCGCGTCGACGGCGTCGCGGGGAATCTGGACCTGCAGCACGAGTTCGCCGCCGACGTCGGCGATGGTGGTGGCCAGCCGCCGAGCCCAGGTTTGCTCGTACACGACGACGAGCGCCGAGGTGGCCGGTTCCATGGTGTCCCGGATCAGTGCGAGGTCCTCGTCGCTCACCAGACCGCGGGGTTCGACGGCCAGGTCCGCGAGCCCGGTGTCGTGCAGCGGTTCGTCCACTTCGATCTGGTCGACGCGGCCGCTGTCGTCCTTCGTCAGATAGACCAGGTCGATGATGGTCGCGTCGCCGCGATCGACCACCGCGCGCAGCGCATCGACGACCGGGGGCGCCGCCCGCCTGCCGGGGAAGGTGAGGACCGCCAGTTCCACGGGACCGAGACCGTTGTCTGCCATGCCACGATCGTGCGGCGCGGCGGCGATGCTCGCCTCATCCGATTCGGGTGAACCGCGCCGCGTCACGGCGGGGCATGGGGCGGTTTCACCCTGACGGTGTGACGAGCCGCGGCGCCTGCGCTCATAGCGTGTCGCGCATGGGCACAGTCATCGGTGGACCGCGACGACCGGCGGCGGGTGTGGTGATTTCGCCCGGCAAGTCCGTGTCGGCGGCGTGTAAGTCGTTGGGCGGGTGGTGAAGTCGATGGCGGCGCGCTGGCCGGTGTTCCTTTCCCTGCAGGGTTATCAGCGCGGTTGGTTGCGTTCCGATGTCCTTGCGGGGCTGACGGTTTGGGCGGTGCTGGTGCCGGAGGCGCTCGCCTACGCCTCGATCGCCGGGGTGCCGCCGGTCACCGGGCTCTACGCGGCCGTCCCGGCGCTGATCCTGTACGCGCTGGCGGGCAGTTCGCGGCATCTGGTGGTGGGGCCGATGTCGGCCACGGCGGCGTTGTCGGCGGCGATCGTGACGCCGCTGGCCGGCGCCGACGGCGGCCGCTACCTCGGGTTGTCGACCGTGCTCGCGCTCGCGACCGGAGTGGCCGGGTTGCTGGCAGGGCTGGCCCGGCTCGGGTTCGTGGCCGCCTTCATCTCCGAGCCGGTGCTCAAAGGGTTCATCGTCGGGCTGGCGTTCACGATCATCATCGGGCAGGTTCCCAAGCTGCTCGGCATCGACAAACATGCGGGCAATTTCTTCGAGCAAGCCTGGGGTGTGCTGTCCGGACTGGGTGAAACACAATGGCGCACGGCAGTTTTGGGTGTATCGAGTCTGGCGGTGGTGCTGGGGTTGAAAAGGTGGCTGCCCCTGGTGCCGGGTTCCCTGCTGGCCGTGCTGCTGGGCATTGTCGCGGTGGGCGTGTTCGGGCTGGACGACAAGGGGGTCGATATCGTCGGGCACATCGATGCGGGGCTGCCGTCGGTCGGGCTGCCCGGCGGTGTCGACTTCCACGACTATCTCGATCTGCTCGGGCCGGCGGTCGGCGTGCTGCTGATCGGGTTCGCCGAGGGCCTCGGTGCGGCGAAAACCTATGCGGCCAAGGCCGGTTACCGCGTGGACGCCAACCGGGAACTGCTCGGGCTCGGCGCCGCCAACCTCGGGTCCGGGCTGGCGTCCGGCATGGTCGTCAACGGCAGTCTGTCCAAGACCGCCGTCAACGGCTCGGCTGGAGCGAAGACGCAGGTCAGTGGGCTGGTGGTGGCGGCGTTGACGGTACTGACGCTGCTGTTGCTCACCGGACTGTTCGAGCGGCTGCCCGAGGCGACGCTCGCGGGCGTGGTCATCGCCGCGGTCATCGAGCTGGTCGACATCGCCGCGTTGCGACGGCTGTACCGGGTGTGGACCGATCGGCTGGGCGCCATCTACGGGCGGTCGGCGCGCGCCGATTTCCTGGCCGCGCTGGCGGCCATGGCCGGGGTGCTGCTGTTCGACACGCTGCCCGGCCTGTTGATCGGCATCGGCGTCTCGATGCTGCTGCTGGTCTATCGCACGTCCCGGCCGCACGTCGCCCCGCTGGTGAAGCAGGGCACGCTGTGGCTCGACGCCGACCGGCATCCGCAGCCGGGGCAACGTCCCGACCTGCTCGTGGTCCGCGTCGAGTCCGGGCTGTACTTCGCCAACGCCGACCACGTCCGCGACCGCATCGAGCACCTGTGCACCGCGCGCACCACCCTGGTCGTCCTCGACGCCGAGACCTCGCCGACCATCGACGTCACCGCCGCGGCCATGCTCACCGACCTGCGCGACACCCTCGCCCGCCGCCGCGTCGACTTCCGCATCGCCCGCTCCATCGGCCAATTCGGCGACGAACTGGGCGCGGCGAAATCAGGCACCCCCCCCGGCGTATATCCCACCGTCACCGCGGCCGTCGCCGACCTACCAGGCGATCCGGCGCAAGGCAACTGACCCCAGCGCCTCACCCACCCGGTATGAGCTTTGGCGATCCTGGCTCTTCACCCTCGAAAGCTCTGCGCTTCTACCCCGGCCGCTGATATCCGTCGGACCGGCGGGGCGCGCGATGCCGTATCGCGTTGTCGACAGCTCGGTTACTCGATGAGTTTGTCGGTCAGGAGGAGGAGGGAGACTATGCCGGCGGCTATCAGGATTCCGTAGTGGCCTGCGGATTGGCTGTAGTCGAGGGTTGACAGGGCGATGATGATGGCGATCAGTAGGAACAGTAGGCGCTTCATCGAGGCTCCTCGGACTTGATCCTTCACCGTATGAGGCATGGGTTCGGTTGCGCCACAGAGGGTTAGGGCACTGGCAGCGGAGGGGCGACGGCAGGGCGGGGGTGGGGCCGGTGAGCTGTGGGCAGTTTCAGGGATGGGGTGCGAGGTCGATGCGTAGTTCGTCGCTCGCGTTGATGACGAATACGCGGTCGCCGTGTCGTGCGCTCCAATTGTGTGGCACGAGAATGTATTTGTCGTTGGAGCGGGCGAGCAGGAGCAGGCCGCTGTACTGGAAGCGGTACTTGTCGCCCGGGGTGGTGATCGCGTCGACCCGGGCGTCGCCGCCTCCGATGGCGAGCCGGTCGACGCTGAATATCACCGCGACCGGCTGGCCGGGCAGGCCGCCTTCCTCCGCCGCCCGTGCGTCTCGCCCGGCCTGCTCGGCGGCGTACGACCCGATAGCCCAGAAGGTTCCGAGGAAGCCGAGGATCAGCAACGCCAGAATGAGGACCCAGGACGTCGGTGGCGGTCGGCGGCGGCGACCGCGATGCAGCAGGGCGCGGTAACCGGTCTCCAGATGCAGGCGATACCCGATCAACCCCACGCTCATGAGCAGCATCACCGGCAGACCGAGGCTCATGCCGTGCGGCAGGTGGCTGCGGACGAGCACTCCGACCGCCACCGCCGCACCGAGCGCGGTTCCGGCGACGGCGACGCTGCCCGCCCAGATTCGCAATACCCGCCGCGGCCGCCGGACCCGGGCGGCGACCACGATCGGCACCCGCTGTGCCGCGACGAGACCCGAGACGATCAGCAGCGCGACAACGACGGGAAAGAACGCGCCGTTGAGGCTTCTGACCACGTAGTCCTGCGCG
Organism: Nocardia sp. N2S4-5; assembly: GCF_044628355.1. Taxonomy (NCBI): domain Bacteria; kingdom Bacillati; phylum Actinomycetota; class Actinomycetes; order Mycobacteriales; family Nocardiaceae; genus Nocardia; species Nocardia sp. N2S4-5. The sequence goes on along the minus strand of NZ_JBIUPM010000001.1, from coordinate 2,139,608 downwards.
CTGAGATCCAGGAATCGCGCGTCGACACCGAAATGCGCGTACCACGACCGGGTGTAGGTGAGCCCGAAGAAGTACAGGACGGTGGCGGTCAGCGTGGCCTGCGAGACCGCGACCGCAACCGAGACGGCCCGTTGAAAAGGCGCCGAATCGCCCGGTCGCTCGGAGATCATGGCGACGGTGTGGTTCCCGTGCCGGGCGCCGGTCGCGGAATGCTGGACGGTGGCGGCTCGGCGCTGCGCGGCCGCGGGGGTAGCGGCGTCACGGAGGTCGGAATGCCCGCGCCGGTAACGGGTTTGCCCGGCGAGATAACCGCCGTGGGCGGCAGCTCGTCACCGCCGCCGGGCGCGGGCCGCTCGGCGGGCACGCCCGATCCGGACGCGGGCGGACCGAAACCCGGACTGTTCGGCCGGGCCGGTCGTGAACTCTGCACTGTCGCAAGGGGACTGGCCGGGACCACCGTCGCCACGGAATTCGTCGTCGGCACCGTTGTCACACCGGGCCCACTATCGCCCGACTTGCAGGCGACCAGACAGCACACCGAGATCGCAAGCAGGACCGGCACGATGCGCATAGTTACCCCTCGGGCAAGAGAACCCTGGACGGTAAGTGTGACACAACTGGCCGGCGCTCATGGGGTCCACACCGGAAGGATGATGTGCGAGGCGTGCGGCCCCTCGTGGGAGATCTCCTGGCGAGCGGCGCGGATGGTGGCGGCCGTGTCCGCGGGTTCGCCGGTGCCCGGATTGCGCGCGTAGCGCGGATGCGCTCCGGAACTCACCTGCACCCCGATGCGGTGACCGGCCGCGAAGCGATGGAACGCCGGCCACAGCGCGACCTCGACCACTCGGAACCCGTCGTCGTCGGGCGGCGGATCGGTGGCGGCGGAACCGATCGAGCCGATGCGGCGGATGCCGTCGCAGACGGTGACCGAGCGGCCGTCGGGATGGACGTCGGTGAGGCGGACGAAGACGTCGAAGCTCGGCGCGGAGGAACGTATTCGGATGGCGGCGAGCGGTTCTCCGGCGATGTCGAGCGGTGCGCCGAACGGCTCCGACCGGAACACCGCGACGTCCGGGCGGCGCTCGTGCGCGGCGTTGTCCATCGGCAGCGTCTGCGGAGTCAGGCTCGGCCCGCCCACGGCGGGTGTGGGATCGGCGGGATCGTAGGTGTAGCGAGTGACACCGGCGGGCCCGGCGGCCGTCGCCAGTCCACCGCCGGTGTGCAGCAGCCAGTCTCGCGCGGCCGAGCCCGCCGGGGGCCACACCTCGAGATCGTGCCACTGCCGCGCGCCGGTCTGGTAGGCGCGCACCGGCGCCGCCCGCCCGGAGGGCGTACCGGCGAACACCTCCTTCAAGAAGGCGACCGAATCCCGGTGCGCGGGACCGGCTTTGCCGCGAGACAGGTGCCCCCACGGACCGATGGTCAGCCGCGGCGGATTGCCCGCCTCGACCAGACGCCGGTAGGTTCGTAGCTGCCAGGGGGTGAAGATGTCGTACCAGCCGGTGACCATCAGCACCGGCGCGGTGACATCGGAGACCGACTCGGTGTGGGACTGCCGGGTCCAGTACTCGTCGGTGAGCCGCTCGTGCCGGACCCAGTCTTGATACCAGTGGATGGGATGCCCGACCGCGGCGGTGTCGCCTGCGCTCAACGGCAGCACGTCGAACGCCTTGTGCAACTGACGATCAGCGAACGGGATGGTGATCAGACCGCGCGGCCCGCGGCCCATGCGGTCCATGAGGTTGCTCCAGCCGAGGGCGTTGCGCAGCGCGAAAGCCCCGTTGTCCCAGGTGATCTCGCCGAAATCGGGCATCGTGATCTGCAGGATCAGGGCCTCGGGCGCGATGTCCGGATCCTCGCGGCACATCTTTCCGGCGACGGCCCACTGGGTGTAGCCCATGTAGCTTTCGCCGAAGGTCGCCAGCCGCCCGGTGAACCACGGCTGGCGGCGGACCCAGCGGTGGGTGGCGATGCCGTCGCGCTGTTCATCGATCTGCGGGGTGAACCGGCCGCCCGAACCCCAAGTGCCGCGGGAACTCTGGAAGAACACCGGGAAACCCTCGTAGGCGAGGGCGCGTGCGGCCCCGCCGATGATGCCGCGCCGGCCGTAGGGGCCGCGGATGACGACGGTCGGCAACGCGGGGTCGGCGCCGAGGGGACGGTAGAGATCGCCGAGCAGTTCCACCCCGTCGTCCATGGGCACGCGCAGATCCCGGTCGACGGTCACGTGATAGGGACCGAGTGCGGTGTTCCCGCGAGCGCGGGCATCGAGCGCGCGGGTCAGCCGCTGTCGCAGCGTGGTCATTCCGCCTCCTCGCGGGACTGGGACAGGTGCGGGCGGAACTAGTTTTGTCACAAACATATCTCGGGTCAAGGCCCGGCTCCGGCTCGAGGGGATCGTGATCATCCGGTGATCGGCGGCGAGAGACGAGATCGCTTGTCCCCCAGTATGGTTTTCAGATGGGCATCGGCGCCCGCATTCTTGCTGACCCCCGGGGAGCGAGGGGCGACCGCACCGCGTGTGGTGAGCCCTGGATCGCGCAATGGGTTGGAAAGGTCGGGAAGAATGCTTCGATACACCTTGGTCAAGGCGAGCTGCGTGGTGTCGGTCGTGGCCGCGCCGTTGATCGCGGCGACCGTATTCGCCGGTGGCGCCGCCGCGGACACGGGCCGGACCGCCGGTCCCATCGCCGGAATTCCGCTGCAGAGCGAGGATGTCGCGACCAACCCCGACGCCATGATCCCCGATCCGGTGCTGAACGGCGCCTCCGCGGGCGGCTCGATCGGCTCGGCCGTCGGCTCGGCGGTCGGCCTGGCTACCGGCTCGGTGACCGGTTCCGCCGGTTCCCTGATCGGCACGGTGATCGGCGCCTTGGTCGGCGCGACGAACCCGGGCGTGGTTCCGCAAGTGCTGCCCTGACGCCGGTCACACGGCGGTATCGCCGCACAGGTGCACCTCGACGCCCAGCCGGTCGAACATCGCCGCCTTCGCCAGCAGGGCGTCGTCGGCGGTGACGGCGTCGGGGGCATAGGCGATCTGGACGTGGTTGGCCTTGTGGCGGGCCATGAACTGATCGCGGGTGATGCCGTGCAGCACGACGTGCGCGATGGGCCACTCCGGGTTCGTCGCGGCACGGCGACGCGCGGTCTCCGCGGCGGGCAGCGACACCACGGTGGCGCGCCCGATGTCCAGATGCAGTGCGGCACCGGCGATGTAGAGCCTCGACCAGACGATCTCACCGGGCTTGGACACGCCGGACAGGGTGCCGCCGCCCGCGGGGAAGAACACCGGGCCCTGCCGCAGGCTGGTCGCCCCGGCGTACCCGCCGTCGAGGTGCGAGGCGGGTACCGAGCCGGAGATCTCGTACACCCACACGAACTCCTCTCTGCCGTCCACGACGTACGTGTCGCCCCAGCGGACGTCGTGCAGGGTCGTGGCCGGGTCCAGATTCATGGCCGTCCAGATCCGGTTGGTGACGAGTGCGTCGACCGCGACGCCCTCGTCGGCCTCGTTGAAATGCGGCAGCGGCGCACCGGCGTAGAGTTCGCGGCTGCCGTCGCGGCTGCGCACCGGCGGGCGCGCCACATTGTTGAGCAGGCCCTCGGGGAGATCGGACGCGGGGGTGAGGTCCTTGAGACCCTGCTGGTACTGGATTCCTATTGCGGCACAGCCGAAGTCGTCGGCGATACGCAGCGCCGCGATGTACATCTTCAGCTGCTCGTGCACCTGCCGCTCGGTCAGTTCGGTGGCCTCGTCGGTACCGAACTCGAAGCGCAGGCCCGCGTCGTCGAGCCAGCGACGCACGGCCGCGGCCTCCGCGTCGGGCACCTTCAGCATCTCGGCGTACAACGCACTCTGCGACAGCCTTTCCTTGTACACGCCGAGGGGATTGAGCAATTCGTCATCGATGATCGCGTTGTACATGCCCATGCAGCCCTCGTCGAACACGCCGATGACGGCCTTGTCCGCGCGCAGCTGATCCGCCAGCGCCACACCGAGATCGCGGGCGGGACCGGCGGGCAGCGGCGGCAGCGGGCGCACATGCGAGTCGTCGTGGGTGATCGTGCCGGTCTCGACCCAGCTCCCGATCCCGTCGAGGAAGAACTCGTCGGTGAACTCCGCGGACCAGATCGTCGAGTACGCCCGCCCCATCTTCGTCAGCCCGGCGTTGAGACCGAGCAGGCCCACCAGACCGGGCCAGGTGCCGTCGAAATTCGCGACGGTGAGGATCGGCCCCCGATGCGAGCGCAACCCGGCCAGCACGTGATGGCTGTACTGCCACACCGCTTCCGCCACCACGACGGGCGCGTCCTTGGGCACCGCCCGGAAGACCTCGATGCCGTAGCGCTGACTGTCGATGAACCCGTGTCCCTTCACCGGATCCACCTCGTGCGCGCGCACCAGCGTCCAGCCGAGCCCGGCGAACGCGTCGTGCAGCGACTTCTCCAGGAGCTGCTGGGTCGGCCAGCCCGCGAGATTGGCGGAGGGGCGCAGGTCGCCGCTCGCCACGAGATACGCGGTCTGTGGCGGCGCGACGGGTTCCGGGGCGAGGGTCGGGATCCGGTAGTCGGTCATGTCGGCTCCAGTACGTCGTCGGGCAGCGGTCGGGGTGCGGCGGGACGACTTTCAGGATGAGGCATGCGAGCGCCGGAGCGGCCCATTTCGGGCAGCTACAGGTCGATCGTGCCCCCGCCGCCCAGCGGCGGCATCGGGGTGCGCCACAGGGTGCCGATGAACTCGAGCATGCGATTGCGCACATCGTTGCCGTAGGACGGGTTGTTGCCCGCGATGGCGACGGCGACGAAATAGGCCGAGCCGCGGGCGGTTCCGCGCAGCACGGCCGGGCTGCTCGACATCGGCAGGTAGTGCTTGCCCGCGATGTTGTTGTGCCCGCGGATGGCGACCGCCTGGATGGTGACGGACTGGAACAGCTCGTTCCAGTCGGCGTTGGTGGACGCGGTGGCGAAATCGTCGTCGGTGGCGAGGGTGACGCCCTGGACGGCGAGGGTGGTCGCGAGGTTCTGCCACCGCTGCTTGACGGTGGTGATGTGGGTGTCGTCGCCGGTGTAGGCCCGCACGAACTGCACGATCGGCAGATAGGCCACGCGGCCGGTGGATTGGATCGCACCGCGCCCGCGGAACTTGTAGAAGTCGGCCTCCTGGAGGAACGCGGTCGCGGCGCCGTCGGGGTCCGTCGACACGCCCGCGGGCCAGGTGGTGCCCTTCCATTCGTTGCGGTCGCGCACGGCCTGCGCGGTCGGCTGTAGCGTGCCGAACGCGGCCAGGTAGATCGGGTCGTGGAAGCAGGTGAAGGCGGTGTGGTTGCCGCTCAGCGTGTTGTAGGAACCCTTGGTGAACGCGTTCTCACCGGGCCGCTGGATGACGAACGAGTCGAACGCGTACGACAGACCCGGATGGCCGTAACCACCGACGCCCTCCGCGCCGCGGAATTGCAGCCGCCCGCCGGTCTCGTGCAGGAATTTGGCCATCAGGGTGGCGAATTCGGGCAGCGAGATGCCGGGCAGGCCCGCGCCGCGATCGGTGCCCAGGATGGGCGGGAAGGCGTTCCAGGTCTCTGCGAACCGGATCAGGGTGTCGGTGTCCATCGACATCGACAGTGGCCCCCAGCTGCCGCGCCCGGCCAGCGTGGCGCTGAACCAGCCCGCGAAGGTCTTGCCGGTGACATCGAGGAGGTAGTTGTCGACGTCGGTGGCGTTGAAGAACTCCACGGCGGCGGCCTGGGCGAGCTGGGTGTCGGTGGCCGGGGTGACCGCGACCGTCGTTCCGCCCGGCCGCTGCGTGCCGACCTGGACGAACTCGGGATCGTAGGCGCCCTGCAAGGCCTTGGTGTAGGCCGACTTCGCGTCCTCCGGCGAGATCAGGTTCTTGGCCTGCGCGTTACCGAGCACGTGCTGCAGGTCCTGCAGATCCTGGTTGGTGGTGGAGGAACGATCGCTGGGCGAGGTGCGGCCCGCACCCAGTCCGGTGGACGGTGTGGCGGCGCCCGTCCCGCCGCCCGCGCTCGCCGACCCGCCGTACTTCGCCTGGATCTCGCGGGCCCGGTTGGCGGCCTCGGCGATCGAGATGGTGTTGTCCGACAGCTTCTTCAGCAGATCGGCGACCTCGGCGCGGCCGGACATATCGCGGAAGATGTTCGGCGTGCCGAGCAGTTGCAGCGCCGCGGCCAGGCCCGCGGGATCGGGTGCGGGACTGGGGGATACGACGTTGACCAGCGATTGCGGGAACGCCGTCGGCGTCGGGTTGGTCGGTGTCGGGTTCGGGGTGGTGGGCGTGGTGGGCGCGATCTCCGGCGCCTGGATCGGGATGGGATGCTCCTCCCACTTCCAGAACCGGGTGTTGTCGATCTCCTCCGCGACATTGCAGTGGCCCAGCTTGCCCTCGGCGAACACGCCGCGGGTGGGCATGGTGATCAGCCGCTCGGTCTGCGCCTCCGGCGGCGGATCGCTCACTGCCACACCGGCGCCCGTGAGCGGATAGGCGACGTGGTTGCCGAACACCTCGAGCGGGTTCGGCGTCGCGACATCGGCCAGCACCTTGCCGTCGGCCCAGGGCAGCGTCTCGAAGGCGACGCTGATGTCGGCGGTCCGGGTGGCCAGCATGATCGCCCGGTTGTAGTAGGCCTTGTTGCTGTTGACGTGGTCGATCAGGCGCTGTGCGGACTGATACTCCTCGGGGGCAAGGGATTTCGCGGGCGACCAGGTCGGCGGGAGGTCGGCCGGGCGCGGGCCGGGCTTGCGGATGAAGGTGACGGTGTTGGACGCGCCGTTGAGCGGGAAATAGTAGTCGACGTCGGTGTCGTCGAGCAGGGCCACCGCGCCGCCGGCGTGGAAGCCGCGGATGGCCAGGCGGTCCATGCGCCACTCGTCGTCATCGTGCAGGACGAATTCGAAACCCACCAGGTCATGCCAGGGTACCGGCCCGACCGGCGCCTTGGGCTTGGCGATGAACCAGCCCATCGCCGTATCGTTGAAACGCTCACCGACATCGGCGTTGTCGGTCTCTCCGCCCTTCTCCCACTCCACCAGCAGCGGCCGGGAGATGGTCGAATTGCCGTCCACCACAATCAGATTGATCATGACCAGCTCGTCGGTCTTGTCGCGCAGGCCCTCGGCGGTCTTGATGCCGAACTCGAACAGCGCGAAGCGGAGATCGCCCTCCCAGAACTGCGGGATCGGCTTGTCCAGCGCGCCGGCCGGAATGTTGTGCAGCGCTTGATTCTTGGCCACTTGATCCTGTTCGGCCAGGGCCGCGAAGCCGGGCGCGAGGGCCGGATCGAGCAGGACCGGCTCCAGTACCGCCCGGTGGCGCAGCAGCTCGGCCAAGTCGAACGTGTTGAGCGGCGGCGGGTACTGCACCAGCACCGCGGGACGGCGGCGGAGGAACCGCACCGTGACCCGATAGTGCCGCAGCACCTCGTAGTACAGGATGGTCAGCGTGTGGGCGTGGTTGTAGTTGGAGAAGGTGCGGGTCTGGATGGCCTCCTTCTCCTCTTGGCGTGCCTGGATGACGACGGTCGAATTGAGTTCGCGCGCAGCGGAACTGGCCTGGGTGAAGCTGTCGCTGAGCACCTGTACGTTCTCTGCGGTGAGATCGCGGCTGCCGTCGCTGGTCGCGGTGGACCCGCCCATGCTCCAGGCGTTGCCGACCGCCGCCCCGAGGCCGACCACGCCGACATTGCCGCTGCCGCTGCCGCCCGCCGAAGACGCGACGCCGCCCATGAAGGTGGAGCCGTGCTGCAGTTCGCGGAGTCCGGCCTGCACGGTTTCGGTGATGGTGCGATCACGGTGGGTCTGATGCAAGATCTCCTCGGTGAGCTTGGTGTTCTCGTCGCGCCGTACGAGGCTGTCCCAGGACCAGTCGAGCACCGCCAGCTTCACCGACTCGCCCGGCGCCAGCGGCAGGCTGTAGAGGATCTCGCCGAGCGAGTGCCCCAGCGCGCTCCAGGTGACCTTGTACTCATCGACGTAGGCGGGCCGGTACGGCGCCGGGATGGGCGGTCCGGGCGGGCTGTCGCTGAGCCGGACCACCTGCCGGGTGACGAACTCGTGCAGGGAAAGCGTTGCGGGATAGAGGTTTTCACACCCGTCCTCGCCGACCAGCTGCGTGGGGTTGGTGGCGAAGGACGACGGTGACAGCTGCCAGTCGGTGAGGCTGGGATTCTGCATCGAGGCCATGCCCGCCTCGTAGTGCGGCGGGTGCACGTCCGGTCGCGGCACGACGAGGCGTCCGACCACCGCGCCGTCGGTGAAGCGGGCCTGCACCAGCACATTGATCCAGGAGGTCGCGCCATAGGGCAGGGCCCGGATGGTGATGCGCTCCGGCGAGCCGCCGTCACCGTCCTCGCCGTCCTCGGCCGCGCGGCGGACCGCCTGCCCGAACCGCCGCACCGCGACCTCGGCGTCGAGCCGGTGGCTCACCGGCGCGGGCATGCGGGTCAGATCGTAGGAGACGTAGCCGACGTGATCGGTCCAGAGCACGCCCAGCGGTGCGGCCCACTTCACCGACCGTTCGCAGTCGGCCGCGTCGTCGTCGCCGTCGCGTTCCCCGTCCTGCTCGCAGCCGGGGTCGTAGTGGACCACGACCTCGGCGAAGACGGGATGCCGGACGATCGGTCCGCCGGTGTCCTTGTCGATCAGGTACAGGCCGAGATGGGTGAAGGAGTCCAGGGCGTCCATGGTCGGATCCGTTCGCGTGGGCGATGGGGGGTTTCGAACGGTAGCCGCCTGCTATATCTGCACGCCCGCGTAGTGCGCTACGCGCAATTCGGGATGCGGGCCACGCACTGCGGGCTGCACCACTCGTACCGGAACGACCCTGATCGGCCGTTGCCGAACCCCCGCGGTTTTGCGAGACTCGTCCCATTGAGAGAGTGTCTCTCACTTATAGAGTTCCTATCTTCGAGGAGGGCCCATGTTGCGGGTTGTCCAGTGGGCCACCGGTGGGGTCGGCAAGGCGGCGATTCAGGCCGTGCGCTCGCATCCCGAGCTGGAGTTGGTGGGGTGCTACGTGCATTCGGAAGCCAAGCGCGGCAAGGATGTCGGCGACCTCCTCGGGTCCGAGAAGCTGGGTGTGATCGCGACCGACGACGTCGAGGAGATCCTGGCGTTGTCCGCGGACGCGGTGGTGTACGCGCCGCTGATCCCGAATTCCGGTGAGGTGGAACGCATTCTGCGGTCGGGCAAGAATGTGGTCACGCCGGTCGGCTGGTTCTATCCGGGCGAACGCGATGCCGCCCTGGCGCGCGCCTGCCTCGACGGCGGCGTCACCCTGCACGGCATCGGCATAAACCCCGGCGGGACAACCGATGTGCATCCGCTGGTGCTCTCGGCGATGACGTCGGCGGTCACCTTCGTGCGTACCGAGGAATTCTCCGATATGCGGACCTACGACGCGCCCGACGTGCTGCGCTGGGTGATGGGCTTCGGCGGCACCCCCGAGCAGGCGCGCGAGTCCCCGATGCTCGGCCTGCTGACCGGCGGGTTCACCCAGTCGGCGCGAATGTGTGTGGACACACTGGGTTTCGCCGAGGCCACGATGCGCACGACGCACGAGATCGCGGTCGCGACGGCGCCCATCGAGTCGCCGATGGGGATCATCGAGCCGGGACAGGTCGCCGGGCAGCGCTTCCAGTGGGATGCCGTCGTGGGCGATCGGCCGGTGGTCCGGATCGCGGTCAATTGGCTGATGGGAGAGGAGCATCTGGCACCGGCCTGGGAATTCGGGCCCGAGGGGGAGCGCTACGAGATCGAGATCAAGGGCGATCCCGACACCTTCGTGGTCATCCGGGGCTGGCAACCGGCGAGCATCGCGGAAGGGCTGAAACGCAATCCCGGCATCGTGGCGACCGCGAACCACTGCGTCAATTCCGTGCCGTACGTCTGCGCGGCCGCGCCCGGCATCAAATCCGCCGTGGACCTGCCCGTCGTCGCCGGGCGCGCACATCCGGACCTGGGGCCCGCGGGTGGCTGAGTCGCTGCGCGACCGGCAGAAGGCGCTGGTCCGGCAGGAGATCCAGCGAGCCGCGCTGCGGTTGTTCGCCGAGCGCGGTTTCGACGCCGTCACGACCGAGGAGATCGCGGCGGCCGCGGGCATCGGGCACAGCACCTACTTCCGCTACGTCGCCACCAAGGAGGATCTGCTGCTCGGGACGCTGCGCAGGGCGGGCGCGGCGATTGTCGACAATCTGCGGGCGCGGCCCGCCGACGAATCGGCCGAAGACGCGCTCTGCCGGGCGAGCCTGCGGTGGAGCCGAGCCTTCCGCGCCGACGAGGAGGCACTCGGCAACTGGCGCACCGCGATTCGGGCCGCACCGCACCTGCTCGACCGCGTCGCCCTGATCGGACCCGACGACCGGGCGCGGCTGGTCGACCTCCTCGCCGACCGGATGGGTGCGCGGTCGGCCGACGACATCCGGCCCGGCCTGCTCGTCCACACGATAATGGCCGCCGCCGAATTCGCCTTCCTGCGCTGGCTCGAGCACGACGACCCGCGCGGTCCCACGCTGCACCGGCTCACCGAGCAGGCCTTCGAGGGGACCCGCACCCAATGCTGGAAGGAGCCGCGCCGCGGATGAGTACCGGGCATGAGTAATCCGGCGGACGCGGCCCGCGCCCGCCCGCTCCTACGCTGAGCCGATCACCCGCCGGCACGAGGAGACAGGAACCGCTCATGCCCTACATCCACATCACCCGCAGTCCCGGCGTCGGACTGCGGGAGTACCGGACCGTGCACCAGGCGCTCGGTCCCGAGCCGATCGCCGGGAACCTGCTCAGCATCGTCGGCGAGAGCGACGGCGCGCTGCACGTGGTCGACCTGTGGGAATCCGCCGCGGCCGCAGATCGTTTCGCGGCCGAGCGGCTGTTCCCGGCATTCGCCCGGACCGGCATCCGGCCCGGCCCGGGGGAGACCGTGACCGCTTTCGACGCGGAGGTCGTCATCGAGCACCGACGCGGGTAGCGTCTAGCGTCGGCGAGACGGAGGTGACCGGTGCCGGCGGCGTTGATCGGGCGCGAACGCGAACTCGCCGACCTGCTGGGCCGGTTGGAGCCGGCGCTCGGCGGGTCGGCGCAGCTGGTCGTGTGCGCGGGCGAAGCGGGCATCGGAAAGACCAGGCTGGCAGCGGAACTCGCCGAGCGGGCGCGCGTGCGGGGTGTGCGCTCGCTGTGGGCGCGGGCCTCCGAGCTGCCGGATGTGCCGCCGTTCTGGCTGTGGCGGCAACTCGTCGACATCGACGACCTCGACACCGGCGACCAGATCTCGGGCCGGGTGGCGCTGTTCGATCGTTTCGCCGATCGGCTCGACCCGTCCGGCGCCGGCGTGCTGCTCGTCGTCGACGACATCCACTGGGCCGACGAACCCTCGCTGCTGGCGCTGCTGCACGTGGTGCGACACCTGCGCGATCGCCCGATCATGGTGTGCGCCACCGCCCGTGACACGCCCATCGATGCCGCGCCCGGCTGGCGGTCGATCGAACCGAAACTGCTGAGCGAGCCGAATGCCCGCCTGCTCACCCTGACCGGGCTGTCGCCCCGGGACTCGGCGGCGTGCCTGCGCGGCGCGGCCGACCGCCCGATCCCCGACTCGCTCGCGGCCCAGGCACACGCGATGACCTCCGGAAATCCTTTCTATCTGCGGGAATTGGGTCGTTCGCTGGGCACCGCGGTCACCGCCGAGCTGGTGGTGCCCGCCACGCTGCGTGCGGTGGTCGACGGCCGGATGGCGATGCTGTCGCCCCGCGCGCGCGAACTGCTGCGCGCGGCGTCGATACTGGGCGGCGAATTCGCGATCGCGGTGGCCGCCCGGCTGGTGGATCGCCCCGCCTCGGACTGCTTGGCCGCCGTCGACGAGGCCGTGAGCGCGGGGCTGCTCGAACTCGCCGCCGCGGCGGGCGCCGTGCGGTTCGGGCACTCCCTGGTGCGGGCGGCGCTGCAGGACGGAATGCCACTGCGGCAGCGAATCCTGTTGCACACCAAGGCCGCCCACGCGATCGAGGAACTGTATCCCGAGGCGCCGGCGGCGCATGCCGCCGCCCTGGCCCGCCATTACGCGCAGGCGGCGGTGGTCGGGCAGCGCGAGCCGGCGGTGCGGTGGGCGCGACGGGCCGCGGAGACCGCGCTGCGCGAGTCGGCGTTCGAGGAGGCCGTACGGCTCTACGGCCTGGCTCTGGACAACGCCGCCGACCTGGGCCCGGCCGAGCGCGGCCGACTCCGGCTGGCCCGAGCGGACGCGCTGCTGCGCGCGGGCGACCGCACGGCGGCGCGGGCCGACTGTCTCGCCGCTGCCGCTCTCGCGCGGCGGTCGGGAGACGCCGGGCTGCTGGCCGAGAGCGCGCTGGTGCTCGAACCGGTCGGAGATCTGGTGTGGGACCGTGACATTCACGAAGAGTGTGCCGAGGCGCTGGCCGCACCGGGCCTGTCCGACGGGCTGCGGGCGCGACTGCTGGCCCGCTCGACGGAGGCCGCGCTGTACCTGGGCCGCCTCGACGGCATCGAGCAGAGCAGCGCGCGGGCGCTGGAACTGGCCGAGCGGGCCGCCGAACCGCACATCGTGGTCGCCGCGCTGCGAGCCCGCCAATTGGCCTGCACCGCACCGGAACACCGACAGACGCGCGCCGAACTGGCGGCTACCATGATCGCGACCGGAGCCCGGACGCACAGCCCGGCCACCGAGATGTGGGGCCGGCTCTGGGCCATCGACAGCCTGTTCGAGCACGGGCGGCTCGGCGCGGTGGCCGCGGAGCTTTCGCGGCTACGCTGGTGTGTCGAGCGCACCGGCGGACCGGTCCCGAAATGGCACCTGCTGGTCGCCGAGGCCGCTCGCGCCCAGGCGGTCGGAGAATTCCACGAGTCGTTGCGGCTGGCCGGGCTGGCGCGGGAGATCGCCGAGGGACTGTCGATGCCCGCCGGATTCGGCGCCTACCGGTCGCTGCTGACCATGGTGGGCCACCACGTCGGCCATTTTCCGGAGACCCTGGTGCTGCCGCCCGCCCACACTCGCGGCGAGGTGCGTAACCGGCTGTTCTCCGGGCTGGGCACCGCGATGCCGCTGGCCGAATCGGGGCGCCGGGACGAAGCGGCGGCCGTGTACCGCGGCCTCGGGCCGCCCGCGCAGTGGGACGTCCCACCGTATTTCGCCACCATCGTGCTCGCGACGGGCGCCATGATCGCGACCCGGGTCGGGGCGATCGAGGATGTGCGCTATTTCGCCGATCGGCTCGCCGAGCGCCGCGGTGAGCACGTGTCGGGCAGCGGCGGAACCGCCCACTACCATGGACCGGCCGTGCTGTGGCTGGGGAAATGCTCTGCGGCACTGGGTGATTCGAAGGCGGCGCGGACGCAGTTGGCCGAGGCGGCGGCCGTCTGTGACGACGTCGGGGCGGCGGGATTCGCCGTCGAGGCCCGTTGCGAACTGGCGGAGGTGCTGCTCGCCGACGGTGACCTGGACGGGGCCGCGGCGTCGGCGAAGTCCGCGCTGCCGAATGCGCGAGCGCTGGGGATGCGGCCGTGGGTGGAGCGGCTCGAGCGGGTCACGGGCGCCACGGACACGCGCGGCGTGCTGTCGCCGCGCGAACGGGAGGTCGCCGACCTGGTGGCCGAGGGGCTGAGCAACCGCGAGATCGCCGCCGCGCTGGTGCTTTCCGAGCGCACCGCGCAGAACCACGTGCAGCACATCCTCACCAAACTCGGCTTCGCCAAGCGTGCTCAGATCGCTGCCTGGGTGCAGCGCACCCGCACCTGAGTAACGCCGATGAGTAGTTCGGCGGATTCGGCGGTCACCGGTCGCCCGATACCGTGATCTCGTCGGCCGAACTTGTCGAACTCGCAGTGCGACAACACATTCGGTGCTCGGCCGGAATCCGATCTGCCGAAAGGAACTACCATGTCGCTCGTTTCTCGCGCCCGGACGCCGTTCGTCACCGCCGCGCTCGCGGTGGGCACGGCCGCCGCCGTCACGCTCCTGCCCGCCGCCACCGCCTCGGCGTATCCCGGGTACGCCTGCCCGGGTGGGACGTTCTGCGGCTGGGACGGCCCGAACGGAACCGGTCCCATGATCGTGCAGGTGGAGTCGGACTGCGCGCTGTACGACATCGGCAACGGCGGTGTCGGCGACCGGCTGACCTCGTACTGGAATCGCACGGGCGGATCCGTCGGGATCTACAACTGGACCGGCCAGGAGTGGCAGTTGCTCGCCGCCACCGCGGACAACGATCGCGGCACGTTGCCGCCCGAGGCCGACAACCTCGCCGACGCGGTGTGGGTCTGCCGCTGAGGCCGATCTCGGGGCGGCCCTACCCAAAGTAGAACGTGTTCCTATAACGTCGGGCGTGTGCAGAAAGAACAACGCCCCGCCGTGGCCGACTGGTTCACTGCGGACGACGGCACGGTGCGCCTGCAGGGAAGCCGCTGTACCGCCTGCGGCACGCCGTACTTCCCGCGGAACACGCTCGCCTGCCGCAACCCGCAGTGCACGGCCCCGAAAGACGGCTCCGAGCTGGCCGAGTATTTGTTTTCCACGCGCGGCCGGATCTGGTCCTACGCGGACGCACGCTACAAACCACCCCCGCCGTACATCTCGCCCGATCCGTTCGAGCCGTACATCGTCGCGGCGGTGGAACTCGAGGTCGAGCAGATGGTGATCCTCGGGCAGGTCGTGCGCGGTCTCACCGTGGACGACCTGTCCGTCGGCATGCCGGTCGAACTGACCGTCGGCGTGCTGTACGAGGACGAGGACGCGGAGCACACCGTGTGGATGTGGAGGCCGGTCGATGCCTGACACGAACGAGCGCGATATCGCCGTCCTCGGTGCGGGCATGCACCAGTGGGGCAAATGGGGCCGCAATTTCGTCGAATACGGACTGGTCGCGGCGCGTGCGGCGCTGGCCGACGCGGGGGTGGACCATCGCGACGTCGGCTATATCGCCGGCGCGGACACGATCCGCAACGGCTATCCGGGTTTCGTCTCGGGCGCGACGTTCGCCCAGGCGCTGGGCTGGTCCGGTGCGCGGATCTCGAGCAGTTACGCCGCCTGCGCCTCCGGCGCCCAGGCCATTGCCAACGCGCGCGCCCAGATTCTGGCCGGGCTGACCGATGTGGCGCTGGTGATCGGCGCGGACGCCGCGCCGAAGGGCTTCTTCCAGCCGGTCGGCGGGGAACGCCGCGATGATCCGGACTGGTTGCGGTTCCATCTGCTCGGCGCGACCAATCCGATCTATTTCGCGCTGTACGCCCGCCGCCGGATGGCGCTGCACGGGGCCACGCTGGACGATTTCGCCGCGGTCAAGGTGAAGAACGCCAGGCACGGACTGAACAACCCGTATGCCCGGTATCGCAAGGAGGTGTCGGCCGCGGAGGTCGCCGCGTCGGCGGTGGTCTCGGATCCGTTGCGGCTGCTGGACATCTGCGCGACCAGTGACGGCGGCGCGGCCCTGGTGCTGACGTCGATGGAGTACGCGCGCCGGCACGGCACCGTCGATCCCGTTCGTATCCGGGCGCTGTCGACGGTCACGCCGACCTTCCCGAAGACGGTGCTCGATCTGCCGGATTTCGCGACCGACTCCGCCGTGGCCGTCGAGGCGCCGTCGCGCACGTTCCGCTCCGCCATCGCGCACGCCGCGTACGAGGAGGCCGGGCTCGGACCCGCCGATCTGTCCTTCGCGGAGGTCTACGATCTGTCCACCGCGCTCGAACTGGACTGGTACGAGGACATCGGGCTCTGCGAGACCGGCGGCGCAGAGGCGCTGTTGCGCAGCGGCGCAACGACATTGGGTGGCCGCGTGCCGGTGAATCCGAGCGGCGGGCTGGCCTGCTTCGGTGAGGCGATCCCCGCACAGGCGATCGCCCAGGTCTGCGAGCTGACGTGGCAGTTGCGGGGTCAGGCCGAGGGCCGTCAGGTGGATGACCCGCTCGCCGGAATCGCGGTGAACCAGGGCCTGTTCGGGCACGGCTCGGCGATCATCGCCACGCGCTGACCCGGTCCGACGCGGGCGGGGCACGGATCCGGCCGCAAGCCTGAACTCGCGGTTGCCGTCTCGCGCCACGGCGCGCGGTAGCCGGTCCCGGGCCGCCCGCATTGGTAGAGTCGGGACGCTGATCGGTCGGCAATACATGAGGAGACTTAGGGATGGCTGAGGTCGTGGTCGCCGAGGTTCGGTCGGATAGCCAGCCCCGCTCCGGGCAGAAGGGCCGATCGAGCGTGAACTTCTCGCTCGCCGAGGTGCCCGACGGGGCGCGAGAACTGGTGTGGCGGACCGAACCCGACACCGCGGCGATCAGATTCAGTGTGCTGGCGGATGTCCGGGCGAATTACGACCAGCCCGTCCTGTCGAACATCGTCTCCGGGTCGCGGACGCCCATTCCGCGTGAGCGGCAGTCGTTGTCGCGCCGCGGTTTCTACATCGCCCACCCGTCCGGCGCGCCGGAAACCGGCTTCGTCGTGCGGGTCTACGCCCTGCTGCCCTGATCCAGCGGTTCGACGCGCGCCAATGTCCGTGCGCTGCCGTCGACTTCGAGTTGCACGTGCAGTGCCGAGTCATCGCGCCAGGCGCGAATCGAGACATCGTCACCGGCCATCACGGCGCCGGCGTGCTCGACGATCACCCGGTGCGCCACCGCGCCGATGCCGGGGAACCGCGCCAGCGCCTCCTCGACCGCTTCCCAGTGCACGGCATTGTTGACGTGCCCGTAGCGGTCGACATCGGTGACGCGCAACGGAAACGGCCACACCTCGGCGTCGACGCCGGTCTCTTCGCGCAGCGCGGCGCGCCACCGCAACCGGTGCTCGGTGGTCGCCGCGAGCATCGGCGCCATGAAGCGGTCGCTCATCCGGGCCGGACGCGCGCCCTCGATGTCCACGTGAATGAGGAACATCTCGGCCTCGATCAGCCCGCCGTTCTCGCTGCGCACTTGAATCCGCATGTTGCACCAGCGATTCGACAACGCCGACGGCCACCGGCGCAGGTGCACGTGGTCGCCGAACTCGATCGGCCGCAGCACGTCGATCACGGTGCGGCGCACGATCCAACCCGGATGCAGATCACCCTCCTCGACCACCTGCAGATGGTCGTATCCGATGTCCTGGAGATACCGAGCCACCGCATCGAGCCGCAGCCGCTCGTCGCCATCGGTGTCGCCCAGCCGTACCGGCCACTGTTCGTGGAAGGCCCGGCTCTCGTCCGGGCACGGCGGCAGCGGAAACGCGATCTGTGCCGAACGGTCGGCGGTGCTGACGGCGCCCATGCACGCTCCTTTCGCGGGTTCCGCGCGAGCGTACCCATCGGACCCCGCGGCGACACGATCCGACACGGTGCGGGACCGGACAGCCGCCGGGTTGTCGGTGGTCGTGGTTAGGCTGCGGTCATGGTGAGATCCGATACGGCGGTACGCCGCTTGCTGCGTGAGATGGGGAAGTTGCTGCAGCCGTACGGGTTCGAAGGCGCCGAGCCGAGGTGGGTGCGGATCGAGCCCGGCGGCGTCGCGACGGTGGGCCGTACCAGGGTCTCGCGGACGTGGACCGGCGGGCGGCAGGTGATCGCGTTCGGGCTGGAGTCGAGCGCGACGCCGATCGCGTGGTGGGAGTTCTGCGCTTGGCGCAACGCGCGGCTCGGGTTGCCGTCCGTCCCGCTCGCGGAGGCGAGCGGTCCCGGCCTGCTCGGCGCGGAGACGTTGCCGGCGGAGCTGACCACGATGTGGTCGCTGCGACTGGACGCGGACCAACCGGGTCAGCATGTGCTGCAAGCCGATATCGAGGCCGTCCGCGCCGAACTGCCGCGTCGGGTCCACGCCTACGCGCGCCGGGCACTGCGGCTGCTGGAGCCGGAGAGCTATCTCGACGAGTTGTCGGCCCGGCCCGTCGCGGGCAGCCGGTACCGGGAGGCGATGGTCGTCCTGCTCGCCGAGCGGGGTCCCGGCGCGCGACTGGACGCCGAATGCGAGGAACTGCGCGGGTGTTTCACGGAGGCAGACGCCCGGGCCTACGCGGAGGAGGTCATCGGTTACGCCCGCGCCCGCGCCCGCGCGGCGTTACACAACGACGCCGTACCGGCGGGGTGATGCGTTCGAGGACTGGCGATTTCGCCGATACAGCGCGGAATCCCGGCCGATACCGTGGTCACGGTGATGCAACCACAGCATTCCGGCATCGGGAATCCGCCGTCGTTCCGGTCGCTCCGCGGGCTGGCGTACGCGATCCTCGCCGCCGTCACGGTGGTCCTGGTCTTCCGTCTCGTCGAGTGGGGTATCCACGTGCGCAACTACCTGTTGCACGTGGATTTCGAGAACGGTGAGCTGGAGCGCGCGCAGTACCTGACCGATCTGGAAGCCTCCCGGTCCTGGCTCGGCATCACTACCGTGGCGGTGCTCGCTCAAGCGGTCGCCGGTGTGCTGTTCGTCGTGTGGTTGTATCGGGCGCGGAGCAACGCCGACGTGCTCTCGCCCGCGCGGCACCGGCTGCCGCGGGTGTGGGCGGTGCTCGGTTTCCTCCCGTTCTTGAACCTCGTGTTACCGCCGATCGTGCTCGACGACGTGCAACGCGCCGTGTACCCGGAGACGCCCGCCGCGCCGGTGCGGCCGCGCGGCAACGCGACCACGGCCTTGGTCACGCTCTGGTGGCTGTCGTTCGTCGTCGGTTCGTTGCTGCTGGCCATCCTGTCCCTGGCGATGTCGTTGGTCGGCACCGAACCCGCCGACGCGGGGCGCATCGGCGGCGCCGTACTGGTCTTCCTCGCCGGTACCGTCCTCATCGGCGCGGCCGCCGTCCTGCTGGCCGTGCTGCTGCGGCGAGTGGAGCGCTGGGAGACCGCCCGCGCTTCCGCGGCCTAGCGGTGAGTTGCGTAGCGGCGGTCGGCACATCGGAAAACGTACGAAACGGACATTCGGCGGGACGCGTATCGCGAAGCATGCCGTGGCGGCACCCCGGACGTTAGGGTTGTCGGCATGTCAGCGGGGTATTCCGGCACGGCCGAGAGCGCTGAGCGGGCGGATGATTTCATCGGACGTGAGCGGGAACTGGACGCACTCGTCGCATTACTCGTGCGCGGCACCCGCCTGGTGACACTGATCGGACCGGGCGGCATCGGCAAGACCAGGCTGGCGGCCCAGGCGTGCCGACGGCTGGAACAGTCGCGGCGCATCGGCGTGCACTGGTGCCGCCTGGCGCGGCTGCCCACGGGTAGTCCGGTGGCGGTCGTCGAGGAGGAGATCGCCAGATCCGTTGTGTCGGCGGACTATTCGGGCCGCTCCGCGTGGGAGGCGTCGGTCAGCACGCTGTCGGGCGCGGCGGCCCGGCCGGTCCTGGTGGTGGACAACTGCGAGCATGTGCTGGCGAGCGCCGGCGCGGTGATCGCGCGGCTGCTCGAGGCGGTCCCGGCGTTGTGCGTGGTGGCGACCAGTCGCGAGGCCGTCGGCTGGGTGGACGAGTACCGGTTCACGGTGCCGCCGCTGTCGCCGGAGCAGGCGCTGGCCCTGTTCCGTCACCGCGCCGAGATGACCGGGCACCCGGTCGTCGGGGCCGACCAGGCGGCCGTCGCCGCCCGGATCTGCCGCCACATGGACGGGCACCCGCTGTTCGTGCGCCTGGCCGCCGGATGCCTGGTCCGCCGGCCGCTCGCGACGATCCTCCAGCAGCTGGGGGACGACCCCGAGACCGACCGCCGACTGGACTGGCCGCCGGGTCCGGCGCTCGGCGGCGAGCCGCGGCACCGCACCATCGGCGAGGTCATCGGCTGGTCCTACGGCTTGTGCGGGGAGCAGGAGAAGCTTCTCTTCGATCGGCTGTCGGTGTTCGCCGGCGGCTACGACACCGGCCCGCCCGCCGCGGCCGCCGGACCCGCCGCGGTCGGCGCCGAGCTGGAGGCGATCCAGGCCATCTGCGCGGATCCCGACGACGCGCCTCGGGACGAGCGGAAACCCCTCGCCCGCAACGAGATCGAGCCGCTGCTCGAACGCCTGGCGGAGCAGTCACTGGTGACCCGGCACATCAGCACCACCGCCGTGCGGTACTCGCTGTCGGAGAATCTGCGGGTCTTCGCCCGGCAGCGACTGAGCGAGCGGACCGCGGACGGCACGGACGAGTCGACGCGACCGGCCGCCCGGCACCGCGACTACTACCGCGACAAGGTGCTGTCCGCGGCGGCCGGATGCTTCGGCCCGGCCGAACGTGACCTGATGGCCTGGGCATCCGGCTCGTGGAACGACATCGTGACCGCGCTCGAACGAAGTCTCGCCGCGGGCGACGGCGCCCACGGTCTGGAGATCTGCGTCGGGCTGCTGACGCTGCGGCTGCCGTTCGTCCAGGGCTCGCTGCGCGAGATGCGGGCGTGGACCGAACGCGCGCTCGCGGTCACCGGCAACGCGGCGCCGGACGAACTGCGGATCACCGCTCGTGCGCTGTTGATCTGGATCGTGCTGTGCCAGGGCGAGATTCGCGACGCCGAGGCCATGCTCGACGAGTGTGTCCGGGCCTGCGCGCCCGGCCTCGGGCCCGACTGGCGGCAGGATCCCCGGACGGACGCGGGATTGCCCCCGGCCGTCGATTTCGCGTGGGGCGTGGAACTCATGCTGGCCCGCAGGGATCCGGTGGCCGTCACCGTCCTCGAACGCGCCCGCGACAAATTCGATCGGGCCGGGAACGTCTCCGGATCGATTCCCAGCGAACAGTTCGCGGCGCTCGCGGCGGCGCTGCTCGGCCCGCCGGAGCAGGCGCGGCAGCTGGCCCGGCGCTATCTGGACCGGACGACCGCCGCGGGCATGTCGTGGACCCGGTCGTGGGCGCAGCTGACCTGGTCCATCGCGTTGACCAGGCTGGGCAAACCGGGCGAGGCGCTGGCCGTGCAGCGCGCGGTGCTGCAGGCCCTGACGCCGTCGCGCGAGCAGTGGGGCGCGTTGTGGGCGGTCGAATTCCGGACCTGGTCGCTGGCCCGACTGCTCGTCGATCCGCCGCCGGGCCCGGCGGGTGAGCGGCGCACACCGGCCGCGCTGGCGACCGAGATCGCGCTGCTGGCGGGCGGCACCCGGCGCCTGCGCGACCGGCTGGGCGTCGACATCGAGCAGCTGGGCCCCTTCGCCGATTTCAGTCGCGAGGCGGTGCGCGCGGCCGAAAAGGTGCTCGGCACAAGGGCTTTCGGAGCGGCCGTGTCCCGCGGAGCGGAACTGCGGCCCGAGTCGAGCGAGGTGCAGCGGCTGGCGATGGGCACCCTCAGCCTCGCCGAGCGGCCCGGCCCGACCGGGCGCGGCGAGGATCCCTCGCCGCGCTGGCGCGCGCTCACGGCCGCCGAACAGGAGGTCGCCGCCCTGGCCGCCGCCGGCTGGACGAACGCGGAAATCGCCGCGCGCCGCGGACGTTCGCGCCGGACCGTCGACGCACAGGTGGCGGCGATCCTGCAGAAGCTCCAGATCACCTCGCGCTCCGCCATCACCCGCTTCGTGCCGGCCTCCTATGCGGGTCCTGAGGCTTCCGGCGGGCCGACGGCGGTGCACCGCTAGCCGGGATACCGATCGCGGCACCGATGCCGAAACCCCTACCTAGGTAATCATCCTGGGCTCGGCGGCCACCCGCGGTGGGCGGCCGTGTCGGCCGGGTGGTGAGCCAGTGGGAGGCGTGAGCGCGGTGGTGTGCTGTGTGGTGCTCGGTGGTCTGATGCTGTTCGGCCCGCGGATGATGTGGCTGTGGCGGTCGCTGCGACGGCGGGACGGCATGGTCGCGCGCCCGGCCGCGCCCGGTGAGATCGCCACGTCCCGGCATCTGGTGCTGTCCACCGAACCGGAGTGGGCTCGATGACCGCGGCGACCGATTCCGTTCCGGCGGTACGGATGCGGGGCCCGATGACGGCGCGCTGGTTCGCCCGGACGGCGGCCGTCGTGCTCGTGGTCTGGGTGGTCGCGGCGGCCGGGCCTGTGCTCGCCGGGCTGCCGCTGCCGTGGCGGGCCTTCGGCGCCGGATTGATCGTTCCCGGCGCCGGTCTCATCGTGGCGGTGCCGCCCCTGCACCACCACTTCGACACGGCCATGGTCGTCGGTCACGCGGTGATCGTCGCCGCCGAGGCGGCCGTCCTCGGCTGGGCGTTGCGCAGATTCCGCCTCGGCGTGGTGCTGGCGAGCTCGGCCGTACTGGCCGCGCTGGTCACCGGGGTTCTGGTCGCCCCGGCAGCGGTGGTGCTGACCGGCCATATCGCGGGGTTCGCCGGTGTCCTCATCGCGTCCGGCTGGGCCTACGCGTTCCGCTGTATCGCCCGCTCGGACTATGTGACGCTGCCGGTCATCGTGCTCGTCGCGGCGGCGGCCGGTGCGGGCCTGGCGGCGTACCACGGCGCGATGCCCGGACCGTTCACGTGGTTCTCCTGGGTCGCGCTCGGCGTGGCGGTGGCCGGCGCCGGGATCGCGATGACACGCGATCTGTTCCGGCACCGTGCCGCGGTGCGACTCGGCGCCGAGCGTGCCCGATATCTCACCGAGCGGCGGGCGGCGGCGCGGACGAATCCCGTTCCGCTGCAACGCTCCACCGCGTCCCCGCCGGTGACCGAGGCGACCGCCGACCAGCTCGCGCTGCTACGCCATCTGTTGCGCGTCGCCCTGCGGCCGCCCGGCGACTGGACCGGATTCGACGGCGAGGGCCCGGGTCCGTTGCAGCAGTACCGATATCAGGTCAACGCGCTCGGCTGGGCGCTGTCGATGTACGCCTACTCGCACACCCCCGCGCTGCGTGGCCCGGTGCACGCCGCGCAGACGATGCTGCTCGACCGGCTCCAGGATCCCGCGGTCTGGCAGTACTGGTATTGGGAGAACCTGCTGGGCAACTGGGACTTCCGCAAGCGCCGGACGGACCCGATCGACGTACGGCAGAACATCATGTTCACCGGATACCTGAACCTGCAACTCGGCATGTTCGAACAGGCGACCGGCGACGCCCGCTTCCGCGCGCCGGGCGCGCTCGAATTCCATTCGCTGCTGGGACAATCCGCGATCTACGACCACGACGCGATCAACGCGATCGTGGTCCGCAATTTCGACAGCGACCTGTGCCTGTGGCCGTGCGAACCGCTGCCGATCGGGCGGTCGCGGACCCGGGGCCTGGTGTTCCCCTACTGCAACGCGGTGAGTGCCGCGGGCGTCGCGGTCACCGACGCGCTGCGCGGCACCGGCGCGGCCGCCGAGATCACGCCGCGACTGCGGCACGCGCTGGAAACCGAATTCACCGCCGCCGACGGCGATCTGGTGACCTTCCTCGCGTCCGGGCTGGGCCTCACCGCGCGCGGCTTCCGCGGTCCGACGACCACGGCGGGCATCGTCGCCTTCCTGGCGCCGCTGTTGCCGGAGACCGCGTGGCGCGCGTGGGAAGTCCTGCGCCGCGAGTGGCTCGAAACCGGGCAGTACCTGCTGCCCGGGACGGGTGGCTCCGAATCGCCCACCGCGGCGGATTGGGGTTCGCAGGCGGCGACCAACGCCGAACCGCTGGCGGCCGCCATGCTGCTCGCGCAGGAATGCGGTGCGCGGGAGTGGCATTCGTCGCTGTGGCGCGCGGCGGTCGAGCAACTGGAGTTCGGTGAGCACGGGAACCGCACGAGCGCACGAGGTTTCACCGGGGCGTCGGTGCACGCCAACGGCATGCTGGGACTGGGCAGCCTGGGACGGCCGTGCGCGCTCACCGACATGATGTCGCGGCCGCGCCCGGCTGCCTGGGAGCACGGCCCGCGCATCGCCGAACTGCCGCACCCGGATGTGTTGGTGGCCAGGGCAGTCGGGGACGGCGCCGGTCTGGACGCCGTCTTCCGGGCGGGCGTGGCGCCCGGCCGTTACGCCGTGGTGCTGGACCGGCTCCGGCCCGCACATACCTATCACGCGCACGGCGCCACCGACGCCGTCGTTCATGCCGACGCCCGCGGCACCGCCCGCATCACCATCGACCTGCACGACCGCACCGTGATCGAACTGAGGCCCGCATGACCAGCTCACCGATCGATACCGACGGCCCCCGGGTGGCCCTGTACGCGCCGGAATTCGCGACCGAACCGCACCGCGCCTACCGGCGGATGCGGGAGCGCTACGGCTCGATGGTGCCCGTCGAGCTCGCTCCGGGAGTGCCCGCGACGTTGGTGATCGGCTACCGGACCGCGGTGCGCATCCTGCACGATCCCGACCACTTCCCCGCCGACCCGCGCGGCTGGCAGCAGCACATCCCCGCGGAGTGCCCGGTGAAGCCCATGCTGGAGTGGCGGCCCAACGCGATCCGCTCGGCCGGCGCCGAACACGCGCGGTACCGGGAGGCCAATGTCGCGGCGATCACCGCGGTCGACCTGCACGGCCTGCACAGCATCGTGGAGCGGATCGCCGTGCCGCTGATCAACGGCTTCTGCGAGACCGGGTCGGCCGACCTGATCGCCCAGTACGCGACCCCGCTCGCGTTCGAAGCCATCAACGCAATGCTCGGCTGCCCGCCGGACATCGGTCGCCGCGTCGCCGCGGGAATCATGGCGATGTTCGAGGGAAGCGATGCGGCGCAAGGCAATTCGATGCTCATCGAGGCGCTGATGGAGCTGGTCGCGCAGAAGCACGCCGACGCCGGTGACGACATCACGACGAGGCTGCTGCAGCATCCGGCCGGGTTGAGCGATGAGGAGGTCGTCGAGCAACTGGTCCCGCTCTACGGCGCCGGAGTCGAGCCGGTGCTGAACCTGATCACGAACACCATGCTGTCGGTGCTCACCAGTGACGGATTCGCCGGTAACGTCCTCGGCGGCAGCCTGCAGACGCGAGACGCGTTGGACGAGGTGCTCTTTCGCGATCCGCCCATGGCGAATTTCTGCATGAGCTATCCGCGGCATCCGATCCTGATCGACGATGTCTGGTTACCGGCCCACCAGCCGGTGGTGATCAGCATCGCGGCCTGCAACAACGATCCGATTGTCAGCGCGGGCGACCACACCGGCAACCGGTCACATCTGGCGTGGGGCGCTGGGCCGCACGCCTGTCCCGCCCAGCAGGCCGCCTACCTGATCGCGCAGGACGGGGTGGACCAGCTCATCGATGCCCTGCCGGACATGACCTTGGCCGTCCGCCCCGAGGCCCTGACCTGGCGCCCCGGCCCGTTCCACCGTGCCCTGACCGCGCTGCCGGTCACCTTCCCGCCCTCGCCCCCGTTCCCCGTCGAATAACCACGGCCCCGCGGAATCACCCGCCCGTCTACGCGATGTACCGATGACCGGGAGATACTGAAGCAATCAGACTGGTAAGGCCCGGTATGCCCTGCTGGGCGGTATGCGGCACAAGCGAACGCCAAGATTTCCGCAAGGACCGGCGGTGAAGGTTGGCGAGCGTCGCCGCGGCGCTCACTGTCCCTGCTACCGGAACGGGTCCCCATCGTTGGCAATATCGACTTGCGCCGGCACCGGCGCGGCGAAATCGTCATGTCGACGGCATGTGTGCTGGTGACGAACAGATCGAGGCTATCCAGGGGAATGTCCATGAACTTCGCGTGGAGTGTGCGGCACGCCGGTGAGCCGGCGCCTTCGACGATCGCGTCGCCGGGCTGCGGAGGATGGCGTGGCCGGCGCGAGTGAGGCCGAGCAGCTGGTCGCGGAGATCGCCGCCGGGCTGGCGGAATTCGTGCCGGCGGGGTGGCAGCGGTTGGAGGCGTGGTTCGCGATGACCGTCGTCAGCGAGTCGGCGTGGTTGCTGGCCGACGACGGCACGCGAACCGTCCGGTGCCGGGTGCCGGAGACGGTGTGGGCGGCGGTGCGGCGGCATCGTGCGGTCTCGGCCGGGTCCGGTGACGGGCCGTGGTGGCGACTGCTGGTGCGCGTGGATTCCGATGGCGCCGAGGTCTTGCCCGACCATGGCGCGGAGCCGTTCCCGGGAGAGCAGTTGTTCGCGCCCGAGGCCTATCTCGCCGACCTGGAAGTTCATCCGCGGGAACGCCTGCCGGTGTGGCTGGCGGCGTACATCGGGCGGGTGGCATCGGCGTCGAGGCCGCCGCGGGAGGCGGCGGTGGCGGCGCGTGCGGATCGTGCGGCGGGGGTGCGGGCGGTGCCGGTCGACGGCGAATTGCCGGACCTGACGGTGCTGTGGGCGCGATGGACGGTGCTGGCGGCGGTGTTCGTGGCGGCCGGGTCGCGGCGCGGACCGCGAGTCGGGCCGTCGACGGGGGTGTTCGAGAGCGCGGGCCGCAGCGGCTCGACGCTGACCCTGCTGCCCGGTGACCGGGCGGTGCTCTCGGGTGGCGTGTGGGAGTCGCCGGTGCTGGACGCCGTCTACAACTCCGGTGCGGCGGTGCCGAAATTCTTTGCGGGAAGCCGGGGTGGGTGACGGACCCGGTGCTGAACCCGCGTGCGCTCACCGGTTTGCTGTCGTTCTGCTACTGGTGGGAGGCCGGACGCTGGTATCGAGGCGAGTCGGCCGCGATGGCGGAGTGCGCGCCGGCGATGCCGGCGGTGTGGACGGTCGGCAGCGTGGCCGGTGTGGCCGCGCAGCTGGCGTCCGGGCACGCGGGCGCGGCGGAGGCGGCCGCGGAGTTGGTGGCCGCGGCGCAATCGGGTGCGGTGACCCGGGCGGGGCTCGCGCGCGTGTTCGGTCACGACGACGGCATCGACCTCGACGGAGCCATGTTCCAATTCGTGGCCGCGGGCCTGGCCGCGGACGAGCCGGACGGCGTCGCCGAGCCCGAGGCGGTCGCCCTGGTGCGTGCGCATATTCTCCGGCAGGGCTACGACACCGAGGGATATTCGCTGTCCGGCTTGCACGCCGAGCGGCTGGGCGTGGGGTGGCTCGTGAGTTCGCCGGCGCCGGCGGGTGAGACGACGCTGGATCGCGCGGTGTTCTACGTGGCCGACGACGGCGTGGTGGAGCGGTCGACGTCGTCGGTGCCGCGGGTGGGATTCGTGGCCGGGTTCGAGCGGCGATTCCGGTGGCGGCGGGACCACCGTGGCGCGGCGGGGGAGTCGGCGTGAGCGACGAGCTTCGGCTGGATCCCGACACCCTGCGGAACGACGGCGCGCGCCTGGCCGACCTCGGCGAGCGCGTCGGCCGCACCTACGCCGACCTGCGACGCGGTTTGGCCGCCGCCCAAGGAGCCTGGGGCGACGACGATCTCGGCGAGGCGTTCGCCAAGGACTTCACCCCGCACGCCGATCAGCTGCTGGCCGGTCTGCGGGCGATGGAGGAGAGCCTGCGCGGGACGGCCCGGCAGGTCGCGAACGCGGCCGAGGACTTCCAGACCCAGGACCTCGGCGGGGCGCGGCTACTCGCAGGCGGAGGCGAGCCGTCGGGTCCGGGCTGGAACTACGCGGGCGGGGTGCAACCCGCCGCCCCCGCTTCCTGGCAGTCGCCGGAGAACGGCACTGTCCCAACAGGTTCCGGGTTTGCGGATGGCGCACAGCCCCCTTCCGTGCCCGGCACGGTCCCGCCGGCGTCCGGCACCTCGCCCGGCGCTTCCACCGGGCCGTCCTCGCCCAACGGCCGATCGTCGCCGAACGGTCCGCAGTCGCCGGAGGGCCCGCAGTCGCAGGATCCTTCAGGCGCACCGGGTGGCCGAAACGGCCCGCAGTCTGGCGCGGACCCGAGCCGCCGGCCTCCTGCCGCGGGTGTTTCACCGCCCACCGGTGCCTCGCCACCGGCGACCGGACGGGAAGTGCCCCGCAAGCCGGCCACCGCCGGTCCCGGGCCGACCTCCTCGCGGAATAGGGGCTCCGCTGCCGCCGCGAGACCGGAAACGCCGTGGTCCGGGCCGTCTTCGGGGGCGCCACGCGGTGCCACCGCCGACCAGAATCCTTCGAGTCCCCGCTCGAACACCCCGCCGCGCCCGCCGAGAGCGGCCGAGGACAAGAAGGATCGAGCACGCGAGACGCAACGGCCGGCGGCCGAACCCGGCACCTCCCCACTGTTCGCCTGGCTGGCGCGGACGTTGGCCGACCGACACGGTGTCAGGGTCGTCGGGTTCGATCTGCCGGGCCTGCACGAGGTTCCGGTGCGCCAGTTCGCGGCGGCGGTCGATCGGGTGCTCTCCGACTATCCGGCGATCGAACTCGACGTCGTCGCGGTCGCGGAGTTGGACGACGACGCCGAAGGGGTGCGGTGGCACAGCGAGCCCGGTGACCCGGCCACGGTCCGATCGATCACGCTCGATCAGCGGGTCGCGGGCGATCCGGGCACGGGCGCCGAAACATCGGAAGCCGCAGCGGATTCCGATGATCAATTGATCTACGAGGCGACGGTGCGGGAGCTCGGTCTCGCGTTGAACAGCGCGGGGGACGACGCCGCCCGCAGGGCCGCCCAGCGCATCCTGATCGTCGAGTACATGCGGGTGGCGGCGGGGCGGTACACCACGTTCGGCGAACTGCTGCGCGGGTACCGGGACTGGCGTGCCGAATTGCCCGGCGGCACAGGCGAAACCGGGTTCGACGCACGCCGCGCGGTGGCCGCCGCGTTCGCCGAGGTCGTGCTGCGCCGCGAGCGGGCCGCCGCGCCCGCCAAGGCGCTGCACGCCGCGCTGGTCGACGCGGCGGCGGGGTAGGCGGCGCCGATGGGAGACGGGATAGCGCTGAACCCCGTGGAGCAGGCGCGGCAGGTGTTCGAGAGCCTGCCCGACCCGGCGCGGGGGGTGGTCGAAGCCGTGGTGTTCGGCGGCAACCTGCCGCGCACCGAGATCACCCGGATGCGGGAGCTGGCCGATGGACTGCGGGCGCGGGCCGGTGCGCTGGGCGAGCACGCGCAGGACGCGGGAAGCATACTGGCGCAGCAGGATTCGGTGGGCGCGTTCGCCGACGGATTGCGTGAGATGCTGCGATCGCACGAGGACGGCGCGGGCAAGCTGAGCGAGCAGGCGCTTACCCTGGCCGACCAGGCGGACGGCGCCGCCAACGAAGCCGAGAAGACGATCTGCGTGATGTTCGCGTTCGGCGTCGAATTGGTCTTCCGGATCATCCGGATGCTGGCAGCCGCCTCCGCCGCCGGTCCCGCCGGGCAGATGGCGGCCCTGCCGGCCGTGGAGGCGACCCTGGTGGAGGGCCGAGCCGAGGCCCAGCTCATGCGCGCGGGGCTGAAGGAGGCCTACGGTCGGCTGGCGGCGAAGACGACGGCCGCACTGTCGGCGATGGGACCGGTTCGCTTCGCGGTGACGGCGATACAGAGCGCCGCGCTGCCGATGATCGTCGACGGTGGTGTGCAGGTCCTGCAGGTCGCGGCCGGAGACCGGAATTTCGACCCGATCGGCGACGAGCGGGAGAACCCGACCGGATTCGACGTCACCTCGATCCTCGTCGCGGGGGCCGCCGGGGCCGGCGGTGCGGCGGGCGGCACACTGGCCGCCAAGGTGGGGCCGAAGATGATTCCCCGCATGGAGACCAGCCGCACCCTGGCCGGACTGGTGCACGGAACCGCGGGCGCGGCCGCCGGTCTCACCGCCGCGGCCATGATCACCGGGTGGCCGGAGGACTACCAGCACATCCTGGCGCCGATGCTCAACGGCGCCTTCGCCGGAACCGTCCACGCGCAACCCGGCGCGCACTCCCGGCCCGGCCCGGCCGCCGGCCCGGTGGTCGACGGCGGTGGCATGTTCACCCCGCCCGACTCGTTCTCGGCCGGGCCGCCGATAAAGATCTCGGCGGAGTCCAGGCAGGCGTGGGAGACCGCGCGCGCGGCGTGGAAGGCGCAGCCCGCCAACACGACTGCGGGCGGGGCGGGGGATCCCGGAGCGGTGGCCGCGGGGCCCGGTGCCGCGCCGGTGCCGTCCGTGGCGACCGCGCCGTCGGTCCTGGCCGCTGCGGCGCTGGCGCCCGTCGCCGCCGCGGCCCACCCGAGCGGGACGACGCCGGCGTCGTCCGGCGCGGTGGCGTCCGCTCCCGCCGCCGCGCAGCGCGCGCCGGGCGGTGACGAGGTTGCCCGCGGTGCGGCGCCGGCCGGGCCGCGCGTGACGTCCGGCGCGGAAACCGCTGCCCCGCCGAAGGTTCCGACGTCGACCACGACGCGCGCGGGCGATGACGCGGTCCCCGTCCCCGCACAGCCCCGGGACGGCGAAGGTCAGGGCTCCGCCGCGGCACACGATGCGCGGGCCGGAGAGCATGCGCGCGGCGAAGGCGAGAACTCCACCGCGCCCGGCGGCGAAGGGGAAGGCACGGCCACGTCCGCGCGGCGTCCGGGCGAGGGCGAGCAAGGTGACGCCGACGGCGGCACGCGGAGCGAGCAGCGTGGGGAAGACTCCGTCGCGAATGACGATGCGGCGTCCGGGCACCCTCGCGGGAGCAAAGGAGAGGATTCGGTCCCCGCGCGACGTGCGGCAGACGAGGGGGAGGGCGCCGTCGCGGAGGACGGTGTGGCGACCGGGCAGCCGCGCGGCACTGCGGAGCCGAATTCCGTTGCGGAAGAGGGTGTTCGGACCGAGCAGCGGCAGGGCAGCGAGGAGCCTGGGCCCGATGCCGAGCACGGGGCGCGGGACGAGCAGCGTGCGGAGGGCGAGGATGCCACCACGCAGGACGGTGCGCACAGTGGGCAGCGCGGGGAAGGCGCGCAGCCTGCCGACGGATCCGAGGACGGCGCGGCGGGCGGGCAGCGGCCGGGCAACGAGAACCCCGGTGCCACAGCCGAAGACGGCGCGCCGGCGGCCGAGGCCGGGAAGCGGGCCGGAACGTCCGGCGACGAAGGGGCGGGTTCTCGCGATCGAGCCGACGAGGTGCTGGCCGATTTCCATGCGCGGTCCGGGGAGGACGTTCCCGAGGCGCTGAAGTTGTCGAATATGCCGGACGAGGTGTTGCAGGCCGGGCTGTTCCACGAGGACGCGCACGAATCGCTCATCGCCGGAATGGAAATCATCCGGCGGCACACGACCGACGAAACGCTCGGCGGGATGGTGCTGCGGACGACGCAGTTGGAGGGCAGGTTCGAAATGGACCGGCGCCTGGTGGAGATGCCGCCAGGGCAGGGCAAGACATTGATGTTCATGTCGTATTCGCTGCATCAGGCGGTCCGGCACGGTTCGACACTGCTGGTGACAACCGTCGACGGGCTGGCGCATCGGGAATTCACCGAATATAAGCGGATACTCAGCCGCTACGGAATCGACGCGCTGCGGGCCGATCAGAACACGGGATTCGGTCGTGTGACACCGGGCCGCCCTGCGATCGTGGTGGCCACCGGGGAGACGGTCGGACATCTGTGCAACGCCGGTCACACGCCGCCGCGCCGGGTGGTGATCGATGAGATAGACGCGATCTTCGACCGGGGGAGAAGACGTACATCCAATCCGAAGGCGTACAGGGAAAGGCGCCGGAGGCCACGGCTCAGGAGGTGTTCGCCGCCCACGACTTCCTCGCCGACGCGCTCGCGAAAGGCCAACTGTCTCACGAGGATTTCGGCCTGAAACAGCTCGCTGAAGAAGTCGACGTGCGATTGCCCGACGGCTCTCTCGAGGTGGGAACGGAGTACTGGTACGACGGTCAGGCGGCACTGACACCGGCGGGACAGGCGAAGGTCGAGGCGCTCCCAGGCGGCGAGCAGTGGCTCACGCGCAGAGGGTCGTCGCGGCTCGACATGGCCGCCGCGGCGGAGTTCACTACGCGCAACAAAACCCACTATGTGATGGATCAGGGCAAGATCGTCATCATCGACCAGGGCGAGCACGGTCTGCAACGCAATCCGAAGACGACGAGCGAATCACGGTGGAGCGCCGAGCCTGGCAAAGCGAGTCTGGCGCAAGCAGTGGAGGCTAAAGAGATTCGGGCGGCCGAGGCTCTCGGGATGCAAGCCGAGCAACATGGGATCGCGGTGCGCGCCGATCCTGACTCGGCAAAGTCCATCACCGCGGCCGAGATCTACGGCAGCGACCGGTTTTTCGATCATGTCACCGGCGCCTCGGGAACACTGACCGATCTCGGCCACGTCCTGAAGACGGTATACGGGCTGGAAGCGCCGCACGCGATCGAACCGTTCAACCCGTCGCGGTTGATAGAGGGCCAGCCCGATGTGCATGAGAACACCCGGGCCAAACTGAACGCGCTGGCCGGCTACGCCCACGACATGTGGGACGGCGGGCAGGGCCGGTTCCAGGAAATCCTGTGCCACCGTAACGATCTGGTCGAAAAGCAGGTCAACGCGCTGCTGAGGGCGGGGATACCCCGAGACGCGATCGAGGCGGTCGACGCCGATCGGATCGCGAAGTGGGGCGTGGAGTGGGAAACCAAGCTGCAGGAGATCTTCGACGCCGCTGGTGAGCAAGGCAAGATCCTGGTGATCAACCGGCAGGGCCAGCGTGGGGTGGACATCTCGGTGTCCGACGCGGTCGAGGCCAAGGGCGGCATGCACGTGTGGATGACCGAGGTCCCCGAACACGAGTACATCTACGACCAGGCAAAGAACCGTACCGCCCGCAACGGCAAATCCGGGACGGCACAGGCGTTGATGTCGCCGCAGGACGCACTGATCCGCCAGGCCATGCACCTGCGCGGGGTCCGCGAGGCGGTCGTCACCTACCAGGACGCCGTCACGGCCCACCGTGCCGACCCCACATCCGCCACCCACGACAAGCTGGTCGAGGCCGGCGAGAAGCTCGGCTCGCTGGTGCCCGGGCTGCAACAACGTGCCCACCACCTCGCCACCGAGGCCTTCATCCGGACCTACGCGCCGATCACCAATCCGTTTGCGATCCTCGACCCGACGCCGTCCTCGGCACCGAGCGATTCCGGCCAACTCGACAACCTCACCGACCGCTCCGCGCGGCTCGCCACCCTGCTCGGCATTCACCGCTCGACGGCGACCGCCCTCGCCACAGCGCTCGACCAGGACGACGCGCAGAGCCGCGATACCGCGCCCGATCAGCGCGGCCGGGACGACACAAGCGGCCGAACCGATGCGCTGGACCGAGACTCCGCTCCCACCCGGGACCGAGCCCGAAGCGCCGCACTCGACGGGAACGAAGCGACCGCTCACCACAACGGCGACGCCCTGCCGAGATCTCTCGCGCAGGCGAACCTCCCGGCCTCCGCCGTCGAGACATTGCGCCAGTACCTCGACGCGACCGCGCCCGGAAAGGCACTGCAGCAGGCACTGTTCACCGACGAGCAGGCACGAGCGCACCTCACGCCGCTGCGCGACCGGCTGGCCGGAACGCTCGGCTGGGATCCGGCGGACATCGAGGGCGCGGAGGGAATGCGTCATCTCGGCGCCGCGGTGTCGGCCGCTCAGGTCGAGCTGGCCCGTGCCCTCGGCGACGACGCGACCCGGGACCCGGCTGTGCCGCTCTCCGACATCACACCGGCCAAGGCCCGGGATGTGCTGGGCGAGGCCATATCTCGGAATCTGCTCGTAGACGGCAGTGTCCCACTCGCCGACTCCGATGACGTCGTCGCCGCGGCATCGCTCTACCTGGCCACCACCGCCCTGCTCGATCTGGTGACCGAATTACACCGGCGCAGCCCCAACAGTTGCGTCAACAACGGTGTGACCGCGATGCGCGTGCTGTGCAAGGCCAACGCCGACCAATTCACCATGCCGCCCGGCGGCATCCCGCTGCGTGGCCACAACTGGGCCACCGTCCGAGGGTCGTTCCGCGGCGGCTCGGCGAAGTACTCCCGAACGCTGGACGAGGCCGTCGAATCGTTGAAGAACCGCCCCGGCGGCGCGCAGGTCCTGGTCTACAAATGGAAGAACACCGAGAGACAAGGCAGCGGTGACGCCGACAACCACTTGGTGGTGCTGGTCAACGACAGTAAACCCGGCGAAGAACCGAACCTGGTGGTGGTGGACCTCGCGGCGTCCCGCGACGGCAGAACCGACGACGATTTCGACGCGACGGACCTGGCGGACCGCCGCACCTTGCTCAACAAGGCCGTCGAGTTCGAGAAATGGCGGAGCGAACAGCAGAAGTTCATCGGCCGGCTGCCTGAGTCCGAACGCCTCTTCCGGACAATCGATTTCGACGAGCACGGGGATCTGGTCACCGATACGGCCGTCCGTGACATCCCTCCCGAGGAAACACTGGATCAACCGGTGCCGGTGGACGAAGGTTTGTGGCGTCAGGTCGACGAGGCGTACGAGGACATGCTCGAACTCGCATCCACCGGCAGTCACCCATCGGGCACCCCGGACTCCGACGACGCCGCTTCCGGTGTACCGCGAATGCAGAAGGAATTGCGCGACGCTCTCAGCTATATAACGCCGACCGACCGCGACCCGGCGGTCATGCGTGACGCGCGAAAATTCGTCATCGGATGCTATTGGGAGTACCAGCGGCGAGGACAGACCGAGTCGTCTGCGGCGCGCAGCGCGCGCCAGGTCACTGTCAATATCCGGCGGCTCGCCAAGAAACGTGACGTCGTTTTTCCTGACCTGCTGGCCGACCTGTATAGGGCGGGAGCGACCGCGGCGACATGGAAGGCGGTCTGGGCCGACTGGCGAGTCAAGGGCTCAGACAGCATCGGCAGCCGGCCGCCCGCGGACACCGAAAGCCTCGACGCCGACGTCGGTCTCGAGGGCACCGTCGGCAGTAGTCCCTTGAGCGAATTGGATTACGCCGCACTCGCGCCCATGGTTCACGGAGACCAGTGGTCCACCGACCCCGCGCTCGGCGAAATCTGCAAGCAGCGCGGATTCGACGGGTTGCCGGTCGTCGCCGGGGCGGCCGAACTCGACGCGCTGATCGCCGCGGGCGGTCGCGAATTCTTCCGCGGAGTGAGTGCGGCCGAGCATGTGGAGCTGTTCCGCAGCGGCCCGTATTTCCCCGGACGATGGCAAGGCGCCGACCACGGCAACGGCACCTACGTCACCACCAGCAGGAAATCCGCGCTGGAGTACGCCGACGACCGCCCGGACCGCGTGCTGCGCATGGTGATGAGGCCCGAATCGCTCGCCCGGGCCGTGGATTACAGCCGGGTGCGCGCCGAACAGCGCGCCGAACTCGACGCCATCGATGCCGAACTGGAAGACCTGGCCGCACGTCCGCGACGGCCCGAGGTGCTCGCCCGCCAGGAGTACCTCGGGCACCGCCGGGCCGTGCTCGCGGACACGGGCCGGTTTGCGGCCGCGATGGGCTACCCCGGCTACCACGCCGTCGATCCGGGCGGACACTACGGTGAGGTCTGGGTGATTCTGGACCGGACGTCGGTCACCGTGGACGAGGTTCCGCACGTTCCCGCTCCGGCCCCGCGTCCGACCGCTCCCAAGGTGACCGAGCCCCTGATGCGCGCACCGGGCGAGATCGCGAGGATCATCGCAGGTCTGAGCGGTCCGCAAACGCCGAAGTCGGACTCCGCCGAACAGGAGCGCGACGAGACTCCGAACGCGCCGATCCGACCGGACCCGGCGCGCGCGACGCGAGAGGAGCTGAGGCTCTGGGCAACTCGTCTCTCGGACGACGCCCTGAGGACCCACCTCGCCGATACGCACACCGAGACTTCGGCACGCCTCGTCGCCGTGCGGCGTGGACACCCACCGGCCCGCGCGGCGACCGTCGCCACGGCTCGGGTGCAAACCGCACTGGCCGCCGAACAATGGCGTCGGATCGCCGGCGGCGGTTCGGGATCGGCGACGGCGGTGGCGGCGGCCGCCGCCGATGTCTTCGAGATCATCGGAGCTCTCCAGACGGACGAACGGCATTCCGCACCAGACGATCTCGATATGTTGACCCGATTCCCGGAACGAGTGCTCGCCGCGGTCGAACTCAACATCGGACGTATCGTCGACGCCGCGGACTGGGCGAGGCTCGCCGACGACAACCTGCTCGCGCAGGGGGACGGCGACGACTGGGAACCGGAACTGATGCGCGCGCTGCGCGAGTTGCCCTCGCGGGCGGCCGGATTCGCCGCGGCCCGTACCGGCTCGGAGCAGGCTTTCGGTGAAGCGGCGCGGCGATACATCCCCGATGCCTACCGGGCGGCGCTGTATTTCCTGACCCGCACCCGCGATACCGAGCGGGCGGTCGCGCTGCTTCGCGACCTGGACCACGCTGTGGCGATGGCGGCGGACCGTCTCGGACCGGCCACCCCCGCCCCGGCCGATCGCTTCGGGCCCGCCGCGCCTGCCGTCGCGGCGGGACTGTCGCTGTATCAGCTGCGCATGGACATCCATCAGGCGATCGCGGCTGCGGGCGGCGCGACCGCTTCCGCCATGCGCACCGCCGCGCGGCGGGGTCTCGCGGAGAATGTCCTGCTGCCGCGGATGGTCCAACGAACCGTGGACGATCTCGGCGTCCTGGCCTGGTACGGCTCCGAGACGCCGAGCGCCATCCGGCCGTACTACACAGCGCACCGTGTCGCACCCGAAGGTCTCTTCGACGACCGCTCCGCGCGACTCCCCACTCGCCGAACGCTGGCCATCGGCGTGTACGCCGGGCATTTCGTCGCGGCGAGCGGCTCGAAGACAGAGCATCTGACCACCGGCTCGGGCGGCATCTCGTTCGTGATGGATCGGTGGGGACGCATGATGGCCGGTGACGACCATGACGCCCTGCTCCGGCTGATGTCGGTCATGGGGGACGAGCTGGCCGGATGGGGCACGCTGGCCACCGACGACTACGGGCGACCGGACGGGCCGGTTCACTCCTACCGGGCCCGCGAGCTCTTCGATCCCATGGGCACCGCCCAATTGCGTGATGTGTTGGCGCGCGGCGGAATTCGCCTCGACGACAGCACCTTCGACAACGAAAGCCAAGGCCGATTCTGGCGAGGCGACCCGCCGCCGATACCGCAGCTGTTCGACATGGACGCGGTCGGTTTCCACAACAGCATCGAGGCGCTGTTCGCGGGTTACGGCGAACACTTCTGGGTGAAGGCCGATCGTGACACTATTGCGCTGAGCCGCAACGAAATACGAATACCGCTGACCCTCGCCCCGCTGCGCCGCGAACCCGGCCACCTCGAAGTCGTCGCGCAGCGGCAGGGCACACGCACCATCCTCCGCTATCGCGATCCGCACCCGGGCGCCGAACCCGAACAGGTCGCCCCGGTCTTCGCCGAACTACACCGGCGAATGACCCGCTGGGCAGCCGAATCCGGCACTGTCGACTGGCACCCGGACACCGCCGAGGTGGTCCGCACCTTCGCACAGCACCTCGACCGCGCGCGGCCGGAGCAGGACGGCACCCACATCGGCAGCCGTCCCACCGATTCCACACCGGAGCTGGAAGCGTTGGGCGCCACGGCAAGAGTCACCGACGCGTTCATGCGCCGGTTCTATCCCGACACCGTTTCGGAAAGTTCGCCGGACGACGACAATCCGTCCGGTCTCATCGGCAACCGCCCGGACGAACAGTCGGACCATCCCTTCCGAATCCTCGACGATCCCGGAATGTCCGGCGACCGTGAGGTCGAGCCCGGGTACTGGGGGCACTACGGGGCGGCGGGGGTGCTGGTCCGGACCTTCGACGAGGACGGCGAAGAGGTTTTCCTCGTCTGCCGCTCGAAAGTCGGATTCTCCCAAGGTAATTTCCAGCTGCCCGGTGGCGCACTGTGTGCGCGGGAGACGCCGGCCCAAGGGGCCGCCCGCGAAATGAACGAGGAACTCGGCGCGGACGCGGAATACCTGGCCGGATTGGCGCATCGGGGGACTCATGTAATCGGCGGGCCGCGCGGATGGAAGTACCACGTCCTCGTCGCGGACGCGCCGCAGCGGTTCGACCCGGTGGCGGACGGCACGGAAACCGCCGAGGCCCGCTGGGTCACGCGCGCGGAACTGGCGGCGATGGCCCGGCGCGGTGAGGTGCACTCGGCCCTGACCAGGCACCTGCCGCGCGTGCTGGGCTTGTTCGATCCCGAGGCGGACGTGCCGGACGTGCCGACGGCCGCCGAACCGGAGACCGCCGCTGTCGAACGGCCCGATCGTCCCGCGTATCGCGTCCTGGACCGGGAGCTGTTCGACAACTACGTGCAACTGAAGATTTTCGGTAGTGCGACTTTCGACGATCCGTCGCGCCTGCTCGAGGTTCAGCAGCGAAACGAGCAGTTCTTCGCGAGATACCCGCAGGCACGCGAGCTGGCGATATCCGGCCAGTTGGTGCAGTACGAACGCGTGCATCAGTACACGGCCGAGCTGGCACGCGAGCTCGGCCTGAGCGTCGGCGCGCTGAGCGAAACGCTGACTCGCGAACTCACCGACCTGGTCGAAGGCAAACCTCTCGCCATCCGCATGCGGCAGGAGGCACTGTTCGGGCTGCTCGCCGACGGCCGGTTCAAGACCCAGTTCGAGGGCATGCTGGGCGGTGGCCGCGCCGGCGAGGTGGCGCGGATGGAGGACCGGTGGTTCGGCAACCCCGAGGACATGGACCCGCGGCTGCGCCCGGTCTACGGACTCGTGCTGGTCGACGGCGAGCGCCCGGCCGGGCTGTCCGACGCGGCCACCTCGGCCGGGCTGGCCGACATCCGCACCACGCTGTACACCGAGAAGGCGGCGATGTACGGCCGGATCGAAGTGGTGCTGAAAGACGATGTCCGGCAACGGGCCACGTTCTGCGTCGGCGATTCGCTCGTCTACTCGGGCAGCCAGTTCGACGGCAAACCGGCGCGGACCATGCCCTCGCCGTTGCTCGACCCGCGCCCGGAGTCGTTCGGCGTCGTCCCGCTGTCCGCGAATGTGGCCGTGGACGATCACGCATTGCGCGGAATCGAGCGCGACTACTCCGGCGCACTCTTCCGCCGGCACCAGTTCGTCGAGTCTCACATCCACGGCGGTGTCACCCTCTCCGACATCGACCACATCAATCTTCCCGAACCGCCCGACCCGGAACTGCGCGCCGTACTCGACGACGCGGGTATCCCGTGGCGCGTCCTGGACAGCCACGCCGTCGCCCGCAGCGGCGACGCCGAAGCCATTGCGCGGGAACGACGTCGACTCACGGAAGACCGCGCGATGGTCGAGGCCAGGG
Organism: Nocardia sp. N2S4-5; assembly: GCF_044628355.1. NCBI lineage: Bacteria > Bacillati > Actinomycetota > Actinomycetes > Mycobacteriales > Nocardiaceae > Nocardia > Nocardia sp. N2S4-5. Next base: position 2,100,760 of record NZ_JBIUPM010000001.1, on the reverse strand, counting down.
TCGACGACCTCCGCCGGGAAATCGACGCTGCCGGGTGGCCGGGCGCGCCGCGCCAGGTCCGGGAGCGGGTCGAGACCGTCCGGGTCGAACTCCGCAACGCCGAAGCCATGCGGGACCGAATCGACGACATGCTCGCGTCCCTCGACCCCGACTCCTCGGAACGCATCGGCAGCAGACCCTTTGACGGTGCGGCCGACGGCACAGGCCCGGAGGCGGCTTCGCGGTACGACCTGCCCGACGGACTGTCGCTCACTCGCGGCGAGACCGAGATATTCACGCTGGCGCGAAACGGGTTGACGCACAGCGACATCGCGGCGACTCTCGGCATGCCGGAGCGCGCGGTGTCGGCCGCCCTGTCCACGGTCCGGCGCAAGCTCGCGCAGCGGCGGGCGCAGTTGGTGGCGGAGAGCCGTCTCGCCGACCCGTCCGTGACCTCCGAGTCCGGCCGTTTTCGCAGCGCCATGTACGCCGCACTGGTCGGCGCCGACCAGCCGGATCCGCGCCGGCTGATCGCGGAGGCGAGCGCGGAGCAACTGGAACGTCTGGTGAGCCCGGTGCGCTCCGCTCGCGAGAAGACGCGCGGCGCCATGATTCGCACCATGACGTTGCTCGCCGCGCAGCGTTCCGTGCAGGCGCTCGCGGACGAATACCACCGGACCCAGATGGAATCGGCCGCGGCGTTGGCACAGGCGAGTCCGGCCGACCTGCAAGCGGCGTTGGACGAACTGGACCCGGTCGAACGGCGGATCGTCATCAATCAGTTCGGACCTGAGACCTCGCCCGCCACCTTCGAACCCGAGGGCTCCGTACGCGGCTCCCGCGCGGTCGATATCGTGCGCCGGCTCGCCGCCTCGATCGCAGACCGTGCGGGAACCTCCGCCGAAGGCCCGGCGAGCGACCTGCTCACCGCGGTGCGGAAGACGAATCACGCTATCGCTCAGACATATACGACGAACGAATGTCTGACGGCGGTCGCGGAACTGGGAGATCTGCGGGACTCGGGCCGTACGCCGGAGAACGAGTCCGCCAGCTGGAAGCTCGCTGCCGGTGGACCATGGTTTCGACGAGGAACAGCGGCGAATTGCCGACGAGGCACTGCGCGCGGGCGGCTTCGACCACGCGGGCGGCCTGCAACGCTGGCACAATCGCCGCCACACGGCGTCCGCACAACGCCGTGCGACCGAGAACGGGGAGTGGTGGGACTCGCTGCGCGATCCCGCCGCACCCGGCGGGCTGAGCGCTACGCAGCGGGCGCTCATCCAGGTGTACCCGCACGAGATAGGCAACGCCGACGGCCTGCCCGCTGTCATCCGAGACCACGCCAACCGGCTGTCGATCCGCCGCCAACTCGACGAGTTCGTCGCGCGCAAGCCGGTCGGCACGGGAATGCTCGACTGGGTCCGGAACGCGCTCACGGTCGCCGAGCGCAAGCGGTTCGACAACCTGGTGCACATCCGGAATCACCTGCGGCAGATGGACCGTCAGGCCGCGGAGACGCCGGGCGGGCCGCCGCTGCACCTGCTGTCCTTCGACGCGGGCGCCTTCGGCGGCAAGGGCAAGGCCGTCGCCGCGCTCGGCAATGTCGACACCGCGCACACGGTGAATTGGCATGTGCCGGGCACGAATACGACCTCCGCTTCGCTGGCGTACCAGTTCGAGCCGCTGCACAACCTGTACAAGGAGACACTGCGCGTCGAACCGTCGCTCGAATTGGCCTCGATCATCTGGATCGGCTACGACGCGCCGGCCGGGCCGGTGAAAACCGGCTTCGTGAAGGCCGCTTTCCGGCGCCGCGCCCGGGTCGGCGGCGACCGGCTGGCGTGTGACATCGCCGCGCTGCACTCCACCCGGCGCCGCGCCGGAATCGCCGACCCCGATCAGCTCGTCAACCGGCTCTACGGGCACAGCTACGGTTCGGTCACCTTGTCGTACGCGGGCCGCGACGGCAGGCTCGCCGGTCTGATCGACTCGGTCATCCTCGCGGGATCGCCGGGCACGGGCCCGATCCACCATGCCGAGGAATTCGGCATCGGCGCGGACAACGTCTACATCTTCGCGTCGTGGCGGGACGTCGTCACCAAGTTCGGCGCGGATGAGCCCGGCGCGCACAGCCGCCTCCATCCCCGCCTCGGCCACGGTATAGATCCCGCCACCGAGGCTTTCGGCGGGGTGCGGCTCGGCGCCGAGTTCCCGTCGGACTGGGTCGGCGTCGAGACCGTGCATCAGGGCTACCTGCACTACGACGAGTCGACCGGGCTCCCCCACGAAGCCTTGGTCCATGCCGCGCACATCACCGCCGGGCGGGGCGCCACCCGCGAACGGGTGCCTCACCGCACAGCCGGGTCCCGGACATTCGGGGGGGTCAGCGACCCCGAGAACGGGCGTTACACCGAGCTCGTGCCCTCCGCTCGAAGTCCCGAGGAATCCGGGCCCGACGAGACGGATCCGGCCGCACGGCTGGCGGTCGCCCACCACGCCACCGAGCGCCGCGCGGAACTGCTGCGGGAACTGTCCGAACTGCTCGCGCCCGAGGGCATCGATCCCGAGGAACTGCTGCGGACCGGCTCGCCCACCTGGGAGACGTGGTTCGCCAGGTACCGGGAGGTGCGCCGCGACCTGGCCGGCATGCTCGAGATCGGCCGCGGCGCGGCGGTGGACGACCAGTGGCTCCGCCACGTGCTGGACGACTGGCGCGAACAAGACTGTGCGACACCGGAAATCCTCGCGGCCGGACGAGAGTTCGACCGGATGCTGCCGGTCGCGAAGCTGGTCGACGATATCCAGCGCCTGGACACCTGGGCCCGCACGGTCGAGGCGGTGGAGACCGAACTGGCCCGGCGCGGGGCGGAACTGTCCGGCCTGATCGGCCGGGCGCACGGACTGCTGCGGGCGGCCACCGACTTCCGGGCGCACGGAGACCTCGTCGGGGTCCTCGGCGCGACACTCGCGACGGCGGACCGGCTGGCCGCGGAGTGGCAACGCCTCGAGCGGCACGCGCGCGCACTCTTCGCGCTGGGGACCGCCGTAGCCGAGGACGAACGGACGTCGTTCGAGTCGTGGAACCGGCGGATCCTGGAGGCGGCCCGGCGCTATCGGGTGTCGTCCCTCGATTCGTGGCACGGGATGACGCTGCTGCACGCCCGGCTGCGCTCGCTCGAGGCGGAAGCCCGGGACCCCGAGCACGAGTTGTCGGCCGACATCGAGGAGCTGCGCCTGCTCGCTGAACGCGCGAAGGCGGCGGTCGAACGCTATGACACGACCCACCTGCTGAACGCCGATCTGGACGCGGCACTCGAGCTGGCGAATCGGGCACTGACCGGGGTGCCCGCCGCGACGGACGGGGCCACGTGGCAGCTGTCCCAGTTCCCCGATCGTGCGCCGTTCGTCGACACCCTGGCTGCCGTGCGGGACGATGTCGCGCACCGGCGGCAACGGACCGTCGTCGCGCTGCGGGACGATCCGCGCGGCGAGGACGAAATCGCCCGTGCGAGCGAGCGACTCGGCCGCATCGACACTGTGACGGCGGCGTTCGACGAGGCCGCGCACCAGAGCACGCTGGGCCGCGTGCGGCTCATCCGCCGGATGCACGAGCACCTGCGCCGGTATCCGCTGGACCGGCGGATGAATCAGGGAGCACTCGAGCCGGATTTGGCGACGATTCTCGCGGCGGCCCGCATCAGCGCGGCCGCGCTACCCGGCGACGAGTGGGCGGAGTGGACCCCCGCGCAGGTGCGCCGGCAGGTGGACGAGTGGCGGCGCGACGGTAAGCCGGCGCAGCAGGTGCAGCAGGGCGAGCGCTACCTCAGCCTACGGCTGCTGGCGGAGGCGTTCGAAGACGACAATCCGTGGAATCGCTGGTACCTGCGGCTCATCGAGCACGCGACCGCGCTCACACAGCTGATTCACGGCCGGCTCACGGCCGAGGACGAGCGCGCCACGGCCTACTCGCGCCTGCGCGAACTCGCCGCGTCCGGCGAGGTGGACCTGAGCCGGTGGCGTTCCCTGCCGGAACTGCGGGAAGCGTTGGACCGCATGGTGAAAGAGGAACTGCGCTGGCTGGGGTCGGTACTGGGTGCGGAGACCCCGGACCCGCTGCGCCGGCTGATCGAGGCTCCGGGGGACCCGGCCCCCGTCTCCGCCGTCCAGGCCGCTGTCGTCGAGGTCTTCCCGCTCCTCGCCGCGCGCCGGCCGGAAGACCTCGCGGTACGCGACCGCGCCGACCACTGCCTGGTGCTCACCACCATGGTGCAGGCCGCCGAGCAGATCGACGACGGGACAACCGAACTCGACAAGTTCGACGCCGATCTGGACGACTGGCTGGACGAGGTGATGGACACCGTCGGCCGCGCGGGTGGCCCGGCGATCGAGCCCGACGAATCGGACGGCACCATCGGCGCTCGCCCCTCCGACTCGGAACACGGTGCGCCCGGGGCGTTCTCGCCCGCCATGTCCGCCGCCGAGGTGCGCGCAGCTGTCGCGGGCACGTGGACCGACCCCCAGGGCGCACCGGCTGACCTTCCGCCGGAATTGACGAATGTCGCCGCGCTGCTGGTCGATTACGCGCTGCAAGTCTCCGGTAAGGACGGCGTGCGGATCACGTCGACGACGACTTCGACCGGCCTTGCGTACACCGTCCGCGGGTCCGTCGAAGGACTCTATGTCCCCGCGTCGTACAAGCCGCTGGTGGACAACTGGGGCGGCGAATTGTTCGGTGATTTCGAATGGACCGACCCGGGTGACGGCTCGGCCCCCACGTGGTCCGCGCGGCTGTGGGGAGACCGCAAGCGCTTCCAGCGACTGTCCGCGACCCTGCCCGCGCAATTGGCCGAATCGATACCGGGTTTCACTGCGCAGCAGACGGTTTCGGTGCTCGCCGAGGCGTTGCAGGTGGCCGCGAGCCGCAAGGGAGTCGGACGCGGCGGCGGCCTGGGTCTCGAATCAGGGGAAGGCCGTCTGCGGGTGCGGGTGGGCGACGGTGCCGCGTTCCTCATGGGAACGCCCGGCGTTTACACGCGGACGATCGACCCGGACGGCTCACAGGGCCCCTCGGATTTCATCGGCAGCAGACCACATGACCCGGCGATCCCCCCGATCGATCGGATCGAGCAGTTGGAAGGACGTCCGGGAGTAACGATCGAGCGGCTGACTTTCGCAGACGGCTACCAGACCATCCGCGAGACCTACGACGACGTGTGGGAAGCCATTGCGAAATGGACCGATACGTTGATCGCCCGCTCGGTCGGAGCGCCGGCCGGCGAAATGCGGATGGAACCGCCCCAGTACCACGTTCTCTACCGAGACTGGTCTGCCATCAGGCTGCGCGCTGTCCCCGATGCAGTCGATCGGCTCGCAATTTACGAGGCCATTACCGGACAGCGGACCGGCCTCGCCGAGGTTTTCGTGCGCGGTGCGGGCCGGCGCACGGTATGGCGGGACCATCACATTCCCCGGCAGACCATCGTCGACATCGGCCGGCATGTGAGCGCGCTCGGGGACATGCTGTGGCAGTTGCCCTTCCCCGACGCTGTCGTCAACGCGGCGCTGAAGATGCAGGGGGAGGCGATGGATGCGCTGCGCGAGATCGCGGAGCACGCCGGGAATCCGCTGTTCGCGGCCGGGCTCGACGACGCGGCGAAAGCCAAGACCCGGCTGGTCGAAACGTTCAAGCTGAAGCATCCCTACGTCGAAGTCGCCGGGTTCGACACGCCCTACGTCATGGAGACCGCGGTAGAGCAAATCCTCGGAAAACTGGACGAGCTCCTCGACAAGTACCGATACGCTCCCGGCCTCCGGAGACTCATGACGAATATCCGTGCGCTACGGATAGATTTTCTCCCTTCGGCGCGTGCCGAAGCCAGCGGTCGGCGAGACAAGAAAACGGATCCCCTCGAGGGCACGGAAATAACGTTCAGCCTGAGGTGGGCCGGCGACCGAAGACTGGGCGAGGAGGGCGCCCGCGATAAAGCATATTGGAGAGCGAAGACGATCGACGGACAGCCGTACGCGGACACCGCCCTCCACGAATTTGTGCACGCGATCGACCAAGCGTCGAATTACGAACTCAGCGACAATCTGCTCACTGTGCTGCGCGACGCGCACTGGAAACTGAGACAGCAGGGCCTGATCGAGAGTTTCGACGAATGGCTCGGCCGCCTGCCCGGCAATGCTTACTACCCGCATCTCACCGATGTGCGGGCTCGGCAGGAGGCGCTCGCCGTCGGGTTCGCCGACGCGGAAATCGGCGGGACCGAAGTCGGCACCCCGCAGTGGGTGATCCACGAGTACGTCACCAATCTCCAACCACCGGAAATCAACTGGAATACCCGCATCGGCGCCGAGGTCGACTACTCCGACTCCGTCGGCAGCCGTCCGGCGGATTCCCCTGACGACCTGATCGGCGCCCGCCCCGCGGATTCCGAACCGCCCGGCACGCCGCGGCAGCTCGAGCACACCCACTCCTGGTGGACCGACCTGCCCGACGATGTGCTGCCGCCGAATCAGGAGGTAGCCGATTTCGCCGCGCGGCACGGATATACGTGGTCGCAGGCGACGATGGTGTGGGAGTACCGCGATGAGCTGGGCACGCTTCCCGGCATTCCGACGGCGGCCCGCCGACAGGCGAACGAGTGGGCGGCGCAGTCGGCGACGAGTCCCGATGCACGTCTCATCGCGGCGCTGACGGGCATTCCGGAGTCCGGCGTCCCGGCTCCCGCACAAACGTTACGGCACGCCGAATTCGACACCGGCGAATACGAATTCGTCCTCGGTGAGGATCCCGAGTGGGCGGACAAGGTCGTATATCTCGCACTCGACCGTGCCGCCGACCCCGCCGCCGAGTATTTCGTCACCGCCGCCGAGCTGGCTCGGCGTGTCCGGCAGCTCACCCCGGACCTGCGTGTCTCCGTCGTGGCCTGGCGGCGCGGGCCCGAGGGCGATGACGCGGAGTCGCAGCGCACGCGCGGACTGCTGCTCCGCCGACAGATCCTGGCGGACAACCACTATCGACGCCTGGTGAACCCGACGCCGGCCGACGTCACGGTGGTGGCGGCGGGCACCGGCTGTCTCGCCGCGACCGCCACCGGCTTGTCTCCCGCGGACGGGGTGCACGCGGTGGTGCTGGCCGACCCGCGCCCCGGCGTCGGCTCCCGCGCAGAGTCGAATGCCGGTGCGCCGGTGCGTATTCTGTCGTCCGAACCGACCGGCGAATGGCTCTCCGCCGGTGCGGCGGCCGCCTTGTTCCGCGCCGCGTCGCCGGGTGAGTCGAGTGCGCAGGCGCGCGAACGAGGTAGGGCCAACAGCGCCGTCGCCAGCGAATTCGTCCACCCGGACGGGGATTCGGCCGACTGGGCGCAGCTGCCCGAGCTGCTCGGCGATGTCGACGGCATGCCCGCGAATGTGCGTTCCGGCATCAACGACGCGAAGATCTCGCGCGCCATGAGGTCGGAGGGGCCGGACTCGGTCGCGACCCTGGTCGCGGATGCGGTGACGATGTCTCGGACGTGGGCCGACGAACACGACATCGTGTTGCCGCACACCTACTCCGCCGCCATAGCCGACCCGGACCGCGCCGACGTGACACTGTCCTTCGGTGACCTCGGCACGCAGCTGCCGCTGTCCGCGGAACTCGCCGACCTGTTGCCATCCGGGAGACCGGCACGGAAGGTGCTGACCTTCGTGTTCGACGTGACCGATGACCCGGCGACGCTCGCCGCCCAGGCGGTGGCCGCCGCCGCCCGATTCGCCTGGGCGCGGCACAGATACGGCGATCACCAGGTCGCGATGCTGGCTCACCTGCGATTCCGCCGCTCCGGCGCCGAGGACACGGAGTCGTCCGAAGAGCTGGCGCGCCGACTCGTCCGAGGGCTGGATGCCCTGCAAGGGGCGCGGAAGCGACCGGCCACACTGTGGGTCGAGGGGAGCGGACAGACCGGTCCGATCGTCGCCGAGATGATCCGTGCCGACGCGGACGAGCCGGCCGGGGAGGCCGTGGTCGCGGCGGCGCACGACGACTCCGGCGTTTCCGACGACCCCGGCGCGCGCATGGCGGAGGTGCTGCCCGAACTGTGGCAGTGGGAACTCCGGTACCGCGAGGCGGCCGAACGACTCGATCGGGAACTCGCGGGAGACATCGTCGCCGCCCGGCGGGACGCGCTCCGGCAGCGCCGCGACCACATGAGCGACTTGGCGCGCGGAATCGCCGCGGCGGTGACCCGATACGTCGAGGCGCAGCAGCTGCACGAAGCCGCGAAATCGCGCACGCCGGCCGAATCGCTCTCCGGCGCAACCGGCCCGGCCGATCTCACGCGGCACAACGCGCGCGTCACCGAATTGATCCGGGCGAGCCGACAGCACCACAACCTGGCCTACAGGCTCCTGGTGCTGCACCAGGCGCACACCGACTTGGCAGCGCTGGAATCCTTCCACGACCACCGCCTGCCCACCGATCCGCTACTCTCGCTTGATTGTTCGGACCCCGAGATCCACGCGATGGCCGCCGCCCCGGACCCGGTACACGACGATCGGACGCGGCCGGAGCCGGAACGCCTCGACCGGGCGTTCGGCGAACCGGATACCTCGGGGCTGTTCCCGCTCCCGTTCGGCCTCGCCGAAGACCCGGCGCACGGCCACCCTGACCGCATGCGGTGGCTGCGCATGCGGCAATTCCTCACCGACCTCCGCGTCGGTGAGTACGGCCTGTCCGAAGACGCCCTGTTCGCTCACGTCGAGGCCCACCACACTGCCCTCCGCCAACTCCGAACCGTTCTCCGTGACCATTTCGGCTACCCCGCCGCACCCGGCGGTCCCGAAGACCTGATCGGCAGCCGCCCGGCGGAGGACCACGAACTCTCGTGGCGTGCGGAGATGCTGCTGGCCGCCGGCGCGCTGGGCGTCGACCCCGGGTTCGCGGCGCCGGATACCGACGGACGGCGTCAGCTGGAGCAGCTTCGAGACGGTGAGCTGCTCGAGTTCAGCCGTGAGCGACGGGCGGCGGGCGATCCTCGGCTGGCCGGTGATCCCGATGCGGTCCTGACCACCGAGGAGATGGAAAGCACGCTCGCGCACTTGGATTCGGATCCGCTCGCCACCGGGCAGCAACATGCCGTCGGCCGCCGCTGGCGGAACGCGCACCGATTGCTCACCGCGACAGACGAACTCGACCGGCCGACGGGGATCGCACCGCCGGATGAGGGCGTCCTGGATCGGTTGGCGACGGCGATCGAGCTGTGGCGCACGGCCACCGGCGCAGAGTCCTACCGGGAAGCCAACAGCGCCGCCTACTACCCGGAGTACGTCGCGACCTCATTGGGTGAGGTGGACGCGAACACCTGCCGCGCGGTGCTGCACCGCTACGACGAGGTCGACAGAGCGTTGCAGGCCCTCGGGTACGCGTGGAACGAGCGGCGGGACGGGAGCGGGTCGGCCGCCGTCCTCGACGCCTTCACCGGAGGCGTGTGGCAGCACGTCTTCACCGAGCTCGAACCGGCGACCCTGCACACGCTGCCGGCGGCGATCGATACGGTCGCCGCCGCGGTGCGCCCGTTCGTCTACGGTCTCGACGAACTGCCGATGGCGATGCTCCGCGCGTACGCCCTGCTGGATCTCGAGCGCCGCTTCCTGTACAAGCTGGTACCGAGCCTGCGTGCCAGAGCCGACCGTCCCGACGACAGTCCGGCGCCGACCGACCACATCGGCAGCACACCGTCCTCGGACGACCACGGCAGCATCGGCGCACGGCCGTGGCCCGAGCGCGTCGCGGCGGGCTGGCATCCGAGCGATGATCGGGGCACCGGACCGCGGGGTCGGGGTGGCGCCCCCGACGTCGGCTGGCTCACCTCCGTATTGGGCCCTCTCGCAAGGTATTTCGATGTCTCCGGGGATCGGGCCGCACTCGCCGACCGGGCCGAGGACACCCTCGCGACCGACTTGTTGCCGCTGTGGCACCACCTCGGCGCGCTCGCCGCCGAATTCGAGAACCGGGGCCTGGGGCAGTGGTACGAGCGGACCATGCTGGATCTGACCGGCCGGATTGTCTCAACGCCGGTCGGGCGGTACCGGAATCTGTACGCGGCCGCACCGGGCGACATGGACGACAGGTATTACCCCGTCGGCGCCCGCGGCGAGGTCGATCTGTCCGGAAAGCTGCTCAGTGTCTTCATGACCGGGCCGGGCACGCCGTCCGGCGGCGCGATGTTCGAGGACGTGTGGCGCGAACTCGGCGACATCGTGCACGGAATCACGGACTATTGGGCCCGGGAACGCTTCGGGCTCACCGACAATCTCGACTCGTTCAACGCCGCCGTACGCAGCGGACTGTCACCCGAGGACGCGGCGCGCACCGCGACCTTCACCGGCAAGATGGCGCACCGGCGCGGGTTCACCGAGGTCGTCATCGACGTCCTCGAGGGCGAACCCGGTAACTACTACAGAGTCGAGCTGACCTACGTCCGGCCCAGCCGACTGCGCGAAGTGCGCTGCCACACCCTGGGCCACCAGGCCGGAGTCCGGCACCCCGAACTGCTGAACCGGGCGGGTTGGACCGCCGAGATCGCCCGCCTGCGCGAGCACGCCGCCCGGGAATTGCGCGCCAAACGCCGGGTGGCGGCCGGCGCGGGGCTCGGCGCCGAGGCCTGGGCGAGTGCCGCGGCCGCGACGGAGGCGAGGATCGGCATCATCGAGCGGCTCGCCGAGGAGACCGCGCGCTGGTGGGCCGAACAGGACGCCCGCGACCACGCCGCTGTCGCCACGGTCGCCGCCGACCTGCTGCGCCGCCGGCCCGGCACCGTGCGCGTGGCGCCCGGCGTCGTCCTGCTCCCCGGCCACACCGTCGCGGTGATCGCGGAAGAAGGCCACCACGACGACGCCCTCACCGACATGCTCCTTCGTAATCCGGCCCTGCGCGCCGGTCTCCGGTCCGCGGGCTACGACGTACTCAGGTTGAAACCGGTTGTACAGCAAGACAACTGGGGGAACACCCATGTGTGGGCGGAAGAACTGGGCACGACCCGGGCCGGGAACGGCTCGGTGGGACTCATCGGCGAGCGCGGGCGGCCGACGCCGTGGACCAGGCGGCAGGCGGGGTCCGAGTCGCGGCCGGTGTCCAGGGAAAGCGAGAACGGGGAGGGACACATCGGGAGTCGGCCGGTGCCGAATGCGACGCCGTGGTCGGCCGCCGTGAACGACGAGGCAATCGGTGCCCGGCCGCATGATGCGACGGATAGTTCTGGGCGGGAGGCGGTTCCGCACCCGCATGGGTACGACCGTGGCGAGGATTGGTTGGGTGCGCTGCGTGTCGCGCTTCCCCATCTGCGCGAAGAGATAGACGCGATCCTCGAATTCCCCACGGGGGCCTCGAACGCGATCGGCGAGTTGCGTGCCCTGATGCGGCGGGAGCCGGCGGTCCGGCGGCTGTACTCGGCGCTGGCGCAGCACTTCTTTCCCGCGCTCGCGACCGTGCGCGGGCCGGTCGTCGGCGCGGGGCTGCGGTTCTTCCGGGAGCAGGCCGGTTTCCGGCCCGGCGGGTTCGCCCATCGGCTCGGCGTGCTGGAAGTGACTGTCGCCCACCGGGAATCGTCGGAACGGCTGCCTCCCGCCACCACGGCGTGGCAGGCGCATCTGCGGGCGCTGACGGCCGGAACCGGTCCCGTCGACGACAGCGTGGAGGTCGGCGCCTGCCTCGGGGTGCTGCGGGCGCGAGTGGGCCTGCCGGTGCGGTTCGTCGCCGAGAAGATCGGCGTTCCCGCGGAGGACGTCGCGGACATCGAGGCGGGCCGCCGACGGCCGGAGCGAGCCGACGCGGAGGCGTACCTGCGCGCCCTGACGCCCGGCAAGCCGCGTTTCCCCGAGGGCTACCGGCACACCGGCGAATTCCTCAGGTTCCTGCGCGACGACGCGGGTGTGTCGCTCGCGGAGGCCGCCCGGCGCGCGGGCATGTCGAAAGCCATGGTGGTCAATCGCGAGTCGAGACGGGTGCTTCCCGCACCGGAGTTCGTGGAGCTGTACCTGCGGGAGTACGGGCAGGGTGCGGTGTCGTCGGCCGAGATCGCGGAATTGTCCGGCGCCCCGACGCCTGCCCCGCCGCCTCGCACGGGGGTGGCGCCGCTCGAGTGGATTTTCCCGAGCGTGGCCGGCACCAGGTCGCTGGGGGAGTACATGGCGGTTTTCCAGCGGGAGAACGGGCTCACGACCGGGGTCACGAACGACCTGTTCGGGTATCACCGCGTCCGGCAGGACGAGTCACGAGCCGTCCGCGAGGTGACGGCCCTGAGTGCCTACGACCGCTTCCTGTTCCAGGCCGGTCCGTGGAACAGTTTCGCCGAAGCGTGGGGATACACCTACCGCATGGACCCGGAGGGCGAGCACTCGCCGTAGACCTCGCCGAGTCCACGGCCCCGCGGAATCACCGCGGGGCCGTGCTCGCCTCGCGTCAGTGCACGCTGCGCGGCTGCGGTCGGTCGGCCAGCGGGCCCTGGGACGATCCCGAGGCGGGCTGCGATTGCTGGTTCTGCACAGAGTCCGGCACGGATTGTGACTGGTCGCTCTGGCTGGAGTTCTGGGAGGACTGTGATTGGTCGCTCTGTACGGAGTTCGGGGAGGATTGTGACTGCCCGCTCTGGCCGGAGTTCTGGGAGGACTGTGATTGGTCGCTCTGCACGGAGCTCGGGGCGGATTGCGACTGCCCGCTCTGGCCGGAGTTCTGGGAGGACTGGGACTGGTCGCTCTGTACGGAGTTCGGCGAGGACTGTGACTGCCCACTCCGCCCGACAGCGTCGGCGCCGCCTTCCGGTTCGTCGCTGCCGTCGTCCTGCACCTGGACCAGCGGGATCGCTGCCGGCGCGGCCATGGTGGGCGCTGCGACCGCCAGCCCGGCGGGAACAGCGAGTGCGGCCAATGACGCGGCCGCGGCAGTGCGGATCTTCATGTGTAACCCCTTCTGTCGATGGGAAGTGGTACCCGTTCAGATCGAGCAGACCGGACTCTAAAGGCGCAGGCGGGCAGCGGTGGGAGGCTCGGTCACCTCGGCGATTGACCGTTATGTCCGGCTCGCGGCCGCGACGGACCGGGCGTCATCCGCAGGTATGACGCCCCGGCGACGACGTCGTGCTGTGGTCGCACGCGGAACCCACGTGCGGGGCGATGCGCCGGTGTACCCCGGCGGGGGAGGATCGTGACGCCGGATCGAGCAACGGAGGTCGTGCGTGAACCAAGCCCTGCGGGCGGAGCCGTCGGCGGCACCCGTCCCGGCCTTCGCCGGTCGAGCCGTACTGCTGGTTGCCGGTGTCGTGGCGCTTGCCCACTTCGTGTGCAGCCTCCGCGGCGGCTACTGGTTCGACGAGGCCTACATGCTGGCGATCGGCCGTCATCACCTGGACTGGGGCGCCGCCGATCAGCCGCCGCTCGCACCGCTGCTGGCCGCCGGGCTGGATCGGCTCGCGCCGGGATCGCTCGCCGTCCTCCGGATTCCGGCGATCCTCGCGACCGCGGGCGCGGTCGTCGTCGCGGCCCTCATCGCCAGGGAGTTCGGCGGCGATCGGCGAGCACAGCTGCTCACGGCTGTCGCGCAGGCGACCGCGTTGTGGATCACCATGGCCGGGCATTGGCTCACCCCCTACGCACTGGAACCGGTGCAGTGGCTGCTCCTGATCTGGCTGCTGGTGCGCTGGCTCCGGGTGCGTGACGACCGGCTGCTGCTCGCGAGTGGCGTGGTCGCCGGAGTCGCGGCCGAGACCAAGTTCCAGGTACTGCTGCTGGGTGCGGTATTGCTGTGCGCGGCAGCGATTTTCGGGCCGCGCGAGTTGCTGCGCCGGCCGCTGCTGTGGGCGGGCGCGGCGATTGGGCTGCTGCTCGCGCTGCCGACGCTGCTGTGGCAGGCCGGAAACGGCTGGCCGCAGTTGCACATGGGTTCGGTGGTGCTCGCGGAGGCCGACGCGCTCTACGGCGGCAGGCCCGGTGTGGCCGTGGCGCTCGTCATGATGGCCGGTGTCGCGGGAACCGTGCTGGCGCTGTACGGATTGTGGCGACTGCTGCGTGCCGAGGAACTGCGCGACTATCGCTTCCTGGGGGTGACCGCGGTGGTGCTGTACGTCTTCTTCGTCGTCGCGGTCGGGCGGCCCTACTATCTCGGCGGCCTCTACGGAGTCCTGTTCGCGGCCGGTGCGGTCGGATTCCAGCGGCGCCGCCTCGCCGGTGGCCGCTACGGCTGGGTGGCCTGGCCGGCGGTGGCGCTGAGCATCGCCGCGGCTGCGGGCATGCTGGGCGTCGCCGCGGTCTCCGCCGATTCCGCCGTCGGGGAGTCGATCGCCCGGCGCACCGCCGCGGCCTATCGCGAACTGCCCGCGGCGGAGCGCGCGAACACGATCATCATGGGCCAGTCCTACATCGTCGCCGCCTACCTGGATGTGTACGCGCCCGACCTGCCCACCGCCTACAGCACCAACCGCAGCTACGGATACTTCGACCCGCCACCGGAATCGGCGCGCAGCGTGCTCTACGTCGGCGAGGCCCCGGATGAACTCCGGGACCATTTCGCCTCCTGCCGCAAACTGTTCGACGACGATGAGGAACAGAACCAGTGGCTGTGCGGCGACCGGCGCGAGCCGTGGCGAGAACTCTGGCCGCGGCTCCGGCACCTCGATCTGGCCTGAGGCGCCCCGGCCGCCGCCCTAGCGCAGTTCTTCGATCACCTTCGCCAGAGCCGTCATTCGCGGCTCGGCGACGGAGTAGTGGGTGACTCCGTAGGCGTCGCGGTAGTGCCGCAGCGTGTCGGCGATCTCTCGCGCGGATCCGTGCAGGAAGCCGGGCAGATAGCGCAGCTGATCGTTGGACAGGGTCCGGTTGAACATGCGGGCCAACGACAGATCGGGCTCGTCGTAACCCCGCACATCCACCCCCTGCACGGTGAGCCCCAGCTCCAGCCCGGCGAAGCGCTCCCCGGCGGCGGCGCGGACGAACTCGACGCGGCGGGCGAGCGCGGCGGTACCGGCGTCCTCAGAGCCGATGTCGTCGCCGACGGGTACCCCGGCGAGCGCCACGGTGTCGGCGTGTTGGGCCGCCACCCGCACCAGGCGGTCCCCGCGCCCGGCGACCAGCACCGGAATCGCGCGGCGCACCGGCGGCTGATGGTCGTTCGCCAACAGACCGCGAATCTCGCCGATGGTCTCACGCAGGTTGTCGATCCGCTGCCGCCCGCCCGGGAAGGGCAGCCCGGCCACCTCGAACTCGGGTTTCGCGAAATCCGGCCCCGCGCCGATCCCGAAATCCAAGCGCCCGTCGGTGAGCTGGTCCACGGTGGCGACGTCGCGGGCCAGCAGTGCCGGCCGGTAGAACCCGGCGTTGAGCACCATGGTGCCGACCCGCACCCGCGTGGTCGCCTCGGCCATGGCGACCAGCGTCGGGAACGGCGAGGTCATTCCAGATGGTCGGGCACCTGGACCACGTCGTAGCCCAGATCCTCTGCGCGCTGTGCCTTTTCCCGCCACTCGCCCCGCGAACCGGCGGCGGAGAACCCGACGGCGAACCGAAAAGGACGCGATGTCATGTCGTTTCGATCATGCTCCACCCTCGCACGGTAGCCGATCCGCAGCCCGCGGCGTCCGCCGAAGGTCCTCACCCATGGCCGTTCGTTCTCGGCTGTCGGGAGGCGAATCTCACAGTGGCCCTCGAAGGAGGGTGAAGTCACATGCGCGCCAAAGGGAACGGGGCCGCGTTTCTGTTACGGTGATTAACCGGAGAGACGCTCCGTTTCAACTGGTGGAGGATCCCTGACCCATGGCGCGTGTGAAGTCTCGCCCGCACTACAACGTCGTCTTCGCGGTACTGCTGCTCGGGATCTCCGCGTACGCGCTGCTGCAGTCGATGGTCGTGCCGGTGCTCTCGGTGCTGATTCCCGCCCTGCACACCACGCAGAGCACGGCGACCTGGCTGATGACCGGCTACCTGCTGTCGGCCTCGGTCGCGACGCCGATTCTCGGGCGGATCGGCGACAAGGTCGGCAAGGAGCGGATGCTCGTCGTCACGCTGGTCGCGCTGACGATCGGTTCGCTGATCGCCGCGCTGACCGATTCCATCGGCGTGATGATCGTCGCGCGGGTGATCCAGGGCCTCGGCGGCGGCGTGATTCCCTTGGCGTTCGGCATCATTCGTGACGAGTTCCCCGCGCGCAAGCTGCACGGCGCGGTCGGAATCGCCTCGTCGCTGATCGCCGTCGGTTCCGGGGTGGGCCTGGTGCTGGCCGGGCCGATCGTCGACCATCTGGACTACCACTGGTTGTTCTGGGTGCCGATGATCATCACCGCGGTGGCCGCCGTGGCGGCGGTGCTGTTCGTGCCCGAATCGCCGGTGCGCAGTCCGGGCCGGATCAATTGGGGTGCCGCGCTGCTGCTTTCGGCCTGGCTGGTGGCTCTGCTGCTGGCGGTCAGCAAGGGACCGGCGTGGGGCTGGGGCTCGGGCCTGACGCTCGGCCTGTTCGCGCTGGCGGTGGTGACGGCGGCCGCGTGGATCGTCGTCGAACTGAAATCGCGGACGCCGCTGATCGATATGCGGACCATGCGCATCCCGGCGGTGTGGACCACCAACCTGGTGGCCGTGCTGACCGGTGCGGGCATGTACGCGATGATGACCTTCCTGCCCCAGCTGCTCCAGACGCCGAAATCCGTTGCGGGGTACGGCCTGAGCGCGAGCATCACCCAGTCGGGCCTCTACATGCTGCCGCTGTCGGCGGCCATGTTTGTCATCGGCCTCACCATCGGCCCGCTCTCGGCGCGGATCAGTCCGAAGTTCATCGTGCTGATCGGCAGTCTCATCACCGTCCCGGCGTTCGTGATGCTGGCGATCGGCCACGATCACAGCTGGGAGATCTACGCGGCCGGTGCCTTGATCGGCGTCGGTATCGGACTGGCGTTCTCTTCGATGCCCGCCATCATCGTCGCGGCGGTGCCGCCCGCCCAGACCGGCGCGGCCACCGGCATGAACGCCAATGTGCGCACCGTCGGCGGCGCGATCGGAAGCGCGATCTCCTCGGTGATCCTGACCTCGGGCGCGCAGACCGCGCACGGACTGCCCGCCGATTCGGGCTACTCCATGGTCTTCTGGTTCCTGGCCGGTGTGTCGGTGCTGGCGGCGGGCGCCGCGGTGATCGTGCCGTCGGTCCGGGCGCACGAACCGCACAGCGCGCAGGTGAGCGGCGCGGAACCGCGCTCGGCGGTGGCCGATCGGATTCCGGACGAGACGTTGCTCGCGGCCGCGAGATCGGCCCCGGAACCCGCGGTCTCGGCGGCGGTGGCGTCCGGTCTGGACAGCGAGACCCGGTTCATCGCCGGGCACGTGCGCCGCGAGAACGGCGAGCCGGTGCCGAACGTGGCGCTGACCCTGATAGATCAACGCGGGCACCAGGTTTCGCGGACGACGGGCGGCGCGGACGGCGGCTATCACCTCGAGGTGCCGGAGGCGGGTGACTACGTCCTGATCGGCGCCGCGAACGGACACCGGCCGGTGGCGGTCAATGTCGCCGTGGCCGCGCGGCCGCTGCCGGTGGATCTGACCCTGCCGAGCTCCGGACAGCTGTCGGGCACCGTGCGCCGGGCCGGCGCGGGTGAGCCGGTGGCCGGGGCGGCCGTCACGCTCACCGATACCCGGGGCGAGGTCGTCGGTGCGGCGGTCACCGGCGGGGACGGCGGCTACGTCTGCCGCGGCGTGCCGTCGGGAACGCACACGGTGGTCGTCGTCGCGCCCGGCACGCGGCCACACGCGGCGACGCTGACCGTGCCCGAGAGCGGTCTGCTGCGCTACGACGCGGAACTGGCCCCGATCGTGACATTGGCCGGTGCGGTGCGAGCCGGGGACCGCACGGTGCCCGACGCGCAGGTGACCGTGCTCGACGCGACCGGCGAGCCGATCGCCACGGCCCGCACCGACGACGAGGGCCGCTACCTGGTCCCCGACCTTCCCGCCGGTGAGTACGCGGTCGTGACTCGCGGTTATCCGTCGGTGGTCAGCAATGTCACGGTGGCCGGGGAGAGCACCCACGATGTTGAGCTGAGCTACGACCAGCAGCAGGCGCCGGTGCGGTAGTCGGCAACGGCGACCGGCGCCGCGACAGGCGCCGGTCGCCATGGGTCTTGACGGGAAGCCCGGGGCGGACGTACTTTTTGACAAAACAACAAAAACTGTCAAGAGGTCAAGAATGACGGTCGACGAGGTCGAGCGCGAACAGACCATCCTCGACGCGGCGGAAGATCTGCTGCTGCGGCTGGGGTACAACAAGCTGACGGTCGGCGATGTCGCCGATGCCACCGGCCTGCACCGAGGGCTGGTGTATCTGCGCTTCAAGTCCAAGGACAGCGTGGTCGAGGCGGTGGTCCGGCGTGAACTGGACCGGTACGCGCAACGCTGGAGCGAGCACCTGCGGACTGATCCGCAGGGCGGCAGCGTGGCCAGCGTGTATCGGGCCATGGCCGGGGCATTGGCGCAGCTGCCGCTGGCGGCGGCGATCGTCGCCCGCGACGAGCCCACCTTCGGCAAATATCTCCGCAAACCCGGCAGCTTCTTCGACCGCGCCGAAAGCCTCGGCACGAGCGAGTTCCTGTCGGACATGCAGGCGGCCGGGGTGGTCCGGCCCGAGGTGGACGTGCACGCCGCGGGATACATCCTCGATGCCCTGACACCGGCGCTGCGGCAGACATTTTCGACGCAGCGCGCACAGGCGGCTGCCCCGGACGTGCCCACCACCGGCGCCATGGTCGACGTGCTCGCCGAGTGGCTCGAGCTGGGCCTCACCCCGCCCGCCGACGCCGACCTCGAGGCCGGCCGCACCGTTCTGCTGGAAGGGCTTTCGCGGGCCCGCCGCAACCTGTCCGCCTGAATCCGGCGTAGAGAATCGAGAAGCATATGAACAGCTCTGTCCCGCAGGATGATTCGTACACGCTGCCGCTCGCGGACCCCGCCGCGACCCTCGACCGGGCCGGTGGCAAGGGCAGTTCCCTCGCCCGGATGGCCGCCGCGCGGCTGCCGGTGCCGCCCGGTTTCCACGTGACCACTACGGCCTACCGGCGATTCGTCGCCGCGGCGGGTCTGCACGACCGGATCCTCGCGGTGGCCGCGCGGGTGGCCGCGGACCAGCCCGAAACCTGGGCGGAGGCGGCGGCCGAGATCGCCGAACTGATTGCCGCGCAAGAGTTTCCGGACGAGGTCGCCGAGGAGATCGGCGCGGCCTACAAGCACCTGGGCGAGGTGGCCGTGGCGGTGCGCTCCTCCGCCACCGCCGAGGACCTGCCCGAGATGTCGTTCGCGGGGCAGCAGGAGACCTACCTCAACATCCATGGCGCCGACGCGGTGCTGGCTGCGGTCCGGCGCTGCTGGGCCTCGCTGTGGACCGACCGGGCCATCGGCTACCGGGCCCGCAACGACATCGATTCCGGCGAGGTCGCCCTCGCCGTCGTCGTGCAGGAACTGGTGCCCGCCGACGCGGCCGGGATCGCGTTCACCGCCGATCCATTGACCGGTGCGCGGGACGAGGTGCTGATCAATGCCGCCTGGGGACTGGGAGAGGCGGTCGTCGGCGGCCAGGTCACGCCCGACACCTTCGTGGTCGCCAAGGCGAGCGGTGCGATCGTGCGCGAGGAGATCGCCGACAAGCAGATCATGACGATCCGCACCCCGGACGGCACCCGCGAGGAACCGGTGCCCGCGGACCGGCGCGAGCGTCCGGCGCTGCGGCCCGAACAGGCGGCCGAGCTGGCGCGTATCGCGGTCCGGATCGAGACGTTCTACGGGCAGCCGATGGATATCGAGTGGGTGCTGCACGAGCAGCGGCTGTTCGTGGTGCAGGCCCGGCCGATCACGGCGCTGCCCGAGGCGCCCGGCGACGCGCAGTGGGAATTGCCCGATCCCAAGGGCAAATACACGCGGGGCAGCGTGATGGAACTGCTGCCGGAGCCGCTGTCGCCGCTGTTCGCGACGCTTGCGATACCCGCCTGGGAGCGGGCGACGCTCGCGCACTACCGCGAGATCGCGCTGCCGTACTTCGACCGGCCGCTGGCGGTCATCAACGGCTACGGGTACTACAACGTCAACTACACACCCGCGCTCTTGGCGCGAATGATGGTGGCGCAGCCGCGATTTCTCGCCCGCACGCTGCCCCGGTACCTGCGCACCGCCCCCGAGCGATGGCAGGCGGCGCGGCGGCGGTATCGCGACACGGCCGCGCGCCTGACGGCCCTGGACCGCACCGCCGTCCCCGCTGCCCGGCTGCTGGACGGCGTCCGCGAGATCGTGGCCGAGGCCGCGGACTACTACCTCGTCATCCAGGGCGGAGCGCTGCCGGCGGCGTACCTGAGCGAGTCGCTGTTCACCAAGGTGTACAACACGATCAAGCGGGCCGATGACCCGCCCGCCACGACCTTCCTGCTGGGTTTCGACAGCAAACCGATCCTGGCGGAGCAAGCGCTGTACGACCTGGCGCAGTGGGTCCGCACCCAGCCCGGACTGGCCGACCGGATCGAGGGCTGGTCCGCCGAGTCGCTCACGCACGCGCCGGACGAAGGCACGGGCGACGCCGCCGAGGCAGAATTCCGCGAGCGCTTCCGGGCGCACCTGGAGACCTACGGCGACATGGTCTACGACCTCGATTTCGCCAAGCCGCTGCCCGCCGACGACCCGGCAGCCCTGATACAGACCCTGCGCTATTTCCTCCGTGACGAGGCCGCCGATCCGGCCGCGCGCCGGTCGGCCGCCGGGCGCAGGCGCGCGGAGGCGGTCGGCACTCTCGAAGCGAGACGGCCGGGTCCGCGCCACGCGCTGGCGCTGCGCCTGCTGCACTGGGCACAGGCCGCGGCGCCGCTGCGGGAGAACGCGCTCGCCGATGTGGGCGCGGGCTGGCCGGCGGCGCGGCGATTGCTGTCCGAACTCGGCCGCCGATTGACCGCCGCTGGTGCCGTCACGACCGTGGACGACGTGTACTGGCTGGAGGCGGCCGAACTCGAGGCCGCGGTCGCGGCGCTGGATGCGACTGCGGCGCCGCAGGATTCGCGGTCGGCCGTCGCCGAGCGCCGGGCCGTCTGGCGGCGCCAGCGCACGCAGCGCCCGCCGGTTGCGCTACCGGTCCAGGGCGGCAACCGGATCCTGGGCATCGAATTCACCCGGGACCACGCACCCGAGGGGGATGCCGATTCCGGCGACACGATCAAGGGCACTCCGGGCAGTCCGGGCAAAGTCACCGCTCCGGCGCGAATCATCCACGGCCCGAGCGAGTTCGACCGAATGCGACCGGGTGACGTGCTGGTCGCGCCCATGACCACACCGGCCTGGACGCCGCTGTTCGCGCTCGCCTCGGCGATCGTCACCGACGTCGGCGGCGCGCTCAGCCACAGCTCGATCGTCGCCCGCGAGTACCACATTCCCGCCGTGCTCGGCACCGGCACCGCGACCGAACGCCTGCAAACCGGCCGGTTGATCGTCGTCGACGGCGACACCGGCGTGATCACCGTCCCCGAATCATGAATCATCCAGGAGGACATATGCGATCGGCATCCGCGGCCGAACTCGTCCCGTTGGCGGCGGACGATCCCGCACCGGGGCTGGACCCTACGCCCTACGGACAGCACACGGTGCTCCCGGAGGTGCAGGGCAATCACAACCTGGGCATGATCCGCAACGTCACCCGCCCGGCGCTGGCGGTGCACCGGCCCACCGGGGACCGAGCCACCGGCACCGGCGTGATCGTCTGTCCCGGCGGCAGTTTCGTGACCCTCACCGACACGGGCACGGCGATCGCGGAACGCCTTGCCGCCCAGGGCATCACCGCCTTCGTGCTGCGTTACCGGGTGCTGCCCACGCCCGTCGCCGACGAAGACTTCCTCGGTCGGTGGGAGACCGCGCACACCATGGACGACATCCGGCGGCAGTCCCATGTGGCCGTCGAGGACGCCGGGCGGGCGGTCCGCTTCGTCCGCGAGCACGCCGGGCGCTGGGGGATCGACCCCCGGCGCATCGGAATCCTGGGCACCTCCGCCGGGGGATTGCTCGCGCTCGCTGCGGCGACCTCGTACACCGGCGCGGACGACCGCCCGGACTTCGCGGCGCCGATCTACCCGCCCACCTGGCACGAGTACCGGGTCCCCGCCGATGCGCCGCCGCTGTTCCTCTGTTTCGCCGCCGACGATCCGGGTGACGGTGTGCTCGAGGGCAATCTCGCCCTCCACCGCGCCTGGCTGGCCGCTGACGCGCCCGTGGAGCTGCATGCCTACGAACGCGGCGGGCACGGGTTCGCCGAGCGGGCAATGGGTTTGCCGTGCGACACGTGGATGGACCGATATCTCGACTGGGTGCGTATGCACGGATTCTGATCGGCGGTACCCGGCCGGGTGGTCAATGGCGGCGGCCGGATGGTTCCATCGCGTGCAGCGCGGCGACCAGGTCGGTGACATCGGCGTGGTCGGGCCGGTAGCCGGGGAAATAGCAGCAGAGGTCGGAGGCGTAGTCGCCGTAGCGTTCTCGCAGTTGCTCCGCGCACTCCTCCGGCGTGCCGACGGCGCCGAGCGCGCGCACCATCGACTCGGTGATCAAGGCCCGCATCTCGGCGTACCGGCCCTGTTTGGACAGGCCGTTCAGCTCGGGTTGCAGGTCCGCCCAGCCCTCGGCCGCGAGGGTCGGGCGGTACGGCGGCGTCGATCCGTAGAAGGCGATCAGGCGGGCGACACCGTCGACGGCGGCCGTCAGCGCCGCCTCGGTGCGGCCGACCGCCACCATGGCCTGGGCGATCACCTCGAATTCGCCGAGACCGCGATTCGACCGCCGCAGGCCCTCCTTCATCGCGGGCACGGTGTGCTCGGTGAAGTGCTTGGTGCTGTTGAACGGCATGACCAAAAGGCCGTCGGCGAACTCGGCGGCCGTGCGGGTCATGATCGGCCCGAGGGCGCCCATGAGCACCGGCGGCGGTCCGAACGGGTTGGGGCCCGGGTCGAACGTGGGCGGCATCAGCGTGTGGGTGAAGAATTCGCCGCGAAAGTCCAACGGGGCCTTGCCCTCCCACGCGGCGAAGATGGCCCGGACGGCGGCCACCGATTCCGCCGTGCGCCGGGCCGGTCGGCCCCACTGGCTGCCGTAGCGCTTCTCGATGTGCACGCGCACCTGTGAACCGAGCCCGAGCCGGAACCGTCCCCGGCTGTACACCTGCAGATCGTAGGCGGCGTGGGCGAGGTGCAGTGGGCTGCGCGGCCCGGCGATCGCCACGTTGGTCATCAGTTCCAGATCGGTCTCGCCCGCGGCGACCACCAGGGGGAAGAAGATGTCGTGCGGCCCTTCGAAGGAGAAGATCCCGTCGGCCCCCGCCGCGGCGATGGCACGGGCGCTGTCGCGCACCTCGGCCGGCGAACCCTCGATCTGGAGATGCACTTTCACACGATGTCCTCACGGTCCGGCAGGCAACTGCCGTAGCAGTATGACGCCGGGCGCTCACGAACGGGGACTGCACGCTCCCGGCTGCGGCAGATCGCCGCAGGGTGTGTCGCCGTGGGAGCGCACGATGTCCTTGCCCGCTCGGTCGGTGAGGTAGCGGAGGAAGGCCGCCGCCAGCGAGTCGTAGGGGAGTTCGCCCTTGCTGTAGGCGTATTCGACACCCCAGAAGGGATAGTCGCCGGTGGCGGCAGCGTCGCGGCCGGGGCGGTGCGCATCGAGCGCGACCGGGACCACGCCGGGCGCGGCACCGGCCTCGGCGTACGAGGCGTAGCCGATCGCGCCGGGGATGCGGGCCACCGCCTCGAGCATGTCGCGGGTGAGCGGCACTTCGCAGGCGGCGGCTCCGGGCGGATCGGCGACCTGGACGGCACGGCAGCCGAACTGCGGCAGAGTGACCGGACCGCCCGCGAGCAGCCGTTGCTGAAAGATCTCCCGCGTGCCGGAGCCGAGCGCCCGGTTGATCAGGCGCACCGGCTGGTCCGGGCCGCCGAGCTGTTGCCAATTGTCGACCCGGCCCTGATACAGATCGCGAATCTGGCCGGTGGTCAGGCCGGGCATGCCGAGCCCGGCATGCACGATCACCGCGAACACGGCCATCGCCAGCGGACGCGGCACCAGATCGGGATAGCCGACGCCCTTCGGTCCATCGGTGACGGCGAGCAAACCGGAGTTCCCGCGGCCCTCCTCGTCCACCCGGGGCAGCCCGCGCTCGCTGCCGTCGAAGGCGAACGTGAAACGCGCTGCGGGGCAACCCTTGTGGTATGCGGCCGCGGCGTCACGGACCACCGGTTCGAACGCCGACGAGCCGACGAGCGTGAGTGCGCCCGAAACACAGTCCGGCGCAGGCGGATCGTCGCCGAGCAGGGCCACGGCGAACTGCGCCACGATCACGACGACCAGGAATGTCATGAATCCCAGCACCGTCCGGGAAAGCCCGGTGCGGCTGCGGGTTTCGGCGACCCGGCCGCCGGTGAGCTTGCCCCGCAGCACCGGAGCCGGGGATTCGCCCTCGCCCGCCGTGCGCTGGAGGATCGCGAAGATCTTGTAGTGGTCGTGCCGGTTCATCGGCACCTTGGGCAAGTCGATGATGCCGATGCCGTGACCGGAATCCACCCGGGCGCCGATACCGCGACCGGGTTCGAGATGGTCGCCGAGCGTCGGCTCGCTCAATTCGGTGACCGCCATGCCGACCACCCGGCGCTGCGGAAACTGCAGGTGCAGCCCGACCGGCCCGTCGGGCATCGCGTAATCGGTCCGGTCGATATCGGTGACGCCGTTGTTCTCGATCCGGACCAGCACGACCGACAGGTCCTTGAGTTCCGCGCCCGCCCGGCTGTCCTCCGGTCGTATCTGGGTCAGCACGCCCGGATAGACCGATTCGATCTCACCGGTCACGGGAGTGTCCATCTGCACCCGATAGCCGAGTTGTTTGCGGCGGATGACCACGAATTCCCACAGGAACGCGACCATCGACACCGCGAGCGCGACGAGCGGTAGTCCGATCTGGACCAGATAGTTGTCCACCTGGCTGTATTCCCCCCGAATGCGTTGTTTGCCAACCATGTTCGGCCTGCGCACGCGCCCCGGCCAGGTCCGACATGCGATGTTGGGCAACATTTCACCGGTTCGACAGCGACGGCCCCGTGCCTACGTCAGCGAATACTCCACGCGGGAGGCCGAATTCGCCCGCCGCCGGTCACGAATCCGTGGGGCGGGATCGGGGATCTCGCCGGGGCGGTAATTGGGGAGCCGTGCCGCGGGAACGACGGCCGTGGCGCTGACCGCGGCCAGCAGCAGCAGGCCGACCGCGGAGGCGAGATTCTGCGTGGTCCCGCGCAGCGACCCGACATCACCGGCGGCGGACTTCGGCGCGGCGGTGACCAGCACGTTGAACACCAGCGTGACCAACGCGCCCTGGCCGATCCCGAAGACGATCAGTCCCGCGATCGTCGGCAGCGTCTCCCAATTGTTGGTGACGACGTAGGCCAGCCACACCAGCGCGGTGGTGGTCAGCACGAACGAGAACACGCCGATGGCCCGGGGACTGTAGCGGCGGTAGAAGCGCACGATGAGCGTCGCGGTGAGGAAGACCGTCAGATTGAACGGCATCATCGCCAGGGACGTGTCGAACGGCGTGCGCCCCTGCACGATCTGGATGTAGAGCGGCACGGTGAAGTTCAGCGCCGCCTCCAGCGACACGACGACGAACATGGCGTAGACGGCGGCCCGCTCGCTGGACCGGCGCAGCACCGACAGGTCCACCAGGGGCACCCGTCCCGCGCGCGTGCGGCGGCGCGTCCACAGGAAGAAGGCCTGTCCGAGCACGACGCCGAGCAGGATCAGGATCGGGGCGGGGGAGACGCCGAGCACCTGGAAGGGAGCATCGTCGTCGGCGAAGAAGTCGAGCTGACCCGGTGGGGGCGACCTGGAAATCGTCGACCATGCCGCCCAGCGAGACGGGCAGCGCCGCCACATTGAACGACATCAGCACCTGCGCCACGAACAGGCTCACCATCGGCAGCCAGGACTCGCGCGATGCGGCGGGCGGTGCGGTCACGGGTCCGGTCGTCATGCGGTGACGCTCCTTCCGGTCGGCGAGTGCGCGGCGGAGGCGAAGATGTTCAGTCCCAGCGCGCGTGACAGGTACGCGATCGCCCGCTGGCCGCGTACGCTGTTGCCCGCGGAATCCAGTGGCGCGGAGAATGTTCCGATCGCGCCCTTGCCCGGCGCGACCGCGACGATGCCGCCCGCCACGCCCGATTTGGCCGGTAGCCCGATCTCGAACAACCAATCACCGGACCGCTCGTACATGCCGTTGGCGGCGAGTACGGACAGCGTGTCGCGGCAGACCTCCGGCGATACCGCGCGCTCGCCGGTGGCCGGGTTGACGCCGCCGTCGGCGAGGGTCGCGCCCATGACGGCGAGGTCGCGGGCGCTGACCCGCAGCGAACATTGCCGTGTGTAGACGTCGACGACCTGCAGCGGATCGAGGTCGATCCGCCCGTAACTCTCCAGCAATCGCGCGATGGCCCGGTTGCGCTGATTGGTCAGGCTCTCCGAGTGATACACCGCGCCGTCGAGCGGGAGCTGGTGTCCGGCGAATCGGGACAGGCCGGTGCGGATCCGCTCCCACTGCTCGGCCGGGGTGGCGCCGGGCACCAGCGCCGTCGTCGCCAGCGCGCCCGCGTTCACCATGGGGTTCATCGGGTGCCCGGCGTTGAGTTCGATGGCTATCACGGAATCGAAGCCGAGGCCGGTGTTGTCCACGCCCACCCGGTCGCGCACCACCTCGTGCCCGAGTTCGTCGCAGACCAGCGCGTAGACAAAGGCCTTCGAGATCGACTGGATGGTGAACTCGGTGTCCGCCGCGCCGGCGCGGTGCACGCCGCCGTCGACCTCGGCTACCGACAGGCCGAAGATTCCCGGGTCCGCGGCGGCCAGGATCGGGATGTAGTCGGCCACGGCGCCGCCCGTGTGCGGCAGGTACCGTTCGTACGCGGCGCCGATAAGCGTCTCGACCCGATCCCAGCCGGGGAGTCGGCCGGTCGACACAGCCTGCTCGACATCTGCGACATCGGTCTCCACAAGGCCCTCCAGGTGCGGTGGCGCTCAGCTGTAGCAAACAACAGGCTACGCATAGTCGGCCGGGTACCACCAGCATTCCGCCCGGCGTTGTTTCCGGCCTCGGGGTGCGGTCTTGCTCGGCGCGTCGGGGCCGTTTCCTGTGTCGAGACACCGGTCGGTACGAAACATTATGTGTCCCAAGTGTTTCGGAGTACGCGGGTGGGGAAGGCTAATGGCGAACGGCGTCCAGGGGTGGGCGTAGTGCAGAGCCGTCCCAGCGCGCGGATGCCGTACAAGAGTGAGTCGCCGATGTTCGAGAACGACCAGATATTCGACAATCCGGGCCGCAGCGCGGTGGTGCGCGGAGAGCAGTTCGCCGGTTGGTCACAGCGGGACGTGAACGAATTCGTCATCGCCTGTGACCGCTTGGTGCGGCACCTGTTCACCGCCGGACTGCGATTACGCTTGCGACGCAACGGCTCCGAGGCCGCCGCCGACGACCTGACCGTGGTCCTCGATGATTTGGACGCGCTGATCCGCGACACGGGAATGGCCATGCTCCCGCTGGTGGAATTCTTCGGCAGCTTCGCCGCCGAGCCGCCCCGCCACCGGGAGCGGTGAGGTCGCTCAGCCGATCCGCGCGGACAGCACGCCGTCGAGTTTGCGAATGAATCGCGGCATATGCGGGTCGGTGGCGGGCAGGCGGTGCGGGTCCAGATCCCACCAGCGGCCCTCGTCGAATTCGGCCGGATCCAGCGGATACTCGCCGCTCCGGTCGCCGCGGACGACATGCCACAGGCTCACGTCGACGTGGGGACTGTGGCCGACTGTCGTCGTGACGGTCAGCAACAGCGGCTGCTCGCCGACCACGGTGAATTCGGCCTCCAGCCCGAGCTCCTCGTACGCCTCGCGCCGCGCCGCGGCCAACGGGTGCTCGCCCGGGTCGACGTGCCCGCCTATCGGAAGGTCGAGTCCCGATTTGCGGTGGCGGCCGAGGTATACGGCCCGCCGGTCGGGATCGACCAGGACGACGTAGCTGACCAGGTGCCGCGGCGGCGTATCGGGTTTGACGCGCCGGAAGATGTCGTCGGTAGCGGCGAGC
This sequence comes from Nocardia sp. N2S4-5, assembly GCF_044628355.1. Classification (NCBI taxonomy): domain Bacteria; kingdom Bacillati; phylum Actinomycetota; class Actinomycetes; order Mycobacteriales; family Nocardiaceae; genus Nocardia; species Nocardia sp. N2S4-5. The sequence goes on along the minus strand of NZ_JBIUPM010000001.1, from coordinate 2,072,646 downwards.
CATGCCAGCGTGTCGTCGCGATGCGCGCGTTCCAGATCGTCGGTGGGCGCGATGCTCGCCACGATCTCGGCGACTGTCGCGGTGGCCTGCTGCATGAGTCGAACCATAGCGTCGGGCACCGACAAACTGCCGCGCCTCGGCTCACTCGGGGTTCGCCCGATAGGCCCGCGTTTTCCGGGTATGCCGTGGAGCGAAGCCACCGAGCCGACGCACGTCGAAGGAAAACCGATGCGCCACATCTCGATTGCCCTGCTCACCTGTATGGCCGCACTACTGCCGACGGCCTGCGACCGCAACACCGAAGACCTCGATCCCGCACCGGACACCACCAGCTCTACATCGGCGTCACCGGCCACCACCGCGCCGAATGCCATTCTCCCGCCACAAGGTTCACGCTCGGTATCGGTCCCCTCCGGCAGCACCCCCGACGAAATCCGCCGCCGCACTTGCGAAGAACTTTCCCCCGAAGTGAAAAGAGCGCGCGCCGAGTCCGGCCAGGCAGGCGTCGATCACGCAGTGGCCGAGGCCATCGCGAACCTCCCCTCCACCCCGGACTGGCAGGTCTTCAGCGAAGACCAACGCCAGGCCGTGATAGCCGGCACACACGCCGCAGCCACCGGCAACTGCCGGTGAGTGCGGCGTACTGGACCCCGAGCCCCGCTAGCTGGGTGTCGGCTTCGGCGGTCTGAGCATCCCGCGGTGATTTCCTGCCTGAGCGGCCGGAAGGAATTATCGTCTCGGTGGCCGAGCACAGCGAGAATCGAGGGGCATCATGGGTACGGCAGTGACCGACGAGGAGATTGCGGCGCTGGCTGCGACCGCGAAACCTTTCAGCCTGGCGTTGTTGCGGTGGGGGCCGGAGCGGGCGAGGGACGGGGCGGGCGCGATCGAACTCGAGCATCAGCGGCGCATGGTCGCGTTGCGGGCCGACGGGGTGATCGCGGTGCTGTGCCCGGTCGCTTCCGATACCGTTGCCGGTGTCGCCATCATGACCGTGCCCGCCGAGGAAGGCGCGCGGATCATGGCCGCGGATCCCTGTGTGCGGGCCGGGATGATGACCTGCGAGGTCCTTCCCTGCCACGGCTTCCCCGGAGACTCCCTTCCTGGATGAACGGCCACCTCGGTCGAGCGGCTGCGCGGTCGGTCGACTGGAGGTTCTCGATGTGCGAATCACCCTGGTCAGGGGGCAAATCCGCACCGGGAGATGCCGGAGCATCGGTGAGAACAGCTGAGGCGCAGTCGATCTGAGTGGCATGGGGCTGATGAAGGCTGTGTGCTGCGAGTGCGCGGCTACGGGGTGGCGGTGCGGGCGTTCGGGTCGAAACCGCCGGGTACCTCATAGATCGCGCCGGTGAAGGTGGCGCCGAACAAGCGTCCTGCGGCGAAACCACTGTCGCCGCGCCCATAGCTGACGACGCTGGTTTGCGGGCCGCCGGTGCCGAGCAGGCAGTACTGACCCGGAGCGTCGATGCGGACGATCTGGCCGGAGGGGTTGAAGGGCACTACCGGCCGGTCCAGTGAGTCCAGGGTCAGGCCGTCCGGTGCGGCGAGCGTATCGGGACCGCCGAGGTCCAGCAGCGATTGCGGGGCAGCGGGATTCGCGACCGGTATCCGGCTCACCCCCGGATTGACGAAAGTGCGTGAGACATAGAGGTATTCGTCATCGGAACCCAGGACCGCGCCGTTCGCGCTGGGCAGCCTGGCCCAGTCCGCCTGCACCCCGCCGCCGGGGGCGACGCGGCCGACGAGGGTGCCGAAGTCGTTGGTGGCGAAGACGGTTCCGTCGGCGACGACATCCATGCCGTTGGCCGCGCTCAGCCCGGCGGCGAACGGCGCCACGGCTCCGGTGTCGGGGTCGAGTGCCACGATGCCCGCGTGGCGGAGCACGTCGCCCGCCACGACACGCGGATCTGCGCCGTACCCGACCAGGAGCTTGTTGTCCGGCGTCCACGCCAGCGCCCCCGCGCCGCCGCCCGGCACCGTGGCGATCGGGATCGCGGGTGCGCCGGGGGCATCGATGCGGAATACTCGGCCGCTCAGCAGATCGGTCGTGTAGGCGCGGCCGCGGGCATCGACCGTGAGCCCTTCCAGCGCCGCGCCCGGCACAGCCGCCACCGGTACGGTGCCCTGCCCGGCGCCCGGACACACCGGAGCCGCGCTCGCCGCGGGAGCCGTCGCCGTGACCGCGCCCGCGAAGGCCAGTGCCACCAGGCCGATCGCCGTCTTGTGCTTGCCGCCCATCTCACACCTCGCTGTTCGTCTCGCCGGTCGGGTTGTTCGTGTCGTTCGCGATTCTCGTCCATCCGCCGCGACGTGGGGTGTATTTCTTCGGCTCGGTCGACAGCGAGTGCGGGCGCGCTCGAGCTCGCGGGGATGCGTCGATCAGGTTCTGGCGGTTGGCCGAGGGGTTGGCACAACCGGCCTGAGCGGACACAAATGGCCGATTCGAAGCCGGATTCTGCCGTCACAGGGCGTTTTGTGTCCGCTCAGGCCGGGGGCGAATCCTCCCAAGATCATGATGTCCGGGTGGTAGCGCCGAGTTGCATCCTGTACCTGGGTACAGGCTTACCGTGAAAATATGATGATTTCGCCTGATGAGGGGGACTGGGTGCCCGATGCGTGCACCCTGCCGACAGTGGAGCAACCGATCCGGGTCGCCGAGTTCGACCGGTTGTTCGCCGAGTCGGTGCAGCGCACCCACCGGCCGGGCCCGACCGTCCTGGAGCTGATGCTGTCCGGCGACGCCGAAACGGTCGCTCGCGATCTCGCGGCACGGGAAACCGGCTGCTGTTCGTTCTTCGATTTCGGCTTCACCTCGACCGAGACCGGTGTGACGATGCGGGTCGCGGTTCCCGACGCCTACGCCGAGGTGCTGGATGCCTTCGCCGCGCGGGCGGAGGCCGCGATCGGTGAGACCCGATGACCGGCCCGCACCCTCGACGAAGTCGCCGACCTCCTGGCCGCGGCCCACTTCCGCAGCCATCACCGGAAGGCGGGGTTGCCCGTGCGAGCGGCGGCGAAGCTGGCCGAGGTCGACGCCGAACTCACGGAGCTGACCGCGATCCGCGACACCCTTCGTGCCACGGTGGAGGCCGGCTGCGACGACCTGATCGCGTGTAGCGAGAACCCCGCGTGCCCGATGCCGTTCACAGCCCACCCGGATGGGCGGACATGATGACGAACTCGGGCTCCTAGACTCGCTACCCATGACTTTCGCGCGTTCGATCCTGCTGTTCGTCTTGGCCGCCGTCGCCGAGATCGGCGGGGCCTGGCTGATCTGGCAGGGCGTGCGTGAACACCGCGGCTGGGCCTGGATCGGCGCCGGCGTCATCGCCCTCGGCGTCTACGGGTTCGTCGCGACCTTGCAGCCGGACGCCAACTTCGGGCGCATCCTCGCCGCTTACGGCGGTGTCTTCGTCGCCGGATCACTGCTCTGGGGCATGGCATTCGACGGGTTCCGGCCCGACCGCTTCGACATCACCGGCGTCCTCATCTGCCTGGCCGGCGTCGCCGTCATCATGTACGCGCCACGCGCTGCCTGAGCCCGGGCCGTCGCCCTCGTTCCATGCGCAGTGGATCGTGGCCCGCAGCGGGTCTGATGCCTTGCGGCTCAGGCGAACTGGGCGTACAGCTCCGGGAGGAACTGGGCGAGATGATTCATCTCCTGCCCGCAATGCAGCAGCAGATCACGGGCTAGGGGGAGGTCCAGGACGAGGTCCCGGGGATCGAGGGCGGCGCCGCGCTGGACCGCGTTCGCGGCCTGCTCGGCATCGGGCACGTGCATCCCATACATGTCCAGGTAGAAGCGGCTGCGCATCTCGCTGCCGCCGGGGACCGGGCGGACCTGGTGCGCCAGCCAGCCGAGATCTATCGGCGCGACCGCGCTGCCCACGCGGGCGAAGACGAGGGTGTGGTCGTCGGGCACGTCGAGCCCGTGCGCGCGTGGATCCTGGAACGCGATGGCCAACTGCTGCAACTTGGGCCCGATGTACTCGTCGACATAGGACACCGTGCCGATGTACGCCGGGCGGCCTGGGATTCGGTCTGCGGCATTGCCTACCGTCGTCGCGGCGAACATGTGGGCATCGGGATGCCAGAGCTTGTAGCGGGCCGACTCGATGCTGTGCCAGCCGAACCACCAGTCCCACATGGCCGCGGTGACCCGGGGCATCGGCGTATGGACGGCCACCCACAGCGCGCCGGAACGTGTTCGCCCGTAACCGGTTTCGACCACGGAGTAGCCGGACGCGGCGAGATCCTCGCTGAGCAGCGGGAATTCGGGGATCAGGTCCGCGGCGGTCGGCGGACCGTCGTGAGCAGTGGAGACGGTGACCGGCGCGGGGAGGGTGTGCTCGGTCATGAAGCGCGAGTACGGCTGCGACCAGTCGGCGGCGGAGTAGCCGGGGTAGCGGCCGGTTGCGACGGCGTGCCCCTGCGCGGCCGTTCCCAGTATCAGCGCTCCCGCGCCGGCGGCCGAGAAGAATGTCCGGCGTGACAGCGCACCATCTCTCACCATGCATCGACATTATGTTCCGGTATGTGCGAACGACCGGATGTCACCGGTTTCTGTGACAACGCACAAGTGTCGCAGCGAATGTGCGGGGTAGCAGGCCGATCGCTGCCGCGCCGTAGCTTCGAGCGCCAACAGAGCCGGACTAACCGGGTGTGGGGCTTTCGCCTCCAGTCCACACCCGCACCGCGCGATGCGCCTTGACCAGCGCGGGCGGTGGTTCGGTGGAATAGCCCAGGGCGCGGGCGATTTCGGGGTCCATGGTCATCGGAACCAGTTCGACGGGGCCGACGCCCTGCATCAGCACGTCATCCAGCTCGGGGCCGAAGTCGGCGCGCGGATCGATGTCGCCCTCGTACAGGATCACCATCTTGCCGGGGGCGTTGGGGGAGACGCAGCGATACAGCGTGCCGCCGTCGTCCATGATCGGGACGAGCCGTTTCTCCGGGATGAAATCTTCGCCGCCCCAGGCGTCTTCCCACTCCGGTAGGCCCTCGGGTGCGCCGTGGTAGGCGCCGAACGTGTCCATGTACCGCGGTGGGAGCAGACCGCAGGCGCCGGGGTAATCGGGTCGGCTGAAACCGGCGTGCACGGTGCGCAGGAATTCCCGCACCGGTGCGGGGAAGGCATCCCACAGTGGCGGCTCGGTGTCACCGAAGGTCGCGGGATCCCATCCCGCCCAGAGCGCGTAGGGTTCGCCCACACCCGGAGCCAGGACGTACAGCAACACCCACGCGTCGTCCAGCTTGCAGACCCGGACGTCGGCGAGCTTGTCGCGCAATGCCGCGGCGAAACGCGGCAGCATGTCGAGAAACGATCGGTTCCACAGTGCCAACGCCGCCGCACATCTGTCCTGCGGTCGCGCCGAGACCGAGATCGGCCGCCACTGCGAAGGCAGGTCCGGCGGCGGTGTCACACCAGGCGCCACGAACATCGCGGTCGCCTCACCGAGCCCGGGATCGATTGCCTCCAGCGATATCTCGTCCAACCCGCTCCAATCGCCCCTTGTCCGCTCCCCATCGAACAGGAAGTCTCCCACGCCGCCAACTTGCGGGCCGCGTCCCTGGAGAACCAATCTTGCCCGTTGCCCGTTGCCCGTTGCCCGTTGCCCGTTGCCCGTTGCCCGTTGCCCGTTGCCCGTTGCCCACCAATGCGGCCGTGTCCGCGCTGCGCTGTTGAGGCTGCTGCGCTGCCAGCGTAATCTTCAGGCAGGGGAACGGCGGTCCGCATCGGTTACGTCGTGGCGGCCCGGCCTGTCCTTCGGCCCGCGCGCACGCCGACCACCACGATGACGGCGAGAGTCGCCAGATAGGGTGCGGCGTCGCCGAATTGCATTGGCAGGCCGATGGTTTGCAGGCGGAAGCCGAGGGACTGGGCGTAGGCGTAGACGGCGAGGGTGCCCAGCATCGGGCGCAGGCGGCCCCCGGTCAGCAGCAGGACCAGCACGATGATCCAGCCTCGCCCGGCGGACATGTTCTCGGTGAACAGCGCCACCGAACCGAGCGACAGCTCCGCACCGGCGAGACCACCGAGCGCACCCGAAGCCAGCAGCGCCGCGAACCGGTACCGGTCCGGCCGCACGCCCAGCGACTGCGCCGCCTCGGCGTGAATCCCTATGCCGCGCAGGCGCATTCCAGCAACCGTGCGGTGCAGGAAGGCGGAGGTGGCGGGCACCGACAGCAGCGCGAGCAGTCCGAGCGGGCTCAGCGCGGCGAGCGTCGGGCCGATCCAGGGCAGCGCGTGTTCGGCGGCGGCGAACCAGTGCGGCAACCTGGCGAGATCGGGCCGATGATAGGTGCCCCGGACATGGAACACCGCCTGTAGCGCGAAGGTGGTGAGACCGGCGGCGATCACATTGATCGCGGTGCCGAGAATCAGCGGATTGCCGTGGCGTGAAACGGTTCCCACGGCCAGTAGGTACGCCGTCCCGACACCGGCGGCGACCGCGGTGGCCACCCCCACGACCGCGCTGCCCGACAGCGCGCTCCCGGCGACGGCGGCGAAACAGCCGATCAGTAACAGACCCTCCAGCGCGACATTGAATACCCCGGCCTGATGGCAGATCAACCCGCCGAGTCCGAGTAGCAGCAGCGGTATCCCGCTGCGCACCGTCGCGGCCACGATGTCCGCGGACAGAAACAGGTCGACAGAGATCATCGGCGAACTCCCCAGCGCCGCGCCAGAGCCCGCGGCGTCGGCTTGATCGTGACCAGGAAGACGACCATGGCCTGCACGACCGTCGAAACATAAGCGGACAGGCCGAATTCGCGCTCGATCTCCTGCCCGCCCACCCCCAGCGCCGTGAACAGGAAACCGACCACCAGCACCGCCCCGGGGCGGCTGCGGGCGAGCAGCGCGACCAGCAGCGCCGTGATCGGGTAGCCGCTGCCGTCCAGCGCGCCGTCGATGAGCCGGTAGTGCGAACCGAGCACGACCAGTACACCCATCAGCCCCGCGATCGCGCCACCGGTAGCCATATTGATGACGATGGCCCGCGGCGTGCGGATGCCGACTGCCTCGGCCAGATGTGGATTGAGCCCGATGATCCGGGTTTCGAAGCCGATCGGCAGCCGCGTACCGACGAACACACAGCCCGCGAACACCGCGGCCACCGCCAGCAGCGACCAGTTCACCCCGGCGCCCAGCAGCGTCAGGATGTGGGTGCGGCCGAACCAGTTCTCCAGCAGGCGTCCGGGAGGCGAATCCGGTCCGGCGATCGCGCCCACCCGCCGCTCGCGCGGGACGGCTCGGGAGGCGTCGCGGGATGTCGACGGGTCCTTCAGCACGACCTTGATGAGGTAGGAAGTGATCGACACGACGGGATAATTCAACAGCAGTGACGTCGCGAAAACCGGTGCGCCCAAACGCGTATACAGCACGGCCGAGGTGCTCGACAGCAGCGCGCCGGCCAATGCCGCCACCGTCAGTGCGGCGAGCACCGCCACCGGCGCGGGCCCCGGCAGCGCCAGCACGACGGCCGTGCCCGCCAGCCCACCCGCGACGAACTGCCCGGCCCCGCCCAGGTTGAACTGCCCCGCCCGGAACGAGAACGACAGCGCCAGCGCCAGCCCGATCACCGGAATCGCCTGCTGCACAGTCGTTACCAACCCCGCCCCGGTCAGCGCGCCCCGCACCATGCTGCCGTACACCCGCAGTGGATCGTGGCCGGTGGCGGCGAACAGGACCGTGGTCGCCAGCCCGGTGAGCAGCACCGCGGCCACGACGTCGGCAACCTGCACCCGATCCACCCGACCGGACCGCACCCGCGCCGTGAACCGTTGCGGCAGACCCCTCTTCGCCCCGACCTCGCCGGACTCCCGCCCCCGCGTAGTCGCGACCTTCAGCCTGTGGTCACTCATACCACTGTCCGTGCGGTCGCACGCCTAGCCCGAGATGCGCTGCACATGCCGACTTCTCCTGTGATCGCGCTGGCCCGGACTGATGCTCATGCCCGCCTTCGGCGTGATCGCTTGCCGCGGCCTGGTGGTCATGTTCATGCCCGCTTTCGGTATGTTCGCTTGGCGCGGCTTGGTGGTCTTGCTCGCGCTCGACTTCGGTGTGTTCGCCTGCCGCGGCCTGGACGTCTTGCTCATGCCCGCCTTCAGTGCGTTCGCTTGCCCGCACGCCCTCGGGGCGGTCTGAACCGTCCTGGATCCGGTAGAGACTCGGGTTCAGGCCGCCTCGGTCGAGATGGTCTGTTGATGGTAGAGGTGTTCGTATTCGACCGGCGGTAGGTATCCGATCGCAGAGTGCAGGCGCCCGGTGTTGTACCAATGCACCCACGAGGCTGTTTCCCGTTCGAGTTCGGCTCGGCTGGTGAAGGCGGGGTGGCGGTCGATCAACTCGGTTTTGTAGAGCCCGATCGCCGATTCCATGAGCGCGTTATCGAGGGCGTCGCCGACGCTGCCGATGGACCCGGTGATTCCGGAATCCTGTAATGCTTCGGTGAAGGCCAGTGAGGTGTATTGAGCTCCGGCATCGGAATGATGTATCAATCCTGTTGCCGTGAAACGGAAATCGGTCCTGCGGCGAGTGAACAGAGCTTGCTCGAGCACTGAGGTCACCAACGGCGTCGCCTTCGAGGTCATCACACGCCAGCCCAGGATCCGCCGCGAGTACACGTCCACGCAGAACGCGGTGTAGCAGAACCCGGCCAGCGTCCAGCAGTAGGTGAAATCGGCGACCCACCACTGATCCGGACGCGTCGGCCGCGACCAGGCCCGCCCGATCAGATCCGGGTGCCGCGCGGGTCGGTCACGGCCGCGGTCGGTTGTGACCGTGGTGCGCCGCCCACGCACCACCCCGTCGACCCCGACCAGCCGCATCAAGCGCGCGACCTGATCACGGCCGAGAATGTGGCCGGCTCGGCGTGCGGCGAGCCAGAGTTTGCGCACACCGTAGACACCCCGGTTGGCCGTCCACAGGTCCAACAAGACGTTCGCGGTGTGCGCGTCGGCCCACACCGCGGCGCTGATACCGCGCTTGCGTGCGGCGTAGTAGGTGGACGGGGCGATCGCCACGCCGTGCTCGGTCAACACGCGGCAGATCGGGTCGACCCCGAACCGGTTCTTGTGAGCGTCGATGTAGTCGACGATCACCGCAGTCGGCGGTCGACCTCCGCCGCCGCGAAAAACGCGCTCGCCGTCCGCAGAATGTCGTTGGCCCTTCGCAATTCGGAGACCTCGCGACGCAGCGCCTTCAACTCCTCGGACTCCGAAACCGACACCGGATCCCGGTCGGCGGCCGGTCGTTCGGACTTCTCGACCCAGTTCCGCAGCGTCGCCGGCTTGATATCCAGCAACGCGCCCACATGCCGTCGCGCCGCGGCCATCGACTCGCCGTGCTCGCGGATCCGGTCCTCATACATCCGAACCGCCCGAGCACGGGTCTCCTCGTCGAACTTCCGTGGTGCACCCATGAATGCAGTCTCCCTTGCAAAAACGGGAGTCTCCAACCAACCCAGGACGGTTCAGTCACGCTGCGCTCGGCTCTGGGGCCGGGGCGCCGCCGGACATGAGCGCGCCGATCTGCTCGGCGTCGGCCTGTGCGCCGTCGAATTCACCGGCCAGGCGGCCGTCGGCGAGGACGAGGATTCGGTCGGCGAGGGTCAGTAGTTCGGTCAGTTCGGTGGAGATCAAGAGGATGGCGCCGCCCTCGGCGCGGTACTCGTCCAACCGCTCGTAGATGAATTCGATCGCGCCCAGATCGACGCCGCGGGTGGGTTGTTCGGCCAGCAGCAGTGCCGCGCCGTGCGCGAGTTCCCTTGCCACGACCAATTTTTGGGTATTCCCGCCGGACAGCGTGCGGACCGGTGTGGTCGGATCGGGGATCCGGATGCCGAATCGATCGATCAGTTCCCGGGCGTGCGCGCGCATCGCCCGCGGGCGCAGTAGTCCGCGCAGCGCCAGTGGCGGAGCGCGATGGAAACCGGCGGCGAGATTGGTGACGGCGTCGGCCTCGTGGGCGACGCCGCTGCGGTTGCGGTCCTCCGGGATGTGCGCCAGACCGTGGGCGCGGCGCTCGGAGTGCCCGGCGGCGGTGACGTCGGATCCGGCCAGAGTGATGGCGCCGTCGACGCAGGTACGGTGTCCCGCCACCACGGCCGCGAGCGTCTCCTGCCCATTACCCGCGACCCCCGCGATACCGACGATCTCACCGGCCCGCACGGTCAGCGACACATCGTGCAGGGCGCCGCGCCGGTCGCCGGTGCTCACCCGATCGAGAGTGAGTACCGGCGCATCCGCGGGCCGGGTGGCCCGCCGCGGCCGCAGATCGATCTGCCGCCCGGTCAGGTGCCGCGCCAGATCGGCGGTCGTGGTGTCCGCCACCGCCGACGCGAACACCCGCCGCCCGTCACGCAGCACCACGACCCGGTCGGCGACGGCGGTCACCTCGTCGAGTTTGTGGGTGATGAGGATGACGGCCCGGCCGTCGTCGGCGAACGCCCGCAGGACCCGGAACAGGTCGCGGGTCTCGCCGGGTGTCAGCACGCCGGTCGGCTCGTCCAGGATGAGCAGCTCGGCCCCCCGATACAGCGCCTTCAGGATCTCGATGCGCTGTAGCACCCCGACCGGCAGGTCGGCCACCGTCGCTTCGACCGGCACCTCGAGACCGTATTCCGCGGCGAGGGCGGTGACCCGCCGGATCGCGTCGCGCCGGTCCCACAGGCCCCAGCGGCCCGGTTCGGCGCCGTAGACGATGTTCTCGACGGCCGTCAGCTGCTCGAAGAGTTGGAAATGCTGGAACACCATGCCGAGCCCGTGCGCGATAGCCGTTGCGGGAGAGGTGAATTCGACCGCACGGCCGTCGATCAGGATGCGGCCGGAGTCCGGGCCCAGCATGCCGTACAGGATCGACATGAGGGTGGACTTGCCCGCCCCGTTCTCCCCGACCAGGGCGAGGACCTCACCGCGCGCGACGGTCAGGGAGATGGCGTCGTTGGCGAGTACGGTCCCGAACCGTTTGGTGATCGCGTCGAGTTCCAGCGTATCCATCGAGCGGCCTAGTTGTCGGCGTGCGGGATGGTGACGCGGCCCGCCACGATCTGGTCCCTGGCCTCGCGCACGCGCTGCAGGACCTCGGGATGGCGCAGCACCACGCAGCCGCCGGCATCGGCGTCGGCGGTCAGGCTCGTCACGGTCGAACCGTCCTCGGCGAGACCGAATTCGGTGGCCGTGCCGCCCGGCGTGCCCTGCCGGACCTGGGTGAGCAGGTCGAGCACCACCTTGTCGATGCGTTTGATCGCGTTGTCCACCACGACGCCCGGCGCCTGCGGGCACTGGTTGACGTCGACGCCGTACGCCAGCACGTCCCGGCTCTGCGCGGCCGCCTCGAACACGCCGCCGTTGCCGCCGCCGGTCACCGCGTACACCTGGTCGGCTCCGGTGTGAATGGTGGTGAGCGCCAGCTCTTTCGAGCGCGCCGGGTCGCCGACCGCGTTCTCGCCACCGACGAACAATTGCGACTCGATCACCTGCGGGTTCACGCTGCGTGCGCCCAATGCGAAGGCGTCGGACCAGCGGTGGAAGAACGGGGAGTCCTTGGCGGCCACGGTGCCGATGCGCCCGGTGCGGGTGAGCAGGCCCGCCTCCACGCCGAGCAGATACGACGACTCGTACTCCTTGAACTTGCCGCATCGCAGGTTCTCCGGCACCCTCGGCGGGCACGAATCGACCAGCACGAACTGCTGATCGGGGTGCTGCTCGGCCAATTCCGCGGCGAGATCGTTGAATTCGTAGGTGATCAGGACGATCGCCAGGGGACGCCGGGCGATCGCCGCTTCCAGATTCGCGCGACGGGACTGCTCGTCGGTGCTCTCGAAGGTGCGCGCGCTCGCGCCCAGCGCCGCGGCCGCCTGCTCGGTCCCGGTCTTGCCGAGCGCGAGGAACTGGTTCTGACCGATCGGGGCATTCGTCACATAGATGATCTCCGCGGCTCCGTCTTCGGCGGAACTACCTCCGCCACAGGCGGTTACGGCGGTGAGCAGGAATGCCGCGACGGCCGCGCCCAGCACACGCAGGGCGCGCCGGGCGCGGGGAGAGCGTCGAATGCGGCCATGGGCTACCTCGTTGTCGTGCTGTTCCGGCGGTGGGCGAGCACACACCTATTGCTGGCGAAATTAACGCCGCAACAAGGTATTTGACGGAAGACATTCGCTCACCCTGGTCGCAACGATGGGCAGCGGGTACGTGCCGGGCGCACAATGGGCGGCGTCCTGCGCGTTCATCGCGTCCGGCCGGACAATGCCGCCAGCCAGAGGCCGACCGTGGGGCGGAGATCGTCCCCGCCGTGGCCCGGCAGGGAACGGGCGCCGTGCAGGCGGTCGAACAACAGACCCTCCAGCAGGCTGACGAGATCCCGTGCGGCGCGGGCGGAGTCGGCGGACCCGAGCGAATCCATCAGCCGTTCGGCGGCGGGAGTGGAGAACAAGCACACCGCCAGCGCGGCCCGCAGACTCTCGTTCCCGACCGCGTCCGGCACCAGGGCATAGCGGGCCAGCGCGTCGCGCCGACGGTCGCCGAGCAGCCGATCCAGTTGCCCGGCAATGAGTCCGGCGGCGTGCGTGAGTGCGTCGGTGCGATCCAGCGGGGCGGTGTGGTCGAGGAATTCGGTGCGGTGCGGCGCGTTGGTCCTGGGAGGCGCTTCGGGGCCGTCGGCCGGAACATCCAACGCGATGTGGAATGCCTCGCGGGAAGCTTCGGTCAGCCTTGTGATGGCCGCTTCCAGGAGGTCTTGCCGGGTGCGGTAGTAGTAGGAGGTCGACCCGCGGGCGATGCCGAGGCGGGCGTCGACGGCGTGATGGGTGACCGCCCGGTTGCCGCCGGTGGCCGCGAGGTCGAGCGCGGCCTCGCAGATCGCCCGGCGGCGCGGGGACAGTCCTGCCGGACGGTCGCCGCTACCCATCGCGACGTGACGTGGACTCGCAGTCCTTCGGCGAAGGTGCGCGCCGCTCCCAACGCCCCGTGTCGCCGTGCGACACCGAAACGCACACGATCATCGCCTCCATGACGGCACCCCTTTCCCGGCCGCCCCCAGTCTGGACGAACGCCTCGCGCCGATCGCGACGGGGTCCCGGACCCGCGGGCTGGAATCGCGCTGAGTCGAACCCTTCTGCGAACACCGCCCCGGCCCTACGCTCGCTCGGCGAGTCGATGCCGAAGGAAGGGCCACCATGTCGTTGCTGGACACCGCATCGGCGGACGAGCGACGCGCCGCGCGGGAACCGGAACAACGGCTCGGCGCCTCGGACACCCGCACGGCGATCGTGGCGAGCCTGATCGGCACGACCGTGGAGTGGTACGACTTCTTCCTCTACTCCACCGCGGCGGGCATCGTCTTCGACAAGTTGTTCTTCCCGAACACCAGCGCGTTCGTCGGCACGATGCTGTCGTTCGCGACCTTCGCGGTGGGTTTCGTGATGCGCCCGGTCGGCGGGCTGGTCTTCGGACATATCGGCGACCGCATCGGCCGCAAGCGCACGCTCGCGCTGACGATGGCGATCATGGGCGGCTCCACGGCGTTGATGGGTGTGCTGCCCAGCAGCGCCGCGATCGGTATCGCCGCGCCGATCCTGTTGCTGGCGTTACGGATGCTGCAAGGCTTCGCCCTCGGCGGTGAATGGGCCGGTGCGGTGCTGCTGGCCGTCGAGTACAGCCCTCGCCGCAAGGTCGGGCTGTTCGGCAGTTATCCGCAGGTCGGGCTGGCGCTGGGCCTGGCTTTGGGCACCGGCGTCTTCGCGCTGTTGCGGACGGTGCTGAGCGAATCGGCGTTCCTCGATTTCGGCTGGCGGATCGCGTTCGGGGCCAGCGTGGTGCTCGTCGTGATCGGTCTGGTCGTCCGGTTGAAGATCGATGAAACGCCCGCGTTCCGCGAGATCGACCGGCTCAACCGGATCTCGAAAGTGCCTGTGCTGGAGCTGTTCCGGAATCTGCGGACCCGCCGCAACACCGTGCTGGGTCTGCTGTCGCGGTGGGGCGAGGGCGCGGCGTTCAACACCTGGGGTGTGTTCGCGATCAGCTTCGCCACCGGGCACCTCGGGTTCCGGCAGGTCCCGGTGCTGACCTCGGTGACCATCGCCGCGCTGGTGATGGCGGCGCTCATTCCGGTGTCGGGACGGCTGACCGATCGTTATGGTCCGCGCCGCGTGTACACAGCCGGGATCGCCGCGTACGGGCTGCTGGTGTTCCCGGTGTTCGCACTGTTCGAAGTCGGCAATATCGTGGTCTTCACCCTCGCGATCATCGCGGTGTTCGGGGTGGCGCACGCGCTGTTCTACGGTGCGCAGGGCACCCTGTACGCGGGCCTGTATCCGCCCGAAGTGCGGTACACCGGACTGTCTTTCGTGTATCAGGTCTCGGGCATCTACGCCTCGGGCATCACGCCGATGATCGTCACCGCGCTCATCGCGGCAGCGGGCGGAACACCGTGGCTGGCATGCGGATACCTCGTCGCGACGGCGGTGGTCAGTGTCGTCGCCACCCTGTTCATCAGCGAAGACGACCGTCTCACCAGCTGATCCGTGTCAACGCCAGCTGGGGAGCCAGAGATGGTTCTGCCAGTCTCCGGGCGTGATGGGGAAGGCGGTGAGGATCGGCCACAGCCAGACGAAATTCGCCACTACTATGCCTAGGTAGAGGGACACCGTCAGGAGGGTGAGGGTTCGTCTTTCACTGGGGAGCAGGAACTTTCGGCCGTCGGCGGTGCGGGTGAAGGGTGCGGGGCCGAGGATGTCGCCGAGGAGCAGCGCCAGGCCCATGACCAGGAACGGGGCCATGGGGACGGCGTAGAAGTAATACATCTGGCGGTCCAGGTCCAGGAACCACGGGAGGATTCCGGCGCAGTAGCCGACCAGCACGGCGGCATAGCGCCCGTCGCGGCGGGTTACGCTGCGCCACAACGCCCACGACAGCATGGGTAACGACAGCCACCACAGTGCGGGCGTGCCGATCAGCATCACGGCCTTCACACACGCGGGCTGACCACAGTTGCCGGTCGCGCTGTCGGAATAGTGGAAAAGCATGGGGCGCAGGCCCATCGGCCACGACCAGGGTTTGGATTCCCAGGCGTGATGGTTGCCCGCCGAATTCGTCAGGCTCTTGTGGAAATCCAGGGATTCGCCGTGGTTGTGCCACAGCGAACGCAAGGCATCCGGCATCCACGACCAGCCGCCGCCGAGGCCGATGGCGCCCTTTCCGGCGGCGGGATTGCCGACCGAATACCGGTCGTAGCCATCCTCGCTCGCGAACCACGCGCCGTAGCTCGCCAGATAAACCAGCAGCGGAACCCCGACGAGCGCATACAGCGCGGGACCGATATCGCGCACGACGGTGCCCGCCCACGGCCGCGGCACCCCGTAGGCGCGGCGCGCGGCGACATCGAACAGGACCGACAGCAGACCGAACGCCGCGATGAAATACAGCCCGGACCACTTTGTCCCGCACGCCAATCCGAGCAGCACCCCGCCGCCGAACCGCCACCACCGCACACCCAGCCGAGGACCGAACGCGCTCACCGCGATTCGCCCATCGGCGTCGGCGCACGCCAATCGGGCCCGGACCTCATCGCGATCCACGACCAGGCAGCCGAACGCGGCGGTGACGAACACCGCCTGGAAGATGTCGAGCATGCCGATGCGGGAGGCGACGAAGGCGGTGCCGTCACAGATCAGCAGCAGGCCCGCGATCGCGCCGATCATCGTGGAGCGCGTCAACCGGCGGGTGATGCGAATTACCAGCAGTACCAACACCGTTCCGAAGATCGCCGCGGTGAAGCGCCAGCCCCAGGGGGTGTAGCCGAACACCACCTCGCCCAGCGCGATCAGCTGCTTGCCGACCGGCGGGTGCACGATCACCCCGTACGCCGGATTGTCCTCGACCCCACTGCCTGTGAGCATCTCCCAGGCCTGGTGGGCATAGTATTTCTCGTCGAATGTCGGTGTGCCGCCGTCGGTGGGATAGCCCAGATTCAGCAGCCGGGTGACCGCGGCCATCGTGGTGAGGACCACGGTGACCAGCCAGCCGCGCAACCTGTCCGCCGGGCCGAAATCGGGAGCGGGCCGCAGCGGCGCCGGACTGGACGGGGCCGGGCCGGTGGCCGCTCGCGCGTCGGTCAGCTGGGTCACCGACCGATCGTATGCGGTCGTCCGCGCGGTGGCCGGGCAGGCAACTCACAGCGAATCCCCAGGGAGCGTCGACCCGATCCCCAGCCCGCTGCCGGAGCATGGGGTGCGACACGCGCGAGAGGACTGCCATGACGACGACCGAAGCGCCCGCCGATCGGGCCGAGCCCACCGCACCGCGAGAGTCGCCGCCGCGGCGACAGCGCGGCAAACGCCTGCTGTTCGGGCCGCCCGAGCAGCCGCGGTGGGCGCGTCCGGCACTGTGGGCGCTGCTGGTGGCGACCCTGGTGGGCTATCTGTGGGGTCTGAGCGCTCTCGGCTGGGCCAACGAGTACTACGCCGCCGCGGTCCAGGCGGGCACGCAGAGCTGGAAGGCGCTGCTGTTCGGCTCGCTCGACTCCGGGAACGCGATCACGGTCGACAAGCCGCCCGCGTCGCTGTGGGTGATGGGGTTGTCGGGGCGGCTGCTGGGATTCGGCACGTTCTCGATGCTGTTGCCCCAGGCGTTGATGGCGGTGGGGTCGGTGGCCCTGCTGTATGCGGCCGTGCGGCGGTGGAGCGGACCGGCGGCCGGGTTGCTCGCCGGTGGTGTGCTGGCGCTGACGCCGGTGGCGGTCACCATGTTCCGGGACAACAATCCGGATGCGCTGCTGGTGTTCCTGATGGTGGTCGCGGCCTACTGCGTGGTGCGCGCGATCGAGCGTGGCAGTGGGTGGTGGCTGGCGGGGGCCGGTGTCGCGGTCGGATTCGGGTTCCTGACCAAATTGCTGCAGGCGTTTCTGGTGCTGCCCGCCTTCGCGCTGGCGTTTCTGATCGCGGCGCCCCTCGGATTGTGGCAGCGGATCTGGAAGTTGCTGGGAGCTGCTGTGGCGGTGGTTGTTTCGGCCGGGTGGTTCCTGGTGCTGGGGGCGCTGTGGCCGGCGGCCTCGCGGCCCTACATCGGTGGTTCCACGAACAACAGTCTGTTGCAGCTGGCGCTCGGGTACAACGGGCTCGGCCGAGTCTTCGGTGGTGAGGGTAACGGTGGGCCGGGCGGTGGGTTCGGCGGTGGGCCTGGCGGCGGGCCGGGCGGTGGTGGATTCGGCGGTGAGCCTGGCGGCGGCCCTGTTGGTGGTCCCGGTGGTGGTCCGGGTGCGATGTTCGGCGGAGATACCGGTCTCACGCGACTGTTCCGCGACACGATGGGCACCGAGATCTCCTGGCTGCTGCCGGCGGCATTGATCGGGTTGGCGGCGCTGCTGTGGTCCACGCGGGCGACGCCGCGCACGGGACGCACGCGGGCCGCGCTCGTGCTGTGGGGTGGCTGGCTGCTGGTGACCGGTATCGTCTTCAGCTTCATGAAGGGGATCATCCACCCCTACTACACGGTGGCGCTGGCCCCCGCCCTGGCGGCGTTGATCGCGCTGACCGTCGTCGAATTGTGGCACGACAGAACGTCGTTCACGTCGCGAGCGGTTCTGTCCGTGATGTCGGCCGTGACCGGTGTGTGGGCGTTCGTACTCCTCGGCCGCACACCCGATTGGTTCCCGGCGCTGCGCTGGATCGTGCTGATCGGGTGCCTCGTGGTCGCGGCCGTCATCGTCGCGGGCGCACACCGGCTGGGGAAGTGGACCGCGGTGCTCGCGGCAGTCGGTCTGATCACCGGCCTCGGCGGCCCGACCGCCTTCGCGATAAACAATGTGGCCGTATCGGATTCGCACACCGGCGGCATGCCGACCTCGGGTCCGAAAACCGATCACGGTAATGGGGGCGGTCCACGTCCGGTTGACGACGGTGGTATGAGCGGCGCACCCGGTGACAGTGGTACTCCCGCCGATCCGGGCGGCATGGGCGCTCCGGGTGGTAACGGCGGCGCAAGTGGGCAGGGCGGGGCGGAGAGAGCGCCGGGCGCGGGTGGTCCCGGACCTTCGGGTAACGAAATGCCCTCGGGCGCAACGGGAAGCGATGACAAGGTCCTGCGTCGCACTGGCCCGGGTCGGTCCCCGGACAATGCCGCGCTGAACACATTGCTGCGGGGGACCGACAACCGCTGGGCCGCGGCGGCGATAGGATCCCACGAGGTCAGCAGCCTCGAACTGGCCACCGGGAAGTCCTTGATGGCGATCGGCGGGTTCAGCGGCGGTGACCCGTACCCCACCCTCGACCGGTTCCGGAAGTACGTCGCCGACGGGCAGATCCGCTACTTCATCGGCGGCGAACAGCGTGGTCCCGGCCGATCCGGTCCCGGCGCCGAGATCGTGGAATGGGTCAAGACCCACTTCACCGCTGTCGACGTCGGCGGCACGACGGTATACGACCTGGCCGCCCCGGTGTCGTAGCCACGACCCCCGGAGCCACGACCCCCGGCGCGACCCTTGCCCCTCGACCGCGGACCCGCGCCCCGAGGCCGCAGGGGTTGCGCCTGTCGTAATCGAATACGCGCACGAGGTAGTCGTCCGGGTCCCATAGATCGGCGGGACCGACCAGGATCATTAGTGGAATCTCAGCGGCTAGCGCGCAGTACGCGGATGGCGCGTAGCGCGCCGGGCGGTTCACCCTCGAACCCCACGGATTCCCCGAGGTAATGGGCGATGAGGTCCGGCGCGGCGTGGTCTTCGATCTCGGTGAAGCCGAGGGCGCGCAGCTGACCGGCGATGCCATCGGGCGTGAAGTAGCTGAACAAGGGTTCGCCGATGGCGGCCAGCCGGTCGGCGCGCGCCTGCTGATGCGCTCGGCCCTCGTCGGTGTCCGCGGGCTGCAGGTAATCGAAGATCACCTCGACCGGCCGGGCCTGTCCAGCGATGTATTCGAGGGTGGTGCGGGCGGCCGTCGCGGACAGATAGAAGACGACGCCGAGCCACACGAATACCGCCGGGTCCGTCCGGCTGAATCCGGCGGATTCCAAACCTGCTGCCAGAGACCGGGTTTCGAAGTCGACGGGCACGAACGTCAACGTGCCGGGACGGTCGATCCCGCTCGCGGCGAGACGCGCGCGTTTCCACTCCTGGGTGGCGGGATGGTCGACTTCGAAGACGCGCAGGTCGGGGTGTGGATTGCGGTAGGCGAAGGTGTCCAGTCCCGCGCCGAGGATCACGACCTGCCGCACACCGGCGGCGACGGCCGCGGCCACCCGGTCCTCGGCGAAGCGCGCGCGGGTCGCGAAGAACAGGCGGCGCGGCCGATCGACCGCCACGGCGCCGGGGTGATTTTTCGCGAGCGTCTCCGATTCGGACAGTTCGGCCGAGGTCACACCGAGCAGAGGCGCCGCCAGAGGGTCGGTGAAGATCCGTCCTCGGTCGGCGACCTGGTGATAAGCCCGGGCATACGCGGTCAACAGCGCGGTTCGACTGGGTCCGTCCTCCATGATCAAGAAACCTACTCATGAACACGGCTCGCGGGCTGTGAACTCACTCACGCGCGTTTCGCTGCCCCGTCCGTGTTGCTACGGCGAGGAGCAAGGCGATCAGGGGCAGGCCGGCCATAGCCAAACCCCAAAGAAGTCCCTTCTCGACATTGCCGTCGACCTCGACATTGCCATCGCCGAAGAATCGTGAGGTGGGTCGGGCCGATGTTCGGCGCGGCTCCCAGGAAACACACAGCTCGAGCGCAGGTGGCGTCCACGATGGGTGCGCAGGATCGGACCGGTGACTTCGACCGTGCTGGAATCTGTGGAAGTGCCTGCCGAGCGATCGCGGCCGGTGGACGCGCGTGCCCGGAGGTGGCGGCGGCTGTCGCTGGCGGGGCTGCTGGCGGTGACCGCGGTGCTGTATTTGTGGGGGCTCGGGGCCGGTGGCTGGGCCAATCAGTTCTATGCCGCCGCGGTGCAGGCGGGTTCGACCAGTTGGAAGGCGATGCTGTTCGGGTCCAGCGACGCCGCCAACGCGATCACCGTGGACAAGACTCCGGGTGCACTGTGGGTGATGGATCTGTCGGCGCGGCTGTTCGGGTTCAACTCGTGGAGTCTGCTTGTGCCGCAGGCACTGGAGGGTGTGGCGGCGGTGGGCGTGCTGTACGCGGCCGTGCGGCGGGTCGGCGGGCACTGGCCGGGAATCCTGGCCGGCGCGGTGCTGGCGCTGACTCCGGTGGCGGCGTTGATGTTTCGCTACAACAACCCGGACGCGCTACTCGTGCTGCTACTGACCGTCGCCGCCTACTGTGTGCTGCGATCGATCGAAAAGGACGCTGCCGCATGGTGGTTGCCGCTGGCGGGGGTGGCCGTCGGGTTCGGGTTCCTCGCCAAGATGATGCAGGCGTTCCTGGTGCTTCCGGCCTTCGCTCTCGTGTATCTGCTTGCGGCGCAGGCGCCGTGGCGGACTCGGATTCTGCGGTCGGTGTCGGCGGTGCTCGCCATGGTGGTGTCGGCGGGGTGGTATCTGCTTCTGGTCGAGCTGTGGCCGGCGGGCTCCCGGCCGTACATCGGCGGGTCGCAGGACAACAGCATTCTCGAATTGACGTTCGGGTACAACGGTTTCGGCCGGATCACCGGGAACGAGACCGGCGGCCTGGGCAACACCGACTTCGACGCCGGATGGGACCGGCTGTTCGCCTACCAGATGGGCGGACAGGTGGCATGGCTGCTGCCCGCGGCGGCAATCCTGGGCGTGGCCGGCCTGTGGCTGCGGCGCCGGGCGCCGCGCACGGACGCGGTGCGCGCGGCGTTGTTGCTGTGGCTGGGCTGGCTGGTCGTGACCGGCGTGGTGTTCAGCTTCTCCAGCGGCATCCTGCACCCGTATTACACCGTCGCCCTGGCTCCGGCCATCGGCGGCACGGTAGGCGTAGGTGCGGCCTCGGTATGGCAGCGCCGTAACGACTTTCGCGCGAACCTCGTGCTGGCGAGTGCGCTGGCCGCCACCGTCTGGCTCGCCTGTGTCCTGCTCCGGCGCACCCCGGACTGGCTGCCGTGGCTGGCTCCGGCAATCGTGGTCGCGGGCGCGCTGGGCGCCGTGCTCCTGCTGGTGCGACCCCGGCTTCCCAAGGCCGTCGCCGCCGGTTCGGTAACCCTCGCACTGCTTGCGGCCGGAGCGGGGCCCGCAGCGTATGCCCTTGCGACAGTTGCCGATACGCATTCAGGCGCGATGCCTTCCGCAGGCCCGGCCGGAGCCGGTCACTTCGGCCCGGGCGGCCCACGCCCCGGCGGCCGAGACGGCCAGGGAGCCGACGGCCGCAGAGCCACCGCCACAACCCCGGGCGCGCAATCAGGTACGGGAGGACCGGGGGTTATGAGGATCGGCGGGCCGTTCGCGTCGGTGCGGCCGGGCGCGAACGTTGTGGCGGCGCTGCATGCCGATGCCGGTGACTACACGTGGGCGGCCGCGATGATCGGTTCGGACAATGCCGCCGCCTATCAACTGGCGACGGGCGACCCGGTGATGGCGATCGGCGGCTACAACGGCACCGACCCGGCACCCACCCTGGAGCAGTTCCAGCAGTACGTGGCGCAGCACCGGATTCACTACTTCATCGACGGCTCGGTCATGTTCGGCATGCGCGGCGCCACCACCGGCAGCCAGGAGTCAGCCGACATCGCAGCCTGGGTAAAAGCCCACTACACAGCCCAGACCATCGACGGCGTAACCATCTACGACCTCACCACCACGCCCTGATCCGTAGCCGAGCGACCCAGGTCCTCCCACGGGCCGGCCGAGCGGGCGGGCTCGGGGTTCCGGAGAACGTCGTTGACGAATTTTCGGAAACCGATTACGTGGTCCTGTCTGGTGGGTAAACATCAATGGTCGGTGCCGGTCCGCCGGTGTCGCGGTTGGTCCGCCGGTGGGTGTTCACCGGCGCTGGGTCCCGGACAGGAGGCCTCTGATGTGGCGAGACATCACGAGTTCGGTGGTGTGGCGGCACCTGGTGCGCGGCATCGTGCTGCTCGGCTCCGCGTCGTGCGGAGCGGCCGGGGTTTACGCCGAGTATCACCGCGCGCTGCAGGACGCCGCTGCGGCCCAGACGGACGGACCGATCGAGCCGGATTGGTCGATCCCGCACCAGTGGTACGAGGAGGCGCACCGCTCGGGCCGCCCGGACCTGTCGTGGTGAATTCCCCGCAGCGGGGTTCAACGAGCCTGGACAACGTCCTTCGGCCACGACACCGGCACCGCGAGTAACCGCGCGTCGCGGGTGGGACGCTGCTCGGGCTCGAACAGCGAAGGCGCGGTGCACAGGAACAGCGTGCGCCCGTCCGCGCCACCCAGCGCGCAGTCGAATACGCCTGCGTCGACCCGTATTTCGTCGACCAGGCCACCGCCCTCGCGGACCCGGACGGCCCGGCCGTGCAGGCAGTCCGCGACCCACACGGCGTCGTCGGCGTCCGCGCACAGGCCGCCCGGGGCCACCGCGGGCCGGGGCATCGGCCGGTCGCCCCCGTCGTCCTGCGCGGCGGGCCCGAAGGCCGCCCACGTCCGCCGGTTGATCAGGCCGCCGTTCGGGGCGATGTCGAAGGCGGTGATCCGATCGTCGGCGGTCTCCGCCACCACCAGCACCTCGCGGGACAGAATCGCCATGCCGTTGGGAAACGCCAGATCCTCGGCCACCACGGTGACCAGCCCGTCCGGATCGACCCGGACCAGGCCGCTGGATTTGATCGGCTCACCCGCCGCCGGATCGAATCCGAAATTGCCCACATAGGCGCGCCCGCGGGCATCCACCACCATCTCGTTGGCGTCGCCCGGCAGTACCGCGGACAGATCGGCGTACTCGCGGACCGTGCCCCGGTGGTCCCGCACGAGCAACCGGCGGTCCTTCATGGACACGATGAGCAGCCTGTCGTCCGGTAGGAAGCCCAGCCCGCCGGGCCGGCCGGGCACCTCGGCGACCACCTCCACCGCGCCGCGCCCGTCGGTCGCCAACACCCGGCCGGTACTGAAGTCCGACACCCACAGCATGCCCCGATGCCACAGCGGCGACCCGAGATACGAGCAATTGTCCAGCGCCGCACCCACCCGGCGAACCGGGCGCGCGGACCTCACTGGCTCACTCCGTAGCACGTCATTGCGACCATCCATGGGTTCGATCGGGCGCCGCCCACCTGCCGGACAGCTGCCGTCACCGCGCTTTCGCTGCGCCGACAGCGACGGGTATCGACAACGGACCGATGGTGAAGAAGGACGGTGAATAGGTGATGTCGTTCGGGTCGACCAGTACCGCGAGCTCTGGCAATCGACGATACAGCGACGCGAGCGCGAGCCGGCCCTCCAACCGCGCGAGCCCGGCACCGATACAGAATCGAGGCCCGTGACCGAAGCCCAGATGCCCGGCCTGTCGTGTGCGCGTGATGTCGAATTCGTGCGCTGTGTCACCGAATTCGGCCGGATCGACGCCGCAGGCCTGGTAGACCACGCCGACCGCGCTGCCCTGGGGGATGGTGACGCCCGCGATGTTCACCTCGGTCAGCGTGAATCGCCAACTCGTCATCATCACCGAGTGGCGATACCGCACCGTCTCCTCCACCACGTCGGCCCAGAGGTCGCCCGCCCGGGCCAGTTCGAGCTGGCCGGGATGCTGGGACAGCGCCAGGATCGCGTAGCCGAGCATGTGCACCGTGGTCTCGTGGCCGGCGACCAGCATGATCCACAGGACCGCGACCAGTTCGTCCGCGGTGAGCTTGTCGTCCTTGTCGCGCGCCCGTACCAGATGGGAGGTGAGGTCCTCGCCCGGCTCCCGCTCCTTCCGCTCGACCAGCTCGTGCAGATACGCCATGAGCCCGCTCTGCGCGGCGAACGCCTCCTCGGGAGAAGTGTTGTGCGCCAACAACGTCGCGGTCCACTGCCGCAACTGCCCGCGATCGGTCTCGGGCACGCCGAACAGCTCGCAGATCACCGCCATCGGCACCGCCTCGGTGAAGGCCGGCACCAGGTCGACGCCGTCACCGGCGGCGATCACGTCGTCGAGGAGATCATCGATGATGTGCTGGATGCGCGGCTCGAGCGCGCGCACCCGGGCCGGGGTGAACGCCGTGCTGATCAGGCCGCGCAGCCGCCGATGCTCGCGGCCGTCCTTGGTCGACAGATGCTCGCCCTGCACCACGGCGCGCAGCGGCCAATCCTCGGGAATGGTTCCGTCGTGCAGCGCGGGCCAGTGTTTCGGGTCCCGGACGAAGGAAATATTGTCGCCGCCGAGGATTTCGCGCACGGCATCGTAGGTCAGCGCCAGATAACCGGCCACGCCGCCCGGGAATTCCACCTCGACCACGGGCGCGATCTTCCGCAGCCGCAGGCAGGTTTCGAGCGGACTCTCGTCCGCGGCGGGGAACGCAGGAAGATTCCTCATCGGACCGCTCCTCTCGACTGGCCCGGCCATCACCGGACCGTTCGAGCACGAGTATCGCCCCACCCCACCTCGTTCACGCCCCGCATCCCCGGATCCTGCCCCGTACCGGAAAACGGGCGTATCAAAACAGAATTGACCCTCTCGACACCTGGTCGACCGGCGCGGGACGGCGTGTCTACGAAGAGGTTTCGGCTCCGGCGGCGCCGACCGCCGCTACCCCCGGTTCGGTCGCCGGTTCGGGGTCGGCGGGGTGGGCGGGCGGAGTGCCGCGGCCGGGCGCCCACAGGCCGAGTACGAAGGCGACGACGAGGGTGATACCGCCGAGCACCGTGGTGGCCTGCTGGAGTCCGTGCACGAACGCGGACTCGGCGAACTCGGCCAGCGGTTTCGCGGACGGGCCGATCCGGTCGGTCACCTCGAGGGCGCCGGCCAGAGAACTGGAGATCGGCTCGCGGGCCTGCTCGGGGACCAAGGGGAGGGCCGGTGCGATGTGCTTGCTGTAACCGGCGGCGAGGATGCTGCCGGACAGCGCGATGCCCAGTGCCGCACCGACTTCCCGGGCGGCGTCGTTCACGGCGGCGGCGACGCCGTGCTTGTCGGCGGGCGTGCCGTCGATGATCGCCGCGGTCGCCGGCGCCGCCGACAGCCCCAGCCCGGTGCTCATGATCAGCAGCGGCCACAGTACGTCCACGAAGGTGCTCGAGGTCGACACGTGCGCCAGCGACAGCAGGCCCACCCCGACCACCGCCAGCCCCGTGGCGGTCGGCAGGCGCAGCCCGAACCGCTCGGCCAGCCACGGCGCCACGATCGACAGCCCGATCATGGGAGCGATCATCGGCGCCATCGCCAGCGCCGAGAGCAACGGCCCGTAGCCGAGGATCAGCTGGAAGAACTGCACGATCACCATGAAAAGCCCGAAGGACACGGCGAATTGGACCGCCACCGACACCGTGCCGGTCCCGAACCGCCGCCCGGTGAACAGCCGCACATCCAGCAGCGGATGCGCGACCCGCAGTTCGATCAGCACGAAGACCCCGGCGGCGGCCAGCCCGGCGCCGGCCGCGAGCAGCACGACCGCATCGGTCCAACCGCGTTGCGGCGCTTCCAATGCCGCGACGGTGACCAGACCGATGGCGACGGCCGCCGACACCGCGCCCCACGGATCGAAGGCGGGCCGTGACGAGTCCGCGGACTCGGGAACCGTGTACGCCGCCACCGCCAGCACGGCGCCCGCCGCGGCCATCGCGATCATGATCGACAACCACGACCAGCGCGCCATCAACAGTCCCGAGCCGAGGATGCCCAGCACCGCGCCGCCGCCCACGGTTCCGGCCCAAATGCCCACGGCGACACTGCGTTTCTCCCGCGGCAGCCCGGCGGTGAGAATCGACAGCGTGGACGGCATCACCAGCGCCGCGCCCGCTCCCGCCACGGCCCGGGCCCAGATCAGCCAGATCGGCCCGTGGACCACCAGCGGCACCGCCGAGGCGGCCGCGAACAACACGAGCCCGGCGATCAGCACCAGCCTGCGGCCGTAGCGATCACCGAGGGCCCCGGCGGGCAGCACGAGACAGGCCAGCGCCAGGGTGTAGCCGTCGATGACCCAGGTCAGCTGCGCCTGGGTGGCGCCGGTGTCGGCGGCGATCGCGGGCAGCGCCGTGTACAGCGCCGCCATGGAGGCCACGACCAGCGCCACCGCCACGCACGAGACCGCCACCACCCAGCGCAGCCGTGCCGACAGTCCAGTCACGGTCGAGGCCATGGGATCTCCCAAGAAATGAAACTGACAGTATCGCTACGCTACTAGCAGTAGCATAAGTAGTGTGGCCGGCAATAGGGCTACCGAGGAGGAATCCCGCGTTCATGACCACGATCACAGTCGAGGGGCGACCGGGGCCCGCGGAGGTCGACCCGCGCCGGGCCCGCTCCCGCGCCCGGTTGCTGGAGGCCGCCGCCGAACTGCTGAGAACCGGTGGGCTGGAGGCGATCACGGTGGACGCGGTGACGCGCCTTTCGCACGTCGCCCGCACGACGCTGTACCGGCATTTCGACAATGTCGTGCACCTGCGTGCCGCGACGCTCGAGCATCTGCTCCCGCCGGTGGTCGAGGCGCCGACGGAAGGCACGCTGCGCGAGCGCCTCATCGAACTGGTCGGCCGGCAGGCGGACGTGATCAGTGAGGCGCCGCTGCACCTGACGACACTGGCCTGGTTGGCGACGGCGGATGCCGGCGACGCGGGCGCCGGGGCGCGAGCCGGTGCGCTGCGGCGGCGATTCATCGACAACTACCGTCGTCCGTTCGACGAGCTGTTCGGCGGCGAGGAGGGGCGCGCGGTGCTCGGCGACCGCGACCTCGCCGCGGTGCTGGCCCAGCTCATCGGCCCGTTCGTGTTCGTGCGGCTGTCCGGGATCGGCAGCGCTACCCGGGCCGACTGTGCCCGCATCGTCGACGATTTCCTGGCGGCGCGGGCGGCCCGCGACGACCGGCCGGCGAGCTGACCGCCGCCGCTGCTCACATTCCATCACTGATGAGAATGATATTCTCTCAGAGTAGATATTTCCTTCTCAAACGTGGGTGGCCACGGCGCCTGCCCGCGGCGAGGATGTGCGATGACGGAACCTGCCGTGCTCGCGTTCGAGGACGACGAGTACACGCTCGGGCAACTCGAGCGGCTCGCCGCCGGCTTGGCCGCCGAACTCGCCGGTCGCGGCGTGCGCGCGGGCGGCCGGGTGGCGCTGATGTCGTCGAACCGGCCGGAGTTCGTGGTCGCCGTGCTGGCGATCTGGCGGCTGGGTGCGGCGGTGGTCCTCGTGAGCCCGGCCTGGAAACGCCTCGAGACCGAACACGCGCTGCGGCTCACCGGCGCCACGCACGGGGTGGGCGATCATCCGGTACTGGCCGAACTGCTGTCCGTGCGGCACCTGGACGAGCCGATCACCCCGAGCGACCGGACATTCCCCGAGCCGCCGCCCGGCGCGGACGCGGCCCTCGTATTCAGCTCCGGGACAACCGGATTGCCCAAGGCCGTCCGGCACACCCACGCCTCGATCGCCGCGGCCGTGCGGCATTGGCGCGAGGTCCTGGACCTGACGTCCTACGACCGATTACAGATCGCCACACCGCCCTCGCACATCCTCGGCCTGCTCAATATCGTCACGGTCCTGGAATCCGGCGCCTGGATGCGGCTGCACCGCCGCTTCGATCCCGAGCGGATGCTGGCGTGTATTCAGCGCGACCGGATCACGATCGAGATGGCGGTCGCGCCGATCGCGCTCGCCGTCGCGTCGCATCCGGAATTGGAGCGCTTCGACCTGTCCTCGCTGCGCTACATCATGTGGGGCGCGACGCCGGTGACCCCGAGCGTCGCCGAAACCGTCACGCGCCGCACGGGAGTCGGCTGGCTGCCCGCCTACGGCGCCACCGAACTGCCGGTCATCGCCTGCAACCCGATCGGCGGCGCGCGGCTGGACAGCGTGGGCCGCGCGGCGCCCGGAGTGACGCTGCGGGTGGTGTCGCTGGACACCGGCCTGCCGGTGGGACCCTCGGAAATCGGTGAGCTGCAAGCCCGCTCGGCCTCGGTGATGGCCGGGTACCTGCCGGACGAGGCGACCGCCGCCGCATTCGACGACGGCTGGTTCCGCACCGGCGATGTCGGCTCGATCGACGCCGACGGCTGGATCCGGCTCACCGACCGCGCCAAGGAGATGATCAAGGTCCGCGGATTCCAGGTCGCGCCCGCCGAATTGGAGCAGGTGCTGTACGGACACCCGGCCGTCGCCGACTGCGCGGTGTTCGGGGTCCCGGATCCGGCCGACGGCGAGGAGATCGTCGCCGCGGTGACCGCGCGCGAGCCGGTCCCGGCCGAGGAGCTGATCGAGTTCGTCGGCGAGCGGCTGGCGTCCTACAAGCGGCCGCGGCGGGTGGTGTTCGTGCCGGAGATCCCGCGGCTGCCCTCCGGCAAGGTGCTGCGCCGGGTCCTGGCGCAGCGATACGCGCGGTGACTCGCGATCAGCCCAGCACGGGGACGATCGGCGGCAGATCCAGCGAGGTGTGGATGCCGGGTGCGGCCGCGCAGACGAGGGGTACCGCGTTGACCGCGCGATTGGCGGTATAGCCCGGCGACGTTTCGGCCATGCGGGACAACGGGAACGGGAATCGCAGATCGACCTCCAGCGGCGCGTCGCCGACCACCGAGATATGCCAGCCGGTGTCACCGAGATGCCAGTCCGCGGCGATCTCGGTGGTGCAGTACCAGGTGGCGCGGAAACTCAGCACCGGGTTCCCTGCGGCATGAGCCGATACGGTGATCCGCTGTGCCGCAACCGTTCCCGCCTCGATGATGCCCGCGGCGACGGCGGTGCGGGCGCGGGCGGTGGCGACCTCGCCGTCGGCGCGCACCGCCTCGATCCCGATCCCGAGCGCGTCCGCGAGCAGCCGCAGAGAGGGCCCGAAACTCGCGGCCACATGATCCACCCGGCGCCGGTCGAACTCTCCCGGCGGCTGGCCGAAACCCATGACGTCGAACAGGATTCCGGGCGAATCGCGCTGCGAGAGATCGGCGTATTCGTCGATCGCGAGCCGGTCGAGGCGGCGCTGGATCGACGACAGCGCCAGCGGCACGGCCTCGGTGATGAATCCGGGACTGCTGCCGGTGCTGTGAATCGAGGCGCCGCCGAGCGCGCACGCGTTCTCGATCTCCTGGCGCAGCGCCGGATCCATGCTCGGCGGATGATGCAGTTGCCCGCAGGTCGTCACCACATTCGCGCCCGCGCTGAGCAGCCGGACGACGTCCTCGGGGTTGAACGTGCGCGGCATGTACAGCACGCAGTCGGCGTCCAGATCGATGATCTCGCCCACGTCGCAGGTCGCCCGCACGCCGGTGGGTCCGGCGCCGCACAGTTCCCCGGCATCGCGCCCGGCCTTGTCGGGGGAGTGGACATACAACCCCGCGAGGGTCATGTCCGGATGGTCGAGAACGCCATGCAGGGCCCGCGCGCCGATATTGCCCGTCGCCCACTGCGCCACCCGATACGGGCGTCGCGCAGCCGGAGGGTGGAACTCGCTGTCGGGCAATGCACTCGGTCGCATGAACCGAGTGTAATCAAACTTCTCTCAAGTTGAGAACGCTATTCTCGCTACTTGGTGAAGCCGTGCGCGCAGAAGTTCCAGACCTCATCGGCGGTAAGCGGGTTCTGGTTTTCGTCGTCGGTCGTACCCGACGACTGTGCGGTGAACATCACGGTCTGCATCACCATGGCCGCGGCCCGATGCGGCGCGACGCCGGAGCGCAGATGGCCGGCCTGCTCGGCCTGCTCCATGAGCTCGGCGAACAGCGCCAGCAGCGGTGCGTGCGCGACCTTGACCTGCGTCGGATGCGACACCAGCAGCTGCGGGGCGAAATCGGTGAACAGCGGACGCTGCGCGGCCGGGTCGGGCCGGCACAACTCGAACAGCAGCTCGACGGTGACCTGTAGCTTGTCGAGAGGCTTCTTCTTGCCGTCCGCTGCGGCCCGCAGCTGTTCGGCGGTGCGGCTCAGGGCGTCCTCGAACAGTGCCAGCAGCAGCTCGTGCTTACCGTCGAACTGCAGGTAGAAGCTCCGCAGCGACTGACGGGAACGGTCGACGACCTCCTGCACGGTGAAGTCGGTGGTGCCCTTCTCGGTGATGATGGCCTGGGCGGCGTCGAGGAATTTCTGTACCCGTTGTTCGGCGCGCCGTTTCGCGGTGCGCAGCGAGCGCTCGACGGCGCGCTGCTTCCAGGCGGGCTCTTCGCTCGGACTGGTCACGGGCGCCACGGTCCTCGGTCACGTGAAGAGAACATGAAGGCACTGTACCGGAGAATGCCATGACAACCCGCGTCCAGGTCGCGTGTCCACCATCATTCACGAGATTAAGCATTTTGATTTGTGAGAATTCAATTCTCAGTGATGGGAAATGTGCGCCGCCCCCTCAGATGCTCAGTACGGAAGCGGCAGCCGTGCCGGGCGCTCCGTACACCTGGGCGTAGCCTACCGTGGGTTTCCCGGGGACCTGCCGGTCGCCGGCCAGCCCGCGCAGTTGCAGGACCAGTTCGTAGACCTGCCGGATGCCCGACGCGCCGATCGGCTCGCCGTTGGCGATCAAGCCGCCGTCGGTGTTCACCGGGATGCGCCCGCCGATCTCGGTCGCGCCCTCGGCGAGCAACTTCTCCTGGTCGCCGTCGGCGCAGAAGCCGTTCTCCGCCATATGGATGACCTCCGAGCCCGCGTCGGTGTCCTGGAGTTGCGCGACGCCGACATCCTCGGGGCCGATGCCCGCGGCCTCGTAGGCGGCCCGGGAGGCGTACACGGTGGGCGAGACGTCCTCGTCCACGGCGGCCCAGGTGCTGTGCACCTCGTAGGCGCCGTAGCGACGCGTGCGGATCGCGCTGGAGCGCAGGTAGACCGGCTTGGTCGTGTATCGGGCGGCGAGATCCCCGCGGCACATGATCACCGCCGCGGCGCCCTCGTCCGGCGTGCAGAACATGTACTGCGTCAGCGGGTAGTTCAACATCGTCGAGGACAGGATGTCGTCCTCGGAGATCGGCTTGCGGCGGAAGGCATTCGGGTTGAGCGCGCCGTTGCGGAGGTTCTTCGCGGCGACCTTGGCGAGGGTGCGCTGGGAGATGTTGTGCTCGTGGATGTAACGGTTCGCCTTGATCCCGAAGAACTTCGTGGTCACGAACTGGCCGTTCTCCGCGTACCAGGCCGGCAGGCCGAGCTTGGCCGGATCGTCGGTGAACGCGCCGCGCGGATGCTTGTCCATGCCGACGGCGATGCCGATGTCGTAGCGACCCGACCGGATCGCCTCCGCGGTCTGCTCGATCGAACTGGCCGCTGTCGCACAGGCATTGAACACGTTGGTGAACGGGATCCCGGTGAGGCCGACCAGCCGGGTGACGGCGTCGGGGTTGCTCACCTCGTAGCTGCCGCCGAACCCGAACTGGATGTCCTTCCACTGCACCCCCGCGTCGGACAGCGCCAGCTGGATCGCCTCGGCGCCCATCTCGATGGCGGTCTTGGGGAATCGGCCGAACGGGTGCAGGCCCACGCCGATGATGGCAACATCGTTCATCTCAAAGCTCCTTCGTCCCGATCCGTCTCACACCGGCGTGAAT
Source organism: Nocardia sp. N2S4-5 (assembly GCF_044628355.1). Taxonomy (NCBI): domain Bacteria; kingdom Bacillati; phylum Actinomycetota; class Actinomycetes; order Mycobacteriales; family Nocardiaceae; genus Nocardia; species Nocardia sp. N2S4-5. The sequence goes on along the minus strand of NZ_JBIUPM010000001.1, from coordinate 2,041,136 downwards.
GCACACGTGAGGACCTCGTCTCCGGCGTCGTCCACATACAGCGGGACGAATGTCAGCTCGAAGCTCCATGCCGAAGCGCAGCACCTGCGGGTCGGCGGTGGTCAGCCGCGTCTCGACGCGCACCTGCTCGTCCAGCTGGATCAGGCCGATGCCGAACGGCTCGAAATTGTCGGCGTTCTCCTTGCCGGCGTAGGGCAGCTTCGGGACGAAACCCTGTGTCGTCCAGGCCACCAGCGTGCCGCGGCGCGGCAGCAGCAGGTCGGTCATGTCGGCGGTGCTGCACCGCGGGCAGCGCGGCTGCCGGGGCCAGGTCGTCGCGCCGCACGCGCCGCAGCGGCTGCCGATCAACTGCGGATTGTCCGCGGGCCAGGTCGAGACGTCTGGCGCGAGTGCCTTCGACATCGGGCGTCCTCCTTGTTCTTCCGGGTCAGCCGCGGGTGCGCTCGAAGGCGTGCGGGATGCCCGAGTCGTGGTTGCCGTTGCGGCGGATGAAGGTCATGCGGCGGGTGCGGATCCGCCAGCCCTCGGCGGTGCGGGCGTAGGTGTCGGTGTAGTAGCCGATGCGCATGTCGTGGGTGCTGTGGTCGATGAAGCACAGCGGCTGCGTGCCGGTGCCGGTGTCGCCGTCGAGGTCGAGCACCGGCAGGCCGGTGAGGAACAAGCCCTTCGGCGCGGCCGCCACCAGGTCCGGGAACAGGTCCAGGGTGTAGGTGTCGCCGAAGGCGCTGTAGGTGCCGTCGGGGGTGAATACCGCGAGCAGCCCGTCGATGTCGCCCTTGGTGATGGTCACCGCGTAGCGGGCCAGCACCTGCTGGAGCTCGAGCAGATCATCGCTTGTCGACATGGACCTTGCCGCCTTTCATCACGAATCGCACGTCCTGCGTGACGGTGATGTCGCGCAGGGGATCTCCGGGGACCGCGATGATGTCGGCGAGCAGTCCCTCGGCGAGGCGGCCGCGATCGGGCGCGTCGATCAGGTCGGCCGCGTTCACCGTCGCCGCGCGCAGCACGTCGGCCGGGCTGAGCCCGCGCTCCACCAGCGCGGCGAGTTCATCGGCGTTGCGCCCGTGCGGAATTGCCGGAGCGTCGGTGCCGACGGCGATCCGCACCCCGGCCTCGTAGGCCGCGCGGACCGAGGCGCGCGCCTTGGGGAACATCTCGGCCGCCTTGGCCTGCAGCGCCGGATCGGCCTTGGAGACGTCCATCGCGTCGGCGAGCCGGGTGGTCGGGACCAACCAGGTGTTCGCCTCGACCATCAGCTTGATGGTCTCGTCATCGATGAGGAAGCCGTGCTCGATGCAGTCGATGCCCGCCGCGACAGCGTGCTTGACCGCGTCCGCGCCGTGCGTGTGCGCGGCCACCTTCAGCCCGCGCCGGTGCGCCTCGTCGACGATGGCACGCAGCTCCTCGTCCGAATAGTGTTGCGCGCCAGGCGCTCCGGTGAGCGACATGACGCCGCCGGAGACGCAGATCTTGATCAGCTGGGCGCCGTGCTTGATCTGGTAGCGCACCGCCTTGCGGACCTCGTCCACGCCGTTGGCGATGCCCTCCTCGAGGGTCAGCTTCAACACGTCGGGCGCGAAGGCGGAGAACATGGTCGGGTCCAGGTGCCCGCCGGTCGGCGTGATGGCGTGGCCGGCCGGGACGATGCGCGGTCCCTCGATCCAGCCCTGGTCGATCGCCTTGCCCAGCGCCACGTCCAGCAGATATCCGCCGGTCTTGACGAACAGGCCGAGATTGCGGACCGTGGTGAACCCGGCGCGCAGCGTGCGGCGCGCGTTGCCGACCGCGCGCAGCATGCGCAGCGCCGGATCATCTTTCACGCTGGAGGCCAGGCCGGTCTCGCCGCGCCCGCCCATCAGGAGATTGACCTCCATATCCATCAGGCCCGGCAGCAGGATCGCGTCGCCGAGATCGATCACCTCGTCGCTGTCGGCGCGCGCCGCGCCGCCGACGCCGGCGATCCGGTCGCCGTCTATTCGCAGGATGCCGGGCCGCACGATCTCGCCGGAATCGACGTCCAGCAGGCCCGCCGCTCTGAGGGTCAGCATGGTCAGCCCAGGCCGGTGATGATCACGGCGTTGGTGTCGGCGGCCTTGTGCCGCAACGGCTTCGCCTTCTCGTAGGCGGGGGAGTTGTACCAGGCGTGGGCGGCCTCGACGGACTCGAATTCGAGGATCACGGTCTGGTCGCCGTGCCACTCGCCCTCCAGCACCTGCGGCTGCGAGTCCACCGCGAGCGCGCGCACCCCGGCGGCTCCGGTCGCGGGCGCCGCGGCCGCGGCGTAGGCCCGCATCCCGTCCGGATCCTTGATCGCTTCGGTGAAGATGACGTATGCCTTGGGCATTTCAGACCACCTGCTCTCGGTCGTTGTTTTCGGTATCGGCCTGCGCGCCGCCCTCGGGTTCCACGCCGAAGGTGTTGAAGGCCATGGCCAGCAGGATGTAGTTCCCCACTGTGAAGATCAGGTCCATGCGCTCGCGTTCGTCGAGCCGCTCGCCGAGCGCGGCCCAGACCCGGTCGGACAGGCGCGCGTGCTCGCGCAGCTCGTCGACCGCGTCGAGCACCGTCTGGTCGAAGGGGTCGGGGAGCCGCCCCTGCTGCACGCCGGCGATGTCCGCGGCCGACAACCCCTCCTGCGGGGCCATCTCGACGTGGCTGTGCCACTCGTAGGCGCAGGCGGTGACGTGCGCGATCCGCAGCACCACCAGCTCCCGCACCCGGACCGACAGGCTGGACCGGAACAGCACGTGCACACCGAATCTCAGGTACGCCTCGGTCAGTTCCGGGTATCGGACGAGGGTCGACATCGCCGGCCCGGCGCCGTCGGGGTTCTGGCGCTCGCGGGGCAGCAGCGGCCGTAATGCGGCACGGGTCCGGTCGTCCCATTGATCGGCCGGCAGCGGGGGCACGCGCATCCGCACTCCTCTCGTGAGAATCACATTCTCAATTTATGCCCATTAGATTTCCATGCGGGCGCTTCGGAGTCAATCTCGCGATCGCGTGGAAAACGTGCTAGCGGAGCAAGGGTCCGAGGAGTGCGTTTGCCGCCGGTCGCATGAAGTGGGAATATTCTTCTCTGAACACAGAACGCAGTTCTTCGACTCGCACCGGCGGCGGAGGGGAAACGGATGATCGAGGTCCTGACGGCGGTCCGGCCGTGACCGCGCCGCGGGACGTGGCGGGCCGTATCGCGCGGCAGTCACTGGCCGAGCGGGAGGCCGACTACGCCGGCGAGGTACGCCGCTTGCTCGATGCCGCACTGGGTCTGATGCGGACCGGCGGCGCCGCGGCGCCGCCTCGGGTGGCCGACATCGTGGCCGCGGCCGGGCTGTCCAACGACGCCTTCTACCGGCACTTCCGGTCCAAGGACGCACTGGTGGTGGCGCTGCTCGAGGACGGGACCGAACGCCTCTACGGCTATGTCGCGCACCGCATGAGCAAGGCCGCGACCGCCGAGGACAAGGTCCGCGCGTGGGCATCGGCGATCATGGTGCAGGCGGGCGCCGACATCGCGGCCACCACCCGCGCGGTGCTGTGGAATGGCACCGGTGCGAGCCAGGGTGTCGCCTCGGGCGCCGGGACGGCCGGGGTCCGCCTGGCCCACCTGCTGCACGAGCCGTTCGCCGAATTGGGCAGTGCGGACCCGGAATTCGACGCGTCGCTGGCCGGTCACGCGACCATCGGCAAGCTGGCGGAGTTCCTGTGGCGGCAGGTCGAGCCCGCACAGCCGGACGTCGAGCGCATCACCGCGTTCTGTCTGCGCGCCGCCCGTGCCGAGCGCTCGTGAGGCCACTCATATCTCGGCCGCGCCCTTGCGGACGGTGACCGGTTCGGCCAGCCGCTGTTCGTCGCACACCTGCTGCAGTTTCTCCAGGGTCTCGTCGAGACCGGCGCCCAGCCGCGGCCCGGGGGTGAAGGTGGCGGGCAGGTTCCGCATGCCCTGAATGACGCCGATGGTCTCGTAGTGCACGGTCGTCTCCGCGTCGCAGTGGTAGTCCGGCATCCGGTCCAGCACCGCCAGCAGCATTCGCTTGAACACCGTCCGGGCCACATTGGACCCGATGCACCGATGGATGCCGAGACCGAAGCTGTAGTGCCGGTTGCCTTTTCGCTCCAGATCCACGCGGTCGGGGTCGGCGAACACCTCCGGGTCCCGGTTGGCCATCGCCCACGACAGCCACAGCCGTTCGCCCTCCTTGAACCGGCCCCCCGCCACCGCGCAGTCCGCGGCGAAGGTGCGGCCGTCGCCGGGCGCGGGGGTGTAGTAGCGCAGGAACTCCTCGGTCGCCGAGTTCAGCATGAGATCGCGTTCGCGGCTGAGGATTTCGCGTTGATCGGCATGCTCGGACAGCCATTCGAGCGCATGGGCGGTGAGCGCGGTGGTGGTGTCGAACCCGCCGCCGATGATCAGGCCGAGCATGCCCAGCGCGTCCATGTCCGAAATGGGGGCGCCGAGCAGTCGCGCCCGGCCCACCGCGTGGATCAGTCCCGGCCGCGGTTGCTGCTTGATCTCCAGGTAATTGGCGAGCAGGTCCGCGTTCATCGCCTCGTTCATCTCGGCGACCCGGGCGTTGTCCGGTGAATCGGGCGGCGTGTACACCGACGCGTGCGCCGGTTCGTTGTAGACGGTCCATTTCCGCAGCGGGATGCCCAGCATCGCGAGGGTGAGCACCGCGGGCACGACGTTGGCGAGATCGTCGACGAAGTCGATGCGGCCGCCCTCGATGCGCTCGTCCAGGCAGGCCCGCACCACCTCGTCCACGAGCGGCACCCAGCGCTGGACGGCGGCGGGGGAGAGGTAGGGATTCAGGACCGCCCGCAGTTCACGCTGCTCGGGCGGATCCATTTCCAGGATGCCCGCCCGCATGTGCTGCCCGCGATCCGGCCGGGGGATCGTAATGCCCTGATAGCCGCGGCGGGCGCCGTCGGGATCGTGATCGTTGGACACGTGCGGGCAGCGCGCGAGTTCGAAGACCGTCCGGTTGCCCGCCGCCACCCAGTGCCCGCCGTAGGTGTCCGACCAGGCGATCGGGCAGGACTGCTGCATGCGCCGGGTGATGTCGGCGAACTGCTCCCGGTAGTGCGGGGTGTGCCGGTCGAAGTGGAAGACCGGCTGTCTGCGTTCGGTGTCGGTCGCCGTCTCGTCGCTCACCTGGGTGCTCCCCTCCGGAGGCGCCGGCCTCCTCGCTCCCATTCTGCACACCGGAGCAGAAGCGGGGGCCCATACTCGTGAGAAAGAATCCAAATTTCATGGGAGAGAACGACACTCTCTGATCGCTTCCGGAAGCAAGTATCGAATCGGCCCTGTGGGACTTTGCCGAGGCGTCGGCCGGGCGGCCCGGCGGCCGTTCGCCGAGGGTGTTGCCGTGGTCGGAATGTTGCTACAGTCCTCGTGTGACGAATGTATCATTCTCCGATAGCGAGAATGAAACTTTCCGAAGCTATGAGGAGGCGCGATGTCACGGGTTCTCTTGACCCCCTCGGCCTCAGATGCTACACAGATGCGCGGCCATCATGCTGTGCGAGTGCACAGCATCGGGCGTGGCCGGTGCATCTCCTGGTCGGAACACCACAGCCCATCGGGCATCAGGGAGGAAACGATGACCGACGCTGAGGACCGTGCCGCGCGGGAAGCGGGCTCGTGATGGCCGCGCCGTCGGTCGCGCCGGACCGGATCGCCGATCGGTCGGCGGCCCGGGAGGTCAGGCAGTGGGTGGGCGGGTATCTGCGCCGCCATCCCGGCGCCTCGCTGGAAACCGTTGGGGGACAGTTCGTTCTGGCCGTACGGGCCATTCAGTACCTGTTCGTCGATATCGCCCGCGGGCAGTTCCCGTTCCGCGAATTCGTGCAGCAGGCCGTGTTCATGGCGAAGACGGCGTACGTGCCCACCATCGCCGTGGCGCTGCCGATCAGCGCGACCATGTCGATCCAGTTCGGGCTGCTCGCCGGTCAGGTCGGCGCGACGTCGCTGGCCGGCGCCGCCGGTGGCCTGGCGGTGATCCGGCAGGCCGCGCCGCTGGTGACGGCCATCCTGCTGGCAGCGGCCGTGGGGTCGGCGATCTGCTCGGACCTGGGCGCCCGCAAGATCCGCGAGGAGATCGACGCCATGGAGGTCATGGGCGTCTCCGCGCTGCGCGCACTGGTGGTGCCGCGCCTGGCCGCGGGCGTCGTCGTCGCACTCGGGCTGACGGGCCTGAGCGCCTTCGTCGGATTCCTGGCCGGGTACCTGTTCAACGTCTACATCCAGGACGGCACGCCGGGCAGTTATCTCGCCACGTTCTCGTCCTTCGCCCGGGTCGGTGATCTGTACCTGGCCATGGTGAAGGCCGTGGTATTCGGCGTCATCGTCACCATCGTCTCGTGTGAGAAGGGGCTGACCACCAAGGGTGGGCCGGGCGGTGTCGCCAACTCCGTCAATGCCGCCGTCGTCGCCTCCATCATCCTGCTCATGCTGGTGAATGCCGGCTTCACCGAGCTGTACACCATTCTCTTTCCGAGGACGACGCTCTGATGGCCTCGCGATACTATCCGCCAGGGGTGCGGCCGATCCTCGTCGCCGGGGCTTCGATGTCCGCTCCGATCATGCGGATCGGACATATGGCCACCTTTTTCCTCCGGGTGCTCGGCGGAATTCCGGTGGTGCTGCGGAACTATCGCGCCGAATTCCTGAAGATGCTGTCGAATGTGACGTGGGGCAACGGTTCCATCGTCGTCGGCGGCGGTACGGGGCAGGTCATTCTGGTGCTCGGCGCGGCGGCCGGTGCGATCGTCGGCATCGAGGGTTTCAGCGCGCTGAAACTGCTGGGTATGGCCCCCGCGACCGGCATGATCGCCTCCACCGCGGCGACCCGCGAGCTGGCGCCCATCATGGCCTCGATCGCCTTCGCCGCGCAGGCGGGCTGCCGATTCACCGCGCAGCTGGGCTCCATGCGCATCTCCGAGGAGATCGACGCGCTCGACTCCATCGCCATCCGCCCGATCCCGTATCTGGTCACCACCCGGATGCTGGCCTCGATCGTGGCGATGGTCCCGCTGTACCTGGCCTGCCTGGCATTCAGTTACCTCGCCGTGGAAATCGTGGTCGGATTGTCGGGAGGGCAGTCGCCGGGCACCTACGAGCATTATTTCCGTCTCGTGCTCAGCAGCACGGACATCATCTATTCCCTGTCGAAAGCCATCGTTTTCGTCATCCTCACCACGACGATCCAGTGCTATTTCGGTTTCTACGCCTCCGGCGGCCCCCAGGGCGTGGGGGTGGCGGCGGGCCGCGCGATGCGCGCCAGCATCACCGTGATGATCTTCGTGAATCTGCTGATGACGATGACCCTGTGGGGCTTCGACGCCGGCGCGAGAATCAGTGGGTAGCAACAGATGTCGATTGCGTTCGAATCCGACGGCAAGGTACTGCCGAACTGGCAGCTGTTGCTGCGCGGCCTCGTCTTCCTGGTGGTGCTCGCCGCGGTGGGCGGTCTGATGATCGCCCGGTCCCAAGGCGCTTTCCGGGAGACCATCCGCGTGACCGCCGAACTGGTCAACGTGGGTGACGGCCTGCCCGCGAAGTCGGATGTGAAGTATCAGGGCGTCCTGGTCGGTCAGGTCATCGAGGTGACCCCGTCCACCGACGGCGGCCCCAACCACGTGCACATCAATATGAAACCCGGTCACCTGTCGGGGATTCCGGCCACGGTGACCGCCCGCGTCGTGCCGAGCAACGTCTTCGCGGTGCCGTCGATCCAGCTGGTGTACAACGGCAAGGGCGCGCCCCTCACGCCCGGGGCGCACATTCCGGAGGACCGCAGCCAGGAGACCGTCCGGCTGCAGACCTCGCTGACGGCGCTCAGCCGAATCGCCGCTGCCGCAGGACGTTCCGGCTCGGATCCGGCGCTGGGCATCCTGGCCGTCGTGGAACGCGCGACCGCCGGGCACGGCAGCGAAGCGGTCCGGGCGGGTGCGGAGCTGACCCGGATCTCCCAGGCGCTCAACGACGCGATGGCCCCCGACGGCACCGGCTCCACCCTGGACGCGCTGACGCAGGCACTGAACGGGTTGCGGTCCTCGGCGCCGGAACTGCTCGGCGCGGTGCACAGCGCGGTGACGCCGCTGCGCGCGGTGGCCGAGCGCCGCGACCAGCTGGCGAACCTGCTGACCGGCGGGCTGGCTACCACCGGGACGGTGGCGACGGCGCTGGAGAACAACACCGGCACCCTCACCGGCATCACCGGCAAGCTCGGCCCGGCACTCGGCACGATCGCCGACGGCAGCCCGAACTTCACGCAGATGGCGGTCTCGCAGAGCCAGATGTCCTACGACTTCATCAAGCTGTGGGACACCGCGGATCAGAACATGAACGCCAAGATCATTCTCGAACTCACGCCGCACCGGCAGTACACGCGGGCCGATTGCCCACGCTACGGCGACCTCGAGGGACCGAGCTGCCGGACCGGTCCGCCCGGCGGGCCCATCATCATCGGGCCCAACGCGGCCCCCGCGAGCAGTCCCGCGCTGGTCGGAGGCAATGTCGGCGCCATCGGCAGCCGCCAGGAGCAGGAGCAGATCGCCTCGATCCTCGGCGGGGCGCCCAACGCCGCGGCCGACATCCTGTTCGGTCCGCTGCTACGAGGTAACGACGTCAAGCTGACACCCGCGCCCGCACCGGCAGGAGAGCCGCGATGAGCTACCGCAAACCGTTGCTGATCCTGATCTTGTTCCTGGTGGTCTCGGTCGGGTTGACCTGGACGATGTATGTCACGTTGTCGCGCAGCGTAAGTGGTGAGACCGAGACGTACTCGGCGGTCTTCACCGACGTGTCGGGGCTGCACGCGGGCGACGACGTCCGGATGGCCGGGGTGCGGGTGGGCCGGGTGCGGGCCGTCGACCTCGACGGCGTCCGCGCGAAGGTGACCTTCGAGGTGCAGCGGGGCCAGAAACTGTACGGGAATACCGCGGCGTCGGTCACGTACCAGAATCTCATCGGGCAGCGCTATGTCGGATTGTCGTTGCGGGACTTCGGCGATCCGCAGGCGCTGCGCCCGGGCGGGCAGATCCCCGTCGAGCACACCGAGCCCTCGTTCGATATCTCCCGGCTGCTCAACGGTTTCGAGCCGCTGTTCAGCGTGCTCGATCCGCAGCAGGTCGACAACATCAGCGCGGCGGTGGTCCGTGCGCTGCAGGGTGACGACGGCGCCATCACGACGCTGATCGCCGAAACCGCCTCGCTCGCAGAGGCATTCGCGGGACCCGACCAGATCCTCGGGCAGGTGATCGACAATCTCAGCGGCGTGCTCGGCGACCTGTCGCGGCAGAGCGGCGAGCTGCGCACCGTGCTGCAGCAGACCCGCCGGATCTTCGACGGCCTGGCGCAGCATCGAGACGTGCTGTTCGGGCAGATGGAGGCCATCTCCGGCACGCTGGGCCGGGCCGCGGCCGTGGTGCGCGGGGCGAGCCCGGCGCTGAACCAGTTCGTCGATCGCGAACCGGGCTTCGCCCAGCACTTCGTGACGGGCAAGGACAAGTTCGCGTACGTGGGTTTCAACCTGCCGTACCTGCTGAAAGGACTGGCCCGCATCACCAACAACGGCGCCTTCCTCGACGCGTACGTCTGTGACGTGAAGGTCAGCATGATCCCCGGAATCGATCCGCTGATGTCGGCGATCCTCGGGCAGGTCACCCCCAGCGGCAAGGTCGAGAACTCCGGGATCTGTAGGTAGGTGGCGATGGTGAGACAACTGTTCCGGAGGGGCCCGCGCGGGCGTGGCCGCCCGCTCGAGGAGTACAGCAAGCTGAGGATCGGGCTGGTCGCGGTGGCCGTGCTCGCGATGGTCGTCGCGGTCACCGTGTTCGTCAATTCGCTGCATCTCGGTCAGGAGACCTACCGGGCGGACTTCGCCCAGGCGGCGGGCCTCGGCGCCGGTGACGGCGTCACGCTCGCGGGCATCCAGGTCGGCACCGTCACCGGGACCCGGCTGGCGGGTGATCACGTGGTGGTCACCATGAAACTGCAACGCGGGCTGCCGCTGGGCGCCGACTCCGGGGCGGCCATCAAACTGACCACGCTGCTGGGTTCGCGCTATGTGGAACTGCGGCCCTCGGGCTCGGGCCGCCTGCCCGGCAACACCATCGCGCTCGCGCACACCGAGGTGCCCTACGACCTGGAGACGGCGCTGCAGAACGCCACCACCACCTTCTCCAGCATCGACGCCGACCGGGTCGCGCAGACGATGAGCGCGCTGACCGATCAGCTGCGCGGCACCCCGGCGCTGGTGCCCGACACCCTGCAGAACATGCGGACGCTGGCGACGGTGATCGGCGATCGGCGCGCGCAGCTGGGGCAGCTGCTCACCAGTACCGACCAGGTGACCACCTTGCTGCGCGACCAGCAGGCGGAATTGGCCGGGATGATCACCCAGGGCCGGAATGTGCTGCAGGAGTTGATTTCCCGGCAGCAGGCCATCACGGGATTGCTCAACGCCGCGACCACCCTGGTGCAGCAGTTGCAGCCGATCGCGGTGGACGACCAGCCCGAAATCCAGCAGTTGCTCGACAATCTGGCGCAGATGACCGGAATGATCGCCGGTCACGACGATTTGCTTCGCAACATTCTGCAGATTCTGCCGGTGCCGTGGCGGCTGTTCGCCAATGCCACCGGTACCGGTCAGGAATTGGTGGGCAACGGGCCCGACGGCGCGTTCATCGATTCCTTCATGTGCGCGCTGAGCGGCTACGCGCAGCGCGTGAACCAGCCGACCTACTTCCAGGACTGCAAATGAGTACGGCGATTCGAGGGCTGAAGCTGGCGGCCGTGGCATTGCTCGGCGCGGTGCTGGCGGGATGCTCGAGCGGCCCGATCGGCGGGCTGACCGATAGGTCGATCACGGTGACCGCGCAATTCGCCAACGCGAACGGCCTGTACGTCGGCAATCCCGTCTCGGTCCTGGGCATGCGGATCGGCAAGGTCACCGGAATCGAGCCGCGCGGCGGCCACGTGGACGTGACCATGGATGTCGACAAGTGGGTGCAGATCCCGGCCGACGCCCAAGCGGTCACCGTCTCCGATTCCGTGCTGACCGATCGGCACATCGAATTCACCCCCGTCTATCGCAGCGGTCCGGTGCTGGCGGATCACGCCGTGCTGAGTATCGATCGCACCCGGACGCCGGTCGAATTCGACAGCCTGCTGGCGATGGCCGACAAATTGTCGAACTCGCTGGGCACCAACGACAACGGGCAGGGTCCGGTCGCCGGTCTGCTCGACATCGGATCGCAGATCGCCGCCGGTAACGGCAACAACCTGCGCGACGCGATGAGCGAATTGGCGCGAGCGCTGCAACTCGGCCCGGACAACGGGGAGGCGACCCGCGCCGCCGTGACCAAGGTCGTCCAGAATCTCGACGCCCTCACCGCGGCCGCCTCGCGCAACGATCAGGCGCTGCGCGATTTCGGTTCCGGCGTCCGGACGCTCAGTGACATTCTGGCGGAACAGAATCTGGGCACGGGGGACACCGGGGCGAAGCTCAATCAGATCGTCACCCAGATGGCCGATCTGATGGAGCGCAATCGCGGCAGTCTGCAAAATCTGGCGGGGAATGCGAACACCATGACGAAGTCGTTGGCGGACTACGACACCAATCTCGCCGAATTCCTCGACGTCTTCCCGCTGGTGACCGACAACGCCTACAACGCGATCGACCCGAACCTCCACGCGTTGCGCGGCACGGTCGGGCTCGACAGGTTCCTGCTGGACGGCCAGATGCTCAAGTCGGTGTGCAATCTGCTGGGGCTGCGGGAACTCGGCTGCGCGACCGGAACCGCGCGCGACATGGGTCCGGATTTCGGTATCGGCCAAATGCTCTCCGTGATCGCGGGAGCACCGCCGAAATAGCAGGAATGGCGAGAGTATGAGGATGAAATTCGCTCCGAGACACCGTGGTTCACGGCGCCGGCTGCTCGGTATCGCCGCGGTGGTGACCGTGTCGGCCACCGGCTGTTCGGTGAGCCTGGACAAACTTCCGCTGCCCGCGCCGGGTGTCGAGGGCTATTCGCTGACGGCCACGTTCGCCAACGCGCTCAACCTGCCGACCAAGGCGAAGGTCCGGCTCAACGGCGCCGACGTCGGTCAGGTGGAATCGATGCAGGCGAAGGACTACACGGCAGTGGTGTCGATGCGCATCCAGTCCGGTGTGCAGCTGCCCGCGGGGACCACCGCCGAATTGCGTTCGGCCACACCGATGGGCGACGTGTTCGTCGCGCTGACACCCCCGGCCCATCCCGACCTCGGTGCGCCGAATCTCGCTGACGGCGCGAGCATTCCGCTGCAGGCGACCTCCGCGGCGGCCACCATCGAGGAGGTGCTCACCCGGGCCGCGCTGCTGGTCAACGGCGGCGCCATCGAGAATGTGACGAGTCTGGCGAACAGTCTCGGCGAGGCGGTGGGCGGGCGCGGCGACCGCCTGGCCACCCTGATCCGGGAGACCCGGGATCTGGTGAACAATCTCGCGACCCGCTCCGACCGGATCCGCGAAATCCTCGCGAGCACAGGCGATCTGAGCGCGTCGCTGGCGGGGCAGCGCACGGATGTGACCGATGCGATGGCCGCCGCCGGTCCGGCGCTGCAGGTCATCGGCGACAACACCCAGAACATCGTCGATCTCATCGGTCAGGTCAACCGGATCACCGATCAGCTCGCCAAGTTCCCGTCGATGCAGGGCGCCAACGACCGCAGCCTGATCCAGTCGGTGAACAAGCTGGCCGAGAATCTGAATATCGCGGCCACTGCGCCCGGTGCGAACCTCGACGCGCTGATCTCGAACGTTCCGCTGATCATGAAGGTGACCAACGCGGCGTCCGCTCACGTGAATGTCGATATCGCCAAGCTGGCGGTCGGGGCGGTACCCGATCCGGGCAGCCCCGCCGATTCCGGTGGCCGGCCGCCGGACGCGACGGACTGGACGAATTTCATCGGGTCGCTGGCGTACACCCTCAACCGTCTGAAGGACAGAGTCGAGCCGGGCCGATGAACACAACTGCTGTACGAAATGTGGTGCTGGAGCCGCCGGCGCGGGTGCTGGTGTACTCGGCGCGGCTGCTGGCGCGGCACCGCTTGCTGACCTCCGGGCTCGGACTGCTGCTCGTCCTCGCGCTCGGCATCGGCTATCTGCTGCTGGGCTCCTTGCAGATCAACCCGCTTCGGTCCCAGTACCAGGTGCGGGTGGAGCTGGCGCAGTCCGGCGGGCTGCTGCCCGATCAGGACGTGACGCTGCGCGGGGTGCGGGTGGGTCGGGTGCGGACCGTCGATGTGGACGGCGACAAGGTGGTGGCGGTCGCCGCCATCAACTCCGGCGTGCACATACCGGTCGGTGGGGATGTCCGGGTCTCGTCGCTGTCGGCGGCGGGTGAACAGTTCCTGGATTTCCTGCCCGCGGCGGAGAGCGGGCCGTATCTGTCCGACGGCGATGTGGTCACCCAGGACCACACGGCGATACCGGTCACCATGGCCACTGTGCTCGGCAGTATGAGCGGCACCCTGACGCAGATCGATCCGGCCAAGATCGAAGGCATCGTCCGCGAATTGGGCGGGGGTGAGGCCGCGCCCGAGAAGCTGGCCGCCATCGTCGACGGCGGGATGTTCCTGCTCTCGACCTTGGATTCGGTTCTGCCGCAGACGGTTTCGCTGCTGCACAACAGCAAGGCGGTGCTCACCATGCTCGGTGACGTGGCGCCGGGGCTGCAGGCGACCGCGGGGAATCTGTCGCAGACGATGGCGGGCGTCGGGTCGATGGCGGGCGGTTACGGGACGTTGGTCGACAACGCGCCGAAACTTCTTGCGGGAGTGGACAATGTCATCGCCGACAACTCGCCGACCATGGTGCAGCTGCTGGGCAACCTGACCACGACGGCGCAGATGGCGTATCTGCACATTCCGGCGTTGCAGGAGTTCTTCTGGCCGCAGCAGCGGACGGGCTCGACGCTCGACGCCATCCATTCCGCGATGCACGACGGGGCGGTGTGGGCCATCGTGAGCCCCTACCCGGCCTACTCCTGCGACTACGACCTGCCCCGCGATCCGGGATCGGTGCCCGACTATCCGGAACCGTTCCTGCACGCGCGCTGCACCAATCCCGATCCGTCGATCCTGCCCCGCGGCGCCGCCAACGCGCCCCGGCCGCCGGGCGACAACACCGCCACCATTGCCCCCGGCGTGGACCCGCTGCAGCGCGCGGATCCGACGCCCACCGGTCCCTACACCGTTCCGCACGCCGACGGCGGCCCATACGTGCCGGGAGGGTGACGCACCACAGCCCGGGGGCGCCCGAGAACGTGACGATGGGAGAGAACAATGGACAGAACATCCGTGGTGACGGTGGAAAAGGACGCCGCCGCAACGACATCCGACGTGGTGAGTGAGGATGCTCCGGAAGAGGCGGCGAGTGTTTCGGAGTCGTCTCCGGCCGGAGCGTCGGAGTCGGCCGTGGCCGAGGCGGACGGGGACCGCGACGGTTCGTGGCGCCGATGGGTGCCGCGCCCGCTGACCGCGGTGCTCGTCGTGCTGCTGGTGGTGGCGGTGGTCTTCGCGGTGGTCTTCGGCTGGAAGCTCGACAACCGCAACGACCGCACCGACGCCGGCCGCGCCGCCCTGACCGCCGCCCAGAACTACGCGGTCGCCCTGACCAGCATCGACTCGTCCCATCTCGACCCCGACATCGCCACCGTCCTGAACGGCGCCACCGGCGAGTTCAAGGACATGTACGGCAAGTCCGCCGACCAACTCAAACCCATGCTCCTGCAAGCCAAGTCGGTCAGCAAGGGCCACGTAGTAGCCGCCAGCATCCAATCCGCCTCCGAAACCCAAGCAGTAATAATGCTTTTCGTAGACGCCGAAATAACCAACGTCACCAACCCCCAACCCCGAATAGACCGCAACCGCATCCTCATGACCATGGAAAAGGTCGACAACCACTGGCTCGCCAGCAAGGTAGAACTCCCCTGACCCACCCAGCGTTCCGTACCGGACGTTTTAACCCGGGTAGGATGTGGTGAAACGGTTTGGAAAGGGGGAGGGGATGTCATCGGACAGTCACTCGGAGCAGGTTGAGGATCCGCGCGCTCGTTGGCGGCATCTGCCTGCCGAACCGACTCATTACGTCGAGGAGACCAACGTCGACGGGAGTTCGTCGAACCATACGGTGCCCGCTGTCGACCCGGGTCAGGAGTTCACTCGCCTCTACGGGGGCTAGGTCGAATGTGGAGGTCGCCGCGCGCTTGCTCCGCACCCTCGAACAGTTCCCTCTAGCGGCGCAGGCCGGACGTGAGCAGCACTGCTAGGCCATGTCCGGTGTCGGATTGTCCTCACCGCCCAGGCTCTACCGATCGCCCGATCAATCATTCGCACTGGGCTGTGCACTGAACGGCCCTGGGAGCGTGTACTTTTCATCTATCGCGGCGTGCACGGCGTTGCCTGTGATTGCCACGATTCTGGCGCTGTTCGGCCGCGCCCCCGCGCTGACTACCCCCCACTCAGGGGGTGGGCCGGGACAGTACTTCCAATCGGATGCGACCCTGGTAGCTGCGGACCGTACGCTCGGGTGTGGTAACGATTGGATCTGGTCGGGTGATTAGCATTGCGGCGGGCCGCGGTGAGGCCGTTCGTGGTGACGTTGTCGTTGGGGGGCGAGTTAGGGAGGTTGTCGAGATGGCATCGCCGAGGAGGATCGGTGCGCCCGACGCCAAGAACCGCGCGGTGCTGATGGATGCCGTGGAGGAGTTGATGCTCGAGGAAGGGTACGCCGCGGTCACCTCGCGCAGCGTGGCCCGCAAGGCGGGCCTCAAGTACCAACTGGTGCACTACTACTTCCGCACGATGGACGACCTGCTGCTGGCGGTGTTCCAGCGCCGCGCCGAAGAGGGCTTACGCCGCCAGGCGGAGGCGCTGGCGGGGCCCGAACCGCTGCGCGCGCTGTGGCAGTTCGGCACCAAGCCCGGCGCCGCCCAGCTCGTCATGGAGTTCGCCGCCATGGCCAACCACCGCAAGGTGATCCGGACCGCGCTGACCGAGTACTCCCAGCGATTCCGCGAAGCAGAGATCACCGCACTGCGAAAGCTGTTGCAGGAGTATCGGATCGATACCGACGCCTACCCGCCGGCGGTGTTCGCGGTGATGGCGGCGGGGATGTCGCGGCTACTGATGATCGAGGAGTCGCTCGACGTGACCGGCGGCCACGCCGAAACGTTCGACTGGGTCGAGCGGCACCTGGACAGGCTCGAACGGCGGCGATCCGACGCCGTCAGCGATTCTTCGCATACGGCGCACTGACCGCGGGCACGGCCACGCCCACCTCGACACGAGCGCGGTCCTGATAGAAGGCGATATGCCCGCGCAGCAGCGCGACCTCCGCGTACGGCTCGGGATACTCCCACGCCACCGGATCCGGATGCTCGGCCGGACGCCAGTACCGCGCGGTGCCCTTGAACGGGCAGCGGCTGGTCAGCGGCACGGGAACGAGCAGATCGAAGCGCACGTCCGCCTCCGGCACGTAGAACGCGATCCCGTGATCCTGCTCCGCGACCAGCAGTCCCGCCGTCGTCTCCGCGAGCACGTCCGCGCCGAACGTCACGCGAATCAGATTGCGGACGCGCCGCACATCGACGCGGTAATCGGGCCACTCGACATAACCTGACGGTTGCACGGCTGTCTCCTCGGGTCAGAGCAGGGGACCGGACGCACGGCCGTTGGACGGTAAGCCGCGCACCATCGCGTGCACGGTGTAGGAGGCGACCAACCGGCCGTCCTCGGTGTGTATCCGCCCTTCGCTGTGCGCCTGCCCTCGGCCGGTATACGTCGCGCGGGTGGCGTACAGCAGCCACTGCGACACGTCCGCTTCATCGTGAAAGGTAATGGTGGCCATGGTGATTCCGGTCGAGATCGACCGGTGTGCCATGGCCTCGCCGAACCCGGCGTGCGGGCGCAGCGCCGCCGCGACGGTCCAGTGCGTGGTCGACTGGCTCAGCAATGCCGCGTGCAGATGCTCGGGGCCGGGCGCGTCCCGGAACCTAGTCCATACGAACAGCTCGGGCGGCCCGATCCGATCCGGATCCGGGTCGTAGGCGTCGTCGACCACGCGCATGTCGCGGCCCGCCACCTCGGCGCCCGGAATCGCGAGCGAGCGCAGCCCCTCGGGCGGGGGCACCCGCGGCGGCTCCTCGGTCGTCCGCACCAGATCGGGCGCACCGGCGTCGAGCAGCACAGTGCCCGCGGCACAGAGCTTCTCGTGCTGGTACACCCGCACCTGCGCGGTGGTGAAGGTACGTCCGGTGCGCAGCGTCTCGACCGAGATGCTCAGCGGCGCTTCGTGTTCGGCGATCCGCGAGAAGATCATCGAGACCGCCGTCACCCGCTGGTGCGGCACCTCCTTGGCCGCGGCGACCACCGCGGCGCCGAGCAGCTGGCCCGCCTCGACCACATTGCGTTCCGTCGGACCGTGCGCCGGGGCGAGATAGCGCCCCTCGCCCTCCGGCCGCACATCCATCAGGCGCAGCAGTTCCCGCTGGGTCCACGGCAGCACGGCCGTGGCGCGGACAGTGCCCTCACTCATCCGGCCACCCGCGGGCACGGGCGCGCTCGGACCGGCCGGGTCGCGGCCGCCTCCGAGACGCGCCCGCGGGTGCCGGCCGGGCCGCCGCCGTCAGCTCGCCCTCGCGGCGTAGGCCTCGGCGTACTCCTTGCGGGACGTGGTCGAGGTGTCGACATCCTTCGCCTGGGCGCGCAGCGCGCCGACCGTCGCCTGTTCCTTCGGGATGTGCGCGAACGGGTCCCAGTTCAGGAAGCGGCAGGCGTTCTCCCAGGTGATCTTGTTGATATCGGCGTCACTGGCCCCGGCCGCCTGCAGCTCCTCGAGCACGAATTCCGGCGCGTTCGGCCAGATCGAATCCGAGTGCGGGTAGTCGCATTCCCACGCGATGTTCTCGATGCCGATGTCGTGGCGCATCTTCAGCGAGGTGCGGTCGGTGACGTAGCAGGCGATGGTGTGCTCCCGGAACACCTCGCTGGGCATCTTGCCGCCGAAGTCGCGGCGCAGCCACTTCTGGTTGGTGTAGTGCCGGTCGGAGCGGTCCAGGAAGAACGGGATCCAGCCGACGCCGCCCTCGGAGAAGGCGACCTTGAGCTTCGGGTAGGTGCGAAATGCCGGGCCCCACAGCAGATCCTGGGCCGCGATCAGCGACACGCTCGGCGCCAGCACCATGAGGTTGTCGATCGGTGCGTTCGGCGCCAGGTTCAGCACCCGGAAACCCTGGCCGATATGCAGATTCATCACCGTGCCGTGGTCGGACAGCGCGGCCAGCACCGGGCCCCAGTAGTCCATGTCGTGGTAGCTGGGCAGGCCGTCGAGGTGCGGCAGCTCCGGCATCGACACCGAATGGCAGCCCTTCTCCGCGACCCGCGCGATCTCGGCGACCGCCAGCTTCGGATCCCACAGCGGCAGAATCGACAGCGGAATGAACCGGCCGGGATACGCGCCCGCCCAGTCCTCGATGTGCCAGTCGTTGTAGGCCTGGATCATCGCGACGGTGATCTCGTCCTTGAAGTAGGCCAGGTGCCCCGCGCTGAATCCGGCGAAGGTGGGGAAGCACATCGAGGTGAGGATGCCGTTGGCGTTCATGTCGCGGATGCGCTCGTGCACGTCGTACACGCCGGGCCGCATCTCCGCGTAGCCCGCCGGGTCGTAGCCCCATTCCTCCGGCGGCCACGACACCACGGCGTTGAGGCCGGTGACCCCGGTCGGCCGGTCCCGGTAGACCCAGCGGTCGATGCCCTTCTCGTCCACGACGACCTTGGGGGCCAGATCCGCCCACTTCTTCGGGACATGGCCGTCGAACATGTGGATCGGCTCGACCACATGGTCGTCGATACTTACCAGGATCATGTCGTCGATGTTCACGGGACTCCTCGCTGTTCGTGCGGAATGTCGTACGGGTCGACCCCGAGCGTGGCGCGAGATTTTCAATCTCCACCTACGAGAATGATACTCTCGCATCTGGCGTAGACGATACACTCAGGGTCCTGCCGAGGGCAGGGAATCCGGCGACGCGGGTGCTCGCCGGATCATCGCCGCCCGGGTGGCGCGGTCGCGACGCTGTCGGAGAAGCCCGTCTCCAGCGCGCGCAGGGCGGTGTCGAGATACTCGGTGAGATCGGCGTCGGCGCGCTGCACCCAGCTGTCGTAGGCGGCGCGGCACACCGCCAGGGTCGCCCGGCCGACCGCGAGGCAGTACAGCGAGTCCGCCGGACGTCCGGTGCGCCGGGCGGCGAAGTCGCTGATCGCCCGCTCCCATGCGTGGTAATGCACCGCCGCGCTGGCGATCAGATCCGGGACCGAGCTGAGCAGGATCATGCGCATCCGCAGTTCCGGCACGTCGGCGGTCTGATATCGGTTGGCCGCCAGCACGGCGCGGCGGATGGCGGCGAGCAGGCCCAGATCCGCCGGCGCGCGGTCGAGTTGGGCGCGGATCGCGCCGACCTCCGTATCGAAGCGGTGCCACAGCACCGCGGCCTTCGAGTCGAAGTAGCGGAAGAACGTGCGCCGGCTGACGCCCGCGATCGCGGCGATCTGTTCGACGGTCGTCTCCTCGAAGCCCTGCGTCGTGAACAGCCGCAGCGCGACGAGCTCCAGTTCGCGGCGACTGGTGCCGCGGGGGCGGCCCGATCTTGTTTCTGACACGCAATGACATTATCGTAAATGGAGAACAGCATTTCCATTTCGTCACTGTGTGACGAAAGCGCACATCCGGGAGTCCTCATGATCGACGACGCTGTGGAGACGGAGCACGATTCGGTACGCGACGCGGGGTCGTACCGGGCCGGAACCCGGTGTGCGGCATCGCTGTCGCGCGAGGTGCGGTCATGAACGGCCCGCGGTACCGGTTGGCCGATCTGACCTGGACGGAGATCCGGGATCGCGCGGCCGCCGGCGCCTTGCTGGCCGTTCCGGTCGGCGCCACGGCACCGCACGGGCCGCATCTGCCGGTGTCCGCCGACACCGACGTCGCGGGCGCGCTGTGCGAGCGCTTGGCGCGGTCGCGCACCGACGTGCTGGTCGCGCCGCCCGTCGCCTATGGGTGTGGCGGCGCGGTCGGCGCGCTGTCCATCGGGCAGTCGGCGCTCGAGCTGGTACTCACCGAGCTGGGGCGCAGTGCCTGCGAGACATTCGAGCGGGTGCTGCTGGTTTCGACGCATCACGGTAGCGCCGAACCGGTGGCACGCGCCGTCGACCGGTTGCGGGCCGAGTCGCGCGACGTGCGGGCCTTCGCCCCGTACTGGAACGGTGATCCGCACGCCGGACGCACCGAGACGGCGTTGATGCTGGCCGTCCGTCCCCTGGCGGTCCGGGACTACCGGGCGGTGGCGGGTGGTGCTCGCCGGGCGCCGGAACCGGTGCCGCCGTTGCGTTCCTGCGGCGTGCGCGCGATCAGCGACGCGGGCGTCCTCGGCGACCCGGCCGGTGCGACCGGAGCGGAGGGCGGCGTCCTCGCCGAGGCATTGGTGCGGGCGCTGGCGGACCGGATCGAGCGGTGGCACGAGACGGCGGCGGCATGAGGGCGATCCGGGCCGGAAGCGGGGTGGCGTCGTGGCGCGGGCTCGACACGTAGCGAATTCCACCGGGCATCGCCGGGTCGCCGTGGTGACCGGCGCGGCCCGGGGGATCGGCGCGGCCACCGTTTTGGCGCTGGCCGATCGCGGGTGGTCGGTACTGGCGGTCGACGTGGCCGCCGACGATTCGGTGCTGCCGTACGCGATGGGGACCAAACAGGAACTGCTCGCGGTCGCCACCGAGGCGGGCGGCCGGGTCAACCGGGTCGGCGCGGTGCGGCCGTTCGTGGCCGATGTCCGCGACGCCGACGCGCTGCGCGCCGCCGTGGCGGAGGCGGTGGACGCCTGGGGCGGGCTGGACGCGGCGATCGCCGCCGCCGGTGTGATCGCCGGGGGAGTGCCCCTGTGGGACATGCCGATCGAGCAGGAGCGTGCGGTGCTCGACGTCTGCCTGGGCGGTGTGACGAACCTGGCGCGCGCGGCCGTCCCGGCCCTGCTGGACCGCCCCGCCCCGCGATCGGGGCGATTCCTGGCCGTGGCCTCGGCCGCCGCGACGAAGGGGTTGCCGCAGCTGGCGGCCTACTGTGCGGCCAAAGCCGGTGTGGCGGGGCTGATCCGGGCGCTGGGCGCGGAACTAGGCGGCACCGGAGTCACGGCGAACGCGGTCAGTCCCGGCTCCACCGACACCGCGATCCTGGACGAGACCGCCCGCCTCTACGGCTTCTCCGATCCCGGGCGTTTCGGTGGGCAGCAGCCGGTGGGCCGACTGCTCGCACCGGGGGAGATCGCCGCGGTGCTGGCCTTCCTCGCCGGGGCCGACAACAGCGCGATGACCGGCGCGGTGATCCCCGTCGACGGCGGGCTCGCCCTTTGACCGACTGGTGAACTCGACGACCGGGAAGACCTAGGAGACAGGAGTTCTCATGGCGGGGCTGCCGCTGCTGCCCGGATTCGGTGAGCCGCTGCGGTATTCGGCCGAGGACGCGGCGGCGGCCGTCGGTATCCCGCTGGTGCAGGCCCGTCAGTACTGGCGGGCGCTCGGCTACCCGACGACCGGCGACACCGCGGTGGCGTTCGGCGCCTCGGACGTGCAACTGCTGCGCACCATCAGCGGATACGTCTCGGAAAACGTCATGACCGAAGCGGATACGCTGCGCCTGACCCGGGTGCTGACGCGGGCGATCGCGCACCTGGCGCACCTGCAGGTGGAGATCCTGGCCAGCCAGCAGGCGCGGGCCCGAGCCGGCGGGATCGACGTGGTGGAGCAGATGATGCACCGGATGCCCGAGGTGCAGCGGGTGCTCGGGCAGATCTGGGTGCGCCAATTGGCCGGCGCCATGCGGGCTTTCGACGCGGACGCCGATGCCGATCCGGGGGCGGCGGTGGCGGTGGGGTTCGCCGATATCGTCGATTTCACCGAGTTGAGCCGGCATCGTACCGACAGCGAACTGACTCGCATCGTCGGCCGCTTCGAATTCCGTTCCACCCAGGTGATTTTCGAGTCGGGCGGCAGCGTGGTGAAGACGCTGGGCGACGAGGTGCTGTTCACCGCGCACGACGCGGCGGCGGTGGCGGACATCGCGACTCGGCTGATCGCGCAGTTCGCCGCCGACCGCGACATTCCCGGGCTGCGGGTCGGGGTGGCGCTGGGACCGGTGATCCGGTATCTGGGCGACATCTTCGGCGTCACGGTCAATCTCGCCAGCCGCCTGACGGCGCTGGCCGATCCCGACACGGTGCTGGCGGCGCCCGCGGTCGCCGAGGCGCTGGCCGCGCATCCGGGCTTCCACCTGAAACCCCTGCCGGACACCGAGATTCGCGGCATCGGGACGGTGGCGCCGGTGCTGGTCGAACGGCAATGAGAGACAGCGAGAGGCGAATGGCCGAATTCTTCTTGTTCATACCGCAGATCCGGATGCCGATGGCCGACATCGTGGAGCGTGCGCAGACCGCGGAGTCGGTCGGGTTCGACGGGGTGGCGTTCATCGATCACCTGGTGGCGCCGGGCGCGGAGCACCAGCCGCTGTGGGAGGCGATGACCGTCGCGAGCTGGGTGGCGGCGCGGACGAACCGGCTGCGGGTCGGGCACCTGGTGCTGTGCGACGCGTTCCGGCATCCCGCGGTGCTCGCCAAGCAGGCGGTGACGCTGCACGAGGCGTCCGGCGGCAGGTTCGAGCTCGGGCTCGGGTCCGGTTCGATACCGGCGGAATTGGTCCGGTTCGAGATCACTCGGGCGCGGGCGGCGGAACGCCGGGAGCGGCTCGAACGCACGCTGGCGTCGTTGCGGCGGTACTGGGGCACGACGGCGGAAGCCCAAGTGCCGCAGCCGTCCACGCCGATTCCGCTGGTGCTCGGCGGGACCGGGGCGAAGACGCTGGAGCTGGTCCGGGAGTACGCGACCTGGTGGAATCTGCCCGCGACGGAACTGGGCCGGTTACCCGACCTGCTGCCCTCGATCGGCTCGGCGGGGGCCTCGATTCAGCAGATGATCGGTTTCGTGGGGGCCGGGCAGTCCGCGGCGGAGGTGCGGGCGGTGAGCGAGCGCCGCTTCGGCTATCTCGGCGACGGGCTGCGATGCGGGGACGCGGACGATCTGGTGGAGCATTTCGGTGGTCTGGCGCGGCTCGGCGTGCGGCGTTTCTATGTGTGGTTCGCGGACTTCGCGCCGCCCGCGACGCTGGCGGAGTTCGGGGAGTCGGTGGTGCAGGTTCTGCGTCGCGCGGGAGTGCACCCGCGCTGAATGTCTCAGGCTCGGTACACCGGTCGGCCGTCCACGATGGTGGCGGCGATGAGGTCGGTGGTGGGGGTGCCCAGGATGTCGTTCGGTGGTGTGCGCAGCAAGGTCAGGTCCGCGGCTCCGCCGGGTTCGATGGTGCGACGGCGTCCGGGACAGTGTGCCTCCCCGAGGAACAATGCGACGGCCGTGTGGAGCGAAACGCTCTCGGCGCCAGATGGTTTCGCGGGCCGTTCGACGGCGGCGCGGACGACCGCCCACGGATCGGCGGATCCGAAGGGGGCGTCGGTCCCGGCCGCGACGGCGACGCGGGCATCGAGCAGTGACCGCAGTCGCCACAGGTCGGGTTGTTCGTCGGCGGGCACGTCCCGGGCGTACTGGTCGGCGCGCTCGATCGGGAAGTGCGGTTGCGTGATCACCGGTAGCCTGTGGTCCCGCAGCCACGACATCGACTCCGCCGGGATGATCGCGCCGTGCTCGATACGGTCGCCGCGGCGCACTCCGGCGCTGTCCAGCGCGGCCATGGTCAC
This sequence comes from Nocardia sp. N2S4-5, assembly GCF_044628355.1. Lineage (NCBI taxonomy): Bacteria > Bacillati > Actinomycetota > Actinomycetes > Mycobacteriales > Nocardiaceae > Nocardia > Nocardia sp. N2S4-5. The sequence continues at coordinate 2,017,292 of NZ_JBIUPM010000001.1, read as the reverse complement.
GATCAGCTGTACCCGCGTGACACAGTGCACCGCAACGGATCTGCCCGCCGCGTGCGCGGCGCGGAACTGGTCGGTGAGATCGTCCAGCGGCGGCAGCGCGGTGTCGTCGAGCAGGAACTTGGTGGGGCCCAGCGTGAATCGCGGCTCGGGCGGTCCGGACAGGCCGGGCGGAGCCATGCAGTGCATCCGCTGCACGATGCGCCGGTCGGCGACCAGCTCCGCGAACCCGTCGATATCGGCCTGCCGCAGTGCCGGGGTGGCGTCGGTGAAGCCGGTGATCCCGCGCGCGGCCGCGGCGGCGCTCACTCCGGCCGGGTCGGGTGGCGCCGACCGCAGGCCCTCCGCCAGCCACGCGTCCATCCGCCACAGCCGACCCGTCGCGCGCCCGGCGGCATCGCGTTCCACGCCGGGGAGCGCGCACTCGTCCACGCGCAGTAGTTCGCAGGCACGGGAATTGAGCACCCACAACGCCCCCGACCGATGCTGCACCCGCACCGCGCGGCCGCTCACCATCCGGTCCAGCGCCCACCGGTCCAGCGGCTCGTCGCTCGTTTCGTGATACCCGACGGCCCGAATCCACGTGTGGGCGGCCGCTTCCCGATCGGCCCGGCGCAACCGCTCAGCGGGGTCACGTACCGGTGGCTCGTCGAGCCGCACCGATTCCGCGAGGGCCGCTGTAGCCCGCACATGTGTGTGGTGATCGTGCAATCCCGGCAACAGCCACCCACCCCGCGCGTCGATATCCTCCTCGCCCACTTCCGCCCGCAAACCCCGTCCGCACTCGGTGATGCGCCCCCGAGACCACCGCACATCGGTACACGCGCTCCCGAACACCGTCGCATTGCGAATCAGCATGTCGGCTCGCCCTGCCTCTCGGCCACGAAAGGGATTGCGCGGGAGCGTCTTCCACGTATGGCACGAATTGAGGTGGCGGTTGCGGGCATGGCTCAGGAGACCGCCTGCGCGGGAATCGGCTGGGAGAGTACGGGTTGCGTGCGGTGGAGGTGGTCGCACTCGACGGCCCATGTGTCGTGGTGGCGTACGAGCCGGTGCGGGCCGTGGGAGAGGGCGGGGGCGGTGGCGAAGGCTGTGGCGGTGGCGCGCATGGACAGGTCGATGAGCAGCCCGCCGCCTGCCTGGACCGCGCCCGCCACGGCCAGGGCGGCGCATATTCCGGAGAGCGGGTCGCCGATGGCATCGGCGCAGAAGACGGGCTCGCCGTCGTGCCACCCGACCAGGCCGCCCGCGACCGCCGCATCGTCGCCGAACGCGACGCGCATCGGGTGGTCGCGGCCGTAACCGGTGAGGCTCAGCCAGATCTGCCCGGGGCGGTGCGGCCGGGAGTCAGGTCCCAGCCCCAATTGCTCCAGTGCGCGTGGTCGGGATGCCTCCAGGACGATGTCTGCGGAGTCGATCAGCGTGGCCACTTCGTCTCGCCCGGAAGGGGTTCGGAAGTCGACGGATCGGAATTCGTGACCGGCGTGCAGCCATTCGAAGAACTGCGGTGTACTCCGGCTCGCGTCGGGGCGATGGACGCTCTCCACCTTGATGACCCGCGCACCGGACCGCCCGAGTAGATGCGCACACAGCGGTCCCGCCCACAGGGACGACAGATCGACCACCACGCACTCGTCGAGCCCGCGCCCGGCCACCCGGTCGCCGATGCGCTCGCTTCGCCACGGCGTGCAGCGGTGCGGGGTGGTCGGCAATGCCGCCGCCGGGACACCCAGCAACTGTGCCCGCTCGGCCAATTCCCTTGCGGTCCAGTGGGTCGCGGCCGATTCGAGAGTGACCCACGGGTCCTCGTGACACGGCTCGCCGACGAGCGCGGGCACCGCCTCGATATCGTCGGGCCGACTCAGCGACACCGCACACCACCCGTCCGCAGTCCGCAACAGCCGCCCGGCCCCACCCGCCGTCCGCCGCCCGGCCCGCCGCAACACGCGCAAGCCCGCCCGCCCGGCAAGAATCACCCCCGGATCCGGATCCACCCGCCGCCCGATTCGCTCGGTCAGCGCAGCGAATACCCGCGCGACCTCGACCAGCAAACCGTATGCCGGTGCGGGCGACAACACCGGCGGACCGTCCGCCGCACCCGTGAGGTCCATAGCCCCGGACGCCGCCCAGCCCAGCGCCGCACATTCGGCCGGTTCCGCGTCATCTGTGCCCGAAAACCGCGTTCCCCCTTCGGGTCCTGCGCCGGAGGTTGTGGTTCCCAGCGAGCTCAGCCAGCCGCGGACGACGGCGGCGGGAGTGTCGGGCTGGGGAGGCGTGGTCATCGGGGCGTCCTCGACAGCATGCTCAGGCCCGGCGAATCGCTGTGCGGGAGCTCGGTTTCGGCGAGCCGGTCGACCAGTCCCCACTCGAGTGCGGTCCGGACGGGCACGGGCTCGCCGGTGAGCATGAGCCAGGCCGCGCGCCAGCGGCCGATTCGGCGGGGGACACCGACCGTGCCACCGGCGCCCGGGACCAGGCCCATGCTCAGTTCCGGGAATTGGAAGTAGGTGTCGGGGGCGGCGATCACGGTTCCGGCGAAGGAAGCCATCTCGGCGCCGGCGCCGATGCAGGCGCCGTGCACGCGGGCGGTCAGCCGACCGGCGATGCGGTCCATCACCGCCCACGGCGCTCGGTCCAACCGGACCAGATATGCGGCGACAAGATCGGTGGCGGTACCGAATTCGTCCAGGTCGCCGCCGCTACAGAAGGCCGGACCGGCGCCGGACAGCTCGACCGACTCGATGGCCGGGTCGGCATCGGCGACCGCCAGCGCCGCCAGCAGCTCCTCCCGCATCCGGGCGTTCAGGGCATTGCGGCGTCGGGGCCGGTCCAGCGTGACAGACAGCGCGGCACCGTCCCGGCGCACGCGCACCGGTTCCCCGCCCGGGGTGGGATCCGCTCGCGCCGGACCTCTTTCGGCAAGCCAGCGGGCGAATTCGCTGCCCCCCAGCAACATCGAGTACACCGCCGCCTCCGCGGCCAGCGCGGGCGTCGTCGGGAGCGCCGCGGTCTGCCGCAGCAGGTGCCCGCAGGCGATCGCGGCGCGCGTGGCGTGGTCCACGGCGCGGCGCAAGGTATCCAGGGCCGCACCGACATCCGGGACGGTGACCACCTGCTGCCAGCGTTCGGAGACCGGCTGATCGACGAGGGTCAGGGTGGAGGCGCTGAGCAGCGGCCGCAGCTGTGGCGGCGGCGGCTCGCGCAACACCGTCACCACCAAGGGCACGGCGCGTTCCGCCACCGCCGCCAGCCGCACCGCCTCGGCCGCGGACAGGTCGTGCGGACGCCGCGGCTCCAGCACCACGAGTGGCTCGCCGGGCTGCCCGTCGGGTCCGAGGTCGATACCGGTGAGGTCGATCATGGGCGCACATTCCGCGCGCGGCCGCGCCGGCGCGAGCACGGGATCCGTGGGTAACGGCGGGTTTCGGACCCCGTGCGCGCCCTGCTGCGGCGCCGATCGCGGCGACCCGGTTGGGGTTGCACTGGAATGGCCGCCGGCGACCGCCCCGTGGGGGCTACCACAGCTGGTCCTTCATCGCCCGCGTGGTCGCGGGCGGCAGGCGGCGGGTCCACAGGTGATAGGGCACGTCCACATCATAATGAGATCCTCCTTACCTGGCTGCGAGAATGATATTCTCTCAACCGATGCATGGCAATGCCGACAGTTGCGGGAGCGGCGGGCCGGAAGGAGTGGCGTCGATGCCGACAGGGAGCGCGCGGGCCGACATGGTGGCCGTGCTGCGGGAGGAATTGCGGGTCCAGGCGACCCGTACTGTGGTGTTCCATTCCGCGGTCGCCGCGCGACTGGGTATCACGGTCACCGATCTGTCGTGCCTGAATCTGTTACGGATGCGGGGTCCGCTGACGCCGGGCGAGCTGGCGGACCTGCTGGGGATCGCGCGCGGTGGCGCCATTACCACCGTTGTCGACCGCCTGGAACGCGCGGGTTACGTGCGCCGCAACCGGGACGCGCAGGATCGGCGGCGGGTCCGGGTGGAACCGGTGGCGGTGCGCGCGGAGGTGGCGGTGGCGCCGCTGTACGGGGAGCTGACCGCCCTCGGCGACAGCCTGCCCGACGACGACGAGACGCTGGCGGCGCTGGTGAGCTTCGTGCGGGACTACAACGCCGCGCTCGCCCGGGCGACCGGCCGGGTGTCCGAAGCCGACGCGGTGTGAACCGAATCGGTCGTAAATAGGCTCTCCGTATGAGAGAATGCTATTCTCGTTCGGGTTGCATGTGAGGCTGCGAAGGAAGGGAGGCCGCGATGCTCTTCGAGTTCGACGCCGACCAGCGACTGTTGCGCGACACGGTGCGCGAGGTGACCGCCAGGGAGTGTCCGCCCGCGCTGATCAGGGACGTCGTCGACAAGGAGGTCGAACCAGGCACGCTGTGGCAGACCTACGTCGACGTCGGCTGGACCGAACTGGCCGATCCGGCGCTGTCGGTCGAACTGGGCATCGTGTTCGAAGGTCTCGGCCGCGCCACCGATCCCACCCCATTCCTGGCGACGATGTCGCAGTTCGCGCCGCTGGCCGGGGAAACGGGCAATATCGAACAACCCGGCGCCGCAGTATATTCGGGCGTCACCGCGGCCGCCGACGGGTCCGGCTGGCGGTTGGACGGGACGGCCCGGCACGTGCTGGACGGAGATCGGGCGCAGCGGCTGGCCGTGGTCACGGAAGCCGGTGTTTTCGTGGTGCCCGCCGCGGCCGTCACCGCGACGCGCACCTCGGTGTTCGATCCGGTGCTGCACATCGCCGACGTGGCATTCGACGCGGTGCGAGTCACCGCCGCCGACCGCGTCGAGGTCGACCCCGAGCAGGCTCGCCAGCACGCGCTCACCGGGCTCTCGCTCACCATGGTGGGCGCCTGCCAGCGCATCCTGGACATGGTCCTCGACCACGTGCGCACCCGCCGCCAGTTCGACGCCGCCATCGGATCGTTCCAGGCCGTGCAGCACAAGGCGGCCGATATGCACATCGCTATCGAACGCGCCCGCGCCCTCGGCTATTTCGCCGCGCTGTGCCTGGCGGCCGACGACCCGCGACGGCGACTGGCGGCATCGATGGCCAAGGCCGCGGCGGGCGAATGCCAGTCGACGGTCTTCCGGCACGGCCTGCAGTCGTTCGGCGCCATGGGCTTCACCTGGGAAAACGACCTACAGTTCGCGCTCAAACGGGCCAAGGCCGGTGAGTTGATGCTCGGCGGCGCGGCCCAGCACCGGGCACTGATCGCCGAGGAGTACCGTGCAGCTCACGTTTGATCCCGACGTCGAGGCGTTCCGCGCCGAGTTCGTCGCCTTTCTCACCGAACACCTGCCCGACGCCTCCGAGACCGCCGAGCGTTCGCGCTCCAGTTCCGATGTGCCGCAATGGGCTCGGCGCTGGCAGCGGCTGCTGTTCGACAACGGCTGGCTGCTGCCCGCGAACCCGCCGGAGTTCGGCGGCCGCAACGCCTCGGTGCTGCAGCAGTACGTGCACCTCGAGGAACTGTCCAAGCGGCGGATCTACCACAGCTTCAACCCGCAGGGCGTCGGGATCGTCGCGGCCTCGCTGCTGACCTTCGGCACCGAGGAGCAGAAGCGCCGCTGGGCGGTGCCGATCCTGCGGGCCGAGATCGCCGCGTCGCTGGGGATGAGCGAGCCGGGCGCGGGGTCGGACCTGGCGTCGCTGCGCACCCGGGCGGTCCGCGACGGGGACGAATTCGTCGTCGACGGCCAGAAGGTGTGGACGTCCGGGGCGCACGACGCCGACGTGCTGCTGACCTTCGTCCGCACCGATCCGGACGCGCCCAAGCATCGGGGGATCAGTGTGCTGATCATCCCCACCGACCTGCCCGGGGTGACCAGGCGGCCGTTCCCGTCCGTGGCGTCGCCGGACGATCTGGACTTCAACGAGGTCTATTTCGAAGGCGTCCGGGTGCCCGCGGAGAATCTGCTCGGCGAGCTGAACAAGGGCTGGTCGGTGGCCCACGGCTCACTCGGGCACGAGCGCACGATGCTGTGGCTGAGCTACGCCGACCGGCTGGACGATCTGCTGCGCGATTTCCGCCCGCGCGACATCCACGACCGCGACGCCTACGCCCGGCTGGTGATGGACACCGAGGCCTTGCGGCTGCTGGGTTCGGCGGCGCTGTCCCGGGAGGCTCGCGGTGAACAGGACGTCCCGGCCTTGTCGGTGCTCAAGGTGCTGGGCTCGGAGGCGATTCAGTCGGCCTCGGAGCAGGCGCTGAATTCCCTGGGGGCCGAGGGGCTCGTGCATCCCGCGCAAAGTTCGGAACCCAGTCCGTGGACCCTGGACCACTACTGGTCCAGCTGGTTCGAGCGCTATATCCGCAGCTTCGCCGGCACCATCGCCGGCGGCACCTCGGAGATCCAGCGCACCATCATCGCCGAGCGGGTGCTCGGCCTGCCACGCGGCTGAGTCGCCGCACGTCACTACGCTCACCCTCGGGACGGACACCATGGCTGCTCACTCTGTCGCCTCGGGCGCAGCGGAACCCGGTGCGCTGCAATCGGTTTCGGGCTGGCGGGCACACGCCCGCGAACATCTGCTGCGCTACCGGCTCGCCGTCGTCGCCACCGACGCCGTCGAGGCCGTGCGGCATGTCGGCGGCTGGGTGTGCGACCGGACGATGGCGGGCTGGGAGGTGACCGTGCTGCTCGCCGACGCTACCGACGCGCGCCCGCTACAGATCCTCGGCGCCACCGTGCTGGATCTGGAGCGGTCGCTGGCCTCGCCGGTGCACGACACCTGGCCGCACGCCGTCGCGGTCGATCCGGAGATGTTCGTCGCCGACGCGCGGGTGCGCGGCGGCGTGCTGGAATGCCTGGACCACGGCCTCATCGAAGTCGCGCTGTGGGGCGGGGAACTGCCCGCGGAACTCGACGGCAGGCTGGGTGTCGTCGAGCACCGGCTCAGCGGCGCCGCGCGGGCGTTCAAGAGCGCGGCCCTGACGGCGGCGGGCGCTCCCGACACCGAGATCGGTGACGCCGAGGTGTTCCGGTGCGGGGAATTGCTGCTCACCGGCCTGTGGGGCGGGTCGGACCTGGTCTCGGCGGGCTGAGCGCGTCGCTGAATATGTTATTCTCTTTGAAAGAGAATGGCGATACCACGAGAGCTGCCGACAAGTCTCCCGCCCGCCGCGCGGTGGGCGGATGCTCGCGGAGAGGGTGCGAATGAGCCGACGGGATGAGCGAATCGCGGGGCAGAGTGCTACGCGCGTGCCGCGGGCGAGCGGAGTCGCGTCATGACCGTGTCGCTGCTGCTCGACATGGCGGTCTCCGGCGACCCCGCGCGCACCGCCATCGTCTGTGACGAAGTGCGCTGGAGCACCGGCGAACTGCAAACCTTGGCGCAAGGCGGCGCGGGGGTCGTCAGGGCGTCGGGCGCGCGCAGCGTGGCCTACGTGGGGACCGGCGGGCACATGCTGCCGCTGCTGATCTTCGCGGCCGCCGGCGCCGCGGTGCCCCTCACGCCGCTGAACTACCGGCTCGGCGGCGACGCGCTGCGGGAACTGGTTGCGCGACTGGACGATCCGCTGCTGGTGTGCGACGACGAGTATCACGACGTGGTCTCCGGATTCGGCGAGCGGGTGGTGCGTTCGGGCGAGTTCGTCACGGCCGCCGCCGCGGCCGAACCGGTGTCGGAGTCGCCCGATCCGGACCAGGTGGCGGTCGTGCTGTTCACCTCCGGAACCACCTCGGCGCCGAAAGCGGTCGAGCTGTCGCACCAGAACCTGCTCAGCTACATCACCGGGACGGTCGAATTCGATTCGGCCGCACCGACCGACGCCGCGCTGATCTGTGTGCCGCCGTACCACATCGCGGGTATCGGCGCCGCGCTGTCGAACCTCTACGCTGGTCGGCGGATGGTGTATCTGCGCGGTTTCGACGCCGCGCGCTGGGTGAGCCTGATCGGCAGCGAATCGGTGACGACCGCGACGGTCGTACCCACCATGCTGGACCGGATCGTGACGGAGCTGGAGCGGACGGGGGCGACACTGCCGACGCTGCGCAACTTCGCCTACGGCGGCTCCAAAGTGGCGCTGCCGCTGGTCCGCAAGGCGCTCGACCTGCTGCCGGAGGTCGGTTTCGTGAACGCCTACGGGCTGACCGAGACCAGCTCGACCATCGCGGTGCTGGGCCCGGAGGACCACCGGGCCGCGCGCTCGGCCACCGATCCGGACCTGGCGCGGCGGCTCGGCTCGGTCGGGCAGCCCGTGCCCGGTATCGAGGTGCAGATCCGCGACGAGAGCGGCCGGGTGCTGCCGCCCGGGGAGACCGGTGAGTTGTACGTGCGCGGGCCGCAGGTGTCCGGGCGCTACACCGGGATCGGCTCGGTGCTCGACGCCGACGGCTGGTTCCCCACCAAGGATGTGGCGACGCTCGACGCCGACGGCTACCTGTACATCGGCGGGCGCTCCGACGACACCATCATCCGCGGCGGCGAGAACATCGCGCCGGCCGAGATCGAGGACGTGCTGGTGGAACATCCGGCGGTGCGCGAGGTCGCGGTGATCGGCGTCGAGGACGCGCAGTGGGGTCAGATCATCGTGGCGGTGGTGGTGCCGGAAGCAGGCTCGACGCCCGACCCGGCCGAGCTGCGTGAGTTCGTCCGCGCCGAACTGCGCGGTTCCCGCACCCCGGACCGGGTCGTGTTCCGCGACTCGCTGCCCGCCACGCCGACCGGAAAAGTATTGCGGCGCACTTTGATCGAGGAATACGGACCCGCGGTGGACGCGGCGCCGAGCCGATGATCGCCGCCAGGAAAGGATGACAATGGTCAAGAACGGCACGCGGCTGCGCAGCCAGGTGTGCGACACCGAGGTGATCGTGGTGAAGGCGACGGACGGTCTCGACGACCTCCGCGCGGGCGGTGTCCCGATGATCCCGCTCGACGGCGAGCCGGCGGCGGGCGCGACCCCGGACCCGAACTTCTCCGAGGGCAATCAGCTGGGCAAGCGATACGTCGACGATTCCGGCGCGGAGGTGCTGGTGACGAAGGCCGGCGCCGGAACGCTGAGCGTCGGCGCCACCCCGCTCGCACTCAAGGAAGCCAAGCCGCTGCCCGCCAGCGACTGACCGAAAGGCGTTGTGAACATGGCGAATTCGAAGATGCTCGTGTTCTCCAACGCGGTGGCGGGCCAGGACGACGCCTTCAACGAGTGGTACGACACCCAGCATCTCGCCGACGTGACCGCCGTCCCCGGTGTCCTCGCCGGCCGCCGCTACGACGTGGTCCCCGGCCCGCTCCCCACCGCCGACGGCCCACCCCACCGCTACCTGGCCGTCTACGAACTGAGCGACGACCCCGACAAGGTGGTCGAGGCCTTCCGGGCGCGCGCCGCCACCGGCGAAATAGCCCTCAGCCCCGCCCTGGACCTCACCACCCTCGCCGTCTCGGTCTGGCGGGCGCGCGATTGACCCACCCGGTCAGCTCGTAGTTTGAAGCGGTGCGCGTTTGAGTTCGCGCAGGGCGGTGCGGAGGCCTCGGCGGGTGCCGTCGGGGGCGGGGCCGAAATGGGTGTGCACGCCCTCGCGGATCGCGAAGCGTAGTTCCGAGGCGGTTTCCGGGGCGTCGTCGGGGGTGGCGGCGAGCAGGGCGTTCGGGAGGGCCAGTTTGGCTATGGTGCGGAACGTCTGCAGGTATTGGTGGCCCAGGGAACCGGTGGTGTAGGGCAGGTCGTATTTGTCGCACAGTTCGCGCATTCGGACGGCGATCTCCTCGTAGCGGTTGCTCGGCAGATCGGGGAACAGGTGGTGCTCGATCTGGTGACTGAGGTTGCCGCTCATGAAGCGCATCAGCGGCCCGGCGCGAAAGTTGGCCGAGCCCAGCATCTGTCGCAGATACCAGCGCGGGCGGTCCTCGGCCTCGAGTTCGGCCGTGGTGAATTTCTCGGCGCCGTCGGGGAAATGGCCGCAGAAGATCACCACGTACGCCCAGTAGTTGCGGACGATGTTGGCGGTGGCGTCGGCGGTCAGCGTCGTCTTCCAGTTCCGGCCCGACAGCGCCGGGAAGATCAGGTAGTCCTTGGCCGCCTGCTTACCGACCTTGGTCCCGATGATGCGCAGATCCTTGATCGCCTGCCGCCAGGTCTTCTCCTTGTTGCGGAGCTTCTCGACCTCGAGATGGTGCAGGGCGACGCCCCATTCGAAGAATGTCGCCAGCGCCAGGTTGTAGACCGGGTTGCCGATATTCCACCATTCCCACCGCTGATCGCGGGTGATGCGCAGGACGCCGTAGCCCACGTCGTCGTCCATTCCGACGACGTTCGTGTACTTGTGGTGGACGAAATTGTGCGAATGCTTCCACTGCACGCTGGGGCAGGTGGTGTCCCACTCCCACGACGAGGAATGGATTTCCGGATCGTTCATCCAATCCCATTGCCCGTGCATCACATTGTGCCCGAGTTCCATGTTCTCGATGATCTTCGCCAGCGAGAGCATCGCCGTGCCCGCGAGCCAGGCGGCGCGGCGGTTGCTGAACATCAGGGTCGCGCGCCCGCCGACGGCCAGCATGCGCTGCAGGGCGATGGCGCGCCGGATATACGCGGCGTCGCGCGCGCCGCGAGATTCCTCGATGTCGCGGCGGATGGCGTCGAGTTCGGCCCCCAACGCCTCGACGTCGTCGGGAGTCAGGTGCGCGTAGGCGTCGATGTCGGTGATGGCCATTTACCCTCCTACAGATCGAGAGTGCAGTCGCCGGACACGCTGCTGATGCATGTCTGGATTCGTTCTCCTTCACGCCGTTCCGTGCCGTTGCGCAGATCGCGCACATATCCTCCGGCCAGTGGGACGACGCAGGTCTGACAGATACCCATCCGGCACCCGAAGGGCATCGCGATGCCGAGCTTCTCGCCCGCTTCGAGAAGGGTTGTCGCGCCGTCGATCCGGGCTTCCTTGTGCGAGACGGCGAAACGCACCGTCCCGCCCTCGCCGCCGTGATCGGTGCGGGCGATGGTGAATCTCTCGATATGCAGGCGGTGGCGCAGACCGCCGGCCTCGTAGTGCGATTCCAGCGCGTCCAGCAGCGCCGGCGGGCCGCACGCCCAGCATTCGCGTTCGCGCCAGTCCGGCACCCATTCGTCGAGCCGCGCGACGTCGAATTTGCCCATCTCCCTGGTGAGTTGGAGATTCAGGCGGTAAGCGTTCGAGTCGTCCGCGAGGGTTTCCATCTCGTCGAGGAAGATGACGTCGTCGCGGGTGGGGGCGGAATGGATGTGGCAGATGTCGGGCTGTTCCCCGCGCGCGCCGAGCGCCCGCAGCATCGCGATCACCGGGGTGATGCCGCTCCCGGCCGTGACGAACAGAATGTGCTCCGGAACCGGTTGCGGCAGATGGAAATCCCCCTTCGGCGCCGCCAGCCGGATGATGGTGTCCGGCTGGACGCCGTCGACCAGATGCGTCGACAGGAAACCGTCGGGATTGGCCTTGACCGTGATCGAGATGGTCTTGTCGCGCCCGGAACCGATCGAGGTCAGCGAATAGGACCGCCAATGCCACCGGCCCCCGATCTGCAGTCCGATGCCGACGTACTGACCGGGCTCGTACGACGCCGGAAAGCCCCAGCCCGTACGAATTGTCACGGTGGCCGTATCCGTGGTCTCCTTGACCACGTCGACGACCTTGCCGCGTAATTCGCGGGCGGTCCAGAGCGGGTTGGCCAGGCGGAGATAGTCGTCCGGCAGCAGCGGCGTGGTGGCACGGGCCACCAGCCCGCGCAGGATGTTGACTCCCGGATTGCGTGCGCCGACCCCCGCGGCGGGGCGCTTGCTCCACTTCAACAGATCCACAGCGATTCCTCCTCCTGTGTACGAACGTACACTGGAATCGTCGCTGAGCACAGTGTGTCGAGCGGCCGTAGCGGGTCGGGGCGTTTCGGTGCATCCGGCTCCGAGCGGCTATCTCACTGATTCAGTGCACATTCGTTCACCGATTCGATAAGATGCTGACACTTCTGGTAACAGGCAAATCATAGAGGAGTTCGGTGATCGACTCGGTTGAACAGCCGGCCCGCTCGGCGGCCTCGGACACGGTCGATGTCGTACGGCTGTGCCGGCAGCTGGCGATACGGGTGTGCCGCGGCGAGGACGCCGTCGCTATCGTCTCGATGCTCGAGGAAGTCGCCCGCCGATGGGCGAATCACGGTGTCCCCCTGGATCGTTTGCAGCAGGTCGTGCACGAGGGCTTCCGGCTCGGCGCCGAACGCGCGGCGGGCCTGCTCGCGCCCACGGACGGCGCGGCGGCGACGGCGATGATGCGGCGGCAGCTCGACGCCCTGCAATCGCTGCACATCGGCCTCACCCGCGCCTACACCAGTCAGCTGCCGCCGCCGGATCAGCGCGCCGCGGCGGCGCGGCGGATGGCGGCCGTGCTGCTGCGCGGCGAGCCCGCGGGGATCCCGGCCCGCCACTGCGGCATCGAGATCGCCGAGAAATACCACGTCGTCGCGGTGGCGGTACCCGCCGCGGACGGCGACTCCCGAGCCGTGCCGCGCATCGCCGCGCAGTGCGTCGAGAGCGAACTCGCGCACCGGCTGGGGACGAACGCGCTGTCGTTCCTCGGCGCCGAGGGCGGCACGCTGCTGCTGCCGATGGACCTGATCGAGGACGAGCGGCTGGGCGATTTGATCGCCGAACTGTCGCAACGCGCCGGTACCGCGCTCGTCGCGGTGGTCCTGAACGCGGCCGTCGACGACATCCCCGACGTCGCCCGGCAAGCGCACGAACTGCTCGAGACCGCCGTGCAACTGCGTGCCACGCCCCGGCTCTACCGGTTCGACGACGTGGTGCTGCCGTTCCAGCTCACCCGCCCCGGTCCCGGCCGCGACGCGCTGCGGGCGCTGCTCGCGCCGCTCGACAGCCGCCCCGAACTGCTGCAAACCCTGACCCGCCACCTCGCCAACGACCTGAATCGCCAGCTCACCGCCCGGCAATTGTGCGTGCACACCAACACCATCGACTATCGGCTCAAGCGCATCGGCCAGCTCACCGGCTGCGACCCGGCCGATCTCACCGGACTCTGGCGCCTGCGTTCGGCCCTGATAGTCCGGCGCTTCACCGACGATGACGACATGCTCACCGCGGCCGCGCCCCGGGCATCCGGCAGCCGGATCTGACTACCGCCGTGCGACCGCGAGCATCTCATCGATGGAGACGAACTTGACGCGGGGACGCGCGGCGGCGGTGCCCTGTTCGCGTTCGGCGGCGTCGATGGCCCGCCACTGGGGCCAGCCGAGGGCATGCACGCCGCGCTCGGACATGGTGGCGCGCAAGGCTTCCCGGTCGCCGACCGCGCGATGCAGGGTTCCGGTGGCGAAGTCGGCGAGGAGGGCGGCCACCGTCTCGGCGGCGCAGGCGCGGTTGGTGCCGATGACCCCGCGCGGTCCGCGTTTGATCCAGCCGGTGACATAGACGCCGGGGATCGGGGCGCCGGAGTCGTCGATCACGCGGCCGTGCTCGTGCGGCACCGTGCCGGTGTCGGGGTTGTAGGGCAGGCCGTCGACCGGGCGGCCGCGGTAGCCGATCGAACGCAGGACCAGCGAGGTCTCGAGCAGTTCGCCGCCGGGCTCCGCGCCGTCGGCGATGCGCAGGCCCGCGACGCGCTCGTCGCCGACCATCTCGGTGGGAGCGGCGCAGAACCGGAAGACGATCCGCTTGTTGCCGGGAGTCCGCGGGCGCTCGGCGTATTCGCGGGCCATGGCCAGTTTCAGGGTCGTCTCCACGTCGTCGTCGGGCTGCGGCTCGAGGTCGCCGCCCTCGATGACCACGTCGACCCCGGACAGGTAACCCAGGGCGTGGAACTCGCCGAAGGAGAAGGCGGCATGCCGCGGGCCGCGCCGGCCGAGCACCACCACCTCCTCGATCCGGCTCTGCGACAAGGCTTGTAGCGCGTGGTCGGCGATATCGGTGGCCGCCAGCTCCGCCGGGGTCGTCAGCAGTATCCGGGCCACGTCCAGCGCGACATTGCCGTTGCCGACGATCACCGCGCGCCGCGACGACAGGTCGAACTCGTGACCGGCGTGGTCGGGATGCCCGTTGTACCAGCCCACGAAGTCCGCGGCGGCGTGGTGGCCGGGCAGGTCGGCGCCGGGGACGTGCAGGTCCCGGCTGTCGGACGCGCCGACGGCATAGACGACGGCGTGATGGTGGGCGAGCAGGTCGGCGTGCGTCAGCTCCCGCCCGATCTCGACATTGAGGTGACAGCCGAATCGACTGTCGGCGAACGCCTTCTCGAAGATCCGCACCACCGATTTGGTGCGCTGATGGTCGGGCGCCACCCCGGCGCGGATCAGGCCGAACGGGGTGGGCAGCCGCTCGAACAGGTCCACTTCGACACCGGGGGTCTCCAGCAGTTCGGCGGCGGCATAGCAGGCGGCCGGGCCCGCCCCGACCACCGCGACCCGCAACTCCCCGGGCGTGATCGCCGCACGCGCCGCCAGCGGTTCCATCGGGCCCGCCTCCAGCGGGTGACGACGGAAGTATTCGGCGTTGATCTCCGCGAAGCGCAGCATGTCCGCGGGCAGATCGTATTCGGAATACACCGCCTCCACGGGACATTCGTCCGCGCAGGCGCCGCAATTGATGCAGGTCTCGGGATCGATGTAGAGCATCTGGGTGCCGCCGTCGTCGCCGACGGGACGGATGCAGTCCACCGGGCACGCCGCGACGCAGCTGGCATCCTTGCAACAGTTCTGGGTGATGACGTAAGCCACCGTTGACCTCCTCGAATGTGCGGGCGACGGTCAGGTGAGCCCGTGCGCGCAGAAGCTCCAGACCTCATCGGCGGTGATGGGGTGAGACTCCGACTCGGTAGCGGCCGGTTGCGCGATGAACATGACGGTCTGCATGGTGATCGCGGCCAGCCGCCGCGGATTCGCGCCCGAGGCCAGGCGGCCCGCGCCGTGCGCCTCGGTGAGCAACTCGGTGAACAGCGTGAACAGCGCCGCGTGCGCCAGCCGGATCTGCGCGGGATGCGAACTCAGCAACTGCGGCGCGAACTCGGTGAACAGCGGGCGCCGGGCATGCGGATCCGGACGGCACAGCTGGAACAGCAGTTCCACCGCCGTGCGGACCTTGTCCAGCGGATGCACGCTGTTGGCGGTCGCGGCCCGGATCTGGTCGGTGGTGCGGCCCAGGGCGTCCTCGTACAGTGCCAGCAGCAGATCGTGCTTACCGTCGAATTGCAGGTAGAAACTGCGCAGCGACTGCCGCGAACGGTCGACCACCTCCTGGACGGTGAAGTCGGTGCTGCCCTTCTCGGTGATGATGGCCTGCGCCGCGTCCAGGAACCGCTGCACCCGTTGCCCCGCTCGCGCTTTCGCGGACCGCAGCGACCGCTCGACCGCCCGCTGCTTCCACGCGGGGAGGTCGGCGGCGCCCTCGGGCAGGCTGTCGTCGGGATCGGTCATGGTGTCGGCCCCCGCTCGGATATCCGCTCGGCTGACTTGGAAGTCGTTGTGCCACCGTGGGATTCGGCGCTCGGCAGTTCGGTGATGGCGTGCACCGGGCAATCCAGCAGCGCGCGCAGCACGCTGTCGCGGTCCGCCGGGGCGACGGTGCCGTCGCCCTCGACGGCCGCGTAGCCCCAGTCGTCGAGGGAGAAGTGCCGGGACGCGTGCTTGGCGCAGACGCCGAAGCCGTCGCAGAGTGTCCGGTCGAGGCGAATCTTCACGAGACCAGCACCGCCTGTGCGTCGAAGGGCCGCTCGGCCAGGTAGACATCGTCGGCGCAGGCGGCACACCGCCCGGCGAGATGCGCGTCGACCTCGGCGGGAAACCGGGCGAGCAGCGTGGCGGCGGTATTGGCCGCGCCGTCCAGGGTGCCGCAGGCGCCGCGGCCGCGCAGCACCACCGACCAGCGCCGCAGCCGCTCGACATCGGGCGCGGTGGCCTGCCCGTCGCGCAGGGCGGCCGCCACGGCGGCCATGGCGGCGGTGCCGTTGAAGCAGGACCCGCACTGCCCGGCGTTCTCGCGGTCGAAGTAGCTCAGCACGCCCGCGGCGACCGCGACCGGGCATTCCCGGGTGAGCAGGGAGATCGCCCCGCAGCCCAGCCCGCCGCCGAGGCCGCGCATCGACTCGTGGTCCAGCGTGGCGCCGAGGATCGCGCGGTCGACCATGCCCGCGAAGTAGCCGCCGGTGAGCGCGCCGCGCACGGCGTCCGGCGAGATGCCGTGCAGCGCGAGCAGTTCCGCGACGGGGGTGCCGTGCGGCAGTTCGTACAGGGCCGCGGGCCGGTCGGCGCCGGTGACCGTGGCGAGGAAGGTGCCCGGGGAGGCGTCGGTGCCGACGGCCCGGAACGCCGCGCCGCCGTGCCGGTGTACGAACGGCAGATGCGCCAGCGTCTCGACGTTGCTCACCACCGTCGGTGCGCCGCCGACGCCGTGTTCGAAGGGGCGCGGCGGCTTGTCCGAGGGCTTCGCCGGACCGCCGTCGATCGCCCGGATCGCGGCGGTCTCCTCGCCCGCCACGTAACCCGGTGCGACGGTGACGAGTTCGACGATCACGTCGGTGACCGCGGTCGTGTCGAGTTCGGTCAGCGCGGCGTCGACCCGGCGCGCGGACTCCGAATCCGAGACGTAGACGTAGGCCCGTCGCGCCCCGGCGATCGCCGCCGCCAGCCGCAGCCCGTCCAGCACGAGATGCGGGCGGCGGCGCAGCAGCCACTTGTCCTTGACCGAGGCCGGTTCGCCCTCTTCGCCGTTGGCGACCACGACCGTCTCGTGGCCACGCCGCTGTGCGTCGCGCACGGTGGCCAGCTTCACCGCGAGCGGGAACGCCGCGCCGCCGCGGCCGCGCAACCCGCTGTGCCGGACCTCGGTGAGCAGCAGATCCGTGGCGCCCAGCGGCCCGTACCCGCCGACGGCCCGGTAGGCGGCCAAGTCCTCGACCTCGCCGACCGGCCGCAGCAGACGCGGCGCGCACCCGGGCAGCGCGCCCACGGTGAGCGCCCCGATCGCATCGAAAGTCTCTTGCATGGCAACCTCTTTCGGCTGAAGCTGACTCGCGGGGAAATCGCCCGTGCCGCTACGCTGGCGATCATGAGAACGGCGGTGGTGCGGATCGATGTGGATCCGGCCGGCGAATTGACCGGGGCGCGGCTGGCGGAGGGCGTGCGCGCGCTGCGGGGGAGCGCCGCGTCGCTCGGGGCCGAAGTGCTCGACAACGAAGTGGCGGGGAAGCCGCCGCATCGCCGGGAGATCCAACTGCTGGTCACCACCGACGATCCCGAGGCGACAGTGGCCGCGGCGGTGCGACTGTGCGCCACGGCGTTCGGCACCGAGCCGGTGCCCGGGGTCCTGACCTTCGTCAGCCGCGGCACCGACGACGACGCGCACGGCGTCCTCGCCGGATTCGGGCTCAGCGGCGAGGTCGTGCGGGAACCGGGCGGCGACGGCTTCGACATCGTCTACGTCACGCTGTCGGAGACCGAGCTGGCGCGGGTGCCGGAGAGCCGGATTCACACGGCCCTGGAGGCGTCGCTGAACTGTGAGGTCCGCATCCGCACCCGCTGAACGGCGCAGCCGGGCCACCGATCCCGGTAGCGGATAGCCGTCCATCAGTTGTCCAGGAACGACAGGATCGCTGGGGCGGCCCGCACCCAGGTCTCGAAGAGGTTGTAGTGCTGCACCTTTCCGGATCCGCGTGCCTCGACGGCCCGCTCCCAGGCATCCTCGGGCCACGGCGGATCGATCAGCGTCGAGCCCTCGATCAGGCAGCTCACCTCGAGCGAGGTGCGCTTGGGATGGTCGATGTCGTGCTCGCCGCCGCGAATGATCAAGGTGGGCACGCGAATTCGGTCGAACAGCTCGTCGTCCACGCCGGGAATGGTCTGTCCGGGCTTCGGGACGTACGCGTTGAGCCACCGCAGCGACAGCTTCACGAACTCGTCCCGGTCCAGCTCGAGCAGGCGCTGCTTGTTGCGCGGGTTCCGCTCGACGGCCTCCCGCCACTCCCGCATCCGCAGCAGCCCCGCGCTCCCGCCGCCACGCATGGCCTGCAGGCTCGGCAGCACGTAGTACGCGCCGAGATTGAACATGCCGTAAACCCCGCCGACGATGTTCCACAGCACCAGTTTGGTGACCCGCTCGGGGTAGAGGATCGTGGTCAGGATCGAGTCTCGCGCGCCGCCCGAACCGCCCGCGAGCACGCACGGCCCCGCATCGAGCGCCCTCAGCAGCCCGTCCAGCGTCTCGGCCCGCATGTGCGATTCGGTCTGCCCGTAGAACTGCACGTCGGAGGCGCCGCAATTGGGCCGGTCCCACAGCAGCACCCGGTAGCCGCCCGCGACGATCGCCTCGGCCAGCGGCCGCAGGCCGGGCACGTCCATGCCGAACCGTCCGCCCGGCGTCAGGACGACGAGTTCCCCGAGTCACCGAGGATTTCGTAGACGACCTCGCCGCCGTTCACCGCCACGGTGGGCATGGGACTTCCTTCCTGTTCTCCATACCGGCACGATCAGGCCAGCACGACGACGGAGTCACCGACGACGCGCACCGGATAGGTGCGGATGCTCCATTCGGGCTTCACCGCGGTGGTTCCGGTCGCCAGTTCGAAACCCCACTGATGCCACGGGCAGTAGATGAACTCCTGGTCGCGCACCATCACCTGGTCGCCGGGCACCGACTCGTCGACGATGGTGCGGCCGCGCGCGCGGCCCGCGCAGAGCGGTCCGCCCTCGTGCGGGCAGTAGTTCGCGATGGCGTAGAACGTCCCGTTGACGTTGTAGACGCCGACGCCGTGCCGCCCGATCGGCACCACTTTCGAAGAGCCGGGCGGGATCTCGTCGACCGTCGCCACGACATGCTCATGCCCCTGGGCGAGCCGGGGCTGTTCGGAGTCGGCCATCACAGCACCCGCCGCTGACCCTCGATGGCGGGCACCGACTCGGGCAGGTGATAGGTCTCGATCCCGTTGAGGTACATCACGCGGTCGCGGGCGTGCACCGGCAGGTGCTTCATCAGCCAGCGCGGATCGTCGAAGGTCCAGTGCGGGTAGTCCGAGGAGTACAGCAGGATCTTGTCCGCCGACATCCACTCGAACGCGCGGGTCAGTTCCGTCTTGTCGTCGGGGTAGTCCAGCGGCTGGGTGGTGAACTTGATGTGTTCCCGCACGTACTCCGAGGGCTTGCGCCGAATCCCGGTGAAGGACTTGCGCGCCTCGTAGATCGCGTCCATCCGCCACATCAACGGCAGGATCCAGGTGAAGGCGTGCTCCACGAACACGATCCGCAGCGTCGGGAACCGGTCGAAGACGCCGTCGAAGATCAGGCTCATGATCTGATTCGCCGCCAGCAGCGAGTAGGTGACCATGAAATCGTGGTTGTAGCTGGGGAATCCGACCGGCGGCATGGGCATCGTCTCGTACGCGCCGCGGCCCAGGTGGCAGCTCACCACCAGATCGTGCTTGGTGGCCGTCGCCCAGATCGGATCGTATTTCGGGTCGCCCCAGGACGGGCGCGGCTCCGCCTTGATCAGGATCTGCGCCATGAACGGATGCCCGGCCCAGTGCTCGATCTCGCGCACCGCGCTGCGCGGATCGTCGATGGCCGCGCAGATGGACCCGCGCCAACGCTGATGCCAGTTGTTCTTCGCGTCCAGCCAGTGGTTGGCGAGCCAATGGTTGACCCCGGTCGCCATCGCCGCGGTGGCCTCGGGCAGCCGGGTCGCCTTCACCGTCGGTTCCAGGATCGCGATATCCGATCCGGCGTCGACGATCAGCTGACGGAACGCCAATTCCGGGTCGCTGCCTGGGAATTCGCCGCCCTCGGGGAAGGCGTCGGCTCGCATCGCGAAGGTGTGCGCGTAATCGGGGGCGTCGTAGATGATCGTGTCGCCGACGCGATGGCTGAGGAAATAGTCGGTCCGGAACGGTTCGGGGATGTACTCCACGAGTTCCCCGCGCCGCGGCACGGGATGCACGTCCGAGTCGACCACCCGGACGGCGACCTGTTCGGGTGCCGGGGCGCGATGTTGCCGGTGTGCCAGCGTCATGGTCGTCTCCCTTTTCTGGACAGGGCTAGGTGGTGGCCGCCGCGGCCGGGACGTCGATGCCGTAGAGCCGGGACGCGTTGCGCCACAACACCTTCTCGCGCTGCTCGACGGTCAGCGCGGACGGCAGCGCGGGATCGGCGCCGCAATGCCAGTGCGGGTAGCTCGAGCCGAACATCACCATGTCCTCCTTGCCGGTGAAACCCAGCCATTCGGAGGCGAATTCGGTGTCGCCGGGGCCGTCGAGACCGCCCTGCACGAAGTACACGTGCCCGGGCAGGTAGTCGCTGGGCATGCGGGGCGCCCACGGTGTCTGTTCCAGATGGGGCCGGCCGAAGGTGTCCATCCGCCAGGTGAACGGGGTGAGCATGTCCGCGCCACCGTCGGCCCAGACGAATTTCAGCTCCGGGAACCGCTCGAAAACGCCCTCGGCGATCATGTTCATCAGGTGGTACACGTAGTTCAGCGACATGAACCCGAGGTACTGCTCGTAGGTCCGGGTGTGGCCCGAGGGAGTGGGCGGGAAGGCGATGCTCTCCCCGGTCTCGATGTGCGCGGCGACCGGCAGTCCGGCCGCGGCCGCGGCCTCCCACAGCGGCCAGAACTGCGGCTTGCCATAGAGTTCCCGCGATTGCAGCGGAATGCCGACCTGTACGACGCCGGGATGATCCGCGTACCTGTGGATTTCGCGCAGCGCCCCCGGAATGTCCTCGGGGTTGACCCGGATCGTGCCCCGGTATCGCGCGGCGAACCGGTTCGACTCCAGCCAGCGCGTCACCATCATCTCGTTGTGCGCGGCCAGTACCGCGGTGGTGAGATGCCGATCCGGCAGGATGCCGCGGGTCATCGGATGCAGCACCGCGACGTCCACGCCGCGTTCGTCGAACAGCTGCGCACCGGCGAACTCGGGATCCGAGCCCGGGTACCCCTTGTTCGGCCCGTGTTTGCTCGGCCCGCGCGTGCCCTCGGCATACTCCCCGCCCGGTGCGCCGTACCAATCCATTTCGGGATCCGGGATGCCGCGGCTGGCGAAGGGCTCGCGCAGGAAGCCGCGCATATCGCGGTTCGAGGTGAAGAAGATGTGCACGCTGGCGTCGATGACAGGCGTGCCGGTGCCGTCGGCCATCACTCGATGCGCGCCCGTTCGGGCCGCTCCGTCACCGGCGCGGCGAGTTCCTGCTTGTCGCAGATCCGCTGCAGCTTCTCCAGGGTCTCGTCCAGCCCGGGGCCCAGCCGCGGGCCGGGGGTGAAGGTGGCGGGCAGTTTCCGCATGCCCTGGATGACGCCGATGGTCTCGTAGTGCACGGTGCCCTCGGGATCGCAGCGGTAGTCGGGCATCCGGTCGAGCACGGCGGTGACCATCGACTTGAAGACGGTGCGCGCCACATTCGAGCCGATGCACCGGTGGATGCCGAGCCCGAAACTGAAGTGCCGGTTGCCCCTTCGGTCCAGTACGACCTCGTTCGGGTCGGGGAAGACCTGCGGGTCCCGGTTGGCCATCGCCCACGACAACCACAGGCGCTCACCCTCTTTGAATTGGGTGTTCACCAATTCCATGTCCGCGGCGATGGTCCGGCCGTCGCCGGGCGCCGGGGTGAAGTAGCGCAGGAACTCCTCGGTCGCGGAGTCGAGCAGGTGCTCGCGCTCCTTGCTGAGCAGTTCGCGCTGATCCGGGTGCTCCGACAGCCATTCCAGCGAATGCGCGGTGAGCGCGGTGGTGGTATCGAAGCCGCCGCCGATGATCAGCCCGAGCATGCCGAGCACCTCGAGGTCGGGCGCTGGTTCACCGTCGATGCGGAGCTTGACCAGACCGTCCACCAGGCCGGGCCGCGGGTTCTCCTTGATCTCGATCAGGTTGTTCAGCAGATCCAGACCCATGGCGCGGTGCATCTCCGCGACGCGCGGGGCGTCCGGCGAATCCTCGGGGGTGTACACCGCCGCGTGCACCGGCTCGCTGTACATCGACCACTGCCGCAACGGAATTCCGAGCATGGCCAGGGTCAGGACGGCCGGCACGATATTGGCGAGGTCGTCCACGAAGTCGATCCGGCCGCTCTCGATCTTCTCGTCGAGGGCGGCGCGGACGATCTCGTCGATCACCGGCTCCCAGCGCCGGACCGCGGCGGGGGACAGGTACGGGTTGACCGCCTGCCGATAGATCCGGTGTTCCGGGTCGTCCATCTCCAGGATGCCGCCGCGCACGGCCTGCACCCGCTGGGCGGTGGGGATCGAGATGCCCTTGTAGCCCTTGCGTTCTCCGCGCAGGTCGTGGTCGTTGGAGACGTGCGGGCAGCGGGCGAGTTCGAACACCTCGGTGCTGCCCGCGGCGACCCAGTGCCCGTCGTAGGTGTCACTCCAGGCCATCGGGCACTTGGCCTGCATCTCCTGGGTGATCTCCACGAACCGGTGCCGGTATTCGGGCGTGTGCCGATCGAAGTGGTACCGGTTCTTCTTACGGTCCTGGTCGGCGAGTGCGTCGTCGATGCTCACGATATTCTTCCTCCGCTGCTGACGGATCTCGTTGCCGCGCCGCGGGTTTCCCCGGCGATCAGATGTGGTAGTCGTACAACTTCAGATAGCCGCCGCCGTCGACGCGCATCTGCGTGCCGGTGACGTAGCGGGACTCCTCGGAGGCCAGATAGACCACCGCGTTGCTGATGTCCTCGGGCTCGACATACGGAATGGGCATGGCCTGCTGCACGCCGAACACCGGCTCGGCGTCGGCGCGGGTCGGGTTCTCCAGATCGGGTCGGAACGAGCGGTACATCGGCTCGCTCTGCAACATCGGGGTGTTGCAGTTGGTGGGGTGTACGACGTTGGCGCGGATGCCGCGCGGCGCCAGCTGGCGCGCCAGCTCGTAGACGTAGGCCGTCAGCGCCCGCTTCGAGTGCATGTAGGCCATGCCGCCCGGATCGTTGCCCGGGTTGTCGATCTTGTTGATATCGATCAGCGAGGCGGTGGAGCCGGTCGCGATGATCGACGCGCCCTCCTTCAGGTGGGCCAGCGAGACCTGGATGGCATTGATGGTGCCGATCAGGTTCGTGTTGATCACGTCGATCCAGGCTTGCAGGGCCGGTTGGCCCTTCATACCCGCGATACCGGCCTGCGCGATGACGATGTCGAGCTTGCCCAGTTCGCGAATGCCGTTGTCCACCGCGGCCTGCAATTGCTCGGCGCTGCGCACATCGGCTTTCGCGGTGACCACGCGCCGGCCGGTCTTGCTGACCAGGTTCGCGGTCTCCTCCAGGTCCTCGGGGCGCGCGAGCGCGTATCCGATGGTCGAGATGTCCTCGCACAGATCGACCGCGATGATGTCGGCGCCTTCCTCGGCGAGGCGGACCGCGTGGCTGCGGCCCTGCCCGCGCGCGGCACCGGTGATGAAAGCGACCTTGCCCTCGACACGTCCCACAGCTGACCCTTTCGTTCTTCTCTGCGACCGCGGCGGCAGCGGCGCCGTCGCGGCGGATCGCGCGCCTCGCTGAATGCCGTGGCGCCGACTGTGCACGGCCGCGGTGTCGCGGCCGTGACATGGAGCAAGAATTTTCCTTGCAGTAGATGAGAACGTTACTCTTGCCAAACTCTTGCCGCAAGGTCGCGCGGTGCCAAGGCATCTCCGGCGAACCCCTACTTGTGCTCGCCAAAAAGCCTGTCCACCACCGACGATCCCGCGAAACCTCGTTGAATCTCTGATTTCCGTTACATGAGAACGGTATTTTCATCGAAGGTCTGGAAGATCTCCTGGCGCGGCCCCGACCCGGTGGCCGCGATCGGTGTACATCGAGCGCGCGCGACGCGCCCACCTGCGGAAACGAGTGAGGCTCATGCGAACCGTCCCCGAGGAATTGCGCAACCGGTACGAGAGCGCGGGCTGGTGGCGCCGAGAAACGCTGGGCGACCTGCTCGGTCGCGGCCTCGCGACGGCGCCGGACGCCGTGTTCCGGGTGCACTCCGAGGTGCGCCCCTGGTCGGGCAGCGTGGGGGAGGTGGACCGGATCGCCCGGCGGCTGGCGGCCGGGTTACGGGCGCGCGGCGTCGGCCCGGGTGACGCGGTCGCGTTCCAGTTGCCCAACTGGATGGAGGCCGCGGCGACCTTCTGGGCATCGGCCTACCTCGGCGCGGCGGTCGTGCCGATCGTCCACTTCTATGGGCGCAAGGAGGTCGGGCACATCTTGACGACCGTGCGGCCCAAGGTCTTCATCGCCGCGGAACGCTTCGGCCGCACCGTCTTCGATCCGGAGGTGAGCGCGGCGGTGCCGATCGTCGGGGTGGTCGGCCGCGACTTCGACGACCTGCTGGCCGACGACCCGATGCCGGGCGTGGTCGCGGCCGATCCGGCGTCGCCCGCTCTCATCGCCTTCACCTCGGGCACCACGAGCGCGCCCAAGGGCGTGGTGCACAGTCATCAGACGCTGGGCTGCGAGGCGCGGCAGCTCGCCGAGCACAACGCGCTCGACCGGGGCACGATGCTCACCGCCACGCCGGTCGGGCATTTCATCGGGATGGTCGGCGCCTTCCTGCTTCCCGTGCTGCACGGCAAGCCGGTGCATCTGCTCGACGTCTGGGACGCCGGCCGGGTGCTGGCACTGATCAAGAGCGACGGGCTGACGGTCGGCGGCGGGCCGCCCTACTTCGTCACCAGCCTGCTCGATCATCCGGACTTCGCCCCCGAATATCTGGACAACTTCCGCTATGTCGGGCTGGGCGGTTCCACGGTGCCCGTCACGGTGACCCGGCGGCTGGCCGGTCTGGGCCTGGTCCCGTTCCGCGCCTACGGCAGTACCGAGCATCCCTCCATTACCTCCTCCCGCTACGACGCGCCGGAGTTCGAGCGCCTGTCGACCGACGGGCGGCCGCTGCCCGGCGTGGAGATCCGGCTGGCCGACGACGGCGAAATCCTCAGTCGCGGACCGGATCTGTGCCTGGGCTACACCGACGACGCGCTCACCGCGCGGGTCTTCGACGCCGAGGGCTGGTATCACACCGGCGATATCGGCGTCCTGCATCCGGACGGCCATCTGACGATCACCGACCGCAAGTCCGACGTGATCATCCGCGGCGGCGAGAACGTCAGCGCGCTGGAGGTGGAGGAACTGCTCGCCGAATTGCCGGAGGTGGCCGAGGCCGTGGTGGTGGCCGTGCCCGACGAGCGCCTGGGTGAGACCGTCGGCGCGGTGCTGCGGCTGCGGCCCGGTCATCGCCTGCCCGCGCTCGCCGCGGTGCGCGAGCACTTCGCGGCCGCCGGTGTCGCGCGGCAGAAGTGGCCGGAGCGGTTGTTCGAGGTCGAGGACTATCCGCGCACGCCCAGCGGGAAGGTCCGCAAACATCTGATCCGCGAGCGGATTGCCACATTCATCTGACGAGAATATGATTCTTGTCATTCGCGAATGGAGGTCTCATGAATTCTCCCGTCGATGTCGTCGTTCTGGGTAGCGGCGCCGCGGGCCTGACCGCCGCGCTGACCGCCGCCGTGCACGGCGCCTCGGTGGCCTTGTTCGAGAAGGCCGACACCGTCGGCGGGACCAGCGCGGTGTCCGGTGGCATCGCGTGGATTCCGGCGCACGACCGGGCTTCCGACGGCCCGCTGACCGTGGCCGACGCGCTGGCCTACCTGCACGCGCAGTCGCTGGGCTCGATGGACGACGAGCTGGTGGAGGTCTTCGTCCGCACCGGTGCGGCGATGGTCGATTTCGTCGAGGCGCACAGCGGGACGCGGTTCGAGATCGCCGATGGTTTCCCGGATTACAAGCCGGAGCTGCCCGGCGGCCGTCCCGGCGGCGGGCGGTCGCTGAGCCCGGTCGCCTTCGACCTCACCCGCCTCGGCGAGTGGCGCGACCGCATCACCTCCTTCCCCGCCGACTGGAGCAACGTCGGCTTCGACGCCGAGACCCGCGCCCGGCTGCACGCGCAGACCGGCAGCGACTCGGCCGACTTCTGCGTCGCCGGAACGGCTCTCGTCGCCGGGCTGCTGCGCGGCGTGCTCGACGCGGGCGTGGTGCCTCGCACCGGCGCGCGCGCCGTCGAATTGCTGTCCGAGGGCGGGGCCGTCACGGGCGTCCGGCTGAGCACCGCCACCGGCGAGACGGTCGTGCGGGCGCGCCACGGCGTCGTGTTGGCGACCGGCGGCTTCGAATGGGACCCGGGCCTGGTGCGCGCGTACCTGCGCGGCCCGATGCACGGCCCGGTGTCGCCGCCGAACAACACCGGCGACGGCCTGCGCATGGCGATGGCGCACGGCGCCGACCTCGGCACCATGAGCGAGGCGTGGTGGGTGCCGGTGGTGCGGATTCCGGGCGACACCATTCAGGGCAAGCCGCGCAGCCGCAGCGTGCGCCTGGAGCGGACCCGGCCGCGCAGCATCATGGTCAATCGCGCGGGGCGGCGGTTCGTCAACGAGGCGTCGGAGTACAACTCGATGGCGGGGGCGTTCCACTATCTCGACCCCAAGGGCGGCTACGTCAACGATCCGGGCTGGATCGTGTTCGACGCGGAACATCTGCGGCGCTACGGCTTCCTCGGCATCGCGCCGGGCGACGACGTGCCCGAATGGTTCTGCGAGTCGGCCGATTTCGCGGAACTCGGCGCGAAGACCGGTATCGACCCGGCTGGTCTCGCCGCGACGGTGGCCGCCTGGAACCGCAATGTTGCCGACGGGGCCGACCCCGACTTCGGTCGCGGCGCCAGCGCCTACGACGGCTGGTGGGGTGACGAGAACGCGGACACCGTCGCGGGCCGCACCCTCGGCCCGGTGGACACCGCGCCGTACTACGCCGTGCCGGTCACCGTCGGCGCCATGGGAACCAAGGGCGGGCCGCGCACCGACCGTGACGGCCGGGTGCTGCACGTCGACGGCCGGGTCATCCCCGGCCTGTTCGCGGCGGGCAACGCGATGGCCGGTGTCACCGGCCGGGCGTACGGCGGTGCGGGCGGCACCCTCGGCCCCGGCATGGTGTACGGCTTCCGCGCCGGGCACGCCGCCGCGACCGGCAAGTCGGTGGACATCTGAGCACGGCCCCGGGGGTCACGGAGGTAACGAATTTGTCTGAGTACGAAAGCATCTGGAGCGATCTGCAGGGCGTCGCGTTCACGCAGGGCTATCTGGAGGTCGGCGGCGTGCGCACGCGCTACCTGCACGCGGGCGACTTGAACAAGCCGGCGCTGGTGTTACTGCACGGGTCCGGCGGGCACGTCGAGGCGTATGTCCGCAACCTGGAAGCACACGCCGAACACTTCTCGACCTGGGTGATCGACATGCTGGGCCACGGCTACACCGCCCGCCCCGGCCATCCGCTCGAGGTGAAACACTATGTGGCGCACCTGATCGCGTTCCTCGACACGGTGGGCGTCGGGAAGGCCTGTGTCAGCGGCGAATCGCTCGGCGGCTGGGTGGCCGCGCGCACCGCCATCGATCACCCGGACCGGGTCGAGCGCCTGGTGCTCAACACCGCGGGCGGATCGCAGGCCGACCCGGAGGTGATGCGGCGCATCGTCACGCTGTCGATGGCCGCGGTCACCGACCCGACCTGGGAGACGGTGCAGGCGCGCATCAAATGGCTGATGGCCGACAAGTCGAAGAGTTACGACGACGTGGTAGCCAGCCGTCAGCGCATCTATCGGCAGCCCGGTTTCGTCGCCGCCATGCGCGACATCATGGCGCTGCAGGATCCCGAGATCCGGCAGCGAAATCTGTTGGGGCCGGACGACTACGGCCGCATCACCGCGCCGACACTGGTGCTCTGGACCAGTGACGACCCCACCGCCGATGTCACCGAGGGCAGGCGGATGGCGTCGATGATTCCGGGCGCGCGTTTCGAGGTGCTGCCCGGCTGCGGCCACTGGCCGCAGTACGAGGACCCCAAGGCGTTCAACGCCCTGCATCTGGAATTCCTGCTGGGCGGCCGGCCGTGACCGAGCAGAACAGTTCCGCCGCAACCGCTTCGGCTGTCGACGTCGACGTGCTGGTGGTCGGGGCGGGCCCGGTCGGCCTGACGCTGGCGAACATGCTCGGCATGTACGGCGTGCGCACCCGGGTGATCGAGGAGCGGCCGACGCTCATCGACTACCCGCGCGGCGTCGGACTCGACGACGAGTCGCTGCGCACCTTCCAATCGATCGGGCTCGTCGAACAGATCCTGCCGCACACGACACCGAACCAGATCATGCGGTTCGTCGACGGCAAGGGTCGGCTGCTCACCGAGATCGCCCCGAGCGACGCCTCATTCGGCTGGCCCAAGCGCAACGGCTTCGTGCAGCCGCTGGTCGACGCCGAGCTGCTCGCCGGACTCGACCGGTTCGAGCACGTCGAGGTGGTGTGGGGCACGGCCATGACCTCCTGCGCCGAGTCCGGCGAGCGCGTGACCGCGGAACTGACGGCCGAGTCCGGCACGTCCACCGTGACCGCGCGGTACGTGGTCGGCTGCGACGGTGGACGCAGCGCGACGCGGCGGCAGATGGGAGTGGCGTTCGAGGGCACCACCTCCTCGACGCGGTGGCTGGTCGTGGATTTGGCATCGGATCCGCTGGGGCACCCCAACAGTGAGGTCGGCGCCGACCCGGCGCGGCCGTACGTGTCGGTGTCGATCGCGCACGGCATCCGCCGCTTCGAATTCATGATCCATGACCACGAATCCGACGAACTGGCCGAGGATCCGGCGTTCGTGGCGCGGATGGTGGCGCCGTTCGTCCCGCACCCCGACCGTCTGGATGTGATCCGCCGCCGGGTGTACACGCATCATTCGCGCATCGCGAGTGCCTTCCGCAAGGGCCGCCTGCTGCTGGCGGGCGACGCCGCGCACCTGATGCCGGTGTGGCAGGGCCAGGGCTACAACAGCGGCATCCGCGACGCGGCCAACCTCGGCTGGAAGCTCGCCGCGGTGGTGCAGGGCCACGCCGGGGACGCCCTGCTCGACAGCTACGACCTGGAGCGCCGCAAGCACGCCCGCGCCATGATCGACCTGTCGACGATGGTCGGCAAGGTCATCTCGCCGACCGACCGCAAGGTCGCCGCGGTGCGTGACGTGCTGGTCCGGGCGGCCGCCGCGGTGCCGCCGGTGCGGCGCTATGTGCTCGGCATGCGGTTCAAGCCGATGCCGCGCTACGACCGCGGCGCGGTGGTGCACACCTGGTCCCGGTCCCCGGATTCGGCGGTCGGCACGCTGTTCATCCAGCCCCGGGTGGACACCCGCGAGCACGCGAACCTGCTGCTCGATGACGCGCTCGGACCTCGGTTCGCCGTGCTGTGCTGGAACAACCGGCCCCGCGAGGTGCTCGGCGCCGCGGCGTTCGAGGCGTGGAAGGCGTTGGGCGCGCGGTTCTTCGAGGCGCGGCCCGTGACCCAGCTGCACTGGACCGGTCACGACGATCCCGACGTCCTGGTGCTGGGCGACCGCGCGGGCGCGCTGAAGAAGTGGTTCGACGGCCAGCGCGACTCCGTGCTGTTCCTGCGGCCGGATCACTGCGTGGCGGGCGCGACCATCGCGCAGCTGGCCCCGGAACTGAGCGCGGACCTGCTGCGCACCCTCACGCTCCGACCGGGAGGAGGACACGATGCCGCTGGCCCTGTGCTGCGTCTCGCACAGCCCTCTGCTTGATCTCCCCGGACCGGAACGCGACCTGCTCGACGATATCGAGTCGGCGCTCGACCGGGCCGCGGAGTTCGTGCGCGAGTTCGATCCCGAACTGGTGGTGACGTTCTCGCCGGACCACTACAACGGGTTCTTCTACAAGCTCATGCCCCCGTTCTGCGTCGGTACGGCGGCGACCGGGGTGGGGGACTACGGCACCCACGCCGGCGCCCTCGACGTGCCCGCCGAGCTGGCCCGCGAGCTGGCCGAGTCGGTGCTCGCGGCGGGGGTGGACGTGGCCGTGTCGATGACGATGGAGGTCGACCACGGCACCGTACAGCCGTTGCAGCGGCTGCTGGGCGCGGCGACGGCCCGGCCGGTCGTGCCGATCTTCGTGAACTCGGTCGCGGTCCCGCTCGGACCGCTGCGGCGGGCTTCGGCGCTGGGAGCGGCTGTGGGACAGCATCTTTCGACCCTCGGCAAAAGGGTCCTGGTGCTCGGTTCCGGCGGCCTCTCGCACGATCCGCCGGTGCCGGCATTGGCCACCGCGACCGGTCCCGCCCGCGAACGCATCCTGCACGGCGGCACGATGACGGCGCGACAGCGACTCGCCAGGCAGGAGAGGGTGATCGAGGCCGCCCGCGAATTCGCCACGGGCGGTGGATCGTTGCGCCCGCTCAATCCCGAGTGGGACCGCGGCTTCCTCGCCGCGCTCGACGACGGCCGCCTCGGCGAGTTCGACACCTGGGAGAACGCCTGGATCACCGAGGTCGCCGGGAACTCCGCGCACGAGGTGCGCACCTGGGTGGCGGCCTTCGCCGCCCTCGCGAGCCAGGGACCGTACCGGACCGCGGTGCGCTACTACCGGCCCGCGCCCGCGCTGATCGCCGGTTTCGCCGTGCGGACCGCGCTGCCCGTGCACGACCTCGACTCGACCTCCGGGAGGCAACCGTGACCGTGGAACCCGAAGGCGCTCCGGCGACCTCCGCCGCACCGCGCGACGACTTCGACCACACCGTCGACGTCCTGGTCATCGGGTCCGGTGGCGGCGGGCTGACCGCGGCGCTCGCCGCCGAGGCGGAGGGGCTGGACACCCTCGTGGTCGAGAAGTCCTCGCACTACGGCGGTTCCACCGCGCTGTCGGGCGGCGGCATCTGGGTGCCGGGCGCACCGGCCCAGCGCCGCGACGGGTATCGGATCGACCCCGAGGACGTCGTGGAGTACCTGCGCCGGATCACCGAGGGCCTGGTCAGCGAGGAGCGGTTGCGCGCCTACGTGGCACGCGCGCCGGAGATGATGGAGTTCCTCGAGAACCGCAGCGACTGGCTGGAATTCGTGTGGAAGCCCGGCTACGCCGACTACTACCCGGAACTGCCCGGCGGCTCGCCCGAGGGCAGCACCATCAACGTGCCGCCCATCGATCTGCGCGAACTCGGTCCCGACGAGGAACTGCTGCTGCGCCCGCTGGCCCTCGCGCCCAAGGGAATCTGGCTGGGCCCCAAGGATCTTCGGCTGTTCTACCAGGTCCGCCAGCACTGGCGGGGCAAGGCCGTGCTGGTGAAGCTGGTATGGCGGATGTTCCGGGCCCGGGTGTTCGGCGACCGGATCGCCGCCATCGGCCAATCGCTGGTGGCCCGGCTGCGACTGGCGTTGCGCGAGCACGACATTCCGCTGTGGCTCGACGCCCCGATGACCGCGCTGATCACCGGCGCCGACGGCGCGGTGGTGGGCGCGGTCATCGAGAGGGACGGCCGCGAACTGCGCATCCGCGCCGAGCGCGGCGTGATCCTGGCGACCGGCGGCTTCGAGCACGACATGGCCTGGCGCAAGGAGCTGGAACCAGTTATCGACCAGGACTGGAGTTTCGGCAATCCGGCGTCGGTGGGCGACGGCATCCGCGCGGGCGAGCAGGTCGGCGCGGGCACCGATCTGATGGACGAGGCGTGGTGGTTCCCCGCCATCCAATGGCCCGACGGCCGTATGCAATTCATGCTCAACGAGCGCATGATGCCGTCCCAGTTCATCGTCAACGGCGCGGGCGAGCGGTACATCAACGAGGCCGCGCCCTACATGGACTTCGGGCACGCGATGATCGAGGGCCAGAAGTCGGGCGTCACGCACATCCCGAGCTGGCTCGTCACCGACACGCGTTCGTGGCGCCGGTATGTCGTGGCGGGACATCTGCCGATTCCCACCGTGCCGTTCGCGCCCGTGCCCACCGGCCGGAAGATGCCGCGCGCCTGGCTGGAGTCGGGCGTGGTCAAGACCGCGGACACGTGGGAGGAACTGGCGGCCAAGATCGATGTCCCGCCGGAACGCCTGCGCGCCACCGCGGAACGATTCAACGAACTCGCGCGCAAGGGCCACGACGACGACTTCGATCGCGGTGACAGCGTCTACGACAACTACTACGGCGATCCGACGCTGCCCAACCCCAATCTGTATCCGATCGGCAAGCCGCCGTACTACGCGTTCCGGATCGTCCCCGGCGACCTGGGCACCTCGGGCGGTCTGCGCACCGACGAGCACGCCCGGGTGCTGCGCGCGGACGGCACCCCCATTCCCGGTCTGTACGCGACCGGTAACACGTCCGCGGCGGTCATGGGCCGCAGCTACGCCGGCGCGGGCGCGACCATCGGGCCCGCGATGACATTCGGATACATAGCGGCCCAGCACATGACGTCTCATTCCAACGGAGGAAGCACATGAAGATCTCGCTGTTCTACGAATTCGCGCTGCCGCGGCCGTGGACCCACGACGACGAGCGCGAAATGTTCCAGGACGGCCTGGACGAGGTGGAGGCCGCCGACAAGGCGGGCTTCTCCACGGTGTGGCTCACCGAGCACCACTTCCTCGAGGAGTACTGCCACTCCACGGCGCCGGAGATGTTCCTCGCCGCGGCGAGCCAGCGCACCAAGGACATTCGCCTCGGCTTCGGCGTGATGCACATGCCGCCGGCCATCAACCACCCCGCCCGGGTCGCCGAGCGGGTCTCGACGCTGGACCGGATCTCCAACGGGCGCGTGGAATTCGGCACCGGCGAATCGTCGTCGGTAGGTGAGCTGGGCGGGTTCAACATCGACCCCGCCGACAAGCGCGGCCAGTGGGAGGAGGCCCTCGACGTCGCCATCCGCTGCATGATCGAGGAGCCGTTCACCGGTTTCAAGGGCAACCACATCGAAATGCCCGCGCGCAACGTGATTCCCAAGCCGCAGCAGCTGCCGCACCCGCCCGTCTGGGTGGCGTGTACCCGGCCGTCGTCGGTGCAGATGGCGGCCCAGAAGGGCATCGGCGCACTGAGTTTCGCCTACACCGGCCCCGGGCCGCTCGCCGAGCGCGTGCGCGGCTACTACCAGGAGTTCGAGGACAAGGCCGAACCGACCATCCCGCAGCTCAATCCGAACATCCTCGCCATCGGCGGCGACCTGTCGATGATGGTCGCGCCGACCGACGAGCAGGCCCTGCGGCGGCTCGACGTGGGTGGCGGCTTCTTCTCCTTCGGCATCATGCACTACTACATGACCGGCCAGCACACCCCCGGCCGCACCGGCGTCTGGGACCGCTACCTCGACGCGGTGAAGGAGGACGAGACGCTGGCCTACGGCCCCGGCCGCGGCGCGATCGGCTCGCCGGACACCGTGCGCGAATTCCTGCGCGGCTACGAGGAGAGCGGCGTGGACGAGATCATCCTGCTGCTCAACCCGCGCAGCCACGAGGGCACCATGGAGTCGATCGAGCTGATGGGCAAGCAGGTGCTGCCGGAGTTCATCGAACGCGACGAGAAGGCGGTCGCGGCCAAGGCCAAGCGGCTCGAGCCGATCATCGAGAAGGTGGAGGCGCGGCGGAAGCCGTTGGCCTCGCCCGCATTCGACGAGTCCTATGCCTTCGGCGGCCTGCCCACCGGCCGCGGCGGCAAGTTCACCGCCAGCGAGATCCCCGAGGCCATGGCCGAGATCAACGAGGGCCGGGTGCAGGCGGCGCAGCGCGCCAAGGACGAGCAGTAGCCGGACCGCGAGGACGAGGTGCCCGACGTGGGACGTGTGGACGAACTGTGGCGCTACGACGGCCGGCGGGTCGTCGTGACCGGCTGCGCCTCCGGGATCGGCGCGTGTGTGGCGGCTCAGGTCCGTGACCTCGGCGGCGAGGTCGTAGGGCTCGACATCGCCACGCCCGCAACCGAACTCGACGAGTTCCAGCAGGTCGACATGTCGGACGCCGCGTCGATCGACCGGGCCGTCGAGTCGGTCGGCGGTCCGGTGGACGCGCTGTTCAACGTCGCCGGGGTCTCGTCGGGCATCGGGGACCCGCTGCGGGTCGTCACGATCAATTTCCTCGGCCTGCGGCGGTTCACCGACGCGCTCACCGCGGCGATGGCCCCGGGATCGACGGTCGTGAGCGTCTCCTCGCTCGCCGCCGCCGGGTACCTCGCGCACCGGGAGCAGGTCCTCGGCCTGCTCGACACCACCGGCATGGCGGACGGAATCGCCTGGTGCGAAGGCAATCCCGACGCCCTCGCCGACGGCGGTTACCGGCTGTCGAAGGAAGCGATCATCTACTACACGATGCGGCAGGCCGTGCCCCTCGGGGCGCGCGGCATCCGGATCAATTGCACGGGACCGGGCGTCACCGAGACGCCGATCCTGGACCAGCTGCGCTCGGCGTACGGGCCGCAGTATCTCGACACCATCCCCAAACCGCTCGGCCGGGTCTGCGAGCCGGACGAGCAGGCGGCCGTCCTGGTGTTCCTCAACAGCCGGGCCGCGAGCTATGTGACCGGACAGGTGCTGTGGGTGGACGGCGGCAACGTGGCCGCGCGAATCACCGAAGGAGAATCATAAATGGCCAGCCTGACCGAATTCCGGCGCGTCGCAGCGGAAGTGAGCAACTGGGGTCGCTGGGGCGCCGCCGACGAACTCGGCACGCTCAACTTCATCACCCCCGACAAGATCGCCGCGGCGGCGCGGCTGGTGCGGCACGGCCGGGTGTTCCCACTCGGCATCGACTTCGACTCGTCCGGGCCGCAGGGCGCGTTCAAGTTCCGGCAGAACCCCGTGCACGTGATGACCGTCGACGGCGGCGACGCGCGGACGATGGCCGAATACGGGCCACAGTGGGCGGGCAACGGGTTCGGCCAGGAGTTCGGCGGCTTCTTCGCGGGCGAGGACAATCCGTTCCGGTTCAACGACGACATGATCATCATGCCGTTGCAGGCCGCGACCCAGTGGGACGCGCTGTCGCACGTGTACTACGACGACAAGCTGTACAACGGCTTCCCCGCCGACTCGGTGACCAGCGCCGGTGCGTTCCACTGCGGCATCGAGAAGGTCGACGGCAAGGGCATCACCAGCCGCGGCGTGCTGCTGGACCTGGTCCGCCACCGCGGCGCCGACGTGTTCCTGGAGCCGGGCAATCCCATCACCCCGGACGAATTGGACGAGGTCGCGCGCGCCCAGGGCGTCGAGGTCGGCCGCGGCGACATCGTGCTCGTGCGCACCGGCTGGCAGGCCCGATTCGCCGAAACCGGCGAC
The DNA here is from genome assembly GCF_044628355.1 of Nocardia sp. N2S4-5. Lineage (NCBI taxonomy): Bacteria > Bacillati > Actinomycetota > Actinomycetes > Mycobacteriales > Nocardiaceae > Nocardia > Nocardia sp. N2S4-5. The sequence goes on along the minus strand of NZ_JBIUPM010000001.1, from coordinate 1,982,217 downwards.
GGCGCCGAGCCGTACTCGGGCTTGGACTGGATGTGCGCCAAGTGGTTACACGAACGCGAGGTCGCGGCGGTGGCGGCGGACAACCTGATGGTCGAGGACGTCGTCTCCGGGGTCGAGGGCACCTTCCTGCCGATGCACATGCTGTGCCTGCGCGATATGGGCCTGATGCTCGGCGAGTACTGGGACCTGACCGCGCTCGCCGCCGACTGCGCGGCGGACGGCGTCTACGAATTCCAGCTGATCGCACCGCCTTTGCGGGTCGTCGGCGCCGTCGGCTCGCCGCTCAACCCGATCGCCATCAAGTAAGCCAACCAGGAGGTTCCGGCTGTGACTGCAAGTACGACAAACGCGACCACCGCCGTCGGCATCGACGAGGGACGGCCGTTCGTCGTCGGCGTCGGCGGCACGTTGCGCGCGGATTCGTCGACCGAGCGCGCGCTGCGGCACTGCCTGACGGCGGTCGAGCGCCAGGGCGGGCGCACCGCGCTGTTCTGCGGCGCCGCGCTCGACCTGCCCATGTACAACCCGTACGACGCGAGCCGCACGCCCGGCGCGACCGAACTCGTCGACGCGCTGCGCCGCGCCGACGCCGTGGTGATCGCCTCGCCCGGCTACCACGGCGGCATCTCCGGCATGGTGAAGAACGCCCTCGACTACATCGAGGATCTGCGCGGCGACCCCACGGTCTACCTCGACAACAAGCCGTGGGGCTGCATCACCTGCGCCTACGGCTGGCAGGCAGCCGTCGGCACCCTGGGCCAGCTCCGCTCGATCGGCCACGCCCTGCGCGCCTGGCCCACCCCCTTGGGCGTCGCGATCAACTCCGCCGAGCCGATCTGGGGACCGGACGGCGCCCTCACCGACGACACCGTCGGCGCCCAACTGGAAGTACTGGCCACCCAGGTGCTGACCTTCGCCCCGACCGGCGGAGTACGGGCGTGAGCGTCCCACCCCGCGGGGCGGTCGTGGGGCGTTCGGTGGCTGCCGCCGTGGCCGCGCTGCGGGGTGGGCGCATGGTGCTCGTGGTCGGCGCCGAGAACGGCGGGTATCGCGGCCATCTGGTGCTGGCCGCCGAACACGCCACGGCCGAGGCGGTCAATGCCATGACGACGGTCGGGCGCGGGCTGGTGCAGGTGGCGGTGCCGTCGGCGGCGCTGGACCGGCTCGAGATTCCGCCCGCCGATCCGACGGCGACCGGACCGGGCCGTGAGTTGTTCCGAATGCCGGTGGGGCTCACGGGCGAGAGCGCCGGGGTGCGGGCGTCGCAGCGCGCGAGAACCATTCGGGCACTGGCCGATCCGGCCAGCCGCCCGGCGGACTTCACGCGTCCCGGCCACGTCTTTCCGTTGGGCTGTGCGGCCGGGGGAGTGCTGGCGGCGCCCGCGCCGCCGGAGGCCGCTGTCGACCTCGCCGGCTTGGCGGGGATGGCGGCCGCTGCCGCGCTGTGTGAGGTGTGTGCCGCCGACGGTGAGCTGGCGGAACTGCCCGAACTGCTCGAATTGGGCCGCCGTCATCGGCTGCCGGTCGTCTCGATCGACGATATCGTCACGTATCGCCGCCGTGAGCTGGCGCGTGTCCGCCGGTGCGGCACCGCGCGAATCCCCCTGTCGGCAGGCAGGTTCCGCGCGTACGGATTCACCGACGGGCTGGGCCGCGAGCACATCGCGCTCGTGTACGGGCATCCCGTCTCGAGTATCACTCCGCTGGTCCGAGTCCACGGGGAGTGCCTGTTCGGTGACGCGCTCGGTTCCCGGCTCTGCGGCTGTCGGACCGGCCTCGACCACGCCGTGGACCGCATCGCCCGCGCGGGCCACGGTGTGCTGGTCTACATCCGCACCGGCGGCGGCCGCGCACACCGCCCGACACCGTCCGGGAATACCGAGACACCGTATCCCGCAACACATCCCCTGGAGATCTGGGATCTCCGCACCGCCTTCGACATCCTGGACGAACTCGGCTTCCACGAGATCCGGCTCCTCGCCGACGACGGTCAGGCCACCGGCCCTGGGCACACCCAGCGGTCGGACCCCCATGTCCTCGATATCCCGGATTCCGCCAGTGATCCCGTGCGCATCCTCGAGCTTATTCCGCTGTGGGAGAACGCTTCCCGGGCGGAGACCGGGCCGCCTACCCCGGGTGCCCCCGGCGAAATAGGAAGGGCCTCATGAACGCACAGCGCAGGACCCTGGTTGTCGACGGCTCGACAACCAGCTACCTGGAGGCCGGATCGGGTGAACCGGTCGTGCTGCTGCACGGCGGTGAATTCGGGGTCGGCGCCGAAATCGGCTGGGAGCACACGATCGACGCCTTGGCCGAGCGCTACCGGGTGCTGGCGCCGGACATGCTGGGTTTCGGCGAGTCGGCGAAGGTGGTCGACTTCACCGACGGCCGCGGCCTGCGCATCCGGCACGTCGCGCGATTCCTCGCCCTGCTCGGCATCGATGCGGCGCATTTCGTCGGCAATTCGATGGGTGCGATCAACCTGCTGGTCGACGCGACCTCCGACGCGCCCCGGCTGCCGATGCGGAGCCTGGTGGCGATCTGCGGCGGCGGCGAGATCCAGAGCAACGAGCACATGCGCGCGCTCTACGACTACGACGCCACCTTCGCCGGGATGCGCCGCATCGTCACGGCGCTGTTCCACTCCCCGTCCTACCCGGCGGACGAGGCCTACGTGCGCCGTCGTTACGAGGCGAGCATCGCCCCCGGCGCATGGGAAGCGTTGGCGGCGGCCCGTTTTCGCCGCCCGGGCGCCGAGCCGCCGCCCGGCCCGTCGAGCAAGCGGGCGTACGAGCGCATCACCGTCCCCGCCCTCGTCGTCGAGGGAGCCGGCGACAAACTGCTCCCCGAGGGCTGGGCCGCGGAGATCGCCGGGCAGATCGCGGGCGCCCGCCACGCGACGGTGTCCGAGGCCGGGCACTGCCCCCAGATCGAGCGGCCCGAGATCGTCAACGACCTGCTGCTGACCTTCCTCGAAAGGAACGACATATGACCGACGAACTGACCGGCAAGGTCGCCGTCGTCACCGGCGGCGCCTCCGGAATCGGCGCCGCGACGGTGGCACGGTTCGTCGCCGCGGGCGCCAACGTCGTCGTCGGCGACCTCGATCCCGAGCGCGGCGCGGAGTCGGTGGCCGGCTACGGCGACGCGGTCGTGTTCCAGCAGACCGACGTCGCCGAACCCGAACAGGTCGAACGGCTGATCGACCTCGCGGTACGCACCTTCGGCGGCCTGCACGTCATGTGCAACAACGCCGGCGTGCCGGGCGCCATGCATCCCAGCCTGCTGGTCGACGACCTCGCCGACTTCCACCGGGTCCTCGGGGTGAATCTGCTCGGGGTGATGGCGGGCACCAAGTTCGCGGCCCGGCACATGGTCGACCACGGCGGCGGGTCGATCGTCAACCTGTCCTCGATCGGCGGCGTCCAGGCGGGCGGGGGCGTGCAGACCTACCGGGCCTCCAAGGCCGCGGTGATCCACTTCACCAAGTCCGCGGCGATCGAGTTGGCGCAGTACGGCATTCGGGTCAACTGCATCGCTCCCGGCAACGTGCCGACCCCGTTTCTCGCGGCGTCGGCCACCACGATGTCGGCCGAACGCATCGAGCGGTTCACCCGGTCGGTGCGGGCGTCGATGAAAGAGGACCGGCCGCTGCCGCGCGAGGGCACACCGGAGGATGTCGCGGAGGCGGTGCTGTATTTCGGCAGCGACCTTTCGGCATACGTCACGGGAACGGTGCTGCCCGTGGACGGCGGCACGGTGGCCGGTAAGCCGCTCAAGCCGCGCAAGAAGCCCGCGGAGCAGTCCGTCACCGCCCGTAGCTGATCATGCTCGCGTTAATTCAACTGCTTGACTTAAATCGCCCGGCGGCGTTGACTGGAAGTGCCGGTATTCGGAATCGAGAACGAGATTCCGATGCGGCCGCGCGGTCATCACGCCGTCCGGGCCGGGCCGGCGATCCGGAGGGAGCCGACATGGCTACGGTCGACAGATCCCGCGCCGAGCAGGTCACCACGACTCGCGAGGCCATTCTCGTCGCCGCGGAACGCCTGTTCGCCGAGCGCGGGATCGCGTCGGTGTCGAACCGGCAGGTGAGCGAGGCCGCGGGACAAGGGAACAACGCCGCGGTCGGCTACCACTTCGGCGCCAAGGCAGACCTGGTCCGGGCCATCGTGCGCAGGCATCACGCGCATACCGAGCAACTGTGCCGGGAGATGGTGGCGCGCGTGGGGGAGTCCGACGAATTGCGGGACTGGGTGAGCTGTCTGGTCCGCCCGGTCACCGAACACCTTGCGGCCCTGGGCAATCCGACCTGGTACGCGCGCTTCAGCGCGCAGTTGCAGCCGGACCCGGTCTTCCGCGATCTGATGTCGGACGAGTCGCTGGCCTCCCGGTCGCTGGTGCGCGTGGTGGACGGCCTGCAGCGCAGCCTGCCGGGCCTGTCACCCGAACTGCGCCGGGAGCGAAACTCCATGGCGCGCTTGCTGATCGTGCACACCTGTGCCGAGCGTGAGCGCGCGCTGGCCGACGACACGCTGCTGGGCCGCGCGAGCTGGGAGGAGACCGCGACCGGTTTGATCGACGCGATCACCGGGCTCTATCTGGCGCCGGTCACGCGATGACCGTCGTCACGCGGCCCCGAACGGCCGCGCGCAGAAAGGAAGTCGGGAGATGACGAGAGTCCCCCGCCGCACGGGTGTCTTGATCGTCGGCGCCGCGGCCGCCGGGCTGGCGACGGCGGAAGCGCTGCGCCGCCAGGGTTTCCGCGGTGCGATCACGATGCTGGGCGCGGAACCGCATCTGCCCTACGATCGTCCGCCGCTGTCGAAGCAGATCCTGTCCGGCGCCTGGCGGCCCGAACGTACCCTGTTGCGCGCGCCGCGCCTGCTGGCCGGGCTGGAGGTCGAACTGCTGCTCGGGCACCGGGCCCTCGCCCTCGACGTGGCCGGGCGCACGGTGCGCTCGACGGCGGGACCCATCACCGCCACCGACGCGGTCGTGATAGCCACCGGGGCCACCCCGAGGACGCTGCCGACCGTGCCCGGTCTGCGCGGCGTTCATGTGCTGCGCACCCTCGACGACGCCCTGGCATTGCGTGACGCGCTGACCCCCGCTGGGCTCGGGTACGCCTCGAGTGACCCTGGTCCGGCGCGGCCCCGGGTGGTCGTCGTAGGCGAGGGCGTCCTGGGCGCGGAAATCGCCGCGACCACAAGGCAATTGGGCCTGGACGTCACCATATCCGGCCCGCTGTCCGCCCCGATGGTGACCCAACTCGGCGAGTTCGCCGCCGCGCGGCTGGCCGAACTGCACACGCGCAACGGTGTCCGGCTGCGGCTCGGTGCGGGCGTCGACGGATTCACCGAGCGCGATGGTCGGGTCGCCGGCGTGACGCTGCGGACCGGCGAGACGCTGCCCGCCGATCTGGTCGTCGTCGCCATCGGCGCCGTGCCCGCGACCGACTGGCTCGCGGGCAGCGGGCTGACCCTGGCCAACGGCGTCGTCTGCGACGACAGCTGCCGGGCCGCGGCGGGTGTATACGCCGTCGGCGACGTCGCCCGCTGGCACGATCAGGACGCGAACGCGCCTGTGCGCCTGGAGAATCGGACGCACGCCTCCGAACAGGCGGGCGTGGTGGCGGCCAATATCGTCGGCGCCGAGCGGGTCTACCGGCCGATCCCGTACTTCTGGACCGACCAGTTCGACGCCAAGATCCAGGTGCACGGCACCATCACGCCCGACGCACAGGTCACGGTCGTGGACGGCGACCCGGCGACCGGCCGCTTCGTCGCCCGCTACGAGCGGGCCGGAGCGATCACGGCCGTGCTCGGCTGGAACATGCCCAAACAGGCTCGCATGCAGCGTCAGCATCTCGTGGATGCCCGCCGCGAGCCGCTCACCCCAGCGCACTCCCCGTAGGAAGAAGGTCCCGATGAAGGTGACTGTCGAACAGGACAAATGCATTGCCGCCGGGCACTGCGTCATGCATGCCGCGGCCGTATTCGATCAGCGCGACGACGACGGTGTGGTCGAACTGCTCGACGAGAACCCGCCCGCCGAACTCGCCGCCGACGTGCGGGAGGCGGCGGCGGTCTGCCCCGCCATGGCCATCCACGTCGAGGAATAGACCGAAAGCCTGCGGTTCGCCGCAGCCGACCACAGGAGTCACCGTGTCCGAAACACTGACCGACGCCACCGCCGCGACGGCAGGCATCCCCGACTATCCGATGCTCCGGTCCGCCGGCTGCCCGTTCGCGCCCCCCGAACAGGCGCTGCGGCTGGGCCGCGAGAAGCCGCTCAACCGGGTGCGGATCTGGGACAGCAGCACGCCGTGGCTGGTCACCGGCTATGCCGAGTTCAAGGCGCTGATGTCCGATCCCCGTGTCAGCGTGGACGATCACCGCCCGGGCTTCCCGCACTGGAACGAGGGCATGCTGGCGATCAAGGACAGCCGCCCCAAGTCGCTGTTCACCACCGACGGCGAGGAACACAGCCGGTACCGGCGAATGCTCACGAAGCCGTTCACGTTCAAGCGGGTCGAGGCGCTGCGCCCGGTGATCCAGCAGATCACCGACGAGCACATCGACAAGATCCTCGACGGCCCGCAGCCCGCCGATCTGGTTGCGGGACTGGCCCTTCCGGTGCCGACCCTGATGATCAGCGAGATGCTGGGCGTGCCCTACGACGACCACGAGTTCTTCCAGCTGCACGCCACCATGAACGTGGACCGGTTCGCGACCAAAGAGCAAGCGGCGGAGGGTCGTTCGCAGCTGGCGCGCTATCTGGTCGAGTTGGTCAAGAAGAAGCTGGACGAACCGGCCGAGGACGTGGTGACCGATATCGCCGAGCGGGTGCGCGCCGGTGAGATCGACATGCGCGAGGCCGCCCAGCTCGGTACCGGGCTGCTCATCGCGGGCCACGAGACCAGCGCCAACATGATCTCCCTCGGCGCGTTGGCCCTGATGGAGAACCCGGACCAGTTCGCGCTGCTGCGCGACACCGACGACCCGAAGGTCGTGGCGGGAGCGGTCGAGGAGTTGCTGCGCTATCTGAGCATCATCCAGAACGGCCAGCGCCGGGTCGCGATCGACGACATCGAGATCGCGGGCGAGACGATCCACGCCGGTGACGGCCTGATCTTCGACCTGGCCCCGGCCAACTGGGACGAGAAGCAGTGGGAACAGCCGGACAAGCTGGACCTGCGCCGCCCCGCCAACCTGCATGTCGGCTTCGGCTTCGGCCCGCACCAGTGCGTCGGGCAGCAGCTGGCCCGCGCCGAACTGCAGATCGTCTTCCACACCCTGGTCCGCCGCATTCCCACGCTGCACCTGGCGATTCCGTTCGACAAGGTGGAGTTCAAACACGACCGTCTCGCGTACGGCATCTACGAACTGCCCGTGGCCTGGTAGCCCGGCTGAGGCCTTCGTTCCGATCCACTGAGCGGCCGCTGCCGACCCCTATTACATCAAATCCATTTGATGTATTCTGCCCGTGTGGCAACCCAGACGCGAGTACCGGTGCCGCTGCTCATGCGGATAGCGGCACACCCGTTGCGCTGGGCGCTGATGACCGAGTTGGCGTCCAGTGACCGACGGGTGCGAGAGTTGGTCGCGGCCGTCGACGAGCCGCAGAACCTGGTGTCCTATCACCTGCGGCTGTTGCGCACGGCCGGTCTGGTGACGATGCGGCGCAGTAGTTTCGACGGTCGCGACAGCTACTACCACCTCGATCTGGCCCGCTGCGCCACGGCATTCGGTGACGCGGCCGACGCGCTGCATCCCTTGCTGGCGCCCGCCGAGCGGCAGTGGCCGAAGGGCGGCTCGGTGTTGTTCCTGTGCACCGGAAACGGCGCACGCTCACCGATGGCGGAGGCGCTGCTGCGGCGTCGCTGTGGCGGACGCGTCGAGGTGACCAGCGCGGGCAGCCATCCCAAGCCCGCCATGCACCCGAATACCGAACGCGTGCTGCGCGAGCACTTCGGCATCGACTTCGAACCCCGGCGGCCGCGGTCGCTGGAGGAGATCGCGAGTCGCCGTTTCGATGTCGTGATCACGTTGTGCGACAAGATCCGCGAGGTCCCGCGCGATCACGGCGCGGCGGTCACGACGCATTGGAGCCTGCCGGATCCGGCCGCCGCCGCGGCGACCGAGGAGGCGGCCTATCCCGAATTCCGGCGTATCGCAACCGAACTCGATACCCGCATCGGGTTCCTGGCTCTGTAGGGACGACAAGGAGGCCCGACCATGACCACCACCGCACCGAACGAACTCGCCCGCGTCCGATACCTCATCGACGATGTGCGCGAAGCTGTGGAGTTCTATACCACCCACCTCGGTTTCACCGTCGATTTCGATGCCGCGCCCGCATTCGCCGCCGTCGTCCGCGGCCCGTTGCAGCTGCTGCTCGCCGGACCCAAGAGTTCCGCGGGCCGCCCGATGCCCGACGGCGCCGTCCCGGTGCCCGGCGCGGGCTGGAACCGTATCCAGCTCGTGGTCGACGATATCGCCGCCGAGGTCGCGCGGCTGCGGGCAGCCGGTGTCACCTTCCGCAACGACATCCTCAGCGGCCCAGGGGGACAACAGGTTCTGCTGCAGGACCCGTCCGGCAACTTCGTCGAACTGTTTCAGCCCGCGCCCCGTCCCGCCCCGCGTGGATGACGGAACCCGACTCCACCGAGGTGGCGGGTCACGAGACATCGGGCCGGTTGCCTCGCCGTCTCGGGCTCGCCGATGCGGTGGTGATCGGGCTGGGTGCGATGCTCGGCGCCGGGATCTTCGCCGCGCTGGCTCCGGCCGCTCGTGCGGCGGGGTCGGGCCTGTTGATCGGCTTGGCCGTCGCGGCGGCGGTCGCGTATTGCAACGCCACCTCGTCGGCGCGGCTGGCCGCTCGCTACCCGGCCTCGGGCGGGACCTACGTGTACGGGCGCGAACGGCTGGGCGAGTGGTGGGGGTATCTGGCGGGGTGGGCGTTCGTGGTCGGCAAGACCGCGTCCTGTGCGGCCATGGCGCTGACCGTCGGGACCTATGTGTGGCCGCGGCACGCGCACGCGGTCGCGGTCGCCGCCGTGGGCGTGCTGACGGCGATCAACTATGTGGGAGTGCGGAAGTCGGCCTGGGTGACGCGCGGAATCGTCGCGGTCGTATTGACCGTGCTGGACGCCGTGGTCGTGGCCGCCTTCGGTTCCGGCGCGGCCGACGCGGCGCGCCTGGAGCTCGGATCCGATGTCACCGTGGCCGGTGTGCTGCAGGCGGCCGGGTTGCTGTTCTTCGCGTTCGCCGGGTACGCCCGCATCGCGACTCTCGGTGAGGAGGTGCGCGATCCGGCCCGCACGATCCCCCGCGCGATTCCCCTCGCACTTGCCATCACCCTGGTGGTCTATGCGATCGTCGCCGTCGCGGCGCTGGCCGTGCTGGGACCCGGGCGGCTGGCCGCGACGGTGGCGCCGCTGTCGGGCGTGGTCCAGGCCGCCGGTATGGACTGGCTGGAGCCGGTGGTGCGGACCGGTGCCGCGGTGGCGGCGCTGGGCTCATTGCTGGCGCTGGTCCTCGGCGTCTCCCGCACCACCCTGGCCATGGCTCGCGATCGCCACCTGCTGCACCGCTTGGCGGCGGTCCATCCCCGCTTCGGCGTGCCGCACCGCGCCGAACTCACCGTCGGGGTGATCGTCGCCGCGGTGGCCGCCGTAGCCGACGTGCGCGCGGCGATCGGATTCTCCTCGTTCGGCGTCCTGCTCTACTACGCCGTAGCCAACGCCTCCGCGTACACCCTCACCCCCGCCGAGGGCCGCCCGCCGCGCGCCGTACCGGTCCTGGGCCTGATCGGTTGCCTCGCACTGGCTTTCACACTGCCGCTGTCCTCGGTGACGTCCGGCGCGGCGGTGCTGGCGGCCGGAGCGGCCGTGTACGGCATCCGGCAGCGCGGCGCACATCGGCCGGTCAACCACACCAGCGATGCCGGAAAAGAATGACTGCGCGTGCCCGCCGATGATTCCTGGATCATCGGTCTCTGGCGATACTCGCACAGAGGGTGTGTCACGCGTCGGCGGAGTCGGAACCGTTGGGAGACAAGGCATCACCGTTCCAGGCTCGGCGTAGTTCTGCGAGCACGACGTGCAGCGCTGGGCTGTGGTGGCGGCGCGGGTGGGTTACCAGGTGGATGGCGCAGTGGGGGAGTGCGGGGCCGTCGAGGACGGTCAATGTGCCGGCGCGGATTTCGGACTCGGCGCTGATCGCGGGGAGGGCGGTCCAGCCCAGACCGACTGCCGCGCAACGCTTGATGGCCTCGATGCTGCCGAAGCGGGAGTGGCGTCCGGCGGTCGTGCCCGCCGCGGCGAGTTGGGCCGCCACATCGTCGCTGTAGCCGCAGCCCTCCTCGATGAGCAGGGCGTCGCGGGCGGCCAGGTCGGCCCACGTCACCGGGTCGCCGGCACGCTCGCTGTGGTCGAGCAGGAGCAACGGCTCCGTGCCGACCCGCTCGAGCGCGAGATCGGTGATCGGCGGCTGTGGCTCCATGGTCAGGGCGAGGTCGGCCGTGCCGCGGCGCACCGCGTCCAAGGCGTCGCCGACGCCGCCGGGGCTCAGCCGGATCCGCACCTCCGGCTCCCGCTCTCGCACCGCGCGGACCACGCCGGGAAGGCGGTAGGTGCACAACGATTCCGGCGCGATGATCCGGACCGTACCGGACGGGCGAGAACCCTTGCCGCCCAGCGCGATTGCCCGGAGCCGATCCTCCGCCGCGAGGACTTCCTCCGCATGCTCGATCAGCCGCGCGCCGACGTCGGTCACGACCACGCGCGTCGGCAGCCGGTCGAGCAACCGGCTGCCCAGCTGCCGCTCCAACTTCTGCACGTGACCGGTCACCGTCGACTGGGTGAAGCCGAGTTCGGCGGCCGCGCCGGTGAAACTTCCCGTCCGCGCGACGGCAAGGAAGCTGCGAAGGAGCCTCGTATCCATGGGCTATCGCAATCCGTGATCGCTGGTATCGATACTCATCGTTGGACAGAATACCGAGTCCGCCGAGAGGCTGGACCTGTGCTCGTGTTGCTGGTGGTGACCTTTCTCGCCTTCGTCGATTACGCCGCGCTGCTGCCGGTGGTTCCGCTGTGGGCCGCGTCGGGTGGCGCGACGGGCGCGGCGGTCGGTGGCACGACCGGCGTCATGATGGCCGCGACCGTCGCCACACAGCTGGCCGTGCCGTGGCTGTTCCGGCTCTGCACGCTGCGGACCATGATCATTGGCGGGGCGCTGCTGCTCGGCGCGCCGACGCCGCTGTATCTGCTCTCCACGGACCTCGCGCCGATCACGGCGATCACGGCCGTGCGCGGCATCGGATTCGCGCTCGTGGTGACCGCCGGGGCGACGCTCGTCGCGGATCTGGCGCCCGGCGGGAAGCTGTCGTCGTCGGCCTCGTTGTACGGCGTGGCCGCCGCGCTGCCCAATCTGGGTGCGCTCGCCGGCGGCGTCTGGATCGCCCGAAGCTGGGGCTTTCCAGTGGTATTCGGGGCGGCCGCGGTCGCCTGCCTGGCCGGTGCGGCGCTGGCCCCGCTGTTGCCCGGCGGGCGGCGCGCGGTCTTCCGGGCCGGATCGGTGGCCGACGGGCGCGCCATCGCCACGCCGATCGTGCTGTTTGTGGCGACGGCGGCATCGTTCGGTGCGGTGACGACCTTCCTGCCGGTGGAACTGCCGGAGGCGGGGATCGCGGCGTGGGCGTTGCTCGCGGCGTCCGTCGCCCTGGTGTTCGCGCGGCTCGGTGCCGGAGTGATCGGCGATCGATACGGCCCGGGTCGGTTGTTGCGAGGTTCGGTGCTGAGTTGCGCGGCCGGGCTGGCGCTCGTCGCGGCAGCCCCGAGTGCGCCGGTGCTGTCGATCGTCGGGGCGACGCTGCTGGGCGCGGGATTCGGTGCGTGCCAGAACGATTCGTTCGTGCTGACACTGTGCCGGCTGGGCGAGGGGCGCAGCGGCGCGGCGAGCACGATCTGGAACATCGCCTACGACGGCGGGCTGGGGCTCGGTGCCGTCGTCTTCGGCTGGTCTCTCGGCGGCCTGGGTTACACCGGCGCCTTCCTGGGGGCGGGCGGCGTCGTCGCGGTCGTGGTCGCGTTCGCCGGACAGTCTGTGCGGCGGGCCGTTCTCTCCGAACCACGTCGAGAATGACACTCTCTTCGCAGGAGAAGGTTAGTTGCCGCAAGGTATTGTTGCATTTACACTGAGATCACTTACCCCGAGGCTCGGTGTCGGCTGAATCCCGTCCGCGAACCGAGATGTAGTTCTGCGAGAGGTGAATCTCTGTGACCACCAGCGCGACCAGCGACGTCTACTACGACCCGTACGACGTCCGGCTCAATGCCGATCCCTACCCGATGTTCAAGCGGATTCGCGACGAACTGCCCGTCTACTACAACGAGCAGCACGACTTCTACGCGTTGAGCCGCTGGCAGGACGTCAATGCCGCGCTGCTGGACCACAAGACCTACAGCTCCGCGCGCGGCGCGATCATCGAGCTGATCAAGGCCGACATCACGATGCCGCCCGGCGTGCTGATCTTCGAGGATCCGCCGATCCACGACATTCACCGGAAACTGTTGTCGCGCATGTTCACTCCGCGCAAGATTCGCGAACTCGAGGTCAAGATCCGCGAGTTCTGTGCGCGCAGCCTGGACCCGCACGTGGGCACGGGGCGGCTGGACTTCATCGCCGACATCGGCGCGCAGATGCCGATGCGCACCATCGGCATGCTGCTCGGCATCCCGGAAGAGGATCAGGAAGCCATCCGCGACTTCGCGAACGAGCAGATGCGCACCGAGGAGGGCAAGCCGATGAAGGCCGCCGAGGAGGGCCTCGTCGGCGGCGACATCTTCGGCGCCTACATCGATTGGCGGGCCGAGCACCCCTCCGACGACATCATGACCGAGCTGCTCAATGTCGAGTTCGAGGACGAGACGGGTACGGTGCGGCGGCTGTCCCGCGACGAACTGCTGACCTACGTGAACGTCGTGTCCGGCGCGGGCAATGAAACCACCACGCGGCTGATCGGCTGGGCGGGCAAGGTACTCGCCGAGCATCCCGACCAACGGGCCGAATTGGTCGAGAACCCACGGCTCATTCCCAACGCGGTCGAGGAACTACTCCGATTCGAGCCGCCCGCACCGCATGTCGCGCGCTATGTGACCCGCGACGTCGAGATCCACGGCCGCACGGTGCCGCAGGGCAGCGCCCTGATGCTGCTCATCGGCGCCGCCAACCGCGACGAACGCCAGTTCCCGCCCGACGGCGACGTCTTCGACATTCACCGCGACACCCGCCAGCACCTGACCTTCAGCGTGGGCACGCACTACTGCCTGGGCTCCGCCCTGGCCAGGCTCGAGGGCCGAATCGCCCTGGAGGAGATCCTGTCCCGCTTCCCGCGCTGGGAGGTGGACCTGGACAACGCCAAATTGTCACCCACGTCCACCGTCCGCGGCTGGGAGACAATGCCCGCCAGCACATCCTGATCCGCGTGTCGGCCGCGCCGTGTGTTCACTGCGCGATGTGGCGTGCAGTTCCGTCGGCCGCCGATTCTTCGATGGTGGCGAGGAGTCGGTGGTGGCGCAACGCTGTCTCGAAGCTGGGATCGGGTTGCCGGCCTTCGGTAATGGCTTGGGCGACTTCCTGATAGAGGGCCGCGATGTTGGCCGGGGTGCCGGATCGCACGCCGGCGGGCACGGTGCGATACGCGTCGGGAACGGTCAGGAACTCGTCGCCGATCCGGATGTTCCAGTCGCCCCAGTGAATGTATTCCTCGGGCCGAGTCGGGGTAGCGGTCACTGTCGCGTCGCTACCGACGAGCTTCAGGAGGAATCCGTCCCGGGCTGGGCCGGTCCCGCCGTGCACGACGACGACGGCGGCCGCGCCGCCGGCCAGCATCCCGTGCAGCAGTACGTGATCGGGCGTGGCGTTGGGCGCCGTCCGCTCCGTTCCGGCGACGAGCACACGGTCGTGCGTGCGGGGTAACCGCGCGCTGACCTCGATCAAAGGGCCCGCGACGCGTTCGAGCGCGGACAAGAATTGACCGGCCATGATGGTCAGGATGTCGGTCCCCTCCGAAGGATCCAGCGCGAACGCCAGGTCCGGCCATATGCTGCCGCCGCCGAAAGGCGCGCCTTCGGCCGTCAGTACGACCGATTCGAGCGTGCCGATCCGGCCTCCGGCCAACAGGTCCGCGACGAAGCGGGCGCTCGGGGAATGCCGGCCCTGGAGAACGACCGCGTGCACCACACCGGCGGCGGAGGCGGCCTCGGTCAGCTCACCGGCTTCCTCGGCATCGATGCCCAGCGGCCACTCCGATACGACATGCTTGCCGGCGTCGAGCGCGGCCCTGATCACGGCGGCGTGCCCGGAGGCCCGCACCGAGACGACGACCATGTCGACCTCCGGGTGCGCGACGAGTGCGCGCGAGTCCGCGAAGGCATGCCGTACACCATGAGCGGCGGCCGCCCGGTCCGCGCTGGCCTGGTTGGTGGTCGCCACCGCGGTCACCTCGAACTGCTCGAGCGCGGCGAGCGCGGGCAAGTGTGAGCCGTCCGCCCAACCACTCGCCCCGACGACTCCGACTCGGATCATGTGCGGCCTCCTAGTTGTGTACCGTTAGGTATGAAACTAGAGGGGCGCGGCGCTCTGGCGCAAGAGGTAATGTACCGATAGGTAAAAAACACGACGAGAGTACGGAGGACGACATGCCCGGCGGACGCCCACGCTCGTTCGATGTCGACGCCGCACTCGATCGCGCGCTGGAGGCGTTCTGGCGGCAGGGCTACGAGGGCACCTCGCTGACGGACCTGACGACCGCGATGGGCATCAACAAGCCCAGCCTCTACGCCGCCTTCGGCAACAAGGAGGAACTGTTCGGCAAGGTGCTCGCCCGCTACCTCGGCGGCCCGGGCGCCTACGTCGACGAGGCACTGAACGCCGCCACCGGCCGCGAAGTCATCGAGCGGCTGATCCACGGCGCTATCGACCTGACCGCCGGCGAGGGCACGCCCCACGGATGCCTGTGCGTCAAAACCGTTCAAGCCTCCGGACCCGAGGCGCACGCCGCGCACCGAGACGCCGTCGCGGCACGCAAAGCCGGCGAGGTCGCCCTGCGCAAGCGGCTCGAGCAAGCTACCGACCTACCCTCCCGCCACGAACCGGCCACTCTGGCTGCACTCGTCCATACCGTCTCCGACGGCATCGCCGTCCAGGCCGCAGCAGGCCGCAGCCGCGCCGAACTACGCCGGATCGGCAACCTCGCCCTGCGCGCCCTGCTGGACTGAGATGGCTGGACCGATGACTTTCGGGTGAAACTTCCGTCGATACGACTGGGTGGATCGACGGATAGGAGTCCGGATATGGCGAGACCGTCTCGATCGAGCACTTCGGTGCGGGCGAACGGTGTGGATCTGGGTGTCGAAAGTTTCGGCGGCACGGAGGATCCGCTGATCCTGCTGGTCGGCGGGACGACGATGCTGTCCTGGCCCGACGCGCTGTGCGAGCGGCTCGCGGCGGGCGGGCGGCGCGTGGTGCGCTACGACCTGCGTGACTGTGGCGCGTCGACGACCCTCGACCCGGAGAATCCGGCCTACGACCTGCGGGATCTCGTCGCCGACGCGGCTGCGCTGGTCGAGGTGCTCGGTGCCGGGACCGCGCATCTCGGTGGAGTCGGCGTCGGTGGCATGGTCGCTCAGGTCGCGGCGCTGGACCACCCGGATGTGTTCTCCGCGCTGACCCTCGTCGGCACGCGGCCGGTGGCGCCGGGCCCGGTGGACGAGGATCTGCCGGACCACGACTCCGCGGTCATGGGTTCGCTGTTCTCCCACGCGCTGCCGGATTGGACCGACCGGGACGCTGTCATGGCGTTCGCCGCCGAGGGCGCCGAGTTGCTGGGCAACGATCCGGAGGAGGCGCGGGCGACGGCCGCCCGGATCTGGGACCGGACGCCGTCGAGCGATCCCGCTGTGCACCAAGCGAATCAGCTCGGGATGGTGTTCTCCCGCATCGACTGTGCCCCGCGCTGGCGGGGAAGGCTCGGTGAACTCGACGTGCCCACGCTCGTGGTGCACGGTCGCGCCGACCCGTTCTTCCCGGTCGGCAACGGCGCGGCTCTCGCCGCCGAAATCCCTAGGGCGCGACTGCTTGTGCTCGACGAGATGGGTACGGCATTGCGCCACAACACGTCCGACCAAGTCGCTGCCGCCATGCTCGCCCTGTAGCCGCCGCCTGGTCGCGCCGGCGTTCGCCGAGAGACTCGTTCAGCCGGCCGACCCGCTGGGGAGGCCCAGGAGAGCTTGCAGCGGTGAGGGCGCGGGAGGCTGCGAATTGTCCGGAACCGCACCGGTATACCGCGCATCCAGAACCGCACCCCTATGGATGTCGCCGGATTCCCAGCGCGGCTGGGGGTACACGAGGTAGCCGGGACTGTCGCTGTAATTTCCCGTGTAGTAGGGCGGGTCCTGCACCCATTTGCCCGGTTCCTGCTCGACGGGGCAGTCCGCGCGCATGCCCGCCCAGTTGTGCGGTCCGACCCAGGTCCGCTGCCCCGGAACCGTGACCCACTCCTGCGTCGCTCCGGGGTTGTGGCAGATCGCTTCCCAGTCGATGCGCTGGGTCTGATCGGTGTCATTGCGGCACACCATTGCCGTACACCAGACCCCGGGCGCGAGCGTCTCGACCTCCGGCCCCGGATCGGCGGCGGCCCGCGTTGCCAGCAGCCCCACCGCCACGACTCCGATCGCCGCAATCCCGACGGCCGTGCTCGCTCGTTGATTCACGTTGCGTCAACTCCTGTCTGGGCTATACCTAGGTGCCGACAATGACAGCGGCGCAGACTTGCGATCGTCTTAACATCGACTTGGGCGTCGCGAAATGCCAGATGGCACAGGGGAGTTCGGCGCTGCGGCGTAGATATCTACGCGACTGGTGACCTTACCGATTCGCGCCCCGTGTGGGCTGGTTAGTGTTTGAGCGATGACGGGAACGAGCGGTCCGATTCGGCTGTACATGTCGATGTCGGTCGACGGTTACATTGCCGGGCCGGACGATCGGCCGGGGCAGGAGCTCGGGCGTGGTGGTGGACGTCTTTTCAATTGGCTGGATGATCGGGAATCCGACGGCCCCAGCGGACAGGTTTATCGGGAGGCGCTGGCGACCGGCGCGGTGATCTCCGGACGTCGGACCTTCGAACTCGCCGGGCGTTGGCAGGGTGATCATCACGACGGGGTGCCGATCTTCGTCCTCACTCGGCATGTGGACGACGATGACGTGCCACCCGGCCATGCGCGATTCGTCACCGATGTCGAGGATTGCGCTCGTCGGGCTCGCGCGGCCGCCGGGGAGCGGCCGGTCATGGTCCATGGAGCGGGCGCGGCCCAAGCGCTCCTTCGAGCCGGGCACATCGATGAGATGGAGATTCATCTGGTTCCGGTCCTGCTGGGGGAGGGCCGTCGGCTCTTCGGCCATCTCGGCGGCGATCGCATCGAACTCGAGCTGGTCCGGCGGCTCGAGGACCGAGACGTCACGCACCTCCGCTACCGCGTGCGTCGACCCGAGGAGGTCGAGTGAAGACGCTTTTCGTCGCCTTCCGCGTGACAGACCTGGACCGCTCGCTCGAGTTCTACACCGTGCTGGGTTACGCCGAGCTGGGCAGGGTCGATGGGGGCGGCGGGAGTCGCCTCGTGATCCTGAAGTTCCCGGGCGAACCGGCGGCATCGCTCGAATTGGTCCACCAACCCGGTGGCGGGCCCGTCGACGGGGGCAGCGGCGTCGACCACCTCGCAATACAAGTGGATGACCTCGCCGCCACCGTGAAACGGCTGACCGTAGCCGGTCTAGAGCCAGGACCTGTCCAGCGCCCGGGCGGGCCCAGCGGCCCGATGACATCGTGGCTCACCGACCCGGACGGCTACCGAATCGAGTTGGTGGAGTGGCCTTCCGGACACGCCGACGGTCTCACCGCCGCAGACTTCTCTTGAAGTGCATTCCGGTCTGATCCTCAGACCCCGTGAGGATGAGCGAGATCATAAGCGCGCGAGAGCTTTTGGGGCACGACCATGCGCCAGGCGTCGACGACGAGCTCACGCGCCTCGGTCGGGTCCAAGGCCGCGAGGTCGGCGTGAATCCAGTTGAAGCGCATATCCGACGCCGACGGCAGCTGGAACTTGTGTGGCTCGCCGGCGACGAGCGCCGCGCGCTCCTCCTTGGGGAACGCGAAGCCCATCACGGTCTCGTCGAGAGAGAACGCCACGTACACGATCTGCTTGACACGGAACTTCAACCTGCCACGGACATAGACCTGGTACGACCGCTCCAACTCGGTCCCCAGCGAACTGACGTCCTCGATCACCGCCATGCCGGACTCCTGTCTCTCCCGAACTACGACGAGGGCACCACCCGAAATTCATCGGCGCGGTCGATCTAGGTTCATCGGGGTGAGCTTCAGAATCGCGGCATATGGTGTCTGCCTCGACCAACAGGCCACGTCACGTCGACTCCGGTCGGCGGCCTGATCCGGCACTGAACGCTCCCGAACACAGGCGTCGATTGCAGCAGGCCGAACGGGTACAGCTGCCACGGTGCGCGAACGGCTTGGGTGGTCCGGGTCGACATCGATGACGATATGGTCGGATGAATTCGTGGACAACCTGATTCCTGGAGGCCGAGTGCAGTCGATGACGGTGTCGGCCGATGATCGGGTTCTGCTTCATGTCGGTGTCGTGCCGTCGCCGCGGCGCGGTTGACGTTCCGGGTTCGGGTGGCTGTGGATCGATCGGCTACTGGTGCAGACTGGAGCGCATGGTGACAGATCCGATCGAGCTCGAACTCAGGCGCGGGGAACTGCTGGCGCAGTTGAGTGAGATGCGCCGCGCGGTCGCCGAACTGTCCGATGGGTATGCGGCTCTGCCCGAGTCGGGACTTGTCATCGATACCGTGGGAGCCGGGGCCCTGACCACCCCGGGCTACTGCATTGCCGGTGCGCGGGAAGTGTTGGCGGAGGCGCTGATCGAGTTGGATGCGGCCGGCGATGCGATGGAGCGGGCGGGGCAGTACACGGGTCGATTGCGCGGTGTCGTGTTCGACTGAAGGCGCTACCGCAGTCCGAGGGCGCGGGCGAGATAGGTTGTCCACCAGCGGATCTGGGGATCGTGGCCGGTCGCTTTCCGGCCGGTGAGTCCGGCGCTGCGACGGAACGCCGGACCGTACACGGACTCGGTGGCGAGGGCTTGATGGAGGGCGGCGACGGCGAGCCGGGTGTCGTCTATCGGGGTGCCGGCCGCATCGGGTCGCAGGGCGTGGAGTGCCTCGACGACCGGGTCGAGCATCCCGGCCCGCTCGTCGCGCCACCCGGCGGCGTGCAGCGCCACGCCCAGTTCGCCGTAGCCCCGGCGGTAGAACTCTGCCAAGACGTCGACCAGTTCGCCGAGATCGGCACCGTGGTCGAGCCAGGAGGACAACACCTCCTGCACTCCCTGGTGGATCTTCCTGCCGCCGTGCCGTAGCAGCGCTTGCAGCAATCCCTCCCGCGTGCCGAAGTGATGGTTGACCCCCGCATCGGTCATGCCGACGCGGGTGGCGACGGCTCGGACCTGCACGGCGGCCGGACCGCCCTCGACCAGGAGCGTCTCGGCCGCCTCCAAGATCAGGCGGCGTGCCTCGTCGGGCGTGCGGCGCACACGCGCATGTGTCATGCGGGCGACTTTACCTTGACAGGTCAAGGCGGTCTTCTTACGCTCTTACTTTGAACTGTCAAGGTAGTGGAGGAATCACCATGATCGACCTCACCGTTCCGCGCGCACGGCGACTCGCCCGCCCCGGGGCAGTCCTGTCCGGGGAGGAGGCCGGCGTAGGGCCGACCTACCTGCTACTTCACGCTGGTGGTGAACGCCGCCGGGTATGGCGGCCCGTCATCGACGTCCTCATCGATGCCGGATGCCGCTGCGTGGCCTTCGATCAACGCGGTCACGGTGACAGCGACGGCGAGCTGCGGGCGCTCGCCCCCTACGCGGACGACGTCGCTGCCATGCTCGATGCCGAGCCGCCGGGGTGCGTGGTCGTCGGCGCGTCCCTGGGCGGGCTCGCCGCGATGGCTGCCGTGGGTGATCCGGCGGTGCGCGCGCGGGTCGCGGGGCTGGTGCTGGTGGATTGCGTGCCCGACCTCGAACCCCATCGGGTTCGCCGCTTCCTCGCCGAGATCCGTGGGCTGCCCGCGAATCCCGAGTTCACCGACGATGCCCTCGCACACGTGGGATCGTTGCGGCGGGCCATGGCGGAGTTCGGGCGGCCCGTCCTGCTCGTCCGCGGCGGTGCGGGGTCGCCGGTCATTGACGACGACGTCGACCGGTTGTCGGAACTGGCCCCGCAGACCACCGTGGCCCACATCCCAGAGGCCGGACACCTCATCGCACGCGATCAGCCGGTGGTCCTGGCCGAGACCATCGCCTCCGTGACCGCCGACTGGCCGGCGCTGGCACTGCTGCGTGATCTCGGCGCGGGACACATCGACCACCCCGGCGGCAACCTGCTGGACCACCTTCAGCGCGTGAGTCGGCTCGTCACGACCTGGGGCGCGAACCGGCGTGTCCGCCTGGCCGCCCTCTGCCACGCCGCCTACGGCACCGACGGCTTCCCGCGCGTATTGCTGCCGCTCGATCAGCGCACCCGCCTGCGGTCCGCAATCGGTGACGAGGCCGAAGCTCTCGTCTACCGCTACGGCGCCTGCGACCGGAACAAGACCTACCCGCGCCTCGGCGCACCGCAGGTTCCCCTCACCGACCGCTTCACCGGCGAGACGTCCACCGTGTCCGGCTCCGACCTCGCCGACTTCGCCATCCTCACCATCGCCAACGAACTCGACGTCGCCCGCACCGCATCACTCACCCCCGACACCCGCCGCGACATCCGAACTCTCATCAGCGCATTGGAGACCTACGCGCCCGAGGCCGCAATTTCGGCCTCAGCCGACCCGGCCTTATCCTGAAAGATTCTCTAGCTCATCAAGCCGACAAATAGTGGCCCGTCCGCTGGCATCACACGTGAACCGCTGTCCGCCAACGTCGTTGGAGTATCGAAAGACTCTCGCCCGCTGATGCCCCGACCAGGATGGTGGATGGCTCGCCGGCCCCAGCCACCATCGCTCGCGGCCACCCCACGCTGGTTCCGCCGCACCCACCGAATGGAAATCGGCAACCGCCGAGCGTTTGAGCACCACTAAAGCGTCTATACGGCTGATGTGCCTCCTGCCGCGACCCGCCTCGCGCGACAGGGGGCACATTCACGTGATCGAATGCCCCGCCCGGCCATACCGCAAAGCCTCGAGATGGCGAGCAATCACCTGTGGCCGGTTGTGTTCGCGGAAGCCGTGTGCCCAACAGCGGCATAGAAGCTTGTGTGTGATTGCCCGACATCCGAGGATCAGACACCGACACCGAGCCATGCGAAGCCTCGGAGACTGTCCGTGCTGGACTGCTGCGGCACCACACACAATTCGCGGACATCGGCCATTCGCGATCATCCTCGGCGAGATGGCCCGGCCTGAGCGGACACTGATCGCGTGCTGGCGGCAGATTTCGCCGTGTAAAAGCGATCAGTGACCGGTTAGGCCGGGAGTGGGGATGGACCAGGGCATCGGGGTGAGTGTGTCACAGAGCGGGCTGATTGCCGTGCGCACGATATGGCGACGAATTCGGTATAGGTGGTGAGTCGAGGATCAGACCGCGAAGCGTCGAGGTGGCGGAGGAACGCGGCCCTTGGTCCGTAGTGAACGAAACCATCACCTCGTTGTCTCATAGGCAAGCCATTCGGTGAGGCTACGAGACCAGCCAGTGTTCGATCTGGTCCAGGTTCGGGGCGCGGAATATGGGTTCGCCGTGCTCGGCGTCGAGTAGCACCCAGTCGTACGGTGGACTGGGCGCATGGACGAGGTGATACCCCGCGCGAGTGGCTCGCATGGTGAGTTGCCTGGTTCGAGGTGAAATCGGGTCAGAGGTCACGGGTGCTCCAAAGTCCGTGTCGGCGCGATGAATCCGGGCTGATGCGTCCTGCGGCGACAAGCGCACGGAAGGCTGCGCGTTTGCGTGGACAGTCGTGGTCGCGGTGCAGTCGCATCGCGGTATGCGCGTCTGTGGGGGAGAGTGCGCCTTTTGGTGGGCCGCAGGTCCAAGCCTCCGGCCATGCGATCTGTCTTGGGCGGCCGCGGGTTTCGGTCCGCTGTGCGGAGGTGGGACGGTCCGGCGAAATGATCGGCCACACGCACCCCAACCCGAGTGCCGCGAAAATCCCGCCGCCTACGATCGCGAGGACGCTCTGCGCTATTTCCCACGCGCTCACTGGCGTTCACCGCTCGAGCCGGGTATTCCAGCCGGTGGGCGGAACCGCTAGCGCCGCGAGACCGTCGAGCACCTGCTGCAGAGTCTGCAGCTCCGTCGCGTCCGCGACGCTCGACGGGCCGATCCCGCTGCCGGCGAAGTCGATACCGCGTGCGTGTGCACGCTCCCGTGGACTCGACTGCTGCGGGGCGATCCGGCCGTGCTGGACCAATGTGCAGTAGGCGATCCACTTCCACCCGCACCGGTCGATTCGACAACTCCGATGCCGCTGCATTTGCTGGTGTGCGAGAGGAACTTCCGCCAATCCGCAGACGCGTGGCGTGGTGACGATCATGTCGCCGGTTACCTCGTGCATTCCGGGCGCTTCCTTTCCTCGAGCCGATGGCGGAGCCGAGTACCAGTGTTCGGCGCGCGGCCGGATCGCAGAACGACTAATAGTGGTCCATTCGAGGGAGAATGTGGGGAGGGTCGCACGATCGGGGACAACGTTGCGGCTCGGCTGGGAGGATGCGGCGTAGGGATCAGTCGAGATGGGGAGCGGGTGGGACGATTGACAGAACCGAACACCGAACTTGTCAATGCACGGAAGCGGGTTCGTTCGGCAACGACCGGGCATCCGCTGTCGCGCACGGAACTTGCCGAATCGGTAAACGCCTGGATATTCCGTGAACGTGGCCGGGTAATCCAATTGTCGGGGAACTACATCGGAAAACTCGAGCGCGGCCTGTTTCGCTGGCCCGGCGATGACTGCCGCGCCGGGCTGCGTGCTGTGCTCGGTACCGCGACAGACGCGGAACTCGGATTCCGTCGGCCGGACCGAGGACAAGGGACGGTTACTACGATGATGGCGAACGAGTCACCCACACCGGTGTCGGCAGGCGCGCGAGAGGAGGTGGACGAGGTGCTCCGTCGTACCTTCCTGACAAATGTCTCGCTTGCAGGGGTAGGTACCGCGCTGAGCCTAGAACTGGCACGGCACGGACTCAATCAGGCCGTGGCCGAGGGCGCGGTGGCAGACATCGCCGACTGGTACGAGATCGTGCGTGAATACGGCGACATCCATGTGACGGACACATCGAGTCGCCTGCATGAACTGCTGCTGACCGACGTGCTGAGCCTGCAGCTTGCCCTTGGACAGACTTCGAACGCTGAGCGGCGGCGGCGGTTCTACGAAATCGGAGCTCTACTGAGCCATTACATGGCGCAGGCGGTAGGTGATCTCGGTCAGCGCAGGGAAGCCATGCGGTGGTGGCGCACTGCTCGCCTCGCTGCCGAATCGTCCGGTGACCTGCATATCATGATGTATATCCGCGGCCGCGCGGCAATTCGGGAAATTTACGACGGCCGCTCACCTACGCTGATTCTCGAATCGATCGGCGAAGCCGACGAATTGATGGCTACCGGACCGGTAGTCGGGTTGCCGAGCTTGCTTGCGGCTCGAGCACAATCGTGTGCCCTGCTCGGTCGTGCGGACGAGGCCGAGGCCGACCTTCGAGCATTGCGCGACGTCTTCGCCGACCTCCCGTCGGACATGACGACATCTCACGGCTGGCATTGCTGGGCCTACCCCGAAGAACGAGTCCGGTTCGCAGAGAGTTTCGTTTACTCGCATCTCGGTAATGTCGCAGCGGCGGAAGCTGCGCAACAGGCGGCGCTCCGTCTATATCCGCCGAACATCGTGCGCGGGCCGACGCAGATCGAACTGCAGCGCGCCCTGTGCCATGTGCGTGGCGGAGACTGCACCGAAGGTGCTCGTCACGCGGTCGCGACGGTGGACCGGTTGCCTGTCGAATATCGCACTCGGTTCGTGATGGGTCTCAGCGAGCAGGTCTACGACGCGATTCCGTCGGGGGAACGCGGTCGAGCAGCAGTCGGGGACTTGCGGGAGTTGATCCGTTCGGATGCGATAACCTTGCAGCGCAAGGCGATTCGATCATGACCGGCACGGACTCGGAATTGAGTCTGGAGCGGTACGACGCAAGCGGCGCTCTGGCGTTGGCAGAGGAATTGAAGTCTGTGTATCTCGCGTCCCATCGAGAGCGGCAGGGGGATCCGTGGTACTCCCCGGAAAGGTTCTGGGATCGCCTCGAACAGTTGTATGCGCCGATACCGGAGTTCGAGTTGGTGGCGGGATGGGTTGACGGCAGGTTGATCGGATACGCGTTCGGCACACCGTATGGACGGCCGAAAACGGTGTTGGACAAGGCAGTACGTCGCTTCTCAGCTCTTGGCGCGGTGACGACCGATTCCGTCTACATCTTCCGTGAGTTCGGCGTGCATCCGGTGGCACGAGGCATGGGCTACGCGCGGCGCATTCACGATGCCTTGCTGGCCGAGCGTCCCGAATCGCTGGCGTACCTGCTCGTGCGTGAGGGCAATCCGGCGCGCAAGGTCTACGAGTCGTGGGGCTGGCGCGCCATCGGCCGGACACAACCATTCGCCGACTCACCGATCATGGTCGAAATGGCGAAACTTCTCTCCGTGTAGGCCGGGTCCCGGTGGGATGATCTGGTCTGTGCTGACACTGATCGTGTCGTGATGGCAAATTTCGCCTTGTGAGTGCGGTGAGTGATCGGGGGAGCAGGTTCCTATTCGGACTTCACGGGTGTGCGGACGACTGCCGGAGTCCCGCCGATGATGCCGTCATTCTCCAGTTGCAAGATCTCAGCCTTGGATAACCCCAGGCCCGTGAGCAATTCGGTGTTGTGCTGGCCGAGGAGGGGAGCGGGGGAGCGGTGGAACTGGTGGGGGCCTGCGGAGAAGCGGGCGGGGACGGTGCTGTGCCTGGCGGTTTCGGCGACCGGGTGGGAGACCGGTTCGAAGAAGGCGCGGTGATGTAGTTGGGGGAGCTCGGCCTGGCGGTGGGGTTGCATGACCTTGGCGACGGGGACGCCTGCGGGCCAGAGGGTTCGGATGATCTCGTCACTGTCGCGGGTCGCGCACCACGCGGCGAGATGCTCGTCGATCTGCGCATGGTGACGGCGTCGGCCCGCGGCGGAGGACAGTTCGGGCGTCAGTGCCCAGAAGGGATCGCCGAGTGCCTCGCGCAATGCGCGCCACTGCGCGTCCGTCGCTACGGCGATCGCGACCCAGCAGTCCGCCCTGCCGAATTCGTCCGAACCCGCTGCGCGGTACAGGTTCTGCGGCGCGGCCTCCGGCCCGCGGTTGCCGTCGCGTTCCAGCAGTGCGCCGTAGGCGGAGTACTCGATCACCTGCTCCGCGGCGACATTGAGGGCGGCGTCCACCATGGCGGCCTCCACCAGCACCCCTCGCCCGGTTTTCCGCCGGTGCTCCAACGCCAGCAGCAGCGCGTTCAACGCGTGCACCCCGGCGTTCGGGTCGCCGATCGAGTAAGGCTCCAACGGATTTCGATCCCGATGCCCGGTGAGCCAGGTCAGCCCGGAGGTGTCCTCGATGATGTAGGCGAAGGCGGGATTGTCACGCCAGGGACCGTCCAGGCCGAAGCCGGGCATCCGGACCATGATGGTGTCGGGCCGCCGCTCGCGCAGCGCCGGATAGTCCAGTCCGATCTGTTCCAGCACCCGCGGCGTGTAGTTCTCGACGACGACGTCGCAGGTGGCCGCCAGCCGCTTCAGCAGTTCGCGCCCGCGCTCGGTACGGAAGTCGACCGTCAGGCCCTTCTTGTTGGTATTGAGCCCGGAGAAGATCGGCGACTTCTCCCACCACTGATCCTCGGAGGCGGGCACACCCGCGATCAGCCTGGTGCCGTCCGGCCGTCCGGCGGATTCGACGTGCACAACCTCCGCGCCCAGCATGGCGAGGAAATGCGTGCACGACGGCCCGGCCCAGTACGTCGTCAGGTCCAGCACGCGAAGTTCCCGGAACGGCAAGGGATCCGGGCGCACCCGCGCGACGGCGGGCCGGTGCACCGGCGGGGCGGCGCGGTATCGCTCGGTGTGCTCACCGAGCCGCGGCGCGGCCGCCGGACCGCTCACCAGTCCGGGCCGGGTCCGATACGGCGGACCGGGCTGGACGAAACCGTCGCGCGGATTGACCGTGAAGGCCCGTCGCGCGACGTGATGATCCATGGTGGTGGCGTTGGCGCCGTGCACGACCGGTCCGTTGGGAATCCGGAAGGCGGTGGCGAGGTCGCGGATCACCTCGGCGGGCTGCTCGGCCAGCCAGGCGAAGATCTCGGGGGCGTGCTTGGTGGCGCGCTCGGTGATCGACAGGTCGGCGTCCTCGTCGATCCACTCCGCGTGCCCCACCATCGCGCACAGGTCGAACCACTGCTGCGCCGTGCCGCAACCCAGCGCCACCAGGCCGTCGGCCGCCGCGGCGACACCCGGCACGCTCAGCCGCCGCTCGGTGCGGAACGGCCGCCCCAGCGCCTCGAAGAACGAGACCGGGAAGTAGGTGAGGCCGAGAATCTGCGTCTCCAGGATCGACAGATCGACCAGCTCGCCGGCGCTCGAACCGAGCGTGCGCAGCCGGGAGGTCATGGTCGCCGCCGACGCGTACGCACCGGCGAACCATTCGCCGATCCGGCCGCCGACGTGCACCGGGGCCTGATCGGGTGCACCGCGCCCGAGTCCGACGATGCCACCGGACCACGCCTGCAGCGTGAATTCGGTTGCGGCGCGGCCACTCCACGGCCCGTCCAGCCCGAACGGCGTCACGGTGGTGACCACCAGGTGCCGGTGCGCGCGGCGGAGGACGGCGGGCGCGAACCGGGGATGCTCGGCCAGCCGCGAGCCCGGCGACCAGATCACGACATCGGCCGCCGCCAGCACCGCGTCGGCCAGATCGAGGTCGGCGGGGACATTCGGATCGGCGACCACACTGGCCTTGCCGCCCGCGAGAAATTCGAACAGCGCACCGTCACAGTCGTTTTCGATCTCGGCTCCCGAGGCCGACCACCGCCGGAGCGGATCACCCTCGGGCGGTTCGATCTTCACCACCTCGGCGCCGCCGTCGCGCAGCAGCTTGGTGCAGTACCCGCCCGCGATTCCCGTCGACAGATCGGCCACCACGCATCCGCGCAGCGGCGGCTCGACGGGCTGTTCGGTGCGTGCG
Organism: Nocardia sp. N2S4-5; assembly: GCF_044628355.1. Classification (NCBI taxonomy): domain Bacteria; kingdom Bacillati; phylum Actinomycetota; class Actinomycetes; order Mycobacteriales; family Nocardiaceae; genus Nocardia; species Nocardia sp. N2S4-5. The sequence goes on along the minus strand of NZ_JBIUPM010000001.1, from coordinate 1,954,850 downwards.
GAATTCCTCGAAGCCATGTCTCCCACCAACTTTCTGCTCACCGATGCCCGCGCCGATCACTCCTGCTTGTCGCGGCCCGACTTGCTCAGCCGGAACTCCGGCGGGAACTGCGCGTCGTTGTCCTTCACCGAGTTGTTCAGCCCGCCCTCGAAGGCGTTGTCCAGCATCAGATCACCGTCGTCGTCGGCGTGGATGTGGCCGCCCATCGACTCGAAGAACCCGCTGAGCAGGCTGCCCATGTACTCGCCCTGATGCTGCTTCATCACCTCGAAGAAGACCTTCTGCATGAAAACCGTGTCGGTGGGCCGGTTCCGGGCACAGGCCAGCGCGTACTTCGCCGTCTCGGCCTCGAGATCCGCGCGGGCGACGACCTTGTTGAGGAAGTTGCAGTCGTACATCTCCTGCGCGCTGAACGCCCGCCCGGTGAAGACCATCTCCTGAAACCGCCGCAGCCCCATGGTCTGCGCCCACGTCCACATCCGCGGCCCCCAGCCGTAGTAGCGGAAGGACGGGTGGCCGAACAGCGCGTCGTCGGAGGAGATCACCAGGTCCGCGTCGGCGGCCTGATAGAAGTGCCAGCCGTAGCAGTAGCCCTTCACCTCGACGATGCTGATCTTCTTGAACTCCTGCAGGCTGCGGCACCCGGCCTGGGCATTGGCGTACCACTGACTGATGGTGGCGCCGTGCCGGAAGGACTCCTTCGGCGGATACCGCACCTCGTCCGGCCCGATCTTGTATTCGGCCAGCCGCGGCCCCTGCGAGGGCGAATTCTGCACCTCCATGAACTCGGGAAGGTCCGCGCCGCTGCCGAGGTCGTCGCCCGCGCCGCGCACGACCAGCACCTTCACCTCGTCGTCCACACTCGCGCGGTGCAGCAGGTCGGCGTAGCGCAGCCGCGCCGCGATGGTGGGCGCGTTGAGCTGATCGGGCCGGTCGAAGGTGATCGTGGCGATGCGGGTCTTCGGATCCTTGTCGAAGCGGATGATCTTCTCGGCCGCGGATCGGTCGTCGGAATCCGCCGTGGACTGGTCGGGTCCGGGCATGATCGGGGCTCCTTTGCCGGAGAGTGGAAGGGGAATCAGGGTTCCCAGTGCGGTGCCGAGGTCAGCACCTCGCGGCCGTCGTCGGTGATCAGGACCGCGTCGCGGCCGAACACCGCGCCGACGCCGGACTGCCACACATAGCCGGTGACCGACAGCACCATGCCCGGCTCCAGCCGCTCGGCCGCGGCGGTGGCCCGCAGGTGCGGCGACACGACCGGCGGGTCGAAGCCCATCCCGAGGCCCCGGGCGACCGGCATCGGCGGTAACGGTTCGCCCGCGGTCTCATAGGCGGTGAGCAGGTCGGCGGCCGCCGCGCCGGGCCGGCAGGCCTCGATCAGCCTGTCCCACAACGCGTCTCGCCGCCGGTACAACTTCGCGGCCTCGGCACCGGCTTCGCCGGCCGGATAGGTCCGCCCGACCTCACCGATGTATCCGTCGCCGAGGACACCGGCATGGACCGCCACCAGGTCGCCCGGGCGCACCAGCCGGTCAGATCCGGCCCGCCGCCACGGATGCTCCTTGGACGTCACCCAGACCGAATCCTGCGACGCGGGCGTGCTGACGCCACCGGCGGTCATCGCCTCCAGCAGCACGCCGATCAGCCCGTGCTCGCTACTGCCCGGCGTCAGCGCGGCGACCGTGGTCGCCAGGCCGGCCTCGGCCACCCGCAGCGTATTGCGCAGCACCGCGATCTCTTCCGCGGTCTTGATGCGCCGCGCGCTGCGCATGGCCTGCTCGCCGTCGACGAGTTCGGCGTTCGGGAACGCCAGCGGCAGCAGCTTCGCGAAGTTGGGCGAAAGCGCGTCCGTGCCAACCCGTTTCGCGGTCGCCGCGCCCTCGATGGCGCGCAGGACCGCGATGGTGGTCATCGGATTCCACGCGAGGCCGTAGAGGTGCTCGTGCGGAATGTCGTCGGGGATGCCCTCGTCCCAGGTGCTCAGCAGGTGCACCGCGCCCGTGTCGCGCACCACCGTCGCCACCGGCCCGAACGGCCGGGTCCCGGCGACCCACAGTTGCGGCGCGCCCGCGAGATAGCGGGCATTGGCCTGCCGGCCGAGAACGAGAATATCGAGGTCATGGGCTTGCATCTGTGCCAGTGCGCGATCGCGCCGCCCATGCCGCAGGGCGCGATCGTCGGGCATCACCTCAGTGGCCATAGGGCGCATACGGGTAGTCGGTGAGGGCGATCGAGCCCTCCTCGGTGATCACGATGATTTCCTCGCTTCGATAGCCGCCGGTGCCGTCCTCCCAGACCACCGGCTCCAGGACCAGCACCATGTTCGGCTCGAACACGAAGTTCTCGTCGAACTCGGGACCGAGATCGGTACCGATCATGGGCGTTTCGGCCGCGCTGACCCCGATTCCGTGACCCAGGTAGAAATGCGGCAGCCAGGGTTCGACGCCGTCGTTGGCGGCCGTCGCGGCCCGCGCGAGATCGGCCGCCGTCGCTCCGGCGCGGGTGACATCCAGTACGGCGGTGAGGATTTCGTGCCACCGCTCGAACTGCTTCTGCTGCCGCGCATTCGGCTCCTGACCGACCACCCAGGTGCGGCCGAAGTCGGAACAGTAGCCGCCGTAGGTGATGCTGACATCGGTCCACAGCACATCCCCGGCCTGCAATTCGCGCTCGGTGGTGAGCAGCGGCAGCGCCAGGTCGCCGTGGGTGGTCCAGACTCCCTCGGCCTTGGTGTCGGGCATGACCTGCCAGATCGCCTCCAGCATGGTGGCGGTGGCGCCCAGTTCGAAGGCCTGGCGGATGAAGCGCGCCGACAGGTCGATCTGCCGTCGTCCGGGCGCCAGCGCGGCCTGCACATCGACCATCGCCCGATCGGTGATGCGCGCGGCGGTGCGGATGCAGGCGATCTCGTCGGGTGTCTTGATCAGCTTCGCCGGGCCGACCACCAGCGCGGCGTCCGAGGGCGGTCCGCTCGGAAACAGACCGGACTCCGCCCGGCGCATGGCGCCGGTGCATTCGTCGACCGCGACCGTCGACCCGGACGGGATCAGATCGGCGAGCAGTTTCGCGAATTGCGCTACGCCCTCGTCGAATTCGAGATACACCGGCCCGTGCAGATGGTCGGCGGGCAGGTCGGTCTCCTCGGAGGTGCCCTCCCGGAACGGCAGGAACAGGTGCGGCCACGGGTCGCCCGCGACCACGACCGCGACCGGCCGTTCGACATGGGACAGCCCGGCGTCGCCGAGCGGCCAGTTGGTCCCGGTGGCGTACACGACATTGCTGTTGTTCAGCAGGACGAGCGCGTCGACGCCCTGCTGGGCCATGACCGAGCGCAGCCGCGCCCCCGTCTCGCGCCGCATGCGCGCCCGATCGGGAACCTCGGGAATCACGAGGGCCGGGGCGCCGGTGGTGGACGATGTCATGGCTACAGCCCCAGGAAATCGGTGATGTTGCCGCTGACGATCTTGGCGGCGTCCTCGGGGCCGACCGCCGCCACCACACCGGCGAGCGACTTTTCCGAATAGCCCCAGGTGCTTTCGTTGTGCGGGTAGTCCGACGACCACATGACGCGGTCCCGGCCGATGTGATCGATGAGCGACAGGCCCAGCGGGTCCACCATGAACGACGCCCGCATGTGGTTGTCCCAGTAGTACCGCACCTCGTGATCGATCGGGCGGTTGTACATGTGCTGGTACGACGCGTTCATGTGCTCGGCGTCCTGGATCGCCGACGGCACCCAGTTGATGCCGCCCTCGAACCAGCCGATGCTCAGGCCCGGATGCCGGTCGATGATGCCGCTGAACACGTACTTGGAGAACAACTCCCGGAACGGCGCGACATTGTGCATCATGCCGACCACCACGCTGTTGACCTCACACGGCGCCGACAGCGGCGATTCGCCGATGTGGTGGGAGACCGGCACCCCGGACTCCTCGATGGCATCCCACACCGGGATCATCGCGGTGCTGCCGTAGTCGATGACGTTGCCGTCGTCGTCCTTGCCGGCCGACAGCGGCAGCAGGAATGTCTTGAGCCCCAGCGACTTCAGCTCGTCGAGGGTGCGGCGAGTGCCGGCCGGGTCCCACCAGTTGATCAGGCCGACGCCGTAGAAGGAACCGCCGGAGCGTTCCTGCAGATCGGCGATGTACTCGTTGTAGACCCGGAACGCCAGCTCCCGGACCTCCTTGTCCGGGTAGAACAGCAACGCCAGCAAGGCATTCGGGAACGCCAGCTCCTTGGCGATGCCGTCGGCGCGCAGATCCGCGGCGCGCGCGTCGAAATTGGCGCTGCCCGAACCGTCCAGCGGGTCGTACTGCATCAGCACGCTGCTGAAATCGCCGGGCAGGAACGACTTTCCCTTGCGCCCGATCTGGTAGGCGCCGTCCTCGTACCAGATGCGCGGCGCGCGGTCCTTCATGTTCTCCGGGAACCGCTCGTAGAAGATGTCGTCGGCCAGTGAGATGTGATTGTCGGCCGAGAACACCTCGGTGCCCGCGGGCAGTCCGAGCGAACCCTGCGCGTGACCGCGGCGGTCCTTGGGTGGTCCGAAACCGCCGGGCGGGTACAACGAAGCACTGCTGGTCGAAACCGACATCTTGACCCTCCAATGGAGCTGTTCGTATCGCGGAAGTTCCCGTGCCGTCAGCGTGGATCGCGAGTGGCGGACCGCGCCGCGTCGATCCCCGTGGGAAGACTGCGGCTTCCGCATGGGAATGAAGTTATCACAGGAGGAGAGGAACGTATACACGTCTCGCTCAACACCGGCCATTTTCGGCGGTCTCATCTGCGAGAATGTGGTTACCGTCAGTATTCGCCGACATTGTCGCCATGCCGGGCAGGCATGAGACCCTTGTCACACCGGCAAAACCAACCTACTGTGTGTTCACTAGGTTTTGGAGAAGAGAGCAACTCGTGACTACTCCTCGTCCCTACGCCTCCCTGCTCGCCAAAGGGGAAGACCGCCGGCAGCGCATCCTGCGGGTCGCCCAGCGGCTGCTTACCCAGAATGGTTGGCGTAGTACAACTTTGGCCCAGATCGCCCGGGAAGCGGGGGTGAGCCCGGCCGGGCTGTTGCACCATTTTCAATCCAAGGACCAGCTGCTGCACGCGGTACTGGACGCGCGCGACGCCGCCGATGCCGCGGGCGCGGACCTCAGCGGGGACCTCATCGTGGAGATCCGCAAGGTCGCCGAACGGATCGAAAGCTCCCCGGATCTGGTGGGCACCTTCGTGGTGATGCTGGTGGAGAACCTGATGCCCGATGCCCCACTGCACGACCGCCTGCTCGACCGATGGAAGGTCGCCGTCGGCATCGTCGCCGACATCATCCGGCGCAACCAGGAGATCGGACGGTATCGGCCCGACCTCGACCCGGACATCCGGGCTATCGAAATCGTCGCTTTCATCAACGGAATGGAGATCTCATGGCTGCTCGATCACTCGATCCCGCTGACCGAGGTGTTCAACGAGTACACCCGGTCACTGGCCCGCGACTTAAGTCGGGACGGGGCACGATGAGGTACCGCCTCGACGTCGTCGCCACCAGCATCGTGGATGTCGTCGAGCACGCCGGGGGCTGGCTGTTCGATCGCGCCGTCGCCGGCTGGGATGTCACGGTGCTGCTGGCCGACCTGTCCGACTCCCGCCCGCTGCGCATTCTCGGCGCGGAGACGCTGGAGCTGGAATCGGTGCTCGCCGCGGGCGGTCAGGGTCGGCGGCCGCACGCGCTGGCGGTCGCGTGCGAGGTGTGCGAAGGAGACCCGCGCGCGCGACGCGGTCTGCTGAACGCGTTGGGGGACGGCGGAATCGAGGTCGTGGTCTGGGGCGAGGGCTGGCACACGCCGCCGGAGCACCGGGTGGATCCGGTGCTGCATCGGCTGAGCGTCGCGGCGCAGGCCTTCAAGGCCCAAGCCCTCACCGCCGCCGCGATGCCCGCCGCCGCGGTCGGTGCGACCGAAGTCTTCCGCAGCGGCCTGTCGGCATTGCCCTCGATCGGCGCCGACCTCAGCCCGGTGGGCTAGTTCGCGGGAGAAGGGCGGGACACACGAAAAGGGTTGCCCGCCTTACTCCCAGAGTGCTCCGCAGGGGAGCGGGGGAAGATCGGGGCGCACATCGTCGTCGACGGTGACCACCAGGCCCACGCACGCGAGTTCGGCCATGATGTCGGCGATCTGTTCCGCGCAGGCCTGGTAGTCCATGGCGAAGGCGCCGGTTTCGATCCGGATGTGCCGGACCCGCCGCGGTTTCCGCGCGGACGGGGCGTCCGCACTCCTACTCTGGGTAACCTCGTTACCAACCGGCGCGATCATGTCGTCGTCCTGCCTCACCGGGGGAGCCGGGCGGCTCGCTTTCGACGGAGGAGCGCCACGAGTAGTCCGGTGATCGCCAGCAGGGCCAAGCCGCCGTAGCGGGTGGCGTTGTTCGCGCCCGCGGCCGCCAGGATGTCGATCGGCTCGGCCGCCTTGCGCGGCGGCGCCGCCTGGGCGCTCGCGGGCGGCGGTGTGGAGGCGTTGTCGGCCCCGGGGAAGGCCGAGACATTACCGGCTTCGGCGGCGGCGGGGACCGACGAGGTGATCTCGTCGGCGAGGTTGGTGGCGAACTGGCCGATCAGCGTGCCCGCGACATCGGCCAGCGCGCCGCGCCCGAACTGCGCCGGCTTGCCGGTGATCGACAGATCGGTGTCGACGAAAACGTCGGTGGCGCCGTCGGTTTCGACGAGCTTGCAGGTGATGGTCGCCTTCGCCGTGCCGTTGCCGCGGGTCTCCCGGCCGCGCCCCTCGAGCACCGCGATGCCCGCGGCCTCGTCCTGGGAGACGACCTTGATGATGCCGCTGTAGCTCAGCCCGACCGGGCCCAGCTTGACCTTGATCTTGCCGTGGAAGTCGTCACCGTCGCGGGAGGTGATGGTGGCGCCGGGCACGCAGGGCGCGATGCGCTCCAGGTCGAGCAGCACCGACCACGCCTGTGCGGCGGGGACCGGGATGCTGAAGGTGTTGTCGAGTTTCATGGGAAGTCCTTCGCGGGGTCACGCTTGCTGTGTGCTGGGCGTGGCGGCATCGGGGGCGGCGGTCATCGAGTCGGCCGCGGCGCGGACCGCGCGGACGATGCCCTGATAACCGGTGCAGCGGCAGAGGTTGCCGGAGATCCCCTCGCGGATCTCGGCATCGGTGGGGTCCGGGTTGTCGCGCAGGAACGCCGTGACCGACACGATGAACCCCGGAGTGCAGAAGCCGCACTGTAATCCGTGCTCGTCGCGGAACGCCGCCTGCACGGGGGACAGTTGCCCGTCGGTGTCGGCCATGCCCTCGACGGTGGTCAGTTCCGCGCCGTCGGCCTGCACGGCGAACACCAGGCACGAGCGCACCGCCGCGCCGTCGAGCAGCACCGTGCAGGCGCCGCACACCCCGTGCTCGCAGCCGAGGTGGGTGCCGGTGAGATGGCACCGCTCACGCAAGTAGTCGGCCAGCGTCAGCCGTGGTGGCACCCGGTCGGTGCGCCGCGTGCCGTTGATGCGGACCTCGATGTCGACGTCAGTCATTGCTCGCCTCCTGTACGGCGCGCCGCCAGGCGCGCGCCACCATTGCCGCCCCGACCCGGCGCCGGTAGTCGGCGGACCCGTGCACATCCGAGGAGATGGCATCCAGCCCGGCCGTCGCCGAACGGCCGACCTCCTCGGCCTCCACCGCGTCGAGCGGCCGGCCGGTCAGTTCCGACTCGGCGGCGTGCGCCCGTACCGGGGTCGGCGCCAGCCCGAACAGGCCGATCGCGCAACGGTCGATCCGGGAATCGGCGTCCAGCCGGACCGCCACCGCGGCGCCCGCCATCGCGAAATCGCCACTGCGTCGGGCGAATTCCTCGATGGCGAAACCGCATCGGCCGTGCCAGGCGGGGAACGTGATCGCGGTGACGATCTCGTCCGCGGCCAGGTCGGTGGTCCACATTCCGGTGAAGAACTCGGCCGCGGGAATCGTGCGCTGCCCGCGTGGGGACAGGGCCTCGACGTCGGCGTCCAGGGTCAGTGCCACCACCGGGTACTCGCCGGCGGCGTCGGCATGGGCGATCGCGCCGCCGATCGTGCCCCGGTTGCGAATCTGGAAGTGCCCGATCAGCGGGGTCGCCCGCGACAGCAGCGGGACCGTCCGGCGGACCTCCTCGGAGCCGCCGACCTCGGCGTGTGTCATGCCTGCGCCGATCCGGACGCCGTCCGGACCGGCGGTGATGCCGCGCAGTTCGGTCACGCGGCGCAGATCGACCAGATGGTCGAACACCGCCAACCGTAGCGCCAGCATCGGGACCAGGCTCTGGCCGCCCGCGATGACTTTGGCCTCGTCGCCCAGATCCGCCAGCAGCGCAACGGCTTCCGACGCGGTCGCCGGGGCGTGATATTCGAACGTGGCCGGTTTCATCGGGTCCCCTCCTCGGCGGCGCGAGCCTGCTCGATCATGGTCACGATCCGGGACGGGGACAGCGGCAGTTCGCTGATCTCCACCCCGAACGGGGACAGCGCGTCGGCGACGGCGTTGAGGATCGCCGGCGTAGAGCCGATCGCGCCGCCCTCGCCCACACCTTTGAAACTGCCGGGGCCGGGGCTCGGCGTCTCGACGTGGCCGACCTCGATCGTCGGCACCTCCGCGGCGGTGGGCAGCAGATAGTCCAAAAACGTTGTGGCGACGGGGTTTCCGCTCTCGTCGTAGGCGAGGTGCTCGTAGAGCGCGCCGCCGATGCCCTGCACGGTCCCGCCGTAGATCTGGCCCTCCACCACACTGGGATTGATCATCGGGCCGCAGTCCTCGCTGACGATGTAGCGCAGCAGTTTCACCGCGCCGGTGTCGATGTCGACCTCGCAGGTGCATACGTGGGTCGCGTTGGCCCAGATGGCGATCTGCGGGGTCTTGTACCGGCCCGAGGACTCCAGTCCCGGCTGCATGCCCGGGGGCAGCGAGTCGGCCTGGAAGTAGGCGATATCGGCGATCTCCCGCAGGGTGAGGACGGACTCGGGCTTGCCGCGCACGGTGGCCCGGCTGGCGGAGAACTCGATCTCCTCCGGCGTGGTGTTCAGCCGGTGCGCCGCGATGGCGCGGATCTTCTCCCGCAGCACCGAGGCGGTCTGCTCGATCGCGCCCGCCGTCATCGACCCGGACCGGCTGCCGCCGGTGCCGCCGCCGAACGGCGTAACCGCGGTGTCGCCCTGGATGCTTCGCACATCCGCGAGCGTCACGCCGAGCGCGTCGGCGGCGAGCTGCACGACGGTGGTCTCGAGGCTGTTGCCCGCCGAGCCGCCCGCGACATACACGTTGACCTTGCCGCTCGGCTCGATCCGGATGGTGGCGCCCTCGGTGGCCAGGAACGGGCTGGCGCCGGTGGTCGGCTCCAGATAGGTGCAGGTGCCGACGCCGAGGTAGCGGCCCTGGGTGCGGGCCACGCGCTGGTCCTCGCGGAACGCGTCGTAGTCCAGCATCTCGATCGCCTGCTCCAGCGTCTCCAGCGGTGAGACGTGGTCGTGCGGCATGCCGTTCGGGTTCACCCGGGGGAATTCGTCGCGGCGCAACATGTTTCGCCGCCGCAGCTCGATCGGGTCGATGCCTATCTGCCGGGCCGCGTGGTCGAGCAGGACCTCGCGGCTGACCGACTCGAACTGCCACGGCCCGCGATAGGCCACCCGCCCGACCGTGTTGGAGTAGAGGAACTTCGCGTGGAAGGAGGCTTCGGTGATCCGGTACGGGCCGGGGAACAGCATCCCGACCGGAATGCCGCCGACCACCGGTGAGGGCGTCGGATACGCGCCGACGTTCTGGACGTGGGCGATGGACGCGGCGAGGATCGTGCCCTCGGCGTCGAAGGCCATGCCCACCGCGGCGTGCTCGTGCCGGGACATGCCGGAGGCCATCAGGTTCTCCTGGCGGTCCTCGATCCATTTCACGGCCGAGCCCAGCTTGCGGGCGGCCAGCAGCGCGCAGGTCTCCTCGCGCAGCGGCAACTGCTTGAGCCCGAACCCGCCGCCGGTGTCGCGGGCGATCACGCGCACCTGGTGCTCATCGATGCCGAGCAGCCGGGCGCAGAACGCGCGCACCTCGTGCGGGGACTGGGTGGAGACCCAGATGGTCATCTCCGCGCCCGGCGCGGACCACTCCGCCACGATGCCGCGGGTCTCCATCGGCACCGGCAGGTAGGCCTGCTGAAAGATCTTCTGGCGCACCACATGTGCGGCAGAGTCGAAGATCGGGTCGAGATCCGAGGCGGGGCGGCCGCCCATCTCCCCGGCCGAGTTGCCCGCGAAACCGGCGTGTACCAGGTTCGGGGACTCGTCGGCGGTGGTGTAGTCGACCACCGGGTCCAGCGGGTCGTAGTCGATGACGATCTGCTCCACCGCGTCCTCGGCCACGTACCGGTCCACGGCGATCACCAGGGCGACCGGGTCGCCGACGAACCGGACCTCCTCCTCGGCCAGCGGCGGCCGCGGGACCGGCGGCATACCGGCCATGTCGAGGTCGTAGGAGATCTCGTGGGCGCCGGGGTTGAGGTCGGCGGCGGTATAGACGGCCAGCACGCCGTCCATCTCGAGGGCGGCGGACACGTCGATCTCGCCGATCCGGGCGCGCGCCAGCGGGCTGCGGACGAAGCAGGCGTGCGCCATGCCGGGCCGCGTCACGTCGTCGACGAAGGTGCCCGCGCCGGTGACCAGGCGGGCGTCCTCGAGCCGCGGCACCCGGGTGCCGACGACGGTGGTTGTCGTGCTGGTGGTGGCCGTTTCCGTAGAACTCATCGGGCGGCTCGCTGACTGCGTCGACCGGCTTCGCCGGGCAACGGTGTGGTCGAAAACATCCGGCTCATCCTCTTGTTCGCCTCGGATACGGACGGAGCGCCTGCTGAGCATGTGTTTAGCATTAGCGTTCCCGCAGTGTCAATGTCATATATGTCGAATATGAGTATGACGCTAGAATATGATGAGAATAGCATTCTCGCCCAGGCTCGGGCGACGATCGCCGGGAGGTCACCGTGCGCGAACTCGCCGCGGAGCTGTTGCGCTGGCACGCCGCGAACACCGTCTATGCCCTCGCCACCATCGTCGGGGTGAGCGGCAGCGCGCCGCGTCCGCTGGGCGCGACGATGGCGGTGGACGAGGCGGGCAACGTCCGGGGCAGCCTCTCGGGCGGTTGTGTCGAAGGCGCGGTCTACGAACTGTGCCAGGAGGTCCTGGCCACGGGCGCCCCCGCCCGCCGCACCTTCGGCTTCAGCGCCGACGACGCCTTCGCCGTCGGCCTCACCTGCGGCGGCGAACTGGACGTCTTCGTCCACCGCGTCACCCCCGAGTCCTATCCGGCGATCGAGGCCGCCCTGGACATCGAGCACGCCGCGGCCATCGTGCGGGACCTGGACACCGGGGCGATCACGACCCTGCGGTCCCGTGTGGATATGGAGGCGGCGGATGGTGCGGGGGAGATCGTCGGGGTGGCAATGGATTCTGCGGTGGTGCGGGTGGGGTGGGCGATGCTGGAAAGCGGGGGGAGTGGGGTGCGGGTGGTCGGGTGTGCGGATCGGGAGCGGACCGTGTTTGTCGACTCCTTCGCGCCGCCGCCGCGGATGATCGTGTTCGGCGCTACGGATTTCGCTGTCGCGCTGTGCCGGGTGGGGAAGTTGCTCGGGTATCGGGTGACGGTGTGTGAGGCGCGGCCCGCCTTCGCCGACCGGGCGCGGCTGCCCGACGCCGACGAGGTGGTGCGGGACTGGCCGCATCGCTATCTCGCCCGGACGCCGGTCGATGCGCGGACCGTGCTCTGCGTCCTCACCCATGACCCGAAATTCGATATTCCCGTACTGAGCACGGCGCTGCGACTGCCGGTGGCCTATGTGGGGGCGATGGGTTCGCGCCGGGCCGATCGGGAACGCCGGGCGCAGCTACGTGCCGCCGGGGTCACCGAAAGTGAACTGGCCCTGCTGCATTCGCCGATCGGCCTGGAACTCGGCGGGCAGACCCCGGAGGAGACGGCGGTGGCCATCGGCGCGGAGATCGTGGCCGTCCGGCGCGGCGGGTCCGCGCGCCCGTTGTCCGCGACCGAACGGCCCATCCACCCGGAAGACGGCCCCCATGCGCCCCGCCGCCTCGCCGCGGGATGACGCCTCCGGGTCAGTCCAGGAACAGGTCGCGAGTGGGGTTCTCGCCGCCGCCGTAGCGGGTGAAGTCGGCGATCCCCGCGTAGCGCGACAAGGCGTCGACGTCGAGGAAGCAGTCACCGGTGACCCGCTTGGCCGGCTGCGTGACGATCGCGACCGCGGCATCGGCCATGATTTCGGGGCTGCGGGCGGAGGCGAGCTGCTGCTCGCCGTCGCGCAGGTTGGCGACCGCCGAGGTGGCGATGTAGGTCTCCGGCCACAGGCAGTTGAAAGCTATTCCGGCATCGGCGAATTCGGCCGCCCAGCCCTGCGAGAGCAACGTCATCCCGTACTTGGACAGGGTGTAGGCCGGATGCGCGCCGAGCCAGCGCGGTTTCAGGTTCACCGGCGGCGCGATGGTCAGCACGTGCGGGTTCGCCGAATCGCGCAGGTGCGGCAGGCACGCCTGGGTGAGCAGGAAGGTGCCGCGCAGGTTGATGTCCTGCATCAGGTCGAACTTCTTGGGCGACAGCCGCTCGGTGGGCTCGGTGGCGATGGCGCTGGCGTTGTTCACGCACACGTCGACCCCGCCGAAGCGCTCCACCGCGGTGTCCACCAGTCGCCGCACATCGGCCTCGTTGCGGACGTCGCCGACCACCGCGGCCGCCCGGCCGCCCGCGGCCTCCACCTCCGCGGCGGCGGTGTGCACGGTGCCGGGCAGCCGCGGATGCGGCTCGGCGGTCTTGGCGAGCAGGACGATATTCGCGCCCCGCCGGGCCGCGGCGAGCGCGATCGCCAGGCCGATACCGCGGCTGGCGCCGGATATCACCATCGTGCGATCGGTGAGCGGCTGTTGCTGGTCGGACATGGCACTCCTCGGGGCCGGAACCTGCCTTGAGCAGGCGTTCGCGCCAAACGGTATTGGCATTCTCCATTTACGGAAGTAGCATATTCGATGATGGACAACCAAGTGCACACCTCGTCCGGCATCCCGCTGGATCCGGTCTACGGGCCGGACGATCGGCGCGGCGACCCGCCCGCCCCGGGTGCCTATCCCTTCACGCGCGGCAACTTCGCGACCGGATACCGGGGACGGCTGTGGACGTTCCGCCAGTACTCCGGTTTCGGAACGGCGGAGGAGTCCAACCAGCGCTACCGGTACCTGCTCGAGCAGGGCGGCACCGGCCTGTCGGTGGCGCTGGACCTGCCCACCCAATGTGGCTACGACTCCGATGATCCCGAGGTGAGCGAGGAGGTCGGCCGCGTCGGCGTCGCCGTCGACACGCTCGCCGACGCCGAGGTGCTGTTCGACAGCATCCCGCTGGACAAGATCAGCACCAGCTTCACCATCAACGGCACTGCCGCGATTCTGCTGGCGTTCTACGTGGCCGCCGCGGAGAAGAAGGGCGTGCCGCGGGCGAAGCTCACCGGAACGATCCAGAACGACATCCTCAAGGAGTACGCCTCCCGCGGCACCTGGATCTGGCCGCCGGAGCCGTCGCTGCGGCTGATCGCCGACACCATCGAGTTCTGCGCGGCCGAGGTGCCGCGGTTCAACGCGATCTCGGTGGCGGGCGCGCACTTCCGCGACGCGGGCGCGAATGCCGTGCAGGAGATGGCATTCACCCTCGCCGACGGAGTCACCTACTGCGACACCGTGATCGCGCGCGGCCGGATGACGATCGACCAGTTCGCCCCGCAGATCTCGTTCTTCTTCTACACCCACGGCGACTTCTTCGAGGAGGTCGCGAAATACCGTGCGGGACGGCGTCGTTGGGCCACCATCGTGCGCGAGCGCTACGGCGCCGACACCGACAAGGCGTCGATGTTCCGGTTCGGCTGCGTCGCCGGTGGCGCGTCGCTGTATGCCCCGCAGGCGCAGAACAATCTGGTGCGGGTGGCCTACGAGGCGCTGGCCGCGGTGCTCGGCGGCGTGCAGTCGATGTTCACCGCCGCGTGGGACGAGCCGTTCGCGCTGCCCAGCGAGGAGTCGGCGACGCTGGCGCTGCGCACCCAGCAGATCCTCGCCTACGAGACCGGGGTGACCCGGGTGGCCGATCCGCTCGGCGGCTCCTACTTCGTGGAGAGCCTCACCGACGCCACCGAGGCCAAGATCATCGAGATCATGCACGACCTGGAGCAGCACGGCGGCATGGTGCGCTGCATCGAGGACGGATACCTGCAGGGCCTGATCGCGGACGAGGCGTATCGGCTGCATCAGGCGGTCGAATCCGGCGAGCACCCGGTGGTCGGGGTGAACCGATTCGTCTCCGATGAGCCGGCGCCCGATATCGGCACCTACGAATTGGACGCGGACGGCCGGGAGCGGCAGCTGAAACGCCTGGCCCGGGTGAAGGCGGAACGCGATTCCGCGGCGGTGCGCACGGCGCTCGCCGACCTGTCGCGGGCCGCGGAGGGAGACGACAATCTGATGCATCATCTGGTCGACTGCGCCAACGCCTACTGCACGGTCGGTGAGATCACCGCGGCGCTGAAATCGGTGTGGGGCGAATTCCAGCAGCCGGTGGTGTTCTGATGACGGCGCCCGCCCGCGTGCTCGTCGCCAAGCCCGGACTCGACGGGCACGACCGCGGCGCCAAGATCGTCGCCCGCACCCTGCGCGACGCCGGATTCGAGGTGGTGTACACCGGGATTCGGCAGCGCGTGGAGGACATCGTGTCGATCGCGTTGCAGGAGGACGTGGCCGTGGTGGGCCTGAGCATCCTCTCCGGCGCGCACCTCGCGCTGACCAAACGCGTGGTGGACGCGCTGCGCGCCGCCGGCGCCGGTGATATCGCGGTCGTCGTGGGCGGCACCATCCCGCAGGCCGATGTGCCGAAGCTGCTGGAATGCGGTGCGGCCGCGGTGTTTCCGACGAGCACCCCGCTGGAGACGCTCGTCAGCGAGATCCGTGCGCTGACCGGAAGCCCCGCGCAGTGAGCGGGCGCGATCCGGTGCGTGGCCGGAACTCTCACCCACGCAAGCAGTTTCGCGGCCGGGCGCCGCGCGCTGACCGCCACCGCGCCGCCGTGACCGGGCGCGACACGTATTCACGCAGTCTGGAGGACACGTGCGCATCGGAGTGATGATCGGGCCGGAGAAGGGGGACTCTGCGCGCAAGCTGGAGCGGATGCTCCGCGATATCGAGTGGGCCGAGTCCGCGGGACTGTCGACGGCGTGGATTCCGCAGATCCCCACCGACTTCGACGCCTTGATCACCATCGCCGCGATGGGGCTGCGCACCTCGCGCATCGAGCTGGGCACCGCGGTCGTGCCGTTGCAGGCGCAGCATCCGGTCGCGCTGGCGCGCCAGGCGCTCTCGGCGCAGGCGGCGGCCGGGGGACGGCTGGCGCTGGGCGTCGGGCCCTCGCACCACTGGATCATCCGCGACATGCTGGGCCTGCCCTACGAGAAACCGGCCACCTACACCCGCGACTATCTCGAGGTGCTGCGCGCGGGGCTGACCGGCCCCGGTTCGGTGGACGTGGAGAACGAGACGTTCACGGTGCACAATCCGCTCGATCTCGGGCCGGTGGCTCCGGTGCCGGTGCTCGTGGCCGCGCTCGGGCCGGTGATGCTGCGCATCGCGGGGGAGCAGGCCGACGGCACGGTGCTGTGGATGGCCGACGAGCGCGCGATCTCCGAGCACGTCGTCCCGAAGATCACCAAGGCGGCCGCCGACGCGGGCCGCTCCGCGCCGCGCGTGGTCGCCGGGTTGCCGGTGTGCCTGTGCGAGCCGGGGCGGGTGGACGAGGCGCGGGCACGCGCGAACCGGATTCTCGGCGAGGCCGAGGTGTCACCGAACTATCAACGACTGCTCGAGCAGGGCGACGCCCGCGACATCGGCGACCTGTGCCTGGCCGGTGACGAGGCCGAGATCGCGGCCGGGCTGCGGCGCTACGCCGACGCGGGCGCCACCGACATCTCGGTGCGGCTGCTGCCGATCGGCGACAACCGTGACGAACTCGTCGCGTCCAAGCAGCGCACGCGGGAGATGATCGCGGGCCTGGCCCGCGAAATGCGTTGAGCCGCAGGTTCAACCATGGCCGGGCGGCGCGCGGACGCCTCGCCGCATCCGGATGGCGGTGAAGGAGGAGCTGTGGGGTCGGACATGCCCGGAACGGATCGGGAGCGGCGCGGCGGGACCGGTTCCGGCCCACTGGCCGGAGTGCGGATACTCGAGGTCGGCACCATGCTGGCCGGGCCGTACGCCACCATGATGCTCGCCGATCTGGGTGCGGAGGTCACCAAACTGGAGCCGGCGGGTGGCGACATCTCCCGCAAGGTGAGCGACAGCTATTTCGCGAGCCTGAACCGGGGCAAGCGCAGCATCCGCCTGGAACTCGACAGCGAGCCGGGACGGAAACAGTTGGGTGAGCTGGTGGCGGAATCGCATGCGCTGCTGGTGAATTTGAAGCCGTCGGCGATTCGGCGGCTGGGGCTCACCTACGACGCGCTCCGGCGGTACAACGAGCGGATCGTCTGTGTCGCCATCACCGGCTACGGGCTGCACGGCGGCGACGATCCGGCATTCGACTACGTGATCCAGGCGGCGGCCGGGATCGCCGCGCTCACCGGCGATCCAGCGGGGCCGCCGACGCTGCCGGGGTACTCGTCGGCGGACAACTCGACCGGATTGACCGCGGCGCTGGGCCTGCTCGCCCAGATCGTCTCGGGTCGCGGCGGGCAGATCGACGTCTCGCTGTACGAGGTGATGCTCTCGCAGCTGAACTATCACGCCGCCGCCTACCTCAACGACGGCAAGCGCCCGCAACGCCGCCCCTTCGGCGCGCACTCGTATTACGTTCCCGCCCAGATCTTTCCGACCGCCGAGGGGCATCTGGCGCTGTTCGTCACGCACGACGGATTCTGGAAGAGTTTCGCCGCCGAGGCGGGCGTGGCGGGTTTCGAGCTGATGGCCGACCGGGTATCGCGCCGCGACGAGGTACTGGCCGCGGTCACCACCGCCTTGGCCGCCGACACCGCGACGGGCTGGGAAGCCCGCCTGCGCCCCCTCGGCATCCCCGCCGCCGCCGTCCGGGAACTACCCGACGCCCTCCACGCCAGCCCCGAGGCCGTCATCACCGCGGGCGAATACCGCTTGGTAGGCAACCCGATTCGTGTCGCGGGCTATGAGCCGGAGTACGGCCCGCCCCCACAGTTGGGCGAGCACGGGGGCTGAGTTCCCAGCCCGCCTCATCATCCCGGCGTCCCCAGCCCGTCCGTCATCCCGGCATGCTCTTGGCCGGGATCCATCGCGCAGACGTGGATCCCGGCCAAAAGCACGCCGGGATGACGGATGGCATGCCGAGTACGGGTGGAAGGCATGCCGTTTGTCGTTCGACCGCTCACTCGTCGTAGTTGACCGTGATGGATTCCGTGTCGGGGATGGCTTGGCAGGTGAGGACGTAGCCTTCGGCCAGTTCGTCGTCGGTGAGGGCGTTGTTCTGGCGGAGGGTGGCGCTGCCTTCGGTGACCTTGGCGATGCAGGTGGCGCAGTTGCCCTGTTCGCAGGAGAACGGGGGCGCCAGGCCGGCGCGGCGGGCGCTCTCCAGGAGGGTTTCGCCGTCCTTGCGTGGCACGTCCTTCTTCTTGCGGTTCAGTTTGATCGTCACCGTGCCCGCTCCGGCGGCCGAGACCTGGCCGGGCGCAGGGGCATTCGTGGCGGGTGAGGTGGCGGCCGCCTGCTGCGGTGCGTCGCCTTCCGGGACGGGCGCCGGTGCGCCGAACCGCTCGCTGTACACCAGGCCGGGGCCCGGCAGCGCCAGCTCGACCATCTCCATGAACGGTTCGGGGCCGCAGATGTAGGCGTCGGCGTGCGCGTCGGCGGCGACGAAGGCGTGGACCGCCGCGGCGTCGAGGAAGCCGCGGTCGGCGTCGAGATGGCGGACCACCTCCAGCCGGTCCGGATACTGCCGCACCAATTCGGCCAGCGCCGTCTCGAAGATCATCGAATCGGCATCGCGGTCGGCGCACAGCAACCGGACGCGCCGCCCGGTGGTCGCCAGGGCGCACTTGGTCAGCGACATGATCGGGGTGATCCCGCTGCCGCCGCTGAAGCCGAGCAGCGGCACGTCCGTCTCGCGCAAGCAGAACCGGCCCGCCGCGCCGGACATCTGGATCTCGTCGCCCTCGGTGAGGTTGTCCAGCATCCAGTTCGAGACCTTGCCGCCCGGAACGCGTTTGACCGTCGTCATCAGCTCGTCGTCGGTCTCCGGCGCGCTGGACATGGAATAGGAGCGGAAGAGCGCGGTGCCGTCCACGGGCACCCGGAAGGTGCAGAACTGTCCGGCCCGGTAGGTGATCGGCCCGCCGTGCGGCGCGAGCACGAATGTGCGCGCGTCCACGCTCTCCTTGACGATCCGGGTCACGGTCGCCGACTGGAACATCGAGGGTCTCGCCATGAACCGCATCCTCCTGGTAGGTAGATTCTAGTACTATGAGAATTATATTCTCACCCATGAGACGAGATCTCTCAAATATGTTCCCGAGCCGACTCCCCGAGGAGCGCCATGGATGTCCGTCTGACCAGCGAACAGCGCCAATTGCGCGACGCCGCCGCCAAATTGGCCGACGACCTGGGCCCCGGCTCGGTCGCCGACCTCGATGACGAGACCCGGCGGGCGCGGCTGGAGCGGGCCGTGGCGACGGCGGGCTGGCGCGATCTGCGCAGTGACGGCGCGTCCGGGGTCGAGATGGCGATCGTGGCCGAGGAGTTCGGCCGCGGCCTGGTCGACGTCGCGTTTCTCGGCCCGGCCCTGGCCGACGGGCTGCCGGGGCGGCCCGGCGACGGGCGCGGCTGGACCCTCGCGGTCGGCGATCGCGCGATCGACTCCCGCGGCAGCGATCGGGCGCTGATCGTGGACGGCTCCCGGATCCGCACCGCCACCGTCGGTGACGTGCTCCCCGGGGCCGACCTGACCCGTCAGACGGCCGCGCTCACCGGCGAATCGGAGACCGTCGCCGAACTTCCGGCCGACGACGCCACCCGCTGGCAGGCCCTGGCCCTCACCCTGACCACCGCCGATCTGCTCGGCGCCGCCCGCGGCGCGCAGGACCTCGCCGTCGACTACGCCAAGATGCGCGAGCAGTACGGCGCCACCATCGGCTCGTATCAGGCGGTGGCACATCTGCTCGCGGAGAACCAGGCCCTGATCGAGGGCGCGATCAGCGTGCTGCGGCACGCGGCGTGGGCGGTCGACGAACTCGCGCCCGCCGAGGCGTTGCGGGCCGCGCGCGTCGCGAAGGTCTACACCGCGCGGATGGCCCGCACGGTCTGCGAGGCGTCGATCCAGGTGCACGGCGGCATCGGCAATACCTGGGAGTGCCTCGCGCACGTGTATCTGCGGCGGGCACTGGTCTCGACCGAACTGTTCCCCGCCCGTCTGAAGGAGATCGATCTTGGACTTTCGTGATTCCCCGCAGGAGGCCGAGTTCCGGGCGCGGCTGCGCGCCTGGCTGGCCGAGACCGCGGGCCGGTTCCCCACCTCCGGTGACGAATACTGGGCCCGGCAGGGCGAATGGCATCAGGCGCTGTACGCGGCCGGGTTCTTCGGATCATCGTGGCCCAAGGAGTTCGGCGGGCACGAACTGCCGCCCGTGTACGACGTGATCGTGGACGAGGAACTGGCCATCGCCGGTGCGCCGCCCCGGCCCAGCCTCGGCTACCTGGTGCAGGGCCTGGGCCGGCACGGCAGCAAGGAACTCCAGCAACGGTTCCTGCCCGGCATGATCAACGGCACCGAGCGCTGGTGCCAGGGCTTCAGCGAACCGGGCGCGGGCTCGGACCTGGCGTCGCTGACGACCACCGCCACTCGCGACGGTGACGAGTACGTGGTGCACGGCCACAAGATCTGGACCAGCTACTCCGACGTCGCGGACTGGTGCCTGCTGCTGGCCCGCACCGATTCGGAAGTGCCACGGCACAAGGGAATTTCGGCGTTCATCATCGCCATGAAGCAGCCCGGCGTGGAACAGCGGCCGCTGCAGATGATCAGCGGCGTCACCCGCGAGTTCGGCCAGGTGTACTTCGACGGCGCGCGGGTGCCCGCCGATCAGATGGTCGGCGCGCCCGGCGACGGCTGGAAACTCGCCATGACCGTCGTCGGGCACGAGCGCGAGCCCTCCACCCTGGGATACGCGGCCCGGTACGGAAAGCTGGTGCGGCAGTTGGCCGCCCGGCTCGACGGCCCCGCGCCGGACGAACTGGCGTGGGCGGCCGTGCAGACCGAGATGCTGCGGCTGCATGTGCGCCGGCGGCTGTCCGAGCAATTGGACGGCGTGGTGCACGGCCCCGACGGCTCGCTCGACAAACTCCTCATGACCTGGGTGGACCAGTCGGTGGGTCATGCGGCCCTGGCCGTCACCGGCACGACCGACCCGGAACTGCTCGGCAGTTACTTCTACAGCCGCGCCCAGAGCGTCATGGGCGGCACCTCGCAGATCCAGAAGAACATCATCGCCTCCCGCATCCTCGGACTAGGAGTCTGACCATGTACGACCTACCGGACGTCATCGACGTCCAGTCCGACGGCCCGCTCCGGATCATCACGCTGAACCGGCCGGACGCGCTCAATGCCGTGAACGACGACCTGCACACCGGTCTGGCCCGGCTCTGGCCGCGGCTGGGCGACGACCGGGACGCCCGGGTCGCGGTGCTCACGGGTGCGGGCAAGGCGTTCTCCGCCGGTGGCGATTTCGCGTATCTGGCCGAGCTGAGCCGAGATTCGCAGTTGCGGGCGAAGACGATCGCCCACGGCCGCGACATCGTGCTCGGCATGGCGCGGTGCCGGGTGCCGGTGATCACGGCCGTGAACGGCCCGGCCGTCGGACTGGGTTGCAGCCTGGTCGCGTTGAGCGACATCGCCTACATCGCCGAGACGGCGTATCTGAAGGACCCGCACGTTCAGGTGGGCCTGGTCGCCGCCGACGGCGGGCCGCTGACCTGGCCGCTGCACACCAGCCTGCTGCTCGCCAAGGAGTACGCGCTCACCGGCGCGAAGATCGGCGCCGCGCGGGCCCGGGAGATGGGGCTGGTGAACCATGTGGTCGCCGATCCCATGTCCGAGGCGCTGGCCTGCGCGAAGCGCATTCTCGAACTGCCCCAGCAGGCCGTGGAGAGCACCAAGCGCCT
Source organism: Nocardia sp. N2S4-5 (assembly GCF_044628355.1). Taxonomy (NCBI): domain Bacteria; kingdom Bacillati; phylum Actinomycetota; class Actinomycetes; order Mycobacteriales; family Nocardiaceae; genus Nocardia; species Nocardia sp. N2S4-5. The sequence goes on along the minus strand of NZ_JBIUPM010000001.1, from coordinate 1,933,627 downwards.
GTTGAATCTGCATCTGGAGCGAGCGGTCCTGGCGACCTTGGACTTCGCCACCACCGCCGAGGACCTGTCGTTCCAGACCGACGACTTCCGGGCGGTGATCAGCAAGCTCACCGCGGCCAAGGAGTAACGGCGCGCGGTCGAAGGTCCCGGAACCCCCAGGCTCCGGGACCTTCGCGCGAAACTACTTGGGCGGGAATCGGAGTGCGCCGTCGAGACGGATGACCTCGCCGTTGAGGTAGTCGTTCTCGATGATCGAGGTGGCCAGCTGGGCGTACTCGACCGATCGGCCCATGCGCTTGGGGAAGGGCACCTGCGGGGACCAGTAGGCCTCGAGCTTGTCGGCGGCCTGTCCGTAGGCGGGCGTGTTCACGGTGCCGGGCGCGATCGTCACCACCCGGATGCCCAGCGGCGACAGGTCGCGCGCCGCGACCAGGGTCATGCCGACCACGCCGCCCTTGGCCGCCGAGTAGGGGATCTGGCCGGTCTGGCCCTCGAACGCGGCGATCGAGGCGGTGTTGACGATCACGCCGCGGGCGCCCTCGTCCAGCGGCTCGGTCTTGGCGATCGCGGCGGCCGACAGCCGCAGCACGTTGAACACCGCGGTCAGATAGAACTCGATCGTGGTGCGGAAGCCCTCGAGCGGCAGCGGCGAGCCGTCCTTGCCGACCAGCCTGCCGCCGGTGGCCGGACCGCCGTGGGTGTCGACCGAGATGCGCAGCGGGCCCAGCGATTCCGCCTCCGCGATGGCGGCGAGCACCGAATCCTCGTCGGTGGCGTCGGTGTGCACGTACCGGATCCCCAGCTCGGTTTCCAGCTGTTTGCCCTTGTCGTCGGCGACGTCGGCGACCACCACCTTCGCACCGGCGGCGTGCAGGCGTCGCACCGTCGCCTCGCCCAGGCCGCCGGTGCCGCCGACTACAAGGGCGGAGCTTCCACTGATCTGCATGTGATAATCCTATCTTGCAACTACGGCTCTCCTATTGAGAAAATAGCATTCTCGTCGTGTGTCGCACGAGCACCCGAGCGGTCGCGCCGAGTACCCGTCGCCGAATTGGAGGCCACCGAAATGCCTGAAGCCGTTATCGTGTCCGCGCTGCGGACCCCCATCGGTACCGCCCGGAAGGGAACCCTGCGCGACACCAACGCCTTCGATCTGGCGCACCACGTGGTGAGCGCGGCCGCCGAGGGGCTGGACGCCGCGCGCGTCGATGACGTCGTCTTGGGGGAGGGGCGGTACGGCGGCGGCGTGGTCGCCCGGCACGCGGCCGTCACCGCGGGGCTGACCGGCGCGCCGGGCCTGGCGCTGAACCGGCACTGCGCGGCGGGCATGTCCGCGGTGCAGACCGCCGCGGCCGGAATCCGCGCCGGCATGGACGAACTCGTCATCGCGGGCGGGGTGAACTCCGATTCCACCGCGCCGCGCGCTCGGTTCCAGGTCGGGCCGGACGAGTGGATCGATCCCTGGGTGTCGCCGAGCCATCCGGACCGCCCGGACGCCCCCGCCATGGACATGTCCATCACCGTGGGCTGGAACGCGGCCGTGCGGGCGGGTCTCACGCGCGCCGAACTCGACGCGTGGGCGCTGCGCTCGCACCTCAATGCGATCGCGGCCATCGACGAGGGCCGTTTCAAGGAAGAGATCGTGCCGATCGAGACGCCGCACGGCCTGTTCGACACCGACGAGCATCCGCGCCGCGACACCTCGCTGGAGAGACTGGCCGGGCTGAAGGTACTGCACCCGGAGATCGAGGGCTTCTCCATCACCGCGGGCAATGCCTGCGGCGCGAACGACGGGGCCGCCGCGCTGGCCGTCGCCAGCGACCGGCTCGGGCTGCCCGCGCTGGCCTATATCCGGTCGTGGGTGTCGGTGGGCGTCGATCCGGCCGAGACCGGCCTCGCCCCGATCGAGGCGATCACCCGGGCCGTCTCCCGCGCCGGGATCTCGCTGTCGTCGGTGCGGGTGATCGAGATCAACGAGGCCTTCGCGTCGGTGCCGATCGCCGCCATCCGCGCCCTGGACCTCGATCCGGACATCGTCAACGTGAGCGGCAGCGGCTGCTCGCTGGGCCACCCGGTGGCCGCCACCGGAGCGCGGATGATCGTCACCCTGGTACACGAATTGCGCCGCCGCGGTGGTGGTTTCGGTATCGCCGCGATGTGCGCGGGCGGCGGCATGGGCTCGGCGACGGTCATCGAGGTACCCGCTGCGTGAGTGCCGAGAACGAGCGTGGCGCAGCGGCTTCCGGAGTCGCCGGGGTAGTCGGCGCGTCCGTGGCCGATCTGCTCGCGCAGGCGCGATCCGGGTCGGCGCGGGCGGTGGGGCGGCTGCTCACTCTGGTGGAGGGGGAGCGGCGCGGCGAGGTGCGGGCGGCGTTGGAGCCGGTGCCGGTGCGGGTGGTCGGGGTGACCGGGCCGCCGGGCGCGGGGAAGTCGACCACCATCGCCGCGCTGGCGAGCGTCTATCGGGAGCGGGGGCTGCGGGTCGCGGTACTCGCGGTCGACCCGTCCTCGCCCTACAGCGGCGGCGCGCTGCTGGGTGACCGGATCCGCATGGCCCGGCACATCGATGACCCCGACGTGTTGATCCGATCGCTGGCGACCCGCGGCCATCTCGGCGGGCTGTCCGCCGCCGTGCCCGCCGCGATCCAGCTGCTCGGGGCGCTCGGCTACGACATCGTGCTGCTGGAGACGGTGGGCGTCGGGCAGTCCGAGATCGAGATCGCCGCGATCGCCGACCCCACCCTGGTGATTCTGAATCCCGGTGCGGGAGACGCGGTTCAGGCCGCGAAGGCCGGCCTGCTGGAAGTGGCCGACATCCTGGTCGTGAACAAGGCCGACCGGGAAGGCGCCCAGCAGACCGTCCGCGACCTGCGTGCCGAATCCGATGCCCCGATCCTCACCCTGATCGCCTCGCGCGGCGAACGCATCGCCGAATTGGCCGATGCGATCGAGGCCCACCACCGCACCGACACTCCCCAGCGCCGCACCGCCCGAGCCCGAGCCCAAATCCTCTCCCTCGCCCAAACCCGCCTCCGCACCCACGCCGACCTCGACCGCCTGGCCGCCGCCGTAGCCTCCGGCGAATGCGACGCCTACCACGCCGCCCAAACCCTGCTCCCCCTCGAGCACGAATAAGCGCTGTGCTCGAAGGGGAGCAGGGTATGCGGGCGCGGGAACGCCTACTGCTCGGGGAGGCGGACCATGGCTTCCTGGGCGTAGGAGGCGACGAGGGTGCCGTTTTCGGTGAGGATGTCGCCGCGGCCGTAGGCGCGGGCGTGGGCGAGGAGGGGGCTGTGCTGGCGGAGTAGGAGCCAGTCGTCGGTGCGGAAGGTGCGGTGGAACCAGAGGGTGTGGGAGGTGACGGCGGAGAGGAAGGCTGTGCCGTTGCCGCTTTGGGTGAAGCCCTCTTGCGGTAGCAGGGCCGTGCCGATCAGGGTGAGGTCGGTGGCGTAGGCGGCGATCGCGGGCGCCAGCGCGGGGTCGGCCTCCGGCGTGCGCATCCAGAACTCGAAATCCGGTGGGGCGGAGCCGAAGTCCTCGAGATCTACGACGGCCCGGGTCTCCCACGGGAGCAGATCCCACTGCACCTTGTGCTCGCCCGACAGCAGAGCGGGCGCGGCGGGTACGGTCTGCCGGTCCGGACCCTGCTCGGGAGTGTGCAGCGAGACCGACGCGGTCGCCACCACGCCCTTGGACTGTTCGGCGACGACCGAGACGGTGGCGAAGGAACGCCCGGCGTGATGGCGGTGCACTCGGTACCGGATCGGTTCGTCGGCGCTGCCCTCGCGCACGAAGATCGCGTGCAGCGACTTGATCTCTTTGTCCGGAACGCCTGCCGCGGCCGCTCGCGCGAACTGGGCGAGTAGCTGGCCGCCGAACACGCGGTGGTAGGCCAGGTTCAGGTTGCGGCCCTCGAATACGGCGTCGGCGTCCTCGGTGGACGATGCCGCGCTCAGATCGAGGCTGCTGACGAGATCACTCCACAAATCGGGCATGGCACCGAGTGTAAGACAATTCTCGCTAGACGAGAATATTATTCTCCGTGACGAGCGAAGCCGTGCGCGCAGAAATCCCACGCCTCGGCCGCCGTGATCGGGTGCTGGGTCTCCTCGGCGGAGCTGCCGGCGGACTGCGCGATGAACATCACGGTCTGCATCAGCATGGCCGATGTCCGACGGGAGTTGATATCCGCGCGCAGCTGACCGGCGGCCTTGGCCTTGTCCATCAGCTCGGTGAACAGCGACAGCATCGGCACGTGCGCGACCTTGACGTGTCCGGGGTGCGAGAGCAGCAGCTGCGGCGCGAAATCGGTGAACAGCGGGCGCCGGGCCGCGGGGTCGGGGCGGCACAATTCGAAGAGCAGCTCCACGGCCACCCGCAGCTTCTCTAGGGGTTCGGTCTGCCCGTCGGCGGTGGCGCGCAACTGGTCGGCGGTGCGGCCGAGGGCGTCCTCGAACAGCGCGAGCAGCAGTTCGTGTTTGCCGTCGAACTGCATGTAGAAGCTGCGCAGGGACTGCCGCGAGCGGTCCACCACCTCCTGCACGGTGAAGTCGGTGGTGCCCTTCTCTGTGATGATGGCCTGGGCGGCGTCGAGGAACCGCTGTACGCGCTGCTCGGCGCGCAGCTTGGCGGTGCGCAGCGAGCGCTCGACGGCGCGCTGCTTCCAGGCGGGCTTCTCGCTCGGCGTGGTCACCGGCGCCCCGGTTCTCGGTCATTTGAAGAGAACATGAATGTACTGTACCGGAGAACGACATGTTCAAGGTCGGTTCGGAACTAAAGCAATCTCCTTCTGGGAGACTTACCTTTCCTGACATGAGAATGTTATTCTCGCCTCACCCGATGACCGCGGCCGGCGCACAGTCCTGCCGACCCGGCGTTTCCCGGAGTTGAGGAGCTCGACGTGTACATCCGCTACGAGGCCGCCGATCGGATCGCCACCATCACACTCGACCGGCCCGAAGCGGCCAACGCGCAGAACCGGGAGTTGCTGGACGAACTGGACGCCGCCTGGGTGCGCGCCGCCGAGGACGAGGACGTGTCGGTGATCGTGCTGCGGGCGGAGGGCAAGCACTTCTCCTCCGGCCACGACATGCGGGCCACCGGCGGCGCGGACATCACCAAGATCACCCTGCAGCTCATCTACGAGACCGAGGCCCGCCGCTACCTGGAATATTCGCTGCGCTGGCGCAATATCCCGAAACCGTCGATCGCGGCGGTGCAGGGGCGGTGTATCGCGGGCGGCCTGCTGCTGTGCTGGCCGTGCGATCTCATCGTGGCCGCCGACGACGCGAAATTCTCCGATCCGGTGGTGATGATGGGCATCGGCGGCGTCGAATACCACGGGCACACTTGGGAAGCGGGCCGCGCAAGGCGAAGGAGATCCTGTTCACCGGGCGCTCGGTGACCGCCGAGGAGGCCCGGCAGGTCGGCATGGTGAATCAGGTCGTGCCGCGCGCGGAACTCGACGAGCAGACCAGGGCGCTGGCCGAGCGGATCGCGACGATGCCGCCGTTCGGGTTGCGCCAAGCCAAGCGCGCGGTCAATCAGACGCTGGATGTGCAAGGGTTCTACGCCGCGATCCAATCGGTGTTCGACGTGCACCAGACCGGGCACGGCAACGCGCTGAGCGTGAGCGGCTACCCGATCCTGGCCGCGCTGGACGAGATGAAGGCGAAGACCGAGTAGATCCGGCGACATCGTCTGCCGGGCGACCGGCAGCACCCGCACGGTCCGTCTCGCCTCGCGCAGGGGCACGGTGGCCGTACGGGACCACCGGCGCTCCGGGCGGACACGCTCCCGGCGCCACCGCTGTTCCCTTTCGAAACGAGGAAATCCATGCGCGATTCCATCCTTCGCCGGGCCGCGATCTGTTGCGGCGCGACCCTCGTCGCGGCCGTAGCGCTGACCGGCTGTGGGTCCGACGACGAATCCACCGACGCGTCGTCGTCCACGTCGGCCGCGGCGACCAGTTCGGCGGCGGCCCAAGCGGATCCGGCCACGACCAAGGCCGTCACCGACGTCTACACGACCTTCTTCGCCGGCACCACGCCGCCGCAGGACAAGGCCGCGGTGGTACAGAACGGCGATGTCTTCCGCCCGATCCTGGACGCGCAGGCGGCCAACCCGCAGGCGCAGGGCACCACCGTGACCGTGGCCGCGGTGAAGCCGGTGGACGCCGATCACGCCGACGTCACCTACACGCTGCTGATCGGCGGCAACCCGATGCTGCCCGACCAGACCGGCCAGGCGGTGCGGGAAGCCGGCAAGTGGAAGGTCGCCACCGCCACCTTCTGCGCCCTGCTGGCGATCCAGGGCGGTACCTCCCCGGCCTGCTGAACCCCTTACCCGGGAACCGAAAGTCCGGTGCCGCAACCCTTTCCGGCACCGGACTTCTCCATGTCGCCGCGGTAGCCCCTCGTCAGCGGATGTGCGGCTTCAGAGTTGGGCGAGGCGGGGGGCGGATCGCGACGTGCGGATGTGGGCGCCTGCGGCACGGGTGAGTTCCCTTGTGCTGCCTAGTAGGCCGTCCAGGACCAGGGTGCGGCGGATGTGGCGGTGCAGGTCGTGTTCGGCGGTGAAGCCGATGCCGCCGAGGACCTGTTGGCAGTGGCGGGCGGCGGTGAGTGCCGCCCGGCCCGCGGCGGCCTTGGCCAGGAGGGCGCCCAGATCGGTGTCGGCGTGGGTGAGGGCGGCTTCGGCGCCCTCCAGTGCTACGAGGGTTTCGGCGAGGCGGTGCCGGATGGCCTGGAACGAGGCGATCGGACGGCCGAACTGCTTGCGTTCCAGGGCGTGTCGGCGGGCGAGGGCCAGCATGGCGTGCCCGGTGCCGAGCAGCCACCAGCCGAGGGCGCGGCGTCCGGCGGCCAGCGCGGCGGCCGGGAGTTCGGCGCCGGAATCGACGGTTCGCAGCGGCAGTTCTTCGTCCACGGCGGAGCCAGGTTCGGCCGCCCGATCCCACATCACCCACGTGCCACCGGAGAACGGCAGCGGGATGGGTTGTGGCTCAGTCCATTCGGCGGCTTGCCGGACGACGTCGTCGAGTACGGCAGCGTGCGCCCCGGTCTCGCCGAGCAGCCGGAACACCAGCGGCACAGCGACATCGGGCAGCTCGACGAGCAACTCCGCCCACCCCAACTCGCCCAGCGCGTCATCGAGTTCGGCGGCGCTGCCGGTGGTCATCGCCTTGCGCAGCGCATCGGCGAGCAGATCCAGTTCGCCCGCGTCGAGATCGGTCATGCGCACTCCTCGTCCGCTAGTGCCTCGCCCAGAGGGATTGCAGTGGTAGGCCGTTCGTCATTCCGACATGGCCGATGACGGCAAGATGGCATCGGCCGCTCACTCCTTGCCCAGGTCCAGGAGGCGGCGGGCGATGATGTTGCGCTGGATCTCGGCGGTGCCGCCGTAGATGGTGGCGGCGCGGGAGTAGAGGTACTCGGTGCGCCAGTGGGGGTCGGTGAATTCCACTGCGCCGGGGAGCAAGTCGCGGGCGGTGTCGAACAGTCGTTGTTCGGCGGTCGCCAGCAGCACCTTGTCGATCGAGGTCTCCGCGCCCAGCCGGGCGCCCGCGGCGAGGCGGCGCTGGGTGGCGTGGGAGCGGCAGCGGACCGTGTGCAGTGCCAGGTACGCCGCGCCCAGCTCGGCGTCGTCGGGCTCGGTGGTCTGTTCCAGCACCTGGTCCAGCCGGGTGAACAGGTACGCGATCCGATGCCAGAAACACGTAGAGCGCTCGTAGGGCAGCAGATCCATCGCCACCCGCCAGCCGTCGCCGGGCCGGCCGAGCATGCGGTCGCCCGGGACCACCACGTCGTCGAAGAACACCTCGGCGAACTCGTCGACGCCGTGCATGGTGCGCAGCGGCCGCACGGTGATGCCGGGGGAGTCCATGTCGACGAAGAAGGCGGTGATCCCGTCGTGGCCCGGGCCGGTGCGGGTGAGCAGCACGCAGCGCGCGGCGTACTGGGCCAGACTGGTCCACACCTTCTGCCCGCTGATCACCCAATCACCGTCGCGGGGTACGGCTTTGGTGCTCAGCGAGGCGAGGTCGCTGCCCGACCCCGGCTCGGAGAAGCCCTGGCACCACTGCTCGCGCCCGGACAGCAGCAGCGGCACCATGGCCGCCGCCAGCTCCGGTCGCGCGTAGCTGATCATCGTGGGCGCGAGCACCTCGATCATCGAGTAGATGCCGGGTTCGGCGAGGTCGCGGGAGGCGACCTCCTCACCCAGCACCGCGCGCAGGGCGGCGGGCCCGCCGAGTCCGTTCACCTCGGCGGGCCAGCCGTAACGCATCCAGTCCGCGGCGTACAGCGCGCGCCGCACCCGCAGCAACTGCTCGACCTGCCCGTCCAGCGAGTGGTCCGGGCCGGGCGTCAGGTCGTTCGCGTCCAGCCAGTCGCGCAGGCCCGACCGGAATCGGGCGATCTGCTCGTCCGGGCCGGTCGTCGTGCCCGGCGCCGTCACTGCTCAGACCACCGGCTCGCGGACGATGTCGAGGTAGGCCGCGCCGGAGTCGGGCACCCGCGGCTGCTTCCACACCTCGACCGGGAACGACACCATCACCAGCGACTGCAGCAGGTGGAACAGGTTGCGCGCCTCGTCGGGCAGATCGCCCCATTCGTATTTGTCGCAGAACGCCATCGCGGCCTCGAGACGCGGGAACACCGTGTCGTAGAGGTCCTGCATCTCCGCCATCGAGGAGGCGAGCCGCTTCTGGTAGCGCTCCGGCTCGGTGGGCAGGATCCAGTCGGAGAACCGCGACCACTCGGCGAACTCCGCGGGGAGCTGCGGTCCGGTGCCGTTACTTTGCGCTGCCATTGCGGTACTCCTCGACGATTCGCTGGGCGGTCTTGTGCAGGTGGCGGAGCAGGATCTCCTGATCGTTGAGCGGGAACTCGGTGACCTCGCGGGTGGCGATCATGGTCTGGGTCGCCTCCAGGGTGTTCGCGTCCTGTAGCGCGTACTCCTTGAAGGTGACCGCGGCCAGTTCCTGGGCGAGCCGCTCGCGGGCGTTGCGGGCGGGCACGAAGTACAGGCTCGCCTCGAAGATGTGCCGGTCCACCGCGGTCGGCCAGTAGTGGTAGGTGAGGTACCAGCCGGGCGCCCAGAACAGCAGTGAGAAGTTCGGGAAGAACTCGAATTCGTCCACGCCCCAAGCTCGGTGGCGCGCGGGGTTGATGCCCTCGGGCATCGGGTCGAGCCCCTCGATGTCGGGCTTGTCCCACGGGCCGAACAGCCCGCTGCGCAGCACCCGCTCGATCGGCTTGACCATGTTCGGGTCCTTGGGCGGGGCCATGCCGCCCCAGGACGACACCATCGAGTGCGGCGCGTCGATCTCGTAGTGCAGCGCCTCGTAGCCGACGTTGGCCAGCTTGTCGGCCTCGTCCTTGACCGCCTGCTTCATGTGCAGGATCGGCGCGTGATAGAACTCGGCGAACGCGTCGATGAACAGCTTCCAGTTGCTGCCGATGTCGGCGCGGTAGCTGAACACCTCGGTCATCTGCTCGAACGGGTAGCCCTCCAGGCCCTTGGCGAATCCGCCCAGGTACTCGGTGAGCGGCTTGGCGTGCTCGTCGAGATTGACGAAGATGAACCCCTCCCACACCTCGCAGCGCACGGGCTTGAGGCCGAACTTGTCGGAGTCGAGGTCGAAGAATTCCTTCTCCTGCTGGACGAAGGTCAGCTCGCCCTCGAGGCTGTAGCGCCAGGCGTGGTACTTGCAGGTGAACTGGCGGCAGGTGCCGGCGGTCTCCTCGCCCGGGTAGTCGTCCCAGACCAGCTTGTTGCCGCGGTGCCGGCAGATGTTGTGGAACGCCCGCACCACGCCCTTGGTGTCCTTGACGATGATGAGCGAGGTGCCGACGCAGGCCAGCTCCTTGGTGAAGTAGCTGCCCGCGCGGGGCAGCCGGTTCACGCGCCCGACGTTGAGCCAGTTCTTGCGGAAGATCGCCTGGCGCTCGTCCTCGTAGAAGGCGGGGTCGATGGAGTCGGTGTAGTCGACCGGCTCGGTGCCCAGTTCCGGGTAGTTCTGGGTCCAGCTCCCGGCGGCCGGTTTGGTGAAGTGTGCCAACGGATTACCTTTCGTAGTCCGGCTGGTGCGCCGAAGGTGTCGGTAGACGGGCCGGCGGGCCGAGCCGGCCCGGATGCCGGTGGCCCTCCGGGCGTGCTTACGAGAATCACATTCTCATATTCGGCTATTAGGTTTCCATGCGGCTGCCATCGTGTCAACGGCCCACCCGCCGGAGCCCGCGAGGATCACACTCTCCAAACCGGGTGTATTGATTATCCAATTCTGAGAAGATAGTTTCCAAACCGGTGACAGAGCCCCTTTCGGGCGGCTCACGGAGGAGGAACCACGGTGAAACCGCAGCGCATAATCGTCGCCTTACTGGCGCTCGCGCTCCTGGTAGCGTCCGGCTGCGCCCGAGAGGGCGGCAGTCGCGGGACCGAGGAGGGCGGCTCGGGCACTGCCGCCGCGTCGGGCAACTTCGGCGACCTGACCGGCGTCTGCGGGCCGGGAAGCGCGAAAACCGCTTCCGCGCAGGGCGTGACGGCGAGTGAGATCCAGGTCGGGATGTTCTCCGACATCGGCTTCACGAAGAACCCCGACTTCGTCGACGCCGCCAAGGTGTTCACCTCCTGGTGCAACGCGGCGGGCGGCATCAACGGGCGCAAGATCGTCAACAAGCTGCGCGACACCAAGCTGATGGAGGTGCGCCAGCGCATGCTGGACGCCTGCCGTGAGGACTTCTTCCTCGTCGGCGGCAGCGCCGCCCTCGACGGCCTGGGCGTGAAGGACCGGCTGTCGTGTCTGCTGCCGGAGTTCCCCGCGCAGGTCACCCAGACCTCCAACACCGGCTCGGACCTGCAACTGGGCTCGGGCTCCTCGGCCTCGGAGCCGGTGAACCCGTACACCGGTTTCCAGGATTGGCTGATCAAGGAGGCCTACCCGGGTTCGGCCGGCGCGGTCGGCATGATCAACGGCGACTCGCCCATCACCAAGGTCATGGGCGACAAGATGGGCGAATCGCTCACCGCCGCGGGCGCGAAGATCGTCTACAACGAGCTGTACCCGATCGCGGGCGTCGCGGACTGGACGCCGTACGCGCAGGCGATCAAGTCCAACAACGTCAAGGGCCTGATCTTCTTCGGTGACTTCCGCTACCTGGCCAAGCTCGAAGACACGTTGACCAGCATGAACTACAAGCTGGACTGGATCGACGCGAACGCCAACTCCTACAACGACATGTTCCTCGACGCGGTCAAGAGTTCGCTGGGCACCCAGAACAACGTGCTCGACATGAGCGGCACCGCCCCGCTGGACGCGGCCGCGAAAGTGCCCGCGGTGCAACAGCTGAAGGATCTGTTCAAGCAGTATGCGCCCGACGCCGACATCACCTTCCAGGTGCTGCGCGCCTTCCAGTCGTGGCTGCTGTTCGCCAAGTCCGCCAGCGGCTGTGGCGACAACCTCACTCGCGCTTGCGTATACAACGCCGCGGCCGCCGAGACCGCGTGGACCGGCGGCGGTCTGCAGGCGCCCGTCGACCTGTCCAAGCCGCTGGCCGAGCAGACCCGCTGCTTCAACGTGCAGAAGGCCACCGCCGACGGCTGGGAGACCGCCGACTTCAAGCCCAACAACGGCGTGTTCCGTTGCGGTTTCACCGCGTACAAGTACACCCGGGACTTCGGCAAGCCGACCACCCTCGCCGATGTCGGCAAGAGCATGACCGATCTGAAGTGACGGAGCTGTCGCACTGATGGAGCAGTTCCTCGCCTTCGGGATCGTCGGTCTCAGCACCGCGGCGATCTATGCCGTGATCGGCAGCGGGCTGGTGCTCACCTACACCACGACCGGCGTGTTCAACTTCGCGCACGGCGCGGCGGGCATGATCTCGGCGTTCGTGTACTGGCAGTTGACCATCGGGTGGGGCTGGCCGGTGCCGATCGCGATCGTCGTGGTGCTGCTGATCTTCGCGCCGCTGTTCGGCTTGGTGTTCGGCAAGGCCCTGGCGCCGACCCAGGGTCTCGGCGACGCCGAGAAACTGGTGATGACCATCGCGCTGCTGAGCGGTCTCATCGTGCTGGCGCGGTGGGTCTGGGACCCCAACAAGTCGCGGTCGCTACCGCGGTTCTTCGCGGACCGGTCCTCGATCGATCTCGGCGCGGTGACGATCACCTGGCATCAGGCGCTCACCATGAGCGTCGCGGTGGTGGTGGCGGTGGCGCTGCGAATCCTGTTGTTCCGCACCAGGACCGGCGCCGAGATGCGGGCGACCGTGGACGACCGGGCGCTGGTGGGCCTCACCGGCGCCGATCCCGGCCGGGCCAACCGGGTCGCCTGGATCCTCGGCATCGAGCTGGCGGCGGTCGGCGGCATCCTCATCGCGCCGACCGTGGCGCTGGACGCCGCGCAACTGTCGCTGCTGATCGTGAGCGCTTACACCGCAGCCATTTTCGGCCGCCTGCGCAATCTGCCGATGACCTTCGCGGGCGCGGTGGTGGTCGGCCTGATGGAGAGCTATCTGACCGGATATCTGCCGCAGAACGAGTATCTGCCCGGTCTGCGGCTGGCGGCTCCCGCGCTGCTGCTGTTCCTGGCTCTGCTGATGTTCCCGCACGGCCGGTTGCGCGGCCGGGACCGCAAGCTGAAACCCGTTCCGCTGCCGACGATCAACGGGTCGCTGGCCTTCGCCGCGACCATCGTGGTGATCGGGCTGTTCCTGGCGACCATGCTCGGCGAGGCCGACCTGATCACCTACGGCGCCATGTTCGCCTGGGGCGTGATCGCGCTGTCGTACGTGCCGCTGCTCGGGTTCGCCGGGCAGATCTCGCTGTGCCAGCTCAGTCTCGCCGGGGTCGGGGCGGTGGCCTATTCGCACCTCGGCCCGGACGGCCAGTGGTGGGCGCTGCTCGCGGCGATGGCCATCGCGGGCGTGGTCGGCGCGGTGGTCGCCATCCCGGCGCTGCGGCTGTCGGGGGTGTATCTGGCCCTGGCCACGGCGGCGTTCGCGGTGGTGCTGGACCGGTGGATCTTCACGCTGCCGTCGTTCGAACTGTTCGGGGTGCGGATCGCGCTGTTCGATCAGGGCTCGGTGTCGCTGGTCGGTCCGGACCTGTTCGGCTGGAAACTGAACACCACCGCGGAGATCACCGTGTTCGCCGCGGTGTGCCTGGCGGTGGCGGGCCTGGGCATCGCGGTATTGCGGCGCAGCCGATTCGGGCGCCGACTGATCGCGCTGCGCGACAGCGAGGCCGCCTACGCCACTCTCGGCGGCAGTCTGCTCGCGGCGCGGGTGCTGGTGTTCGCGCTGTCGGCCGCCATCGCCGGACTCGGCGGCGCGCTGTACGGGATGCAGTTGCAGGCGGTCGCGCCCGACCAGTTCAATCTCGTTGCGGGACTACCGATTTTCCTGATCGTGACCATCGCCGGACTCGGCGCCGTGGGCGCGGGACTGTTCACCGGTCTTGTCTTCGCGGGGCCGCTCAACGTGATTCCCGTGCTGTGGCCCGGTTTGCAGAACCTGGCCCAGGTGCTGCCGTCGCTGGGCGGCATCGCGTTCGGCGGCGGCGTGCTCCGCGAGGGCGCCATCGGGCCGCTGCGCAAGGACTGGTTCCCGATGCTGCGCGACCGGATCGTCGGTCCCGCACTGATTCTCGTACTGCTCGGGCTGTGGGGCCTGCGCCTGATCGACACCATCGACGGCTGGATGTTCACCGCGGGAGCGGTGGTGGCCGCGATCGCCGCCCGTGTCTGGCACGGGGCCAGGACCCGGCCGGAGCCGGGACCGGCCGAGGTGCCGGTGGAGTGGTGGGGCATCAAGCGCCCGTGGAATTCGAAGGACGGGGAGGTGCTCGATCGTGCCGTCGCTGCTGGAAGTTGACGATGTCACCGTCGTGTTCGGCGGCAACCGCGCGCTCGACGGCGCGGGACTGCGGGCCGAACGCGGCGCGGTGACCGGTTTGATCGGGCCCAACGGCGCCGGCAAGAGCACGCTGTTCGACGTGATCTGCGGGCTGCGCAAACCGACCACCGGGCGGGTGGCCATCGGCGGGACCGACGTCACCCGGCTCGGGCCGTCGCGGCGCTCCCGGCACGGCCTGGCCCGCACGTTCCAGCGGCTGGAGTTGTTCGGGCGCTTGACCGTTCGCGACAACCTGCTGGTCGCGGCCGAACTCGGCCGGCACCGGCGGCAGGCGGCCGGGACCGTCACCGAGATCATCGAGCGGCTCGGCCTGCAAGAGGTGGCCGACACCTCCGCCGACGACCTGCCCACCGGCACCGCCCGGCTGGTGGAGGTGGGACGCGCGATCGCGGCGCGCCCGAGCCTGATCCTGCTGGACGAGCCCGCCGCGGGCCAGGACCACACCGAGACCGAGCGTTTCGGTGAGCTACTGCGCTCGCTCGCCGACGACGGCGCCGCGGTGCTGCTCGTAGAACACGACATGGGCCTGGTGATGAACGTGTGCGACGAGGTGTTCGTGCTCGATCTCGGCAAGGTCATCGCCTCCGGCCCGCCCGCGGTGATCCGCGAGGACGAGGTCGTGCTCGCGGCCTATCTGGGAGACGTATGAACGTACAGAGCGAACTCGGGACATCCACGGCCGCAACGGAATCGGGCGGTGCGACCCTGCTCGCCCTGCGCGAGGTGCGGGCCGCGTACGACGCCATCACGGTGTTGCACGGCGTGGATCTGGAGGTCGCGTCCGGGCAGGTGGTCGCGTTGCTCGGGCCCAACGGCGCCGGGAAGACCACCGCGCTGAAGGTGATCGCGGGGATCCACCCGATCGCCTCGGGTCGGCTGCTGCTCGGCGGGCGCGACCTGACGGGTGCGCAACCGCGCGACCTCGCGCGGGCGGGCGTGTGCCTGATTCCCGAGGGCCGCGGCGTCTTCCCGAACCTCACCGTGCGCGACAACCTGCTGATGATGACCTTCACCGGCCGCCCGCGCGCGGAGATCGAGGAGATCGCGTTCGCCCGCTTCCCGATTCTCGGCAAGCGCGCCGGGCAGATCGCCGGCACTCTCTCCGGCGGCGAACAGCAGATGCTGGCGCTGGCCCGCGGCCTGGCCACCGATCCCGCGGTGCTGCTGCTCGACGAACTCTCGATGGGCTTGGCGCCCTTGGTCGTCGGGCAGCTCTACGAACAGGTGGCCGAGATCGCCCGGCAGGGAGTCGCGGTGCTCGTGGTCGAGCAGTTCGCCGCCGCCGTGCTGGGCATCGCCGACCACGCCGCCGTGCTGGTGCGCGGCCTCGTCTCGCGGCGAGGACATCCGGATGCGATCCGCGACGAATTGGCAGCCCTCTACCTAGGAAGTTCGACATGACCGAAGCACGCGCGGACCGGTTCGTCCGCGAATTGCAGGAACTGAAGATTCCCGATCCCGCCGCCGGGCGCTCGGGACTGTGGCTGCGCCTGGGCGTGGTGCTCATGGTGGCCGGGCCGGTGATCGCGGTGCTGGCGTACTTCATGTCGCACGGCACCACCGACCCGCTGGCCCAGCGCGACGCCATCACCCTGGCGCTGGCCGGGGTGGCCGCGAGCGTGGTGGGCGCGGCGCTGTTCCTGCGCTATTCCCTGACCAATTTCCTGCGGTTCTGGCTGGCCCGGCAGTCCCACGATCTGGACGAACTCGGAAACCGGGTGGTGGGCAGCGAGATTCGGCTCGACGGCGTCACCTCGGCGTCCTGAGCCGCGCCGCCGGCCGGCGGCGGGTGTACCGAGATGGAGGTGTGGAGGTGTCCGATGACACGACTGCGGGAGGCATGAGTTTCGACCTGTCCGAGGACCAGGAGTTGATCCGGTCGTCGGTGGCCGAGCTGTGCCGCAAGTTCGACGACCAGTACTGGATGCAGAAGGACCGGGACCACGAATTCCCGACGGAGTTCTACCAGGCCATCGCCGCGGGCGGCTGGCTGGGCCTGACCATTCCGGAGGAGTACGGCGGGCACGGGCTGGGCATCACCGAGGCCACCCTGCTGGCCGAGGAGGTCTCCCGCTCCGGCGGCGGCATGAACGCCGCCAGCTCCATCCACATGTCGATCTTCGGTATGCAGCCGGTGGTGGTGCACGGGTCGGAGGAACTCAAGCAGCGGACCCTGCCGCGGGTCGCCACCGGCGACCTGCACGTGTGTTTCGGTGTGACGGAACCCGGTGCGGGACTGGACACTCCGCGCATCACGACGTTCGCGCGCCGCGACGGCGACCACTACATCGTCAACGGGCGCAAGGTGTGGATCTCGAAGGCGATGGAGTCGGAGAAGATCCTGCTGCTCGCGCGGACGCAGAGCTACGCCGAGGTCACCAAGAAGACCGACGGCATGACGCTGTTCCTCACCGATATCGACCGCGCGCACATCGACATTCGGCCGATCGCCAAGATGGGCCGCAATGCCGTCACCTCCAACGAGGTCTTCATCGATGATCTGCGTGTCCCGGTGGAGGACCGGGTCGGCGAGGAGGGCCAAGGGTTCCGGTACCTGCTCGACGGGCTCAACCCCGAACGCATGCTGATCGCCGCCGAGGCGCTCGGCCTGGGCCGGGTGGCGCTGGACCGGGCCGTGCGATACGCCAAGGAACGCGTGGTGTTCGACCGGCCGATCGGCAAGAACCAGGCCATCCAGTTCCCGCTGGCCGACTCGCTGGCCCGCCTGGACGCCGCCGAACTCATCCTGCGCAAGGCCACCTGGCGTTACGATAACGGGAAATCCTGTGGGCGCGAGGCAAATACGGCGAAATACCTGTGCGCCGACGCCGGATTCACCGCCGCCGACCGCGCCCTGCAGACGCACGGCGGCATGGGGTACGCGGAGGAGTACCACGTGGCCCGCTACTTCCGGGAGGCGCGCGTGATGCGCATCGCCCCGGTCAGCCAAGAAATGATCTTGAACTATCTGGGTTCGCACACCCTGGGAATGCCGAGGAGCTACTGATGACCCAGCAGGGACTGTTCGACCTCACCGGGCGCTCGGCGCTGGTCACCGGCGCGGCCGGGGGGATCGGCTCGGCCGTGGCGCAGGCGCTGGCCACCGCGGGCGCGGCCGTGCTGGTCACCGATCGCGACGGTGACGCCGCCGCGGCCGTCGCGGAGAAGATCACCGGAAACGGCGGCGCCGCGGCGAGTTTCGCGTTCGACGTCACCGATCGGGACGCGGCCGACGCCGCCGCCGAACGGGCCGCCGCGCTCACCGGCGGGGCGCTGCACATCGTGGTGAACAATGCCGGGGTCACCGCGCCCGCGATGTTCGCCAAGACCACCGCCGAATCGGTCAAGCGGCTGTTCGACATTCACGCGCTGGGCACTATCAACTGCACGCAGGCCGCGCTGGCCTACCTGCCCACCGACGGCACGGGGCGCGTCATCAACGTCACCTCCGCCGCGGGCCTCGTGGGCACGCTCGGCCAGGTGAACTATTCGGCCGCCAAGGCCGCCATCATCGGGATCACCAAATCGCTGGCGAAAGAGCTGGCGCGCAAGAACATTCTGGTCAACGCGCTCGCTCCGCTGGCCGCGACGCCGATGACCGAGACCATCCGCACCGACGAGAAGTTCTCCGGGGCGATGCTCGACCGTATTCTGTTGCGGCGCTGGGCCGAACCGGAGGAAGTGGCGGGCGCGTTCGTCTTCCTCGCCTCCGACGCGGCCTCGTTCATCACCGGGCAGGTGCTGCCGGTGGACGGCGGCACGGTGATCTGATGGACGCCCACACCGGGGGCCCGCTGGCCGGGATCACGGTCGTCGCCCTGGAGCAGGCGGTGTCGGCGCCCATGTGCACTCGGACGCTGGCCGATTTCGGCGCGCGGGTGATCAAGGTGGAGAACCCGGCCGGTGGCGACTTCGCGCGGTACTACGACGAGGTCGTGCACGGCCAGGCCGCCCACTTCGTCTGGGTGAACCGGGGCAAGGAGTCGGTGACGCTGGACCTGAAAACCGAAGCGGGAGTAGCACTGCTGCATCGGCTGCTGGCGCGGGCCGACGTGCTGGTGTCCAATCTGGCGCCCGGCGCGACCGCGCGGCTGGGGCTGGCGCCGGCCGATCTCGCCGCGCGCTATCCCGAGCTGATCGCGGTGGAGATCGACGGTTTCGGGGCCGGGGGGCCGCTGTCGCACAAGCGGGCCTACGACCTGCTGGTGCAGGCCGAGTCCGGGGTGTGCGCGGTGACCGGCACCGCCGATGCCCCGGCCAAGCCGGGGCCGCCCGTCGCGGACGTCACCACCGGACTGTATGCGGCGCTGTCGATCCTGGCGGCGCTGCACGGGCGCACGCGCGGATCGGCGCACGGCGGCACCATCGCGGTGAGCCTGTTCGACACGATGGCCGAGATGATGGGCTACCACCTCACCTACGCCCGGCATGCCGGAGTCGATCAGCAGCCGCTCGGGATGAGTTCGCCGGCCGTGGCGCCCTACGGCGCGTACCCGACCGCCGACGGCCGCACCGTGGTGCTCGGCACGACCAACGACCGCGAGTGGCAGCGGCTGGCCACCGAGATCCTCGGCCGCCCGGATCTGGCTGCGGCGGAACGCTTCCGGACCAACTCGGGCCGGGTGCGGCACCGGGCCGAACTGGACGAGGCGATCGGGGCGTGGTGCGCGCGGCACGACTTGGCGCACATCCAGAAGACCGCCGACGACGCCGGTATCGGCAATTCCTGCTACAACCGCCCCAGCGAGGTACTCGACCACCCGCAACTGGTGGAACGTGACCGCTGGCGCACTATCGACACCCCGGGCGGACCGATCCCGTCGCTGCTGCCGCCCGCCGTGCTGCCCGGATACGAGCCGCCGATGGGACCAGTGCCGGGCCTGGGTGAGCATACCGACGCCGTACTCACCGAAATCGGCTGTACGACAGACGAACTGGCAGCGCTGCGCGGTTCCGGCGCGATCGGAGCCGGGCGATGAGCGGGGCAGTGCGCGCAGGAGGGCCTGGGCGATCCGCGCTGGCGCCTATGCGGCGAGGTGGGATCCGCGGCCGTGGTCTGCCTTTGGTCTGTGCGGAAAGGTATCCGGCCTTGTGGCGGGCGTCGAGCACCGGGGCGAATGTCGACACGAGCTGCCTTCAGGCATATTTCCCCAGGGCAGGCGAACTGTGGCCGAATGAGGGCGCGGAATGAGTAGCGAGCCTGTGCTGCTGGTTGATGACCGGGACGGGGTGCGCACGCTGACGCTGAACCGGCCGCACCGCAAGAACGCTATCGACGCGGAGCTGTGGGTGGTGCTCGCCGAGGCGCTGCGGGAGGTGGCCGCGGATCGTTCGGTGCGGGCGGTGGTGGTTACCGGAGCGGGTGGGGCGTTTTGCTCGGGCGCGGATATTTCGGTGCCGGACAACAATCATCCGATCTATCGGATGCGGGCGCTGACCGATGTCGCGGTGTTGCTGCACGAGGTGCCGCAGCCGACAGTCGCGAAGGTCGGGGGCGTCGCGGTCGGGGCGGGGTGGAATCTCGCGCTGGGGTGCGATCTTGTGGTCGCCACTCCGGAGTCGACTTTTGCGCAGATCTTCGCCCGGCGCGGGCTCTCGCTGGATCTGGGCGGGTCGTGGCTGCTGCCCCGGTTGGTCGGGTTGCAGCAGGCCAAGCGGCTGGCGCTGCTGGCGGAGACCATCGACGCGAAGCAGGCGCGCGAGTTGGGACTGGTGACCTGGGTGGTGCCCGCGGACGAGATCGATGAGTTCGTGGTCGACCTGAGCGGCCGCCTGGCCGCCGGGCCCCCGGTGGCCCTCGCCCAGACCAAGGCCCTGCTGAACGACGGCGCGGACGCGACGCTGCGGGAGGCGCTCGCGGCGGAGGCACGCGCCCAGGGCATCAATTTCGCGACCGCGGACGCCCCGGAGGCGTTCGCGGCCTTCGCCGAACGGCGCGAGCCCCGGTACACCGGCCGCTGGACCGTGCACCGTCCGCCGCTTCGCGCGAGCAACGAGACCGAGAACGGGAGATAGCAGATGCGTGAGGTAGTCATCGCGGGAGCGGTCCGTACCGCCGTCGGCAAACGCAACGGCGGACTGTCCGGAGTGCATCCGGCCGACCTGTCCGCACACGTCCTCAACGCGCTGACCGAGCGCACCGGCTTGGACCCGGCGGTGGTGGACGACGTGATCTGGGGCTGTGTCTCGCAGGTGGGCGATCAGTCCAGCAATCTCGGGCGGTACGCGGTGCTGGCGGCGGGCTGGCCGGAGAGTATCCCGGGCACCACGGTGAACCGGGCGTGCGGATCCAGCCAGCAGGCAGTGGATTTCGCGGCGCAGGCGGTGCTGTCCGGGCAGCAGGATGTCGTGGTCGCGGGCGGTGTCGAGGTGATGAGCCGGGTGCCGCTGGGCGCGGCCCGTGCCTCCGGTCAGCCGTACGGGCCGAAGGCGTTGGCGCGCTACGACGACTTCTCGTTCAATCAGGGCCTCTCGGCCGAATTGATCGCGCAGAAGTGGGGTTTCAGCCGCACGCGGCTCGACGAGTACTCCGCGCTGTCGCACGAGCGGGCCGCCGCCGCGCAGGACGCGGGCGTGTTCGCCGGTCAGATCGTCTCCGTCGCAACGGATTCCGGCGTGGTGACCGAGGATGAGGGCATCCGGCGGGGTACCACGGTGGAGAAGCTCGCCGGTCTGAAGCCCGCGTTCCGCGAGGACGGGGTGATCCATGCCGGGAACTCCTCGCAGATCTCCGATGGCGCCGCCGCAGTGGTGCTGACGACCCCGGAGAAGGCCCGGGAAGCTCGGGCTGACCCAGTTGGTGCGCTACCGCGCGGGCGCGGTGGCGGGTTCCGACCCGGTGCTGATGCTCACCGGCCCGATCCCCGCGACCGAAAAGGTCTTGGGGAAGGCGGGTTTGGGGCTCGCCGACATCGGCGTGTTCGAGGTGAACGAGGCCTTTGCCTCCGTGCCGCTGGCCTGGCTGGCCGAGACCGGCGCGGATCCGGCGTTGACCAATCCGCTCGGTGGCGCCATCGCGCTCGGCCATCCGCTGGGCGGGTCGGGCGCGGTGCTGCTGACCCGGATGATCCACCACATGCGCGACAACGGGATTCGCTACGGGCTGCAGACCATGTGCGAGGGCGGCGGTACCGCCAATGCCACTGTGGTCGAGCTGATTTCCTGAACGGAGGCACGGCGTGCGACGAGAATTGTTCACCGGCGACCACGAGGCGTTCCGGCAACTGGCACGGGACTTCATCGAGAAGCGGATCGTGCCGGACTACCCCGAGTGGGAGAAGTCGGGCGTCATGCCGTTGGAGATCTTCGCGGAGATGGGCGAACTCGGGCTGCTCGGGTTCGCGCTGCCCGAGGAGTACGGAGGTGCGGGGCTGCGCGACTACCGCTACAACGTGGTCCTGCAGGAGGAGGCCGCCCGCGCGCTGGTCACCCTCGGCACCGTGCGTACCCAGCTCGACGTGATCCTGCCGTACTTCCTGGAATACGCCGACGCCGCGCAGCGAGAGCGCTGGTTCCCCGGCCTCGCGGCGGGCCGGCTGCTCACCGCCATCGCCATGACCGAGCCGGGCACGGGTTCGGACCTGGCCGGCATGCGGACCAGCGCGGTGCGCGACGGGGACCACTACATCCTCAACGGCGCCAAGACCTTCATCACCGGCGGCCTGCTCGCCGATCTGGTGATCGTGGTCGCCCGCACGGCCACCGATCCGGACAATCGCCGCGCCGGGCTCACCTTGCTGGTCGTCGAGGACGGCATGGCGGGTTTCACGCGCGGCCGCATGCTGGACAAGATGGGCTGCAAGGTGCAGGACACAATGGAGCTGTCGTTCACCGATGTCCGGGTGCCGATCGAGAACCGGCTCGGCGAGGAGGGCGCGGCGTTCGGCTACCTCGGCCACAACCTGCCGCAGGAACGGCTGACCGTGGCGGTCGGCTCGGTGGCCCAGGCCCGCGCCGCGATCGCCGCGACCATCGACTACACCAAGCAGCGCAACGCCTTCGGCACGCCGGTCGCCTCGTTCCAGAACACCAAATTCGAACTGGCCGCGATGTCCACGGAGGTGGAGGCGGCGCAGACGATGATCGACCGTGCGGTGCGCGATCTGATCGACGGCGTCCTGTCCGGCGCGGACGCGGCGCGCGTGAAACTGTTCTGCACCGAGGTCCAGGCCCGCGTGGTCGACCGCTGCCTGCAACTGTTCGGCGGATACGGGTACATGATGGAGTATCCGATCGCGCGCCTGTACACCGATGCGCGGGTGGCGCGGATCTACGCCGGCACCAGCGAGGTCATGAAGATGATCGTGGCGCGGGATCTGGGCTTGTAATTCCCGTGTCATGAGTTGAGGTAGTGCTCGATGTTCTCGAGGTGGCGGGATCGGATGAGTTCGTATCCGGTTTCGGCGTCGCACAGGCGGTAGCCGTCGCCGCCGGTGCCCGCAATCGAACGATCCATGCGGTATCCCGCTTTCTGAGCGCGCTTTTCGAGCCATGTCGCGCGTTCGCGGTCCGGGTCGTTGGTGAACATGTAGTCCGTGATCGGCATCAGTTGTAGCCGTCCGGGTTCACTCGCGCCGGCAGATCCAGCACCCTGCTTACGCACTGCTTCACAAAGTCCATGATTGTGGGGGCTCTCGATGGCTGTCCGGTTTTATGCGACCGGATTCGATCAGTGTCTGTAGGGCGAAGCGCTGTCTCACGCAGCGGCATTCGCGATGTAATTGCATTTCCCGATGCGCTTCCGCGATGCTCAGCGGGCGTGTCGGTGCGGTGCAGGAGGACAGGAATTCCTGTGCCGCATACGGATTCACGTCGCACGCGTGTGTGCGGTGCGTGATGGTGAGCGGGTGTTCGTCGTTGTTGTGGTCTGGGGGCCACAGACAGGACAGTCCGATAGCGATAGGAAACGCGACCGCGGACACCGAGACGGTGGTCAGCGCGATGGTCCATGCGTTCATTGGATTGATTTCATTGGTGGTAGCCCCCAGATGCGTCTAACTTGGTGTGTCGTAACGGGAATCGCGCTCGAAAAGAACAGCACAGCCATGCGGTGACTGCCAGTGAAACAGGCTATTCAGTCCAATGTCGCTTGAATTTATGGTGTTTCCGCATGATCCGACTCATGTTGTACGACTCACCTTGCGTGTTAGCGTTGATTCGCTTTAGCGCGGGGAGTCATCACTAGGAACGGGGAGGTTCGGATAGTGACAGACCACAGCCAGGCAGAAGAGAGCCCACGGATACCCACGCTCCCCAGAAGGCAGCTCGCCCGGATCCTGCGGGACGGGCGCGACACGGCCGGACTCTCCATCGCGCGTGCCGCGATGTTGGTCGACCTGTCCAAGGCCGCGCTACAGCGGTATGAGACTGGACGGAACGCACGAATCTCGCGCCCGCACATCCGCGCGCTCTGTGAGCTGTACGAGTTCGACAGTGAGCGAACGAAGTTCATGCTGGAGCTGGCGGAGGCGGCGCGGCAGCGCTCGCAGACCGAGAATTATGGGGACATCATCTCGGACACGTTCCAACTCTTCATCGGGCTGGAAACGATTGCTGTGAAGCAGTTTTCTTACTCGCTCATTGTGCCTGGATTGCTACAGACACGTGCATACGCTGAGGCGATCACAAGAAAGTACGTCGAAGAGAACGACGAGCTGACCGTTTTGGCAGTTGATAGGCTAGTGAATTTGCGGATCGACCGGCAACGCACAATCAAACGATCCGTCGACCCGATGCGCTTGGAGGCGATAATCGACGAAGCAGCTCTCTACCAGCAGGTGGGCAGCGCGGATATCATGCGCGAGCAACTGAGCTACCTGCTCGATATGAGCCAGAGCCCTAGTGTGACACTCCGTGTCCACCCGTTCTCCGCCGGATTTCCGCTCGGTATTCCGAACGCCACCTTCATGATTCTCGATTTTCCGGAGGCGCAATCGGGCGAAATACCGGAACCACCACTCGCTTTTCTGGAGTCATCTTGGAGCGATGCCTACATGAACGACGCCAAAACGCTGGAACAATACATAAAGTTCGCTGAGTCGGTGCGCAAGGAGTCCTACAGTCAAAGCGATACCCGCAAGATCATAAGAACAGTAATCAAGAGGTATGAGAAATGAACTGGTTCAAATCAAGCTACAGTGCGAACGCCGGTCAGTGCGTTGAGGTTTCGTGGTTGCCTGACGGCCAGGTCGGCGTCCGTGACAGCAAGAGCCCCGATGCGGGTCATCTGACGTTCGCGCCTGGTGAGTGGGACGCGTTCACGGCAGGTGTGGAGGGCGGGGAGTTCGAGCGTCCCAGCGCGTGATCGCTTTGTTTGCACAGTGATCGGTAGGTACGAGAAATGATATTGAAGTGGGTCAAGTCGAGTCGTAGCGCGGACCTGGCGAACTGTGTGGAGGTTGCCTGGCTGTCGAACGGAGATGTCTGCGTCCGCGACAGCAAGAGTCCCGATGCGGGCCGTCTGACGTTCACGCCTGGTGAGTGGGATGCGTTCACCGCAGGCGTGGAAGGCGGGGAGTTCGAGCGCCCCAGCGCATAGTTTGCTTTATCAAATCAGTGATCGTGAGGCATGAAAGATGTACTGGTTCAAGTCAAGTCGCAGTCAGAGTCAAGGTCAGTGCGTTGAGGTTGCGTGGTTGCCGGACGGCCGGGTCGGAGTTCGCGACAGTAAGGACCCCGATGCGGGTCATCTGACGTTCGCGCCTGGTGAGTGGGACGCGTTCACGGCAGGTGTGGAGGGCGGGGAGTTCGAGCGTCCCAGCGCATAACCGCTCTGTCGTAGGTTGCGCGGAAGTGATACGAGTCCGGTACCCGCCGAAGGGGTATCGGGCTCGTGTCGTCTCTGGAGAACCCTCACCGTCACCTCGTCATCGTTCCTGCTCGCCGATGGTCAGGACGAGTTTGCCGATGGTGCGGCCCTTTCCGACGAGTTGGTTGGCGGCGGCCGCGTGTTGCAGTGGTAGTTCCTTGTCGACGTGGACGCGCAGGGCGGAGTCGCGGACCAGGGTGGCAAGGGCCTCGAGCCCGGTGTGGTCGGGCTCGACCAGATACGCGGTGGCTCGTACGCCCAATTCCGCTGCACGGCGGGACATGCCGGGGGACCAGGCGCCCTGGGCGTTGACAAGAATGCCGCCGGGGCGCAGGCATTCGAGTGCGCGCAACGCGGCCTCGCCACCGAACATCTGGATCACGATGTCGGCGTCGCGGACCACCGTGGTGATGTCGGTGGTGGTGTAGTCGATGACCTCGTCGGCGCCCAGTGCGGTGACGAAGGCGTGTTTCGCGGCGCGGGCGGTGGCGATCACGTGGGCGCCGCGCGCCTTGGCGATCTGCACGGCCAGATGTCCGACGCCGCCCGCGGCCGCCGTGATCAGCACTCGGTCGCCCGGTCCGGCGCCGGCCACGTCGACGAGCATCTGCCACGCCGTGAGACCGGCCAGGGGGAGCGCGGCCGCCTGGGTGAAGCTCAGTTCGGCGGGTATGGGGGCGAAGTGGCGGGCGGGCGCGGTCACGTATTCGGCGTAGGCGCCCGCCGCACGCGGGAACCACGGCATGCCGAAAACCTTGTCGCCGGGACGGAATCGGGTCGTGCCGTAGCCGACCTGCTCCACCACGCCGGCGACGTCCCAGCCGTTGACGAAGGGCAGGTCGAGCACGCTGTTGTAGGCCAGGCCGCGGGCGGTGTAGTAGTCGACCGGGTTCACGCCCGCCGCAACGACTTTGACCAGGACTTCGCCGAAAACCGGTTCAGGTCGGTCGATTTCGGCCAGACGCATGTCCTCGGGGTCGCCCCACTCCTGCTGTACCACTGCTCGCATGTGCCGTCCTTCCATCATGTATGTGGACGACCGTACTATTAGTTTTTGGGCGATGTCCAGTGTGGATTCGCATATTGCGCGTTGAAGTGCGGAGATTTATAGTCCGATCGTCCAGAAAGTTCTGATTCGGAGGACGATGATGACCCCCACACCCACCGAGGCGATCCGGGCCTATGCCGAGGCCAAGTCGCGGGCCGACCCCGCGGCCGCCCTGGCCGTCTGTCACGACGAGGCGGTCTTCGAGACCATCCCGTTCCAGGCCGTCGCCCACGGCGCGGCCGAGGCCGCGGCCCACTTCGACGGCTTCTTCCGCGCCTTTCCCGATTACACCGTCGAGCTCGAATATCTTTGCGAGGCAGGCGATCGTGTCTTCGATTTCCACCAGAAGTGTGCACAGCTCGGCTTGTCCACCGACGATGCGGCGGCCCACTTCGCTGCCTGGCGGGCGGCCGCCTAGGGCGCGGATTGTCCGGACGACCGTCCATTAGACTGGCCGATATGGATAAGCGGGTCCTGCGTGGTCTCCAGTCCCGGCAGCTCATTCTGGACCGGGCGATGGACATCGCCTCGGTGGAGGGGCTGGAGAGCCTGTCGGTGCGGCGGCTCGCCACCGAACTCGAGGTGAGCAAGAGCGGCGTGTTCGCGCAATTCGGCTCCAAGGAGGAGTTGCAGCTGGCGACAGTGCGGGCGGCCATCGACGTGTTCACCGCGAAGGTCGTCCGTCCGGCCCGCAAGACGCCGGCCGGGATCCGCCGGGTGCGGGCGATGTCGGAGTCGTGGTTCCAGTACGTGCGACAGCCGGTGTTCGAGGGCGGTTGCTTCTTCATCGCGACGGCGCCGGAATTCGACTCCCGCCCGGGCCGCGTCCGGGACGCCATCGCTGCGGCTCGCCGCGATTGGCAGACCTTGTACGCCACCACGATCGCCGAGGCTCAGTCGATGGGCCAGATCCGCGCCGACTCGGATCCCGCCGATCTCGCTTTCGAACTCGACGCCTTCGCCCGCATGGCCGCCGAGGACGCCGCCCTGTTCGACGACGACCAGCGTTACGACCGTGCCGAGGCGCTCATCCTCGCCCGCCTCCGCGCTGTCGCCACCGATTCCGCTCTGCTCGGCGAGAGTCGGTAGTCGGTAAGGGTGGGTATTCGGCGTATCCGCCTAATGCGTTGTGCCGGTGAGCCGTTCGGCCAAGGCGAGCAGGCCTTCGGTGATGTCGTGCGCGTCGGGCGTGTGGTCCGGATCGAGGGTCTGTTGCATCAAGACGCCGGACATCAGGGCCAGTTGGACCGCGCCGATGGTCTGGATGTCTCGGCTGTCGAGGGTGTCCTCGGGGATGCCGAGTAGTCCGGCGGCGAGTCCGCTGCGCCCTTCCTGGATCGCGTGCGTCATGAGTTCGCGGACGCGGGGCGAGCGCTGGGCCTCGATACCGGCCTCGATCGAGACGAGCCACAGCTGCCGGTTCTCGGCGTAGGAGTCGATGGTCTGCCGCCAGAATGCCTCGTACCGTTCCCGGGGGCTCGCGTCCGGGTCGACCGTGGCATCGGCGTTCGCCTCGATTCGCAGGCCCCATTCCTCCATGGCCCGCATGAACGCCTCGGTCAACAGCGCGTCGCGGGAGCCGAAGTGATAGCCGATCGCGGCATGGTTGACCCCCGCCGCCGCGGCGATGTCGCGGACCGTGGTGCGGGCCCAGCCCTTGTCCTTCAGGCACGTCAGCGCCCCGGCCAGCAGATCCTCTCGGTTGCCCATTCCGCCGATGCTATCCAATCGCTTCATCCAAGCGTTTTATCCAATTGGATTGACCGTATGGATAAGACGTTTGTATGCTCGGCGAGCAAGGTTCGAGTCGACGCCGAGGAGCGCGCAATGTCCAGGTCCATCCTGATTTCCGGAGCCGGTATCGCCGGGCCGTCGCTGGCGTACTGGCTCGGGCGGCTCGGGCACGACGTGACCGTGGTGGAGCAGTCACCCTGCCTGCGCGACGGTGGCGCGGCGGCGGTCGACTTCCGGGGCGATCAGCTCGTGCTCCTGGAACGCATGGGCGTGCTCGCCGATATCCGGGCACAGCAGACCGGGATGGGCGATCAGCTGGTGGTCGACGCCTCCGGCCGTACCCTCGCGACGTTCCCGTCCGCGCTGTTCAGCGGCGAGGTCGAAATCGACCGTGGCGATCTGGCGCGAATTCTCTACGAGCACAGCAGGCACGAGGCGGAGTACGTGTTCGGCGACCGCGTCACCGCGATCGACCAGCATGACGACGGGGTCGATGTGCGCTTCGCCCACGGCCCCGCGCGCACTTACGATCTCGTCATCGGCGCGGACGGCTTGCATTCCGCCGTGCGGCGCCTGGCCTTCGGCGACGAGCACCGGTTCCGGCGCGATCTCGGCTACTACATCGCCGCCTTCGGCGCGCCGAATACCTTCGGGCTCAACCACAGCGGCCTGATCTACAACGAGCCCGGCCGGTACCTGTCGGTCGCCAGCGGGCGGGACACCGGCAGGGCCACAATCGGTTTCCTCTTCGCGGCCGACCCACAGGAATATGATCGCCACGACCTCGACGCGCAGAAGCGCCTCGTGGCAACGCATTTCGCCGACGTCGGCTGGAAAGCGCCCGAACTGCTCGCCGCCATGCGCGACTCCGGCGACCTGTTCTTCGACTCGCTCAGCCAGATTCGACTCGACCGCTGGTCCGACGGACGGGTCGCGCTGCTCGGCGACGCCGCCTGGTGCGCGGGCCCGGGCGGCAACGGCACCGGACACGCCATGCTCGGCGCCTACATCCTCGCCGGTGAACTCGCCGCAGCCGACGGCGACCACCGCCTCGCCTACTCCCGCTACGAACAGCGCATGCGCCCACCAGTGGACAAGTCGCAAAAGTTCGCCACCGGCGCCGGCCGCTTCCTCGCCCCCGCAACCCACTGGCAGATCCGCCGCCGCAACCTCACCTACCGATTCCTCTCCTCCCGCCCCCTGTCCAGCGTCTTCACCCGCCTAGCCGCCAAAAGCGGCAACACCGGCCAACTCCCGCACTACCCCCTCCCCGCAGCGGCGGCACACTGATCGGCCCTCAGCCACAATCGAATTGGTCACACCTTCGGTACCGCGCGGGCAACATTCACAGTGTGACCCATCATCTGTCGGTAAAGATCAGCGATGAACTCGAAGCCCGCTTACGCGCCGTCGCAGGCGTCAACCGCTCGCAATGGGTGAGAGAAGCTCTCGAGGAGCGGCTCGAACGCGATATGTGGGAGCGGTCGAAGGAAGCTGACCGACTTCTCGGAATCGGCGAAACTTGGCTGGAGCAGGAAAGAGCGGCCGTGGAGGCGGCGCAGCGCGCGGCAAGGTGAAATCTACCGTAGCGTGCGGGATTCAGCTCGGCGCGTCGTGCCCGGTGAGGACCTGGTACAAGCAGGCCGACGCGGCCGGTTCGGTGCTGAACCGTTCTCGCACATCGTATTTGCCGCGTTCGTAGGCGCCGACCTCCCAGTCGCCGCTGGGTCCGGGCCGCAGGAACCAGAAATCGGTGGGCAGGGGGTCGTGGGTGTGCACGCCGTGGATCTGGAAGGACTCCGGCGGCAGTCCGGCCGCCAGCAACGCGGCGCTGAGTTGTCGGCGATCCATCTCAGGCGGGCCTTTCTTCGACGAGGTATCCGTTCTGCAGCAGCCAGGTGACGTTCAGCGCCGCACCGGCCTCCGGCAGGTAGGTGGTCTGCAACAGGAACTGGGTTCCGCCGCCGGGCTGTTCGAACCATGCGGCGATGGGGCCCGCCTCGACCGTGAACGGCTTCAGCACACAGTAGAGGTGGTAGTTGCTCTGCGGGGTACCGGTGGGCGTGTTGAGGTTCTGCGGCGGCAGTGCGCGGGCCGAGAACGGGTCACCGGCCGGCGCGAGGAAACGCCCACCGGCGAAACCGAATCGGTCGATCCGCCGACCGGGCGACAATTGCTGCGGGTGCCGCGCGGCGTGCCCGCCGATCACCTGGAAACCGTCTTCCGGCGGATAGATCCAGCCGGAGTCGTTGCGGTACTCGGCAACGAAATCGTCCGCGGCGAGCCCGCCGAACCGCTGATACCCGGCCAGCAGCGGCTGCACCGGCGGCCCCTGCGGCAGCGGATCCGGCCCGAGATACTGCCTGTCCGGGTCGTAGAAATTCGTCGTCGGTGGCGCGGTATCCGGAGTGCCGGGGTGGCAGGCCGCTTGCGAAGGCCCCGGTTGGGCATGCGCGGCGGGTGCCGGACCGGCCAGCAGAAGAAGCAGTGAGGCGAAGATCGCGGTGACGAATGACCGATAGCGCACGATTACCCCCAAGCTGTGAAAGTGATTGTGGCTCAGAGGGTAACGGGGGAGCGTGCCGTGTCGGTCCGGATCGGTGCGCCCGCGGGCGTGGCGTCGTGAGACACGCCAGAACTTCGTCGCTCAGGGTTGGGGAGTGGGGGGTCGGCGATCGCCCTCCAGGTCGTGGAGGAGGGATTCGATGAGGTGGATTACGTCGGCGTGGCCGGCGGCTACCTCGAAGGCTTCTTCCATGCGGAGGAAGCGGGAGATGCTGGACATGAGCAGGACTACGGCGGCGGGGGTGTAGGTGTCGGATTCGTAGCCGTAGTCGGCGAAGATCTTGGTGACCGCTTCCAGTTGGAGGGTGCGGAAGCGCTTGGAGGATTCGGCGATCTCGGTGCGGATCGTCTTGCGGTGGTTGGCCAGGGCGACGAATTCCATCGTCAGCGCGTTCTGGGATTGTTCGTGGATCGACTCCCACAGCGACCACATCGGCTGCGGGGCGGACAGCGCCTCCACCTGTAGCTGGTAGCTGCGTTCGGCGCCGCGGCGGAACAACTCGGCGAACAGGTTGTCCATGGTGCCGAAGTAGTAGTACACGAGCGCGGAGTTGGCGCCCGCCCGTGCCGCCAGCCGCCGCGTGCTCACCGCGGCGTACCCCTCCTCGAGCATGATCTGCTGCGCCGCGTCGAGCAGGGCGGCGCGGGTGGCGGAGTTCTCGGGGTCGGCGCTGCGGCCCGGTTTCATCTGGTGGCCTCCTGGTCGGTGCGGCTCAGTGTACGGCCGTCCCGATCGGTGACCCGCCGGGGCGGCCGCGGGAAGTCCTCCGCGCGAAGGCTATTGACAGCCACGAACGGCCTGCCGTATATGTTAATCACTCGCCTAATTTAGGCAGTCGATTAACTCGGTCAGCCCGGTCCCCGAACAGAGGAGTCCGAACGATGAGCAGCTTCGCGGCCGCCGGCCGAACCTCTGATCCCGGCGGGCCGCCGCACGGCCGGGTCGCGGTCGTCACCGGCGGCGCATCCGGTATGGGATCGGCCATCTGCCGGGCCTTCGCCGGGCACGGCCATCGCACCGCCGTGCTGGACATCGATGCGGCCGCCGCGCAGCGGACCGCCGACGAACTGCGGGCCGCGGGCGGCACCGCGATGGCGTGCCCCCTCGATGTGACCGACCGCGGCGCGGTCGAGGAGGCGCTGGGCAAGGTCCGCGCCGAGTTCGGCCCCGTGGAGATTCTGGTGACCAGCGCGGGCGCGGTCGGGTTCGCGCCGTTCACCGAGATCACCCCGGCGCAGTGGCACCGCATCATCGAGGTCAACCTGACCGGGACGTTCCACTGCGTCCAGGCCGCGATCCCGGACATGGTGACCGGCGGCTGGGGCCGCATCGTGACGATCTCCTCGTCCAGCGCGCAACGCGGTTCACCGGGCATGGTGCACTACACCGCGGCCAAGGGCGGCGTCGTCGCCATGACCAAGGGCCTGGCGCGCGAGTACGCGACCCGCGGCATCACGGTGAACACCATTCCGCCCTCGGGCATCGACACCCCTATGTCGCGCCGCTCGCAGGACGCGGGCCACCTGCCCGACAACGCCACCATGGCGAAGGCGATCCCGGTGGGGCACCTGGGCACCGGCGACGATATCGCCGCGGCGTGCCTGTTCCTGTGTTCGGACGCGGCGGGCTACATCACCGGCCAGGTATTGGGCGTGAACGGCGGGTCGGTCATATGACCGCGGCACCCCGGCTGGCGCCGCTACCGCCCGAGCAGTGGGACGAACACGCGCGAAATATGTTGCGGGGCAAGGTGAGCCTGGCCGACCGCTATCTGTCCGGCGCGCCCGACGCCCCGCCGATGCCGAACATCCTCGGCGTGCTCGGCCATCACGCCGAACTGGCCGGCGCCTGGCTGGCCTACAACGGCACACTGCTGGAGCGGTCCGCGCTCGACGCCCGGGACCGCGAACTGATCATCCTGCGGGTGGCGTGGCGCACCGACTCTACCTACGAGTGGGTACAGCACGTGCGCCTGGCGACGCGCGCCGGTGTCACCGACGAGCAGATCGCCGCCGTGGCCTGCGGGCCCGGGTCGCCGGTGTGGACCCCGTCGGACCGAGTGCTGCTGTCGGCCACCGACCAACTGCTCGACCGGCACGGCGTCGACGACGCCACCTGGGCGGAACTCGTGCGGCACTTCGACATTCGGCAGGTGCTCGAGGTGCTGTTCGTCGCCGGCTCCTACCTGTGCCTGGCGATGGTGTTCAACAGCGTCGGGCTGCAACTCGATCCGGATATGGCCCCGCCGCAGACTTTCGCACGACCGGAAACGGAGGAACGACCGTGACCCAATGGCCCAAGCCCGCCGAGGGCAGCTGGACGCAGCACTATCCCGACCTCGGGACGTCGATGATCTCGTTCGAGGATTCGGTGTCCCCGGAATTCTTCGAACTCGAGCGCGAGGCGATCTTCAAGCGCGCGTGGCTCAATGTCGGTCGTATCGAACAACTCTCGCGCACCGGCAGCTACTTCACCAAGGAGATCGAGGCCGCGCGTACCTCGGTGATCGTGGTGCGCGACCGCGAGGGGGAGATCAACGCCTTCCACAACGTGTGCCGCCACCGCGGCAACAAGCTCATGTGGAACGACTTCCCGCGCGAGGAGGTTTCGGGCACCTGCCGCCAGTTCACCTGCAAGTACCACGGCTGGCGCTACGACCTCGACGGCTCCCTGAATTTCGTGCAGCAGGAGGGCGAATTCTTCGACCTGAACAAGGACGAGTTGGGCCTGGTGCCCGTGCACTGCGACATCTGGGCGGGTTTCGTCTTCGTCAACCTGGACCCGAATCCGCAGCCGCGCCAGACGCTGCGGGAGTTCCTGGGCCCCATGGTCACCGCCCTCGACGGTTACCCGTTCGACAAGATGACCGAGTGGTACGTCTTCAGCGCCGACAACCAGAGCAACTGGAAGTTGTTCGCCGACGCCTTCCAGGAGTACTACCACGTCCCGGGTCTGCATCCGCAGCAGGTGCCCAATCCCGTCCGCACCGGAAAAGGCTTCGAGTGCGCGCACTTCCAGGTCGACGGCCCGCACCGGATGGTGTCCACGGGCGGCGCGCGCCGGTGGACGATGCCCGCGGAATACATGTATCCGATCGAGCGCATCACCCGCAGCGGCCTGGTCGGGCCGTGGGAGTCGCCGGATATCGGTGAGCTGCCGCCCGGACTGAATCCCGGCCGCATCGAACCGTGGGGGATCGACAATTTCCAGATCTTCCCCAATATCGAGATACTCATCTACCGCGGCTGGTATCTGCTCTACCGGTACTGGCCGACCTCCTACAACACCCACCGCTTCGAATGCGTGCTGGCCTACCAGCCGGCCCGCACGGTGCGGGAACGGGTCGAACACGAGGTCTCCTCGGTGGTGTTCAAGGAATTCGCCCTACAGGACGCGGGCATGCTGACCGGCACCCAGACCGCGCTGGAATCGGCCTACCGCACCGCGGGCCTCACCCGATTCCCGGTCAACGACCAGGAAATCCTGGTCCGCCATTTCCACAAGGCCGTCGCCGACCAGGTCGGCGCGTACCAGCGCGAACTGGCGGGGGTGTGACCGCCGTGGCCGAGGACCTGCTACCCCCGGAATTCGCCGAGTTCGAGCCGTTCGCGCACACCTGGTGCCTGGCAACGGAATCCGAGCGCTGGGCGCGCCGCATGGCCGCCACCATGCCCGAGCTGGTGACCTTCCACGACGCCTTCCTGCCGCGTCTGGACGAGGCCATCGCCTACTGCGACAAATTCCCGCTCGACGACCTGCCCGACGACGCGCTGCACCTGCTGCACCTGGTGTATTCGCTGGTGATGGTCGCCATGGCGGTCGAAATCTTCCAGCAGACCAGACCGACCGACAGCGCCGACGCCGAGATCACCCGGGTCGCCGAGCCGCTGCCGTGAGAGGGACGAACGATATGACGATCACCATCGACAGGCTCGGCCACGAGGTCGGCGCGGAGGTCAAGGGCGTCGAACGCGATCAGCTGCTGGCCGACGACGCGGTCGCCGACGCGGTGCTGGCGGCCCTGGAGGACAACGGCGTGCTGGTCTTTCGCGACCTGCACCTGGACCCCGAGACGCAGGTGGCGTTCTGCCGCAAGCTCGGCGAGATCGACACCGAGGCCGGCCACCATCCGGTCAAGGGCATCTACCGGGTCAGCCTCGACACCACCAAGAACTCCTCGGCGAGCTATCTGCGCGCGACCTTCGACTGGCACATCGACGGCTGCACTCCGCAGGACGACGCCTACCCGCAGATGGCCACCATGCTGACCGCCAAGGCCGTGGCCGCCAAAGGTGGGGAGACCGAATTCGCCTCCACCTACAAGGCTTACGACAATCTCACCGAATCCGAGCGGACGCGGCTGGCGTCGCTGCGCGTCGTGCATTCGCTCGAGGCCTCGCAGCGGCTGGTGACCCCGGACCCGACACCCGAGCAGCTGGCCGTGTGGCGCAGCCGCCGGGTGAAGGAACATCCGCTGGTCTGGACGCACAAAAGCGGGCGCCGCTCGCTGGTGCTCGGCGCCTCGACCGATCACGTCATCGGCATGGATCCGAAGGAGGGCCGGGCGCTGCTGGACGACCTCCTGCAGCGGTGCACCGCCCCGGATCGGGTCTACCGCCACGAATGGTCGGTCGGCGACACCGTCATCTGGGACAACCGCGGTGTGATTCATCGCGCCGCGCCCTACGAGCCGGACTCGCCGCGAGAGATGTTGCGCACCACCGTGCTCGGTGACGAGCCGATCCGATAGCCACCGCCCCACCCACGCCAGGAGAACACCATGCCTCGTTGGCCCAAGCCCGCCGAAGGCAGCTGGACCCAGCACTACCCGGAACTCGGCACCGCGCCGATGTCCTACGACGACTCCATCACCCCGGAGTTCTTCGAACTCGAGCGGGAGGCGATCTTCAAACGCGCCTGGCTCAATGTGGGGCGGGTCGAACAGCTTCCGCGCACGGGCAGCTATTTCACCAAGGAGATCGCCGCCGCGCACACCTCGGTGATCGTGGTGCGTGACCGCGAGGGGAACGTCAACGCCTTCCACAACATCTGCCGCCACCGCGGAAACAAGCTGGTGTGGAACGACTTTCCGCGCGAGGAGGTCTCCGGCACCTGCCGCCAGTTCACCTGCAAGTATCACGGCTGGCGCTACAACCTCGACGGCTCACTGAATTTCGTGCAGCAGGAAGAGGAGTTCTTCGACCTGGACAAGGACGCGCTCGGCCTGGTGCGCGTGCACTGCGAGGTGTGGGCGGGTTTCATCTTCATCAATCTCGCCGCGCAACCGCGCCAGTCCCTGCGAGAGTTCCTGGGCCCCATGGTCACCGGGCTGGAGGGCTACCCGTTCGACAAGCTCACCCAGCGGTTCACCTACCGGTCCGAGGTCGGCGCCAACTGGAAGCTGTACATGGACGCGTTCCAGGAGTTCTATCACGCGCCGGTGCTGCACGGTAAGCAGACGCCGGACAACTACTCCATGGCCGCCCAGCAGGCCGGTTTCGAGGCGCCGCACTACCGCCTCGACGGCCCGCACCGGCTGGTGAGCACGTCGGGCGTGGTCACCTGGGAACTCGATCCTTCGATGCGCAAGCCCATGGAGGACATCACCCGCAGCGGCCTGTTCGGACCTTGGGACGTACCGGATCTGGGGGAGATGCCCGCGGGGCTGAACCCGGCCGGTTGCGAACCCTGGGGTCTCGACTCGTTCCAGCTGTGGCCCAACTTCGTGATCCTGATCTGGTCCGGCGGGTGGTATCTGACCTATCAATACTGGCCGACCTCGCACAACACCCACACCTTCGAGGGCAACCTGTACTTCACGCCCGCCCGCAGCGCGCGCGACCGGGTGGCGCACGAGATGGCCGCGGTGACGTTCAAGGAGTACGGCTTGCAGGACAGCAGCACGCTGGAGGCGACCCAGATCATGCTGGAATCCCGTGCGGTGACGGCGTTTCCGCTGAACGACCAGGAGATCCTGCTCCGCCATCTGCACAAGGTGGCCGGCGACTGGGTCGAGGACTACCAGCGCGAGCGCGCGGAGGCGGTGCGGTCATGAGCAACCTGCTGCCGGCGGAATTCGCCGAACTCGAACCGTTCGCCGAAAAGTGGTGCCTGCCAACCGAAACCGAGCGCTACGCGCAACGGCTCGCCAGTACCATGGACGAGATGCAGCGGTTCTACGACGCGATCACTCCCCAGGCGGAGGAGGTGATCGGCTACTGCGACAAGTTCCCGCTCGACGATCTGCCCGACGAGGTACAGAACCTGCTGTACCTGCTGTATTCGATGATCCAGGTGTCCTTCCCGGTGGAGGTCTGGAGCCAGCCCCGCATCCCGGACACGGGGGTGGCCGCGCTGGAGTGCGTCCTGGAGCCCAATCCATGAGCGAAAAGTACACCGTCCTGCGCGCGGCCCGCTGGGTCGACGTGGCCACCGGCCAGGTGCACTCGCCCGCGTCGATCCTGGTGGAGGACAACGTCATTGCCGCCGTCGATCCGGCGGAGACGCCCGCCGACGCGCGAGTGGTCGATCTCGGTGACCTGACACTGCTGCCCGGGTTGATGGATATGGAGATCAACCTGCTCATCGGCGGCCCGGAGAATCCGTCGGGACTGCCCCACGCGATGCACGGCGTCCAGGACGACCCGGTGTACCGGACACTGCGGGGCACGGTCAATGCCCGCACCACCCTGCACGCCGGATTCACCACGGTGCGCAATCTCGGCCTGATGGTGAAGACCGGCGGCTACCTGCTGGACGTCGATCTGGGCCGCGCCATCGAGCAGGGCTGGGTGGAGGGGCCGCGCATCGTCGGGGCCGGGCACGCCATCACGCCGACCGGCGGCCACCTCGACCCCACGATGTTCCAGCGCCTCGCCCCGCACATCATGCCGCTGAGCGTGGAGGAGGGGCGCGCCAACGGGGTGCCGCAGGTGCGGGAATGCGTGCGCTACCAGATCAAATACGGCGCCGAGGTCATCAAGATCTCGGCCTCGGGCGGGGTGATGTCGCACGGCACCGTTGCCGGCGCGCAACAGTATTCCGACGAGGAACTGGCCGCGATCGTCGACGAGGCGCACCGCGCCGGAGTCCGGGTCGCCGCGCACGCGCACGGCGACGCCGGGATCCGGGCATGCATCCGCGCGGGCGTGGACTGCATCGAGCACGGGTCGCTGGCCTCCGACGACACCATCGCCATGATGGTCGAGCACGGCACGTTCCTGGTGCCCACCAGCTACCTGTCCGAGGGCCTGGACGTCTCCAAAGCCGCTCCCGCACTGCAGAAGAAGGCCGCCGAGGTCTTCCCGAAGGCGCGCGAGACGCTGCGCAAGGCGATCGCCGCCGGAGTCAAGATCGCCTGCGGCACCGACGCGCCCGCCGTTCCGCACGGCGACAACGCCAAGGAACTGTGGGCCCTGGTCGACCGGGGCATGACACCCGCCCAGGCCCTGCGCGCCGCCACCGTCACCAGCGCCGAACTCATCGGCGCGGACGACCGCGGGCGACTCGAACCGGGTCTGCTGGCCGACATCATCGCCGTACCGGGCGATCCCACGGCCGACATCACGGTGCTGCAGGACGTGCGGTTCGTGATGAAGGACGGCCGGATCGCCAAGCAGCCCTGAGCGACCGAGCACACCGACAAGGAGATCGCAACATGGCCAAGGCCGTGCCGTCACGGCAGCAGCTGTACATCGGCGGTGCGTGGGTCGCGCCCGGCACCACGGACACCATCGAGGTGATCTCACCGCATACCGAGCAGCCCGTCGCCCGGGTGCCCGCGCCGGGGCACGCGGATGTCGATCGCGCGGTCGCGGCGGCGCGCACGGCCTTCGACGAGGGACCGTGGCCGCGGCTGGACCCGAGCGAACGCATTGCCGTGGTGCGCGAATTGGCCGAGCTGTTCCGGCCGCGCCAGGAGGAACTCGCCCAGCTGATCACCACCGAGATGGGCGCCCCGATCACCTTCTCCCGCTCGGCGCACGCCCGGCTGCCCGGTGCGATGATCGGCGCCTTCGCCGACGTCGCGGCCAAACACCCGTGGCAGGAGACGCGCGCCGGAGCCTTCGGCGGTGTGGTCGAGGTGTATCGGGAACCGGTCGGGGTGGTCGCCGCGATCATCCCGTGGAACATGCCGATGTTCCTGACCGTGGCGAAACTGGTGCCCGCCTTACTCGCCGGGTGCACGATCGTGCTCAAACCCTCGCCGGAGACGGCGCTGGACGCCTACTTCATGGCCGATCTGCTCGAGCAACTGGACCTGCCGCCCGGTGTGGTCAGTATCCTGCCCGGCGACCGCGAGGTCGGCCGGTATCTGGTTTCGCACCCCGGCGTCGACAAGGTGTCCTTCACCGGGTCCACCGCGGCGGGCCGGGAAGTGGCCGCCGCGTGTGGTTCCGCGCTGCGGCGGGTCGGTCTCGAGCTGGGCGGTAAATCCGCCGCGGTCGTGCTCGACGACGCCGACCCCGAGACCGTCGCCACGGGGATAGCCGTGGCGGGCCTGATGAACAGCGGCCAGGCCTGCGTCGCACAGACGCGGATCCTGTTGCCGCGCAGCAGGTATCACGACTACGTCGATGCCCTGGCGGGCATGGTGGAGAACCTCCCCGTCGGTGATCCGTTCGACCCGGCGACCCGGGTCGGCCCGATGGTGACCGAGCGCCAGCAGCTGCGAGTCTCCGGATACATCGAGCAGGGGCGGCGCGAGGGCGCCCGGCCGCTGGTGGGCGGCATCGGATTCCCCGACGGCATCGACCGCGGCTGGTACGTGCGGCCGACGCTGTTCGTCGATGTCGACAACGCCATGCGGATCGCCCAGGAGGAGATCTTCGGGCCGGTGCTCGGGGTCATCGCCTACGACGACGAGGACGACGCCGTGCGTCTCGCCGACGCCACCGAGTACGGGCTGTCCGGCTCGGTCTGGACCGCCGATGTCGACCGCGGTCGCGCCGTCGCGCGCCGAATCCGCAGCGGCACACTGGGAATCAACGCGGCCTACAGCATGGACCCGGCCGCGCCGTTCGGCGGGGTGAAGGCCAGCGGCATCGGGCGCGAGTTCGGCCCGGAGGGACTGGACGGGTTCCTCGACACCAAATCGGTCTCCGTCGCGGCGGACGTCCGGAGCGGAGGATAATCGTGCGATTGAGCTTCGACGAGGACGTGGAGCGTTTCCGCGCGGAGTTCGTGGCCTTTCTCGACGAGCATCTGCCCGCCGAGGCCGAGGCGGTCGAACGAGCCCGCTCCACCGCGCACATCCCCGAGTGGGCACGCCGCTGGCAGCGCGTGCAATTCGAGCACGGCTGGCTGATCCCGGGCTATCCGCCGCGCTTCGGCGGCCGCAACGCCGGGGTCCTGGAGCAGTACGTGCATCAGGAGGAACTGGCCAAGCGGCGGATCTATCAGACGTTCAACCCGCAGGGACTGGGGATCGTCGCCGCCTCGCTGATCACCTTCGGCACGCCCGAACAGCAAGAGCAGTGGGCGATCCCGATCCTGCGCGGCGAGCGTACTGCCTCGCTCGGGATGAGCGAGCCCGGCGCGGGTTCGGACCTCGCGGGGCTGCGCACCCGCGCGGTGCTCGACGGCGATCACTTCGTGGTCAACGGCCAGAAGATCTGGACCTCCGGCGCGCACGACGCCGATGTGCTGCTTGCCTTCGTCCGGACCGACCCGGACGCGGCCAAGCATCGCGGCATCTCGGCCCTGCTGATCCCCACCGACACCCCTGGCGTGGAACGCCGCCCCTTCGCCTCGGTCACCGCCAGGCACGACGTGGACCTGAACGAGGTGTTCCTCAGCGATGTCGTGGTGCCCGCCGGGAATCTGGTCGGCGAGTTGCATCGCGGCTGGGCCGTGGCGAACGGCTCGCTGGGCCACGAGCGGACCCTGCTGTGGCTCAGCTACGCCGACCGGCTCGACCATCTGGTCGAGCAGTTCCATCCGGTGACGGAACTGGACGCCGACCGCTACGCCGGTCTGGTCCTCGACAGCTACGCCCTGCGCCTGCTCGGCTCGGCCGCCCTGGCCCGCGCGGCCCAAGGCGACGTCGATGTCGCCGCCCTCTCG
Organism: Nocardia sp. N2S4-5; assembly: GCF_044628355.1. NCBI lineage: Bacteria > Bacillati > Actinomycetota > Actinomycetes > Mycobacteriales > Nocardiaceae > Nocardia > Nocardia sp. N2S4-5. The sequence continues at coordinate 1,893,491 of NZ_JBIUPM010000001.1, read as the reverse complement.
GTCCTCAAGCTGTTCGGCTCCGAAGCCATCCAGCGCGCCACCGAAAGCGCCCTGGCCGCAACGGGTTCCGACGGACTCGACCAGGACGTCGTCACCGCCCACTTCAGCCCGCTCAACCCCGAGGCCACCGCCCCCGGCTGGTTCGAACGCTACGCCCGCACCTTCGCCCACACCATCGCCGGCGGCACCTCCGAGATCCAGCGCAACATCATCGCCCAACGCGTCCTCGGCCTGCCCCGGTAGGCGCGACCCGGATCGACACCAGCTGCATGTACATGGTCTCCAGGTACTTCTCGAAGTCGTTCTCGCCCCTTTCGCGGCTGTTGCCACATGAATGATGTTGCGTAACATTGGTTTCCTTCATCAGGCGGAACGAGTCCTACTTGGCGGACTTGTCACCGCGCTCGGACTCGGTGTGTCGTGAGATGTCCTTCACTGAACAGTCGCCGGGGAACTCGAACAACCGTGATCGGGGTTTCATCGTGTATTGCCTCCCGTTGCTGATCGGTGAGGTCACCCGGAGTCAGAGCTGGCCCGCCGGAGTTTGTAGGAGTTTGCGTCGACCGGCCGAAAACGTTGTGTTTGAACGCATGTGAGGGTGATCATCGAGGCTGCAAGGCGCAACCCTCACAAACACAGAAGGCCCTCACCATGCGACTACTCGGCGGCCCCAGCGGCGTCAACGGATCACCACGGCTATGGACGGCGGACAACGGCGTCTACTTCGCACAGGGCTACCCTGTACCCGGCGAACCGGCCAAGGTGCGCATTCCTCACGATCTGCTCCATTACATGGAGCCCGGCATGTGTTTCGACACGGACCTGACCGACATCGGCAACGGCTGGTACGTAATGGTCGGGACCACCATCACCGACCAACAGGTCTTGAACACCATGCAGATACCCGGTCATGAGACTGCCGTGGCGGTCCCGGTCCGAAAGGACGATCGCTGATGCTTCTCATTCCGGCAGGCCCGGAGTTCGATCAACTGTTCCACGACGCCAAGGCTCGCGCGTTCCACCTTGAAACGCAGGACTCGTACGGGCAAGTCGCCGAAGAGATCGAGATGATGGGCAAGTTCCTGCGTGGCGAACCGTACGAGTACCCGCCGAACTGGGATCACTGGTTCCAACTGATGAAGACGACCACGAGCGCGGGCAGGTCGGTGCAGCGGGTCCGAGTGGTGACCGAGCCGCACGGCGACTACACCAGGTTCGCGCTCGACTACACCACTCGATTCAACCAGCCCTCCGGCGAAGATATCCGTTGGCTGCCGAGGCATTCCATCGACCCTGCCGAACTGACGCCGGATGACTGGTGGCTCTTCGACGACGACACTGTGTTGTTCACGATCTTTACCAGCGCAGGCGATTTCGCGGGAGGAGCCCTCACCCGCGATCCGGTCATCGCACAGCGTTGTGTGACCGTGCGGGACCGGGCGTGGCAACTGGCTACACCGCACGACAGATATATTGCGGCAACGTGAGCAGTGTTCAACAGGCCCGTGAGAACCTCGGCATCCGATTGCGGGAACTCCGCAGGGATGCCGGGCTCACGGGTGTCGGCCTCGCCGATCGCATCGGCTGGGATAACTCGAAGGTATCCCGCATCGAGCACGGACGGCAGACTCCCAACGAGGACGACATACGGGCCTGGTGCGCGGCCACCAACGCCACCTTGCATGTCCCAGATCTCATCGCGTTGGTACGCAATATCGAAGCGGCATGGGCGGAATGGCGGCGCATCGTCGGCCACGGCCACGCCGGACGCCAACGCAAGGCGGTCGCCGACGAAGCCGGAACATCACTGGTGCGTGCATTCGAACCGCTGATCGTGCCCGGCCTTCTGCAAACACAGAACTACGCGCGCCACATCATCGAAACCTGCATCGGGTTCGTGGGCGGCACAGACGATCTCGACGCAGCGATTACCGCACGCATGGAGCGACAGCGAGTCCTGCGCGAAGGCGTGCACCGATTCAACTACCTGATCGCCGAGCAAGTGCTGTCCACCACGGTCGGGTCCGATGCGATCATGGTCGAACAGCTCGAGCACCTGGCCGAGTTGATGCGGATACCGCGCCTGTCGCTCGGCATCGTTCCGGCAACTGCTGAGTTCGTCTATACGACAACAAACTTCGTGTTCTATGACCGTCGCATGGTGCAGGTGGAAACCATCACCGCCGAGTTGACGATCACTCAGCCGCGCGAACTCGCCTATTACGAGAAGGCATTCACCGCCTTGTCGGCGCAGGCCGTCGTCGGCGATGCAGCTCGTTCATTGATCGGGTCGGCACTCGACGCCCGACGCTCATAGAGCCAGGGGCGTCAGCGAAGGCGCTCGCCGCACGCTACCTGTGCGAACTCGTGCACAGATGGGCCGTCGACTACTGTGCCGAGGTGCCTCCCTACTCCGTCGCGTAGCCCAGGATGGCCTTGGTCTCCAGGTACTCCTCGAACCCGTCCTCGCCCCATTCGCGGCCGTTGCCGCTCTTGCGGTAACCGCCGAAGGGGGCGTGGAAGTCGAAGGCGTCGTTGACCGTCACCCAGCCGGCGCTGATGCGGCGGGCGACGGCGCGGGCCTGCTCGAGGTCGGCGCCGGCGACATTGGCGGCGAGACCGTACTCGGTGTCGTTGGCGATCTCCACGGCCTGGTCGAGATCGTCGTAGCCCAGGATGGTCAGGACCGGGCCGAAGATCTCCTCGCGGGCGATGGTCATGTCGTTGGTGACGTTCGCGAACACGGTCGGCTTGACGTAATAGCCCTTGGTCAGGCCCTCGGGACGGCCGGTGCCGCCCGCGACGAGAGTGGCGCCCTCGTCGATGCCCTTCTGGATCAGGGCCTGGATCTTGTCGAACTGCGCACCGGACACCACCGGACCCAGCGCGACGTCTCCGGTCGGATCGCCTACGGACAGTTGCGAAGCCGCGTCCCGGGCCGCCGCGATCGCGTCGTCCATGCGGGTGCGCGGCACCAGCATCCGCGACAGCGCGCTGCAGGTCTGGCCGGAGTTGTTCATCAGGGTCGCGACGGCGCTGCCGACATTGGCCGCCAGTCCCGCGTCGTCGAGGACGACGTTCGGGCTCTTGCCGCCCAGCTCCTGGGTGACCCGCTTGACGGTGGGCGCGGCGTTCTTGGCGATCTCGATGCCCGCGCGGGTGGAACCGGTGAAGGAGATCAGGTCCACGCCGGGATGCGCGGACAGCGGCGCGCCCACACTCGGGCCGTCGCCCTGCACGAGATTGAACACTCCGGCGGGAATCCCTGCGGCATCGAGGATTTCGGCGAAGATCTGCCCGCTGAACGGCGACTGCTCCGAGGGCTTGAGCACCACCGTGCATCCGGCGGCCAGGGCGGGGAAGACCTTCACCGCGATCTGGTTCAACGGCCAGTTCCACGGCGTGATCAGACCGCAGACCCCGATCGGTTCCTTGACGATCAGGGTGGCGCCGCGCGGCTGTTCGAAGGAGTAGTTCTCCAGGATCTCGATGACCGTCGCCAGATGCCCGGCGCCGAGATCGACCTGGAAGCCGCCCGCCAGCGCGGCCGGGGCGCCCATCTCCTCGGTCAGCGCCGCGGCGAGATCCCCACGGCGCCTGCCGTATTCGTCACCGATCGCGCGTAACACCGCGAGCCGATCGGTGACGGAGATGGCCGCCCAGCCCGGGAACGCCTGCCGCGCGGCCGCCACCGCCTGATCCACGTCGGCGGCCGAGCCGCTCGCGACCCGCCCGGCGACCTCCTCGGTGGCCGGGTTCACCACGTCGAATGTCCGCGGCTCGGCCGGATCGACCCACTTGCCGCCGATGTAGAACTTCGAATATTCGCGCATCACTGCTGTCCTTCCGCGTACCAGGTGCGGAACTCGTCGTAGCTCGGCATCTCCTCCGAGTTCGCCTTCGGATCGACGGCGACGTGGATGACGCCCGGCCGCCCGCTGGCGTAGGCCCGCTTGATGGCCGGTGCGATGTCCTCGTCGCGTTCGACGTATTCGCCGTAGCAGCCGAAGCCCTCGGCCACCTTGTCCAGCCGCACGTCCTTGCTCCAGTGCACGCCGGTCTCGAGCGACCCGTGCCCGAACGTGCGCTTGTAGACGCCGACCTCCAGGCCCCACGCATAGTCCACGGCGACCACGCAGACCAGCGGAAGGTTCAGGCGCGCAGCGGTTTCCAGCTCCGCGATCTGGAACTGGAACGACGAGTCGCCGGTGACCAGCATGACCGGCCGCTTACCGCCGTCGGCCACCGAGGCGCCCACGGCGTAGGGCAGGCCGGTGCCCAGATGCCCGAAGTTCTGGTTCCAGATCACGTCGTGCGGCTTGGCCTGGGAGTAGGTCCAGCCGAAGATCGTGGTGGCGCCGCCGTCGCGGACCATGATGCCGTCCGGCGGGAAGGCCTTGGTGGCCTCCACGATCATCCGCGCGGGATGCACCGGCGACTCGCCGGCGGGCGCGGTCTCGGCCAGCTCCGCCAGTTGCGCGGCGTCCTGTTCGATCCAGCGCCGCAGCTCCGGGGTCGGCGTGCGCGGAGTGTCTTGCAGCGCCTCCACCAGCTGCGGCACGATGGCCCGCAGATCGCCGACGAGCGGCACATCGATCGGCCGGTTCACGCCGATGGCCGCCGGATCCTGTTCGATCAGAATCCATTTCCGGTTGGCCTCGTTCGCCACCCAGTGCCGCCCGCGCCCGAAGTGCACCGGCTCGCCGAGTTCGGTGCCGATGGCCAGCACCAGATCCGACTGCACCACCGCCTCCAGCCCGGCCTTGGAGAAGCCGTACGGGAAGGTGCGATCCTCCAGCCCCTTGATGTAGGAGGTACCGCCGGAGGTCTGCAGCACCGGCGCCGCGACGAGATCGGCCAGCGCCTTCACCGACTCCCCGGCCCGCGCGGTGTGCACCCCGTGCCCGACCAGCAGGATGGGCTGCTTCGCCGCGCGGATGTATTCCACCGCCTCGGCCACCTTGTCGGGACCGGCGGTCTGGCCGACGAGCCGATAAGCCTTGGGGGGCAACACCGGTGGCACGTCGAGTTCCTCGGTGATCACGTGCGACGGGTACTCGATGTACACCGGTCCCGGCGTGCCCGACAGCGCCTTGCGCAGGCCCTCGCGGATGATCTCGTCGGTCTGGTCCGCGTATTCGATACTGGCGCTGTACTTCACGGAGTTCTCGATCAGCGGCGCCTGCTGCACGAACTGGATCCGGCCGCGCCGCACCCGCTGCTCGGTGATGCGGGCGCGCTGTCCGCCGAGGAAGACGATGGGGGAGTTCTCCACCTTGGCGCACATCACCGAACCGGCCAGGTTCGCGATCCCCGGGCCGAGTGTGGCGATGGCCAGCGCGGCCTTCCCGGTCATTCGCGACACCGCCTCGGCCATGAACCCGGCCGACTCCTCGTGGTGCGGCGCGACGACATTCCAGCCGCGCTCCTCGGCGAGATGGAACAGGTGCACGAAATTCGGGTCGGGGATGCCGAAAATCGTCCTGATGCCCTCGGCTTCGAAGAGGTCCAGAATGCGTTCGTAAACCTTGACTGCCATGCTTGTCCTCACTTCCCTGCCCTGGCCATCGCGAAGCTGCCGCCGATGTGGTCGACGTGAGCCGACGCGGGCGGCAGGATCCAGGAGTTGTCGGTATTGCGAATCTCGTCGATGCGCGCGGCGACCTCGCCGACGGTCCACGAGGGCTGATACACGCCCGGCGTCTCGGCGATGTAGGCACGCGCCACCCGGCCCGCGATCGACACCAGCAATTCGCCGCTGAGCGTGCAGGTTTCGTGCGCCAGATAGCCGACCGCGGGCGCCACGAGTTCCGGCCGCATGTCCGGATAGGCCGAGGTGTCGATGCCCGCGGCCATCCGGGTGAGCGCCGAGGGCACGATGACGTTGGACTTGACGCCCACCTCCGCCCCCTCCAGCGCGACCACGTTGGACAGCCCGATCACCCCGGCCTTGGCCACCGCGTAGTTGGCCACCGCCTTGTTGCCGTAGAGACCGCCGATGGAGGAGGTCAGGACCACCCGCCCGTATCCGGCCTTGCTCATCACCGGGAAACCGGCGCGCACCACGTGGAAGGCGCCGCGCAGGTGCACATCCACGACGGCCTCGAAATCCTCGTAGCTCAGTTCGGTGAGTGACCCGTAGCGAACGTTTCCCGCGTTGTGGATCAGGATGTCGAGGCGGCCGAAATGGTCCAGCGCCGATTCCACGATCGCCCGCCCGCCCGCGGGCGTGGCCACCGAGTCGGTATTGGCGACCGCCTCGCCCCCGGCGTCCGTGATGGCCTGGGCGGCCTCCGCGGCCACATCGGCCTCGAAGACGTCGCCGCGGGTGGTGCCGCCGACATCGTTGACCACCACCTTGGCGCCCAGGGCGGCAAGGAGTTCGGCGTAGGCGCGCCCCAAACCGCGGCCGGCGCCGGTGATGACGGCGACGCGATCGTCGAATCTCAAGTCTGACAAGGTGTTCGGTCCTCTCCGGGGTTCTCGGGGCGGGTCATCGGCCCAGCGCCAAACCCTCCAGGTCGCCGGCGTCGCGCCAGCCCTGCAACATCTCCTCCAGCACGTAGAAGCCGCCCCAGAACGGGTCGCCCAGGAACGAGCGGCCGTTCGGCTCGCCCTCGCTGTTGTAGTAGCCGGGCGTGCATTCCGAGACGAAGGTGCTGTTGTCGACGGTGTTCGCGCGGATGGTCTGCACCCAGCCCTCCTCGGCGTCGGCGGTGGGTTCCACCACGGCGACGCCGCGCTCCTGGGCCTGCTTCACGATGTAGGCGATGTGATCGGCCTGCTGCTCGAACATCAGGGTGGTGGCCGCGGTGACGCCGCCCTGGATGAACCCTGTGAAGTAGATGTTCGGGAAACCGTGCGTGGTGATGCCGTGCAGTGTCCGGAAACCCTTGCCCCAGTGCTCGTAGAGCGAGCGGCCGCCGCGGCCGGTGAACGGCTCGATGTCGTACTGGCGCTCGAGGGAGGTGGTGATCTCGAAGCCGCTGGCGAAGATGATGCAGTCCACCTCGTGCTCGACGCCGTGGGCGATGATGCCGTTCGCGGTGATGCGTTCGACGCCCTTGGTGTCGGACACATCGACCAGGGTCACGTTGGGGCGGTTGAAGGTCGGCAGGTATTCGTCGTTGAAGACCGGCCGCTTGCACATATTGCGGTAGTACGGCTTGAGCTTCTCCGCCGTCTGCGGGTCCTCGACGATCTCCTCGACGCGCCGGCGCAGCCGCTCCATCGCCCGATAGTCCTCGATCTCCTTGAGTTCCAGGAACTTCGCGGGATCGGCGAGCGCGGCCCAGCCGCCGGTCTCGTTCAGCTTCGCGGCCAGGTTGCGCGCGACCTCGGTCCAGCCGTCGCAGATCAGGTCCGGCTCGCCGGGGCTGTAGAACGCGAAGGCGGCGTTGTGGAAGTTGCGCTGCCGCTCGGCCCGCCAGCCCGGCCGCAGCGACTTCGCCCATTCCGGATCGGTCGGGTAGTTGTCCCGCTCGAAGATGTAGGACGGGGTGCGCTGGAAGACGGTGAGATGCTTCGCGCCGCGCGCCAGATGCGGAATCGCCTGCACCGCAGTGGAACCCGTGCCGATGATCGCGACTCGCTTGTCGCCGAGACGGTCCAGGCCGCCGTGCAGATTGCCGCCGGTGTACTCGTAGTCCCAGCGGGCGGTGTGGAAGGTGTGCCCCCGGAAATCCTTGATGCCGGGGATCCCGGGCAGTTTCGGGCGGTTGTAGGGGCCCTGGCACATCACCACGAAACGGGCGCGGATATCGTCGCCCCGATTCGTGCCGATCCGCCAGCGCTTGATCTGCTCGTCCCATTCCAGCGAGCGCGTCAGGGTATGGAAGATCGCCTTGTCGTACAGGCCGAAATGCTTGCCGATGCGCTGCGCGTGTTCGTAGTTCTCGTCGCCGTGGGTGAACTTCTCCGTCGGCATGTAGCCGGTTTCCTCGATCAGCGGCAGATACGTGTAGGCATCCGAGTCGACCTGAATTCCGGGATAGCGGTTCCAATACCAGACGCCGCCGAAGTCACCGCCCAGCTCCACGATCCGGAAATCGGTGACGCCCGCCTGCAGCAGCCGGTGCGCGGTGATGAGCCCGGCGAAACCGCCGCCGAGCACGACCACCTCGACATCGGCGTCGATCGGTGCGCGCGGTGTCACCGGCAGATGCGGATCGCTCTCGTAGAATTCCGCGAACTCGTCCTCGGCCTCGAGATACTGCTGCTGGCCCTCGGGCCGCAGCCGCTTGTCCCGCTCCGCCAGGTACTTGAGGCGTAACGCTTCCTTGTCGACGTCGGGCGTTACCGTGGGTTCGCAGTGCTGCATTCGGATGTCCTAGATCTCTTGCTCGAAGTTCGTGGGCGGGACGCCACGGTCAGGTCAGCTCGCGGGGCTCGCCGGTGCCCATATACGAGGCGAGGTTGTGATGCAGGTTGACGATGCTGCGTTCGCGGTACGGATTGGGCTTGGCGCCGGTGAAACCGCGCGACTTCAATCCCTTCTGCACGGCGGCCATATTCGAGAAGTCCTGCGGGAGAACGGTTCTCCAGTTGGGGTCGCCCTCGGGGGTGTACTCCCATTCCGTTTCCGGCTCCTCGCCGGGCGGGAACAGCTCGAACACCGCCGCCTCGAAGATGCACTTGTCGGGGTCGTAGCCGTAGGGCCGGAACCGGTAGCACAGCATGTTGTTCAGCGCGTGGCCGATCTGGAAGTTGGGGAAGATCTGCCATGCCGTCCCGGCCTGGGCGACGATGTCGGGATCGACCTTCGGCCAGACCACGCCGCGCGCCTCGTCCTCGGAGCGGGCGGTGTCGAGCCAGTAGCGCAGCACCTCGTTGGCCGGGGTGCCCTCGGGCAGCTCGTCGACCAGCCGATTCGCGACGTCGACCAGGGTGCGGGTGGTGTTGGTGTTGGCGTTCTCCCAGGTGAAGTTCTGCAGCGTGGCCGTCGACACCCGCGCGTCGGGACCGGCGCCCAGCCGCACCTTGGCCTGGTTCTCCTCCATGCCCTTCGGCGCGTCGTAGCCGATGTTGCTGTGCTTGCCCTGCGCCCGCGCCCAGCCGAGGAACTGGCCGAAATTCATGAACTCCGGGTGGGTGTAGGGCACGTGGTAGGTCTCCATGAACGCCTCGAAGGCGACCTTCCAGTTGCAGTCGAAGGTCAGCCACCGGCGCCACCGGTAACGCATGTTCTCCAGCTCGAAATGCTCGAGCAGACTGGCGGCGGGCTCCAGGTACTCACGCAGCGGGCCGGCGTCGGGGTCCAGATTGATCCAGATCCAGCCGCCCCAGGTGTCCACCCGCACCTGATTCAGTCCGTCGTTGCGGTTCAGCCCGCACGGCCAGTCCTCGCGTTCGGCCACGAAGGTGTTGTTGCCCTCCAGGTCGTAACGCCAGCCGTGGAAGCCGCAGACGAACTGCTTGCGGCTGCCGCGGGCGTGGTGCTCACCCGGCGGGGTATCGACGAGGCGGCGGCCGCGATGTGCGCACACGTTGTGGTAGGCGCGGATCGTGTCGGGAGCGGTGCGCACCACGATGATCGAGTCGTCCTGGATCTCGTAGGTGAGGAAGTCGCCGACGCGGGGAATCTCCTCGACCCGGTCGACCTGCTGCCACACCTTGGCCCAGAGTTTGTCGCGTTCGGCGCGCGCGTACTCCTCGGAGATGTACGCGTCGACGCCGATGACCAGCGGCGTCGACAGCGGTTCGGCCGCCTGCGGCGCCGTTGTGCCCGTGGCGTTTTCCGAGTGGGTATCGACGGTTTCGGTCATCACATCCTCCTCATGAGAACCGCGGTGTCAGCGTGTGATGGCGGCGCGGAACGACTCGTCCTTCAGGAACAGCGAGGTGTTGTCGGCGCCGAGGTGGGTCCATTTGAGATTCAGCCCGCCGTCGACCAGCAGCGTCTGCCCGGTGATGTAGGTCGACAGGTCCGACAGCAGGAACAGGATCGGCCCGGCCTGCTCGTCCGGGGTGCCGCGGCGGCCCATGGCGATGGCCAGCCGGTCGCGGTCGGGGGCCTCGTCGACGTAGGCGCCCGAGGCCGGGGTCTCGGTGACGCCGGGGGCGACGGCGTTCACCCGGATGCCGTCGAGGGCCAGTTCGACGGCCATGGTGCGGGTCGCCGACACCAGCGCGGCCTTGGCCGTGCCGTAGGCGATATGGAAAGGGGCGGTGTTCATTCCGCTGATCGAGGAGATCGACACGATCGACCCGCCGCGCCCGTGCGACTTCAGCTCCGCGGCCACCGCCTGGCTCATGAAGAACATCGTTTCCAGGTTCTGGGTGAACAGCCCGCGCCAGTCCGCCCGGGTCACCCGGGTGGACGGCATCCAGGTCGACGGTGCGGCGCCGCCGGCGACATTGACCAGTCCGTGCAGTTCGCCGTCGGCCCGGCGGGCGTGCTCGAGCACCGTCGCGATGCCCTCGTCGGTGGCCGCGTCGGCCGCGACCGGCAATACCGAAAGCCCCTCGGCCGCCAGGGGTTCGACGTGTTTCGCCAGATTCTCCGCCGACCTGCTGACCGCGATCACGGTGGCGCCCGCGCCCGCGACCTTGCGGGTCACCGTGGTGCCGATGCCGCCGCCGCCCGCGCCCGAGACGATGACGACGCGGCCCCGGAGCCCGAATCCGTTGTCACTCACGGCCGCTCACGCCTCCTCGCGCAGCGCCAGGACGCTGCCCTCGGCATCGGCGGAGACGTAGAGGGTGCCGTCCGCCGCGGCGGCGATCCCCGCGAACGGTCCCATCGGACCGGAGAACGGCGGCGTCCCGAGCAGCGGTTTGGGCACCACTCCGGGCGGCGCGCCGATCGGGAGGCCGGAGGCGAGCGTGGTGCGTGCCTTGGTCTCGAGATCGACCCGGACCACGTTCTTCGCACCGGCGTCGACGATGTGTAATTGCCCGTCGCGCACCAGGATTCCGTGCGGCGTCTCCAGCCCGTCCACCACCGTGTCGACACCGGCGGGACCGACCGAGACCACGCGCCCGGCGCCGGATTCGGAGACCAGGACCGTGCCGTCCGGGCCGAAGGCGACCCCCAGCGGCGCGTTCAGCCCGGCGGCCAGCACCTCCACCTCGCCCGGCCGCACCGACAGCACCCGGCCCGCGCCCAGCTCGGCGGCGACGATCGCGCCGCCGGGGGCGAGCCCGACACCGTAGAGCTGGTCGAAACCGTCCGCGACGACCTGTGGCTCCTCGGCCGAACCCGGGCGGTAGTAGGAGATCTGACCGGTAGAGGTGGCGCAGACGAACTCGCCCGGACCCACGGCCGCGACGCCGCGCACATAGCCGGGGTTACCCGGGCTGAAAAGCGAGGCGACAGTGTGCAATTCGCCGTCGCGCAGGACGTAGAAGAAGGTGCCGTCGGCGACGTAGAGGCTGCCGTCGGGGGCGACGGTGAGATCCAGCGGCCAGAGCAGGCCGCCGGGCAGCACCGGCTTTGTCTCGCCGCCGGTGCGGATTTCGGTGATCGCGCCGGAGAAGTGCGACACGAACAACCGGTCGCCGACGAAGGTGCAGTTGTCCAGGCCCGGCTCCAGGCGCGCCAGCACCTGCCGGTCGCCGGTGCGCGGATCGATGCGCAGCACCTCGCCCGACGCCGCCTGGGTGGAGACGAGGAAGCCGTCGGCGTCGAATTTCACCGAGTCGGGGGAGCCGAGATCGCCCGCGACCCGTTGCGGCGCACCGCCGTCGGGGTCGATGCGCCAGATGTCGTTGGTGCCCATGACCGGGTAGTAGAGGAGGCCGTCGGGGCCGACCTCCATGGCATTGGGCATCGGCAGGTTGTCCTGCAGCACGCGCGGCGCACCGCCGTGGAGGGGCAGTTCCATGAGCCGTCCGCCGATGCGGCACTCGTTGACGAACAGGCGGCCGTTGTGCACGGTGATGCCGTTGGCGCCGGGCAGATCGGCGCGGAGCACGCGGGTGCGGCCGTCGGTGCCGCGCACGCTGACTCGCGCGTCCATGTACTCGGTGGCGACGAGATTGCCCTCGGGGTCGAAGGCCAGGTCGTCGGGGGCGACGATGTCACCGCCCTTGGCGCTGACGGTTTCCAGCTCGCCGGTGCCGACGTCGAGTGCGCTGATCTGGCTGCCGGCGACCTGGGCCACGTAGATGCGGCCGTCGGGACCGGTGCGCAGACCGTTCGCGCCGAACAGGCGGCTCGGTGTGGTGAGCCGTTCCAGGCTCCAGCCCTGCGCGAGGGTGGTCGATGCGGTGCCGCTGTAGCGCGCCCCTGTAGTCAAGGCGGGGCCTCCGAGTGGTGAGAAGTTTGTTGGTCTTGTGGTGTCGCTGACCTGCTGCATTACGGAAATGTCATTCCGCTGGTATGCACCGCAGGCCCTGTAACGCGCATCACGCTACTTCAATCCTCATAAGGATAGCAATACTTGTGCCGTTACTTACCGTGGAGTAGTCGGTCGCCCGGCTGTTGTGGGTATGCGCGACTGTGCTCGGAAGGTGCACGGGTGCATGGCTATTCGCCGCTGGAGGCGTCAGGCGTGGCCCGGTGGCTGGACGGCAGGGCGGCGATGTCGATCCGGATTGCCTCCGGCCGTTCGGCTGATAATTGATTCTCATGAAAAGAGAATACGATTACCGTCCAGCTGGCGGACCGGCTTCACCCAACCGGGGAGACGCGGTCAGATCCGGGTGCGCGGACCGGACCGCATGGCGAGGCGGGCGCCGCTGCGGGAGGCGTTGACCACGCCGTCGTCGAAGCGTTCGAGGACCACGGCCTGGGTCGCGGCCAGGTGGGTGCGGTACAACTGCTCGGCCTCGTCGGCCCGGCCCGCCGCGATGTCCTTGACGAGGCGGCGGTGCGTGCGCACCGCCTCGGCGGCCTCGGCGGGGGACGGGTACTCGCCGCGGCGGGCCTGCGCCTCGGCCCACGTCTCCTCCTGGACCGACCACAGCGCGACCAGGGTGCTGACCACGTAGCGGACGGTGAGGTTCGGGGTGAAGGAGACGATGAGGTCGTGGAATTCGCGGGCGGTGTGGGTGAAGGCCACGCCGTCGTCGACGAGTTCGGCCGACTTGTCGACGTTCTCGGTGAGCGCCGGTATCACGGTTTCCGCGCGGTCGGGCCGCCTGGCGCACTCGGCCGCGCAGGTCGGCTCCAGCATGCGCAGGCCGGTGGCGAGGTCGCCCAGGGTGACGTGCGCGGCCTGCAGGGCGAGCCCGAGGTGATAGGCCGCCGACATCTCGTCGGGCCGGTGCACCTCCGCGCCGCCGACATTGCCCCGGCGCACCGTGACCAGGCCCTCGGTCTCCAGGATGCGCAGCGCCTCGCGGATCGAGGGGTAGCTGACGCCGAAGTCCTGCACCAGCTGGTCCTGGGTGGGCAGCCGGTAGTTCTCGTCGCCGGCCAGGATGCGCGAGCGCAACTCGGCGGCAACGGTTTCGGCGATCCGGCGCTGCGGCACGCGGCCGCGCTTGGCTGCGGTCATGCGGGCCGCCGCCCGGGGATCGTGCACGCGCGCGTCGCCTCGGTCATGGCGGCAGTGTAGTCAACGGCGAACTGACCATACAAATATTGCTATCCTTATGAGGATTGAAGTACTGTGCGGCAATGGACTTCACGATGGGTGAGTCCGCCGCGGAACTCCGGGCCGAGTTGCGGCGGCTGATAGCCGAGGAGGTCCCCGCCGATTATCTCGGCGCGTTCACCGACGATCCCGCCGATCTGGCTGTCGCCCAACGGTTCTGCCGGGTGCTCGCCGATCGGGGCCTGCTCTGCGCGGCCTGGCCGGAGGAGTTCGGCGGCCGCGGCGCCTCGGTGTGGGAGCAGACCGTCGTCCGCGAGGAGATGTGGGCGCACCACGAACCCCGCGGGGCGCAGTATATGGGAGTCAACTGGGTGGGGCCGACCATCATGCGGCACGGGACGCCCGAACAGCAGCGCAAGCATCTGCCGCCGATCGCGCGCGGCGAGGTCATCTGGTGCCAGGGTTTCAGCGAGCCCGACTCCGGGTCCGACCTGGCGTCGCTGCGCACCGCCGCGCGCCGGGACGGTGACGGCTGGCGCATCTCCGGGCAGAAGATCTGGACCTCCTACGCCACCATGGCGCAGTGGATCTTCCTGCTCGCGCGCACCTCCTCGGAAGGCCGGAAACAGCAGGGGCTCACGGTCTTTCTGGTGCCGATGTCGGATCCGGGGATCGAGGTACGGCCGATCCGGTCGATGCTCGGGCCGCATCATCTCAACGAGGTGTTCCTCGACGGTGTCCGCGCGACCGAGGCCGACGTGCTGGGCGAGGTCGACCAGGGCTGGTCGGTGGTCGGGGAGGTACTGGCCTTCGAACGGGTCGGCATCGCCCGCTACGCCCGCTGCGACCGCCTGCTGCGCGCCGCCCCCGAGGTGCTCGGGCCGCGCTGGGAACAGGTTCCGGCCGAGTTGCACGCACGCTGGATGCGGGCGCTGACTCGTGCCCGGCGGGCCCGGCTGCTGGCCTACCAGGTGGTCGCCACGCAGAGCGCCGGGCAGGTGTCGCCCGCCGACACCGCCGCCTATCGCATCGCGGTGACCAGACTGGATCAGGAGAGCGCGAGCGTTCTCAGCGAACTGTCCGGCTACGTCACCGCAGACGGCGACGCGCAACGCCGCTTCCGCCGCGCCGTGGAGGACCACTGGCGCTACGCCAACGCCGCGACCGTCGCCTCGGGCAGCGTCGAAATGCAGCAGATCCTCTTGGCCCGATCGCTCTTGGGCCGGTCCCGCCGAGCGGGTGCGGTCGCATGAGCGAGGCGAATTCGGCAGTGCGGCCGCAGGAACATCGTATGGAAATCGAATTAACCGGCGAGGCAACGGAATTCGGCAAACAGGTGCAGCGGGCGCTGGCCGCGGCCGGGGGCGACGAACTGGTGCAGGCCGCCGAGCGGGACCCGGGTCGCCGGACGGCGCTGGTCGAGCCCGTACTCGGTGCGCTGGGCGCCTGGGAGCTGGAGCCGCGGCGCGATGGCGAGGAGCTGGAAGCGGCGGCGGCGCTGTGCCGTAGTGCGGGATACTGGGCCGCGCCGTATCCGGTGGCGGAACGTCTGGCCCGGCCCGGGGACGGGAGCGCCGACGGACTGCTGGTAGTGGCGGGGGACGAACCCGCGGCGGCGGTCGAGGGGCTCGATCTGCGCTGGGCCACAGTGAGTTTCGAGGGCGTACGGGGCGCGGCGACACCGCGCGCGCCGCTGTCGCCCGCGCGTGCGACGGCGTTCGTGACGCGGTTGGACATCGAGCCGGTCGACGGTGACGGCGGCGCCGATCTCGCGCTCGCGGTGCTGCTGCCGTGCTGGACGCTGCTCGGGATGCTGGACCGCGCGGTGGAACTGGCTCGCGATCATGTGCTCGTGCGGGAGCAGTTCGGGCGGCCGCTCTCGGAATTCCAGTCGGTGCAGTTCCAGCTGACCGACGCCGAGGTGGAGCGCCGCGGCGCGGACATGCTCGCCCGCTACGCGCTGTGGAGCTGCCAGGCGCGCCGCGACGACGCGCTGGTGGACGCGCTCACGCTGCGTTCGGCGATGCTGGCGGCGGCGGACACGGTCTTCCGGATCGCCCATCAACTGCACGGCGCCTCGGGTTTCTGCGACGAATCGCCGCTGTCGTGGCTGTCGCGCTACAGCCTGCCGCTGCGCCGCCTCCCGCTCGGTGCGGTGGCTACCGAGGACCTGCTGATCCACCTGGCCGGGCGGGACGGCCCGGCGGGATTGTTCGAAGCGAACGGGGAGTACGGCCGATGAGTGACGACCTTCCTCCGGTGCTGACCGTGACGGCCGAGGGGCCGGTCCGGCTCGTGGTGATCAACCGTCCGGACGAGCTGAACGCGGTGAACGCCGACCTGCATCGGGCGCTGGCGGAGGTGTGGCGGGAACTGGCTGCGGACCTCGAGGCGCGGGTGGTGATCCTCACGGGTGCGGGCCGGGCCTTCAGCGCGGGCGGTGATCTGGAGTGGATCACGTCGTTTCTGGACGATCCGGCGGCCCGGGACGAGAGCATCCGCGAGGGCGCCCAGATCATCGAGGAGATGCTGCGCTTTCCGCTGCCGGTGGTCGCCGCGGTCAACGGTCCGGCGATGGGGCTGGGCGCCAGCATCGCCGTACTGTGCGATGTCGTGCTGCTGTCCGAGCGCGCCTATCTGGCCGATCCGCACGTGGCGGTCGGGCTGGTCGCGGGCGACGGCGGGGCGGCGTTCTGGCCGCTGCTCACCCCGATCCTGCGGACCCGCGAATACCTGTACACCGGTGACCGGATCGACGCCGCCACGGCGGTGGAGGTCGGGCTCGCGAGCCGGGTCGTGGCGCCGGACGATCTGCTGACCGAGGCGCGCAAGCTGGCCGAGCGGCTGGCCGCCCAGCCGCCGGAGGCGTTGCGCGGCACCAAGAGAGTCGTGAACATGTACCTGTCGCAGGCGCTCGCCGGGCCCATGCAGGCGGGGTTCGCCGCCGAGGTGGTCAGCATGCAGACCCCGGAACACCGGGAACGGCTGCTCGCGCTGCGGGACCGGACGCGGTGACCGGGCGCGAGCTCGAGGAGTTCCGCGCCGAGGTGCGGGAGTGGTGCCGCGCGCATGTGCCGTCCGACTGGCGGCAAACCCAGACCGGCGCCTCCGACGCGGAATTCGTTCGCTTCCAACAAGACTGGTTTCAGCAGTTGCGTGCGGCCGGATACGCCGTGCCGCACTGGCCGGTCGAGTACGGCGGCGGTATGCCGGTCGCGGAACAGATCGTGCTCTACCAGGAACTCGCCGCGCACGACGCGCCGCGGCTGGTGCTGGCGTTCGTGGCCGTGCACCACGCGGCGGCGACCCTGCTGGCCGCCGGCACCGAGGAGCAGCGGCGGCGGCACCTGCCCGCGATCCTCGACGGCGAGATCTGGGTGCAGGGCTTCTCCGAGCCGGGCGCGGGATCGGACCTGGCGGCGTTGCGCACCACCGCCCGCCGCGCGGGCGACGAGTACGTGGTCACCGGGCAGAAGGTGTGGGCGAGCGGCGCGCAGTACGCCGACTGGTGCCTGCTGCTGGCCCGCACCGACCCGAATGCACCTAAGCGGCAGGGCATCTCGTACTTCCTGCTCGACATGCGCACCCCCGGCGTCGAGGTGCGGCCGATCCGCCAGGCCACCGGGGAATCGCACTTCTGCGAGATCTTCCTGGACGAGGCGCGGATCCCCGCGGACCGGCTGGTGGGTGCGGAGAACACGGGCTGGCGGGTGGCACAGCAGACCTTGGGCGCCGAACGCGGGCTGACCATGCTGGAATTGGCGGAACGGCTCGGCAATGCCGGTTTCCGGTGGCTGGCCGAGGCCTGTGCCCCGATCGACGACCCGGTGGTGGCCGACCGCCTCGCGACCTTGGAGATCGAGCTCACCGGGCTGCGCGCGCTGTGCCGGGATCTGGTGGAGCGGCACGCGGCCGCGACCGCCGGTCCGGCCGACGCCTCGATCGTGAAGCTGTACTACAGCGAATTGTTGCAGCGGCTGACCGATTTCGGGGCGGAGGTGGGTGGCATGGCCGCCCAGACCGTCGTGCGCAAACCGATGTCGGGCGGCTGGGAATCGGGCGCCTGGGTGCTCGACTTCGTCGGCTCCTGGGAGTGGACCATTCCGGGCGGCACCAGCGAAATTCAGCGCACCATCATCGCCGAGCGCGGGCTCGGCCTGCCCAGGGCGTAGGCGGGAGCGTGATGAGCGAATTCGAGGAGATCCACGACGAGTTGCGCGCGGTGGCGCGCGGCCTGCTCGCCAAGACCGGTCACGAGACCGCAACTGACTGGTCCGCTCTCGCGCGGGCGGGATGGCCGGGGCTGGAAGCGCCGGCGGAATTCGACGGCGCGGGAGCCACTTTCGCGGAGGTGGCGGTGCTGCTCGAGGAGATCGGCCGGGCGGCCGCACTCACGGCGTTTCCTTCGGTCGCTGTCCTGGGGCTCGGAGCGCTCGGCATGCTGGCACCGGACACCTTGCGCGACAAGCTATTTCGGGAATCTGTGGCGGGCGGAGCGGTACCGGTCGTCGCCCTGCCGGGGGAGTGGGGAGCGGGCGCTGATACGGGCTCTCCTGTGGTGGACCCGGGGGCCGTTATGGCGGGAGTTACCTTCGCGCTCGCGGGGGAGTCTGGCGACCAATTCCTTTCCGGTGCGGCAGAATTCGTGTGTGACGTGACGGCGGCGGGTCCGCTGCTGGTCCCGGCCCGCGCGCCGGACGGGAACGTTGTGATAGCGGTGGTCGAGCCGGGAGCGGCGGGGCTGACTGTCACCGCGCAGCCCGTGGTCGATGCGACGCGAGTGTTCGGCCGCGTGGTCGCCGACCGGGTCGCGGTCGCGCCGGGTGCGGTGTTGCGGTTCGCGGGGGACGGCGCGGCGGCCCTGCGCCGGTTGTACGACCGTGCCGCGATCGCCACCGCGTGCGACAGTCTGGGGCTGAGCGTCGCCATGCTGGACGCGACCGTCGAATACGTCCGTGTGCGAGAGCAATTCGGCCGTCCGGTCGGCTCGTTCCAAGCAGTTCAGCACGCCTGCGCGGACATGCTGGTCCAGGTGACGGTGGCCCGGCAACTGGTGATGGCGGCCGTGCGCGGCGAGGTCGTGCGGTCGCCGGACGCCGCGGTGGCGGCGTCGAGGGCGAAGGCCTACGCGACCGAGGCGGCGGTACGGGTCGCGGGCAAGGCGATGCAGTTGCACGGCGGCATCGGTTACACCTGGGAGAGCGGAATTCACGTCTATCTGAAGCGTGCGACGCTCAACCGGTCGTTGTTCGGCACGCCGGCCGCCCACCGTGCCCGGCTGGCCCTCCGATTCCGCTGAGGTTACGCACGGCGACGACCACCGTGGTGCGGTGGATGAGTGGCTACCCACGGGTGGTGTGAGTTCCGGCGCGGCGAGACACCCGGCCCCCGCTAGGGTGCTCGGGTCGGGCGTTAACGATCGCTAGCAGTTTGCCGACACCAGTGTGTAGTCCGTTCTGCCTAGGGAGGAGCAAGAATCGTGCGAAATATCGTCCGTGCCGGGCTGTCCGCCGCTGCGGTGACCGCTGCCGGAATCATGGCGCTCGCGCCGTCGGCGGCTGCCGCGCCGACGTACTACGATCCCGAGATCTGGTCCTGCGGCCACCTTTTCCGCACTCCGCTGGAGGCGCCGCGGCCGGGCGCCGCGGCGTACTGGAGCCCGTTCGGCACCGCGAACATCGTCTGCTACGACGACGGCAGCGGGTTGGCGCGCTACTACCAGCGCGACCCGGGCGGCGCGTGGCACGACATGAACGAACTGGCTCCCGGCAACTTCTTCCCGGTCATCTTTTCGACCACCATCCCCGACCACGCGCACTGGCGCGCCGGATGATCACGGACCGATTCGCGGCCTCCGGCAGCGCGTGAATCACATTCTCATAGATAGAGAATTTTGATCTATCCTGGGTGAGTGTCAGCGATCGAAACCCGCCCGACCGTTCCCGTGTTGTTGCGGCGCAGTGCCGACGAGTTCGGATCCGAACGCTATGTGGTGACGCGGGACGACGGACTGACCTATGCCGCCGCCGAGCAGCGGTCGGGCGAGATCGCGCGGCGGTTGCTGCGTGCGCGGGTGGGGAAGGGGAGCCGGGTCGGGCTGTTCTTCCCCAACGGTGTCGAGTGGATCGTCTGGTGGCTGGCGATCTGCCGCATCGGTGCGGTGGCCGTTCCGCTCAGCACCATGTATACCCCGGCGGAGATCCGGAAAGTATTGCGGCTGGCGGATATTCAGGTGTTGATAGCCGCGGGCGCGGTGCTCGGGTCGGACACGGGGGAAATACTCGAGGCCGCGCTTCCCGGCTTGCCGGAAGGGACGGCCGGGGATCTGCACCTGATCGACACCCCGTATCTGCGGGACATCGTCCTGGTCGGCGACGCCCGCCGCGGCTGGGCGACGCGGTGGCACGACGGCTTGCCGGCGGTCCCGCCGGACATCCTGCGCGCCGTCGAGGCGGAGGTCTCGCCCGCCGACCCGGTGCTCATGATCCACACCTCCGGCTCGACCGCCGACCCCAAGGGCGTGCTGCACACCCACGGCACACTGGTCCGGCAGACCAGCACGTGGGCGGCGGCGATCCGGCACGCCACCGGTGTCGCCGAGACGCCGCGCGTGCTCTGCGCGATGCCGATGTTCTGGGTCGGCGGCCTCCTCGCCGCGGTGGGAGCGCTGCACGCACCGGCGACGCTGCTGCTGCAGTCGCGCCTGGAACCGGGGACTGCGCTGGACCTGATCGAACGGGAACGGGCCACCGGCGTGATCGGCTGGCCGGCCTTCACCCAGCGCCTGCGCGAACACCCGAGTTTCGAGGAGCGAGATCTGTCCAGCGCGCCACTGCTGCGGGACGGGCCGCTCGACCTCGCGATGATCGGTGTGCCGGACCGATATCCGGTGCACCGCAGCCTGACCGAGACCGCGGGCAGCTTCCACCGCACCGAAACCCGCATCGTCGGCAAGGACGGCCACGAGGTCCCCGACGGCACCGTCGGCGAACTGCTCATCCGCGGCCTCGGCGTGATGGCGGGCTACAACAAACGCGAGCGGTCGACCGTCTTCGACGCCGACGGCTGGTTCCACACCGGCGATCTCGTGTACCGCGACGCGGGCGACCCCCGGCTGTTCTACGTCGGCCGCACGAGCGAGGTGATCAAGCCCGCCGGCGCGAACGTATCCCCGCGCGAGGTCGAGGCGGTCGTCGAAACCTTCGACGACGTGCTGCAATGCGTGGTCGTCGGCCTCGACCACCCCACCCGCGGCGAGGAGGTCTGCGCCGTCGTGGTCCCGGCCGCCCCGGTGGTGGACCTCGACTCCCTCACGACCCGCGCCCGGGCGCAGCTCTCCGCCTATAAGGTCCCCACCCGCTGGATCGTCACCACCGCCGCGAGTATCCCCACTCTGCCCTCGGGCAAACTCGACCGCCGCCGCCTCCGCGGCCTCGTCGCCGACGGCACTCTGAAGTAGCGAATTGCCTACGCGCCCAATCGTTCTGCCGCCAGCTTCCGCAGATCACTGGACTTGATCTTGGCGCTGCCGGTCAGGGCGATATCCGTCTCGTCGAAGAACAGGACGTGGCGGGGGACCTTGTAGCTGGCCAGGCGTTCGCGGAGGTAGGCGCGGATCTCCTCGGCGTCGAGCCGGGCGTCCGTGTGCGGGACCACGCACGCCACGACGATCTCGCCGAGGGTGTCGTGCGGGACGCCGACGGTGCGGACGACCCGCACGCCGGGGAAGGGGAACAGGGTCTCGTCCACCTCGCGCGGGGAGACGTTCGCGCCGCCCGTCTTGATGATGTCGGTGAGGCGGCCCTCCCAGTACAGGCGGCCCGCGTCGTCGAGGTAGCCGCCGTCGCCGGTGTGGAAATAGCCGTCGGCGTCGAGGGTTTCGTCCAGCGGGGTGCCGAGGTAACCGAGCATCAGGGTGGGGCCCTTGACGCAGATCTCACCGCGGTCGCCGCGGGCGAGCACCGCGCCGGTCAGCGGATCGACGATCTTGACCGTATTGCCCGGCAGCGGTACGCCGCTGCTGCCCGCGATCTGCTCCTCTGGCGTATTGGCCGGGAAACACGTTGTGATGGTGAATGTCTCGGTATTGCCGTACGCGTGACCGGGTTCGGTGTACGTGGTCGACACGCTGGGATGCCGGGCGGCCGCGGTCGCCACGTCCACGAAACGCAGACTGGCGAGATCGGTGGCCGCCCAGTTCGGCGCGCCCTCCAGCTGTGCCCACTGATGCGGCCACGCGACGGGGAAATTGACCCGTTCGGCCTGCATGAGACGCAGCGCCGCCACCGCGTCGAAGGTCGATTGCAGCACCAGCGAACCGCCCGCGGCCAGCGTCGCGCCCAGGGCCATCCCGAAGTTGCCGGACCAGAAGAAGCCGTTGGCCGTCCAGCAGCGCACGTGATCGTCCGGCCCGAAGTCGTACATGCGCCGGAAGCGCCACATCTGGATGGCGACGCCGCGGTGCGCGCTGCGGATGCCCTTCGGCTTGCTGGTGCTGCCGGAGGAGAAGAAGATCACCGCCGTATCGCTCGGCCGCACCGCCGCCGCGGCGGCGTCGACGAGTTCCTGCGGCTCGGCGTCCCCGCGCGCGAGGAACTCCTCCCAGGTCTCGATCGCGCCGCCCGGCACCGGCTCCCCGACCATCGAAAGATGGCGCAGGAAGGGGTATTTCGCCGACCGCACCGCACCGGGGGCCGAATCCGCGACCGCCGGTTCGAGTTCGGTCAGGGCGGTCGCGAAATCCTTTCCCGCCACGGCGCGTTCGAACAGCAGCACCGACACCCCGGACACCGCGAGCAGATGATCCAGCTCCGCCGGAGTCGAGAAGGTGCTCAGCGTGACCGCGACGCCGCCGGCCAGGGTCGCGCCGAACACCGCGGCGAGCCACTCCGGACGGTTCGTCATCAGCACGCCGACCCGGCCGTCCTTGCCGATCCCCGCCGCCCGCAGGGCACGGGCGACGGCGTTCGCGCGCTCCCACAGCTCGGTGTAGGTCCAGCGGGTGTCGCCGGCGGCGAGGGCCTCCCGGTCGCCGTAGCGCTCGGTCACCTCGCGCAGGAAACCGGGCAGTGTCAGCGGCCCCAGACCCGGTTCCGCCGCCAGCGGCGGTCCCGAGACGATCGCATCGGTCACGGCGGGCTCTCCCTCTTTCCGTGCCGCCGTCAGTACGGCAGCTCGACCTCGGCGGTGCAGTCCACGAGCACGCCGAGATCCTGATTGGTGAGTTTCAGCCGCACCTGGACCAGCGGCACGCCCCACACCGATTCGGTTTCCTTGCCGATGATCTCGGCGTCGAAATAGGTTACGTCGCCCTCGAACGCGGGCAGGCGGAAGTTCGCCTTGGTGTGCCGCACCATGCCGTCCAGGCCCGCCCAGTAGGCGAGATAGTCGGTGCACCAGGCGCCCATGGTGGCCCCGTACCCGTAGGCGCGGGCCATGCCGACCTCGTCGGCCTTCTCGCCGTCGATGTGCCCGCGCGAGGGGCCCACGTACAGGCCGTCACGTTTGCGCGGATCGATGCGCGCGCCCTCCTCGTCGAACGCGAAACCCTCGGTCCAGCCCGGATCCTGGTAGATCCAGGGGTCCTCGATGCCCGGCGGCGCGGTCCAGTGGAACGTGCCCCAGATATTGAACAGGAAGGCGCGGTACTCGGTGGTGAAGGTCGCGATGCTGTGCGGCCCGATCACCCGGCGCGGCAACCGATCCCCGACCTTCACCTCGTCGAAGTGCGGGGAGACACCGGTGCGGTTGGACAGGATCCACTCGTGCCGCAGCGCCTCGATCTCCGTGAGTTCGGTTGCGGTCCAGGACTTCACGGTCCCGTTCTGATTGCTGTACATGCCCCGCTTGTGCGCCTCGTCGGCGAGATAGCGGATGGCGGTGGACCGTTCCTTCGCCACCAGGGCGCCGTGCTGGTTGGTGTGGGTGGTGTCGCCGCGCGACAGCATGGTGGGCCCGGCGAATTTCGTCTCCACGATCTTGTAGTCGTGGAAGCGGCGGGTCTGGAACAGCTTGTCGCCGGGGCGCACCGGGCAGCCGTAGAACCACCACTCCTCGCCGCCGAAGATCAGGTGGCTGCCGGGGATGTGGCCGACGCAGGCCGGTTGCGCGCCGTGCCCGTAATCCAGTGCCACGGCGATGGATTGGGGCGCGACCAGCCCGCCGTACCGGGACTCCCGGGCGAACTCCTCGTCCCAGTGCAGCGGGTTGGGGTAGTCCATCGCCATCACCCAGCGCCGGATGTCGGAGGTGCTGCACGGATCCCACAGCTGGCCGCCGCCGACCGGCTTGCCGACCCGGTGGTCGACGTCGCTGAGATCGAGTTCGACGGTGGACTCGCTCGTCTTCTTGCTCACGGGGTACTCCTCATCACCGATTCACATCGACGACGAAGCGCCCGCGCACGGCGCCGTCGATGAGTTGCCCGGCCGCCGTGATCGCCTCGCCCAGCGGGATCTCCCGGGCGATCGAGTCCAGCGCGGCGGGGTCGAGGTCGCGGGCGAGCCGGGCCCAGGCCTCCAGGCGGCGCGGCTTGGGCGCCTGCACGCTGTCGATGCCGAGCAGCGTGACGCCGCGCAGGATGAACGGCGCCACCGTGGC
Organism: Nocardia sp. N2S4-5; assembly: GCF_044628355.1. Lineage (NCBI taxonomy): Bacteria > Bacillati > Actinomycetota > Actinomycetes > Mycobacteriales > Nocardiaceae > Nocardia > Nocardia sp. N2S4-5. The sequence continues at coordinate 1,869,411 of NZ_JBIUPM010000001.1, read as the reverse complement.
GGGAAAGTCCATGCCCTGGGCCAGCCCGCAGGCGGCGACCGCGCCGCCGTAGCGGGTCTGCGCGCAGACATTGGCGAGGGTGTGGCTGCCGACGGTGTCGATCGCGCCCGCCCAGCGCTCCTTCTGCAGCGGTTTGCCGCGCTCGGCCAGCTCGGCGCGATCCACCACGGTGCCCGCGCCGAGATCGTGCAGATATCTTGTCTCCGAGGACTTTCCGGTCGCGGCGGCGACGGTGAACCCGGCCTTGGCGAGCAGTGCGATGGCGATGCTGCCGACCCCGCCGGTGGCGCCGGTCACCAGGATCTCGCCCTGTTCGGGCCGGATGCCGTGCCGCAGCAGCGCCTCGACGCACAGGCTCGCGGTGTAGCCCGCGGTGCCGATCGACATCGCCTGGCGGGCGGTGAACTCGGTGGGCAGCGGCACCAGCCAGTCGCCGTCGAGGCGGGCGCGCTGGGCCAGGCCGCCCCAGTGGCCCTCGCCGACGCCCCAGCCGTTGAGGATCACGGAGTCGCCCGCGGACCAGTCCGGATGCGCGCTCTCGGTGACCACACCGGCGAGGTCGATGCCGGGCACCATCGGGAAGGAGCGCACGATCGGCGACTTGCCCGTGATCGCCAGGGCGTCTTTGTAGTTGAGCGTGGAGTACGCGACGTCGACGCGGACATTTCCCTCCGGCAGGTCCGCTTCGTCCACCTCCGTCGGCGCGACCTTCGGTCCCGTGTCGCCTTTTTCGATGAGCAATGCCGTAAACATTCGCCGGCGAGTTCCTTTCTCCGCCATGGGATGGCCACCCGCGCACATGATGTTCACTACGCGAGAATCTAATTCTCCATTATGGCGAATAATGCTTCCATTGTTGTTTCTGCCTGTCAACCGGCGTTCCACGGCCGGTCAGCGAGCGGTCCAGCCCCCGTCCACGACGATGGTCTGGCCGGTCACGTAGCGGGCGGCGTCACCGGCGAGCCAGACGATGGCGCCGACGATGTCCTCCGCCTTCGCCTCGGTGGGCAGCGGTGTGTTGCGGCGCAGATAGCGCGCGCCGCGTTCGTCGTCGTAGAGACTGTCGGTGATCTCGCTGCGGAAGAAGCCGGGCGCCACCGTGTTCACGCGGATCGAGTGCCGCGCCCACTGCACGGCCAGCTCGGTCGTGAGGCCCGAAAGCCCGGCCTTGCTCGCGGCATAGGACGCCTGCGGGATGCCGGGCACCCCGACGCGGCCGCTGATCGACGAGACGTTCACGATCGCGCCGCGGCCGAGGTCGCGCATGTGCGGGAACACCGCCTGGGCCAGCCGGAACGGGGCGACCAGATTCAGTGCGAGGGTGTTGTCGATCGCCTCGGCGGTCTCGGATTCCGCCGGAGCGTCACCGAATCGGTTCCCGGCCGCGTTGATCAGGATCTCCGGCGGCCCGAGCGCGGCGGCGACCGCCGGCACCACCGCATCGACGTCCACGGCCAGATCGCAGGGCACGGGGTGGCCGTCGATCCGCGCGGCGAGTTCGGCCAGCCGGTCCGCGCGCCGGGCCACGACCGCGACCCGTGCGCCGAGTGCGGCCAGGGTCTCCGCGACGGCCTCGCCGAGGCCCGACGACGCGCCGGTGACGATCGCGACCCGGCCGTCGAGGCCGAACAGCCGGGCGACGCGGTCCGGTGGCGTGCTCACTGTGGCCTCGCGGCGGGAGGGACGAGTTCGGTGAGGCGGGTGCGCTCGATCTTGCCCATCGCGTTGAGGGGCAGGGCGTCCACCCGTGACCAGATCTCCGGCACCTTGTAGCCGGCCAGTTCGCGGCGGCACAGGGCGGTGAGTTCGTCGAAATCGACTGTGGGGCCGGAACTCTCGATGAGCGCGGCGACCCGCTGGCCGAGGCGTTCGTCCGGCACCGCGCAGACCGCGACCTTGGCCACGCCCGGGTGCGCGCCGATGACGCGTTCCACCTCCAGCGGGTAGACGTTCGCGCCGCCGCGGATGATCACCATCTTCTTGCGGTCCAGCACCGAGAGCTGTCCCGCGGCGTCGACGGTGCCGATGTCGCCGGTCGGGAACGGGCCGGGCGGTGCGGGCCGTACGCGGCCGTCGGCCCAGTAACCGAGCAGCGGAGTCCACAGTCCGGCCCAGGGACCGGTGGTGGCCCCGGCCAGGCACAGTTCGCCGGGCTCGCCGGGCGGCAGCCGGTGGCCCTCGTCGTCGTAGGCGGCCACGTCGTACTGCGGCAGGACGCGGCCACTGCTGCCCGGAACCCAGTGCGTCCCCGGCGGATCGATCGCCACCACGGTCGGGGCCTCGCTGAGGCCGTAGGTGGCGCGGGGAACCGGACCGTGGGTCGCGGCGAAGGCGGTGCGTACGGAATCGGGGGTGTCGCTCGCGCCGCTCCACACCTCGCGTAGCGAGCCGAGGTCCAGGTGCGGGCGGCGCGCGAGATCGTAGAGCTGGGCGGGCGCGCCGTTCCAGACCGTGACGCGATGCTCGGCGATCCACTCGGCGACGCCGTCGACGTCGCGCCGGTCCATGATCACCGCGCACCCGCCGGCCTGCGCCGTCAGCAGCGTCGACAGCACCAGCATGTTGAGCACGGTGAACGGGAAGCTGTCGCCCTTACGCAGGTCCGGGCCCCAGCCGCGGGTCGCGACCAGGACCGCGCCGGGCAGCAGCAGGTTGCGCTGACTGTGCACGACGGCCTTGGGCGTGCCGGAAGTGCCACTGGTGAAACCGATTCCGGCCGGGGCATCGAGGTCCTGGTCCACCCGTGGCGCGGGGGCGGCACCCTCCAGCAGGGCCTTCCAGCGGTCGGGGTCGACCGTGGCGGGCGACTCCACCCGGCAGCGCGGCCCGGCGAGGACGGCGGCGGGTTCGCACAGATCGGCCAGGTGCTGCTGCTCGCTCGCCGACAGCGCCTCGCCGATGCCCGCCCAGACCGCGCCGATGCGCTGGGCGCCGTGGAAGGCCGCCACGATGTCGAGATCGTTGGGCAGACAGGCCGCGACCCGCTCGCCCGGACGCACGCCCAGTGCCCACAGCGCGCCGGCGGCGCGGTCGGCGCGCTCGTCCAGCTCGGCGTAAGTCCAAGCGCCCGAGGCGGCTTCGAGGGCCGTGGCCTCCGGACGGGCGGCGAGGGCCGCGTCCAGCACCCGGGCGATCGGCCGGAGAGGTCCCGGTGGGCGTTCGCCATTGACAGTGTCCACGCTGTCCTTGATATCACTATCCTTACAAAGATTCATCAGATAGACCGGATTGCGCCGAGAACCGGAAGCGCGCGGCCCCGGGGCCGGTTCGGTCGTGAACAAGGACGTGGCGATGGAACATGCAGGTCCGCTGTCCGGAATCCGGGTCATCGATCTGACGGCGATGGTCATGGGTCCGTATTGCACGCAGATCATGGCCGACATGGGCGCGGAGGTCATCAAGATCGAACCGCCCGCCGGCGACAACACGCGCTACATCTCCGTCGGCCCCGAACGTGGCATGGCCGGCGTGTTCGTCAACGTCAACCGGGGCAAGCGCAGTGTGCTGCTGGATCTGCGCACCGAGGACGGGAAGGCGGCGCTGCGCGATCTCATCGCGGAGGGTGACGTCTTCATCCACTCGATGCGCGCCGCGGCGATCGCCCGGCTGGGTTTCGCGTACGCGGACGTGGCGGCGGTGAATCCGGCGATCGTCTACACCAACTGCTACGGCTACGGCCGCCGCGGCCGCGACGCCGATCTCACCGCCTACGACGACACCATCCAGGCCGAATGCGGATTGCCGTACGTGCAACAGCAACTCACCGGCACCGCCAGCTACGTCGGGACCATCATGGCCGACAAGATCGCCGGGCTCACCGCGCTGTACGCGACCACGATGGCCCTGTTCCACCGCGAGCGCACCGGCGAGGGCCAGGAGGTCGAGGTCGCGATGTTCGAGACCATGGCCGCGTTCATGCTCGTGGAACACGCGAACGGCGCGATGTTCGACCCGCCGCTGGGCACAGCCGCGTATCCCCGGGCGGTGACGCCCAATCGCAAGCCCTATCGCACCGCCGACGGATACCTCGCCGCACTGGTCTACAACGACAAGCAGTGGACGGCGTTCGTGGAGGCGGTACACCCGCCCTGGGCCGGACCGGAGTGGGCCACTCTCGAGCAGCGCGCGGCCCGCATCGACACCGTCTACGCGCTGCTCGCCGAGACCTTCGCCGAGCGCACCACCGGCGAATGGCTGGAACTGCTTCGCGCCCTGGACATTCCGGCCGCGCCGGTGCGCTCGCTGGACGACCTGTTCGACAACCCGCACCTGCTCGACTCCGGCTTCTTCGAGACCGTGGACAGCCCGCACGGCCCGGTGCGCTTCCCGGGCCCGCCCACCTGGTTCTCGCGCACCCCCGGCCGGGTCGCGGGACCGGCTCCGCGACTCGGCGCCGACACCGAAGACGTGCTGAGCCGAGCGCGCGCCACCCGGACGAACGGGCGGGTGCGGGGATGACGGTGGTGCTCGCGGCGGGCGACCTGGATCTGCGCGAGATCCTGCGCCCCGGTGACCGCATCGTGGTCGGTCAGGCCTGCGGCGAACCGCCGACGCTGATCGAGGCACTGATCGCACAGGGCGGCGAGATCGGCGGGCTGTCGGTGTTCATCGCGACCAGCTTCTCGGGTCTGTTCACCCCGGCCGCGGCCGACTCGTTCGCGCTGTCGAGTATGGGGGCGATCGGTGCGCTGCGGGCCGTGAGCAAGGCGCATCGCCTGGCGATCGTGCCCTGTCATGTGAGCCGGGTGGGACCGCTGATCGAGGCCGGAATCCTCGGCTGCGACGTGGCTTTCGTCCAGGTGAGCCCGGCCGACGCGGACGGCATGCACAGCATGGGACTGATCAGCGACTACGTCCGCGCGGCGGTCGGGGCCGCCAGGGTGGTCGTCGCGGAGGTGAACGATCAGGTGCCGCACACCTGTGGCGAGCGGCTGGCGCCCGCCGAGATCGATTACGCGGTAATGGTTTCCCGGCCTCCGGTGCGGGTGCCGCCCGCGCGGATCGGGCCGGTGGACGAGGCCATCGCCAGGCACGCCGCCGCCTACATCGAGGACGGCGCGGTGCTGCAGACGGGCGTCGGCGCGGTGCCCGACGCCATTCTGCGACTGCTGCACGACCGTACCGACCTCGGGGTGCACTCCGGCATGATCGGCGACGGCCTGGTGGATCTGGTGGAGGCGGGCGTGATCACCAACGCGCGCAAGAAGATCGACCGCGGCGTGTCGATCACCGGCGCGCTCATCGGCACCGAGCGCCTGTACCGGTTCGCCGACCGCAACCCGGCGATCCGCATGTGCCCCACCGGATACACCCACGACGCGGCCGTGCTGGCGCGGCTGGAGCGGCTGGTCACGGTCAACTCGGCGATGGAGGTCGACCTGACCGGGCAGGTGAACGCCGAGCAGAGCGGTGCGGCCTACCTCGGCGGCACCGGCGGCCAGGTGGATTTCGTGCGGGCGGGCGCGCGGTCGCCGGGCGGGCACGCCCTCGTCGCGCTGCCCGCCACCGCCAAGGGCGGCACCGTCAGCCGGATCACCGCCGCCCTGTCCGGGCCGGTCACCACGGCACGCAGCGACGTGGACGTGATCGTCACCGAATTCGGCGCGGCCGAACTCACCGGGCAGACCCTGGCCGAGCGCACCCGGCGGCTGATCGCCGTGGCGCACCCCGATTTTCGTGACGAACTGGAACGGGCGGCCGACGTCGTCCGGCGGAGAGGTTTCTGATGTCCGAGGCCGTGTTGTTCGATGCCCGTCCCGACGGCATCGCCGTGCTCACCCTGAACCGCCCGGAGCGTCGCAATTGCCTGGACCCCGATGTGCGGGCCGGGCTGTTCGAGGCGTGGGACCGGTTCGAGCACGATCCGGCGCTGCGGGTCGCGGTCCTCACCGGCGCTGGCGCGAAGGCGTTCTGCGCCGGAGGCGATCTGGAGGAGATGGTCGCGACGGGGATGGGCGTGCCGCCGCGCGAAACGTTCCCCGTGCCCTACGACACCGTGGAGCTGTCCAAGCCGACCATCGCCGCGGTGAACGGCGCCGCGTTCGCCGGTGGCTGGATGATCGCGCAGGCCTGTGATCTGTGCGTGGCGAGCACCACCGCCACCTTCGCGGTCACCGAGGTGAAGGTGGGCCGCAGCTCGCCGTGGGCCGCGCCGCTGATCCACATGATCCCGCAGCGGATCATGATGGAGTTGCTGCTCACCGGAAAGCCGATCGACGCCCGCCGGGCCTACGAGATCGGCCTGGTGAACCGGCTCGCCGAACCGCACGAATTGCTGGACACGGCAATCGAATTGGCGACCGAGATCCTCGCGGGCGCCCCGCTGTCGGTGCGCGCCGCCCGCGATACCGTCATGCTCGCCACCGAGATGGGCCGCGCCGCGGCGTTACAGGCCGCCCGGCACGCCTCGGTGGAGTGCTACACCAGCGAGGACGCGCAAGAGGGACCGCGCGCCTTCGCGGAGAAGCGCAAGCCGCAGTGGCGAGGCCGCTGAGACGCCGCTCAGTCTTGCTCGCGGAGCAGGCGAAGGGGCGCGTGGTTGGCCCAGCCTTCCTGGGGCCAGTTGAACCAGCCCGAGGAGGCGTAGGTGCCGCCGTCGGGGTGCAGGGTGGTGCCGGTGAGGTAGGCCGACAGGCCCGACGCCAGGAACACCACGCAGTGCGAGATGTCGGTGGCCGCGCCCACCCGGCCCATCGGGATGGCGACGCGGACGCCCGCCGGATCGTGTAAGGCGTTGTCGGAGTGCGGCATCCGGGCCAGGCTCGGCGTGGGGACGTAGTCCGGCGCCACATTGTTGACCCGGATGCCGTCCGGGGCGACCTCCACGGCGAGGGTGCGGGCGAACTGCTCCACGCCCGCCTTGGCGGCCGCGTAGACGGCGAAACCCGGTGCGGCGCGGTGGGCTTCGATCGTGGTGATATTGACGATGCTGCCGCCGCGCCCACCCGCCCGCATCCGGGGCACGGCCAGCGCGCAGGCGTGCAGCACGGTGCCCAGATTGGCGCGGATCAGCGCGTCCCAACCCTTGGGCGTCGTCTCGGTGAACGGGGCGCGGAACGTGCCGCCGACCACATTGACCAGCGTGTCCACCCGGCCCCAGCGCGCGTCCACCGCGTCGAAGAACGACTCCAGCGTCGCCGGGTCGCGGGCGTCGCCGAGCTGGACCAGCGCGTCGTGGCCGTCCGTGGCCAACTCGCGTCCCAGTGTCTCGGCGGCCTCGGAGTCCTTGTCCAGCACCGCGATTCGTACCCCGTTGGCGGCGAGGTCGGTCGCGATCGCGCGCCCGAGGCCGCCGGCGCCGCCGGTCACCACGGCCACCGTGCCGTTCAGACCCGCCCGCTGCTCGAACCAGTTCACGACGCCGCCTTGCCGAGGTAGGTGTCGCCGAAGGCGGCGATGAAATCGAGGGTGGCCCGGTAGTCGCGGGTCCGGTGCGAGACCACCACCCAGTCGACGCCCGCCTCGGCCGCCGCCGCCAGCGCCGCGCGGTGCCGGTCGGCGTCGAGGTCCGGATTCTCCAGTCCCGCACCCTGATACGAGTAGACCAGGTCGATGTGGTCGGTGCGCCCGGCCGCCGCGGCGTCCGAGCGGATCTTCGCGATGGCGCGGCCGACGTCCGCGAGGGTGCCGAGGGCCGGGGTGCGCGCGGTCGTGCTGAGTTCCGCGCCGCCGGTCATCGGGATCCACCCCTGCGCGTGCGTGGTGACCCGGCGGCGGCTGAGCGCGGAGTTGCCGCCGACCCACATCGGGATGGGCCGCTGCACCGGCCGCGGCCGGGCCACCACGTCGCGGGCGTTGAAGTGGCGGCCCGCATAGCTGAACGGCTCGCCGCTCCAATGCCGGGGCAGCACCTCGAGCGCCTCGTCGAACAGGGCGTTGCGCTCGTCGAAATCGACTCCCAGGGCGTGGAATTCACTCTTCTGGTAGCCCGCGCCGAGCCCGAGCAGCATTCGCCCGCCGGACAGCTTGTCGAGGGTGGCGGCCGTCTTCGCCAGCAGCATCGGATTGCGGTACGGCGCGACCGACAGGTAGGTGAGCAACCGCAGCCGCTCGGTCGCGGCCGCCGCGAAGGCCAGGGCGACGAACGGGTCCAGCGTCTGATGCCCGCCCGCGCCCAGCCAGCGCGCGCCCGGCGCCGGATGCTCACTGAGCGAGATCGCGTCGAAACCGTACTGCTCGGCCGCGGCCGCGACCTCCGGTAGCGGCCCGGCGTCGAGCAGATCGCCCTCGTAGCCCGCGGATTCGGGGTAATGGAAGATGAATCGCATTGTGGGTGCCCGTCTTTCGTCAGCGTCGGCCGTGTTCGACCTGGTTGAACGGCACGTTGCGATCGGCGGCGTACTCGCGCGGCATACCGAGCACGCGCTCGCTGATCACATTGCGCGCCATCTCGGTACTGCCTCCGGCCAGGCCCCAGGCCGCCCGGAACAGGTAGTCCAGACCGACCTGCGCGGTGTCGGCCGGATCGCCGGGCGCGTGCGTCGCGGCCGTCGGTCCGGCGATGCGCACCGCCGTATCGATTTGCAGCCAGGCGTTCTCGGCGCTGAACAGCCGCGTGATGGCGCCCGCCGCGGGCGGTAGCGCGCCGCTGGTGATCGCGGCCGTGACGTGGTCGATGAGCTGGTCGCGCACGACGTTCATGGCGCGCGCCGCGCCGATGTCCTCGCGGGTGCGCTGATCGTCGAATTGCCCGGTGGCACGGGCGAGTTGGACGAGCTGGTCTGCCTCGCCGCCCAGGTGCGGGCGGGCGCCGCTGGTGTAGGGCGAGGTGCCGCCCAGCGCGGCCCGCTCGTGGCCCAGCAGCTGCGAGGCCGCCTCCCAGCCCGCGTCGACCTGGCCGAGCACCGCTTCGGGCGGCAGTGCCACGTCGTCGAAGAACTCCTGGCAGAACTCGGTCGAACCGGTCACCTGTTTGATCCGCTGCACCGTGACGCCCTCGGCGTGCACGGGCACCAGGAACAGGGTGAGCCCGCGGTGCTTGGGCACGTCCCAGTTGGTGCGGGCCAGGCAGAGTCCGTAGTCGGCGGCGTACGCGCCGGAACTCCAGATCTTGGAGCCGTTGAGAATCCAGCGCTCGCCGTCGCGGTCGGCGCGGGTGGTGAGCCCGGCGAGATCCGATCCGCCCCGCGGCTCGGACAGGAACTGCACCAAAATCTCCTCGCCGCGCAGCACGGCCGGCAGATGGGCGCGCTTCTGCTCCTCGGTGCCGAGATCGAGCAGGGTGGCCGCGCAGATGGCCAGCGTCGGCACGTTCAGCAGCAGCGGCATCTCGTAGGGGATCGACTCCTCGGTGAAGGCCAGCTGATGCGCCGGTGACAAGCCCTGCCCGCCGTACTCGGCGGGGAAGCAGATCCCGGCGAAACCGCCGTCGTACAGGATGCGCTGCAATTCCCGGGCCCGGTTCCACGCCTCCTCGGTGTAGGACTCGACATGTCCGGGGGGCGGGGGCGGCAGGTTGTCGCGCAACCAGTCGCGGGCGCGGGCGCGGAATTCGGCGACGGGCTCCAGTTCGGTGGCGGGCTCCAGGTCGATGGCCATGGCAACGCTGCCTTTCGGGGTGTCGGGGTGCGGCTCAGGCGGCCGCGGTGTCGAGCAGGTCGGTGATGTGGCGGTGGTGTTCCTCCGGCGTGCCGTACAGCGCCCGGCCGAGGGTGATCCGGCGCAGGTACAGGTGCAGGTCGTGCTCCCACGTGACGCCGATGCCGCCGTGCAACTGCACGCAGTCCTGGGTGATCACCGGAGTCTTCGCTCCCACATAGGATTTCGCGATGCTGACGGTCTCTTCGGTGGCCGGTGCGTCGTCGTCCCAGGCCGCGGCGGCGGCGGTCGAGGTGGCCCGGCACGCCTCCAGCCAGGTCTTGTTGTCGGCCATGCGGTGTTTGAGTGCCTGGTAGGAGGACAGCGGGCGGCCGAAGGTGTAGCGATCGGACAGCCAGCCCAGCGTGGCGTCCAGCGCGCGATCGGTGGCGCCGACCATTTCCGCCGCGGTGAGCGTGGCGGCGGTGAGCGCCTGTGCGCGGACGGCGGGTGCGGTGTCGTCTCCCGTGTGCACCACCGCGTCGGCGGTGATCGCGACGTCGTCGAACGTCACCCGGGCGGTGCGCCGGACCAGGTCCAGGGTCCAGCCCGGGGTTACCGTGACTCCGGGGGCATCGGCGCGCACCAGCACCTGCACCGGTCCCTGCGGACTGCTCGCCGTGACCAGGAACAGGTCGGCCTGATCGGCGGACTCGACCCGATCCTTCACTCCTGTGAGCCGGTAGCCGGTGCCGTCGGGTGCGGCTCGGGTGCCCATCGGGTCGATATTCAGGGGCGGAAAGCCGCGGCCGGGCTCGTAGATCGCCCAGGTCGCCACCTCGGTACCGGTGAGCACGGCGGTCACGGCCTCGGAGTGCGCGCTCGCGGCCGAGGCCAGGCCCGCGAGCACGGCGTTGGTGGTGACGAACGGCCCCGGTGCGCACGCTCGGCCCAGTTCGGTGGCGATCAGGGCCAGTTCGGTCATCGGCCGACCGGAAATCGTTCCGCCGCCGAGGCTTTCGGGCGCCAGCATGGCCGTCCAGCCCAATTCCGCGCCGCGCCGCCACCAGTGGCGGTCGAAGCCGGTCCCCGCCTCGCCGAGCGCGCGGACGGTGCTCACGGGCATCGTGTCGGCGAGGAAATCACGCGTGGTCGTTTGGAAGAACCGCTGGTCCGCGGTGGGGTCGTGGGGCATTGTGCCGGTCCTCTGGTTGACGCCGAGCTAGACTTGTGGAAATCTCATACTCACAGATGAGAGTCATATTCTCAATCGTGGAAGTCAACTGGCAACGTGGGTCGGGCGGTGTTCCGGCCGGAGTGTCGAAGGGAACCGTCGAGTCGTGAAAAACTTCGAAGAGCTGGACTTCTTCCTCGGACGGGAACTGGTCGACGATCCGTATCCGTATTTCGACGCGTTGCGCGCGCAATGCCCCGTCACCCGCGAGAAGCACCACGACGTGATGATGGTGACCGGGTACGACGAGGCGCTCGAGGTCTACAACGACGTCGATCGATTCTCCTCGTGCGTCTCGGTGACCGGGCCGTTCCCCGGCTTTCCGGTGCCGCTGGACGAGACCTCCGACGTGAACGCGCTGATCGCCGAGCACCGTGACTCGCTGCCGATGAGCGACCAGCTGCCGACTCTCGATCCGCCGGTGCACACCGACCACCGCGCCCTGTTGATGCGGCTGATCACTCCCAAGCGCCTCAAGGAGAACGAGGCGGCGATGTGGGAGATCGCCGATCGGCTGCTGGACCAGTACCTGGCCGGCGGCGGGGGCGATGTCATCCGGGATTTCGCCGGTCCGTTCACGCTGTACGTGATCGCGGACCTGCTGGGTGTGCCGGAGGCCGACCAGGAGGAATTCCTGCAAGCGCTGCAACGGGATCCGCACCGGGAGGGGTCCAGCGTCGGCAGCACCGACGGGGAAGGCATGTCGCACAACCCGATCGAGTTCCTGTACGCCCGCTTCTCCTCGTATGTCGAAGACCGGCGCGCCAATCCGAAAGGTGACGTGCTGACCAGTATGGCGACCGCGACGTTCCCCGACGGGCGGCAGCCGGAGGTCATCGATGTCGTGCGGGTGGCGGCCAATCTGTTCTCCGCCGGGCAGGAGACCACCGTGCGGCTGCTCAGCTCCGCGCTGAAGCTGCTGGCCGAGCGTCCCGACATCCAGCAGTATCTGCGCGAGGACCGCAGCCGGATCCAGAACTTCATCGAGGAGTCGCTGCGGATGGAGAGTCCGGTGAAGGGCGACTTCCGGCTGGCCAAGGTGCCGACCACGGTCGGCGGGACCGAGGTGCCGGTGGGTACGGTGCTGATGGTGGTCAACGGCGCGGCCAACCGGGACCCGCGCCGCTTCGACGACCCCACCACGTTCGAGGCGAGCCGTTCGAATGCCCGCCAGCACTTGGCTTTCGGCCGCGGCGTGCACACCTGTCCGGGTGCGCCGCTGGCGCGCGCGGAGGCCCGCGTGGCGATCGAGCGCCTGCTGGAGCGCACCGCCGAACTGCGGATCGACGAGAGCGTGCACGGACCGGCCGACGCCCGCAAATTCCACTATCTGCCGACTTTCATCCTGCGCGGGCTCACCTCACTGCACCTGACGTTCGACCTCGAGGAGAAAGCGCGATGAAGGTCACCATCGACGACGACCGATGCCGCGGCCACGGCGTCTGCCTCGGACTGTGCCCCGAGGTGTTCGAGCTGACCGACTACGGCTACGCCGAGGTCACCGTCACCGATGTGCCCGAGCAGTACGAGCAGGCGGTCCGGGACGCGGAACAGGCCTGCCCGGAACGGGCCATCGTGATCGAGTAAGCGGTGCCGGGGTGGGTCCGGCCGGGAGGAGTCGGACTGTCGTCATCGGTGATGCTCCGAACGATATCGCTTGTGCACGTCACGCCGGTTTCCAAGCTATCGCTATCGCACACAGGATTTCCCGTAACGAACTGGAGCGGCATTCGCCCGATGCCGCCCTGGATCGCCTGGATACAGATACGGTGCTCTCGACCGTGACTGGGGTAATCGAGCGCTCAGTGACCGACGTGGTAGATACGTGAGATGTTGCGCCGGTGTGCAGTCCAGCACCTGTATCTAAAGGTGGTCTGGTGTAATTGGAGTCGCCCCACTGGCTGCTGCGGTCCGGTCGATATCTCGTGCGAGGTCGAAGTCCAGCTCGGTCAGTTTCCGCCCGACATCGTGGGTCGTAATTCGGAACTCGATCCGCTCCCAGGTGATCAGCATGTCGGGGTGGTGACCGACCTCGCGAGCCTTCGCCGCGACGTACACCGCCAGGTGCACGCACTCGTGATAGGTATGGGCGAAGGTGCGCGTGATCTCATCTCCGTCACGCTTCCACCCGGGTAGTGCTTCAAGGCGGCTGGCGATCTCGTTGTCGTTCAGCGGCACTGGGGTCATGCAATCGATCCAATCAGGGTTCGCAGTTCTTGTCCGGCAGAGGTGTTCTGCCAGGCAAGAGCATGGGAGGGAAGGGCTTTCAGTTCGCTGCGCAGCCGGGCCGACCCCGTGACGATCACCGCACCGGTCGCTTCGGACGCCGCCCATACAGCTCGATCGGGGTCCGGGATTTTCGCGAGCGCAGTGGCCTGCCGGGCGCGGAACACCGCTTTGTCGCGGCGGGCAGACTCCGGTATCGAGTCGATGACCTCATCCCACAAAGCAACAGCAGCGGCGGCGTCCCGTGTGTCGCCAGTGCGGGCGTAGGAGGCCGCCCGCTGCACTTCGACATGGTGTGGGGTGCGGCGACACGCGTTTCCCCATGGATGCTCGTCATCGACGCGGCCGATCAGGGAGGCGAGGTCATCGAGAAGTCCGTCTGCGGTGACGCGGTCACCGAGTAGAGCGTGGCCTTGCGCCTGGTGCTGGATGGCTATCGCGCGGGCCTTAGGGGACAATTCCTGTCCGGCGGCGAGAGCGGCTTGAGCGTAATCGATTACTGCCCGACCGTCGCCGTGGTCGACGGCGAGCATCGCCATGTTGGAAAGTGCGTAAGAGACCATCTGCGGGTCGCCGCAGCGATGCGCGAGAGACAGGCTGGTTACCCGCCATCTCGCGGAGGCGGCCAGGTCGCCAGCGTCCTGATACAGCCAGCCGAGCAGAGCGGCGTACGCGGTGCCGGTTTCGAGAAGACCACGGCGTACGGGTCCCTCAGCTTCGCTTGCCAGGACTGTGATCAGCTCCGTTTGGGATCGTACGGTCGGGATGAGATAGAGGGGTCCCAAATACATGTCCGCCGTGTAGTGCCCGGTGAGCTGGGTTCGGAAGTAATCAACCAGTTCTGGTGCTACATGGTTGCCAGTCACGGCCCCCACGTGCGCCAACGTCTTTTCGAGCGTCATGTCGCCTATGGCAAGGATAGGCAGCCCCGCGATCGCGGTCCCGAAATCACGTCGTCTCACTTCATTGACCTCTTGCACGCCTGAACCGCCCGATGGTACGAGCCCACGCGGAGAAGGTCGGAGGGGGTCTTCGGACTCTTCCAGCACAGCAGATGCGCTCGTGCGAGAGTGCCGCTTCGTTTGCACATCGGCGTTGGCCCGGGTGCGGAGAGCGATCAGGGCGCCGTTGGCGCTGAGTGCGGTATCGAGCGCCGAGACTAATTCTTGTGAGGGGAGAGTGGCGTCTTCCCACTCCGTCATTGAGACGTACTGGCGTGAATAGCCAACCCTGGCTGCCAGGGCGCGCTGGCTGAGCCCTGCCTCGAGTCGCAGTCGTTTGATTTCGCGCGCCAATTCGTCGGCAACGTGTGCCAGCTGCCGTTCTGGTTGATCCGCCGGGTCGTTCGGAGTCCCCCTCATGATTTCATTCTGACCCATCGCACGGGGTGGCAAGCCAGCTTTCGGCCGACTTGCCACCTTTCTTGCCTGTCTGGAGGGGCATTTTGCTGGATGTGGGCACCGCGGAACCGGTCGCCCGGAATCGAGTGGGAGGCCGCAAGCCATGACGACAACGACCCGCCACGGCGTTCCGCTGCTGGCCGCTGAACAGCGAGTAGGGATGCGGCCCGAGTTGCTGGACGTGATCGAGTACCGCAAGTCCGGTTTGAGTCTGAACTGGATCGTCGGGTGTCCGCTGGATTGCGGTTACTGCGTGCGGCATTTGTTCGATAACTTCGCCATGAAGGTCCCGCGTGCGTTGATGGACGACGAGGAGGCCGCCGGCCTGCTGACGGGGCATCAATACTTCCGGCCGCACGTCACTCCGATTCAGCTGCTGAATCGGGCTACCGATCCGATGTTGCCGAGGGTCAAGCAGCACACGCTCAACATGTTGAGGCTGCTGGATGCGCGCGGGTTGACCAACCACGTTCTCGTGATCACCCGGTGGCGGATCGAACCCGAGGACTGCGTGGTGTTGAACTCGATCGAGAATCTGAAAGTCACTGTGCTGGTGACATATTCGGGTATCGATGACGCGCGGATCGAGCCGGTGGACTCGGCGATCGCGGCGCGGTCGCTGGCGACGGCGTTCGAGCAGGCCGACCGGTATCGGGTGGTGCTGTATTGGCGGCCGATCGTGCCGGGCCTCAACGACTCCGATGAGCATCTGCGCCGCGCGCTCGCCCTGAGCCGGCACGCACACGCGACGGTGTTCACCGGGTTGTTCTTCAAAGACCAGATCCGCGACTACTACCGCGCGAACGGGCTGCCGGAACCCTATCCGGAAGGGGCGCGGCGCAAGGTGTTCCCCGAGGCGCTGGAACGGCGGATTCTCGATGCCGCCGATAGGAATCGACCCGGTTCCCCGTTGTTCCGCAAGACCAGTTGCGCGGTTGCCTACGCGCACGGCGTCGCAGACTACAACGGCCATTACGGCATCCGGGAACTGTGCGACATCTGCCCGGCCGCGCAGCTGCGACGGTGCGCACAGGCGTGGCAACTGCCGGAGCAACGGCATGTCGCCGAAGAGACCGCGGTGTTGGGCGGCACCCTCGTACGGATCAACGACCGCGCTGTCGCGGTGTCGGGGTTGGATGAACAGCGCCGCTACTTCATGCAGCACGGTCTCGGTTACCAGGTGCACGACATCGACAAACCCCACCATGACCATCGACATGGCCGCGCCGATCTCGGCTGGCCTACAACGAGGGAGAACACGCCGCTATGACGAAGCCACTTCCGTTTCCGACCGCCTTGCGCGATCGGCAGTTGGCCGTGGTCGATGTGGAGGGTAACGGGCAGAGCCCGCCCGAGATCATCGAAATCGCGGTGCTGTTGGTGGACGGGCCGACGATGGCGGATGCGTTGCGGTCGTGGCTGATTCAGCCGCAGCAGCCCGTGACGACGATCGTGACTCGCAAGGTTCACGGGATCACGAACGCTGATCTCGCCGAATGTCCACGGTGGCACGAGATTGCCGAGGAGATCGATGAGGCACTGTGCGGGCGGGTGCTGATAGCCCACAACGCGACAGTCGAGCGGAAGGTCCTCACGGCGCATCTGCCCAACTGGAATCCGCCGCTGATACTCGACACGCTGCGGCTGGCGAAATCGGTGTGGCAGGGTCTGCCCTCCTATGCCTTGGACAAGCTCATCGACCGCGGCCAACTCGATACCACAGCCGTAGCCGACCAGGGCTACCACCGCGCTGGTCATGACACCTGGGCGGCCTGGCAACTGCTGTGCGCGTTGATCACCGACGGCGATCTGGACTGGCCGGCTCTGGTGTCGGCGGCAGGTCTGTCCGACTTCTTGCCCACACCCGAACCAGAAGGGGGATTGTGGTGAGCAGCAACGATCAACCGGTCACCATCGCGGTGGTCGGCACGCATTCCACTGGCAAGAGCACCTTCCTGGCCCGGCTGGCCCACGAACTGCGCCGGACCGGTTTGCAAGTCGCCACGGTCGCGGACCTGGGCGAGCAAGCCCAGCGGATGGGTATGCCGATCCTGTGGAACCACACCTGGACCTCGACGTTATGGATCGTGACCAGAGGCATCAGCAATGAACTCGAAGCATGGCTACACGGGGATGTCGTGCTGGTCGACCGCGCCGTCCCCGACGCGCTGGGCTACTACCGGGCCGCCCTCGCGTACCGCGGCGAGGCGGCCGACCGGGCGGGATGGGCGTATCTGGAGACTCTGGCCCGTGACCACGGCCACCGCTACAACCTGATCTTCCGTACCCAGCTCGACCCCGATATTCCGTTGGGCACCAACAAGACCCGCGATGCCAATCACCAGTTCCGGAAACTCGCCGACCGCCACGTCGGCGAGGTACTGGCGGAGCTGGCGCTACCGTGGCTGCCTCTCGCCGCTGACGGGCACGACGCAGCGCTAACTCTGGCCGTCGGCTTCGTTGCCGAACAGCTGGGTAACGACGCGATATCCGGCCCGACCAGGGCGACCGCATACACGGAAATTTCCCAGAACCATCAATCTGACGGTTTGCGGCGGTGATGAAAATGCAAGCAGCACAATCAGACCCACAGCACCATATATCCAGCCGGGAAATGGATGAAACCATGATCGTGACGCCGCCGCAGATCTGCGACTACGCCGATATCGCGTTGGCACACGAGCAGATGCGGCTACATCTTGCCTGTCGGGTCGATCGCTGCGTATGGAAAACAGCGGCCTACCACACGCTTGTGGAGGCAGGGCGACTCGCGCCACAGACATTGGCCCCGCGGGAGCGCGCCGCCGCACGAGGACTGCCGTTTCCGCCATTGGATTGCGAATCACCCACGGGCGCCGGGCCGACGCGGCAAACGTTGCGTGAGGTGTTGGACAGACTCTCCGAGCTGGCGCTACCTACGTCGAGCGCAGATAGCGACGGCAAACGATGAGCCTCGGAAGGGCGTGAGCAGTTCCCGAACCTATCTGACTTCGAAAGGTATTGTGGTGGACCCCGATCCGGAATCGGCGCGAGTGCGAGTGCTCATCAAGCGGGCCACACGAGCGGGCTACGGGCTGGTGCGCGGTTCCGGCTCGCCATACGCCTGGATTCTGCTCGACATCGACGACGGCGAACCGATCCATTCGGCCGCGACATTGGACGACGTCGAGAGCTGGTTGAATTCCTGAGTACTTTTCCAATTCTTTCGATGATGCGGAATGGCCCAGCATGCGGTTGTTTCATGCGCGGGATGGCGAGGGTGCGGACCACGACATGAGGACTTCAACCTCTATAGGTCCTGCCGCTGGATGAGGTGGGCTGTGCTGCTCGTGCTGGATGAGCGGCTGGTTCGCGGTTCTTATGTCTGGTCTGTTGCGGGCAGCCCGATGGTGATGGCGGCGTTCAGGATTCCCAAATCCGCGCCGAGTTCGGCGGCGAGGGTGCGGGCTACTGCGATGTCTTTGCCGAGGAATTCGCCGACCGAGGTGCGGAAGATGTCGACGGCGCCCTTGGCGGCGATGCTTGCCAGGGCGCGGCCGCTGCTGCTGGCGTGTGGCAGGGCGTCGAGCAAAGTCGATTCGTCGAGTCCGAGCTGGCTGCCGAGGCGTATGGCGTCGGCGACGAGGCCGATTTGGGCGGCGAACAGGGTGTTGTTGACCAGTTTGACGCGCTGGCCGGAGCCCAGTGGGCCGACGTGCAGCACCGGATCGGCGTAGGCGGACAACACTTCTCGGGCGCGATGCACTGCCGCGTCGGTCCCGCCCGCGAAGACGGTGAGTTGTCCCGCCGCGATATTGTGCGGGCCGCCGCTCACCGGCGCGTCCACCACCTCGAGGTCGTGCGGTCGTGCCGCGTCGGCGATGGCGGCCACGGTATCCGGGCTGCCGGTGGTGTGCACGACGAGCACCGCGCCGCGCGGCAGGGCGGACAGCACCGGGCCGTCCAGACACACCTCGCGCACCTGCTCGTCGCTGAATACGCAGACCACGAACACGTTCGCGCCCTCGGCGGCCGCGGCGACGGTTTCGACCGGCTCGGCACCGAGTTCGCCCAGCGCCGAACGACTCTCGGCCGACCGGCCCACCGCCCGCACCGTATGCCCGGCCCCCGCCAGCCGCTCGATCATGGGGCGGCCCATGCGCCCGGCCCCCGCGAACCCGATCAGCACCGCGACCCCCGCGGCGAATATGGCCCGCCGCAGCGGGGGTGGCGGTAAGGCATCGCGAATTCCCTTCAGCGCGTGCGGTGCATGAGGGCCAAGGTGGCGTCGGCGGCGTCGAGGACGGTTCCCGGTGGCACGCCCGCGGCGTCGGCCAGATCGGCGACCAGGCCGACGTCCTTGCGGAGCAGATCTCCGGCGTGTGCGGCGAGCCGGTCGAGGTTGCCGCCGGCGGAGACGACGCGGCCCAGGGCGAAGCTGTTCGCGGTGCCGTGCGTGATCACCTCGCCGAGGCGGTCGGAGCTGATGCCCAGTGACTCGGCCAGCCGCAGGGTGCTCTCGGCGGTCGCCAGATTCGCGGTGAACAGCAGGTTGTTGAGCAGCTTGGTGGTCTGCCCCGCCCCGACCTCGCCGAGGTGCACGATCGGGTTCGCGTAGGTCTCGAACACCGGCCGACTGCGTTCGACCGCCTCGGCGTCCCCGCCGATCATCACCAGCAGCGTCCCCGCCTCGGCCGCCATACCGCCGCCGCTGACCGGCGCGTCGATGAGCGAGACGCCCTGCGCGGCAGCAACTTTCGCCAGCTCGCGGCAGGTCTCGGGATGCACGGTGGAGTGCACCGCGACGATCGATCCCGCGGCGATTCCGGCCAGCACGCCGTTCGCGCCGGTGAGCACCTCCCGCACGTCGTCGTCGCCGACCACGCACAGGCACACCAGGTCGCTCCGCGCGGCCAGTGCGGCGGGGGAGTCGGCCGTGGTGGCCGGGGTGTCGGCGAAGGGTTCCAGCGACGCCGCGCGCCGCGCCCACAGCGTGGTGGGGTGCCCGCTCTCGGCGATGCGGCGCGCCATCGGCCCGCCCTGACTGCCCAATCCGATGAATCCGACTCGCATCAGCGCACCTCGTCCTTCGTAGTCGCGGGGGCGGGGCGGTAGAACACGGCGAGCAGCCCGGCCGTCGCCAGCACGCCCAGGATCAGCGCGATACCGCCACCGGCCCACCCGGTGATCTCGATGCCCGCGGCATGGTCCACCGACAGCCATCCCGGCCCCAGCAGACCGAGCGCCACCGCGACGACCGCCAGCACCAGCACGTACTCGTAACCCTCGTTCATCACGAAGAATCCGTTGCGCCGGTGCGCCAGCAGAGCGGCGACCAGCATCACGGACACGATCGCCGCCGCGGCGAACGGGGTGAGCAGACCGAGCGCCAGCAGCGCACCGGCCGCCACCTCGGTGAGCACACTCAGCCACGCCTGGAGCACGCCGTTGCGCAGCCCGAGCGAGGCGAACCAGCGACCCGTGCCCGCGATCTTGCCGCCGCCGATCCAGTGATTGACGCCGTGCGCGATCATCGTGCCGCCCACGACCAGTCGCAGCAGCAACAGCGCTACATCGCCGACCTCCATGTGCCTCACCTCCCTGGCGGCGTCTGCGCGCCGCCGTCGAATTGTCGTGTGGGACCGGAGAATTCACCGGTCGCGGCGGCCACCACGCACTCCTCGACGAAGGAGAGCAGCTTCAGGTGGTACGCCGCCGCCGTGTACCCCAGGCTGATGTTGTGCCCGGTGTTCGGCTGTAGATTGACTACCACCCGCGGCGCCGCGTGGAACAGTCCCGCGATCCCGGCGAGTTCCTCGGGATCGTTGCGCCACACCGTCTCGTGGTCACCCGCGGTCCAGCGCACCGGAATTCGCACCAGGCCGGCCAGCCGGGGGAGTTCGCGGTCGGGCCAATCGGTGATGGCCGCAGCCTCCAGTTTCGGGCCGGGCACGCCGATGGCCGCGCCGCCCACCAGGTCCGGGGGATACAGCCGGTCGGGATGCCACAGCAGCGCGCCGAGTCCCGGCGGCCGGGCGCCGGGCGGCCGCGGGCTCCAGAGTATGCGCTGGGCTTCCGGATGATGCCGCCGCCCGCTGCCCGCCAGCTCGACACCGAGCAGCGCGCGGCCGCGGTCGTCTTCGGCCGACATCCGCAGGGCGAGTTCGCATCCGGCCGAGTGCGCCAGCAGGAATATGCCCGCGCCACGGGGCCGGTCGCCGAGGTGGGCCTCGATACCGCCGTGCATCAGGCCGACGCGGCGCTCCGGCCGGGTGAGCCGGTCCGCGAACGGACCCGAACTCCCGTAGCCGGGTCGGTCCAGGGCCAGTACCGTGTATCCCAGTCGCCGGGCGGTGCGCAGCAGCGAGAGTTCGGGATGTCCCGGGCAGTCGAAGTACGCGGAGGTGGTGGCGCCTCCGTGCAGTGCGACCAGAACCGCGCGCGGCGACGGCGCTTCGGCCAGCAATCCCGACACCGGGATGCCGTCGACGTCGGCGACCACCGCTTCGGGTGCGCCGTCGTCGGAGGGCAGCAGGTCGGTCTGGGTGAGAGTCATCGCGCGCCGCTCGCGTTCCCGGCGTTCAGGATTGCGTCCGCAGCAGGATCGCGCCGCCGGGCGTGAGCCCGCCGCTGGACACGACCGCGACCCGGGCGCCGTCGACCTGTCGCGGGCCCGCGCTGCCGCGCAACTGCACCACCGCCTCGTGCAGCAGGCCCATGCCGTGCGTGCGGCCGTGCGAGAGCTGGCCGCCGTGCGTGTTGACCGGGATGGTGCCGTCGCGGGCGATGGCCTTGCCGCCGTCGAGGAAGTCCTTGGCCTCGCCGATGCCGCAGAATCCGAGCGCCTCGATCCAGGACAGGCAGTTGAAGGTGAAGCCGTCGTAGAGTTCGGCGACGTCGACGTCGGCGGGGCGCAGCGTGGTCCGGCTCCACAGGTGCGCGGCGGGCCCGAGGACCTGCGGCTCGTGGGTCAGCGTGCTCTGATCCCACTCGATGCGCTCGACGATCTGGGTGCCCACGGCCTCCACCAGCACCGGCGGCACCGCGAGATCCTGCGCGGCGTCCTTCGCCGAGACGATCACCGCGATGGCGCCGTCGCAGGGCACGTCGCAGTCGTAGAGACCGAACGGGGTGGTGATGGTCCGGGCGGTGAGGTAGTCGTCCATGGTGAGCGGATCCCGGTACACCGCAGTGGGTTCCAGCTCGGCGTTGGCGCGCTGGTTCAGCGCGATCCAGCCGAGCGTCTCGCGGGTGGTGCCATAGCGATGGAAGTGCCGCTGCGCGTTCTGCGCCAGGGTGTGCGCGGCGGAGGTGGCGCCGAAGGGCATCATCCAGCTGGTGGTGCGCCCGCCGGAGGGCTTGATCCGGCCGGTCTTCATCAGCTCGTTGAACGTCGCCTCCCACAGCGTGCGGAAGCACAGCACGTGCCGCGCCAGCCCGGCCGCCACCGCCGTCATCGCGGCGATCACCGAGCCGCCCGGACCGAAGGTCTCGATGCCGCCGTTGTGCCAGGTGGGCCGCAGCCCGAGGGCGGCCTCGAGGGCGGTGATGCCGCCCTCGCCGAACCCGCCCAGATTGCCGCCGCCCGGATAGGAGGCGAGACCGTCGATGTCGTCGAGGGTCAGCCCGGCGTCGGCGACGGCACGCTCGCACGCCTCCACGGTCAGTTCCAGCGGCGGCACCATCAGTCGTCGGCCCAGCCGGGACATGCCGATCCCGGTGAGCGCCACCTTGTCCTCGAACTTGTCCTGGCGGATCATCGGCCGCACGTGCTCGGCGAACCGGGCGGGGTCGATCTCGTCCACCGGCAGCGCGTCGGGCGTGGGCTGCTCGGCGGCGGGCCGGAACAGCGGCAGCCAGACGTCGTCGTCCTGCCGGAACACCACCTCCAGCCGCATCCCGAGCGCCAGCTCGTCGGGGTTGGCGTCGATGATGTTGGTGGTCAAGCGAACTCGCGGATCCTCCACCAGCGCGACCTGCGCCACCACGTAGGGCGCGGGGAGTCCGGGTACCGAGAACCGGTGATTCACCGTGAAACTCGACAGCACGGCCGCGCCGGACACCTCCCGCACGCCCAGGTCGTGCCCGCGGCAGTAGCGGCACAGCGGCTGCGGCGGATGGATCAGCGCCGCGCAGGACCGGCACTCCTGGATCCGCAGCGTGCCGTCGGCGCCCGCGGTCCAGAAGAATTCGGTGTCCGGGGTGAGCAGGGGCAGTGGCCGCCCGGACGGCTCGGCCCGCGATGCAGGTGTCTGCTCGGCCACAGCGCCTCCTCGTGATGTCGCAGCCGACGCCGCGGCCGGGACGGAGCGCCGCCGCGGCCGTGGTCGCCGGATGCTGTGTGGTGTCCGGCTATTCGGCGATCGAGATCGCGCGTTCGGGGCACGAGTGCACGGCCTCGCGCACCTGCTCGCGCTGGTCGTCGGGGACCGATTCGTCGACCGGGGACGAATGGCCGTCGATCTCGCTCAGTTCGAACGACTTCGGGGCGATCATCGCGCACAGCGTGTGCCCTTGGCAGCGTTCCTGATCGACATGGACCTTCACGACGTACTTCCTCTCGGATGTGACAGCGGTGGTGGCGGGCTCAGGTGTTGCGCCCGCCGTTGACGCCGATGATCTGGCCGGTGATGTAGCCGGCCTCCTCGGAGATGAGGAACGCGCAGGCCGCCGCGATATCGGCGGGCGTGCCGACGCGCCGGACCGGCGTGCGCTGGATGTGGTCCTCGACCGAGCCGCCGAGCCGGCGCGCCTCTTCGGAGCGGCGCAGCATCGGGGTGTCGATGAACCCGGGCGGGACGGCGTTCACCGTGATGCCCGACGGCCCGAGTTCCAGCGCCAGCGCCTTGGTGAGGCCGTTGACCGCCGACTTGGCCGACACGTAGTGCGACATGAACGGCTGGCCGGAGTGCGTGCTGGAGGAGGAGATGTTGACGATGCGTCCCCAGCTCGCCGCCAGCATGTCCGGCAGCACCGCCTGCACGCAGTGGAAGACGCCGTGGAGGTTGACGTCGATCACGCGCTGCCACTCGGGGAAGGAGATGTTCTGGAACCGCTTGAATCCGTCCACGCCCGCCGCGTTCACGAGCACGGTTACCGGACCGAGTTTGGCGCGGATGTCGGTCAGCGCCGCGGCGATCTCCTCGGGGTCGGTGACGTCGGCCCGGAAGGCGAAATCGTCGTCGGTGGACGGATTCAGATCCAATGCGGCGACGTGGAATCCGTCGCTGCGCAACCGCTGTGCGATGCCGAGGCCGATGCCCGAGGCGCCGCCGGTGACCACTGCCGTCTTCACGCGCGCCCCTTCCCGGTGATCCGGATACGCGCCGGGCGACTCGGCGCCCCCGTCACGAGAGTGCGTGTAGTCTCGAGCACAAGAATCTCCCTTCCAAGTATGAGAACCGTACTCTCGTCGCGATTGAGTCCGCAAGGGTCGCGCGCCGGGCCGCTCGGCCGCCCCGGCATTCGCGCCGGTCCCGAGAATTCGCGCAGCGCACCGGATTGTGGCGAGTTGTTACGGCCCTGGGCTACGAATGTTACATTCTCTGATATCGAGAATGAAGTTTCCACAGATCGGCGAGGAGACGGGATGTCAACGCAGGAACAGGCGCTAGCGGTCACGCGGCGGCTGCTGATCGATGGGCAGCTGGTCGAGACCGGCCGCACGCTCGCCTCGCTCGATCCCGCGACGGGCGCGGTGTACGGACACGCGCCGGAGGCGGGGGTGGCCGAGGTGGACGCGGCGGTCGCCGCGGCGCGGCGGGCCTTCGACACCACCGACTGGCCGACGAACCCGCAGTTCCGGGCGCACTGCCTGAACCAGCTGTACCAGGCCCTGCGCGACAACGTGGAGGAACTGCGGGAGCTGACGATCGCGGAGGTCGGCGCCACCCGCATGCTCACGCACGGCAATCAACTCGAGACGCCGTTCGAGATCGTGCGCTACTACGCCGGATTGCTGGCGGACTACCCGTGGACCGAGGATCTCGGCGACGTCGAGGTCCGCGGCCAGCAGCACCACCGCTGGGTGGAGAAGGAGGCGGCCGGCGTCGTGGCCGCCATCGCCGCCTACAACTATCCGCATCAGCTCGCGCTGGCCAAGCTCGCGCCGTCGCTGGCGGCCGGGTGCACCGTGGTGCTCAAGGGCGCGCCCGACACCCCGCTGGCCACCCTGGCGCTGGGCGAGATCATCGCGAACCACACCGACATTCCCGCCGGCGTGGTGAACGTCCTGTCGGGCTCCGACATCGAGGTCGGCAAGCGGATGACCACGCACCCGGACGTCGACGTCGTCACCTTCACCGGCTCCACCCCCGTGGGCAGGCAGATCATGGCCGCCGCCAGCGCGACGCTGAAGAAGGTGTTCCTGGAGCTGGGCGGCAAATCGGCGATGATCCTGCTCGACGACGCCGACTACACCAAGGCCGCTCAGTTCGCGGCGTTCAGCATCGCCAGCCACGCGGGACAGGGCTGCGCGCTGACCACCCGGGTCCTGGTGCCGCGGCAGGACCACGACAAGGTGGCCGAACTGATCGCCGCCACCCTCGGCTACGTGACCTACGGCGATCCCAGCGATCCGAAAACCTATATGGGCCCGCTGATCAGCGAACGCCAGCGCGACAAGGTCGACGGCCTGGTGCAGCGCGCGGTCGCCGCGGGCGCCACCCTCGTCACCGGCGGGGAGAAGGTCGACCCGGGCTACTTCTACAAGCCCACCCTGCTGTCGAACGTCGACCCGGACAGCGAGATCGCGCAGGAGGAGGTGTTCGGGCCGGTGCTCGCACTGATCTCCTACACCGACGACGACGATGCCGTGCGGATCGCCAACAACTCCATCTACGGACTGTCGGGCGCGGTGTTCGGCGCCGACGCCGACCGCGCCAAGGCGGTGGCCCGGCGCATCCGCACCGGCACGATGAGTGTCAACGGCGGCAACTACTTCCACCCCGACGCCCCGTTCGGCGGCTACAAACAGTCGGGCATCGGACGCGAGATGGGCCGGCTCGGGCTGGAGGAATTCCTGGAGCACAAGACGCTGGCGGAGGTGGTGTCGTGAGCAAACCGCTGGAGGGCATCCGGGTGCTCGAGGTCGCGATGTACGGTTTCGTCCCGTCCGCGGGCGCCGTGCTGTCGGACTGGGGCGCGGATGTGATCAAGGTCGAGCACGCCGTCACCGGCGACCCGCAGCGCGGGCTGCGCCAGGTGGGCGCGTTCAAGATCGAGGGCGACCCGAATCCCAATGTGGAGCATGCCAATCGGGGCAAGCGCAGCATCGGTGTGGACATGTCGGTGGCCGAGGGCCGCGAGGTGATCTACGACCTGGCGCGGCGCGCGGATGTGTTCCTCACCAGTTTTCTGCCGCAGGCCCGCGCCAAGTTCGGCATCGACGTGGACGACATCCGCACGGTGAACCCGGGCATCATCTACGCCCGCGGCAGCGCGCTGGGTCCGCGCGGCCTCGAATCCGATCGCGGCGGGTACGACATGACCGCGTTCTGGTGTCGCGGCGGCGTGGCGGCCACGGTCACCCCGCCGGGCACCGAGGGCATGATCTCGCCGCCCGGACCGGCGTTCGGCGACACCATCTCCGGCACCAATCTCGCGGGCGGCATCGCGGCCGCGCTGGTGAAGCGGGAACGGACGGGGGAACCCTCGATCGTCGACGTGTCGCTGCTCGGCAGCGGCCTGTGGTCCATCGGCCACACGGTCGCGCTGTCGGCGTATCAGGACAAGCCGATGGTGGCGCCGGTGCCCGGCACGCACGGTGCGCCCACCAACCCGCTGTCGGGGCTGTACGCCACCTCCGACGACCGGTACCTGTCGTTCGTGATGCTGCAACCGGCCAAGTTCTGGGCCGACGTGTGCCGCCACATTGATCGGCCGGAACTGGCCGACGACCCGCGCTTCGCCGACACCGCGAAGATCGCCGAGCACACCGCCGACGCGGTGCAGATCCTGCGCGAGGTGATCGGGAAGCGGACGCTGGCCGAGTGGACCGAGCGCTTCGCCACCCTCGCCGGACCGTGGGCGCCGGTGCAGGATTCGCAGCAGGTGACCGCCGACGCACAGATCCGCGCGAACGAATATCTGCTCGACGCGGGCCACATGGAGCTGGTCTCCAGTCCGGTGCAGTTCGACGTGCACGCGCCGGAGCTGCGGCCCGGGCCCGAGTTCGCGGCCCAGACCGAGGAGGTGCTGCTCGAACTCGGGCTGGACTGGGACCGCATCATCGCCCTGAAGGCCGCCGGCGCGGTCGCCTAGGACGGGTGAAGGAGGCACCGATGCCCTACATCGCGTCGATGGGGACGTACCTGCCCTGCTGGGGCAGCCGGGACAGCCGCGTGACCGGTGACGACGAGGACGCCGTGACGCTGGCGGTCGAGGCCGGGCGGGCGGCGCTGGCGGGCGGCGTGCCGGTGGAACGCGTGGTGCTGGTCAGCCGGGACCTGCCGCTGGTGGACAGCAGCAATGCGGCGGTGCTGCTGGCCGGTCTGGGGCTGGATCCGGAGCTGGAGGTGATCGAGCGGCTGGGCGGCGCCCCGGCGACGCTGGACGCGCTGAGTTCGGCGCGTCCGCGCACGCTCGTCATCGGTGTCGACGTGGAGCCCGCGGGCGCCGCGGCGGCCTGGGTGTCCGAGCGGGAGGGCCTGCAGGTCCGGATCGCCTCCCGGGTCGCGCGCAGCCTGCCCGCCCGGACGCGCAACGCGGTCGGCACGGTCCATGATTACGGCGATCCGCGGCTGCTGCGCGAGCGCGGGCTGGTGGCGTCGCTGTCGGCGGCGTGGCTCGACACTCCCGTGGCGGTCGCGGGGGTCGACCACAAACAGGCTGCGGCGCATAGTCTTACGCCGCCGCGGCTGCCCACGCTGGGCGCCAGCTCCGGGCTGTTCGCGCTGGCCTGGATGGGTGAGCGGGGCGAGGCCGGGTTGCTGGTGGGGGTGGAGCAGGCAAACCTGTCCGGGGTCACGGTGGTCGCCGGGCCGACCGCGGTGCGGCGCAGCGAACCGGTCGCGCGGGCGTTGCCCGCGGGCGAGTACATCCCCGGCGGGGATCTGCCGATCTCGCTGGCCGCCTACGAGCGGGCGTTCGAGGCCAAGGTGCGCTGGGAGGCCGGACGGCACGGCGACGGTGGGGAATTGGATTTCCCGCCGCGCTACCGGCTCGGTCCCGACGGCACGCTGAGTACCGACTACACGCTGGTGCCGTTGCCGCGCACCGGCACCGTCTACGCGGAGACGACCGTGCGCATCCCCGTGCCCGGCTCGCGCAGCCCGTATTCGCTGGTCCTGGTGGAACTCGACGACGTGGGTGTGCGGGCGCTGGCCAAGGTGACCGGCGCCGATCCCGGGAGCGTCGGCATCGGCGCCCGCGGGCGCATGGTGCTGCGCCGGGTGGCGGTGCGCTCCGGCGTGCCGGACTACGGCTATGCCTTCGAACCGGCGGGAGAGTCGAAGTGAGGGAGTCGGCATGCGCAAGGTAGCCATCGTCGGTGCGGGGATGACGCCGTTCGCCGAGCACTTCGCGCTCGGGATCAAGGACCTGCTGCCGATGGCCTTCGCGGAATGCGCGGCCACCGTCGACAAGGGCCTGCGGCCGGGCGACCTGCAGGCCGCCTGGTTCGGGGCCATGGGCACCACCGACGGCCCGCCCTCGGGTGTGCTCGCCGACGCGCTGAGCCTGCCCGAGCTGCCCGTCACCCATATCGAAAACTCCTGTGCCACAGGCAATGACGCGGTACGCAATGCGCTGTTCGCGATCGCCTCCGGCGCGGTGGACGTGGCGCTGGTGATCGGCGCGGACAAGCTGCGCGAGACCGCCCAGAAGGACCTGCTCGGCGAGTGGGGCATGCTGATGCGGGACACCGCCTGGGACTATCAGCTGGGCCTGTTCGGGCCCGCCGGTTTCGCGCTGCACGTCAACCGCTACCTCTACGAATCGCCCGCGACCCGAGAGCACCTGGCGATGGTGGCGGTGAAGAACCATCGGCACGGGGCGCGAAACCCCAAGGCGCGCTTGCGTTTCGAGATCACCATGGAGCAGGCGTTGCAGGCGCCGATCGTGGCGGACCCGCTCGGCGTCTACGACTGCGTCCCGCAGAGCGACGGCGCGGCCGCCCTGGTGCTGGCCGCCGAGGACGTGGTGGACCGCTACACCGACCGCCCGGTGTGGGTGCGCGGCGTGGGGCTGGGCCTGGATTCGGTGATGCACCAGCACAAGCGGGACATGACCACCTTCCCGGCGACGGTCCGGGCGGCCCGTGCGGCATTCACCATGGCGGGCCTGCGCCCCTCCGACATCGACGTCGCCGAGGTCCACGATTTCTTCACCGGCATCGAGCTGATCAGCTACGAGGACCTGGGTTTCGCCGACCGTTTCGAGGCACACAAACTCCTGGACGCGGGCGTCACCACCATCGGCGGCAGCCTCCCCGTCAATCCGAGCGGCGGCCTGAAATCCAAGGGCCACCCGCCGGGCGCAACAGGCGTAGCCCAATGCGTGGAACTGTTCGAACAATTGCGCGGCACCGCGGCCAACCAGGTCGACGGCGCACGTATCGGCTTGGCGCACAACCTCGGTGGCCCGACCGCGGTGTCCGCGGTGACCATCCTGGAGGGCCCGCGTTGATTCCGGCCGAGGCGGCATAGGAATTTCCTATGCCGCCTCGGGCGGTGACACAACACGGGAGGTGGCGCGGTTACTCCTGGAGCTGGTCCTTCATTACCTTGCCGGTGGCGTTGAGGGGGAGTTCGTCGAGGAAGCGGATGGAGCGGGGGACCTTGTAGCCGGCCATGCGGTCGCGGCTCCATGTGATCAGGTCGGCTTCGGTGAGGGTGCCGCGTTTCACTACGAAGGCGCGGCCGACCTGGCCGAGCCGGTCGTCCGGGACGCCGATGACGGCGGCCTGGACCACTGCGGGGTGTTCCAGCAGGAAGCCCTCGATTTCGGCGGGGTAGGCGTTGAATCCCCCGACGATGAACATGTCCTTCTTGCGGCCGGTGATGATCAACCGGCCCTCCGGGTCGAGCCGTCCCAGATCGCCGGTGTGCAGCCAGCCTTCGGCATCGATCGCGTCGGCGGTGGCCTTCGGATCGTCCAGGTAGCCCTGCATCACGCTGTAGCCGCGGACGAGGACCTCGCCGTCCTCGGCGATGCCCACGTCCACGCCGTCGCAGGGTTGTCCGGCGGTGGTGGCGATCTGCTCGAAGGTGTCGCCGGGCCGCGAGGCGGTGGCGGTACCGGCCTCGGTGAGGCCGTAGCCGGTCATGATCGACCGGAACGGCAGCTCCTCGCGGACGCGGCGGATCAGCTCGACCGGGATATCGGCCGCGCCCGTGACCGCCGCCCGCAGCGAGGACAGGTCGTACTCGCCCCGGGCCGCCAACAGCGAGTGGTAGAGCGTGGGCGGGCCGGGGAGCATCGTGATCCGTTCGCGCGCAATCATTTCCAGCACGCGGTCCACCTCGAACACCGGGACCGGCAGCATCGTCGCGCCGCGGATCAGCGACGAGATCAGGCCCGCCTTGTAACCGAAGGTGTGGAAGTACGGGTTGACCATGAGGTACCGGTCGCCCTCGCGCAGATCGGCCAGATCGCACCACTCGGCGTAGAGGCGCAGCGTCTGCAGGTGATTCATCATCACGCCCTTGGGCCGCCCGGTGGTGCCCGAGGTGTAGACGATGTCGGCGATATCGGTGCCCGCGATCTCCGCCTCGAAAGGCGTTCCGCCGCTGAGGAATCCGGACTTCAGATCGATGACCGGTACCGCGGCGGTGTACTCGGTGCCGAGGAAGCCCTGCTGCACCAGCACCAGCTTCGCGCCGCTGCGGGTGATGATGTCACCGGCCTCCTCGGCCTTGAGCCGCGTGTTCACCGGCACCAGCACCCCGCCCGCGGTGAGTACGCCGAACGCCGCGACGATCCACTCCGCCGAATTGGGCGCCCAGACCGCGACCCGATCGCCCTTGCCGACACCCGCCGCGGCGAATGCGCCGGCGGCCCGGCGCACCCGATCGGCGAGTTCGCGGAAACTCCAACGGATCTCACCGTCGACGACCGCTTCGGCGGCGCCGAAGCGGTCGGCGGTGCTCAGGACCATCTCCGGGATGGTCTGCCAGCTCATACCTTCAGCAACCGCGCCAGATTGCCGCCCATGATCTTGGCCTGTTTCTCCTCGGGCATGTCCTTGATCTCGTGGATGTAGCGCGCCGGCTCGGCCAGGCCCTCCGGATGCGGCCAGTCCGAACCGAACAGCACGTGGTCGGCGCCCATGACCTGCGACAGTCGCTCCAGGTCCTCCTCCCAGAACGGGCTGACGTAGAGGCTCCGCTTGATGGTCTCGACCGGGTCGCGGAAACCGAAGCCCTCCGGCGCCTTCTTGTACACGTCGGTCAACTGCTGCAGCAGCGGCTCCAGCCAGGCCGAGCCGTTCTCGATGACCGCGATCTTCAAGTCCGGGAACCGATTCAGCGCACCGTGGCACACCCAGGACGCGACCGCGTCGGTGACCGGCCGCCACTGGTTGGTCATGGCGAACGTGTTGGTCTTGAACGGCAGCATCTCCAGGCTGTTGCCCTCCCACTCCGCGTCGTAGCGGGAGTAGCCGCTGTCCGAGGAGTGCATGGTGACCAGCACGTCCAGCTCCACGACCCGCTTCCAGAACGGATCGAACTCGGGCAGCGCGAACGAGCGCAGGCCCTTGAAGCCGGGCACCGGAGCCGGGCGCACCAGGATGGCCTTGGCGCCGTGTTCCATGACAGCCCAGTTCAATTCGGCGATCGCGCGCTCGACGATCGGCAGCGTGATCACCGGGACGGTGAAGATGCGGCCGGAGTGCACGAAACTGCCGTCCTGGCCCCAGTCGTCCAGCATCCAGCGGTTCAGCGATTCGATCACCGCGTGGATCAGCTCGGGGTGGTGGCGCATGCGCTCCTCGACCAGGCTGGCCAGGGTCGGGAACATGAGCGCGCGCTGCAGCTGCAGGTCGTCCATGACCTTCAGCCGCGCCTCCGGATTGCGGAAGGCGTCGATCGCCTTCATCGACTTGCCGAAGATCTCCCGCCGGCTCTTGCCCTCGGGGTTGCCGTGCTTGAAGTACTCCTCCATCGCGCCGGGGCGAGCCACGACCTCGAAGGTGGGGTTGGGGATGTACTCGCTGATCTGGCCGAGCACCGCGATCTTGGTGCGGCCGTTGATCTCGACGTACTGGATCGTTCCCTCGTACTCCTTGGGCAGATGCCGGGTGAGGGCTTCCTTCGTCTCGTAGAGATGGTTGTCCGCGTCGAAGAGCTGGTAGGGCAGCTCGACCTTCGTCATGGAATCCTCCTTGTCGTTCTATGAGAATGTTATTCTCTTCACTGGTGAGCCGCAATGCCCTCGCGGCGCGCGGCCGCCAGGTCGCGGCGAACCACGAACTTCTGGATCTTGCCGCTGGCCGTGCGCGGGAAATCCGCGACGACGTGCACTTCCTCCGGCCACTTCTGTTTGGCGGGACCGGCCGCGGCGAAGTGGGCGCGCAACTGGTCCAAGGAGGGCGAGGCGTGCCCGGGGAGCAGGCGCAGCACCGCGGCCGTGCGCTCGCCCAGCCGCTCGTCGGGAACCGCCACCGCGATCGCCTCGGCCACGCCGGGCAGCGTCAGCAGCACCTCCTCGACCTCGAGCGCGCTGATGTTCTCGCCGCCGCGAATGATCATGTCGGACTTGCGATCCGTGATGGTCAGGTAGCCGTCCGCGTCGAGGGCGCCGATGTCGCCGGTGTGGTACCAGCCGTTCGCGTCGAAGGCGGCGGCGGTGAGTTCGGGATCGGTGTAGCCGAGGCAGAGATCCGGTCCGCGGCTGAGGATTTCGCCGTCCTCGGCCAGCCGCACCTCGACTCCCGGCAGCGCCCGGCCGTCGGTGAACAGCCGCTCGTCCTCCGGCGCGGTGTGGTGCGAGCCGGTGATCGAGGGATGCTCGGTGCTGCCGTAGGAGCGGTAGACCACGATGCCCAGCCGCGCGAGCCGGGTGGTCACCGCCGCGGGGACCGGCGCGCCGCCGAGTCCGGCGTAGCGCAGGTAGGGCAGGTGCTCGGGGGTGTAGTCGGGATGGTCGAGCAGACTGGTCATGTAGTACGGCACGCCGCCGCCGACGGTCAGTCGCCGCGCGGTCATCAGGCCGAGGATCGCGGCCGGATCCCAGGCGTCGGCGAGGTTGATCGGCACCCGGTCCAGCACCGGGATCAGCAGCGCGTTGATCATGCCGATGAAATGGCCGACCGGCGCCGCGGTGAGCTGGTCGCCGCGGTCGGCCGGATACATGCCGGCCAGCTGCCGGGTCTCGTAGACCAGGGTGCGGTGGGTGTGCACCACGCCCTTCGGTGCGCGGGTGGTGCCGGAGGTGTAAGCGATCAGCGCGGGGTCGGCGGGGTCGACCCGCGCCGTGCCCGGCATCGGCTCGGCGTCGAGCAGCTCCTCGAAGTCCCGGCCGACCACCGCGACGACGGGGACGCGCTCGCGCAATGCGGCGCTGTCGGGACGGTCGGTGGTGACGAAGACCTGCGGCCGTGCCGCGTCGAGGATATAGGTGAGTTCCTTGCGCCCGTAGAAGTGCACGATCGGGACCACCACGGCGCCCAGGAACGCCGACGCCCAGAAGACCGCCGCGGCCTCCATCGAATTGGGCAGCTGGAAGGCGATGGTGTCGCCGTGCGCCACGCCGCGGCGGCGCAGTCCGGCCGCCAGTCGCCGAGCCACCCGTTCCACCTCGCCGAACGTGCCCGACCACGGCCGCGTGGCCGAGTGGATGCGGAACTCGGTGCCGGGCGCGGCGGCCAGCCCGTCCGACAGCAGATCGCCGATCGTCTCGTCGGTCCACCAGCCCTCCGCCCGATAACGCCGGACCAGATCGGGGGGATCGTGCGCATGGTCGAACTCCCGTCGGGGCAGGGGGACTCAACACCCGTTACGCTATTCTCTCATTAAGAGAACCACATTTCCCCAGGGGAGAACAAGACATGGTAGAGCTTCGAGCTGGACGACGGTCTGGCGGTGGTGACCATCAATCGCCCGCATGCCCGCAATGCCATCGCGCCCGACACGATGGATCAGCTGGACAAGGCGATCGATGCCGCCGCCGGGGCCCGGGCGCTGGTGCTCACGGGAGCGGGTGACCGTGCCTTCGTCTCCGGCGGCGACCTCAAGGAACTGGCCGCGCTGCGGACCGAGGCGCAGGCGGCCGAGATGGCCTGGCGGATGCGCGGCATCTGTGATCGCCTCGCAGCCTTCCCGGGCCCGGTGGTGGCGGCGCTGAACGGGCATGCGCTCGGCGGCGGGGCGGAGGTCGCGGTGGCCGCCGACATCCGGATCGCGGCCGACGACATCAAGATCGGCTTCAATCAGGTGTCGCTGGCGATCATGCCCGCCTGGGGCGGCGCCGAGCGGCTGGCCGCGCTGGTCGGTCGCAGCCGGGCGCTGCTGCTCGCGGGTTCCGGGGCGATTCTCGACGCCGCGGCCGCCGAGCGGGCCGGGCTCGTCGACCGGGTGCTGCCCCGCGCCGAGTTCGACCAGGGCTGGCGCGCGCTGGCGCGCTCTCTGACGACGGCGCCCGCGGCCGATATCAAGCGCGTGATCGGGGGAGTGCCGCCCGCCGAGGCCGTCGCGGCGTTCGCGCGGCTGTGGGTCGCCGACGAGCACTGGGTGGCCGCGGATCGAGTGATGAACCGCGCCAAGTGATTTCGTCCCATGAATGCGCGCGTCCGGGGTATTGTACCGGCAGTCCGGGGCGGCGGTAGGCATGTTGCATAATCCCGTTTCA
Source organism: Nocardia sp. N2S4-5 (assembly GCF_044628355.1). Classification (NCBI taxonomy): domain Bacteria; kingdom Bacillati; phylum Actinomycetota; class Actinomycetes; order Mycobacteriales; family Nocardiaceae; genus Nocardia; species Nocardia sp. N2S4-5. The sequence goes on along the minus strand of NZ_JBIUPM010000001.1, from coordinate 1,835,268 downwards.
GAGTGACGTAGATCACAAAACCACTCGAGTGAGGTCCGCATCGCAGCACGGGTAACCGGGTTACCGTGTTGATCGGTAGATTCCCCCCGTGGATGACGCGGCACTGGTCACCGGCCCTGACTCGTCGCACGTCCACCGGAGCGAACGTCGGCTCTTTCCGGTGAGCCCGCCGCCTGGAAACGGCGGCTCACCGAGCCGGCCGACCGCCGGACGGCGGGGTGCCCGTACAGTGGCCCGGCCGTTGGACCTGCCGCGATCTTCACATTCGAGAGGCGGGATGAGAACCATGGCTACACGATCCGTCGACCCCATCGAACAAGGCGTCCGGGTATTGGATTCGGCCGCGCGCTGGCGAGCACACGCGCGACGGCGACCCCTGCGCCACAGACTGGCGGTCGTCGCACCGAGTGCCGAGGATGTCATCCGCCACGTCGGGGGCTGGGTGTTCGACCGGACCTACGCGGGCTGGGAGGTGACGGTCCTGGTGTCCGACTGCGCGAATGTCCGTCCGCTGAGCATCCTCGGCGCGGAGGTGCTCGATCTGGAACAGTCGCTGGCCGCGCCGCTGCACGACACCTGGCCCAACGCCGTCGCGGTGGCGGCGCAGACCTACCGATCCGACGGCCGCGTGCGGGCCGGTGTGCTGGAATGCCTGGATCGCGGCCTGGTCGAGGTCGCGGTCTGGGGCGACGGGCTGCCCGCCGAACTGGACGACCGGATCGCGCCCGTGCAGCACCGGGTGAGCGTGGCGGCCCGGGCGTTCAAGGCGTGTGCGCTGGCCGCCGCCGGTTTCCCGGCGGAGCAGGTCGCGGTGTCCGAAGCGTTCCACACCGGCGAACTGCCGTCGGATTGCCGGCGGGCGGGCGATCTCGTGTCGGCCCGGCCGGTCGCGGGAGTCTGATTCCGCCATAGTCGCGCGGTGACGGCGGCGATACCGGGTGTCTCCCGGTCATCGCCGCCGTCACCGTGTCCGGATGCTGTTCGCGCCGCGCCGAATCCGCGCCGCACCCATGCCCCCGCGGCGTCGCATAGATGATTGCGCAAGTCTGAGAATGATATTCCCGGTCTCCGGTAACTGTGTTACCGTCCGTAGTGGTTGCCTCGATCAACGCCAGGAGTTCTCCGCATGACTGATTTCGATTCGGTGGACTACTTCACCGATCCCTCGCTCGTTCCCGACCCGCACCCGTACTTCGACCATCTGCGATCGAAATGCCCGGTGACGCGGGAATCGCAGCACGGCGTGTACGCGGTCACCGGATACGAGGAGTCGGTGGAGGTCCTGAAGGACGCCGACCTGTTCTCGTCGGTGATCGCGGTGGGCGGTCCGTTCCCGCCGCTGCCGTTCGAGGTGGAGGGCGACGACATCGGCGCCCTCATCGAACAGCACCGCACCCAGATGCCGATGTTCGAGCACATGGTGACGATGGACCCGCCCGACCACACCTACGCGCGTTCGTTGCTGGCCCGGCTGCTGACCCCGGCCCGGCTGAAGGAGAACGAGGACTTCATGTGGCGGCTGGCGGACCGCCAGCTCGACGAATTCCTCGAGCAAGGCAAGTGCGAGTTCCTCACCGAATACGCCAAGCCGTTCTCGCTGCTGGTGGTCGCGGACGTGCTGGGCGTGCCGGAGGAGGACCATCAGCAGTTCCGCACGGTGCTCGGCGCCGACCGGCCCGGCGCCCGCGTCGGGTCCCTCGACGACGAGGTGCTCGTGTCCAACCCGCTGGAATGGCTGGACGACAAGTTCGTCTCGTATATCAGTGAGCGCCGGGAGAATCCGCGCGACGACGTACTGACGTCGCTGGCGCTGGCGAAGTATCCCGACGGTTCCACGCCCGAGGTCATCGACGTGGTGCGGTCGGCGACATTCCTGTTCGCCGCAGGGCAGGAGACCACCGCCAAGCTGCTCAGCGCGGCGCTGCGCGTGCTCGGCGACCACCCCGAGGTGCAGCAGCAACTACGCGAGGACCGCAGCAAGATCCCGGCCTTCATCGAGGAGACGCTGCGCATGGACTCGCCCGTCAAGAGCGGGTTCCGGCTGGCGAAGCGCGGGTCGACCGTCGGCGATGTCGAGATTCCGGTGGGATCGACGGTGATGGTCTGCCCCGGCGCGGCCAACCGCGATCCCCGCCGCTTCGAGCAGCCGCACGAATTCCGCTTGGACCGCAAGAACTTCCGCGAGCACATGGCGTTCGGACGCGGCGTGCACACCTGCCCCGGCAGCCCGCTGGCCCGTGCCGAGGGCCGGGTGTCGATCGAGCGGATCCTGGACCGGATGCTCGACATCCGGATCGACGAGGAGCGGCACGGCCCCGCGGGCGACCGGCGCTACGACTACGAGCCCACCTACATCCTGCGCGGCCTGTCGAACCTGCACATCACCTTCACACCCAACCCCTGAGCGGAACGCCCGCGCTGCGGTGCAACAACGAAACGAGGTAACCATGACCGGACGGGTCGACGGGAAGGTCGCATTCATCACCGGCGCGGCGCGCGGCCAGGGCCGCAGCCACGCCGTGCGGTTGGCGCAGGAGGGCGCCGACATCATCGCGGTCGACGTCTGTAAACCGGTCAGCGGTACGGATCTGATCCCCGCCTCCACGCCGGAGGATCTGGCCGAGACCGCCGACCTGGTCAAGGGGCTGGGCCGCCGCATCGTGACGGCCGAGGTGGACGTGCGCGAGTACGACGCGCTGCAAGCGGCCGTCGACAGCGGCGTGGAGCAGCTGGGCCGGTTGGACATCGTCGTGGCCAACGCCGGCATCGGCAACGGCGGCGAGACGCTGGACAAGACCAGTGAAGAAGACTGGCAGACGATGATCGACATCAACCTGGGCGGTGTCTGGAAGGCCGCGAAAGCCGGTGTGCCACACCTGATCGCGGCCGGTGGCGGCTCGATCATCCTCACCAGTTCGGTGGGCGGGCTCAAGGCGTACCCGAACACCGGGCACTACGTCGCCGCCAAGCACGGCGTGGTCGGCCTGATGCGGGCGTTCGCCGTCGAGCTGGGCCAGCATTCCATCCGGGTCAACTCGGTGCATCCGACGAACGTGAACACCCCGATGTTCATGAACGAGGGCACGATGAAGTTGTTCCGGCCGGATCTGGAGAACCCGACCAAGGAGGACTTCGCCCCGGTGGCGCAGTTCATGCACACCCTGCCGGTCGGCTGGGTGGAGCCGGTCGACATCAGCAACGCGGTGCTGTACCTGGCGTCCGACGAGGCGCGTTACGTCACCGGCGTCACGCTGCCGGTCGACGCGGGCAGCCTGCTCAAGTAGCGCTCGTTTCAGCCGTCAGGCCCGCCGGAGATCCGGCGGGCCTGACGGTTTCCGCGTGATCGACGATGTCGGCCCGGCGGGCACGCGTGGCGCCCGCAACCGGTGTCAATCGATCGTGCAGCCCGGGAGCGGTGCGACGGCGAACCGATCCGGTGGACGGTGGGACACCAGCACGGTAACACTGTTACCGGGCGTCACGACCTGTGAGTTGTCACAGCGGTTCGCCGTCGCCGGTGTTGTTAGGGCCCGGCTCGTAGGGCGAGATGAAGGAGGGACGCAGCACCAGCGTGGGCGCCTCGCCGGGCTGCGGGCGCTGGGCGGCGGCGGGCGCGGCGAGCGGTTCGTTGTTGGTGGTCAGCCGGTAGACGATGCGCTCGAGTGCGGGCAGGATCTCGGTGATCTCCAGCGAGCCGGCGGCGAACCGGCCGATGAGGGCGTAGGTCATGTTGGTCAGCACCATCCCGATGTCCGCCACATAGTCGGGGTCGATGTCGTCGAACAGCGCGCTGGCGGACGGGAGGATGGCGTCGAAGCCCTGCTCGTCGAGCAGGTGGCCGCGCGGGCCGGACCGCGCCTGGAAGTACGCCTCGAGCATGCGCGGATGGTGTTCCCACGGCCCGAACACGCCGCGCAGCAGGCGGACGATGCCGTCGCGCAGGGACTCGCCCTCGGGCGCCTCAGTCAGCATGCCGTAGGTGTTGGTGGCCAGCCACTGTTGTACGGCGGCCAGCATCAGGTCGTCCCGCGTCGGGTACAGCTTGTAGACCGTCGTCAGTGAAACCCGTGCCCGCCGGGCCACTTCGCGTAACTGGACCGCGTCGTACCCCTCGGTTTCGAGCAGTGTCAGCACAGTGTCGATGATCTTGGCGGCCGAATCCTGGTTGCCCGTCCTGTCCACGAAACAACAGTAACGTAGTTATTTCAGTAACTTGATTACTCGAGTTGCTCCGGAACTCTTGACACCGTTGATCTACGGTGTCTAAATTGCGAATACCGCCCCGGGACCAGGGTTTTCAGCGTGCAGTCGCCGAGTGGTCCCCCTGGTAGCCGGTGCCGACCGGCCGTGAGCGCGATGTCCCCGGCGTCATCCGCGCGGGGTGTGTTCCGTCTGCGTTCTGGAGGTCGTTCGTGTCTGCATTCACCCGCCGTTCCTTTCTGGCCGGTACCATCGCGGCGGGGGCGGCGGTGGCGACCCCCGGCCTCGCGCGTGCCGGGATCGGAGCGGACGTGGGGCGCGTGCGCGCCGTGCGCGAGGACCATCGGGTGGTCGTGATCGGCTCGGGTTTCGGCGGCGGGGTCACCGCGCTGCGCCTGGCCGAGGCCGGCGTCCCGGTTCTGGTGCTCGAGCGTGGGCGGCGCTGGCCGACGGGGCCGAACGCGGAGACGTTCCCGCACGCGACGGCGCCGGACAAGCGCATTCTCTGGTATCGGTCCGCGCCGCAGCTGTTCGGCGTCCCGGTGGCGTTCGAGCCGTACGCCGGTCTGGTCGAGGCCGTGCCGGGGGAGAACATGACGGCGCTGTGCGCGGCCGGCGTCGGCGGCGGATCGCTGGTGTACCAAGGCATGTCGCTGCAACCGGCCGAGGACGTGTTCAACACGCACTTCCCCGAGGACCTGGATTGGGCGACGATGAACCGGGTGCACTACCCGCGCGTCGCGCGCATGCTGCAACTCGCCACCGCCCCGGACGAGTTGATCGATACGCCGAACTATCGGGCCGCGCGGGTCTTCGCCGAGCACGTCCAGCGCGCCGGGCTGCCGCTGTCGAAGATCCCGATGCCGATCGACTGGAACTACGCGCTCGACGAACTGCGCGGCCGGATGAAGCCGTCCTACACCAACGGCGACGGCGCGATGGGCGTGAACAACGGCGGCAAGCACTCGGTCGATGTCACCTACCTCGCCGCGGCGGAGGCGACCGGCAAGGTCACCGTGGCGCCGCTGCACCACGTCACCGACATCGAGCGCGGCAAGGACGGGCGGTGGACGGTGTACGTCGACCGCATCGACACCTCGGGCACGGTGGTGGAGAACAAGATTCTGACCACCGACACGCTGGTGCTGTCGGCCGGCAGTCTCAACACCACCCGGCTCCTGGTCCGCGCGGCGGCCAAGGGCCAGATCCCGGACCTGCCGGACGAATTGGGCGGGGGCTGGGGCACCAACGCCGACCGCATCTACGCGTGGACCTGCTTCGGCGACAATGTCGGCGCGGCGCAGGGCGGGCCCGTCGTCTACGGCAGTCTGAACTGGAGTGATCCCGCGAAGGCGGGCACGGTGATCCAGGCGTCGATTCCGCCGCTGCAACTCGACGCGCGCAGCACGATGCTCGTCGGCTACGGCGTCAGCGCCGCGCGGGGGCGTTTTGTCTACGACGCGGCCACCGACGACGCCCGGCTGCACTGGCCCGCGGCGGGCGACGAGATCGCGCAGAACGGCACCATCGGGCCGCTGGTCGAGCGCATCGCGGGCTCGGCGAGCGTGCTCACCGATACCAACGCGATCTTCCCCTCCACCTGGCATCCGCTCGGCGGTGCGAGCATGGGGTCGGTCTGCGATCTGAACGGCCGCGTGCTCGGCCAGCGCGGCCTCTACGTCCTCGACGGCGCGCTGATGCCGGGCAACTCCGCCGCGTGCAATCCCTCCATGACCATCGCGGCGGTCGCCGAACGCGCACTGGATCACCTGGTCCGCGAGGACGTCGGCAGCGTCATCTGAGCGTTGTCGCCCCCGGCATGCCCATGCTAGTGTTCGGACAGGTGTCCGGCCATGTGTTTCAGTGAGAGGGCAAGCCATGCCACGTTTCGAGCCGAATCCCGCTCGCCGTCCCGTGCTGATCGCGGGAGCGTCCTCGGGGATCGGTGCGGCCAGCGCCGTCGCGCTGGCCGCGCTCGGCCATCCGGTCGCGCTGGGAGCCCGGCGCGTCGACCAGTGCGAAGAGCTGGCGGAGAAGATTCGCGCCGACGGGGGCGAGGCGATCGCTCTCCGCCTCGACGTCACCGACCAGGCATCGGTCGACGAATTCGTGACGGCGGCCGAACAAGCGCACGGGCCGACCGAGGTCCTCGTCTCCGGCGCCGGTGACCTGGAGTTCTCGCTCATCCACGAGATGGATCCGGAGCGTTTCGCGGCGCAGGTGCAGGTGCATCTGATCGGGCCGCAGCGGCTCGCGCATCGGGTGCTGCCGGGCATGATCGAGCGGCGGCGCGGTGACTTCGTGATCATCGGCTCGGACTGCGCGCCGGATCCGCGGCCGCGGACGGGCGCCTACAGCGCGTCCAAGGCCGGTCTGGAGGCGCTGACCGACCAGCTGCGAATGGAGTTGGAGGGCACCGGAGTTCGCGCCTCGCTGGTCCGGCCGGGCCCGACCAAGACCGGCATGGGCGGCGACGCGTCGTCCGAGGTCATCGGCCCGCTGATCGACGACTGGGTGAAGTGGGGCTTCGCCCGCCATCCCTATCTGCTGCGCGCCTCGGATATGGCGGCCGCCGTCGTGGCGGTGGTCGGGACCCCGCGCGGGGCGCATCTCGTGCTGGTCGAGGTACAGCCCGAGGCGCCGTTGCGCGATCTCGCGGAGCCCGCTCGGGAGGAGTGAGGGCGCGGCTCCCACGCTACGAAAGTCGCCCGGCCGGTGGTGAATTCACCACCGGCCGGGCGACTTTCGTATGTCCGGCTAGGTCTGTTCCCGCGCGATCTCGCCGCTGCCCACGCCGAGGCCGGTCCCGAGGCCACCCAGCGCCAGCCGCGCGAGCGGGAGGTCGACGCCCAGTCGCCGCCCGAGATCCAGGGCGAGGGCGAGGTCCTTCTCGCCGAGGTCGCGGACGTGGCTGAGGATGGGGTGCCAGAAGTCGTCCGGTGCGATCTCGGCCGTGGTGTCGCGCAGCATGATCGCGCCGGCGCCGCCGGTGATGGCGTCGGAGTGGCGGACCACCTTGCCCAGCGCGGTGATGTCGAGGCCGGCGGTCTCGGCGAGCCGCTGTGCTTCGGCGGCCGCGGTGAACGCGACGAAGTGCAACAGGTTGCGCGCCAGCTTCATCCGGGTGCCCGCACCCACCTCGCCGGCGTGCACGACCAGTCCGCCGAAGGTCTCGAACGGCGCCCGCACCTTCTCGAACGCCGCCGCGCTGCCGCCGACCATGACCGCCAGGCTGCCCTGCTTCGCGCCCGCCGCGCCGCCGCTGATCGGCGCGTCGACGAATTCGACGCCGTGTTCGGCACATTCGGCCGCCAGCTCGACGGCCGTCCGGTCGCTGATGGTGGAGTGTACGGCGACGACGGCGCCGGGCTTGGCGGAACCCAGGATGCCCTGCGGGCCCGCCACCACCGACCGCACCTGATCGTCGTCGACCACGACGATCGAGATCACCGCGGCGTGCGCGGCCAGCTCCGCCGCCGACGGCGCGGCCTCGGCCCCGCCGGTGACGAACGGCTCGAGCGCTTCGGCGCGCATATCGCAGACGGTGAGACCGCCCGGCCAGGACAGTAGGCGCTCGGCCATCGGCGCGCCCATATTGCCCAGGCCGATGAACCCGACCCGATCCTCGCCGCCGGTCATCGGATGATCTGTCCGCCGTCGACATTGAGGATGTGCCCCGTGACCCAACTCGCCTCGTCGGACAGCAGGTACAGGCAGGCGCCGACGAGATCATCCGGAGTTCCCATGCGCTTCAAGGGAAGTCGCTGCACCATGTCCTGGACGATGGTGCCCGGGGTGACGGTCTTGGTGGCCTCGGTGTCGATCGGGCCGGGCGCGATGGCGTTGACCCGGATCTTCGAGCCGCCGAGTTCGGTGGCCAGCTGCTGGGTGAGGCCGTTGACGCCGACCTTGGCCAGTCCGTAGAAGCCGGAGTAGAGCCAGGCGGCGGTGGAGGACTGGTTGACGATGGAGCCGCCGCCGTTCTTCGACATCGGCTGCCACACCGCGCGGGTCACGTTGAGCGCGCCGTCGAGGTTCACGCTCATGAACTTCTTGTAGTAGTCCCACGGCACGGTCAGCAGCAGGTCGAGTTTCATATCGCCGTAGATGGCGGCGTTGTTGACCAGGTGGTCGATGCCGCCGAACTTCTCGACGGTGAATTCGGCCAGGGCCGTGGCGGATTCGGGATCGGCGACGTCCACGGTGTGGAAGACGGCGGTGCCGCCGTCGGCGGTGATCTGCTTGGCGACCGCCTCGCCCTTCTCGGCGTTGAGGTCGGCGACGACGACGCGGGCGCCCTCGGCGGCCAGCGCCTGGGCGTAGGCGGCGCCGATGCCCTGGGCGGCGCCGGTGACGATCGCGGATCGTCCGGTGAAGCGTGCCATGATGAAAGCCTTTCTGCGGCAGTGTTGTTCGGGTGCCTATTCGGCGGTAGCGACGAGCTTGGTCTCGGTGTACTCCTCGAATCCGGCGACGCCCAGTTCGCGGCCGATGCCGGACTGCTTGTAGCCGCCGAACGGGGCGTCGGCGGCGTACCAGATGCCGCCGTTGACGCCGAGCGTGCCGGTGCGCACGCCGCGCACGACGTGTTCGATGCGCTCGGGATCGGTGCCCCAGACCGCGCCGGAGAGACCGTAGGGGGATTCGTTGGCGAGGCGGACGGCGTCGTCGTCGCCGTCGTGCGGGATCACCACCAGCACCGGCCCGAAGATCTCCTCCTGGGCGGCGGTGGCGGTATTGGGCAGGCCGCTGATCAGGGTCGGTTCGACGAACCAGCCCGGCCGGTCCGGGCGGCCGCCGCCGGTGACGATGGTGCCTCCCTCGGCCTTGGCGATCTCGATGTAGCGCTCCACGCGGTCGCGCTGCCGCTCGGAGATCAGCGGCCCGCACACGGTGCCGCCTTCGGTGGGATCGCCGGGCTTGATTCCGCCCATCGCCTTGGCGGCGGCCTTGACCGCGGCGTCGTAGGACGCGCGGGGGACCAGCAGGCGGGTGGTGAGCGCGCAGCCCTGCCCGGCGTGCACGCAGACCGAGAATCCGGCATAGCTCGCGGCGGCGGCGATGTCGGCGTCGTCGAGCACGATGAACGCCGACTTGCCACCCAGTTCGAGGAACACCTTCTTCAATGTCGTTGCGGCGGTGGCCATCACGGCCTTGCCCGTGGCGGTCGAGCCGGTGAACGACACCATGTCCACGCGCGGATCGCCCGCGAGCTGCGCGCCCAGGGCGTGGTCGTCGGAGGTCACGATGTTGACCACGCCCGCGGGGATGTCGGTCTGCTCGGCGATAACCTTGCCGACCAGCGCCGCGCACCACGGGGTGTCGGGGGCGGGCTTGAGGACCACCGTCGCGCCCGCGGCCAGCGCCGGGCCGAGTTTGGCGAAATTGATCTGGTGCGGGAAGTTCCACGGCGTGATCGCCCCGACCACGCCCACCGCCTCCCGCCGCAGCTTCCGGCCGGACTTGATACCCATCGGCGACGCGACGCCGAGATCGGTTTCCCACGCGTAGTTCTCGGCCAGATCGGCGAAGTACCCCAGATCGCCGATCGGGCCCTCCAGTTGCGGGCCGCTGGTCAGCATGCGCGGCGCGCCCACCTCGGCGATGGTCAGCTCGCGCAGCTCGTCGATGTTGTCGCGCAAGGCATCTCGCAGCTGCAGCAGGCAGGCCGCGCGGAACGCGTGATCGCGCGACCAGCCGGTGTCGTCGAACGCCGACCGCGCCGCCGCGATCGCGGCGTCCATATCGCCGGCGTCGCCGTTGGCGGCCTGGCCCAACACCTCCCCGGACGCCGGATTCACCGTGGCGAACACCCCGGCGCCGCCCGGCACCAGTTTGCCCCCGACCAACAGCTGCGAGCCTTCCGCGCTGGGCAACAGTTTGCTCATGCATTTCTCCGAGATCTGTCTGGACACCTGTACGGACTATAGTTCGATAACTGGTTCGGGTACAAGAACGCGTTGCAGGAGGAATGGATATGGCCGAGGAGCAACTGCTGGCCGGGATGGGTGCCGTGGTCGTGGGCGGGGGGAGCGGTATCGGTCTGGCGGTAGCCGAGACGCTGGCCGCGCACGGGGCGGGCGTGGTGGTCAACTCGCGGTCCGCGGCGGCCGTCGACCGGGCCGCCGACGCGATCCGGCGGGCGGGTGGCCGGGCGCTGCCGCTGGCCGGCTCGGCCGCCGACGAGATCGTCGCGGAACGCCTCGTCGAGACGTGTGCCGACGCGTACGGCGCGATCGACATCCTGGTGAACTGCGCCGCCGTCCCCGAACCGCCGCGCTCGTCGATTCTCGATGTGCGCCACGAGGATTGGCGGACCCTGCTGGATTCGCATCTGGTGACGGTCTTCAACACCTGCCGCGCCGCGGCGCCCCGCATGGCCGCGCGGGGCTCGGGCTCGATCGTCAACACGGGTTCGTTCGCCTACCTCGGCGACTACGGCGGCACCGGATATCCGGCGGGCAAGGGCGCGGTGACCAGCCTGACCCTCGCCGTCGCCGCGGATCTGAAGGAGCACGGCGTGCGGGCCAACGTCGTGTGCCCGGGCGCGAAGACGCGGTTGTCGACCGGGGTCGACTACGAGGCGCACATCCGGGACCTGCATCGGCGGGGCCTGCTGGACGAGGCGACCATGCGCGCCTCGCTGGACGCGCCGCCGCCGGAGTACGCCGCCGCGCTGTATCTCTACCTGGCCTCGGACGCGGCGGGGGCGGTCAACGGCGAGATATTCATCGCCGCAGGCGGTTTCGTCGGGCGCTTCGAGCGGCCGGCGATGACGCCGCTGGGCTACCGAGACCACGAGGGTCAGCCGCCGTGGACCGTCGCCGAGCTGGCCCGGATGGCCGAGCGGTGAGTTCGGACCGGCCATATCGGAAAGGACCGTTGTCGAGACATCGGTCCGGTGGTAGTTTCCAGACAGGTGTCCGGCCTTGTGTCTCGCGGAGAGGTGCCGATGAGTTTCGATATGAACCTGTTCCAGTTGCCGGGGTGGTCCCGATGACGGCGTCGTCGGTGGAACCGCTGCTGTTCGATCCGTACGACTACGGCTTCCACGACGACCCGTACCCGGTCTACCGGCGGCTGCGAACCGAATCGCCGCTGTACCACAACCCGGAGCTCGGCTTCTGGGCGTTGTCGCGGCACGCCGACGTGACCTCCGCGTTCCGCGACAGCACGCGGCTGTCGAGCGCGAACGGGGTGTCGCTGGATCCGGCGGCGTGGGGACCGCACGCGCACAAGACGATGTCGTTCCTGGCGATGGACGATCCGCGGCATCTGCGCATGCGCCAGTTGGTGTTCAAGGGTTTCACCCCGCGCCGGGTCACCGAGATGACCGGGCGGATCGAGGAATTGACCGTCCAGCACCTGGAACCGGCGCTGGCGAGCGGCAGCTTCGACTGGATCGAGGAGGTCGCGGGCAAGCTCCCGATGGACGTCATCTCGGAGCTGATGGGCGTGCCCGAGACCGACCGTGCCGAGATCCGGCGGCTCGCGGATCTGGTGGTGCATCGCGAGGACGGCGTCCTCGACGTGCCCGCCGCCGCCATCGACGCCTCGCTGCAACTGGTCGGCTACTACGCCGACATGGTCGCGCAACGCCGTAGCGCCCGCACCGAGGACCTGACCTCGGCGCTGGTCGATGCCGAGATCGACGGGGACAAACTCTCCGACGACGAGATCATCGGCTTCATGTTCCTGATGGTGGTGGCGGGCAACGAGACCACGACCAAACTGCTCGGCAACGCGCTGTACTGGGCGGGCCGCTTCCCCGACCAGTTCGCGAAGGTGCGCGCCGACCACGATCTGGTCGGGGCCTGGGTGGAGGAGACGCTGCGTTACGACACCTCGAGCCAGATGGTGGCCCGGTCGGCGTCGGCCGACATCGAATTCGAGCACGGCCTGGTCCCCGCGGGCGCCAAGGTGCTGTTGCTGATCGGCTCGGCGAATCGTGACGCGGCCGTGTTCGACGACGGCGACGTCTACGACATCGAGCGACCGGACAAGGGCAAGCTGGTCAGCTTCGGCAGCGGCGTGCACTTCTGCCTGGGCGCGCACCTGGCACGGCTGGAGGCCGGAATCGCGTTGCGCGCCTTCGTCGATCGCGTCCGCGACTACCGCGTCGACGAGAGCGGCATCGAGCGCGTGCACTCCACCAACGTGCGGGGCTTCGCCACACTCCCCATCACCGTGGAGGTTTCGCCATGACGATACGGATCGAGGTGGATCTCGACCTGTGCCAGGGCCACGCCGTGTGCCAGGCCGAGTCCCCGGAGATCTTCTCCGTGCCCAAGCACGGCAAGGCGCAGCTGTTGCGTGCGCCGGACGACCGTGACCGCGCCGACGTGGAGAACGCCGTGCGGTACTGCCCGACCCAAGCGCTGTCGGTCGTCGAGGACGACCGGACCCCGGAAAACGAAGGATCGTGACCCATGGCCGCATTCGCACGCGACGAGCTCGACGAGATGGTTCGCCGCTGGGAGGACGAGAACAAGCGATGTGAGGAGCTGGGCGACTGGCGTCCGCTCGCGGAGATGTACACCGAGGACGCCACCTACGGCTGGAACTACGGGCCGACACAGGAATTCATGGCGGTCGGGCGCGCGGAGATCCGGGACCTCGCCCTCGGTCAGGAGATGGACGGCCTCGAGGGGTGGACGTACCCGTACCAGGAATTCGTGATCGACGACCGCAGCGGCACGGTGATCGGGTTCTGGAAGCAGATCAACGAGAAGACCCGCGACGACGGCCGCCCCTACATGCCGGAGGGCATCGGCGGCAGCTGGTTCCGATACGGCGGCGACTTCCAATGGTCGTGGCAGCGCGACTTCTTCGACTTCGGCAACGTGTCGGCGCTGTTCATGGAGATGATCACCGCCAACGCGCTCTCGCCCGGCATGCAGAAGCGCATCGAGCGATCGGCGTCGGGACCGCTGCCGGGGTGGTATCGCATCGGCACCGCGCCGGCGCAGCTGTGGGACCGATGATGTCCAGCCGGTTCGCCGACCTCTCGCGCGAACAGCTCGCGGTGCTGGTGCCGGAGCTGCTGCTGTGCGGGCACCTCATCGACCGGTCGGGAATGGCGCATTCCATCGCGGCGTTCGGCCGGGATGGCATGGCGGAGATCGCGATCGAGGAATGGCAGCTCGCCAGCCCGGTGTACACGCGGCGGATGCGCGCGGCGCTGCGCATACCCGGCAACGGCGTCGAGACGATCTTCAAGGGATTGCAGCTGGACATCGGGGCGCCGCCGCAGTTCATGGATTTCCGGTTCCGGATCGACGACCACGACCACGGCGAGTTCTGGCTCGATCACTGCGGGGCGCTGGCGGACGTGGAGCCGATGGGCGAGGACTTCGTGGTGGCCATGTGCCACACCATCGAGGACCCGACCTTCGACGCGACGGCGCTGGCGACCAATCCGCACGCGCAGGTGCGCCCGATCCACCGTCCGCCGCGGCGCCCGGCGGACCGGCATCCGGTGTGCGCGTGGACGGTGATCATCGACGCGGCGCACGAGCCGCCGGCGGTGCCGGTGCACGCCCCGCTGGTGGAGAACTCGGCGGCCGCCCGCGTGGAACTCGACCCCATCGATCCGGACGACCCCGGCAACGCGGATTACGCGGGCCCGCTGCTGAGCGATATCCGCTTCGCCGACTTCTCGCGGTCGGCCCTGGTGCGGATGGCCGACGAGGTGTGCCTGCAGCAGCACCTGCTGACCCTCGGTTTCCTGATCGCCGTGCGGGAGCGCGGCGGCGCGGACCGGGCCCGCGAGATCGGGCGCAAGCAGTTCACCGGCATCGCCGGGCTCACCGCCGAGCGGATCCGCAAGGCGCTGGGCCTGGGCGACGACCTCGCCGCGCTGGTACAGGTGCTGCGCCTGCATCCGGCCTGGAACCCCGCGGCCTACGTCGGGCTGGAAATCTCCCCCGACGGCGACGGCGTGCTGCTGCGCTTGGACCGCACCGGCGGCGGCGTCACCGACGGCGCGTGGCCCGCGCTGGTCGAACCCGATCACCTCGAACCCGTCGACGCGATGATCCGCGGGGTGAACCCGCGGTTCCGGTCGCGGGTCCGCGCCGCCGACGACACCACCCTCACTATCGAGATCACCACCGCCGCAGAGCCTTTCAAGGAGGCCTCGGAGGTCGCCGTGACGCGCTTCAGTACCGGCGCCGACTTCGCCTTCGCCGACCGCGGCATCCCGCTGCCGCTGTCCGTCGTGTAAGCACCATCGAAAGAGCCGAACACCATGCCGAACAATTTCGCCGACCTGTTCGAGCACGCCGTCGACGCGATGCCCGACCGGGTCGCGCTGATCCAGGGTCCGCGCCGGCTCACCTTCGCGGAACTGGATGCTCGCGCCGGTCGGCTGGCGCGCTACCTCACCTCGATCGGGGCCGGCGCCGGAACACATGTCGGGTTCCAGATGCACAACTCCCTCGAGACGATGGAGACGCTGATCGCCTGCTTCAAGGTGCGGGCGGTCCCGATCAACATCAACTACCGCTACGGCGCGGAGGAGTTGCGCTACGTCTACGACAACGCCGATCTGGAGGTGCTGGTCCACCACCGCTGCTACTCGCCGGTGATCGAACAGGTGCGGCCGCTGGTGCCCGGACTGCGGCACGCCGTGGTCGCCGAGGACGGTCTGGGCTCCGGCGCCGAGAGTAGCTCCGTGCCGTATGAGCAAGCGCTGCAAGGCTTCTCGCCGGATCGCGAATCGATCGAGCGCAGCGCCGACGACCTGTTCATGATGTACACCGGTGGCACCACGGGCCTGCCCAAGGGCGTGATGTGGCGGCAGGAGGACATGTGGCGGGTGCTCGGCGGCGGCATCGACTTCTACACCGGTGAGCCGGTCGCCGACGAGTACCAGCAGTCCCGGGTGGGTGCGCAGAACCCGGCCATGACCTGGCTGGTGCTGCCGCCGCTGATCCACGCCTCCGCCATGATGCCCACCTTCAACGCGCTGTGGTCGGGCAACGCGACGATCTTCCTGGCCGCCTTCGACCCGGCCGAGGTGTGGCGGACGGTGGCTCGCGAACGTCCGCAGGTGCTGGTGCTGACCGGCGATGCCATGGCCCGGCCGCTGCTCGACGCGCTGCGTGCCGAGCCGGCGGACACCTCGTCGCTGATGGTCGTCGCCTCGGGCGCGGCGCTGCTGTCGCAGCCGGTGAAGAACGAACTGCTGGAGCTGTTTCCGCAGGCGCTGGTCTCGGACTCCATCGGATCCTCCGAAACCGGTTTCGGCGGTATGGGTTTCGCGCAGAAGGACGACGATCCCGCGCGCGGCCCGCGCGTGCAGGTCGGCCGCGGGGCGGTGGTCGTGGACGACGAGGCCCGGCCGGTGGCACCGGGCGGTGAAGGCTGGCTGGCCAAGACCGGCTCGGTCCCGATCGGCTACTACAAGGATCCGGCCAAGACCGACAAGCTGTTCCGCACCGTCGACGGCGCGCGGGTCGTGGTCACCGACGACCGCGCCCGGGTCGAGGACGACGGCTCGATCACCCTGATCGGCCGCGGCAACATGGTGATCAACACCGGCGGCGAGAAGGTCTTCGCCGAGGAGGTGGAGGCCGTGGTCAAGGCGCACGAGTCGATCTACGACGCCGTGGTGATCGGCGTGCCGCACGACCGCTGGGGCCATCAGGTCGCCGCCGTGGTCTCCGCGCATGCTCCGGACGCCGTCGACTTCGCCGCGCTGGAACGGCATGTGCGCGCCCATCTGGCCGGATACAAACTGCCCCGGCGTATCTGGGTGACCGATGTGGTCACCCGCACCCCCAGCGGAAAGCCCGACTACCGAGCGGCCAAGGCCTGCGCGGAATCCCGGGAACCGGACCATGTCGTCAGCGCTTCGCAGCGACGCGGACGCGAGGAGGAAAAGTGACAGCTCCGTCGATACCGAGCGGATTCGATTTCACCGACCCGGGACTGTGGGAAACCCGCAGTCCCGTAGCGGAATTCGCGGAACTGCGGCGCACCGCGCCGGTGTGGTGGAACGCCCAGACCCCCGAACAGGCCGCTCCGTTCGAGGACGGCGGGTACTGGGTGGTCAGCCGCCACGAGGACATCAAGGAGATCTCGCGCCGGGCGGACGTGTATTCCTCCGAGCAGAAGGGGTCGATCATCCGGCTGCCCGGCTTCGCGACCCCCGAGCAGCTGGCGGGCACGAGCGCGCTGCTGGTCAACATGGATCCGCCGAAGCACAGCAAGATCCGCCGCATCGTCTCCAAGGGCTTCACGCCGCGGGCGGTGGAGGGCCTGCGGGCGGCGCTGACCGCGCGCGCCGAACGAATCGTGCACGCCGCCAAGGCTTCCGGCGGCGGTGACTTCGTCGAGCAGGTGGCGTGCGAGCTGCCGCTGCAGGCGATCGCGGAACTGCTGGGCGTGCCGCAGGACGACCGGCACAAGCTGTTCGACTGGTCGAACCAGATGCTCAACTACGACGACCCGGAGTACGGCGACCCGGTGACCGCCTCCGCCGAGATCCTCGGCTACGCCTGGAACATGGCCGAGCGGCGGCGCGCGGAGCCCGCCGACGACATCGTCAGCCAACTGGTGAGCGCCGACATCGACGGCGAGGCACTGGGTTCCGACGAATTCGGGTTCTTCGTGATCCTGCTGTCCGTGGCGGGCAACGAGACCACCCGCAATGCCATCACCCACGGCATGAAGGCGTTCGTGGACCACCCCGAGCAGTGGGAGCTGTACCGGGAGCAGCGGCCGCGCACCGCCCCGGACGAGATCGTGCGCTGGGCGACACCGGTCACGGCATTCCAGCGCACCGCGACTCAGGACACCGAACTGGGCGGGCAGCGCATCCGCGCGGGGGAGCGGCTCGGATTGTTCTACAGCTCCGCCAATTTCGACGAGGACGCGTTCGACGCGCCGTTCACCTTCGACGTGCTGCGCGACCCCAATCCGCATCTGGGCTTCGGCGGCACCGGCGCGCACTTCTGCGTGGGCGCCAATCTGGCCCGGCTGGAGATCGACCTGATGTTCAATGCCATCGCCGACGCCATGCCGAACCTGCGGCAGGTCGCCGATCCGGTGCGGCTGCGGTCCGGCTGGATCAACGGCGTCAAGCATTGGCAGGTCGCCTACCACTGACCCACGGCATACGACGGGCGGGGATCCGGAATCCGGATCCCCGCCCGTTCGTGCTCTGCGCCGTTACTTGCGTTGCAGCCGTTCGTCGTACGCGCGGCGGGCATCCCGGTCGACCTCGTCGGTGAAGAGGCGATCGACGCCGAGCCGCCGCGCGAAGAACTCGCCGATCGGCCGCGGGGTGAGACCGTTGAACACCGCGAGCACCCCCGCCAGCCGGGTGACGGTGACCCGGCGGCGGGGACGGACGATCAGGCCGGCGACGGCGCGCGCCACGTCGCCGGGATCGGCGAGCAGGCCCATCGGCGCACGGGTCCCGGCGATCAGTTCGGTACGGGTGAACGTCGGCAGCACCGCCGAGAACCGCACGCCGCTGCCGCGGTGCTCCAGCCGCATGACATCGGTGAAGCCGAGGACGGCCTGTTTGCTGGCGCAGTAGGTCGCCATGCCCGGCGTCGGATTGGTCCCGGCCAGCGAGGCCACGGTGATGATGTGGCCGCGCCCGCGCTCCAGCATGCCGGGCAGCGCCAGCTTGGTGCCGAGCAGCACGCCGTACACGTTGATGTCGAGGATGCGCCGGGTGATGGCGTCCTGCTCCGCGGCGAATCGCCCCACCGGCATGATGCCCGCGTTGTTGACCAGCACATCGAGCGGCCCGGCGGCCGCCTGCGCGGCGTCGAGGAAGGCCCGGAACGACTGCGGATCGGTGACGTCCAGCGGCAGCGCCGCCGTGAGCGCGAGTTCGGCGCCCGTCGCCGCCGCCGCGTCCGCGTCGATATCGCCGATGACCACGCGCGCGCCGGCCTCCGCGAGGACACCGGCGATCGCCCGGCCGATGCCGCGCGCCCCGCCGGTGACGGCCACGGTCCGGCCCGCGAGACCGGCCCGCGCGGTCATCGCACCCGCCGCCGGAAGCGCACGGCGCACGGCTGCTGCAACTGCACGACCATCTTGGAGTGATCGTTGCGGTAGCTGTCGGACGGCTGCGCCATCTCGAACTCCCAGTCCCGCAGCAGGATCGAGAAGATCGCCTTGAGCTGCATGAGCGCGAACGCCGCGCCGACGCAGCGGTGCCGCCCGGCGCCGAACGGGATCCAGGTCCAGCGGTTGATCAGGTCGGCCTGGTTCGGATCGATGTAGCGACCCGGGTCGAACCGGTCGGGCTCCGGGAAATCCTCGGGGATGCGGTTGGAGACCGCGGGCGTGGCCGCCACGAGATCGCCCGGCGCGATGCGGTTTCCGCACACCTCGAACTCGTCGCGGGCCACCCGCATGAGGATGATCAGCGGCGGGTGCAGCCGCAGCACCTCCTTGAGCACCGCCTCCAGATGCGGAATCTGGCGCAGCGCATGGAAACTGACGTCCTTGCCGTCGGCGTAGAGTTCGTCGAGTTCGGTCACCACCCGCGCCAGCTGGTCGGGATGGCGGAGCAGTTCGATGACCGTCCAGGCCGCCGTGCCCGAGGTGGTGTGGTGCCCGGCGAACATCATCGAGATGAAGATGCCGGTGATCTCGCTGGCGGAGAAGCGCGGGTTGCCCTCCTCGTCGCGGATCGACACCAGCACGTCGAGCATGTCCCGATCGTCCTTGCCCTGCGGGGGATTGGCGATGCGGCCGTTCATGATTCCCTGCACCAGGTCGACCAGTTCGGCGCGCGCCTCGTCGCGGCGGCGGAAGCTGTCGATGGGAGCGTACGGGTCGACGTAGCACAGCGCGTCGGTGCCCTGTTCCAGTTCGTGGTACAGGTGGGCGAACCGCTCGTCGAGTTCGTCGCGGAACTTCACGCCGATCAGGCACGCCGAGGACGTGTAGATGGTCAGCTCGGCGAAGAACTCCAGCAGGTCGATCTCGCCGCTCTCACCCCAGCGCGCCAGCATCCGATCCACTTCGCGCGCAATGGTTTCCGCGTGCCCGCGCATGTGCTCGCCGCGCAGCGCCTGATTGTGCAGCATCTCCTTGCGGCGTTCGGGGCTGGCGTCGAACACCACGCCCTCGCCGAAGATCGGCTTCATGAACGGGTAGGCCGCACCCTGGTCGAGGTCCTCGTCGGCGGCCCGGAAGAAGAACTCGTTGGCCTCCGAGCCCGACAGCAGGATCACGTCCTTGTCGGCCAGGCGGAACGAGCCGACGTCGCCGCACTCCGCCCGCACCCGGCGCATCAGCGCGATCGGATCGGTGCGGAACTCCTCGAGATGCCCGTGTTCGTGTTCGCCCCCGGAGACCTGCCGCGGCTTCACCAACGTCATCGCCAATCCTCCCGATGATTCGATCCAGACAGTGACCTGGACATGTGTCTGGACGGTACTACGCCGAGGCGCGGCGAGCAAGGTCGGGGCGGTCAGTCGAACCATCCGCCCACCGCCGGAGCGGTGTTGTGCCAGATGTGTTTGGTCTCCCGGTACTCGGCCAGCCCGCCCGGCCCGAGTTCGCGGCCGGTGCCGGAACGGCCGAACCCGCCCCACTCCGCGGCCGGCGTGTAGCAACCGAAGTCGTTGAGCCACACCGTGCCGTGGCGCAGTGCGCGCACCACCCGTTCGCCGCGGGCCGGATCGGCGGTGCGGACGCCCGCCGCCAGGCCGTAGGCGGTGTCGTTGCCCAGGGCGATGGCCTCGGCCTCGGTGCCGAACCGCTCGACGGTGAGGATGGGCCCGAAGGTCTCCTCCTGGACGATCCGCATGCCGCGGTGGCAGTGGTCGAAAATGGTGGGCAGGTAATAACTTCCGGCCGCCAGCCGCGGATCGTCGGGCCGCTTGCCGCCGGTGATCAGCGTGGCGCCCTCGGCGATGCCGAGCGCGACGTAGGCCTCCACCTTCGCGCGGTGCTCCTCGGACACCAGCGGTCCGGTCCGGCTCGACGGGTCGGTGCCGGGCCCGACCCGGATGCGGGCGGCCCGGTCGGCGAGCGCCGCGACGAACTCGTCGGCGACGCGATCCTGCACGATCAGCCGGGTACCGGCCGAGCACACCTGTCCGGAGTGCAGGAAGACACCGGTCAGCACCGCGTCGACGGCGCTGTCGCGCTCGGCGTCGGCGAATACGAGATGCGGGTTCTTGCCGCCGAGTTCCAGCGCGACCCGGGTGAGGTGCGTGGCCGCCCGGCGGGCGATGTCGGCGCCGGTGGCGGCGCCGCCGGTGAAGGAGATCAGGTCGACGTCCGGACTGCCGGTGAGCGCGGCGCCCGCCACGGCCCCGGCGCCCTGCACCAGATTCACCACCCCGGGCGGGGCGCCCGCCCGGTCGATCAGCCGCACCAGCGCGATCGTGCTCAGCGGCGTCACCTCGCTCGGCTTGGCGACCACGGTGCAACCGGCCGCCAGCGCGGGCGCGATCTTCCACGACATCTGCAGCAGCGGATAGTTCCACGGGGCGATGAGCGCGCAGACTCCGACCGGCTCGTGCACGACGCGGCTGAGCACCGCCGGGTCGCCGGTGTCGACCAGCCGGTCGGCGTCGACCGCGACGAGATGGGCGTAGTACCGGAACACCGCGATCACGTCGTCGAGGTCGATGTGGCTCTCGCGCAGCGTCTTTCCGGTGTCGAGGGTCTCGATGCGGGCGATGTCGTCGCGGTGTGCCTCGAGCAGCTCGGCGATCCGCACCAGCAGCGCGGCCCGCTCCGCCACCGGGGTGGCGGGCCAGTCGCCCGCGTCGAAGGCGGCGCGCGCCGCGGCGATCGCGCGGGCCACGTCGTCCGGATCGGCCTCGTCGACGACGGCGATCACCTCGCCGTCGGCCGGGTTCCGGATCTCGCGGGCGCCGCCGCCGGACGCACGCACCCAGGTTCCGCCGAGGTGCAGGTGCGGTGCGCGGAGCAGTGGCTCGTCGGTGAGGATCATCGCACCACAGTGCCGCAATGGTCAGGCGCCCGGCGCGGTAGGCCTCCCGCGCGTCGGCCCGCCGGGTTTCGATCCGGGTGACCGTAATCCTGGCCCCCGGGTGGAGCGGATGGTTTCGTCGGATCGATTGTCAGGTTCGAGTGAAAGGTCCCCGGTATGTCCGTCGACATCGCAGCCGACGCCCGGACCACCGTGCGGGTGGTCAAGCTCGGTACTCACCTCGGCGCGCGGATCGAGGGGGTCCGGCTCGGCGGTGGCCTGGACGCGGACACCGTCGCCGCCCTCCGTGCGGCGCTCGCCGAGCACAAGGTGATCTTCTTCCGCGACCAGCACCACCTGACCGAGGACGGCCAGTACGAGTTCGCGCAGCTGCTGGGCACGCCGACGATCCCGCATCCGACGGTCCGGTCGGCGGGCGTGAAGAGCCTGGCCATCGACTCGCACCAAGGGCGTTCCAACAGCTGGCACACCGACGTCACCTTCGTCGACCGGGTGCCGAAGGCGTCGATCCTGCGCGCGGTCACGCTGCCGAGCTACGGCGGCTCCACCACCTGGGCCTCCACCGTCGCGGCGTACGACTCGCTGCCGGAACCGCTCAAACGGCTGGCCGAGAGCCTGCGCGCGCGGCACACCAACCGCTACGACTACGCCGCGACCGCCGAGGACAACCACCGGGGCGAGACCATCGAGGCCTACCGCGGCGAGTTCGAATCCACCTACTACGAGACCGAGCATCCTGTGGTCGAGGTGCACCCGGACACCGGCGAACGCGCGCTGCTGCTGGGCAATTTCGTGCAGCGGATCGTCGGCCTGCCGGGCAACGAATCGCATGCGTTGTTCCGGCTGTTCCAGGACCGGGTGGCCCGGCTCGAGCACACCACCCGCTGGGACTGGTCGCTCGGCGACGTCGCCATCTGGGACAACCGCGCCACCCAGCACTACGCCATCGACGACTACGACGGCGCCGAACACCGCAGGCTCACCCGCATCACCCTCGCCGGGGAGGTCCCGGTCGGCGTCGACGGCCGGCGCAGCACGGTGATCGCCGGAGACTCCGAGCACTACTCCGCCCCGGCCGCACGAGCCGCCTAGCCGCGCGGATATCCGGCCCGCCGCGCGTCGTCCGAAGCGGACCGCGCGGCGTCGATTACCCTGTGACGACTCGCATCCAGGGCTACGCACAGGCAGGACCGGCACATGGTCGGCTGACGAGGGGAATCCCGTGGATTTATGGAGCTACGTCCGAGGGCGCGGCGGGACCTTGGCCTTCCTCATGTATCAGCATGCCTCCCTGGCCTTTCAGACGGTGCTGGTCGGCACCGTGGTCGCGGTGCTCATCGCGGTGGCGGTGTACCGGATGCCGCTGCTGTCCCAGCTCTCGCTGACCTCGAGCCGGGTCGCGCTGACGATCCCGTCGCTGGCGCTGCTCGCGCTGCTGCTGGTCCCGTTCGGGCTCGGCGTGGTGCCGTCGTTCGTGATGCTGGCGTTCTTCGCGGCCATGCCGGTGATCGGCAACGCCATCGTGGGACTGCGGTCGGTCCCGCCCTCGGTCGTGGAATCCGCACGCGGCATAGGCTTTTCGCGCTCGCGGATCCTGCTGACCGTCGAACTGCCGATCGCCTGGCCGGTGATCCTGACCGGCATCCGGGTCTCCACCCAGATGATCGTGGGCGTCGCCGCCATCGTCGCCTACGTCCTCGGCCCCGGCCTGGGCTCGCTGATCTTCAACGGCCTGTCCCGCCTCGGTGGCGCGAACGCTCTCGAAATGGCGCTGACCGGCACCATTCTCATCGTCATCATCGCGTTGGTGTTCGACGCGCTGCTCGTCCTGCTCGGACGCCTCACGATCGCAAAGGGACTGTCATGACCGCTGATGTGACCGGCAGGCCCGCTCCGGCGGCGCCGGAGCGCAATGTGACCGGGGCGTCCATCACGCTGGACGCGGTGGTGAAACGCTATCGGGGACAAGAGAAGCCGGCGGTGCAGCGGCTCGACCTGGAGATCGAGGCGGGCGAGATCGTGGCGTTCGTCGGGCCGTCGGGGTGCGGCAAGACGACGACGCTCAAGATGATCAACCGGCTGATCGAGCCGACCGAGGGCCGCATCTTCATCGGCGGGCGCGACGTCACCCGGGAGGATCCGGACAAGCTGCGGCAGTCGATCGGATACGTCATCCAATCCGGGGGACTGTTCCCGCACTGGTCGGTCGCCAAGAACATCGCCGCCATCCCGCGGGTACTGGGCTGGGACAAGCGGCGCATCGCCGAGCGCACCGAGTACCTGCTCGATCTGGTCGGCCTGGACTCCGCCACCTTCGCCGACCGGCTGCCCAAGGACATGTCCGGCGGCCAGCAGCAGCGCGTCGGCGTCGCCCGCGCGCTGGCGGCCGACCCGCCGGTGCTGCTCATGGACGAGCCCTTCGGCGCGGTCGATCCCATCACCCGGGTTCGCTTGCAGGACAGCCTGATCGCGATCCAGCACGAACTCGGCAAGACCATCGTCGTGGTCACCCACGATTTCGAGGAGGCCACCAAGCTCGGCGACCGGGTGCTGATCCTGTCCGAGGGCGGGCACGTCGAGCAGTACGCGAGCCCGGAGGAGATCCTCACCAATCCGGCCACGCCGTTCGTGGAGGAGTTCGTCGGATCCGGTGCGAAGCTGGCGTATCTGACCGTGTCGCGGGTGCGCGACGTGGCGACCGACGACGTGGTCACCGCGCGGGTGGGCGAGCCGTCGCAGGGCGTCATCGAACGGGCGCGGGCCGCCGGGCACACCTGGGTGGTCGTGGTCGACGGGGCCGGGCGGCCGCGGTCCTGGCCGACCCTGGACGAAGTGGCCACCAAGCCCGAGGTCTCCGACTACCTCGACCGGCGGCTGCCGGTCGTGGCCCGATCCTCCACCCTCAACGACGCGCTCGACGCCATGCTCGCCGCCAGCCAGGGCGCGACGCTCGTCACCGACGGCCGCGGCGCGGTGGTCGGGTCGCTGGGCATCGCCGCGGTGACCGAGATGATCCAAGCCAAGCTCGCCGACGGCCGCCCCGAGGAGGCGGAACGATCCTACGAAACCTACGTCGACGGCAGCGAGAACGTGCCGACGCCGGTGGTCGCCGCCGACGAGGAACCCGGATCGGGCGAGCCGTCGTGAAGCGCTTGCGCCGCATACCGATGGACGTGTGGTTCGAGCCGCTGCTCATCCTGGTCATCGGCATCGGATACGTGCTCTGGTATCGGGCGACGACGTTCACCCCGACGGAGAAGGCGTCCCTCGGCTGGGACAATTTGCAGACCACCATCCTGTCCCACATCAAGCTGACCGTGGTGGCCACGCTGATCGTGGTGATCGTCGCGATCCCGCTGGGCGTCGCGCTGACCCGGCCCGCGCTGCGGCGGCTCGAGCCGCTCGCGGTCAACATCGCCAATATCGGCCAGGCCGCGCCCGCGGTCGGCCTGCTGGTGCTGTTCACCTTCTGGCTCGGGACCGGATTCCGCACGGCGATAGTCGGTTTGGTGGTGTACGCGATCCTGCCGATCCTGCAGAACACCATCGTCGGGCTGCGGCAGGTGGATCAGCGCACCATCGAGGCCTCGCGCGGCATCGGATTCTCCGGCGCCCGCACGCTGTTCCAGGTGGAGCTGCCGCTCGCGGTGCCGGTGATTCTCAACGGGGTGCGGACCGCGCTGGTCATTCTCGTCGGCACCGCGACGCTGAGCACCTTCATCGGCGCCACCAGCCTCGGCACGCTGATCACCACCGGCGTCACGCTGTTCCTGCCCAAGCTGCTGGTCTCCGGCGCGATCCTGGTCGGATTGCTGGCGCTGACCATCGACTGGCTCGGCAGGCTGGTCGAACTGGCCGCGACCCCGCGAGGTATCTCATGAGATCACCACGAGCGCGACTGGTCACCGCGATTTCCGCACTGGCCGTGGCGATGTCGATGCTCGCCGGGTGCGGCCTGGTGAGTTCGTCGGGCACGTTCCACGAGGCGAGCCTGCCCGACGGCGATCGCCCGCTCGACGGTGCGGAGCTGGTCGTCACGTCGAAGAGCTTCACCGAGGGCGTGCTGCTGGGCAAGATCACCGCGACCTACCTCGCCGCCGCGGGCGCCGAGGTCCGCGATATGACCGGGGCGCCGGGCTCCGCGTCGTCGCGCCAGGCGCAGCTCAACGGCGACGCCGACGTGCTCTGGGAGTACACCGGCACCGGCTGGGTCAACTACCACAACCAGAGCGAGACGATCGCGGACCCGCACGAACTGTGGCAGCGCGTGCACGACATCGAGCGCCGCGACTACGACCTGGAGTGGCTGCCGCCGGCGAACTTCAACGACACCTACGCCTTCGGCGCCGCCACGCCGACCGCGCAGCGGCTGGGCGTGCGGTCGCTGTCCGACGTGGCCGCGCTCCCGGTGCCGGACCGCACCTTCTGTGTCGACGACGAATTCTTCAGCCGCTCCGACGGTTTCGTGCCGATGCTGCAGAAGTACGGCATTCCCTACAACGACCCGAACGGGGTGCCCGCCGGCAATGTCACGCGGATGGACTCCGGCGTCGTCTACACCGCGACGGCCAAGGGCGCGCCCTGCCACTTCGGCATGATCTACACGACCGACGGCCGGGTGAAGAACCTGAACCTGGTGGTCCTCGACGACGACAGGAAGTTCTTCCTGCCCTACAGCGGCACCGCGGTCGTCCGGGGCGCGGTCCTCGAGCGCTACCCCCGACTGCGCGACCTGATCGGCACGATCTCCGAGCATCTCACCGACGACCTGATGCAGGAACTCAACGGCCGCGTGGACATCGACGGCGAGGATCCCGCCGACGTCGCCTACGACTGGCTGCGGAGCGAGAAGCTGGTGCGATAGCCGGGGCCGGAGCCGGAAACCCTTGTGGTTCTTGTATGTTGATCTCATGCAGGGCAAGCACGACCTGAAGCAGCACGAGCCACACATCGCTCGCATGTACGACTACTACCTCGGCGGCAAGGACCACTACCAGGTCGACGCGGAGGCCGCGGAGAAGGTGCTGGAGGCGCTGCCCGAGGTGCGGGTCGCCGCCCAGGCCAACCGGGGCTTCATCCACCGCGCCACGCGCTATCTCGCGGGCGAGGCCGGCGTGCGCCAGTTCCTCGACATCGGCACGGGCATCCCGACCGAGCCGAACCTGCACCAGATCGCGCAGGAGCAGGCCCCCGACGCGCGGGTGGTGTACGTGGACAACGACCCGATCGTGCTCGCCCACGCCCGTGCCCTCATGGTCGGGACCCGAGAGGGCCGCACCGACTACATCCAGGCCGACGCGACCGAGCCCGAGGCGATCCTGGCGGCCGCGGCCCGCACCCTGGACTTCTCGCAGCCGGTCGGGCTGTCGCTGATCGCGCTGCTGAATTTCGTTCCGGGCGCCTACGAGGTCACCGCCACGCTGGTCGACGCGCTGGCGCCGGGCTCGTACCTGGCGATGACGCACCTGACCGCCGACTTCGACCCCGAGGGTGTCGGAGCGACCGTCAAGGTCTACACCGAGCGCGGGCTGTACTGCCATCCCCGCGACAAGGCGGAGATCGGCCGGTTCTTCGACGGGATGGAACTGGTCGAGCCCGGCGTGGTCCCCATCCACCGGTGGCGCGCGCCGGTCGAACCGCCGAAGACCATGGACGTCAAGGTGCCCGGCTACGCCGCCGTCGCGCGCAAGCCCTGAGCGGCGTTGCGTGCCGCACGCACGGCGGCGGCGGCCGGGCTCAGCGCGGCGGTGAGTACAGTCCCCGGCCGGTGATCAGCGGAAGGTCGAGCGTCGTCCGGATGCCCGGCGCCGCCGCGACCACGGCGGGAATCGCGTTCACGATGCGCCCGGCCGCCGCGGCGATCGCGGCGTGGTTGTGGTCGCCGTGCCGGCTGGTCGGGCAGATGTCGACGGTGTAGGAGGGCTCGCCGGTGATCTCGACGCGGTAGGAGCCGCCCGGCTGGGCGGGCTGCGGCCAGTCCGGCCGGAGTTCCGCGCGCAGCCGGGTGACGTGTTCGATGACGATCGCCGGGTGCCCCTGCACCATGCCGCGGATCTCGAAACGCACTGCGGCCGTGCCGCCTTCGGGGATATGCCCGGCGGCGACATCGAATGCCGCCGGCGCGGGTTCGCGCACCGCGGTGTCGGTGATCTCGTCGACGGTGATGCCCAGCCCGGCGGCCAGCTGGCGGATCGCGGTGCCCCAGGCGATGCTCAGCACGCCCGGTTGCAGCAGCATCGGGATCTCCTCGGGAGGCTTGCCGAAGCCCATCACGTCGAACATCACCGTCGAGCCGTCGTAGGTGGCGTAGTCGGCGATCTCCGTGCAGCGGATCTGCTCGACGGTGCGGCAGGTCCCGGCGAACGCGAACGGGATCAGATCATTGACGAAACCCGGGTCCACGCCGCTGATGAACAGGCTCGTATTGCCTTCGCGCGCAGCCTCTTCCACCCGATCGATGTACTTGTCGGGCACCACCTGCCACGGGTACTGCAGCACGCCGGGCGCGGAACCCACGACGTTCACGCCGTGCGCCAGCAGCCGCCGGCAGTCGGCCATCGCCTCGGGCAGCCGGGTGTCGCCCATCGCGCAGTACACCGCGCAGTCGGGCCGGGCGGCGAGGATTTCGTCCAGGTCGCCGGTGGCGGTGATGCCGGTGACCACGTCCAGCCCGGCGAGTTCGCCCGCGTCCTTGCCGACCTTGCCCGCCGTGGCGACCCAGACGCCGGTCAGCTCGAACTGCGGATTGGTGATCAGCTCGATCAAGGCCAGGCGGCCGACGTTCCCGGTGCCGATGTGCGCGACGCGGATGGGCATGAATTACTCCTCTGGACAACGGTTTCGGTGGTTCCGAGCACCATTCTGGAACAGTGTCTAGAACATGTTCTAGTTCGTATGGTAGCGTCGCGCCATGGGACGTGTAGACGGAAAAGTGGCACTGATCAGCGGTGGCGCCCGCGGGATGGGCGCGGCCCACGCGCGGCTGCTGGTCGCCGAGGGCGCTCGGGTGGTGGTCGGCGACATCCTCGACGACGAGGGCAAGGCGCTCGTCGCGGAGATCGGCGAATCCGCCCGCTTCGTACATCTGGACGTGACCGATCCCGATCACTGGGAGTTGGCGGTCGCCACGGCCGTCGAGGATTTCGGCTCGCTCGACGTTCTGATCAACAACGCCGGCGTGGTGAACGGCAGCCCGCTGCAGAAGTTCGACCTGGCGCAGTGGCGGCGGATCCTGGACGTGAACCTGACCGGCACGTTCCTCGGGATGCGGGCGGTGGTCGAGCCGATGATCGCCGCGGGCGGCGGGTCCATCGTCAACGTGTCATCGATCGAGGGCCTGCGCGGCGCGCCGTGGGCGCACGGCTATGTGGCGTCCAAGTGGGGCGTGCGCGGGCTGGCCAAGTCGGCGGCACTCGAGTTGGCGCCGCACAAGATTCGGGTCAACTCCCTGCATCCCGGCCTCATCCGCACCCCGATGACCGCGAACATCCCCGACGACCTCGTGACGATCCCGCTGGGCCGCCCGGCCGAACCGGAGGAGGTCGCCACCTTCGTACTGTTCCTGGCCAGCGACGAGTCGGCCTACGCGACCGGATCGGAGTTCGTCGTGGACGGCGGCCTGGTCACGGGCGTCCCGCACAAGACCTCCTGAACCGAGCCCCGCGGCGCGGTCAGTGCAGCGGGGCCGACCAGCGCAGGCAGGTGCCGCGCGGAACCGAGCCGTCGGCGGGGGCGACGGCTCGGACCGTGAACTCGCCGCCGCCGGTCTCGGCGCGGTGCGCCAGATCGGCGAGCCCGCCCGGGGTGACGGCGTCCGGAATGCCGCGGCCGTCGTCGGTGACGGTCACGGTGAGGTTGTCCGCGACATCGATCTCCACGTCGACGGTCGCCGGATCGGCGTGCCGCACGGCATTGCCGACCGCTTCGCGGACAACGGCTTCCGCGTGATCGGCCAGTTCGGGACTCACCACCGACAGCGGTCCGGTCACCCGCAGCGAGGTGCGCACGGCCGTGGCCGCGGTCTGCTGCCCGACCGCCTGCTCGATGCGCTGGCGCAAGCGGGTGCCCTGCGTGCCGCCGCCGTGCAACTCGAAGATCGACGTGCGGATCTCCTGGACCACTTCCTGCAGGTTGTTGATCGCGTCGGCGAGTCGCTCCTGCACCTCGGGGACGCGGGTGCGCGGCACGGTGCCCTGCAGTGACAGGCCGACGGCGAACAACCGCTGGATGACATGGTCGTGCAGATCGCGGGCGATGCGGTCGCGATCGGTGAGGATATCGATCTCGCGCATCTGCCGGTGCGTGTCGGCCAGATGCATCGCCAGCGCGGCCTGATCGGTGAAACCCGAAGCCAGCTCCAGGATTTCGTCGTCGTACGGAGCGGTCTCGACCGGGCGCACCGCCACCAGCACGCCCAGCGACGCGTCCGGGGTGTGCAGCGGCAGGACCAGCGCGGGCCCGGCGCCGGGGAACAGGCGGGCGAGGTCGGTCTGGCGAGCGTCGTCGAGCCGCCGGGCCGAGCGCTCGGTGAAGACCGTGCCCAGGGTGGTGCCCTCGAGGCGCAGGCCGCGGCCGGCGTGGTCGTCGGCCGCGCCGGAGCTGTGGGTGATCACGAGCCGGTCGACGTCCTCGGGCCGCAGGTCCGGCTCCTCGACGATGGCCAGATACACCTGTGCCGAACGGGTGAGCTGCCGGGCGTGATCGGCCAGGTGGGCCAGGACCACGGATTCGTCTGTGCCCGCGAGGAATTCGGTGGTCAGGTCGCGGGTGGCCTCGATCCAGGCCTGCTTGGCGCGGGCGGACTCGTAGAGCCGGGCGTTCTCGATGGCGATACCGGCCGCCGCGGCGAGCGCCTGCACGATCAGCTCGTCGTCCTCGGTGAACAGCTGCCGCCCGGACTTCTCGGTGAGATAGAGGTTTCCGAAGATCTCGTCGCGAATACGGACCGGGACGCCGAGGAACGATCGCATCGGCGGATGGTTGGCCGGGAATCCCACGGAGGCGGCGTGCGCGGCCAGGTCCTCGAGCCGGATCGGCTTGGGCTGACGGAACAACAGGCCGAGCACGCCGTGTCCCTCCGGGAGGTCGCCGATCAGCGACCGGGTGTCGCCGTCGATGCCCTCGTAGATGAACTGGGACAGCTGCTCCCCGTGGCCGCGGATGCCCAGTGCGCCGTACCGGGCGTCGACCAGGCTGATCGCGGTGCGCACGATGGTGCGCAGCGTCTCGTCCAGGTCGAGGCCGGAGCTGACCGCGAGCATCGCATCGACCAGCCCGTCCATGCGGTCACGGGCGTCGATGATCTGCTCGACGCGGTCCTTCACCTCGGTGAGCAGCTCGCGTAGCCGAAGCTGGGACAGCGTCTCCCGCACGGAGTAGGAACCGGTTCGCGAATCGTCGGTCACTTCGGCAATTCCTGTTGTCCAGCGGGTCCGAACTCGGATTCGAAAATTCTACGCGCACCGCGGGTCTCGCACGGCATCGGTCCGCGACAGGGATTATCCCAGGGGCGGCGGGGTGCGGTGGTGGGTGGCCTGCTCGTAGGCGTACGCCAGGGCGAGGAGCTTTCCGTCGTCGAGCGGTCGGCCCAGCAGCTCGACGCCGATCGGGAGGCCCGCGTCGGTGAACCCGGCGGGCACGGTGATGGCGGGCAGCCCGGTGACCGGACTGCGGCCCTCGGCCAGCATGTCCACCGTGCGCATCGCCCCCGGCGCGTCGATCGGCGGGGCCGGGGTCTGGGTCGTCGGGTAGAGCAGGGCGTCGAGCCGGTTGTCGCCGAGCACGCGCAGGGTGTACTCGATCATCGCCGTACGAGCGGCGAAGGCCGCCTGGTACATCGGGGATTCGGTGGTGAACGGCAGATAGGCGATGAGCAGCGGCTGCACGTCGGGCACGGTGGTGTTGGAGGTGATGATCTCCCACAGGTTCCGGGCCGGCGGCGGCGTCACGGACCCGGCCAGGTACGCGTCGATGGCCTGCCGGAACTCGTACTCGGTGAGTTCGGCGGCCAGCGAGGTGAGCGGGCCCAGGTCGCCGATGTGCACGAAATGCGCACCGAGCGCGGCCATGTCGCCGATGGCCCGTTCCACGACGGCGTTGGTGGCCGCGCAGTCCGGGTCGGCGGGGTCGCCGAAGAAGTCGTCGACGATCCCGATTCGCTTGCCCGCCAACGCGTTCGGATCGAGGAACGACAGATAGCTGCGGCCCGGACGGCCGGAGCCCAGCGTGCTCGGGTCGGCCGGATCCGGCCCGGCGATGGCATCGAGGATCAGGGCCGCGTCGGTAACCGTGCGGGTGATCGGCCCCGCGGCGTCCTGCGTGGTCGACAGCGGGATGATCCCGGCCCGGCTGACCAGCCCGGCGGTGGGCCGCAGGCCGACGCAGTTGTTGCGCGCGGCCGGGATGCGGATGGAGCCGAGCGTGTCGGTGCCCAGCCCGGCGGTGGCGAAACCGGCGGCGACGGCCGCGGCGGTGCCGCCGCTGGAGCCGCCGGGACTGCGCTGCGGATCGTAGGGATTGCGGGTCTGCCCGCCCAGCGAGCTGACGGTGCTCGCGCCCATCGCCCACTCGTGCATGTTCGTCTTGCCGACGACGATCCCGCCCGCCCGGCGCAGCAGATCGGTGACGGTGGCGTCCTGGCCGGGAACGTAGTCGCGGAACAGTGCGTTGCCCGCGGTGGTCGGGAGGTCGGCGGTATTGAAATTGTCCTTCAGGACGATCGGAATGCCGTGCAGCGGACCGCGTGTGCCCGTGCGGGCGCGCTCCTCGTCGAGTTCGGCGGCGGTGTCCTCGGCGGTGTGGTCGACGGTGATGAACGCGTTGATCGCCGGACCGGCCTTGTCGAGAACGGCGATTCGATCGAGGTGCTGCGCCACCAGCTCCCGCGACGTCAGGGCGCCCTGGTCCAACGCCCGCGTCAGCTCCTGAATCGACATCTGCGTGGGGGACCGCGCGGGGTCGGTCCGCGCCGGGGCGGTGGACCAGGCGGGCAGGGCGAGCCCCAGGCCGGCGGCGCCCACGCGGGCGAGGAACGTGCGCCGCGACGGTCGGGCGTCGCGGGGCCGCGCGGACGGGATCGTGCCGGCGCCTGCCATCGTGCCTCCTGAGTGCGTGTCACCGCCCGTCCGACGGGTGCCGGCGGGTGAAGGTTGCTCGAGAATGTCGGCCGAGATCTGCTCGGGCGTTACCGCGGCGCGCCGAGCGGGCGAAGCGGATCCAGCATAGGCCGTGCGGGTCCCGGCTCCCGGCATCTGGGCAGGCGTTCAGCTATCAATGACAAATCGGTCATTTGTCCGAGTATGCGCTGCTGGCGGCGATCCTGTGGAAAACATATGAGCGAGATCACGATTCGGTCGCGGCAGCAGCTTTCTCACTGCAAACAGTTTCCATGTCCTTTGCGGATTCTTTACTATTGATCGGTCTTCGCATTCGGAAGACATCTGCTAGAGGTTCCACCGCCGCGCACACGTTCTCGCTGTCCGCGGCGCTCGCCCGCCAGCTGCTCGATGCCAGAACATGTTTGACCCGATGAACCGAACCGTGGCCCGGTTCGGCGAAGGAGAAATATGTCAACCGACATTGACCCTGCCCGACGGACGTCGCTCCCCGGTCTCTCCGTGGTGCTTCGCCATGACCTCCCCGCCTCCGTGGTGGTATTTCTCGTCGCTTTACCCCTGTCCATCGGCGTCGCCGTGGCCACCGGCGCGCCGGTGGCCGCCGGTCTGCTGGCCGCCGTCGTGGGCGGCCTCGTCGCCGGTCTGCTGGGCGGATCGTCGCTGCAGGTCAGCGGGCCGACCGCCAGTCTCACCGTGGTGGTGGCCGAAAGCATTCATCAGTTCGGCTGGGCCACAACGTGTTTCATCACGATGGGAGCCGGGCTCTTACAGATCCTGTTCGGCCTCGGCCGGATCGCGCGCGGCGCGCTGGCCATCGCACCGGTCGTGGTGCACGGCATGCTCGCCGGGATCGGCATCGTCATCGCGCTGCAGCAGCTCCACGTCCTGCTGGGTGGGCAGTCGCTGAGTTCGTCCTGGGACAGCATCACGCAATTGCCGCATCAGCTGGCGGCGGCCAAGGGCGGCGATGCCCTGGTCGGCGGTGTCGTCATCGCCATCCTACTGGGCTGGCGGTATCTGCCGCCGCGGATCCGCGCGGTGCCGGCGCCGCTGGCCGCGGTGGTCGCCGCCACGGCCCTGGCCATGGTCGTGCCGACCAGCATCGAGCGAATCGTGTTGACGGGCACGCTGTTCGACGACATGTCGCTGCCGGCCATCCCGCACGGCGGCTGGTCCGCGGTGGCGCTGACGATGGTGACCATCGCGCTGATCGCCAGTGTGGAGACGCTGCTGTCGGCGGTGGCCGTGGACCGGCTGCGCCCGCAACAGCGGACCGATCTGGACCGCGAGCTGATCGGCCAGGGCATGGCGAACATGACCTCCGGGCTGATCGGTGGCCTGCCCATCGCCGCGGTCATCGTCCGCAGCATCACCAACGTGAAGGCCGGGGCGCGCACCAAGGCCTCGACGATGCTGAGCGGTCTCTGGGTGCTGATCTTCGCGGTCCTACTGGTCGAGGTCGTGCGGCAGATCCCGAAGGCCGCGCTGGCGGGGGTGCTGATCGTGATCGGCATCGGGCTGGTGAAGCTGGCCCACATCCGGCTGGCCCGCCGCACCGGCGACCTGTTCGTCTACGCGACGACGGTGCTGGTGGTCGTGTTCGCCAACCTGCTGATCGGCATGCTGGTGGGGCTGGCGCTGTCGTTCGCGCTGCTGCTGTGGCGCGTGGCGAAGGTGACGATCACGGTGCAGCCGCTGGGCGTGCGCCGCGTGGTGACCATCGACGGCACCTTGACGTTCATGGCGGTGCCGCGGCTCACCGGCGAACTGGCCGAGATCCCGGTCGGCGCCCCGGTAACCATCGAGATGGCGGTGGACTTCGTCGACCACGCGGCCCACGAGGCGCTGCACGAATGGGCGCAGCAGCACGAGAGTTGCGGCGGCACGGTCGAATTCGTCGAGATGGGCGCCGCGCGCATCGCGGATCTGGAGGCCGGCCCGCCCACCCGCGGGCACGCCCGCCGCATCCTGAACGAGACGCTCGGTCCGTGGCGGCGCACCGCCCGCACCGACCCGATCGCCGCCGGCGTCGCGGCCTACCACCGCGGCCACGCCCACGTGGTGCGCCCGCACCTGGGCGAACTGCAGGACAGCCAGAATCCGGACTCGCTGTTCCTGACCTGCGCCGATTCCCGGATCGTGCCGAACGTCATCACCAGCAGCGGTCCGGGCGACCTGTTCACCGTCCGCAATATCGGCAATCTCATCCCCGCCGACGGGCGCGACACCTCGGTGGAAGCCGCACTGGTCTATGCCCTGGACAAGCTGGACGTCCGGTCGGTGGTGGTGTGCGGGCACTCGGGCTGCGGCGCGATGGACGCGCTGTACCACGAACGGGTGACCGGTTCGGGGCTGGACGCGTGGCTCGTGCACGGCCGGCCCGCGCTCGAGCGCTTCCGCGCCGGGCATCCGGTGGCGGTCGCGGCCGCGGCGGCCGGGTTCAACGAGGTCGATCAGCTGGGCATGGTGAATGTCGCGGTCCAACTGGAGGTGCTCTCGCGGCACCCGGTGGTGCGCCTCGGCATCGAGCAGCGCGGCGTGGTCCTGGCCGGGTTGTTCTTCGACATCTCCACCGCGCGCGTCATCGAGATCACCGCCGACGGCATCGGCGAGATCGATGACGCCGGAAGGCAAGTCACGGCACTACCGGTGTAGGCGAACCCGGCCGTGGGCGACGGCCGGGACGGTAGGT
Organism: Nocardia sp. N2S4-5; assembly: GCF_044628355.1. NCBI lineage: Bacteria > Bacillati > Actinomycetota > Actinomycetes > Mycobacteriales > Nocardiaceae > Nocardia > Nocardia sp. N2S4-5. The sequence goes on along the minus strand of NZ_JBIUPM010000001.1, from coordinate 1,800,317 downwards.
CGGGCAACGCCCCGGGGTGAGCACCCGGGGCGTTGCCGCTGTTCGGGGCACAGTGTGAGGGCCGTCACCTCGAGATGCGGAAGTGTCCCCAGCTAAATATCCTTTTCTCAGGCTTTGCTTAGTCTTTACTATTAATCTCGCCTTACTTCCGGGTGACTGCCGGACAACGCCGTCCCGCAGCTGCTTTCGATGCCTGGAGAACATGTTCGACCAACCGGGACCGGCGACACCGGCCTGGTGAAGGAGCAATATGTCCACCGACACCGATACGACCTCCAGATCGGACGCCGCGCCGGAGAGATCGTGGTCCGATCGTTTGTCTTCTGTTTCTCGCCATGATCTGCCTGCGTCGATCGTGGTGTTTTTGGTGGCCCTGCCGTTGTCGCTGGGTATCGCTATCGCGTCGGATGCGCCGATCGCGGCGGGGTTGATCGCGGCCGCGGTGGGTGGGATCGTGGTCGGGTTCGTGGGTGGGTCGCCGTTGCAGGTGTCCGGTCCGGCCGCGGGGTTGACGGTGGTGGTCGCGGAGACCATTCATCAGTTCGGGTGGAAGACAACGTGTTTCATCACGGTGGCGGCGGGGTTGCTGCAGGTGGTGTTCGGGTTGTCGCGGATCGCGCGGGCGGCGTTGGCGATCGCGCCGGTGGTGGTGCACGCGATGCTGGCCGGGATCGGGGTGACGATCGCGTTGCAGCAGGTGCATGTGCTGCTGGGCGGGGCGTCACGTAGTTCGGCGTGGGAGAACCTGACCGAGTTGCCGTCGCAGTTGCTGCATTTGCATGGTGCGGATGTGGTGGTCGGGTTGATCGTGATCGGGATCATCGTGGCGTGGCGGTGGGTGCCGGCGCGGGTGCGGATCGTTCCCGGCCCGTTGGTGGCGGTGCTGATCGGTACGGTGTTGTCGCTGGTGTTGCCGGGGGAGCCGGTGCGGATCGTGATCGACGGGTCGTTGTTCGACGCGATCGGGCTACCCGGCCTGCCGTCCGGGGAGTGGGGTGCGATCGTGCTGGCGGTGCTGACGATCGCGTTGATCGCCAGCGTCGAGTCGTTGTTGTCGGCGGTGGCGGTGGACAAGCTGCATACCGGTGAACGCACCAACTTCGATCGGGAGTTGATGGCGCAGGGCGCGGCGAACGTGACCTCGGGGCTGCTGGGTGGGTTGCCGGTGACCGGGGTGATCGTGCGTAGTTCCACCAACGTCGCGGCGGGAGCGCGGTCGCGGGCGTCGGCGTGGTTGCACGGGGTGTGGATTCTGGTGTTCTCCATCGCGCTGGTCGGGGTGGTGCAGCAGATCCCGAAATCGGCGTTGGCGGGGTTGTTGATCGTGGTCGGGATCCAGTTGGTGAAGCTGGCCCATATCCGGCTCGCGCGGCGTACCGGGGATCTGGCGGTGTATGCGGTCACCATGGCCGCGGTGGTGTTGTTGAACCTGCTCGAGGGGGTGTTGATCGGGCTGGCGCTGGCGTTCGTGCTGTTGCTGTGGCGGGTGGTGAAGGTGTCGGTGCACGCCGCGCCGGTCACCGGGACCGGCCGGTGGATCGTCAGTGTCGACGGCACCTGCACCTTCCTCGCGCTGCCGAAACTGACCAAGGAACTCGCCAAGGTCCCCACCGGCACCGACGTGCTGGTCGAACTCACCGTCGACTTCCTCGACCACGCCTCCTACGAAGCCATCCACGACTGGGCCCGCCAACACGAAAACACCGGCGGCAACGTCGAATTCGTGGAAATCGGCACGGCGCGGATGGCACACGCCACGGCCGGTCCGCCCAAGCGCGGCCAGGCCCGCGGCCTGCTCGACGAGGTACTGGGCCCGTGGCAGGAGCGGTCCGACAATCCGGTGGCGACCGGTGTGGCCGCCTATCACCGCAGCCACGCCCACGTGGTGCGGCCGCACCTGGATGAACTGCGCGACCGGCAGGACCCGCATTCGCTGTTCCTGACCTGCGCCGATTCCCGGATCGTGCCCAACGTGATCACCAACAGCGGTCCGGGCGACCTGTTCACCGTCCGCAACGTCGGCAACCTCATCCCCGCCGACAGCTCGGACACCTCGCTGGAGGCGGCCATCGCGTTCGCGGTGGACAACCTGCAGGTGCGCAATGTGGTCGTGTGTGGTCACTCGTCGTGCGGCGCCATGAAGGCGCTGCTGTCCGGCGCCTCGGCCGGACCGGGGCTGGACAACTGGCTGGCCCACGGCCGGCCCAGCCTGGAGACCTACCGGGCCGGGCATCCGGTGCGGGCCGCCGCCGCGGCGGCCGGTTACGACGAGGCCGCCCAGCTGAGCATGGTGAACGTCGCCGTGCAGCTGGAGACCCTGCACGCCCACCCGGTGATCCGCCGGGCGGTCACCGAGCGCGGTCTCACGGTGTCGGGGTTGTTCTTCGACATCTCCTCGGCCAACGTCCTGGAGGTCACCGCGGAGGGCATCAGCGAGATCGTGGATCAGCCCACCGCGCCGGTCACGGTCTGACAATCCGCCACAACCGCCCCGCCCACGCGCTCGCCGACGATGTCGAGTGCGTGGGCGGGGTCGTGTGTGCCCGCACTCCGTCCGCATGCTCGGGCGGCGCGCGGGGCGGTGATCATGGGCGCGAGGGGCGCGGATCCGTAGGGTGGTGATCGTGGTTTCCGAGTTCAAATCCTGGCGCGCGGCGGTCGCCGAACGGCCGACGTTGAACCTCGTCTATCGGGTCGTGGTCGGGGTGCTGGGGGTCGCGGTGCTGGCGGCCGGGATCGTCGCCATTCCGTACCCGGGGCCCGGCTGGCTGATCGTGTTCGCGGGGCTGGGCATTCTGGCGACGGAATTCGTCTGGGCGCATCGACTGCTGGAATGGACGCGGGAGCGCTACCGCCGGGTCATGGACTGGTACGCCGGGCAGGGTCTCGTGGTGAAGACGCTCGGTGCGCTGCTGACCCTGGCCGTGGTGCTGGTGACGCTGTGGTTGCTGGGCACGTTCGGCTGGGTCGGCGGCTGGTTCGGGCTGGACTGGGACTGGTTGCACAGCCCACTGTTCTGAGGGTTCGATCAAGAGGTTCGATCACATCGGCGGGAACGGAGTCGGATGGACATGGTCGCGGAATCGGTGGCGGCGGCGCGCGGTGCGGTGGTACCGGGCACGACGCTGACCAGACCGCAGTGGTTGAGCGAGCGCATCGCCGACATGGGAATCTCTTGGGGCACCGGCAACTCTCGCGTCGCGGGCACCCTCTGGTGGTGCATGGCCGCCTCCTCTCTGGTCGACCCGATCGCCACCGCCTACGCCGAGGGCCGCGCCGCCACTCCGCCCGAACTCGAACAGCTCCGTTGCGAGATCCGTCCCGACGGCGGCGTGGAACGCGTCGTCGTCGTGGACGCGACCGAGCGGGCGAGCGATCCGACGGACGTCGGTCCCGCCCTGCGAAAGACGTTGGGGCGCATTATCCCCGCCGTCGCCGAGGTCTCGGGAGCGGGTGCCGCGTCGCTGTGGGCGATCGTGGCCGACGCGATCGGCAACCGTGCCCTCGACGCCGGAGACGCCGAGGCCGGGGCACGGCTGGCCCGCGAGGTGGCCGGGCGGCTGCCGGTGCCGCGATTCACCGACGTCGGATCGCGCACCTTCGTCCGCCGGATCTCGTGCTGCCTGGTCTTCGAGGTCCCGGGCTGCCAGATGTGCACGTCCTGTCCCAAACGTCCCGCCGCCGAGCGGCAGACCCTCCTGGCGCGGCTGGCGGCCGGGGCCTGAGGCCGCGACAGGCGAGGTCCATCGCCACATGCCCGGGATGCTCCCGATAGCATGGTCGCGCCGGGCACTTCCGCGTGTCCGGCCTGGACTTCCGAGTCCGGCCGCGGGGAATCCTCGCGGCAGACACCGCGGGCAGCCCGCCCGCCCGAACCTCAAGGAGAGCGCAGCCGTGACCACCTCAGCCCGCACCACCCCGACCGCCCTCGTTCGGGTGCCGGCCGGGACGACGGCGGGCGCCGCGGTGCGCGAGGCGGGCCTGCCCACCAAGGGCCCCGACACCGTAGTCGTCGTGCGCGACGCGGAGGGCAACCTCAAGGACCTGTCCTGGATCCCCGACACCGATGTCGAGGTCGAGCCGGTCGCCGCCGACACCGAGGACGGCCGCAGCGTGATCCGGCACTCGGCCGCGCACGTGCTTGCGCAGGCGGTGCAGCAGGAGTTCCCGGAGGCCAAGCTGGGCATCGGCCCGCCGATCAAGGACGGCTTCTACTACGACTTCCAGGTGGACCGTCCGTTCACCCCCGAGGATCTGGCCAAGCTGGAATCGCGGATGAAGAAGATCGTCAAAGGCGCCCAGCGCTTCTCGCGCCGGGTGGTCGAGGTCGAGGAGGCTCGCGTCGAGCTGGCGAAGGAGCCGTTCAAGCTCGAGCTGATCGGCGACAAGTCCGGCATCGACGACCCGGAGATCATGGAGGTCGGCGGCAACGAGCTGACCATCTATGACAACCTCGACCCGCGCACGGGCGAGAAGGTGTGGGGCGACCTGTGCCGCGGCCCGCACATCCCGACCACCAAGTTCATTCCGGCGTTCAAGCTGACCCGCAGCTCCGCCGCCTACTGGCGCGGTGACCAGAACCGCGAGGACCTGCAGCGCATCTACGGCACCGCGTGGGAGTCGCAGGAGGCCCTCGACGCGCACCTGCACCTGCTGGAGGAGGCCGAGAAGCGCGACCACCGCAAGCTCGGCCTGGAACTGGACCTGTTCTCCTTCCCCGACGAACTGGGCTCGGGCCTGCCGGTGTTCCACCCCAAGGGCGGCATCATCCGCAAAGAGCTCGAGGACTATTCGCGGCAGCGGCACGTCGAGGCCGGCTACGAATTCGTCAACACCCCGCACCTGACCAAGGCCCACCTGTTCGAGGTGTCCAAGCACCTGGACTGGTACGCCGACGGCATGTTCCCGCCCATGCACCTGGACGCGGAGTACAACGAGGACGGCACCGTCCGCAAGCCCGGCCAGGACTACTACGTCAAGCCGATGAACTGCCCGATGCACAACCTGATCTTCCGGTCGCGCGGCCGGTCGTATCGGGAGCTGCCGCTGCGGATGTTCGAATTCGGCTCGGTGTACCGCTACGAGAAGTCCGGCGTGATCCACGGCCTGACCCGGGTGCGCGGCATGACTCAGGACGACTCGCACATCTACTGCACGCAGGAGCAGGTGGTCGAGGAACTCACCAGCATTCTGCGGTTCGTGCTCGACCTGCTGAAGGACTACGGCCTCGACGACTTCTACCTCGAGCTGTCCACCAAGGACCCGAAGAAGTACGTCGGCTCCGACGAGCTGTGGGAGGAGGCCACCGCCACCCTGGCGCGGGTCGCGGAAACCTCGGGCCTGCAACTGGTTCCGGATCCGGGCGGGGCCGCGTTCTACGGCCCGAAGATCTCGGTGCAGACCAAGGACGCGCTGGGCCGCAACTGGCAGATGTCGACCATCCAGCTGGACTTCTTCGAACCGGAGCTGTTCGAGCTGGAGTACACCGCCTCCGACGGCACCAAGAAGCGCCCGGTGATGATCCACCGCGCGCTGTTCGGTTCGATCGAGCGGTTCTTCGGTGTGCTCACCGAGCATTACGCCGGGGCGTTCCCGGCATGGCTGTCGCCGGTGCAGGCGGTCGGCATCCCGGTCGCGGACGCCTTCGTGCCGCACCTTGAGGACGTCGTGGCGCGGCTGCGGGCCGCGGGCGTGCGCGCCGAGGTGGACGGCAGCGACGACCGGATGCAGAAGAAGATCTTCAACCACACCGCCCAGAAGGTGCCGTTCATGCTGGTGGCGGGCGAGCGCGACGTGACGGCGGGGGCGGTGAGTTTCCGGTTCCGCGACGGCACCACGGTCAACGGCGTGCCGGTCGCCGATGCCGTTGCCACCGTGGCGGATTGGGTCCGCCGCCGCGAGAACGCGTCGCCGACGGCGGCGGGATTCGAGATCCGGACCGGTGGGAATGAGTGAGCGAACCGTGGACGAGGCTGTATCGCACCAGGATTCGGCCCGCCCGGATCCGATTGTGGACACCGGCGCGGGTGATCCCGACCGCCTGCAGCGGCTGTGGACGCCCTACCGGATGTCCTACATCACCGGGGCCGTGGCCGACCGGGACGCGCGCAAGACCGACGCGGGCGCCGAGCCCGCGAGTTCGGGGCATCCGTTCACCGAGATCCCGAAGATGTCCGACGAGGACGGCCTGGTCATCGCGCGCGGTGAATGGGTATACGCGGTGCTCAACCTGTACCCGTACAACCCGGGCCACATGATGGTGGTGCCCTACCGCCGGGTGGCCAACCTCGAGGACCTCACCGCCGAGGAGAGCGCCGAACTGATGGCGTTCACCCAGCGGGCGATCCGGGTGATGAAGCAGGTGTCGCGGCCGGAGGGATTCAACGTCGGCCTGAATCTCGGTGGCGTGGCGGGCGGTTCGCTCGCCGACCACCTGCACCAGCACATCGTCCCGCGCTGGGGCGGGGACGCGAATTTCATCACCGTTGTCGGCGGAGTGAAGGTGATGCCGCAACTGTTACGGGAGACCAGGGCTCTGCTGGCCGGTATGTGGAAGGACGTCGAGTAGCGTGCTCAGCTTCTTCGGTCGTGAGACATTCGCCAAAGCGACTGCGCCCCTGGGCAAGGCGCTGGTGAGTACCGGGCTCACGCCCGATGCGGTCACGCTGATCGGCACCACGGCCTCGATCGTGGCGTCGGTGACGTTGTTCCCCACCGGACATCTGTTCTGGGGCACGATGGTGATCTGGTTCTTCGTCATGTTCGACATGCTCGACGGGGCGATGGCGCGGGCCCGGGGCGGCGGCACGAAATACGGTGCGGTGCTGGACGCCACCTGCGACCGGATCGCCGACGGCGCGGTTTTCGGCTCGCTGGCCTGGTGGTCGGTCTACCACGCGCAGAGCAAGCATCTGTTCGTCGCGACCCTGGTGGTGCTGGTGACCTCGCAGGTGATCTCGTACGCCAAGGCGCGCGCGGAGGCCAGCGGGCTGTCGGCCGACGGCGGGCTGATCGAGCGGCCGGACCGGCTGGTGATCGTGCTCGTCGGCGCCGGATTCACCGGCATCGGCGGCTACTGGGACATCGAATGGTTGTCCTACGCGGTGTATCTCGCGATGTACGTGCTCGCCGTGCTGAGCGTCGTCACGGTGTGCCAGCGGGTCTTGGCCGTCCGCAACTCCGCCGGCGCCCGCGACGTGATCGCCATGCCGGGGCGGGCGCAGGGGGAGGGGCAGTGAACGCTCGAGCAACGGCAGCGCCGGAGTCGGTGGCATAGGGGCAGTGGGATGAGCGGTATGAGATCCACGCTGACCGACCGGGCGTACGCGGCGGGGTGGCGGCTGGTCCGGGGCCTGCCCGAGCCCGCCGCGCGCCGACTGTTCGATGTCGGGGGCGACTGGGCCGGCCGCCGGGCGAACCGCGCCACGCATCGCAGCGGCACGCCGAACCAATTGCGCCGCAACCTTTCTCGCGTGCTCGGCGTCGACCCGATGGCCGTGCCCGACGAGCTGATCCGGGACAGCATGCGCTCCTACGCCCGGTACTGGCGCGAGGCGTTCCGGCTGCCGACGCTGGATCACGCGACGCTGGCGAGATCACCGCTGATGCCGCCGGCGATCGGGATCGAGAACGTCGACGCCGCGCTGGAGCGCGGCCGCGGCGCGGTGCTGGTGCTGCCGCATTCGGGGAACTGGGATATGGCCGGGGTGTGGCTGGTCCAGCACTACGGCACCTTCTCCACGGTGACCGAACGGCTGCGGCCGGAATCGCTGTTCGAACGGTTCGTCGCCTATCGGGAAAGCCTGGGCTTCGAGGTATTCCCGCACACCGGCGGTACCCAGCCGCCGTTCCCGCAGCTGGCGGAGCGGCTGCGGCAGAACAAGATCGTCTGCCTGATGGGCGAGCGCGATCTCACCGGCAAGGGCGTGCCGGTGACATTCTTCGGCGAGCGCACCTGGATGCCCGCCGGCGCCGCCAAACTGGCGATCGAGACCGGTGCCGCGATGCTGCCCGTGCACGCCTGGTACACCGTCGACGCCGCGGGCAACGAGGGGTGGGGTCTGAAGACGGATGCCCCGCTGGATGTTTCGCGGGGCGTGGGCCCGGCAACCCAGGCCATGGCGGACTGGTTCGCGGCGAATATCGCCTTGCACCCCGCCGACTGGCACATGCTGCAGCCCATGTGGGAGGCGGACCTCTCCGAGGCCCGCCGCGCCCGGATCGCCGCGGCCCAGGCGGCACTCGGCGCGGACGGTCGCGCGAGCGCGGACGCCAGCGCGCGGGACGGTACGGCCGCGGGAGACGAGGCGGTATGAGAATCGGCATGGTCTGCCCGTACTCGTTCGACGTACCGGGTGGAGTGCAGTCCCATGTCGTGGAGCTGGCGGAGGTGCTGATCGAACGCGGGCACCGGGTCAGCGTGCTGGCGCCGGCGGCCGAGGACACCCCGCTGCCCGCCTTCGTCGTCTCCGCGGGCAAGGCGGTCGCCATTCCCTACAACGGGTCGGTGGCGCGGTTGTCCTTCGGACCCACCGCCTATAACCGGATCCGGCGCTGGATCGCCGACAACGACTTCGATGTGCTGCACATCCACGAGCCGAACGCGCCCAGCCTGTCGATGCTGGCGCTGAAGATCGCCGAGGGACCGATCGTGGCGACCTTCCACACCTCGACCACGAAATCGTTGGTGCTCAGCACCTTTCAGGGCGTGCTGCGGCCCTACCACGAGAAGATCAGCGGGCGGATCGCGGTCTCGGAGCTGGCGCGGCGCTGGCAGGTGGAGGCGCTCGGCGGTGACGCGGTGGAGATCCCCAACGGCGTCGACGTCCCCGCCTTCGCGCACGCCCCGCTGCTCGAGGGCTACCCGCGGCCGGGCGGGACGGTGCTGTTCCTGGGCCGCTACGACGAACCGCGCAAGGGGATGGCGGTGCTGCTGGGGGCGCTGCCGGAGCTGGTGCGCCGCCACCCGGAGGTCGAGATCCTGATCGTCGGGCGGGGCGACGAGGAGCGGCTGCGGCGCGAGGCCGGTGAGCTGGCCGGGCACCTGCGCTTCCTCGGGCAGGTGTCGGACGCGGAGAAGGCCTCGGCGATGCGCAGCGCCGAGGTGTACTGCGCGCCCAATCTCGGCGGCGAGAGCTTCGGCATCGTGCTGGTGGAGGCGATGGCGGCGGGGACCGCGGTGGTGGCGAGCGAACTGGACGCCTTCCGCCGCGTGCTGCGCGACGGGACGGCGGGAATGCTCGTCCCCATCGGCGATTCGGCGCGGCTGGCGGCCGCGCTCGGCGAGCTGCTCGGGGCCGCCGACCGCCGGGAGAGTCTGATCCGCGCGGCGAATCAGGTTGTGGGCGAATACGACTGGCCGGTGGTCGCCGAACAGATCCTGCGGGTGTACGAGACGGTGACCGTCGGCGACACCCGGGTGAGGACCGCCGGATGATCACCTTCTCCGCGACCACGATCCTGGTCCTGGCGCTGATCGCCGCGCTGATCGTGGCGGCCGGCGTGTGGGCGTACTCGACGGCGAATCGGCTGGACCGCCTGCACGTGCGCAGCGATCAGGCGCGGCACGCGCTCGAGGCGGCGCTGGCCCGCCGCGCGGTGGTGGCCCGCTCGGTCGCGCTGGCGCTGACCAATACCGGGTCCGAGGCGGTCGGCGAGCAGGCCCGGCGCCTGCACGCCCTGGCCGCCCGCGCCGAACGCGCCGACTGGACCGATCGCGAGACCGTGGAGAACCAGCTGGCCGCGGCGCTGACGGGCATCGACATCACCCTGCTGCCGCCGCAACTGGTGGCCGAGCTGGCCGACGCCGAGGCGCGCGTGCTCATCGCCCGCCGCTTCCACAACGACGCCGTGCGCGACACCCTCGCCCTGCGCACCCGCCGTCCGGTCCGGCTGCTGCACCTGGGCGGTACCGCGCCGCTGCCCACGTACTTCGAGATCGCCGAGCGGGTCACGGCCGCGGCCACCACTGGGCTCGAGGTGGACACGGTGCGCACCTCCGCGCGCGTGGTGCTGCTCGACGAGCAGGACCGGGTGCTGCTCCTGCGCGGCCACGATCCCAAGACGCCCGACCTGCCGTTCTGGTTCACCGTCGGCGGCGGCATCGAACCCGGGGAGACCCTGCGCACCGCGGCGGTGCGGGAACTGTGGGAGGAGACGGGCCGCGCGCTGGACTCCACGGCGTTGCGTGGGCCGATCTGGCGGCGGGTCGCGGTCTTCCCGTTCGACGGCGAACTGGTCCGTTCGGAGGAACTGTTCTTCGTCGCGCGCACCACGGCGTTCGAGCCGCGGGCCGCGAATCCGACGGTGTGGGAACGCCGCTGCGTCACCGACGACAAGTGGTGCACCGCCGAGGACATCGTGACACTGGATGCCATGGGGGAGACGGTGTATCCGTACCACCTCGATCAGCTGCTGCCGGAGGCGGCGGCCGTCGCGGGCAGCGACGCCGAGCCGGAGGTGCGTTCGATCCGCTGAGTTCAGCGGGCCATGGTCATCGCCAGCATCGCGAGGCCCGCGTCGCGGATCATCCCGTCCAGGTCGTCGAGGAGCACCGTGGTGGCCGACTCGGGCCCGCCGGACAGCGCCCGGAGCGTGTGGAGCTGCAAGCCGACATCGAACAGGTGCCGGACCAAGCGGTCGTTGGCGTCGGCGAAGGCCACGGCGTCGCCGGACGGTGGCGGCGCGGGGGTGAACAAGCCGTACGGGGGAGGCGTCGAATCGGCGATCGAACCGGTCGGCCGGTCGGTCAGCAGGACATCGTCCATGTCCGGGCTCCTGACTCGCTGTCGAGCCGAATCCTCTGACGCGGTGCGGGATTCGGAGGTCGATGGGCACAACGACGTGCTCACGAGTCTACGGTTCCCCACGGCGGCCGCTAGAGTCGTTGGTCACCGACGAGGCGTCGCCCCCGGGGGGAATCCCATACTTCGCGCCGGGTTCCGCGTTTCCCGCGCCGTCGCCTCGCCGACGTGGAATTATCGGTGGCGCAACAGGTTCGACGATCTCCGAGGTCATCGTGGAGGAAACGCTCGGCTCACGTGAACTGTCGACCGCCCAGTCGATGCGGTTGCTGTCCGGCGTGCGGTTCGGCCGGGTGGTGTTCTCCCGCTACGCCCTGCCGACGATTCGCCCCGTCAACCACGCCGTGGTCGACGACGCCATCGTCATCTACGCCAACCCCGGCACCACGCTGAGTTCCGACCGCCAGGTGGTCACCTACGAGGCCGACACCCTCGACCCGGCCACGCTGCTCGGCTGGTGTGTCGTCGTCACCGGCGCCGCCGAGGAACTGACCGACCCGGACGAGATCCGGCGGTGCCGCCCAGTACTCCCGGCCGCCCTGCCCGGACCCCGGGACCGGATCATCCGGATCCACCCCGACATCGTCCTCGGCATCGAATACCTGGCTCCCACGGCGGTCGGCAACTCCGGCCCCGGGTGGCCGCCGGACTGAAGCCCTGTGGCGAACGTCATGTTCGGTTATGGTCGGAGTCGGTTTGCCGACCGCGCACCCTGGCGAACCGGTATCTGGAGGTGAAGTACCGCATGCCGATGTCCTACCTGCTCTACGACTTTCTGCTGCCCTATCTGGGCAACGAGGCCGCCACCTACTGGGCTCAGTTACTGGTGATCAACCCGATCTGATCGCATCCATCACGTAGCGGCGAGATAGCGGGAACTCCTGGTCCTCGCGGGTGTGGGTGTGGTCAGCAGTCCAGTGCTCTCGGACTGGCTATCTAGTGGCCTGATCGACCCGCCTAGAATCGTGTCGTTCGATTCCGTATGACCCGATTACCCCGATGATCAGGAGTTTGCCGTGACTACGCCCGAAACCAGCCCGACGACCGGCACCGCCCGCGTGAAGCGCGGCATGGCCGAGATGCTCAAGGGCGGTGTGATCATGGACGTCGTCACCGCGGAGCAGGCCAAGATCGCCGAGGACGCCGGGGCGGTGGCCGTCATGGCGCTGGAGCGGGTGCCCGCCGACATCCGCGCGCAGGGTGGCGTGGCGCGCATGAGCGACCCGGATCTGATCGACGGCATCATCGGCGCGGTGTCCATCCCCGTGATGGCCAAGGCGCGGATCGGCCACTTCGTGGAGGCGCAGGTGCTGCAGAGCCTCGGCGTCGACTACATCGACGAGTCCGAGGTGCTCACCCCGGCCGACTACGCGCACCACATCGACAAGTGGCAGTTCACCGTGCCGTTCGTGTGCGGCGCCACCAACCTGGGCGAGGCGCTGCGCCGGATCACCGAGGGCGCGGCCATGATTCGCTCCAAGGGCGAGGCCGGCACCGGCGACGTGTCCAACGCCACCACCCACATGCGCAAGATCCGCCAGGAGATCCGCCGCCTGCAGTCGCTGCCCGAGGACGAGCTGTTCGTGGCCGCCAAGGAACTGCAGGCGCCCTACGAACTGGTCCGCGAGATCGCCGAGACCGGCAAGCTCCCGGTCGTGCTGTTCACCGCCGGCGGTATCGCCACCCCGGCCGACGCCGCCATGATGATGCAGCTCGGCGCCGAGGGCGTGTTCGTCGGCTCCGGCATCTTCAAGTCCGGCAACCCGGCCCAGCGCGCGGCCGCGATCGTGAAGGCCACCACCTTCTACGACGACCCGGACGTGCTGGCCAAGGTGTCGCGCGGCCTGGGCGACGCCATGGTCGGCATCAATGTCGAGGAGATCCCGGAGCCGCACCGGCTCGCCGAGCGCGGCTGGTAACGGCCCGCGACTGCAGGCAGGCCGGGCCGAAGAGGGCCTTGAGTTCGCCCATCAGGGCGGGGGAGGGCTGGACGCGGTAGCGCGGGTCGATCGCGAGCAACTGCGGGCCCTTCCTGCCCACCAAGCGAATTCGCACCTCGGTCGGTCCGGGGTGGTGCTGGAGGGTCTCGCGGAGGCCGCGGACGGCCGCGGGTGTGCAGGCCGGAACGGGAATGGTCACGGTGATCGCGCCGGCCGCCGCGAGCCCGGCCAGTTCCGGCACGGTGACCTGGTCGCCGAGCAGCGACATCCGGCCGTCCCGGATGCTGACGTGCGCGGCGACGAGCAGCACCGCGTCCTCGGTGAGGGCGGTGGCCGCACTCGCGTAGGCCGCGGGGAAGAACAGGATCTCCACGGCCGCCTCCAGGTCTTCGAGCCGCACGATCGCCCAGGGTTCGCCCTTCTTGGTGACGCGGCGGTCGACGGCGGCGACGAGCCCGCCGACCACGACCTTCCTGCCGTGCCCCACCCGGCCCTCGACGAGCGCGGAGATCGGGGTGTCACGCCGCGTCGCGAGTGCCTGTGCCACCTCGTCGAGCGGATGTCCGGAGACGTAGAGCCCCAGCATCTCCCGCTCGAATCCCAGCAGTTGCCGGGTGTCCCATTCCCGATCCGGCACCGGTACCTCGAAAACCGCCGCGGCATCGCCTGATTCGTCCACCGATCCGGAGAACAGGTCGAATTGCCCACGCGCCGCGGCCTTCTTGGTGCCCATCGCGGCGTCCACGGCCTCGCCGTGCACCAGGTACAGGCCGTGGCGCGGATGGTGCAGCGAATCGAAACCGCCCGCCTTGATGAGTGATTCGACCACCTTCTTGGCGCAGGCGGTGGCGTCGGCCTTGGCCAGGTAGTCGGAGAAACTGGTGAACGCGCCGGATTCCCGTGCCCGCACGATGGATTCGACCACCGGCTCGCCGACGTTGCGCACCGCGCCCAGCCCGAACCGGATATCGGCGCCGACGCAGGTGAAGGTCGCGGCGGACTCGTTGACGTCCGGGGGCAGCACGCGGATGCCGCGTTTGCGGCAGTCCGACAGGTAGATCGCGGACTTGTCCTTGTCGTCGCCGACCGAGGTCAGCAGCGCCGCCATGAACTCGGCCGGATAGTTCGCCTTGAGGTAGGCGGTCCAGTACATGACCAGGCTGTAACCGGCGGCATGCGACTTGTTGTAGGCGTACCCGGCGAACGGCAGCACCGCGTCCCACAGCGCCGTCACCGCCTCGTCGCGATAGCCGTTGCCGCGCATGCCGTTACGGAAGTTCTCGAACTCCTGGGCCAGCACCTCCGGCTTCTTCTTGCCCATCGCGCGGCGCAGCAGATCCGCCTGGCCCAGTGAGTAGCCCGCCACCCGCTGCGCGAGTTGCATGATCTGCTCCTGATAGACGATCAGCGCGTAGGTTTCCGCCAGGATCTCCCGCAGCGGCTCGTCCAGGTCCGGGTGAATGGGCGTGACCGGCTCTCGTCCGTTCTTGCGGTCGGCGTAGGCCCAGTGCGCGCCGACTCCCATCGGACCCGGCCGGTACAGCGCGTTGGACGCCACCAGGTCGTTGAATTCGGTGGGCGCCATCCGCAACAGCAGCTCCCGCATGCCGGCCGAATCCATCTGGAACACACCGAGATTGTCGCCGCGGGCCAGCATGGCGTAGGTCTTGTCGTCGTCGAGGCCCAGGGTGTCGAGGTCGATCTCGATGCCGCGGTTGTCTCGGATATTGGTCAGGCAGTCGCCGATCACCGTAAGCGTGCGCAGGCCGAGGAAATCCATCTTGAGCAGGCCGATCGCCTCACAGGAGGGATAGTCCCAGCCGGTGATGATCGCCCCGTCCTGCGGCCGCTTCCACAGCGGGACGACGTTCATCAGCGGTTCGCTGGACAGGATGACCGCGCAGGCGTGCACGCCCGCGCCGCGCACCATGCCCTCCAAACCCACCGCGGTGTCGTAGATCCGGCGCACGTCCGGATCCGCGTCGAGCAGTGCGCGGACCTCGGCCGCCTCGCCGTAGCGCTCGTGCGCGGGGTCGGTGATCCCGGCGACCGGAATGTCCTTGGCCGCCACGGCGGGCGGGAGCGCCTTGGTGATCCGGTCGGCGAGGGCGAATCCGGGCTGCCCGAAATGCACGCGCGCCGAATCCTTCAGCGCCGCCTTGGTTTTGATGGTGCCGAACGTGATGACCTGCGCGACCTTGTCCGCTGCCCCAGCGTTCGGTGGCGTAGCGGATCATCTCGCCGCGGCGGCGGTCGTCGAAATCGATGTCGATATCGGGCGCCGAGGGCCGCTCGGGATTGAGGAATCGTTCGAACAGCAGCCCGTGCTCGATCGGGTCGATATTGGTGATGGCGAGGGCGTAGGCGACCAGCGACCCGGCGGCCGAACCGCGCCCCGGCCCGACCCGGATGCCCACCTCGCGGGCGTGCGCCACCAGGTCGCCCACCACCAGGAAATAGGCCGGAAAACCCTTGTCGCGGATGATGTCCAGCTCGTACGCGGCCCGCCGCAGATACTCCGCGGGGACTCCGGCGGGGAAGCGCCAGCGCAGGCCCGCGTCGACCTCGTGGCGCAGCCAGCTGTCCTCGGTGTGCCCGTCCGGGACCGGGAACACCGGCATGCGGTCCCGGAACTCCCAGATGTCGTCGTACGGTTCGATGCGCTCGGCCACCGCGAGGGTGGCGTCGCAGGCGCCGGGCACCTCGCCGTCCCACAGCGCCCGCATCTCGGCGGCCGATTTGAGGTAGTAGCCGTCGCCGCCGAACCGGAAGCGGGTCGGATCGGACAGGGTCTTGCCGGTCTGCACGCACAGCATCGCCTCGTGCGCCGCCGACTGCTGCTTCAGCACGTAGTGACAGTCGTTGGTGGCCAGCGGTGTCAGGCCCACCTTCTCGCCGATCGCCAGCAGGTCCGCGCGCACCCGCCGCTCGATCGACAAGCCGTGGTCCATCACCTCGAGGAAGAAGTTCTCCGCGCCGAAGATCTCCCGCCACCGCCCGGCCGCGTCGTACGCCGCGTCGAATTGCCCCAGGCGCAAACGGGTTTGGACCTCACCTGACGGGCAGCCCGTGGTCGCCATGATGCCCTCGGCGTGCTCGGCGATCAGCTCGGCGTCCATCCGCGGCCACTTGCCGAGCTGCCCCTCGAACGAGGCCAGCGACGACAGCGTGAACAGATTGCGCAGGCCCACCGCATTTCTCGCGAACATGGTCAGGTGCAGGTAGGCGCCGGATCCGGAGACGTCGTCGGACTTCTGCGACGGGTCGCCCCAGAACACGCGCTTGCCGGAGAACCGGGACTCCGGGGCGACGTACGCCTCGATCCCGATGATCGGGGTGATCCCCGACGTGCGCGACTGGCGGAAGAATTCGGCGGCGCCGTACATGTTGCCGTGGTCGGTCATGCCGACCGCGGGCATTCCGAGGCGCTCGGCCTCGGCGAACAGCGGCGCCACCTTCGCCATGCCGTCGAGCATCGAGTACTCGGTGTGGTTGTGCAGATGGACGAAGGACGCGTCGCTCATCGAATCACCCTGTGGTCGATCGGGGTCGGAATAGGTTGTGTGGACACACCGTTCCGGCCATGGCTTCTCGGCTAGATACGACCAGGTGAGGAGGCGGTCAGTCGAACAAGAGACACGCTAGGATGCACAACCGTAGGTTGTATCGGGAGGATGTCATGACGGATCTGGATCTCGCCGCCGTCCGCGCGTTCGTCACGGCGCTGGACGAGGGGCAGTTCAGCCACGCCGCGGCGGTGCTCGGCATCAGCCAGCAGGCGGTGTCCAAGCGCGTGGCCAAGCTCGAACAGCAGCTCGGGGCGGCGCTTTTCGACCGGGTGCCCACGGGGATCACGGCGACCGCGGCGGGCGCCCGGCTGCTGCCGCATGCCCGCACGCTGCTGAGCGCCGCCGACGACGCGGTGACGGCGGTGCGGGAACGGGTTCGCCCGCTGCGCGTCGCCGTGCTCGGAGAGCGGCAGGCGGAGATGGAGTCGCTGCGCTTCTACCTGTACCGCCATCCCGAGCGCGACACGGAGGTCGTGATCTCCAACGTGATCACCACGACGCGCGACGCCCTGCTGCTCGGCCACCCCGGCACGCTGCGCGCGCACGGCACCGCGCGCGACACGCTGGTCGGCGGTCGCGTCGACGCCGCCTTCGCGCGGGCGTACGGCGGGCCGCGGCCGCTGCCGCCCGAAATCGCCGCGGTGCCTTCGTATCTGGAGCCGTTGCAGCTCGTCGTCGGCAAGGACCATCCGCTGGCCGGGCACGCGGCGACCACCCTCGCCGAGGTCCGGCCGTTCACCGCGTGGGTGCCCGGCACGGCGGTGCCGTCGGAGTGGGCCGACTACTACCGGCATCTGTCCGAATACAGCGGGGTCACAGTCGAATCCGGCGGGCGGCCGGAGCCGATCGAGGACATCCTGGAACGGGTCGCCGCGTCCGAGACCTTGGTCAGCTTCACCGGGGTGGGATTCCGTACGCCCTGGCATCCGCACATCCGCCGGGTTCCGGTGGTCGATCCGATTCCGGCGTACCCGCACGCGCTGCTGTGGTCGACCGCCAATCCGCATCCGGGACTGCCGGATCTGGTCGCGTATTTCCGCGACAACTACAACAGCGACATCGCCGACGAGTGCTGGATCCCGGAGCCCGACCGGGCGCTGTTCCGGCCGTGACTCGCCAGGGGGTCGCCGCCGTTCAGTCCTCTGTGGCCTGCTCGGCCAGGGCGGTGGTGTATGCCCGCAGGATGGCGTCCTCGTCGTGCACGACCACCGGCCGCAGCCATTGCTCGGCGTCGACGATCATTCGCACGGTGCGGGGCGCGCCGCGTTCACGACTTCGCTCCTGCGCCGCTTCTTCCGATCGCCGCTGCGGTACCGGCACCTGCCACCCACTCACCACTCGACACCCCTCGTCCGTACTCACCTGGTACTGCAGTACCCACGAGCATCCCGGTGCTAGCTTGCGGGTGAGCTAACGAACACTGAACTTGCCCATTTCGGAGTGTGACCGTCGCGACGGAAATGCCTTCGACTCCGGTACGCGATCTTGTTACCCTCGACGTCGTGCACTTGTACTTCCTCTAGAAGCTCCGGGCCCGCGTCCGCACCGGCGGATCGCCGTAGGCCCCGTTCCGATGTCCCGTCGCGCCGTCGGCGCGCATTCATCGATCAAGGCGCACTTCCCTTTCCGCGATGCGGTGTCGTGTGCCCGGAGGAAGCTATGACCATCCGGATTCGGCCTGCCGGTGCGCGGGCCCAATTGACCTGTTCGGACATCCGTGTGCGGCGCGGTGAACGCACCGTGCTCGACGGTGTCGACTTGACCGTCTCACCCGGTTCGCGGTGCGGTGTCGTCGGCGAGAACGGGCGCGGCAAATCCACGCTGCTGCACGTGCTCGCCGGACTGCTGGCACCCGACGCGGGCCGCGTGCAGCGGATCGGCACGCTGGCGCTGGCCACCCAGGAGATGCCCGACCACGACGAGCGCACCGTCGGGGACATCGTCGACGAGCACCTGGCGGCGGCCCGGGAGGCCGTGCGGCGGCTCGACGCCGCCACCGCGGCGCTGACCGAGGGGCTGCCCGGGGCCGACGAAGAGTACAGCGCCGCACTGGATCTCGCGCAACTGCTCGACGCGTGGGACGCCGACCGGCGCGTCGACGTCGCCTTGGCGGGACTCGGGGCCGTGACCGATCGGGAGCGTCCGCTGCGGACGTTGTCGGTGGGACAGCGGTATCGAGTACGGCTGGCGGTGCTGCTGGCGGCGGGCGACGACTTCCTGCTGCTGGACGAACCGACCAACCATCTCGATCGGGCCGCGCTGGAGTTCCTGACCGCCCGGTTGCGCGCCTTCGCGGGCGGAATCGTGGTGGTGAGCCATGATCGGGCCCTGCTGTCCGATGTCGCCGAGACGATCCTCGACCTGGATCCGACTCGTGACGGCAAGCCGCGTATCTATGGCGACGGGTACTCCGGCTATCAGGCCGGGCGGCGCGCCGAACTCGAGCGCTGGGCGGAGGAGTATCAGCAGCAACAGACCGACCGCGCGCGGCTCGCGCAGGATCTGTCGGCGGCGCAGAACCGATTGGTCACCGGGTGGCGGCCCGACAAGGGCACCGGGAAACACCAGCGCGCCACCAGGGCCGGGTCGCTGGCCCGCGCCGTGCACCGGCGGCAGGACGAACTGGAACGGCATCGGATCACCGCGCCGACGCCGCCGCAGCGGTTCGCGATGCCGGAACTGCCTGTGCGCCCGGGGGTTACGCTCGTGCGGGCCGAGAATGTGACCGTGGACGGACGCTTGGCGCGGCCGGTCGAGCTGTCGGTGGACTCCGGTGACCGCCTGGTGGTCGCGGGTCCCAATGGCGCGGGTAAGTCGACGCTGCTGGCGGTGCTCGCCGGAGTGCTCGAACCCGGTGCGGGGCAGGTGCATCGGGCTCGCCGGGCGCGAATCCATTTGCTGCGGCAGGAGTCTCGTTATCCGCCGCGGCGGCGGGCGCGTGAGCTGTTCCGGGCGCACGTGGAGGCGGCAGTGACGGCGGGGCTGCTCACCGAGGCCGAGGTGGTCGGCCTGTCGTCGCTGGGTCTGCTCAGTTCCCAGGAGGTGAACAAGCCGATCGGCGAACTCTCCATGGGGCAGCAGCGCCGTCTGGACCTCGCCTGCGCCTTGGCATTCCGGCCGCATCTCCTGCTTCTCGACGAGCCGACCAACCACTTGTCGATCACCCTCGTCGACGAACTCACCGAGGCCCTGCGCGCCACTCCGGCCGCGGTCGTGGTGGCCACCCACGACCGCCAACTGCGGCGCGATATGCGGGACTGGCCGCGTCTGACCCTGCACCGGTCGGCCGCGGTCCGCCGCTGATCTTCGGCGGGTCGGCGCTCGTAGCGTCAGGGCTCGAGATGCCGGTCCACCAGGGTGGCCGCCAGGTGGATCGGGTCGGTGCCCGGGGCGACGAGGGCGAGGCTGCGGTTGGCCACCAGGACCGCGGTGCCGTGCACGCTCGCCCACAGTTGAAGCGCGCGCTGCCCGCTGTCGTCGGCGGTGCACTCGGCGACGAGGCCGGCGAAACGGCGGTACATCGGGAGGGTCCGGCGGCGGAGTTGCTCGCCGGACCCCTCCAGCAGGTCGTGGCGGAACATGAGGTTGAACATCTCGGGCCGGTCGGCGGCGAAGCGCACGTAGTCCGTGGTCATCGCGCCGATCCGGGTGCGCGCGGGCTGCTCCGGGTGTGCTTCGAAACGCGTGTGCAGATCGGCGAATCCGCGCGCGGCGATCGCCGACAGCAGCGCCGCGTGCGTCGGGAAGTACCGCCGGGGCGCCCCGTGCGAGACGCCCGCCTGCCGCGCGATCGTCCGCAACCCGAGCCGCGCGACACCCGCCTCCTCCAGCAGCTCGACCCCGGCCGCCACCAGGCGCTCGCGCAGCGACTCCTCAGTCATGGACGCCATTGTAGACACTGTCTGCCAACTCTGGTAGACAGTGTCTACGCAACTCTGGGAAAGGTGATCGATGGCGTATCGGCTGTTGAAGTACGTGCTGCTCGGACCGCTGCTGCGGCTCCTCGGGCGACCGAAGGTCGAAGGGCTGCACCATGTTCCGCGCACCGGCCCGGTGATCGTGGCGGCCAATCACCTGGCCGCCATCGACTCGCTGTATCTCGCGCTGGTGCTGCCGCGGCGGATCACGTTCATCGCCAAGCGGGAGTACTTCACCGAGCGCGGGCTGCGCGGCCGGATCAACCGATGGGTGATGACGGCGACCGGCCAGGTGGCGGTGGACCGCTCCGGCGGGTCCGCCTCGGCCGCGGCCCTGGACGCGGCCGTGCGCATTCTCGAATCGGGCGGCGTCTGGGGCATCCACCCAGAAGGCACCCGCTCCCCGGACGGACGGGTCTACCGCGGCCGCACCGGCGCGATCCGAGTCGCCATGCACACCGGCGCCCCCCTGATCCCGGTGGCCCTGTCGGGCACGGACCTGGTGAACCGCCGCGGCCGCCGCCTGCTACGCCCCGCCCGCGTCCACATCGTCTTCGGCCACCCCCGCACCTTCCCACCCCTCGACCGCACCACCGTCCGCACCGAAACCGACGCCCTGATGACCGAACTGGCCCACCACTCCGGCCGCCACTACGTAAACCACTACGCCGCCCACTTCACCCCCACCCCGACAATCGACTAGCCCTGTCTCCCAATAGTTTTTGCATGACTGTCCCGCTGCGCGGGCCGGTTCTGCATGACGGAAAGCCGTGGGAGCTGCCGGAATTGCTGCTGTCCAGATCCGAAGGCCACGTCGGCCGCCGTGCCATCCGTGACGGCGTTGACGGGCTGACTCGCTGGGATGAACCGTAGTCGACGTAAGACGTGGTCTCACCCAATGGTTTCCTGCGCCAATACTTTCCGAAAGGCACCGATCTGAGTGCCTACAGGATCAAGGTCCGAATACCTATTTCGGCCAATACCAGAAAAACCATACCCCGGCGGAACCCAATATGCAGTCCGACGTATTATAATAGCGACTATACTCACCCTTGGTCCGGAAACAACTTCGTTCCGTTGAGTGGTTGCCGCTAATCTTCGGATAATCTCCCTGGGCGTGATTCGGAGTCGGTGTTGCCGCTGCCATCCCACCGGAGATGGCAGTCAGACCGGCGACGATCACCGAGAACGCAAGGATCCGTGTTCGCAATTCTTGCCCTTTCATCGTTGCTTTTGAATGGCGTCGATAGCACGATCACCCGTAGTGCAGGTTTCGCATCATTTACGACTAGATCGATTAGCCCTCCTCGGCGGCGGAAAACACGGCGAAAGCAAGTCTGGGTCCACGTGTCGACCCGGGTTGGCGCTGTTCCAATCGTGTCGAAACCGGCCCGTTCCCTCCGTCTCACCACTTGCATTCTGTGCTGCACAAGACGACTTGGGTATCACGTGAATCGCCGGTGTTCCCCCGAGAAGCGGTGGTCACTGGTTCGAACTCCTACAATGAGGCACCCCTCGCTGCGCTTCGGCGCTCTCGACTCACCGGTCGGCATACGACGGGCACCCCCGGTGGGTGGCGGCCCCCGGGGTGTCGTGTCGCCGGCCTCCACCGGCAGCATCTATGCCGGTGGAGACGAACACCAACTCGACACGGTTACCAAACCGACCTACCTCGACAAACCGCTAGCCCCACCGCCGCCGCAGCCACTCCCGCGTCACGTCACCCGAACGGGCCTGGTGGGCACGGAGTTTCGGCGATCGCGGCGGGATCGGCAAGCGGCTGTTGTACGCCCAGAATCCGGTCAGTGCGCACACGAGCGCGTCGATGGATATCGGGTCGACGGCGCGGGTGACGGGGTGTACGGCGAGAATCGGATCGGGGTCGATCCCGGCGAGGGCGATCGACGGCGCCAATATGACGAGGTCTGCCCAGGCCGCGCCGCGGCACGGTGCGGCCCAGTCGACGATCGACACGGTGCCGTCGGAGCTGAGCAGCATATTGTCCGGCCGAAGGTCGGTGTGCAGCAACGTCTCTCCGGCGCAGCGCTCCGGCCAGGTGGCCTCGAAGCTCGGCCAGCCGGTCCAGGTTGCGTCGCGACCAGTCGTCGAGGTCCGGTGGCGGGCCGTGCTCGGCGAACTGCTGCCAGCGGCTCAGCGCGGGCCCGTAGGAGTCGGTGACGGTGCGCACCTCGGGCAGCGGGCTCGGCGTCAACACTTCCGCCAGTCGCTCGATGGTGGCCAGCACGGCGGCCAGGTCCGCGGGATCGCCGAGGCGGGGATGGCGGCCCTCGACATCGTCGAACACCATCGCGAACCAGCCGTCGGTCTCGGCGGTGAACCGCAGCGGTGGCGCGGGCACCGAGCGCGGCAACCCGGCCGTGATCATGGCCTCCGCTCGGTATATTCCGGCCAAGGCGTCATCGACGGGAATCGCTTTGGCGAAAGCCCTTCGGTCGTCGGCGAGAACCAGCCGGGTTGCCACGCCGTGAGTGAACCCGCCCGTCTGCCCAACCGCCGCCCGGACCGGGCTGCCGAGCCCGCGCTCGACTTCGGCCCGGACCGATCGCGGCAATTCGGCCCAGCCGGTCCTGAACGAGGTATTTTCCCCGACCACCATCGCACCATCGTGAGCCGCGCCGGTGCGATTCTCCACCTATTTGTTCCGGCACCACCTAGGCGGCCAGCAGGTCGAGGAGGGAGCCGAGGATGAACAGGAACAAGGCTGTCCAGCGCAGTGGGTGGGCTGGACGTTCGCGGTTCATGACCCAGACGATCGATCGGGTTATCGGGACGGGCAGGCAGGACATGGCAACCCAGAGCCAGGCCAGAGCCGCCCCGGTGCGGCGGCGTCTGTCGGGGTCGGTCGTCAGGTACGCCGACACCGCGAGCGTCGCCACCGCGACCGGGATTCCCGCCGCGAGTCCCGGCAGCTGCCACCAGTCCTGCGACTCGGCGACGATCAAGGTCACGCTGCCGAGGACGAGTGCCCACAGCAGGGTCGTGCCGAGCGGCTCCACCCACCGGTCGACGTCTTCGGCATTACGCCACGCTGTTCGCTCCTTTTCGGTCAGCTCCCGGACGAAAGTCGCTTCGACCCGGGTCTCGAAAGCCTTCCGGCCGTGCGAGCATTCCCATTTGTAGATGCGGGGATCCGGTGCGGGCACCGGGAATTGATCAACGGTCGAAAGTTGTGGCATGGCGTATTTGCAAGAGTTGCAGGTGAGTTCGCCGTCGAACGCGTCGGCTATGGCGTCCAGCAGTGCCTCGTACTCGGGGGTGCCGTGCTCTCGGTGCTCGCCGGTCAGATCGGATTTCACGCGAGACTCGAACGCGCGCAGCCGTTCCAGCAATCGTGCCGCGTCGCGCGTCGCCGTGATCCTGGCCCTCGCCGCGCGCAGGCGCTCCGCGTACCGGCTGCCGAAGTCGTTCAACGCGGCCGCGCCGAGTAGATCGAAGACGACGGGGAGGCCGGCTACGAGCTGAAGTCCCTTCCCGAGACGCCCCCAGAACAGCACCGAGTGTCCCAGTAGGTGATCGGCCTCGGGTAATGGGCCGCGGGACCACCTGACATACAGCTCCCACCACCAGCCGCGGAAAGCCACCACCGCGACGAGCAGGAGCGCGCCGGTCAACCACCATGCGCGGCGGCCGATTCGATGCCGCTCCCGTGCGGTGTCCTCTGCGCCCACGCCTACGACAATCGCGCAATCCCTCTGTGCCCGTCCAGCCGACGGCCCGCGAGGGCACTATTCGCTCCGGATGGCGGGGCGGTCTCGGTGGTCCCAATTGACAAGTACGTCAGGCTGTTCGGGGGTGTCGCGGCGGTGGCGTAGGAGCGCGTCGATGGTGAAGGGGTCGGTGGTGGTGCGGCGCAGGGCGCCTTCCGACAGGCGCAGTTCGATGGTCAGGTCGAAGTCGAGGCCACGGCCCAGGAGCATGGGGCCCGCGACGAACAGGACCGTGTCGGGGGTGGCGGGAAGCGTTGTGGCGCGGGCGGATCGGTCGGTGCTCTCGTCCCAGAGGGCGGGTAGCCAGCGGTGCTGCTCGCGCAGTGCTTGCAGGACTTCGCGGTTCAGGCCGGGGTAGTCGAACCAGGCTGTGCGATAGGTCGTTTCGTCGCGGCCGAACTCCAGGCGCAGCGAGGCCGGACGGATGTAGTCGTGCAAAGCGACGACCCCGGACGGGCGGCCCAGGGCGGGCAGGCGGGCGGCGACGGTGCGGGCGAACCCCACCGGATCGGCCGTGTCGGCGCCGTCGACCGCGACGACGGCCGGTCCGGGCAGGGCGAGCGCGCGCTCGGCGACGAGATCCGCCAGGGCGTCGGCGGTGATCGGAGCGAACGGGGGCACCCGACCATCATGCCCGCGCCGCGCCGGGCGAGATCCGGATCACCGGGCCGGTGAGCCGGGCACCGGAAGATGTTCGCCATTGTTTAACCTGAGCAGGTTGATTCCCGGAAGGACGGTTGATGGCGACGATCGAAGAGGCCCTCGAGATCGAACGGCTCGAGCGGGACATCTTCCGTGGCGCGTCCACGAAGACCCAGCTGCCGCGGACGTTCGGCGGGCAGGTCGCCGGACAGGCGCTGGTCTCGGCCGTGCGGACGGTGGACCCGTCGTACCAGGTGCACTCGCTGCACGGCTACTTCCTGCGGCCGGGCAACCCGCAGGAGCGCACGGTCTACCTCGTCGAGCGCATCCGCGACGGGCGATCCTTCTGCACCCGCCGGGTGACCGGCGTGCAGAACGGCGAGGCCATCTTCACCATGTCGGCGTCGTTCCACAGCGGCGACGAGGGCCCCGAGCATCAGGACGAGATGCCGGAAGTCCCACTGCCGCATGACCTTCCGGACGCCCGCATCTCCATGAGCCCCGAACGGCTGTGGGCCATGCGGGAATGGGAGCACTGGGACATCCGCACCATCCCGCAGGATCAGGTGACCCGCAAGGACGGCCTGGTCGCGCAGCAGCAGGTGTGGTTCCGCTACCGGCACTCGCTGCCCGACGACCCGCTGTTCCACGTCTGCACCCTGGCCTACATGAGCGATATGACGCTGCTGGGATCGTCGAAGGTCATCCACCCCGACGAGCCGACCCAGAACGCGTCGCTGGACCACGCCATGTGGTTCCTGCGCCCGTTCCGCGCCGACGACTGGCTGCTCTACGACCAGGCCTCGCCGTCGGCCGGCTTCGGCCGCGCGCTGACCGGCGGGCGGATCTTCAACCACGACGGCCAACTCGTCGCGGCCGTGGTCCAGGAGGGCCTGATCCGCAACCTGCGCGAGGGCTGACGCGCGCCCATCGTTTGACGGCCCTCCCCGGCGGGTAGCCGCTCGATAGCTGCATGGCTGCCCCGCGCGCCACCGTCGAGGCGAGGAGGCTGCGATGGTCGATGTGTTCGTCGTCGACGACCACGAGGTCGTCCGGCGCGGGCTGCGCGACCTCCTCGACGAGACGACCGACCTGACCTTCGTCGGCGACGCGGATACCTGCGCCGCGGCCCGGGCCCGCGTCCCGGCCGTCCACCCCGACGTCGTCGTCCTCGACTTCCGGCTGCCCGACGGTAACGGAGACGAGCTGTGCCGGGATCTGCTGACCGCCGTGCCGGGGCTGCGCTGCCTGATGCTCACCGCCTTCGCCGACGAACCGTCCATGCTCGGGGCGATAGTCGCGGGCGCCGACGGCTATCTGGTCAAGGACGCGCGCGGACCGGAACTCGTCGAGGCCATCCGGGAGATCGCGGCCGGACGGTCACTGCTGGATTCGCGCGCGACGGCCGCGGTCGTGGCGGCGCTGCGCACCCAGGCCGAATGGCAGGACGGGCCGCTCGCCGAGCTGACCGAGCGCGAACGTACCGTCCTCGGCCTACTGGGCCGCGGGCTCACCAACCGGCAGATCGCCCAGCGAATGTACTTGTCCGAGAAGACGATCAAGAACTACGTGTCGCGAGTGCTGCGCAAGCTCGACGTGCGGGGCCGGACCGAGGCGGCGGTCCTCGCCGCCCGGATGGGCCTGATCCACACCCGGCAGTGATCAGTGGTCGAGGACGTCACCGATCGCCCGGCGCGGTGTGGTCGGCAGCGGGGCGCTGTTGGCCGGCACCCAGCCGAGGCGCACCATCGTCTGCGGGAATGCGCAATCGTGCAGCACGGCCTCGCGAATGTCGCGGCGCAGATCCGGCATGCCGAGCGGCTCGGTCTGGATGCAGGTGGACAACCCGAGGTCGGTCGCGGTGAGCAGCAGTTCGCTGGTCGCCTCCCCCGCGGACAGCTGGAAGCGGCGATCGTCACCGGCCGTGCAGACCACCAGCCACTCCGCGGCGTCGGTGCTCGCGTCGGCGTCGGCCAGGCACGGATCGGCGAACGCCCGGCTGGGAAGTTCGTCGCCGGGGCGCGCCGGGGGCGTGTTGCGGGCCGGGACACCGTCCGGGCTGTCGTGCCGTCCGCTCCAGGCCACGAGTTCGCGCAGATACGCCGGATCCTCGGCATGCCGGCTCGCCGCGCAGCGGATCGATCCCGCCAGCCGGGCCCGCAGCACGGGCGGCACGTGGCGGACCGCGGCGCCGAACCGGTTGGCGCGGCGGGACACCGTCCGGATGTAGCCGTGCGGGACGTCGATCGCGGCATAGCGCCGCCGATCGCTCTGGCGCAGCAGGATCGCGGCGGTGAGTTCGATGTCGGTGTCGGTCGGCGGGCGCGGCGTCGTGGTGATCGTCGCCAGTAGTTCGGGTCGGTCCGGATCGGGCAGCCTGGTGACCGTGGCGGTCCAGCCCAGTCCGGCCAGCGCGACCCGCATGTGGTGCAGCGCCGCGCCGCAGCTCACCACCAGCGCGCGCTGCACCGGATCGGTGCAGGGCAGATGCCTGTCCGTATCGGCGTACAGCTCGAGACGGTCGGCGGCGACCCGCCAGCGCCACGGTTGGGTGTTGTGCACCGACGGCGCACGCACCGCCATGCCGAGGGCGACTTCGAGGGTTTCGTCGTCCGGCAGAGCACTGGCCATACTGGGCCGTCCTTCCAGATCGGAGTGTCGACGTCACCGACCAGGTTGCCCGGATCCGGCGTGACGGGCAGTGGGAGGAAGGTCCCCGAAACCGGGGCCCGGGGTCCTCACGCGCTAACCGCCGGTGAGGCCGCCGAGTGCGCCGCGGGCCAGCACGATGCCCGCGATGGCCAGCGCCCAGCCGGTCGCGCTGTCGGCGTACCGGGAGAAGAAGCGGTCCAGCTTGGCGAGCAACGGTTCGATCGCCGTGTGCAGCAGGGTGCGCCCGGCGGTCAGCAGCAGCGCGGGGACGATCATGACCGCGCAGTACCCGGCCAGCAGCGCGACCGCGAAACCGCTTGGGACGTCGCTGGATACGAGCAGCCCGATCGCGGCCAGATACGGGACCATCGAGACCGCTTCCAACGCACCGGCGCCGACCGCCAGCACGGCCAGCCCGGTGGCCGAGGACTGGCGGCGCAGCGTGCGGGCCCGCCAGACCGCGGTGCGATCGGGTTCGCCGCGCGCCCTGCGCTTGTTGGAGTCGAACCGCCACGACACCGCGAACAGCGCAATGCCCAGCAGCAGTTGTGGCACCAGGAAGACCGGGCTGTGGGTCAGCGTGCCGAGCCGGTCGAGTCCCGCGCCCGCGACCGTCATGAGGAGCACGCCCAGCGCGAAGTAGAAGACCGCGATGGCGGCGAGGTAGCAGAGCAGCCGCCGCGCCGGTGGCCGATCGGGCGCCAGCAGCAGCCACACCGGGACGATGAGCGTGCCGATGCTGGTGCTGTCGACCAGCGCCAGGCCGATGAGAGCCGGAATCAGTATCACGCCGGTCAGCCTCGCGCGGCGCGCGCGGGCGCGGCGTCGGCTGTCGGACCGATCGGCGGTCATCACTTCGGCGGACCCGGTTCCGGCCGGTGCTGTGCTGTGATGGTCCGGTGAAGCAGTGGGGCGCCCTGTCGGCGAATACGCAGGACGCGCTGGTGGCGCTGTTCGCGTTCGCCGTCGGCGGCGTCCTGTACCTGTCGGGCGTGTACCCGCTCAGTGGCGCGAGTGCGACGCCGCTGTCCGCGCGGTTCGCGGTGCTGGCGCTGCTGTGCGCGGCGACGTTGCTGCGGCGGCGGGCGCCGGTGGCGGCCCTGCTCGCCGGGCTGGCGCCGGTGGCCATCGATCTGGCGCTGGGTCCCACGGTGCCGGTGTGGATCGTGTACTCCGATCTGATCTACGCGGCGTGTCTGTATGGGAGCCATCGGGTTTCGCGGATCGTGACGGCGGGCTGCGTGGTGCTGACGGTCGTCTGCGCGGTCGTGGTTTTCGTACTCACGGGCGACTGGCGGGCTCCGGCGATCGTCGTCGCCGCGGCCGCCGTGTTCGCCGGCATGTCGATCTGGTGGGCGCTGGCCGTGCGGCACCACAAGGAACTGGCCGCGGCCGAACGCACCCGCGCGCAGGCGCTGACGCTGGTGGCCGACCTGGACCGGCGGGCGGCCGTCGCCGACGAGCGCCGCACCATGGCCCGTGACCTGCACGACGTGATCGCCGGGCACCTGTCCGCCATCGCGCTGCAGTCCGAGGCCGCGCTCGGCGTGCTCGCCCGCGACGATCCCGATTCCGCCGTCACCGGCATCCTCGGCTCGATCCGCGCCAACAGCGTCAGCGCGTTGCAGGAGATGCGCACCATGATCGGCCTGCTGCGGCGCGACGACGGCGGCGCGGACGGTGCCGTCGCGCCGCGCGGGCTGGCCCAGCTGGCCATCCTGGTCGACGCCGCCCGCGCCGCCGGAACCACTGTGCGCCTGCGTGATTCGGGCCTCGAGGCCGACCTGCCGAGCGCGGTGGACCAGGCCGCGTACCGAATAGTGCAGGAGGCGCTGACGAACGCCATGAAGCACGCGCCGGGTCGCGAGGTCGATATCGCGGTGCACGCCGACGCGGACGGCGTGGCGGTGTCGGTGCGCAACCGGCTGCCCGCCGCGCCGTCCCCGCCCGCCGCCGACCATCCCCCGCGCGGCCTGCTCAATATGCGCGAACGCGCGGCGGCGCTCGGCGGAAGTTTCTCCGCCACCACCGATTCCGACGACTGGGTGGTGGCGGCCCGGCTGCCGATTCGCGAAAGACCGGAGGTGGCATGACGATTCGGGTGCTGATCGCCGACGACCACGGAGCGATCCGGGCCGGGCTGCGGATGATCCTGGACACCGCCGAGGATATCGAGGTGGTCGGCGAGGCCGCCGACGGCGACATCGCGGTCGCGCAGACCAGGGCGCTGCGGCCGGACGTGGTGCTGATGGACGTGCGGATGCCCGGCGTCGACGGGATCACCGCCACCGCCCAGATCACCGCCGAGAGTCTGGCCGGGGTACTCATCCTCACCACCTTCGACCTGGACGAATACGTCTTCCGCGCGCTGCGCGCCGGGGCGTCCGGATTCATCCTGAAATCGGTGTCGAGCCAGGCGCTGCTCGCGGCGGTACGTTCCGTCGCCGCCGGAGACGGCGTCCTCGCGCCCGAGGTGACCCGCGCGGTCATCACCGCCTTCGCCACCACCGGGCCGCCCGCCGAGCCCGAACCGGACCTGCTCACCGGCCTGACCGAGCGCGAACGCGAGGTCCTGTCCTGTCTGGGCGAGGGCCTGTCCAACGCCCAGATCGCCGCCCGCCTCTACATCGGCGAAACCACCGTGAAGACCCACGTCTCCCGGGTACTCACCAAACTCGGTGTGCAGTCCCGCGTGCAAGCGGCCATCCTCGCCCGCGAGGCCGGGGCCGGCCACCGGCCTCGACGGCACGGGTGAGCGGGGCCACAGGAATTCGGGGGCGAACGGGCACGACGGCGCCGGCTCGTATGCTCGACTCGTGAAACCGACGATTGGTGTGCTGGCGTTGCAGGGCGATGTGCGGGAGCACTTCCACGCGCTGACGGCCTGTGGCGCCGAGCCGGTGAGCGTGCGGCGGGAGACGGAGCTGGCCGCCGTGGACGGGCTCGTGCTGCCCGGCGGCGAATCCACCGCGATCTCCAAGCTGCTCGAGGTGTTCGGGCTGCTGGAGCCGCTGCGGCAGCGGCTGCGCGACGGCATGCCCGCATTCGGCTCCTGCGCGGGGATGATCCTGCTGGCCCGCGAGGTTCTCGACACCCGGCCCGACGCGCAGTCGCTGTCCGGCATCGATATGACGGTGCGGCGCAACGCCTTCGGCCGTCAGGTCGATTCCTTCGAGACCGATCTGGAATTCACCGGACTGGACGACTCGGTCCGCGCCGTGTTCATCCGGGCGCCGTGGGTCGAGCGGGTCGGCGACGGCGTGGAGGTGCTGGCGCGGGTACCGTCCGGTCCGGCGGCGGGGCGGATCGTCGCGGTCCGCCAGGGCGGCGTCCTGGCGACCTCGTTTCATCCCGAGGTGACCGGAGATCTGCGGGTGCATCGGTTGTTCGTCGACTCCGTGCGGGAACGGGCGGCCGTGCGGCCCTCGTGACGCCGCCCGGCAGCGACCGCGGGACCGACCAGTAGACTGCTCGAATTGTCTATCGGATCCCGAGCACACCGACCTCGAAGGAAGTAGGGAATGAGCGGCCACTCCAAATGGGCCACCACCAAGCACAAGAAAGCCGCCCTCGACGCCAAGCGGGGCAAGCTGTTCGCGAAGCTGATCAAGAACATCGAGGTGGCGGCCCGGACCGGCGGTGGTGACCCGGACGGCAATCCGACGCTGTACGACGCCATCCAGAAGGCGCGCAAGAACTCGGTCCCGCTGGACAATATCGAGCGGGCGCGCAAGCGGGGCGGCGGTGAGGAAGCCGGCGGCGCCGAGTGGCAGACCATCATGTACGAGGGGTACGGCCCCAACGGCGTCGCGGTGCTCGTCGAGTGCCTCACCGACAACCGCAACCGCGCGGCCGGCGAGGTGCGGGTCGCGATGACCCGCAACGGCGGCAACATGGCGGACCCGGGTTCGGTGTCGTACCTGTTCAGCCGCAAGGGCATCGTCACGCTGGAGAAGAACGGCCTGTCCGAGGACGATGTGCTGATGGCGGTGCTCGACGCCGGCGCCGAGGACGTCAACGATCTCGGCGAGTCCTTCGAGATCATCAGCGAGCCGGGCGATCTGGTGGCCGTGCGCACCGCGCTGCAACAGGCGGGAATCGACTACGACTCGGCGGAGTCCGGCTTCCAGCCCTCCACCACGGTCCCCGTCGACGCCGACGGCGCCCGCAAGGTCTTCAAACTCGTCGATGCCCTCGAGGACAGCGACGACGTTCAGAACGTCTTCACCAATGTCGACGTCTCCGACGAGGTCCTCGCCGAACTCGACGACTGAGCACGCCGCGCCCGAGGCCGCCTTCCCGCCGGGAGGGCGGCCTCGAGTATGTATCGGCTACAGACTGAAGGCGATCGCACGAAGGACGAGCACGGCGACGAACACCACGGTGAACGCCAGATCGAGCGCCACACCGCCGAGCCGGACCGGCTTGAGCACCTTGCGCACCGGCGCGATCACCGGCTCGGTGGCGGCGTGCGTGAACCGCCGGACCTTCCACAGCCACTGCGGCTTGTTCCCGAGCATCTCCGCCCAGTCCACGATCAACCGCGCGATGAGCAGCAGCAGAAACACCGTCAGCACGTACCCCAGCACGGTCCCGACCACGCTCACGACACCACCCCGGTCCCCGGCCGCAGCATCGTTGTCTCGCTCATACCGGACTCCTTTACGCCGACGTCGGCTGTCTACCAGTGCCAACGCCCCGGCTCCCGAGAAAGTGCCGGCGTCCGCCGGACGGATCACGAGTTCGGTCGCCACGCCGGTGGGGTGATTGCAAAACGGTCGGTCGTTACGCAGGGTTGGGTATGTCCGTCGCATGCCCGTCCTGCTCGTGGCCCGCACCGATGCATGTGTCCTCGCACCGGACGGTTCGATATCTGCGGTGCGTGTGCGGTAAGTGGTTGGTCGCGCACGGTGGCGGGGTGAGCATGGTGACCGGGCGCGGGACGTGCACCTCGGCGCCGGCGCTGCCCGAGCACCTGGAACTGATTCCGTTACCCGAGGTCTGAGCCGCGGTACTCAGCGCCTCGGCAGGCCCAGCCGGGCGGACACCCAGGGGAACGACGAGGCGAATGCCGCCGACGCGAACTGCCAGGTGTGGCCGCCGGTGGTGGTGTGGATCGTGCAGTCGATCCCCGCGGACCGGCCTGCGGCGCAAAGCTTTTCGGCGGCGCCGACCTCACCGGTGTCGACCACGCCGTCGCGGCCGTGCAGGCCCGCCGCGTCGTCGTCCGCGGGCGGACGGCGGTTGCCGCCCGCGCGCCGCGGCGGGGTGAGGTCGTCGAACAGCCCCGCCACACCGGTGTAGGCGCCGTGCCCCGACATGACGGTGAGCGGGTCGAATCGATCCCACTGCGCGGGGTCGCCGCCGTAGAGCCGTTGCACCGTCCGGTCTTTCGTGCCCGCGGTCGGACCGAGGTCCCCGGCGATGTCGACGAAGGTATGGAACAGTTCCGGATGCATGACCGTCAGGTCGATCGCGCAGGTGCCGCCCATCGACCAGCCGACGACCGCCCAGTCCGCCGGATTCCGCGCGGCGCCGAAGGCCGACTCCACATAGGGCACGACATCGCCGGTGAGATGGTCGGCGGCGTGCCCGCGTGGTCCGTTCACGCACTCGGTGTCGTTGTTGAAACTGCCGCTGGAATCGACGAAGACGAGGATCGGCGCCTGCCCGCCGGAGGCCGCGGTGAACTTGTCGATGTCGGGCATGATCTGGCCGCTGCGCAGCCAGTCGCCGGGCGTGTTGAATTCGCCGCCGATCATCATCACCACCGGCAGCGCGGGCGGGGCGGCCCCGGCGAACCAGGCGGGCGGCAGGTACACGTATTCGGTGCGGTGCTTGAAACCGCTGGCGGAGTCGGGAATTCGCACCGGCACCACCACGCCGCTGGACATGTTCGTGTTCCGCAGCGCGGGCAGCGCGTCCAGGTCGGTCTGATGGGGGAGCGGCCCCGCGGTGAGCGCGTTCCACGCCGATTGCGCGGTCGGGTAGTAGCCCACCCACTGGTTGAGCACCACGCCCGTACCGAGCAGGGTCGCCGGGACGGCCAGCAGCGCCGCCGTCCGCCGCCACCAGCGCGCCCGCGGCCAGCCCAGCACGGCCACGGCCAGGGCCCCGACGGTCGCGCCGACGCACACCCACAGCAGCGGCGGAGCCGGATCGGAGGCCAGGCCCTCGTTGTTCAGGTACGCCCACGCGGCCACCGCCCCGGCAATCCCCAGCAGCGCGCAGATCGGCATCCGCACCAACCACCAGCGCCGGGCGCCCCGTGCGACCGCGACGATCAGCAGTGCCGCCGCGAGCAGTTCCACGGTCGGCGGCAGCCAGCCGTGCAGCAGTGCCACGCCGTGCTGAAAACCGTTGTACGGGTGCAGGTTCGCGGACGGCAGCGACGGTGGCGGCGGAGCCACGGTGGTCGTCGTCGGCACGTCCATCGGCGCGGGAAACACCGGGTCATTGTCGGCTGGCTTGCTCGAGATCGGCTGTGAATCCGCTGCGAATCCGATGGACCCGCGCTCAGTGGAACAGCTTCAGGCCCACCACGCCCGCGATGATCGGACAGGACGAGCAGAATCCAGGCCATATCCGACCACCGTAGGCGACCGGAAGGTCTGTTCCGCGGAGGCACACTCGATTCGCCGTCGCCGGCCGACCCGGAACTTGTCGGTGCCCTCTGGGAGAGTGTGCCGGTGGCGAATTCGTACGAACCGTTCTCGATCCGCATCGATGTCCGTATCGGCGATGTCGACCCGCAACTGCACGTCACCGGCGCCGCCTATCAGCAGTACGCCGACCACGCGCGCTTCGAATGTGTTCAGGCAGCGGGCATTTCCGTCGAGGAGTTGCTGCGCGCGGGCCTGGGGCCGGTGAACCTGGAGACCACCCTGCGCTACCACCGCGAACTGCGCGCCGGCGACAGCGTCGAGGTCACCTGCTCCTGGACGTGGTCCGGCGGCAAGACCTATCGCGTCGAGCACGCCCTCACCCGCAGCGACGGCGAACTGTCCGCCACGGTCAGCCACGTCAGCGGCCTGTTGGACCTGACCACCCGCAAGCTCGTCGCCGACCCGGCCGGGGAATGGGCCCGCCGTGCCGCCGACCCGACACTGCTGGGCCTGCCCGCCTGCTTACAGGTCTGAACGCGGGGATCCACCCCGTGTCGGTGGGGCGACGGCCGGGCGTACTCCGTTAGACTTCGAACAACTGTTCGCGGATGTGGAGGGGTGCTTTTCGTGCGGGTGATGGGCGTCGATCCCGGGCTCACCCGGTGCGGTGTGAGCATCGTCGAGGGCGGGCTCGGACGACAGGTGACGGCACTCGCCGTCGACGTGGTGCGCACCCCGCCGGATATGGACCTCGCTCAGCGCCTGTTGCTGGTCGCCGACGCGGCCGAGCAGTGGATGGATACGCACCTCCCCGGCGCGGTCGCGATCGAGCGGGTGTTCTCCCAGCACAACGTGCGCACCGCCATGGGCACCGCGCAGGCCGGCGGGGTGATCGCACTCGCCGCCGCGCGGCGCGACATCCCGGTCCACTTCCACACGCCCAGCCAGGTGAAGGCCGCCGTCACCGGGAACGGGTCGGCGGACAAGGCTCAGGTGACGGCGATGGTCACCCGCATCCTAGGCTTGCGGACGGCGCCGAAACCGGCCGATGCCGCCGACGCGCTGGCGCTGGCGATCTGTCACTGCTGGCGGGCCCCGATGCTGGACCGAATGGCGAAGGCGGAGGCCCAGGCGGCGCAGGCGCAGCGCAAATACGCCGAAAGGCTTGTCCAGCAACGGAAGGCGGTATCCGGGTGATCGCGTCGGTGCGCGGTGAGGTGCTTGAGATCGGACTCGACCACGCGGTGCTGGAGGCCGCCGGAGTCGGCTACCGGCTCAACGCCACCCCCTCCACCCTGGCCGGACTCACCCGCGGCGAGGAGTCCCGGCTCTACACGGCGATGATCGTGCGCGAGGACTCGATGACGCTGTACGGCTTCGCCGACACCGAGGCCCGCGAGCTGTTCGGCCTGCTGCAGACCGTCACCGGCGTCGGCCCGCGGCTGGCCATGGCGGTGCTCGCCGTGCTCGAACCCGAGGCTCTGCGCAAGGCGCTGGCCGAGAGCAACGTCGCGGCGCTCACCCGCGTGCCCGGCATCGGCAAGCGCGGCGCCGAGCGGATGGTGGTGGAGTTGCGCGACAAGGTGAATCTTGTTCCGGTGCAATCCGGCCCGCCCGGCACCGGGCCCGTCCCGGTCGTCACGCCGGTGCGCGAACAGGTGGTCGAGGCGCTCACCGGTCTCGGCTTCCCGGCCAAGCAGGCCGAGCCCGCCGTCGACACCGTCCTCACCGACCAGCCCGGCCTGGACACCGCCAAGGCGCTGCGCGCGGCGCTCGGCCTGCTCGGTAAGAACAAGTAGGGCAGCCGATGACCGACCCGCACGACGAGTCCGAATCCCAGGTCACCCCCAGCTATCTGCGGTCCGACGGCGAGATAGAAGCCAGTCTGCGCCCGCAGTCCTTGGGCGACTTCATCGGCCAGCCCCGGGTGCGCGAACAGCTGGCACTGGTGCTGCGTGGCGCCAAACAGCGCGGCGGCACACCCGATCACGTGCTGCTGTCCGGTCCGCCCGGCCTCGGCAAGACCAGCATGGCGATGATCATCGCCGCCGAACTCGGCTCCGCCCTGCGCATTACGTCCGGGCCGGCGCTGGAACGCGCGGGCGACCTGGCCGCCATGCTGAGCAACCTGGTCGAGGGCGACGTGCTGTTCATCGATGAGATCCACCGCATGGCCCGGCCCGCCGAGGAGATGCTGTACCTCGCGATGGAGGACTTCCGGGTCGACGTGGTCGTCGGCAAGGGTCCCGGCGCGACGTCGATCCCGCTGGACATCGCGCCGTTCACACTGGTCGGCGCGACCACCCGATCCGGCGCGCTGACCGGCCCGCTGCGCGACCGCTTCGGCTTCACCGGCCACATGGACTTTTACGAGGCCGACGAACTGCGCCTCATCCTGCTCCGTTCGGCCCGCATCCTGGACGTGCGGATCCATCCCGACGCGGCCACCGAGATCGCGGGCCGCTCCCGCGGCACGCCTCGCATCGCCAACCGGCTGCTGCGGCGCGTCCGCGACTACGCCGAGGTGCGCGAGGACGGCGTCATCACCCGCGCCGTCGCGCACGCCGCACTCGCCGTCTACGACGTCGACGACCTGGGCCTGGACCGCCTCGACCGAGCCGTGCTGGGCGCGCTGGTCCGCAGCTTCGGCGGTGGGCCCGTGGGTGTTTCGACGCTGGCCGTGGCGGTCGGCGAGGAGTCGGCCACCGTCGAGGAAGTGTGCGAACCCTTCCTGGTCCGCGCCGGCATGGTCGCCCGCACGCCCCGCGGCCGCGTCGCCACCGCCGCGGCCTGGGAACACCTGGGCCTGGTCCCGCCCCCCGATCTCGTCTTCGGCTCCATCGAGGTCCGCGGCCGCGAACCCCACCCCACCCTGGACCTGTTCGACTCCTGACCCTGTTCAGAGTTTGCGGATGCTGGTGAAGATCTGCTGGGCAACGTCGGGGGTGATCTCGCCGGGGACGCCGCGATCGGCCGCGATGGTCAGTACCAGCGTCGGATTCTGCGGGCCGGGAAAAGCGAAGGTGTAGACGGAGAATCGGGTGGTGGTGCAGCCGGGGTTGTCGGCGTGCCAGGTGCCGGAGGTTTCGACCATCTGGCCGGCGACGCCGGTGCTGGTGGTGAGGGAGACCGCCGGGGTGGCGGTGGCGTCGGACGGCGCGTTGAAGCCGTAGTCGGCGGCCTTCTTGCCGACATCGGTGGCGGCGGTCGCGGGGTTCGGCTGATCGGAGCGACTGACGAAGGTGATCGTCCGGTTCGATGACGGGCAGTAGTCCTCACCGTCGACGGCGGTTCCGGTGCCGGAGATCCGGTTGCCGCGACCGTCCTCGAAACCGCGGATCATGCTCTCCTTGTCGATCTTCCATCCGGCGGGAACGTCGTAGGCGATGCCGCGCGCGGGCACGGCGACGCCCTGGAAGCCCGGGACGACGGGTGTCGTCGTGGAACCCGGCTGCGCCGCCGTGGGCGGCGCGGTCGTGTACTCGGTCGTCGGCGCGCTGCTCGCCGCAGCGCTGGACCGCGCCGCGGAGGTGGTGGTCGTCCCCGCCGCGGTGTTCTCGCCGGACCCCGACTTGCTCACGGCCACAACAACACCCACGGCCACCAGCACCAGCACCAGGCCGCCGACCACGAGCCCGACGATCAGCCCGGTGTTGTTCCCGCGCGGCGGCGGGGCGCCGTACGGGGCGGGCGGCGGGTACTGGCCGGGAAACGGCTGCTGCCCATCCAGCGGCGGATACTCGTACGGCTGCGCCGCGGGCGGATACCCGTGCGGCTGCGGCGCGTACGGCGGATGCCCGGTCGGTGGTTGCGGCCCGGAGCCCTGTGCCGGTTGATTCCACCACTGCGGGTCTTCTGTCACGGTGTAGTTCCCTCTGTCCCTCGCGCGGCCGCCACCACGAAGGCACCGTGGTCTCGACCGCGGCACGCACACGCGTGGCTATCGTAGGCAACCCGCGTGCGGCCTCCCGTGCCGGAGAACCCGTCCGGCACGGAGCTTCCCGGGTTCAGTCCCTGCGGACTCCGTCGATGAGCAGGCGGCGAATGGCCTGGGTCAGGTCGGCGGCGGCCGCCGGATCGGGATCGCGCAGACCGTGCACGACACCGGCGAGCATCATGCCCGTGACCGCCTTGGCGGTGTTCGCGGTGTCCAGGTCGGCGCGCAGGTAGCCCAGTTCGACGCCGTGCTCGAGGTATCCGGCGGTGAGGGCGTCGGCGGTGTCGAGCAGTCCGTACAGGCGCTGGGTCAGCTCGCTGTCGATGCCGGTCGCCTGGAACAACAGCAGCTGCGAGACCCGGCGATCCTCCAGGAAGATCCGGTTCAGGGCGGCGCCGATGCGCTCCACCTGGGCGCGGTACTCGTCCAGCGTGGTCGCCGCGTCGGGGGCGTTGTCGGTGCCCAGCGAGTCGATGATGCGGGCGGCCAGATCGTCGATGACGTGGTCGATGATGTCGCGCTTGTTGGCGAAGTAGCGGTAGAAGGTGCCGTGGCCGATCCCGAGCGCTGTCGCGATGTCCGCGATACCCGTTGCGTGGTAGCCCTTTTCGGCGAAACAGGCGAACGCGGTGTCGATGATCTCCTGCCGGAGCTCGGCCTTGCGACGCTCGAGATGTGTGGATGGCTTCGGCACGACGCCGATGATACGGTGTTCCGCAACGGAATGATGTGTCATTCTGTAATAGATACTTCTGGTAACAGGGGAGGTTCGACGTGGCACCTCGGTACGACGCTGTGGTCGTAGGGGCCGGATTCGGCGGGATGGGCGCGGGTATCGAGCTGGACCGGCTCGGCCTGGGCAATTTCGTCATCCTCGAGCGCGAGGACGATCTGGGCGGCACCTGGCATGTGAACCGGTATCCCGGCCTGGCCGTGGACATCGCCTCGGTCACGTACTCCTATTCCTTCGAGCCGAATCCGTTCTGGTCGCGCCTGTTCGCGCCCGGCGCCGAGCTGAAGAAGTACGCCGAGCACGTCGCCGACAAGTACGACCTGCGCCGCCGGATGCGGTTCGGCCAGTCCGTCGGCGGCGCCCGCTGGGACGAGGAGCAGCGGCACTGGGTCGTCTCGGTGGACGGCGGCGAGACCCTGACCGCCCGTTATCTGTTGGCCGCCACCGGCTTCCTGTCCCAGCCCTACACGCCGCCGTTCCCCGGCATCGATACCTTCGCGGGGAAGATCCTGCACACCACCGCGTGGGAGGACGACGTCGACCTCACCGGCCGGAAGGCCGCGATCATCGGCACCGGCGCCACCGCGGTGCAGCTGGTGCCGGAGGCGGCGAAGCGGGTCGCCGAACTGACGGTGTTCCAGCGCACCCCGATCTGGGTGGTGCCCAAGGTGGACACCCCGATCCCGAAGCCGGTGCAGCGGCTGTTCGCCACGGCGCCGCTCACCCAGAAGGCCGCGCG
This sequence comes from Nocardia sp. N2S4-5, assembly GCF_044628355.1. Classification (NCBI taxonomy): domain Bacteria; kingdom Bacillati; phylum Actinomycetota; class Actinomycetes; order Mycobacteriales; family Nocardiaceae; genus Nocardia; species Nocardia sp. N2S4-5. Next base: position 1,761,053 of record NZ_JBIUPM010000001.1, on the reverse strand, counting down.
CCTGGTGAACACCAGTGCGCTCGAACTGCTCATGGTGGCCGGCGTGCTGCACTACCGGCAGGCCAAACTCGGCAACAAGGGCGCGGCGCTGCTGGCCAAGGCGCATCTGCGGGCGCAGGTCCACGATCCCGAGACGCGCCGCAAGCTCACCCCGGACTACGACTTCGGGTGCAAGCGGCCCACCTTCTCCAACACCTACTTCAAGACCTTCAACGAACCCCATGTGCGGCTGGAGACCCACTCCATCGATCACGTCGAGCCCGACGGCATCGTCACCGCCGACGGCCACAAGACCGAGATCGACACCCTGATCCTGGCCACCGGCTTCAACCTGTGGGACGTCAACTTCCCGGCCATCGAGATCATCGGCCGCGACGGGGTGAATCTCGGAAAGTTCTGGCGCGACAACAGGTTCCAGGCGTACGAGGGCATCACCGTGCCCAAGTTCCCGAACTTCCTCAGCCTCAACAGCCCGTACTCCTACAGTGGCCTGTCCTACTTCACCACCATCGAGGCGCAGATGAAGCACATGGGCCGGCTGTTCGGCGAGATGTTCCGCCGCGGCGAGCAGGTGTTCGAGGTGACCGAGCAGGCCAACGCGCGCTTCCTCGATTACGTCACGAAGAAGCTGGGCTCGTCGGTGTTCTACGGCGGCCGGTGCGCCACCGCCCGCAGCTACTACTTCAACCAGCACGGCGAGGCGGCCCTGTTGCGTCCCAACAGCACCCTCACCACCCACCGGGAGGCGGTGCGCTTCCCGCTGGACGACTACACCTACGGGGAGCAGGCGGCATAGTCCGCGGCGGTGCGGGGTGTGCGGGTGTGGCGGTATTGCGGGGGACTGGCAGACTGTGTGGGTAAATACCCATCCCAACCCACAGACTAGGGACCGACTACGACGATGGAACTGCTGTTTCCGCTGCTGCTGGTAGCCCTGCTCGTGCCGATGTTCCTCGGTGTCCGCCGCCAGAAGCGGGAGGCGGAGAAGGTCGCTTCCATGCAGGAGGCGCTGAAGATCGGCGACCGCGTCACCACCACGTCGGGTTTGTACGGCACTGTGGTCGATGCCGACGAGACGACCGTCGACCTGGAGATCGCCGAGGACGTCGTCACCACCTGGCTGCGCGCCGCGGTCCGCGACGTGCGTACCGAGGAAGCCGACGCCACCGATTCCACCGCCACGGAGGCGGAAGAGACCCCCGCGTCCGACGACGTCGAGCCGGCGGCGGATGCCACCGACCAGCCCGCCGCCGAGAAGCCCGCTGCCGACAAGCCGGCCGCATCGGCCGAGGACGCCGCCACCCGGCTCGGCAAGGACTGAGCGCACCCGCCATCGCACCGCCGCGACCGCGCGGTGTGATGGCGTCGGCGCGTGCCCGCACGTTCCGCTCGCCCCACTCGACACCGCCTAGGAGAAAAGTACTGTGCCACCTTCCAAGGGAACGGGGCATCCACTGCGCTTGCTCGGCGTCTATGCCGCGCTCTTGGCCGTGATCTACGCGCTGGTGTTCTTCACCGGCGACAAATCCCCGGAGCCCAAGCTCGGCATCGACCTGCAGGGCGGCACCCGGGTGACGCTCACCGCGCGGACGCCGGACGGCAGCAAGCCGAGCCAAGACAGCCTGAAGCAGGCCCAGCAGATCATCGAATCCCGGGTGAACGGGCTCGGCGTCGCCGGGTCCGAGGTCGTCATCGACGGCAGCAACCTGGTGATCACCGTTCCCGGCGAAGACGGTCAGCAGGCGAAGGCCCTGGCGACCACCGCCAAGCTCTACATCCGTCCGGTGTTGCAGGCCGCGCAGCCGCAAGGCGGCGGCCAGGCGCCCGGTGGGGCCTCCACACCCGGTACGGAACCGCAGACACCGCCGACCGACCAGTCGCCGCAGCCGGGTGGTGCGCCCGATACGAGCGCCCCCGTCCCGGAACCCGCGGGCGGGTCGCCCTCCGGCGCGACCGGTGGTACGGAGTCGTCGGGTGAGACCGGCGGCGCCGCCCAGAACCGGGTCTTCCCGGCTCAGGCTCCGACACCCACCGACAATCCCGCCCCGCCCACGACGCCGGCGCCGCCGCCCGGCAATCTCACTCCGGGCCAGCAGACCCAGCAGGAGATCGCCAACGCCAAGGCGCTGCGGCAGAGCACCGATCCGCAGATCCAGAAACTCGCGCTGGCGACGCTGACGTGCGACAAGCCCGACCCGCTGACCGGCAACGACGACCCGAATCTGCCGCTGGTCACCTGCTCCACCGACGGTGCCCAGGTGTACCTGCTGGACAAGAGCCGCATCGACGGCCAGGACATCAAGGACGCCAGCGCGCAGTTCGATCAGCAGCAGTCGCGGTGGGCGGTCGACCTGACGTTCAAGAACGCCGATGCCTGGGCCGCGCTCACCGGCGAATACGTCTACAAGCAGATCGCTTTCACCCTCGATTCCAAGGTGATCAGCGCGCCGCAGGTGCAGCAGGGTCCGCAGCAGGGCGGCAGCACGCAGATCACCGGCAACTTCAACTCGAAGACCGGTAAGGAACTGGCCAACCAGCTGAAGTACGGTTCGCTGCCGCTGTCGTTCGCCACCTCCGAGGCGCAGACGGTGTCGGCGACGCTGGGCCTGTCCTCGCTGAAGGCTGGCCTGATCGCGGGCGCGATCGGTCTGGTGGCGGTGCTGCTGTATTGCCTGCTCTACTACCGCATGCTCGGCTTCCTGGCCGGATTCTCGCTGATCGCCTCGGGTGTCGCGGTGTACGGCATCATCGTGCTACTGGGCCGGTGGATCAATTTCACCCTCGACCTCGCCGGTATCGCCGGTTTGATCATCGGTATCGGTATGACCGCCGACTCGTTCGTGGTGTTCTTCGAGCGAATCAAGGACGAGATGCGGGAGGGTCGCAGCTTCCGCTCGGCCGTGCCGCGCGGGTGGGCTCGCGCGCAGCGGACCAACCTGTCCGGTAAGACGGTCAGCCTGATCGCCTCGGCCGTGCTGTACATCCTGGCCGCCGGGCAGGTGAAGGGTTTCGCGTTCACCCTCGGCCTGACCACCGTGCTCGACGTCATCGTGCTGTATCTGGTCACCGCGCCGCTGATGATGATGGCCTCGCGCTCGCCGTTCTGGGCGAAACCCTCGGTCAACGGCCTGGGCGCCGTGCAGCAGTTCGCTCGTGAACGCAAGGCCGCCGCGGGCGTGCTTGCCGGAAAGGAGGCGTGAGCATGAGCAACCATTCCGTCCTGGACGCCGGCCCCGTCGACGAGCCCATCGCGGGCACGCCGAAACACGGCTTCTTCGAACGCCTCTACACCGGCACCGGCGGCTTCCGGATCGTCGGCCGCCGCCGGTTCTACTACGCGCTCAGCCTCGCGCTCGTGCTGATCGCACTGCTCAGCATCGGCGTCCGCGGCTTCACCCTCGGCATCGACTTCGCCGGCGGCACCCGCATCCAGCTGCCGGCCACCTCGGACGTCAGCACCTCGCAGGTCGAGCAGACCTACAACAAGGCGCTCGGCCACGACCCCGTGACCGTGCAGAAGGTCGGCTCCGGCGCGGCGGCGTCGTTCGAGATCCGTTCGGACACACTGGATCCCGCCCAGCAGGAACAGGTGCAGGACGCGCTGTTCGATGCCTTCCACCCGAAGGATTCCAGCGGCGCGGTCAGCCGCAACGCGATCAGCGTCGCCGAGATCAGTGAGACGTGGGGCGGGCAGATCACGCGCAAGGCGTTGATCGCGCTGGTGGTGTTCGTCCTGCTGACGATGATCTACATCGCCATCCGGTTCGAGCGCGACATGTCGATCGCGGCGATCGCCTCGCTGTTCTTCAACCTGATCGTCACGGCGGGCATCTATTCGATCGTCGGCTTCGAGGTGACACCGGCCGCGGTGATCGGCCTGCTCACCATCCTCGGCTACGTGCTCTACGACAACGTCGTGGTGTTCGACAAGGTGGAGGAAAATACGCGCGGGGTGCTGCACCTGACCCGGCGCACCTACGGCGAGCAGGCCAACCTGGCCGCCAACCAGACGCTGATGCGGTCGATCAACACCACCGTGATCGGCATCCTGCCGATCATCGGCATGCTGGTGATCGCGGTGTGGCTGCTGGGCGTCGGCACCCTCAAGGATCTGGCGCTGGTGCAGCTCGTCGGCATGATCGTCGGCGCCTACTCGTCCATCTTCTTCGCGGTGCCGCTGCTGGTATTGATCAAGGAGCGGTTCGGTCCGGTGGCCGCGCACACCAGGAAGGTGCTGGCCAAGCGCTCGGCCGTCGAGCGGGAGCGCGTCGGCGAGGCCGCGGCGGAGCGGGCCGGCGCGGCCAGCGGCGTGGCCCGGCCGCGCCAGACCGGTTCCGGCGCACCGAGACCCGGCGCCCGGCCGAGCGGGAAGCGCAACAAGAGAAGGCACTGAACGTGCGGCGGGGGTGGCCGGGCCGCCTCCGGAACAGCTCGAGCAACGAACGAAGGTCCGGCGCAGTCCGTGGTCGACTACTGCCGGAATCATGGTCCGGAGGAGGCAGTTTGCGTAACCACGAAGCATCCGGTGGGTACCGCGGGTCGCGGCGGATCGGGCTCCGGGCGGCCGGAGTGCTGGTGGTGGGCGCGCTCGCCGGTGGCATGCTCGCGGGCTGCGGCAGCAAGAACCAGGTGCCCTCGATCGGGTACGCGGTCGACGCGGTCCCGGTCAACTACAACGGCGGCAGCACGCCGGGCGCGAGCAGCGGTGCGGCGGGCGTGTTCGCGCGCGTGCTCACCGGCTTCTTCTACACCGGTCCGGACGGGCAGCCGGTCGCCGACACCGATTTCGGCACCGCCAAGGAGGTGCCGGGGGAGACCCAGACGATCCAGTACCGGCTCAACCCGGACGGCACCTACTCCGACGGCGTGGCCACCTCGTGCGACGACCTGGTGCTGGAATGGGCGGCGCGCAGCGGCCGGTTCACGAAAGCCGGTCCGGGCGGGGTGATTCCGATGTTCGACGCGGCCTCGACGGCGGGCTATTCCGATATCGAGCGGGTGGAATGCCAGCCCGGGTCGAAGGACGCGACCGTCGTGTTCCGTCCCAACCGGCACTTCCTGGCCTGGCGGACGCTGTTCAATGCCGGGGACCTGATGCCCGCGCACGTGGCCGCCAAGGCCGCCGGGGTGTCCAATGTCGTCGCGGCGGTGCAGGCCGGGGATCCGGGCGCGATGGACCGGCTGGCCCAGTTCTGGAACACCGGCTGGCAGCTCACGCCGGGCAAGATCGACACCGACGTCCTGCCCTCCTCGGGGCCCTACCGCGTCGATTCCTACAGCGACAGCGACGGTCTGGTGCTGGTGAAGAACGAGAAGTGGTGGGGCAATCAGGCCCGCACGCCGCGCATCGTGGTGTGGCCCAAGAACACCGATCTGGCGAAGAAGGTGTCCGATCGGGAGGTCGGGGTCGTCGATATCGGCGCCGGATCGGTGAAAGACCTGAACCTGGACGGTTTCTCGGTCGAGCAGGTGCCGGGTCGCGGCGCCGAGCAACTGGTGCTGTCCACGGCGGGGATGTTCGGAAGCGCCGCGGCTCGGCGGGCGTTCGCGTTGTGCGTGCCGCGCCAGGCGCTGTTCGACAAGTTCGGCCACCCCGGTTTCGACAACGAGTCCGGGCTGGGCTCGGGCCCGCTCAATTCCCGCACGGTGCAGGCGGATTCGGTGTATTACCCGGCGATCACCCGGCCCGCGGACAAGTACCGGACCGGGGACCCGGCGGCGGCGCAGCAGGCGCTGGCCGCGGCCGGGGTGCCCAATCCGACCGTCCGCGTGGGCTATCGGGGACCGGACGACCGCCGGGCGCAGACCGTCGCGGCGATCGCCGAGGCGTGCCGGGCCGCCGGTGTCACCGTCATCGACGCCGGCGCACCGGACTTCGCGCCGTCCCAGCTCGGCGAGGGCAAGGTGGACGCCGTGCTGGGCAGCACCGCCGCGGCGCCCGGTCCGGCCGGTTCGCTGCCGGGTGTCGAGGCGGCCGCCGCGTTGCGCACCGGGGAAGGCTTGAATTTCGGGCGTTTCGGGAACGGGCGATACGATGCGATCACGGATCAGCTTGCGGCCGATGACAATTCGGCCACGGTGCTGGGTCTCGACAGCGAGGCGGAGAGCCTGCTGTGGAACGAGATGCCGTCGATCCCGCTGTTCAACACGCCGCGCACCATCGCCTTCGGTGACGGCATGGAGGACGGGATCGTGAACCCGGCCAAGGCGGGCGCGGGCTGGAACATGGATCGCTGGGTGTTGTCGCGCTGAGCGCCGCGGGCGCGGGATGAGGGAGTGGGTGCAGATGAGTAAACATGGAATGGTGGAGACGGAGGAGACCGCGGGTGAGCGGCTCGCGCGGGCGGCCGAGGCGGTGCAGCGGCTGACCCGCTGGCACGACGACTTCCCCACGCCGGGTGTGCGGTTCGCCGATCTGACACCGGTGTTCGCCGATGCCGACGGGTTCCACGCGGTCATCGAGTGCCTGGGTTCGTGCGCCACCGACGTCGATCTGGTGGCCGGGGTGGACGCGCGCGGCTTCCTGCTCGGCGCGGGCGTCGCCGCCGCCCTGGGGACCGGCGTGGTGGCGGTGCGCAAGGCGGGCAAGCTGCCGCCGCCGGTGCTGTCGCGGGAGTACACCCTCGAATACGGTTCGGCCGCATTGGAAATCCCGGCGGACGGGATCGACCTGTCCGGTCGCCGGGTGCTGCTGCTCGACGACGTGCTCGCCACCGGCGGGACCCTGGCCGCGAGCGCGGAACTGTTCGCCTCGGCGGGCGCCGAGGTGGTGGCCGCGGCCGTGGTGCTGGAGTTGAGCTTCCTCGGCGGGCGGGAACGGCAGGGCGACTATCCGCTGACCTCGATCGTGCGCCTGTAGTCCGCCGATGGTTGTGGGCCGCGGGGCCGGTGGTTATGCTCGGCCCTGCCCATGACTCGAACCAAGCGCACGAAGCTTTCCGCCGCCGTGGCCGGTGTGGTCGCGGCGGTCTTCGTCATCGGCGCCGCCACGGCCTCGGCGACGCCGTCCGCCGCCCTGCACGGTGGCGCGACCGTCACCGCGCACGTGACCGAGGCCAGGGCCGGACAGTCGTGTCGCATCGAGGGCACCGGGGTGGCCATGCCGTGGCACGCCGTCGGCGCCGACGGAACCGTGGACCTCGATTCCGGCGCGGTGCCGCCGGGACGCCATCGCGCCCGCGTGATGTGCGAGCGGCCGGGAGACGCGACCGAGTATCCGGTGGGCCGGCAGGAGGACGTGTTCACCGGGCGTTGGTCCCCGGCATTCGAGTTCCTCCATCATCACCGGCTGGAGTTCCTGACGCCGCGCACGGGTTAGAACCGTGCGAGCAGCCGCGCGATGATGCCGGTGACCACCAGCCAGAACACGGCCGCCAAGCCGTAGTTGATGATGACGTCCAGCTTGAAATTGCCGGTGTTGAACAGGCCCGGGAAGAACAGTGCCAGCGGTTCTGCCAGCCCCTTGATGAAGCTGAAGAACCTGTTGGCCTGGTTGGCCTCGAAGACCAGCAGCAGGATGTAGACGGCCTCGATGAGGGCGAAGAGGCCGCCGATCGCGCTGACGATCGCCGCGGCGGTGCCGGAGCCATGAGCGGTGCGATAAGTTCTGTATCTGTACATGTTCGGGGCATAACCGGTCTCGGGAATGCCGAAACAGACAGGCCCCTTGACCATTTCGCTGTCGGGCAGCCTCCGCCGTGTGGATCGCGCGCATAAGCCCAGGCCACTTGTGCTGACGGATTGCGGTGCGGTTCTTCCCATCTCGTCACTCGCCGACCGGTCGGTCCATGACATGTCTCCCGGTAAGCGAGAGCACTGCTCTTGACAAGACCGTCGCCGTGCGGCATGCTCTGAATATCGAAAGAGAGCAGTGCTCACAACAGCGAGGAATGGTCACCATGAACGCCACCCGATACATCGCCCCCACCGGACTCGAGCCGATCATGAACAAGGTCTTCAACGCGCTGCCGAAGCTCGGCGTCAGCGTCGCCGGGTCGCGGTTGCTGGCCGTGCGCGGGCGCACGTCGGGGGAGTGGCGGACCACGATGGTCAACCTGCTCGTGGACGAGACGGGCGCGCGCTACCTCGTGGCGCCGCGCGGTCACACCCAGTGGGTCCGCAATATCCGCGTCGCGGGCGGCGGCGAGCTGCGGCTGGGTCGCAAGACCGAACCGTTCACCGTCACCGAGGTGGCCGACGCCGACAAGGTTCCGGTGCTGCGGCTGTATCTGCGGAAGTGGGGCTGGGAGGTCGGCAAATTTTTCGAGGGTGTCACCAAGGATGCTTCCGACGCGGAGCTGGCGGCCATCGCACCCGGCTTCCCCGTCTTCCGGATCAACTGAGCCGCAACGGGTTTCGGCGGAAGCTGGGACGCGGTGTGACGGGGCTCGCGGAAAAAGGTCTTGCGCGCGCGTCGCCGCCCCGGTTAACGTGAAGAGGTCTTGTTCCCGACGATCGGAATGTGCATTGCTCTGCTGAGGTAGCCCCGAGCGGCCCGCGTTCGCGCGCCGTATCTCACGCCACCTCCCAGGAGCCGCACATGTCTCTGACCGTTTCTGTTTCCGATCTCACCTTCGCCTGGCCCGATGGCACCGCCGTCTTCGACGGTCTCGATGCCGTGCTCGGGCCGGGGCACGTCGGCCTGGTGGGCGCGAACGGCGCCGGGAAATCCACGCTGCTGCGATTGATCGCCGGTGAGTTGCGCCCGGCCCGGGGCTCGATCACCGTGCCGGGACGGCTGGGATATCTCCGGCAGGATATCGGCCTCGCCGCCGGGCAACGGGTGGACGCCGTGCTCGGCATCGCCGAGGTGCGAGAAGCCTTGCACCGCATCGAATCCGGCGCGGGCGACGAGACCGACTTCGACATCGTCGGCACCCGCTGGGACGTCGAGGAGCACGCGATCGCGCTGCTGGGGCGGCTCGGCCTGCACTATCTGGCCGACGCGGTCACGCAGTTGGACCGGCGGCTGGACACCCTCTCCGGCGGTGAGACCGTACTGCTGGGCCTGGTGGCGGAACTGCTGCGCGAACCCGACGTGCTGCTCCTCGACGAACCCACCAACAACCTGGATGCGGCCGCGCGCCAACGCCTCTACGAGGTGGTGGGCCAGTTTTCCGGCACCGTGCTCACCGTCAGCCACGATCGTGGCCTGCTCGACCGCGTCGGCACGGTGGCAGAGTTGCGGCAGGGCGGAATCCGGCTGTTCGGCGGCAATTTCGACGCCTACGAGGAGATCATCGAGGCCGAGCAGCAGGCCGCCCGCGCGGCGGTTCGCGACGCCCGCAGCGATGTGCGCAAGCAGTCGCGGGAACTGGTGGAGGCGCGGACCAAACTGGACCGCCGCAAGCGGTACGGGCAGAAGATGTGGGACAGCAAGCGCGAGCCGAAAATCATTATGGCCGAACGCAAACGGCAGGCCCAGGTGTCGGCGGGCAAGCTGCGCAACAGCCATCTGGCGAAGGTGGAGGAGGCGAAGGAACAGCTCGAGCAGGCGCAGGAACTGCTGCGCGACGACCGGGAGATCCGGGTCGACCTGCCCGGCACCCGGCTCTACCCCGGCCAGGATGTCGTCGAACTCGACGCGGTGACCCTCGCGAACGGACCGGTGGTGTCGCTGACGGTGACCGGGCCCGAACGCATCGCGCTCACCGGGCGCAACGGCGCGGGCAAGACGACGCTGCTGCACCGCATCGTCGCCGAGCCGCCGAAGGTGCCGTGGCGCCTGCTGCCCCAGCGCCTGGACGTCTTCGACGAGCGGCGATCGGTGTTCGAGAACGTCGCGGCGGCGGCGCCGCACGCCTCCGCCGAACAGATCCGCGCCCAGCTGGCGCGCTTCCTGTTCCGGGGCACCGACGCGGACGTGCCCGCCGGGGCGCTGTCCGGGGGTGAGCGGCTGCGCGCGGCCCTGGCCATGCTGCTGCTGAGCGATCCCGCACCGAAATTGCTGCTGCTCGACGAGCCCACCAACAATCTCGACCTCCCGAGCCTGCGTCACCTCACCGAGGCGCTGGCCGGATTCGAGGGCGCACTCGTCGTCGTCAGCCACGACCCCCGCTTCCTCGACGACATCGGCGTCACCCGCCGGCTCGAACTCACCGGCGAGGGCTTGGCGGACGCCGACCCGGGGTAGCGAGCGGGATTTTCCAGGCCCTGCCGGGCGTTGCATGGGTGGGTCGATACGAGGAGGTCATGTGGCACAGGAGTACAACCGGAATCCCGCGGCCGTCGCCGGGCTGTCGCCCGAGCAGTATCACGTCACCCAGGAGGACGGCACCGAGCGGCCGTTCACGGGTGCGTACTGGGACAACCACGAGGCGGGGATCTATGTCGACGTGGTGTCCGGCGAACCGTTGTTCGCCTCGGTCGACAAGTTCGACAGCGGTTCGGGGTGGCCGAGCTTTACCAAGCCGATAACCGGTGGGAGTGTGGTCGAGAAGCGGGACCTCAGCCATCTGATGATCCGCACCGAGGTGCGGTCCGCGCACGGTGACAGCCATCTGGGGCACGTGTTCACCGACGGGCCCCGCGAGGCCGGCGGGCTGCGGTACTGCGTCAATTCGGCGGCGCTGCGGTTCATTCGCGTCGAGGATCTCGAGGCGGAAGGATATGGGCAGTACAAGGCTCTGTTCACGAAGGAGGACGCGTGACCGATACGCGCAAGGCGATTCTGGCCGGTGGCTGCTTCTGGGGTATGCAGGATCTGATCCGCAAGCAGCCGGGCGTGCTGTCGACGCGCGTCGGGTACACCGGCGGGCGCAACGATCACCCCACCTATCGCAACCATCCGGGACACGCGGAGGCCGTGGAGATCGTCTACGACCCGGCGCGGACCGACTATCGGGCGTTGCTGGAGTTCTTCTTCCAGATCCACGACCCGACCACGAAGGACCGCCAGGGCAACGACATCGGTAGCAGCTACCGTTCGGCGATCTTCTACCTGGACGACGAGCAGAAGCGAGTCGCGCTGGAGACCATCGTCGATGTCGAGGATTCGGGGCTGTGGCCCGGCAAGGTCGTCACCGAGGTGACCCCGGCGAGTGAGTTCTGGGAGGCCGAGCCCGAGCACCAGGACTACCTGGAGCGGTACCCGGACGGCTACACCTGCCATTTCCCGCGGCCGGGCTGGAAGCTGCCGAAGCGGCAGGCCACGGCACAGTAATCGCGGAACGCGGACTGCCGGGTCCGGGCGGAGTAGCCTCGGTGCCGTCGGCCCGGGCGGTTCCGGGCCGCGGCCGCTCGCCGTCTCGTCCGGGAGGTAATACGTGCGTCTCGTCGCTCGCGTGGTGCTCGTCGTCTGTGCGTTGATCGGTGGCAGCGTGGCGACGGTCCCGGCGGCGGTCGCCGCTCCGGCCGGTGTGGTGAATACGGACGACTTCACCGCGCGCAGGATCGATGAACTGCTGGCGTCGAAGGCCGCGGCCGGAGCCCTGAGCAAGGGCGACCTGATCGAGCTGTTGTCGCGGCAGTTCCTCGGCACCCCCTACGCGGCCGACACGCTGATCGGCTCGGCCACCGAGCCGGAGCAGCTGGTCGCCGACTTCCGGCGGGTCGACTGCTTCACCTATCTCGACTACGTCGAGGCGCTGAGCCGCTCGGCGGACCGGGACCAGTTCACGGCGAACCTGGCCGACACCCGTTACGCCGGTGGCACAGTCGATTTCGCGCACCGCAAGCACTTCTTCAGCGACTGGTCGCACACGCCGCGCATCGCCGCCACCGACATCACCGCGACGCTGAGCCCCGCCGCGGCGACCGTTACCAAGAGCCTCAACGCGAAAGCCGATGGGGGAACCTACCTTCCGGGCCTGCCGGTGGTCGATCGCGACATCACCTACGTGCCCGCGGCGGCCGTGGACGACGGTGTCGTGGCCGGGCTGCGTACCGGCGACTATGTCGGCGCCTACGCCGACCAGCCGGGCCTCGACGTGACCCACGTCGGCGTCTTCGTCATGACCCCCGGCGGCCCCGTCTTCCGCAACGCCTCATCGCTGGCCGAGAACGAGAAGGTCGTCGACACGCCCTTCGCCGACTACGTGCGGACCACGCCCGGCATTCTCGTGCTGCGGCCGCAGTAACGCTCAATCCAGCTGGGCGAGTAGCTTTTTCGGGGCGACCACGCGGTACGCGTCGCGCACGATGCCGTCGATTTCCGGCCAGTCGACATCCACGTCCAACCGGACACCCAGCCAGCCGCGGTGGCCGACGTAGGGCGGGACGAAGAAGCGGTGCGGCTCGGCATCGACCAGGTCGGACTGGACACCGGGCGGCGCGGGGCACCAGATCGCCGGGCCCGGCTCGTCGTAGGCGGCGACGGTATACATGGCGAACTGCTTCCTCTCGCGCACGAAGAACGCCGGGCACCCGTGGCTGAGCCGCTCGCGGCTCTCCGGCAGCGCCAGGCAGATCCGCCGTAGCCGCGGTAACGGGTCCATGGCGGCAGTGTAGGCCGGTGGGCCGACAGATCCCGGTCCCCGAACAGGTCGTCAACCCACCGATACCTCGTAGACCCGATAGGGCGCCCGGATCACCGGGTAGGACACGTTGCGGACCGGAACACCGCCGGGCGTCTCGCCGCATTCGGTGCCGCCGTGCGCATGGCCGTGCAGCACCAGGTTCGCGCGGCCCGCGTCGGCCGCGTCGCCGAGTTCGGCGCACCCGAGACCGGGCAGGATGCGGGCCGGTTCACCGGCCAGGGTGGCGAGGACGGGGGAGAAGTGCATCAGCGCTATCCGCACGTCGGTGTCGAGGCAGTCCAGGGCCGCGCGCAGGCGCAGCGCGTCGGCGGGCCCGCGGCGATAGCGTTCGCGGTGCTCGGCGCTGCCCGAATCCGGGTCGCCGGTGCAGCCGGGAAAACCGCCGCTACCGCCCATGACGCCGGCGACGCCCACCCGGACGCCGGCGCAGTCGAAGGTGGTGGCCGTCCCGTCGAGCACGCGGACCCCGGCGGCGGCGAGCGTGGCCGCGATCCGGTAGCCCTGGCGGCGGTCGTGGTCGTGATTGCCTAGGACGGCGGCCATCGGCACGGGGACCTCGGCGAGTTCGGCACACAGCAGTTCGGCCTCGTCCGGGGCGCCGCCGTCGGTGAGATCGCCCGCGAGCAGCAGCAGATCGGCGTGCTCGCCCGATTTTCGCAGTGCCGGCCCGAACCGCCCGCGCACCGACTCCCGCATGTGCAGGTCGGCAACCGCCGCGATCCGGACCCGTGTGCGCTCGTGCCCGCTCGCGCTCGCGGCGCTGTCCCCTCCGTGCATGCCGCCCATCCGGCCACAGGTGGGAACGGCTGTCAATTGCTTATAGGGTGGCGGCTGTTCGTGCGGTGGCCGCGGGTCGCGGGTATCAGCCATGATCCAGCGAACCCGCCGCCCGCGCGCGGTGCGGGGGTGAATCGCGGCCCGCTTCGTCCGGGCCGGACCGCGCATATCCGGCGGACCCGGCACGTCTCGGACGAGCGGATTAAAGTTGGTGGTCTGAGCGGTTGGACGGTCGGATAGTGTGATCCGATCGAGCCAGGAGAGGCGGTGGCATGACTCAGCATCTGGAGAAGGCGAATGCCGAGCAATCGAGCGCGGACGCCGATGCCACCCCGGCCCCGGCCGCCCCCGAGCCGAATCCCGCTCAGGTGCCCACTCCGCGCAGTATGCCGATGCGCCAGCCCGGCACGCCCGCCGCCGTCCCCACCTCCGCCTCCCGCCGCGTCCGCGCCCGGCTGGCCCGGCGAATGACCGGTCAGCGCGGTATCGCCGCGGTCAAGCCGGTGCTCGAGCCGCTGGCCACCGTGCATCGCGAGTTGTATCCGAAGGCCAATCTGCAACTGCTGCAACGGGCCTTCGATGTCGCCGACGAGAAGCACTCCCATCAGTTCCGCAAATCCGGCGACCCGTACATCACCCACCCGCTCGCGGTCGCCAACATCCTCGCCGAGCTGGGCATGGACACCACCACGCTGGTCGCCGCTCTGCTGCACGACACGGTCGAGGACACGGGCTACTCGCTGGAGGAGCTGACCAGCGATTTCGGGCCCGAGGTCGCCCACCTGGTCGACGGCGTCACCAAGCTCGACAAGGTGAACCTGGGCGCGGCCGCCGAGGCCGAGACCATCCGCAAGATGATCATCGCGATGGCCCGCGACCCGCGCGTGCTGGTGATCAAGGTCGCCGACCGGTTGCACAACATGCGCACCATGCGTTTCCTGCCGCCGGAGAAGCAGGCCAAGAAGGCCCGCGAGACGCTGGAAGTCATTGCGCCGCTGGCTCATCGGCTCGGTATGGCGACGGTCAAGTGGGAGCTGGAGGATCTCGCCTTCGCGATCCTGCACCCGAAGAAGTACGACGAGATCGTCCGCCTGGTCGCCGACCGCGCGCCCTCGCGCGATACCTACCTCGCCAAGGTGCGGGCCGAGATCGTCAACACGCTGGCCGCCAGCCGCATCAACGCCATCGTGGAGGGCCGGCCCAAGCACTACTGGTCGATCTACCAGAAGATGATCGTCAAGGGTAAGGACTTCGACGACATCCACGACCTGGTCGGTATTCGCATCCTGTGCGACGAGGTGCGTGACTGCTACGCCGCGGTCGGTGTCGTGCACTCGCTGTGGCAGCCGATGGCCGGGCGCTTCAAGGACTACATCGCCCAGCCGCGCTACGGCGTCTATCAGTCGCTGCACACCACGGTGGTCGGTCCGGACGGTAAGCCGCTGGAGGTGCAGATCCGCACCCAGGACATGCACCGCACGGCCGAGTTCGGCATCGCCGCGCACTGGCGCTACAAGGAAACCAGGGGCAAACACTCCAACGACTCGACCGAGGTCGACGACATGGCGTGGATGCGGCAACTGCTCGACTGGCAGCGGGAGGCCGCCGATCCCGCCGAGTTCCTGGAGTCACTGCGGTTCGACCTGAAATCGCCGGAGATCTTCGTGTTCACCCCGAAGGGCGACGTGATCACGCTGCCGCAGAAGTCGACACCGGTCGATTTCGCCTACGCCGTGCACACCGAGGTGGGTCACCGCTGCATCGGCGCGCGGGTCAACGGGCGCCTGGTCGCGCTGGAACGGCAGCTGGAGAACGGTGAGGTCGTCGAGATCTTCACCTCCAAGGCGCAGAACGCCGGGCCCAGCCGCGATTGGCAGAACTTCGTGGTGTCCCCGCGCGCCAAGGCCAAGATCCGGCAGTGGTTCGCCAAGGAGCGCCGCGAGGAGGCGCTCGAGGCCGGTAAGGAACAGATCTCCAAGGAGGTCCGCCGGTCCGGTCTGCCGTTGCAGCGGCTGATGAGCGCCGACGCCATGAGCGCGCTCGCACACGAACTGCATTTCACCGACATCTCCGCGCTGTACGCGGCGGTCGGCGAGAACCAGGTGTCCGCGCACACCGTGGTGCAGCGGCTGATGGCGCAGCTCGGCGGCGTCGGCGATGTCGAGAACGAACTCGCCGAACGTTCGACGCCGTCCACCCTGCCCGCGCGCCAGCGCGTGAGCGGCGACGCCGGTGTGGAGATCCCCGGGGCCCCGGGCACGGTCGCCAAGCTCGCCAAGTGCTGCACCCCGGTCCCGGGCGACGAGATCATGGGCTTCGTGACCCGCGGCGGCTCGGTGAGCGTGCACCGCACCGACTGCACCAACGCCGATTCGCTACAGGCCCAAGCCGAGCGGATCATCGACGTGAAGTGGGCGCCGTCGCCGTCGTCGGTGTTCCTGGTCGCCATTCAGATCGAGGCCCTCGACCGCACCCGGCTGCTCTCCGATGTCACCAAGGTGCTCGCCGACGAGAAGGTCAATATCCTCTCCGCCTCGGTGATGACCTCCGGCGACCGCGTGGCCATCAGCAAGTTCACCTTCGAGATGGGCGACCCGAAACACCTGGGCCACCTGCTGAACGTGGTACGCAACGTGGAGGGCGTCTACGACGTGTACCGGGTGACCTCGGCGGCCTGAACCGCTTCTCGCCCAACGGATTTCGCCGCCCGGCACGCGCTCACTTGACTTGGAGTGCGCTCCACTGCCTACGGTTGCCGCATGACTGGACAAGCTGCATTGACCGGCCGGACCGCCCTGGTCACGGGTGCGTCGCGGGGTATCGGACGGGGAATCGCGGTGGCAGTGGCGGGAGCCGGGGCGGCGGTCGCCGTCAACTACCGCAGCCGGGCGGACGAGGCCGCCGCCACGGTGGCCGAGATCGAGCGCGCCGGGGGCCGGGCCGTCCCGGTCCGGGCGGATGTCGCGATACGGGCGGAGGTCGAGGCGCTGACCGAGCGGGTGGAGTCGGCGCTCGGCCCGATCAATGTGCTGGTCAACAATGCCGGGATCGCCACTATCCGCGGGCTCGACGACCTCACCGAGGAGGATTTCGACGCGACTCTGGCGACGAACCTGAAATCGGCGTTCCTGTGCATCCAGGCCGTCATTCCGGGCATGCGGCGAGGCGGCTGGGGGCGGATCGTGAACATCTCCTCGGTCGCGGCGCGCGGTGCGGGCGGCGTCGGCGTGCACTACAACGCGTCGAAGGCGGGACTGGAGGGGCTGACTCGCGGGTACGCCGCCCGGCTGGCGCCCGAGGGGATCACCGTGAACGCGGTCGCGCCGGGCCTGATCGACACCGAGATGGCCGCGCCGCTGAAGGCCTCGGGAGTCGTCGACCGCCTGCCCGTCGGCCGGATCGGCACACCGGACGAGATCGCCCAGGCGGTCCTCATGGTGACCGGCAACGCGTTCCTCACCGGCCAGACCATCGCCGTGAACGGCGGCGGCAGTTTCCTGTGAGCCGATCTACCTGCCGCGATCGGTCTCCGCGCGACGGGTGTCCGCGGGCGGTACCGGCAGGGCCGGGAGTGCCTGGGCGCGGGACAGCCGGACCGCCTCCACGGCCATCACCACGACCGACAGCAGCACGAACGCCGTCCCGACGGGTCCGCTGCGCAGCCGTTCGTCCAGCACCGTCATGCCGATGAACGCGGCGCCCAGAGGTTCGGCGACGGTGAACGCCGGAAGCGACGCCGACAGCGGACCGGCCTGATAACCACGCTGCTGGAGGTAGAGGCCGACCAGGCCGCTCGCGACCAAGGTGTAGGGCTGCCAGGAGGTGACGACCGCGCCGACGCCCTGCTCGAACAATTCGGTGACGTGTCCGGTGAGTGCGGCCGCCAGGCCGAACAACAGCCCGGCGGCGGCGCCCAGCAGCAGCGCCCGCACCGCCGGGGAGCGCGCGGTGAGTCCCACTCCGACCGCGCCGGCGATTACCGCGAGCAGCAACCCCAGCGGCACCGCCCACCGATGCCAGGGCGCGTCGGTGACTCCCTCGGTGGGATCGCCGACGATCAGGAACACCGCGAGCGCCACCGACAGCGCGGCCGCCTGCGCCCACATCAGCGCGCTCACCCGGCGACCGCTGTAGTGCGCGGCCAGGGGGAGCGCGAAGACCAGCGCGCTCACCAGGATCGGCTGCACCACCAGCACCGACCCCAGCGCCAGCGCCGCGACCTGGAAGGCGAACCCGCCGGCGTCCCCGACGATGCCCGCCCACCACCGCGGGCTGCGGACCAGCCGCGCCAGCAGCGCCTCACCCTCGGGCACCTCGGCCGCGGCCCGCTGCTGCGCCACCGCCGAGACCGCGAACAACACCGCGCCGACGAACGCGCACACCACTGCCGCCACCGGAAGATCCGCCACCGCCTCAGTCTGCCCGCCCGCGCTCGCCGCGCCACGGCACCCCGGGGCGTGTCGGCTGCTCCGGCGGCGTGAACAGGGCCACCGCGCCGACGACGTGGTTCCGGCGCCGCGATTGTCGAGGCCGATGGCGGACAAGGACACTGGACGCGAAGGCCCGGCGATATCGGAATACCGGCGTAATTCTGGCGAATCCGGGAAATTGGCTGTCTAGGCGAGTTGGAGCATTAGGCGAAGAGTTGCCGGCTGCCGTGGCAAACTGTCGGCATCATCCGCCGAATTCCCTGAGCCGAACGCCCCGCCCGCCGGGAACCACCGAGATCGCTTCGGCGCGTGCGGGATTCCCAATGATGGTGGCCGTCGTGTTGGTACAGATCACGGAACATGGTGGCGGCCACTAAAATTCTTCCGGTCGGTTTGCGGTCCGGCCGTGAATTCTTCCACGGGCCTATTCGCAATGTGCAGAATGCACTGCGCAGTTCGCTCGATTCTGTTACGGTCTATTGGGTTTCGGGCTCGCGCGGCAAGGGCGGCAACTCGAACGCGTGGTGATCGCTCGGTGGCGGTCGTCCACGACGGGTCGCTGCGCACTCGGCCCTCCGAACTGATGCATACAGCTGGTGAAGGGGGTCAGGTCTTGCTGGCCACGCGCACAACCTGGAGCATGCCGGCCGCGGCCGCGCTCGCCGTCGCCGCGGTGACGTCCCTCGGGGCGGCGCCCGCGCACGCGCAGCCATCCGGCCCCACCACCGAAATCGCGATCAATACCTGTCCCGCCCTGTACGCGTTGGGAATTCAAGGCACCGGCGAGTCCTCCCCGGACGCGGCCCCCACCACCGACACGGGCATGCTGTCGACGGTCTTCCTGCCGATGATGGCCCGCGCGGCCGACCGCGGCCTGGTCGACCGCGCCTACGTGCCCTACGAATCCGGCTTCGGCGGCGCGGTTCCCGGTGGCGCGGCGCCGTATTCGGAGTCGCTGGCCGGTGGCCTGACCCGGCTGCGCGCGATGGCCCGCCAGGTCGCCCAGCGCTGTGCGCAGACCAAGTTCGCCGTCGTGGGCTATTCCCAAGGCGCGCATGTGGCGTCGCTGTTCGCCCAGGAGATCGGCGCGGGCCGCGGCGTGCTCGCACCCGAACAGGTCGCGGCCGTGGCGCTGTTCGCCGACCCGACCCGCAACCCCGGCGCCCCACTGTTCCCCGGTGCGCCCGGCAAGGCCACCCCGGATGCCGCGCCCGGCACCGCCGGTGCGCAGGTCACCGCGTTGCAGGTGCTGCCCCAGGAGCCGGCCACCGGCGGCGGCATCGGACCCGACCGCGACCGGGCCGCCCACTTCGGCGCGCTCACCGGCCGCGTCGCGAGTTTCTGCGCCGCGGGCGATCTGGCCTGCGACGCACCGGCCGGCGCCCCGATCCTGCGGGCGGTCACGAATGTGGCGGGCCAGTCGAAACTTTCCGGCGGCGATCCGATCGCGGCCCTGGTGTCGATCTCGCAGGCGCTGGCGTTCACCTCGATCAAGACCGCCAGTGCGGTGGTGAACTCCGATCTGCAGGGCGCCGCGCCCGCCTCGCTGTCCTACGAGCCGCGGCAATCGATCTCGCAGCGCATCGCCGAGGCCTCCGATCCGCGCAGCCGCATCGCGCTCGCCGACCCGATGCGCGCGATGTTCAAGATGGGCGTGATCGGCCTGAACGCGGTGGGCACGGTGGTGCGTTCGGTGCTGAGCCCCGCCGCCATCGGCGAATTGGCGCGGGCCGCGCTGAGCAATCCGCCGGTCGCGCTGGTCCTGCTCGCCACGAGGCTGACCGGCGCGGTCACCCAGCTGGTCCCGCCGACCACGGTGTCGCGGCTGGTCACCGAGGCCTACGACGCGGTCGTGCAGAACATCACCGACAACCGGGAGCTGCTCGACACCGCGACCTGGGTCAGGTACTGGGACACCGTCCAGCGGCACGGCGCCTACGCCACCGCGGCGGTCGACGCGCGCGGTGACGCGCCGGTCCGGTTCGTCGCCGACTGGTTCGCCGCGGCGGCACGGGATCTGGCCGGGTCCAACGGCGTTCCGCAGGCCCCGAAAGGTACTTCGAACAGCGCGATTACCGGAATCTTGCTGCCGCCCCCCGGCGCGTCGAGTTCGCCGAATTCGTCGGGTACGGGACAATTTCCGTTTGGGACAGGCCCTGGCGGCGTGCCGACGGCCTCGCCCACCGCTGGTACCGCCGACAACAACTACCCGTTCTCCACGAACTGATCGCCGAGAGGGTCCGACGATGCTGCACGTGCCTGGCTCCGCGGGGATGGGGGAATGTTGAAGTCGTACAAAGACCTGGCGCGCTGGTACCCGGCGCTCGACCCGCCCGCCGCGGCGGCCCGCCCGCCGGTGCAGGCACAGCCGTCGTTCACCGACGAGCGCGCGGGCGGCGGCCCGGCCCGCTACCCGCACTACATCCGTGAGACCGAGCCGGAGCCGTTCGCCATCGCCTTCGGCGACGAACCGGCCACCAGCCCCAGTGAATTCACCGGCGGCTGGACCGACTGGGTGGGCGATCACGCCCCCGGCCCCGACGACGACTACCCGGAGCGCCCCGGCGCGGTGGTGCAGTTCCCGTGGGACGACGAGGCCGCCGACGAGCCGCGCCGCGTGCCGGAGGAGGTCGAGCCGCTCGGCCGGATCGGCCGGGACGGCCCGGGAGCGGCGGCCTCGCCGTACCGGCCGACCACCCTCCGCGCCCGGCCGAGTCCCTGGCGGGTCGCACTCATCTTGACGGTAGCCGTGCTGTTGCTGGTGATCGCCGGTGCGTGTGCGCTGTACCTGCTCTATTTCCGCGGCGGCGCAACACATTCCAGCGGTCCGGCCGCGCCCGCGGTGCGCCTCACCTCGGTCACCGCCGACGGCGCGGCCGCCGGTTTCTGCCCCACCGAACGTGCCGAACAGGTGATCCGCGGCGCCGAACCGGGCGGCACCGCCTCCGGTCCGGACGCGATCATGTGGTTCCAGCACTCGTTCTATGTCGAGCGCTCCGCCGAGCGCGCCCGCGAGGTGGTGGCCCCCGGCGCCGCGATCTCGCCGGCGTCGGTGATCCAGCGCGGCATCGACTCGGTCCCGGCCGGCACCCTGCACTGCGTGCGCGTGCTGACCGTCGCCGAGGACAGGTACACGGTGGAGGTCACCGAGCGCCGGCCCGGTCGCGTGCCGAAGACCTACGACAAACAGACGGTCACCACCGCGGTGATCGGCGGCCGCACCCTGATCACGAGCATCGCGGCCGGGTAAGAGGAGAGCTGACGGATGGGACAGGACTGGAGCCGGTGGCTCGACGAGGCGCCCGAGGCGGGCGACCCGGCGAGCCGTCAACCGCGTGCCAAGGCTCCGGTGGTGCGGTTGGGCAAGGGACGGCGTGACGGCGGCGGCGACGAGATCACGCCGCCGCGTTCGATACTCGTGGTGGGCGGCTGCGGTGGCGCCGGAACCACCACGACCGCACTCGGCATCGCCGGCGAACTCGCCGCGGCGGGCGCGCCGACCGTCGCCGTGGACGCCACGGCGGCCGGCAGTGATCTGGCGCTGCGCGGCGCCGACGAGCACCTGAGCCCGATCAGCCTGCAGCAGTGGCTCTACGGACGCGGCGACGACGAACCCGCGCCGCTGAAGGAGTGCCTGTCCCACGCCAGCTCCGGGATCGGGCTGCTGTGGCGCGATTCCGCCCCGCTGCGCCGCCGCGCGACCTACCTGACCGTCGCCCGCGCGGTCGCGGACGCCGGATACACCCCGGTCTACGACGGCGGCAGCCCGATCGCCGCCCGCCAGCTGCGCCCGCTGCTGGAGGACGCGGATGTCGCTCTGGTGCTGGCCATTCCGGCTCGCGTGGACGCCGCCAACCGGCTGCGCGTCACCCTGGAATGGCTCGACGACGAGTTCGGCGGTCCGGCCGAGGGGCAGGGCGGCGGCATCGTCGGCGACACCACGATCGTGGTGTCGCATCAGCTGCCCGGCAACGAATCTACGATCGCCGAACATTTGCGGGAACATCTGACCGGGTGGGTCCGCGACATCCGCGAAATCCCCTACGACCCACAGCTGGCGCGCGGGGAACTGGTGCGGCACAACGTCCTCGGCACGGACACACGCAGGGCTTATCGCACGCTCGTGGCGGGGGTGGCATCATGACCGCGGCCATGAAGGAACATCGCAACACCCCCGAACCCGGCGCGCTCGCGACCGGGGCGGACAGCCCCGCCGGCGCGGCGGGCGTCGTCGCCCCGCCGGAGTCCCGCCGCGCCCCCGTGTGGGAGCGTCCCGTGCCCGGCGCCGGGCGCGCCCCGCTGGTGTGGTTGCTCGGTGTCCACGGCGGCGCGGGCGCCAGCACCCTCGCTCACGTGCTCGCCCCCGCGGCGGATTCCCACCGGCGCTGGCCGGGCGTGCTCGAACGCGAATCGCCCTTCGTCGTGCTGGTCGCCCGCGAGACGATCGCCGGGCTGGCCCGCGCCCACGACCTGCTGCGCCAGCATCGCGCGGGGCTGGCCGGGCCGAGCGAGGTGCTCGGCCTGATCACCGTGGCCGCGCGGCCGGGCCGGATGCCCGCGGAGATTCGTCGCTACCGCGATGTGGTCGGCTCCCTGGCCGGCCGGGTGTGGCAGGTGCCGTGGCACGAGGAGTGGACGCTCGTCGAGCCCGATCAGCTGCCGGTGTGGTCGCCGTCCGATCCACCACCGCAGCAGAAGAAGCGCAAGCTCGATCCGCTGCAGGAAGTCCCGCACGACGTCGACGAGCTCGGCGCGAGCATCGTCGATCTGATACGCGAAAAAGTAACCAGCAGTTCGCACTTGGAAGAAGAAGAGGACGCTCGATGAGTACCATCCTGGCGGCCGTGCACGAGACGTACGGCGTTGTTCTCGCTCAGGTCGGAAATCCGACGCCCGAGGCGCCCCCGGCCTCGGAGAAATTGCTCAAATTGGTGCGGTACTTCACGTGGTTCGTACTGCTGTCCGGGATCCTCGGAATCACCTACGCGGGAGGCAAATTCGCATGGGAGAAGTGGACGGGTGGCGGCCTGGAGTCGCCGAAGATGGTGGCGGGCGCCATGATCGGCGGCATCATCGCGACGAGCGCCGGAACCATCATGAACGCGGTCATCGGTAGCTGATGACGGCCGCGACCGTGCTTGCCTACAAACAGATGCCGGCCGACGTGGTCGAGCCCGTCATGCAGCTGATCAACTGGCTGCTGTGGGTCGTGCTGTTGTTCTGCCTGGCCTGGATGATCATCTCGGCCGGGCGGCTGTGGTCGGCGATGCGCGACGACATGGCCGTGAACGACGCCTCCCACGGCATCGTGATGAGCCTGATCGGCGCGGTCGTGGCGAGTTCGGCGAGCGCGATCGCACTGACGCTACTACCGACGTGAACGGTGGGGTCCCATGACATCGGCCGAGATCGACGCACCCGCGCACCCCGTGCGCATCCGCCGAGCCGCCGCGGGCGTGCTCGGCGCCGCCGTGCTGGCGGCCGCCGGATGCGGCGGGAGTGGCGCCGGCGCGTCGCATCCGGATCCGCAGCGCCCGCCCACCGGCGTGCGCTGGCAGCCGTACCAGGGCGTCGCCCTGCCGGTGACCGATCAGGGCCCCAGAGACGATCGTGACGGCGCCGCAACCGGTTTCGACCGCTCCCCGGCGGGCGCGGCCGTCGCGGCCGTCACCCATTCCGTGCGGCTGGCGGTCGCCACCGACAGCCAGTGGCCGACGGTGGTCGCGCGGCAAGTCGTGCCCGGCCCCGCCCGCGACGAGTGGGCGGTGAACCGCGTCCGGCTGTCGATCACCGGGCCCGCGGCGGCACAGTACGCGCCGCGGGTGCTCGGCTACCGCATCACCGCTTACACCCAGGACAGCTCGAACGTGGATGTCTACACCGAATACTCCGACGGCTCACGCGCGGTGAACCACACCATCGTCGAATGGTTCGGAGCGGACTGGAGGTTACGACTGCCCGATCCGGACGCCGACACGCGTCCGGTCGACGACATCGACCGCGTACCCACCGACATCGTCACCCTGGAGGCCCCGACATGAGAGAGCGCAGCGAGCGCGGGCGGCTCCCACACGGCGGCGAGGGGGAGCCATGAGCGACAAGACCTCCACCCGGGCCTATTCCGGGGAGGACCGCGGCATGTCCTTCGGCGTCATCGCCTCCGCCGCGGTACTCGCGTTGATCGTGGTCGTGGGCGTGTTCATGTATGTCGGGCGAGACGATTCGGGCGGCGACAAGCCCGCCGACTCGGTCCCGTCGCCCGCCGCGGGCACCGGGGCGACCGGGTTCGCCGCACCCACCGTCGACCTGTTCGGCCGCCGGGTCGACATCCCGAACAACCCTGCGGGACAACCGCTTTCGCAGGATCCGTCCCAGGAGAAGAGTCCCACCGACGACGATTGGCTGACCGCGGCGCCCACCGGCACCACCGACCCGCGCGGCTGGCAGCGCGTCTACGGCGCCACGGTCCCCTTCTCCACCAGCGACGGTCCCACTCGGATCGACGAGCACGGCCTCGCCGTCGGCTATTCGCACACCCCGCAGGGCGCGGCCTTGGCGGCGGCGCAGATCACCTACCGCCTCAATGCCCGTCCCGCCGACCGCGCCCTGTACACCACGCAGGTGCGGGCGACGGATCAACAACTGGCCGCCTACGACAAAGCGCTGGACGGTGGAAAACTGCCGAAGCAGCAGCCGGAGCGGATCACCCGATATCTGGTCGCCCCGGACGCGTTCCGGGTCGAGAACTACGCCGACGACATGGCCATCGTGCGGCTGGCCGCGCGCGGCCCGGTGAACGACGGCAAGCAGCTGTGGGCCGCGGTGCGGCTGGTCCTGGTCTGGGACGCGGGGGACTGGCGGCTCAAGCCGACCGAGTCCAAGGGCTCACCGACCGAGTACATCGACTCGATCGCGGGGTGGACGACATGGTGAGCGGTCCGAACGGCGGAATCTCGCTGCGCCTACTGGGTTTCGCGGCGGTGCTGACCGTCACGCTCGCGGTGGCGGCGACCGTGGTGACGATGCGGCGCGACGGCTCGGCCGCGGCGTCGGGGAGCGGCCCGAGCCCGGTGGTGAGCACCAGCACGGTGGCCGCACCGGCCCCGGCCGGTTTCGGCGCACCGGATGCCGACATGTTCGGCCGCCGCGTCGATCTCCCGAACGACCCTGCGGGACAGGCGCTTTCACAGGATCCTGCCGCGCAGCGGCGGCCCGACGACCCGCAGTGGCAGACGGCCGCGCCGAATCCCGCGCAGGGCGAAGGGATCTGGCAGCGCATCTTCGGCGGCCCGGTGGTGCGGTTCTCCGGTTCCGACGGCCCGAGCCGGGTCGAGGGCCGGGCGGCGGTGGGGTACGCCCGCACGCCGCAGGGCGCGGTGCTGGCCGCGGAACAGCACTACTGGCGTACCAACGCCAATCCGACCGACCGCGAGCTGCTGCTGCGGCTGGTGGCGGTGTCACCGGAGTACCTGGCCGAATACGATCGGCTGGTCGCCGCGGGCAAGGTGTCCGATCGCCTGCCCGAGAAGCTGACGCCGTTGTTATACGCCTCGGACGCGTTCCGCATCGATAGTTGGGATCCCGACCACGCGGTTGTCGAAATCGCGAGAAAGGCAAGAGAAGTCATCGATGGCCAACCGACATGGGTGGGCATGCGTCTTGCGGTCGTCTGGCGCGACGGCGATTGGAAGTTGACGGCTGTGGACGGGCAACAACTGGTCCGGATCGATTCACTGCGAAGCATCGAGGGGTGGACCACATGGTGAGGCGACTCGTCACGATCCTCGCGGTCGTGTTCACCGTCATGATCGCGACACCGACGGTGGCGTACGGACAGACCTACGGGTTCGACCAGACCTGCAACGAGATCCACGACGATCTCGACGGTCTCGGCCTGCCCGGGGTATCTCTCGGCGACGCCGCGTCGGCGGCGTGCAAGGCGGGTAACGCCGCGACGCATCCGGGCGACGCGGCCGGCGCCGTGCGCGACAAGGCGTGGGACTCCACCTTCGGCAAGGTGGTCGACTCGCTGATGAACGGGCTCGGGCAGGCGCTGATCCTGGCGCTGACCTTCTGGATGAAGGTGCCCAACGAGCGGATCAGCGACGGCGGTCAGCTGTTCCAGAAGATCAACGACTACACCTATCAGGCTCAGATACTGCTGCTCATAGTGTCGGTGATCCTGTCGGGCGCCAGATTGGCGGAGGCGCGCAGAGGCGCCGCGCTGAACGAGGCGGGTGAGTCGTTCAGAATGTTCGCCCGGGTGGTGTTCAGTTCCTGGATGCTGGGCGCGGTGATCGTGGCCGGCACGCAGGCCTCGGACCGGTTCGCCGCCTGGGTGATTCAGGACGCCACCGACGGCAACGCGAAGAACATCGCCGAGTTCATGGTGAAAACCGCCAAGCTGCAAGCGTTCTCGCCCGGTCTGGTGCTGATCATCGCGGTGGTCGGCCTGCTGGGCGCGCTCGCGCAGATCGTGCTGGCCATCGTGCGGCAGGGCCTGCTGGTGGTGGCCGCGGGCATGCTGCCGCTGGCGGCCGCGGCGTCGGGCACCGGGATGGGCAAGCAGTCCTATCCGAAGCTGCTGAGCTGGATCATCGCGTTCATGCTGTGGAAACCGGTGGCCGCCATCGTCTACATGATCGCGTTCATCGCCGTGGGCAACACCGACGAACTGACCTCGACGGCCGGGCTGCCCGACGCCGAGCAGGCGCAGCGCATGCTGGTCGCGATCGTGCTGCTGTGCAGCGTGGCCTTCGTGCTGCCCGCGCTGATGCGCCTGGTCGCCCCGACCGTGGCGATGATCGGCACCGGCGGTTCGGGTCTGGGCGCGACCGGCGGCCTGCTGCTGGGCGCGGCGGCCCTGGGCGCGGTGGGCACCAAGGCGGTCGGTGTGCGCAGCACCGCCTCGGCGGGCGCGCCCGGGTATGTCGGCCGGGGCGGCGGGCGTCCGCCCGGCGGCACCGGCCCGCGCGGTGGCGGTGGCGGCGGTGGTCCGCGCCCGGCGCCGCCGCGTCGCGGTGGTGGCGGCGGAGGCGCTGTGCCCGCGGCGGGTCCGCGCGGCTCGGGTGCCGCGCCGCCGGGTGGCGCCTCGCGGGTGATGAACCGGATCTCGACGGCCCGCGCCGCGACCGGCGGGCTGAACCGGGCCGAGGCCGCCATGGGCGACGTCGCCGGTGACCGCTGGGCCAACCGCTCACCCGACCTCGGCAGGAGCACCATCCCACGATGACGACGACCGAGACATCCTACGAGCGGCGCTCGTACGGTTTGTGGCAGAAGCCCCGCAGCGCAGGCCTTTTCGGACTGCGCTGGGGGAGACGGTGCTCGGTTTCGGGGTCGTCATCACGGCGCTGCTCACGGCGCTGGTGGCGGGACCGAAGCCGGCGTTCTTCGTGGCCGGCATCGGCGCGGTCGTGATGGTTCCACTGGTCTGGCGGTCGGGGGGCCGCTCCGGATACGAGACGGGATTGATGATGTTCCATTGGTTGCGCGGTCGCGGCAGGGGCGAGCACGTCTACCGCGGCGGCCGGTTCTCCCGCGTCCCCGGCGGCGTGGCGCGGCTTCCCGGCCTGATGGCGCCGTCGAAGCTGTACGAGGGCATCGACGCGGGCGGCTACAGCTTCGGCATGATCCACCTGCCCCAGTTCGCCCAGTACACGGTCGTGCTGCGGGCCTGGCCGCAGGGCCACGAGGCGGTGGACCAGCCGGTGATCGACCGCTGGGTGGCGGCGTGGGGCACGTTCCTGGCGTCGCTGGGCCAGACCTCGGACATCATCGCCGTCGTGCCCGTCATCGACACGGTGCCGGAGACCGGAAACCGTTTGCTCACCGAGGTTTCCACCATCACCCGCCCGGAGGCGCCGGAGCTGGCCCAGCAGGTGATGTTCGAGCTGGCGACCGAATTGCCGCAGGAGCGTGTGCAATTGCTGCCACGGGTGGCGATCACGTTCAAGGCCACCACCGCCGAGCGCCGCAAGAACCCGGCCGAGGAAGCGGTCGAGATCGGCCGCCGGCTGCCGGGCATCTGCGCGGCGCTGGCCGAGGCGGGCGTGCGGGCGCAGCCGATGTCGGCCGACGAGGTGATCGGATTCATCCGGCGCAGCTACGATCCGGCCTCGCAGGCCGATCTGGAGGTGTCGGTCGGCGAGCCGGGCGGGCACGGCCTGGATTGGGCCGACGCGGGTCCGATCTCGCACGAGGAGCGCTGGGACCACTTCCTGCACGACGGCGGCCGCTCGGTCACCTGGGAGATGGACACCGCCCCCGAGGGCGCGGTCGACGAGCGGGTGCTGCAACGCCTGCTCGCGCCCAATCCGGAGGTCCCGCGCAAGCGCATCGCGATCGTGTACCGTCCGCACTCGGCGGCCGACGCCGCGGAGATCGTCGACGACGACTACAAGAACGCCCTGGTGGCTCAGCAGAGCGAGCGCGGTGTCGTGTCGGCCTCGGCGACCCTGCGCGTGGGCGCGACCCAGCAGGCCCGTGAGGAGCAGGCCCGGGGCCACGGGGTGACCCGCTTCGGGGCGCTGGTGACCATCACCGAGCCCCTGCGCGGCGACCTGCCGCGTATCGAAGCCATCACCCGCGACCTGTCCACGCAGGCGCGGCTCAAGATCCGGCGGTGTTACCGCTACCAGGCGGCGGCCTTCGCGGCCTCCCTCGGCTGCGGTGTCATCCTGCCGGAGCACGCGAGCATTCCGAAAGCATTGGCGGGGTGAGATGAGCGCGGCGAGCGAACCGAGTACACAGGGCGCCGCGCGCACGACGGAGCCGAGCGCCGGCGAGGCGGAGGAGTGAGCGTTCATGGCAGGTGAGCACGAGCCACCGGTCCGGTCGCGCGGCGAGCCGCCCCGATACCGCGAGCGAGTGGTGGACCCGGAGAATCCGGTACCCGTGCGCCGCGGCACGCGCCGCGGCCGGGACGGCGAGTGGGAACTCGAGGCGTACACGCCCGGCGATCCCGACTCGGCCGACTGGCCTGCCGACTGGGACGAGGTCCCGCTGCGTCCCATCCGCAGGCGCGCCCCGGGGGAACCGGGTGCGGGCGGGCCGCACGCCGAGGCCCGGCGCGGGCATGCCGGGCGCGAGACGGCCGAATCCCGCACCGCCCGTGCGGAAGTCCGTGATCCGGGCGCATCGGGCGACCGCGCGTCCGGCGCGGCCCGGCGGCAGCGGGACGACACCGACGCCCCCTCCCGGCGGCCCCGCACGGCCCCGCGCGAGGTGGAGCGATCCGACGTGGAGGAGATCGAATCCCGCACCGCCCGAGGAAAATTCCGGACCGCGATCGAGCGGGACCGCCCGGCGGAAGACCAGGAGGCCCGGCGCGCGGAGGCCCGCGGCTCCCAGCGCGGCCGCACCCGCGAATCCCGTTCCGGCCGTACGCAATCGGACGGCCCCGATTCCCCACGCGTGGGCGAGCCCACGGCAGCGCTGAACCGGGGACGGCAGGACACCGAACCGTCCGGCGCACCCGTGCCCACGGGCCGAGACCCGCGCGGATCGGCCGATCGCGTCGCCGCGCCGACCGAACCCGCTGCCACGCGCCCGGATTCGAACGGCACCGACCGCCCCGATGCCACACCACCCGCGCCCGCCGACGACTCACGGGCTGCTGTGGATGCGCCTGTTTCGGACGGGCACGTTGCCGACTCGGCCGGGCGGGGCGGGGAGTCCGGTTCGGCGGGTGTGGGGTCGCGGGAGTCCGGAGTGCGTGCGAACGGTTCCTCGCAAAGTACGGGCGGTTCCGGGGCCGCGCGGGCAGAATCACAGCGACTGAACATGGCGTCCGGCGAAAACGATTCGGGGCGTGCGGATTCGCGCGGCGCGGACGGGGCCGGCGCCGAGGCGGTGCGCGCGGAGCGGCGCGCCGGGGACCACGACGGTACAGGTGGATTCGTAGCGGCTCCCGAGGAGGTTCCGGCGGGTGGCACATCCGCCACCGCGCATCCGCGTGGCGAACTTCGTTCGGGTGCCGGTGAATTACCGGGGAGTGCGGCTATGGACAACGACGAAACCGGATACTCGCTGGACGTCGGCCCGCCGCCGTTCACGGACATACCGGCCGACCTATCCCAGGGCAACGGCGGCCCGCGACACAACCCGAACGGCGCACCCGGTGCCGAAACCCGTTCCGGCACCGGCCCTGCGCGCCGCGACGAGGGTTCTGCGCGCCACGACAACGGCTCTGCGCGCCGCGACGAGGGTTCTGCGCGCCGCGACGAGGGATCCGCGCGCCGCGACGAGGGATCCGCGCGCCGCGACGAGGGATCTGCGCGCCGTGAGGAGGGCTCTGCGCGTCGTG
Organism: Nocardia sp. N2S4-5; assembly: GCF_044628355.1. NCBI lineage: Bacteria > Bacillati > Actinomycetota > Actinomycetes > Mycobacteriales > Nocardiaceae > Nocardia > Nocardia sp. N2S4-5. The sequence continues at coordinate 1,731,063 of NZ_JBIUPM010000001.1, read as the reverse complement.
ACAATGGATCCGCGCGTCGTGAGGAGGGCTCTTTGCGTCGTGAGGAGGGATCTGCGCGTCGTGTAGGGGGCTCTGCGCGTCGTGACGAGGAGTCCGCGCGTCGGGACGAGCGACAGCGCGGCGACTCCGCGCACCGCGCGCCGTCCGCCGACCGGCGCGGCCGCCGCGAGCCGCTGCCCGGTGAGACCGGTGGCCCGCGCCCGGCACAACGCCGCGGGCACGACGAGCCGACCCTGCGTCATCGGGCACGCGCGGGCGAGCGCGGCGACTCCGGACGCACCGACCGCTCTCGCGGCTCGGATCGCCCACTGCGCGAACCGGTCTCGCCGCACCCCATGCGCGCCCCGGTCCCGCCGCGCTTCGCCGGACCCCGGTCCGCGCCCACGGGCTCCGACCCGCGTCCCGCGCGCGGATCGTCGCGGAAAACCAAGAACGGCAAGCCGAAGCGGCAGGGTCCGCCCCTGCTCGACGACGCCACCAGGGCCAGGTACGAGGCCATCGCCCGCGAGCGCGGCGGCCTGCGCGCGGCCTGGGCGGCCTTCCGCATCCGCACCGACGATCTGCGCCGCGCCAATGCGGCGGCCCGGTACGAGGCGATCGTCGAGGACGGTTTCGAGCGCGATGCCCAGCCGCTGACCGATCGCGGCTACCTGGGCCCCGGCGGCGGGCGGATGAGCGTCGTCGGCCGCCCGGTCGAATACCGCGCGACCACCGCACAGGTGGCCGGGCTGTGGCCGTGGTCGGTGGGCGCGGGCGCACCGCTGATCGGCACCCCGCTCGGCTCCCACCTGCACACCGGCGCGCCGGTCTGCTTCGACCCGATGAACTGGTTCATGCGCGGCAGCTTCATCACCGCGCCGAGCCTGTTCGTGCTGGGCCTCAACGGTTTCGGCAAGTCCTCGCTGGTGCGCCGGATCGTGCTGGGCGGTGTCGCCCAGGGCATCACCCCGCTGATCCTCGCCGACGTCAAACCCGACTATCGCAAGATGGTGGAGATGGTCGGCGGCCAGGTCATCGACCTCGGTTACGGCCACGGCGCGCTGAACCCGCTCGCCGCCGGAGTGCTCGGCGCGATCGTGCCCCGGCTCGCGGACGTCCCGGCGCTGCAACTGCAAGTGACACAGGAACTCCGGGCCCGGCAGGTCACCCTGATCGCCGGTCTGGTCGAACTGGTCCGCGGCGCGCGGGTGCGCGATTACGAGGAGACCCTGGTCTCCACCGCGCTACGGATCCTGTACCGCGAGGGCAGCGGCTACACCCCGGACAACCCGCCCATCATGGAGAACCTCGCCGACGTCATCACCGTGGGCGGTCAGGAGTTGATGCTCGACGCCGGCGCCGAGAGCAGCGAGGAGTACCACGAGGCGACCAAGGGCCTGCGCCGCTCGCTGCGCGCGCTCACCCAGGGTCCGTTCGGCGCGGTGTTCAACGGCCAGACCACCACGCCGATCGATACCTCGGCGGTGGCCGTCTGCATCGACGTGTCGCATATCCCGCAGGGGGACAAGAAGCTCAAGGCCGCCGTGATGCTGTCGTGCTGGGCCGACGGCTTCGCCTCCGTCGAGGCGGCGCACGTGCTCGCGGACGCCAAGCTCGGCCCGCAGCGCTACTTCCAGGTCGTGATGGACGAGCTGTGGCAGGTCCTCGGCCTGGGCGACTTCATGGTCGACCGCGTCGACGAGCTGACCCGCCTGCAGCGCGGCCTGGCCACCTCGCTGATCATGATCAGCCACACCATCAAGGACCTGCAGTCGCTCGGGTCGGAGGCGGCCATCGCCAAGGCGCTGGGCTTCCTGGAGCGCGCGCGTGCCAAGATCTTCGGCGCGCTGCCGCCCGAGGAGATCAAGCGCCTGGACTCGACGATACCGTTCACCTCCGCCGAGGAGGAGATGGTGACGGGATGGTCGGCGCCGCAGGCACTGACGGGCGAAGCGCTGAAACCCGGGCAGGCCCGCCCGCCGGCGCCGGGCACCGGCAAGTTCCTGCTCAAGATCGGCGAGGATCGCCGCCCGGGCATCCCGTTCCAGATGGAGTTCACCGTCTCGGAGCGGGAGAGCGGGATCCACGAGACCAACCAGCGTTTCAGCGAGTTCACCGAGTCCACCTCGCGCTCCGGCGACGAGGGGAGCGCCGCGTGAGGCGGGGTGCGTACGGCTTGCGGCAGTTCGGGGAATCCAGCCGGTTCCGGCGTGAGCCGAGCCGTGAATCGGCTGTGCTGCACCACTATTCGCTCAGTCGGCTGCCGAGCATCGGGAGGTTCGTCGGATGATGCCGCACAGGTCCTATCGAAGAGTGTCGCCGGAGGTGCGCCGCGCCGCGGTCGAGCAGGTCAACGCGCTGACGGGAAAGCTACGCAGCGAGTCGGAGGCCTGCCGCGTGGTCGCCGAGCAGATCGGGGTGCACACCAACTCGGTGCGCAACTGGGTCCGCGCGGCCGAGGGCCCGGGTCTCGAGCGCATGGACGCCTCCGCGCTGCGCCGCAAGGTGGCTCTGCTGCAACAGCAATTGGCCGCCGCCGCCGAGATGAACCGCACCCTGGTCGAAACCCTCAACGACGCCAAACGCGGCACATGACCGGTGCCACCGGCCGCGCGGCGCCGCCCGCCGCACCCCGTGCTGGTTTCCGCACCTCGGCTCCGGCCGGGCGGCGTGAACGTGCGAGGGGTGCGGCGGCGCTGGAAGCCGCCGTGCGACAGAATGTTTCGGCGGCGCGGCGGGTCGTTCCCGGCGCGCGCCGCGGGGTGTGCGGAGGAGTGGAGACGGGAAGGGGTGCTGTGTGGTCGGCTGAGGGGCCCGCGCCGGTGCGGTCGCGCGGAGGCGATGCCGCGGAGGTGCGGTGAGCGCGAAGACCCTGATCTGGACGGGCTTCGGCAGCGTGATCGCACTGGTCACGCTGATTCTCGTGGTGCTGGTGCCGGCGTCGGAGAACGAGTGCGACACCACTACCGTCCCGTCGTCGACGGCGCCGCTGGGTGGATATCCGCCGGGTGATCCCCGGGCGCTGGCTTCCTCCGCCTCGGTCACCGCGACGGGCACGGCGGCGCGCCCCCAGACCCCGGGCGTGACGAACGCGCCTGCGGCCATGACGAAGTCGACCGCGACCGGGGCGCCCTCCCTGGCCGCCGGGAACGCCCCGATCCGGCGGACCTGGCCGCTGCCCGGCGGCTCGTTCTACGTCTCGGACACCTTCGGCGCCCGTGGCGGCGCCCACCTCGGCGTCGACCTCGCGGCCGCGGACGGCACCCCGATCTTCTCCGTCGCCGACGGCGTGGTGGTGGCGGCGGGCCCGGCGTCGGGCTTCGGCAACTGGATCGTCATCGACTCCATCGACGTCAACGGCCGCCCGTTCTCGGCGGTGTACGGGCACGAGTGGGACAGCGGGGTGAAGGTGCGGGTGGGCCAGACCGTGCGCGCCGGTGACGAGATCGGCGCGGTGGGGTCGGCGGGCGAATCCTCCGGCCCGCACCTGCATTTCGAGATCGTGCCGGGCGGCCGCTTCGCGGGCGGCCGCCAGATCGACCCGCTGCCCTGGCTGGACGGCGCGCCCACTCCGAATGGCGGTGGGGCCTGGCCGTATTCGTCGGATCCGCGGTGCCTGCGCGGTTTCGGCACCGCCGGTGGCGCCCTGGCCGACGGCAAGGTGCCGCCCGAACTCGAAATCTGGTATCGCCGTGCGGGTTCGCTGTGCCCGGAGATCACGCCGTCGATCCTGGCCGCGCAGGGCCGCCAGGAATCGGGGTTCCGGCGCGGCCTCACCTCACCGGCCGGTGCGCAGGGCCTGGCACAGTTCCTGCCCACCACGGCCCGCGCGACCGACCCCGACGACGGTCAGCCGTATCTGCTCGACGCCGACGGCAACGGCACGGCCAGCCTGTGGGACGACGGCGACGCGATCATCGCCCAGGGCCGCTACATGTGCTCGATCGCGCATCAGGTGGAGCGCTGGATCGGGGAGGGCAAGGTGCGGGGCGATGTCGTCCCGCTCAGCCTGGCCGCCTACAACGCCGGAGAGGGCGCGGTGCTGGCCTCCGGCGGCATGCCCAACCAATACGCCGCGCACTTCTCCGAAACCCAGCCGTACGTGGCCAATATCCTCGCCATGGAGGCGCAGTACCGGGCGCCGGGCGCGATGGGCCGGTATCAGCCCGGGGGCCGGGGCAGCGGCACGGATGTCGTCGAGGCCGCCGAACAGTGGCTCGGCACGCCGTACGTGTGGGGTGGCGGCGGTCCGGCCGGTCCCACCGGCGGCGGTCTGGACGGTCCCGGGCTGACCGCCGCCGCCGTCTTCGCGGCCTCCTCCGGACAGGTGTCGCTGCCGCGCACCGCGGAACAGCAATGGGAGATGGGCACGGAAGTGCCTGGGAGCAAGGCACAACCGGGCGATCTGGTGTTCTCGCGGTTCGGTCCGCGCGGCCCGGCGGAGGTCGGCGTCTACACCGGCAACAGCACGATGATCCAGGCCGCGAACCCTTCCGGCGTGCGCGAGGTGCCGGTCCCCGGCGACAGCCGGCTGCGGAGGATGCTGTGAGGACCGCACACAGGCGAAACGGACACGCCGGGACCGGATCCGCTCCGCTGTTGCCGAACCACCGGTCCCGCCGGATAACCTGGAAGAACACGGTGAAATACGCGAACTTGGTGGTGATGCTGGTGGCAGGCGTCGCGATGCTGACCGCGGGATGCGGCGGGGACGGGTCGGAGGCGGCCGTGCGCTCACCCACGTCCACGGTCCGGCAGCTCGAGGCGGTCCCCGCGCCGGATCCCACCACCCCCGACGGCGTGGCGGTGGCCGCCCTGCGGGAGATCTACACCTGGCGCCCGGCCGCCGAGGACCAGGGCGCCTCGCTCGCGCGGGCGCGAAAATGGCTCGGCCCCAGCCTGATCCGCACGCTGGACACGCCGCCCGGCGCCGAGACCCCGAAACCGACACTGCGCTGGGTGGATTGGGGCCGGGCGGGCGCCACGGTCGAGGCGTTCACCTTCGCGTCGGGCGAGAAGGCCCCCACCACCGGCGATCCCGACCACGAGCAGTACAAGATCGGAATCGAACAGACCGTCGTCTATCCGGACGGCCGGCGGGAGCCCTTGCCGCCGGCGACGGTGATCGCCACGGTCGCGCGCACCCCCGACGGCTGGCGGCTCGACGGATTCCGCTGAGCGTCACCCACGAATACGGTCTCACCCCAGGAGGCGGAGATGGCGAAGAAGGTACGGGACCCGGCCGATCCGGGCCCGGACGTATCGCTGTACATGATCTACATCGGTTTCGCGGTGGTCGGAATCGTGTGGCTCGCACTGCATCTCGGCAACCACATGTCGGTGACCAAGCAGGACATCCCGATCAACCCGATCGCGATCGTGGCGGGCCTGGCGCGCGGCAAGTACGAGTGGCCGCGCGCCTCCACGGTGATCCTGCTGCTCGTGGTCCTCGCCGTGGTGGCCGCGGTGGTGGTGCGCCGGCGGCTGAAGAAGAACAAGAGCAAGGGCGCCCTCCCGGTCGACGCCAAGGCCCAGTACATGGGCAACGGCGGCGCCATCTCGGCGCTCACCGCCGCCGGTGCGCGGGAGAAGGCCGAGCAACTCGGCGTGCGCCTGGGCTACGACGACGCCCCGGGCGTGCCGATCGGCGTCGCCGTCGCCGACGGCGTCCCGCTCTACGGCTCCTACGAGGACCTGCACCTGGACATCTGGGGCCCGCGCCAGGGCAAGACCACCTCGCGCGTGATTCCGGCCATCCTCGACGCGATCGGCCCGGTGCTGGCCACCTCGAACAAGCGCGACGTGGTGGACGCGACGCGAGATGTGCGGGAGGCCAAGGGATCTCGCACCTTCGTCTTCGACCCGCAGGGTGTGGCGGGGGAGCCGCCGACCTGGTACTGGGATCCGTTGCGGTGGGTGAACGCGCCGCACCCCGGCTGTGAGATGCGCGCCTCCCGCCTGGCCGGCCACTTCGCCGACGGCGACGACGGATCGGACCAGGGGCCGGACAACTACTTCGATCCCGAGGCCGAGGATCTGCTCGCGGGCCTGTTCCTGGCGGCCTCGGTGTCGCGGCGGTCGATCATCGACGTCTGGGAATGGGTCACCGATCCGAACAACGGTGAGCCGGTGGAGATTCTGCGCACCGCGGCGAGCCAGTACGGCGTCGAGGCCTACGGCCTGAATTTCACGGCTTCGGGCCTGGCGCAGCAGTACAACGCCGACCCGCGCACCAAGAGCAGCATCTTCGGTACCGCGAAGAAGATGGTCCGCTGCCTGAAACTGTCGAATGTGCTGCCCTGGGTCACCCGGGGCGCGGGCGACTCCCGGTACGAATTGGACGAATTGGAGTTCCTGGACGGCAACTGGACCCTCTATTGCCTGTCTCTGGAAGGCCGCGGTTCGGCCGGTCCGCTGGTGAGCGCGCTGACCGAAGCGGTGATCGAGCGGGCGATGGACAAGGCGTCGCGGTCGCGGGGCGGCCGCCTGCCGATCCCGCTGCTGGCCGTGCTCGACGAGGCCGCGAATATCGTGCGCTGGAAGGATCTGCCCAAGCAGTACAGTCACTTCGGTTCCCGGGGCATCGTCGTGATGACGGTGCTGCAGTCGTGGGCGCAGGGCGTCCGGTGCTGGGGCCCGTCCGGTATGGAGGCGCTGTGGGCCGCCGCGAATATCAAGGTGCTGGGCAGCGGAATCGACGACATCGGCTTCCTGACCGCCCGCTCGGAGGCGATCGGCGACTACGACTCGATCTCGGCGTCGGTCTCGGAATCCAAAGGCGGCAAGAGCTATTCGAAGTCGCTGGGGTCCTCGCGCACCCTCAATGTGAACGCGTTGGTGACGCTGCCGCGCGGCCGCGCGGTGGTCTTCTCCTCGGGTGCGCCGGCGACGCTGGTCCGCACGGTTCCGTGGTGGGACGGCGACTATTCTGACGAGGTGCGGCGCTCGATCGAGCGGCACGATCCGCAGCGGCAGCAGACCACCTTCACCGATCTGGTGGAGGAGCGCAGCAACTACGACGCGCCGCCGACGCCGCCCGAGACCTACGGACAGCCCGAGGAGGTTCGCCCGCTGTGAGCGACCAGCAACACGACCTGATCTACGCCGACGTCGTGGAATTCGTCGAGAATTACCTGAGTCTGATCTATCGCCGCCAGGTCACCGACCTCACGGACACCGTGTGGTGCCCGGAGTGGTGGAAGCATGCGGAGGCCGTGGTCCGGCTGCAGGCGCTGTGGCGGGCCTGGGAGCATCTGCGCCAGGACGAGACCACCGGGATGAGCGTGTGGTTCCTCGATCACGCGGATCCGCACATGAACAAATTGCTGGATCCGCGTGGGCCGTTCAAGTTCTGCAGTGTGCGCCACGGTCACAAGGAGATGCTCAACCCGCTGCCCCTCAAGTCACCGCAGCACGGCATGTTCGGCGACCCGACCATCGATCCGGCGGCGGAAGACTTTCGCTCCTGAGCGAGCCGCTCACTCGCGGACGCGGACGCGGCCGCGTTCTTCGATTTGCCGCGCGCGGGTGACCGCCGGGGACTCACCCGGCCGGGCGCGGACCGCCGCCTGGGGCGGGTGGGCCTGGCTGACCTCCATGAGCATGCGGACCGCCGCCAGCTCCGGTGCGACGCCGGCACGCTGCAGGTGGGCGGCCAGCGCCTGCCTGCGCTCGATCGAGTCGTACCGTTCCAGCTCCCGCACCTTGCTGCGCGCGGCCTGCCCGGAGCTGCGGTTGGTGCTCAGGCGTTCGGAGACGCGGTCCTTCTCCAGGGACACACCCCGTTCCAGCCGGGGCCGCTCCAGCATTCGCACCAATTCCAAGTTGCGCGGGTCCTTCGACTTGGCCTCGCGGGCGTCCCGGAGCATGCGCTCGCGAGCCTCCTTGACCCGCTCCTGGGTCACTTTCACGCGGGCCTCGGCTTCCCGTTGGCCACGTTCCCGGGTGCGCAGCGCGACCAGGGTCGCAAGCTGCAACATTTGCCTCATCAAAGCCGCTGTTTCGCGACCGATGTCGTCGAGTTCCTCGGCCATGCCTGCTCCCCGATGCTGCAGTGATCACTATGGATGATTGTGGTGCTTCGTCGTGGACAACGCCAGCCGAACGGTGGTTCGCGCGGTGCTGTCCCGCCTGCAAACGCGGACATCGGAACTACGTCTCGGTACATACCGCCCGGTAGGACGGGTACTACACCGCTCCGTACTCCGTTCTTCGAGGTTACCAGCGAAACGCAGGGCAGCCTTACCAGGATCGTGTACCGAAAGCATATATCGCACAATTCCGGCGGGGTGGCCGAAGCGCCGGACGTTCTTCGATATGAGGGTGCCCTCACCTAACGCGCGTCCCGGCGGCCGCGCGACGGGCCCGGCATCGGTCGATGCCGGGCCCGAAGTCGCGGCGGCCCTGAGCAATTCGCGCGGGTCAGGCGACCTTCACCGCATCGAAGGTGACCGGCAGGTTCGGCTTGCCGCCGCCCGGCCGCGGGTCCAGCGAGCCGTCGTCACCGGCCGCGGCGATCTTGTCGAGGGTCTGTAGTCCGGCCTCGTCGATGGTGCCGAAGATGGTGTACTGCGGCGCCAGCTGGCTGTCGCCGTAGACCAGGAAGAACTGGCTGCCGTTGGTGCCCGGCCCGCCGTTGGCCATCGCGATCACACCCCGCTTGTATTGCACGGGTGAGGGATTGACGGCCAGCTCCTGCTGGTCGAACTGGTCGGTGGGGTACTCGTTGTCGAAGACGTACCCCGGCCCGCCCTTGCCCTCGCCGGTCGGGTCGCCGCACTGCAACATCTTCAGGCCCTTCGTACTGAGCCGGTGGCACGGCGTGCCGTTGTAGTAACCCTGGTTGACCAGACTCACGAAACTGTTGACCGTGCACGGCGATTCGCCCGCGTTCAGGGCGATGCCGATCGGGCCCTGACTGGTCTGCACGGCGACGGTGTGCTGCTCGGTCGAGGAGACGTCGGCCTCCTTGGGCTTCTGCGCCGGTTTCGCCGCGGGCTGGCCGCTGTCGCGGTAGGCGCAGCTCACCGTCGCCGGCTTGGCCTGGGGCTCGGGCGGCGGCGGGGCCTGCGGGGTCTCCGACTGCGAGGTGTCCGGATCGGCCGCGGCGGCCGGGTTGTCGTCACCGCGGGTCAGGTAGTAGATCCCGACCCCGGCCGCGACCACCACGACCACGCCGAGCGCGGATCCGGCGATCGCGAGCCGTTTACGCTTGCGGGCCCGCTCGGCCTGCCGGGCCAGTCGTCGCTCCAGCTTGCGCTTGGCCGCCTGTCGCCGCTGTTCGTTGCTCGGCACTACCCAGTTCCTCCCGTTGCGGTCTGCTTACGGCCTAAGAGTGTGCCATCAGTACCTGAGAGGCGTGTCGGCCGCAACGGGTCGGTTGGACTATCCGCCGGGCGGTGAGGGAGACTGGGCGATCGTGACCAAGACCAGCAGCTTCACCGCCCCGAAGGGTTTCCCGGATTACCTGCCGCCGGCGTCGGCGCAGTTCGTCGCCGTGCGGGACGCGCTGGTGCGCGCCGCGCGGCTGGCCGGGTACGGGCATGTGGAGCTGCCGATCTTCGAGGAGACCGGGCTGTTCGTCCGGGGTGTCGGCGAGTCGACCGACGTGGTCAGCAAGGAGATGTGGACCTTCCCGGACCGCAAGAACCGCAGTATGACGCTGCGGCCCGAGGGCACGGCCTCGGTGATCCGCGCGGTGATCGAGCACGGGCTCGATCGCGGCGCGCTGCCGGTGAAGCTGTGTTACGCGGGCCCGTTCTTCCGGTACGAGAATGTGCAGGCCGGGCGGTACCGGCAGTTGCAGCAGGTCGGCGTGGAGGCCATCGGCGTGGACGATCCGGCGCTGGACGCCGAGGTGATCGCCGTCGCCGACGCCGGTTTCCGGTCGCTGGGGCTGGACGGGTTCCGGCTCGAGATCACCTCGCTCGGGGACGACACCTGCCGCCCGCAGTACCGGGAACTGTTGCAGCAGTTCCTGTTCGGGCTGCCGCTGGACGAGGAGACCCGGCGGCGGGCGGAGATCAATCCGCTGCGGGTGCTCGACGACAAGCGGCCCGAGGTACGAGAACTGACCGCCGCCGCGCCGCTGATGATCGATCACCTGTCCGAGTCGGCGAAGGCCCACTTCGAGCAGGTGCTCGGGCATCTGGACGCGCTCGGTGTGCCGTACGTGGTGAACCCGCGGATGGTGCGCGGCCTGGACTACTACACCAAGACGACGTTCGAGTTCGTGCACGACGGGCTCGGCGCGCAGTCCGGCATCGGTGGCGGCGGTCGCTACGACGGGCTGATGGCGGAGCTGGGCGGGCAGCCGCTGTCCGGCATCGGGTTCGGTCTCGGCGTGGACCGGGCCATCCTCGCGCTGGCCGCCGAGGGCAAGGCTGCGGCCGACCCGGCTCAGGTCGACGTGTTCGGGGTGCCGCTGGGGGAGGCCGCCAAGAGCCGCCTGGTCGAGCTGGCCGGCCGGTTGCGGGCCGCGGGCATCCGGGTGGATCTGGCCTACGGCGGGCGCGGGGTCAAGGGAGCGATGAAGGCCGCCGACCGGTCGGGTGCGAAATACGCTCTGGTGCTGGGTGATCGAGATCTGGCCGAGGGGGAGATCGGCCTGAAGGATCTGGCCACCGGCGATCAGCAACAGGTTCCGCTCGACGACGCGGTCACGGCCGTCACGGCCGCCCTGGCCGTCGATCGGTAGTACCGTCACGGGATACGGCCAGCCCGTATCGGACGAATGTGAACCCGTGACCGAAGACTCGAAACCCGAACGGCCGCAGGCGGTCGGCCTGGATCTGATCGCACCGGAGCTGTACGCGCCGATGCTGCGGCGGCTGACGGTGATCGCGACCGTCGTCGGCGTGGTCGTCGCGTTGCTGCTGGCGCTGCTGGTGAGCTGGCCGGTCGCGGTGCTGGCCGGGGTGATGCTCGGCGCGCCCACCGCGCTCTACGCCGTGTCGGTGCAGCGTCGGCGAATGTGGCTGGCGGGCACCGTGATCGAGGCGCAGACGCTGTTCGGACGGCGGCGGCTCGATATCGCCGCCGCCGGTGGGGTGGAGATTCTGGTCTACCCGGGGCGGCTGAGCCGCATCGTCCTGCGCATTACCGCCGATCGTGCGCGGCAGGTCGTCCCGCTGGCCATGTACGCCGACGGCGGTAGCGGGCGCGAGCTGCACATTCTGGGCCTGCGTACCCTCGCCGACGCCCTGGCCGCGAGCAAACTGGCTGCGGCGCTGGCGGTCTCGGACCTGCTGGTGGGCCAGCTGCGGGCCGAGGCCCGCGACGCCGCGCTGGGGGAGCGGCCGCTGTACCGCGCCGTGCAGCTGGTCCGCGCCAAGGACATCGTGCAGCCGGTGGTGCTCAGCGACAGTGAGATCGCCGCGCTGGAGTGAGGGTGACTGTCTACTTGCTCACGGCACGGGTTCGGGCGTGGTGAGTCTCGTTAGGGTTGGGGCCGAGACCATCGAGACAGAGGAGCCTTCGTGCGCGAGGAGTTGTCGTGAGCTATGCCGTCCGTCCGCCCGTGACCGTCACCGTGACCGGCGGCGCCGGTCAGATCGCTTACGGGTTGCTGTTCCGGATCGCGTCCGGGGCGATGCTCGGCCCGCAGACGCCGGTGCGGCTGCGGCTACTCGAGGTGCCCGCCGCGGTCGGCGCCCTCGAGGGCGTGGCGATGGAGCTGGAGGACGGCGCGTTCCCGCTGCTGCGCTCGGTGGACATCAGTGACGATCCGTGGATCGGCTTCGACGGCGCGAATATCGCGTTGCTGGTCGGGGCGCGCCCGCGCACGGCTGGCATGGAGCGCGGGGATCTGCTCGCCGCCAACGGCCCGATCTTCACCGATCAGGGCGCGGCCATCAACGCCGGCGCGGCCGACGACGTCAAGGTGCTGGTGGTCGGCAATCCGGCCAACACCAACGCCTACATCGCGATGAGCAACGCGCCCGACGTGCCCGCCGACCGCTTCACCGCGCTGACTCGGCTCGACCACAACCGGGCCATCGCCCAGCTGGCCGCGCGGACGGGCGCCCCGGCCGCCGACATCCACCGGGTGACGATCTGGGGCAACCATTCGGCCACGCAGTACCCCGACCTCGAACACACCACCGTCGCTGGCCGCCCCGCCCTCGAGGTCGTCGACGACACCGAATGGGTCCGTGACGTTTTCGTCCCGACCGTGCAGCAGCGCGGCACCGCGATCATCAAGGCCCGCGGCGCGTCCTCGGCGGCGAGCGCGGCCAGCGCCGCCATCGACCACATCCACGACTGGGTGCTGGGCACCCCCACCGGCGACTGGGTGTCGATGGCGGTGCCCTCCGACGGCTCCTACGGCGTCCCCGAAGGCCTGATCAGCTCTTTCCCCGTCACCTGCGCCGACGGCGCCTACACCGTCGTCCCCGACCTGCCCCGCACCGAATACGCCCGCGAGCGAACAGATCTCAGCATCACCGAACTGCGCACCGAACGCGACGCGGTCATCGACCTGGGCTTCGCCAAGCCCCGCTGATCCCTAGCGCCCCCGGGGGCACGGCCGCTCGCCATCGGGCCTTTGGACCCTGTTGCCCGATATCAGCCACCCATACTCTTTCCGCATCACTGTGGCGGCGGCCGACCGGCCGGATCATAGGGGGAGGGTGGTTCGGTGGAATGGTTCTGGGCGTTGATCGCTGGTCCCGCCTTGAAGACGGTGCTGGGGGCTTTGCCGAATCTGCTGGGCGAGCAGCTGCGGCAACGCGGGGTAATTCGCGAGGCGCGCGAGCGGGGGCGGCTGAGTGAGCTGGCCGAGGAACGGCGCAACGCCGCCCAGCTGGCGTACTCGGAGCAACGACATCGGCGAGAGCTGCTGCTCACGAAGTACCGGACTCGCACGGCGAGTTACCCTCTCGGAACGATCGGTCGCCTGCACGACGTGACAGCGGCCGACGATATCCGCCCAGCCGTGCTCGTGTCGCCGGTGCGGGGTGCTGCCGCGACCGTCCGGCCGTTGATCCACCGGGCGCTGCACGACATCGGCGAGTTTGCGGATTTCGCGCAATTGCACACCGGCGGGTTCGTGAGCGACCTCGGTATCACCCGGATCATCGACGGGTCGGTCGAGGCTTCGGAAATTGCCGTGCTGGAATTCCCGGGACACCCGTCGATTCTGCTCTATTTCGAGGAAAGTGCCGGTCGGGTGGACGCGTTCGCTCATCTCGGGTCGTTGTTCCCCTTGACGGACGGCAGGACCGGGTTCTCGCTGCGGATCGCCTCGTTCGGTTCGGGCGGTGGTGTGACGGCGCCGGGCGATGGCGCATTGCCGACGTGGCGATACGTGAACCTCGGCGAAATCGACTATCCCCCCGAAGAAGTCATCGCCACTGTCGTCACATGGTTCGTGGCGACCTGCGTGGAAACCTATTGGTCGCTGCGTGGTGCCGCGTCCCCGAACCTGCGGGCGATCGCGAACGGTCGGGCCGCCGGTAGCGCCGCCGCGAATTCGGCGCGGTCGGAGTCCGCGCTCTCGCTGATCGACCGGATCAACGACGAGGATTCGGTATTCGGCTGCCGGATCCAACAGGAAGCCTCCATGTTGCTCGAGCTCGGCTACGCCGACATCGAAACCGTCGAAGTCGGCCCGGACGGTGTGGCATTGGTCGTCTTCGGTCCGGCGTTGTCGTTGTCGTTCCTGCTCGACGCCGACTTTCCGGCGACGCCGCCGGAAATCTTCTACATTTCCGGCACCGAACGCGAACACATCCTGCTGGACGGCGCCACCTGGTCTCCCGAACACACACTGGCCGAGATCGTGGAGGCGATCGGATGAACGAGCACTATCCGGTGCGGGTTTACGAATCCGAACTGGCGCTGATCGCCGACGAAACCCGCGGCCATGTCGATCTGGAGACAGGTGGCAATCTGTTCGGCCTGTTCAGTCACGGCGGCGGGCCGACCGTCTTTCTCGCCACCCGCCCCGCGGGGCGGTTCCGGAAGACGCCGACGGCCCTGGAACTCGATCCCGGCATCACCCGGGAACTCGAGGAACTGGCGTGGAAGCGGTACGGCGTGCAATGCATCGGTATGTGGCACTCGCACCACTGGATCGGGCTGCTGGAACCGAGCAACGGTGATCGCGAACGCACACGGCGGTATGCCCAGAAATACGACCGCCCGCAATACACCGAGATACTCGCGAATTTCGTGGGTGAGCGACCGTCGCGGGCGGGCGAGGATGCCGCCGTCGTGCAGCTGACGCCCTTTTTTTATCTGGACGCTCGGAATCTGTCCCGCGCCGAATCCACCATCGAGGTGCTGCCGGGGATGAGCCCGCTGCGGCGGGAACTCACCGAGCACCAGCACGATTCGGCGTTGTCCGGCGCGCTGCGCCCGCCTGTCCGGTTGCCCAACGGCTGCTACCGATTGGCCGGTTCGGCGGGCACCGGCGCCTCGGCACGGGGGATACGCCGGCTGTTCGGCGGCGCCGCAACCGGTCGTACCGGCCCGGAGTTCTACCAGGAGGTCGCCGACGACCAGCGCGGTCTCGACGAGCCCGGCAAAACCCTGGAGCCCGAAAGGGATTCGCGTGCCGAAGAGACGAGTGCCCGGGCGATCGAACCGCCCGGTCCCGCGCCGCAGCCTCCGGCGCCCGAAGGCGCGTGGGTGCAGTCCGCGCATCTGCGGCCGATCCCCGACCTGACCGACTTCGTGACCCGGTATCTCGAACCGGTATTGCAGCGACTGGCGGGGCAATACGAGGTGCAGCTGGACATCATCGACGCGGATCGGCTCGCCGTGCTCATCCATCGACCTCGCCATCACGCCCAGGCGTTGCTGCTGGTCGGCTGGGACGGCACGGCCGCGGTCGCTTTCGGTTGCGAGGTGGTGGTGGCCTCCCAGGTGGAGCGCTTGCCTCCCGACCGGGGCGTCTCCGGGCTCGATGGGCCACTCCAGTGGAGCCTGAGCCGTCTGGCCAGGTTGCCGTAACGCCACCAACCGCGTCGAGGAGCATGAGATGGCTTGGGCCCCATACCAACAGCATCGGCTGGGCCACGAAAGGGCCGCGCTGCGGCGACATTTCCCGAACTTCCAGTTCTACGACCCGTCCGGCCGGACCTACGTGCGTGGCACGTGGTTCAGTAACACCGCCCGCCGGTACGACATCCGGATCGCGATCCCGCCCGGCTATCCCGACGAATGCCCGAGCACCTACATCACCTATCCGTCGCCGCTGCGCGACTGGACCGGGCTGCAATCGCTCGAGTCGTTCGGCACCAGCCACCACATGCACATCTGGCAGACCGACCGGCCCGGCTGGGTGAGGATCTGCACGTATCGGCCGGAGAACTGGTCGGCGGCCCACTCCATGATCAAGATCATTCGCAAGGGGTTGCTGTGGATCGTGGCGTACGAATGTCACCTACAGGACGGCGCGCCCTTGACGAACTTCCTACTCGACGACTGAGGACAACAGTGCAGAGGAGACGCTATGTCCAGCGATAAACACCACGACCTGCGTGCGTTCATGGAACAGGCTCGTGCACAGGGCGCGCCACCGGCCGGCAAGCGCATGGTGCTCAACCCGGTGACCGGCAAGTTCGAGGTCCGGTCCGTCGGTGAACCGGTCGGCGACCAGGTCGCGCAGGTGGATGCGGAAGATATGAAGGCGTTCGGTCGTGACTGAGCGGAGCCCGCGCCATCTCGTCTTCACCGCCGCGGCGCTCGATACCGTCGCGCGAATCGGCGAGCGCCCGATCGGGCTGGCCATGGAACTGCGCGACGACGGTGACCTGGGGACGGTCACCGGCCGCGGCGGACACGACGTGCTCGTCTTTCCCCACGAACCGGAGCGGACCGCGACGGGAGCGCCCGTGCTCTGCTGGTCCTCGGACCATGGCGTGCTCGCCCGCCGCGTCGATACCGGGGACCGGATCGACACCACCGCGGCCGTAGCGGACGCCGGAACGGGCTTCGAGCGAGTCCACAGCGCTCTCGAAACCGACGTGCTGGCCGCCAAATCCGTCGCGGTGCTCGGATTGGGCTCGGGCGGCAGCTTCATTGTGCGCGAACTCGCCAAAACCGGTGTCGGCCGGTTTCTGCTCGTCGACAACGATCGCCTGGAAGTCGGTAACGTCACCCGCCACGAATGCGGGCTGTCGGAGGTCGGGAGGCTGAAGACCAACGCCGTGCGCGACCTTGTCGCCGATCGCAACCCTCGCGCCGACGTGCACACCAGCACCTTGACCATCGACGGGACGACGCTCGGCACGCTGCGCGGCCTGATCCGGGACATCTCGGCCGACCTGGTGGTCTGTGCCACCGACAATCGCGAGAGCAGACTGCTGATCAACCGGCTCTGTCTGGAGGAGCAACTGCCCCTGTTGCTCGGCGGTGTCTACCGCCGCGCGTACGGCGGCATCGTCCAGCGGGTGGTGCCCGGAGTCACGCCATGCTACCAGTGCTTCGTCCAGTCGCTTCCCGCCCACGCCGCCGACAACGAGGTCAGTAGCGCCACCGATGCCGCCCGCTACTCCTACACCGATCGTCAGACAGCCCCGCAACCAGGACTGTCGGCCGACATCGTGCCCATCGCGCTGCACATGACCAAGTTGGCGTTGCTGGAACTGCTCGACGGGGCGTCACCGGCGTTCAACACGCTCGCCGCCGACCTGGTCGCACCGATTCACCAGTGGATCAACAGACGAGAATTCGCCCACGTGAACCTCGAACCGCTGGGTGTCACGATCGATGAGCAGACGGTGCTGCGCTGGTACGGCGTGCTCCTGCAACGTCTGGACGACTGCGCGGCGTGCGGCAGCGGCACACGTTTCAGCGCGGAGTCGGCGCTGTTCGCCGGATGAGTCCGCAGCGCAACAACTTCGCTGGATCGGGTCAGTCGCACTTGGCGATGACGGACTCCGCGTAGCGCTGGAGGTTGGAGATCTTGGTTTCCAGGGGTTCGGTGTCGGGGCCGGGGGTGTAGGGGTAGCGAAAGCCGACGATGACGTCGGTGACGCCCTTGTCCTCGAGGCGCTTGATGCCGTCGGGGGTGTAGGCGTCGAGGGAGGCCACGTGGATTTCGAACGGGCCGGTGCGGTCGCTCTGCGCGCGGAGTTCGGTGAGCCGGGTGAGCATGCGGTCGAGGTCGTCGGCGTCGCCGCCGGCGTGCATCCAGCCGTCGCACAGGCGGACCGCGCGGCGCAGCGCGGCGTCGCTGTGGCCGCCGACGAGGATCGGCAGGGGTGCGGTCGGGGCGGGGGTGATCTTGATCTTGGGGATGTCGTAGAACTCGCCGTGGTATTCGAAGTACTCGCCGGTGCACAGGCCGCGCACGACCTCGATGCACTCGTCCATGCGCTTGCCGCGCCGCTCGAACGGCACGCCCATGATCTCGAAGTCCTCCGGCCACGGGCTGATTCCCACGCCGAGCACGAACCGGTTGTTGCTGAGATACGCCAGCGAGGCGGCCTGCTTCGCGACCAGTACCGGCGGGCGGATCGGCAACTTGATCACGAAGGGGTTGAACCGCAGCGTCGTGGTCGCAGCCGCGAGCGCCGCGGACAGGACGAAGGTCTCGATGAAGGGCTTGCCGTCGAGGAACTCCCGCGACCCGTCGGGGGTGTACGGGTAGGTCGAATCCGATTCCGCCGGATACGCGATGCTGTCGGCGATCGACATGCCGTGGAATCCGGCGGCCTCCGCAGCCTGCGCCAGCGGGATGTAATACGCGGGATCGGTCATCGCCTCCGCATAGGTGAAGCGCATCGAGGCATCCTCTCGGCTCAGAACTAGAACGAATTCCAATTTAGCCGAGATGGTAGCCCGGACCGAACGGGGCTGTCAGGGGATCGGCCGATGCCTTCCGCTCGGGAGCGTATTTCGCTGGCAGAGGCGGTATGTCGACGACTGTGCAGTGGGGTGGAGGTTGAGGGCCGCGGACTGTCGGCCTTCGTCGTCTCTCGCTGTTATGAAACGTGTTCTACTGACTGGGCGCGCGTCAGCCCGCGTCGGGCGAATCGCCGTACACGACCAACCAGATCGCCCGCCCCAGCGCCCGGGCCAGCTCCGTATCGCCGATGCCGGTATCGGCCGAGAACGCCACCGTGATCGAGCGCTCCACCATCGAGGTCAGTACGACGGCCGTGGCCGCGGCATCCAGATCCGCGCTCACCCGGCCCGCGGCGCGATCGGATTCCAGTCGGGCGCGGACCATTTCGCTGAACGTCGCGACCCGGCCGCGCCAGTAGGCGCCGACGTCCCGGTCGTAGGCGGCGACCTCGCTCAAGGCCAGCAGCAGGTAGCGGTGCCGCCGGAACCCGGCGATCATCGCCCCGATCGCGCGCGCCACGCCCGCCTGACGGTCGGTGTGCTCGGTGGTCCACCAGAGTTCCGCGGCTTCGAACAGATCGGCGGTGGCCAGGTCGGCCATCCGGATCAGTAAGCTGCTCTTGTCGGGAAAGTAGCGATAGAACGTCGACCGTGCCGAATTCGAGGCGGCGGCGATCTTCTGCACGGCGATCTCGGTGTACGGCGTGCCCTCGGCGAGCAGTTCCTCCACCGCGACGAGCACCCGCTGTTCGAACTCGGCGCGGCGGTCGTCGGTGGGCTTGCGCGCATGCCTCGGGACTCGGGTCAGTGACGGCATCGGCCGCCCGTCGCCGCGGCGCCGGAACCGTCCGGCGGTTTTCCGTTCGCGCGTGCCATGGGGCCATTGTGCCCGTCCCGCGCCCGGAAATCGCGTCGGCTCGCGGGCCGGGGCGCTGTCCCGGACACCCGGCCCCGCGCCCGGAATCAGGCGTTGACTTTCGGGTGCCGACCGCCGCACTATCGATCGGACACACTGTCCGAGACTGAGTGGCCGAGGCGGTACGTATGGGCGACATTTCCGCTGCGGCGGTGGAACGGGCCGACGTGGTCGTGGTCGGCGCCCGCTGTGCCGGAGCAGCGACCGCGGCCACTCTCGCGCGGGCCGGGCGCACGGTGATCGCCCTGGACAGCGCCCGCTTTCCTTCTGACACGCTCTCGACGCACCTGCTCTGGCCGTCCGGGGTCGCCGAGGTCCGGCGGCTGGGCGCCCTCGGCGCGGTGGCGGACCTCGGCGCGCCACGGCTGACCCGGGCGTACGCCGGGGGCGCCGGGCACCGCATCGCGACGGCGTTCCCGGCCGTCGACGGGATCGACTACGCGATGTGCGTACGCCGGATCGGCCTGGACGATGCCCTGGTCCGCACGGCCGTCGCGGCGGGCGCCGAAATCCGCGAACGATGCCGGGTCACCGACATCGTCTGGGACGGCGAGCGGTGTGCGGGCGTGCGGTACACGGACGCGTCCGGGGCCCTCGCGGAGATCCGGGCCCGCCTCGTCGTCGGGGCCGACGGCCGGCGCAGCACCGTGGCCCGGCTGGTGGGCGCCGAGCGGCCGTTCGCCGAGGCGCCCAGCGGTCGCGACTGCCTGTTCGCCTATTGGCACGACGACGCGACCGGGTGGCGTCGCATCGCCGCCCAGTGGCGCGCGGGTTCGGATCTGGGCACCGCCTTCCCGTGCGACGACGGACTGCTGCTGTGCCTGGTCCAGCCACCGGCCGACCCGGAACGGCGACCCGGCCCGGCCGAACAGCGCTACACCGCGGCCATCGAGCGCATACCCGAACTCGCGGCGCGGCTGGCCGGGTGCGAGCGGGTGGGCCGGGTGCGGTCGGCGACGGGCCTGTCGTCCTACTTCCGGCGGTCGTCGGGACCGGGCTGGGTATTGCCCGGCGACGCCGGGCATTTCAAGGATCCCGTCACCGCACAGGGCATCCGCGACGCCCTGCACTACGGGCGGCTGCTCGGCGAGGCGGTCGCACCGGTCCTGGACGACGCCCCGCGCCTCGATCGGGTGCTGAGCGAGTGGGAGCGGCGGCGGCTGCGCGAATGCCGCGACATCTACCACTGGACCAATCGCCTGGCTCGCGGAGAGGCCCTGCGGCCCTTGGAGATCGAGCTGTACCGCGCCGCGACCCGCGACCCGGCGCTGAGCGAGCTGGTCACCGGAATCTTCTCCCGCACCCGGCGGCCCGCCGAACTCAACGCCCCGGGCCGCTCCGCCCGCCTGGTGCTGAGCGCGCTGTGGCGAGGCCGCCACGATCCCGTGCCCGTGCTCGCCGACGTGGCGCGCCAAGCGCGGGACAACGCCGCCGACTGGTTCACCACGCATACCGCCCTGAGTGCCGGTCCGCTGCAAGACCTTTCGCGGCTCGCGACCCCTACGCCGCTCTCCCTCCGCTCCACCCCAGCCCGTCCAGGAGAAGACCATGACTGATCAGCTGCCGACGACGTCAGCACAGATGAACCGCCGCGCCCTGCTCCGCGGAACCTTGGCCGCGGGAGCGGGACTCGCGTGCGCACCGGCGCTGTCCGGTCCGGCCGCGGCGGCCGCGCCGCGACGGCGTTCGCCGGGGCCACGCTCGGACGGCCGCACCGTGGCGATCTTCGGCGGCGGTATGGCCGGGCTGTCGGCCGCGCACGAACTCGCCGAACGCGCCTACCGGGTGACCGTCTACGAACCCGCGTATCTCGGTGGCAAGGCCCGCAGCATGGGAGTTCCGGGGACCGGTGCGGGCGGCCGCCGAGACCTGCCCGGCGAGCACGGTTTTCGCTTCTTCCCGGGGTGCTACCAGCACGTTCCCGACACCATGCGCCGAATCCCGTTCCCCGGCAACCCGAATGGCGTGCTGGACAACCTGATCCGGGTCGAGGGCACGGTGGCGGGCCTGCGCGGCCGTCCGCCGATCTTCGCGCCGGTGGAGATCGGATCGATCGATCAGCTGACGCCACAGTTGTTGCAGAACACCATTGTCGGCGCGTTCGGGTTCGTTCCCGAGCTGCCGCCGCACGAGCTGGCGTTCTTCGGCAAGCAGATGTTGCTGTGGTTCACCTCCAGCGAGGAACGCCGGTTCGGCCAGTGGGAGTACGTCACCTGGGAGCAGATCATGCACGCCGAGGGCAAGTCCGCGGCGTATCGGGATTACCTGGTCAACGCGCTCACCCGGATCACGGTGGCGGCCAAACCGCACCTGAGTTCGGCCCGCACCATCGGCACCATCGGCGAGGCGCTCGTCCTGGCGGCGACCGGGGCGATACCGCAGTTCTCCGGCGGGGTCGACCGCATCCTGAACCGGCCCACCAATGAGGCGTGGATCGACCCGTGGGTGGCGTATCTGCGGTCGCTCGGCGTCCGTTTCGTGCTGGGCAGCCGGGCGAGCGCACTGCACCTCGGCGGCGGGCGGATCGAGTCGGTGACGGTCACCGACTCCCGCGGCGCGTCGACCCGGGTCGAGGCGGATCACTACATCTGCGCGATGCCCGTGGACAAGGCGGTACCGCTGCTGCACGATCGGATCCTGGAGGCCGACCCGCGACTGGCCGGCATGCGGGAACTGCTCACCGACTGGATGGTCGGCATCCAGTACTTCCTGCGGCGGCCCACCGAGATTCCGCAGGGACACATCGCCGCGCTCGGCTCACCGTGGGCGCTCACCGCGCTACGGCAGGCGCCGATGTGGGTCGGGGACTTCGCGGCGACCTACGGCGACGGCAGCGTCCGGGAATGCCTGTCCGTGGACATCTCCGACTGGGACGCGCCCGGCATTCTGTACGGCCGCAGCGCCAAACACTGTACGGCCGAGGAGATTTCGGCCGAGGTATGGGCGCAGCTGAAGGCATGGCTAAACACCGCGACGGACTGGCTGCACGACGACGACATCCACTCCTGGCATCTGGATCCGGGTGTCAGCTGGTCCGGCGGCGTCGCCGCCAACGAGACGCCGCTGCTGGTGAACACGGTCGGCTCCTACGACCATCGGCCGCCCGCGCAGTGTGCGATCCCGAACCTGTTCTTCGGCGGGGACCACGTGCGCAGCCATATCGATCTGGCGACGATGGAGGGCGCCAACGAGTCCGGGCGTGCGGCCGCCAATGCCGTCCTCGACGCGGCGGACGACCCCGGCCCGCGCGCCGCGGTGTTCCCGCTGGTCGCGCTGCCGGTGTTCGATGCCGCCAAGAAACTCGACGCCGACCGCTTCCGGGCCGGGCTGCCGCACGTGCTGGACGTGTGAGGCCCGCGCCTAGAGCTGGTCCATCTCGTAGTCGTTGATGATCTCGTCGTGGTGGGTCTGGCCGATCACCTCGGGCGTGGTCTCGCCCAGCGGCCCGGTGAGATCGGTGTTGCCCGTGGGGCTCTGGTACGGCTGCACCGTGCGGCCGTGCTCGTCCTCGTTGTTGCGGTTGCCCGCCGCGGCGGCGGGAGCGCCCATGAAACCGGAGCCCATGCCCTGACCGGTGGCGCCGGGCATCCCCGGACCGAACGGCAGGCCGGGAATCCCGCCCGGACGCGCGGCGCCGGGCGTCGACGCGCCCGGTACGCCGGGCTTGGAGCCCGCGACCGCCCCTAGGCCGCCGACCGCACCGCCTGCGCCGCTACCGAATCCGCCGCTGCCCGAACCGGCGTGCGCGCCGTTGCCGCCGAAGGACGAGGCGTGCGTCGAGGCCGAGCCTGCGCCGGTGGCCGAATCGCCGAAGCCCGCGGCCATGGTGTCGGCGCCGGTGCCCGAGACCAGCTGCTGGGCCTGTTCCATGATCGGCTGGCCGATGTTCTGTGCCACCGACTGCGCGACCTCGGCCGGATTCGGGCCGCCGCCGGTGCCCAGAACCTGCTGCACGACACCGGAGAGCTGCCCGGTGTATCCGGCCAGCTCGCCGCGGGTGGCGTTGACGATGGTGACGGCCTGGCCGAGATGCTCGGTGGCGATGCCGATCAGGGTGGCCTGCGCGGGCGGGGTGAAGATGACCGGGGCCAGCGCCGAGGCTTGTGCGGCAAGGGAATTGACGACGGCGGTGAGCTGCACGTTGCCGCGCTGTACCACGCCCGCGGCCTCCTCGGTGAGCTTCGAGATGTCGAACCCGCGCTGGGCGGCGTCCTCACCATGGGCCTGGGTCTGCTGGCCGGCGGTCTGCGCGTTGCGCGCGGCCTGCCCCTGCCAGACCTGGTCGACGCTCTTGAGTGCGCCCTGGCCGATCTGCATCGCGCTCTGGATGACCTGTGAGGACTGGCTCAGCAGCGTGGCCGGGTTGAGCGCGCCCATGACGCCGGTGCCGAAGGAGGACAGCAGATCCTGAAAAGGCTTGAACAACAGGTCGACACCGGGGAGCGCGGGCAGCGCGGCGCCACTCATCAACGCCGCGGCGGGATCCGCGGGCAGCGCGGCGCTCGGTGCGGCCGCGGCGGCGACCGCGGGCGTCGCCGCCTGCTGCACCGCTGACGCGGCGCCACCGAGCCCGCCGGCGGCGGTGTTCACGGCATCGTGCGCGCCCGCGAGCAGGCCCTGGGAATCGGCGCCGAGCGCCGCTCCCGCGTTGTCGATCGTGCCGTGCGCGGCGCCGAGCAGGGGCGAGGAGGGATCGGCGAACCCGGCGGGCTGGATCGCCGAGCCGTCCGGCGCGCCGCCGCCCAGCGCCGGCGCGTGGGGAGCGCCGACCGTCGGCAGGCCGCCGTCCTCGAATTCCTTGCGGGACGGCATGAATGCGGGCGGCTCGGGCGGCGGGACGTCGGCGGGCAGCTGGCCCAGCGGCACGTCCTGGATGGGGCCCTGCTGAGCCGCCGGCGCCAGCAGGGGCTCGACCGGGGACGCGGGCGCGGCCGGGGCGGCGGTGGGCGCGTCGATCACGCCGCTGTCGTGTCCATCGAGTGTGCGCACGGTCAGCCTCCGATCTGGTTGCCGAGCGCGCCGAGGGTGCTGGACCAGGCCGAATCGGTGTCGTCGAAGATCGCGGCCGTGCCGAAGGCCGACTGCCCCAGGTGATTACACTTGTCCGACAGCTCGTTCACGTCTTTGCAGTGCAGGACCTGCGCGGCGGCGAACATGGCCAGATAGTCGGCGCCGATGACGCCGAACACCGGTGTCATGGCGGCCACGTGGCTCACCGCGTCCATATTCCCCGCGGCGGCGATCTGGCCGGCAACGCCCTCGTGTGTCGCGGCGAACGCGCGGACCGCGTCGGTCTCGACAGAGAGATCCTCCGTCATCGAATCTGCCCCCCAATCATCATGATCATCAGCTTGTCGTGAACGTCGGTGCTCGTCTACTGCTGTGCCCCCCGGCGCGTGACCGGCGAGGTCCGGTCCTCAATATAGCCGACCAGCAGGACAGGTTTCGAGCCGACGCGAGCCGCGACCGGGACGGAATGGAACAAACTAGAACTTGTTGCAAATTAGAACGGGTTCTATATCCTCGGTGCCATGAAGGTCGCAGTCACCGGCGCAGCCGGCTTCCTCGGTACGAACCTGCTCCACCAGCTGGTGGACGGCGGTCACCAGGTCACCGCCATTGATCGGGTCCGGCCGGCGGGTGCGCCGGAGCCCGGCGTCACCTGGGTGACCGGCGACGTGCTCGATCCCGAGTCGATGCGGTCGGCGCTCGACGGGGCCGAAATCGTGTATCACCTGGTCGCGGTGATCACCCTCGCGCACCGTAACGACCTGGCATGGCGGGTGAACACCGAGGGCGTGCGGGTGGTCGCCGAGGCCGCTCGCGCGGTCGGGGCGCGGCGGATGGTGCACGCCAGCTCCATTCACGCCTTCAACCAGTACACCTGCGGTGGCCGCATCGATGAGAACTCGCCGCGTTCGGTCGAACCGGATCTGCCGGTCTACGACCGTTCCAAATGGCAGGGCGAGATCGAGCTGCGCAAGGTCATCGATGCCGGACTGGACGCGGTGATCTGCAATCCGACCGGCGTCTACGGCCCGATCGACCACTCCGACTCCCGGATCAACACCACCCTGTGGGACTGCGCGCGCGGGCGGGTGCCGGTGATGATCGGCGGCGGATTCGACCTGGTCGACGTGCGTGACGTGGCGGCCGGGCTGATCCTGGCCGGCGAGCGTGGCCGGACCGGTCAGAACTATCTGCTGACCGGATCCATGCTGACGATGCTCGAGGTGAGCCGGATGGCCGCGGCCGTCAACGGCAAGCGCGGGCCGTCGTTCGCGATCCCGCCCAAGGTGATCTCGGCCGTGCTGCCCGTGCTGGAACCGGCGGCCAAGCTGTTCGGCAGCGACCGGATCTCGAAGGCGGCGATGGGCGCGCTGCTGTCCGCGCCGGTGGTGGACGGCGGCCGGGCGAAGGACGAACTCGGTTACCGGCCGCGCCCGGCGCAGGAGACGGTGCGCGACCTGATCGCCTTCTACCAGGGTGCGTCGCCGCGTCCGGAAGCGCGCAGCATTGCTTGACAGTCGTTAGAACAGATGTTCGACTGGACGGGTGCGATGGCAGAACCAGACTCTCGATGCCGATGACGGGGCGCTCCCCGGCCTCGAGCGCGCTGGTTTCGTGCGCACCGTCCGCACGCCCGAGTTCGAGGGGGTCACCTTCCACGAGGTGCTGTGCAAGAGCGCGCTGAACAAGATGCCGGCGGGCTCCGGGTTGCCGTTCGACTGGACGATCAACCCGATGCGCGGCTGCTCGCACGCCTGCCGGTACTGCTTCGCGCGCGGCAGCCACGAATATCTGGAGCTGGACGCGGGCCGCGATTTCGACAGCCAGATCGTGGTGAAGACGAATATCGTCGCGGTGCTGCGGCGCGAGCTGCGCCGGCGCTCGTGGCAGCGCGACGGCGTGGCGCTGGGCACGAATACCGATCCGTACCAGCGCGCCGAGGGCCGCTACCGGCTGATGCCCGGCATCATCGGCGCGCTGGCCGAGTCGGGCACCCCGTTTTCCATCCTCACCAAGGGCACGCTGCTGCGCCGGGATCTGCCACTGCTCACCCAGGCGGCGCGCGCGGTGCCGGTGAGCGTCGCGGTCTCACTCGCGATTCTCGACCCGGACCTGCATCACGGCCTGGAATCGGGGACGCCGTCGCCGCGCGCCCGGCTCGATCTCATCCGGGCGCTGACCGAGGCCGGTTTCCCGGTGCACGTCATGGTCGCCCCCGTGATCCCGTGCCTGACCGACGGCAGCGCCCACCTCGACGCGCTGTTCGGCGAGATCGCGGCGGCCGGGGCGGCGAACGCGGTCGCGTTCCCGATGCATCTGCGCGGCAGTACCCGCGGCTGGTTCCTGGAATGGCTCGCCACCCACCACCCGGCGCTGTTGCGACGCTACCGGCAGCTGTACCGTCGTGGGGCGTACGTCACACCGGAGTATTCTGCGTGGCTACGCGGCCGGGTCGAGCTGATGCTCGCGCGACACGGGTTGAACCGCGACCGGTCGCCGGACGTTGTACCTCGGTCGGACCCGGCCGCGCGGCCCGATCCGCAGCTGGCGCTGTTCGCCTGACGCACTACCGGTTGGCTCTGCCGAATCATGTTGGACCGCACATAACTCGGGTGTGTCCGGGGTGCGGGGGAGTAACTTGGCCAGTGATACCTCATAACGACGAGGAAGTGATGCGGGCGTATGGCTGACGAAATACGTCGAAGTGACACTGCCGCAGAGCAATTGGCTGCGCCTGCCGCCGCGGGCGGCTCCGGCCGGGCGGCGCCCGAGAAGCTCGAGAAGGTCGTCATCCGCTTCGCCGGCGACTCCGGCGACGGCATGCAGCTGACCGGGGACCGCTTCACCCACGAGGCGGCCGCGTTCGGCAACGACCTTGCCACCATGCCCAATTTCCCCGCCGAGATCCGCGCGCCCCAGGGCACGCTGCCGGGCGTCTCGTCGTTCCAGATCCAGATCGCCGACTACGACATCCTCACCGCCGGCGACCAGCCCGACGTGCTGGTCGCGATGAATCCGGCCGCGCTGAAGGCCAACCTGGAGGAGCTGGCGCGCGGGGCCACCGTCATCGTCAACACCGACGAGTTCACCAAGCGCAACCTGTCCAAGGTCGGCTACGCGGGCGACCCGCTCGCCGACGACACGCTGTCCGATTTCGTCGTGCACCGGGTGGCGATGACGTCGCTGACGCTGGCCGCCACCGAACCGACCGGTATCGGCAAGAAGGACGCGCAGCGCGCCAAGAACATGTTCGCTCTCGGGCTGCTGTCGTGGATGTACGGGCGGCCGATCGGCGGCACCGAGCAGTTCATGCGGGAGAAGTTCGCCGCCAAGCCCGAGATCGCCGAGGCCAACATCCTCGCCTTCCGGGCGGGCTGGAACTACGGCGAGACCACCGAGGCCTTCGCCACCACCTACGACGTGGCGCCCGCGACCCTGTCGCCGGGCACCTACCGGCAGATCACCGGCAACACCGCGCTGGCCTACGGACT
Source organism: Nocardia sp. N2S4-5 (assembly GCF_044628355.1). Taxonomy (NCBI): domain Bacteria; kingdom Bacillati; phylum Actinomycetota; class Actinomycetes; order Mycobacteriales; family Nocardiaceae; genus Nocardia; species Nocardia sp. N2S4-5. Next base: position 1,703,871 of record NZ_JBIUPM010000001.1, on the reverse strand, counting down.
GGTGACGGCCGGGCAGCTGTCGGGGCTGCAGGTGTTCCTGGGCACGTATCCGATCACGCCCGCCTCCGACATCCTGCACGAGCTGAGCAAGCACAAGAGTTTCGGCGTCACCACCTTTCAGGCCGAGGACGAGATCGCGGGTATCGGTGCGGCACTGGGCGCTTCGCTCGGCGGTGCGCTGGGTGTCACCAGCACCTCGGGACCGGGTCTGGCGCTCAAGAGCGAGACCATCGGCCTGGCCGTGATGACCGAGCTGCCGCTGCTGATCATCGATGTGCAGCGCGGCGGTCCGTCCACCGGGCTGCCGACCAAGACCGAGCAGGCCGACCTGTTGCAGGCGTTGTACGGGCGCAACGGCGAATCGCCGGTCGCGGTGCTGGCGCCGCGGTCGCCCGCCGACTGCTTCGCGGCCGCGGTGGAGGCCGCGCGCATCGCGCTCACCTACCGCACCCCGGTGCTGCTGCTCTCCGACGGCGCGATCGCCAACGGCTCCGAACCGTGGTCGATTCCGAACGTCGCGGATCTCGCGCCCATCGATCCCGGCTTCGAACCCGAAGCGGGGGAGGCCGAGTCGTTCCAGCCGTACGCCCGCGATCCCGAGACCTTGGCGCGGCCGCTCGCGGTGCCGGGCACGGCGGGGCGCGCGCACCGCATCGGCGGTTTGGAGAAGGCCGACGGCAGCGGCAACATCTCCTACGATCCGGCCAACCACGAACTGATGGTCCGGTTGCGGCAGGCCAAGATCGACGGCATCACGGTGCCCGACCTCGAGGTCGACGACCCGGACGGCCGGGCGGAACTACTGCTGCTCGGCTGGGGCAGTTCCTACGGTCCGATCGGCGAGGCGTGCCGGCGGGCCCGCCGCCGCGGCGTGCCGGTGGCGCAGGCGCATCTGCGCAATCTGAACCCGTTGCCCGCCAACACCGGCGAGGTGCTGCGGCGCTACCGCCGGGTGGTGTGCCCGGAGATGAACGGCGGGCAGCTGGCCACGCTGCTGCGCGCTCGCTACCTGGTCGACGTGCAACCCTGGACGAAGGTCGCCGGTACGGCGTTCTCGGCACAGGAACTCGTCGGCGTCATCGACGCCGCGCTCGACGGCTCCATCGCGGAACTGGAACACGACAAGGCCTTCGCCGCGCGGGCGCGGGCCACGTACTGCAGCACTGGGGGTAAGTGATGACCATCGTCGAAACCTCGCTCGTCGGCGCCGATCTCGGCCTGACCGGACTGTCCGGCGTGCCCGGTGCGGACGGGCCGCAGAAGGCCAAGGACTTCACCTCCGATCAGGAGGTGCGCTGGTGCCCCGGCTGCGGTGACTACGTCATCCTCGCCACAGTGCGCGGGTTCCTGGCGGAGCTGGGCTTGCGCCGCGAGAATCTGATGTTCGTCTCGGGCATCGGCTGCTCCAGCCGGTTCCCCTACTACCTGGACGCCTACGGGATCCACTCGATCCACGGCCGCGCGCCCGCCATCGCCACCGGGCTGGCCGTCACCAGGCCCGATCTCTCGGTGTGGGTGGTGACCGGTGACGGCGACGCGCTGTCCATCGGCGGCAACCACCTGATCCACGCGCTGCGCCGCAATGTGAACATGACGATCCTGCTGTTCAACAACAGGATCTACGGGCTCACCAAGGGCCAGTACTCGCCGACGTCGGAGAGCGGCAAGGTCACCAAGTCGACGCCGATGGGGTCGGTGGACCACCCGTTCAACACGCTGTCGGTGGCGCTGGGCGCCGAGGCGACGTTCGCCGCGCGGGCGCTGGACTCCGACCGCGCCGGGCTGACCGAGGTGCTGCGCGCCGCCGCCGAGCATCGCGGCACCTCGTTCGTGGAGATCCTGCAGGACTGCCCGATCTTCAACGACGGTTCCTTCGACGCGCTGCGCCGCGACACCGCCGAATCCCACCTGATCCGGCTGCGGCACGGGCAGCCCATCCGGTTCGGCGCCGAGAACGAATTCGCGGTGGTGCGTGAGGGTTTCGGCCTCGCGGTGGCACCGGCGGCAGAAGTCGCCGAGACCGACATCGTGGTCCACGACGCCTACTCCGACACTCCCGAATACGCCTACGCCCTGTCCCGCCTCTCGGCCCAGGACCTCTCCCACGTCCCGATCGGCATCTTCCGCAGCGTCACCCGCCCCACCTACGACGACGGCGTCCGCACCCAGCTGACCGCGGCCCGGGAACGGAAACCGGTGGGGGAGAACACCCTTCAGGAACTGCTCACGGGCAAGGAAACCTGGACCGTCGGCTGAGCCGGGCGTAACCCGAGCGCCCGCGGGGTCAGCGTCCGCTCGGGGGATTGTTCAGGTCGGGTGCGGCGAACGTGTCGCATGCTTGGACCTGGCCGGTGCGGTAGCCGGTGAGGAACCACTTCTGGCGCTGGTCGGAGGAGCCGTGGGTCCAGCCCTCGGGGTTGACCCGTCCGGTGGCCGCCTTCTGAATGCGGTCGTCGCCGACGGCCGCGGCCGCGGACAGGGCATCGCGAATGTCGCTGTCGGACAGCGGCTTCAGGAACGGCTGGTTGCTGCCGGGCGCGGGCTGCTTGTCGGCGTAGCTGGCCCACAGGCCCGCGTAGCAGTCGGCCTGCAATTCCAGGCGCACCGAACCGGATTCCGGCCCCTTCGGATCCCGTTGCGCCCGGCCGGAATCGCCGAGCAGGTTCTGGATGTGGTGCCCCACCTCGTGCGCCACCACGTATTCCTGGGCCAGCGGCCCGCCGCTGGAACCGAACTTGTCGACCAGCTCCTGGAAGAAGCTGGTGTCGAAGTAGGCGGTGCGGTCGGCGGGGCAGTAGAACGGCCCGACCGCGCTGGTCGCCTGGCCGCAGCGGGTATTGACCCCGCCGGTGAACAGCGTCACCTTCGGCGGCGAGTACTTCCGGCCCGCCTGCTTCGGCAGCTGCGTCCCCCACACCGCGTCCAGGCTCTGCGTGGTCAGCACCACGCGGCAGTCGACGTACTTGTTCGCGTCGGCGCCGGTCTTGCAGTGCGCCGGCGTCTTCGCGGAGCCCTGCTGCGACGCGTCGCTCCCCGCGCCGGTGAACTGCCCGAGCAGCGACCCGGGATCACCGCCGAACAGCAGCGCCAGCACCAGCACCACGATGCCGCCCGCGCCGCCCCCCAGCGCGAGCTTGCCGCCCATCCCGGGCCCGCCGGAGGAAACCCGATCCGGATCGATCTGCATACCTTCGTTGAAGGTCATCCTCGTCGCCTCTCGCACAGTGTCTGCTGGTGGTCGCGCGCGTCGCGTTCTCAAGCTTGACACGGCCGCGCGGATATCGGTTTCCGGTCGGTGGACGTGTCTAACTACCATGGGGCTGCACCTGGTCACAACGCACCGGTGCATCGAGCCGTCGAAAGGAATCCCGTGCTGCGCACCCACTTGGCCGGCTCGCTGCGAAGCGAGCACGCCGGTCTGACCGTCACCCTCACCGGTTGGGTGGCCCGGCGGCGAGACCACGGTGGCGTGATCTTCATCGATCTGCGCGATGCGTCGGGCGTGGCGCAGGTGGTGTTCCGGGAGGGTGAGCCCGCCGAGCAGTCGCACCGGTTGCGCGCGGAGTACTGCGTCCAGGTCACCGGCGTGGTCGAGCAGCGGCCGGACGGCAGCGAGAACGCGAACCTGCCCACCGGAGCCATCGAGGTCAACGTGACCGAGCTGGTGGTGCTCAACGAGTCCGCGCCGCTGCCGTTCCAGCTCGACGAGCAGCCCGGCGAGGAGACCCGGCTCAAGTACCGCTACCTCGACCTGCGCCGCGAGGGCCCGGCGCACGCCATCCGGCTGCGGTCCAAGGCCAACGCCGCCGCCCGCGAAGTCCTCGACCAGCACGCGTTCATCGAGGTCGAGACGCCGACCATGACGCGGTCGACCCCCGAGGGCGCGCGCGACTTCGTGGTCCCGGCCCGCCTGCAGCCCGGCAAGTTCTACGCGCTGCCGCAGAGCCCGCAGCTGTTCAAGCAGCTGCTCATGGCCTCGGGCGTGGAACGCTACTACCAGATCGCGCGCTGCTACCGCGACGAGGACTTCCGCGCCGACCGCCAGCCCGAGTTCACGCAGCTCGACGTCGAGATGAGCTTCGTGACCCAGGAGGACGTGATCCTGCTGGCCGAGGACATCCTGGTGGCGCTGTGGAAGCTGGTCGGCTACGACATCCCGACCCCGATCCCGCACCTGACCTACGCCGAGTCCATGCGCCGCTACGGTTCGGACAAGCCGGACCTGCGCTTCGGTATCGAGATCACCGAATGCGCGGAGTACTTCGCGGACACGCCGTTCCGCGTCTTCCAGGCGCCCTACGTCGGCGCGGTGGTGATGCCGGGCGGCGCGAGCCAGCCGCGGCGCCAGCTCGACGCCTGGCAGGACTGGGCCAAGCAGCGCGGCGCCCGCGGCCTGGCTTACGTGCTGATCGGCGAGGACGGCACCCTCGGCGGACCCGTCGCGAAGAACCTCAGCGAGGCCGAGCGCGAGGGTCTGGCCAAGCACGTCGGCGCCGAGCCGGGCGACTGCGTCTTCTTCGCCGCCGGTGAGCCCAGGGCGCAGCGGGCGCTGCTGGGCGCGGCGCGCGGCGAGATCGCGCGCCGCTGCGGCCTGATCGACGAGGACGCCTGGGCGTTCGTGTGGATCGTGGACGCGCCGATGTTCGAGCCGGCCGCCGACGCCACCGCGAGCGGCGATGTGGCCCTGGGCCATTCGGCTTGGACCGCGGTGCACCACGCCTTCACCTCGCCCAAGCCGGAGTCGATGGACACCTTCGACACCGATCCGGGCGCGGCGCTGGCCTACGCCTACGACATCGTCTGCAACGGTCACGAGATCGGCGGCGGCAGCATCCGCATCCACCGTCGCGACGTGCAGGAGCGAGTGTTCGACGTGATGGGCATCGGGCACGACGAGGCGCAGGAGAAGTTCGGCTTCCTGCTGGACGCCTTCGCCTACGGCGCCCCGCCGCACGGCGGCATCGCCTTCGGCTGGGACCGCATCACGGCGCTGCTCGCGGGCGTCGACTCGATCCGTGACGTCATCGCGTTCCCGAAGTCCGGTGGCGGGGTCGACCCGCTGACCGACGCCCCGGCCCCGATCACCGCGCAGCAGCGCAAGGAGGCGGGCCTGGACGTGGTGCTCGACGAGAACGGCAACCCGATCAGCGAGTGACCGCGCCTGAGCGGGCATCGGGCAGCCGGAGCCGATAGTCTGCGTCGGCGGCATCGCCCGATGCCGGAAACCGCTCACCACAAGGGGTTACGGTGTTGCACGTCCGGGTGATCTGCCCTCCCGACAGAACCGACGCCGTGCTGGAGTCGCTGCGGGCCGAGCCCGGCGCCACGCTCGTCACGCTGCAGCGCGGCGCGGCGGTGGCGCCGGCCGGTGACGTCGTGGAGGCCGACGTCGCGCGCGAGTCCGCCAACGACGTGCTCGCGGCGCTGTCGGCGCTGGGCATCAAGGAAACCGGCGGCATCATGCTCGATCCGGTCGACACCGCGCTGTCCGACGCCGCCGAGCGGGCGGTGGAGGCGGCGCCCGGCGACCCCTCGGACGCGGTGGTGTGGGAGGAACTGGTCGCGCAGACCCACGAGGAGTCCACCCTCAGCCCGACCTTCCTCGGCTTCATGACCATCTCCTGCCTGCTGGCCGTGGTCGGAGTGGCAACCGACTCACCGGTCACGGTCGTCGGCGCGATGGTGGTGGGGCCGGAGTTCGGCCCGCTGGCCGCGGTCGCGGTGGCGTTGGTGCGCAGGAACTTCCGGCTCGCCCGGCGGTCGGCGCTGGCGCTGCTGATCGGTTTCCCGGTGGCGATGGGGATCGCCGTGGTGGTGTCGCTGCTGTGGGAGCGGCTGGGCTGGATCACGCTGGAGCGCATCGACGATCTGCACAACGTCGACTTCATCTACGAGGTCGGGCCGTTCTCCCTGGTGGTCGCGTTGCTGGCGGGGGCGGCGGGCATGCTGTCGCTGGTGACCTCGAAGTCCGCGGCGCTGGTCGGCGTGTTCATCTCCGTCACGACCATCCCGGCCGCCGGTTTCGCCGCGGTGGCGGCCACTCTGGGGCAGTGGGACAAGGCCGGGGAGTCCATCGGACAGCTCGGCGTGAACATGGTCGGCATCGTCGCCGCGGGCGTGCTGGTGCTGTGGCTGCGCCCCAGCCACGGCAGTGAGGGCGGGCCGATCGAGCGGGCCAAGCGGTGGTGGCGACCGGCGGCTCAGGGGGTGACGAGGCCGCCGACGAGTACGCGGTAGGCGTAGGTCAGCGCGATCGCGGTCACGGGGCCGACGATCAGCAGCGGAATCCCGCACAGCAGTGCGGACACGAAGGTGAGCAGGGCGACGGTCACCGCCAGCAGCAGCGTCGTCCCCACGTTCGTCACCACCAGCTGGACGCTGGACTTGATCGCCGCGACCGGGCCCATGTCCCGATCGATCACGAAGTGCAGCGAGAACATGCACAGGAAGCCGATGATCAGCGCGGGGAACACGCACAGGATCGCCCCGATCCACGCCGCGACGAAGACCAGCAGCGCGGTCAGCAGCACGTTGCCCGCGTTGACGAAGCCGAAGAAGGCCTGGAAATCCGGTGGCGTGCCGTCGGTTTCGTACAGCGCGCCGCGAATCATGGCCGCCTGCAACAGCCACACCACCACCGACACCACGAGGAAGATCAGCAGCAGCGACAGCAGCGAGTTCACGTTGCCGACATTGATCACCACGGTGACCGCCAGGTAGGCGACGAAACCGACCAGGGTCACGGCGATCCACGGAATCGGGTTGGCGCGGAACCGGTTCCAGCCGTAACCGAGGGCATCGGGCACACTCAGCGCGAGCGGCGGCAGCGCGGGGGCGACGCCCGGCTGCTGCGGATAGCCCGGCGGCGGCCCGCCGTACTGCTGTGCGGACGTATCCCAATCTCCTTGGGGCGGAGCCGATCCCGGTGGGCCGTAGGTCGGGCCCGGCGGCGATCCGGGCGCGTACTCGCCCTGCGGCGCGGTCGGGGGCGGTGGTACCGCCGCGCCGTACGTGGGCTGCCCGCCGGGAACCGGCGGTTGCTGCGGTGCGGAACTCGGGGGCGGTGGCACGGGTACGGCGCCCGCGACCGGTGGCGGCGCCACCGGTTCGCTGCCGTACTGCGCGGCGCCCGGCTGTGCTCGGCCGGGCCCGGCGGGCGTCTCGTGACGACCGTGCTCGGTCCCGGTCGGCGAGTCGGGATTTGGCGTTTGTCCGGAATGTCGAGATCCGGGATCCGATGCGGAGTGCGCGGCCCCACCCTCCGCCGGAGTGTCGCCGGACGGCGCCGGCTCACGGCGCGCCGGACCTGGGTGCGGAGTGTCGCTCATCGCGGGGGACCTTTCGGATCACCTGGGTTTCGGTGTGGCGCACAGCAGTTGAGACGAGACAACCGGAAGGGTCAGAATGTGTCAAGCAACGGCCGTCCGGATGTCCCATGCTGCCCGACCACAATCCAGTAGTGGTGGCAAGTGCTTCACAGTGACACGCCGAGCGACGCGCGAAAGGTTGCCGAACCGCTCGCTGAAAGTGACCTGATGCGAGTAACTTGGGAGCCGATGACCGCACTATTGGCCGAACGCGCCGCCGAAGTCGTGTCCGCGGCACAACAGTTGCTCACAAAGCGAATGGGTGCTCCGGTAAAGCTGAGCGATCCGATCGAGCTCAGCGGAAGTGGCAGGACGACGGTGCTGCGCGTGCGCGTTGCGGAGAACGCCTTTTCACTTCCACGGACCTTGATCGTGAAGCAGGTCCGCGGCCCCGCGCAGGAGCGCCGCATCGGAGGCTTGGCGCCCGGCGTGGCCAGCATCGACTCGGCGTTCCTCCGCGAGGCGGTGTCCTATCAGTTCACCACCGCGCTGAGCAGCGAACATCGCCCCGGCGCCTACCTGTTGGCGCACAACCTGCCCGAGCGCCTGCTGATCCTCAGCGATCTCGGGGAGAACACGTCGCTCACGACGGCGCTGCAGACCGGCGCCGAGCCCTCCGTGCGCAATTCGCTGATGGCGTTCGCGCAGGCGCTGGGCCGCATGCATGCCGCGACGGTCGGCCGTGAACCGGATTTCGTGGCGTTGCTGCGCCGGGTCGACGTGGTGCATCGCATCGACGGCATCGCGCAACAGGCCGAGGCCGCCATCGGCGAGGTGCCGGGATTGCTGGCCCGCGAGTTCGGCATCGAGGTGCCCGGCGAGATCGCCGAGCGCATCGTGCGCGGTAACCGGCTGTTCTCCGCGGGCCGCTTCCGCGCGTTCAGTCCCTCGGACCTGTGCCCCGACAATGTGATTCTGAACGAGGAGGGCGCGCGCTTCCTCGACTACGAGTGGGGCGGATTCCGCGACGCCACCCTGGACATCGCCTACGCGCTGGTGTCGTTCCCCGGCTGCCTGTGCGATATGGAGCTGTCGCGCGAGCGGGCGCGCCAGATCGTGGAGGCGTGGCGTTCGGAGGTGGTCGGCGTGTGGCCGGCCCTCGCCGACGACGAACTGCTGGCGGAGCGGATCCTGGAGGCCCGCCTGATCTGGGTGTGGCTGAGCACCTTCTGGTTCCTGCCCGCCGACCACGCCCGCATCGCCGCCGCCCGCGAGCACGGCCTGTCCGTCCCGCGCTCGGCCGCTCTGATCAACCGCTGGGCCGCCCTCGCCGAGGACGCCCGCTGCACCGGCGACGACACCCTGGGCGATTTCGCCGAGCACGTCTCGGCCACGCTCGAGGAGTACTGGGAGGAATAACTCCCCACGGCGCGGGCGCGGTAGCCTCGCCGCGGTCGTGGAGCGTACGTGCGAATCTGTCGGACCCCGTGAGTACCGTGGTGGCCTGTGAGCCGGGTTGTGCGACGAAGTGACTGCGCGGATGGCGACGTGTTCGGCACGGGCAAGGGCACGGCATGAGCGGACATTCGTGCGGCCGGTCCGAGAGCGTGGACGCGGCGCGGATGATTCGGGAGGCGCCACCGAGGTGCGGTGAGGGGGAGGAGTGAGCGAGGGCCTGTTCGACGCGCCGGGCGCGGAGCGCGCGACCGGAAGCGCGGTCGAGTTCCGGGGCGCGGGCGAACACATTCCGCTGGCGGTGCGGATGCGCCCGGCGAGTCTCGACGAGGTCGTGGGACAGCAGCATCTGCTCGGTCCGGGATCGCCGCTGCGGCGGCTGGTCGAGGGATCGGGCGCGGCGTCGGTACTGCTCTATGGTCCGCCCGGGACGGGGAAGACCACGCTCGCCTCGCTTATCTCGCAGGCCACCGGTCGGCGCTTCGAGGCGCTGTCCGCGCTGTCCGCGGGCGTGAAGGAGGTCCGCGCGGTCATCGACCTCGCGCGGCGGCGGCTGCTGGCGGGCGAGCAGACGGTGCTGTTCATCGACGAGGTGCACCGCTTCTCCAAGACCCAGCAGGACGCGCTGCTGGCCGCGGTGGAGAACCGGGTGGTGCTGCTGGTCGGCGCGACGACGGAGAACCCGTCCTTCTCGGTGGTGTCGCCGCTGCTGTCACGGTCACTGGTACTTCAATTGCAGTCGTTGTCGGACAGCGATATTCGTGCCGTGCTGAGGCGAGCCATCGAGGATCCGCGCGGCTTGGGCGGTGAGTACACCGTGACCGACGAGGCCCTGGACCATATCGTCCGCATCGCCGGCGGCGACGCCCGCCGTTCGCTGACCGCGCTGGAGGCCTCCGCGGAATCCTCGCTGGACGGCACGGTCGACGTCGACCTGGTGGAGGCCAGCGTCGACAAGGCGGCCGTGCGCTACGACCGGGCGGGCGACCAGCACTACGACGTGATCAGCGCGTTCATCAAATCGCTGCGCGGTTCCGACGTCGACGCCGCGCTGCACTATCTGGCGCGGATGATCAGCGCGGGGGAGGACCCGCGATTCATCGCCCGCCGCTTGATGATCCAGGCCAGCGAGGATGTCGGCATGGCCGACCCGACCGCGTTGCAGACCGCCGTCGCCGCGGCGCAGGTGGTGCAGCTGATCGGCATGCCGGAAGCGCAACTGGCCCTCGCGCACGCCACGATCCACGTCGCCACCGCCCCGAAATCGGGCGCGGTCGCCGCGGCCATCGGCGCCGCGCTGTCCGACATCGGTGCGGGCAAGGCCGGTGCCGTGCCGCCGCACCTGCGCGACGGTCATTACGCGGGCGCGGCGAAACTGGGCAACGCGCAAGGCTACAAGTACCCGCACGATCACCCCGACGGCGTGCTCGCCCAGCAGTATCCGCCCGACGAGCTGGTCGGCACGGAGTATTACCGCCCGACCGACCACGGCTACGAGCGTGAAGTGGGTCCACGGGTAACCAAGCTGCGCCGCATCGTTCGCGGGCGCTGAGCAGTCCCTGCCCCGGCCGCGCCGATGCTCCCCGCGGGGACCCTCCGCGAGCCTGTCCGCACCGGCCCACCGACCGAAACCCGCTGGACGGTTCCCGGTAGGCTGGATGGTTGTGCAGACCCACGAGATTCGACGGCGCTTCCTGGAGCATTTCGTCCGTGCCGGGCATACCGAGGTCCCCAGTGCCTCGCTGATCCTGCCGGACCCCAACCTGCTGTTCGTCAACGCGGGCATGGTCCAGTTCAAGCCGTATTTCCTGGGCCAGGAGGCGCCGCCGTTCGCGCGCGCGACGAGCGTGCAGAAGTGCGTGCGCACCGGCGACATCGACGAGGTGGGCGTCACCACCAGGCACAACACGTTCTTCCAGATGGCCGGCAACTTCTCCTTCGGCGACTACTTCAAGGAGGGGGCCATCACCTTCGCCTGGGAGCTGATCACCACATCCCAGGAGGAGGGCGGCTTCGGCTTCGACCCCGAGCGTATCTGGGTCACCGCCTACGAATCGGACCCGGAGGCCGCCGAGATCTGGCACCGCGTCGCCGGAATCCCGAACGAGCGCATCCAGTTCCGCGACGGCAAGGACAACTACTGGGACATGGGCGTGCCCGGTCCGGGCGGTCCCTGCTCGGAGATCTACTTCGACCGCGGCCCCGAGTACGGCCGCGACGGCGGCCCGGTCGCCGACGAGGACCGCTACCTCGAGATCTGGAACCTCGTCTTCATGCAGGACATCCGGGGCGAGCTGAGCCCGAAGGAGGGCCACGCCCCGGTCGGCACGCTGCCGCGCAAGAACATCGACACCGGCATGGGCGTCGAGCGGGTGGCGATGCTGCTGCAAGGCGTCGACAACGTCTACGAGACCGACCTGCTGCGCCCGATCATCACCAAGGCCGAGGAGCTGACCGGCAAGAAGTACGCCGTCGAGCACGCCGACGATGTCCGCTTCCGGGTCATCGCCGACCACGCCCGCAGCGCCGCGATGCTGATCTCCGACGGCGTCAACCCGGGCAACGACGGCCGCGGCTACGTGCTGCGGCGGCTGCTGCGCCGCATCGTCCGCTCCGCGCGGCTGCTGGGCGCGGAGAAGCCGGTGATGGGCGAGTTCATGAAGACCGTCAGCGACCTGATGGCGCCGTCGTATCCCGAACTGGCCACCGACTTCCGGCGCATCGAGAACGTCGCGGTCGGCGAGGAGACCGCGTTCCTCAAGACGCTGACCACCGGCTCGAAGCTGTTCGACGAGACCGTCGCCGAGGTGAAGTCCGCGGGCGGCCGCAAGATCGCCGGATCGGACGCGTTCACCCTGCACGACACCTACGGCTTCCCCATCGATCTGACCCTCGAGATGGCCGCCGAGGCCGGGCTCGAGGTCGACGAGCAGGGCTTCCGCTCGCTGATGGCCGAGCAGCGCCGGCGCGCCAAGGAGGACGCCGCCGCCCGCAAGCACGCGCACGCCGACCTGTCGATCTACAAGGAACTCGTCGACCGCGGCGCCACCGAGTTCACCGGCTTCGCCGAACTCACCACCGAGGCCCAGGTCATCGCCCTGCTCGCCGACGGCGTGCGGGTCCCCACCGCGACCGCCGGACAGGACGTCGAGGTGATCCTCGACCGCAGCCCGCTCTACGCCGAGTCCGGCGGCCAGATCGCCGACCGCGGCGTGATCACCGCGTCGGGCGTGAAGCTGCGCGTGAACGACGTGCAGAAGATCGCCAAGAAGCTGTGGGTGCACAAGGCCACCGTCGAACAGGGCCAGATCACCGAGGGCGACACCGTGCTCGCCCAGGTCGACCCGGCCTGGCGGCGCGGCGCGACCCAGGGCCACTCCGGCACCCACATGGTGCATGCCGCGCTGCGACAGGTGCTCGGCCCGAACGCGGTACAGGCCGGTTCGCTGAACAAGCCCGGCTATCTGCGCTTCGATTTCAACTGGCAGGGCCAGCTGTCGGAGGGGCAGAGGGCCGACATCGAGGCCGTGTCCAACGACGCGGTCGGCGCCGACTTCCCCGTCAACACCTTCGTCACCGATCTGCCCAAGGCCAAGTCGATGGGCGCGCTGGCCCTGTTCGGCGAGAACTACGGCAGCGAGGTCCGGGTCGTGGAGATCGGCGGCCCGTTCTCGATGGAGCTGTGCGGCGGCACCCACGTCGAGCACTCCTCGCAGATCGGCCCGATCACCGTGCTCGGTGAGTCGTCGGTCGGTTCCGGCGTGCGGCGCGTGGAGGCGTTCGTCGGCCTGGACTCCTACAAGTACCTGGCCAAGGAGCGCGCGCTGCTGGCCGGTGTGGCGTCCTCGCTGAAGGTGCCCAGCGAGGAGGTGCCCGCCCGCGTCGAGCAGCTGGTCGAGCGGCTCAAGGTGGCCGAGAAGGAGCTGGAGCGCAGCAAGGTTCAGGCCGTGCTGGCGCAGGCCGCGAAGTTCGTCGACGAGGCCCAGCGGTTCGGCGAGGTGCTGCTGGTGGCGGCCGCCGCGCCCGAGGGCGTGGGCGGCGGCGATCTGCGCACCCTCGCGACCGACATCCGGGGCCGGTTCGGCACCCGGCCCGCCGTGGTGGTGCTGCTCGGCAACGCCGATGGCAAGGTGCCGTTCGTGGTCGCGGTGAACAAGCCCGCGCAGGAACTCGGTTTCCGGGCCGGTGATCTGGTCGGCAGCTTCGGTCCGAGCATCGCCGGGCGTGGCGGCGGCAAACCGGAGATGGCGCAGGGCGCCGGGTCGGATCCCTCGGGGATCGCGGCCGGGCTTGCCGCGGTACGGGCGCAGGTGGCCGAGCGCGCCGCCTGATGTCCAGGTCCGAGAGTTCGGAATCGGTCGACCGGCCCAGCGCCGCGACCGATCCCGGGCGCGGCCGCCGCATCGCCATCGATGTCGGGACCGTGCGCGTCGGCGTCGCCGCCTGCGATCCGGACGGCATCCTCGCCACGCCGGTCGAGACGGTGCAGCGCGCCGGCTCGAAAAGCGGCCGTGGAGCGCGCGGCGGCGGGGCGGCCGATCTCGCCCGGATTGCCGAAATTGTGCGGGAGTACGAGGCCGTCGAGGTGATTGTCGGCCTGCCCAGGACGCTACGCGGGGCGAACGGCGCCTCCGCCGCGCTCGCCATCTCCTTCGCTGATCGTTTGCGATCCATGATTCCCGGAGTGCCGATACGACTTTCCGACGAACGTTTGACTACGGTGTCAGCTGCACGTGCATTGCGGGACAGTGGAGTTCGCGCGCGTGGCCAGCGGCAGATGATCGATCAGGCGGCGGCCGTATCGATCCTGCAGGGATGGTTGGACGAACGGAGTGCGGTGTTGAAGGCGGCCGGGGAGCAGTCGGCAGGGTGGTCGGATGAATGACCGCTGGGCGCGGGCCGAGGAACGTCATCGGCAGAGCGTCGAGGAGCGGCGATACCGTCGCCGCGACAGCGGTTGGGGCGCCGACGACCGAGCGCCGCGCGGGCGTGGTTCCCGCCATGCGGCGCCGGTCGACGACGACTGGGACGACTACGACGACGACACCACCGTCATTCCGGTCTATACCGACGAGGAGCCCGAGCCGGTGCCGCCGCCGCGGCCGCAGCGCTCGGGTCAGCGCCGGGCGCCCGCCCAGGGCCGATCGGCCAGGAATCGGTCCGCGGGAGAAGAGCCGCCCCGGGGACGGTCCGCACGAGAGCGCCCGGCCCGCAAGCAAACCGGCCGGAGCCAGTCCGGCCGCGGGCAGTCCGCGCGGAGCAAGCGTTCCCGGGTCGCTTCGCGCAAAGCGGCCGAACGCCAGCGTCGCCGCCGCAATCTGTGGATCCTCGGTGCCGTCTTCGTCGTGCTGTTCGTGGCCGCCGGCGGGTACGCCGGTTACAAGTTCATCGGCAAGCTGGGCGGGCCCGAGGACTTCGCCGGCCCGGCCGGTCCGGCGGTGGTGGTGCGGGTGAAGGCGGGCGACACCGCCGAGCAGATCGCCCAGACCATGTACGACAAGGGCGTGGTCGCCAGCACCGGCGCGTTCTACGAGGCCGCGATCCGCAATTCGAAGATGAATTCGGTGCAGCCCGGCTTCTATGCCGTGCCCGCGCACAGCAAGGGCTCCGCGGCCGTGACGGCGTTGATGAGCAAGGACTCGCGCGTCGGCAATGTGGTGATCTCCGAGGGGCGGCTGCTGCACGATCAATCCGAGGTGAAGCGGAACGGGACCCCTACGCCGGGCATCTATTCCCTTGTCGCCCAGGCGAGTTGCATGGGCGCCGAGCCCGCGCGCAGGTGTGTGACCGCTGATGAGCTCGCCGCCGCGGGCGCCGGCACCGATCTGGCCGCACTCGGAGTTCCGGCCTGGGCCGAGCAGGAAGTGCGGCGGGCGCCCGACCGCAGCCGGCAGCTCGAGGGCCTCATCGCCGCGGGTTCCCTGGATTTCGATCCGAGCGGCACGCCGCAGCAGATTCTGCAACAGCTGATCACCCAGAGCGCCGCCACCTACGAATCGACCGGCCTGCTGCAAGCCGGTGCGGCGAACGGGCTCTCGCCGTACCAGACGCTGATCTCCGCCTCGCTGGTGGAACGCGAAGCGAAACCCAACGACATGGCCAAGGTGGCGCGAGTGATCGTGAACCGGCTGAAGGTCGGTCAGATGCTGCAGTTCGATTCGACGGTGAACTACGCGCTGAACGAGATCGAGGTGGCCACTACCGACGCCGATCGCGCGAAGGTCACCCCGTGGAACACCTATGCCATGGTCGGGCTGCCCGCGAATCCGATCGCGGCGCCGTCGCTGAACGCGTTGCACGCCGTGGAGAATCCGGCGCCCGGCGACTGGCTGTATTTCGTCACCGTCGACAATTCGGGGACAACGCTTTTCACCAAGAGCTATTCCGACCATCTGCGGAATATCACCCAGGCTCAGGACAACGGGGTTCTCGACAGTGGACGGTGAGGTCCGCAGGGCCGCGGTGCTGGGAAAGCCGATCGCCCATTCCCGTTCTCCGCAGCTGCATCTGGCCGCGTATCGGGCGCTCGGGCTGCCATGGACGTACGAGCGTGTCGAGTGTTCGGCGGAGCAGTTGCCCGCGCTGGTGGACGGGCTCGGGCCCGAGTGGATCGGACTCTCGGTGACCATGCCCGGCAAGGAAGCCGCCTTGGCGTACGCCCAGGAACGCACCGAACGCGCGGTGCTCGTGGGATCGGCGAATACGTTGGTGCGCACCGAGACCGGCTGGCGTGCGGACTGCACGGACATCGACGGGGTCCTGGGCGCACTGCGCGGTGGCGGGGTCACCTCGGTCACCGAAGCCGTCGTACTGGGTGCGGGCGGCACCGCGCGACCGGCGTTGTTCGCGCTGTCCGAACTCGGTGCGAAATCGGTGACCGTCGCGGCTCGGGATGCCGGAAGGGCAAGCAGCGCACTGGAACTCGCCGAACGACTCGGAATGACCGCGGCATACAGTGCTTTCGAGCCGGAACAGGTGCGCACCGCGTGTTCGAAGGCGGGCGTTGTCGTCAGCACGGTCCCGTCCGCCGCCGCGTCCGCCGTCGCCGACGCGGCCGCCCTCGCGCCACTGGTCCTCGACGCGATCTACAACCCCTGGCCGACACCCCTGGCCGATGCGGTGGCGCGGGCGGGAAACACGGTGGTCAGCGGCCTGGAGATGCTGTTGAACCAGGCGTACGGGCAGGTTGAGCTGTTCACCGGCCGACCTGCTCCGCGCGCGGAAATGGCCGCGGCGCTGGACGGCGGGCTTCGATCCGAAAGCTGATGCCGCGGCGTCCGAGCCTTCCGGTTGCCGGTGCTGGTCGGTATCATCTTGTTGTTCAACGCATTTCGAGGGGATGCGTTCGAGAACTGAAGGGGAGGGGCTGAAATCATGTTCACTCGTGTTGGTATCGCCTTCGCGATGGTCATCGCCGCGTGCGGATTCGTGTTGGCCGGGCAACCGACGGCACATGCTGCCGGTTGTGCCTCGGCGTCGCCGCGCTGGGGCTTCGTCTGTTTGGAGAGCGTGTCGGGCATCTCGCTGGGCTTCTGCTTGAAGGAGGCGCCGCAATGGCACGCGTAGGGGGAGTGCGTCCTGCGTAACGACGGCAGCGGTAACTACGACATCTGGATCCCGGCCCCCAACTGACCGTTCGTCCGCACCCACGCCTCACCTGCCGGTGTCCCGTCCTCGGTTTTCTGTAACCGGTTACTGTTTTTCGGGACCACTCGGCAGGTTAAGGTGATCGACATGAATGCGTGGGTGTTGCGCGCCGTGGCGCTCGGGGTGCTGACCGTGGTGCTTCGGACCGTGCTCGGTTTCGGGATGATCTATTGGCCGACGCACGGCTCGTGGATGCGGATCCTGTGCCTGATCGTGCTGATCGCGATCGTGATCGCGTGGGGATTGCTCGACGGCCGCGGCGACCGCCGCGCGAACCCGGATCCCGACCGCGGCGGCGCCGACCTCACCATGCGCTGGCTGAAGGCGGGCATCGCCGGGGGCCTCGGCGGCGGTGTGGTGGCCTGGGTGCTGGACTACCTGCCGAAGTTCGATCTCGGCGACAACGGCCTGGGGTTCGAGATCACCGCCGGAGCGTCGTTCATCATCCTGCTGATCTTCGTGCCCGGCATGGTCGGGGTCGCCCTCGGCCGCTTCCTGGTCGGCCGGGAAACGAAGAAGGCCGAACCCGCGCCGCCGCCGAACGCCGCGTCCGCGCTGTAGGTCAGGCCGTCCGCGCCGGAGCGCGGGTCAGCAACCGCGCCGCGACGCCGAGATAGATCGCGGCGATCACGAGGTCGAGAATTCCCTGCGCCGGTTCGTCGCGGGTGAAGCGGTCCACGGCCGCGACCGTGACCACCCCGGATCCGAAGAAGAACCCGGCGGTCAGCCCCGGCACCGCGAGGCGCGCCGGGAGCACCGCCGATATCAGCAGCACCAGTGAGAACGCCGCATCCGGCAGCGCGAAGATATTGTCGGCCCGATAGTCGGCGTCGACCGCGAGCGCGGCGAGCAGCCACAGGCTGACCGGAACGGCGATTATGCGCGCGGGTAGGACCGGCATGCTGACTCCTGATGCGGCCGTGGCGAACTCGTCAACGCCAAGCATCGCCGAGAGTGGCTCCTCGGGCAACCGGTGGGTACCTTCCGCGGCTTCAGGCCGGATGCCTGAGCGCCAAGCATCGCCGAGGGCGGCTCGTCGGGCAACCGGTGGGTGCCTTCGGCGGCTTCAGGCCGGATGCCTGAGCGGCGAGCACTCCGTGGGTGGCTCCTGGGGCAACCGGTGGGTGTCTTCTGCGGCTTCAGGCCGGATGCCTGAGCGGCGAGCACTCCGTGGGTGGCTCCTGGGCAGCCGGTGGGTGTCTCCGGCGGTTTCAGACGGATGCATCAGCGGCGAGCACGCTGTGGGTGGCTTCTGGGGCAGGGGGTGGGTGTCTCCGGCGGTTTCAGACGGATGCCTGAGCGTCAAGCGCCGTGGGTGGCTCCTGGCGCAACCGGGTGAAGTCTTCGCGGCTACAGCAGGATGCCGCCGCTCGGGGCTTCGTCGCGGGCGATGGTGGCATAAGCCGCCGCGAGCAGGCTGGGGTCCGGGCCTTCCAGGCGGCCCGGCTTGGCCAGGCCGTCGAGGACGACGAAACGCAGGACGCCGGAACGGGTCTTCTTGTCGGTCTGCATGGTTTCCAGCAGATGCGGCAGGGCGTCGGCGTCGTAGGTGGTGGGCAGGCCGACGCTGTCCAGGATGCTGCGGTGGCGCTCGGCGGTGGCATCGTCGAGGCGGCCCGCCAAACGGCCCAATTCCGCGGCGAAGACCAGGCCCACCGACACCGCCGCGCCGTGCCGCCAGCGGTAGCGCTCGCGGCGCTCGATCGCGTGGCCGAGGGTGTGGCCGTAGTTGAGGATCTCGCGCAGGCTGGCCTCCTTCAGGTCGGCCGCCACCACGTCGGCCTTGACCTGAATGGCGCGGCGCACCAGTTCCGGCAGCACCTCACCGGTCGGGTCGAGCGCGGCCTGCGGGTCGCGCTCGATGAGGTCCAGAATCACCGGATCGGCGATGAAACCGGCCTTGATGATCTCGGCCATCCCGGCCACGATCTCGTTGCGCGGCACGGTTTCCAGGGTCACCAGATCCACCAGCACCGCGGTCGGCTCGTGGAAGCTGCCGACCAGGTTCTTACCGGCCTCGGTATTGATGCCGGTCTTGCCGCCGACGGCCGCGTCCACCATCGCCAGCAGCGTGGTCGGCACGTGCACCACCTTCACTCCGCGCATCCAGGTCGCGGCCACGAAACCGGACAGGTCGGTCGCCGCGCCGCCGCCGAGGCTGATCACGACGTCGCGCCGGGTCAGGCCGATGCGGCCGAGGACCTCCCAGCAGAACCCGGCCACCGGCAGGTCCTTGCCCGCCTCGGCATCCGGGATCTCGATGCGGTGCGCGTCGATCTTCTCCCCGCCCGCGCCGAGATCGGCCTCGGCGAGCGCCTGCCGCACCGCCTCCGCGGTCTCGGTCAGCGGCGGCTGATGGAAGATCGCGACCGTCCGCACACCGGGCTGCGCGGCCACCTGCTCGACCAGCTCGCCCAGCAGTCCGCGCCCGATGATGACCGGGTACGGGTCGGCGGTGCGCACCTCGATGCGAGTGGGCTCGGTCATACTTGCTGCTCCGATTCTCTTGCTACTCATGGTTTCTCGCTGACAGAGGGACTACTCGCCGAACCGCACGGCATCGGTATCCGAGTGCCGGTCCCCGGGACTCGAGCCCGCGTCCCGGCCCGCTCCGGGCGCACCGCCTCCCTCGCCGGGCGGTCCGGCCGCACGGCTCGCCGAGCGCCGCCCCCGCCCGCCCCGGTGAGAACTCTCCACGACCGAGCGGCCACCAGCCGCGGCTCCGTCCGCAGTAGCGCCCCCCTCCGCGGGTGCGCTGCGGTCGGCGGTCGTACCTCGCCCTGTGGCAGCGGTTGTGCCGCTGGCTTTTGCAGTGGGCGTGGCGGAGGGTGCTGCTGCGCTCGAGGCCGGGGACGAGTCCCGGGTCGGGGACGAGGTCGGGGGCGGGGCTGAGGCTGGAGCCGGGGTCGAGGTCGGGGTCGAGGCTGGAGCCGGGGTCGAGGTCGGGGGCGGGGCTGAGACTGGAGCCGGGGACGAGGCCCGGGTCGAGGTCGGGGGCGCAGCCGAGGCCGGAGTTGAGGCCGGGGCTGGGGCTGGAGTCGGCGACGCGGCCCGGGTCGGGGTCGAGGTCGAGGACGGAACTGAGGCTGGAGCCGCGGCAGGGGCTGGGGCCGGGGACGACGGCGGGTAGGGGGATGGGGTCTGAGGCGGAGCTGAGTCCGGGGATGGGGCCGATGTCGGGACAGGGGGCGGGGGTGAGGCCGAGGTCGGGGACGGAGCAGGGGTGCTGGTGCGGTGTGGTTCGGATGCGTGCGGGTCTTCTCCGCGCGGCATTGGGTGCTGCTGTGACGCAATGGGTTTCGGGAGGGCGCCGGGTGCGCCGGAGCCGCGGCGGGCGCTGCGTCTGCGGCGTGACGGGTGTTCGCCTCGGGTGGCTGTGGCGGCTTGGGGGGTGTCTGGTGTGCCGTACCGGTTGCCGTTGGGCGAGTCCGGGTGGATGCCCGCATTGCGGGAGGTTGCGGTGTTGATGGCCGGGGCGCCGCCGGTGTGTTCGGTGCGGTGCGATTCGCTGGGTGGCTGCGGGCTACTGGGGTTCTTGCCTCGGGAGCGGTGATCGGCCCGTGGTGTGGTGGTCGCCTCCGAATTGCCGGTTGCCTGGGCATTTCGGGCATTGTTCGCGGGATGTGCTGGCGCGCCGGGCAATTGAGTCTCGGTCGCGGGGTCTCGGGAACCCTCGATGCTTTCACTCGAGGTGGTCCCCGACATTGCCGTCGTCTCGGTGCCACCGCCACGGGAGCGGCGTCGACCACCTCGGCGCGAACGGCGAGACCGCCGCTTCGCTCCGGTCGGCGCTCCCGCAGGCGAATCTGACTGGGACGCTGTGGAATTCGGATCCGGCGGGCCGCCTTTCGATGAATCCGTGGTGCTTAGAAGTGGTGTGGAGCCGGACTGCGTACGATCAGCGCCACCTGCGCCACCTGCGCCACCTGCGCCACCTGTGCAGACTGCACCGGCTGCGGCACCTGTGCCGACCGCAGCACCCGCGGCGCCCGTGCCATCTGCGGCGCGTGTGCCACCTGCGTCACCTGTGGCGCGTGTGCCGACTGCGGCGCCTGTGCCACCTGCACTACCGGTGCTGACTGCACCACCTGCGTCGACTGTTGCAGCTACCGTACCTGCGGCGACCGTGGTACCTGTGGCACTTGCGGTGGCGGAGCGGTTGCGTCGGCGGCGGCGGGAGCGGGAGCGGCGGGAAGGGCTGGGGGGTTCGGTGGGGTGGGTTGGGGGTGGCGTGGGTTCGGCTGGTTCCAGGCCGAGTTTGGCCAGGATATTGCGGACTACGCGGCCGGGGCTGCGGCCGTCGGTGCGGACCCGGACATCGGACACCTCGCGGTACAGGGGGCGGCGTTCACGCATCAGCTTGCGGTATGTGGCGCCCGGATCGTCACCGGCCAGCAGGGGGCGGTTGGAATTGGCGCCCGTGCGCCGAAGTCCTTCGGCGATACTGATTTCCAGGTACACCACGGTGCGATCGCGCAGCAACTCGCGGGTCGCGTCCGACAGCACCGCGCCGCCGCCGAGCGACACCACGCCCTTGTGCTCGAGCACCGCCCGGCGTACCACGCGTTCCTCGATGCGCCGGAATTCCGGCTCGCCGTCGGCGGCGAAGATCTCCGGGATGGTGCGCCCGGTCTCGTCCTCGATACCGGCGTCCGTGTCGTACAGTTCGACGCCCAGTTCGCGCGCGAGCTTGCGGCCGATCGTCGACTTCCCGGCACCGGGCGGGCCGATCAGCACCACACACGGGTGGCGCGGATCGGTCTGCACGATCACGAGGGGACGGCGCCCGGGACATGCGGGCGCGAGCTGATCCGCTTCAGGTAGCTGGTGATGTTGTCGACGGTCTCGGGCAGCGAGTCGCCGCCGAACTTCTCCAGCGCCGCCTGGGCCACGACCAGCGCGACCATGGCCTCGGCGACCACACCGGCGGCGGGCACCGCGCACACGTCCGAGCGCTGATGGATGGCGACGGCCTCGTCGCCGGTGGTCATGTCCACGGTGGACAGCGCGCGCGGCACGGTCGAGATCGGCTTCATCGCGGCGCGCACGCGCAGCGGCTCGCCGTTGGTCATGCCGCCCTCGAGCCCGCCCGCGCGGTTGGTCGAACGCAGCACGCCATCCGGCCCGGGCCGCATCTCGTCGTGAGCCTGGCTGCCGCGGCGACGCGCGGTCTCGAACCCGTCGCCGACCTCGACGCCCTTGATGGCCTGAATCCCCATCAGCGCCGCGGCCAGGCGCGCGTCCAGCCGGTCCGCGCCGCTGATGAACGAGCCCAGCCCGACCGGCAGGCCGTCCACGACCACCTCCACGACGCCGCCGAGCGTGTCACCATCCTTCTTGGCGGCCTCGATCTCGGCGATCATCGCCGCCTCCGCGTCCTTGTCGAAGGCGCGCACCGGGCTCTCGTCGACGGTGGCGAGGTCGGCGGCCGTCGGCACCAGACCGGCCGTGGCCCGGGCGGTGCCGATCGACACCACGTGCGAGACGACCTCCACGCCGAGGGCCTGGCGCAGGAACTGGCGCGCCACGGTGCCGGCGGCAACCCGGGCGGCGGTCTCGCGGGCGCTGGCGCGCTCCAGCACATTGCGCGCGTCGTCGAAGCCGTACTTGAGCATGCCGGAGTAGTCGGCGTGGCCGGGGCGTGGCCGGGTGAGCGGCGCGTTGCGGGCCAGTTCGGCCAGTTCCGCCTCGTCCACCGGATCGGCGGACATGACCTGCGTCCACTTGGGCCATTCGGAATTCGCGATCTCGATCGCGACCGGTCCGCCCATGGTGCGCCCGTGCCGGACACCGCCGATCACGGTGACCTTGTCGGCCTCGAACTTCATCCGCGCCCCGCGCCCGTACCCGAGCCGGCGACGCGCCAGTTGCGCGGCAATATCGGCGGAGGTCACCTCCACCCCGGCCACCATCCCCTCGAGGATCGTGACGAGAGCGGGACCATGAGACTCACCAGCAGTAATCCAGCGCAACACGCCGTCCATCTTTCCACGTCAGCACCGTTACCCGGACATCCGGCCCGCACCGGCCGCGCCGGTGGCCGCACGCCACACCCGAGCCGAGGTGACTACCTCCGATAATGCGCGCTCTCCGCCGTCTCCGAAAAGCCCCTAGGCCACCCCCGATCGGCGCTGTCCGGACGGTCGAAACCCACGGCCCTGCCCCTGACGACTGCACACAGCTCATTCCCGGCAATCACGATTCGTCTTGCCCGTCCGGCTGCCCCGACAGTGCACCGCTGTGGCGCGCCAAGGTCGAATTCGTGGCGCGGGTGGTGTGCGCCGGGCGCTGACTCACGTGAGGACGAGCGCGAACAGGGTCGATACGCACATCGAAGGGCCGTGGGGGAGAGCACGATTCCAGGGCGAGCCGCGAATTCGATGATGCAGGTAGGTCACGACGCCGGCGAGTGCGGTGAGCAGCGGCGCCGCCACGGCGGCCCAGCTCCACGCCTGCCCGCCGCCACAGGCCGCGGCTGCTCCGAGACCCAGAGCCAGCTTCACGTCACCCGCGCCGAAGGCAGCGGGCGCGATGAAATGGACCGCCAGGTACGGGACGGTCAGCAGCACCGCACCCGTGACGGCTGCGCGCAGGTGGTCGGTCGCCAGCGCATAGCCGAGGACCGCCGCAGCGCCGAGTCCGGTCAATGGATTCGGCAGCCGCCGCTCGCGCAGATCTACGACACTCAGCGCCGCGCACCACGTGGCGAGGACTACGAAGGCGATGGCTGTCATACCGACCATCGTTGCCCGGACGGCGAGCGAGCGGAATGGCCGAACGCGAAATGTGGATAACCCCAACACATGTGAACAACCGGTGCACCCCATTCCCGGTCCCGCGGCCCGTTCGCCCAGGTACCGCCCGATTGCCCGCCGGTGACCGGCTTGTGGGTGAGCGGGGAACGCGCGCACCGGCAGCGGTAGCGTGGGAATCATGTCTGCTGATCACGACGCGAGGCGCCCTGACCACGCGGCTCGCCGGGCCGCGTTGCGGAACCTGTTGGTGGAGAACGGCGTCGACGCCCTCCTGGTGACCGACCTGATCAACATCAGGTACCTCACGGGCTTCACCGGATCCAATGCCGCGCTGCTGGTCGACTCCTGGGACGGCGCCGAGGACCGCACCGTGATCTGCACCGACGGCCGCTACGCCACCCAGGTCGGCGAGCAGGTGCCGGACCTGCGGGCCGAGATCGCCCGCGCCAGCGCCCGCCGCACAATCGAGATCGCGGGGGAGTGGCAGACCGGCCGGGTCGGCTTCGAAAGCCATGTCGTGACCGTCGACCAGCATCACGCGTTCGTCGAACAGGGCACCGGATTGCAGCTGGTGCCGACCCGTGGCCTGGTCGAGCAGCTGCGCATGGTGAAGGACGACTACGAGGTCGAGCAACTGCGCGCGGCCTGCGCCGCCGCCGATTCCGCGCTGGCGAGCCTGCTCGAGCGCGGCGGCCTGCGCCCGGGCCGCACCGAGCGGCAGGTGGCGCGCGAGCTGGAATGGCTGATGTTCGAGCACGGCGCCGCGGCCATATCGTTCGAGACGATCGTCGCCGCCGGCGCGAATTCGGCCGTGCCACACCACCGCCCGACCGATGCGGTGCTCGCGGCGGGCGATTTCGTGAAGTTCGATTTCGGCGCGGTGGTCGGCGGCTACCACTCCGACATGACCCGCACCCTGGTGCTCGGCGAACCGGCCGACTGGCAGCGCGAGGTGTACGAGCTGGTGCGAACCTCGCAGCGCGCCGGGCGAGAGGCGCTGAAACCGGGGACCGGATGCGGCGAGGTGGACTGCGCCGCCCGCACGGTGATCGAGGACGCGGGCCACGGCGAGCTTTTCGTGCACGGATTGGGCCACGGCGTCGGCCTGCAGATCCACGAAGCACCCGGAATCGCCAAAACCGGCACGGGTACACTGCTCGAAGGCATGGCGGTGACCGTCGAGCCAGGTGTGTACTTCCCCGGCCGCGGCGGTGTCCGGATCGAGGATACGCTCGTGGTTCGCGAGGGGCGTCCCGAACTGCTCACCCTGACCACCAAAGACCTGACCGTGGTCGACTGATCACGGTCGACCGACTGCGTTCGAACAAACAAGGAGATCCGAGGACAGTGGCGGACACCAGCGACTTCAAGAACGGCCTCGTGCTGAAAATCGACGGCAATCTGCAGCAGATCGTCGAATTCCAGCATGTCAAGCCGGGCAAGGGGCCGGCGTTCGTGCGGACGAAGCTGAAGAACGTCGTGTCCGGCAAGGTGGTCGACAAGACCTGGAACGCCGGTGTGAAGGTCGAGGTCGCCACCGTCGACCGGCGCGATATGACCTACCTGTACCACGACGGGTCGGACTACATCTTCATGGACGGCGACACCTACGACCAGATCCAGATCGGCGAGCAGACCCTCGGCAACAGCGCCAAGTTCCTGCTGGAGAACATGCCGGTGCAGGTCGCCATGCACGACGGCGAGGTGCTCTACGTGGAACTCCCGGTCACCGTCGAACTCTCGGTCACCCACACCGAACCGGGCCTGCAGGGCGACCGGTCCAGCGCCGGCACCAAGCCCGCCACCGTGGAGACCGGCGCCGAGGTGCAGGTGCCGCTGTTCATCAACACCGGCGACAAGCTGAAGATCGATACCCGCGACGGTGGCTACCTCGGCCGCGTGAACGCCTAGCCTGGTGACTGTGACCGATCAGGCCGGAGACCGGAAGTCCTCGTACAAGAAGCTGGGCGCCCGGCACAAGGCTCGCCGCCGGGCGGTGGACCTGTTGTTCGAGGCCGAGGCCCGCGACATCGACCCGGCCGATCTGCTCGCCGAGCGCGCGCAGCTGGCCGTGGGCGACGAGTCGGTCGCACCGGTGAACCCGTACACCGGCACCTTGGTCGAGGGCGTCGCCGATGATCTCGACCGGGTGGACGGCACCATCGAGTCCTACCTGCAGGACTGGACGCTGGAACGGCTGCCCGCCGTGGACCGCGCCATCCTGCGAGTGGCGGTGTGGGAGTTGTTCCACGCCACCGATGTGCCGCCGGTGGTGGCCGTGGACGAGGCCGTGGAACTCGCCAAGGAACTGTCTACCGACGATTCGCCGAGCTTCGTCAACGGCGTGCTCGGGCAGGTGGTCAAGGTGGCGCCGCAGGTCCGCGCCGCCGCGGCGGCGACCCGGTCCCGGCCGGACGGCGACGCCTAGTGCGCAAGTACCTCGTACTGGCCATGCGCACCGCGCGCTGGGACGACGCCGTCGCGGGCCCGCACCGCGACTGGCTGGCCGGACTCCGTGCCGCCGGGCAGCTGGACTGCAGCGGCGGCTTCACCGACGGCTCGGGTGGCGCCTATGTGCTCCTCGCCGAAAGTCTCGATGCGGCACGGGAATTGGTCCACACCGACCCCATTCACACGACGGGCGCATCCGAGCTGACCGTCTACGAATGGAATATCACCGGCTGAGCGATCCCGGTCGTCACAGCGGCGGCTGCGCGACCCATCCCGCGACGATCACCAGTCCGGTCGGCCGATGCACCGCGAGGAACCCGAACGGCCGGTCGAAGGTCGCCGCGATCTCGAGAACGCGGCGCGGGCGCGGCACGGCGGCGGCCCGGGCCAGGGCGACAGCGGTCACGGCGGCGGCCTCGAATCCCTCGCGGGTGAACCTGGCGAGCGCGTCTTGCGCGGCGTCCGCGAGGTAGAGCGGCGTGTCGGAGATGGCCGGAAAGCGGTCTTGGCTTCTGTCGGACGCGGCGCCCAGTCCGAACAGCTCGCTCCGTGCGAGCAGATTGTGACCGGAACGGATCAGGAACGGCGGCACCTGAATTCGCAGCGTATCCGCCACCGCGCGGGTTTCCCGCACCGTCAGGCCCGGCCCCGAGGTGCCGACCGGTAGGTGGGTCCGCACCGCCACCGACCCGTCCAGCGCACCGAGCCCGGCGCCCAGAATCTCGCCGGGTGTGCCCTCGCCCAGCAGCAGGTGCACGTCCAGGTCTCGGATCCCGCGCACCACGACGCGCGTCACCGGTTCGGTCGCGTCGAGCAGGACGGCGTCGCCGAGTTCGCGCGAGTATCGGGACAGCCCCGGACCGCGGTGCCCCCGCCATGGTCCGGTCGCCGGTTCCAGCACATCGTCGTGGAACGGCTGCAGCCACGACGTGCGAGCGACGATCGCGGTGGCGAGAACGAGCAGCGTATCGGCGTTGATCGAGAGCGGGAACCGGTCGATCAGCCCGCCGGTGTGCCGGTCGGCCCAGGCATCGAGCGCCGATTGCCCGGTGAGCTTGCCGACGACGCCCTCGGGCAGCGACCGCGCCCACTGCTCCCGCAATTCGACATCCTCGCGAACCCAGACCCCGAGCGCACCCGCGACGGTCTCCGCCGCGGTCAGTTCCGCGAGCAGCCGCAGCGCCGATTCCTGTGCGTCCTCGGCCGAAAGTCCCACGGCCGCGGCCAGTTCCGCGCGGGCTGGCTCGTTCGCCGCCGTCGCCAGCACGCCGAGCAGCGGCCACACGCCACATCCGGAGAGCACGAAATCACCGGTGCCCGCCGCGTCGCACCAGCGGCGGGTGAGGTCGTTGGCGGCGGCCACGTGCGGGAGAAGGCTGGTCTGCACACGGCCAGCCTAGTCGCGGAGCGCGAGGGCGAGCCGAAGACGAGTGCGCCCCCGCCGTGGGTGTACGTGGGCCGGCGGGGGCGCGCGCCCGGACCTCGGAGCCCGGGTTGCCGAGCGGATCGACCGCTCGTGCCGGTAATGCTGGTCCCTCGAGCGCACTCGAGGTCCAGTGGTTCCGGACGTGGTCTCGGTCACGGCGCTCCGCCCGAGCGGCCTGAGATAGTGTGAGGCCCGAAGCATCTATTGCTCTCGAGGTCGAGGAGGACGGGATGGCAGACGTCGACACACCCGCGGCGCGGTTGCGCGAGCTGAGCCGGGGCGGCTGCACGCCCGAACAAGCCTGGGAGCTGTACGACAGCCTGCCCACGGTCCGGGTGGACGAGGTCACCACCGGCCGCTGGCGGGGGGACGAACTGGACACCGGGCATCCGTGGGCGGGCGCTCTGGTCGAATCCGGTTGGTACGGAAAGCAATTCGACGGCCCCGACGATGTGCAGCCGTTGGTGTTCGCGACCGCGGCGGGTGCGCTGTTCCCGGTCGACCCGCGCCGGGTGCCGCTGGGGCTGGTGGGCCGGGTGCCCCTGGCCGGAATCCGCGCGGTGCGCCGGCTGCTGCCCGTGCTGCGTCCGGTGCTGCGTACGCCGACGCCGCGCGCACGCCTGCGCGACCTGGAGTTCCGCGGCAAGGTCAGCGCCGCGATGATCTACGACCACCTGCCGATCATCGACGTCTTCCGCCTGGTCGACGACGAGACGCTGCTGGGCGTGATGGATCTTCGCGGCATGACCGACCCGTACTTCTTCGTGCTGCGCCGCGACCACGCCTGACCCGAGCCGGGCGCGGTCAGCCGCGGTCGAGGATGGCGTCGAATCTCTCGTCGGCGCGGTCCAGCTGGTCGAGAATGTGGTCCTTCACGTGGTCGGCCAAGGGCGTGTCGGCGCGCGTCACGAGCTCGCGGTAGACCGCGGTGAGCGGGCGGTACTTGGTGGCCAGCTTGTGCATGACGGGACCGGTGGCGTACAGGATGCCGACGCCGTTGTCGGTGAAGTCGGAAATCTTCACCACCCGCGCCCAGGGATTGCGGGCCAGACTGCTGGAGACGTGCTCGCGGTATTGCGTGTGCCGGTCCATCGCCGGATCGAACGGCGGGTTGGTGACGGCGGCGACCAGCGTCGCCACCCGGGCGCCGAAATCCTCGGCGATCGCGGTGAGCGCGGCGTCGGGCACCGAACCCGTTCGGGCGCCGGCCAATTCGCGCCCGTGGTCCTCGACTGCGTCGTGCAGCAGGCCGGCGATCACCACGTCGGTGTCGCGGACCTCGTAGTGACTGACGATGCGAATCGCCACGCGCAGCAGGTGACTGATGTAGGGCTCGCGGCCGTATCGGTCGTCCCGGTGCAGGTCCGAGGCCAGGCGCAGGGCCGCCGTAACCCGTTCGGGCTCCGGCAGTTTCTCGGTCTCGAGTTCCATGCGCCGGCGCAGCCCGACCTCCCCGTGCACGTCGGAGATCGTGTGCAGCGGCATCACCGAGAGGATTCCCGCCCCAACAGTATTCATGAAGCCAATGTATCGGGCTGGTCCGACGAATACACTTATCGATCCCTTGCGCCGCGGCGGACGCCAGTTGAACTCCGGGTGGCTACCGCACGCCGCGCGGCCGGAATTGGATGCTGATGCGCGGCCCCACCGGGCGCCGGGTCTTGGGTACGGCATGCTCCCAGGTGCGCTGGCAGGACCCGCCCATCACGATGAGATCGCCGTGGCCGAGCTGGTAGCGCATGCTCGCGCCGCCTCCGCGCGGGCGCAGCTGCAGCGCTCGCGCCGCGCCGACCGACACGATGGCCACCATCGTGTCGTGCGTCGCGCCGCGCCCGGACGTATCGCCGTGCCAGGCGACGCTGTCGTCGCCGTCGCGGTAGTAGCACAGTCCCGCGGTGCGGAACGGCTCGCCGAGTTCGCCGAGGTAGTGGGCGCTCAGCGCGTCGCGGGCGCGGTCGAGGACCGGGTCGGGCAGCGTCTCGGACTCGCCGTAGAAGCGCAGCAGTCGCGGGACGTCCACCACCCGGTCGTACATCTGGCGCCGGTCGGCCCGCCACGGCACCCGCGTGGCGAGCGCCTCGAACAGCTCGTCGGCACCCCGCAGCCAGCCCGGCAGCACATCGATCCAGGCTCCCTGACCCAGCACCGTGCGACGCAGCCCGTGCAGTGACCCGAGGTCGGTCTCCCCGAATCCGTCCAGTAGCGAACCCTGCAGCGGTGTAGACATGCGTTCGAATCTACGTACTATCGAACATATGTTCAAGCACGGCGGTTGCGGGCGGCTTCCTCGAGGAGCAATTCGGCGGCTACCGATGCCCCGTCGGCTCGGACCGTTTCCGCTACGGTCCGGGCCCGCGTTCGGGTTTCGGGGGTGAGTGCCGTGCCGAGTGCGGCGGACAGGGATTCGACGGTCGGTGCCGAGTTGTGGTGTGCCGCACCGATTCCCAGCTCCGCGACGCGTGTGGCCCAGGACGGCTGGTCCGCGATCCGGGGTACGACCACCTGGGGCGCGCCGGCTCGCGCCGCCGCCGTGGTGGTGCCCGCGCCGCCGTGATGCATGACGGCGGCCACCCTGCCGAACAGCGCCTGCTGGTTGACCTCGCCGACGGCGAAGCAGTCGTCGGCGTCGTCGACCGGAGCGAGGTCGGCCCAGCCGCGGGCGAGGACGACGCGGCGACCCTGCGCGCGGACCGCCTCGATCGCCACCCGGGCGATGTCCTTCGGGACATACGCCGCCATGCTGCCGAACCCCACGTACACCGGTGGCGCGCCCGCGTCCAGGAACGCGGTCAGCTCGTCCGGGAGCGGCCGATCGTCGGGCAGGATCCAGGCCCCGGTCTGCACGACATCGAGGTCCGTCCGGCCCTGCGACGGGCACAGCGTCGCGTCCGCCGCGAGCCAGGGCCGGTCGGTGAGAACGTGGTCGCGGACGTTGTCGACCGGCGGCAGGCCGATCGCCGCCCGGTGGCTGTTGAGCGCCTCGCCGTACAGGGCGTTCACCCGCTGGGCGTCCTGTTCCCACAGCACGCGATTGTCGGTCTCGTCCTGCGGGGACGGCGTGCCCGGGCGTCGCCCCGGCGGGAAATCCCGTGACGGCAACCCGAGCAGGTGGAAGCACGCGAGCACGTAATGGATGCCGAGTTTCTCGGCGACGTCCCGGGCGCCCGCCGGCATCAGGCCGGTCGCCAGCAGTGCGTCACAGCCCTCGGCGGCCACGGTGAGCGTCTCGAACCGGGCCGCGACCAGGGCGGGAGCGAGCCGGAACGCGTCCTGCGCCGTCGGCGGCGCCGGGTTGGCGACGATCGAATGCACCGTCGGGCCGAGTGGGACCAACGGCACGCCGGCCCGCTCGAGCAAGCTCGCGAACTCCTCGTCCGGCGGCGCGCACACCCGCGCCTCCGCGCCCAGTTCCCGCAACGCCACCGCGAGCCCCGCCAGCGGTTCGACGTCCCCGCGCGACCCCCACGTCGTCAACAGCACACGCACTTTCGCAACTCCCATTTTCGCAGGTAAGGGCTTCCGGCCGGGCTATTCTGGGGCACCACCGGGGCCTTGCCGCAAGCCCCCCTGCCCGCTATATGCTGAAAGTGACAGGAGAACCGGCCCGCGGATGCGCGGATCGACGCTCCACGGAGTGCCGTTTGTGCTGGATGTCAGTGGGTTTCGGTAGCGTCAACGGCTGTGGAAGCTGGGGAACGTATCGAGGAGCTCGCGGACCGCATCGTGGCGCTGCGCGAGGCCTACTATCAGGGCTCGCCGCTGGTGGCCGACGCCGAGTACGACGCCATCGAGGACGAGCTGCGCGGCCTGATCGAGGCGCACCCGGAGCTGGCGCCGGACCCGAATCCGCTGGAGCAGGTCGGCGCGCCGGCGGTGTTGCACGCCCCGATCCGGCACTCGCGCCCGATGTTGTCGCTGGAGAAGGCGACCAAGCCGGAGCAGGTCGCGGCGTTCTTCGACCGCTTTCCCGGCCAGTCGGTGGTCGTGATGCCGAAACTCGACGGATTGTCCCTGGCCCTGGTCTACGAGGACGGGCGGCTGACGCGGGCGGTGACTCGCGGCGACGGCACCACCGGCGACGACGTGACCATGCTGGTCCGCGCGCTGGTCGACGGCGTGCCCGAGCGGATCGACGTCCCGGCGCGGGTGGAGGTGCGGGGCGAGGCGGTGATGCTGCGATCGACCTTCGCCGCCTACAACACCGCTCATCCGGACAAACCACTGATCAACCCGCGCAACGCCGCGGCCGGCACGCTGCGGGCGAAGGACCCGGCCACGGTCGCCGAACGGCGACTGCGGTTCTTCGGCTTCGACCTCGACACCTCGGCTGGGGGCGCCGCGGTCGATCTCGAGGAGGGGCTGGCGGCGCTGGGGATCGCCGGTGCGCAGATGCGGCACTGCGCCGACGCCGAACAGGCCCAGGCGGCGATCACCGCGATCGAGCAGGGGCGCAACGCGCTGGACTACGACCTCGACGGCGCGGTACTGCGACTGGCCGACCGCGATGCCTACGCCGCGGCGGGGACCCGGTCGAACTCGCCGCGCGGCGCGCTGGCGTTCAAGTTCGCCGCCGAGGAGAAGACCACATTGCTGGCCGACGTGGTCTGGGACGTGGGCAAGACGGGCAAGGTCGTCCCGGTCGCCTGGCTCGAGCCGGTGTTCGTGGGCGGCACGACGGTCACGAGGGCCACGCTGGCCAACCAGGAAGTGATCCGGGCCCGCGACATCAAGATCGGTGACACCGTGCTGGTGCGCCGCGCGGGCGATGTCATCCCGTTCGTGGCCGGAGTGCTCGACGCCTCCCGTCGCACCGGCGAGGAGCGCGAGATCGTGCCGCCCACCGCCTGCCCGTCGTGCGCGCAGCCGGTCACCGAGCAGGGCAACAGTCGAGAGTTGTTCTGTACCAACGTTTCCTGTCCAGCCCAGACGGTGCGGAGACTGATCCACTGGGCGTCGCGGGCGGCAGCGGATATCGACGCCATCGGGCAGGTGTGGATCGAACGCCTGGCCGAGGCGGGTCTGCTGGAACGCCCTTCGGACTTCTACACGCTGACCAAGGAGCGTCTGCTCGAGTTCGA
Organism: Nocardia sp. N2S4-5; assembly: GCF_044628355.1. Taxonomy (NCBI): domain Bacteria; kingdom Bacillati; phylum Actinomycetota; class Actinomycetes; order Mycobacteriales; family Nocardiaceae; genus Nocardia; species Nocardia sp. N2S4-5. The sequence goes on along the minus strand of NZ_JBIUPM010000001.1, from coordinate 1,671,752 downwards.
TCGCATCGGCGAGATCTCGGCCGCCCGCATGATCGAATCGATCGATGGCAGCCGCGGGGTCGGCCTGCGCCGCGCGCTGATCGGCCTGGCGATTCCGATGGCCTCCGACGGCACCGCCGCCCGCCTGGCCCGCGCGGGATTCGGCTCGCTCGAGGAGGTTGCCGACGCGGGCGAGGAACGGCTGGTGGCCGTGGAGGACATCGGCCCGAAGGTGGCCGCCTCCCTGGTCGAACATCTCACGCGCCTGCGCCCCGAACTGCGGCGGTTGCGCGAGGCGGGCGTCTCCCTGGACGTGCGCGAGGAGGACCTGCCGCCGGTCGTCGCGGCGGGTGCGCCGCTCGCGGGCAAGACAGTGGTGATCACGGGTGCGATCAGCGACCCGCGCTCGGGTGAGAAGGTCGCCCGCCCGACGTTCCAGCGCCTGTGCGAGAAGGCGGGCGCGACGGCGGCGTCCTCTGTCTCCGCGAGCACCGACATGCTGATCACCGGCGCGGGAGTCGGCGAAAGCAAGCTGACCAAGGCGGAGAAACTCGGTGTCGAGGTCGTCGATCAGGGCGAGATCTGGACTCTGCTGATCGACGCCAAAGTCGTCTAGCCCGGGGCCTGCCGGTACCAACCGACCGGTCGGCAGCTGGTTGTTCGATGCGCCCGGCCGTGCGAGGGAGGACGATTGAGGTGTGGCAGCTGAACAGCACCGGCCTCCCTCGGGATCGGCCGAGCCGAGCCAGAGCGACTCGCCCGCCGAGAACACCTCCCGGCCCGCGCGGCGGTTCGAAGGCTGGAAACACGCGCTCGCCCAGCGCGAGGCCGTGGTGGGCGAGCGTGAGGCCGAGGCGGCGGCCCGCGAGGAGACAGCGGACTGCCGGCAGGCCGACGCCGACCGTCGCGACGAACTGGCCGACCGGCGCGAGTTCGCGGCGGACGCCCGCGAGGAGACCGCGAACCTGCGCGAGGGCGCCGCCGACACGCGCGAACAGCGGTTGGACGCCCGGCAGCAGTCCCTGGACGAGCGCGCCCACAATGTCGGCTGGTCCGCGGAACCCCCGGACACACGGAGCCGTGAGCTGATCGACCGGGCTCGCGCCCAGCTGGCCACCAGCGCCGCCCGCCTGGACCGTGGCGAAGTGTCGCTGAACCGCGTCGCGGCCCGGGAAGCACGGGAACAGAACGAGATCGAGCGTGCCGTCGACGACAGCCGCCGCCGCATGGACCATATGACCACCCCGCACACCACCGGCACACCGCCGGAGTGGCCGCACGCCTTGCGGCAAGACCTGGCCGCGGCGGCCCGCAAACTCGCCGCCGCCGAGGACGAGACAGCTCGCCTGTACGACGACATCGCCGCCCGCTACCCCGAAGACGCCGCCGAGGCCACCCACATCGCCGACCACGCCCGCGAATCCGCCCGCCGCGCCCGCGAAGTCGCCGACAAATTCGCCTCCCCGCCAATGACCTAGGCGCGACCGGCCCCCACCACCGTCCGCTCCCAAAGCGGAGTACCGACGCAGTGCGGTTCCCGACCGGCCGCGCTGGCCGACCGGCGGTGCTGGCCGTCCGGCGGTGCTGGCCGACCGCCAGTGCCGACCAACTGGTGGTGCCCACCGATTGGCGGTGCCGAGCGACCGGCCGTGCCGCCCGACCGGCGGAGCCACCGGTTGGTCGGCCAGCACCGCCGGACGGCGGGCGGGGGCAGCGGTGCGGGTGCGGCAGTCCGTAGGCGCACGACGTCCGCGGCTGCTGACGACTCAGACGGCCGAAACTGCTTGTGGCATCGGGGGTTCGAGGGCGGGGGGCTCGAGGCAGACTGAGGGCATGGCAGAAGCAGCGGCTGTCGAGGTGCGGCGGCAGGATGATTTCGATCTCTATCGACCGGGGAGCGCGGCCGGACCGTTGCCGACGGTGGTGCTCGTGCACGGGCCCGCGCCGGCCGGGATGCAGCCGCGGGAATCGCCGCTGTTCGCCGGGTATGCCACGCTGCTGGCCGGATCGGGAGTGGCGGCGGCGGTCGTGGGCGTGCGGTATCAGGGTCTCGACGGGTGGCCGCCGGGCACGGTCTGGCCGCCGAACGCCGACTTCACGGCCACCGCGCACTGGCTCGAGGGCGTGGTGCATCGAATCCGCGAGGCGCCCGCCTCCGACCGGGACCGGCTGGCGGTCTGGGCCTTCTCCGGCGGCGGCATGCTCACCGGCGGCTGGCTGGCCGAATCGCCGCCGTGGCTGCGCTGCGTGGCGCTGACGTATCCCGTGCTGGCAGACCAGAATCCGGGGTCGAACACCCCCGCACCGTGCGACCTGGTGCGTCCCGGTCGTCCGATCGTGCTCACCCGCGTCGGCCGGGAGCAACCCGAATTCCAGGCCACCGTGGACCGCTTCCAGGCCCGCGCCGCCGCGGCCGGTGCGGCCGTCGAGGTGATCGACGTGCCCGACGGGGAACACGGATTCGACGCCTTCGTTCCCGCGCTGGATTCCTGCCCACCGGTGCTCTCCGCCGTCTCGAGCGTCACGAAACACCTTGCCGCCGAGCCCGGGTCCGAGGCGCCCCGGTAGCCCGGAACCTCCTGCCGCAGCTGGGCCATCGGTACCCGAGCAGGCCCGGAGTGCCGCGAACCCGTGTCGGTGCACGATACGGGGTATCCCTTCCTCGTATCCTCGGGCCAGCCGACGAGAGGGGTTTCCCGGATGTTCGAGCGCGCGTTACAGAAATCGGTCGAACTGGTGCTCCGCGGTGGCACCGGAGTGCAGGCGCCACTGGCGACGCGGTATGTGGAACGGCTGCGCCGCCGCGACCCGAGCCGTTCGCCCGAAGATCTGGCACGCGGCCTCGAGTCGCGCTACCTGCTGCTGGTGACGGCCAGCGGCACGGCGGCGGGCCTCAGCGCCGTGGTCCCCGGCATCGGCACGCTGATCGGCTTGGCGGTCAGCGGTGTCGAATCGGCGTTCTTCCTGGAGGCCTCGGCGTTCTACGCGTTGTCGACGGGCGCGCTGTACGGCCTCGAATTGATGTCGCCGCGGCAGCGGCGCGCCCTGGTCGTCGGAGTCGTCGTCGGGGAGAGCGGCGCGGAACTGCTGGGCAAGCGCGCCGGTGAGTCGGCCAAGGACTGGGCGAGCGCGGTCGCCGACAAGCTGCCGGTGGTGCGTTCCATCGACAACTCCCTGGCGCGGCGCTTCATCGTGCAGTTCATCGCCAAGCGCGGCGTGCTCCTGTTCGGCAAGACGCTGCCCGTCGGGCTCGGCGCGGTGATCGGCGCGACCGGCAACCGCGCGCTGGCCCGCAGCGTGATCACCAACGCGCACAACATGTTCGGTCCCTCGCCGGTGAGCTGGCCGGACACGCGCACCGACGCGATCGGCGACTGATCCCGATCGCGCCGCCCGCCCGGTGACTCACGGCCACGAGACCTCCGGCGCCGCCTCCGCCAGCGACCGCGACCCCGTGGCGACGGCGGTGGCGGTGGTCAGATCCAGGCGCAATTCCAGATCGGGTGCGGCGGCCGGTCCGTCGTGGTGCGTGATCCCGGTGTCGTCGACGACGAGATGGAACACCGTCTCGCCGATGTGCACGGTGACGGTACCGGCGGTGAGGCGCTGGGCGACGGCACGGCCGATCGGCAGCGCGAACCAGTGCGCGCGCACGGCGTCGGTGGGACGGCGTTTGCCGAGCAGCCCGGCGCCCCAGTCCGACAGCGCCTCCAGCACCGGCCGCAGTGCCGCACCGGCGGGCGTCAGTTCGTAGACCGCGGTCGTCGCGCGCGGTCCGACGCGCTGGCGAGTCAGAATGCCGTCGCGTTCGAGGTCTTTGAGCCGGGCGGCGAGGACATCGGTGCTGATTCCGGGCAGATCGGCGAACAGGTCGCTGTAGCGGCGCGGACCCGGGCACAGTTCCCGGACCACCAGCAGGCTCCAGCGATCGCCCACCACATCCAGGGCTCGGCTCGCGGCGCAGTAGTGGTCGTAGCTTCGGCGTGGCACGATCCCACTCTAGCCATCTGCTTGGAAAAACCAAGTGCATACTTGGAGATTCCAAGTAGAGTGTGCGGAAGTCGTTGCGAGAAGGGATGTTCATGCAGGTCAAGCAGTCGAGCAAGCTGTCGGGGGTCTCGTACGAAATCCGCGGACCGGTGGCCGAGCAGGCGGCGCGGCTGGAAGCCGAGGGGCACCACGTGGTGAAGCTCAACACCGGCAACCCGTTGCTGTTCGGTTTCGAGGCGCCCGCGGAGATCCTGCAGGACATCGTCCGCAACCTGCCGGCCTCCAGCGGCTACTGCACGTCCAAGGGCCTGCTGTCGGCGCGGCGCGCGGTGGTGCAGTACTACCAGACCCTCGGCGTGGCCGATGTCGATGTCGAGGAGGTGTTCCTCGGCAACGGCGTCTCCGAGCTGATCATGATGGCCATGACGGCGCTCCTCGAGACCGGAGACGAAGTCCTCGTTCCCGCACCGGATTTCCCGCTGTGGACCGCCGCGACGACTCTCAACGGCGGTCGCCCCGTGCACTACGTGTGCGACGAGTCCGCGGACTGGTACCCGGACATCGCCGACATCGAAGCGAAGATCACCGACCGCACCCGCGCGATCGTCGTCATCAACCCGAACAATCCCACCGGCGCGGTGTACCCGCCCGAGGTGCTGCGGCAGGTGCTCGAGGTCGCCCGCCGCCATCACCTGGTGGTGTTCTCCGACGAGATCTACGACAAGATCCTGTACGACGACCTCGAGCACGTATCCACCGCCGCGCTCGCGCCCGACCTGCTGTGCCTGACGTTCTCCGGCCTGTCGAAGACCTACCGCTGCGCGGGATTTCGCTCCGGCTGGCTGGTGGTCTCGGGACCGACCCAGCACGCGCAGAGCTACCTGGAGGGGCTGACCATGCTCGCCGGTCTCCGGCTGTGCGCGAATGTGCCTGCGCAACAGGCGATTCAGGCGGCGCTGGGCGGTCATCAGAGCATCTACGACCTGACCCTGCCCGGCGGGCGGCTGCGCGAGCAGCGCGACCGCGCGTGGGAGGCGCTCAACAGCATTCCCGGTGTGTCGTGCGTGCGGCCCAAGGGCGCGCTCTACGCCTTCCCCCGCATCGACCTCGACATGTACCCGATCCACGACGACGAGCGGTTCGTGCTGGACCTGCTGCTGCAGGAGAAGCTGCACATCGTGCAGGGCACCGGGTTCAGTTGGGCGCGCCCGGACCACTTCCGGATCGTGACGCTCCCGCACGCCGACGAACTCGAGGCGATCATCGAGCGCATCGGCCGCTTCCTCGCCACCTATCGGCAATAATCACGGTGCGGCGCAGCCGAATTCGCCGCGGTCAGGCGCCGCCGGGCTGGTGGGCACGCACGAAATCGACCACGGCGTCGGTGAATTGATCGTTCACGTCGCTGGCGGCGGTATGGGCGGCGCCGCGGATCTCGACGTACTCGAGATGCGGGACCAGGCGCCGGAACTCGGCCACGCCTTGCTCGCTGACCACATCCGAGAGCCGTCCGCGCACCAGCAGCACGGGCATCGTCAGCTGCCGGGCCGCGTCCTCGAGCACCGAGGTGTGCAGTTCGATGTCCTCGCCGCGGCCGGACATCATCGCCGGATCCCAGTGCCAGTACCAGCGGCCGTCCGCGCGCTGCCGGAGATTGCGGCGCAGGCCGTCGGTGGTGCGGGGGCGGGTGCGGTGCGGCAGGTACTCGGCCACGGCGTCGGCCGCCTCGTCGAGGGTCGCGAAGCCCTCGGGATGTCCGCTCAGGAACTTCAGAACCCGTTCCACCCCTTTGTGTTCCGGGCGCGGCACCACGTCCACCAGGACCAGCCCGGCGATCCGTTCGCTGCCCGGCCGGGCGGTGGCCAGCAGGCTGGTCAGCCCGCCCATGCTGGCGCCCACCAGGATCGCGGGCCGGCCGAGTTCGGCGAGGATGCCGAGCAGGTCGGCCGTCATGGCCTCGCGGGAGTAGTCGCCGTCGGGCGCCCAGTCGCTCTCGCCGTGCCCGCGCGCGTCCAGCAGCACCGCGCGCAGCCCGACCTTCGCCAGCGCCGCGCCGGAGTCCTTCCAGGAGTGGCGGGTCTGCCCGCCGCCGTGCAGGAACACCGCGAGGGGGCCGTCGTCCGGGCCCCAGCTGTCGCCCGCCAGCCGGATTCCGCCCTCACCGCGGAAGGTGAGGCGGCGCGGTTCGGTGAAGTCGGCATCGTTGCTCACCTCACGAGCATGACACAGGTTCCAGTTCCGATATACACCGTATGAACGATTGTCCCCGTGTTCGCCGGACGCGCCGCCGCCACTCCCGCGTGCGAAGCGAACCGCCATGCGCGGGCATCTGCGCAGGTGGTGGCGCTCACAGCGGCACCCCCGATGACCGGCGTTTGCGGGTGCGCTGCTAGGCTCACTGCTCGAAAGACATCCTTTAACGGACCGTCCTGCGAGGCGGGGAAGGAGGTCGGCATGCCTGTGCCCGAAGACAGCGCGGCCAGGTCGAACGCTGCCGAGTATTCGCAGCGGCACGATCCCGAATGGGTTCGCGCCGGGCGCGAGCTGCTGTCGGCGCGGGATGTGGGCCGGACCATCGCGCGCATGGCCCACCAGATCATCGAGAAGACCGCCCTCGACTCCGCGGACCCCGATGTGCCCCGCGTGGTGCTGATCGGAATCCCCACTCGCGGAACCACTCTCGCCGCGCGGCTCACCGACCGGATCGAGGAATTCTCCGGCGTGCGCCCGGCGCTGGGTTCGCTGGACATCACCCTCTACCGCGACGACCTGCGCAACCGGCCGCACCGGCCACTGGAGCGCACCTCGGTGCCCGAGGGCGGCATCGAGGACACGCTGGTGGTGCTCGTCGACGACGTCCTGTTCTCCGGCCGCAGCGTGCGATCGGCCCTCGACGGCCTGCGCGATCTCGGCCGCCCGCGCGCGGTGCAGCTGGCGGTGCTGATCGACCGCGGCCATCGCGAACTGCCCATCCGTGCCGACTACGTCGGGAAGAACGTGCCCACCTCCCGCAGTGAGGACATCTCCGTGCTGTTGACCGAACACGACGGCCACGACGGCGTGTACCTGCATCAGGGGGCGGGGCAGTGAGGCATCTGCTGTCGGTCACCGACCTGGACCGGGCCGCGGCCACCGAACTGCTGGACGACGCCCAGCGTTTCGAGCAGGCGCTGCTCGGCCGCGAGGTGCGCAAGCTGCCGACGCTGCGCGGGCGCACCGTGATGACGGTCTTCTTCGAGAACTCCACCCGCACCCGGGTGTCGTTCGAGGTGGCGGGGAAGTGGATGAGCGCCGACGTGATCAACGTGAGCGCGTCGAGTTCGTCGGTGTCCAAGGGCGAATCGCTGCGCGACACCGCGCTCACCCTGCACGCCGCGGGCGCCGACGCGCTGATCGTGCGGCACCCGGCCTCCGGCGCGGCCCATCAGATCGCCCGCTGGTTCGGTGAGATGAACGCGGGCGCAGGGGGTTTCGCCGGTCCCGGGCCCGCGGTGATCAACGCCGGGGACGGCATGCACGAACATCCCACACAGGCGTTGCTGGATGCGCTGACCCTGCGGCAGCGGCTCGGTACCCTGGAGGGCAAGCGTGTCGTGATCGTGGGCGACATCCTGCACAGCCGGGTCGCGCGTTCGAACGCGTTCCTGTTGAGCATCCTCGGTGCCGACGTGGTGCTGGTTGCGCCGCGCACGCTGCTACCCGTCGGCGTGGACGGGTGGCCGGTACGGGTCTCGCATGCGCTGGACGCCGAACTGCCCGGCGCGGACGCGGTGATGATGCTTCGCGTGCAGGCGGAACGGATGAACGGCGGATTCTTCCCCTCGGCACGCGAGTACTCGATCAACTACGGACTGAACGAGCGGCGGATGGCACTGCTCGATGACCATGCGGTGGTGTTGCACCCGGGACCGATGCTGCGCGGCATGGAAATCGCGGCATCGGTGGCGGACTCACCGAAAGCCGCTGTGCTGCAACAGGTTACCAACGGAGTTCATATGCGGATGGCGGTGCTGTTCCGCCTGCTGATCGGAGCAGGGGAGGCGGTGGCGTGAGCGGGAGCAACGTGCTGATCAAGAACGTGCGCCTCTACGGTGCGGGCGATCCGGTGGACGTGCTGCTGGCCGACGGCGAGATCCGGGAGATCGGGACGGATCTGGGCGTGGTCGACGCCGAGACCATCGACGGCGCCGGCCAGTTCCTGCTGCCGGGCTTCGTGGACCTGCACACGCATCTGCGCGAGCCCGGCCGCGAGGACACCGAGACCATCGAGTCCGGATCCGCCGCCGCCGCGCTGGGCGGCTACACCGCCGTGTTCGCGATGGCCAACACCAGCCCGGTCGCCGACAGCGTCGTGGTCACCGATCACGTGTGGCGGCGCGGGCAGGAGATCGGCCTGGTCGACGTGTATCCGGTCGGCGCGGTCACGGTCGGCCTGCGCGGCAAGCAACTGGCCGAGATGGGCACCATGGCCGCGGGGGCGGCCGGTGTCCGGATCTTCTCCGACGACGGCCACTGCGTCTACGACCCGCTGATCATGCGCCGCGCCCTGGAGTACGCCAACTCCCTGGGCGTGCTCATCGCCCAGCACGCGGAGGAGCCGCGGCTGACCGACGGCGCGGTGGCGCACGAGGGCCCGACCGCCGCCCGGCTCGGCCTGGCCGGCTGGCCGCGCGCCGCGGAGGAGTCGATCGTGGCCCGTGACGCGCTGCTGGCCCGCGACGCCGGCGCGCGCGTGCACATCTGCCACGCCTCCACCGCGGGCACCGTCGAGTTGCTGAAATGGGCCAAGGGCCAAGGCATTTCGATCACCGCCGAGGTCACCCCGCATCATCTGCTGCTGGACGACTCCCGGCTGGAGACCTACGACGCGGTGAACCGGGTGAATCCGCCGCTGCGCGAGGCGTCCGACGCGGCCGCGCTGCGGCAGGCGCTGGCCGACGGCGTGATCGACTGCGTCGCCACCGACCACGCCCCGCACGCCGAGCAGGACAAGTGCTGCGAATTCGCTGCGGCCCGGCCCGGCATGCTCGGCCTGGAGACCGCGCTGTCGATCGTGGTCGAGACGATGCTCGAGCCCGGCCTGCTGGACTGGCGCGGCATCGCCCGCGTGCTGAGCGAGAATCCCGCGCGGATCGCGGGCCTCGACGATCAGGGCCGGCCGCTCGCGGTCGGCGAACCGGCCAACCTGGTGCTGGTCGACCCGGACACCTCGTGGACGGTGCGGGCAACGGAGCTCGCGAGCATTTCCAAGAACACGCCGTACGAGGCGATGACCCTGCCCGCGCGGGTGACGGCGACGTTCCTGCGCGGCCGGATCACCGCCCGCGACGGCAAAGCGGTGGGGAGACCCTAGATGGAGCGAACGCTGTGGGTGCTGGCGTTTCTGGCGCTGTTCGTGCTGTGCCTGTGGCTGATGTACCGGGCGTGGCAGGGGAAGGCGCGGCGGCAGGCGTCCTCGATCGGGGAACTGCCCGCGGTGCCCGCCGACCTCGGGGCGCAGCTGCTGGAGCCCACGACGGGTCTCTACCTCGGCAGCACCCTGGCGCCGAGTTGGATCCAGCGGATCACGGTCGGCGACCTGGGTTTCCGCGCCACGGCGGAGCTGACCCGGTTCGAGCGGGGCATCCTGCTCGAGCGCGACGGCGCGGCCGCGATCTGGATTCCGCAGGAATCCGTCACGGCGGTTCGCACCGAACGCGGGCACGCGGGCAAGGTGATGACGGAAGATGGTGTGCTGGTAATTCGCTGGACACTGCCGACCGGGACCGAGGTGGACACCGGGTTCCGCGGTGACGACAAGACGGTGTATCCGGCCTGGACGAAGGGCGCGACCGGCACGATGACGGGAGACGAGAACACGTGAACAACGCGGTGATGGTGCTGGAGGACGGCCGGGTGTTCCGCGGCTCGGCCTTCGGCGCCGAGGGCGAGACGCTGGGCGAGGCGGTGTTCTGCACCGCGATGACGGGGTACCAGGAGACGCTGACCGACCCGAGCTACCACCGGCAGATCGTGGTGGCGACGGCACCGCAGATCGGCAACACCGGCTGGAACGACGAGGACGACGAGTCGAAGCGGATCTGGGTGGCCGGGTACGCCGTGCGCGACCCCGCGCGCCGGGTGTCCAACTGGCGCGCCACCACCACGCTGCCCGAGGAGCTGCGCCGCCAGAACGTGGTCGGCATCGCGGGCATCGACACCCGCGCGCTGGTCCGCCACCTGCGCACCCGCGGCTCGATGAAGGCGGGCATCTTCTCCGGCCCGGCCGCCGACGCCTCGGTCGACGAGTTGCTGGGCCGGGTCACCGGGCAACCCTCGATGCTCGGCGCGGACCTGGCCGGCGAGGTCAGCACCGACGACGTCTACACGATCGAGCCCACCGGCGAACACCGGTTCACCGTGGTCGCGGTCGACCTCGGGATCAAGACCAACACGCCGCGCATGTTCGCCGAGCGCGGGATGCGCGTGCACGTGGTGCCGTCGAGCGTCACGCTCGACCGGATCAGGGACCTGAAGGCGGACGGGGTCTTCCTGTCCAACGGTCCCGGCGACCCCGCCACGCAGGACGACGCCGTGGAACTCACCAAAGCCGTTCTGGGCGAAGGCATTCCGTTGTTCGGCATCTGCTTCGGCAATCAGATTCTGGGCCGCGCGCTGGGCCTGGGCACCTACAAGATGAAGTTCGGCCACCGCGGCATCAACGTGCCGGTCGTCGACCACGCCACCGGGCAGATCTCCATCACCGCGCAGAACCACGGGTTCGCGCTGGAGGGCGAGGCCGGGCAGCGATTCGACACCCCGTTCGGCGCCGCGGAGGTCAGCCACACCTGCGCCAACGACGGCACCGTCGAGGGTGTGCGGCTGGTGGACGGCCGCGCCTTCTCCGTGCAGTACCACCCGGAAGCCGCCGCCGGGCCCCATGATGCCGCTTATCTCTTCGACCGTTTCGCCGGTCTCATGGAAGGAGCCTGATGCCCCGCCGCGAGGATCTACGCCACATCCTGGTGATCGGCTCGGGCCCGATCGTGATCGGCCAGGCCTGCGAGTTCGACTACTCGGGCACCCAGGCGTGCCGGGTGCTGCGGGCCGACGGCCTGCGGGTCTCGCTGGTCAACTCCAACCCGGCCACCATCATGACCGACCCGGAGTTCGCCGACTCCACCTACGTGGAGCCCATCACGCCGGAATTCGTCGAGAAGGTCATCGAGAAGGAGCGCCCCGACGCGATTCTGGCGACGCTCGGCGGCCAGACCGCGCTGAACACCGCCGTCGCGCTGCACGAGCGCGGGGTGCTGGAGAAGTACGGCGTGGAGCTGATCGGCGCCGACTTCGAGGCCATCCAGCGCGGTGAGGATCGGCAGAAGTTCAAGGACATCGTCGCCAAGGTGGGCGGCGAGTCCGCGCGCTCCAAGGTCTGCTACACCATGGACGAGGTCCGCGAAACCGTTGCGGAACTGGGCTTTCCGGTGGTGGTGCGGCCGTCGTTCACCATGGGCGGGCTGGGCTCGGGCATGGCCTACAACGACGCGGACCTCGACCGCATCGCCGGCGGCGGCCTCGCCGCGTCCCCGACGGCCAATGTGCTCATCGAGGAATCCATCCTGGGCTGGAAGGAATTCGAGGCTGCAGCTCATGCGCGACGGCCGCGACAATGTCGTGGTGGTCTGTTCGATCGAGAACGTCGACCCGATGGGCGTGCACACCGGCGATTCGATGACCGTCGCGCCCGCGATGACCCTCACCGACCGCGAGTACCAGAAGATGCGCGATCTCGGCATCGCCATTCTGCGTGAGGTCGGCGTCGACACCGGCGGCTGCAACATCCAGTTCGCCATCGACCCGAGCGACGGCCGCCTGATCGTCATCGAGATGAACCCGCGTGTGTCGCGGTCGTCGGCGCTGGCCTCCAAGGCGACCGGCTTCCCGATCGCCAAGATCGCCGCCAAGCTGGCCATCGGCTACACCCTCGACGAGATCGTCAACGACATCACCAAGGCGACCCCGGCCTGCTTCGAGCCCACGCTCGACTACGTGGTCGTCAAGGCGCCGCGGTTCGCGTTCGAGAAGTTCCCCGGCGCCGATCCGACGCTGACCACCACCATGAAGTCGGTCGGCGAGGCGATGAGCCTGGGCCGCAACTTCGCCGAGGCGCTGGGCAAGGTACTGCGCTCACTGGAGACCAAGGCCACCGGCTTCTGGACCCTGCCCGACGGCGAATGGACCGATCCCGCGGCGATTCTCGAAGATCTGCGGACCCCCACCGAGGGCCGTATCTATCAGGTCGAGCGGGCGCTGCGGCTGGGCGCGAGCATCGAGGACGTCGCCGCCGCCTCCGGGATCGACCCGTGGTTCGTCGCGGAGGTCGCGGCCCTGGTGGATCTGCGCATCGACATTCTCGCCGCGCCGGTCCTCGACGAGCGGCTGCTGCGCCGGGCGAAGCACTACGGGCTGTCCGACCGCCAGCTCGCCGCCCTGCGCCCGGAACTGGCCGGTGAGACCGGCGTGCGGGAGCTGCGCCACCGCCTCGGCGTGCGCCCGGTGTACAAGACCGTCGACACCTGCGCCGCGGAGTTCGAGGCCAAGACGCCGTACCACTACTCCGCCTACGAGCTGGACCCGGCGGCGGAGTCCGAGGTGGCGCCGCAGCCCGAACGCGACAAGGTGATCATCCTCGGCTCCGGCCCGAACCGCATCGGCCAGGGCATCGAGTTCGACTACTCGTGCGTGCACGCCGCCCAGACCCTGTCCGAGGCCGGGTACGAGACGGTGATGGTCAACTGCAACCCGGAGACCGTCTCCACCGACTACGACACCGCCGACCGCCTCTACTTCGAGCCGCTCACCTTCGAGGACGTGCTCGAGGTGTACCACGCCGAACGCGAGTCCGGCACGGTCGCGGGCGTGATCGTGCAGCTGGGCGGCCAGACCCCCCTCGGCCTGGCACAGCGGCTGACCGACGCCGGCGTGCCCGTGGTCGGCACCTCCGCGGCGGCCATCGACCTGGCCGAAGATCGCGGCGAGTTCGGTGATGTGCTGGTCGCGGCCGGGCTGCCCGCGCCGAAGTACGGCACGGCCACCACCTTCGCGCAGGCGAAGGAGATCGCCGCCGGGATCGGTTACCCGGTGCTGGTCCGCCCGTCCTACGTGCTCGGCGGGCGCGGCATGGAGATCGTCTACGACGAGACCTCGCTGGAGGGCTACATCTCCCGTGCCACCGAGCTGAGCCCGGAGCACCCGGTGCTGGTCGACCGGTTCCTGGAGGACGCCATCGAGATCGACGTCGACGCGCTGTGCGACGGCGACGAGGTCTACCTGGGCGGCGTGATGGAGCACATCGAGGAGGCCGGTATCCACTCCGGCGACTCGGCGTGCGCGCTGCCGCCGATCACCCTGGGCCGCAGCGACATCGAGGCCGTCCGCCGCTCCACCACGGCCCTGGCCAAGGGCATCGGCGTGCGCGGCCTGCTCAACGTGCAATACGCCCTCAAGGACGACGTGCTGTACGTGCTCGAGGCCAATCCCCGTGCCAGCCGGACGGTTCCGTTCGTGTCCAAGGCCACGGCGGTGCCGCTGGCCAAGGCCGCGGCGCGGATCATGCTCGGCGCCACCATCGCCGAGCTGCGCAAGGAAGGCATGCTGCCCGCCGAGGGCGACGGCGGCCACGCGCCGCTGGACGCGCCGGTCGCGGTGAAGGAGGCGGTGCTGCCGTTCCACCGGTTCCGCCGCCCGGACGGCACCGGCATCGACTCCCTGCTGTCGCCGGAGATGAAGTCCACCGGCGAGGTGATGGGCATCGACGCCGACTTCGGCACCGCCTTCGCCAAGAGCCAGGCGGCGGCCTACGGGTCGCTGCCGGTCTCGGGCACCGTGTTCGTCTCCATCGCCAATCGCGACAAGCGGGCGATGGTGTTCCCGGTGAAGCGGCTGCACGACCTCGGCTTCCGCATCCTCGCCACGGACGGCACGGCGGAGATGTTGCGGCGCAACGGCATTCCGTGCGAGCCGGTGCGCAAGCACTCCGAGCCGGGGCCGTCGGACGAGCCGACGATCGTCGACCACATCAAGGATGGTGAGATCGACATCGTGTTCAATACCCCGTACGGCAATTCGGGGCCGCGCGTCGACGGATACGAGATCCGCAGCGCAGCGGTGGGTGTGAGCATTCCGTGTATTACGACGGTGCAGGGCGCGGCCGCGGCCGTGCAGGGTATCGAGGCAACGATCAACGGCGGTATCGGGGTGCGCTCGCTGCAAGAGCTGCACGCCGTACTTCGGGGCTGACTGAAGGAGACATAACGGTGGGAACCATCGGGTTTGGCGCGGGACCGCGACCGGTAGGCGCTGGACGAGTGAAGCCGCGGCGCCGCGCGATCGACGGCGCCGTGGTGTCCCCGCCCGGCGGCGGGGACGTCCGGCCGATGCGGAAGGTGGGCGGTTACAGCACTGTCGGCTTCCGCGCGACGCCACCCATCGACCGCAAGCCGCCGGCCGATACGGAGATCACGTCGACCGAGCGCGAACTGGCGGCGATCGACCGCGAACTCGCCGCCATCGACCGGGAGCTGGCGGCTGCGGACCGGGAGCTGGCGGGTTCGGGCACGGCCTCCGAGGCCCGGCTCGCCGGGGTTCCCGAGGCGTTCGCCGGTGTGCCCGGCCTCGCCGCGGTCGCCGACGTGCCGCCGGGCGCGCGGCTCGCCGCGGCCCACCGATGACATCGTTCGGCGCGCGGCTGCGGCAGGCGATGCGGCAGCACGGCCCGCTGTGCGTCGGTATCGATCCACACCCCCAGTTGCTGCGCGACTGGGAGCTGTCGGAGGACATCGATGGCCTGAAACGGTTCGCCGACGCGTGCGTGGACGCCTTCGCGGGCCGGGTCGCCCTGGTCAAACCGCAGGTGGCCTTCTTCGAGACGTACGGCTCCAGCGGTTTCATGGTCCTCGAGGACACCATCGCCGCGCTGCGCGACGCCGGCACCCTGGTGCTCGCCGACGCCAAACGCGGCGACATCGGCTCCACCATGGCCGCCTACGCCGCGGCCTGGCTCGGTGACGGTCCGCTGGGCAGCGACGCCGTCACGGTGTCGCCGTATCTCGGATTCGGTTCGCTCGCACCGGCATTGGAGCTGGCCGAGACGAACCGCCGCGGCCTGTTCGTGCTGGCGGCCACCTCCAATCCGGAGGCCGCCGGTCTGCAGCGCACCGTCACCCCCGACGGCCGGACCGTCGCCCAAGGCATGGTCGACGACGCCGCGGTACGCAATGTGGGCGCGGCGTTCGGCTCGGTCGGGGTCGTCGTGGGCGCCACGCTGACCGAGATCCCGAACCTCTCGCTGCTCAACGGTCCGATCCTGATGCCGGGGGTGGGCGCGCAGGGCGGGGGACCGGAGTCCGTCCGCGCCCTGGTTCCGGCGGGCAGCCATGCCGCGGTGCTGCCCAACGTGTCCCGGGAGCTGCTACGCGCCGGGCCGGACGTGCTCGCGCTGTGCGAGCGGCTCGAGCAACTCCGCGACGATTTCGCGTTTCTCCAGGCCTGAGTTTGGCACCGTCCGGGTCTCCACACGGGAGCCTGGACGGTGGCGGTCGCTCCGCGAATCGACGAAACTGGTCTGTTTGCGAATATGGGCCCGCTGGACTTCGCTCCGCCTTCGGCCGTGCGGGAATTACACCTATGTGTTTTCCGCTGTCAGCGCGCCGCGGAGGCCCCGGCGCGCGGCCTCCTGATCGGATTCCGGCACCGCTCTCGTGACCCAGATCAGGTGCCTCGAAGCGCGACACGCAGACACGAAAACGCGCGACACGCCGAAAAATCAAGAAAAGTCCTGGTCGCGCGATAACGGGCCGATTACGACCGCTTCGGTCACTCGCCCAATCGGTCATCCGCCCGGTAGTGGACCGAATAACCGCAGGCCACGCGGCTGCGAGCGGATCCGGCGGTAGGATCAGCGCTACCGGCCCAAGCGTGCGCGATGGTCCGCCCGGGTGCCCGCCACCCTGCCCGAATCCCGCGCTGACCTGGGGGGTGGGTTCGCAATCGGCACGCCGCGTGGGTACGGTCGCACAGACCGCCGGGTTACCGGCGGGAGATTTAGCAATGAACGATGAGACGGAGGAACCGTGGCCCTTCCCCAGCTGACTGACGAGCAGCGCGCCGCTGCTTTGGAGAAGGCGGCTGCCGCTCGCCGCGCTCGGGCAGAGCTCAAGGAGCGCTTGAAGCGTGGCGGCACCGACCTGAAGACGGTCCTGAAGGATGCCGAGACCGACGAGGTCCTGGGCAAGATGAAGGTGTCGGCGCTGCTGGAGGCCCTGCCCAAGGTCGGCAAGGTCAAGGCGGCGGAGATCATGAGCGAGCTGGAGATCGCTCCGACGCGGCGCCTGCGCGGTCTGGGTGACCGCCAGCGCAAGGCGTTGCTGGCGAAGTTCGACCAAGCCTGATCCGAGGGTGGTCGAGCATTCGCAGAAGGGTCGGCTGGTAGTACTGGTCGGCCCCTCGGCCGTCGGCAAGTCCACCGTGGTCCGCTGTGTCCGCGAGCGGCTGCCCGACCTGGTTTTCAGTGTGTCGGCCACCACCCGGGCCCCGCGGCCCGGGGAGGTCGACGGCCGGGACTACCGGTTCGTGACCAGGGCCGAGTTCGACGCCATGATCGAACAGGGGGAATTGCTCGAGTGGGCCGATATCCACGGCGGCCTGCAGCGGTCCGGCACCCCGGCCGCACCCGTACGGGCGGCGCTCGCCGCCAACCTGCCCGTGCTCGTGGAGGTGGACCTGGCGGGGGCGCGGCAGATCCGCACCACCATGCCGGAGGCCCTCCTGGTCTTCCTGGCGCCGCCCAGCTGGGACGAACTGGTGGCCCGGCTGACCGGCCGCGGCACCGAATCGCCCGAGGTCATCGAGCGTCGGCTGCAAACCGCGAGGACCGAACTCGCCGCATGTGACGAGTTCGACACCGTGATCGTGAACGACGACCTGACCAGCGCCTGTGAGCAGTTGGTATCGTTGTTCGTTAGCACAAATTCGAGATGAGGGCGACGGAATCGTCCCGTCGCCGCCGAATTTGCCGCAAGACCCCGATTTTCCACCACGACCCGCAGGAGCCTCCCCAGTGAGCGACACCAAGAGCGTGCCCGCGTACGACACTCCGATCGGCCTCACCAACCCGCCGATCGACGAGCTGCTCGAGCGCACGTCGTCCAAGTACGCGCTGGTCATCTACGCGGCCAAGCGGGCGCGTCAGATCAACGACTACTACAACCAGCTCGGCGACGGCATCCTCGAGTACGTGGGCCCGCTGGTCGAGCCGGGCCTGCAGGAGAAGCCGCTGTCGGTGGCGATGCGCGAGATCCACGCCGACCTGCTCGAGCACTCCGAAGGCGAGTGAGCTAGCGGCGTCGCCGCCCACCCATCTCCACCGGACGAAGAGGCTTAGTAGATGCGGATCGTTGTCGGCGTGGGCGGCGGGATCGCCGCCTACAAGGCCTGCTCGCTCGTTCGCAAGTTCACCGAGACCGGGCACGACGTCCGGGTGATCCCCAGCGAGGCGGCGCTGCAATTCGTCGGCCGGGCGACCTTCGAGGCGCTGTCGGGCAACCCCGTGCACACCGGCGTCTTCTCCGACGTGCCCGAGGTGCCGCACGTGCGCCTCGGCCAGGAAGCCGATCTGGTCGTGATCGCCCCGGCGACGGCCGACCTGATGGCCCGCTCGGCCATGGGCCGCGCCGACGATCTGCTCACCGCGACTCTGCTGACCGCACGATGTCCCGTGCTGTTCGCCCCGGCCATGCACACCGAGATGTGGGAGCACCCGGCCACGGTGGCGAACGTCGCGACCCTGCGGGCGCACGGCGCGATCGTCATGGAACCGGCCGCGGGCCGGCTGACCGGCGCCGACACCGGCCCGGGGCGGCTGCCCGAGCCCGAGGAGATCTTCGCGCTGGCGTCGCTGCTGCTGGAGCGCTCCGACGCCATCCCGCGCGACCTGGCCGGCCGCCGGATCGTGGTCTCCGCGGGCGGTACCCGCGAGCCGCTGGATCCGGTGCGCTTTCTGGGCAATCGCAGTTCCGGGAAGCAGGGTTTCGCGCTGGCCCGGCTGGCCGCGCAGCGCGGCGCGCACGTCACGCTGGTCGCGGGCAACACCATCGGCCTCGAACCGCCCGCCGCGGTGGAAATGGTGCACGTCACCACCGCCGAACAGCTCGGCGTCGCGGTCGACAAGCACGCGGTCGGCGCCGACGCGGTGATCATGGCCGCCGCGGTGGCCGACTTCCGGCCCACCAATGTCGCCGCGGCCAAGATCAAGAAGGGTGTGGACGAGCCGGACCGGATCGACCTCACCAAGAATCGCGACATCCTGGCCGGTCTGGTGCAGGCCCGGCACGACGGGCACCTGCCCGGACTGGCCATCGTCGGCTTCGCCGCGGAGACCGGCGACGAGCACGGCGACGTGCTCACCCACGCGCGCGCCAAACTCGAGCGGAAGGGCTGCGACCTGCTGGTGGTCAACGCCGTCGGCGAGGGTAAGGCGTTCGAGGTGGACAACAACGACGGCTGGCTGCTCGGGGCCGACGGCACCGAGCAGGCTCTCGACCACGGGTCGAAGCTGCTGCTGGCCAGTCGCGTGCTGGATGCGCTGGGACCGTTGTTGCGCTGAGGCGCAAACGGTTTCGGCCTAGCATGCAAATACGCGTTCGGTGCACAATGGCATCGAGCGCGATATTGCACCGACTGCCGAAACGGAGCCCTGTGGAGGCGGTAGCGGGTGGCGACGGCGGTAGTTGCTGGTAACGGCAGTGCCGCGGTGCGCTGGGACCGTGCCGCGTCGGTGGTTTGGAATAGTCTGAGGTAAAGGGTTGTGCTGTGGCGCGAGTTCGCTACTGTCGCAACTCGGTACCAGACCCGTTGAGGGAGAGGGAAAAACTGTGCGCACGTCCGGTAGTCGGCTATTCACTAGCGAGTCCGTGACCGAGGGTCATCCCGATAAGATCTGTGATGCCATCAGCGATTCCGTCCTCGATGCGCTGCTCGCGCAGGACCCCCGCAGCCGCGTCGCGGTGGAGACCTTGGTGACGACGGGCCAGGTGCACGTCGCGGGCGAGGTCACCACCGAGGCCTACGCCGACATCCCGACCATCGTGCGCGAGAAGGTGCTCGAGATCGGATACGACTCGTCCGCAAAGGGTTTCGACGGCGCCTCCTGCGGCGTGAACGTCGCGATCGGCGCGCAGTCGCCGGATATCGCCCAGGGTGTGGACACCTCGCACGAGGCCCGCGTCGGCGGCTCCGACGACGAGATCGAGCGCCAGGGCGCCGGCGACCAGGGCCTGATGTTCGGCTACGCCACCCGGGAGACCCCGGAGCTGATGCCGCTGCCGATCGCGCTGGCGCACCGGCTGTCGCGGCGGCTCACCGAGGTCCGCAAGTCCGGCGTGCTGCCGTACCTGCGTCCCGACGGCAAGACGCAGGTCACCATCGAGTACGACGGCACCAAGCCGGTCCGGCTGGACACGGTGGTGCTGTCCACCCAGCACGCCGCCGATATCGACCTGGACAACCTGCTCGCCCCCGACATCCGCGAGAAGGTCGTCGAGTCCGTGCTGGCCGACCTGGAACTGCCCGAGCCGCTCAACACCTCCGACTTCCGCCTGCTGGTGAACCCGACCGGCAAGTTCGTGCTCGGCGGTCCCATGGGCGACGCCGGTCTCACCGGCCGCAAGATCATCGTCGACACCTACGGCGGCATGGCCCGCCACGGCGGCGGCGCGTTCTCCGGCAAGGATCCGTCGAAGGTGGACCGCTCGGCCGCCTACGCCATGCGGTGGGTCGCCAAGAACGTCGTCGCGGCCGAGCTCGCCGAGCGGGTCGAAGTGCAGGTCGCCTACGCCATCGGCAAGGCCGCGCCGGTGGGCCTGTTCGTGGAGACGTTCGGCACCGAACAGGTGGATCCGGCCAAGATCTCCGCCGCCATCGCCGAGGTGTTCGACCTACGGCCGGGCGCGATCATCCGCGATCTGGACCTGCTGCGCCCGATCTACGCGCCCACCGCGGCGTACGGCCACTTCGGCCGTACCGATATCGAGCTGCCGTGGGAGAGCACCGACCGCGCCGGCAAGCTGCGCGCGGCCGTGGGGCTGTGATCGTGGCCGTCGACGGTGCCGGGCTGTAATTGACCGAGGCCGTGCCCGAGGCGGCAGCCGCGAAGACCCGCAAGGGTAAGCAGGCTGCCGCCGCCGTCGCCTCGGCACGCCCCATCGCGCGGGTGCTGCCGATGCTGGAACCCGCCCACCTCGACCGGGACTTCGACTACCTGGTCCCCGCGGACATGGACGCGCTCGCCCAGCCGGGTGTGCGCGTCCGTGTGCGTTTCTCGGGCCGGCTGATCGACGGCTTCCTCTTGGACCGCCTCGACCACACCGACCACACCGGAAAGCTGATGAGGCTGGAGCGCGTGGTCTCCGGCGAGCAGGTCCTCACCCCCGAAATCCTCCGCCTCGCCACCGCGGTCGCCTCCCGCTGTGCGGGCACTCGCGCCGATGTCCTCCGTTTGGCAATCCCTCCGCGGCACGCCAAGGTGGAATCGGAAAAGCCACGGGGACAGCGCGATTCGGGTGACTCCGCGGACGAGCCTCCGGCCGGCGAAAACAGCACCGGCCCACTGGATTCGGAGTCCCCTTCCGTCGCACCGCAGGGTCAGGCGGAGACTGCGGCGTCCTCCGACTCGGCGGCGGGCGACGATGTGGAGGCCGAAACGGCTTCGCCCGTTGATCTTTCGCGGTACTCGGGGTGGGAGAAGTATCGGCACGGGATTTCGTTCCTGGGTGCGCTGGCGGGAGGGAAAGGACCGCGGGCGGCATGGCAGGCGGTGCCGGGGGAGGAATGGGCGCGGCGGCTGGCCGAGTTGGCGGCGGTGGTGGTGGGGAGTGGGCGCAGTGCCGTGCTGATCGTGCCCGATCAGCGGGATCTGGACCGGGTGTCCGCGGCGTGCGCGGAATTGGTGGGGGACGCGGCGGTCGGGCTGGCGGCCGGGCTCGGGCCCGCGGCGCGCTATCGGCGGTGGCTGGCGGCGTTGCGGGGCACCGCCCGGGTGGTGATCGGTACGCGCAGTGCGGTTTTCGCGCCGGCGCGGGATCTCGGCCTGATCGCGATCTGGGACGACGGGGACGACACCTACGCTGAACCCCGGGCGCCGTACCCGCACGCGCGGGAGGTGGCGATGCTGCGCGCGCACGAGACCGGCGCCGCGTTCGTGGCGGGCGGGTTCGCGCGGACCGCCGAGATCCAGGCCGTCGTGGCCTCCGGGTGGGCGCACGATCTGGTCGCCGATCGCGCGGTCGTGCGGCAGTGCGCGCCGCGGATCAGTGCACCCGGTGACAGTGATGTCGCCCTGGAACGGGACCCGGTCGCACAGGCCGTGCGGATTCCGGCGGTGGCGTTCACCGCGGCCCGCAAGGCACTCGCCGCCGGGCAGCCGGTCCTCGTCCAGGTGCCGCGCCGCGGCTACGTGCCCGCCCTCGCCTGTGCCAAGTGCCGCACCCCCGCCCGTTGCCGACACTGCAACGGGCCCCTGGCACTGCCCGACACCGACGGCCCCCGATCTACGAAAGGTCCCGCGCCACAACGCAACCCCGCCGCGCGCCGCGGCCGCACGGGCACCGACACCGGGGCACCTGCGCGCGCGGTGCCCCTCGGCGGGACCGACGCGGCGACCGGAATACAGCAGGAGTTGGCCGCGTGGCCGCAACCCGGGACCGCCGCGGCGTCTCCGCCGTCGGCGCGTGAGCTGGGAGTCGCGTTGTCGCGCAGCGCTTCCGGGCCGGTGGCGCACAGTCCGAGCTGCCGATGGTGCGGGAAGACGGAGCCGGTGTTCCGGTGCGGGGCCTGTGGGTCGCGGGCGTTGCGCGCGGTGGTCATCGGGGCGGCGCGAACGGCGGAGGAGTTGGGCCGGGCGTTTCCCGAGGTGCCGATCCGGACGTCGGGCGGTGCGGCCGTGCTGGATTCGGTGTCCGGCGAGGCGCAGGTGGTGGTGGCGACCATCGGCGCCGAGCCGGCGGCCCCGGGCGGCTACGGGGTGGCGCTGCTGCTCGACGGCTGGGCGCTGCTGGGGCGCGCCGATCTGCGGGCGGCGGAGGACGCCCTGCGACGCTGGATGTCGGCCGCGACGCTGGTGCGGTCGTCCGGACAGGTGATCGTCATGGCCGAACCGTCCGTGCCCACCGTGCAGGCGCTGGTGCGCTGGGATCCGTTGGGACACGCCAGGTTCGAGCTGGAGTCCCGCATCGAGGTGCGCTTCCCGCCCGCCGTCCGCTTCGCCGCGATCGACGGCACGACCGAGTCCATCGCCGAATTGCTCGGGGAGGCACAACTTCCCGAGGACGTGGAGATCCTCGGCCCGGTGCCGCTGCCGCCCGGTGCCCGGAAACCGTTCTCCTCCGGCGATTCCCCGGCCGAGGTGGAACGCATGATCCTGCGCGTCGACCGCGCCCAGGGCGCCGCTCTGTCCCGTGCCCTGGGCGCCGCACAAGCCGTGCGCAGCACCCACCGTTCGGACGCGCCGCTGCGGGTGCAGATAGACCCGATCGATATCGGCTGAGCGAGCCCGCCTCATACCTCGGTGAACCTGCGCGATCACATCGGACAGGACGCTCGTACTCGAGGCACCCGATCGCGCGTCAGCGGCGGGCGCACTCCAGCACGAGGTGGCCGAGCGGGGTGTCTCGGACCCCGATCACCCCGAGCCCGGCCGCGGTGGCGAGTGCCCGGTAGCCGTCGGCGGTGCGTTCGCTGCCGCCGCTGAGGACCAGCATCCGCAGATTCATCTCGGCGAGGACGGCGGGATCGGAGCCCGAACTCCCGTTGCCCTCGATGACCACCACACGCCCCCGCGGCCCGGCCGCGTCCGCGCACCGCCGCAGGATCCGCACCGCGTCCTCGTCGCCCCAATCGTGCAGCACCCGCTTGAGTACGTAGGCGTCCCCGCCCTCGGGCAACGGCTCGAAGAAGCTCTGCCCGGCGAACTCACAGCGCGCGTCCAGACCGCGCTCGGCCAGATACGCCCGGCCCCGGCCGACCGTCTCCGGGAGGTCCACGATCGTGGCCCGCACTTCCGGGTGGCCGCTCAGCACCTCGGCGACCAGGGCGCCGGTCCCGCCGCCCACATCGATCACGTGGCGCACACCCGACCAGTCGTAGCCGCCCGCCGCGTCGGCGACGTACTCCGCCCCGGCGGCCATGAGCGCGTCGAATGAGGCACTCACCTGCGGATGCTTGTCGAGGTAGCGCCAGAACGGGTCGCCGAAGACCGTCTCCCACGCCGTCCCGCCGGTGCGGACGGTGTGCAGCAGACCCGTGAACGCCAGGTCCATCTGCCCGCCGAAACCGTTGAGATCCAGCCACTCTCGCATTCCGGACGGATGGCCGGAGGCCAGTAGCGCCGCCGGTTCGTTGACCGCGTACCGGCCCGGCTCCGCTTCCGCGAACACGCCCCGGCACACCAGATGGCGCAGCATCCGCTCGAGCGCTACGGCGTCGGTGCCGGAGCTGCGGGCGAGTTCGTCGGCGGACAGGGCGCCGTCGGCCAGGAGATCGGTCAGTCGCAGCGTGGCCGCCACCCGCATCGCCATCGGCGTGACCAGGTCGGTCAGCGGCGCCAGCACTGCCCACGCCGTATCCCACGGCGCCGACTGTGCGGGCTCGTCCGCGGTGGTGTTCACGTCCACGGCACTCTCCTTTCGCGGCTTGCCCCCGGAAGGTATCCGCCGATTCTCCGGCCGGCTTGGACGAATGGGAACCCCTCAGCTCACCGCCGCGAGCCGCGATCGCATGTCGAGCCGCCGCCGGCCGCGCAGTGTGTACACCACGAGCAGCCCGATGATCACCCACTGCACCGGATTCATCAGGGCGACCGTCACCGAGACCGGCAGCGAGTAGATCAGCACCAGCCGCAGCACGGCATCCGCGGCGAGCCCGGCGCCCCACACCGCGGTCGAGGTGCGGAACACGCGCTGGACCTCGGAGTCACTGTGCCACAACGCATTCCAGCGTGCGGCCGAGTCCGCGCCGGGCGCGTGCATACGCTGCGCCAGCCCGTACATGGCGGGACGGCCCACCACACAGCTGCCGAGCAGCAGGGCACCGATCACCGCCGAACTGACGGGATCCTTCACCAGCAGCATCCGCTCGTCGCCGCCGATCAGCGCGAGCGCCAGCCCGAGCAGGTTCAGCGCGAACGCGAACGCCGCCAGCCCGTCGACCTTGCGCTGCGCCGCCGCGACACCGACCGCCCACAGCCCCGAGACGACCGTCGAACACAACAGCGCGGCGTAGTCGCTGTATCCGGCGCCGGTCAGCAGGTAGTAGACGGCCGGCGACAGCCCGATGCTCGCGGCGATGAACAACAGGTTGCGGGCACGGCCCGGCCGCGGCTCGGCTGCGGTTGTCGGAATCTCTTGGGAGACGCTGTGATTCATGGCTGGAACGCTATCGGCCGCACCGTGCCTGCCGCCTGGGTGCGGGGGTGGAGATCGGAATCTCCACCCGGGGGCCGAGTTCGCCTCCGTCGGCGGCCGCAAGGATGCTGGTGGAGGAGACGACCGCGAAGGAGAGCGATGCGAGGGCTACGGCGCGCCGTGCGGGTGCTGTTCGGCGGCGACCCCGAATCCAGCCCGCTCACGCAGCTGATCGGCACGATGTTGCTGGCGGCGAACCTGCTGCTCAATCACCGCCCGCCGGTGCCGGTGTGGCTGTGGTGGACGCTCGGCGCGACCTACGCCTGCTGGGTGCTGTTCACCGTGGGCATCGCCCGGTGGCCGCGCCCGGCCTTCGCGGCGCTGGTGTGCTGCGCCCTGATCAGCGCGGCGGCGGTGGGACCGGCCCCGGACTCGTCGGTGCTCGTCATGCTGTGCGTGGCGGTCAGCGTCCTCGCCCAGCATCTGGTGCCGAGCGTCGCCGCCATTCTGGTCGTCTTCGCGGGCTGTCAGGTCGCGCTCGTCGCCGGCGGGCTGATCGCGGGGCGGTCGGCGGCGACGGTGGCCGCGCATGTCGCGATCCTCGTCATTCTGGTGCTGCTGGGCCTGTATCGGCGGCAGTACCGGATGCGGGTCCGGGAAACCGAGATGCTGCTGGAGCAGACCCGGCGCGCCCAGCACGAACACGGCCGCGCCGCCGCCCTGGACGAGCGGGCGCGCATCGCCCGCGAGATGCACGACGTGCTCGCGCATTCGCTCGGTGCGCTCACGGTGCAGTTGGAGGTCGCCGAGGGCCTGCTCAGCGAGAAGGGCGATGTGGACGGCGCGCTGGCCCGCCTGCGGCAATCGCGCCGGCTCGCCGCCGACGGCCTAGCCGAGGCCCGTAGCGCGGTGGCCGCCTTGCGCAGCGACGTGCCGCCGCTGCCGGAAGCGATCCACGAACTGGTGGAGAGCTATCGGCGCGACCATCGGCTGCGGGTGAGCTGCCGGGTCGACGGTCCGGCGCGGGCGGTCGGCCCGGCGTCCACAGTGTCGCTGCTGCGCGCCGCGCGCGAGGCCCTGACCAACGCGGGCAAACACGCGCCGGGCGAATCCGTGACCCTCACCCTGGAATTCACGCGCGACCGGGTGCGGCTGGCGGTGCGAAACCCGTTGGCGGCCACGGCGTTATCGGATCGGCCCAACGGCGGCGGGTATGGTCTGATCGGAATGCGTGAGCGGATCGCGCTGGTCGGCGGCACGCTGTCCGCCGGTCCGGACGGTGACGGCTGGCTGGTGACGGCGGAGGTTCCGGAGTGAGCGGGCAACGGTCCGGCGACCCGATCCGGGTCCTGGTGGTGGACGATCAGCAGATCATGCGGGAGGGGCTGGTCGCGCTGCTCGGTCTCGTCGACGAGGTGGCGGTGGTCGGCGCGGTCGGCGACGGCGAGCAGGCGGTGCGCGCGGTCGCCGACCTCACTCCGGAGGTGGTGCTGATGGATCTGCGGATGCCGGTGCTCGACGGCGTCGAGGCGACACGCCGGATCGCCGAGCGCCACCCGGCCACCGCGGTGCTCGTGCTGACCACCTACGCCGACGACGAGTCCATCGTGAGCGCGCTGCGGGCCGGCGCGCGCGGCTATCTGACCAAGGACGCCGGCCGGGTGGAGATCGCGGCGGCCATCCGCGCCGCGGCGGCCGGGCAGTCGACCTTCGACGCCACCGTGTCCCAGCGGCTGGTGGCCGCGCTGTCGCGCCCCGAGCCGCCGAGCCGTCCGGCCACCCGCCCCGGCGGGCTGACCGGACGCGAGGCGGAGGTGCTCGGCCTGATCGGCCGGGGCCTGAACAACGCCGAGATCGCCGCCGCCCTGTTCGTCGGGGAGGCCACGGTCAAAACCCACATCAACAACGCCTTCGCGAAGATCGGCGCCCGCAACCGCGCCGACGCCGTCCGCTACGCCTACCGTCACGGCCTCGCCGAACCGAACTGACTCGGCGCGCTGCGGAGTACCACGCGCGGACTCGTCAGCGGAAGGCGGCGATATTGGCGCGCACCCAGGTGGCGTAATCCGTTGCGGGACGGCCGAGTACGCGCTCGACGTCGGAGCTGATCGCGAGTTCGGCCGGAGTCGGCTCGCCGAGAATCGACAGCGTGTCCTCGGCGACGGGACCCGGCATGAACTCGGTCATGGCGGTGAACGCCTGCGCCCGGGTCAGCTCGGCGAACCGCACCGGCTCGCCGAGTTCGGACTCCAGGGCGCGGGCCTGTTCGCGCGGCGTGACGAGGCGCGGGCCCGTGAGGGTGTAGACCTTCCCGGCATGCTCGCCCGAGCGCAGGGCCGCCGCGGCCACGGCGGCGATGTCGGCAGGGTCGACGTGCGGCAGCCCGGTATCGCCGAACGGCGCGAAAACCGAGCGCTCGGCGCGGACGGAATCGGCCCACGCGAACGAGTTGGAGAAGAACCCGCCGGGCCGGAGCACCGTCCATTCCAGTCCGGAGTCCCGCAGCGCGGCCTCGAAATCCACCAGGCGCGTGGCGGACACCCGTCCCGGCCGTGTCACCACCGACAGCGACGACACCAGCGCCACCCGCCGCACCCCGGCGTCCGCGGCGATCCGGACCACCTCGGCCGGATCCGGACCGGTGAACCCCAATTCGCCACTGAGGAGCAGGAACAGCGCATCGGCACCGGCGAACGCGGGCGCCAACTCGGCTGTCCGCGCGAGATCGGCGCGCCGATGCTCGACCCCGTCCGGCGAGGACACCGCACTGCCGCGCGACACCGCCACCACCTTCTCGCCCGCGTCGGCGAGGAGCGGCACGAGAGTGCGCCCGATGTTTCCGGTCGCTCCGGTCACCACGATCATTGTTCGACTCCTGAGTTAGTTGGCTGACTAAATCGACAGTAGGGCCCGCGACCGCTGTTTGTCTATAGTTAGTTGGGTGACCAACTCAGTGGAGAAGGCGAAGCGCGGGAAGCGCGAGCGGCTCGTCGCGGCGGCGGCGCAGGTCTTCCACGAGCGCGGCGTGGAGAAGACGACCATCGCCGACATCGCGAGCGTGGCCGATGTGCCGGTCGGCAACGTCTACTACTACTTCAAGACCAAGGATCAGCTGGTGCGGGCGGCGATCGGGGCGCACGACGACTACCTGCGCGAGCTGATCGCCGAGCTCGAGCGCCACGACGCCCCGGCCGACCGGCTCAAGGCGCTGATCCGGGGCTGGGTCGACCAGCGCGATATCGCGGCCCGATTCGGTTGTCCCTCCGGCACTCTGGCCGCCGAACTGGACAAGCGGGCCGACGGACTGGACGAGGAAATGGCCGAGGTCATGGGACGGTTGATCGACTGGGCGCGGGCGCAGTTCGAGGCCATGGGCCGTGCCGACGCCGATCAGTTGGCCGTCGCCCTGGTGGCTTCGTACCAGGGAATCTCGTTGCTCACCAATACTTTCCGTGATCCGGAGCTGATGGCGGTCGAGGGCCGCCGCCTGGAACGCTGGATCGACGACCTCGCCGCGGCGTAGCGCTCAATCCCGGGCGATCAGCGTGCCGGCCCGCTCCAGGGACCGTTCGATCTCGGCGCGCGTGCCGCCCATGCCGACCAGGAGATCCACCGTCGCGGGGCCGAGAACCGTTGTCAGACTGCTGTTCTCGGCGCCCAGGTAGCCGCTCAGATCCAGCATGACCGTGCCGTGCATGAGGGCCCATACCCGTGCCGCCGTCTGCCGGGCGGGTGCGGGAGCCAGATGCCCGCCGTCGATCATCCGCTCGACGGCGCCCACCAACTGCTCGAAGGTCTCCGCGCCGACGGCCTCGGCGACCGGCCCGGCGGTGAAATCGCGGTCCAGCGGATGCTCGGTCTGCTCCGCGGTGAGGCCGAACATCAGCCGGTATCGCTGCGGGCTGGCCAGCGCGTAACGGCGGTAGGCGTAGCCCATGGCGAAGAAGTCGGCGACCGGGTCGTCGGTGGGCGGCGTCCCGGCCAATGCCACGCCGAACTGCGTGAACGCTTCGGCCGCAACGGCTTTCAGCAGGCCGTTCATGCCACCGAAATGCGTGTAGACCGTCATCGTGGAGGCGCCGGCCGCGGCCGCCACCCGCCGGGTCTGCAGGGCCTCGGGCCCGCCCTCCTCGAGCAGCCGCAGGCCGGACTCCACCAGCCGGTCGCGCATGGCCGCGCCTCGGCGTCGGGTCGCGGCGTCCGAGCGGGAATTCACGATTGCCTCACCTCCATAACGAGGTTATCCTAAGCCACATAACTCGGTTATGTTTCTGTGGGGAGCTTGATATGGGCAATCGCTACCTCGAGGGCGTTTTCGCCCCCGTGCAGCGCGAATACACGTTGACCGATCTCCCGGTCACGGGCGCCGTTCCGGACCACCTCGACGGCAGGTATCTGCGCAACGGCCCGAACCCGGTCGGTGAGCTGGATCCCGCTCTGTACCACTGGTTTTCCGGTGACGGCATGGTGCACGGGATACGCCTGCGCGACGGACGGGCGGAGTGGTATCGCAACCGCTGGGTTCGCGGCCCGGTCACCTCCGTCGCGTTGGGCGAGACGCCGGTGGTCCGCGGAGTGTCGGGCATCGGGGCGAACACGAATGTCATCGGGCATGCCGGGCGGACCCTGGCGCTGGTCGAGGCGGGCCTGGCCAATTACGAGCTGACCGAGGAACTGGAGACGACCGGGGTCTGCGATTTCGGCGGCACGCTCAGCGGCGGGTACACCGCCCACCCCAAACGCGACCCCGATACCGGCGAACTGCACGCGGTGTCGTACTCCTTCCGGTCCGGAAATACCGTGCGGTACTCGGTGATCGGTACGGACGGCCGGGCTCGGCGCACCGTCGACATCCAGGTCGGCGGCGCGCCGATGATGCACGACTTCTCGCTGACCGAGAAGTACGTGGTGCTCTACGACCTCCCGGTGACGCTGGATCCCAGACTGTCGGCCGAGATGGCGGTTCCGCGCGGGTTGCGGTTGCCGGCGCGGCTGCTGCTGTCCGCGCTGATCGGCCGGATCCGGCTGCCGAATCCGCCGGTGTCGCAGCGGCACGAGCCGCCCCGGGATCGACGCCTCCCGTACGCGTGGAATCCCCGCTACCAGGCCAGGATCGGGATCATGCCGCGCGAGGGCGGCAATGCCGACGTCCGCTGGTTCGAGATCGAGCCCTGCTACGTCTTCCATCCGCTCAACGCCTACGACGACGGCGACACCGTCGTACTGGACGTGGTGCGCCATCCCAAGATGTTCGACACCGACCGCCTCGGCCCCAGCGACGGCGCGCCGACCCTGGACCGCTGGGAGGTCGACCTGAACGCGGGGAAGGTCCGGCAGCACCGCTTCGACGACCGGGCGCAGGAGTTTCCGCGCATTGATGAGCGCCGCGTCGGCAAACGGCATCGCTACGGGTACGCGCCGGCGGTCCGCGGTGGCGGCGACGGCGATTCGGTGCTCTACAAGCACGACCTCGTCACCGGCGTCACCGCACAGCGCTCGTTCGGTGCGGGAAAGGGGTTGGGCGAGTTCGTGTTCCAGGCCTCCGGGCCGGATGCCGCGGAGGACGACGGGGTGCTGATGGGCTTCGTGTACGACGCTCCGAGCGATCGCAGCGAATTGGCGATCCTCGACGCCGGAACCCTCGAGACGGTCGCGAGCGTCCAGCTGCCGCATCGGGTCCCCGCCGGATTCCACGGCAGTTGGATCCCGGCCGCCTGATCGGAGCATCCGGTTGGTTTGTGTCCCACCTCACTCTTGTCGAAGATGCATTGCCGATATATCGTCGATGTTGTCAAAGAACGAACAAGCCTGAGGAGGCACAGCCATGGAAAACATGGAGAACATGGAAATGCGCGGTCGCCGGCGTGGTCCGCGGCCCGGTGGGCGCGAGCAGTTCCGCCGCCATCCGCGTGGCGGGCACGGCCCGCACGGTTTCGGTCCCGGTTTCGGACCGTTCGGCCCGGAGTTCGGTCCCGGTTTCGGACCCGGCGGCCCGTTCGGTCGTGGTCGCGGTCGTGGTGGCCGGGGGCGGCGCGGTGATGTTCGCGCGGCGATCCTGCTGCTGCTGCAGGAACGGCCGATGCACGGCTACGAACTGATCCAGCAGATCCGCGAGCGCAGCGAGGACGTCTGGCGTCCCAGCCCGGGATCGATCTACCCGGCGTTGTCGCAGCTCGAGGACGAGGGCCTGGTACTCATCGAGAAGGTCGCCGGGCGCAAGACCGCCAAGCTCACCGACGCGGGCACCGAGTATGTGGAGTCCCGTCGCGACGAACTCGGCGATCCCTGGCAGGAGGTCCGTGACGGCGTCGGCGACCAAGCGCTGGACCTGCGCGAACTGGTCGGCCAGCTGATGGGCGCGGTCGCCCAGGTGGCGCGGGCCGGCACACCGGAACAGGCGGCCAAGGCGGCCGAGGTGCTCACCGAGACGCGCCGCTCGCTGTACCGGATCCTCGCCGACGACGACACCGCCCCCGGAAACTGACGGCGGCGAAACACCGTAGTGCGCGGACCATTTGCCACCGGCGTGGGGAATGATTCGTGCAATGGGACAACAGCGGCGCCGCGGATTTCGGGAGGTCTCACAGTGGTGGCACATCGCGGTGACGGGCGCGACGGTGTGCGCGCTGGCGCTCGGCGCCGGCGCGCCTGCCGTCGCCGACCCGGCCGCGCCGCCCGACTATCGCCCGCCGGTGGTCCCCACCGAGCCCGGCCCGCCGCAACCGGAACACTTGACGGCCGCCTGGTACATGAAGGCCCATCCCGCCGCCACGCCCGGCGGGACCAATGATTTCGCCTGTCGCCCCAGCGCCGAACACCCGCGCCCGGTAGTGCTCGCGCACGGCACCGACGCCTCTGCCTACACCGACTGGGCCGGCGTCGGACCGGTGCTCGCCCAGGCCGGCTACTGCGTCTTCGCCCTGAACTACGGGGGTAAACCGGGCGCGATCCGTGACTTCGGCACCGAGGACATGTGGCTGTCGGCGCGGCAGGTCGGCGAGTTCGTCGAGTGGGTGCGGACGGCGACCGGCGCGCCGCGAGTGGACCTCGTCGGATTCTCGCAGGGCGCCAACGTGACCCGCTACTACCTGAACAAACTCGGCGGGGCCGCCGCGGTCGGTCAATGGGTGGGCCTCGCCTCGCCGAGTCATGGCGGCGATATGTACGGCCTGGTCCGCGTGGCCGATTCCATTCCGGGCCTGTGGGGGCTGTTCGAACGGCTCACCTCGCCGGCGGCGGTGCAGCAGGCCGCCGGGTCGCCGTTCATCCGGGCGCTGAACTCCGGCGGGGACACGGTGCCCGGCGTGCGGTACACCACCATCGGCAGCCGGGTCGACGAGATGATCCAGCCGAACGACAGCATGGCGCTGACCGGACCGAACGTGACGAAAATCCTGCTGCAGGACCTCTGCCCGGTCGACCAGACCGGGCACTTCCATCTGGTCTACGACCCGCTCGCGTGGCAACTGCTGCTCAACGTTCTGGATCCGGCGCACGCGCGGCCTCCGGAGTGCCGATTCGTGCCGCTCGGGACCGGTATTCCCGAGGTGGTCCTGGGCGCGCACACCTGATCGGGGCGAACCCCGGCGGCACGCCGCCGCCGACTTCGTAAACTGAGACGACCGTTTCCTTACTCGCCCGGGAGTTGTTGCACGTGACCATCCAGCCCGTTCGCCTGTTCGGCGATCCCGTCCTGCGTGCCCGTGCGGACGAGGTCACCACTTTCGACAGGGAACTGCGCCAGCTGGTGACCGATCTGACCGACACCATGCGCGGCAGCGGTGGCGTCGGGATGGCGGCGCCGCAGATCGGGGTCGGCCTGCGGGTGTTCGTCTACGACACCAGCAGTGCCGGGCTCGACCGTCCGGGCACCCGGAGAGCGGGGCATCTGGTGAACCCGGCCTACGAGGTGATCGGCGCCGAGGAGCAGACCGGTCCGGAGGGCTGCCTGTCGATTCCGGGTCTGCGCTACGACGTCACCCGGGCGTTGCGGGTGATCGCCCGGGGCGTCGATTTCGACGGCGCCGCAGTCGAATTCGAGGCCGACGGCCTGCTGGCGCGGTGTGTCCAGCACGAGACCGACCATCTCGACGGCGTGCTGTACCTGGATCGGCTGGACGCCGCGACCCGCAAGGAGGCCATGCGCGCCGTGCGGGAATCGGACTGGTTCGGCGCCGGGAAGACGGTGATGTCGGCGGCCGAAGTGTCGGCCACCCGCGCCGCGGCGGCGGGACGGGGCCGCTGATGCGCCTGGTATTCGCCGGCACGCCGGAACCCGCGGTGCCGTCGCTGCGGCAGCTGATCGAGTCGTCGCGGCACGAGGTCGTGGCCGTGGTGACCCGCCCCGACGCCGTGGCCGGTCGCGGACGCAAGGTCACCCGGTCGCCGGTCGGACGGCTGGCCGACGAGCACGGCATCGAAGTGCTGACGCCGAACAAGCCCGCGGAACCCGAATTCGTCGAGCGGCTCACCGAGCTGGCGCCGGACTGCTGCCCGGTGGTGGCCTACGGCGCGCTGCTGCCCCAGCGAGTGCTCGACATTCCCCGGCACGGCTGGGTGAATCTGCACTTCTCACTGCTCCCGGCCTGGCGTGGCGCCGCGCCGGTGCAGGCGGCGATCCTGGCCGGTGACGAGATCACCGGTGCGTCGACCTTCCAGATCGAGGCCGGGCTGGACACCGGCCCGGTCTTCGGCGTGGTGACGGAGAAGATCGGCGTCGCCGACACCGCCGGGACCCTGCTGGGCAGGCTCGCGGAAACCGGTGCGCGCCTGCTGGAATCGACCCTCGACGGCATCGAGGACGGCACCGTGCACGCGGTCCCGCAGGCCACCGACGGCGTCTCCTACGCGCCCAAGATCGACTCGGATGCCGGGCACATCCGCTGGGACCAACCGGCCCTGGCGGTCGGTCGTCGCATCCGCGCCGTCACCCCCGCGCCCGGCGCCTGGACCGAAGTGGACGGCAAACGCCTCAAACTGGGTCCGGTGGAACTCGTCGAGGACACCCTGCCCGCCCGGTCGATCGACATCCGCAAAACCGGCGTCTACATCGGCACCGCCACCACCGCGGTCCGCCTGGATCAGGTTCAGCCACAAGGCAAACGCATGATGCCCGCCCTCGACTGGGCCCGCGGCGCCCGCCTCCAGCCCGGCGCGGTGGTCGAGTGACCCGCCCCGAAGATGCTGCGGGACGGCGTAATCCGAACGCCCGCGGAAAAGGCTCCCGGCAGAACGAAGCCCGCGCACCGCGACCACCGCGGTCGGACGATGCCCGCGGGCCTCAGCGCCGCCGCGCTGACCAGGCGCAGGATTCGCCATCTCGGCAGACCGGCGGCAAGGCGGGGCCGCAGGCTCGGCGAGCGGATGATGGGCGGGGGAAAGGTCGTTCCGGGCGGCGGGGTGGGGTGGCGGGGGATCCGGCTCGGGTGGTGGCGCGGGATGTGTTGCGGGCCGTGCGGGAGCGGGATGCGTATGCGAATCTCGTGTTGCCCGGGCTGCTTCGGGAGCGGCGGGTCGAGGGGCGGGACGCGGCGTTTGCCACCGAATTGGCGTATGGGGCCTGCCGGGCGATGGGGGTGCTGGATGCGGTGATCGCGGATTGTGCCGGGCGGGGCGTCGATGATATCGACGGGCCGCTGCTGGATGTGTTGCGGCTCGGCGTGTATCAGCTGCTGCGGACGCGGGTCGGTGCGCATGCGGCCGTGGATACTTCGGTGGAACTGGTGCGTGCCGAATTCGGTAGTGGCAAGGCGGGTTTCGTGAATGCCGTACTGCGGCGAGCGGGGGAGCGCACGCCGGAGGAGTGGGTCGATCGGCTGGCGCCGCGGGATCCACTGGGGCACTTGGCCTTCGAGTACGCCCATCCGAAGTGGATCGCGCAGGCATTCGCGGACGCGCTCGGCGCCCGTGCCGAGGAACTGCGCGACCTGCTGGCCGCCGACGACGAGCGCCCGGCCGTACACCTGGTGGCCCGGCCCGGCGACATCACCGCCGAGGAACTGGCCCTCGTCACGGGCGGCGAGGTCGGTCCGTGGTCGCCGTACGCCGTTCACCTCGAGGGCGGCGATCCCGGCAAGCTGGAGCCGGTGCGCGCGGGCATGGCGGCCGTGCAGGACGAGGGCAGCCAGCTGGTGGCGCTGGCGCTGGCCCGCGCCCCGCTGCACGGCCCCGACACCGGCCGCTGGCTGGACCTGTGCGCGGGACCAGGCGGCAAAACGGCGCTGCTCGGTGCCCTCGCCGATATCGACGGATACCGTGTCGACG
The DNA here is from genome assembly GCF_044628355.1 of Nocardia sp. N2S4-5. Lineage (NCBI taxonomy): Bacteria > Bacillati > Actinomycetota > Actinomycetes > Mycobacteriales > Nocardiaceae > Nocardia > Nocardia sp. N2S4-5. The sequence continues at coordinate 1,637,085 of NZ_JBIUPM010000001.1, read as the reverse complement.
CCGTCGAACCGGCCGAACACCGCGCCGAACTGGTGCGCAAGGCGACCGGCGGCCTGCCGGTCACGGTGCACGTGACCGACGGCCGCGCCAGCGGCCTCACCCCCGGTTACGATCGCATCCTCGTCGACGCGCCCTGCACCGGCCTCGGCGCATTGCGCAGGCGCCCCGAGGCCCGCTGGCGCCGCACCCCGGCCGACGTCCGCGACCTCACGGTCCTCCAGCGCGAACTACTCACCGCCGCTTGGGATCTGCTGCGCCCGGGCGGCGTGGTGGTCTACTCGACCTGCTCGCCACACCTCCCCGAGACCGTCGCGGTCATCGGCGACCTGGTCCGCCGCACCAACGCCGAGCAACTCGACACCCGCACCCTGTTCCCCGGCGTCACCGACCTCGGCGACGGCCCCGCCGCCCAGCTGTGGCCCCACCTGCACGGCACCGACGCGATGTTCACCGCCGCCCTACGCAAACCCGCGTAACCCTGCGGCCCGTGTGGTCTGGCCTCGGCAACGTATCCCGTGGGTCGGTTTCGGCGGCGTGTGCGTGTGGTCCGGTCCCGGCGGCGTATCCATGTGACGGGTACCCGTGTGGCCTGGCCTCGGTGGCGGACCTGTGTGACTGGCTCCCGGCGGCGTGCGTGTGGCCTGGTTCGACGGGCGTATCGTGACCCGAAACTTCTCCGGGAATGTCGGCGGGTCCGGGTCATCTCGGCCGCCGATTGTGATGTCCGCGATAGCAACTCGCCGGGGCGGTAACGCGGTAGCGGGACGTCACACGGCCGGGCTGTGTTAGGCCGACGAGCGTGGTGGACCCGAGTCGGGCCTGGTACGGGTGTTGGTGGTGCGGGGTGCGGGCGGGGCTGAGCGCGGGTCGCGGATGGCAACGGACGGGGGCGGGACCGTCTCGGTGGCGCGCCGTGCGACCGCACCGCGAGCGCGGGGTATGTCGCGACCTGGAAGAATGGTTCGGGCAAATCGGCCGCGTACGCGGCCGGCGGGGTCTTGCCCGGCGACGAGTGGGACACCGTAAGCGTGGCGTTTGCACATCGGTAACCCTGGCGTGAGACAACCACAGCGCACAGGTGGGGGCCGATCGGAAAGGTGAACAGGGACGTGATACTCCAGCCGGAGGTCTCGGAGACCGCGGCGTCCGCCGCGCCGTCTCCACTGCTGCGGTCGGCATTCGCCGCGTCGCCCCGCACCCTGGTCGACATCCTGGCCGAGACGGCGCTGGACCATCCCGACGCGCCCGCGATCGACGACGGCACCGACACCCTCAGCTACGCCGAACTGCTGGCGGAGATCGACGACACCGTGGACCGGCTGCGCGAGGCGGGTGTGCGGGCCGGCGACCGGGTGGGCGTGCGCATCCCGTCGGGCACCGGCGAGCTGTACGTCACGATTCTCGCCGTGCTGCACGCGGGAGCCGCCTACGTCCCGGTCGACGCCGACGATCCGGACGAACGCGCGCGCCTGGTCTTCGGCGAGGCCGGGGTCAGCGCGATCGTGACCGCCGACGGGGTGGTCCCGCACGGCGACACCACCGCCGCCCGCCCGGGGACCACCGCGTCCCCGGACCCGGACGACGACGCGTGGATCATCTTCACCTCCGGCTCCACCGGCACGCCGAAGGGCGTCGCGGTCACGCACCGCAACGCCGCCGCCTTCGTCGACGCCGAGGCCCGCCTGTTCCTGCCGGACGCGCCACTCGGCCCGGACGACCGGGTATTGGCCGGGCTCTCGGTGGCGTTCGACGCCTCCTGCGAGGAGATGTGGCTGGCATGGCGGCACGGCGCCTGCCTGGTCCCGGCCCCGCGGGCGCTCGTGCGCAGCGGCATGGACCTGGGCCCGTGGCTGGTGCGCCGCCGGATCACCGTCGTCTCGACCGTCCCGACACTGGCGGCGATGTGGCCCGCCGAGGCCCTCGACGCCGTGCGGCTGCTGATCTTCGGCGGCGAGGCGGTACCGCCCGAACTGGCCGAGCGCCTGGCCGGATCCGGGGCGCGCGAGGTGTGGAACACCTACGGCCCGACCGAGGCGACCGTCGTCGCCTGCGCCGCCCGGCTGACCGGACAGCCGCCCGTGCGCATCGGCCTGCCGCTGGACGGCTGGGACCTGGCCGTCGTCGACTCGGGCGGAAACCCGGTGGGGGAGGGCGAATCCGGTGAATTGGTAATCGGCGGCGCGGGCCTGGCCCGCTACCTCGACCCCGCCAAGGACGCCGAAAAGTACGCTCCCATGCCCACTCTGGGCTGGCAGCGGGCCTACCGCAGCGGTGACCTGGTCCGCAACGAGAGCGCGGGCCTGGTCTTCCTCGGCCGCGCCGACGACCAGGTGAAGATCGGCGGCCGCCGCATCGAACTCGGCGAACTCGACAACGCGCTCCAGCACCTGCCCGGCGTCACCGCGGGCGCGGCGGCCGTGCGAACCACCAAGGCGGGCAACCGGATTCTCGTCGGCTACCTGTCGGTCGCCGATCCCGGGTTCGACGTCGCGCACGCCCGGACCCTGCTCGCCGAACAGCTCCCGGCGCCGCTCGTGCCGCGCCTGGCCGTCCTCGGCGAATTACCCACGCGCACCTCGGGAAAGGTGGATCGCGACGCGCTGCCGTGGCCGCTACCGGGTGCGAAATCCGCCCAGGAACCCGCCGCGGGCCTGAGCGAGACGGCGCAATGGATTGCGGGACAGTGGAATTCGATCCTCGGCGCCGAGGTGAGCGGCCCTGACGCGGACTTCTTCGACCTCGGGGGCGGCTCACTCGCCGCGGCGCAACTGGTGACCGCGTTGCGCGCTCGGTTCTCGCAGATCACCGTCGCCGACCTGTACGACCATCCCCGGCTGGGCGCGCTCGCCGAGCTGTTGGAGTCCGCCGCACCGGTGGCCGAGGTCGCACCGCGCGTGGTCACCCCGACCCCGCGCCGCGCGCAATGGGCGCAACTACTGGCCCTGATACCGCTCACCACGCTGACCGGCCTGCAATGGCTGACCTGGCTGGGCATCGTCACCAATGTCGCGAGCTCGTTCGGCGCGATCCCGTGGATGCCGGGCCTGTCCTGGTGGTGGGCGCTGCTCGGCTTCGTGCTGTTCATCTCGCCGCCGGGCCGCATGGCGATCTGCGTCGCGGGCGCCCGGCTGCTGCTGCGGGGCGTCGGGCCGGGCAGCTATCCGCGCGGCGGCTCGGTGCACCTGCGGCTGTGGGCGGCGGTGCGGCTGTCGGAGGCCAGCGGCGCCGAGAACCTGTCCGGCGCACCGTGGATGGTGCCGTTCGCGCGAGCGCTGGGCGCCCGGGTCGGCAAGGGTGTCGACCTGCACACCCTGCCGCCGGTGACCGGTCTGCTGGAACTCGGCGACGGTTGCAGCGTCGAACCGGAGGTGGATCTGGCGGGCTACTGGATCGACGGGGACCGCGTGCACATCGGCGCGGTCCGCATCGGCGCGGGCGCGGTGGTGGGATCGCGTTCCACGCTGCTGCCCGGTGCGGTGATCGGCAAGAATGCCGTGGTGGCACCGGGTTCCGCGGTCTTCGGCAAGGTGAAGGCCGGACAGGAGTGGGCCGGCTCGCCCGCGACGAAGATCGGCAAGGCCGAGCGCCGCTGGCCCGCCGGCACCCCGCCGCGCGCCGTGCACTGGGTAGTGATTTTCGGCCTGACCTCGATGGCGCTGGCCGCCATGCCGATCGCCGGGCTGGCCGCCGGCGGCGCGTTCATCGCGTGGTGGATCCGCGACGACCGCACGCTGCCGGGCGCGGTCGCCGACGCGTTCCTGATCCTTCCCGTCGCGACACTGCTGAGCCTGGCGGTCTTCGCCGCCGCCACCCTCGTCGCGGTCCGGCTGCTGTCCATCGGGCTGACCGAGGGCTATCACCCGGTCCGCAGCCGGGTCGGCTGGCAGGCGTGGTCGACCGAGCGACTGATGGACTCGGCGCGCACCTTCCTCTTCCCGCTCTACGCCAGCCTGCTGACGCCGTTGTGGCTGCGCCTGCTCGGCGCGAGCATCGGCAAGAACGTCGAAGCGTCCACGGTGCTGCTGCTACCCAAGTTCACCACCGTCGCCGACGGCGCGTTCCTCGCCGACGACACCATGGTCGCCGGTTACGAACTCGGCGGCGGCTGGCTGCACATCGGCGACGCGAAGGTCGGCAAACGGGCCTTCCTCGGCAATTCGGGAATGACCGCGCCCGGCCGCCGGGTCCCGAAGAACGGGCTGGTGGCGGTGCTGTCGGCCGCGCCGGAGAAGGCGAAGGCCGGATCGTCGTGGCTGGGCAGCCCGCCGGTGCGGTTGCGCCGCACCGCGGGCGACTCCGACACCGGCCGGACGTTCGACCCGCCGCTGCGGCTGCGGGTCGCACGCGGGATCGTGGAGACCTGCCGCCTGTTCCCGGTGATGGTCACCTTCGGCATCGGGCTCGGAGTGTTGTTCGCGCTGGCCGCGCTGGCACAGGGGCCCGGATACTGGTTCGCGGCAATGCTGTCCGGTGTGGTGCTGCTCGTCGCGGGCGGCTTCGCCGGCGCCTGCGCGGTGGCGGCGAAGTGGCTGATGGTCGGGCGCATCGCGAAAGTCGAACACCCGCTGTGGAGTTCGTTCGTGTGGCGCAACGAGGTATCCGACGCGTTCGTGGAAACCGTTGCGGCGCCGTGGTTCGCGCGCGCGGCCACCGGCACCGCGGTGATGAACGTCTGGCTGCGCGGGCTCGGCGCGACGATCGGGCGCGGGGTGTGGTGCGAGTCGTACTGGCTGCCCGAGGCCGACCTGGTGACCCTCGGCGACGGCGCGACCGTGGAACGCGGGTGTGTGGTGCAGACCCACCTGTTCCATGATCGGATCATGGCCATGGACACGGTGACTCTGGAGGCGGGCGCCACTCTCGGCCCGCATTGCGTGGCGCTGCCGGCGGCGCGGATCGGCACCGGCGCGACCGTCGGCCCGGCGTCCCTGGTGATGCGCGGCGACACCGTGCCGTCCTCGACTCGCTGGCAGGGTAACCCGATCGCGCCCTGGCCGGAGGGCGCGGCGTGATGGGTGACAAGTTCTACGAGGTACCCATCGACGAGTACCTGCCGCAGAACGGCAACCGCGGCTACCGGGTGTCGCGCTACGAGCTGGAACTGGTCTACAAGGTGTCGAGCAACCGGCTGTCGGGCCGGGCCGCGATCACCGCGGTGACCACCGCGATGAGTTCCCGCTTCGCCCTGGATCTGTCCCAATCACTGAGTGTCACCAAGGTTTTCGTCAACGGCGCGAGGGCCAAGTACGCGCATCAGCGCGGGAAGCTGACGGTCACACCGGCGCAGAAGATTCCGGCGGGCGGCGTGCTCGCCATCGTCGTCCAATACGCGGGCACCCCGCGGCCGGTGCGCGGTCCGTGGGGCGAGGTCGGCTGGGAGGAATTGACCGACGGCGCGCTGGTGGCCAGCCAGCCCAACGGCGCCGCCTCCTGGTTCCCCTGCGACGATCACCCGAGTTCCAAAGCGAGCTACCGGATTTCGATCACCACCGACTCGCCCTACTACGCCGTCGCCAACGGCACGCTGATCCGCAAGCAGACCAAGGCCAGCCAGACCACCTGGGTCTACGAGCAGCCGGAACCGATGTCGAGCTACCTGGCGACCATCCAGATCGGCCCGTACCGGCGATACCGCGTCGGGTCGGCGCACGGTGCCGACGTGCCGATGCACGCGCTGGTCCCGCCGCGGCTGCGCACGGCCTTCGAGCACGACTTCGAGCGGCAGCCGCGGATGATGGCGGAATTCCGGGAACGGTTCGGGCCCTACCCTTTCGAGGGCTACACGGTGGTGGTGACCGACGACGAACTGGAGATCCCGATCGAGGCGCAGGGCCTGTCGATCTTCGGCGCCAACCACTGCGACGGCCGGCGCGGCGCGGAACGGCTGATCGCCCACGAGCTGGCCCACCAGTGGTTCGGCAACAGCCTCACGGTGCGGCAGTGGCGCGATATCTGGCTGCACGAGGGCTTCGCCTGCTACGCGGAGTGGATCTGGTCGGAGGCCGCGGGCGGCCCGAGCGCCGACCAGCTGGCCCGCGCGGCCCGGCACAATCTGGCCCGCAGCCCCCAGGACATCGTGGTCGGCGATCCGGGACCGGGCCTGATGTTCGACGATCGCGTCTACAAGCGCGGCGCGCTCACCCTGCACACCCTCCGCCTCGAACTCGGCGACGCCAAATTCTTCGGCCTGCTCCGCGAATGGACGGCCCGATACCGCCACTCCTCGGTCGACACCGAGGAATTCGCCGACCTGGCCGGTCATTACAGCACCGCGTCCCTGCGCCCGCTGTGGGCGGCCTGGCTCTACGACCGGCCACTACCCCAGCTGCCCCCGCAGAGCAGCACGGCGGGTTGAGGCGGACCGGCCTGCGCGGACACTTTCCGCACCAACGCGGCTTATTCCGCCACTTCGCGCCGAACTGCGTCCGGCCAGGCCGGTCAGGCCCCCGGGACGTTGCGTTCGAGTTCGTCGAGCCAGGCGGTCGCGACCGCGTCGCTGGGGGCGCGCCAGTCGCCGCGCGGGGACAGCGAGCCGCCGGACCCGACCTTCGGCGCGTTCGGCAGGGTGGACCGCTTGAACTGGCTGGTCTGCACGAACCGGCGGAGGAATTCGGCCAGCCAGTGCTTGATCGCGGGCAGGTCGTATTCGTGGCGGTCGGCCTCGGGGATCAGATCGGGCCAGCGGCCGCGGGTGCGGTCGGACCACGCGTGGTGCGCCAGATAGGCGATCCGGCTGGGCAGATAGCCGAAGCGCAACAGGAAGTACAGGTGGAAATCCTGGAGTTCGTAGGGGCCGACGGTGGCCTCCGAACTCTGCCCGGGCTGCCCCGAATCCCCTTCCGCCGCATCGTTGTCCGACGGAACCAGCTCCGGTGAGATCTCGGTCGACAGGATCGAGGTCAGTACCTCGTCGGCGGCCGGGCCCAGTTCGCCGGTGTCCACCGCCCAGGCGATCAGATACTTGATCAGCGTCTTGGGCACCGACGCGTTCACGCTGTAGTGCGCCATGTGATCGCCGACGCCGAAGGTGCACCAGCCCAGCGCGAGTTCGCTGAGGTCCCCGGTGCCGACGACCAGCGCGTGCTGCTGATTCGCCAGCCGGAACAGGTGCGAGGTGCGCTCGCCCGCCTGGACGTTCTCGTAGGTGACGTCGTATTGCGGAACGCCGTCCGCCGCAGGGTGTTCCAGGTCGCGCAGCATCTGCGTCGCGGACGGCCGGATGTCGATCTCGTGGGCCGACACCCCGAGCGCGCGCATCAGCCGGTGCGCGTCGTTCAATGTCCTTGTGCCGGTGGCGAATCCGGGCATGGTGTAGGCCAGCACGTGCGAGCGGGGCAGGCCCAGCCGGTCCATCGTCTTGGCGGCCACGATCAACGCCAGGGTGGAATCGAGCCCGCCCGAGACCCCGATCACCACGCGCTGCGATCCGGTCGCCGCCAGCCGAGTGCTCAGCCCCGCCACCTGGATGTGGTGCACCTCCGCGCACCGCTCGTTGCGCACCGCCGGATTCGCGGGAACGTAAGGGAAGCGCGGCAATTCGCGCTCCAGGCGGACCTCGCCGGACGGTATCGGCAGCTCCGTCTCGATCCGGCGCAGCCGCGCCAGCCGCTCGCGATGGTCGTGCACATTGTCGGCGAAACTGGTCATCCGCAGCCGGTCGGCGGCCAGCCGCGGCAGGTCCAGATCGGCGGTCACGAGCTGCGGATGGTCGGCGAAACGCTCGCCCTCGGCGAGCAGATCGCCGTTCTCGCAGATCACCGCCTGCCCGTCCCAGGCCATATCGGTGGTCGACTCCCCGTTGCCCGCGGCCGAATACAGGTAGGCGGCGATATTGCGGGCCGAGTGCGAGGCGCACAATTGCCGCCGATAATCCGCCTTGCCCACGACGATATTGCTGGCCGAAAGGTTCACCAGCACCGTCGCCCCGGCTAGCGCGGCGAAACCGCTGGGCGGCAACGGCACCCAGCCGTCCTCGCAGATCTCCAGGTGGCAGCAGAACCCGTCCAGATTCGACGCCGTGAACAGCAGATCGGCCCCGAACGGCACCCGCTGCCCGGCGACGGTGAGATGGTCGTCGAGGTTCTCCCGCGCCGCCGCGAACTGCCGCTTCTCGTAGAACTCGCGGTAGTTCGGCAGATAGCTCTTGGGCACCGCGCCCAGCACCCGGCCCCGATCGATGACGATGCCGCAGTTGAACAATCGACCCTGGGCCCGCACCGGCGCCCCGACCACCAGCACCGTCTCGATCCCGGCGCTCTCGGCGACCACTCGCTCCAGCGCCGCGTCGACGGCGTATTGCAGCGCGTCCTGATGGAACAGATCGTCGGCGGTGTAGCAGGACAGGCCCAGTTCGGGGAAGACGGTCAGCACCGCGTGCCGGTCGGCCGCCTGGCGCGCCAGCGTCAGGGTCTGCTCGGCGTTGTAGGCCGGATCGGCCACCCGCACGGGCGGGACGGCCACCGCGACCCGGGCGAACCCGTGCCGGTACAGCGAATCGAACGGCAGCTGCGTCATGCGTTCACTCCCGGGCCGACTGCTCCCGCAGCCGGGCAAGGGTTTTGGCGAGAATGCGGGAGACGTGCATCTGGGAGATGCCCATGCGCTGCGCGATCTGGGTCTGGGTCATGGATTCGAAGAAGCGCATGGTGAGGATCCGCCGTTCGCGCTCGGGCAGCCCGGCCAGCAGCGGCCGGATCGCCACGTACTCCTCGACCCGGTCGAACTGCGACTCCTCCTCGCCGAGGGTGTCCAGCAGCGACGCCTCGGTGTCGCGGCCCACCGACACGGCGTCGATGGAGCTGGGCTGGTAGGCATTGCCCGCGATGACCGCCTGGGTCACCTCGTCCGGGTTGATCTCCAGCTCGGCGGCGATCTCCTTGACCGTCGGGGAGCGGCCCAGCGACTGCGACAGGGTGTCGATGGCGGCCCCGATGCGCAGATGAGTTTCCTTGACGCGCCGCGGAACTCGCATCGCCCAGGTGTTGTCGCGGAAGTAGCGCCGCACCTCGCCCATGATCGTGGGCACCGCGAAGGACAGGAAGTTCGAGCCGCGGGTGATGTCGAACCGGTCCACCGCGTGCACCAGGCCCACCCGCGCGACCTGGGTCAGATCGTCGAAAGGCTCACCGCGCCCGCTGAATTTGCGGGCGATGTGGTCGGCCAGCGGAATGCAGCGGCCGATCAGCTGCGCCCGCAGCTCGGCCCGCCGGTCGGCATCGTCGCCGGATCGCGCGAGTTCCTCGAAAAGCGTTGTGACGTCGTCATATCCGGTGACCGACTGGGCGACCTCCGCCACGTCCTCGTCGTTCTCGGTGGCCTGGTCCTCTGCGCTTTTCTCGGCGCTGGCGTCGGAGCCGGCGGTGGCCGGTGAGCGCGGCTGGGACTGGTCGGCTGCCGCGGCGTCGCCGGACTCGAACACGGTGTCCTCGTCAGCCACTACGCCTTCCCCCGGACCCGCCGGAATTCCACGATGGTCGGGAAGCCGGATGCCGTCTGGTCGAAGGGGTCCTGAGTGATTGTCACCTCATCGGTGAGCGTGCGCAGCACATGCCAGCCGAAGCTGCGCTGGTCGGGCAGGCCCTCGGCGGCCGCGATGCCGGTGACGCGCACCAGCAGGTCCTCGTCGCCCACGGTGAACCGGCACCGCAGCGCGGTGCCCGGACCGGCCACGGAGATGAGTGTCGAGCAGGCCTCGTCGACCGCCAGCCGGATGTCGGCCACCTCGTCCAGGGTGAAATCGCTGAGCAGCACCAGCGTTTCGGCGAGCCCGCGCACGATCGGCAACTGTGACACGGTAGCGGCGACGCCGATCTCCACGGGGGTGCTGCGCAGGCCCTGTTCCGCCGAAATATTGATCACCCTGAGAAGGCTACCCAAGACCGCCGCCGGTAATCCGTTCTGTGCCTGCATTGAGACGGCAGGTGGCCTCGACAGGCAGGTCATAGGGGTGTTGCGGGCACCGCTACACTTCGCGCTGTGTCCACCTCGAACCCACCCTTCCACCGGCCGTCACCGATGATCGCCCCGTCCATCCTGTCCGCCGATTTCGCGCATCTCGCGCACGAGGCGCAGGCGGTCGCGAGCGCCGACTGGCTCCATGTCGACGTGATGGACAACCACTTCGTACCGAACCTGACTCTCGGCCTGCCGGTGGTGCAGAGCCTGCTGAAGACGACCGACATCCCGCTGGACTGTCACCTCATGATCGAGGATCCGGGTCGCTGGGCGCCGCCGTACGCCGAGGCGGGCGCCTACAACGTCACCTTCCACGCCGAGGCCACCGACGATCCGGTCGCCGTCGCCCGCGACATTCACGCCGCGGGCGCCAAGGCCGGTCTGTCGGTGAAGCCGAACACGCCGATCGAGCCGTACCTGGAGATGTTGCGGCACTTCGACACCCTGCTGGTGATGAGCGTGGAGCCGGGCTTCGGTGGCCAGTCCTTCATCCCGCATGTACTGGACAAGGCCCGCACGGTCCGGCGGCTGGTCGACTCCGGTGAGCTGCGGCTGGTCGTCGAGATCGACGGTGGCATCAATATGGACACCATCGAGCAGGCCGCCGAGGCCGGGATCGACTGTTTCGTCGCCGGGTCGGCGGTGTACGGCACCGAGGATCCGGGTGCGACGGTGGAGAAACTGCGCCAGAAGGTCGTGGCCGCCCAGTAGTAGCGGCGAAAAGGTCAGCGCGCCGGTACTTTTCGGCCGCACACCGCCCGGGTCGCCTCGATGACGGACTCCAGCGGTGGCACCGTGTCGGCGGTCTCGGGTGTCCGGATCCAGGTGCGGTATCCGGTGCGCTCGTCCTCCGCCGACGGCAGCACCACCTGGCTGCCGGTGCAGGCCACGGTGACGTAGAGCCGGAACAGTTCGGCCGAGACGTAGTTGGTCAGGCTGTCCGGGTGGGCCGGGCCGGTGAGGAAGGTCCAGCGCCGGGCGCGGGGATGGTGGACGACGGGCCCGGCCAGTTGGTCCTGTGTCAGCTGCCGCTGCACGCGTTCGCCGAGATCCGCCGGCATGGTGATGGCGCCGTAGCGTTTGCCGATCTCGAGCAGGATGTGACGTGACGTGGGATCGATCGATGCCGGCAGGTGAAATTCGCGACGGTATTGAACACAGCGAACCTCGAGTGTCGAATCGAGAAGCGTGGTCACACCGCACCCCCATCTCTGTCGTGGTTGTCCAACCTGGATCCGGCCCCTCGCGGGACCGCTGACTTCCTTCGGTTCGACCGGCCGAGCGGCGAAAATGCTCGTGATGAAGAAGTTGAACGCCGGGGATCAACTGCATAACAATATTGCTTCCGATTTCAAGCGAACGCAAGCTTCGGGTGTAAGTGAGTCGGCGACCGGGTACAAACCCGGCTCCGGGACTCGACGGTCGCGGTAATTCCCGGTGCGGGTCTCGGCAAACAGCCCCCGGAAATTAATCGGCGGCGAAATTCGCCTTTCTCGTCGGGATAATTCCCGGACTTACAGGAATGTATTTCCGATTCTGACCAGCGCACAAGTCTCTTCGGCTGTTTCGCCCGGCTTTGCCGGACGCCGGTCTGGCGAACGCGGGACGGACGCGGCCGGGTGCCGCCTACGACCGCGCGTCGTTACGCTGGAGGCGCCGCAGCGGCTCCCGGGAATAGCACCGGCGGTGCGGGCTGTTGGCGCTAGCGGGCACCGGGTGACAGGAGAAAAGGGCATGTTCACAGGCATCGTCGAGGAACTGGGCGAGATCGTCGCCGCGGACCGGCTGGCCGATTCGGCCCGCCTGACCATCCGCGGCAAACTGGTGACCTCCGATGCCGGACACGGTGATTCGATCGCGGTGAACGGAGTCTGCCTGACCGTCGTGGACGTCGTCGACGGCGATTCGTTCACCACCGATGTCATGGGGGAGACCCTCGACCGCTCCAGTCTGGGCGGACTGGGCGCCGGGTCGCGGGTGAATCTGGAACGCGCCGCTGCCGTGAACAGCCGCCTCGGCGGCCATATCGTGCAGGGGCACGTCGACGGCACCGGCACCGTCGTTTCCCGCGACCCGCAGGAGAACTGGGAGGTCGTGCGCATCTCGCTGCCGGAGAACCTGGCCCGCTACGTCGTGGCGAAGGGGTCCATCACCGTCGACGGCATCTCGCTGACGGTCTCGGCGCTCGGCGGCGACGCCGCGTCCGGCGACTGGTTCGAGGTGTCGCTGATCCCCACCACCCGCGAACTCACCACCCTCGGCACCGCACCGGTCGGCGCCACCGTCAATCTCGAGGTCGATGTCATCGCCAAGTACGTCGAACGGTTGCAGCAGCGCGGATAGGCAGGCTGCCGTCACGGGCCGATCCGGGAACCAGGGCCCGACGCAGTACTGTTACTGGTACCTAATCGAGATGGAGCGCAGCAGACGTGACCAGGTTCGACACCATCGAGCGCGCAGTCGCCGACATCGCCGCCGGTAAGGCGGTCGTCGTCGTCGACGACGAGGGCCGTGAGAACGAGGGCGATCTCATCTTCGCCGCGGAGAAGGCGACCCCCGAGCTGGTGGCCTTCATGATCCGCTACACCTCCGGCTACATCTGTGTGCCGCTGACCGGTGCCGACTGCGACCGCCTGGGCCTTCCCCCGATGTACGCGATCAACCAGGACAAACACGGCACCGCGTACACGGTGTCGGTGGACGCGCGCGAGGGCGTCAGCACCGGCATCTCCGCCGCCGACCGGGCCACCACCATGCGCCGGCTCGCCGATCGGTTCGCCAAGCCCGAGGACTTCACCCGGCCCGGGCACGTGGTGCCGCTGCGCGCCAAGGACGGCGGCGTGCTGCGCCGCCCCGGCCACACCGAGGCGGCCGTGGACCTCGCGCGCCTCGCCGGTCTCGGCCCCGCCGGCGTGATCTGCGAGATCGTCAGCCAGAAGAACGAGGGCGACATGGCCCGCACCGAGGAGCTGCGGGTCTTCGCCGACGAGCACGAACTCGCGCTGATCTCCATCGCCGACATGATCGCGTGGCGGCGCAAGCACGAGAAGCAGGTGGAGCGGGTCGCCGAGGCGCGCATCCCCACCAGGTTCGGCGAGTTCCGGGCGGTCGGTTACAAGAGCATCTACGACGAGGTGGAGCATGTCGCGCTGGTGCGCGGCGACTTCACCGTCGACGGCGGCGAGGACGTCCTGGTCCGGGTGCACTCCGAGTGCCTGACCGGCGACGTGTTCGGCTCGCTGCGCTGTGACTGCGGCCCGCAACTGGACGCCGCCATGGAGATGGTGGCGGCCGAGGGCCGGGGCGTGGTGCTGTACATGCGCGGGCACGAGGGCCGCGGCATCGGCCTGATGCACAAGTTGCAGGCCTACCAGCTCCAGGACAACGGGCACGACACCGTCGACGCCAACATCGAACTGGGCCTGCCCGCCGACGCCCGCGATTACGGCACCGGCGCGCAGATCCTGGTCGACCTGGGCATCCGCTCCATGCGGCTGCTGACCAACAACCCGGCCAAGCGTGTCGGCCTGGACGGCTACGGGCTCAGCATCACCGAGCGGGTGCCGATGCCGGTGCGCGCCAACGCCGAGAACCTGCACTACCTGCGCACCAAGCGGGATCGCATGGGCCACGACCTGGTCGGGCTGGACGATCTCGACCTGGGCGAGACCGCGCGATAATCCCCGCGCGCTTCGAGCGGACACGACGACGGCCACACGGAAAGGCGGATCTTTCGAATGAGCGGTACGGGCGTACCGGAGTTCGCGCTCGAGGATGCGAAGAGCCTGCGGCTCGGCATCGTCGCCTCGCGGTGGCATACCAAGATCTGCGACACCCTGGTCGCCAACGCCGAGCGGGTGGCCCGCGCCAGCGGGGTCGAGGAGATCACCGTGGTGCGCTGCGCGGGCGCGATGGAACTGCCCGTGGTGGCGCAGGCGCTCGCCCGCGACCATGACGCGGTGGTCGCGCTCGGCGTCGTGATCCGGGGCGAGACACCGCATTTCGAATACGTCTGCGACGCGGTGACCGCCGGCCTGACCCGGGTGTCGCTGGACGAGAGCACCCCGGTGACCAACGGCGTGCTCACCGTCAACACCGAGCACCAGGCCCTGGACCGGGCGGGACTGCCGGATTCGGCGGAGGACAAGGGCGAGCAGGCCGCCGCCGCCGCGCTGGACGCGGCATTGACGCTGCGGGCGCTGCGCACCGCGCCCGACACCGCCGGACGCGGCCAGACGGTCTGAGCCGATGTCGCCCGTCGTCCGCATCTGGAAGCGCGGTCCGCAACCCCCCGAGCCGGAAGCCGCTGGGCCGCAGTGGGATCTGGAGGTGCGGCCGCGGCGTGCGGTGCGGACCGCGCGGATCGTGGCCGCGGTGATCGCGATCCTGTTCACCGTCGCCGGTCTCGCCTCGGCGCACAGCGCGACGGGCGTGAACTTCCGCGGGGCCGACCAGGTGGCGGTCATCTGTTTCGGGTGGCTGCTCGCCGGTGCGGTGCTGCTGCTGACCCGGCCCCGGGTGCGGGTGGGCGCGCAGGGCGTCTCGGTGCGAAATATCCTGGGTGACAACATGTTCGAGTGGAAAGACATTCGCGGCATCACGATCCCGGACAAGCGTGCCTGGGCCCGCCTCGAACTCTCCGGCGACGAGTACGTCCCGATGCTGGCGATCCGCGTCAATGACAAGGAGCACGCGGCCCACGCCATGGACCGCTTCCGCGACCTCGGCGCGAAATACACCGCGGAGCAATAGCGCCGAGCCGCGGAACCCTTACTTGGCGTCGCCCATCACCGCGCCCTCGCGGCGGGGGTCCGCGCCGCCGATCCAGCCGTCGCCGTCCCGTCGCAGCGCGCTGAGGCCGCTGGTCTGGGCGTCGACGGAGACCTGGTGGCCCATCTCGCGCAGTCGCCGCACGAGCGGGTCGTGGTCGCCCTTGTCGGTGGCATCGATCGCCGGGTGCTCACCGCCGACGCCGGTGACCGGCGTATTGGCCGCGCCGAACGCGACCCCGGACACCGCCTGCTGCGGGTCGAGCCGCCAATCCAGCATGTTCACCAGCGTTTTCACGACGAACTGGATGATCACCGAGCCGCCGGGCGAGCCGGTCACATAGGAGAGCTGACCGCGTGCCCCGTCGGCGCCGCGGTCGAACACCAGCGTCGGGCTCATCGAACTGCGGGGGCGCTTGCCCGGCTGCAGCCGGTTGGCCAGCGGTGCGCCGTCGGCCGCCGTGGGAGTGGCGTTGAAGTCGGTGAGCTGGTTGTTGAGGACGAAGCCGTCGACGAGATGGAACGAGCCGAAGGCCGACTCCACCGTCGTGGTCATCGCGGCGGCGTTGCCGTACTTGTCCACCACCGAGACATGGCTGGTGCCGTGCTCGGGCGGCTGCGGGCCGGTGCCGAGCGGCACGGGACCGAAGTCGCCGGGTTGCGCGGTGCCCATCGCCCGGTCCGGGTTGATCTGTGCCGCACGTTGTTTCAGGTAATCCCTGTTCAGCAGCGTATCGGGGGAGTTGCCCGGCAGCGGGACGAAATCCGTGTCGGCGACGTACTTGTCGCGGTCGGCGTAAGCCAGCCGCTCCGCCTCCGAAATCAGATGGACCGCTTGGGCATTGGGCTTGCCCCCATTGTTGTCGACATTGTCCGGCGGTAGCGCCGACAGGTCGAAATTCGACAGGATGCCCAGGGTGGCGGCGACCGTGATGCCGCCCGAGGACGGATTGGGCATGCCGCAGATCTCGTGCTCGCGGTAGCCCGTGCACAGCGCTGTCCGCTTCTTGGCCTGGTAACCGGCCAGATCCGCGAGGGTGATCTGGCCCGGGGTGCGCCCGCCGGAGGTGGTGGCGGTGGCATCGACGATGTCCTGGGCGATGGCGCCGGTGTAGAACGCGGCCGGACCGTCGGAGGCGATGGCGCCCAGCGTTTTCGCCATGGCCGGATTGGTCAGGTTGGCGCCGACGGGCTTGGGGCTGCCGTCCGGCTGGAGAAAGTAGGCCTTGGCATTCTCGTCGCGGGCCAGATCGGGGGCGGACTCCGCGATCTGGCCGGCCAGCCGCGGACTGATCGCGAAGCCCTGATCGGCCAAGTCGATCGCGGGGGTGAACAGGTCGCGCCAGGGCTGCTTGCCGTGGTCGTTGTGCGCCAGTTCCAGCAGCCGCAGCGCGCCCGGCACGCCGATGGACCGGCCGCTGGCCCGCGCATTCGGTTGCGGCGCGGTCTGATCGGTGTCGCTGACCCAGCGTAGATAGTTCTCGGTGGCGGCGGCGGGCGCGACCTCGCGGCCGTCGTAGGCCTCGACCGCGCGCGCGGCCGCGTCGTAGTACATCAGGAACGCGCCGCCGCCGATGCCGGAGGCCTGCGGCTCCACCAAGCCGAGCACCAACTGCGCCGCCACCAGTGCGTCGGCCGCCGTGCCGCCGTCGGCCAGCACGCGGCAGGCCGCCTGTGTCGCAAGGGGATTGGCGGCCGACACGGCATAGGTGCCGGTGCGCACCGGCGTCATATTGCCGCGATAGCCCGACGCGATCTCGGGATTGGTCGCGATATCGGTGCCGGTGGCGGTGGGACCGGCGGCGACGCGGGTGCCGTTCGGGGTCTCCGCGCACGACGGCGCCGACCGCTCGGAATCCGATGAGCAGCCGGTGATCACTCCGGCGGCGAGCAGTGCGGCGGTGGCACCGGCCCAGATGTGTCGCGTGCGCCTCATGACCGGACTCTATCGCCCGAGTCCGACACGGGCAGTGCTTTCGTCCGGCCACCACCGGGGAACTCCGCTACCGACCAGGTAACCTCGGACGCTCACCGACCGATCGCGGAGGGCCAACCGGCAGATGACGGAAGTGCGGAGCAAGACATTCCTCGAAGCCGAGGACAGCGGCTACCACAAGAGTCTGAAACCACGCCAGCTGCAGATGATCGCCATCGGCGGTGCGATCGGCACCGGACTGTTCCTCGGCGCGGGCGGCCGCCTGGCGAGTGCCGGTCCCGGACTGTTCCTGGTCTACGGCGTGTGCGGCGTCTTCGTGTTCTTCATTCTGCGGGCGCTGGGGGAACTGGTCCTGCACCGGCCGTCGTCGGGATCGTTCGTCTCCTATGCCCGCGAGTTCTACGGCGAGAAGGCCGCTTTCGCCGCCGGGTGGATGTACTTCCTGAACTGGTCGATGACCGGCATCGTCGACACCACCGCCATCGCCACCTATCTGCACTACTGGGGCCCGTTCCAGCCGGTTGCCCAGTGGCTGCTGGCGCTGGTCGCGCTGTGCCTCGTGCTCGGGGTCAACCTGATCTCGGTGAAGTGGTTCGGCGAACTGGAATTCTGGGCGGCGCTGGTGAAGGTCGTCGCGCTGGTGGCGTTCCTGGGGATCGGCACCTTCTTCCTGGCGGGCCGGTTCACCGTCGACGGCAACGAGACGGGCCTGGGCATGGTGTCGCATGCCGGGGGCTGGTTCCCGACCGGCCTGCTGCCGCTGGTCACCGTGACCTCCGGCGTCGTATTCGCCTACGCGGCCGTGGAAATGGTCGGGACCGCGGCGGGGGAGACGGAGAACCCGCAGAAGATCATGCCGCGGGCGATCAACTCGGTGATCCTGCGCATCGTGGTGTTCTACATCGGCTCGCTGGTGCTGCTGGCGCTGCTGCTGCCGTACACGGCGTACTCAGCGTCGGAGAGCCCGTTCGTCACCTTCTTCGGCAAACTCGGTGTGGGGAACGCGGGTTCGGTGATGAACTTCGTGGTGCTCACCGCCGCGTTCTCGAGCCTGAACGCGGGGCTGTACTCCACGGGTCGCATTCTGCGGTCGATGTCGATGAACGGCAGCGCGCCGAAGTTCACCGGCCGCATGAACAAGCGCGGCGTGCCCTACGGCGGCATCCTGCTGACCAGCGTCATCGCCCTGTTCGGCATCTGGCTCAACTACATCGTGCCCGCGCGCGCGTTCGAGATCGTGCTGAACGTGGCCTCGATGGGCATCCTGTCGTCCTGGGCGACGATCGTGCTGTGCCAGTTGCAGCTGTGGCGGCGGTGGCGCAACGGTGAGGCCGAACGCCCGGCGTTCCGGATGTTCGGGGCACCCTACACGGGCCTCGCGACGCTGGTGTTCCTGGCGGTCGTGCTGGTGCTGATGGGCTTCGACTATCCGGTCGGGACCTGGACGGTCGCCAGCCTGGTCGTGCTCGTGCCCGCGCTGATCCTGGGCTGGTTCGCCGCGCGCAAACGGGTGCTGGCCATCGCGGCGGAGCGCCGTGGATACACCGGCGAGTTCCCGGTGGTCGCCAACATTCCCCTCGACGACGACCGAGAAACCTAGCGCCGCACTACTTTACGCTCCGTGGATCAGCCCGCGGACATGCTGTGGTCGGTACGAACCTGCCAGCGGCCCTCGCTGCGAATGAGCCGGACCGGGTGGTCGAAACAGGCGCTGATGTTCGCGCCGGTGAGTACCTCGTCCACCGGACCGGTTGCGACACAACGGCCTTCGCGTAACAGCAGGACGTGTGTGGTGCCCGGCGGCAGCTCCTCGAGGTGATGGGTCACCAGCACCGAGGACAGCTCCGGATGCGTGGTCTGCAAGCGGTCGATGCGGTCGATGAGCTGCTCGCGACCGGCCATGTCGAGTCCGGTGGTGGGCTCGTCGAGCAGCAGCAGGCGCGGATTCGGCATGAGGGCGCGCGCGATCAGCGCGCGGCCGCGTTCCCCCTGGGACATGGTCGGCCAGCGGGCGTCGCGGCGGTGCGCCAGGCCCAGCAGTTCGATCAGGCGGTCCGCCTCGGCGATCTCGGCGGCCGTCGCATTCCAGCGCTGCTTCAGGTCGGCGGTGTTGGTGAGGCCGGTGAGCACCACCTCGTGCGCGGTGAGCGGATACGGGGGAGCGTGCCGGGGGTCGACATGGCCGATGGCGGTGCGCAACTCGCGCATGTCCACCCGGCCGAGCCGGTGGCCGAGCACCTCGACGGTGCCGTGCGTGGGATGTTCGAAGGCGCCCAGCATCTTCAGCAGCGTGGTCTTGCCCGCGCCGTTGGGCCCCAGCAGCGCCCAGTGCTCGCCCGGGCGCACCGTCAGCGACACCTCGGCGAGGATCGGATTGCCGTTGCGCACGAAATCCACCGCGGTGACCTGGATGATGGGGGTGTCGGCCATGCGCCCACGGTAACAAACTCCTCAGACAAGCTGATGGGTGATCTGTGTCATGGGACGAATTGTGTACGCTGGCCCGGTGACCATCGAGGCCGTGCTGTTCGATTTCTCCGGGACGCTGTTTCGCCTGGAGGGCGACGAGAGCTGGGTCGAGGATCTCATCACCGCCGACGGCCGCCCGCTGGACGCCGCCGAATCGGCCGAGGTGCTGCGGCGCATGACGGCCCCGGAACAGCTGGTGCGGTTCGATGAGCGCGGGCAGTACGCCTGGGAGCATCGCGACCTCAGCGCCGAGTTGCATCGCGAGGCGTACATGGCGGTACTGCGCCAGTCGGGAATCGAGCAGGGCCGGGCGGACCGGCTGTACGACCGCATGGTCGACCCGCTGGAGTGGACGCCGTACCCGGATACCGACGCGGTGCTGAAATCGCTGGACGCGCAAGGCATTCCGGTGGCGGTGGTCAGCAATATCGCCTTCGATGTGCGCCCGTCGTTCGAAGCGCACGGCTGGGAGCGTGAGGTGGCGCTGTACGCGCTGTCGTTCGAGATCGGCGCGATGAAACCCGACCCGCGGATCTTCGAATGGACGCTCGAGCGTCTGGGGGTCGCGCCCCAGGCGGCGCTCATGGTCGGTGACAGTCGCGAGAACGACGGCGGCGCAACGGCTCTCGGCTGCCGGTTCGCCTGGGTGGACCCGTTGCCGACCACCGATCGGCCGGATGGGCTGCGGTCGGCGTTGCGTGAGTACGGACTGACTGTCTGACCCCGCACGTCAGGTTGTCGGGCGGGCCAGCGCGCGCCCGGCGGCGCGCCCGGAGAAGATGCAGCCGCCCAGGAAGGTGCCCTCCAGCGCGTTGTAACCGTGCACCCCGCCGCCACCGAATCCCGCCACCTCGCCCGCGGCGTACAGGCCGGGGAACGGTGTGCCGTCGGCCTGGATCACCTGCGAGTCGAGGTTGGTCTGCAAGCCGCCCAACGTCTTCCGGGTCAGGACGTTCAGCCGGACGGCGATCAAGGGGCCGTGCGCCGGGTCCAGGATGCGGTGCGGCTTGGCTACCCGCCCGAGCCGGTCGCCCCGGGAGCGGCGGGCATTGGCGACGGCCATCAGCTGCGCGTCCTTGCTGTACTTGTTGACCAGTTCCCGGTCGCGGGCGACGATCTGGCGTTCCAGATGGGCGGGGTCGAGCTGGGGTCCGCGGGCGATCTTGTTCATGCCGGTGACGAGTTCGGGCAGCGTGTCGGCGACGACGAAATCGACGCCGTGCCGTTTGAAGGCCTCCACCGGACCCGGTGCGCCCTTGGCGATTCGGCTGCGCAGCGTCAGCTGGAGATCCTTGCCCGTGATATCCGGATTCTGCTCGGAGCCCGACAGCGCGAACTCCTTCTCGATGATCGACTGGGTCAGCACGAACCACGAGTAGTCGTAGCCGGTATCGAGGATCGCCCGCATCGTGGCGTTGGTGTCGAATCCGGGGAAACACGGTGCGGGCAAACGGTTTCCGTTCGCGTCGAACCACAGCGAGGACGGGCCGGGGATGATCCGGATGGCGTGGTCGGGCCAGACCGGGTCCCAGTTGTGGATGCCCTCGGTGTAGTGCCACATGCGATCCCGGTTGACGATGCGCCCGCCGGCCGCCTCGGTGATGCCGAGCATCCGCCCGTCGACGTGCGCGGGCACGCCCGAGATCATGGTCTGCGGGCACGGTCCCAGTCGTTCGGTGGGCCAGTTCTTGCGGATCAGATCGTAGTTGTGGCCGATGCCGCCGGAGCTGACGACCACCGCCGGGGCGCGAAACTCGAACTCGCCCACGGTATCGCGTGACGACGCCCGGCCGCGCTCGAGTTCGGTGGGCTCCAATACACCGCCGCGCACGCCTACCACCGCGCCGTCCTCGACGATCAGGTCGTCCACCCGGTGCCGGAAAGCGAACTCGACCAGGCCGCTACGCTCGGCCGCCAGCACCGGTTCCAGGAACACCCGCACCACCTCGGGACCGGTGCCCCAGGTCAGGTGGAAGCGGGGCACCGAGTTGCCGTGTCCGTCGGCGGCCGCGCCACCCCGTTCGGCCCAGCCGACCAGCGGCGTCACCCGCAAACCGAGATCGTGCAGATACTGCCGCTTCTCGGTGGCGGCGAACTCGACGTAGGCGCGGGCCCACTGCCGCGCCCAGTGGTCCTCGTCGTCGCGGTCGAATCCGGCGGAGCCCTGCCAGTCCTGCCAGGCCAGTTCGAAGGAGTCCTGCACGCCCATCCGCCGCTGCTCCGGGGTGTCGACGAGGAACAGCCCGCCCAGCGACCAGAACGCCTGCCCGCCCAGGTTGTTGCGATTCTCCTGATCCAGCACCAGGACCCGCCGCCCGGCCCGGGTCAGCTCGTAGGTGGCCACGAGGCCGGCCAGTCCGGCTCCGACGACGATGACGTCCGGCTGGTGCGACGGTGCCACGGGAACTCCTCGCGCTCGACTGCAATGGATACACGAGTGTATCGGTTGAGGTGGCGCGGCGCACGCATCCGAACTTGTCGGTGGCTCGTGGGATGGTTCGTCGGTGCGAACCATGACCGCTGCCGCCGCTCGCCGCACCGCGCTGGCCGCCCAGGGCCTGGCCGGTCCGCGCCCGTCCGGCACACCCACCCGCCGTACTCTCCAGCGCGTGCTGGAGAAAACCCAGCTGCTGCAATTGGATTCGGTCTCGGCCGTGGTGCGGGCGCACTATGCCCCGGTGTTCGCCCGGATCGGCGGCTACGACCGCGCCCTGCTGGACGAGCTGGCCTGGAGTCACAACGCGCGGCGGCCGCGGCGGCTGGTGGAGTACTGGGCGCACGAGGCGGCGCTGTTGCCCGTCGAGGATTGGCCGTTGCTGCGCTGGCGCATGTCGCGGTTCCGCGACGGGCGGTGGGGCGGGGCCGCTCGCGTGGTGGAGCGCAATCCGCGACTGCCCAAGGACGTGCTCGAGGCGGTCGGCGAACTGGGCCCCGCCACGGCGGGCGAGGTGGAGAAGCATCTCGAGCTGGAACGGCCGCGCACCAAGGGCCACTGGGGCTGGAATTACAGCGACACCAAGGTGGTATGCGAGCTGCTGTTCGCCACCGGCGAGCTGTCGGTGGACAAGCGCGTCGGATTCCAGCGCTACTACGACCTGACCGAGCGCGTACTGCCGCCGGAGGTGCTGGCGCGCGAGGTGGACGAGGCCGAGGCGGTGCGCGAACTGGTCCGCCGCGCCGCGACCGCGCTGGGTATCGCCACCGAAGCCGATCTGCGCGACTACTACCGGCTGCACCGCCGCCAGACCGAGCCCGCCCTCGCCGACCTGGTCGATGCCGGTGAGCTGGAGCCGGTGCGGGTCCACGGCTGGGATCGGCCCGCCTACCTGCGCGTGGGCGCTCGCACCCCGCGCCGTGTGGAGGGCGGCGCGCTGCTGTGCCCGTTCGATCCGCTGATCTTCTTCCGGCCGCGCACCGAGCGCATCTTCGACTTCCACTACCGCATCGAGATCTACACACCCGAGGCCAAGCGGGTACACGGCTACTACGTCTTCCCGTTCCTGCTCGACGGCGACCTCGTCGCCCGCGTCGATCTGCGTGCCGACCGTGCCACCGACCGCCTGCTGGTCCCCGCGGCCTTCGCCGAGCCCGGCCGGGATTCCGCCTACGTCGTCGCCGGTCTCGCGCGGGCGTTGCGGGAGCTGGCCGACTGGCTGGAACTGGAGACCATCGAGGTCGGCGAGCGAGGTGATCTCGCCGCCGAACTGGGCGCGGTGGTGCGTTAGAACGAAAGCTGTACACCGGCAAGGGAATTCGACGGGGGGAATGTGGTGCATCGGCCATACGAGGATGAGCGGTTCGGAAAGTCGCGGGCGGGGGCGCGAGTGCGGTGCTACCTTCGGACGATGTCGTCGAACCGTGTGCGGCGCAGTCGAATTGTCCGGATATGTGTCCTGGCCGTCACGGCCGTGCTGATCGCCGGCGGCTGCGGGGGATCGGAACCCGAACACACCGCCGCGGCGCCCGCCGCCGGCCCCTGGCCACCGGCGGACGGTCGCGGCGCGTGCGAGGTCGACAAACAGCCGGACGTGCCCGCCACCATGCGCGACGGCGTGGTGCTGAAGTCCGATGTGTACCGCCCCCGCACCGCCGACCCGGTGCCGGTGATCCTGATGCGCACCCAGTACGGCAAGGACGCGGCGCAGATCCAGCCCTACCGGTATCGCCCGCCGGACTGGTTCGCCTCGCACTGCTATCTCGTTGTGGTGCAGGACATTCGCGGGCAGGGCAAGTCGGGCGGCACGTTCACCGAGTTCGGCAACGACCTGGACGACGGCTACGACGCGGTGGAGTGGGCGGCCGCCCTGCCCGGGTCGAACGGCAAGGTGGGCATGTACGGGTCGTCGTATGTGGGTGCCACGCAATGGCTCGCGGCCGTCCGCACGCCGCCGCACCTCGCGACGATCGTGCCCGCCAACACGTCCTCGGACTACTACGACGGCTGGACCTACGACGGCGGCGCGTTCCGGCTGGCATTCGTCGAACCGTGGGCGATGGAGACGATCGCGCGGACCGCGGCGGAGAACCGCGGCGACACGGCGACCGCGAAACAACTGCTCGCCGAGGGCACCGACTACACGCGCTGGCTGAGTTTCCGTCCGTACCAGCAGTTTCCGCCGCTGCGCCCGGACGACCCGGTGGTCGCGCCGTGGTTCTACGACTGGATCCGGCACTCGGCCCGCGACGACTACTGGAAGGAATGGAGCATCCGCGACCGGTACCCGAACGTCCGGGTGCCGGTGCTGGACGTGGAGGGCTGGTACGACGCCTTCCTCACCGGCGGCATCGAGAACTTCACGGGCATGGTCCAGCGCGGCGGGACCGAGGATGCGCGGCGCAACCAGCGCTTGGTCATCGGGCCGTGGGACCACGTCGGGTGGGGCCGGCCGGGCAGCGGCGTCGGGGCGCCGAAGATGGCCGCGGGCCCGGCCGGGGACAGCCCGATCAACGAGCTGATGCTGACCTGGTTCGACCGATTCCTGAAGGGCGCCGACAACAAGGTGTCCGGGCAACCGGCCGTGGACTACTTCGTGATGGGCGCCAACCGGTGGAAGACGGCGTCCGCGTGGCCGTTGCCGGACACCCGGTGGACCACCTACTACCTGTCCGGCCCCGGCGGTCCCGGCCCCGGCGGCCGTCGGGGCGCCCTGGTCGAGGCCGCGCCGAAGGATCCACAGCAACCGGACCGGTACTACTACGACCCATTGAATCCGGTGCCCAGCGCGGGCGGTCATTCCTGCTGTGGCGCCACGACCGGCCCGCAGGGTCCCTTCGATCAGGGCGCCGTGGAACAGCGCTCCGATGTGCTGACCTTCACCACCGACCCGATGTCGTCGGACACCGAGATCACCGGGCCGACGGAGGTGACCCTGTGGGCCGCCTCGACCGCGCCCGATACCGATTTCACCGCCAAACTGGTGGTCGTCGCGCCGGACGGATCGACCGTCAACCTCAACAACGGCATCGTTCGCGCGGCGTTCCGCGAATCCCTCGAGCATCCGTCACCGATCGTGCCGGGGCAGCCGTACCGGTACACGATCAAGGTGTGGCCCACCAGTTACCAGGTACCGGCCGGATCGCGCGTCCGCGTGGAAATCTCCAGCAGCGACTTCCCGCAGTACGCGCCGAACCCGAACACGGGCGAACCGTTCGGGCAGACAGCGGCCGTGCAGGGCGCGACGCAGACGATCTTTCACGACGCCGAACACCCGTCGTCGGTGGTGCTGCCGATCATTCCCGCGGGGGACAGCGGCAGCGCGTTGTTCCCGCTCACGCGGTAAAGCCATGCGAGGCAAAGAAACTCGGCATCGCGACGGACCGGCGATGCCGATCGCGCTGCCCGCGCGCGGCACGCCGAACGCGGCCGGGCAGCTTGCCGACCGATCGCGGCGGGCATAGCGTGGCAGCATGTCGCGCATCGAGATCGAGGATCTGCCCGCCGATACCGCCGAGGTGCTGCGCCGCCGCGCCCGCTACGCCGGGCTGCCGGTACTGGACTATGTGCGCCAGGAGTTGACGGCGCTGAGCGCGCGCCGCGTGCCGATCGATTCCGTCGTGGAGTTCCTGGAGAACGAGCGCCCGGATCATCCCTCCGCCACTCTCGACGAGGGCGCGATGGCCCTGATCCACACCTACGATCTGCCCGCCGACGCGTGGAGCGTGCTCGGCCGCCGTGCCGCCGCCGCGGGTGCGCCGCTCGGCGACTACGTGCGCCAGGAGCTGATCAAGCTGGCCCGCCGGAGCACGCTCGAGGAGTCGATGCAGGAGTTCCGCGACATCCTGGACCGCGACCCGAATCTCGACGTCGACCTGGCCGCCGTCGAGGACACCCTCCGGTACGTGCGCGGGATGTAGGCCTCACCCGGCCGCGGCCGGAACAGGCTGGGCCGCAGCGCTTTCCGCGGCCCGACCCCACCGGCCCGCCAGCGCGGCGCACACGAACAGCTGAATCTGGTGAAAGATCATCAGCGGCAGCACGATCAGCCCGACCGGATGCCCCGCGAACAGCACCGTCGCCATCGGCAGCCCGGTGGCCAGGCTCTTCTTCGAGCCACAGAAGATCACCACGATCCGATCGGCGCGGTCGAATCCGAGCAGTCCGCTGCCCGCGGAGGTCACCGCCAGCAGCACACCCAGCAGGCCCGCGCACACCGCGACCACCGCCAGCAGCGCCCACGGCGACAACCCGCGCCAGATGTGCTCGACCATGCCCGCGCTGAAGGCGGCATAGACCACCAGATACACCGAACCCCGGTCCACGACGCGGGTGACCGCCGCATGCCGCAGCAACCACCGCAGCCACGGCCGCAACAACTGCCCGGCGAGGAACGGCAGCAGCAGTTGCACGACGATCGACAGGATCGCGGTGAGGGACACCGTCGTCCCGCCGGTGGTGTGCATCAGCAGCATTACCAGCAGGGGCGTCGCGAAGACACCGACGAGATTCGACAGCGACGCGCTCACGACCGCCCCCGCCACATTGCCGCGCGCGATCGAGGTGAACGCGATCGAGGACTGCACCGTCGACGGGAGCAGGCACAGATAGAGCATGCCGGTGTAGAGGTCCGCGGTCAGCACCGAGGGCACCAGCAGCCGCAGCGCGAGGCCGAGCAGCGGGAACACCACATACGTCACCGCGAGCACGCTCGCGTGCAGCCGCCAGTGCCGCAGCCCGGCCAGCGCCTCGCGCGGTTCCAGCCGGGCGCCGTAGAGCAGGAACAACACCCCGATGGCGATCTTGGTGGCCCAGTCCAGGACGTCGGCGGCGCCACCGCGCGCGGGCAGCGCGACGGCCACCAGCACGCTGACCAGGATGCCGAGCATGAAGGCATCGATGCGCAGCTTGGCGAGAAACTTCACGTAGCTACGGTATGACCGCCGAACTGATCACGACAGGCGGCGTAATCGATAACTCCGAACGAGTATCGTGATGAATGTGTTCGACCCGGACCTGCTGCGCACCTTTCTCGCCGTCGAGCGGGCCGGTGGTTTCACCGCGGCGGGCCGCCTCCTCGGGCTGCGGCAGTCGACGGTCAGCGGGCACGTCGCCAGGCTGGAACAGGCGGCCGGGCGCGAACTGTTCCGCCGCGACACCCGCAATCTCGCCCTCACCGCCGACGGCGCCGCGATGGTCGGCTTCGCCCGCGCCATCCTCGACGCGCAGGCGACGGCCGAACGTTACTTCTCCGAATCACGGCTGTCCGGCCTGATCCGGCTCGGCGCCTCCGACGACGTGATGGCCCGCGAACTGCCCGACGTGCTGCTCGAATTCCAGCGCAGCCACCCCGGCGTGGATCTGGAGCTGACCGTGGGGCTCAGCGAGAACCTGAAGACCCGGATGAACGCGGGGGAGCTGGATCTGGTGGTCGGCAAGCGGCTGCCCGGCGAACGGCACGGCGAACTGCTCTGGCGAGACCGGCTCGTCTGGGCGGGCCGTTCCGGCGCAACGGGTTTCGACGATCCGGTCCCGCTGGTGACGTATCCGCCGCCGAGCCTCACCCGGCACATCGCCCTGCGCGCCCTGGAACGCGAGGGACGCACCTGCCGCATCGCCTGCACCAGCGACAGCCAACTGGGCCTGCGGGCCGCGGTGCTGGCAGGTCTCGGCCTGGTGGTGCATGCCGAAAGCCTGCTGCCCGCAGGACTTTTCGCCGTCGCGGATCCCCGGCTGCCAGAACTGGGTGACCTCGAGTTCGTCCTGCTGCGCCGCCGCAGCCGCCCGCCGGAGCCGGAGCGCGCTCTGTGCGCAGCGATCAAATCCGCTGCCCGGCGGTTCCAGCACGCATGAGCTCAAGACCGGTCGATGCGGCTGCCGATGACCACGGTCGCGTACAGCTCCTCGGATTCGGCGACGCGTGGCGTGAGTCCGGAACGGGCGAAGATGTCCACCGCGGCCGGAGCCTGTTCCTCGCTCGATTCCACCAGTACGTGACCGCCGGGCGCCAGCCAGGAGGGCGCGGCGGCGGCCACCCGGCGGACGATGTCGAGGCCGTCGGCGCCGCCGTCGAGGGCCGAATGTGGCTCGTGCTCACGGGCTTCCGGGGGCATGTCGGCGATCAGGGCGGTCGGCACGTACGGGGTGTTGGCGAGCAGAATGTCCACCCGCCCGGCCAGTTCCGCGGGCAGGGGAGTGAACAGATCGCCCTCGTAGACGCGCGCGCCCAGCGGGGCGAGGTTGCGGCGAGCGTAGGTCACGGCGGCGGGCTCGATGTCGCCGGCCGTGAGCTGGGTCCGGATGCCCGCGCGCGCCAGCTCCGTGGCGACCGCCAACCCGAGCGCGCCACAGCCGCAGCACAGATCGAGCACGACGCGGGAGTTGCCGGGCGGGCGGCGGCCGAGCGCGACGGCCTGCTCGACGAGGAATCCGGTGCGTTGCCGCGGCACGAAGACCCCCGGTCCGACCGCGACCCGCAGCCCGCGAAATTCGGCCCAGCCCAACAGGTGTTCCAGCGGTATGCCAGAAGTTCGCTGTGCCACGAGTGCGTGTAATTCGGCGGGCGACGAGGCCGCCTCGGTCAGCAGGGCGGCCTCGTCCTCGGCGAAGACACAACCGGCCGCGCGCAGGGCGGCGACGGTGTCCGGGTCGGATGCGATCACCCGCTCATTGTGCCGATTCCGGCGGTCAGCGCTCCGACGGTAGGAGGAAGGTGCGGGTGGCGTCCAGGTAGATGCCGCGCTGGGCGGCCCGGTTCGGCGGCGGCAGCTGCGACACCAGCTGATCGGTGGAGGTCATCGCGCCCACCACCGGGGTTCCGGCGACGATGAAATCCGCGACCGCGCGGCGGATGTGGTTCGGCGAGGTCACCACGACCGCGCTGGTGGCCCCGGCGTCGCGCAGCATGCGGCTGCTGAATAGCGCGTTCTGCACCGTCGACCCGGCGCGGTCCTCGACCAGCACCCGGTTCGCCGGAATGCCGTGCCCGATCAGCCAACCCGCCATGGCCACCGCCTCCGGCACCCCGTTCTGCGGGTTGCCGCCGGTGACCACGATCGGCGACCCGGGTGCGGCGATCGCCTGTAACCATGCCGCCTGCAGGCGATTCACCAGTTCGGGGCGCAGCGCGCCATCGGGCAGCAGGCCGTAACCGAGCACCACGATCCCGGTCTGCGGGCCGACCAGCGCGGGCAGCGGATTGGGCAGGGTGCCCACCGCCGCACCGATGGCGCCCAGCAGATTACGGGTGCCCTGAGCCATCGCGCCGTCGACGGCTCCGAGCCGGTTCAGCGCACCCTCACGGGTGATCAGGTCACCGCTGTAGTCCGACCAGATCGCCTGCAGCGCGAGCGCCTGCGCGTCGTCGGGGGTGCCGTCGAGCAGCGCGCGCAGATCGGCCAGGCCGGCCGGATCGTTGCCGCTGAGGAAGTTGGATTGGGCGGAGTTGTAGAGCGGGGCCGGGCCCTCGGCAGCGGTGGCCGCGCCCGCGAACGGACCGGCGAGCACGAGGGTGACCGCCGAACCGGCGGCGAGATATCGGAGACGCCTGGCGATTTTCACTGCAGTCGACACCTTTCCGAGGGAGCGGGTCTTGCGCGTGTTGCTGGCAATTGCCTCTGGACAATCCAGCCCACGATACGACCGCCCGGCCCCGCGAGAGCGGATTTGGAGGTGTGACATATCTGGAGGTAACGGGCAGAAAGAGGTGAACTCGCATAATTTGCGTGTTCATAGCGTCAAACAACACCTGTTCCGGGTCCGCCACCACCAACGCCCGACCGTGTACCGACAGATTGCACTGATGTCGATACTCCGCCGGCACCCGCAGATCGTCCTTTCGGCCCACGCGCCAGCGGCCAGTCGACATCGGTCGAACCATCATGCGATGGTCGGCATCGAACGCAACCGACTGTCCCGCAACCCAACCGAGCGTTTGCGGCCCGGACCGATCGGACAGTCGTCCATGATCATCGATCGCTGAGAGGGCGAGATGCACGCCGTCGCCGCAGAGCTGCTCGGGGGAGCGGACGCCCAGCGGTTTACGCCTTCTCGGCCCGCTGGCGGTAGCCGCTCGCGAGGAGTGTGCGGAGCCGGTCGAGCGACTCCTCCTCGGCGCCGTTGCCCTTGATCCAGGCAATGGAACAGGCCGCGAGGAACAGGTCGTAGCCACGCACCGACGCGCGTACGTGTCCCGTGCTCTGGGCTGCTTCCACGTACTTGTCGGTGGCGGCGATGAAGATGTCGCAAGGAATGGTGAGCGGGTTGTCCGGGTCCTGCGCCTGGGCCGCGGCCATGAGTGGGTCCGGGAGCCCGCTGAAGGCGCTGAAGTACTCCTCCATGGCCCGCAGCCACTGCTCCAACGCCTCGCCGGCATCGCCCAGCTGCTCGACGTCCGCTCGGCGGGCCACCAGCTCCTCGGAGCGTGTCTGCAGGACGGCCGCCAGCAGCGCTTCCCGGGTGGGGAAGTGCCGGTACAGAGTGCCGGGCCCGAGGCCCGCCTCCTTGGCCACCGCCTCGAGTGAGGTGCCGACCCCGTGGCGCAGGAAGTGACGCTGCGCGGTCTCCAGAAGGGCCGCGCGGTTGCGCTGGACATCCGCGCGCAGCTTGCGTCCTCGCTGTGCACTCGCGTCCATGCACCCTCCTGATGTCCAGATATCCTGCGAATTACATCAAAACGGAGGCTGCCTCCATGTTAGTTCGAGCATAAAGCGGAGGTGATGTCCGGTCAAATGGACGGGCCATCTCGATCAAGGTGGGCAGTCGTTCCAGCCTGCTTGGGCGGAGCGAGAGGAAGCGCATTGAGACGGCTGAGCGTCCCGCCGATCGTGACCGGGCTGGGTCGAGCGCATGAGGCCGGGCTCCCTTCGATCGGATGATCGATTTCAGGGGTGGCGCGTCTCAGCGGATCGCGGCGGCGTTGTGTAGCCGGGTGGTGACGGCCTCGCCGAGGGATCGTGTGGTGGCGTTGCCGCCAATGTCGGGTCAGGTGCTCGGTGCCGGCGGCCAGGACGTCTTCGATGGCGGTCATGATGGCGGCGGCGTCGGGCTCGCCGAGGTGGTCGAGCATCATTGCGGCGCACCAGATTTGACCGATCGGGTTGGCGGTGCCCTTTCCGGCGATGTCGGGTGCTGAGCCGTGTACGGGTTCGAACAGGCTGGGGTAGCGGCGTTCGGGGTTGATATTGCCGCTGGGGGGCGACGCCGATGGTGCCGGTGCAGGCCGGGCCGAGGTCGGAGAGGATGTCGCCGAACAGATTGCTGGCGACGACGACGTCGAACCGGTCGGGGTGCAGCACGAAATTCGCGGTGAGGATGTCGATGTGGTATTTGTCCACCGCCACGTCGGGATACCGCTGGGCGACCTCGGCGACGCGTTCGTCCCAGTAGGGCATGGTGATGGAGATGCCGTTGCTCTTGGTGGCGGAGGTGAGGTGTTTGCGCGGGCGCGACTGGGCCAGGGTGAAGGCGTAGTCGAGGATCCGGTCCACTCCGACGCGGGTCATAACGGTTTCCTGGACGACTGTTTCACGGTCGGTGCCCTCGAAGATCTTGCCGCCGATGCTGGAGTATTCGCCCTCGGTGTTCTCGCGCACTACGTAGAAGTCGACGTCGCCGGGGACGCGTCCGGCCAGCGGGCTGGGAATGCCGGGGAGCAGTTTGACCGGTCGCAGGCTGACGTACTGGTCGAAGTGGCGGCGGAATTGCAGGAGGTTGCCCCACCGGGAGATGTGGTCGGGCACGACCTCCGGCCAGCCGACGGCGCCGAAGAACAGGGCGTCGAAGCGGCTGAGTTGCTCGAACCAATCGTCGGGAAGCATGGTGCCGGTGCGGGTGTAGTAGTCCGCGCAGGCGTAGTCGAACTGCTCATAGTCGAGCGTGAAATCGAAAGCCGCCGCGGCGGTTTCGAGGATGCGCAACCCTTCCGGGACGACCTCGGTGCCGATGCCGTCACCGGGGATGACGGCGATGCGGTGAGTGGCGCCCATGGTGAACACTCCTTCGTTCAGGCGAGTCTCCGGGCACGCGGCGTCGGTGCGGCCCGGGGCAGGGTGGATGTCGTTGTGGTGTGGCCGGGCTCGCGTGCCCTGGCCTGTCAGGCTGGTTCGTTTCCGGTGTGCTGTTCGCGGTCTTCGAGTTCGGTAATGGCGGCGGGTTTCCTCATTCCGGCCGCACTGGTGGCCCTGGCGATCGCGCTGAATACCTGCGACCGTGACCGCACGGGTGGTCCCGAGCAACGTCTTCGCCGTGCCGTCGATCCAACTCGTCGACAACGGCCACGGGCCGGCGCTCACCGCGGGCGCGCACATTCCCGAAGACCGCAGCCTGGACACCGTCCGGCTACAGACCTCGCTGACCGCGCTGAGCGCGATCGCCGACGCCGCCGGGCGCGGCGGCTCCGAGCCGGCACTCGGGCTGCTCGCTCTCGCCGAACGAGCCAGCAGTGGGCGCGGCGCCGACGCCGTCCGTTCCGGCGCGGAACTCACGCGAATTGCCGAAACACTCAATCGCACAATGACTCAGAGCGACACCACGTCCACCCTGACGGCCCTGTCCCAAGCCCTCGCCGCGCTGCAATCCTCGGCACCCGACCTGCTCTCGGCGGTGCACAACGCCAGCGGTCCCCTCCGAGCCGCCGCCGAGCGGCGAGAACAGTTGCGCGGCATGCTCACCGGCGGTCTCACCACCGGCGCCACGGTCGCCGCGGCGCTGGAGAACAACACCGCCACCCTCACCGGAATCACCGCTAGGTTGGGCCCTGTAGTCGACGTCCTCGGCGACGGCAGCCGCAACTTTCTGCAAATCTCCACCTCCCTCACCGCACAGGCCCGGACGTTCAACGCCATGTGGAACGCCGAAGATCAGAGCATCACCGCCAAGATCATCATCGAACTGACTCCCCACCGGGCCTACACCCGCGCCGACTGCCCCCGCTACGGCACCCTCGAGGCCCCCAGTTGCCGCACCGCACCGCCCGGCGAGCACACCATCATCGGCCCCGACGCACTCGCGCCACCGCAGCCGCCCCGCCTCATCGGCGGAAATGTGGGCCCCATCGGCAGCCCGCAGGAACAACGGCAGATCGCCTCGATCCTCGGCATCGCGCCGAACACCGCGGCCGACATCCTGCTCGGCCCGGTGCTCAGAGGTAACGACGTAACAACAACTCCCGCAACGGATTCGGCCACGCCAACAGGAGGGCAGCGGTAATCTATTGGGCCGGTGCCTGACCTGCAATTGTTTCGGGGTACGGCGATCGACGACTGGTCGGTCATCCCCGTGGGTGAGGTCGTGCACGCGGAGTATCGGACGGGCGGCAACAGCGGCCTCGCGATGGCGAGCGTCCTGGCCGAGTGGTGATCGGCGCTATGCGCGGTAGCCGTCCGTGCCCGCGCGTGACATGACGATGTTGGGTACCACGGCGCGGGCCGAGAGGCGCAGCACCGCGTCGACCATTTCCACGACGTCGGCGACGGGGAGCATCTGTTCGGGTGCGACCCGGTCGTGGATCCAGCTGCTCATGTCGGTGTCGACGTAGCCGGGTGCGATGGTGGTGGCGCTGATGCCGTTGCCGGACTCCTCGGCGTTGAGGGTGGCGAACAATGCGATGAGGGCCGCTTTGGCGGCGCCGTACACCGCGAGTCCGGCCTCGGCGTAGACGCCCGTGATCGATGCCAGCGCAATCACTTTCGCGCCACGCTCGGGCTGTGTTCCGGCGGCGGCGCGCAGCATCGGCAAGGCGCCCTGGATGAGCTGCAGGGGCGCGCGCAGATTCACGGCCAGCGTTTTGTCGAAGCGGCGTAGCGAGGATTCGGCCACGGTGCCGGCGGTGCCCACGCCGGCGTTGAGGATCAGGGCCGAGAGTGTCCCGAACCGGTCCTGATGCTGGTTGAGTACGCGGGTGACGCCGTCGGTGTCGGACATGTCGGCGGCGACGGCGACGACCTCGGCCGCACCCGCCGAGCGCAGTTCGACGGCGACGGCGTCGAGGCGGGCGCTGTCGCGTGCGCTGATGGTGAGCGAATACCCTTGCTGCGCAAGGCGTGTGGCGATACCGAGGCCGATCCCGCGGGAGGCGCCGCTGATCAGTGCGGTGTGGTTGCCGGTCATGTCCGGATTCCTTTCAGTGCGCGCAGGCCCGCGGCCATGAATTCGGGTGTGGCCTCGGCCGCGCGTTCGGCGGCCGATCCGGCGTCGGAACCGTGCAACGCCCGGTGGGTGATGCCTTCGCCGATCACGCCGAGCTTGAAGTTGGCCAGGGCGAGGTAGAAACCCCAGTGCGCGAGGTCACGACCGGAGGCGGTGGCGTATGCCTGCGCGAGGTCGTCCGGGGCGGGCATCCGGTGGCTGGTCCAGGCGGCGCGCGAGCCCAGGACCAGGTCGAAGATCGGCGCCCGGTACACGCACATCAGCGCCGCGTCGGTGAGCGGATCGCCGAGGGTCGACATCTCCCAGTCGACCACCGCGCGGACGCGGGCGGGATCGGCCCGGTCGAGGATCGTGTTGTCGATGCGGAAGTCGCCGTGCACGATCGAGGCCGCCGACTCCGGTGGCAGCGCCTGCGACAGCGCCGCGTGCAGGGCGGCGACGTCGGGTAGGTCACGGGTTTTGACCCGGTCCCACTGTGACGCCCACAGTGTCACCTGGCGGGCGAGGAAACCCTGTGGCCGACCGAACTTTTCGAGGCCCACCGCGGCGGGATCCACCGCGTGCAGGTCGGCGAGTACTCGCATGAGCCCGCCGATGCTCGCGGTCAGCTGGTCGTCGGTGAGCGCGGCGAGGTCGTCCTGGTCGCGGACGACGGTTCCCTCGACGTACTCGACGACGGTCATCGGGGCACCGAGGACGGACCCGTCCGCGTCGAAGGCGACTGTCTTCGCCACGGGCACAGCGGAATTCCGCAGCGCGCCGGTGACGGTGAATTCGCGCGCCATATCATGCGCCGACGGGGTGAGCCCGGCGACGGGCGGGCGGCGCACCACCCACCGCGACGCGTCGTCGGCGGCGAGGAAGGTCAGATTCGACCGGCCGCCACTGATCAATTCCACCCGCAACTCGCCGCGGACGTCGACGCCGCGTTCGCGCAGGAACCGCACCAGGGCGGGAATGTCCATGCCCGGCAGTGTCATTCGCCCGCCCGCCTCGCGCGGGCGATCGCGCGTTTGGCGATGGCCCAGCGGTGCACTTCGGAGGGGCCGTCGTAGATGCGGAACGGGCGCACTTCGCGGGACAGCCGCGCCAGCGGCAGGTCACCGGAGACGCCCAGGCCTCCGCACATCTGCATGCTGCGGTCGATGATCCGGTGAATCGCCTCGGCCGCAAAGGTTTTCGCGATCGAGGTGGCGTCGGCCGCGGGCTCACCGCGATCGAGTTCCCAGCACGCGCGAGTCAGCAGGGCGCGGGTGGCGGCAATATCGATCTCGTTGTCGGCGATCATCTGCTGGACCATGCCGAGGTCGCCCAATCGGGCACCGAACCCACGCCTTTCGGCCGCGTGCGCCACGGCGACGTCGTGGCCGCGCCGTGCCGCGCCGAGCCAGCGCATCACGTGCGTCATCCGGGCGGGACCCAGACGCACCTGCGCGTATTCGAAGCCGCGGTCGACCTCACCCAGCACCGCGGAATCGGGGACCAGCAGGTCGGTGAAGAACACCTCGCAGTGGCCGCCGATCATCGACCGGTCGAGGGTGTCGAGATGGCGGCCCACCTCGATGCCGGGGCTGTCGGCGGGCGCGAGGAACATCGTCGCGCCGCCGCGTTGTCCGGGCTCGCCGGAGGTGCGGGCCATGATGATGAACAGGCTCGCGCCGTCGGCGCCGGTGATGAACCATTTGTGCCCGTTGATCCGCCACCCGCCGTCGGTGCGGACCGCGCGGGTGGTCAGGGCCGACGGGTCCGACCCGGCACCGGGCGCGGGCTCGGTCATGGCGAACGCCGAGCGCACCTCGCCGCGCGCGAGGGGCGCGAGATAGCGCTGCTTCTGCTCCGGATTCGCGATATGGGCGAGCATGTGGACGTTGCCCTCGTCCGGGGCGGCGATATTCAGTGCCGTGGGGCCGAACAGGGAGTACCCGGCCGCTTCGAAGACCGGGGCCCGATCCGACATGCCCAGACCGTGGCCGCCGTATTCGATCGGCGCGTGCGGCGCGAACAACCCGGCCGCGCGCGCGGCCCGCTGCAGTTCGATCCGGAACGTGTCACCGCCCGCGGCGGCGATATCGCCGGCGTGGGCGTCTTCGAGCGGCAGCACCTGTTCGCGGATGAACTCGCGGGTGCGTTCGGTCAGTGTGTGCACCTCGGGCGGAAGTGTCAGATCGATCGCCACGGACCACTCCTCGTTCACAGTCGCCGAACGATCGCTCGGCATTCGACTGTTATGCAGACAAGCATGCGGTGATAAGTACTGTCAAATCGCCATTTATCTCGACACGTGGTGTTCAGGTATTCTGAACAAATGGACGACGGTGAGCGTGATCGACAGGCGCTGGGAGCCCGGGTGCGGCACGCCAGGACGGCGTCGGGGCTCTCGTTGCGCGCCGCCGCGCAGCGGATCGGTGTCAGCCCGGCGACCCTGAGCGCGGTCGAGAACGGCAAGACCGGCGTATCAATTCCGCGGCTGCGCGTAGTGGCCGCGGAACTCGGCACCACGGTGCCCTGGCTGATCGGTGCGTGGCAGCCGTCCACGACCAGTGCTCCCCAACGACGCCGCGCACCTGGCATTCCCCGCGATACCGACGGTGACGTGGTGGGCGACTGGCGGAGGTTTCCCCCACTCGAGATCGACCCGGTCCTGGCCGCCGCGATCGGTGCGTTCACCGAGATCGGGTACCACGGCGCCACCATGCGCTCGATCGCGCGGCGTGCCGGGATGAGCGTGCCCGGCGTCTATCACCACTACCGGGACAAGCAGGAGCTGCTGGTGCGGGTGTTGGAGTTGACGATGGACGAGTTGCACTGGCGGGTCCGCGCCGCCCGCGGCGAGGCGGGCACCGGTCGCGCGCGGGTGTGGCAGGTGGTGGAAGCGCTGGCCCTGTTCCACACCCACCGCCGCGAACTGGCCTTCATCGGCGCCAGCGAGATGCGGGGCCTGGCCCCCGCGAATCGGCGCCGGATCACCGCGTCTCGCAACGAGATTCAGTATCTGCTCGACGAGGATATCGATGCCGCGCTCGCCGAGGAAGGCCTGCCCGCCGAGCACGCCCGCGTCGCGGGCCGCGCCATCGCGACCATGTGTACCGCACTGCCGCAATGGTTTCGGCTCGACGGTCCCGTCACGCCAGAGCAAATCGCCACGGAATACGCGGCTTTCGCCCTTCGGCTACTCGAGATCCGGGAGCCGGACCGGTGATCCGGTGCCGTCGCGGGTGCTGTCAGCGGATCGAGGAACCGATGCCCAGGCCGCCGTCGACATCGAGGACCACTCCGCTGACATATCCCGCGGCCGGTGAGCACAGGTAGGCGGCCGCCTCGGCGATGTCGCGGGGCTGCCCGGTCTTGCGTTGGGGCACTTTGGCGATCAACTTGTCGCGGGCCGCGGTGTTCATCGAGGCCAGCATGGGTGTGTCGATGAGGCCCGGCGCTATCGCGTTGGCGGTGATGCCCTGGCGGGCAGTCTCCAGTGCGATGGTGCGGGTCAGTCCGACGATGCCCGCCTTGGCGGCGACGTAGTTGGCTTGGCCGAAATTGCCGCGCCAGCTCATCGAGGAGAACGACACTATCCGGCCGTAACCGCGTGATCGCATGTGCGGCAGCACGTTTCGCGTGCAGTAGAAAGCGCCCGTGAGCGAGGCGTCCAGCACCGCGTGCCAGTCGGCGTCGTCGATGTCCTCGATCCGGTTGTCGCGGATGATTCCGGCGTTATTCACCAGGACATCAATGCGGCCGTGCGCGCGGACGACGGCGTCGACCCACTCGCCGACGTCCGCCGAGGAGGTGACGTCGACCCGATGGGCCGGGCAGGCGCGCCCGAATTCGGCCGCCAGCCGGTCGGCGAGTTCGCCGGCGGCGGCCTCGTTGACGTCGCCGATGGCCACGATCGCTCCTTCGGCCGCGAATCGCTCGGCCATCGCCGCGCCGAGCCCTCGGGCTCCGCCGGTCACGAGGACTACTTGGTCGGTGTAACGGTTCATTGCACTCCCAGAGGGTGAGTCGGCTCGGTGCGGTTCAGGCGGATCGGCGTCGCAGGAACGCGGTCAGCGCGGCCGGTACGTCGGTGGTGTTCCAGTGCTGTTCGAAATCGGCGAGTTCCCTTGCCAGGCCCTGGGTTTCGTTCATAGTGGTCAGCGTGTGCAGCAGGGCCTTGAACGCGGCTTGGGCCGGGCTGCTCGCGGCGGCCAGCTCGCTCGCCGCGGCCTGGGCGCGGGGGAGCACTTCCTCGGCGGGTACCACCGCGTGCAGCCAGCCGGTGGCGGCGAGTTGCGGGGCGGGCACCAGCTGTCCGGTCAGGGCGAGCCAGCGTGCCGTGGAGTCGCCGACCTTGCGTGGCAGCCGCACGCTCGAGCCGGCGGCGGGGAGCAGGTTGTTGCGGATATGGCCGTCGCCGATCAGCGTCGTGTCGGCGGCGATGACCACATCGCAGGCCAGGGCGAGCTCGAGACCACCGGCGACGGCGTGGCCGTGCAGGGCGGCCACCACCGGAAGGTGGCTCGTCTCGAACCGGGTGACCACGGCCGAGACGCGGCGCAGGAACGGCGTCGGCCCGCCCGGGACGTCGGCTGTGCTCAGGAAGTACTGCAAATCGCTTCCGGCGCAGAAGCTTTCGCCCGCTCCGGCGAGGACGACGCACCGGGTGTGCGGATCCTGTTCGGCCTCGGTCAGGGCGGCATCGAGAGCCTCGATCAGATCCGGGTCGAGGGCGTTGCGGCGGTGGGGGCGGTTGAGGGTCAGGGTGCGGATCGGCCCGGCGCGGGTGACCAGCACGGGTGCGGGTGAGGTCATCGGACGACCGGGCCGGTGTCCGCGCGGCGGCGGCGTAGTTGTGCGCGTTGGATTTTGCCGCTCGGGGTCTTGGGCAGGGCGTCGACGAAATGGATACGCCGCGGGTAGGCGTGCGCGGCGTAGTTGTCCTTGACCCATTGCTGTAGCCGCTCGACCAGTTCGGCGTCGGCGGCCGTGCCGCCGGTGAGCACCACGAACGCCTCGACGACCTCGCCGCGCACCTCATCGGGTCCGGCGACGACCGCGGCCTCCGCTACCGCGGGGTGCCGCAGGAGTGTGGACTCGATGTCGAAGGGCCCGATGCGATAACCGGCCATGATGATCACGTCGTCGTCGCGCGCGGAGAACCGGACAATGCCCTCGGCATCGATGGAGGCGATGTCGCCGGTCAGGAAATAAGCGCCGTCCGCGCGGAACCGGTCGCTGCCTCGCCCTCCGACGTAACCGCGGAAGGTCATCAGCGGACTGTCCGCCACCACGATCGCCAGCCGTCCCGGCTCTCCGGCCGCGACCGGCGTGTCGCCGTCCTCGCTCAGGACGACGGCCTCCCAGCCCGGCAGCGCGGTGCCCATCGCACCGGTCAGCACCGGACGTCGCACGCTCGGATGGTGCGGGAAGCCGATCGGCATGCCGAGTTCGGTCTGGCCGTAGTGATCGTGCACTTCCAGCCCGAGCGCGTCGCGGGCCCAGTCGTTGACCTCCGGTGTCAAAGGCTCACCCGCGCTGGACAATCGGCGCAGGGCGAGGTCGCCGGGAACCGGGACTCCCGCGGCGCGCAGCCCGCGATAGACCGTGGGCGCGGCGGTGTAGTCGGTGACCGCGAGATCCTTCAGCACCCTCCAGGTGTTCGCGGCCGAGAATCCGCCGCGCAGCAGAATCGTCGGCACGCCCGCGGCCAGCGGCGCCACGATCGCGGTGTAGAGCCCGTAGGCCCAGCCCGGGTCGGCGCCGCACCAGAACACGCTGTCGGGTTGCACACCGAGACCGAACTCCAGGTAGCTCAGCCAGCCGGCGGCATAGCGCACCGGATGCACCACGCCCTTGGGCTTTCCGGTGGTGCCGGAGGTGAACATGTGCACCAGCGCCCCGTCGCCGCCCACCGGCATCGAGTCGATGTCGTGCCACGCGGCCGTGGCGAGCCGGGCGCTCAACCCGCCGGGGGAGTCGTCTGCGACGATCAGTGTCCAGTCACCCGCGGGCACCTTCGCTCGCTGATCCGCGTCGGCCACGACGAGCGTGACGTCGGCGTCGATGAGCCGGGATCCGATCGCGTCCTCGGCGAACGCGGTGAACAACGGCACGTACACCGCGCCCAGCCGCCAGTTGCCGAGCACGACCGCGACCAGGTCGGCGCTCTTGCCCATCAGGGTCGCGACCCGGTCGCCGCGTCGCACCCCGGCCTCGGACAGCACGGCCGCGGCCCGCCGCGACGCTTCGGCCAGCTCGCCATAGGTGTAGTCGCGCACGGTCAGGTGTTCGTCGACGATCGTGAGCGCCGTGGCCGCGACCGGGTGGCGGTCGCACAGCAACCGGGCCACATCGGCGTCCGGCGAGCCGAATTCCGCGAGCAACTCGGCGACCCGTGTCGCACTGTCAGGACTCATTGCCACTCCCATGTGGGTACTTAAAATAGTTCTAGATTACCCATAATAGTACCGGAGGTGCGTTCGCGGATAAAGACCGCTGCTCGCGGCGGGCCGGTCGCCGGTGTGAAACACTCGATCCCATGCCTCCTACGGCCTCGACGCGTCGAACCACGGTCAACAGCCCGCGTAAGCGACGGGTGGATGTGGCACGCCGGGAGGATCTGCTGCGGCAGGTGCAGGAGATTTTTCTCCGCGAGGGTTTCACCACCCTCACGATCGGTCAGTTGACCGAGCGACTGCACTGCTCCAAGGCCACCCTCTACAGCGTCGCCGCGACCAAGGAACAGCTCGTGGTGCTGGCCACCAAACAGTTCTTCGGGGAATCGGCCGAGCACATCGAGGCCGAGGTGTCCGCCCAGGCCGACCCGCAAGCCAAGATCCTCACCTACCTCGGCGGGGTCGCGACCGCGATGCGGCGCAATTCGAAAGCGTTCTACGAGGACATGGTGGCCTTCGCGCCCACCGCGGAGATCTACGCGCGCAACACCGCTCGCGCGGCCGAACGCGTCCGCGAACTGATCGACGAGGGCATCGAGTCGGGCCGGTTCCGTGCCACCGACGGCAGGTTCGCCTCCCAGCTCGTCGCCCTCGCGATCGAGGGGGTCCAATCCGGGGTCCTGCTCGAGCGCACGGGTCTGTCGGCGGCGGATGCCTTCAACGAACTGGCGACCCTGCTGCTGAACGGCTTGCTGCACAACGCCGAATGACCGGGCGGGTCGCGGCTGTCTCCGCGGCCCAGCCCGGTGACGATGTCAGGCGGCGGGCACCACCGGCAGGATCAGCCGGGAGGGTCGCGTGGCGTCGTGGAAGATTTGCTGGTGCGCGATGCGGTGTTCGGTCGCGACAGCCGGGTCTTCGCCGGTGTTGAGGTTGCGATCCCAGCGCGGGAAGTTGCTGGAGGTGACCTGAACTCGGAGCCGATGCCCGGCTTTGATCACGATACTGGTCGACCACAGGTCGATCTCGTGTTCGTCGACGCGGCCGCTTTCGGTGCGGACACGGGTGATGCCGTCGACGATGTTGAGCGATGTACCTTGTTCGTCGACGTCGCACAGCCGCACGACCCAGTCGGTGGACGGCCCGTCGGTGGCGGCGAACAGGCTCGCGGTCACGCGGCCGGTGATCTCGAGGTCCTCGGTCAGCGGATCGCTGGTGAACACCAGCACATCCGCCCGGGATTCCACTCGCTGCTGATCGAGGGGGCCGGAGGGGTAAGCGCTCGCCATGACCAGTGGGCCGCCCGTCGTCGGCACGGGGTCGGCGGGATCGTAATCGTAGGACGACGCTGAGTCTTGTTGTGCCGGAGCGGAAGTCGACAGCCGGTCGCCGGGGTGGAGAAAGAACTCGGTGTCGCGGGCGCGCTCGAGGGGCCATTGCGGTTCGTGCCGCCACTGGTTGACGCCCATGACGAACAGGTCCACGCCCGTGTCCGGTTCCTTGTCGGCGGGGTGGTCGGGCAGGAACCGGTCGAACCAGTCCAGCTGGATGCCGGTCATGGTCGCGTCGCCGAGCGGCGGTGCGACCGAGGCCAGTCCGAAGTTCACCTCGCCGATCCGCTCGGGCCGGGGGTTCATATCGTGGTAGTGATCCCACGGCCCGACGATCAGGCGCGTCGTATGGCCCTGTTCGCGCGCGGCGAGGTAGTTGTCGATCGTGCCCTGGAGGAAAACGTCGTACCAGCCCGCGACGTTCAAGGACGGGACCGCGACCTCCCCGTGCCGGCCCGCGACCCTCGCCTCGGCTGTCGAGGCGGGATCGCGCAGCGCGCGCGCCACCCCGATATCGGGCAGGTTCGTGCGCGCCACCACCGGCGACGCGCCGGAGGGCAACTCCCAGTACGTCGTCTCGGCGAGCCGATCGAAGTCGGTGATCGCGGCGCCCAGTCTGGCGAACAGTTCCTCGGTGTCAGCGGCCACCTTCGGTAGCTGTCCGAGCGAGACCATCAGGGACCAGAAGATATTCAGCCCGTGCTCGATCGCCCCGCCGCGGAAGAAGATCCCGTCGGCAGGCTCGCACCAGGTGATCTGCGGCGCAATGGCTTTCAGGCCCGGCGCTCCCGCGACGGCCGCCGACCACTGGGTGTTGCCGGTGTAGCTGCCGCCGAACATCCCCACCTTCCCGTTGCTCCCGGGCAGAGTGGCGGCCCACTCGACGGTGTCGTAGCCGTCCTCGTGCTCGTAGGCCCACGGCAGCCACTCGCCCTCCGACGCGAATCGGCCGCGCGTGTCCTGCTGCACCACGATGTAACCGCGCCGGACCGCCTCGAGCAGGTCGAGCTGGGCCGCCGCCAGCGGTGACGACTTGTCGTACGGCGTGCGCTGCAGGAGAACCGGCCACGGCCCCGCACCCGTCGGCCGATAGACATCGGCCCGCAGGATCACCCCGTCACGCATGGGCACAGGCACGTCGAACTCGATCGCCACTTGGTTCATCGGATCCTCACTGATCACTCGCGCACTCCGGCACGGCAGTCGGAGAACGTAATGCGGTACTAACGTATTCAATATAGTACCCACAGTGATGTGGCGCACTACCGGTTCGATCCGCGTGGCATAGACCTGGGGGACTGTCTCGACGCGGCCACCGCCGCCTGGCGGGCCGGGGCCGGGGACACCCCGCTGTCCGAACTTCTAGACCGGGCAATGGGCGTACTGGCGGAGCCGGAAATCACCTGGGGGGATCGGTCGAGCGAAGATTCCACGGCGAAGAAATAAGATCGACCGAGCGGCGTGCAGAGCGGACAGCAGGTCCATCGGGATGCAAAATGGGATCCCTGCCTTTGTAGCGGCTCTCGACGCGGAGCCGACCACGGTCGCGGAGGAGATCTTCCGAATGGATGCGCAACGGGCTCTCATCGTCAACCATCACATGGGCCGACCAGGGTTTTCCGGGCCGACTGGGCTCGTGGTAGGGCTCAGTCTATTCGCCGTGGGGCGTCGGCGCCGCAGGACGGTCGCCGATCTCGCCGTGGTGACGGGCGATGACCCTGTCGTGGAGATCGGGTGTGGACCTGGCGTTGCGGTGGCGGCGGCCGCGCGCCGCGGCGCCGGCGGAGGCCCGGCTGGTGTTGACTTCTGGATCGGAAAGGTTTCTGGGACAGCAGGTTACGGCTGGCCGTATTCCGACCGGTCCGTCCACGGATCGCGGCCGCGCGCCGAGTATCGTGTTGCCGCCCACGGGTGCGGATCGACAGTTGCTGATGATCGGGGGCGTGCGGTCGTCTTCCCCGTTCCGCCGACGCGTGCGAACCTGCGGCCGACATAGAGAAGATTTCCAGGACGTCCAGTTTGTCTTGATCCCCCGAATTAGGTTGGGTACCTTGACAAATCGGCATCCGGAAGGAACTCTGAGGTATAGACGGGGGTTCCAACGACGGGGCCGAACATCCAC
The DNA here is from genome assembly GCF_044628355.1 of Nocardia sp. N2S4-5. Lineage (NCBI taxonomy): Bacteria > Bacillati > Actinomycetota > Actinomycetes > Mycobacteriales > Nocardiaceae > Nocardia > Nocardia sp. N2S4-5. The sequence goes on along the minus strand of NZ_JBIUPM010000001.1, from coordinate 1,593,552 downwards.
CACCGTGTTTTGCGGGCCCATTTGCCGTGGCCTCGTTTCAGTGTTCTCCAATGGTTCGTCCAGCTGATTCCAGCCAGCGTGTGCGCCCTGTCGGTATGGATTCCGTTCGAAGCCGAAAGGAGTTTCGGAATGAGTGCAGAAGCCACGGGGGGCGGTCGGAAGACGTCGAGTGTGTCATCGCGGTGTCTGCGCCGTCTTGCGCTAGGCTGGTCCCGCTGACCACGATGTGACGGCCGGTCGAAAATCTATCTGGATCACAACAGAACACTCGATTGCGTTCGCTTTTCCCTAATGCTCGTCCGGTTGGTGATGCGCGCAGGATAGCCGACCGGGTATGTCGCACACAGGATTTCCGGTCCATCCGGTGTGCGCCCGCAGGAAACCACACAATGACGGCTTGTCCGATATGCAATCCGGGAGTTAGGTCACCTATGCATCGTTCGACTTCGATTCAGAACGAACTTTGGATCGCTCACGAATTGTCGGATATTCCTAATAATTGCATTGTATATATCGATATCCGTGCCGCATTGGACCGACGCCGCATGGATACCGCGCTCCGGCAGGTATTCGCCGAGTCGGAGGCGCTGCGGGTGAACTTCCTGCGCGGCGCCGACGGGCTCATGGCCGTCGAACGGGATATCGACGGCTGGGCCTCCGCGTACGTCGATTTCACCGCGGAGCCCGATCCGGTATCGGCCGCCTTCGGCTATATGGCCCGGGACCGTGAGTCGGGTTTCGATCTGGAGCGGGATGCACTGCTGCGGGTCGCGCTGCTGCAGGTGGGGGATGATCACTATTTCTTGTCGGCGTGTTTCGATCACATCATCATGGACGGTGTGGGCGTCGCGGCCTGGGCGCAGCGAGTGCTGGATGTGTACGGCGCGCTGACGGCCGAAACCACTCCCGAGCCTTCGGGTTTCGTGAGCATCGACGATATCGTCGAAGACGATCGTGCCTATCGCCGCCACCAATGGGCACTCGATCGCGAGTACTGGCGCGGGCGCGTGTCCGATGTCGACCCGCTGCGGCTCCCGGGCCATGCCGATGCCGACGCGCGGCCCGGACGGCTCGGTCGCACGTACAGCTTCTCCGCCGCGGCGCTCGGCGAATTGGTGAGTGCGGCGCGCGCCGCCGAGGTCAAGCTGCCGTTTTTGCTCATGTCCGTCGCCGCGGCCGCCATCCAGCGCTGTTCGCTGCGCGACGAATTCTGCCTCCAGATGCCGGTATCGAACCGAGTCGGCCGCGCCGGCCGGACGCCGTGCCAACTCTCCGATACCGTTCCCCTGCCCATCGAGTCGAGTCGCGACCTCTCGCTGCGCGAGCTGGCAGCCAGGATCGCCGGCGCCTTCTCGGAGGCCGAACCCCACCTGCGGTACGGGATTCCGGACATTCTGCGCGACAGGCGGATACCGAACACCGGGCACAACCCGTTCGGTCCGGTCGTCAATGTCATGTCGTTCTTCGGCGCCCTGCGAATGAGCGGCGGCACAGCCGATCTCCAGCTGTACTCGGCCGGAAACAGTGGCGATCTGTCGATCGTCTTCTATTACGAACGACAGTCGGAGCGTGGGGGATATCTACGGCTGGAGGGGGACGCCCGCGTATACACCGACGACGATCTCCGCACTTATCTCGGATTCATCGAGCACTATCTGCGGCAAGCGATGTCCGATCCGGCCGTGCCGATCGGGGACGTAGATATTCTCGGTGACGACCGCCGGTTGGTGACGGATGTATGGAACGACACGGCAGTGCCGATCGATGCGGATGCGACGCTGCCAGGGTTGTTCGAGGACCGAGCGCGGCAGGTACCGGACGCGGTGGCGGTGGTCTCCGACGGGGTCGAACTTTCCTACCGGGAGCTGAACGCGCGGGCGGACCGCGTCGCACGGGAATTGATCGTACGAGGCGTGGGTGCGGATAGTGTTGTGGCCGTGGTCCTGCCGAGATCGGCGGACCTGATCGTCGCGATGCTGGCGGTGCTGAAAGCGGGCGGCGCCTATCTTCCCCTCGATCCGAGTTATCCGGCGGACCGGCTGGCATTCGTCCTCGGAGATGCCGCGCCGGTCACGGTCCTCACCGATGGCGCCACCTCGAAAGCAGTGCCGGAGAACGGGATTCCGCTCATTCTCCTCGACGAGATCGGCGCGGAATTCCCGCACGAACAGGCGGCGGCCCGCGAACCGCGACCCGGCAACCTCGCATATGTGGTGTATACGTCCGGATCTACCGGCGCACCGAAGGGTGTCGCCGTCACCCATCGCAATGTGGTCTCGTTGTTTCTCGGCACCGCTTCGTGGTGTGAATTCGGTCCCGACGATGTCTGGGCGTGGTGCCATTCCCAGGCGTTCGACTTCTCCGTCTGGGAAATCTGGGGCGCGCTGCTGCACGGTGGCCGGATCGTGGTTGTGCCCTGGGAGGTGGTGCGCACTCCCACACAGCTGTGGGATTTGGTGGTGGACAAGGGAATTACGGTCCTCAACCAGACCCCCGCCGCATTCCGTGCCCTGGCGGAGGCCCGATTGCTGCGCGACAGCACCGATTCCGCGCTGCGCCTGGTGATATTCGGCGGAGAGGCGCTGCACGACACGCATGTGCGGCCCTGGTATGCGGCCGGACGCTCCGAACTTCCGGCTCTCGTGAACATGTACGGAATTACCGAGACCACGGTCCATGTGACGCGGCTGGACCTGTCGACGGTGCACGACATCGCGGGCGGCAGCCCTATCGGGTGTCCGTTGGCCAATGTCCGGGCGTACGTGCTGGATTCGTGGTTGCAGCCGGTTCCGGTCGGGGTAGCGGGTGAGTTGTACGTGGCCGGTGCCCAGGTAGCGCGCGGGTATCTCGACCGGCCCGCGCTGACCGCCGCGCGGTTCGTGGCCGATCCGTTCGACCCGGGCGGCCGGTTGTATCGCACGGGTGATGTGGTGCGGTGGAATTCCGCCGGGCAGCTGGAATTCGTGGGCCGGGCCGACGATCAGGTGAAGATCCGCGGATTCCGCATCGAACCGGGCGAAGTGGAAGCCGCGCTGGCACAGCATCCTTCCGTCTCGCAGGCGGTCGCGACCGGCCGTGACGTCCGCGGTGACACCAGGCTGGTCGCGTATGTCGTGGTCGACCGAGGCAGTCCGGTCGAGGGCGGGGAGGTGCGTCGGTGGGTGGCGGATCGGCTGCCCGATTTCATGGTGCCGAGCACGGTCACGGTGATCGAGTCGATTCCGTTGACCGCCAACGGGAAAGTGGATCGGCGGGCACTGCCCGATCCTGAGGTGGCGTCGTCGGCGGAATATCGAGCCCCCGGCAGCGAGCGTGAGCGGGTACTGGCGGAGCTGTTCGCCGAAGTCCTCGGACTCGATCGAGTGGGCGTGGACGACAACTTCTTCGAATTGGGTGGCCATTCGCTGCTGGCGACTCGGTTGGTGAGTCGTATACGGGTGGTGCTGGGAATCGAGGTATCGATCCGCACGGTGTTCGACGCCCCGGCCGTCGCGCAACTCGCGACCCGGTTGGATGCGAACGCTCACGTGCGTCCGGCGCTGTCGGCCCGGCCGCGCCCCGATGTGGTGCCACTGTCGTTCGCGCAGCGGCGGTTGTGGTTCATTCATCGGCTCGAAGGTCCTTCGGCCACCTACAACATCCCGTTGGCCGCACGGCTGCGGGGCGTGTTCGACCCGGACGCGTTCGCGGCGGCGGTCGGTGACGTGATCGCGCGGCACGAGAGTTTGCGGACGGTCTTCGCCGAGGTGGACGGTGTGCCTGCACAGCGGGTGCTCGAGGTCGCGGATCTCGAACCGCCGGTGACGGTTACGGACGTGGATTCCGAGGCGCTCGATGCGGCCGTGACCTCGGCCCTCGGGCACCACTTCGATCTGTCCACCGAGATCCCCGTGCGCGCGTCCGTATTTCGTGGTGACGGCGACGAGTACGCCATGGTTTTGCTGATGCACCACATTGCCGGTGACGGGTTGTCGGCGGGCGTGTTACTGCGCGACTTGTCGACGGCGTATACGGCACGGCGAGCGGGCCGACCGCCGGAGTGGGCGCCGTTGCCGGTGCAGTACGTGGATTACACGCTGTGGCAGCAGGACTGGCTGGGGGCGAGCACCGACCCCGACAGCATCCTGTCTCGTCAATTCGAGTACTGGCGGCGCGAACTCGACGGGTTGCCGGAGGAGTTGCGGTTACCGACCGACCGGCCACGGCCGCGAGTGGCGTCCTATCGCGGGGACATGGTGCTGTTCGACATCGATCCCGAAATCCGTGACGCGGTGGAACGCCTGGCCGTTCGTGAGGGTGCGACGGTGTCGATGGTGTTGCAGTCGGCACTGGCGGTGTTGTTGTTCAAACTCGGTGCGGGCGAGGATATCCCGATCGGATCGCCGATTGCCGGGCGCACCGATGAGGCGTCGGCCGATCTGGTGGGATTCTTCGTCAACACGTGGGTGCTGCGCGCATCGGTCGCTCCGGCCGCCGCCTTCACCGAATTGCTGGCGCAGGTGCGAGCGAAAGCGCTGGCCGCGTACGAGAATCAGGACGCGCCGTTCGAGTTGCTGGTCGAATTGCTCAATCCGGCCCGCTCGGCGGCCCACCATCCGCTGTTCCAGGTGCTGCTGAGCTTCCAGGACAACACCCTGGCGACGCTGGAGCTGCCGGGCGCCGACATCGAGCCCAGGCCGCTCGCCACCACGACCTCACGATTCGATCTGACCGTCAATATCGGCGATACCGCCGGCACCGCCGGGTGGGAAGGATTCATCGAGTACGCCACGGATTTGTTCGACCGCCCCACGGTCGAGGCGATGGCGGCGCGGCTGGTGCGAATACTGCGGCAGCTGATCGCCGACCCGCACACCGCGATCGGATCGATCGAGGTGCTGGGCGCCGACGAACGCGAACGAGTAGTGCACCGCTGGAACGACACCGCCGTCGAGGTCCCCGGCGGCACCGTGCTCGACTTGTTCCGGGCGCAGGTCGCCCGGACACCGGACGCGGACGCCGTGTACTGCGGTGACACGGTCCTGTCGTATCGGGAACTCGATTCCCGGGCCGATCGGGCGGCGCGGCTCCTCACCGCACACGGAGTCGGCCCGGATGCCGTGGTCGCGGTGGCACTGCCGCGGTCGGCGGAACTGATCGTGACGGTGTTGGCGGTGTTGCGGGCGGGCGGTGCGTATCTGCCGATCGATCCGGCCTATCCGTCGGATCGGCTGGCCCTCATCTTCTCCGATGCCGCGCCGGTGGTCGTCGTGACCGACTCCGCCACCGCGAACATCCTGCCGCACACCGAGATACCGCAACTCCATGTGGAGACTCTCGACCGGGCCGGAGAGCCCGCTCGGATCGCTCCGGCGCATCCGCAGAATTTGGCCTACGTGATCTACACCTCCGGTTCGACCGGGGTGCCGAAGGGCGTCGGCATCAACCACCGGAACCTGCTGAATCTGGTGTCCCAGACCTGGTCGGCAGGGCCGGGTGAACGCGTGCTGGCGCATTCGTCGATCGCCTTCGACGCGTCCACCTACGAGATCTGGCCCGCGCTGACCAGTGGCGGCGCACTGGTCGTGGCCACCGAGCAGCGCTCGGACCCGGCCGAGATCATCGACCTGGTCGGTACTCGATCGGTGACGAAGATGTTCTCGACCCCGGCATTTCTCTCCGCGCTGCTCGACCGGGCGGAGTCGGCGCCCGGCAAGGGATTACGAAGCCTGAACCAGCTGATCGCCGGTGGCGCGGAGCTGACCTCTCCGACCGCGCGCCGGATGAAAGCCCTCGCCGCGACGGCCAATGGCTACGGTCCGACGGAGACCACGGTGTTCGCCACCATGTTCGCGGTGGGCACGGCGTCGACGGGCCTCTCGGTGCCGATCGGCGCCCCGTTGGCGAATATGCGTGTGTACGTGCTGGATTCGTGGTTGCGGCCGGTTCCGGTGGGGGTGGCCGGTGAATTGTATGTGGCCGGTGCGCAATTGGCGCGCGGGTATCTCGGACAGGCGGCGCTGACCGCCGCGCGGTTCGTGGCTGACCCGTTCGATGTGGGTGGCCGGTTGTATCGCACGGGTGATGTGGTGCGGTGGAACCCTGCGGGGCAGTTGGAGTTCGTGGGTCGTGCCGACGATCAGGTGAAGATCCGAGGATTCCGGATCGAACCGGGCGAGGTGGAAGCCGCACTCGTACAGCATCCTTCGGTGTCGCAGGCCGTGGTGGTGACGCGTGACACCGAGGCGGGCGGCAAACAGCTGATCGCGTATGTCGTCGCCGATCCGGGCAACCCGGCCGACGGCGGACGACTGCGCCGGTGGGTGGCCGACCGGCTGCCGGAATTCATGGTGCCGGCCGCGGTGACGGTGATCGACTCGATTCCGTTGAACCCCAACGGAAAAGTGGACCGCCAGGCCCTGCCCGACCCCGAATTCACCGCGATGGCCGGCTACCGCGCACCGGACACCGAGCCCGAGCGGGTGCTGGCCGGACTGTTCGCGGAGATTCTCGGGGTCGATCGGGTCGGTGCGGACGACAGCTTCTTCGCCCTGGGCGGGCACTCGCTGCTGGCTACCCGGCTGGTGAGCCGGATCCGGGCGGCACTGGGCATCGAGGTGCCCATTCGGACGGTGTTCGACGCACCCACCGTCGCACAGCTCGCGCACCGCATGGATACCGGTGTCCAGGTCCGCCCGATACTGACCCCCCGGCCGCGACCCGATGTCGTGCCACTGTCGTTCGCGCAGCGACGGCTGTGGTTCATCCATCGGCTGGAGGGCCGGTCCGCCACCTACAACATGGCCTTGGCGGTCCGCTTGTGTGGCGTCGACATCGCGGTCCTGCGTGCCGCGGTCGGTGATGTGGTGGCCCGGCACGAGAGCCTCCGCACGATCTTCGCCGATGTCGACGGCGAACCGTCGCAGCGCGTACTCGACTCCGGCGATGCGGACGTGCCGTTCCTCGTCACGGACACGACCGCAACGGAATTGGCGCCGGAAGTGACCGCGGCGGCGCGGTACGGATTCGAGCTGTCCGCGGAGATTCCTTTGCGCGCCACCGTCTTTCGCCGTGACTCCGACGAGTGTGTGCTGGTGTTGCTGATACACCATATCGCCGGGGACGGCTGGTCGATGACGCCCCTGCTGAACGACCTGTCGACGGCGTACGCGGCACGCCTCGAGCATCGCGCGCCGGAGTGGGCGCCGTTGCCCGTGCAATATGTGGATTACACGCTGTGGCAGCGGGAATTACTGGGGTCGCCGAACGATTCGGGCAGTGTGCTGTCCCGGCAACTCGAGTACTGGCGCGGTGAACTCGACGGATTGCCCGAGCAACTGCGCCTGCCGGCCGACCGGCCGCGGCCCCGGGCCGCGAGCTATCGCGGCGACATGGCCTATTTCACCATCGACCTCGCGACCCGGACGGCGGTGGAGCGGCTGGCGGCCCGCCGGGGCGCGACGGTGTCGATGGTGTTGCAGTCGGCCTTGGCCGTGCTGTTGTCGAAACTCGGTGCGGGACAGGATATCCCGATCGGAGCGCCGATCGCCGGGCGCACCGACGAGGCCCTGACCGATCTGGTGGGATTCTTCGTCAATACCTGGGTGCTGCGGACCGAAGTGACGCCGGAGTCCCCGTTCACCGACATCATGGCCCAGGTCCGCGCCAAGGCGCTGGCGGCGTACGAGAACCAGGACCTCCCGTTCGAATTATTGGTCGAATTGCTCAACCCGGCCCGCTCGGCGGCGCATCATCCGCTGTTCCAGGTGTCGCTGGCATTCCAGAACAACACCATGCCCGCCCTGGATCTGTCCGGTGTCCGGGCCGAGCCCTACCCCGCGCCCACCGGCACCTCCCGCTTCGATCTGTTCTTCAATATCGCGGATGCTCCGCCCGGCCGGGAGTGGAGCTGTTTCGTGGAATACGCGACCGAGCTGTTCGACCGGTCCACGGTCGAGGCGATGGCGCAGCGATGGGTGCGATTGCTGCGGCTGGTCGTGGCCGATCCGGACGTGCCGGTCGGGTCGATGGATGTGCTCGGCTCCGACGAGCGTGAACTGGTCCTGCGCCACTGGAACGACACATCCGTGGCAGTCCCGGACACCACGCTGGTCGGCCTGTTCGACGATCGGGCCGCGCTCTGCCCGGATGCCGTCGCCGTGGTCTGCGACGAGACCGAGGTGACCTACCGCGAGCTGGATACTCGCGCGGACCGGCTGGCGGGCGCCCTGCGTGCTCGCGGGGTGGGCCCGGACACGGTGGTGGCGGTCGCGCTGCCCAGGTCCGCGGAGTTGCTCGTGGCGTTGGTCGCGGTGCTGAAGGCCGGTGGCGCGTATCTGCCGATCGACCCGGCCTATCCGTCGGAGCGGCTGGCGTTCGTCCTCACCGACGCCGAGCCGGTGGCGCTCGTCACCGATCGGCCGACCTCGAAACTCCTGCCCCGCAACGCGATACCGCCGCTGTATCTCGACGAGGCCGACCTCGCCGACATGAGCGACCGCCGCCGGGACGTCGCGGTGCGGCCGCGGAATCTGGCCTACGTGATCTACACCTCGGGTTCGACCGGTGTGCCGAAGGGCGTCGGGATCACTCATGGGAACGTGGTGAATCTGCTCACCCAGGCATGGACGGCGACCTCCGGGGATCGGGTGCTGGCGCACTCGTCGGTGGCATTCGACGCCTCGACCTACGAGATCTGGCCCGCGCTGACCGGTGGCGCGGCGCTGGTCGTCGCGAGCGGGCAGCGATCGGATACGAGCGAGATCATCCGCTTGGTCCAGGAGCGGTCGGTGACGAAGATGTTCGCGACCCCGCCCCTGCTGTCGGCGCTGGTGGAGCACCTGGAAACCTTGCGCGGCAACCCTTTCGAGAGTCTGACGCAGATCGCCACCGGCGCCGACTCACTCGCCGGTGAACTGGCCGATGCGCTGAAATCCGCACGGCCGGGCCTGCGACTCGACAATCTCTACGGGCCGACCGAGGCGACGGTCGATGTCACGGCACTGGCCGTACCCGACGGCATCACCGGCACGGTGCCGATCGGTGCGCCGGTCGCGAATACCCGGGTGTTCGTGCTGGACTCGTGGTTGCTGCCGGTGCCCGTGGGAGTCCCGGGTGAACTGTATGTCGCCGGCGCGCAAGTGGCCCGCGGGTATCGGGGGCGGGCCGCGCTGACCGCGACGCGATTCGTGGCCGACCCGTTCGATGCGGGCGGCCGGTTGTATCGCACGGGCGACGTGGTGCGGTGGAACTCCGCCGGAGAGCTGGAGTTCGTCGGCCGGGCCGACGACCAGGTGAAAATCCGCGGTTTCCGCGTGGAGCCGGGCGAGGTGGAAGCCGCACTGGCACAGCATCCTTCGGTGTCGCAGGCGGTGGTGGTGGCGCACGACACCGATACCGGCGGCAAGCAATTGGTCGCCTATGTGGTCCCCGACAGCCGCGGACCGGCGATCGGCGAGGACGAATTGGTCGGTCAGTGGCGGCGGGTGTACGACGACCTGTATTCCGGCACGGCCGCTCTCGGGAACGCCGGCGCACCGGCGGCGTTCGGCGCGGACTTCTCCGGTTGGAACAGCAGCTATACCGGGGCGCCCATCCCGATCGAGCAGATGCGGGAATGGCGGGCCGCCACCGTCGACCGCATTCGAGAATTGCGGCCGCGCCGGGTGCTCGAGATCGGTGTCGGTACGGGACTGCTGCTGTCGCAACTGGCCCCCGAGTGCGAACAGTATTGGGCCACGGACTTTTCCGCCGCGACCATCGCCACACTCGAACGGCACTTGCGCGAACTCGGCGGCGACTGGACCGAGCGGGTCGCCCTCGAGGTCCGCGCCGCCGTGGACACCCGCGGACTGCCGGAGAACCACTTCGACACCGTGGTGCTCAACTCCGTCGTGCAGTACTTCCCCGGCGAGGCCTACCTGCGCCGGGTGCTCGGACAGGCGCTGCGGCTGCTGGCTCCCGGCGGTGCGATATTCGTCGGCGACGTGCGCAACCTGGCACTGCTCGAGGAATTCGCCACCGCGGCGCAGCTCGCGCGGCACGGTGTCGGAGATGCCGCGGCGATCGGTCGCCGGGTGCGCCGGGATATCGCCGCCGAACAGGAACTCCTGGTGGCCCCCGAGTACTTCGTGAGCCTGTGCCGCGAAGGCGACGATGTCGACGCCGTCGATATCGAACTCGAGCGCGGCCGCTGCCTCAACGAATTGAGCCGGTACCGCTACGACGTCGTGCTGCGCAAGTCGCCCTCGCGGCCGCTGTCGGTCGCCGACGTGCCGAAAATCGAGTTCCGCGACCAAGATCGGCTGTGCGAGACGCTCCGGGAACGCCACAGCGACGGCATTCGCATCACCGGCATTCCGCACGCCGGGCTGATCGATGAGGTCGAAGCCGCCCGTCGCGTCCGCGGCGGCCGTCTCGGCGACGCCACCCAGGGACTCGCCGTCGGTGTGGAAGGCGTGCTCGCTCCTACGAACGAGCGGCCCGGCGACGGCCTACTGCCCGAGGATCTGCACGCGCTCGGACGGCGATTCGGATACGCCACCGCGGTCACCTGGTCGGCGGAACCGGATCGGATGGACGCGGTGTTCATCGATCCGGTCGTCGCTCGCGGTCGCGCGCTGACCGACGTCTACCAACCGCCGGTCCCGCTGGGTGACCCGGCAGCTCATACGAACAACCCGCAGATCGGCATCCTGGCCGCCGACGCGCGCCGATTCGCCGAGGCGCGGCTGCCGGAATTCATGGTGCCCGCGGTGGTGATGGTGATCGACTCGGTGCCGTTGACGGTGAGCGGGAAACTCGATCGCAGGGCCTTGCCGGATCCGGAGTTCGCCTCGTCGATGGAGTACCGGGCGCCCGGCAGCGTCGAGGAGCAATCGCTGGCGGACCTGTTCGCCGAGGTGCTGGGGCTCGACCGGGTCGGCGTGGACGACAACTTCTTCGCGCTCGGCGGCCACTCACTGCTGGCGACGCGCCTGGTCAGCCGCATCCGGGCGGTGCTGGGCGTGGAAGTGCCGATCCGGACCGTCTTCGATGCCCCGACCGTCGCGCAGCTGGCGGCCGGACTGGACACCGGCGCACGGGTGCGCCCCGCGCTGTCGGCCCGGCCGCGCCCCGACGTGGTGCCGCTGTCGTTCGCGCAGCGGCGGCTGTGGTTCATCCACCGTCTCGAGGGATTGTCCGCGACCTACAACATCGCGCTGGCGCTGCGCGTGACCGGCGCGTTCGATGTGGCGGCCTGCCGGGCCGCGGTCGGCGATGTCCTGGCCCGGCACGAGAGCCTGCGGACGATCTTCTTCGAAGACGACGGCACGCCCGTGCAGCGAGTGCTCGACGCCGCCCAGCTCGTGGCGCCGGTGACCGTGTGCGACGTCGATGCCGCCGAACTGGACTCGGCCGTGACCGCCTCGGTGCGGTACGGATTCGAGCTTCTCGTCGGAAATCCCCCTGCGCACCACCGTCTTTCGCGTCGGCCCGCGGGACTGCGTGCTGGTGGTCCTGATCCATCACATCGCCGCCGACGGCTGGTCGATGACGCCACTGCTGCGAGACCTCGCCACGGCCTATACGGCGCGACTGGGCGGGCGCGCGCCGGACTGGGAGCCACTGCCGGTGCAGTACGCGGATTACACGCTGTGGCAACAGGAACTGCTCGGCTCGCACCTCGATCACGAGAGCGTGCTGTTCCAGCAGTTCGAATACTGGCGCCGCGAATTGGACGGTGTGCCGGAGCAATTGCGGTTGCCGACCGATCGGCCGCGCACCCGGCTGGCTGACTATCGGGGCGACATGGTGCTGTTCTCCATCGACGTCGACACCCGCGCGGCCGTGGAGCGGCTGGCGGCGCGCGAGGGCGCGACGGTGTCGATGGTGTTGCAGTCGGCCTTGGTCGTGCTGTTGTCCAAACTCGGTGCGGGAGACGATATTCCGATCGGTTCGCCGATCGCCGGGCGCACCGATCAGGCCCTGGCCGATCTGGTGGGCTTCTTCGTGAATTCGTGGGTGCTGCGGGCGCAGGTGGATTCGGCCGCGTCGTTCGCCGAGTTACTGGGGCAGGTGCGGGCGAAGGCGCTGGCGGCGTACGAGAATCAGGACGTTCCGTTCGAATTACTGGTCGAATTGCTCAATCCCGTGCGGTCGGCGGCGCATCATCCGTTGTTCCAGGTGTCGCTGGCATTCCAGAACAACACGCTGCCGGCGCTGGAACTGCCGAACGTGCGAATCGAGCCGTACCCGGCCTATACGGCGACGGCACGGTTCGACATGTTCTTCAATATCACCGACGCCCCGGCCGGCCGGGAATGGGCCGGGTTGGTCGAGTACGCGACCGGGTTGTTCGATCGGTCCACGGTCGAGGCCATGGCGGATCGGCTGGTGCGGATTCTGAGCCGGGTCGCGGCCGAGCCGGGTACGCCGGTGGGAGCGATCGACGTGCTCGAGGTCCGGGAGCGGGAACTGCTGTTGCGGCGGCGCAACGAGACCGCCGCACCCGTCGCCGACACCACCCTGGCCGCATTGTTCGAGGCCCAGGCCGCCCGGACCCCGGAGGCGGTCGCGGTCGTCGGTGCGGACACGAGCCTGACGTATCGGGAACTCGATACCCGCGCGGAGCAGTTGGCGCGGTCGTTGACCGCGCGTGGCGTGCGTCCGGATTCGGTTGTCGCGGTGGCGTTGCCGAGATCCGCGGCACTGATCGTGGCGATGCTGGGCGTGTCGAAAGCCGGTGGCGCGTACCTGCCGATCGACCCGGCCTATCCGCCGGACCGGCTGGCATTCATCCTCACCGATGCCGCGCCGGTGCTCGTCGTGACCGACTCCGCCACCGCGGGCGGACTGCCGCACACCGCGACACCGCTCCTGTGTCTCGATGCGCCGCACGCCGAGGACGCGCGCGGCCGGGAGCGGTTCGTGGCGCGGCCGGGAAATCTGGCGTACGTGGTCTACACCTCCGGTTCCACCGGTGTCCCGAAGGGCGTGGGAATCACCCACGCCAACATGGTCAATCTGGTTTCCGGGGCGTGGCCGACCGGCACCAGCGACCGCGTGCTGGCCCATTCGTCGATCGCCTTCGACGCGTCGACCTATGAGATCTGGCCCACGCTGTGCGGCGGCGCGACGGTCGTGGTGACGAGTGCCCAGCGCTCCGATCCGGCGGAGATCACCCGGTTGATCGAAACCTGGTCGGTGACAAGGATGTTCGCGACCCCGCCGCTGCTGTCGGCCGTGCTCGACCATGCCGGGTCGGTCCCGGGCACGCCCCTGGCCACGCTGGAACAGATCATGTCCGGCGGCACCGAGCTGACCGCGGACGTGGTGCGCGCACTGCACGCGAAATACCCCCGAACCGGGATCGTGAACGGCTACGGCCCCGCCGAGACGACGGCCTGCGTGACCGAGCACGCGGCCGCCGCGGGCGGTGACGGCACGGTCCCGATCGGGCGTCCAGCGCGGAATGTGCGTGTGTTCGTGCTGGATTCGTGGCTGCTGCCGGTGCCGGCGGGGGTCGTGGGCGAGCTGTATGTGGCCGGTGCGCAAGTAGCTCGCGGTTACCTCGGCCGCCCGGCGTTGACCGCGGCGCGGTTCGTGGCCGACCCGTTCGACGCGGGCGGCCGGTTGTATCGCACCGGCGACGCGGTGCGATGGAACTCCGCCGGGGAGCTGGAGTTCGTCGGCCGGGTCGACGATCAGGTGAAGATCCGTGGGTTCCGCGTCGAGCCGGGGGAGGTGGAAGCCGCACTGGCGCAACATCCTTCGGTATCGCGCGCCGTCGTGGTGGCGCGCGATACCGGCTCCGGCGACAAACAGCTGATCGCGTACGTCGTCGCCGACCGATCCGGTCCGTACCACGCCGAGGACGATCTGGTCGGAGAGTGGCGGCAGGTGTACGACGACCTGTACGTCGGCAACGGCGACGGGGCGGACAAGCCGGTGTTCGGCGGGGATTTCGGTGGCTGGAACAGCAGCTACACCGGGAAACCCATACCGCTGGAGGATATGCGCGAATGGCGTGCGGCCACCGTCGAGCGCATCCGCGACCTGTCGCCGCGCCGCGTGCTGGAGATCGGTGTGGGTTCGGGCCTGTTGCTGTCGCAGCTCGCCCCGGAATGCGAAGAGTATTGGGCCACAGACCTTTCCGCCGCCACCATCGGCACACTGCGGGACCAGCTGCGCGGCTTGGGCGTGGGCTGGGCGGACCGGGTGTTCGCGAGCGCTCAGGCGGCCGATGACACGAGTGGACTGCCCGACGGTCATTTCGACACCGTGGTGCTCAACTCCGTCGTGCAGTACTTCCCCGGCGAGGCGTACCTGCGGCGGGTCCTCGACGGGGTGCGGCGCGTGCTCGCCCCCGGCGGCGCGGTCTTCGTGGGTGACGTGCGCAATCTCGCACTGCTGGAACAGTTCACCACCGCGATAGAGATCACCCGCAACGGTGGCGACGACCCCGCCGCGGTCCGGGACCGCGTGCGCCGCGGCGTGTCCGCCGAGAAGGAACTGCTGATCGCCCCGGAGTACTTCGTCGGTCTGTGCCGCGAGGCGGGCGGTTTCGGCACCGTCGACATCGAACTCGAGCGTGGCCGCGCGGTCAACGAGCTGACCCGGTACCGCTACGACGTCGTGCTGCGCGAGGCCCCGGCGAACCCGCTGTCGGTGGCCACCGTGCCGGAAGTCGCGTTCCGCGACGAGGATTGGTTACGCGCGCTGGTGGCGGCCCCGCACCCCGAAGGCATTCGCGTCACCGGCATTCCGCGTGCCGGGCTGCTGGGCGAAACCGAGGCCGCCCGGCGCATCGGGACGGGCCGTCCCGTCTCGGTCGATCAACTCGACGACCCCGATCCGTCCGGCCTGCTGCCCGAGGATCTACACCGGCTCGGCCGGCGATGGGGGCACCGCACCGCGGTGACCTGGTCCGCCGAACCGGATCGGATGGACGCGGTCTTCATCGACGCCGCGACCGCGCGGAACCGGCCGCTGACCGATGTCTACCTGCCCACGGCCGCCGTGGATGATCCGGCGGCGCACGTGAACCGGCCCCAGGACCTGCTCCTGCCGATCGATCTGCGCAGGCTCGCCGCCGAGCGGCTGCCGCAGTTCATGGTGCCCGCGGCGGTGCTGGTCATCGACTCGCTGCCGTTGACCGCCAACGGAAAGCTCGATCGCGGCGCATTGCCCGACCCCGAATTCGCCTCGTCGACGCGCTATCGCGCCCCGGGCAGCGAGCGCGAACGGGTCCTCGCCGAGTTGTTCGCCGAGATCCTCGGGCGCGACCGGGTCGGTGTGGACGACGACTTCTTCGCCCTCGGCGGCCATTCGCTGCTGGCCACCCGGCTGGTCAGCCGGATTCGGGCGGTGCTGGGCGTGGAGGTTCCGGTCCGGGTGATATTCGACGCCCCGACCGTCGCGCAACTCGCACAGCGGTGGGAACAGCTGGCCCCCTCTCGGCGACCGGCGCTGCGCAGGATGAACAGAGAGGTGGTCTGAGATGATCCCGTTGTCGTTCGCGCAGCGCCGGCTGTGGTTCATCGACCGGCTGGACGGTCCCTCCGCCACCTACAACATGCCGGTGGCGGTCCGACTGCGAGGCGAATTGGACGAGTCGGCCTTCGCCGCCGCGGTCGGCGACGTCGTGACCCGGCACGAGAGCCTGCGTACCATCTTCGTCGAGGTCGACGGCGTGCCCGCCCAGCAGGTGCTCGACTCCGGCGGCGTCGAGGTGCCGATCGCGATCGCCGACGTGCCCGTCGGCGAGGTGGACGCGGCGGTCGCCGAGGCCGCGCGGCATCCGTTCGATCTGGCGACCGAGATCCCGCTACGGGTCACCGTGTTGCGTTGCGGCGCGGGCGAATACGTCGTGCTGCTGCTGATCCACCACATCGCGGGTGACGGCTGGTCGATGGCGCCGCTGCTGCGGGACCTGTCGGTCGCGTACGGAGCGCGCAGCCGGGGAAGTGCGCCGGAGTGGGAGCCGCTGCCGGTGCAGTATGTGGATTACACGCTGTGGCAGCGGGAGTTGCTGGGGTCGGCGGATGATCCGGACAGTGTGGTGTCGCGGCAGTTCGAGTATTGGCGTCGCGAGCTGGAGGGTGTGCCCGAACACTTGCGGTTGCCCACCGATCGGCCCCGGCCGCGCACGGCGGGCTCGCGCGGGGACGTCACGGTCATCGAGATCGAGGCGGATCTCCGCGCCGCGGTGGAGCGGTTGGCGGCCCGCGAGGGCGCGTCGGTGTCGATGGTGTTGCAGTCGGCCTTGGCCGTGCTGTTGTTCAAACTCGGTGCGGGGGAAGACGTTCCGATCGGTTCCCCGATCGCGGGCCGCACGGACGAGGCCCTGACCGAGCTGGTGGGATTCTTCGTCAACACCTGGGTGCTGCGGGCCCGCGTGGACCCGGCGGCGAAATTCACCGACATTCTCGGCCAGGTCAAGGCGAAGGCGCTGGCCGCCTACGAGAATCAGGACATCCCGTTCGAACTGCTGGTCGAACTGCTCAACCCGGTCCGCTCCACGGCCTATCACCCGCTGGTACAGGTCCTGCTGAGCTTCCAGAACAATGCCGCGCCCGCGCTGGAGCTGCCGGGGCTCGTCATGGAGCCGTACCCCCTGGCCGCGACGACCTCGCAATTCGATCTCGTATTCAATATCGGTGACGCGTCCGCGACCGGCGGCTGGAACGTCCATGTCGAGTACTCGACGGACCTGTTCGACCGGACCACCGTCGAGGCGATGGCCGCACGGCTGGTGCGGGTGCTGCGACAGGCGGCGGCACGTCCGGACGTCGCGGTGGGTGCGGTCGAGGTCCTCGATACCGCGGAACGCGAACTCGTCCTGCGCCGATGGAACGAGACCGCCGCCGAGGTCCCGGAGGCCACGCTGACCGGGCTGGTGCGGGCACAGATCTCGCGCACACCCGAGGCGGCCGCCGTGCTCTGCGGTGACGCCGCGCTCTCGTATCGGGAACTGGATGTGCGGTCGGCCCGGCTGGCGCGAGACCTGATCGCACGCGGCGTGCGGCCGGACGATGTCGTCGCGGTGGCCTTGCCGCGGTCCGCGGAGCTGATCGTGGCGTTGCTGGCGGTGCTGCGGGCCGGTGCCGCGTATCTGCCGATCGATCCCGCCTATCCCTCCGAACGGCTGGCATTCATCCTCGCCGACGCCGGGCCGGTCCTCATCGTGACCGATTCCGGGACGGCGTCCGCGGTGCCCG
The DNA here is from genome assembly GCF_044628355.1 of Nocardia sp. N2S4-5. NCBI lineage: Bacteria > Bacillati > Actinomycetota > Actinomycetes > Mycobacteriales > Nocardiaceae > Nocardia > Nocardia sp. N2S4-5. The sequence continues at coordinate 1,576,372 of NZ_JBIUPM010000001.1, read as the reverse complement.
CCACCGTGGCGGCGCTGTACCTCGAGTCCGTCGACGTGGCCGCGCAGGACGCGCCCGATCTCGCCATCGATGTGCGGCCGCGGCAACTGGCCTACGTGATGTACACCTCGGGTTCGACGGGTGTCCCGAAAGGCGTTGGTATCACGCACCGTAACGTGGTGAATCTGGTCGCGCAGGCGTGGTCTGCGGGGCCGGGGGATCGGGTGCTGGCGCATTCGTCGGTGGCCTTCGACGCGTCCACGTACGAGATCTGGCCCGCGTTGTGCGGCGGCGCGACCGTGGTGCTGGCGACCGAGCGGCGTTCGGACCCGGCCGAGATCACACGACTGGCCGAGACTCGGTCGGTGACGAAGATGTTCGCGACGCCCCCGCTGCTGACGGCGCTGGTCGAGCACGCGGAGTCACTGCCGGACAACGCCTTCCGGAGTGTGGTGCAGGTGAATACCGGCGCCGACACCCTCGGAGCCGGGCTGGTCCATGCGGTGCGGGACATGTGCCCCGGTGTGCGGATCGACAATCTGTACGGCCCGACCGAGGCGACGGTCGATGTGACGTCCTCGGTCGTGCCGGACAGTGTCGATGTGACGGTGCCGATCGGCGCCCCGGTGGCGAATATGCGTGTGTTCGTGCTGGATTCGTGGTTGCTGCCGGTTCCGGTGGGTGTGGCCGGTGAGTTGTATGTGGCCGGTGCGCAGTTGGCGCGGGGGTATCTTGGTCGGGCGGCGTTGACGGCTGGTCGGTTCGTGGCTGATCCGTTCGATGTGGGTGGCCGGTTGTATCGCACGGGTGATGTGGTGCGGTGGAATGCGGTGGGGGAGTTGGAGTTCGTCGGCCGGGCCGATGATCAGGTGAAGATTCGTGGTTTCCGGGTCGAACCGGGCGAGGTGGAAGCCGCTCTGGCACGGCACCCTTCGGTGTCGCAGGCCTTGGTGATGACGCGCGACACCGATTCCGGCGACAAGCGGCTGATCGCCTATGTGGTCGCGGACCGAGCCGAGCCCGGCGAACTCGACGGGACCGCGGTGCGCGAGTTCCTCGCCGGGCAACTACCGGATTTCATGGTCCCGGCCGCGGTGACGGTGATCGAGTCCATTCCGTTGACCCTCAACGGGAAGGTCGATCGCGACGCCCTGCCCGTCCCGGAGATCACGTCCGCGGTGGAATACCGGGCTCCGGGCACCGAACGTGAGCGGGTGCTGGCCGGACTGTTCGCGGAGATTCTCGGGGTCGATCGGGTCGGTGCGGACGACAGCTTCTTCGCCCTGGGCGGGCACTCGCTGCTGGCTACCCGGCTGGTGAGCCGGATCCGGGCGGCACTGGGCATCGAGGTGCCGATCCGGACGGTGTTCGACGCACCCACCGTCGCACGGCTCGCGCACCGATTGGACGCCGACCTCCAGGTACGTCCCTCGTTGACGGTCCGGCAGCGCCCCGAGCCCGTCCCGCTGTCGTTCGCGCAACGACGACTGTGGTTCATCCACTGGCTGGAAGGGCCGTCCGCCACCTACAACATCCCGGTGACGGCGCGGTTGACGGGCGAACTGGATATCCCGGCGCTCGAGGCGGCGATCGGGGACGTCGTGACGCGGCACGAAAGCCTGCGCACGATATTCGCCGAGATCGACGGCGTGCCCGCACAGCGGGTCCAGGCCGCCGACCGGATCCGGCCGCCGCTCACGGTGACCGAGACGACCGCCGCCGAACTGGCGGCGGACGTGACCGCCGCGGTGCGCTACGAATTCGATCTGTCGTCGGAAATACCCTTGCGCACCACTGTCTTTCGTAGCGCCAGTGACCGCGTACTGGTGCTGCTGTTGCACCACATCGCGGGTGACGGCTGGTCGGCGGCGACGTTGCTGCGGGATCTGTCGGTCGCGTACACGGCGCGCAGCCGGGGGACCGCGCCCCGGTGGGAGCCGTTGCCGGTGCAGTATGTGGATTACACGCTGTGGCAACGGGAGCTGCTGGGATCGGCGGACGATCCGGACAGCGTGTTGTCGCGGCAGTTCGAGTATTGGCGTCACGAGCTGGACGGTATGCCCGAGCATCTGCGGTTGCCCACCGATCGGCCCCGGCCCCGCACGGCCGGATACCGCGGGAACGTCGTGGGTTTCGGCATCGATGCCGACACGCGCGCCGCGGTGGAGCGCCTGGCCGCACGCGAGGGCGCGACGGTGTCGATGGTGTTGCAGTCGGCCCTGGCGGTACTGCTGTTCGAACTCGGTGCGGGAGAAGACATTCCGATCGGTTCCCCGATCGCCGGTCGCACCGATGAGGCGCTGACGGAGCTGGTGGGATTCTTCGTCAACACCTGGGTGCTGCGGGCCCGCGTGGACCCGGCCGCGTCGTTCGCCGAGCTGCTGGGGCAGGTCCGGGCAAAGGCCTTGGCGGCGTACGAGAATCAGGACATCCCGTTCGAGCTGCTGGTCGAATTGCTCAACCCGGCGCGTTCGGCGGCCCATCATCCGCTGTTCCAGGTCATGCTGGCGTTCCAGAACAACACGCTGCCCAGGCTGGAACTTCCGGGAGTCGGCATCGAGCCCTACGCCGCCTTCACCGGCACCGCGCGGTTCGACCTGCTGTTCACCATCGCCGACGCCCCGGCGGGACACGACTGGGGCGGGCTCGTCGAATTCGCCACCGACCTGTTCGATCGGCGGACGGTCGAGGCCATCGCCGGGCGTCTGGTGCGACTGCTGCGGCAGGTGGCCGGGGAGCCCGGCGTGCCCGTCGGATCCGTCGAGGTGCTCGACGCCGGTGAGCGGGAACTGATTCTGCGGCGGTGGAACGACACCGCGGTGCCGGTCGCCGACACCACCGTGGTCGAGTTGTTCCGGGCGCAGGCCGCCCGGACCCCGGACGCGGTCGCGGTCGTCGGTACGGACGCCGAGCTGACCTACCGCGAGCTGGATGTCCGGGCCGACGCGCTCGCCGATGCGCTGATATCGCACGGCGTCGGCCCGGAGGCCGTTGTCGCGGTGGCATTGCCGCGCACCGCGGACCTCATCGTGGCATTGCTGGGCGTGCTGAAGGCCGGTGGCGGATATCTGCCCGTCGACCCGGCATATCCGTCGGATCGGCTGGGTTTCGTCCTGGCCGACGCCGCGCCCGCGGTCGTCGTGACCGACACCGTCACCGGAGAAACGCTGCCGGACAACGACATACCGCGGCTGCGTCTCGACACCATCGACGCCGGTGCGGCCCGGCGCGACCGGCTCCCGGCGGTGCGGCCGCAGCAACTGGCGTACCTGATCTACACCTCCGGTTCGACGGGCCGCCCGAAAGGTGTCGAGGTCACGCACCGCAACGTCGTGAACCTGATCGCTCAGGCCTGGGACACCGATACCGCGGACCGGGTCCTGGCGCATTCCTCGGTGGCATTCGACGCCTCGACCTATGAGATCTGGCCGGCCCTGTGCGGCGGCGCGGCGATGGTGCTCGCGGGTGCGCAGCGCTCGGACCCGGCCGAGATCAGCCGGTTGGCCGACACCGGGCCGGTGACGAAGATGTTCGCCACACCACCACTGCTGTCGGCGTTGCTGGACTACGCGAAGACATTGCCGGGCAACCCTTTCCGGGCTCTGCGACAGGTGAACACCGGTGCCGACGTCCTGTCCGCGGCGCTGGTGCGGACCCTGCGGGAGGGGTGGGGGGAGATCCGGATCGACAATCTCTACGGGCCGACCGAGGCGACGGTGAACGTCACCGCGTCGGTGGTGCCCGACGGCGTGGCGGGCGCCGTGCCGATCGGTGTCCCCGTGGCCAATACGCGTGTCTACGTGCTGGATTCGCGGTTGCGGCCGGTGCCGGTGCGGGTACCCGGCGAGTTGTATGTGGCCGGTACGCAGGTGTCACGAGGTTACCGGGGCCGGGCAGCGCTCACCGCGGCGCGATTCGTGGCGGACCCGTTCGACGCGGCGGGCGGGCGGCTGTACCGCACCGGGGATGTGGTGCGCTGGAACAGCGACGGGATGCTGGAGTTCGTCGGCCGCGCCGACGACCAGGTCAAGATCCGCGGGTTCCGGGTCGAACCCGGCGAGGTGGAAGACGCACTCGCACAACATCCTTCGGTTTCGCAGGCGGCGGTGACGGCGCACGCCACCGAGACCGGCGCCAAGCAGCTGATCGCGTACGTGAGCGCCGGTGGCGGCACGGTCGACGGCGCGGAGGTGCGCGAATTCGTGGCCGGGCGCCTGCCGGAGTTCATGGTGCCCGCGGTGGTGATGGTGGTCGAGTCGATGCCGCTGACCACCGGCGGAAAGCTCGACCGCGCCGCGCTGCCGGAACCGGAGTTCACCTCCACGACGCCGCATCGGGCGCCGCGCACGCCGCAGGAGCGAATCCTCGCCACCGTGTTCGCCGAGGTGCTCGGGCGGGATCGGGTCGGGGCGGACGACGATTTCTTCGAATTGGGCGGGGACAGTATTCGTTCCATCCAAGTGGTGTCCCGGGCGCGCGCACTGGGCGTCGAAGTCGGTCCGCGGCAGGTGTTCGAATGCCGGACCGTGTCGGCGTTGGCGGCGGTGGCGACCGAACCCGCGAGCGCGGTGGCGGACGAGTCGGCCCTCGGCGCGGTGGGCTGGCTGCCCTTGCTGCCGGTGGCGCGGTTCGTGCGCGAGCTGGGCGGCCGTTTCGACGGTTTCCATCAGTCCATGACGCTGGATCTGCCGGTGGGCATCGACCGGGCGGGTCTGGAGGCGACGCTCACGGCCGTGCTCGACCATCACGATGCCTTGCGGTCGCGGCTGGTCGATGACGAGCGCGGCCTTGGACTCGAGATCGCACCGCCCGGTTCGGTGGATGCCGGGATGTGGCTGCATCGCGTCGAGGCGGCCGAACCCGAACCCGCGGAGGTGACCGCCGGACACTTGGCGGACGCGGTCGGCCGGTTGGCCCCGGCGGCCGGGGTGATGATGCAGTTCGTGTGGTTCGACGCCGGTCCGGCGCGCGCGGGCCGACTGGCGATCATCGCGCACCACCTGGTGGTCGACGGCGTCTCGTGGCGAATCCTGTTGCCGGACCTGGTCTCCGCGTGGCAGGCCGTGTCCGCCGGAACGCCGCCGGACCTCATGCCCACGGGCACCTCGCTGCGGCACTGGGCGCACGGACTGGCCGAACAGGCGTCCGCGCCGGAGCTGACCGAGCAATTGCCGTGCTGGCGTTCAATTCTCGACGGACCCGACCCGATGCTGGGCACGCGGCCGCTGGATCCGCGGGTCGACGTCATGGCCACCGTGCGCCATACGGTCGTCGAGCTTCCCGTCGTGGAGACCGAGGCGCTGTCGACCACACTGCCGTCGGTCTTCCACGGCGGCGTGGCGGACGGTCTGCTGGCGGCCCTGGCGGCGGCGGTGACGCGCTGGCGCCGGGCTCGGGGAGTAGCCGAGGAATCGGTGCTGATCCGGCTCGAGGGGCACGGGCGCGAGGAGGAGACCGTGCCGGGCGCCGACCTGTCGAACACCGTCGGCTGGTTCACCAGTGTGTTCCCGGTCCGGTTGCGTGCGAACGCGGCGGCGTGGGAGGAGTTCTGCGCCGGTGGTCCGGCGGCGGGCGCCTCGATCAAGTCGGTCAAGGAGCAGTTGCGCGCTATTCCGGGCAAGGGCATCGGCTACGGGTTGCTGCGCTACCTGAATCCCGAGACCGCCGCGGCACTGCGGCCGTACTCGGCGGGACAGCTCGGGTTCAATCACCTGGGCCGGTTGACCTCGACGGACCTGCTCCCGCAACGACTGCGGGGCGCCGGATGGACTCCCGCGCAGGGCGATTCCGGATCGGTGGCGGCCCCGGACGCGGCGATGCCCGCGCTGGCGGTCGTCGACGTCACCACCATGATCGTCGACACCGACGAAGGTCCGGTCCTGCGAGCGGTGTTCGCGACTCCGGCCGGAGTCGTGGACACGGCGGCGGCCGAGGAATTGGCCGGGCTCTGGCGGGCCGCGGCGCTCGGGCTGGCCCGGCACGCCGTCGGCTCGGGCGCGGGTGGCCTGACGCCGTCCGATCTGCCGCTGGTGGAGCTGGCGCAGAACGAGATCGAACACTTGGAGCGGCGCTATCCGGGGCTGGTGGAGGTCTGGCCGCTGACCGCCATGCAGTCGGGGTTGCTGTTCCATCGCGCGCTGGCGGGCAAGGGGCCGGACTTCTACCACATGCAGGTGGTGTTCGGCCTGACCGGAACGGTGGACCCGGCCCGGATGCGCGCGGCCGGTCAGGGATTGCTCGACCGGTATCCGAACCTGCGGGTCGGATTCGCCGAGGACGCCGCCGGTGTTCCGGTACAGGTCGTCGTCCACCCGGTCGAATTGCCTTGGCGTGTGGTGGATTTGCGGGACTGCGACGAGGCGGAGGGTGCCGCGGCGCTGGATGCGCTCCTGGCCGAGGACCGGCACACGCAATTCGACGTGGCGACGCCGCCCCTGCTGCGACTGACGTTGGTACTGACCGCCGACCGGCGCTCGGAATTGGTGTTCACCGCCCACCACATGCTGCTGGACGGCTGGTCGCTGCCGCTGCTGATCCGAGATCTGCTGCGCCTCTACGGTTCCGGTGGTGACGCCGCGGCCCTGCCGCCGGTACCCGGCTATCGCGAATTCCTGGCCTGGCTGAGCCGATGGGATTCCGGCGCGGGCCTGCGGGCCTGGGCCGCGGAACTCGACGGCTTCGACGAACCCACGATGCTCGCCGGCGCCGCCGACGACGCCGCGCCCGCGGAGGTCGAGCAGGTCGAGGTGCCCCTGCCCGCGGCGACCGCGCAGGCGGTGGGCAGGCGGGCCGTCGAACTCGGGGTCACGGTGAACACGGTCGTGCAGGCGGCGTGGGGGATTCTGCTGGCCGCGTCGACGGGCCGCCGCGATGTGGTGGCCGGGACGACGGTCTCGGGCCGGCCACCCGCGATCGCGGGGGTCGATTCGATGGTCGGCCTGTTCATCAATACCGTGCCCGTGCGCGTGCGGTTCGACCACGGCGACACCCTCGCCGACGTGCTGACCGATCTGCAGGCCCGGCAGGTTGCGCTGCTGGACCACCATCATGTCGGGTTGAGCGATATCCACCGGGCCACCGGGCTGCACACGCTGTTCGACACGCTCATCGGCTTCGAGTCCTATCCCGTCGATTGGACCGGGATCGACGCGGCCGTCACCGCCAGCGGACTCGGCCTCACCGATCTGCGTCCCACCGCGCCGACGCACTACCCGCTGACCGTCGTCGCCGGCGCCGCCCCCGACCTGACGCTTCGACTGGAATACCGCACCGATATGTTCGATCGCGCCACGATCGAGTCCGTCTCGCGGCGGCTGGTGCGGATATTCGAGCAGGTGGCCTCGAACGCGACTGTGCCGGTGGGTTCGATCGACCTCCTCGGCGACGAGCGCGACCTGGTGCTGCGGCGGTGGAACGAGACCGCGCTGGACGTCCGGGACACCACGCTCCTCGGGTTGTTCGAGGCGCGGGCGGCCCGCACCCCGGACGCCGTAGCCGTCGTCTGTGGCGATACGGAGCTGACGTATCAGCAGCTCGATTCCCGGGCGGCCCGGCTGGCGCGAGTGCTGGTCGCGCGCGGCGTGGGACCCGACACGCTCGTGGCCGTGGCGCTGGGGAGATCCGTGGAGCTGCTGGTGGCGCTGGTGGCGGTCGTGCGGGCCGGTGGCGGCTACCTACCGGTCGATCCCGCCTACTCGGCGGATCGGGTGGCGTTCGTACTCGCCGACGCCGATCCGGTCGTGATGGTGACCGACCGATCGACGGCGGACCGCTTGCCGCGCAACGCGATACCGCGCCTGTATCTGGACGAAGTCGGCGAGGCGGGCGGCCGCGATCGAACGGCGGCGGTGCGGCCGCGGAATCTGGCGTATGTCATTTACACCTCGGGTTCGACGGGTGTACCGAAAGGCGTTGGTATCACGCACCGTAACGTGGTGAATCTGGTCGCGCAGGCGTGGTCTGCGGGGCCGGGGGATCGGGTGCTGGCGCATTCGTCGGTGGCTTTCGACGCGTCCACGTATGAGATCTGGCCCGCGTTGTGCGGCGGCGCGACGCTGGTGCTGGCGGCCGCGGAACAGTCCGACCCCGCCGAGATCACCCGGCTGGTCGAGACCCTGTCGGTGACGAAGATGTTCGCTACGCCGCCGCTGTTGTCGGCGCTGGTCGAGTACGCGGAGTCGTTGGAGCGTAAGCCGTTCCGGAGTCTGACGCAGGTGAATACCGGCGCGGACACGCTGACCGGGGGATTGGTCGCCGCGGTGAAAGCGGTGTGCGGCGGCGTCCGGGTCGACAATCTCTACGGTCCGACCGAGGCGACCGTCGATGTGACGGCGTTCAGCGTGCCCGACGGCACGAAGGGCTCGGTGCCGATCGGTGCTCCGGTGGCCAATACCCGGGTGTACGTGCTGGATTCGTGGTTGCTGCCGGTTCCGGTGGGTGTGGCCGGTGAGTTGTATGTGGCCGGTGTGCAGTTGGCGCGGGGGTATCTCGGTCGGGCGGCGTTGACGGCTGGTCGGTTCGTGGCTGATCCGTTCGATGTGGGTGGCCGGTTGTATCGCACGGGTGATGTGGTGCGGTGGAATGGGGTGGGGGAGTTGGAGTTCGTGGGTCGGGCCGATGATCAGGTGAAGATCCGAGGTTTCCGGGTCGAGCCGGGCGAGGTCGAAGCCGCACTCGCACAGCATCCTTCGGTATCGCGGGCCGCGGTCATCGCGGTGGACACCGGGACCGGCGGCAAACAGCTGGTGGGATACGTCGCCCCCGGCGTGGCCGGACTCGAGGGAACACGGCTGCGCGAGTTCGTCTCCCGTCGGCTGCCGGAGTTCATGGTGCCGGCCGTCGTGATGGTGCTCGACTCGATTCCGTTGACCGCCAACGGCAAGGTGGATCGCAGGGCGCTGCCCGCCCCTGAAGCGGCGCCGTCGGCGCGCTACCGGGCGCCGGTCACCGCCGAGGAGCGGGCGCTGGCCGCGGTGTTCGCCGAGGTGCTGGGAGTGGAGCGGGTCGGGGTCGACGACAGCTTCTTCGAATTGGGCGGGGACAGCATTCGTTCCATCCAGGTGGTGTCGCGGGCGCGGGCGCTGGGCGTGGTGGTGAGCACGCGGGAGGTGTTCGAACGCCGGACGGTGGCGGCCTTGGTGGCCGTGGCCGATGGGCGCGCGACGGATTCGGTGCTGCGGGAACCGGCGGGCGCCGGAGTGGGCTGGATGCCGCTGCTGCCGGTGGCACGGTTCGTGCGGGAGCTGGGCGCCGGTTTCGACGGTTTCAATCAGACCATGGTGCTCGAGCTGCCGGCCGGTATCTACCGAGCGGGCCTGGTGGCGACGCTGACGGCGGTCCTCGATCGTCATGACGCGCTGCGGTCGCGGCTGGTCGACGACGAGCGCGGTCCGGGACTCGAGATCGCACCGCCCGGTTCGGTGGATGCCGGGATGTGGCTGCATCGCGTCGAGGTGACCGAGGCTTCCCGTGCGGACGTGATCGCCGCGCAGCTGGAAGCCGCGGTCGGCCGGTTGGCTCCGGCGGCCGGGGTGATGATGCAGTTCGTGTGGTTCGACGCCGGTCCGGCAGAGCCGGGCCGGCTGGCGATCGTGGCGCATCACCTGGTGGTCGACGGTGTGTCGTGGCGAATCCTGTTGCCGGACTTGGCCGCCGCGTGGCAAGCGGTGGCGGCCGGAGCGCAGCCGGTGTTCGCCCCCGCGGGGACATCGATGCGGCGGTGGGCGCGCGGACTGGCCGACGAGTCGGTCCAGCCGCGTCGGGTGGCCGAACTCTCGTGGTGGCGTGGCGTTCTCGACGGACCCGATCCGATGCTGGGCGCGCGGCCGCTACGGCCGGACGTCGACGTCCTGGCCACCGTGCAGCATGTCGAGGTGCCGATTCCGGTGGCCGAGACCGAGATCCTGGTGACGACCCTGCCCGCGGTCTTCCACGGTGGCGTCGAGGACGGGCTGCTGGCGGCCCTGGCGGTGGCACTCACGCGCTGGCGTCAGGCGCGCGGGGTCTCCGAGGAATCTGTCCTGCTCCGGCTGGAAGGCCATGGGCGCGAGGAGGATACCGTTGCGGGCGCCGAGCTGTCGGACACCGTCGGCTGGTTCACCAGCATGTACCCGGTGCGGCTGCGGGCCGCCGCGACGGCGTGGGATCGACTCTGCGCGGGCGGCGACGCCGCGGGCGACCTGGTCAAGGCGATCAAGGAGCAATTGCGGGCACTGCCGGACAAAGGTATCGGCTACGGGTTGCTGCGGTACCTGAACCCCGAGACGGCCGCCGTCCTGCGGCAGTTTCCGGACGTCCAGATCGGATTCAACTACCTCGGCCGGTTCACCTCGGCGGATCTGCTGCCGCAACGATCGCGGGGAGCGGGCTGGGCGCCCGCGGCCGACGCCGGACCGGTGATCACGCCGGTGGACCCCGCGTTGTCCGCGATGCCGGTGATGTCGGTGCTGGACATGAGCGCCATGGTGATCGACACCGACGCCGGTCCGGAGCTGCGGGCGGTGTTCGCCGCGCCCGCCGGGGTGCTGGCGGAATCCGAGGTGCGGGAGCTGGCCGCGCTGTGGCGAAGCGCGGCACTGGGATTGGCACGCCACGCCGCGACGCCGGGCGCGGGTGGCTTGACGCCCGCGGACCTGCCGCTGGTGGAATTGGAGCAGGCCGAGATCGAACTCCTGGAGCGACGCTATCCGGGACTGGTGGACGTGTGGTCGCCGACCTCGATGCAGTCGGGGCTGCTGTTCCATCACGGGCTGGCGGACACCGGCTTCGACGCCTATCACATGCAGGTGGTTTTCGGCCTGGCCGGGCAGGTCGATCCGGCCCGGCTGCGGGCGGCGGGTCAGGGCCTGCTCGACCGGTATCCGACACTGCGGGTGGGTTTCGCGGCCGACTCCCACGGCGCACCGGTTGAGGTGGTCGTCGACGGTGTCGAATTGCCTTGGAACGCAGTGGATCTGCGCGACCTGGACGAGGCCGGACGGGCGGCGGCGCTGCGGACATTGCTGGACGAGGATCGTAGCGCCCGTTTCGATGTGACGACCCCGCCGCTGCTGCGGCTGACATTGGTGCGGACGGCCGAGCAGCGATCCGAACTCGTGTTTACCGCCCATCACGTCCTGCTGGACGGCTGGTCGCTGCCCCTGCTGATCCGGGACCTGTTGCGGCTCTACGGTTCCGGTGGCGACGCCCACCGCCTGCCCGCCGCGCCGGACTACCGGGAATTCCTGACGTGGCTGCACCGACAGGACCGCGACGCGGGCCTACAGGCATGGATGCGGGAGCTGGAGGGTGTCCGGGAACCCACACTGCTCGCCGACAGTCTCGGAAAGCCCGGTGGCGCAGCGCCTTCGGAGGCAGCCGATGTCGACCGGGTCGAGGTGGAAGTGACCGCCGAGACGGTCTCGGCGCTGGGCCGCCGGGCCAAGGCGCTCGGGGTCACGGTGAACACCGTCGTCCAGGCGGCGTGGGGGATGCTGCTGGCGGTGTCGACCGGTCGCCGCGATGTCATCGCGGGAGCGACCGTCTCGGGACGGCCGCCCGCGATACCGGGCGTGGATTCGATGGTCGGATTGTTCATCAACACCGTGCCCGTGCGGATGCGATTCGATCCGCGCGACACCTTCGCCGCTGTGCTGAACGATCTGCAGGCCCGGCAGGCGGCCCTGCTGGACCATCATCATGTCGGATTGAGCGAGATACATCAGGGCGTGGGGTTGCCCGTCCTGTTCGACACGCTCATCGGATTCGAGTCCTATCCCATCGACCAGGACGGGATCGGCAGCGGCGCCGCCGACAGCGGCATCGCCCTCACCGGTGTGCGCTCCGATACGCCCTCGCACTACGCGGTCACGCTGGTCGCCACCGCCGTCCCGGACGTGCGCCTGCATCTGGAATACCGCACCACCGTGTTCGATCGGCCCACGGTCGAGGCGATGGCGCGCAGGCTGGTGCGGATCTTCGAACAGCTGGCGGCGGACCCGTACGCCGCGTTGCGGTCGATCAATGTGCTCGGCGCCGGCGAACGAGAAGCGGTGCTGCGCCGATGGAACGAGACGAGCGCCGAGCTTCCCGGCGGCACCGTCGTCGCGCGGTTCCGGGAACAGGTCGCGGCGACGCCGGACGCGGTGGCCGTCGTGTGTGGTGACGTCGAGGTGACATATCGCGAACTCGACAGTCGCGCCGAGCTTCTCGCCCGCGCCCTGACCGCGCACGGGGTGCGTGCGGACGCCGTGGTCGCCGTGGCGTTGCCGAGATCGGCGGAATTGATCGTGGCGCTGCTGGGCGTGCTGAAGGCCGGTGGCGGATATCTGCCCATCGATCCGGCCTACCCGTCCGATCGGCTGGCGTTCGTCCTCGCCGATGCCGACCCGGTGGTCGTCGTCACCGATCGGGTCAGCGCGAATGTGCTGCCCGACAATCCGATTCCCCGGCTGTGGCTCGACGCCGTGGACGCCGAACAGGGCTCCGGCGACGATCGAGTCGTCACGGTGCGGCCGCAGAACCTGGCATATCTGATCTACACGTCCGGCTCCACGGGTGTGCCCAAAGGCGTCGCGGTCACCCACCGGAACGTGTCGGCATTCGCGGCCGCACCCGGGTGGCGGGGCGATGCGCACGACAGCGTGCTGATGCATTCCTCGGTGGCCTTCGACGCCTCCACCTACGAGATCTGGGTGCCGCTGCTCCGCGGCGGCCGGGTGGTCGTCGCGCCGGCGGAGCACGCCGATATCGCGGCCCTGACCCGTGTGCTGACCACGCAGGCGGTCACGGCGGCATTCTTCACCACCCGCCTGTTCGAAGTACTCGCCGACGACCACCCCGAGGCGCTCGCCGGGCTTCGCGAGGTGTGGACCGGTGGCGAGGACATGCCGCCGGAGGTGTTCCGGCGGGCGGTGCGGAGGTCTTCCGGGACGCGCGTCGTGCATGTGTACGGGCCGACCGAGACCACGACTTTCGCCGTCCGCCGGTCGTTCGAGGCCTCGGAATCCGTCGCGGGCACAGCGGTGCCGATCGGGCGCCCGTTGACGAATGTCCGTGCGTACGTGCTGGATTCGTGGTTGCTGCCGGTTCCGGTGGGTGTGGCCGGTGAATTGTATGTGGCCGGTGCGCAATTGGCGCGCGGGTACCTGGGCCAGGCCGCTCTGACGGCTGCGCGGTTCGTGGCCGATCCGTTCGATGCGGGTGCTCGGTTGTATCGCACGGGTGATGTGGTGCGGTGGAACGCGATAGGAGAGTTGGAGTTCGTCGGCCGGGCCGACGATCAGGTGAAGATCCGAGGTTTCCGGGTCGAGCCGGGCGAGGTGGAAGCCGCACTGGCACAGCATCCTTCGGTGTCGCAGGCCGTCGTGACAGCCCGCGATACCGGTTCCGCCGGCAAACAACTGATCGCGTACGTGGTGGGCGACGGCCGCGTGCTCGACGGCGGAGATGTGCGTCGATGGGTGGCCGACCGGCTGCCGGAATTCATGGTGCCGACCGTGGTCACGGTGATCGACTCGGTGCCGCTGACCGTGAACGGCAAGCTGGACCGCGCGGCGCTGCCACAGCCGGAACTCGCCTCCTCGGCACGCTATCGAGCCCCCGGGGGCGAGCGCGAGCGGGTACTGGCGGAGTTGTTCGCGGAGGTGCTGGGCCTCGCTCGGGTGGGTGTGGACGACAGTTTCTTCGAACTGGGCGGGCACTCGCTGCTGGCGACTCGCCTGGTGAGTCGAATCCGGGCGGTCCTGGGCGTCGAGGTGTCGATCCGGACGGTGTTCGACGCTCCGACGGTGGCGCAGTTGGCAACTCGGCTGGATGTGCACGCGCAGGTGCGCCCGGCAATGTCGGTGCGGGAGCGGCCGGACATCGTTCCGTTGTCGTTCGCGCAGCGGCGGCTCTGGTTCGTGCACCGGTTGGAGGGTCCCTCGGCTACGTACAACATTCCGTTGGCCGCTCGGCTGCGGGGCGTGTTCGATCCCGTGGCGTTCGAGGCGGCGGTGGGCGACATCGTCGCGCGGCACGAGAGTCTGCGGACGGTCTTCGCCGAGGTGGACGGTGTGCCTTCGCAGCGGGTGCTGGACGTCGCGGATCTCGAACTGCCGGTGCGGGTTGCGGAGGTGGATTCCGGTGCGCTGGACGCGGCCGTGACCTCGGCGCTCGGGTACCGGTTCGATCTGTCGGCCGAGATTCCGATCCGCGCGACCGTCTTACGATCCGGTCCCGGCGAGAGCGTGCTGGTACTGGTGATTCACCATATCGCCGGTGACGGCTGGTCGATGACGCCACTGCTGCACGATCTGGCCGTCGCCTATACGGCACGGCTGCACGATCAGGCCCCGGGGTGGGAGCCGTTGCCGGTGCAGTACGTGGACTACACCCTGTGGCAACAGGATTGGCTGGGCTCGACCACCGACCCCGACAGCATCGTCTCCCGGCAATTCGAGTATTGGCGGCGCGAACTCGACGGCATGCCGGAGGAGTTGCCGCTACCGACCGACCGGCCGCGGCCGCGCGTGGCGTCCTATCGCGGGGATCTGGTCACGTTCGACATCGACGCGCGGACCAGAGCGGCGGTGGAACGGCTGGCCGCCCGCGAAGGGGCGACGGTGTCGATGGCGCTCCAATCGGCCCTGGTCGTCCTGCTGTCCAAACTCGGTGCGGGAGAGGACATTCCGATCGGCTCGCCGATCGCCGGGCGCACCGACGAGGCGGTCGCGGACCTGGTGGGATTCTTCGTCAATACCTGGGTGCTGCGCGCGCGGGTCTCCGCGGCGGCGGCGTTCACCGAGATCCTGGGCCAGGTCCGGGCAAAGGCATTGGCCGCGTACGAGAACCAGGACGCGCCGTTCGAACTGCTCGTCGAATTGCTCAACCCGGCCCGCTCGGCGGCGCGTCACCCGCTGTTCCAGGTGACACTGGCCTTTCAGAACAACGCCCTGCCGACGGTCGCCCTGCCGGACGTCGAGCTCCGGCCCTATCCGACGACCATCTCGACCGCGCGATTCGACCTGTTCTTCAATATCGCCGACGCCCCGGCCGGTCACCCGTGGAGCGGTTTCGTCGAGTACGCGACCGAGTTGTTCGACCGATCGACGGTCGAGGCGATGGTGGAGCGGCTGCTGCGGCTCCTGCGGCAGTTGGCGTCGCATCCGGAAACGCCGGTCGGGGCGATCGATGTGCTCCGCGACGACGAGCGCGAGCTGGTGTTGCGGCAGTGGAACGACACCACCGCCCCGGCCGCCGCGGAGGCCACCCTGATCGGCTTGTTCGAGGCCCAGGCCGCCCGCACCCCTACCGCGCTCGCGGTGATCCACGGCGACGACGAGGTGACCTACGGCGAACTCGATCGCCGCGCCGATCGGCTCGCGCGGATCTTGACATCGCGGGGCGTCGGCCCGGACACCGTGGTCGCGGTGGCCTTGCCGCGGTCGGTGGATCTGCTCACGGCGATGCTGGCCGTGCTGAAGGCCGGCGGCGGATACCTGCCGATAGATCCGGCCTATCCCTCGGAGCGGCTGGCGTTCATCCTCGCCGACGCCCGTCCCGTGCTCATCGTGACCGACTCCGTGACCGGAAACATGTTGCCCGACAACGGCTTGGCGCGCCTGCATAGCGACGCGCCGGGCGCTGCCGACGGCGCGGCTCGCGGCCGGGCCGTAGCGGTGCGGCCGGAGAATCTGGCGTACTTGATCTACACCTCCGGCTCGACCGGCGTTCCCAAAGGCGTCGAGGTGACGCATCGCAATGTGGCGAGCTTCGTAGCGCAGGCGGCGCGGCCCGGGAGTCCCGAGGATCGGATCCTGGTGCACTCGTCGGTGGCGTTCGATGCCTCGGCATATGAGATCTGGCCCGCGCTGTGCAGTGGCGGCGCGCTGGTGATCGCGGGTGAGCAGCGCTCGGATCCGGCGGAGATCGCGCGGTTGGTCGAGGCCCGCGCGGTAACGGCGATGTTCGCGACACCGCCCTTGCTGGCGGCGCTGCTGGACCATGTCGGGACGCGGTCGGGCAATCCGCTGCGGACGCTGAGCCGAATTCTGTCCGGCGGAGCCGAATTGACGGCGCGTATGGTGCGCGAGCTGACCGACGCATACCCGGATATCCGGGTCGCGAACGGTTACGGCCCCACCGAGACGACCGTGTACGTCACCCGGTACGACTGGCGGAAAGCCATCGACGGAGCCGTTCCGATCGGCCGCCCGATCGGGAATGTCCGTGTGTACGTGCTGGATTCGGGGCTGGCGCCGGTCCCGGTCGGGGTGGCCGGTGAATTGTATGTGGCGGGCGCGCAATTGGCCCGCGGATACCACGATCGGGCCGGGGCCACGGCCGCGCGGTTCGTGGCGGATCCGTTCGGATCGGGCGGCCGGTTGTATCGCACGGGTGATGTGGTGCGCTGGAATGCCGCGGGCGAGCTGGAATTCGTCGGCCGGGCCGACGATCAGGTGAAGATTCGCGGTTTCCGGGTCGAGGTCGGCGAAGTGGAAAACGCGCTCGCACAACATCCTTCGGTCTCGCAGGCCGTGGTGGTGGCGCGGGAAACCGGCCTCGGCGACAAACAGCTGGTCGGCTACGTGGTCGCCGACAGATCCGGGCCGATGGTCGGGCAGGACGAACTGGTCGGGCAGTGGCGGCAGGTGTACGACGACCTGTACGCGGGCGCCGAGGACGCCGGCGACGGCCCGGCGTTCGGCGCGGATTTCGGTGGGTGGAACAGCAGCTTCACCGGGGAGCCGATTCCGTCCGAGCAGATGCGCGAATGGCGGATGGCCACCGTCGAACGCATTCGTGAGCTGGCGCCACGCCGCGTGCTGGAGATAGGTGTGGGTTCGGGCCTGATACTGTCGCAGCTCGCGCCCGAATGCGAAGAGTATTGGGCGACAGACTTTTCCGCGCCCACCATAGCCACGCTCCGGAGTCAGCTGGACGCGCTGGGAGTCGAATGGGGTGACCGCGTCATCCCGAGCGTGCGGGCCGCCGACGATACCGATGGCCTGCCCGAAGGCTACTTCGACACCGTGGTGCTGAACTCGGTGATCCAGTATTTCCCCGGCGAGGGTTATCTCCGCACGGTCCTCGAACGCCTGGAAAGACTGCTGGCCCCTGGCGGCGCGGTCTTCCTCGGCGACGTGCGCAATGCGGCGTTGCTGGCGGAGTTCGCCACCGCGGTGCAACTCGCGCGCACCGGCGACACCGATCCCGCGGCGGTCGGCGCCCGGGTGCGCCGGGATATCGCGGCCGAACAGGAACTGTTGCTGGCGCCGGAATACTTCGTGGGATTGTGCCGCGCCGCAACCGGTTTCGACGCCGTCGATATCCAGCTCCAGCGCGGCTACGCGGTCAACGAGCTGACCCGGTATCGCTACGATGTGGTCCTGCGCAAATCGGCCACGGCCCGGCTCTCGGTGGCCGACCTGCCGACCATCGAATTCCGCGACCGTGATCGGTTGCGCACGCTCCTGGAGGCGCCGCGGTCCGGCGGAATTCGTGTCACCGGTATTCCGCATATCGGCTTGATCGACCAGGTCGGCGCGACACGCAGCATCGGGGATGGCCTGCCCGTCATCCCCGCCGGAACCCTCGCCGTCGATTTCGAAGGTGTCCTCGACGACGGCCGGCGGGCGGATACGGCACTGCTGCCGGAGGATCTGCACGCGCTGGGACAGCGGTTCGGCTACCGCACGGCGGTGACCTGGTCGGCCGACAAGGGCCGGATGGACGCGATCTTCCTCGACATCGCGACCACCGAAGACCGGCCTCTGACGGATATATACCTGCCGCCGGACGCGGTGGGTGACGATCTCACCGCCTACGCCAACAATCCGCGCGCCGGTCTGCTGGCCGCCGACGTGCGCCGGTGGGCAGGCGAGCGCCTCCCCGAATTCATGGTGCCCGCGGTAGTCATGGTGATCGAGTCGCTGCCACTGACCGCGAGCGGAAAACCGGACCGCAAGGCGCTGCCGGACCCCGAATTCGCCTCCGCGAACGAATATCGGCCGCCGGGCACCGAGCGAGAGCGGGTGCTGGCCGGGTTGTTCGCCGAGATCCTGGGCATCGACCGGGTCGGCATCGACGACGACTTCTTCGCGCTGGGCGGGCATTCCCTGCTGGCGACCCGCCTCACCAGCCGGATTCGGGTGACACTGGGGGCGAATGTGCCGGTCCGATTGATATTCGACGCGCCGACGGTCGCCCGATTGGCGGCCCGGCTCGAGGACGGCACGGAATTCGGCACGGATTTCGACCCGGTGCTGGTGCTGAAGGACTCCGGGACCCGGGAACCGCTGTGGTGCCTGCCGCCCGGCGGTGGTCTCGGCTGGTTCTATCAGCAACTCGGACCGCACCTGCCCGACCGGCCGATCCATGCGGTCCAATCCCGCGGGCTCGACGGCGGGGCGATGGCCACCTCGTTCGAGGAAATGATCGACGACTACGCCGACCGAATCCGCACAGTGCAGAAAGAGGGACCGTACTTCCTGCTGGGGTGGTCCTACGGCGGCATCGTCGCCCACGCGCTGGCGCAGCGACTCACCGAGCGCGGCATGCCGATCGGATTCCTGGGGGTCGTCGACAGCAAGCCGCCCGTGCCCGCGGTCGATCAGCCGGACGTTTCGGAACAGGACGCCTTGGCCAGCCTGCGGGAGTGGATGGCCGACAGATTCGGCGAGCACCTCGAGGCGCCGGTCGTGCAGGAACTGGCGCAGCGCGCGGCGCGGGTCCTCATCAACAGCAGCACATTGCTGGAAGGCTACGTCGCACCCCGCTACGACGGTGATCTCACGATATTCGGCGCCGCACTGGACGCCGCCGGTGATCCACTTCCCGATTTCGCGGACGACCTCGAACAAGCCTGGCGCCCGCACATCGGCGGACGGGTGCGCGTGCTCGAAGTGCATTGCGCCCACGGCGATTTCGACCGTCCCGAGAATATGAGCACGGTGGGCCGTCTGCTGAACGACCTCTTGTGACCGCCGGGGGCGGCGCTTGGGGTCGTCGGCGCACGTTCATCGCGGGAAAACAAGAGGCCTTTGGCACGAAAATCGGGACCGGCGCACGTTCATCTAACGGTTGCTACGGCGTAGCGTTCGCCCTGGGTCGGCCGAACGGTGAGGTGACCGGACATGACGAAATTCGTGCAGACGATCGAGTTCAAGACCACACGACTCGACGAATTCAACAGAAATCTGGACCAGTGGCTCGCGGTAACCCAGGGTAAGCGGGCCGCGACGCACAGCATGGAGACCAAGGACCGCGATCAGGACGACACGTATCTGCAGATCGTGGAATTCCCGTCCTACGAACAGGCCATGGCGAACTCCGCGATGCCCGAGACGGCCGGGTTCGCCGAATCGCTCGCCGCACTCTGCGACGGGCCGGCGGTATTCCGCAACCTGGACCTGGTCCGCGAGGACGACATGGCTCCCCACGAGACACCCGGCCTCCAGGTGCGGAGTTTCGACACGCCTGACGAGACACGGCGATTCGAGGCCGGCAGCGGCCGGCTCGAGGTCCTCGCGGCGGCATCCGGCGCGGTCGGCCGCGGCACCTTCCTCCCGGGCTGGCGCTGGTCCACCCATGTCAAGCCGATCGCGGGCACCGACAGTTGCGAGGCCGCCCACGTCGGATACTGCGTCTCCGGGCGGATGCACATCGTGCTGGACGACGGATCCGAAGGCGAGGTCGGCGCCGGCGACTTCATGGTCTGCCCGCCGGGACACGACGCCTGGACCGTCGGCGAGGAGCCCTGCGTGCTCATCGACTGGACGGCAGCCGCCGACTACGCCCGGCGCCACTGAGGTCGGGGGCCGCCGGACTATCATGCGACGATGCTGAACGACGCGCGGATCGAAGCTCGCATTCCCACTCAGGATCTCGGTCGCGCTCGGCGCTGGTACGCCGAGAAGCTCGGCCTCGAACCGGTCGAGGAACGCGACGGCGGTCTGCGCTACGAAGGTGCGGCGGGTGTCTTCTGCCTGTTCGCCTCCGCGGGGGCGTCGGACGGGTCGTTCACGCAGATGGGCTTCTACGTCGACGACATCGAAGCGGCGGTCGGCGAATTGCGCGCTCGCGGAGTGGTGTTCGAGCAGTACGAGGGTTGCGTCGGCGGGATCATGGATATCGAGGGCAACTACCCGAGTAAGGGGCGCGGCGAGCGGGCGGCGTGGTTCCGCGACAGCGAGGGCAACATGCTGGGCATCGCCGAGGTAGTGCGCTGACGCCGCCGGACGACCCGGTCCTGCACGGTGGTGACCGATGACCGTGGCCACGCTGTACTACTTCTCGGGTTTTCCGGCTTTGCCGTTGCCCTGCCCGCGATTACCGTGATCCGACTTGCCGTTGCCGTTGCCGTTGCCGTTGCCGTTGCCGTTGCCGTGTGGTGTCGAAAGAGACGGCTCCGGAATACTCTCCGCCGGTTCGGGAAACGCGGGCGGGCAGCCGCCGCCCTCGGGACAGAACGGGCCGGTGGCCGGGAGCGGCCGGCCGATTTCGGCGTGCGGCCGCGCGGAATCGAACACCAGCGGAGGCTCGGGAGCGGTCGTCTGCGCCGTCCCGCTCTCCGGCCCCGGTATGCGCTCGGGAGCGGTGTCGGTCCCGAGCGTTCCCGGTCGGCCGAACCACAGGGCCGCACCGATCGCCGCGGCGAGTAACGCCAGCGCCGTGACCGCGACGAGCGGTTCGGTCAACGGTGCGAGCAGCGCGATCGCGCTGTATCCCGGTGTGCGCCACACCCGAGCCGGTATGGCCGGGTTGGTGGCGACGGCGCTGTCGACGGTCGGAGCGTCTCGGCCGGTGATCGCGATGTGCGCGGCGTCGGCGAACGCGCCGACCGAAGGCCAGCGCCGCCGCGGGTCCTTGGCCAGGGCGCGGGCGAGGATCGCATCGATCGCGGTGGGCAGGACAGGGTTGATCGAGGAGGCGGGCGGCGGCTCCTGGGTCAGATGCGCCCGTACCTGTCCGGCGGCGTCGGCGTCGCCGAAAGTCTTTCGGCCGGTGAGGCATTCGTAGAGCACGCAGGCCAGGGAATACTGGTCCGAGCGGGCGTCCGCGCGGCCGTCGAACCGTTCGGGCGCCAGGTAGCCGAGCGTGCCGACGACATTGCCGTCGAGGGTGAGGGCCGGTTGGTCGGCGCGGTAGGCGGTGCCGAAGTCGATCAGGTGGGCGGTGCCGCCGGCATCGACGATGATGTTGGAGGGCTTCACGTCCCGGTGGGTCACGCCCGCGCGATGGGCGGTCTCCAGCGCGTTCGCGATCTGGGCGACGATGGCCGCCGCGGTGGCCGGCGGCAGGGGCCCGACGCTCAGCAGCGTGGCCAGGGTGCTGCCGGGGAGATAATCCATGGCGAGGTAGAGGCGATTGTCGATCTCTCCGAACGCATGGACCCGCGGCAGGTACGGGCTGCGCAGCTGCGAGATCAGACGGGCCTCCCGGGTGAAACGCTGCCGGTGCGAGACGTCGACCGGGGCGGCCGCGAGCACCTTCAGGGCGACCTCGCGCTGCTCGAGCGTGTCGTGTGCCAGCCACACCAGCCCGGTGCCCCCGCTACCGAGTAACCGATCCAGCCGGTAGCGCCCGAATCGGCGCTCCCCGGCATCGTGCCTCACGACCCGTTCGCCCCCGGCTCATCGAGCGCGTCGGAGCCCACGGACTCCGTAGCGCCGCAACAGCCGCGGATCCGAGCATGCCCGGTCGCCCGGCGGCAGGGGAGAGGTTCGTGCATCCGGTCATGGTACGACCGCGCCAGACCGGTGTCCCGCAGTGAAACGAATTCGCTCCGGTTCGGGTGCCGAGCGCTGTGCCCGGCCTGAGGGTTCGTCGCTCGGCGGTGTAGAGTGGCCGCGTGCTCATCGAGGTCGACAGACTCTAGCCGCCTGTTCGTAGGCGGCGGTCCCGGGTCGCGCGTTCACCGCATTCGGTGAACGGCCGAGTTCGCGTGCGGATCATGCGTGCGGGCTTGTCGGCGTGCTCGGTCGTCGCTTCTCTCACCTCATTCCGCGGTAGTCGGCCGCGGCATTTCGTCCTCCGGTAAGACCGGTGGGGCCGATGCCGTTCGCGCTCGGCTATCTCGGCATCCCCACGGGCACAAGGAGTCACCAGACATGCCGACATCTCCCGACGCGCCGATCATCGTGCACGACCTGACCTTCGAATGGCCCGACGGCACGGTCGCGCTCTCCCATCTCGACGGCGTATTCACTACCGGCAGAACAGGATTGGTCGGACGCAACGGCGCCGGGAAATCCACCCTGCTGCGGCTGATCGCCGGACTGCTGCGACCCACCTCCGGTCGCATCGACGTCGAGGGCGAAATCGGATACCTGCCGCAGACCCTGACCCTCGGCCACGGCACCACACTCGCGGAACTGCTCGGCATCGCCGACACACTGACCGCGTTGCGCGCCATCGAGGCCGGTGACACCGACGAACGGCATTTCGACATCGTCGGCGACGACTGGGACATCGAGGCCCGCGCCGAACAGCAACTCGACGAGATCGGTTTCACCGCAACCGATCTCGACCGCCGCACCGACGAGATCTCCGGCGGTCAGGCGATGCTGGCGGCCCTCACCGGGCTGCGGATCCGCCGCACACCGATCACGCTGCTCGACGAGCCGACCAACAACCTCGACCGAGCCACGCGGACCCGTCTGACCGCGCTGGTCGACAGCTGGCCCGGCACTCTCGTCGTGGTCAGCCACGACCTGGAGTTGCTCGAGCACATGGACAGCACCGCCGAACTGCACGCGGCGGAACTGGACGTATTCGGCGGCCCGTACAGCGCCTGGAAACGGCACGCCGACGAACGGCAGGCCGCCGCCGTACAGGCCGCGCGCACGGCCGAGCAGGCGCTCAAAGCCGAGAAACGCCAGCGCGTCGAGGCCGAGACCAAGCTCGCGCGCCGGGAACGCACCGCCCGCGCGACACAGCAGCACGGCGGCATCCCGCGCATCCTGGCGGGCAACCGGGCCGCCAAGGCGCAGGTCTCCGCGGGCGCGCTGCGAACCGGCCTCGACGCGAAGGTCCGCACGGCGCAACAGGCACTCGCCGACGCCGAGTCGCTGGTCCGCCGCGAGGAGCACATCCACCTCGACCTGCCCGACCCGGACGTGCCCCGTGGGCGTCGCCTCGCCGAATTCCGGGATGGCGACAGCACTTTCGTCATACAGGGACCCGAACGGGTCGCGCTCGCCGGAGCCAACGGCGCCGGAAAGTCGACCCTCATCGAGCACCTGCTCGGCGCCGGGTCCAGGCCGCCGGGCCGGGTCACCGGGACACTGCTCACCGACCGCGTCGGGTACCTGCCGCAGCGCCTGGACGGGCTCGACGACAGCGCGGGCGCGGTCGAGAACGTGCGTGCCGTCGCGCCCGGCAGCCCGCCCGCCGTCATCCGAAACCAGCTGGCGCGGTTGCTGCTTCGCGGCGACAGTGCGGACCGGCCCGTGTCGACCCTGTCGGGCGGCGAACGCTTCCGGGTATCGCTGGCCCGGCTGCTGTTCGCCGACCCGCCCGCCCAGCTGCTCGTACTCGACGAACCCACCAACAACCTCGACATCGCCAGCGTCGACCGGCTCGTCGAAGCGCTGAGCGACTACCGGGGCGCGATTCTCGTGGTCAGCCACGACCACCCGTTCCTGTCCCGCCTCGGCATCGACACCATTCTCGAACTCCGCGCCGACGGCACTCTGCACCGGCGCGGCGCCCTCGCGGAATTACCGCGAACGCGAATTCGATAATCCGGCGAGGGCCGCGGCGGCCAGTCTCAAGAGACTGTAAAGTTGCCGATTCCGGTCTGCGGCTTCGAATGGCCGATGCTAGCTTTCTGTGCGCGGATCCGGGCACGAGTCCGGATCGGCGCGGACATTGTTCGGTAATTCAGCGGCTCGGCCCGCGGAGAGGGTCGGGCGTTGACGCAGCAGCCTGTGGTGCGCATTCTCGCCGGGGTGGCCGGTCGGAGTCTCAGCATGATGGTGGGGATGGCGAGCGGGGCCGTGGATGCGCTCGCCGACCGGCGGGCCGGGAGCGGCATGCCGGGTGCTGTCCCGTTCCAGCCGATTGTCGCCGGTGTCAGCGGCGGCGCGATCGCGGCGGCGGCGACAGCGCTCGGAATGACGCGAGAGCGGACACGGCAGATCGCGATCGCCTATCCGGAATCCGACGTCCTGGGGGCGAGAAGTTTTCGCGCTTTTCTGGCGCGCCGTGTGCTGTATCCCGACGCGCGAATTCGCGAACTCGCCTATGCCGTGGTCGGCGATCGCACCTTTGCGGACTTCGCTCTCGAGCCGACCGTACCGGGGCACGAGGCGGCGTCGACGCTGATTATTCCGGTCTACTCGGCTGAATACGGCACCCTGGTGTTGCCGCGGGACCTGCCGAAGCTCGGCGTGTCGGACCTCCCGGTCGCCGACGCGCTCGTGGCCGCGACGCGAATCCCCGGTGCGCTGCCCGCCGCCGCGGGCCTCGAGAACATCTTCGACGGCGGCTGCCACCACCGCGTTCCGCGCGACATCTTCGCGCCCCATCGCGCGCTGGTGCTCGACCTCTACGGGCCGCAGCCGTACAACAGCCGCGGCGGGCTGCTCTTTCCCGTACTGCACCCGTCGCTGCGGGCAATTCGCAACCGGCCGCGGCCTTTTCACGACGCGGCCCTGCGCGACGCGACCGTTTTCGCGCAGCAGCCCTACGGTGCGGCGCTCCGGACACCGGGGCGATCGCCGGAGGAATTGTTCGACAGCGGCTACGACATCGCGGCGACCTGGATCCGTTCCCGGACCGACGCGCAATTGCTGAACGTGGTCGACCCCGAGGTGCTCGGTGCGGCGGAGGGCGCCGTCGACGGCGATCGGATCCAGCCGGTCACCTGACGCGGCGACCGCCGCCGGATGGTGTTACAGCCCCGGCCCGTTCAGGCCCTTCAGCAAACCGCAGACCTTCCACTCGCCGCCCTCTTTGACCAGATCGTAGGTCAGGGCATGGGTGGTGGGTTTGGCGCCGATCTTCACCTGCGACTCCACGGTGAAGGTGCCCTTGTCGGCGCCGTCGGGCACGTCGACGCTCTTCAGCGTCGTCTTCACCTCGACCTTCGGGCTCTTGGACGGCGTGACCGTCGTCTTCCCCGCGCTGTCGATCTTCGCCTTGTCCGCCTTGCAGATCAGGGCGCTGTTGTCCTTGCCCTCGCTCGCGCCGTCCACGAACTGCTGTGCGACGTCGCGCGGGCTGCTGGATGTCCCCGGCAGTCCGCCGCCGCCGGAGAACAGGAAGAACCCGCCGACCACCAGGACGAGCACCAGAATGCCCGCACCGCCGAGGATCCAGGGCAGCGGGCTCTTGCCGCCGCCTTGCGGTGGGTAGGGATACTGCCCGTACGGCGGTGGCTGACCGTGACCGGGCGGCGGGCCGTAGGGCTGCTGCGGCGGCGCACCGTAGGGTGGCGGCATGCCGGGGCCGGGTGGCGGCGGCGCGCCGTACGGCTGTTGTGGCTGCCACCCGCCGGGTGGCATGCCGGGGTGGGGCTGATTGGGGTCGGTCATGTTTTCGGTCCTAAGGATCGGTGATGACAGCGGCCGATTCTCGGCCGCCGCGCCTGGAACGGCGGGTCGTGTGCCGACTCCGCCGCGGCACACGCGACGCCATTGAAACACGCGAAAGGCGTTGGGCGAATTCGGTGTTGGGGTTTTTACAGTCCTTTGAGGTGGTGTCCCGGTCACCGGGGACCGGTGCGGAATGTCGGGTTCGGTGCCGAAAGCGTCGCGTCTGCTCCTCGAATCCGGAACAAGCGGTCTCTAGGCTGTACGGGTCGCGCCGGGCTGTCGCTTGCGGCCGGTCGGCGCCGGGCGGGTATCGAGCTAGGAGAATGACCGGTGTTTCAGATAGTGGCTTGGGCGGTCATCGCCGTAGAAGTCCTGATCGTGATCGGGGCGCTGTGCTGGCCGACGGGGGAATGGCCGGCCCGGCGGGGTGCGCGGCACCGGCGTGATCGGGATCGGCGCGGGCACACGGCAACTCGTGCCGCCGCGACGGGCCGTGTGCATGCCGACTGAGAGCCGGGTTCGCGAGGCGGGTGCGGATCGGCGGGTGCGTCTGCTGATCGTCGAGGACGACGAGGATGTCGGGGACGCCCTCGTGGAGGTGCTCACCGAGCACGGCTACCACGCCGAGCGCAAGACCCGCGGCCTCGATCTGCTTGTCGGACATCGCCATTACGACGTCGTCATCCTCGACCTCGGGCTGCCCGATTGCGACGGACTGCAGGTGCTGCGGCAGCTGCGCGAGGTGTCGGCGATCCCGGTGGTGATCCTCACCGCTCGCGACGACGAGCGCACGATCGTGCGCGGCCTGCGCGGCGGCGCCGACGACTATCTGGTCAAACCGCCGCGCGTGGGTGAGCTGATCGCCCGCATCGAACTGGTCTCCCGGCGCGTCGCGGTGGCGTCGGGCCCGGAGTCGTCGGTGGTCGTCTCTGGCGACGTGCGCGTGGACCTGGCGGCGCGCGAGGTGGTGGCGGGCGGAGTGCCGATCACGTTGACCCAGAAGGAATTCGACCTGGTCGAGGCGCTGGTGGAGCGGCCGGGATCGGCGGTGAGCCGCGAGGTGCTGATGGACCGGGTGTGGGGCGACGCCTTCGCCGCGGTGTCGCGGTCGCTGGACGTGCACATCTCCACCCTGCGCGGCAAGCTCGGCAGACCGGGCCTGATCACCACGGTCCGCGGGTTCGGCTACCGCTGGGGCCGGTGACGCGAGAGTGGGAACGTGCGCCGACAGCTGCTGGTGATCCTGTTGTGTTTCGCCACGTTCGCGGTGACCGGTTTCGCCGCCCCCTTGGCCGCGACGAGTTCTACGGCCAGGACCCAGCAGTTGTGGTTCGACCGATACGTGGACGCCGAGTGGTTCGCCGACCTGGCCGTGCACGCCATGGCCACCGGGGACCGGTCCATCCTGGACACCGAGATGCGACGCTATCGCGACCTCTATTCCGATCGCGTACTCGTCGTCGACGCCCGCGGCGGCGAGTTCGCCAATACCGGCGTGGACACCGCGGACGCGCGTACTGTCGCACTGCTGGCGGCGGTCCGCAGCAATCGGCATGCGGTCGCGCCGCCACATCGGCTGCGGCCCTGGGATTCCGACACGATGCAGATCACGCATCCGATCGGGGCCGGGATGCAGGTCGGCGGGGCCGTGCTCATCGAGGCCTCCACGGTGCGGGCCAAGCACGACATCCTCGACCGCTGGGTGCTGATCTCGCTCGGGACCTGGACCGCGCTGCTGCTGTGCACCGGGCTGGCGCTGGTGGTCACCCGCTGGGTGCTGCGGCCGCTGGCACGGCTGTCGCGATCGGTGACCACGCTGGCCCAGACCCTGCCGCGCCCGACCGCACCCCCCGAACCCACGGCGATCACTCGGCATTACGGCGGACCGCCGGAGGTGCGGGATCTGGCCGGGTCCTTCGAGGCGATGGCGCAGGCGGTGGGTGAGGCGGTGGACGCGCAGCGGCAGCTGGTGGCCGATACCGCCCATGCCATCCGAAACCCGTTGGCGGCATTGACTATTCGGCTGGATCAGCTCGGGCGCTCGATTCCCGACCAGGCCGCGCAGTCGTTCCGGCGGGCCGTCGCTCAGGTGGAGCGGCTGAAGGCGGTGCTGGACGGACTGTTACGGCTGGCCGTGGCGGAGACGCCCGCGGGATTCGGTGCGGAACATACCGATTCGGACTTTCCGAGCCGCTGCGACGCGGTGCGGATCATCGACGACAGGGTCGATTCGTGGCAGCCCGCCTGCCACGAGGCGGGACAGGCGGTCGCGCTGGTCCTGCCGTCCCGCGAGGTGGAGGTCGCCGTTCCCGAGGATGCCCTGGTGCAGATTCTCGATGTGCTGCTGAGCAATTCGTGCCGATACGCGGGCGCGGGAGCGCGGGTGGAGGTGTCGCTGCGGGAAACGGGGGACGGCGTGGTCGTCTCGGTGACCGATGACGGCGTCGGTGTCGCGCCGGACGAACTCGACAAGCTGACCACCCGCTTCTACCGTGGTGCAGCCGCCGCCGCGGGCGGGACCGGGCTCGGGCTGCCGATCGCGGCGGCCTTGGCGCAGCGTCATCGCGGCACGCTGACGGTGTCGGCGGTGCGGCCGCACGGGTTGCGCGCGTCGGTGCGGCTGCCGCCCGGCGGCGACTGAGCGTGGTCAGCCGTGCTCGTCGCGGTACTGCGCGGCGGCCGCGGGATGCAGCGGAACGCTGCCGGTGCCGACCAGCCAGCGGCGGTTCAGGAAGTGGAATCCCAAGGCCTGCACGGGCATCAGCCCGTCGGCGCTGTGCACGAGGAGCCTGGTGATGCTCGCTACTGTCGCGTCGGGGAGTCCGGGCCCGGCGAGGAGCAGATTCGGCACGCCGATCGTGGCGAGTCCGGGGCTGCCCGGGTAGGCGTCGGCGGGTATCGCGACCCGGTCGTAGTCGTAGCCGAACCGCTGCCGCAGGGCGGGGACCATCTCGCCGAGATCGATCAGCCGGGCCCGCGCCGGGATGTCGGGTCCCGGCGTCGGTATGCCGCCGCCCCAGACGATCGCGTCCACCGCGCCGGTGTGCAGCAGGGCCACCGCGTCGGACAGCTCATGGTTGCCGCTCACCACATCGCGGGCGGGGTCGAGGCCCGCCGCGCGCAGCATCCGCTCCGCGGTGCTGGACCCTCCGGATCCTCTGACGCCCAGGTCGATTCGCGCGCCGCGCAGCTCGCCGACCCGCCGGATCGGGCTGTCGGCGGTTACCGCCAGCTGGATGTAGGTTTCGTAGAGCCGCCCGATCGCCCGCGCGCGGGTGCCCGTGGCGGCCACCGTGTCCGCCAGCGACAGCGCGGCGTCGATCTCGCCGCGGGCGAGCAGGTCGAGATTCGCCAGCGACCCGTCGGTGACGATCGGCTCGATGCGCACCGTGCTGTCGCGCGCCGCGGCGTCGGCCAGCAGGTGCGCGAACTCGTGGAACAGCCCACCGGCCCGGCCGGAGCCGAGCCGGACGGACTCGATGTCGCCCCGGGCGCCGCAGCCGGGGAGTGCCAGCGCGGCGGTCAGGCCGAGCAATGCCCGGCGCCGCAGTACGGGAGCGCCGTCATACATCAATGGTGCTCCTGATCGTCTGCCTCGCCCGCGCCGCGTCGGCACACTGGTGATCGGTGCGGTTCGGGTCATTGCAGCCGTGTCCCCGGCGTCTGTCAACGCGGTGCCGCCGCCGGTGGGAGCAGGCGGTTCCGGGTCGGCCACGCCGTCGGCGAGAGACAGCGGTTCCGGCCGGGCGGCTTAAGCTGTGGAGCGGAGTACGGAGCCGAATGGTCGGTTCATACGCGAAAGGAATACGCATGATCGCTGTCATCGCCGAGTTGACCGTGCAGGACGGGAAGGGCGCCGAACTGGAATCCGTCGTGGCCGATCTCGTCGTCCAGATCGAGCGGAACGAGCCGGGTAACCGGGCGTACCGGCTGGTGCGGTCCAAGCAGGACCCGAACTCGTATCGGATCTTCGAGCTGTACGACGACGAGGCCGCCCTCGAACAGCACGGCAAGTCCGAGCACTTCCGCGCCGCCGGGCAGCGGCTCGCACCGCTGCTCGCCGGCGCGCCGAAGATCGAGTACTTCGACGCGGTGTGACGGGTTTCCGGGGTAAAGGTCAGTTGGGCAGGTAGCAGCGGTCGGCGGGCAGGGCTTCGGCGGTTCCGGCCGGGACGGAGATCTTGGCGCAGGCCAGGGTGGGGTAGGAACTGGGCGTGTCGGAGCCGGCGGGGAAATCGGCGCAATAGGTGAGGGCGAGGTGGTCGCCCTCGGTCACCTCGCGGTCCAGGGTGAAGTCGGCGGGGGCGGCTTCGCGCGTGGACAGCGAATTCTGTTGCTGGTCACCGTCGACCAGCAGCGTGCACTGCACGGTGCCGCCGGGCAGATCGGTGCTGATCCGGCTCAGGGTCGCGGTGACCGTGGTGCCGGACACGGTCAGCGACGCGCTGCTGGGCGCGACGATGGTCGCCCCGGCCAGACCCGCGACGGCTAGGACGGCGGCGGACGATGATGCGACGACAAACCCTCGAATCGTTCTGCGTGCGATCATGCGCAGAATCTAGCCTGCCGCGGACCCGAACCTTCCCAGCTCTGAACGCTATTCGGCGTGTCGGCTGCGCCACGTCGAGTGGTTGATCTTTCTCCACTCCCCGGGAGACCGGGCACGGGCGTCGCGCCGGACCGGCGCGGGTTGCGGGCCGATGCGGTATACCTCCAAGGGACGGATTTTTCGGATGTCAACGTACTAGGAGGCTTTGCCGTGCCCGACGGTCAGATCGACCTGCGCACCGGCGTGCCGCACTCGGCCCGGATGTACGACTACTTCCTCGGCGGCAAGGACAACTACGAGGCCGATCGGGACGCGGCGGAGCAGGCCTTACAACAGTTTCCGGCGGTCCGGGTGACCGCGCGCACCAATCGCGAGTTCATGCGGCATGTCACGCGCTATCTGACCGGGCAGGGCATCCGCCAGTTCCTCGACATCGGCACCGGTATCCCGACCGCGCCGAACCTCCATCAGGTCGCACAGGAGGTGGCGCCGGAATCCCGCGTCGTCTACGTCGACAACGACCCGATCGTGCTCGCCCACGCGCGGGCGCTGCTGGTGAGTACGCGCGAGGGCCGCACGGCCTACGTGCAGGCCGACGCCGCCGACCCGGCGGCCATTCTCGCCGCGCCGGAACTGGATGCGACACTGGATCTTTCGCGACCGGTGGCGGTGTCGCTGATGGCGCTGCTGCACTTCGTGCCCGGCGATGTGTACGAGATCGTGCGGACGCTGATGGAGCCGCTGGCGCCCGGCTCCTACCTGGCGATGTCGCATGTGACGACCGAATTCGACGACGGCCCCGACGATCCCGACGGCATGGCGCGCCTGTTGCAGGTCTACGTGGACCGCGGGATTCCGGTGCAGCCGCGCACGCGGGCCGAGGTGGCGCGGTTCTTCGACGGGCTGGAACTGGTCGAACCCGGTGTCGAGGTGATCCACCGCTGGCGCAGCGAGGGGATCGAGCATCCACCGAGCCACGACAAGCAGGTGTCGCTCTACGGCGCGGTCGCGCTGAAGCGCTGAGCATGGCACCTCGTCGCCGCTGGACGGTGCTGATCGTCGCCGCGATCGCCGGGATGGTGGTCGTGCTGGGTATCGGTGTGGCCGTGGGCATCCGGATCGGCGGTGATAGCGGGTCCGGCGGCGTGGCGCCGAGTCCGGTCGCCGCGCCCCGCACCTATTCGATGAACAGGGTTACCAACGCATGCGATTCCGTCGATGCCTCGCCGTTGACCAAGTGGTCCGCCGTGCCGAAGGGTGAGCCCGAGCACGCGGAGACCCGGCCGTCGGTGTACGGCGCGGGCGGTCTGCGTTGCATTATCGGCTACACGAGTTCCACCGAGTCGCTGAACAAAGCCGGGATGCGGGTCGAGGCCGAGTTCACCAGCGGCGCCGCGCCGCCCTTCTACGATCACTGGCAGCACAGCGACGTCGTCACCACCGGAGCGAGATCGGCGTCGGGTGAGGTCACCGGGATCGGCGCTCGAGGCTACTGGCACTCCGAAATCGAAGGCGACCTCGTCACCAGAACGACCTACGTCGTCTGTGTGCGGGACGCCAACGTCTCGGTGCGGGTAGCGCTGAATCTGAATCGCGAACAAGGGGCGCTGCCGATGGTCAGCGACGCCGAACTGGATGCGATCGCCCGCGCCCAGGTCCGCCGGACGCTGGACGCGCTGGCGGAATAGCGATCAGGTCCGCTGACCGTCGATCGATTCCGCTCGGCCTGACCGCAACGCTGTTGCCGGACAGGGGGTCCTGCGATCCTGACAGCGGCCGGTGGCGCCCGCGATGAGGGAGGGCGCCACTCCGGCGGGCGCTATTCGCGCGGGTCTCGGGCGGCCGCGACGATATCGGCCAGTTCGCGGTCGGTCGCGCCGAGTTCGCCGTCCGGTTCGTCCGCGCGGCGGCCGCGGAGATACAGCCACTGCAGCAGGCCCGTGCCGATCACTCCCGCGGCCAAGGCCGCGGCGCCGATCTTCCAGCCGGGTGGGCGCCAGGTGAGATTCAGCTCGGCGTCCCGGGTACCGGCGGGGATATCCACGGCGACAAAGGATTTCGCCACCGTGGTGAACGGCAGTGACTTACCGTCGAGAGTGACGCGGTAACCGGGCCAGCCCAGGCGCGCGAAGACCACCCGGCCGCCGGTGTCGGAGGTGACGCGCACGCGACTGGTCGTGTCCGACTCGGAAATCGAAGCGGCGGTGACGTTCCGGGCGTCGGCGACGCGGCCGTTCACCGCGGACACCGGCCCGCCGGACCTTTCCAGCACATCGATGTAGCGTTCGTGGCCCGGATAGTCGACCCACTTCCAGCCCTCGGGTGCGGGCTGGTTCCGGGCGTCGGGAAACAGGGCCCGCTGCAACACGATCCGGTCGACGAGCATCAGATCGACCAGGGGTCGCCCGGTGCTCGGTTCGGGGGCGAACATGCGGCGGTAGGCGTCGGGGCAGACGCTGGAATCCCAGCGCATACACAGCATGTCGCCGAAGTAGTAGTGCCCGGTCGGGGTGTACCCGTTGACGTATTTCAGCTCCATGTCCTCGGCGTAGTTGCCGAAAACCAGTGCGCCGTAGGCGCCTTCGAGATTCTTCTCGCCCGGTTGCAGCAAGCCCCGCTCGCCCAGCTGCAACGTGGTGCCGGTGAAGTCGGGGAACACCGCCCGTGCTTCGGCCCGATTGGCGGGCAGATTCCACGGCATCGGCGTCGGCTGGGCGGCCTGGACCTGGTAGTAGGCGATCGGGAACATCGCGACGATGGTCAGCGCCACGGCCGCGGCGGTGCCCCGGCGCACTCCGAGCCACACCACGGCCGCGCCCACGGCGGCGATCGCCACCGCGGCGGTGATGTGCCGGACCACATTCTGCGGATCCGCGGAGAACGACCGCACCCACAGCGCGAGGATCAGCACCGCGGCGGCGACACCGCGCGAGCGCCGATCCCGGACGGTGCCGAAGCGGCCGAGCAGCACCCCGGCCAGCACCAGCAGTCCGATCGCCAGCATCGGCAGTACCCGCACCGGCCAGCGCAGCGGACCGATGGTGCCCGGCCCCGCCGTCCACATCAGCATGATGACCGAGAACAGCGTGACCGCGGACAGTTCCCGCCACGCCGTACGCGCCCGGCGCCAGTCGATGAAGGCCAGGGCCGGGATCAGGAACCAGGCGATGTAGGTGACCGGCATCGGCTGGATGTAGCCCCACCAGGACGTGAAGGCGGGCAGGGTGCTGGGCAGACTGGCGTTGAGCGACTCCGACCAGGGGATGGTGAGGAACTGGTCGTTGAGTATCTCGGAGGTGCCGCGCCAGGTCACCTTCGCCGCCAGCATGCTCGGCAGGAAGGTGAGCAGCCCGGCGAGTCCGGCACAAGCCGAGACGAGCGCGAGACGCAGCACCGGTTTCCACGCGCGGCGGTACACGATCTCCCCGATGGCGACGGCGACCAGCATCAGCGCCGCTTCGACGGCCGGGAAGATGTACTGCGTGGAGATGGTCAGGTACAGGAACACGAAGACCGGGATCGGGCCCGCGCGGCCGCGGGTGTAGCGCACCGCCGCCGCCCAGGCGTGCACCAGCCATGCCGTGCCGGTGAGCGCGGTCATCCAGCTGGCCTCGTCGAAGAACAGGAAGAAGCCCGAGAGCGGGAACGCGATGCCCGCCGCCGCCGACCACGCCGGCCGGCCGCCGTAGGCCAGGCAGATCCGGTAGACGCCGAGGGCGGCGATGATCGAGAAGACGAGTTTGACGATCGTCGCGTACAGCGCCAGATTGTCCATCGAGGGCGCGAGCAGATCGATCAGCAGCTGTGGCGGATTGAACAGGCCCGCATCGTCGATGGTGTTGTTGCCCGACATCCACCGGTCCGGCCACAGCACCGGGAACTGCCCGTTGCGCATGGCCCGCCCGAGGGCGACCCACAGTCCGGTGTATTGGGATTCGGTGTCGTCGGTGTAGAAGTGGCGGACGTTGGCCAGCAGCACCGCGACGTACCCCGCGACGACACCGACGACCGTGACCGCCGCCCACTGGTAGACCGCCCGCCGCGCGGAACCCCGTGTGGCCCCCGGGGGTTCGGCCGGCGTCACCTCCGACACCGTACTGTCCGTCACGAGTTCCTCACCCTACCGCCGGCGCCGGCGATCGGCAGGACATGCCCGGACGCGGTCATGCCGCGAGGACGAACAGCTTCTCGCGCCCGCCCGCGATCAGCGACCGGCGCAGAATCCGGGACTCGTAGCGGCCGAACAGTTCCTCCAGCGTCTGTTCGGTGAAACGGTGGTCGCGCGCGCCCGCGCCGGCGTCGGTGTAGCGGCGCGCGGCCGCCGCCACGACGCGATTGTTGCTCGACGCCAGATTGCGGATCGGCTCGGACACGATCACCCGCTCGCGCGCGGCGGCCAGCATCCGCTCCAGCACGGGCGCCGGCTCGGGCAGGAACTGGTAGAGACTCGCCTGCATCACCACATGATCCGCGGCCGGAAGCGGGACATCGGCATCGACATCCCACACCGTGCCGCGCCCGCCCGCGTCCTCGAGCCGGGCGATGAACCGGCTGTTGAGATCCAGTCCGGTGTAGCTGCCCGTGCGCCCGCGCAGATAGCGGGTATAGAGCGTGGCCGGACCGCAGCACACGTCCATCACCTCGGCGCCGTCCGGGATCAGGTCCGCTATCGCGCGATAGCGGGACCGGTAGTGCCGTCCGTACAAGCCGCGCATGAGCAGCTCGTAGACGGTGGCGTTGCGGTAGACCGGGCTCGTTCCCACGCATGTCCCCTGCGGCTGTCGGTAATCAGCTACCGCGCCGGATACTACGGCCCGCGCCGGGACCTGTCGACGCAAATGTCCGTTTTCGGCGCGGGAGCGGGGTCGCGTCGCGCTCGGGCCGAGTGTGCTGGTCCGGGCCGCGCGGCGGCATTTTTTGCGTATTCACCGATACGGTCCGTCGAATTACTCATGCCGAACGGTTGCTTCGATATGGAACCGACCCCCCGTTTTTAGGGGCCTAGGTTTTCGGGCTATTGCCAGTGTCCGGATCGATGCCTAATGTCGGAGCGGTTGGAATACGCACGCGGGTGGGGAGGCCCAGCATGACCAATCCTTTCGACGACGACGAAGCCGTCTTCTCGGTTCTGGTGAATGACCAAGGGCAGCACTCGCTCTGGCCGGAATTCGCCGATATCCCCGCGGGATGGACCGCGGTGTTCGGTGTCGCAGCACGTCAGGACTGTATCGACTACATCGAGCGGCACTGGACCGACATGCGTCCGGCGAGCCTGGCCGCCGCGATGGATGCCGACCGGATGCCGGAACTGCTCGACTGACGCATATCGCGGCCGCGGGTCGCGTTCTATTCATTTTGTTGGTCGGACGACCGACACTTTTGTGAGTTCGACAATTCTGGGTCGAACTCTGCGTGCATATCGGCGATAACGCCGGCCTGGCAAGGAGTTCGAGAATGACTGTGGAATTGAGCCGGTTCGATCTTTCCCCGGATCTGATCCCGTTGTCGACCGCGCAATACGGCGTCTGGTTCGCGGACAAGGTGTCCGATGGAATGCCGATAAACATCGCGCAGTACGTGGATATTCGGGGCGAGGTGGACGCCGCGGCCTTCGCCGAGGCGGTGCAGGCCGCGGGCCTGGAGCTGGGCTCGGGCTACCTGCGCATCGTCGAGGTGGACGGCACGCCCTACCAGCGCGTCGACCCCGATCAGGAGTACGACGGACGCGTGGTCGACTTCGGCGACCACGCCGATCCCGAGGCCGCGGCGCTGGAGTGGATGCACGCGGACTGCGCCGCGCCGGTGGACCTGCAGCGTGACACCCTCGCCGAGACCAGGCTGCTGCGGCTGGGCGAGCGCCACTACTACTGGTATTCGCGCATCCACCACGTCGCGATCGACGGCTACGGCGGGCTCACGCTCAGTTCACGCATCGCCGAGCGATACAACGCCCTGCTCGCGGGCCGGGAGCCGGCGCCGCTGCGGGCCGCGACGCTGCGGCAGATCCACGCCGACGAACAGGCCTACCGGTCCTCCGAGCGGTTCGGCAAGGACCGCGACTACTGGGCCGAACGCACGGCCGGACTGCCGGACCCGGTGAGCCTGGCGGGCCGCACCGCCGACCCCGCACCCCACGACCTGGTGTCCACGACCCAGCTGTCGGGCGCGATCGCCGAGCTGCTGCGCGCGGCCGCCGTCGAGTACGGCGCGAGCGCGGCGCAGCTGGTGGTCGCGGCGCTGGGAAGTTACCTGGCGCGCATGACCGATTCCGGTGACATCGCGCTGAGCCTGCCGGTCGCGGCGCGCACCACGGCCAAGCTGAAGAATTCCGCCGGAATGCTGGCCAACCTGCTGCCGATCCGGCTGCGCGTCGACGCGCGGACCTCGGTGGCCGAGGTGGTCGCGGCCGCGAACCGCGAGCTGACGGGGGCGCTGCGGCACCAGCGCTACCGCTACGAGGACATCCGGCGCGACGAGACGCTGAGCGGGAGCGCCGCGCTCGGCCGCGGGTCCACGTTCGGCCCGATCGTCAATATCGTGTTCTTCGACGCCGACATCGAATTGGGCGAGGCCACCGGCACCTATCACATCCTGCGTTCGGGACTGCTGGAGGATTTGCAGGTCAATCTTGTGCAGAGCGGCGCCGACGCGCCGCTGTCGATCGAGTTCCACGGCAATCCGAATCTCTACACGCAGGGCGAACTCGACGCCCACCATCGCCGATTCGTCTCCTACCTCGAACGTTTCGTCGGCGCGGACCCCGCACTGCGACTGCGCGATCTCGATCTGCTGTCGGACGACGAGCGGCGGATCGTGTTCGACGCGCGTCCCGGCCTGGACACCGTCTCGACGCTCGCGGAGGTGTTCGACCGGTGCGTGGCGCGGTCGCCGGAGTCGACCGCGGTCGTCCTGGGCGAGACCGCGCTCACCTATCGCGACCTCGACGCGCGCGCGAATCGACTTGCCCGCCTGCTGATTTCGCGCGGGGTGGGACCGGAGTCGCTGGTGGCGGTGGCGTTGCCCCGTTCGATGGAGTCGGTGGTCGCGGTGTGGGCGGTGGCGCGTACCGGTGCGGCGTTCGTGCCGATGGACCCGGCGCACCCGCGCGAGCGGATCGCCTACATGACCGCGGCGTCGGGCGCGCGGTACGGCCTGACCGTCACCGAACACGCCGCGCGCCTGCCGGATTCGGTGGATTGGCTGTTGCTGGACGAGCCGGTGACCGAGGTCGCCCGGCCGAGTGCCGAGCCGATCACCGATGCCGAGCGGATCGCGCCGGTGCGGGCCGAGCACCCGGCCTATGTCATCTTCACCTCCGGATCGACGGGCCGCCCGAAGGCCGTCGTGCTGAGTCACGCCGGGCTGGCGAACCTGATCGATGAGCAGCGCCGCCGGTTCGGTGTCACCGCGGCCTCGCGCGTATTGCACACGGCGTCAACGAGTTTCGACGCGTCGGTGTTCGAGCTGCTGATGGCGTTCGGGTCCGGCGCGACGCTCGTCGTCGCGCCGGAGGACAGCTACGGCGGCGACGCGCTGGCCGGGCTGCTGCGCGCGCAGCGGGTCACGCACATCGTCGTCACGCCGACGGTCCTGGCGACCATGACGCCCGGCGATCTCGAGGACCTGCGGGTGGTCGCGGTCGCGGGGGAGGCGTGCCCCGAACGGATCGTGCGGATCTGGAGCCCGGGGCGGGAGATGTTCAATCTCTACGGACCCACGGAGGCGACGATCTGGACCACGGCGTCCGCGCCGATGCGGGCGTCGGACCCGATTACGATGGGGCGCGCCATCCCGGGCGTCGGCGTCGTCGTGCTCGACGGCTGGCTGCGCCCGGTGCCGGTGGGCGTCGCGGGTGAACTGTACGTGTCCGGCCCGTCGCTGGCGCGGGGGTACCTGGGCCGTCCGGACCTGACCGCGCAGCGTTTCGTCGCCGACCCGTACGGCGCACCCGGCGCCCGCCTGTACCGGACCGGTGACCTGGTCCGGCGGACGGCCACCGGCGAACTGGAATACCTGGGGCGCACCGACTTCCAGGTGAAGGTGCGCGGCCTGCGCATCGAACTGGGCGAGATCGACGCGACCCTGGAAGCGCAGGGCGGCGTCGCCGCCGCGGTCACGGTCAACCGGCTCACCGCGGCGGGCGCGGAGGCCCTGGTGTCCTATGTGGTCGCCGAACCGGAGCGCGACCTCGACACCATCGTGCTGACCGCTGCCCTGGCGCAGCGGCTGCCGGAGTACATGGTGCCCGCCGCCATCGTCACCGTGGACCGGATGCCGCTCTCGCCCACGGGCAAGCTGGACCGGGCCGCGCTGCCCGATCACACCTTCGGCGGTGACAGTGAGTGGCGTGCACCGGTTTCCGGCGTCGAGGCGACGCTGGCCGAGGTGTTCGCCGAGGTGCTCGGGGTGGCGCAGGTCGGTGTGGACGACAGCTTCTTCGCGCTCGGCGGCGACAGCATCATGTCGATCCAGCTGGTGGCGCGCGCGAAGGCGCGGGGCGTGGTCTTCACCCCGCGCGAGGTCTTCCAGCGGCGTACCGTCGCCGCGCTGGCGGCGATCGCGCGCCGGTCCGGTGACGAGGAGATCGCCGCGCTCGACGAGTTGCCCGGCGGCGGTGTCGGGACGATGCCACCGACGCCGATCGTGCGCTGGATGCTCGCTCGCGGCGGCGGTTTCGACCGGTTCCACCAGTCCCTGGCGCTGCGGCTGCCGGTCGGCATCGACCGGGACGGGCTCGTGAAAACCGTTGCGGCCGTGGTGGACCACCACGACATGTTGCGTTCGCGGCTGATCGACACCGCCGACGGGCCACGGATCCTGGTCGGCGAGCCGGGTTCGGTCGATGTCGCCGCGCTGCTGCATCGGGTGCCCGTGGACGGACCGGACGGGGCTCGCGCGGCGGCCGAACGGGAGCGTGCCGCGGCGGCCGCACGCCTGGACCCGGCGACGGGGCAGGTGCTGCGACTGGTGTGGCTCGACGATGGCCCCGACGCGGCCGGCTGGTTGATCGTGGTGGTACACCACTTGGCCGTCGACGGTGTCTCGTGGCGAATCCTGGTGCCCGACTTGATGTCCGCGTGGGCGCAGGTGTCGGCGGGACAGCGGCCCGTGCTGGCGCCGGTGGGCACCTCGATGCGGCGCTGGGCGCACGCGCTGGCCGAGATCACCCCGGGGCCGGACGAATCCGACTACTGGGCCGGCGTGCTGAGCGGGCCGGATCCGCTGCTGGGCGCGCGCGCCCTCGATCCGGCGGTCGATGTCGCCGCGACGGTCGACCACATCGACCTCACCGTCGGTCCGGAGGTGACCGCGGCGCTGACCACCACCGTGCCCGGGGCGTTCCACGGCGGCGTGCACGACGGCCTGCTGGCGGCGCTCGCGGTGGCGGTCACGGCGTGGCGGGCGCGGCGCGGAGTGCGCGCCGAGGACACGCTCGTCCAGCTGGAGGGCCACGGCCGCGAAGAGACCGCGGTGCCGGGCGCCGATGTGTCCCGCACGGTCGGCTGGTTCACCACCGCCTATCCGGTTCGGTTGCGGCTCGGCGCGATCGATGCCGAGCAGGCGCTGACCGGTGGCGCGGCCGCGGGGGCCGCGATCAAGGCGGTCAAGGAACAGCTGCTCGCCGTGCCCGGCAACGGACTCGGCTACGGACTGCTCCGCTCGGCCGCCGTGGACGTCGGCTCGACCGGTGCGCCGCAGCTCTCGTTCAACTACCTCGGCCGCACGGTACTCGGCGAGAGAGCCGACGCGGCAAACGAACTCGGGTGGCTGCCGACCACGGACCTCGGCACCGCGACGGCCGGGGACAACGACGACGCCCCGGCGACCGGCGTCGTCGACATCACCGCGATCGTCACCGACGGCGACGCGGGCGAGACCCTGCGGGCGTCGTTCGGCTATCCCACCGGCATTCTGTCGGCCGACGACGTGCGGGACCTCGCGCGGCTGTGGGAGCAGGCCTTGTCGGCGCTGGCCGCACACGCGGGCGCGCCGGGCGCGGGCGGGCACACGCCTTCGGACTTCGATCTGATCAGCGTGCGGCAGCACGAGATCGACGAATGGGAGTCGCGGTATCGGCCCGCGGACGTGTGGCCGCTGTCGCCGTTGCAGACCGGTCTGCTGTTCCACGCCATGCTGTCCGGCCGGACGGCCGACGCCTACACCGCGCAACTGTCCCTGACACTGGAAGGCGCGGTCGATCCCGATCGGCTGCGCGCCGCCGCGCAGGCGCTGCTGGACCGGCATCCGAATCTGCGGGTCGCGTTCGCCACCTCGGGGGAGGCGGCGGTGCAGCTCGTCTGTGACCCGGTCGCGGTGCCGTTCACCGTGATCGACGTGCGCGGCGAGACCGCAGAAGCCGACCTCGACCGGCTCGCCGCCGTGCAGCGCGCGACGCCGTTCGACACCGCGGTGCCGCCGCTGCTGCGGTTCACGCTGGTGCGGGTCGCCGACGACCGGTGGCGGCTGCTGCTGACCAACCATCACATCCTGCTGGACGGCTGGTCGATGCCGCTGCTCGTGCGCGACCTGCTGCTGCTCTACGCGGGACGGGTGGACGGCCCGGCCCCGTCGTTCCGCGACTTCCTGGAATGGCTTGCCCGCCAAGACCGTTCCGCCTCCGTGCGAGCCTGGCGGCAGGCGCTGTCGGGCGTGTCCGAACCGACACTGCTGGCGCCGCGCGACAGCGGCGCCGACCCGTCCACCCGGCCGCGCAACCACCTGTTCGAGCGCGACGAGCAGCGCACCGCCCACCTGGTGGAGCTGGCGGCCCGGCACGGTGTGACGCTGAACACGATCCTGCAGGCGGCGTGGGGCATTGTGCTGTCCCGTTCCACCGCGCGCCGCGATGTGGTGTTCGGCGCGACCGTCTCCGGCCGTCCGCCGCAACTGGCGGGCGTCGAGGAAATGGTCGGCCTGCTCATCAACACCGTTCCGGTGCGGGTGCGGACCACTCCGGGGGAGCCGGTGGCCGCGCTGCTGCGCCGCGTACAGGACGAGCAGGCGGCGCTGCTCGAGCACCATCACGCCGGTCTGGCCGAGATCCAGGCGGCGACCGGATTGCCCGCGCTGTTCGACACCCTGCTGGTGTTCGAGTCCTACCCGATGGACACCGCGGCGATCGCTCGCCTCGCGACCGACATCGACGGCATGTCGGTGACCGCGGCCGCGGTGGACGACGCCGCCCACTACCCGCTGACCATTGTGGCGCAACTGGATTCGCGGCTGCGTTTCCGCGTCGGCTATCAGCCGGAGGCATTCGACGCCGACACCGTCGCCGCTCTCGCCGAGCGGTTCGACCGGGTGCTGGACGGGCTCGCCACCGCGGCGAGCCTGGCCGAGGTCGATATCCTGACCGGCCCGGAACGCGCCGATCTGCTGACCCGGCACGGCGGACCCGCCCAACCGGCGCGGCCGCTGGCGGAACTGCTGGACGCGGCGGTCGCGGCGAACCCGGACGGCGTGGCCGTGGTGTGCGAGGGCCGGGAACTCACCTATCGGCAGCTGTCGGAGCGGTCGAACCGCCTGGCGCGCTTGCTGATCCGGCGTGGTCTGGGCCCGGAGGAGCTGGTGGCGGTCGGGCTGCGCCGGTCGATCGACTTGCTGGTCGCGGTGTGGGCGATCGCGCGGTCGGGTGCGGCCTTCGTACCGGTGGATCCGGCCTATCCGCCCGACCGGATCGCGTACCTGCTGGACGACTGCGGCGCGCGCCTCGGGCTGACCGTCACCGGTTCCGCATTGCCCGCCACCGTGGAGTGGCTGGTACTGGACGACCCGGCGGTGGAGTCGGACCTGGACGCACTGCCGTCCGGCCCGATCGACCCGGCCGAACGGGTACGACCGCTGTTTCCGTCGCATCCGGCTTACGTGATCTACACCTCCGGCTCCACCGGCCGCCCGAAGGGTGTCGTCGTCGAGCACGGCGGGCTCGCGAACTTCCTCACCGAGCAGCGGGAACGCTATGCGGTGCGGCCGAATTCGCGGGTGCTGCACTGCGCCTCGCCCAGCTTCGACGCCTCGATACTGGAACTGCTGCTGGCGATCGGCGCGTCCGCTACCCTGGTGATCTCGCCCCCGGCCGTGTACGGCGGCGAAGAATTGCGGCGGCTGCTGCTCGACCAGAGGGTCACCCATGCCTTCCTCACCCCGTCCGTGCTGGCGTCCCTCGATCCGGCCGGGCTGGACGATTTCGGCACGGTGATCGTCGGCGGCGAGGCGTGCTCGTCGGCGCTGGTCGAACGGTGGGCGCCGGGCCGCGGGCTGTACAACGCGTACGGTCCCACCGAAACCACGATCGCGACGAATATCAGTGTGCCGCTGGCTCCGTCGGGCCCGATCACCATCGGCGCGCCGATCCGCGGCACGACGTCGCTGGTGCTCGACGATGCCCTGCGCCCGGTGCCCGAGGGCGTCGGGGGCGAGCTGTATCTGGCGGGCGTGTCGCTGGCCCGCGGCTACCACCGGCGGGCGGGGCTGAGCGCTGCCCGCTTCGTGGCGAATCCGTACGGGCCGCCCGGCAGCCGGATGTACCGCACCGGCGATATCGTCCGCTGGACCGCGGGCCGTGCCCTGGAATACCTGGGCCGCGGCGATTCCCAGGTGAAGGTGCGCGGGCTGCGCATCGAACCGGGTGAGATCGACGCCGTCCTGACCGGCTTCCCGGGCGTCGACACGGCGGTCACCGTGGGCCGCACCGCACCGTCGGGTAACGCGCTGCTCGTCTCCTATGTCGTTGCCGCCGAAGGTACTTCGATAGATACGGCCGCGCTGCGCCGGGACGCGGCCGGGTTGCTGCCGGACTACATGGTGCCCGCGGCGATCGTGGTCGTGCCCGAACTGCCCGTGACCGCCGCAGGCAAACTCGACCGCGACGCGCTGCCACAACCGGCCCTCGAGAGCGGATCGACCCGCGACGCCGTGACCGAGGCGGAACGCACGCTGGCCGAGGTGTTCGCCCAGGTGCTCGGCGTCGATCGGGTGGGGGCCGACGACAGCTTCTTCGCCCTCGGCGGCGACAGCATCATGTCCCTGCAACTGGTCGCTCGCGCCAAGGAACGCGGGCTGGCGTTCTCGACCCGGGATGTGTTCGAGCAGAAGACGGTGGCGGGATTGGCCTCGGTCGCACGCGATGCCGCCGCGGGTGACGCCGCCGCCCTGCCCGAATTTCCCGGCGGCGGAGTGGGATTCGCGCCGCTGCTCCCGATTCACCGGTGGCTGGTCGAGCGCGGCGGCGGATTCGACCGGTTCGAGCAGTCGCTGGTGCTCGCGCTGCCCGCCGGGATCGACCGCGCCGGGCTGGTGGCCACCGTCGGTGCCGTGGTGGACCGGCACGACGCGTTGCGCGGCCGTCTGGTGCACACCACCGAGGGGTGGTCGCTCGATATCGCCACGCCGGGCACCGTCGACGTGGACGCGCTGGTGCACCGGGTCGAGGTCACCGACGACACCGAATCCGAAGTCGCCGCAGCGGAATTCGACGCCGCTGTGGGCCGCCTGGACCCGGCCGCGGGCGTCGTCCTGCAACTGGTCTGGCTCGACCTCGGCCCGAGTCGGCCGGGCCGGTTGATCGTGGTCGCGCACCATCTGGTGATCGACGGCGTGTCGTGGCGCATCGTGATCCCGGACCTCATGGCGGCCTGGGCGCGGGTGCGCGACGGGCAGCAGCCGTCCCCGGCGCCGGT
This sequence comes from Nocardia sp. N2S4-5, assembly GCF_044628355.1. Classification (NCBI taxonomy): domain Bacteria; kingdom Bacillati; phylum Actinomycetota; class Actinomycetes; order Mycobacteriales; family Nocardiaceae; genus Nocardia; species Nocardia sp. N2S4-5. The sequence goes on along the minus strand of NZ_JBIUPM010000001.1, from coordinate 1,532,666 downwards.
CGGCACCTCGTTGCGGCGCTGGGCGCACGCCCTCGCCGAGGAGGCGGTCGCGCCGGGCCGCGTCGCCGAATTGCCCTATTGGACATCGGTTCTCGACGGGCCGGATCCGCTGCTCGGTGACCGGGAGCTCGACCCTGCTATCGATCTGGCTGCCCGCGTCCGCCGCCACGAGGTGGAACTGCCGACCGACCTGACCGAGGCCGTCCTCGGCACCGCGGCCGCCGCGTTCCACGCGGGCGCGGCCGACGCGCTGATCGCCGCCCTCGCCGTCGCGGTGACGGCCTGGCGTGCGCGTCGCGGCACCGCCGAGCCGTCGCTGCTGCTGCGGCTGGAGGGCCACGGCCGCGAGGAGTCCGTGGCGCCCGGCGCCGACCTGTCGCGGACGGTCGGCTGGTTCACCTCGGCCTATCCGGTGCGCCTGTCCCTCGACGGGCTCGACGTGAGCGCCGCGCTGTCGGGCGGCGTTGCCCTGGACGCCGCGGTGCGGGCGGTCAAGGAGCAGTTGCGGACCGTGCCGGACAACGGCATCGGCTACGGGCTGCTGCGATACCTCAACGCCGACACCGCCGCCCGGCTGCCCGCGGGACTGCCCGGCCAGATCAGCTTCAACTACCTCGGCCGGATGTCGGAGGCCGACATCCCGGCCGCGCTGAGCGGTGCCGGCTGGACCCCTGTCGGCGACCTCGCCGCCCTGCCCCGCCGCGCCGACCAGGACATGCCCGCCGCGGCCGTCCTCGACATCAACGCCGTCGTGGTCGACGGCCGCCTCACCGCGAGCCTGGGCTACCCGGACACGCTGCTCGACGCCGGTACGGTCGCCGAGATCGCGGACCTGTGGGTGCGGGCCCTGACGGCGCTGGCCGACCACGTGCGCGCGGGCGGCGGCGGGCACACGCCGTCGGACTTCCCGCTGGTCACCCTGGCGCAGGCCGATATCGACCGTTGGCAGCGGCGCTACCCGCGCCTCACCGACGTCTGGCCGGCGGCACCGCTGCAGACGGGCCTGCTCTTCCATGCGTTCCTCGCCCAGGCCGCGGTGGACATCTACACGGTGCAACTGGTGCTGGCGCTGTCCGGACGCGTGGACGCGGAGCGGATGCGCCGCGCCGCGCAGGCGGTGCTCGACCGGCATCCCAACCTGCGCGTCGCCTTCGCCACCGGACCCGACGGCGCTGTGGTCCAAGTGGTCGCCGACGGCATCGAAGTCCCTTGGCGCACCGTCGATCTCGGCGGCGGCGTCGATATCGAGGCCGAACTGTCGGCGACGCTGGCCGCCGATCGCGCGGCGGGTCTGGACCCGGCCCAGGCCCCGCTGCTGCGATTCACCCTGATCACGCTGGGCGACAACAACTTCCGTCTGGTGCTCGCGTACCACCACGTGCTGCTCGACGGCTGGTCGCTGCCGCTGCTGCTGCGGGAACTGCTGACCACCTACGCCACCGGCGATCCGGCGGCGCTCGGCCCGGTCCCGCCCTACCGCCGCTACCTCGAGTGGCTCGGCGGCCGCGACACCGCGCGGTCGCTCGCCGTGTGGACCGACGCCCTCGCCGGAGCCGAGCCGACCCTGCTCGCGTCACCGGCGTCCGCCGCGGACGCCGCGCCGCGTATCGACGAGGTCGAGGTCGCGCTCACCGCCGGGCTGACGCGGCGGCTGGTCGAACTGGCCGCCGAACTGGGTGTCACGGTCAATACCCTCGTGCAGGCCGCGTGGGGAATCATGTTGTCCCGCTCGACCGGTCGCGACGATGTGCTGTTCGGTGCGACGGTGTCCGGCCGCCCGCCCCAGGTGCCCGGCGTCGAATCGATGATCGGGCTGTTCATCAACACCGTGCCCGTCCGGGTGCGATTCCGGGCGGGGGAGCCGGTGCGCGCCGTGCTCACGCGGCTGCAGGCCGAGCAGGCGCGGCTGCTGGAGCACCATCACGTGGCGCTGAGCGATATCGCCCGCGGCGTCGGGGCGCAGACGCTGTTCGACACGATGACGGTGTTCGAGTCGTATCCGATCGATCGCGCCGGGCTGTCCGAGCAGGCGCGCGCGCTCGACGGACTGTCCATCGACGACGTCACCTCCAACGACGCCCCGCACTATCCGCTGTCGGTGGTGGTGCTCACCGGTGAGCGGCTGCGCGCGCACTTCCAGTACCAGCCCGCGGTGTTCGAGGAGACCTGGGTGCGCGGATTCGCGGACCGGCTGGTGCGGCTGCTCACCGCGATCGCCGACGATCCCGCGACGCCGATCGGCCGCATCGATGTCCTGGACCCCGTGGAGAAGGCGGCGCTGCTGCGCCGGGCACACGGGACCCCGCGTCCGCGGCCCGCCGGGCAGACCCTGGTGTCGATGGTCCACGAACGGCTGGCGGCGGCGCCGGACACCGTCGCGGTGTGCGGTGCGGGCGGCACACTGACCGCGGCCGAACTGTCCGAGCGATCGAATCGATTGGCGCGCAAGCTGATCGAGGCGGGGATCGGCCCCGAGCAACGAGTGGCTGTGGCGCTGCCGCGCTCGCCGGAACTCGTCGTCGCCGTCCTCGCGGTCCTCACCGCGGGCGCGGCGTACGTGCCGGTCGACCCCGGCTACCCGGCCGAGCGGATCGCGCACCTGCTGAGCGACGCGACGCCCGCCTGTGTGCTTCTCGACCCCGCCGCGCCAGTGCTCGTGCCCGGCGATCTGCCCGTGCTCCACGTGGACGGGACGGAAACCGGTGCGGGCGAACCGATCACCGACGCCGAGCGGACTCGTCCGGTGCGCCCGGCCAACCCGGCGTACGTCGTCTACACCTCCGGCTCCACCGGACGCCCGAAGGGCGTGACGGTCAGCCACGCCGCGGTCGTCAATCAGGTGCACTGGGTGACGGAATGGCTCGGTCTCGGCGACACCGACGTGGTGCTACTGAAGACACCGCTGTCGTTCGACGTCTCGGTCTGGGAACTGTTCGGCGCCTTGACCACCGGCGCCCGCGTCGTCGTCGCCGAACCGGACGGCCACCGGGATCCGGCGTACCTGCGGGCGGTGATCGAGGACCACGGAGTGACCCTGGTGTCATTCGTGCCGTCGATGCTGGAGGCCTTCGCCGACAGTCTGCCGCCCGGAGCCTGCGCCTCGCTGCGGGCAGTGCTGGCCGCAGGCGAGGCATTGCCCCCGCACACCCTCACCCGAACCCAGGCACACCTACCCACCGCACAGATCCACAACCTCTACGGGCCAACCGAATTCACGGTCCACGCGACCGCCGCCATAGTCGCCCCACCCGCCGCCATAGTCGCCCCGCCCGGCGCGATGGTTGCCCCGCCCGGCGCGATGGTTGCCCCGCCCGGCGCGATGGTTGCCCCGCCCGGCGCGATGGTTGCCCCGCCCGGCGCGATGGTTGCCCCGCCCGGCGCGATGGTTGCCCCGCCCGGCGCGATGGTTGCCCCGCCCGCCGCGACGGTCGCCCCGCCCGCCGCCACGGTTACCGCGCCCGACGCGACGGTCATCCCGCCTGCCGCTACGGCAACTCCGTCCGCGGCCACTGTCACCTCGGCCGACGCGACGGTTGTGCCGATCGGCATGCCGGTGGTTAACGGGGCGGCGTATGTGCTTGATGGGCACCTGCATCCTGTGCCCGACGGTACCGTGGGGGAGCTGTATCTGGCGGGGGTGCAAGTGGCGCGCGGTTACCACGGGCGTCCGGGGCAGACTGCGGAGCGGTTTGTCGCGCACCCGTTTGCCACCGACGGGCGACGGCTGTATCGCACCGGGGATCTGGTGCGTCGCCTGGGCGGCGGGGCATTGGAGTATGTGAGCCGCACCGACTTCCAGGTCAAGGTGCGGGGTGTCCGGATCGAACTGGGCGAGATCGACACGGCGCTCACCGCGCTCGACGGCGTGGAGTTCGCGGTCACGGTCGGGCACACCGGCGCCTCCGGCGGTACGTCGCTGGTCTCGTACGTGCTGCCCGCGCCCGGCCGCGTGCTCGACCCCGCTGCCTTGCGGGAGGCCGTGGCGGGCGTGCTGCCCCCGGTCATGGTTCCCGCGTCGGTCACGGTGCTCGACGCGCTGCCGCTCACGCCGGTGGGCAAGCTGGACCGCGCCGCGCTGCCGGAACCGGTGTTCGCCACGCGGGAATTCCGTGCGGCCCAGACGGATCGGGAGCAGCGGCTCGCCGAGGTGTTCGCCGCGGTGCTCGGCGTCGACCGGGTCGGCGTGGACGACAACTTCTTCGCGCTCGGCGGCGACAGCATCATGTCCATCCAGCTGTCGGCCCGCGCGGGGGAACGCGGGATAACGATCACGCCCCGGGATGTGTTCGAGCACAAGACCGTTGCCGCGCTCGCACGGGTGGCCGCGACCGCCGCCGACGAGCCCGCGGCGCTGCCCGAGCTGCCGGGCGGCGGTGTGGGCGAGCTGCCGCTGCTGCCGATCCACCATTGGCTGATCGAGCGCGGCGGCGGGTACGACCGCTTCGCACAGTGGCTGGTACTGCGCCTGCCGCTCGGCATCGATCGGGTCGGGGTGGTCGAAACCCTTGCGGCAGTGGTCGATCGGCATGACGCATTGCGTACGCGGCTGCTGGACTCCGGGCCGGGCGAGGCGGTGCGCCCCGCGATGCTCACCGTGGCCGCGCCCGGTGCGATCGATGTGGACAGCCTCCTGCATCATGTCGAATTGCCTGCCGAATCCGGCGAGAACATCGACGAAACCCTCACTCGCGAACTGGATTCTGCGCTCGGACGGCTGGCGCCCCGCCGCGGCGGCATGCTGCGCTTGGTGTGGCTCGATCTCGGCGCGGACCGTGCCGGACGGCTACTGGTCGTCGTGCACCATCTGGCGATGGACGGGGTGTCCTGGCGCATTCTGGTGCCGGATCTGATCACGGCGTGGGCCGCGATCGCCGACGGGCGGCAACCGGCGCTGCCGCCGATCGGCACCTCGCTGCGCCGCTGGGCGCACGCCCTCGCCGACGACGCGACGCGACCCGGGCGAATGCGTGAATTGCCGTACTGGCGTACGGTTCTCGATGGCCCCGACCCGGAGATCGGTGCGCGTCCGCTGGACCCGGCCGTCGATGTGGCCGCCACCCTCGAACAGGTAGAGGTGGACGTGCCGCCGGAGGTCACGGAGGCAGTGCTCACCACCGTGCCGCAGGCGTTCCACGGCGGCGTGAACGACGCGCTGCTGGCGGCGCTGGCCGTCGCGGTCCGGGTGTGGCGTGCCCGGCGCGGCGGCGGCGACTCCGCGGTGCTGGTTCGGCTCGAGGGCCACGGACGGGAGGAGACCGTCGTGCCCGGCGCCGCCCTCTCACGTACGGTGGGCTGGCTGACCAGCGCGTACCCGGTCCGGCTGGAACTCGGGGACCTCGACGTCGAGGCCGCGCTCGCCGGGCGGGACGCGATCGGGCAGGCCGTCAAGGCGGTGAAGGAACATCTGCGCGCGGTGCCGGACAACGGCCTCGGATACGGCGTGCTGCGCTATCTCAACGACGAGACCGGCCCCGTCCTGGCCGCCCACGACCGCGCGGGCGGGATCGGGTTCAACTACCTCGGCCGCACGAACACCGGTGAGCTGCCGCAGGATTCGGCCTGGCTGCCGATCGGCGCACCCGGCGCACTGCGCGCCGCGCCTAATGCCGATATGGCCGTGGACCGCGCTGTCGACATCAATGTCATGGCCGTCGATGTCGACGGCGCGACACACCTACGCGGCACCCTCGCCTACCCGGCGGGCGTGCTGTCCGCACCGGAGGTCACCGAGCTGGCTCGGCTGTGGGTACAGGCGTTGTCCGCCTTGGCCGCTCACGCGGCCGAGCCGTCGGCGGGCGGTCACACGCCGTCCGATTTCGCCGTCGCGGTGGCCCAATCCGACCTCGACGCCTGGGCGGCCGACTATCCCGGCCTGGACGTGTGGGCGCTGACGCCCTTGCAGACCGGTCTGCTGTTCCATGCCCTGCTGGCCGGGTCGGCGATGGACGCCTACACGGCGCAGGCCCGCGTCGAACTGACCGGCGACGTAGACCCGCAACGGCTGCGCGCGGCGACCGCCGCACTACTGGACCGGCACGCGAACCTGCGGGCGGCGTTCGTCACCGGCTCGGCGGGCACCCCGGTGCAGGTGATCCCGGACGCGGTGGAACTGCCGTGGACCGAGATCGACGCCACCGGGCCCGGCGGCGACGAACGCGCGGTGGCCGCACGCGCCCACGATCGGCGGCAGCCGTTCGACATGGCCGCGCCGCCCCTGTTGCGGGCCACCCTGATCCGGCTCGACGGGCAGCGCTGGCAGTTGCTGCTGACCAACCACCACATCCTGCTCGACGGCTGGTCGATGCCGCTGCTCGTGCGCGACCTGCTGGTGCTGTACGCCACCGGCGGTGACACCGCGGCGCTGCCGCCGGTGCGGCCGTACCGCGCCTTCGTCGACTGGGTCGGCCGTCAGGATCGCGCGGCCGCCACCGAGGCCTGGCGCGCGGCGCTGGCCGGTGTCGAGGAGCCGACGATACTGGTGCCCGCGGCCGTCGACGCCCGGCCTGTCGCGGTGCCCCGCAAATACCGTCGGGCAGTGGACGAATCGCGCACGGCTCGCCTGAGCGAACTCGCCGCGCGGCACGGTGTCACCGTCAACACCGTCCTGCAGGCGGCCTGGGCGATCGTGCTGTCGCGCCTGACCGACCGCGCGGAAGTCGTGTTCGGCGCCACGGTGTCCGGTCGCCCGCCCGCACTGCCCGGCGTGGAATCCATGGTCGGACTGTTCATCAACACCGTCCCGGTCCGGGTGCGGGTGGACGAACAGGAGAGCGTCGCGGCGCTGCTGCGGCGCGTCCAGGCCGAACAGGCCGCGCTGCTCGAGCATCAGCATCTGGGGCTGGCCGACATCCACAGCGCGGCCGGCGTCGGTGAGCTGTTCGACACGTTGCTGGTCTTCGAGTCCTATCCCGTCGACACCGCCGCGCTGGCCGGGCTCGCCGACGGCCTGGACGGCGCGAAGGCCACCGCGACCGACGCCGACGATTCCACGCATTACCCGCTGAGCATTGTCGCGCAACAGGATTCGCGCCTGCACCTGGTTGCCGGGTATCAGCCCGAACTGCTCGACGAGGGCGCGGTGGCGGCGATCGTGTCGCGCCTGGAACGGGTGCTGGACGCCGTCCTGGCCGACGCGGCGCGGGCGGTTCGCGATATTGATGTGCTCGATCCCGCCGAACGCGGCGCGGTGCTGCACGGCTGGCACGAACCCGCGCACCCGGTCGACGCCGGTGCCACCTTGACGTCGCTGTTCGAGACGCAGGCCGCCGCGAGGCCGGACGCGGTCGCCGTGCGGTGCGGTGACACCACGCTCACCTACGGCGATCTCGCCGCGCGGGTCAACGGGCTGGCGCGCACCCTGGTGCGGGCGGGTGTGGGACCCGAGGCGCTGGTGGCCGTGCTGCTGCCGCGATCGGAGGATCTGGTGATCGCGATCCTGGCGGTGCTCGCCGCCGGTGGCGCGTACGCGCCGGTGGACCCGGCGTATCCGGCCGAGCGCATCGCCTACACGCTGGCCGACGCCGCGCCCGTCTGCGTCCTCACCACCTCCGACATCGCGCCCGAGGTGACGTCGGACTTCCGCCGCCTCGACCTCGACACGCTCGAAATACCTTCGGCCGCAGCGCTTCTCACGGACGACGAGCGGCGGGCTCCGCTGCGCGCGACGCATCCCGCGTACGTCATCTACACCTCCGGCTCGACCGGGCGTCCCAAGGGGGTGGTCGTCACCCACCGCAATGTCGTGGAACTGCTGGGTAATGCGCAGCCGCACTTCGGGTTCGACCACACCGACGTCTGGACGCTGTTCCACAGCGCCGCGTTCGACTTCTCGGTGTGGGAGCTGTGGGGGCCGCTGGCTTACGGCGGCACTCTCGTGGTGGTCGACTATTACACGTCCCGCACCCCGGACCGGTTCCGTGAACTCGTGCGGCGCGAACGGGTCACCGTGCTCAATCAGACGCCGTCGGCGTTCTATCAGTTCATCGAGGCCGATCGGGCGGCGGCCGAGTCCGGCGCCGGGGACCTGGCGCTGCGGCACGTCGTCTTCGGCGGCGAGGCACTGCAATTCACGCAGCTGGCGCGCTGGTACGACCACCACGGCGACACCGCGCCGCGGCTGGTGAACATGTACGGCATCACCGAGACCACGGTGCACGTGTCCTTCCAGGCGCTCGACGCCGCGCTGGTCCGCGGCCACGCCACCGGTGTGATCGGCCGCGGCCTGCCGGGTCTGGCGGTGCGGGTGCTGGACCGGCGCCTGCGTCCGGCGCCCATCGGCGCCGCCGGGGATCTGTATGTGGCCGGCGCGCAGCTGGCCCGCGGTTATCTGGGCCGTCCCGGACTGACCGCGCAGCGGTTCGTCGCCGACCCGTACGGCGCGCCGGGCGACCGGCTGTACCGCACCGGCGATGTGGCCCGCTGGACTCCCGCCGGTCAGCTGGAATACCTGGGGCGCAGTGACTTCCAGGTCAAGGTGCGCGGTTTCCGCATCGAACTGGGTGAGATCGAGGCGGCGTTGCTCGCCGTGCCGGGCGTCGCCCGGGCGGCGGTGGCGGTCCGCGGCAATACGCTCGGAGACCAGCTGGTGGGCTACGCCGTCGCGGCCGAGGACGCCGCCCTGGACGGTGCGACCCTCCGCGCGGCGCTCGCCGAGCGGCTGCCCGCCCACCTGGTGCCCGCGACGATCATGGTGCTCGCCGCACTGCCGCTGACACCGTCGGGCAAGCTGGACCGGAAAGCCTTGCCGGAGCCGGTATTCGACGCCGGTGACATCACCAGGAGTTCGCGCACCCCCGCCGAGCACACCCTGGCCGAGGTGTTCGCCGAGGTGCTCGGGCGCGACCGGGTCGGGGTAGACGACGGCTTCTTCGCTCTCGGCGGCGACAGCATCATGTCCATCCAGCTGGTGGCGCGGGCCAAGGCGCGCGGCCTGGTCTTCTCCCCGCGAGATGTGTTCGAGCACAAGACCGTAGCCGCGCTCGCGGCCGTCGCCACCGACGGCGCGACGGCCCCCGACCGGCTGGCCGAACTGCCCGGCGGTGGAGTCGGCGAACTGCCACTCCTGCCCATCCACCGCTGGATGGTCGGGCGCGGCGGCGAATTCCGCCGCTTCCACCAATCCCTGGCCCTCGACCTCCCGGCGGGCATCGACCGCACCGCACTAGCGACCACCCTCGCAGCGGTAATCAACCAGCACGACATGCTACGCGCCCGCCTTCTCCCCGCCACCGAAGACCGTCCCGCCGCCACGACCGCCTCGCAGTCGGTCGATACCGCCGCGGGGACAGCGGGTGTCGTGAAAGCCCGGCCCGCTGATGTGGCGGTACGGGACTCGGTCGATTCCACCGCGGAATCCGTCGATGCTGCCGCGGCGGTAGCGGGTGTCACGGAAGATCGGCACGCCTATGTGGTGGCGGAGTCGGGCGATGCGGAGACGCTGACAGTGCGTGGCGTCGAGGATCCGCAAGGCGAGGTGGTCGCACGAGAGTCGGCTGACGCTGCGGCGGAGCTTGTTACGGGAGACTGGCGGCTCGAGGTGGTGGCACCGGGAGCCGTCGATGTGGAGGCGCTGATCGAACGGGTCGCGGTGGATGATTTCGGTGATGCGGCGGTGATGGCCGCGGCGGACGCGGCGGTGGGTTGGCTGGATCCAGGTGCGGGCCGGGTGGTTCGGTTCGTGTGGGTCGATCGTGGTGTGGCGCGGGCGGGGCGGTTGCTGGTGGTGGCGCACCATCTCGTTGTGGACGGCGTGTCGTGGCGAATTCTGGTGCCCGACTTGATGTCCGCGTGGGCACGGGTGTCGGCGGGGCAGCCGCCCGTGCTCCCCGCGGTGGGTACCTCGATGCGGCGCTGGGCGCATGCGCTGCGGGACGAGGCGCATCGGCCCGGCCGGACGGCCGAAGCGGCGTGGTGGGAGCGGGTGCTGGACGGCCCGGATCCTCTGCTGGGTGCGCGGCCCCTCGACCCGGCCGTCGACGTGGCGGCAACGGTCGAGCAGGTCCGGGTGACCGTGCCCGCCGAGGTAACCGACGCCCTGCTCACCGAGATTCCGGGCGCCTTCCACGGCGGCGTCAACGACGGCCTGCTGGCGGCGCTGGCGCTGGCGGTCACCGTCTGGCGCACCCGCCGCGGCGTGACCGAAACCGACACCCTGGTGCAACTGGAAGGCCACGGCCGCGAGGAGTCGATCGCCGACGGCGCCGACCTGTCCCGCACCGTCGGCTGGTTCACCAGCGCCTACCCGGTTCGGTTGCGGCTCAACGGAATCGACGCCGACGCGGCGGTGGCCGGTGGCGCGGAACTCACCGCGGCGATCAAGGCGGTCAAGGAGCAACTGCTGGCCGTGCCGGACAAGGGCATCGGCTTCGGACTGCTGCGCTACCTCAACGAAGCGACCGCACCGGCGCTGGCCGATCTCGACCGCGCCCAGATCAGCTTCAACTACCTCGGCCGCACCGGCGGCGAGATCGCGCCGGGCACCGCGGACGGCTGGCTGCCGTCCGCCGAGACCGACCTCTCCGCGGTCGCCGTCGACGCCGACACGCCGGCCAACCGGGTGCTCGACATCAACGCGCTCGTCGCCGACGGCCCGGACGGCGCCGTCCTGCGGGGCAGCTTCGCCTTCCCCGCCGGTCTCCTGTCCCGCGACGACGTGGCCGAACTCGCCGACCTGTGGACGACGGCGCTGTCGGCGTTGGCCGCGCACGTACGGGCGGGCGCGGGCGGCCACACCCCGTCGGACTTCGCGCTGGTGCGGGCCGAACAGCGCGACGTGGACCGGTGGGAGCGCCGCTATCCGGCGATCGCCGACGCCTGGCCGCTCGCGCCGCTGCAGCAGGGACTGCTGTATCACGCTCTGCTGGCCCAGGATTCGGTCGACGTGTACGCGGTGCAGCTGGTGCTGACCCTGTCCGGCCGGGTCGACGCCGACCGGCTGCGGCGGTGCGCCCAGGCGGTCCTCGACCGCTACCCGAACCTGCGGGTGGCGTTCGTCTCCACCGCGGGCGGCGACGCTGTACAGGTCGTGGTCGACGACGTCACGGTGCCGTGGCGGGAGGTCGATCTGCGCGGCGCGGCCCGCGACGAGGCCCTGACCGACTGGCTCGCACAGGATCAGGCCGAGACCTTCGATCTCGCCGCGCCACCGCTGCTGCGGTTCACCCTCGTCACCGTCGCCGACGGCGAATTCGCGCTCGTGGTGTCGTATCACCATGTGCTGCTGGACGGTTGGTCGATGCCGCTGGTGCTGCGCGACCTGCTGATCGCCTATGCCGGCGGCGGTGACGCGGCGCTGCTCGGCCCCGTCGCCTCCTACCGCACCTACCTGGCGTGGCTGGGACGCCAGGACCCTGACACGTCCCGGCGGGCCTGGGCCGCGGCGCTGGACGGCGCCGAGCCGACCCTGCTGGCGCCTCGCGAGAACCACCGCGAACTGGCGGCCCGCGTCGCCGAGCTCGAGGTCGATCTCACCGCCGAAGCCACCGCCGGGCTCTCGGAACTCGCGGCGCGGCTGGGCATTACGGTCAACACCGTGATCCAGGTGGCGTGGGCGCTGCTGCTGTCGCGGCTCACGGGCCGCCATGACGTGGTGTTCGGCGCGACGGTGTCGGGCCGGCCACCGCAGGTGCGCGATATCGAGACGATGGTCGGGTTGTTCATCAACACCGTCCCGGTCCGGGTCCGCCTGGAGCCGGGGGAGACCGCCGCCGACCTCCTCGACCGCGTGCAGGCCGAACAGGCGGCGCTGCTCGAACATCATCAGCTGGGGCTCACCGACATCGCGCGGGCTGCGGGAACGGCGACCCTGTTCGACACCCTCACCGTGTTCGAGTCCTACCCCGTCGACCAGGACGGCCTGGCCGCGCACGCGGCGGCGATCGACGGACTACGCCTGGACGGCGTGCGGTCCAACGACTCGCCGCACTACCCGCTGTCGCTGATCGTGCACACCGGAGCGCGGCTGCGGGCCCGATTCCAGTACCTCCCAGCGGCTTTCACCGCGGACCGGGTGGAAGAACTGGCCCGGCGACTGCTGCTGGTGCTGGAAGAACTGGTCGCCGATCCAGGCGTCCGGACCGGCGACATCACCGCGATCGACGCCGACGAGCGGGCCGTCGTGCTGGAACGGTTCAACGACACCGCGGCGCCGGTGGATCCCGACGCCACCCTGGTGTCGCTGTTCGAGGCCCAGGCGTCGCGCACACCGGCGGCCGTCGCGCTCACCGACGGTAGCGAGACACTGACCTACGCCGAACTGGCACGGCGGGTGAATCGCCTGGCGCGCATGCTGATCCGGCGCGGCGCCGGACCGGAAACCCTCGTCGCCGTCGCCGTACCGCGCTCGGTGGACCTCGTGGTATCGGTGCTCGCGGTGCTGACCTCGGGGGCCGGGTACGTCCCGATCGACCCGGACCATCCCGCCGAGCGCATTGCCCGCGTCCTGTCGGCGGCCGTCCCCGTGTGTGTGCTCGGCCGCCGCGATCTGCCCGTCCCGGCCGATCGCGCCGTGTTCGATCCGGCCGACGCCACCGGGTCCGGCGCCGAGGTGACCGACGCCGACCGGAGCGCCCCGCTGCGCCCGGGCAATACCGCCGACGTCGTCTATACCTCCGGCTCGACCGGAGAACCCAAGGGCGTCACCGTCACCCACGCGTCGATGGTCAACCAGGTGCTGTGGCTCGCCGATCGGTTCGGGCTGTCGGCCGCCGACACCGTGCTGCTGAAGACGCCGCTGACCTTCGACGTGTCGGTGTGGGAACTGGTGTGCCCGTTGATCAGTGGCGCCCGCCTGGTCGTGGCCGCGCCGGACGGCCATCGCGACCCCGGCTACCTGATCCGGACGATCGACGCGCACGCGGTGACGATGGTGTCGTTCGTCCCCTCGATGCTGACGGTGTTCACCGAGCACCTCGACGCGGGCCGGTGCGGGTCGCTGCGGGCGATCCTGGCCGCCGGGGAGCAGTTGCCGCCGCGCACCCTCGATCGGGTGCGGGCCGCACTGCCGAACGCGCAGGTGCACAACCTGTACGGGCCGACCGAGTACACCGTGCACGCCACCGCGTCGGCGCTGACCGGCGGGACAGGGCACGTCGTGCCGATCGGGTCGCCGGTGTGGAACACCGCGGCCTATGTGCTGGACGCGCGCCTGCGCCCGGTGCCGATCGGTGTCGACGGAGAGCTGTATCTGGCTGGGGCGCAGACCGCCCGCGGCTATCACGGGCGTCCCGATCTCACCGCGCAGCGCTTCGTCGCCGACCCGTTCACCCCGGGCCGCCGCATGTATCGCACCGGCGACATCGTCCGTTGGCACGCGCACGGCGAGCTGGAATACCTGGGGCGCAGCGACTTCCAGGTCAAGGTCCGCGGGTTCCGCGTCGAGACCGGCGAGATCGATGCCGCGCTGACCGCCCACGAAGAGGTCGAATTCGCCGTCACCACAAAGCATGTCACCCCCGGTGGCGACGAATCCGTGGTGTCCTACGTGCTGCCCGCGGCGGGCCGCACGATCGACGCGGGCGCGCTGCGGCGCGCGGTGGCCGAGCAACTGCCCGCGTTCATGGTGCCCGCCGCGGTGACCGTCCTCGACGAGGTACCGGTCACTCCGGTCGGCAAACTCGACCGCGCCGCGCTGCCCGCGCCGGTCTTCGACACCGGGCACCGGCGCGCTCCGGAAACCCCGCTGGAACAGGCGCTGGCGCGGATCTTTGCCGACATCCTGGACGTGCCGGAGGTCGGCGCGGACACCAGCTTCTTCGACCTGGGCGGGCACTCGCTGCTGGCGACCAAGCTGCTCAGCCGGATCCGCACCGAACTGGGTGTGGAGGTCGAGATCCGGCAGGTCTTCGCCCACCCGACCGTGGCCGGGCTGGCGCCGATCGTGGCGCGCGCCGACGCGGTGCGGGTGCCGCTGACCGCCCAGCCGCGGCCGGAGCGAATCCCGTTGTCCTACGCGCAGTCCCGGTTGTGGTTCATCCACCGTTTCGAGGGACCGTCCGCGACCTACAACATGCCGGTCGCGGTCCGCATCACCGGCGCGCTCGACACCGCCGCGATCGCGGCCGCCTGCGCCGACGTGGTGGGGCGGCACGAGAGCCTGCGGACGATCTTCGGCACCGACAACGGTGTGGCGTATCAGCGGATCCTGCCAATGGACGGACTCGCGCTGGAGGTGCCGGTGGTGGACGTCGCCCCGGCCGAGGTGGCAGGCGCGGTGGCCGCGGCCGCCGGATACCGGTTCGACCTCGCCCGCGAGATTCCCGTGCGGGCCGGACTGTTCCGCTGCGCGCCGGACGAGCACGTCCTGGTGCTGGTGGTCCATCACATCGCCGGTGACGGCTGGTCGTCGGCGCCGCTGGTGCGCGACATCACGACCGCCTACGCCGCGCGGAGTGCGGGCCTGGCCCCGCGGTGGACGCCGCTGCCCGTGCAGTACGCCGACTACACCCTGTGGCAGCATCGGGCACTCGGCGCGGAGACCGACCCCGACAGCCTGCTGTCCACCCAGTTCGCCTACTGGCGGCACCGGCTGGCTGGACTGCCGGAATGCGTTGCGCTGCCGACGGATCGGCCGCGGCCCGCGGTCGCGAGCCACCGCGGCGACCGGGTGCCCGTGACGATCGGGCCCGACACCTACGCGGCGGTGGCCGCCCTCGCGCGCCGCCGGCACGCGACGGTGTCGATGGTGTTGCAGGCCACGCTCGCGGTGCTGCTGCGCGGCCTCGGCGCCGGGGACGACGTCGCGATCGGCAACCCGATCGCCGGCCGCACCGACGAGGCGCTCACCGACCTGGTCGGCTTCTTCGTCAACACCTGGGTGCTGCGCGTGGACCTCTCGGCCGCACCGGCATTCGACGAGGTGCTGGACCGGACTCGCGACCACGCGCTGGCCGCCTACGAGAACCAGGACGCGCCGTTCGAGCGCCTCGTGGAACTGCTGAACCCGAACCGCTCCACCGCCTACCACCCGATCTTCCAGGTGTGCTTCGCCTGGCAGAACAACACCGTTCCCGAGGTCGAGTTCCCGGATCTGCGGCTGACCCCGCTGCCCGCGCCGACCGGGACCGCCAAGTTCGACCTGTTCTTCGAACTCGGCGAGCAATCCGGCGACGACGCCCCCGCGATCGCCGGGGCCATCGAGTACGCGACCGATCTGTACGACCGCGCCACCGTCGAGACGATCGCGCGGCGGTTCGCGCGGCTGCTCGACCTGGTCACCGCCGACCCCGCGCGGCCGATCGACCGCTACGAGCTGCTGGAGCCCGGCGAACGGGATCGGGTGCTGCACGCGTGGAACGACACCACGCTGCCGCTGCCGGAAGCCTCGGTGCCGCACCAGTTCTCGCGGCAGGCCGCGGCGACGCCGGACGCGGTCGCGGTGACCGCCGCCGACGCCCGGCTCACCTACCGGCAGCTCGACGCGCGCGCCAACCGGCTGGCCCGGGTCCTGTCGCGCGCCGGTGTGGGACCGGAGTCGCGGGTCGTGGTGGCGCTGCCGCGCTCGGCGCGGCTGATCGTCGCCGAACTGGCGGTGCTGAAGGCCGGTGGGGCGTACGTGCCCATCGACCCGAGCTATCCGAGCGAGCGCACCGGATATCTACTCGCCGACGCCGGGCCGCGGGTGATCGTGACCGACACCGCGACCGCGGACGTGGTGGGCGACAGCGACATCGACCGCATCCTGCTCGACACCGTGGATCTCGACAGCGGCCCGGACGCCGATCCGGGCGGCACGATCCACCCCGACGGGCTGGCGTACCTGATGTACACGTCCGGGTCGACGGGCCGCCCGAAGGGCGTCATGACCACCCATCGCGACATCACCGCGCTCGCCGCGGACCGGCGCTGGCGCGGCGGCGCGCACCGGCGGGTGCTGCTGCACTCGGCGACCGCGTTCGACGCCACCACCTACGAAACCTGGGTGCCGTTGCTGTCCGGCGGCGAGATCGTGGTGGCGCCACCGGGACAGCTCGACCCCGGCACCCTCGCCGAGACCCTCACCACGACCGGTGTGACCGCGCTGTTCCTGACCACCGCGCTGTTCAACCTGCTGGCCGACACGGCGCCCGAGGCGCTCGCCGGCACCCGCGAGGTGTGGACCGGCGGCGAGGAGGTGCGCGCCGGCGCGTTCACCGCGGTCCGCGCGGCCTGCCCGGACACCACCCTCGTGCACGTCTACGGACCCACGGAGACAACGACGTTCGCGACCGGCCACCCGTATCGCGAGGGCGACAACCCGGTCCCGATCGGCACGCCGCTGGACAATGTGCGGCTGCGGGTCCTCGACGCGCGGCTGCGGCCCGTGCCGATCGGCGTGGTGGGTGAGCTGTACATCGCGGGAGAACACCTGGCGCGCGGCTACTTCCGGCACCCGGCGCGCACCGCGGAACGCTTCACCGCCGACCCGTACGGCGAGCCGGGGGAGCGCATGTACCGATCGGGCGATCTGGTGCGCTGGAACCGTTCCGGCGCACTGGAATACGTCGGGCGCGCCGACCAGCAGGTCAAGGTCCGCGGCTTCCGGATCGAGCCGGGCGAGGTGGAGGCCGCGCTCACCGCGCACCCGAGCGTCGCGCACGCCGCGGTCCTGGCCCGCGAAACCGACGGCGGGGCAAAGCAACTCGTCGGTTACGTCGTCGTCGACCCCGAGGTGTCGATGCGGCGCGACCACGCCCGCGAGGACGAACTGGTCGGCCAGTGGCGGCAGATCTACGACGACCTGACCTCCGGCGAACAGCTCTACACCCGCGAACAGGTCACCGCCGAACTCGGCGCCGACTTCTCCGGCTGGAATTCCAGCTACACCGGCGAGCCGATCGACCTCGACGACATGCGCGCGTGGCAGGCCGCCACCGTGGCGCGGCTGCGCGCCCTGCGCCCGGCACGGGTGCTCGAGATAGGCGCCGGGTCCGGTCTGCTGCTCTCGCAGCTGGCGCCGGAGTGCGAAGAGTATTGGGCCACCGACTTCTCCGCGACCTCCATCGACGTGCTCGCCGCGCGGCTGCGGGCCGACGGCCGGGACTGGGTGCGCCGGGTGCAGTTGCGCGTGCAGCCCGCCGACGTGGTGGACGGGCTGCCGGAGCACACCTTCGACACGATCGTGCTGAATTCGGTGGTGCAGTACTTCCCGAACGCCGGCTACCTGCTCGACGTCATCGAGAAGGCCGTCGGGCTGCTGGCGCCGGGCGGGGCGCTGTTCGTCGGCGACGTGCGCAACCACACGCTGCTCGACGCCTTCGCCACCGGTGTGGAACTGGCGAAGGTTCCCGGCACGTCGAGCGTCGCCGTCGTGCGCGACCGGATCCGCCGCGAGATCGCCGCCGACCAGGAACTGCTGCTGGCGCCGGAATTCTTCGCCGGTGTCGCGGCCCGCGTCGGGGCCATCGGCGGCGTCGACATCCAACTCAAGCGGGGCCGGTTCGACAACGAACTGAGCCGGTATCGCTACGAGGTCGTCCTGTACAAGGCGCCCGCCGCGCCGCGCTCGCTGGCCGACGTGCCGACCGTGCCGTGGAGTGACCTGCTCACCGTGCGGGAATCGCTGCTCACGCCCGGCCGCGACGGGCTGCGCGTGGCCGAGGTGCCGCACGCGGGCATGGCCGCGGATATCGCCGCGGCGCAAGCGCTCCGGGCGGCCGACGACCGGAAGCCCCTGGACGCGGTGCTGGACGCGCTGCCCCGCGCGGGCGGCGTCTGGCCGGAGGATCTGCACCTGCTCGGCGAGCGACTGGGCTACCGCGCCGCGGTGACGCTGTCGCCGACGCCCGGCCTGATGGATGTCGTATTCACCGCCGCGGAGCCGGGCGCGCTCACCGGCGTGTACCGGCCCGCCGGACCGGTGGGCGCGCTGTCCGGCTACGCCAACGACCCCGGCGCCAGCGGGCGGGCCGCGGAGGTGCGTTCCTTTGCGGCACAGCATCTTCCGGAGTACATGGTCCCGGCCGCGATCGTGGTCCTGGATCGGCTGCCGCTGACCGCGAACGGCAAACTGGACCGCCGGGCGCTACCGGCCCCGGAGTTCGTCGGCGGCACCTACCGCGCACCGCGCACGAAGACCGAGCAGGCGCTCGCCGACCTGTACGCCGAGGTCCTGGGCACCGGATCGGTCGGGATCGACGACAACTTCTTCGACCTGGGTGGGCACTCGCTGCTGGCGACGCGGCTGGTGAGCAGGATCCGCGCCGACCTGGGCGCGGAGGTGCCGATCCGCACCCTCTTCGAGTCACCGACCATCGCCGAACTCGCGCCGCGGCTGTCGGAGGAGGTCTCCGACGGGGACCCGTTCGCGCCGATGCTGCTGCTGCGCAACGGTTCCGGGGCCCCGCTGTGGTGCGTCCATCCCGGCGGCGGACTCGGCTGGCCGTATCAGGCGCTGGCGGCGTACGTCGGCGACCGCCCGGTGTACGCGCTGCAGGCGCGCGGTCTCGACGGCGTGACACCGGTGGCGGAGTCCATGAGCGAACTCGTCACCGATTACGCCGACCGGATCGTGCGGGCGCAGCCGGACGGCCCCTATCAGTTGGCGGGGTGGTCGTTCGGCGGTACCGCGGCCCACGCGATCGCCGCCGAATTGCGCGGGCGCGGACACGAAGTCGCGCTGCTCGCCCTCATCGACAGCCTCCCCGCCACCGCGGACGGCACCGGCGGTCCGGCCGAGCCCGCGGAGGAGGAGTTGAGTGCCGCGATGCGCGCCTGGGCGAGCGCCCGCTACGGCGACATGGTGGATTCGGACGAGTATCGGCGGATCGCCACGGCGGTCCTCACGGTCATGCGCAACAACCGGAAGATGTTGCGGGAGTACCGCTCACCGGACTTCCACGGTGATGTGCTCGTGTTCCGCGCCGGTCTCACCCCCGACGGGGCGCCGGTCACCGAGTCGCTGGCGGAACGCTGGTCCGAGGTCGTGCACGGCGAGATCATCGAGCACGTCGTGGACAGCGCCCACGATGATCTCGACCTGCCCGCCCCGAGCGCGGCCGTCGGCGCGGTCCTGGCGGAGCGCCTGGCGGCCCGAGAGGACGGGTGAGCTCGGGCCATCCATCGTCAGTCCCCGGTCGTGGTGGGGCCGAGCGCTTTTCGACCGGCGTCGTAGCTGCGGAGGGCCGCGCCCACGGCCGCGGCGACGGTGACCTCGAAGATCTGTTCCTCGGTGTGGCCCGCGGCTGTGAGCCGGGCGATATCGGCGTCGGTGAGGCGGTAGGAGGCGTCGCGGACGGTGGCCGCGTAGGACTGCCACGGCTCGGGCAGCGGGGTACCGGCCGCGGCGGCGGCGCGCAGGGCGGGGTTGGTCCGCGCCGGTGCGTCGAGCACGGTGTGACGCAGGTCGGCGACGGCGTCCCCGTGGTCGGTGACTGTGCCGTCGGCGAGCAGGAAGGACGGGAAGCGGTAGCCGAACCGGTGCAGCGCACGAGTTCCGCTGTGCAACTGGCCCTCTCGGAGGACGAAGCCGAACGCGTTGGCGAGGCGGTTGACGATATTCCACACGAGGTTGACCCGCAGCGCTTCCTGTATCGCGTGCTCGGGCAGATCGGGGAGCGCGGCGGCGATGTCCGGTGTCGCGCTGATCAGGTCGAGGAATTCCCGGATGGCACGCACCTGCGGCCGGGCCGAGGCGGGATCGTCCGGGTCGATCTCGCCGTGACCGGCGATGCGGGTCAGTTCGGTGTGGGAGTCGATGCAGAACGGGCAGCGGTGCAGCCGCGCGGTGCTCGCCGCGAGGTATTCGCGTTCCGCGGCGGTCCAGTAGGAGGGCCCGCGCATGGCGTCGGCGGCGAGGTCGAGCAGCGGCCGGGTGAGAAAGCCGGGCCGGTACAGCAGCATCTTCACCATATCGGGGCTGTCCACCCGCGAGACCGCGGAGGTGAACCCCATGAAGAGCTTGGCGCGGCGGCGGTGGCCGTGGTCGAGGAGGGACAGTCTCATCGGGACTCCGTGCTGTCGAGTTCGTGGATCCGGCCGGACAGGAAGCGCCGGTCGGCGGGGGTAGCGGCGAGTTCGAGCGCACGCCGGTACGCCGCGACCGCGTCGGCGGTGCGGCCGAGGCGTCGCAGCAGGTCGGCGCGGGTGGCGTGAAACAGGTGGTAGCGGTCGAGTCCGTCGATCCGGTCGACCAGTGTCAGCCCGTCCGCAGGGGTGGTGGTCATCGCCACGGCGACGGCGTGATTGAGCGCCACCACCGGCGAGGGGGCCACCGCGAGCAACTGCTCGTAGAGCGCGGCGATGCCCGGCCAGTCGGTCTCGTCGGCGGAGACCGCCTGGGCGTGCAGGGCGGCGATCGCCGCTTGCAACTGGTACGGGCCCGGCCTGCCCAGCCGCAGCGCCCGGTCCAGCAGCCCGACGGCCTGGGCGATCTCGGCGCGATCCCAGCGGGACCGGTCCTGGTCGGCCAGCAGCACCACGTCGCCGGACGAGTCGTGGCGGGCGGCGCGGCGCGAATCATGCAGCAGCAGTAGCGCGGTCAGGCCGAGTGCTTCCGGTTCGTCGGGCATGAGGGCGGCGACGAGTTCGGCGAGTCGGATGGCCTCCTTCGGCAGTGTCCGGTGTTCGGGGCGGTCGGGGTCGGCGGTGTAGCCCTGGGTGAAGATCAGGTAGATCACCGCGAGCACCCCCGAGAGCCGCTCGGGGAGTGCGGCGTCCGCGGGGACCGTGAGACCGATACCGGCGTCGCGGATCTTCCGTTTCGCCCGCACCAGGCGTTGCGCCAGAGCCGATTCGCCGATGAAGAACATCCGGGCGATCTGCTGCGCGGTCAGCCCGGCCACGGCCTGCAGGGTGAGCGCGATCCGCGCCTCCTCGGCGAGGGCGGGATGACAGCAGGTGAAGATCAGGCTCAGCCGCTCGTCTCCCACCCGGAGCAGGCCGTCCTCGCCGACGTTTGTCATGGTCACCGCCTCGGGCGCGCCGAGCCGCGCCAGTTTCTCCCGGCCGACCCGCGCCCGCCGCAGCCGGTCGGTCGCGCTGTTGCGGGCCGTGGTCAGCAGCCACGCCACGGGGTCGTCCGGACCCGATGCGTCCCAGCTGCGCAGCGCGTGCGCGCACGCGTCCTGCAGCGCGTCCTCGGCGAGTTCGAAGTCGCCGAGGACGCGGATCAGCGCGGCGAGCAGCAGGGTCCGGTGCTCGCGGTAGACCCGCTGCAGGACGGGTGCGCTCATTCGGCCGTGGCCGGTCGGTGGTCCAACCCCGGCACGGTGACGATCGGCCGGACCTCGATGCCGCCCGGTTCGGCCAGCGGGCACAATGCGGCCAGTTCGAGGGCCTCGTCGAGGTCGCGGCAGTCGAGCACGTAGACGCCGCCGAGATGCTCGTGGGTTTCGGCGTACGGGCCGTCGGTGATCAGTGTCCGCCCGTCGCGCACGCTGACGGTGGTGGCGGTGCGCTCGTCGCGCAGCGGGTGCCCGGAGACGAACACCCCGCGCCGGCGGCACTCGTCGGCGAACGCGTTCACCCTGGCCAGGGCCTCGGCGAAACCCGGATCGTCCGGCTCGGGCCGCACGCAATCGTAGATCAGCAGCAGGTACTGCATCGGTTCCTCCACTCACCGGAACAGGGGTCGGTAGAACAGTCGGTCGCAGAGAATGACGAACAGGTCGACCGTATCTCGACACCCGCGCCCGATTTCTTTGTTCGCTCCGATCGCACGCATTCGCTCCGGACGGTCGCCGGAGCCGCCGCGCTCGGTGTGCTCGCGGTCGGTCAGGCGAGGGGACCGGCCGTGCAGGAGACGGTGGCGAAGGCCGCCCAGAGTAGCGGCGAGTGCTCGATGGCGCCGGTCTCCCGCCAGGCCGTCAGGCGTTCGCGCTGCCAGGCGGACAGGGCGGCGATCGGGTCGGGTCGTTCGTGGGCGGCGTCGACCGCGCACACGACATCCTGGAGCGGGGTCGCGGCGGCGGCGCCGGCGAGGCGCTGGAAGGCCAGGTCCGTGGGGAGCGCCCAGCGGGTCGCCGTGACCAGTTCCGCGCCGCCGTTGATCATCGCGGCGACCAGGCCCAGGGCCTCGGTGAAGCGCAGGTCGCCGCCGCTCTCACAGGCGATGAGCGCGACTCGGCTGGGGATGGGCCACAGATCCTGTCCCGCAACGGGTTCGGCCGCCAGCGTGTGGGTGCCCAGCAGCAGATCCTTCGCCGACAGCGGCCGGTGGCCGCGC
Organism: Nocardia sp. N2S4-5; assembly: GCF_044628355.1. Taxonomy (NCBI): domain Bacteria; kingdom Bacillati; phylum Actinomycetota; class Actinomycetes; order Mycobacteriales; family Nocardiaceae; genus Nocardia; species Nocardia sp. N2S4-5. The sequence goes on along the minus strand of NZ_JBIUPM010000001.1, from coordinate 1,510,528 downwards.
AGCGGACGGGCGAAGCCGGTGGTGTCGGCGGTGCAGGCGAGATGGAGTTCGGCGTTCTCGCTGCGGCCGGATTCCGGCGCTTCGGCGGTGACATGACCGACGTAGAGCAGCCGGGCGGCGCCGTCGCGCAGCAGCGCGCTGAGCCGGTCACGATCGAGGTCGGTGCGGCGGAAGGCTTCCGGCGCTGTCTCGGCCGCGGGCCGTAGCCGTTGGCGCGCAAGGTATTCGGCCACACGCCCGGCCAATGGCGTGGCGGGATCGGGCCGCCCGAGTACCGAGCCCAGTTCCGAATCGGCCCGGAAGCCCGGCATGCGCGGGTCGAGCACCGCCACCACGGGCAGGTCACGATCGGCGGCCCAGGAACGGGCGATGCGGTCCGGGGCGTGCACGATGCTCGCGGGGGCGAGCATGCTGACGTCGGCGATGTCGACCAGCCGCAGGCTGGGATCGGGCGCGATCAGCTCCCACGGCACCTGCGCCACCCGCGGTGACGGCTGCCACCGGATGTGCGGGCGGATGCCGCGCATCAGGAAGCTCGTGCAACTGAATCGCCAGCCCCTGCGGGAGCAGCGCGCGGCTGAGTGCCTGTGCCAGAGCGTATTCCGTTTCCCGGTCGGCGAAATCGCCCGTGGTGAGGGCGTGTTCGAGACCGCCCGGGCGCGCGGGGTCCGGCAGTGCCGCCGCGAGCCGGTGCACGGCCGCGTCGACGTCGGCGCCGGGCAGCATGCTCGCGCCCGGGCTCGAGGTACCGCCGAGCCAGCGCCAGGACATGTACAGGTCGTCGGCGTCGGCCATCCGCACGAGCACCGTCGGCTGCGCGCCGGTCATGCCGGTATCACCCGGTCGTCCCGCACCGCCCGGCCATAGCGCTGTTCGGCGGCGGTGATGTAGGCGTCCAGCGCGATGTGGCCGTCCGGGGCGACCGCGAGTCGCGGCGGCGGGCCGACCGGCAGCCCGGCGGCGGCCGCTACCTGCGCCAGCGCCGAGCCCAGCCGCAGTGAGCCCGCGCCGGGGTCGGCGGGAGGTTCGGGCGGCGGTGGGGGCGGATCGAACGGCAACCGCGCCGGTGCGGTGTCCGTGATCGCTGCCCGGTCCAGAGCGGTTCCGGCACATTGGGTTTCGATCAGATCGGCGATGAGTTGCCCGTCACCGCACCGGTAGGCGAAGCGGAACGCCAGCCGCAGCGCGGGGGCGGCCATCTCGCGGTTCCACTGCTCGCGCTGGCCGCCGTCGCGGAAGCTGTAGCGCACGGCGTCGATGGCGAGGGCGGAGGTGACGGCCAGATCGCGGGCCAGCGCGAGCGCCTCGGGCGGCGGCGGGGTGACCAGGTCCGGGATGATCATGTCCCAGAGCGACGCGTGCCAGAAATCGACTCGCGCACACTGCAAGCCGAGACCGCGCGCCGCGTACGCGGCGTAGGCCGCCGCGAGCAGCGCCTGACCGTCTCCGACTCGCCCATGCGCGAAATCGAGTGTGGCCAGGCGGATCCGGACTCCGGAAGCCTCGAGCACCGCGCCGGAGCCCTCGAAGTAGGCGAGGGCGCGCCGATAAACCTGCTCGACGTGCTCGAGGTCGCCGTGCCGCTCGGCCAGGAACGCCGACAGTTGTAGCCCGAGCCCGGCGCGATAGCCGAGACCGGCCGCCTCGAAATGGCGCTGAGCGGTCCGCAGATGCGGTTCGGCCTCGTCGTGGCGGCCCAGCCGGGCGTACATCATCGCGAGCGTCTGCCGCATCTCGGCGGTTCCGTTCACATCGTCTGCGACCTCGAACGCGGCCAGTGCCTGATGCGCGAAGTCGAGGCCGAGTTCGCCGCGCCCGGACTCGAAGTGGGCCGCCGCGAGATTCCCCAGCGGGTGGCCGCGCAACTGGGGCGCCGAGCGCGTGGTGACTTCCAGCGAGTCGGTGGCCAGTGTGATCGCCTGCGCCCATCGACTGCGGTGCATCGCGACGGCGGTGAGCGAGATCAGGCAGGAGACGCGCAATGTGGCGAGGTCGCTGTGCCCCTCGAGCAGGTCACGCGCCTGCTCCAGCGCGGCCTCGGCGGCGTCCAGGTCGCCGACGTGCTGCAGGGCCTGCGAATAGTTGATCAGGGTGGAGGCGCGCTTCTCGGTCGCGTCGTCCGGGATCTCGGCGAGTGCGGCCCGGAAACCGGTGATCGCGCCGGTGTGATCGCCGAGCTCGTCCCGCATGCTTGCCGCGTTGATCAGGGCGCTGACCCGCACGCCGCCGGTGGTGGTGCGGGCGGCGTCCGCGAAGATGCGCAGGGCCTCGGCGACCTCGCCACGAGCGTGGGCCGCGGCGCCCTCGTGGAGCAGTTCGACGCCGGGAGGCACGCTGTCCTCGGTGTCCATCAGAAGTCCTGATCCGTTGTGGCGGCGTCGATTTCGGCCAGCAGTGGCGCGTCTCCCGACTCCGGTGGGTGCAGGGCGGCGCGGAGCCGATTCGCGGCGAAGTCCCGGATGCGGCGGCGGGCGGCCGGTCCGTGCGGGTCGTCCGCCGCTGGGGGGTTCCGTATCGGCGACGGACCGACGCCCGGGACGTAAATATCCACGCCGACAACATCTTCCGCCTCGGTGACGGCTGTGCCCGTCCAGGTGTCACCGTCCGGGTGCAGGGTGAGGTCCAGTGTGGCGGTGGGGGTGGTCGCGACGCGGGCGCGGGGCCACAGATGAGCGGGTACGCCGGGATCGAATCGCGGGGCGGCGACCGCCGCGACGCCGAGGGTTGTCACACCGGAATCCCTGGTGAGACGCCAGGATACGGCGGATTCCGACGCATCCAGGATGCCGGGCGGGCAGCGTAGCCAGTCCCATCCGGTGGTGCCCGTGGCGAGAATCAGTCCGGCGGGTCCCGCTGCTGTCGAGGGTCCCGCTGCCAGGGCGTAGTCCCGCCGCGCGGCGGCTACGGGCGAAACATTCTGGGCGAGTAGGGCATCCGCACCCTCCACGATCATCTCGCAGGCCTCGCTGAGTTGCGCGAGGTCCTGATCGAGCACGCGCGCGTCGAGGACCGGGATGCCGTCGATGGTCGACGCGGGCCACCAGTGGGCCGCCCAGAGCGCGTAACCGAGACGCCGTGCGCTGTCGGCCAGCTCGGGAAGGGCTGGGGCCGAGGGTATTTCGCCCACGTGCCCGTCGGCGACGGCCACCGCGACCGGTTCGCCGTAGACGGCCCACAGCCAGTCCTGGGCGGCCGCGGGATCGTGCAGCACGGCCGCCGGAGTGCGCTGACCGGAGAGCAGGCCCCACGACAGATGGCCGCCCACGACCTCCAGCACGAGTGTGTCCAGGCTCGGTTCCGGGTCGCGGACGGTCGGTGCGTCGGCGGGGGAGAGGGTGACGACACCGTCGTCGTGGCGGAGGAATACGGGTCCGGGCATCAGCTCGCCCTCGATTCCGCCGAATCGGGCGCCGTGTCAGCGTGATTCGCGCTCAAAGCCTTCTTGACTCGCGCCCGGTGATCGAGGATGACCGACCGGGCCACCCCGTCGAGCAGATCCCACAGCTCGCCGGCCTCGAGCACCGGCGCCTCCCGGACATCGCGTCCGTGCAGGCGGACCCACAAACGCCGCAGATACGGCCGCCACGGCCGCCGGAGTTCGGCCGCGATCACGGCGAGCGGGTCCGCGGCGGTACCGGTCTCGTGCACGGCGAGGCGACGCGCCTGCAACACGTACGCCTCCCGCCGCCAGCGCCCGTTGACCGCGCGATGCGCCGCGGTGCCCCGTGACGACGAATTCGGTTGCGGCTGTTCATATGCCGTCACGGAGGCGACGCCGACCGCCGCCACCGGACCGGGCTCGAGTGCGGCACGTGCCGCGAGCGGGGCGAGGCCCAGCGCCAGTTCCACTCCCGCGGCGGCGGCGACCCGCAGCGACTCGTCCAGCAACGCCCACGGCGCACAGCTGCGGGCGATCTCCGCGGTGACCAGCTCCGGAATCGCGGGCAGGTCGGCGCGCTCGGTGGAGGCCTGCAACACCGTGAAGACACGTTCGCAGACCGTGCGATCGAACGGCCGTCCCATGGTCGCGGTCGAGGCCGTCGCGCCCAGTGCGGGCGCGGCGGGCAGCGGGTGCGCGGTCAGGCCGAGTTCCTGCGCCGAATGGCCGGAGTCGTTGTACCACAGGGTGATTCCGGACCGGGCGCCCGCGTGCGCGGCCACCAGGTCGTCCCATTCGCGTTCCCCGGACCCGCTCGGCGAATCCTGCTCCGCACAGGCGTCGAGCAGCGCGGCCAGCGCGGCGGCGTGGCCGGACGACGCGGCGGCGGGCCGCGGACGCCGTCGCCACGCCGTCTCGATCAGGGCCGAAAGTTCGGCGCGACGAGACGGGTCGGCGAGATGCTCCCGCAGCGCCTGCGTGGTCCGGCCCGCCGCGACATGGTGGATCTCGCGCAGCGCGGCCGCGGCGGCGGGCTCGTCACGCACCGGATCCGGATGCCCAGAGACCGTGGCGAGTTCGAAACACCGCTGGAAATACAGGTCCTGGGGATGGCCCTCGGTGATGCGCGCGGCGCGGCGGACCCGCTTGAGCAGAACGAACCAGGCCGCGGTGGCGCGCAAGACGTCGGCCGCGGCGTGGACGCGGGCCGCGAGCAGGGTCGCGCCGTCCGCCGTCAGCATCGGCCCGGCGCAGGCGGGATGCTGGACGGGCCGGATCACCAGCGGGTCGAGGATCAGCTTGACGGTGCGGCGCAATGGCCCGCCCTGGGGGCCGCTGAGCGCCTCGACGCCTCGCATCTCGCGCCACACCTCGTCGAGCACCATGGCGCGCGGTCGTCGCATTCGGCCAGGTTAACCCACTACCGCCGGTTCGGTGCAGCCCGAAACCTGGGATCGGTAGGCGGCCAATCCTTCCTACCTTTCTGGCACGGCCCGATCGCAGGGCCGGACCGACAACGAAGGAACGACAAACCATGAACGCCAAGCAGATCCGGATCACCGCCGCCGCCCTCGCCGCCGCCGGGCTCACCCTGTTCGTCAGCGCCTGCGGCGACGATTCCGCCGACTCCGCCCAGCCGACCTCGGCGCGGACCTCCGCCGCGGCTCCCGCGAGCCCCGCTCCGGGCGGCAAGTCGGCCGCCCTGGTCGGCGGCAAGGCCCTCGACGGGAAATTCGAGACCACCTGTGTCTCGCAGGGCGGTGTGCTCGCCCTCGCGCTGACCGACACCGACAACCCCACCTACGGGCAGCTCAGCGTCAGCGCCACCGTCACCGGCGACGGCACCGTGCAGGCCGTCGGCATCGCGGGCAGCAAGGGCGGCTCGTCGGGCATGCCCTACGCCGTCGGCTACGGCAACGGGCAGCCCGGCGGCTCGGCCAAGTCCGTCAAGGACGGCAACACCTACAAGGTCACCGGCGAGGGCGTCGCGGCCCCCGACATGACCAACCCGATGGCCGGCCCGGCCACCGCCACCTTCGACATCACCTTCGCCTGCGCGTCCATCGTCAACGGCTGACCCGGTAAGGAATCCATCATGCGTACGACAGTGCGGGCCGTTGCTCTCGGCTTCGCCGTTCTCGCGACCGGCGTCTACCTGTGGCACGGCCTGACCTACGAGACCGGCAGTCCGTGGGAGCCCGGCTTCGTCGCTTGGCTGAACGGCCTGCTGGCGCTGCCGATCATCGCCGGCACGGGCGTGGTGCTGGCCTTCGCGTTCACCGGCGACGGCGTGCTGTCGGCGCTCACCGGCCGCAACAGCGCCGAGTTCCGCGACGGGCTGGTCGGCATCGGCACCGTCAAGTCCTTCCGCCAGACCGGGCTCACCGTCAACGACCAGCCCCAGATCCGCATCGAGTTCGGCGTCGAGGGCGCCGGCGGCGAGGTCTTCGACTCGGTCGCGAAGGCGATCGTGCCGGTGACCGAGCTGGCGTTGCTGCGGCCCGGCGTCGTGCTCCCGGTGCGCTATCGGCCCGGCCGCACCGACAAGGTGGAACTGGACCTGTCCGGGGACGCCGTGCAGGCGCAGCGGGCGATGAACGAGGCCATGCTGCGCAAGGGCTTCACCACGAAGGCCAAGCTCGACATCGCCGCCCGCGGCGTCGCCGCCCAAGCCGTGGTGCAGTCGCTGTCGGTGCCCGGCGAGATCCGCGACGGCCACTCGAAGGTCGAACTCGGGCTCGCCGTCACCCGGCCCGACGGCAGCACCTTCACCACCCGCGCCGAGAAGTTCCTGCCGCCGACGAGTGTGACCAACGTTCAGGTCGGCCGGATCGTGCAGGTGCACTATCTCCCGGAGAACGAGCAGGAGGTGGTGCTCGCCATCCCGCTCAACGCCTGACCAGTAGCCGAATATCCCGGAGTCCTTGCGACACCGGGATATTCGCGTGCCGGTGACCGGTCAGCGGCGGCGGGACGGACGGGTGGGGGCCGGGTGGGCCAAGCGGCCGTCGTCGGCTTGCGCGCCGGCCTGTTTCAGCCGCCGCAGTACCGGCGACAGTTCGAAACTGTGCACGCCGTCGAGGGCCGCCATGCGGGTGGTGACGTAGCGGTACAGGTCGTCGGCGTTGCGGCAGGAGAGCACGGCGCACAGGTTGAAGGGGCCGGTGATGGCGGCGGCGTAACCGGTCTCGGGCTGGGCCGCGACGGCCTCCCCGACGCTGTCCAGACGCGCGGGCGTGACACCGAGCCACAGGAAGGCGATCAGCGCGGCGCCCGGCGCGGCGGGGGCGATGTCCAGGTCGAAATACAGGATGCCGGCCGCCTCCAGCGCCGCGATGCGCCGGGTGACGCGGCCGATCGACATACCGGTCGCGCGGGCCAGCGTCGAATAGCCGGCGCGGCCGTCGCGCGCCAGCAGGTCCAGCAGGACGAAGTCCGCCTCGCGCAGGCGGGGATCGTCGTCGGAGCCGTCCGCCGCCGCGGGCGCCGGTGCGGCCGTCGCGTGGCGTCGCCCCCGCCAGTCCTTGACGTCGCGGCCGACGAACCGGTGCAGGATCATCGAGGCGGCGATGTCGTGCACCGGGGCGCTGCGCTGCAAACGCTGCACCAGCAGATCGTCCCGATCCCGGCCGCTGCGCGGATGCAGCGAGAAGATCACCTCCGCGCCCGCGGCGGCAATGCTGACCCAGGCGGCGTCGTGGCGTTTCGCCAGCGCCTCGGCGACCTGCTGGGCACCGTCCGGGCGGCATCGCACCCGCACGATCCAGTCGTTCTCGCCGAGCGCGGGCGAGTCCACCGCGCCGATCACGCGCACCACCCCGTCGCGGCGCAACCGCCGGTACCGGCGCGCCACCGTCTGCTCGGCGACACCGAGATCGGCCGCGACCCCGCTGAACGGGCGACGCGGATCCAGTTGCAACGCGTGCACGATTTGCCTGTCCAGCGCGTCCAGGGTGGACAAGTTGTGCATCGGATCGTCCCGCATGGGAGGAAATGTACGCCGAATGGCCGCGAAAGCGAGGGAAACAGGTCCGGCTCCGGATACTCGACGTCCCATCGAAGACATCGAAATATCCGGAAGGACAACGGCTTTGCGAAAATGGCTACCACTCACGACGGTGTGCCTGGGCACCTTCGTGCTCCTCATCGACGTCACCATCGTGAACGTCGCGCTCCCCGACATGCAGCGCGACCTGGGCGCGTCGTTCGCCGCACTGCAGTGGGTCGTGGACGGCTACGCGCTGGCCATGGCCGCGCTGATGCTCGGCGCCGGAACCGTCGCCGACCTGATCGGGCACCGCCGCACCTACCTCGCCGGACTGGCCCTGTTCTCGGCCGCCTCGCTGGTGTGCGGGATCGCGGCGAATCCGGCGCTGCTCATCGCCGCCCGAGTGGTACAGGGCATCGGGGCGGCCGCCATGTCCTGCACCACTTTCGCGCTGCTCAACGGTTCCTACTCGGGCCGCGACCGGGCCGCCGCGTACGGGTTGTGGGGCGCGGTCGCGGGCGCGTCGTCGGCGGTGGGACCGATCGTGGGCGGCGTCCTCACCGACCTCGCGTCGTGGCGGTGGATCTTCTTCGTGAATCTGCCGGTCGGCGCGGTCGCGATCGCGTTGTGCGCGTGGGTGTTCGACAACGATCGGGCACCGCGGCGCGGGCGGATCGATGCGGCGGGCATCGCGACCTTCACCGGCGCGGTCGCCGCACTCACCTACGCACTCGTCCGCGCCGGTGAGCACGGGTGGTCGGACGCGGGCACGCGCGGGATGCTGGTGGCCGCGGTGGTCGGCCTGGCCGCCTTCGTCGCCGTCGAACGGCGTGCGCCCCACGCGATGTTCGACCTCGGGCTGCTGCGCGATCGCTCGTTCACCGGCGTGCTGCTCGCCGGGGGCGCGCTGTTCTTCGCCGCATTCGGCGCCCTGATGTACACCCAGATCTGGATGCAGTCGGTACTCGGGATGAGCGCGATCCAGGCCGGGCTGGTCGGACTTCCCTTGTCCGCCATGGCATTCGTGGTCTCCGGCGCGATCGGCCGGTTCCTGCACGGCCCGAACGCCGGGCGCGTCATCGGCGGCGGATTGCTCGTCATCGGCGTCGGGGGACTGGCCGGGGCGCTGCTGATGCACGACGATTCCGGTTGGCCCGCACTGGTTCCCGGCTTCCTGGCGATCGGTCTGGGTGTGGGGCTGGCGACCGCGACGCTGGGATCGGCCGCGACCGCGGCGGTGTCGTGGGAGCGTGCCGGAATGGCAACGGGCGCCTTGAATACCGCGCAGCAGCTCGGCTTCACCATCGCCGTCGCCACGCTCGGCAGCGCCTTCACCGGACGAGCCGCGGCGGTGCTGGCCGAACACCGGGTCCCGGACCCGGACGCCACGGCACGGGCCGTCGCGGGCGGGCAGGCGCCCGTCCTGCTGGCGCACGCGCCGGGGCTGCAGGAGGCCGTGCGAGCCGGTGCGGCGGCAGGGGTACAGGGCGTGCTCGCGGTCGGCGGGCTGGTCGGTGTGCTCGGTGCGGCTGCGGCGTTCGTACTGATGCGGTCGCGGGGCGGCGAACGGTCAGAACCGGACGCGCTCGCGCCAGGCGGTGAGTACCGCGAGGTCGCCGAAGGTGTCCAGACTCGCAGTGTCGGCGGGGATTCGGCGCAGGAGTAGGAGGAAGAGGTCCGTGGCGGTGCCCCGGAGGGTGAGTGTGGCCGGGGCACCGCTGTCGGTGAATGTGATGCGGTCCCCGGATCGGTGGATCGTCCAGGTGTCGTCGGTATCGCGAGTGTCCAGCCGCAGACTCGTGCCCTCGTCGAGGGCGGTCCCGAGATGCGGGACCCACGCGACGACGCCGAGAAATTCGGAGAGACCGTCGGCGGCCAGCGCCGGGGCGAGGACGAATTCGCGGCCGAGGGCGAGCGTGGCGTCCGCGCGGTGCACGGTCGCCTCGTGCAGGAGTCGGCGCACCCACCACACCGCCGGGCGCACGGTGCCGGTCGTGGTCCAGACCGGGGTGTCGTCCCCCGCGGTCGCGAGGTTGTCGAGCATCGCGCGAGGGCCGCCGCGCAGCCAGCGGGCGGCCTCGTCCGGGTCGTGCGGGCGGCGGATGCCGGGCACCTCGCGGATGTCGATCGGCGCGGTGGTCCGGGCGGCGATGATCGCCGCGGCCCACCGGGTAGCGCGGCCCACGTGGGCGACGAGGTTCGCCAGGGTCCAGTCCGGGCAGGTCGGAACGGGCGTCGCCGGGTCGGCGGACAGGTACAGGTCGGCGAGGAGATCGGTCTCGCTCAGCAGCGCGTCGCGACGAGCCGCCGTATCCAGGACAGTCACGGATTCGACGCTAGCTCAACATGTTTCGTGCGTGGCGGTAATTCACTGTCCGGTGGTGCGCAGGAATTCGAGTAGTTCATCGAGGGCGCGGCGGGCTTCCGGGATGTCCTTCATGATCCAGTTGTGGAACATGCCGGGGTATTCGCGCAGGTCGACCGGGACGCCCGCCGCCTGGCCGAGGTCCGCGACGCGTCGCGCGTCGGGGAGCAGGATGTCGCGGTGTCCGATGAAGACCATGATCGGGGCGAGGCCGCTGAGGTCGGCGAACGCGGGGCTGATGTGCGGATCGTCCAGCGCCAGCCCGGCCGCGTACCAGCGGCCCGCCTGCTGCAGCCCCGTGACCCCGAGTTCGGGATCGCGGTCGTCCAGCGCCAGCAAGAGCGGATCGTCCGTGGCGAGATCGATCCACGGTGAGAACAATGCCAGGGCGCGCGGTTGCGGCTGCCCGCGTTCGCGGAGATGGCGGGCCAGCGTGAGCGCGAGAGTGCCACCGGCCGAATCGCCGAAGACGATCCGGTCGCCGGGCGCGACCTCGCCGACGGCCCGGGCGTAGGCCTGCTCGACCATGGGCACGATCGCGCGATGGTCGTGTTCGGGCGCCAGAGGATACATCGGCAAGGTGTAGGTGCAGCCGAGCCGGTCGACCATCCTGGCCGCGAAACGCCAGTGATGTGCCTCGGGCGCCTCGACGAATCCGCCGCCGTGCATGTGGAAGATGTGCCACGGCGACCGCGGCCCGCCGCGCGGCGTGATCGTGAACACGTCACGGCCGTCGACCACGGTACGGCTCACCTCGTGGCTGTCGGCCAGCCGCCGCGGCGGCCGGGACCGCTCCGGCGCCTGATGGTGCGCCAGGTTCGCGCGCATGACGGCGGGGTCGGCGTAGAACCGCTTGTTCCGCTGCCACCGCATCCGCGCGATGGTCGCCCGCGCCCGCCATGACGTCATAGCCCCGCCTCTCCGACCGCGACACCCCGGTGAACAGGGGCAAGGTTAGTCGAGTTCGTAACGATCACCGCCGTTCCGGCCCCGCCGCGACGAGTTTCGGCCGCCGCGCCGGTCTTACCTGTCGAAGGCGTTCTCTGCGAGCGCACCGGTCCGATCGAGGAGTCACCGCGGATGAACCCGACTACCGTTCTCGTCCCGCCGTCGCTGGAGCGGGACCTGGCCGCCCTGCGGCAACCGCTGTTCGCCTACTGCTACCGGATGCTCGGGTCCGTGCTCGAGGCGGAGGACGCCGTACAGGACACGATGATGCGGGCGTGGCGATCCGCGGGCGGCCTGGCCGACCCGGCCGGACTGCGGCCCTGGGTGTATCGCATCGCGACCAACGTGTGCATCGACGCGGCCGGGGAACGGCGACGGCGCGCGCTGCCGATGGATCTGGTCGCGGCAGCGGACCCGCATGGCGGCCTGGGCCCGGCGCTGCCGGAATCGACCTGGCTGCAACCGTTTCCGACCGCCCCGGCCGACGATCCCTCGGAGCGGGCGATCTCGCGGGAGTCGGTGCGGCTGGCCTTCGTCGCCGCCCTCCAGCATCTGCTGCCGCGCCAGCGCGCCGTGCTCATCCTGCGTGACGTGCTGTGCTGGCGGGCGGCCGAGGTCGCCGATCTACTCGACACCAGCGTGGACGCGGTCAACAGCATGTTGCGCCGCGCCCGCTCGGCCCTCGCGGCGGCGCCGGCGGACCCCGGTGCGACCGAACCGGTCGACACCGGGCTGCTCGAACGCTACGTCACGGCCTTCGAGCGCTTCGACATCGACGGCATCGTCTCGCTGCTGCGGCACGACGCCGTGATCGACATGCCGCCGGTGGCGTTCTGGCTGTCCGGCCGGGAAGCGTTCCGGCGCTGGCTGATCGAATCCGACCTCGGTTGCCGGGGCAAGCGGCTGGTGCCGATCGAGGCCAACGGCTGCCCGGCGGTGGCCGTGTACCGGGACCACGGCGGCCGCTTCGAGGCCGTGGGCATCCAGGTGCTGGAATGCGCGGGCGGCGAGATCGTGGCGCTGCACGCCTTCCTGCAGCCGGAGCTGTTCCCGGTGTTCGGACTGCCCGCCACGCTCGGCTGACGACGACCGCGACGAGTTTCCGGCACGCGGCCGGTTGTGGAAGGTATGGTCGACGAAATTCTCCTACCGCCTCCGGTCTCCGAGCGGCGGACGCTACACCCCGGGGCGATTCTCGCGCTGATGTGCGGCGCCCAGTTCATCATCACCCTCGACATCGCCATCGTGAACGTGGCCCTGCCCGCCATCCAGATCGATCTCGGGCTGGCGCCCGGCGACCTGCAATGGGTGGTGATCACCTACGTCCTGCTGCTGGGCGGTCTGCTGTTGCTCGGCGGGCGCGCGGGTGATCTGCTCGGCCGCCGCCGGATGCTGCTGGCGGGCTTGTCGCTGTTCGCGGTCGCCTCGCTCACCGCCGGCATCTCGGCGTCGTTCGCGCAGCTGGTGGCGTCGCGGGCGATGCAGGGCGTCGGCGCGGCACTGGCCGCTCCGGCCGCGCTCGCGGTGCTCGTCGCGACGTTCTCGGAGGGCACCGCGCGCACCAAGGCGCTCGGCGTGTTCGGCGCGGCGGGCGGCAGCGCGGCCTCCGTCGGCGTCGTGGTCAGTGGCGCGCTGACCGCCGGGCCCGGCTGGCAGTGGGTCTTCTTCATCAACGTGCCCATCGTCGCGGCGATGGTGGCGCTGATCGCGAAATATGTTCCCACCGACCGCGGTATCCATCGCGGGCCGTTCGACGCCGCCGGTGCGGTGACGGTGACCGCCGGGCTCGCCGCGGTGGTCTACGCCATCAACAAGAGCGTCGAGCACGGGTGGACGTCGGCGGTGACGCTCGGCTTCCTCGCGGCCGGCGTCGTTCTCCTGGCGGCGTTCGTCGTCGTGGAGCACCGGACGGCGGAGCCGCTGGTGCCGCTGTCGATGTTCCGGCGGCCGACCCTGAACGCCGCGAATCTCGTTGCCGCGCTGGTGTATGCGGCGTTCTTCGCGACGATCTTCCAGGCCTCGCTGCTCATGCAGCAGGTGCTCGGCTACTCGGCGCTGCGCACCGGCGTGGCATATCTCGCGATCGCGGCGACCGCGGTGGTGGTGGCGGCCGGGATCGCGCCGATCATCCTGTCGCGGCTCGGCGCCGGTTGGTCATTGGTTGTCGCGCAAGCGAGTTCGGCGGCCGGGCTGCTGTGGCTCGCCCGCGTGCCGGTGCACGCCGCCTACTGGCCGGACCTGTTCCCCGGATTCCTCGCCGTCGGCGCGGGCGTGGGCCTGTCACTGGTGTCGATCCAGGTCGCCGCGTTCGTCGGCATACCCGAAGAGGTCAGCGGATTGGCCGGCGGCATGGTGGAGACCGCCCGGGAGATCGGCGGCGCGCTGGGAACGGCCGTCGTCGCGGCGGTGGCGATCGCCGTGGCGCGCGGCGTGTCCGGCGGCGGGGCGGTGGCCCTGACCGAGGGCTTCCGGCGCGGCTCCCTGGTCGCCGCGGGCTTCAGCCTGGCGGCGGTCCTCGCCGCGGTCACCGTGGTCCGGCGGGCGGAACGTTCGACCCGCCGCGCGGCCGCCCTCGCCGCGGAGGTACGGGCATGAGCGGCCTGCGCGACGCGGTGTCGCCGACCGGATCGCCGCGGTGCGCGCCGCGGCGACGGGCGTGGGCGTCGACCTCGTGATCAACGCACGTATCGACGCCTACCTGCACAACGGCCCGGGCGCCACACCGGAGGTGATACGCCGAGCCCGGCAGTATCTGTCCGCCGGAGCGGATTGCGTGTACCCCCTCCGCCTGACCGCCCCCGAGACGATCCGAGAACTGGCCACCACCCTCGCCGCCCCCGTCAACGCCAACCTGGCCCCACCCTTCGACGGCACCGCGGCGGCCGCCGCGGCCGGAGCCGCCCGGATCTCCCTGGGCCCCAACGGTTTCCACCGCGCCATGGCCACCTTCACCGACCTGGCCACCACTCTCTTGGGCGCACCTTGACCGGGCCGCCTGACGGGGGATTTATCGGTCGGAGGTTTGCAGGCGGACGAGGGCGTCGGTGACGGTGACTCGGAAGGGGCGGAGGAGGTCGGGGGCGGCGGCGGGGAAGGCGTTGGGATGCGAGCCGTAAAGGGTGATCACGCCGACTACTTCCGATTCGGCGGTGACCGGCTGGCAGAACAGGGAGCGGGCGCCCAGGATCTGGACCTCGCGGCGGAAATCGTTGTCCCACTGGGTTTCCAGGGCCATGTCCGCGACCAGGATCGGCCGTCCGCCCGCGGCCGCGTCCCGGACCGGGCCGCCGAGATGAATGAGCTGAGTGTCCTCCAGCAGGTTCGCGCGGGAATTCGAGGCCGCGCCACCGGATTCCAGCTTGCCGGCCCCGACCGCCGCGATGCCGACCGCCGGGCGGCCCGGCAGGGCGGCGGAGATGGCCGCGGCGATCCGTCGGCAATCGGGTTCGCCGGTCGTCGCGATCGGGCGGGGAGCCCCGGATGCGGGCAGGAACATGGCAGGAGCGCTCCGTTCGTCTGGTGTGTCCGTGCTGGCCCGGCCCCGCGTCGATCGCGCCCCGCCCCATGACGACGCCGCGAAACCGGCTCTGATGAAGCATTGCCGTGCGCCTGTGAAACGAAACAACAGACCGTCCAACATGTTGCGGGACGACCCGCTGGACGCTATACCCGCCGCGTAGCCGACGTGGCGGCGTCCCGTGGCCGCGTGGGGAGACGGTCGAGCACGGTCGTCCGTGCGCTCCCGGCCGCGTCGGTCCGTTCGAGATGCTCCGCCAAGAGCGGGCCGATGACCGCGACGACCTCGGAATTGGTCAGCTGGGCATGCGTGGCGGCCACGGGATGTTCGACCAGTTCCCCGGTGACGTAGGGCCGCCAGACATACGCGCCCAGCAGCTCCGTGATGCCCCGGGTCGCCGAAAAGTACAGCAGGTCACCGTCGTATACGCCGGGCCGGTAGCCGTGCGAGAGCGCGACTCCGGCAGCGTATCCGCGATGGAGTCGCTCGAGCTGGTCCGCGGACAGTCCCGTGCCGAAGGAGGCGCCCGCGCGGGCCAGTTCGGCGGCCGCCTCCGCCGCGGTGACGTCCGGGGCGGCGTCGGCGTTCTCGGGCTCGTCGCCGAGCAGGTGGGTCAGCAGATCGCGCATGCGCGGCACCGGCGGCGGTTCCGCGGTCGCGGGCACGACCACGCTGTCCAGCATCGCCAGCACGGCGACCGTCGCGCCGCGGGCCCGCAGCCGCACCGCGACGGCGTGCGCGATCTGCCCGCCGAGGGACCAGCCGAGCAGGTGGTAGGGGCCCTCGGGCTGCACGCGGAGCATGGCGTCGATGTAGCTGTCGGCGAGGTCATCGATCCCGGCGGGGAAGCTCGGACGCGGCCGTCAGCACGGGCGCCTGCAGTCCGTAGACCGGTCGGTCGGTCACGTAACGTGCCAGCCCGGCGTAACACCAGGCGAGCGGCACGGCGGAATGCACGCAGAACAGCGGTGGCCGAGTGCCGTTGCGGCGCAACGGGAGCAGGACACCGAGCGCGTCGTCACCGGCGGTGTCGTGGCCGGCCAGCCGTGCGGCGAGCAGTTCGACGGTCGGCGCGGTGTAGAGCCAGTGCAGGGCCATGGGCAGGCCCGTCGCCGCGGCCAGCTCGGCCGAAACCGTCACGCCCAGTACGGAATTCCCGCCGAGTTCGAAGAAGTCGTCGTCCCGGCCGACCTCGGACCGGTCCAGGGCGGCGGCGAAGCGGTCGGCGACCAGCTGTTCGAGCCGGGTCCGCGGCGGCCGAGAGGCGCGGGTGCGGGGGACGGGAGCGGGGAGTGCCGCGCGATCGACCTTCCCGTTGCCCGCCATGGGCAGTGCGTCGAGCGCGACCAGTGCCGAGGGAACCAAAGCGAAGGGCAGTTCGGCCCGCAGCCTTCGCAGCGTCGCCGCCGTGTCGATCCGCGCGCCGTCGGCGGGGACGACGTATCCCACCAGGCGCGCCCCGGGCCGCCCCGCGTCGATGAGCGTCACCACCGCGTACGCGATCTCGGGCGCGGCGAGCAGCGCGGCCTCGATCTCGGCCGGTTCGACACGGCGACCGTGCAATTGGATCTGGCCGTCCATGCGGCCGAAGATCTCGAAGTCGCCGTCGGGTCCGGCGCACACCACGTCGCCGGTGCGGTAGAGCCGCCGACCGGCAGTAAATGGATCGGCGACGAATCGGGCGGCGGTTCCGGCTGGATTGCCGAGATAGCCGTGGGCGACGGCGGGGCCGCCCAGATACAGTTCGCCCCGGCCGCCCTCGGGGACGAGCCGCAGCCGGGAGTCGAGCACCACGGCGAAGGCACCGGGCAGCGGCCGCCCGATGGATACCGGCGCGTCGGCGGTCATGGCGGCGGTCTCGGTCGCCATGATGGTCGCCTCGGTCGGCCCGTAGCCGTTGTGCAGCCGCACACGAGAGGCCCACTGCCGCACCAGTTTCGCCGGACAGGCCTCCCCGCCGATCGCGACGACCGCGAGCCCCGGAACCTGCTCGGGCGACAGCGTGGCGAGCACGGCGGGCGCGGTCTGCAGAACCGTGCAGCCGCTGTCGCGGATCAGCTGGGCCAGCGCGTCTCCCGCGACCACCTCCGGGGGAGCGACGACCAGCCGTGCACCCGCGGCGAACGCGGCCAGCAATTCGAGCAGATGCGCGTCGAACGTAGCGGTATGCGAGTGCAGCAGTACCGAATCCGGCCCCAGCCCGTAGTGCTCGACGAGATAATCCGTCAGCGGCCCGAGACCACGATGGGCAACCACCACCCCTTTCGGACTCCCGGTCGTACCGGAGGTATAGATCACGTACGCCGGATGCCCCACCCGCACCGCCCCCGGCAGTTCCGCTGCGGCAATCGGATTCGAGGCATACCGCCCGACAGCCGTCACAGTCACGGGATCATCGAGCACGAGCCAGTCGACGTCGCCCAGCCCGGCATCTCGGCCAGCGTGAGCGGGGTCCCTGTTGGTGGGGGAAGCGTCCGGCGTGGCAACCGCGCTGGTGTCGGGCTGGAGCGTGGGCCGCGCCGAGGCGACCGTAATGCCCAGGCGGGCACCGCAATCGGCGAGTACCGCCGCGATTCGGGGCTGCGGGTCGGCCGGGTCGAGGGGGACGTAGCAGGCGCCGGTCTTGGCGACCGCCCACAGGGCGAGCACCGATTCGAGTGAGCGCGGGACGGCGACGGCGACGTACCGGTCGGGTCCCGCGCCGCGGGCGAGCAGGGCGCGCGCCAAGCGTGTGGACGCCTCGTCGATCTCCCGGTAGGTCATGGCGCGGTCGCCGTCGCGCACCGCCACCGCGTCCGGCGCCAGGTCCGCGCGCAGCAACTCGCGCAGCAGGCGTTCCGGGCCAGGCGGGGATACCCGCGGCGGCACGGTCGGCGGGCCGGTTTCCGTTGCCGGGCACTCGGTTCCGGCGGCGAGGAAACGACGGAAGAAGTCCAGGAACAGGCGGTGGTGCCGGACCACGTCCGCGCGGCGGTAGCGTGCCGCATTCGCCTGGAAGTCGATGCTCACCGACCGTTCGTCCGGCCCGGCCTGGTAACCGTTGATCTGCAGGTCGGGTACCGGGCCCAGCGCCAGCAGCCGCGCCTGTCCGGCGACCGGGCCCAGCCGCAGCGGTTCCACGAAGCCGAGGACGTTGAGAACGGGCCCGAACCCGCCGAGCACCGCCTCGTGCCCGTCCTGCATGTCCTCGTGCCGGTACCGCTGATGCCGCAGCGCCCCGATCACCTTCGCCCGCACCTGCGCGATCACCTCGCCGACGGTGGCCACCTCGAGACCGGTCAACCGCAGCGGGACCACATTCGACATGGTGCCCGCCGACCGCCGCAACGCCACCGTCGCCCGCGCGGGCACGGGCATCGTGAGCGTGACCTCGGATCGCCCCGTCATGCGCGCGAGATGCCCGGCGAAGGCCGCGATGACCAGTTCCGGAAAGGTCGCCCCATGCCGCGCCTGGGCGTCGGCGAGCAATCCGGCCGCCGCCTCGTCGAGCGTTCCGGCCACATGGTGCGGCGTCCCCGACGGCGGGGCCGGACGCCCGGCCAGACAGGTGGGTCCGTCGAATCCGGCCAGCTGAGCCCGCCAGTATTCGCCGTCGGCTCGCGCCCGCGGTGAATCCCGGTATGCCCGTTCGTCTTCCAGGATCTCCGCCACCGACAGCGCCCCGGCCTCCGGCGTCTCGGCGCCGGATTCGACCTGCGCGCGGTAGAGCTGCGCGGTCCGGCGCAGCACGGCGGCCGCGCCGACACCGTCGAGCACGATGTGATGGCTGCGCAGATACAGCAGATGCCGCGTCGGCGTCACCGCGAAGACGATCGCCACGGTCAGGATGTCGGTGAGCGGGTCGAGGGGCGTGCCGTGGTCGCGTGCCATGCGGTCCAGCGCCGCGGTGAGGGGATCCTCCTCGTCGGTGAGATCGACCGTCTCCAGCGGCAGCGGCGTGGCGGCATCGACGTACTGGCGCGGATAACCGTCGACCAGGCAGAACCGCAGATGCGGCGACTCGAGTTCGCGCGCGGCCCGGCGCGCGCACCCGGCCAGCGACCCGAGCTCCAGCGGACCCTCGAGATCCAGATACAGCGCCACGGTGACCGGCACGTCCGGATACAGCTGCTGTGCCAGCCACCACGACCACTGCGCCCGCGACAGCGGATACGCCGATTCGGCGCCGGGCTCCGGCCGTACCGTCAACACGCCTCCCTCGGGACCAGATCACCGTTGGCGAACGTTCCCGAGCAAACTTACGGCATACGCTGTGAACCTTCGGTGATCTGCGACCCCGCGGGGGCATCGGGTCGGGCCGGGTGACCGCCATGGTCACCCGGCCCGCGGGTCTCAGCCCGCCAGTCGCGCCTCGATGGCCGCGATGATCTGCGGCCGCAGCTCGGCCGCCGGAATGACCGCGTCCACCGAACCGACGTCGACGGCGCGCTGGATGTTGTGCACGCGGTCGAACTCGGCCGCGACATCGCCCAGCTTCTCCGCGCGCACCGAGGAGCGGACCTCGTCCAGTTCCGCGGCGAGGGCCGCCCGCTCGGTGCCGGTGGCGTTGGCCGCCCGCGTCTGCAAATCCTGCACCCGCGCGTCGGCCGCCGTGCGCGTGTTGACCTCACCGGAGAACACCGCCGCCGCGGCCGGAGCGCCGCCGAGCACCGACGCGAACGAGCCTTCCAGCGCGAGAACGGTCATATTCGGGTTCAGCGCCTTCGAGAACACCACGAATGCGCCACCGTGGTACCGCGAGATCACGCAGAACACGATGGGGCCCTCGAAATTCACGATGGCGCGGCCGATCTCGGCGCCGTACTCCAGCTGCAGCTTGCGCATCGACTCCGGCGACCCGTCGAAGCCCGACAGGTTCGCCAGCACCACCAGCGGCCGGTTGCCGCTGGCCGCGTTGATCGCCCGCGCCGCCTTCTTCGACGACCGCGGGAACAGGGTGCCCGCGGTGTAGGTGTCCGGGCCGTCGGTGGACGGGAAGCCGCGCCGCGGGATGCTCTGCGACTCGATGCCCAGCAAGCACACCGGGATACCGCCCAGATGCGCGTCCTGCACCACCGCGGTCTCCGCGTCGGCCATGCCCGCCCAGCGCTCCAGCACCGGGTGGTCCTGGTCGGACAGCGCCCGCATCACCGTGCGAATGTCGAAGGGCTTCTTGCGATCCGGGTTGGCCGCGGAGAAGATCTCGCCGACGGTGGCGAAATCGCTGCCGGCCAGCACGTGCGGGAAATCGGAGACGTCGCGGTCGACCGGGTCGGCCGTCCGCGAACGCCGCGGCGCCTGCTCGCCGGGGGCGATGTAGGTGTGGTCGTAGTGCGACATCAGGATGTCCCGCGCCGCGGTCAGGTTCGGCGCCCAGTACTGCGCCTGCCCGTTCGGGCCCATCACGCGGTCGTAGCCGCCGATACCGAAGTTGTCCTCGGCCGAGACACCACCGGAGAAGTCCAGCGCCTGCTTGCCGGTGAGCACCATGGCCGAGTCGGGCGTCATGACCAGGATGCCCTTGGTGTGCATGAGCATGGTGGCCTCGGCGTTCCAGTACGGCTGCGCCCCGACGTTGATGCCCGCGACGACGATGTTGATCTCGCCGCCGTCCTGGGTGAACTCGACGATCCGCTTGAGCGCGGCGGCCACCCAGTCCATGTTCTCGGTGCCGGACTTCATCGAGATCCGGGCGCCGGAGGACAGCGCGTACCACTCCAGCGGAACCTGTTCGCGCTCGGCCAGATCCAGCGCGGCGATCACCCGGCGGCACTCGGGTTCGGACAGTGCGCCCAGCGACTTGGTCGGGTCGCCGAGCAGCACCACGCGGGTGACGCCCTCGGGATACTGTGCGGTCGCCGTGGTCACCATGCCCGCGACGATCGCCGCGGTGTTGTGGCCCTTGGGCCGGTCCACCGGCACCAGGGCGTGGTCGGCGTCGAGGTCGTACTCGGTGAACTCGCCGAGCAGGCCGGTCAGCTCGTAGGGGTACACGGTGTTGCGGCTGCCCGCGCGCAGCACCTTCTGCCGGTACTCGTCGAGCGGCTCGACCGGCTCGTCGGTGCGCTTGCCGATGGTCACCGAGGTGCCGCCGGTGGCGTCGAAGGCGATGCGCACGGCGACCTTCACCAGCTCACCCGTCTTCGGGTCGCGCTGCCGGGCGATGAGCAGGATCTCCTCCAGCCCGGCGCCCGCCGTCGTCGGCACCACGCGGTCCACGATCGTCTCGAACTCGGCGGGGATGAGGTCGATCGGCGGCCAGATGTACATCACGATGCGGTTGGTCTGGAACCGCTTGGCCGACGGCCGCAGCGACTGCGCCCGGCGGATCGAGTCGATGCAGGCGGCGACGGTGCTCTCCGCGGTCGGCAGCGCGAGCAGCCGGCCGTCGTGCTCGCGCAGCGCGGTCAGGTCCCGCACCTGGGCGAACGCGACGAGCCGCTCGTCGGCCGGATTCTCCTTGGCGATGCACCGGAACAGGTACACCTCCTCGTCCGAGGACGGCAGCCGGGTGACGTCGAACTTGCGCAGCCGCTCCATCTGCATCCGTTGCGCGATGTACGGGTGCAGGCCGCGGATCAGCCGCTCCTCGGCCATGCCGGTGGCGGACGGGCGGAAGGTGAAGTGGTGGTGCATCACCGCGCCGCCGCTGCCCGCGACGGTGGCGGTGATCCGGTGCACCTGGTTCGGCAGCGTCTGCGTGCCGAGGACCTCGTGCAGCTCCGACGCCATGGCGTCGAAGTCCTCCGGCTGCTTCTCCCAGGCCAGGTAGATGTCGGCCTCGATGGAGGCGGCGCCGCCGGCCAGCTCGGCCAGCCCGCGCAGCGCGGTGCCGAGCGCGTCGAAGCGCACGGCCGCCGAGACCAGGCTCACGCCACGGCGTTCGGCGATGACGAAGCTGCAGCCGCCCGCCTCCCGGGCGCGCACGTCGGTGAGCCCCTTGTTGCCGTAGTACCGCCGGGTCAGCACCTCCAGCATCACCGTGTTGTCGGCGCTGCCGCGCACCAGCCGCTGGCCGAGCAGCCGCACCAGCGGCTCGGTGCTGCGCACCATCTCGGCGACGCGGTCGGTGCGGTCGGCGGCGTCCGGGTGAGTGTCCAAGTGCCGCAGGTGCTTTCGCACGGTGGTGTAGACCCGGGCGCGGTTGCGCCGCAGCAGCGGCTGGCCGAACCAGGCGTACACCACGCCGCGGGTGAGATCGGCGATCACGGGGAAGCGCACCTGGGTCGCCGCCACCAGCCGCTCCAGCGCCAGGCCGACGGGCTCGCGCAGGGCGCGGTCCGGCAGCGGCTCGCGCAGCCACTCGCGCAGCAGCGTCGTGACCACCGTGACGGTGTCGGACGGCCGCTGCTGGGCGAGGAAGATGCGGAACACCGCGGCCTCGAGGTCCGGGGTGCGGTCCAGTTCGGTGACGCCGTAGTGCTCGAGCGCCTTGGCCAGCTTGCCCTGGTACGACTCCGACAGCCCGGCCCGCTCCACGTCGAGGCTCTGCAGGTAGGTGTGGAAGTACTCGCGGGCGCTGTGCACGTGGCCGCGGCCGCCGTCGTCCTCCCACGAGCGGTTGTGGCTCAGTTCGGCGAGATCGGCGAAGACCTGCAGCAGTTCGAGTTCCTCGGCCAGCGGCCGCCGGTTGTCGGCGATGGCCGCCCGGCGGGCGGTGAGGTAGTCGTCGAGCACGCGGCGTTCGTCGTGCGGGTCGACGTCGAATCCGAGCAGCAGGCTGCGCAGATCCTGCAGCCCGCGAGTCAGCCGCACGTGCGACTGCACCTGGGCCTGCTCCCCGGGCAGGTCGAGTTCGACCGTCTCGACCGGGGCGGCGGCCGCCTCCTCGGTGTCGTCGGTGATCGGCTCCAGGCGCAGCAGCGGCGCGCCCGTCTCCACCTGGGTGCCGACCGAGACGCCGCATTCCTTGAGCCGGGCCCGGAACGGCGCGCGCAGCACCGTTTCCATCTTCATGCTCTCCAGCACCAGGACCGGCGCGCCGGCCTCGACCTCGGCGCCCACCTCCAGCGGAGTGGCGACGACCAGCGCGGGGGCGGGGGAGCGGACCACGCCGCCCTCGTCCCGGCTGATCCGATGCGTCACGCCGTCGACGTCGACGACGTGGATCGGGCCGTGCGTGCCCGTGGTCAGCCGGTACCGCAGGCCGTTGACCACGATCTGCCCCGTGTGGCGGTCGAACCGCTCCAGGTCGACATCGGCGGTGCGCAGGTCGGCGCCCGCCTCGATGCCGATGCGGAACCGGTGCGCGCCGATGCGGGCGACCCGCACCCGATAACCGACGCCGCGCAGCTTCAGATCCAGCGGCCGGCCGCTCTCGTGCTGTACCTGCGGGCGCCCGCCGGACGCCGTGGACAGCAGCCGCTGCCGCTCGACGTGCTCTTCTTCCTCGTAGGCGTCGATGGCCGCGGCGGCCAGCGCGATCGCCGAATGACGGTGCGAGACAAGGCGACCCTCGGCGCGCACCCGGTCGATCCAGCCCGTGTCCGCACTGGCGTCGATGACCTCGGGCTGGTTGAGCAGGTCCAGGACGAAGCTCTTGTTCGTCGCGCCGCCCTCGATGACCACCCGGGTCTGGGCCACGGCCCGGCGCAGGCGGCCCAGCGCCTGGTCCCGGTCGCGGCCGTAGGCGATGATCTTGGCGATCATCGAGTCGAAGTCGGCGGGGATGGTGTCGCCCTCGCTGACGCCCGTGTCGATGCGGA
The DNA here is from genome assembly GCF_044628355.1 of Nocardia sp. N2S4-5. Lineage (NCBI taxonomy): Bacteria > Bacillati > Actinomycetota > Actinomycetes > Mycobacteriales > Nocardiaceae > Nocardia > Nocardia sp. N2S4-5. Next base: position 1,487,647 of record NZ_JBIUPM010000001.1, on the reverse strand, counting down.
TACCCGGACCGGCGGGCAGATCCAGCCGTGCGATGCGGCCGGGCGCCGGCGCGAAATCGCGATCGGGGTCCTCGGCGTTGAGCCGGGCCTCGATGGCGTGCCCGCGCTCCACCGGCGGCTCACCCTCCAGCCGGCCGCCCGAGGCCACGTGCAGCTGCGCCCGGACCAGGTCGAAACCGGTGGTGCACTCCGTGATCGGGTGCTCGACCTGCAGTCGCGTGTTGACCTCGAGGAAGGCGAACAACTCGTCACCGGGGTGGTACAGGAATTCGACCGTCGCCGCGCCGCGATAACCGACCGCGACCGCAAGCCGCTCCGCCGACGCCTTGAGCTCGCCGGCCTGCTCGGGCCGCAGCACGGGCGAGGCCGATTCCTCGATGATCTTCTGATTGCGCCGCTGCACCGAGCAGTCGCGGACGCCGAGCGCCCACGCGGTGCCCTGGCCGTCGGCGATCACCTGGACCTCGACGTGCCGGGCGCCGGTCACCAGCCGCTCCAGGAAGACCACGCCGCTGCCGAACGCGCGCGCGGCCTCCTGGCGGGTGCGCTCGTAGGCGTCGACCAGCTCGTCGGCGTTGGTGACCACGCGGATACCGCGCCCGCCGCCGCCCGCGGTCGCCTTGAGCATCAGCGGATAGCCGATCTCGGCCGCGGCCGCCAGCGCCGCCTCGACGGTCTCGACCGCGCCGCGGCTCCACGGCGCGACCGGCACGCCGACCTCCTCGGCGAGCAGCTTCGCGCCGATCTTGTCGCCGAGCTTGCGCATGGCCTCCGGGTCGGGGCCGATGAAGGTGATGCCGATCTGCTCGCAGAGTTCGGCGAACGCCGGATCCTCCGCGACGAAACCCCAACCGACCCAGGCGGCGTCGGCCTCCGTGGTCACCAGAGCCTGCTCGAGCGCCTTGAGATCCAGATACGGGCGGGCGGACGCCGGACCGAGGTCGTAGGCGATGTCGGCCTCCCGCACGAACGTCGCGTTCCGATCGACATCGGTGTGCAGGGCGACGGTTTCGATCCGCTGCCCGGTCTCCGCGGCCAGATCTCGGACGGCGTGGATGAGGCGCATGGCAGCCTCTCCCCGGTTCACGACGGCGATGCGGCTGAACACTCGCCAGCTCCTTTCACTTCTTTGCTAGGGCCCGGTCGGGCGCGGGGTTACGACTGCCGGTCCCGCGTAGTCTGCACCTATATCACGCCCAGGTACACAGCGTGGGCGGGTTACTCATGCGTAGTGCGGATTACGGCGGCGCGAAGTGTCAGTCCGCCTTCCGTGCGGTGATGCGAATTCCGGGTTCCCCCTCGATGCGTTCGACCGTCGCGCCGGTGAGCGCGAGGTCCTCGACCAGGCGACGGCCGTCGTCGAGATCGATGCCGTAGCCCGCGATGTAGGTGCGGAAGAACGGCAGGCAGAGCCGGGGCACCGGCTGCGGCAGCCGCCAGCGGTCGACGAAGGTTTGCGCGTCCTCGAACGTGCAGCCGCGGTCGGCCTCGATGATCACCAGCAGCCCGCCGGGCCGCAGCACGCGGATCATCTCCGCCAGGCCCCGGCGCTGATCGGGCCAGTGCTTGATGGAGCCGGAGCTGACGACGGCGTCGAAGGTGTCGTTCGGGAACGGCAGATCCATCGCCGAGCCCTCCCGGAACCGCACTCGATCGCCCAGCGGGGCGCCGCGTCTGCGGGCGCGCCGGACCTGCTGGGGCGACAGGTCGATGCCGGTCAGCCGCAGCTGCGCACCGGCGCTCGCCAGCCCGACGGCGAGTTGTCCACCGCCGCAACCGACATCGAGCACCTCGGCGTCGGGGTCGAGCAGCCCGGCGATGTCGTCGAACAGGGTGGGAGTCATCTCCCGCACCGCGTCGGAGATGAAGTTGTCGTAGAACCACGAGTCGATCGGGTTGTAGCGCTTCGTCTTGTCCAGCAGGACGGTCATGGCAGTCTCCTACACGCGGGTCGCGAACTTGATCTTGCGGGCCAGGGTGTGCGGCTGCTGCTGGGCGACGATCGCCTCCTGCACCCGCTCGCGGCTGGTGCGCACGATGTCCGCCGCCTTCCGCACCGCCACGTCGATGTCCATCACGGTCGGGATGTCGAGCATGTTCACGATCGCCTCCAGCCGCTCCTCGGGCGTGCCGCGCACGGTGACCACCGGCTGCCCGAGCTCGCTGATCGCGTGCAGCAGTTTTCGATCGGAGATCTGCCGGTACCGCTCGTCGACCGGGCGGTGCCCGTCGGGATCCATCGGAATCTCGACGGGCAGGTGGAAGAAGATGTCGTAGCCGTGCCGCGCCCGCTGGCGCGCCATGTCGCCGTAGGCGTTGAGATAGCGGCGATAGAAGGGCCGGCCGGGCAGGGTGAGGGTGTTCTTCAGCGCCTTGTGCCAGCGCGAGGAACCCGGGTTCGGCCCCGTGATCAGCCGGGTGACGCCGTAGATCCATTCGTTGAGCACGGACCCGTCGGCGACGAATCCGCCTTGTGCGTCCAGGATCGCCTCGGCCTGGACGCGCAGTTCCAGCCGGCGGAAGCCGAGCGCCATGAGTTCGGTGGTGCTCAGATCCTGGAACCGCATCCCTGGATACAGTTCGGTGACTACTTCCCGCGCGGACGACGCGTCGACGCGCGGCACCCCGGTCAGCAGCGACAGCGCGGTCGAGGTGGTGGTCTTCCCGGTGGAGTAGGTCCCGGAGACGCAGATGCGTCGAAAATCGTTTCCCGGCATGGATATGCCTTTCGGTAGCTGTTGTCGCGTGGATTACGTGGGAAGCCGGTGCGCCAGGTCGTAGGTGACCGTGCACCCGGCGAAGTCCGACGCCCAGCTGGAGATGCGCCAGTCGCCGCCGCCGAAGGTGAGGATCATCGACCGCACGATGCGCGTGGACACCGTGCCCGGGGCGTAGCGGGCCGGGGGAGCGGTGGCGCGCGTGGCCATCCGCCGCATCCACAGGGTCTCGCTGTCCGCGCGGGCGATGTTGTCCAGCTCGTACAGCACCACCTGGGACAGCTGCGCCAGCAGCACCGTCGCGTCGACCAGCGAGATCGACGGCTGGTAGGCGTCGGCCACGCCCTCCCCGGCGGCGGCTGTATCCAGGTGTGCCAGTTCGTATTCGGCCGTCGCGCCGGTGCCGTCGGCGGTGACGACGACATTGCGCAGGTATTGGGCGCGGCGGTACACCGCGTCGTGGAAGAAGCCGCCGCCGCGCTCGGTGGCGGTGGCGCGTTCGAGGTCGCGCGGCGCCGCGGGCACCGGCAGCGCGACGGTCGCCTCCAGCGTCATGCCGTGGCCCAATTCGCCGGTGACCGTGAGGGTGTGGCCCTCGAACGAGGTGACCCGCGCGGTCACCGGGAACCGGTCCAGCGATTCGGTCGCGGCGGTCCCGCTGCTGAACCGGATGGACGGCAGCCACGCCGAGCGGATGTCGTGCGCGGACAGCCCGAAGAACTCGCGCAGCACCACGTCGAGTAGGCGATGGCCGAAGATCGCGGCGTCGAGACTGCTCAGGTGCGGTTCCAGCACCCGGCTGCGCTTGCGCGACCAGTCGGCCGGATAGCGCACGCCCGCCGTGGCGGTCGCCCGCGGGCGACCCTGCTCGTCGTGGTCCAGGACGATCTCGTCCAAGTGATGGGTGAGGCGTTTGTAGCCCTCGCCGAAGAAACGTCCGGCGCGGTCGCCGAGCACCTCGTCGATGTCGGCGTAGGCGATCAGTTCGGTGGTCATGCGGTTCCTCTCAGGCGGCGGCGGGGGCGTCGTCGGCGACGGCCAGCTGGCCGGCGACCTTGCTGCCCAGTCCGCGCAGGGACAGTCCCCGGCCGAGTTCGAGTGCGGAGATCTTGATGTCCAGCGCCTTCTCGGTGCGGGCGCCGAACTCCATGGCCATCAGCGAGTCCATGCCGAGATCGGTGACCGGCTCGTCGATGTTGATGGTCTCGGCCGCCACCCCGAGCACCACCGCGAGCTGGTCGGCGAGGCGCTGGGCGACGAAGTCGGCGCGCTGTTCGGCGGGCAGGGCGAGGATGTCGTGGCGCAGGGTGCTACCCCCGCCGCCGCCGACCCCGGCCGCCGCGAGCAGTTCCCGGAAGCGCACCGTCTCGACCGACGGCCGGGCCCCGCGCGACCACACCTCCCAGTCGATGTCGGCGATCACCGCCTGGGCAGTGTCCAGCGACAGGCATTCCCGCAGCAGCGCGGTCGCCCGGTCCATGTCCAAGGGCAGGAAGCCGAGCATCTTGACGTAGTCGACCAGCGCCTCGCTGCCGTCGGCCATGCCGCCGCCGCTCATGAAACCCCAGTTCACCGCCAGCCCCGCGAGGCCGCGCCGGTGGCGGTCGGCCGCGAGCGCGTCGAGCGCGGAATTGGCTGCGGCATAACCGATCTGCGGCGTGATGCAGCCCAGCGCGCTGATCGAGGAGTAGAGCACGAACAGGTCCAGTTCGATGCCCGCGGCCGCGGTGGCCCGGTCGAGATTCTCCGCGCCCCGCACCTTCGTGAACAGGGCGCGCAACGAGTCGCGGGTGATCTGCGGGACGGGCAGGTTGTCGACCACACCGGCCGCGTGGAAGATGCCGCGCAGCGGCGCCGGTCCGGACTGACAGCGGGCGACCAGGTCGGCGACGGCGGCGTAATCGGAGATGTCCAGCCGTTCCGGCACGACGTCGACACCGGCCGCGGCGAATTCGGCGAGCTGCGCGCGGGCCCGGGACGTCGTCGCGCCGCCGCGCCCGGCGAGAATCAGCCGCCGTGCTCCCGCCCGCACCAGCCAGCGCGCCGTCGCGAGACCGAAACCGCCGAACCCGCCGGTGACCAGATAGCTCGCGCCGGGATCGATGCGCGGATGGTCGATGCGCGGCCGCACCCGGGGACGTTGCTCGCGCAGGTCCAGCACCACCCGCCCGATCTGGTCGGCCCGGGCCACCGCTTCGAAGGCCGCGGCCAGTTCGGACACCGGATACGCCTGGTACGGCAGGTAGCGGTAGGTGCCCTCGCGCAGCCGCTGCTGCGCGATGCGCAAGGGGGCGCGCAGGATTTCGGGATCGTGGGCCATGGCGCGGTCCATGTCCACGGCGAAGAAGGTGAGGTTGTGGTCGAACGGGCCCAGGTCGAGGACGCCGCCGTCGTAGATGTCGGCCTTGCCGATGTCGACGATGCGGCCGAACTCCGCCGCCACCCGGAAGTTCTGCTGCAGGATCTCGCCCGGCGCGGAGCTGTAGACGACGTCCACGCCGCGCCCGCCGGTGAGCCGGGCGATGTCGTCGACGAATCCGGCAGACCGCGAATTCAGCACGTCGCGCACGCCGAGCTGCCGCACGAATTCGCGCCGCTGCTCGGTACCGGCCGTGGCGATCACCTCGGCCCCGATGTCCAGCGCCACCTGCACCGCCGCCATGCCCATGCCGCCGGCCGCGCCGTGGATCAGCACGGTCTCGCCGGGCCGCAGCCGAGCGAGCGTGCGCAGCCCGAATTCGGCCGTCAGATACGGCAATCCGGAGCCGCAGGTGAGCGGGTCGTACGGTTCGTCCGGTCGCAGCGGGTGCGGGAGGGTGGCGCCGGCGTCCACCGGCATCGTCACGTACCGGCGCAGGATGTCACGGGCGCACACCATCATCCGATCGCCGACGGCCACCTGTGTCACACCCGGCCCGACGCGCGCGACGATCCCGGAGCCCTCCATGCCGACGGTCATCCCGAAATACGTGTCGCCCAGCTCCTTTTCGGTGAGGACGCCGATGACCTTCATGGCGTCCTTGTAGTTGAGCCCGACCGTCTCCATCCGGAGTTCGACCTCGCCCGGACCGGGCGCGACCCGATCGGTCTCGCGCAGGCCCAGATCCGATATCAGCCGCGACTGCGGGACCTCGAGTTCGAAGGAGCGCTCCGGATCGCGCAGCGGTGCGGCCTGCGCGCGCCGGTCCAGATGGGACCGCAGGCCCTGATCGATCCGCACGGCCCAGTGCTGCTCGCCCCGGACGGCGATCTCGTCGGCCGCATCGTCGGCGAAAAGTATTGCGACATCCGGCATTTCGCCGGTATCGCGGAGATCCACCAGCCGCCACGCGACGGCGGGTTGCTCGTTGCGCAGCGCCCGGCGGGCACCGATCAGCGCGGCGTGCGACGCCCGGACCGCGGAGTCGCCGGGCGGGCACAGCGCGTGCTCGGTGACGACGACGCCCCGGACCTGTGCCGCCGGATGGTCGGCGCGTAGCTCGTCGACGGCGTGAGCGACCCGCACCAGGCCGTAGACGTTGTCGGCGTCGCCGAAGTCGTCGCCCAGCACCACCAGCACCCGGATCCGCTCGCCCGCCGGTGCGTCCGCGCCGGAACGCAATGCCCGGCGCAGCATCTCGTCGGTGGCGGGCGCTGCCGGATCGGCCAGCGCCACCGGTCGGTAATCCAGGTCGCCGAGCAGCTCGGCAGCGCGCTCGGTCGCGCCGGAGCCCACGGCGACCGCCACGATCGCCTCGTCCGGCCGGGCCGCGGTGTCCGGCCGGGCGTCCAGGGTCTGCCAGACCTGTTGGTAGAACACTCGATCCAGCTGCCTGGTGATATCCGTCGCCGCGGCCACCGGCCGGAATTCGACCCCGAGCAGCCGCAGGGCCACCGCGCCGTGCTCGTCGACGAGTGCGATATCCGCGCGCAGCGGATCGGTGCCGCGCCGGGTCACCAGGGCCCGCGGGCGCGCCGGGAGCGGTCCGAGCAGGCGGACGCCCGCGATGGCGGCGGGCACCACCGCGGCCTCGCCGTCCGCTCCGGCGGCGAGGGCCGCGACGCATTGCAGCGCGGCGTCCACCAGCGCCGGATGGGCCAGGTGCCGGTGCCCCGGCTGGTCGGCCGCCGACAGTGACGCCAGCACGGCCTCGTCGCCCACCACCGCCGAGACGATGCGCTGGAAGGCCGGTCCGTACTCGAGTCCGCGAGCGGCCAAGGCGCGGTACAGGTCCGGGCCCGCGACCGCGGCGGCGTCCGGCGGTGCGGACACCTCCTCGACCGCGGGTTCGAACCCGGCCTCGATCAGCCGCCCGCGCGCGTTGAGGGTCCAGTTCTCGGCCGTGGCGGAGCGGGAGCGGATCAGGAACCGGCGAGTCGACTCCTCGACGGTGATCCGCAGTACCGGCACGTCGTGCTCGTCGACGACCAGCGGCGCGACGAACTCCACCGACTCCAGCCCGACGCTGGCGCGGCCGGTGCGCTGCACCGCGGCGCTGAGCGCGGCGTCGAGGTAGGCGGCCCCGGGGAGGACGACGTGGCCCTCCACCACATGGTCACGCAGCCACGGGAAGCTCGAAATCGACAGCTGCACTTCCCATTCCGACGATGCCGAGGATGTCGCGTCGCCCAGCATCGCGGGTCCGTCCGGCGTGCCGATCCGGTCGAGCACGGTGATCGGCTCGTCCTGCCAGAGGTACCGGCGCTGCCAGGGGTAGGCCGGGAGGTCCAGGTGCGGCGCCACCGATTCCGAGCGTCCGGGTATGCCGGTCCCGCCCAGAGCGCCGGCGGCGTACAGATCCGCCACGGCGCGCCGCACATTGTGGTGGTCGCGCAGATCCCGCGACAATGTGGCGACCGAGGTGCCGATCACTCCCCGTTGGATCAGCATCTCGCGAATGTTGCCGCCCAGCACCGGATGCGGGCCCACCTCGAGGAACACCCGGTGCCCGGCGTCGACCAGGGCGCCGATGGCGTCGGCGAAACGGACCGGCTCGCGCACGTTGCGGCACCAGTAGTCGCCGGTCCAGGTCTGGCCCGGGATCTCCGACGCGGTCACGGTGGAGTAGGTGGTGAGCTTCGCGTCGCGCGGGGCGAGATCGGCCAGTGCGCCGCGCAATTCGCCGAGGATCGGGTCCATGAGATGGCTGTGGTAGGGCACCTCCACCCGCAGTGCGCGCGCGAAGGTCCCGGTCGAGGCCAGGAGGTCACGCAGCATCTCGAGGTCGTCGCGGTCACCGGCCAGGGTGACCGAACTCGGGCTGTTGATCGCGGCGACCGAGATGCCCGCGGTGTTCGCGAGCATGGCGCGGGCGTCGGCCTCGGACATGCCGACGGCGAGCATCCCGCCGGTCCCCGCGGTGGTGGCCTGCAGCCGGGCGCGGTGATAGGCGACGGTGAGCGCGTCGCGCAGCGACAGCGCGCCGGAGACGTAGGCCGCCGCGACCTCGCCGACGCTGTGGCCGACGACCGCCGCCGGATGAATCCCGTATTCGGCCAGCTCGGCGGTGAGCGCCACCTGCACCAGGAAGTTGGCCGGCTGTGCGTAGGCGGTCCGCATGATCCGGGACTCGGCCTCGTCGGCCAGCAGCTCCGCCACGATCGACCAGCCGGCGATGGTGGTGAACTCCTGGTCTACCTCGCGCGCCACCCGCGCGAAAGTGCTGTCGCTGGTGAGCAGTTCGCGTCCCATGCCCCACCACTGCGGGCCCATGCCGCTGAAGACGAACACCGGCTCCGCCGCGCCCTCCCCGATGATCCGGCTCGGCGCCCGGCCGTCGCCGGCGGCGTAGGCGGTCAGTTGCGCCCGCAGGTCGGCGTCGTCCTCGTAGGCGAATCCGGCGCGCAGCGGGTGGTGGGCGCGGCGCGTCCACGCCGCGGCCGTCACCGTCGCGGCGGAGTGCTCGTCCAGCGTGGCGGCGAACCGGCCGGCCAGTTCGCGGACCGCGGCCTCGCTGCGACCGGAGACGGGCAGCATTCGCGGCGCCGGGCGCTGCTCGGGCACGGCCGCCGGGCGCGGCGCCTCGACCAGGATGGCGTGGGCATTGGTGCCGCCGTAGCCGAATCCGTTGATGGCCACCACGCCGGTGCCGGGCTCCCCGGGCAGCGGCTCCGGCCGCAGCGGCACCCGTAGTCGGAGATCGTCGAACGCGATGGCGGGATTCGGCGTCTCCAGCGAACTCTGCGGCGCCACGGTGCGGTGGTGCAGCGTGAGCGCCGCCTTGATGAGCCCCGCGACCCCGGCCGCGGCCTCGGTGTGGCCGAAGTTGTTCTTCACCGAGCCGACCGCCACCGGCTCGGTGCGCCCGTCCACGGCGCCGTACACCGCGCCCAGCGCCGCCAGCTCGATCGGGTCGCCGACGGCGGTGCCGGTGCCGTGCGCCTCCAGGTAGCTCACCTCGTGCCCGGCGATGCCCGCGTCCTCCCGCACCTGCCGCGCGAGTTGTTCCTGCGCAACAGGATTGGGGACCGGGATGGCCGCGGTGCGCCCGTCCTGGTTCACGCCGGTGGCCCGGATGACCGCGTAGATGCGGTCGCCGTCGCGCAGCGCCAGGTCCACCGGCTTGAGCAGCACGGCGCCCGCGCCCTCGGCCCGGCCGTAACCGTCGGCGGTGGCGTCGAACGACTTGCAGCGCCCGTCGGCCGAGAGGAACCGGCCCTTGCACATGGAGATGAACGTCTCCGGCTGCAGCAGCGCGTTGGCGCCCCCGGCCACCGCCATCTCGCACTCCCCGTGGGTGATGGCCTGTACGGCCAGATGCGTGGCGACCAGCGACGACGAGCACGCCGTGTCGACGGTCAGGCTGGGGCCGTGCAGGTCCAGCAGGTAGGAGATGCGGTTGGACAGCAGCGTGTGCGAGGAACTCATCGCGGTGTGGCTGGTGATGGCCGGCCGGACCAGTGGCCCGCTGCGGCCGAGCGCGTTGTCGAGAATGAACCCGCCGATGTAGACGCCGACCGCGTGCCCGGCCACCCGGCCCGCCATCCCCGCGTCGTCGAGCGCCTCCCAGGTCACCTCGAGCAGCAGCCGCTGCTGCGGATCCAGGATGGCGGCCTCGCGCTGTGCGATCCCGAAGAAGTCGGCATCGAAGTCCCACAGGGACTGGGTGAGGAAGCCGCCGCGGCGGGTGTACATGCGGCCCGGCGCGTCCGGGTCGGGGTCGTAGTACTTCTCGATGCTCCAGCGATCCGCGGGCACGTCCACGATGCCGTCGCCCTTGTCCAGCAGGAATTTCCAGTAACCGTCGGGGTCCGAAATGCCACCGGGAAAACGGCAGCCGATACCCACGATTGCAATGTCGACCATTGTTTCTCCTGGTCAGCCGAAATGCGAAAGACTGTGCCGGAAATATTTCCGGTACCATCGAATTCAAAGCATCGATGCTTTCCGGAACAGCCTATTGTGAACTCGGTGAGAACGTCAATTGTTGTGTGTCACAACCGCTTCGCGCGGCGTAGTACGGAAATCAGGGCGGCATTCGAGAACATGCCGTTCAATAATTTCGGGTGAATTGCGCTGAGGTTCATGAGAACCGCATAGCGCAGCCCGTGGTCCCGCCATTCCGCGAGCTGATCCACAATTTCGTCCGGTGTGCCGACGAGACAGAATTCGCGCACCAGCGACCGGGGGACACGATCGATGTATTCCAGCGTGGTGCGCTCGTCGAGCACCTGCGGCAGCAGGTCCTGCAACCCCGTGAATCCGGCGCCCATCGGGTGATCCACGCCGTGCCGCGCCCACATCTCCGCGGGCGCGCACAGCGTGAGCGCGCGGGCGCCCACGCTGTCGGTGAGCGCGTCCACGTCGGCGGCGCGCGTGGCGGTCAGGACGCTGAATACCGCGGCCGCGCCGACCGCCGCCGGATCGCGGCCCGCGTCCGAGGCCGCCGATCGCACGGTCTCCAGGCGTTGCCGATACTCCTTGGGGCGCTGGGCGAAACCCGGGAACCACACGTCGGCGTAGCGACCGGCTGCGCGCAGCATACGCGGGCCGCCCGCGGCCACCCAGATCTCCGGCCGGGTGCCCCGATACGGCGGGATGTCGAACACGGCGTCGCGCAGCGGGAAATGCGCCGAGTCCCGAGACACCAAGCGGCCGTGCGAATCCCACAGCGCCCGGATGGTGGCCAGCGCCTCCTCGAACCGCGCGACCGGCGTGCGCCAGTCGACGCCGTAGGGCTCGTTGTTGTCGCGGATGCCCGTGCCGATCCCGAGAATCGCGCGGCCGTGGCTCAAATGCTGCAGCGTGGCCGCGGCCTGCGCGGTGACCGCCGGATTGCGGCGACCGGCATCGGTGACCCCGACCCCGAGCCGCAGCCGGGCGAACCGGTTCTGCGCGGCCAGATAGCCCAGCGCGGTCCACGGTTCGTAGATGCCGTCCGCGTGCGGCGCGAGCCGGGTGATGCCGACATGCTCCGGCCGCCAGATCGACGCCGGGAGGATCGACGGCAGGTGATCGGTCACCCACAGCGAATCCGCCCCGCCCGCCACCGCGACCGAGCGGCTGCCGCGGAACTGCAGATCGGGCGAGAATCGGGTGTACACACCGGAATCCATGACGCCGGTTCGGAATTTCACCATGTCGCCTACTTCGCTCGGTCGGGTACGGGCACGGGTGGGGCGCTGTCCTCGGGCAGGCCGATGCGCCGGTGCAGGCGGGCGAGCCGGGGTGGCGCCCACCAGTTCGCGGCGCCCAGCAGCCGCATCAGCGCGGGCGCGAGCACGCCGCGAATGAGGGTGGCGTCGGTCAGCACCGCCAGGGCCAGGCCGAGCCCGAACAGCTGAATGAACGACACGTGCGCGGTCACCATGCCGGCGAAGGCGATCGCCATCAGGCACGCGGCCGCGGTGAACACCCGGGCAGTGCGCGCCACCCCGAGCGCGACGGCGCGGGTGTTGTCGCCGCGGTCCAGCCACTCCTCGCGAATCCGGGACAGCAGGAACACCTCGTAGTCCATCGAGACGCCGAAGGCCAGGCAGAACATCAGGATCGGCATAGTCGGCACCAGGTATCCGGTCGGGGTGAAGCCGAACAGCCCGGACAGATGACCCTCCTGGAAGATCCACACCATGGCCCCGAACGTCGCCGCCAGGGACAGCACGTTGAGCAGCAGCGCCTTGAGCGGCAGCAGCAAGCTCCCGGTGAAGACGAACAGCACCACCAGCGTGGCCAGGGCGATCACCGCCGCCGCGAACGGCAGCCGGGCCGAAAGCGCGTGCAGCGCATCGACATTCTCGGCCGCCGCGCCGCCGAACCGCGCCGGTCCGGGCGCCGCCACCGCGCGGACCCGATCCAGCTGGTCGATACCGGCGCCGCTGTACGGGTCGAGTCGGGTGCCGATCCGCAGATACGTTCCGGCCTCGGTGGCCGTGCCGGGCAGGGCCGACGCGACCCGGCTGCCGTTGGCGTAGGTGCCCGCGGCCGAGGCGACCGTGGTGACGTCGCCGACGCGGGACAGCCGGGCGGCGTACTCGCCGAGCGGTGCGCCGGAACCGGGAAAGCCGGGGAGCACCACGATGATCGCGGCGGTCGCGTCCTCCGCGAAATCGGTCCGCAGCGCGTCGCCGACGGTATGGCTGGACGCACCGGCGATGACCCGGTCGTCGGCGGCTCCGAACCGGATCGACAGGAACGGCCAGCCCAGCACCAGCAGCAGCGCGATCACGGCGGTCGCGGCGAGCACCGGGCGGCGCATGACCGCGCGGGTCAGCCGGTACCACCCGGTGTCGGCCGGATCGGGCACGATCGGCAGCGGACGGCGCGACAGGCGGCGCAGCGGGGCCCGCACATCCAGCAGATCGACCCGCGGGCCGAGCAGGGTGAGCGCGGCGGGCACCAGCAGCAGGGTCGTGAACACCGCGGCGGCGAGCACCGCCAGCCCGGCGTAGGCCAGCGAGCGCAGGAAATACAGCGGGAAGACCAGCAGCGTCGAGAGTGACAGCGCCACAACGACACCGGAGAACAGGACGGTCCGGCCCGCGGTCCGCGCGGTGCGCAGCACGGCCGCGGCGGTGTCGTGCCCGGCGGCGAGTTCCTCGCGGAACCGGCTGACCATGAACAGGCTCGAGTCGATGGCGACGGCGAAGCCGAGCGCGGTCATCATATTCAGCGCGAAGATCGACACCTCGCCCGTCTCGGCCAGCAGCCGCAGGATGGGCAGCGTCGCGAAGATGGTGAACACGCCCACGGCCAGCGGGATCAGCGACGCGACCACGCTGCCGAACACGACCATCAGGGCAAGCGCGGTGAGCGGCACGGCGATCGCCTCCGTGACGAGGAGATCCTTCACGATCACATCGCTCATCTGGTCCAGCGCCACGGCCTGGCCACCGGCCTCGACCGTGACGCCGTCGCGCTCGCCGATCAGCGGCTCGGTGATCTCGCCCGCCCGCCGCGGCGCCTCGGTGTCGTCGCCGGTGACGTGGGCCAGGATCAGCCCGCTGTGCCCGTCTCCACCGCGCAGCGCCTGCTTCAGATCGGCCGGCACCGTCCAGTACGACTCGACGGCGTCGATGTCGTGCCGGGCGCGCAGTTCGCCGGTCAGCCGGGCGCCGGCCGAACGCGCCGCGGGACTTTCGATTCCCTCCGGTGCGTCGATCAGCAGCACGATATTCGGCGCCGCGCTCGGAAAGCTTTTGTTCAGCAGCGCGGAAACCTCGGCCGATTCGGTGCCGGGTGGTGCGAAGCCGCCGGTTTTCAAATGCGCGGGCGCGGACCAGCCGACAGCGATGCAGAGAATTCCGATGAGCAATGCGCCGTACAGCACAGCCCTCGGCCGATTCGACGCGAATCGCGCAACACCAGCAAGCATGAGCGAATACCTTAGGCCCAATGGGCGGTCGGGCGAATTGTGTTCGGCGGCACCGGGTCTGCCGCGGCGGCGTCGATCCGGCCGGCCAGGATGCGCCATTCCTGTGCATTGCGATTCGCCAATTCCGCGACCGCGGCCGTGAGATGCGGAGGGACCGTGGTGGCGAGCGTCGTCCAGACCTCGCGCTGGATGGAATGGGTGTGCAGCCAGCGCAGCAGGGCCCGGCCCTGCTGGCTGAGCCGCATGGCCGGATCGCGGGTGAGCTGCTGCAGGATCGCCGCGGTGCCGTCCGCCTGCGCCGCAATGTCGGCGTCGTCGCCGATCGCGTTCTCGCGCAACTTCTTCCGGATGGCGTGCGCGGTGCTGATCGACACCTCGGCGGCTGCGGCGAGCGAGCGCAGCGGCATGTCGGGGGAGTCGGCGAGCAGGTCGGCGACCCGCTGCCGCCGCTGGGCGGAATCGAGCGGGCGGCGGCGGCCGTCGGCCCCGACCCGGGTGTTCGACTGCGGAAGTTCGGCGGTCGAACGATGGCGGATGCTCGCGACGGTCTTGGCGGCCAGTCCGGTGGTGTGCGCGATGGCCCGGTCGGACAGGTCCGGCATCGTCTCGATGAGGCGCTCGGCGGCGGCCTTCCGATCCGACAGCGTCAGGGGCAGGCCGTGGGCGGTGTTCAGCTCGACGCCGCGGCGGAAGGCCTCGGCGGTGCTGCCGTCGAAGAAGACGACCTCGATCCACTCCCGCCCCTGCGCCCGCGCCGCGCGCAGCCGGTGCATGCCGTCGATGACGCGCATTGTGCTGCGGTGCACCAGGATCGGCGGCAACGGCGATTCGCTCTCGGCCAACCGCGCGATATGCTGACGATCCTCCCCGTTCGAGCGCGGCGAATCCGCCGGCAGCAGCTGATCGATCGGAACCTGGTAGTGCGCGTTCGACGAGAGTGGAACTACTTCACCCTGTGCGACTGTGCGTTCGGCGGACATGAGACACCCCCACGGGTCGTCATGAATCGGACCGGTCCTCGATGACCGACGGTCGAATCGGAGGCGCTCGAGCGCCTGGTGACCGATCGGTCACAGCGTAGGCGGGTGGGATTGATGACACTAGGCTTTTCAGGTCGAGTGGGGAGAATGAGACACCATGGGAGTCATTACCGAGGCCGGCCGTACCGCCTTGCTCATCGCGGGCACTGTGGTGGCCGAACGTGAAGGGCTGCACCGTCTCTCGATCAACGCGGTGGTCGAAGAGGCGGGCATGGCGAAGGGCACCTTCTACAACCATTTCGTCAATCGCCGCAGCTATGTCATCGCCCTGCACCGCCGGTTCTTCGACGGCCTGGCGCAGCAGGTGGGTGCGGCCCTGGCGGGCGCCGCGCCGGGCGTGGAGCGGATCGCTCCGAGCATCGACGCCTTCCTGGACGCGTGCCTGACCGCGCGCGGCACGGAGGCGTTCATGGTGCAGGCGCGCACGGATCCGGATCTGCGCGAGGAGATCCGGGTCCGGCACGAGCGATTCATCGCGGTCGGGGTGCCCGATATGGCGGCCGCCGGATGGCCCGACCCGGCGGCCGTGGCCCGGATGAAGGTCGCCATGGTCTCCGAGATCTGCCTCGCCGAGATCGGCGAGCGCCGCCCCCGCCGCGACCTGCGCGCCGCCGCCGTCCGGCTGCTCACCGCCAACGCGGGCCGCGCGCTGGACAGCGCGAGTACCTGACGCGCGCTAGCTCGCCGGCAGGACCAGGCCGGCCGAGCCGGTCATGCGAGGCCGGGACGTGCAGGGCCGAAAGTCATTTCGTGGCAGCCGCCGGGGGTGGAAAACGCTGCGCCACATAGTCGATGAGGGAGGCGGCCCAGGCGTCGAGTTGCCGGTCACCGTCCGCGGCGGTGGCCGCTGTGGGGTCGCCGAGCACGCCGTCGGCGCTGACGGACGCCACGCCGCCACGACGCAAGCGGTCGATGAGGTTCGGCAGTGGATCGGTGTTGCCGCGCGCCGCGTGCCGCATGGACACGGCGTCGGGCCGGAGCCGGAGCATGACGGAGGTCTCCGCGTGCCCGGCGTGGCTGTCGTCCGCTCGGCCCGAGGGTGACCAGGCAAGTACGTGACGCCCCTCCGAACGCAACGTCCGCACGGCAGCACGCAGCGGAACCAGATTGCCGCCGTGCCCGTTGACCAGCACCACCCCGGCGAAACGATCGGCCCCACGGACGAGTTCGACCACCAGCAGCTCGAGCGCCGCCTGCCCGATCGACAGGGTCCCGGCGAAATCGGCATGCTCCCCACTGGACCCGTACGGGACCGCGGGACCGACCACCACCTCCGGCACGGCCTCCGCCAGCCGACGGCACAACTCGCTCGCGATCGCCGTATCGGTCCCCAACGGCAGATGCGGCCCGTGCTGCTCGGTCGCCCCCAACGGCACCGCCAACAGCATGCGACCCGCCCGCTCGGCCAGCACCGGCGACCGAAGATCCGCCAGATTCGTCACAACCGCCCCGCCCGTTCACAACGAATCCAGAGCAGCAGCACCGGGTTTCGGCGTGTGTCCCCAGCGAGCGTGCAACTGATGCCGTCGAGGTTGATCATCGCGTTGCCAACCGTTTGCGCCGGGGTTCGAAGCGGCCCGGGGCACAAGGATGTGGTGTGTAGTTTGGGTTCGGGGTGGAGTGGGTCGTGGGGGAACGTCATGGCTGGGCTGTCTGTGTGCGGCGGATTCGTGGCAGCAGGGGGATGAGGGTGCGGTGTCGTAGGCAACCTGCCCAGACGCCGAGACCGTAGGCGAGGTCGTCCGCCAAACGTAGTGTGACGTCGGTGTTTTCGAGGAGGGATGCGGCGGCGGCGAGGGCGGCGGCGGCGCGTAGTACGCGCCTGCCGCGTGCGGTGCAGAGTGCGAGCGGCCACCAGGTGCGGCGCACGGTGTCGGCGAGCTGTCGGGCGAGCCGCAGTTGGCCCGTGGCGGCGAGTGACACGGCCGCCGCCATCGGTACGTCGCGGCGTCGTAGCCGGTGCGCCGAGCGCGCGACATTCAGCGCCGCCGGGACGACCGCCGCCGCGAAATGGCCGGAGAGCAGCAACGCGGCCGCTGCGGCAGCGTCGGCCGGAAGTTGTGCCGCCGGAAGCAGTTCGGGATGCCTGCGCGCGAGCAGAGCGGCCGAGGTGCCGTAGGAGAAGCGCTGGCGCAGAAACGCGCCGAAGCTGCCGCGGGGCTCGTGGTGCACGATCGACAGCGGTTGATACCGCACCGAGTGGCCCGCCGCGACCAACCGCCAGATCAGGTCGACATCCTCGCCGAACCGCAGTGACTCGTCGAAACCGCCCACCGCGCACAGTGTCTCGGTCCGCACGACGAGCGCCGCGGTGGGAACGTACCGGACCCGCCCATCCGGCCGGACCGCCGCCGGATCGGGTCCCATATCGAGCGCCGAGCGCCGCGCCTCGTAGTGCCCGACCGGACCGCCCCGCAGCGACCGCACACGCGGCGCGACGGCCGCCACGGCCGGGTCCTCGAACAACGGGACGATACGGTCCAGCCACCCCGGCGCGGGAACGACATCGGAGTCGAGAAAAGCCACCAACGGTGTCGTAGCCCGCCGCCACCCCGCATTACGCGCAGCGGCCGGACCACGCGCGTGCTCATGGCGAACCAGCGTCATCCCCTTGCCGGTGGTGATCGGCGTGTGGGAGCCGTCGTCGACGACGA
This sequence comes from Nocardia sp. N2S4-5, assembly GCF_044628355.1. Taxonomy (NCBI): domain Bacteria; kingdom Bacillati; phylum Actinomycetota; class Actinomycetes; order Mycobacteriales; family Nocardiaceae; genus Nocardia; species Nocardia sp. N2S4-5. The sequence goes on along the minus strand of NZ_JBIUPM010000001.1, from coordinate 1,470,446 downwards.
TCCGGGTGGCGATTTCACTGGTCGCGGCGAGCAGCCGGGTCAGGCCGTGCGAGTTATTGCGGACCGGAACGACCAGTGTCACAACGGATGTGGAGGAGGAGGTGGGGTCGGTGGTGGGGTGCACGATTCCGGCGTCGAGGAGTTTGCGGGCCAGCGCGCGGGCGGGGGCGGCGGGTGGGACGGGTTCGCCGGTGAGCCAGGTATCGAGCAGCCGGGTGCCCGCGGCGCCCAGTCGCAGCAGCCGGGTCGGTGACCCGCCGAGCAGGAGCCGGCCGTCCGCGAAGCGCCGGACACCGGGATCCAGCCGCACCCTCATGGCATGAATCCCCCGTCGGCATGAACGACACTGCCTGTGACACAGGCGGATTCGGGTGCGCAGAGCCAGGCGACCACGGCCGCCACCTCCCGCGGCTCCAGAATCCGGTCGAGCAATTGGTGCCCGGCGAAGTCGTCGACGCTGTCGAGGTCGTAGAGCCGCGCGGATTCGGCCAGCAGATCGGTGCGAGTCGAACCGGGGGAGACGGCGACCGCGGTGACCCCGGTGCCTCGCAGATCGTGGGCGAGCCCCTTGACCAGCCCGACCACCGCGTGCTTGGCGGCGTTGTACCCCGCCAGCTGCCACATGCCGTGATGCGCCGCCGCCGAGGCGAGCGCGACGAATCGGCCCGTCCGCGGCGCGGGCCGCCGCAACAGCGCGGGCACCACGGCCCGAGCGAGATTCGCGACTCCGTGCACCCCGACCTCGAACATCGGCTCGAAGTCGCGACCGCCGGTCTCCCACAGCGGCCGCCCACCGCCGGTGACTACCGCCGCCGCCGCGACGGCCGCGTCGACGCGCCCGAACTCTTCTTCCGCCCGCCGCACGATCTCGATCAACGCGGCCCCGTCCCGCACGTCGGCCACCTCTTCGACCACGGCTCCGGAATGCGCTCCCGCCACCGCGCGCAACTGTTCCCGGGTGCCGAGCGGGTACGGCACCAGTGGATCGTCGGCACAGCGGTCGATCGCCACGACCCGCCAGCCCGCGCCCGCGAGCCGGTGCACGGTCGCCGCGCCGATCCCGCGAGCGGCGCCGGTGACGAGGGCGACGGGCGCGTCGGACATCAGAGTCCCCGGGTGAACCCGTCGGGAATCACGACGTCGTCCGGACCCAGGTCGTGTATCGACGAGTGCCCGAGGCCGTAGAGCGTCGAGTCGATGCCCTGGCGCAGCACCTCCAGCACGTTGTGCACCCCGTGCGACCCGGCAGCGGCCATGCCCCACAGGTAGGGACGGCCGATCATCACGGCGCGCGCGCCCAGGGCGAGCGCCTTGACGACGTCACCGCCGCGCCGGACGCCGCCGTCGAGCAGCACCTCCACCTGATCGCCGACGGCCCCGGCGATCCCGGGCAGCAGCCGGATGGTCGCGGGCGTGGAGTCGAGATTGTTGCCCCCGTGATTGGAGACCGAAATCGCGGTGGCGCCGATGTCGACGGCGCGCTTCGCGTCGTCGGGCCGGCCGATGCCCTTGACCAGGAACGGCCCGTCCCACTGCTGCCGCAGCCAGGCGAGGTCGTTCCAGGTGGGCGGCGGGGTGCCCATCCATTCGCCGTACGCGCCGAAGAAGGTCGGGCCCTGCTCACCGCGCGGCACCAGGTTCGGGGTGGTCAGATCGGGCAGACGCCCGGAGCGCGCGAACCGCCACAGCCAGCCGGGTCGCGCCAGTACCTGCGGTGCGAAGCTCAGCGCGGTCTTGACGTCGATCCGTTCCGGCAGCGCCGGGCTGCCCCAGTCGCGGGCCGAGGCGAAGACCCAGTCCAGGGTCACGATGACGCCCTTGGCTCCGGCCGCGCGGGCACGCTCGAGACGCGCGGTCATCGCGTCCTTGTCGCCGAGCCAGTACACCTGGAAGAACGTCTTGTCGTTGGCGGCGACGACCTCCTCCACCGGCTTGGAACCGAACGAGGACAGCCCCAGCGCGGTGCCCGACTGCGCCGCGCCGCGCGCCACGCCGACCTCGCCCTCCGGGTCGACGGCCTGCACGCCGGTCGGCGAGCAGATCACCGGCAGCGAGATCTCCTGTCCCAGTACGGTGGTGGACAGGTCGCGAGTGGCGGGCAGGTCGGCGATATGCGGCCGGAAGCCGAGTTCGGTGAAGGCCGCGGCATTGTCGTCGAGCGTGACGCCGGCCTCGGAACCCGCCAGCAGCGCCAGATATACCGATTTGGGGACGCGTTTCTTCGCCCGCCGCTGCGCCTCGGCAACGGACTCGAACCAGTCTTTCGTGCTTGCCATCGTGAAAGTCCTTGTCTGATAACGGCTTACCGGAGCCCGGCCAGCGGGCTGGTGTCGCAGGCCCGGTCGGGGGTAGCGACGGGACGAGTCGAGGGCATGCCGAGGGTGACCGCCCGCCGGGCGCCCGTGCGGGAGTGGTCCTTGTCGGGTTCGGGCCGCGCGCCGACCGCCGCGAGCGCGGATTCCGCGTTGCCGCGCACACATTCGGGGTCCGGGCCGTCGAGCGGGAGGCCGGTGAAGAATTTCGCGGCCATGCAGCCGCCGCGGCAGGAGTCGTAGGCCGAACACGACGCGCAGCTCCCGCCGGTCTGCGGGGCGCGCAGCCGGGTGAACAGTTCCGAGGTCCGCCAGACGCTCTCGAAACCGCCTGTGTCGCGGACATTTCCGGCGAGGAACTCGTCGTGGATGGCGAACGGGCAGGCGTAGACGTCGCCGACCGGGTCGATCAGGCAGACCACGCGGCCCGCGCCGCACAGGTTCAGACCCGGCAGCGGATCGGAGCCCAGCGCGTTGAGGTGGAAGAAGGAGTCCCCGGTGAGTACGCCCTCGCCGTTGGCGACCAGCCAGTCGTAGAGCTGCAACTGCTGTTCGGCGGTGGGGTGCAGATCGTTCCAGACGTCGGCGCCGCGTCCGGACGGGCGCAGGCGGGTGATGCGCAGCTGCGCGCCGAAACGGTCGGCGATGGCCTTGAATTCGTCCAGCTGGCCCACGTTGTGGCGGGTCATGACGACCGAGATCTTGAAGTTCTCGAATCCGGCGGCGGCGAGGTTCTCCATCGCGCGATAGGCCGTGGCGAACGATCCCGGCCCGCGGACCGCGTCGTTGACCTCGGCGGTCGCGCCGTCGATGGAGATCTGCACATCGATGTAGTCGGACCCGGCCAGCTTCCGCGCGCGCTCGGGGGTGAGGCGAACACCGTTGGTGGAGAACTTGACTCCGACCTGATGAGCGACGGCGTAGTCCACCAGTTCCCAGAAGTCCGAGCGGACGGTGGGCTCACCGCCGCCGATGTTGACGTAGAAGACCTGCATCCGCTGGAACTCGTCGATGACCGCCTTGCATTCGGCCGTGGTCAGCTCGCGCGGGTCGCGGCGGCCCGACGACGACAGGCAGTGTTCGCAGGCCAGGTTGCAGGCGTAGGTCAACTCCCACGTCAGGCAGATCGGTGAGTCGAGGCCGTATTCGAAGTGTTCCACCAGTTTCATGGGTCGTCCTGTTCGCGTTCAGCGGGCGGTACGGGAGCGGAGGATGCCCGATTCGCACAGACCGGCGAGGGCACGCAGATAGCGGTCGCGGTCGGCGGCGGGGACCTCGGCCGCGTCCAGGGTGCTCAGCACGTCGGGGTGCCGGTCGAGTTCGCGCACCACCGTGACCAGCAGTGGCGTCTTCAGAAAAGAGAGTCGCCGGGTCTCGAAGTCGTAGACCAGCGCTCCGAAGGGTTCGGGCCGCAGCGACACCGACCCCGCCAGACGGTAAGGCAGGGCCGGGTCGAACGCCGCCGGGTCAGTAGACACCGCACATGCCGTCGATCGAGACATCCTCGACGAGCAGGTCTTCCTCGACGAGGGCGTCGTTGTCGGCGACTACTGTTCGGTGGGCGGTCTGGTCGCTCATGGCTCCTCCTGTGGAGTCGGGTCGGACGGGTGTGACCGCCAGCATAATGACACCGGGTGACAAATTGGAAGGGTGATGGCGGAAAAAAGATCGGCCGGAAGCGGCGCACCCGCCAACCGCCCAGGTCGGCGGCGCTCGACGAATGCCGTCGAGCTGGAGCGGGCGGCCTTCGAGCTGTTCGAACGCGACGGGTTCGAGGCGACCACCGTGGAGGACATCGCGGCGGCGGTGGGCATCAGCAAGCGCACCTTCTTCCGCTACTTCGAGTCCAAGAACGACGTCGTGTGGGGCGACTTCGGCGGGCAATTGGAGGTGATGCGCGCCCATTTCGCGCGCTGCGCGGAGGAGCAGCCGCTCATGGAGGCGGTGCGGACGGTGGTCGTGGAGTTCAACCGGTTCGACCCCGCGCAGGTGCCCTGGCATCGCAAGCGGATGGAACTGATCCTGAAGGTCCCTGCCCTGCAAGCACATTCGACGTTGCGCTTCCGGGAGTGGGGCGAGGTGGTGGCGGATTTCGCCGCGGCGCGGCTCGGGGTGCCCGCGCGCGAACTGATTCCGCAGTCGATCGCGCACGTCGCTCTCGGGGTGGCGATCGCGGCGTACGAGTACTGGCTGACGCGGCCAGGGGCGGAACTCGCCGACATCATGGATCAGGCGTTCCGCGACCTGGCCGCGGGATTCGACGTGGGGGAGCGTCGTTAGCGATCAGCCGCGGGCGCCCTCGATCAGTGTGGTGAGCACCTCGAAACTGTCGTGCGCGGCGACACCGGCGACGGCCCGCTCCACGCCGACCCGCGACACCTCGAACGGCTGCATCCGGTCACCGGCCTCGGCGGTGCAGACGGCCGCCAGATAGAACTCGGTGATCGCGGCCCGGTACAGCGTCCAGAGCCGTTCGCCGTCGACGGCGACACCGGCGGCCTCGAGCCGGGACACGTACCGCCGCACCAGATCTCGCTCGATCGTGCGGAGCAGGCCGGGTTCCACCGAGGCCGTCGCGAAGTAGGCGACATCGCGGATTCCCGCGCCCGCCGTCGCGATCTGCCAGTCCAGGAACCCGGGGCCGTCGTCGGTGAAGAACAGGTTGCCCAGATGTGGGTCGGCGTGGATCAGCGTCCGTGGCTGCGCGGCCCAGAAGGCGTCGATGTCGGCGCTGCGCTGATAGAAGATCCGGCACTGGCGGCGCATCTCCGCCGGGACGAGATCGGCGCTGTGCCCGGTGATCTCGGCCAGGAACCGGCGGCGGATGAGGTCGCCGAGGCGGATGTCGGCGGTCGTGCGGGTGGCGAGCGGCCGCAGATCGCCTGCGAATCGGTCGGTGTCCCAGAACGCGGCGTGCAGATCGGCCAGCGCATCGATGACGGCCTCCGCCTCGGCCCGGGTGACGGTGTCGACGACCGTGCGGAACCGGGCCGTGGCCGAGAGGTCCTCGAGTACCAGGACGGTGCGCCGCCGGAACCGGTCGGACTGCGCGACATAGCATTTCGGGACCCGCACGGGCGGCTGTTCGCCCAGGGCGCGATAGGCCAGGATCTCGTGCAGCCCGAGACCGAAGACGTTCATCAGGACGTGCTGCAGATAGTTGCTGGGCGGCAGCTTCACGAACAGGTGCGCCGGGATATCGCCGGACTCGCTCTTGACTGCGATCCGGGCGCGCGCGGCCGTGCCGGAGTGCGCGTCGAGTACCTGCACCGAGGTGAGTGCGCCCGGCGGCAGGCCGAGCGCGTCGCCGAGCCAGCGCTCGGTCACCTCGTCGATGCGCAGCGGGATGGTCCCGCCGGGCAGGACGCGGTCGAGCCCGGCCCGGACCGCCTCCCGGGTAGCCATGCCCAGTGCGGACGCCGTCGCGAATACCTGCGAGACCACAATCCAGCCTTTCCGTGGTGCGGCACAACCGGTTCCGGTCGCGGCCGCGTGGATGTGATCCTCAGTTCTACCGCCCGCCGGTGTTCTGCGCTTGCTGACGGGCGATCCGCTCGTCGTGATTGCGGACCAATTCGCGGAATCCGATCCGCTTCCATTCCGGTTTCGGCTGCACGCCCCACTGGTCGCGGGCGGTGGTCTGGCCCGCGGCCTCGGGCTCGCCGCCCAGGGGTGGTGCGGTGAAATCGCCCCGTTCGCATTCGAGGGTGTCGTCGGAATAGCGGACCTTCATCATCTCGTCGCAGATCTCGCTGATCGACAGCGTCGGCCAGCCGTACCAGAGCGCGAGAGCGGGCACGGTCAGCGAGCCCTCGATGACGAGTGCGATCAGGCAGACGAGAATGCCGCGCCGCAGCCAGGTGTGCATGCGCGCGAACGGCGCCGTCGTCCCCAGCGGCAATTCCCGCTCCGCTGCCGTGTCGTCGGCCGGTGTCTGTTTACTCATGATGTTCTCCTGGAACACGGAGGATGCCGAAATTCGGTCAGTCGGAGAAGATTTCGCGATTGACGGTGTGGAGATAGGGAATCGCCAGGAACGGCGTGATGTAGAAGATGTCGTACAGCCACCAGCCGGTCACCGGCAGCACGACGCCGTGGAATCGCACGTCGGCGTACATGGTCATGTTCACGACGTAGCCGATCCAGATCACCACCCCGAACCAGCAGGTGAGGATCAGCCACTGATGTCCCCACCGCTTCATCTGCAGGAAGGCGATGGCCGCGGCGATGCGCATCGGGAAGACCGTGAGTATCAGCGCGACCTCCCACCCCTTCTCGCCCGGTGCGCCCGCGCCGCCGATGGCCAATTCGTTGTAGTGCCAGAAATATCCGGCGTCGACGAAATTGCCCCACGCGGTGAAGAACACGCGAGTCACCAGGGTGTGGTTGGCGAACAGATCCAGCACCCAGCCGATGCTGTTGAGAAAGGCGTCGAGAATGACGAGATAACCGATCAGGGTGACGATGATCGGCCGCACGGAGAGCCCCGCCCGCTGCGCCTTGCGTTGCAGCCACACGCCGCGCAGAAAGAACGGCAGGCCGATGAATCCGAAGATGAACGTCCCCATCAGCGCGGTGCCCGCGGTGAGCCATTGGTCGGCCCGGCGCTGGGCGCGGCGGCTCTCGTCGTGGTGTTCGTCGTAACCGACGGTGAATGCCGGCATATTCATGGCGCACCTACCAATCCCGGGTCATGTACATCTGCAATTGGATGAGGAACATCGCGAGCAGGAATCCGTAGATGACGATCTGGAAGACGATCAGGGCCCGGCGACGCCGGCGATCTTGTTCGTTCATGGGGACCTCCTGTGCTGAGTTACACCGGCGACTCGTCCGCGGCGGGCAGGGTGGCCGCCGCGATCTCCCGCAGGCCTTCATGGATGGCGCCGTCGCTGCTCAGCGGCGCCAGGACGCAGGCTTCGGCGGCCTCGCGCTCGCCGGCGCCGGCGGTGATCAGGCGCGCGGCGGCGACCAGCACGCGCGTGGACGGCGGTTCGAAGTGGAAGACGGCGTCCGCCTCGCGAATCATGGTGGCGCAGTGGACGAGTCGCCGCGCGACGGCGGAGTCGACGCCGGACTCCGCGACGACCACCTCGGCCTCCCGGTCCGGCGGCAGGTAGTTCATCGCGAGGGTGACGAACCGCTGCCGGAACGACGGCTTCAGCTCCTTGAGCGAGCCGCGGTAGGCCGGATTGTAGGAGCAGACCAGCTGGAACGGCTCGGGCGCGGGCACCACCTCGTCGGCGCGATCGAGGTACAGGGTGCGCCGGTGATCGGTGAGCGAGTGCAGGATCGCCAGCGAATCGTGGCGGGCCTCCGCGACCTCGTCGAGATAGCAGATCGCCCCGGCCTTGACCGCGCGGGTCAGCGGACCGTCGCGCCAGGCGACATCGCCGCCGGAGACCAGGAACCGGCCGACCAGATCCGAGCTGGTGAGGTCGTCGTGGCAGCTGATGGTGACCACCGGCCGGCCGAGTAGCCGGCCCATGTGCTCGACCAGGCGGGTCTTCCCGCAGCCGGTCGGTCCGGTGAGCATGACCGGCAGGCGCCTGCGATAGGCCTGTTCGAACAGCCGCACCTCGGTGCCGCCGGAGTAGTAGAGATCGGTGGCCATCTGCTCTCCTCGGTCGGTGTCGTCAGGGCGCGATCAGTTCGCGGTGGAGGTGCGCGAGCGCACGGGGTAGTTCCTCCACCCGCCGGATCCGGCGTGATCGGCGCGGCCCGAACACCTCGGGGAGCGGATCGACGCGGGTGGGTCCCACGCCCAGGTAGTAGATCGACACCCCGGCGTCGGCGGCCTCGGTCACGGCGTGCGCGACGTCGGCCCAGGCGTAGCGGCCCTCGTATCCTTCGTCGGACATCAGGCCGTCCCCGATCACCAGCAGCAGGCGGCGTTCGGCGGGCTGGTCGCGCAGGCGGTGGGTGAGGTGCCGCAGGGGTGCGCCGAGCCGGGTGTAGCCGCCGGTGCTCAGTCCCAGGCTGCCCGGGTCCACGAAGCCGGTGTCGTCGAAGTCCCGCAGGCAGCGCACCTCGACCCGGTGCCGGGTGTTACCGGTGAAGACGAACAGGCCGTGGGGTTCTCGCGCGAGGGTCATGGCGCGCGACAGGGCGTCCGCGCAGTCCAGTTCCAGCCGGAAGATCCGGCCCCCGTGCACGCCGAGGGAGGAACTGCCGTCCAGCAGCACGGCCGTGGCGACGTCGCGGAATCCCGGCAGCAGATCGCGGAACACGCGCGGCTCCGGGACCGGGCCGCAGCGGGCGTCGGCGAAATGCGTGACGTAGCGGTCGATGTCGAGATCGCAGCCGTCCTCCAGGCCGCCGCGCACGACGCGGTGCGTGCGCTGTTCGAACCAGCGGCGGATGTCGGGGGACACCGGCGCCACCGGCCGCGGCCGGGTGGGATGCCGCCGCTCCAACACGGCGACGTGATCACGCAGGAAGGTCTCGGTCCACAGATTCCATTCCGGATAGGGCAGCCCGGCGCGCTGGTCGGCGCGGATCTCCAGGTCCTCGTTCTCCGGCCGGCTCGGCGGGGGCAGGTTGGTGTTGCGGCTGCCGCCGTCGCCGCCGACGGGGACCGACATGACGCGGTAGGAGTCGCTGCGCGCGGAGGTCCACGGCATCCGGGCGTAGGTGCGCCGCGCGGCTACCGCCAGGGCGCCGCGGCCGGGCGCGGCCAGCGGCAGCGTGCCCAGCAGCGGGTCGCCGGGCAGCGGATCGCGAGATCGCGCCAGAACCATTGCGCGGTCCAGCATTTCGGAGCCGTCCAGGTCGCGCTCGGCGATCTCGAGGCGGGGCAGGCGGCGGCGCAGTTCGGGCAGCAGGCCCGGCAGCCGGTCGGCGATCCACGCCGCGGCCACCCCGCCCTCGACGAGTGACAGCGCGCTCAGTTCGCGCGGCGACAGCTCGTGCAGGCGGAACCGCGCGACGCGGTCCTTCGACGGCGCGCATTGCAGTGCCACACCGCAGGTCAGCGTCGTGCGGGTCCAGTCGGCCGCGACGGGCGGATAGGGAACGTGCACGACGCGCCGGGTCGAGTTCAGGCCGAACCCGCGACGTGCACCGGTGACGAGCCGGACGCCTTCGCGTCGACGTGCGGAGAAGGCGACAGCAGTCAGGGCGCAACTGCGTTCGATCCTCGCCCCGCCGCCCGCGGTCATCGCGTGCTCCGGGGCGCGGGAGAGCAGCGGATGTTCAGAAGGTGTTGATGTTCTTCATGACCCAATACCAGAAGGCGATGATCAGCAGTACCGCGCCCCACGCGAGGGCGATGCGAACGAGGTCGACGAGCATGGTGATGTCTCCGTGACTGTCGGTGTGCGGCGCGGCTCATCGGGGCTCCAGGCTGCGCAGCACGGTGATGAGATAATTGTCGAGCGCGTTGTCGCGCAACGACTTCGAGCCCGACGTGGTGGTCAGCATGGCGTAGAGGCCGAGCAGGAAGAACACGGCGCTGTGGAAGGGGTCGACGGCGATCTCGGCCTCGCCGGCGGCACGGGCGCGCTGGATCTCCTCGACCACCAGCACGATCACCCGGTGCCCGCGCCACTCGTCGTCCAGCGGCCGGCTGGGAGAGAAGTGGACCGCGAGGATCTCCTTGAACAGCACGCTGCCCAGCCGGCGCTCCAGCCCCAGGACCAGCTGAATCGTCTTCTCCAGCGCGGCTTTCAGATCGTGCGGCCCGGCCAGGAAGTCCGACAGTTCGTCGGCGATGCGGGCCTCCTCGCGCGCCTCCAGCTCCAGCAGCGCGTGCTCCTTGCTGGGGAAGTGGAAGTAGAAGGTGCCCCGCGCGACACCGGCCGCCTCGACGATCGCGCCGATATCGGCCTCGGCCACCCCGACGCTCTGGAACTCCGCGATGGCGGCGTCGAATACGCGGCGGCGGGTGCGCAGGCGCTGGGCCTCGCGGCCACGGGGCGCGTCCGATAGCTCGCTCATGAGCAGATTCCCATTCGATGGGCCGGAATCGATTCTCCGGCTTGGGGTTTCGATGCCGCGAGCGGAATTCGCGGCGCTGTACAGAACATACTGACAGATGTCACTGAACCGCGTCAACGAAATTCGCTAATCAGCTCACCGTGAGTTGCTGTAGCGGAGAATGGCATTTCCGCTCGTTGTCCGGCATGGTCCGCGCCACCCGCAGGCGGTGCCGGACATGGCACGACACCGCGCGACGATCGTCGCGCGGTGTGATCGGGGAATGCTCGCGAGGAGCCTCAGGCGACCAGGTCGTCCCGGCCCAAGGGGGCGAAGAAGGCGTTCACGCCGGGCCCTGTCAGCACGTCGGAGAGCGCGACGAAATCGTAGCGCGTGCCGGAATCGGCCGGGACACGGCCGATCTGGGCGAGTTCCTCGTGTGCGCGGCCGGGCAGCAGTGCGCGGTGCAGCCGGATCAGGTCGGGGTCGAGCGTCCCGCCGGTCTGCTCGGCGTGTGTGATCATCAGGTGCAGGCACAGTTGCTGCGCCGGGGTGGTCGGGCGGGGATCGAGACCGAGCGAGAACGTCCGCACCAGGGTGTCGAAGGTCTGCTCGACGTAGTGCAGGAACACCGGTCGCGGGCTGTGCAGCATCTTCCCCCGCACTTCGCGCGCGAGCTCGCCACCCGCCGTGACCAGCGCATCTACCGTTCGAGGGGTGAGACCGGCGATTTCGAGGCCACTCATGACGTCTCCTAGCGCGAAAAACTCCGAACGGTGACACGAATCCGGGCCCACGGAGTCCGTGCGCCCGGAAACGGCATTCTTGTCCTTGTAACTGTAATTTATTCAGTATTCGGCCACAAGGGTTCGCGTCGATTCCGGCCTCACATGAAGCGTCCGCCGGTGACCTCGAGCGTGGCGCCGGTCATGTACGACGACAGGTCGGAGGCCAGGAACAGCGCGACGCTCGCCACCTCTTCCGGCTCCCCGGCGCGCGCCATGGGAATCTCCGACATCTTCTGCTCCCAGACGGCGGCCGGCATGGCGGTGGTCATCGGCGTGCGGATCAGGCCGGGCTGGATCGCGTTGACCCGCACGCCGTGCCGGGCCGTCTCCTTCGCCGCGGCCTTGGTCAGCCCGACGATCCCGGCCTTGGCGGCCGAATAGTTGGTCTGGCCCGCCATCCCCACCTTGCCCGAGAGCGAGGAGAGGTTGACGATGCTGCCGCGCCCGCGTTCGCGCATGATGGCCGCCGCCAGCCGGGTGCCGTGCCAGGCGCCCTTCAGGTGCACGGCGATGACCTGGTCGAACTCGTCCTCGGTCATCGTGCGCAGGCCGGCGTCGCGGGTGATCCCGGCGTTGTTCACCATGATGTCGAGCGCGCCGAACTCGGTGACCGCCGTGGCCAGCAGCGCCTCGACGTCCGCGGCGCGGGTGACGTCGCAGCGCACCGCCCGTGCCACCTCCGGCCCGAGCTTGTCCCGCACGCCACCGGGCGTCAGGTCCCCGACGACGACCCGCGCGCCCGCGCGCACGAACGTCTCGGCGATGGCGAACCCGATGCCCTGGGCCCCGCCGGTGACGGCGGCGACCCGCCCGGTCAGTAGCGACACGGTGAATCCTCTTCAGTACTGGGTGGATCCGAGATCGACCGCGATCTGCGCGGCCGTGATGGACCGGGCGTCGTCACCGGCCAGCCAGCACACGGTCGCGGCCACGTCCTCCACCTGCGCGATGCCCTCGGGCAGGAACGGCGTGGTCATATGCGCCAGTTGCGGATTCGACTCGTACCCGCGGGTCAGCGCGGCCACCATCTCGCCGGTGCCCATCGGGGTCGCGACCGCGCCGGGATGCACGCTGTTGACCCGGATCGAGTGCTTGCCCAGTTCGGCGGCCAGCGCCCGGGCCATGCCGGTGAGGGCGTGCTTGCTGGCCGTGTAGTGCACCATGAACGGTTGCATCTTGATGCCCGCGGCCGAGCTGATCAGGATGATCGAGCCGCCGCGGCCGCCGTCGATGATGTGCCGGGCGCCCGCGACCACGGTGTTCCAGGTCCCGGTCACGTTGATGTCCATGACATCCCGGAACGAGTCGGGGGTAATGGCGTCCCAGGGCTCGGGGACGCAGATGCCGGCGTTGGCCACGATTGTGTCGAGTCGGCCCAGCGTCGCGACGCCGTCGTCCACCACCTTGCGCAGGCCGTCCAGGTCGCGGGTGTCGACGGCGGCGGCGAGGATGCGGCGGCCGGTCTGCTCGACCAGCCGCACCGTCTCGGCGAGGTCGTCGGGTGTCGCGGAATCGTAGGGCACCGACGGGGGCAGCGGCCCCGCCACGTCGATGGCGATGATGTCGGCGCCCTCGCTCGCCAGGCGCACGGCGTGCGCCCGCCCCTGCCCTCGCGCCGCGCCGGTGATGAATGCGACTTTGCCGGTGAGTCGGCCGCTCACGTGCCCCTCCTCGTATCGCCGTGCGCCGGAGCCGAGTCCCGCGCCCGTGGCCGGGCCGATGGGAGGCACTGTCGTACGGTATATCGTAAGCACAACGGTAGTTGTCTGTGAGTCACTCTATGGCCGCCGCGCCCCGCGCGCAAGAGCACTGTCTCGCATGCGCCGCCCGCCCGGTCCTCAAGGCGGACAACGTTATCGGGCACGGAGGAGTGGGCGCGCCGGCCGGGCGGCGGCTCACCTACCTCGGCGAGGGCGCCAACTCGCCCTGAGTTGTGAGTGGTCGGCATGGCCCACCCGGTATGAGCGAGGAAAGCGGGGACGCGCGGAACTGCCGCTGCGAGGCTCCGTCCGCCGACCGTTAAGGTGGGCATTCGTGGACACGACTTCGCTGACCGGCAAGGAACTCGCCGCCGCACTCAACGCCGACACCAAGCAGCGCGCCGCCGCGCTCACCGAGCGCGGGAGTGCGCCGCGGCTGGTGCTGGTGGTGGCCAACGACGATCCGGCCAGCGGCTGGTATGTGGGGTCCCTGCGGCGCGCCGCGGATCGCCTCGGAATCGCCTGCGACACCGTCGATCTCGGCGCCGACGCCACCGAGGACGCGATCCGGGCCGAACTGACGAAGCTGAGCGGCGATCCCGCCGTCGACGCGGTCATGCTGCAGACGCCCCTGCCCGCCGGGGTGGCCCTGGACGACGTCAGCTCCGCCATCGCCGCGGCCAAGGACGTCGACGGGGTGAGCCCGCTGTCGCTGGGCCTGCTCGCGGCCGGTCTGCCGACCTTCCCCCGGCCACGGCCGAGGCGGTCGTCGAACTGGCCAAGCACCACGAGATTCCGCTCGCCGGCCGGCACGTCGCGGTCGTGGGCCGCTCGAACGTGGTCGGTAAACCGCTGGCGCAGTTGCTGCTGGCCGAGAACGCGACCGTGACCGTATGCCATTCGCGCACGGTGGACCTGCCGTCGATCACCTCCGCCGCGGACATCGTGGTCGCGGCCGTCGGCCACGCGGGTCTGATCACCGGCGAGCACGTGCGCGAGGGCGCGGTGGTGATCGACGTCGGCACCAACGAAGGCCCGGACGGCGGCATCGTGGGCGATGTGGACGCGGCGTCGGTGCGGGGCCGAGCCGGTGCGCTGAGCCCGGTGCCGGGTGGTGTCGGGCCGGTGACCACGGCCGTGCTCATGCGGCACGTGGTGCGGGCGGCGGAGTCCGGGCGCGCGGAGTAGTCCGCGCGGCGCGGTCGGAAGGGCGGTATCCTCCGGTGGAATGAGGGCGAAAGTCCTTGCGCGCCGGTGTGATCCGAGGGGGAGCCGATGACCTTGCAGCAGTCTCGTCGCGGGTGGTTGCGCCGCGCGGCGCTCGTCACCGTGGTGATCGTGCTCGCGGTCGCCGGCGGCGTGGCGGGGGCCTCGCTCGGCGGTACGACGGCGGGCCGCGCGCAGCCGGTCGGGGCGGGCCACGACATCGACGGTGACAATTTCGACTGGGATCCGTGCGGTTACCTGAGCGCCGAGATGTACGGCGACCTGGCCGAGCGCGACAAGACCGGCCGGCCGCGCATCCAGATCAAGCCGCACAACTTCGACACCTGCGAGGCGTCGATCGACCTGCCCGACAGCCCGCGGCTGCTGACCGTGGTGGTGACCAAGCTTCAGCGCGGCACGGGCAACGATTTCGAACGCGACGACGAATACACCGTGCGCGCCGAGGGCGACTGGAAGGTGGCCGTGCAGCGCGCGCCGCAGCGCGGTGAGTGCGCGCGTGTGGTGTATTCGGCGGACACCTCGTTCTCGATCCGATCCCACGCCGACCGCCCCGCCGGCGACCGCGTCGACCCGTGCGCCGCCGCCGAGCGCGCTACCCGGTCGCTGCTGACCGTGCTGCACACCGGAGTCGTCGGCACACTGGATTTCCCGCCGCAATCGCAAGGCCACGGCGACCTGTGCGGCGCACTGACCGAGGCCGACGTCACCGCCGCCGTCGAGTTCCCCGGCGGGCGGTCACAGCGGCCGGGCCGCCGGGCGGCACACGAATGCGCGTGGCGATCCACCGCCGAGGACGGCCGGACCGCCGAGGTCCTGTTGCTGACCCATCTCGACGTGTCGCCACCGCGCGCGCTGGGCCCCACCTATACGCGCACGACGATCGCGGGCCGCGACACCCTCATACACCGGGTCACGACCGTAGGGACGTCCTGCGTCGCCGTGCTGGAGGGCTGGACCTGGCCGTCGTGGCCCGGCAACCAGCTGTTCCAACTGGACTATCCGGCGCCGAAAGCGTTGGTGGAGAACACTACTCTGCTGGTGCGCCCCGCGAACGGGAACATCGATGACGCCTGCCGCGCGGCCGAGGCGCTGGCCGCGAAGGCCTGGCCTCGGATGCCGTGACCCGGGCGGGCCAGGGCATCCGGCGGCCGGTCGATTACCAGTGCACCGTCACCGGGTCGCCCACGGCGACAGTGTTGTAGTACCACTGGGCGTCGTCGGGCGGCAGGTTGATGCAGCCGTGGCTGACATTGGAATTACCCTGCGAGTCCACCGACCACGGCGCCGAGTGGACGAAGACGCCGCCCCAGGTCAGCCGCTCCGCGAACTCACCTTTGAGCAGATAGCCGTCCGGATCGCTGAGCGGGATCCCGATGGTGCGGGAGTCGAAGGTGATACTCCGGAACTTCTCCATCACCGGGAACGTGCCGACGGGTGTCTCGTGACCGGGCTTGCCCATCGACGCGGGCATCACCCGCGGCGGTTGACCGGGCACGTACACGGTGAAGGTGTGCGCGGACATGTCGGCGTCGGCGGTGGTGCCGCCGCCGGTACGGAAGTCCGTGCGGGCGTTGCCGACGGTGACCGTCAGCGGAGTGTTAGCGGGCAGGAATCCGGCGGGATGCCAGACCAGCTCGCTGTCACCGTTCCATGTGAACGAGCCGTCCAGGCTGTCGACCCGAACCGCGTGCTCGGCGCGTGCTCGATCGGCGACCGGTGCGGCGAAACGCACGGTGACCGGATGCGCGATGCCGACGACCGCGCCGTCGGCCGGTGTAATGGATTGCACGGGTGTGAGCTGCGGTGCCACCCTCACCGCCGCCGCCGTACCGGATGTGATCGCGGCGAGCGCCGCGATCGTGATCGCCAGGAACAGATGCCTGATCATGTTCCGCATGGCTCCACCCCCTCAGGTGGTGTGGTTATGAGACGTTCATCCTAGATCTCCATGATCATGTTTGCCTCCGGAAGGTGTTCGGTTCGTAATCAAAACGCGGCCTGTCGCAACATGTCTCGCAGCGGACCGGATGTTATGGGCGTACCCGTTGTCCGGCTCGGTAACCGGACATAACAGACGGTTGCGCGGCGTGCGGCCGACCCGCTCCGTAGCATCGGGGATCGTGCTGCGAGGCGAGGCGGAGGCCGCAAGTGAGGGAACGGCGGAGGGGCCGCGGCCGCCGCGGCGGTGGTGGACGCCGGTGCGTGGCCTGTTGTTGTCCGTCGCGGTCCTGCTGGGTCTCTACACGCTGCTCGCACAGCTGTTCGCCCTGCTGCCGGTGCCGTGGACGCGCCCGCTACTGCGGGCGGGGTTCGCGCAGGTCTTCGTGCTGGGTCTGGGCTGGTTCCGCGACTGGCTCGGGTCGTGGAACGTCGTGCTCGCCGGCGCCGCGGTGCTCGCCGCGCTGCTGGCCGTCCGGCTGCGGGGGACGTGGCCGTCGGGGACGATCACCGCGATGACGGCCGTGGGAATGGTGATGTGCCTGGTCACTGCCGTCGGGCTGGCGTTGTCGGCGCACGCGGCGACCGGCAGATGGGTGCTTTTCGCGCCGATTCCGCTGGTTACGGCCGGAAAGTCGCCGAACGAGACGGTTACTTACGCGACTATCGACGGTGCGGCGTTGCGGGCGGATCTGTATTTGCCCGCCGGGCGGGCGGATCCGGCGCCGCTGGTGGTGAGCATTCACGGCGGGGGATTCGTGGGTGGTAGCAGGGGGCCGAGTCCCTATAATTACTGGCTCGCCGAGCAGGGGTACGCGGTTCTCGATGTGGATTACCGGCTGTCGGACGTGGATCATCCGCGCTGGGATACCGAGGATGCCGATGTCGGTTGCGCGTTGACCTGGGCGGTGGGGCATGCCCGGAAATACCGGTGGGATCCGGATCGGGTTGCGACGTTCGGGGGGTCGGCGGGGGGCAATCTTGCTGTCAATGTGGCGTTCAAGGCTAATGCGGGGCGGTTGCGGCCTAGTTGTGGGACTGCTGGGGAGGTGCCGAAGGTGCGGGCGGTGGTTGCTGTGTATCCGGCGGTGGATTTGAGTGGGTCTGCGGGGGATACCGCTCAGGGGGAATCGCTTTCTCGGCGGTATTTGGGTGGGCCTGTGGGGACGTATCCGGAGCGGTATGCTGCGACCGACTCCGGGGCGCAGATTACGCCGGGTGGTCCGCCTACTCTGCTGTTTCAGGGGCGGGGGGATCATCTTGTGTTCGCTTCGCGGACAAGGGGATTCGCGGATGAGTTGAGGGGGGCGGGGGTTGCGCATCGGTATGTTGAGCTGCCGTATCTTGACCATGGGTTTGATGCGGAGGTTCTCAATACCGGGGCTTTGGTTGGGCGTGTGATTGCGCTTGAATGGCTGGACCGCTATGTGAGGGGCTGAATTTTTGGGCTGTGTTTTTGGCCTCCGCTTCGCTCCGGCGGGTTTTCGGCGCCCTTGGTCTCGGTTTTCGGGTGCCGCTGCTGGCTCCTTCGTCGCTTCGCAGCGGCACCCGAAAACCGAGACGCGCCGAAAACCGTTGTTGTTGCGTGGGGAGGGATGGGTTAGCACCCCTGGTCGGCGGTCGGCGGTCGGCGGTCGGCGGTCGGCGGTCGGCGGTCGGCGGTCGGCGGTCAGCGATCAGCGGTCAGCGATCAGCCGTCAGTGGTCGGCGGTCAGCCGTCTGTGGTCAGCCGTCAGTGGTCGGCGGTCAGCCGTCATCAGCCGTCAGCGGGTTATGGCGGCGATGACGTCGGCGTGTAGGGCGTCGGCTCGGGCGATTAGTTCTTCGATGGTGCGTAGGGCGGGGGCGAACTCGGCGCCGTGGTTTTCTTGGAGGGAAGCCACGTTGATGGCGATGTTCAGTTGGGAGGTGGTGGCGGCGGCTCGGGCTGCTGCTGCGGCGGCGCCTATGTCGGTCACCACGTTGGGGTTGCCGATGGGGAGTAGATCGGTTGCGAGGGAGAGGATTTCGTCTGCTTCGGTGACTACGGCGGCGGGTACTCGGGCGGCCTGTAGCAGTGCGGCTGTGATCGCCTCGGTGCGGGCGGCGGTCTCGGTGTCGGTCGTCTTGGGCAGTTTGTAGGCCGCGCCGACTGCGGTGAATGCGGCTGCGTCGGCCTCGGCCAGGGCCAGTGCGCGGTCGCGGGCCGCGTCGGCGGCGGCGATGATGCGGTCGACGACGGGACGGTTGTCGGCGTCCTTGGCTCGGGTGGTGTAGCGCGCGACCATGGCCACCAGGGCGGCCCCTTGCGCGGCGTGCAGGGCGGCCACCGCGCCGCCGCCGGGCGCGGGGATCTTGGCCGCCAGATCCTCGAGATACCGCCCGATCGCCGCCTCCCCGAACGTCGTGGACTGCGGCGACGACGTGGTGTCCTGAGACATGCTGCGGGGCCTCCCGTTTCGAAGATCGGCATGCGGTTCGCCGACCACCGTACCGGGCGCGGCGGGTCCGGCCGACGCGAGCCCGGTGCGGGGGCGCGTCCGCCGCCATGACGGGCGGCCCGCGAGTGGTGCGGGGAGACTGGGTAGGTTCGGATCCATGCGTATCGGACTGGGCATCAACTATGCGGGCGGCTTCAAAGAGGTGGCGGCGGAGGTCGCCGATCTGGAGCGGGCGGGCCTCGACATCGCCTTCGTGCCCGAGGCGTACTCCTACGACGCCGTCAGCGGGCTGGGCTACCTCGCCGCCAAGACCGACCGCGTGCAGCTGGCGTCCGGCATCCTGCAGCTCTACACCCGCACCCCCACGCTGACCGCCATGACCGCCGCCGGACTGGACTACGTGTCCGACGGCCGCTACATCCTCGGCCTGGGCGCGTCCGGCCCGCAGGTGATCGAGGGCTTCCACGGCGTGCCCTACGACGCGCCGATCGGCCGCACCCGCGAGGTCGTCGAGATCTGCCGCCGGGTGTGGCGGCGCGAGCGCCTGGAATTCGAGGGCAAGTACTACACGATCCCGCTGCCCGCCGATCGGGGCACCGGACTCGGCAAGCCGCTCAAGCTGATCAATCACCCTGTGCGGGACCGGATTCCGGTGCTGCTGGCCGCGCTCGGCCCGAAGAACGTGGAACTCGCGGCCGAGATCGCCGAGGGCTGGCAGCCGATCTTCTTCCTGCCGGAGAAGGCACACGACGTCTGGGGTGACGCGCTGGCGGCCGGGAAGGCCAAGCGCGACCCGGCGCTGGGCGAGCTGGACGTGTACGCCGGCCCCGCCCTGGCCATCGGCGACAATGTCGAGGGCCTGCGCGAGTTCGTCAAGCCGCACCTGGCGCTGTACATCGGCGGCATGGGCGCCAAGGGCAAGAACTTCTACCACGCCCTCGCCACCAAGTACGGCTACGGCGCCGAGGCCGACCGCATCCAGGAGCTGTACCTGGCCGGTGAGAAGGACGCGGCGGCCGCGACGGTGCCCGACGAACTGGTCCGCGACATCTCCCTGATCGGTCCCGCCGGATTCGTCAAGGAACGCGTCGCGGCCTTCCGCGAGGCCGGTGTCACGGTGCTGAACGTGGTCCCGCTGGCGGGCACCCCCGCCGAGCGGGTCAAGCTGATCGAGCAGCTGCGCGAACTGGTCTGAGCCGCCGCGGGCCGGGCGGTGCGGGGCGTCAGCCTTCGCGCAGCCCGGCCAGGGCTTGGTCCAGGGTCGGATGCATTGCGAAGACCTGGTCCAGGTTGGTCATCTTGAGCTGGCGTCCCGTGGCGGGACCGTCGGCGACCACCGCGATGCGGGTCGCTTGCCCGGCTCGCTGGTGCGCGCCGACGAGCGCCGCCATGCCGGCGGAGGCCAGGAACGTCACCTGCAGCAGGTCGATGATCAAGGCCGCCGGGCTGCCGCTCAGCGCCGCCTCGATCGCGTTCTCCAGCGCGGGTGCGGTCGCCAGGTCGACCTCACCGGCCACCGTGAGGACGGTCGCTTCGTCGTGCACCGAGACCGAGGTGGTCATCGCGTCGGCGAGGGGATACGCGTCTCCGGAAGTGTTGGTCACATCAAGACAATCTGCCATGAACCCGCTCTCCGCGCTGCATCGTTGTCGTATTGGCCGGTGTTTCGTAGTTTTGCCCGCCGCGAAAACCGCAGGTGTACGGGTGTTCCGGACGTTGCGGAGCGGTCGCTGGCGGGAATGCGCCCCGTGTCACCTTCGCGCATCAGATCCGGCTGGCGGCCGAGAAGGTGACCGCGGGTAGCGTCACGACCATCCGCACCGAGGTACCCGCCCCGGTGTTGTCGATGACGAGTTCGTCGGTCAGCGCGCGCATCATGGCGATGCCGCGCCCGCGCGGGCCCGGATCCTCCGGCAGCGGCCGCCAGACGCCGGTATCGGTGACCTCAATGGTGACCTGATTGATCGCGCAGTCGGCGGTGAGCACCATGCGGCCCGGCGCACCGCCCAGATAGGCATGCTCGATGCTGTTGCTGCACGCCTCGTTGGCGGCGGCGACGAGATCGGCGGCCAGTTCCTGCGGGACCGCGGCCGCGCTCAGCCACGCCGCCAGTTCGCGGCGCACAGCGGCCAGCCGCCCCGCCTCGGCCGGCACGTCCACCCGCAGCGGCCGCGGCGGCTGCCGGTAGACCACCATGGCGACGTCGTCGTCGTAACCGCCGGCCGGGCGCAGCCGCGACAGCACCGCGTCGGCGACCTCGCGGGGCGGGTCGTCCGCGGCGCCGGACAATTCGTCGGCGAGTTCGTCGAAACGCATATTGATGTCGACGCCGCGCTGTTCGACGAGCCCGTCGGTGAACAGCACGAGGGTAGATCCGGGGGCGAGCGGCGTGGTGGCCTCCGGGCGCTGGGGCGGATCGAACGTGGCCAGCGGCACCGCGCGCCCGCCCTCGAGTAGTCGGCCCTTGCCGCCCGGATCGGCCAGCACCGGGGGCATGTGCCCGGCGCTGGAATAGCGGATCAGGCCACGCTCGGGATCGAGGATGGCCGCGCACACCGTCGTGCACATCGCGCCGGGGATGCTGGCGGCGACGGTGTCGAGTTCGCCGAGCAGCTGTGCCGGACCCGCGCCGCGCAGCAGCAGAGCCCGTGCGGCCGTGCGCAATTGACCCATCACCACCGCGGCCGACAGCCCACGCCCGACGCAGTCGCCGACGACGAGGCCGATGGTGCCGTTGCGCAGCGGCACCACGTCGTACCAGTCGCCGCCGATCTCCAACGGCGGCAGCGCCGGTTCGTAGTGCACCGAGAACCGCGGCGGCAGCTCGATCGGGCCGAGCATCGCGCGCTGCAGCGTGAGCGAGGTGGAGCGGGCCTGGTCGAAGTTCCGGGCGCGCTGCACGGCCAGGCTCAGATGCCCGACCAGCAGCGAGAACAGGGCCCAGTCACCGGAGCTGATGGCCCGCGGCGCGGCGAAGCGCAACCACAGCGCGGCATCGCCGGTCTCGCCCAGCGGGGCCACGATGCCCTCCGAGGTCGAGGCGCCCTCCGGGATCGCGAACATCGTCCGGCCCGGACGCATCCGGGCGCGGTCCAGCAGGGCCCTGGCCCGGGCGTCGAGCACCTGGCGGGAGACCGCCGCCTCGGATTCCGTTGTGGCGGCGGATTTTTCGCTGCCTTCCGGCTCGGCATCGCCGGTGCTCGCCACCGGCCCGGACACATACAGTTCGGGTCCGGTCTGGCGGTTCGGCCACACCGAGACCACCGCCGTCTCGGCGCCGATCGCGCGCCGCAGTTCCTCGAGCCCGACGGTCAGCACCTCGACGACGCTGGTGCCGCCCGCCACGGCGGTGGCCAGTCGCGACACCGCTTGATCGCGGGCCTGCGCGTCGTGTTCGGCGGTGACATCGCGGACCGTGCCGACGAAGATGCGCTCGTCGTCCTCCGGTTTCACCAGCGACGAGGTGCTCACCGCCAGCCACAGCCGCCGGCCGTCGCGGTGGCACACCGGCATCACGAACCGGGCGGCCTCGGTGCCCAGATCCGGATACTTCCCGCCGTCGTCGGCCGCCCACGGGTGCGGCAGCGGATAGGGCGCGCCGTCGGGTCCGTAGCCGGTGATGGCGCCGAAGGCGGAATTGACCTCGGTCAGGGTGCCGCGCGAATCGGCGACGAAGAAGCCGTCCTGCAGCGATTCGACCAGCGCCGTACGGAACGCGTCGCGTCCCTCCAGATCCTCGGTGCGCAGGCGCTGCAATTCGTAGCTGCGGTTGATGTCGAGGAAGCCGCGGGTCGCCACGTCCAGCGCGGCGAGGGTCTGCAGCAGGAATTCCAGTGCGGCCTCGGCGCGAGTGCCCGTCTCGGTGCCCTTGGCGGTGTCGACCAGACCGGCGCGGTCGAGCAGCCGGAAGTGATGTTCGGTGAGGTCGAGGATGCTCACGCCCTCGACCAGGGCGCGGCGGCCCAGCTCGTACCCCTCGGCGAGGGTGTTCTGGGTGGGCGAATCCAGGTGCAGCCGAAGGGCATTCGCGTAGGCGTCCCGAAATGCCGCGAGTACGGCGCTCACGGCGCCGGGTCCGTGTGCCCGCGGTGCCGGGCCGCCAGCACCAGCGCGTCGTCGGTGTCCTTGGCGTGGCGGCCGAGGATGTCGGCGGTGATGTCGGCGGTGGATTTGGCCAGATCGATGGCGTCGACGAAGTCGTCGACGATGCCGTCGGTGGACATCAGCAGCAGGTCGCCGGGGCGCACCGCGACGGTCTGGGTCTGCAGGTTGGGGGGCAGTAGATAGCCGACGATGCCGCCGGTCAGCAGGGCGGTCGCGCGCAGGGCTGGTTTCCCGGGCCCGGCGGTCACCACCCGCGACTCCACATTGCCGACGCCGAGCCAGTGCAGCCGGTCCTCGGAACTGAACAGCGCCAGGGACACCGCGGCCCCGCGGGTGTCGGCCATGGCGCGATGGCACAGCACCATCAGCACGTCGAGCGGTTCGGCACGATTTTCCGACAGCACCTGCCCGGCCCGGTCGGCGGCCTCGCCGGCCGCGGCGCCGTGGCCCAGCCCGTCGAGCACCGCGAACAGCACCGCGCCGCCCCCGGCGTCCAGCACGACCGATCGATCCCCCGACACCTTCTGCCCGGGTAGGGCACGACCCGCGACCGCCCACTCGACCGCGCCGATGTAGCCGTCCTCATACACCGGTGGGTACCCACTTCCACATCTCCACCAGCGTCCCCTGCCCGGGCGCGGACTCCACCAGCAGCCGGTCCATCAGCCGCTTGGCGCCCGGCAGGCCGAGACCCAGACCCCGCCCGGTGGAATAGCCGTCCTCCAGGGCGCGGGCGATATCGGGAATGCCGGGCCCCTGGTCCTGGGCCTGCACGACGAGCGCGCGGCGGCCCTCCCGCTCTTCCACGGTCACGCGGATCTCACCGGTGCCCGCATAGCTGGTGATATTGCGGGCCACCTCCGAGATGGCCGTGGAGATCATGGTGATGTCGGTCAGTGTGAAGCCCAGCTTGGCAGCCAGCTCACGCCCGGCCTGACGTGCGGTCACGATGTCGTTGGACATCTTGACCGCGATCACCACGTTGTCAGCGGTCACGGTCACGAACCATCTCGCTGGAAGGTGGCGAACTTTCTGTTGAGCCAGGCCAGCCCTTCCTCGAGGTCGAGCGCGGTATGCATGTCTTCGAACGTGAGGCCCAGTTGCACCATGGCGAACGCGACCTCCGGCTGCAGGCCGACGATCACCGTCTGGGCGCCGCGCAGTTTGGTCATGTGCACGATGGTGCGCAACGAGCGGGCGGCGAAGGAGTCCATCACATCGATCGCGGTGACGTCGACGATGATGCCTTTCGCGCGGTATTTGCTGACGTACTTCATCAAGTCGTCCTGCAGCCGCTCGGTATCGGCATCGGTCAGTGCCGACTGCACGGACGCGATGAGGTAGGTGCCCTGTTTCAGAATGGGTACCGGCATGGGGGCGCCCCGCGTCAGCGTCCGTGTCGATCGGTCACACGGGAGACTTCGTAGCCGAGCAGCCGCTCCGCCTCCTCGATGCCGCCCTGCAGGTCGCCGACCGCCTTTATCTTCGAGAGGTCGAGGCCTATGGTCACCAGGACCAGGGCGATCTCCGAGGACAGGCCGGTGATGATCACGCTGGCGCCCATCAGGCCCGACGCGTCGACCGTCTGCACCAGGTGATTGGCGACCGTGGAGTCGATCGAGGGCACACCGGTGATGTCGATGACGACCAGCTTCGCGCGGTTGGCGCGAATGGCCCGCAGCAGCTGCTCGGTGAGCTGCCGCGCCCGCTGGCTGTCCAGCACGCCGATGATCGGCAGAATGAGCAGCTGTTCGCGCACCTGAAGGACCGGCGTGGATAGCTCGCGGATAGCCTCCTGCTGCTGCCGGATAACGCGCTCGCGCTCCTGCACGAAGGACACGGCCACCGTGTTGGCGATGCGGTTGGCGGCCGGCTCGTACGCGTCGAGCACGCGTTTGAGCAGGTCGAAATTGGATTGGTACTTCTCGAACAGGCTGCGCGCCAGCACATCTCGCAGCAGGAGCACGATGCCGATGACCTCGTCGGTCTCGACGCCACGGGGAATGATGCGCTCGGACAGGTCGCGGGCGTAAGCCTGCAGCGCCTCGACGCTACCGGTTTCCAACACCTCGACGTAGTTGTCGTAGACCGAGGTCGCCTCGGAGAAGATCTCCTCCGGCGTCATGGCGGTCAGCAGCTGGGCATCCGTAATGCGGCGCGCCCATTCCTCGCGGAGCTCTGTGCGGTTCTGACGCAGGTGTTCGACCAACTCCGGGAGGAGGTTGTCGACCTGGCCGGTCGGCCGGGTATCCGGCGACAGACCGATGGACACGTCGGACATTGGAAACTCCTGCCCCTTTCGAAGGGTAGGTGGCTACTCGTCAGGTGGCTCGCACGGCTGCAATCCAGCATGCCACTACGAGCCTAGTCTTACCCGATACCCGCTGGGACACAAAACAAACATCCCCGTCAGGGGACGTTTCAGCCCTCCGGCGGGGCAGGGGCGGCGGCGTGCGGGGCCTCACCGGGTCTTCGGTGATGGGCCAGCAGGGTGTCGTAGATGTCCGCGAGGGCGGTGAGCTGGTCACGGTCGAGCACGTCGATCATGTTCCTGCGCACGCTGGCGACATGTGCGGGAGCGGCGGTATCGAGCACCTCGGCGCCCTTACCGGTCAGCACGGCCGCGGTGCGGCGGGCGTCGTCGGGGATGGACTCGCGGGCCACCAGGCCGCGCTTCTCCATCCGGGTGATCTGATGCGACAGCCGGCTCTGCGACCACTCCAGCACGGCGGCCAGTTCGGCGAAGCTGCGCCGGTGGTCGGGGGCGTCGGCCAGCCGGGCCAGCACCGTGTACTCGACGTAGGTGAGATTCGAGGCGCGCAGCGAATCGCGCCCGACCGCCGCGGCGATGAGATCGCGCGTGAACACGAAACCGAGCCACGCGCGTTTCTCGAGATCGTCGAGCCAACGGGGTTCGGTCACGATTCCTCTCCAGGTCCCTGATACGTCATGCTATTGCCTCCGCTGCCTCGGCCACCACTCCTGACGACAGGTACACCCCGACTGTTGAAGGTGCAACCTTTGTGACTGCTGATGAAGATTAGGGTTGCCTGAGATCGGGCCGTCATCGGGTGCTGGCTAGAGTCGAAGCGCTTGGATTCACCCGGCTGCCCGTGCGCCCTGCGCCGCAGCCCCTCGTCGAGGAGTGTGCGAAACGTGTCCGCGCCTGACTTCCTGTATTCGGATCTGCTGCCGACCGGTGCCGACGAGACGCCGTACCGGCTGCTGACCACGGAGGGTGTGCACACGTTCGAGGCGGGCGGGCGGACCTTCCTGCAGGTCGATCCCGACGTGCTGCGCATGCTCACCGCCGAGGCCATGCACGACATCAGCCATTACCTGCGCCCGGCGCACCTGGCACAGCTGCGCCGGATCATCGACGATCCGGAGTCCTCCGGCAACGACCGCTTCGTGGCGCTGGACCTGCTGAAGAACGTCAACATCTCCGCCGGCGGCATCCTGCCGATGTGCCAGGACACCGGCACGGCGATCGTGATGGGCAAGAAGTCCGAGGGCGTGCTCACCGGCGCCGACGACGCGGAGTGGATCAGCCGCGGCGTGTACGACGCGTACACGAAACTGAATCTGCGGTACTCACAGCTGGCGCCGCTGACCATGTGGGACGAGAAGAACACCGGCTCGAACCTGCCCGCGCAGGTCGAATTGTATTCGGCGGCGGGCGATCCCGCGCATCCGGCGTACAAGTTCCTGTTCATGGCCAAGGGCGGCGGCTCGGCGAACAAGTCGTTCCTGTACCAGGAGACCAAGGCCATCCTGAACCCCGAGCGGATGCTGGAGTTCCTGGACGAGAAGATCCGCTCGCTCGGCACCGCGGCCTGCCCGCCCTATCACCTGGCGGTCGTGATCGGCGGCACCAGTGCGGAATTCGCGCTCAAGACCGCGAAATACGCCTCGGCGCACTACCTCGACAACCTGCCGACCGAGGGATCGATGGCCGCGCACGGCTTCCGGGATCTGGCGCTGGAGGAGGAGGTCTTCAAGCTGACCCAGTCCTTCGGTATCGGCGCGCAGTTCGGCGGCAAGTACTTCTGCCACGACGTGCGGGTGATCCGATTGCCGCGGCACGGCGCCAGCTGTCCGGTGGCGATCGCGGTGTCCTGCTCGGCCGACCGGCAGGCGCTGGCCAAGATCACCCCCGAGGGCGTGTTCCTCGAACAGCTGGAACGCGAACCGGCGCAATACCTTCCGGAGCAGACCGAGGCCATCCTCGGCGGCGACGTGGTGCAGGTCGACCTGAACCGCCCGATGTCGGAGATCCGCGCCGAGCTGTCGAAGTACCCGGTGAAGACCCGGCTGTCGCTGACCGGGCCGCTGGTGGTGGCCCGCGACATCGCGCACGCCAAGATCAAGGAGCGCCTGGACGCGGGCGAGCCGATGCCGGAGTACCTGCGCGAGATGGCCGTCTATTACGCCGGTCCGGCCAAGACGCCCGACGGTTACGCGTCCGGTTCGTTCGGGCCGACGACGGCCGGGCGGATGGATTCCTATGTCGACCAGTTCCAGGCGGCGGGCGGCTCGTTCGTCATGCTGGCCAAGGGCAATCGCTCGGCCCAGGTGACCAGGGCGTGCAAGGAGCACGGCGGGTTCTACCTCGGCTCGATCGGCGGCCCGGCGGCCCGGCTGGCGCTGGACTGCATCAAGAATGTCGAGGTCCTCGAATATCCCGAACTCGGCATGGAAGCCGTGTGGAAGATCGAGGTCGAGGATTTCCCGGCGTTCATCGTGGTCGACGACAAGGGCAACGACTTCTTCGCCGAGACGCAGAAACCGATCGCGCTGCGGGTGCGCACCCGGTCCAAGGAACGGGTCTGAGCGCCGCTCACGTCGTGCGAGTGCGCACCGCCGTCGCGTAGTTGTCGCGGGCGCCGGAATCGGTTCTCGTCGGTGCGCGGGTCGTGAGCGCCACGAGCGCGGTCGCGCCGAGCCCGGCCGCCAGCGACACCAGCACGTGCGCCGTCATCGGAAGTGCCATGACACCCTCCTCACCGTGGGGCCGACAGACCACCGACCGCCTGTAAAGGTAGCCGGTCGGTCGCGATTCCGGCTGCGGACACGCAGATTCGTATCGATACCCAGGTGATGGGCATGAAATGGCCGAATCGTCTGGTTTGCTGATGGGTAGCGATTTCGCCTGGATAGGATCTTTCGCATGCTGCGCGGAGTTGTGGGGTCGGTGTTGGTGATCGGGGTCGGGATTGTTGGCTGGGTAGCGCCCGCCGGGCAGGCCGCGCCCGTGTCCGTCGAATCCGCCGAGGGCACAGCGGGTCTCGATCCGGCCCTGGCCGCCGCGTACACCCTCGCCGAGCAGCAGGCGCACGCCGAAGGGGTGCCGCTGTCGATCACCTCCGGCTATCGCACGCCAGAGCAGCAGCAGGAGTTGTGGCAGGACGGCCTGGCGACCTATGGGAGCCCGGACGCGGCGCGGCGCTGGGTGCTGCCGCCCGAGGAATCCACCCACGTCCAGGGCCGGGCCGTCGATGTCGGACCCGAAGAAGGCGCCCGCTGGCTCGAGGCCAACGGTAACCGCTGGGGACTCTGCCGCACCTATGCCAACGAGTATTGGCACTTCGAGTTGGCGACCGTGCCGGGCGGTGTGTGCCCGCCCGCCATTCCCGACGCCAGCGAGCGCTGACTCGCCGGTTCGGCGGTTCCCGGCGCGAGTCGCGCCCAGTGTGGCAACTGTCCAGTTGAACGAGAGTTCTCGAAAGACACGCCGATTGTCCTGTGCATTACCGGTGTGGCGAACGCCAGGATCGGCAATCCTGGTGTGCTGGCGGGTTTCCGGCAAACGGCCGGAGGACCCGGACGATCGAAACGATGGAGGTTCGGTGACAGGTCGGGTGCACGGCGCGGACTATTGGTCGGTACCGATCCAGCGGCGCGAGGATCTCGCCGAGCGCCCCCGGCACACGGCCCCCGCCTACACTCCCGGCTGGCTGTTACTGGACCTCCCCACCGCGCTGCTGGTCGCCGTCTTCGTCGGCACCGGCTGGCTCGGCTACGCCCAGGCGGGCCCCGCCGAGGCGGACGGACCGACCCCGACCATGGTGATCCCCGCCGAGTCGACTCGCCCGCCCACCCCCTGACCGCACGGAATCTCGACGGCCGAACGCTGCTGCGGCCCAAGGCTGTTGCCTCCCGCGCCGACGCACGGCCCGTTCGTCTGGGTACTGCCACATCTAGGACAGCTCTCGTCCTGGTTGTGCGGCAGGATGCACCGTATGACCGATACTCCCGCGCGTTTGCTCCGGCTGCTGTCGCTGTTGCAGACCCCGCGCGACTGGCCCGGTAGTGAACTGGCCGAGCGGCTTCGGGTGACCGACCGCACGGTGCGCCGCGATATCGAGCGGTTGCGGGAGCTGGGGTATCCGATCGAGGCGACGCTGGGCGCGGCGGGGGGCTACCGGTTGGTGGCGGGTGCGGCGATGCCGCCGCTGCTGCTCGACGACGAGGAGGCCGTGGCGGTCGCGGTCGGGCTGCGCGCGGCGGCGGGTCAGGCGGTGGCCGGTATCGAGGAGGCGTCGGTGCGGGCGCTGGCGAAGCTGGAGCAGGTGCTACCCGCGCGCCTGCGCCGCCGGGTCCGCGTGGTGAGCACCGCGACCGCGGCCGCCGCCGGCGACGGTCCGAACGCCGATCCCGAGGTGCTCAGCGCGCTCGCCGCCGCCGTGACGAACAAGGAACGGGTCCGTTTCACCTACCGCGACGGCGCCGGGACCGAGAGTCGCCGCCACGGCGAGCCCGCGGGCCTGGCGGTGCGGGGCAGGCGCTGGTACGCGGTGATCTACGACCTCGACCGCGACGACTGGCGCAGCTTCCGCGTGGACCGCGTCGAACACGTGCAGCCGACCGGCGCCCGCCGCACCTCCCGAACCCTGCCCGCCGCCGACGCCGCGGCCTACGTGGCAGGTGACCGAACCGACTGGGGCACACCGCGTTACCACGTGGACATCACGATTCACGCTCCGGCACACCAGATCACGGGCCGCCTCGGCGAGACGACAGACACCCTCGAACCGACCGGGGAGCACACCTGCCGCCTGCGTACCGACCGCGACGACGACCCCCGGTGGCTCGCCACCCGATTACTCACCCTGGGAACCGATTTCGACATCCGCGAATCCCCCGAACTGGAACGGGAACTGCGCGCCCTGCGAACCCTCATCGGCCGCGCCCTCCGCCCGGCCTGACCGTGGAACGTCGTCACCCGCGCTCCAGGATCGTGGTCACCAGCATCGTGTGGTCTTCCATGCGCCGGGTCACCGACCACCCCAGCGCGGCGAAGGCGTCCTCGTACTCCTGTCGCGTCCACAGCCGCACGCCCGTAATCGCGTGGTAGATCTCGTAGGTCGGGGAGAACCAGGGCTGTTGCGTCCAGTGCGGCGCCTCCAGCAGGTATCCGTCGCCGATCACCAGTCGGCGCACATTGGGGAACCAGTCCATCCAGCCGCGCAGCACCGCGGCGATCCCGGCGCCGTCGCTGGCGAGCTGATGCAGCAGGAAGAACGACATGGCGGTGGTGACCGACTTCCGGTCGACGGCGTCGAGCCAGGCGGGCGGCCGCGATCCGGGCTGCACCGAACCGGCCAGCAGCGTGACCCGGTCGGCGATCCCCAGTTCGGTGAGTTCCGCACGCGCCGAGGCGATCACACCGGCCTCGATGTCGACGCCGAGGAACCGTTCCCGCGGCGCCAGGCCCGCGAGCGCCTTGACCCGGCCCGCGTCGGCGCACCCGAGGTCGACGGTGCAGCCCGGTCGGTCGGCGTCGAGGGATCGGCCGATGGTTTCGAAGATCTCCGGCCGCCGGCGGCCGATGTCGGAACAGCCGCGAGCCACCTCACCGGGGGCGGTGGCCGCGGGAATGTGGCCGCGGTGCGGGCTGCCCGACAGCTGCCGGAAGGTGGGCTCCCAGCCCCGCACGGCGACCCGGACGAAGCCGCGGTTCTTGCCGACGTCGTGGCCGGTGTGGGTGAGCTGGTAGCGGCGCCCGCGCCGGTGCAGGAAGCCGGCGCGGATCAGCCCGTCGGCGACGGTCTGCTGGATTCCGGTGGCGGGCACGATGGTCTCGCCGGCGAGAAGTGTTGTCCACCAGCCCCAGTCGTCGGCGGCGACGATGAGCTGTCCGGCGGTCTGGCCCTCGATGACATCGCGGATGGTGAAGTCACCGACGGCGGAGTGCGGGGCTACGAGCGGTGTCACTGCGGTCATGATCGATCTTCCTGGTGCGTGGCGACGGCGATCGCCTGGATTTCGATGAGCAGCCCGTCGATGGGCAGGGTGGTGACGAGGGTGGTCCGCGCCGGTGCGGCCGTGGCGAAATACTCGGAGAAGGCGGTGTTCCACGCCGGGAACCACCGCCGATCGGACAGGTAGCAGTCGATCCGCAGCACCTGCTCGCGGGTGCTGCCCGCGGCTGCCAGTGCGGTGTCGAGCTGCCGGAACACCTCGGCGGCCTGGTCGTCGAACGAGGTCGCCGAGACGGTCATGGTGGCGGGATCGACGGCCGCCAGGCCGGAGCTGAACATCAGCCCGGAACCGTTGCGCACCAAGGGAAACGGGGCGGTCCCCGGCCGTGCGCCCGGTGCCGTGCTCACAGCTCGGCCCGCACGATCCGGTGCCGGTCGATGTCGGCGAGGGTCCGGGCGCCCGCCAGGATCATCAGCGTGCGCAGCTCCTCGGTGAGCAGCTCCAGCACCCGGCCCACGCCGGGCGCACCGGCCGCGGCCAGCCCGTAGATCGCCGAGCGGCCGATCACGACCGCGTCGGCGCCCAGCGCCAGGGCGAGGAAGATATCGCTCCCGGTACGGACTCCGCTGTCGAAGAGGATGGGCAGCGCCGGGCCGACCGCCGCGCGCACGCCCGGCAGCATGGTGAGGCTCGCGGGGGCCGGATCGACCTGGCGCCCACCGTGATTGGATACCACGACGGCCGCGGCTCCGAGCGCGGCGGCGCGTTCGGCGGCGTCGGGGGTCAGCACGCCCTTCGCGATCCACGGCAGCCCGAAACCGGCCGCCGCGTCGGCGAGCTGATCCCAGTTCCACACGGTGCCGCCGTGCCGGAGCAGCTGCCCGAACACCTCGGCGACGCCCGGTGCGCCGTTCTCGCCGGTGAGATTGCCCGCGAAATACCGCAGTTCGGGGTCGAAACGGTTGCCCATGTTGCGAGTCCGGAAGCCGCCGACCGGACAGTCGACGGTGACGCACAGCGCCTCGAACCCGGCGCGCCGCACCCGCTCGGCCACCGCCTCGGCATGCGCGAAGGGGTGCAGTTGCGCGATGCGGGCCGCGGTGGGGCCCGCATCGCGCACCTGCTCGTAGGAGAAACTGCCGGCCTCCGGCACGATCGACAGCGCTCCGTGCTGTTGGGCGGCCCGGGCGACCGCCAGATGTCCGTCGGGGTGAAACAGGGCGTCGCCGCCGAACGGCGCGGTGAGGATGGGCGTCGCCAGCGGCAGGCCGAGCAGGTCGGTGCGCGTCGAAGGAGCGCCGACGCCGCTCATCGGCCGCGGCAGAATCCGCCAGCGGTCGAACGCCTCTCGATTGGCGCGCAGCGTGATCTCCCGGCCCGCGCCGCCCTCCACGAAGTCCCACACGTCGGCGGGCAGGGCCGCCCCGGCGGCGCGGTGGATCTCCTCGTGGGTGCCGAAATCGACCCGGGTGGGGTAGAAGCTGTCCAGTCGAGTGGTCATGCGGTGCCTCCGGTGACGGCGATGTCGCGGCCGGCGACCGAATGGCGGCGACCGTAGGTGAGGTAGAGCGTGGCGCCGGCCGCGGACCAGATCAGGAAGCGCAGCCAGGTCAGCGCCTGGAAGGTGGTCGCGAGCCAGACACAGCCCGCGATGGCGGCGATCGGGACCAGCGGCATGAGCGGCACTCGGAACGGCCGCGGGCGGCCCGGGTCGGTGCGGCGCAGCAGCATGACCCCGAGCGCCACGATGACGAACGCGAACAGCGCGCCGATGTTCACCAGCTCGGCCACGGTGTCGATCGGCAACAGGCCCGCCACCACCGCGACCACCGCTCCGAGCGCCAGGCTCAGCCGCACGGGCACGTGCCGGATACCGGTGTGGCACAGCGCCTTCGGCATCAGGCCGTCCCGGCTCATCGCGAACACCAGCCGGGTCTGGCCGTAGAACAGCATGAGCAGGCCCTTGGTGAGCGCGACCACCGAGGCCACGAGAATGACCTTGCCGATCCAGCCCGCGCCGATCGCGGCCAGCGCAGTCGCCACCGGCGCGGCGTTGTTCAGCGTGGAATACGGTGCGACGCCGGTCAATACGGCACTGACCGCCACGTAGAGCACCGTCGCCACCACGACCGACCCGATGATTCCCCACGGCAGATCACGGCGCGGATCGCGAGTTTCCTCCGCGGACGTCGCGACGATATCGAAACCGAGATAGGCGAAGAATGCCAGCGCCGCACCGGCGGCGACGCCATGGACGCCGAACGGTGTGAATGGCGTCCAATTCCCGGCGTCGAGATGGGGTGCGCCCACCGCGACGACGAGGATCAGCACGCCGATCGTGACCACCACGAGAGTTTTGACGACTGCGGCGGCTACCTTTACCTCGAATACCAGCACCGCGACCAGTGCCGCGACGACGAGTACGGCGGGCAGATCGATGATTCCGCCGCTACCCGGTCCGGCCGTGATCGCGTCCGGCAGCGTCACGCCGAACAGCGAATCCATTGTCGCGGTGAATAATCCGGACCAGCCGATTGCCACGGCCGCGGCGGCGACGGCGTATTCCAGGAGTAGATTCCAGCCCACGAGGAATGCGGGCACCTCACCCATGGTGGCGTAGGTGTAGGTATAGGCGCTGCCGGAAGCCGGTGTCATGGCGGCCAATTCGCTGTAGCACAGCGCCACCAGCACGCAGATCGCTCCTGCCAGCACGAACGACAGCATGATCGCGGGACCGGCCTTGGTCGCGGCCGCGACGCCGGTGGTGACGAAGATACCGGCGCCGACGATGGCGCCCACGCCCATCGCGATCAGATCGACGCGCCCGAGACTGCGGACCAGAGTGCCGTCTGCGGCCGCCGGAGTATCGGCACTGCGCAGGCGGAATACGGCGGTCCGGCGCAGCGCGGAAACGGCGTGAGGTGGTGCTGCCATGATGGGAATCCATTCGCTGGGAATGTATTTCGAGTCGTGCACATCAAGTGAAGCAACCGGATTTTGTGTCCGGGTGAACTCGTGTAACGGGTTAGTTTCAAGCTATCGGATGAATTGCCTTGTGGGGCTGGGTATTACGCGCATGTCTGGGCGGCGCGGGAGTTGCCCAGCGCCTCTTCTCGCTATATGCGTTTCCGCCGCCGGAATGACGGGGTAGATGAATTCGGTTGTCAGTCGGTGGATATCGTCGAAAGGTTGTCGAATGGCCGTCGCCGAACGCGGTATTACGTCGAATACCTAAGCGATCGAGGACGTTTCGCGGGGAAACGGGGAGTCCGCGGCCCGCGCCGTTGCGCGCCGGCGGACGAGCGCGGTGGCAGCGGCGATCGCGACCAGCACGACCACCGCGGCCACCACGGCATCCCGCATCCCTCCGGCCGTCGCGATGCCGCCGAAGCCGACCGTCGCCACCGCGGCACACAGATAGGCGACCGTCGCGTACCGGGTCGCGGCCCGCGCGTGACCGTCGGGCGGCGTTGCGGCACTGACGATCCGGAGCCCGCTGCGATAGGCGATGCCTTGACCGAACCCGGCCACGATCCCGCCGCACAGCAGCAGGGCGAGATTCGGCACCCACGACACGACGGCGGCGATCGCGACACCGGCGATGATGATCACCTGCGCACCGACCGGCTCGGCGGGCAGCGCGCCCGGAGCCAGCACGCGCTGCGCGATCCAGGCACTGATCAGATACACCGTCACCGGCAACGCGAGCAGCGCCAGATCGGACGTGCCGAGCAACTCGGCGCCGTAGCTGGGCAGCAGCGCGACCACGAGCCCGGCCGACACCCACGCCGCAATGCCGCTGAGGTAACCGGCGAGAGGCGACTCCACACCGCCGACCGGGGCGGCGGCACCGGCGGCGACCGCGCGCACCGGCAGGTCGCGATCGGCGAGCACGGCTACCGCGACCAACGTAAGGAGGACCGCGTGCAGCAGGTATACCGTCACGCCGGGCGCCGGAAGATACTGTGCCACAGACGCGGCGGCGATCGTGCCGAGCGCCGACCCGAACACTGTCGCGCTCGCCATGGCGGTGCGGCCCCCTTCGCCGCGCCGCTCCAGGATCAGTCCCGCCAGGGAGCCGGTGATCAGCCCGACCGACAGGCCCGCGCCGATCCGCGCCAGGCACGCGGGCCATGCCGAATGTGCCACGGCCATCGCGAGATCCGCGGCGATGCCGCAGGCCGTGCCCGCGCCGATCCGCCACCACCAGCCCGCGCGGCCCGGCGGCGTCCCGAGCATCGACAGCGTCGGCGTCAACGCGAACAGGTACGCCGCGAAGATCACGGTGATGAGCAGTGGCGCCAGCGCCCAGGCGTGCCGGTAGTACGGCATCATCCCGGTCGCCAGGTTGGGTTGCGCCATGATCAGCACGAACAGCGCACCCGGAGCCACAGACCGCATCACACCCCCTAGTTGAGGAGATCTTCTCGTTTGAAGAATAGACAATTGAGAAGAAGTTCTCTACTCGAACCGAGTTGCCCTGTTCCACGGCGATTTTCGGCCCCTCGGGCCCCGGGCGGCGACGGTCTGTGCAGGATGGTGAGGTGCCCGTGAACACTCGCAGCGACGCCCAGCGCAGCCGGCTGCTGCTCATCGACGCGGTCCGCAGCCTGCTGCAGTCCGGCCGGGTCGGCTTCTCGATGCCCGAACTGGCCGCGGCGGCCGGCGTCGGGGTGGCGACCGCGTATCGGCACTTTCCGACGCCGCAGGACGCCATGCAGGCGTTTCATCGGCGGGCCATCGAACAGCTCATCGCGGCGCTCGACGCGGTCGATCCCGGCCTGGAGCCGGTGCAGCGGTTCCATCGCTGCTGCCAGACCTGGGTGGAGCAGGCCATGCAGTGGGGCCCGGCGGTGCGTTATGTGCGCAGCAGCAAGGGTTTCGTCGAACGACTCGCCGACGGCGACGAATCCATCACCGCCCTGCACGACCACCTCACGGGCGTGCTGGACGCGCTGGCGCGCGCGGGCCAGACCACCGAGTACGACCTCACCTACGCGGTCCTGCTGTGGATCACCATCTTCGACGAGCGCGTCGTCTACGACCTCACCGAACACCGGCGCTGGTCCCCGGCCGAGGTGACCGACCACCTCACCCGCGCGGTGGCGGGAGCGCTGGGCATCGCGGTGTGAGCGCGGTCAGGAACTCGGCGCCAGCGCCTCGTCGAAGGTGATGCCGCCCTCGACGGTGTGCGGGGTGCGGCGGCGGTTCGGCGAGCCCAGGGCCGCGGTGAGATCGGAGCCGTCGTGTTCGGCCAGCAGGTCCTTCGAGTCCCACACCAGCAGCGTCGCGCTGACGGTGTTCTCGGCCGCCGAATGCGCCAGGTCGTAGTGCGCGCAGGCGGGTACGTGGTCGTAGGTGATCCACAGGTCGTAGCCCGTCATGAACAGATCGAGGTCGAAATCGACCGACAGGCCCAGCAATTCGCTGCGGCCGTTGTCGTCGACACCGGCGAACGCCTCGTCCAGCGCCAGCAGGCGCGGGGCCTGCGGGTCGGCGGAATCCAGCATGACGTGTGCCGCGGCGAACAGGGGAAGGTGCAGCGACACCGACTGCTCGCCACCCGACAGGGCGCTGTGCCGGGCCACCGTGAGCCGGTCCTCGGTCCCGTCGGCGGTGATCAGCGTGAACGAGAACACCCGCCAGGTGCGGTAATCCAGTGTGGTGGCGAGGATTTCGGGATACGAGCGCTCCGGGTGCGCGGCGCGGGCGGCGCGGATCTCGGCGGCGAAATGCGCGCGGATCGTCGCCAGATCCTCGGGGGCGAGGTCGGAGGCGTCGCGGTCGAGCAGTTTGCATACCGCGCGGGCGGATTCGGACAGGTTGTCGGCGAGCACCCAGTGCACGCCGATGGTGTTGCCCGACGACATCCGGCGCTGCTTCATCTCGGTACCCATCCGGGTGATGAGATCGCGTGCGTCGCTGGTGCGTTCGTGGATCTGCTGGGCCAGGCCGGTCAGCAGGGCGTCCTCCAGGATGCGGCGCTCGGCGTCGGTCAGCAGTAGTTCCTGATCCGACCGCGCGCGGGCGATGCGATCGGCGAAGTCGGCGAGCGCGGCGGCGCCCTGATCGTCGTGCACCTGGACCACGGTGAGGCCGTCGGCGGCGTCCCATTGCAGCCGGTAGTCCTGGCGGGCGGCGGCCAGCGCGGCGTCGAATTCCTGGAGGGCGGCGGTGACCGCGCTGCGCGTCGACTTGCGGGCCGCCTCGCCCGCGCGCACCGCGGCGGTGGCGGCGGAGAGGTTCTCGAACAGCTCGTGCACCTCGTCGGGTAGCACCCGCGGTTCCTGGCCCCCGGGACCGGTCGTCTCGATGCGGTACAGCAGCTGCTCCGGGGTGGACCAGGCCGCGTCACTGCTGGGCCAGCGGCTGTTCTCGGGCGCCCCGAGCAGGCTCAGCAGGTCCGGACGGGCGTACGGCGCAAGCTGTTTCACGTCGGCGAGCAGCTCGGTGAGGGCAGTGCCGAGCGCATCGTGGGCCGCCCGGTAGGCGCCCTCGGCGGTGCCCACGCCCTCGATCGCGTCGGCGGCGGCCTTGCGCGCCGCCTTCTGCTCCGCGCGCGCGGCATCGATGCGTTCGCGGGCCTGCTCGAGTTCGCGGTCGATGTCCGCGGCGCCGGCGCCCAGCGCCTCGCGCAGCGTTTCGAGCTTCCGCAGCTGTTCCTCGTAGCCGGTGCGGGCGGCCTCGGCCTCCTCGGCGAATGCCTCGGCCAGGTCGCGTGATTCGGCGAGGCGGTCGTCGGCCTCGCGGGCGCGTTCGTGCTCGCGCTGATGGTCGCCACGCAGCCGCAGCAGGGCGGTGCCGGTGTTCTCGAAGTGCCGGATCGCGGCGGCGAGGGCGTCGAGTTCGGCCGGGTCGCGCGGCGTTCGATGGGTGGCGGCGACCGAACGCGCCTTCTTGTCCGCGGCGCCGAACTCCGCCACCGCCTGATCGAGATCGCGTTCGGCCTGCGCCGCGGTCTCCGAGCGGGAGCGCAGCATGCCCGCGGCCTCGGAGACCGCCCGCAGCGCCGTGGTGACGCCGTGCGTGCGGGGAAGGGCCTTGGCGGCGGCGGAGATTCGCGCGAGTTCCGCGGTGGCGGCATCCTCCTCGGCGCGGGCTGCGGCCTCGGCCTGCTCGGCGGCCTCGGCCGCGGCGGTGAGTTCGGCCAGCCGCAGTGCGCGCCGCCGGGCGCGGGCGGTGGCGCCGATGAATTCGGCGTGCGCCTTGGTGTGGCGACCCACCTGCACGCCTTGGCGGAACCGGCCGTCGGCCCCGATCGCCGTTCGCGTGGCCGGGTCGGACGCGGTGTCGCCGAACGCGATCGAGGCCAGCACGTCCGCGACGATCTGACGAGGCACGGCGAGGCCGGAATCCTCTTCTACCGCAAGCACATCCGCGAGGGTGCGACCCTCGGGGCGGGCCTGCGGGGGCAGCGGCACCAGGAACTGATCCGATTCGTGCGGCGGCAGTTCGGCCTCGGCGCTCACCCAGCCGTCCAGCAGGTTCGCGCCCTGCAGCGCGGCCTCGACAGCGGCGGCCTGCTCGGGACCGACCTCGTCGGCGAAGCGCACCAGGCGCCACAGCGGTGCGCCCGCGCGGCCGTCACGGGTATCGGTGCGCGCGGCGAAAAGCGGTGGGGCATCGTCTTGTTCGGCCGCTACCTGCTGGTGTTCGGCGCGCAGCGCGGCCGCGCGCTCGGCCGCCTGCGCGGCGGCGGCACGCGCCTGCTGACGGCGGCCACGGACCTCTTCGGTCAGCGGTTCGGTGCGTTCGGCCAGCACCTCGGGGAGAGTCGTCGCGGCGTCGGATCCGGCCTCGGCCAGGGCGGCGTCCAGCGCCTCGAACAGGCCGGACCGGACGGGTGTCAGCACCTCGCGGTGTTCCTCCCACCATTCCCGCAGCGCGGCGGCGGTATTCGAGCGGGCCAGGGTCACCGCCGCCTCCGCCTCGGCCAGGGCGGCGGCGGCCGCGTCGCGCTGCTCCCCGGCGCGCTGCGCGGCGCGCTCGGTGCGGGCCCGGTCGGCGGCGGCCGTGTCGACCAGCGTGAGGGCCTGCCGGACGGTGCGCACGTCGGCGTCGCGCTCCTCGGCGTGGCTGCGCACGGTGGTGGTGAGCTGTTCGGCGCGGGCCTGTTCCGGCAGTGCGGCCCAGGAGATTCCGGCCTCCTCGGCGGCGGCGCGCAACTCGTCCTCGCCGCGCGACAGGGCCGCCGCGGCGGATTCGACGGCGGCCCGGCCGCGTTCGGCCTCTGCGGCGCGCTGGTCGACGGCCTGCTGGGCCTTGGTGGCCTTGTCGCGGTGCACGGCGGCGGAGGTCTCCAGGCGGCGCACGGCGTCGGCCAGGTCGTCGAGCTGTTGTTTGCCCTCGTAGGCGCTGGAACGCTGTAAGGTCTCGCGGTCGGCGAGAGCCTGCTCGTAGGCGCGGTCGGCCTCCTCGGCGCGGGTCTCGGCGGCGGCGCGCTCGGTCTCGCGGCGTTCGCGCAGCGCGGTGGCGGCGAACAGGGCGGTGCTGGTGTGGGTGACCGTCTCCAGCCGCCCGCGCACCTGCTCGACATCCGACTTCGCCTGTACGCCCAGGTATTTGCGGTAGACGTCGACGAACGTGCGGGTCGCCGTGTCGGCCTGGACGAGGCCCTCCAGCGTCCGGCCGACCTCCTCCATATCGCTGAACGAGCGGGCCGCGTCGAGGATGAGCTGATCGTCGAGCGGGCGCAGGCCGTCGGTGAGGGCCTGCGACAGCCCGCGCGGATCGAGATTCTTGGCCAGCTGCGGGCGGCGCAGCGTGAGGATCAAATTGATCAACTGGTCGTACCGCTGCAGCCCGAGGCCGAACATGCGGGCGTCGATGGCCGCGCGATAGTCGACCGGCCGGTCTGTGATGGCGTCGGTGCCGATCTGCTCGGCGAGCTGCTTGCGGGTCAGCGGCCGGTCGTCGGGGCCGATGAGCGAGAAGTCCACGCCCACTCGGCCGTCGGCGACGAAGTACCAGCGGGTGACCTTGTCCGAGGAGCGGGTGGCGCGCATGCCGATGCCGACGGTGACGACCTCCGGGTCGGTCCATTGCCCGCGCGCGAACTCCATCCACACATACGAGTACGCCGATTCCTGCTTGCGGTACAGCAGGTTCGACTTCATCGTCCGCTCCTCACCGGCGAACGGGTTGAGCCGGCGGGGCTCGATCCGCCCGTCGAATACGAAGGGGAACAGCACCTCCAGGGCCTTGGTCTTGCCGGACCCGTTCGGCCCGCGCAGCACCAGCCGCCCGTCGGCGAAGCAGAACTCCTGGTCGCGGTAGTCCCACAGATTGACGATTCCCGCCCGGGTGGGAACGAACCGCACGCCACCATGAATGGACTCCATCAGCTACGCCGTCCCTTCCCTCGTTCGGTACTCGCCCGTGTCGTGCTCATGGGTGCCCGTCCGGTGCGGCGGCCGCGGCCGGTTCCGGCTGCGCGTGCGCGCCGAGTTTCCGTGCCGAGGCGAACAATTCGGATTCCGCGCGGGTGCGCACGGTGACGACGGCGCCGCGGTATCGCGCCAGCGCGGGCAGGACGAGCAGCCCTTCGTCGAGGACCTCGACCAGATGCAAGCGCTCCAGCAGGGCGACCACCTCCCGCGTGAGCCCGGGCGGGTCGGCCTGCCACTGGGCGGCGAAGGTGGAGCCGTAGCGCTCGGTGAGGGCCTGCACGGTCTCGCGCACCCACGCGAGGCCGACGACCGGATGCTCGGGAATCTCGGTCTCCTCGGCGGCCCGGTCCGAATCCGCCTCGGCGGCATCGGGTTCGGGCTCGACGACCAGCGGCGTGAACACGGTCGACGCCGGAATGGCGGCGTCGAGCTGAGTGGCCGGCGCGGTGCCGGGCGGCGGCAGCGGACGGCGGGGCACCGGATTGTCGATGTCCAGCACCAGATCCGCGATCTCGCCGATCAGCAGCAGCGCCACCTGGGCCAGCGTGCCGGTGCCGGGAAAACGGACATCGGAGAAACGGCCCGAAACGTCGATCAGCGCCACACCCTCGGCCCGGCGCTCGGCCCGCAGGCCGGTCAGCAACTCGACCTCGGTCACCAGTTTCTCCGTACCGAGCAGCGTGCGCTCGTCGTCGGGCAACCTCTCGGCATACACCACCGGCAGCTCCACCAAGGCGCGGCGCACCCGGCGCGCGGCGGCGGCCCGGGCCTGCGGCGCGGGACCGCCCGGGGCGGTGTCGGATTCGTCGGCGAGCAGGCCGCGCACGCTGTGCAGGTGCTGTAATACTCGCGGGGGCCGGAAGATCGCGAACACCACCGAGCGGTCGATGTCGTAGAGCGCCTCGCCCGCCTCGGGATCGGCGGCCCAGCCGCTCGCGTCGCCGTCGGCCAATGTCAGCGCGCCGCGCGCGGCCAGCCAGGCGATGGCGTCGACGAACGCGTCCCGGTCGGCGGCGCGGTCGGTGGTCAGCTCCAGGCCCTCGACCCTGGTGGCGTAGGACGCGACCTGATCCGCCAGCTCCGAGAGCGTGATCTGATCGCCCGCGCGGCCGAGCGCGGCCAGCGCCAAGGCGAGATAGGCGTAGCGGCGCCGATCGAAGACCCGCTCGGCCGGGGTGCGCGCGGGGCGCCCGGCATCGAGGCGGTCGTGCACCGGGAACAGCCGCGCGGTGGTCTCGGTGACCTCCAGCCGATATCCGAACAGCTCGGCCAGGTCCTCGCGCAGCTCGGTGGCCCAGCGCCGGATCAGCGGTAGCGCAATCCGATCGGGGAAGCCGCGGGTGACCAGATGGTTGGCCAGGATCACCCGGGCGGCGCGCTGATAGCTGTCCAGGGCGAGCGGATCGATGGTGCGCGCGTGCATCACGCCCGCCCGGATCCGCTACGGGCGCGGGTGTTCTCGCGCACTTCGAGGCGGCGGTTGTTCAGGTGCAGCAGGCCGCGGGCGGTGCGCACCACGGTGGATCCGGCGTGTTCGCGGACCGTCAGCGTCACCCCGCTGTCGGACCCGGTGGTGCCGCTGACCCGGCCGCTGACCGGCACCCACGCCGTGGACGCCGCGTCCAGCAGCCGCAGCAGCACCTCGGTCTCGCGCTCGTCGAGCCGCCGCTCGTGCACATCGGCGGAGGCCAGGGAGCGGGCGGCGGCGGCGCGGGCCTGCTGCGCGTCGAGCTGTTCCTGGCGCAGGCGGCGGACACCGGCGTCGTTGCGCTGGATGCGGGACGGAGCGCCGGGGGAGGGCGGCCGACCGGTCTCGGCGAGGGTACGGGCGATCTCCAAAGGCGGTGCGTCCCACCAGGATCGGTTGGGCGGGATGATGTCGGCGTCGGGATGTTCCATGGCCAGGTGGCGTGGGCGGCCGAGCCCGAACACGGCGTCGAACAGCGCGTGCGCGCTCTCCGCGGTGGGCGCGGCGGTGAACCAGCCCGCCAGGTGACGCAGCGCCGACTCCCGGCTCACCCCGCCCTTGCGGGTCTCGGTGACCCGCCGCAACAGCGACAGCACCGCGGCGATCGCGCTCATCGTGGCCTCGCGCAACCGCTCCGCCTCGGTGCCCGGCGCGCCGTCGCCGGCGGCGGCCTCCGCGGCCGTGGCGACGAACCAGCCCCGCAGGCCCTGCCATCGGGCCCGCCAATCCGCCTCGCGCTCGGGCACACTCAGCAGCACCCGCTCGTCGCAGGCGCCGGCCCGGGCGATCAGCTCCTCGACGCCGGAGTCCTCCACCTCGGCGATGGCCGCGGCCAGCCGCGGGGCGAAGCGCGCGAGATCCATACTGAACTCGCGCATGTGGGCCAGCAGCGCATCCTTGTGCGCGAGAAACGATTCCGGGGTGGCCTCGGTGGTGCGGACGAGATCGCCGAGCGTCAGATAGAAGTGCGCGGCGCGGTCGGCCAGCTCCGACAGCGCGGTGTCGAGTCGTTTCAGGATGCGGTACACCCGTTCGGCGTCGCCGGTGCGGTTGGCGCGGGCCAGCGCCTCGAGATCGGCCAGCAACTCCGGCAGCACCAGGCGCGACAGCGAGGCCTCGTCCAGCCGCGCCCCCAGCACCTCCGCGACCGCGCGATACGCCTG
The DNA here is from genome assembly GCF_044628355.1 of Nocardia sp. N2S4-5. Classification (NCBI taxonomy): domain Bacteria; kingdom Bacillati; phylum Actinomycetota; class Actinomycetes; order Mycobacteriales; family Nocardiaceae; genus Nocardia; species Nocardia sp. N2S4-5. Next base: position 1,427,815 of record NZ_JBIUPM010000001.1, on the reverse strand, counting down.
ATACCCGGAGCGGGAGAACTGATAGACGAAGTGCCGGTTGCGATATTCGGCGAGGGTGGCCGCGCGGCTGCCGTCGTAGCTGCGCTCCAGCACGCCCCACTGGTGCAGTTGCTCGAGCAGCGGGCCCACCTCGGTGGCGGTGAGCCGCGGTGCTTCCGGGAACCGGGTCAGCGTCTCGGCGACGTCGCTGGCGTGCAGCAGTACCACGTACGCGGCGCGGGCGTGGTCGAAAGCGCGCAGCACCCACAGGTATTCGCCGCGCTTCTCGGCGGTGGCGAAGGAGAACAGCCGCAGCCGGTCGCCGAGGACGGACCCGTCGAGCGGGACGGGCTCGGTCGAGCCGTCGAGCCCGAGCGGCGCGAACAGGACGCGGCCCCGTTCCAGGGCGGCGCCGTCGAACAGGGGAGCGGGCTCGGGCGCGGTCTTCGGGGCAGCCGCCGGAGAGCCCTCGGACGCGGCGGTGGCGTCGGGCAGCAATCCTTCAGCGGACTCGGTCACCGGGATGAGAGTAGTACCGGCCACCGACACCGCGCCGCCGTCCCCGGCCTCGGCGCGCCGCCGCCGGCCGACACGCCGCGCTCAGCTCGCCAGCGAACGCAATTGGTCCAGGTACATGTGGGTGCGCGGATCACCGGGATACCGTTCGATCATCTCCCGCGCCGCCTCCCCGGCGATCCACAGCAGCGACGGCAGCGACCGGCGCTTCCCGGTGAATGCCCGCATGCCCGCGTCCACGGCCAGCTCCAGATCCCGGTCGCGCACGGCCACCACGGCGAGGGTCAGATGTGCCTCCGAAACCCGCATCGGCCTGCGCGGGGCGCCGTCCGGACCGGTCGAACTCCGGATGACCTGCTGCGCATAGGCTTCCGCGAGCCGATCGTCTCCGGCGACCCGCGAGCAATCCATGGCATAGAAGTCGAACTTCTGCGGATCGACGACGAAATGGTTGTCCAGATCGGCGGGATGGTCGAGTTGCTCCAAGATCGCTCGGCCCTGTTTGAGGCTGGCATCCATCTGTGCGCGATCACCGAGCCGGGCATACGCTTTGGCTTGCTGCGCGGCGAGCTGCACACCGACACCGAGGTGCTGAGAGGTAGCCAGTGCGGCGTCGGCGGCCTCGATCGCGCCGCGGTAATTGCCCTGGGTCAGCGCGAACCACGCCGCCATTTCGGCTCCCCACCCGATGATTTCGGCGTTCTCGGCCTCCTGTCCCAGCGACAGCGCGGCCCGCCGGGTGGCCTCCGCGGCGGTCCGCCGGCCCAGGTCGTAGTCCGCGCAACCGACCAGCAGCGCCACCCAGCCCGCGAGCACCAGCACCTCGCGGTGCTGCGCCAGCGTCAGCCGGCCGTCCAGCAACGAGGTGATGCGGCGCAGCCACGCGGTGCCCTCGGCGTGCAGTTCGTGCGGGTCGGTACAGGGATATTCGCTGCACAGCCGCTCGGCGGTGATGCGGATGGCATCCAAAGTGGCAGAAGAGACATCGGACATGCGCAGCCGGCCGATGAACTCCAGCGTGTCCATCCCCGTCGAGGACAGCAGCTCGTCGTCGCGGTTGGGCCGGGCCTTGGGGAAGAAGGCCGCGGTCACCGTGTCGAAGGCCGCGGCGATGATCGGCGCGTAGAAATCGTCGGGCCGCGATTCGCCCGATTCCCAACGGCGCCAGTTGCGCAGCAACGTACTGTCGGTCGGCAGATTGTGAGACGACTTGGCGCGCATGGCGCGTACGGCTTCGGCCTGTGACCACCCCCTGGCGTCGCGTTCGGAACGCATCCTGACAGCCCAGACGGGTCGATCGTCACCAACGGCCACGTATGTAGTATCCCACCAGTTAACGCGAGATGGCCCGGATAGGGCATACAGATGTCACCGGATTGACATCTGCAATTGCATTTGTACGAGGCGCATGCTCGATGTGGGCGATTTGCCGGCCCGATGCCGTACCGGTCGGTATGGCATCAGCTCTACCGAACAACGCAGTACCGACAAGAGAACAGCGAGTCCCTGTCCACATCCAAACGGAGGTTCGGGTGCAAGCGTTGATCTATGGATACGTGCGTGACGATCTGGCCGACGGCCACAGCGACGAGCTCGAGGACGCGATGTGCGTCCTCGCCGCCAACGAAGGCTTCTGCTTCGCCGCGACGTTCCATGAATCGACCCAGGGTGACGGCGCCGCGTTCGCGGAGCTGACGGCCGAACTCAAGCGTGCCGACGCCCACCACGTGGTGGTGCCGTCACTCGATCACTTTGCCGGCCAGACGATTCCGCGTGAGTTGCTGATCGCGAAGCTGGCCCAGGAGGCGGAGGCGCGGGTGTGGACCATGGAGTGCTGACACCGGCGGCAGTGTCCGCCCCCCGGAGATCGCCGCCGGATTCAGAGGCTGAAACCGCCCGGGCCGCGCCGCCGCAGATACTTCTCGAACTCCGCGGCGATGGCGTCGCCGTCGATCTTGGCCATCGCCTCGTTGAGATCGATGGCGGCGTCGCCGCGTTCCTCCAGCGATCGGACGTACTCGGTGACCTCTTCGTCGCCGGCGGTCATCTCGTCGACGGCGGCCTCCCAGTCCTCGGCCTGCGCGGGTAACTCGCCGAGCGGGACCTCGATGTCGAGGACATCCTCCACGCGACGGAGCAGAGCGATGGTGGCCTTGGGGTTCGGCGGCTGGGAGACGTAGTGGGGCACCGCGGCCCAGAACGAGACGGCCGGGACGCCCGCGCGCACACAGGCATCCTGCAGTACGCCGGTAATTCCGGTCGGGCCCTCGTAGCGGGTCTGCTCGAGGTTGAACCGCTCGGCCGCCTCCTTGCTGTAGGCGGTGCCGGTGACGGGCACGGGCCGGGTGTGCGGGGTGTCGGCGAGCAGCGCGCCGAGAATGACGACGGTCGAGACCTTCAGTTGCTCGGTCAGCTCCAGGATGTCGTGGCAGAAGCTGCGCCAGCGCATGTTGGGCTCGATGCCGTGCAGCAGCACGATGTCGCGGCTGCTCCCGGGCGGCGAGCACACCGACAGCGTGGTCGAGGGCCACTGGATCTCGCGCGTGACACCGTCGACCTGCCGGACGGTCGGCCGGTTCACCTGGTAGTCGTAGTAGTCCTCGGAGTCGAGTTCGGCCAGTGGTTCGGCGTCCCAGATCAGTTCCAGATGTTCCACGGCGCCGCTGGCGGCATCGGCCGCGTCGTTCCAGCCCTCGAAGGCGGCCACGAGCACCGGATCACGCAGCGTCGGCAGTTCCGGATCGGATGATGCACTGGGGTTCACCCGGTCAGCCTACGGCGTGAGCCCCTCACCCTTCACGGCATACAAGCCAATACGCGCGTGTCTGTGTTTGATGGCGCCGCCTTCGGCGTCGCGGGTTCGCGGCCCCTGAGGCTCGATTCTTCCCTCCTCCACTCCTCCGCTTCGCTCCCCCGCTCCGTCAGTCCAGAATCGAGCCGGGCCGCGAACGGGGGAGATGCCGAAGGTGGCGCAAAGATCACTGTCGGGGGGTCCCACTACCCTGGAGTACATGTCTTTGTCCTCACGCGCCGAGTTCGATACTACTTTGCTCGACACGCTGACCCGGCGTGTCGTGGTCGGCGACGGTGCGATGGGCACCATGTTGCAGGCTGCGGACCTGTCTCTGGACGACTTCCGGGGGCTGGAGGGCTGTAACGAGATCCTCAACGACACCCGTCCCGACGTGCTGCGCGAGATCCACCGCGCGTACTTCGAGGCGGGGGCGGACGCGGTGGAGACGAACACGTTCGGCTGCAATCTGCCGAACCTGGCCGACTACGACATCGCCGACCGCATCCGGGATCTGTCCGAGCGCGGCACCAGGCTGGCCCGCGAGGTCGCCGACGAGATGGGACCCGCGGCGGACGGCACCGCCCGGTTCGTGCTGGGTTCGATGGGTCCGGGCACCAAGCTGCCCACGCTGGGGCACGCGCCGTTCGCGGCGCTGCGCGACGCCTACACCGAGGCCGCGCTCGGCATGCTCGACGGCGGCGCCGACGCCGTGCTGATCGAGACCTGCCAGGACCTGTTGCAGGTCAAGGCGGCGGTGACGGGCAGCCGGCGGGCGATGGAGCGGGCCGGGCGCCGCATCCCGATCATCACGCACGTCACCGTCGAGACCACCGGCACGATGCTGGTCGGCAGCGAGATCGGGGCCGCGCTGACGGCGATCGAGCCGCTGGGCGTGGACATGATCGGTCTCAATTGCGCCACCGGCCCGGCCGAGATGAGCGAACATCTGCGTCACCTGTCCAAGCACGCGCGGGTGCCGGTGTCGGTGATGCCGAACGCCGGGCTGCCCGTGCTGGGTGCGCACGGCGCCGAATATCCGCTCACCCCTGAGGAATTGGCGGCGGCGCTGCACGGCTTCGTCACCGAGTTCGGGCTGGCGCTGGTGGGCGGCTGCTGTGGCACCACCCCCGAGCACATCCGGCAGGTGGCCGAGGCGGTGGCGCAGGTGTCGCCCGCGCCGCGCGAGCCGCGGCACGAGCCGAGCGTGTCGTCGATGTACACCGCGGTGCCGTTCGAGCAGGACGCCTCGATCCTGATGATCGGCGAGCGCACGAATGCCAACGGCTCCAAGGCGTTCCGCGATGCCATGCTGGCGGGCGACTGGCAGAAGTGCCTGGACATCGCCAAGGACCAGACCCGCGACGGCGCGCACATGCTGGACCTGTGCGTGGACTACGTGGGCCGCGACGGCGCCGCCGACATGTCGGAGCTGGCCAGCCGGCTGGCGACGGCCTCGACGCTGCCGATCATGCTGGACTCGACCGAAACACCCGTGCTGCGCGCGGGTTTGGAGCATCTGGGCGGCCGCTGCGCGGTCAACTCGGTGAACTACGAGGACGGCGCCGGCCCGGATTCGCGCTTCCAGCAGACGATGCGGCTGGTAGCCGAGCACGGCGCGGCCGTGGTCGCGCTGACCATCGACGAGGAGGGCCAGGCCCGCACGGCCGCGAAGAAGGTCGAGATCGCCGAGCGGCTGATCGCCGACATCACCGGCAACTGGGGCCTGGACGAGGGCGACATCATCATCGACACGCTCACCTTCACCCTGGGCACGGGTCAGGAGGAGTCGCGCCGCGACGGTATCGAAACCATCGAGGGCATCCGGGAATTGAAGCGCCGCCACCCGGATGTGCAGACCACCCTGGGCCTGTCGAATATCTCGTTCGGCCTGAACCCCGCCGCGCGGCAGGTGCTGAACTCGGTGTTCATGCACGAATGTGTGCAGGCCGGGCTGGATTCGGCGATCGTGCACGCATCGAAGATCCTGCCCATCGCGCGCATTCCCGAGGAGCAGCGCGAAACGGCGCTCGACCTGGTGTACGACCGCCGCAGCGAGGGCTATGACCCGCTGCAGAAGCTGATGGCGCTGTTCGAGGGCGTGTCGACGGCCTCGTCGAAGGCGTCGCGGGCCGAGGAGCTGGCGGCGCTGCCGCTGTTCGAGCGGTTGGAGCGGCGCATCGTGGACGGCGAGAAGGCCGGCATGGAGGCCGATCTGGACGCGGCGATGGCCGAGGTGCCGCCGCTGAAGATCATCAACGAGACGCTGCTGTCGGGCATGAAGACCGTCGGCGAGCTGTTCGGATCCGGGCAGATGCAGCTGCCGTTCGTGCTGCAGTCCGCCGAGGTGATGAAGGCGGCCGTGGCGTATCTGGAACCGCACATGGAGGCCACCGACGACTCCGGCAAGGGCCGGATCGTGCTGGCCACCGTGAAGGGCGACGTGCACGACATCGGCAAGAACCTGGTCGACATCATCCTGTCCAACAACGGCTACGAGGTGGTGAACCTCGGCATCAAGCAGCCGATCGCGACGATCCTGGACGCCGCGGTCGACAAGAAGGCCGATGTGATCGGCATGTCGGGGCTGCTGGTGAAGTCGACGGTGGTCATGAAGGAGAACCTCGAGGAGATGAACACCCGGGGCATGGCCGACCAGTTCCCCGTTCTCCTCGGCGGCGCCGCGCTGACCAGGTCGTACGTCGAGAACGACCTGACCGACGTGTACGCGGGCGACGTGCACTACGCGCGCGACGCGTTCGAGGGCCTGCGCCTGATGGACGACATCATGACCCGCAAGCGTGGCGGCGCGATCGTGGACGACAGCCCGGCGGCGGTCGCGGAGCGGGAGAAGGCCGCCGAGCGCAAGGCGCGCCACGAGCGCTCGCGGCGGATCGCGGCCGAGCGCCGGGCCAAGGAGACTCCGGTCGAGGTGCCCGAGCGGTCGGACGTGGCGGCCGACCTACCGGTCGCGGTGCCGCCGTTCTGGGGCACGCGCGTGGTGAAAGGCCTTGCGATAGGCGAGTATTCGGGTCTGCTCGACGAGCGTGCCCTGTTCCTGGGGCAGTGGGGCCTGCGCGGGCAGCGCGGCGGCGAAGGGCCCAGCTACGAGGAACTGGTCGAGTCCGACGGGCGTCCCCGGCTGCGGTACTGGCTGGACCGGCTGACCGCGGAGGGCGTGTTGCAGCACGCCGCGGTCGTCTACGGATATTTCCCCGCCGTCTCCGAGGGCGACGACGTGATCGTGCTGGAGGCCCCGGATCCCGCCGCGCCGGAACGCTATCGGTTCACCTTCCCGCGCCAGCAACGCGACCGGTTCCTGTGCATCGCTGATTTCCTCCGCTCCCGGGAACTCGCGGCGCACATGGGACAGGTCGACGTGCTGCCGTTCCAGTTGGTCACCATGGGCCAGCCGATCGCGGATTTCGCCAACGAGCTGTTCGCCCAGGACAATTACCGCGACTATCTCGAGGTGCACGGCATCGGCGTGCAGCTGACCGAGGCGCTGGCCGAGTACTGGCACCGGCGCGTCCGCGAAGAACTTGTGCTGGAAGGGCATTCGGTGTCCGAGGAGGATCCGGCCGATGTGCAGGACTACTTCAAGCTCGGCTATCGCGGCGCCCGGTACTCCTTCGGCTACGGCGCCTGCCCCGACCTGGAGGACCGCGCGAAACTGGTGTCGCTACTGGAGGCCGAGCGCATCGGTGTGACATTGTCGGAGGAGTTGCAGCTGCACCCGGAGCAGTCCACGGATGCGTTCGTCCTGTTGCATCCGGAAGCAAAGTACTTCAACGCGTAGACTTTTCGAGGTTTCCGGGCTTCACGCGTCGTGGCGGAGGCCCGACACGAGCGGCCCGGGGACAGCAGCGGAGCGTCACCACGCAGGACGCCGCTCGTGGCGTGCATGGATTCTGCGTGAGCGTGTAAGGGGTACGACAACATGACGTCAGATCGGCTGATCGCGGGGCGGTACCGCCTGGGGGATCCCATCGGTACGGGGGCGATGGGGGTCGTCTGGCGGGCCACCGACGTGCGGCTGCGGCGCACGGTCGCGGTCAAGCAGCTGTTACTGGCGCCCGGCCTGACGCGCTCGCAGGCGCTCGAGGCGAAGCTGCGGGCCATGCGGGAGGGGCGGATCGCGGCCCGGCTGCACCATCAGAACGCGGTGACCGTGTTCGACGTGGCCGAGGAGGACGGCCAGCCGTGGCTGGTCATGGAGTTCGTCGACGCGCAGAGCCTGGCGACGGTTATGCGGGAGCAGGGCCCGCTGGATCCGCAGCGGGTGGCGCGGATCGGGGCGAAGGTGGCGGCCGCGCTGGCCGTCGCGCACGACGCGGGCATCGTGCACCGGGACGTGAAACCGGCCAACATCCTGGTCGCCGACAACGGCACCGTGAAGATCACCGATTTCGGTATCTCCCGTGCGGTCGGCGACGTCACGGTGACCTCGACCGGATTCCTCGCCGGGACGCCCGCATACCTGGCGCCGGAGGTGGCGCGCGGCGAGGATCCCGAACCGGCGTCCGATGTGTTCGCCTTGGGGTCGACACTGTACGCGGCGGTCGAGGGCGCGCCGCCGTTCGGTGAGGGTGAAAACCCCTTGGCTGTCCTGCATTCGGTGGTTCGCGCACAGGTGCCGCCGCCGCGTCGCGCCGCGACGCTGGGCCCGGTGCTGATGGAACTGCTGGCCGCCGACGCCGGAAACCGGCCCAATATGCGAGAGGCCCAGACCGCGCTGGCGGCCGTGGCCGACGGCCGCGCGACGCCGCCACCCAAATCGGCGACCAAGATCCTGCCCAAACCCGGAGCCCCACTGGACGCGGCGGCCACGACCGTCCTCTCCGGAGACGCGGCGGGCAACGCCGAGGATCCGACCGCGCACGTGGCGACCGCGGCAATGCCGAGCGGCAGCACCGTGCCCGCGGGAACGCCTGCGCCGCAACGCAAGTCGGTCCTGACCGACCAGAACCGGCGAATACTTGCCTGGGCCGCGGCGGGCGCGGTGGGGCTGCTCGTGCTCGTCGGCCTGATCTTCGCGCTGAACGGCAACGACAACGGCGGCGAGCGGACCACCGCGGGCGGCGGGTCGTCGCAGGCGGTTCCCCCCGCGCCGTCCGCCGCCGCGGTGCCGCCGCCGGCGGAGGAGGGACAGCCGACCCGGCCTCCGGCCGCCACGAGCACGACCGCGGCGCCGTCGTCCAGCGCCGCGCCGTCCAGCACGCCGAGCGCGACCTCGTCCGCGCCGCGCAGCAGCGCGCCGCCGCCGAGCACGACCCCGGCGCCGGCCCCGCCGGTCAGCGCCGCGGCGTTCGTGTCGAGCTACTACGGCACGCTGCCGGGCAACACCAGCGCCGCGTGGTCGATGCTGTCGCCGTCGTATCAGGCGCAGACCGGCGGGTACGACTCGTATGTGCGGTTTTGGAGCCAGTTCAGCGGCGTGAGTGTGTCGAATGTCGTGCAGAACGGCGACCGGGCGTCCGCCACGATCACCTACCGGTATCGCAACGGCGGGCAGGAATCCGAGCAGCGATGGTTCCGCGTGACGAACGAGGGCGGCAGATCGCTGATCGTCGACTCCCAGCGCGGGTGAGCCGCCGCCGGGATGCCCGGGGTTTGCCGATGATCAACTAAACTGGCGTCGCCGTACGTCGACGAATGGAGCAGCCACCCCGTGCCAGCCCTCGCCGCCGTCCTGTGGGACATGGACGGGACCCTGCTGGATTCGGAGAAGCTCTGGGACATCGGGGTGCGTGAGCTGTCGGTCGAACTGGGCGGCGAGATGACCGACGCGACCCGCCACGCCCTCATCGGCGCCGCCGCCGACGACGCGCTGCGGATCATCTTCGCCGGTCTGGGGCTGTATCCCGATCCCGCGGGGATGGCCGAGGCTGGGGAGTGGCTGCACCGGCGCGTGACCGATCTCATGGCCGGGCCCATCCCGTGGCGGCCCGGCGCGCAGGACGCGCTGGCCGCGGTGCGGGCCTCCGGCCTGCGGACCGCGCTGGTCACCAACACCACCCGCGCCCTCACCGAGCTGTGCCTGGACACCCTCGGCCGCGACCACTTCGACATCACGGTCTGCGGCGACGAGGTCCCGCGCGGCAAACCGGCCCCCGACCCCTACCTGCGCGGCGCCGACCTGCTGGGCGTCGAACCGGAAGACTGTGTGGCCGTGGAGGACTCGCCGACCGGCTCGCACTCCGCCGCGACCGCGGGCTGCGCCGTGCTCGTCGTCCCCTGCGAAATCCCGGTCCCCGAACGGCCCGGCCTGATCTTCCGCGAATCGCTCGTCGGCCTCACGCCCGCCGACCTCTCCGCTGTCCACGCGGCGATACGGCCCTAGCCGCACACCCGTCCATTTCCCTCGCGAAGCCCACCGCTGTGGAGGGGAATAGCTGTGGCGCACACTGTTACTCGCGAGTTTGTGAGCTTTGACAGTGATCTTGGTGAATCCCGGGCGTGTTCTCGGACGGCAGTACAGAATGGCTGCATGACTTCGACCGGGGAGCGGGCCGATGGACGCCGGGTGGCCGGGAACGGCGCCGAAGATGCTGGGCCACAGGGCGGTTGGTCGGCACTTCACAAAACAGTAGACACCGGTCGGTATCCTTTGGATGAGCCCGGTAGCGCCGACTGGGATCGCATCGTGGCGCAGGCCCGTGCCGAGCTGGCCTCCGACGGCTGCTGTGTGCTGGCGGGTTTCATCCGCCCGGAGCTGCTGGAGACGCTGCGCGCCGAGGGCGACGCGCTCGCCCCGCACGCGTACTACACGGTCGAGAAGGTCAACGCCTACAACATCCCGCTCGATGCCGACCTGCCCCCCGACCATCCGGGCAATATCGTGCTCGAACGCGGAAACGCCTTCGTCGCACGGGATCTCGTTCCGGCCGAGGCCTTGATCCAGCGGCTCTACTCCAGCCCGGATTTCCAGCGCTTCCTCGCCGACTGCTTCGGCCTGCCCGAACTGCACGAATTCGCGGACCCGCTGGCGGGCCTGTGCCTGAATGTGGTGGCGCCCGGCATGTCGCACCCGTGGCACTTCGACACCAACGCGTTCACGGTCTCCATGCTGACCCGCGCGCCGGAGGCCGGCGGGGTGTTCGAATACTGCCCGGCGATCCGCTCGCCGCAGGCCGAGAATCTCGAGGATGTGCGCGCCGTACTGACCGGCGGCGGCGAACGGCTGATCCGCCGGCTGCACCTGCGGCCCGGCGATCTGCAGCTGTTCCAGGGCCGGTTCTCGCTGCACCGGGTCTCGCCCGTGGAGGGCGCCACGCAGCGGCACACCGCGATCTTCGCCTACAGCGAGCAGCCCGGCGTCGTCGGCAATGTCGAACGCACCCGGCAACTGTTCGGACGGGTCCTTCCGGACCATCTAGCCGCGGCCGGCAACGCCGTCCGCGGGGACCGACTACTCGACTGAGAGGAATCGCCCGTGCAGGTTTCGCTGGACAACACCGGAAAAGCGTCGTTCGACGACATCTACGACCGCCCCGATCCATCCGCCTACTACCGCCGGATGGCCGATCTGGACTACTGCATTCCGGAACTGGCGAAACCACATTTCGAACGGATCATCGCGGACCGCCGCGCCGCGATCGGCGCCGCGCCCACGGTGCTCGACATCGGCTGCTCCTACGGCGTGAACGCCGCACTGCTGCGCCTGGACACCACCGTGGCCGAACTGGCCGAACACTATCGCGAGGGCGACACCGCGGCGCGCATCGCGCGCGATCGGGCCCGGCTGGCCGCCGCCGACCCGGAGCCGGGGGTGCGCTTCATCGGCATGGACGCCGCCGCACCGGCGCTGTCCTACGCCGCCGAGGCGGGCTTGCTGGACGACGTCGTGCATGCCGACCTGGAAGCGGCCGACCCCACCGAGCCGCAGCGCCGCCTGCTCGCCACCGCCGATCTGGTGATCTCTACCGGCTGCGTCGGCTACGTCACCGACCGCACCCTCCTGCGGGTGGCACGTGCCCACGGCACGCGGCTGCCCTGGATGGCACACTTCGTGCTGCGGATGTTCGACTTCGAGCCGATCGCGAAGCAGTTGGCAGATCTCGGGTACCGGATCGAGCAGGTACCGGGCACCTTCCGGCAGCGCCGCTTCGCCTCCGAGGCCGAACAGACCCAAGTGCTGAACACCCTGTCCGCCAACGGTATCGACCCCACCGGCATGGAGGCGGACGGGTGGCTGCACGCCCAGTTGCACCTCTGTATTCCCGAAGACCGACCGACCACAGACGAGGACCGCCCGTGACCGACCGCACCTTCGCCTTCGACGACCAGCTGCCGCGCGTGCCGCTGCCCACCCTCGAGGACAGCTGCGCGCGATTCCTGGAATGGAGCGCGCCGCTGCTGACCGAGGACGAGCGCGCCGCGACCGAGCGCGCGGTCGCCGACCTGTTGCGTGCCGACGGCCCGGCCCGCATCCTGCACGCCGACCTGGAGCGTTTCGACGCCGAGCCGGGCGTGCAGAGCTGGCTGGACGAGTTCTGGCCCGCGCGGTACCTGGGCCGGCGGGACCGAATCGCGTTGAACGCCAACTTCTTCTTCCTCTTCCGCGACGACACCGCCCTGGCGCGGTCGACCTCCGGCCAGCAGGCCGACCGCGCCGCCGCGATCATCACCGCGGCAGTGGATTACAAGGTGCGGTTGGACGCCGAGGCGATCCCGCCGGTCACTCAGCGCGGCCAGCATCTGTCGATGGCGCAGAACAAGTTCCTGTTCGCCGAGACCCGCATCCCGGGCGACCCGCAGGACACCGTCCGGGTGCCCTACAGCGCGGAGTGGCCCGGGCCGTCGCAGGCGCGGCACATCGTGGTGTTCTACCGCGGCAACATGTTCCGGATGGATGTGATCGGCCCCGGCGGCACGCCCTACGGCCAGGACGATCTGGTCGACGGCCTGCGCGCGGTCATGAAGGCGGGCACGCGCCGCGCGCCCACCGACACCGCCGCCGGGCACCTGACCACCCTGCCCCGTGCCGAATGGGCCGATGTCCGTACCGCGTTGCGCGCCGAACCGGCCAATGTCGCCGCGCTGGAGGCCATCGAGACCGCGCTGTTCTGCGTCTGCCTGGAGGACTTCGCGCCGCGCGACACCCAGCACGCGTGCGACCAACTGCTGCACGGCGACAGCGGCAACCGGTGGTTCGACAAGGCGGTGTCGTTCATCGTGTTCGGGGACGGCAGCGCGGGCATCAATGTCGAGCACTGCGGGCTGGACGGCACCACCATCCTGTCGTTCGTCGACGCTCTGCTCGAGGCGCCCGTCGCGGAGCACGCGGAGCGGTCCGGCGCGCAACCGCAGGGGCTGCCCGGTGTCGAGCCGATCGAGTTCGTCCTCGACGGCCGCTTGCGCGGCGAGATCTCCGGCGCGGCAGCGGCATTCGCCCAGTTCGCCGCCGACAACGCGACTCTGACGGTGTCGTTCGAGGAGTTCGGCGCCAACCGGGCCAAGCAGCTCGGGATGTCGCCGGACGCGTTCGCGCAGCTGAGCTACCAGCTTGCCCACCGGCGCAGCAAGGGGCTCACCGGCGCTACTTACGAGTCCATCGCCACTCGCCAGTACCGCAACGGCCGCACCGAGGCGATGCGGGTGATCACGCCCGAGATGCTGGAATTCGTTGCCGCCATGGACGATCCGCAGGCCGATGCCGAGGAGAAGCGGGAGCGCCTGCGCGCGGCCGCCGCGGCGCACGTCAACCGCGCCAAGGACTGCCAGCGCGGCGCCGCGCCGGAACAGCACCTGTGGGAGTTGCAACTGATCCAGCGCCGCCGCGGCGAACAGCTCGGCGCCACCGAGCCGATGCCGTTCTACGACAGCCCCGGCTGGATCATCACCCGCGACGACTACCTGAGCACCAGCTCCGCCCCCTCCGCCAATATCGAGTACTTCGGCTTCGGCTGCACCAGCCAGAAGTGCATCGGCGTCGCGTACGTACTCCTGCCCGACCGCTGGAACCTCTACCTCGCCACCCCCAAATCCGTTGCGGCGCAAATGCACGACTTCGCCGCCCACCTCCGCGCCGCCGTAGCCGAACTGGAGGAACTGCTCACCCCCGCGGGGTAGCGACGCCAAGGGGTGCGGTGTTCCCGCACCCTTGGGCGTGCCCCGCGCGAGGAAGCGCTGTGACCGGCGAAAACGGGAGGCGGCCGGGAGCGGTGGTTGCTAGCGTGGTCGGCTGTGAACGACACGCGCGCACCGGAGTTCAGCTGGCGGCGGCTCGCGGCCGCGGACTTCCCGTTGCTCGCGGGGTGGCTCGCGCAACCGCATGTGCGGCGCTGGTGGAATCACGAGTTCACGCCGGAGGCGGTGGAGCGCGATTTCGGGCCGGGGGTGCGCGGCGCCGAGCCGGGGGAGGATCTGCTGGTATCGGCCGACGGTGAGCCGGTCGGTCTGGTCCAGCGGTGTCGCTTGGCCGACTACCCGGAGTACCTCGACGAGCTGGCGCCGCTGATCGAGGTTCCGGCGGGCGCGGCGTCGCTGGACTACCTCGTGGGCGATCCGGACCGGGTGGGCCGCGGGCTCGGCTCGGCCATGCTGCGCGCGATCATCGCGGGGACCTGGACCGACTATCCGGGCACCGGCTGCGTGCTCGTGCCCGTCGCCGCCGCCAACCCGGCGTCCTGGCGGGCACTGGAGAAGGCGGGTATGCACCGCATCGCCGAGGGCTACCTCACTCCCGACAACCCGGCCGACGACGGGAACCACTACGTCTACCGCATCGATCGCCCGCGGCCCGCGGTGTGATCGCGCGCCGTCACCCGATAACCGATTGCGGAGGGTACGCGGGCGTCTGAAACAATGGCTCCCCGTGAAGACTTTCGAAACCCTGTTCGCCGAGCTGCAGGATCGTGCGGTCAACCGCCCCGAGGGGTCCGGGACCGTGGCGGCATTGGACGCGGGCGTGCATGCGCAGGGCAAGAAGGTTCTGGAGGAGGCCGGTGAGGTCTGGCTCGCCGCCGAGCACGAGAGCGACGAGGCCCTGTCCGAGGAGATCTCGCAGCTGCTGTATTGGGTTCAGGTGCTGATGGTGGGCCGCGGGCTGCGGCTCGAGGACGTGTACCGACATCTGTGACGGATAACCCGCCGGATGCCCGGCGGGACGCCACCGTCCGTCACGAGTCCCGAAAGGACACCCCATGCTCCGCGTCGCAGTCCCCAACAAAGGCGCCCTCTCCGAATCCGCGGTCGAGATCCTCAGCGAGGCCGGCTACCGCAAGCGCACCGACTCCCGCGACCTGTCCGTGCTCGACAACGCCAATCAGGTCGAGTTCTTCTTCCTGCGCCCCAAGGACATTGCCATCTACGTGGGTTCGGGCGAACTGGATCTGGGTATTACCGGACGAGACTTGGCGCTGGATTCGGGTGCGCCGGTGCAGGAGCGGCTGAGCCTCGGGTTCGGCCGCTCCACTTTCCGGTACGCGGCCCCCGCCGGGCGCGAGTGGAAGGTGCAGGACCTCTACGACAAGCGCATCGCCACCTCCTACCCCAACCTCGTGCTGCGCGATCTGCAGCGTTACGGCATCGAGGCCGAGGTGATCCGCCTCGACGGCGCCGTCGAGATCTCCATCCAGCTGGGCGTGGCCGACGCCATCGCCGACGTGGTCGGCTCCGGGCGGACGCTGCGCCAGCACAATCTGGTGGCGTTCGGCGAGTCGCTGTGCGATTCGGAGGCGGTGCTGATCGAGGGCGCCGGATCCGATCGCCGTGACAAGACCCGTAATCAGCTCGTCGCACGCGTACAGGGCGTGGTGTTCGCGCAGCAGTACCTGATGCTGGACTACGACTGCCCCAAGGAGCTGCTCGACGCCGCCGCGCGGATCACTCCGGGTCTGGAGTCGCCGACGGTCTCCCCGCTGGCGGACGAGGGCTGGGTCGCTGTGCGTGCGCTGGTGCCGCGCGGTCAGGGCAACGACCTGATGGACCAGCTCGCCGAACTCGGCGCCAAGGCCATCCTCGCGACCGACATCCGCTCCTGTCGCGCCTTCTGAAGGACTCTGTGATGCTGCCTGTGCTCGTTCCCGCCAAGGTGCCGACGAACCTCCTCGAGTGGATCGCTCAGCTGCTCTGCCATCTCGGCGGCGGCATGTGCATCGCGTGATTCACGGCCGCGCCGGATCGGGTGTGCTCGCCGCTCCGGTGGCGAGTTCCGGCGCGGCGGCGGGCCAGCCGGGGTAAGGCGGCGGCGTGCCGCCGAAGGCCGGGCACAGCGGTTGGTAGTCGCAGTAGGCGCACAACCGGTTGCGGTTCGGCGGGAATTCGCCCGTGCGCCCGGCGGCGCTGATGGCCGCCCACAGCGCCGAGAGGATGCGCTCGAAGCGCAGCAACTCGGCCTCGTCGGGGGCGTAGGTGAGGATCTGGCCGTCCGCCAGGTAGATCAGGCGCAGCTGGGCCGGGACGATGCCGCGGGTGCGCAACACGATCAACGCGTAGAACTTGAGCTGGAACAGGGCCCGCTGCTCGCCCATCGGACCGGGGGAGCGGCCGGTCTTGTAATCGACCACGCGCAGCTGGCCGGTGGCGGCGACGTCGATGCGGTCGACATAGCCGCGCAGCGGGGAGCCGTCGTCCAGGCACACCTCGATCAGCGACTCACAGGACTCCGGCTCGAACGCCGTCGGATCCTCGAGGCCGTAATACGCCTGGACGAGCCGGTTCACCTCGTCGAGAAACTCGCCCGGCCCGGCCTCCTCGACCAGCGCACCGACCTCCGGGCGTTCGGCCAGCAAACGCTGCCACGCGGGTGTGACCAACGCGGCCGCGCGCTCCGGGAGACGTTCACCGCTCGGTAACCCGTACAGCGATTCCAGTACCGAATGAACTACGGTGCCGCGCACCGCATGCCGCGCGGGCGGTTCCGGAATGCGGTCGATGGCACGCAATCGGTATTTCAACGGACATTGTTTGAAATCCATTGCCCGCGACGGCGACAGCGCCGGCCGGGGTGATACCTGAGGTGCCGGGTCCGGGGTCGTCGTCGGTGGCGCTGCCATACCTGGCAGGCTATCCGGGGGCACCGACAAAAACATCGAAGAACGGAGATCCATGACGGCCAGACGGACCGGTCCATTCACCAGCGGTGACCGGGTGCAGCTGACCGACGCCAAGGGCCGTCAGCACACCGTGGTGCTGGAACCCGGCAAGGAGTTCCACACCCACAAGGGGCCGATCCGGCACGACGAGCTGATCGGCGCCGACGAGGGCTGCGTGGTCCAATCCGCCAACGGCACACCGTATCTCGCGCTGCGCCCGCTGCTGGTGGACTACGTGCTGTCGATGCCGCGCGGCGCCGCGGTGATCTATCCGAAGGACGCCGCGCAGATCGTGCACGAGGGGGATATGTTCCCCGGCGCCCGGGTGCTCGAGGCGGGCGCCGGCTCGGGCGCGCTGACCTGCTCGCTGCTGCGGGCGGTCGGACCGGAGGGCCGGGTGCTGTCCTACGAGATCCGCGACGACCACGCCGAGCACGCGGTCCGCAATGTCGAGCGGTTCTTCGGCGAACGTCCGGCTAACTGGGAGTTGACCATCGGCGACGTCATCGAATACGACGGCGGGCAGGTCGACCGGGTGGTCCTGGACATGCTCAAGCCGTGGGACGCGTTGCCCGCGGTATCCCGGGCCCTGATCCCCGGCGGCGTGCTGATCGTCTACGTCGCCACCGTCACGCAGCTCTCGGAGGTGGTGGAGGCGCTGCGGCAGCAGCAGTGCTGGACCGAACCGCGCTCCTGGGAGTCGCTGGTGCGGCCCTGGCACGCGGTGGGCCTGGCCGTCCGCCCCGAACACCGCATGCAGGGGCACACGGCGTTCCTGATCAGCGCGCGCCGCCTGGCCGACGGCGTCACTCCGCCCAAGCCGCAGCGCCGCCCCTCGAAGGGCTGAGGACCCCGTACGCACGACAGTGGCCTTCACCCACAGCGGGGTGAAGGCCACCGGTCGTTCAGGGATCGGGCTACGCCTGGCAGGGCGCCTTGCCCATGGCGAGGATCTGGCAGGCGGAGGCGTCGGACAGCTGCCAGCCCGCGTCGGAGTGCTGCCAGGTCATCGGCATCGCGGGAGCCGGGCCGTGCGGCGAGGTGATGACGACCTGCGCGGTGGCGTCCTCGTCGTCGGTCTTCACCTCCGACACCGCGAAGGTGATCTTGCCGTAGTTGGCCAGCCCCTGGGTCATGGTGTCGATGTTGGCCGTGCGCTTCTCACCGTCGACGATCAATTTCGCTTTGTCGGCGGTCGGTTTCGCGGGGTCGACGAAACCGTCGAGGGTGGCCTGCAGGGCCTCCGGCGTGGGCGCGGCGGCGTCGCCGTGCTCGTGGGCCGAACTGCCGCTCGCCGCGCTGGTGGCGGCAGCGGCGCTGGTGGTGCTGGTCGCGGCCGCCGAATCGTCGGACGTGTCGGACCCGCATGCTGTGATACCGGTAACGGCGAGGGCCGCGAACACGGTAGCCGTGACAAGACGAATGCGGGAAACACGAACGGAGTGTGCGACGTTGCCACTACAACGGGTACCACCGGTGGGAAGGAGCATCGAGTAACACACCTTTCGGCTCGGTCCGGCGAATGTGCTCACCGGAATAGGTTAGGGCAGGCTAACATGGTCCCCCGGCCGTCGGCCGCGGCTGAAGATGTGATCACGACGAAACCATGTCGGAAAGCGAGAACGGTTCGCGCCCGGTAGCGTTGATAGACCGGGACTGGGAGGAGCAGCATCATGAGCCCCATCGAGAATTCGGATTCGGCGGCCTGGAGGGAACTCGAGGTAGTACGCGCCGAGGCGGCTGCACTCCGAAGGCAACTCGCCGACGCCCCTGATCGTTCGCGGGAATTGGAAGCGCGCATCGATTCGCTGACAATTCGCAACACCAAGCTGATGGACACGCTGAAGGAAGCCCGCCAGCAACTCGTCGCCCTGCGCGAGGAGGTAGACCGGCTCGGCCAGCCGCCGAGTGGCTACGGCGTGCTGATCGGTGTCTACGACGATCAGACCGTCGACGTGTTTACCTCGGGGCGCAAGATGCGCCTGACGTGCTCACCGAATATCGACACGTCGACGCTGCACTACGGGCAGACAGTCCGCCTCAACGAGGCGCTGACCGTGGTCGAGGCCGGTGTGTTCGATCAGACCGGCGAGATCGGCACCCTGCGCGAGATCCTCGATGACGGGCGCAGGGCGCTGGTGGTCGGTCATGCCGACGAGGAGCGCGTGGTCTGGCTGTCGGGCCCGCTGACCAGGCTGGTCGACATCGACGACCTCGAGGATCCGGATCAGCCGATTCGCAAACTGCGGCCGGGTGATTCGCTGCTGGTCGACACCAAGGCCGGCTTCGCCTTCGAGCGCATCCCCAAGGCGGAGGTTGAGGACCTGGTCCTCGAGGAAGTTCCCGATGTCGACTACGAGGACATCGGCGGCCTGACGCGTCAGATCGAGCAGATCCGCGACGCGGTGGAACTGCCGTTCCTGCACAAGGACCTGTTCCGCGAGTACGCGCTGCGCCCGCCCAAGGGCGTGCTGCTCTACGGTCCGCCCGGTTGCGGTAAGACGCTGATCGCCAAGGCGGTGGCCAACTCCCTGGCGAAGAAGATCGCCGAGGCGCGCGGAGAGGATGCCAAGGAGGCCAAGTCCTTCTTCCTCAACATCAAGGGTCCCGAGCTGCTGAACAAGTTCGTGGGCGAGACCGAGCGTCACATCCGGATCATCTTCCAGCGCGCCCGGGAGAAGGCGTCCGAGGGCACGCCGGTGATCGTGTTCTTCGACGAGATGGACTCGATCTTCCGCACCCGCGGCTCGGGCGTCTCGTCCGATGTGGAGACCACGGTGGTCCCGCAGCTGCTGTCGGAGATCGACGGCGTCGAGGGCTTGGAGAACGTCATCGTGATCGGCGCCTCCAACCGTGAGGACATGATCGATCCGGCCATCCTGCGGCCCGGCCGCCTCGATGTGAAGATCAAGATCGAGCGCCCGGACGCCGAAGCGGCCCAGGACATCTTCTCCAAGTACCTCACCGAGGGCCTGCCGCTGCACGCCGACGACATCGCCGAGTTCGGCGGCGACCGGACCAAGTGCATCCAGGCGATGATCGAACGGGTCGTCGACCGGATGTACGCCGAGAGCGAGGACAACCGCTTCCTGGAGGTCACCTACGCCAACGGTGACAAGGAGGTCCTGTACTTCAAGGACTTCAACTCCGGCGCCATGATCCAGAACATCGTGGACCGGTCCAAGAAGTACGCGATCAAGTCCGTGCTCGAGACCGGCAACCCCGGTCTGCGCATCCAGCATCTGTTCGATTCGATCGTGGACGAGTTCTCCGAGAACGAGGACCTGCCCAACACCACGAATCCCGATGACTGGGCACGTATCTCGGGCAAGAAGGGCGAGCGGATCGTCTACATTCGCACCCTGGTCACCGGCAAGAACGCCAGTGCCAGCCGCGCGATCGACACGGAGTCGAACACGGGCCAGTACCTGTAGTACCTGGCAGACCACAGGGCCGCGCTTCCCGCAGGAAGCGCGGCCCTTCGTGTTGCCGGTGCTGGTGAAAATGGGGTGGGGCGAAAACTCGGATTGCAAGGTATCGTGCCCGCAGAAGAATCGGACGGGGCGGGGGCAACTGCGCCGCAACACCTTTCGGGTTGCGGCTGGGTTGCCCACAACTGGATCACGGGGAGGGGAGGCTCGATGGACGTCGCCGAGCACGCGTCCTTCGCGGGGTATCGCATCGAGCGCAAGCTGGGCTCGGGCGCGATGGGCACGGTCTATCTGGCCCAGCATCCGCGGCTGCCGCGCAAGGACGCGGTGAAGGTGCTGGCGGAATCGCATGCCGACGATGCCGCTTTTCGCGCGCGTTTCCTGCGCGAGGCCGAGATCGCGGCGGGATTGCAGCATCCGAACCTGGTGGCGGTCCGCGACCGCGGCGAGGACGAGGGCCGGCTGTGGATCGCGATGCAGTATGTCGACGGCGGCGATCTGGGCGATCTGATCCGCCGCGGCCCGGCCGTGCTGGACGTGGCCCGCGTGGTGCGCATCCTGTCCGAGGCGGCCGAGGGGCTCGACGAGATCCATCGGGCAGGGCTGCTGCACCGCGACGTGAAGCCCGCCAACATCCTGGTCGCCGAGCAACCCGGCGGCGCGGACCGCGTACTGGTCACCGATTTCGGCATCGCGCGCCCGGCCGACGACTCGACGACGCTCGCCGGTCCCGGCGGGCTGTCGGCCACGCTGGCCTATGCCGCGCCGGAGCAACTCAGCGGCGAACCGGTGGATCACCGCGCAGACATCTACGCGCTGGGCTGCACGCTGTACCAGATGCTCACCGGCTCGGTCCCGTTCCCGCGCCACAGCCCGGGTTCGGTGATGTACGCGCACCTGCACGAACCGCCCCCGCGCCCGTCCGAACGCAACCCGCGGATCCCGGCGGCATTCGACCCTGTCGTCGCCAAGGCGATGGCGAAGAAACCCGGCGACCGGTTCGCCACCTGCGGCGAGCTCGCGGCCGCCGCGCGGGCGGCGGCGGCCGGGCACGGAACGGCCGGGCGGCGACCGGGCCGGATGGTCGCGCTCGCCGCGGTGGTCGCGCTCGTCGTCGTGGTCGCGGCCGTGGTGTACGGGCTGCGGAGTTCCGAGTCCGGCGTACCGTCCCGCGCGGACCACCGTCCGGTGACGGGGACGATCGAGCCGAGCCAGTGGGGCACGTACGCGTATATCCCGCAGACGTTTCCGGATCTGCTGCCGCCGAGCCCGTACGGCGTGGGCTATCAGGAACTGACCAGCTGCACGCCGATCCTCGCGGGTGGCGAGGTCGGCGATCTCGACGCCGCGGTGCCGGTGGGTCATCTGCTGTGCCTGGGCAATCTGGATCCGGCCCTGCAGGTGGATGTCACCTGCAACGCCGACCGGTCGCCGATCGCGCCGAACCGCTCGTTCGCCGCCGTCGAGGGCGACGAGGCCTGGGCTCGCCCGACGGGGACGGGCCACTTGTTCTGGGGCACCGAGAATTTCACCGGCTCCCCGGCGGAGCGCCTGAACCGGCCCGCGGTGGGCGTGCTCGACGTGTACTTCGACGATCCGGACCGCAACTTCTGCCGGATGCATGTGCTCGGCGACGTGACCACCGGCGCCGAACTGCGCCGCCTCTGGTGGCCGGAGGCGCCGCTGTGAGGGCCGGAATCGTCTTGTTCACGCTGCTGCTCGTCGCGGGTTGCGCGACCGACGGGCGTCCGCACGCGGCGTACCCCGATCCGCGATCGCTCGACGCCGGCGCCTACAGCGTCGAACCGCTCGACGAACCGGCCAACGGCAACGAGCACTACGGCCGCGTGCTGGAATCGATGCGGATGGCCGAGGTGCTCATCGACCCGGCCGAAGCCGATGCGGCGCTGACCCACCTGCTGGGCGCCTCGCCGATGATGCCGCTGCCCGCACCGGCCAATGCGGCAGTGCTGCTGGCCAATCCGGTGCGCCCGGTGCTCGAGCGCGACGGCATGCTGGCCGGCGCCGCGGCCGCGGGGGCCGACGTCGATATCCCGTCGGGCCGTCCGGTGGTGGGTCGTTCGCGCCTGCTGACCACGATCGTGCTGCGCTTCCCGGACGCGGCCGCGGCGCAGCGCGCGGCGGGCGACATCGACGCGGTCGACGCCGCCGTCAATCCCGAGAACGTGCCGGTGCCGATTCCGGGACACCCTGCGGCACATGCCCATTGGCGGCCGACCGTACCGACCCTGGCGGCCACGATCGCGCAGGGCGACTACGTCGTCAGTGTGCTCGCCGGTCACACCGCACCGGACGCGGCGGTCCTGACCGGTCTGGCGGCGAAGGCGTTCGACGCGCAGTTCGCCCGCCTGCGCGACTTCGTGGCCACCCCGCGCGACCGGTTGGCGGCGCTGCCGCTGGACCGTGACGGCATGGTCCGCCGGATGGTGCCCGACGCGCCGGGCCGGTGGTCGTATCCGGCCGTGATGAGCACGAGCAAGGATCTCGACGCGGGCTGGAACGCACTGGTGCTGGGCCGGGGCGTGGTCTACGGGACGCGCGCGGCGTGGTTGTGGGGCGGCCGCAAGCAGCACGATCACCCGGTCGAGCTGATGGCGAACAACGGCTTCAACGCGCTCATGCGGTACGCGGACCCCGCGGCGGCCCGGCGCGCCTTCGACGAGTCGAGGCGCAAGGACATCGCGCAGACCGACCTGCGGCCCGCGCCCGCTCCCGGCGGCGTACCCGACTCGGTGTGCTGGGAGAGCGCGCAACCGGACGCCCTGAAGATGACGAGGTTCGTCTGCCGATTGGTGCACGACCGGTACACCGCGGCGATCGTCGGCCGGGAGTTGAAGACGACACAGCAGAAGACGGCGGCACAATACGGACTGTTGGTGAACGGCGGCTAGCTGATGTCCGAAACATTGCCTCCCGGAGTGGTTTTCGCCGGGTACCGGATCGAGCGAACTCTCGGTTCCGGCGGAATGGGGACGGTCTACCTGGCCGCGCACCCGCGACTGCCCCGCTTCGACGCCGTGAAGGTGCTGCCGGGAGAACTCGGCAAGGACCCCGAATACCGCGCTCGGTTCGCCCGCGAGGCGGAATTGGCCGCGCGCCTGGACCATCCGAATATCGTGGCGGTGCGCGACCGGGGCGTCGAGCACGGTTACCTCTGGATCGCCATGCAACTCGTCGACGGCATCGACGCCGCGGAGGCGTTGCGCCGCACACCCGGCGGGCTCGAGCCACGGCTCGCGGCGCACATCGTCACCGAGGCGGCCCGCGGCCTGGACGAGGCCCACCGCGCGGGCCTGCTGCACCGCGACGTGAAACCGGCGAATCTGCTGCTCGAGCCGCGCGGTGCGGAGCAGTTGCCCCGGGTGTACGTATCGGACTTCGGTATCGCTCGGGGCGCCACCGACACCGCCGGGCTGACCGAGACGGGTTCGGTGCTGGCGACGGTGGCCTACGCCGCGCCCGAGCAGATCACCGGCGCGGCCGTCGACCACCGGGCCGACGTATATGCGCTCGGCTGCACGCTGTACGAATTGCTCACCGGCACAAAGCCGTTCCCGCGCCCGACCCCGGCGGCGGTGCTGCACGCCCATCTCGCCGATCCGCCGCCGCGCCCGACCGTGCACATGCCCGGCCTGCCGCCGGTGTTCGACGCGATCGTGGCGCGGGCGCTGGCGAAGAATCCGGCCGACCGCTACCCGAGCTGCGGCGCGCTGGCGGCCGATGTGGCGTCGGCCGCCGGTGGCGGGGCGCCCCGGTACGCCCCGGTTCCCGTCCCGGTTGCGGCGTCGCGCGGGCCGGTGCGGCGGCGGCTGTACTGGGCGATGGCGTTGTTCGCCGTCGTCGTCACGGCGGCGGCCGCGGGTGTGGTCGCGGCGACGAGAGACACGACCGCGCCGCCCGTCGCGGTCCCGGCGTCCGATACCGCGGTGACCTCGGTGCGCGCCACGTCCGAGCGCCCGCCGCCGACCGGGAACAGCCCGTTGTCGTGGGGCGACTACGACTACATCGTGCAGCCCTTCCCGAATCTGTTGCCCGCCAGTCCCGTTGCGGGTGGATATCAAGGGCTCCGGTGCGTGGTGGTCGACGAGCAGATGAAGCAGGTGCCTCTCGTCGGCAAGCCGTACAACGGCCGGGCCATGCTGTCGTGCCAGGGGAACAAGAATCCGGTCGACTCGGTGGGGGTCATGTGCAATGCGAATCGCACGCCCACGACGGTGCACGCGTATACGGACGTGGCGGTCGTGGGTGACGAACGCTGGGAGCGCCCCACGGGCACGGGCCGGGTCATGTGGTCGGATGTGGCCGATCCGCGGCAGGGTGTCGTACAGATCCAATTCGACGATCCGGCACGTAATTACTGTCAGATCCATGTCTGGGGCGGGGCCTCCGGGCAGGAGGTCATGGACCGGTGGTGGCGCGATGCACCGCTGTGACGATGGCGGATTTCCCGGGACGGAGGGCGCATGACGCTCGATGAGGGCACGGTCATCGGCGGGTACCGGCTGGGTCGCCGGCTCGGCGACCGCGGCGGCGCAACGGTTTTCGAGGCGCGCGACCAGAGCACCGGCCGGCTGGACGAGATCACCCTCCGCGCCAGCGGCCACGACGACGAATTCCGGGACCGATACCGGCGCACGGCCGAGCGGGCGGCGGCGGTCCGGCACCCGAACCTGGCCGCCGTGTTCGACGCCGGTGTCTACGACGGCCGCTTGTGGATCGCCGCGCAGTACGTCGACGGAGTCGACGCCACGGCGATGACCGACAGTGCGGGCGTGGACATCACGCGGGCGGCGCGCGTCGTGGCGGCGGTGGCCCGCGGGCTCGGCGAGGCGCACCGGGCCGGGCTGCGGCACGGCGATGTGCGGCCCTCCGACATCCGGGTCGTCGAGCGGCCCGGGGCCCCGGATCACGTCGTCCTCACCGGTTACGGGATCGCCCGCGCCGCAACCGATCCCGTGGCGTTCCCGGCGCCCGAGCAGCGTTCCGGTGGCGCGGTGGACCACCGCGCCGACGTGTACGCGCTGGGCTGCACGCTGTATTCGATGCTGACCGGTGCGCCGCCGGATCCCGTTGCGCCCGTGCCGCCCCCGTCGCGGGCGAACCCCTGGGTACCCGCCGCGCTGGACGCGGTGGTGGCGCGAGCGACGGCGGACCGCCCGGAGGATCGGTATCCCGACGGCGGCGCGCTGGCCGCCGCGCTCGAGGCCGCGGTCGAGACGAGCGCGGCAGCGCCGCCGCCCCGGCCGTCTCGGCGGCTGCTGTGGTCCGCGGCCGTTGCTGTCACGGTGCTGCTGGTGGCGGTGGCCGTGACCGTGTGGGCGGTGACCGGACCCGACGAGCAGTCCACGGCCGGGCCCGCCACCTCCACGGCGGCGCGATCGCCGGAACTGAAGGCGGCGCTATGGGGCGCGTACGCGTATGTGGCGGATGCCTTTCCGCAGCTGCTGCCGGTCTCGGTGGACGGAATCGGATTCGACGAACTCACCCACTGCACGCCCGTGGACGACGGCCTGCACCTGGTGTCGCTGTACGAACCGGCGCGCATCGGCCGCGTGATGTGCGGTGGAAACAACGAACCGATAGTCGGAATCGTCATCGAATGTATGGCCGATCGGTCCCGGGTGAGCCCTCGTCCGGCGGACTGGGCCGTCGGCGGTGAGCGGTGGTCCCGGCCGACCGGATCGGGCCAGGTGCGCTGGGGCGACTACCAGAACACCGAAGGCGCGCGTGTCGGCAGGGTCGAGGTGTTCTTCGACGACGCGGCCCGCAACTTCTGCAAGCTGCAGATCAGCGGGCGGGTCTCGGGGGCCGAGCTGCACGCGCGCTGGTGGCCGGGAGTGCCGGTATGACCGGGCGCGCGGGGGCGGGGAAGAGGGGAGACACGGTGCCACGTGTGCACGCGCGCTACCGGGCGGTCGTCTCGGCGCTGGGTGCGGTACTGCTGCTGGCGACCGGTTGCACCGTCGCGGGCAGCCCCGCCCGCATGGCGCCCGATCGCGCGGCCGTCGATATCGGTCCCTACGGTGTCACGCCACTGGTCGCGCCGCCCAACGACAACGAGAAGTACGGGCGGGTACTGGAATCGGTCCGGATGGGTGAGGCCGTGATCGACCCGGTGGAGATCGATCCGGCGCTCACCTTCGGGGTGGGCATCGCCGCCTCGGTGCCGATCCCGACACCCGCGAAGGCGGGATTCCTCGCGCAGCCGGTCCGCGCGGTGCTCGAACGGCGCGGCATGCTGGCCGGATTCTCCGTGGGCGGCATGGACACCGGGATTCCCGCGGAGGTGGCGGTAGGCCGGGCGCGGCTGCTGACCGTGCTGCTGTTGCGGTTCCCCGACGACGCCGCGGCCCGGTCGGCGGCCACCGAGATCGACGCCGTCGACGCCGCCGTCAGCCCGGAGAACGTCCCGGTGCCGATTCCCGAACACCCTGAGGCACACGGGCATTGGCGGCCGACCGCGCCGACGCTGGCCGCGACCACGGCAGTGGGGCCGTTCGTGATCAGCGTGCTGGCGGGGGAGCGGTCCACCGACCTGGAGGCGTTGCGCCGGATGGCGGGCACGGCGTTCACCGCGCAGCGCGCGCGGCTGGCCGACTTCCGGCCCACGCCGCCGGACCGGTTCGCCACGCTGCCCCTCGACACCGACGGCATGCTCGCCCGGCTGCTGCCGGAGGCGCCCGGGGTGTGGCCGTGGCCCGCGGTGATCACCCGGCGCAACGATCCGAACGCGGGGTGGCTGACCAGTGTCACCGCGTCCGGCATCGTGCTGGGACCGCGGGCCTCGCACCGGTGGGGCAGCTGGCAGCGGCCCGCCGAGGGCATCGGCATGGTCCTCGCGCTCAACGGGCAGCACACCCTGTTGCGCCTGGCCGACGCGGTCGCCGCGCGCCGGGAGTACGACGACGCGGTCGATGAGCTGACCGAACCCGGCCAGCGGCAGACCGCCTCGCCCGCAGGCGTTCCGGACGCACGGTGCATGGAGTCGTTGTCCGGCTTGCAGTTCGGGCCGCGGTTCGCGTGCCGGATGCTCTACGGCAGGTACGAGGCGGTCGTGTTCGCCCGCACCCTCGCCGACGCCCACCACAAGATCTCGGCGCAGTACCTGCTGCTGGCGCGAAGCGAGCAGTGATGCGGGACAGGCTGATTCCCGGCACGGTCTTCGCGGGGTACGTGATCGAGCGGGTGCTCGGCGGCGGCGGAATGGGCACGGTGTACGTGGCCCGGCATCCGCGGCTGCCGCGCCGCGACGCGGTGAAGGTGCTGTCGGCCGACCACAGCGCCGACGCGGAGTACCGGGCCCGGTTCGTGCGCGAGGCCGAACTGGTGGCGCGGCTGAACCATCCGAATATCGTGGCCGTGCACGATCGCGGCGTCGAGGACGGCCGGCTCTGGATCGCCATGCAGTATGTCGAGGGCGGCGACGCAGCGGGCCTGGTGCGCGGCGGCGCGATGCTTGCGCCCTGGCGCGCGGTGTCGATCGTGGAACAGGCGGCGCGCGGCCTGGACGAGGCGCACCGGGCCGGTCTGGTGCACCGTGACGTGAAGCCGGGCAATATCCTGATCGGCTCCCGCGCCGGTCAGCCGGACCGAGTCCTGGTGTCCGACTTCGGCATCGGCCGCTCCGTGGGCGACCCCACCGTGCTCACCGAGACCGGCGCGGTGGTGGCGACCATCGCCTACGCCGCGCCGGAACAACTCATGGCGGACCGGGTGGATCACCGCGCCGACGTCTACGCGCTCGGCTGCACGCTCTACGAGCTGCTCACCGGCGCGAAGCCGTTTCCGCGCGCCACCGCGGCGGCCGTGCTGCACGCGCACCTCGAGGACCCGCCGCCGCGCCCCACGGCGATCCGGCCCGAACTCCCGCCCGCGATCGACGCGGTCGTCGCCCGGGCGCTGGCGAAGCATCCCGACCAGCGGTACCCGAGCTGTGGTGCGCTCGCCGCCGACGCGGCGGCCGCGTTCGGCGCGCCGCGTGCCCCGGTTCCGCCCGCTCCGCCGCCCGCGGCCGCGCGGGGACGACGGCGCGGGCTACTGGTCGCGGGCGCCCTGCTGCTGGCGCTTGTCGCGGTGGTGGCGAGTGTCGTTGCGCTGAACCGGAATTCCACCGACGAGACCGTGGCGGCGGCGTCCACGACCACCACCTCGCCGCCGCGCCCGGCAGCGACGACGACGGCAGCGGCACGCAACACATGGGGCAGTCACGCCTATATGACGCTGGCCTTCCCCGGTCTGCTGCCGCCGACCCCCGATGCCGCCGGGTACCAGGGCATCCGGTGCGTGGCGCTGGGTGAGGACCAGCGCCCGGCCGACGTCACCGTTCCCGTGACCGGCGACACCCGGCTGAACTGCAACGGCGACAAGAATCCGATCGAAGTCCTGGTCGTGCGCTGCAATTCCGAACGTGTGCGCGTGCAAGACCCGGTCTACCAGCGCGGCACCACCTTTCGAGGCGACGAGCGCTGGCAGCGGCTGTCGGGCGCGGGTCGCATCGAGTGGGGCGACCTGGTCAACCCGCGCGGCGAACCCGCCGGCGCCCTCACCGTGACCTTCGAGGACCCCGGCCGGGATTTCTGTCAGCTGCTGGCGCTGGGCGGGCATTCCGGCCGCGACCTGCTCGATCGCTGGTGGGCGGGCGCACCGGTCTGAGCCACCGGAAGTATGGGGATGACACCGTCTGGCCGCTCGCGCTAAAATTTGGCCATGCGGCCAGAAAATAGTCCGGATGGCCAACAGCGGACGTTCATCGAGGAGGCGCGGCGGCGGCAGATCATCGCCGCCGCGGTCGAGGTGATCTCCGAATTCGGTTACGGCAACGCCTCGCTCGCGCGCATCGCCAAGCAGGCGGGGATCTCCAAGGGCGTCATCTCCTACCACTTCGACGGCAAGGACGACCTGATGGCGCAGCTGGTGGTCCAGTTGTACGTCTTGGGCGCCGAGCGGATCGCGCCGGCGGTGGAGGCCGCCGAGGGGCCCCGGGACAAGCTGCTCGCCTATATCCGAGCGAATCTGGCGTTCATCGACGACAACCGCACCTACGTTGCCGCGCTGATGGATGTCGTGCTCAACCTGCGCGACGCGGACGGGCGGCCGCGGTTCGCCGGTGGCGAGGGCGAGCAGGAGATCATGCAACCGCTGGTGGACCTGATGGTCGAGGGTCAGCGGTCTGGGGTGTTCGGCGAATTCGATCCCGTCGCCATGGCCGCCTCGATCCGCGACTCCATCGACGGCGCGGCCGGGCGGGCGATCCACTCAGCGGATTTCGATATGACGAGTTACTCGGCACACGTGCGCCGGCTCTACGATCTGGCCACCCGGAAGGAGGCCCGACAATGACGACCACGGTGAATACCGCCGCGCCACAGTCGGTTTCGCGAGACGATCGACCACCCTTCGCGACCGTGCCGATCACGCTGGTGGTCGCGGCCGCCGCGGTGGCGCTGCTGCTGTCCATCGGCCGGTACGGCTTCTTCGGCGACGAACTGTACTTCCTCTCCGCCGGGCGGCGGCTCGCGGCGAGCTACGCCGACCAGGGCCCGGCGCTGCCCGCGATCGCCCGGCTGATGGACCTGATAGCGCCGGGTTCGCTGGTGGCGCAACGCATTCCGGCCGTCCTGGTGACCCTCGCGGCGATCGTGGTGTGCGCGCAACTCGCGCGCGAGTTCGGCGGGTCCCGCGGCGCGCAGACGCTGTCCGCCATCGCCTACGCCGGATCGCCGTTCCTGTTGGTACAGGGCACGCAGCTGTCCACCAATGCCATCGACACCGCGCTGTGGGTGGTCATCGGCTGGCTGGTGGTGCGGTGGGCCCGTACCCGCCGCGACCACCTGCTGCTGTGGGCCGCGGTGGTGACGGCGATCGATATGCAGGTGAAGTGGCTGGCGCCGTTCCTCTGGGCCGCGATCGCGGTCGGGGCGCTGGTGTTCGGCCCCCGGGAACTGCTGCGCCGCCCGGCGCTGTGGTGGGGCGCCGCGCTCGTCACGGTGACGATGGCGCCCAGCCTGGTGTGGCAGGCGCGGCACGGTTGGCCGCAGCTCGGCATGGGCGCCCAGGTCGCGGCGGAGCAGGGTACCGTCGGCGGCCGGTGGACGTTCGTCCCGCTCGCCCTGCTGCTGGCCGGTGTGCTCGGCGTGTTGTTCGTCGTGGGTGGCAGCTGGGCTCTGCTGCGCTGGGAACCGTTGCGCCCGTATCGTTTTCTGGGCGTGGTGTTGCCGCTGCTGACCCTGACCTTCGTGGCGATGAACGGGCGGCCCTACTACGTCGTCGGGGCGTATGCCGTCGTGATGAGCGCCGGGGCGGTGTGGTGGACGAGCCGTCCGGGCCGGTGGCGGCGGGTGCTCGCGGTATCGCTCGCGGTGGCCTCGGCGCTCGTGGTGGTGTGGTCGCTGCCGTGGCAGCCGGAGTCGGAGATCACCCCGGCCGGTGACGACGCGTCGGCGGGGCTGGCCATCGGGCTGTACGGGAAATTCGGCTGGCCGGAACTGCGCGCGGGGGTGCGCGACGCCTACCGATCCCTCCCGGACCCGCAGCGATCCCATGTCGTCGTGGTCGGCGACGGTTACTGGCAGGCCGCCGCGCTCGATGTCGACCGGGACGAGACGGGCCTGCCCGCCGTGTACAGCCCGAACCGCGGTTTCGGCTACTTCGGCGCCCCGCCGGACGACGCGACGACGGTGCTCTGGGTCGGCGGCGACGAGTCCGATCTGCGGTCGCGGTTCGCCGAGGTGCGTCCGGTCGGCCGCGTGGATGCCCGGCTGGGTATGCCCGGCGTCACCCGCGACGTGACCATCTGGCGCTGCGACGGCCCGCGCGAACCCTGGTCGCGGGCCTGGGACGGCATGCTGCGCCTGGGCTGACCGGTGTGGCGGAAGGCGGCACTGCCGCCTCCCGCGTCGACTCAATTGTGCTGCGCCGTCACGCTTTCGAAGACGACATCGGTGGACGGCGCGCCGTCGCCGGAGCCGTCCTTGGTGCCGCCCGCGGCGATGTTCTGCAGCACGTCCATCCCGGCGCTCACCCGGCCGAACGGGGTGTAGTTCGCGGGCAGGCGGCTGTCGGAATAGACCAGGAAGAACTGGCTGCCATTGGTGTTCGGCCCGGCGTTGGCCATCGCCACGGTGCCGGCGGGATAGGTGGCCCCGGCCAGGTTCTCGTCGTCGAAGCGGTAGCCCGGGCCGCCGCTGCCGGTGCCGGTGGGATCGCCGCACTGCAGCACGAAGATGCCCTCGGTGGTGAGGCGGTGGCAGCGGGTGTGATCGAAATACTGCTCGCCGGAAAGGAAGACGAAGGAGTTGACCGTGCGCGGGGCGCGCGCGGCGTCGAGATCGACGGCGATGGCGCCGCAGTTCGTCTGCAGCGTGGCCGCGTACGGATAGCCCGGATCGATCGTCAGCGCGGGCTCGGCGGGCCACTGCTTGCCGTTGGGCTGTGCGCCGGAGGAGGTCATGCAGCCGGGTGCGGTGGTGTGCAGCGGCTCGGGCGCCGCGGCGGCCCGCCCGGTGACGAGGATCGCGATCGCCACGCCCGCCGCGACGAGGCCCGCCCGCCGCAACGCCTTGCGCTGCTTGCGAACCGGGGTGCTGTTTCGGTCGGTCTCGGGCTGTGGGAATTGCGGAACACTACTCACCGGGGCGGTTCTCCTTGGAGTCGGAACGCGGGGACGATTTCGCCCGGCATCATTCCACGATGTCGCCGCGGTGGGGGAGGAAGCGCGGAATCGATCGTGTCGCCGGTGCCGCGCCCCGGATCGGGGTTAGAGTATCCGGCACGTTGCTCGTCGGTGACCACCGATCCGGCGCCGGGCGCCGGTCCAGAACGGAGCAGGGATGAAACGCATCGCATTCGGTGTGGCCGGGCTGTGTACCGCGATCGCGGGGGTGGGCGCGGCGGCCGGGGGACCGGCCGCGGCGGCGATTCCCGACGGCGTCTACTGCGCGCAGTCGGTGTGCTACAACAGCACGCCGGAGACCCAGACGGTGACCGGCACGGTGGTGTGCCCGTGGATCGAGATGCCGGTCAGCTGGGCCATCGCGCCGCAGAGCGCCGCCGCCGTGGACGCGGGCTGCCCGGACGGAATGCGTTCGGAGGCAGTCCGTCTCTGAGCGCCCGGCGCCGACCGGATCGATATCCGGCGGTGCTGTTCGAGGGCGGATTCGGGGTCAGCGCAGCAGATCGGGAACCAGCACCCGGGTGTCGGGCACGAACGGCCAGTCCGGGTCGCGGAGGCGGTCCCGCAGTTCGGCGTCGGTCCACCACCAGCCGTCGGCGATCTCCTCCGGTTGATGCCGGACGGGCCCGTCGTGGCGCAGTTCGTAGGCGAACAGGTGGCAGCGCATGGGCGCGCCCAGCCACTCGCCGTCCCAGGACGCGCTCGCCAGCGGCAACGGGCCGTCGTCGCCGGGGCCGGGCGTGATGCCCAGTTCCTCGGCCAGTTCCCGCACGGCGGCCGCGGCCGGCTCCTCGCCCGGTGCCAGCACGCCGCCGGCCAGGCAGTCGTGCATACCCGCGAACACCGCCTTGGTGTCGGTGCGCCGATGCACGTACAGCCGTTCGCCGTCGCGCGAGCGCACCAGCACGCCCGCGCTGGCGTGCCAGAGTCCCTCGGCGTAGACGACCGCGCGCTCCGCGCTGCCGATCTCGCGCCCGGCCGGATCGTAGACCGCGATGATCTCGCCCATGCCCGCCTCAGTACTCCCGGTCGAGTTCGGCGTAGGCGGCGAGAATCTGGGCCTGGGCGTCGCCGAGATAGTCGGCGAGCATGTCGGCCGCGGCCGCGGCGTCCCCGCCCGCGAGGGTGTCGAAGACCTCGTGGTTGCGGCGCAGGTAGGGCTCGTGGAAGGTGGTCGGGTCGGACACCACGTGGAAGATCAGGCGCAGTTCGTTCCACACGTTCGACATCAGCGCGTCGAGCAGGCGGCTGTCGTTGAGCGCGGTGACGGCGCGGTGGAACTCGACGTCCGCGGTACCGGCGCCGGTCCAATCCCCTTCCGCCGCACACCGATCCGCGCTCGCCAGCACGGCGGCCACCGGCCCGAGGTCGGCGCGAGTGCGCGGATGGTCGCGCAGGGCGGCACATTCCACGATGCGGCGGCACTTGTAGACCTCGGCGACATCCTCGGCGCTCGGAATCCGCACGAACACACCGCGGTTGAGTTCGTGCACGACCAGCCGCTCCTCGATCAGCGTCCGGAACGCCTCCCGCAGCGTATTGCGCGAAACCTTCAGCGCCGCACAGATATCGGGCTCCGACAGCCGCGTGCCGGGCCGGAACGCACCGTCCAGGATGCCCTCGCGGACGATATCGGCGACCTGGGCGCTGCGGCTGGCGCGATCCAGCCGATCGCGGTGCGCGGCCAGGGCGGTGTAGCTCCCGGCGGGGGCCGACGTCATCGGGTGGGTCCTCCTCGTCCAGCGGCCGACTGTGCGAGACCGAGATTACCCGTCCGCCGAAGGATTCCGGAACGATCCGTTCGTGGTATTGCAGGATCGTTGAACGATTTCCTACGATAGAGATCTGAGCCACACCCTCCCGACTCCGAGGGGTCATCATGACGAACATGCCCACCGTTCCCACCGCCCGCCCGGGCACCGGAGCCTTCGCCTGGTTCCGCAGCCTGAGCGGCGTCGGTAAGCGCGCCTTCTTCGGCGCGTTCGGCGGCTACGGACTGGACTCCTACG
Organism: Nocardia sp. N2S4-5; assembly: GCF_044628355.1. Classification (NCBI taxonomy): domain Bacteria; kingdom Bacillati; phylum Actinomycetota; class Actinomycetes; order Mycobacteriales; family Nocardiaceae; genus Nocardia; species Nocardia sp. N2S4-5. The sequence goes on along the minus strand of NZ_JBIUPM010000001.1, from coordinate 1,394,357 downwards.
ACTTCCAGGTGCTGCCGCTGTCGCTGGGGGCGATCGCCTCCTACTTCGCCATCGGCACCGGCCAATCCGGTCTGCTGACCACCGTCACCCTCGTGGTGTCGGCGGCGGGCGGCGCCCTGGCCGGCGTGCTCGCCGACCGGATCGGCCGGGTGCGCACACTCCAGCTCACCATCGCGGTGTACGCCCTGTTCACGGTGCTGTGCGGGCTGGCCTGGAACTTCGAGTCGCTGTTGGTGTTCCGCGCGCTGCAGGGCCTGGGCTTCGGCGGGGAATGGGCGGCGGGGGCCATCCTGGTCGCCGAGTACGCCAAGCCCGAGTACCGCGGCCGCGCGGTCGCCTTCGTGCAGAGCGCGTGGGCTGTCGGCTGGGGACTGGCCGTGTGCGTGTACACCGTCGTGTTCGAGGTGTTCGACGAGGTGGTGGCCTGGCGGGTGCTGTTCTTCACCGGCGCCCTGCCCGCGCTGCTGATCGTCTGGGTGCGGCGCAGCGTCACCGACGCCGAGGCGGTCACCGAGCAGCGCGAGCGGACGGTCGCGCCCGGTGGGTTCGGCGCAGTCTTCGGGCCGCGGCTGTTGCGCACCACGGTCTTCGCGTCGCTGCTCGCGACCGGTGTGCAGGGCGGCTACTACACGCTCGCGACCTGGCTGCCCACCTATCTGAAGAACAGCCGCGAGCTGGATGTGGTCGGCACGGGCGGCTATCTGTTCTTCCTGATCGGCGGGGCGTTCGTCGGCTATGTCACCGGCGGGGTGCTCACCGACCGGCTCGGCCGCAAGCGCACCATCCAGCTGTTCGCGGTGCTGTCGGTGGTGTTCATGGTCGCCTACACCCGGATTCCCGCGGGCGCGAACACGCTGGTGCTGGTGCTGGGCGTCCCGCTGGGTTTCTCGACCTCGGCCATCTTCTCCGGCTTCGGGTCATACTCGGCGGAGCTGTACCCGACCGAGTCCCGCGGCACGGGCCAGGGCTTCACCTACAACTTCGGCCGCGGCGTGGGCGCGGTGTTCCCGACGGTGGTCGGCTACCTGGCCTCGACGACGCTCGGACTGGCCGGTGCCATGCTGTTCGGAGCGCTCGGTTACGCGCTGGCGGTCCTGGCCCTGTTCGGACTGCCGGAGACCCGCGGCCGGGAACTATTGTGACACAACCGATCCGAGGCGGGTGAGGATGATGACCGATCTGAACAGCGATCTGGGCGAGGGCTTCGGCGCCTGGTCGATGGGTGACGACGCGGCCCTGCTGGACATCGTCACCAGCGCCAACATCGCCTGCGGCTTCCACGCGGGCGATCCGGCGATCATGCGGCGCACCTGCGAGCTGGCCGTGGCCCGCGGGGTGCGGATCGGCGCGCACATCTCCTACCGGGACCTGGCCGGGTTCGGCCGGCGCGCGATGGCGGTGCCACCGGACGAGCTGGCCGACGAATGCCTGTACCAGATCGGCGCGCTGGACGCGTTCGCGCGGGCCGCGGGCGACCGGGTCCGCTACGTCAAGCCGCACGGCGCGCTGTACCACGCGGCGTCGGCGGATCGGGAGGTTGCCGACGCGGTGGTGCGGGCGTTGACCCGCTACGGCGGGCTCGGCCTGCTGGGCCTGCCCGGGTCGCAGCTGGCCGCGGCCGCGGCGGCGGCCGGAATCGCTTTCCACGCCGAGGGTTTCGCCGACCGGGCCTACACACCTTCCGGTACCTTGGTCGCGCGCGGCACTCCGGGCAGCGTCCTCGGCGAGGAAGCCGCACTGGCACAGGCGATCTCGATCGCGGTGCGCGGCGAGGCCCGCGATGTGGACGGCGCAGCGGTGGCGGTCCCCGCCGCGAGCCTGTGCGTGCACGGTGACTCGCCGGGCGCGGTCGCGATGGCCCGATCCATCCGGGATGCGCTGGCCGCCAAGGGCATCGAGGTAGAGGCGTTCTCGTGAGCGGACTGCACATCCGGCCCGCCGGCGACCGGGCGCTGCTGCTGATCCCCGCGCCGGGCACGCTGGCCGGGCTGGTGGACGAGCTGCGCCGCCACCCGGTCGAGGGTGTGCGCGACCACGTGCCCGCGGCCGAAACCGTGCTGGTCACCCTCGATCCGCGGGCGCGGGTGGAGGCGGTCGAGGCGCGGCTGCGGCAGCTGGCCGAGGCCGTGGCGACGGGGGATGCCGAACCCGCCGACGATCTCGAGCCGGTGCTCGTCCCCGTCCGCTACGACGGCGCCGACCTGGCGGAAACCGCTGGGCTGCTGGGTATTTCGGAGGACGAGCTGATCGCCCGGCACACCGGCGCGGTGTGGCGGTGCGCGTTTCTCGGATTCGCTCCCGGATTCGGATACCTGGAGTCGGCGGAGTCGGGTCTGTCGGTGCCGCGGCGAGACCGTTCCCGCACGGCCGTGCCCGCCGGGTCGGTCGCGCTCGCCGGGGGCTACAGCGCCGTCTATCCGCGCAGGACGCCCGGCGGCTGGCGCCTCATCGGCGCCACCGACGTGCGGATGTGGGATCCGCGGCGACCGGAACCGGCGCTGCTGCGCCCCGGCGCGCGCGTCCGATTCGTTCGGGAGGACGCGTGAAAGACACTGTGGCAGTGCCGATCCGGCGTCGCAGCGCGGTGAGCGGTGCGGCCCTGCGGGTAATCGCGCCGGGGCCGCTGAGCACGATTCAGGACCTCGGCCGCCCGGGCTGGTTCCATGCCGGGGTCGGGGTGTCGGGCGCGGCGGACCGGCGATCGTTCGCGCTGGCTAACCGGCTGGTCGGCAACCCGGAGTCGGCGGCGGCGATCGAATGCGCGCTGGGCGGGCTGCGGGTGGAGTTCCCCGAGCCCGCGGTGATCGCGGTGACCGGTGCACCCGCGCCGCTGACCGTCGACGGCCGCCCGGAGGCGCACGCGTCGGTGCTGTTCCTCGCGGAGGGGCAGCGGCTGGAGCTGGGTCTCGCGACGGCCGGGCTGCGGTGCTACGTGGCGGTGCGCGGCGGTCTCGAGGTGCCGCCGGTGCTCGGGTCGCGCAGCCGCGACACGCTGGCCGGTCTGGGGCCGGAGCCGCTAGCCGCCGGTGACGTGCTGCCGGTCGGCCCGCCGCCGCGGGAGTGGCCGTCGGTCGAGGTGGCGCCGGTCGCCCCGATGACCACCGGTCCGATCACCGCGCGGGTGCGGCTCGGCCCCCGCGACGACTGGTTCCGCCGCCCCGCCGATCTGTTCGCGGGATGGTGGCAGGTCTCCAGTGACACCGACCGGGTCGGCGTGCGGCTCGACCGCGCCGGTGGCCCGCCGCTGACCCGCGCCGACACCGCCGAACTGCCCACGGAGGGCATGGCGCTGGGCGCGATCCAGGTCCCGCCGTCGGGGCAGCCGGTGGTGTTCCTCGCCGACCACCCCATCACCGGCGGCTACCCGGTGGTGGGCACGGTGATCGACGCGGATGTGGATCTGCTGGCGCAGGTGCGGCCGGGGCAGCGGGTGCGGCTGCGGCCGTGGACACCGTAGCCGGTGCCCGAATGTGCTTGCGGGACAAGACCGTGCCGGGTGCCCGGTCCCGATCCGGCGCGCGGGCGCGGCGGCGGGCGTAGCCTGTGCCGCAGGGATCGTCGAGAGGGGTAGTCATGCCGTTTCCGCACGCGCTCGCGAAATTCAACCGGCGGGTCACCAACCGGGTCGCGGGCCTGGTCGCCGGGCGCGCGCCCGGTCTGGCCGTCGTCGTGCATCGCGGGCGGAGTTCGGGGCGGCAGTACCGGACCCCGGTCACCGTGTTCTCGCAGGACGGCGTCTACCGCGTCGCGCTCACCTACGGCCGCGAGGTGGACTGGCTGAAGAACATCCTGGCCGCGGGGGAGTTCGAGCTGGAGATCAACGGCCGCACCGAGACCGTGCGCGCTCCGGTGGTGCGGCACGACCCGAAGGTGAGCTGGGCGCCGACGGGTGTCCGGCAGGCGCTCAGCGCGCTCGGGGCCGAATTCTATGTCGAGGCGCCGCGCGCCTGACCGCGCCGCGGCGGGGCTACGGGTTCGCCCGGTCCGCCTGGCACACGAGGTCGGTGGCCGGTAGCACGCCGGTGGCGTAGTAGGTGTTGACGGCGTCGCCGAGGCAGCGGCTCAGGTCCGGCCGGAAGGTCATGTGAATGCGGACGTCCCGCAGCGTGGCCAGCCGGGACGCGGTCAGGTCGCCGTGCAGCCGGACGCCGTGCGCGTACGGGGTGCGGGGGTCGCCGGTGGCCTGCAGAATCAGCGCGGGCACCGCGTTGCGTACCGTGGTCGCGGGTTCGGCGGGACGGGGCCAGAACGCGCACGGCTGAATATTGTTGGCCAGGGCGCCGAACACCGGCTGCGTCGCGCGGGTGGATTCGATGCCCTCCCAATACCATCCGGGGTCCGTGGGTGCGGGGGCGTCGCCGCAGGCGATGAAGGCCAGTTCGGAATTCTCGCCCTCGCGCAGCGCGGACAGCACCGCCGCCAGCCGCGTGCCGCGGGCGGCGGCGGGCGGACCCGTTGCGGCGTCGGCGATCTCGCGCACCGTGTCGGCGAGTGCCTCGTTCGACCGGAAGCTGTTGAGCAGGTTGTGCAGGATGAACGGCAGCCAATGGTCATCGATGCGGAAGTTGTCGAGGACGATCGGTTGCCGGGCCGCGGTCGCGAGCAGGTCCTCGACGGTCGCTCGGACCAGTTGCGGGGAGTTCCCGAGCCGGTACACGTCGTCGCGAGTGGCGGCCCACGCCGCCCAGTCGTCGAGCGCGGCTTCGTCGGCGGGGCCCCAATCCTGTACCAGCCCCGCCCAATACCGGCCGGGATCGATAGCGCTGTCGAGCACGACGCGATCGCTGTGCTGCGGGAACAGCTGGGTGTAGACCGCGCCGAGATAGGTGCCGTAGGAGACGCCGAAATAGCTGATGGCTCGCTCGCCGAGCGCGGCCCGCAGGACGTCCATGTCCCGGGCGGTGTTGCGAGTGGTGAGCTGCCGGGCCCGCTCGGGATCGTCGGTCACGCAGTCCGCGGCCATGGCCGCCGCGACGCCGGTGTCGTGCAGGAAACCCGCGAGAGTCGCGCCCGCCGAACGCACCATCTCGCCGACCTGCCAGCCGCACGGACGTCCGCCGTCGGAGCGGCCCACGCCGCGCGGATCCATCCCGATCAGGTCGAAACTCGCCCGCACGTCCGGGCTGAGTACATCGCCGAGCAGGCCCACCGAATCCAGCCCGGCCGCCCCGGGGCCGCCCGGGTTCGACACCAGCACGCCGCGGCGCCGGTCCGGATCGGTGGCCGGGACGCGGGAGACGGCGATCGACAGTGTGCGCCCGAACGGCCGCGTGTAGTCTAGCGGCACCCGCACGGTCGCACACCGCGTCCCGGTCGCGTCGAGGTCCGCGCGCTCGCAGTCCCGCCAGGCCAAGCGCTGATGGTAGAACCAGTCCGGCGTGTCGAAACCCGGTGCGAACCCCGCACCCGGCACCGCTGCCAGGACCGCCACCACCGCAATGCCGACCACCCACCGAAACAGCCTCGCCGCCAACCACTTCGCCTCTCACCGCGGAAATCCGGCCGCCACCGTAGCCGGTCGCGGCGGGTACCGCCGAGGTTGGGAGCACGGGCTTTCCACCGGGATACTGCTCAGCCGCGGGCGGCGGTGTGGACCAGATCGGTGAGTACATCGAGGAATTCGGAGACGACTGCCCGCGCGGCGGGGGTGTCCGGGAATCGCGTGCGCAGCCGGAGTCCGTCGTCGGTGCGGGCGAACCACAACTGCACATCGTCGACGGGCATGGACCGGCTCAGCTGAGTGGCCTGCCGGGGCAGCGCACGCCCGAACTCGCTGCGGGAGCCGCCGGGCAGCAGCCGGTAGTCGGTGTAGGACACGCTGAACAGGCCGCGGCGATCCCGGCGGAGCGCGGGCTCCATCGCCTCGAACACGGTGACGGCCGGTAGCCGCGCCAGCCGCTGCCCGGCGCGGATCGCCGCGGCCGCACCGGGAATCGTTGTGGCGAGGTCGTCACCGGCCCGGATGCGAGCGGGCGCGTTGGCCACCAGCCATCCGAAAGTGTTGTGGTGGCGTGGTTCTCGCCGGGTGTGCACCGGGAACACCAGGTCGGTGTGGCCGCCGCCGCCGAGTTTCGCCACGGTGTGGGCGACGGCCGCCAGCACGACCGCGAAGATCGAGTGGCCGCCCTCGCGCGCGGTCCGGTGCAGCGCCGCGGCCGCGCCGGGCGTGAGGACCGTACGGACCTCGCTGCCCGGCTCGGCGGTCGCGCCCGCGGGCACACCGAGATCGAAAGGGAAGTGCGGCAGGTCGTTCCCGGCCGCACGGAGGAACTCGTGCCATTCCCGCAGCAGCGCCGCGCTGTCCGGCGGCGGATTCGCCGCCGCCTTGGTGCAGTAGGACAGGAAGCTCCCCGCCTCGGGCAGCCGCGCGACGGCGGCCGGGAGCGCGGCCGGACCGTCGTCGCAGGCGGTCCGATACAACTCGTCGAGTTCGGTGACGGCGAGCGTGATCGACCACGCGTCACAGACGGCATGGTCGAATCCGCAGACGATCGTGGATACTCCCGGGCGGCTGACCGCGCCGAGAAAGTACGGCGGAAACGTGAACGGCGCGCACGCCGCGTCGAGCCGCTCGCCGAGCATCCGGCGCAGCTCGTCCGCCGATTCCGAGCGCACCGGCGGACGGGGCTCGAGCCGAATGTCGTTGTCGGACACCAGCCGCAGCCCCGCTCCCGTCGCCGCCCGGGGTGCGGTGAAACAGCAGTGCAGCGCGTCGTGACGGGGCAGCCAGGCGGCGAAGGCGGCCCGCAGCGCCGCTTCGTCGATCGGACCGGGCACGTCGAAGGTGGCGGCGAGCCAGGCCGTCGGGGGTGTGGCGGACAGGTGCAGGAGCTGGTTCGAGGTGGGCGGAGTCGGATCGGGAACCGGGCCGGGATCCGCCGAGACCGCCCACTCGAGCAGCGTGCCGGGTGGCACCGTGAGCCGATCGAGGAACGTGAGCCGCATCAGGTCACCTCGGAACCCGGTGCGGCCGTGGCGTATTCACCGGTGGCCGCGACCGCACACACCACCGCGCGCAGCCGCTCCAGATACGCGGTGACCGAGGCATGCGCCCGCGCGGTGTCCGGGAACATCACCGCCACGTGCACGCGATCGGCCTCCCGGTTGAACCACAGCGGCGACGGCTGGCCGATCCGGGAGGACGAGCCGAGCCCGCGGATGCCGTGCAGGCCGGGCATCGAGCGTTCCAGCAGATCTCCGGAGATCGGGCGCATATCCATGTAGGACACCCACGGCCAGTCCCGGACCTGCGGCAGCGCGCGCCCGGCGAGCTCGGCGGCGCGGGGGAGCGCGGCGAGCAGCGGAATACCGGTGAGCGGCTTGATCTCGTGCAGCGCGGCGCGGGCGCGCCCGGCGAGTTCGCCGAATCGCGCGGCCGGGCCGACATCGAACGCGACGGGCAGCAGGTTGACGAACCAGCCCTGGGTGAGCCGGAAACGCGGATCGGTGCGCGTGCCCAGCACGTTGAGGCCCAGATAGCCGGTGCGCCCGGCGATTTCGAGTTCGGTCAGCGCGATCGCCGCGTACAGCCCGGCGGTGAACGAGCCGCCGGCCGCCGTGCACGCGGCGGCAAACTCGTCGCACTGCGCGCCGGTGAGCAGGTCGAACCGCAGGCCGGTGCTGTCGCCGAACTCGCCGGGCGCCAGACCGAGGTCCCAGGGTGTGGGCCGGATGCGGTCGGCGTTGTCGGCGAGCAGGCGGGCCAGGCGCTCCAGCTCCGGTGGCCGCGCGGCGATGGCGTCGCGTTCCTCCCGGGCGTACTCGGCGTAGTCGGTGGCCGGGGGGAGCGCGGGCGCGGTGCCCCCGGCGTGGGCGGTGTAGAGGTGGTGCAGTTCGGCGATCGCCGCGACGAGCGAGGTGCCGTCGGAGAAGGCGTGGTCGAGGCTGAGATACACGGTGAAGCCGTCGGTGCCGTGATCGATCGCGCCGCAGGCGAACGCGGGCCACACGGTCGGGTCCGGCGCCTGGAAGCGGGTCGCGAGCCGGTCGCGCAGGGCTTCGCCCGATGCATAGGAACCGTGGACCACCGTCTCCAGCGCCACGTCGCCGGGAGCCAGGACGTGCCGGGTCAGGGTGGCCCCGGTGTCGTCGAACCGGCAGCGCAGACTGTCGTGCCGGCGCAGGAAGTCGGCGCATGCCCGGCGCAGCGCCTCGCGATCGAGCGGTGCGGCGATGCTGAAGCACATCGACAATTCGGTCCGCACCTCGCGGGCGACGTCGGCCGGGTTCGATTCGCGACGCCGCCGCTGCCAGTATCGGATGTGGAACTCCTGGATGTAGGACGGCGGTATCGGCGCGGGCGGCGCCGCGGCCGCGGCGGTCACCGCGGCGGGAGTGGGCACGAATTCGAGCAGTTCGCCGGGCTTGGGCAGCCAGTCGGTGAGGTGGATCATCTCCATGTCGATGCTCCTTGTCCGAGGGGGAGGGTGGTTGCGGCGGCGCGGTGCAGCGGTACGTGCCCGTCGCGGGAGTAGCCGTCGAGCAGTCGGCGCAGTCGCAGCGCGTGGCGGTGCACCGCCCGGGTGGCCCGCGTGGTGCCGGGATAACGCATGTTGAGCGTCACCCCGGCGGGGGTGCGCAGGAACCAGTAGAAGAACTCGTCGGCCGAGCGGGTGCGGCTACGCAGCCAGCGGGTATCGGATTCGAGCCAGCGGTCCGCGCCGTACATCGCGCGAATATCCATGTAGGACACCATGAACGACACCCGCGGGCGCATGTCCAGGAGTTCGCACACCCGTCCGAAGGGCACCGTGGCCGCGCCGCGCACCCGGCGCAGCTCGGTACCGGACCGGACCACCAGGTCGGCGAGAGTGCCTGCGTCACAGTCGATCCGGTACGGCGCCAGGCCGACGAACCAGCCGAGGGTGTCCGCCCACCGGGGCTCGTCGCGGGTGTGCATGGGCACGACGGTGCGGAATTCGCGGGCGCCGGTCAGTTCGGCGTGCGCGGCGGCGAAGGCGGCCGTCAGCACCGCGGCCAGCCCCTGGCCCTGTGCGCGGGCGGTGGCGGCGGTGCGATCGGCCGCCGCGGCGTCGAGGACCTCGATCGCGAGGGTGCGCTGCGGCGCGGCGCTTGCCACCTCCGCCGCGGCACCGGCCCTGTCCGGCCGCGCCGCCGTCGGGTGCCGGAGGTCCGTGACCGGTCGTGTGGCGGCCTCGGCTAGTTCGCCCGGTGTCGGCACGTAACCGGCTGCGCCGGTGAGGAATTCGCGCCAGAGTGTCACGGCCGGGTGGTCCGCGTCGGCCGCCTCTGCGCGTTCCCGCTCCAGGTGACAGAAATCGAGATAACTGGCCGTCGGCGGGAGTTCGGCCCGGTGCCCGGTGCGGGCGGCGTCGTAGCGGGCGCGCAGCTCGCCGCCGATGGAGGTCGTCGAGTATCCGTCCATCATCGCGTGGTCCGCGGCCACGATCGCGGTGAACGAGTCGCCGTGGTCGATCGTCACACACAGGTGCGACGGCCAGTCCAGCGGCGAGGTGCGGTCGTCGAGCAACTGGTGCACGAGGCGGTAGGCCGACATCGCCGAGGCGGGGCGCCCCGCATCGCCCGCCCGGATCACGGCGCGTCCCGGCGGCAGGGTGTAGCGCGCGGCCCGCCCGCCCTCCACCGCGACGTGACTGCGCAACACCTCGTGCCGGTCGACCCAGGCCGCCAGGGCGGCGGTCCAGGCGCGGGCGTCCAGAGGGCCGTCGATCCGCAGCGCCTGACCGAGCCAGCAGTGCCGCCGGGTGCGAATCCGATTGTGCTCGAGCGCCTCTCGCAGATGTTGCTGATGGTTGTAGGACACCGCGCGGGCATCGCGGGGCCAGTCGGCCCAGTGCGTGTCCGCGGTGGCCAGCCATTCCGTCACCCGACCGGCGCGCAGGGGATAATCGGCCAGTTCGATGAATTCCATGAACATCCCTCATCTGATGTGTCAGAAAATTTCGAACGGAAGTTATTTTCCGGTTCGTCGCGGGAAATACCGGCACGCGCGCCATGGCGTGCTCCGATTGTTGGAAAATCCCGGTGACCTCGTCGTTCGCCGGAATGCGGATGACTCTAGGACATTCGCCCAGCGGAAGTGTCCGTGACGTCTGTCACCGTAAATAAACGACCGGCCGAAAATGACTGGTTATCTTCTGGCGAACTCCGGACATGCGACCATTGTTCTGCTGATATGACACGTCATGTACATGACTCGGAGTTGCACTCACGTGATTCCACGCCTGGCCGACAGACGGAATTCACGTGGGCTTCGCCGAACTTTTACGGCCGCCGGGCGACGGGCTAAGGCGCGAACGCGGCGGATTCGAGCTTGCGGGCGATCCGGGCGGCGGACAAGGTCATGGCATCGGTGGGGCGGTGCGGGTCGAGACCGGTCAGTTCATGGACCCGGGCCAGCCGATAGGTGACCGTATTGCGATGGATGTTCAGCTGCCGCGCGGTGGCGAGCTGATTGAAGCCGCTGTCGACGAACACCTCCAGCGTCTCGGCGAGCAGCGGTTGGGCGTCGAGCGGCGCGAGCACCGTCGCCAAACCCGGCCGGGCCGCGGCCCCGGCCGCCACCATGTACTCGAACTGCAAATTCTCCCGGCGGCACACCAACTCCGGCCGATCCAGGCAGCGGCCCAGTTCGGCGAGGGCACGGGCCTCGGTGAACACCGCCGGGACCGCGGCACGGCCGTGGGCCGCGCCGACCCCCACCCAGAACCGTGGCGAGTGGCCGGCGGTGCGCGGTGGCAGACGACCCGACAGCCGCGCGATCGCGGCCGAGCCGTCGTCTCCCGCCTGCAACGGCACCAGTGCGGTCCAGCCGCCGCTGTCCAGGCGCAGGAACACACCCGGGATGGACTCGATGCAGTGCCGCAGATCGCTGGTGCCGGAACCGGGCCGACCGCCGGCGCCGAGCCGGAACACGGCCACCAGGAACGCGTCGGGCACCGCGATGACCGGCTCGTCGGCCCATTCCGCCGGATCGCGGCCGGTGAGCAGCGCGTCGGCCAGGGTGCGACGGCGTTCGAGCAACTCCCAGCGCGGGTCGTGGGCCCGCCGGACACAGGCCGCCGCGATGCGTTCCACGACCAGCGTCACGTACCGCAACAACGGCAGCGCGGCATCGGCGAGCAACTCGCGTTCGGCGCCCGTGGTCGCCGCGCACAGCCGGTCGTAGATGAATTCCGCGCCCTCCCGGTAGCGGCCCAGCACTTCTTCCAGCGGCTCGCCGTCGCGGACGCGGCCCACGGCCAGCTCCACCAGCTCGCGGGTGGCCTCTTCGCCGGGCGCCCGGCCGCGCTGCAGGAAGTCGAAGAACAACTCGATGTTCAGGGTCGTGCCGCGCTCCCAGCCGGGCAGCACCAGCGAGCGCGGGATGCTGCGGTACGGCGGGATCGACTCGGAGAACTCTCGCATCAGCGCACCGGCCCGCAGGTAGAGGGCTTCGAGGGCGCGGTCCCGGGTCGGCGACTCCACGGTTTCCTCCGTCCGGGGTTACGTGGCGTACAGGGATTCGATGGTATCGGCATACGCTGCGGCGATGGGCTTGCGCCGCAGTTTGCCCGTGGGGGTGAGGCAGTCGCCGCCGGGCTGCCAGACCTCGGACAGCAGTGCGAACTTCTTGATCTGTTCCACCCGCGACAGCCTGGCGTTGGCCTCGGCCACGCCCGCCTCGATCGCGGCGCGGACCCGCGGATCCCTGGCGAGTGCGGCGATGTCGGTGTCGGGCAGGCCGTGGCGTGCGGCGAAGGCGGCGGCCAGCTCGGGATCCAGGCAGATCAGCGCCGTGTTGTACGGGCGACCCTCGCCGATCACTGCGACGATTCCGGCCAGCGGGGTGTGCTCGGTGATCGCGTTCTCGATGGTGGTCGGCGACATGTTCTTGCCGGCCGCGTTGATGATGAGTTCCTTCTTGCGGTCGACGATCCGCAGGCACCCGTCGGGATCCAGTGCGCCGATGTCGCCGGTGTGCAGCCAGCCCGCGGCATCGAGGGCGGCGGCCGTGCTCTCGGGATCCTTGCGATAGCCGCGCATCACCAGCGCGCCGCGGATCAGCACCTCCCCGTCGTCCGCGAGCCGGATCTCGGCGCCGGGCAGCGGCGTGCCCACCGTGCCGATCCGGATGCGCTCGGGACGCGTCACGGTGGCGCCCGCGGTGCATTCGGTGAGGCCGTATCCTTCGCACAGCGGCAGGCCCAGTGCCAGGAAGAATTCGTGGGTGTCGCCGGGAATCCGGGCCGCACCCGTCACGGCGATGCGCACCTGGTCCAGACCGAGCCGGGCACGGATGGTGGACAGCACGAGCCGGTCGGCGAGCCGAAAGCGCGCGCTGTCCCACGGCGACCGGTCGCGGCCGTCGGAAATGGCCCGCGCGCGGTCCCGGCCCACCCCGATCGCCCAGCGGGCCAGTGCGCGGCGGATCGCGCGGGGCTCGGCGGCGAGCCGGTCCTCCAGGGCCGCTTTGACTTTCACCCAGACACGCGGCACCCCCAGGAACACCGTCGGCCGGACCTCGAGCAGTGCCTCGGCGACCTCCCGCAGTTCGGGCACCGTGGTGATCCGGGCGGCCTCCAGCAGGTTGAGGTAGTGCGCGAACCAGCGATTGGCCGCGTGCGCGTCGGGCAGATACGACACCACCCGGTCCTCGATGCCGCCGCCGCCGAGTTCGTCGACGATGCGGGCGTTCTCGATGAAGTTGGTGTGGGTGAGTTCGACGCCTTTGGGTCGTCCGGTGGTGCCGGAGGTGTACACGATGGTCAGCAGGTCTTCGGGACCCACTGCGCGCCACGCGGATTCGAAGTCGAATTCCGGAGCGTCGGTGCGCTCGACCTCGGCGAGGCCGATGGTGCCCGGCGGCGTGCCGTCGACGCAGATCACGTGCTCCACCCGGTGGCCCGCGGCGGCCGCCTGCCGCACCGCCGTCAGCACCCGCGGCGCGAACTGCTCCTCGCAGATCACCACGGTGTTCCCGGCATTGCCGAACTGGTAGGCCAGCAGGTCCGGCGGATTGGTGTTGTACACCGAGAACGGGGTGGCGCCGGTGTGCAGGACGGCGGTGTCGCACAGGTGGAACTCCGGGCGGTTGGTGAGCATCAGCGCCACCGTGCCGCCGCGCCCGACGCCCAGCGCGGCCAGCCCGGTGGCGAGGGCGCGCACGCGGGAGCCGTACTCACGCCACGTGATTCGCACCGCGCCGCCGCGACTGCGGACGGCGACCGCCTCGGGATAGCGGGCGACATTGCGCTGGAACGCCTCGCACAGGGTGCGCGGGCGGGTCGCGTCGCCCGCCACCGTCGATGAACTCACAACACACCTCTGGCTCGCGTAGGGCTCGCGGTCACGACGGCGACCGCGATGTCGATCTCCAGCACAGCGCGGACCGGGGCGGGCCGGTACCGGCAATCGGTGGCCCGTCCGCGGCGGGGTTTGTGCACTGTGCACGGACGGAGCCGCGGCGGTTGCGTACGCCCGGCGCGTGGCAGGGCGTCGCGAAACTCGCCGGGGCCGCTTCCGGCCCGCGCTCGCCATCGCCATGTAATCTCTGGAATCCCATCGGGACCTCGACCGCACGGCCCGCGGTAGGTCACCTCGACCCCTCGCAGCGGCCCGTCGCTCGGCACCCCAATGTGGCGAAAGTTGTTGTGCCACAATGGTTTCACGTGAAACAAGATCGGGTACCGAGCGGGCGGCGCGCGATACCCCGGATCGCCCCGACGTGACGATGACGACACCCGGTCGTAGTTCCGGCAATGCTCGAGCTACACTATGGGCCAGGGTGTGACTCACACCCGGCGTCGTAGATTGCTATCCCTACGCACCAGCGCCCAGCTGTGTGGCACCGGCTTTCCTTGCGGCGATACCGATATTGCCCATCGGCAATTTCGCCACCGAGTGCCCCGGCGCGGATCTTCATCACGCTGCGCGACGCGGGCACCCTTGTCCGAAAGACACTGCAATTCCTGTGAATTCATCGATGGTCCCGGGCGGATCGACCGCCCCCTCCTTCGCCGCGCTCGGCGTGCGTGACCCGCTGGTCCGGGCGCTGCACCGGGCCGGTATCACCGAACCGTTCCCGATCCAGGCGGATACCCTGCCCGACACCCTCGCCGGCCGCGACGTGCTCGGCCGGGGCAAGACCGGCAGCGGCAAGACCCTGGCCTTCGCGATTCCGACGGTCGCGCGGTTGGCCGGCGAACTCGCCGGGCGTCGCCGCCCGAACACCCCGCTCGGCCTGATCCTGGCCCCGACCAGGGAACTGGCCACCCAGATCGCCGCCGCGATGGAGCCGTTGACGGCGCCGTACTCGATGCGAGTGACCACCGTGTTCGGCGGTGTCCCGCAGAATCGGCAGGTGCGCGCGCTGCAGGCGGGCGTCGATATCGTCGTCGCCTGCCCCGGTCGGCTCGAGGATCTGATGCGGCAGCGGCTCATCGCCCTCGACGCCGTCGAGATCACCGTGATCGACGAGGCGGACCACATGGCCGACCTCGGCTTCCTGCCCTCGGTGACCCGCATTCTCGCCGCGACTCCGGCGGGCGGGCAGCGGTTGCTGTTCTCGGCGACCCTCGACAACGGGGTCGACAAGCTGGTCGCGCGGTTCCTGCCGAAGGCGGTGCTGCACTCGGTGGACGAGGCCAATTCGCCCGTCGCCGCCATGACCCACCACGTGTTCGAGGTGGGCAACCAGGATGTCAAGAAGGACCTCGTGCAGAAGCTGGCGTCCGGCACCGGCCGCCGAATCCTGTTCATGCGCACCAAACATCAGGCGCGCAGGCTCGCCAAGACCCTGACCGCCGCCGGTATCCCCGCGGTCGACCTGCACGGCAACCTCGCTCAGGCGGCGCGCGATCGTAACCTCGCGGTCTTCGCGTCGGGTGACGCCAGGGTCCTGGTCGCCACCGACGTGGCCGCCCGTGGCGTGCACGTCGACGACGTCGAACTCGTCGTGCATGTGGACCCGCCGGCGGAGCACAAGGCGTACCTGCATCGCTCGGGCCGCACCGCCCGCGCCGGAAGCGCCGGCGACGTGGTCACCATCGTGCTGCCCGAACAGCGCAAGGACATGGCGGCCCTGATGCGCAAGGCCACCATCTCCGTGCAGCCGCAACGGGTTACGGCCGACTCGGCCGCCGTGGCCGGGCTGGTCGGCGCGGTTGCCCCGCTCGTCACCGCCGCGGCACCGCAGCAGGTCTCCGGCCAGCAGAGCGGACAAGGCGCGGGCCGCGGGTCTCGCGGTGACAGTGGGCAGGGCCGCCGCCGCGGTCCCGCCACCTGGGAGCGCACCGCCGGTTCGGAGCAGCGTGGCCGCCGTGGTTCGGCACCGAGGGGTGACCGGCGCGCCGACGCGCAGGATGACAGCCGCGGCAACGGGCGACCGACCGGTCGCGGCACCGGCGCACCGGTAGCGGGGGAGAGGCGCGGCGCAGCCCGCAACGGCCGCGGTGCCGAGGCTCCCGCCCGAGGCCGCGGCAACGCGGGCGCACCGTCCGACTACCGCCACGGCTCCATGTCGGACCACGGACGCAACGGCGATGTCTCGCAGCGGCATTCGGGCCGCCGGAGCGAGCACGCCACCGGGTCCGCCCCGGCCGGGAGCAGCCACGGCAGCCGTCGCCAGGCCCAGCCCAGCGGCAGCACCCCGCAAGCCCGCGCCACAACCCGAGGCACCGGCCGCGGCGCATCGCCCGCGGGCAGCACCGGCGGCCTCGCCGGATTCTCCCGCGCCAGCGGCGGCCCCCGCCGCCGTCGCGGCTGACACCGCACACACGCCAGCCCTTCGCGGCCGGAGCCGGGTCCCCCGGCTCCGGCCGCGTTGTTGTTTGGTGTCGGGGCGTGTTGCCAGTGTCCGGCCGTGTTGCCAATGTGTGTGGTGCGGCCGTGTTGCCAGCGCGTGGCCGGGGCGCGTTGGCGGTGCCTCGGCAAGGTGGCGACCGCGTGGATATGTGTCGGGCGGAAGGCTGGCGGATTCGCTGTGCGTTCTGCCCGTTGTAGTGCGTGGCAGCCAGGTCGACCCTCAATCGGTGCGGGGTGCGGGGTGCGGGGTGCGGGGTGCGGGGTGCGGGGTGCGGGGTGCGGGATGCGGGATGCGGGATGCGGAGTGCGGAGTGCGGAGTGGGGGTGCGGGGCGTTGTGGTGGACCAGTGGTCGCGTATGGGCGTGTCGTGGACCGCGCGCTGCTCGGTATCGTTCGGGCATGGCTGGAGAGCAGATGGAGATTTGGCACAACCCGCGGTGTACGAAGAGTCGGGCGGCCAAGGCGGCTTTGGATGAGGCGGGGATCGCGTATACCGAGCGGCGGTATCTCGAGGAACCGCCGGGGGTTGAGGAACTGCGGGCCGTGCTGAGCAAGTTGGGGCTGGAGCCGTGGGATATCACCCGCACGGGCGAGGCCGAGGCGAAGGAGCTGGGTATGTCCGGCTGGTCGCGGACGCCCGCCGACCGCGATCACTGGATCGAGGCACTGGCCCACCATCCCAAGCTCATTCAGCGGCCGATCATCGCCACCCCGGACGGGCACGCGGTGGTGGCGCGCGACGAGCAGGCGCTGAAGTCGGTGCTCTAGTTCGCGAGCACGGTTGCGCCGCACCGGAATCGGTGTCGCTAGCATTACCTGACGCGTAATCGACTCCGGGCATCCGGTCGCAGATGCTGGTCTCATGAGCGAATACGAAATCACCGAATACGAAACCATCGCACAGCGCTACATCGACTCCTGGAACGAGCAGGACGCGGACAAGCGGCGCGCCCTGCTCGCGGAGGTGTACACGCCGGACGCCACTTACACCGACCCGCTCGCCGCGGTGACCGGGCTCGACGCCATCGACCAGGTGGTGTCCGGCGCGCAGCAGCAGTTCGCGGGCCTGCGGTTCACCCTGGGCGAGCGGGTCGACGGCCATCACGGCATCGCACGGTTCACCTGGAATCTGGGCGCGCCCGGGGCCGAGGCGCTGGTGGTGGGCTTCGACGTGATCACCCTCGACGAGGGCCGCATCTCGCAGGTGCACGGCTTCCTGGACAAGGTGCCCGCCTGAGACATCGGTGCGCACGGGGATCCCTCAGCGGTTCGCCGCTCTCCGTGCGCACCGAGTTGCCTTGCGGCCGAACATGTTCCGAGCCGCAACACGATGCACTTCACCGCATCGGCGCCGACTCCAGCGGAAACGGGGGAGTGCCCACCCCGGCGATTCGCAGACCGCCCCAGGGGTCGCGCTCCTGCAGTGTCGCGTCCGCCGCGACACCGCCGGGCAGGGTGAGACGGACGTGTCCGCGCCGGGGCTCGGGGAGATCGGCGGGGTTCGCGGCGGACACCCGGCCGTACCAGTGGTAACGGCCATCGATCGGATCGGGATGGCCGCTCAGGGTGACCGTCACCGGCAACTCGGCGCCGGGTGCGTCCAGCATGGCCGGACCCGAATACTCGTGTGCCGCCTCCCGTTCCGCGGATACGGTCAGATCGAAATGCCGGGGCTCGGGGCGGCGGACCGCGCGCCGGTACGACGCGCTGGATCCGGGCCGGACGACCCGGTCGACGCCGGAACCACCACTCGACACCGCGGCCGATCTCGCCCGCAGCCGCCGAATGAACTCGTGTTGTGTCGCCGCCCGCACCTCGATCCGATCGGCCGCCGCACGCCGCATGAGCTGTACGCATTGCCGGATGTACGCGGCCTGCGCCTCGATCACCGGACCGGTGGACCGGTGCCCGCCGAGCGAATTCGGTCCCGCCACGAGGAACAGGTTCGGGAAGCCGTGCACCGCCACACCGAGAAATGCTTCCGGCCCGGCCCGCCACGATTCCTCGAGCGTCCGCCCGCCCCGGCCCGTGATGGACTGCCGGGCGAACCGCGCCGGATCATGCAGCGGCCCCACCGCCGACACCACCAGTCGTGGCCGCCAGTGCCGTCCGTCGGCGGCGCGGACGTCCCAGCGGTCGGCGTCGTCGTCGAACTCCAGGGCCACGACCTTCGAGCGCATCCGGAGATGACGCCGCAGGCCGCTGCGCTCGACCGTGCGGCGCAGGTCTTCACGAGCTGCCGCCCGTGCGAACAGCCGCGCCCCGAACGACGCCGCGAACCGCGGCGCGATCTCCCGGCCGCAGTGCGAGCAGCGCCCCTCCCGCCCGGATTGGGCGATGTCGTCGCCCGGATCCAGCACGGCGAAGTCCTCGATACCCGCCCGGCGTAACTCCCGCGCGATCGCTATACCGCCGAAACCTGCTCCTACGACGACGATTTCGGCATTCACAGCAGCCCTTGCCGCCGCCACAGCCACTTACCGGCCGGACCGATAAGCCCCTGCTTGTCCAGGAACGCACCGAGATTCGCCGCACCGGTACCGAGAGCCCGCTTGGCATAAGGATTCCCGCGCGCCACCCGCCGCGCCGTCCGCCCGTCCAGCCCCGCCCGGTCGTACATGTGCCGGTTGGTCATCAGATGGACGAACAGGGGCGCCGCGATCGCGACACACAAACGCGTATAAGCCAATTCGGCCCGCGACAGGGTCGGCGCCCGCCGCGCCAGCGCGTCCCGGGCGAACCCGATATGGCGCGCCTCCTCCGTGACGTGGATGCGCATCACCCGCGACACCAGTGGCTGCAACTGCGGATCGTCGAGGGTGCGGCGCTGCAGGGCGTCGAAGATCTCCTCGCCGACCAGCGCGCCCACCCAGGTCATCGACCCGCGCAGGAACAGTTGCAACGACGAGATGCCCAGCCGCGCGGGTGCTTTCGGCCAGTAGGGCCGTGCCTCGATCCGGTCGATGAGCTTGCCGAACATCATCATGTGCCGGCATTCGTCGCCCATCTCGGTGAGCGTGTAGTGCGAATGGCGCGTGGTCGGGTCGCCGCTCATCAATTCGCGCAGCAGCAGGCGGTTGAGCAGGTTCTCGAACCAGATCCCGACCGACAGCACATTCGCCAGCTCCTGCCGCGACAGCTCGCGGCGCTGCTGCGGCGTCATCGACTCCCACAGCGCCGTGCCGTAGAGCGAGACCACCTCCGGCGGCAGGAACAGCTTCTCCGGATCCAGCGGCGCGTCCCAGTCCAGATCGACCACCGGGTCGTAGGACTTCCGCACCGAGCCGGTGAGCAGGCGTTGCGCGAAGGACTCCGCGGGGAGCGACGCGGTACCGCGAGGCGGCACGACGGCATTGTCCATGACGGCTCTCTCATTCGCTCGTTTACTGATACATGCTGTAACACTCAGATTAGTGAGACAGTCTGTATCGGTCAATAGCCCGGCGGGTATCGTTGCGGTGTGACCAAGACCAGCGGAAAGTCCGGAGCGCGGCAGCCCGGAGCCGCCGTCGACGGCCGGAGCACACGCTGGAGCGGCCACAAGCGGCAGCGCCGGGCCGACGTTCTCGATGCCGCGGTCGCGGTGATCGAGGAGCACGGCGTCGAGGTGTCGGTCCAGCAGATCGCCGACCGCCTGCGGCTGCCGCGCCCGGTGGTGTACCGGCATTTCGACGGCCGCGCCGATCTGGACGAGCAGATCCGGCGGCGCATTCTGGAATCGCTGCTGGCGGAACTGATGCCGACGCTGCGGGCGGACGGCACGGTGAAGGACGCCGTGCGCGGCGCGGTGGGCACCTATGTCGGCTGGGTGGCCCGGCATCCCCAGCTGCACCGGTTCCTGGCCGGCGCTGCGCCGCAGGGCGATTCGTCGCAGGCGCTGGCCGGCGCCCGCGATCGGATCGGCGGGCAGCTGTCGGACCTGTTCGCTACCACGCTGGCGCGCTTCGGGATCGAGACCGACCGGGCGCGGCCGATGGCGCTGGGCATCATCGGCTTCGTCGACGGCGTGGTCGAGGGCTGGCGCGCGGATCCGGCGACCTCGCTCACCTCCGAGCAGGTGGAGGGCATCCTGTCGGCGTCGGTGCTGGCGCTGTTCGAGGGCAACGCGCGGAGTCTCGGCGTTCCGCTGCAGCGCGACACGATGGTCGCGGACCTGCTGGAACGGGTGGATGCCCCGCGCGTGCAGCAGGTTTCGTGACTCGATCGCCTGGCTCGTGTGGTGCTGGGCGGTCGGTTTCACTAATCTCCCAGCGGTGCCCCTGTCACCGACCCTGATCGATCTGCTCGACGACGCCGCGCTGCTGTCGCTGGAGCATCAGATGCATCTGACCGACCTGCTCGGCGAACATGCCTGGCGGTGCGACGTGTCCGGCGGCCGGCTCGAGTTCGTCGGCGCCGACGCGACATTCGTGTGCTCGGAGTTCCATCTGCTCGGGACGGCCGTGCCCGAGGCCGGGTCCTGGTTGTGGTCGTGGGCGAATCCGCGAGGCTTTCCGGCGCCGGTGACCGAGGTGGCGGAAGCGGTGCGCTACTTCGGGGTTCAGCACCGGATCGCCGAACTGGCCACCGCGGAGCTGCCGTTCGCCACGATGTTCGGGGTGAGCCCGGCGCCGTCGCAGGTGGTCGGGGTGCTGATGGAGGCCGCGAAGATCATCACCGGACGCTGGAGCGGGTACAGCGCGGTGGTCGGGGACGACGGCGCCCGCGCGGCGTTCCTGGTGGAACACCCCGAATTCCGCCTGCCCCGACCGGAACCGGCCCGCCTCGCCGCGATCCTGACCAAGGCCGCGACCAGTCTGGCGGTCTCGGATTGCCGCCGCGCGGTGCGCAGTTATCTGCGCCGCCGTGGCCTCGTCGCCGACCTCGACGCGACTCGCCGCCACCTGACCTTCACCGGTCCGGACATCTTCGGCACCGTGGATTTCGACGCCTACGGCCGGATCAGCACGGTGCACGCGAAATCGGCGTAGCGCCCGGACCCGATACGCAGGGTCAGCCGTAGACGCGGGCCGGGGTGCGGACCGGATGCCATTCGGTGACGTGGAACGTCGGCGTCATCTGGGTCTCGAGGCGGGCGCTGTCCGGTTCGACCTTGCCGCGCACCGAGACCCAGGTGTCGTCCGGCGGTGGATCGTCGAGGCCGGTGAGGTGGACGCGGAGCAGTTGGGCATCCGCGACGCAGCAGGTGATCACCAGCCGCGCCAGGTCGACGCCCGCGCGGGTGCCGTCGGGACGGGGCGCGCCGTCGTTCTCGGTGCGCACGATGAACCCGATGACGGTGACCTCGCGGCGATCGAGTTCGCCGCTGGAATCGTAGGAGGCGCGGTCGATCAGGTCGTACATGCGGATTGTCGGGGCCTCGCCCGCGGGCAGCGGGCCGAAGGGGAATTTCCCGTCGTCGGTGCCCGCGGGCGCGCCGACGCTCGCCTGCGCGGTGCTCCCGGACTGCACCGAGCCCGCGCCCAGCGCGGGTGGCACCACGATCAGCAGGGCCGTGATCGGCGCCAGCAGCAGCCATGGGGAACGGCCCGGGTGATGGTCGGAATCGGCTGCGGCCCATCCGGTTCGGATGTCGCGGCCGATGACGACCAGCGCCAGGAGCGTCAATGCCGCGCCGCTGACGATCAGATACGGTTGCAGGCCGGGTTTGACGTATCGCAGATAGGTGTCGTCGAGCGCGATCTTCAGCACCGCGCCGCCGATCAACAGCAGGACGAAGTTCTGTGTCACCCGGTTCATCGCGCCCCCAGGAAGATCAGTCCGGCCAGGGCGCCGCAGCCGGTCGCCACGGCGAAGGTCGCCGGTGCGAACCGCAGGGCGAATCGGCGGCCGAAGGTTCCGGCCTGCATCGCGAAGAGTTTCACGTCCACCGCGGGGCCGACGACGAGGAATACCAGCCGGGGCAGCAGCGGCAGGCTGGACATGCTCGCCGCCACGAAGGCGTCGGCCTCCGAGCAGAGCGCCAGCACCACCGCCAGCAGTGCCAGCACCAGGATGGACACCAGCATCTGCCCGGCCAGGCTCCGATACCAGTCGGCCGGGACCAGCACGTGCAGTGCGGCCGCCGCGGCGGCGCCGACCACCAGGAAGGCGGCGGCCTGCAGGAAGTCGTGCCGTGCGGCCTCGGTGAACACCTGCCACCGCGAACGCCCGGGCACCCAGTGCTCGTGCCCGCGCGGTTGCGTGGTGAACCACTCCGGCCGCCCGAACCGGGCCCAGAGGAACCCCATCACGAGCGCGGTGGCGAGGGAGCCGGTGAACCGCGCCGCGACCATGCCCGGCTCGCCGGGGAAGGCCACCGCCGTCGCGATCAGCACGACGGGATTGACCGCGGGCGCCGACAGCAGGAAGGCGAACGCCGCGGCGCCGGGCGCCCCCTGATCCATCAGCCTGCGCGAGACGGGTACGGCGCCGCATTCGCACCCCGGCAACGCGATGCCCGCCAGCCCCGCCACACCGATGGCCGCGGATTCGTTGCGCGGCAGCAGCTTCCGCAGCAGATCGGGGGAGACGAAGGCCGCGATCCCCCCGCTCACCACCACGCCGAGCACCAGAAACGGCACGGCCTGCACGAATATCCCGGTGAATACCGTTGCCCCGGTCTGCAATTCGGCACTGGACCCGAACCAGCCCGCGATCGGCCCGGCGAACACCAAACCGAGCGCCAGTAACCCGGCCAGCACGTACGTCGACGACATCCGCGCACCCGACCGAGAAGTAGGTTCCGTGCTTGGTCGGTGTGGCGCCACGCCGCCGAGAATAGCCGCGGGGACCTGTTCCGCCGCTGTTTCCGGCTGCTCGCCCGGCATCGATCGCGCCCCTGGCATCGACACTGTTCAACCCCCGTTCGCTGGCGACGTTCCGACCGATCCCGCGCGTCCGCTCGCCTCTCGCCGAGAGATCCGATGCGGTGCGATCTCGCCGGAAGCGAACAAAACGCATGATCGCATACGCTGGTGACAAGTAGCTGCCCATGCCTGGCGGCCCGGCCGTGTCGGCGGTGTCGGACCGATGTCCGCTACGCCGCCCGTGCCCGCGTGATCGCCCGATAGCTGTTGTGCCACAACCATTCCACCGGCCCGCGCTGGAACCGGCGCAGCCAGAGATGCGCGAACACCACCATGATCACGCACACCGTCAGGTAGACCGCGATCGTGAACGGCGCGCGGTCGCCGGGGGAGACGCGCGCCGCCAGCCCGAGACCCCAGCCGTAGCACAGCGCCGAAGCCACCAGATTCTGAAGGATGTAGCAGCTCAATGCCATTCGCCCGACCTCACTGAAGCGG
The DNA here is from genome assembly GCF_044628355.1 of Nocardia sp. N2S4-5. NCBI lineage: Bacteria > Bacillati > Actinomycetota > Actinomycetes > Mycobacteriales > Nocardiaceae > Nocardia > Nocardia sp. N2S4-5. The sequence continues at coordinate 1,371,305 of NZ_JBIUPM010000001.1, read as the reverse complement.
CGACCGGTGAACCCGGTAGTGCTGCGGCCGATGTAGAACTGCGCGACCAGGGCGAGGATGCCCAGCGAGACCAACGGCGCTGTCCCGTATCGGGTGAACAGCACCAGATCCCCGTCCCACAGACCCAGACCCAGATCCAGCGGAGCGGCGACACCGAAGCCGAGCACCATCAGGCGCTGCCGCAACCGCCGCCCCGACGGCTCGAACAGCCCCGCCCGGAACAGTCGGGCACCGAGCAGGAACAGCGCGACGGACATCGGGAACACGAAAACCGGTTCCAGCCGGAACATCCCGGCGTTCTCCACGCGGAACAGCACCAGGTCCCAGAACGAGCCCTCGGCATACGGATTCGGATCGAGCGGGCGAACCTCGCCCGAATCCGATTGCGCGAGAAGGGCCATCGCCGCCGCGAGGGCCGTCAGCATGAGCACGTGCACCGCGGCCGCGACGAGTAGCCACCGGCGCTGGGCCCGCTCGCTGGTGGCGAGCAGGTACGCCACCACCGCACCGGTGACCGCGTACCCCATCAGCACATCGAATTCGGCGACGAACAGGAAATTCAGCAATCCGTCGAGGAACAGCAGCGCTGCCCGCCACGGATATGCGCCCGGCCAGGCCCGTCCGCCCCGCACCGCGGACCGCTGCTGAATAGCCAGCCCGATCCCGAACATGATGGTCAGCAGGCCGAGGAACTTGCCCTGTGCCAGCTGCTGCAATACCCGTTCGGTCCAGCCCCAGGCGCCGGTCGGCCCGCCGAGGTCCTGGAGGTAGCCGATGAGGCCCGCCGGATCGGTGAGGATCCAGATGTTGGTCCCCAGCGTGCCCAGGATGGCGATGCCGCGCAGGACGTCGAGGGCGGGCAGCCGGGTGGGCCGGGGACCGGCGGGCGGCGCGGTGAGATCGGAGCCGGGCGTGTCGCGCCGGGCGAGCGATTCGGTCATGCCGACCATTCTCATACGACTGTATAGCGCTGGTCGTCCGCCATCCGGAGGACATCGGCCTACGACCTCGGGCCGACGCCGGCGGGCCACACCCGCACCCGGGATCGCGCCGAGCGCCCGCCGGTCGCCTAGGCTCGGGTCATGCAGCGCATCATCGGAATCGAGGTCGAGTACGGCATCTCCACGCCTACCGAGCCGTCGGCCAACCCGATTCTCACCTCCACCCAGGCGGTGCTGGCGTACGCGGCGGCGGAGGGCGTGCCGCGCGCGAAGCGCACCCGCTGGGACTACGAGGTGGAATCGCCGCTGCGCGATGCTCGCGGTTTCGATCTGGGCCGGCTCAACGGACCCGCCCCCGTGATCGACGCCGACGAGGTCGGCGCGGCCAACATGATTCTCACCAACGGGGCCCGGCTCTACGTCGACCACGCCCACCCGGAATACTCCGCGCCCGAGGTGACCGACCCGCTGGACGCGGTGATCTGGGACAAGGCCGGTGAACGCGTGATGGAGGCCGCCGCCCGCTACGCCTCCAGCGTGCCGAACGCGCCCCGCATGCAGCTGTACAAGAACAATGTCGACGGCAAGGGCGCCTCGTACGGCACCCACGAGAACTACCTGATGAACCGCGACACGCCGTTCAATCAGATCATCGTCGGCCTCACCCCGTTCTTCGTGTCCCGGCAGGTGGTGACCGGGTCCGGGCGCGTCGGCCTCGGGCAGTCCGGCGACCAGGCCGGTTTCCAGCTGTCGCAGCGGTCGGACTACATCGAGGTCGAGGTCGGCCTGGAGACCACACTCAAGCGCGGCATCATCAACACCCGCGACGAGCCGCACGCCGACGCCGACAAGTACCGCCGCCTGCACGTCATCATCGGCGACGCGAATCTGGCCGAATGGTCGACGTATCTGAAGGTCGGCACCACGGCGCTGGTGCTGGACCTGATCGAGGCGGGGGAGGACCTGTCGGATCTGCAGCTGGCCCGCCCGGTCACGGCCGTGCACACGATCAGCCACGACCCGACGCTGCGCGCCACGGTGGCGCTGACCGACGGCCGCGAGCTGACCGGCCTTGCGCTGCAACGGATCTACCTGGACCGGGCGGAGAAGTTCCACGGCCGCGAGGGCACCGACGACGCCCGCGTCACCGACATCCTGGAGAAGTGGGCGCACGTGCTGGACCTGCTCGAGCGCGATCCGATGGAGACCGCCGACCTGCTGGACTGGACCGCGAAACTGCGCCTGTTCGAGGGCATGCGCAGCCGCGAGGGCCTGGGCTGGGCCGCGCCGAAGCTGCACCTGATGGATCTGCAGTACTCCGACGTGCGGCTGGACAAGGGCCTGTACAACCGCCTCGTCGCACGCGGCTCCATGCAACGGCTGGTGTCCGAGCAGCAGGTCGTCGACGCGATGACCGCCCCGCCGACCGACACGCGCGCCTATTTCCGCGGGGAATGCCTGCGCCGCTTCGGCGCCGACATCGCCGCCGCCAGCTGGGATTCGGTGATCTTCGACCTGGGCGGCGACTCGCTGGTCCGCATTCCCACCCTGGAACCCCGCCGCGGCACCAAGTCGCATGTCGGGAAGCTGCTCGACGGCGTGGACACCGCCGCCGAACTGGTCGAACAGCTCACCACCTAGGGTGCCCGCGGCCGGGCGCGCCGGACCGGAACGCCGGTCGCGGGCGGGGCACATTGCGAGGTAATCCGGCAAGTTGTCCCCGACGCTGGGTAGTGTTGAGGCACGAGCATCGGATTTTCTCCGATGCTCGCCGATATCAGTACAGAGGAGGTCGGCTGCTATGGCACAAGAGCAGACCAAGCGCGCCGGTGGCGGCGACGAGGATGACGAGGCGGTCGGCGCGGAAGCGGCCGGACAGGAGCGTCGCGAGAAGCTGGCGGAGGACACCGACGACCTGCTCGACGAGATCGATGATGTGCTCGAGGAGAACGCGGAGGACTTCGTGCGTGCATATGTTCAGAAAGGCGGCCAGTGACATCAGGTGACCCCTTGCGGCTCCACACGGGGTACGCCCTGTCCTCCTTCTCCGAATACCTGCGTGAGGTCGCGCCGGAACTGTTGCCCGGCAACGGTTTCGGTCGCGCCGGCGCGGGCCCGGCCGGGGCGTCGTCGCAGGACATCGCCCCGCACGGCACCACCATCGTCGCGGTCAGCTACCGCGGCGGGGTGCTGATCGCCGGCGACCGGCGCGCCACCCAGGGCAACCTGCTGGCCAGCCGGGACATGGAGAAGGTGTACATCACCGACACGTTCTCCGCGGCCGGCATCGCCGGTACCGCGGGCGTGGCGGTGGAGATGATCCGGCTGTTCGCCGTGGAGCTCGAGTACTACGAGAAGATCGAGGGCGTCCCGCTGACCTTCGACGGTAAGGCCAACAAGCTGTCGAAGATGGTGCGCGACAACCTGCCCGCGGCCATGCAGGGTCTCGCGGTGGTGCCCATCCTGGTCGGCTTCGATCTGGAGGCCACCGACCCGGCTCGGGCCGGGCGCATCGTGTCCTACGACGTGGTCGGCGGACGCAGTGAGGAGCGCTTCGGCTACACCGCCGTCGGCTCGGGGTCGATGTTCGCCAAGTCGTCGCTGAAGAAGACGTACCACCGCGACATCGACGAGGACAACGCGCTGCGTATCGCCGTCGAATCGCTGTTGGACGCCTCCGACGACGACACCGCCACCGGCGGGCCCGACCTGATGCGCAACATCTTCCCCACGGCGGTCACCATCAATGCCGAAGGGGCGGACGAGGTTTCGGACGAGCGGCTGGAGGAGGTCGCCCGGGCGATCGTCGAGCGGCGTGGGGCGTCGGATCGGGAAGGGAGCGCCACAGCATGACACTGCCGTACTACGCGTCGGCCGAACAGATCATGCGCGACAAGACCGAACTTGCGCGCAAAGGCATCGCACGAGGCCGCAGTGTCGTGGTGTTGGTGTACGACAAGGGCGTGTTGTTCGTCGCCGAGAATCCGTCGGCGACGCTGCACAAGGTGAGTGAGCTGTACGACCGGGTGGGGTTCGCCGCGGTCGGCAAGTACAACGAGTTCGAGAACCTGCGCCGGCACGGGATCCTGCAGGCCGACCTGCGCGGCTACCAGTACGACCGCCGCGACGTGACGGGCCGGGCGCTGGCGAACATGTTCGCGTCCCTGCTCGGCTCGATCTTCACCGATCAGCTCAAGCCGTTCGAGGTGGAGATCTGCATCGGTGAGGTGGGTTATCCGGAGCAGGCGCAGAACGCGGTCCTGTACCGGGTCAATTTCGACGGCTCGATAGTCGACGAGCGGGACTACGTGGTGATGGGCGGCAATACCGAGCCCATCATCAGCGCGCTCAAGGAGACCTATCAGCCCGGCCTGGACCTCCACGCGGCGATCAAGCTGGCGCTGGAGGCCCTGCAGAAGGCCACCCCCGAGGGCGACAAGGACAAGCGGGTGCTCGGCGTCGGAACGCTCGAGGTGGCAACCCTGGAGCAGGCCCGGCCGCGACGGTCCTTCCGCCGCATCGCGGGCCCGCAACTGGAGGCCCTGCTCACCGACGAGAAAACCGGCAAGAGCAAGGCCAAGCCCAAGGACTCCACCCCCGAAACCCCCAGCGCGGGAGACCCTTCCAACGCCTGACGTGTTTCGTGACATGCCCCCCGCATCCCCACGGATGCAGGGGGCATCCTCATTCCCCAGGGAAAGCGACACAGCCTCCCCTCACCCCGGTTTGTGGTCCGGCTCGGTTTTCAGGGGTCGCTGCGCAAGCGACGAAGGAGCAAGCAGCGACCCCTGAAAACCGAGCCACAGGGGACCACAAACCCGCGGCGCCGAAGGCGACGCCAAAGACCCCGCCAATGTAACTGTTGCGAACCCGTTTGCATCCGCTTGCGCGCACAGCCCATTTCGGGCAGGGCATGGCTGTAATGTCGATAGTGTGCAGCGACGAATCATGGGGATCGAGACCGAGTTCGGGGTGACGTGCACTTTCCACGGACACCGTCGGTTGAGCCCTGACGAGGTGGCCCGGTATTTGTTCCGCCGGGTGGTGTCCTGGGGCCGTAGTTCGAACGTGTTCCTCCGCAACGGTGCCCGTCTGTACCTCGACGTCGGCTCCCACCCGGAGTACGCGACGGCCGAATGCGACTCCCTGGTGCAGCTGGTCACCCACGACCGCGCCGGTGAGCGGGTGCTCGAGGAACTGCTGATCGACGCCGAGCAGCGCTTGGCGGAGGAGGGTATCGGCGGCGACATCTATTTGTTCAAGAACAACACCGACTCGGCGGGCAACTCCTACGGCTGCCACGAGAACTTCCTGGTCGTGCGGGCCGGCGAGTTCTCCCGCATCTCCGACGTGCTGCTGCCGTTCCTGGTCACCCGCCAGTTGATCTGCGGCGCCGGCAAGGTGCTGCAGACACCGAAGGCGGCCACGTTCTGCCTGTCGCAGCGCGCCGAGCACATCTGGGAGGGCGTCTCCTCGGCGACCACGCGTTCGCGCCCGATCATCAACACCCGCGACGAGCCGCACGCCGACGCCGAGAAGTACCGGCGCCTGCACGTCATCGTCGGCGACTCGAACATGGCCGAGACCACGACGATGCTGAAGGTCGGCACGGCGGCGCTGGTGCTGGAGATGATCGAGGCCGGGGTGTCGTTCCGCGATTTCGCTCTCGACAACCCGATCCGCGCCATCCGCGAGGTGAGTCACGACCTGACCGGCCGCCGCCCGGTGCGACTGGCCGGAGGCCGTCAGGCCAGCGCCCTGGACATCCAGCGCGAGTACTACGCCCGCGCGGTCGACCACTTGCGCAACCGCGACCGCGACCCGCAGGTCGACGCGGTGGTGGATCTGTGGGGCCGCACGCTCGACGCGGTGGAGGCGCAGGATTTCGCGAAGGTCGACACCGAGATCGACTGGGTGATCAAGCGCAAGCTGTTCCAGCGCTACCAGGACCGCTACAACATGGACCTGTCCGATCCCAAGATCGCCCAGCTGGATCTGGCCTACCACGACATCAAGCGCGGCCGCGGCGTGTTCGACCTGCTGCAGCGCAAGGGCTTGGCCAAGCGGATCACCGAGGACGAGTCGGTGGACGCCGCGGTCACCACGCCGCCGCAGACGACTCGCGCCAAGCTGCGCGGCGATTTCATCACCGCCGCGCAGGAGGCGGGCCGCGACTTCACCGTCGACTGGGTCCACCTGAAGCTGAACGATCAGGCGCAGCGCACGGTGCTGTGCAAGGACCCGTTCCGTTCGGTCGATGAGCGGGTGGATCGGCTGATCGCGTCGATGTAAGGCGAATCCATGGCCTAATCGTGCGCCGAGGCGCATGTGTGGGCGCGGGCCGATTACTCTGTGTCGCGTGGCGATATCCAAGGTCGAGCGGCTGATGAATCTGGTCATCGCGCTGTTGTCGACCCGGCAGTTCCTGACCGCGGAGCGCATCCGCGACAGCGTCGCCGGATACGAGGACTCCGCCAGCGACGAGGCGTTCAGCCGGATGTTCGAGCGCGACAAGAACGAATTGCGCGATCTCGGCATCCCGCTGGAGGTCGGCCCGGTCAGTCGCTACTCCTCGCAGGAGGGCTACCGGATCAACCGCGACGCCTACGAGCTGCCCGATATCGATCTGACCAGCGAGGAGACGGCGGCGGTAGCGGTCGCCGTGCAGCTGTGGGAATCTCCGGAACTCGCGACCGCGGCCGAAGGGGCCCTGCTCAAGTTGCGGGCGGCCGGGATTCATGTCGAATCGGACGCGGCGCTGTCGTCGGTCCCGGCGGTTCCGGCGCGTACGCGCGGGTCGGAGGCGGCGCTGGGCAGGTTGCTGGCGGCGGTCGACGCCGGGCGCGCTGTCCGCTTCGAGCACCGCATGTCGCACAACGCCCCGTATCTGATGCGCGATGTGGAGCCGTGGGGTGTGGTCACCCATCACGGTCGGTGGTATCTGGTCGGGCACGATCGCGATCGTGACGCCACCCGCACCTTCCGGTTGTCGCGCATCGGCGACGACGTCACCGCGTACGGGCCGGAGAATGCCGTGCACAAACCGGAGGACGTGGATCTGCGGGCGATCGTCGCCCGGGTGACCGGCGCGACGCAGGTGACCGGTACCGCCACGGTGTGGGTCGCCGAGGGCCGCGGCCAGGACGTCCGGCGGCTGGGCGCGGCTGTGGAGGAACGCGGACTCGGCGGCCGTCCGGGCACGATCGTGGAGGTCCCGGTCCGCTCGCGGGACTGGCTGGCACGCCTGATCACCGGACTCGGCCCGGACGCGCTCGTCCTGGCCCCGGCCGACCTGCGGGAGGATGTCGTCGCCCGGCTGCGGTCGGTGCGCGAGGGGACGGAAGTGGGGGCGACGTGAGCAGTCGGTTGTCGACGCGGCTGTCGCGGCTGCTGAACATGGTGCCGTACTTCCTGGCCAACCCCGGAATCAGCGCCGCGGATGCCGCCGCCGAACTCGGCGTCACCACGAAACAGCTGATGAACGACCTGAACCAGCTGTGGATGTGCGGCCTGCCCGGCTACGGGCCCGGCGATCTCATCGACCTGTCGTTCTCCGAGGAGAGCATCGAGGTCACCTTCTCCGCCGGCATCGACCGCCCGCTGCGGCTGACCTCGACCGAGGCCACGGCCGTCCTGGTGGCGCTGCGTTCGATCGCCGATCTGCCCGGCATGGTCGATCCGACGGCCGCGCGCTCGGCGATGGCGAAGATCGAGTCGGCCATCGCCGGCGACCCCGGACGTTCGGCCGGGCCCGAACCGGCCGCACCCGTGGAGGCCCCGGCGGTGACGACGGTGCGCTCCGCGCTGGCCCGCGGCCGCGCGCTGCGCCTGGTGTACTACTCGGCCAGCCGCGACGTGGTGTCCGAGCGGGTGGTCGACCCGATCCGGATCGTGCTGGTGGACAACAACTCCTACCTGCAGGCCTGGTGCCGGGAGGCGGAGGGGGTGCGGCTGTTCCGGTTCGACCGCCTCGAGCAGGCCACCGAACTGGACGAGCCCGCGCGTCCGCCCAGCCACGCCACCGACGAGTCCGCGGCGCTGGACCTGTTCTCCGACGATCCCGCCATTCCGCTCGCGCGCCTGCTGGTCCATGCCGACTACGGCTGGGTGCTGGACCAGTACCCGATGCACCGGGTGGCCGTGCACCAGGACGGCAGCGTGGAGGCGACGATGCGGTTCGCCACGCTGGACTGGATGGCGCGGCTGCTGCTGGGCTTCGGCTCGGGCGTGACCGTGCTGGGCCCGGCGGAACTGGTGAGCGCGGTGCGCGAGCGGTCCGGCGCGGCGCTGGCCGCGTACGCCGCTCTGGCCGATTCCGGTGGCGCGGGCTACGACCGCGCCGTGACCGAGGAGGTCGGTCCCGCGTGACCTTTCGCGTGACCGTGCTCGGCGCCGGCAGCATCGGCGTCTTCGTGGGCGGGAAGCTGGCCGCGGCGGGCGCGGACGTCACCTTCGTGGGACGGCCCCGGCTGCTCGACGAGATCTCGACCGCCGGACTGCGGCTCACCGACCTCGACGGCGGCGACGACCGCGTGGCGCCCTCGGCGTTCCGCACGGCGACTACCCCCCACGACGCCGACTCGGCGGACCTGGTGCTGATCACCGTGAAATCGGCCCAGACCGTAGCGGCCGCAGAGCAACTCGCCGAGCACGTCCGTCCCGGGACGGTCGTGCTGAGCCTGCAGAACGGGATCGGCAACGACACCGCGATCCGGGAGTCGCTGCCGTCGTGCGTGGTGCTGGCCGGAATGGTGATGTTCAACGTCGTGCACCACGACGGCGGCCGCTTCCATCGCGGCACCGAGGGCGGGCTGGCCGTCGCCGACGACGCGGCGCTGGAACGGTTCGCGCCGCTGTTCCGCCGCGGCGGTCTGGAACTGGCACGCCATGCCGATCTGCGGCCGGTGCAATGGGCGAAACTGCTTCTGAACCTGAACAATCCGATCAACGCGCTGTCCGGACGGCCGCTGCGAGAGGAGCTGGCCGAGCGTGACTATCGCCGCTGCCTCGCGCTCGCGCAGACCGAGGCCCTGGCCGTGATGGGGCGCGCGCGAATCCGCCCGGCCCGGCTCACCGTCCTGCCGCCGGCACTGATGGCACGGTTGCTCACGGTGCCGGACACGCTGTTCGCGCGGGTCGCGGGCAGTGTGCTGGCGGTGGATCCGATGGCCCGCTCATCGATGGCCGACGACCTGGCCCGCGGCCGCCGCACCGAGATCCGGTGGCTGTGCGGGGAGATCGTGAACCTGGGCCGGATGGTGGGGTCGCCGACCCCGGTGAATGCCCGCCTGGCCGAACTGATCGAGGCCGCCGAGCACGGCGACACCCGGACGTGGCCGGGTCCGGAGCTACTGGCACAGTTGCGGGAGGCCCGCGACCACGCCGCCCGCCACCCGGCGACCGAGAGCTGACGAGCGGCTTCGCGTATCGGAGGTCCGGTAGCATCGGACGTACCACAGTCTTTGGAGGTTATCAATGGGTTCACTCAGCCCGACGCACTGGCTGATCATCGCGGTGCTGGTGCTGGTCCTGTTCGGCGCCAAGCGGCTGCCGGACGCGGCCCGGGGCCTGGGGCGCTCGCTGCGCATCTTCAAGAGCGAGATGAGCGAGATGCAATCCGACGGCACACCCAAGCCGGAGCAGCCCGCCAAGGCCCCGACGCAGGAACTGCCCCCGGCCCAGCCGTCGACGCCGGCGCCCGCGCCGAATCCGGAAACGCACAAGGCGTAGCAGTTTCGTCGATCCCGGGATGAGCCGATCATCCCGGGTCGCGTTGTGTCCGGATCCGGTGACAGGCGATCAGCGAGGCAGCCACATCCATGCGCATTCCGTTCGACCCCCGGCGCAGCCGGCGCAGGACGAATCCCGACGGCACCATGTCGTTGGTCGAGCACCTGCACGAGCTGCGGTCGCGGCTGCTGAAGTCGCTGCTGGCCGTCGCGCTCACCACGGTGCTCGGATTCCTCTGGTACCAGCACGGCTTCCTCGGCATCGAGAGCCTCGGCGACATCCTGCGCGGCCCGTACTGTGACCTGCCCGCCTCGCAGCGCGCCGCGCTGAGCCCGGACGGCGCCTGCCGGCTGCTCGCGACCGCGCCCTTCGAGCAGTTCATGCTGCGGTTCAAGGTCGGGCTGACCGCCGGTGTCGTGATGGCCTGCCCGGTGTGGCTGTATCAGCTGTGGGCGTTCATCACGCCGGGCCTGTACGCCAAGGAGCGCAAGTACGCGCTGAGCTTCGTCGGCACCGGCGCGCTGCTGTTCGTGACCGGCGCGCTGCTGGCGTACTGGGTCGTCGCGCACGCCCTGAGCTTCCTGATGGGCATCGGCAGCAATGTGCAGATCACGGCGCTGAGCGGTTCGCAGTACTTCAGCTTCATCATCCAGTTGCTGATCATCTTCGGCGTGAGCTTCGAGACACCGCTGCTCATCGTGGGCCTCAACATGATCGGCGTGCTCAGCTACGAGAAGCTGAAGAAGTGGCGGCGCGGGCTGATCTTCGGGCTGTTCGTGTTCGCGGCGGTCGTCACCCCGCAGGACCCGTTCTCGATGCTGGCGCTGGCCCTCGCGCTGACGCTGTTGTTCGAGGTGGCGGTGCAGATCGCGCGGCTCAACGACCGGCGGCGCGCCCGCAAGGACGACTGGAGCAAGCTGTCCGACGACGAGGCCTCGCCGCTGGACGAGCGGCCCGGCGGCGTCGAGGGCGCGGCGCCGGTCGAGCCGCCCGCGCCGGTGTCCGCGGCGGAGCCGGTCGGGGCGACGCCGGACAAAACCCCACGCCCCGTGTCGGACTACTCCGATACCCTCTGACGGTGACACTACGGTCGCTTTCCGGCGAACTCGCGGCATTCGCCGCGGAGCTGAGATTCACCCTCGATCCCTTCCAGCAGCAGGCGTGCGAGTCCTTACAGGGCGGGCACAGCGTGCTGGTGTGCGCGCCGACCGGTGCGGGAAAGACAGTGGTCGGCGAGTTCGCGGTGCACCTTGCGCTGGCCGCGGGCGGCAAATGCTTCTACACCACGCCCATCAAGGCACTGTCCAACCAGAAGTACGCCGACCTCGTCGAACGCTACGGCCGCGGCGCGGTGGGGTTGCTCACCGGTGACCAGTCGCTACACCCCGACGCGCCCGTCGTGGTGATGACGACCGAGGTGCTGCGCAACATGCTCTACGCGGGTTCGGATGCGCTGCAAGGCCTTTCGTACGTGGTGATGGACGAGGTGCACTACCTCGCCGACCGGTTCCGCGGCGCGGTGTGGGAGGAGGTCATCCTGCACCTGCCGCCGGACGTGCGCCTGGTCAGCCTGTCGGCGACGGTCAGCAACGCCGAGGAGTTCGGCGCGTGGATGGAGACGGTGCGCGGGGACACGGCGGTGATCGTGGACGAGACCCGCCCGGTGCCGCTGTGGCAGCACGTCCTGGTCGGCCGCCGGATGTTCGACCTGTTCGATCAGAAGTCCAACGACCAGAAGATCCTCGTCGACGAGGACCTGGTGCGCTACATCAAGCATCGCGAGCAGGCCGACCGGATGGAGAGCTGGGGCGGCCCGCGCGGGCGCGGCGGCGGGCGCCGGTTCTATCGACCGCTGCCGCGCCCGGAGATGCTGGCCGTGCTCGACCACGAGGGCCTGCTGCCCGCCATCACGTTCATCTTCAGCCGCGCCGGATGCGACGGCGCGCTGGCGCAATGCCTGCGCTCCCGGCTGGATCTGAGCCGCGAGGACGACCGCGAGGTGATCGACGCGATCATCGAGAAGCACACCGGCGATCTGCCGAAGGCCGACCTCGAGGTGCTGGGTTACTGGGAGTGGCGCGAGGCGCTGTATCGCGGGCTGGCCGCCCACCACGCCGGGATGCTGCCCGCCTTCCGGCACACGGTGGAGGAGCTGTTCGTGCGCGGTCTGGTGCGGGCCGTATTCGCCACGGAGACACTGGCACTGGGCATCAACATGCCCGCGCGCACGGTGGTGCTGGAGCGGCTGGTGAAATTCAACGGCGAGACCCATGCCGAGCTGACCCCCGGCGAGTACACGCAGCTGACCGGCCGCGCGGGCCGGCGCGGGATCGATGTCGAGGGACACGCGGTGGTGGTGTGGCACCCCGATGTCGACACCAGCGCGGTCGCCGGCCTGGCGTCCACCCGCACCTATCCGCTGCGCAGTTCGTTCCGGCCCGGCTACAACATGTCGATCAACCTGATCGACCGGATGGGCGCGGCCGAATCGCGGGCGCTGCTGGAGCGGTCCTTCGCGCAGTTCCAGGCCGACCGTTCGGTGGTGGGCCTGGTGCGCGGCATCGAGCGCAACGAGGGGCAGGTGCGCAAGCTGCGCTCGCAGATCGGGGACGAGGGCTTCATGGAGTACCTGTCGCTGCGCGAGCGGGTGAAGCAGCGCGAGCGGGATCTGGAGCGGCAGGGCCGCGCCGATCGGCGCGGGGCCGCCGTGGCGTCGCTGACCGCGCTGCGCCGCGGGGACGTGGTGGCCATCCCGTCGGGCCGCCGTCAGGGCCTAGCGGTGATCCTGGAAGCCGATGCGTCCCCGGGTGATCCGCGTCCACTGGTCCTGACCGAGGACAAGTGGGCCGGGCGGGTCTCGGCGGCCGATTTCCCGACCCCGGCGCAGCCGCTGGGCCATATGCGGCTGCCGCGCCATGTCGACCACCGCACCGCGCGCACCCGCCGCGATCTCGCCTCGGCGTTGCGCAGCACCGGCATCAGCGCGCCGGGGCGGCAGCGCCGCGGGACGCGGTCCAAGGGCGGCGACGACCGGGAGCTGCAGAGCCTGCGGCGAGCGCTGCGCTCGCACCCCGCCCACACCCGGCCGGACCGGGAACAGCTGGCGCGCATCGGCGAGCGGTACAACCGGCTGCAGCGCGAGACGGAGTCGATGCGCCAGCAGGTGGCGACCACGACCAATTCGCTGGCCCGCACCTTCGATCGCATCGTCGGGTTGCTCGAGGAGCGCGGTTACGTCGACGGCGGCGAGGTGACGGCCGACGGCCGCCGCTTGGCGCGTATCTACACCGAGGCGGATCTCGTTGTCGCCGAATGCCTCCGGGAGGGGCTGTGGCGCGGCTTGGGCGCCGCCGAACTGGCGGCGGTGGTGTCGATCCTGGTATACGAATCGCGCCAGGAGACCGGCGGGTTCCTCGGACCGGCCGGGCCGACCCCGCCGATCCGGCGGGCCGTAGGAGCCACGGTCGGGGTGTGGAGCCAAGTGCGCACCGACGAGGCCCGCCACAAGCTGGCGCCCACCCGCGAACCGGATCTCGGCTTCGTCACCGGCGTGCACAAGTGGGCCCGCGGCGAGAGCCTGGCCGAATCCCTGCTCGCCAGTGGGGAACAGGGCAGTCCGCTCTCGGCCGGTGATTTCGTGCGCTGGTGCCGTCAGGTCATCGACCTGCTCGACCAGATCCATCAGACCGCCGACGACACGGAGGTCGCGGCCACCGCGGCCAAGGCGGTGAAGGCGATCCGGCGTGGCGTGGTGGCCGTCGACGCGGCCTAGTGGAGTAGCCGCGCCGCGATCGGGGAACACCGCGAACGACGCCAATCCGGACGCGGCGCAATCGACTGTGATTGGATGCTTGCGTGTACCGACCGTGGTGAGGCAGTGACGACCTCACTCGGGGGGCAAGCGTGAGTACGACGAGTGCGAGTGGAGGCAGGCAGATGAGCGGCCCGTACGGACCGAGCGACACCCCTGGTCCAGGGGAGGGACGCCCGAATGATCCGACCCAGCAGTGGAGCGGCGGGCAGCAGCAGCCCCCCGGCCAGTCCGGCCCCACTCAGCAGTGGGGTCAGCAGCCCGGCGGAGCCCAGCCTACCCAGCAGTGGGGAGGACAGCAGGGCGGGGGACCGTGGAGTCAGCAGCAGCCCGGTCAGCAGCCACCCGGCCAGCAGCCCGGTCAGACCGGTCAGCAGTGGGGCCAGCCGCCGCAGCAGCCGCAGTGGGGTCAGCAGAGCCAGCCGTCGTGGCCGCAGCAGCAGCCCCCGCAGCAGCAGGGCTGGGAGCCGACGCAGCAGCAGTGGAACCAGCCGCAGGGCGCGCAGCAGTGGGGTCAGCAGCAGACCGGTCAGCAGTGGGGGCAGCAGCCCCAGCAGCAGGGCTTGCAGTCCTCCGGTGCGAAGAAGTCGAAGAAGGGTCCGCTGATCGGCGGCGTGATCGCGCTGGTCGTGATCGTCGTCGCGGTTGTGCTGGGCTTCGTCTTCCTCTCCAGCGACAAGCTGGACAACAAGGCCGTGCAGGACGGCGTGCAGAAGGTGCTGAAGGATTCCTACGGCATCGACGACGTCCAGAACGTTAGCTGCCCGTCCGGACAGAAGGTCGAGGTCGGCAAGTCCTTCGACTGCACGTTGAAGGTGGGCGGCGAGCAGAAGAAGGTCACCGTCAAGATCACCAAGGACGACGGCACCTATGAGGTGGGCCGCCCGAACTGAGCCGCCGTCGCGCCCCGGCCGGAGCCGGGGCGCGAACTGTCATGAGCCCCTTGCCCTTTCCCGATCCGCCGCTGACCGACGGCACGGTGACGCTGCGCCCGTGGCGCGCCGCGGACCTGCCCTGGCGATTCGAGTCGTTCTCCGATCCGCAGTGCCTGCGCTTCTCCTGGCCGCTGACACGGGTCATAGCCTGGCCGTCGTGCGGGATGGGGTGCGACGACGTTTGTGTTCGGGCGCGCAGGATGGTGGCGAGTAGCCGCTCCGTGCAGAGCGCGGTCGGAGCGAGCGACGCAAAGAGGTTGCGGGGACCGGGTATTCAGGCCGGTGCGGCGGGCGATGACCTTCGCGGGTGTGGGCGGGAGACTGTCACACGGGGCGGGTCTCCAAGGCTTTGACGAGGCGCTTGATCGGGCTTTCGGCGTTGTAGGCGGCGGCCAGGGTGTGCAGGCCCTCGGGGTCGGCGGGGGCGGTGGGGAGCAGGTCGGAGCCGGAGAGGTGGACATCCGCGTCGCGGACGACACGGACGACCGGCGCCGCGGCCTTCAGGTAGTCGTCGGCGGCGCGGAGTTTGGCCCGGATTCCCTGTGCCAGATCGGCATTCGGGTCGTGGACGGCGGCTATCAGGGCGTCGAGGCTGCCGAAGCGGGAGATCAGGGTGGCGGCGGACTTGTCGCCGATGCCCGCGACACCGGGCAGGCCGTCGGACGCGTCGCCGCGCAGGGTCGCCATATCGGCGTAGGCGGGACCGGCATTCTGTTGCGGCACACCGTACTTCGCCGCCACCTCGGCCGGACCCCACAGCTCCGCCTTGGCCAGGCCGCGGCCGACATAGAACACCCGGACCGGCGGTGCGGGCTCGTCGCGGACCAGCTGCAGCAGGTCGCGGTCGCCGCTGACCACGATGGTCGGGTCGGTGCGCTCGCGGCTGGCGAGGGTGCCGATCACGTCGTCGGCCTCCAGCCCGTCGGCGCCGCCGGTCGCGATGCCCGCCGCCGCGAGCACGCCGAGGATCATGTCCACCTGCGGGGTGAGGGTGTCGGGCACCTCCTCCGCGCCGGGCTCGGCATCGTCCGCGGCGTCGAGGCGGTGCGCCTTGTACGACGGCAGCAGGTCGACCCGGAACTGTGGCCGCCAGTCCAGATCCAGGCATACCACCAGCCGTGCCGGGCGGTGCCGGGTGATCAGCGCCGCGACCATATCGGTGAATCCGCGCAGCGCGTTGACCGGCTGCCCGTCGGGCGCGGTGATCTTCTCCGGGATGGCGTGGAAGGCCCGGAACCAGAGGCTGGCCCCGTCGAGCAGCAGCAGCGGACCGGCGGCAGGTGAGCTCATGCCCGAGACGCTAGCCGATCGCCCCGACATACCGGCGCGAACTCCGCGGACCATGCGTTGGGTGCGGCGGACGGTGGGGAACGGTAGTGGTTTTGGCGTACCGTCGAGGACTATGAGCGCGCAATCGGAGGCACGGTTCACGGCGGACGTCTACGGGAAACGGCTCGAGCGGGCGGCGGAGCTGACACGGGCCGCGAAGCTGGACGCACTGCTCATCACGCCGGGCCCCGACCTGCGGTATCTGCTCGGGTCGCGGGCACAGTCGTTCGAACGGCTGACCTGTCTGGTGATTCCGGCCAGCGGGGAGACGCCCTCGGTGGTGGTTCCGAAGCTGGAGTTGGCGTCGCTGTCCGGGTCGGCGGCGGGCGAACTGGGGTTGCAGGTGCTCGACTGGACCGACGGCGTGAACCCATACCGGGTGGTGAAGTCGGCGCTGAACGCCGGCGCCCGGGTGGCGGTGGACGACACCATGCCCGCGTTGCACCTGCTGCCGATCGCCGACACCCTGAACGCGCTGCCGGTGTCGGCCACTCCGGTGCTGCGGCGGCTGCGAATGCGCAAGGACGCCAGCGAGATCGAGGCGCTGCGCCGCGCGGGCGAGGCCATCGACCGCGTGCACGCGCGGGTGGGCGAGTGGCTGCGTCCGGGCCGGACGGAGGCCGAGGTGGCCGCCGACATCACCGCGGCGATCGTGGCGGAGGGTCATACCGGCGCCGAGTTCGTGATCGTCGGCAGCGGCCCGCACGGCGCCGACCCGCACCACGCGGTGTCCGATCGCCGCATCGAGGCCGGTGACGTGGTGGTCGTCGACATCGGCGGCCCGGTCGAGCCGGGCTACTTCTCCGACTCCACCCGCACCTATGTCCTGGGCGAGCCGGATCCCGAGATCGCTGCCCGCTGCGCGGTGCTGGAGCAGGCCCAGGCCGCCGCGGTGGCCGCGGTGCGCCCGGGCGTGACCGCCGAATCCATCGACGCCGCGGCGCGAAACCCCTTGGCGGAGGCCGGTTTCGGCGACAACTTCATCCATCGCACCGGCCACGGCATCGGCCTGTCGGTGCACGAGGAGCCCTACATCGTCGCGGGCAACGACATCGTGCTGGAGCCCGGCATGGCCTTCAGCATCGAGCCCGGCATCTACTTCCGCGGCGAATGGGGCGCCCGCATCGAGGACATCGTCGTCGTCACCGAAGACGGCTGCGAGTCCATGAACAACCGCCCGCACGGGTTGACGGTGGTGTGAGCCGCAGCAGGGACAGGTTGACCACGGTGTAGGCCGCGGCTCGGATGGGCCTGACCGTGGTGTGCGCTACGGCTCGGACGGGCCGGGGTGATATCTGGCCGGACGATATCGCCCGCCGAGGTTTGTCCCGGAGGGTCGTTCGACCATGGCTGCGTTGCCGGGATCGTGCGTCTCAGGGGGCGGTGAGCGCCCGTCAGTCGCGCAGCCTGCTGCTGGTGAGAGCGCGCGTCGCTCGGATGGCGATGACGACTCGCTGCGGATTTTCGCGCGGGGTTCGGTAGCGCAGGGCGTAGCGGCGTTCGCCTTCGGTGACGTCGGCGGGGTCGGTGAGCACCTCCGCCGGGCCCTCCAGGGTGAGCCAGCGGGCGCCGTCCACCTGGCTGACGGCGGCGTAGCCGCCGCGCCGCGCGTTGCGGGCCTTGACCGTGTCGCCGGACGTGATGACGCGCGCTATTCCCGCCTCGGGGTCCCAGGTGAAGCCGACGGCGACCACGTGTGGCGTGCCGTCGGCCCGCAGCGTGGTCAGGGTCGCGAGGTGCCGCTCGGTCACGAACTCGAGGGCGGTGGGGGACAGTTCGATCCGGGTGTCGGCGCTCGTCATGACCGCGACGCTAGCAAGCGCGAGGGCGGGTGCGGACGGCCGGATCGCCCGGTTTGGCAGACTGTGGCCCATGAGTGCGCGCGGACGCGAAGTCGACGAGGGTGCGGTGCTGCTGCTGGGCGGCCGCAGTGAGATGGGACTCGAGATCGCGGAGCGACTGGCGCCCGGCCGGGTGGTGATCCTGGCGGCGCGGCGCAGCGGTGACCTCGCGGAGCCGCGGTCGCGGCTGGAACGCGCCGGTGCCGCCGCGGTGCACCAGGTCGAATTCGACGCCGACGAGGTGGCGAGCCACGGACCGCTGCTGGAGAAGATCGCCGCCGAACACGGGCTCCTCGGCGTGGCGGTGCTGGCGTTCGGCATCCTGGGCGACCAAGCCCGTGCCGAGGCCGATCCGGCGGCGGCCGTCGCCGTGGCGCAAACCGACTACGTGGCGCAGATCAGCGTGCTCACCACGCTGGCGAATCTGCTGCGCGCGCAGGGCAGCGGCCAGATCGTGGTGTTCAGCTCGGTCGCCGGGATCCGGGTGCGGCGCGCCAACTACGTGTACGGCTCGGCCAAGGCCGGACTCGACGGTTTCGCCAGCGGCCTCGCGGATGCCTTGCACGGCACCGGAGTTCATCTGTTGCTCGTCCGTTCCGGGTTCGTCATCGGCAAGATGACCGAGGGCATGAAACCGGCCCCGTTCTCCAGCACCCCGGTGCAGGTGGCGGAGGCCGTCGTCGCGGGCCTGCGCCGCCGCGCCGAACGCCTCTGGGTCCCGGGCATCCTGCGCCCGGCTTTTGCCGTCGCGCGCTTTGTCCCGCAGACGATTTGGCGGCGGCTACCCCGGTGATCACGGCATTCGCGCAGGCGAACAATGGCCGAGCGAGCCGGCTCGATACCGTGACGGCCCGAGGCGGCTGGCTGGCACGCGCCCACAATCCGCAACGCGCGCCGGACTATGCCGACCCGACCCGGCGTGTGGATCCGATATCGGATGCGGCCCGGGTGACACCGTCACGACATGCGCTGTCCGGTAGCCGGAGTAGTGGGCGAACTCCACGGTCACGGCTGGTCGCCGAGTCTCTCGGGGATCGATCGTCGACGCTGCGACTGCGCGGGGTTCGGCGGTGACCGCACCCGCGACGATGTCCTGGCCCGCGGAGACGCCGATCGCCGTGGTGGGGATCGGGGCCGACGGCTGGCGTGGGCTCGGTGAGGTGAGCCGCGAGGCGGTCGCGGACGCCGAAGTGCTGTTCGGGTCGGCACGACAGCTGGACCTGGTGCCGGACGAGGTAGCGCGTCCGCATCGCGTGACATGGCCGTCGCCCCTGCTGCCCGCGTTGCCGGAATTGCTCGCGGCACACCGGGATTCGCGGGTCTGCGTGCTGGCCAGCGGGGATCCGATGTTCTACGGGATCGGCGTGACGCTGGCGAAACTCTTGGGGCCCCAGGCACTCCGGGTGCTGCCGCAGCCGTCGTCGGCGTCACTGGCGTGCGCCCGGCTGGGCTGGAACTTGGCGGAGACGCCGGTGGTCAGCGTCGTCGGCAGACCTCTCGAAACGGTGCTGCCGGAACTGGCGAGCGCACGCCGGATCCTGGTACTCGCCTCGGACGAAACCACCCCGCCGCGGCTGGCGGATCTCCTGGGCCGCAACGGATTCGGTCCGTCGCGGCTCACGGTGCTCGAACAACTCGGTGGCCGGGCCGAGCGGACCGTCTCCGGCATCGCCGCGTCGTGGGCAGAACCACCGGGCGACCCCCTGAACATCGTCGCCGTCGAATGCGCCGCCGACCCCGCGGCCCCGCGACTGACCAGGGTGCCCGGACTGCCGGACGCGGTCTACGGCGGCGACGGCCAGCTCACCAAGGCGGAGGTGCGGGCTCTGGCCTTGTCCGCGTTGGCCCCCGCGCCCGGCGAACTGCTGTGGGATGTCGGCGGCGGCTCGGGCACCATCGCCATCGAGTGGTGCCGCACGCATCCGGCCTGCCGCGCGGTGAGTTTCGAACGGTCCGAGCAGCGCCGCCGCCAGATCGCCGAAAACGCCGCCGCCCTGGGCGTTCCGGGAATCGACGTCCGCGGCGAGGTGCTCGGCGCACTACGCGCCGCCGACCTCCCGGCCCCCGACGCGATCTTCCTCGGCGGCGGCCTGACGCAGCCGGAGTTGTTCGAAAGCTGTTGGGACCGTTTGCCGTCCGGTGGTCGGCTGGTGGCCGACGCCGTCACGGTGGAATCGGAAGCCCTGTTGGTGCGTTGGTCGGCCCGCCACGGCGGCGCGCTGCGCAAGATCCAGATCCAACGCGCCGAACCCTTGGGCGGCTTCACAGCGTGGCGCCCGCAGCTGCCGGTCACCCAGTGGTCGGTGACAAAGAACCGATGAACCGGCACCCGCCCCCAAACCTGGGGGTGAACGGTCAACTGTCCAACAGGTATTGTCGGTCTCCGGATTCCGATTCTTTATCGGAAGTTGTTTTCCTGATGGGGAGATAGATGAAGTACAAGAAGTTCGCCGCCACCGCGCTGATCGCCATCGCGTCCACGGGTATCGCGGCCGGCACCAGCTACGCGCAGCCCGCCGCTCCGGCTCCGGGCCAGGTCGAGCAGTCCGCACCGGCGGTGCGGGGCGAGGACCGTGGCGTCGGCTACACCACCCAGCTCGATGCCGCCGCCAAGTCCGTGGTGACCACGGTGACCGGTGGCGCCTTCACCGTCGACCACGACGCCAAGGTGGTCAGCCTGACCAACGGTGCGGGCGAGAAGATCATGGAGTACCCGCTGGCGGTGCAGTCCGGCGACCAGAAGACCGAGGTCGCCGCGGCGATCGACGAGGACGGCCGCCGCCTCACCCTGACCCCCACCGCGGGCTCGGTGGCCCAGGTCAAGGACATCTCCGCGCAGGACTGGTTCTTCGCGGAGCTGCAGCACGCGTCGCTGGGCGCGGCCGTCGGCGCCGTGATCGGCGCCCTCATCGGCTTCTTCTTCCTCGGGTTCGGCCTCATCCCCGGCGCGCTGATCGGCGCCGTCATCGGCCTGCTCGTGGCGGGCGGCCCGTCGCTCATCGACGCGGGCCAGGCCTACTTCGCGGGGCAGTAGTTCTGAAGGTCCTGATTCTCGGCGGCACCCGCGAGGCGCGGGAGCTGGCCGAGATCACCACCGGCGAGCGAGGATTCGAGATCGTCTCCTCGCTCGCTGGTCGCGTTCGCGCACCGGTGCTGCCCGCCGGTGCGGTGCGGATAGGGGGTTTCGGGGGCGCCGAGGGCCTGCGAGCCTGGCTGGCGGACAACGACATTCACGCGGTCGTGGACGCGACGCATCCGTTCGCGGGCACGATGTCCGGCCACGCGGCCGCTGCCGCCGCGGCCGCGGGCGTCCCGATCGTGCACCTGCGCCGCCCCGGCTGGCGGGAATCGCCCGGCGACCGGTGGACGCGCGTGCCGGACCTGGACGCCGCCGCGAAAACCGTTGCGGCACCGGGCCGGCGAGTATTCCTCACCATCGGCCGCCAAGGCGCGGGCGCCTTCGCGCAGGTCACCGGCTCGTGGTTCCTGATTCGCGCCATCGACCCGCCCGACGGCCCGCTGCCGCCCGATCACGAGATCCTGCTCGCCCGCGGCCCGTTCACCGCCGACGACGAACTGCGGCTGCTGACCGACCGGCGCATCGACGTACTGGTCACCAAGGACAGCGGGGGAGACCTCACGGCCGCCAAACTCACCGCCGCCCGCGCCCGCGAGATCCCGGTCGTGATGATCGACCGCCCACCACTGCCGCCCGGCGCGGCGACGGTGGAAACCATTGCCGCGGTCAGGGATTGGCTGCGCGCTCAGGCCTGACGGACCGGCCGGTCCAGCAGCGCGGGCAGCCGGTCGAACCATTCCAGAACGGCTCGTTCGTAGCCGATGCCGAAATCCAGCGTCGCCCGCTCGCACCGCGACATCTCCTCGTCGGTGCTCTCGAGGTATCCGGCCAGGCGCTGCTCGTGGATGCGGCGATTGGCGGCGATGATCCGGTCCAGGCGCTCGGGCTCCACGAACTCCCCGAACGACAGCGTCAGCAACAGTGGCACCCGGATGGTTTCGGCGCCCGGATCGCGAGCGATCCACTCCGCGAACGCCTCCCGGCCCGCGTCGGTGAGATGGTAGGGAGTGCGGTCGCGCGCGCCCGGCTCACCCTTCTCGACCAAGCCCGCCTTGTCCATCGAGCCCAGCTCCCGGTACACCTGGCTCTGCGTGATCGTCCAGAAATCCCCGATCCGCTCCTGGGCGAGGTTCACCAGATCCCATCCCGACATCGGCCCCTCGTGCAGAAACCCCAGCAGCGATGCCGCGGTCGAGTTCAGCCCCCGCTTCGACGAACTCTCGGCCACACCAGCCCCTTCCCACGACAACCTTCTACATTGGAATATTAGCCGTGCGTAAGCCGGGCTGCAGCGTACCCGGTGCACTGCGTGACGGTGTACCCGTTACGAGCGGTGCCGGAACCCGCGCGGCTCCGGCCCGGCCGTTGGCGCGGGTGGGTGTGGTCGGCGTGCCTGGGGGTAGCCCGTGCGCGCGGGTGTGGTCGGCGTGCCTGGGGGTAGCCCGTGCGCGCGGGTGCAGTCGGCGTGCCTGGGGGTAGCCCGTGCGCGCGGGTGCAGTCTGCGTGCCCGGGGATAGCCCGTGCGCGCGGGTCGGTGCGGTCGGCGCGCCCGGGCTCGGCCGGTGGTGGCGGCGCGGCGGCGGGTTTGCTCCCGGCGCGGGCCACGGTACCGGACGTGTCCGGCGCGGGTACTGGGCGGTGCTCAGTGTGTGCCGTAGCGGCGTGAGGTGTAGACGCGGGTGCCGGTCGGGGTGTCGAACGCGGTGGTGGTGGAGGCGCCGACGATGAGCAGCGTGCGCATGTCGACCTGGGCCGGATCGAGGTCGGCGAGTGGCACCACACGGACCGATTCGGCGGGCCCGCCGACATCCCGGCCGACGATCACGGGGGTGTCCGGCTTGCGGTGTTCGAGCAGCAGGTCACGCATGGCCGCCACCTGCCAGGTGCGCTGGGTGGAGGCCGGGTTGTAGACGGCCAGGGCCATATCGGCGGCGGCGACGGCCGAAATGCGTTGTGCCACCACCTCCCACGGCTTGAGCCGGTCCGACAGCGAGATCATCGCGAAGTCGTGGCCGAGCGGTGCGCCGACCCGGGCGGCGACCGCGCCGGCCGCCGTCATGCCCGGCAGCACGCGCACCCGGACGCCGCGCCACCGCGGGTCCGCGGACTCCTCCACGACCGCCGCGGCCATGGCGAACACACCCGGATCACCGGAGGACACCACCGCCACCCGGCCGCCGCGCGCGGCCAGATCCAGTGCCATGGCGGCGCGTTCGGACTCCACCCGGTTGTCGCTGGCGTGCCGCCGCTGCCCGGGGCGCACGGGTACCCGGTCGATGTAGGTCGTGTAGCCGACGAGGTCGGTCGCCTGTGCCAGCGCCTCGGTCACCTCGGGCGTGGTCCACTCCGCCGCGCCCGGCCCCAAACCCACGACAACGACCTCGCCCGAGGCTCCGAACGGTGCCTCGGCCGCGTCCGGCGAATCCGGAAGCGTGCCAAGGCGCTGCGTGCCGGAGCCCGAATTGTCCTGCGCGGTCGCGACATCGGAAGCTATGGCGTTGTCGGTACGGGGTAGCGCGATATGTCCGGCAGCCGTTGTGGCGTCGGTGCCTGGCGGCGTGGCATGTTCAGCGGTTACGGCTCGCGGGGAACGCGGGTGGGACTCGGCTGCCGGACTGCTCGCCGCGGGGACCTGCGCCGTCTTGTGCGGTGTGCGGCTCGCCGCGAGGGTGGCGGCGGGCGCGGGGGACAGGGGGATCTCGGTGGTCGGCGCGGGGCCGGGCACGACGGCGATGGCGAAGTAGGGCACCTCGGCGTCGTCGACCTCGGCGGCGCGCAGCACCCGCTGGCGTCCGCTGCTGGCACGTTCCACGTAGTAGGCGTCGGCCAGCCGGCCGGAGTCGGAAAGAGCTTGGCGCACACCGGGATACGTACGGCCGAGCTTCATGATGGCGGCGGCGTCGGTGCCGGCGAGGCGGCGGGTGAGTTCGTCGGCGGGGAGCGTGCCGGGCAGCACGGTCAGTACCTGTTCGCCCTCGACCAGCGGCGTGCCCAGCGCGGCGGACGCGGCGCTGACCGAGGTGATGCCGGGCACGATCTCGGCCTCGAAACGGTCCGCCAGCCGTCGGTGCATATGCATGTAGGAGCTGTAGAACAGCGGATCACCGGCCGCCAGCAGCGCGACCGTGCGCCCCGCGTCGAGATGGGCGGCGAGCAGCGCGGCCGAGCGTTCGTAGAACTCGTCGATGGCGCCCTGATAGCCGCCGGGATGGTCGGTGGTCTCCGTGGTGACCGGGTAGATCAGGTGCTCCTCGAGCTGCCCGGGGCGCAGATAGGGCGCGGCGATCCCGCGGGAGATGCTGCGGCCGTGCCGGGCGCTGTGGAACGCGACCACGTCGGCCGCGCCGATGAGCCGCGCCGCCTTCACCGTCACCAGTTCCGGATCGCCGGGGCCCAGGCCGATACCCCACAGTTTGCCCTTGGCCGTGTCGCTCATTCCTGTTCGCTCGCAATCGCATTGAGCGCCGCCGCGGTGATGGCGCTGCCGCCGCGGCGGCCGTGCACGGTCAGGAAGTCCGGGCCGCCGTACTCGGCGAGGGCCTGCTTGGATTCCGCCGCGCCGATGAAGCCGACCGGAATACCGAGCACCGCGGCCGGCCGTGGCGCACCCGCGTCGAGCAGGTCGAGCAGGTGGAACAGGGCGGTCGGGGCATTGCCGATCGCGACCACCGCGCCGTCGAGGCGGTCGCGCCAGAGTTCCAGCGCCGCGGCCGATCTCGTGGTGTGCAGCGATCGCGCCAGGTCGGGCACCCGGGGATCGGCGAGCAGGCAGAGCACCTCGTTGTCGGCGGGCAGGCGCTTGCGGGTGACGCCCGACGCGACCATGGTCGCGTCGCACAGGATCGGCGCCCCGACCCGCAGCGCCGCGCGCGCCTTCGCCACCACGTCCGGGCTGTGCGCCACATCGGCGGCGAGATCGACCTGCCCGCACGCGTGAATCATCCGCACCACGACCTGGGCGACATCGGCCGGGAACCGGGCCAGATCGGCCTCGGCCCGGATCGTCGCGAACGAGCGCCGGTAGATCTCGGCCCCGTCGGTGAGGTAGCTGGTGCGTACATCGGACATGGCGACCAGCCTAAGCGGCGGCCCACCGGCACCGACGCGCCGCCCTGAGCCCGGTCGAGTTCAGCGCGCTGTGCCGGGTGGGGTGCGGCGGTAGCCGCCGGGTTCGGCGACGATATCGGTGACGGGACCGCGGGGGCGGCCGCAGCGGCGGTCGCAACCCGACCAGTGCTGGCGGCCCGAGACCAGGAGGTCGCGGGCGGCGAGTCCGGCGGCCGGGGCGGCGGGCGCACCGGGCCGGACCCGATTCTCGGCGATCGCGGCCGCGGCGTCGGCGCGGATGTCGGTGCGTGACTTGGCGCAACCGGGCTGCCCGGCGCAGGCGGTCACCAGCAGCCAGGGGGAGTTCGCGTCGAAGATCAGCCCCATCGGCGCGAGGACCCGCAGCACCTGATCGGCGGCCCACTCGTCGAGGTCGGCGAGTATCAGGCTGCGCCACGGCGTCACGTGGATCGGCCGCTCCACCGCGGCGAGGAATTCCGCGGTCCGCGCGGGCAGGCTGCCGAGCGGCACGCCCGCGCCGAGCGCCACCCGGTCGTCGGACTGGACGAACCAGCCGATCGGAACCTCGTGGCGCGCACCGAGTTCCAGAGGTTCGGCGGTGGCCTCGAGACCGAGACGCCCCGCGACCCGGGCGGGGCCGTCCTCGATCTCGTGCAATCGCCAGCGTTCCCCGCGCAGCTCCTGAAAACCGTGTGCTGCCGCCAGCAGCACCTCGACCGCGTCGGTGACGGGGAGCCGGATGCCGGAGTCACGGCCGCCCAGGACCAGCGCGTAGTGCTGGTCGGAGACCGCGTGGACGCCGAGGTCGCCACCGAGACCGCTGACATCGCCGCGCCCGTCGTCCAGCGTGAACAGCACCCGCCCCGGCAACTCGGCCAGCGCGGGACTCGACCGCAGCCCCTCGTCGAGCGCCGGAACCAGCGCACGCACATCGGTCCGGCCGCCCACCCGTCCCGACAGCGGCGACGCGACGATATTGCGCACCCGCTCATGGGTGGGAGCGGGCAGCAGCCCGGCGGCGTCGAGGCGATCGGCGAGTGCGGCGGCATCGCGCACCCGCCGCAACTGCACATTGCCGCGCGAGGTGAGCTCCAGATGATCGTCGCCGAGTTCCCGCGCCGCCGCGGCGAGCGTCCGCAACTGATCGGGCCGCACCGCGCCGCCGGGCAGCCGGATGCGGGCCAGTGGCCCGTCGGCGGCCTGATGCAGCCGCAACACACCGGGGCAGGAATCAGGCGCGGAGCGAGTCATGATCCACCCAGCCTACGATCCGCGCCGCTGGACGGAATCGGGTGGCGGGTCCGGGGCACTCGCGCGTTCGGGCAAATAGGTGCCGCGGCCGGGCGGGCGGCCCGGCCGAAGTATCCGGCCGACGGTCAGCGTGGACTCTCGTCGTCCTCTTCCCGGGCAGGAATCTTCCAGGGCGGCTGCGGAGCGAAGCAGTCGTCGAGTAGATGTGGCCGTTCGTGGTGGTCGAGACGGTCTCGGCGAGAGGTGGACTGGAAGGACAGCAGACCGAAGATCGCCACCGCCGCACACATTCCCGCGGCGATCAGCAGCAGATCGCCTCGATTCCCGGCCGCGGCCGCCAATGCCATTGCCAGCAATGCCACGGCAACCATCATGCAAACAATTCCTGACCAGGCGGCGAAGCGATTCCGCCTGACCCATCCTGGTGAGTTCGGCATATATCGAGCGTACGCCGCCGCACCTGCGTGTGACACAGATGAACCCCAGGTCGTTGCCGGTTCGATGCAGAGTTCGCCGCCGCGGTGGATTGCCAACGCGCCGAAGCGCGTCCGCGCATCCGTTCGCATGCCCCGGCGTGCAGGCCGCGCGACACCCACGCGGTAGCATCCGGGGGCTCGCTCAGCATGAGGAAACCGGTGCAATTCCGGTGCGGTCGCGCCACTGTGACAGT
This sequence comes from Nocardia sp. N2S4-5, assembly GCF_044628355.1. NCBI lineage: Bacteria > Bacillati > Actinomycetota > Actinomycetes > Mycobacteriales > Nocardiaceae > Nocardia > Nocardia sp. N2S4-5. The sequence continues at coordinate 1,344,650 of NZ_JBIUPM010000001.1, read as the reverse complement.
CAGACCCTCCTGCCGGGCGCCAACTGCCGCATGGGCGCGTCACCCGAGGAAGGCCGAACCGTGATTCTGCTGCTGTCCACCTCCGATACCGATCTACTGTCCGCGCGTGCCAGCGGCGCCGACTACCGGCTGGCCAACCCGGCGCGGTTGCTGGCCGACGATCTCCCGGCGCTGCTCGACGGCGCGGACCTCGTGGTCGTGCGCATTCTCGGCGGCCGCCGGGCCTGGGAGGAGGGCCTGGACACGTTGCGCGCGAGCGGAATTCCGATGGTGGCGCTGGGCGGCGAGATGGCCCCGGACGCCGAGCTGATGGAGTGCTCGACGGTACCCGGCGGCGTGGCGGCCGACGCGCACAACTATCTGGCCGCGGGCGGGGCCGACAACCTGCGGCAACTGCACCACTTCCTGTCCGACACCGTGCTGCTCACCGGGCACGGCTTCGAGCCGCCGGTGCACCTGCCCAACTGGGGTGAACTGCGGCGATCGGCTCGCGAGGTGGACGGCCCGACGGTCGCCGTGCTCTACTACCGCGCTCAGCAGCTGGCGGGCAACACCGCCTACGTCGACGCGCTGTGCACCGCGATCGAGGACGCGGGCGCGCGCCCGCTGCCGCTGTACTGCGCGTCGCTGCGCACGGCCGAACCGGAGCTGATCGAGACTTTGCGGGCCGCCGACGCCCTGGTGGTGACCGTTCTCGCCGCGGGCGGCAGCAAGCCCGCCGCGGCGTCGGCCGGGGGTGACGACGAGGCCTGGGACATCGGCGCACTCGCCGACCTGGACGTGCCCATCCTGCAAGGGCTGTGCCTGACCAGCGGCCGCGCGCAATGGTCGGACAACGACGACGGCCTGTCCCCGCTGGACGTCGCCACCCAGGTCGCGGTGCCGGAATTCGACGGCCGCATCATCACGGTGCCGTTCTCGTTCAAGGAGTTCGACGCCGACGGCCTGGCCGCCTACGTGCCGGATCCCGAACGCGCCGCGCGGGTGGCGGGCATTGCGGTGCGCCACGCCCGGCTGCGGCACATCCCGGCCGGGCAGCGCCGCATCGCGCTCATGCTGTCGGCGTATCCCACCAAGCACGCGCGCATCGGCAACGCCGTCGGGCTGGACACGCCCGCCAGCGCCATCCGCTTGCTGACCGAGATGCGTGCGGCCGGTTACGATCTCGGCGCTCCTGGTGAAATCCCGGGGCTGGCGGAACGCGACGGCGACGCACTCATCCACGCGCTCATCGCCGCGGGCGGCCAAGACCCCGACTGGCTCACCGCGGAACAGTTGGAGGGCAACCCGATTCGCATCGGCGCGCAACAGTACGCCGCGTGGTTCGAGACGCTCCCGGCCGCACTGCGCGACGCCGTGATCGAGGCCTGGGGACCGCCGCCGGGCGAACTGTACGTCGACCGGTCGGCGGATCCGGCCGGTGAGATCGTCATCGCCGCACTGCGTTTCGGCAACGTGGTGCTGATGGTGCAGCCGCCGCGCGGGTTCGGCGAGAATCCTGTCGCGATCTACCACGACCCCGATCTGCCGCCGAGTCACCATTATCTGGCCGCGTACCGCTGGCTCTCGGCGGACGAGACCGCCGGAGGCTTCGGCGCGGACGCCATGGTGCATCTGGGCAAGCACGGCAACCTGGAGTGGCTGCCGGGCAAGACGCTCGGCATGTCCGCGGCGTGCGCCACCGACGCCGCGCTCGGCGACCTGCCGCTGATCTACCCGTTCCTGGTCAACGACCCCGGCGAGGGCACGCAGGCCAAGCGGCGCGCGCATGCCACCCTGGTCGACCACCTGATTCCGCCGATGGCCCGCGCGGAGACCTACGGCGACATCTCCCGGCTCGAGCAGTTGCTCGACGAGCACGCCAATATCTCCGCGCTGGATCCGGCGAAGCTGCCCGCGGTCCGCCAGCAGATCTGGACGCTGATGCGGGCCGCGAAGATGGACCACGACCTGGGCCTGACCGAGCGGCCGGACGAGGACTCCTTCGACGACATGCTGCTGCACGTCGACGGCTGGCTGTGCGAGATCAAGGACGTGCAGATCCGCGACGGCCTGCACGTGCTGGGCCAGGCGCCCGCCGGTGCGGGCGAGCTGGATCTGGTGCTCGCGATGTTGCGGGCCCGGCAGCTGTGGGGCGGCGAGATCGCGGTCCCCGGCCTGCGGGAAGCGTTGGGGCTCAGCGAATCCGGGGACGAATCGCGGGAACGGGTGGACGCCGTGGAGTCCCGCGCTCGCGCCCTGCTCGCCGCGCTGCAAGCGGCGGACTGGGCGCCCGGGGCGGTCGACGAGGTGCTGGCGGAACTCGTCACGGTCGAGGAGTTCACGCACTCCGCCCACGGCGTCGCGGCGGACATCGCCTCCGCGGCGGACAATGCCGGTGCGCCGGGAGATGTTGTCGGGCGTGGCGCCGACAAGGCCGTGGTGCCGGGAGACGTTGCGCCCGTGGCTGGGCGTGCTGCGGACGAAGCCGTGGTGTCGGGGGATGTTGCATCGGTGGCTGGGCGTGCTGTGGGGGAGGCCGTGATGTCGAGTGACGTTGCGTCTGCCGGGCGCAGTGCCGACGAAGTCGTGGTTTCCGGAGGCGTTGCGCCCGTGGCTGGTTCGGCGCTGGTGGAGGATGGCCCCGGGAGTGCGCGGATCGTGGTCCCGGCTGATCGGGTCGACACTCTGCGGGCCGTATTGCGTTTCGCCGCAACGGAAGTGGTGCCGCGCCTGCGGGAGACCGGCGTCGAGATCGACCGCATCCTGCACGCTCTGGACGGCGGCTTCATTCCCGCGGGGCCGAGTGGCTCTCCGCTGCGCGGGCTGATCAATGTGCTGCCGACGGGGCGCAACTTCTATTCGGTCGACCCGAAGGCGGTGCCGTCGCGGCTGGCGTGGGAAACCGGCCAGGCCATGGCGGATTCGCTGCTGCAGCGCTATCTGTCCGACCACGGCGAGTATCCGCGGTCGGTCGGACTGTCGGTGTGGGGCACCTCGGCGATGCGGACCTCCGGCGACGACATCGCGGAAGTCTTCGCGCTGCTGGGCGTGCGGCCGGTCTGGGACGAGGCGAGCCGCCGCGTCACCGGCCTCGAGCCGATCGCACTCGCGGAGCTGGGCCGCCCGCGCATCGACGTGACCGTGCGCATCTCCGGATTCTTCCGCGACGCGTTCCCGCACGTGCTGGCGCTGCTCGACGACGCCGTGCGCCTGGTCGCCGGACTGGACGAACCCGCCGACTCGAATTACGTTCGCGCGCACGCCCAGTCGGATCTGGCGGGGCACGGCGACGAACGGCGCGCCACCACCCGCATCTTCGGCTCCAAGCCCGGCACCTACGGGGCGGGACTGCTACAGCTGATCGACTCCAAGAGCTGGCGCACCGACGACGATCTGGCCGAGGTGTACACGGCCTGGGGCGGTTTCGCCTACGGCCGGGGTCTGGACGGCATCCCGGCGGCCGACGACATGCGCACGGCGTACCGGCGAATCACGGTGGCGGCCAAGAACACCGACACCCGCGAGCACGACATCGCCGACTCCGACGACTACTTCCAGTACCACGGCGGCATGGTGGCGGCGGTGCGGGCGCTCACCGGCAGCAACCCCGAGGCCTACATCGGCGACAGCACCCGCCCCGATTCGGTGCGCACCCGCACACTCTCGGAGGAGACCACCCGCGTATTCCGCGCCCGCGTGGTCAACCCGCGATGGCTCGAGGCGATGCGCCGGCACGGGTACAAGGGCGCCTTCGAGATGGCGGCGACCGTCGACTACCTGTTCGGCTACGACGCCACCACCAATGTCGTCGCCGACTGGATGTACGAGAAGCTCTCGGAGAGTTACCTTTTCGACGACGTGAACCGCAAGTTCATGGAGCAGTCGAATCCCTGGGCGCTGCACGGCATCGCCGAACGCCTGCTCGAGGCCGCCGAGCGCAAGCTGTGGGAGCATCCCGAACCGGAGACGCTGGAGCGGCTGCGGCAGGTCTACCTGGAAACCGAGGGCGAACTCGAGTAATTCGCGCTCATGTCGACCGTCGGCGGTCGGCCTTTGCCGGGCGTCCGCCTACGCGCGCAGGCGTAGGGGTCCGTGCGTCCGGGGACGGATGTGGCCGGGGCCGCACCGCCGTAGTGTCTTGTCCATGACCTGGAACGATCTCGCGCAATCCAAGTACGCGCTGCTGACGACCTACAAGAAGGACGGCACCGCGGTCGGCACCCCGGTCTGGGTGGCGCCCGACGGTGACCGCATCGTGGTGTGGACCAACCCCAAGACCTGGAAGGTGAAGCGGATTCGCCGCAATCCGTCGGTCACGCTGCAGGCGTGCGACAACCGCGGCCGGGTCCAAGACGGGGAGGTCGTGGCGGGCACCGCGGAGGTACTCGACGCGGCGGGCACCGACCGGATACGGGGGGTGATCGGGCGCAAGTACGGCGTGCTCGGCACCCTGGCCGTGCAGGGGCACAAGCTGATTCTGGGCAAGGACCGCTCGGTCGGGCTGTCGATCAGCCGGGAGGTTCCGCCCGAGTAGCCTGCCCCGCTCCGCTCAACTACCGGTGGCGATCTCGATACCGACGGTGCCGCGCCGCCCCCGTCGCAGCACACTGCCGGTGACGACCAGCCAGCCCTGCACGGAGTACTTGCGCTTGATCAGCTTGCGCACCCGCTCGCTGCCTTCGTCGTCGAGAATGCTTGCGGTGCCTTCGATTACGTCGCCGCGCGGCGTACCGGTGGCGCTGCACGGTTGCAGCGTCACCGCGGGATTGCGGCGGATGCGCTTCACCTTCCAGCTGTCGGCGACCGTCCAGACGTACAGCTTGCCGTCGTCGAGCGCCGCCCACAGCGGTGTCCCGACGGGGGTGCCGTCCTTCTTGTAGGTCGTCAGCAGAACGTAATTGGCGGTACCGACGGGGCCGAAGGGATTGTCCACCGGGAGAGCCTAACCGGCCGTGTCCGGGTCGTCGCCCGCCGGCCGCGGGGGATCGTCGGCCATGCGGTACTCGCCCGCCGCCAGGCGTCGCAGCAGCCGGTCGGTCCATCCGGTGAAGTTGTCGAAGACGCCGCTCCAGAGTTCGAGCAGGTCGGGCGAGTAGGGCGCGTCGTAGCGGCTGGGAAACTCGGACCGCATCGTCAGCAGGCCGTCGCGGATCTCGGCGGTGGCCCGCTGCTGCGTGGTGAGCAGGTCGACAACCTGCTGCCGCGGCAGCGCGTCCATGAACGCGATGCCCGCGCCGAGTTCCTCCATGTCGACGCTGACCAGCGCGGCCCGCAGGCTCGCGAAGAACTCGTCGTCGCCGGCCGCGGTCAGCTCGAACAAGGTGCGGCCGGGGCCCTGGTCGCTGTCCTCGGTCCGCACCGCGCGCAGCTTGTCCTCCGCGGTGAGCTGTTTGAGGGCATGGTAGATCGACCCGGGCCGCACATTGGTCCAGGTCTCGGCTCGCCACGACAGCAGTTCCCGGCGCACCGCGTACCCGTAGGTGGGCTGATGCAGCCGGATGATTCCCAATACGAGCAGGCGCACGGCGGACACGAGGCTCCTTTCGGTCGACCACCATGCTAGTCAAATTTGACTTCCCTCCGCCAACCGGCCTACCGTGAGCTAGTCAAATTTGAATACAGGAGGAAGGGAGGGGATGGGTGGCCATCTCGATTCCGGTGCTCTGGAGCGGCGATCTACCGGTCACGCTCGAGTTCTATCGCGCGCTCGGGTACAAGGTGACCGACGAGCAGTCCAGGCCCTATGCCTACGCCGTGCTGCATCGTGACGGATATCAGATCCATCTGGGACCGACGCCGCCGCAGGCCGGGAGCGCCGAGGAAGCGCACGTGGGCTGCCTCGTGCTGATCGATGACGCCGCGCACCGGCATGCGGAATTCAGCGCGGCCCTGCGCGAGCATTACGGCCGGGTCCCGGCGCGCGGCGCGCCGCGGATCACCCGGTTCCGGCCGGGGCAGACGCGGTTCACCGTCGTGGACCCCGCCGGCAATTCGATCATCTACATCGAGCACGACGAACCCGATATCGAGTACGGCGGCTCGCGCGAACTCACGGAGCTCGCCCGGGTGCTCGACAACGCTCGGATCCTGCGGGACTTCAAGACCAACGAGGCCGAGGCGATCCGGGTGCTGGAGGTGGGACTGCGGCGGTTCGACCGATCCGCCACGCCGCTCGAGCGCGGCCGCGCCCTCGCGATGCTGGCCGATATGCACTCGGCCGCAGGCGATGTGGAGCGGGCGGCCGAGCGGCGGCGGGAACTCGCGGCCCTGCGGTTGGCCGCCGACGATCTCGACGCGCTGCGCGCCGAGTATCCCGGCGTTCGCGAACCGGGCTGAGATCCCGTGGTTCAGGCGGCGAGGGTCAGCACGCGCGGGCCGTCGTCGGTGACGGCGATGGTGTGCTCGGAGTGGGCGGTGCGGGAACCGTCGGCCGAACGGAGCGTCCATCCGTCCGGGTCGGTCACGATGCGGTCGGTGCCCGCGGCGAGCCACGGTTCCAGGGCGAGGGTCAGGCCCGGGCGCAGGAGCATGCCGCGACCGGGGCGCCCGGCGTTGGACACGTGCGGGTCCTCGTGCATGGTGCGACCCAGGCCGTGACCGCCGAATTCGGTGTTGACCCGGTAGCCGTAACCGTGGGCGACCTCGGCGATGGTGGCGGAGATGTCGCCGATCCGATTGCCCGGCAGGGCCACCTCGATCGCGGCGGCCAGCGCCTCCTCGGTCGCGCGGACCAGGCGACGATCCGGTTCGGCGGCGGTGCCCACGATGACCGTGATCGCCGAGTCGGCCACCCAGCCGTCGATGCTCACCGCGAGGTCGATGCTCAGGACGTCGCCGTCGCGCAGTGTGTAGTCGAACGGAAGCCCGTGCAGCACAGCGTCATTGACCGACAGGCAGACGGTGTTGCGGAACGGTCCGCGTCCGAAGGAGGGTGCGTAGTCCCAATAGCAGGAGGTGGCGCCGCGTTCGCGGATGCGGTCGCGCACGTGCCGCTCCAGGTCCAGCAGATTGACTCCCACCTGTGCGCGTTCGCGGAGTTCGGCCAGGACTTCGGCAACGAATCGGCCGGTCACCCGCATCCGTTCGATCTCGGCGGGTGTTTTCAGTTCGACCACGAGCATCCTCCAGTTCGGTATTTAAATACCACCGTAGCGTTTGCGGTATTTGAATACCAACCCGTAGGGTAGCCGCATGGTTCGCCTACCCCTTACCCCCGCTCAGGTCGAGGCCGGTCGACGGCTCGGCGCCTACCTGCGCGCGGCGCGGGCGCAGCGAGACCCGGCCGTCGTGGCACGCGAGGCGGGCATCTCCCCGGAGACGCTCCGCAAGATCGAGTCGGGCCGCTTGCCCAGCCCGGCCTTCGGCACGGTGGTCGGTTTGAGCCGCGCCCTGGACATTCCGCTACAGGAGCTGGCGGAGGTCTGGCAGTCGGCGGCCTTGGCCGAATCGGCCTAGCGCCGGCGGTTTTCGGCAGGCGTGCCACTCATTCGGCGGTGAGTTCGGTCGGTATGGCGATCACGTCCACCATCGCGCCGTTGCGCAGCACCGTGACGGGGAGGGCGCGGCCGATGGCGTCGGCGAACAGGTGGCGTTGAATGCCTTGGGCGTCACGGATTTCCGCGCGGTCCACGGTGAGGACCAGATCGCCGCGGCGTAGACCGGCGCGATCGGCGGGGCCGTCGCGCACCACTTCCACCACGCGCAGCGCGGCGCGGCGTCCGACGCGGGCGGCGAGCGCGGCGGGCAGTGGGGCGGGAGCGCCCACCACGCCGAGGTAGGCGCGCCGCACCCGGCCGTCGGTGCGCAGGGCGTCGACGATCCGTCGGGTGGTGGAATTGATCGGGATCGCCAAGCCCAGTCCGATGCCGGCGACGGCGGTGTTCACCCCGACCACGTGCCCGGACGAATCCGCCAGCGCGCCACCGGAATTGCCGGGATTCAGCGCGGCGTCGGTCTGAACGACATCCTCGATCACCCTGGTGCTGCGCCCGGCGCCGACCGGGACGGCCCGGCCGAGCGCGCTCACCACACCCGCGGTCACCGACCCCGCCAGTCCGAGCGGGCTACCCACCGCCACCACGAGTTGACCGACAACCAGCCGGTCGGCATCGCCGAGCGTGGCCGCGTCGGGTGCGTCGCCCCGGGCGTACAGCACGGCCAGGTCCGACAACGGGTCCACCCCGGTCACGTCGAACGGCGCGGCGCTACCGTCGGCGAACTCGACGGTTCCCGCCCGCGCCGACCCCACCACGTGAGCGTTGGTGAGCAGGTATCCGTCCCCGCTGACCACCACCGCGGAACCACCACCGCGACGGGTCTGCACGCTCGCGACGTGCGGAGTGACCTGCCGGGCGACCGCAACCACCGTGCGTGAATACGCGTCGAGGGCCACCGCTTCCGCCTCATCGGTGCCCCGGTGCACAACCGGATCGCTCTCCGGACCGGCCTGCCCGTCCGAGTCGGCGCCGCCGCCGAGCATCCCCGCGATCGCATCCTCGTCCACGACGATCACCATCCCGCTCACATGATTACACCGCTATCCCTCCAGCATCCGCCGAATCCAGGTCCCCGCCCAGCTGTTCGCCCCAGGCGCAATCTGCCTGCCGAACACGAGACGTTGACAGTGCTCGCGCAATCCGAAATCACCCGCGCTCGGCGAAGCGACCAGTGCCTGACCTCGAGAGGGTTCGTCCATACGGAGCGGCACGCCCCGGCGGCTCTGGAGACCGTATGCGCTTCACCGCCATGGCGATTCAACCCGTTCAGTTGCCCGGACGCTGCCCACTCCCTGACGCGAGGCACTTGTTCGGTCGGTGGAGTAGGTGGTCGGGCAGGAAGCTCAGGGACGGAGGTGTGGGGTGGCGGGTGGGGCGTCGATGACTCGTTGGGGGGCCAGTTCGGCGGAGTCCTCTACGTAGTCGCGGAATTCGAGTAGGGCGTGGTCGAGTAGGCGGGTGACCGCGCCGCGGAGGGTGGAGGTGTCGGCGGGGCGGACGGTGATGGTGCGGCTACCCGTCTCCATGTAGCGGCCGTCGTCTTCGATGTCGTACCAGCGCACGGTGCCGACCTTGCGGGGTGGGCGGAGGCCCTGGCGGCGGGGGCCGCGGAAGATGGTGACCACTCCGGCGCCGGTGGCGGGGCGGCGGATGAGTTCGCGGTAGCGCTGGAGCGGGGTGGATTCGCCGGTGTAGCGGAGGATCGGCTGGCGTTCGGGGTAGAGGTCGGCGGCGACGAAGGCCTGGGCGGGGCGGGTGCCGGGCGGCTGTTCCGGGAGGAGCATGGTCAGACGGTCGGGTAGTCGGTCGGCGGCGGTGATGGAGAGTTCGATGCGGCCGCGGCGGGTGAACTGCATGGCCAGTGCGGCGTGGCGGTCGTGCCGGGCGGCGGCGACGCGGATCGGGCCCGCTTGGTCGGACACTCCGTGGATCTCCGCCCACACCTCCGGCTCGGTGAGCACTGTGAAGGCGCGGCGCAGCAGGTCGGCCTCGTTCCAGTTCAACCGGCCGCGTTCGGAGTACTCCTGCCGCACTCGGGCCCAGAATCGGTCGCGCTCGTTGACGTGCCCGAACCGGGACAGGTAGTCGAGCGGGTACAGCATGCGGTCGTTGGCCGGCCCGAACCACAGGGCCGCGAACTCCTCTTCATCGAACGACCAGGACGCCATTACTCACCTATCACGGGTGGAACATTGCGGTAGTTGTCCGGGGCGGTTGCGGTGCTGCGGGGATGAACGGTCTCCACCGGTACGGATCCGATAGTGCCGGAACGGGTTTGGTCACCGCCAGAGTCCGGCGCGCGGTCGTGCGTGTGAGATTCCTCGCCCTCGGCGACCGCCGTATCCCCGGCGGGCCGTGATTCGGCGGTACCGGAATCCGCCTCGCCCGCGGCCGGGGCGGGCAGGTCGGTGGCGGATGTCGGCTGCGAGCTGGGCGGTGTTTCGGCTGTGCCCGAACGGGTTTCGGGGACGCCGTTGTCGTCGGGCGGTGCTGGGGGTGCCGTGATGAGGCCCTCGGGAGTGCCGGACGCGTTGTTGTGGGAGGGCGACGTGCCGGGTTGTGGCGCACTGGTAATGACCGAATCGTCTTCGCCGCTCGACTGTGTGCTCGAGTCCTTGGCGAGGTCGCTTGCGCCCGCGGTGGGATGGTGTTCTCCCGTGCCTGTTGCGGACGCGCGCGGGTCGTTACCCGCATCGGCCGACTCGGCATCAGTGGAAGGGGCCTCCGCGTCGATGGCGGCGGGATCGGCTTCGTCGGTGTCGGTTTCGTGGTGTTTGTCGAATCGGAGGCCGTAGCGTTCTCGGTCACCCGCGTAGCGGCGCACGCGGGGCATCCGGTGCACCGGATCGTCGGCGGTCTGCGCGAGTTCCGCGGCAGCCGTGCCGCTGATCGCGGTCGCGCCCGCCGCGGTGTACGGCGTGAGGTCCGGGGTCGCATTCGGGACGGCCGGGCCCGCGAAGCCCGGAATTTTCGGTGTCGGCGCGGGCGGAAGCGGGGGCGGGGCAGGTGGATTGGGCATCGGAGCGGGCGGCGGTACCGGCTTGCCCAACGGTGCGCCCGGCGGCGAACCCGGAGCACCTGGCTGCGGAGACGGCGGAACATTCGGTGCGGGAGCAGGTACACCGGAGCCCGGTGCCGGAGGGTTCGCTGGCGCATTCGGCACCGAGGGACTCGTGGGCGCGTTCGGCACCGGGGGACTCATGGGCGTGTTCGGCGGAGGCGCGGGAATGGGCGGGCTGGGAGGGGGCGGAGGCACGGGAACCGGCGGCACTCCCGGTGCGCTCGGGACGGGGACCGAGGACAGCGGGCCGGGTGCGGCGGGGATCGGCGCGGAGGGCGCGGACAACGGGCCGGGGGCTGCCGGCGCGGACGGTGGTGGCGTGGGCGCCGTCGGCGCACCGGGAGACTGTGGCGACGAATGCGACCCGGGCACAGAAGGATTCGACGACTGCCCCGGCTGTGCGCCCGACCCACCGGCCGCTCCCGCACCACCGTTACCGGTAGCCCCCGCGGTACCCGTATGCGAGCTGCTTGTAGTGGCCGGACCATTGGAACCGTCGTGCACCGAATCACCTTGTGTCACAACCGTTCCCGGCCCTGGAGCCGGACCCGGACGCGGATTCTCGGAGACGGCATGCTCGACCGGTTTCGGCTCGCTCGTCTCCGACGGCCCCGCGGGACCGGGCCGCGGCTTCTCCTCACCCACCGGCCGTTCGGGCCGTGGCGGCGGAGCATCGTGCCCGTTGTGACTACCGGCCGTCCCCGATGGCCGACTACTGGAGTTCGGAGTCCCCAGCCCGCTGCCCACCGGTCCGTGATGGTTCGGTTTCGGCCGCGTACCCGGCGAACCGAAAAGCGACGAGCCGGCCTCGGGATCCGCCGAGGCGCCACTCGACAGCCCCGGCACACCGCTGAGCAGCGAACTGACCGGTCCGGTATTCGTCGCGGCCGTGGCGCCGTTGACGGGTATGCCGCTCGACGCCGCCGTCGTCGCGCTGCCGGTGAGCGACCACCCACTGCCGGACAACAAGTTGTCGAGGGGCCCCGACGACGCATCCGCGCCGGCGAGCGACACCGCGGCGGGGAAGGCGGGCAGTCGCGCGTCCTGATCGAGGAACGGCAGCACGTACCGCTGCTGCATCACCTGGCGGGCGTCGTCCTGCGCCTGCTGTGCCGCGCGAGACTGGCCGTCGTAGCCGGTGGGGTCCTCGGTCTGGTCGGCCGTCACCGGAACCGGTGCGGGCACATAGGCTTTGGTGGTGACCGCGGCCAAGGCCGTGTTGGCGACGACCTGGCCGGTCTGCTCGAACAGGTCGGCCAACTGCCCGGCCCGGGTGCCGTAGTCGGACAGGGCCTGCACCGCGGTGTCGGCGGCCACCCCCGTCCATCGGCCGTCGACGGCCGTGCGGACGGCCTGGACCAACCGGCCGGTGGATTCGCGCCACTGGTCGCGCGCCTGCTGCCAGGTCGTGACGACCTCGGCGGTCTGATCGTTCACGGTCTGGAAGGCGTCGTAGATCTGCTGGTGGGTCAGCGCGTCCACGTTCTCCGGGTTGGTGATGCCCGGCTGGTCGTATCCGGTCACTGCGCGCCCCCGGTCGTCGGTCCCGGTGTGATCGCCTGGAATTTCGCGGCGAACTCGCTGTCGGTCTGCTGTAGTCGCTCGCGGATGGTGCGGAACAGGCTCTGCACTTCGTCGGCGACCTGCCAGTGGCCTTCGAGCGCGTCGTAGGCGCTGGTTTCGCCGCCGGCGCCCTTTCCACGCAAGCGCCCCACGAGGGTCTGGGCCGAGGTGAGGACGGCGGATTGCTCGCCGACGCCCCACGATTCGTGCTGGTTGACCTGCTGCACCAGCTGCTGGATGGCGCGGATCTCGGTCTTGCGCTGCTCCATCGCCTGATCGAGCGCCACGAACGCCTGCGGGTCCACGTGCAGCGCCACCGCACCCGTCCTGGCCTGCTCGATCAGCGGGCCGAAGACCTCGTGACCGCTGTCATCTACCATGCTGCCCCCGTACGACTGCGTGCGTGCCTGTGCTGAATTCGACGCAGCCGCACTCGTTTCGGTTCCCTCGATCTCGGCTGCGGCGTTCGGACCGGCCCTCCGGTGGGGCGATTGTGCCACACCCGTCCGGGTGCGGACAGGGTATCGCTAGGTGGCCCGGCTCACCGAGGACATGTGGAAGTCGGGAATCCGCAACGGCGGCATGGCGGTTCGGGTGAACCAGTCCTTCCACTCGCGGGGCAGGGTGATCTCGGTGCGGCCCGCCTCGCTGACCCGGCGCAGCAGATCCAGCGGGCTCTCGTTGAAGCGGAAGTTGTTGACCGCCGCGGTGACCGCGCCGTTCTCCACCAGATACACCCCGTCCCGGGTGAGGCCGGTGAGCAGCAGCGTCGCCGGATCCACCTCGCGGATGTACCACAGGCAGGTGAGCAGCAGCCCGCGCTCGGTGCGCGCGATCATCTCGTCCAGCGTCGCGCCGGAACCGCCTGTCATGAGCAGGTTCTCGCCGGGCACCGTGACCGGGGCGTCGAATTCCGCGGCGGTGGCGCGCGGGTAGACCAGCGATTCGACGACGCCGTCGCGGACCCAGTCCGCCCGGCGCGCGGTGAGGCCGTTGTCGAACACCGACATCGCCTCCGAGGACGCCGGAGTCGCCACGAACGGGCGGTACTCCAGTCCCGTGGCGTCCGGGTCCGAGTACAGGGTGAGTGGAATGTCGGTGAGCCGCTCGCCGATTCGGGTGCCGCCCGCGCGGGCGAACGCGGTGTGGCCCTCGTGGGCGCCGCGGCCCTCCATGGCCCACATCATGTAGATCATCAGATCGGCGACCGCCGACGGCGGCAGCAGTGTCTCGTAGCGACCGGCGGGCAGCTCCACGCGGCGGCCGGACCAGTCGAGGCGGCGCGCCAGCTCGGCCAGCAGCGCGGGCACCTCGACATCGGTGAAATCGGTGGTGCCGGTGCCGACCCAGGCGCTCGCCAGGTCCGCGCCGGCGCCGCGCTTGCCGTTGATCTCCACGGAGCCGGTCGGCTGCACCCAGCGGCGGCGCACCCCCGTGGAGGTGCCCAGCCAGGTGGAATGCAGCTGGTGGTGGGCGAACCCGTAGAGCCGGTCGGCGCCGTCGAATCCGGTGGCCAGGTCGCGGGCGAGCGGCTCGAAGACCTCGATGCCGGTGGTTCCGGGAGCACCGGTCCACGGCAGTTCGCGGTCCGCGCCCGCGGGGCCGAGGGCGTCGGGATCCAGCAGTGGCACGGCGTCCGCGGCGGGCTCGGCGGTGCGCGCGGCCTCCTCGCTCGCGCGCACCACGGCCTCGATGTCGGCGGGATCGACGCTGGTGGAGGCAACGCTGCCGACTCGCGCGGACCGCGGCCCGTCCCGGAAGATCGAGACGACCGCCCAGTCCCGCGCCACCGACGATCCGTTGGTGGTCATGGAGTTCCCGGCCCAGCGCAGCGACGTGTCGTAGGCGTCGGTGACGAGGACGATGGTCTCGTCGGCGCGGGCGGCCCGCAGCGCGCGGTCGACGACCTCGGCCGCGGGGATGACTTCGGCTGCGCTCACGGCATTACCTCGGTGGCGGTCGGCGGGGCGGGCTGGATCCTCGTTGTGCGGCCGTTCACGACTGCCCGGCCTCGGAGCGAGTGTTGAGCACGTTCACCCCGCGCACCAGCACCGACGGGCAACCGTGGCTGACCGCCGCCACCTGGCCGGGCTGGGCCTTGCCGCAGTTGAACGCGCCGCCGAGTACCCAGGTCGACGGCCCGCCGACCGCTTCCATCGCGCCCCAGAATTCGGTGGTGGTGGCCTGGTAGGCGACATCGCGCAGCTGTCCCGCCAGCTCACCGTCGCGGATGCGGAAGAATCGCTGCCCGGTGAACTGGAAGTTGTAGCGCTGCATATCGATCGACCACGACTTGTCGCCGACGATGTAGATGCCGTTCTCGACGCGGGAGATGAGGTCGGCGGTCGTGGTGTCGCGCACCGGGTCCGGTTGCAGCGAGACGTTCGCCATCCGCTGGATCGGGACGTGGTGCGGGGAGTCGGCGTAGGAACAGCCGTTGGAGCGGTCCAGCCCGAGGCGCGGGGCGAATACCCGGTCGAGCTGGTAGCCGACCAGGACGCCGTCGCGTACGAGGTCCCAGCGCTGACCCGCGACGCCCTCGTCGTCGTAGCCGACCGTCGCCAGCCCGTATTCCTGGGTGCGGTCGCCGGTCACGTGCATGACCGGGGTGCCGTAGCGCAGCGTGCCGAGCAGGTCGGGGGTCGCGAAAGAGGTTCCGGCGTAGGCGGATTCGTAGCCGATGGCACGGTCGTACTCGGTGGCGTGGCCGATCGACTCGTGAATGGTCAGCCACAGGTTGGTGGGGTCGATGACGAGGTCGGTGGGCCCCGCGACGACACTGGGCGCCTTCACCTTCTCGGCGAGCCACTCGGGGATCCGCGCGAGTTCACCGTGCCAGTCCCACACGCCGTCGCTCCCCGCGACGTACTCCCAGCCGCGCCCGGCGGGGGCGGCCAGCGTGCGCATGGTCTCGAAGACGCCCGCGGCGGGATCGACGGTGATCGCCTCCAGATGCGGGTGCAGCCGCACCCGCTGCTGGGTGATCGCCGAGCCCGCGGTATCGGCGTAGTAGATCTGCTCCTTGACCTGGAGGACGGCCGCGGTGACGTGGTCGACCCCGTCGGCGGCCGCCAGCCGCCCCGAATACTCCTGCAGCAGCGCCACTTTCTCCGGAGTCGGCACCGTGAACGGGTCGATCTCGTAGGACGAGACCCAGGTGGCGTCGCTGTACACCGGTTCGGGCGCGAGTTCGACGCGTTCGCGGTTGAGTGACCGCAGTGTGGTCGCGACCGTCACCGCGCGGCGCGCCACCTCGGCGGCGGTCGCGGGGGAGAGGTCGGCGTGGGAGGCGAAACCCCAGGTTCCGTCGACGACGACGCGGACCGCGATACCGAGATCGGTGGAATTGCCGACGGCCTCGACCCGGCCGTCGCGCAACCGGATCGACTGCGTCACCAGCCGGTGCACGCGCAGATCGGCATGCGTGGCGCCGGCGGCGCGGGCCGCGGTCAGCGCCGCGTCGGCCAGCGCGGCCAGCGGCAGGGCGCGGAACTCCTCGTCCACCACCCGGTTTGCGATACTCACCCCCGACACGCTAATCGGTTGCCGACCGGTCGTTCAACCGCCGCGCCCGGAATGCCGTGCGGCCCAACGCGACACGCCGTGCAACTCTGCATCGAGTGCAAACACGCACGACATGCGGGGTGGCACCGGGTGCAGCGCACGCGCCGACGCGCAGCCTGCCGGGTGTTTCGTGATCTATGCCGTACCGTGTGCCCGCGTGCCGCCATCCGCACTCCGTGACCGCAAGCGGGAACGCACCCGCCGTGCCCTCCTCGAGGCCGCCGTCGACCTGTTCGAAACCCGTGGCTACGAGTCGACCACCGTCGCCGACATCGCCGCGACGGCCGAGGTGGGTACGAGAACCTTCTTCAACTATTTCGAGAGCAAGGAGGAATTGCTCTTTCCCGAGCCCGACGAACGCGTGCGCGCCGCCGTGCACGCCATCGCCACCCGGCGTCCGGACGAACGGCCCGTCGAGGTGTTGTTACGGGCGTTACGCGCGGCCGGGGACAACCCCGGCGACCATCTGGGCGACGACCTCGCCGCCCGCATCTCGGTTCTGCGCGCCCAGGTTTCGCGCACGGTGCCCGCGGTCAGCGGCCGCGCCGCGCACGCCCAACTCGCCGCGCAGCAGGAGATCGCCCGGCAGCTGCGGGCCGCGTTCCCCGAGGAACTCGACGAGGTCGGGGCCGCCGCGCTGGTGGGCGCCGTCGTCGGCGCCGTCTCCGGGGCGCTGACCGTGCTGTTCTCCGGCCGCCACGCGCTCGAGGACGGCGAGCGGCTGCACCGCAAGATCCGGGAGACCACCTCGAAGGTGCTGGCGCCGTGGCTGGCCGAGCCCGCGCCCGCCGCCGAGGCCCGCTCGATCCGGCACATGATGGCCGAGGCGCGCTGCTGACCCCGCGCGCCGCGCTCAGCCGAACTGCTGCCAGCCCAGGCGGATCACCATCGCGACCACCACGACCAGCAGCACCACGCGGACGAAGCCGGCGCCGCGGGCCAGCGCCATGCGCGAGCCGACGACCGCCCCGGCGATATTGGCCGCCGCCATCGCCAGGCCCAGCGTCCAGATGACGTGCCCGGTGGCGCCGAGGAAGATCAGCGAGCCGAGATTCGATCCGCAGTTGATCACCTTCGCCATCGCCGCCGCGCGGACGAACTCGGTGCCCAGCAGCGTGGCGAAGGTGATGATGAGGAACGTCCCGGTGCCCGGCCCGAGCAGCCCGTCGTAGCAGCCGATCAGACCCGCCGCCAGCGCGACGACCAGGATCGTCTTGCGCCGGGTGGGCGGATCGGTGGCCAGGGTGACGCCGATCGAGGGCCGGGCCGTGACGAACAGCGCGACGCCGATCAGCACGACCATCACGATCGGGATGAAGTAGTCGCGGTCGATCAGCGCGACCGCCGCGGAACCGGCCGCCGCCGCCACCGCGGCGATCACCGCGCCCGGCAGCAGCAGCCGCCAGCGAATCGGCACCTTGCGCGCGAAGGTCACCACCGCGGCGGTGGTGCCGGAGAACGCGGCGATCTTGTTGGTGCCCAAGGCGGTCTGCGGCGCGATGGCCGGAGCGACCAGGAACAGGATCGGCAGGATGATCAGCCCGCCGCCGCCGACCACGGCATCGACCCAGCCCGCCACCGCGGCCGCGGGGAGCAATACCGCCCAGTCTGCGAGTTCCACGGGCCGAGACAACCAGACGTCGGATGATCCGGCAAATCCGATCCACACCTAGGCTGAGCAGGTGCGTCGATTCAGTCTGTGGCTGCGCGGGAAGCCGATGGTGGCCGACTCGATGCTCGCCCTCGCCCTGCTGCTGCTCGACCTCGCGGTGATTCGCGACAAAGAGCAACTCCCGCTGCACCTGACACTGGCGCTACTGGTCCCACTGCCGGTGGTGTGGCGGCGGGCCTACCCGCGCGCGAGCGCCGCCGCTCTGCTGGCGCTGGCGATCGCCACCACCGCGATCAGTCACGTGACCCACGTCGATCTGGCGCCGCCCGCGCTGCTCGCGGTGGGCATCATGCTCTACACCCTGGTCGCCTACGTCGGCCGGCGCGAAGGATTCCTTTATCTGGCGGCACTGGCCGTCGACGGCACACTGTCGATCACCGTGCTGCACCAGACCGTCTGGTCGACGGCCGGATTCCTGGTCATGTACTACGCGCTGTGCTGGACGCTGGCCGAATTCCTCGGCGCCCGCCACGCCTACGACCGGGAGGTGGCCGCCCGCCTCGCCGTCGCCGACTACGACCGGGACCGCAGCGCGCACGAGGCCGTCTCCATCGAACGCACCCGCATCGCCCGCGAACTGCACGACGTCGTCGCGCACGCGGTGAGCGTGATCATCGTGCAGGCCGACGGCGCCAAATACGCCCTGCGCCGCGACCCCGACGCCGCCGAACAGGCGCTGAGCACCATCGCCGCCACCGGCCGGGACGCCCTGCGCGAACTGCGCCGCACCGTCGCGCTGCTGCGCACCGAGCACGCGCCCGAGCAGCTGCCCCAGCACGGCACCGCGGGACTGGCGAAGGTGGTCGGAATGATGCGCAGCGCGGGGCTGGCGGTGGAACTGGAGCTGACCGGCGAACTCGACGACGTCGCGCCGGAGGTGAGCCTCGGTGTCCATCGCATCGTGCAGGAGTCGCTGACCAATACCTTCCGCCACGCCGGGCCCGATCCGAAGGCGTGGGTCCGGGTGCGCCGCCGCGACGAGGATGTCCTGGTCGAGGTCGACGATCTCGGTCACGCCGCCGAGGCCGCCCATGCCACCGGCGCCGCGCGCACCGCCGATCCCGCTGTCCGCGCGGCACTGACCGGCAGCGGCCTCGGCCTGGTCGGCATGCGCGAGCGGGTCGCGGTCCTCGGCGGCACTCTCGAGGCGGGCCGCCGCGCCTCGGGCGGGTGGCGGGTGCGAGCCACCATCCCCCTGGAACGTGAGCCGATGGAGTAGGGCGGGCGGCGGCCGATAGATTGGGGGCGTGCCGATCACCGTTCTCGTCGTCGATGACCAGGAACTCATGCGAGCCGGACTGAAAATGGTGCTCGGCGCCCACCCCGATGTGGAGGTGGTGGGGGAGGCCGACAACGGCGCCGCCGCGGTGACCCGGACCCGGGAGCTGCGCCCCGACGTGGTGCTCATGGATGTGCGGATGCCGGTCGTCGACGGCGTCACCGCCACCGGCCAGATCCTCGAATCCGGTTGCGGCAGCAGGGTTCTGGTGATGACGACCTTCGACCTGGACGAACACGCGCTGGGCGCGCTGCGGGCCGGGGCGAGCGGGTTCCTGCTCAAGGACACCCCGCCGGAGGACCTCATCTCCGCCATCCGCAGCGTCGCCGCCGGGGACGCGGTGGTATCGCCGAAGGTCACCAAGCGGCTGCTGGACCGGCTCATCGCCGACGACCCGGCACACATGCGCGACCCGGCGGTGCTGGACGTGCTCACCGCCCGCGAACGGGAGGTGCTCGGCCAGATCGCCGCCGGGCGCTCCAATGCCGAGATCGCCGCCGCGCTGTTCCTCTCCGAGGCGACGGTGAAGACACACGTCGGCCGCGTACTGACCAAGCTCGACCTGCGCGACCGGGTCCAGGCGGTGGTGCTGGCCTACGAGACGGGACTGGTCCGGCCCGGAGCGTGACACCCGGATCCGCCTTTCTCAGCAGGAATTCAGTGTCGGCGGGAGAAATCCGGGCGCGCCGGACGTTGCACGGGTAGATCGTTTCGAAAGGATCGCCATGCCCGCCCTCTTGTTCGCGCTCTACCTCGTCGCCGAGATCGCCGCACTGGTCGTGGTCGGCCACCTGATCGGCGTTGTGCCGACGATCCTGCTGCTGATCGCCGGGTCCGGACTGGGCATGATCCTGGTGCGCTCGCAGGGCCGCCGGGTCTTCGACCAGTTCCGCCGCGCCGGTCGCGGGGAGATCGCGCCCGGCACCGCCGTGGCCGACGGTGCGCTGGTCGCCCTCGGCGGCGTCCTGATGTTCGTGCCGGGCCTGATCACGTCGCTGTTCGGCCTGCTCCTGCTGCTACCCACCCGCGCGCTGCTGCGCCCGGTGGTGTCGGCCTTCGCCACCCGCCGCATCGATCGGCTGTCGATGGCGACCGGCTATCACGGCGTGGTCGTCGAACCCAGCGGCGACGTCGTCGACGGGACGGTCGTGCACCAGTACTACGACGACGGCCAGGGCGAGGCCCGCCCGATGCTCGACGGGCGCTGACACTTCTCGCTCGGCCCGGGCAAACCCCCGTTCCGGTATGCGGCACACTGGACTGCCGTGAGTACCCAGTTGCTGGTCGGCGGACGCATCTACAGTTCCAGTTCACCCGACGCCACGGCGATGGCGGTGACCGACGGCACGGTGGTGTGGCTGGGCGCGGACCGGCCCGGACGGGCGCTCTATCCGGATGCCGAGATCATCGAACTGGACGGGACATTCGTGGCGCCGGCGTTCGTCGACCCGCATGTGCACGTCACCGCGCTCGGCCTGCAACTGACCGGACTGGATCTGTCGCGGGCCACCTCGCTGGCACACTGCCTGGCACTCGTGCGCGACTACGCCCTGGAACATCCGGGCGCCGTGCTCGGCGACGGCTGGGACGAGACCCGCTGGCCCGAGGGCAGACCGCCGACGGCCGCGGAGATCGACGCCGCCGCCGGACCGGGCCGCTCGGTGTATCTCGTTCGGGTGGACGCACATTCGGCCGTCGCGTCCACCGCGCTGCTGGACGCCGTGCCCGCGGTCACCGCGGCGGCCGGATTCACCCCGGGCGAGCCGTTGCGCGCCGAGGCCCATCACCTGGTCCGTGCCAGCGCCCTCGGCGGACTGGATCGCCCGCAACGCGACCGCGCCCGCCGCGCCGCGCTCGACCACGCGGCCGCGCACGGCATCGCGGCCGTGCACGAATGCGCCGGACCGCAGATCTCCGGCCGCGCGGACGTCACCGAACTCCTCGAATTCACCCACGGCGTGCAGGTGCGGGCCTACTGGGGCGAGGCCGTCCGCAGCGCCGACGAGGCGCGCTCGCTGATCGAGGAACTCGGGGTGCACGGACTCGCCGGAGATCTGTTCGTGGACGGTTCGATCGGCTCGCACACCGCGTGGCTGCGCGCCCCCTACGCCGACCGCGACACCACCGGCGTCGGCTATCTCGACGCCGACGCGGTCGCCGCGCACGTGCGTGCCTGCACCGAAGCGGGCGTCCAGGCCGGTTTCCACGCCATCGGCGACGGGGCGCTCGAGGCGGTGGCGCAAGGGTTTTCGCGGGTCGCCGCCGAACTGGGCGGCCCGGCCGTCGCGGCTCGCGGGCATCGCGTCGAGCACGCCGAACTGCTCGACGCCGCACAGATCTCGGCGCTGGCGGCCTGCGGCGTGATCGCCAGCGTGCAACCGGGATTCGACGCCGAGTGGGGCGGCCCGGACGGCATGTACGCCGCGCGGCTGGGCGCCGAGCGCGCCGCCGCCCTGAACCCGTACGCCGCGATGGCCGCCGCCGGTATCTCCCTCGCGATCGGGTCCGACGCCCCTGTGACCGCCCTGAATCCGTGGGAGGCCGTCCGCGCGGCGGCCCACCACCGCACCCCCGGCTACCAGATCTCCCCGCGCGCCGCGTTCGCCGCCGCCACCCGCGGCGCGTGGCGCGCGGGCGGCGTCCGCGACGGCGTCGCGGGCACCCTGGTCCCCGGCGCCCCCGCCTCCTACGCCCTGTGGGACGCCGCCGACCTGGTGGTCGCCGCCGCCTCCGACAAGGTCCAGCGCTGGTCCACCGACCCACGCTCCCGAGTCCCCGGCCTCCCCCCACTCGACCCGGGCGCCACACCCCCGCGCTGCCTCCGCACAGTCCACCGCGGCACCACCATCTACGAAGCCTGACCAATCCGACGGACCGGCGGCCGCGTCACCGGAGTCCGGCACGGCGTGGTTCGCTCGGCCCGCGTCCGCGCTGCGTGCGCACCATCCACTGCGGCGGCACCGACCACGTGGCTGACCGGTTCGCCGGTCCGGTCGGCGCGTCGCTGTAGGCAGGTATGGCTTGTCGCCGCTTCGCCCGCGTACCGGACCCTCACGCTGCCTGCACCGTCCACTGCGTTCCACCCTGTGGGCCTGGCCGCCGATTCGATCGGTCGGTCGCAGAGGCCCGGTATGGCGGCCCCGGCGGAGGGTGGGTGGGTCGCGGCCGTAGCATCGACGCGGTGTCGAGCAGGACGTCGTGGGCCGTGCGTGGGGTCTTTGGTGCCGGTGGGCGTTCGGAGTTCGCGGGCGTTGTGGTGTTCGCGGAGGAAGCGTGAGCGGACGGTGGGGGGCGCGCCTCGCGACAATGGTGTCCGGGTCTGCTCGCGAACCGCGGGCCGGTGTCGGCGACGCCGCGACGGGAGGTCCGGAGCGGACGGGTCTGCGGGGCTGGGTCGCGGGGCATCCGGTGTGGTGGCGGGTCGGCGGGGCCGTCATTGCGGGGTTGCTGATCTATGCGAGCTTCCCGCCGCGTACCTGCTGGTATCTCGCCCCGTTCGGGATCGGCGTGCTGACACTGGTGGTGCGCGGATCCCGCCGTCTGCGCGGCGGATTCGGGTACGGGCTGGTGGCGGGGCTGGCGTTCTTCGTGCCGTTGCTGCCGTGGACCGGGATCTATGTCGGCCCGGTGCCGTGGCTGGCGCTGTCGGCGGCGTGCGCGGTCTACGTGGGCCTGTTCGGGCTGCTGGCGCGGCTGGTCGGTACGGTTCCGGGCTGGCCGCTGTGGATCGCGGCGATGTGGACACTCACCGAATGGGGTCGCTCGAGTTTCCCGTTCGGCGGATTCCCTTGGGGCCGTCTGGCATTCGGCCAGGGCGACGGCTGGTATCTGCCGCTCGCGGCGGTGGCCGGGGCGCCCGGCGTGAGCTTCGCGGTGGCATTCACCGGAACGCTGCTGGCGGCCTTGGCGCTACGCGCCGCCGACCACCGAAAGCCCAGGTGGCTACCCGGAATTATCACTGTCGCAACGGCTGTGGCTATCATCCCGTGTACCGGAGTGATCCTCCGGACCGCGCTGCCCGCCCCGGACGACGGTGACCGGCCGATCACGGTCGCCGCGATCCAGGGCAGCGTGCCGCGGCTGGGACTGGACTTCAACGCGCAGCGCCGCGCCGTCCTCGACAATCACGTCCGCCGCACCGAGGAACTGGCCCGCGCCGTCGCCGCCGGGCAGGCCCGGCAGCCGGATGTGGTGATCTGGCCGGAGAATTCGTCCGATATCGACCCGCTGCGCAACGCCGACGCCGCCCGCGAGATCGGCGCGGTGTCCGCCGCGATCCACGCGCCCATTCTGGTCGGCGCGGTACTGGTGAACTCCGACGACACCACCACGAACTCGGTGCTGGTGTGGAACGGCCTCGCCGGACCGGGGGAGCGGCACGACAAGCGGATCATCCAGCCGTTCGGCGAGTATCTGCCGATGCGCGGGTTCTTCCGGCACTTCTCCGAATACGCCGACCGGGCAGGCTATTTCGTGCCCGGCCATGGCGACGGCGTGGTGCACGCGCACCCCGCGGGCGGGGGACCGCCGGTCGCGATCGGCGTCGCCACCTGTTACGAGGTGGCCTTCGACCGCGCCTTCGAGGATTCCCTGCGCGCCGGCGCCCAACTGCTGACCGTGCCCACCAACAACGCCACCTTCGGCGACACCGAGATGACCTACCAGCAGCTGGCCATGTCCCGGGTGCGCGCCGTCGAACACGGCCGCGCCCTGGTGGTGGCGGCCACCAGTGGGGTCAGCGCGATCGTCACCGCGGACGGCGCGGTGGCCGAGCAGACCCCGAAATTCGTGCCCGCCGCGCTGGAGGCGACGCTGCCGCTGCGCACCGCCACCACACCGGCGACACTGCTGGGCCCGCTGCCCGAACGCGTGTTGTGTATCCTTGCCGCGGCTGTTGTTGTGGCTGTGGCTATTCGGCGGCGAATTTCGCCGCCGGAGCATCCGGTGGATGCGGGCGCGCTCGGCGGCCGAGTGCGCCGCCGGTCGGCCGCACCGGCTCCCGCCGAGTAGCGAACACCTGGGCCACGGCCGGGCCGGTGCGGGCGTCACGCATCGGTTCGCGTTGCCGCACACTATTCGCCGAGTTATTGCGAGACACGACTTCCCTTGTCGGGGGAAGTGCTTGAACTGCGTTTTCTAAACATCTTTGTGGTTTGCGAAGAGGTAGCTGACCGAAGTTCCTCTCCGCCAATGTGGTTTGAAGTGCAACATCTCGAGATCGCTACCGATCCGCCCGACGCCATGCTCCGAATCATAGGGCGTGGATCACGTCCTACGGCGGGTGCGTGCGCGCACCCGCCGCAGCGTCGTTCTCGAGGGCTTGGGGGAGTTGCGTCAACAGCGGCAGAACGGAGTGATTGATGAGTTCATTGGCCACCGATCGCGTAGTCCAATGCACTTCCGGCGAATTCTCAGCACAGCCCTTTGATCTGTCGCCCGCGCAGACCGCGATCTGGTACGCGCAGCAGCTGGAACCGGACGTTCCGCTGACCGTCGCGCAGTACGTGGAGATCCACGGCGACCTCGACGTCGGCCGGCTGCTGTACGCCGTCGAGCGGTTCGGCGCGGAGGCTCAGGTCGGGCAGGTGCGGCTGCTGGAGGTCGACGGCATTCCGCAGCAGGTGGTCGATCCCGCGCGGCGGCCGGGCTGGGCGCGCGTCGACCTGCGGCACGAGCCGGACCCGAAGGCGGCGGCGCTGCGCTGGATGAACGAGCACGCCGGCAGCCCCATGGATCTCGAGCGCGACCCGCTGACCACCAACGTCGTGCTGCGCCTCGGCGCCCGCGACTACATCTGGTACTCCCGCGGCCATCACATCGTCATCGACGGATACGGCGCGATGAACGCGCTCACCCGCACCGCGGAGATATATACAGCCCTGGAGAACCACACCGAGCCGGTCGCCTCGCGCGCCACCGCGCTGGCCGATCTCTACGCCGGTGAGTCGAGTTACCGTGAGACCAGCCGCTTCCGGGCCGATCGCGAGTACTGGACCGAGCAGCTGGCGGGCGTCGGCGCGCCGATGAGCCTGTCCACCACGAGCGTCGCCGCGCCGCCCGTGACCGGCCGCCGTATCGCCGCCGCGATGCTGCCCGCCTCGGTCGAGGCCGACCTGGCCGCGGCCACCGGCACGTTCGCGACCCAGAACTCCACCCTGTTCGTCGCGGCCCTGGCCTGCTACGTGCGAGCCGCCACCGGAAACCCCGATGTGGTGCTGAGCCTGCCGGTGTCGGCGCGCACCACGGTCGCGCTGCGCCGCTCGGCAGGTGTGGTGTCGAACGTGGTGCCGATCCGCATCCGTTTCGACCCCGGCACCACCGTGCGCGATGTGGTCAAGGCGGCCGAGTTGCAGATCACCGGCGCGCTGCGGCACCAGCGCTACCGGCACGACGACATCCGCCGCGACTGCGGCTATTCGCGCGACTCCCGGGGCTTCTTCGGCCCGATGGTCAACATCATGCTGTTTCACAGCGAGTTGCGTTTCGGCAGCCTGGTGGGCTCGCTGAACGTGCTGTCCACCGGACCGGTGGAGGATCTGTCGATCAACCTCTACAACGGCGCGGGCAACCGCATCCACGTCGATTTCGAGGCCAACCCCCAGCTGTACGGGAGCGCGGAGCTGGAGAGCCACCACGGCCGGTTCCTGGACTTCCTGGCCCGGCTCCTCGCCGCCGACCCCACCACGCCCGCCGCCGCGGTGCCCGTGATCACCGCGGCCGAGCGCGAACTGGTTGTGCGGGAATGGAATTCGACGACTGTCGCGCGGCAGGAAGGCACGCTGGCGAGCCTGTTCGCGGCGCGCGCCACCGCGTGCCCGCAGGCCACGGCCCTCGAATTCGGCGACGAGACCGTGTCGTACGGCGCACTGCACGAGCGCGCCAACCGGTTGGCGCGCGTGCTCATCGAGCGCGGCGCCGGTCCGGACACGGTGGTCGGGCTGGCCCTGCGGCGCGGTATCGACCTGGTGGTCGGCATGTACGCGATCGTGCAGTCGGGCGCCGCGTACCTGCCGATCGACCCCGATCACCCGGCCGAGCGCATCGGGCACATGCTCGAGCAGGCCCGACCGCTGTGCGTGCTCGCCGTGTCCGGCGACGACTGCGCGCTGCCGCCTTCCGCCGCGCGCTTCGACATCGATACCGCCGACACGGCCGCGGTCAGCCCGCTCCCCGTGACCGACGCCGAGCGCCGCACGCCGCTGCGGCCGGATCATCTGGCCTACGTGATCTTCACCTCCGGCTCCACTGGCAGGCCGAAGGGCGTCGGCGTCTCGCATGCCGCGATCGTCAACCGGCTGCGCTGGATGCAGCACGCCTATCCGCTGGACGAGACCGACGTGGTGCTGCAGAAGACGCCCGCCACCTTCGACGTCTCGGTGTGGGAGTTCTTCTGGCCCTTGCAGATCGGCGCGCGCCTGGTGATCGCCGCCCCGGACGGGCACCGCGATCCCGCCTACCTGGCCGCGCTGATCGCCGAGAAGGGCGTCACCACAGCGCATTTCGTGCCGTCGATGCTGTCGGTGTTCGTCAGCGACACCGACGTGCGCGGCTGCACCGGTCTGCGCCGGGTGTTCTGCAGTGGTGAGGCGCTGCCCGCCGCCACGGTGCGCGAGTTCCGCGCCGCCCTGCCC
Organism: Nocardia sp. N2S4-5; assembly: GCF_044628355.1. Taxonomy (NCBI): domain Bacteria; kingdom Bacillati; phylum Actinomycetota; class Actinomycetes; order Mycobacteriales; family Nocardiaceae; genus Nocardia; species Nocardia sp. N2S4-5. Next base: position 1,318,402 of record NZ_JBIUPM010000001.1, on the reverse strand, counting down.
GCCGCCACGGTGGAGCTGCACAACCTGTACGGCCCGACCGAGGCGGCCGTCGACGTCACCGCGTGGCAGTGCGCGGGGGCCGAGGACAGCGTGCCGATCGGCGCACCCGTCTGGAACACGCGCACCTATGTGCTCGACGAGTACCTGCGGCCGGTCCCGCCGGGGGTGACCGGCGAGCTGTATCTGGCGGGCGTCCAACTGGCCCGCGGATACCTCTCCCGGCCGGGACTCAGCGCCGAACGATTCGTCGCCGACCCGTTCGCGGCCGGCACTGCGGGCCGCATGTACCGCACCGGCGACCTGGTCCGCTGGCGGCACGCGGAAGGCACGGGTGTGCTGGAGTACCTGGGGCGCAGCGACTTCCAGGTCAAGATACGCGGCGTCCGCATCGAACTCGGTGAGATCGAGGCGGCCCTGGCGGCCGACGACCGGGTGGCCCGCGCGGTCTGCGTGGCCCACCGCGCCCCCGGCGGCGACGAACTGGTCGCCTACGCGGTCGCCGTCCCCGCCGCCACGGTGCGGGCCGCCGACCTGCTGTCCGCGCTGCGCCGCCGGCTGCCGGGCTATCTGGTGCCCGCGCACCTGATCCTGCTCGACGAACTGCCACTGAGCCCCAACGGCAAGGTGGACCGGAAGGCCCTGCCCGCACCGGAATCCGGCCCGCGCCGGGGCCCCGGCCCGGCGACCGGACCGCGCACGGCGCTGGAGCGGCAGCTCGCGGCGATCGTCACCGAGGTCCTCGGCGGCGACGAGATCGGCGTCGAGGACAGCTTCTTCGACCTCGGCGGCAACTCGCTGTCGGCGGCTCGCGTGGTCGCCCGCGTCAACAGCGGTCTCGGCGCCGCCCTGACCATCCGGGATCTGTTCGAGTCGCCGACGATCGCGGCGCTCGCCCTCCGGCTGGACGCGCACGGCCCGGACACCGCCTCACCGGCCCTCGGCGCCGCGCCGCGGCCCGAGCACATCCCGCTCTCGCTGGCCCAGCAGCGGCTGTGGATCCTGAACCGGTTCGCCGAGCATCCGGCGGCGTACAACATGCCGCTGGCCGTCGAACTCACCGGCCCGCTGGACCTCGAGGCGCTGCGCGCCGGACTCGTCGACGTGCTGGAACGGCACGAAAGCCTGCGCACCACCTTCCCCGATGCCCCGACCTCCGGCACAGCCGCCGCGGTCCGAGGCCCGGTGCAGGTGGTGCATCCCGCCGCGGAGATCCCGCTGGCACTGGAGCCGATCGACGCCACCGGCACCGACGCGCTCGCCTTGGCGACCGAATACGCGGGCTACGGGTTCGACCTGCGCAGCCAGGCCCCCATCCGGGTGGCGCTGTACGCCACCGGTCCCCAGTCGCACGTGTTTCTCGTTGTGCTGCACCACATTTGCGGCGACGGCTGGTCCATCGCGCCGCTGGCCCGCGACCTGATGACGGCCGTCGCCGCCCGCGCGGCGGGATCGGCCCCGCGCTGGCTGCCGCTTCCGGTGCAATACGCCGACTTCGCCCTGTGGCAGCGCGAACTGCTCGGCGACGAAGACGATCCCGCGAGCGCGCTGTCGCGGCAGCTGGCGTACTGGCGGGGCGCGCTCGCCGGTCTGCCCGATCAGCTCGACCTGCCGATGGACCGGCCGCGGCCGATGCGGCGCGACGCGGCGGGCGCCACCGTCGAGTTCGCCATTCCGGCCGCCACCCGCCGCGACATCGCGGAGCTGGCCGCCGAGCGCGGCGTGAGCACCTTCATGGTGCTGCACGCGGCACTGGCCACCCTGCTCGCGCGGCTGTGCCACAGCACCGACATCGCGATCGGCACACCCATCGCGGGCCGCTCCGATCCGGCGCTCGACGACCTGGTCGGCATGTTCGTCAACACCCTGGTGCTGCGCACCGCGGTCGACCCGGCCGCCGGCTTCGACCGCATGCTCGACCGGGTCCGCGAAACCGACCTGGACGCCTTCGCCAATTCGGACGTGCCGTTCGAGCGGCTGGTCGAGGTGGTGAACCCGGCGCGCGACGCCGGGCGCCACCCGCTGTTCCAGGTGATGCTCTCCTACGAGAAGACCCCGGAGCTGCGCATCGATCTGCCCGGCGTCGCGGCCCGGGTGCTGCCGATGGACATCTCGGTCGCCAAATTCGATCTGCAACTGACCGTGCACGAGCCCGCGGGCGACGACGGCCCGCTGACCGCCGAATTCGGTTACGCCACCGATGTTTTCGACGCGGACACGGTCTCGGCGCTGGCCCGGCGGTTCGTCCGGCTGATCACCGCCGCGGTGGCCGCGCCCGAGACCCCGGTGGGCGATCTGGCCCTCCTCGACGCCCGCGAGCACGGCAAGCTGGTGCCGATCCAGGGCGCGCCCGGCGTGCCGCCGATCACGCTGGCGCGGCTGCTCACCGAGACCGCCGAGCGACTGCCCGACGCGGTGGCCGTGCGTCACCTCGGCCGTGACACCACCTACCGGGAACTGGACGAGGCATCGAACCGGCTGGCGCGGGTGCTGATCGAGAACGGCGCCGGCCCGGAGATGGTGGTGGCGATCGCGCTGCCGCGCGGACTGGACGCGATCACCGCCGTCTGGGCGGTCGCCAAGACCGGCGCGGCCTACGTGCCGGTCGACCCCGGCTACCCCACCGACCGGATCGCGCACATGCTCGCCGACTCCGGCGCCATGCTCGGCCTGACCGACGCCGAATGCGTTGCCGCCATGCCGGATTGGCCGGTGCGCCGCGGCCGGCACCGCAAGCAGTATGTGGACTGGCTGCTGCTGGACTCGCCGGAGCTGGCGGCCGCGGTCGACCGGTGCCCGCCCACCCCGGTCACCGATGCCGACCGGTATCACCCGCTGCGTGTCACGCACCCGGCCTACCTCATCTACACCTCCGGGTCGACGGGCACACCGAAGGCGGTGGTGGTGACGCACGCCGGGCTGGCCTCGCTCGCCCACGAGCAGATGCACCTGTTCGGGGTCACCGATTCCGCACGCACACTGCACTTCTCGTCGCCGTCGTTCGACGCCTCGGTGCTGGAACTGCTGCTCGGCTTCGCCGCCGGGGCCACCGTCGTCGTCGCGCCCGCGGGCCTGTACGGCGGTGCGGAACTGGCGCGGCTGCTGCGCGCGGAGCGGGTGACGCACGCCTTCATCACCCCGGCCGCGCTGGCCACCGTCCCGCCCGAGGGCCTCGACGAGTTGCAGGCGGTCATCGTCGGCGGCGACGCCTGCCCGGAGGAACTGGTGCGGACCTGGACCGCCGGGCGCCGCATGCACAATATGTACGGCCCGTCCGAGGCCACCGTCGCGGCCACCGCGACCGGCCCGATGTCCGCGGACGCCGCCGTCCCGATCGGCCTGCCGGTGCGCGGCATGCGGCTGTTCGTGCTCGACGCCCGCCTGCACCCGGTGCCGCCCGGCATCCCCGGCGAACTGTATCTGTCCGGCCCGGGCCTGGCCCGCGGCTACCTCGGGCGCCGCGGACTGACCGCGCAGCGCTTCCTCGCCAACCCGCACGGCCGCCGCGGCGAGCGCATGTACCGCACCGGCGACCTGGTGGTCGCCGACCGGACCGGGCAGCTGCGCTTCCTCGGCCGCGCCGACGACCAGGTGAAGATCCGCGGCTTCCGCATCGAACTGCGCGAGATCGACCACGTGCTGCGTGCGCACCCCGGAGTGCGGTTCGCGCTCACCGTCGTCCATCACGGCGAGCACGGAAACGCCCGTCTCGCTTCGTATCTCACCGCCGATGGCGCGCTCGACCCGGCCGCGGTGCTGGAGACCGCGCGGCAGCGGCTGCCCGGCTACATGGTGCCCGCCGCGATCACGGTGCTCGACCAGGTGCCGATCGGCCCGTCGGGCAAGCTGGACCGCAAGGCGCTGCCCGAACCGGAATTCACCACCGCGGGCCCGTCGCGGGCGCCGGGCACCGACCTCGAACGCCGCGTCGCCGACGTGTTCGCGACGGTGCTGGGGCATCCGGTGCCCGGCGCCGAGGACAGCTTCTTCGACGCGGGCGGCAACTCGCTGCTGGCCACCCGCCTGACCGCGGCGCTGCACGCGGAGTTCGGCGTCGACCTGCCGGTGCGGGTGATCTTCGAGGCGCCGACGGTCGCGGGCGTCGCCGCGCAGCTGGCGCGGGCTCCGCGCACCCGCCGGACGCCGCTGGCGGTGCGGACGCCGCGCCCGGACCGGGTGCCGCTGTCGCTGCCGCAGCAGCGGGTCTGGTTCCTCAACCGCTACGCGCCCGAATCCAGCGCCTACAACATCGCTTTCGTGCTCCGCATCGACGGCGAACCCGACGTGGGCGCGCTGCGCGCGGCAGTGGGCGACCTGATGGTCCGGCACGAGGTGTTGCGCACGGTCTTCCCCGAGGACTCGGCCACACCCGCGGGAACCGGCGCGTACCAGCGCGTCCTGGAACTCGACCGGTGCCTGCCGGCGCTGGACTCGATCACCACCGACGAGCCGGGCGCCGACACGGCGCTGCGCGAGCTGGCGCAACGCGGATTCGACCTGACCCGCGAGATCCCGCTGCGGGCCACGCTGCTGCGCACGGGCCCGCGCCGCCACCTGCTCGGCATCGTGCTGCACCACATCGCCGCCGACGGCTGGTCGCTGATCCCGCTGACCCGGGACCTGGCCGTCGCCTACACCGCCCGCCGCGGCGGCGTCGCTCCGGCCTGGCCGCCGCTGCCCGTCCAATACGCCGATTTCAGCCTGTGGCAACGGGATTGCCTCGGCGACGAATCCGACCCGACCAGCTCCGCCGCCGCCCAACTGTGGTTCTGGCGGGAGACGCTGGCGGATCTGCCGGAGGAGCTGCCGCTGCCCTACGACCGTCCGCGTCCGGCGCAGCCCACGCAGCGCGCCGGGACGATCCGATTCGAGGTGCCCGGCGACCTGCAGCGCGCGCTGGAGGAACTCGCCCGCGGCCAGGGCGTCAGCCTGTTCATGGTGCTGCGCTCGGCGCTGGCCGTCCTGCTGCGCCGCACCACCGGCAGCCGCGACATCGTCATCGGCACCCCGGTCGCGGGGCGCACCGATCCGCAGTTGGACGACCTGGTCGGCATGTTCGTCAACACGCTGATGCTGCGCTCGGACGTCGACCCGGACCGCGACTTCCTCGAACAGCTGCGGGTGGATCGCGACGGCGAACTGGCGGCGATGGCGCACGCCGAACTGCCCTTCGAACGCATCGTGCAGGAATTGGGGCACGGCGCCGGCGCCCTGCGCCCGCTGCTGCAGGTCGCGCTCACCGTGGAGGACGGCAGGGTTCCGGCACTGGAACTGCCGGGCCTGCGGTTACACGCCGAGGAACTCGACATCGCCACCGCCAAGTTCGATCTGGAGCTGCGGGTGCGGCCCGATCCCGACACACCGGACCGGGTGTTCGAATTCGTCTACGCCGCAGAACTTTTCGACGCGGAGACGGTACGCACCCTGGCCGACCGGTTCGGCATGGTGCTGGCCGCCGTGGCCGCGGACCCGCGGATCCGGGTGCGCGATGTCGATGCCCGCACCGAGCGCGAGCGCACACTGCTCACCCCCGCGTACGGGCCGGTGCCGACCCCGCAGTGCAGCCTGGCGAACTACTTCACCGCCACCGCGCACCTGCACCCGCACCGCGTCGCCCTGCGCTTCGGCGAGGTCGAACTCACCTACGCGGAGGTCGACCAGTACTCCAATCGCCTGGCGCGGGCGCTGATCGGGCGCGGCCTCGGCGCCGGTGACCGGGTGGCGATGGGCCTGACCCGGTCCATCGAGTCGGTGGTGACGATGGTGGCGGTGGCGAAGTCGGGCGCGGCGTTCGTCCCGGTGGACCCGAACTACCCGACCGACCGGGTCCGGCACATGCTGACCGACTCCGGTTGCGCGACCGGCATCACCCTGGCCACGCACCGGGACCGGCTGCGGGCGGCCGCGGCGGCCGGGCGCGACACCCACTGGCTGCTGCTCGACGATCCGGACATGATGGCCGAGATCGAGCGCCAGGATCCGGCCACCGTCACCGACGCCGACCGCGTCCGCACGGTCTGGACCTCCGATCTGGCGTACCTGGTCTACACCTCCGGATCCACCGGCAAGCCGAAGGGCGTGGCCGTCACCCACGCCGGGCTGTCCAATTTCGCCGACGAGGTCCGCGACCGGATGCGCGTCGAACGCGATTCGCGCACATTGCATTTCGCCACTCCGAGTTTCGACGCGGCGATCTTCGACCTGCTGCTGGCCGTCGGATCGGGCGCCACCATGATCATCTGCCCGCCCGACGTCTACGGCGGCGACGAGCTGGCCGAACTGATGGACCGCGAACGGGTCAGTCACACCTTCCTGACCCCCGCCGCGCTGGCCACCATCGACCACGAGCGCTGGCCGCTGCCGCACCTGAAGTCGCTCGTGGTCGGCGGCGAGGCGCTGAGCGCGGAACTGGTGTCGCGCTGGGCGCCCGGCCGCTCGATGTGCAACGGCTACGGCCCGACCGAGACCACCGTGGTCATCACCGGGACCGACCCGCTGCGCGCGGGCGAGCCGATCACGATCGGCACCCTGTTCCGGGGAGCCCGCGCGCTGGTGCTCGACGAACGGCTGCGGCCGGTGCCGGTGGGTGTGCCGGGTGAGTTGTATCTGGGCGGCCAGGCGCTGGCCCGCGGCTACTTCGACCGGTTCGGGCTCACCGCCGCGCGTTTCGTCGCCGACCCCTACGGACCCGAGGGCGCCCGCGTGTACCGCACCGGCGACGTGGTGCGCTGGAACGAGCGCGGCGAGATCGTGTATCTGGGCCGCACCGATCACCAGGTCAAGATGCGCGGCTTCCGGATCGAACTGGGCGAGATCAGCGAGGTGCTCACCGGGCATCCCGCGATCCGGTTCGCGCACACCGAGGTTCGCGAGATCGCGGGCACCGACCGGATCGTGTCGTTCGTGCAGCCGGTCGACGCCGCCGCGCTGGACCTCGACCGGATCCGCGAGCACGTCGCGGAACGCCTTCCCGCGCATATGGTTCCGAGCAGTCTCACCGTGCTCGACACCATCCCGCTCACCCCGGTCGGCAAACTGGACCGCGCCGCCCTGCCGTCACCGCGGCTGCTGGGCACCGCGTCCCGCGAACCGGCGACCGCCACCGAACGCCTGGTCGCCCGGGTGGTGGCGGAGCTGGTCGGCGCCGAATCGGTCGGCGCGGACGACAATTTCTTCGAGGTCGGCGGCAACTCGCTGCTCGCGACCCAGCTGGTGGCGCGGCTGGCCGCGGCCACCGGGACGCGGCTGGAGGTCCGCGCGGTGTTCGCCACCCCGACCGTGGCGGCGCTCGCGGCCCGGCTGGACAGCGGCGCCGGCGCGGACGGCACACCCGAACTGGCCCGGCGCGCCCGGCCGCAGCGGGTGCCGCTGTCGGCGGCGCAGCGGCGGCTGTGGTTCCTCGAGCGGTTCAACGCCTCCGGCGGCGACGAGATCGCGGGCGTCTACAACGTTCCCGTGGCGCTGCGGCTGCGCGGCGCGCTCGACAGCGAGGCGCTCGAGGCCGCACTGCACGCGGTGCAGCGGCGGCACGAGACCCTGCGCACCGTGTTCCCCGAACTCGAGGGCGAGCCGTTCCAGCGGGTCCTCGACCCGGCCGCGGCGGCCGCGCCGCTGCCCGTCACCGCGATCGCCGAGGCGGACGTGGCGACCGAGGTCCGGCGTTTCGCCGCGGCCGGATTCGACCTCGCGACCACGGTCCCGGTACGGGCGCAACTGCTGCGCCTCGCCGCCGCCGACCACGTCCTGGTGCTGGTGGTCCATCACATCGCCATGGACGGCTGGTCGCTGGAACCACTGGCCGCCGACGTCGCCACCGCCTACCGCGCGCACGCCGCGGGCACGCCGCCGCAGTGGGCGGAACTGCCGGTCCAGTACGCGGATTACACACTGTGGCAAGGCGATACGCTCGGCAGCGAGGACGACCCCGACTCGACGGCGAGCCGCCAGCTCGACTACTGGCGCCGCACCCTCGACGGACTGCCCGAACTGCTGAGCGTGCCCGCCGACCGCCCCCGGCCGCCCGTCCCCACCTATCGCGGGGGCACGGTCGACTGCGAGATCGACGCACGGACGCACCGGGAACTGCACGCGGTGGCCGGACAGCACGGCGTCACCATGTTCATGGTGCTGCACGCGGCGCTGGCGACCCTGCTGCACCGGCTGACCGCGGTCGACGACATCGCCGTCGGCACCCCCATCGCCGGGCGCGGTCACCCCGCGCTGGATCCGATGGTCGGCATGTTCGTGGGCACCCTGGTGCTGCGCACCCGCATCGACGGCGGCGCCTCGTTCACCGACCTGCTGCACGCGGTGCGCGACACCGACCTGGAGGCGTTCGCGCACGCCGACGTGCCGTTCGAGCGGCTGGTGGAGGTGCTCAATCCGGCTCGCTCGCAATCGCATCACCCGATGTTCCAGGTCATGCTGTCGGTGCGGAACCAGCCGGTGCGCGTGCTGGAACTGCCCGGCCTGCGCATCGAGGCCGCCGACGCCGACCCGGGCATCGCCAAATTCGATCTGCAGTTCACCCTCACCGAATCGTGGCGGTCCGGGGCCGCGGCGGGCGAGCGGGAACCGGGCGGCATCACGGTCTCGGTGAACTTTGCCCGCGACCTGTTCGACGACGCGACGGCCGCCGCACTGGGCCGCAGGTTCGCGCGGCTGCTGACCGCCGCGGCCGCCAATCCGGCACTGCCCGTGGGTGATCTGGAACTGCTCGACGCCGCGGAGTGGTCCGGCCTGGCGCCGGTGCGCGGCCCTGCCGCCGATCGTCCCCGCACCTTCCCGGAGGTCTTCGATGCGGCCGTCGCGGCCAACCGCCGGTCGGTGGCCGTGCGGGCGGGCGACACGCAGATCACCTACGACGCCCTCGATCGGTGGACCAACCGGCTCGCCCGGGTGCTCATCGGACTGGGCGTCGGGCCGGAAACTCTGGTGGCCCTGGGCATTCCGCGCTCCGCGGAGTCGGTGGCGGTCACCCTGGCCGTCGCCAAGGCGGGCGCGGCGTTCGTGCCGGTCGACCCGAACTACCCGGAGCACCGCATCCGCCACATGCTCACCGATTCCGGTGCGGCGCTGGGCATTACGCTGTCGGCGCACCGGGAGCGGATGCCCGACGGCACGCGGTGGACGGTGCTCGACGCCCCGGCGTTCCGGCGGCGGGTGCTGCGCGCCTCGGACGCGCCGATCACGGCGGACGAGCGACTCGGCGTGCTGCGCACCGACAATCCGGCGTACGTCATCTACACCTCCGGGTCGACCGGCGTCCCCAAGGGCGTGGTCGTCACCCACGGCGGCCTGTCCAACTTCGCCGCCGAGACCGCGCAGCGCTTCGACGTGCGGCCCGGCTGCCGCATCCTGCACTTCGCCACGCCGAGTTTCGACGCGGCGATGCTGGACCTGCTGTTCGCGCTGGGCGGCGCCGCGACCGTGGTGATCACCCCGCCCGGCGTGTACGGCGGCGCCGACCTGACCCGGGTACTGACCGAGGAACGCATCACCCACGCGTTCATCACCACCTCCGCCCTGGGCACGGCCGACCCGGCCGGAGTCACCGACCTGCGGCACGTGCTGGTCGGCGGCGAGGCCCTGCCGCCGGATCTGGTGACCCGGTGGGCGCCGGGCCGCAACCTGCACAACGTCTACGGCCCGACGGAGACCACCATCGTCACCGTCATCTCGCAGCCGATGACGCCCGGCGGGCCCATCACCATCGGCGGGCCGATCCGGGGTGTGCACGCGGCGGTGCTGGATTCCCGCCTGCACCCGGCGCCGGCCGGCGTCACCGGCGAGCTGTATCTGGCCGGTCCGGCGCTGGCCCGCGGCTACCTGCGACGGCCGGGCCTGACCGCACAGCGGTTCGTGGCCAACCCGTTCGGCAAGCCGGGCGAACGCATGTACCGCACCGGCGACCTGGTCCGGTGGACCGACCGCGACGGGCATCGGGAGCTGGAATACGTCGGCCGCACCGACCACCAGGTGAAGATCCGCGGCTTCCGCATCGAACTCGGCGAGATCGACGCGGCCCTGTCCCGGCACCCGGACGTCGAGTTCGCCACCACCCTCGGTCACCGCACCCCGGCCGGAGCGACCGCGCTGGTGTCCTACGTCAAGCCGTACCCGGGCCGCACACCGACTCCGGCCGCGCTGCACGCGCACGCCGCCGAGCTGGTGCCGAATTACATGGTCCCGCAGTCGATCATGCTGCTGGACCGGCTGCCGCTCACCCCGGTCGGCAAGCTCGACCGCGCCGCGCTGCCGGAGCCGGTCTTCGGTGCTCGCACCGGGTACCGGGCGCCGGCCACGGCGACCGAGGCGGCCCTGTGCAAGGCGTTCGCCGACGTGCTCGGGGTGGACACCGTGGGCGCCGACGACGGATTCTTCGAACTCGGCGGCAACTCGCTGCTGGCCACCAAGGTGGTCGCGCAGATGCGGGCGGCGGGCATCGAACTGCCGGTGCAGGTGATGTTCGGCGAATCGACACCGGCGGCGGTCGCGCGCCGGCTGGAGGCCTCGGCGGGCGACGCCCTGGCGCTGGCGCTCGAGCCGCTGCTGCCGATCCGGCCGGTCACCGATTCCGGTGTGGCGCCGCTGTTCTGCGTGCATCCGGCGATCGGGCTGGCCTGGTGCTATTCGGGTCTGCTCGCGCACCTGCCCGCCGACCGCCCGGTGTACGGCTTGCAAGCGCCGCACGTCAGCGGCGGCGACGACCACAACTCGCTGGTCGAGGCCGCGAAACACTATGTGGCACAGATCAGGTCGATCCAGCCGCAGGGGCCGTACCACTTACTGGGCTGGTCGCTGGGCGGCCTGATCGCCCAGGAGATGGCGGTGCAGTTGCAGAGTGCGGGGGAGCGGGTGGCGCTACTGGCCATGATGGACAGCTACCGGCTGTCCGACGAGTGGCTCGAGCACGCCATCCCGGGCGTCGCCGACATCATCGGCGAGTTCGGCAGCGACCTGCTCGGCGGCGACCACGCGGTCGACCCGCGGCTCACGCTGCACGACGCGGCCGACCTGCTGCGCAACCGGCCGGGCCCGTTCGCGGCGCTCACCGTCGACCACCTGCAGCGCCTCTACAACGGGTACGCCAACGGCGCGGTGCTGGCGCACGGCTTCCGGCCCCGGGTCTTCGACGGCGATCTGCTGTTCTTCACCGCCGCCGACGACGAGATCAACCGCGCCGACCCGGCCCGCCGCGCCGAGGCCTGGCAGCCGTTCGTCACCGGGACGGTCGAGGACGTGAAGGTGCGCTGCCGCCACTCCGGGATGACCACCCCGGAGGCCCTCGCGATCATCGGCCCGGCACTGCGGGAACGACTGGGCGGCAGCACTTTCGGCGGCGGGGCGGCGCCGCACGACGCACGAGCCGACGACGCGAAGGAGAAACGGGTATGAGTCTGGCGGTGGAGGTCGGCGGCCTGGTCAAGTACTACGGCCGGGTGCGCGTCCTCGACGGGATCGATATGGACATACCGTCGGGCACCGTCATGGGCCTGCTCGGCCCCAACGGCGCCGGTAAGACGACGACCGTGCGGATCGTGACCACGCTGCTCGCGCCGAGCGCGGGCACCGTGCGGGTGGCGGGGGTGGACGTGCTGCGCGACCCGGCCCGCGCCCGCACTCGGATCGGGTTGTCGGGGCAGTACGCGGCGGTCGACGCGAACCTGTCCGGCTTCGAGAACCTGCGCATGGTGGCCCGCCTGTACGGCATGTCGCACCGGCAGGCGGCCGTACGCGCCACCGAACTGCTGTCGGCGCTGGGTCTCGATCATGCCGCGGACCGTCGCGCGGGCACCTACTCCGGCGGCATGGCCCGGCGTCTGGATCTCGCGGGTGCGCTGGTGGCGCGGCCGGCGGTGGTGGTGCTGGACGAGCCGACCACCGGCCTGGATCCCCGGGGACGGCTGGACATGTGGCGGGTCATCGGGGATCTCGTCGACGACGGCACGACCGTGCTGCTCACCACGCAGTATCTGGAGGAAGCGGATCTGCTGGCCGACCGCATCACCGTCATCGATCGCGGTCGGGTGATCGCGCGCGGTTCCGCCGACGAGCTGAAGACCTCGATCGGCGGTGACCGGCTCACGGTGACGCTGGCCGCCGGTCAGGATCCGCAGCCGGCGCTGTCGGTGCTGGCCCAGATCAGTGTCGGCGAGCCCGCGCACGAGCCGGGCAGCGAGCAGGTGTCGATCGTGGTGGGTGCGGGCTCCCGCACCATGGTCGAGGCGCTGCGCCGCCTCGACGACGCCGGGGTGTGCGTGGTCGACGCGGACGTGCACCGGCCCACCCTCGACGACGTGTTCCTGTCGCTGACCGGCACGCCCGCCGCGCCCGCCGCCGAATCCGAGAACGACGATGTAGCAGAGGAGATCATGTCGTGAAGACCGCCCAGCTCGACGCGGATTCCATTGCGGGACAAGCCGAGTCGGCGACGCCGGAACAGGCCGACCGGGCGCCCGAGCGGGGTGTCGCCGATATCGCCGCGCCGGTGCGGGTGTTCCGCGACAGCGCGATCGTCGCCTACCGCAACCTGGTGACGATCCTGCGCGTGCCGACGCTGCTGGTGACGGCGACCATTCAGCCGCTGATGTTCGTGTTCCTGTTCGCCTACATCTTCGGCGCGTCGCTGGGCGGCGGCCAGTATCGCGAATTCCTGCTGGCGGGCATCTTCACCCAGACCGTCGCCTTCAACGCGGCGTTCACCACCGTCGGCCTGGCCAACGATCTGCAGAAGGGCATCATCGACCGGATGCGGACGCTGCCCATGTCGCGGCTGGCGGTGCTGATGGGCCGCACCCTGTCCGACCTGATGGTGAACGTGCTGGCGCTGGCGGTGATGGTCGGCTGCGGCTATGTGGTCGGGTGGCGCATTCACGGCGGAATCGTGGACGCCGCACTGGCTTTCGGGGTGATTCTGCTGTTCGCGTTCGCGATGTCGTGGGTGGGCGCGCTGACCGGTCTGCTGTCACCGAGTGTGGAGGTGGCGCAGAGCGCGGGGCTGATCTGGCTGTTCCCGCTGACCTTCGTCTCCTCGGCGTTCATCTCGAGCGAGACGCTGCCCGGTCCGCTGCGCACGATCGCGGCGTGGAATCCGATCACCGCGGTGGCCGCCGCGGGCCGGGAGCTGTTCGACAACGGCGCGCCGCCGTCGTTCACGCCGCCGCACGGCTGGCCCGCCGAGCATTGCGTCGCCTACGCGGTCGCCTGTTCGCTGGCCATCCTCGCGGTGGCCGTGCCGCTGGCGCTGTTGCAGTACCGCAAGGTCGCCAGTCACTGACCCGCCGTACGACAATGCCCCCTCGATCGAAAGATCGAGGGGGCATTGGTCGTTCGTCGCGGAATTCAGCGCCCGCGGCGGGTCTTGAGCAGTTCCAGACGCTCCTGCAACAGCTCCTCGAAGCTCATCCTTGGACCGGCGCTCCAGCAGCATGTCCCAGTGGGTGCGCGGGGGCTTGGTCTTCTTGGGCTCCTGGGTGGTGCCTTCGATCAGGATGCCTTCCTGGCCGTTACGGCACAGCCAGGTGGGCGGGATCTCGGCGTCGTCGGCGAAGGGAACATCGAACTCCTCGCCGTTGTCGGTCCGGTACCGCGCCACCCGACGCGGCGCCAGGTCGTGGTCGCGGTCGGTCTCGTAGCTCACCGCTCCGAGCCGGCTGCCTCGGAGTACGCGATCTGCCATGGTGTGCGGTCCTCTCTAGCCTGTCGGCAACGCTCCTACATCTGTACGAACGCGCGACGGCATACTTCAGTTCCCGGCGACGGTCAACCCTAACATTCTAGTAGTTTCCCCCGCGCCACGTCATCGGGGTGCCGCGAGCGGCCGTCGTGCCGCCGGTGCGGGTGGTACGGGCGTGCGGCGGGTTGGCCCGGCGAGTCGTTTGCGTTCGGCTCGCGCGCGGCTATCGTGTCCGGCGTGCTTTGTACGCCCAGGCAAGGTCGTAATGTCCCCGATCGCCGAATGTCGTGTCTGTGGTGCGGGCGTGAGATCGCGGAATCGGAGGTGGGGCGGCGGCGCCGGTACTGCCGCCAGTCCTGCCGGCAGCGGGCCTACGAGCACCGGAAAGGCTTGGAGGGCACCGGGATTCCGGAGGATTCGGTGGTCCTCAGCGCCCAGGAGGCCGCCGATCTCGCCGACCGCTGGTTCGCCGCCCGCTGCGCCGCCGAGGACGTCGCGACGGCCGTCGCCGAAGGCGCCGACGCCGCCGAATTGGCCGATTTGGCCGCTACTCTCGTTGCCCTCACCAAGGACGCCGAGCGCCTGCGGTGATCGAATCACGGAACGGTTCGGACCTACCGGCCTGATCGGCGTCGCGGGCGAGGGTCACCGCGACCGCGTCGACAGCGGCAGGCGGTCCGGTTGCGCAGTGGTCTCCCCGGAATGAAGGAGCACGGTGCCGGTGTGCGCCTCGCGGTGCGCCCGCAGCGTGATGACCAGGGCCGCGGCCGTGGTGAGCGCGACCAGTGCGGCGGCGGTGAGGGCGGTGGTCCGATCGGGGTGCAGCAGCGGCTGGGCGTGCAGGGCTTGCCGCAGCAGGACCGCGAGCAGCCCGGCGTAGCCGATGGCGAGCACGCCGACGAGCCGGGCGCGGATCCGCTCGGTGAGCCACGGGTGCCGCCGCGCCAGCCAGGCCAGCGCGACCGCCGCGGCGAGGAGCGCCTGGATCCCGTGCAGACCGGCGAAGTGGGGGACGCGCAGGTCGCCGCCGGTGGTGCTCCAATGGGTGATCGGCATGGTGTCGCCGCCGTCGCGCAGCGGGTCGGGGGTATCGGTCACGGTGTGCCCGGCGGCGAGCGGGACCGGGTGGCCGCCGGCGTCGCGGGCGGTCTGCTCGCCGGTGAATCCCATCAGGTATCCCAGCGCCATGCCGGCGACGGCGAGCGCCAGACCGGCGTGGATGGCGCGCGTGGTGGGGCGGTCGAGGATCCGCTGCCAGGCGAGTACGAGCACGATCACCAGATTCGCCACGAACAGCCCCGGCACCCCGGACGCGAAGACCAGCTGCCCGATGTCGTTCACGCGGTCGGTGTGGTCGGCGTTGAAATGGCTGAACGTCCCGCGCGCGGCCTGCAACACGATGAACCCGACATCCACGAACCCGGTCACCGCGAACACCGTGCCCATCCACCAGGTGGCCCGGGATCCCTTGTGCGGCAACGATAACAGCCATGCCAGCGTGCCGGAGTAGAGCGCGAACGCCAGCCCGAACTTGAACGGTTTCAGCCACACCGACTCACCGAGCAACTGCCGCTCGTCGACGGCCATGGCCGCGAGCGAGAACACCGCCAGCACACCCATGATCCCGGTGGCCACGAGCAGCGGCCGATGCCAACGCCGCAGGGGCGGAACGAAAACAGCGGTGGAATCCATGCCCCGACGCTAGGAATCACGACCCCGCGCCCACGTCCCCCGCGGGTGCTGTCCGCACCCGCTACCCGGGTATGAGGACTCGTTCCCGGGCCCTACCGCTGCGGGACTCTCCGGCGAGGACCGAATGTCGCTGTCCGACAGTACGGTTGGGCAGGAGAGCGGTGCCCGGGTGTGTCCGCAGCATGGCTCGCGGCCTGGTGCGTCAGTCCTGTAGACCGCCGAGTTCGATGCCGCGAGCGATGAGCCAGGGGATGGGATCGATCTTCTCGCCGTGGTCGTGGGTCCATACCTCGTAGTGCAGGTGCGGGCCGGTGGAGAAGCCGCGATCGCCGACGGTGGCGATGACGTCCCCGGCGCGGACCTGCTGGCCGACCGTGGCCAGGATGTCGTTGACGTGGCCGTAGACGCCGACGGTGCCGTCGTCCTGCTGGACCCGCACCCACATGCCGAAACCGGACGCGGGCCCGGCCTCGATGACCACGCCGTCGGTGACGGCGGCGATCGGTGCGCCGAGCGGCTCGGCGAAATCGATCCCGGCGTGCAGGGCGCCCCACCGCATGCCGAACGGCGAGCTGAGCGCGCCCGCCACCGGACGCACGGTGCGCGGCCGGGTGTCCATGGCGGCCTTGGCCATCGCCCACTCCGCGGGCGGTTGTGGTGCGGCGGCGGGCTGGTCCCGCAGGATCGGCGCGGCGGCGGGCGAGGGCGGCAGGGCGCGCTGTACGGCGGCCAGCCCCGCGGCCGAGCTCTCACCGTGGCTGTCGACGACGGCGAAGGCCCCGGCCGAGGCGCCGACGACGGCGGTGAGCGCGACGGCCCGGGCAGCGCGCCGGACCCTGTGCAAAGGTAACGGAACGGTCACGGGCATGGCTGGAACCTACGACAGATCGCGCGCGGTTCCCTACTCCTGTCGTGACCGTCACAGCGCGGCAAAGTCCCCGCTGATCTATCACGTTCCGATAACGAACGCAGGTGAGGCCGCCGCGACCGGGGTGGATCGGCGACGCCGCCGCCTTGACCGGAGAGTGCCGGAACCAGCACTCTGTTTTAGTGCCCACTAACGGAGTCAGGGCCCTGGTGGCCCTGGCGGATCCGACCCGGCGAGCGATCTTCGAGGCGTTGCCGCAGTCGCCGCGCGCGGTCGGGGAGCTGGCCACGACGGTCGGCGTCAGCAGCTCGGCGGTGTCGCAGCATCTGCGGGTGCTGCGCGAGGCGCGGCTGGTGATGGTCCGCCCGCACGGCACGCGGCGGCTGTACTCCCTGGATCCCCGCGGCCTGGCCGACGCACGCGACTATCTGGAACAGTTCTGGCCGAGCGCGCTCGCGGCCTATTCGGCGGCGCTGTCGGAAGCCGGTGACCGCTATCCGACGCGGCGGTAGGCGGCGCCCGGGCGGTCGGTGTCGGCGCCGGGCCAGGGGCGTTTGCGCAGTTGCTTGTCGAGCGCGTCGATCACCTCGGCGACGCTGATCTCGAGCAGGCCCGGGTCGGGGGTGTCGGCGTGGTGGTCGCCGGTGCGACCGGCCCAGAGCACGACGTGGCGGCCCAGCAGGTGCGGTGGCGGGCCGCTGTGGCTGGGGGCGGTGGGCCCGAACAGCAGGACCGTCCGGGTGCCGAAGGCCGTGGCGAGGTGGGCGACGCCGGTGTCGCCGCAGACCACCAGCGCGGCCTCGGCCACGGTGGCCGACAGCTCGATGAGGTTCTGCTGCCCGGCGAGGACGTGCCGGTGCGGCAGCCCGGCGCGGGCGGCGATGTTCAGCGCGATCTCGCGTTCGAATTCGTCGCCGGTCAGCACCACCTCGCGGCCCTGCACCAGCAGGTGCCGGACCACGGCGGCGAAACGTTCCGGGGGCCAGCGCCGCGCGGGCGAACCGGCGCCGATGTGCACGACCACGCAGTCGCGGTGACTGGTGGTGGCCACCGGCGGCACGAGCCCGAGGTTGCGGCGGTCGGCGGCGATGCCGTCGGCTTCCAGCAGATGGCACCAGCGGTCGACGTCGTGCATGTCCTGCTGCCAGGCCGGTCCGGCCAGCTCGGGGAAGGCGGGATTGCGGTAGGTGAGGATGCGCGCGGGGTTGGTCTTGGCCAGTTCCACGATGCCTTCGGTGCCGGCGCCGTGCAGGTTGACCGCCAGTGCGGGCGCCTCGCCGTCGTAGCGCAGGCTTTCCGGGTCCGGGGTCGGCACCATCGCGTCGACGGACGCGATGAGATCCACGATCGGCTTCAGCCGATGCGGCGCGGCCAACGCGATGTGATCGTGTGGCCTGGCCCGGCGCAGCGCGCGGAGAGCCGGGACCGCGGTGAGTAGATCACCCAGCCCGCGTGCGCGCAGCACGAGTACAACCGCCACCCTCTTCTCCTAGCCATCCACCAAGCGACCCACGACAACCCGACCCACTTCGCCCCCGCGCCGGGAGGGCGCGGCATGGACTTGAGAGAGCCACTTGGGGAGGACTACCCGAGTGTTGCGAACGTGAAACGCGTAATCGCAGCGAGATGTGCCGCATCCGTCCGTCCGCCGGGACGGCCTCCGCGAGGTGGTTGCGACACGCCTTCGCCAACCGGTTTCCCGCTCGGCGGCGATTCAATCGGGGTACGGCGAGACGGGTCCGGGCGCATCGTCCGAACGGTCCGCGATTTTCCTACTACCGCGTGTCGTTGACGGGGGTTCGATCAACTACGCTGTGCAGTCATGACATTCGTCTACAACCTGGTGGTCGTGACCCACGTGCTCGGTCTGGCCGCGGTCATCGGCGGGTACGCGTCGGCCCGGCCGAAGGTGAACGAGGTGATGGTCTGGGGCGCGCGGGCGCAGATCGTCACCGGTCTGATCCTGGTCGGCATGGCCGACGGCATCGACTCGCTGGACAAGGATCTGGTGCTGGCCAAGGTGATCGTGAAGCTGGTGATCGCGGTGGCGGTCGCGGGCCTGGCCGAGGTCGCGCACGCGGATGTCAAGCGCGGCAAGGTGGTCGCGTGGATGGCGGACGTCGCGGGTGGTCTGGCGATCGTGAATGTCCTCGTGGCGCTGCTGTGGACGTGATCGCGCCGCGGCCATAGCGCGTTGACTTCCGCTGAGACGGCGGTCACACTCGTTTCTGTATTCGGGCCCGCCGGTCGGCGTGCGGTTCCGGTCGTCCGGCGAGAGTGCGTGAGGGACAACGATGTCCAGCGGAGACCACGATCATCTCCCTGTCACCGCGATGGCGCGTGTACCGGCGTGCCGATTGATGAGCCTGCCGTCCCCCGGATTCCGGGCTCCCGCGGCGGAGCTGGATCGCTTTCCCCGGCACCGGTTGTCGCTGTACGGCAACTGGCTGTGGTGGCGGCTGGACCGCTCGCAACGCCACGGCCTGAGCCGCCGCGAACTCGTGCGGGTACTCACCGCGGGCATGTGCGCGCAGTCGGTGCTGTCGCTGCTGCCGGGGCATGGCGCGGCGTCGGGTCCCGCCCGGCCGCTGTCCGGAAGCGTTGATACACACCGCAATTCGTCGTTGTTCCTGCGGCTGGCCGCGGCGACCGGCGTGGTGCCGTACCGGCCGCCGCTGGCGGTGCGGCTGGCCGCCCGGGCCTCGGCCTGGCTGCCGCCGGGCCCGATGGATCCCGGCGTGCTGGTGTTGGCCGAGCAGGTCGCCGCGCAGCTGGCGGGCGCGCTCGCCGACGACCCGCAACGGCAGGCGCACGTCCGGCGAGTCGCGGGCCTGCGGCTGTGTACCGGGCTCCGGCATCTGGAACACGCCCGGGAGGACCTCGTCGCCGCGGTGAGTTCCCGTGCGCCGGTGGCGAATTCGCTGCGCCGATGGGCGCTGGCCGCGACGACGGCGGCCGCGCAGGCCCTCGTGATCCACCCGGAGCTACGGCATGCGGGCCGCGGCGAACTCGACGAGTTCGCCGCTGCCTGGTTCTGACCCGGGCCGCGCGGTGGCGTCGTCCGAGCCGTCGAGGGCGGCGTCGAGGGCGAGGGCGGCGTCGATCAGAGCCAGATGGGTGAAGGCCTGCGGGAAGTTGCCGAGCTGCTCGCCGGTGAGGGCGATCTCCTCGGCGTACAGGCCGACGTGGTTGGCGTAGGTCAGCATCTTCTCGAAGACCAGCCGGGCTTGGCCCAGGTTCCCGGCCCGCGCCAGCGCGGTGACATAGGTGAAGCTGCACAGCGAGAAGGTGCCCTCGGTGCCGCGCAACCCGTCCGGGCTGGCCTCGGGGTCGTAGCGGTGGACGAGGCTGTCGGCGACCAGTTCGTGTCGCATCGCGGCCAGGGTGGACAGCCACCGCGGATCGCGCGGCGCGACGAACCCGACCTGCACCATCCGCAGCAGCGACGAGTCGAGCACCTCGGTGTCGTAGTGCTGGACGAAGGCGTGCCGCCGCGAGTTCCAGCCCCGCGACCACAGCTGGTCGTGGATCCGGTCGCGCTGTATCCGCCACTGGTCCACGGGGCCGGGCAGGCTGTGGCGGTCGGCCAGGCGCAGTGCGCGGTCGAACGCCACCCAGCTCATCACCCGGCCGTAGGTGTAGTCGGCGCGCCCGCCGCGGGTCTCCCAGATGCCTTCCTCCGGCTCGTCCCAGTGTTCGGTGAGCCATGCCAGCAGGCCGAGGATCGACTGCCAGCCGTCGTGGCCGACGCGCAGGCCGTGCCGGTCGGCCTGGTCGATGCTGTCGAGCAGTTCGCCGTAGATGTCGAGTTGCCGCTGGCCGGAGGCGTCGTTGCCGATGCGCACCGGGCTGGATCGGCGGTAGCCCTCGAAGTGGTCGAGGATTTCCTCCCGCAGCTGTGCGGTGCCGTCGACGCGGTACATGATCTGCAGCGGTTCGCCGGTGTCGCGGTAGCGGGCGCGCAGCCACTGCGCGAATTCGGCGGCCTCGTCGGTGAATCCGAGTGCCAGCAGCGACGAGATGGAGAAGGAGGCGTCGCGGATCCAGGTGTAGCGGTAGTCCCAGTTGCGTTCGCCGCCGAGCTGTTCGGGCAGGCCCGCGGTGGGTGCGGCGATCAGGGCGCCGGTCGGCGCGTAGGTGAGCAGTTTGAGGGTGATGGCCGAGCGGTGCACCATTTCCCGCCAGCGGCCCCGGTAGTGGGAGCGGGCCAGCCAGGTGTGCCAGAAGTGGACGGTCTCGTCGAAGACCTCCTCGATGTCGGCCACCCGGACGGGGCGCGGCGGCTGCGGCGCGCCGGTGTCGAGGACGAAGCCGCGGACCTGTCCGGCGCTGAGCGGCAGCAGTCCGTGCAGATCGCCGTCCTCGGTGAGTTGCACCTGCGCGAGCCGGGCGTCGCCGGGTTCGCGGACCGCGTGCAGGGTCAGGCCGAGGTCGCCGGCGTCGAAGGTCGCGCCGTCGGCGGTCGTGGTGGTGACGTGAGTGCGGCGGCCGTAGTCGAAGCGGGGCGCGACGTCGATCTCGAAGGTGATCCGGCCGCGGACGCAGCGCAGCATGCGCACCAGCCGGTGGTCGTCGGTGGAGTCGCGGCCGGCGGGCGGCATGAAGTCGATCACCTCGCCGGTGCCGATGTCGGTGCTGAAGCGGGTGATCAGGATGGCGGTGTCGGGGAAATACATCTGGCTGCTGCGGAACGGCCGCTGGGCGGGGCGGATCCGGCAGTGCCCGCCGCGGCGGTGGTCGAGCAGCGCGGCGAACACGCTCGGCGAGTCGAAGCGCGGGCTGCAGAACCAGTCGACGGTGCCGTCGAGGGTCACCAGTGCGGCGGTGTGCAGGTCGCCGATCAGTCCGTGGTCGGCGATCGGGGGGTAGTCGGTCACGCGAACCTCCTGGGTTGCGGGCGGATTCCTCGTCGGTGATCCCGGCGGGCGGGTCCGTGGTGCGGACCGGTCGTATGCCTCGTGGCAGCGGGCGGGCCCGGATCGCCGAGTGTGGCGGACTACGACTGTGCCGCTCGCCGGGTGCGGGTTCCTCGTTCGCGGCGAATGAATTCCGGGCGGCGAGAAGGGGTTTCGCGGTTGTTCATCCGGCGCGGGGGAGGCCGGGCGCCGGTGTGGTGCGGCAGTGTCCTGGGTCGTCCCATCACTGTTCTGGAAGGGGTTGGCCATGCTGGAGTCGGTGGAGTTCGAGCCGAGTGCGGAGGGCGGTGCGCCGCCCGGCGGCGTGCTCGCGGCGACGATACTGCTGGTGACCGTCGGCGTGCTGGACATCCTGCAAGGGATCTCCGCGGTCGGCGCCGACCAGCTGTACGTCGTGGGGGTCGAGTACATGTACCGGTTCGACACCACGGCGTGGGGGTGGATCCACATCGTCGTCGGGATCACTCTGGTGCTGATCGGTATCGGTTTGATGAGCAGCACGCGATGGGCCCGGATCGCGACGATGGTGGTGGCGGCGCTGTCGATCGTCGCGAATTTCATGTCCCTGCCGTACTTTCCGGCCTGGTCGTTCCTGGTCATCCTGCTGGATGTGGTGGTGATCTGGGCGGTCGCGACCTGGCACGTCCAGTCGGTGCGGGCGCGGTGATCCGGTCACAGCAGCCCGCTGCGGCGGGCGAGGTCGAGGGCGTCGGCACGGGTGCTGCTGCCGAGTTTGGCGTGGATGCCGCGCAGGTGGGTCTTCACGGTATTGATCGAGACACCGAGGACGTCGGCGATCTGCTGCGCGGTGCGCCCGGACGGCAGCTGATCGAGCACGGTCCGCTCGGTGGGCGTCAGGCGCGGCGGCCGGTGCCGGCGGGCGAGCGCGGGATGGTGGCGCACGAGGGCGGCGAAATCGTTGTCGTGGCCGAAGGTTCCGGTGTGCGCGTCGAGGAGTTCGCGGGTGCCGGGCACGTCGAGGAACGGCCGCACCAGGCGTTGCGGTGCGGCGTGGTGCACGGCGGCGGCGATCGCGCGGCGTGCCTGGGGCGGATTGCCGAGCGCGGTGTGCGCGGCGGCCGCGAGCAGCCACGCGGAGACGATCCCCGGCGTGGTCCCGGAGGTCGTCAGCAGCGGCTCGACCAGGGTGTGTGTGGTGCCCGGGTGCTGTTCGAGCGCGACGGCCGCGCGCGCGAGGGTGAGGTCGGGGCTGTCGCCGAGCACCGTGGCGGCCTGATCCACGAGCAGTCGCGCGGAGTGGACGGCGGCGACGCCGAGCAGCACCGACACCACGTGCGGGAGGAGCCGCCCCGCGACGGTGGGCAGGGGCAGCGGCCGGCGCAGCAGGACGACGGTGCTGCGCCGCACCGCTTCGGCGGCGGTGTACCGGTCCTCGGCGGTGTCGAAGGCGAGCAGCCGGGTGACGACCTCGAGGTGCCGTTCGCGGCCGGCGGCGGGGGCGGTGCGCGCGGGCGGTGGTTCGACCGGTTCGCCGCGCAGGTATCCGGCGAATGCCGCGAGGGTGCAGGCCCGGTCCACCTCGAGGTGGTCGCCGAGGCCGTGGCGGGCGGCGACGGTGACCGCGTGTGCGGCGTGGTCGTGCATGCGGGCGATGGCGCCGCGCACGCCCGCGGCGATCGCGAGCCGCACCGAGGCGCGGACGCTCAGGGCCGCGTTGCCCGCGGCGTCGGCCAAGGCCAGGCCGTGGCGCAGGTGCTGTTCGGCGGTGCGCAGGTCGTCGTGGGCGAGGGCGACGGTGCCGAAGCGGACGGCCGCGTAGGCGTCGAGGTCGGGTTGCCCGGTGGCGGGCAGGCGGTCGGGCAGCCGGAATTCGGCGAGTCCGACGCCGGTCCGCAGGGCGACTCCCGCGCTCGCGGCGGCGGTCAGTAGCCGGATCCAGGTTTCGGGGGCGAGGGTGCCGGTGTCGGCGGGCCGGCGGTGCAGCAGGTCGAGTCGGATGACGGCCTCGGCGGTGTCGTCGTGTTCGACCGCGTCGACCGCGCGCAGCGCGTGCAGCAGCGGGTCGTCGGCCGGGACCGGGCCGCCGTGCTCGAGTTGCCGGAACAGGGCCGGGCCGTGCCCGTCGAGCACCATGCGCATCGCGGTGTCGCGCAGGAATCCGGGCAGCCGCGGGGAGCTCGGCACGCGCAGCAGGTGGTGCAGTGCCGACTGCGGCATGCGCGCGCGGCGGTACCAGTCGGCGGCGCGCACATGCAGTGCGGGCAGGTCGTGGTGGTCGCGCGCCTCGGTGAGCAGGTGGGCGCGCAGCAGCGGGTGGTAGGTGAACCAGAGGTCGCCGTCGCGGGCGTGCCGGGTCGCGGGGAAACCGGCGCGGACCAGTTCGCGCAGCACGGGAACGGCGCTGTCGCCGGTGAGTTGTTCGGCGAGTCCGGCGGTGAAAGCGCCCGGGACACTGGTGATTCGGGCGAACTGCCGCTGCGGGCCGGACAGGGGTGCGAGGACCTCGTCGGTGAAGAATTCCGCGATCGATGCGGGCGGCTCGGCCAGCGCGGCGAGCGCGGTCGCGGTGTCGGCGTGCCCGGCGAGGTGTCCGGCGGCGAGGGTGATCAGCGCGGGCCAGCCGCGGGTCAGGCCCATCAGCATGGCCAGTTCCGGGTCCGAGAGGTCGTGGTGGCGTCCGCGGCACAGTTGCGCGGCACGGACCTCGCCGAACGCCAGATCGGCCGCGTGCATGCGGATCATGCGCTGTCGCAGTTCCACGGTGTGCCAGCGCAGGGCGGGTGCGTGGCGCGCGGCGAGGACGGTGGTGAGATTCGGGGGCGCGTCGGTGAGCAGTTGCCGCAGGTAGCTGAGGTCCGCGGGCCCGGCGGTCAGGTGGGCGTCGTCGAGGATCAGCACGGTCGGGCGGGAGTCCGCGCGCAGGGTGGCGGTCAGCTGGGCGGCGTCGGCGGCCGGGTCGGCGCGGACGGTGTCGTCGGTCGGCACGGCGTGGACGCCGAGCGCGGCCGCGACCGCCGGGGCCAGCGGGCCGCCGGGGGTCGCGGTGACCCAGCCGATCCGGAGTCCGGGCCGGGTGCGGCACAGGTGCTCGCGGGCCCACTGGGTGACGAGGACCGTCTTGCCGGTGCCCGCCGGGGCGGTGATCAGCAGGACCCGGCCGCGCGCGGCGAGGGCGGTGTCGAGGCGGACGTACAATTCCGGCCGCGCGACGGGCGCGAATGCGAATTGCGGGAACGTCGTGCCGGTCGAAATGGATGAATCGGGCATATGCCTCTCCTGGATTCGGCTCGCCACGCGGGCGTATTTCTTCCGTTCGTTCCGCCGCCGAATTCCGGTTCGGGGGAAATCGGCGGCGGAAACGCGGTGCTCCGGGGTGTCGTGACGGTTCAGCGGGCGGCGACGGGGACGAACGGCGCGTAGTCGCGGACGTGCCCGTCGGTCCAGCCCCAGGCGATGGTGCCGTCGGCGGGGGCGCCGTGCTGCAGGTGCAGCTGCCAGCCGGACGGCGTCTTCCGCCAGATATCGCCGTCCCGGTCGCGGTACCAGCCGAATTCGGGCGGCTCGGGCGCGGCGCCGGGGGCCGGTCGCGCCAGCAGCTGGCCGGCGAGTTCCATCACGCGGTCGGCCACCGCGAGCAATCCGACGAGCACGGCGCCGGGCGCCGGGTCCGCGGCCGGTGTGGTGTGCGCTTCCACTGTCATCGGAATATTCATGTCGTTGCACTCCTACGGTTGTGAAGACATATTCCGAAGGATTGTCCGACCGGCGACTTCCATATTTCTTCCGCTGCAATTCCGTATTACTTACCGGCGACTTCGGACCTGATTCGTTGTCATTTCGTAATTCATATGACGGGCGATATCCGGGGCTTTAATGAATACAGTGTCGGAATTCCGGGCGATCGTCCGGACGGTGACCGGGCCGCGGTGCGGTCCGGTCGAACGAGCAGGAGGCGATCGAGTGAACTGGCGAAAAGATGCGGCCTGCCGCGAGGCGGCGCCGGGGCTCTTTCATCCGCCACCGCCGCCGCGCGGCGATCCGGGGCAAGCGCTCGCATACTGCCGGCGTTGTTCGGTGGTGGCCGACTGCGCCAGGCATTCGCTCACCATCGGAGTACCCGGTGGGATAGCGGCCGGAGTATGGCCTGCCGGTGACCGCGACAGCGTTGCGCAATTACGCGTGATCGCTACCGGACGCGGCGCGCCGCGGCGCTGTGTGCGCTGCTGGAGGCTCATTCCGGGGTCGTCCGGGGATCGGCTCTGCGGCCGCTGCGGGTTCGCGGAGATTCCCGTGTGAATCGCGGATGTTGTTGGCTCCCAGCGTGTTTGCTGGACTATCTCGGCAAGGGTGGATTTGTCACCGCGCGAAGTCGGATGTAATTTACCGAAAGACTTTGCAGATAATTCGTGCTTTGCCAGCCCGACAGTCGGAGGGCGTCGAGTGATGATGTCGGATCTACAGGTTCAAGTGTTCGGTCCATTGCAGGTCTTGCTGGGTGGCCGGATCGCTCGCATCGGCGCGGGCAGGCAACGAGCGATACTCGGCAGGCTGGTCCTGGCCGGGGGAAAATCACTGGGTGCGGAGCGGTTGGTCGAAGATGTGTGGGAGGGATCCCCGCCGCCGCACGCCCCCTCGGTACTCCAGGTGCAAATCCACAATCTGCGCCGAATCCTGGAACCGACCCGAAGACCCCGGACACCGGCCCGGATTCTGGTCTCCGAGGGCAGCGGGTATGCGCTGCGATTGGATTCCGGAAATGTCGACGCGTGGCGGTTCGAGGAACTGCTCCAGGAATATGAGGATCGGGTGCATGCGCCGGCCGGTCCGCCCGGTCCGCTGGAGCGTTATCGAATGCTCGACACCGCATTGTCGTGCTGGCGCGGCGCGGCGTTCGAATCGTTCGCCGACGCCTCGTGGGCCGGTGCGGAATCGGCGCGGCTGACCGATCTGCGCGCCACCGCGATCGAGATGCGCGCGCAGGCCGCCCTCGAAGCTCGACCGGGTCGGCGAGGTCGTGGCGGTGCTGCGGCGCCAGGTCGAGGAATTCCCCGGCCGCGAGGAGAGCGCCCGCCTACTCGCCCTGGCCCAGTACCGGCAGGGTCAGCAGGTGGAAGCGCTGGCGACGGTCCGCCGGGTCCGCGAACATCTGCGCTCCGAGTACGGGATCGACCCCGGCCCCCGCCTCGCCGAACTGGAGTCGGCGTTCCTCAACCACACGGTGGTGCCCGACCGCGCACCGGACGAACCGCGCACGGCCCCCGTGCTGCCGGTCCCCGCCCAGCCCCCACCGCTGCCCACCGCCCGCTCCGGGCACCCGGAAAGCGGTGCGGCACAGGAGGTCTCGGAGGATCGCGTGTGCTACCCGGCCCAGTACACCGCGATCCTGGCGGCGGCGGGGGAGGCCCGCGCGTCGGGCGCGCGCCTGGTGTGGGTCCTCGGTGACGTCGGCGCCGGGAAGACCACCCTGGTCTGCGCCGCGGTGGCCGACCTCGCCGACGCGGGCTGGTTCGCCACCTACGCCAAGGCCCCGGAGGTCGACGGCGCGCCCGAGGCGTGGATGTGGCGCGAGATCCTGGCCGAACTGGGCGGAGAGTCGGTGCTGTCGGAGGACGTCGCCGCGCCGGTCGACCCGTTCACCGTCGTGCGGGCGGTGGCCCGGCGCTGCCGCGACCTGGCGGGCAAGGGACCGGTCGTCATCGTCCTGGACGACATGCACCGCTGCGACGCCGCGAGCCTGCAAGTGCTGCGGCAACTGGTGAGCTGGCTGCACCGCGAGCCGGTACTCGTCGTGGTGACCGCGCGCGGACCCGAACTGCCACCGGTGCTGCGCGCCACGGAAGCGGCACTGGCCGACCGGGTCGCCGCCCGCCTCGAACTCGCCGGGCTGGACCTGACCGGGACGCGGGCCATCGCCCGGGACGCCGGCCTGGTCGCGGTGGACTCCGACACCGTGGACTCGCTGCACCGGCGCACCGGCGGCAACCCGCTGTTCGTCCGGGAACTCTCGAAATACATGGCGGCGCAAGGAGAATCGCCGGTCCTGCCGCAGAGCATCCGGGCGGTGCTCAGCGAACGGATCGAACGGCTGCCCCCGGACGCGCTCGCCGTGCTGCAACACCTGGCGGTGTGGGGCCGCGCGATCGACCTGGACGCACTGACCGCACTCGCCTGCGCCGAGGAGAGCGAGGTGGTCGACGGCATCGACACGGCGGCCGCCGCGGGCCTGGTCGGATTCGACCCCTTCGGCCGGATCGAACTGGACCACGCGCTGATCCGCGACACCGTCTACGACGGCATCCCGACCCTGCGACGGCGCCGGATGCATTGGGGCGCCGTCGAATTCCTGGAACGGCGCGCGGCCGACCGGACCGCCGACGCCGCCGACATCGCGAGCCTGGCCCACCACGCCGCGCGCGGCGCCACCCGCACCACGGCCGCGCACGCACTCGGATACGTCGCCGCCGCCGCGCGCCGCTGCGACGACAGCGGCGCCCGCGCGGCCGCCGCCGAACAGTGGCAGGCCGCGGTCGCCCTGCACGAACTGGCCGGGCACAGCGGCGACGCGGCCGAGCCCGCCGACCGGGCGGCGATGGTGCGGACCCTGTGCGCGCTCACCGGCGCCCTGGCCTACTTCGGCCGCAACAGCGCCGCCCGCGCGGCGCGGGCACGGGCGGTGCAACTGGCCGAACCGTTGGGCGATCGCCCCCTGCTCGTGCGGGCGCTGACCTGCTGGCGGGCCCCGGTGATCTGGGGCATCCGAGATTGGCGCACGCCCGAGCCGGAACTGACGGCGAAACTGGATGCCGCGCTGGCACAGACGGATTCACCCGCGGAGCAGGCCTGGCTGCTCGTCACGTCCGTGCTCGAGTCCGAGGCCGTCGGCGACGTCGACCAGGTGTACCGCCGGGCGCGCCGCGCGGTGGCCGCGGCCGAACAGATGCGAGACACCGAACTGCGGTGCGCCGCGCTCAACGCGCTCGGCTCCGCGATCACCGGACCCGCGATGCTGGCGGGCTGGGGCCGGGTGGCCGACCAGTTGCTACGCACCGCCCGCACCGCGCGCCTGCCCGAATATCAGGCCGTCGCCCACTACCTGCGATTCCGGACCGCGTGCCGGGCCACCGATCTGCGTGCCGCGGCCCGGCACGCCGCCCGCGCGATCGAATACGCCTCGGCCGGGCAACTGCGCCCGCTCCTGGACACCCTGCAGGCGTTCTCGGCCGTCACCGCGGTACTGCGCGGCGACCTGGCCACCGCCGAGGCGGAGTACCGGTCCTTCGATGCCCGGATGCGGCAATCCGGCGTCGCCAACGAGGACGAGACACTGCTCACCGGCGCGCTGACGCTGGCGTGGGCACGCGGTGATCTGTCGGGACTGCGGGAGCGGGTGGGCGCGCTGTATGCCGCGGAACCCGACCTGGTGGCGCAGCTGTACGTGCTGGTACTGCTGCACGCCGGCGACCGCGACCGGGCCCGCGCGCTGTTCCGCCACCACGCCACCGTGCGGCGCGACTTCTACTGGTCGGTGACGACGGTGTTCCGCGCGCACGCCGCGGTGGCGCTGGGGGAGACCGAGGCCGCGGGGGAACTGCTCGACGCGCTGCGCGACTGCTCCGGCACCATGGCCGGGCTGGCCGGTGGCGCAACGGTTTTCGGCCCGGTCGACGCGGTCCTCGCCGACCTGGCCGACCTGATCGGCGATACCGCCGCGGCCGCCGCCTTCCGCTCCCGCGCGGCGGCACTGCTGCGCCGCATCCTCGCCGAACTGGACACCCTGGGGCCCGCTCCCGCACCCCAGCCCCGCGTCGACCACACCGACACCGCCGAGAACCCCGACCCGGAGCTGGTCTGTGGCTGACCCCGCCACGCGCTCACCACAGCGGCAGCGGCGCACCACGTTCCCCGGGCGGGCGGGGACCGAGGATGCGGCGATCGGCCGCGGTGATCGCGGTGTCGTTGATGCTCGCCTCGCGGCGGCGCATCAGGCCCGCGTCGTCGAACTCCCACAGCTCGTTGCCGTAGCTGCGCCACCACTGCCCCTGCGCGTCGTGCCATTCGTACTGGAACCGCACGGCCATGCGATGGCCGCGGAATCCCCACAGTTCCTTGCGCAGCGCGTAGTCGTGCTCGCGCGCCCACTTGCGGGTGAGGAAGGCGACGATCTCCTCGCGCCCGGTGACGAACTCGCCACGATTGCGCCACACCGAGTCCGGGGTGTAGGCGAGCGCGACGCGCTGCGGATCGCGAGTGTTCCAGGCGTCC
Source organism: Nocardia sp. N2S4-5 (assembly GCF_044628355.1). NCBI lineage: Bacteria > Bacillati > Actinomycetota > Actinomycetes > Mycobacteriales > Nocardiaceae > Nocardia > Nocardia sp. N2S4-5. Next base: position 1,289,028 of record NZ_JBIUPM010000001.1, on the reverse strand, counting down.
TCGGCCAGCTGCACCTTCTCGCGGGCGGCGGCCTCGTCGGTGAACGGCGGCACGGGCGGGCGGGTCATGTCCGGTGATTCCTTTGCGGTCGGCGGGCGGGAGTTTTCCCGCATTCAGCGTCGCGTGTCCGTCATCGACCGGGCCATGTCCATCGAGACATGAATCCCACACATCCGGACACGCCGGGTTGCTACCGTCGGCGCATGGCGCACAGACAGATCGCGGTCCTGGCCTTCGACGGGGTCCGGCTCCTGGACGTGACCGCGGTGCTGGAGGTGTTCGGCACCGCCGCCACCCTCGGCGGCCGCTACGAGACCGTGCTCTGCTCACCCACCGGCGAACCCGTCACCACCGCCTCGGGCACCCGCCTCCTGGCCGACACCGCCTACGACCGGATCACCAGCCCCCACACCGTGCTCGTCCCCGGCGCGCCGGGACTGCCACACGCGCCCGTCCCCGCGGCACTGCTGGAAACCGTGACCAGACTCTCCGGCTCCGCGCGCCGGATGGCGTCGGTGTGCACCGGCGCGTTCGCCCTCGCCCAGGCGGGCGTGTTGGACGGCCGCCGCGCCACCACCCACTGGCGGCACACCGGCAAGCTTGCCCGCGCCTACCCGTCGGTCACCGTCGAACCCGACGCCATCTACGTCCGCGACGGCACGGTCACGACCTCGGCGGGCGTCAGCGCCGCCCTCGACCTGACCCTGGCCCTGGTGGAGGAGGACGAGGGCACGGCACTGGCCCGGGAGGTCGCGCGAGACCTCGTGGTATTCCTCCAGCGACCCGGCGGCCAGTCACAGTTCTCCGTGGCGTCACGCACCCTGCGACCGCGCCGCGACGAACTACGCACGGTGCTGGAATCGGTGCTCGCCGACCCGGCGGGCCACCACTCCCTGACCGCCATGGCGGCCCGCGCCGGGGTCAGTGCCCGGCACCTCACACGCCTGTTCCGCGACGAATTGTCCACCACACCAGCGGCTTTCGTGGAATCGGCCCGGATCGAGGCGGCTCAGGCGATGCTGGAATCCGGCGAATCGGTCACCGCGGCGGCCCACCGCTCCGGCCTGGGCAGCGACGAGTCCCTGCGCCGCGCCTTCCTCCGCCACCTCGGCGTCACCCCCTCGGCATACCGCGCACGATTCCGCACCGCGGCACGCTCCGCGTAACCCTCAGCGCAGCGCGTAGCGCGCGGCCAGCGCCGGAATGGCGGCGATCTTGTCCCGCGGCAACCTGTCCCACTGCAGCCCCGCGGGACGATACGGCTCGACGCAGCGAATCACCGCCTCCGGCGTCACGATCAGATCGAGCCGGCAATCGTGCTCGGCCTCGGGCAACTCCCCGTCCACCACCTGCAACCGGTGCACCGTCGTCGCGATGACCGTGCGCTCATCGATCAACCCGACCTCCTGCAGCAACGCGATCTCGATATCGGAGTAACCCGCCCCCTTGCCCAGCCGCGCCCCCCGCCGATTCACCGCCACACTGCCCAGCACGATCAGATCGATCGGCAGCATCTCGTCGACCTCCACATTGCGCGCCACCACCGCCGCGGTGTCCTTACGCGCCGCCTCGGCGGCAGACACCGGCAACCGCGCGGGATCGAGCAGATAGAACGGCTTCGGCGCGGCCAGCCGCGGACACGCCATATAGATCATCTTCCCCGCCTCCAGCGCCCGCAGCCGCACCGGGAACTGCGCGGTGTCGGGCACCGTGGTCAGCACCCGCGCCGACGACCACTCGGGCACCCCGGCCAGCCGATCGGCGGCGGCCTCGGCCCCCTCGAACTCGGGGATGTTGTACGGCGCCTCCGGCGGGATCACCCGCTCCCGCTCCAGCAACGACCAGATACGTTCGCGCACGGCCTGTTTCGCCTGATCGACACTCACTGCGCCACTCCTCGTCTGCTAGCCGTCGACACCCCGCGGCGGTCCGCTGATCGACCGCCCGCGAGGGCCGCAGCGGCACGCGGATGGCTCAGCCCGCTCGCCGCGCCGCGTGTAACCGGGCCAGCGCCATGCGGGCCTCGGCGCGGGAGATGAGCTGATCGTCGTCGAGTTCGGCGATGGCCGCCTCCAGCCATTCCCGCACCAGGGTCGACAGTCCGATACCGCGTTCGCCCGCGAGTTCCTTGAGACGGGCGTGCAGACGCAGCGGCAGCCGGATCGAACTGGTGATCATGATGTCCTCGTCCGGCCGCAGCGGCGGCGGCACCTGCTGCGCGGGCACCGGGCCGTCACCGAAGGTCAGCCGGTCCATGAACGCCGTGACCTCCTGCGGGGTGGATGGTAAGTCCTTGTCGCTCATCACCGGTTCTCCTGTTCCCACTGTTCGAACACCCTCAACTCGTCGGCACGCATCTCGCGCGCGCCGATGATCAGCCACGTCCAGCTGTCCTGCCGGCGGGCGGCGACGATGAGCGGGCGACCGGCGTCGGTGCGGCCCCACAGGGTGAGGACCGCGACGCTGCCGTCGGCGGCCTGCCGCGGCCATCGCCGCGTGCTCGCGAGAATCTGCCGAACCTCGGAGGTCTCGATCCCGATCAGGTGAGCCATCGCCCAATCGGGCCACTCGAAACCCATGCCGCCATACTACGCGCGTAGTAACCCCAGTTCGAGCGGTCGCACACCGCCGCCGAGACGCACCCGCCGCATTCCCGCGGCCGATGCGCCCCGGCAGCCCACGCCACCCTCGCGGTCAGCCCTCGAACAGCGACTGCCCCACATAGCCGCTCGCATCCGCCACCCCCGGCGGCACCACGAACACCGCGGACCCCACCGGCGTCGTCCACGTATTGAGCGCGTCGAACTCGGCCAGCCGCCGCTGCACCGGCAAGAACTGGGCCTCGACATCACGCTGATAGGCCGCGAACAACAACCCCGAATTCGAGACAGCCCCCGGCGCCGGCGGATCGTCGTAGTTGTAACCGCGCCGCAGGAACCGCTCGCCGTCGCTCGTGTGATGCGCCCGCGCGATATGCGCCGACGGCGGAATCACCGGAATACCGAACCGGTCCACCGCCGCGAAATCCGGCTCGTCGAACTCCCGGCCGCCCGTCAGCGGCGCACCCGTCGCGATCCGGCGCCCCACACTCAACTCCCGCCCGTCGGCATCGAGCTCGTCCCACGTGTCCAGATTCATCGCGATCCGCCGCAACACCAGCGACGTACCACCGGCCAGCCACGACCGCGTCCCGCCGTCGTCCCACACCAGCCGATCGAACTCCGCGTTGCCCGGCGCGAGATTCACCGTCCCGTCCACCTGACCCATCAAATTGCGCATCGTCTGCCCGCGCGGCGCATCGCGGAACCCACGCTGCACCCACCGCACCGACACCAGCGAGGCCACGCTCCTACACAACACCCGCACCGCATGCGACACCGTCGTCACCTCGTCCGCGCAGACCTGCACCAACAGATCACCCGCACACCACGCCGGATCCAGGCGATCGATCGCGAAACCCGGCAGCGGCCGCAACCACGGCGGCCGCGCCGACGCCAGCCCCGCGACCGCGAACAAACCCGGACCGAAGCCGATCGTCACCGTCAGCCGCGCCGGCCGCGCCGCCAACTCCGGCTCGGTATCGGCGAGCGCGGGCCGCCCCGCGGTCAACCGTCCGGCATCACCGGTCCAGATCCGCAGCAACCCGGCAATGTCGGCACGCCCGGTACCCGGCCTCAGATCGAACCCGACGAACGCCGCGTGCCGCTGCGGCACGGTCGCGACCCCGCCCTGATGCGGACCGTAGAACGGCTCGACCGCAACACCCGAATCCGCCTCGGACACATCCCGTCCCGACCGCGCCACACCCCAGCCGACCCCGGCGACACCCGCGGCCCCCGCCGCGGCGGCGCCCCCACCGAGCAGACGCCGCCGCGACAATCTCGGCTCAGCCACCGTGCACGGCAGGGGTCGCGTCGCCCGCGGGCACGTAGTTCTCCCTGTTACCCGGGAAATCACGCACCCGAGCGGTGAACGTCGTGCTGGACCCATCCGCGAACTTCACCGTCACCGGCACCTCCGCACCCGTCCGCAACGGCCCCGTCAAATCCATGAACATCAGATGATCCGCACCCGGCGCCAGCGCCACCCGCCCGTGCGCGGGCACCACCAGACCACCGGCCTTGGGCCGCATCATCTTCTGACCGTCCAGACCCACCGTCTCGTGAATCTCCATCCGCGCCGACGCCGGACTGGTCGCGTCGACGATGCGCGCCTCGACGTCCGACGAATTGGCGATCTCGGCGAACGCCGCCGACATCCCCTGATCGGCCGCCTTCACCCACTGATCGGTAACCGCCACCGCCGCCGCCTGCGACACCGGCGCCGCGCCGCCACCGGACGAACACCCGCCCAGCAACACCGGAACCGTGAGCGCGACCACGACACCGGCCACGCGCGAAAACGTAAGAGCAGACATGGGAAATCTCCTAGTCGAGATATGAGGGAAGATCACCGTCCGCAACGGACACGCCCGACGCCACAACCGCATGCCCTGCCGACACGCATCGAATGCACCCGAAGAGCACCAGACCGCCTGCGCCCGCACAGCATCGGACCGCGCACGAATGCCAGACCACACGCACCACACAGTGCGTCAGGCAGCTACGCCGCGAAACGGTGAGAGAAAAGCGAAATGCCCACACCCCGTGGCGGCCCCCGCCGCCCGATCCCCGAACTCAGCAGCAGCCGCCACAGCGAGACAACGCCGGCACCCTCGACCACCCGCCACACCGCCGCCGGAACGGCCGGAACCACCCCCAGCGCCACCACCATCCGCCGCACGCTCGACAGCACCCGGCCCAGCGCCACCTCGGCCCCACGAACCAGCAACGCCCCCACCGGAATCGCCACCAGATGAGCGACCACCATCGCCGCAGTGAACACCGGCGGATGACAATGCCCCGGCGCCACCGACAACGCCGCATGCCCGACCGCCTGCCCCGCCGCCAGCAACACCATCAACCGCGCCAACCCGGTGCCCACCGACGCCACCAGCACCCCCGTCAGCGCACACGCCGCCACGAGCAACGACACCGCGGCCGAACCCAACCCCACCGAACCCCCGCCCAAGGCATGCGCCGCAACACTCACCGCCCCCGCCGCGGCACCGACGGACGCACCGCGCAACCGCGCCGCAGGATCCGTCATCGACCGCACCCGCTCATCCTAAAGTCCCGGACCGGCCCACACCGCCGCCACCCGACCCGCATCACTCCGAAACCGGCAGCAACAGCGGCCGTTTCGCCGTCAGATCCGTCCCCGACGACACCCCACGCAACCGCCGCCCGATCCACGGCGCCATATGAAACGCCACCCACCGCAACTCCGCCGCCACCGACGCCGACAACTCCCGCCGCACCGGCGGCAACGGCCGCCGCCACCCACCATCGGCCCCCGGCAACCCCAGCGTGTCCGCCACCGCCCGCGCCACCAGATCATGACCCAGCGGATTGAGATGCAACCGATCCTCCGCCCACACCCGCCGATCCGTCGTCGCGGCCACCGGCTCGAAATCCACCAGCAGCACCCCCGGCCGCCGCGCCAACTCCCGCATCCGCGCATTCATCGCCCGCACCCGCGCCGACAACGGCCGCACGATCGGCGCCACCCCACCGATATCCGGAAACGTGAACGTCACCACCCGCGCACCCACACCCGTGAGCGCCGCGAACATCGCATTGATATCCGCCAGCACCGCATCCTGATCGAAACGCGGCCGAATCAGATCATTCATCCCGGCCACCACCGCCGCCAGATCCGGCGCCAACGCCACCGCCGGCGCCAACTGCTCCGCCCGGATCTGCGCCGCCCGGCGACCCCGCACCGCCAGATTCGCGTACACCAACTCCGGGCACGACCCCGCCAGCAGATCCGCCAGCCGATCCGCCCAGCCCCGATGCCCACCCCGGCCGTCCGGATCACCGATACCCTCGGTCTGACTGTCACCCAACGCGACGAAACGACCGACCGGCCGCGCCACTGCGATATCCGACGTCACCTTCACCTCCCGCGGAACCCTGCGGCACGACATCGTACGACCGCCGCGCGAACAACGCGGATACACCGGCACACCATCGCGTGACGGAGACGAATCAGAGCAACTCCAACTCCGCCGCCGCCCGCAGATCCTCCGGGAACACGTACCGCCGCAGCGCCCAGAACCGGAACGCCATCGCCAACAGCACACCCAGAATCTGCCCGGTCACGAAATTGGCCACCGCCTGCGTCGCCGCACTCACATGCGGCACCCGGATATCGAACAGATACAGCGAAATCGCCTGCGGAACCAACGTCACCGCGATACCCAACGCGCTCACCGCGAAGAACAACGCCGCCTCGTGATGCCGCTGCCGCCCACCCCGCGCGCTGAACGACCACTCCCGATTCAGAATGTAGGACACGATCGTGGCGATCAGCACGCCGAACGCCCGCGCCGTCAACGGCTTGTCCTGCAGCACAGTCAATTTCAGCGTGTACACCACACCGGTATCGACGAACCACGTGACCGCGCCGACCACCGCGAACTTCATCAACTCTTGATGCCGGACGAGGGCAGCGCGATAGGCTTCCGGCAGCCGATCGAGGACGGGTTGTACCAGCGACACGGCACCCACCTTAACCGCGCCCGCCGCCGCGCGCCGACCAGCCGACCACCCACCCCGTACGGCCCCCGCACCTCACCGCGGCGACGACGGCTCCGGCAACCCCACCAACCCCGCGCACACCGCCGTCAAACGATCCCCGAGCGCATCGTCCTGCGCCACCCGCGACGGCGCCTTCACCCGATCCTTCTGGAAATAACACCCGGTGACCGCCGCCAGATCCGGCGCCGAGGCCAGATACGCCAACCGCCGCCCACCCTCCTCCGCGGACACCATGAACACCCGCTTGAACACCTCCATCACCGGCTTGGCGAACCACGGCGCGGCATCCCAGATCCCCGTCGACACCGCCCCCGGATGAAACGCGTTCACCGTCACCCCCGTCCCCGCCCACCGCCGCGACAACTCCCGCACATACAACACATTCGCCAGCTTCGAACGGCTGTACGCCCGCTGCCCCGAATATCCACGCGCACAACCCAAATCGTCCAAATCCAACGACACCCCGTAATGCATCACCGACGACGTGAACACCACCCGCGCCGGCGCACTGCGCACCAACCGCTCCGACAACAACTCCGTCAGCAGAAAACCACCGAGATGATTGGTCGCGAACGTCGACTCCACCCCCGCCGCGGTCTCCGTCCGCCGGAAGAAGAAACCGCCCGCATTATTGGCCAGCACATCCAGCCGCGGACACGTCTCCAGCACGGCGGCCGCCAGCCGCCGCACCGAATCCTGCGACGACACATCACATTCCAGCGTCTCCACCGCACCGGCCCCGGCCGCACGCACCTGTTCCGCCGTCGCCGCGAGCTTGTCCGCATTGCGCCCCACCAGCACCAGCCGATCGCCCCCTGCGGCGAGCTGCCGCGCGGCCGCCAACCCGATGCCTGATGTCGCCCCCGTAATCAGGATCGTCTTCATACCCGTCAACCATGCCAGAACCCACCGCCCCTGTCCCGCACTCCGCAACCACCCCCTACCGGCGCCGACTACCCGCCGAAACACCGTGCGCCGCAGCCACCGACCGGTACTGTGATCGAATGGAGCCGGTACTCGTCACAGGCGCCGCCGGAGGCCCGCAGGGCTCGACCGGCCGCCACCTCACCGCCCTCCTGCTCGGCCGCGGCATCCCGGTACGCGCCCTCGTCCACACCGACGACGAACGCGCCGCCCCCCTGCGCGCCCTCGGCGCCGAGGTCGTCGTCGGCGACCTGCGCGACATCGCCATCACCCGCGCCGCCCTCGACGGCATCCACCACGCCTACTTCACCTACCCCGTCATCGACGGACTGGTCGACGCCGCAGGCGCATTCGCCGTCGCCGCCCGCGACGCCGGAGTCCGACGCGTCGTCGCCGTCTCCCAACTCGCCGCCGGCCCACAAGCCCTCACACCCCGCATGCGCCAGCACTGGGTCGCCGAACAAGTCCTCGACTGGGCCGGCATCGGCGCGATTCACCTGCGCGCCGCCGTCTTCCACGAAAACCTCGCCCTCCTCGCCGACACCGGCGACGGCACCCGCCTCACCATGCCGATGGGCCCACCCACCACCGTCCTGCCACTCATCGCCGCCGCCGACGTCGCCCGCGTCGCCGCCGGACTACTCGCCGACCCCGACCGCCCCGCCGAGCCCGTACTCCTCCTCACCGGCGACGTCCAACCCATCGGCGAAGCCGCCCGCCTGCTCGGCCGCACCTACACAGACACACCCCCGGACCGCTGGCGCCACTGGGCCCTGGAGTTCTACTGCTCCGCCCACGCCGCCGAACACCTGTCGAAACTGTGGGAGATCTTCCGCCTCCTCGGCGAAGGCACCGGCCTCTACCAGGTCACCCCCGAAATCGAGAAATACGGCGGCCACCCGCCGACCACCCTCGCGCGCTTCGCCGCCCACCGCTCGCGATAACCGCACCCCGGCTTACCTCACAGGTAATCGGCAGCACGCACCCGTCTCCGTACGATCGAGCACGTGCAAACCCAGACCGCAGGCGACCTGCTCCGGCATTGGCGAGTCACCCGCCGCCTCAGCCAGCTGGAACTGGCCGGCCGTGCCGAAACCTCCGCCCGGCACCTCAGCTTCATCGAAACCGGTCGCGCCACTCCGAGCCGCCAGATGATCCTGCACCTGTCGGAGGAACTGGAAATCCCACTGCGCGAACGCAACCGCGTCCTGCTCGCCGCCGGCTTCGCACCCGTATACGCCGAACCCGGATTGGACACCCCGCAGATGGAGCCGGTCCGCACCGCCATGCGCCAGATCCTCGTCGGCCACGAACCACACCCCGCACTCGCGGTCGACATGCACTGGAACATGGTCGACGCCAACGCCAGCGCCGGCCTCTTCCTCGCCGACGTCGCGCCCGAACTGCTCACCCCACCGGTCAACGCACTGCGCCTCAGCCTGCACCCCGACGGCCTCGCCCCGCGGATCATCAACCTCGCCGAATGGCGCGGACACCTGTTCGAACGCCTGCAGCGCCAGATCGAGATCACCGGCTCCGCGCACCTCACCGCCCTCTCCACCGAACTGCGCGCATACCCGGGCGGCGAGCATCCGCCCGGCCTGCCCGAACCCGAACAGGCCGTAGTCCCGCTCCGCCTCCGCCACAACGGCGCCGACCTGGCCTTCCTCAGCGCCATGACCGTCTTCGGCACGCCCATGAATGTGACGGTCGCCGAACTGGCCATCGAATCCTTCTTTCCCGCCGACCCCGCCACGGCCCAATACCTGCGCGACAACTCGCCGGTCGGCTAGCGCCCGGCCGCGTGCACAATCGAGCCCATGAGCGAAGCCGCGGCCCGCGTACACGACCTGCTGGGTGTCGAGGTGGCCGACATCGCGGACCTCGGCCACCGGCACGCGTGGACACTGCACCGAGCCCGCCTCGCCGACGGCCGGACCGTCTTCGTGAAAGCGGTGACCGGCGCACCGGATTCCACTGCCGGACAAGCACTACGCGCGGAAGCGGACAGCCTGCGCTGGCTGGGGGAGGGCGCCCGCGACGGCCTGGTGCCGCCGGTGCTGGGGGAGGACGGGCGGACCCTCGTGCTGCCCTGGCTGGACGAGACCACACCCGACCCGGCCGCGGCCGAGGAGCTCGGCCGCGCCCTCGCCGCGCTGCACGACTCCCGTCCCGAAACCTTCGGCGCACCGTGGCCGGGCTTCATCGCCACTGTGCCGCAAGACAATTCACCGACGACGGGGGAGTGGGGGCGGTGGTATGCCGAACGCAGGCTGGCGCCGCTGCTCCCGGCCGCCGCACCCGTGCTGGGCGATCCGGGCCTGCGCCTGCTCGAGCGCGTCATCACCGACATCGACCGCCTGGCCGGTGATCCGGAGCCGCCCAGTCGCATTCACGGCGACCTCTGGTCCGGAAATCTTCTGTGGACCGCCGACGGTGTACGGCTGATCGATCCGTCGGCACACGGCGGTCACCGGGAGACCGATCTCGCCATGCTGGCCCTGTTCGGCGCTGCGCACCTGGACCGGATCCGCTCCGCCTACCAGGAGGCGAGTCCGCTGAAACCGGGTTGGCGGCAACGCATTCCGCTGCATCAGCTGTATCCGCTGCTCGTGCATGTTGTGCTGTTCGGCGGCTCGTACCGGGGGATGACCTTGGAGGCCGCCGAGTCGACGCTGCGAATCTGACCGGCCGGAGTGACCGCAGGATCGGCATTTATCGACTCCTTTAAAAAATACCTAAATGGGCATATGCGCATCTATGCATTAAAAGCGCTCACAGCCATGTCACCCGACAACGTGCTCACTTTCAAAGCAGCACCGACGAGGGGGAGGGGAGCATGGTGCGTCCGGGCGTGGGTTAGCGTCGGCGCATGGACCTGCTGCGGATCCACCATGTGGCGATCATCGCCTCCGACTACGAGCGATCGAAGTCGTTCTACACCGAAGTCCTGGGCCTGCGGGTGCTGGCGGAGAACTATCGGGCCGAACGTCGTTCGTACAAACTGGATCTCGCGTTGCCGGACGGTGGGCAGTTGGAGTTGTTCTCGTTCCCCGACCCGCCGGCACGGCCGTCGCGGCCGGAGGCGCGCGGGCTGCGGCACCTGGCCTTCGCGGTGCCCGATGTGGCGGCGGCGCTGGCGGAGTTGCGGGGTAGGGGAGTGGCGACCGAGGACGTGCGGGTCGACGAGTACACGGGGAAGCGGTTCGCCTTCTTCTTCGATCCGGACGAGCTGCCGCTGGAGCTGTACGAGGTCGTACCAGGCGCCTGAGCGGCGGCAAGGCGTTAAATCATACCTAGATGTAGACATGCGAATTTAGGCATGTATACCCGTCTTGTACCCACTCATGCAGTCACGACCGCGAAAAGCTCACCAATGCACACATCACCACCTGCCCAGACGAGAAAGCGGGTCTGGTTGGTCGCCGGGCCGAACCGGCTGGCGGGGAACAGGATCGTGGGTGGGCGCTCGGGGCGAGGACGGCTCCCATACGATGGCCGGATGACCAAAGTGCTGCTGAATACCTCAGCCGGGGACATCACGCTCGAACTCGACGAGACGAGGGCGCCGAAGACGGTCGCCAACTTCGTGGATTACGTGAAGGCCGGTCACTACGACGGGACGATTTTCCACCGGGTCATTTCCGGCTTCATGGTGCAGGGCGGCGGTATGACCGCGGACATGCAGCAGAAGCCGGCGCCCAACCGGGTGGAGAACGAGGCGAGCAACGGGTTGCGCAACGATAAGTACACGGTGGCGATGGCCCGCACTTCCGATCCGCATTCGGCGAGTGCGCAGTTCTTCATCAACACCTCGAACAACGACTTCCTCAACCATCCGGGTCAGGACGGCTGGGGTTACGCGGTGTTCGGCAAGGTCGTGGACGGTACGGACGTAGTGGACTCCATCAACGATGTCCGGACCGGTTCGCGGTCGGGCCACCAGGATGTGCCGGTGGAGCCGATCACGATCGTGTCGGCTCAGCTGGCCTGAGGCTGTTGTCGGACGAGGGCGGCCGTCGCACCACGGTGCGGCGGCCGCCCTCGGTGTGTCCGGGGGTGGTCAGGCGTCGAGCACGCGGGCGGTGCGGGCCACGACGGGGGGCTGGACGGACCAGGGGAAGTTGATCCAGCGGTTGGTACGCCGCCACACGTACTGGCAGTCGACCTCCGAGCGGGGCTTCTGGTAGATAACCGCGCAGCGGACCTCGGCGACCTTGTCGGCGCAGAAGTCGCGCACGAGTTTCAGGGTGGCGCCGGTGTCGGCGACGTCGTCGGCGACGAGGACGCGCGCGCCGGCCAGGTCGACGGCCTGCGGGACGGGCGGGAGCATGACGGGCAGGTCGAGGCGCTGGTCGACGCCGGTGTAGAACTCGACGTTCATGACGTGCAGGTTCTTCACATCGAGGGCGTAGCCGAGGGCGCCGGCGACGAAGAGTCCGCCGCGGGCGATGGACAGGATGAGGTCGGGTTCGAAGCCGTCGGCGGCGACCTGTTCGGCGAGTTCGCGGCTCGCCGAGCCGAACAGGTCCCAGGTGAGTTCTTCCCGATCCGGCACGGGCGGCCCCTTTCGGTGGTCGATGGCACGAACTTAGACCACGCGGGCCGCGGGTGTGCCGTGATCGCGGCGCTACACGAGGCGGTGTCCGCCGTCGACGTGGAGGACGGTGCCGGTGAGGAATTCGTTGGTCATGACGGCGAGGAAGGCGCCGGCGAGGTCGTCGGGGCGGCCGACGCGTTTGCCGGGGAGTCGTCGGGCCATGGCGGTGAGTCGTTCGTCTTTGGCGTCGCCGGCGAATTGTGTCCAGATGGGGGTGTCGACCCAGCCGGGGGAGACGGCGTTGACGCGGACCGGGGCGAGTTCGAGGGCGAGGGCGCGGACTAGTCCTTCCAGTGCGGCGTTGGCGGTGGCGACCATGGAGCCGCCGACGGCGGGCCGGTAGGCGGCGATGCCGGAGGTGACGGTGAGCGATCCGGTGAGCAGTGGTGCGGCGTGTTTGGCGACGAGCCAGGGGCCGAGCACCTTGATGTCCACGACGGTGCGGGCGTCGGTGAGCGCGAATCGGCGGAGTGGGCCGTAGCCGGTGCTCATGTCGGCGGCGGTGACGACGACGTGGTCGAGGGTGGTGCGGTCGGCGAAGAGGTGTTCGACGGAGCTTTCGTCGGCGATGTCGACTTGCCTGTGGTGCAGGCGGTTTCCGCCGTCGAGGGTGGTGGCGGCGTCGGCGAGGCGGGTGGTGGAGCGTCCGGCGATGGTGACGTCGTGTCCTTCGGTGAGTAGCCGGGCCGCGAGGGCGAGGCCCATGCCGGAGCCGCCGCCGATGATGAGGGTGTGGGTCATGGCGTCGACTGTGGCGGCTGCGGGCAGGTGCGGGGAGGCCGTGTGTGGCCTGGCCCTGGCGGGGCCACCCCGGGGAGCATGGTCCGGGGGCAGACTGGTCGGGTGAGTGAACGTCGTGTGCTGGGGGATTTCCTGCGGGCCCGCCGGGGACGGGTGCGGCCGGAGCAGGTGGGGTTGCCGGTGGGGACGGGCCGGCGGCAAACGCCGGGGTTGCGGCGTGAGGAGGTGGCGTCGCTGGCGGGTTTGAGTGTCGACTATTACGTCCGGTTGGAGCAGGGGCGGGATACGAATCCGAGTCTGGCGGTGCTGGACGGGCTGGCGGTGGCGCTGCGGCTGGACGAGGACGAGCGCGCGCATCTGTACCGGTTGGCGCGGGTGGTGGCGGATCGTCGGGGGCGGCCGGTGCCGGTGCCGGTGGCGGCGCGGCCGGGTTTGGTGGCGTTGCTGGAGTCGGTGTGTCCGACGCCGTCGTTCGTGCTCGATCGGTGGAGCAATGTGCTGGCGGCGAATCCGGAAGGGCTGCGGCTGCTGTCGGGTATCACCGAGTGGGAGCCGGTGCGGCGCAACCTGGTTCGGTACGTGTTCGCGCATCCGGCGGCGCGGGCGGTGTTCGAGGACTGGGAGGCGATGGCGAAAGACTGTGTGGCGCATCTGCGGACGGTGCAGGGTGAGGATCCGTCGTCGCCGGGACTGGCGGTGTTGACGGCGGAATTGTCTGCCGCGAGTGCCGAATTCGCGGAGCTGTGGGCGCATTACGACGTGCGTACGAAGCGGGGTTCGCGGCGGGTGTTCCGGCATCCGGCGGTGGGGCGGTTCGCGTTGACGTCGGAGATTCTCACCGCGCCGGACGGTCAGCGGTTCGTCGCGTTCCAGGCCGCGCCGGACGGCCCGGACCGCGACGCGGTGGCTCTGCTAGGGCTGGTGGGTGACGATGTACCAGAGCACGGCGAGCGTGCCGAGCACGAACAGTGGTGAGATCACCCAGGTTTCGACCTTGTTGCCGGTGCGGTCGATGATGGGCACGCTGAAGCGTGGTTTGAACGGCCACAGCAGTCGGCAGCCGCGGTCGGTGAGGCAGTCGCCGAGCAGGTGGGCCAGTGCGCCGAGGCCGACGGAGAACGGCAGCCAGGACGGTTTGTCGGAGATCCAGTGGTCCATGGCGAAGGTGCCGGCGACGGCGAGCACGGTGACGGAGAAGTAGGAGCGGAAGCCTTCGCCTGGCGGGCACAGGTTGAGGGCGCGCAGGGCGAGGGCGAGCAGGAAGAAGACGAGTCCGAGGGTGAACCAGCGGCCGATCCAGTGTTCGCCGGCCCAGGTGCCGAAGGCGGCGGCGACGACGAAGGCCAGGGAGTGGGTGGCGTGGCGGTGTCCGCCGGAGATGGCGGAGATGAGTCGGCAGGCGGTGTGCGAGATCGGGCCGAGCACATGCGAAATGGTGCCGTTGGGGTGGTCGGCGTCGGGAAGCAGGGCGGCGCCGGCGGTGAGGAAGGTGCCCATGAGCAGGTCGACGGTGCGGAGTTGCTGGCCGCTCTGCAGTACGGGGTAGGTGAGAATCGAAAGTGGCAGCACCGCAGCGGCTCCCGCCCAGGCCAGTGCGCCACTGGTCGCATGTGAATGTCCTAGCACCGTGGCAGGTTAGCCGATCTTGATCGGTGGTCAGCCGTGGGTGCGGGGGTCGACGATGCGGTCGAGTGCGTGGAGGTCGGATTCGAGTGCGTAGAAGGCGCGCAGTGCGATGGCGAACGCGAAAAGTCCACCGACACAGAGGCCTACGATCGTGCCGAGGACCAGTTGCTGCTGGTGCGGGGTGAGGAAGACGAGTCCGGCGGGGACGCCGACGAGTGGAACCGTCGCGGCCACACCGAGATACACGCGGCTGCGGCGGACGAGGCGGTGCAGTCGGGTGACGTCGTCGGTGGTGGTGTGTCCGGCGGCGACGAGGCCGGGGTAGTACCAGCGCAGCATGAAGAAGGTGACGGGGAAGTAGGTGTAGACGACGGCGACCGCGGCGGCGACGAGGTTGGAGGCGATGAGGTTGACGGTGAGCCCGGCCGGGAGGGTGCCGAGGGAGTGCAGTTTCACCAGGAAGACGCCCATGGCGGCGATCCATCCGGCGAAGGTGACCACGGCGATGCGGTCGCCGCAGGCCAGGGTGTCGCCGCGGGCCTTGGCGAGGGTGGGCGGGTCGAATTGTCTGCCGCGGCGCAGGCCGACGGGTACCAGCAGCACCAGCCGGCACCAGTAGAGCAGGAAGGCGATGGCGAGCGGGTAGGCGATGACGATGAGCAGGTAGCCGAGGCGGGTGATCTGGGCGGCGGCGTCGGCGCCGAGTTCGTGGCGGATGAGTCCGATGTTGTGTGCGGCCAGGTACATGCCGCCGAGTAGCTGTCCGAGCAGGCTGGACAGGGTGACCACGGGCATGGGGCGCATTTTGAGGCGGGCGCGCAGGCTGTGGGCGGGTGGGTCGACGAGGTCGCGGGCGGCACGGTCCTGGCTGAGTTCGAGTTGGTGGGCGAGTTCGAGGCCGTTGGCGTAGCGGTCGGCGGGGTCGGGGGCGAGGCAGGTGAGCAGGGCGTGGCGGAGCACTGCGGGGCAGTCGTCGGGCAGGGTGGCCTCGGTGGCCGGTGCGATGGGCCGGCGGCGGCGTTCGATCATGGCGTGCAGTGAGTGTTCGGTTTCGCCGGCGCCGTGTTCGTCGTCGAAGGGGAGGTGTCCGGTGAGGAGTTCCCAGAGCACGACGGCGAGGGCGTAGAGGTCGCTGCGGGTGTCGAGGTCGGCGGCGGTGGTGGAGCTTTGCGGGTGGCAGGCCTCGAGTTGTTCGGGCGCCATGTAGGGCAGGGAGCCGCCGAAGTAGGCGACGGGGTTGGCGCCGGGCAGGTGGCGGCTGAAGCTGATGTTGAAGTCGGCGAGTTTGGGGAGGCCGTCGGCGGTGAGCAGGACGTTGGCGGGTTTGATGTCGCGGTGCAGGACGCCGCGGTGGTTGGCGTAGTCGAGGGCGGCGGCGAGGCGGCTGCCGAGCCAGGCGACGGTTTCGGGCCAGGTGAGTCGCTGGAGTTCGGCGCGGGTGGCGGAGGGTTGGGGTTCGAGGACGCCGCCGGTGGTGGCGGCGGCGTCGACGGCCTCGAGCAGCAGTCGGCCGGAGCGGCGTTCGGGTGGGGTGCGGCGTAGCAGTCGCAGCACGCCGAGCAGGGTGCCGCCGGGCACGTACTGCATGTACATGAGTTTGAGGTGCTGGTCGGTGATCTGGCGCTGGTCGAAGACGCGCACGATGTGGTCGTGGTCGAGCTGGGCGAGGGTTTGGGGTTCGGTGCCGCGGTCGTGGGAGATCTTGACCGCGACGAGGCGGCCGAGGGTGCGCTGGCGGGCGAGGAAGACGCGGGCGAAGGCGCCGTGGCCGAGGGGGAGCAGCAGGTCGAAGTCGTCGATGGTGGCGCCGGGGTTGATGGTGTCGAGCGCGTCGAGGGCGGTGGGGTCGGCGAGCATGGTGGTGCGCAGGCCGTCGACGTCGAATCCCTCGGTGATGCGGGCCATTTGGGTGGGGTAGTCCTGCTCGTATTCGCGCAGGTCGATGTCGGTGCGGCGGCTGCGGGCGCTGATTTCCTCGTAGATCAGGTCCGGGGGCAGGGGTGCGGCGGCCAGTTCGGGGTAGCGGTCGCGGTAGTCGGCCAGGCGTGGGGCGTCGTCGTCGCGTTGCCAGCGTTCTTGCAGGTCGACCTTGATCAGTTCGATGAGGGCGGTGCGGCGCAGGGCGGGTTCGGCGGGCAGGTGCGCGGACAGGTCGGGGGGTGTGCCGGTGGATTGCCATTGTTCGGAGAACAGGGCAACCAGGCTCGTCAACGCGGTCTGTGTTGCCGTAGCGCGGTCGGCACCGGGGTCGGGTGCGGTCGCGCCGAGGTCGTCATCCATCGTCGCTCGCTTCGAAGTGGAAGTTCCCGGGCCCGGCCCCGAGAGTATTCGATCACTCGTCGCGGTCATCGGCGGTGTGCCGATTCCGTGACGTGGTGCCGGATATCGCACGTCATCATCCGGTGGGTTGCGGGCGGTGTGCAAGCCCCTTGTTCCCGGGCACAGCGGCTCTGGCCGCAGTGGACCATAGCGAGATATGCTGCGGCGGGTCGGTTTTCCGGAGGAAGGGGTGGGCGCGTGACGGTCGCCGCCGCGGTGAAAGAGCAGATTCAGCAGGTCGGTGGGGGATTCATGTTCTCTCGCGAGGCGAAGGCGTTCGGCGCCGCGACCGGTGTCGACGGGTTCCTCGGGCCTTATACGCGCGGGCGCGGGGGTGTGCTGGGTGAGGTGGACGCCGATGTCGTCGCGGCGGCGTTCGGGTTCTTCCGGCCCGAAACCGTCCGCGCCGCATGGGAATCGGTCCGGCTGCCCGCCGCCGAGGCCGCGGCCGGCTATCTCGCGGCATGCCAGGAGTTCGGTCGCCGGAAGCTGGCGGACTTCGACGGCGCGGCGCCGTTGGCGGAGCTGCTGGAGGCGGTGGCCGACACGGCCGATCCGGCCGGGGTGCCGTTGTTCGCGGGATGGCGGGCGCTGCCCCGGGCCGCCGACGCGCCGGCGCGGGCTCTGCAGCTGATCCACGTGCTGCGCGAGTTGCGCGGCGGCCTGCATCTGCTCGCGGTGCGCGCACAGCTGCTCAGCCCGCAGGCCGCGGTTCTGATCTCCGGTTCGCCGCGCCACAGCGGCCCCGACCAGGCGCGCCTGTTCGGGTGGCCGGAGCCCTTCGCGGAGATCACCGACGACCAGCGGCAGCGCTGGGCAGCGGCCGAGGCATTGACCGAGGAGCTGATTGCCCCCGCCTTCGCGGTCCTGGACGAGAAGGCCTCCGACGAGCTGGTCCGGCTCCTGAACGAGGCGCACGCGACCGTCTTCGGCCGCCGCTGAACCCTGCCGGGCGGGCCTGGGTACGCGAGTGCATGCCCGTGACGACGCGACCTACGTCGATGTCCTGGTCGAGAACGACGCAGAACCTGCCGGGCGGTGCTGGAGAGTGCCGAACCTGTCGGGACGCGGCAGGGGGTGTTGGCCTTGTCGGGCCGTGCCGGTGATGTCCGGGGTGCCGGTGGTGGAAGGATCGAGCACGTACTGCGCTGGTTGTGGTGCGTGTCGGGCCGTGCGCGACGTGCCCGTGTCCGATGACTGTGGGCTGCGGCCGGGAACGGAGGATGGCGTGGGGATCGGCATAGCTGGTGTGCGCGTGGGACATTGGACCGATACGAGGGGTGCGACCGGATGCACCGCCGTGGTGCTGCCCCCGGGCACGGTCGCCTCTTGCGAGGTGCGTGGCGGGGCGCCCGCCTCGCGGGAACTGGATGCGCTGGCACCGGACAAGTCGGTGCTCGCCGTGGACGCGATCGTGCTGACCGGAGGGTCGGCGTTCGGCCTGGCCGCCGCCGACGGCGTCCTGCGTTACCTCGAGGAACAGGATCGCGGCGTCCCGACTCCCGCGGGTCCCGTCCCGGTGGTCCCGACCCTGGCGCTGTTCGACCTGGCCGCCGGAGACCCTGCGGCCCGGCCCACCGCCGACTCGGGATATGCGGCGGCACAGGCGGTTTCGGGTGAACAGGTACTGCACGGCCGGATCGGCGCGGGTACCGGCGCGTACACCTCCCAGTGGCGCGGCCCGGACGGTCGCCGCCCCGGCGGGCTGGCCTACAGCGAACACCGGCACGGAGATCTGGTGGTCGGCGCGCTGTGCGCGGTCAACGCGTTCGGCGACATCGACGACGGCGTCGCGCCGATCTCGCTGGATTCGGTCGCGGTCTTCGACCAGGTCTTCGATTTCGCCCGCACCCACACCACGATCGGCGCGGTCCTCACCAACGCCCGCCTGGACAAACCGTCGTGCCGCATCGTCGCCCAGGGCGCCCACGACGGCCTGTCCCGCGCGCTCACCCCGCCGCACACCCGCTTCGACGGCGATGGCTTCATCGCCGCGGCGACCGGCGAGATCCCCGCCCACGTCGACACCGTCCGCCTGATGGCCTTGGCGGCCGTCACCGACGCCATCCGCTCTCTCGCTCGCTGAGCGATCCAGCGATGCGCGCAGGTCATCGCGCTCGACGCAGCGGGCCATGTACTCGTAGATCTCGACGTGTACGCCGAACCGCCACGCACGCAGCCGAATTCGGTGCCTGTCGGCCTGGAGGACGAGCGAGCACGGAGAGCGGTGGATCAGACCGCCGGGGGGATGTTGGCGTTGTGGTGGAAGACGTTGCGGGGATCCCACGCCGCCTTCACCGCGGCGAGGCGGTCGTATTTCGCGCCGTAGGAGCGCCGGATACGGTCCGGGTCGTTCTCGACCAGGAAATTGACGTAGGTGGCGTCGTCACGGGCATGTACTCGCAGCGTGTCCCACAGCTCGCGCACCCAGGCCCGTTCGGCGTCGAACGTCGCCGGGTCGGGGCAGGCGGCGGAGATGTTGATGGCCCAGCCGGGGGAGCGCGGCCCGGAGAATGCCGTGGCGTCCTCGGGCACCTCGCAGTACGCGCCGTCGAGCGGGAAGATCGGTACGAGGGTCAGCGGGGAGCCCTTGCGCGGTACGGCCGCGGCGATCGCCTCGAGCACGGCGTCCCCGAGATCGTCCACATAGAGCGACTTTTCGTAGGAACGCATGCCCCACGGGGCCGCCGCATCGAACATCTGCTGCAACGCCAGGTAGGGGATCGGCGTCACCAGCTCCCACGCCGGTGCGGGCGCGGCGGCCCGCAGCGGGGCCAGTGCGGCCGTCAGCCGGTAGGGCTCGTCCCAGCCCGCGATCCCGACCGCGCACCCCGGGCGGCCCCGGAAGTGTTCCGGCACGAATTCCTCCGGTGGCGCCGACAGCCCGAAAATCGCCACCCCGTACGTGCGTGGCAGCCGGTACATGGTGTCGCGGACCGCCGCCAGCCCGGCCGCGGCCTGCTCCGGTGTCCAGAACAGCATGGCCAGCTGCACCATCGGCGGCACCGGATGCAGCCGGAACTCGAACTCGGTCACGATGCCGAAATTGCCGCCCCCGCCGCACAGCGCCCAATGCAGGTCGGGATGGGACCGGGCGGACGCGGTGACGATCTGCCCGGTCGCGGTCACCACCTGCGCGGAAACCAGGTTGTCGCAAGTCAATCCGGCGCGGCGGGTCAGCCAGCCCAGTCCGCCGCCGAGCGTCAGCCCGCCGACCCCGGTGTCGCTGATGAATCCGCCGGTCACCGCCAGGCCGTGTACCTGCGTAGCCGCGTCCAACTGCGCCCAGGTGGCGCCGCCGCCACATCGGGCGCGCTGCGAATCCGGTTCCACCACAACGGAATCGAGCATCGACAGGTCGAGCATTACCGCGCCGTCGGCGACCGCGTGCCCGGCATAGTTGTGGGCGCCGCCGCGGACGGTGAAATCCGTGCCGGAGCCCGCCAGCCGGCGCACGCACACCGCTACCTCGCGCGCCGACACCGGTCGCACCACCAGCGACGGCGTCCGGTGGATATCGCCGTTCCACACTCGGCGTGCCTCGTCGAATCCGGCGTCGCCGGGGAGAGCACGGCTCCGTCGATCTCCGCGCGGATCGCGTCGGCCTCGAACCCCAGAGTGGTCATATGCTGTGCCTCTTCCGATCGGCCGAGCACCCTCGAATCCACGATAGGAATCGGCTACCGCGTCACGTCAGGGCCGAAGGTCCTCGCCGCGATGGTCAGCGCACGTCGAACCGGTCCAGGTTCATCATCTCCTTCGGGGAGGCCGCTCTGCCTCTTACTTGACATAATGTCGATTATCGGCGCAACAACGGGGCTTGTGCGGCGGGGTGAATGTGTTGTGTTGCAGCATGTTCTGGCTTGCTGGCCGCCGCCCTGGGTCTGCCGCTCTGTTCTCGTCCATGGCCGCTCGGGTGTTTGCGTGGCGTGATTCGGCGGATTTCGGCCTAGCCACGATTCAAGATCTTTTCGGTGAACCTGTGCTTCGGTAGGAAATCTTCCGATGCGACGGAAACCTCTCTCGATACCCCGATCCCCTGCGATTTCCACCCTTCCATTAATTCGTCACTGTGACGTAATCGGATGGGGAATCTCGGTAATTGTCGTTGCCGGGCGGTCTGTGTCGTTCTCGGAAATCGGCGCGCTCGCGAAGGTCTCGGGTGGGTATCAATTGTGATCGGGTGCCGGTGGTAGCGGATTAGTATTGCGCTCAACGGATTGTTTGTGATGCTCGAGAGATCCTGCCACCTGCCAGGCGGCGGGTTTTATGGCTAGAGAGGTCGGTGACTCGATGAGCGGCAAGCGTTACCTCGGATGGACGGCACGATCGGCGATGTGTGTCGGTGTCGGTGTGGCCTCGGCGGGCCTGATGCTCGCCGGACCCGCGCAGGCAGCCCCGCTGTGGCCCGGCGGGCCCGATATCCCCGGGGTCGAGCCGCTGGTTCCACCCGCTCCCGTGGTCGCGCCGTGCACCCAGGCCGGCGCCAAGGTGTGCATGCGCCTGTCCACGAACGAGGCCTGGCTGCTCGACAGTGACGGCAAGGTGGTTTTCGGCCCCACCCCGATCTCGCACGGCCGCCCGGGATATGAGACTCCCCCGGGCGTATTCCGCGCCGCATTCAAGAAGATCTACCACTGGAGCACCATGCACAACGCGGAAATGCGTTTCGCGGTGTTCTTCAACGGCGACATAGCCACCCACATCGGCCCCATCGAAGAACAATCCCACGGCTGCATCCGCATGACCCCCGACGGCGCCGAAGCCCTCTACAACCACGTCAACCCGGGCGATATCTTCGAACTGGTGGTGTGAGCGGAAAATGGCTAATTCTTGCGGAGAGTCCCGGCGATATCGCCGATGATGCCCTGCATGCGGTAACGGACACTGCCGTCGGCCGCGAGGCTCAGCTTCGACCAGTTTCCGTCGTCCTGGCAGCCGAGAGCCGACGTGTTGCCGGCCGTCAGCCTGGCCTGCAACGCGATCTCGTCCGCGGTGGCGGCGGTCAGGGTTTCGGCGCGTTCGCAGGTGTCGCCGCTGTTGCGGCTGGTGTTGCTGGCGGTGCCCAGCTCGTCGCCGACGCTGCCGTCGTGCAGTTGGACGACGATGTTGTAGGTGACGATCCCGTCGGTCGCGGTCCCTTTCCAGGTGCCGACATAGGTGCTCGGCAGGGTCGTGGAAGGCGTTGCCGTGCTGGAGGTTTCGGGCGCGCTGGTGGAGTCGGCGGCTGAGGTTTCGGCTTCGGCGGAGTCGAGGGGCGGGCTGTCGGGTGCTGCGGTGGAGGCGTCGGTGGTGTGGGTGGTGTTGTGGTTGTAGGCGAGGATGCCGCTGACGGTGCCCGCGGCGGCCAGGACGGCGGCGGCGATGGCGGCGAGGAGTGCGGTGCGTTTGGGGCGGTGTGCGGGTGGTGGCGGGAGGTCGCGGCGGATGGTGGTGCCGGGGTGTGCGGGTCCGCCGGGTGGATGCCATTGGGTCGCAGCGGGATTCGGCGCAGGTGGGTACGTGTCGGGGTGCGGGGGTGCGGTGGGGTTCGAGGTGGGCTGGTGCGGGCCGCCGCCCCGAGGCTGGGTGAAGAGCGGGGCCGGTGGGGCGTCGACGGCCGGCGCCAGGATCTCGAGGTCGAGCAGGGCGATGGCGCGGCGGCTGATGTCCTCGAGAATCGGGGCGGGCAGCCAGCCGCGGGTGTCGGGGGTGCCGAGCGGGGCGAGGCGGGCGGCGAGATCGGTGGGGGTGGGGCGGTTTCCGGGTTCCTTGTCGAGGCAGGCCGCTACCAGGGTGCGGAGGCTGTCGGGGACGCCGTCGAGGCGGGGTTGTTCCTGGACGACGCGCCACAGCATGGCGACCGAGTCGCCGCTGCCGAACGGGCCGGTGCCGGTGGCGGCGTAGACGAGCAGGCCGCCGAGGGCGAACACGTCGGCCGCGGGTCCGGCGGGTGCCGTGCCGGTGATCTGTTCGGGGCACATGTAGCCCGGTGAGCCGATGATCTTGCCGGTGGTGGTGAGTGCGGTGTCGTCGGCGGCGCGGGCGATGCCGAAATCGATGACGCGCGGGCCGTCCACGGCGAGCAGCACATTGGATGGTTTCAGGTCCCGGTGGACCAGTCCGGTGGCGTGCACGTCGACCAGTGCGCGGGCGAGGCCGGTGGCGAGGGTGATCAGTGCGGGTTCGGGCAGGGGTCCGTAGCCGTCGACGGCGTCGCTGAGCGAGAGGCCCGAGACGAAGCCGGTGGCGAGCCAGGGGCGGTGGGTGTCGAGGTCGGCGTCGAGGACGGGGACCGTATAGGGTCCGGCGACGCGGCGGGCGGCGGCGACCTCGCGGCGGAAGCGGGTGCGGAATTCGGTGTCGTCGGACAGGTCGGGGCGGACCACTTTGACCGCGACGGTGCGGCCGCCGCTGTTGCGTCCGAGGTAGACGCGTCCCATGCCGCCGGATCCGAGGACGCCGAGTAGCCGGTACTGCCCGATGGTGGTCGGGTCATCGGGTCCCAGTGGGCGCATCTGTGAAGGTTTCCTTCCCCGGTCCTGCTGCCGGTGCGTGGCCGGCGTGCACCTGATCCCACACGAGCGCACGGGTGTCGCGCAACTCCGGCGGACGCTACTCCCCCTCGGCACGGTTCAGCTCACCATCCACAAAACGTCACAGTGACGGTTCTGGAATGGGTTGCGCCTCATGCCAACTGCGCGCATTCAACGCGCCATGGAGCATGCTCACCCGTGATGGCGGCGGTACACCGGTACCGCGCCCGGATGCAACGGCACGCCGTCGGTCCCGATCAGCGACCGCACATCCAGGAACTGTGTCCCCGCCGCCTCCGCGGGAACCAGGTCCTCGGGCCGGGTGATGAGCAGTTCGGTGAGCGCCGCGGCGGCTTGTCCGGGCAGCGATCCGGTGGTGACGAGCAGATTGGCGACCCCGATGGTCCGCACGGCCGCCGCGCCCGGATACGCGTCGGCGGGGATGGCGACGCGGTCGTAGAGATAGCCGAACCGGTCCCGCATGGGCTTTGCGAGATCGCCGAGGTCGAGTAGCCGCAGCGCGTGCGGCACATCGAGCGCCGGTGTCGGGACGCCTCCGGCCCACAGCAGCGCATTGATGAAGCCGTCGTCGAGGGAGGTGACGGCGTCGCGCAACGCCAGGTGGGTGATCTCGACGTCGCGCCCGGGCTCGAGTCCGGCGGCCCGCAGCAGCCTGTCACCGGTGAATGTCGCGCCGGAGCCGGGAGCGCCCAGGCTGATACGCGCGCCGCGCAGATCCGCCGTAGTGCGGATCCGGCCGGTATCGCGGACGACGAACTGCAGGTAGTTCTCGTAGACGCGTCCGAGGGCCAGCAGCCGCTCCCGGTCGGGGTCGGCGTCGATCGAGTCGGCCAGTGCCAGTGCCGCGTCGACCTCGCCGCGGTCGAGCATGGCGAGGTTGGCGAAGGATCCGGTCGTGGTGACCGGTTCGATGCGGACGGTGCCGGTGGTGGCGGCGGCGCGGGCGAGCAGTTCGGCGAACGCGTGGTAGAAGCCGCCCACCTCCCCCGCGGCCACCCGCACGGTGGGTGTCGGGTTCCCGCCGCAGCCGGTGAGCGCGGCCGCGGTGAGAGCGCCGGTGGCGCACAGGAATCCGCGCCGGTTCACGACGGCGCCGCCGCGGGCAGTTCGATGGTCACCGTCAGCCCGTGCGGGTGGACCGGTTCGATGCGCAGGCTGCCGTGGCGGGCCTTGACCAGTGCGGCGGCGATCGGCAGTCCGAGGCCCGATCCGCCGGCGGTGGCGGTGGAGCTGCGGAAGAAGCGGGTGGTGAGCCGGTCCAGTTCGCCGGCGGGCACTCCGATGCCGTCATCGGTCACGGTCACGGTCACCGTGCCACTGTTGCCGGTGACCGTCAGGCGGGTGTGTGCGCCGGTTCCGGCGTATCGGCACGAATTGCTCAGCGTCACATCGAGTATCTGGGCGAGGACGGCGGCGTCGGCGGCGGTGTCGAGGTGTCCGGCGGCGTCGAGGGTGAGGGTGAGTCCGGCGTGGTCGAAGGCGCTGCGCCAGGCGTCGGCGCGGTCCTGGGCGACCTGGACGGCGTCGCAGGTGGCGGTGGGGGCGCCGGCGGGGTCGAAGTCGGTGGTGGCTTCGGCGACGGCGAGGGTGAGCAGGCCGTCGAGCAGTCCGGTGAGGCGTTCCACTTCGGCGGTGGCGCCGCGGAAGGTGGTGGTGGCGTGGGCGGGGATGGCGGGTTCGAGTGAGTCGAGGCGGATGGTCAACGCGGCGAGCGGGTTTCGCATGGCGTGCGCGGTGTCGGCGACGAGCTGGCGTTGCGCCGCGGCGGAGTCGGCGACGGCCAGCGCCATCGTGTCGAAGGATTCGGCGACGGCGCGGATTTCCGGTGGGCCGCCGTGGCGGCGGGTGATGCTGGTCTGGTCGACGGCTTCGGGGCGTGGTTTGGGCAGGGTGGCGGTGAGTTTCTCCACGGCGCCGGACAATTCGGCGAGCGGGCGCAGTACCCAGCGTGACAGCGCCAAGGCCAGCACCATGAACAGTGCCATCGCGGCGAGGGCGCCGCCGGCGACGATGCCCCAGGTGCGCAGGATGTCGGTGCGGGCGCGGGCGGTGGAGGCCTGGATGAGGACGGCGCCGTTGACCTGGACGCCGGTGCCGATGGGGCGGGCGATGTGCACGGTGGCGGGACTCCACGGCATGAGTTGTGCGACCGGTACGGGGCGCTGGTTGCGGCGCGCGGCGGCCAGGGCGGCGACGACGGCGGGGCTGGCGGGGTCGACGCCCGCGCCGGCGAGGGTGGCGCCGCGGGCGTCGACGACGAGGACGTTCTCGCCGTAGAGCTGGTGGTAGCGGCCGGTTTCGGCGGTGAGGGCGCGGGTGTCGCCGGTGGTGGCCGCGGCGTCGGCGAGGGCGGCGAACCATTCGGCGTCGCCGGTGCGGCCGAGGACGAGTTGCTGGGTGCGGCTGGTGGCGGCGGTCAGGCACAGCGGCACGGCGAAGGCGAGGACCGCGAGGGTGGCGAAGACGGTGAGGGCGGTGAGGACGCGTCGCCGCATGTGGTCACTCGCCCCAGCGGTAGCCGTAGCCGCGGATGGTGGTGATCAGTCCGGGCCGGTCGAGTTTCTGGCGCAGTCCGGTCATGTGCACGTCGAGGCTGCGGGAGACGGCGACGAACGCGTCGCCCCAGATGCGGTCCATCAGTTGCTGGCGGCTGACGGCGGCGCCGGGGCGTTCCACGAGGGCTTGGACGAGTTCGAATTCCTTGGCGGTCAGCGAGATCGGTTGTCCGGCGACGTCGACGCGGTGGGCGGCGAGGTCGACGCGGACGTCGCCGGTGGTGACGACGCGGGCGGCGGGTGCGGTGGCCGCGGCGGCGCGGCGGGTGACGTTGTCGATGCGGGCGAGCAGTTCGGCGATGCGGGGTGGTTTGACGAGGTAGTCGTCGGCGCCGCCGCGCAGGCCGCGCACGATGGAGCGTTCGTCGCTGCGGGCGGTGAGGATGACGACGGGGACGGTGCTGACCTCGCGCAGCCGGCGCAGGACCTGCAGGCCGTCGGCGTCGGGCAGGCCGAGGTCGAGGATGACGGCGTCGTAGCCGCGGTGGGCGATGAGCAGGTCGGCGCCGCGGCGCAGCCGGTGGGCGTGGTGCCCGCGGGCGGTGAGCGCCTCCACCAGGGCGTCACCGACTCCGTCGTCGTCTTCGACCACTGCCAACTGCACGGTGTGATTCTCCCGTAAACGGTTCGGCCCGGCGCACCGGGTCCGGTCGCGGCTGCCTGGCCGAGGCGGGCAGCGCGCGGGTGACTGGGTTTATCTGGTGGTGACCGGGTCGGCGGCCGGGCTGGTTTCCTCTGTGGCGTCGATGGGTGAGTCGGTGGAGGTTTCGCGCATGAACCAGTAGGTGATCAGGGAGATGAGGATGGTGGCCGAGACGTACCAGAAGAAGACCGATTCGTGGCCGATCTTCTTGAGCCACAGGGCGAGTGATTCGGCGGTGCCGCCGAACAGGGCCGCGGTGAGGGCGTAGGGCAGGCCGACGCCGAGGGCGCGGACCTTGGTCGGGAACAGTTCGGCTTTGACGATGGCGTTGATCGAGGTGTAGCCGGTGATGATCAGCAGCGCGGCCATCATCAGCGCCCAGGCGGCGACGGGGTCGGTGGTGTGGCCGAGGACGGTCATGATCGGGACGGTCCCGACGGTTCCGGCGACGCCGAAGAACACCAGCAGTTTGCGGCGCCCGATGCGGTCGGACAGGGCGCCCGCGATCGGTTGCAGTACCACGAACACCAGCAGGGCGCAGAAGTTGATCCAGGCCACCGTCGATTTGCCGATGCCCGAGGTGTTGATCATGTATTTCTGCATGTAGGTGGTGTAGGTGTAGAACGCGATGGTGCCGCCGAGGGTGAGTCCGACGACGAGCAGGCATTCGCGGGGGTATTGCAGCAGGACGCGCAGCGAGCCGCGGCCGGAGTCGGTGGCGGGTGTGTTGTCGCGGGTGGTGGCGGCGGCGCGGAAGGCGGCCGATTCGTCCATGCCGCGGCGCAGGATCATGACGATGATCGCGCCGGCCGCGCCGATGACGAACGGGATGCGCCAGCCCCAGTTGTCCAGTTGCGCGGTGGTGAGGAACTGTTGCAGCACGATCTGCACGGCGAGGGCGACCAGTTGCCCGCCGACGAGGGTGACGTACTGGAAGCTCGAGTAGAAGCCGCGCTTGCCCTGGGAGGCGACCTCGGACAGGTAGGTGGCGCTGGTGGCGTATTCGCCGCCGACCGACAGGCCCTGGAGCAGCCGGGCGATCAGCAGCAGTGCGGGGGCGGCGACGCCGATGGTCTGGTAGCCGGGGGTGGCGGCGATGAGTAGTGAGCCGGCGGCCATCACGGTCACCGACAGGGTGAGGGCGGCGCGGCGGCCGAAACGGTCGGCGTAGCGGCCCAGTGCCCAGCCGCCGAGGGGGCGCATCAGGAAACCGACGGCGAACACCGCCGCGGTCGACAGCAGTTGCGCGGTCGGATCCCCTTGGGGGAAGAAGGTTTTGGCGAAGTAGACGCTGAACGCCGCGTAGACGTACCAGTCGTACCATTCGACGAGGTTGCCGATGGAGCCGCGCAGGACGTTGGCGACGACTCGGCGTTCACCACTACGGCCCGGTACACCGGGGCTCGGCTGTGTCGTTGTCACAGGGGGTCTCCTTCCCGACGCGGCTTCGCATCGTTCGCAGACCACTGTGGCGGCAGTCACAGGCCTCGCGACAGTGTCCGGGCCGTTTTCTAACAGTCGCTTAGGACGTTTCGAGCTTGGGGACCTTCGGGATCTCGTCGGTGCGCGGGACCTCGGTGCCGCGCAGTGAGGCGCCGACGGTTTCGCGCAGGAACAACCAGGCGACCAGGCCGATCAGGCAGGCGCCGACCATGTAGTAGGCGGGGAACAGGTGCCAGTCGGTTTCGTCGATGATCCATTCGTTGATCAGCGGCGCGGTGCCGCCGAACGCGGCGGTGGACACGTTGTAGGCCAGCGCGAAGCCGGCGTAGCGGACCTGGGTGGGGAAGATCGCGGGGAAGGTCGCGGAAATGGTCGACAGCTGCGGCACATACAGCAGGCCGAGGACCACGAACCCGAGGATCGCCCAGCCGAGCCCCTGGCCCATCAGCCAGTACAGCGGCACCGCCAGGACCGCGAGCGCGATCAGCGAGAACAGCCACATGGGGCGTCGTCCCCACAGGTCGGACAGGCCGCCGCACAGCGGCAGCACCAGCGCCATCACCAGCTGTCCGATGAGGACCATGGCGGTGGTCTGGGAGTCGCCCAGGCCGATGGTCTTGTTCAGGTAGGTGGGCATGTATGCCAGCAGTGTGTAGTTGACGACGTTGAGGGCGATGACCAGGCCGCCGAGGGTGAGCAGTTCGCGGCGGTACTTGGTGATCAGTTCGATCAGGCCGGTCTTGGGGTGTTGCTGCTCGGCGACCTCGGTGAACACCGGGGATTCGTCGAGCTTGTTGCGCAGGTACCAGCCGACCAGGCCCAGCGGCACGGCCAGCAGGAACGGGATGCGCCAGCCCCACTGGTCCATCTGGGTGTCGTTGAGCAGCACCTGCATCAGCAGCACCACCGCGGAGCCGCCGATGAAGCCGGACAGGGTGCCGAATTCCAGGAAGCTGCCCATGAAGCCGCGGCGGCGGTCGTCGACGGATTCGGCGAGATAGGTGGCGGCGCCGCCGTATTCGCCGCCGGTGGAGAAGCCCTGGACGACGCGCAACGCGATCAGCAGGATGGGGGCGGCGACGCCGATGCTGGCGTGGCTGGGCAGCAGGCCGATCAGGCCGGTGGCGCCGGCCATGAGCAGGATGGTGGTGGCGAGGACGGCTTTGCGGCCGATCTTGTCGCCGAGCGGTCCCCACACCATGCCGCCGAGGGGGCGCAGGACGAACGAGATCGCGAAACCGAGCAGGGTGCCCAGGGTGCCGAGGCTGCCGGGGAAGAATGCGTCGGTGAGGTATCCGGCGGTGGCGGCGTAGGCACCGTAGTCGTACCACTCGGTGGCGTTTCCCATCGCCGCGGCGGCTACGGATCGGCGTTGCTGTGGTTGCGGGTCGGCGCTCGTCACGCGCGCTCCTCTCCCCTGTTTATGGTTGTTGCCGGCTCGTTCCGCGTCGGTGGACACGAGCGCGAAGTCCGGGGATACCCGATTGCAGCTGCGGGCAAACGGGGCGTTATTGATGCGGGCCGGTGAGGGATGCGGGCTGAACTGCATGGACGAATATCAATGTGATTGGTAACACATTGTTTTCGGGTGGGCAACTGTGCGTGTGCGACGCGCCGGGGGTGATGCCACCGAAATCACCGATTCGGCCCGCCCGCACCGCCGCGCGTTCTACCGTCGGAGCAACTGCTGCGGTCGGCGGAACGAGGCCTGTGATGAGCGAACCGATCACCTCCTGTGCCGCGTTCCAGCGCGTCGCCGCGCTCGACCCCGACGCGGTCGCGGTGCGTTCGGTCGGCGGCGCCCGCTCGCTGACGTGGCGCGAATACGCCGGGCAGGTGCGGGCGGTGGCGGCGGGGCTGGCCGCGCTGGGGGTGGGGCGCGGGGACACCGTGGCGCTGATGATGGCCAACCGGGTCGAGTTCTATCCGCTCGAGGTCGGCGTGCAGCACACCGGCGCCACCTCGTTCTCGGTGTACAACACGCTCTCGGCCGAGCAGCTCCGCTACGTGTTCACCAATGCGGGGAACCGGGTGGTGATCTGTGAGGCGCAGTACGTCGACACCGTGCGCGCGGCCGGGGTGGCGATGGACACCATCGTGTGCCTCGACGGCCCGGTGCCCGGCACGGTCGCCGTCGCGGAACTGATCTCGCTGGGGCGCCCCGATTTCGACTTCGCCGCGAGCTGGCAGGCGGTACGCGCCGAGGATGTCGTCACCCTCTGCTACACCTCCGGTACCACCGGCAACCCCAAAGGCGTCGAGCTCACCCACGCCAATCTCGCCGCCGAGGTGTACTCCTACGCGTCGGTGATGCCGGTGGCGTTCGGCGACCGGCAGACCTCCTACCTGCCCAGCGCGCACATGGCCGACCGGCTCACCGCCCTGTATCTGCACGAATACTTCGGCACCCAGATCACCGCGGTGCCCGACCGCGCGCACCTGCCCGCGGCGCTGGTGGATGTGCATCCCACCGTCTGGGGTGCGGTGCCGCGGGTGTGGGAGAAGTTCAAGGCCGCCATCGAGTTCTCGGTCACCGCCGAACCCGACCCGGGGCGGCGCGCGGCACTGGAATGGGCGCTGGAGGTGGCGCGGCGTAAGGCCGCGGCGCAGCTGGCCGGGCAGTCGCCGAGCCCGGAGCTGGCCGCCGAATGGGCGCGCGCCGACGCGACGGTGCTCTCGGCGCTGCGCACGAAAATCGGCCTGGACCAACTGAAGTGGGCGCTGTCGGGGGCGGCGCCGATCCCGCCGGAGACCCTCGGTTTCTTCTCGGTCTCGGCATCCCGATCTCCGAGGTGTGGGGCATGTCGGAGCTGACGTGCGTGGCCAGTGTCAGCCCGCCCGGGCAGGCGCGGCTGGGCACGGTGGGGCGGCTGCTGCCCGGGCTGGAGGGCCGCATCGCCGACGACGGCGAATACCTGGTGCGCGGCCCGCTGGTGATGCGCGGCTACCGCGGCGAACCGGACAAGACCGCCGCCGCGGTCGACGCGCAGGGCTGGCTGCACACCGGTGACATCCTCACCTGCGACGAGGACGGCTACCTGCGGGTGATCGACCGCAAGAAGGAGCTGATCATCTCCAGCGGCGGTAAGAACATGTCGCCGGCCAACATCGAGAACGCGGTCAAGGCCGCCACCCCGCTGATCGGGGCGCTGGCCACCATCGGCGACAACCGCCCCTACAACACGGCGCTGATCGTGCTCGACGCCGAATCCGCCGCACCGTATGCCGCCCAGCGCGGACTGCCCGACGCCTCCGCCGCCGCGCTCGCCGCCGACCCCGGCGTGCTGGACGCGATCGCCGCCGGGGTCGCCGCGGGCAACGCCACCCTGTCGCGGGTCGAGCAGATCAAACGGTTCACCGTGCTGCCGGTGTTCTGGGAGCCCGGCGGCGACGAGGTGACGTTGACGATGAAGCTGCGCCGCAAACCCATCGCGGCCAAGTACGCCGCCGAGATCGAGGCCCTCTACGCCGAACACCCCGGCGCCACCGTGCGCGAGCCGGCCGCCATCATCACCGCCTGAACGAGGGCAGGGCTACCGCGCGGCAGCCGAGAGTTGCGCTGACACGAAATAGTCAGGGGGACAACGGTTCGGCGTGCGTCGGACGGGGTCCCGGCCGGTCGCGTGCCCCGCACCGGGACGCGCAAGCCGGTACCCGCGACGGAGGCGCGTGTTCCGCGACCGGAATCGAGGACGGCGGGAGTACCGTCGGGGTATGGGCGGCTACCATGAGCCAGGTCGCGACCACTACCCGCAGCAGCCCGATCCGCGGCAGCGGTCAGCGCGCGGCCCCCGGGTCGACTTCGCCAGACTGTGGGCCGGTGGCGTCGGCGCCGCGATCGTGGTGGCCCTGGTCATCCTCGTCGGGGTCCTGCTGGTGCGCGGCGTGCTCGGCTACGGACTGCTCGCTCCCGAAGGCGACGGCACCTACGGCAACGCCAGTACCACCGGATACGCGCTCGGCGGCGCCGCTGTCGCACTGCTCGCCACGGCGCTGCTGACCGTGCTGCTGTTGTTCATGCCCAACCCGCTGACCCTGTTCTCCTGGATCGGCGCCCTGTGCACCGCCGTCGCGGTCCTGCTGCCGTTCACCCTCACCGCCGACCACGGCGCCCAATTCGCCACTGCCGCCATCAATCTCGTCGCCGGCGTCGCGCTCACCTCGGTACTCGGCTCCGCCGCCCGCGCCTCCATCGACGGCTCCGCGCGCTGACCCGAGCGTCGGCCGCGAGACGTGCCGGACACGTCAGGAACCGCGGCAGTCTCCTGCGAGTCCCCGCCATGACGACTCCATCCCGACAATGATCCCGCCGAAACTGCACAGCACGAGCACCACGCCGACGGTGCCGCCGCCGACGATCAGCGACGGGCCGCACCACAAGACTCGGTGTGCGGGCCGACCGCGCGGCAACGGCGTGTTCGCGTGGATCGCCGCCGCATGGGTAGGTTCTGCAGCGGTACCGACGAACGGAGGTGGGCTGGGCCGTGTGGACCCGACCGGCATGGTGGTGGCGTGCGCTGATCGTGCTCTCGGCTTGGGCGGGGCTCGCGACGGGGACGAGTTCGCTGGTGTACTTCACCGTCGACAGCAACGTTCTCGCGCTCGGCTACTACCTCGGCGCCGTCTACTGGATGACCCGCCGCGCCACCACCGACGCGCCCGCGCCACGGCTGCGCGGCGCGGTCGTGCTGTACACCACCATCACCGGCCTGGTCGCGCACTTCGTGCTGCAGCACGGCGCCAGCCCGTTGCCGGGCCTGGTCGCCGGACCTGATCGGCTGAGCCACTGGTCGGACTTCCTGCTGCACTACCTCACCCCTGCGCTGGTCCTGCTGGACTGGGTGCTGTTCGCGCCCCGTAACGCCGCACGATGGCGTGACGTGCCGCTGTGGCTGTGCTTCCCGATCGGATACACCGCGGTCGTGCTGGCACGCGGGGCGCTGTTCCCGCACTTCCCCCACCGCTACCCGTACCCTTTCCTCGACCCGACCGGCCACGGCTACGGCGCGGTGGCACGCGAAACACTCGTGCTCACAGTCGAATTCGTGATACTGGGTCTCGTGGTCGTCGCCGCTGACCGGCTCGCCGCCCGCCTGCGCCCGCGGCGCGATCAGGACGCGGGCCAGAACTCCCGCAGCGACACCGCCGCGGCCGCGGACTGCCGCACCCCCGCCTCGTAAGCGGGCGCCAGCGCGGCGCGATCGAACACGTCGGCGCCGAACGCGGCGATCGCGTCCGCGTCGGGAACGATCGACACCACGGTGGCCGAACCCAGCTCACCGTCGGCGCGGGTGCGGGGGAACATGTGCGCCAGCGGTTCCACGATCACCACCACCTCGGCGCCCGCGGCCAGATCGGCGTTGATCGACGAACGCATCCCGCCGTCGATGTAGCGGCCGTCGCCGATCGGGATCGGCGGGAACACGCCCGGCACCGCGGTACTCGCGGCCAGCGCCTGCGTCAGCGTGGCCTCGTCCGCGCGGGTCCACGTGCGCAGGTCCCCGCTGCCGATATCGATCGAGGTGATCACCAGATCGCGCCGCGGCCACCGGGTGAGGCCCACCAGCGCCGCCATCCGCGCCACATGCTCCTGCGGATCGCCCGCCTGGGCCGCGATCGCCAGCTCGCCCACGCGGCGGCGTGCCTGCGCGGGCGCCAGTGCCCGGTCGGCGAGGGTCGCGAAGATCTGCGCCAGTTTCGCCGCGTCCACCCGCAGCGGCGGCGTGCCGTCGCGGGGCGGGGTCAGCAACCGGGCGATATCGCCGTCTCCGGCGAGGACCGCGCCCACCACCGCACCGGCCGACGTGCCGACGAACCGGTCCGCCCGCCCCGGATCCACCCCGGCCGCCCGCACTCCCGTCACCAATCCCGCCATCCACGAGATCCCCACCGGGCCGCCGCCACCGAGTACCAGAGCGGAACGGAAACCGTTGGGCGACAACGCAGCAGCCATACCCACACCCTAGCCGACCCCCGCCCGGGACCGGCACGGTAAGCTCGGCGGACGCATCCGGACGAAAGGCACGCCGATGACAGTCGGCATGGTTCTGTGGGACCACCGCCCGCGCTTCGACGCGGGCACCGTCACCCGGCACTGACGCCGGCCGCCTTTCCCGCTCCTCGTCGAAGCGCTCACCGTCCCCGTCACGGTCGATCGCGAGGAGTTCCGTCGTGTCCACCCGGACCGCACACATCACCGAAACCGCTGCGCCCCCGCCGGTGCGGCTCGTCATTACCGACGACCGGACCAGCGCCGACACCGCGCTGCGGCACGCCCGCTCCGGCAGCACACTGCTGTGGCGCGGCGACTACCACAACGCCCGCCATCTCCTGGCGGCCATGCGCCGCCGGCTCGACCGCCCCCGGCGCGGCACCCCGCCCGCCGACCCGGCGCACGCCTTCCACCGCTACCGGCAGGCCCGCGCCCGGCGCGCGCGACTGCTGTCGTGCCTGGTCGTCGAACTAGGCGCCGACTACACCCTCGCCCTGCGCCGCGCCCCGGACGTGAGCGCCGCCTGCACTGCGGCCTACGGTCGCGCGACCGGAGACCGGCTGGTGCCACTCACCGAACTGCTCGGTGTCCTGAGCGCCCATCAATGGCGGATCAACGGTGTCGAGGTCCCCGCGCTCGATGCCCGGATTCATCCGCACTACGGTGTCTTCGCCCCGACCCGGAACGAATACACCGACCTCGTCGCCCGCGCGCCGGTGCCCGACGGCACCCGATTCGCCGTCGACCTCGGCACCGGAACCGGCGTCCTCGCCGCGCTGCTGGCCCGTCGCGGCGTGCCCCGCGTGCTCGGCACCGACCTGTCACCGCAAGCAGTCGCCTGCGCGCGCGAGAACCTGCGGCGGCTCGGGCTCGGTGACGTCGAGATCCGCCACGGCGATCTGTTCCCCGACGTGCGCGCCGACCTGATCGTCTGCAATCCGCCCTGGCTGCCCGGCACACCGGTGGCCGCGCTCGACCACGGCGTCTACGACCCGCACAGCGCCATGCTGCACGGCTACCTCGACGGCCTCGCCGACCATCTGACACCGGGCGGCGAAGGCTGGCTCATCTTCTCCGACCTCTCCGAACACCTCGGCCTGCGCGCCCCAGGCGACCTCGGCACCAGAATCGCCGCCGCGGGCCTACAGATACTCGGCCGCCTGGACACCCGCCCCCGCCACCGCCGCGCCGCCGACCCCACCGACCCGCTACACACCGCCCGCGCCGCCGAAACCGTCACCCTCTGGCGTCTGGCCCCTCGGTCGAGTCGGTGACGAGCCCGCTGCCGTGAGACCCGTTGTGCCCCAGCCCAATTCGAGGTCGGGGGACGCACGTGTGGACCGGGAATCAGCGGCCCTTCCACACCGGGTCGCGTTTCTGCGCGAAGGCCTGCACCCCTTCGGCGGCGTCCTGGGACGACAGCGCTGGGCCCGCCAGTTCGCCCTGCCGGGTGAACGCCTCCTCGACCGACCAATCCGGGGACTCGTCGACGATGCGTTTGCTCGCCGCGACGCTCAGCGGGGCGTTCACCGCGATCCGCTGTGCCAGCGCCAGCGCCCCCGCGAGTGCTTCGCCCGGTGCGGTCAGTTCGTTGACCAGGCCCAGTTCGGCGGCGCGGGCCGCGGTGATCGGGTCACCGGTCAACGCCAGCTCCAGCGCGATCGCGCGTGGGAGCCGCTGTGCCAGCCGCAGCACTCCGCCGCCTACGGCGACCAGGCCGCGTTTGACCTCCGGGATCCCGAACGTCGAATCGGACGCCGCCACCACGAGATCCGCCGACAGCGCCAGCTCGCAGCCACCGGCCAGCGCCGGGCCCTCCACCGCGGCGATCAGTGGTTTGCGGGGCGGTTTCGCGGTGATCCCCAGCGGGCCGCGGCCCTCGGTCATGGGCAGTTCGCCGCGCGCGGCGGCCTTGAGATCCATTCCGGCACTGAAGTATCCGCCCGCGCCGGTGAGGATGGCGACCCGCGTGGCCGGATCGGCGTCGAAGGCGTCCAGGGCCCGTTCGATGCCCACCGCCGTGGCATGGTTGATCGCGTTGCGGACCTCGGGCCGGTTCACGGTGATGATCGTGACCGGTCCGCGGCGTTCCACCAGCACCGGCGGCGCGGGCGGGGCGGGCAGCGGCACTCGGTCGCGGCCCTCGACACGGATCTGCCCGCCGGTCACCGTCACCGGCACCCCGAGCAGATCGCCGTCGAGCAGTTCCGCTCGCAGCTCGGACTGGTTGCTGCGCAACAGGATCCGGGCGCCGTCCGCGGTGATCAGGCTCAGCACCGCCGGTTCGGGGTCGCCGGTGCGGGTGAACGGCACCGTGTAGGCCTCGATCACCGCGGGTCCCTCGTGCTGGTCGCGGGCCGGGCGCGGCGGCGGCGTGTCGATGATCGGCCGCAGATGCCGGTAGGCGGCGCGCGGCGGGCGCGCCGAGTACACGCCGAGTGCGTGTTTGGTGACATACCAGCCCAGCGACGTCGCGAGCCCGTAACTGTCCGGAGCGGCGCGCAGCCGCTCGACCAGCGACGCCACCGCGTGCCCGCCGTAGTTGTTGCCCGGGCCGCCGCCGAAGGTCAGCCCGCCGGTCACCGAGGGTGTGCGCGCCGGATCGTCGACCGCCAACCCCAGCTCCCGCGCCGCGATCTGCACCGCCACCGGGAAACACGCGTACAGGTCGACGTGCGCGACGTCCTCGATGCCGATCCCGGCGTGGTCGAGCGCCGCCGCGCCCAGCGCCCGGATCGCCGGGGACGCCGCCAGCTCGGCGCGTTCACTGGTGAACCACTCGTCGTGCCCGGACGCGCCGGCGTGCAGGAACACCCACTTGTCCTGCGCGATCCCCGCGGCCTGCGCGGCGGCCGCGCTGCACACGATGATGCCGCTGGCCATGTCCACGGTCAGGTTGGCGCATTCGAGTTTGGTGTAGGGGGTGGACACCATCCGGTTGTCCGCCGACACCGCCGCGATCTGCTCGGCGCTGAATCGCTCTGGCTGCCAGGCGTATTCGTTGTCCGCGGCGACCGCCGAGAGCCGCGACCACAGGTCCGCGATCGCCTGGGAATGCTCGTCGGGGGTGCGGCCGAGGCGATGGCGGTTGGCCGACTCCAGCAGCGCGTACATGTTGATCGGCGCGATCAGGCCCGCCGCGGTCTCGGCGGCGTTGTTGGCGGCCTTGTCGATGCCCACCGTCCGCGTCGGCGTCACCCCCGGCGCCTGCTCCGGCCACGACAACTCGACCCCCGCCCGCTGCGCGGCCGCCTGCGTGGCACCCGCTTCGGCGCCGGTGACCAGCACGATCTCGTACTCCCCGGCGGCCACCGCCGCGGCGGCCTCGTTGATCGCCAGCTGCCCGCCGTCCCCGCCGAACGGACTGGTCTGCACCGTGTCCACACCGGACGCGCCGACCCGTTCGGCGACCACCGCGCCCAGATCCCGGTACTGCCACGACGTGCACGCCACCGCGAACACCGCCTCCGCTGCGCGCAGCAGCGACTCCCCGGCGCCGGCGTCCTGCGCCGCGCGGCGCAACGCCCGCACCGCCAGCCCCGCCGGATCACCGTAGGCCGGGTCGGGGGTGCGCTGCACCACCTGCCCGACACCCACCAGCACCGGCGTGCGCGGGTCCAGCTCCACCCCGGAAGCGGTGTGCGGCACCGGGTTACGGACCGGACGGGTGCGCAGCGGGCCCGCGGCGGCGAGCGCGGCGGGCAGCTTCGCCAGCGAATCGCGCATCGCGTCGCCGAGACTGCGCGCGACCGACCCGCCCAGCGGGCCCTCGATCGGCGGCCCGGCCACCCCGGCGTCGAAACGCACCGTCGACCGCGATTCCGTGCCCGACACGCTGATCCAATACCCGATGCGCACCTGCTGCGGCGCCTCACCACGCAGCTCGAACCCCGACGCGCCGGCCGCGGCCACCGTCCACCGGATCTCGGCGGGCAACCCCATCACCAGCGCCTGCTGGGTGAAGGTCAGGCCCTCGCGCAGCGGGCCCGGCGCGCCGTCGCGCCACCCGGTGTGCAGGGTGAACCAGTCGCCGAGCCGATCCAGATCCGACAGATACGCGACCACCGACTCACGCGGCGCCTCGACCTCCTGGGAGGCGTGCGCGGTCTTGGTGAACTCCGCCAGCCCCGGCGGCGCCAGGCGTTCCTCCCCGGCCACCGCCTCGGCCCGGGGCGCGTCGTGGCGGCCGCGCAATCCGGCGACCAGGTCGCGGGCCAGGCGCGGATCGCGGCGTATCGCGCCGAGCAGGGCGCTCCCGGCCCGGAGCTGTGTGCGTACCGCACGAATCCGATCGCGTCCAGGCACAGGTGCCACCGTCCAACCTCCTCGTCGAGCCTGAGACCATTAATGACCATTTATCTCGCCGAGTCAAAGCCCGGGCCCGGGAGTACGGCCCCGCCGCGCGCAGCGGGGCGGATCAGAGACGGATGCCCAGCAGCGCGTCCACCGCCGCGGCCACCAGACCCGGCGCCGCGGCGTCCGGGCCGCCGTAATCCAACGCCTGCTGCGCCCAACTGTCCACCGCGGCAAGGGCTTTCGGGGTATCGAGGTCGTCGGCCAGATGCCGGCGCAGCCGCGCCACCGTGTCCTGCGCGGCCGGGCCCGACGCCAGCGCCACCGCGCGCTGCCAGCGGTCCAGCCGCGCCAGCGCCTCGGCCAGCACCTGATCGTTCCACTCCCGGTCCTGCCGGTAGTGCCCGGCGAACAAGCCCAGCCGGATCGCCGCGGGATCCACCCCCGCACGCCGCAGCCGCGACACGAACACCAGATTGCCGCGCGACTTCGACATCTTCTCCCCGTCCAGCGCGATCAGGCCCGCATGCACGTAATGGCGCGCGAATCGCCGGCCCGCCACCAGCGCCTCGGCGTGCGCGGCCGAATACTCGTGATGCGGATACATCAGGTCGCTGCCGCCGCCCTGGATGTCGAACTCCGGCCCGATCCGGTTCAGCGCGATCGCCGCGCACTCGATATGCCAGCCCGGCCGCCCCGCCCCGAACGGCGCCGGCCACGACGGCTCACCCGGGCGCGCCATCCGCCACAACAGGGCATCGATCGGATCGCGTTTGCCCGGCCGCGCCGGATCACCGCCGCGCTCGGCGAACAACCGCGCCATCGTCTCCCGGTCGTAGCCCGACTCGTAGCCGAACTGCTCGGTCGCGTCGTGACGGAAATACACATCCGGATATTCGGCGTCCTCGACCACATACGCCGCCCCCGACGCGAGCAGCTTGTCCACCAGCTCCACCACTTCGCCGATCGACTCCACCGCACCGATGTAGTCGCGCGGCGGCACCACCCGCAGCGCCGCCATGTCCTCGCGGAACAACGCGATCTCGCGAGCGCCCAGCTCCCGCCAGTCCAGGCCGTCGCGGTCGGCGCGCTCGAACAACGGATCGTCCACATCGGTGATGTTCTGCACGTAATGCACCCGATGCCCGCTATCGCGCAGCACCCGGTGCACCAGATCGAACGTCAGATACGTCGCCGCGTGACCGAGATGGGTCGCGTCATAGGGCGTGATGCCGCAGACATACATGGTGGCGGTCGCGCCCGGCGTCACCGGGCGCACCTGCCGATCGGCGGTGTCGAACAACCGCAACGGCGGTCCGGATCCGGGAACGGCGGGCACATCGATATCGGACCAGGACTGCATGATTCGAGAGTAAAGGTGCCCGCCCCCGGCCCCGGCGGCGACCCCGCGCCGAGCTCGCCCGCGACACCCCCGCACACCCGGCACGACCTGCGCCGACGCGGCCGCTGCCAAAAGTCAACGGTTGCAATGAGGCAGCGTGGAACGCGCGCTCAGAACGCCGGCCATGGAATCGGGCGCGCGCTCACCGGCAACGGCATCACCGGATCGGTCAGCAACCGCCGCCCGCGCGCGGCCAGCGCCTCGATCTCCGCGTCGGTCAGATGCGCCGACAGCTCATCGCCCAGCTCACCCGGCAGCGCCTTGACGAACGTGCCGATATCGTCCAGCAACTCCGCCTCCACCGGCTCCCCGGCCCACCCCCACAGCACCGTGCGCAACTTCGGCTCGGCGTGCAGGCAGATCCCGTGATCGACCCCGTACACGCCGCCGTCGACCCCCTCGAGGGCGTGCCCGCCCTTGCGGTCGGCGTTGTTGAGCAGCACATCCAGCACCGCCATGCGCCGCAGCCGCGGATCGTCGGCATGCACCAGCGACACCTCCTCGCCGGTGCCGTCGACCGCGCGCAACACCTCCCGGAACCCGGCGGGCACCGCGTCCGGCGGCACCAGATCCACCAGATCCGGCCGCCCCGACCCGCCGTACTGGGTATCCACCGACTCCACCCAGCGCTGCACCATGCCCGGACCCAGCGGGCCCTCCCGCAGAATCGTCTCCGGGATCACCCCCCAGCCCAGCGCCTGCGACACCCGATACGACGCCACCTCGCGCCCGGCCAGCGTGCCGTCCGGGAAATCCCACAGCGGCCGCTCCCCGCGCACCGGTTTGTACACCACGCGCAACGACGCATCGACTGCCGCGAGATGCTCTGAGGCCGTGCGCCCGTCGGTGCGCACCGAGCCGTCGGCGCCGATCTCGCACACCAGGGTCAGATTGCTGGCGGTGCTCACCCGCCCCAGTACCGACAGATCACCGGTGTGGAACGGGTCGCCGGCGCCACCGTCGGTACTCACCGGCTCATTCCTCCAGATCCGCCGCGCCGAAGATGTCGCCGCGCTTGTAGCCGTTGGTGCGCACGCACATGTGCCCCTTGGTCGACAGCGGCTCCCCGCACAGCGGGCACGGCGGCCGGCCCGCGGCGATCACCTTCGTCGACCGCAACGCGAATTCCCGCGCCTGGGAAGGCGTGAGGAATACCCGCACCGCGTCCGGGCCCTCCTCGGTGTCGTCGAGCACCACCGACTCGTCGACCTCGGTCTCGGTGATCGCCAGCAACTCCACCACCACCGCGCCCGCGTCGGCGTCCCAGCCCAGACCCATTGTGCCGACCCGGAATTCGGCGTCCAGCGGCATCTGCAACGGGTCGGTGTCGTTGACCTCGGCCGCCTGCGGCGGCACCTCGGCGCCGAACCGCCGCGCCACCTCGTCCAGTAACAGCCCCATCCGATCGGCGAGCACCTTGACCTGCTGCTTCTCCAGCAGCACGCTCACCACCCGGGGCTCCTCCACGGCTTGCAGGTAGAAGGAGCGATCGCCTGGCTCACCGACTGTTCCGGCCACGAAACGGTCGGGGGTGCGAAACACATGGATTGCTCGGGCCATCTGCACCTCCTGAAACCGACTGCACTACTCACTACGAGAATCGGGGGCTCCCGCATTCCCATTATCCGTACTCGCCGCGGTCGCGCCCGTCGCGTCGACGGGCCCGACCTCGCCGCCGGGCACCGGACCCGCCCGCTCACTCGCTCGTTGCTCCACAGTTGCCGCCAGCGCCGACAGATCGGTGCCGGTGTCGTTGACCCGCCACACGTAGGGCGCGGCCGGCGTATAGCGCACCACGCTCAGCGACGCGGGTTCGACCACGATGCGCTGGAACCCGTCCAGATGGATCCCGAACGCGTCGGCCAGCACCGACTTGATCACGTCGCCGTGCGTGCACGCCACCCACAGCACGTCGCGCCCGTGTTGCTCGGCGAGGGCGCGGTCGTGCTCGCGAACGGCGGCCACGGCACGATACTGCACCTGCGCCAGCCCCTCTCCGGCGGGGAACACCGCGCCGGAGGCATGCCGCTGCACCACCTTCCACAGCGGCTCGGACACCAGCTCGGCGATCTTGCGGCCGGTCCACTCGCCGTAATCGACCTCGAGCAGCCGCGGCTCGGCCACCGGCTCCAGGCCCAGCTTCTCCGCCAGCGGCGCCACCGTCCGCTCACAGCGCAACAGCGGCGAATGCACCACGCGGGCGATCGGCAGCGCCGCCAGCCGCTGCGCCACGCCCTGCGCCTGCTCGCGGCCCCGGTCGGTGAGATCGACACCCGGGCTGCGACCGGCCAGGGTCGCGGCGGTATTCGAGGTCGACACGCCGTGCCGCAGCAGGATCACCGTCATGTAATCCAGCCTAGTGGTGCGCGCGGGCGGGCCGCGCGCGGTGAGCGGACGGTCACGTCGCCGACACCACGCCCCCGGCCAGCAGGCCCAGCAGCACCAGCCCCAGCACGATCCGGTAACCGACGAACCAGTTCAGCGAATGCCGGGCCACGAACTTCAGCAGCCACGCCACCGACGCGTAGCCCAGCACGAACGACACCACCGTCGCCACCAGCAACTGCGGGCCCGACGCGGTGAGTCCCTCCCCGGCCGGCTCGAACGCGTCGGGCAGGCTGAACAACCCCGACGCCACCACCGCCGGAATCGCCAGCAGGAACGAGAACCGCACCGCCGCCTCCCGGGTCAGGCCGATGAACAGCCCCGCCGAGGACGTCGCCCCCGACCGCGACACCCCCGGGATCAGCGCCAGGCACTGCGCGAAACCCATCACCAGCCCGTCGCGGGTGGTGAGCTGCTCGAGCGGGCGGCGCTGGCTGCTGTAGTACTCCGCGGCCGCGATCACCAGCGCGAACACGATCAGCATCGTCGAGATCAGCCACAGGTTGCGCGCGCCGGTGCGGATCGCGTCCTTGAACACGAAACCCAGCACCCCGATCGGGATCGTCGCGATGATCACATACCAGCCGATGCGGTAGTCCAGTTCGCGCTGCGCGTCCGGATCGAGCACCGGCGCGGGCGGCGGCCCTCCGGCGTAGACCGGCAGCTGCGTGGTGACCTGCTCGGCCA
Source organism: Nocardia sp. N2S4-5 (assembly GCF_044628355.1). NCBI lineage: Bacteria > Bacillati > Actinomycetota > Actinomycetes > Mycobacteriales > Nocardiaceae > Nocardia > Nocardia sp. N2S4-5. The sequence goes on along the minus strand of NZ_JBIUPM010000001.1, from coordinate 1,246,238 downwards.
GCGGCACCCGCTGCTCGGCGCGGCCGGTGACCCGCAGATACACCGTGCCGAACCAGGCGCACAGGATGCGCCAGATGTCCTTGGCGAAATACACCAGCACCGCGGCCTCGGTGCCCAGCTGGGTCACCGCGGTGAACGACGCGCCCGCGTCGTCGCCGAAGAACACCCCCGACACGATGCGCATATGCGCCGACGACGAGATCGGCAGGAACTCCGTCAGCCCCTGCACCGCGCCCAGTATCAGCGCCTGCACCCACGTCATCGACGCGCCCACGCCACCTCCATCACGACCGGATCCGTTGCCGCCGGGCGTGATCGGTGCCCGGCGAAGTCCGGCAGCGACCCTACCCCCCGCCGCGCCCGCTGTCCGAGCTGGTGTCGTGCGCGCTGCTCGCGGCCGGTGCCCGCGGCACGGCGCGGCGGTTCGGGGTGCCGTACCCGGACTCGAAGCGGTTGGGGCCCTAGGCTCTTGCGTGTGACGGAAGCACGGGCACTGTGATGGAACAGCGGGCGGTGGGGCGCAGCGGCTTACGGGTCTCCCGGATGGGACTGGCCACGCACACCTGGGGCAAGGAGACCGACGCCGACGAGGCGGCGGTGCAGCTGGTGGCGTTCGTCGAGGCGGGCGGCACCCTCGTCGACACCTCACCGGCCTACCACGGCGGCGGCGCGCAACGCGTCCTCGGCGGGCTCGTCGGCGAACTGGTCCCGCGCGACGACCTGGTCCTGAGCGGCTGTGCCGGGCTGGCCGCGGTGACCGGCGCGACCGACCCCGCCGGCGCGCCCGCCACCGAGGTGCGCTGGACCGTCGACGCGTCGCGGCGCACCCTCATGCGCCAGCTCGACCGCACCCTCGCCGACCTCGGCACCGACTACCTCGACCTGTGGAGCGTCGCGGCCTGGGACCCGCGCACCCCGCTCGAGGAGATCGCCGCCACCGTCGAATACGCGGTGCGTTCCGGGCGGGTGCGCTACGCCGGAGTGCGCGGCCACAACGCCTGGCAGCTCGCCACCCTGGCGTCGGCGGCGCCGATCACCGCCGCGCAACTGCCGTACTCGCTGCTGGCCCGCGGCCTCGAACACGACGTCGTGCCCGCCGCCGGACATCACGGGATCGGGCTGATCGCGTCCGCGCCGCTGGCCGGGGGCATCCTCACCGGCAAATACCGCGACGGCGTGCCCGCCGACTCGCGCGGCGCCGACGAGGACACCGCCGCGGAGATCCGCGAACGTCTCGACGACCACGCCGCCCGCGTCGTCGACGCCCTCGTCACCGCCGGCGACGGGCTGGGCACCTCGCCGCTGGCGGTGGCGCTGGCCTGGATCCGCGACCGGCCCGGCGTCGCCAGCATGGTCGTCGGCGCCCGCGACATCGCCCAGCTCACCGGCATTCTCGCCGCCGAGACCCTGGAACTGCCGCGCGCAATCGCCGCGGCCCTCGACGACGTCAGCGGCGGCTGAGCGGCGGCCCGATCACACCCGCCGCCCGGCACCTCTTAGGCTTGCCTACATGAGCAGCCCCGACCGACCGGCTCGCACCACCGCCGCCCGCGCGGCGGCATTCACCGGTGCGCCGCGGCTCCCCGCGCGGCGCGCTCCGGCGGCCCGGATCCTGCTGGCCGTGCTCGCCCTCGCGCTGACCGCCGGGGTCACCGCGTGCGCGGGCACCACCACCGGCACCGGGCACGGCCCCGCCACCGCGACCCTGGACCAGCTGGACCCCGTGCCGGTCGGGCCCGCGCCCGCCCCCGTCCTGCCCGCGACGGTGCGGTCGTTCGACGGCAGCGACGTGACCGTCACCGACGCCTCCCGCATCGTCGCCGTCGACCGTTACGGCACCCTCGCCCAGACCGTGTGGGCGCTGGGACTGGGCGCGAATCTGGTCGGGCGCTCCACCACCGCGTCGTTCCCCGCCGTGCGGCAGGTGCCCAACGTCGCCGGCGGCAGCGGCAGCATCAACGTGGAAGCCGTTGCCGCACAACGGCCCACGGTGTTTCTCACCGACACCGTCAGCGCCACGCCCACCATGCGTGATCAGCTCAAAGCGCTCGGCATCACCGTCGTCTACTTCGACCCCGACCGCGGCCTCGACGATGTCGGGCCGCAGATCGAGGCCGTCGCCGCCGCGCTCGGCGTCCCGGAGCAAGGCCGCCGGCTCGCCCAGCGCACCGCCGCCGAGATCGCCGCCGCCACCGCGTCGGTGCCGCACCAGGATCCGCCGCTGAAAATGGCGTTCCTGTATCTGCGCAGCACCGCGATCACCATGATGGCCGGGCCCGGGTCGGGCGCCGACACGCTGGTCACCGCACTGGGCGGCACAGACGCCGGGACCGCCGCGGGGCTGACCGAACCCTTCACCGCCATCACCAGCGAGGCCATGATCGCCGCCTCGCCCGACGTGTTCCTGGTCATGACCGACGGGCTGAAATCCATCGGCGGCGTCGACGGGCTCACCAAGCTCCCCGGCGTCGCCCAGACCCCCGCCGGCCGCGACCAGCGCGTCGTCGACATGTCCGACGCCGCCCTGCTCAGCTTCGGGCCCAACACCGGCCACGTCCTCGCCGCCCTGCGCGACGCGATCTACTCCCCGCACGCCGCATGAGCGGCTCTGGCACACCGGCTGGCGAGGGGTCGGACGAGCCGGACAATCCCGCCGCCAACTTGCCGGACACGCCCGCCCAGGACATGAACGCGCGTGCCCAGGACCCGACCGACCGCAGCCGTGCCGCCGGAATCGCTGCGCCAGCGAGCAATTCGAACGGCACCGTCTCCGGTGCTCCACCGGCTACAGCGCGCGCTGTACCCGCGGCACCGGCACCGGACATCGCGGACCGCGACGCCGAGTCAACGACCGGACGCCAACCGGGCACCGCAGTGCCAGCCAGCACCGCAGCGGCGGCCGGAGCCGGGGCGACGGGCGGAACTGGAGCAGCGGGCGGAACTGGGGCGACGGGCGGAGCCAGGCCTCGCCCGCGACGATGGTCGAAGATCTCGATCGTGTTCACCGTGTCGGTAGTGCTGCTGGTCCTGCTCGCCATGTACTCCGCGGCGGTCGGGCAGGTGCCGACCACACCCCTGGAAGTCGCGGGCAGCGTCCTGCACAAGATCGGCCTGGAGTGGGGCCCGCTCCCGGCGCATCCCGCCGGTGAGGTCACGCTGTGGCAGGTGCGGTTCCCGCGCGTGGTGATGGCCGCGCTCGTCGGGGCCGCGCTGGCCACCGCCGGGGCGCTACTCCAGGGAGTGTTCGCCAACCCGCTCGCCGAACCCGGCGTGATCGGGGTGTCGGCCGGTGCGGCGGTCGGGGCGGGCATCGTCATCGTCGCGGGCGGGGCGTTCGCGGCGGCGTGGTCGGTGGCCGGGGGTGCGTTCGTCGCCGGGCTGGGCACGACACTGCTGGTGTATCTGCTGTCGCGGTCGGGCGGGCGCACCGAGACCGTCACCCTCGTGCTCACCGGAGTCGCGGTCAACGCGTTCGCCGGTGGACTGATGGCCTTTCTGCTGTTCACCGCCTCCCCGCAGGCACGAGACCAGATCGTGTTCTGGCAATTGGGCAGCCTCAACGGCGCCACCTGGCAGTCGGTGGCCGTGGTCGCGCCGCTCACCGCGCTCGGTCTCGCCGCCGCCGTGGTGCTGGCGCCCCGGCTGGACCTGCTCGCACTCGGCGAATCCGCCGCCCGCCACCTCGGCGTGGACGTGGAACGGCTGCGCCGCAACGTCATCGTCGCCGTCGCGATCCTCGCCACCGCCGGCGTCGCGTTCACCGGCATCATCCTGTTCGTCGGCCTCATCGTGCCGCACCTGGTCCGCATGCTCGTCGGCCCCGCCCACCGCGTCCTGATCCCCCTGTCCGCGCTGATCGGCGCGATCATCCTGCTGGCCGCCGACGTCGGCGCCCGCACCCTCGTCACCAACGCCGACCTCCCCCTGGGCATCCTCACCTCCCTCATCGGCGGCCCCTTCTTCTTCTGGCTCCTACGCCGCACCCGCGCCCGCGCAGGAGGCTGGGCATGAACACCATCGACGCGTCGAGTGGGCGCGGGGTCGTCGGCACACCCACCACCGTCAGCGCACTGGACCCGACCCTTGCGCTCGGGGCAGCCGGCAAGTGGGCGGGAGGGGTGCTGTGACCGGGGTAATGCGCAGTGTGGCAAAGGTTTTCGTGCGGGAGCATGGGGTGCCGGAGGTGCCGGGAGCTGGGGCGGTCACGCTGCGGGCGCGGCAGGTCGGTGTCGAGCGCGGGAGTGGGCGGCGCGTGCTCGACGAGGTGGATCTGGATGTGGTGGCCGGGCAGATCCTGGCGTTGGTCGGGCCGAACGGGGCGGGGAAGTCGACGTTGCTCGGGGCATTGTCCGGGGAACTCGAACTCGCCAGCGGCACTGTGGAACTCGACGGGCGGCCGGTCGCGCGCTGGGCGCCGGTCGACATGGCCCGCCGCCGCGCCGTGCTGCCGCAGACCCACACCGTGGGCTTCCCGTTCACCGCCCGCGAGGTCGTCGCCATGGGCCGGGCCCCGTGGGCGCGCACCCTCCGCCAGGACGACGACGAGGCCGCGATCACCGCCGCACTGGCCGCCACCGACACCGAACACCTTGCCGCACGGCCCTTCCCGGCCCTGTCCGGCGGCGAACGCGCCCGCGTCGCGCTGGCCCGCGTCCTGGCCCAGGACACCCCCACCCTGCTGCTCGACGAACCCACCGCGGCCCTGGACCTCGGCCACCAGGAACAGGTCCTGCGCCTGGCCCGCACCCGCGCCCGCGACGGCGCCGCGGTCGTGATCGTCCTGCACGACCTCGGCATCGCCGCCGCCTACGCCGACCGCGTCGCCGTCCTGGAATCCGGCCGCCTCGCCGCCTGCGGCCCCCCACGCGACATCCTCACCACCCCCCTGCTCTCCCGCGTCTACCAACACCCGGTCGAAGTCTTCGACCACCCCCGCACCGGCGCCCAGCTAGTCCTACCCGCCCGCGGCTGACCTCTATCCCGCGCGCCGACCGGTCTCCGGCGCTGCCCCGTACGGGTGGATTCGTCTGCGAAGCCACAGGTAGCCGACGGCCACGGCGGCGAGAACGACGAAATGGGACACAACGTCGTCGGTCCGTCCGCCATTGGCGACGAGGAAGAGGCCGAACAGCCACAACGCCAGCACGGCCCCGAGACAACCGTTCAACTGATGCCGTCGACTCCAGCCCGGTCGCGCCACCCACCGGCGCATGATCCCGGCGACAGCGGCGGCGAACACCAGTGCGGCAAGCGTCCACACCACAAACGGGGCCGGGCTCCCGATGAAAGCGACCACATACAGCATCAGCCACGCCAATCCCGCGCCGAATCCGACCACGCCGACAGTCGCAGGTTCGGGGCACCGACCCCTCGACGTGGTGGCCCACGGTCGCCGGCAGCCGGCGGCCGACCAGACCAGGACGATCACCGCTACGACAGCGCCGATGATCTGCACGGCAGAGAGGCGGAAGTCGGATCGAACGAGCGAGAGGAAGACGAACAACACAAAGCCGACGGCGAAGACACCCCCGAAGACGCCCAGCATCGGACCCGACAGCCAGACAATGTGTCGCTTCGCGGGAAAGAGCAGGTGCGTCAGCACAATCGGTATGACGATGCTCCACACCGCGTGGTACCCGGTGACCACGACCGCCCACATCCAGTTCACTTCGAATGCCCGCCCGTACACGGTCTCGCCGTCCATGCCTTGCGGATTGAAGATGGTCTGTAGCCCGAGCCCTTCCTCTAGTACGGCGAAGGCGAGGGCGAGCAACAGCAGTCCCCAGCCGTTGAGGCCACGGCGTTGCACCGCTTCCCGCACCAGCACCGCACCCGCACCGTAGAAACAGAGGATCGCAGCGACCCGCAGCGGCTGGGTGAGATAGCTGAATCGCAGTGCCGCCCCGACGATTTCGCCGATCAGCGGTGACAACACGAACAGCACCGAGACCGGCCCCGCTGTCCCCGCTACCTCGGATGAGGGCCGGGGGTGGGCACGCTGGTCCGCGGATCGGCCACTACTCATCACCCTGATCGTCACCCTTGCATCGTCAGAATTTCAATCGAAGCATCAGGATTGGCGTGATCGAGTCCTTCCGCCGTCCGGCCGGTGACAGCACTGTGGGCGGGGCATGGGGCTGCCCCGCCCACAGGCGGCGTGTAAAGGGTTGTGCGGCTGGGTGTTTCGGCTCGCCTACTGGTCGGGCTGGTCGTCTTCCTCGTCCGGGCGGGCATGATCGGCGACGCCGGGGTTCGGATCCCGGGCGAGATCGATCAGCGGATGCACGCCGGCGCCCTCCGGCGCCGCGTGTTTGCCCTGGCTCGTCGGCTGCTGCGTATCCCCGTCGTTGGTCACGCTGTTCAGGTTAACGGAGCACCGTGCTCCGGTTGCAACACGCCACGCGATCATCGCCACACCAGCTTGAGCACCGCCGGGGTCAGCAGCATGCGAATCACGGTGGCGTCCAGCACCAATGCCGCGATCATCCCGTAGGCGATGTATTTCATCAGCACCAGATCCGAGAACCCGAACGCCCCGGTGACCACGATCAGGATCGCCGCGGCCGAGGTGATCACCCCGCCGGTGTGGGCGATGCCGTACCGGATCGCCTCCGCCGGCGCCGCGCCGTTGGCCCGCGCCTCGGCCATCCGCGACTGCAGGAACACCTCGTAGTCGGTGGACAGCCCGAACAGCACCGTCACGATCAGCACCAGCACCGCGAACATCAGCGGCCCGGGCGTGAAATGAAACAGCCCCGCCCCGTGCCCCTCCACGAAGATCCACGTCAAAATGCCCAGGGTCGCCCCGAGACTCAGCGCGCTGAGCACCACCGCCTTCACCGCCAGCACCAGCGACCGGAACGCCGCGTACATCAGCGCCACCGCGGCGAGCACCAGAATCGCCGCCAGCAGCGGCAGGCCGTCGATGAGACCGCGGATGGCGTCGCGTTCCAGCGCCGGCACGCCCGCGACCATCACCCGCACCCCCGGCGGTTCGTCGATCGCGCGCAGCGCCGCGATCGCCGCGTCGGCGTCGCGCTCGTCCACCAGCCCGGTGGCCAGCACGTTCACCCCGTTGGTGGTCGGCGCGGTCGCCTCGAACGGCCCGGTCAGGCCCGGCACGAAATTGGCCTGGAACCGGATATCGGACAGCTGCTGGGCATCGGCGCCCACCACCACCAATTTCAGTGGCTCGGTACGGAATTCGGGGAACAGGGCATCGAACTTCTCCTGCGCCACCCGTGCCGGGGCGTCCTCGGCCAGATAGCGTTCGCTCAACCCGCCGAAGGCGATGTGGCGGAACGGGATCAGCAGCGCGAGCAGTGCCAGCACCACCGGCACGATCACCCGCGCCGGGCGGCGCATCGCGAAACTCGCCAGCCGCGAGAAGAATCCGTCGTCGACCTGCTCGGCGGTGCGGATGCCGGCGAACCGGCCCCACCCCCACAGATCAATGCGCCGCCCCACGATGCTCAGCGCCGCCGGCAGCGCCGTCACCGACAGCAGCGCCGCCAGCAGCACCGAGCTGATGCCGCCGTAGGGCACCGAGCGCAGCACCCCGTTCGGGTAGATGAACAGCGCGCCCAGGCTCACCGCGATGATCGCCGCCGAGAACAGCACCGTGCGTCCCGCGGTGGCGACCGTGCGGGCGGTGGCGTCCTCCACGCTGCGGCCCGCCGCCAGCTCCTCCCGGAACCGGGTCACCGCGAACAGCCCGTAATCGATGGCCAGGCCCAGGCTGACCAGGGTCACCACCGCGCTGGCGAACACGTTGACGTCGATGTAGCCGGTCAGCAGCCGCATCATGCCCTGGCTGCCCAGGATCGTCATGCCGCCGATCAGCACCGGCAGCAGCGCCCCCACCACGCCGCCGAACACGAAATACAGCAGCACCGCCACCAGCGGCAGCGCGATCAGCTCGGCGCGGTGGATGTCGCGCTGCATGCCGATATTGATGCCCTCCACCACCGGTTGCAGGCCCGCCAGCTGCACCGTCGTCCCGCCCGGTCCGCCGCCGTCGACCCCGGCCGCCAGATCGTCCTGGACGGCGAGATAGTTGTTCACCGATTCGGTGTCCTCGCCGCGCAGCCCGATGCTGGCGAAGGCGTGCGTGCGCGAGGCGTCGGCGAACTGGCCCATCATCGAGCCGTCGAAGTAGCTGTCGATCTTCTGGATGCGGTCGGGGTAGGTCGCCTGCAGCCGCGCGAGCGCCGTCGTGACCGCGGCGCGCACCGGCGGGTCGTCGACGGTGTGGCCGGGCGGGGCGGTGTAGAGGACGATGATGTCGGCGTCGCGGTCGCGGCCGAAGGTCTCGTCGGCGATCTTGGAGGCCACCACCGACTCGCTGTGCTCGTCGAACCAGCCGCCCTGGGTCAGCCGCTCGCCCAGGTCGCGGCCGAACCACCCCGACAGCGCGACCACGATGATCGCGACCGCCAGCACCACATACCGGTGACGGTGCACGAACCGGCCCCACCGCATCGAGAACTGCTGCGCCACAGCCGAACTCAGCCGCAGGCCGCGGTCTTGTAGTCCGCCGAGCGCAGGATGCCGCACAGGTCGGTGCGGGAGATCTTCCAGGCGCCGTCCTTGTCGACGAAATGCACGATGGTGGTGCGCACGTTGGCGCCGGTGCCGTCCTTGTCCAAGCGCATGGTGGCGGTGAGGGTGCCGTCGCGGTTGTCGAACACCGGGTCGGTGACGCCGTAGACGGCGTGCGGGTTGTCCTGCATCGCGCGGTACATGTCGGGGATGGCGTCCTTGAACGCCTCGCCGTCCTCGATCAGGGCGGTGCGGTCGCTGTCGGGCAGTGACGGGTCCAGCGCGCGTTTGATCTGCGTGTCGAGTTCGGCGGCGGTGGGGATCGGCGGGCGCAGGGCACGGCTGGTCGCGGCGGCCTGCGACGACGAGGTCAGGGCGGCGTAGGCGGAGGACCGGGCCGCGGCGACCGAGTCCTCGTCCGTGTCGTTGCCGCACGCCCCCGCCAGCACGGTCAGTGCCACCAGCGGCAGCAGCGCCGCTGCCGATCGTCGCAATGCCATCTGCATCCTCACCGTCGTCGAAAGTTACCGGTAGTTCTCCTACAGTCTGTCATGCGCCGCGCCGGGCACCGCGCATCTCGAGCCCGCCGGCGGAAGGTGTTGGCGCGCAAGGAGTTACCGGCCGTCGAGGGCGGCGCCGAGGCGGCCGAGCAGCGCGCGGACGGTGGTGGCGTCGCGGTCGGCGGCGGGTGCCGGGGTGGCGGTGGCGATCAGGTCGCGCACCGCGGCGACGACGCTGCGTTCGTCACCGAGGTCGATATCGGTGACGCCCGCCGCGGCGACGGCCACCACGTCCTCCGGGCCGGGAACCGCGGTGGCGCGGGCGGAGTCGGCGCGGTAGATCTCGAGAGACAGGGTGGCCCCGACCGTGCGGAAGGCGAACGAGCGCCCGTCGCCGGTCACGCCGAACCCGTGCGCGAACGGACCGACGGTAACGTCTTCGACGATGAATCCAGACATATGGTCTGTTTTCAACGCGGTCTCCCTGGCTCGGCGGCGATGCACCGTCCACGGTAACCCGCCGGTACGACAGAATGGCACGGCCGTCCCTGACGTGTCGCCGAAACGCGATGCCCGGGAAAGACCCCGGCGCGCGGCGGCCGTCCGCGACCATGGTCAGATGAGGACGCACGCATGAATCGTCGGTAGTCGGTGCGAGTGAGGAGTTCGGGGCATGGGTGGTGGCGGCAACCGGCCGGCCGGTGGGATGTGGCGGGGGGGGCCCGTGGCGCTCGCCGCCGCCGTCGCGGTGGCCGCCGCTGCGGGCTGCTCGTCCGCGGGCGAGGACAAGGCCGCCACCCCGGCGGCCGCCCCCGCCACGGCCGCGGTCGCGCCCCCCGCCGCCGCGCCCGCCGGAACGGTGACCCCCGCCGGGCCCGTCGCGGCACTGCTGGCCGAGCCCGCGACCGGGCGTGTCGCGGTCCTGGACGCCGACCGCGTGACACTGCGGCTGCTCGACCCCGCCGCCACGCCCGCCCGCACCCTGACCCTGCCCGCCCCCGCCACCACTCTCGCCGCCGGCGCTCCGGGACAGCTCCTCGCCACCGCGGGCCGCCAGCTGGTGCGCGTCGACACCGCCACCGGCGAGCTGCGCAGCACCCCGCTCGACGGCGAGGCCCGCGCCGCGGCCCGGCGCGCCGACGGCACCGTCGCGGTCGGCCTGGCCGGGGGACGCGTGGTGATCCTCACCGCGGACGGGCAAGTGGCACAGACGATCTCGGACCTGCCGGCCATCGACGCGCTCGCCGCCGCCGGCGACGCCGTGGCCGTGCTCGACCGCGCCCAGACCAGCGTCACCCAGCTCGACCTCGGCGCTGGCGCCCCCGGCCTGGCCCTGCGCGCCGGACTCGGCGCCACCCACCTGGCCTCCGACCACTTCGGGCGGCTGCTGGTCACCGACACCGCCGGCGGCGCGCTGCTGGTCTACACCGCCGATCCGCTCGTACTGCACCAGTACTTCCCGGTAGGCTCTTCGCCCTATGCGATCGCCTACGATCAGCGGTCCGAGACCGTGTGGGTGACGCTGACCGCGAGCAACGAAGTGGCCGGCTTCGACCTGTCGACAGGTATACCGGAGGAAGTGGGACGCTTCGCGACGGTACGCCAGCCCGACACGCTGACCATCGACGAGCGCACCGGCGACATGTTCGTGGGATCCGCCACCGGCGACGGCCTGCAGCGGATCGGCGCGGACGAGAGGAAGAGAGGGCAGTGATGACTCGGGCCTCGGCGCACCGCAGGTCGATCCCCGCGGACTGGGAGGAGACCAGCGAAGAGGGGGAATACGAATACGTCCCGCTACGACTACCCCCGAGGTCACCCGGGTGACCGCCTCGATGCGGCTGGCGATCCAGGCCGAATTCGGCGGCTGGGAGTTGTCGCGGGTCCGCGCCTACACCGACGGCAGCCGCAAGGTGCTGCTGCGCCGCCGCAAAACCACCTTCCCCGTCGCCGAAACGGGGATGTGACACCCATGTACTCCTTACTGCTGCGGCTGATGTTCCTGCTGCCCCCCGAACGCATCCACCACCTGGTCTTCACGGCGCTGCGGCTCGCCACCCGGTTCGCCCCGCTGCGCGCGCTGCTGGCCCGGGTGACCGTGGTCGGCGACCCGATCCTGCGCACCACCGCCTTCGGCGTGGAATTCCCCGCGCCGCTGGGCCTGGCCGCCGGATTCGACAAGGACGCCGCCGGGGTGGACGCCTGGGGCCCACTGGGTTTCGGCTACGCCGAGATCGGGACCGTCACCGCGCAGGCACAGCCGGGCAACCCGGCGCCGCGGCTGTTCCGGCTGCCGCCGGACCGGGCGCTGATCAACCGGATGGGATTCAACAACCAGGGCGCCGCCGCGGCCGCCGAACGGCTGCGCGCCCGCCGCCCCGGCGGCGTCCCCCTGGGCGCCAACATCGGCAAGACCAAGGTGACCCCCGCCGAGCAGGCCGCCGCCGACTACGCCACCAGCGCCACCCTGCTCGGCCCGCTCGCCGACTTCGTCGTCGTCAACGTCAGCTCCCCCAACACCCCGGGCCTGCGCGACCTGCAGGCCGTCGAATCGCTGCGGCCGCTGCTGCGCGCGGTGCTGGACTGCGTGCAGGTGCCGGTCCTGGTCAAGATCGCGCCCGATCTGTCCGACGACGACATCGACGCCGCCGCGGACCTGGCCGTCGAACTCGGCCTGGCCGGGATCGTCGCCACCAACACCACCATCCGCCGCGACGGCCTGGCCACCCCCGCCGCCGAGGTCACCGCGCTGGGCGCCGGCGGGCTGTCCGGGCCGCCGGTCGCCGAACGCTCCCTCGAGGTGCTGCGCCGGCTCTACGCGCGCGTCGGCGACAAACTGGTGCTGATCTCGGTGGGCGGCATCGAGACCGCCGACCAGGCCTACGAGCGCATCCTCGCCGGCGCGACCCTGCTGCAGGGCTACACCGGCTTCATCTACGGCGGTCTGCTGTGGACCCGCCGCATCCATCGCGGCCTGGCCCAGCGCCTGCGCGCCGACGGCTACGCCACGCTGGCCGAGGCCGTCGGCGCCGCGCACAAAGCCCGCGCCTGAGCGCCACGCCCGCGCCGCTCAGCCCGACAGCCGCGGCGGCTCCTCGGCGAACGCCCCGGGGCGGCGGACCGACCGGCCCGACAGCACGGGCCCGGCCTCCCGGCGGGTGCGGCCGCCGGAATGCCGGCGCAGTCGCTCGATCATGCGGCGCGACAACAGGATCACCGCCTGCTCGTAGCGCACTCCCAGCGCGGCGGCGCGGTCGGCGACGCCGCGCTGCGCGGACTCGTCGTGCACGGCCGCGGGATCGCTGAGCAACTCGTCGAGTTCCATACCGGCCAATGCCTGGTCGCGGGTCAGCCGATGCTCGGGGAGCCAGCTCAGCCGCCACACCGCCGCCCCGGCGCCGTCCACGCGGAAGGCGTGCTCGGGGGTGCGGTCACTGATCATGGCCCAGTCGGTCGTTTCGATCGTCACGGCTGTCTCCTCTCGAGTCGCCGCGCCCTGCCCCGCGGTGTCACCGCGGTGTCCGGGCGGCTACCCAGTACATCGGCGCCAGTAGCCGAAGGGTTGCGGAAGTGTCGCCTTCGTCGGCGATGTCGGGGTTGCGTCAGGTGTCGGGAGCCTCCCCGCCGGCGAATGCCGGCGGTGCCGTGGCCCCGCGGCGGGTGCGCGGTCCGGACGTCAGGCCGGGTCCGCGCGGCCGGCGATACGCACGGCCCGTGCGGCGCGGTGGCGGTGCGGGCGCCGTGCCCGGCAGCGGTGCCGGTGCGGGCCGCTAGCCGCGGTGTGCGGTCGCGTCGGCGTCGCGCTCGGCGGATTCGGGCATCCGGCGTCGGTGGATGCGTCGTTCGAGCGGAGTTGCTCCCACCATCAGAACCTCCTGGAGGCGCCGACGACAGAACGCCGACCCCTGAGCGTCACTTGCCGGTTCCATTCGGGCAAATGCCGCGATAGGTTATAGATAGCCGGAAACGCCGCCCGCTAAACCGCGCGATGTCCGGCCGTTTGGCTTATCGTCTCCACGAAGATCACCGCGCACCAGACGGAGGTGGCTGCCCCGATGGCGGGACAGGACGATGCGGTCGCCGCCGTGCGCACCGTGCTCGCCCGTTTGTGCAAGCGGGCGGGACTGAGCCCGAAACGCTTGCGCAGCACCGAGATCGACGTCCGGCCCCTGCTCGGGCTGTACGCGATCGACCAGCACGCCCGGCTGTCGCGCACCGACCCCGCCGAGGCCGTGCTGCCCGTCGTCGCCGACCTCGCCCGGCAATTGCCGCCACCGCACCGGCTCATCGTCGACGTCGGCCTGGCGCTGGGCCTGCTGCGCGGCCACCTGCCCGACGCACTCGACGCCGCCCAGCTCTACGCCCCCGATCTGGGCCGCCGCCGCGACTACCTCAGCGCCCACTGGCCCGCCCTGCTGCGCGCCGCCGGCGCCGAGCCCACCGCCGCGCCCACCCCCACCACCCGGCAATTGCGCGGCCGCCTCGAACACGAGGCGTTCACCCTGCTGGCCCAGCGGCTCGTCACCGCCTCGGGCTACGCCTCGGTGCTGCCCACGCGGCAGGCCGCCGCGGCGGGCGACGGCCGCGCCGGCACCGTGACCGTCATCGGCGACGCCGTCCTGGACAACATCTGCAGCATCATCGACCACTTCCCCGGACCCGACGACCCGGCCACCGGCACCTTCCGGGACCGGCCCGGCGGCAAGGGCCTCAACCGGGCGGTCGCCGCCGCCCGCCTCGGCCTGCACGTGCGCCTGATCTCCGTGGTCGGCGACGACCTGCGCGGCCGCCGCATCCTCGACCACCTGCGCGCCGCGGGCGTCGACACCGACCTCGTGCGCGTCGTGCCGGGCGCCGACACCCCCGTGGCCGTCGTGCTGGTGACCAGCACCGGCGAACCGCTCAACATCGCCTGCCCCAACGAACGGGTCCGGCTGACCCCCGAGGACCTGCACACCACCGCCGCCCGCCACGCCATCGCCGACGCCGACGCGGTCCTGCTCACCTTCGAACCGCCCCCCGCCGTGATCGAGACCGCCCTGGAACTCGCCGCCCGCGCCCCGCGCCCCCGCCTGCTCGTGCAACCCGTGCCGTCGGCCAGCGGCCCGCAGCGGTTCTACCGCTACTTCGGCGCCATCGACTACCTCATCGGCACCCGCCGCGAACTCACCGCCCTGGCCCCGGCCGGGGAATCCGGCGACCTCGACGACGCCGAACTGTGCCGCCGCCTGCGCGTGCTCGGCGCCCGCACGGTGTGCATCGCCGAGGGCTTCGCCGCGCACGTCCGCTCCGACGACCTCGAGGTCGACATCGGCCGATTCCCGGTCGTGCTCGAGGACTCTCCCGGCGCGCCCGCCGCCTTCGTCGCCGCGCTGGCCCGCCGCATCGTCGCCGCCGCCGGCCACCGCGCCGGACCCGAGGACTTCCGCTGGGCCACCGCCGCGATGGCCGCGACCCAGTCGACCGGCGACATCTCCGCCGCCATGCCCACCGCCGACGCCGTGGACCGCATGGTCGAACTGGCCGCCGAAGCGAGCGCGGACGGCGCGGGCAACCGGTGAGCCGAGTGTTTGCCGGCCTGCCGCGTCCCGGTTGACGGGGTCGTGTGCGGGCACTCCCGGAAGGGAGCTATCGTCTGCTGCCATCGTGCTCGACCCCCCATCGTCGCCGGGGACGCGGACACCGCGCCCGGCTGCCCGAGGTACGACCTGCGATCCTTCGGAGGAGCATTTGACAGCCCAGCTGGACGAGACCGGACACGGTACGGACGATCCGGGATACCACCCGGACGACACCGAGCACCGCCTCCGCCGCAAGGGCGGCGAGCTCACCGTCCGCGTCCGCCAACTCCACGACACCGCCGACGGCGGCACGATGCTGCTGTTCGGCCCGGTTGCCGATGGTTGCCTGGTACGCATCCACTCCCGCTGCCTCTACGGCGACGTGCTCCAGAGCGACGACTGCGACTGCGGCCCCGAACTGGACAAGGCCATGGACCTGATCCAGGCCGAGGGCGCCGGCGTGCTGATCTACCTCGAGCAGGAGGGCCGCGGTTCCGGGCTGATCGCCAAGGCCCGCGGGCTGCGCTACAGCGAGTGCCACGGCGTGGACACCTTCACCAGCTACCGCGACCTGAACTATCCCCCCGACTGCCGCTCCTACGCCCCCGTCGCCGCCGCCCTGTACGAGCTGGGCCTGCGGTCGGTGCGGCTGCTGACCAACAACCCGGAGAAGATGGCCGCGGTGGCGCAGGCCGGGATCGCGGTCGAGCCCGTGCAGCTGATCACCGCGCCGCGCAGCGAACGCGCCCGCGCCTACATGCAATCCAAACGCGAGTTCCGCGGCCACTGGCTGCCGGAATTCCGGGCCGACCCCGCTACAGCGCTGCCGTCCGACGCGCTGCCCGTCACCGCGCCGCGAATGCCGGTCCCCGCACCGGCCGAGAGCTGTCCGCGCCCAGCCACCGCGCTCCCCGCCACCGGGTAGACCGGCCGGTGTCGGATACGTCACATTTCCGGCATCGCACCGATAGGATGGGTGAGCCGCGTCACCCGGTGACGCGACGCCAGCCGTGCGTTTTCGATCTCCGCCCCGCCGAGTTCGCGCCGTCGCCTCTGGCGGAGCGTCCCGAGGCTCGGTTCGTCCACCGATCGGGAACAAGGGAAATGACGACAGACATCGGCTACACACACCAATCCGGCGTCACGGTCCGCACCGTGCCGGAGGCCTTCCAGCAGACCCTGACCCTGCGCCCGCATCAGGTGGCGTTGCGCACGGTCGGCGGCACCCAGCAGATCACCTGGACCGACTACGACCGCCGGGTGCGGGCGATCGCCGCGGGCTTGGCGAAATTGGGCGTCGGCCGCGGCGACACCGTCGGACTCATGCTGACCAACCAGCCCGAGTTCAACCTCGTCGACACCGCGGCGCTGCACCTGGGCGCGGCGCCGTTCTCGGTCTACAACACCAGCTCCCCCGAACAACTGGCGCATGTGTTCGCCAACGCGGGCAACGCCCTCGTCGTCACCGAGCGCGCGTTCCTCGACGCCGTGCAGAGGTGCGGGACCGAGTTCGCGCACATCGTGCTCGTCGACGGCCAGGCCGCCGGCACCGTCTCCCTCGCCGAGGTGGAGGCCGATCCGGCCGAGGACTTCGACTTCGACGCCGCCTGGCAGGCGGTGGAACCCGGCGACCTGGCCACCCTCATCTACACCTCCGGCACCACCGGCCCCTCCAAAGGCGTGGAGATCACCCACGCCAACATCGTCGCCCAGATCGCCGGACTCACCCAGGACGGCCCGCTGGTGGTCGGCATCGACGACCGCGCGGTGTCCTACCTGCCCGCCGCGCACGTCGCCGACCGCATCTCCGGGCACTGCGCCAACCTGTTCACCGGCGTCGCCATCACCTGCGTGCCCGATCCGCGCGAGATCGCCGCCGCGCTGCCCGACGCCCGGCCCACCGCCTTCTTCGGCGTCCCGCGGGTGTGGCAGAAGATCAAGGCTGGTATCGACGCGAAGCTGGCCACCGAGGCCAGTCCCGTGAAGAAGGCCCTCGCCGGGTGGGCCATCGGCACCGGTGTCGCCGCCGCCCGTGCCGGGCTCGCCGGTGGCACGGTGAGCCCCGTGTTGCGCGCGCAGCACAAACTCGCCGACGCGCTGGTGCTGTCGAAACTGCGCGCCGCGCTCGGCCTGGACGAATTGAAGGTCGCCGCGTCCGGCGCCGCCGCGATCCCCCCGGAAACCCTGGAATACCTGCTGGGCCTCGGATTCACCGTGACCGAGGTGTGGGGCATGTCCGAAACCACCGGCGTGGGTACATTCACCGAACTCGACAGTCCCCGCCCCGGCTCGGTCGGGCGCGCCCTCGACGGTGTCGAGCTGCGCCTGGACAGCGACGGTGAACTGCTCGTCCGCGGCGCCATCGTCACCCCCGGCTACCGCGGCATGCCCGACAAGACCGCCGAAGCCCTCGACGACGACGGCTGGCTGCACACCGGCGACGTCGCCACCATCGACGGCGACGGCTACGTCACCATCGTCGACCGTAAGAAGGAACTCCTTATCAGCGAGGCCGGGAAGAACCTCTCGCCCACCAACATCGAGAACGCGGTCAAAGCGGCGTCCTCGCTCGTCGGGCAGGTGGTCGCGATCGGCGACGGCAAGCCCTACATCACCGCCCTGCTCGTGCTCGACCCCGACACCGCCGCGGTGCGCGCCAAAGCCCTCGGCACCCCCGACGCCGACGTCGCCGCCCTGGCCGCCCGCCCCGAGATCGTCGAGGAGATCCGCGCGGCCGTGGCGTCGGGCAACACCCGGCTCTCCCGCGTCGAGCAGATCAAACGCTTCCGCATCATCGCGCAGGCCTGGGAACCCGGCGGCGAGGAGATCACCCCCACCCTCAAACTCAAGCGCAGCCCGATCGCCACCAAATACGCCGCCGAGATCGCCGAACTGTACGGCGACCCGGTCCCCGAGGGCGTCATCGACCTGCGCTAGCGCCCGCCCTGCGGAACAGCACCGCACGCACATTTGCACGCGAGGCAAAAAGGCTGTGGCCCGGACACATTCGGACCGGGCCACAGGACAAGAAAGCGTGCGCCTACTTCACCTCGTAGGTCGCGGTGAGCTGCGCGCGGGCGATGGCGTGCGAGAACAGGTTGAAGCCCAGGAACGCCGGCGTGGCGTTCTCGTCGAGGCCCAGCGATTCCACGTCCACCGCGTGCACGGTGATGAAATACCGGTGGTAGCCGTGCCCGGCGGGCGGGGCGGCGCCGACGTATCCGGCGAATCCGCCGTCGTTGCGCAACTGGACCACCCCGGCGGGCAGCACCCCGCCCTCGCTGCCGGTGCCGCGTCCCAGTGTCGTGATCGCCGCCGGGATGTCGGCCAGCGCCCAATGCCAGAACCCCGACGCCGTCGGCGCGTCGGGATCGAACACGGTGACCGCGAAACTGCGTGTCTGCGCCGGGAACCCCGACCACGACAGGTGCGGCGAGATGTCCTTGCCGCCCGCCCCGAACACGCCACTGACCTGGTCGTTGCCGAACGGCTGACCGTCGGTGACATCCTCGGAGGTCACGGTGAACGCCGGCAGCTGCGGCAGCGGCGCGTAGGGGTTGTAGGAGTAGTCGGGCACGAGACCGTCCTTTCGAGATCGTCAGCTGTGCAGGAGGAAATGCTCCAGGACCCGGGTGCCGAATTCCAGCGCGTCGACCGGGACGCGCTCGTCGACGCCGTGGAACAGCGCCGAGAAGTCCAGATCCGGCGGCAGCCGCAGCGGCGCGAAGCCGAAGCAGCGAATCCCCAAGCGGGCGAACGCCTTCGCGTCCGTGCCGCCGGAGAGCATATAGGGCACGGTACGCCCCTGCGGATCGTGTGCGAGGACGGCGTCGTTCATCGCGTCGACCAGATGCCCGTCGAAGGTGGTCTCGTAGGAGTCGAGCTTGGTGATCCACTCCCGCTCCACATCCGGCCCGATCAGCTCGTCCACCTCGCGCTCGAACGCCGCTTGGCGCCCCGGCACCACCCGGCAGTCCACCACCGCCTCGGCGGTCTGCGGGATCACGTTGGCCTTGTAGCCCGCGCGCAGCATCGTCGGGTTGGCGGTGTCGCGCAGGGTGGCGCCGATGATGCGGGAGATGGTGCCCAGCTTCGCCAACTGGCCCTCGATGTCGGGGCCCGTCGGATCGAACGCGATACCGGTCTCCTCGCTCACCGCCGCCAGGAACTCCGCCACCGAATCCGACAGCACCAGCGGGAAGGTGTGGGTGCCCAGCCGCGCCACCGCTCGGGCCAGAATGGTCACCGCGTTGTCGTCGTGCAGGAACGAGCCGTGCCCGGCGCGGGCCTTGGCGCGCAACCGCATCCAGCCCAGGCCCTTCTCCGCGGTCTCCACCAGATACAGCCGTCGCTCGGTGCCGTCGCGGCGCGGCACGGTCAGCGAGAAACCGCCCACCTCGCCGACCGCCTCGGTGACACCCTCGAACAGATCCGGGCGATTGTCGGCCAGCCACTGCGAACCCCAGCGGCCGCCGTTCTCCTCGTCGGCCAGGAACGCGAACACCAGATCGCGCGGCGGCACCGTGCCCTCGATCTTGAACTGGCGGGCCACCGCCAGCATCATGCCGACCATGTCCTTCATATCGATCGCGCCGCGGCCCCACACGTAGCCGTCGCGCACCGCGCCGGAGAACGGGTGCACGCTCCAGTCCGACGCCTCCGCGGGCACCACGTCCAGATGCCCGTGCAGCATCAGCGCGCCGCGGCTGCGGTCGGCGCCGGGCAGTCGCGCGAACACGTTGCCGCGGCCCGGCGCTCCCGATTCGACGTATTCGGTGGTGTATCCGGCCTGCTGCAACTGGTCGGCCACCCACTGCGCGCATTCACGCTCGCCCTTGGTGGTTTCCAGTTCGCCGGTGTTGGAGGTGTCGAACCGGATCAGCGTGCTGACCAGATCCACCACCTCCGACACGGCGCGGGACACGGGTTCGGCTCGGGACTCGTCACCAGGTGCAGACACGTTCCCCTTCCTACCATCGCGGCGGCCCGGCACCATGCGTTGGCCGCAGCGTGCGCGCAATACGGTGGCCCTCAGCCCGGCGCGGCGACCTTGCGCGCGCCGATGCGCGCCATGCGCTCACGCCCCCACACCCCCAGCGGCGCCAGCGCGCGATCGAGTTCGCGGCCCAGCTCGGTCAGCGAGTACTCCACCCGCGGCGGCACCTCCCGGTACACCTCGCGGTGCACGATGGCGTCCTCCTCGAGTTCGCGCAGCTGCTGGATCAGCATCTTCTCCGACACGCCGGGCAGGTTGCGGCGCAGCTCACCGAACCGGCGCACCCCGTTGTTCTCCAGCTCCCACAGGATCAGCACCTTCCACTTGCCGCCCACGACATCCATCGCCGCATCAATACCGCAGAAATACGGCCCGGATCTGTTCGCGCCCATCGGCCCAGCCTAGAGACCGCCGCGCCGTTGTGGCCGATACCAGCGCGACCGCGCCGCCCCGGCCGCAAGTCCCAGACCTGCCCGCCGCGTCTTGCCCGGCCGGGCGCGGCGGTCCTAGCGTCGGCGCAGGTGATCCCTACCAGAGCTGCCCGCCGCTTTTTCCCGGCCGCCGCGGCGGTCTCGGCGTCGGTGCAGGCGAACCCGAAGGGAGGCGGCGCGTGAGAGTCCGTGCCCGGCAACGCCTTCGGCGCCGCACTGTCCGTCTTCCGTGCGCGGCCGCGCTCGTCGCGCTCGTGGCCGTGGTGTGCTCGACCGGACCGGCCGCCGCCGAACCGCCCGCGATGTCGGAGGCCTCGGCGCGGGCGCTGGCCGCGGCCCGGCCCGCCGCCGACGGCTCCCGCCTGGTGGCCGCCGTCGCCGGTCCCGGCCGCGTGGTCGAGCTGACGGTGCACTCCGCGGCGATGGGCCGCACGGTGTCGGTCGCGGTCGCCCCGGCCGCCGACCCCGCGCGGCCCGCGCCGGTGCTGTATCTGCTCAACGGTTTCGACGGCGGCGCCGGCTCCGGCGACTGGCGCGCGGGCAAGAACTGGTTCACCCAGACCGACGCCGTCGAGTTCTTCGCCCACCGGCAGGTGACCGTGGTGATGCCGGTCGGCGGGGCGGGCAGTTTCTTCACCGACTGGCGCGCCGACGACCCCGTGCACGGGCGGCAGCGCTGGACCACGTTCCTGGCCCGCGAACTGCCCGCCGTGATCGACTCCGCGTTCGCCGGCACCGGCGCCAACGCCATCGCCGGTCCGTCGATGGCGAGCATCGCGGTGCTGCAACTGGCCATCGCCGCGCCCGGGGTGTTCCGCGCGCTCGGCTCCTACAGCGGCTGCGCCCGCACCAGCGACCCCTTCGGCCAGGTCATGGTCGACACCATCGTCACCGGCACCCAGGGCAACACACTCAACATGTGGGGACCGCCGACCGACCCCGCGTGGGCGGCCAACGACCCCTACCTGCACGCCGAGGAACTGCGCGGCACCGCGGTCTACCTGGCCTCGGGCAACGGCGCGCCCGGCCCGCTGGACACCCTCGGCGGGCCCGGCATCCACGACAACCCGGCGACACTGCTCGACCAGCTCGTCATCGGCGGACTGCTCGACGCGGTGGCCGGACGCTGCACCCTGCAGGTGCGAGATCGGTTGCGGGAGTTGAACATTCCCGCCACCGTCGATCTGCGCCCGAACGGCACCCACTCGTGGGGCTACTGGCAGCAGGATCTGCGCAACTCGTGGCCGATGTTCTCTACGGCGCTCGGGCTGTGAGCGGCTCCGCGCCCCGCCCGTACCCGAACCCCTTGGCGGGCTTGGCATTCCGCGCTTTCCGCGAAGCCGGTCGGCAGGCGCGCCGCGCCGCGCCGCCGCGTGCGGGATCGGCGGCGCACTACCGCTAGGCTGACCCTGTGCTCGAATCTTCCGCTCCCCGCCGCCGGTTCGCCTGCCGCGGCACAGTTTCGACATGACCGTCGCGGGCGACCGGCCCGCCGACGCGGCGCCGGGCGGCGACTTCGAGATCGTGGCGATCGCGTCGTCGGCGGGCGGCATCACCGCGCTCAGCCGGGTGCTGGGCGGGCTGCCCGCGCACTTTCCGGTGCCGGTGCTGGTGGTGCAGCATCTGGACCCCCGCCACGAGACCATTCTCGCCGACGTCCTGGGCCGCCGGACCGCGCTGCCCGTGCGGCTCGCGGCCGCCGACGAGCACGTCGAACCCGGCGTCGTCTACATCGCCCCGCCGAACTTCCACCTGCTGGTCGGGGCCGGTGGCCGGCTCGCGCTGTCGAGCAGCGAACTCGTCCACTTCGTCCGGCCCTCGGCGGATCTGCTGTTCGAATCCGTCGCGGGCGCCTACGGCCGTGGCGCGATCGCGTGCGTGCTCACCGGTTCGGGCAGCGACGGCGCGATGGGCGCGAGCGCGGTGAAATCCCGCGGCGGCACGGTGATCGTGCAGGATCCCCAGGAAGCGGAGTTCACCGGCATGCCCGAGGCGGCGATCCGGGCCGGCGCGAGCGACTTCGTGCTGTCGCTGGCCGAGATCGCGGGCGTGATCCGCGGCCTGGTGGAGCGGACGGCGTCATGACCGATCGCACCGAGGCCGACGCGGCCCTGGAAGACCTGCTGCTGTTCATCCGCGACTCCCGCGGTTTCGACTTCACCGGATACAAGCGCTCCTCGCTGGCCCGGCGCATCCGCAAACGGATGACCGAGGTGCGCATCGGCGACTACGGCGACTACCGCGACTACCTGGAAACCAACGCCGACGAGTTCCGCTCGCTGTTCAACACCATCCTCATCAACGTCACCAGCTTCTTCCGCGACCTCGAGGCGTGGCACTTCCTGCAACGGGAGGTCCTGCCCGAACTGCTCGCCGGGCTCGAACCCGGCCAGGAGATCCGCATCTGGAGCGCCGGCTGCTCGAGCGGCGAGGAAGCGTACTCGCCGGCGATCGCGCTGGCCGAGGTGCTGGGCATCGACGAGGCCGTCGAACGGGTCAAGATCTACGGCACCGACGTCGACGAGGAGGCGTTGCGCGACGCCCGCACCGGCATGTACAGCGCCAAGGCGCTCGAGCCGCTGTCGGAGGAACTGCGAGACCGCTACTTCGAGCCCAACGGCGACAAGTTCGTCTTCCGCCAGGACCTGCGCCGCCGGGTGATCTTCGGCCGCCACGACATCACCCGCGACGCCCCCATCTCGCGGCTGGACCTGCTGATCTGCCGCAACACCCTGATGTATTTCAACGTCGAGGCCCAGGCCCAGATCCTGGACCGCTTCCATTTCGCGCTGCGCGAAGGCGGATTCCTGTTCCTGGGCAAGGCCGAGATGCTGCTGTCGGACGGCGAACGTTTCGAGGTCGCCAACATGCGCCAGCGGATCTTCCGCCGCCGCGCCGGGGAAACCGGCGCCATGCACACCCCCGGCCAGCCGCGGCTGGACATCGGTCTCGGCGAGGAGGTGCAGGGCTTCGTGAAGCGCCGGCTGCTCACCGAACTGGCGCTGGAATCCGCGCCGTTCGCGGCCGTGGGGCTCGACACCGAAGGCAAGGTGACCGTCCTCAACGCCCAGATGCGCAACCAGTTCGGACTGACCCCGCACGACGTCGGCCGCCCGCTCAGCGACCTCGAACTGTCCTACCGCCCGATCGAACTGCGCTCGCTGATCGACCAGGCCCTCGCCGAGCACCGCAGCATCCGCGTCAACTCCGTGGAACGCCGGCTCGGCCCCGAGGACCCGCAGTACTTCGACGTGCACGTGCAGCCGATGTGGAACGGCAACGGCCCCCACACGGGTGTGGTCATCACCTTCGTCGACACCACCGTCGCCACCCGGCTCTCGCACGAGGTGAAGGTCAAGCGCGAGGAACTCGAGACCGCCTACGAGGAACTCCAGTCCACCAACGAAGAACTCGAAACCACCAACGAAGAACTGCAATCCAGCATCGAGGAACTCGAGACCACCAACGAGGAACTCCAGTCCACCAACGAAGAACTCGAAACCACCAACGAGGAACTCCAGTCCGGCAACGAAGAACTCGAGACGATGAACGAGGAGATGCGCATCCGCAGCAGCGAGCTGGACGAGACCCGCGCGTTCCTCGAGGGCATCCTGTCCAGTATCGCCGCCGGAGTGGTCGTGCTCGACGGTGAGCAGCGGGTGCGCAGCTGGAACCGCGGCGCCGAGGAACTGTGGGGCCTGCGCGCCGAAGAGGTCTACCAGCAGTACTTCGCCGTCCTGGACTTCGGCCTGCCGACCGAGTCGGTGCACGACGCCATCGCCGACTGCCTGCGGACCGGAAAACGCACCGCCGCGGTCGACGTTCCGGCCGTCAACCGCATCGGCCGCTCGATCACCTGCTCGGTGACGTGTACCCCTATGGACGGCCTGCGCCACGCCGTAGTGCTGCTCATGGAGGAATCCCCGGCGATTCCCCCTGGGGCGCAAGGAAATTAATGTACGCGGGAGTTGTCGCGGCCCGACACGGACAGGGCTAGGCTGAGCGGATGTCGTCCGGTACGCCTCCGCACGACGACGCGCACGAGTGGCGTAACTACCTGCGGGAAATGCAGCGTGCCGATCGCGCCGCCGCCGTCGCGGCGCGTTATGAACTCCAGTCGGGGCAGCCGCCGGAGTCCACGCGGCCGTTCCGGGAACGGATGGCCGCCCTGCATCGCCAGATGGAGCGGCGCCACCGCGCCTGCGCCCGGCTCTACCGGCTGCACAACCAGCGCCTGCAGCGCTGGTCCGACGAGGGCGCCGAGGCGGAGCGGCCGCCGTTCATGTCGGCGGTCGCCGACGATCTGGGCCTGGACAGCGCCGCGGTGATCCTGTTCGACGAGCAATGGCAGGAAGTGCTCACCGCCGCCTCCGACGCCCGCTCGCGCGCCGCCTACGACCTCGAGGCCACCGTCGGGTGCGGCCCGTCCCGCGACGTCTTGGGCGGACTGGACTACGTCCTCGTCGGCGAAGCCGAACTGACCGACCGGTGGCCCGAATACGGTAGCGCCGCATGGGATCTCGGGATCCGCTCGGTGCTGGCCGTTCCGCTGGAGGTCGGCCCCGGCCGACTGGGCGCGCTGTGCGCCTACTCCGAGCACGCCCGGCTGCCCGAGAGCGCCGTCCCGGCCGCCGGCCACCTCGCCGACGTCCTGGCCAACGAGGTACTACTACACACCGACCGCACCGACACCGACGGCGCCACGCCGCGCGGGGCGCTGTACGACGACGCGGACTACTGGGCCACCGTGAACCAGGCCGTCGGCATGGTCGCGGTGCAGGGCTCGTGTTCGGTCGACACCGCACTGCTGCTGATCCGGGCGCGCGCCTTCGCCGAAGGCGTACCGCTGCCGGAACTGGCGCGCCGCATCGTGGAAGAGAGATATCTGCTGTGCTGATCTCCGAGTCCGATCCACGCATTCCGGGAGGCGCCCGATGACCGACGAACTGGCCACGGGAGTGGCACAACTGACCGGGCTGCTGCTCGCCGACGACACCATCCTCGCCCGCCCGCAGGACATCGCCGACATCGTCGCCGCCATGCTGCCGGACAGCCCCCTGATCGGGGTGACGCTGGTCTCGGACACCACCGTGAGCGGCAGCTGCGCGGCGGCGACCGCGCTGCTGCCCGAAGAGTCCCGCCACGTCGACGACCCGGGCCCGTACCAGACCGCGGTCCGCACCGCCCGGCCGGTGTCGGTGCCGGACCTGGCCGACGAACCGCGCTGGCCCGGCTACGCCGCGCGGCTGCTCGCCCACGGCCTGCGCTCCCACGACGTCTGGCCGCTGTCCAGCGACGACGACGTGATCGGCACACTGAGCATCTACGGACGCGAGCGCGGCGGCGTGGACCCGGCCGCGCGGGACACGGTCACCTTGATCGCCGGCCACCTCAGCGTGCTGCTGCAACTGGCGATCGACGCCAACCGGCAGAGCGCCCTGACCGATCAGCTGCGCGCCGCGCTGGGCTCGCGGTCGGTCATCGATCAGGCGCTGGGAATCCTCATGGGCCAGCACAATTGCGATCGCGACAGCGCCTTCGGCATCCTGCGCACCGTGTCCAACCGCCGCAACGTCAAACTGGCCGCCGTGGCCGCCGATCTGGTGCGGTCGATCGACGGCGCCGCCTCGGTCACCGCGCACTTCGACGAGCCCGTGCCGGCCCGGCGGCAATCCGGGCGCGTGCGCTAGGCGGCGCGACCCTGTGCCTATTGTCGAGACGGCACCACGCCGTCACCGGAGAGGCACCCAGCACATGACCGACACCGTCCACACCTTCACCGACGACGCCCTGGGCACCCTGGACGCCGTCGCACTCGCCGCCGAACTCCGCGCCGGGCGCCGCGGCCCCGGCGAGGTGCTCGAGGCGGCCATCGACCGTGTGCGGCAAGCCGATTCGCGACTCGACGCCGTGCAGGCCGAATGTTTCGACCGCGCCCGCCACGCCACCCCCGGCACCGGCGTCTTCGCCGGGGTGCCCGCCGTGATCAAGGACAACACCGACGTCGCCGGCCTGCCCACCTGCCACGGCTCGGCGGCGTTCGTCCCGCGCCCCGCCCGCCGCAGCAGCGGACCGGCCACCCAATTCCTCGCCCAGGGATTCGCCCTGCTCGGCAAGTCCACCCTGCCCGAATTCGGGCTCACCGCCAGCACCGAATACGTCGACCGGCCCGCCACCCGCAACCCGTGGAACACCGAGCATTCCGCCGGCGCCTCCTCCGGCGGCTCGGCCGCCCTGGTCGCCTCGGGCGCGGTGCCGATCGCGCACGCCAACGACGGCGGCGGCTCCATCCGGATCCCCGCCGCGGTCAACGGCCTCGTCGGCCTCAAACCCACCCGCTGCCGGCTGCTCGACCAGCCCGGCGTGCGGCAGCTACCGGTCCACCTGGTCGCCGAGGGCGTGCTCACCCGCACCGTCCGCGACACCGCCCACTACCTCGCCGCCGCCGAACGCTTCCGGCCCCACCCCGCGCTCCCGCCGATCGGCCTGGTCGAAGGACCCACCGACCGGCCGATGCGGATCGGGATCGTGCGCCACGACATCCTCGGGCGCGCCGTCCACCCCGAGACCGAGGCCGTACTCGACTCCGCCGCACGCACTCTCGCCGCCGCGGGCCACGACCTCAGCGAGACCCGCCTCGCGGTCGACCCCGGATTCGCCGAGGACTTCAAGACCTACTGGGCGCTGTTCGCGGTCATCATGTCCGCCTCCTTCACCGCCACCCACCCCGCCTCGTTCCGGCCCTGGAAACTGGACCCGTTCACCCGCGGACTGGCCCGCAAGGTGTTGCGCGACCCGCGCGCCGTGCCCCCGGCGGTGCGGCGGCTGCGCACCGGCACCGCCCTCTACGACGCGCATTTCACCGACTTCGACGCCCTGCTGTCGCCGGTGCTGTCCCATCCCGCGCCGCGCCTGGGCGAGCACTCCCCCGACCAGCCCTTCGAGCAGCTGTTCGACAAGCTGATCGACTACGTCGGCTTCACCCCGTTCAACAATGTCGGCGGCGGCCCGGCCATCGCGGTGCCGCACACGCTGATGAGCGCCAACCTGCCCGGCTCGGTGCAACTGTCCGCGCCCCGCGGACAGGAACGGGATCTGCTCGACCTGGCCTACCAGCTGGAACAGGCCAGCCCCTTCCCGAAGATCACCACCGGCGTGGACACCGCGGCCTGAACCCGCCCGCGGCCGATAATCGCAGACATGCCCCTACCGTTCCTGCTGTTGCAGCTGCGGCCCGAACACTCCGCGGCCGACGACGAGTTCCGAGCCGTCGAACGCATCTCCGGACTGGCCCCGGGCCGGCTGGTGCGCATCCAGATGGACCGCGGGCTGCCCGAGCTGGAACTCGACGAGTTCGCCGCCGTGATCGTCGGCGGCGGACCCAGCAACGTCAGCAACCCCGACGACCACAAATACGAGTACCAGCGGCGATTCGAGCCGACCCTGCGCGAACTGATCGCCGAGATCGTCCGCCGCGACTTCCCCTACCTGGGCGCCTGCTACGGACTGGGTATCCTCGCCGACGTCCTCGGCGGCCGCGTCGGCCGCGAGCGCTACGCCGAGACCGTCGGCGCCCAGACCATCCAACTGACCCCGGACGCGGCGGCCGATCCGCTACTGCAAGGCCTGCCGCGCTCGTTCCGCGCGTTCGTCGGCCACAAGGAATCCTGCCAGGACGTCCCGCCCGGCGCGGTACTGCTGGGCACCTCACCCGGCTGCCCGGTGCAGATGGTGCGCGCCGGCCGGCACGTCTACGCCACCCAGTTCCATCCCGAACTGGACGGCGACGGCCTCGCCCTGCGTATCGAAACATACCGGCATGCGGGATATTTCGACCCGGACGAGGCCGACTACCTGATAGCGCTGGGCCACCGCGAGACGATCACGGTGCCCGGTGAAATTCTGCGCCGGTTCGTCGCCCGCTACGGCGACGACCGGCTCGGAAACTGAAGCGCGGCAGCCTTATTCGGCCGCCGGGGCGCCCTGGGTCCCCAGCACGAAGCTGCTCTGCCCGTTGCCGTCCACGCCGGCATCGAGGATCTTGTCGTCGAGGAACGCCGCGGCCTGCTGGTCCAGGAAGATACGCGAGCCCTCGGCGGTCATCACCTGGTCGTCGGCCGCCGGTTCGGCGGCCAGCGCCAGCTGCAGCGTCTCGGCGCCGTCATCGGTGAAAATGCGCAGGCCCGCGTCCTGCGGGGTGCCCTCCGCCGAGGTAATCGTGCGAACGACGTCGATGGCGGTGGGAGTAAGCATCAGCATTGTCGGGTTTCCTTCCCGCGGTTGTGGGAGTTCTCGGTCGGCAGTGCGTTCTCCTCCGAGTAGCCAGCGAGTCGGAGATGAAACACACCTGTCGCGATCCATGACAGATCCCCAGCTCGAGCCGATAGCCGACACGCCGCCGGGCGCGCCGCCGCCACACCCCTGCTCTACCGCGGCCGCGACGCCGGGCGCACACTGGACGGACACAGCGCTGCGGGGACTTCCACAGAAGGTGAAGGCACAGCATGATCAAGGTGTTCCTGGTCGACGACCACGAGATCGTCCGGCGCGGACTGGTCGACCTGCTGTCGGAGGATCCGGAGCTGACCATCGTCGGCGAGGCCGGTGACGTGGCCCACGCACTGGCCCGCATCCCCGCGCTGCGCCCCGACGTCGCCGTGCTCGATGTCCGGCTGCCCGACGGCAACGGCATCGAACTGTGCCGCGACCTGCTCTCCCGCATGGACGAGCTGCGCTGCCTGATCCTCACCTCGTTCACCGACGAGCAGGCCATGCTCGACGCCATCCTCGCCGGCGCCAGCGGCTACGTCGTCAAGGACATCAAGGGCATGGAACTGGCGGCGGCGGTGAAGGCGGTCGGTTCGGGCCGGTCGCTGCTGGACAATCGCGCCGCCGCGGCCCTGATGGATCGCCTGCGCCGCAGCACCGAACCCGACGGCCCCCTGGCCACCCTCACCGACCAGGAACGCAAACTGCTCGACCTGCTCGGCGACGGGCTCACCAACCGCCAGATCGCCGAACGCATGTTCCTCGCCGAGAAGACCGTCAAGAACTACGTCTCCCGGCTGCTGGCCAAACTCGGCATGGAACGCCGCACCCAGGCCGCCGTCTACGCCTCCAAACTCCGCACCGGGCAGACACCGCCGCACTGACCCGGGCACGCGGCGATCAGGACCCGGTGGCGACCGCCGTCGCGGAATGCGCCTGCGGCAGACCGAGATTGTCGCGCAGCGTCGTGCCCGCGTACTCCGCGCGCAGCACCCCGCGGTCCTGCAGCAAAGGCACCACCTGGTCCACGAATTCGTCGAGGCCCCACGGCACCAGATGCGAGCCGAGAATGAACCCGTCCGAGCCGTCCTGCTGCACGAACGCGTCGATCTGCGCGGCCACCTGCGCGGGCGTGCCGACCAGCGGCCCGCGCTCGAATTGATCGATCACCACCTCGCGCAGCGAGAGCCGCTTGGCCGCGGCCACCTCGCGCAGCCTCGCCGCCGTCGCGAAACGGTCCTGGTGCACGAAGGCGCGGCCCTGGATGAACGGCGGCGCCTCGGGATCGGGATCGATATCGGGCACCGGGCCGTCGGGATCGTAGCCCGACAGATCGCGATTCCAGATCTGCTCCAGCAGGATTACCGCGGTCTGGCCGGTGACCTGCTCGCGGCTGATCGTACGGAACTTCTCGACCGCCTCCGCCTCGGTGTCACCGAGCACGAAACTCGCCGACGGCAGAATCTTGATGTCGCCCGGCGCCCGGCCCGCCGCGACCGCACGGGACTTGATGTCGCGGTAGAACTCGACCGCCTCGGGCAGCTTGCCGTACGGGGAGAAGATGGCATCGGCGTTCGCGGCCGCGAAATCGCGGCCCTGCGGCGACACCCCGGCCTGCAGGAGCACCGGCCGTCCCTGCGGGCTGCGGGGCACGGTGAACCGGCCGGAGATGTCGAACTGGCTGCCATGCACCGCGAACGCGCCGGCGTCGGGGCGAGCCAGGAACCGGCCCGCGGCCCGGTCGGCCACCACATCGCCGGCGTCCCACGAATCCCACAGGGCGCGCACGGCATTCACCGTCTCCTCGGCCCGCACATAACGGTCGGCCGGATCGAGGAACCCGCCGCGGCGGAAATTCTGGCCGGTGAACGCGTCGAACGAGGTCACTACGTTCCAGGCCGCGCGGCCACCGGACAGATGGTCCAGGCTCGCGAACCGGCGGGCCAGTTCGTAGGGTTCGTTGAAGGTGGCGTTGATCGTGCCCGCCAGCCCCAGATGCTCGGTCACCGCGGCGATCGAGGCGAGCACGGTGAAGGTGTCGGGCCGCCCGATGATGTCCTGGTCGAAGATCTTGCCCGCGCGCTCGCGCAGGATCAGTCCCTCGGCGAGGAAGAAGAAGTCGAACCGGCCGCGTTCGGCGGTGCGCGCGGTGTGCTCGAACGTCGTGAAGTCGATCTGGCTGCCCGCCCGCGGATGCCACCAGGCGGTGTGATGATTGACGCCGCCGAGATAGGCGCCCAGGATGACCTGCTTACGGGAAGTACTCACGAGAACCTCGCTCACGCGGTCGCGTAACGGTTGGGGACAGTGGTCGGCAGGCCCAGCAGCCCGCGCAGCGAGCCGTCCGGATAGCCGGTGCGGAACAGGCCGCGGCGCTGCAACGCGGGCACGAGCCGGTCGGCCACGGCGGCCAGATCGTCGACAGCGACACCCGGCCGCAACCGGAATCCGTCGATCCCCTGTCCGCTCCAGGCGGTCAGCAGATCCGCGAGTTCGTCCGCGCTGCCCGCGAAAACCGCGGCGTCGGAATCGAATTCGGACCCGGCCGTCTCGTTCAACCGCGCCAGGCGCTGAGGTCCGGATTCGGCGTCGGTGTCGAGGAACACGACGAGATCGGCGTAGACGCGCAACCGTTCCCCGGTCCGGCCCACCCGGTCGGCGGCGGCCGCGACCTGTGCCAGGATCGGTGCCGGGCCCGCGGCGCGGCCGGGCGTGACGAAGACCAGATCCGCTGCGCGCGCGGCGAATTCATAGATCAGCGGGGCGTGCGCGAGCGCGGTCACCACGGGCTGGCCCTGCGGCGGGCGCGGCGTGATCGAGGGCCCCCGGACGCTGAAGAAGCGGCCCTCGAAGTCGATGTAGTGCAGCTTGTCGCGATCGATGAACCGGCGGGTGGGCACCTCCCGGATCTCCGCGTCATCCTCCCAGCTGTCCCACAGCCGCCGCGCCACCTCCACGGCGTCGGCGGCCTCGTCGAACAGCTCGCGCACGTGCTCGGGGAAGGTGCCCGACGCCGCGGCCGCCGCGATCTCCGCGACGGTCAGCTCCGGCGCCACCCGGCGGCCGAAGTGGGCGGCCTCGGCGGCGGTCGCCGATACCCGCACCTGCCAGCCCGCGCGGCCCCGCGAGGTGTAGTCCAGCGTGGCGATCGCGGTGGACACGTGGAACGGTTCGGTATGGGTGGTCGTCACCGTCGGAATCAGCCCGATATGGCGGGTCACCGGTGCGACGCGGGCCGCGATCAGATGCGCGTCGATCCGCGCGCGCACCTGATCGACGGCCCCGTCGTCCCGGCCGTGCCGTGGGCCCGGCACGGCCAGGCTGTCGTCGAGGGTGACGAAGTCCAGCAGCCCGCGTTGCGCGGTGGTGACCAGATCCGTCCAGTAGGCGGGTCCGAACAGCTCGGCGGGCCGGGAATTCGGCTCCCGCCACGCGGCCGGATGCCAGCCCGCGCCGTCCAGCGCGACGCCGAGGTGCAGTGGGTTCGGTGCCATCGTCTCCCGTTTCTGTGCAGGCGCGAGTTGTCCTGCGGGACAACGCGCGAAGCACCCGCCGCCGCCACCGACCGGCGACCGCGAGCGCGGCCGCGGACCGTTCGGCCCGGCCGCCACCGACCGCATAGGGCGTGCTCACCGCGCATTCCCCCGCCGGACGCCGGGGCGGAACCTGCGCTGTCAACGATTCCGATCAGCTCGAGCGAGGGGAAATAGGCTGTCGGCGAAGGGGTTTGCGGGAATACAGTGTTCGCCGGGTTGTCCGAATCGTGGTGAGCGCAACCACTGCCGCCGGTCGTGCGCGCCGCTACCGTGCTCTCGTCGAAGACTGCTGCGGAGGAGTGTGTGTGGTGACCACTGAGTCGACCATCGACGCCGGAACCACGCTGCACCCCTTGGACGATCCGGTCCGGGGATCGCTGCGCGGCGCGCACCGCCGGTTCGCCACCTGGGCGGGCCGCATCGGACGCTACGACCCCGAGGTCGCCGGATTCATCGGCCACCCGCCCGTCCTGAGCGACCAGGACTGGGCCGATCTGGCCACCCTGCTCGGACCCGGCGGCAGCGCCGGACTGCGCGGCGGCGACCATGCCCCGCCACCCGGCTGGACCGTGCTGGATCGCCTCGCATCGGTACAGATGGACGGCTCGGCGCTGCGCGTCGCCGACGACCCGGACCTCGAGGTGCTCACCGCGGCCGACGTCCCCGAGATCCTGGCGCTGATCGCCCGCACCCAGCCCGGCCCGTACGCGCCGCGCACCATCGAAATGGGCACCTACCTCGGTTTACGGATGGACGGCCGACTAATCGCGATGGCGGGCGAACGGCTGCATCCGCCGGGCTGGACCGAGATCAGCGCGGTGTGCACCGACGCGGAATTCCGGGGCCGGGGCATCGGCTCCCGCCTGGTCCGTGCCGTCGGCGCCCGCATCCGCGCCCGCGGGGAGACACCGTTCCTGCACGCCCTCGCCCGCAACACCACCGCGATCGGCCTGTACGAGACGCTCGGATTCACGCTGCGGCAGCGCTCGGCGCTCACCCTCGTCCAAGCCCCCGCACGTCCTTGACCCGGATGCCGCCGATCAGGCCGCGCTGCCGCTGAACACGGCCGTCATCGTGCTGAAAATCCCCGCGACCACTTCCAGAAGCTCCATGGATACGCCTGACCTTTCGATTCGTCGGAAGGCGCAAGCATGCGCGGCCGATATGACCGGCACGTTATGTGCGGGTGAAACCGCCGCGCCCGGTCAGCCGTGCGGAGGCTCGCCGGTGACGACATGGTCGGCGTGGTTGAGCCCTTCCCGGACCAGGCGGGCCAAATGACCGTCGCGAATGCGGTAGATGACCCGCCTGCCCTCGCGGCGGGTTTCCACCAGCCCGGTGAAACGCAGTTTCGCCAGATGCTGGCTGACCGCGGTACGCGACGCCCCGCACGCCTCGGTCAACGCGCTGACATCGGCCTCGGTCTGCGCCAGCATCCACAGGATGTGCAGCCGGGTCGGATCCGACAGCATCCGGAAGGTCGCCGTGGCAGCGTCGAGATGGCTCTGATCCGGTGCGACCGGGTGCACCAGGCTCGGCGCCGGTGATCGATCCGCGGGCGCGCCGTCCATCTGGTCACCGCCCTCTCGCCACCGCCATGCCGGTCCCTGCCGCGACGACCGCGGGCCACACCCGCGCCGCCGCACTGGCTGCCAGTGTAGCGACGCAGGCCAGCGCGACCGCCGCGACCGCCTGCCCGGCGGCCGCGCCCACCCAGCCCGCGACGGGATAGGTCAGCAGGAAACCCGCGTGCGACAACGAGAACTGAGCGGTGAACACCGCCGCCCGCGTCTCGGGAACCGAGTGAGCGCGCAACAGCCGCGCCGAAGGCGTGTTCACCATCGACGTCCCCGCCCCCAGCACGATCCACGCGACCGCCAGCAACACCCACTCGAGCCCGGGGCCGGGCCGCAGCGCCGCGAGCGTGGCGGCGATCAGCAAGCCGATCGGCAGCACGGCACACCCGGCGAGCATGAGCCGCCGATCCGCCACGACCGCCAGCAGCCGCGGCACGGACAGGGCCACCACCATCGACCCGCCGCCGAAACAACCCAGCGCCACGGCCACCGCGGACCCGGACGCGCCCAGCAGATCCCGCACGTACACAACGGTATTCACCACCACCAGCGCCGTCGCCGCGGCGACCGCGAGATTCATCGCCAGCAGACCACGTAACACGGGGTGGCCCAGCATGATCCGGGCGCCCCGGGTGATCCGGTCGGTCAACGCCCCGGAGTCGTCGGCGGCCACCGTCCGCGGCAGCCGCGTACGGATCACCAGCGCCGCCGACGCGACGAAACCCGCTGCGGTGCCGACGAACAGCACGTGATACCCGGCGACGGCGAGCACCGCCGCGGCCACGGCCGGACTCAGCAGCGATTCCAGATCGTAGGCCAGCCGCGACAGCGACAATCCGCGCGTGTAGTCCTCCTGGTCGACCAGTACCGCCGGGATCACCGACTGGAACAACGGCGTGAACGTTGCCGACGCCGACTGCAACACGAAGACCAGCACATACACCTGCCACACCGCGTCGACCCACGGCAGCGACAGCGCGACAACCGCCCGCACCACATCCGCCGACACCAGCACCCGCCGCCGCGGCAGCCGCTCCGCCAACGCCGAAATCACCGGCGCCACAGCAACATACGCGACCATCTTGATAGCCAGCGCCGTACCGAGCACCGCCCCCGCCGCACCCCCGGCCAGATCATAGGCCAGCAGCCCCAACGCCACCGTCAACAACCCGGTCCCCACCAGAGCCACCACCTGCGCGGTGAACAGCCGCCGAAATTCCCGATACCGCAGCACCCCGATCACACGCCACCCCTTCTCCGAGCCGCACCGACACACCCACGCTACATCAGGTGCGCACTTGCGCACATAACGTCCGGAGTGCTCGGCAGCCGCGACAGGTCATCCGGCGGTCAGTCGAGAGTCGTTGCCGGCCGACCTGGTCAACCCGCAGGCCCGCAACGCTCGCATGGCCAAACGATCAGGCACCCTCGAACGGCTCCAGCGCCGCATCACCGAACTCGAACAGACCAACCTCGATCGGAAGGCTGTGACTACCGGTAACCGGCTCGGAACCCCTCCAGCACCCGGTGCCGGTGTACGAATGCCGGTTTCGGATCAGGCTGGTCGATCGGTGGTGTAGCGGGCGAGCATGGTTTCTACGGCCTGCTCGACGGCGTAGCGGATGTCAGCGGCTGTGGGGTTCCAGTCGGTCAGCAGCATGCGGGGCCACAGGACGTAGTTGGCGATCATCCCGAGGAACTGGTTGGCGGCGCTCTCGGCGTCCGGGACGTCGGCGTTACCGGCCTCGTGCTCCGACTCCAGGTAGTGCTGGACCGAGGTGAAGTAGGGCAGCTTGCCGAGCTGGAACTGCATCCGCCCCAGTTCGGGGAAGCGGGGCAGCTCGGCGATGACGATGCGGAACAGGGCTGTCATGCCGGGCCGGCCGATCAGGTCGGCGTAGCGATGGCCGATGGAGGTCAGGCCGGAACGCAGGTCTCCGGCCTGAGGCCGTGCGACAGCGCCTCCGGCGTCGCGCTGCCAGGACTCGGTGACGATGGCCTCGAAAAGGGCTGCCTTGGTGGGGAACTGCTTGAACAGGGTGGACTTCGAGACTGCCGCCCCTTCGGCAATGCGGGCGAGGGAAGTGCCGTCGTAACCGCGGTGCAGGAAGAGGTCCGTGGCTGCGGAGATGATCGCCTCACGCTTTTGCTGGGCGAGGCGGCGGTGATGTGTGGAGAGCTCTGCTGCCATGCGTGCAGTATGCCCTAGCTCCGAGGCGAGTCACTTGACTCGCCTCCTTTGTTCTGCCTACAGTGCGATGAAAGGCGAGTCGATCGACTCGCATCTGATTGTGGCGCCCGCCGTCTCTCGGGTGTCGTGCAATGAGGGAACAGCTGATGACAGTCGACAGGATCGCTGTGGTGACCGGTGCGAACCGCGGCCTGGGCCGGAGTACGGCTCTTGCCTTGGCGGCGCGCGGAGTGCGGGTCGTGGTCACCCATCGCGGTGATGCGGCCGGGGCCGAGGAGACGGCGCGGCAAGTGCAAGCTGCGGGCGGGACTGCCGCTGTCGTGCGTCTCGACATCAGCGACGTCTCCTCTTTCGGAGCCTTCACTTCCGAGTTGAGCGGACTGCTCGAGCGGTGGGGGGTTTCGCGGCTCGATATCGTGGTCAACAACGCGGGGGTGGGTATCTTCGGCCCGCTGGAAACGGTCACAGCCGACGACTTCGACGCGGTGTTCGCCACGAACGTGCGGGGCACGTTCTTCCTCATCCAATCGCTTGTGCCGTTGCTGGCGCAGGGGGCCCGGGTCATCAACGTCTCGTCGTCGTTGACTCGCCACACCAGTCCCGCGACCTCGGTCTACTCCGCCTCGAAGGCCGCCGTCGAGGCCCTGAGCCGCACCCTGGCCGCAGAACTCGGCCCCCGCGGCATCCGAGTCAACTCCATTGCCCCGGGGCCGACCGCCACCGACTTCAACGGCGGTGCCATGCGCGATGACGCCCAGATGCGCCAGGGTCTCGCCGGGCAGACCGCGCTCGGCCGCGTCGGCGAACCCGAGGAGATCGGCGACGCCATCGCCACGCTGGCGTCCGAGGGCCTGCGCTGGATGACCGCCCAACGCATCGAGGTCTCCGGCGGCGCCCTCCTCTGACGGGGCCGCGGTGTTCGCGAGGGAGCACGGCCTGCTGCCGGAATAAGCGGGTTCGGTGTCAGGCCGAGTCGGCGGGTTCGTCGGTGATGGCCAAACCGAGGTGTTCGATGTGGTAGACCGCCTCGTCGAGCAGCATGGCGACGTGATTGTCGTACAGGCTGTAGATCATGCTGCGCCCCTGCCGGGTGGCGGTCACCAGACCCAGCGCGCGCAGCAGGCGCAGCTGGTGAGAGACCGCCGACTGTTCCATCTCGACCGCCTCCACCAGGTCACCGACGGAGCAGGCGCCGTGCCGTAGGCGCGTGAGAATGCGCAGGCGGCTCGGCGTGGCCAAGGCCTGCAGGGTGGCCGCGACGGTGGCGGCCGAGTCGGCATCCAGCTGTGCCGGGGGCGTCGTTCTGCCCTGGACTCCGTGTCCCACAGGCGTTACTGTACCGCCCGGGGTTCACATGAAGACGTCTTCATGTATTCCTGTATGGTCGGATCGAGGACGGAGTAGGTATGACGACATCGCTGCTGGACCGCTCGCACGCCGACCGCGTGCGCCCCGGGCACGGTTCGCGGACTCGCGTCCTGGCGCTGCCCGAGGCGCGCTGGGCCGCGATCGCGACCGCGTTGTTCGTCGCCGGGGCGGTGGCGCAGGCGACCGGTATGCCGCCCTGGCTGTGGTGGGCGCTGTACCTGTCCTGCTATGTCAGCGGCGGCTGGGAGCCGGCGCTTGCGGGCCTGAAAGCGTTGCGGGACAAGACTCTTGACGTGGATCTGCTGATGATCGTCGCCGCGCTCGGCGCCGCGGCGATCGGCCAGGTCTTCGACGGCGCGCTGCTGATCGTCATCTTCGCGACCTCCGGCGCGCTCGAGGCGGTACTCACCCAGCGCACCGCCGACTCGGTGCGCAGCCTGCTCGACCTGGCCCCCGACCGCGCGACCGTCCTCGACGACGGGCGCGAGCGGCTCGTCGACGCGGCCGACCTGATCCCGGGCCAGGTCCTGCTGGTGCGTCCCGGCGAGCGCATCGGCGCCGACGGCACGGTGCTCTCCGGCGACAGCGACGTCGACCAGGCCTCCATCACCGGTGAGCCGCTGCCGGTCGCCAAACACACGGGCGACGAGGTGTTCGCCGGAACCGTCAACGGCACCGGAGTCCTGCGGGTGCGGGTGGACCGCGCGGCCGCCGACTCGGTCGTCGCCCGCATCGTCGCCATGGTCGAGCAGGCCTCGGCGACGAAGGCCGGGGCGCAGCTGTTCATCGAGAAGGTCGAGCAGTGGTATTCGGCCGGGGTCGTCGCGGCCACCCTCGCGGTGCTGTTGGTGCCCTTGGCATTCGGCGCGGAATTGCGGTCCGCGCTGCTGCGTGCGATGACGTTCATGATCGTGGCCTCGCCGTGTGCCGTGGTCCTGGCGACCATGCCGCCGCTGCTCGCCGCGATGGCCAATGCCGGAAGGCACGGCGTCCTGGTCAAATCGGCGGTCGTCATGGAGCGACTCGCCACCGTCACCACCGTGGCATTCGACAAGACGGGAACCCTCACCCGAGGCACTCCCGAACTCCACGACATCCACTGCCTGCACCCGGACATCGACGCCGACCACCTCCTCACCTTGGCTGCCGCGGCCGAACACCCCAGCGAGCACCCACTGGCCCGCGCCATCGTCACCGCGGCCGGCCGCCGAGGCCTGATCCTGCCCGCCCCAACGCATTTCGACTCGATGCCCGGCCGCGGCGTCCGCGCCACGATCGACGACCACGACATCCGAGTGGGCAATCCGGCCCGTCTCCTGCCCGCCCCGGCACCCGCGCTCTCGAGCCCCGCCGATTCGGCTCATGAAGTCGGCTCCGCGGGCCGCACCACCGAAGGGGCCGAGGCGGTCGCGACCACGGAAGCCGAGCACATCACCGCACTGGTGGCGGCAGCGGAGTCGGCGGGCCGGACCGCCGTGGTAGTCCTCATGGACGGCACACCCGTCGGCGTGCTGACCGTCGCCGACCAATTGCGTTCTGCCGCTACCGATATCGTGCCCGCTCTCACCACCCTCACCGGGACCCCTCCGATTCTGCTGACCGGCGACAATCCCCGCGCGGCACAGGCACTCGCCGACCGGGTGGGCATGACCGATGTGCGGGCGGGCCTGCTGCCCGAGGACAAGGTCGCCGCGGTGCGGGAACTCGAAACCGCTGGGCACCGGGTGGCGCTGGTCGGCGACGGGGTCAACGACGCACCCGCCCTGGCCGCCGCACACACCGGAATCGCCATGGGCCGCACGGGATCCGACCTCGCCCTCGACACCGCCGACGCGGTGATCGTGCGCGACGACCTGACCACCGTCCCCGCCGTCCTCACCTTGGCGCGTCGCGCGAAACGAGTGGTGGTGGCGAACCTGACCATCGCCGCGGCCTTCATCACCGTCCTCGTGGTCTGGGACCTCGCCGGGAATCTGCCCCTCCCCCTCGGCGTCGCCGGTCACGAGGGCTCCACCGTCATCGTCGGCCTCAACGGCATGCGCCTGCTGGCCGCCCGCGCCTGGGCCGCTCGGCCCTACACCCCCAGCTGAGCGACGATCCGCTCGGCGACCTTCTCGGTCCCCACCGCGTTCGGATGGTAGAGGCCCGCCACGGCCGTCGGATCGGTGCGTTGCGGCAGGTGCTGGAAATCGAAGACCCAAGGATCATCGGTGCAGGCGGTGTGGTCCGCGGCGGCGGGGACGGTCACGGTTTCCGCGCCGGTGGCCCGGGCGGCGCGCTCCGTGGCGGCGACGAGGCCGTCGTAGGTGCGGCGGGCGGCGACGGCCTGTTCCGGTGTCATCGGCGCCGCGGCGCAGGTAGTCGCATCGGCGGGGAGCACCGGCAGGTACTGAACCAGCAGCACCCGCGCCTGCGGTGCCCGATCATGGACCGCCGCAACGATATCGGCCAGGGATTGGGCAACCGCGTCGAACGCGTCCGGGGTAGCCGGAGCCGCCCGGGTCACCCGGTCGCACAGACCCGACACACCGCCCGCCAGCAACTCGCAACCGCTGCCGGCCAGCATCGAGCCGACCAGATTCAGGTCGTTACCACCCACGGTGACGGTGACCAGTCGCGTGTAGGAGGTGACCGCGCCGATCTGCGGCGGCATGACCGTGCCCGCGACGGTCTGCGACCGATTCAGGACATCGGCCGTGGTCGCCCCCGAGCAGCTGACATCGACCAGGTCCAGGCCCGCGGCGACGGCAACCCGATGGGCGTAGTTCAGCCCGGACCGTGCACATGGGCCATCCTCCACGGGCTCCAGGCCCGGCCCCGCGGCATACGAACTCCCCAGTGCCACATAGCGTTCCCCGGCCGGTACCGTCACTGCCTGAGCCGTCCCGCCGCACAGCGCCACCGCCGACACCGCGGCCGCCAACCATCGAGATCTCACCATGAACCTCCGCACCAATCCCCACACGCCGCCGAGTTGGCACGAGCGTACCCGTCGATCCGAGCGGGACAACAGCTCGCCGCGGCCAGGTCCTCGGCCATTGCCGGTGGGGCGTCGAAAGCCTTGTCCCGCAACGAAAAATGCCCCCGGAAGCCACCGGGAAGTATCTGTAACTCAGAGTTACAGATACTTTGTTTCCGATTGAATCCAGAGGAATTGCGACGGACCGATCACGCGCGACACAAGGAAATCATCCGGGCGCGGAAGCCATCGAAAGCCACGATAGCACGCGCTCGCTCGACCCGCGTCCTCAGTACACCTCGACCGTCACCTGCACCGGATGCGACACATCGAGCACCTCGTACAGCAAGATCACCAGAAGGTCGGCGACCTCCCCGTGATCGCTCACCCGCACGCCCACCTCGCACCGGTAATTCGGTCTCCCCCTGCGGAATCCGAGCTGGGCGAGCGTCGCCACCTGCCCCTCGGTGAACGGCAGCGCGGGCAGCGAGTTGCCGTCGGCCCGCCGTCGCCACCATCGCGTCCTCGACAGCCGCCCCGGATCGGAGACCTCCACCGAGATCCCGTCGGGCACCTCGGTCCTGCCGAATGTCCGCCATTGCACATACTGGCTGGGCGTGTCCACGCTCGCGATCACCGCCCGCCGGTCATGACTGGCCAAGGTGCGCGTGAGCGCCTGCTCGACCAATGTCCCCAGTGAATCCACGGCTGCTCCCCATGCCGGGTTGTGTTCCGCTCCCTTGTGAGGTATTCGGCCGCGGGCCTCGATGTGTTATCCGTCACTGCGGTTCACGGCGTGGCGAAGACGGACGCGCCCTGGTTCCTGCCGTTTGCCGACCAGGAGGTCGGGTAGCACCGGGTGTAGTAGGCCAACCGAACATCTTTCGCGATCCGCGAGACGACCAGGCGCATCCGCCACGGTCGGCGACAGGAGGAGGTTGCGGTGCAGATCGGATACAAGCTGGCGGCAGAAGCTTTCGGACCCACGGAACTGATTCGGCAGGCGGTGCGCGCCGAGGCGGCCGGTTTCGACTTCGTCGAGATCAGCGACCACTACCATCCCTGGCTGGACAATCAGGGCCACTCCCCGTTCGCGTGGACGGTGCTCGGCGCGATCGCCGCGCGCACCGAACGCATCGGGCTGGCCACGGGCGTCACCTGCCCGACCGTCCGCTACCACCCCGCGATCATCGCCCAGGCCGCGGCCACACTGGCGTTGGTCTCCGAGGGGCGCTTCACCCTCGGCGTCGGCTCCGGCGAGCGGCTGAACGAGCACGTGGTCGGCACGGGGTTCCCGGAATCGGTGCACGAACGGCATCGGCGGTTGCGCGAAGCCCTCGAGATCATCCGGCTGCTGTGGCGCGGCGGCTACCAGTCCTACCGCGGCGAATACCTGCAACTGTCGGACGCGCGCGTGTTCGACCTGCCCGACGAACCACCGGTGATCGCGGTGGCGGCGGGCGGCCGCGCCGCGGCTCATCTCGCCGCGGAACTCGGGGACGGCCTGTTCGCCACCGAGCCGAAGGCCGAGATCGTCGAGCACTATCACGGCTCCGGCGGAAAGGGACCCCGCTACGCGGAGGTGCCGATGGCATGGGCCGAGGATCCGCACACCGCGGCGCAGGCGGCCCTGGACACCTCGCGCTGGGCGCTGACGGGCTGGAAGGTGATGAGCGAGTTGCCCAATCCGGTGAACTTCGCCGCGGCCACCACCACCGTGCGGGAGGAAGACATCCGCAAGCAGTTCGCCTGTGGCTCGGATCCCGAGGACTACCTGAACGCGGCGCGCCCCTACCTCGACGCGGGCTTCGATCACCTGGTCATGCAGAACGCCGGGCCCGACCCGGACGGCTTCATCGACTTCTTCCGCGACGACCTCGCCGACCGGCTCCGAGCCCTCGACGCCTGACCCGCACGGGCCGGTGGGCCGTTACCCCTTCCGCCATCCGTCGTCGGGGAGCCGCTCACTGGCCTGCGGTCCCATCAGCATCATGCCGCCGTCGACCACATACGACGCACCGGTGACGTAACCGGCCGCCGGCGTCGCCAGGAACGCCACCACCGCGGCGACCTCCCGCGCGTCACCCGGACGGCCCAGCGGATAGCCCGGCCGGGCCTGCGTCTGCGGGTCGACATCGCCCTGACCGGTCATCGGCGTCGAAATCTCCCCCGGCGCAACCGAATTCACCGTGATGTCGTATTCGGCCAGCTCCAGCGCCAGCACCTTGGTCAGCGCACCCAGACCCGCCTTCGCGGCACAGTAGGGCGCCGCGCCGACACGCGGGACGTGCTCGTGCACGCTGGTGATATTGATGATCCGGCCCCCGGCGCCCGCCTCGATCATGTGCTTGGCGGCGCGCTGCGCGCACAGGAACGCGCCGTCCAGATCCACCGACAGCACCTGCCGCCAGGTGTCGAAGTCCATATCCATGACGCGCTGGGCACTGCCGGTGCCCGCACAGTTCACCAGCACGTCGATACCGCCCAATTCCTCGGCCAAGTCGTCGATGACCGCCGCCGCGGTGGGCAGATCGCCGAGATCCAGCCGCCGCACGGCCGCCCGGACCCCTTCCGCACGCGCCTTCTCGGCGGTGTCGTGCGCCCCCGATTCGTCGCTGTGGTAAGTGATTCCGACGTCGACGCCGCCGCCCGCGAGAGCCACGGCGATCGCCTCGCCGATACCCGAGTCCGACCCGGTCACGACCGCCCGGACCGGGGCGCCGGCGCGTTCCTGTGTTGAGCGAGCAATAGTGGTCATGTCCGGCGACTACCCGGGCCGCACGAGTGTATGCCGGACCGGGCGTGGTTCACGATTCGTCGGGGCCCGGCCCATCGGATTGATACAGCAGCCGCCGCAATACGTCGGCGGCGCGGGCGTTCTCGTCGCTGTACTCGGCGTAGCGCCGGGCGAGGCGATCCTGTCCCCGCTGCGCGGCGGCGGCGCTCATCCGCTCGGCGAGCTGCTGCTTCTCCGCCAGCGCCCGCAGCGCCGTCCACAACGACTTCTGCACCTCGACATCCTGTTCGACCAGCAGCGCACTGCTGGTCCACGCGTGCCCGACCCGGCAGCGGTAGCGCTCGGTCTCGGCGACGGTGAAAAGCACACCGCCACAATCCGGACAGGCCAGCCCCGAGGGCTGCATCATCTCCGACACCTCCTCGGAACCGCGTTGCTCCCCGGCGTCGATCCGCGCCTCGAGCCGGTCGAGCCCGGAAACCGGGGGTGTCGACCCCGTCTCCCGGTTCAGCATCTCCGCCTGGATCGCGGCGCCGATCTTGGCGGCAGGCAGCACATGGTCGACCACCGTGGCGGCCAGGGCACTGTCGGGCATGCTCCGGTAATCGGCTTCCTCCGGATCCTGGACGATGGCCACGCCGCCGCGCGCCTTGATCAGAGCCAGACCGGCCGCCCCGTCGTCGAGCGCGCCCGACAGCACGACGCCCATCGCCCGCGGTCCCCATTCGATCGCGGCCGACCGGAACAACGCGTCGATTCCGGGGCGATGACGATTCTCGGTCGGCCCGCGCGACAACCGGAACCGGCTGTCGGACACCAGCAGATGATGATCGGGCACGGCCGTGTACACCGTGCCTTCCGACAGCGCCTCCTCGCGGGCGGCCGTCGCCGGCAGGGGCCCCGCGCGGTCGAGGATGGCCGACAGCACACTACTGCCGCTCGGGGGCAGATGCAGGACGACCAGCACAGCCGCCGACAGATCGACCGGCAGACCGGCGACGAATTCGCGCAGCGCCCCGACGCCTCCCGCGGAGGCGCCCACCACGATCAGATGCGAGGGTTGCGTAGTCATCTCCCGCCGCCGCGTAATTCCTTGGTACGCAAGGTCGCCCATACCACTTTGCCTTGCGGCCAGCGCGGTGCACAGCCCCAGGCGCGGGTGATCTCGGCCACGACGTGCAGCCCGCCGGAGAAGTCCGCGCCGGGACCGGGCTCGCGCAGCACGGCCTCGCGCGGATCGCTGTCGGAGACCCCGACGGTGAGCAGATTCCGGCGCAGTTCGAGCCGGATCTCCATGTCGTCGTGACTGTTCGCGTGGATCAGCGAGTTCTCCACCAGTTCCGTCGCGACCAGGCAGGCATCGCCGCGAAGTTCGGGGATCGACCAGCGTTCGCAGGTCTCGGTGACCAATCGCCGCGCGCGCCGCCCGCATGCGGGGTTGCGAGCCAGCGACAGCGAGGTGCGCCGCCGACTGGGCTGTTCGACCAGGCTGTCCAGCGCCGCCGCGACCGTCGTGAAGACCGGGA
This sequence comes from Nocardia sp. N2S4-5, assembly GCF_044628355.1. Lineage (NCBI taxonomy): Bacteria > Bacillati > Actinomycetota > Actinomycetes > Mycobacteriales > Nocardiaceae > Nocardia > Nocardia sp. N2S4-5. Next base: position 1,202,047 of record NZ_JBIUPM010000001.1, on the reverse strand, counting down.
GGAATCGATCCACACAGCTGGAGCGGAATCGGTGACGTTGCGGTTCGGACTGCGCCACCAGCAACAGCGGTACGGTCGGCCAGGTGTCGATGCGCATCGAGGCGCTCGTGAACGCCGTCAGCAGCGGGTCGGCGGGGATGGCCAAGTCGTCCACCGCGACGATGACGGCCCGCGGCTGGTCCACCGCGTACTTCACGAGATCGTCCCGGAGCCGCCGATAGGTAACCTCGGTCAATTCTCCGCGGGGCCGGACGATCGAACAGTTCTCGAAATCCGTTCGAGTCCAGTTGATTCCAGCGTTTCCCATGCGACCTCCGTGTCACCGCGGCGCCCCCGGCCCCCGCGTCGTCGTATCCGGCCCGCACATGACGGTCGGCAATGGGGGCCTGCCATACGCTTGCGAGCTACCCAGCCGCGATCGTCGCAAACGACCGAGTTGCGCGACACCGACTTCTTCCGCCGGGCGAAGCTGCTGGCGAGCCGGATCGGGCAGGGACCCAAGGAAAGTCCCGCCGATGTCGCCCGCCAAGGTATCGACGCGCTGCTGGACGACGAGCAGAAGGTGGTCGCGGGCCTCGTCACTCGCGTACTTCCCGATACCGTGAAAGCCGAAGCGCACCAACTCGTTTCGTCGCCGACGCGCGGCCGGTAGCGCTCGATGTCCCTAGGTCCCGGCACGGTAGATGGCCGGGACCTCCGACTGTGTCGCACGCTGATCACCGGCCGCGGACCGACTGCGCGGGGGCAATACACCGCGCGACAAGCGACAGTGCCACCTCGCGCCGTCCCTGGCAACTCACTCGCAACAAAACGAATTTCCGCCCGTTTACCTGCTCTGACCAGCTGAGTAGAAATTTTCGAGGCAGGACTGAGCAACGGCGGGTTTTCCCTCCGCAACCCCGGGTAGGCGTTCGCATGCCAGGAATTGCCAAGGCACATCCCACTCCAACGGGATCAATGGAGATCGAAAAGGAGAGGATTCACATGGCAAGATCCGCGAAAATCGGTATCGTCGCCGCGGCGGCGGGGACATGGGATTCAGCAGCAACCCGCTGGGCATGAACACCGTGCCAGTCCGCGCGGCATTCGACGCCGACGTCGGCGGCTGCGTGGGCCTGCCCACGACCGAGGTCTCCCTCCACGGCGACTTCACCGGCAACGGCAGCTGCAACGACGCCCTCGGCTACCTCGACGGCGTGCTGCGCTGGACCAACGGGGAGGTCAGCCGCGTCGCCGGCCAATGGCACGTCCCCGGCGGCAACCCCGCCGCCCCGGTGACCAACATTCTCGACATCACCGACGGCCCCGGCGCCGGCGGCAAACTGCATGTCGATCAAGCCCCGGTCGACAGTCAGCCCTTGGCGAACGCCTGCATGAACGGCACCGCCGACCGCGGCCGAATCCCCATCAACACCCTGCACTTCAGCTGACCCCCGACAGGTGCCCGGCGCGGAGGCCCGCGCCGGGCACACCTCATCCCGCGACCGCCTCGGATCGACTGAACAACGTTGCGAGCGTTGCCAGTTCACGCCATTCGGCGGTCGGCGCGATGTCCGCCCGGGCGGTGAGAACCTGCAGGCAGACATGGTCGGCGCCCGCGTCGAAATGGGCTTGCACGCGCTCGGCGACGGCCTCGAGCGCCCCGGGTCCGCCGCCCGCGACGAGCGCGTCGACGACCCGATCGGCCGGGGTGCCGGACAGCTCGTCGGTGGTGTAGCCGAACCGCCGCATGTCTTTCACGTGCGCGGCACCGTGCGCCAGATAGCCGCCGACATGAGCGCGGGCCAGATCGCGGGCCGTCACCGGGTCGGGGTCGAGCACGACAGCCTGCTCGACGGCCAGCAGCGCGTCGGGCCCGAGCCGGGTGCGGGCGTCTGCGGTATGGGCGACCGGTACGAGGTACGGCAGCGCACCATTCGTCCGCTCGGCCGCCAAGCGCAGCATCTTGGGCCCGAGCGCGCCGAGGACTCGCAGGCCGGGAACGGGCGGCGGCGGGCTCTGCAGCGGCACCGCGTCCATCGCCTCCAGATAGTCGGTCATCGTCGCGACCGCGTGCCCGCCCGACGGGACCCGATGCCCCAGGTAGGTCAGCGGGCGATCGTCGACCCGATGTCCGCCGAGGCCCAGGACGAACCGGCCCGGATATGCCTCGGCGAGTGCGCGTTCCGCGGTGGCCATCGCGATCGGATCGCGAAAGTACACGTTCGCTATCCCCGGGCCGATCACCAGTCCGCTCGTCGCGCCGAGCAGGATTCCCGCCTGCGTCAACACATTGCGGCCGAATCCCTCCCCGATCCACAGCGTGCCGAAGCCGAGTTCCTCGATCTCGGCGGCGATTTCGCGCACGCGCCCGGCGGGCTGCGCGTCCAGGGCAAGGGTCCACAGGCCGAGGCGGCCCACCGTCGTGTTCATCCGTCCTCCAATATAATGAGATCCTCTCACCTTAACGATAGTGAGGGGTTCTCACCTTGTCGAGGAGGTTACGTGCCGAGACCCGCAGCGAGGCGTGCCGACGCCCGCCATAACCGCGAGCTGATCCTCGAGGCCGCCGACGCGGCCTTCCGCCGGGACGGGGTACGGGCCTCGCTGGCGGAGATCGCGCGTACCTGCGGAATCGCCATAGGCACGCTCTACAAGCATTTTTCGACCCGCGAGGCGCTCCTGGAGGCGTTGATCCACGACCAAGTGGCCGGCCTGCGGGAACACGCCGAACGTCGCACCGGCTCCGACACCCCCTACGAGGCGTTGATCGAGTGGTTGCAGGAGTTCGGCCGCTGCGCCTCCGCCTACCAGGGTTTGGCGGAATCGATCCTGTCCGCCGCCGTGACCGACGGCTCGGACATGCACGCCGCCGTCCAGTGCATGCGCACGGCCGCCGGTTCGCTCCTGACCGAGGCGCAGCGGTCGGGGGCCATCCGGCTCGACGTGACTCCCGCCGAAGTCTTCGCGCTGGCCTGCGGAGCGGGCACCGCGAGCCGATACACCACCACCGACCCCGACCGTCTCCTCCGGCTCGTGGTCGACGGCCTGGCACCCCGCTAACGAACCCGCCCATCGCCCTTACGCAGACCCCGGCGGGCCGATAGCGTCGGGTTCATGGAGTGGAGTTATCGGTCGGCCGAGGAACTTTCGGCCGCGTTGCGTGCCGGTGCGCTGAGTTCGATGGAACTGACCGAGGAGGCGATCGCCCGGATCGAGCGGGACGACAAGGCGATCAACGCGATCTGCGTGCCCGACTTCGACCGCGCGCGCGACGCCGCACGCCGGGCCGACGAGGCGCTCGCCCGCGGCGAGGACCGGCCGCTACTCGGAATCCCGGTGACGGTCAAAGAGTCCTACAACATCGCCGGGCTGCCCACGACCTGGGGTATGCCACGGTTCGAGAACTATGTGCCGACAGAGGACGCGGTACAGGTGGCGCGGGTGCGGGCGGCCGGGGCGGTGGTGCTCGGGAAGACGAATGTGCCGCTGATGCTGAAGGATTGGCAGAGCTTCAACGAGATCTACGGCACCACCGGCAACCCGTGGGATCTCGGCCGCACACCGGGCGGGTCGTCCGGCGGATCGGCGGCGGCCCTGGCGGCCGGCTTCGGTGCGCTGTCCCTCGGCTCCGACCTCGCCGGTTCGTTGCGCGTGCCCGCGCATTTCTGCGGCGTCTACGCGCACAAGCCGTCGTTCGGACTGGTGGCGGCACGCGGCATGGTCCCGCCACCCGCGCCCGCGTTGCCGAGCGAGGGCGACCTCGCCGTCGTCGGCCCCATGGCCCGGACCGCCCGCGACCTCGCGCTGCTGCTGGACGTGATGGCGGGCCCGGATCCCCTGACGCTCGGCGTCGCGTTCGATGTGGCGCTACCGCCCGCGCGCCATCAGCGGCTCGGTGACTTCCGGGTCCTGGTTCTCGAGGAGCACCCGCTCCTGCCCACCGGGGCGGCCGTGCGGGCCGCGGTGAACCGCGTCGCCGAGGCCCTCGCCGCCGACGGCGCCCGCGTCGAACGGCACAGTCCGCTGCTGCCCGATCCGACCGAAGCCGCCACGCTCTACGCCCAGTTGATGGTGTCGAACGTCGCCGCGAGTTTCCCCGCGGAGAGGTACGAGCAGCTGCGGGCCGCCGCGGCGGCACTGGGCGCCGACGACCACAGTCGCGACGCGGCATGGTTGCGTGGCGCGGTGTTCAGCCACCGCGAGTGGATCGAGGCGAACAACCGCCGCGAGCAGCACCGCCACGGCTGGCGGCAACTCTTCACCGAGTTCGACGCCGTGGTATGCCCGATCACGCCGACTCCCGCATTCCCCCACGACCACAACCCCGATGCGCGGGAACAGCGAATCGACATCGACGGCGTCGCGTACCCCTACGGCGACCAGATGATCTGGCCCGGTGTGGCGACCATGCCCGGCCTCCCCGCCACCGCCATACCCGCGGGCCGATCACCCGAGGGCCTGCCGGTCGGCGTGCAACTGATCGGCCCGATGTTCGAGGACCGCACACCCCTGCGGCTGGCCGAACTGCTCGAGCAGAAGATCGGCGGTTTCGAGGAGCCGCGCCGGTAGCTCCGTCTCCGGTGAGATCGGTGGTCCGGCCAGCAAACCCGAGAGGACAGGTGGGTGTCCGGTCCATACCGGAGTGCACATTCCTGCCCACGGTCCATGGTTACACTCGCTGCCGCTCGGCATGAGCGACGAATACCATCGAGGCGGCGGTCCGCGGGCGCGGCCATTGAGAGACAAGGGGATTCACGGTTGCTGGTCAGGCTTCTCGTCGCGGCAGGCATGATCGCCGCCCTCGTCACCGTGTCGGTGCCCGCCTCCGCCGAGCCGATCCGACCGGGCAGATACCGTGTGTTCTGGGAACCGCTGCCGAGCACGCCGATACTTCCCCAGCCCACCGACGTATCCCTGCCGCGGCACGGCGCCGACGACACCCTCGACGTCCACCAGTGGGAGTTCGTGGCGATCGACTACCGCCCGGCCGGGCCGGTCTTCCAGATACGTAACGCCGCGAGCCGTTTGTGCCTGCGCCCGGGCCGCTTGCCCGCCGATTCCGCCCCGGCCCGGCAGGACGTGTGCGGCATCTCCGACACCGAGACCTGGACCGTCAGCCCGGCCGACGGCAACTATCGCCTCACGCTGGCCGCCGATCACCGAATCGCCTTGTACGGCAGCGCAACCGGTGCCTCGGCGCCGACCGCTCTGGTCGGCCCCGTCGACAACCGCTCCGTCGCCCGCTGGATTCTGAAACCGCTGTCCACCCGGCCCTGACCCGGACAGGTTCGAGGGAGGCACCCTGCGGCGGTCGAGTTGTCCGCGGGTGTCCCCTCTCGAATTCCCCGACCGCACACCGCCGGTCGACGTCGAAGGCCGGATCACCTCCGTGCGTTCACCGGCCGGCTTCGGGTGAGGACGCGACGGAACCGCTGCCGGGCCGCGGCATCGAGGTCGTGACGAGGTAGCGGCGGCCAGCGACCCGGTCGGGCCGGTAGTGCACGACCGGGTCGGTCACCACGATCCACTCGTGGGGACTGCCCGCGAGAATTCTGATCGCACTCGATTCGAGCATTTCATTTTCTCCTATTCACCCAGCGGCACGATCGGGCCGAATTGTTGCTCGTAATTGCTCATGCTGTCGTTCAAGGTCTGCATGAGGCGAAAGATCATCGACGGCGGGAACTTCACTCGGGCAACTACTTGGACCGGCTGACGTAATACAGGTTCGCCCGCCTCGTCGAGTCCGGGGTCGGCCGGCAGGTGCACGAGAAAATCCAGGGTGAAATCGGTGCGGTTGTACCAGCAGGTGAAACCATTGGCGTAGGCACCGATGCTCATTGCCTCGGGCACGATCACTTCGACGTTCACGGGCGGCGGACCGATTTCGCTCATGGGCACCCCTGACGACGCGGCGCCGAATGGGTCGCCCGCAGCGGCGACTCATCCGGCACCGACTCATATCTCCTATCGGGACTGGCTCATCCGCGTCTGCTGCCGGAGCTGCTGCAGTTGCATCTCCCAGCGGCCGGTGTTGTCCTGGGTGCGGTTGGCTTGGTCGTCGGCCTGCTGGGCCAGCTGATTGGCCTGGTCGGCCTGATCCTGGGCGGTCTGCGCGCGCTGCTGGGACTGGCCGGCCTCGCCCTGCGCCTGCTGCGCCTGGCTCTGGGCCCGGTCGGCGTCGTTCTGTGCCTGCTGCGCCTGGTTCTGCGCCTGCACGGCCTGCTGGCGGGCCTGTTGTGCCTGCTGACTGGCCTGGTTGGCCTCGTTCTGCGCGGTACTCGCCTGATGCTGAACCTGACGGGCCTGCTGCTGCGCCTGTCTCGCCAGCGTTTGGGCCTGCTGCGCGTACTGGCGTGCGTTCTGGGCCTCTTGCCGAGCTTGATCGACATTTGCGCGGAGTTCCTCGATCTCCCGCACGGTGAGCATGTCGGTACGCGTCTCGGGAGCTTCTTGTGTCATATCGAAATCTCCTGTGCTACCGGTTTTTCGGATGATCCCCCTGCGTCGATGAAGCGGGCAAAAGGATTATGCGCTCCGGTCGGCACGCAAACACAATGAATAGGAAATATCCGTGTAACAACTAGGGGGGTTCGTCAAGAGTCCTCGACTTTGCGTCGGGTGGTAGCGCATTTCCGGCGCTGCCTTTTCCGCACTCCCCCGGCGTCCCTCGCTACGCAGCGGCTATTTCTGCGATGTGGTTCGTCGATATGACGCCGTCAGGTCCGAAAAGGCGTGGAGTGGCCGTAGCAATATCTCCGCGGTTATCCCAGGACCGCGGGCGGTCGCGGCCAGGCCTCCTGGACCGCGTCATCCGGCTTCGACGAGTGAGCCGAGCATCCGGTAGGCGACCGACCATGAGGGGCGTGGTGCTCCCCGAACCGCTCGGCCAGCAACTGCTCACCGTGCACGGAAGCGTCTTCGATCGGGCGTGCTGTCAGCGATATTCGCTGTCTAGGACCGGAGAAAATCCGCAAGCAAACGTGTCGTCTCCTCGGGTGCTTCCTCCGCGAGGAAGTGACCCGACCTGACCGGGGCGCCGGTGACGTGCCGTGCCCAGCCGCGCCAGACCTCGAGCGGGTCGTACCAGTGCGCGACGGCTCCACTGTCGCTCCAGAGAACCAGGACGGGGCAGGCCAAGCCGCGGTCACGGTCGGCTTCGTCGTGGGCGATGTCGTGTATGGCGGCGGCCCGGTACTGCTCGCAGATGGCGTGTACCCGCTCGGGGTCGTGGAACTGCTCCCGATACGCCGCTCTGATGTCATCGGTGAAAACCTCGGGGCTGTCGGACCATTCATCGAGCATGTGGTCGACGAAGGTATCGGGTGCCCCGAGGATGAGGCGCTCCGGAATCGGTGCGGGAGCGGCAAGAAACGACCACACCCAATATCCGAGGGCGAATTCGCGGTCCGCACGGGCGAATGCGTCGGCCGTGGGAATGATGTCCAGCACCGCCAGCGCGTCGACTCGTTCCGGATGATCCAGGGCGGCGCGGTAGGCGCACCGCGCGCCGCGATCGTGCCCGACCACCGAGAATCGCTCGTACCCGAGCCGGTCCATCACCTCGATCTGGTCGCGAGCCAGCTCACGCATCGCGTGTCCGCCGCCGCCCGGACTGGACGCGCCGTATCCACGAAGGTCTGTGACCACGACGGTGAACTCCCGTGCCAGCACCGGAGCGACCAGTCGCCACATCAGATGAGTTTGCGGAATCCCGTGCAGGAGTAGCACTGCCGGGCCCGAGCCGCCCCGCCGCCCGAAGACCGTGCCGCGACCGGTTGTGATGGTGAACTCGTCGAAGTCGTCGAACATCGTGCCTCCGTCGCGGTGGACGAGGCCGCACAGGAGTAACACAAGGACGCGGCGCCCGGCGCGCCCGAAGACAAGCCTACCGGTTCGGCGAACCGACCAGCTAGGCCGCCAGCATCCAGACCACCAGCGCCGCGAGCGCGACGAGATAGGCTGCGCCGGTGAGGATTCCGAGACGGTGCACCCAGTCGCCCGTGCGCGAGCCGGCAGCCTTGTCATCGAGGATCGGGATCAGTGGCCCGTTGTCGCCGCCATCGGCCAGGGTCAGCGCGGCGACCACCAGCAGCACGTCGGCAACTATGAGCAGGGGCCGGGCGTCGTGTGGCGCGCAGAATCCGGCGAACACCAACGGCCCGAACAGGATCAACGGCGCCAGCCCCAGCGAGCCCAGGACGCCGATCAGCAAAAACCAGCCCGCCGAGGTCCAGCGCGCCAGAACGGCGAAGGCGACCACACCGAGCTGGACCAATCCCATGATCATGCCGAATTCATACCAGCAGAGCCCGACAGTCCGGAAGGTCGTTACGTCGGCTCGCCTCGCGACTCATCGGGTCAGCAGATGCTCGGGCCTGCAGCAACGTCGACCCGCGGCCAGTCGTTGTGGATCTGGTAGTAGATCGGGCCGATGAGACAGGAATGTGACGGGCCGATATCGACGAGCGCCCGCATCCCCTTACCGATGTAGAAACCGTCGGAGTCTTGGAATTCGGGGCCGAGAGATTGGGACGCGGCACCCGGCGGCAACAGCGCGGCCGTCATTCCGTCCTTATGGTCGGGCTCGGACTCGTTCTCGGGGTCGGACCAGTAGTCCCAGATCGCCGAGGCTGTCTGCGGATGACTCTGGGCGTACTGATTCCAGTTGTCCGTATCCGGTCGGCCGGGAACCGGCCGGTCCCAGTTGTTGAATATCCCGATCGGCATCGCGCCGGAATTATTGATGATCCCGCACGCCAAGACGCCGAACGCGGGGCTCAGACATTCACCGGGATTGCCCGCCGATGCCGGTGCGGCCATGACCGCGACGGCCGCACCGGCGGCAGCGAAAGCTGTACATATAGAAGTGATTCGGCGACGGACGACTGAGTGACTGTTCATGGCGGACAGTAGACGACACCTCGTGCGGGACCGGTCCCGCACGAGGTGCGACCTATTCGCGATCCCGGTTCAGGGCACCATGTACCAGGTGTAGATACCGGCGTCAGGATCGCCATCACACTCCCAGAGGTGGCCCTGCGAAGTGAGTCGCTTTCCGACAGTGGCTTCGGTACACGGCGTCGATGGGGGCGTGGGCGTCGCCGGAGTCCGCAGGGTAACTACGGTGTCGGACCACGCGGCTGTTGCCTCGGCTCCCGCAGCGGCCGAGGTCGTGCTCGAAAAGGCGAGACCGGCAATGGACAGAAATACGCCGATGGCAATGGATCGCATAGTCATGTGATGCTCCTCGAATTGCGAACGGGCAGCTCCGTGTGTGGTGCTCGGACGGTGATGGGAACCGCCCACGGAGCAGTGTCACCGGCAGAGCACGGGACCCCACCCGGCGTCTCCTTGCGACACTCGGCGAGTTCGCCAGTGCGAGCATTCGCCCTGGGATCCGCGGGAACCACATCGGCGCGACCCAGCAACTTGCACGGCCCCTTCACAACCCCGCAGAACTGCGAAGCACAACGCTCCTCCTACAGCAATGCCGATCACTGCCACGAGAGCAACGGGAAGTGGTACTTCCAGTCGTGGGGGTAGGGAGCCTGGGGTCCCAGCGTTCACGACTCCGACGTTGGCCGAGGGTCAGGATTGAGTGGGAAAAGCCTCCGCCCCGGCCACGTCTCTCTCCACCGCCTCGAAGATTCCGATATCCGTCCTCTGCTGCCACTCCGGCAGCTGCTCCCACGGCGTGATGAAGCTGTCCTTCGGTGTACCCGCATAGTGCGTGGTGACGCCCTCGATCCACGCCTCACGAAAGACCTTGCCGCCTTGTTCACGATCGATGCTCACGACAATTCCCGTTCGTGCTGACTCCCGATACGGAATGCGGCCCGCGCCGTCACAAGCCCAACGTCCGTGCCATCCAGTCGAGCGCAGCCTCCCGATCTCCATTGGGCACTCCCCTCGTCGCATAAGGCGGCACCGTCACCCAGCGCCATGACCGCCGGCCGCTGACCGGGCGGAGTGTCCACCAGCCCCACTCACGGTGCATGGTGTAGCCGCCACCGAGGTCCCCCGGGTGTAGGCGAGGCGTCCGCAGCCGACGCCACCGCCGGCGGACGAACGCTGTGGCAGCAGCACGGCGCGGGATGGAACCGGCTGGCACTTCGGCATAGCGTCCCAATGAATTTCATCCTCTCGGGCATTCGGATGCGCTACCGGTCACGTGGGCAGTGATCCGCCATAACCCAGGTGAGCATTCAGCACTTACCTGATAGTTCAGCCGGGGAGCCGGAATCCGTCGGTCGGTGATGGTTGCCATGGTGATCCACATGCCGTTGGTGTCGCGGCGGGCCAAGCTCAGCTCCATCCGGTGGCTGGCTGGTGGTGCTGCGCAGTCCGCCCAGGCGTCACCGAGGATCAGCGGGGCCAACACCGTTGGCTGGCTGAAGGTGAAGCCGAGGTCGCAGGACTTCGCCACGCCCACCGGAACGATGGCGTCAGCCTCAGCGCTGGTAGACAATGCGGCAGTCGCGAGGGCAGCCACTGTAACCATGCAGCCGAGCCGAAACACGAGCGTAAGCATGAAATCCCCCAGAGTGAATATGGCGTCCGACCAAGAGACAGACGCCATGAGGTTATGGTTCAGTTGTGGCCTAACGCTTTTCGGGCGAGCGGGACTCGAACCTCTACGCCGCATCCGACGGACCCACGACCGGCGGCCCATTCCAGCGTTGCAGAGTGGTGGCGGTCGCCGTGTACTCAGGGAGGCTGGTGATGACTCGGTCCTCGATGAGATCGACGCCGAAGGAATCGGCGACGGTTCCGGTGACCGCAGTGATCATCACCTTGGCTGTGTCGGCGATGGCGTTCTTCTCATCGACCGGCGTCCAGCGCGCAAGTGCCGGCACTTCGATCAGCCACCGGCTGCCGCAACAATGCACCTTCACCAGGTACCGACGCAATGCCATTCACTCCCCCTCATCGCAGTGGTGGGGCGACTCGGCGCCGGGGAGAAAGAATCCTGTAGTGCTGTCCCGAGCGGGCTTTCGCCGGTGCCGAGCGCCTGGTCATCGACGCTAGAGCGGCAGGTCGGTACGATGCCATGTCTTTGCTCGGATTTGCTTCGGGCATCCCCGGACCATTGACCGCCAGTCCGACTACGAGCCACGATGACGACGTTCAAGCAAATCCGTGCGTCATGAGATCCAGGACGGTCGCCATGCGTTTACGATTCCTCGGTACTGATAGCCAGAACGGCACTTGCCCAACACTTTTCGCCTCGGACAGCGGGACTTACGTCGTCCAGGGGTGGCGCACCGGACTCGACGGATCCGCGATCGAGATCCCCCACGCCCTGCTGAAATTTCTGGAACCAGGGACCTTCCTCGGCGCCCAGCTGACCGATACCGGCCGCGGTACCTTTACGCTCAGCGGTACGCCGGTCACCGATGCGGAAGCCCTCCGGCAACTGGACCTGCCCAACCACGAGAGCGGCATCGAGGTGCCGATGGGAAAGGAAATCCGCCCGGTATGAAGTTGATCCAGGACGAGGAGTTCATCGAACTCTTCCACGGAAGGTGGAAGCGGGCCTTTCACCTGGAGACTCAGGACGAGTATCTCGTCGCCGAGGAACACGAGCCTTTCCGCAAGTTCCTGGCCGGAGAACCCGACGACTACGAGTGGTGCCGTTCCTGGGATGAACTGATCAAGGAGGAAACATCGACAGGCAAGCAGGTCCATCGGTTGCGGGTGATCAGCGTGCCGCACGTGGACTACACCCGGTTCGGCCTCACCATCGCCCCGCTGAATATCGAAGCGGGCGAAGAGATCAGGTGGCTGCCGCGGTCACTGATCGACGCGACCGAGCTGGCCGGTGACGATTACTGGTTGTTCGATGATCGCTTGGTCGTCTTCGTCGCTTTCCGTCGAGATGGTGATTTCGGCGGGTTCGCGGTGACCGAGGACCCGGTGATCGCTGCTCACTGCGTCGCCGTTCGAAACAAGGTGTGGGAGCTTGGTATCCCGCACGCTGAGTACGCAGAGAGCGACTACGCTGCTGCCAAGTGACCAGCTCCAGCGTTCGTGATGCCAGGGAGGCGTTAGGCGGTCGTCTACGCGACATCCGCAAAGATGCGGGTCTCTCTGGCATCCAGCTGGCCGAGTTTACCGGGTGGCACTCGTCGAAGGTCTCGAAGATCGAAAACGGCAAGCAGACGCCCTCCGAGGCCGACATCCGCATCTGGTGTCGCCACTGCAAGACCAACCAGCAAGTACCTGATCTCATCGCAACGCTGCGTAACGTCGAGGCCGCCTATGTCGAATGGAAACGCATCGCCGGCATCAGGCGCAAGCAGCAGCAACTGCACGCACTGGAAGACGGCACGCGGTTGACCCGCTGGTTCGAACCGGTGATCATGCCGGGACTGGTGCAAACCCTGGACTACATGCGTGCGATGCTCGGCCGGGTGTCGGCCTTCTACGGCCACGACGAACCGGTCGATGAAGGTATCGCAGCCCGGCTCGAACGGCAGCAGGTGCTCCGTCACGGCAACCATCGGTTCAATTTTGTTCTGGCCGAACAGGTTCTCTACACCACCGTGGGATCTGACGACATCATGATCGACCAGCTCGATCACTTACTGAACGTGATGCGTCTACCGAACGTGGTGGTGAGTGTCATCCCGCAGATGTCGGACTATGAGGTACCGACGACGAACTTCGCCATCTTCGACCGCAAAGTCGCCCACGTCGAGACAATCTCGGCGGAACTGACGATCACGCAACCGCGGGAGCTGATGCTGTACGAGCAAGTATTCCAGACGCTTCTCGGGCAGGCCGTGGTCGGCGAAGCGGCGCGGGTGCTGATCGGCAAGGCGATGGATAGACGGCGACCGCACGCCAAGTAGAGGTGCGGTTTCTCTGCGTCCAGCTCAGTTCGCCGCCCACGTTCCCAAGAACTCACGTACCTCCGGTACCCCGGTATGCGGCCGAACCGTTGTGGCGACGCCATCGAGCTTCTGGCGAATACGCGTCGACCCGATCTGCCGGATTGTCTCGAAGTTCTCGGTGAGAACTTGGCACCCCTCGGCAATCTCGCCGGCCCGCACCAGGTTGCGACCACACTGGACGTACCATTCGGCTTGCTCACGCGGCCAAGCCGCCGACCCGTCAATTGCTACCTGAATCTTGTCCGACGCCGCCTTATGTTCGCCGACGTACATGTGCATGATGCCGGTCATACCGCTCAGCAAGGCATCGGGCAGATAGACCCATTCCGGATCGAATCCTCGGCTGGATTCATATGCCCGATATGCCCGGCTCAAGGCATCGGTGACCGCAGACTTGTTGCCGCTCGGGTCTTGCATTCCCAGGGCATCGGCTTCGCGAATGGCCATGAGCGCACGCAGCTTTGGGCCGCCATGGCTCATGGCGGCTCGGGAGGCGGTTTGGGCATACTGCACCGCTTGCCTGGTACCGGCAGGCGTACCGCCGTTCCATTCGGTCAACAGTGAACTGGCGTTGCCGAGGGCATGTGCCACCGCAATGCCATCACCGGCCGCGGTGGCGGCTTGGGCGGCATCGGCGTAGTAGCGTCGGCACTGGTCCAAACGACCGGCGTCGTAGTGGACCCAGCCCGCGGCAGTCATCATCTCAGCAGCGGCGCTGGTCAGGGTACGGCCGACTTCATCGGTATAGGTAGCGGTGTCGAGCAGCTGCTCGACGTAGCGCACCTCGTTGGCAGCCACCCGGCAGAGCCGATCACCACCGACGATCAGGTCGAGTTCGTGAATCTGGTTGGCACTGGCGTTGATCTCGGCCACATCACTGGCACCGACCCGGATTCCTCCGGCTGATGAGCCGGTGGCCATTGCGCGCCCGGCAGCACCGGCCGTAACGGCGGCACCAGCGCCGATGGTCCCGGTTCGCAGGAAGTTGCGACGGTTCACATCCGCCTCCTCATCTGACTCCACTACCAGTATGGCAAGCGGTACGTGAAGAGCCCTGGCTACGCGGCGCAGTACCCGCACATCGTGCACAAGGGCACCGCCACGTTCGAGCTGTGAAATCGCGGGCTGGGTGTAACCGAGAACGGCTCCCAGTTCGGTTTGTGTCATGCCGAGCGACTTACGTATTCGGCGGATGATCTCGCCGGTCGTCAGATGCATCCCGCTGTCTCCGCTCTTCGGATGAACGTGCATTGCAAGATCGATGGTTCGCTCAGACATGTTGCACCGCAAGGGCGTTCGTCCCTAGGTTCACTCTATACGTGTCTCGTTATATTTCTACGACTTTGGGCTATTCAGGCCGGTGAACGGCCTTGCAACCGCCTTACGGTCGGGTCGGTGCCTCGGTACCGGGCCCTACCCCGCAGAGGCCGTACCGGCTCCCGAGAGCCGGGCACCCCAGATTTCACGGTAAGCCGACACGAAAGGTGTTCGCCCATGCATTCACTCGCCATTCACCAGTTGAACACGCTGATCGACCAGGAAACCCACCACGCATCGAATACCCCCTTCGCCGTGCCGCAGGCGCACACCATTACCCAGTTCCACACTGCCTGCCGGGTCAGACCATGTCCTGGAAAGGCAGCGGCGCTGCGGGCACTCGCCGAGGCCGACGCCCTGAGGCCATCCACCATCCATCCGCGGTGATACGAGCAATGACCGACGAGCCGTTCCTCCCGGACGCCGCAAACCTGCACAAAGCCTTCCGTGGCGAGGTAAAGGCTATCCACTCCATGGGCATCATCGACGCTGCCGCCCGCATGATCCCGATTCAGGACAAGCGCCGGGAGGCCATTCGGCGGATGCGCGAACAGGACGGGTTGTCCAGCGGGGAATTGCGCCGAGCTGTTGGGGATTTCACGGCGGCAGAGGTTTCGCTGGCCGCGTTGGTATCAATCGTCGACGACAGCGTGTCCCGGGCGCTCCGGGGCCGGAACCATGTGTCCGGCGTATGGCACACGGAGACAGTCGGTTTGGTCGTGTCGCGCATGGCGGAGTTGTGGCTCGACTACCTCGACAGCCAGAACCACGAAGGCGCGCACCGGGTGGCCCGAATGAGTGATGCCTACAACTGCTTGGTGGTGGAGCTGGCGACGGGCCGGCGCTTGCCGCCGGATATGTGAGAGGAGAGCGATGTCGAAATACATCCCGGATCCCGCGCCTCACAGAACCTTTGTGCACGCCGATGGCAAGCTCGCCGAATTCATGTGCCAGGTGTACCTGATGGATCTGACACCGGCGCGGGCGTGGGAGCTTAGGCGTATCCACCGATCTCATCATCCGGATGAGTGCATGGTGCACCTCGAAGCGGCATCCCTTTTGCTGATGGACGAGAGTGGCGGCATGATCCCCTGACGGACCGGCGACCCCAGCTGCTGCCGGAAACGAGAAAACCTCCGACCGAGGTCGGAGGTTTATCTGTAACTCTGAGTCACAAACACTGTGTCCGGAGGGGGACTTGAACCCCCACGCCCATTAATAGGGCACTAGCACCTCAAGCTAGCGCGTCTGCCATTCCGCCACCCGGACCGGTGGTGCTCAGCAAGGTTATCGGATCCGGTCGCGAGGTCCAAATCACGGTTGTTCGTGCAGGTCCTCGGGGATTCGATTGCTGAGCGCCGCCGCGAGTTCTAGTTCTTGACGGCCTCGAGCAGCGCGGCCCGCTGGCGCGAGCCCAGTCCGCCGATCCGACGGTCGGCGGGGATCTCCGCTTCGTCCATCAGCTTGGCGGCCTTCACGGGGCCGATGCCGGGCAGCGCCTTGATCACGGCCGCGACCTTGGTCTTCTTGACCAGATCTTCCTTGTCGGCGCGCTCGAGCACCTTCGACAGCGAGATCTTGCCCTTGCGGACCTCCTCGATCAGTTCCGACCGGGCCTTGCGGACCGCGGCCGCCTTGGCCAGCGCAGCGTTGCGTTGCTCGGCGGTCATGGTGGGAAGTGCCATGTCTACTACCTTTCGCTCGTTCGCTGGAACCTCAACGGCACCGATTGAACATCACCGAAGCCCCGGTGGCGGTTCGACACACCGCGAGGAAGATCGCGGTCGCGCGGGTTTTGCGGCCGCGAACCACGGTGGATGCGGGCAATTTGCCAGCCTCGCGCGGCGGCGCGCTCGGCACGGCCGCCGATTGGACGCGCCGAGCGCACAACGGTTGCCGCCGCGCCGATCGGCCGCGACAGTGGACAGCGGTGTCGCGGCCGTACCCGGCCGCGGCCTGTCGACATGTGAAGGAGACGTCCGTGCGCTTCGGCATTTTCATCCCGCAGGGCTGGCGGCTGGACCTGGTCGGCATCGACCCCGCGGCGCAGTGGGGAGTGATGCGGGACCTGGCTCAGCGCGTCGACGCGGGAGACGCCTGGGAGTCGCTGTGGGTGTACGACCACTTCCACACGGTGCCGGTGCCGACCGAGGAGGCCACCCACGAGGCGTGGACGCTGATGTCGGCGTTCGCGGCGGTGACCTCCCGGATTCGCCTGGGGCAGATGTGTACCGCGATCAGCTACCGCAATCCGGCCTATCTGGCGAAGGTGGCCGCCACCGTGGACCTCATCTCGGCCGGGCGGGTCGAGATGGGCATCGGCGGCGGCTGGTACGAGCACGAGTGGCGCGCCTACGGATACGGATTCCCTTCCGCCGGTGATCGTTTGGCGCGTCTGGACGAGGGCGTTCAGATCTTCCGGCAGGCGTGGACCACCGGCTCGGCCACCCTCGACGGCAAGCACTATCAGGTGAACGGCGCCATCGTGCGCCCGCTGCCCGCGCAACCGGGCGGCATCCCGCTGTGGATCGCCGGCGGCGGCGAGAAGAAGACGCTGCGCATCGCGGCGAAGTACGCCGCCTACACCAACTTCAGCGGCGACCCTGAGGGTTTCGCGCACAAGTCGGAGATTCTGCGCGGGCACTGCGCCGATGTCGGCACCGATTTCGACGCGATCGTGCGCTCCTCGAATTTCAACGTCGCGATCGGCCGCACCGAGGCCGAGGTGGAGGACCGCCTCGCGGCCCATATCGCCCGCCTGGCCCCGTTCGTCGGCGCCGAGCAGGCCGAGGCTCAGATCAATCAGCTGTTCCGCGGCACCGCGGCGGTCGGGACGCCCGAGCAGATCATCGAAAACCTCAGTCGCGTCCGCGATCTCGGCCTCGGCTACGCGATCCTGAACTTCCCGGAGGCGGCCTACGACACCACCGGTATCGAACTGTTCGAACGCGAGGTGATTCCGGCGCTGCGCTGACCCGGATTCGGGACAGGGATTCGCCGAAGGAAGGGAGACCCGTGGCCGAGGACGCCGTGGCCGTGCTGGAGCGCTGGACCGGCTCCGGCGGCATCTGGCGGGTGCTGAGCCGCAGATCCGGGCAGATCGTGGTGGGCCTGTACGACTGCGCCGGTGGCACGGAGGTCGATCGCCTGGTCTCCGCCGACCCGGCCCTGCCGCGCTATCTGGGAGACCGGGCGAGCAGCGAGGACTGAACCCCTACAGCGCCCGATCCGGGCCGCCGAACCACCGCGACAATGCGTCCCCGAGCCCATCGGTCCCGGTATCGGCGGCCCAGGCGACGAACCCGTCGGGCCGCACCAGCAGCGCCGAAAGTTCGCGCGGCTGAGCCGGTTTCGCGGTGACCACCCGCACGCGCGAGGACCAGGGCGCGGCGAGCGCGCGCAGGCCCGGGTCATCGGTGAGGTCGAGCAGCAGCGCGCGGCCGTCGCCGCAATGCTCGCCCAGCCGGGTGCCGTCGGACAGTTCGATATCGGGTGCGACCGCGCCGACCAGTTCGTGTCCGCCACCGAGGTCGTAGCGGTGCAGGATGCCGGAGATCTTCTTGAACACCGCCGTCGCACCGTCGCGGGTGTCCATCATCTCCCGCATCACCTTGCGCATCGCGCGACTGCGATCGTCCGGCCGCATCACCGCGACCTGCGCACGAGTCCACTCCAGCACCCATTCCCCGATCGGATGCCGCTCGGCGGTATAGGTGTCCAGCAGTCCGGCCGGCGCCCAGCCCGCGACCACCGCCGCCAGCTTCCAGCCGAGATTCATCGCGTCCCCGATGCCCAGGTTCAGTCCCTGCCCGCCGAACGGCGAATGCACGTGCGCCGCATCGCCGGCGAGCAGCACCCGTCCGCGGCGGTAGTCGGTGGCCTGGCGGGTGTTGTCGCTGAATCGGGTGGCCGAGCGCAGGGCCGTAATCCGTACCGGGACACCGGATACCTTGTGCAGGCTCGCCTCCAGTTCGGCGGCGGTGACGGGGGCGGTGCGGTCGCGCGGCGGCCCGTCGACCTCGATGGTGAGAAAGCGGCCCGGCATCGGGCCGTAGGCGTAGACGCCGGTGTCGGTCGTGTTCCAGCCGAGACGCAGGTCCTCGGCGCCGGTCATCTCCGCCACCGCCTGATACCCGGTGACGACCGGATCGAGACCGGGGAACTCGAAGCCGGCGAGCTTGCGCACCAGGCTGCGGCCGCCGTCGCAGCCGACCAGCCAGCCGGCGCGAATCACGGTGTCGCCCAGCCAAATCGTGACACAGTCACCGTCGTCGGTGAATCCGGTCAGCTCGACCTGCCGCCGGACCTCGACCCCCAGTTCGGCCGCCCGGCCGCCGAGGATCTCCTCCACGTCCTGCTGCGGGACGAACGGCGACCCGTCGACCGGGCCGAGTTCGGCGAAGGCGGGATCGTCGATGTCGATGAGCGAGCCGTCCAGGAACATTCCGGCGAAATGCCCGCCGAAGCGCCGCGGTTGCTCGCCCGCCTTTCCCGGCAGGAGCGGCAGGCTCGCGACGTGCGCGGCCCGCCGTTCGTTCAGTCGCGGCAGCAGTCCCCGCCGATAGAACGACTGCACGGTGGGGACGTTGATGCCGCCCGCCTTGAGGGTCTGGTCGATCTCGGCCAGCCGCTCCACCACCAGTACGTCCACTCCCGCCAGCCGCAACTCGCATGCCAGCATCAGTCCCACGGGCCCGGCCCCGGCCACCACCACATCGAATGTCTCGGTCATGGAATCGAGCGTGCCGCGCGCCGATTGCGCCGGACTTGCGCGCGGCTTGCGTCGCGCTCGCAAACCGGTCGGCCGCAGACGTTCTCGGTTGTTCGGGGGCGGAATTCTCTGGCAGACTCCGTATGCCCGACTCCACCCGAGCAGTTCCGGCGAAAGGCGGACACGATGACCGGGCCGTCTGCTTACGATGCGTCCGACCACGCGCTGCCGCTGGCCGAGCGGTACGCCGGTGCCGAGGCGGTCGATCTCGACGGCACGCGAGTCCATCCGCTGTATTCCGAACCGCTGGGCGCCGATCCCGTGGCGATCACCCTGACCCTGCATGCCGCCGCTCCCCCGGCCGGGCTGCTCGGTCTGGGCATCGGGTTGTCGGTGCTGGGTGGGCACGTCGCCCTGCAGGGCCGGCGGCTGCGCGGGGTGGATGTGTGGACCGACGCGATGGCCGGCGGCGTCCGGCTGGAGGTGTGCGCCGCCGCTCCGGACGCATCTTTCACCCTGACCCCGGTGTGGATGGACGCCGCCGGCGCCACCGAGTCGTGGACCGGCAACTACGGCCTGCTCATCGACCGCACCGCCAGCGGGCATCCGCTGCTGCGCTGCAGCGCGGGCATCGGGCCGCCGGATTTCGGCGAGATGGTGGTGGAGGTCGACACGGTCGCCGCGCCGACCGACCAGAGCCGCTACCGCAGATCGCTCTACGAGCTGGGGGTGGCGATGCACGGCCGTGGCGATGTCGAGCAGGCGTGTGCGCTGTGGAGCCAGGCGGCCGGTTTCGGGCACGCCGGCGCGGCCTACGACCTCGGCGTGGTGCGATTCCGGCAGGGCGATCTCATCGACGCCGAGCGCTGGTGGCGGGCCGCCGCCGATCACGGCGACACCCGTGCCATGGCCGGACTCGCCGAAGTGCTGGACCGGCAAGGCAATTCGGGCGAGGCGCAACGGTGGCGGGACTACGCGGACGGCTCCGCCATCGGCTAGAGAGGCATACCAGGCTGATCGGCTGCGGAGGCGGATCAGGCGGTGTGCAGTTCAGGTAGCGGGCCGAGCAGGAGGCTGCCCCCGGCGACGAGCGCGGCGAGGCACGCGGCCGCGAACACCAGCACCCACAGCAGCGAGGGCAGCTTGGTCAGGTGGGCCAGCTGGTCGGCGTCCGAGCCGTCGCCGCGCACGCGCACGCGCTGCAACTCCACCACGGCGCGCAGCCCGCCGATGAGCAGGAACCACGCGACCGCGTATCCGAACACGCCCTGCCACACCACGGTTCCGTACCAGGACACCGCCAGCGTGACCGCCCCGGTCACCACCACCGCCAGAAAACCGAACAGGTTCCGGATCACCAGCAGCAGCACCACGAGCGCGGCCACCACCAGCCACAGCATCAGCGTCAACCGGCCCATCCCGAGCAGCGCCGCGCAGCCCAGCCCGACCACCGACGGCGCGGGATATCCGGCCAGAGTCGTCAAAACCATGCCGAGGCCGTAGGGCTTCCCGCGCGACACCGTCACCCCCGAGGTGTCCGAGTGCAGCCGGATGCCGCGCAGCGTCCGGCCGGTCAGCACCGCCACCACCGCGTGCCCGACCTCGTGGGCGATCGTCACCACGGTCCGCAGCACCCGCCACACCGGCGGATACATCACCAGGACCAGTGCCGCCACCCCGGTCGCCACCACGACCCACAGCGGCGGATGCGGCGAGACATCGCCCAACCGATCCGTCACCGACGACACCGAACTGCTCAACTCCGACAGATCCACCGCCGCAGACTAGCGGCGCACCGGCCCACCCGCACCCCCGGCCGCCCGGCGTTCAGCCGCGGCCCAGTGCCTCGGTCGCCGGTTGGTCCCGCATGTTCTCGATGAACCAGTTCGGGTACACCGGCGCGGGCGGCATGGCGTCGCTCAGGTCGGTGATTTCGTCGGCACTCAGCCGCACGTCGAGGGCGCCGAGATTGTCCTCGAGCTGATGCAGTTTGCTCGCGCCGAGCAGCACACTGGTGACCGCGGGCTGGGCCAGCAGCCACGCCAGCGCGACCTGGGCCACGCTCGCGTTGTGCTTGTCGGCGATCACGCGCATGCGCTCCACCAGCACGAAGCCCTGTTCCTTGTCGAAGGGCAGGATGTCGAATCCGGCCAGCCGGTTGTCCGGGTCGCGCAACGACTCCCGGGTGTACTTGCCGCTGAGGAAGCCGGAGGCAAGCGGGCTCCACACCGTCAAGCCCAGGCCGTAGCGGCGCATCATCGGAATCACGTCGCGTTCCACGTCGCGGCCGACGAGCGAGTAGTTCATCTGCCCGTGGGTGAACGGCGCAAATCCGTTGGCGCGCTGGATTTCCGCCGCGGCGGCCACCTTCCACGGCGACCAGTTGGAGAAGCCGAGGTAGCGCGCTTTGCCCGAGCGCACCACGTCGTCGAGCGCGGCCAAGGTCTCCTCGAGCGGCGTGAACGGATCCTCCCGGTGCACGATGTAGACGTCGACCCAGTCCGTGCCGAGCCGCCGCAGGCTCTGGTCGATGGACCACTGGATGTGCCGCCGCGACAGGCCCGCCTGCGTCAGCGGCTCCCCCGTCCGGAAACCGACCTTGGTCGCGATGACCACCTCGTCGCGGCGCGCACTGAGCGCCCGGCCGAGCAGTACCTCCGACTCGCCGCCCGCGTAGCCGTCGGCGGTGTCGAAGAAGTTGATGCCCGCCTCGAGCGCGCGGCCGACCAATTCGTCCGCGAGTTCGGCGCCCACCTTGTACACCGCGTCGATATCGCTGTTGCCCGCGGTGAATGTCATGGCGCCGAACGCCATTCGGGAAACGATCAAACCGGTCTTGCCGAGCGTGCTGAACTCCATGGTGGCAGACATTATCGGGCGCGGATGCGGCAAGCCAGGCGCGAGGCGATCGCTCGTAGCGGAATGGCCGTCACAATGCGCACGGCACCATCAGTAATGCCGTGCTCATCAACGCGATCGCCCCGGCGCCCGCTGCCAGTCCGCGCGGGGCTCCGGCCACCCAGCGGCGCACGGACTGCCACAGTGCCCTCGCTCTCGGAAGCAGTCGTCGCCGACCAGTGTCCGGCGCGGATCTCCACCGACGCACCAGAGCGACGAGCGCGATGACCGCGGCTGTGATCAACATGCCCGCCGCCTCACGCCGCGACCGGTTCCCGGCGCGATCCCCGCGGCCGACCGGGATCGTCCACCAGACCGAACTCGATGAGACTCGCGGCGGTATCGAGCAGCGTCTCCTCGATCGGGCGCATGGTCCAGCCCAGTTCCCGCCGCGCCTTGTCCGCACTGACCCGCTCGCGGCGGCCCAGATACCGGGCCGCCGTCCGCGCGGACGCGTCGAAACGGGCCGCCAGCCGCACCAGCAGCCCCGGCATCGTGCGGGTCGACACCCGATACCGGGTGGCGAGCACCCGCGCCATCTCGGTCATCGAAACCTGTTCTCCGGCACAGATATACCGGTTCCCGGCGGCCTCCGGAGTCTCCAGCGCCAGCCGGTGCGCGGCCGCCGCGTCACGCACGTCGACGGTCGCGAACCCGATCGGCGGCACCCCGGGCATGGCCCCCGACAACACCATCTGCACCGCGGCCACCGACGTGCCGACGGCCGGATGCCGCACCGGGCCCAGGATCATGCCCGGATTGATCGCGACCAGTTCGAATCCTCCGGTCTCCCGCGCGAACTCCCAGGCCGCTCGCTCGGCGAGGGTCTTACTCTTCTCGTAGGCGCCGCAGGCCTCGACCTGTGACCAGTCCGCCTCGGTGCACACCCGATCGGGATGACCGACCCGGACCGCGGCGATCGAGGAGGTCAGCACGACACGCTCCACGGTCCCGGCCGCCGCGGCGGCGCGCAGCACCCGCAACGTGCCGTCCACGGCGGGCCGCACCAGCTCGTCTTCGTGGTCGGGCGCGTCGGGCGGGAACGGCGAGGCGGTGTGCACCACGTACCGGCAGCCCGCCACGGCCTGCGCCCAGCCCGCGTCGTCGGCGAGGTCCGCGGCCACCAGCTCCACCTCGGGCAGCCGATCCGCCAGCTCGGTGGTGACCGCGCGGGCCGTGCCACGCACCCGGTAGCCGTGCGCGAGCAGGTCCGCGACGACGTGACCCGCCAGGTACCCCGAAACCCCCGTCACCAGAACGCGATCCGGCATGACCTCTCCGATCTAAGCAGTGTTTAGAATGTAATCACTGTATAGATTCCCGGAGGTGCTCCTGTCAACCCCGTACGCTCGGCACATGCCGTCGACCAAGGACCGCTACCACCACGGAGCGCTGCGCGAGGAGCTGCTGCGCGCATGCTTGCAGCTGATCGACACCGAGGGACTGGCCGCGGTGAGCTTGCGGCGGGTCGCGCGCGAGGCGGGCGTGAGCCCCGGTGCGCCGTACCACCACTTCGCCGATCGCGCCGCGCTCCTGGCCGCCCTGTCCGCCCGCGGATTCGACCTGCTGACAGCGCAATTGGTGGCCGCGCGGGCCACCGCGCCGACCCCCATCGGCAGTCTCACGGCGCTGGCCGACGCCTACGTGCGCTTCGCGCAGGAGCAGCCCGCCTACTTCCGGCTGATGTTCCGGCCCGAGCTGTCGCAACCGGACAAGAATCCCGAGGCGCGCGCCGCCGGTGACGCCGCCTTCGCGGTACTGGCCGACACCATCGCCGAGATCGTCGCCGACGGCGCGTTCCCCGCCGACGAGGCGGACGCCGTCGCCGTCGCCGTATGGAGCATGGGGCACGGACTGGCCGCGCTGGCCCTCGACGGCCAGCTCGCCAAGCGCGCCGACCAGCTCGGCACCACCGCTCCCGACCTGGGCAGTCGCATCACCCGCCTGCTCGCCGACCTGATCGACGCACGAGCGCGGGACCGAACCTGATTAGGGCCGCATCGCCGGGCTATTTCTCCACCGTGGGTGGGCGGAGCAGGATCGCCCACCCTCTAGGCTGTGCAGCGCACGCCTTCCACCGCCGGACAGCCCGGCACGACCCCACGAGGAGAAGCCAGATGAAATCCCCGCGATGGCCTGCCGCAGCCGCCGTCGGATTGGCTGTCGCCACAGCGCTTCTCACCGGATGCAGCGATGTCGAGAAGGCACTCAACAAGGGTGGCGACACCTCGTGCAGCGAGTACGTGAAACAGGATCAGAACACCAAGCGCACGACGGTCACGAAGTTCGTCAAGCAGCAGACCGGCGACGAGAACGAGCCGGCGGGCACCCAGGTCGACCTCACGATGGCCGCGGTGGAATTCCTGTGCGGCAATCAGCGCAACGGCGACACCCCGATCAAGAACGCCGACGTGGCGGGCATCTTCTTCAACAAGTAGGCCCGCCGCGAAAGGCTCGGAACTATTGCGCCAGACCAGGTTCCGAGCCTTCGGCGTCGCGCTCCCGATACCCGCCCGACAGCTTGTGCTGCGCCTCCGGCTCGCGGGCGCCGGGTTCGTCGCTCTCGCCTCCCCCGTGGCGGCAATCGGGTTCGGCCACGGTGTCGGTGACCCGCACCTGCTCCCACTTCAGCCCGACGGCCAGCACCGCCGAAGTCGCACCCAGCACCGCGGCGGCCGCCAGCGCGACACCGGCCAGGGTTCGGCACACACGCACCAAGACACAACTCCTTCGGTCGGATGGATCGATCGAGCGATCATTTGCGCGCAGCGATAGCAGACAACCATCACCGCGGCTCCGGACCCGGGCAATGCCCTCGGCGTGTCGCGATTGCCGGCGGGCGGCTCAGCGCAGCAGTTCGATCACCTCGGCGAAGCGCTCCATGGCCGGCTCCAGCACGGTGATGTAGTTGAAGCCGTAACGCTTGCGGCGCTCGCGCAACCGGTCGGCCAGTTCGTCGGGCGAGCCGACCAGCAGCACCGGAATATCCTCGAGCAGATCCGACGCGTCGTCGGGCAGGTTGGCCGCGTAGCGTTCGAGGATCGCGCCACGTTCGCTGCCCGGCGCCACGGCCTGGACCAGGATGTTGTACTCGACGCTGTCCGCGCGCTCGCCGAGCAGGCCACGCACGTACTCGACGCGCCGCGCCGTCGCGTCGGGGGTCGCGACGGTGATGTGCCCGCCGTCGGTGGCCGTGCCGCCCGTGAAGGCGACGATATCGGCGTGCTCGGCGGCCACCCGCAGCAACTTGTCACCCCACCCCGCGATCAGCAGCGGCGGGCCACCGGCCTGCGCGGGCCGCGGCTGGTAGTCCGGGTCCGCGTACAGCCGCCGCAGCGTCGCCGCCGTCTCCGCGAGCTGGTCGACCCGGCGGCCCCCGCTGGGGAACGGCAGTCCCGCGGCCTCGAATTCGGCCTGCACGTAACCGGCGCCGAGGCCGAGTTCGATCCGGCCGTCACTGAGCAGGTCCACGGTCGCGACCTCGCGCGCCAGCAGCACCGGGTTGTAGAAGGGCACGTTGAGGACGAAGGTGTTGATGCGAACACGCTCGGTCACCTCCGCGGCCTGCAGCATCGCCGGGAACGGCGCCGGAAATCCGAGGTGGTCGGGTACGCCGAGTACATCGAAGCCGAGTTGTTCTGCCTTGCGGCACTTTTCGACCCACTCGGCCCGGGAGGCGGGGTGGAACAGGTTCACGCCGAAGCGGAAAGGAGCGCTCATGACTCCTGTCTACAAGTATCGGAGCACGGAAATTCCCGCGGGGCGCGGCCCGGTACGCAATCATGAGAGCGCAGGTACATCCCCGATGCGAGGTCGTAGCGATGCCCCAGATTCGCGCCCTGTCCCAGCGGCGCGCCGCCCTGGAACAGGAGTGGGCCCGCTGGGCACCGGTGCACGCGGTGCCCGCCGGGCAAACCGTGCTCCGCAGTGAGGTCGTGCAGTCGTGGCGGCGTTCGCTGCCCACCGTGGACCCCGCCTGCCCCGCCGCGCCCGCCGACGACGGTGAACTGGGTTCCCGATGGTCGCAGTCGCCGCTGCGCACCCCCGTCACCGAGCTGGCCGACGAATTGCGCAGCATCGCAGACGATTCCGGCTTCGTCGCCGCGGTCACCGACGAACGCGGCACCATCCTGTGGTCGTGCGGTGGGCGCGTGATGCGCCGGCGCGCCGAGCAGGTCAACTTCGCTCCCGGCGGCCGCTGGGACGAGACGCACATGGGTACCAACGCCCTGTCCCTGGCGCTGCGCACCGGCGAACCGAGTGTCGTGTTCTCCGCCGAGCACCTGGTCGCCGCCCTGCACGGCTGGGTCTGCTACTGCGCCCCCATCCATGCCCCCGACGGCCGCCGTCTCGGCGTGCTCGACCTGTCCACGACCTGGGACCGATCGCATCCGCTGGCCATGTCGACGGTGCGGGCGCTGGTGTCCGCGATCGAATCCCGGCTACCGGCCGCACCCGGCGACGCCGCGCCACCGGAGCTACGGCTGCGATGCCTCGGCGCGGCCGCCCTCATCCGCTCGGGGATGCCGATCCGCTTGCGGCCCAGGCAGCTCGAGATCCTGGCGCTGCTCGCCCTGGAACCCGACGGCTATACGCCGCAGCGCCTGCACGCGGCCGTCTACGGTGACCGCCCGGTCTCGGCATCGACACTGAAGGCCGATGTCTCCCATCTGCGCAATGCCACCGGCGGCGACATCACCAGCCGCCGCTACACGCTGGCCCGCCCGATCTCCTGCGACGCGGTCGACCTGCTCGCCGCCGTCGCCGCCGGAGACGTCGCCACCGCACTGCGGCTCTATCGAGGTCCACTGCTGCCCGGCTCCGACACCCCCGGCATCGCGCAGTGGCGCGAATACCTCGACGTCAGCCTGCGCACCGCCGTCCTGAACAGCCGAACCGCCACGCACGCAGTCGAATTCGGCGCCCGCTGCCCCGAAGACGCCCAACTCCACGAACACGCCCTGCGCCTCCTCCCACCGGACGACCCCCGCCGCGCCCTCGTAACCGCCCGCCTGCACGCCGCCCTGCACGGCTGAGCAGGGCAGGCCGCCAGCGGGGCAGCAGGTTACGTGCGTGCTCACCGCGCCAACCTCGCGCCAACCGGACGGCCGCATAGTGAGCCCTGTCACCACGGATCAGTCGGCGGCACGAGCCTCGTCGCCCGCGGGCATCGATGCTCGGTGTGCCGGGACGGACGGCTCGTCCGCCGACCGCACAGGAAGCGAGCATCATGATCTACGCCAAGCCCGGCACGGACGGCAGCCTCGTCGACTTCGCCCGGCGCTACGACAACTTCATCGGTGGGGACTGGAAGGCTCCGGTCGAGGGACGGTACTTCGACAACCCGTCACCCGTCGACGGCGAAACATTCTGCGAGGTGGCCCGTTCCACGGCCGCCGACATCGATCTCGCGCTCGACGCCGCGCACGCCGCCGCCGACAGCTGGGGCGCCACCGCCCCGACCGAGCGCGCCAACCTGCTCAACAAGATCGCCGACCGCATCGAGGCCAACCTGGAGCGGCTGGCCGTCGCCGAGACCTGGGAGAACGGCAAACCGGTCCGCGAAACCCTGGCCGCCGACATCCCGCTGGCCGTCGACCACTTCCGCTATTTCGCGGGAGCCATCCGCGCGCAGGAAGGCGGGCTGTCCGAACTCGACGCCGACACGGTGGCCTACCACTTCCACGAGCCGCTCGGCGTGGTCGGCCAGATCATCCCCTGGAACTTCCCGATCCTCATGGCCGCGTGGAAGCTCGCGCCCGCGCTGGCGGCGGGCAACTGCGTGATCATCAAGCCGGCCGAGCAGACCCCGGCGTCGCTGCTGCTGGTGGTGGAGCTGATCGCCGACCTGCTGCCGCCCGGAGTTCTCAACGTGGTCAACGGATTCGGCGTGGAGGCCGGCAAGCCACTGGCCTCCAGTCCCCGGGTGGCGAAGGTGGCGTTCACCGGCGAGACCACCACCGGCCGCCTGATCATGCAGTACGCCAGCGAGAACATCATCCCGGTGACCCTGGAGCTGGGCGGCAAGAGCCCCAATATCTTCCTGCCCGACGTCACCGCCGCCGACGACGAGTTCCTCGACAAGGCGGTCGAGGGTTTCGTGATGTTCGCGCTGAACCAGGGCGAGGTGTGCACCTGTCCGTCGCGGGCTCTCGTGCACGCCGAGATCTACGACGAGTTCATGGCCCGCTGCGTCGAGCGCACCCGCAACATCAAGGGCGGCAACCCGCTCGACGAGGCCACCATGATCGGCGCCCAGGCCAGCAACGACCAGTACGAGAAGATCCGCTCCTACATCGACATCGGCCGGAAGGAAGGGGCGCGAGTACTCACCGGCGGCGAGATACGCAAGGTCGACGGCTACCCCAACGGCTACTACGTCGAGCCGACGATCTTCGAGGGCCGCAACGACATGCGCATCTTCCAGGAGGAGATCTTCGGGCCGGTGGTCTCGGTGACCAAGTTCGAATCCGTGCCGGAGGCGATCGGCATCGCCAACGACACGCTGTACGGGCTCGGCGCCGGCGTGTGGACCCGGGACATGAACACCGCCTACCGGCTCGGCCGCGCCATCAAGGCCGGACGGGTGTGGACCAACTGCTATCACGCCTACCCCGCGCACGCCGCGTTCGGCGGCTACAAGAAGTCCGGCATCGGCCGGGAGAACCACAAGATGATGCTCGACCACTACCAGAACACCAAGAACCTGCTGGTCAGCTACTCGCCCAAGAAGCTCGGATTCTTCTGATGACCGACCGCCCCGCGCGCATCGGGATCACCGAGGCGGCGTCGCTGCTGCTCGACCGGCTGGTCGAGCAGCACGGGCCGGTGATGTTCCACCAGTCCGGCGGATGCTGCGACGGCAGTTCGCCGATGTGCTACCCACGCAACGAGTTCCGGGTCGGCGCCGCGGATGTCCTGCTCGGCAGCCTGCCGGGCGACACACCGTTCTGGATGAGCGCGGACCAGTTCGAGTACTGGCGGCACACCCATCTCACCGTGGACGTGGTGCCCGGGCGCGGCAGCGGATTCTCGCTCGAGGCGCCGGAAGGGGTGCGCTTCCTGATCCGTTCCCGGCTGCTGTCGGACTCGGAAGTCGAAGCGCTCGAAGCTCATCCGCCGCGCACGGGAGCCGACCTGGAAGCCTGACGGCACGAGTCGGCCCGGACGGCGCGGTCACCCTGCGGCGACGTCGGCGACTGCCGCCGCCAGGCGCGTGGCGTCCTCGTGGTCGCGGTCGCTGTCGGTGAGCGTGAGTTGTTTTGCGCCACGGTAAGCGGCCCTGCCCGGGGTCGGCGTGTCGATGAGGTCGATGATCGGGCGGACCGCGGCGTCCGGGTGCTGGCCCGCCAGCGTCCCGAGAATCGTGGCGGCGATTGTCATGGTCTTCCCGACTTCACCGGCGAAGCTGGAGCGGACGAGCCGGGCCGGACCCCAGGTGACGTAGGAGAGGCCGGGGTTGTGGTTCGTGGCGAGGATGCCGAGCAACTCGTTGGCGCGACGCTGCTGCGCGTTGGACCTGGCAAAGCTGAACCCCTTGCCCATCTCGAGGTCATCGAAGGTGATGGCATCGGCCCGCGCGCCGGGAACAGCCGTGTTCACGATGACCGGTCTGTCGACTGCGCCGAGAAGCGTGTGGAGCCCGGTGACGAACAAGTATTTGGAGAGGAAGAACAGCGCCCAGGACGCCTCATGTCCCTCGGCGGTGAGGTGTCTGCGTTGCCGTATGAACGAGGCCGCCAGAACCAGCGCATCGATCCGCTCATGATTCGCCCGCAGGTGTGCGACCACGCGACGGCTGTCTGCGACCAGCGACAGATCCGCCGCGACGAACTCCGCCCGCGACCCCACGGGCTGGTCGCTCGTCACAGTCGTGAGCAGCGCCTCGAACTTGGCGCGGCTGCGCCCGATCACGACGACGCGATCTCCCGCATTCAGGAAGTGCCGTGCCAGTGCGGCTCCCATGCCGTCGGTACCTCCGGTGACCACGATCGTCCTCACCGCTCAACCTCCCAATATTCGGAACATGTGTTCCGGATCAGGCTAGCATTGTTCCGGAACACATGTTCCGAATAGCTATAGTGTGGTGGTGGCAGATGATCGCAAGCAGCGGCGCGATGCCGTCGCCAACCGGGATCGGATCCTGACGGCCGCGGCCGCCGCCTTCCGGGAGAACGGCATGGCCGTCGACATGCGCGCCGTCGCCGCGGCGGCCGGTGTCGGAGTCGGCACCCTCTACCGGCACTTCCCCACCCGCGAGCACCTCGTGCACGCCGTGACGGGGACCGACCTCACCGACCTCGCCGGGGCGACCCTTCCGGAACGAATGTCCGCGATTGCCGGTCTTCGCGAGTTCTTCGGCGCGACGATGGCTCAACTCGCCGGCAACAAGGCAATGATCGATCTGCTCACTGCCGGATCGCCCTCCGATGCCGATCTCCGGCGATGCCTCTCGCACCTCACCGAGATCGGGCAGGCGGCCGTCGATCGATCCCGCGCCGACCACACCCTGGCCACCGACGTGACCGCTCGCGACATCGCCTACCAACTCCTCGGACTCATCCGCATCGCGCAACTGATCCCCGACTCCGAACCGGACACGATCGGACATCATGTCGAACTCGCGCTACGCGGTCTGGCCGCTGAAGGCCGGACCGCATGAGCGATTCCGGGGCCGTGCCACGCCGGGTCAGTGGTCAGGGGCGAGCGCCCCGGCGTGGTATCGGCTCGCGGCATTCCACAGCAGGAAGCTGTCGACGCCGTTGGCGGCCGCCGCATCGATCTGGGCGCGCACCTCGCCGTCCCCGTAGTTCACGCCGAGACTGAAATCCTGCAGCCACGGGATCACCTTCGCGCCGGTGCCCGCGGTCTGTGTGCGGAAGTCCTGGAGCGAGCGGGCGATGATGTCGTAGGGCTGGGCATTGGGATCGGCCACCCCGTACTCCCCGGCGCCCCAGTGCGACGGATACAGCATCGGCGCTACGTAATCCACGTTCGCCGCCATCATCGGAATGTCCTGCGCGATCTGGCCGGGCCGGGTGGCGGCGATGCCGAATACCGCCGCGCTCAGGGCGGCGCCGCCGTCGCGCACGGGATCGCGGCTGTCCCGGAGGAAGTGCGCGATCGAGTCGGTCGGCGGCTCGGCCAGTCCGGCGAAGCGCATGCCGTCCAGTGGGCCGTCCGGGCGGCGCACGTAGTCGTACATGACTCCGTCGAAGCCGAGCCGAGCCGCCTCGGCCGCGAGATCGATGTTGTACCTTCGGATTTCGGGATGGGCGAAGTTGGTGAAGGCGATGGCGCCGTATCCGCTGGAATAGGGCAGGCCCGCCGGGTCCTGCACCACCCAGTCCGGATGGCCGCTGCGCCACGCCCAGCCCGCCAGCGTCGGGTCCCGGAAGGCCACGATGCGGCCTTCGACTCGGATCCCCATGTCGTGCAACGTCTTCAGGGCCGCTCGGGCATCGTAGATCCGCGTCGACGCCCCGGATTCCCGGGCGAGCGGCACGTCCGAGGCGTAGCCGATCATTCCGTCCTCGTCCTTGATGTCGAGTTCGACGGTGTTGATGCGCCCCTCGCGCGCCATGGCCAGCACGCCGGATCGCAGCCCCTCGTCGGCCCAGCCGTAGGCGGTGACGTGGACCGCCTTCATGGGCGGCAGCGCGACCGCCGCGGACAGCGGCCGGGTCGTCGTATTGCCCGCCGCGTCGACCGCGGTGACGGCAGCGCCCACCGGGGCACGCGGCAGGGCGATCTCGAAATCTCCCGACGAGTCCGGAGTCGCGGCTCCGGCGCCGACCGTGACGCGATCGGCACCAATCGCCTTGCCGCGCACGGTAACCGGCTGACGGTACGACGACACCGGCGGCAGCGCCGCCACCTCGAGATCCGGGGCCGTGGTGTCGACGGTGAACGTCCGCGAGACGCCGGGGCCGGTGCGCATCCAGCCGAACAGGCCGCCCGGGCGGATCTCGGCGGTGACGGTGTGGTCGCCCTCGGACAGCCCGGCGGGGCGGTACCGCACCGTGGTCCCCGAGATCGCGCCGGACACCTCCCGCCCGTCGACAGTGAGCCGCAACGCCCGGCGATCGTGATCGCCGATGTCCACCGACAGCTCCAGCGAACCCAGCGCAGCCGCGCCCACCGGACCGGCCGGGAGACCGTTCATGATCAGGCCCGTCGGTTCGGCCCGGACCGCGCCGAGGGCCG
This sequence comes from Nocardia sp. N2S4-5, assembly GCF_044628355.1. NCBI lineage: Bacteria > Bacillati > Actinomycetota > Actinomycetes > Mycobacteriales > Nocardiaceae > Nocardia > Nocardia sp. N2S4-5. Next base: position 1,170,034 of record NZ_JBIUPM010000001.1, on the reverse strand, counting down.
AACCCGCCACCAGCAGCACCGCGACCACCAGCACCGAGACGATCGCCAGCCGTCGGCGATCCTGTGTCGGGACACGTTTCAGCAACGTACACACCAGCTTTCGGTCGACGTCTCCCTAATATCCATGCCGGTAACGCGATTCGTCGCGACTTCCGAGCGCATCACGAAAATCGTTGGCGGTACGTAATATCGGCGTGATGGTGAGGATGTGCCGCATCGTCCTGTCCGCCCTGATCCTGCTGGCGGCGGCCGCGTGCGGCGCGCCCCGGCCGGTCACGCCCGCCGCCGCTCCCCCGCCGCAACCACCGGCGCCCGCGCCCGACCCGGCGGCCGTCGCGGCCGACGAACTGGGCCTGGTGCCGATCTTGATGTACCACCAGCTGAGCCCCGCCCCGGCCGGCGAGTACGACCAGACGCCCGCGGAGTTCCGCGCCGAGCTGGAGCGGCTGTACCGCGAGGGCTACCGTCCGGTCACCGCCGCGAAATACGTTGCGGGCGAGATAGATATCCCCGCCGGAACCCATCCCGCGGTGCTGACCTTCGACGACTCCACGGTCAGTCAGGTGGCCTTCGCCCCGGACGGAAATCCCGTGCCCGACAGCGCGGTCGGCATCCTCGCCGATTTCGCGGCACAGCACCCGGACTTCCCGGCCGTCGCGACCTTCTACGTCACCGACGACCTGTTCGGCGACGATCCCCGCGCGCTGCCGTGGCTCGCCGCACACGGATACGACCTCGGCGCACACACCGCCACCCACGCCAACCTGGGCAACCTGGACGCCGCCGGGGTACAGCGCGAACTCGCGCTCAACGTGCGCACGATCCAGCAGGCCGTCCCGGGCGCGCCCGTACGCACGATGGCGCTACCCCTGGGCGTCGCTCCCGACGACCCCGCATCCGCCCGCGCGGGCAGCTGGGACGGCACGTCCTACACGTTCGACGCGGTCATGCTGGTCGGCTCGGAATCCGCGCCCTCCCCCTACGGCTCGATCGACCCCGCCGCCGTACCCCGCATCCGGTCGGGCCGAGGCGAGGTCCCCTTCGACTCGGCCTACTGGCTGGACCGCCTCGCCGAACACCCCGAACGCCGCTACACCTCCGACGGCGACCCACAGCGAATCGCGTTCCCCGTCACCAGGTCCGAGGCCCTGGCCGCCCGATGGTCCGCCCGCGCCCACCCCTACTGAGCGCGGCGGCCCTCCTCAGCGTCCCGGCAGGAACCTGATCGCCCGCGCCACGCCCATCAGGAACGGCTGCCACTTGCTCTGCGGAACGCCCCAGGGCGCATCGAGATTCAGGAAGCGCGTCACTACCACCGTCTGCGGCTCGGTGAACTTCAGCAGCCCGTCGGGACCGTGGCGGCGACCGACACCGGAGATGCCCATGCCGCCCATCGGCGCGCCGGTGCTGCCCCAGGCCGGGGCGTAACCCTCGTCCACGCATACCGTTCCGGCGTGCAGGCGGGCGGCGATGCGCTCGCCCTCGGTCTTGCTCGCCGCCCACACGCTCGCGTTCAGGCCGTATTCGGTGTCGTTGGCGAGCGTGATCGCCTCCTCCACGTCGGCGACCGGATAGATCGACACCAGCGGGCCGAACGTCTCGTTGCGGCCGCATTCCATCGCGTCGGTGACCTCGGCCAGCACCGTGGGCTCGAAGAACAGCGGGCCGATATCGGGCCGGGCATTCCCGCCCGCGAGCACCGCGGCGCCCTTGGAGGTGGCGTCGGCGACATGCTTGGTGACCGTTTCCAGCTGCGCCTCGGAGATCAGCGAGCCGATATCGGCCGAATAGTCGTAGGCCGCGCCCAGCTTCGCCGCCTCCACCGCGGCCACGAACTTCCGGGTGAACGGCTCGGCCACGGCTTTCTCCACATACAGCCGCTCGATCGAGATGCAGAGCTGGCCCGCGTTCGAGAAGCAGGCCCGCACAGCGGCTTTCGCCGCCTTGTCCAGATCGGCGCCGCGCGTGACGATCATCGGGTTCTTGCCGCCGAGTTCGGCGGAGAAGCCGATCAGCCGCTTGCCGCACTGCTGCGCCAGCGTGCTGCCGGTGGACGAGGAACCGGTGAACATCAGATAGTCGCAGGAATCCACGATGGCCGTGCCGACGACCGTGCCGGGTCCGGGCACCACCTGCAGCAGATCCCGCGGCAGTCCGGCACGCCACAGCAGTTCCACGTTCGCCAGCGAGGAGTACGGCGTCTGGCTGTCCGGCTTCACGATCACCGCGTTGCCGGCCAGCAGGGCCGGGATCGAATCGCCGATCGACAGCAGCATCGGGTAGTTCCACGGCGCGATCACGCCGACCACGCCCTTGGGCTGGGTGCGCACGGAGGCGCGGTTCAGCACCGGGAACGCGCCCGGCGCCTGGTGCGGCGCGAGCAGCCGCGGCGCCATGCGGGCGAAGTACCGGGCCGCGAACATCAGGCCCATGATCTCTTCCTGGGCCGCCCAGCGGGCCTTGCCGGTCTCGGCCTGGATGACATCCATCAGGTACTCGCGGTTCTGCACCACGAGCTCGCGGTAGCGCTCGAGCACGGCCGCGCGCTCCTTGGGCGGCCGCGCGGCCCAGCGCTGCTGTACGGCACGGGCCTTCTCGAACGCCGCGGCGACATCCTCGGCCGTCCCGACCGGCACCTCTCCCAAAGCGCGACCGGTGAACACCTCCGTAATGGTGCGCGTCGTGTGTTCGGCGGCGGCGTCGACGGCCGCGAACTCCCGCAGACGCTCGAATACGGCGGCTTCCGGCACGGGCATCATCGTCTCCTACTTGTCAGTAACCACGCGATACACACAATCTACCGCGCGGGCCGGATCGCGCCTACCACCTCGGGTAGGACCGTCGATATTCACAAGCGGCAGCCCCGAAATACTCCGCGATTCCAGTGGTCGCCGCGACGTGCGCGGGAGGAAAGTGGCACGCCGAAATCGGGAGGGTAGACACGGACGTTATCGGGTATTCCGACGAGAACCCGAGACTCCCTGAGCACGCTCCCGAACCCACAGTGGCACAAGCACACTCGATGCCGCTGTGTCAAAACATGTCTCGTTCAACGGGAATGCGCCGCCGCCGACCCCTACCGCCGGTTACGTTGTGGCGATGTTGAGAGCGAGGCTCGGTGTCCGGACCCGCATTCTCGCGATCGCACTGGTGCCGAGCTTGGCCCTGCTCGTGATCGGTGTGGGCGCGGCGGGCTACCTGGTACGGGATGCGCAGCGCGCCGAGGACTGGGCGAGCGCGATGGAGAGCAGCAACGGCCCGGTGCGCGAGATGATCGCGGCGGTGGAACAGGAGCGGCTGCTGTCGCTGTGGCAGCTTGCCGGGGAACAGCCCGATCCGGTGGCCCTCGGGTCGGCGCGGCAGAATCTCGATCACGCCATCAACGGCCTGATCCCGGTCCGTGACGCCGTCGTCAGCAAGTCCGACGCGATGGAGAACGTCGGCGGGTTCGACACATTGCAGAAGCAGCTGCCGGTCATTCGTGGCGCCATCGACTCCGGCGCGATGCCGGTGCCGGACGCGTACGGCATCTACACCCAATTGCTGCACGCGGTCGCCGTGGGCACCCAGATGATCATCGATACCGCGCCCAACGCCACGGTGGCCACGGAATTCGCCGACGCGCTGCGGATCGTGCGCGTGATGGAGGCGATCTCGCGCACCACCGCGCTCACCGCTCCGGCGCTCGGCGGCCAGGGCCTCGCTCCCCAGCTCTCCGCCGAGTACCGCAACCTGGTGGGCTACTACCACACCGAAATGCAGCAACTCCTCGACGATCTCAGCACCGAGCAGCAGACCCGCGCGCGGACCATCGTCGAGTCGGCCAGCTGGCAACAGCTCGCGGCGATGGAGGAATTCGTCCTCCGCCTGCAGCCGACGAGCAGATCGGGCAGCGCCCCCGCACCCCCGACACCGCTGCCGACCTGGCGGACGGCCGCCGAGCAGACCAACCACCAGATGCTCGAGCTGTGGAAGGTTCAGAACGACCACGGCAATCGGCTCGCGGTCCAGGACGCCGCCGACACCAGCCGCAACTCGCTGCTCGCCGGCGCGGCGGTCCTGGCGATCGCGGTGCTGGCCTTCCTCGGATCGCTGTGGCTGGCCAACCGGCTCATCGGACGGCTCAAGCGGCTGCGGACCGAAACACTCACCCTCGCCGAGAAGAGCCTGCCGGAGACCATGCGCAAGCTCTCCGAAGGCGAGCAGGTCGATCCCGAGACCGAGGCCGCGCGTTTGGATTTCGGCCACGACGAGATCGGCTCGGTCGCACAGGCGTTCAACCGCGCCCACACCGCGGCGGTCGCGGCCGCGGTCACCGAGGCCCGCACCCGCGAGGGCGTGCGCGCGGTGTTCCTCAACATCGCTCACCGCAGCCAGATCGTGGTGCACCGGCAGCTGGAGATCCTCGACGAGGCCGAGCAGCGGCAGGAGGATCCGGCCCTGCTGGACACCCTGTTCCGCCTGGACCACCTGGCCACCCGGGAACGCCGCAATGCCGAGAACCTCGTCATCCTCGGCGGCGGGGAGCCGGGGCGGCAGTGGCGGCGGCCGGTGCCGCTGGTGGAGCTGGTGCGCAGCGCGGTCGGCGAGACCCTCGACTACACCCGGGTGCGCATTCAGCGGCTGCCGCAGGTGTTCGTCATCGGCGGCGTGGTCGCCGACCTCATCCACCTCACGGCCGAACTGGTCGACAACGCCACCTCCTTCTCGCCGCCGCAGTCCCGCGTCGATATCACCGGGAACCTGGTCGGCAAGGGCGTCATCGTGGAGATCAGCGACCAGGGCGTGGGCATGTCGGCCGAGGACCTGGAGCGCACCAACGAGATGCTGCGCCACCCACCGGATTTCGGTGTGGCGACACTGTCGGCGGACTCCCGGCTCGGGCTGTTCGTGGTCGCCCAGCTGGGCCTGCGGCACGGCGTCTCGGTGCGGCTGGCCGAATCCGACTACGGCGGCACCCGGGCCATCGTGCTCATCCCGACCGCGATCATCACCCCCGACGCCCCGCTGGCCGACCATCTGCCCGAACGCGCGGCCGTGCGGCGGCCCGAACGCACCGAAACGGGCGAACTACCCGTCGCCTCGCCCGAGCCCGTCCCCACCGCCGTCGCCACCCTGCCGCCCCCGCGTCCCCGCACCGAGGAGGCCCGCCCCGCGCCCTCGCGCTACACCGGCAGCGACGCGCGGCCGCCGCTCCCCCGCCGGCGCCGCCAGGCCAGCCTGGCGCCCGAACTGGCGGAGCAGTCGGGCGCCGAAAGCGGCCCGCAGCGCGCCCGTTCGGCGGAGCAGGCCCGAGATGTCATGTCTGCCATAGAGAATGGCACCAGACAAGGGCGGCAGGCCTCACCGCCCGCCGCCCCGGAGGAACAGGAAGGCGAAGGTGACCTCTTCCAACACAGGTGATCTGAACTGGTTGCTCGACGATCTCGTCGAGCGCCTCGCCGGCGTGCGTTACGCGGTGGTGCATTCCACCGATGGGCTGCTGCTCGGCCGATCCAACACCATGAACCGCGAGGACGCCGAGCACTTCGGCGCCATGTCGGCGACCTTGTACGGGCTGGCCCGTAGCGCCGGCAGCCGCTTCGACGGCGGCGGCGTCCGGCAGGCCGTCATCGAACTCGACCGCGCGGTGCTGTTCGTCACCGCCGCCGGCGACAACGCGTGTCTCGCATTGCAGGCCAGCGAGAGCGCGAATCTGGGTATGGTCGCCTACGAGATGAACCTGACCGTGCAACGGGTCGGCAGCTACCTGTCCACCCATCCCCGCAACGGCCTGGAACAGGTGGAGCATAGATAGTCATGACGCGCTTCGGGCAACCGTGGTTCGACGACGAGGCGGGCCCGCTGGTCCGCCCGTACGCCGTGACGCGGGGCCGCACCATGGGAGCCGGACACGATCTGGATATGCTCACCCTGGTGGTCACGGTCGACCCGGCCCCGCCGCTGCGGCGGCCGGAGCCGGAATATGCGGAAATCGTTCGGCGCTGCCGGATTCCGCAGTCGGTCGCCGAGGTATCGGCAACCCTGAGACTGCCCCTGGCTGTCACCAAGATCTTGGTTGGTGATTTGATCAGCGAGGGGCATCTGAACTTCCGGGTGCCCGCCCGCACCGACGCGGGCCCCGGCGACCTCAATGTCTTGCGAGCAGTACTCGACGGAATCCGAAAGCTGTAGAAACACACCGTGCCTGAAACGATGTCCGCGGCGCCGCTCGCCGCATCGGTCAAAATCCTCGTCGCCGGCGGCTTCGGCGTCGGCAAGACCACGATGGTGTCCTCGATCAGCGAGATCCCCCCGCTACGCACCGAGGAACTCATCACCGAACTCTCCTCCGGCATCGACGACATGTCGGGCGTGGAGAGCAAGAAAACCACCACGGTGGCACTGGACTTCGGCCGCATCACCATCGACCAGAACCTGGTGCTGTACCTGTTCGGCACGCCCGGCCAGGACCGGTTCTGGTTCCTGTGGGACGAACTCGCCCGCGGCGCCCTCGGCGCGATCGTCATCGCAGATACCCGGCGATTGGAAAGCTCTTTCGCCGGTATTGATTACTTCGAGCGTCGTGGACTGCTGTTCACGGTGGCGGTGAACTGCTTCGAGGACGCGCCGGTCTACACCACGGACGAGGTGCGTGATGCCCTGGATCTCGACCCGACCGTGCCGGTGGTGCTGTGCGATGCCCGCGACCGGGCCTCCTGCCGCACCGTGCTGATGACCTTGGTGGAGCACCTGATCACCCGCGCGACCGCCTCGGCCGTGTGAAACGGAATGGCACACGGTGTAATTCGGCATCGCGTGCCGTTCCGGGGTCAGTCCGGCTCGATCTCCGCGAACGATCCGACCCAACGGTGCGGGGGCCGTGGGGCGTTCGGTTCGCCGGGACGGCTGACGCCGAGCGCCTGCCAGCCCGCGGTGACGGCGGCATCGAGTTCGTCCGGGTGATCGGACAAGAACAGAATGCGTTCCGCCGGTACGCCGATCGCGCCGGCAATCTTCTCGTAGGAGCCCGCCTCCCGCTTGTTTCCGGCATTGGCCAGATCGAACCAACCGCTGATCAGCGTCGCCAGCTCGCCGTCGCGAGCGAACGCGAACCAATCCCGTTGATTGCGCACCGAACCCGACGAGTACACGTACAGCGTGATTCCGGCGGCGTGCCAGGCCCGCAGCGCCGGTGGCGCGTCCGGGAAGAATTCGCCGTGCAGAGCGCCGTCGCGGAAGCCCTCCGCGCAGATCAACCCCTGTGCGACCTTGAGCGGTTCGGCCTTCACATCCGAATCCAGCCAGCCGCGTAGGATCTCGGCGGCCTCGGCCGGGCCCGCGTCGGGCCGCCCGGCCAGCGCCCGGGTCGCCGTCAGTACCGCGTCCGCGGCGCCGCCGCTGTTGTCGGTCAGCCACCGCGGAAGCCGTTGCCGGGTATAGCCGTACAGGTCCTCGCGCACCGCGGACGTCGGGCTGGTGGTGCCCTCGATGTCGACGACGATCGCCGTGATCATGTGCTCTCTTCCGCCGGAGGCGTTCAGGCCGTGACGAGTTCGTCGAGAGTGGGGAACCGCGCGCCGATCTCGTCGCCGGTGAAGTCGCCGACCCAGCCGTCCTCCTCCTCGAAGAACCGGACGGCCACGAAATCGGGACGAGTGCCCATGTCGAACCAGTGCCGGGTACCGGCGGGGACCGACACCAGGTCGCCGCCCTCGCACACCACCGCCATCACTTCGGGCTCCAGGTGCAGGTAGAAGCAGCCGCGCCCGGCGGCGAAGAAGCGGACCTCGTCCTCGGCGTGGCGGTGCTCGGACAGGAACTTCCCGCGCGCCGCGGCGGCCTTGGCGGGCCACTGCGGGTCGCTGTCGTCGGGTTGCAGGCGGGCCAGGTCGATGTGCCGGTAGCGGCCGTCGGCGTTGAGTTCGCCGATGCGGTCGTCGTAGTGGGCGAGAATTCGATCGCCGGTCGTCGTGGCGTCCAGTCCGGGCAGGGTGGGCCAGCGGTCGAAAACGATACCGCGCTTTGCCAATTCGGCGCCGATGACCTCGGGATCGCCGGTCCGCAGCCGCACCTGCGCGGCATCGCCGTCGGCCATGATCTGCAGGATGGTCATTGCGGTTTCTCCTCGGAACTCGGTGTGGGTGATCAGATTTCGCGGCGGCCGGTCAGCGCCGCCAACTCGCACATCGCCGCCAGGCATTCCGCGCGGTCGCGGGCCTGCGCCAGGGTCTCGCCCCAGGCGGTGATGCCGTGGCCGGCGATGACCAGCACCGGCGGCGCGTCCGGATGCTCGGCGAGATGGCGCTCGATGTCCGCGCCGATGCGCGGGACGTCGGCATGATTCGCGAACACCGGGATATTGATCGTATCCGCCCGGCCCAGTCCCTTGAGGAGTTCGTACCCGGTGAACCGCAGCGACTCCGGCGCGCCGACCGACTGTGCGGTGGCATGCGGCGGGTGGACGTGCACGACGGCTCGGGCGTCGGTCGCGCGATAGACGGCGGTGTGGATGGCAGTCTCCGCGGAGGGTCGCCGCGTGCCCGAAACCGGTTGGGAGTCGGCGATATTCACCGTCACCATGTCCGCGGCCGTCAGCTCGCCCTTGGACAGACCGCTTCCCGTGATCAGCGCCGAATCCCCCACTCGCGCGGAGATGTTGCCCGCCGTGCCCGGCATCCAGCCGCGTGCGTACAGGGAGTGCGCGAGGGCGGCGATGCTGTCGGCGGCCGCGGACGCGTCGTCGCCCGCCACGATCCCGTTCTCGGTCACCACCGCGGTGACCAGGTCGGGTGGCGTCACGTCGAACGCCGGATTGAAGACCGCGGTGCCTTCGGGCGCGGTGGCGACCCCGCCGACGTGGGTGATCTCTGCCGCGGCGCGCTCCTCCACGACGATCCCGCCTCCGGTGGCGGTCCGGAGATCGCGGGTGGATTCGGGTGCGACCACGATGAACGGGATCCCGTGGCGATGTGCGGCGAGGGCCAGGCCGTAGGTGCCGATCTTGTTGGCCACCGAGCCGTCCGCGGTGATCCGATCCGCCCCGACCAGCACGCAGTCCACCTGCCCGGTCGCCATCGCCCACGCCGCGGCCGCATCGATGGTCAGCCGATGCGGGATCCCGGCCTCGGCCAGTTCCCACGCGGTGAGGCGCGCGCCTTGCAGCAGCGGCCGGGTCTCGTCGACGAGCACGTTCTCCACCGCGCCGCGCTCCGACAGCACCCGGATCGCGCCCAATGCCGTGCCGAAGGCGGTGGTGGCGAGGCGGCCCGTGTTGCAGTGGGTGAGCAGCCGCAGCGGCCGGTCCGGGCAGAGCCGCTGCACGAGATCCGCGGCGTGGGTCGCGGCGGCACGATTGACGCGACCGTCCTCCGCGAGCATCGCCGTAGCCTCGTCGAGGACGGCCTGCGGCCCGAGGGGCAGCTTCGCCAGCACCCGCCGCACACCCCAGGCCAGATTCACCGCCGTGGGACGCGCGGCGGCGATGCGCGCGGCTTCGGACTCCACCTTCGCGGTGTCACCGGGATGCGCCAGCGCGGCCAGCGCCACCCCGAACGCCCCCGTCACGCCGATCGCCGGCGCCCCGCGCACGGCCAGCGTCGCGATCGCGTCGATGACCTGGTCGACCGTCGTGAGCCGCAGCTCCCGCACCGCGTGCGGCAGCGCCCGCTGATCGAGGGTCACCACCGCACCGTCGACCCACGCGATCGAACTGTCACCCATCCGCGCAACCCTCACATCTCACCCCGGCAACCAGCCGCCGGGCGGACCGACAGACCCCTCGAAACCGTATCGAACCAGCGTCCCACCGCCCGCACCAGGTTTCCGCTCGCGGTGATCGGCGACGGGTGGCAGCGCGATCCGAGCAGCACCGGGAGCCGGACTCCGAAGTGCTCGATGTTCGTGAGGTCAATACTGCGGAGGTCTCGTCCCCGTGCTGTCCGGGTCCGTCCGCCGGAGTACCTGTCGGGCGGGGTAATCGCCACGGTGGGCGACGCGCAGCGGCTGGCGCACGGCATAGCGTGAGCGCATGTCCGGTCCGATCGAGTCGACGCGCACCGCGGGGGTTCGGCGGATCGCCGAGGTCGACATCCTGCGCGGGTTCGCCTTGTTCGGCATCCTCGTCACCAATGTCGTGGTGGTGACATCGCTGCTGAATCTCGTTGGGCCGCCCGATGATCCGAGCCCCCGCTTCGACGGGCGCCTGGATACCTTCGCCACGGGGCTGGTGGACGGGCTGTTCCTCGGGCGGTTCTACCTGCTGTTCGCGTTCCTGTTCGGTTACTCGTTCACGCTGCAGATCGCGGCCGCCGAGCGGGTAGGGGCGTCGCTGCGGGCCCGGCTGCTCCGGCGCTGCGCCGCGCTGTTCGCGATCGGACTCGCGCACGTGCTGCTGCTGTGGATCGGCGACATCCTCGCGCTGTACGCGGTCCTGTGCCTGATCCTCATCCTGCTGCGCAATCTCCGCCCGCGCACCGCCGTCATCACCGGCGCGGTTCTCTACGGGTTGTTCACACTTCCGGCGCTGCTGCTCCCGGGATCCGACACCGGCGGCGGACAGATCGCCGATCTGGCCCAGGTCTTCGACTTGCAGCGCCTCTCCGAGGGATTCACCGGAGGCTTCACCGAAACGCTGCGGACACAGCTGTTCTTCGGACCGCTGTTCCTGCTGTTCACCTGGATCGGCCAGGGCATACCGAGCCTGGCGATGTTTCTGTTCGGCATGGCGGCGGGCAAGCGCCGGATCTTCGAGGACGACGAGCTGATCCGCCGCTGGACCCCGCGCGTGCTGTGGGCGGGATTGGGTGCGGGACTGCCCATTTCGGCCGTCACCTGGGCCGACGGCGCCGGGCTGCTGCGTGCGCCCGCCTGCTGGTTCGGCGTGCAGGAACTGGTGAATCCGCTGATGACCTTCGCCTACATGGCGCTGGTGCTGCGGCTCGCCCGCTCGCGGTGGGCCCCCGCGGTCGCCGGGCTGGCGCCGGCCGGGCGGATGGCCGCGACCAACTACATCGGCCAGTCGGTCGTGTTCATGTGCGTCTACACCGGCTACGGGGCAGCGCTCGCCGACGACGTGGCACCGCCCGCGGTGATCGGCATCGCCGTGGTCACCTTCGCGGCCCAATTGTGGTTCAGCGCATGGTGGTTGCGCGGGCACGCCTACGGCCCGGTGGAATGGGTGCTGCGCGCGGCCACCTATCGCGCCCGGCCGCGGTGGCGCGTGACCGCTCCTCCTCGCAGGGTCTTGTCCACAGGCGAAGGCACTTGACCTGGAGTGTGCTCCAACTCCTAGCCTGTGACTATGCGATTCGCGTTCAAGACCTCGCCGCAGGACACCAGGTGGGCCGACATGCTGGCGGTCTGGCGGGCCGCCGACGACATCAATGTCTACGAGTCGGGGTGGACCTTCGACCACTTCTACCCGATCTTCTCCGATTCCACCGGCCCGTGCATGGAGGGCTGGACCACCCTCACCGCGCTGGCGCAGGCTACCCAGCGCTTGCGGCTCGGCACGATGGTGACCGGTGTGCACTACCGGCATCCCGCGGTGCTCGCGAATATGGCCGCCACCCTCGACATCATCTCCGGTGGCCGCCTCGAACTCGGCATCGGCGCCGGGTGGAACGAAGAGGAGTCCGGCGCCTACGGCATTCCGCTGGGCACCATCACCGAACGCCTCGACCGGTTCGAAGAGGCCTGCCAGGTGCTCATCGGCCTATTGAGCCAGGAGACAACGGATTTCGACGGCAAGTTCTATCAACTGAGCGCCGCCCGCAACGAGCCCAAGGGCCCGCAGCGTCCCCATCCCCCGATCTGCATCGGCGGCAATGGCGAGAAGCGCACCCTCCGCATCACCGCCCGCTACGCCCAGCACTGGAACTTCGTCACCGGGACCGTCGAGGAATTCGCCCGCAAGCGCGACGTTCTCGCCGCCCACTGCGCCGACATCGGCCGCGACCCGAAGGAAATCCTGCTCTCGGCGCAGAAGCGCCTCGATCCCGGACTCGGCTACGCCGAGATCGTCGATTGGGCGGCCGCCTTGGATGCCGAAGGCCTCGATCTCGCCATCATCTATCTTCCCCCGCCGCACACCCCGGCCGTCCTCGAACCTCTCGCCGAGGTCCTCCGCGACTCCGGCCTCGCCACCTGACGGGCGCTATCCGTCCGTCGTCCGGGGCGCCTCCAGCGTCCGCGTGATGAGCAACCGCGCCGCCTTCGACACCCGAGTGTTGTCACCGGTGACGAGCCGGTCCTGGAGCAGACCGCGGATACCGGAAACCAGCACGGTGGCAGTCGATTCCGGGTCGGTGAGCTCCGGCGCGGTGCGGCGCAGGACCTCGGTCAGGGCGTCGACCAGTACGTGCACGGTGTCCTCGGCGTAGGCGCGGAACGGGCTGCCCGGCACCGCCGCCACGCCGAGGACCTGTAGCAGCACCCGGGTGCTGTGCAGCCAGTCGCCGGTGGTGTTCACGCGGAACGACTCGATGAGCCGCCGCCGCAGGGCCGCGAGATCCGAGACGTCGGCGAACATCGCCGGGATATCGGGGCGCTGGGTTTCCAAGGCCGCCACCAGCATCTGCTCCTTGGTGCCGAAATAGTGGATCAGCATGCGCGAACTGGTGCCGAGGTAGTCGGCGAGCGGGCGTAGCGACAGTTCGGTCAGGCCGTGATCGCCGATATAGGCGATCACGCCGGACAGCAGTTCGGCGCGGCGCGCCTGGTCGAGAGGTCTGGGCACGAGTTGACTGTAGCGGTCGCTACAGGTATCCATGACACCCATGGATGTACCGACTGCTACACAAACGACCCGGAACGTGGTCGTCACCGGCATGGCCGCCACCACGTGCCTGGCCCCCGACCTGGAGACGACGTGGACGGAGCTGCTCGCCGGCGCCAGTGGCATCGGCCCGCTCGACGACGACTTCGTCACCGAGTACGACCTGCCGGTCCGCATCGGCGGCAAGCTCAAACAACGGCCGCAGGAGCACCTGAGCCGCCTCGAACAGCGCCGCCACTCCTACGTGCAGCAACTGGCGCTTGTACTCGCCCGCCAGGTCTGGGAGGACGCGGGCAAGCCCGACGTCGACGGTGAGCGGCTCGGCGTGGCCGTGGGCACCGGGCTCGGCGGCGGCGACGCCTTCATCACCGCGGTCGACGCCATGCGCGCCGGCGGCTACCGCAAGGTGCCCCCGCTGACGGTGCCGATGGTGATGCCCAACGGCGCCGCGGCCCGGGTCGGACTCGAATTCGGCGCCAAGGCGGGCGTATACGCCCCGACCTCGGCGTGTTCGTCGGGCGCGGAGGCGATCGCACACGCCTGGCGACTGATCGCGACCGGCGAGGCGGACGTCGTGATCGCGGGTGGCGTCGAGGGCTACATCGAGGCGGTGCCCATCGCCAGTTTCGCCATGATGCGCGCCATGAGCACCCGCAACGACGAACCCGCCCGCGCCTCACGGCCTTTCGATCGCGACCGGGACGGCTTCGTCTTCGGCGAGGCCGGGGCGCTGCTGGTGCTCGAATCCGAGGAGTTCGCTCGCGCCCGCCGCGCCCGGATCGAGGGCCGGGTGCTGGGGGCCGGAATCAGTTCCGACGGATACCACATCACCGGCACCGAGCCCGATGGCGCGGGCGCGGCGCGGGCCATGCGCAAGGCCATCGCCGCCGCGGGTCTCACCGCCGCCGACATAGACCACGTGAACGCCCACGCCACCGCGACACCGGTCGGCGACGCGTCGGAGGCCAATGCCATTGCCGCCGTTGCCCGGCAGGCCTCGGTGTACGCGCCGAAGTCCGCGCTGGGGCATTCCATCGGTGCGGTGGGTGCGCTGGAGGCGCTGCTCACCGTGTGCACGCTGCGCGACCGGATCGTGCCGCCCACACTCAATTTCGAGACCGCCGACGAGGGCGTGGAACTGGACATCGTGCACGCGCGGGCGCGTTCCCAGCGAATCTCACACGCGCTCAGCAACTCCTTCGGCTTCGGCGGGCACAATGTCACGCTCGCGTTCGGACCCGCCTGAAACGGTTTGTCCCCAGGTCTGTCCCGAGTATCCGGATCGAGAGTTGTTCACCTCATCCGGTGCGCCGAAGGTCCACCAGACGACCCGTGACGCCGTCCACGCCGAGATCGCGCAGGCAGCCGACGAATCGGCGCTCGGTATGCGTACCGAGCGCCGGTTCCAGCGTGACGGTCCAGCTGCCCTCGTGTTCGACCGGGCCGTCCACCACCCGCACGTGACTCACGATGCTGCGGCACTGTTTCCACACCGTCACGGCCGGATCCTCCGCCGGTGCGCGGAATCTCGCGCGCGCGTCGAACGTGATCACCGAACGGCTGCCGTCGCCGCCGCTGTCGGTGTGAAATTGCATCTGCTGCGCCAACGCGGTCACTGCCATTACGCCCGCCGCCGCGAGGACGGCCACCAGCAGCACAGTCCGGATCCGCACGGCTACCTCACCAGTGGCCCGCGCAGCAGCCGCGTGCTGTCGTCGACGGGAGCGAGAAATCCGTCCGGCGGCAATGCCAGCCGATCCAGCCGGGCGACGATCCGCTGCGTGGCAACCGGTCTCGCGGTCATCCGCGCGACCCGCTCGACCACCCAGGCGACCCCGGTGAGCAGTACGCCACCGGCGAGCAGCACCGGCACGAAGACGTTCAGCCGGTCCGGCCGGGCCAGCCAGGCGAAGCTCACCCGCGACGGCGGCGTCGCCTCGCGCACGATGCGCGCGGTCTGCCGGTCCGGTGCCGCGACGCGCACGGGGCGCGATTGCAGTGCGCGCAGCCGATTGGTGAGCAGCATGGCCACCAGCGCGATCTCGGCGGCGAGGAACAGCGTCGCCGACATGATGGCCCGATTCCATTCCCACCGATACAGATAGACGAATACGTAAGCGCCCGTGGCCAGCACCGTTCCCACCGCGAGCAGCACGCCCAGCTTGCGCACCATCACCGCACCTCCATCGATTCGGGCACGATCCGCACCGCGCCGGTGCGGCCGTCGAGTTCGACCTCGGCTCCGTCGGGCAGCCGCCGGGTGGCGTCGGGATAGCCGACCACCACGGGTACGCCGTGCTCGCGGGCGAGGATCGCCAGATGGCTGAGCGGGCTGCCGGTTTCGGCGATCAGCCCGGCCAGCCGCGGCACCTCGGCCGCCAGTCGGGGGTCGAGATGCCGGACGACGAGCACCGATCCGGGCGGCGGCCGGTGCCCGATGTGCACTACGCCGCGCCCGCTGCCGCCGCACGCTCCGACACCGTGGTCGGCGGACCGCGCGGCGCGGGCCACCGCCACCGGAACACCGTCGGCGAAACGGAATTCGGTCGGCACGGCGAGGGGTTCGGGCGCTGTGCGGTCGGTGAAGTCGGCGGGCAGGGCGCGGTGGGTGGCGGCCCGGCGGAGTTCGGCGAGGCGCAGCAGCGCGACCGCCTCCGGTTCGGGCAGCAGACCCGCGGACGTCAGCCGTTCGCCGATTTCGAGGGCGGCGCGGGCGGCGAGTTCCTGAATCCAGCGCGCCCGCAACCGCAGTGCCTCGCGCGCCACGGCCAGTTCGGCGAATTCGCCCTCCGGAGCGGTTGATTCGAGCACGGCCCCGGGCAGCGCCGCGGGTGGACCGATGCGCGGCGGGGTCAGGGCCAGCACCACCGGATACTCCTCCGCGATCCGGTCGTCGGCGAGTCCGGCGGCGCGGGCCTCGGCCAGCGCGGCCAGCGCTATGGCCGCCGCGGTGGGGGCGGGACGGTCGTCGCGCAGGAGCATGCCCGCGAGCGCCTCGTATCCGTGCACGGCCGTCAGCGCGGTCGCGGTGTGGTGCAGGACATCCAGCAGGCCGCTGGTGCCGAGGTGCCGCAGCGGCGGCACCTCCGCCAGGTCGCTGTCCACGCGGGCACAGGTGTGGCGCGCGAGTTCCGGAAGCGCGGCGGCCAGTCTGCCCACCCGCGCCGCCGCCCCCAGACGGCGGGCGCCGGGCCGGGGATCCAGCCATCGCAGCAGCGCGTTCCGCGGCGGAATCACGCCCAGCAGTTCGAGATCGGCGACCGCGATGCCACCGGCCGCCGTCGCCACGGGCGAGGAGCGCAGGCGGCGCGCGGGCGCGGCGCCGGTGAGTTCCAGTGCCACCCGCAATCCCTCGGCCAGTGGAGACAGCCACAGATCCTGTTCCAGCGGACGCAACGGCTCCGGGAACGTCTCGGCCAGCGGGCCGGGACCGAAGATCGGGCCGGAACCGGGCCGCCGCAGCGCCGTGATGGGGCGGGCCTGCAGCAACACCGCGTGACCGGCTTCATCGACCGCCCATTCGATGTCCAGCGGCCCGCCGAAGACCGCGGTGGCCCGGCTCGCGAGCCGAATCACCTTGCGCCGCACGCGGGCCGGCAACTCCGGCCCGTCGGCGGTGAGTACCGTCCGGATGCGTCCGCGGCGGGTGAGCGAGGCGGTCCACCCGGCGGCGCTGCCGTCGACCACCTCGCTAGGGCCGCCGCGGACCGCGGTCAGCACCATGCGGTCGCGGCGCCCGCTCATCGGGTCGGCGGTGAACAGCACCCCGCCCCACGCGGCGGCGAGGAATGGCTGCACGAGCACCGCCATGGCCGCACCCGTCGCGGTCGGCGAATGCGCGGCGACCGCGGTTCCGGACGCCCGCACGCGGCCGACCGCGTCGGTGAAACCGGTCCAGTCCCGCACGTCGAGGATCGAGGTGAACAGCCCGGCCATCGACTGCTCGGCGCCGTCCTCGGCCATGGACGAGGATCGCACCACCAGCGGGCGTCTGCCCCCGGTGGACAACCGGCGCCATTCGATCTCCGGTAACCGGCCCTGCTCGGTCCAGGCGGTGGTGAGGACGAATCCGTCGAGGACGGGCAGCCCGTGACCGGCCGCGCGGGCCAGCGCCGCCGCCTTGGCGCCGGTGAGCGCCGGGTCCTGGGCGCGGGGATCACGAAGCGAGACGACGGTGGGTTGCTGAGTCGTGGTGGTGGTCATCGCACACTGCTTTCAGGAGAGAAACGGCATTGTTTCGTCCGGATCGGCGCGGCGGACCGTGCGCGGCAATGTGTCTGTGCGACACCGCGATTGCGGTCTTGACCGAGAACGTGTCGAGAGTCGGCACGACGACCTCCTAAGAGGAGATGTGTACTCCACTTAATGCATCTCAGTGTTCACCCGGCGTTCGCGACTTGTCAAGAATGAACGTTCGTCTTGTTTGACTGTCGGATCACATCGACGCGAACTAGAACCGGTTTCAGTATTGTCGTCGCATGACCTTCACGATCGACGACAGTGTGGACATCGACGCGCCCGCCGAGGTGGTGTGGACAGTGCTCACCGACTTCCCCGCGTACGGCGACTGGAATCCGTTCGTCGCCGACTGCCGCTCCACCCTCGAACCGGGTGCGCCGATCGACATGCGGGTGCGGCTGATGGGCCCGCGGCCCATGGCGCAGCGCGAATGGATCCGGTCGAACACCCCGGGCGCCGGATTCAGTTACACGATGAAGCCGGTGCCGCTGGGCGCGCTGCGCAGTCTGCGCTCACACACCCTCACCCCGCTGGACGACGGCCGCTGCCGCTACACCTCGCACTTCGAACTCGGTGGCTGGCTGCGGCCGGTGGTCACCGCGATTCTCGGCGGGCCGCTGCGCCGCGGGTTCGGCGGCATGACCGTCGCGGTGAAGCAGCGCGCCGAACAGCTCGCCTAGCCGCGCGGGAACTACGCCTCGAAGGGGATCACATTGCCCGCCGCGTCCCGCTCGCCGCGACTCGCCTCGATCGCGGCGGCGAGATCGGCGACCGAGGACCAGGTGCGCGGCGGCTCGGCCTCCAGATTGCCGATGGTGTACCAGGTGTCGGTGTCGCGGTATCGCACCTGCCCGCGGCCCGAATCATCGACGCGGACATCGAGATCACCGGACACCGTCCCCTCCTCGTCGGTCATGACGGCGGCCTTGGCGGAAATCTCGATGATGTCGCTTATCTGAATTCTCCTCGCTGCACGCAGTCGTCCACCGCGGTACGCAGTGCGGACTGCTCGTCGGGATCGACAGTCAGCGCGTATTTTATCTTGACCTTGATGTAGTGGTCGATATAGGCGCACCGGTAAGTTCCGGGCGGCAGGTAATCGGAGGGATCCTGGTCGCCTTTCGAGCGATTCGCCGACGGGTCGGCGGCTACCAGATTCTCCGCGTCGTTGGCGATATTGCGGCGGGTGGCCTCGTCCTTGTCCGCGGCGCCCGAGCGCCAGGCCTCGGCCAATGCGACGATGTGGTCGGCGTCCATACCGGACGGGTCGGTGGTGACCTTGTAATCCTTGAGCTTGCCCGTCTTCCGATCGAGAATTCCGTACCGATCGTGCCAGCCGCCGCCCTTGCCGACGGTGAATTTGCACGTCTTGGCGTCGAGGGTCACCGGCGGCGTGGCGTCGCGCAGCAGCATCACGTCGCGGGTTTCGCATTTCGCGTATTGCGTGTAGTCGGGGCCGAAACCGTGTTCGGGCGTGTTGGAGTCCCAATGCGGGAACTTCTCGCGGCTGTAGCCGCTCATCGGGGCCTCCGGCGCGACAACGAGTTTCGTCAGCGACTCCGGAACATCCTTGCCCGCCACCGCGGTCGAGCCGGCGGGCGCGGGTTTGCTGTCGGTGTTCTTGTTGCCCAGCTCGTCGATGAGGACGTAGCCGCCGGCCAGCACGACGGCCACGAGCACCGGTGCGACCAAGGTGATGGTGCGGCGCAGCGCGCCGCCCCGCCGGGAGCCTCGCTTCACCACGACTCCCCCTGGTGCTTCATGACGACCTTGTCACTGTTTCCGCTCACCACACACCGTCCCGAGAACGTCTGCACTCCTGGGGAAATCATGCGCTATCTCCCTGATTCGCGCAGCATTCACAGGATGCGTGATCGCCGCGCGACCACGCAGCAAAGGCTCGGGCGCCGAAGGCCGCAGCCAGCACCACGTACACAATGACCAAGGGCAGGATGACTTTTCGGCCGCGTCCGGACGGCTCACCGTATGCGCTTCTCATCTCGATGAGACACAGTGTCAACGGTTCGAGCAAACAGCAAGCCTGACACCGGATTCAGTAATCGGAGTCACATACCCGCCCGATTCCCACTGCCCGGAACATGATTCGATAGCGGTACCGATCCCCGGAGGTGCGTGAGCAGTGTTGCGAACCATCGTCGTCGCCACGACGACCGCCGCCGCGGTCTGTGCGCTCACCGGTTGCGGGCCCGCGACCGACTCGAAAATCACGACGGCCGAGCGAAGTCCGAATTCGGCGCCCGCGTGCGGTGTCGACCTCGCGTCGCCGGTGGTCCGGGCCGCCGTCGCCGAGTTGCCGCGCGAGCCGCGGACACAGGCGGGGTGGGCGACGGATCCCGCGACCTTCCAAGGCAATTTCGATCCGTGCGCCACGCTGTCCGCCGCGATCGTCACCATCGAAGGCGCGACCGGCAGCTCCCCCGAGCAGGCGCTGCTGTTCCATCGCGGTGAATACGTGGGCACGGCGACGCCCGAGGCGCACGGCTTCACCACCCTCGCCGCGGCGACCACCGACGACACGGTCGTGCTCGACTACAAGACGCCCGGGAGCTGCAACGCGTGCCCGGACGCCACCCACACCCAGGTCGGATTTCATTGGGACGGACAACGTGTCGTCGTGAACGGGACGCCGCCCGCCTGAGACGCCTTGTGCCGGGCGCGGTCTCGCGCCCGGCACCGACAGCGGGTCAGATGTTGTTGAGCTTGTTCAGCCGCTCGCAGGACTCCAGGTACTCCTCGATGAGCCGCTGCATGACATCGGAGGTGCGCTCGACCTTCGTCATCATGCCGACGATCTGCCCGACCGGATTGAAGTTGACGTCCTTGGCCGCCTCCGGGTACCGGTGGCCCCGCTTGACGCCGTCGAGGGCGACCATCATCTGCAGCGGCATCGGCAGCGGGTCCGGGTTGTCGGCCGACTCCCACGCATCGGTCCAGTCGTTGCGCAGCATGCGGGCCGGCTTGCCGGTCCACGCCCGCGACCGGATGGTGTCGTGGCTGGTCGCGTCGATGTAGCTCTGCATCTGCGCGGGCGGCACATTGGCCTCCTCGACCGTCAGCCAGATCGACCCGGTCCAGGCTCCCGCCGCGCCCATCGCCATCGCGGCCGCGACCTGGCGGCCGCTGCCGATGCCACCGGCCGCGAGCACCGGCAGGTCGCCGACGGCGTCGATCACCTGCGGCCACAGCACCAGCGAGGACACCTCGCCGCAGTGCCCGCCGCCCTCGGTGCCCTGGCAGACGACGAAATCCAGGCCCGCGCGCTTGTGGTTGAGGGCGTGCTTGACCGACCCGCACAGCGCGCCGATCAACCGGCCGGAGTCCTGCACCTGCTTGACGATGTCGTCGGGCGGGGTGCCGAGCGCGTTGGCGACCAGCTTGGCCTTCGGGTGCTTCAGGATGACCTCGACCTGCGGACCGGCGGTGGTGGCCGTCCAGCCGAGCAGCTGGTTGTGGTGCTCGCCCTCGGGCAGCTTCGGCACGCCGTGGTCGGCGAGGAGCTTCTCGGCGAAGTCGCGATGGCCCTGCGGAACCAGTTCGGCCAGTTTGGCTTCCAGCTCCGCGGGGCTCAGCCCGTCGATGCCCTTGCCCTCGTACTTGGACGGGATGACCAGGTCCACGCCGTAGACGCCCTGCACATGGTCGTCCAGCCAGGCCAGCTCGACCTCGAGCTCCTCGGCGGTGAATCCCACCGCGCCCAGCACACCGATGCCGCCGGCGTTGCTGACCGCGGCGGCGACGTCGCGGCAATGGGTGAAAGCGAAGATGGGGACGTCGATACCCAGTCGTTCGCAGATCTCGGTACGCATGGCCTGGTGGACTCCTCTTGTCTTCCGGCGCTGGAAAGCCTCGCCGCACACACTAGAACACGTTTCAGAATTAGCCTAGCGCCTCGGTGTCGTCAAATCGAGTGTCGGCGATGAAAGTGATCGAACCGCTGGGTATGAAGCATGGTTGCCGGACGAACCGCGGCCACGGCGCGGTCGGGTCGGACCTCGCAACGCGTTCTAGTTAGTGGCGGCGGAGGCAATCACGCACCACTGCGCGAATCGCTACATTCCGATCAAAGCAGGCGTGGATGCCGCAGGGTAGCCATTACGCTCGGAGGTGGCCGGACACGGCCGGCGGGGCGAATCGACCGATCCGATCGAGAACTCGACAACGGAGGGTATCGCGATGCAGGCTCTGCAGTATCGAACCATCGGCGCGGCACCGGAACTGGTCACGGTGCCCGATCCCGAGCCCGGACCGGGCCAGGTGCTGTTACGGGTGTCGGCGGCGGGCGTCTGCCATTCCGACATCGCGGTGATGTCCTGGCCGGAGAGTGAATTCCCCTACCGGTTGCCGCTGACGCTCGGGCACGAGGGGGCCGGGACGATCGCCGCCCTCGGTGCGGGGGTCACCGGGTTCTCGGTCGGCGATGCGGTCGCCGTCTACGGACCCTGGGGTTGCGGCGCGTGCCCGCCCTGCGCCGCGGGCCGGGAGAACTACTGCCTGCGCGCGACCGAACTGGGCATCTTCCCGCCCGGCCTGGGCGCGCCGGGCGCCATCGCCGAGTACCTGATCGTCGACGACGCCAGGCACTTGGAACCGCTCGACGGTCTCGACCCGGTACAGACGGTGCCGCTGACCGATGCCGGGCTCACGCCGTACCACGCCGTCAAACGGTCGCTGCCGAAGCTGGTGCCGGGGTCGACGGCGGTGGTCATCGGCGCGGGCGGACTCGGGCACGTGGCCATTCAGTTGCTGCGCGCGGTGAGTCCCGCCCGCGTGATCGCGTTGGACGTCAACGCCGACAAGCTCGAACTGGCGCGCACGGTCGGCGCCCACGAGGTGGTGACCTCCGACGAGAAGGCCGCCGGACGCGTGCGCGAACTCACCGGCGGCCGCGGTGCGACGGCCGTGTTCGATTTCGTGGGCGCCGCACCGACCACGGCCACGGCCGCCGCATGCGTCGCGATGGAGGGCGATGTGACGATCGTCGGCATCGGCGGCGGCACCATCCCCGTCGGCTTCGGGGTACTGCCCTTCGAGGTCTCGGTGACCGCTCCGTACTGGGGCAGCCGCGGCGAACTGCGCGAAGTACTGGACCTGGCCCGAGCCGGAGCGATCGACGTGCACGTCGAGACGTTCGCGATGGAGGAGGCGCCGCTCGCCTACGAACGGCTGCACGCCGGAAAGATCAACGGGCGCGCGGTGATTCTGCCCAACGGCTAGCCCGCGCTACTCGATCTCGAGATTTTCGTAGGTGACGATCAGCTTCTCGGTGAGTACGCCGGAGTCGCCCGCGCGCACGGTGCCGACCTCGAATGCCCTCGGCGACATGCCGGTCAGCTCGTAGCGGCGTACCACCCGGCCGGTGAGGTCGTAGATGATGACGGCGCCGTTCTTGCGGGCGGCGGCCGGATCGCCGGAGCGGCTCTCGGTGATCCACTTCTCGAAGCTCTTGTCGTCGGTCACCGCGCGAGTCAGCGTGACCTCGCCCGCCTTGGGACGGCCGGGCAGCTTCCGCACCAGGTACTTGCCGTCGGGGGTGTTCTGTTTCAGCTCGATCACGTCCTGGCCGAAGCCGAGGCCGGACACCTCCGAGATCGGCGTGATCAACACGCTGTCGATCTCCAGTGCGAGCGAGTGAACGGCCGTGGTATCGAAGTCCGGAAGCGCCATGATGCCCTACCTTCTGTGGGGTCATTGCACGAGGTGAACTGGTACTCGGCAGCTTACGGCGGCGCGGCTGGGCGTAGCGACGGTATCGTCCGTTTCCCGCCGGAATCGGCGTCGCGGCGTTCCTACTGTCGACGCCATGCAACTCGAGACGACTCCGGACATTCGCGCCACGGCATTGCGGACACCCGTGGTGTGGTTCATGGCGCTGGCGGCGGCGTTCGGCACCGCCGCGGTCTATCCGCTGCAACCGGCGGTGGCGCAGGTCGCCGGATCACTGCACACCACACCGGCGGCGATCGGTGCGGCGCTGGCGGGCGGTCCGATCGGCTACCTGCTGGGCCTGGCGCTGCTGGTGCCGCTCGTCGACCGGTACCCGCCGCGCCACGTGCTGTCGCTCCAATTCGGCGGGCTCGCAACCGCTTCCGCCGCGAGTGCGGTGGCGCAATCACCGTGGGCGCTCGCCCTGGTGACCGGACTGGTCGGCGCTTGCTCCTCGGTGGGCGCCCAATTGAGTTCGGTCGCAGGGCGTTTCGCGGAGCCCGGGCGGCGGTCGACCGTGCTGGGGATCGTGACCGCCGGAATCTCGGCGGGCATTCTCGCGGGACGGATCGCGGGCGGCTGGCTGGCGGACGTCATCGGCTGGCGCGCAATGCTTCTGGTCTTCGCGGCGGCGTGCGCGGCCCTCGCCGTGGCCGCCCGGCTCGTGCTACCCGCCGCGAAGGGGACGGCGACGACGGGCTACCTGGCGACGCTGCGCGGCATCCCCAGCCTGTACGCGCGGTACCCGCTGCTGCGGCTGGCGGCCGGCCGGGGCGCCCTGTGGTTCTTCGCATTCTGCGCGATTTGGGCCGGGCTCGCGGTCGCATTGTCCGGCCCGCCGTTCTCGTACTCGCCCGAGCGCATCGGCCTGTATGCCGTCGCGGGCCTGCTGGGCATCCTCGCCACCCGGATCTCCGGGGCGTGGACCGATCGGGTCGGTGCCCGCCGGGTCATCCTGCTCGGGCTGGCGCTGTCCGGGCTCGGCGCGGCGATTCTCGCTGTCTCGCTGTCGAATACCGTGGTGACGCTGCTGTGCCTGGGCTTGTTCGACGCCGGTCTGTTCGCGGCGCAGGTCGCCAATCAGAGCACGGTCCTCGGCATCGATCCCTCCGCACCCGCCCGATTCAACAGCGCCTACATGGTGATCTACTTCGTCGGCGGCAGCGCCGGCACCGCTTTCGGCGCCGCAGCGGTCGGCTGGTTCGGTTGGACCCCAACAGTTTCCGTCGCCGTCGCATTGATAGCGGTGGCCGCCACACAGGTTCGCCGGATCAGCTGAACAGACCGGCGCGGGCGGCGGTCAGCGCCACCGCGGCGGCCGCGTCGGCGGTGTCCTCGGTCACCCGTTCGCGCGGAATCAGGACGCGGAAATATATCGGCGCCACAAGGGTTTTGATCAGTTCGGCCGGATCGGTGCCGACGGGGATCTCGCCGCGCGCGATCGCCCGCGGCACGATCGGCAGTGCCCGGCGGATCCGGTCACGGAAGGCGTGCCGCATGACATCGGGCGGCGCCGGTGAGCCCGCGGCGGGCACCATGACCGCGAGGACCGCACGGCCGGACGGACTGTTGATCCACGCGACCAGGCTGCGGGCCAGCGCCCGCAGGTCCGCCTCGACCGAACCCGTATCGGGGATGGGCAATTCCGCCGCGACGCTGTCGGCCAAGGCATCGGCGATCAAGGCGTCGCGGTCGGGCCAACGCCGGTAGACGGTGGTCTTGTGCACTCCGGCACGCTGGGCGACCTCCTCGACGGTGAATGCGGCGTAGCCCCGTTCGCCCAACTCGGCTACCGCCGCGGCGAGCACGGCGGCACGAACCTTCGGCCCGCGGCCGGGCGGTGCGACAGAACCCATTGCAACTCCTTGTTGCGATATTGACAACGGTCGGGCACGCTGACTCTATCGCAACACGAAGTTGCGATGAGGGATGGGAGTTCCGATGTTGTCGAAGACGGTCTGGGCGGCGGCCCTGTTGTTTCCCGGTCTGCTGGCCGGGGCCTTCGGGTACGGCGCGGTGAATGTGCTGTACGCGTTTCGCGAAGTGCCCCTTGATGTTCGGTTCACATTCCACACCGCTCTGATGCGGGTCAACGGCCCGGTGATGCAGATTCTGATGGGGTTGGCCGTGTTGAGCACTCTGCTGCTGGCGGTCCGCTCGACGTCCTGGGCGCGGCGGGTGGCGGCGAGCGCCTCGGCGCTGACGGTCGCGTCGTTCCTCGTGACCCGGTTCGGGAATGTGCCGATCAATCAGCAGATCAAACGCTGGGCAACGGGCACGCCGCCCAGCGACTACGCCGACATCCTGCGGCGCTGGGAGCTGTTCCATTTCACTCGGACCGGATGCGCTGTTCTGGCATTCGTTCTGGCCATTACGGCTTGTTATACCTCTGTGACGAGTTCGCGGGAGGCTCGTCGGCGGGGGCGCGTATTCTGAGCTACACGAGCACGCGGGTTCGCCTTGAGAATGCAGGGTCGGCCTGACCACGATGCCGCAGGCATTCATCCCGATTCGGGGAAGATCATGACTCCCAGTGCCGGCTCTTACTCCATTTCCACCACTCCTCCGACCTGGTTCGCCAGATCGCCCGAGGATCAGCTGTTCTTCCGGCTTCGGCGGCGCGGCGACATCGTGGTGCTGTCGGTGCGCGGCGAAGCCGACGCGTACACGCTGGCACTGTGGCGACAGCGAGTCCGGGAGGCCGCCGAGACCGCGCGAGCCGCGGGCGGCGCCCTCATCGTCGATGCCACCACACTCGATTTCATGTCGCTGCGCACGCTGGCCGCGCTGGCCGAGGACGCCGCGGCGTACCACCGCGAGGGCGTCGAAATATGCCTGGTGACAACCAACCTGCGGATAGCGCGCCTGGCCTGTTCCGACTCGCGCACCGCCCGCCTGGCGATCCGCTCGACGGTGGTGAGCGCGTTGACGGCGTTCGAACTGCGCAGGCGTCCCGGCCTCGCGACGGCACGGCCGTATCGGGCACCGCAGATCACGGATGAACCAGGGGCCGAACAGCTCCGGCATCTCGGTTCGTCGCGTCGGCACGGTTCCGACTCACCCCGCTAGGTCGCGAAGGTGATTCCGGTGAGTCGTTCGCTCTCGGCCCACAATCGCGCGCCCAGCTCGGGATCGTCGGCGCCTTTCGGAAGTTTCGCGGGTCCGGGGGTGCCGGAGGTCTGGTCGCGTCCGGCCGGACCGATGAATTCTCCGCTGGTGACATCGGGGCTGGTGGCGGCGTAGAGCGAGGGCCAGGCGGCTCCGATGGCGGAACCCATCAGCAAGCGCGCCGCGAGCGGAGTGAACAGGCGTGTCAGCGGTCGGGTGCCGTGTTGCTGGAGGCCGGTCATCGCCGCACCGGGGTGCACGACGAAGGCTTCGACGGTGGTGTGGGCGGTACGGCGGGCGAGTTCGAGGGTGTAGATAATGTTGGCGCGCTTGGACTTCGCGTATGCGGTCATGCCGCGGTAGCTGTTCTCGCTCATCAGGTCGTCGAGCTTGCCGATGGGCCAGCGTGCGGCGATCGCGCTGACGGTGACCACGCGAGCTCCGGCCGAGCGGCACAGCGCGGGCCAGACCTGAGCATTGAAGGCGAAGTGCCCGAGGTGGTTGGTACCCACGGTCATCTCGAACCCGTCGCGAGTGGTCAGGCGTGTAGGCAGGTTCATCACCCCGGCATTGTTGAACAGCAGGTCGATGGTCTCGGTTGCGGCGATTCGCTCGGCCGCACCGCGCACCGAGGCGAGGTCGGACAGATTCAGGAGCAGGGTGTCGGTCTTTGCCTGCGGCGCCGCGGCGCGCACGACATTGATCGCCTCGTCCAGCTTGGCCTGGTTACGACCGGCGAGGATCACCCGCGCTCCGCAAGTGGCCAGAACGCGGGCCGTTTCCAGGCCGATCCCGCTGTTGGCACCGGTGACCAGGGCGGTGCGGCCGGTCTGGTCAGGGATGTCGGCCGGTGTCCAATGCGCCATGCGGATCACGTCTCTCTTGTTGAATGAATGTTCATTAGCAGACTGCGGGATCGGACGCCGCTTTGTCAAATGAACGTTCAATAACTAACGTGAGGGCTGTGCCCACCAGGAATCCCGAAGCGAAACGACAGCAGCTGTTCGACGCCGCGCTGGCCGAGTTCGCCGAGTTCGGCCTGGCCGGAGCGCGCATTGATCGGCTGGCCAAGCGCGCGGGAATCAGCGCGGGTTTGGTGTATTCGTTCTACAAGGGCAAAGACGAACTGTTCGACGCCGTCTTCGACATGATCGTGGACACGACGGTGGCGACCGTACCGCTGGATGCCGACCGGCTACCCGAATACGCGGGTCAGCTCTACGACGCCGGACGGGCCCACCCGGAGGTCATGCGGTTCCTGATGTGGTACCACCTGCTGCGTGGCGACTCCGCGCAGCGCGCCTCGGCGGCCGAGTCGATGCAGGCCAAAGTCGAGGCGATCGAACAGGCACAGCACCGCGGGACGGTGACCACCACACAACCCGCCGCGCACATCCTGGCCCTGGTGCTGACGATCGCGAACATGTGGCATCAACCCGCGGAAGACATCGCGCGATTGGTACCCGAACCTCAACGCCGCAGCCTTGTGCTGCACGCGGTCACCACCCTGATCTCCTAGGGCTCGAGCATCGTCAGGTAGGCATCGAGTTGAGCCGCGCCCGCGAGGAGGTCGCGGCTGCGGACGGTGATCCGGGTCTGCCACGAGTCGAGGAAGGCGCGGGAGGCCTCCGTTCCACCCGCCTCGCGCAGCGATTCGAGGAACCGCGCGACTTGGCGCAGCGGGTGGCCGCCGCGGCGAAGCCGGCGGGCGATCTCGGCGTCGCGCACGTCGTCGGCTCCGTAGGTGCGATAGCCCGTCGCGCGGTCGCGGACGGGGCGCAGAATGCCCTCGGTTTCCCAGGCGCGCAAGGTCGCCGGATGGATGTCGAGGCGGCGCGCGAGTTCCCCGATGGTCAGGGGTCGGCCGTGTAGTGGAGTCGGCGATGGGCCGGACAGGCTGCCCAGAGCCGTCGCGACCTCGGCCCGGGTGGTGCGTTCGGCGACCAGGTCGACGTGCGCGGCGTCGATGAGCCGGTATACGGATTCGGTATCACCCCGGTTGGCCGCGCGCAGGATCTCCATCGCCGGTTCATGTCCGTGGCCGCGGCGCAGTGCGAGGAACGCGCGCAAGGCCTGCGCGTGCAGCGGTGTGTAGCGACGATAGCCGGACTCGCTGCGCTCGGTCGGCGGGAGGATGCCCGCCTCGTCGTAGTTGCGGATCGCCTGGGCCGACAATCCGTGCTCGCGGGCGAGATCGATGGGTCGCAGGGTAGACCTCCGATTGAAGCTTTTTCTGTTGTATGCCAGGCAATTTGCGCTGAAGTTTCACTCGAATCTTCAACGATACTGTCGAAGGCAGTTCCTTCGACAAAGGGGTTTTCATGTCCACTGCCACCGCACTGCGTGGGATCGGCCGCCAACTCGACGACGCGGCGGACCTGGGCCGCGCCGTCGATGAGCTGCTCGCCGCGCGCACCGAGCCACCGGCCCTGTTCGCCCTCGGCGAGCCGACGCACGGGATCGAGGCATTCCCGTTGCTGCGCAACGAGCTTCTCGCCCATCTCGTCGAGCGCGGCTACCGATCGATCCTGCTGGAGATCAATATCTTCGCCGCGTCCGTTGTCGATGATTACGTGGCCGGCGCCGCGGGGGACATCGAGACGGTGCTCGCGACCGGATTCAGCCACGGGTTCGGGGCCGTCCCGGGCAACAAGGCGCTCGTGGAATGGCTCCGCGCGTACAACGCCGGACGCGGACCGCAGGATCGGATTCGCTTCCACGGCTTCGATGCACCGCTGGAGACCGCCGCCGCGCCGAGCCCGCGGCACGCGCTGTCCGCACTCGCCGACTATCTGCCCGCGGCACTGCGGCCCGCGTCGGCCCGCGACCTCGAGGAACTGCTCGGCGCGGACGCGGACTGGACGAACGAGGCGGCCGCCTTCGACGCGACCGCCTCCATCGGCGACTCCGACCGCGCTCGCGCCCTCCGCATCGTCGCGGACGACCTCGCCAGCGCAGTGCACCGCGCCGCCGCGGGCCTGCGGGCCGCCGACCCGGACGGTTACGACCGCGCCGTCGCGCACGCGCGCACAGCCCAGGGCCTGCTGCGCTTTCACGCCGCCATGGCCGATCCCGCACCCGACCGCGTCGCGACCATGTTCAGCATGCGCACCGAGATGATGGCCGAGAACCTGCTCGCGATCGTCACCGAGGAGCGTCGCCGCGGACCGAGTCTGGTGTTCGCCCACAACATGCACCTGCAACCCGCGCCGGCCGGTGCGGCGAGCTGGGACAGCGCCGGCGCGATAGTCCGCCTCAGTCTGGGCGAGCGCTACCTGTTCGTGGCCACCGATGCCAACCCGCACAGCGAATCCGGCACTCTCCAAGGCATTTTGGCCGAGGCGACCACCCGCCGCGCCCTGTTCCCCGCACGAGAACTGCGCGCGGCGCTGCCATCCGCGGCGGCAGCGGGCGAGCCGATCGTGCGCGGCCACATCCCACTGCGCCCGGCGGATCTCGACGCCGCCGACGCGGTGGTCTTCATCGGTGACACCGACGGGAAACGGCATCAATACTGGTAGCGCCTGAATCCTTGCGAATATCGAATATTCGTCATAGTGTGAGCGGAATTTCGTGACGCGGATGTAGGTGCCGGGCGGAGGGAGTCGAGGGTGCGGGGTTCTGGTTCGGCGCCGACGGAGCGGGTGGTCGAGGTGGTCGAGCTGCTGTCGCGTCCGGGCGGAAATCGGTTGCGCTACAGCGATATCGCGCGGGAGTTGGAGCTGACGCTGGCGACCACGCACTCGATTCTCAAGACGCTGTGCGATCGGGGCTGGGTCAGCCGCGATCCGGCGACCAAGACCTTCGCGCTGGGTCCGGGGCTGGCGCCGGTGGCGGCGGCGGTGCACACCCGCCCGTTCGTCGCGGGCGCGCGGGCTGCGGCGAACGAGCTGGCCGCCGAGTTCGGCTACGCGGCCTCGGTGACCGAGAAGCTGAGCGAGGACTCGCTCGTGATCACCGCATTCGTCGGCGGCGAACGGCTCTGGCCCGGCGACCGCATTCCCTACGCGCCGCCCTTCGGCGCCGCGTTCGCGGCCTGGGACACCGAACCGGGCCGGCGTGCCTGGATCACCCGGGCGGCGCCGGCGGGCAGCGAGGTCGCCGGGCAGTTGGCCGAGGCACTGCGCGCGGCGCGCGATCGCGGATTCGATGTGGACCGCACCTCTCCGGCGCTGGGCCGGGCGGCGAGCCTGCTGAGCACCCTCGACAGTGGCGCCATCGCCTTGCCGCCGAACATTCGCGAGACCCTCGACCAATTGCGCGCGGACTTCATCACCCTCGGTTCGCCCTCCGCTCCCCCGGCCCCGGCCCAGCAGGTCGCGGCCATCACCGCTCCGGTGCTCGACCGCGGCGGTCACGCCGCGCTGCTGCTGTCGGTGCATCCGTTGATCGGGCTCGGACCCGAGCGCGTCGAGGCCATCGGCCGCCATGTGGCCAAGAAGGCCGCGGCGGTCACCGAGCCGGGCTCCTACTGACCGGTGGCCTGCTGCACCAATTCGATGATCCGCTCTAGCGGGACATCGGTGTCGATCACCGTGCCGTCGGGCTTGATCAGGTCCAGGCGGGTGCGGGTGAGCTTGGAGTACACCAGCACCCAACGGCCGTCGGCCTTTTCGTAGCGATCGGCGTATTGGCCGTAGCCGTGCACGCCGAGGGTCCCGCCGAAGATCAGCACGTCCTCCATTCGCCACACCGCCTCCGCGGTCGTCGCGGAGGTCACCGTGATCCGGGGGTCGAATCCCTGATGGTGGGTCTCGGCGGCGCCGAGCGTGAGCTTCAGGAACGCGATGAAGTTGTCCCTGCCGACGATGACGGGACCGCCGCTGCCCGTGGTGTCGACCACGACATCCGGGGCCAGCAATTCGCGTAGACCGGCCCAGTTCTTCGCGTCGATGTTCTGGAAGTAGCTGGCTTTGAGTTGCTCGATCGCGCCGGTTTCGGTGCTCGAGTCGGCCGTTGAGAAGGCGCCCGGAGGCGGTGTCGCGGGGTCGGCGGTCGCGGTGGAGATACCACCGACGCCGAGAATCCCGGCGATGGCCATCGCTATCGCGGCGCGTAGGGCAGGTCGCCTGCCCGCTTCGGTCCGGACTCGACCCCGATCAGATGTGGGCATGTTCTCTTCTCCTCTTCGCCCGCCATATTTATCGCTTATTCGATAATTTGTGACGGATAATCGGGACGAAGATAGCTTCGCGGCCGATCTGGGTCAAGACATGCCGCATGCGGTGACGATCCCGGCCATGCGAACATATGTTCGTGTCCGGTGTCGCAGAGTTCTCGAACCGCGGGGATTCCGCCGCTCGGCGGCCGCGGATGGCGGCGCGGGCGGAGTCCTCGATCCTGCATGCGGATCTGGACTCGTTCTATGCCGCGGTCGAGCAGCGGGACACGCCCGCACTGCGCGGCAAACCGGTGATCGTGGGCGGCGGGGTGGTGCTGGCGGCCAGCTACGAGGCCAAGGCGCTCGGGGTGCGGACACCGATGAACGCCGGGCAGGCGCTGCGGCTATGCCCGCACGCGATCGTGGTGCCGCCGCGTATGTCGGCGTACGCGCAGGCCAGCCGGGCCGTGTTCGAGATCTTCCGCGACACCACACCGGAGGTGGAGGGCATCTCCATCGATGAGGCGTTTCTCGATGTCGGCGGGTTGCGGCGGATCGCGGGAGCGCCCGTCGACATCGCCCGCAAACTTCGCGCCGATGTCCGGGATCAGGTCGGGCTGCCGATCTCGGTCGGGGTGGCCCGGACCAAATTTCTCGCCAAGGTCGCCAGCGCCGTGTCCAAGCCCGACGGCCTGCTGGAGGTGCCGCCGGACGCCGAACTCGACTTCCTGCATCCGCTGCCGATCGAAAGACTTTGGGGCGTAGGCGATGTCACCGCCGCCAAGCTCCACCACCACGGCATCACCCGGATCGGACAGCTCGCCGAACTCGGCGAACGCTCGCTGTCCTCGATCCTCGGCCCGGCCGCCGGCCGGCACCTCTACGTCCTGTCCTGGGCCCGCGACCCGCGCCGCGTCGAGACCGGGCGCCGCCGGCGGTCGATCGGCGCACAGCGCGCCCTCGGACGCCGGCCGCGCACGCCCGCCGAAATCGAGGCCTACCTGCACGGCCTGGCCGACCGCCTCGGGCACCGCTTGCGTGCGGCGGACCGACTGTGCCGAACCGTGGTGCTGTGCTTGCGATTCGACGATTTCAGCCGCGCCACCCGCTCGCACACCCTGCCGGAGGCGACCGACCACGGGGTGGTCATCGTCCGCACCGCCCGCGCGCTGCTGTCGGCGGCGCTGCCGATGATCCGCGAACGCGGCCTCACCCTGGTCGGCCTGTCGCTGACCAATCTCGAGGACGCGGACCCGCGCCAGCTCACCCTGCCTCTCGACACCCGGCCCGGCGCGGCCCTCGACGAGACCCTCGATCGGCTCCGCGACCGGTTCGGCGCCGGTACCGTGACCCGCGCCGCGCTGCTCGGCCGAGGCGAGGGCCTGTCGGTGCCGCTGCTCCCGGACTGCAGCTGCAGTGATCACCTCCACACAGGTCAGGACCACGTTCGCCCACAGGCACTCGCTGACCCCGCGCATAGTGACCACGCTGACCAGCACCATGAACGCCACCGCGACGAGCGTGATCCCGACCCCCGCACCGAGATCCAGATGAAACGCCTCGGCGAAATTGGCGGCGACTGGCAAAGTACCCATTCCGGGCCGGGACCAGTCCCCCCGCGGCGTTATCCCGCGGCGGGTGCGCCGCCACCGGGCAGCAGGCCGGCCGCCGCGAGATCGTCGAACAGCAGTTGATCGACCGGGGGCACCAGGGCGCGGTCGGCGTAGTCGAACCAGGCGATCTCGGCGATCTCGCTGCTGGGTTCGAGGGTGCCGGTGTAGTCGGCGGTGTAGCAGGCCATCCGCACCGAACCGCCGGGGCCGCCGGGCAATTCGGCCTCGTAGGTGCCCACGTGGGCGACGGTGCCGGGCAGCAGCGCGACCGTCAGCTCCTCGGCGATCTCGCGCAGCAGGGTCTGCAGGTCGCTCTCCGCGCCTTCGCGCTTGCCGCCCGGGATGAAGAAGACGTCTTTTCCGCGCGGTCGCGCGCACAGGATGCGCCCGTCCTCGATCAGCACCCACGCCACCGTGTCGATCAGCCGCTCGCCCGGTTCGGTCAGCATGCAGGCAGGCTACCGGCCGCCACGAACGGCCTTCCGGCCACCGGGTAGAGGACGAAAGTCCCTGGGGTTGCCGCGCGGTGACACGGCATTGTTGATCGGGCGGGCCGCCCGACCCCATCCCCCTGGGGGCGGCCCGCACCGAACCCTTCCGCCCCGCTGCCTCCGCATCGCGTGTGCTAAACAGAAACGCGATTGTTTCCAGGAGGCTGCCGGTGCCGAACAGCGATACCCGATCAGCGGTCGGCGAGTTGGTCGCGCGGCGGCACGCCGAGGGCAGCGCACCCGGACGCCGCGCCGACGACGCCAGGCTGGCCCTGGTCATCGAGGGCGGGTCGGCGCGCGGGGTGTATTCGCACGGCATGGTCGCCGCCTTGGAGGACTCGGGCCTGCTGCCCTGTTTCGATGCCGTGTACGGGTCGTCGGCCGGTGCGCTGAACGGGGCCTGGCTGCTGTGCGGGCGGGCGAACCGGGCGCGGCGGGCCTGGCACGGGGATGTGGTGCGGCGGGTCATCTCGCCGGCACGGGCGTTGCGGGGCGGTTGCGTGGTCGACACCCGGTATCTGGTACACGCGGTGTACGAGCGGATCGTGCCGATGGACTTCGCGGCCATCCTCGCCAACCCGGTCACCTTCCACCCGATCGGCACCGACGCCGCCGACGGCGCCGCCGTGGACCTGCATCCGTATCTCACCGATGTCGCGTCGCTGCAGCGCGCGCTGCGGGCCAGTACCTGCATGCCCGTCCTCGCGGGGCCGCCGGTGAGTCTCGCCGGGCGCCGCTACGTGGACGCGGGAATGTCGGAGTCGGTGCCCATCCGCACCGCATTGGCCCAGGGCGCTACCCACGCACTCGTGCTGCGGACGCGCCGTGCCGACGAAATACCCAGCGTCCCTTCCGAACTGGAGCGCCGAGTGGTCACCCGCTTCCTCGCCCGGAACGCGCCCGGCGTCGTAGACGGCTGGCTGGCCCGCGCCGAGCAGCACCATCGCGACGAGCGGGCCATGGCCGAGCACGCCGCCATCCTGCAAATCCGCCCGCCCGCGGGTTCCCCCACCGTGGGGCGGGTGGCCCGCGATGAACGGCTGCTCCTGCGGGCGCTCGAGCTGGGCCGCGCTGCCACCACCGCGGCACTGGCGTCCTACCTCACGCCGACCCGCCAGTCCTGACCGCGGTTCAGGCGGTACGCAGCTCCAACCCGACCGGTCCGGGTTGGGCGGTAGCACGGGCTACCGCGGTGATCTCTTCGCGCAGCAACCGAGTGGCTGGGAGTTCGCCGGAGAACATGGTGACGGTGAGGGTGTCGTCGCCGGTTTCCCAGGTGCCGGTGATGCGGCCGTCGGTGAGGACCAGTGGCGAGATCCACCCGGCGGTGCGGCTCACCTTGGCGCGGTGTTCGGCGGGGAGGAGGGCGGTGTCGTTGGTGCCGGGGCCGAGGATGTACTGGTCGAACGGGCCCAGCAGGTGAACCGACGACTCGGGGGTGGTGGTGGCCAGGTCCTCGGCGTCGACAGTGCGCAGCCAGGCGCGGCGGCCCTCGATATCCACCTCGGTCAGCGCGTCGCCGAGGTCGGCGAACCATTGGCGCACAGCGGTTTTGCCGAATGCTCCGCGCATCAGCCAGGCGTTGAACGCCTCCTGGGTGGCGGGGCCGTAGGCGCCGAGGTAGGTGGTGATCACCCGCGCCGCGGCGGCGTCGGGGGCGAGCAGCGGGCCCCATTCCCGGGCGGCCCGGGCGGCCCGGGCGGGACTGGTGAAGGTGATGTTGGCGCCCCGCGCCGGGCCGTGGCACAGCACGCCCTGCCAGGCCAGTGGCTTGAGCACCGCACCCCAGCCGGAGCCCAGCTGCTCACCCAGCGCGTGGAACCGGGAATCGGCCAGCAAGGCCGTCACCAGCTCCGCGCGGGTGAGCACGGCGTCGTCGAGCACGGTGCCGACCGCGTCGGCCAGCGCCGCGACCTGTGCGGGACTGGCGCCGAAGTTCTTCTGCCAGCTCGGCTTCTCCCAGATCCGCGCGGAGGCGAGCAGGGGCAGCACCGCCCGCGCGAAACCGGGCGTGATCGCGTGCAGGGTGCCACGCACGGCCCAGGTCTTGATCAGCGCGCCGGACTCCAGCGCCGCGGCCACTCCACCGGGCTCCGCCGACGGAAGACGCAGGGCGGCAGCGGTTTCCGCGGCGGAAGTCACCTGCGCCTGGATGCCACCCAGCCGTTCGGCGACGGCCACCACGTCGGCGGCGGCCCGTGGGCGCACGAACTGCCGGCGTAGCCGCCAGGCGAACACCTGATCCCATGTGACCCGCACCGGCACCTCCTTCTCGCGCCGCATCCGTGCGCGGCCCGCCGCTCACGATAGGGTGCGTCGGTAGACTCGCTTCACACGAGTGGGAAAGCACGATCCATGCATGGTCATGCATATGTTGCTAGCCTGTCGCTGTGACCTCGAAACCGGACGTTTCCTCTACACCGTTCTGGGACCTGGAGACGCGGCTTTCCGCCGTGCTCTCGACGCTGGCGGGCTTCGTCGGCGCCGCCGCGTACACCCATTCCGCGGGCTACTTCGTGACCTTCATGACGGGAAACACCGAGCGCGCCATCCTCGGCAACTTCCTCGGTGACTACACCCTCGCGGGCGGCGCGCTTGCGCTGATCGGTTGCTTCGTCGTCGGTGTCATCGTCGCCTCCGTCTGCCGGCGGCACCTGTGGCGCAATCATCCGCACGGCGCCACGGTCCTCGCCACGATCGCGCTGCTGCTGGCGGCCGTGATCGACCGCGTGCTGACCCACCACGACCGGAACCTGGGGCTGACGCCGATCCTGTTCGTGGCGTTCGGCATGGGCGCGCTCAACACCTCTTTCGTGAAGAACGGCGAGGTGTCGATCCCCCTCACCTACGTCACCGGCACCCTGGTGAAGCTGGCGCAGGGCATCGAACGCCATCTGGCCGGCGGCACCGCCCGCGATTGGCTCGGTTACGCGGTGCTGTACTTCTCCTTCGCGCTCGGCGGTGTCATCGGCGGCCTGGTCAGCCTGGTCGTGGACGGCCGCGACATGCTCTACACGGCCGTGGTCGCCTCGGCCCTGGTCTCCGCCTACACCTGGTTCGCCGATCCGCGCTGGGTCCACGACCATCCCGACGCCATCGAGGCGGCCGCCGTCGCCGAACGCAAGTGATCAGGCCAGGCGCTTGGGCCGCTTGTCCATCAGGCGCAGGATCAGCGGCGTGAAGATGAGCTGCATGGCCAGGTCCATCTTGCCGCCCGGCACCACGATGCAGTTGGGGCGCGACATGAACGAGTCGTGCAGCATCGACAGCAGATACGGGAAGTCGATCACCTTGGGATCGGCGAAGCGGATCACCACGAAACTCTCGTCCGCGGTCGGAATGGTCCGCGCGATAAAGGGATTGGAGGTGTCGACCGTCGGCACCCGCTGGAAATTGACGTAGGTCCGGGAGAACTGCGGGCAGATGTACTTCACGTAGTCGGGCATGCGGCGCAGGATGGTGTCGATCACGGCCTCGCTGGAGTACCCGCGATCGGTCTTGTCGCGGATCACCTTCTGAATCCACTCCAGATTGATGATCGGCACCACACCCACCAACAGATCGGTGTATTTCGCGACATCCACCACGCCGGTCACCGCGGCGCCGTGCAGGCCCTCGTAGAACAGCAGATCGCTACCCGGCGTCAGCTCCTCCCACGGGGTGAAGGTGCCCGGCTCCTGGCCGTAGGGTTTGGCCTCGCCCTCGTCGTGCAGGTAGCGCCGCGCCAGTCCCACCCCCGTCTCGCCGTAGTCCCGGAACAGCGTCTCCAATTCCTCGAGCAGATTCGCCTCCGGCCCGAAATGCGAGAAGTGCAGATTACGGTTCTGTTCGGCCTCGGCCATCGCCAGCTTCATCTCGTGACGGTCGAACCGGTGGAACGAATCCCCCTCCACGATGGCTGCCGTGATGCCCTCGCGCCGGAAGATCTCCTGGAAGGTCCTGGTGACACTGGTGGTTCCGGCACCGGAGGACCCGGTGATGGCGACCACGGGATGCTTCAGCGACATGGCCTCTCCCTGCGGTGGAACTCGTTGGCGCGCAGCGGGTCTCAGTGCGGCGCGGGACGGAACAGCGAGCGCGTGCCGAACAGTGAGGCATCGAAGCTCGGCCCCGCCTCCGGTTCGCGGTGATAGCCCACGATCCGCTCGACCTCCCGCCGCGAGCCGAAGATGATCGGCACCTGCTGATGCAGTGCCCGCGGCGCCACCTCGAGCACCCGGTCGCCGCCGGTGGTGGCGGCCCCACCGGCCTGCTCCACGACGAAGGCGATCGGATTGGCCCCGTACAGCAGCGACACCCGGCCGGGTCGCTCGGGATCGCGAGTGTCGTAGGGGTACAGGTAGATTCCGCCGCGGGTGAGGATGTGGAAGGTGTCGGCGACCAGCGACGCCACCCAGCGCATGTTGAAGTCGCGGCCGCGCGGGCCGTCCACGCCCTCGAGGCATTCGTGGACGTAGCGCCGCACCGGCCGCTCCCAGAACCGCTCGTTGGCGGCGTTGATGGCGAATCCCGAAGTGTCCTGCGGGATTCGCATGCGCGGGTGGGTGAGCACGAACGCGCCGATCTCCCGGTCCAGGGTGAAGCCGTCCACGCCGCTGCCGGTGGTGAGCACCAGCATCGTGGCCGGGCCGTACAGGGTGAAACCGGCGCACACCTGGCGCACGCCGGGCTGCAGGAAGTCCTCGGCCGCGGGCACGCGGTCCTCCTCGGGTGCGCGCAGCACGCTGAAAATCGTTCCGACGGGCAGATTCACGTCGATGTTGGACGAGCCGTCGAGCGGATCGAAGGCGAGCAGGTACTTCCCGCGCCGGTATTCGGCGGGGCCCGGGTGGAATTCGGCCGTCTGCTCCGACAGCAGCGCCGAGAGCAGTCCGGTCCACTGGGATTCGGCGACCATGATGTCGTTGGCGATCGCGTCGAGTCGCCGGTGCACCGTCGGCGGCAGGCTGTCGGCGGTCTGCGCGCCCAGCGAACCGACGATGCGGCCCCGGGTGACCTGATTGGCGATGATCTTCGTCGCGGTGGCCAGCACGTTCACCAGCGCGGAGAACTCGCCGGAGGAGCCGGGGTGGCGGTGCTCCTGCTCGATCGTGTACCGGGTGAGCGTCTGTAGTCCCTCGGGCATGACGCCGGTCAACTCCTCACGGGGATCGGTCGTGTGTGTCGGCGAAGACGCTGCTGCCGTAGACGTCCGCGGCCGTGAGCGTCACCAGATCGGCGCGGCCCAGCGGCCGGTGCAGCTCCACCAGCCGCTTGGCCTGCCGCAGGCGGCACCGGTCCAGCGCGTTGCGCACGCTGCGCGCGTTCGCGAAACGTGGTCGCGCCATACGCAATTCGAGGTACTTCGCGAACGCCGCCCGCCCGTCGGCGTCGAATGCGAAATTCAGCTCCGCCGTCATCAGCTCCGCGATAGACAGCAGTTCGTCGTGGCTGTAGTCGGGGAATTCGAGGTGGTGCGCGACGCGCGAGGACAGCCCCGGATTGGCCGAGAAGAACGTCTCCATCCGATCCGGGTAACCCGCGAAGATCACCACCAGGCCGGCGCGTTCGGCCTCCATCTCCTGCAGCAGGATCTCGATGACCTCCTGGCCGTAGTCGCGCTCGTTCTCCGGCCGGAACAGGTAGTAGGCCTCGTCGATGAACAGCACTCCCCCGGCGGCGCGGTTCAGCGCCTCCTTCGTCTTGGGTGCGGTGTGGCCGATGAACTGGCCCACCAGGTCGTCGCGAGTCACGCTGTGCACCTTCGGTTTCCGGATGTAGCCGAGGGTGTGCAGGAGTTCGGCCATGCGCAGCGCCACCGTCGTCTTGCCGGTGCCCGGACCGCCGGTGAAGCTCATGTGCATGGTCGGGCGGGCGGACTCCAGCCCGAACCGCTCGCGAGCCCGCTCCACCAGCAGCAGCGCCGCGATCTCACGCACCCGACCTTTCACGGCCGCCAGGCCCACCAGTTCGGCGTCCAGCCGCGCCAGTGTGCTGTCGACCAGATCCGCCGAAAGGTCCAGGAGCGCATCGTCTTCCAGCACCGGGCCGGACGGCGGGGCTGCCGCCGATGCCCCGCCGTCCGGGTCTCGGGGGCTCGCCGAGCCGTTCGCGGCGCCCGGCCGGTACATCCGGAACCCGCCGGGCGAGGTGTCCCGGCTGCCTTCGGTGACCATCCGCGCCGCCTCAGGCGCCGTAGCGGCGGCCGGACGGGGATCCGGTCGCGTACGGCTGCCAGCCGTACCGCTGGCGGCGGTCGTCGGATTCGACCCGGGTCAGCAGGAACCCCGGCTCCTCGGCCGGACGCTGCACCAGGAAGCTCAGGGCGGTCGTCTGCCTGCCGTAGCTCGCGTCGTAGGCGGTGACGCGAATGTAGTGGCGCGGGAACGTGGTCCGGCACGCCTCGAAGCTCGGCGAGCACACCGTCGGGCTCGTCCAGGTCGAACAGCGGCAGGCCCCACATCTCCCAGTACACGTTGCGTGGATGCGGGTCGTCGGTGTACTCGATCGATACCGGCCAGTTGTTGAGCAGCGCGTACCGCACCTGGGCGGCGATGTCGGCGTCGGTCGGGGCGGGCAGGTGGGAGAACGTTCCCTGACGCAAATACATGAGGACCTCGGCTTTCAGCGGCTGGCGGTGGGTACGGCGTCGGGCGCGTCGGTGGAGGTGTAGTCGAAGGTGACATCGCCCCACGTGGTGAGCGCGGCGTCGAGCGGGCGGCACAGCTCCGCCGCCCGGCGCAGCACATCCGGCCCTTCTTTCAGCAGGTCGCGACCCTCGTTGCGCGCCTTGACAACTGCCTCCAGCGCCACCCGGTTCGCCTCGGCGCCCGCGGCGATTCCCATCGGATGCCCGATCGTGCCGCCCCCGAATTGCAGCACCACGTCGTCGCCGAACAGATCCAGCAACTGATGCATCTGCCCGGCATGGATGCCCCCGGACGCGACCGGCATCACGCCGGGCAGGCTCGCCCAGTGCTGGTCGAAGAAGATGCCGTTGCGCGGATTCGCCGGAATGTGGTTGTCGCGCAAGGTGTCGTAGAACCCCTTGACCGTGTGCGGGTCGCCCTCGAGCTTGCCGATCACCGTGCCCGCGTGCAGATGGTCGACGCCGATCAGCCGGCACCACTTGGCCAGCACCCGGAAGCTGACGCCGTGCGTCTTCTGCCGGGTATAGGTGGAGTGCCCGGCGCGGTGCAGGTGCAGCAGCATGCCGTTGCGGCGCGCCCAAT
This sequence comes from Nocardia sp. N2S4-5, assembly GCF_044628355.1. Lineage (NCBI taxonomy): Bacteria > Bacillati > Actinomycetota > Actinomycetes > Mycobacteriales > Nocardiaceae > Nocardia > Nocardia sp. N2S4-5. The sequence goes on along the minus strand of NZ_JBIUPM010000001.1, from coordinate 1,129,790 downwards.
TCGACATCGACTGCATCGCGGTGTATCCGACGGTGAGATCCATCATGACGATGACGCTGCCGAGCGATTTCGCGAACTCCGCGCGCTCGTACATGTCCTCCATCGTCGCGGCCGTGACATTGAGATAATGTCCCTTCAGCTCACCGGTTTCCGCGATAGCCCGGTTTACGCCCTCCATCGCGAAAAGGTAACGATCACGCCATCGCATGAACGGCTGCGAGTTGATGTTCTCGTCGTCCTTGGTGAAATCGAGACCGCCCCGGCAGGCCTCGTACACCACCCGGCCGTAGTTGCGTGCCGAGAGACCGAGTTTCGGTTTCACCGTGGCGCCCAGCAGCGGCCGCCCGTACTTGTTCAGATACTCCCGTTCCATCACGGTGCCGTGCGGCGGACCCGGAAAGGTCTTGACGTATGCCACCGGAATACGCATGTCCTCCAACCGCAATGCTTTCAGCGGTTTGAAACCGAAGACGTTGCCGATCACCGAGGAGGTCAGATTCGTGATCGAACCCTCTTCGAAGAGATCCAGATCGTAGGCGACATACGCGAAGTACTCCCCCGGTCGGCCCGGCACCTCGTCCACCCGGTAGCACTTGCCGCGGTACCGATCGTTCGCCGTGAGGCGGTCGGTCCACACGACCGTCCAAGTGGCGGTGGAGGATTCGCCCGCCACGGCCGCCGACGCCTCGACCGGGTCGACGCCCGGCTGCGGCGTCACCCGGAACACCGCGAGCACATCGGTGTCGCTCGGTTCGTATCCGGGGTCGTAGTAACCCATCGAGGCATAGGACTGAACGCCCGGATCCCAGCGGTCGCGTGCTGATTCGTCGGCCATCGTTCCTCCTGTTGGTCCCGGGTGGCACCGTGCAGCTCAAGCATGAACTCCGCCGGTGTGGCCGAACAATTCGATTGTTTCTCGTCTCGCTCAATCGAATCGTTGAGTTTGCTACCGTCTGACGATGGGGACGGTGAGTGCGATCCGAATGGAAACCTTTCTCGCCGTGGCTCGTCACAACAGCATCCGGCGCGCCGCTGCGCAACTGCACATCACCGAGGCGGCCGCCTCCGCCGCCGTCGCGCACATCGAAAAACAGCTCGGCGCGAAATTGATCGCGAAATCCGGGCGCGGCATCACATTGACCGAGGCCGGCCGGGTTTACGCCGAATACTGCCGCAGCATCCTGGGTTTGATCAACGAGGCCCAGGCCGCGGTCCGCCGGGCCGAGACCGGGCGCCTGCGCATCGGCGTCGTCGCCACCGCGGGCGAGTACGTGCTGCTGCGCCCGCTCGTGTCGTTCCGGGACCGCTACCCCGACATCGAGGTCGGCCTCTCGATCCAGCCCCGCGATGTGCTGTTCCTCGAATTGCTGCACCACGAGGCGGATCTCGTCATCGCGGGCCGCCCGCCGCGCGACACGGGCCTGGTCGTCCGCGCCCGGCGGCCCAGCTGCCTGGTCGTGGTCGGCGCGCCCGGCCACTGCCCGAACCCGCTGACCGCCACCTGGCTGCTGCGCGGCCACGGCTCGGGCACCCGCGAAACCACCCTCGCCCTGCTCGACCGCCTGCAGATCCGCCCGCCGACGCTGACCCTCGGCTCGCACGGCGCGGTGCTCGCCGCCGCCCGGGAAGGCTTGGGCATCACGCTGATTCACAGCGACGCCATCGAGAACGATGTCGCGAGCGGGCGACTGGAGGTGCTGGCGGTCGACGGCACGCCGCTGGATCGGCCCTGGCATGCGGTCACCACCCGGACCCCGACCCCGGCCGCGCGCCTGTTCGTCGCCCATCTCACCGATGCCGAGCAGGTGGGGGCCGCGGTCTTCCGGCTGTGACATATTCCATTCGCCGCCGTATTTATTTAGTTAGCGGCCTACAACTATATTGACAAGAGGTTCCGTCCACTCGATTTACCTGGAAGGACGCTCTTGACTTTCGCTCAACCCCCCGGCGGCGTCGACGTCGGCGACGTCCGGACCATCCGCCGCCGGCTGCGCGTGGATCACGACCACCCGCACTACAAGTGGGTGGCGCTGTCGAACACGACGCTGGGCATGCTGATGGTCACCATCAACTCCTCGATCGTGATCATCTCGCTGCCGGCGATCTTCCGTGGCATCCACCTCAACCCGCTCTCGCCCGGCAACGTCAGTTACCTGCTGTGGCTCATCATGGGCTTCCTGCTGACCTCCGCGGTGCTGGTCGTGATGTTCGGACGCCTCGGCGACATGTTCGGCCGGGTGCGCATCTACAACCTCGGCTTCGTCGTCTTCACGCTGTCGGCGATCGCGCTGTCGTTCGATCCCTTCGACCTCGGCGGCGGCGCGATGTGGCTGATCGTGTGGCGGGTCATCCAGGGCGTCGGCGGCGCCATGCTGATGGCCAACTCCTCGGCGATCCTCACCGACGCCTTCCCCTCCCGGCAGCGCGGCGTGGCGCTGGGCATCAACCAGGTCGCGGCCGTCGCCGGGTCGTTCCTCGGCCTGCTGATCGGCGGCCTGCTCGCCGAATGGGACTGGAAGGCCGTGTTCTGGGTGAGTGTGCCGTTCGGCATCATCGGGACCGTCTGGTCCTACCGGTCGCTGCACGACAACGGCGTGCGCACGCCCGGCTCGCTCGATCTGCCCGGCACCCTGACCTTCGCACTGGGTCTGACCGCCCTGCTGACCGGCATCACCTACGGCATCCAGCCGCACGGCAGCTCCAAGACCGGCTGGACCAATCCGTGGGTCCTGGGAGCCGTATTCGGCGGCATCGCACTACTGGCGGCGTTCTGCTACATCGAGACCAAGGTGAAGCAGCCGATGTTCCAGATGTCGCTGCTGCGCAACCGCACCTTCGCGCTGGGCAACTTCGCCAGCCTGATGTCCTCGGTCGGGCGCGGCGGGCTGCAGTTCATGCTCATCATCTGGTTGCAGGGCATCTGGCTGCCGCTGCACGGCTTCGACTACGAGTCCACGCCGCTGTGGGCGGGCATCTACATGCTGCCGCTCACCGTGGGTTTCCTTGCGGCGGGGCCGGTTTCGGGCTGGCTGTCGGATCGCTACGGCGCGCGGCCGTTCGCCGCGGGCGGGCTCGCGATCGTGGCCGTCACCTTCGTGTTGCTGGTGGTGATCCCGGTCGACTTCAACTATTGGGTGTTCGCGCTGGTCATCCTGTTCAACGGGCTCGGCTCGGGCATGTTCGCCTCGCCCAATACCGCGGAGGTGATGTCGGCGGTGCCGGCCTCGCAGCGCGGCGTCGCCTCCGGCATGCGGGCGACCCTGATGAACGGCGGCATGGCGCTGTCGATCGGCATCTTCTTCTCGCTGATGATCGTCGGCCTGTCCGGCACTCTGCCGGGCGCGATGGACTCCGGGCTGCGCAGCCAGGGCGTATCCGCCGACGTGGCCGGTCAGGTGGCCGACATGCCGCCCGTGGGCAGCCTGTTCGCCACCTTCCTCGGGTACAACCCCTTCAAGGAATTGCTCGGCCCCACCGGGACGCTCGACCAGCCCGGCGTGCACGCCGACGTGCTCACCGGTCAGGAGTTCTTCCCGAACCTGATCTCGGGCCCGTTCCACTCCGGACTCGTGGTGGTCTTCCTCGGCGCCGCGCTCATGATGCTGATCGGCGCGATCGCGTCCTGGTTCGCGGGCGGGCGATACGTCGTGGACGAGCGGGAGGAACTCGCCGAAGCGGAGCGTGCGGGCATACTTGCGGAAACAGACCGCGCCGAATCGGGCAATACCGGCACGGCCTCGACTCGGGTAGGAGCGAAGTCAGGATGATTCAGCAGGAGCGCACGCGCAGCGCCGAGCAGCTCGCCGAGGCGGCCGATCTCTATCTGTCGCTGGGCCGGATCAATCGGCTGCTGCGCCGCGCCGGCGACCTGGGATCGCTCAGCCCCGGATCGGCCTCCGCGCTGGCGTCGCTGGTGCGCACCGGCCCGATGCGACTGGGCGACCTGGCCGCGGCCGAACGCGTCACCGCGCCGACCATGTCACGGATCGTGTCGGGCCTGGAGAAGGTCGGCTATATCGAACGCACGGCCGATCCCGTGGACGGCCGCGCACAGCTGCTGACGGCGACCGAACCCGCACACGCCCTGGTCAACGGCCTGACCTCGGCCCGCATCCAGCGCTTCGCGGCCGCGCTGGACGATCTGGAACCCGGCGAGCGAGCACTGCTCACCACCGCCATGACCAGGCTGGTCGATCTGCTCGACGAGTAACTCTGCTCACTTTTCTCGGTCACGTATGCCGTTGTGGCTGCGCAATATTGCGAAATCTGATAGAAAAAGATCACTTCTGCTGACAAAGATCTGGGTTGCTCACACCGTGGTGAGCCGGAGGTTCGAGCTTCCGAAACCCTCTGTAGCAGCGCGGCTTCCGGAGCTCGTCACTGTTTCCGGAGGAGAACCGTGATGACTGTCCGCTCCAATATCACTCCGACCGTCTCGCCCGAGAACGACGAGGCGGCGCCGGACGAGGCCGTAGTCTGGCCCGAACCGAGTCCACTCTCGTCGTGGTGGCAGCAGGTGATGCAAGCGCCCGCGGAACGCCGCCCGGCACCGGGCGCCCTCTAGTACGCCACTCCGGCCGGTTCTTGGCCGGAATCTCGCACGTAGATTCCGGCCAAGAACACGCCGGAATGGTGATAGCCGAACCAGTTCGCCGGAATGGGTGATAGGCGAACCAGTTCGCCGGAATGGTGGACGGCTCTTGACTTGGAGTTCGCTCCGGGTCGTAGCGTCGGTGAGGGGTGGGCGCGTGCTCACCAGGATCCGGTGTAACCAAGGAGGACCGTCCGCATGATCGCGACCAGGAAACTCGGTGAGCTGACCGTCGGTGCGCAAGGGCTCGGGTGCATGGGCATGAGCCAGGCCTACGGCGTGCGTGACAACGACGCCGAGTCGATCGCCACCATCCATCGCGCGCTGGATCTCGGTGTCACGCTGCTCGATACCGCCGACGTGTACGGCGCCGGCGTCAACGAGGAACTCGTCGGCCGGGCCATCACGGACCGGCGCGACCAGGTGGTGCTGGCGACCAAGTTCGGCATCGTGTGGGGCGAGGGCGGGTCGATGGGCGCGCGCGGCGACGCCGCCTACGTGCGGCAGTCCGCCGATGCGTCGCTGGCCCGGCTCGGCGTCGACCACATCGACCTGTTCTATCAGCATCGCGTCGATCCGAACGTGCCGATCGAGGAGACCTGGGGCGCGCTGTCGGAGCTGGTGACCGCCGGCAAGGTGCGCTACCTCGGCATCTCCGAGGCATCCGCGGCCACCATCCGCCGCGCGCACGCCGTGCACCCGGTCACCGCGCTGCAGAGCGAGTGGTCGCTGTGGACCCGCGAGATCGAGGCCGAAGTGGTGCCGGCCTGCCGCGAACTGGGCATCGGCATCGTGCCGTTCTCCCCGCTGGGCCGCGGTTTCCTCACCGGCGCCATCACCTCCACCGACGATCTGCCCGCCGACGATATGCGCCGCCGCCTGCCCCGGTTCGCCGACGGCAATATCGACAGCAACCTGGCGATCGTCACCGCGTTGCGGGAGCTGGCCCAGGAGAAGGGCGTCACCGCAGGGCAATTGGCGCTGGCATGGGTGCAGAGCCGAGGCGCGGACGTCGTGCCGATCCCGGGGACCAAGCGCCGCACCTATCTCGAGCAGAACGTGGCGGCCGTCGACATCGAGCTGAGCGCCGACGACGTGGCACGCATCGAGGCCGCCGCGCCCGCGGACGCCGTCGCCGGTGCGCGCTACCCGGAGGAACTGGCCCGCGCCGCCGGGAAGTGAACCGTCACCGATTCGGGTGCAGCGTGCCCGAACGGTCCCAGTGGCCCCGCTCCCCCGTCCGGTACATCCGGGTGCCGGGCGGGCCGAACGGGCAGGCGACGAGATGTGCGGCCGTCCGCGCGGCGTGCTCGTCGTTCGCGAATTGGTCGGAGCACACGTAGATCTCGCCCGGCACCAGCGGCGGGGACGGGCGCAACATGGGGTCCAGGACGAAGATTCTCCGCTCGCTCCAGCTCAGCACCGTGCGCCGTTCGTCCCCGGGGAGCAGGTCGGTGGCCGCGACCGTCCGCCCGGGGACGTCGGTGAGCGCGGTGCAGGCGGCGTAGAACCGGTCCCACCATCGCTCCGCGTACCCGAACCGGGCCACGTGGGCCGGGTGCACGACGAGCCGGAAGGACGGCCGCCCGGCGCGCGGCCGCACCACCACCAGCGTGGTGTGGCTGTCGAGGAAAGCGGTAGTGCCCGAGTGGATTTCGGTCCCGTGCTCGCTCGGATCGTCGGCATCGGGCGGGACGTCCACGAAAAGCACCGCGGTATCCGATGTTTCGGCCGGGGCGGTCTGTATTCCGGCGGCCAGCTCGGCGAGTGTCTGCCGGGGGCGCAGCCGGGCACGCACGGTCGCGGTGTCGAACAGCCGCACCGTGCGCGCCGCGCCCGAACCGGTCGCGCAGAGCGCCGAGGCGATGCCGAAAACCACGTCGTCGCTGCCCGTTACGTGCGCCAGCACCAGCGCCCACGCCGTGGTCACCAGGGTGTCGAACGTCAGCCCGGCGCGGGAGGCGCCTGCCAGCAGCCGGTCGACCACCGGCACGGGCAGGGTGAAGGCTTGGGCGACTGCGCTTTCCGGCCGGGACACCCGGCCGCTTCGGGTCGCGACCGCCTCCCGTCGCGTGCTCGGCGCGGTGCGCTCGCACCCGAGCCGCCGCGGCGCGCACTCCGAAAAGCGCCGCGCCGGTGAGGGTTCCGACGACTCGCCGAATTCGGCGGCGATCCGGCTCAATGCCGGTGCCGTGCCGTTCGCGCAGGGGTCGAATCCGGGTGGGAACAGCTCGAATTCGGCGTGATCGTGCTCATCGAACTCCCTCCCGCTACGGAAACCGCGTCCGGCCACGGTTCCCGTCACACCCGCGCTCGAACACACCGTAACCGGTGCGCGCCGACCTCGCACGGGATGCTCGCGAGACAGCGCGGCGGGCCGGGTATCTCACCCGACCCGCCGCGCTGTCTGGGGCTCAGTCGTCGTCGCGATCGTGGCTCAGCACCGCGCCGGAGCCCGCGTCCACGCGCACCTCGTAGTCGATGCCGTCGGTGCCGCGCACATCCACCTCCCACACCGTCACGTTGCGGTCGGTGTCCAGTTCGGCGGACTGCACCGTGCCGCCGGGCACCGCCTCGACAGCCTTGGCGGTCGCCTGCTCCCGCGTGACCGCCGGATTCCCTTGCGTGTGAGCCTGATCCGGACGCACGGCGGCGGCCGCGGTGCCGCCCGAACCGAACGATGCCAGCACCACACCGCCCCCGATGACAGCGACGGCGACAGCGCCGACGAGCATCCAGCGCAGACCGTGCATGATCCGGCGAAGAAAGAGTTCCATGGTCGAACCTCCTGGGGCGGTGATGATCTCCAACGTGGCCCTCACCCTCCCAACCCGGCCCTGAAGCCAACCTGAACGGACCTGAAACCGCCTTCAGGATGCATCTGTCAGGCTAGGAGCCATGCGTTTGCTGATCGTGGAGGATGAGAAGCGTCTCGCCGACACCCTCGCCAAGGGCCTGGAGGCGGAAGGCTTCGCCGTGGATGTCGCCTACGACGGCACCGACGGCCTGCATCTGGCCACCACCGGCGCCCACGATGTGATCATCCTCGACATCATGCTGCCCGGCCGCAACGGCTATCAGGTGTGCGCCGCTCTCCGCGCGGCGGGCCACGAGACGCCGGTGCTGATGCTGACCGCGAAGGACGGCGAGTACGACGAGGCCGAGGGCCTGGATACCGGCGCCGACGACTACCTCCGCAAACCGTTCTCCTACGTGGTGCTGCTGGCCCGCATCCGGGCCCTGCTGCGCCGGCGCACCCGCGGCGGCGTGCCGGTGCTGAACGTCGGCGATCTGAGTCTGGATCCCAACACGCACCGCTGCTGCCGCGGCGCGGAGGAGGTGGTGCTGACCGCCAAGGAGTTCGCGGTGCTCGAGCAGCTCGCGGTGCGCGCCGGTGAGATCGTGTCGAAAGCCGAAATCCTGGAACATGTCTGGGATTTCGCCTACGACGGCGACCCGAACATCGTCGAGGTGTACATCAGTACGTTGCGCCGCAAGATCGACGCGCCGTTCGGCCGGCGGTCGATCACCACCGTGCGCGGCGCGGGCTACCGCTTGGTGGCCGATCGTGCCTGAGTTACGACGCGTGCCGGGTTGGTCGGTCCTGCGGCGGCGACCGCGGTGGTTGAGTTCGGTCCGCGCGCGCACCACGGCGGCCGCCACCGCGGTCGTCGCGGTCGGGCTAGTCGCCGCGGGCGCGGCCGTACTGGCGGTGTTGCGGCACAACCTGATCGACAGCGCGAGCCTGCAGGCGGAGATGACCGCACGCAACGTCGAGGCGCAACTCGTCCGCGGCATCGATCCGGCGCAACTCAAGCTGCCCGACGCGGACAATCAACCGGTGCAGGTGGTTTCGGCCGCCGGTCGGGTGCTGGCCGCCGAGGACGACAAGCTGCGCGGCGAGCCGTCGATGGCCACCGGCTTCTCCGGCGCCGCGGAGCAGGCCGAGGAGGAAGACGACGATGACGACGAGCAGGGCGACGAGCCCGGCACCGCGGAGCTGGCGAACTCCTCCTCGGCGAAGGCGCTCGAGCTGCGGAACATGCGGCTCCCGATCGCCGACGACGAGACCGGCAGCCACGACTTCCGGGTCGCCGCCCTGCCCGCGACCGCGTCGGGGCAGCCCGTCACGATCTACGCCGGTGCGTCGCTCGCGACCGCCGACAAGGCCGTCTCCGGCGCCCGCAACGCCATGCTGCTCGGCCTGCCGCCCTTACTCGTGCTGGTCGGTGGCGTCACCTGGCTGGTCACCCGTCGCGCGCTGCGCCCGGTGGAGGCGATCCGCCGCGAACTCGCCGAAATCATGGGTGGTGACCTGACCCGCCGTGTCCCCGAACCGGATTCGCACGACGAGATCGCCCGGCTGGCGGCGACGACCAACGCCACCCTCGCCGCCCTGGAGCAGTCCTCGGAACGTCAGCGCCGGTTCGTCGCCGACGCCGCGCACGAGTTGCGCAGTCCCATCGCCAGCCTGCGCACCCAGCTCGAGGTCGCCCAGGCGCATCCGCACCTGCTCGAGGTGGACGGGTTGATCGCCGACTCGGTGCGGCTCGAACATCTCGCCGCGGACTTGCTGCTGCTGGCCCGCCTGGACGCCGGCGAGCGGCCCCGCCGCGAGCCGGTGGACTTGGCGGAGCTGGTGCGAGAGGAACTCGGGCACCGCGCCGCGGACCCGCATCCGGTGCTGGCCGACCTGCCGGATCTCCCCGCGCCCCTGCTCGGCAGCCGCATCCAGATCGCTCGGGTGCTGGGCAACCTCGTCGACAACGCGCAGCGTCACGCGGCCACCGCCGTGCGGGTCACCGTGCGCCGGACGGACGGCGCGGTGGCGCTGGAGGTCAGCGACGACGGGCGCGGCATCGCGCCCGCCGACCGGGAGCGCGTGTTCCAGCGCTTCGTCCGGCTCGACGATGCGCGCAGCCGCGACGAGGGCGGTGCGGGCCTAGGGCTCGCCATCGTGCGCGATGTGGTCGACCGCCACGGTGGCGAGATCCGGGTGGACGACGGCCCGGCGGGCGGCGCGCGTTTCACCGTCGTGTTCCCCGCCGCGCCGTAGGCGGCCGCCGCGAACTCAGTTGGGCTGCGCCGCATCCACCTTCAGCGTGATCGGGGTGTCCGCCGATACCGAGGTGCCCGCGGCGGGTGACTGGTCGGTAATCGTCCAGGCGGTGGTGTGGCTGGACGAATCGTTCATCACGTCCCGCCCGTCGGCCGCGGTGATGGAGCTGATCGCGAAGCACAGGCCCGCGCCGACGACGGTCTCGCCGAGCTGCTTGCCGCGGAAGTCGGGCACCGCCTGCGGCCACGACTGCTCGTTGCAAGGTTTGGCCGCGGGCTGCGCCGCACCGCTCGATGTGGTGGCCGGGGTGGACCCACCGGCCGTCGTGTCCTGCCCGCCGTCCGAGGACCCGCACGCCCCGCAGGCGAGCGCGACGGTCAGGGTGAACACGGATATCGCGATGCGACGCATACGTTTTCCTCTACGTCCACGGACCGGCGCCCGGCCCTCGAGTTGCGTCACGCACCCTAATAGGGGCGGCCGCCACGGCCCGCAGGGGGTAGGAGGAATCATCGCCTGCCGCGGCCGGGCCCGGGGGCCCGGCGCGCAGTGCGTTGGTCGGCGGACCTACGCGGCCGACGGTCGATGCCGGGCGGTGAGGTCCGAGGGCCGCAGCACATCTCGGACCCCACCCGATCGGCGGTGCGATAGACCGCGAGCCGGTGGATTCGTAAGATCCGCCCGCCGAGAATTGTGCCTCCGAAACTTCCGCCCGGCAGTGGTTTTCGCTGTTACGACCTGATGAAAATCCGATAGCGGCATGTTGCGCACCGTGTTCGTTCCGCCACCCGCGACGCTCGATACCCCCGGTGATCGCGGCCACAACCGTGCCGAAACAGTGAAATCCGCCATGGGCGACATCCGAGACAATTCGCTCGCATTAGTACAGAACTCCCGAAAACAATTGCGGCAGAACGTATCAGCGGGACAACACGCGGTATTCGGGCACCGCCGGCGCCCCGCACTGCCGGTTGCCGGGCGATTGCGGCGCGACCTACCGTGAATGCGCTGATTACCGAAGAATGGAGAGATTTCCGTGCCGATCATCGACCTCGGGTCGTCCGCCCTGAACCTGGCCAACGTCGTCACCTCGATCGCCGCCAACGTCACCTATATCCTGCAGGCCTGGGGTCTGGCCTAGTTCCGCCCCGCGCGTTTGCCGGGTATTCGTCGCAGCATCCCCGCGGGCCGCTATCCTGGACGCGGGGCCAACGGCACGGGAGGGGATGTTGAATGCCAAGTCTTTCCGCGCGTTTGCAGGACATGATCACTATCGCGAGCCAGTGCGACACCACGGCGGAGGCCGTGGAACTGGCGGAAGTACTGGATCGGCTGGTGCGTGAATTCCGCGTCGGTGTGGACACCGGCGAGGACCGCGTCCGGCTGGTCAGGCTGTGCGCCGAGGCGGGTGTGGCGGTGCGCGACGCCCTGTCACGCACCGGTCCCGCCGACTACGACGAGCCGGAACCGCCGCCGCAACCCGCGCGGGTCTCCGAAGAGGAGCCCGTGATCAGTATCGATGGTCCGTTCGGACTGTCGCCGCAGCGGGTCCGGCTGCAATCCCGCGACGCGGCGTACGACCGCCGCCCGCGGTGACGATCAGCCGAGCAGATACTGTTCCAGGTGCTCACGCTCGGTCTCCAGCTCGGAGATCGCGCTCTTGACCACGTCACCGATGCTGACGATGCCGACCATCCGGCCGTCGCGCAGCACGGGAAGGTGCCGGATCCGGTGATCGGTCATCGTGGTGCGCAGCGTCTCCACGCGGTCGTCGGGCGAGCAGGTGTGCACCACCGTCGTCATGATCTCGGTGACCGGCCGGTCGAGCAGGTCCGGCCCCACCACGTGCAGGCGGCGGACGATGTCTCGCTCGGAGACGATGCCGTCCAGCGCGACGCCGTCCGCCGACACCACCACCGCGCCCACATTCCGCTCGGCCAGCACCGCGAGCAACTCTCGCACCGGCGTCCGCGGTGCGATCGTGACCACGTCGGTCCCCTTCTTACGCAGGATCTCGGAAATTCGCATAGGTTGCCACCATCCGTCCTTGCCCTTCGGTGCTTCTCAGGATCTCGCGTTTCGGCCGTGACGACCAGCAAAGATTCCGCGCGGGACGATCAACCGGACGGTCAGGTCCCCCGACGCGACCCAGCGCAGTCGGCGAACCTGCCCCGGCGCCGGGCACCGCGGACGTAGCATGCGAAAGGTGGCCGATGCGAACCGTCCCGCCGTGCTGCGGGTGCTCGTGTACTCGAGCGAATCCGACACCCGCCGCCAGGTGATGCTGGCGCTGGGCAAACATCCCCATCCCGAGCTGCCACCGGTCGAGTACGTCGAGGTGGCGACCGCGCCCGTACTCGTCCAGCACATGGATGCCGGCGGTATCGACCTGGCGATCCTCGACGGTGAGGCGGCGCCGACCGGCGGGATGGGCCTGGCCAAGCAGCTCAAGGACGAACTCGATAGTTGTCCGCCGATCGTGGTGCTCACCGGCCGCGCCGACGACGCCTGGCTGGCGAACTGGTCCCGCGCCGAGGCCGCGGTGCCGCACCCGATCGACCCGTTCCAACTCACCGAGGCGGTGACGGGTCTCCTGCGCAGCCGCTCGGCGGCCTGACGGAAACCCTCAGCTTCCCCGCGGCGCTTTCCCGAGGGCGGCCGCCGCTGCCGCGACGATGACCAGCCCCGCGCCGAGCCACAGGGCAGCGGCCGGACCTCCACCGTCGACGGCACGGCCCCCGCCGAGCGCGCCGACCGCGATGGCGGCATTGAACACCGCGACGAGGATTGCCGAGGCGGCCTCACGGGCGCCGGGCGCCGCCATCAAGGTCCACGACTGCGTGCTCACCGAGACGCCGCCATAGGCGACACCCCACACCAGCAGCAGCGCGCCCGCCCACACCGGTGAGCCGCCCGCACACGCCAGCACGGCCACCGCGGCGGCCAGTCCCGCGCAGATGATCAGCACAGCGCGCCGCGGTGCACGCGATGCAATCCTGCCGAACAGGAAAGTACCCAGTACACCGGCGAATCCGTAGCCGAGCAGTAGTGCGCTCACCGTGGCGGCGTCGGCGTGCGTCCGCTGTTCGAGCACCGGCCGGATATAGGTGTAGGCGGCGAAATGACCGGCGACGAGCAGCGCCACCACGATCATGCCGGTGCGCAAGCGGGTGTCGGCCAGCAGCCGCGGCAGTTCGGTCAGTGAGACGCCGCGCTCGGGCGGCAGCGCGGGCAGGATCGCGGCCGCTGTCACGGCGACCAGCAGTGCCAGGACCGCGGCCGCGGCGAAGGCCGTCCGCCAGCCCGCGAGCGCCCCGAGATACGTGCCTGCCGGGACGCCCAGCACCGAGGCGACGGCGATCCCGCTGAAGATCACCGCGGTGGCCGCCCCGACCGATCGCGGCGGCACCAGCCGCACCCCGAGACTGCCCGAGATCGCCCACACCCCGCCCATGCCGACGCCGACCAGCACCCGGCCCGCCACCAGCACCGCGAAATTCGGGGCCACCGCGCACAGCAGATTGCCCGCCGCCACCACGAGCAGCAGCACCGGCAGGGATCGCCGCCGATCGACCCGGCCCAGTGCCGCCATCAGCAACGGCGCGGTCATCGCCAGCAGTCCGGTGATCGTCAGCGCGAGTCCGGCCAGTCCCCCGGAGACGCGCAGCGCCTCGCTCATCGGCGTGAGCAGGCCGACGGGGAGCATCTCCGAGGTCACCACGGTGAAGGTGCCTACCGCCACCACTGCCACCGCGGACCACCCGCGCGCCGAAAGATGGTGCGGTGGAGCGCTTTCCGTATCGATCGTGTCGATTTCCGTCATAGCACCAGCCAACCGGCCGCACCCGCGCGGAACAACGGCGATGTGCTCATCCTTCTATTAGCCGGACTCATCGACCGAGAGAGAGGGCGCTCGACGGCATGGACCTGCGCGAACTGGAGGCCTTCCTGGCCGTGGCCGAGGAACTGCACTTCGGCCGGGCCGGGGCCCGGCTGTACGTGTCACAGAGCCGGGTGTCGCAGCTGCTGCGGTCGCTGGAGCACCGCATCGGCGGGCGGCTGGTCGAGCGCACCAGCCGCCGGGTGAGCCTCACTCCGCTGGGGCGGCAACTGTTTCCGGAGTTGCGCACCGCCTACGACCGATTGCGCGCCACCCTCGATTCGGCCTGCGCGACGGCGCAGGGCGTGCGCGGTGTGCTGCGGGTCGGTTTCCAGGGCAGCGCGGACGAACGAATTCTGGCCGCCGTCGCCACGTTCCGGGACACGCACGTCGAATGCACCGTCGAGTTGGTGGAGATTCCGTACGCCGATCCGTTCGGTCCGGTGCGACGCCACGAGGTGGACACCGCTCTCGCGCTGCTGCCGATCGCCGAGGCCGATCTCGTCATCGGGCCGGTGCTGCCGGCCCGGCCGCAGGTGCTCGTGCTTCCCGTCGGGCACCCGCTCGCGTCGCGGGAGACCCTGGCCGCCGCGGAACTCGCCGAGTGCCCGCTGATCGGGATCGCCGACACCGCGCCGCGGTACTGGCGCGACGCCCACGCCCCGCGCCGCACGCCCGACGGCCGCGAGATACCCGCCGGGCCCGCGGTATTCACGACCCAGGAGGCGATCGCCGCCGTCGCGGCCGGGCGCGGCGGACTGTTGCTGTGCGACACCACGGCGGCCTATCATCGGCGGCCGGACCTCACCTGTGTTCCGGTGCACGGCATCCCGGACTCCCGGGTCGCGCTGATTTGGCATCGCGATCGAGACAGCGGACGCGTGCACGCTTTCGCGCGCTCTCGCTGTCACCTGACGGCCTCATTCTGCCGGTTCAGTCATAAGTGCCAGTTCCGAATTCGATCAAAGAGCGCCCGCAAACGGCACGCATTCAGAAAGATCAGTTGTAGGCTGTGCCCTAGCTCACACCAGTGCGGGCGTCGATATGAGCCCCGTTTGTCCGGTTCTCCCCTATCGTCCGCACCCCCGCTGAGCCATGCCCTGGGGCGCGACTGGCCCGGCAGACGACGATGTCAGCCCGCCTCGGCAACTGCCGGCTGTGTCCGCAAGGGAAGGGGTAGTGCAGTTGTGAACACCGAGGTACCAACCCTTGTGCTGGGCGCGATCGCGGCGGCGTTCGCGGTCATCTCCGTCCTGCTGGCCGCGGTGATCGGCCCCAAGCGCTACAACCGCGCCAAACTCGAGGCCTACGAGTGCGGTATCGAGCCGACGCCGCATGCCGTCGGCGGCGGACCGGGAAATGCTGCGGGGCAGCGGTTTCCGGTGAAGTACTACCTCACCGCGATGCTGTTCATCATCTTCGACATCGAGATCGTGTTCCTGTACCCGTGGGCGGTCCACTTCGACGCGCTCGGGGTCTTCGGTCTCGCCGCCATGGCCCTGTTCATCTTCAACGTCTCGGTCGCCTACGCCTACGAGTGGCGTCGCGGCGGATTGAGCTGGGACTGAGAAGCACCCACCCCGTACACGGAAGCGAGTCAGTCCGAATGGGTCTCGAGGAGAAGTTGCCCAGCGGGTTTCTGCTGAGCACGGTCGAACAGTTCGCCGGTTTCATGCGTAAGGGCTCGCTGTGGCCCGCCACGTTCGGGCTGGCCTGCTGCGCGATCGAGATGATGGCCACCGGCGGCGGGCGCTTCGACAGCGCCCGCTTCGGCATGGAGGTGTTCCGCGCCTCGCCGCGCCAGGCCGATCTGATGATCGTGGCGGGCCGGGTGAGCCAGAAGATGGCCCCGGTGCTGCGCCAGGTCTACGACCAGATGACCGAGCCGAAATGGGTGCTGGCCATGGGCGTGTGCGCCTCCTCCGGCGGCATGTTCAACAACTACGCCATCGTGCAGGGCGTGGATCACGTTGTGCCCGTGGACATCTACCTGCCCGGCTGCCCGCCCCGCCCGGAGATGCTGCTGCACGCGATCTTGAAACTGCACGAGAAGATCCAGGAGATGCCGCTCGGGGTGAATCGCGAGGAGGCCGTGCGCGCGGCCGAGCAGGCCGCGCTGGCCGTCACCCCGACCATCCAGATGACGGGACTGCTGCGATGACATTCGATTCTCCCCGGGGCGCCGAGGACCCGCCGGACACCCCCGCCGCCGCCACTCCCGACGGCACCGTTCAGGACCAGGCACAACTCGCCGAACAGGACCAGCGCGCCGAACCCGGCGACGAGGTGGTCGGCGTGCGCCGCGGCATGTTCGGCGTCACCGGCACCGGCGACACCTCCGGCTACGGACGGTTGGTGCGCTCGGTCGGCCTGCCCGGAGGCACCCCGCCCCCGTACGGCGGCTACTTCGACGAGCTGGTCGACACACTGCGGGAAGCCTTGCCGGACAACGGGTTCACCGAATCGATCGAGAAGATCGTGGTGTTCCGCGGCGAGCTGACCCTGCACGTGCGGCGCGAACACCTGCCGCGGGTCGCTCAGGCCCTGCGCGACGACGCTGCGCTGCGCTTCGAACTGTGCCTCGGCGTGAGCGGCGTGCACTACCCCGAGGACACGGAGCGCGAACTGCACGCCGTCTACCCACTCATGTCGATCACTCATAACCGGCGACTACGACTCGAGGTGTCGGCGCCCGACGCCGATCCGCACATCCCCTCGCTCTACTCCGTGTACCCCACCACGGATTGGCACGAGCGCGAAACCTACGACTTCTTCGGCATCCTGTTCGACGGTCACCCCGCCCTGACCCGGATCACGATGCCCGACGACTGGCGCGGACACCCCCAGCGCAAGGACTACCCGCTCGGCGGCATCCCGGTCGAGTACAAGGGCGCCCGCATCCCGGCGCCGGACCAGCGGAGGGCGTACAGCTGATGAACGACATCGACACCCGGCGCGAGGGCGCCGACACCTACACGCGCCCAACGCCTCCCGAGCGGGTCGTCACGGTCGCGGGCCAGGACTGGGACGACGTGCGCGAGGCCCTCGGCGGCGCCGCCGAGGAACGCATCGTCGTCAATATGGGCCCCCAGCATCCCTCCACCCACGGCGTGCTGCGGCTGATCCTGGAGATCGAGGGCGAGACGGTCACCGAGGCCCGGTGCGGCATCGGCTACCTGCACACCGGCATCGAGAAGAATCTCGAGTTCCGCAATTGGGTGCAGGGCGTCACCTTCGTCACCCGGATGGACTACCTCTCGCCGTTCTTCAACGAGACGGCCTACTGCCTGAGCGTGGAGAAGCTGCTCGACATCACCGACGCGATTCCCGAGCGCGCCACCGTGATCCGCGTGCTGCTGATGGAACTCAACCGGATCTCCTCGCATCTGGTCGCGCTGGCCACCGGTGGCATGGAACTGGGCGCGCTGACCCCGATGCTGTTCGGGTTCCGTGAGCGCGAGTTGATCCTCGACGTCTTCGAGACCATCACCGGCCTGCGCATGAATCACGCCTACATCCGGCCCGGCGGCGTCGCCCAGGATCTACCCGACAACGGCGTGCAGAAGGTCCGGGAGTTGCTGGCGCTGTTGCCTAAACGGCTGCGCGACATGGAATTGCTGCTGAACGAGAACCCGATCTGGAAGGCCCGCACCCGCGGCGTCGGCTATCTGGATCTGGCCGGTTGCATGGCCCTGGGGATCACCGGTCCGGTGCTGCGCTCCACCGGCCTGCCGCACGATCTCCGCAAGTCCCAGCCCTACTGCGGCTACGAGAACTACGAGTTCGACGTCATGACCGACACCGGCGCCGACTGCTACGGCCGCTACCTCATCCGGGTCAACGAGATGAAGGAGTCGGTGAAGATCGTCGAACAGTGCCTCGACAAGCTGCGGCCCGGCCCGGTCATGGTGGACGACAAGAAGATCGCCTGGCCCGCCGACCTGAAACTGGGCCCCGACGGGCTCGGCAACTCCGCCCAGCACATCGGCAAGATCATGGGCACCTCCATGGAGGCGCTGATCCATCACTTCAAGCTCGTCACCGAGGGCATGCGAGTGCCGCCCGGCCAGGTGTACACCGCGGTCGAGTCGCCGCGCGGCGAGCTCGGCGTGCACATGGTCTCCGACGGCGGCACCCGGCCGTTCCGGGTGCACTACCGCGATCCCTCGTTCACGAATCTGCAGGCCGTCGCGGCGATGTGTGAGGGCGGCATGGTCGCCGACGTCATCGCCGCCGTCGCCAGCATCGACCCGGTGATGGGTGGTGTCGATCGATGACCGAAGTCCTGCTGCAACTGACCACGCGGCCGGCCCCGTATCCCGCGGAGGTGCACGACCGCCTCGAGCTGGAGGCCAAGCAGATCATCGACTGCTACCCGCAGCCGCGGTCGGCGCTGCTGCCGCTGCTGCATCTGGTGCAGAGCGTGGAGGGCTACGTCTCCGGCACCGGCATCGGATTCTGCGCCGGGCAACTGGGTCTCACCGACGCCGAGGTGACCGCGGTCGCCACCTTCTACTCCATGTACCGCCGCACCCCGACCGGGAACTTCCACGTCGGAGTCTGCACCAACACGCTGTGCGCGGTCATGGGCGGCGACGAGATCTTCGCGGACCTGCAGGCGCACTTGGGTATTCGGCACGGCGAGACCACCTCCGACGGCGCCGTCACCCTCGAGCACATCGAATGCAACGCCGCCTGCGACTACGCCCCCGTGGTGATGGTCAACTGGGAGTTCTTCGACAACCAGACCCCGGAGTCGGCCCGCGCGCTGGTGGACGCGCTGCGCAACGGCGAACAGGTCACGGCCGCGCGCAGCGGCGCGCCCCTGTGTACCTTCCGCGAAACCGCCCGCATCCTGGCCGGTTTCCCCGACGACCGGCCGGGCGCCAACGACGGCGAGCCCGGGGAGGCCACTCTCGCGGGCCTGCGCGTTGCCCGCGAGGCCGCCACGGCGGAGCAGCCCGCGCCCGGTGATTCCGGAGGTGCGCGGTGACCCTCGCTCCCGTCCTCACCCGGTACTGGGACGCACCGCAGTCCTGGACGCTGGACACCTATCGCCGCCACGACGGCTACCGCGCCCTGCCCAAGGCTCTGGGGCTCCAGCCGGACGAGGTCATCGCCACCGTGAAGGACGCGGGCCTGCGCGGCCGCGGCGGCGCGGGCTTCCCCACCGGCATGAAATGGGGTTTCATCCCCCAGGGCCCCGGCCCCGACGGCACCATCAAACCGCACTACCTGGTGGTCAACGCCGACGAGTCGGAACCGGGTACCTGCAAGGACATTCCGCTCATGCTGGCCACCCCGCACGTGCTCGTCGAGGGCGTCATCATCGCGGCCTACGCCATCCGGGCCTCGCACGCGTTCATCTACGTGCGCGGCGAGGTGCTCCCGGTGCTGCGACGGCTGCGGGCGGCGGCGCAGGAGGCCTACGACGCCGGCTATCTGGGCCACGACATCCTCGGCTCCGGATACGACCTGGAACTGATCGTGCACGCCGGTGCGGGCGCCTACATCTGCGGCGAGGAGACCGCGCTGCTCGATTCCCTGGAGGGCCGCCGCGGCCAGCCCCGGCTGCGCCCGCCCTTCCCGGCCGTCGCCGGTCTCTACGCCTGCCCGACCGTGGTCAACAATGTCGAATCCATTGCCAGCGTGCCGCCGATCATCCTCAACGGCATCGACTGGTTTCGTTCCATGGGCAGCGAGAAGTCGCCCGGCTTCACGCTCTACTCGCTGTCGGGGCATGTCGCCCGGCCGGGACAGTACGAGGCGCCGCTCGGCGTCACCCTGCGTGAGCTGCTCGGCTACGCCGGTGGCGTGCGGCGCGGGCATCGACTGAAGTTCTGGACGCCCGGCGGCTCGTCCACTCCGCTGTTCACCGACGAGCATCTCGACGTGCCGCTGGACTACGAGAACGTGGCCGCGGCCGGATCCATGCTGGGCACCAAGGCATTACAGATCTTCGACGACACCACCTGCGTGGTGCGCGCGGTACTGCGCTGGACCGAGTTCTACGCCCACGAATCCTGCGGGAAGTGCACGCCGTGCCGGGAGGGCACCTACTGGCTGGTGCAGTTGCTGCAACGGCTGGAGGCCGGTGGCGGCACCGCGGCCGACCTCGACAAGCTGCTCGACATCGCCGACAACATCAACGGCAAGTCGTTCTGCGCGCTCGGCGACGGCGCGGCCAGCCCGATCGTGTCGTCGCTGAAGTACTTCCGCGCCGAATACGAGGAGCATCTGCGCCTGGGCGCCTGCCCGTTCGATCCGGCTCGATCGACGGCCTGGGCGGACGCCGCGGAGAGCGCGCGATGAACCGAGTCCCGTCATTCCCAGGAGGCCTGCCATGACCGCGACTGTCTCGAACAGCGACAGCGATGTGGTGCCCCAGGATCTGGTGAGCGTCACCATCGACGGCACCACCGTCAGCGTGCCCGCCGGCACGCTGCTGATCCGCGCCGCCGAACTCGTCGGCATCCAGATCCCGCGCTTCTGCGACCATCCGCTGCTCGACCCGGTCGGCGCCTGCCGGCAGTGCCTGGTGGAGGTCGAGGGCCAGCGCAAGCCCGTGGCCTCCTGCACGATGGCGGTCACCGACGGCATGGTGGCGCACACCCAGCTCAGCTCGCCCGCGGCCGAGAAGGCGCAGGAGGGCGTGATGGAGCTGCTGCTGATCAATCATCCGCTGGACTGCCCGGTGTGCGACAAGGGCGGCGAATGCCCGCTGCAGAACCAGGCGATGTCCAACGGGCGCGCCGAATCCCGCTTCGAAGGCGTGAAACGCACCTACCCCAAACCGCTTCCGCTGTCGGCCGCGGTCTTGCTGGACCGGGAGCGCTGCGTGCTGTGCGCGCGCTGCACCCGCTTCTCCCAGCAGGTCGCGGGCGACCCGTTCATCGAATTGATGGATCGCGGGGCGCTCGAGCAGGTCGGCGTCGCCGAGGGCCAGCCGATGGACTCCTACTTCTCCGGCAACACCGTGCAGATCTGCCCGGTCGGGGCGCTCACCGGCACCGCCTACCGGTTCCGCGCCCGCCCCTTCGACCTGGTGTCCAGCCCCGCCGTGTGCGAGCACTGCGCGTCCGGCTGCGCACAGCGCACCGACCACCGTCGCGGAAAGGTGCTGCGCCGCTTGGCCGGTGACGATCCGCAGGTGAACGAGGAGTGGAACTGCGACAAGGGCCGCTGGGCATTCGCCTACGCCACCGAGCCCGACCGGATCACCACACCCCTGATACGCGACTGGGACGGCACCCTGGCCCCGGCGTCCTGGTCCGAGGCACTCGCGCGCGCGGCCGAAGGGCTCGCGGCGGCCCGGGGCAACGCCGGCGTCCTGGTCGGTGGCCGCGCCACGCTCGAAGACGCCTACGCCTACACCAAGTTCGCGCGGATCGCGCTGGGCACCAACGACATCGACTTCCGCGCCCGCGGCCACTCGGCGGAGGAGGCCGACTTCCTGGCCGCCCGTGTCGCGGGCCGCGGCATGGCGGTCGACTACGCGGCGCTGGAGACCGCGCCGGTGGTGCTGCTGGCCGGGTTCGAGCCGGAAGAGGAATCGCCGATCGTGTACCTGCGGCTGCGCAAGGCGGCCCGCAAGCACGGTCTGCGGGTGTATTCCGTTGCGCCGTACGCGAGTAGGGGTCTGGAGCGGATGTCGGGCACACTGCTCCCGGCCGCACCCGGACGCGAAGCGCACGTGCTCGACACGCTCGCCTCCCTCCGGCCGGCCGCACCGGATGTGCCCGATCAGGTCTCGGAACTCGGCCGACTGCTCCGCACACCCGGCGCCGTGATCCTGGTCGGCGAACGGCTCGCCACCGCACCGGGCGCCCTCTCCGCCGCACTCCGCCTGGCCGAGGCCACGGGCGCGGCGACGGCCTGGGTCCCGCGCCGCGCGGGCGAACGCGGCGCCGTCGAGGCGGGCGCGCTGCCCGGCCTGCTGCCCGGCGGCCGCCCTGTCGCCGATGCCCGCGCGCGCCAGCAGCTTCGCACCGCTTGGAACGTCGACGATCTCCCGGCCGAGCCGGGCCGCGACACCTCTGAAATACTCGCCGCCGCAGCGCATCTCGGCGCGCTGGTGATCGGCGGGGTGGAGGTCGCCGACCTGCCCGACCCGGCGGCCGCCCTCGCCGCGCTCGATGCCGCGCGTTTCGTGGTCAGCCTCGAACTGCGGCGCAGCGCGGTCACCGATCGCGCCGACGTCGTCTTCCCGGTGGCGTCCACGATGGAGAAGGCGGGCACCTTCCTCACCTGGGAGGGGCGCAACCGCCAGTTCGACGCCGCCCTCGCCGACCCCACCGTCCGCCGCGCGGCCGCGCCGCTCGCCGACCACCGGGTGCTGCACGCGATCGCCGACGAGATGGGCATCCCGATCGGCCTGCCCGACATCACCTCGGCCCGAGCCGAACTCGCCGATCTCGGGGTCTGGGACGGCGAGCCGGTCCCCGCGCCCACCCGGCCGCCGCAGGCCGCCCCGCACACCGCACCCGGCACCGCCGTTCTCGCGGGCTGGCGCATGCTGCTGGACCGTGGCCGCCTGCAGGACGGCGAACCGAACCTGGCCGCCACCGCCCACCCGCCCGTGGTGCGCCTGTCGCGCGAGACCGCCGACGAGATCGGCGCGGCCGCAGGCGATCCGGTGCGGGTGAGCACCGACCACGGCCACATCACCCTGCCGCTGGCGATCACCGAGATGCCCGGCCGCGTCGTGTGGCTGCCGCTCAACTCCCCCGGGTCGGTGGTGTCCGAGCAACTCGCCGCCATCCCCGGCCACCTCGTGCGCATCCGACGGGAGGACCACCGTGAGTGATCTGAGTATGTTCGGCCACGACCCGTGGTGGCTGATCCTGCTGAAATCCGTCGGCATCTTCGTCTTCCTGCTGAGCATCCCGCTGCTGGGCGTGCTCATCGAGCGCAAGGTGGTCGCCTGGATGCAGATGCGGGTCGGCCCCAATCGGGTGGGCCCGCGCGGCACCCTGCAGTCGCTGGCCGACGGCGCGAAGATGCTCCTCAAAGAGGACATCATCCCCACCATCGTGGACCGGCCGATCTACATCCTGGCGCCGATCATCGCGCTGATCCCGTCGGTCATGGCGTTCGCGGTGATCCCGCTGGGACCCGAGGTGTCGATCTTCGGCACGCGAACTCCGTTGCAGCTCACCGACATGCCGGTCGGCGTGCTGTACATCCTGGCGATGGCCTCGGTCGGGGTCTACGGCATCGTGCTCGCGGGCTGGGCCTCGGGCTCGACCTACCCGCTGCTCGGCGGCCTGCGCTCGACCGCGCAGGTCATCTCCTACGAGATCGCGATGGCCGCCTGCTTCGCCGCGGTGTTCCTGCTGGCCGGAACGATGTCCACCTCGGGCATCGTCGAAAGCCAGTGGGGCACCTGGAACGTCTTCCTGCTGCTGCCGTCGTTCCTGATCTACGCGGTGTCGATGGTCGGCGAGACCAACCGGGCGCCGTTCGATCTGCCCGAGGCCGAGGGCGAGCTGGTCGGCGGCTTCCACACCGAGTACTCCTCGCTGAAGTTCGCCATGTTCATGATGGCCGAGTACATCAACATGGGCACGGTGTCGGCGCTGGCCACCACGCTGTTCTTCGGCGGCTGGCACGCGCCGTTCCCGCTGAGCCTGTGGGCGGGCGCCAATTCCGGCTGGTGGCCGATCCTGTGGTTCACCGCCAAGGTGTGGACCTTCCTGTTCGTGTTCATCTGGCTGCGGGGCACGCTGCCCCGGCTGCGCTACGACCAGTTCATGAACCTGGGCTGGAAGCTGCTGATCCCGGTGTCGCTGCTCTGGGTGATGATCGTGGCGACGCTCAAGGTGTTGCAGGACAACGGCACCCACATCGAGACCGCCGGCCTGGTGATCGGCGGGATCGTGCTGTCGCTGCTGCTGATCGGCGTCATGCTGCGCGCCGGGCACAAGGGCGACGACCGCGCTGCCGAGGGCGAACCCGCCGCGGCCGAGGCATACGCGGGCTTCCCCGTGCCGCCGATGCCGCCCCCGCCCGAACGCCAGGGGCCCAAGCCCGGCCTGCTCGAACCGCTCGCCGGATTCGCCGTCACCTTCGGGACCATGTTCAAGGAGAAGAACACCGAGTTCTATCCCGAGGAGAAGGTCCCGACCGCGCCGCGCTACCACGGCCGCCACCAGCTCAACCGGCACCCGGACGGGCTGGAGAAATGCATCGGCTGCGAACTGTGCGCCTGGGCCTGCCCCGCCGACGCCATCTACGTCGAGGGCGCCGACAACACCGAGGGCGAGCGCTTCTCCCCCGGCGAGCGGTACGGGCGGGTCTACCAGATCAACTACCTGCGCTGCATCGGCTGCGGACTGTGCATCGAGGCGTGCCCCACCCGCGCGCTGACCATGACCAACGAGTACGAACTCGCCGACGCCAGCCGCGCGGACCTCATCTACGAGAAGAACCGCCTGCTCGCCCCGCTGGAACCGGGAATGCAACCGGCGCCGCACCCGGCCTATCCGGGCGCGACGGACGAGGACTACTACCTCGGCAACGTCCCGGCCGCGCCGGGCACGCCGCAGGACACCGGGCTGCGCCGCACCGACCTCGGTATGCCCGCCGTCCCGCCCGCCGGCGCCGCCGCGCCCGAGCCCGCCGCGGCCGGTGCGGAAGGAGCGTCATGATGAATACCCTTGCCGCCGAGGCGATCACACGCACCACCACCGGCGAGGCCGTGACGTTCTGGATCCTTGCCGTCGTCGCGGTCGTCGGCGCACTGGGCATGGTGTGCGCACGCAAGGCGGTGCATTCGGCGCTGTGCCTGGCGGCCACCATGATCACGCTGTCGGTCTTCTACATCGCCCAGAACGCGCTGTTCCTGGGCGTGGTGCAGATCGTGGTCTACACCGGCGCGGTGATGATGCTGTTCCTGTTCGTGCTGATGCTCGTCGGCGTCGACTCCTCGGAGTCGCTGCGGGAGACGCTGCGCGGGCATCGCGTCGCGGCCGTCGTGGTGGGCCTCGGCTTCGGGGCGCTGCTGATCGCCGCCATCGCCCGCGGCGTGCACGACGATGCGGCCGCGCCGGTGGGGCCCGGTTTCGGCCGCGACACCATCGCGGCGCTGGCCGAGCTGATCTTCGTGCGCTACGTGTGGGCCTTCGAACTGACCGGCGCACTGCTGATCACCGCGACCATCGGCGCCATGGTGCTGGCGCACCGCGAGCGTTTCGGCCCGCGCACCGATCAGCGGGAGCTGTCGAAACGCCGGGTGCGCGAGGGGAAGCAGGTCACGCCGCTGCCCACGCCCGGTGTCTACGCCCGGCACAACGCGGTCGACGTGCCCGCCCGCCTGCCGGACGGCTCGTTCGCCGCCCTGTCGGTCAGCACGATCCTGCGGCACCGCCGCCACCGCGCGCATACCGAGGCCGCGGCCATCGGCGTGCGGAACGCGAACGGCGACAACGGTTCCGACGACAACCCCACGCACGGCTGAGAGAGAGGCTCTGCGGTGAATCCGGACAACTACCTGTATCTGTCCGCGCTGCTGTTCACCATCGGCGCGGCCGGTGTACTGGTGCGGCGCAACGCGATCGTGGTGTTCATGTGCATCGAGTTGATGCTGAACGCGGTCAATCTGGCCTTCGTGACCTTCGCCCGGGAACGCGCGAACCTGGACGGCCAGGTGTACGCGTTCTTCACGATGGTGGTCGCCGCCGCCGAGGTCGTGGTCGGCCTGGCCATCATCATGACCATCTTCCGCGCCCGCCGCTCGACCTCGGTCGACGACGCCAACCTGCTGAAGTACTGACGTGGATACGACACTGACGCTCTGGTTGCTGCCGGCCCTGCCGCTGGCCGGTGCGGTGCTGTTGCTGCTCGCGGGCCGGGCGAGCAACGCCTGGGGACACTGGCTGGGCTGCCTGACGGCGCTGGCCTCGTTCGCGGTGGCGGGGTGGGCGTTCTTCGACATGCTCGGCCGCGCGGCCGACGACCGGCCCGTCTCGCACGCCTTCTTCAGCTGGGTCCCGGTGGCCGGGCTGCAGGCCGATTTCGCGCTGGGGCTCGATCAGCTGTCGATGTGCTTCGTGCTGCTGATCACCGGGGTCGGCTCGCTGATCCACATCTACTCGGTCGGCTACATGAGCCACGATCCCGGCCGCCGCCGGTTCTTCGCCTACCTGAATCTGTTCCTGGCGGCCATGCTCGTGCTGGTCCTGGCGGACAACTACCTGGTGCTGTATCTGGGCTGGGAGGGCGTCGGCCTGGCGTCCTACCTGCTGATCGGCTTCTGGCACGAGAAGCCTTCCGCCGCAACGGCGGCCAAGAAGGCGTTCGTGGTGAACCGGGTCGGCGACATGGGGCTGGCGATCGCCCTGTTCGTCATGTTCGCCACCTTCGGGTCGGTCGACTTCGGCCAGGTGTTCGCCGGGGCTCCGCAGGCGGGCGAGGGCACCCTCACGGCCATCGGATTGCTGTTGCTGCTCGGCGCGTGCGGCAAGTCCGCCCAGGTGCCGCTGCAGTCCTGGCTCGGGGACGCGATGGAGGGCCCGACCCCGGTGTCGGCGCTGATCCACGCCGCCACCATGGTGACCGCGGGTGTGTATCTCATCGCCCGCTCCGGCCCGATCTTCGATCTCGCGCCGGGCGCGCGGGCCGCGGTGATGACCGTCGGCGCGGTGACGCTGCTGTTCGGCGCGATCATCGGCTGCGCCAAGGACGACATCAAGAAGGCGCTCGCCGCCTCCACCATGAGCCAGATCGGATACATGGTGCTCGCGGCCGGGCTCGGGCCGATCGGCTACGCGGCCGCCATCATGCACCTGCTGACGCACGGCTTCTTCAAGGCCGGGCTGTTCCTCGGAGCGGGCTCGGTGATGCACGGCATGAACGACGAGACCGATATGCGCCGCTACGGCGGACTGCGCAAGGTCATGCCGATCACCTACGCCACCTTCGGGCTCGGCTACCTCGCGATCATCGGCGTGCCCCCGTTCTCCGGATTCTTCTCCAAAGACCGAATCATCGAGTCCGCCTTCGCCTTCGGCGGCGCGGGCGGGATCGTGACCGGTCTCGCGGCGCTGGCGGGCGCCGGGATCACCGCCTTCTATATGACCCGGGTGATGATCATGACCTTCTTCGGCGAGCGGCGCTGGCGCGAGGACGCCCACCCGCACGAATCGCCCGCGGTGATGACCGGGCCGATGATCCTGCTGGCCCTCGGTTCGATCGGCGCGGGCGGGCTGCTGGTGCTCGGGTCGTCGCTGCAGGATTGGCTGGCACCGGTGGTCGGCGCGCATCACGGTGAACCCGCGATTCCGGCGTGGGCGATCACCGTCCTCGCGCTGGCGGTCGTGGCGGCCGGGGTGTGGGTCGCCTACAACCGGTACGCCCGCACCGTGCCGGAGACGGCGCCCGCCGCCTCCGCGCTCACCCTCGCCGCCCGCCGCGACCTGTACGGCGACGCCGTCAACGAGGCGGCCTTCATGCGCCCCGGGCAGCACCTGACCCGGTCCCTGGTATTCGTCGACAACCGCGGCATCGACGGCCTGGTCAACACCACGGCCGCGATCATCGGCGGCCTGTCGGCCCGAATCCGGCGCGTGCAAACAGGTTTCGTCCGGTCCTACGCCCTGTCCATGTTCACCGGCGCGGCCCTGGTGGTCGCCGCCCTGCTGGCGGTGAGGTTGCTGTGAACTCTTTCCCGTGGCTCACGACGCTGTGGGTGCTGCCCATGGCGGGCGCGGTGCTGGTGCTCATCCTGCCCGGCGCGTGGCGCACCGCGGCCCGGTCGGCGGGCCTGGTCGTCGCGCTCGCGACCCTGGCGGCCGGGATCGTGGTGGCGGTGCGGTTCGAACCCGGCGGGGCGCAGTTCCAGTTCGTCGAATCGCACCGCTGGATACCGGCTTTCGGAGCCGGGTACACCCTCGGCGTCGACGGGATCGCGCTGGTGCTGGTGCTGCTGACGGCCGCGCTGGTGCCACTGCTGATCCTCGCCGGGTGGAAGGACGATCGGGAGGTCGGCACCGGCCGGCGGGTGGCGCACATCTACGTGGCGCTGACGCTGATCGTCGAATCCATGGTGCTGATCTCGTTCACCTCGCTGGACATCCTGCTGTTCTACGTGTTCTTCGAGGTGATGCTGATTCCGATGTACTTCCTCATCGGCGGATTCGGCCCGCGCAGCGACGATGCGGCGCAGCGGCAGCAGCGGTCCCGCGCGGCGGTGAAGTTCCTGCTGTACAACCTGTTCGGCGGGCTCATCATGCTGGCCGCGGTGATCGGGTTGTACGTGCTCACCGCGCGCGAGCAGCTCGGCGCCGACGGCGGCGGGACGTTCGATTTCCGCGCGGTCGTGGCCGCGGCCAACTCCGGCCAACTCGGTGCGGGGCCCGCGGTACTCAACGCCCTCTTCCTCGGCTTCATGTTCGCGTTCGCGGTGAAGGCGCCGCTGTGGCCGCTGCACACCTGGCTGCCCGGCGCCGCGGTCTCCGCCACCCCGGCCAGCGCGGTGCTCATGATGGCGGTGGTCGACAAGGTGGGCACCTTCGGCATGCTGCGCTACTGCCTGCTGCTGTTCCCCTCGGCGTCCACCACCTACGCGCCCTTGATCAGCACGCTGGCGGTGATCGGCATCGTGTACGGGGCGCTGCTGGCCATCGGGCAGACCGACGTCATGCGGCTGATCGCCTACACCTCGATCTCGCACTTCGGCTTCATCATCCTGGGCATCTTCGCCATGACCAACCAGGGTGGCGCGGGGGCGACGCTCTATATGGTCAACCACGGCATCTCGACCGCCGCGCTGTTCCTGATCGCCGGATTCCTGGTGTCGCGCCGCGGAACTCGCGTCATCGCCGAGTTCGGCGGCGTGCAGAAGGTGGCGCCCGTCCTGGCCGGGACGTTCCTCATCGCCGGTCTCGCGACGCTGTCGTTGCCGGGCCTCGCGCCGTTCGTCAGCGAATTCCTGGTGCTCGCCGGAACTTTCACGCGCTACCCGGTGGCCGCCGTGTGCGCGACCAGCGCGCTGGTGCTGGCGGCGCTGTACGTGCTGTGGCTGTACCAGCGGATGATGACGGGTCCGGTGAAGAAGGGCAACGAGCGCCTGCGCGACCTGCTGCCGCGCGAACTGGTCGTGGTGACGCCGCTGCTGGTGGCGTTGCTGCTGCTGGGCGCCTACCCGAAACCGCTGCTGGACCGCATCAATCCGGCCGTGGCGAGCACGCTCACCACCATCGGCAAGCACGACCCGGCACCGGACGTGCCCCAGCAGGAGGCCGCCGTCGCACCGCACGGAGGTGCGCACAAGTGACTCGCGCGCACACCGTCCGGCCTTTCTCCCCGCAGCGGAGGTACAGACCAGTGAATCAGCTTCTCGCCGCAACGGTTCCGGCTCCCTCGATCGAATACAGCGAGCTGTCGCCGATGCTGATCGTGTTCGGCGCGGCCGTCGCCGGCGTGATCGTGGAGGCGTTCGCCCCGCGCGGCTGGCGTTACCGGCTGCAACTGGTGCTCGGCTTCGCCGGTCTCGCGGTGGCGCTGGGCGCGGTGATCGCGCTGGCCGGGACCACCTCGACCGCCGTGGTCGACGCGGTCGCCGTCGACAATGTGGCGCTGTTCCTGCAGGGCGCCATTCTCGTGGTCGCCATTCTCGGGCTGATGTTGATGGCCGAGCGCGGGATCGAGCCCCGGCTGCGCACACGCCGGGAAGGGCCCGGCACCTGGAGCCGCGCGGTCGCCGTGGCCACCGCCGCCGCACCGGTCGACGCGTTCACCCCGCAGGCCGCCGCCATGCCGGGCAGCCCCGACGAGATCGCCGCGGCCCGAGCGGGTTTCAGCACCACCGAGGTGTTCCCGCTAACCATGTTCGTGGTCGGCGGGCTGCTGTTGTTTCCCGCCTCCAACGATCTGCTGACCATGTTCGTGGCGCTAGAGGTGCTGTCGCTGCCGCTGTATCTGCTGTGCGGGCTGGCGCGCCGTCGGCGGCTGCTGTCGCAGGAGGCGGCGCTGAAGTACTTCCTGCTCGGCGCGTTCTCCTCGGCGTTCTTCCTCTACGGCATGGCGCTGCTGTACGGGTACGCGGGCACGGTCCGCTTCGCGGGCATCGCCGAGGTGGCGGCCGGGGACTCCGGCTCGAAAACCCTTGCGGTGCTGGGCCTGGCCATGCTCGCGGTCGGACTGCTGTTCAAGATCGGCGCGGTGCCGTTCCAGTCCTGGGTGCCCGACGTGTACCAGGGCGCCCCGACTCCGGTGACCGCGTTCATGGCGGCCGGGACGAAGATCGCCGCCGTCGGCGCGCTGCTGCGACTGCTCCAGGTGGGCGTGCCGAGCCTGCGCGACGACTGGCGGCCGATCCTCGCGGCGATCGCCATCGCGACGATGGCGGTCGGTGCGATCATGGCGGTGACCCAGACCGACATGAAGCGCATCCTGGCGTATTCCTCGGTGGCGCACGCCGGGTTCATTCTCACCGCGCTGGTGGCCGACAACGCCTCCGGCACCTCGTCGGTGTTGTTCTACCTGGCCGCGTACGGCATCACGACGGTCGGCGCGTTCGCGGCGGTGACGCTGGTGCGTGACGGCGACGGAGACGAGGCCACCGCCCTGCCCGCCTGGGCCGGGCTGGGCCGCCGGTCCCCTTGGCTGGCAACGATTGTCGCCCTGTTCCTGCTCTCGATGGCCGGTATCCCGCTCACCAGCGGCTTCGTCAGCAAGTTCGCCGTGTTCTCGGCGGCGGCCGAGGGCCGCGCCCCGGTGCTGGTGATCGTCGGCGTCGTCGCCAGCGCGATCGCGGCGTTCTTCTACATCCGCGTCATCGTGCTGATGTTCTTCACCGACCCGCCCGAGGACGCGCCGCGGATCGTCACCCCGCCGGTGACCACGGCGGTAATCACGGTGTCGGCGGCGGCGACGCTGGTGCTCGGCATCCTGCCGCAACCGGTGCTCGACATGGCCGAGCGCGCAACGGTTTTCGTACGCTGAGCCGGAACCTCAACGGACCGTCCGGAAGAACACGCGCAGATCCTCGAGCAGCAGATCCGGCGCCTCCATCGACGCGAAGTGCCCGCCGCGCTCGAAGCGCGACCAGTGCACGACGGAATTCTGCTTCTCGGCGATCCCCCGGATGGTCCCCGCGCCCGGGAATACCGCGACGCCGGTCGGCACCCCGGAACTCGGCAGGTCCGCGCCCCACTGCCGAGATTCCTTGTACAGCAGCATGGACGAGCCGATGGTTCCGGTGAACCAGAGGATGCTGACGTCGGTGAGCAGCAGGTCTCGATCGATCGCCTCGTCGGGCAGGTCCTTGGCCGGGTCCATGTAGGTATGCACGACGTCGAGCACCCAGGCCAGCAGGCCCGCGGGCGAATCGTTGACGGCCGGGGCCAAGGTCTGCGGGCGGGTGGCGTGGATGCCCGCGTAGCCGGAGGTCTGCGAGCTGTTCCAGTCCTGCAGCTCGGCCAGTTTCGCCTGATCGTCCGCGCTGTAGCCGGAGCCGTCGTCGTCCCAGGACGGAATGGTGATCGGGTCGTTGAGGTGCACGCCCGCGACGTGTTCGCCGTCGATGCGGCCGAGTTGCGGTGCGACGAACGATCCGGCGTCGCCGCCCTGCGCGCCGTAGCGGGCGTAACCGAGTCGCGCCATCAGCTTCGCGATCAGTTCGGCGGAGCGTTCCGTCGCGGCCTCCCCCGGTGCCCGGGTGGGGCCGGAGAATCCGAATCCCGGCAGGGTCGGGATGACCAGATCGAACGCGTCGGCGGGGTCGCCGCCGTGCGCGGCGGGATCGGTGAGCGGACCGATCAGCGCCCGAAAGTCGGCGAAGGGCCAGCCGTGCACCAGTACCAGCGGCAGGGCGTCCGGGACGGCGGATCGCACGTGCGTGAAATGTAGGCGCTGCCCGTCGATATCGGTGACGAACTGGGGGTGGACGTTCAGCGCCGCCTCCTGCCGCCGCCAATCGAAATCGTTGCGCCAGTAGTCCGCCAGCCCGCGCACGTAACCGGTCGGGATGCCGTACTCCCATCCGACGCCGGGCAGTTCCGCGGGCCACCGGGTGGCGGCGAGGCGGGTGACGAGATCGTCGATGTCGTGCTGTGGGATATCGATCCGGAAAGGCTGGGGATTCGTCATACCTGAACGCTACGACTCGGTTAGGTCGGTTCCGGTCCTAACCGTGCGGCATGCTGGAGACCATGTTGGACACCTCCGCACGGCTGCTGCGCCTGCTGTCGCTGTTGCAGGAACACCGGAGCCGATCCGGCGCGGAACTGGCCGAGCAACTCGGGGTCGGCGTCCGCACCCTGCGTCGCGATATCGATCGGCTGCGGGAACTCGGCTATCCGGTGCACGCCGAACGCGGCACCGCGGGCTATCGGCTGGGCGCGGGGTCGGCGCTGCCGCCGTTGCTGCTCGACGACGAGGAGGCCCTGGCCGTCACGGTCGGGCTGCGCACGGTCGCCGGCGGGACGGTCGAGGGTATCGAGCAGGCGTCGCTGCGGTCGCTGGCCAAACTGGAGCAACTGCTGCCGTCGCGGCTGCGGCATCGGCTCGCCGCGCTGCAGCGGTCCGTCGTGCGGGTGGGCGGGGCCGCGCCGCGGGTCGATCCCGATGTCCTGATCGCCTTGTCGGAGGCGTGTGACCGGCGCGAGCGGATCCGGTTCGACTACACCGATCACGGTGGGCGGCAGTCGATCCGGGACACCGAGCCGGTCGCGGTCGTCAACTTCAGCAGGCATTGGTATCTGGTCGCGTGGGATGTCGGGCGGCACGACTGGCGATCGTTCCGGATCGATCGGCTGCGGCCCAAGATCCCGACCGGCCCCCGGTTCACGCCGCGGGAGCTACCCGGCGGCGACGTCGTCGCCTATCTGGCCGGGCGGCTGTCGGACGCGGCGTGGTCGTGGCGGGCGACGGTCGTGCTGCACCGATCGGCCGACGACCTCGCCGACCGGATCTGGCCGGGCATGGGCGTGCTGGAGGCCGTGGACGACACGTCGTGCCTGCTGCACCTCGGCGCCGACACACCGTGGTCGCTGACCTGGATGATCACCTCGCTCGATGTCGACTTCACCGTCACCGGGCCGCCCGAACTCGCCGAAGCCGTTCGCGCACTGGGTGATCGGTGCCGAGCCGCCGTGCCCGACTGACAGATCCCTTGGCAGGCAACAGTATGCCCGGAAGCGTTCACCCGGATACGCCGGGTCTCCTACGATGCAATCGACAGCAGCATCGGACAGGGGTGAGTCGGATGACCGAGAGCGTCACGGGTGTGGACCAGTCGACACCGAGCATTGCTCGGGTCTACGACTACCTGCTCGGCGGCCGCGACAACTACGAGGCCGATCGACGGATCGGCGACTACTTCATCAAGGACCTGCCGGGTTCGGTCGCCATCGCCTACGCCAACCGGCAGGCCCTCATCCGGGCCGTCGGCGACATGGCGCGCGACGGCATCAGGCAGTTCGTCGACATGGGCAGCGGGCTGCCCACCGCCGACAATGTGCACCAGGTGGCGCAGCACCACGCGCCCGAGGCGCGGGTCGCCTACATCGACAACGACCCGATCGTGCTGGCGCACGGCCGGGCACTGCTGGAGACCGACGACAACACCACGGTGATCCAGGCCGATCTACGTGCGCCGCAGGACATTCGAGAGCACCCCGACGTGCGGCGGCTGATCGATTTCGACCAGCCGGTCGGTGTCATCTTCAGCGCGATCCTGCACCACCTCAACGACGACGAGGACCCGGGCGAGCTGGTGCAGTGGTGGGTCGATCGGGTGCCGTCGGGCAGCGAGGTCTACATCTCGCACTTCCGGTCCGGCCACAACGAGGAGACCAAGGTCGCCGAGAGCAAACTGCAGGAGACCTTCGGCCGCGGCCGATGGCGCACCGACGACGAGATCCTGTCCCTGTTCGGCGACGACATGGAGATCCTGGAGCCCGGCCTGGCCTTCTGCCCCCAGTGGCGCCCGGCCGCCCCCGCCGAGGGCGTCGACACGATCGGAGTGACCGAACGCGAGCTGACCATCTGGGAGCACCTGATCTCCTGCGCCCTGGCCCGCAAGAAGTAGCCTGAACCCATGATCACCGGTGCGCACACCATCATCCACGCCACCGACCCCGACCGAGCGCGGGCCTTCTTCCGTGACGTCCTCGGCCTTCCCAACGTCGACGCCGGCAACGGCTGGCTGATCTTCCGATCACCACCCGCCGAACTCGCCGTACACCCAGCCGCCGAATCCGACAGCGGGCGACTGGACCTCTACCTGATGTGCGACGACCTGACCGCCACCGTCGCGGAGCTGACAGCCAAGGGCGTCGAATTCACCGGCGACACCACCGAGGCGGGGTGGGGCACGGTCACCGCATTGCGAGTACCGGGGGCCGGTGAAATCGGGCTGTACCAGCCCCACCACCCCATAGCCCACGGCCTGGATTAGGCGGAATTGCAAGGGATTCCATGGTCAGCCAGTGTTGGCGGGAGTAGGCGCTTTCCACCTGTTGGCCCCTCGTATACCGGAGCGCGGGTCAGGTGACAGCGAACCCGGGGGCAACGCGTCGTGTCGGTAGTTGACGGCCGTGGCAAGATTGTTGGGCCATAGCCAGGGTGGCTGAACGAGAGCAACGATTACACCGCCACATCAACCGTACTGAGGATTTTGCGATGAACGCCATTAACGATGGCCGATACATGCTCCTGTTGTGGCGCGCTATCGGAATGCTGATGAACCCGCCTGGGCCCACACCCGATACATTGACTCACCTTCGTGGTGTGGTACGGCCAGCTCTCGATTGTGCGCGCCTGGTGCTCAGCGAGGAAAATCGCCATACAGCGGGGGTTGGGATTGACTATGCCCTCGACGCTGATCAGGGGCTGAATGTCGCCGCGGCGCTGGATCATGCCCGGTTCACCGTCGGTCCGCAGGCATCCGAACTTCTGGAACGCTCATCAGCGCGCGCGCGGGATAGCTATGGCAATATTGTCTATCCTGCGGATGAACTAGGTTTCGATAACGGTGCGGATAACACGGAATGGGATCAAAACATCTTTTCGGTGTTTACCCTGTTCTTGGGAGCGGGCATCCCATCGTTCGAACAGGATTATACTTTCGCCGGGTTCTTGTTCACCGACTCGAATGCATGCCGCGTCTACATCCGCAGCACACGCTCGCGACTCACGTACGGCATCGACTTGCCTCTCGTCCGACCCGACGGCGGTCCGTTCAAGGGATACGCGTATCTGCCGAGTGAACTCGCCCCACTCGTGCGTACCGGCGATATAGATAGCCATCGGGTTGAGGGGGCGGAGGATGAATACTGTACGGCAGTCGCGGATCTGCGTGCTTGGCTCGGGCCCGCTAAGCCTGTGCAGCCTTGACAATTGCGCGCACCCGCAGTGGCTGGGCACTGCAGGTGTGCAACTTCGTAGTTTAGATTCAGCGCAATCGGTCGATCGAGTTGGGGCACCGTTGCATGCCTTCGCAGAATGCGGTGATCACACCGATGTAATCATCATTTACGGCGTATTGCCGGTCATCGGTCTGCGAAGCGGCCTGTACAACGACTCGGACCCGGACATACACCCGCCCGGTCTTGCTGTCCTTGAAATCGGCGACGTATTCCCGATGCGCCCCTTGATCGACAATAAGGCTGCCCTTCAGCACGTATTTGATCGCGGCAGTGGAGTGGAGATTATGGTTGTCAGCATAGTGCCGATAACCCAGGTTTTCGTCCCCCTTGCGCAAAGCGATATCGTAACCGTGCGCGTCGGTCTGGCGCACCATGACGTCAGACCAATCGGCCGGCTGCGCAGTCACGCTCGTCGACAGCGCGGCGGTCCCCACCAGGGCTATCGTGAGAAACACCAAGGTCATGCTTACAGACATCCGGTGGAAACGCTGAATACTCCCGTTGCGGAACGATTTTCGCATGAACTCTCCTGTTCGTTTCGGCCCGAGTCGGCGCCGTTGCATGAGCGAGCAGTGATGCACAACTTGAATCGCTAACCCCACTCGATGTCTTGGACGCAGCCGGGACCGTGGAGGTTCCCACGGAGTTCGTCGGCCAGCGCGGACACGGAAATTGTTGCAAGACAGGGGAATCCGCGCAGTTCAGGCGTGGCGCGGTCGGGCATCGACAGTGCCAGTAGCCGAGGTCGCCTCTCGGCCAACGCTAGGTGGTGAGGAGGCGCTTGCCGCGGGCGTGTCCTGTTTCGACCAGCGTGTGGACTTTCGCGATGTCGTCCAAGGGATATACGTCTTCGATTACCGGGCGGAGCTGGCCGGAGTCAACGTATTTCGCGAGGTCGGCCAGGTCCTTGCGGTGGGGTTGGACGACGATGAGGCGCACCCTGGGACCGGGTAGCGCCGCGCTGAGTAGCGCATAACCCATGCCGCTTGGGGCTACGGTCAGGATGCGGCCGCGGCGGCGCAGCAGGCGGCGATAGCGGCCGAGTGCGGTGCCGTGGCAATCCAGGATTGCGTCGAATCTACCTGTGGCAGTGGCGGGTTCGGCGTAGTCGAAGGTCTGGGTCGCGCCGAGGTCTCTGCACAGTTCGTGGTTGGCGGGACCGGCGACTGCGCTCACTTTCGCCCCCATGGCCACACCCAATTGCACCGCGGCGCTACCGACTCCGCCCGCGGCGCCGATGATCAGCAGGTCTTGTCCGGCCGCCAGCTTCAGCGTGTCGCGCAATCCGCGAAGCGCGGTCACGCCGCCGGTGGGCAAGGCCGCGGCACGCGACAATTCGATACTCGCCGGTGCGGGGCCGACCGCCTTGGCGTCGACAGCGACGTATTCGGCTGCGGCGCCGGACTTTCCGGCGACATCACCGATACTCCCCCAAACCTGTTCCCCCACTGCGATACCCGTGACCCTCGGTCCGGCCGCCACGACGGTACCCGAGAATTCGATACCCGTCCGTTTCGGAAAACGCCGTCCCGACAGCAAACGCATTGCGCCGGAACGTATCTTGACGTCTGCCGGATTCACCGCCGCCGCACGTACCCGGACCAAGACCTGGCGCGGGCCGGGCTCGGGGCGCGGGACCGTACGGACTGTCAGTACCTCCGGCTCGCCGTAGCGGTCGTATTCCACCGCGCGCATGGACGGGATCGGCTGACTCATGGTTCTCCTTCTGCGAGACACTGTGTCCGGAACTGGGCATACTGTCCGGTGACCATGCTCACGGCAGAGACGGCTCGGCGGCAGTCACAGCCGCGCCGAACCGTCTCCATCGAGACAGGGAGCCGAAATTGTCTCGCTCACCGGAGAATGTCCGTGTCCGGCGGACGCGGACATTGCTGCGGCAAGCACTGGTCGAACTCATCGAGGAACGCGGATTCGACCGGGTGACCGTCGGGCAGATCACCGAGCGCGCGATGGTGAGCCGCGCCGCCTTCTACCGCAACTACCGCGACAAGTACCGACTCGTCGAGGAGATCTTCGACGAAGCCGCCGCCGCGCTGATCGACAAGACCGGCGGCGATTCCGACGCCGACCGCATCCGCAGACTGGAGGCCTTCTACGACGGCGTCGCACGCTACGACCGCCTCTACCGCGCCCTCCTGGGCCGCAAAGGCAGCCCGTGGTTCGCCGCCCGCATCCAAGACACCGTCACCTCGATGACCGCGACCCACCTCCCCCTGCCCGCACCCGTCGACGACCTGATCGCCACCCTCCTCGGCGGCATGTTCCTCAACTCGGTCACCTGGTGGCTGACCCACGACCGCCCCGTCCCCGCCCGAGACATGGCCACCCACTACGCCCGCCTGGCCGCCGCATTGATCAGCGAGGCCAACACCCCTCCCTCACAGCCGAATTCGTGACCGCGGAGTGTCCACTTCCTGGGATCGTGGCGACTCTACGTCTCCGAAAAAGTAGGTCAGTTTGACGATCTTCGAGAAGGTCTTGACGCTTGCGAGCCTGAGTTCGGCACTCTGTCCTTGCCTGAAGAACTGCTTGCCGGTGCCGGAGATGAGCGGGAAGACGGTGAGGTCGATGACGTCGATCAGCCCCTCGCGCAGCAGACTCTCCCCGAACCGGCCGTGGCCGAGAAGCAGGAGGCTACCGCCGTCTTGTTGTTTGAGACTTCGCACTTCGGCGACGCCTTCGCCTCGAACGATGACCGTGTTGTTCCAGTCCGCATGCATCAGTGTCGAACTGAACACGTACTTCGGGATTGCCGTGAGCCGGTCGGCCCACATCGGTTTGTGGTCTGAGCGACCGTCATACAGGTCCGCGAACGCCTCGTAGGTGGCCCGGCCGAACAGGATCGCGTCGCAGGCCGTCAACAGACCCAGACCGTCCCGCAGGTACGCATCGTCCTGGTATCGGCCCACTCCCATTCCGACGGGATCTTCGATGACACCATCTGCCGAGGTGAGGACGTACTCGATCAGTGTTCGCATAGCGTGTGCCTTTCCGATTCGGTTACCGCTACCTACGAACGACGACCCCCGAACTCATCGCGTTCGCTCGAACAGGGCGAACAGATCCGGATCCTGGTAGACGAGAAGGTGGGACAGCAGCCCGTCCGCTCCTCCGGTGACGACATGGAGGGTGTGCGGCTGAACCCCGCCGTCCGTGACGCGGTACAGCAGCAGCCCCGGTTGGTGATTCGCCGAGATGCGACGTGTCTGCCAGCGGTCGCCGCGTCGGCGGAACAGGTCGGCCATGAACGTCCGGTACAAGGCACGACCGCGCAACCAGTGCGGCAGCGGAGGCATCTCCAGCACGACATCCTCGGTCACCAACTGCGCGAGCGCCGGCGCGTCTCCCGCTTCGAGGGCGCGGGCGTACTGCTCCACGCGTCCGGCCTCGTCGGCTCTCCGCGCGATCGGGGGATCGGCCGAGGCCCCGGCGAGGGCGGCGCGGGCCCGCTGGAACGCGGAGTTGATGGCGGGCACCGACGTACCCAGCACGGCGGCGGCCTCGGACGACGAGTACCCGAGCACCTCGCGCAATACGAAGACCGCTCGTTGCCGCGCAGGCAGCACCTGCAGGAGAGCCGTCACGGCCAATCTGATGTCGCTCCTGCGCAGCACGGCATCGGCGGTGCGGTCCTCGCCGAGCCAGCTCGACGGCGCTGGCTGCAACCACCGGGTATCCAATCGGGGCACCAGGGGCGCTCCCACCTCGAATTCCGGATCGCCGAGATCGCGAGGCAGCGTGCGCCGGCCGGCGCTCCGCAACCGATCCATGCACACATTTCGAGCGATCCGAAACATCCACCCGGACAGGCTTCCCGTTCGGCATCGAAGCGGTCCTGCGCCCGCCATACTCGCTCGAGCACATCCTGAACGGCGTCCTCGGCATCGAACGGCGAGCCGAGCATGTGATAGCAGAACGCCCACAACTCCCGGCGCTTCTCGTCGAAGAACGCGTCGAAGACGGTCGGCCGTCCCTCATCCATGGATGAGAGTATTACCGGCCGCCGGATGTCGGGCCGATTGTCATCGTGTCCGAGTCGATAGCGCCTCCAGCCACGGGTGGCCCGGGTGCACTCGGGACAGCCAGTCGGACAGGCGGGATCGTTGGGGTCGGTTCAGGGCGGGTAGGGCGCGCAGGAAGTCGGATTCGTCCTTGGGGCGGCGGGCTTTTGCCTTGAACAGGAGTACGGCTTCGGGGATTGTGTAGGGGATGCCGTCGGCGGTGTGGCGGATCAGTTCGTCGAAGGGCAGGGTGATCGAGGGGTCGCGGCGGCACACCCAGCTATCCCCGTGGTGCGGCTCACGAAAGACGTCCAGGCGATACAGCCCACTCTCCGGCTCACGCAACCACGTCTGATGTTGATTGTCCGCTTCCTCGGGAAACGGCCAGACCTGCCCATCGCCGACGACATCCCATTCGAAGCCGGGAAACGCACCCACAATCTCCCCGAATCGCCCACGCGGAACCCCGATTTCGAGATCGGAGTGCGCCCGCCCGAGCCCGCCGACGAACAGATCCAACGCCCACCCGGCCGCCACATACCAGCACGACGCAACACCCAACAGCCGTTCTGCCACCTCGGCAGGAGTCCACGCCCGCCAAAGCCGATCACATTCCTCCACGGACAGTTGACGTCCCGCCATTGAGGCCTCCTTCACTCTGAGCGACTACCACAATCTGTACTCTGAGACAGCCCTGGTTTCGTAGGACTACATCAGGTCATCGAATTCTCCCGCGGCGCAACCTCTGATCCACGCGCAGAATTCCGCTCGTGTAAACGCCAGGGTCCCAGCATTACGAGCGTTGGAGTTGCGTATCAGTACGCCGCGCATGACTTCCGAAGTCCCTATTCGCATTCTGAATGCTCTCCAGCGTTCTCATTTGCCGACCGTGGTGCGGTCGTCCTGTCTCGCCACGAATGTCCTTCGCCCGACGGACATCCCATTCATTACCATGCTGGGCTGCGTTCTCGCAGGCGCAATCCCAGAGCTAGTTCTACTTGTGGGCCGAGAGGTTCACACACAGGCAAGTCGGCCGAGCCTCAAGGCTGCGCGGTCAGCGCTTCTCGGGCGACCCGGACCAGGGTTGCGTTGTCCTGCACCGGTTTTCCGTCGGGGTCGTGTAGGACGTCTTCCAGGCCGATGCGGGTGTCGAGGCCTAGGCGGGCGGCCAGGTGTAGGACGGGCCAGGCGCTGTTGTTCTCGCCGTGCAGGAGGATGGGGGCGGGGAGGTCGGGGCCTAGTTGGGCGAGGAGGGCGCGGGCGGCTGCGGGGGCGGTGTCGGGGTCGGTGTCGATGACCTCGGCGAGGATGCGTAGGACGTGGGGGGCGTGGGGTGAGCGGCGGAAGCGGTCGGCGCCGTCGGTGCCGGAGTACAGGCCCGCCTCGATGCCGACGCCCATGTCGAGCAGCGCCGCCGCGACCAGGTCCGCGCCGGGCTCGTGCCAATTCACCGACGCGTGGTCGGGCAGCACCGTCCAGGCCCGGACGGCGTCGGCGCGGCGCTGCGGGTCCGGCTCGGCCCAGACGCCGGTGGTGACGCCGACGGGGATTCCCGGCACCGCGGCACGCACCCGGTCGAGCACGTCGGCGACGACGCTCGCGTGCAGGGTGTCTCGGCCGTCGGGACGCTTCGGATGCAGGTGGATATCTTCGGCACCGGCCTCAACGGCCTCACGGGCAGCGACGGCGAGTTCTGCCGCGGACATCGGAAGCCCGGCGCACTCCGAACGCCGGCGCGCACCATTGGGGCAGACCTGCAGCACAGCGCGATCGTAGCGCGGCGGGTGGCCGAACTCGCGCTGATCGAGCGTGCCGCGAACCGGAATTCAACGCGCCCGCGGACGACCACCCCGGCACCACGCAGCCCTCGGTGACAGCGACGGCCACGCACACCGACAGCGTGGGCTGCCGGCGCCCCGATCCGGCTTACCCCGCCCCGAACGCCGGAATCGCATAGTCTGCTTCGAGTTACCGTACAGCGAGGGGAGTTCGACGTAATGGGCCAACCGTTCCCGCCCGGACCACCACAGCACAATCCGCCGGGTCCGGGATGGGGCGCACCGGCGGGGAGTCCGGTGTGGCAGCCGGGTCCACCCCAGCGCCCCGGCGGCCGGAGCGGCGCCGATGTGCTGGCCGTCGTCTTCCTGCTCCTCACCTCGCTCCTGCACGCGGTGCGGATCATCTGGCTTTCCGCCCATTACGGCGAATTCCTCTGGGGCAACGCCACTTTCATCCTGGCCGTCATCGCCGCCATCGCGGCGGCGATCCTGATCCTCGCCGGTGGCAAGGCGATGCCCGGCCGAGTCCTCGGCGCGGTCGCGGCGGGCATGGTCTTCACCCCGGCCTTCGGCTACATCCTCACGGCCCTGGACAAGAGCACCCGCCGCTTCGGCGGACTGTGGGCGCACGGCGGCTGGCTGACGATCCCGGCCGCGCTCACCGCCCTCGTCGCCATCATCGCGCTCGTCCTGGCCGCGACGTCCGGCGGCGGACAACAGCAACCCGCCGCAGGCGCCTGGCCGCAACAGCCACCGAACGCCTGGCCCCAGCCGCCGATGGGCGGACAGCCACCCGCCGGTTATCCAGGTCAGCATCAGCCGCCTCCGCCGCAGTGGCCGCAACAATGACGAAGGGACAGTCATGTATCTGGTGACCGGTGCGACCGGCAATATCGGTGGTGAGTTGGTCACCGCGCTGGCCGCGGCGGGTGAATCGGTCCGTGCCCCTGGTGCGCGACCCGGCACGCGCCACGCTGCCCGCCGGGGTCGAGGCCGTGGCCGGAGACCTCACCGCGCCGGACACGCTCGGCCCGGTGTTCGACGGTGTGCGGGCGGCGTTCGTACTGCCGGGCTACCCGGGAGCCGTTGCGGCAGCGGCCAAGTCGGGAGTGGAGCACGTGGTGCTGCTGTCGGGCACGTCGGCGGGCACCGGCAATCTCGGCAACGCCGTCACCCGCTACATGGCCGCCTCCGAGGAGGAAGTGACCGGCTCCGGCCCGACCTGGACGATCCTGCGCCCGTCGGCCTTCATGTCCAACGCCCTGCGTTGGCTCCCCCAGTTGCGCGCCGGAGACGTGGTTCGCGCCCAGTTCCCCACCGCCGCCGTGGCCGCCCTCGATCCGGCCGACCTGGCCGCGGTCGCCGCACGGGCATTGCTGACCGACCGCCATCACGGCGAGATCCTGTGGCCCACCGGGCCGGAGGCGCTGCGTCCGGCCGAGCAGATCGCGGTGCTCGGGAATGTCCTGTCCCGCGATCTGACCTGCGTCGAACTCAGCAACGAGGAGACGCGCGCCGAACTGCTGCAGACCACCCCGCCCGAGTACGTGGACGCCTTCTTCGACTTCTACGTCGAGGGCGCGATCGATGAATCCGTCGTCCGCGACACCGTGGAACGAGTCACGGGCCGCCCTCCACGCACCTTCACCGAGTGGGCCGCGGCCCACGCCGACCTGTTCCGCTGAGCGGATTCCGTCCTGTGGCATGCCGGAATGCCGACCGCGCGATGCCCGGGTATACCGTGCTCACCCGCCGCCCGCAGGCAACTCCACCGAAAGCTGGTGGCGGAACAGGTTTTTCGGGTCCCACTCCGCCTTCACCCGCTGCAGCCGCGCGTAGTTCGGTCCATAGTAGAAGGCGGGCCACGGAACACCGGACCTGTTCCAGCGCGGGTCGGCGAGATCGGGATCCGGATAGTTGATGTAGCTGCCGCCGTTACGTTCGTCGGGGACCGGCACACCACCCGTGCCCGCGTACAGATCGCGATACATTTCCCGAGCCCAGGCGAGCTGCCGCTGATCGTCGGCGGGCAACCGCCAAGCCGCATGGATGAGTACCTTCATGAACGAATCCCGCGCCGCCATCGCGGTGGCCTCGGGCGCGACGGCGTTGATCGCGCCGCCGAAGGGCAGGAACTCGAGGACGGATTCGCCGAAGCAGCGCGGATCGGCCATGCGGCGGTAGCAGATTCGCAGTTGCTCGGCGGTGTACGGCTGGCGCAGATACGCGGCCTTGATCTTCACCCGCGGCGGCTCCGGCGCCCTGGCGTAGTACGACTTCTCGGCCGTCTCCGGGTAACTCGCGACGGTGGCCGGTTCCAGCATCGGGCGAGGCCGCACACCGTCGCCGACGACCGCGACGAACTCCTCCAGCCGCGCGGACGCGTCCGGCGCGTCCGCGTCCATCAGCAGAAGGATCTCGGTATACGCGGCCGGTAGCGGGTGCACGCTCAGCGGCGCGTAGAGATCTGCGAACCGATTGCCCGGATCGCGGTGTCGCGCATGGAAATCCAGGTAGTTCCCGAGGAACCGGACGAACGATTCCTCGGTGGTCGCCGGAAGCACCAGCCGCGCGGTCGTCATGGCCGCGGGCGGCCTGGGCAGTGCGCGTTCCGGCTCCCCGCCACCCTCCGGCGACCGCAACAGGAATCGAGTCACCACGCCGAAATTGCCCCCGCCACCGCCGGTGTGCGCCCACCACAGTTCGGGGTGCGGGCCGTCCCGGGTCGCCACCACCGGCCGGATCGTCCCGTCCGCCGTCACCGTGACGATCTCCACGCCGTACAGGTGATCGGCGACCAGACCCAGCCGCCGCGACAGCGGACCGTATCCGCCGCCGCTGATATGGCCGCCCACGCCCACGCCCTTGCAGATGCCCGCGGGCACGGTGACGCCCCACCGCGCGAGCGCCGGATACACCGCGCTCAATTCCGCTCCCGCGCCGAGGGAGAAGGCGCGATACCGTGCGTCCCAGCGGATCTCGTTCATCCGCCCCAGATCGATCAACCCCTGCGTCCCCGGGTCGTCGACGAAGCCATCGAAACAGTGCCCGCCGGACCGCACCGCAATCCGCAGCCCGCCGTGCACACACCGCGCCACCGCGTCCGCGACCTGGTCGGTTGTCTCCGGTACGTAGATCCGTTGCGGCCGCGCCACGAACCGCCGGTTGTATCCACGCAGGGTCAGCGCGGCATACTCCGGGTCGCCCGGCAGCACCGTGCGAGGTTCGGCCGCTCGCGTCGTCGGCGCCCCGGCGAGTGCGGCAAGACCGCCCACGGCGGCAGCACCGACGAACCCACGACGCGACAATGACATGCAACGCCCCCTTTGCGCGACAACCTTCCAGCAACTACGTCGAGCAGACGTGCAACCGACTCAGCCATCCCGCAAGGCGTGCCCGGCTCCGCGCACCCACAAACCTCTCACCATCGTTCCGGCACCCCGCGCTATGTTGCAGCGACTGCACCGACCATGTAATCGCTACGGCCCCACCCGTTCCCAGCCGCGCGGCGGCCGGTGCGTCCCCAGCGCCTCGTCGCGGCTGCGATACACGAGGTAAGGCCGGGTCAGATAGCCCACCGGGGCCGACCACACATGCACCAGACGACTGAACGGCCAGAACGCGAACAGCGCGCACGCCGC
Organism: Nocardia sp. N2S4-5; assembly: GCF_044628355.1. Classification (NCBI taxonomy): domain Bacteria; kingdom Bacillati; phylum Actinomycetota; class Actinomycetes; order Mycobacteriales; family Nocardiaceae; genus Nocardia; species Nocardia sp. N2S4-5. The sequence goes on along the minus strand of NZ_JBIUPM010000001.1, from coordinate 1,085,448 downwards.
CAGCGCATGCAACCGGAAGCCCAGCGGCGCGCCGGCCATGAGTTCGGGTTCGGGCCGGAAAGTGAAGATGGACCGGAACCAGGGCGCCACATCCTGCCGGTAATCGTGCACCTGCCCGCTGAGTGTGTAGTACAGCGTGGTCCCCAGCCCAAGCGCCAGGCTCAGCCCGAGCAGCAGATACATGATCTTGTCGTTGCGCGTGGTAGCCGAGAACACCGGCCCGACCGTGCGCCGCCGATAGATCAGAATCGCCAGCCCCAGCACGGTCGCCACACCCGCGACGGTCCCCAGCGTGAACGACACCGCGTGATACAGGCCCTCGCTCACCCCGATCGCCTCGGTCCACGACTCCGGAAGCACCAGCCCCAGCACATGCCCGAGGACGACGAGCACGATCCCGTAGTGGAACAGCGGGCTGCCCAGCCGCAACAACCGGTTCTCGTACAGCTGCGACGAACGCGTGGTCCAGCCGAACTTGTCGTACCGATACCGCCAGACGTGCCCGACCAGGCAGATACCCAGCGCCGCATAGGGCACGGCGACCCACAGCAGAATGTCGGTGGCGCTCGGCGTCATCGGCGTCCTCCGATCGGCGCGGGCATGTACGACGGCGGCGCGAACGGCTCGAGCCCGACCTCCTCCCCCGGCGGGCCCTCGGCGATCAGGCGGGCGAGCACGTCCCGGTCGTGTCCGGGCAGCGACGGCAAGGTGGCAGCGACGGAATCGAGCACCGCCGCCCACGGCGATCCGGCCTCGCGCAGGCCGAGCCGCATCAGCTCCACCCCCACCCGGTACTCGATCAGGAGTTCCAGTCCCGCTTCGATATTCGCGGCGGCGAACTCCAGCACCACGGCGAGGTGGTCGGGCAGTTCGGCATCGTCGAGGACCATGCCCGCCGCCCGGTACGCCTGCTTGAACCGCAGCAGCGCCATCCCGCGCTTGCGGGTATCGCCGTACAGGAAGTAGGTCAGGTAGGGGCTGAACCGTTTGCGATGGTCGAAGGTGTCGACGTATTCGATGGCCAGCGCGAGCGGTTCGGTGCTGTCGAGATGGTTCAGCAGCGACTGCAACGGCGCACCGACCGCGGGTGGCAGCGCGTCCGCCGCCCGCCGGACGAGGGAACGCCGCGCGAGCAGCGTCTCGTCGGGGTAGCCCAGCAGCAGCGACTGCACCTGCCACGCGGCGGCGCGCTCCGTGGTGCGGAGGTTCACTTGCGGTGTCTCCCTCCGGTTCTGGGCGGCAGCAGCCCCTCGGGCGTGCCGCGTCCGTCCCAGCTGAGCAGGTTGATCCGGCCGGACTTGCCGACCGGCGCGGATTCGGTGTCGCTGGTCTGCCGATCGCGCAACATGCGGAAGTTCTCCACCGCGACCGGCGTCGTGGCGCCGGAACTCTCGCCGAACGGCCCCCACCCGTCCATGCCCGGACCGCCGTCGTAGTCCAGACTGCACCCGGTGGCCGACTCCTCCAGGCCCTGCGCCTGTTCCGCGTGCGCGGCCGGGATCACGTACCGCTCGTCGTACTTGGCCAGTGCCAGCAGGCGATACATGTCGTAGAGCTGTTCGGCGCTCATGCCCACCCGCTCGGCGATCTCGGGCCGGGTCTCGCGGCCGAGGTTGATGTCACGCATGTAGCTGCGCATGGCGGCGAGCCTGCGCAGCACCGCCTCGACCGGGGCGACGTCACCGGCGGTGAACAGTTCCGCCAGGTACTCGACCGGAATCCGCAGCGCCTCGATCGCGGCGAACAGGTTGCGGTGTTCCTCCGCGTCGTGCCCGGTCTCGCGCAGCGCGTCGACCACCGGCGACAACGGCGGGATGTACCAGACCATCGGCACCGTGCGGTATTCCGGATGCAGCGGCAGCGCCACGCGGTACGTGTTGATCAGCGCGTACACCGGCGAACGCTGCGCGGCCTGGATCCAGTCGCGCGGGATGCCCGCCCGCTCGCACGCGGCGATCACCTCCGGATCGTTCGGATCGAGGAAGGCATCGCGCTGTGCCGCGTACAGATCGTGCTCGTCGGGTGTGCTCGCGATGTCGAGCACCTTGTCGGCGTCGTAGAGCATGAGCCCGATGTAGCGCAGCCGCCCCACACAGGTCTCCGCGCATACCGTCGGCAACCCGACCTCGGTGCGCGGAAAGCAGAACGTGCACTTCTCCGCCTTGCCGGTGCGGTGATTGAAGTACACCTTCTTGTACGGGCAACCCGACACGCACATCCGCCAGCCCCGGCACCGGTCCTGATCGACCAGCACGATGCCGTCCTCGCTGCGCTTGTAGATCGCACCGGACGGGCACGACGCCACACACGAGGGATTGAGGCAGTGCTCGCAGATGCGCGGCAGATAGAACATGAAGGTGTGCTCGAACTCGAAGCGCACCTGCTCGCTCAGCGCCGCCAGCAGCGGGTCGCGGCGCGCGAGTTCCGGTGCGCCGCCGAGGTTGTCGTCCCAGTTGGCCGACCAGGTGACCTTGGTGTCCTTCCCGGTGATGAGCGACTTGGGCCGCGCCACCGGCGTGTGCTGCTGCACGGGGGCGGAGGTGAGGGTGTCGTAGTCGTAGGTCCACGGCTCGTAGTAGTCGGCGAGTTCGGGCAGGATCGGATTGTCGAAGATGGTGAGCAGCTTGCGCAGCCGGCCCCCGCCGCGCAATCGCAACCGCCCGCGCCGATCCAGCGTCCAGCCGCCCCGCCACCGCCCCTGATCTTCGTAGGTGCGCGGATATCCCTGTCCCGGACGGGTTTCCACGTTGTTGAACCAGACGTACTCTACGCCCGCACGGTTGGTCCAGGTCTGCTTGCAGGTCACCGAGCAGGTGTGGCAGCCGATGCATTTGTCGAGGTTCATCACCATCGCCAGCTGCGCCATGGGTTTCATCGCACGCACCTCCTGGTCTGCCGGGACGCGACGGTGGCCGGCATCAGTACCGCACCTCCTGGCCACGGCGGCGGATGACGGTGATCTCGTCGCGCTGGTTGCCGGTCGGGCCGAGATAGTTGAACGCGTAGGACAATTGGGCGTACCCGCCGATGAGATGGGTGGGTTTGATCAGCAGCCGGGTCAGCGAATTGTGGATGCCGCCGCGCTGCCCGGAGGTCTCCGCGATCGGCACGTCCACCACCCGGTCCTGGGCGTGGTGCATGTACACGGTGCCCTCGGGCATCCGGTGCGACACGACCGCCCGCGCCACCACCACCCCGTTGCGGTTCACCGCCTCGATCCAATCATTGTCCGCGACACCGATTTTCGCGGCGTCGCGATCGGACATCCAGATGGTGGGGCCGCCGCGGGACAGGCTCAGCATGAACAGGTTGTCCTGGTACTCGGAGTGGATCGACCACTTCGAATGCGGCGTCAGGTAGCGCAGGGTGAGGCCGTGCTCCCCGGTGGAGCCCAGCGTGGGCTCGGAGAACAGCGCGGTCATGTTCAGCGGCGGCCGGAACACCGGAAGCTGCTCCCCCACCTCGGCCATCCAGTCGTGGTCGAGGTAGAAGTGCTGGCGCCCGGTGAGGGTGTGCCAGGGCTTGTGCCGCTCCACGTTGAGCGTGAACGGCGAGTAGCGGCGGCCGCCGGACTCCGAGCCCGACCACTCCGGTGAGGTGAGCACCGGCACCGGCGCGGACTGGGTGTCGGCGAAGGAGATCCGGGTGCCCTCGTGCTCGGCGGCGAGGTCGGCCAGCCGGGTTCCGGTGCGCTGCTCCAGGGTTCGGAAGCCCTGGGTGGCCAGTCGCCCGTTGGTGGTGCCGGACAGGGCGAGGATCGCCTCGCAGGCGTCGACATCGCGCACCAGGCGGGGCCGACCGTCGGCGAGACCTCCACGCACCGAACCATTCTTGTCGATCAGGTATTCGATCTCGTGCCGCACATCGAAGGTGACGCCCTTGGTAGCGGCGCCCAGCGTATCCAGCAGCGGGCCCAGCGCCGCCATCTTCGTCGCCACCGCCGGATAGTCGCGTTCCACCGCGATCAGCTTCGGCATGGTCCGGCCCGGAATCGGTGCGCACTCACCGGCTTTCCAGTCCCGGACCACGCCGTGCGGGGTGGCCAGCTCGTCGGGGGTGTCGTGCTGCAGCGGCGCCGCCACCACGTCGGTGCGTTTGCCGAGATGGTCGAAGGCCAAGCGGCTGAAGGCTTTTCCGATGCCCTGGAAGGCGTCCCAATCCGTGCGGGCCTGCCACGGCGGCGCGATCGCCGGGGAGAACGAGTGCACGAAGGGGTGCATGTCGGTGGTCGACAGGTCGTGTTTCTCGTACCAGGTCGCCGCGGGCAGCACCACATCGGAGTACAGGGTGGTGCTGGTCATCCGGAAGTCCAGGGTCAGCAGCAGGTCCAGCTTGCCGACCGGCGCCTGCTCGTGCCATCGCACGTCGCGCGGCCGGGCGTGCGGCGGCGCTTCCTCCGCGCGCAGCGATGACTGCGCGCCCAGCAGATGGCGGAGAAAGTACTCGTCCCCCTTCGCCGACGACCCCAGCAGGTTCGACCGCCACACGCTGAGCACCCGCGGAAAATTCCGCGGCGAGTCCGGGTCCTCGCACGCGAAACGCAGCCGCCCCGAGGTCAATTCGGATACCACGTGGTCGGCGACCGGCACGCCCGCTGCCGCCGCCTCGTCGGCCAGATCCAGGGGGTTGCGGTCGAAGGTCGGATACGACGGCATCCAGCCCAGCCGAGCCGACAGCGCGATCAGATCGGCGGTGGACTTGCCCGCGAGCCGACCGCCCGCCGCGGCGCCGGCGAGGGTGTCGGCGGCGAACGGGTCGTAGCGGAACTGGTCGGTGTGCAGGTACCAGTAGGCGGTCTGGATCATCTGCCGAGGCGGGCGCGACCAGTCCAGCGCGTTCGCGACCTGCGCCCAGCCGGTCACCGGACGGCACTTCTCCTGCCCGACGTAATGCGCCCAGCCACCGCCGTTCACGCCCTGGCAGCCGGTGAGGGTGGTCAGCGCCAGGAAGGTGCGGTAGATGGTGTCGGAGTGGAACCAGTGGTTGGTGCCCGCGCCGAGGATGATCATCGACCGGCCCTGGGATTCGGCGGCGTTGGCGGCGAATTCGCGGCCGATGCGGGCGGCGGCCGCCGCTGGGACCCCCGTGATCGTCTCCTGCCAGGCGGGTGTGCCCGGCTGCCCGGCGTCGTCGTAATCGGCCGGCCAGTCGCCGGGCAGCCCCGGGCGGTGGACGCCGTACTGGGCGAGCATCAGGTCATAGACGGTGGTCACCAGGTGGCCGCCGACGGTCCGGACGGGCACTCCACGCCGCAGGGGCTGGGCGGTGCCGTCGGGCGCGTCGAATCGGGACAGCCGCACCGCGACCGTGTCTCCGCCATAGACGGTCAGTAGCGGATCGGCTTGTCCCAGTTCGAGATTCCAGCGCCCCGTGCCCTCGTCGCCGTAGCGGAAGCCGAGAGAGCCGTTGGGCGCGAGCGGGTTTCCGTCGCCGTCGAGCAGTACCGTCTTGAACTCGGCGTGTTCCTGGTCGGCGAACTGCGCGAGATCGGCTGCGGTGAGGAACTTTCCGGGCCGGTAGTCGTCGCCGTCGGCGTCTAGTCGCACCAGGAACGGCAGGTCGGTGAACTGCTTCACGTAGTCGCGGAAGTACGGTTCGGTGCGATCGACGAAGAACTCGCGCAGGATGACGTGGCCCATCGCCAGCGCCAGCGCGCCGTCGGTGCCCGGGTGCGGGGCCAGCCATTCGTCGGCGAACTTCACATTGTCGGCGTAGTCGGGCGCGACCGCGATCACCTTCTGCCCCCGGTAGCGCGCCTCGGCCATCCAGTGCGCGTCCGGGGTGCGGGTGACCGGCACGTTGGAGCCCCACATGATCAGATATCCGGCGTCCCACCAGTCCCCGGATTCCGGCACGTCGGTCTGGTCGCCGAACACCTGCGGCGAGGCCACCGGCAGGTCGGCGTACCAGTCGTAGAACGACAGCATCACCCCGCCGAGCAGCGACACGAATCGCGACCCGGCCGCGTAGGACACCATCGACATCGCCGGAATCGGGGAGAAGCCCGCGATCCGGTCCGGTCCGTAGGTCTTGACGGTGTGCACGTGCGCGGCGGCGATCAGTTCGGTGGCCTCGTCCCAGGTGGCGCGGACCAGGCCGCCGCGCCCACGCAGGCTCTTGTAGCGCCGCGCCGCCTCGGGGTCCTCGACCACGGCCGCCCACGCGTCGACCGGGTTTCCCGTGCGCGCCTTGGCCTCCCGGTACATCTCCAGCAGCACGCCGCGGATGTACGGATACCGCACCCGGGTCGGCGAGTAGGTGTACCAGGAGAACGCCGCGCCCCGCGGGCAGCCGCGCGGCTCGTATTCCGGCCGGTCCGGTCCGACCGAGGGATAGTCGGTCTGCTGGGTCTCCCAGGTGATGATGCCGTCCTTGACATACACCTTCCAGGAACAGGACCCGGTGCAGTTCACCCCGTGCGTGGAGCGCACCACCTTGTCGTGTGACCAGCGATCGCGGTAGAACTCGTCGGCCTGCCGTCCGCCGATCCGGTAGAGCGTCCGCTTGTCCGGTGACACCTCGGCCCGGGTGAAGAACCGGCGCGCACCGATCAGGGCGTCGGTGAGTTCGCCGTCCAGTCGCACCATGCGCACGCCTCCCTCGAGGACTGCCGACCGGGCGACGCCGCAACGCGCGCGATCGAACACCAACCGCACGAACTCCGCGAACGTTACCCGCGCCCCGCGGGCCGGAGCGGCATTTGCGGGACGACTTCCGGCGAGCGCCGGGAATCAGCCGGTCTTCGGCTCGGTGCGCAGTAGGCCGTGAATGCCGACGGTCTCCTCGTGTACCGCGGCCCGTTCCAGGCGCACCGCCGCCTGAATCTGGATGGCGCCCAAGGCGATCTGGCCCAGCCCCACGGGCACCGACAGCGCGGCGAGGGTTTCGATGGGCCAGATCAGCAGCAGTACCCCGGCCACCACGATGAGCACACCGTAGAGCTCGAAGCGCCCGCGGCGTGGCATGTCGTCGGTCCAGACCGCGACGACGGCCTGCACGACGCCGTGCACGATCCAGCCCAATCCGACGGCCAGCGCCAGCACCGAGGGCCAGTCGCCGCTCTGCAGGCACCACATCGCCAGCAGCGACGCCAACAGCGCCGTGCCGAATTCGAGCAACCGCAGCCCGCCCGCGATGCGCGCCCGGAACGCCACCGTGAGCTGCCACAGCGCAGACAGCACCAGGCAGGCCCCGAACAGCGCGCCGGCCACCGGCACCGATTTGCCGGGCCAGACGAGAATCATCACCCCCAGCACCACCGATCCCATGCCGATCGCCAGTGCCACCGGCCACGCATCGCCGGCGAACATGTCGGTACGCCCCGCGGCTCGGAGAGTGGGCATAGCGCAATGGTATGACCGCGCCGATCGAGTAGCCGAGTATTTGCGATATTGCTGTCCGATCGGCGCTCGCGGCGGTGTCCGGCCGGAAGAAGACAGGGCGTATAGGGGAAGAATTCGGGGTTCTACCGGATGTGCTCGGGCGCGATCGTTCCTACCGTCTGCTCATGCGCTCGAGTCTCCTGCTGCTCGGTGTGGCGGCACTGGCCGTGGCCGGTTGTTCCGGCGACACCACCACCGAGTCCACGCCCTCTCCTGTTCCCGTCGCTCGCGTGGACGCCGTCCGCGGCGATCTCGACGCACTGATCGAGGCCGGGGCGGTCGGGGTGATCGCCACTGTCACCGACCACGGGCAGTCGGTGACGCTGACCGCGGGCGCCGCGAATGCCGAGACCGGGCAACCCATTCCGACCGACCCGCCGCAGCACGTCCGGGTCGGCAGCATCGCGAAATCGTTCGTCGCCGCCCTCGTGCTGCACCTGGTCGACGCCGGACGGGTGGACCTCGACGCACCGGTCGACACCTACCTGCCCGGTGTGCTCACCGGCGACGGAATCGACGGCCGGGTCATCACCGTGCGCCAGATCCTCCAGCACCGCAGCGGACTGCCCGAATTGACCGAGAATCCGGAAATAGACGAGGACCTGGCCGCGCGCACCGGACGCACCTTTACTCCCGGCGAGGAGATTGCCATCGCTTTGCGGCGGCCCGCCGATTTCGCGCCCGGCAGCCGATACGACTACAGCAACACCAATTTCATCGTCGCCGGAATGTTGGTCGAGCGTGTGACCGGGCGGCCCTACACCGATCAACTGCGCGACCGGATCCTGGATCCGCTGCGGCTGACCGGCACGTATCTGCCGCCCACCGGGGAGCTGGAGCTGCGCGAACCGCATCCGAACGGCTACACTACCGTCGACGGTAAACGCGTCGACGCCTCCCGTATCGAACCGTCGGTGCCGTGGGCGGCGGGTGGTCTGGTGTCCACGGGCGCCGACCTCAATCGCTTCTACTCGGAGCTGGCCGCCGGGCGGGTGGTGCCGCCCGCGCGACTGCGGGAGATGCTCGACGGCGGGCCCACCGGTCCGGGTAAGCCGGACTACGGCCTCGGTGTCATGTACGGCCCGTTGCCCTGCGGCGCGGAATTCGTCGGGCACAGCGGGGGAATCCACGGGTTCTCGGCGATCTCGGGCGCCACCCGTGACGGTCGCGCGGTGACCGTGTCGATCACCGGTCAGGTGCCCAAGGAGAAGGCCGATTCGCAACGCATCCTGGCGCACGGCCTGTGCTAGGGAGCGTCCGGGCGGGTTACGGTGGTAGCCACAGCGTTTCGGAAGGACTGCCTCGTGACCAGCACGTACCCGCCGGGCCCTCGGCTTCCCAGGACGATTCAGACCGTGCTGTACACGCGCCGGCGCGGCCCCTACGTGTCCGCTCTGGCCCGTCGCTACGGCGAGGTCTTCACGGTGCGGATGGTTCCGCCGTATGCCGAGCGGCTCGTGGTGTTCTCGCGGCCCGAGCACATCCGGGAAATCTTCGCGGGCGATCCGGCGGATCTGCATGCGGGCGAGGGCAATCGGGTGCTCGGCGCGATCATGGGCGAACACTCACTGCTGCTGACCGACGAGGCCGAGCACGCCCGCGCCCGGCGGTTGCTGATGCCCGCCTTCACCGGGTCGGCGCTGCGCGGCTACCGATCTCTGGTGGAAGCCATCACCAAGTCGCAGGTCGACGGCTGGGCCACCGGGACGACGCTGCCCACGCTGGACCGGATGAACCAGCTCACCCTCGAGGTGATCATGCAGGTGGTGTTCGGGATGACCGACCAGCATCGCCGCGACGAACTCGCGCCCCTGCTGCGCCACATCATCGACATCAACCCGATCGTGTTCTTCGGCTGGAAGTACCCGCGGCTGCAGCGCTTCGGACCGTGGAAACGCTTCCGCGACAACCAGAACGCCATCGACGAACTGCTCTACGCCGAGATCAGCCGCCGTCGCGGCCACCCCGACCTGGATCAGCGGGCCGATGTGCTGTCGCGGCTGCTCGCGGTCGGTTCCGGTGACGACTCGGCCGACGCGCCGCTCACCGACGCCGAACTGCGCGACCAGCTCATCACCCTGCTGCTGGCCGGCCACGAGACGACCGCGTCGGCGCTGTCGTGGGCAATGCACGAACTCGCCGCCGACCCCCGGACACAGGAGCTGGCACGCCGGGCGGCCGCCGAGGGTGACGACAAGTACCTGGAAGCGGTGCTGAAGGAGGCGATGCGGTTGCGGCCGGTCATCGGCGGCGCGGTACGGCGGCTCACCCGCGACATGACCATCGCCGGGCTGGACCTGCCGCGCGGCACCGTCGTCTCCACCTCCATCGTGCTGGCCCATCAACGGCCCGACAACTACCCCGACGCCGCCCGCTTCCGCCCCGAGCGTTTCCTCGACGGCAGTGTCGCCCCGCACACCTGGCTCCCGTTCGGCGGCGGCGTGCGCCGCTGCATCGGCGCGGGATTCTCGCTCATGGAAGGCACCGTCGTTCTCCGCGAAGTACTTTCGCGCTACACCCTGTCGCTTCCCCCGGGCGCCACCACCGAGCGCGGCCGAATCCGCAACATCACCAACGTCCCCGCGGGCGGCGCCCCCGTCGTGCTCACCGCGGACGACACTCGCTCCGAGCCCACCACTCCCGCTCACATCTGAAACGCAGGGCCGCAACCGGATCCGGCACGCTCGGCCCCCTCACTGGTCCGGGACCGCAAGGCGGGAAAACAGCGCCTGTACGGCCTCGACGCCCGCGGGCTGCGACCGGTCCGCGAGTGGACCGGCTGGACGAGTACGGACTTCCCGTAGCAATCGCCGAAAAAACAACGGATATGGAAACGCCGCAGCTCAGCGTCGGCGGTCGGCACCCGGACCGAGCAGCGCGGTGAGATCGCGCATCGCCTGCGGCGACGGTTTGAAGTAGCGGCGCAGGTTCTCGGCCTTGCGATGCCGGGATTTCGCCATCAGTTCCAGCAGACCGGCCCCGGCTTCCCCGAGATGCGTCAGGCCCGAATGCCGGAGTTCGTGCAGATCCCAGCCGGTTCCGGGCCCGTCGATCGCGGTGGCGGCGTCGAGCAGATCGCGGGCCTGATCGTAGGACAGCCGTGCCAGCCCGGTGCCGCGGCAGATATCGCGGTCGGCGAGGTACTTGCCGGGCCCGGGCCGGCGGTGGGTGACGAACACAGGTCCGTGCGTGCGGCCGCGCAGCAGCCTCGGTAGCAGCCGGGCGGCGCCCGCGTCCCAGTACACGATCTCGAGGACATGTTCGTGGTGGGCGGGCCCGCAGCGGCGGGTGCGAGGTTTGGCGCCCTTGGACTTCACCCCGGCGCATCGGCCCGCCTGGTCGAGGTCTTCGATGTTGAGTTGCAGCAGTTCCTCTGCGCGAGCGCACGTTTCGTAGAGCATCCGCCACAGCGTCTTCTCCCGCACATGGACCTCGCGGCGGGCGATGAGCTGGTCGATCGCGGTGCGCGAGCGCACCGGTGTCTCGGAATCAGGCGGTGTCGACCGCGCGGCCGAGGCAGGCAGTGCCTCGGCGTCGGTGATCGAGTTCAGGGCGCGCGAGCGCCCGATCAGTCCGTCGGGGCCGGGCCCGTCGAGGGCGTCGACGGTCTTGACGATCGCGATGCCGTAGGCGTCGCGGGTGTTGGGTGATCCGATGGTGTCGAGGAACGCCTCGGCCGCCGAGCGCAGAGTCCGCGCTGGCGGGGTGCGCAGCCGGGTCACCTTCGCGGCCATCGTCCCGCATCTCCCGGCTTGCCCCGGGATAATGGGGTCGGTTCGTGTTGCGCGGCATCGCGATCGCCGCAGCATGACTCCGATGGTAACTCCGGATAACAGGCCGTTATCCGGGGTTACGAAGGCATTCGGGCAAAGCTGTCGAACACGTGGTATGCGGCAATACAGGAGGTTCGTAACCGGCCGCAGCTGCTGCCTCCACGGCGTATTCGCCTCAGCGGCGGCGCGCGCGGAGACCGTCGACGAGGATCGACAGCAACCGCGGCCCGCGCGCGTCGAGTTCGGCGTCGTCGAGCCGCGAGAGCCAGCTGAGGAGCACGATGACGTCGCGGGCTTCGGCGTCGGCTCGGACGCTGCCATCGGAGCGACCGGCGGCCAGCAGCATTTCTACCGCCTCGCCGATCGGGCCGAGGCTGTGGGCGGCGAGGTCGCGCCACGTCGCTGCCTCGAAGGCGGCGAATACGTCGCGCTTGACCCGGGCGTAGGCGGCGACCCGGTCGAACCACGCTGCCAGCGCATCTAGCGGCCGGTGCGTTGCCAGCATGCGCGGAGCTGCGGCGACCAGCTCTTCCACCTCGTGGCGGTACACCTCGGCGAGCAGGTCCTCGCGTGTCGGGAAGTGCCGGTACAGCGTGCCCTGTCCGATGCCGCAGGCCTTCGCGACCGCGTTGAGTTTCAATTCTCCCGGCTCGTGCACGAGATCGCGTGCCGCTTGCAGGATCAGTTCGCGGTTGCGTTGTGCGTCTGCACGCCGCGTTCCGCCGTTCTTGACAGAAGCGGACACATGTCCGCTAAGGTCGTCTGGGTAACCGGACATGTGTCCACTCTAGACGGAGGATCCTCATGACCATTCAGGGCAAGGTCGTCGCCATCACCGGTGCCAGCAGCGGAATCGGTGAAGCAACTGCCCGTCACCTCTCCGCGCTCGGTGCGGCAGTCGTGCTCGGCGCTCGCCGTACCGACCGACTGGACCGGTTGGTCGCCGAGATCGAAGCCGCCGGCGGGCGAGCGGCCGCCACGCGCGCGGACGTCACCGATCCCGAAGACCTCCGATCGCTCGTTGCCGTCGCCGTCGACCATTTCGGACGCCTGGATGTCTTGGTGGGCAACGCCGGGGTCAGCAGAATCAGCCCCGTTGCCGACTTGGACGTCGAGGGCTGGTCGGCGATGGTCGACGTGAACATCAAGGGGATCCTGAACGGGATCGCCGCGGCGATCCCGGTGTTCCGTCGTCAGGGCAGTGGCCACCTCGTCACCGTCGTCTCGACCTCCGGCCTGAAGATCGTCCCCACCCAAGCGGTGTACGCGGGAACGAAGAACGCGGTACGCACCCTCCTGGAGGGCCTACGACAGGAGAGCACCGACGGAGTTCTGCGGACGACGTCGATCTCCCCAGGCTACGTCCGCACCGAACTGATCGACAACGCTGTCGACGACCCGGCCGTGCGCGAGCAGATGAGTCGGAACATGGCCGATCTCGGTATCGACCCCCTGGCGGTGGCTCGGGCGATTGCCTTCGCGATCGACCAACCCGACGACGTCGAAATCGGGGACCTGACCATTCGACCGACCCGTCAGGGATGAGCAACCCAGTCCTGGCCATGCGCGGGTTCTGGCAAGCCGGGATAGATTGTGCGGCAACTGGATCCGCCTGATCGCAGGTCGTCGCTTTTAGCCTTGACGGCTGACGATGTTCGCCTCGTCGAGGCAGCGGAGGAAACCTTCGCTGAGCGTAGTCGCTTTCGCAGCTGCGTAGTCCTCAGCAAACGCGCGCAAATCGGCTACTTACAGGATGTCGATGAGAAGGTCTGGAGCGCTGGGGCCAGGTCAGAAGAGGGTGTCGCGGACCCGCAGCGGCCGGTAACCGGTCGGGCCGAGCTGGGCGAGTTCAGCGTCGATGTCGACCTCGATCGCGCCGAAGAAGTTGATGTTGGCGCTGTGCGCCGGGGAGATGTGGGCCAGGACCGCGTCGTCGATACGCTGCCCGGCCCGGCGCATCTGCTCCACGGCAAGCCCGTAATACTCTGTGGTCCAAGCGATTACCGCGTTGGTGACCAGGGTCAGGCACCATGCTTGTTCGGCCTGCTGCTCGAGGTGGCGCGCCCGGATCATGCCCTCGTGGGCGTAGAGCAGGTCGCGGCGCAGCGCGTGCAGCGATTCGCCCTTGTTGAGCTGACGCGAGATCTTGCGCCGATAGTCCGGGTCGGAGAGGTATTTGGCGGCGTAGATCGTGCGGCGCAGCGCGCCGTACTCTTTCAGCGCGGCCGCGAGGGTGTTCTGGCGCCCCGAGGCCGAGAGCTTGCCGACCAGCAGGGAGGCGGTGGCGTGCCAGAACTTCAGCGAGCCGGCCAACCTGAGCAGGTCGTCCAGTGCCCGGCGATCAACTCCAGGTTCAGCTTGCGGGTCAGCAAAGGCCCCACCTGCGCGAACCGCGCCTCGGCGTCGGCGCGGGGCTCGCACCGATACAAGGTGATCCGGCCCAGGTCCCGGATCCGCGGTGAGAGCTGCATCCCCAGCAGATCGAACAGGCCGAAGTTGACCAGCGTGACCCCGTGGGTGTCGGTGGCGTGCTCGGTGATGGGCAGATCCGTGGCGTTGCCCAGGATCTCGTCGAGCACGTAGTGGGCTTCGCGTTTGGTGGCGACGATGACCTTGGTGCCGTAGGTGGCGTGGGTGTCGGTGACATGGGTGTAGGTCGACAGGCCCTGATCGGCGAAGTAGCGGCTCAGCGGCCGCGACGTGGTCGATTTCCCGCGCGTCGGGAAGCGTCGCCCGTCACTGGAAGACAGCGTGCCCGCCCCGAACACCGAGGTCAGTGGCAGACGCTGGTGATAGTCGATCAACACCACATTCGCTGCGCGCAACGTTTCCTCGCGCACATACCATTCGTTGGTCCAGGACAGGATGTCGTAGGTGATGCCGCATGCCTCGGCCATCCGCGTCAATCCCAGGTTCGTCGAATGCGCCAGCAGCACCGCGATCAGGTTGCGTTTCAACTCCGGGCTGCGGGTGGCTTGGCCACCGCGGTGGGTGAAGCAGTCCAGGTAGCCGGTGCGTTTGTCCAGCTCGATCAGCAGCGACACGATCGGCGCGAAGGGCAGCATCTCGGTCAGCTCGGCCTTGAGCGAGACCGCCTCGGCCGGAACATCTTCCGCGGTCAACGGCGAGATGATCAGATCCCCGGACTCCTCGTCCAGGCGTACCGGCCCTTCCCCTTCGGCCAGCACGGTCTCCAGCTCGCCGAGCGTGGCATGCAGCTCGGCGACCACGGCGGCGCCGGTCTTTCGAGCCTGGTCGAGGTAGCCGCGCCATTTCGTCGGCACAAACCCGGCCGGGGCGTCGTCGAAGACCTTGCGCCGACCGGTGGCGTTGAGTTCGCGCAGCATCGCGACCGCGATCAGCAGCTCGGTCGCCGCGGTCCCGCCGGCGAACCTGACCATCTCGAGCACCGCCGGGGTGAACTGGCGCAGATAGTTGTAGCTGGAATCCAGGGCGGCCAGATGCCCGTGATCGCGGGGAAGGCGCGGCTTGGCTTGGGCGAGCGCGGCGCGCAGGCGTTCCCAGCCGATCTTCTCGCCGCGGATCAGCGCGCCGATCTCCTCATCGGCCACCGCCGGGTCGGTGACGATCGCCAAGAGGTCATCGAGCAGCGCTTGGCGGTCCTCGCCGGATTTGCCGCGCTCGGCCAGTTCCTGCTGCATCTCGCGTTCGGCGGCACCGAATTTCGCCGAGATCGCCTGATCGAACAACGCGACCACTTCATCGAGCACGTCGGTGCCGGACTGGGCGAGCACGGTGAGCAGAATCGGATACCGGCGCTGCGGATCGCGGCGCTCGAGGGCTTGCGGAGTCAGCCGACGGCCCATGCCCGCCAGGAACCGGCGCCGCTCGGTCGGCAGCACCGACATATCCAGGCGATCAGCACCCAGCCCGCGCAGGAACGCCAGCTTGTCGACCTCGGCGCGCACCGCCGCGGCTGACGCCTCGACTGGCCCGGTCGCCAGCCACCGCAACCGTGAAACTCCCAGCGAGGCATCGGTGACCAGCAGCGCGTCCAGCTCGACGCAGCGCGCCGCGAGCATGGGCGATACGTTCGACCATACTCACCGGGCCCGGCCGGATCACCCGCGCCGAGATCAGATACTCACACCCCAGCCGGAACAGCAGCGTCGGGGAATCGTGCTCCATCGCCCGCGCCAGCAGGAACTCGTCGAGTTCCTTGAACTCCATCGCCCTCGCCGAGCGCCAGCCCAGGTACCGAGCGACCAGCCGCAGATGCTCGGTGCGGGTCTGCGCGCGCCGTCCGTAGGAACCGATCTCGGTGGGATCGACCTTCAGCTGCTCGGCCAGCCGCGCCACCGCCACCGGCGGGGCGCTCACCACGCGATCGGGCACGAACCCAACCACGGCATCGTGCACAACGCGATCGCAATCCCGAGCCGATCGGCCGGACCTCGCCCGCGCCCGGGATCGATGAACGCAGCATCGGCCGGGCTCAGCGTGAAGTACCGGAACAACTCCTCGCGGCTGATCTCCGGGAACTCCCGCAGCCGCGCCAAATCCCCATCCGCGAACACTCGCGTTGCCACGAACCTGACCTCCGGCACCAACCAATAGCGTTGGGAGCCAAGCCAACCAGCTACCGGCGATCGCCGCAGGCCGAACCCGTGATTCAGCCCCGCCTCGCCGCAGCGACGGGATATCCGTTGTTTTTTCGGCGGTTGCTACCGGAACCCCAGTACGTGCGGGATCTCCGGCAGGCACGGCAGGAGGAAGAAGTGACCCCGGCATCTGTCGCGGTGGTGGGGACCGGAGGGGTCGGTCCTCACGTTCGCGCCCGACGGCGCGGCGACCCCGATCGACATGCTCACGGTGTTCGCCACCAAGGCGCTGCGCGACGAGGCGGTCGAGAAGTACCGCGCGGTCGAAGGCGGGTGACCCATCTGACCTACGCAGTCCGGGAGAGGTAACTTCTTCCACTATGGCTCGGTCCGGATACGCGCTGTTGTTCACGTTGTGCGCCTTTGCGTCCAGTGCCATTCCCGCGCATGCGGATTCGGGGGCGCCGACGGTGCGGTTGCTGGGGGAACAGGTGCTGCCGCACGGGCTGGAGTTCGCGGGTACCACGGTCGGCGGGCTGTCGGGCGTGGACTACTCCGCGCGTTCCGGGGAGTATGTGCTGATCAGCGATGATCGGTCGGCGAAGAATCCGGCGCGGTTCTATACGGCGCGAATTCCGGTGGACGGCAACGGGGTGGGCCCGGTCGAGTTCATCGACACCCATCCGCTCCGGACGCCCGATGGCGGCACGTATCCGGTCGGCGGTGTCGATCCCGAGGACCTCCGGGTCGATCCCTGGACCGGCGACTACGTCTGGAGTCAGGAGGGCGAGCGCACCGACACCGTGCTCGCCGATCCCTCCCTCCGCATCGCCCACCCCGACGGCGCCTTCGCCGGCGAGCTGCCGATCCCGGACAACGAACGCGTGCGGCCGGATTCGGGTCCGCGGACCAACGACGTGCTCGAGGGCGTCACCTTCGCGGCGGGCGGTGCGCTGCTGGTGAGTTCGGTGGAGGGTCCGCTGCTGCAGGACGGTCCCGGCCCCACGGCGGCCACCGGCGCGTTGACTCGGATCACGGTGCAGGCGCGCACCGGTCCGTTGCTCGCTCAGTACGCCTACCCGCTGGATCCGGTATTCGCCGAGGGGTCCGGCTCCAACGGCATCGCCGCGATCCTCGCCGCCGACCCGGTCGATCCGACGAAATACCTTGTGCTGGAACGCTCGTACGTCGAGAGGGCAGGCAACAAGATCCGCATCTACGAGATGGACACCGCCG
The DNA here is from genome assembly GCF_044628355.1 of Nocardia sp. N2S4-5. Lineage (NCBI taxonomy): Bacteria > Bacillati > Actinomycetota > Actinomycetes > Mycobacteriales > Nocardiaceae > Nocardia > Nocardia sp. N2S4-5. The sequence goes on along the minus strand of NZ_JBIUPM010000001.1, from coordinate 1,068,495 downwards.
GGGCGACCGATGTTCTCGACGCGCCGTTGGGACAGGCTCGTCCGGTGAGCAAGCGGCTGCTGGTCGATCTCGCCGATGTCGGCCTCGCCGGGATCGACAATATCGAGGGCATGACGTGGGGTCCGCAGTTGGCTTCCGGTGAGCGCACGCTCGTTCTCGTCAGCGACGACAACTTCTCCGGCAGTCAGATCACGCAGGTCGTCGCTCTCGCCGTGCGTTGAGGTCGGCGAGCGGCATCAGGCGAACGCGAGTACGGCGAGGCCGAGCAGCGCTCCCCCTAACACGAGGGTGTTGCGTACGGTCTGCAAGGTCCAAGTCCACCGGGGGAAGCCGGATTCGGCGATCCGGAGCAGGGCGGGGACGTCGATGCGGGCCAGTTCGGGATCGTTCTTCCTGCCGAAGGCCGCTCGCACCGACCGTTCCGCCGTCAGGTTGCTGTAGACGATGGCGCAGTTGCCGAGGAACAACAGCGACAGGACGACCCAATTGACCGGGCGCATCCAGCCGAAGCCGGCGAGGCCGAGGCCCGCGGCGAGTACGAGCAGAGCGGCGATGCCGCCGGGCGCCCACCATTCGTGGCCGCTGGCGTCGAAGCGCATGCCGTTCTCGCGCAGCGCGGTGGTCCGGACGCCTTGCCGGGCCAACTCCCCCTCGGCCTGAGCCATGGCTGCGGTGCCGTAGCGATTGCGCACGATCGGCATGCTGAGGAAAGCGGCGGCGGCAATGACCTCGACGGCGGCGATCACGGCGTTCATTTCGATTCTCCTGCTTCTCGGGCCGTCATCCCGGCGACCCGATGGACTGGCGCACCGCCGCCGAGGCGATGGCCACCGGCATGTACGCGATGCTCACTCGGCACCCGTGGGTCGTGCAGGCGCAGGCGGGATATCTTCTGTACGGCCCCAACACTTCTCGCCATCACGAGCACGTACTCGGCGTCTACGAGAAGGCCGGTTTCGACGAGGCAGACGCCGATCGGGCCGCCGCCGCGGTGTTCATGTTCGTGCTCGGCAATGCCGTCGGCGCGTCCGCCGACATCGCCGTCAAACGGCGGCTCACCCAGGGCGGTGACAATGCCGAAGCTCAACTCGCCCAAGCCGTGTCGGAAGCGACAGATATCGCCGCGCGGGAACCGCGACCGCCTAGGGCGTGCTCTGTAGCATGCAGCAGATGGCCATCAAACTCGAGAACGTCGGCATCACCGTACGTGACCTCGAAGCAGCGATCTCCTTCTTCACAGACCTCGGCCTCACGGTCGTCGGCCGTGACACGGTCAGTGGTGAGTGGACCGACACTGCCGTCGGCCTCGATGGCAACCACGCCAACATTGCGATGCTCCAGACGCCAGACGGTGATGGCCGCCTCGAACTCTTCGAGTACATCCATCCCCAGGCGATCGACTCGGAGCCCACTCGCCCCAACGAGATCGGCATGCACCGCGTCGCCTTCTCGGTCGACGACATCGACAAAGCCCTCGAGGTAGCCGCGAAACACGGATGCCACCCGCTGCGCGCCGTGGCCACCTACGAGGACATCTACAAGCTCACGTACGTCCGCGGTCCCAGTGGCATCATCGTGATGCTCGCCCAAGAGCTGAAGAAGAACTGAGGCCCGATCAGGCTGTGGCGCCGACCCACTGATTACCCGAGCGTCCACTTCGGCGTCTCCCGGCAGCGTCAGGATTCCTGGGCGAACCGTCGAGCTAGCCGGATCCTCCGATGAGCGCACGCAGGTCCGGGAGCGCGCCGATCCGCTGCGAGGCGGGACGGTTCGGTGCGTCGGTCTGCGGAGAGCCGGTTTCCCGCAGTTTGGTGCGGATCTGGGCCGGAGTGAGCCGGGCGCCGGCCGCCGCGGCCGCGCCCTGGCAGCTCGCGACGGCGCCGACCACGATCGGGGAGGCGCTGGAGGTGCCGCTGAAAATGTCTGTGTACCAATAATCTTCGTTCCGGCCGCCCTGCAGGTCGCCGTATCCCGTGGTGGTGACCTCGCGGCCCCAGCCGTGCGTGTCCAGCCGGGCGCCGAAGTTCGAGAACGCCAGGCGCGATCGTCCGGGGCCGTGGTCGCGGCCGTGCGTGCCCGGCGGCGGTGCGCCCGCCCCGACCAGCACCGCTCCGGAGTCCGCGGCACCGCCCCGGAACGGGTTGCTCCATGAGTCGGGGAAGTCCGCGGGCCGCGTGTCGTACAGGGCGTCGTCCAGATCCTCGCCGCCGTTGCCACCTGCCTCGACCACGATCACGCCTCGGTCCACCGCGTAGCGGATCGCCGCGAAATCGTCGGGCCACCATTCGACGGGGATGTACCCGCGCTGATCCGGCCGGCCGGCGTAGTCGAAACGCGGTCCCGGCCGGTGCAATTCGAGCAGGATGAGGTCGCCCGCGCCGAGTGCGTCCGCGGCGATCCGGGTCGCCGACGCCGATCCCGGGCCGAAGAAGGACACGGCCCGGATCGAGGCCTCCGGCGCGATCCCGGTGATGCCGAACGTATTGACGTCCCCGCTGATCACGCCCGCCACCGCGGTGCCGTGGTCGCGCCAGCCCAGATCGGTCGACGGGACGCCGCCGATCACGCCGCCCTGATTCTCGCGCAGATCTTCATGAGTGAACCGCCACGCGCCCTCCACGTCTACCACTCGCACCCCAGTGCCTCGGCCGCCTGTCCGCGTCCAGGCCCAGCGCGCGTCGATACCGTTCGGTGCGGCATCGAGATAGCCTTGGCGGACGGTGAATTCGGGTGTCACCGGCGGGGCGTCGGATTGCGCGCGGACCACCGAGACCAGGGGATCGATCGGGGGTTCGGCGGGCGGTTTCACGTAGGCGGCCGCCACCGCGTCGTCGGCGCGCAATCGTTCGGCCAGTGTCGTCAGGTCGGCGGTCGGCACCCGCGCCGCGCCGCGGACGAAGAAGTAGTTCAGGTATCGGGCGCCGGTCGACTCCGCCGGCGTTCCGTACACGCTCTGCTGCAGGCGGTCGCCGGCACCGAAGATCCGGACGAGTTCCAAATCGTCGGGAAGCAGTGTGGCCACGTGGTCTTCGGCTGAGCGGGTGGCGTTCAGGGCGACGAGGTCGATGGACGCGGCGGCGCCGTGCGTGACCACGATCAGCTCGTGCGGCGAGCGAATGTCGCCGGTCGACGCCGATCGTTCCGAACTGCTGTTCCGGTGTGCCGATGTCATGGTGACAGTCAACCTGGTCACGTTGGACCGCCGCTACCGGTCATCATGCGGTCGTCGCGACCCCTTCCCCGGCTTCTCGGCGGTTGGCCGACAGCAGTTCGTCCAATTGCCGCTCGGCGCGTTCGGCGCGGGCGAGGGTTTGAGCGCGGGCGTCGTCGAGAGCGGCGAGACGTTCGGCTGTCTCCGTGCGGGACTTCTCCAGTGCTGCCGCATGCTCGGACCGTAGTGCCGCGGCGTGCTCCGACGCGGTGCGGCGAGTGTCGGCGAGTTCGGTTCGGACCGCGGTGAGTTCGTCGCGCACGCGGTTCAGTTCGTCACGGGTTTCACTCAGCGCCTGGTTACGTTCGCCGACTGCGGCCTCCGCTCGCTCGATGGCGCGCTCGGCATCGGCCGCGCGTTGTACCGCGAGGTCCCGCTCCGCCGCCGAGGCGGTGACCTGTTGGGCCGCCTCCCGTTTGGCCCGTTCGATATCGGCGCTCGCCTTCCGGCGCGCCAGTGCGATCTCTTCGGCCGCTTGCTCGCGGGCGCGCTCGATGTCGGCGGTGGCCTCGCGGCGAGCGGTCCGCACCTCGGCCTCGGCTTCCGTGCGGGCGGTGAACACGTCGTCGGCCGCTTGTTTGGTGACGCGGCCGACCTCGGCCAGCGCGTCGTCGCGGGCGGCCAGTGCCTCGGCGATGCGGGCCTCCGCCTGCTCGGCCGCGGTGGCGGCGTCCTCGGCGGCGAATTCGGCCGCGGCTCTTGCCTCTTCGGCCTCGCGGCGGGCCTGTTCGGCCGCGACGGTCGCCATCTCCGCCTCGGCGATGCGCCGCGCGGCGTCCGCCTGAACGGCCTGGACCTGGGATTCCGCGACGGAGGGGTCCGCGAGGGTGGACAGTTCGGCAACGGCCGCGTTGAGTGTGCCGTTCAGCTGATCAGCCAGCGTGCGGAACTGTCCGAGCAGCTCATCGGCACGTAGCCGAGCCGTGGTCACCGGACCCTGTTGCGTCACAGTGACGTTCGCTGCGGGTACCTCGACCTCCTGCTGAAGACGCTGACGCTCCCGCCATGCGCGCCAACGAGTGTGCTCAGGGTGGTCGCAGTATTCCGATGGTCTGCCGGGCCCGCCGTTGCGGGTGATGGAGCGCGCGCATCCCGGATAGCTACATACGTTCGACACCGGGAAATCGTAGCGTTGGTTTCGTTGGATCTAACGTATCGACACGAAACGAAAACCGTTGGGAAGCAATTCGACCCATGAGGCCCTAACCCCCGATAAGTGAACCTTATCGGGTGTTAGACCGCGCGGGCCCCTTTGGCGACATTGATCAAATTCCGTTTCCGTTTGGTTGCTGCCAACGAAACGTAACTGCGACGAAAGGCATCGAAAACTGTGCTCGGTAGTACCGTCGTACCAACGGAAGAGAGCGAGTGCCGGTGAGTTTCGAGGCGGAGATCCGTACGACCGCAGGAGTAGTGCGTGGGAGGTGGCAGGCGCGGTCGCGGTGTTCAGAGGCATCCCCTATGCCCAGCCGCCAGTCGGGCCCCGCCGCTTCGCGGCTCCTGTCGCGGCGCGGGCGTGGGACGGAGTGCGGGATGCGTTCGAGTTCGGGCCGCCCGCGCCACAGGCAGGGTCGACGGTCGCGCATGACGGGAATTGCTTGACCCTGAATGTCTGGTCCCCCGACCTCGGTCCGGCCGGATTGCCGGTAATGGTGTGGATTCACGGCGGCGCGTACCGGGAGGGCAGCTCCGGCAATCCGCACTACGACGGCGCCACGCTCGCCGCGGCCGGGGTGGTCATGGTCAGCCTGAACTATCGCGTCGGTGTGGAGGGCTTCGCGCACATAGCCGGTGCCCCGGACAACCGCGGCATTCTCGATCAAGCCCTGGCGCTGCGCTGGGTGCAGGACAATGTCGCCGCGTTCGGTGGGGATCCGGGGCGGGTGACCGTGTTCGGCCAGTCGGCAGGCGCGGGGTGCGTTGCGGCGCTGCTCGCAATGCCCAAGGCGCAGGGGCTGTTTCAGCGTGCGATCGCGCAGAGTGTTCCGGGCACGTACTTCTCCACGGGGCTGGCCGCAGCGATCTCGACAAGGATCGCCGAGGAGGCGGGTGCGCGCGCGACCGTCGACGACCTGGCACGCGTGGACTCACATACGCTGGTCGGCGCGTCGGATGCGGTGCTCCGGCGAATGCCGTCGCTGGTCGACTCGTGGGGTCCCATGGCGCTGACACCGACGCCGTTCTCCCCCGTGGTCGACGGAGAAGATGTGCTTCCCTGCGCGCCGTGGCGGGCGCTGGCGAACGGCAGCGCGCGAGGCGTCGAACTGCTCGTCGGTCACACCCGCGACGAATACCGGTTGTTCAATCCTCTGCGTGGCCGGGAGGTTACCGACGACCAGGTGACCACTGCCCTGCGGCATCTCGCTCCTCGGCCGGACGGGCCTGGCGACTACCGTGCCGTCTACGCCGAATCCACTCCCGCGCAGCTGTACGAAACCGTCCATGCCGACTGGCTGTTTCGTATGCCGAGCCTGCACCTGGCCGACGCCCATGCCACCGGCGGCGGGCCGACCTGGGACTACGAACTCTGCTGGAGCTTCAACGAGGTGGAGGGCTCCTCGCACTGCCTCGATTTTCTCCTGGTGTTCGGCACACTCACCCCGGCCGAGGTCCGAACTCATCCCGCTGCCCATCCGACCGCGGCCGGCGAAATCCGTCAGGTCGCCCATGCCATGCGCACCGACTGGCTGTCTTTCGCTACGACGGGCAACCCCGGGTGGACGCCCTACGACCCTGACGTCCGCGCGACCCGCGTGTACGCCGCCACTTCGACCACCGCGCCCTACCCCGAGGAACGTTCCCGGTTCGTTTGGGCCACATACCGATTCGACACCCTCGACCTTCCGGGCGCCGGGTAGGGCTCGGGTCGGCATCGGGGCACCGCGACCGGCTCGCCGAGCGGGTGGCGTGCCGGGGAGTTGACTGTGCCGCGAGGGCATAGTTTCCACTGGTGGGGCGGCGAAGGAGTTGTGGGGCCGCGGAGCGCACGGGAAGGGTGGATGATGGCCTGGAGTACGCGGCAGCTCGCCGCACTGGCCGGGACGACGCTGAGGGCGGTCCGGCACTATCACGAGGTGGGCCTGCTCGACGAACCCGAGCGTGCTTCGAACGGGTACAAGCAGTACCGGACCGAGCATCTGCTGCGGCTGTTGCAGATCAAGCGGCTCAGCGATCTCGGGGTGCCGTTGGCGCAGATCGCGGCGATGGGGCGCGCGGACGAGGACCCCGATGAGGCGATCCGGGTATTGGACGCCGAGCTGGCGGCGACCATCGAGCGGCTGCAGCGGATTCGTGCGGAACTGGCGGTCATCCTGCGGGATCGGGCACCGGCCGATGTTCCGGCCGGGTTCGGCCACCTCGCCCGGGAGCTGTCCGAATCGGACCGGTCGATGATCATGATCTACTCCCGGCTCTTCACCCCGGAGGCGATGGCGCAGCTGACCGACATGGTGGCGCACCGGCATCCCACCGATGACGAGTTCGATGAGCTACCCGCCGACGCCGACGCGGCCGCGATCGGAGATCTGGCCGCGCGGATGGCGCCGGTGGTCCGGGAACTCCAGCGGCGGCACCCGTGGGCCGCCGATCCGGCCGCCTATTCCCAACGGAGCGTCGAGGTCACCGAAGACGCGGTGGTGCAGGCGCTTCGCGACCTCTACAACCCGGCGCAGTTGCAGGTGCTGCGGCGCGTCGATGCCCTCATCGCCGAATCGGCCGACGACCATCGCTGACCCGGAGGAGCCGGACATGACGACATCGAAGAGTAGAGCCCTGCCCGAGCTGGTCGCCGTCGAGGAGTTCTTCGCCGATCCGGAGTTCTCCGGGGCGTCGATCTCACCGGACGGCACCCGCATCGCCTACCGCGCCCCCGCGCACGGGCGGCGGAATGTGTGGGTGCGTGGGATCGACGAGGACCACGAGGACGCCGTCTGCGTCACCCACGATGCGCGGCGCGGCATCACCAGTTACTACTGGACCGACGATCCGCGCTGGCTGCTGTACCTGCAGGACACCGACGGCAACGAGGATTGGCATCTGTACCGGGTGGACCTCGAAGCGCCGGATGAACTTGCCGTGGACCTGACGCCCCTGGCACCCGGCTCGCGCGTGTTCGGCGCCGAGCCGTCCGCCGCGGTCCCGGGGACCGTGCTCGTGTGGATGAACAAGCGCCCCCACTTCATCGATGCGTTCCGTATCAATGTCGCCCGCGGGACGACCACGCCGCACCTCGAACAGAGCGAACCGGGTGCGACCGTCCTGCTGGACCGTAGCGATCGACCGGCCTTCGCTTCGCAGCTGGCCGAAGACGGTGTCTTTCAGTTCTTTACGATCGACCCGAGCACCGGCGAGAAGCACCCGCTACTCCGTGTCGGGGGCGCTGAGCATCCGATGGGTGCGCAGCCACAGCTGGTGACGCCGGACGGACAAGGCCTGCTGCTCGGCGCCTATCAGGATTCCGACGATCTGCGGCTGATCCGCGTCGACCGCGAGACCGGGCAGCAGACCGTTGTCGCGGCCGTTCCGGGGCACAGTCTCGACATCACCGGCATGATGGCTCCGGACGTACTGCCGCCCACCGTATTCCTCAGTCGTCGGACCGGAGAGGTCCTCGCGGCGCGTTTCGTCGGCGACCGGCCCCGGATCGAGGTGGTGGACCCGCACTTCGCCGAGGTCTACGCCGCTCTCGCGCAACTCTCCGACGGCGTGCTCGGCACATTGTCGTCGGACGAGTCCGAACAACGCTGGGTGGCGACCTTCATCCATGACCGCGACCCGGCGGTGACCTGGTTCTATGACCACACGACGGGACGGAGCCGGCAGCTGTTCCGTGCCTATCCGCGGCTGGACCCGGCGGTGCTGGCACCGATGACCTCGGTCGAATTCCCGGCGCGAGACGGGTTGCCGCTGCACGCTTTCCGCACCCTGCCGGTCGGTGTCGAACCCCGGAACCTGCCGCTGGTGTTGCTCGTACACGGCGGGCCCTGGGCACACGACACGTGGGGCTACGACCCGCTGGTGCAGTTTCTCGCCAACCGCGGCTACGCGGTGCTGCAGGTCAACTTCCGCGGCTCGACCGGCTACGGGAAGCGGCACACCACCGCCGCGATCGGTGAGTTCGCCGGGGCCATGCACGACGACCTCATCGATGCCGCCGACTGGGCGGTGGCCGAGGGGTTCGCCGACCCGCAGCGGATCGGCATCATGGGCGGCTCCTACGGTGGCTACGCCGCCCTCGTCGGCGTCACCGTCACCCCCGGCTACTTCGCCGCCGCCGTCGACTACGTGGGTATCTCCGATCTGGCGAATTTTCTGCGGACACTTCCGCCGTTCACCCGGCCCTACAACGTCAACAGCTGGTACCGCTACGTCGGCGACCCCGAGAACCCCGACCAGGAAGCCGATATGCGCGCCCGCTCTCCCCTCACCATGGCGGATCGGATTCGTACGCCGCTACTGGTTGCCTAGGGCGCCAACGACGTTCGTGTGGTGCAGGCCGAATCCGACAATATCGTTGCCTCGCTGCGCGACCGCGGTATCCCGGTCGAATATCTCGTCGCCGAGGACGAGGGCCACGGTTTCGCGAATCCGGAGAACCAGATCCGGCTCTACCGTGCCGTCGAGCGGCACTTCGCCCGGCACCTGGGCGGCCGCGCGGAATGATCATGCTCGACCCTAGATTGCTAGCATGCTAGCATCGGCAGGGTGGGCGACGAGGATGTGAAGCAGTTCAACGTCTACCTGCCGATCGGATTGATCAAGCAGGTGAAGATTCGGGCCATCGAATCGGGGATGTCGCTGTCGGCGCTGGTCGCCGCGGCGCTGCGGGCCTATCTCGACGATTCCCACCAGCAGCCGGAGACGGGGAAGGATTGATATGACGACCGAAGGCATCGAGGCCGTGTTCCTGGAGACCCATAACTGGGGGAAGACCGCGAGGTTCCTCCAAGGATTGGGGTTCGAGGTCGAATTCGAGACCGACCACAACTCGGGCCAGTTTCGTAACAGTGACGGTCCCTACGTGTTCGTGGCGGAGGTGGCGCCCACTCAGGAGCCGCGCGTGCAGTTGGTGTTGAAGGCCGAAAGCACCGATCAGCGGCCGGGCGGTGATGTCGAGATCGTCTCCGAGTTCGAGCAGACCCATTTCGGGACTCAGGAGATGACGGTGCGGGATCCGGACGGCCGCCTGTGGAGCCTGCAGGCTCCGGGGAAGCAGTGACCGCCGTGCCCGCCGACGCTCAGCCCGACCACACAGCCGTGCGCACCGCGCTGTGGCGTGCGGTGCACCTCCGAAGTGATTCGCCGCCTTATGTTTTCGAGGACGAGGTCGGGCTGCGCCTGGCCGAGCCCGAGGACGGCTGGCAGGAGCGCCCCGACATGGATCCGGTGCTGACCGCCCCGATGCGGGCGGGGATCCTGTCCCGCGCTCGTTTCATCGAGGACCTCGTCGCCACACAAGCCGACCTCGGGGTCGATCAGTACGTGCTGCTCGGCGCGGGTCTGGACACCTTCGCGCAGCGCCGTCCCGCACTGGCCGAACGTCTTACGGTGTTCGAGGTCGATCAGCCGGGTCCGCAGGCGTGGAAGCGGCGGCGGCTCGGGGAACTCGGCTTCGCGATACCGCCGTGGCTGCGGCTGGTGCCGGTGGATTTCGAGACGGACTCCTGGTGGGATCGGCTGACCGACGCGGGTTTCGATCCGGGGCGACCGGCGGTCGTCGCGTCCACCGGCGTCAGCATGTACCTCACGCGGGACGCGAATATCGCTACGCTGCGGGAGATTTCACGGCTGGCCCCGGGATCCACGCTGGCCACGACGTTCATGGTGCCGATCGACCTCGTCGGCCCGGACGAGCAGCGGCTGCGTGGGTTCGCCGAACAGGGCGCCCGTTCCTCCGGCACACCGTTCATCAGCTTCTTCACGCCCGCGGAGATGCTGGACCTGGCCAAGGAAGCGGGTTTTCCCGCCGCCCGCCACGTCGCGCCGGACGAGCTGATCGACCGCTATTTCGCCGATCGGCCCGACGGCCTGCGGCCCGCGCAGTCCGAGCAGATCCTGGTGGCCACCACCTGAATTCACCGGTCCGGGGTGTCGGTCAAGCAGATCACGGTCTGCTGGCCGGTGGCGACGAGTGCCCGCCGATCCTCCTGCACGCCGTACACCTCCAACCGGCACACGGTCAGAGTGCGGCCCGATTTCACGACCTCGCCGTCCGCCGCGAGGTACTCGCCCGCGGCGGGCGCCAGCAGGTTGATCTTGTACTCCACTGTGAGCACCGACGCGTTCTCGGGGAACAGGGTGAAGGCCGCGTAGCCGCCCGCGCTGTCGGCGATGGCGCTGGTGGCGCCCGCGTGCACGTAGCCGTGCTGCTGACTCACCTCGGGCCGGTTCGGCAACGCGATATGGACGCGGCCCGGCGCGATGTGCGTGAGCCGGGCACCGAGATGGCGCATGAGTCCCTGGCGTTCGAAGCTTTCGCGGATGCGCGCCCGCACTTCGGGATCGGCCTGTGTCCCGGCTGTGTCGTCCATTGCTCTCCTCGTACGGCCCGGGTCGTCGTGAGCTTCGATGGTGCCTTGTCGGCGGCGAATCCACGGCAGGCTGGGTGCCGTGTCGCGCACACCGGTCCCGATGCGTCGGTGCTGTGGCGAATAGGTAAACGCCGCATGCGGTTTCGCCGCCGGATGCCCTATGCGCGGTACTGTGACCGACGATGAACCCACCACTCGATTCCCTCGCCGCCGAGAGCGCGGCCGTGGCCGTGCCCGAGGCCGTGCACACCGAACTCCGCCGCGGCGTGCGCAGCGTGCTCGTGGATATCGCGGCGTTGCGGCTGGTGCGGGAGCGGTTCGACGACGAGCAGGCCGGCGCGCTGCGACGGTATCTGGAGGCGTCGCAGTCGCCGAATACGGTGCGCGCCTATCGGTCCGACTGGATCGGGTGGTCGGCCTGGTGCGCGGCCGAGGAACGGCAGGCGTTGCCCGCGGACCCGCTGGATGTGGCGGTGTATCTCGCGGCCGCGGCCGATACCCGCAAGCCGGGCGGCGAGTGGGCGTTCAGCGCCGCGACCCTGGAGCGCAAGAGTGCCGCGATCGCGGCCGTGCACGCCGCGAACGGCTTGCCCTCCCCCACCCGCACCGACGTCGTCCGCCTGACTCTGCGCGGCATCCGGCGGACCCGCCGCACTCAGCCCAATCGCAAACGGCCTGTCCTGCTGCACACTCTGGAGCAGCTCCTCGACGGCCTGCCCACACCCGGCTGGCCGACCGAACCGGCCCGTCGCCGCGATGCCCTGGTGCTGCTCGTCGGTTTCGCGGGAGCGTTGCGGCGCAGCGAGATCGCCGGGTTGCGCCTCTGCGATGTCCGCGTCGACCTCGACCACGCCAGCGGCGAACCGGTGCTGCTGATTCAGTTGCCCGCCACCAAGACCGACCCGACCGGTGCGGCGGCGCAGCGGGTGGCGCTGCCGCGCGGCAGCCGGCCGCGCACCTGCCCCGTCTGCGCCTTCGCCGACTGGACCCGGTTGCGGGAGACGCACTTTCGCCACGGCACCGGGGGTTTGCGCGCCTGGCTGGACGACCGGATGGTCACCGACAGCGGCATCCACCGCTGCCACGCCTTCACCGGAACCACTCTCACCGACCCCGACCTGCCGCTGTTTCCGACCATCTCACGGCACGGCGGCATCGGCGACGACGCCATGTCCGGCCGTGCCGTCGCCGAACTGGTGAAACGCTACGCCGCCCGAGCCGGCCTGGACCCCGCCCTGTTCTCCGGCCACTCCCTGCGCGCCGGTTTCGCCACCCAAGCCGCCCTCGGCGGCGCCAGCGACCGCGAGATCATGCGCCAGGGCCGCTGGTCCAACCCCCGCACCGTGCACGGCTACATCCGCACCGCGAACCCGTTGGAGGACAACGCCGTGACGAAGCTGGGGCTGTAGTCGCTCATCGGGCGGAGACGGTTTCCCTGGTGCCGAACCCTTACGGTGGCGCGGGCAAAGGGCTACTATCGTCTGTAGTAGACCATGGGAGGGTATCGGATGCACACCATTACAGTCGACCGGGTGATCGCGGCGCCGATCGGTGAGGTCTTCGACTGGTTCGCCGATTCACGCAACTACGCCCGCTCGCGGTTCGTGCTGCGCAACCGCTGGGCCCGGCTCGGGGACGACGCACCGTACGGGGTCGGCGCGGTGCGGATCCACCTGTGGCTGATCGGATGGTTCCGCGAACGCGTCACCGCGTACAACCCGCCGTACGGCTTCGACTACCTCGTCGAGCGCAGTTTTCCTCCCGCGCGCCACGAAGGCGGCAGCATGACCTTCACCGAGGCGGGCGGCGGCACGCGCATCGTGTGGAGTACCACTTCCGAACTGCCGCTTCCCTTTCCGGCCCTGAACGCAGCCGCGATGAAACTCTTCGGCCCGGTGATCGCCAAGGCGTTCGGCACAATCGTCGACACCGCCGAAGCCGCCCTCGCCGATCCGCGATCCGCAGCGACCTCACCACCGGGCTAGGGTGTGCCGCCCGGGGGTGCGGGGGCGAAAGTGTTGGGCAGGCTGCCGTCGCGGCCGCCCGGCGGCAGGTCCGGAACGTCGCCGGAAGTCGGTGGGGGCGAGCTGGTTCCGCTGGGGTCCTGCGGATCCGGTAACCGGTCGGTCTGCTGGTCCGTTCCGGCGGCGTTGCCCTGATTCCGGGTCCCGGCGCGTTCCAGCATCTGCTCGCTGTCCTGGATGGCGCGCTGGGCGACACCCAGGTAGTAGCTGTTGATGTCGAGACCGTCGGGCACAGTGGCCGCGGCTTTCGTGTTGATCTCACCGATCGCCCGCCGGATGGCGTCGCGGCCCTGCCGGGAGTTCTCGCCGGTGCTGTCGATGAGGCGTACCAGGTCCTGTTCCGTCGCCGCGAAGACCTTTGCCGTGTCGACGAGCAAGGAGGCCTTGCCCTCGTAGGAGCCTATGCCGCTCATTCCGGGCGGGACCGTGAGTGTCGGCGGCGCGGGTGCCGGACCGGTCTTCCCGGCCTGGGGCGGGTCGCCGAGTGTCTGCCACATCCCGCACAGAAACCCCGGAAGCTGCTCGAACAGGTCATCGACCTCCGCGTTCAGGCCGACCGGCTTCAGCACGCTCGGCATCTCCGTGCACTCACCGCATCCGATGTCCACCGGCTGCTTCGGCCGCATGTCACCGAAGAGGGCCGACAAGCCACCACCGACCGAGGCCCCGCTGGCCTGCGTCGTAATACGTTGGCCGGTCGTATATTTCAGCAGACCGGCCCTACCGAAGCCGAACAAGCTGCCCGCGCCGCCGGCCACAGCGCCCAGGCCCGCGTCGACCACGATATCGCCGAGGGACTCTCCGCGCAGCACACCGTCGAGCGCGCCGCCGACCAGGCCGCCGATCGCGCCTCCGGCGATACTGCCGACCGGGCCCCACGCCTTACCGACCAGCGCGCCGACACCGGGCAGCACGACCTCCGCCGCATTGCCCAGAAATGTGGGCACCTTGCCGGACATCACCGATCCTTCACCTGCCGCGCCGAGGAGGGCGAGTGGTCAGCTCTCCCGATACCGCAAGTGTGGTTGCCTAGGTATCGAATTCCGCATCGGTAGCGGCGCGAGAATCCGGTTGTGCTCCAAAGCGGCGGGACCGCTAGCGGAATGGGGGCTCGTTGAAAGTGCGGAGTTTGCGGGAGTGCAGGCTGTCGCCTTCGGCGCGAAGGAGTTCCACGGCGCGGATGCCGATTTGTAAGTGTTCGGAGACCGTGCCCTCGTAGAAGCGGTTGGCCTGGCCGGGGAGTTTGATCTCGCCGTGGAGTGGCTTGTCGGAGACGCACAGCAGGGTGCCGTAGGGGACGCGGAAGCGGTAGCCCTGGGCAGCGATCGTGGCGCTTTCCATGTCGACGGCGACGGCCCGGCTCAGGTTGAACCGCAGGGCCGAGGCCGAGTAGCGCAGTTCCCAGTTGCGGTCGTCGGTGGTGACGACGGTGCCGGTGCGCAGGCGCTGCTTCACCGCCTCGCCGGGCATGCCGCTCACCTGCTCGGTCGCGTCGTACAGCGCGCGCTGGACCTCGGCGATGCTGGGGATCGGGATGTTCGGCGGCAGTACGGGATCCAGGACGTGGTCGTCGCGCAGGTAGGCGTGGGCCAGGACGTAGTCGCCGATCTCCTGGCTCTCCCGCAGCCCGCCGCAGTGGCCGATCATCAGCCACGCGTGCGGGCGCAGCACCGCGAGGTGGTCGCACATGTTCTTGGCGTTGGCGGGACCGACGCCGATGTTCACCAGCGTGATGCCCTGCCCGGTGGACGACATCAGATGCCACGCCGGCATCTGATGCTTCTTCCACGCCTCGTCGGCCACCATCGAATCGTGGTCCCCGGTCCCGGCGGTGATCACCGTGCCGCCGGCGCAGGACAGCGCCTCGAAAGGCGTTGCGGGGTCGGCGATCAGGTCGCGGGCCCAGCGCACGAATTCATCGACGTAGCGGCTGTAGTTGGTGAACAGCACGAACGGCTGGAAGTGCTCGACCGGCGTGCCGGTGTAGTGCCGCAGCCGCGCCAGCGAGAAGTCGGTGCGCAAAGCGTCGAAGTGGCTCAACGGCAGTGGGCCGCTGGTGTCGATGAGACCGTCGGCGATCTCGTCGCCGACCTCGGCCAGGTCGGTGGTCGGGAAGTAACGGGCCAGGTCGGCGCTCATCGACCGGTCCAGCCCCAGTTCGGCGGCGTCGATGACGTACGGGAACGGGATCTCCTGCCGGGAGGGCCCGACCTCGATCCGGATGTCGTAGTCGTCCGTGATCACCGTCAGCTGTTCGGTCAGGTAGCGGCGCAGCAGGGCCGGGCGGGTGATCGTCGTCCGGTAGCTGCCCGGCCGGGTGAGCCGTCCCCACGCACGCGACCGGTTCTTCGGCTCGGCGCGGCCGTCCCAGCTGATCCGCAGCTCGGGATATACGAACGCGCCCGCGGCCCGGACTTCGGCGGCGGGCACGACTCCGCTGTCGACGAAGTCCTTCACCGCCGCGCGCAGCGTGGCGACCGAGCGGTCGTAGCGGGCCTGTAGATCGTCGAGGGTCGCCGCTACGGCCACCTCGGTGACGGTCGGGCGCTCGGGCATTCCGGTGTTCGCCATGGCGTCGCTCACCCCCGTTCCGTCACGATGGCAGGCGGTGCGGTCACCGAAAGATCCGGCGGCACTTCGCGATACGCCTCGATCTGCACCAGTGCCAGTTGGCCGGTGGTGCCCTGGCTCAGCGTCGAGGAGGGCCGGTCGGCGGTCAGCACGTTCGGGTTGCCGTGGCGGCAGTGGCTCGGGTCGGCCGGGTCGGGGTCGTACCAGGCGCCGGTGGACAGCTGCGCGACACCCGGCCGCACCCCGGCATCGACCACCAGACCCGCCAGGCAGGAACCGCGGTCGTTGAACAGGCGCACGATCTCGCCGCCGCGCAGGCCGCGCGCCGCCGCCTCGTCCGGGTGCAGCCGGACCGGTTCGCGCTCGGCGATTTTCACCGAGCGGCTGTGCGAACCGACATCGAGCTGGCTGTGCAGCTTGGTGCGCGGCTGGTTGGCGACCAGCTGGAGCGGGAACCGGGCGGCGGCGGGGCCGCCGAGCCACTCCTCCGGCTCGAGCCACACCGGGTGGCCCGGGCAGTCCGGATAGCCGTACCCGGCGATGGTGTCGGAGAAGATCTCGATGCGGCCCGTCGGAGTCGGCAGCGGGTGGGCGTCGGGGTCGGCGCGGAAATCGGCGAAGGCCACCTGCGCCGGTTCGGCCACCGGCAGCTCCAGACCCGCGCCGGCCCAGAACTCGTCGAATCCGGGCAAATCCCGGCCGCGCTCCCCCAGCCCGTCTCGCCACTGCTCGTACAGGTGCCGCAGCCACTCGCCGGTGGTGCGGCCCTCGGTGAATTCCTTGGCGACGCCGAGCCTTTCGGACAGTTCGGCGAGGATGGCGTAATCGTCGCGCGCCTGGCCGTGTGGGCGGGTCAGCGCGGGCATCGGGAAGAACATGCGGTCGTTGTCGCCGGCGCCGAAGTCGTCGCGTTCGATGGTCATGGTGGCCGGCAGCACGATGTCGGCGTGCCGGGCGGTCGCCGTCCAGAACGCGTCGTGCACGACGATGGTGTCGGGCCGGGCGAACGCCTCGCGCAGCCGCGCGAGGTCCTGATGGTGGTGGAACGGGTTGCCGCCCGCCCAGTAGACCAGCCGGATGTCGGGATACGTGAGGTCCTGTCCGTTGTAGCGGTAGGGCGCACCGGGATTCAGCAGCATGTCGGCGATGCGGGCGACGGGGATGAAGGTGTCGACGCCGTTCTCACCCTGCGACAGATACGGCACCCGCAGCTGCCGCGTCGGTTCCCCCACATTGGCCGCCGAACCGTAGCCGTGGCCGAAACCGCCTCCGGGCAGCCCGATCTGGCCCAGCATGGCCGCCAGCACCACCCCCAGCCACAGCGGCTGCTCACCGTAGCGCGCCCGCTGCAGCGACCAGCTGACCGTCACGAAGGTGCGCGACCCGGCCATCTCGCGGGCGAGCGCGCGAATCCGGTCGGCCGGGATGCCCGTGATCGCCTCGGCCCAGGGCGGATCCTTCACCACCCCGTCCGCCTCGCCGCGCAGGTACCGGGCGAACCGTTCGTATCCGACGGTGTAGCGATCCAGGAAGGTGGTGTCGGCCGCGCCTTCGGCGTCGAGCACCTGGGCCAGCGCCAGCATCAGCGCGGCGTCGGTATTCGGCCGCGGCGCAAGCCATTCCGCCTGCGCCTCCTCCGGTGTGTCGTCGCGCAGCGGGGCGACCGTCACGAATCGGCAGCCGCGCTCGCGTGCCGCCGCGACCCAGCCCCGCGCGTTGTGCCGTGACACCCCGCCGGGACTGACCGCGGCGTTCTTCGGCGACAACCCGCCGAAGGCGACCACCAGCTCGGTGTGCTCGCTGATCACCGACTTCGCCGTGCTGTGGCCCAGTAGCCAGTACAGGTCGCACAGCACGTAGGGCAGCAGCACCGCCGAGGTGCCGAGGCTGTAGCTGTTGACGTGCCGGACGTAGCCGCCCAGGCAGTTGAGGAAGCGGTGCACCTGACTCTGCGCGTGATGGAAGCGCCCGGCGCTGGCCCAGCCGTAGGACCCGCCGAATACCGATTCCGCCCCGAATTCGCCGTAGACCCGGCGCAATTCGGCCGACAGCAGCTCGACGGCGCGGTCCCAGGACACCGGCACGAACGGCTCGTCCCCGCGCCGGGCCGCCCCCGGGCCGCGCTCGAGCCAGCTCTGCCGTACATAGGGGCGATCGATGCGCGTGGGGTGGTGCTGCGCGGAGGCGACGTTCTCGATCAGGGGCAGCGGTTCGGGATCACCGCGCCACGGCCGCACCTCGGTCAGCCGCTCGCCGTCGGTGGCGGCCTCGAACGCTCCCCAGTGCGTCAGATGCGTCGTCATGGTGTCCACCGTAGCCGGGCCCACCGACACCGCCGCCGGGCCGCCATCGAGATGGACAGGCGACCAGTTACCGGACAGAATGACGACATTCCCGCGCGGTCCGCGGCCGGGCCCGTGGCCCCGGCTAGCCTGCCGGAAAGTCATCCGCTGTCGATGTAGAGGAGTCCGATGCGCCCGTTCAGCCGCCGTCACGCTCTCGGCCTGTTCGCGGCCGGCACCGCCGCCGCGCTCGCCGGTCCGGCACCGTCGGCCGGTGCCCGCCCGGCCGCGCCGCCGACCGTGCCGGCCCTGGGATCGGACTTCCTCTGGGGCGTGGCCAGCGCCGGGTTCCAGTGCGAAGGCCATGCGCCGGACAGCAATTGGACGCGCTACATCGACGCGCACCCCGCCTACGACCGCTACCGCGACGCGGTCGACTTCTACACCCGCTACGCCTCCGACATCGACCTGGCGGCCGGGCTGGGCGTGGGCGTCTACCGCATCAGCGTCGAATGGGCCCGGGTGCAGCCGCGGCCGGGCGAGTGGTCCGAGGACGAATTCGCCTTCTACGACAGCGTTCTCGACACCATGGCCGCCGCGGGCATCCGCCCGATGCTCACCCTCGACCACTGGGTGTATCCGGGCTGGGCGGCCGAGCGCGGCGGCTGGGGTCACCCCGCCATGCTCGACGACTGGCTGGCCAACGCCCGGAAAGTGGTGGACCGCTACGCCTCTCGCAATCCGCTGTGGGTCACCTTCAACGAGCCGACGTTCTATCTGGTGAACGAGACCCGCAACGGCGGCCTGTCCCCGGCCGGACTGCCGGCCATGCAGCAGGCATTGGTGCAGGCGCACAACACGATCTACGACCACATCCACCGCGCGCAGCCCGGCGCGCAGGTCACCAGCAACGTGGCCTACTCCGTCGGCGCCGCGGAAGGCCCGGTCAACGGCGGGATCATCGACCCGATCTCCGACCGGCTGGACTACGTGGGCATCGACTACTACTACGGCTACACCCTGCAGTCGCTGCTGAACAGCGCGCCGCCCAACCCCGATGCGCTGTGGACCATGCCGCTGCAGCCCGAGGGCATCTACTACGCGCTGGAACACTACGCCCGCCGCTTCCCGGGCAAACCCCTGTACATCGTCGAGAACGGCATACCCACCGAGAACGGCGCGCCGCGCGCGGACGGCTACACCCGCGCCGACGACCTGCGCGACACCGTCTACTGGATTCAGCGCGCCCGCGCCGACGGCATGAACGTCATGGGCTACAACTACTGGAGCATCACCGACAACTACGAATGGGGCAGCTACACACCACGTTTCGGCCTCTACACCGTCGACGTGACGACCGATCCGAGCCTCACCCGCCGACCGACCGACGCGGTCGCCGCCTACAGCGCGATCACCCGGGCGGGCGGGGTGCCGGGCGACTACCGCCCGACCCGCGCGCCGGGCGCCTGCTCGCTGGTCGACACACCCGGCAGCTGCACCGATCCGGTCACCGTGCCGCGGTAACCGGAAGGACCTTCGGCACCTCGACTGCCGACGTTCGGCCCGCCCGCCACCGCGCGCGGGCGGAGGATGCTGGTCTGGTCGGGCTGCCCCCCGGCGCTCTGCCCGAGGTGGTGAACTCGCCGGTGCCAGGCCGGAAGCCTGCCCGCCTGCCCGTTGTGCGGCGGTTCACCACCTCGGGCAACATCTGTGCCGCGGAAATCAGCGCCGCGTTCTCACGTTCGAGCGCCTTGACCGTGCCGCCGTTCCAGCCGACGGCGAACGCCTGTGAGAACGGGTCGGGGAAGATGTCGTCGTGGCCCTGCACAATTCCGTCGAAGATGGCTCGGGCAACCGACGGCGGTGACGCCTTCGGGATCGGGAGCTCGCGCACCATGTCGGTGTCCACGGGTCCGGCCAGCACGGCGTGCACATGGATGCCCTGACCGGCGAGGGTGGCTCGCAGGGACTGTGTCATGGACAGCGTGGCGGCCTTGGAGATCGAGTAGCCGGGACTGACCGGCAATGCCGCCAGCGCCGCCATCGACACCACGTTGACTATCGCGCCCCGCGACTCGATGAGCCGGGGCAGGAGGGCCTGCGTGACGCCGTACGGGCCGAAAAGGTTGACCGCGAGATACCGTTCCAGCGCGGCGCGATCGGCGAGGTCCTCATAGCCTCCCAGGCCCGCGTTGTTGACAAGGACATCGAGCGAAGCGACGGCCTCGCCGGCGGCGGCGATCTGTTCGGCGTCGGTCACGTCCAGGGCCAGGGGCGTGACGCGCGCGTCGGGGTGCATCAGGGGCTGCCGCGTGCCTGCGTAGACCCGGGTCGCGCCTCGGCTCAGAGCCTCGTCGACCAAAGCCCGTCCGAGGCCTCGATCGGCTCCGGTCACCAGAACCGTTTTGTCCGCGAGAGTCATGCGTTCTCCTATCAGGCGAATATGAACCGTCGATGGTGCAGACACCCCGACCTCGAGAAATTGGGCGGAGCATGCAGCGCCCAGTTCGAGGCCCGGGCGGTGTCAGCACACAGAGAAGACCGACGAGCCGACACCAGGTAGGGGTGATGACACATGACCGCGAGCGACCTGATCGCGAGGGCGCGAGCCGGGGACGGCGAGGCGTTCCGGCAGCTGACCGAGCCGCACCGCCGGGAACTGCACCGACACTGCTACCTGATCGCGAGGGCGCGAGCCGGGGACGGCGAGGCGTTCCGGCAGCTGACCGAGCCGCACCGCCGGGAACTGCACCGACACTGCTATCGGATGCTCGGCTCGTTCCAGGACGCCGAGGACGTCCTCCAGGACACGCTGCTCGCGGCGTGGCGCGGTCTCGACCGCTTCCAAGGGCGTTCCTCGATCCGCACCTGGCTGTATCGGATCGCCACCAATCACTGTCTCAACGCGCTTCGCTCGGCCGCCCGGCGCCCGGCAAAGGAGTGGGATGTGCCCGAAATCGACCCCCCGGAGCCGACCCGGCGCGGCGAGGTGGTGTGGCTGGAGCCGTATCCCGACGCGCTCCTCGACCCCGCGATCGCCATGCCGCTCGGCCCGGAAGCCCGCTATGAGCAAGCCGAGTCGATCTCGTTGGCTTTTATCACCGCGCTGCAGATCCTCCCCGCGCGCCAGCGCGCCGTTCTGATCCTGCGCGAGGTGCTCGGATACCCGGCAGCCGAGGTCGCGGACATGCTCGAAGCGACGGTCGAATCGGTCAACAGCGCTCTGAAACGAGCGCGCGCCACGCTGCAACGGCGACTCCCGTCGAGTACGGACGCCGATTCGCCTCCCTCGCCCGCCCAGCAGGCACTCGTGGCGAGGTTCGCCCGCGCCTACGAATCCGGTGATATAGACGCCTTGGTCGCCCTACTCACCGACGACGTTCGCATCTCCATGCCGCCTATGCCCCTCGAATATGTCGGCCGCGACGCCGTCGCCGGCTTCTACGCCGCGCTGATGAGCGGCGACCGGAGCTACCACATGGTGCCTACGCGAGCCAACGGCCAACCGGCATTCGGAACCTATTTGCGCTCGGCGACCGACGGAATCCGGCGCGGGACCGGACTTCTCGTCCTCACGCTGGCCGGCAACCGGATCAGTGCCGTGACCCGTTTCGACAACAGCGTGCTCCCGTGGTTCGGGCTCCCCCGCTCCCTTCCCCGCCGCTGATTTCCTCGGAGAGCAACCCACCGAACCGAAAACCGCTCAGGCAGAACGGCTTTCCGGCACGGCGCGCAGGTCCGCGGTCTCGCGGGAGAAGCGCAGCACGCCGTCTTCGAGCGGTCCCTTGCGCAGCAGGGCGCGGTCGCGGAAGTAGTTGTTGATCACCTTCCAGGGTCCGCGGGTGCCGTGGCGCGGCATCACCGCGTCGCCGCGGGTGATGTAGCCGGAGGTCAGCGCCCCGCCCATGAGCGAATCGCCGGAGATGTCGCCGGGCTCGGGCACCGCGACGAACCGGGTCAGCCCGTGGTCGCGCAGATGGTTGAGCAGGCGGCAGAAGTACTCGGCGGCCAGGTCCGCCTTCAGCGTCCAGGAGGCGTTGGTGTAGCCGAGCACGATCATGGCGTTGGGGATGCCGCCGAGCAGTGCGCCCTTGTAGGCGACCAGATCGCGCACCGAGACCGGCTCGTCGTCCAGTTCGAGGGTGGCGCCGCCCAGCATCTGCACGGTGAGGCCGGTCGCGCTGATGACGATGTCGGCGGGCAGTTCGTCCCCCGACTCCAGCCGGATGCCGGTCTCGGTGAACGCGGCGATGCGGTCGGTCACGATCGAGGCCCGCCCGCTGCGCAGCACCTTGAACAGATCACCGTTGGGCACCACGCACAGGCGCTGGTCCCACGGGTTGTAGGCGGGGCTGAAGTGCCGCATGTCGATCCGCGGTCCGACCTGTGCCCGCACCGCGGCCAGCAGGAGCTTGCGCGAGAGCTTCGGATTGGTCCGAGACAGTTGGAAACTGGCCCGCTGCAAGGCGATATTGCGGGCCCGGCCCGCCTTGTAGGCGAGGGCGGCGGGCACTCGCGCGAATTTCATGCCGACCGCCACCGGGTCGTCGGCGGGCAGCGCGGTGATGTAGGTGGGCGAGCGCTGCAGCATGGTCACGTGCGCGGCGTCGGCGCTCATCGCCGGGACCAGGGTGATCGCGGTGGCGCCGCTGCCGATCACCACGACCCGCTTGCCGCGATAGTCGAGGTCCTCGGGCCAGTGCTGCGGGTGCACGATGGGCCCGCGGAAGTTCTCCTCGCCGGGGAACGACGGGCGGTAGCCGTTGTCGTAGTCGTAGTAGCCGGTGCATCCGATGAGGAAGTTGCTGGTGTAGGTCTCGGTCTCGCCGGTCTGCTCGTCGCGGGCGGTCACCGTCCAGATGCCTTGTGCGCTGGACCAATTGGCCCGCGTGACCTTGCGGCCGAACCGGATGTGCGGCGTGACGCCGTACTCGTCGGCGGTGTCGGCGATATAGCGGCGGATGTGCGGGCCGTCGGCGAGCACCTTGGTGCCGTGCCAGGGCCGGAAGCCGAACCCGAAGGTCAGCATGTCGGAGTCGGAGCGGATGCCCGGATAGCGGAACAGGTCCCAGGTGCCGCCGATGGCGGTGCGCCGCTCCAGGATCGCGTAGCTGCGCCCGGTCTGCTCGCGGGTCAGGTGGCAGGCCATTCCGATGCCGGACAGGCCCGCGCCGATGATCAGTACGTCGACATGCCGCGCCATTGAGGTACTCGTTTCGTGTGATCCGCGCCCGGACGTCCGTGACCGGGCCTACCCGCAGGGTACGTGTGATTGCAGGTTACGTCTAGCGCGTGGGCCGCCGTTTCTCCCGGCCCGACCCGGGTATCGCCGCAGCAGCCGACAAGGGAGGACAGGACATGAGCGCCAGTGAATTCATTCCCGAGGGTGCGGATCTGGCGACCCTGCGCGCGGCGTCCTGCCGGTGCCATGGCTGTGAGCTGTACAAGCACGCCACTCAGACCGTCTTCGGCGCGGGACCGGAGAGCGCGAGCGTCGTGCTCGTCGGCGAGCAGCCCGGCGATCGGGAGGATGTGGCGGACAGCCCGTTCGTCGGGCCCGCCGGGCGCCTGCTGGACCGCGCGCTGACCGAGGCGGGGATCGACCGCGAGACGGTGTATCTGACCAACGCGGTCAAGCACTTCAAGTTCACCGAGCGGGGCAAGCGCCGCATCCACCAGCAGCCCGGCAAGACCGAGATCACCGCCTGCCGCCCCTGGCTCGAGGCCGAGCTGGACCGGATCGAGCCGGACCTGGTGGTGTGCCTGGGCGCCATCGCGGCGCAGTCGGTCATCGACCCGTCGTTCCGCGTGAGCAAGCAGCGCGGTCAGGTGGTAGCGCTGGGCGCGGGCCGCGCGGTGGCGACGGTGCACCCGTCGGCGGTGCTGCGCTCTCCGGACCGCGACGCCGCCTACGCGGAGTTCCTCGCGGACCTGCGTATCGCACGGGCCGCCATGGGATGACGGCCCGCCGCCTATTCCAGCGCGGCTCCCAGCAGCAGCCCCGCGCCCGCGGACGACAGTCCCAGCAGGATGGCCAGCATCGCCACGTGCACCGCGCGCAATCGCCCGTCCCCGCGGGTGCGCGCCAGATGCACCCACCAGATCGTGGCGATCGCGGTGGCCGCCAGATGCAGCCAGACAAGGTGCCGCAACAACGAGGCCGACGCGCCCGATCCGGGCGGGGCTTCCGGGTGTGGATTTTCCAGCTGGCTGCGAACCAGCTCCGACATCGCCGTCATCACCATCTCGGGCACGCCCCTTCCGTTGCCCGTGCGGGCCTGCTTCGGCCCGGTGGTATCGGGAGGGTTCCACGGTCCGGCCAGGGCAAACATCGAGCATCACGATCCGGCCGGAACAGCCCGAGGGAACGCGGTGACCGTTTCCCGGCAGGGGGCGTTTCGCCGACCGGAGCGACCGGCCCGCACGCTGTAGGCTGACCCGAGCACGCGATCCGTTCACCTGCACCGGCGGGTTGGGCGCCGGTGTCGTACGCCTTCGACAATGACGTCATCGCGTCCGCCGATGCCGCCGTATTCGCGTCCGCAGGGACCGACAGTGAGGATTACCAGAACGTGGGCAAGCTCGAGAACTTCTCCACTCGCAACGGGGGTTTCCGCGACATCGTGGTCACCGCGGTGGAGATCACGACGTCGATCGGCGCCGATACCGACAGCAGCTGGCAAGGCCTGCTCTCGGGTGCGAGCGGGATCAAGACGCTGACCGACCCGGAGATCACCGAGGCCGGCCTGCCGAACACGATCGGCGGCAAGCTCGTCCACGACCCGACCGCCGATCTCGACCGGGTCCGCAAACGCCGGATGTGCTACGTGCAGCAGATGGCCTACGCCATGGGCAAGCGCCTGTGGGCGACCGTCGGGGAACCGGAGGTCGACAAGGACCGCCTGGGCGTCTGCATCGGCACCGGCCTCGGCGGCGCCGACACCATCGTCGACGCCAACGACGCGATGCGCGCCGGCGGCTACCGCAAGGTGTCGCCGTTCGCCGTGCCGATGAGCATGCCCAACGGCGTATCCGGCGTCGTCGGCCTGGACATCGGGGCGCGGGCCTGTGTGGTCACCCCGGTCTCGGCGTGCGCGTCGGGCAACGAGGCGCTCGTGCACGCGTGGCGCACGATGATCCTGGGCGAGGCCGACATGATGGTGGCCGGTGGCGTCGAGGGCTATATCAACCCGATGGCGATCGCCGGATTCACCATGGCGCGCGCGCTGAGTTCGCGGGTCGACGAGCCCGAGCGCGCCTCGCGTCCCTTCGACCGCGACCGCGACGGTTTCGTCTTCGGCGAGGCGGCGGCGCTGTTGGTGCTCGAGACCGAGGAGCACGCGCTGGCCCGCGGCGCCAAGCCGCTGGCCCGCCTGCTCGGCGCCGGACTGACCGCCGACGGCTACCACATGGTCGCGCCGGACCCCGAGGGTCTGGGGTGTGCGCGCGCGATGCGCCGGGCCATCGAGACCGCGGGCGTCACCGCCGCCGACATCGATCACGTCAACGCCCACGCCACCGGCACCTCGATCGGCGACCTGTCCGAGGCCAAGGGCATCGCGGCCGCGATCGGCAGCCACCCCGCCGTGTACGCGCCCAAGTCGGCGCTGGGTCATTCGGTGGGCGCGGTCGGCGCGCTGGAGGCGGCCATCTCGGTGCTGACGCTGCGCGATCAGGTCATCCCGCCGACGCTCAACCTCGAGAATCAGGACCCGGAGGTCGACCTCGACGTGGTCCGGGACAAGCCCCGCTACACCAATGTCGAGTTCGCGATGAACAATTCGTTCGGCTTCGGCGGGCACAACGCCGCGGTGCTGTTCGGCAAGTACTGAGTTCGGAGTACCGGTTCCGCTCGCCCCGCCGTCAGCCGGCGGCCTCCGCCGAGGAGGCCGCGCGGGCCCGGCGGCGGCGAGCGGCGTCGAGGTCGGCCGGCTCGTCAAGATCGGCCTGCTCGGGGGCGCGGGCTCGGTAGCGGGCCACCACCTCGGCCAATTCCGGTGACCAGCGCTGGATTTCGGCGCCGATCGGGCCCTCGACGTGCAGCTGGCACATCAGCCCGGCCGCGGTCAGCACGCAGCGGGCGAACGGGGTGTAGTCCGCGGGCATGGTGAGTTCGCGATTGACATTGGTCAGCCGCAGGTCCAGGGCGCGCAGCACGCGCTTGCGCAACCATCGCGTCGACAGCTGGAAGGTCGGCGCCAGCAGCGGCTCGACGAACGGCTCGAGCTGTTTGCCGAGCGCGTCCACGTCGAAATCCCGGTCCGGATCGACGAATCCGTGCGCGCGGATCGCGTCGCGCAGTTCGGGGCCGCCGCCGTTGACGAGCGCCTCGCCGATGCCCGACACGGCGTCGAGGAAACCCTCCGGCGGAAACGGTGTGCAGGCGCCGAAATCGACCACACCCAAGCGGCCGTCGGGCAATACACGGAAATTGCCGGGGTGCGGGTCGCAGTACAGCATGCCCGTCCGCTGCCAGGTCGACAGCGTGAACCGCAGCACCAGCATCCCGGCCCGGTCCCGCTCGGACTGGGAGCCGGAGGCGATCAGGCGCGACAGCGGCACGCCGTCGAGCCACTCCGAGACCACCACGTCGCCCTGCTGGGCTACCACCCGCGGGATCAGGAAGTCCGGCTCGTCGGCGTAGGCGGCGGCGAAGACGCGCTGGTTGTCGGCCTCGGCCGCGTAGTCGAGTTCGGCGCGCACCGATCCCGCCAGCGCCTCGGTCAGCGATTTGATGTCCGCGCCCGGTGCGAAAACCGGTGCGAGCGCGGAGATCCGGCGCAGTTCGTCGAGATCGCCGAGGACGGCGGCGCGGGCGCCGGGGTACATGACCTTCACCGCGACCGGGCGGCCGTCGTGCCAGACAGCCCGGTGCACCTGCCCGATGCTGGCCGCCGCGGCGCGGCGATCGTCGAAGTCGGCGAACCGATCCCGCCAATTCGCGCCGAGACTCTCGGCCACGGCGGCATGCACCGTGCGCGGCAGCATCGGCGGCGCGGAGTCCTGCAACCGGCTCAGCGCGGTGCGGTACGGCTCGGCCAGCGCGGGCGGCAGCGCCAGCTCGTAGATGGCAAGAAGCTGACCCAGTTTGGCCGCGCACCCTTTCAGTTCACCGAGCACCTCGAAGATGTGCTGGGCGGTGCGGACCTGGATCTCGTGCTCGATCTCGGCGGGCGAACGTCCCAGCGCCCGTTTGCCGACGCCGGCGGCCCGCCGCCCGGCGAACGCCACCGGCAGGGCGGCCAGCTTCGCGTTGCGAACCATCCTGTGCCCCGGCGGATTTCCGTCCCGACGGGCACGGCCCCACGCGCGACCGGCGCCGGTGCGTTCGTTCTCCGGCCGGTCGCCGACGCGACGAAAAGACATCGATCACCCCATCGTGTGCACAGCCCGCAACCCATGCACGTGCAGTTCGGCTCAGCACAGCTTAGACTGTCTGGGACGTAGCCGAAAAGTGTTCGTGGGTCAACCACATCGGTCAACCACATCGAAAGGGTTGAGAGATCAATGGGAGCGCAGACGGTCGTCGCCGATGTCGCCGACGAGTTGGCGCGCCGGGTGGCGGCGGGTGAGTACACTCCCGGCGACCTGATGCCCTCCGTTCGCCAGGTCGCCGAGGAGTTCGCGATGAATCGCGCGACGGCGCAACTCATCCTGGGCCGCCTGGAGTCGCACGGGTTCGTGGAGGCGCATCGCGGCAAGGGTTTCACCATCCGCGATGTCCGCGAGCACGGCGGAGTCGAGGTGTACCGCAGGCTGTTCCGGCTCTCGCTGCCGCAGCCCGAGGTCGCGGTCGAGATGTTCCGCGATATCGTCACCATGCAGCGGCAGATCGTGATGGACGCGTTACTGGTCTACACCGCCGAGCCGCACGGCGCGGATACCGCGCTGCTGGAGCGGTCCATCGACGACCTGGAAACCCTGGCCCGCCAGCCCAATCCGAACCTGTCGGCGCTGTTCTCCGGTGAGCTGGCCCTGGTCCGCACGCTGCTGTCGGCGCTCGGCCACAGCATGCAGCGCGCGGTGCTCAACTCCATCGGCGAGATGATCCTCGAGGTGCCCGCCGCCGTCGAGTCCTATTACTCAGTGGGCCCGGATCTACACGTGCTGATGTGGCGGGCGCTGGCGGCGGTGTGGGATTCCGAGTCCGGCCCGTCGGACGCGCAGGTGGCGCTGTTCGAGGACCTGTTCGGGATGTTCCACGACCGTGTCGTGGCGCATTTCGAGCAGGTGATGAGCCCCGCGGAGGCGCCGGCCGCGGCCACCGCCTGACCTCACCGCGGCTTCCCGCCGTTGGTAAGGGTTCAGGCACGGTTCACCTACATCTTGGCCTAACCTCGCGCGCGGGACCGCCGGTCTCGGTTACCGTCGAGTCGGCAGGGGGTTCGCGAGCACGTCCTCGAGGTATTCGCGCACCGCGAATATCGCGCGCTCGGCGGCCGTCTCACCGGGAAAGGTTCTGCGGCGCAAGGAGTTCGGTCGTGTCTGTTCGAAAAAGTTGTGGTGCCCTCGCGTCCGCGGCGGCGATAGCGGCGGCGCTGGTGTCGGCGGCCGGAACGCCGGTGGCGCAGGCCGCGCCCGGCGGCTGCCCGGACCTGTACGTGGTCGCCGTGCCCGGTACCTGGGAGACCTCGCGCGAGGAACCCCGGGAAGGCATGCTGTCCGCCGTCACCGACGGCCTGCCCGGCAATATCCGCACCGACTACGTCAGCTACGCGGCGACCGCGATGCCGTGGGAGGGCGAGGTGTACGGCCGGTCCAAGCAGGAGGGTATCGACAACGCGCGAAACCTGGTCGCGGACATGGGACGCGCCTGCGCGGCCACCCGGATCGCCCTGCTGGGCTACAGCCAGGGCGCCGACGCCGCCGGTGACCTGGCCGCCCAGATCGGTACGGGCCTCGGGGTGGTGCCGCCGGACCGGGTGGCGGCGGTGGGCCTGCTCGCCGACCCGCGCCGCTCCCCGACCGATCCGATGGTCGGCCCGCCGGTGCCCGGCGCCGGCGCGGGCGGGCCGCGGATCGGCGGATTCGGCTGGCTGACACCGCGAGTGCGCAGCATCTGCGCCGTCGGCGACCTGTACTGCTCCACGCCCGACGACGATTACGCCACCCGGATCGCCGGCTTCTTCGCACAGCTCTCCGCGCCCGATCCGGGCCTGGCGAACCGGTACCAGCAGGAGGCGCAGTCGATCATCAACGATCTGATGGCCGCGGGCGGGCTCCCGATGTTGCAGAGCCAGTTCAGCGATTCCGCCAACGAGCAGCGCCGGCAGGAGCTCGAGGAGTTCTACAGCTCCAAGGTGCATCAGGAGTACGCGTCGTACGTCGTCGACGGTAACGGCGCCACCGCGACCGGCTGGCTGCGCAACTGGCTGCGCGACGCGGCACGCTGAGCCGCCGGCCTCCGATACTCCTGAAATTCGCCAAACGGTCCTTCTCCCGACCCGATATCTCGTACGCTACCGACCGGTAACGGGTAGTTGGGGGCGGGTTTGCGAATGAGGGCTCGGTGCGGCAGCGGATAGGTGGCGACGCCGGCCGAGGCCGACGAATTGCAGGTGGCTGGCATGAGTGGACCAAGCACGGCAACCGATACGGTGTCGTCGCTTCGAGAACGACTGATAGATGCGACAATCCAACTCCTCTCGACGGAGGGGCTCGCGGCGCTGACGGTGCGACGGGTCTCCCGGATATGTGATGTATCGACCATGGCGATCTATTCGAATTTCAGCGGCATGCCCGGATTGCTGCGGGCGGTCGGCTCGGTCGGCTTCGCGCAGCTCAACACCCGCCTGTCCGAGTGCGCGATCAGCGATGATCCGATTACCGACATTCTGGTGCTGGGCTTCATCTTCCGCGACGAGGCGCTGCACAAGCCGGAGCTGTTCCGGCTGATGTACGCCACCGAGTCGCCGAAGGCGGAGGTCAAGCTCAACCGGGGCAATATCCTGTCCGGCTCGGGCGACTCCGATTTCGAGAACTTCGCCGAGAGCTTCGACCACGTGGTGCGGGCGACCCAGCGCGCGCTGGACGCCGGGCTGATCCGGGCGACGAACGCGCGGGCCGCGGCCGCCCAATTCTGGACGGGCCTATACGGGTTCATCCAGCTGGACATGGCCGGGCTCTACGGCGACGAGGGGCTCACCGAGGTATTGCTGCCCTCGATCGTCAACATCCTGATCGGGATGGGCGCCGAACCGGCGCGCGTGCAGCAGTCGGTGACGCGGGTCGCGCAACTGGTGCTGTCGCCCAGCCAGGATCCCGTCACCCTGACCTGAGCGTTCGGTCCTCAGCGGGGCGGGCGCAGCTTCGCTCCGGCTCGCTGCGCCCGGGCCATGAAGCGTTCGGCGAAGCCGTTGCGCTTGGGCAGCAGTCCCAATTGCAGCAGCAGTTCGTTGAGGTCCCAGGTGGCCTTGCTGCGCCAGATCAGCCCCGACCGGAACTGCCAGATGTCGACCACCAGCAGGTCGAATTTCTTTCCCGTGGCGGCGAATCCGGGCGGGTCGATGGGTCCGAGATGGGTGCCGCTCATCCGCCACGGCACGATCGCGGCGCGCTCGTCGGCGGTGATCGTGGGTTCGAAGACCAGGTCGTAGGAGACGTCGGGGAACGATCGCACGGTGTCGCCGACGAATTTCGCCACGGCCGCGCGGCCGATGATCAGTCCCTCCTCCGAGGGGTCCAGCCAGCGCGTGTCGGTGCTGACGCAGGCGGCGACGGCGGCCGGGTCGCCGGTGTTCCACCCGGCGATGTAGCGATCGACGAAGGCCCGCAACCAATCCCGGCCGGCGATCGGCTCGGCGTCCGGGTCGAGCGTGAATTCACCGGAGTGCATGGGCGCGAAAGTACACCCATAACATTGTCACGGTGTTGATAACGATGTAATCGGTGGCAATGACGATGTTATCGGAAATCCCGTTCTCGAAAACTCTCCGGCGACGCTCTGGACAAATAACGATGTCAGCGCGCAATAACAACGTCAGGGCGCTGCCCCGGCACATCGCAATTCACGTTTGTCATGCCTACTTGCACTGCGCCGCAAGGACTTTCACCGAAGTCGACCACTCGCATCGATTATCGAAACTATGCTGTCCAACTGGCCCGGGAAATACTCGGCCGCACAGTCTTACCGCCGCGCACCGGTCGGTGCAGATATTCAGAGGAACGCGCCATGTCCGATGCAGCAATCGTCGGGATCGGCTGCCGCTTTCCCGGTGGCATCGAAGATCCCGCTTCCTTCTGGGATTTTCTGATCCGGCGGGGTGACGGCATCGTCGAGGTCCCGCCGGACCGGTGGAGCCTGGACAAGTTCTACGACCCCGACCCGGAGGCGCCGGGCCGCATGTACACCCGCCACGGCGGGTTCCTCGGCCGATCGCTGTGGGAGTTCGACGCGGACTTCTTCGGCATCTCCCAGCGCGAGGCGTCGATCATGGACCCGCAACAGCGGCTGCTGCTCGAAGTGGCGTGGGAGGCGCTCGACGACGGCGGCATGGCCGGGCGCATCGGCGGGCGCGACGTCGGCGTCTTCGTCGGCGGGTTCATGATGGACAATGCCGTGGGGCGCAACGTGGTCCGGCACGCGATCAACAGTCACACCCCCACCAGTTCCTCGCATACCCTGCTGTCGGCGCGTATCGCGTTCCTGCTCGATCTGCACGGCCCGACCATGACGATCAATACCGCCTGTTCCTCCTCGCTGGTGGCATTGCATCAGGCGGTACAGGCGCTGGCGGCCGGCGAATGCGAGTCGGTCATCGTCGGCGGCACCAACGCCATGCTGCAGCCGGAGACCTTCATCTCGATGTGCAAGGGCCGGTTCCTCGCGGTCGACGGGCACTGCAAGTCGTTCGACGCCGCCGCCGACGGTTACGGGCGCGGCGAGGGCGCGGGCGCGGTGATCCTCAAGCCGCTGGCGGCCGCGCGGCGCGACGGCGACCGCGTCTACGCGGTGGTGCGCGGCAGCGGCGTGAACCAGGACGGCCGCACCCTCGCCATCCCGGTGCCGAATCCTGTTGCGCAGGAACA
Source organism: Nocardia sp. N2S4-5 (assembly GCF_044628355.1). Taxonomy (NCBI): domain Bacteria; kingdom Bacillati; phylum Actinomycetota; class Actinomycetes; order Mycobacteriales; family Nocardiaceae; genus Nocardia; species Nocardia sp. N2S4-5. The sequence continues at coordinate 1,036,850 of NZ_JBIUPM010000001.1, read as the reverse complement.
GCTCGCGCGCCGCGTGCACACGCGGGCCGGGATCTCCCCGGCGGAGATCGGGTTCGTCGAGGCGCACGGGACGGGCACGCCGGTCGGTGATCCGATCGAGCTGACGGCGCTGGGCCACGTGTACGGCGCGGTCGACGGGCGTACCGAGCCGCTGCCGGTGGGCTCGCTGAAGAACAATATCGGGCACACCGAGGCGGCGGCGGGCGTGGCCGGGGTGATCAAGGCGGCGCTGACGGTCTACCACGGAACCGTCGCCCCGCAGGTGCGCCTGGACAATCCCAACCCCGAGATCGACTTCGACGGCCTGCGGCTGCGCGTGCCGGTGGCTCCCGAGCCGCTGCGCCGACCCCTGGTCGCGGTCAACAGTTTCGGCTACGGCGGCACCAACGCTCACGTAATCATCGGCCCCGCAACGGATTCCACCGTGACCGCGGGCCGCCGCCCGGATACGGCCATCGTGACGGGACAGGCCGCGACGGCCTCGCTCGAACCCCAACCCGCCGCGATTGTCGTGCGGGACAACCACCCAGGGCTACCGATCTTCCCGCTCTCCGCGCGGAGCGAGACGGCATTGCGGTCGCTGGCCGCGGAGCTGGCGGTCGACGCCGAGCCCGTGGACCGGCTCACCGCCGCGGCCTGGGTGCGGCGCGCGCATCATCCGCTGCGGGCGGCGTTCCGCTACACCGACTCCGACGACCTCCGCGCCCAGCTGGCCGAATTCGCCGCGGGCGGTGGGCAGGCGCCCGCTCGCGCGGTGACCGAGGGCGGTACCGATCCGGTGTTCGTCTACAGCGGCATGGGCCCGCAGTGGTGGGGCATGGGGCGCGAGCTGCTGCGCGGCGACGGCCCGGCCGCCGCGGTGGCGCGCGAGGTCGACCGGGAGTTCGGCAAGCTCGCGGGCTGGTCGATTCTCGATGAGATGCTGCGTGCCGAGGCGGATTCCCGCATCACCCGCACCGAGGTCGCCCAGCCCGCGAACTTCCTGCTGCAAGCCGCGCTGACCGCCGAACTCGCCGAGCGCGGCATCCGGCCCGCCGTGGTCGTGGGCCACAGCGTCGGCGAGGTCACCGCCGCGTATGTGTCGGGGGCGCTGACCCTCGCCGAAGCCGTGACGGTCAGCTACCACCGCTCCCGTCTGCAGGCCACCACCGCCGGCAGCGGCGCGATGCTCGCGGTCGGGCTGCCCGCGGCCGAGGCCCGCGACCTGCTGGCCGACCTCGACGGCGTGGACGTCGCCGCGATCAACAGCCCGTCGGCGGTGACCCTCGCGGGCCCCGCGCCGATCCTGCACGACCTCGCCGAAAAGCTCACCGCCGACGGTGTTTTCGCTCGCATGCTGCGCGTGGAGGTGCCCTACCACAGCCGGTTGATGGATCCGATCCTCGACGAGCTGCGCACGGCGCTGGCCGCGCTCGCGGCCCGCGACACGTCGGTCACCGTGTACTCCACGGTCACCGCGGCGCGGGCGACACCACAGGATTGGGACGCCCAGTACTGGTGCCGCAACGTGCGCGAGTCGGTCCGCTTCGCCGACACCGTCGAGACCCTGCTCGGTGACGGGCACCGGATCTTCCTCGAGGTCGGACCGCATCCGGTACTGAGCGGCAGCATCCGGGAGATCCTGATGCAACAGGGCGGCGCCGGCGCCGCGGTGCCGACCCTCGCCCGCGGCGGCGCCGACCACGACAATCTGCTCACCGCCGTCGCCGAGCTGTACCGCGCCGGAGCCCTCGACAGCGAACGGCTCCCCCGCCCGATCGACCGCACCGCGCCGCACGCCGCGCTGCCGCCCTACCCGTGGCAGCGGCGGCACGTGTGGACGCAGGAGCCCGAGACCCGGCTCGACCGCCTCGGCACCCCGGACGGCTACGCCATGCTCGGGGACCGGATCGCGGCGGCCGCGCCGGAATGGGAAGTGGCGCTGTCGGTGACGAACCTGCCGTGGCTGCGCGACCACGTGGTCGCGGGGGCCGTGGTGCTGCCCGGCGCCGCCTACCTCGACGCCGCGCTGAGCGCGATCGCCGCCCGCACCGGCCGCGAGAGCTTCGGGCTCGAGTCCGTCGAGTTCGTGAACCCGCTGGTGGTGGACGAACACGACGTGCCGGTGCTGCGGATCGGGGTGGAGGAGACGACGCGGCGCTTCACGGTGCGGTCCCGCCCGGCGACCGGCGCGGACTGGACCGTCAACGCCTACGGACGCCTGGTCGAGGCCGACGTCGACCCCGGCAGCGTCGACCTCACCGTCGCGGCCGGCGCCGCGGAGGTCCCGGCCGACGCGCTCTACGACAGCATGGCCGCGCACGGGCTCGCCTACGGCCCGGCCTTCCGGCTGCTGCGCACGGTGCATGTCGGGCTCGACAGTGTTGTCGCGCAGGTGAATACGCCGCCGGCCGACGCCACCCACCGGCACCTGGCCCACCCCGCGGTACTCGACGCCGCCCTGCAGTGCTTCGCCGCCCTCTACGCGGCGACCGTCGCCCAGGACGGCGCGGTCGACCCGGACGTGGTGGTGCCCGCCGCGATCGACAGGGTGCGGTGGACCGGCCCGCTCCCGGTCGACCCGGTGGTCGTCGTCACCCGTGATCCCGCCGATCCGCTGCGCGCCGACATCCGGATCGCCTCCGCGGTGGGTGCGGTGGCGCTGACCCTGACCGGCGTGCGGTTCGGCACCCTCACTCCGCGCCGCCCGCTGTCGGATCAACTCGACGAGCTGTACTACGAGCCGGTGTGGGAAATCGTCTCCGACACCGCCGACGCCACCCCGCCGCCGGCCCTGGACGAGGGGGCGCTGGTGGTGGTCAACCTCGGCGCCGAGATCTCGCAGCGCGCCAAGGAGATCGCCAGCACCCGCCCCAGCGACCTGGTCACCGTCGGCGATCACGCCTCGGCGCTCGGTATGCCGCAATTGGTCGATCTGCTGCGCGGCGGCCTCACCCGCGCGGGCGCCGAACGGCTGCGCCTGGTCGTCGTCGCCGGATCCGATCTCGACGCCGTGCACAATGTCGACGGCCTGGCGCAGGTCGCGCAGGCGGTGAAACAGGCGCTGGCACTGGACGATACGTCGCCCGAGGCCGTGCCGGGCGGTCCGCGGGAGATTCGCGGCGTCGTCGTCACGGAGAACGCGCTGTGCCTGCCGATCGACCGCTTCGCCCGCATCGAACACGCCCCGCTCGCCGGTGGCCGCCGCGAACTGCTCAACGAACTGCCCGCCGCGCAGTGGCGGCTGGTGGACACCGAGCCCGCCACGGCCGCCGCCGACGTCCTGGAACAGGTCTACGCCGACACCCTCACCGACGAGGTGGCATTGCGCGCCGGGGCGTGCTGGACCATCCGCTGGCGGCACACCCTCGCCGCGCATCTGGCCCGCTGGGCGGTCCCGGCCCCGCTCACCGATCCCGAACGGTCCTACTGCCTCGACATTCCGCGCTCGCGGCTGCTGCCGGAGCTGGCGCTGCGCACCGCGGAACGGGTCGCGCCGGGCCCCGAGGAGATCGAGATCCGCATGCAGGCGGTCGGTCTCAACTACAAGGACACTCTGAAGGTTCTCGGCGTGCTCACCGACAAGGAGCTGGCCGGAACGTTTTTCGGCACCGAGATCGGCATGGACGGCTACGGCGTCGTGGAACGCGTCGGCAGCGCCGTCACCGGTATCGCGCCCGGCGACGAGATCTCGGTGGTGGCGCCGGGCATCGTGCGCCGCTTCGTGACGCTGCGCCCGGACACCGGCGCCACCACCGCGATGGACATCTTCCCGCCCGGCGCCTTCGACCCGCTGCACTGCACCTCGGTGATGCCGCTGTTCACCGCCGAGATCGGGCTGGGTGAACTGGCGCGGGTGCGGCCTGGCGAGACGGTGCTGGTGCACGGCGCCGCGGGCGGCATGGGCATGGCGGCGGTGCAGGTGGCGCTGCGCATGGGCGCGACGGTGATCGCCACGGCGGGCACTCCCGAGCGCCGCGCGCAGGTGCGGGCGCTGGGCGCGCACGAGGTGCTGAATTCCCGCTCGGTCACCTTCGTCGACGAGGTGCTGCGCCTGACCGGCGGCGCCGGGGCGGATGTCGTCTACAGTTCCGCGCCGGGTGAGATCCTGCAGCAGAACTTCAGGGTCGCAGGCGAATTCGGCCGCATCGTCGACATCGGCAAGGCCGACATCTACGGTTCGGGCGCCATCGACCTGCGGCCGTTCGACCGCAACCTGTCGTTCTTCGCCGTCGATATCGACCGCATCCTGGCCCATCGTCCCGAGCAGGTGCGCCATGCCGCCCGGCGCGTGGTGGACGCGATGTACCACGGCGAGTACCGGCCGCTGCCCAATATGGTGTTCGGGCTCGACCGGCTCACCGAGGCATTCGAGACCGTCGCCCGCTCGGCCCAGGTCGGCCGCGTCGTCCTCGACCTGCGCGAAGAACGGCCCGCGGTGCGTCACATTCCCCGCGAGACCGACATCGACCCGGACGCGAGCTATCTCGTCACCGGCGGATTCGGAGCCTTCGGCCTGGCCACCGCACGGCACCTCGTGCGCCGCGGCGTCCGGCACCTGGTGCTGGCCGGTCGGCGCGGCGCCACCACCGCGGCCGCGCGCACCCAGCTCACCGAATTCGCTTGCGCCGGAATAGATGTGCGCGAGGAGCGGGTGGACGTCGCCGACTACGACGCGGTGGCCGCCCTGATCGCCCGCATTCAGGCGAGCGGTGCGCCGCTGCGCGGTGTCGTCCACGCGGCGGGGGTGGTCAACAACACCGAGATCCCCGAGGTCACCCTCGACTCGCTGCGCGAGATCTTCGAACCGAAGGTGCACGGCGCGCTGCACCTGGACCGCGCGACCACCGCGGCGGGCGTGGAGCTGGACTTCTTCGTGCTGTACTCCTCCGCCAGCGGCATCGCCGGGCTCTCGCCCCAATTGGGGTACGCCTCGGCCAATTCCGCGCTCGACGCGCTCGCCTGGACGCGGCGCGCCCAGGGGCGGCCCGCGGTGTCGGTGGACTGGGGCTTCATGCGCGGCGACGGCGGCATGGCCGACTCGCAGGCGGTGTCGCGGTACGCGGAGATGACCGGATACGGCTCGCTGGACATGGATTTCGCGTCCGTGCTGCTGTGGGAATGCCTGCGGCTGGACGTGCCGCAGTGCGCGGTGCTCGACATCGACTGGGCGCAGTGGGCGCTGGCGCACCGCTCCTCGGCGCGGTCCCCGCGGTTCGTGGAACTGGTCACCGCGGCGGGCGGCGGCGCGGGCGGCACCGCCGCGTTGCGCGCGGAGATCCTCACCATCGACGCCGAGCAGCGCGGCGAGGTGGTGGCCTGGCTGCTCGCCGAACAACTCGCCATCGTCCTCGGTGTCGACGCCGACACCGTCGATCTCGACACTCCCACCAGCGAACTCGGCCTCGATTCGCTGATGGCGATGGAATTCGGCGCCCGGGTGGTCAAGAGCCTGGGCGTGAAGATGTCCGTGCTGTCCATCGGCGCCGGACTGTCGCTGGGCGGGCTCGGCGCCAAGATCGCCGCGCAGATCGCTCAGGAAGAAGCTACGACCGAACCGACGGCACCGTGAGGAATCGCCCATGACGACCGATGCGCGCGCATTGGCGCGCTCCCTGATGTCCAAGCACGACCCGGGCGGCAACGGCGCCACCACCGCGGCCACACCGGCGGCCACGGCCGACACTCCCGCGACGGCGCGGCCCGTGCTGCGCACCGACTTCCGCGACCATCCGGGTGTGGTGGAGGCCACCGAGAAATGGGCGCGGTTCGACACCTGGGCGCGCGGCGCGGGCGTGATCAACCCGTACTATCTGCCGCACGAGGGCGTCAGCGGCCCGGTGACCCGCTTCGCGGGCCGGGACATGTTGAACTTCAGCAGCTTCGGCTATCTGGACCTGGCCGCGGAACCGCGGGTGCACGCCGCCGCGGCCGACGCCATCACCCGCTACGGCACCTCCGCGGCGGCGGTGCGGCTGGTCGCGGGCGAGCTGCCGCTGTACGGGGAGCTGGAGTCGGAGATCGCCCGCATCTACGACACCGACGCCGCGATCGTCACCTCGAGCGGATTCCTCACCAACGCTGCGGCCGTGGCGTTCCTGCTCGGCAAACGCGATATCGCCGTGTGTGATTCGCTGATCCACAACAGCATCGTCTCGGGCACCGAATGGGCCGGATGCAAGCGAGTCACGTTCCGGCACAACGATCCCGAGTCGCTCGAGGCGATCCTGTCGATGTCGCGGCGCAGCTTCGAACGGGCCATGGTGCTCGTCGAGGGCGTCTACAGCATGGACGGCGACATCGTCCGGCTGCCCGAGATCATCGAGGTGGCACGGAAATACGACTGCTCGATCATGATCGACGAGGCGCATTCGTTCGGCGTCCTCGGCGAACGCGGCCTGGGCGTGCGCGAGCATTTCGACCTGCCCGGCGACGCGGTCGACGTCTGGATGGGCACCCTGTCCAAGGCGCTGGGCAGCGTCGGCGGATATCTGGCGGCCAACCGCGAACTCGTCGACGGCTTCAAGTACTCGGCCTCGGGCCTGAGCATGTACACCGCCTCGCCCGCGCCGTCGGCCGCGGCGGCCGCGCTCGAGGGGCTCGCCGTGCTGCACGACCAACCCGACCGTGTCGCGGCGCTGCGGCACAACGCGCAATATTTCCATCGGCGGGCCGGTGAGCTCGGCTTCGACACCGGCAACGGGCAGGGCACGCCGATCACCCCGATCATCACCGGCGCCGACGAGCCCGCCGTCCGCGCCTCGATGGACCTGCTGGAACACAACGTGATGGCCAACGCCATCGGACATCCGGTGGTGCCGTCCGGCGAGGCCCGGCTGCGGTTCTTCGTCAACTGCCGGCACACCGAACAACAGCTCGACCACGCGTTGGACACCGTGCGGCAGGTGTTCGACGGCATGACCACGGAAGAAGGGCCCCAGTCGTGAAGCTACCACCGAATCTGCTGCGAAAAGCGCTGGTGCCCTTGGCATCACTGGGCATGATGGTCGCACTGTTCGTACCCGCGCACTCCACCATGATCGCCCCGGTGGAAAAAGACGGCAACGCGCCGCTGGCGAGCAAGTTCAAGTTCACCGAGATGCCGATCGCGCTGCCGCCCGGCCTGCCCGAACGCAAGATCCGCAATATCGAGCCCCGCTACGAGCACGTGGTGGCCTGGATGTCGTCGGTGAACTCGGCGGTGGCCATCAACGACATCGACGGCAACGGCAAATCCGACGACCTGTGCCTGGTCGACTCCCGCTCCGACAGCGTGATCGTCACCCCCGCACCCGACAGCGACACCAGCCGCTACCAGCCGTTCGTGCTCGATCCGGCGCCACTGCCGACAGACGACGAGATGGCGCCCACCGGTTGCATTCCCGGCGATTTCGACCACTCCGGGCGCATCGGGCTGATGGTCTACTACGGTGGCCGCACGCCGATCGTGTTCCTGCCCCGCGCCGGCGCCAAGCAGCTGAACAATGCCGCGTTCCGGCCGGTGGAGACCGTGCAGCCGCCCGCCACCCCCGACGGCAGCTATCAGGGGGCGCGCTGGTTCACCCTGGCGTCCTCGGTCGCCGATTTCGACGGCGACGGCAATCTCGACATCTTCATCGGCAACTACTTCCCCGACAGCGATTTCATCGGCACCACCGGCGAGCACAGCCTGACGCTCAACGAATCGTTCTCCAAGGCCACCAATGCCGGTGGCGCGCACCTGCTCTCGCTGCAGCGCAGCACTGGCGGCGCCGAACCGACCGCGGACTTCCGCGAGGTGTTCGACGCCTTCCCCGAGCACGCGAAGAACGGCTGGACCATCGCCTCCGCGCCGCAGGACCTCACCGGTGACCAGCTGCCGGAACTGTATGTCGCCAACGACATGGGCCCGGACCGGCTGTTCGTGAACAAGTCCACCCCCGGGCATTTCGAGTTCGGGCTGGCCGAGGGGCAGCGCGGGCCGACCGACCCCAAGTCGTTCGTACTGGGCCACGACTCGTTCAAGGGGATGGGCGTCGACTTCGGTGACCTCAGCGGACGCGGCATGCCCGACATGTTCGTCAGCAATATCGCCCAGCGCTGGGGCATCATCGAGGGCAACCTGGCGTTCTACAACACCGCCAAGGACACGAAAGACGCCGCCGCACAGCTCAATTCGGGTGTGGCGCCGTTCGAGAACCGCGCCGTGAGCCAGGGCCTGGCCTGGAGCGGCTGGTGCTGGGACACCAAGATCGCCGACTTCGACAACAGCGGCCGTCCGCAGATCGTGCAGGCCAACGGCATGTTCAAGGGCGACACCACGCGCTGGCCGCAGGTGCAGGAAATGGCCACCATGAACGACCTGCTCGCCCGATACCCGTGGGCCTGGCCGAATTTCACCGCGCACGGCGACCTGGCCGGGAACAACCGGATGGCGTTCTTCGCCCAGAACGACAGCGGCAAGTTCACCAACATCTCCCCCGCCCTCGACATCTTCGCGTCCGTCCCCACCCGGGGCATCGCGGTCGGTGACCCCACCGGCACCGGCAAACTCAGCTTCGCGGTCGCCCGCCAGTGGGACACCCCGGTCTACTACCGCAACGATTCACCGAACCCGGGCCGGTACCTCGGGCTGCAACTGTTCACCCCGCCGACGAACTCGGCGCCAGGCGACACCACCCTGGCGGGCAAACCGATCCTCGGCTCACCGGCCGTCGGCGCCCAGGTCACCGTCACCACCCCGGACGGCACGCCGCACATCGCCCAGCTCGACGGCGGCAGCGGACACGCCGGAAAACGCGCCACCGACGTCCATCTCGGGCTCGGCGACGTCGATCCCGCCACCCCGCTCCCGGTCCAGCTGAGCTGGCGCGACAACCACGGCGCCGTGCACACCCAGCAACTGCAGCTGCGGCCCGGCAGCCACACCCTCGTTCTCGACACCGATGCCCGGGAGGTGCACTGATGAGTGTCCAAGGCAACGGCCATCATCCCGACTCCGACGGCAAGGCGGTCCTCGCGACCGACACCAACGGGAACGGATCGGCGCCCGACGCGACGCCGGACGCACCCCCGACCGCATTCCAGGCGTGGCGGCGAAAGTGGCTGGGGGTCAACAAGGAAGGCCGTGACCCCCGCTATCTGGCGCTGCGCAACTTCGCGGCCTCGCTGACGTTCTTCAACGTCGTCGGCTTCCTCTGGCTGGGCTTCGAGCAGCCGTGGCTGTGGCCGATCCTGGCGGCGCTGACCGCCTACACCGTCGAGCTGATCCTCGAGACGCTGGCGGCGTGGGCCTACAAACGCCCGGCCGGCTACCGCGGCAACGGTTTCCGCGGTCTGTTCGTATTCCTGATGCCCGCGCACATCACCGGCGTCGCGTTCAACTTCCTGATGTACGCCGCCGACCAGTGGCTGCCGATCATGTTCGGCATCACCGTCGCCGTGGGCACCAAATGGGTGCTGCGCGCGAAGATCCGCGGCAAGATGAAGCACTTCATGAACCCGTCGAACTTCGGGATCGTGGTGGCGCTGCTGGTGTTCCCGGAGATCGCGGTCGTCGGGCCCTACCACTTCGTGGAGAACGTGCAGGGCGCGGCGGACGCGCTGCTGGTGCTCGGCCTGCTGATGGCGGGCACCATGCTCAACGCCAAGCTCACCAAGAAGACACCGCTGATCGCGGCGTGGCTGGGCGCGTTCGTGCTGCAGGCGGTGGTGCGCGGGGCGCTGGATCCCGATGTCTCCATCATCGCGGCGCTGCTGCCGATCACCGGCATCGCGTTCGTGCTCTACACCAACTACATGATCACCGACCCGGCGACCTCCCCGTTCGCGAAGCGCGATCAGGTCATATTCGGCGCGTCCGTGGGCCTGATGTACGGCGTGCTGATGGCGCTCAATGTGTCGTTCGGGCTGTTCTTCGCGCTGGTGATCGTGTGCGCGTGCCGCGGCATCTTCTGGTGGTACCGCAACATTCGCGAATGGCTCGGCAACCGCGCCGTCCCCGCCGAACCCGCACCGCGCCCGGCCGAGCCGGCCGCGCTGGAACCGGCGGCCGCGCCGTCCTGACCGATCCCGCACCGCCGCAACAGAACCGAGGATTCCCATGCCATCGATGATCGGACCGATACGGTCGGTGCTACTCGGCACCGGCGCCGACGTACCACCGCTGGGCCGCCCCGGGTTCGCCGCGCCGAGCCCGGCGACCAAGGCCGAATTGGAGCGCGTCGCCACCCATCTGGCCACCAGCATCGACGTCGCGGTGCGCAGCAAGAACAACGACGAGTTGATCGCGCACATCGAGACCCTGCCCCAGCAGTATCGAGGCTTCGCGTTCGAGGGCGCGGCGACCGGTCTGGCGGCGGTCGACTCGATTACGCCGTTCAGCCGCCGCGCGCACGACCTGATCGCCGGGCCCGCCGCCGCACACGACCTGACCATGTACGTGGGCGTCGGGCTGGCCTTGGGACGCATCCCGAGGCCGTTCTGGCGCAAGGTGTTTCCGAAACACCCGTCCTACCGGTGGCTGGCGATCGACGGGTACGGCTTCTACAACGCCTTCTTCCGCACCGAGAAGTACATCGGGCGGCACTTCGCCGAGGACCGGTATCCGCGCTGGATGGGCGACCGCGCACCGCTGCGCCGCGCCGCCGATCAGGGTATCGGGCGGGCGCTGTGGTTCGTCAGCGGCGGCTCGCCGGAGGGGGTGGCCAAGCTCGTGGACGAGTTCGACGCGAGCCGCCACGCCGATCTGTGGAGCGGTATCGGCATCGCGACGACCTTCGCCGGCGGTGTGGAAGCCAGCGATCTCGAGGCGATCCTGGCCCGGGTGCCGCAGTTCCGGGAGCCGCTGGCCGCCGGGTCGGCGATGGTCGCCAAGATCCGGCAGCAGGCCGACAGCGCCATCCCGCACACCCACGCGGCCGTGCGCGCCTACACCGGCCGCACCCTCGACGAGGCCGCCGCCCTGATCGACCGGGCGTTCGCCGAGGTGCCCCAGGACGGCACCGCGGCCGGCTATCAGGCCTGGCGCGACCATCTCGGCGCGCTGGCCGTACCGGCATGAGCGGCGCGCGCTGGGCGGGCGAACACGTCATCGTCACCGGCGGGTCGGAGGGCATCGGGGCCGCCGTGGCCGCCGCCTTCGCCCGCCGCGGCGCCCGGGTGTCGATCATCGCCCGACGCCCGGACCCGTTGCGCGACACCGCGAAACGCCTCGGCGCCGACCACCGCGCCGCCGACGTCACCGACCGGGCGGCGCTGGCGGCGGCGATCGCGGAACTGGAGGCCCGCAACGGCGGCTGCGGCGTGCTGGCCTGCTGCGCGGGCCTCACGCTGCCGGGCCTGTTCACCGAATTGGGCGACGACGAGTTCGCGGAGCAGACCGACGCGAACTATCTCGGCTCGGTGCACGCCGTGCGCGCCGTGCTGCCGGGCATGGTGGAACGCGGCAAAGGCCATGTGCTGCTGCTGAGTTCGACCTCGGCGTTCCTCGGCATCCCGGGCTACAGCGCCTACGCGCCCACCAAGGCGAGCATCCGCCAGCTGGGCCTGTGCCTGCGCTATGAGACCGAACCGGCCGGTGTGTCGGTGACGGTGCTGTATCCCGCCGATACCGACACCTCCGGGCTGGTGCGGGAAAATCTGCGCAAACCGCCGGAGACCAAGGCCATCACCGGCACCATCAAGCCGATGCCGGCCGAGAAGGTGGCCGAGGCGGCGGTGCGGGGCATGGAGCGCGGCCGCCACCACATCACCACCGATATGCTCACCACCTTTCTCCTGCGCTGGGCGAATATTCCCGAGGATTTCATGCGGCCGTTCTTCCGCCGCAGCATCTCCCGGGCGCGGCAGCGCGCGGAAAAGGCGACCACCTGACCGGAATCGAGGTGAGGATCGACCGTGCGCTGTCACCGATTCGCGAATACCGCGGCGGCGGGAAATACCGTCGCCCAGGAAAGCAGCATCGCGACGACCGCGAACGATTTCGCGCGGCGCACGACGTCGATCGCCGCCGCCAGCGGCTGCCCGCGCACACCGGCGAGGAGCCGTCCGAGATACATGACGCCGACAGCCACCGCCGCCAGGTACGGAATGTATGTCCAGGAAAATCCCGCCGCCGGAAATGTCGCCACACAGAACACCGCGGCACCGGCCACGAGCTGCCCGAGCCCTATCGCGAATGCCGGAAATATTCCGATCGCACGCGGGGCGGTGACGATGGAATGTTCGGCGTCCTCGGGAACATCCTCGGCGGCGTTCACGATGAATACCGAGTTCACCGTGAGCGCGAGCCCGACAATCGCCAGGAGGGCCGGCCATTCCAGCGGCCGGTCGTAGGTCCGTACCAGCGCGAGACCGGGAAGGAGCGTCACCATCACCAGCACCGTCGGAATCTGCCAGGCCCCGGCACCCTTCAGATGCAGGGGCGGCAGCGAGTACTGAAAGGCCAGCGCCACACCGATACCCAGCACCAGCACCAGGTCGAGGTGGCCGGTCGTGGCCACCAGCCAGATCAGGCACACCGCGATGACCGCGACCCATCCGAAGACCAGCCGCCGCACGCGCCGCACCCCGAGATCACCCACGGCCCGCGACAGCCGCGATTTGAAGTCGGCGTCGAGCCAGCGGTCGGCGAGACAGTTCACGACATTGGTCAACAGAACGTAAGCGGTGAGCATGATTATAGTGACCAGCATTCGCACCGAGAGCACCTCGTTCCACGAATGCGAACTGACCACCACCGAGGCGGCCATCACGCCCGCGCCGAGCGGCAGCACCTCCACGCGATGCACGGCGAGGCCGAGCCGGAATGCGCGCGCCGGTGATATTTTCCGCCCGCGTTCCGCCGGGCCCGCCGAGAATACCCGGCGGAACTCGGCGACTGCGCCCATGGTCATCGAATTCTCCAAATCGTCGAACAACAACCCGGTACCCGCGCATAATACAATTGATTTCCGCCTGTGAGAACAGCACGAAAGGATGCCGCTAATGTCGATGCTGGACTCGGTAACCGATAACGTCCTGCGCACGCCCTATCAGCGCGCCGTGGCCGACTACTGGAACAACAATCCCAACGACGACCGCATCAATGTGAAACTCGGCGAAGTCGACGGGCTTTACCATCATCACTACGGCATCGGCGATTACGATCCGCGGGTCCTGGAGGGCCCGGCGGAGTCACGTCAGGAACGTCTCGTCGCCGAGTTGCATCGGCTCGAAACCGCGCAGGCCGATCATTTGCTGGATCAATTCGGGGCGGTGCGCGCCGACGATCGGCTGCTGGACGCCGGTTCCGGTCGCGGCGGCACGAGCATCATGGCGAACGCCCGGTTCGGCTGCCGCGTCGACGGGGTCTCGATCTCGGAGTACCAGGTGGGTTTCGCGAACGAGCAGGCCGCGCAGCGCGGCGTCGCCGACCGGGTCGAGTTCCATCTGCGCAATATGCTCGACACCGGATTCGAGGCGGGGTCGATCGGTGGGGTGTGGACCAACGAAACCACCATGTACGTCGACCTTTTCGACCTGTACGCCGAATTCGCCCGGGTGTTGCGGCCCGGTGGCCGCTACGTGTGCATCACGGGCTGCTCCAACGACGTCATCGGGGGCAGGTCCTCGGCGGTGAGCAAGATCGACGCCCACTACACCTGCAACATCCACCCGCGCGGCGACTACTTCAAGGCCCTGGCCGCCAGCAAACTGGTGCCGGTCAGCGTCACCGACCTGACCGCGGCCACCATCCCCTACTGGGAACTACGCACGCACTCGGAACTGGCTACGGGGGTGGAGGAGTCGTTCCTCACCGCTTACCGGGAGGGCAGCTTCCAGTATCTGCTCATCGTCGCCGACCGGGTCGTCTGATGAGCGCCCGCACCGGCCGTGCGGCCCACTACACTGCGTGGCTGCTCGGCGTGCCGGACGCGGCGACGCCGGACTTCGTGAACGACGGTTAGGAACTGCCTATGGCCACCACACACAGCGACAGCCTCCCTCTAGGTGGGCAGTTGCGGCGCATCTTCACCGCCGGTCCGGGCGAGGAGGGCAGGCCGCTGCCGCTGCCCACGAAGTTCAACTACGCGTTGTGGCTGACGCGGCCGGAGATCGCGCCCATGTCCTCGGCCGTGATGGTGGCCGACGTCCTGTTCAGCGCCCACTCCGGCGCGGAGATCGCGAATGTTCCGATGCTGGTCGCGGCGCTCATCCTCGCCGCGGCCATTCAACTGCTGCACGTCGCCAACTGCCTGGCCGACCGCTGGGTCGACATGGAGTACAAGTCGAAGTTCGCCCGGATGGTGCGCGATCTCGGGGTGCGGTTCGTCGCCTGGCAGATCTACCTCACCACCGCGTTCATCCTGCTCGGCGGCGGGTATATCGCTTGGGCGACAGGGCATTACGATCTGGCGCCGATCGTCGCGCTGGGCACCTTCCTACTGCTGCAGTACTCGCTGCCGCCCTGGCATTTCAAGTCCGGCGGGTTCTGGCAGATCCCGTGGACCTACATCGGCACCATGGTGTTCCCCGGCCTGGTGGTGCTGCGGCTCTACGACCGGCCGATCGAGATCCCGGCGTTGCTGGCCGTGCTCGGGCTCGGGCTGACCCTGACGGGGATCTTCTCGGTCAATACCGCCGAGGACATTCCCGAGGACGCCGAGCACGGCATCAACACCTCGGTGCTGGCGCTGGGCCTGCCGCTCTCGTTCGCCGAATCCATGACCCGGGTGAGCGTGGGCGCGGCCCTGGTGATCGGCGGCGTGGTGGCGGTCGCGGGCTGGACGTGGACACTGATCCCCTACACCGTCGTCCTGCTGATCGTGCTGTGGTATCTGGGCAGCACCCTCGCCGGGGTCTGGCGCACACCGCTCGACGAGGCCATGGCGGTGGTGCGGCCCCGAGCCAAGATGTTCGTCGTGATGGTGGCGTTGATGGGCTGGGTCACGGTCTTCCCCGCCGCCGCCATGTTCGCGGCACGGTAATCGCCTGCGGATCGTCCGCAGACCGGGCGGGTTCTCGCTGGGCTTGCTTCGACGTTATCCGTTCGGATAATGTTATCCAGGTGAATAACGAAGTTGCCGGTCTCGTTGAGGCACACGAGGATCGACGCGTCGGGGGCGGTAGGTAGTGACCGCACATCAGGCGGCGACCGCAGCCCGCAAACAACAGATCACCCGTACCGCGGTCGCGCTGCTGAGCGAATTCGGCTATCAGGCCACCACTTTCGAGGCCATCTGCCACCGGGCCGGGCTCAGCAGCAAGCGGCTGATCACCTATCACTTCTCCAGCAAGGACGAGTTGTTCGCGGCCGTCGCCGATCAGATCGTCGCCGACGCCGAAGCCCACATGCGGACCGCCCTGGCGGACGCGACCGGCGCCCGCGCATTGCTCGCCACTGTCATCCGGGCGAACGTGGCGTTCATCGCCGATCACCTGCCGCAGGTGCGGGCGCTGCAGCAGATCCTGCTCAACGGTGGCCACGGTGTCTGGGAGCGGCATCACCTCGAATCGCTGCACCGGCTGGCCGACCTGTTCGAGGAGGGCCGGCGCACTGGCGCCTTCCGCCCGTTGGATCCGCAGGTCATGGCGGCGGCGCTACGAGCCTCCATCGACAGTGTGGTCCCGCTCCTTTCCGCCGGCCTCGACGCCGAACGCTGTGGAAACGAACTGGTCGAACTCTTCGACCGCGCTACCAGTGCGCGGCCCTGATCGGACGGCGTCGCCGGGCCCGCGAACGGAAGGAACAGATATGACATATCCAGGGGTCGCCGGGCGTACGTATGTCGTGACCGGCTCCGCCTCGGGCATCGGTGCCGCGACCGCGACGATGCTGCGCGAGCGTGGCGCCGAGGTCATCGGCTGCGATCTCAGCGACGCCGATATCGAGGCGGACCTGTCCACGCCGAGCGGTCGGCAGGCGCTGATCGACCAGGTGACCGAGCGCGGGCCCATCGACGCGGTACTCGCCGTCGCCGGGGGCGGCAAGACCGGTCTGCTCGAGACGAACTACTTCGGTGCTGTCTCGACCCTCGAAGGGTTACGGCCCCTGCTGGCGCAGAGCGCCGCGCCCCGAGCAGTGGTCGTGTCGTCGACGTCGTCGCTGGCGCCCGCGGACGAACGGGTGATGCGAGCATGCCTCGACGGCGACGAAAGCGCCACCCTCGCTTACCTCGACGCGGACCCGTCCCTCGGCGGTGTCGCGGGCGCCTACGGCGTCGCCAAACGCGCGCTGAATCGCTGGGTGCGCACGGTTGCCCCGACACCCCTGTGGGCGGGAAGCGGCATCGCCCTGAACGCTGTCGCGTCCGGCGTCGTGGACACGCCCGCGGCCGCGTGGATCTTCGCGAGCGAAGACACCCGCGCCGCCGTGGAAGCCGCTGCGCCGCAACCGTTCGGTGGATTTCCCGGGCAACCGGAATGGGTCGGCGAGCTCATCTGCTGGCTCGCCGGCGCGGACAACAGATTCGTGACCGGTCAGGTCATCTTCGCCGACGGAGGTGCGGAGACGGCGCTGATCGGAGACCTGCACTGGCGCTGACCGACGTGTTCACGGACCGGTGATCACGCCGCGGTGGTCGATCCGGGACGCACGATCATCAGGACCGTGACGATCACCCAGAGCAGATTGAAAACGCCTGTATACATGGTCAATTGCGTGAGGGTGCGCGCTTCGATCCGCACCTTCAGCCCCGCCGCGGAGTTCGCGCCGCCCAGCAGCGCGGCCTGCCGGGGCAGCACGGCGAACCCGAGTACCGCGGCCGCGGCGGCGGTGAGAAGGATCGACGCGATCAGCCACGCGTCGCCCAGAACGCCGAGGCTGCTCGCGGTGCCGAAACCGAAGACCGGCACGGCCAGTCCGATGACCGCGTAGACGCGGCAGATTCGATGCAGTGCCGCGACGACGGCGTGGTCGGGGTCCGCGCCGGTTTCGGATGCGCGTCGCGTGGCGGCGGGAAACATGCTGGCGGCCACGGTGACCGGGCCGATGGCGATGATCGCCGCGAGCACATGGATGGCGAGCAGGGCCTTCGTCATGCGGCATCGTTCCAGATGCTGGTGGCGAGGATCGCGTCCCATGTCAGGTGCGGCACGTCGGGGTGGTGTTCGCGCACGATCACACCGGCCAGCGTGCCCGGCATGGCCTTGCGCGGGTCGGCCAGCGCCTGGGTCTCGATGGCGGCGGTGAGTGCGCGGCTGCCGCCGAGCCGCGGATAGGCGGCGTGGACCTGTTCGGCGTAGTCCGGCGCGATGTCGCCCGGGGCGGCCGCCACGTCGATGCCGATGCCGCGCACGGCGATCCAGATCTCCGGTGGGCGTCTGCGGCGATAGACCGGGGAGTCGCTGAATCCGGAGGTGTGGGCGGCGATGGCGTCCCACACCGTGTCGATCAGGGTGTCGGGGGCGTCGTGGTCTTCGAGGAAGCGTGCGGCGTAGTCGGCGCCGTCGAGTTCGAATCGCTGCTGTCCGTTGCCGATCCCGGCCAGCCCGATGTCGTGCAGGGCACAGATCAGATACATCGCCTCGTCGTCGTAGTCCGCGCCCGGCCGCAGGCCCTGCTGTGCGGCGGCCGCGCGGGCGAACAGGTAACCGCGCACACTGTGATTGCGGATGGCCGGGGGCAGTTCGCGGCCGATGAGGTCACTCGCGGTGTCCGCCAGCGGGGTCGAGGGCAGTGCGAGCGGATCCTGTTGCGCCCCGGCGGAACCAGTGGCGGCGATGAACGCGCCGGTGGCCAGGCCTGCGCCGAGTGCGGTGCGGCGTGTGATGGACATGGGTGATCTCTCTTCTCCGGGTCGAGCGGGTTGCAGTGTGTTCAAGGAATGCAGTGCGGTTCAGCGGGATTCAATGGGATGCGCTGGGATCCAGCGGGTTCAGTGGGATTCAGCGTGGGTTCACTGGGAAGTACTGGGGTCCACGGGGGGTTCCGCAGGATGCGTCTGCGTGCAGTGGAATTCCGTGGGATGCCGCAGGCTTCAGGGATGCGGCGTTCAGTAGGAAGCAGCAGGATTCAATAGGAAGCATTGGGGTCCAGGGGGAAGCAGCGCGGTTCAGTCGAAAGCAGTGGGATTCACTGGGAGGCAGCGGGATTCAGTGGGAAGCACTGAGGTCTAGGGAGATGCCGCAGGATGTGGCTGGATGCAGTGGAATTCAGTGGGAAGGCAGCGGGATTCAGGAATGCAGCGGGAGTGCACTGGGTTCGGCGGCACGCAGTGGGGTTCGGCTGTATCGAGTGGATGTGGCTGTATCGAGTGGATGTGGCGGGGTTGAGTGGATGTGGCGCGATTAGTGGAGGCGTGGCGGGATTCAGCATGGACGTGGTGGGGTTCAGCAGCGGCGTGGCCGGATTCAGCGGGGCGGGGCGGGTGTTCAGTAGGGACGTGGGGCGGGTTCGGTAGGGACGTGGGGCAATTCAATGGGACGTGGGAGCGTCGCGGGACTCAGGGGGATGTGGCGCGGAAGCGGGTGCGGTAGTCGGTCGGTGTGGTGCCGAGAACTTTGACGAAGGTGCGGCGCAGCGTTTCCTCGGAGCCGAATCCGCAGCGCCTGGCTACGGTGGCGACGCCGTCGTCGGCAGCCTCGAGCAGTTGCTGGGCGGCCTCGACACGCACGCGTTCGACGTATCGGCCGGGTGTCATGCCGATCTCGCGACGGAACAGCCGGGTCAGGTGGCGTTCGCTCACCGCGGCGTGTTCGGCCATCGTCGCAAGGGTGTGCTCGGCCGCGGGATTCGCGGCCACGGCGTCGATCAGGCGGCGCAGGCGGGAGTTTCGCGGCGCGGCGACACCGGCGCGGACGCTGAACTGCGATTGCCCGCCGGGCCGGTGCAGGAACACCACCAGATGTTTCGCCACCGACCGCGCGAGGTCCGGACCCTCGTCTTCTTCCACGAGCGCGAGGGCGAGGTCGATGCCCGCCGTCACGCCCGCGGAGGTGACGACCGGGCCGTCACGCACATAGATCGCGTCGGGTTCGACGTGTATCTCCGGAAAGCGTTGCGCCAGTTCGGCACACGCCAGCCAGTGCGTGGTGGCCCGGCGGCCCGTCAGCAGCCCGGCCTCGGCCAGCACGAACGCTCCGGTGCACACCGACACGATACGCCGCGCCCCCGCCGCCGCGGTGCGCACCGCGGGCACCAGGCCGGGCGGCAGCGCCTCCGCGACCGGGTATCCCGGCACGACGAGAGTGTCGACACGCCCGGCGAATTCGCCCATCGCGCCGTTCACGCCCACCGTCAGACCGACATCCGTGCGCACCGACCCGCCATCGGGCGAGGCGAACCGTACCCGCCGCCCCGCCCAATGCAGCACCTGCACCGGCCCAGCGATGTCGAGCAGCAACGCCCCCTCGGCCAGCGCCACCACCACGTCCCCACGGTCCGATCCCATGCCCCGAGTCTGTCCCGGCCGCATGGTGTCCGCAATGACACGAAGCCCACAGATCCGGACACACCACCCGACTCTCCGCCGGGCACCCACGGAGGCGGGCCGTCCAACCTGCTCCAGATCAGTGACCGGCGAAGATCTCATATGTCTTGCGCCCCAGGAGAAACGCCGTGGCTTTGGCGAAGCGGCCGCCGACAATTTCACCCATATCGTCATCCGCGTACGCACAGCGGCGGGATAGCCCAGCCCAGTTCAGATCCACAGCGGTGGGATAGCCCAGCTCAGTTCAGATCCACGCCAGTTCCACGGCAGTGGGGTCGCCCGGTCCAGTCCAGGCCCGCGGCGGTGGGGTCGCCTGGCCCCGTTCAGACCGGTTGTGGCGGAATCGCCCAGCCCGCTTCAGATCCGCGGCGGTGGCGTCGTCCGGACCGGTTCAGGCTGCCCGTAGCAGTGGAGTCGCCCGGCCTGGCTCAGACCCGCGGCGGCCGGGGTCGTCCAGCCCCGGTTCCCCACGGCGGTGAGGTCGTCCAGCCCCGTTCAGGCCCGTAGCAGTGGAGTCGCCCGGCCTGGCTCAGACCCGCGGCGGTGGCGTCGTCCAGCCCCGTTCAGATCCACGGCGGTGAGGTCATCCAGCCCCATTCAGGCCCGTGGGGGTGGAGACACCCGGCCCGGTTTCACGCCCGTGGCAGTGGAGTCATCCGGCCCGGTTCAGATCCACGGCAGTGGAGTCATCCGGCCCGGTTCAGATCCACGGCAGTGGGGTCGCCCGGCCCGGTTCAGGGCCCGTGGTAGTGGGTCGCCCGGCCTGGCTTAGGCCCGCGGTGGTGGAATCGTCCAGCCCCGGTTCGGGTCCAGGGCGGGGAGGCGATAGTCCGCGGTGGTCGGCGGACCGTCGTGGGCGGTGGGGCGGTGGCCGGTATGGGGAGTTGTCCAGCCTGGTTCAGGTCACGGCGGCGGGATAGCCGAGGCGCGTTCGGCTCGTCGGGTGGGCGACGGCGTGCGGTGTCGAGATGTTCGCCACCCGTGAGGGATCGGGCTCGCTTGGGTGGCTTGGGGTTACTAGGGTCGGAGCCGACGCGGCGGGGAATGTGGGTAGGCGAGGAGTTGGCAGTGGGTTCGTTGTTCGCGGTGTTCCTGCCGTTGGCGTTGGCGCTGGTGATGTTCGGGCTCGGGCTCACCCTGACCTCGGCGGATTTCGCTCGGGTGCTGCGCTATCCGAAGGCGGCCGCGGTGGCGCTCGTATGCCAGATGGTGGTGCTGCCCGCGGTGTGCGTGGGCCTGATCTACCTGTTCGGGCTGGACGGGGCGGTGGCGGCGGGGATGCTGCTGCTGGCGGCGTCGCCGGGTGGGCCGTCGGCCAACCTGTTCAGCCACATCGCGGGCGGGAACGTGGCGCTCAACATCACCCTCACCGCCGTCAATTCGGTGCTGGCGGTGTTCACGCTGCCGCTGGTGGTCGGGTTGTCCTACGCGCTGTTTCTCGACGGCGACGCGGGCATCGGGCTGCGGCCGGACAAGTTCGCCCAGGTGTTCGCGATCGTGCTGATCCCCGTGGCGCTCGGGATGTGGGTGCATCACCGCTTCCCCGAGTGGTCACGCCGCCGGCGCGGCAGGGTCAAGGTGCTGTCGGTCGTGGTGCTGGTGCTGGTGGTGCTCGCCGCGGTGGCGCGCGACTTCGACACCCTCACCGACAATGTGGGCGCGCTGGCCGCGGTGTGCCTGCTGCTGGCGAGCATCGGCATTCTCGTCGGCTATTACGCGTCGCGGCTGTTCGGCGTCGACTCCGATCAGGCCGTGGCGGCGGCGATGGAGATCGGCATCCACAACGGCGCGCTCGCCATCGCCGTGGCGACGTCGGTGCTGCACGATTCCGCCATGGCGGTGCCCGCGGCCGTCTACGGAGTGCTGATGAACCTGCCCGCCGGAGTGGCCGCCGCCCTGTTCGCCCGCCGCACCCGCCGGGCGGCCGTCCCCGCGTGACGACACGCCGACCACCACCGGCGATGACAGCAATCGTCCAGCTACGATTGCTCGAATGCGACAGTCGAATCGCCGCCACGCTCTGGCGGCGTCTGCCGCCGCCGTCGCGGCCCTGCTCGTGCCCGGTCTGACGTGGATCGCTCCGGCCGCGCAGGCGAGTGCGCTGCCACCGCTCGGCGACGACTTCCTCTGGGGCGTGGCCGCTTCCGGCTTCCAGTCCGAAGGTGCTGTGCCCGACAGCAATTGGAGCCGCTTCATCAATTCCGGCGCGGTCGAGGACTACCGCGACTCGGTGCGGTTCCTCGACTTCTACACCGACGACATCGACCACGCGGCCCGGCTCGGGGTGAAGGTGTTCCGGATGAGCGTGGAGTGGGCACGCGTGCAACCGACCCCGGACGGCTGGGACGAGCGCGCCTTCCAGGTCTACGACCGGATGGTCGACAAGATCATCGCCTACGGCATGACCCCGATGATCACCCTCGACCACTGGGTGTACCCGGGCTGGGCGGCCGACCGCGGCGGCTGGCGCAACCCCGGCATGGTCGAGGACTGGCTGACCAATGCCCGGAAAGTGGTGAACCGCTTCGCCTCTCGGAAACCGATCTGGGTGACGATCAACGAACCGGCCGCCTACATCGGCACCGAGCTGCGCATCGGCGCGCTGGGGCCGGGCGAGGAACCGCTGATGCGGGAGCGACTCGCCCAGGCGCACAACGAGATCTACGACACCATCCACCACAACCAGCCCGACGCCCAGGTCACCAGCAACCTCGGTTACGTGCCCGGGATGGAGACCGAGGTCAATCAGCCCTTCGTCGACCTGGTCGCCGACAAGCTCGACTTCCTCGGCGTCGACTACTACTTCGGGCCCGACGACCACAGCGCCGCCGGCGAAACCTCGGCGGGCACACCCGCCATGTGGGAACTCCCCCTGCAAACCGAGGGCATCTATTACGCGCTGCGGCACTACGCCCGGCTCTTTCCCGGCAAACCCCTCTACGTCGTGGAGAGCGGCATGCCGACCGAGAACGGGCAGCCGCGCCCCGACGGTTACACCCGTGTCGACCATCTGCGCGACACCGTCTACTGGTTGCAGCGCGCCAAGGCCGACGGTATCGACGTGCGCGGCTACAACTACTGGAGCCTCACCGACAACTACGAATGGGGCAGTTACGCACCACGTTTCGGCCTCTACACCGTCGACGCCGAACAGGACCCGAAGCTGACCCGCCACCCCACCGACGCCGTCGAAGCCTACGCCACCCTCACCCGCACCGGCGGCGTCCCGGCGGACTACCGCCCCACCCGCGCCCCGGTCGAATGCTCCCAGGTGGACCCGCCTGCCAGCTGCGACGAGCCGGTCACTGTCTCCCCCGAATCCCCCGCTCCCTGATCCCGCACTCGCCGCGTGGTGGAGGTCGAGTGCGCCCGGAAGTCGACCCGTATGTAGGTCGAGAAGGCCCCTGCTACACCGGGATACCGACTGGGATCCCAAGCAGAAGGCGGGCGCAGCACGGGATCCCGAGCAGAAGGCGGGAGCGGCACCGAGATACCGAGCAGAAAACGCACACGGCGCGCCGGATGTGGCGCTGCGGAGACCTACCCGCACCGGGCAACCCGGCCGCAGCGGTCACAGATGAACTTGAGGTGGCCGATTTCGCCGTCTCGGTGCTGATCGTGTCCGCGTAGACCGGGTCAGGCAGGCAGTTCCAGGTCAGGCGGGCAGTTCCAGGCCCTTGGCGAGAACCGGCCACGACTTGATCAGCGCGTCGTGCCAGTAACCCCACGAATGGGTGCCGGTGGGCGGGAAGTCGTAGGTGGCGGGGATGCCGAGGGCGTCGAGTTTGGTCTGCAGGTTGTGGCTGCAGTAGTTGACCGCGGCCTCGATGACGCCGCCGACGATGAGCTGGTTGGCCCAGCCGCCGATGCCGGGCAGGGTGTACGGTCCGTCGATGCCGTCCCACTGACCGGGCAGCCCGGAACCGCTGGAAACGAACAGGTTCAACCCGCGCAGCTGGTCGGCGTGCACGTACGGGTCGTTGTCGGCCCACATCGGGTCGTTCTGCGGGCCGTACATGTTGTCGGTGTTGCCGCCGCCCCACACGTTCACCGCGAGGTTCACGAAGGTGTAGCCGGTGGGGTCGGAGATCTGCGCGCACCCGCTGTAGGCGGCCACCGACTTGTACAGGCCCGGCTTGGCGATGGGCAGCTGCAGCACCGAGGTGCCCGAGGTGGACAGTCCGGCGATGGCGTTGAGCCCGTTGGTGCCCAGCGCCCCGTCGATCAGCGGCGGCAGTTCCTCGGTGAAGAAGGTCTTCCACTTGTTGACGCCCAGCACGGGATCCGGTGCGCGCCAATCGGTGTAGTAGCTCCAGGCGCCGCCGATCGGCTGCACCACGTTCACGTCCTTGTCGGCGAGGAAGCGCAGCGCGTCGGGCGCGCGCTGGTCCCAGGTGGCGGCGTCCTCGCCGCCGCCGGCGCCGTTGAGCAGGTACAGCACCGGCCGCGGCACCGAGGCGTCGGCGGGTCGCTGCACGTCGACGGCGAAGGTGTTGTCCATGGCCGCGGAGTACACGTACAGGCGGATGTTGCGGTCGTCCTGCACGGTCGCCTTGGTGATGTAGGACCCGTCGGCCGAGCGTGGGTCGGCGAGCAGGCTGCGGGAGCCGATCACGGGATCGCCGGTGTCCGCGGTCGCCGGTCCCGTGCTCACCGCCGTCGTCAATGCCGCGAAAACCATTGCGGCAACAGCTGTTCCGATCCGATTGCCAACCGCCACGTGCGCCTCCGTAGCCGACTAGACCGCATCATGAAACTTCCGTACCGTCCGGACTGTATCCCACCGGCCACCCCGCGGCGCCGCACTCGGGCGGTGCGTCGCGCAACCCATCGCCGCGAGTAGCCGGTGGTCAGGGCAGGGTGACCTCGGCGGGGGTCTTGTCGGGGCGCAGGCCGCGCCAGGAGGGGTGGCGGAGGCGGCCGTCGCTGGTCCGTTCGGTGAACGAGACCTCGCCGACCAGTTCGGGTTCGACCCAGACCGCGTCGGTGACGTCGGCGCGGACGGTGGGGGTGTTCCGGCGTAGCGGGCGCAGGCGCTGCTGGAGGTCGGTGAGCATGGCGCGGGTGAAGCCGGTGCCGACGTTGCCGATGTAGGTGAGGGCGCCGGTGTCGTCGTGGGCGGCCATCAGCAGTGAGCCGATGTGGCCCGCGCGGCGGCCGGCGCCGGGTCGCCAGCCGACGATCACGACTTCTTGGTCGCGGGCGTTCTTGACCTTGGTCCACAGCGCGCTGCGGCGGCCGGGCAGGTAGGGGCTGTCGAGGCGTTTGCAGACGATGCCCTCGAGCCCGAGTCGTTTCGATTCGGCGAGGATGTGGGCGGGGTCGCCGTGCAGGCGCGGCGGCACCTGCCAGTTCGGGCCGCGCAGTTCGAGTTGTTCGAGCAGTTCGCGGCGTTGGTGATACGGCAGGTCGATCAGGGAGCGGTCACCGATGTGCAGCAGGTCGAAGATCATGTAGGTGGCCGGGACCGACTGTGCCAGTGCGCGGATCATGCCCGCGTTGCGCTGGTGCATGCGCGGTTGCAGCGCCTCGAAGGAGGTCCGGCCGCCGGTGTCGAACGCGACGATCTCACCGTCGACGACGAAGGGCGGGTCCCCCGGCGCGATCGCGGCCAGTTCGGGCCAGGCGGGGGTGATGTCCTTGTCGTTGCGCGAGAGCAGCCGCAGTTCCCGGTCGACGTAGCCGACGGCCCGGATGCCGTCGAATTTCACCTCGTAGTTCCACCGCGGGCCGTCGGTGGGGAGCACGCCCGCTGTCGCCAGCATCGCCGCGTAGTGCGGCAGTCTGGTCACGCCCGCCTCGCCGCCATCGCCGGTCCTTCCCGAACCCGAACGTCGCTGGTAGACAACTCACCGGGACGATACCGACCGGTTCATCCGGTCGAGCGGGAGCGCCGGTCGCGACGCGTGTTCGGAGGATCGACGGGGGCGTCAGATGCGGCGCATGACGGAGACGACCTTGCCGAGGACGACGGCGTGGTCGCCGTCGATGACGTCGTAGGCGGGGTTGCGGGGTTCGAGGTAGGTGTGGCCGTTGCGGCGGCGGTAGACCTTGACGGTGGCCTCCTCGTCGATCATGGCGGCGACGATGTCACCGGTGTGGGCCTCCTGCTGGCGGCGGACCACGACGATGTCGCCGTCGCAGATCGCGGCGTCGACCATCGAGTCGCCGCGCACCCGAAGGGCGAAAACCGTGCCGCGCCCGACGAGTTGGCGCGAGAGCGTGAGGACGTCGTCGGTGTGTTCCTCGGCCAGGATCGGCGTACCCGCGGCGATGTCACCGACGACGGGCACCGACACCGACTCCTCGTCGCGTTCGGGGGCGGCGGACCGCAGGAACAGCCGGACGTCGATCGGCCGCGACATGCTGTCGCTGCGCCGCAGAAATCCCCTGTCCTCCAACGCTTTCAGGTGCTTGGACACCGACGAGGCGGACCGCAGCCCCACCGCTTCCCCGATCTCGCGCGTGCTCGGCGGATACCCGTAGCGCACCACCCAGTCGCGAATGGTGGCGAGGATCCGCTGCTGCCGGGGCGGCAGGGTCGAGGTGTCGAGGTGCTCGAACGCATCGTCGTATCCGGTCACCGGGAGATCGTAGAGGTCGCGCGGGGCTCAGTTCACGCAGGGTATGTCGGAGCCGATGCTGGTGGTGACCGGTTTGCCCGAGTCGGGGGCGGGGTCGCCGGTGGTCGTCGCGCCCAGCGCAGAGGTGCCGGAGGTTCCGGCGGTGGTGGCGCCGGTACTGCTGGATGTGCCGGTGCCGGTGCCGCTTTCGCCGGAGGTGAGTCCGTCGGGCATGCTGAAGTCGGCGCCGACGACGATCTTCACGTGGCCGGGCTGGACGTTCTTGGAGGGGGCGGTCGGGAGGCCGCCGAGCATGTCGGCGGCCTGGGTGGCGTCGGCGTCGGCACCGGCGCCGTAGTAGACCACCGAGCTGGAGCCGTCGGTGTAGGCGGCGGCATTGCCGACCTGACCTTTGGGGAAACCCTTGTCCGCCAAGGCCGTTGACACCTGACGCGCCATGCCGTCGGGGCCGCCGGAGTTGACGACGTCGACGGTGCTCGTCGGGGTGGTCTTGGGTTCGGTGGGCTGTGGCGCCTGCACACCGAAGGCGGCGCGCACGGTCTTCTTGATGAGGGCCGGGTCGATGATGTTGACCTCTTGGCCGTCGACGGTCTGGTAGGCCTTCACCGGCAGGGTCTGGAATTCGATCGGGATCGAGCCCGCCTTGCCCAGCGTCTGGGCGAAATCGAGTAGGTTCCAGCCCTCGGACAGCACGATGTCCTCCTGGGCGGCGGTGATCAGCTGCTGCAGTTTGCCGACGTTGGTGAGGGTGCCGGAGTCCTTGAGCTGTTTGGCGACCGAGGTGAGGAACGCCTGCTGGCGGTGGGTGCGGTCGAGGTCGCCGTTCTGCAGTTCGTGGCGCTGGCGCACGAAGGCCAGGGCGTTGGCCGCGTCGAGATGCTGTGGGCCCGCGGGGAATACGGCGCCGGAGTAGTACTCGTCGTTGACGGGCTGGTTCAGGCACACGTCCACGCCGCCGAGGATGTTCGCGATGTGGTAGAAGCCGACCAGCGACACCTCGGAGAACCGGTTGATCGGCACGCCGGTGAGCTGTTTGACCGTTTGCACGATGGATTCGCGGCCCGCCTCGCGGCCCTTGTGCTCGAGTTCGATCTTGTCCTTGACGCCCTGGTTTTCCAGCTTCTGCTCGGTGTACGCCTTCTTCAGGCCGTAGGCCTCCTTGATCTTGGCGTGGTCGTAGCCGGGGATGCCGTTGACGGGGACGTAGTCGTCGCGCGGGATGGAGAAGGCGGTGACCTTCTTCAGATCCTTCGGAATGTGCACCAGGATCAGGGAATTGGCGTTGTAGCCGCCCTCGCTGCCGTCGCCGGCGTGCAGCTGGTCGAGGATGTCCTTGGGCAGATCGTTGCCGTTCTGGTCCTTGCGGGTGTCCAGGCCGATCAGCAGGATGTTCATGTCGCCGTCGAGGGCGGCCGCGTCCTCGGCGCTGATCACGCTGGAGCGGGTGAAGCCCCGGTCCAGACTGCGCTCGGTGTAGTAGGCGAACCCGGTGCCGGACACGACCACGACGGCGGTCGCGGCGGCCACCAGCCGTCCCGCGATCCGCGCCGCCCGCTCGGCCTTCCCCGGCCGCCGCTGCTGCGCGCGCCGGGTATGCCGATTCGGCGTGGCGGGCGCGTACTGCTCGGTGGGCTGATCCGCCAGATCGACCGCCTCGGCCTGCGTGCGCCGCTTCCCTCGCGCCGCCCCCACCGCCGCGGCCTCTCCGGTCCGGGACTGCCGCCGACCGGCGCTCTCCCCTTCCGCCGCAGCGGATTCCCCACCCCGGCTCCCTCGCCGTGTCGCACCGGTCCCCGCGCCGCCTACCCGCCGCGTGGCGCCCGTTCCCGAGCCACCGGCGTCCTCGTCCCGCGCACCGCCGACTCGTCGCCTCGCGCCCGTGGTCGCCGCACCGCTCGCTCCGCGCGGCCGCTGCGCTGGGTCCGTACCCGCTCGGCCAGCGGAATCCTCGGCTCGCGCACCGCGCCCGGTCCGGCCCGGTTCACCGGCGGGTGCGCGGCGCGGCCGCTCGTTCGCGGCGGAGCCGAACGCCGAATCCGTTGCGGCGCTTCGAGGCTCCGGCACGGGGCCCTCGCCGCGCGGCTCCCGGCGGGGCGGCGTGGAGGCGTCGCGGCCGCGCGCCGGTGGCTCGGGCTGTTCGTGGCGCGCACGCCGGGATTGTCCGGACCGATCGGGCGCGGCCGGTGACTCGGGCCGCGCGTGGCGACCACCGGCGCGCGGGTCGGGCACGACCGGGATCGGTTCGGTTTCGTCGTTCATCTCGCCGTACAGTTTCACACCATCGTGCTGTGGAGAAGCTGAGAAATCGCTTCGGGGGTTGTGACATCCTGCACGACGAGCGCGGCGAATGCACATCCACTGTGGGTCTACCCGGTGCGCGCTGCGCGCAATCCCACCAAGGCGCACAGGCTGTCGAGGTGGCGTTCGAACACCTCGGCGCGGTCGGTGAAGGTGTCCGCACCGTACATGTCGAACACCTCGAAACTCACCGCGCCGAACAGCCCCGTCCACAGCGAGATTCCGCGCACCAGCGCCCAATCCGGCAGTGTCAGAGCGAATTCCGACCGGATCCGTACCAGGTCGCCCGCCAGCCGCTCCGACACCGTCGGCGGCTGCGCGGGTTCGGCGAGAAGGTCTGCGCGATAGGCGTTTTCGAGCACGACGAGCAGGGCGCCGATGACCCGCGTGCCCGGCGCGACGGTCTGTTCGGCCGGGGCGTGGTAGCCCGGCACCGGCGTGCCGAACAGCAGTCCGTAGCCCGCCGGTTCGGCCAGCGCCCAGGCGCGGACCGCGCGCCCGATGACGCGCAGCCGCTCGGCGGGGTCGGCCGGGGCCTGCGCCAGCGCGGCGTCGACGGCGTCGGCGAGTTCGGTGTAGCCGTCGACGACGAGCATGGTGAGCAGTTCGTCGCGGCTGCTGACGTACCGGTACACCGCCGAGGAGACGACGCCGAGATCGCGGGCCACCGCCCGCAGCGACAGCGCCGCCGCGCCGTGCTGGGCCAGGTGCTCGCGCCCGATGCGCACGATGTCTGCCATGGTGCGGGCGCGCGCACGCGCCCTCGGTGTCGTGGCCATGGTTTCACCATGCCATATCGAGAGCACCGCATCCACATGCGATCACCGCTTCCGGCACCTCGAATGCGATTGCGCTGGTGAGCACTACCGAGTGGTTATGGGATACCGGGCGACACAGGTACTGTACTCGGTAGTAACGTAAGCAGCGTCACAGGCGACACCGAGCAAGGAGCGGCGACATGGCCCAGCCCGATACCGATTTCGACGTGCTCATCGTGGGCTCCGGTTTCGGCGGCAGCGTCACCGCGCTGCGGCTGGTGGAGAAGGGCTACCGGGTCGGCGTGCTCGAGGCGGGGCGGCGCTTCGCCGACGACGAACTGCCCGACACCAGCTGGGATCTGCGCAAGTTCCTGTGGGCGCCCAAGCTGGGCTGCTACGGCATCCAGCGCATCCATCTGCTGCGCGATGTGCTGATCCTGGGCGGCGCGGGCGTCGGCGGCGGCTCCCTCAACTACGCGAACACGCTCTACGTGCCGCCGGACCCGTTCTTCCACGACGCGCAGTGGCGCGAGATCACCGACTGGCGCTCGGAGCTGACGCCCTACTACGAGCAGGCCACGAAAATGCTCGGCGTGGTGCGCAATCCGCACATCACGCCCGCCGACGAGGTGTTCCAGCAGGTCGCCGAGGACATGGGCGTGGGCGACACGTTCGTGCAGACACCGGTGGGGGTGTTCTTCGGCGAGCCCGGCAAGCGGGTGTCCGACCCGTATTTCGGTGGCGTCGGACCGGACCGCACGGGCTGCCTCGAGTGCGGCGAGTGCATGACCGGCTGCCGCCACGGCGCCAAGAACACGCTCGTCAAGAACTATCTGTATCTCGCGGAACAAGCTGGCGCGCAGGTGATCCCGCTGACCACGGTGACGGCAGTGCGGCCGCTGGAAGGCGGGACGTGGCAGGTCGACACCCAGCGCACGGGCGCGTGGCTGCGCAAGTCGCCGCAGTCGTACACCGCCGGGCACGTGGTGCTGGCCGCGGGTACTCGCGGTACCCAGCAGTTGCTGTTCGCGATGCGTGACAAGGGCGTCCTGCCGGGCCTGTCGCCGCGGCTGGGCGAATTGACCCGCACCAATTCCGAGTCGATCGTGGGGGCGGCGACCCGCACGGTGGATCCGGATCGCGACTTCACCCGCGGCGTGGCCATCACCTCCTCGATCCATCCCACTCCCGACACCCACATCGAACCGGTGCGCTACGGCAAGGGCTCCAACTCGATGGGCCTGCTGCAGACGCTGATGGTCGACGGCGGCGGGCGCGTGCCGCGCTGGCTGCGGTTCCTGTGGGAGGTGCTGCGCCATCCACTGCAGTTGCTGTCGATGCTGCGGGTGAAGAACTGGAGCGAGCGCACCGTCATCTCGCTGGTTATGCAGCACCTGGACAACTCGATCACCACCTACACCAAACGCGGCCTGTTCGGGCGGAAACTCACCTCGAAACAGGGCCACGGCGAACCGAATCCGACGTGGATCCCGGCGGGGAACGAGGCGACGCGCCGGGTGGCGGAGAAGATCGGCGGTATCGCGGGCGGCACCTGGGGCGAGATCTTCAATATCCCGCTGACGGCGCATTTCCTGGGCGGCGCGGTGATCGGCGCGGACGCCGAGCACGGGGTGATCGACCCGTACCACCGGGTGTACGGCTATCCGACGCTGAGCGTGGTGGACGGGGCGGCGGTGTCGGCCAATCTGGGCGTGAATCCGTCGCTGACCATCACCGCGCAGGCCGAGCGGGCGGCGGCGCTGTGGCCGAACAAGGGCGAGCAGGACACCCGCCCGCCCCAGCAGGCGCCGTACGAGCGGATCTCCCCGGTGGCCCCGCAGCGGCCGGTCGTGCCCGCCGGCGCGCCCGCGGCGCTGGTGCTGCCGATCGTCGAGATCCGCCGCGACACCGCCTGAGCTTTCCGCGCCCCGCCGGGCGATCGCCGGTGGAGCCCGCGCCCACCGGCATCAGGCGGCACCGCGCACCCGAAAAGACGCCTGCGACGGCATGGCATGCAATGTTGCATCGAATGCATCCATGCACCCGATGCCATTCCGGCACAAGATTTTACGACCCGGCACCGGTCGAGCGCGGGCCTGCGCCGATGTTCACTGGTCGGGGATGTGGGCGAAGCCCATGGGCGAGGTCGGGGGCGGGGCGGTGGACACCGGTGCGCGGAATTCTTGGAGGGCGGTGAGGACGTCGACGTGGCGGGCGGCGTAGCAGCGGACCTGCGGGAGCGCGTGGCCGACCTCGCTGCGTTCCAGCGGTTCGGCGTCGAGGTAGCCGACGGCGGTCAGGTCGATGCGCAGCCGGTCGGCGATGCGGGCGATGGCCGCGGATTTACGTCCCCAGCCGACCTCGACGGCGGCGAAGGCGGCGTGCAGCCCGTGCCGGTGCAATTTGTCGCTGGTCCAGTCCCATTCGCCGCGGCTGGCGACGGCGTGCACGACCCCGCGGCGGGCCAGGGTGCGTAGCGCGCGCACGGCGTCGGGCCGCAGCGGCCCGCTCGTCGAATCGCACACCACGCCGTCCCACAGCGTGTTGTCCAGTTCCCAGACAAGGCATTTCACGGCCGGTGCTGTCATGTCGTCCCCACGCTCTCGTGTTTTCGGAACGGGCGGTTACAGATACGGCGCCACCAGTGGCACCGCCTCGACCGGATGCCCGGCCTCGATGGGCGCGCCGATCGAGGCCAGCCGCCAGTTGGCGTTCTCGCGATACACCTTCGCCACCACCATGGCGGTGTGCGGGCCGCCGCCGCGCAGGTTGCCGCGCACGAGTTCGGCGTTGGTGGAGCCGTCGACCATGCGCCAGTAGCCGTTGCGGATGCGTTCGAAGGTGTGCCCGGCGTAGGAGGTGACGACGAAGACCATCGCCGTCACCTGTGTCGGCAACCGGCCCAGGTCGACGGTGATCACCTCGTCGTCGCCCTTGCCCTCACCGGTCAGGTTGTCCCCGGAGTGCCGCACCGCCCCGTCGCGGGACGCGAGTTGCTGGTAGAAGGCGACATCCACGAGGTCGTGGCCGACGAACAACAGCGCCGAGGCGTCCAGGTCGATCTCGAGATCGCGCAGTCCGCGCGGGCCGTGCACCTTCACCGGGTCCCAGCCGACGGCCATCTTCACCAGCGACAGATCGCCTTTGCGGATCTCGCTCAGCGCGACTTCCTGCCCGGGGTCGAGCACCGCGGGACCGCGGTAGACCTCGGCGGCGGGACCGCCCACGGGGACGCCGTGCGCGGTGACCAGGGCGGCGAATCCGGCGGGATAACCGTGCCCGAGCGTGCGCACCTGCCACTCGGCGCCGGCGCGGTCCAGGTCGAAGGCGATGACCGCCGATTCCTGGCTCACATCGTCGATCACGTACTCGTACACCAGGTTTCCGGCGGCGTCCTCGATGAGGACCTGCGGCGGCGCGAAACCGGCGAACTGGGCCGCGGTGTCCTCGAGCGACAGCGACACCCGTACGTGCTGGATGTCGGGCGGCAGTTGCCGCAGCGCGATCGACAGCGTTGCGTGCTCGGGCGCCAACCGCACGCCGGGGCCCGCGGGATGGTTGTAGAAGACCAGGTCTTCGGCCGAGCGCACGCGGCCGCCGGTGTCGAGCAGCAGTGCGGAGAGGTCGATCGGCTCGCTGTGCCGAACCGATACCACGATGTCGTCGACGGCGAGGCGGTCGACTTGTCCCTTGGTCAGCTGTGCGGCCACCCGTCCTACTTTACGTTGCCCGGCCCGTGTTCCGGCTCATCCGAATCGGCCCGGCCGGTCTCGCAACCGGCTCGGCAGCAAGCGAATTGCCGCGCCCGCGGCCCGACCGGGTACGGTAGCGGCGCGAGAAGGCACGAGCAGGCAGGAGTTCGCGGTGCGCCACAGCGTCAGGCGGGTGGTCGGGGCGGTGCTGCTGGCGGCGGCGCCGGCGGCGGCCGGGTGCGGCGCCGAGGATCCCGCGCCGGTCGCCGCGGAGCCCAGCGTCACCACGACGATCACCCCGCCGGCGCGGACCGCCACGCCGACCGCGACGGGCACCGGGTCGACATTCGCGGCGATGCCCACCGTCGACGAGTACGCCGACAGCGCGCTGATCGACCGCAGCGAGTGGGGCGACGACCCCGACGGCCGCCGCCTGCGCGTCTATCCCAGTCCGGCCGGGCGCGCCGACACCTTCCCCGCCGCCCTGGACCGGGCCTGGGGCGAGGTGGTCACCGCGGCGCCCGACGCCGACAGTCCCGGCATGTACGACCAGTTCAAGTGCCACTGGGAGTGGGCGCGCCTCGTCGCACCGGACAAGCCGAGCTGGAATCTGGAGCCGTGGCGACCGGCGCCGGGCTATCAGGGCACCGTGCAGGCCCGCTGCAATCCCGGCGGGCCCGATCCGGCGGGCAACTGAGCGGCCGTCCGGAGTGCGTGCCCGGGTTCAGAATTCGTTCAGGTCACCCAGATCCGCCGAGAGCCAGTGCTCGGGCCGCATGTACACCGCCGACTGCTCGCCGAGGCTTTCGGCGAACTTCAGGTATCCGGCGACCTTGTCCTCGGGCAGGTAGCGTCGCACCATCGCCTCGTGCAGTGCGTCGGTGGCCGGGACGATCCGCGTGACGGGACCCTCCGCCGTCACGTACCTGACGGTCGGTTCGACGCGTTCGACCATGAGGCTGAACCGCCCCGCGGCCCGCAGCAGCGTCATCTTCTTCGATTCCGGACCGGTCAGCAACCACAGCTCGCCGCCGGGAACGTAGTCGTACCAGATCGGTACGGTGAGTGGTCCGCGGTCGGGTCCGGCGGCGATCGCCAGCGCCCCGACATGCGGTTCGGACAGGAACTTCTCGCGGTCTCGCGGAGTCAGCGCCATGGTGTCCACCGTACCGTCCGGGCCCGCACCGGGGCGCCGTGCGCCGTGCGCGCCGCGGCGGCGGCCGAAACTCGTTGTCCGGGAGAACCTTCGAACAGGTCGCGAAATATGCGTATCGTTGAGGGGTCGGATCGTTGGTGAGGTCGGAGCGTCACGACCCGAAGGGAGCGTCGCGTTGCGGTCATCTGCGTCATGGACTGTCCCCGACGGACCGCCACCGACCGTTCCCGCGGCGGCGCTGCGCGAGTTGTTCCCCGCGCTGGCCGAGTCCGCCGAGGTGTATCTCGACAGCGCGTCCACCACGCAGAAGCCGCGCCCGGTGATCGAGGCCGTGCACCGCTACCACAGTTCCCGCACCGCCAACGCCGGGCGCGGCAGCTACCCGTGGGCGACCACCCTCACCCGCGCCGTCGCCGGGGTCCGCGCCCGCACCGCCGAATTCCTCGGCGCCGCACCGGAAGAGGTCGTGTTCACCGCGGGCGCCACCGCGGGCCTCAACGCCGTCGCGCTGGCGTGGGGCCTGGCCACCCTCGACGACGGCGACGAAATCCTGTACAGCCCACGCGATCACGCCTCCAACGTGTATCCCTGGCAGCACCTGCAGGCAACGCTGCGCCGGTTCGGTCGCCACATCCGGCTGGTCCCCTACCGGGTGACCGCGCTCGGCGAGGCCGACATCGACGACATCGCCGCCAAACTCGGGCCGCGTACCCGCCTGATCACGATCTCGCACCTGCATCACGTGTTCGGCGCCCGCACCACGCTCGAGGAGTTGCGCGGCCGCCTCGATCCGCGGGTGCTGCTGTGTTTCGACTGCAGCCAGAGCGCCGGGCACATACCGGTCGACGTCGAGGAACTCGGCGCGGATTTCGCGGTGTTGTCGGCGCACAAGATGTTCGGCGCGCCCGGCACCGGCGTGCTGTATTGCCGCGGCCGCGTGCACGATCAGCTCACCGCGTTCCTGCCCGGCGGCAATTCCGGTGTGGCGGCGACGGATTCGGGGCTGGCGGCGGGCCCCATGCCCGACCGGCTGGAAGGCGGCACACCCAATCTGCCCGGACTGCTCGCCCTCGGCGCGGCGCTGGAGTTCCTGGACACGGTCGGGCTGGACACGATCGCCGCGCACAACCGGGCGTTGACCGGGCATCTGATCGAAGGCCTGCGCGCGGTGCCGGGGCTGGAGTTCCTGCCCGGCCCGGCGTACGCGCCGTGCGAGACCGGGTACGGCATCGTGTCGTTCACTCTCGACGGCATCGGCGCCACCGATCTGGGTTTCGTGCTCGCCGAGTCCGGATTCCTCGTCCGCACCGGCGCGCACTGCGTCCCGTCGGGCAGCGCCGCTGTCGCCGACGACGATTCGGTACGGGTGAGCACCCACCTGTACAACACCGCCGCGGAGATCGACCGATTCGTGCGGTGTGTCACCACCATTGCCACGGAGGTCCGATGACAACCGATCCGGCGCACCCCCGCTACGACCGGCGCGCGGCCTCCCGCGTCCTCGCCGGGCTGGCCCGCCCCGGCCTGTTCGCCGACCCGCCCGATCCCGGACCGCTCGAGATCGAATACCGCACCGCGGCAATGCGTCCCGAACCCGGCGGCCATCTGACGCTGTCACAACGGCTGTATCTGGAACGGTTCATGCGGCCCTGCCGCGCCGACCAGGTCACCAGCGCCACCCACCGGATCGAGTGGACCGACTCCGACGGCATCCCCAACACCGGGCACTTCCATGCCGGCGGCCTGGGCCCGATCGTGCCGATCGCGATGCGGGAAACGGTGCTGCGGCTGTGGCACGCCCTGGCCGGCGACGCGGCCCTGGCCGGCCGGATCACCGCCCTCGGCCCGCGCGATCGCGCTGTGCTGGCGGGCACCACCACCGATCACGACCCGATCGACATCTTCCGGGTCGGGATCGAGGCGTGCGGGCGCGTACTGGCCCAGCACGCGCTGCTGGCCCGCTGGACCCCGTACCGCACACCGGCCGAATTCGCTTGCGGCATCCGCGATTCGGGCATCTTCGCGGCCGTGGCCACCCGCTGGTTCTGGGAGTTGCAGGCCTCCACCTACCGGCGCGGCATGATCCCGGCGACCCTCGCCACCCAGCCCGACGGCACCGTGCGCTACACCGCCGACACCGTCGCCACCCTGCGCGCGATGAAGGACGCCACCATCACCGACGCACACACCGTGATGCGCCGCGCCACCGGCCCGGAAGGATTGTCGGTGACCGCGGCGATCGAGAAGTACCACGACGAACTGGATCTGATCTCGCGCCAGTACGCGCTGCTGGCGCCGGGCACCCGCCCGTCGTGCCTGGCGGCGATGCCGCATCGGGTCGACGGCGAACACTCCAGTGTGCTGCCGACGGTGGTGGACCGGTTCGTGGACCTGTTCTGCGACACCGTCACCACGATCACGGTGACCGAGACGCCGGGCGAATCCGAGCCCGGCGCCGGCGATCTCGCCGCCGAGGACCAGATCTTCTATGTGCCGGACATGAACTGCAAGCATTGCGTGCGCACCATCACCGGCGTGCTGGAGTCGATGCGGATCCGGGTGCACGAGGTCGATCTGATCAGCAAGCGCGTGGTGGCGGAATTCCGCAGCCCGCGCAACCGCCACCGCGCGTTCGAGGCCCTGCGCGACGGCGGCTACAACCCGGTGCGGACCCGGCCCGCGGCCGAGCCCATCGTGTCACGCGGCGCGGAAAGCGCGGTATGACCGCCGCGCTACCCGCGCTACCGGCCAAGATCCATCCGCTGGTGCGCGCGTTCCTCGACACCCCGGGCGCGGCCGCGGACGCGCTGGCCCGCTTCGGCTCCCCCGCTCACCTGGTGTTCCCGCAGGTGTACGCGGAGAACCTGGCCCGGCTGCGCGCGGTGCTGGAACGGCGGTCGCCGCGGCACCGGATCTGCTACGCGCACAAGGTGAATCGGTCGCGGGCGTTCCTGCGCACCGCCGAACAGGCCGGGATCGCCGTCGATGTCGCCTCCGCCCAGGAACTGGCGGCGGCGACCGAGGCCGGGTTCGGGCCCGAGCGCATCGAGGTGACCGGGCCGAAGGGTGAGACGTTGCTGCGGGGTCTGGTCGATACCGGGGTGACGGTGAATGTGGACAATCTGTGGGAACTGCGGCGAATCGCCGAGCTGGCCGGGGAGCGCGCGGCTGTCCCTGTCCTGCTGCGTGTTTCGGGGTTCGCGGCGAGCGCGGTGAGCCGGTTCGGGATCGCGCTGGGCGAGGCCGAGGAGGCGTTGGGGCTGGCGGCGGCGCAGCGTGACCGGATCACGTTGCGCGGGTTCGCCTTCCATATCGATTCCGGCGAACCCGCCGAACGGGTGCGTGCGGTGGAGGCGTGCCTGGGCCTGGTCGAGCGCGCCTATTCCCATGGACTGGCGCCCGCGGTGCTCGATATCGGCGGCGGCTTCCGGCAGGTGTTCACCGCCGACGCGGACCGTTTCGACGGCTATGTCGCCGCGCTGCGGGAGGCGCTGCTGGGCCGCGGCGAGCCGATGACATGGGGCGGCAACACCTTCGGCTTCCATGTCGACGGCGCCGGCGTGCACGGCACACCCGTGTTCCACAAGTACGCCAACACCGTGCCCGCCGCCCGCATGCTCGACGATCTGCTCACCGCACCGCTCGACGCGCACGGCGGGCGCACCGTCGCGCAGCTGGCCGCGGAGAACCTGCTGGAGCTGTGGCTGGAGCCGGGCAAGGCGCTGGTCGATCACGCCGGAATCACCCTGGCCCGAGTGGAATTCGTCAAACAGGCCGCCGACGGCAGCGTGCTGGTCAATCTCGACCTCAGCCGCGACACCGTCACCCCGGCCGACCAGGAGGTGATGGTGGATCCGATCGTGCTGCCCGCCGCGGGCGACAGCGGCCCCGTGGCAGAGCCCGGCCCGGTGGGAGTGTTCTTCGCCGGGCGGCTGTGCCTGGAACGCGATCTGATCACCAATCACAAGGTGTGGCTGGACGCGCGGCCGCGCCCCGGGGATCTGGTGGTGTTCCCCAATACCGCCGCCTACCATTCCGACCTGTCCGCCGCGGCCGCCTCGATGCATCCGCTGCCGCCGAAACTGGCGGTGGCGCACCGATCCGGGGAGTTCCGGATCTGCCCCGACGCCGACTACGAGCCCGCCCTCGCCGCCTCCGGGACGGTGTGATGCGCTACGACCACATCACCGACCTGATCGGCAACACACCGCTGCTGCGGCTGGATCCGGCCGTGCACGGGCTCGAAAACGTGCAGCTGTACGCGAAACTGGAGTCCTGCAACCCATTCGGGTCGGTCAAGGACCGGGTGGCGTGGGGCATGATCCGCGACGAACTCGACGACATCACCGCCCGCGGGCAGACGCTGATCGAGGCGTCCAGCGGCAACACCGCCAAGGCGCTGCGCATCCTGGGCGCCCTGCACGGGGTCGGGTTGCGCGCGGTCACCAACCGCATCAAGGTGTCGGAGGTGCGGGAACTGCTGCAGCTGTTCGGCACCGAGATCGAGGAGCTGCCCGGGTTGTCGGAGTGCCCAGATCCCACCACCCCCAACGACGTGTACTCGGTGATCGAGTCGACGATGGCGAAAAACCCTGGCGCCTACCATCATCCGTCGCAGTACACCAACGAGAAGAACATCGAGGCGCACTATCACGGCACCGGCCGCGAGATCCACGAGGACCTCGCCCACGACGGCGTGCACCGCGTCGACTACCTCGCCGGCGGTCTGGGCACCACCGGCTCCACCCGCGGCGCGGCGTCCTATCTGCGCAAGCACAATCCGGAACTGCGGGCGCTGGCGGTGGTGTCGGAACGGTCGGACTTCATCCCCGGTATCCGGTCGGAGACCGAGATGTGGGAGGTGGGGCTGTTCCGGCCCGACTTCTACGACCACATCCTGACCGTGGACTCCGGGCGCGCCATCGACGCCACCGTGGAACTGGCCACCGGCTACGGCGTACTGGCCGGGCCGACCAGCGGCGCCACCTACGCGGCGGCGCTGGATTTCCTGGGCGCACTGGACCATTCGGCCGCCGACACCCCGGTCGTGGCGGTCATCATCGTCTGCGACCGGCTCGAACCGTACCTGTCCTACATCAAGAAGCGACGCCCGGAGTTGTTCGGGCGCAGCGGTTCCCGCACCGAGCCGCCCACTGCCGCGGAACTGGCCGCGGTGCCGGCGCTGTCCCCGGCGGCACTGGCCGAACTCGACGCCACCGCACACCCGACGATCGTCGACACCCGCGGCGCGATGGCCTACCGGATCGGGCACGTGCCCGGCGCGTCGAACATCCGAGACGACCAGCTCGACGACATGCTGACCCACGGCATACCGTTCTCACGGTCACGTCCGGTGGTATTCGTGTGCCCCGTCGGCGAGGTGTCGCGGCGGTTCGCCGCCCTGGCCCGCCGCGCCGGATTCGACGCGTCGACCCTCGACGGCGGCATCGTCGCCTGGCGAGACGCGGGCCTGCCCCTGGAGTCCGCGCCGCGATGAGTCTCCGCGGCGGCCGAGGGCTCGCAGGAGGAGGTCCTTACCGATCGCGCTGGTCGCGGCGGGTGCTGGCAGGATGGGCGGGGTGCATATCGCTGTCGGGCTGGTGATCCTCGTCGCCGTGGCGGTCGCGCTGGCGGCGCTGGCGCGCCGGCTGGGCATGGCCGAGCCGCTGCTGCTGACCGTCGCGGGCGTGGTCGCCTCGTATCTGCCGTTCATTCCCCAGGTCGACATCAACTCGGAGCTGGTGCTGCTGGGGTTGCTGCCGCCGCTGCTGTACACCGCGGCGATCAATACCTCGCTGATCGAGTTCCGGCCCAAGAAGCTGTCGATCGCGCTGCTGTCGGTGGGCTTGGTGCTGGCGACGACGTTCGCGGTGGCGGCGGTGGTGTGGTGGCTGCTGGGGGTGCCGTTCGCGGCGGCGGTGGCGATCGGCGCGGTGGTCGCCCCGCCGGACGCGGTGGCCGCGATCGCGGTGGCGCGGCGGGTGGGCATGCCGCGGCGTATCGTGACACTGCTCGAGGGCGAGTCGCTGTTCAACGACGCGACCGCGCTGGTGTCGCTGCGCACCGCGATCGCGGCGATGGCGGGAAGTTTCAGCGTGTGGCAGGCCGGCGGCGACTTCTTCTACGCCGCCGGTGGCGGCGCGCTGATCGGGGTGGTCGCGGCGGCGATACTGGCGCTGCTGCGCCGCCGCATCACCGATCCGGTGCTCGACACGAGCCTGTCGCTGCTGGCGCCGTTCGCGGCGTATCTGCCCGCCGAGGCCGCGCACGCCTCGGGGGTGATGTCGGTGGTGGTGTGCGGGCTGATCCTGGGCCAAGGCGCGCCGGTGTGGCAGACCGCGGCCTCGCGCATCGCCGAGCGCACCAACTGGCGCACCATCCAGTTCCTGCTGGAGAGCGCGGTGTTCCTGCTGATCGGCCTGCAGGTGCGCCATATCGTCGAGGACGCCTGGAACAGCGGGCTCGATCGCCCCACGATCGTGGGAACCTGCGCCGCGGTGCTGCTGACGGTGGTCGTGGTGCGCCCGCTGTGGGTGTTCCCCGCCACCTATTTCGCGTGGTTCGTGGAATCGCGGCCGCGCGGCAAACCGCGCCCGGCGTGGACCGGCCCGGCGGTGGTGTCGTGGTCGGGCATGCGCGGCGTGGTGACCCTGGCCGCGGCGCTGCTGCTGCCCGACGACACCCCCGAACTGGCCACACTGAAACTGATCGCGCTGGTCGTGGTGGGCGGAACACTACTGCTGCAAGGCATTTCGCTGCCGATGCTGGTGCGGCTGCTGCGGCTGCGCGGGCCCAGCCGCGCCGAGGACGCGCTGCAGGAGGCCAACCTGCTGCAGCAGGCGACCACGGCCGGGCTGGCGGCGCTGGAATCGGAGATCGCGCCGGAGACCCCGCCGGAGGTGGTGACGGCGCTGCGGGATCGGGTGTCGCGCCGCGCGTTCGCCGCCTGGGAGCAGCTCGGGCGCGCGGAGTCGGTGCGGGTCACCCCCAGCGGCGAATACCGCAGGCTGCGGCTGGCGATGCTGGCCGCCGAGCGCGCCACCGTGCTGGAGGTGCGCGACGCGGGCACCGTCGACCACGAGGTCCTCGCGCACGTGCTGGGCGCACTCGACATGGAGGAGTCGACGATCGACCGGGTCGCCGAGGTCGACGACGAGCCGAGCGGGCCGCTGCGGGCCGCGGGCGGCGGTGACTGCGAGCATCTGCGCGAGGCCCCGCACACCGCCCGGCCCGATACGCCCGACGCCTGCGCCGAATGCGTCGCCGAGGGTTTGACCTGGGTGCATCTGCGAATGTGCCTGTCTTGCGGGCACATCGCCTGCTGTGATTCCTCGCCGGGCAATCATGCCAGTGGCCACTTCCGCGCCACCGGGCATCCGGTGATGCGCAGCGTGGAGCCGGGTGAGAAGTGGCGCTGGTGCTATGTCGATGAGCTGCTGGGCTGAGGGCCGTTAGGGTGGGCGCGTGCACACTGGTCAGGACTCCGCCGGCGCCGAACCTCGGATCTGGGGCGGCACGACGCTCACCGAACGCCGCGAGGCGCGCCGCACCGCGCTGCTGGAGGCCGCGCTCGACCTGATCGGCGAGGCGGGCGCCGGCGCGGTGACGATGCGCGCGGTGTGCCGGACGGCCACGCTCACCGACCGCTATTTCTACGAGAGTTTCGCCAGCCGTGACGATCTGCTGGACACGCTCTACCGTCAGGTCGCCGAGGAGTTCCTGGCGCCGATGACCGCCTTCGCCGCCGCGGACAGTCCCGCACGCGACCGGGAGCTGGCGAGTGTGCTCGTGGACAAGGTGCTCGAGGATCCGCGTAAGTCCCGGCTGTTCCTGGTGGAGCCGTATTCGAGTACAGGCTTGGGGCAGACCACGATCGCGGTGATGCCGACGTTCACCCGGCTCATCCAGGACCACCTGTTCGGCCACATCGAGGATCCGGTGCGCCGCCGCATGGCCGCGGTCACCATGGCCTCCGGCAACGCGGGCATGTTCTCGGCGTGGCTGAACGGTTCGCTCAAGGTGACGCGCGAGCAGGTGGTGGATCACCTGGTCGAGGTGATCACCGTGTACCGCGCCCTCTACCGCGACTGACTGCGGCCGCACGACGGTGGTGCGATTCCGCTCACAGCAGGGTTGCCGGGCGCTGCCGGCCGGGTGTCTACTGTCCGACGCACGGTGAACAAGCCCGACCAGGAGTGCGCCGTCCGGCCGTCCACGCCGGACCACTCCGCGGCGCGAAAGGAGGTGGTCGACGTGTCCGACGGTGACAGTACGCAATTCGCTTGTGCCGACACGATTTTCGGCGACCACTCCGCTGCGCGCCCCCACCCGCCCCTGCGCGGGTAGCCCGCCGCGCGTCCCGGTCGCCACGAGCCTGCGGGAGGGCTGACTCATGACGACCTTCGATATGCTGGCGCGGCTGGCCACCGGCGTGGGCCTGGGCGTGGCGATCGGGCTGGAGCGCCAGTACCGGGCGCGGATGGCCGGGCTGCGCACCAACGCACTCGTCTCGGCCGGGGCGACGCTGTTCGTGCTGCTGTCCGCACACGGCTTCCACGGCGGCGCCGCCGACCCGACACGTGTTGCCGCGCAGATCGTTTCGGGCATCGGCTTCCTCGGCGCGGGAGTGATCATGCGGGAGGGCGCGAGCGTGCGCGGGCTGAACACCGCGGCCACGCTGTGGTGCTCGGCGGCGATCGGCGCGCTCGCGGGCGCGGGCATGTACGGCACCGCCGCGGCGGGCACGATCGCGGTGGTCGCGGTCAACACCGCCCTACGCTGGGCCGGTCGCGCAGTGGACCGTCATCCCGAGTCGGGCCGCGAGCAGCGCGCGGACTACCTGTTCACCGCGGTCACCGACGACGCCGCGGAGGCGCACGTGCGGGCGCTGCTGGTACAGGCGTTGGCGCGCACCGACTTCCGGCTGGTGTCGGTGTCGAGCCGCAACCTCGCCGAGCCGGGTGCGACCGCCGCGCGCGGGCGGGTGCGGGTGTGCGCCGAACTGTCCGGCGATCAGCGCGACGACCGCCAGATGGAGGCGGCGGTCAGCCGGCTGAGCCTGGAACCGTCGGT
This sequence comes from Nocardia sp. N2S4-5, assembly GCF_044628355.1. NCBI lineage: Bacteria > Bacillati > Actinomycetota > Actinomycetes > Mycobacteriales > Nocardiaceae > Nocardia > Nocardia sp. N2S4-5. The sequence continues at coordinate 993,920 of NZ_JBIUPM010000001.1, read as the reverse complement.
GACCAGCGTCGGCTGGAGCATTCCCGACACCACCGACGCCGTGGGATGACCCGTGCTCAGCGGGTCTCGCGGGCGGGTTCCTGCGATTGCGCGGCCCGCAGCCGGGCCTCGAGGCCGTCGAGCACGCACAGCAGGCCGAAGTCGTAGGCGACCATGCGGGCGGCGGCGGGGTCGGTGGGCATGTATTCGCGGTAGTCGCGCAGCATCTCCGGGTAGTCGGGGGCGACCCGTTCCAGGGTGGTCATCGCATTGTCGTAGTCCCACTCCTGGCCATCGGAGACTCGTTTCAGGCTGATCTCCGGAAGTACCTGTCCCAGGACGAAACTCATCACCATGCCCGACGCCAGGTAGATGTCCAGGCCGGTGAATCCGGCCTGCACGAACGCCCGCCGCAGCCGGTCGCTGAGTTCGAACGCCTTCGGCCCGACCATGGGCATCTGCCCGATGAGCCCCGCCACCCAGCGATGCTCGAGCATGGTGACGCGCAGGCTGTAGACGAAGGTCGTGATCACCTCGCGCCACGGCTTGCGCTCCGGGTCGGGCACCTCGACGTAGCCCCAGAACTCGTCGAGCACCAGCTCCAGCAGGTCGTTCTTGTTCGCGACGTGCCAGTACAGGCTGGTCGCCCCGGCGTGGAGTTTGGCGCCGAGCTTGCGCATGCTCAGCGCCTCGAGCCCCTCGGCGTCGAGCAGTTCCAGTGCCGCGGCCACGATCTGCTCGCGCCCGAGGCCCGACGTCCGCGCCGGGCGCGGCGGGCGGGTCCACACGGAGGAAAACTTCTCGGCCACCGCCTCACCCTAATTCACTGGCACAGTGTTCGAGTTTATCGTACGGTGTGCGAGTGGAATCGAACACTGTACGAGATTCGTCCGGCGAGGTCGCCCGCGATCCGCGCCGCTGGTGGATCCTGGCGGTCCTCTGCCTGTCCCTGCTGGTGCTCATGATCGACGGCACCGTCCTCAACCTGGCCATACCGTCACTGATCCGGGAACTCGGGGCCGGCCCCGCCGATATCCAATGGATCCTCGACGCCTACATCCTCGTGTTCGCGGGCCTGTTGCTGACCGCGGGCGCGCTGTCGGACCGATTCGGGCGCCGCCGCATGCTGATCACCGGACTCGCCGTGTTCGGGGTGGCCTCGCTGGTGGCGGTGCTGTCGACCGAACCGTGGCAGGTGATCGCCTCCCGCGCCGCCATGGGCGTCGGCGGATCGCTGCTGATGCCCTCGACCCTGTCGATCCTGATGACCACCTTCGCCGAGGACGAGCGCCGCAAGGCGATGGCCGGATGGTCGACGGTCTCGATGGTCGGCATCGTCGCCGGCCCGACCCTGGGCGGGCTGCTGCTCCAGCATTTCTGGTGGGGTTCGGTGTTCCTGCTGAACATCCCCGTCGCGATCCTCGCGATCGCCGCCGCCGTGGTCCTCATGCCGGAGACCTTCGGCGAACAGCGGCCGGTGGACCTGGTCGGGGTGGGGCTGTCGATCGTGGCGCTCACCGCGACGGTGTACGTCATCATCGAACGCGAATGGAACATCCCGGTGATCGCGCTGGCGGTCCTGGCCGCGGCCGGATTCGCCTACTGGGAACACCGCTCCGAACATCCGATGCTGCCGCTGGCAGTGTTCCGCAACCGCGACTTCACCGGCACCTGCCTGACACTGCTGCTGATGGTGTTCGGCATGGGCGCGGTGCTGCTCATGCTCACCCAGTACCTGCAGTTCGTGCTCGACTACACCCCGATGAAGGCCGGATTCGCGCTGCTGCCGTACGCGGTCGCCGCCGCGGTGTGCAACGGGCTGGGCGCCACGCTGGGCAAGACGCTGAGCAACAAGACGCTCATCGTGTCGGGCCTGCTGGTGATGGGCGCGGCCTTCGCGGTCCTCGCCAACGCCGACAGCTACCTGTGGGTGCTGGTCTCGATGCTGGTGATGGGTGTGGGCGGCGGCCTGGCCGGCCCCTCGGCCTACGCCTCGATCATGAGCGCCATCCCGCTCGAGCACGCCGGTGTCGGCTCGGCCATGAACGACACCCTGCAACAGGTCGGCCAGGCGCTGAGCATCGCGGTACTCGGCAGCGTCCTCGCGGGCGTGTTCACCTCCCACATGCCCGCCGAGATCCCCGCCGCCGCCCGCGACAACATCGGCGCCGCCCTCCAACTGGGCTTCACCGAACCCGCACGCTCGGCATTCACCACCGCCATGCACTACGGCTCCTGGATCAGCGCCGGATTCGCCGTCGCCGCAGCCCTTTTGGGCCTGATCCTGCTCCGCACCCGCAAACCCAGCCACAACCAGGAACCCGAATCCGCCCCGGTGGCGTGAACGTCCCGGCCCGGAAGACGGCGACGCCGCGCGGTCCCTCGTGGGTCCGCGCGGCGTCGTGGTGAATTGTTCAGTGCGCCAGCGAGTTACTCAGTGCCCCATCATCACCGGGGCATCGGTGACCGCGTCCGGGTTGGCCGGTTTCTTGCGGGACAGGAACGCCGCGGGGATCAGGGTGGCGGCGACGAGGACGACCGCCACGATGAAGGTGTGGGCGAAGGAACTCGCGGCCTGGGACAGGCCCTCGTCCAGCGCGCCCGGCGGCAGCTTCGCCGCGATGGACGGGTCGAAGTTCGCGCCGATCGCGGCCTGGGCGAACTGCTTGTCGTTGAGCAGGTTGGTCAGCACCACCGACATCGTGGCGGTGCCGATCGAGGCGGCGGTCTGGTTCACGATGTTCATCAGCGTCGACCCGCGCGCCACCTGCTGGTGGGTGAGGGTCTGGATGGCGGCGGTCATCGTCGGCATCATCGTGCAGCCCATGCCCAGACCGGTCACGAACAGCGCCGCGCCCATCATCCAGTACGAGGTGTCGGCGGCGAGCTGGGTGAAGAACGTCATGCCGACGGCGATCACCGCGAGACCGGTCATCACGATCTTGCCGGGACCGATCTTGTCCACCAGCCGCCCCGCGATCGGCATCGTCAGCATCGCGCCCAGGCCCTGCGGCGCGAGCAGCAATCCCGCATGCAGCGCGGACTCGCCGCGCACCTGCTGCAGATAGCTGGGCAGCAGCAGCCCGGATCCGAAGAACGCCACCGCGAACAGCAGCATCGTCAGCACCGCGAAGGTCAGATCGCGGTTGCGGAACAGGTGCAGATCGATCAGCGGATGCTCGGTGCGCAGCGCGTGCAGCACGAACAACACCAGCAGCACTAGCCCGAGCACGGCCGGCACCAGGACCTTCGTCGCGGTCACGGTGTGCTCCTCGGGAATGGAGGACACGCCGAAGAGGAACAGCGCCAGGCCCGGCGAGGCCAGCAGCATGCCGAGGAAGTCGAACGACTGCGACGGCTCGGGCCGGTCGGACTGCAGCACCACGTACGCCAGCACCAGCGCGACCGCGCCGATCGGGACGTTGATCAGGAAGATCCACTGCCAGTGGAACCCGATCAGCCAGCCGCCCAGGATCGGGCCGCCGATGGGTCCCAGCAGCATCGGGACGCCCATCACCGCCATCACCCGGCCCACCCGCTGTGGCCCGGCCGCGTGGGTCATGATCGTGATGCCCAGCGGCATCAGCATGCCGCCGCCGAGGCCCTGGATCACCCGGAAGGCGATGAGCGAGGGCATGTTCCACGCCGTCGCGCACAGCGCCGAGCCGAGGACGAAGAACACCAGCGCCAGCATGTACAGGCGTTTGGTGCCGAAACGGTCGGCCGCCCAGCCCGTCACCGGGATGACGCTGGCCAGCGCCAGCGTGTAACCGGTCATCGCCCACGCGGCGATGGCGTAACTGGCGCCGAATTCGGTCTGGAACTTGGGAATGGCGACGGTGACGACGGTGATGTCGAGAATCGACATGATCGCGCCGATCACCACCACACCGGCCACCTTGAACACGGCGGCATCGAGCTTGTCGGAAACCGGTCCCGACTGCGGCCCGGGAGTATCCGGAGGTAGGGTCACCGCTTCAGCCTGCCAGGTGCCGCCCCGAAGCACCAGAGGCCACACCGAAACCGGACATCCGACCATATCCGCCGCCGGTAGGCTGGACGACCACTGTCGTACACCGTTGCCGGGCAAGGAGTTCCCACTGATGACCGACCCGGTACAGGGGTTGACCGGTACGCTCACATCGCCGATCCGGGGCGCAGACATGCTCGGGGAGGTCCTGGTCGCGATCCGAGGGGGAACCGAAATCTACATCGCGCGCGCCGCCGAACCGCTCGACGCGGGCACCACCGTGCTCGTCGTCGCCGTCAACCCCGGCCGCATCGTCGATGTCGTTCCCTGGGTGCCGCTCGACTTCGGACCGGGTGGGGACACAACGAAATAGCAAGGGAGACAACAGTGCTGGGGTACCACGTGCCCGATCCCGACGAGGCCATGCTCGTCAGCGGCGGGCGCGCCGCGGACAATGCGCCGTTCCGGGTCGTCATCGGTCGCGGCAATTGGGTCATGCCGTTCTTTCGCAAGGTCAGCTACCTGTCGCTGGCCATGTTCGAGGCCGAGATCTCCGAACGATGCGTCACCAAACAGGCGATCCAGCTCGACGTGCGCGCCGTGATCGCCTTCAAGGTGGCCAACGACACCGTCTCGATCGTCAATGCGGCACAACGATTCCTGTCCGAACAGGAACGGGAGATGTCCGTCCTGACCGGACGCATCTTCTCCGGCCACCTGCGCTCGATCGTCGGCTCGATGACCGTCGAGGAGATCATCCGCGAACGCCAGAAACTCGCCGACGAGGTACTGGTGGCGTCCAAGGTCGAAATGAGCAACATCGGACTGTGGGTGGACTCGTTCCAGATCCAGTCCATCGACGACGGCAACCTCGGCTACATCACCGCACTGTCCGCGCCGCACAACGCCGCCGTCCAGCGCGACGCCAACATCGCCCAGGCCCAGGCATCCCAGCTCGCCGCCCAGGCCCAGCAGGAATCCGAACGCCGCCAGGCCGAATACGCCCGCGAGACAGCCCTGCTGCGCGCCCAATACCAGCGCGACATCGACAAGGCCAACGCCGAAGCCGCCCAGGCCGGCCCGCTCGCCCAAGCCGTCGCACTGCGGGAAGTGCTCACCGCCCAGGCCGAGCAAGCCCGCAAACAAGCCGAACTCCGCGAGGAACAACTACAGGCCGAAGTGGTCAAACCCGCACGCGCCGAAGCCGAACGCGTCCGCATCCTCGCCGAGGCCGAAGCCGACCGCACCCGCATCCAGGCCGAGGCCGCCGCCTCCAACAACCGCATCGCCCTCGACCAGCTGCTCATCGAGCAACTCCCCGAAATCGTCAAACAAGCAGCTCAAGGCCTGTCCCAAGCCAACCTGACGGTCCTCAACGGCCCCGACGGCGTCAGCGAACTGGTCAACGGAATGGTCGGCCAAGGCCTGACCGTGTACAACTCCCTGCAAAAAGCTCTTTCCTCCGACAACAATCAACAGGACGGTTAGAGTGACGGCACCAGGGACTGCGACGAGGAGCGGGTGTAGGTGTCCATCGGGAAATTGGTGTCCTTCGATAGTTCTCGGGGATTCGGCTTCATCCGCCCGGAAGACGGTGGCCCCGACGTGTTCGTGCACGTCAACGACATAGGACTGGACGAAGACGAACTGCGGCAGGGGCGGGTGTTCGAGTTCGAGGTGACCGAGGGCGACCGCGGACCCAAAGCGGTCAACCTCACCGCGGTCGGCGGCGCGCCCGCGGCCGCGGCCCCCGCCGCACCGCGCCACCGCAACCGGGAGCGCACCTCCGGCCAGCTCACCACCGCCGAACACCGGCGGCTGATCACCGAGCTGTTGCTGGACGCCAGCCCCGCCCTCACGGCCGGGGAAATCCTCACCATCCGCGACCGGCTGACGGCCTTCGCCGATCAGCACGGCTGGCTGGAGAACTGACAACTCGGGCATACGATCTTGCTGAACGGTTGCGGGCGATGAATCCACGTCGCCCGCACCGTCGGTATCGGTGAGACCGACCCCGAGGAGGATCGTGTGGACCTGCCCGTCATGCCACCCGTCAAGCCGATGCTGGCCAAATCGGCCTCCGACCTGCCGCACGACCCCGGCCTCTACTACGAACCCAAATGGGACGGATTCCGCTGCATCGTGTTCCGCGACGGCGACGAGATCGAACTCGGCTCCCGCAACGACCGCCCCCTGACCCGGTACTTCCCCGAACTGGTCGAACTGCTGAGCAAAGCCCTGCCCGACCGCTGCGTCATCGACGGCGAGGTCGTCGTCGTCACCGACAAGGGCCTGGACTTCGACACCCTGCAGCAGCGCCTGCACCCGGCCGCGTCCCGAGTCAACAAACTCGCCGTGGAAACCCCCGCCAGCTTCGTCGCCTTCGACCTGCTCGCCCTCGGCGACGACGACCTCACCGACAAACCGTTCGCCGAACGCCGCCGCATCCTCGAAACCCTCCTCACCGGCACCTACGAACGACTGCACCTCACCCCACTGACCTCCGACCCGCACACCGCACAGGACTGGTTCACCCGCTTCGAAGGCGCCGGCTTCGACGGCGTCATGGTCAAAGCCACCGACCTGCCCTACCTGCAGGACAAACGCGTCATGGTCAAGGTCAAACACGAACGCACCGCCGACTGCGTCATCGCCGGATTCCGCTGGCACAAGGACGGCCAAGGCGTCGGATCACTGCTGCTGGGCCTCTACGACGACGAAGGCAGCCTGCACCACGTCGGCGTCGCCAGCAGCTTCACCGCCAAACGCCGCAAGGAACTCGTCGACGAACTCGCCCCGCTGCGCGAGAACGCCCTCGAACACCACCCGTGGCGCAGCTGGGCCGACGCCGCCGCCCAAGCCAAGGCCGACGGCAAGATGCCCGGCGGCATCAGCCGCTGGACCGGCGGCAAAGACCTCTCCTGGGAAGCACTGCGCCCCGAACTGGTCGCCGAAGTCCGCTACGAACACGTCATGGCCGGCCGATTACGCCACGGCGGCCGCCTGGTCCGCTTCCGCGACGACCGCACCCCCGAATCCTGCACCTACGCCCAACTCGACGAGGTCGCCCCCGCCGAACTCGCCGACATCTTCGCCGAGGCCAAGCAATGAGCGCCGGCATCGACCTCGAGGTCGACGGCAAAACCGTCACCATCAGCAACCCCGACAAGATCTACTTCACCAAGCGCGGCGAAACCAAACTCGACCTCGTCCGCTACTACCAGGCCGTCGCCGAACCGTTCCTGCGCACCGTGCGCGACCGGCCCGTGCTGCTCGAACGCTATCCCGACGGCGCCGGCGGCAAATCATGGTTCCAGAAACGCGTCCCGAAATCGGTACCCGACTGGCTACAGACCACCGTCGTCTCCACCCCCAACGGCACCACCAGCGACGCGCTGGTCGCCGCCGACCTCGCCCACCTCCTCTGGGCAGTCAACCTGGGCTGCTTGGGATTTCACGTCTGGCCCACCCACGCCCGCGCCGCCGAGCACAGCACCGCACCCGAGGTCCACGACGCAGCCGGGCAACTACTGCCACCCACCGGCGTCACCGACGAACTACGCATCGACCTCGACCCCTCCCCCGGCACCGCCTTCGACGACCTGCGCAAGACCGCCGCCCTGACCCGCGACCTGTGCGCCGAACTCGGCATCGACGCCCGCCTCAAGACCTCCGGCTCCCGCGGCCTGCACATCTACGTCCTGCTCGAACCCCGCTGGGACGGCTACCAGGTCCGCGCCGCCGCCGTAGCCCTCGCCCGCGAACTCGAACGCCGCCACGGCGACCTCATCACCGCGCAATGGTGGAAAGAGAACCGCGGCAGCCGAATCTTCATCGACTACAACCAGAACGCCCCGCACCGCACCGTTTTCGGTGCCTGGTGCGTGCGACCCAAGGTCGGCGGCCAGGTCTCCACCCCGCTCGCCTGGGACGAACTCGACACCGTCGTCCCCGACGAACTCACCCTCGCCACCGTCCCCGCCCGCGTCGCCGAACTCGGCGACCCCTGGGCCGACCGCACCCCGCAATCCATCGAGCCACTGCTCGAAATGTCCACGCGCGACCTCGAATCCGGCCTCATGGACGCCCCCTGGCCGCCGGTCTACCCGAAGATGCCCAACGAACCCCCGCGCGTCCAGCCCAGCCGGGCACGCAAGGAATAGAGGGACAGCGCCCCCTAGCCCTCGTTCTCGATCTTCGGGAAGGACTGGGTCACCAAGGTCAGCAACATGTCCGTCAGCAGATGGTGAACCTGCTCGCGCGACAACGTGCCGCGCGTGATCCATTCGCGCCCAGCCGCTTTCACCAAACCGCCGTAGGCACGGACCAGGGCGCGCAGTTCACTGCCGCGCTTCGAGCCGGACAGGCCGACCATCTGCAACAGCCGGTCGGCCGCCGCATCGTCGGCCGCGTCCAGGATGCGCTCCACATCCGGGTCGTCGCCGATGCCCTCGTGACCGGTCACCTTGACCCACGTGCTGCCGTGCTCACCGATGGTGTCCAGCAGCCACGCCACGCTCGCCTCCACCCGCTCGCGGGTATCGCCCATGGGCACCGCCATGTGATCGGGGCGCGGCAGCGTCACCATCCGCCGCACCACCGCCAGATACAGATCACGCTTGTTGCCGAAATAGTGATTGATCAGCCCGCGCGCGACACCCGCGCGCTGCGCCAGCTCCGCGGTCGACACGGCCGCGTACGGGCGCTCACCGAACATCTCGATCGCGCATTCCAGAATCTGCGCGCGCCGTTCATCGGGCTCCAGCCGACGCCGCCGCGCCAACGGGTCGGCGGCGTCCCCTGTTTCGCGGGTCGTTTCAGATCGACGCTGCCGGGCAATGAGATCCTGCTCCGGGGCGTCGATGTTGTCGGTTGTTTCAGATCGACGCTGCCGGGCAATGAGATCCTGCTCGGGTGCGTCGATGTTGTCGGTTGTTTCAGAGTGAGCGGGCAATGAGATCCTTCATCACCTCGTTGGAGCCGGCCAGGATGCGCAGCACCCGGGCGCCCGTGTACAGCTGGGAGATCGGGTATTCCGTCATGTATCCGTAGCCACCGAACAGTTGCAGACAGCGATCCACCACAATACCCAACTGGTCGGTGAGCCAGTATTTCGCCATCGCCGCGGTCGGGATGTCCAGCTCACCACGCAGATGCTTGACAATGGCATCGTCCAGGAACGTCCGGCCCACCTTCGCCAGCGTCTTGCATTCGGCCAGTTCGAACTTCGTGTTCTGCATCGCGAACAGCGGCTTGCCGAACGCCTCGCGCCCCTTGGTGTACTCGACCGTCAGATCGACGGCCTTCTCCATCATCGCCACCGCCATGATCGCGGTCACCAGCCGCTCCTGCGCCAGCAACTGCATCATCTGATAGAAGCCCTGACCCTCCGACGCACCGAGCAGATTCGACGCCGGAACCCGCAACCCGTCGAAGAACAACTCCGCGGTGTCCTGCCCCTTGCCGCCGATCTTCGACAGAATCCGGCCCCGCTCGAACCCCGGCGTGTCGTCCCCCACCTCCGCGAAGATCAGCGACACCCCGGCGGCGCCCTTCGTCGGATCGGTCTTGGCGGCGATGATGATGCCGTCGCACAGCCAGCCGTTGGAAATGAAGATCTTCGACCCCGTGATGATGTACTCGTCGCCCTCACGCACCGCCCGGGTCTTGATGTTCTGCAGATCCGACCCGGTGCCCGGCTCGGTCATCCCGATCGACAGCACCATCTCCCCGCTGGCAGCCCGCGGCAGCACCCGCCGCTTCAGCTCCTCGGAACCGAACTGATGCAGATAGGGCGCGATGATCGTGGAGTGCACCGGCATGCCCAGCGCGCCGTCACCCTGAAACGTCTGCTCCTCGATGATGGCCGCCTCGTGCGCGAAAGTGCCGCCCCCGCCGCCGTATTCGGCCGGAATCGAGGCGCACAGCAGGCCCAGCTCACCGGCCCGGTTGTACAGCTCACGGTCGGGATGGCCCTGCGCGACGAACTTCTCCTCGTGCGGAACGACCTCCTTGGCGAAGAAGTCCTTCGCCAGGTCGCGTACGGCCTCGACCTCGTCGTCGCTCCATGGGGCGCGCACCATCGTTGTTGCCCTTCGTCTCGTGCCCGGCCGGCACCCACCGGCCCTCCGAGCACCAGCGTGGACGACTATTGGCGGAATGTCAACAACGCTCGCGGCGCGACCGTCACCCCGCCTCGCGCGCCTGATTCACCTCGGCCAGAGTGGTGAAGATCGGCGTCTCCGGATCCGCGGCCACCCCCTGCCGCCGCAGGAACCCATCGATCAACCCCCACACCAGCTCACTGGCCTCCACCACGAACTCCTCCGCCCCCTCCTCCGGCGGACCCTCCAGCCACAGATCCGTCGTCGCCACCACCACACCGATCACCGCACGAGACAGATAATCGATCCCGCCCACCTCGATCGGCACCGCGTCGGCGATCGCCCGCGCCAACCTGGTGAACCGCTGCGCCGCGGCCCGCCCCAAATCGAACTGCAACACCGAACCGTCCCGATCACCACCCGACGCAGGCAGCACCGGCGCCTGCGCCAGGAACCGAAACACATTGGGATGCTCCAGAATCCCCCGCGCGTAATCACCGAACACCCGGCGCAACGCCGGCCGCGGCGGCTGCAACAGCAACGTCATATCCTCACCCGTCGCGGCGAACGCCGTACGCGACATGCGCTCCGCGACCGCCGTGTACAGATCCGCCTTGTCCGCGAACTGCCGGTACAACCGCGGCTTGGTGATCCCGGCCTCGCGCGCGATGCCGTCCATACTCGGCCGCGGACCCGTCCGATCGATCACCCGAATCGCCGCATCGACAATCTCATCGCGAGTCACTCGCGGCGAATGGGTATTACGGCTGGGACGGGGCACGATCGACTCGACTCCCTGGGGCGTGGGCTCACCGCGAAGATTACACGTACCAGCAGTACGGAAGCAGCCCGCACCGAATGTGAACGTATACAGGGAAAACACGACGCGCACCGTCTACCAACCCAATATCCCCGTACTCTCGGTAGCGTCGAACGTACCGGCGGTACGATCCAGCGGGACAGCCCGGCACTGCGAGGTAGACACAATGACCCACCTGCCCGACACCGACCCACTCCGGCCACGCCGGCGCACCGTGCGCCACCGCGGCCTCGAGCTCGCCGTCTACGAACGCGGCAACCCGAAGGCCGACACCCTCGTCCTCGTCCACGGCATCACCGACACCCACCGGATCTGGGACGACGTCGCCCGGATGCTGGCCGACAGCTTCCACGTCGTCACCTACGACGTGCGCGGCCACGGCCGCTCCGCCAAACCCCCTCGCACCCAGGACTACCGGCTCACCGACCTGACCGACGACCTCTACGCCGTACTCGACGCCGTCAGCTCCGACCGCCCGGCACACATCGCGGGCCACGGCTGGGGCGCCTTCCAACTGTGGGCCGCACTCGGCGACCCCCGCGCCAACACCCGCATCGCCTCCGGGACCGCACTGTGCGCACCCGACCTCGGCCGCCTCGCCCTCGCCCTACGGCACCCCCGACTGCCCGAAACCCCCTGGTGGAAACTCCCCGGCCTCGGCTGGCTCGTCCTCGGCCGCCGCCTGCTCGGCTGGCCGCGCGTGCGCGCCCGCCTCCGCCACGGCACACCACCGCTCGCCCCCACCTGGATCACCGATCTGCTCGCCGGCGCCCGCATCGTGCACGCCAACCTCGTCTACCACCTGCGCCACCCCCGCGAAACCCACACCGCCGTACCGGTCCAGCTGATCGTCGACCGCGCCGACGCCCTCGCCCTGCCCACCGCCGCCGACCACGTCCGCCGCGGCGCCGACCGGCTGTGGTGCTACCGGCTGCCCGCCGACCACTGGCTGCCCATCACCGAACCACTGCTGGTCGGCGAGGCGATCGCCAACTTCATCGACGACCTCCGCGCCGACAACGCGCCGATCGAATACTCGCCGCGATAGCCGAACATCGGCCACCGAGATCGGCCCCGGGCCCACGGTGCGACAATGAGTCGCCAGCCCACCAGCGCACGAAGGACAGATCCGCACCACGATGGCCCACAACGACCCGACGACCCGCACCGCATCGCCGGAGCCCGCCATCGACCCGGCGGACCTCGCCGCCTGCCTCCGAGTACTCGACCTGGCCGCGCAACTCGACAAAGAACACCCCGACTCGATCGCCGTGCAGCACGCCGTCGGGCACATGTTCAAGAAGCTGAAGCAGCGCCGCCGGGTAGCCGCCCGCGACGCCAAGTCCGCCGCCGACCGCGCCGTGGTCGCCGCCACCGCCACCGGCTCGCCGAACCGCATCGATGACGAGACGGCCGGAATCCCGTTGTCCCCCAACAGCACCGGCGCTACCGCGGGCACCCTCGTCCGCCCGCGACCGTGCTACATCTGCAAACAGCGATACACCCGCGTCGACACCTTCTACCACCAGCTCTGCCCCGACTGCGCCGCCCGCAGCCACGCCAAGCGCGACGCCCGCACCGACCTCAGCGGCCGACGCGCGCTGCTCACCGGCGGCCGCGCCAAGATCGGCATGTACATCGCACTGCGACTGCTGCGCGACGGCGCCCACACCACCATCACCACCCGCTTCCCCAACGACGCCATCCGCCGCTTCAAGGCCCAGCCCGACAGCGCCGACTGGATCCACCGGCTCCGCGTCGTGGGCATCGATCTGCGCGATCCCGCCCAGGTCGTAGCGCTCGCCGACGACGTCGCGGCACAGGGACCGCTGGACATCCTCATCAACAACGCCGCCCAGACCGTCCGCCGCTCACCCGGCGCCTACAGTGCGCTCGCCGACGCCGAGAACGGTCCGCTCCCCGCGGGCGAGCTGCCCGACACGGTCAGTTTCGGCAAGACCATGCAGGCCCACCCCACAGCGCTCACCGCATCGCTGGCCCCCGCGCTCTCGGCCGCCGACGTCACCGACCTCGCGCTCGTCGCGGGTTCGGCCACGCCCGAACGCATTTCGCGCGGTATCGCCATCGACGCCGGCGGCCTGGTGCCCGACCTCGCGCACACCAACAGCTGGGTGCAGACCGTCGCCGAAGTCGACGCCACCGAACTGCTCGAGGTGCAGCTGTGCAACTCGGTCGCGCCGTTCGTACTCGTCTCACGACTACGTCCCGCCATGGCCGCCGCACCCGCCCGCCGCAAGTACATCGTCAACGTCTCCGCCATGGAAGGCGTGTTCAGCCGCGCCTACAAGGGCCCCGGCCACCCGCACACCAATATGGCCAAGGCCGCGCTCAACATGCTCACCCGCACCAGCGCCGACGAGATGTTCGAGTCCGACCGCATCCTCATGACCGCCGTCGACACCGGCTGGATCACCGACGAACGCCCGCACTACACCAAACTCCGCCTCGCCGACGAAGGCTTCCACGCGCCCCTCGACCTGGTCGACGGCGCGGCGCGCGTCTACGACCCCATCGTCCAGGGCGAAGAAGGCGTCGACCTGTACGGCTGCTTCCTCAAGGACTACGAGCCGTCGAACTGGTGAGGCTCCCGGTCACGACCGAGCCATCCCGCTGAGGGCTCCTGGCCTCTTTTGCTTTCTTTTGTCGTGAGTTGATGTGAAGGTTCCTGACGTGGTTGATTGGATTTACATGCATAACTTCGCATAGGGCGATAGCAGTATCTCCAAACTGACCAGGCGCCCCGGAGGCAGCCGGCTCCAGGAGCCAACAGCCGAAACCTTTGGCGCGCAGGCCTATTGGTCAGCGATGTGACATCTCGAGGGCGAGACACTCCCCTCGGCGGGTATCTCGCGCCGCTGCCGCGCCCCTCCCCCATCAACGACCCGAGTCCTCCGACATCGGGTCCCGGTTTCGTCGTCGATGCTGGTTGTTGGCGGCGCACCCATCCTCTTCAGTCGGTGACACGCTGAAGCATGTAATACATGCCTAGATTCGCATATCGGTATATAGGTATTGAAATAACCCGCGGACGCCGCCGGGCGGAGCCGAAGTCGGCCGGGCGGAAGATCTCTGGGCAACCCGGTCCGGCCCTTCTAAGCTGGATGTGTGATGTACCGGCTGCTGGCAGACGTCACCGCGGGCGTGCACTATTTGTTCGTCGTCTACCTGGTGACGGGCGGGTTCCTCACGTGGCGGTGGCGCTGGACGATATGGACGCATCTCGCGGCCGTCGGCTGGGGGTTCAGCACGGTGATCTTCGGCGTCGACTGTCCGCTCACCCATCTGGAGAACTGGGCGCGGCACCGGGCCGGTGACGCGGAACTGCCGCCGGGCGGGTTCATCGACCACTACATCACCGGGGTGCTGTATCCGCAGGACGCGTTGGACCTGGTCCGCGTGCTGGTCGTGATCGTGGTGGCGATGTCGTGGGCCGGGTTGTGGTGGTTGTCGCGCCGGCGGGACTACCTCACGCCGATTCCCCCGTCACCGCAATAGGCGCGGCAGGATTCGTCAGGGCAGGCGGGCGGCCACGAAATCGGCCACCTCGTCGACCTTCTCATCGAGGTAGAAGTGCCGGCCGGAGAAGGTCTCCAGCTCGAATTCGCCGGTGGTGTGGGCGCGCCACTGCCCGGCCTGCTCGACGGTGACGGTCGGATCTGCGTCGCCCAGCAGCGCGGAGATGGTGCAGCGCAACGGCTCTCCGGGTTCGAACGCATACGTCTCGACCGCCCGGTAATCGTTGCGAACGGCGGGCAGCACCAGGTCGGCCAGACCCGGTTCGGTGCGCAGTACGGCCACCGAGGCGGGATCGTTGGCGAGCCGCTCCAACTCCGCGATCAGATCCGCGTCGGGGGCGTCGTGCAGACGGCCGGGGTAAGGCGCCGACGGCGCGATCCGACCCGAGACGAACAAGCGGGTCAGGTCGTGGCCCGCGGCCTCCAGCCGGCGCGCGGTCTCGAAGGCGACGGTGGCACCCATGCTGTGCCCGAACAACGCCGGCTCGCCGGGTAAGGCCAGCGCCGTCAACTCGCGTGCCACCGCATCGGCCATCGCGCCGATATCGGCGATCATCGGCTCCCCCAGCCGGTCCTGCCGCCCCGGATACTGCACGGCGACGACCGTGACGCCGTCCATCCGCTGCGCGAGTGGACGGAACGCGCTCGCCGAACCGCCGCCCGGCGGGAAACACACCAGCACCGCGCGCGGCCGCGCTTCCGTCCGGAACTCCCGCAACCAGGTGCCGCTGCCGTCTACCGCCACGTTGCCTCCTTGCGCCTTCCGGCCGGGGATTCCGGCACGAGCATTCCATTTCGGCGGGGATCGCACAGCACGGACACCGGCTTCGGTTCCCGCTGTGCATGTCCGCACCGCGTGCAGCCCCGCACTCGACGCAGGTGCGGCCGATGTCATTTTTCGCGCAATGCCCGCACGGCGAGTGCCACGTCCTCGCCGTGCAGCAGGTCACCGCCGGGAGCGAGCAGCGCCAGCATGGCGTAGCCCTGGAACAGCACGAAATAGAGTTTGGCGACCGCACGCGCCTCCTTCGCCGACAGCTCCGGATGCATCTCGCGCAATACCGCACCCAGGTCCGCGTAGGCGCCCTCGGTCGCCTCGGACAGATACGCCTGGAGTTCCTCCGAGCGTGCGACGCGGATCCCGTTCTCCATGCTCAGCAACAGCTGCTCGTGGTTCTTCTGGATGACGTCGAGCATGGCGTTCCACGTCGGTTCGATCGCTTCCCGGAGCGAACGCCCCTCCCCTGCGTCGCGGATCGCGGCCTCGATGCCGTCGCCGAGGTCGGTGCCTATCGACTCGGTGATCGCCTCGGACACCAGCCGGTCCTTGGAGCCGAAGTGATAACCGATGGCCGCCAGGCTGACACCGGCCGCCGCCGCGATGTCCCGCGCGGTGACCTTGGCGAGTCCCCGCTCGAGGATCGCCTTGCGAGCACCTGCCAGCAGATCTTCCCGGTTTCCCATGAGCCCACCCTACCAGCGTCTTAGACATTTGTTCTAGACATACGTGCTAAGTCTGTGTTAGACATTTGTCTAAGACATTCAAACCAAAGAACAGGAACCCACCGTGACTGCCTCCGCACAGACTCCCCACGTCCTCGTCTCCGGCGGCGGCATCGCCGGCAATGCCGTTGCGCTGCAACTGCTCCGGGCCGGCGTCCGGGTCACCGTCATCGAGCGTGCCGACGCTCCGCGGCCCGGCGGGCAGGCCGTGGATCTGCGCGGGCCCAGCCGCGAGGTCGCCGAGCGGATGGGGCTGATGCCGGGCATTCGCAAGTACCAACTGCAGGAGCTGGGCATGGCCTACGTCGACGCTCAAGGCCGCGAGTTCGCGACCATGCCGATGGAGATGTTCGACGGCAAGGGACCGGTCGCCGAGATCGAGATCACCCGCGGCGACCTCAATCAGGTGTTGCTGGACGAGGTCACGAGCGTGGGCGGCGAACTGGACTATCGCTACGGCGATCGGATCGAGGCCCTGCGCCAGGACGACACCGGCGTGGAGGTCACCTTCGCCGCCGGCGGCACCGGACGATTCGACCTCGTCGTCGGCGCGGACGGCGTGCACTCGGCCACCCGGCGGCTGGCATTCGGGCCGGAGGAGCAGTTCGCGACGTTCCTCGGCGGGTACGGGGCGTTCTTCACCATCCCGACCCCGCCGGACGTGCGGCCGGGCTGGTTCGCCCTGCATCCGATGCGCAGCGTGGCCGTCGGCATCCGGCCCGACGGCGATCCGAGCACCGCCAAGGCCATCATCACGCTGCGTGTGGACGCGAATCCGGCACTGCGGCGCGATGTTTCGGCGCAGCAGCAGCTGATCCGGGACATGCTGGCCGAGGCCGGCTGGCACGCTCCGCTCGTGCTCGAGGCGATGCGCACGACCCCGGACTTCTACTTCGACGAACTCGCGCGCATCGACATGCCGACGCTCTCCGCCGGACGAGTGACCCTGGCCGGGGACGCGGGCTACTGCGGCTCCCCCATGACGGGCATGGGCACCGCGATGGCTCTGGTCGGCGCCTACATCCTGGCCGGGGAAATCACCGCCACCCCGGACGATCTCCCCGCCGCGCTGGCCCGGTACGAGGAGAAGGTGACGCCGTTCCTGGCCGAGGCCAAGGAGATGCCCGGCGGCGGGATCAAGATGATGTTGCCGCACAGCCGGATCGGCGCTGCCCTCGCGCGCACGTCCGCGCGGGTCATGCTGTCGCGGCCGCTGCGGCCGGTGATGGTGAAGGCGTTCTTCTCCAAGACCGACAGCTACGACCTGCCCGCCTACTGAACGGGCCGGACAGGCGAGCGGCCCGTGGATCGGGTCGCTCGCTAGGCTCGACTCGTGCGGCAGAAGATCATGATGGATGTCGACACCGGCATCGACGACGCGCTGGCCCTGCTGTACCTGCTCGCCAGCCCGGACGCCGAGATCGCCGGTATCGCCGCCACCGCGGGGAACGTGCCGGTGGCACAGGTCGCCGCGAACAACCTGGCCCTGCTGGAGCTGTGCCGGGCTCCCGACATCGAGGTCGCCCTGGGGGCGGCCGAGCCGCTCGCGATCCCGCTGCGCACGACCGAGGACACCCACGGTCCGCAGGGCATCGGGTACGCGCGGTTCCCGCCGCCGACCAGGACGCTGTCACCACGGTCGGCGGCGCGGCTGTGGGTCGACACCGTACGGGCGCATCCCGGCGAGATCATCGGGCTGTGCACCGGGCCGCTCACCAATCTGGCGCTGGCCCTGCGGCTGGAGCCCGAACTGCCCCGGCTGCTGCGGCGCCTGGTGGTGATGGGCGGCGCGTTCCAGCATCCCGGCAACACGACCCCCACCAACGAATGGAACGTGCACGTCGATCCCGAGGCGTGGCAGGAGGTCCTCGCCGCCTTCGCCGTGGCGCCGGCCGATCGGCGGCCCCTGATCTGCGGGCTCGACGTCACCGAGACCATCGAGATGCGCCCCGATCACCTGGTGCGACTGGCCGAACGGGCGCACAGCCTGCCCGTGGAGATCCTCAGCGACACCGACGCGCCCGGTGCGGTGTCCAAGGCGGGCAACGCGATCGTCCGGTTCGTCACCGACGCCGTGCGGTTCTACTTCGAGTTCCATCACGCCTACGGCCAGGGGTACATCGCGCACATGCACGACCCGTTCGCCGCCGCGGTCGCCCTGGACCCCGCGCTCGCTCGCACCCGGCCCGCCACCGTCGACGTCGAGCTGGCCGGAACCCTCACCCGGGGAGCCACCATCGCGGACTGGGCAGGGATGTGGGGCCGGGAACCCAACGCCGACATCGTGATCGGCGCCGACCCGGCGGACTTCTTCGACCGGTTGATCGCCCGCGTCGGCGACTTCGCCCGTACGACTTCCGCACAGGCGTAGGCCGAGATGAGCGCCGAGGACACCACCTACATCGCCGAGTTCCGGCAGCGGCTCGGGCTGCCGGGTCTGGTCGACATCCACACCCACTTCATGCCCGACCGCGTACTGCGCAAGGTCTGGGCGTACTTCGACGACGCCGGGCCGCTCGTCGGCCGGCCCTGGCCGATCACCTACCGCGACGAGGAGCAGGTGCGGCTGAAGACGTTGCGCGGCTTCGGAGTTCGCGCGTTCACCGCGCTGGTGTACCCGCACCGTCCGGACATGGCGGCGTGGCTCAACGAGTGGGCCGCCGACTTCGCCGCCCGCACGCCCGACTGCCTGTATACCGCCACCTTCTATCCCGAGCACCACGCCGCGAGTTATGTGGAGGCGGCGATCGAGTCCGGGGCGCGGATCTTCAAGGTGCACATCCAGGTCGGCGATTTCCATCCGTGCGATCCGCTGCTGAACGACGTGTGGGGGATGCTGGCCGAGGCCGGGCTCCCGGTGCTCATCCACTGCGGATCGGGCCCTGCGCCGGGCGAATTCACCGGCCCGGAGCCGATGCGCGAACTGCTGCGGCGGTTTCCGCGGCTGCGCCTGATCATCGCGCACATGGGCGCGCCGGAATACACCGAGTTCCTGGATCTCGCAGCCGAATTCGACGGCGTCCACCTGGACACCACCATGAACTTCACCGACTTCTTCGAGTCGCAGGACCCCTTCCCCGTCGCCGAGCGCGGCCGGTTGCGCGATTTCGGTGACCGCATCCTGTTCGGCAGCGACTTCCCCAACATCCCCTACTCCTACGGTCACGCGCTGTTCGCGCTGGAGCGTCTGGATTTGGGTGCCGACTGGCTGCGGAAGGTGTGCTACGACAACGCCGTGCGCATGTTCGAGCTCGGCTAGTCGCGCGGCCGCGCCAGCCGGGTGGGTTGCACCCGGCCGCGCAACACCACCGATTCGCCGGTGTGCCACCGGTGCTGTTCGGTTTCCACGGCGGCCTCGACGGTGACCGCGGCGGCGAGTACCCGGCCCGGGTCCTGCTTGGCCAGCTCGCACAGGCGGGCCGCCTCGTTGACGGCATCGCCGATCACGGTGAACTCGTAGCGGCGGCGCGCGCCTACGTTGCCCGCCACCACTCGCCCGGACGACACTCCGATCGCGGCGTCGAATTCCCTTGCGCTCTCGGACAATCGGCGGCGGATGGCACGGGCGGCGGCGAGCGCGGAGCCCGCGAAGTCGGTGAGCGGGGCGGGGGCGCCGAAGATCGCGAGCGCGGCGTCGCCCTCGAACTTGTTGATCAGGCCGCCGCAGCGCTCCACCTCGTCCACCACGATGCCGAAGAAGTCGTTGAGCATCGCGACGATCTCGTCGGCGGGCCGGGTCGCCGCCATCGTGGTGGACCCGATGATGTCGATGAACAGCGCCGCGGCCTCGACCTCCTCGCCGCCGAGTTCGGGGTTGCGGGCCAGGGCCGCGTCGGCCACGTCGTCGCCGACGTGGCGGCCGAACAGGTCCCGGATCCGCTCGCGTTCGCGCAGCCCGTCCACCATGCGGTTGAAACCGCTCTGCAGTTCGCCCAGTTCGGTGCCGTCGAAGACGGTGACGTGCACGTCGAGCTCCCCGTTCTCGACGCGGCGCAGCGCCCGGCGTACGGTGCGCACGGGCGCCACCGTGGCCGCGAAGGTCTGTGTCATCAGCAGCAGACCGAAGACCAGGGTCGCGCCGCCCAGGGACAGCACGCAGATCGCCAGGCGCGCCTCGCTGAAGTCCATGCCGCACAGCGACAGCACCGCGAGCACCATCGCCAGCGTCACCGGCACGCCGGTGGCGAGGGTCCACACGAGCACCGAGCGGCCGAACACACCGAAGCCGCGCAGCCGCCGGGCCGGGGCGGCCTCCAGCACCCGCGCGGTGACCGGGCGCAGCGCGAACTCCGCGATCAGATAGCTGTTGGCGCACACGACAACCACGGTGAAACCCATGCCCAGCAGTACCTTCGGCGCGTACGCGATATCCACCAGGCCGTAGAGCGGCGCCAGGACGGCCGCGCCACCGAGCCACAGCACCGCCTGCTGCATCACCAGCCGCCGCGGCACCCGGACCGCGGCCGCCTGCTCGGCCGGGGTGGGGACGCGGTCGGGATCGATCGCCCAGCGCAGGGTCCGCACACCCCACACGGTCCCCCACACCGTGCCGACCACCACCGCCAGCGCCGTGTACAGCGGAGTCGCGATGACGTTCTGCAGGATCAGCCGGCGGCTGAACATCGACGGGCCCGGCAGCACGAAGCCCACCAAGGCGATCACCACGGCGATGCCGATGAGGTTCGCGACCAGCAGCGGGATCGTCAGCAGCGCCTGCACCCGCAGCCGTCGCACCCCGGACGTCTCGTCCGCCGAACCCAGCAGCCGCGACCCCCAGGGCGCGGGCCCCAGCGCGGCGGGACTCACGTCATGATCGACCATGGATGCAGCCTAAGCGCGCCCGGCGACACATCGGCCGCAGCCCGTCCGTCCCCGCGCGATCCCCGTGCCACGTCATGCCCCCGAGAGGGGGCACTGTGTCAGCGTTCGTCGAAGGCGCGCAGGATCTCCTCAGCGGCCAGGGCGGGGGTGAGCGAGCCGTCGCGGACGCTCTTTTCCACTTGCGCGCGAATCGACTTCACGGCGGGGTTGTCGGCGAGGCGGCGCAGGAGCTGGTCGTGCACCATGGTCCAGGTCCAGTCGACCTGCTGACGGCGGCGCTTCTCGGCGAATTCGCCCGCTTCGGTGAGTACTCGGCGGTGCTCGAGGACGGTGTCCCAGAACTGGTCCAGCCCGGTGCCGTTGAGGCCACTCATGGTGAGCACCGGTGGGCGCCACAGTGATTCGCGCGGATGGATGAGGCGCATGGCGCCCTGGAGTTCCCGGGCCGCCGACTTGGCCTCGATCTCGTGGCGGCCGTCGGCCTTGTTCACCGCGACCAGGTCGGCCAGCTCCAGCACGCCCTTCTTGATACCCTGCAGCTGATCTCCCGTGCGGGCCAGGGTGAGGAAGCAGAAGACGTCGACCATGTTGGCGACGGTGACCTCGGACTGGCCGACGCCGACGGTCTCGACCAGGATCACGTCGTAACCCGCGGCTTCCAGCAGCACGATGGTCTCGCGCGTCGCCTTCGCCACGCCGCCGAGCGTGCCCGCGGTCGGCGAGGGCCGGATGTAGGCGTCGCGTTCCACCGCCAGCCGGGCCATGCGGGTCTTGTCGCCGAGGATGGAGCCGCCGGTGCGGGTCGAGGAGGGGTCGACGGCGAGCACCGCGACCCGATGGCCCGCCCCGATCAGATACATGCCCAGCGCGTCGATGAAGGTCGACTTGCCGACGCCCGGAACGCCGGTGATGCCGACCCGGTTGGACTCGATCCGGCCGATGTCGGGGGTCAGCTCCAGTAGCAGTCGCTGCGCGGCGTCGCGGTGGTCGGCCCGGGTGGATTCGACCAGCGTGATGGCCCGGGCCAGGCCCGCCCGCTCGCCGTCGCGCACCGACCGGGCGAGCTGCTCCACATCGACCTCGCGCCGCCGCCCGCCGCCGCCCCCACCGCCGGAGCCCGCGCGCAGCGCCGGGGGTAGTCCGCGTTCGGTCGACAACGCTTGCGTCCCAGGGATGTTCACTGCCGCACCACGCTGCCCCGCGGGCGCGCCGTCGCCTCCACTCGCCGATGTCCGCTCGCTCATTCGGCTCCGGTAACAGCGTCACCGCCGATCTCGTGGCCGAGTTCCGCGGCGAGCTTCCGCAGCAGCCCGACAGCGGCGTCGGCGATCACGGTGCCCGGCGGGAAGATGGCCGCGGCGCCCGCCCGGTACAGCTCCTCGAAATCGCCCGGCGGGATGACGCCGCCGACGATGACCATGATGTCGGGCCGCCCGGCATCCGCCAGCGCCTGCCGCAGGGCGGGCACCAGCGTGAGGTGGCCGGCCGCCAGCGACGACACGCCCACGACGTGCACATCGTTGTCGGCCGCCTGTCGCGCCACCTCTTCGGGGGTCTGGAACAGCGGGCCCACATCGACGTCGAAGCCGAGATCGGCGAAGGCCGTGGCGATCACCTTCTGGCCGCGGTCGTGCCCGTCCTGGCCCATCTTGGCCACCAGGATGCGGGGACGGCGGCCCTCGGCCTCGGCGAATTCCGCCACGAGGTCGATCGCCTTGCTGATGTTGGTCACCTTGCCGGCCTCCTCGCGGTAAACGCCTGAGAGAGTACGGATTTCCGCCTGATGCCGCCCGTACACCCGCTCCAGCGCGTCGGAGATCTCGCCGACGGTGGCCTTGGCGCGCGCGGCGTCGATGGCGAGGGCCAGCAGGTTGTTGTCCATGCCGCCCTCGGAAGACGCGGCGGCCCTGGTCAATTCGGCCAGCGCCCGCTCGACCTCGGACGAGTCGCGTTCGGCGCGCAGGCGGCGCAGCTTCTCGGCCTGCTCGGCGCGCACCCGGGAGTTCTCGACCTTGAGGACCTCGATCTGCTGGTCCTCGTCGACCTGGTACTTGTTCACGCCGATCACCGGCTGCTGCCCGGTGTCGATGCGGGCCTGGGTGCGGGCGGCGGCCTCCTCGATGCGCAGCTTCGGGATGCCCTCCGAAATCGCCTGCGCCATACCGCCGTGCGCCTCCACCTCGGCGATGTGCGCGCGGGCGCGCTCGGCGAGCTGGTGGGTCAGCCACTCCACATAGTAGGAGCCGCCCCACGGATCGATCGGCCGGGTGGTGTTGGACTCCTGCTGGATCAGCAGCTGAGTGTTGCGGGCGATGCGGGCGGAGAAGTCGGTCGGCAGCGCGAGGGCCTCGTCCAGGGCGTTGGTGTGCAGCGACTGGGTGTGGCCCTGGGTCGCGGCCATCGCCTCCACGCAGGTGCGTGCGACGTTGTTGAACACGTCCTGCGCGGTCAGCGACCACCCGGAGGTCTGCGAATGGGTGCGCAGCGACAGCGACTTCTGGCTCTTGGGCTCGAATTTCGAGACCAGCTCGCTCCAGAGCAGCCGTCCCGCACGCAGTTTCGCGACCTCCATGAAGAAGTTCATGCCGATCGCCCAGAAGAACGACAGCCGCGGCGCGAACTGGTCGATCTCCATGCCCGCGTCCAGCCCGGCGCGCAGGTACTCGACGCCGTCGGCGAGGGTGTAGGCCAGCTCCAGATCCGCTGTGGCACCGGCCTCCTGGATGTGGTAGCCGGAGATGGAGATGGAGTTGAACTTGGGCATCTTGGCCGAGGTGTAGGCGAAGATGTCGGAGATGATCCGCATCGACGGCTTCGGCGGGTAGATGTAGGTGTTGCGGACCATGAACTCCTTCAGAATGTCGTTCTGAATGGTTCCGGCCAGCTGTTCGGGCTTGACGCCCTGTTCCTCCGCCGCGACGACGTACAGCGCCAGGATCGGGAGCACCGCGCCGTTCATGGTCATCGACACCGAGACCTGGTCCAGCGGAATGTGATCGAACAGCTCGCGCATGTCCAGGATGGAGTCGATCGCCACGCCCGCCATGCCGACGTCACCGGTCACGCGCGGGTGGTCGGAGTCGTAGCCGCGGTGCGTGGCCAGGTCGAACGCCACCGACAGGCCCTTCTGACCGGCCGCCAGATTGCGCCGGTAGAAGGCGTTGGAGTCGGCGGCGGTCGAGAAGCCCGCGTATTGGCGGATCGTCCACGGCTGGTTCACGTACATGGTCGGGTACGGTCCGCGCACGAACGGCGCGACGCCGGGCACCGAGTCCAGCGGATAGCCCTCGGCGGCGATGCGGTCGCGGTCGGCCTTGGTGAATACCGGCGGCACGTCGATGCCCTCCGGGGTCGACCACACCAGCTCTTGCGGCGCTTGGTGATTCGCGGCGGCGGCCGCCTGCACGAACGCGTCGACCTGCGCGCCGCTCACCTCCGCCGCGCCGGCGCTGTCGAGCGGCACGTCGGCGAAACTGCCGATCACATGCTTGCTTTCTCGTGTGGTCATCTACGCTCCCAGCTTTTCCAGCAGGCCGGACAGGGCCGTCACCGCGTCCATACGCGCCGTCAGGAATGCGTCCGGCCGCTCCGTGCCGGACAGTTCGGCCACCGCCTTCTCCGGCCCGGCCAGCAGCACCGTCGCGATACCGGCGCTGCGCAACTGCTCCACCGCGGCGCCGGCCTCGGCGGCGTAGCGGGCGTCGGTGCCGCACAGCACGGCGATGGTGGTACCCGATTCGGTTGCGGCCGTACCGATCCCGGCAATGTCGAGGGTACCCGGGTTGATCGTCTCGATACCGCCCGAGGCCAGCAGGTTAGCGGTGAAGGTCACCCGCACGTTGTGCTCGGCCACCGGGCCGAGCGGCACCAGCAGGGCCCGCGGCCGGGCGCCGTGCGTGGCCAGGTAGGCGTCGGAGCGGTCGCGCAGCGCCTCGAACGCCGAACCGTACCGGGCGACCTGGCCGGGCCGTCGCGCCGCCTCCGACAGTGGCTGCTCGGCCAGGTTCGGGAACTCGTTGACGCCGGTCACGGCCGTCTTCCGGTGTGCCACATCGGTTTCGCGCCGCGCGCGGACCGCGGCGATACGCTCGGTGAGCAGCCCGGAGTCCAGCGCCGCCGGATAGCCGCCGGCGCGCTCGATCTCCTGCATGAACTCCCACGCGCGCTGGGCCAGCCGATCGGTGAGGCTCTCCACGTACCAGGAGCCCGCACCGGGGTCCCGCACGTGTCCCAGATGCGATTCCTCCAGCAGCAGCAGCTGGGTGTTGCGCGCCATCCGCGCCGAGAACGCCTGCGACACCTCGAGTTCGCCGGGCGGCAGCGCGGCGTCGAAGGGCAGCACCGTGACGTAGTCCGCGCCGCCCACGCCCGCACCGAACGCCGCCAGCGTGGTGCGCAGCATGTTCACCCACGGGTCGCGCTGGGTCATCATGGCCGCCGAGGTCACCGCGTACTGCGGCGCGTTGCCGAACGCCGGGGCGCCCAGTTCGTGCGCCACCCGTGCCCACAACCGCCGGGCGGCACGGAATTTCGCGATCGTCGCGAACTGGTCGTCGGTCGCGGCGAAGCGGAACAGCAACTGCCCCAGCGCATCCGCGACATCCACGCCCGCGCCGGTGAGCAGTCGCAGGTATTCCAGGCCCGCGGCCACCGCGGCGCCCAGTTCCTGCGCGTCCGAGGCGCCCGCGTTGTGGAACGCGACACCGCAGACGGTGATCGCCCGCACGGTCTCCGCTCGCGCGATCGACTGCCGGGCCAGCGTGACCGCCGCGTCGGTGTCGATGTGGGTGGTGCCGTTGAAGCGGCTGGTCAGCGGTGTGGCACCGAGCGAGATCTGGATGTCGGCCCGATTCGGGTCGGCGACACCCTCGATGCGGTAGTCGTCGAGCACGGCGAACAGTCGCGCCGCCGCGTCGGCGGCGTCGGCGCCGGCGTCCAGCAGCAGCGGGGCCAGCTCGAACAGCACGCCGCGCACGGCGGTCGGCAGCTCGGCGACCGGCACGCCGCGCTCCCCCACGCCCAGCCACACCGCGCCGACGCCGTTCTCCAGCGCCGCGAGAATCTCACGATTGAGCGTGGCGGCGTCGGCGCCGTCGAATCGGTCCGCGACGTGCCAGCCCCGGTGCACGTCGCGGGTCGCGTCGGTACCGCGCACGAACGGGAACTCGCCGGGCAGCGGCTGTTCCGGCAGCTCGTCGCGGCGGGTGTAGAGCGGGGCCACCGTCAGCCCGTCGTAGGTCGAGTCGTCGAGCAGCCGCTCCGGCTCGTCCCCCAGTTCGGACGCGTCCACCTTGCGGGCCTTGGCCAGCACACCGGCCACGCCCTTCCGCCATGCGGCATATCCGGGCACGACCTGCGCGCCCGGGTCCGAACCAATCGGCATCGCTGCTGTCCCTCTTCCACTCGATCCGATACTTCAGCTGTACCGCAAACCCGGGCGCATCCCCAACCCTTCGCACCGTCTTCGCAGCCCGCTGTGTGTCTCGTTCGCTCGGCGTTCACGCCTTGGTTCGCGCAGGTAAACCTGCATTTTGGTTAACCCGCATTCAGCCCTTCGGTGCTGATGCTAACCGCCGGTCACGGGCCGGTTCGCACAGCGTCCGGCTACCGGCCGGTAACCTCGGCCCCGCCGCGCGGCGGGTACTCTGACCCGGTGCTGAGGAGAATCCGCAACCCGCGCGTCCTGGCGCTGCTGGTGCTCGGCGCGGCCCTGGTCGCGGTCGCGCTGCTCGCCCCGCATCCGGCGCCGCAGCAGGTGCGCGACTGGGCCGATTCGGTCGGTCCGCTGTTCCCGCTGGTGTTCTTCGCGGTGCATGCGATCGTCACGGTCGCACCGTTCCCCCGGACCGTCTTCACGCTCAGCGCCGGGCTGCTGTTCGGTCCCGTGCTCGGCATCGGACTGGCGGTGGCCGCGACGACCGTCAGTGCCGCGCTGGCGTTGCTGCTGGTGCGTGCGCTGGACCGCGACCAGGTGGCGGCTCGGCTCACCCACCCCGCGGTGCGGGCGGTGGATCGCCGCTTGGCGCGGCGCGGCTGGCTGGCGGTGGGATCGCTGCGGTTGATCGCGCCGGTGCCGTTCTCGGTGATCAACTACTGCGCCGGGCTGTCCTCGATCCGGGCGCTGCCGTACCTGCTGGCCACCGTTATCGGAATCCTGCCCGGCACCATCGGCGTGGTGGTGCTCGGCGACGCGCTCACCGGGCGTACCGAACCGGGGCTGCTGGTGCTGTCGGGGATCTGTATCGCCCTCGGCGTGATCGGCCTGATCGTCGACGCGCGGTGGGGCGCAGAGCAATTCGCGGAACCCGCGGCCCCGGTGGAACACGAGCCGGTAGCTCACTGACAGCCGGAAAATCGGATGCGAGTCGGCGCGGGAGATCGGCATCATGCGTGCATGCCGCTGCTACCGCATCCCGCGCCCGAGGACCTGCGCCGCGATCCGCTGCCGCTGCGCGGGAGGACCGCCCTCGTCACCGGGGCCAGTCGTCGTGGCGGCATCGGGTATGCCGTGGCACGGCGGCTGGCCGCGTACGGGGCGAGTGTGTATCTGCATCACCATGTTCCGCACGATGCGGCGCTGCCGTGGGGTGCGGACGATCCCGGCGAGGTCGTGGCAGGCGTCCGGGCGGCCCTCGCCGATCCCGATGCTCGCGTCGTCGCGGGGCCGGGTGATCTGTCCGATCCGGACGCACCCGCCCTTCTCCTCGGCGACGCGGCGGAGCGGCTCGGCGGGCTGGACATTCTCGTCGCCAATCACGCGCGCAGCGGGCGCGACGGCACCCTGGACAGCATCGACGCCGCGATGCTCGATGCCCACTGGGCCGTCGACACGCGCTCGGTGATTCTGCTCGTTCAGGCGTTCGCCGCGGCCCGGGCCGCGGAGCCCGGCGGGCGAGTCGTCATGATGACGTCCGGACAGGACATCGCCGACGGCATGCCGGGCGAGGTGGCGTACGCGCTCCAGAAGGGCGCTCTCGCCTCGATCACCCGCACGCTCGCGACGGCACTGGCGCCCCGGCGCATCACCGTCAACACGGTGAATCCGGGGCCGGTCGACACCGACTACCTGACCGGCGAGGACTACGAGTTCATCGCCGGGCGGTTTCCGGCGGGCCGCTGGGGCATGCCCGACGATCCGGCCCGGCTCATCGCCTGGCTGGCCACCGACGAGGCCGAATGGGTCACCGGCAATGTCGTGCACTCCGAGGGCGGCTTCCGCCGCTGGCCACCGGAAGGGTTGGGGTAGGTCGGGAGACGACCCGGCCCCGCCGCCCGGTACACCGAACAGCGGGGCCGCGGAAGTCTGGTCGGCCGCGTAGCCTTACAGGTACGCGCCGCACACGGGCCACGCGCCCGCGCCCTGGCCGGCGAGCACGTTCTCGGCGACGGCGATCTGCTCTTCGCGGCTGGCGTCCGCGGCGTTGCCGCTGCCGCCGTAGGCGTTCCAGGTGCTCTGGGTGAACTGCAGGCCGCCGTAGAAACCGTTACCGGTGTTGGCGCCCCAGTTGCCGCTGGCCTCGCACTGCGCGACGGCATCCCAGTCGTGGCCGCCGGCGGCCGACGCGGTGGAGGTCAGGCCGAAGGGCACGGCGACGAGAGCACCGGCGACGGCGGCGAGACCGAGAGCGCGGGAGCTGAACTTACGGTTACGAGACATGTAGTGGTTCCTGCCTGCGCCCAGCCGGCCCGGCGGAAAAGCGTTACCGGGTCCCTGTCCCCAGTGATGTCGGGGTCGAACTCGAATCGCGGGACAGGGTTACCGGTGTTCGGCGATTCGAGCGTCAGCCCGTCGTTCCGGGCCGCGACCGACGGTAACGAACAAATCTCGATTGATCACGTTGCGGTAACAACCATAAAGTCTCGACCATGACGTGAGATGTACGTTGTTTATGCAGATGGAAAGCTGAAATCAAGCATTACATACTTGTAGTTACCTATTCGTTATGTAACCGAGATCACTGCGATATTGTGGTCCGGGTCACGTTTAGAGCAAGGTTTCGGCCGCTACCAGCGGACTCAGTAACGACTTCGCTGTCACTTCACCTCGGACGATCCGGTCGGCGCCGCAGCGATCGGTGGTCGCGACAGACCTCGGCTAGCTCCTGGCTCGGCCGAGAATATTCGGTTCGCCTATATCGGCCGACGAATTTCTTTGCGTCGCACGAAATATCCGCATCGGGCGGCGCGGTCGTCAATTCACCCGCGTCGACCGGCTCTCGTAATGCGCTGCGGCGCAATAAGTGTGCCCGACTCCGAATCGGCCCGGTACGCCGCCATTCTTTCCGATCACGCTGATCGTGACACTGTTCACCGCACCGCGAGTCCGACAGGATCGGGCCGGACAGTTGCGCCCCCCGGACTCCGGGTGCGGGCGGCGGCCGTCCGAGTTCAGTTCGGCAGGAAGGTGAATCGCGTGAACGGCAACCGCGCAATCCGGCGAGTCCGGCAGCGCCGGATCGCATGACGAGCCTGCGCGGACGCGCGAGGACACCGGATGCGTGGGTACGACGAGCGATGGTGCGGCTGCTGTCGCCGGCGGTCTTCGTCGGGCTCTGGTGGCTCGCCGCCACCGCGAAACTGGTCGATGCGCAGTTCCTCCCGGCCCCGGACGCGGTCTGGGACGCGTTCGTGCGCGCGAACAGCTGGCATCAGCTGGCTCCCGGCGTACCGCGGGAGGTGCGCGGGGAGCAGAACTACTTCCTCTGGGAGCACCTGGTGGCCAGCCTGCAACGGATCGGCGCCGGCGCGGGCGCGGCGGTGGTGCTCGGGCCGCCGGTCGGTTTCGCCCTGGGCACGTCGAAACGCCTTGCCGCCGTGGTGGAACCGTATCTGAACTTCCTGCGGGCGTTGCCGCCGCTGGGTTACATCGGGCTGCTCATCGTCTGGTTCGGGATCGGTGACACCTCGAAGATCTGGCTGCTGTTCCTGGCGTCCTTTCCGCCGGTGGTGATCGCGACCATCGGCGGCGTGCACGGGGTATCGTCCGACCGGATCAACGCCGCTCGTTCGCTGGGCGCGAATCGCTTCCAGGTGGTCACGCGGGTGCTGCTGCCCGCGACGCTGCCGGAGGTGCTCGGCGGTATCCGGGTCGCCGTCGGATTCGCGTGGACCACCGTGGTCGCGGCCGAACTCAACAACGGCATTCCGGGCATCGGCGGGCTGGCGTATCTGTCCGGTCAGCGCCTGGACACCGCCCTCACCCTCGCCTGCATCATCGTCATCGGACTCACCGCGCTCGCCCTGGACGCGGCCATCAAGGGTGTAGGCGCTGTCGTCGCGCCGTGGAAAGGCAAAGTATGAGAAGGACAGTCGCCGCGGCGGTGGCGGGGATGCTGGTTCTGGCCCTGACCGGTTGCGTGGAGTCCGGCCGGACCGATTCCTCCCGGTACACCGGCGAGCAGGTGGCGTGCCCGGTCCCGGTCGACGAGTCGTTCACCGGCAGTGTGCGTATCGGCTATCAGGACATACCCAACGGCGACCTGATCGTGAAGGACACCGGCCTGTTGCGGACGTGCCTGCCGCACGGGACCTTCACCTGGTCGAAGTTCGCTTCCGGCGGCGACGTCATCCAGGCATTCGGCGCCGGATCGCTCGATATCGGCCTGCTCGGCAGCGCGCCCACCGCGCGGGCGCTGTCGGTCCCGCTGCGCCAGGACCTGAAGGTCATCTGGATCCACGATGTCATCCAGGGCGCGGAATCCCTTGTGGCCAAAGATCCCTCGATCACCTCGGTGGCAGGGCTGCGAGGCAAGCGGATCGCGGTGCCCTTCGCGAGCACCGCGCACTACAGTCTCACCGGTGCGCTCGCGGCGGCCGGGCTAGAACGAGACGTGCGGCTGGTGAACCTGGCGCCCGACGCCATCCTCGGCGCCTGGAAGGGCGGGCAGATCGACGCCGCGTTCATCTGGGAGCCGACACTGTCACAAGTGCTGAGCGACGGTCACGTGGTCACCTCGGCCGCGCAGACCGCCGCGGCCGGGCGGCCGACCTACGACCTGGCGGGTGCGCGCGGCGAATTCGTCTCCGCCAACCCGAAATTCGTCGAGGTGTGGACGGCGGCGCAGCACTGGGCTGTCACCCGGATCATCAGCGATCCGGCGCAGGCCGCCACGCATATCGCGGCGCAGCTCGGTGTCACGGTCGACGACGCCCGCAAGCAGCTGGCCGGGTACGGCTACCTCGATGCCCCCACCCAGGCGGGCGCCGCATACCTGGGCGGGCAGCTCGGCGCCGACCTGCGCGGCACCGCCGAATTCCTGTTGAGCCAGGGCGAGGTCCAGGGTGTCCGCGAGCGGGAAGCGTATGCGGGCGCGGTCTATCCGGCGGCCGCGGCGGCGGTGGGCGCGAAATGACCGCCGCGGTCGATGCGCCGGATCGGGTGGTGCTGACCCAGGTCTCGAAGACCTACGACACCGCCACGGGCCCGACCGTCGCCCTGGCGCCCACCGATCTGGTGATCGAACCCGGCGAATTCGTCGGTGTCGTCGGGCCGTCCGGATGCGGTAAGTCCACGCTGCTCAATCTGCTCGCCGGATTCGTAGCCCCCAGTACGGGTGAGTTGCTGGTCGGCGGGGACGCCGTCACCGGGCCGGGGCCCGAGCGCGGTGTGGTGTTCCAGTCGCCGACGCTGTATCCGTGGCTGTCCGTGCGGGGGAATGTCGAGTTCGGGCCGAAATGCCGTGGCGTCGATCGTGGTACGCGGCGGGCCGAGGCCGAGCGGCTGCTGGAACTCGTCGGGCTGGCCGACTTCGCGGGCAAGCGTCCCTACGAACTGTCGGGCGGTATGCAGCAGCGGGTCCAGATCGCGCGGGTGCTGGCCAATGATCCACGGATCATTTTGATGGACGAGCCGTACGGCGCGCTGGATCAGCTCACCCGCGAACGGCTTCAGGTCGAGCTGCTGCGGCTGTGGCGGCGGGCCGGGAAGACCATCGTGTTCGTCACCCATTCGGTGGCGGAGGCGGTGTTCCTGTCCACCCGGGTGCTGGTGATGAGCGCGCGGCCCGGACGGGTGATCGTCGACCGGTCCATCGAGTTGCCCGGTGACGACCCGGACGGGGTGCGGGAGTTGTCGGTCACGGCCGACCCGCAGTTCCAGGCGATGAGAACGGAACTGGCCCAAGCTATCTACGACGCCCACGGCTGATCCGCTCGGGTCAGCTCAGGATCGCTTCGACGGCGGTGTATGCCAGCAGCGTCGCACCGAGACCGGCGACGACGCTGACGACGACGTTCAGCGCGGCGTACAGGTAAGCCCGTTCCTCGGTGAGCCGGACGGTTTCGTAGCCGAAGGTGCTGTAGGTCGTGAGCGCGCCACAGAAGCCCGTGCCGAGCAGCGCGAACACCGGAGTCGAGACCGCCGCGCCGGCCAGGCCGCCGAGGACCAGGCAGCCGGTGAGGTTCACCAGGAAGGTGCCCCAGGGGAAGGCGCTGTCGTGCCGGGACTGCACGGCGCGATCGGTCAGATAGCGCAGCGGCGCGCCGATCATCGCGCCGAGGACCACGAGTATCACGGTCACGCCGCTCGCCTCCCTCGCATGCGGTCGTGTACGCCGCGAGTCACGCGCATGCCGATGAGGGTGGCGAGGAGCGCGCACACCAGCGTGCCCGCGAGGTAGGCGAACGACACCGCGATCGTGTCCGGCCGCAGTAGTGCGCGGGCCTCGTTGGCGTAGGTGGAGAAGGTGGTGAAGCCGCCGAGGACGCCGACTCCGAGGAACGGGCGAACCAGGGGATGCGCGGCCCGGATGTCGGTGACCACGACCATGAGGACGCCGATGAGGAAGCAACCGGTGACGTTGGTGACGAATGTGGCCCACGGGAAGCCGTTCGGGGGCGTCGGCCACCACTGTGACAAGCCGTATCGGGTGAGTGCCCCCAGCGCACCGCCGACCGCGATCACCGGTAGCACCACACCGTGCGCACGGCTCAGCTCGCGGCGCTGCTCCGGTACTCCGAGATCGACATCCGGATCGATGGGCTCGGTCTGCCTACTGGTCACACACGTCTCCTACACGACTCGACCACACGGGTATTCATCGGGTAGGGACTGTTGGCGGCGTCTTCACCACGGTTGTTCCGGGCATGCCCGGAGCGGCGAGCCCCACCGCCGCATCGGCTTACCGAGTCAATCACACGCACGTCGGGTGGCGCGAGGTCGGTGCGGAGGGTCACGCCAGGGCCACGGCCGCGTCGCCGCCGTCGGCGACCGGGAGCGGCCAGCGCTCGGCGCGGTCCAGGGGTGCGAGATCGCAGGCGCGCAGTTGTTCGCACACCGCGGTGCGATATCTGTGGGCGAACAGTGCGTCCGGGTGCCGCGCACCGGCTTCGGCGAGCCAGCCGCTCGCCTGCCGCAGCACCTCGCTCGTGTCGATGTCGCCGTCGAGCAGCAGGCTCCCGTACTCCGGTGCGACCGTCATGGCCGAACCCAGGTGCTGCAGGCAGCGGGCGGTACCGAGCCGGTGGTCCAACTCGTTGTAGCGGGTGAGGGCGACCTGCCAGAAACGCAGCGCCCGCCGGGGTTCGCCGCGCACCCACCACAGCACACCCATCAACTCGAACGTGTGCGCGCGGCCGGACAGATCGCGGCCGCCGCGCGTCAGCGACTCCGCCAACTCCAGCCGATTGCGCGCGGCCACCAAGCGCCCCTGCTGCAGATGCACCACCGCGAGATCGATCAACGCGCACACCTCCCCCGCCACATCCGCGCGAGGCAGCCACCACCACGCCTTCTCCAACTGATCGACAACCTCGTCCAGCTCCTCCCGCCGCGCCCGCTCAAGCCGCTCTCCCAGCGAAAGTTCTTCGCCCACATCCCCTTTCCCCCACCGCCGCGCCAGCCACGCGACGCCGCGACGCCACCGCACACCGATAGCCGAGGTCGAGGGCGGCCCGCCCGTCGCCGACTGTGCGTCGATCGGCAGCTCCATGCCACTCGGCAGCCGCGCACCCGCTTCTGACTGCGTGCCCGTCGACAAGTGTGTGCCGGGCAGCGGTTGAGTGCCCGTCTGCGGGTGGGGACTTGTGGGCAGGTGCTCGGTGCGGTCCGGGGTTTCGGGTGATTTCGGGGTCTCCGGTTTTTGTAGGCGGTGTAGTGCGAGGCGGTGGGCGCGGCGGGCCTGGAGGCTGGTCGAGTAGCGGTGGGGGTGGTAGCGGCGTACGCGGCGGCCCGGGGCGCCTGCTCGGATTCTGGATTGTGCGCGTAGTTCCGGGTAGCGGTCGCCCAGGGGGGAATCGAGCAGATTCCGCATGGCGGCGGCGATGCCGTCGGTGTTCTCCGGCCAGCCGTTGTCGGCG
Organism: Nocardia sp. N2S4-5; assembly: GCF_044628355.1. Lineage (NCBI taxonomy): Bacteria > Bacillati > Actinomycetota > Actinomycetes > Mycobacteriales > Nocardiaceae > Nocardia > Nocardia sp. N2S4-5. The sequence continues at coordinate 959,891 of NZ_JBIUPM010000001.1, read as the reverse complement.
AACCACAGGTCCAGTGCGTCGGCGATGCGCGCCAGGGCGCGAATGTCGATGGTGTCGCGCAGGTCTTCCGGCAGCCGCGGCACAGGTTGCGCGGTATCCGCGGTGAGGGTGCTGGTCGCAGTGGGCGCGGGCTCTTGTCCCGCTGACTCATGGCCGGGCTCCGGCGATGGCATCGGCTCACGCATGTACGCGGTCTCGGGCGGGGACGCATGCGCGGCTTCGAGTTCGGGGCCGGGTTCGGGTTCCGCCGTGGATTCACGCTCGCGATCGGGGTCTGCTGGGGATTCGGGGGCGCAGGCTCGGACGAGTTCTGCCAGGCGGGGCCATTCGTCGGTGAACCAGCGGCGGGCGCCGGGGCCCAGGCGGGTGGAGTCGAGGGCGATCGCCCAGCGTTGTACGCGGTCCGCGTAGTGGCGCAGCAGGGCGGGGGCCATGACCTGGCGGGCGGCGCGTTGCCAGAGTCGCAGTGCGGCAGTGTTTTCGGGGGTCGCGGTGGGTTCGGACGCAGCGTCGGGTGCGGGGATGCCGGTGATTCGGAAGACGTCGGCCGTGCGGCGGGTTTCGTGCGGGGCGGCGGGTTCGGCGCGGCGCCGGGTGTTCGCGAATCGATCGTCGGCGCAATGCACGAGGACTCCGTGGGCCATCAGGCGGCGGATCACCGCGTCCGCCGTCGGCCTGTGCTCCTCGGCGTGGCGCTGCTGGGGCAGGAGGTCGGCGGCCGAGAGCATGGCACTCACCACGTCGTAGAGCGCCGCCGATTCGTAGTCGGGCAGCGACAGTTCGCGCAGTGCGGTCGCGACGACGAGGTCCTCCGGTCGCAGCGGCGGTCTCTGTTCGGGTGCTCGAAAGCCCGTGGGCGCCAACAGCAACGGCACCGGCGCCGCGGGCTCGACGAGCGTCGCGGTCATATCGAGTTCCCTGGCGCGGCGGACCCGTTCGCGCATCTCGAAGACCCGCCGCCACACCAGATATCCCGCGGCCAGCACCACCACCAGCACGACGATCCAGCGCGCCGCGCCCACGACGCGGGTGATCACCTCGTTCTCGCCGACCGCGCCCTCCAGCAGTTTGGCGACGACCTCGAGCATGATCGAGGACGCCACCACCCACGCGCTGCCCAGCAATCCTTGCCACACAGAGGATTTGGGCGTCGAGATCAAGGTCTCGGCGGACTCGTGGGCGGGCGGGCGGCGCTGTTCGCCGTGCGGTTCGGTCATCGCAGCACCCCGCCGGTGAGGCCGGGCACGAGGAACCGCCGCCAGGTCGCCAGCAGCAGCAACGCCGGTGGCACGGCCGCCAGCAGCGCACCGGCGGCGAGATGGCCGGCGTTCTCGTTGAACTGCCGCGCCTCACCCCACAGCAGCAACGACCACGGGCTCACGTCCGAGCCGCTGACCAGCAGCCCGACGAAGAAGTCGTTCCACACCTGCACCAGCTCCAGCACCGCGACCGCGCCCAGCGCCGGCCGCGCGGTGACCATCGCCCGCCACACCACCGTCCACGGCCCGACCAGCCCGTACAGCGCGTCGGCGGCGGGGCTGTCCGGCGGCGCCACCAGCGCGCCGCGCAGGATCAGCACCGCGATCGGCAGCCCGATAGCGGCGTGCACCACGATCAGCGACGACACGGAAGTGGCGGTGAGACCGGACAATTCGATGACGCGGCGGATCGGCCCGGCGTACATCTGCGCGGGCAGCACCGTGAACACCACCAGAAACACCACGGCCACCTTCGACACCACGCTGTCCGACCGCAGCGCCGCCAGATGGTGCGCGACCGGTATCGCCGCGGCCAGTACCAGCAGCGTCGCCCACAGCGCGACCCAGCCGGTGTTCGCCATGCCCTGCAACAGTTCGGTGTCCCGCCACACCGCACCAGACCCGTTGAATCCGGGCCCGTCCGCACCGATCCACGCGAAGACGGCCAGCGCCACGAGCGGCCACACCGCCAGCAGCGAGACCACCGCGACGCGCAGCACGCCGAGCGCGACCGGCGGCACCCGCCGCACGCCCACTGCCTCGGAGGCCGTCCACCGGCGCGGCACCGCCTCCCGCGCCGGACTCCGCGACCAGCCGGTGCGATGGCGGCGCACATTCGTCTGGAGAATGTAGGCGGCCAGGCCGACCAGCACGGCCAGCGGCAGCGAATAGGCCGCCGCCACACCGGGATCCAGTCCGTCGTCGCCGACCAGACGCCACCAGTGCACGGTCGCGCTGTCCAGGGAGTATTGCAGCGATCCGGGCACCGCGATCAGCACCACGTCGAACACCCGCGCCGCGGCCACCGCCACCACCAGTCCGAGGACCAGGAACACCGGCCGCACCAGCACGAAAAGCCGCTTGCGGGAAGGAAGTTCGGGCCGCCGAGCCGACCAGGCCCGCTGCCGCCGCCGAAGCGTGATCCAGACCCGGCGCGCACTGCGGCGGCCGCCCAGCCACCGGACGAGCGGGCGCGGCGACCGGACGGCCGAGGACCGTTGGCCCCCATCCGAATTCGACGCGTCGCGCCGGTACACGTAATCCCGGCGCACCGGATCGGCCTCGATGGCCGCCACCGCGGCCCGGAACAGCGCGAACAACACACCGAGCCAGCTCCACGCGAAGACGGCCAGCAGCAGCCCGAACAACCAGACCTGCTGCCCGAAGACGCTGTCGAGCGGCAGCCGTCGCTGCGGATATTCGAACACCAGCCGCAACGCCACCCCGGCCGCGAACGCGGAGATCCCGAACGGCAGGATCAACGGCTGCCACGGCCACCAGACCCGGCGGCCGAGCCGGGCGAATTCCAATGCGGCACCGAGGATTCCGGCGGCGCACAGCACCCACAGCAGGGTGCGGCCGTACGCGCCGCGACCGTCGGCGCCCAGCGCGATCGCGATCACCCAGCCCGAAACCGCCAGTGTCACCGCGGATCCCAGCGCCAGCAGCGATCGACCGACCGACGTCCGAGTCCTGTTCCGCAGCAACGCGATATCCACCAGCGTCCGACGCACCAGCCGCCACTGCGACCGCCGGACGCCGCGCCACAGCCGGTGCACCCGCTCGTCCCGCCGGCACACCAGCCGCAGGCCGACCGCCGCGGCGACGAACAGCGCACAGGCCGCCACCATGCCCGGCCGCACCCGCGCCGCCGTCCACACCGTCGTCGCCGCCGGACCGACCAGCAGGATCGCGACCAACGCCGCGGCCGGCAGTTGCAGCACCCACGGCACCCACCGGCGCGGCGGGCTGCCGCCGACGAGCGGCCCGGCCATCCGCCGCGTCGCCAGCTCCAGATCCAGCCCGTTGGCGTAGATCCGCTGCGCCGACATCACGATCTCCGCTCGAACTCGTCGAGGGCGGCGACGGCGCGGTCGGTCGCGTCGTCGATCCGGTCCAGCCGGCCGTCGCCGACGGTCACCAGGAAGTCGGTGAGCACGCGCCACAGCCCGTTGCGCAATCCGGCCTCGCCGATGAGGTCGGCCAGATCGAACGCGGTCCACGAATTCAGCTGATCCGCAACGGGATCCAGGGTGGACGGATAGGTGGGCCGGGTGCGCAGGCTGGGCGAGAGGAAGCCGCCGTAGGAGTCGATCCACGGTTGCGCGGCCGTCGGAGCGGCCAGCTGTGCGACCACCCTGTCGACCGCCGGGTCGGGGTCGCCCGTGATCACCAGCGCGTCGCCGCCGCCGATCAGCGGCCGCACCCCGCCCGACCCCGCCGGGAACGGCATCACCCCCACCGCTTCCGGGCCCCGGTGGGCGCGGCGCAGGCTGCTGCGCACGATCGCCTCGGCGAAATCCGGGGCCACCACCATGGCGGCGTCGCGCAGCTCGAACACCTGCCGTACCGCGTCCGGATACTGCCGGGTCAGCGCGCCGGGCACGCCGCCGGGGAACGCGTCCGGCTGCCCCCAGACGGCGCCGAGCTGCCGGAACGTCCGGCGCACGGCGTCGCTGTTCCAGCACCGGGGCGGCGACCCGTCGTCCCGGGCGGCCGCCAATCCCGTGTAGTCCTCGGCGGATTCGGCGTACAGCACGTTGGCGAACATGTACGCCAGCACCCAGCCGTCGGCCGCGCCCAGTGCCAGCGGCCGTCGGCCGTGTGCGGCGACGCGGCGCAGCTGCTCCGGCCATTGCGCCAGCGTCCACTCCTGCGGGTCGTCGCGCGGGCCGGAGCCGCCGAAGGCGTATCGGTCGTACCACACCAGCGATTTCTGCGCCGACTTGAAGGGCACCGCGTACGGAATCCCCTTGTGCCACAGCAGGTTCTGCCAGACCTCCGGATAGCGCAGTCCCTGGTCGTCGGTCCACAGCGACTCCGGGACCGGACGCAGACCGTCGCCCGCCATGTCCCGTACCCGGCCGACATGCGGAAGCATCACCAGATCCGGCTTCGAGCGGCCGCGCGCCAGCAGGGCGGTGTCGATGTCGTCGCCGAGCGGCAGCACATCGACCTGGTCCTGCAGGCGCAGTCCGGCCAGTACGGCGCGGAAGGCCGCGAGCTCGGATCCGCTCCAGGGCACCGCGATTCGGATCACGTCGGGGTTGCCGAGCAGGGCGCTCGGCGCGCACGCCGCCAGGGCCGGAGCGAGCACGCCTGCCTGGAGTACTGCCCGTCGCCTCATCATCGTCCCCCCGCGTCACTGCTGCCGGTCGAGTCGGTTCCAGGGGCCGGGTTTACGCGCCGGCCGCCTGGAACATCGTCGAATCCGACTCGCCGTTAATGGCCCTGCGGCGGCGTCCACGGCCGGGTCTCGCCGGTCCCGGGCTGGTAGGGCTGCTGGACCGGCGGCGGCTGCGGCGGCTGCTGGTCCGGCTGGAAGGTGGGCCTGCTGCCGCCGAGCGCGCCCTGCGGCGGCAGGTTGCGCGAGGGTACCGTCGGCACCGGCGATTCCACCGGAGTGGCGGCCGCGGCCTCGGCGGCACGCACGGCGCGTTCCGCGGCCGGGTCGGTCTTGACGTCGAACCAGTCGGCGACCTCGTCGGAGTCGTCCTCGGGGCGCGGACCGCCGTCCCTGTCGGGCGCGGGCTCGTAGCGGAAGACGCCGTCCTCGCCTTGAGTGCCGAAGTTGCGGGCGAACCCTTCCAGCGCCTTGCCGAAATCGCTGGGCACCATCCACACCTTGTTGGCGTCGCCCTTGGCGACCAGCGGCAGCGTCTGCATGTACTGGTAGGCAAGCAGTTCCGGGGTGGGCTTGCCGGACTTGATTGCGGCGAAGACCTTTTCGATCGCCTTCGCCTGGCCCTGCGCCTGCAGGTAGGCGGCGGCGCGCTCACCCTGAGCGCGCAGGATGCGGCTCTGCCGGTCGCCCTCGGCGCCCAGGATGGCCGACTGCTTGGAACCCTCGGCCGACAGGATCTGCGCCTGCTTGGCGCCCTCGGCGGACTTGATCTGCGCCTCGCGGTTACCTTCCGCGGTGAGGATCATGGCCCGCTTCTCGCGGTCCGCCTTCATCTGCTTCTCCATCGACTCCTGGATCGACGGCGGCGGATCGATGGCCTTCAGCTCGACACGCGCCACCCGCAGGCCCCAGCGTCCGGTGGCCTCGTCGAGGACGCCGCGCAGCTGCGAGTTGATCTGATCGCGGGAGGTCAGCGTCTCTTCCAGGGTCATGCCGCCGACCACGTTGCGCAGCGTGGTGATGGTCAGCTGCTCGACCGCGGCGATGTAGTTACTGATCTCGTAGACCGCCGCCTGCGGGCTGGTGACCTGGAAGTAGACCACCGAGTCGATCTGGACGGTCAGGTTGTCCTGGGTGATCACCGGCTGCGGCGGGAAGGAGACCACGCGCTCGCGCAGGTCCACCTTGGCCCGGATGCGGTCGGCGAACGGCACCAGGAACGTCAGCTGGCCGGACACCGTGCGCGAGTACCGGCCTAATCGCTCGATGACCGCGGCCTCCGCCTGCGGCACCAGCGCGATCGACTTGAACACCACGACCACGACCAGCAGGACGAGGACGACGGCGACGATCAGTACAGCCATTAAGGCCCCTTCCACACGACGGCGTGCGCGCCGTCGATCTTCATGACGTAGACGGTTTCACCCTCGGCGTACTCCTCGCCCGGGTCGAGCGGGCGCGCGCTCCACACCTCGCCGCCGATCTTCACCTGGCCGGTGTGTTCGTTGACCGGCTCGAGCACACGCGCCGTCTTGCCCGGCAGGGCGTCCACATTCGTCGGGGTGGGCGGTGGAGTCGCGAAGCGCCGCAACAGCATCGGACGCACCAGGAATATCAGCACCGCGGAGCTGGCACCGAACACGATGGCGTCGACGATCAGTGAGGTGTCCGCCAGCCCGGAGACACCCGCGGTCGCGAGCGCGGCCGCCCCCAGCATGAGCAGCGTGAAATCACCGGTGAGCATTTCGGCGGCCGCGAGCAGGATCCCCGCGACCAGCCACACTATTGCGGCCACGCCGATCACTCTAGTGGGCGCCACCGCACGATGTCGGGATACACACGCAACATCGAACGGCTCGAGTCGCCGCGCGGCGCGGAGTTCGCCGTTCGCAACGGAATCGGCATCCGACCGGTACGGTGTTGTGATCCGGTACGGCCCGTCGCCGCCGGGAAACGAACCATCACAGGTATTTTCGAGCGCGTGAGTGCGCGGAACTACGGGAATATCTACGGCGGGCACGCCCGCAACGAGAAGCGGGCCGTGCCGCGGGTGCCGGCCGAACGCGACCTGGTCGTCGAGGACGCCGCGACCGGATTCTGCGGCGCCGTCGTGGGATTCGACCGCAGTTACGACGGCGAGTTCGTGAAACTCGAGGACCGCCACGGCAAGGTCCGGCTGTTCGCCCTGCGGGAGGCGGCCTTCCTCATCGACGGCCGCCCGGTCACCCTCGTCCGCCCGGCGCCCGCGGCGCCGGCGCGGCCGACCCGGTCGGCATCGGGCTCGACGCGCGTGGAGGGGGTGCGGGCGCGGGTGGCGCGCACCAGCCGGATCTGGGTGGAGGGCGTGCACGACGCGGCGCTGGTCGAGCGGGTGTGGGGGCACGATCTGCGTATCGAGGGCGTGGTCGTCGAGCACCTCGAGGGGCTGGACAATCTCGCCGAGCGGCTGAGCGAATTCGAACCGGGGCCGGGCCGCCGCGTCGGCGTCCTGGTCGATCATCTGGTCACCGGATCCAAGGAGACCGGCCTGACCACCGGCCTCGGGCCACACGTTCTCGTCACCGGCCACCCCTTCATCGATGTGTGGCAGGCCGTGCGACCCGCCGCGGTCGGCATCGAGGCCTGGCCCGAAGTCCCGCGCGGCGAGGACTGGAAAACCGGCATCTGCCGCCGCCTCGGCTGGGGCACGCCCCAGGACGGCTGGCGCCGCGTCTACAACGCCGTCCACACCTTCCGCGACCTCGAGTCCCCGTTGATCGGCGCGGTCGAACGCCTCATCGACTTCGTCACCGAACCGGCCGAGGAATGACCCTCCGCCCCAGGACCCCTGAAGGGCGGCGGCACCGGGGATGCCGCCGCCCGGGGCTTAGGCCGGGGCCGGGGTGAAGACCATGAAGCGGTTGGCGTCGGTGTCGAGGAGGTGAGCGAAGGTCAGGCCGTCGGGTGTGGTCACGGACGGGACCAAGACCTTGGCGCCGAGGGCGACGGCCTGGTCGCAGGTGGCGGCGACGTCCTGGACCAGCACGCAGAATATGGCGTGTGGCGTGTCGGACTCGTCGAGGTGGGCGATGCCGCCGCTGGGGACCTCGGTGTTCGCGTAGCGGATCAGGTCGTAGCCCTCGCCGCTGCCGGGATCGGCGCCGAAGGTCCAGCCGAACAGGGTGCCGTAGAACCGTTGGGCCGCAGCGGGGTCCGCGCTGCCCACCTGGAACCAGGCCACGGTGCCGAAAGCGGATGTCATGCGATATCTCTCCTCTGGTCGGGCGCGGCCGGACGGTCGCGCCCACTCAGCATCGAGCACCCCCGCGACAACCCTATGTCGGTGTTTTCGCCGGAATCGCGGCCGGTCTCTCCAGACTCACGGTTCGCACGATCCGGCCGGGCGGCACATCGCAGTACTCGCGCGACGGCCGCACCACGGTGAGGAATTCCGTCAGGTCGGCGGCGCGGATCCGATCCAGCCGGAACACCCGTGTCTCCTCCCGCAGCCGGCACCACCCGACCAGATACCACCCCTCGCCGCCGCACATCAGCGCCGACGGCTCGACCGCGCGGTCCGACACCGCGCCGAACCGGTCGACATAGGACATCTCGATCAGCCGGCGGCGTTGCAGCGCCAGCTGGACCAGCGCGGCGAACGGGGCACTGGGCGGTTCGTCCGGAGGCTCCACGACCCGCACCTGCGCCGCGAGTTCCCGTGCGGCACCGGCCGATTCGTCCGACAATGCCGCGAGGATCTTGGCCAGCGCGGCCTGGCCCGCGGCGTCGAAGGGCGTGCCGCGCATGCGCTGCAGGGCCACGCCGAGCGCGACCACCTCGGCCGGCGAGAAGTTCAACGGCGGCAACGACATCCGCTTGTCGAGCGCGTACCCGCCGGTGCGGCCGACGTCGGCGAGGATCGGCACGCCAGACTGCTGCAGCGCCGCGATATCGCGTTCGATCGTGCGCACGCTGACCTCGTACCGTGCCGCCAGCTCCCGCGCGCTGCGCCGCCGCGGCGCCACCGCACGCAGTTCCTCGACCAGCGCGTACAGTCGATCCGTCCGGTTCATGGACCCTCTCCGCTCACCTCGGCTGCGCGCAGGATAACGACGCGCACCGACAACCACCGTCCAGCGCCCGCCCGAACGCGCCATCTCCGCGGGAATGACCACGTCGGCGGGTCGGCAGGCTATTGCCCAGTTATGCTCGAAACATGTGTTCTCCCAGTGCGACGCTGACGGTATGGGCCGGTTCGTGGCTGGCCGGTCAGAGCGCGCCCGACGACGTGCTGGACGCGCTGCGGGCCTGGGCGCCGCGCCACGGCGTGGCGGCCGGTGACCCGATCACCGGCGGCCGGACCGGATTGCCCTGGCCGACCGCCGAGCCGCTCGCGGCCGGGACCGGAATCATGATGCTGCTCAAGGTGATCCGCGAGGCGCTCGACGCGCCCGGGGCGCATCTGCGGTTGGTGCTGCCCGTACCCGGCGATCTCCGCGGCGTCCCGCCGGGCACCGAGTTCGCCACGGCGGCAATGGAAGCCGAGGAGGGCCTGATCGTCGGCGTGCCCGGCGCGGAGGGTGTCGGACTGGTCCCGCAGTGGACCGCCGAGGACACGCTGCAGTGGACCGTCTTCCACACGCCGGTCCCGAACCCGGTGCCGGACATGGCCCTCGGCGAGGCGGAATACGCGATGCGGCAGGCGGTCCGCGACGCCGCCGACGCCCTGATGAAGTTGCAGACCACCACCGTCGGCACCGACGACATGGACCCGCGCGAGCTGGTCGAGGCCGAACTCGCCGACTACTCCCGGCACGTGTATCCGGATTCGGCGCCGCTGCGGGCCCGCCGGATCCTCGACACCGCCGACCATGTCGCCGCGATCCTCACCGTCGCGCAGCAGGCCCCGGCCTCCTCCCCGGCCTCGGCCAGCGCCATGCAGGCGCAGGAGACATTCCTGCGGCCGCTGTGGGACGCGATCCGCGCCGCCCGGCTCACCGCCGTGCACGCGGCCGCCGGTAGCCGCTGAGGCTCACACCGGCTCGGGGCTTTCGCGGGTGTTTTCGCCGAGCCAGCGATCGATGCAGTCCAGCAGTTCGTCCGGGTCGACCGGTTTGGTGATGTAGTCGCTCGCGCCGGAAGCCAGACTCTTCTCCCGGTCCCCCGCCATCGCCTTGGCCGTCACCATGATGATCGGCAGCCGGTCGAAGTGCGGCATCGTGCGAATGGTCGTCGTGGTGGCGTAGCCGTCCATCTCCGGCATCATCACGTCCATCAGGATCACGTCCACGTCGGGGTGGTCGCGCAGCGCCTCGATGCCCTTGCGCCCGTTCGGCGCGTGCTCCACCGACATGCCGTTGAGTTCCAGAATGCCCGCGATGGCGAGCACGTTGCGGGCGTCGTCGTCGACCAGCAGCACCCGGCGGCCCCGCAGCCGCGGGTAGCCGCTGCGCCGCGGCGGCGTCTCGATCCCCGACGGATGCGGCTGGGTCAGCAGCAGAATGAACCGTTCCCGGAACTCCTCCGCCGCGCCGAGCAGCTCGAAGCCGTGGTTGCGGGCGGTGATCTCGGCCAGCCGCTGCTGTTCGGCATTCAATGCCCGCGCCGGATACGCCAGCATCGGAATGCTGCCCGGCGCGACCCGGCCGCGCAGCTGATCCAGGAATTCCGAGGTGAACACTCCCGCGCGGCTCGCGTCGACCAGCACGTACTGACATCCCGAGACCAGCTCGAGCGCGCGGCCCGCCGTCCCGACCGACTCGATGTGCAACGGACCCGTGGTATCGGCGAGTTCGTCCACCACGCCCGACACCAGCCGGGTCAGCGACCGCTCGGCGGGATCCTCCAGCACCAGCACCGCGCGCGTCACCGCCTTGGGCCGGGCCTTCGACTCCGACGGCGTCTCCGGCTGCGGCCGGATCGGCAGGAACAGCGTGAACGTGCTGCCGACGCCGAGCCGGCTCTCGGCCCGGATCTCGCCGCCCAGCAGGTTGGCCACCTGACGACTGATCGACAGGCCGAGCCCGGTGCCGCCGTAGCGGCGGCTGGTGGTGCCGTCGGCCTGCTGGAAGGCGGCGAAGATGGTCTCGAGGTTCTGCTCCGCGATGCCGATCCCGGTGTCGCACACGGAGAATGCCACCTGATCGTCGTACCGCGACACTCGCAGCCGGATCTCCCCCTGCTCGGTGAACTTGACCGCGTTGGACAGCAGATTGCGCAGCACCTGACGCAGCCGCTGCTCGTCGGTGTCGAGGTGGGTAGGCACCTCCGGCGCCACGTCGATCTCGAAGGTCAGCCCCTTCTGACTGGTCAGCGGCCGGAATGTGGTCTGCACGTAGCCGAGCAGCTGACGCAGCGGAATCAGCTCGGTACGGACGTCCATCTTGCCTGCCTCGACCTTGGACAGATCGAGGATGTCGTCGATCAGCTGTTGCAGGTCCTTGCCCGCGGACTGGATCACCCGGGCGAATTCGACCTGCTTGGCGGTCAGGTTCTCCGACGCGTTCTGCGCCAGCACCCCGGCCAGGATGAGCAGGCTGGTCAGCGGCGTGCGCAGTTCGTGCGACATGTTGGCGAGGAATTCCGACTTGTACTTCGAGGCCAGCGCCAGCTGCTGGGCGCGTTCCTCGATCTCCTGGCGGGCCTGCTCGATCTCGAAGTTCTTCATCTCGATGTCGCGGTTCTGCCGGACCAGCAGCTCGGCCTTCTCCTCGAGTTCGGCGTTGGACTGCTGTAGCTGACCGGCCAGCCGTTGCGACTCCTCGAGCAGGGAGTCGGTGCGCGCGTTGGCCATGATGGTGTTGACGTTGACGCCGATGCTCTCCATCAGTTGTTCCAGGAAGTCGCGCTGCACGACGGTGAAGCGACCGAAGGTGGCCAGTTCGATCACGCCGAGCACCTGGTCCTCGAACACGATCGGCAGCACGATCAGGCTGGCCGGGCGCCCGGCCCCGAGACCGGAGGAGATTCGCACGTAGTCCAGCGGCGTGGCCTCCACCACGATCGCCTTCTTGGTCTTCGCGACCTGACCGACCAGGGACTGCCCCAGTTCGAAGACGGTCCCGTCCTCGTTGCGCCCGTAGCCCGCGATGAGCCGCAGCCGCCCGCGGTCGCCGTCGCCCTCCATGAAGAAGAACGCGCTGTACTGCGCCCCGACCAGCGGGGTGACCTGGTTCATGATCAGCTGCGCGACGGCGCTGAGATCGCGATGACCCTGCAGCCGGCCGGAGATGCGAGCCAGGTTGGTGTTGAGCCAGGCCTGTTCCTCGTTGGTGCGGGTGGTCTCGCGCAGCGACTGCACCATCGCGTTGATGTTGTTCTTCAGTTCGGCCACTTCGCCGTTCGCCTCGACCGAGATGGAGCGGGTCAGGTCGCCGGTGGCCACCGCGCTGGTCACCTCGGCGATGGCGCGCACCTGCCGGGTCAGATTGCCCGCCAGCTCGTTGACGTTCTCGGTCAGCCGTTTCCAGGTGCCGGACACGCCCTCGACCTCGGCCTGGCCGCCGAGCTGGCCCTCCTTGCCGACCTCGCGGGCCACGCGGGTCACCTCGGCCGCGAACGAGGACAGCGTGTCGACCATGGTGTTGATGGTGGTCTTGAGTTCGAGGATCTCGCCGCGCGCGTCGACGTCGATCTTCTGCGACAGGTCGCCCCGCGCCACCGCGGTGGTGACCTGGGCGATGGAACGCACCTGGCTGGTGAGGTTGCCCGCCATCGAATTGACGTTGTCGGTCAGGCTTTTCCAGGTTCCGGCGACATTGGGCACGCGGGCCTGGCCGCCGAGCATGCCCTCGGTGCCGACCTCGCGCGCCACGCGCGTGACCTCGTCGGCGAATGCCGAGAGGGTGTCGACCATGGTGTTGATGGTCTGCGCGAGCGCGGCCACCTCGCCCTTGGCCTCGACCGTGATCTTCTGCGACAGATCACCTTTCGCGACCGCGGTCGCCACCTGCGCGATGGACCGGACCTGGTCGGTCAGGTTGTCGGCCATCACGTTCACCGACTCGGTGAGACCCTTCCACGTACCCGACACACCCTTCACATCGGCCTGCCCGCCCAGGCGGCCCTTGGTGCCGACCTCCCGGGCGACGCGGGTGACCTCGTCGGCGAACGAGGAGAGCGTGTCGACCATCGTGTTGATGGTCTCCTTGAGTTCGAGGATCTCGCCGCGGGCGTCGACGCGGATCTTCTGCGACAGGTCGCCGCGGGCGACGGCGGTGGTCACCTGAGCGATGGAGCGGACCTGGTCGGTGAGGTTGTCGGCCATCACGTTCACCGACTCGGTGAGACCCTTCCACGTGCCCGACACGCCTTTCACGTCGGCCTGCCCGCCGAGGCGGCCCTCGGTGCCAACCTCGCGCGCCACCCTGGTCACCTCGTCGGCGAACGACGACAGCGTGTCGACCATTGTGTTGATGGTGTTCTTCAACTCCTGGATCTCACCCTTGGCCTCGACCGTGATCTTCTGTGACAGATCGCCTTTCGCGACCGCCGAGGAGACCTGGGCGATGGAGCGGACCTGGTCGGTCAGGTTGGCCGCCATGAAATTCACCGATTCGGTGAGGCCCTTCCACGTGCCCGAGACACCCAGCACCTGGGCCTGGCCGCCGAGGCGGCCCTCCGTGCCGACCTCGCGGGCGACGCGGGTGACCTCGTCGGCGAACGCGGAGAGCTGGTCGACCATGGTGTTGATGGTGTTCTTCAACTCCAGGATCTCGCCGCGGGCGTCGACCGTGATCTTCTGTGACAGATCGCCTTTCGCCACCGCCGTGGTGACCTCGGCGATGGAGCGGACCTGAGCGGTGAGGTTGCCCGCCATGATGTTCACCGATTCGGTGAGATCGCGCCAGGTGCCCGAGACCCCGGGCACCCGGGCCTGACCGCCGAGTCGGCCCTCGCTGCCCACCTCGCGCGCCACCCGGGTCACCTCGTCGCCGAACGCCGAGAGCTGATCGACCATCGTGTTGATGGTGTTCTTCAACTCCAGCAGCTCACCCTTGACGTCCACGGTGATCTTCTGCGACAGATCGCCTTTCGCGACCGCGGTGGCGACCCCGGCGATGTCGCGCACCTGCGCGGTGAGGTTGTCCGCCATGGCGTTCACCGAATCGGTGAGGTCCTTCCACGTGCCCGAGAGTCCGGGCACCGAGGCCTGGCCGCCGAGTTTGCCGTCGGTGCCGACCTCGCGGGCCACCCGGGTGACCTCGGTGGTGAACAGCGAGAGCTGATCGACCATGCCGTTGAAGACGATCGCGATCTCGTCCAGCATCGGGTCGCCCACCTGCGGCAGAGACCGGCGGAAGTCGCCGTCGCGCACGGCTTTCAGTCCGTTCAGCAGTGGTTTGAGCCGCTCGTCGCTGTTGCTCACCCGTTCCGCGGTCGCCATGTCCTGGACCATCGGTCGCCTGCCTTCACCTGCGAGTAGTGGGTCAATGCCGGAGGTCGGCGTCGAAGTGGTCGTGCCCGGCGGCGATCCGCCGGATGACGTCGAGCAGGTCCTCGAAGAGACCGGTCTTCAACATCAGGCCCGCCCCGCCCGCGGCCGCCACCCGAGCGACCATGGCCCGGTCGGCGTAGCCGGTGAACACCAGCACGCGGACTCCGGGCGACGCGGCGCGCAGAGCCTCGATCGCGTCGATGCCGTCGCCGTCGCGTAGGCGGCGGTCGAGCAGGATCACGTTCGGGTGAGCGCGGGCGGTCGCGGCGATCGTGTCGGCGACCGAGCCGGTCCGTTCGACGATCTCGATGTCCTCGACGAGTTCGAAGGCGGAGTCCAGTGCCACGGCGACCATGGGATGGTCCTCCGCCACCAGCAGCCGGATAGCGTCGTCCGCCCTATCGGATGGCATGACGGGAAGTCTAGGGCGATTTTGGAGGATGACTGCGGGTTTGGTGAAGAAAGACGCAGGTCATACGCCACCCAGCGGTCTCTTTTTACCCTAAGGACGACAGGTCCCCGGGGCGGGCGTCCTCCGGTTCGCCACGTACCTAGACACTCCCGCACGGCGCCTTCGGCGCATCCGGCCAGGTTGCCGGGCCGGTGCACGTCGGCGATCGGTCGCTGGAACGATGCCGAGGGGCGACCTCGCCACCGATTTCCCATCGGCGCCCGCTCCGGCCCGAAAGCGGCGGCACAGCAACGGATGTGATGAGTATCTCGGTGCCGCAGCGGTTTTCATCGGACCGCGAGGCACGTCAGTCCTTCCGCACGACGCGCTCCTCCTCCCCCGGCTTCCAGATAACCACCTCCATGCGGCCGTCGATCAGCTCCACCGCGGACGCGCCGGTGATGTCGGCGACGTAGAACGGATCGAAGACGCGGCCGCGCAGGTCGAACCCGGTCCGCTCGTACAGGGCGGTGGCGAAACGCTGGTGCAGCTGCTCGTCGGGCACGTGGTGGACCACGCCCCACAGCTTCGCGTCGCCGTCGGTGGCGTGGGTGTCGACGGTGGCGGTGTGCAGGCAGAACCGCGGATCGCGGTGCAGGTCGCGGAATTTGGTGGTGCCGGGCATGCCGCCGACGATCAGGCGACCCTCGAAGATCCGCGGTTCCATCGGGCTGATGCGCGGATAGCCGTCCGACCGGGTGGTCGCCAGCATGCACAGGTTCCCGGTCGCGGTGTGGCGGCGCAGGAAGATCGCGGAGGTTCGCGGCGCGGCCGCGGTGAACTCGTCCCAGCTGGTCATAACCTCACGGTAGGCCGGGGCACCGACAATCCGGATCCGATCGCGCGGCGCGGCCCCACTGGATCCGGGCGGCCCGCATGCGGCAGACTCGGCGCATGCACATCTCCCGCGGCGTCACCGCGGCCCTCGCCGCGGCGTTCCTGGCGCTCGGCCTGTCCGCCGCGCCGCCGGCCGCTGCCGTGGTCGGCGGCGCCGAGGCCGAGGCGTCGGCGTACCCGTGGCTGGCGGCCCTCAGCACACCGCTCTATGCCACTCGCGCGGGCGGCCAGTACTGCGCGGGCGCGCTCGTCGCGCCCGACCGCGTGGTCACGGCCGGGCACTGCGGCGCCTTGGCGAAGGTCCTGCCCGGCACGACGGTCACCTTCGGACGCACCGACATGGCCGGTCCGGGCGGACTCACTGTGGGCATCAAGGACGTTCGGCTGCATCCGGATTTCCGCGTGTCGCTGTTCGGTGACGATCTCGCGTTTCACCACGACGTCGCGATCCTGACCCTCGCCGAGCCGGTGGCGCTGCCGACCCTGCCGGTCGGCCCCGCGCACGGTGATTCGGCCGAGGTGGTCGGCTGGGGCATCACCGCCGACGACGACATGTCCAACAGCCGTCTGCGCAGCGCGCGCATCCCGCTGCTCGGCGACGACGCCTGCGCCGCGTACGGCGCCGAATTCGACTCTCGTGAAGCTTTGTGCGCGGGCTCCACTCTCGCCGACAGCGCCCAATTCGACAGCGGCGGACCGCTTCTCGTCGACGGCGCGTTAGCCGGTATCGTCTCGTGGGGCAAGGGCAGCGCCGAGCCCGGCTATCCCGGCGTCTACGCACGCGTCCCGGCCCTCGACTTCTGAACCGGGCGCGGCACCGGCTCGCACCATTCCGGTCCCGGTGAATCTTCCTGGGTGACTTGGTCACCGGCGCGCGGAAATCGGCCGGACCGGACACTGCCGCCGCCGCGCACCGCATTTGCTGCCGGGATGCCACTGGCCGATGCAGTCGAGATCCGCGCGCGGCGACCGGATTTGCGAAGTGTCGCCGAACCCGCCCGGACTGTCCGTTCCGGACGTACCCTGACCACATCCACTCCGGCCGCGAAGATGTGGGATGCGCGCGGCCGCGGGGAGCATCGATCAGTGACGAGGAAGCTGATGACCGCGCCGGACCCGAACCCGCCGTACTCGACTGTCGTCTCCGCCGATGGCACCACCATCGCCTACCTCACCGTCGGCGACGGCCCCGCGGTGATCGTCGTCCCCGGCGTGTTGTCGGTTGCCAGTGGGTATCTGGACTTCGCCCGGGCCCTCGGCGCGCATTTCACCGTGCATGTCATGCAGCGCCGCGGCCGCGACGGCAGCGGACCGCAGGGCGCGGACTACAGCATCGGCAAGGAGTGTGCGGACCTGCTCGCCCTGCGCGCGGAAACGGGCGCCGAACTGTTGGTCGGCCACAGTTACGGCGGGCTGGTGGCGCTGGAGGCGGCGCGGGGATGTCCCGATATCCGCAAGGTCGCCGTGTACGAACCGGGGCTGTCCATCGACGGCTCGATGCCCAGCGACTGGATGCCCGTGTACGAACGGAAACTCGCACAGCACAAGCCGTTCGACGCATTCGTCGAATTCGTGCGCGCGCTCGGTCCGGAGTCGGTTCGCCGCACCCCGCGCTGGGTGATGCGCCGGATGATGCCGCTGGTCATGGAGGCGCCGGAGCGCGAACTGGTCACCGGGCTGCTGGCGGAGAATCTGCGCGAGCACCGCGAGATCGTCCGCCTCGACAACACCTACCCCTGCTACCGCGAGATCGAGGCCGAGGTCCTCTTCCTCCAAGGCGGCAAGGACCACCTCGCGCAGACCGATATCGACCGGGCCACACTGGAATACGTCATTCCCCGCTGCACCGGACATCTGTTTCCGGATCTCGACCACTTCGGCCTGGACAAGCGTGCCCCGGAGCGGGTCGCCGGAGTGATCGGCACCTTCTTCGCAGGCTGAGCCGTTCGCGCCGAATCCCGCCCGGCGGTGGCACTTTCCCCGTCAGGCGGGGCGGCGGGCCGGTTCGCAGCAACCGGTCGCGCACGGTGCGCCGTTGGTGGTGCAGCCGTAGCCGGGCGCCTCGCCGAGGCGGCGGGGCGCGATGTCCGCGAGGTGTTCGCGCACGAGTTCGGTGACCAGCTCGGCGAATCGGGGATCGGGCCCCGGCGTGCCCGCGCGGGCGAAGGCCATGCCCAGTTCGGCGGCCTTCTCCCGCGCCTCGTTGTCCAGGTCCCAGATCACTTCGAGGTGGTCGGAGACGAACCCGACCGGGCACACCACGACCGCGTCGATTCCCTTGGCCGACAACGCTTCCAGATGGTCGACGATGTCGGGTTCCAGCCACGGCACCTGCGGCGGGCCGGAGCGGGATTGCCACACCACGTCGAAATCCTCGAAACCCGTAGCGGCGGCACACAATCGGGCGGCGTCGACCACCTGGCGGCTGTAGAGGTGACCGCCGTCGGCGGGCGGTCCCGCGGCCACGTCGGCCGACACCGGAATCGAATGCGCCGTGAAGACCAGGCGCGCCCGGTCCCGCCGGTCGTCCGGCAGGCCGCGCACCGCCGCGCGGATGGCGTCGGCGAACGCCTCGATCAGCAGCGGATGGTCGAAGTACTGCCGCAGCTTCACCAGCTCCGGCGCCCGCTCCCCGGCCGCGGCGCGCGCCCGCGCGATGTCCTCGTCGTACTGGCGGCATCCGGAGTAGCCGCCCCACGCCGAGGTGGGAAACACCAGGGCCGAACCGATTCCGTCGTCCCGCATCCGGGCGACGGTGTCCTCCACCATCGGATGCCAGTTGCGGTTGCCGAAGTAGATCGGCAATTCGATTCCGGTCCGGGCGAATTCGGCCTCGACCGCCGCGATGAGGTCGCGGTTGAGCGCGTTGATCGGCGATACGCCACCGAAGTGCAGGTAGTGCTCGGCGACCTCGGCGAGCCGCTCCGGCGGCACGCCGCGGCCCCGGGTGACGTTCTCCAGGAACGGAAGTACGTCCTCCGGCCGTTCCGGACCGCCGAAGGACAGGACGAGCAACGCGTCGTATTCCATGCCCACCTCAGTTCACGTCAATGCCACGACGGTCCGAAAGCCCGGGATCGTTCAGTTGGCCGACCAGTTCTCCGGGAACCAGGTGTTGTGGCTGGCGCCGCCGTCGACGTAGATGATCGAGCCGGTGGTGCCGGGCAGCCAATCCGACAGCAGGGTGACGATCGACTTCGCCACCACGGTCGGGTCGTCGACGTCCCAGCCGATCGGCGAGGCGCCGTCCCAGTAGGTGTTCAGCATGGTCAGCTGCTTGGCGTCGTCGGTGGCGGTGCCCGCGATGGCCTTGGCGGCGAGGGTCTTGATCGGACCGGCGGCGATGAGGTTCGAGCGAACGCGCTTGGCCTCGCCCACTTCTCGCGCCACATACCGGTTCACCGATTCCAGCGCGGCCTTGGCCACGCCCATCCAGTTGTAGTACGGCAGCGCGGTGCGCGGATCGAAGTCCATGCCGACGATCGAGCCGCCCTCGTTCATCACCGGCAGCACGGCCCGCGCCAGCGAGGCGTAGCTCCACGCCGAGATCTCGAAGGACTTCGCGGCATCGGGGCCCGGGCCGTCCAGGAACGGCTTGGCGTCGGGGCCCATCAGGGTGCGCGGCGCGAACGCGATCGAGTGCAGCACGCCGTCGACGCCCTCGGGGGCCAGTTCGCGCACCTTGTCCGGCAGCGCGGCCAGGTCGTCCTCGCTGGTGACGTCGAGGCCGATGGCCGGGGCGATCTCCTGCGGCAGCCGCTTGGCGATCCGGTCGATCAGCCGCAGCCGCTCCGGGATACCGGTGATGATCACCTTGCCGCCCTGCTCCTGCGCCACCTTCGCGGCGTGGAAGGCGATCGAGGAATCGGTGATGATGCCGGTGATGAGGACGGTCTTGCCCTCGAGCAATCCGCTCATGAGTTGTCGGGTCTCCTGTTCAAGGTCTGAGGGGCCGGGAACGAGATCGAAAGGCTCAGTGGCCCATGCCCAGGCCGCCGTCGACCGGGATGATCGCGCCGCTGATGTACTGCGCCTCGTCGGAGGCGAGGAAGCTGATGGCGGCCGCGACGTCCGAGACCTGGCCCATGCGGCCCGCCGGGATCGCCTTGAGCGCGATCTCGCGCATGTCCTCGGTCATCTCGTCGCGGGTCATGTCGGTGTCGATGAAGCCGGGCGCGACCACGTTCGCGGTGATGTTGCGCGACCCGATCTCGCGAGTGATGGCGCGTGCCATGCCGACCAGGCCGGCCTTGGCGGCGGCGTAGTTCACCTGTCCGGGCACGCCCATCGTGCCGACGACCGACCCGAGGAAGATCATCCGGCCGAAGCGGGCCCGCAGCATCGCGCGGTTGGCCCGCTTGGCGCAGCGCCACGCACCGGTGAGGTTGGCGTCGATGACGCGGGTGAACTGCTCCTCGCTCATCCGCATCAGCAGCGTGTTGTCCACGATGCCGGCATTGGCCACCAGCACCTCGACCGGCCCCTGCGCGGCCTCCACCTCGGAGAACGCCTCGTCGATCGAATCATTGTCGGTCACATCGCATTTCACGCCGAACAACCCGTCGGGCACCCCCGAACCCCGATGCGTGACAGCGACCTTGTGTCCGTCGGCGGCGAGCCGCTGGGCGACCGCGAGACCGATGCCGCGGTTGCCGCCCGTCACCAGCACCGACCGGGATGTGAAGTTCGACATGGGGGTAAACCTACCTGCGCCGAGCCCCACCGTCACGATCGGGTGGTCGTTTCTCGTGCGGATACCCAAAGAAAACGGCCCGGAAGAGTGCCATTTCACTCTCCCGGATGACGCCCCAAACCTCACGACAAGGCCGACATTGGCGGTGAGCACCCGTCAACGACGGGATGCGCTCGCCGCCAATGTGATTCGGCTACGGCAGGCGCTGCCGGTACAGCAGACCGGCCACCGCTCCCGCCGAGGCGAACAGCAAGCCCAGCAGCAGCCATGGGCGGCTCGCGTCACCCATTTCCGTCTCGTAGCCGATCTGCCCCTGCAGCGTGTCGTAGACGTCGGTCAGCTGTTGCAGTGTGGCGGCGCGATAGAACTGCCCGCCGGAGATTCTCGCGATCTCCTGCATCGCTTCGTCGTCCACACCCACCGGGGCGTCCTGCATCGTGCCGTCGGAGCGGGGAATCTGAATGTGCGCGCCCTTGGTGCCGAACGAGATCGTCGATACCGGGACGTTCTTCTCTTTTGCCACCCGGGCCGCGACATACTCGTGGCGCGGATTGTCGTAGTCCTCGAAGGCGGGTACGGTCTGCTTGCCGTCGGACATCAGGACGATGCGGGCCGGGGGCGGCGATTCGGTGCCGCCGAGGACCGAGCCGAGCGTTTCGATCGCCTGCATGGCCGAGAAGATGCCCTCGCCGGTGGCGGTGCGTTCGGACAGTTTCAGATTGTCGATCGCGGCCTTGGCGGATTCGTGATTCGCGGTGGGCGACACCAGGACCGACGCGGTGCCGGCGAAGGCCACCAGCCCGAGATTGATGCCGCTGGGCAGCTCGTCGACGAAATCCTTGCCCGCCTTCTGGGCGACCTGCAGTCGCGTGGGCGGCACGTCGGTCGCCTCCATCGACAGCGACACGTCGATCACCAGCATCACGGTGGCGCGGTTACGCGGCACCTTCTTCGCCGCCTGCGGACCCGCCGCGGCGATCGTCAGCAGCACCAGCCCGACCAGGATCAGCGCGACCGGCACGTGCCGCCAGCCGCTGGGCCGTTTGGGCGCGACCCGCTCGAGGGTCTCCATGTTGGCGAACCGGAGCAGATGACGTTGACGACGCCGCTGCACCACCACGTACAGCAGTGCGATGGCGGCGACGACCAGCAGGAAGGCCAGCCAGACGGCGGCCGTGAAATGCGAAATGCTCACTGTCGGGGGACCTGTCCGGTCGGGGCGCCGAACGTGTGGCGCCGGGTGGACACGAACCGGACGACGTCGGCGATCCAATCCCGATCGGTGCGCAGGGACAGCACCGGAGCGCCGCACCCGCGCAGCGCCTGTTCGACCTGGCCGCGGTGCCGCTGCGCCGCACGCGCGAAATCGCTACGCAGCGCGGGGGTTACGGAGAATTCGCGGGTGCGGCCGGTCTCGGGATCGTGCAGCACCACGTCGCCCACGTCGGGCAGGTCCAGATCCAGTGGATCCAGCACCTCCACCCCGAGCAGATCGTGGCGGCCGGAGATGGCGCGCAGCGACCGTTGCCAGTCGATGTCGCCGAGGAAGTCCGAAATCACTACGGCCAGACCACGTTTGCGCTGCGGCCGGCGCAGCGACTCGATCGCGCCGCGCAGGTCGCCGCGCACGCCGTCGGCCGCGTGCGGGGTGGTGGCGATGCTGCGCAGCATCGCCTGGGCGTGCACGCGCCCGGCGCGCGCCGGGATGCGGAACAGCCGTTCGCCGTTGGCCACGACGGCACCCACCCGATTGCCGCCGCCGCTGGTCAGATGGGTGACCGCCGCCGCGGCGGCAACTGCCAGATCCCGCTTCTGGCACAGCGCGGTGCCGAAGTCCAGGCTGGCGGACAGGTCGACCACGAGCCAGGTCTCCAGCTCGCGGTCGGCGATCATCTGCCGCACGTGCGGGTGCGTGGTGCGCGCGGTGACCGACCAATCCATCTGGCGCACATCGTCACCGGGCTGGTACTCCCGCGCGTCGCCGGGTTCCGAGCCCGGCCCCGGGATGAGGCCGAGGTGGTCGCCGTGCAGCACGCCGTCGAGGCGGCGCCGCACGGTCAGCTCGAGCGTCTTCAGCGCCGCCGACAGCCGCGGATCGTTCAACTGGCCGGAACGGAACGAAGGGGGTGCGGCACTTCCTCGGGTGGGTGGGATCTT
Source organism: Nocardia sp. N2S4-5 (assembly GCF_044628355.1). Classification (NCBI taxonomy): domain Bacteria; kingdom Bacillati; phylum Actinomycetota; class Actinomycetes; order Mycobacteriales; family Nocardiaceae; genus Nocardia; species Nocardia sp. N2S4-5. The sequence goes on along the minus strand of NZ_JBIUPM010000001.1, from coordinate 937,736 downwards.
CGCTGGATTCGTCACTGGGGCAACCGGATCCGATGCTCCGTTCACGGACGCTGCGGTTGCTGCTGGCCGACGGCCTGCTGCCCGTTCGGGGCGGGCGGCGCCGGCGGCTGCGGCACACCCGGCTGCTGGCCCACCGCGGGCGCGGGCATCGGCGCGGGCGGCTGCTGGCCCGGCGCGGGCGCGTTGGCCTGCGGCGCGACCTGCGGCAGGCCGACGGTCTGCAGCACCCGGCGGATCACGTCGTCGGGGCTCACCTCGTCGGCCAGCGCGTCGTAGGACAGCACCAGGCGGTGACGCAGCACGTCGGGCACGACCTCGACCACATCCTGCGGGACCACGTAATCGCGGCCGCGGATGAGGGCGACGGCGCGGGCGGCGGCGATGATGCCGAGGCTCGCACGCGGGGAGGCGCCGTAGGCGATCCAGCCCGCGACGTCGTCGAGACCGAACTCGGCCGGGTTGCGGGTCGCGGAGATCACCCGCACCACGTAGTCGACCAGGGCGTGGTGCACGAAGGTGTTCGACGCCAGGCGCTGCAGCCGGATCACCTCGCCGGGCTCGAGGATCTGCTTGGGCTCCGGCGGGGTGACGCCCATCCGGTAGATGATCTCGCGCTCCTCCTCGACGGAGGGGTAGTCGACGACGACCTTGAACAGGAAGCGGTCGCGCTGCGCCTCGGGCAGCGGGTACACGCCCTCGCTCTCGATCGGGTTCTGTGTGGCCATCACCAGGAACGGATCGGGCATCGGGAAGGTCTTGCCGCCGATCGACACGTGCCGCTCGGCCATCACCTCGAGCAGCGCCGACTGCACCTTGGCCGGCGCGCGGTTGATCTCGTCGGCGAGCACGAAGTTCGCCACCACCGGACCCAGCTCGGTGTCGAACTCCTCGCGGCCCTGCCGGTAGATGCGGGTGCCGACGAGGTCGGTGGGCACCAGGTCGGGGGTGAACTGCACGCGGGAGAAGGTGCCGCCGACGACCCGTGCGAAGGTCTCGACCGCGAGCGTCTTGGCGATGCCCGGCACGCCCTCGAGCAGCACGTGGCCGCGCGCCAGCACACCGACGAGCAACCGCTCGACCAGACGATCCTGGCCGACGATGACCCGTTTGACTTCGTAGATCGCCTTCTCCAGGGTCTGGACATCGCGCTCGAGGGTGGCGGGCGCCGGCGTGTCTTTCGCCGGATTCACCGTGCTCACACCATCAGTCGAAGTCACAAACATCCCCGCTTTCGCCTAGTCCGGCCCCGTGAGGCTCGCCGCTGCATCTGTGGTTCACCAGCCGGTGCGTCGTGTCGGCCTCCGCGGCCGGTCCGACGTCACCCGGCGTGTTCCCCACCACTATTCCAGGTTCGACATCCTCCCCCAACGCAGCCAGGGGATTCCGACACGCCAACTCGCCGCGCGCCACGCGCGACATTGTGAACCCTAACGCAAATCCCGCCGAACGCGCCTGAGAGGACACTGGGAGTCGTCAGGTGAGCAATCGCACCGCGTACGGCATGATGCCCCCCTCACGGACCGGCGAAACCTTCACCACGTCGCCGGATTCGGGCGCTTCGACCATCTTGCCGTCGCCGAGATACAGCGCCACGTGCTCGCTGCCGTTGGCCCCCCAGAACAGCATGTCGCCGCGTTCGCGCTCGGCGACCGGCACCCGGGTGCCCATCGTGTACTGATAGCCGCTGTAGTGCGGCAGGGCGATGCCGACTCCGGCGAACGCGTAGATCATCAGGCCGGAACAGTCGAATCCGACCTTGTCGTAGTCGCCGTAGCTGTCGGCCACGCCGCCATCGTGGATGCCCAGTGTGGGGCCGTTCTCGTCGCCGCCGCCCCAGGAGTAGGTGACGCCCAGTTGCGACATGGCGCGATCCACCACGGTTTCGACGAGTTCGGACCGGCTGCCGGAGGGACGCGCCGGACGATCGGGCAGCGAGGCGTGCGGCGCGGGCGCGTTGTCGAGCTGGGTGTGCGGGCGCTTGCCCGTGCCCACCTGTGCGGCGCGGTCGTGGGCGGCCTGGTCGGTGGCCGCGCGGGCGGCGGCCGCGGTCGCGGCGGCCTGGGCCGCGGCGACCTCGGCCTGGCGTTGCCGGTCCCAGGCGAGGAATGCCTCGCGCTGACCCTGGAGCCCGGCCACTCGCTGGCGCGCCGCGTCGAGCCGCTGCTGTGCCGAATCCCGCTGTCCCAGTAGCGCCGTGCGCTGCGCGGCCTGTTGCTGCTGGGCGGCCTGCGCGGCGGCGACGGCCTGCTGTGCCTCCAGCTTCTTCTGCTCGGCCGCGGCCGCGGCGGCGTCGGCGGTCTGCTTCGCCCGGCGCGCCGCGGAATCCCGGTTGGCCTGTTCGACCTGGGCCCGGCGTAACAGCTGCAGGGCGTCCTGCTTGGTCTTGGACGCGACCCCGAGCAGTTGGGCCCGGTCGAGGGCCGCGGCCGGGTCCGCGCCCGCGAGCACGTTGACCATCGAACCGGTCGCCGGTTGCGTGTAGGCCTCGATGGCGAATCGGTCGAACTCGGTGCGGGCCTTCCCTACTCGGACGCCGGCGTCGGCGAGGTCGCGGCGGCAGGCCTCGGCCGCGGCGTTCGCGGCGTCGGCCGCGGCCCGTGCGGCCTGCAGGTCGACCAGTGCCTTGTTCACCGCCTCGCGCTGCCGGGCGACCTCGGTGTCGAGTTGCCGCAGCTGCTGTTCGGCCGCGGCGACCTCGTTGATCAGGCCGCCGACTTCCACCACGCCGGCATCCACCTGCCCGCCCGCGTCGGCGATGTCACCGTCGCTCGGATTGGGCGGCGGCGCGGGCGCCGCACCGGCGGCGCCGACCGATACCGACAACGCCACCGCGCACACCAGCAACCCCAGCGCGACTTTGATCGAGGCCCCGTGCCACCCCACTCGCACACCTCCCTGGATCCCGCTCCGGTTCCCGGGGAACGAGGTTCACCGGGACTGCGCTGGGCGACCAGTGACCGGCATCGCCTCACGAGCCCCAGCCGCACCCGATACCTCAATGGTTGCTGAGGACTCATATGACACTCTTTCCACTTCCGTGCCATTCGAAACCGTACGACACTTCTTGCACGGAGAAAACACGGGCCACAGAATGCCAGAGGTGTAATTCGCGGCTAGCTACTAAATTGCTGGATCAGCGTGTGGATTAGCTCCACAAAACAGACCGGATAGCCATAAAAACCGGATGGTTTGGGATGTGCGTTCGGAGAGGCGAACACGCCCGAAATGAACGAACCCGGCGCAGGTTGCCTGCGCCGGGTCGAGAAAGCCGCCTCGAGCCGATCCTGGCTACGCCCCGGAAGACTGGGCGCCCACCGAGACGGGCACGCGCGCCCGCCGGGCCTTAATCCAGTACAGCCCGGCCAGCACCATGAGCAGTACGGCGAGCGCGGCCGACGTTGCCACTGTGGGCGATACCGCTTCCGGCGTTTCCAGACGGTCGACGAGGATCTGCGCTGCCGTATCCGAATGCCCTAGGCCCTTGCCTTTCGCCGGATCCTCGGCCCACTCGAGCCGCGCCCGCGGAATCGAGTCACTGTAGGTGCCGACGAAGTCGTCGCTGAGCACCGCCACCGTGCCGTGCTCCGTCTTGCCGACCGCGGTAGCCAGGTCGCGCATATCCTCCTCACGCCCCCTGTTGCCCTGCACCACCACGATGCTCAGCGCGATGCCGTGCTCGCGGGCGTCGTCGACGATCGCGGCCAGAGCGCTTTCCTTCTGCTCCTGCCCCTTCGGCACGGCCACGTGATTGTCGGCCAGGTCCTGCGATATCGCATTCAGGTCGGTATCGGGAGGTAGCGCCGCTTTGGGCGTGAGAACCGAGGTGTCAAAGACGGTCATCTTCCATCCGGTTTGTCGAGTCGCGGGCGCGACGGGCATCCAACACTCTGCAGACGATCAGCATGCTGACGGCGGTCGCCGGAACCGACTACCTCCGGCGGACTCGTGAGCACAGTACGCGACAGGAGGATGATGGTTGCTGGCACGGCGCGCGTGACGCGCCCCCCGCGTTTCACAGGACAAGCGTACTGTTAGGGTTGTCAGTACGAGGCGCACAGCCCAGACTGCGCCCTCGACCGGGTCGCCGGCACAGCCCCGCCGACGGCCGACCCCCCGCGGGGCCTCTGGGTAGGACCCGGCGGAGGAAGCTTGCGTAACCACGTAGGGCCCCCGAGGCCCCATCAGACACGACGAGTGGAGCTGAACGTATGACGAGCATCAATACATTCGGCGCCAAGGGCACCCTCGAGGTAGGAGATCAGTCGTATGAGATCTTCCGCCTCTCGGCCGTGCCCGGCACCGAGAAGCTGCCCTACGCCCTGAAGGTGCTGGCGGAGAACCTGCTTCGCACCGAGGACGGCGCCAACATCACCGCCGACCACATCCGCGCCATCGCGAAGTGGGATCCCTCGGCCGAGCCGGACACCGAAATCCAGTTCACCCCCGCGCGTGTCATCATGCAGGACTTCACCGGCGTGCCCTGCATCGTCGACCTGGCCACCATGCGCGAGGCCGTCGCCACCCTCGGCGGCGACCCGAACAAGGTGAACCCGCTCGCGCCGGCCGAGATGGTCATCGACCACTCCGTCATCATCGACGTGTTCGGCCGCGCGGACGCCTTCGAGCGCAACGTCGACATCGAGTACCAGCGCAACGGCGAGCGTTACCAGTTCCTGCGCTGGGGCCAGACCGCGTTCGACGACTTCAAGGTCGTCCCGCCGAGCACCGGCATCGTGCACCAGGTCAACATCGAGCACCTGGCCCGCGTCGTGATGGTTCGCAACGGGCAGGCCTACCCCGACACCTGCGTCGGCACCGACTCGCACACCACCATGGTCAACGGCCTGGGCGTATTGGGCTGGGGCGTCGGCGGTATCGAGGCCGAGGCGGCCATGCTGGGCCAGCCCGTCTCGATGCTGATCCCGCGCGTGGTCGGCTTCAAGCTGACCGGTGAGATCCACCCGGGCGTCACCGCCACCGACGTGGTGCTGACGGTCACCGACATGCTGCGCAAGCACGGCGTGGTCGGCAAGTTCGTCGAGTTCTACGGCAAGGGCGTCGCCGAGGTGCCGCTGGCCAACCGCGCCACGCTGGGCAACATGAGCCCCGAATTCGGTTCCACCGCGGCGATTTTCCCGATCGACGACGTCACCATCGAGTACCTGAAGCTGACCGGCCGCAGCGACGAGCAGGTCGCGCTGGTCGAGGCCTACGCCAAGGAACAGGGCCTGTGGCACGACGCCGACCAGGAGCCCGCCTACTCGGAGTACCTGGAGCTGGACCTGAGCACCGTGGTGCCCTCCATCGCCGGTCCGAAGCGCCCGCAGGACCGAATCCTGCTGTCGGAGAGCAAGACCGCGTTCCGCAAGGACATCCACAACTACACCTCGGACGCCGAATCGGGTCCGGCCGCCCACACCCCGCACAGCAAGCTGGACGAGGCCGTCGAGGAGTCCTTCCCGGCCAGTGACCCGGCCGTGCTGTCGTTCGCCGACGACGGCTCGGTGCCGCTGAGCTCGGCCGCCAACGGGGCCGAGGGCCGTCCGTCGAAGCCGGTCAAGGTCTCCACCGAGGAGTACGGCGACTTCGTGCTCGATCACGGCGCGGTGGTGGTCGCCTCGATCACGTCCTGCACCAACACCTCCAACCCGTCGGTCATGATCGGCGCGGCGCTGCTCGCCCGCAACGCCGTGGACAAGGGCCTGTCCCGCAAGCCGTGGGTGAAGACCTCGATGGCGCCGGGCTCGCAGGTCGTCAACGGCTACTACGAGAAGTCGGGGCTGTGGCCGTACCTGGAGAAGCTGGGCTTCAACCTGGTCGCGTTCGGCTGCGCCACCTGCATCGGCAACACCGGACCGCTGCCGGAGGAGATCTCCAAGGCGGTCAACGACAACGACCTGACCGTCACCGCGGTGCTCTCGGGCAACCGCAACTTCGAGGGCCGCATCTCCCCCGACGTGAAGATGAACTACCTGGCCTCGCCGCCGTTGGTCATCGCCTACGCGCTCGCGGGCACGATGGACTTCGACTTCGAGCACGACGCGCTGGGCCAGGACTCCGACGGCAACGACGTCTTCCTGAAGGACATCTGGCCCGCGCCCAAGGAAATCCAGGACACCATCGACGCGGTCATCTCCCGCGACATGTTCCTCGAGGACTACAAGGACGTCTTCAAGGGCGACGAGCGGTGGCGTTCGCTGCCCACCCCGGAGGGCAAGACCTTCGACTGGGCGGAGGACTCGACCTACGTCCGCAAGCCCCCGTACTTCGACGGGATGCCGCAGACCCCGGAGCCGGTGCGGGACATCAAGGGCGCGCGAGTGCTTGCGCTGCTGGGTGATTCGGTCACCACCGACCACATCTCCCCCGCGGGCAACATCAAGCCGGGCACCCCGGCCGCGCAGTACCTCGAGTCGCACGGCGTCGAGCGCAAGGACTACAACTCCTACGGCTCGCGGCGCGGCAACCACGAGGTCATGATCCGCGGCACGTTCGCCAACATCCGGCTGCGCAACCAGCTGCTGGACGACGTCTCGGGCGGCTACACCCGCGACTTCACCCAGGACGGCGGCCCGCAGGCCTTCATCTACGACGCCTCGCAGAACTACCAGGCCGCGGGCATCCCGCTGGTCGTGCTGGGCGGCAAGGAGTACGGCTCGGGTTCCTCGCGCGACTGGGCGGCCAAGGGCACCAGCCTGCTGGGCGTGAAGGCGGTCATCACCGAGTCGTTCGAGCGCATCCACCGCTCCAACCTCATCGGCATGGGCGTCATCCCGCTGCAGTTCCCCGAGGGCGAGTCGGCGGCGTCGCTGAAGCTGGACGGCACCGAGACCTTCGACATCGAGGGGATCACCCAGCTGAACGAGGGCGTGACTCCGAAGACCCTGAAGGTGACCGCCACCAAGGAGAACGGAGACAAGATCACCTTCGACGCCAAGGTCCGCATCGACACCCCCGGCGAGGCCGACTACTACCGCAACGGCGGCATCCTGCAATACGTGCTGCGCAACATGATCGGCTGAGATATCGGCGCCGCCTCCGGCGTCGCGTGTTCGCGAGAGTGCGAACGATCGGTGGCTTGCTCGTACTGTGGTACCCCCGCGCCGATGTCTTTCGGCGCGGGGGTCCGTGCATCCCGATGGAGGAGTCCATGCCCAAGGTCAGTGACGACCATCTCGCCGCGCGGCGCAGCCAGATACTGGACGGGGCGCGGAGCTGTTTCGCCGAGTTCGGCTACGAGGGCGCGACGGTGCGCCGGCTCGAGGACGCCATCGGACTGTCCCGGGGGGCGATCTTCCATCACTTCCGGGACAAGGACGCGCTGTTCCTGGCGCTGGCGCACGAGGACGCGGCCCGTATGGCGGAGGTGGCGGCCACCCAGGGCCTGGTGCAGGTGATGCGCGACATGCTCGCGCGCCCCGAGGATTTCGACTGGCTCGGCACCCGGCTGGAGATCGCGCGGCGGCTACGCACCGACCCCGAGTTCCGCGCGAACTGGGAGCAGCGCTCGGAGGAGTTGACCGCCGCGACCATCGCCCGCCTGGAGCGCCGCAAGGCCGCCGGGGCCCTGCGCGACGACGTGCCCACCGATGTCCTGCTGGGCTACCTCGATCTGGTGCTGGACGGGCTCATCGCCCGCATCGCCTCCGGCCACGCCAACGACAACCTCTCGGCCGTGCTGGATCTGGTGGAGGCGTCGGTCCGCCGCAAGCAGTGAGCGGAAACAAAGTGCCGCAACACCTTCCGTCTACCGTGACACAGACCACGACCGGTCCGGAAATAACCGGGCACGAGCCAGGAGTTCGCCGAGGTATGACCTTTTCCGTGCCCGTCACCGTCCGCGGCTACGAACTCGATGTGAACGGCCACCTGAATCAGGCCGTCTACCACCAGTACGCCGAGCACGCGCGCTGGGAGGTGATGCGTGCGGCGGGGCTCGTGCCGGACAAGATCCGGCTCTCCGGGCTCGGGCCGGTGGTGCTGGAATCGACGGTCAAGCACCTGCGCGAACTGCATCTCGGCGACGAGGTGACCGTGACGTGCGAGACCGAGTGGGGCGAGGGCAAGGTCTTCCGGATGCGGCAGCGGATCGTCAAGCTCGACGGCACCGTCTCGGCCGAGTTCGATGTGGTGCTCGGACTGATGGACCTCACCGCGCGCAAACTCGTGCCGAATCCGACGGAGCGCTTCCTGGAACTCGTCGACTACGGCGAGGTGCTCGGTCTCTAGCGGGGTGATCGCGCGGACGGGTCGTTGAGCGGTCAACTGAAAATCTTTCGGCGATAGGGTTTTACATTGCGGTGACCCTTTTCGCAGGTGCACTTGAAATCTTCCGTTGTGAACCGAACGGCCCGACGGTGGAGCTATGATCCAGATCACGCTCGGCTTCCGTGGCAAACCGCGAGCAGATCGGAGACCAGCCCTGATGCCTGAAACTCTGCACCCGTTCACCCCTGCCGCCGATTCGGCGCCGGAGCAGCGGGAGATCGTTCCGCCGCTGTCCGGCTACCTGATGGCAGAGTCGGAGCACACCCTCAGCGTTCGCGTCGGCGAGGGCACGTGGACCTTCGACCGGGCGGATGTCCTGAGTATCGACGAGCCCGGCGGCGACAGGAGCCATTCCGAAGTGCCGGGCCGGCAGCGGCCGGGGCGCCCCGTGCGGCTCCGGATCCGGCCGGGCGCCATGGCCGATTTCACCCAGCGGCGGCGCATCGAGCTGACCGACCGCCCGATGACGTTGGCGCGGCAGCACTCTCCCGCGCTCGGTGACGACGCGCTACGCCGCCTGACCGAGGACTGGGCCCGCACCTTGCGGCTGCCCGCCACCCCGGGCATCGGCGGCGCCACCTTCACCTTCTGCCAGACCCGCACCTCCGCGCGCAGCGACGACGGCACCGCCTGCGACAGTCTCGACTGAGGCGCCCGATGGCCGCACGCCCGGCAGGTTCGGTCCTGATCGTCACCGAGACCGATGATCTGCATGCCGACGCCATGACGGCCACGCTGCGAAAACACCACCAGCACACGCCGATCCGCCTGGATATGCGCGAATTCCCCAGGGTCGGTGGCAGTTTCCGGCTCGACCGCGCGGGCACGGCGCGCTCGCTGTCACATGTGGTCGGCCTCGACGACGTCACCGCGGTGTGGTGGCGGCGGCCGCACCCGTGCGCCGTGCCCGGCGGGGTGCGCGCCGCCGACAACGACTTCCGGCAGGCCGAGTGCGACGGCTTCCTGCAGGGTCTGCTGTGGTCGATCCCCGCGGTCTGGGTCAACGATCCCGGCGCCGACCGCACCGCCACCCGCAAGATCGTGCAGTTGGAGACCGCGCGACGGAGCGGTTTCGCCATCCCCGAGACGCTGATCACCAACGACCCGGACGAGGCCCGCAGCTTCGTCGGATCGCGGCCGGGGCCGGTCGTGTACAAGCGCACCGGCACCGGCCGCACCGAATTCGCCGAGACCCGCCTGGTCGCACCGGCGGACCTGGATCTGCTCGGCGGCATCCGCTCCGCGCCGACGACATTCCAGGACTACATCGACGCCGACTGCGATCTGCGGGTGGTGTGGATCGACGGCATCGAGTGGGCGGTGCGCATCGACTCGCAATCCGGTGTGGGACGGGTGGATTCGCGCCTGGACACCTCGGTGGACTTCACGCCCGCCCGGCTGCCCGCGGCGGTGAGCAAGTCACTCGCCACGCTGATGGGCGCGCTCGGGCTGACGTTCGGCGTGCTCGACATCCGGCTCGGCACCGACGGCGAGTACTACTTCCTGGAGGTGAATCCGCAGGGCCAGTTCGCGTATCTGGAGATCAAGACCGGCCTGCCCATCTTCGAGAGCCTCGCCAACTACCTCGTGCACGGTGACGCGGCGGTGGCCGGGTACTGACCGCTACCGGAAGGGCGTGATCTCCGCGAGTCGTCCGTCCCGCACCTTGTGCACCCAGTCCGGATCGGCCAGCAGCGCGCGGCCGACCGCCACGATGTCGAATTCGCCGCGGCCGAACTGGTCTCGCAGCACGCGGAAGCGGTCGGCCTGGGTCTCGTCGATGCGGTCGCCGCGAAAGACGCTGTCCACCCCGACCGAACCCACGGTGATCACCGGCAGCCCGGTGATCTTCTTCGTCCAGCCGGCCAGGCTCAGATCGGCTGCGTGCGCGGTGAATTCGTCGGCCCAGTGCCGCCGCAGCGAGGTGTGGAAGAGGTCGACGCCCGCCTCGGCCAGCGGGGTCAGCAGCTGTTCGAGTTCAGTGGGACTCTCGGCGATCCTGGCGCTGTAGTCCGCGCCCTTCCACTGCGAAAACCGGTAGGCGATCGGGAAATCGGGGCCGACGGCCGCCCGCACGGCGGCTACCACGCGAGCCGGGAACGCCGCGCGACGAGGCAGCGACCCGCCGTACTCGTCGTCACGGTGATTGGTTGCGGCCCAGAAGAATTGGTCGAGCAGGTACCCGTGTGCGCCGTGCAGTTCGATGCCGTCGAAGCCCAGGCGCTTCGCCAGGACCGCGGACTCCACGTACGACTCGACCACCGTGTCCAGCTGAGCGGTGGTCAATGCCCGGCCCACCGGCCGGCCGGTGTAGTCCACGCCGGACGGGCTCACGGTCGGGGTCTCGGGTTCGAAGGCGGGGTCGTCGCCCCGTTCCACACCGGTGTGCCAGAGCTGCGGGACGATGGCGGCGCCTTCGGCGTGGACCGCCTCGACCACCGCCCGCCAACCGGCGGCACTGTCCTCGCCGTAGAACCGCGGCACCTCCGCGATCGGACCGGCCGCCGGGCCCCGGACGTAGGTGCCCTCGGTGACGATCAGACCCACCCCGCCGGCGGCATGGCGTCGGTAGTACTCGACGTTCTCCGCGTTCGGGACGCCGCCCGGCGACTTCCCTCTGGTCATCGGGGCCATCGCGAACCGATTGCGCAGCCGCAGCGATCCCGCGCGGAACTCGGTAAACAAGTCGTCGAGGTAGAGCGAGGGGTCTTCGACCGATCCCTGTGTCATAGAGCACATTCCTTCCGATTCGAACGATACGACTCCGAACTCCGGAGGCAACACCGGCCGCGCCCCGGCCATTCCGGCCCTGGGACGGGAGCGCCTACCGGGCCCGGTCCTCGAAGCTGCCCAGCAGCACGCGCAGGATGCGGTCGAGGTCGCGGCGGTCCTTCGCCGAAAGTACCGACAGCAAACGGGTTTCGTTCTCGGTGTGCGCGGTGACGACCTTGTCGACCAGGGCCCGACCCGCCGCGGTCAGCGCGACCCGGACCGCGCGGCGGTCCCCGGCGTCGGCGACGCGGCGGACCAGGCCCGCCGACTCCAGCCGATCCAGCCGTCCGGTCATGCCCGCGCGCGAGAGCATCATGGTGTCGGCGAGTACCGAGGGGTTCAATTCGAAAGGTTCGCCCGAACGCCGCAGGGCCGCAAGCACATCGAACTCGCCGCGCTGCAGGCCGTGCTCGGCGAACACCGCCTCGATCGCCCGCTGCGCCACCAGTTGCAGGCGGCCCAGCCTGCCCACGATGGCCATCGCCTCGACCTCCAGGTCCGGCCGTTCCCGCTGCCACTGCGCCACGATCCCGTCGACCGCGTCCGCGTTCCGCTTCGCCATGGACAGCATTCTATTCGCTGCGATATAGTTTGGCACCGAACTATTAATCACCGAACGATATGGAATCCGGCCATGAGCATCACGACGCCCCAGATCCCCGCCGCGATCCGCCACCCGCAGGATGCGGAGGTGCACCGCACCGACACGGTCACCATGCGGCTGCTCATCGACGCGAACGAGACGGGCGGCAGCCTGAGCAGCCTCGAGGTCACGCTGGCGACCGGCGCCGACGGGGCGGGGCCGCACTTTCACACGCGCTCCGAAGAGTTGTTCTATGTGGCCGACGGGGAATTGCAGGTGCTGGCGGGCGAGGAGATCGTCACCGTCGCGGCGGGCGGCTCACTCGTCGTGCCGCGGTTCATGCCGCACGCGTTCGGTGCCGCGCCGGGCAGCACCGCGCGGATTCTGATCGCGCTCACCCCGGGCGTGCAGCGGTTCGAGTACTTCCGGGTGCTCGAGCGGGTCGCGCACGGCGAAGCGACCCTCGCCGACCTGGCGGCGGTGCAGGACGAGTACGACAACCACTTCGTCGACGCGCCGCGGTGGTGGGCCGAGCGCACCGCGCACCGGGCCTGAGCTACCGCGCCGCGGCACTCACCGGTCGCAGGCGGTCTCGTGCACGGCGCGCCACCGCAAGCCGTTGCGAGCGTGCGGATCTCGTTGCAGCATCGCGGTGGTGACGCGGTCATCGGCCGCGCCGGCGCGACGGTGCCGCTCGCGGAACCGGGTCAGCACGTAATCGCCTGTGGTGACGAGTGGTTCGATATCGGTCACCTCGATCACCAAGCCCGGTGCGGTATTTCGCGCCGCGGCGAGGCCCTCGAGCAGCGCCGTACGCGCGATCACCGTGCCGGACACGGTCACCACGGACAGGTCGGGGTGCTGCTGAGCGGCGAAGCGGTCGAACACTTCCGACGCCGCCTCACCGCCCAGCCAGCAACTCAGATCCGCGTGCAACGCCTCGACCTCGCGCGCTACCGCCTCGTGCACCGTGTCCACGAGACAACAAGCTACCCAACGAGTTCGGGGTGTCTACTTACCGACCGCCTTACGCCGGTTCGCCCCGCCCCGGCTGCGGAGTTGCACATGCGACTCCACCAGGACGTTGTGGATGAACCCGTATGAACGGCCGGTCTCCCGGGCCAGTGAACGAATGCTCGCTCCCGCCTCGTATTGCTTCTTGAGCTGGGTTTGCAAGCGGTCTCGCGACTTTCCGGTGACGCGCGTGCCCTTACCCAACGTGGACTTCCCTTGTGCGGGCCTGTCACTCATGGCTTCCTCCGGTCGCCCTGCAGCCTCACTCCAGGCTAAACATTCGGCAGTCGGTGATCAACGCCTCTTTGTGATTTAGCTCACCGATTTCGGCTACAGTCCGGTCCGAGCGACGATTTTCCACCGCCGGCGCCGTCTTCAGGTTCGACAACGAGTGCAGTACGAGTACCCAGGAGCACCCCATGCGCAAGATCACCGCCGGCCTGTTCATCGCCCTCGACGGCGTCATCGAGGATCCGCAGGACTGGCATTTCCCCTACTACAACGACGAGATGGGCGCGGCCGTCGATGCGCAACTCGGCAACGCCGACACGCTGCTGCTCGGCCGCAAGACCTACGACAGCTTCGCGGGCGCCTGGCCGGACCGGGAGGCCGGCGGCGCGGAGGACGCCGAATTCGCCCGCAAGCTCGGCGACGCCCGCAAGATCGTGGTCACCGGGCAGGACCTCACCTTCACCTGGCGCAACTCCGAGGTGCTGAAAGGCGATCTGATCGAAGCGGTCACGGCCCTCAAGCAGGAGCCCGGCGGCGACATCGGCATCAGCGGATCGGTCTCGGTCGTCCGTCAACTCCTGAGCGCCGGATTGATCGACGAACTGCATCTGCTGGTCCACCCCATCGCCGTCCGCAAGGGCATGCGCCTGTTCGACGAGGCCGACACCCCCCTCCCCCTCACCCTCCTGACCGCCACCCCGTTCAAAACCGGCGTAGTACACCAGGTCTACGGCCCCGGCGAGCAGCTGGAAGGCGGCTACGAGCAAGCCAAACAGCATCTGGCACAGGACAATTGAGGCTGCGACTGGCCTGAACCGCCCGCTGCGCGGACGGTTCAGGCAATGGGGTGCGGCAGCGCGGTTCGAGCAAGAGTGAGACTGCGGTTCAGGCAGAGCGGGACCGCGGCTCAGGCAGGACTCGACCGCAGCCCACACAGGACTGGACCGCAGCCCACACAGGAGGGGAACGCGGATCAGACAGAATGGGACCGCGGTCAGCACCTCATTGCCTGAACCGTCCGCCCTGGCGGGCGGTTCAGGCTAGTTGGATCAGGTCCAGGTACTCCTGGGACCAATGGTCTTCGGTGCCGTCGGGGAGCATGATCACTCGTTCGGGGTTCAGGGCTTCGGCGGCGCCTGGGTCGTGTGTTACCAGGACTACGGCGCCGGCGTAGCTGCGTAGGGCGTCGAGGACTTGCTCGCGGGAGATGGGGTCCAGGTTGTTGGTGGGCTCGTCGAGCAGGAGGACGTTTGCCGCCGAGGAGACCAGGCCCGCGAGTGCGAGGCGGGTTTTCTCGCCGCCGGACAGGGTGCCGGCGGGCTGTTCCAGTTGCGGGCCGGAGAACATGAACGCGCCCAGCAGGCCGCGCAGGTCCTGTTCGCCCGCGTCGGGGGCGGCGTGGCGGATGTTCTCCCACACCGATGCTCGGTCGTCCAGGGTGTCGTGCTCCTGCGCGAAGTAGCCGATCTTCAGGCCGTGGCCGGGCACCAGGCCGCCCGCGCTGGGCTGCTCGACCCCGGCGAGCAGGCGCAGCAGCGTCGTCTTGCCCGCGCCGTTGAGGCCCAGCACCACCACCCGGCTGCCGCGGTCGATGGCGAGGTCGACGCCGGTGAAGATCTCCAGCGAGCCGTACATCTTGGTCAGATTCTCGGCCATCAACGGGGTCTTGCCGCAGGCGGCGGGCTCCGGGAACTTGATGCGCGCCACCTTGTCGGCCACCCGCACCTCGTCCACCTCCGCCAGCATCCGCTCGGCCCGCTTGACCATGTTCTGTGCCGCAACGGCTTTGGTGGCCTTGGCGCCGAGCTTGGCGGCCTGGGCCTTGAGCGCGGACGCCTTCTTCTCGGCGTTGGCCCGCTCGCGACGGCGGCGCTGCTCGTCGGTGGCGCGGGCGTCGAGGTACTTCTTCCAGCCCATGTTGTAGATGTCGGCCTCGCCGCGCACGGCGTCGAGGAACCACACCTTGTTCACCACGGCCTCGAGCAGTTCCACGTCGTGGCTGATGACGATGAGGCCGCCGTCGTGGCCCTGCAGGAAACCGCGCAGCCAGGTGATGGAGTCGGCGTCGAGGTGGTTGGTCGGCTCGTCGAGCAGCAGCGTGGTGTCGGACTTGCCGCCGCTGCCGTCGGACGCCGAGAACAGGATGCGCGCCAGCTCGATACGGCGGCGCTGGCCGCCGGACAGCGTGCGCAGCGACTGGCCGAGCACCCGGTCGGGCAGGCCGAGGCTGTTGCAGATGCGGGCGGCCTCGCTCTCGGCGACATAACCGCCCAGCGCCGAGAACCGCTCCTCCAGACGGCCGTACTTGCGCACCGCCTTCTCGCGTTCGGCGTCGTCGACGACCTCCGCCATCAGCGCCTGCTGCTTCTCCATCTGGCGAATGAGGGAGTCGAGCCCGCGCGCGGACAGCACCCGGTCGCGGGCGAGCACGTCGAGATCGCCCTCGCGCGGATCCTGCGGCAGGTAGCCGATCTCGCCGGACCGGATCACCTTGCCCGCGTACGGTTCGGCCTCGCCGGCCAGGATGCGCAAGGTGGTGGTCTTACCCGCACCGTTGCGCCCGACCAGCCCGATCCGGTCGCCGGACTGCACCCGCAGCGCCGAGCCCGACGCGGTCAGCAGGGTGCGGATTCCGGCCCGGACCTCCAGGTCGGTCGCGGTGATCACAAATTTCTCCTCGGCAGGTTGGGCGGGTTTCTGGGGGCAATAGCTCGAGTGTGCATTCCGATGGCACACAAGAACCACCGATTTTACCCATGCGAAGGATCGGTTGCCGTAACGTGCACCACCCCCTACCGGGTAACGTGCGATTCATGAGCGATCTGAAGGGCAAGGGGGCGCTGGTCACGGGGGCGAGCCGGGGTATCGGCAAGGCGGTCGCCGCCGAGCTGCTGGCCCGCGGCGCGAACGTGCTGATCACCGCGCGCAAGGCCGAACCGCTGGCCGAGACCGCCGCGGACCTGCGGGCGCTGGGCCATCCGGGCACGGTGGTGGCGCTGGCGGGCAATTCCGGTGACGCCGCGGCGCGGGCCCAGGCGGTGGCCGGTGTGGTGGCCGAGTTCGGATCGCTGGACATCCTGATCAACAACACCGGCATCAACCCCGTGTACGGGTCGCTGATGGACGCCGACCTCGACGCGGTGCGCAAGATCTTCGACGTGAATGTCGTTGCGGCGCTGGGCTATGTGCAGGAGGCGTACCGGGCCTGGATGCGGGACAACGGCGGCGCGGTGGTGAATGTCGCCAGCGTCGCGGGGCTGCGGTCCAGTGGCGTGATCGCCGCCTACGGGGCGTCCAAGGCGGCGCTGATCCGGCTCACCGAGGAGCTGGCGTGGCAGCTCGGGCCGAATATCCGGGTGAACGCGGTGGCTCCCGGCGTGGTGAAGACGAAGTTCGCCGACGCGCTGTATTCGGCCGACGAGGAAGCCGCCGCGCGGCCCTATCCGATGAAGCGGCTCGGCACACCCGAGGACGTGGCGGCGCTGATCGGGTTCCTGGTGTCCGATCAGGCGAGCTGGATCACCGGCGAGGTCGTGCGGGTGGACGGCGGCCTGCTGGCGACCGGCGGGCTCTGATCGGCCCGATGCGCGGATCGCGCCGCGGGACGGCCCGTTTCGGCGGTTTCCCGGCTGTCGCGGGCGTGCCGGAGTCGTGACCGCGGATCTGATCGTCTGCGGGCTCGGTCCCGCCGGGCGGGCCCTGGCGCATCGCGCCGTGGCGCGGGGACTGTCGGTGACAGTGGTGGATCCCCGGCCGGACCGGCGGTGGACCGCTACCTACGCGGCGTGGGCCGACGACGTGCCGGAGTGGGTTGCGGCGCACACCGTCGCGGCCACCGTGCCCCGGCCGGTGGCGTGGGGCACACGGCGGTTCGAGATCGACCGGCCGTATGCCGTGTTCGATGTTGGGGCGCTACAGGATTCGCTGTCGCTCGGGGATGCCCGGGTGGTGGCCGACCGAGCCGCCGAGATCGTGCGGCCGCGCGGCGACACCGGCGCGGAGGCGGTGCGGCTGGCGTCGGGGCAGGTGCTGACCGGGCGGCGGGTCGTCGATGCCCGCGGTGTCGGCCGCTCCCCCGCCCGGGCCGAGCAGACCGCCTACGGCGTGGTGGTGGCGCGCGAGCGGTGGACCGAGCCGCTGTTCATGGATTGGCGGCCCGATCACGGCGCGGGTGCGGACGAGACGCCCTCGTTCCTCTACGCGATCCCGCTCGCCCCCGACACCTGCCTGCTCGAGGAGACCTGTCTGGCCGGGCGTCCCGCGCTGAGCGGGACCGCACTGCGCGAACGGCTGCGGACCCGATTGCGCTGCCGCGGTATCGAACTCGACGGCAGCGAACCGGTCGAGCACGTGCGCTTCCCGGTCCAGGGCGGGCGGCCCGGCGACCGCCGGTTCGGCGCCGCGGGCGGGCTGCTGCATCCCGCCACCGGGTACAGCGTGGCCGCGTCGCTCGCGGCCGCGGACGCCGTGGCCGCGGGCGACTCGATCTGGCCGCCCGCCGCCCGCGCGGTCCATCGCCTGCGCACGGCCGGGCTGCGCGCCCTGCTCGCCCTGCCCCCGCCCGACGTGCCGCCCTTCTTCGACGCCTTCTTCGCCCTGTCGCCCCGGCGGCAGCGCGCCTACCTGTCCGGCCGCGCCGACCTTCCCGGCACCGCGACCGCCATGGCCGCGCTGTTCGCCAATCTGCCCTGGCAGCTGCGCCGCACCCTCGCCGCCGCCACCGTGGGATGGTGACAGGGCCTGGCCCGCAAGGTTCCCGGCTCAGCGGCTGTCGATCACGAGAGCGGTGGTGTTGTCCGTTCCCCCGGCGCGCAGGGCGGTGTCCACCAGAGTTTCCGCGGCGGCGTCCGGGGTGGGATGGGCGGCGAGGATTTCCTTGACCTCCGCGATGGGCAGCATCTTGTGCACGCCGTCGGTGCTCAGCAACAGCCGCCCGGTGCTGGTGCCGGTGACGGCGGAACCGATGTCGGCGGGACGGACGGTGCGGACGGTCGTGTAGACCATGTGGTCGGCCCGGGACGCGGGTTCGACGCCGCGGGTGCGCAGGTATTCGGCGACGGTGTGGTCGGTGGTGATCTGGTGCAGCACCCGGCCGTTCCACCGGTAGGCGCGGCAGTCGCCGACCCAGGCGACCTCGCAGCTGCTCGCCGACCGGTCGCCCGGCAGCACCGCGACCACCAGCACGGCGTCGGCGCTCGGTTCGGGGAACTCGCGCAACAGCTCCCGCTGCGCCGCCAGGATGCCCGACTGCGGGCCGTGCGCGGCCGCCTCGCGGGCCACCGTCGTCGCGGCGGTGCGGGCGGCGCGGGCCGCCAGCAGATGATCACCCACCCCGTCGGCGACCACGAAGGCGGTGTGGCCGGTCTCCTGGTCCGTGTGGCTCGCCACCGCGTCCGCGTTGATCGAACGCCCGCCACGCCTGCTCACCGATTGCCCTGTGATACCGGTGAGCCGGATCAGCTCGCGGCGAGTGATGGCGGTGGTGGGTGCAGTATCCACGGCCTGGCCTCCTCGGACTGGCCCGCGTGTGCTGTCGATCAACACAACTCGAGTAAACGCCGGCAATCCAAGAGTCAACCGTGCCCTCCCTGTGAAAGGGGGCACGAGATGATCACGATTCGATAGCACCCGCGCCGACCAATCCGGGGCGGCGGCCGCTCCGACTCCCCTGTGTCATCCCCTGGCGAAAGGATCGCGCACCATACGTCGACCCTCCTGACCGGCACTTTCCACACCGGCGCCCGCCCCACCGGACCCGACACGTCCGGCGCGGTACCGGATTCGTGCGCCGACCGCCGATCCTTCCCGGCGGCGGTGACACGGTAGGCACGCCCAGCGCGGCGGGTCTCTCGCTTCCCGGCGAAAAATTCTCGTCCGGGACCAATCCGGCGATGCTTCGGCGACGACTCCCTCTCTGTGAGGTCGTACGCATCGGCCGTTGGTCTGGAAGGACACTGAATTGGTCATCCGCGCCCGAGGATCGACGGGTACCGTCTCGACCGGCGAGGGCGCCGGTTCGGACGCGACACTGCAGGCGCTGATCGAACGCGTCGCCGTGGGTGACGAGCAGGCCTTCGCCGATCTCTACGACATCGTCTCGGGTCCCGTTCTCGGCATCGTCACCAGAATCCTGCGCGACCGCTCCCGGTCCGAGGAGGTGATGCAGGAGGTCCTGCTGGAGATCTGGCTCAAGGCGCCCAAGTTCTGCGAACAGCAGGGCAACGTGATGGCGTGGGCCGTGACGATGGCGCACCGGCGGGCCATCGATCGGGTCCGGCACGAGCAGGCCTGTTCCGACCGCGAGGACCGCATCGAACAGCTCGACGTCCGCCGCCCGGTCGACGAGGTCGTCGAGACGGCGCTGGCCCGCCTCGACGAGCAACAGGTGCGCACCGCGCTGGACAAGCTGACCGAGCTGCAGCGGCAGTCCATCGTGCTGGCCTACTATGGCGGCTATACCTACCGCGAGGTCTCCCAGGTCCTCGGCACACCGGTGGGAACGATCAAGACCAGGATGCGTGACGGTCTGATCCGATTGCGTGAACATTTGGGAGCTCAACAGTGACTTGTCCGGCCGGAATGCACGATCTCACGGCGCCCTATGCGCTCGACGCGCTGCCGGACGAGGAACGCACGGCCTTCGAAACCCACCTCCGCGAGTGCCCGTCCTGCCGCCGCGAGGTCGGCGAGCTGGGCGGGACCGTCGCCCGGCTCGCGGCCGCGTGGGAGCGGCCGCCGTCCCCGGACCTGCGCGCACAGGTGCTACAGCGCATCCGGACGACACCCCAGCAGCCGGCCGCCCGCCCGCCCGCTCACTCCGCGATCCCGGTCAGCACCCGCGCCCGCAGGACCGGATCCGGCTGACACGCCAGGCATTCCGCCATCCGCACCAGCACCATCCGGAATTCGGCGACCTCGAGCAGGCACGCCGGGCACCACTCCAGGTGCCGTTCGAACTCCTCCCGCTCGCCGTCGTCCAGCGCGTCCAGGACATACGCGCCGCTCAGCGCGCCCCACTCCGGACATATGTTCACGATGTGGCGACCGTCCCGTCGAGCACGACCGCGGTGACTGTGTAGAGCACTCCGCTACCTCCCGATAGAAGCATCTCCTGTCCATGGCCGCTACTCGGATCTCTCGAGACGAGCCCGCAGCACCGCGCCGATGTCGGCCAGCGCCGCGGGCGAGGTCATCTCGCCGTGCGAACAATTCACGAGATGCTCTCGCACCTCCCCGGCGACGAGCGGACGCCATTGCGCCGCACCGGGATTCGGGCCGCGCCCGGCGGCCGGGCCGTCGTCCTCGACGGTCGCGGTGAACAGCACCATGTCGCCGTCGTAGCGGCCGGGCTCGTACCGCGAACCCATCCGGCTGCCCGCGAGGTATCCGGCGTAGAGCCGCTCCACGTGTTCCGGGGTCAGCGCGCCGAACGGGCCGGACCGCTCGCTCAGCAGCGCCGCGGCCTGTTCGGCCGTGACCTCGACGCGTTTCAGGTCGTCGTCGCCGAGCAGGGCGCCCAGCAGTTCGCCGGTGGTCGGCTCGGCGGCTTCCGGCTCGCCCGCCAGGATGCGGCTGTCCAGCAGAGCCAACAGCGCGACCCGATCCCCGGCGGCCCGCAGCTGGATCGCCATCTCGTAGGCGATGAGCCCGCCGAGCGACCAGCCCAGCAGGTGGTACGGACCCTCGGGCTGTACCTCCTTCATCTCTTCCACGTAGCGCGCGGCCAGCGTCGGCACGGTGTCCGGCCCCACGCCGCCCTCGGTGAGGTGCGGGATCTGCACGCCGTACACCGGGCGTTCCGGGTCGAGGTGCGGCAGCAGACCGGCGTAGCTCCACGACACGCCGCTCACCGAATGCACGCAGAACAGCGGCGGTTCGGTCCCGTCCGCGCGGAGCGGAAGCATGGTGTCGAAGGCGGCGTCGGCGCGCGCCGGTTCGGTCCCGCCCGCGGTGTCGAGGCGGGCGGCGATGCCCGCCGGGGTCTGGTCGAGGAACACCGCCTGCACCGGCACCTCGAGCCCGTGCGACTCGCGCAGCACCGCGGCCATCCGGGTCGCCAGCAGCGAGTTGCCGCCGAGTTCGAAGAAGCTGTGGTCGGCGCCGACCGGCGTGACGCCGAGCACCTCCGCGAAGGCCGCGCACAGCGCCGACTCGACGGCCGTGGCCGGTGCCCGGTACGCGGTGGCGTCGGTGAGCACCGGGGCGGGCAGCGCGGCGCGGTCCAGCTTGCCCGAGACCGTCACCGGCAGTGCGTCTATCACCGTGATCGACTGCGGCACTTGGTAATTCGGCACCCGATCCACCAGGTGGGCGCGCAGCTCCGCCGCCGTGCAGGAGGCGCCGGGCGCCAGTTGCACATAGCAGGCCAGAGCCGCTGCGCCGGTGGGCAATTCGAACGCCGTGGTGACCGCGCGATCGACCTGGGGGTGGCGCACCAGGGCCGCGTCGATCTCGCCGAGTTCGATGCGGAAACCGCGGATCTTCACCTGATCGTCGGTGCGGCCGAGGTATTCGATCTCGCGGTCGGCGGCATGCGGCGCCCAGCGGACCAGGTCGCCGGTGCGGTACATGCGCTCGCCCGGCGCACCGTACGGGTTCGCGACGAACCGCGCACCCGTCAGCCCGTGACGTCCGTGATAGCCGCGGGCCAGGCCGATGCCCGACAGGTACAGCTCGCCCGGCACCCCGACCGGTACCGGCCGCAGCCGGGAATCGAGCACCAGCAGGCCGAACCCGCGGATCGGCCCGCCCACCGTCACCGCGACATCGGGCCGCATCGGCATGCTCAGCGCCGCGGCGACGGTCGCCTCCGAGGGACCGTAGGCGTTGTACATCCGGCGCGGTTCGGCGTCGGGGCCGCGCGGCACCGCCCACCGCTCGACGAGTTCCGGGCCGGTCCGGTCGCCGCCGACCATCACGACCTCGAGGTCGTCGAGCCCGTGCGGGTCGACGGTCGCCAGCGCCGCCGGAGTCACGAAGGCGTGCGTAATGCGCTGTCCGCGCAGCAGATTCCGCAGTTCCGTGCCGCCGTAGACGCCGGCCGGTGCGATCACCAGCGTCGCCGCGCCGCCGAGGGCGAGCAGCAGATCCAGCACCGCGGCATCGAAACTCGGCGACGCGAAGTGCAGCACCCGCGCACCCGGATGCACCGCACAGCGTTCCGCCAGCTCCCGCGTGAAGTTGGCGAGTCCGCCGTGAGTGACGGTGACGCCCTTGGGAATTCCGGTGGAGCCGGAGGTGTAGATGAGGTACGCCGGATTGGCCAGGCGCGGTCCGGGGCCGCGCTCGGCGTCCGTCAGCGGCGCGTCCGCGACCGCGGCCAGCCGGTCGGCGAACCGTGGATCGTCGAGTACCAGCCAGTCGGGGCCGTCGGGCAGCTCGGCGCGGCAGCCCGTGACGGTGACGCCGAGCCGCGTGCCCGAATCGGTCAGCATGTGCTGCTTGCGCTGCCACGGATAGGCGGGATCGACCGGCAGGAACGCCGCGCCGGTCTTCGCCACCGCGAGCACCGCCAGCACCGACTCGGTCGAGCGCGGGATCCCGACCGCGACGTACCGCTCCGGCCCGGCGCCCGCCGCGCGCAGCACCCGGGCCAGCCGGTTGGTGAGTCGGTCCAGTTGCTCGTAGGTGACCTCCTCGGCGCCGTACCGCAACGCGACGGTCCGCGGATCGACCGCCACCGCCGTCGCGAACAGTTCCGCGAAAGTCGTTGCCGCGCAGGGACCGAGGCCGCACACCGGGGTGAGCGCCCGCATTTCCGCCGGGGCCAGCAGTTCCAGATCGCCGACGGCGCGGCCGGGTGTGGCGACGGCGTCGCCGAGCACCCGGACGAACCGCTCGGCCATCCGGCCCGCGGTCCGCGCCTCGAACAGGTCGGTGGCATAGGTGAGGCTCAGCTCGATGCCCGCCGGTTCGCCGTCCGGGCCGAACGACTCCGCCAGCGTGAACTGCAGATCGAATTTGGCGGTCTCGATCTCGACGGGCTCGGCCGTCACCGCGACGCCGGGCAGTTCCAGCGCCACCGGCGCCGAACTGTGTACCGACAGCATCACCTGGAACAGCGGGTGGTACGCGGTCGAGCGCACCGGATCCAGCGCCTCGACCAGCCGCTCGAACGGCACGTCGGCGTGCGCGAACGCGTTCAGGTCGGTCTCGCGCACGGCCGCGAGCAGGTCGGTGAACGCGTCGTCGCGCTCGATCCTGGTGCGCAGCACCAGGGTTCCGACGAACATGCCGATCAATCCGTCGAGCCCGACGTCCTCGCGGCCCGCGATGGGCGTGCCGATGGCGAGGTCGCCGGTGCCGCCGAGCCGCGCCAGCAGCGCCGCCAGGGCCGCGTGCAGGACCATGAAGACCGAGGCGCCGTGGCGGCGGGCCAGTTCGTGCACGGCCCGGTGCAGCGTCGCGTCGATGGGCGTCACCACGGTGGCGCCGCGGTGGCTGGGCAGCGGCGGGCGGGGCCGGTCGGTGGGCAGTTGCACGCATTCGGGCAGGCCCGCGAGGGTGTGCCGCCAGTAGTCCAGCTGGGTGGCCGCCGGGCTGTCCGGGTCGTCGTCGCGGCCCAGCAGTTCGCGCTGCCACAGTGTGAAGTCCGCGTACTGCACCGGCAGCGGCGACCAACCGGGCGCGCGGCCCTCGACGCGGGCCGCATAGGCCGTGCGCAGATCGGCGGCCAGGGGGAGCACCGAGCCGCCGTCGGCCGCGATGTGGTGGATGACGACCGCGAGCACATGGTCCCGTTCGCCCAGCCGCAGCAGCAGCATGCGCACCGGGGTCTCCGCGGTGAGATCGAATCCCTGTGCCGCCGAGCGCCGTACGCGTTCGGCCGCGCCCTCGGCGTCGGTGTCGACGGTGACCGGGTGGACCCGGGCGTCGGTGATCACCTGGCTGGGGCCGTGCACCGAGTCCGGGAACACGGTGCGCAGGCTCTCGTGCCGCTCGACCACATCGTGCAGCGCGGCCCACAGCGCGGCCGTGTCGAGCGCGCCGCGCAGGCGCAGCACCACCGGGAGGTTGTACGCGCCGGAGGACACGTCGGCCCGGTTCAGGAACCACAGGCGCTGCTGGGCGGGCGACAGCGGGATCCGGTCCGGCCGTTCCCGCGGCGTGAGCGCGGGCCGCGCGGCGACCGGGCCCGAGACGTCGAGCAGGGCCGCCAGCCCGGCCGGGGTGGGATGGTCGAAGACCGCCCGCACGCCCAGCCGCTGCCCGCCCGCGGCGGCGATCCGCGCGACCAGCTGGGTCGCCGACAGCGAGTTTCCGCCCAGTTCGAAGAAGTTGTGGTCGGCGCCCACCTCGGACCGTCCGACGGTTTCCGCCATCGCGGCGGCGACCAGCCGTTCCGCCGCCGTGGCCGGGGCGCGCCCGCTGCCGGTGACCCCGAACACCGGTTCCGGCAAGGCTTTTCGATCCAGCTTCCCGGTCGGGGTCATCGGCGGCACGGGCAGCGTGACGATCGCCTCGGGCACCATGTGACCGGGCAGGCGGCGCGCCGCGTGCTCGCGCACCGCGCCGACCGCGGCCTCGTCGCACACCACGTAGGTGACGATGCGGGAGGTACCGGCGGTGTCGGCGCGCACCTCCGTGTGCGCGAATCGCACACCCGGACAGGCGGACACGACCGCGGTGATCTCGCCGAGTTCGATGCGCAGGCCGCGCACCTTCACCTGGTCGTCGGCGCGACCAGCGAACACCAGCTCACCGGCCCGTGTCCAGTGCACCAGATCGCCGGTGCGATACAGCCGATCTCCGGTGCCGCCCAACGGATTCGCGACGAACCGGACGGCGGTCTGCCGCCGCCGGTCGTGGTAGCCGAGGCCGACGCCCGCGCCGCCGACGTACAGTTCCCCGACGGTGCCGGGCGGTACCGGCCGCAGCCGGTCGTCCAGTACCACCGCCGTCACGCCGCGCAGCGGACGGCCTAGCACGGCGGGGCGGCCGGGCCGCATCGGCGGCGACAGCGTGGTCGCGATCGTCGCCTCGGTCGGACCGTAGCCGTTGATCACGGTGCGGCGGGGCAGCCACGGCGCGACCAGGTCGGCGTCGAACGCCTCGCCACCGAGCACCAGCGTGCGAACCCGCGGCAGCGGCCAGCGCACCGGGTCGATGGTGGCCAGCACCGCCGGAGTGGTCACCGCGTGGGTCACCGCTTCGCGCTCCAGCAGCGCCGCGAGGTCGTCACCGCCGTAGACATCGGCCGGGGCGACCACGATCGTCGCCCCGCAACTCCACGCCATCAACAGCTCCAGCACCGACACGTCGAAGCTCGGCGAGGCCAGGTGCAAGGTGTGCGAAGCGGCGTCGATATGGAAGCGGCGGCGCAGTTCCGCGGCGAGGTTGCGCAGCCCGCGATGGCTGATCGCGACGCCCTTGGGCTGTCCGGTGGACCCGGAGGTGTAGATGAGGTAGGCGGTGTCGCCGGGCCGCAGCCGCCGGGTGCGGACCGTGTCGAGCACCGCGTGCGACACCGTGTCCGGCGTCTCGAGGTCGGCCGGGGTCAGCCATTCGATGTCGCCGGGCAGCTCCGCCCGGTCCGCCGGGCGCGTGAGTCCCACTCGCACACCGGAATCCGAGAGCATGTGCCGGATCCGGTCGGCGGGGTGGCGCACGTCGACGGGCAGGAACGCCGCGCCGGTCTTGGCGATGGCCAGCGTCCCGATCACCGATTCCACCGACCGGGCCATGCCCAGCGCGACGACGTCGCCGGGGCCGAGGCCGCGCCCGATGAGCGCCCGCGCCAGCCGGTTCGCCCGCCGGTCCAGGTCCCGGTAGGTCAGCCGCACCGAACCGCACCGCAGCGCGATGCGATGCGCGTCGGCGGCCGACGAGGCGAAGACGGCGGGCAGGGTCAGCGGGTCGGCCGGGATGCCGTCGGCGGCGGGTACCAGCGACGCGTGCTCGGCCGGGGTGAGCAGGTCGATGTCGCCCACGGCGATCCGCGGCCGCGCCACCACCTCGGTCAGAATACGGATCAGGCGCTGCGACAAGGCTTCCGCGGTCTCGGCGTCGAACAGATCGGTGGCGTAGGTGAGGCACACCTCGACGTCGCCGGGACGGTGGTCGTCCAGCCACGACTGGGTCACGGTGAACTGGAGGTCCATCTTCGCGGTGGCGGTGTCGATGTCCTCGCTGCGGATCTCCAGGCCGGGCAGCCGCAGCTGGGCCGGAGCCAGGTTGTTCAGCGACAGTCCGACCTGGAACAGCGGGTGGTGCGCGGACGAGCGCTCCGGATTGAGCACCTCCACGAGCCGCTCGAACGGCACATCGGCATGGGCGAAGGCGTCCAGATCGTCGTCGCGTACGCGGGCCAGCAGGTCGGTGAAGGCGTGCCCGCCGTCCACTTCGGTCCGCAAAACCAGCGTGCCGACGAACATGCCGATCAACCGGTCCAGTCGCGGGTCGGTGCGCCCGGCCACCACCGTGCCGACGGCCACGTCGCGGCTCGCGCCGACGCGGGCGAGCAGCACCGCCAAGGCCGCGTGCAGCACCATGAACACGCTGGCGTCGTGCCGCTGCGCCAGCTCCACCAGGCCCGCGTGCACGGCCGCGTCGAGCCGGGTCAGCACCGACGCGCCGCGATGCGACGCCACCGCGGGACGCGGTCGGTCGCACGGCAATTCGGCGCACTCCGGGAGTCCGGCCAGGCGTTCGGTCCAGTAGCGGATCTGCCGCGACAGCACGCTGTCGGGGTCGTCCTCGTCGCCGAGCACCGCGCGCTGCCACAGACTGAAGTCGGCGTACTGCACCGGCAGCGGCGACCAGTCGGGGGCGTCCCCGGACCGCCGCGCCCGGTACGCCTGCGCCACGTCGGCGGCCAGCGGCGCCAGCGACCAGCCGTCGGCCGCGATGTGATGCACCACCAGCACCAGCACATGCTCACCGGGCGACACGCGGAACAGGGCCGCGCGCAGCGGCGGTTCCACGGCGAGATCGAAACCGGCGGAAGCACATTCGCCGATGGCGGCGGCCAGATCGCCGGGCGTGCGGTCGATGACCGGCAGCGGCGGCCGGTGGGCGGGCAGCACCACCTGCGCGGGGCCATCGGCGCTCTCGGGATAGACGGTGCGCAGGACCTCGTGGCGATCGGTGACGTCCGCGATCGCCGTGGCGAGCGCGTCGGCGTCGAGTTCGCCACGCATCCGCAGCACGGCCGGGATGTTGTACGCGCCGGAGGTGGTGTCGAAGCGGTTGAGGAACCACAGCCGCTGCTGCGCCGGCGACAGCGGGATCCGCTCCGGCCGTTCGCGCGCGGTCAGTTCCGGTCGCGCCGCGGTGTGCTCGGTGGCGTCCAGCACCGCGGCGAGTCCCTCCGGTGTCGGCTGTTCGAACACCGCGCGGACCGCGAGCTGCCGGCCCGTGGTCGCGGCGATCCGCGCCACCAATTGCGTTGCCATCAGCGAGTTTCCGCCGAGTTCGAAGAAGCTGTGGTCGGCACACACCTGGTCGCGGCCGACGACCTCCGCCATCGCCGCCGCCACGAGTCGCTCAGTGGGCGTGGACGGTTCGCGACCGGCGGCGGACTCGACAGCGAAAACCGGCTCGGGCAGCGCCTTGCGATCCAACTTGCCGGTCTGGGTGAGCGGCACGTCGGCGAGCACCACGATCGCCGACGGAACCATGTGCGACGGCAGCCGCCGCCCGGCGCGGGCCCGCAGCGCCGCGGGGTCGAGCGCGGCGGATCCGGTCGGCACGACGTAGGTCACGATGCGCCGTTCCCCGGTGTCGTCCGCGCGAACCTCGGTGTGCGCCAGCTGAACTCCGGGCTCGGCGGCCACGACGGAGGTGATCTCGCCCAGTTCGATGCGGAACCCCCGCACCTTCACCTGATCATCCGACCGCCCCACAAACACCAAACCACCCGCAGACCACCGAACCACATCACCCGTCCGATACATCCGCTCACCCACACCACCAAACGGACACGCCACAAAACGCAACGCCGACAACCCCACCCGACCCACATAACCCCGACCCACACCACAACCCAACACATACAACTCCCCCACCACACCCACCGGCACCGGACGCAACCGACCATCCAACACCACCACACCCACACCACCGATCGGACCACCCAGCACGACCGGCTCACCCGGCCGCAGCGGTTGCGACATCAGCATGACGATGGTGGTTTCGGTGGGGCCGTAGACGTTTCGGAACATCCGGCCGGGCGCCCAGCGTTCCATCAGCTCCGGGCCGTAGGCCTCGCCGCCGACGGCCAGGCACCGCAGCGCGGGCAGCGGCCAGCGGTGCGCGTCGATGCTGGCCAGCGCGGCCGGGGTGATGAACGCGTGCGACACCCGCTCCCGGTCCAGCAGCTCCGCCAGCTCGTCACCGCCGTACACATCGGCCGGAGCGATCACCATCGTCGCACCGGCACACCACGCCAGCAGCATTTCCAGCACCGAGGCGTCGAAGATCGGCGCGGCGAAATGCAATGTGCGCGAGTCGGGTTCGATGCGGTAGCGCTCCCGCTGGGCCGCGGCGAAATTGGCCAGACCGCGATGGGTGACCGCCACGCCCTTGGGCACGCCGGTCGACCCGGACGTGTAGATCACGTACGCCACCTCGTCCACCGACAGCGGCCGAACCCGGTCGCGATCGGTCACCGGGGCCGGGTCGCCGCTGTCCAGTTCGGCCGGTGTCACCCACCGCACGCCGTCCGGCAGCGCGTCCGCGTCGGCCGCGAGCCCGATCCGGACGCCGGAGTCGGTGAGCATGTGCCGGAGGCGCTCGGCCGGATGACGCGGGTCGATCGGCAGGTAGGCCGCGCCCGTCTTGGTGACGGCCAAGGCGGCGAGCACCGACTCGGCCGAACGCGGCAGCGCCAGCGCCACCACGTCGCCGGGGCCGATCGCGTGCCGGATCAGCCCGCGCGCCAGGCGATTCGCCCGCTCGTCCAGCTCCCGGTACGTCCACTCCGCCGTCGCGCTCCGCAGTGCGACCCGGTCCGGGCCGAGCGCCAGCGCCGCGGCGAAGCAGTCGGCCAGCGGCCGGGCCGCCACGGCGGGGCCGCCGTGCGCGGGCACGAGCGCGGACCGTTCTCCGGCGGTCAGCAGATCGATGTCGCCGACCGCGGTCTGCGGACGCGCCACCACGGCGGCGAGTACCCGGGCGAACCGCTCCGCGAGCAGTTCGGCGGTCCCGGCGCCGAAGAGATCGGACGCGTAGGTGAGGTGCACCTCGATGCCGCCGGGTGCGCGGTCGGCCGTCCACGACTGGGTGAGGGTGAACTGGAGATCGAATTTCGCCGAACCGGAGTCGATCGGCTCGCCTACCACCTCGAGGCCGGGCAGGCGCATCACCTCGGGCCGGTCGTCGTGCACCGACAGCATGACCTGGAACAGCGGGTGATGGGCGGTGGACCGGACGGGGTCGAGCGCCTCCACGACCCGCTCGAACGGCACGTCCGCGTTGGCGAACGCGTCCAGATCGCCGTCGCGCACCGAACCGAGCAGTTCGGCGAAGCTCCGCCCGGCGTCGACGCGGGCTCGCAGCACCACGGTGGCCACGAACATGCCGATCAGACGGTCCAGCTGTTCCTCGGACCGCCCGGCCACCGCGGTGCCGACCGCGACATCGTCGGTGTTGCCGAGCCGGGCGAGCAACATCGCGAGCGCCGCGTGCAGGACCATGAACACGCTGGCGTCGTGGCGGCGGGCCAGCTCCACCAGGCCCGTGTGTACCGCCGCGTCCACCCGTGTCACCACCGATGCGCCGCGATGCGAAGCCACCTCCGGCCGCGGCCGATCACACGGCAGCTCCAGGCATTCCGGCAGTCCGGCCAGGGTCCGCCGCCAGTAGTCGAGCTGTGCCGCCGACAGACTCTCGGGATCGTCGGCCTCGCCGAGCAATTCGTCCTGCCACAGGCTGAAGTCGGCGTACTGCACCGCCAGCGGCTCCCACCGCGGCGCGGCGCCCGCGCGGCGGGCCTCGTAGGCCGCGACCACGTCCGCACCCAGCGGTCCCAGCGACCAGCCGTCGGCGGCGATGTGATGGACCACCAGCACCAGCACGTGCTCGTCGGCGCCGGCCCGGGACAGGCCCGCCCGCAGCGGCGGCTGTTCGGTGAGATCGAAACCGGCGGTGGCGAATTCGGCGATCGACGCGGCGTCGGGGCCGAGTTCGCGCAGCGGCGTGCCCTGCGGCCACAGCGCGTCGATCGCGCGGACGGACTGGTACGGGCCGTCACCGGAGTCCGGGAAGACGGTGCGCAGCACCTCGTGCCGCTCCACGACGTCGCGCAGCGCGGTCTGCAACGCCTCCACGTCGAGCGCGCCGCGCATCCGCAGCGCCAGCGGGATGTTGTACAGCCCGGAGCCGGCGTCGAAGCGGTTGAGGAACCACAGGCGGCGTTGCGCGGAGGACAGCGGGATGCGGCCCGGGCGTTCGCGCGGTGTGAGCGCGGGCCGGGCGCCGTCCGCGTCGGCCGGGCGCTCGTCGAGCAGTACCGCCAGATCGGCCGGGGTCGGATGCTCGAACACCGACCGGACCGGGAACCGGTGGCCGGTGCGGGTCGCCAGCCGCGCCACCAGTCGGGTGGCCAGCAGCGAGTTGCCGCCGACATCGAAGAAGCTGTGGTCGGCGCAGACCGTCTCCTGGCCGACCACCTCGGCCATCGCGGCGGCCACCAGTTCCTCGCTGGGCGTGGCCGGGGCGCGGCCGCCGGTCGCGTCGAACTCGGGCTCCGGCAGCGCGGCACGGTCCAGCTTGCCCGCCGGGGTGCGCGGGACCGCGGCGAGCACGACGATCGCCGACGGCACCATGTGCGCGGGCAGCCGGTCGCCGACGTGGCGGCGGATCGCTTCGGGGTCGGCCGCGCCGGTGCCCTCCGCCGTCACGTACGACACGATCCGCGGCTGCCCGACCGCGTCGTCGCGCACCTCGGTGTGCGCGAAACCCACACCGGGACAATCGGAGACGGCAGCGGTGATCTCGCCCAGTTCGATGCGGAACCCCCGCACCTTCACCTGATCATCCGACCGCCCCACAAACACCAAACCCCCACCCACAGACCACCGAACCACATCACCCGTCCGATACATCCGCTCACCCACACCACCAAACGGACACGCCACAAAACGCAACGCCGACAACCCCACCCGACCCACATAACCCCGACCCACACCACAACCCAACACATACAACTCCCCCACCACACCCACCGGCACCGGACGCAACCGACCATCCAACACCACCACACCCACACCACCGATCGGACCACCCAGCACGACCGGCTCACCCGGCCGCAGCGCGTCCGAAAGTACCGGCGCCACAGTCGCTTCCGAGGGTCCGTAGGCATTGAACAGCCGGCGACCGGTCGCCCAGCGCCTCACCAGATCCGCGCCCACCGCCTCACCGCCCACCACCAGCGACCGCAGGTGCGGCAGCTCCCAGCGCGCGTCGATACTCGCCAGCGCCGCCGGGGTGATGAACGCGTGCGACACCCGCTCCCGATCCAGCAACTCCGCCAGCTCGTCACCGCCGTACACATCCGCCGGAGCGATCACCATCGTCGCACCCGCACACCACGCCAGCAGCATTTCCAGCACCGAGGCGTCGAAGCTCGGTGACGCGAAATGCAGGGTGCGCGAGGAGGATTCGACACCGTATCGGTCGCGCATCGCGGCCGCGAAGTTCGCCAGGCCGCGGTGGGTGACCGCGACACCCTTCGGGGTGCCGGTGGAGCCGGAGGTGTAGATCACGTACGCCACGTCGTCCACCGAGAGCGGCCGCACCCGATCGGCGGCGGTCACCGGGCGGGTGTCGCCGGAGTCGGTGATCGTCACCCAGTCGACCGTGTCCGGCAGGTGTGCCCGGTCGGCGGCGGTGGTGACGCCGAGGCGAGCGCCGGAGTCGGCGAGCATGTGGCGGATGCGTTCCGCCGGATACCGCACGTCCACCGGCAGATACGCCGCCCCCGCCTTGGCGAC
The DNA here is from genome assembly GCF_044628355.1 of Nocardia sp. N2S4-5. Lineage (NCBI taxonomy): Bacteria > Bacillati > Actinomycetota > Actinomycetes > Mycobacteriales > Nocardiaceae > Nocardia > Nocardia sp. N2S4-5. The sequence continues at coordinate 905,936 of NZ_JBIUPM010000001.1, read as the reverse complement.
CGCGAGCACGGCCACGACCGATTCCACCGACCGCGACAGGGCCAGCGCCACCGTGTCGCCGGGGCCCGCGCCGCGGCCGATCAGCATCCGGGCCAGGCGGTTCGCCCGCTCGTCGAGTTCCCGGTAGGACACCGACAGCGAATCACAGCGCAGCGCAACGTGTTCCGGCGCGGTTGCCGCGCGCGCGAACAGCTCGCCCAGGGTGGCCGCGGGCAGCGCGGCCCCGCCGCGCGCCGGTACCAGCGCCGACCGCTCCCACTCGTCGAGCACCTCGAGGTCACCGACCACGGCTCCCGGGTCGGCCGCCACCGCGTCGAGGATCGCGATAAAGCGGCGCAGCAGGCGTTCGGCCGTCCCGGATTCGAACAGATCCGTGGCGTAGTCGAGGCGCAGATCCATGCCCGCGGGCGTGTGGTCGCCGGTGTGCGATTCGGTCAGCGTGAACTGCAGGTCGAAGCGCGCGACCGCGGCGTCGATGCGCTCGCCGTGAATCTCCAGCTCCGGCAGGGTCATTCGCACCGGCTGCGCGTCCTGCATGGACAGCATGACCTGGAACAGCGGGTGGCAGGCGGTGGAGCGGGCCGGGTTCAGCAGCTCCACCAGCCGCTCGAAAGGCACGTCGGCGTGCGCGAACGCGTCCAGGTCGCCCTCGCGCACGGCCGCCAGCAGGTCGGCGAACGAGCGGCCGCCGTCCACGTCGGTCCGCAGCACCAGCGTCCCGACGAACATGCCGATCAGCCGGTCCAACTGCGCCTCGGTGCGGCCCGCGATCGGCGTGCCGACCGCGATGTCGCGGGTGCCCGACAGCCGGGCCAGCAGCACCGCGAGCGCCGTGTGCACCACCATGAACAGGCTCGCGCCGCGCGTGCGGGCGAGGTCGGTCAGCCGGGCGTGCAGCGCCGCGCTCAATTGCGCCGACACCGCCGCACCGCGCTGGGAGGCCACCGCCGGGCGGGGATGGTCGACCGGCAGTTCCAGGCATTCCGGCAGTCCGGCGAGCCGGTCGGTCCAGTAGCCGATCTGCCGCGAGAGCACGCTGTCCGGATCGTCCTCGTCGCCGAGCACGGTGCGCTGCCACACGCTGAAGTCCGCGTACTGCACCTCCAGTGGCTTCCATTCCGGCGCGCTGCCCGATCGCCGGGCCTCGTACGCCGCGGTCACGTCGGCGGCCAGCGGCTCGAGCGACCAGCCGTCCGCGGCGATGTGGTGAATCACCATGGCCAGCAGGTGTTCCCGGTCGCCGGTGCGGATCAGCTCGGCCCGCAACGGGACCTCGGCGACCAGATCGAAGCCCCGCGCCGCCAGGTCCCGCGCGCGCTCGCGGGCCTGGTCGGGCGTGCCCTCGCTGCGCGGCAGTTCCGGATGCGCCTCCGCGCCGGGCAGGACGACCTGGCTCGGTCCCGCGTCGGAGTCGGGGAAGAGGGTGCGCAGGCTCTCGTGCCTCTCCACCACGTCACCGAGGGCCTGCCGCAGGGCCGTCACGTCCAGCGGGCCGCGCAGCCACAGCCCGATCGCGATGTTGTAGGCGCTCGAGGCGGTGTCGAACCGGTTGAGGAACCACAGCCGCTGCTGCGCGGTCGACAGCGGGATCCGGCGCGGGCGCTGCCCGGCGGTCAGCGCGCGCTGCCCGGTGCGGCCCTCCCGGTCGGCGGCGTCGAGCAGCGCGGCCAGCCCGGCCGCGGTCGGATGCTCGAACACCGACCGCACGCCCAGCCGATGCCCCGACCGGGCGGCGATCCGCGCCACCAGTCGCGTCGCCGACAGCGAGTTCCCGCCGAGGTCGAAGAAGGCGTGGTCGGCCGACACCGTGTCCGCCCCGACCACCTCGGCCATCGCCGCCGCGACCAGGATCTCGTTGGGCGTCACCGGTTCCCGACCCGGCCGGGCGAGCGCGCCGAAGTCCGGCTCGGGCAGCGCCCGCCGGTCCAGCTTCCCGGTCGGCGTGCGCGGGATCGACGACAGCGCGACGAACGCCGACGGAACCATGTGCGCGGGCAGCCGGGCGGCCACCCGCTCCCGGATCGCGCCGGTGTCGGGTTCGGCCGTGCCCGCGCCGACCAGGTAGGCGACGATGTGCGGTGCGCCGGAGTGGTCGCGCCGCACCTCGGTGTGCGCGAACCGGACCTCCGGGCACGCCGCGACGGCGGCGGTGATCTCGCCCAGTTCGATCCGGAACCCGCGCACCTTCACCTGGTCGTCGGCGCGGCCGACCAGAGCCAGCGCGCCGGTCGGGGTCCAGCGCGCCAGATCACCGGTGCGATACATGCGCTCGCCCGCCGCGCCGAACGGGTCGGCCACGAACCGGTCCGCGGTGAGCGCCGGCCTGCGGTGATAGCCGCGCGCCAAACCCGCACCGGCCAAATACAATTCGCCCACCACGCCGGGCGGCACCGGGCGCAGCCGCGCGTCCAGCAGCACCGCCGTGACGCCGCGGATCGGGCGTCCCAGTTCGATCGGCGCGCCGGGCTCCAGCGGGCTGACGGTGACCGCGACGGTCGATTCGGTAGGTCCGTAGGCATTGAACATCCGGCGGGCCGCCGCCCAGCGGCGCACCAGTTCCGCGTCGCAGGCGTCGCCGCCGACGATCAGGCACGCCAGCTCCGGCAGCGGGTGGCGATCCGGGTCGACGGTGGCCAGCGCGGCGGGCGTGACGAAGGCATGGGTGATCCGTTCTTGGTCGAGCAACTCGCCCAGCTCGTCACCGCCGTACACGTCGGTGGGCGCCAGCACCAGCGGCGCACCGGCACCGAACGCCAGCAGCATCTCCAGAATCGACGCGTCGAAGCTCGGCGAGGCGAAATGCAGCACCCGAGAACCAGTTTCGACCCCGTACCGCTCGCGCTGCTCGGCCGCGAACCCCGCCAGCCCGCGATGGGTCACCGCGACACCCTTCGGTGTCCCGGTGGAGCCGGAGGTATAGATCAGGTAGGCGACATCATCGACGCGCGGCGTCCGTATCGGCGCGGCGTCGAACGCACCGGCGGCATACCCATCGGTCGCGACGGAGGGTCCGGCCGCGGAGACGGCGGGGGTGGGATCGGCTGGGGTCAGCCAGTGGATCTGGTTCGGCAGGTGGGGCGCGGCGGGTGTGGTTGTCAGGCCGAGGCGTACTTGCGCGTCGGACAGCATGTGGCGGATTCGGTCGTCCGGGAGGGACGGGTCGATCGGCAGGAAGGCGGCGCCGGTGCGGGCGATCGCGAGAGCGCCCAGGACCGAATCCACCGAGCGCGGGAAGGCCAGCGCGACCACGTCGCCGGAACCGACGCCCTGCCGGATCAGCTTGTGTGCCAGCCGGTTCGAGCGCTCGGCGAGTTCGCGGTAGGTCAGCCGAGTCGAGCCCGCGCGTAGTGCCTCGGCGGACGGGTTCGCGCGCGCGGCACGGTCGAACAGCTCCACGAAGGTGATCGGGTCCGCCGCCTGGGCGCCGCGGGCCGGCGCCAGCGCGGCGCGTTCCGGCGCGGCCAGCAGATCGACGTCGCCGATCGCGGTCGCCGGGTTCGCCGCGACGGCCGACAACAATCCGACGTAGCGTTCGGCGATGCGCGCGGCCGAGGCCGCGTCGAACAGGTCGGTGGCGTAGGTCAGCCGCAGGTCGATGCCGTCGGGCGTGCGGTCGGCGGTGTAGCGCTCGGTGAGGGTGAACTGCAGATCCCACATGGAGATGCCGGTCTCGACCTGGTCGGCCAGCACCTCGAGCCCGGGCAGCCGCACCCTCTCCGGCGCCGAGTCGTGTACCGAGAGCACGACCTGGAACAGCGGATGGTGCGAGGTGGAGCGCGCCGGGTTGAGCACCTCGACGACGCGTTCGAACGGAATGTCGTTGTGCGCGAACGCGTCCAGATCCGTCTCCCGGACCGCGGCGAGCAGGTCGGTGAAGCGCTCGGCCCCGTCCACCCGGGTGCGCAGCGCCAGAGTCCCGGCGAACATCCCCACCAGCGGATCCAATTGCGCGTCGGTGCGGCCGGCGATCGGGGTCCCGACACACACGTCGCCCGTCGTGCCCAACCGTCCCAGCAGGGCCGCGAGGGCGGCATGGGTCACCATGAACACGCTGGTCTCGGTGCGGCGGGCCAGGCCGACCACGGCGGCGTGCAGCGCGGCATCCATCGGCAGCGCCAGCGACGCGCCGCGGTGCGACGCCACGGCCGGGCGCGGCCGGTCGACCGGCAACTCGAGGCAGTCGGGCAGACCGGCCAGGCGATCGACCCAGTAGCCGACCTGGTTCGCGGCGACGCTCACCGGATCGTCCTCGTCGCCGAGCACCCGGCGCTGCCAGATGCTGTAGTCCGCGTACTGCACCGGCAGCGGCTCCCAGCGCGGCGTCCGTCCCGCGCGGCGAGCCGAGTAGGCGGCGGCGAGGTCACCCGCCAGCGGCGTCAGCGAGCGACCGTCCGCGGCGATGTGGTGCAGCACCAGCCCGAGTACATGCTCGTCGGGCGCGGTGCGCAGCAGTTCCGCGCGCAGCGGGGTCTCGGTGGTCACGTCGAAACCGGTGGCGGCCAGCGCGCGCAGGCGGGTCTCGACGTCCGCCGCGCGCACCGGAACGATCGAAAGGGCCGGAGTCGCTTCGGTTTCGGTGACGATCACCTGGCACGGTCCGTCGGGCCCGTCGGGGTAGACGGTACGCAGCGATTCGTGCCGCCCCACCACATCGCCGAGCGCCGCGGCCAGCGCGTCCACGTCGAGTTCGCCGTGCAGCCGCAGCGAGAGCGCGATGTTGTAGGCGCCGGAGTGCGGGTCGAACCGGTTCAGGAACCACAGCCGCTGCTGCGCCGGGGACAGCGGGATCCGCTCGGGTCGCGGCGCGGCCACCAACTCCGGGCGCGCCCGCGTCCCGGACTGCTTGCCCACCAGCGTCGCCAGGGCCTCGACGGTGGGCGCCTCGAAGATCAGCCGCACTCCGATCGGCGCGCGCATCGCCGCGCTCAGCCGCGCCGCCACCCGGGTGGCGGCCAGCGAATTGCCGCCCAGGCCGAAGAAGTCGTCGTCCAGGCCGACGCGGGGCAGCCCGAGCACCTCGGCGTAGGCGCCCGCGACGAGCCGCTCGATCGGCCCCACCGGCGGCCGGAATTCGGCGATCTCGAACACCGGCTCGGGCAGCGCCTTGCGGTCCAGCTTGCCGTTGGCGTTCAGCGGCAGCGCCTCGAGTACGACGAACGCCGACGGGACCATGTACGACGGGAGCACGTCGGTCAGCCGTGCCGTCACCGCCGCCGTGTCGATCGTCGCGCCGGGCGCGGGCGCCACGTAGGCGACGAGACGGTCGCCCGCGCGTTCGCCGTGCGCGATCACCGCGGCCGCGCCGATCTCGTCGAGCCCCAGCAGCGCGGTCTCGACCTCGCCCAGCTCGATGCGGAACCCGCGAACCTTCACCTGAAAGTCGGTGCGGCCCAAGTATTCCAGCTCTCCGGCGGAGTTCCAGGACACCAGATCGCCGGTGCGGTAGAGGCGTTCGCCGGAATGCTGCGAGAACGGATGTGCGACAAAGCGTTCCGCGGTCAGCGCCGGCGCGCGGTGATAGCCGTGGGCCAGCTGGGCGCCGCCGAGATACAGCTCACCCGCCACTCCCGGCGGCACCGGGCGCAGGTACGCGTCGAGCACGTACACCTGGGTGTTCCACTCCGGGACGCCGATCGGCACGGTGCCCGCGTGCTCGTCGGCCACGCGGCGCGCGGTGACCGAGACGGCCGCTTCGGTGGGGCCGTAGAGGTTCCACAGGTCGACGCCGGGGTTGCTCTCGCGGAAGCGGCACGCGGTCTGCCCGGGCAGGGCCTCGCCGATGACCAGCGCCGTCCGCAGCGCGGACGGCAGGGACGCGCCGGTGGTCAGCAGCGCGTCGACGGTCGAGGGCACCGCGTGCAGCACCGAAACCCGGTGCTGCTCCATGGCTTTGGCGAGATACACCGGGTCGCGGTGCCCGCCGGGTGCGGCCACCACCGTGCGGCCGCCGCAGGCCGTGCCGGACCAGAATTCCCACACCGACAGGTCGAAGGTGGCGGCGGTCTTCACCAGCACGGTGTCCTCGCCGTCCATCGCGAAGGTCGCGCGCTTCCAGGCCAGCTGGTTGGCGATGGCGCGGTGCGGCACGGCGACGCCCTTGGGGCGGCCGGTGGAGCCGGAGGTGAAGATGAGGTAGGCGGTGTGCTCAGGACGCAGCGGGGCGAGCCGATCGCCGTCGGTCACCGGCGCCGCCGACTCCGCGGACAGCTCCAGCGCGTCCACCTCGAGCACCGGGACGTCAGCGGTGACCCGCGCGCGATCACGGCGAGTGCTCAGCACGCACAGCGGCGCGGCGGTGCCGAGCACGTGACCCAGCCGATCCGCGGGCTGGTCGGGATCCAGCGGCACGTAGACGCCGCCCGCCACCGATACGGCGTACATGGCGACGATCAGGTCCACCGACCGGCGCATGCCCAGCGCCACCCGGGTCTCGGGTCCGACGCCCCGCGAAATCAAGTGGCGCGCCAGGCGATTGACCCGTTCGGCGAGCTGACCGTAGGTGAGCGACCAGACCGGTTCGCTCTCGTAGCCGTCGGCGATGATGGCGACCGCGTGCGGCGTGCGCGCGGCCTGCGCCGCGAACAGCGCGGCGAGGGTGTCCGAGGCCGGGACCGGATGCCGGGTGTCGTTCCACTCGTGCAGCATTCGCCGCCGCTCGGTCGCGTCCAGCACGTCGATGTCGCCGACGGGGCGGCGCGGCGCGGCGACGACGTCACGCACGATCCGGCGGAAGCGTGCGGCGATGGCGGCGGCGGTCGACTCGTCGAACAGGTCCGACGCGTAGGCCAGGTGACCGGTGATACCGGCGGGCGCGCCGGTATCGTCGTAGGTGTCGGTGACGACGAGTTGCAGGTCGAATTGCGCTATCCCCGTGTCGATCTCGGCAGCCGAGACGGTGAGCCCGGGCATGTCCAGCCGTACCGGGTCCAGGTTCTGGAACGAGAAGCCGACCTGCACCAGCGGGTGGCGCGCGGTGGAGCGCACCGGGTTGAGTTCCTCCACGAGCCGTTCGAACGGCACCTCCGCGTGGGCGAACGCGCCGAGGTCGACCTCGCGCTGGCGGGCCAGCAGCGCCGCGAACGATTCGCCCGCCTCGACCCGGGCCCGGAACACCAGCGTGTTCACGAACATGCCGATGACGCCGTCCAATTCGCGTTCGCCGCGGCCCGCGATGGGCGTGCCCACCGCGACGTCGGGCATCCCGGAGAGCCGGGCGAGCAGCACCGCGAAGGCCGCGTGCGCGGCCATGAACGGCGTGGCGTTGCCCGCCCGCGCCACCTCCGCCAGCCCCGCGTGCAACTCCGCGTCGAGCGTGACCGGCACCCGCCCGCCCTCGAACGACTGAGTGGCGCGGCGCGGGCGATCGTAGGGCAGGGTCAGCTCGTCCGGGAGATCGGCCAGCTGCTCGGTCCAGTAGGCCAGCTGCACCGCCGCGCGGCTACCGGGCACGGACTCGTCGCCGAGCGAATCACGTTGCCACACACTGTAGTCCGCGTACTGGACGGGCAACGGCCGCCAGTCGGGCGCGCGTCCGGCGCGGCGTGCCCGGTAGGCCGCGGAGAGGTCGTCGGACAGCGGGCTCAGCGACCAGCCGTCGGCGACGACGTGGTGGATCACCAGCGCGAGCACATGCTCGCGGGGGCCGGTGCGGAACAGCCGCGCGCGCAGCGATGTCTCGGTCGTCAAATCGAATCCGCCGCGGGCGAACTCGCGGACCCGGCCGGTCACCTCCGCCGGGTCGACGTCGACGACCGGCAGCGTCAGGGCGGCGGCCGCGGCGGGCAGTACCACCTGGCACGGTCCGTCGGGGCCGTCGGGGAAGATCGTGCGGAGCGTCTCGTGGCGCTCGACCAGGTCGCCGAGCGCCGCGCGCAGCGCCGTCACGTCCAGTTCGCCGCTCAGGCACAGTGTGAACGGGATGTTGTAGGTGCTCGAGCTGGGGTCGAACCGGTTGATGAACCACAGCCGCTGCTGCGCGGGCGACAGCGGGATGCGGTCCGGCCGGGGCCGCGGGGTCAGCGGCGCGCTGCCGCCGCTGCCGACGTGCCGCTCCACCTGCGCCGCGAGTTCGGCGACGGTCGCCTCCTCGAGGAACAGCCGGACCGGCAGCCGGGCGCCGACCTGCTCGCCGAGGCGCGCGGCGGCCTGGGTCCCCGACAGCGAATTGCCGCCGAGCGCGAAGAACCCGTCGTCCAGTCCCACCCGGTCCACGCCGAGCACGTCGGCGAGGGTGCGGGCGGTCGCATATTCGATCGGCGTGCGGGGCGCGCGGTAGTCGCGGACCTCGGCGACCGGTGCGGGCAGCGCCCGCCGGTCCAGTTTCCCGTTGGCGGTCAACGGGATCGCGTCGAGCACCACGAAGGCCGCGGGCACCATGTACTCCGGCAGCACGGCCGCGACCGCCGCGCTCACCGCGCGCGTGTCCGGCGGCGTCCCCGGTCGTCCGGTGAGGTAGGCGACGATGCGCTTGTCGCCGGGAACGTCCTCGCGCACGACGACGGCCGCGGTCCGCACCCCGTCCTGCGCCAGCACGGCCGCCTCGATCTCCCCGAGTTCGATGCGGAAGCCGCGGATCTTCACCTGGTCGTCGGCGCGGCCGAGGTAGTCCAGGGCGCCGTCGCCGATGCGCTTGCCGAGGTCGCCGGAGCGGTACAGCCGGGATCCGGGCGCGCCGAACGGGTTCGCCACGAAGCGTGCCGCGGTCAGGCCCGGCCGCCCGAGGTAGCCGCGGGCCAATTGTGCCCCCGCGACGTAGATCTCCCCCGGCACCCCCGCCGGGACCGGGCGTAGCCGGTTGTCCAGCAGGAAGGTGCGCAGGCTCGGGATCGCCGCGCCGATGCCGCCGGCGTTCGGCCGGCTCACGTCGGACCGGTCCAGGGCTCGATGCGTCACGTGCACCGTGGTTTCGGTGATGCCGTACATGTTCACCAGTACCGGCGCCCGGTCACCGTGGCGGTCGAACCAGTCCGCCAGACGGCGTAATTCGAGGGCCTCGCCGCCGAAGACGATGTGCCGCAACGCCAGTGGCGGCTCGTCGTCCGGGTCGTGTTGCTGTGCAAGAGCTTCGGCGGCGTCGAGCTGATAGAACGCCGAGGGGGTCTGGCTGAGGACCGTGACCCGCTCGCGTCGCAGCAGCTCCAGCAGTTGCTCGGGCGATCGCGAGGTGAGGTAGTCGACCACCACCAGCGTCCCGCCGTGCAGCAGCGGACCCCACAGTTCCCATACCGAGAAGTCGAAGGCGTGCGAGTGGAACATCGTCCACACATCGGTGTGGTCGAACCCGAAGTGGGCACGGGTGCTCGCGAACAACGTGGTGACGTTGCGGTGCGGGATCTGTACGCCCTTCGGGCGGCCCGTCGAACCGGACGTGTAGATCACGTAGGCGATGTGGTCGGGCCGCAGCGGCACGCGCCGATCGGCGTCGGTGAGCGGTGACCCGTCGCCGTCGTCCGAGGACAGTGCGCCCAGGTCGAGCTCCGGTGTCCCGGGCGGCAGCGCGGCACGCACGTCGCGGGTGGTCACGGCGCACACCGGCCGGGCGTCGGTGAGCATGTACTCGATGCGGTCGGCGGGGTATGCCGGATCGACCGGCAGGTACCCGGCGCCGGATTTGATCACCGCCAGCAGCGCGACGATCAGGTCCACCGAACGCGGCAGGGCCACCGCGACCAGTGTCTCCGGTCCGGCGCCCGCTTGGATCAGCTTGCGCGCCAGCCGGTTCGCGCGACGGTCCAGTTCGCCGTAGTCGAGGCTGTCCGCGCCGCAGCGCACCGCCACGGCCGAGGCGTGCGCCCGCGCCGCCGCGTCGAACAGGTCGGTGAGGGTGTGTTCGTCGGACACGATCGGGTGCCGCGCCGCGGCCTGCGCGGTCAGCCGCTCGTGTTCGTCCGCGCTCAGCAGCGGCAGATCCGCCACCACCGCCTGTGGTCCGGCCGCGAGGAACCGGCCGAGGTAGGCGAGGAATCGTCGATGATGCGCGCGCAGCTCCGTGCCGTCGTACCGCTCCGGGTTGCCGACGAAGTCCACGTGCAGTCCGGCGTCACCGGCGCCGTTGTAGATATTGATCGACAGGTCTTCCACCGGCCCGGTGGACACCACGTGCACCGTCGCGTCCGCGTCGCCGAAACGCATCCGGTTGTGGTACAGCATCAGATTGACGACCGGCCCGAAGAAACCGCGCCGGTTGTTGGCGCTGCCGAGGTCGCGGCGCAGGTCCTCGTGCCGGTAGCACTGATGCCGCAGCGCCTCCTCCAACCGGTCCGCGGCCGTGCGGACCAGGTGGTCCACCGTCGCGCCCGGGTCCACCGGCAGGTGCAGCGGCACCACGTTCGAGACGTATCCCGCCGACGCCCGCAGCAGCGGCGTGGTGCGCGCGGTGACCGGCAGGCTCAGCACCACGTCGGCGCTGCCGGTGACCGCCGAGAAGTATCCGGCCAGCGCCGCGGCGAACAGCGCGGGCCGCGAGACGCCGAAACGCTCACGCGCGGAACCGAACAGCGCCGTGGCCGCAGTGTCGACGGCGCCGGTCGCGGTGCGCCGCCCCGCCCCGGCCGGCGCCGGGCGATCGCTCAGCTCGAAGCACTCGGGCACCCCCGCCAAACGGTCGAGCCAGTATCGGCGGTCCTCCACGAAACTCGCCGAGTCGCGGTATTCCAGCTCCGCCGCGTAGACCTCATACAGGTCGCCGGCGCTGGCCGGGCTCGGCTCGGTGCCCGACACGGCCGCGTTGTACCGCTCGATGATGCGGGCCACCAGCAGCATCGCGCCGTAACCGTCGATCGCGATGTGATGCATCTTCGCGTACCAGAGGTATTCGTTCTCCGCGACCAGCAACACCGCGGACCGGAACAGCGGGCCCGACAACGGCATCGGCGCGCTGGCGTCGCGCTCCATCCAGCGCCGGGCCGCGGCGCGCGGCTCGGCCTCCGCGCGCATATCCACCACCTCGCAGGCCAGCGACACCGCGGAGTCCACCAGCTGCCACGGCGTGCCGTCCACCTCCACCACCCGCAGCCACAGGCTCTGCAGATCCGCCGCGGCGCCGACGATCGCCTGGTCGAGCGCTCCGATGTCGAGGCGGCCCCGGATCTCGACGTACTGGGCGACCGTCAGCGGCACGTCCGGAGTCATGTGCTGGGCATTCCAGATCCCGGTCTGCGCGGCCGAGAGAGGGAACCGGCCTTCGGCTTCCGACTCGGTGTAGCCTGCGGACTCGGGGGCCAACGAGGTCATGCAAACGCTCCGTTCGACGGTCGAGACAACGGGTTACGCGACAACCGGGGCAAGTACCTAGCAACACCGGCTCCACCGGCAGTCGTTGCCGCCGCGAGTACGGATTGGTTGGTTTGCTAGAACCGCGGAACAATCTGAAAATCGGTCACGCAGAAGGACGTCGAGGACGCGTGGTCGATGCCGCTTCCGGTCGCCGCGACTGTGCGATTTCGCGGTTCGCCTGCGAGACAGGCCGACAGCCCGGCGGCGATGCTCACCTTCCCGCGAAACACCGCAGATGGAAGGCATTTTCAGCATCACGGTATGGATCGCGATCGTGCAGTGGATTCCCGCTTCTCAATCCATCGGAGCGGACGGGCACCGAGACGCGGACGCCCATAGTTGACATCCGGAGTGCGCAGCAGGGTGAATGCTGAAATGTAGCCGAAGTCGAGTGCGACTCAGCGGTCTCTTATGCCCGCCGCAGCGCGGGGCCCACGCAGTTACCTGGTGGCGCACACCGGAACCGACGCAATCAATCCCGGTATTTACCGAGTACGAGATCGGCGAGCCGGTCGAGTGACTCCTTGTTGCGCGGCCGCAACAGCAGTGCTTGCGCCGGCTCGGGGGCGAACCGGCCCAGGCCCGCCGAGGCGCACTCGGCCATCCGGACCGCGGTGACGCCGTCCTCGACTTCCGCCAACTCCAGGTGGATCGTCGCCGCGCCGAACGGCCACAGCCGCGCCTCCAAGTCGAGACTGTGTGGCGGGTCGGCGGCCAAGACGACGGTGGTATCGCTGATCAGCAGCGGCCACGGTCCCACGCTGTGGTGGATGCGTGCGCCCGGCGCGGGCCATTCGCTGTCGACATCGCGAATGTGGGACGCGCCCACCACCCAATTGGTGTAGGACCACCCGTCGGCGAGCACGTCGAATACCGCGCTCGCCGGTGCCGGGATCCGGATTTCGACTTCGGTCATCAGCACGTCGCTTTCGTCCTCGATGCCGCCGTTGCACTGCCGGGCCCGAACCTGTCCACGATGGCCCCACGCTCCGACTACCGCCGACGGTCCCGGGCAAACCCATCTCCGCCGAGATGTCGTGGGCGTGGGCGCGCGGGCCGTTACCGCAGCGGGTAGTCAGTCGGGTGTGCGAGTCGTTCCCGCGGCGTGTGGTCAGTCGGATGTGCGGGCCGTTACCGCGGCGTGTGGTCAGTCGGCGCGCGGGTGGTTTTCGCGGCGTGTCGTCAGTCGGTGTGCGGGAAGTTAATCGCGGTCGGTGGTCAGTCGAGTCGAGTGTGCGGGTGGTTATCGGGGGGCGGGACTTGGGACTGATGGGTTGGGCGGCCGAGGCGGAGGTCGAGGTGTGGTGGCGCGAGGGGGGCGGAAGGGCCGCGGCGACCGGTTCGCATCGCGGTGGCGAGTTCGGCGCAGATCGCCGTGGCGTCGTGTCGCGGCGACCAGCCGAGGTCTCGCCGGGCTCGCTCCGCGTCGACGAGACGGGCTTGATCTGCCAGGGTCAGCCAGCCGGGATGCAGGGGTTGCAGGCCCAGCCGCCAGCCCGCCCGCGTGACCGCGAGGGCCGCCCGGCGGGGACAGGGGAGGCGGAATCCGCCGAACGAATCCGCCAGCGCCACGGCCGGTAGGACGGGTTCGGCGGCAAGATTGAAGGCGCCCGCCGCACGCTGCCGGAGGATGAGCACCACCGCCGCCGCGACATCGTCGGCGTGAACGAGCTGCAGCCGCAAGTCTTTCCACAGCGGCACCGGAAGCCACCGGCGGCCGAGGAGCGTTCGCGGCAGCCACTGCGGCAGCAACCAGTCGGCCAGCTCACCGGCGGCCTCGCCCTGCCCGATCCCGCACGGCCGGATGCGGGCGACCCGGATGGACGGCTCCCGGCGCTCGAACTCGTCCAACTGCGTCTCGAGGTACGCCTTGGCGAGGCTGTAAGCACTGCCGGGCACCCCGCCCAGCGGTGCACGCTCGTCGGCGCGCTGCCAGCGCGGCCCGGGCGCGTAGGCCGCCGCCGAGGAGGCGCACACCACCTGCCGCACTCCCGCGGTGGCCGCGGCCCGCAGTACCCGCGCGCTGCCGACGGCGTTGGTCCGCGACATCGGCGGGTCGGTGCGTCGCGGATGGACAGCCCAGGCCAGATGAACCACGGCGTCCGCACCCGCGCAGGCGTCGGCGAGCACGGGAAAAGCCTTGGGATCGCCGATATCGCAGGGAACCCAGCGCACCTGCGCGTCCTGATCCCGCCCTGCGGGCGGGAACCGACGGGCGATGCCCACGAGTTCGTCACCAGCTCCGGTCAACGCGCGCACCAACGCGGTACCGACATTCCCCGTCGCGCCGGTAACGACGATTTTCATACGCCCACCGGAATTCACCGCATCCGCATCGGCGGCGGCGCGCAGCTCATCGAACTCGCCATCGGCGTCGGCGGACAACTCACCGAACCCGTCAACGACGTCAGCGGGTAACTCACCGAACTCGTCATCGCTGGGTGCCGGTGCGGGCGTCAGGGGCGAGGGGGCAGGGGCTCGAGGTGGACTACCTTCGTGGTGGTCATTTCGTCGAGGAGTTCGGGGCCGTAGCCGTATCCGGAGCCGGAGGCGCGCCGGGGGTGGGCCGCGCCGCCCGGGGCGCCGCCGAAGACGGCGTTCACCTTCACCGTGCCGACCGGCAGCATTCGCCAGGCTCGCTGGGCGTGCTCCAGTGAGCCGGTGAGAACAGTGGCGGCCAAACCGTATTCGCCGTCGCAGGCCTCGCGCAGGCCCGTGTCGAAATCGGGCACCACTCGCACGGGGGCGACGGGGCCGAAGGTCTCCTCGCACAGCACCCGCATCGCGGGCGTGCAGCCGGTGAGGACCGTCGCCGGATAGACGCTGCCGGGACCGTCCGGAATCGTGCCGCCCACAAGGGTTTTCGCGCCGTCGGAGACGGCCTCGCGGACCTGGGCGTGCACCTCGGCGCGCAACCGCTCGTCGACCAGTGGCTGCGGGTCGAGGTTCCAGCGCTCGGCCCGGTCGCACAGGGCGGCGAGGAACTCCTCGGCCACGTCGCGGTGCACGTAGAGCCGCTCGACCGAGACGCAGATCTGCCCGGCATTGGCGAAGGCCCCGAGCGCGGCCTGCTCCGCGGCCCACACCGGATCGACATCCGCGTCGACCAGCAGCGGATCGTTGCCGCCGTTCTACAGGAGCGCCTTCGCGCCGGTGCGCGCGGCGGCCGCGGCGATGCTGCTCCCGGTGCGGCTGCCGCCCACGTGCGCGATCACGTCCACCTCCGGCGATTCGGCCAGGGCCGCGCCCACCCGACCGTCCCCGGAGACGGTCTGCACCACCCCCTCCGGGAAGTGCTCGGCGAGCAACCGCCCGAACAACTCGCCGGTGCGCGGGCACCGTTCGCTGGGCTTGTGCACCACCGTATTACCGGTCACGAGGGCGGCGCCCAGCAGTCCCGAGGCGATCGCGACGGGATCGTTCCACGGCGTCAGCGCCAGCACGACGCCGCGCGGCTGCGGAATCATGAAATCCGTTGCGTCCCAATGCCCTTGCAGGGTCTTCCCGCGATGCACAGGACCCAGCTCGGCGTACTGGTCGAGAGTGCCCGCACCGGCCAGCACGCCCTCGCGGCCGGAGTCGGCCGGGCGGCCGGTCTCGCTCTCGAGCGTGGCGGCCAGGTCGCCCGCGTGCTCGCGCACCGCGGCCGCCGCCGCGTGCATCGCCTCCGCCCGGGCGCTCGCGGGTGTGCTCGCCCACGCCGGCTGCGCGGCGCGTGCGGCACTCAGAACGGTTACCAGGTCGGCGTCGCCCGTCACCGAGTCGCTCTCGATGCGGGTCGCGTTGTCGATCTCGGTCATAGGCCCCGAGTACCCGCGTATTCCCTGGTAAACATCCGCGCGGGACGCTCAGCAGGCGCGTGCCGCCGCGCGCAGCAGACGCAGCACGGCCCGTTCGACACCGGCCTGCCGCTCGTCGTCGGTGCGGGCGCGCCGCGCCCGGCGCACGGCGGCCTCGATCGTCTCGCCGCGCTCCCACGCCTCGATCACCCGCGGATCGACATAGGAATTGCGGGCCACCGTGGGAGTGTTGCCGAGCGCCTCGGCAACCTCGGTCATGACCTCCCGCACGGCGCTGTTGCGGCGACGCTGGGAGTTCGGGCACTCGGTCGCGGCGAACGCGGCGGCGGCCAGCACCGTCGCCTGCCAGGTGCGGAAGTCCTTGGCGCTGTGCTCGTTTCCGACCAATTCCTTGAACCGCGCGTTGATGTCGTCGGAATGCAGCTCGCGCAACCGGCCACCGTCGCGATACACCAGTAGCCGCCCGCTGGGAGAGCGCATTGGGGTGCGGGCAGATCCACACCTTCCGCCAGGCGGGCGGAATCGCGAGATCCTTGATGCGCCCGGTGGTTTCGGCGTCATCGACCGGCGTCCCGTCGTCGTCCACATAGGAAGCCCCGGCCGCGCCGCACCCGGCGCACGCCGTGGCCGTACGGTGCACTGCGCCGCAATCGCATCGGACCACTCCTCTCGTCGCAGGTCGGGTGATACCCCGAGAGATCGTGTCCATGCGACTGGATCCGCGGCCCCACGCCGGGCGGCAACCGCTATACTCCGCGCATGGCAGGCCCGTTCTTCGACGCGGCCGAGCGCGAACACCTGGCCGACCTCCTCGACCGGCTCGGTCCCGATGCGCCGACCCTCCTCGCGCCGTGGACGACTCACGATCTCGCCGCGCATCTCGTACTCCGCGAGCGCGATTCCCTCGCCGGACCCGGGCTCGTCCTCCCGGGCCCGTGGGAACGCTTCGCCGAGCGGCGCCGGAAAAGGCTGGCGCGCAGGGATTTCCGGTCCCTCGTGGCGATGTTCCGGTCGGAGCCGCCGCGTGGTTTCTTCCGCATCGACTGGGTGCGGCGGGTTCCCAGCCTCAACGAGTTCTTCGTCCACCACGAGGATGTCCGCCGCGCCAACGGCCGCGGGCCGCGCGCCAACCCGCCGGCGATGGATGCGGCGTTGTGGCACAACGCAAGTAGCGCGCCGTGGTTCCTCGCGCGCCGCCTGCGCGGCGCGGGCCTGGTGCTGGAGTGGACCGGCACGCCGGAAACCGTCCGGGCGCGGCGCGGCGAGCCCACGGCCCGTATCGCGGGAGCACCGGGCGAGATCCTGCTTTACCTCTTCGGCCGCCGCCGCGTCGCGCAGGTGGAGGTGACCGGCCCGGCCGAGGCGGTCGACGCCGTCCGCCGCACCCGCTTCGGCATGTGAGGCTATCGCCCCGTCGCAGCTGGTCCGGAGCGGGCGGGCGCTTCGGCGGTGGCGGTGATGTTGCGAGCCATACCGCCGAAGATAACGGCGTGGAAGGGCGCGATGGCCTTCCAGTAGAGGTGTCCGGCCAAGCCGTGCGGCTGGAACAGCGCACGCTGGCGGTAACGCGCCCCGCTACCCGCCGGTTCGACCGACAGTTCCAGCCACGCCCGGCCGGGCAGCAGCATCTCGGCGCGCAGTCGCAGTAGTCGGGGGCGGTCGACTCGTTCCACTCGCCACCAATCCAGGGCATCGCCCTCCCGGAGGCGATCCGGGTCGCGCCGGCCGCGCAGCAGCCCCACGCCGCCGACGAGACGGTCGATCCAACCGCGCAGCGACCACGCGAGCGGGAACGAATACCATCCATTCTCGCCACCGATCGCCTCGATCACCGCCCACACCGTTCGGGCATCGGCGCGCGTATCTCGTTCGCGCACATCCTGATACATCGACCCGCCCGACCACTCGGGATCGGTCGGCAGCGGATCCGCCGCTGCCTCCGGCAGGTTCGCGTCCGACCACCGGGTCGGTACGTCGACGTCGCGAATGCGCCGCAGCGCCAGTTCCACTGCCCGGCGGTACGGCGTCGGTCCCGGGGGCGGATCCGGAATGTATTGCGCGATCCGGTGATCCGCGCAGACCACGTCGTTGACGAGCGACTCCATCAGCGGCACCGCGATCGACCGTGGCACCGGCGTGACCAGGTTCACCCACTGCGCGGACAGCCACGGGGTCAGCACCGGGACGGGAACGATCAACCGACGCGGTAGGCCGGCCACGGCTGCGTAGCCGCGCATCATCCCCGCGTAGGTCAGCACGTCCGGGCCGCCGATGTCGAAGTTGCCCTCGAACCGCCCGGCCACCTCCGCGGCACGGGTCAGGTAGTAGAGCACGTCACGCACGGCGATCGGCTGAATGGCGTTGCGCACCCAGCGCGGTGTCACCATCGCCGGCAGCCGCTCGGTGAGGTAGCGCAGCATCTCGAAACTGGCCGAACCCGAACCGATGATCACCGCCGCGCGGAGCACCACTGCCGGCACCGGCCCGGCCGACAGCACCCGTCCGACCTCGGCTCGGGAGGCCAGGTGCCGCGACAGCCGCTGGTCGGGCGGCACGATCCCGCCCAGGTACACGATCCGCCGCACCCCGGCCTCCGCCGCAGCCCGCGCCACCGACTCCGCCGCCTCGCGATCGACTGTGTCGAAGTCCGACCGCGTGAGCGAGTGCACCAGGTAGTAGACAACCTCCTGCCCGGCCATCGCGCGCCGTACGTCGGCGGCGACCGTGATATCGCCGCGCACGATCTCGACCTGGACACGCCACGGCACTTCGTCCAGTTTGCCGGGGCTGCGCACGAGCACGCGGACGGTGTGCCCGGCGGCCAGTAGTTCGGGGACCAGGCGACCGCCGATATAGCCCGTCGCGCCGAAGACCACGCACTTCATGGCACATCACCTTTCCTCGATCCGCCCGGCTCGATGCATCATTTATGCATCGTTTCATGTAGCCTGAGGCTACCCGCACCACCAGACCGTTTCCGCGATCCGAGGAGCCTTCGTGAGTGTCGCCGGCTTCCGTCCCGACCGGACTGCCTGTCCCGCAGGCGATCTCGCACACGAGCCGCCCGACACCACACCCTCGGTGTATCGATGGCGCAGCGCGGTACGCGCCGGGGTCCTCGCCGAACTGGAGACGTTCCTGAACCGGCACCACATCGCCCCCATCCACGGCATCGCCGTCGACGACATCGCGCGGCAATACGTCGGCCGCGGAAAGTGTCTGCGCTCCACCTTCATGTACCTGGGCTGGCTGTGCGGCGCCGACGCCGACGCGGCCGCCTTGCGCGCCGCCGCCGGGCTGGAACTGCTGCACGCGTTCGCACTGGTACAGGACGACGTCATGGACGAGGCGCAGTTGCGGCGCGGCGAACCGGCCGCCCATGTGCGCTTCGCCGCCCGGCATCGGCGCGCGGCGCTGCCCGGGAACGCGTCCCGTTTCGGCGAGTCCGCCGCCACGCTGGTGGGCGACATCTGTCTCGTATGGGCGGAGAAGATGTTGCGCGACAGCGGAATCGGCCGCGCCGCCCTGGACCGGGTGTGGCCTCGATACGACGCTATGCGAGTGGAGCTGGCGGTCGGGCAGTTCGCCGACCTGCTCAACGATGCCCGCGCCGAACCCGGCCTCGGCGCGGTGCTGGCCGTAGCGCGGGCGAAGTCGGGCAACTACACCGTGCGCCGGCCGCTGGAGATGGGCGCCGCCATGGCGGGGTGTGACGAGCCGACGCGCACGGCGCTGGGCCGCTACGGACGCGCGGTGGGCGAGGCGTTCCAACTCCGCGACGACCTTCTCGGCGCGTTCGGCGCCGCGGAGGTGACGGGTAAGCCCGGCGATACCGACCTGGGACAGCACAAAGCCAGCACGGTGGTCGTCGCCGCGCTCGAGCTGGCCGACACTGTGGCCCGACGGGAATTGACCGCCCTGCTGGCCACACCGCAACCGGGCGATGCCGAGATCGCCCGGCTGCGCGCGCTCCTCGTCGCCACCGGCGCGCGCGAGCACATCGAGGAGATGATCGGCGACCGTACCGCCGAGGCGTGGCGCCTCGTCGCCGCCGCCCGCCTGCCCGAGCCGCAGCGCCACCTGCTCGACGGCATGGCCCGGGTCTGTGCCGCCCGCGAGAACTGAGCGAAGGAGCGCGATGCGCACGACCACCGGTCGCACCGATCATGTCGTCGTAGTCGGAGCCGGACTGGCCGGTCTGTCCACCGCGCTGCATTTGGCCGGCCGTGGCCGTGCGGTCACGGTGGTCGAACGAGAGGCGGTGCCCGGCGGCCGAGCCGGGCGCGCGGGTATCGGCGGCTACCGTCTCGACACCGGTCCGACGGTGCTGACGATGCCGGATCTGATCGAGGAGGTATTCGCCGCCGTCGGTGCGCGAATGCGGGACCGCCTGACGCTGGACCCCGTCGATCCGGCGTACCACGCCCATTTCGCCGACGGTCGACAGCTGGAGGTGCATGCCGACCGCGATCGCATGGCCGCCGCGGTCACGGATTTCGCGGGCAGCGCCGAGGCGGCTGGTTATCTGCGGTTGCGGGAGTGGCTGACCCGGCTCTACCGCGTGGAATTCGACCATTTCATCGCCAGGAACTTCGATTCGCCGCTGTCGATGCTGACACCCGCACTCGCCCGGCTGGTCGCGCTGGGCGGCTTCCGGCGCTGGGATCGAGCCGTGTCCGCCCACCTCACCGACCCGAGCCTGCGTCGCGTTTTCACCTTTCAGTCGCTGTACGCGGGGGTCGCGCCGAAGCAGGCGATGGCGGCCTACGCGGTGATCGCGTACATGGACACGGTCAGCGGCGTCTACTTCCCGCGCGGAGGCATGCGCGCACTCCCCGACGCCTTGGCCGACGCGGCCCAAGGCGCCGGGGTCCGCTTCCGGTACCGGACCGCGGTCACCGGTCTGGACCGCCGCGGGTCTCGCGTTCATGCGGTCGACACCGAGGCGGGCGAACGGATCGCCTGCGACGCGGTGGTGCTGACGACAGACCTGCCCGACTCCTACCGACTGCTGGCGCACCGGTCGCGGCGCCCGCTGCGGCTGACGGCCGCGCCCTCGGCGGTGGTCCTGCACGTCGGCTGTGCGAGTACCCCTGGCACAGCGCACCATTCGTTGCTGTTCGGACGGGCGTGGGACGAGACGTTCGGTGACCTCGTCCGGGACGGACGTGTGATGAGGGACCCGTCGCTGCTGGTAACCCGCGCGACCGCCGGGGATCCGGCGCTGGCCCCGCCAGGCCGGGACCTACTGTACGTGCTGGCGCCGACACCGAACCTCGTTCGCGGACCGATCAATTGGGACAGGTTCGGGGCAAGCTACGCCGAGGAGGTGCTGGCAACCGTCCGCGACCGGCTCCCCGGCGCGCTGTCGGAGGCGGAGCTGCTACGCGTCACGACACCGGCGGACTGGGCACGCCTCGGCATGCCGGCCGGAAGCCCGTTCGCTCTCGCTCACACCTTCGCCCAGACCGGGCCGTTCCGGCCCGCCAACCTGATTCGCGGTCTGGACAACGTGGTGCTCGCCGGCGGCTCCACCGTGCCGGGCGTCGGCATCCCGCCCGTCCTGATCTCCGGACGGCTGGCCGCCGATCGGATCACCGGTCGCAGGCCTGCCGCCGCCATGGCCGCCTCGTCCCTGCCCGCTCCCGCCCGTTGAACGGAAGTCCATGCCCAGCAACGCATCTGTGCTCGACCACACGGATCGGCGGCTACGCCGTTCCTACCGCGCCTGCCGCACGCTCAATGCCCGCCACGGCAGAACGTTCTTCCTGGCGACCCGGTTACTGGCGCCCGACCAGCGGCCCGCCGTGCACGCGCTGTACGGGTTCGCCCGCCGCGCCGACGACATCCTCGACGAGATCACCCCGACCGCCGGCCCCGACGACCGCGCTGCCCGACTGGAGACACTCGCCGGACATTTCCGCACCCGCACCGCCGACGCCGACCCGGTGCTGCCCGCCGTCCTGCACACCGCACGAGCCTTTCACATTCCCGACGCGCTGTTCGACTCGTTCCTCGCCTCTATGCGCATGGACCTGACGGTCACCGACTATCCCGGCCGCGACGCGCTCGACCGGTATATATACGGCTCAGCGGAGGTGATCGGCTTGCAGGTGCTGCCGGTGCTGGGCACCGTGGCACCGGCCGAGGAGGCCGCCCCCTACGCCGGGGCCCTCGGAAAGGCGTTCCAGCTCACCAACTTTCTGCGCGACGTGAACGAGGACCTCGCCCGCGACCGGGTCTACCTGCCCGCCGACGAACTGGCCGGACACGGCGTGGACCGGGACCTGCTGCACTGGTGCCAGGCACGTCGGCGTACCGATCCGCGAGTCCGCCGCGCCCTCGCCGACCAGCACGCGCGCACCCGCGAGATCTATACCTACGCCGGCAGGGGAATCGACCTGCTCGCACCCCGGTCCCGGCCGTGTGTGTCCGCGGCGCTCACGCTCTATTCCGAGATCCTCGATCGTATCGAGGATCTCGACTTCGACATTTTCGTCCATCGCGCCCGCGTGGGTATTTCCCGGCGCGCGGCCGTCGGAGTCCGCGAGTTCGTCCGGTCACGGCGGGTCAGATCGTAATTACTCTGCCGCGCAATCCTTCTCGGGGCGCTATCGATCACCGTTGGCACGCAGTTCCGCGAGGGCCAATTCGGAGGTGTCCACGAGTTCCCGCGCCTCTTCGTCGGTGCCGACCATCGGCTGCGAGCCCTTCAGCGGCAGCAGCGACGATTCTCGCAAGAACAGTGCGGCCACCATGCCGATGAGACCGGAGCCGATCAAGTAGTAGGCGGGCACCATCAGATCACCCGTGCTGTTCACCAACGCGGCGTTGACCAGTGGGGTGGTGCCGCCGAACGCCGAGACCGCGATATTGAACGAGATCCCCATGGCGCCGTAGCGGACCGCGGTCGGGAACAGCGCGGGCAGCGTGGCAGCGCTCGGTCCGGCGAAGCCCGCCAGCAACGCCGCCAGCAGCAACGTGCCCGCCAGGGGCAGCGCCCAGCCGTCCTGCCGGATCAGCACGAAACACGGGTAGGCCAGCAGCACCTGGGCCACGGCCGCGACCAGGAACACCGGGCGGCGCCCGAAGCGGTCGCTGGCCCGGCCCACGAAGGTGATCAGCAGGACCACCAACCCCATCGCGCCGAGCACCAGCAGGTCGGAGTGGGTGGCGGACCGGTGCAGCGATTCGGTCATATAGGTCGGCAGATAGGCCGTGACCATGTAATTGGTGACGTTGTAGAGCAGTACCAGCCCGATGCAGATCAGCATGGCCCGCCAGTGCCGAGTGAAGATCACCGCGATCTCGCCCAGCCGGCTGCTGCCGCTCTCCTGTTCGGCCAGCTCACGGTCGTGGGCGTCCAACTGCTCCTGATAGGCCGGCGTGTCCTCCAGTTTCAGCCGGACATACAGGCCGATGACGCCGATCGGCCCGGCGATCAGGAACGGCAGTCGCCACGCCCATGCCTCCAGCGTCTCCTCGCCGAGGGTGGCGGTCAGCAGGGTGACGATCCCCGACCCGGCGGCATAGCCGACGAAGGTGCCGAAATCGAGCCAGCTGCCGAGGAATCCGCGCCGGCGGTCCGGCGAGTATTCGGCGATGAACGTGGTGGCCCCGCCGTATTCGCCGCCGGTGGAGAAGCCCTGCACCATGCGGCACACCAACAGCAGGATCGGCGCGGCGATGCCGATCGTGTCGTAACCGGGGATGAAGCCGATCGCGAAGGTGCTGGCTGCCATCATCAGCATGGTGGTGGCCAGCACCTTCTGACGGCCGATCCGGTCACCCAGCGGGCCGAAGTACAGCCCGCCGAGCGGGCGGACCAGGAACGCCGCGGCGAAGGTCGTGAACGAGGCCAGCACCTGCACGCCCGCACCGACCTCGGGGAAGAACACCTTCCCGATGACAACCGCGAGATAGCTGTAGACGCCGAAGTCGAACCACTCCATACAATTTCCGAGCGCGGCGGCGACCACGGCGCGTTTCAGCATGCCCGCGTCGACCACCGTGATGTCCCGCAGCGCCAGCGGCCGGCCCCGGCGGCGCAACCGGCGCACGGCGTCCAACCGCACGTGACGAGGCAAGTCCTGTAAGACCTCACGTGCCGACCGGCGTCCGCTGCCCTGTTCCATCGCCGCGCTCCCTGTTCCGGACGGATCGTGCTCTGCCGCTACCAGCATCGAATCGTAGGTGTGCTGCGCGTTTGCCTGGCGCAGGCGCACCCGACACGCAGGAGCATTCGGCGGGTGACTGGCTACGATCGGTCGCGATGCACACCGATCTGATGTTCGATTCGCTGGACGGGCTGTCCGCGGGAGACGCACTCGGCGCGGAGTTCCCGATCCTGCGCCGCACGCTCGCCGAAATCCGCGCCGGCGATCTCGGGGACCGGCAGTGGCGGTGGACCGACGACACCCAGATGGCCTGCACCGTCGTCGCCGAACTGCACCTGCGTGGCGGGATCGACCCGGATCGGCTCGCCGCCGCGTTCGCCGCGCGCTTCGAGGCCCACCGCGACTACGGCTTCTTCACCGTCGACACCCTGCGGCGGATCCGGGAGGGCGTGCACTGGCGGGAGGCGGCCGGAGCCGCCTACGACCATCAGGGTTCCTGCGGCAACGGCGCGGCCATGCGGGTCGCTCCGCTCGGCGCGTATTACGCCGGTGACCCGGAAACGATTGCGGCCGAAGCGGTCCGGTCGGCGCAGGTGACGCACATGCATCCGGAAGGGGTGCGCGGCGCGGTCGCGGTGGCGCTCGCCGCCGGCGTGGCCGCCCGAGCCCGCCTCGACGGCACGCGGCCGGACCCCGCCGAGTTCATCACCACGGTCCTCGGCCATCTCGACGACGGCGAGACGACCCGATCCATCCGCCACGCCCGCACTCTGCTCGGGACCTCCGCCGAGCAGGCCGCAGACGAACTCGGCAACGGCTCCCGGGTCACCGCGCAGGACACGGTGCCGTTCGCGATCTGGGTCGCCGCAACGCATCTGGCCGATTACCCGGCCGCGATCAGCACCTGTATCGCGGCCGACGGCGATATCGACACCACCAGCGCCATCGTCGGCGGGATCGTCGGCGCCCACACCGGTACCCGCTCCGGCGCGATCGCCGGCGTGCCGGGGCCCTGGCTCGACGCCCGGGAACCGATGCCCGCCTGGCTCGACGCGGCCCGGCGGACGCGGCCGCGCACATCGGCCCGGCCGGGCCGCCTGCGGCGGTGGCTGTCCGGCGCGCCGTAGCGGTGGCCGGCCGACGGCCGTGCCGTGTCGGTACGGACGTTTCGGTCGGATCGTGATCTCCTCGAGACCTTCTCGGCCGCGCGAGATGACAGGCTATTCCCGAGCGTCGGGTTCGGCGTTCGCACCGAACGCGGCCGCGACCACCCGGTTCCGCACGTCAGGGCCGATCGCCGCGCACCGGGAGATCGGGTGATCGGCGGTACGGCTGTGGCAGGCTCGGCGACGTGGCTACCTGACCGATGCGAAAGGGTCGGTGATCGATGAGCAGTGCCTTCGCCTTCGCGCAGAACGAAGGCGAGCCGGAGGACGATCTCGCATCGCGCTGGCTCGACACCTATCTCGACCTCGAGCGCTCCGCCTCGCTCATCCGCTGCTACGCACCCGGCATGATTCCCGGTCTGCTCCAGACAGCGGAGTACACGGAGGAGTTCCTCGCGATGGCCGACCCGGACCACTCCGGCGGTCCGCACCCTCGCCTCGCCGAGCTGGAACAGCGCAAACAGATTCTGGCACGGCCGAATCCGCCGCGCCTGTGGATGGTGCTCGAACAGGCCGCGCTGCGCCGCCAGCTCGGCAGCCACCAGGCCTGGCGAGAGCAGCTCGACCATCTGGCCCGCGTCGCCGCCCGGCCCGGCTTCAGCGTGCAGATCATGCCCGACCACGCCGCCGGGCCGATCATCAGCACGATCCCGTTCACCGTCTTCCGTTTCGCCGCCACCCATCGCGGCGACATCGTGCACGTCCCCCACGCCACGGGCGCCGCGTTCCTCGAGGGCCGCCGCGACATCGACGCTTACCACGAGATCTGGAATCGCCTGTGTATCAACGCGCTCGGTCCCGAACGAACCAGCGACATCGTCGCGGCGGCGGCCGCGGGGGCTACTCTCTGACGGCCGGAACCGCGGTCGGCGCAGCGCAATCGGCGAACGGATAGCACGAGGGCGCCGGATCGAGCAGCCGCGTCGTGCTCACCCCCGTGGTGGTGGAGGTGTCGTGCCGCTCCCCCGGAAACAACAGGAGCACGGTCAGCATCGCCAGCACGGCCAGCGCCATCATGAACGCGAACGCCACGATCGCGCGCGGCACCGTGTCCCGGCCGACCGGCACCAGCACCGGCACGACGATATTCCGCCCTGTATTCATTCCGACTCCCACGTTCTGAGGATTCCGGGTTCGAGCCACACTTCGGGGAATTGATTTCGAGGACTCGCCGCTCATTTCCATCGATTCCGCTCGGGCCCGGATCCGGTGCGGCGCACCGGGATACGAACGTCGTAAGAATGCGGCGAAATGTCCGGGAACAGCGGGACCGGCAGCTCGATTCCCCGTATTCGAACCCCTTGTGCACGCGGTGCGTGCAGAATCGATCACGGCGTCGACAGCCCGCCGAACTCGCGGATAAACTGGCTTCCCAGTGTGATCGAGGGGTTTTCTCCCGGGAGAACAAGTGGTTCGCATGACCAACGTCCCGCACGCCACCAGGTGCGCGCGCCGGGTGGCGCGTGAGGTCAAGTCCGCCGGCGGATCGGATCAGGACGCCGCCGCGGCCATACACCGGCACTGCGGGATGTCGCTGCTGCGGGGCCACCGAATCGCCCGGGGATACACCCTGGTGGAGGCGGTCGAGGCGCTCGAGGAGGTGCTGGCGGCGGGCGGTACGCCCAGCGCCGGCCCGAGCCATCAACGTCTGTCGCAGTGGGAGCAGGGACGAGACGTGCCGTCACCGCGCTACCTGGACGCCCTGTGCAGGTCGTCTTCGGCGGCAAACGAGAACTCTCTTCGGGGCAATTGGTTCCGGCCGCGCCACCCGGCGCCCGGCTGCCCGGACGGAAGAAGATGCGGCGGCGGAGATACCGCGAGGAATGGTCTTTCGGAATGTTGTGCAGCTCCGACGAACTCGGATGGACCGCGGGCGGACCCGACGAGGTCGTGGTGCTGGATCCGAATTTCACCACGCCTCCGCTCCGTGCCGGGCAATCGCTGGATTTCGTTACCGATCTCCCGATTCTGCGGGATGAGCGGCGGAACGAAGCCGTCGCGGCGATGGCCGACTATGTCGAGTTCGGGCCGCTGTCACGATAATCGTGAAATCCCTGTCCGGTCTTGCGGCCGAAATGCCCGGCGTCGAGGAGTGCGGCGAGCGCGGGTGGAATCCGGTAATGCGTCTCGCCGGTCTCCTCCCGCAGCACCTCGAGGGTGTCGGCGACGTTGTCCAGGCCGATGAGATCGGCGGTGCGTAGCGGGCCCATCCGGTGTCCGAGGCATTGCTCGAACAGGGCGTCGACGGTCTCGGCGGTCGTGCCGGTGCCGAGGGTGGCGGCGGCCTCCGCGATGGACAGCATCAGCACCCGGTTGAGGACGAAGCCGGGCCGGTCGCCGACGACGATCGCTTCCTTGCCGAGCGCCGTGACCAGGGCGGTGGCGCGGGCCAAGGCGAGTGGCGCGGTCCGCTCGCCGCGCACCACCTCCACCGCGGTCGTCAACGGCGCCGGGTTCATGAAGTGCAGGCCCAGCACGCGGTCCGGTCGCCCGGTCGCGGCGGCCAGGCGCGCGATCGGGATGGCGGAGGTGCAGGACGCGAAGACGGCGTCCGCGCGGCAGTGCCGGTCCAGTTCGCCGAACAGCTTCTCCTTCAACGGAATCCGCTCGGTGGCGCATTCGATGACGAAATCGACCTCGCCCAGCTCATCGATCCGCCGCACCCACCGCACCCGCCCGGTGGCACCGGCGGCGGTGCGCCGGTCGCCGCGCCCCAGCAGCAGCGCCAGGCGCACGGCGTCGGCCAGGCCGCGGCGGGCGCGTCCGGCGGCGTCGCCGTCGGGCTCGACCACCTCGACCTCGTACCCGGCCTGCGCCAGGCATTGCGCGATACCGGCGCCCATGGTGCCCGCGCCGATCACCGCCACGACCCGAATGCCGTCCCCGCTCATCGGGGCGTCCCGTTGCCGGTCACCGTACCTTCCTCGCCCTCACTCATCGCATTATCGTTCCCGCGCACCGGTTTTCCCCGCGCTCACGGCCGTCGTCGCTTGCGGTACGCACGGACACAACGTCCTCACACCTCGAAGACCAGCGGCGCGAGCGTTGCCGCCGCGGCGACTGCGGGGGCATGCGGCGCGAGCGCTCCCGCCTGCGCGGACACGGTGTCGAGGTCGAACAGCATGCCCACCGAGATCGCGCCCGGCCACCGGGCCTCCAGGCGCAGATGCAGCGCCACCACGCGATGGGAGTTGCCACCGACATCGAAAAACCGGTCGTCACGGTCGAATTCGTCGTGCGCGAGTACCTCGGACCAGATCTCGCCGACCGCCCGCTCACTGTCGGTCCAGCGTTCCCGGGACGGCCCGGGGCGGCGCTCGGAGGCGGCGCTCAGCAGCGCCCGCAGCGCCGCCTCGTCCAATTTGCTGCTACCCGCCGCGATCGGCAGGGCGTCGATCGTCACGAATCGTTCCGGAACCGCTTCCGCCGCAAGGTGTTCGGCGCAGTACTCGGTCAGCGCGGCGATCGACGGCGCGGGACCGTCGGCCGGTATCCAGAACGCGGCCAGATACACCGCGCCCTCGGCGTCGGCCGCGTCCAGCACGACGGTCTCGCGCACGGCCGGATGCCGCTCCAGCACGGCCTCGACGGCGGCGCGTTCGACCCGCACCCCGCGCACCTTTACCTGACTGTCGGCCCGGCCGTGGAACTCGATGTCGCCGTGGGCATCTACGCGCGCCAGGTCTCCGGTGCGGTACATCCGGCCGCCCGGCTCGGACGAGAACGGGTCGGCCACGAACCGGGTCGCGGTCGGTCCGGGTTGCGCCGCGTATCCGTCGGCGATCTGCGCGCCGCCCAGATACAGGTCACCGCGGGTGCCTTGGTGCGCGGGTCGCAGTGCGCCGTCGAGGATGTGGGCCGTCGTGCCGTCGGTCGGCGTCCCGATCGGCACCACGCTCCCGGGCGCCTCCGGCACGAGGTGGCAGATACAGGTGACAGTCGCCTCGGTGGGTCCGTACTCGTTGTGCAGCCGGGCCCCGGGCAGCGTCGCGCGATGCTGCTCGACCAGGCTCGCGGAGACAGGCTCCCCGCAGACCGTGACCATCCGCAGCGTCGGCCGCAGCCCGATTAGGCGCGGCAGCAGCAGCCGGTAGTACGACGGCGTCGCCACGAAATGCGAAACGCCGTGCCGGACAGCGAGTTCGGCGACCGCGTCGACATCGGGGAGCATCCGGGCGTCGGGCAGCACGCTCGTCCCGCCGACGACGAGCGCCCAGGCGAGCGCCGCGAGGGAGCCGTCCCAGATCAGGCGCATGGCGGCGAAGGTGACGAGCGCGCCGTCGGTATGCTCGAACGGCCGCGAGCCGATCATGGCGGCGAGATTGGCCCGCGACACGACGACCGCCTTGGGGTCGCCCGTCGAACCGGAGGTGGTGATCACGTACGCGGGCGCCCGTGCGGGCGGCGGAGGCGGCAGCGCCACGTCCGGCGGCTCGGCGTCGTCACCGACCTCGAGCACCACCGGCGCGGTGGTTGTCCCGGCCAGCAGTGCCGTCACCTCGCCGGGGACGGTGAACGGGTCGCGCCCGTCGACGAGCACCGCGGTGCACCTCGCGGCGTCCACCACCGCACGCACCGCCGCCGCCGGGCGGCCCGGCTCGACCACGCACCAGGCCGCGCCCGCACGCAGCGCCGCGATCATGCCGATCAGGGTGTCGAGGCTCTGCCGCTGCCACACCATGACCGCCTGCCCGGGCCGTACCCCCGCGGCGACCAGGCGGCGCGCGAGAACCGCTGTGGCCGTGTCGAGTTCGCCGAAGGTGAGCGACCGGTCACCGACCACGAGGGCGGTGCGGCCGGGCACCCGCCCGGCTTGGCGGAGAATTCCCTCCAGCAGGTCGGTCATCGAACCACCTCGACATGGCCGGTGCCGCCGATCTCCTCGGGTCCGGCGGCGCAGGCGAGCAGAATGCGGTCGCCCGCGGACTCGACCACCCCGAAACCGGCGAAACGCAGGGTCACCAGCATCACCCGATTCACCGGTGTCGCCACGAATTCCGCGGCGGGACGGCGATCTGCGGCCCGGGCGCGCCGCACTACCTCGCGAATCAGCGCCGTACCGACCCCCCGCGACATCACCCGGCAGGACATGAGCAGCAGGACCAGCACCGAGTCCGTGCCGCGCAGTTCCGAGACCGCCAGCCCGATGGTGCCGTAGCCGCCGAACCGGTCCCGCAGCGAGGCCACCAGCACCTCGTGCCGCGGGGAGGCGCACATCTCGCGCAGTTCGCCGATGTCGAAGGTGATGCCGGTGGTGTTGAGCTGATGCGTGCGCACGGTCAGTTCGTGGGCGCGCACCAGATCTTCCTCGGACGCCGGGCGCACGGTCATGACCAGGTCGAGCGAGGCGAGGAAGGCGCTGTCGGGGCCGGTGAATTCGGCCTCCCCGATCCGGCGCGCGTGCTCGGCGCGATAGTACGACCGGCGGTGCCGAGCCTCCGGCGAGATCGCGGCGGGCGTGAACTCCGGCAGCTGCGGCAGCTCGGCGATGCGGTCGGCCGGATAGCAGCGGACCTCCGGATACGAGCCCGCCACCTCCGCCAGTTCGACCGGATCGTTGTCGACGAACGCCATCGATTCGCGGCCGATGCGCAGCGATTCGGCGATGCGGCGGATCGCCTCCGACTTCGGGCCCCAGCCCACCTCGACCGCCGAGAACATGTCCTCGAGCCCGTGCCGGCGCAAATGCGCGGTGGCCGCCGACGTTTCGCCGCGGCTGGCGACGGCGTGCAGGATGCCGCGCTCGTCGAGGACCCGGATCGCGTGCAGCGCTTCGGGTTTCGGCTCACCGCCGTCGGCTTCCAGCACGACGCCGGGCCACACCGTGTCATCGAGGTCCCAGACCAGGCATTTCACCGTCACCACGCGCCACCCCGCAGCACTCGTTCCCCGATGGCCACCTCGGCGACCTCCTGTGCTCCCTCGATGATCTGCATGACCTTGGCGTCGCGGTAGAACCGGCCGGCGCGGCTGTCGGGCGCGCAGCCGGCCGCGCCGAGGACCTGCACCGCCTGCTCGCTCACCGCGGCCGCGGCACGCGCCGCCGCGTATTTGGCGGCGATGGTCGCGACGATCGATTCCGGCGATCCGGCGCCGCGTGCGACGGCCGCGCGCTCGCACAGTGCCTGCGCGCCCGCGACTTCCACCCAGCAGCGGCCGAGAGTGGCGCGGATCAGCTGATGGTCGGCGAGGGCGGCGCCGCCTTGGACGCGGCCGGCGGCGTGCCCGGCGGCATCGGCCAGGCAGGCCCGCGCGAGCCCGACGCAGCCCCACGCCACGGTGAACCGGCCGTGATCCAGCGCGGTGCCGACGACGTGGGAGAGGCCGAATCCCGGCGGCGCGATGAGTTGCGCGGCGGGTATCCGGACCCGGTCGAAGCGCAGGTGCGCCACGCGAGCGCCCCGCAGGCCCAGTTGATCCCGTACCGGCTCCACCGACACGCCGGGGCGGTCGCGGTCCACAAGCGCGGCGCACAGCCCGCCCGCCGCGCGGCCCAGGACCAGGAACACGTCGGCGGCCTGCCCGAATGTCACCCACAGTTTGTGCCCGGACACCAGCCGGTCGGTGCCGTCGGGCTCGAAAGTCGTTGCGACGGCGGACAGCTCGGTCCCCGCACCGGCTTCCGTCGCCGCCAGCGCCGCGATCAGACCGCCGCCGGTGAGCCGGGGCAGCCAGTCGGCGCGCTGGTCGGCGGTGCCCCAGCGGTCCACCGCCGCGGCGACCATGGTGTGCACCGTGACCAGCGAGCGCAGGTTCGTGCAGTATTCGCCGAGCGTCGCGGCCAAGCGGCCGAGTTCGTGCGCGTCGAGGCCGCCCCCGCCGAACTCGGCCGGGCGGTCCGCGCCCAGCAGCCCGGAACCGCCTGCCAGCGTGAGGATCTCGTCGGGCACACCGTCGCGGTCCCACCGGGCTGCGTCGGTCTCGGCGGCTGCTAACACCTTGTCGACGTCGATCACGGCTGCCCGGTCCCGGACCGCTTGCGTTCGACGAACGCCGCCGCGCGGGCCGCGGTGCGGAAGTTGCCGAGATCGAGATCCTCGACCTCGACCGTGATGCCGTAGGTCTGCTCCACGTGCACCACGATCTCCAGCGCCCGCAGCGAATTGACCAGTCCCAGCGCGAAAATGTCGTCGTCGGCGGTCAATTCGACCGACGCGATCGAGCCGAAGTACGAAAGCAGTTCCGCCACCGGCCCCGCGCGGTGTTCCGCCGTCGGCTGCACGTGTTCCGCGACCACCCTCACCTCTCCAGCCTCGTCTCGGCGGCGAGTAGCCTGTGCCGTCGCCCGCAGATCACCACAACACGGGCGGTGATCACCGGCAAGACCCGGTTTCCACGGGCTGACGGCACGGCGGCTCCCGCGCTACCGGCCGATTCGGGCGAAGGATTTACCGCGCGTCGGCGGCGGTGAGCGCGCGGTCCAGTCGCGGGTAGATCGGGTACTCGATGCCCGAGATGTATTGCACGGTCCGCACCACCTGGCACGAATAGCCGAATTCGTTGTCGTACCAGACGTACAGGATCGCGGTGTCGCCCTCGACGATCGTGGCATTGGCGTCGATGATCGACGCCGCGCGCGATCCGATGAAATCGCTGGAGACCGCGTCCGTGGCGGCGGTGTAATCGAGGTTGCGGCTCAACGGCCCGGCGAGCGAAACGCCGCGAAGATACTCCAGCACATCGCTTTTCGTCGTCTCCCGTTCGAGTTGCAGATTCAGGATCGCGACCGAGACATCGGGGGTGGGAACGCGAATCGAATTGCCGGTGATTCTGGCCTTGAAGTCCGGCATCGCCTTCGCGACCGCCGACGCGGCGCCGGTTTCGGTGAGCACCAGGTTGAACGGCGCGGACCGCCCGCGGCGGTCGGCCTTGTGATAGTTGTCCAGCAGGTTCTGGTCGTTGGTGAACGAGTGCACCGTTTCCACGTGGCCGCGCACGATGCCGTATTCGTCGTCCATGGCCTTGAGCGGCGGCACGATCGCGTTGGTCGTGCACGAGGCGCACGAGAAGATTCGCTGCGACAGATCCAGGTCGCGATGATTGACGCCGTGCACGATATTCGGCACGTCGCCCTTGCCCGGCGCGGTGAGCACGACCTTCGCGATGCCCGGGCGCAGATGCTGCGACAATCCTTCGCGGTCACGCCATTTGCCGGTGTTGTCGATCAAAATGGCGTCGGCTATCCCGTATTCGGTGTAGTCGACCGCCGACGGATCGTCGCTGTAAATGAACTTGATGACGTTCCCGTTGGCGATGATCGTGTCGTTGCCGGTGTCGACCTTGATGGTGCCGTTGAACTGTCCGTGCACCGAGTCGCGGCGCAACAGCGACGCGCGTTTCACCAGATCGCCGTCGCCGCCCCGGCGCACCACCACGGCGCGCAGATTCAGCCCGTTGCCCGAACCGACCTTCTCGATCAGCAACCGCGCGACCAGCCGCCCGATGCGGCCGAAGCCGTACAGCACGACATCCCGCGGGCCCGGTGACCGCGCTTTGTTGCCATTGGTCACCTCGGTGAGAACCTGCTCGGCGAATTCGCGGACCGACAATCCGCGCGTATCGGCGCGATAGGCGGTGACGAGCTGGCCGAGGTCGATCTTGCACGGCCCCAGATCCAGTTCGCTCAGCGCGCGCAGGAAGGGCAGCGTTTCGTCCACCGACAATTCCTCGCCCTCGATCTGGCGGGCGAAGCGGTGCGTCCGCAGAATGCTGATCACCGATTTGTTCACCAGCGACCGGCTGTGCAACAGAATCGTCACGCCCTTCGCCCGATACAACGTGCCGATGAGGGGAATCATCGCCTCCGCGGCGGCTTCCTGGGCGTTCCAGCGGTCAAGGTGTTCGGTAGTCAAGGCAGGTCCTCGGATTCCTCGATGGGGTCGCAGCACCGATGCTAATCAGGGCCGAGATATCACCGAGACCGCGTACCCACCGGTGAGGACGCGGCGGGCGCGCGGACCGAACCGTCAGGAGGCGGGCCGCAGATCCGCGCCGGGCGAGGGACCGGTGGGCAGACCGGAACGCAGGAAACTCTCCGTCGCGCCGGTGACCGTCGGCGTGCCCGCGGCGGTCAGGGCATGCGCCTTGAAGGCGCGCGCGGCGACGCTGAGCGTGTGCAGGACCGGAGTGGCGTCGTGGGCGGGGCCCGGCGGCCAGCCGTCGCCCCACAGTACGACCTCGGTTGCCTTGTGCCCCAACGCGTTCAGCAGACCGCGCCGAGTGCGCGAGTCGTGCGTGCACAGATCGGCGGCGACCGCCAGCGCCTGCGGGAGGCGGCCACCGCCGCGGGCGGCGAGCACCGGCTCCAGTTCCAGCATCTCGGCGCCGAGGATGCGCAGCGGGCGCGCGTCGCGGCC
This sequence comes from Nocardia sp. N2S4-5, assembly GCF_044628355.1. Classification (NCBI taxonomy): domain Bacteria; kingdom Bacillati; phylum Actinomycetota; class Actinomycetes; order Mycobacteriales; family Nocardiaceae; genus Nocardia; species Nocardia sp. N2S4-5. Next base: position 872,223 of record NZ_JBIUPM010000001.1, on the reverse strand, counting down.
GTGCACGACGAGCACCGTGACCTCCCAGCCCGCCACCGCCCGGTCGAACAGCCAGCCGCCGGCGTGCTCGATGACGTCCACGATGTCGGTGGCGACCACGTCGAGCCGGTAGCGCGCCGGGCGCGGGCGAGGTAGCGGTTCGATACCCGGTAGCCGGTGCACGCGGCCCAGGCCGGTCCCCTCGAGACCGCGTGCGTAGAAATCGGCCGTGTGCATGCTGTCGTCAGCCACGATGCGGACGTCCCTTCCCGGCGGGAGCCGCCGGGGCTGTACTACTCGGGCGACCTGGGCCGGTTGGCAAAGCTTCGAGTACCTTCTTGCACTCGCCGGAGAATTTAATACTCTGTTTTACACTTGTCAATTTTCTCACAGCTGTCTATCTTGAAGCCATGGCGTCCGAGTCTTCGCAGGTCACGGCCGTCGGCGACCGCCGTGTGCAACGCACCCGCGCGGCTCTGCTGGCCGCCGCGGTGCGGCTGGTATCCGAACGCGGCACGACATCGATCGCGGTCACCGACCTCGCCGATGCGGCGGGCGTCAGCAGGCAGGTGGTGTATCTGCAGTTCGGTGACCGCGATTCGCTGCTCGCCGCGGCCGCGATGGATCTGGCCGAGCGCGAGCTGTATCCGCTGTTCCCCGATCTCGGCATCGACACGTTGCGGGCCCGGGTACTGGCGGCCGCCCGGCATCTGGCCGGGTACCACCGCTTCTATCGGGCGCTGGTCACCGGTTCGTGCAATTTCGCCCTCCGTACCGCCGCCATCCGATCCTTCGAGCAGTTGCACCGCCAGACCCCGGTGCCGATCCTGGACACCCTGCCCCCGCCGGACGCGGCGATCGCCGGAACCTTCGTGGTCGGCGGGGTCATGGCGGTCATCGACGACTGGCTGCTCGCCGACCGCGAGCGCGAACCCGACCCCCTGGTCCTCACCGACCGCCTGCTGGCGCTGGCCGTCACCTTCACCGGATTGCGGCGCGGCTGACCGTCACAGGGCGAGCCGGGCGAGCTCGGTGCGCTTGGTGACACCGAGTTTCGGATAGGCGCGGTACAGGTGGTGGCCGACCGTGCGGGGACTGAGGAACAGCTGGGCGGCGATGTCGCGGTTGCTGAGCCCGGCGGCCGCCAACCGGACGACCTGGAGTTCCTGGGGTGTGAGCCGGGCGGTCGGATCGTGGTCGTGGGGCCGGGCGACCGGCCGATCGCCCAGGGCGGCCAGTTCGGCGCGCGCCCGCTCGGCCCAGCCCGCGGCGCCCAGCCGTTCGAAGGCGTGCAGGGCCGCGGTCAGCCGAGCCTGGGCGTCCGTGCGGCGGCGTTGGCGGCGCAGCCACTCGCCGTACAGCAGTGCGGTGCGGGCGTGGTCGTACGGGCAGTCGTCCTCGTCGTGGCGCAGTAGCGCTGCGCGGTAATGGGTTTCGGGGTCGGCGGACAGCAGGGCCCGGCAGCGGTGGACCAGGGCGGCCGCGGCGGGCTGCCCGGTGTGCTCGGCCCAGTCGGTCAGGGTGTCCAGATAGCGTGCCGCGCAGGCGGTCCGGCCGCTGCGCACGGCCGCTTCGACGTGATCGGGAACAGCGCGGACGAGGAAGTCGCGGCGGGCCGGGCCGGCGCACACCGCGTCCAGGTGGTCGGCGGCGGCCTCGAACCGTCCGGCGCCGAGTTCGAGCAGGCCCAGCGCCCAGGTGGCCAGGGCGGCATTGGTGGGGTGGCGAGTCCGGTTGCGCAGCATGGTTTCCGCGTGGGTACGGCATGCGGCGGCATCTCCGGCGACGGCGGCCAGCCATGCCGGAATGGCGCTCATGGTCATCGTCTTGGTGTCCTGGCCGAGATCCGCGGACACCGACAGGGCCTCGGTCACCGCGGCCTCGGCGTCGCGGAACCGGCCGCGTAGCAGCAGCGCGATGGCGAGCGGTTCCTGCGCGTAGGGCAGCCAGCCCAGCGCGCCGGATCGGCGGGCGTCGGCGACCAGGCCGGTCAGTATCTCGATCGCGGCGCAATCGTCGACGATCAGCGCCAGGTAGCCCGCCAGCACCAGCTCCACCCGGCCGACCGAGCGGCCCTCCCGCGCGGCGGCGACGAACGCGCGCATGTCGGTGTAGCCCGCGGCGGCGTCTCCGTCGAAAAGCACTGCCAGCCCTGTCATTCCGTCGACCACCGGGCGTAGCTCGGAGCCGGGTTCGAGAGGGACGGCGGCGAGCAACCGGGCGGCGGCCCGCACCAGGTCGTGCGCGCCGCCGTCCTTGGCGCACCCGATCGCGTCGGTCAGCATCGAGACAGCTTGCGCCGGTAGCGTTTCCACGATCGGCGCGGCGCCCCGCACCATCAGCTCGGCGGCCGCCGCGGGCGATTCGCGTTCGTAGGCGAGCTGCGCCCGTATCCAGGTGGCCTCGGCGAGCGCGTCCGCGCTGCTGGTGAGATCGGCCGCGGCCGTGGCACAGCCGGTGGCGCGGTCGAGTTCACCGGCGTCGTAGGCCGCGCGGGCGGCGCCGACCAGGCGGCGGCCGCGGCGGTCCGGGTCGGCGCTCAGCTCGGCGCTGCGTTCGAGCGCGAGCGCCACGGCCGAGGATCCGCCGCGCCGCTGGGCTCGCCGCGCGGCCGTTTCCAGTGCGGCCGCGGCGATTTCGTCCGGTCCGGTGGCGGCCGCGGCCAGATGCCAGGCCCGGCGATCGGCGTACGGCCGCTCGGTGAGGGTGTCGGCGAGGGCTCGGTGGGCGGCGAGTCGCCAGCCGCGGGGTGCGCCCTGGTAGGCGGCGGCGCGAATGAGCGGATGCCGGAACGCGATTGCGCGGGCGGACAATTCGAGCAAGGTGGCGCGCTCGGCCGGTTCGAGGTCGGCGGCGGTCAGTCCGAGCCGTTCCCCGGCGCGCACGACGACCGCCGGGTCGGCCGTGTCGTCGGCCGCGACGAGCACCAGCATCCGCTGTGCGGCATCGGGCAGTTCGCCGATCCGGGCGCGGAAGGCGTCCTGCACCTGCCGCGCCACGGGCAACGGTTCGACGGGCAGCGACCAGCCCCCGCCGCCGCGGCCGGTCAGCGCGGCGGTGAATTCGATGATGGCGAGCGGGTTTCCGCGTGCCTCGGCGAGAATCCGCGCCCGCATCGGATCGGCGAGATCGTGGGCGCGCCGGTCGAGCAGGGCCGTCGCACCCGCACGGTCCAGAGCGGGCAACGCCAGCGTGTCCAGCCCGGCCGCAGGGAAGTGCCCCGCGCCCTCGCGCACGGCGAACAGCACGGCCACCGGTTCCTGCCCGAGCCGGCGGGCGGCGAACAGCAGGGCGTCCAGCGACGCCGGATCGAACCAGTGGGCATCGTCGATCAGGCAGGCCACCGGTCCGTCCCCGGCCAGCTCGGACAGCAGCGACAGGGTGGCGGCGCCGATCAGGAACCGCCCGCCGCCGCTCTCGCCGAGACCGAAGGCCGCGCGCAGTGCCCGCGCCTGCGGTTCCGGCAGGGCCTCGACACGATCGAGACAGGAATGCAGCAGCAGATGCAGACCGGCGAAGGGCACCGACACCTCGGATTCGATGCCCACGCCGCGCAGCACCCGCATGCCGACGGCCACCCGCGCCGCGTGGTCGAGCAGCACCGTCTTCCCGATTCCCGCGTCGCCGCGGAGCACCAGCGCTCCCCCGGTCCCGTCGCGGGCGGCGGCCAGCAGCCGGTCGATCCGCGCCAGCTCCTCCGCACGCCCGAGCACCACAGGAGAACAGTAACAATCCGGTTCGGGGCCACCACTGCTCGCAGGCGTGCGGCCGGGACCGTTCGCTACCGGGCGGGTTGTCCCGGCGCGACGCGGATCGAGGTGCTCTCGTAACCGCCGCCGCCCGGGTACACCCAGGCGCCGCTCAGCACGTCCCCGGTCGCGTCGAACGTGGATCGCAGATAGGCCGGGGAGCCCTTCTCGCCGCACCAGATGGTGAGCACGTCGCCCTCCACCTCGTACACGTAGTCGAGGGTGTCGCCCTTGTTGCCGTAGAAGCGGCTCTTGATGTCGGCGCTCGGTGCGTCCGCCCCGTAGGGCCGCTCGCGCCCGATCACCTCGATGCCCTCGATCCGCTCCCCGTACTGCTCCAGTTCGACGTCCTGGATCAGGAAGTGCCCGCCGGTCATCCAGCGGTAGGTGACGACGCCCTCGGCGCCGCCGGTGACCTTCCAGGTGCCGACGAGCCGATTCAGCGCGGCGAGCTGCGGATCCTGGTGCGGGTGTGCGGTCATCTCCGGTCATCTCCTCTGCCCGGCCGCCGCGTGGTCGCGGCGGCTCTCACGAACACGAAGGTATGGCCGGGCCTATCAGTACCCGCATCGGTCGACATACTGGTGTCGGCGGCGGTCACACCTCGACCAGTTGCTTGCCCAGGTTGCCGCCCTCGAACAGCGAGCGCAGGGCGCCCGGGGCGGATTCCAGTCCGGCGCCGACGGTTTCGGCGACGGTCAGTTCGCCCTGCCGGTACCAGCCGAGCAGGGCCGCGAAGGCTTCGGGGAATCGGTCGAGGTAGTCGAGGAAGATGAAGCCCTCCATGCGGGCCCGCCGCAGCGCGATCTGCATATAGTTGCGTGGCCCACGAGGCGGGTCGACGCCGCGGTATCCCGACGACACGGCCCCCGCCAGCACGATCCGGGCGCGGGACGCGAGGTGCGCGAGGCCGTGTTCGAGAATGTCGCCGCCCACACCGTCGAAGAACACGTCCACGCCCTCCGGGGCCAGGTCACGCAGGCGGGCGTCGATATCGTCGCCGCGGTAGTCGATCGCGGCGTCGAAACCGGCCGTACCGGTGAGCCAGGAGCATTTCGCCGGACCGCCCGCGATGCCGATCACCTTGCAGCCCAGCGCTTTCGCGATCTGACCGGCCAGCGAACCGGTCGCGCCCGCCGCCGCCGACACCAGCACCGTCTGCCCGGATTCCGCGCGGCCGACATCCACCATGCCGAAGTAGGCGGTCAGTCCCGGCGCGCCGAAGACGCTGAGCATCAGCTTCGGCGGCACCCCCTCGGGGACGGCGTTCACACCGAACAGCCCACCCTCGGCGGCGACGACGTAGTCCTGCCAGCCCACCATTCCGGCGACCCAGCTGCCCACGGGGAGCGCCGCCGCGTCGGAGGAAACGACCTGTCCGACACCGCCGCCGCGCATCACCTCGCCCAGCGGCACGGCATCGATGTAGTTCTCGGCGTCGTTCAGCCAGCCGCGCTGGGTCGGATCGATGCTCAGCCATCGCACCCGGACCAGTGCCTCACCCGGGCCCGGGACGGGAATCGGGTTGTGCCGCAGCTCGAAATCCTCGTCGCGCACCGGCCCGTCCGGTCGGCGGCGCAGGATCCACTGCCTGTTGACCTCGTTCGTCACCGGGCCGATGCTAGACGGCGTTCGACGCGGTGCCGACTCGATTTCGCTCCCGGAGTCCGTCGAGAACTATCCGCAGATTGCGGCTCCACTGATCCTCGGCGCTGCGCAGGCCGAGGGTGTGCGCGTCGGTCGAGACGCCCGCGAGCAGGAAAGCCACGTCCTCCCAGGTGATGTCGGCGCGCAGCGCGCCGGCGCGCTGCGCGGCCGCCACGAGAGTCCTGATCCGCGTACGTATTTCAGCCAGCAGGCGATCCAGCCCCGGAATGCCCGCGCCGCCCAGCGCCTCGTTCGCGCCACAGCTCTCGGCGCGCAGCCGCACGTACACGCGGGCGAAGTCCACGAACCCGCGCCACGGGTCGGGGTCCGCGATCGCACGGTCGGCCGTCGCGATCGTCTCCCCCAGCACCTCTTCCAGAACCACCTGCAGCAGCGCCTCCCGCGAGGGGATCCGCCGATAGAAGGTGCCCTTGCCGACTCCCGCGCGCTGGGCGATCTCCTGCGCGGTGACCTCGACACCGACCTCGGCCAGCGCGGACCGCGCCGCCACGACCAGGCGTTCGAGATTCCGGCGGGCGTCGGCGCGCGGGCCCGTCCCGGGCTCGGCGGCGAGTAGTCGATCGACGGCGCTGGTCACGCCCGCCAGCTTAGCAACTGGACTCATCGAGTCCGCTTCGGTATAAACGGACTCGTAAGGTCCGTTTATACGAGGGAGCGACCATGGATTCCATTCGAGTGGGCATCGTCGGGGCCAGCCCCGATCGCGGCTGGGCGGTGCGCGCGCACGTGCCCGCATTGCAGGCGCTCCCGGACTACCGGATCACCGCGGTCGGCACCAGCCGCCTCGAGAGTGCCGAGCGGGCGGCGCGGCTGTTCGGCGCGGCACACGGCTACGCCGATCCGCGCGGGCTCGCGGAGGATCCCGGCGTCGATCTGGTCGCGATCACGGTGAAGGTGCCCGCGCACGCGGAACTGATCCGCCTGGCGCTGGCGGCGGGCAAGCACGTCTACTGCGAATGGCCGCTGGCACTGAACACCGCCGAGGCCGACGAGCTGACCCGGCTGGCCACCGCCGCGGGCGTCCACCATGCGGTCGGCTTGCAGACCCGATACTCCCCCGCCCTGGCGCGCGCTCGCCGCTTGCTGGCGGAAGGCTATGTGGGAGAGGTCGTTTCGGCCACCGTGTACTCCGCCCGGCATCTGGGTGCGGGCACCGAGGTACCGGATTGGGCGGCCTACACCCTGGATCGGCGCAATGGCGCGGGCGTCGTGGAGGTCCTCGGCGGCCACACGCTCGACGCGGTCGAATACGTGGTCGGCGAGTTCACCGACGTGTCCGCCCGGCTCGCCCGCCACCAGTCCCGGGCGATCGTCGAAGGAGTCGGCGCCGTCGCCGTGACGAGTCCGGGCCACCTGCTGCTCGACGCCGCTACGGCCGCGGGTGTGGTGGTATCGGCCCACATCCACGACTCCAAGGCGACCAACGGCCGCACCCGGATCGAAATCGCGGGCACGGCAGGGGATCTGGCGATCGTCTCCGGCGCCGGCGGGCCGGGCGGCATCTCACTGAGCGAGCTGCGCCTGCTGGGCTCCCGGGGCGGCGAGTGGCAGCCCCTCGACTGCGACGACCCGCTGGCGGCGACTCCGCTCGACAACGAGTCCGGCAATGTCGCGCGCCTGTATTCGGCTCTGGCACAGGACATCCGGACCGACGCCGCGACGGTCCCCACCTTCGGCGACGGCGTCCGCGCGCACCGGCTGCTCGACGCCGTGCGCGCCGCGGCGGACACCGGGCGGCGGGTCCCGGTCTCCTGAGGCAGCTCACATCGGATACAGCGGATGCTTGCGCGGGTTGGCGACCGGCAGCACCGGGCGCTTGTCGCGCAGCAGGCGCAGGGCGCGGCGGATCTCCAGGCGGGTGTGCGACGGTTCGATGACCGCGTCGATGTACCCGCGCTCGGCGGCGATCCACGGCGTCGCGACGGTCTCGTTGTACTGGTTGATCAGGAACTGGCGCGTCGCTTCCCGGTGTTCGTCCGGCACCGCCGCCAGCTGCCGCTTGCCGACCAGATCGACCGCGCTCTCCGCGCCGATCACCGCGATGCGCGCCGTCGGCCAGGCCAGGCTGAGGTCGGCGCCCACCTGCCGGGCGGCCATCATGCCGTAGGCGCCGCCGTAGGACTTGCGCACCACGAGATTGACGATCGGCACCGTCGCCTCGATGATCGCCCGCGGCACCCGCCCGCCGCGGATGATGACGCCGTTGCGTTCCTCCTCGAGGCCCGGCAGCACACCCGGCGTGTCCGCCACGAACACCAGCGGAATATCGAAGGCGTCGCACAACCGGATGAAATAGGTCGCCTTGTCCGAGCAGGCGGCGTCGATCGAACCACCCAGCACCAGCGGCTGATTGGCGATCACGCCGACCGGGAAGCCGTCCACCCGGGCGAATCCGGTGATCAGGTTCGGCGCGAAAGCGGCACGGACCTCGTGGAATTCGCCGTCGTCGAAGATGCGCAGCAGGATCTCGTGCATGTCGTACCCGGCACGGTCGGAATCCGGGATGATCCGGTCGAGTTCCCGGTCGGTGTCGGTGATCTCCGGTTCCAGGCCCGGATTGACGATCGGCGGCAGTTCGAGACAGCTCGACGGGAAGTAGCTCAGATAGGCGCGGGCCCAGTCGTAGGCTTCCTGCTCGGTCGCCGCGACGTGGTGCAGGGTGCCGCGCTCGGCCTGCACCTTCGCGCCGCCGAGTTCCTCGGCCGAGATGTCCTCGCCGTTGACCGCCTTGATCACCTCGGGCCCGGTGACGAACATGTAGGACTGCTCGGTGCCGATCAGCACATCGGTGTTGATCGGCCCGTACACCGAGCCCGCGGCGCACTTGCCCAGAATGATCGACACCTGCGGCACATACCCGGACAGCCGCTCCAGCGCCCGCGAGATGTCGCCGAACGACGCGATCGACCCGACCGCGTCCTGGATGCGCGCGCCACCGGAGTCGTTGATCGTCACCACCGGGCAGGCGTTGTCGAACGCCAAGCGCAAGGCGCGCACGAACTTTCGCGCCGACGTGACGCCGACCGACCCGCCGTACACCGTCTGGTCGTGCGCGATCACGACCACCGGCCGGCCGTCGATCAGCCCGCGACCGGTGACCAGGCCGTCACCGTAGAGGGCGTTCGGATCGCCGGGCTGCCGGGCCAGCGCGCCGGTCTCGATGAAGGTCCCCCGGTCCAGCAGCATCTCGATGCGCTGCCGAACACTGGGAATGCCCTTCTTCCGCCGCTTCTCGATCCCGGCCTGCCCCGCCGGTTCGGTCGCGACCGCCATCAGTTTCACCAGTTCGTCGAGCTTCGCCCGGGTACCGACCACTCCCTGTGCCACCTTCCGCGCCACGTCCGCTGTGCTCAGCGCACGTTAAGCGGTATCGACACCGGGCAACCCGCTCGCGCCGGATAACCGGAGCAGTCACAGCGGAATTCGCCTCGGGCTCACACATACAACAATCCGCGGCGGCGCGGATTCTCGCCGACGGCCTCGGCGGAACGGCCTGCCCCGGACGCGAAACACCCCTACTCCCCGCCTTGGGGGTGACGGGGTACGCGTGGTAGAGGTGGTGGGACCGGCGGCGAGCCGGGTCATGTTATGGAAGTCCGCGGGCGACCTCGACAGGACTACGGTGGTGATGCATGTCGACCAGGGATATCACGGTGACCGTGACGGTGGGCGAAGCCGATTGGCTCGAGCTCAGCGACGCGGCCGAATGCGCGGGCATGGGCGTGGACGCCTACGTCGCGTGGGGCGTACGGCTGTTGGCCGCGCGCACGGCGCCCGGCAGGACGCTGCGCGCCGACGACCACCCGGGCCTGCCGCCCGTGCGGCGCAGGCCCGACGTCGCCGACGAGCCGGAGTCGGCGGCCTGGACGGAAACGTTCGCCGAACGGTTGTCCCACCGCGCCGAGGCGTTTCGTGAAGTCTGAGACCGCCGAGTCCCCGCTCAGGCGTTCCGCATAGCCTCGAGCCGCTTACCCAGCGCAATCGCGGCCTCGGTGGCCCGCCGCTGCCGAGCGCGGGCGCTGCGCTCGTAGGCCCGCGCCGACACCACCAACCGCCTTGCCTCCCACGCTGCCTGCTTCGCCTCCGCCAGCGACCGGAGCCGGGTGCGCCGCACCGATCCGTCGTTCATCTCTGCTACGGTCCGCCGCCGCCACGGCGCGGCGCAGCGGTCCGAAGACCTTCTCCGTGTGGACCTTCGGCCCCCGATGCTCAGCCGGCGGACTGCTCGAGCAGCGACAGGGCCCGCTCGCGCAGTTCGGCCGAGGCGCGGGCGGAGTTCCCGGCATCGAACGGCGGTTGCGGATCGTATTCGATGCCCAGCTGGATCGCGCGCGCGGTGTCGTCGTCGGCGAGCAGGGCCGCCAGATACAGGGCCATGTCGATACCGGCGGAAACCCCTGCGGCAGTGAGGTATTTGTCCGATCGGACGTAGCGTCGCGAGACGAACGTGACGCCGTAGGTGGATTCGAGGTAGGGCCCGGCCGCCCAGTAGGTGGTCGCCTCCCGCCCCCGGAGCAGTCCCGCGGCGGCCAGCACCACCGCGCCCGTACAGACCGAGGTGGTCCACGTCGACGTGCGATCGATATCCCGGATCCATTGCAGCACAGCACCGTTCCCGGCGACCGCCGTGCTCCCGCGTCTCCCCGCCCCCGGGACCAGCAGGACGTCGAGCCGGTCCACCTCGTCGATGGCCTGTTCGGCCACGATCGCGACATCACCGGTATCGGTGCGCACCGGGCCGCGGCGTTCGGCGATCATCGTCACCCGAGCGCCCGGGACGCGGGACAGGACTTCCGCGGGTCCGGTCGGGTCGAGCAGGCTGAACCCGTCGTAGAGCAGGATTCCGATTCGGGGCCCGGCGTCGTCGGGCCGCGCCGATGCCGGTGCGACGCTGAAACCGGTGGCCACGAGTGCGGCTGTGCCGCCGACCAATCGGCGGCGGGAGAGGGATGGTGTCACGCTGCCGAAGTGTCGTCCCCGGCTTCGGGTCCGGCCATCGGGATGTCCGTGTTCTTGCGCATCGTGTCGCCGTTCATGCCGTATCGAGCGCGCAGCGCGGCCCGCAGGGTCTGCACGGAACCGAATCCGCAACGCCGGGCGACGGCCGTCATGGGTAACGCGGTGCGTCGGATCAGATGTGCCGCGGCCTCGGCCCGCGCTTCCCGCACCGCGCGTGCGGGCGTCGTCCCGGCATGGGTGGCGAACAGCCGGGCGAGCTGCCGGGTGCTGAGGCCCGCGCGAGCGGCGAGAGCGCCCGGGGACAGGTCCTCGGCGAGGTGTGCGGCAACGTAGGCCAGCAGGTCGCCGACGACGCGGTCCTCGCGCGGCGCCGCGGCCAGGAACATACTGATCTGCTCCTGGTCGGCCGGGCGGTGCACATAGGTGACCAGGATGCGAGCGACCGTGCGCGCCAAGGCCGGTCCGTGATCGTCGTCGATGAGCGACAGCGTCAGATCCAGGGCGCTGGTCACCCCGGCGGAGGTGTAGACGTTGCCGTCACGGATGTACAGCGGCGCGGTGTCGACGGCCACCGACGGGAACCGGGCGGCCAGCTCCGCGCCGTAGCCCCAGTGCGTGGTCACACGACGATGCTCCAGCAGACCGGCCGCGGCCAGCACGTACGCGCCGGTGCAGACCGAGGCGAGCCGCCTGCTGTGGCGGGCCAGCCGCCGCACCTGATCGAGCAGGTGGTGGTCGGCGGCGGCCCGTTCGGTGCCCGCCCCGCCGACGACCATCAGCGTGTCCAGCGGGCCGTGGATCGCCTCCAGCGGACGGCTGCCCAGCACGATCCCCGCCGACGTCCGCACGCCGCGCCCCGCCACCGAGACCACGTCCACGCGGTACGGCGGCTGCGCCCCGGCCCGATTCGCCATATCCAATGCCCCACTGGGACACGCGATATCGAGAATCTGCGCATCGTCGTACGCGACGATCAGCACCCGCCGGTCGGCCTCCATAGCCGCCGATGGTATCCCCGCGGCAGCGGCCGGCCGACGTGCCTGCTCACCCGGCAACCCGCCGGTGCGGGCGAATCCGCCCGTACGGTCAGGGGATGACGACCGGGCCGAGCAGCGGCGAGGGCTCGTCGGCCCAGCGGTGCCCCGTCTCGCGGGGCGTGACGCCCGCGTCGGTCCACGCCGCCAGCAACTGCGCGACCTTGGCGTGCATGATGGTGCGCAGCCGGTCGAACGAGTTGTCCGGGTTGTCGTCGACCTCACCGAGCAGCAGCCACCAGGCCCAGGCCACCGCACCGGCATTGGCGACGAAGTCCGGCAGCACCGGCACGCCGCGCGCGGCGAGCATGGCCTCCGCCTCCGGCGTGGTGGCGGCGTTCGCGGCCTCCACGATGATCCGGGCGCGGATATCGTAGGAGTTGTCCGGCGTGATCGCGTACGAAATGGCCGCGGGGACAAGGATATCGACGTCCGCGGACAGGATCGCGGTGCGCGGCAGCTGTTCGACGCCCGCGGGCAGCCGGGCGCGGTCGATCTCGCCGTAGCCGTCGCGCAGTGCCAGCAGCGCCGGGATGTCCAGCCCGTCGGCGCAGTGCAGGGTGCCGGCGGCGTCGGCCACGGTGGTGACCCGCATCCCGGCCTCGTGCAGGTAGTAGGCGGCCGACCCGCCCATGGTGCCGACGCCCTGGATCGCGACCGTCGTCGCGGCGGGCGGCTGCCCCCAGGAGACGGCGGCGGCGAGGCAGGCGTGCGCCACCCCGTAGCCGCCGATCACGTCACCGAGCAGGAAACCGCCCTCGACCACCGCGTTCAGCCCGCTGCGGACTCGTTCCAGGGTCGCCGCCGGATCGGCCGCGCGGCGGATCGCGGCGTGGTAGCTCTGGCCCAGGCCGAGCTTCTCGAAGACCTCGTCGATCAGATGCTGCGGGACGCCGAGGTCCTCCGCGGTCACCCAGTGCGAGTCGATCCACGGGCGCATGGCCTCGCAGAACCGCTCCAGCACGTCGACGGCGCGCGGGTCCTTGGGGTCGAAGTCGATGCCGCCCTTGGCACCGCCGATCGGCAGGTCGAAGGTGGCGGTCTTGTTGGCCATGCCGCGTGCCAGGTCCTCGACCTCGGTCAGCGTGCAACCCGCCCGCATCCGGGTGCCGCCGGTGGCCAGCCCGGCGCGCAGGGTGTGCACGACGAGGTAGCCGACCGCACCGGTGGGCGCATCGGTCCACTGCAGGCGCATGTACGGCTCGGGGCGGCGGCTGACGGGGGTGAGGTCGGCGGGGATGGTCGGAACGGTTTGGGCGATCGCCTGCTGGGTACCCTCCACAGGGTTCTGCATCATCGTCATGGGGAACCACCTCCGTATTCGTACTCGTGCCGTAACCACCACCCACCGGGAATCGCCGGTCGCGCGACTCCCGTCCGGACCTCGTCGTCCCCGGCCGATGGCTCGCGTCCGGTGTCACCAGCGTGCGGTCGCACGTAGGCGCGCGTCTATTTACGGTTCATTCACGGCAGTGTTCAGCGTTCCTGCACAGCCTTTAGGCTCGGTGCCATGGACTTGTCGTTGCCTCGTCTGCGAATGTTGCGTGAGCTCCACCGCCGCGGCACGATCACCGCGGCGGCGACCGCGCTGCACTACACCGCCTCGGCGGTCTCCCAGCAACTGGCGCAGCTGGAGCGTGATGTCGGCACCCGGCTGTTCGAGCGGCGCGGGCGGCGGGTGCAGCTCACCGATCTCGGGGTGCTGCTCGCCGAGCACGCGGAGGAGATCCTCGCGTCGGTCGAGCGCGCGACCCAGGCGCTCGAGGAGGCGGGCGAGTCGGTGACGGCGAAGATCACCGCCGGTGTCTGGGCGTCGGTGGCCTCGGGCCTGATCCCCGACGCGCTGACCGCCCTCGCGCGCACTCATCCCGGTATCCACGTGCGGACGCGGGAGCTGGCTCCGGAGGCGACGGCCGCGGCGGTCCGCGACGGCGCGCTCGATCTCTCGTTCGTCCTCGACTACTCGAACTACCCGACGACCTGGGACCGCGGCCTGGAGCGCACGGTCATCGCGGTCGAGCGGGTCTACGCCGCCGTCCCGGCCGGTGCGGTGCCGGCGGCCAGCGTGACCCTGGCCGAGCTGGCCGAGCATCCGTGGATTCTCGCGCCTGCTCGCTCCAACTTCGGGCATGCGGTCCGCCTGGCGTTCCAGTCCGTCGGGCTGGTGCCGCGGATCGACCACGAGGTGGAGGAGCAGGCCACCGCGATGGCGATGGTCGCGGCCGGTCTGGGCGTGACGCTGGTGTCGGATCTGGGCCTGGCGCTGCGGCCGCCGGGCGTGGACATCGTCGCGCTCGGCGACGTGCTCACCCGCACGGTCTCGCTGGCCTACCGCACCAATACGGCGCGCCGGGCCGCCCTGCTGCTCGTCGTGGACGCGATCCGGACCGCCGCGGCGGAGAAGGGTCTCGCCGCCGACGCCGCCCTGCCCACCCCGGCGGACGTGGAAACCATTCCCCCGCCGCCGAATTCGCTCGAGCCGTCCAACAAGAGCCTGGGCCTCGGCTGAGCCGGTGCGGCGGGTCAGTCCGGGCGGCGGTGGCGTCCGGACGACGCGACGGGCTGTACCGGTAGCAGTTCGGTGCAGGCGTCGATGTCCACGATCGTGGTGACTCGTAGCCGGGCGATGAACTCGTCGACGGAGTAGCCCGTCGACAGGACATCGGCCAGCAGTCGCTGCGCTGGATTCACATTGCCCCCTGGTGCCATATCGCCGACCCTTTACTCGCTCGAAAGCAACCTGCCCGCGCGGCATGTCACCCCAGTTCCGGTGCGAGACGCCCGCAGAGTAGCCATTTCCTGGCAATCGAAACCCCCGACCGCGGTACCCGTGCGGGCGGGCGATTTCCGCGCTGCCAGACTCGTGGACGTGCGATGGGCGGTGGCGGAGGCGGACGACGGCGGGGCGAGCCTGTGCGCACTGGACGCGGACGGGCGCCCCGCGGGACCGGTGCTGCGCGAACCCTCGCTCGCCGCGGCGGTGCGCTCGCGGCCCGAGGCCGAACGGTGGGTGTGGCGGTCGGCCGAGGTCTACCGGCGGCTGCTGAGCGCTGGGGTACGAGTCGAGCGCTGTTACGACGTCGAGGCCGCGGAGGGCCTGCTGATCGGTCACGAGGAGGGCCAGTCGGGCCAGCCCCGGGCGCTCGCGGCCGCCTGGGCGCGGCGGCACGGCCTGCCGGTGCCGCCGGACGCGCCCGCCCGGACCGCCGAGACTCAGCCGGCGCTGTTCGAGTCGAATTCCCGTGCGCTGCCGCCGGACACCGACGAGTTCACCGCCCTGCTGGAGGTCTACGCGGCCCAGGTGGAGCGCACCGCGCGGACCGAGCATCCCGAGCGCATGCGGCTGCTGCTGGCCGCCGAATCGGCCGGGATGCTCGTGGCGGCGGAGATGTCCCGCACCGGGATACCGTGGCGCGCGGACCTGCACCGCGCACTGCTGGACGAACTCCTGGGCGAACGCTTCGCGGGCGGGACCAAACCGCGCCGGTTGACCGAACTGGCCGACGAGGTGTCGCGAGCGTTCGGGGTGCGGGTCCGGCCCGATCTCCCCGCCGATATCGTGAAAGCCTTTGCGCGCGTAGGGATCTTTCTGAAGTCGACCCGCAAATGGGAGTTGCAGGCCGTCGATCATCCGGCCGTCGCGCCACTGCTGGAGTACAAATCGCTGTACCGCCTCTACACCGCCCACGGCTGGTCGTGGCTCGAGCAGTGGGTGCACGACGGCCGGTTCCGTCCCGAATACCTGCCCGGCGGCACGGTTTCCGGCCGCTGGACCACCAACGGCGGTGGGGCACTGCAGATCCCGAAGGTGATCCGGCGGGCCATCCGCGCCGATCCGGGGTGGCGGCTGGTGGTCGCCGACGCCGATCAGATGGAACCGCGTGTCCTCGCCGCCATCTCGCGCGATCCGGGCTTGATGGAGGTGGCCGGGCGCGCGGAGGACCTGTACGCGGATCTGGCGGCCCGCGCCTTCGCCGGCGATCGCGACCAGGCCAAGCTCGCACTGCTGGGCGCGATCTACGGCCAGACCTCCGGTGACGCCCTCACCCACGTGGCCGAACTGCGCCGCCGCTACCCCGCCGCGATGGCGTACGTCGACGAGGCGGCGCGCGCCGGGGAGGAGGGCCGTCTCGTGCGCACCTGGCTCGGCCGTACCTGCCCGCCGGTGTCCGCTGCGCCGGCCGGGGACCTGGATCCGGCGCCCGATCCCGGCGACGGCGGGTACGGCGGCACCTCCGCGACCCGGGCTCGTGGCCGCTTCACCCGCAACTTCGTCGTGCAGGGCAGCGCCGCCGACTGGGCGCTGCTGGTGCTGGCAGCGCTGCGCCGCGAGCTGACGAGCGCCGGTCTGCGCGCCGAGCTGGTCTTCTTCCAGCACGACGAGGTCATCGTGCACTGCCCCGCCGAGGAGGCCGCGACCGTCGCCGCGGCGATCACCACGGCCGCGGACGCCGCGGGCCGAATCGCCTTCGGGCCCACGCCCGTCCGCTTTCCCTTCACCACGGCCGTGGTCGAATGCTATTGGGACGCCAAATAACCCGGCGTCCCCGTTCGACGGGATTCGCCGGAAGGCTGCCGAGCGGTTGCCCGGCAGGGGTTTTCACAGGGGATACGCATTTCACGAAGGGAGACGGCGCCGGTGCCGAAGATCGACTCGTTCCGATCCGAGCAGCATCACACCCAGGGTGACAGCGTCTGGGTCACGACCTCCGACGGACGCCGGCTGCATGCCATGGTGCTGCCCGGACCGGCGGAGTCGACCGCGCCGACGGTCGTGTTCGAGTCCGGCGCCGCGGTCAGCCGCTCGCTGTGGGCGCTGGTCCAGCCGCTGGCCGGGCAGTGGTCGCGGGCGATCGTCTACGACCGGTCCGGGCTCGGGCGCAGCGCCCCCGACCCGTGTTCGCGAACGCTGCACCGGATGGCCGATGACCTCGGCGAGGTGCTCGACCACTTCGGGCCGGGACCGTATGTGCTGGTCGCGCACAGCGCCGGTGGCCCGATCGTGCGCGCCGCCGCGGCGGCGCGACCGCAGCGTGTCGCCGGGCTGGTCCTGGTCGATCCGACCGACGAGGGGCAGGACGCGTTGTTCAGCAAGGCCTTCCGCAAGTCCGAACGCCGAACCATCGCCTTCCTGATCCTGGCGGCACGCATGCGACTGCTGCGCTTCGCCTACCGGTCGATCACCGCGTCGCTGCCCCCGGACGCGGGCCGGGACATGCGGCGCGAGGGCTTCACCGCGCGAGCCATGCGGACATTCGCCGCCCAGCAGCGCACCTATCTCGACGAACTCGCCGAATTCCGGGATGATCCCCCGCGATTGGGCGATATCGCCGTCACGATCATCTCGGCCGGACGACCCGGCAACGGAGTCGACGCACAGCTCCGCGCCACCCTCAACGACGCGCACGCCCGCAGTGCGGCCCGCTCCCCGCACGGCCGCCACGTCGTCGCCGAGCGATCCGACCACTACGTGCTCGTCTCCGAACCCGACCTCGTCGCCGGCGAAATCCGCCGCCTCACCTGAGCTACGGCCGCCGGGAGCGGCGAGTATTCAGATCGCCGAGCGGTTGCGGGCCGCGAGCAGGACCGGAATGCGGGCGTAGCCACGGAGATTGACGAGTTCGCGGCGCGGCGGCGGGCCGGTGATCCGCAGGTCGGGAAATCGTTCGTGCAGGGTACGCAGGGCGATGGCGCCTTCCGTGCGCGCCAGGCTGGCGCCCAGGCATGAGTGCACGCCGCTGGAGAACGACACGTGTTCGCGCGCGTTGGCCCGCGTCACGTCGAACCGGTCCGGGTCGGTGAACACCTCCGGATCGCGATTCGCGCCGCCGAGCAGCAGCGTGATCAGCGCGCCGCGCGTGATGCGGCGGCCGTCGATCTCCGTGTCGCGCAGCGCGATACGCGCGGTCCACTGCACGGGGCTGTCGAACCGGAGAATCTCCTCGATCGCGCCGGGCCACAGGTCCGGTCGTGCGGCCAGCAGTTCTCGCTGTTCGGGATGCTCGTGCAGGGCGACGACACCGTTGCCGATGAGGTTGACGGTCGTCTCGAAACCGGCGCCGGCGAGCAGCGCCGTGGTGAACATGAGTTCCTCCTTCGACAGCTGTGCGCCGGTCACCAGGGCGCTGAGGATGTTGTCGCCCGGTTCGGCGCGCAGCCGGTCGAGATGTTCGTCCAGGAATTCGCGGGCGTCGCGCAGCGCGTCCTGGGCGCGGTGGTAGGAGCGCCAGGGTATGCCCGTGTCGAGGAGAGCCGCGCCCGCTTCGCCCGCCGCGAGCATGCGGGCCCGCACCTCCTTCGGGATGCCCAGCATCTCGGAGATGATGGCGGCGGGCAGTTCCATCGCGAAATCGGTGATGAGGTCCGCGCGCTGCCGCGTGGCCAGCGCGCCGAGCAGTTCGCCGGTGACCTCGTCGATCCGGTCGGTCAGCCGCCGGACGGCGCGCGGCGTGAACTCCTGGGAGACGAGTTTGCGGTACCGGGTGTGCGCCGGCGGGTCGAGCGCGAGCATGGCCGGTGGTTCGATCGGGTTCGGCAGGCGCGGATCCGTGGCCCGGATCAGGGCGGGCAGCGGCCTCGGCAGCTTCAGCCGCGCGGGAACGACGGCGCCGAAATCGTTGGAGCGCAGCACATGTCTGACGATCCCGTGGTCGGCCGTCACCCACGTGGACGGGGTGCGCACCAGTCGCCCCCGCGCTCGGATGCGATCGGCGAGCAGGTACGGGTTGGCCCGCGTACGGGGATCGACCATGATCCGGGCGAGCGGCTCGCCCCGCCGCGCCTGCACCTTCAGATACGCGCGCGGCCCGCCGTGTATCACGGCCCAGTGGACCCAGGTCTTCATCCTTGAAAGCTAACGCGCACACGGGCCCCGCACATCGTGCCCCGGTCTGAGATCGGCGAGTGGTCGACCATGGCGGAACACGCGGTGCCATGCTGGGTGGCGCGCCGCACCCGCGGCCTCGACCGTGAAGGAGCGCAATGGGACACGAGACGGGCACGCACACCCTCGATTTCGACGCCGAACTGGAGCGGCACAACGAGATTCTGCGCCGGGCGGCCGCGGTCGCAACGCACGACCACGTGCTCGATATCGGGTGTGGCACCGGGCAGACGACGCGGCAAGCCGCGCGTGCGGCTCGGTCGGGCACGGCGCTCGGAGTCGACGTCTCGGCACAAGCGCTCGACCGCGCACGCGAGCTGGCCCGCTCGGCGGGACTCGGCAATATCACCTTCGAGCATGCCGACGCCGAGTCCCACCGCTTTCCGCAGGCGCGTTTCGACCTGGCGATCAGCCGATTCGGCACCATGTTCTTCGCCGACCCGGCTGGCGCCTTCGTCAATATCGGCCGGGCCCTGCGCCCGCACGGGCGACTGGTGATGCTGGTGTGGCAGGCCCACGACCGCAACGAATGGGACGTGACGATCCGTCGCGCACTCGAATCCGCGGCAGGACCGATCCCCGATCACTCGGCCGGACCGGATGCGTTCGCTCTCGCCGACCCGCAGACGATCCGCGACATCCTGCACACCGCGGAATTCATCGACATCGCGATCACCGATATCGACGAAAAGGTCTACTATGGCCCGGACGTCACCACCGCCCTGTCCTGGGTCCGCGGCTTCACCTACACCTCCGAATTCCTGAAAAGGCTGAATCCGGAGGCCGCGACACGCGCGCTCGAGAACCTACGTGCGGCACTGGCCGCTCACCACACCGACCACGGCGTCCATTTCGACTCGCGCGCCTGGCTCGTCACCGCCCGCCGCCCCGCGAAATGAAACTCCGTCTCAGGGATGGGCCGAGCCGCTCTCGAGGAATTCGCGAATGAAGCAGAGGGGGCAGATGGGGTCGAACGGGGCGGTTACCTGGGTGCGCGGGGCGGGTGATTCGGGGGCGGAGGCGACGGCGAGGGCGGGCTGAAGTCCCAGGGCGAGGGTGATCGAGGCTACGGCAACGGCTTTCGGCACGGCGTGCATAGGGATCCTCCGGTTGTCGGGACAGCGGACGCATCCGCAGTTCTCCCACGGTACTGCCGATCGCGCATCGGTAACGCATAGGTAGCCCGGTCCGCGCTCAGTGGCGGTCCGGCTGTTCCAGCACCCGGCGCAGCAGTTTTCCGGTCGCGTTGCGGGGCAGTTCGTCCAGGAAGACGACCTCGCGCGGCACCTTGTGCCGGGCCAGGTGCGTCTTGACGTACGCCTTGATCTCCTGCTCGTCGCAGGTCGCGTCGCCGAGCCGGACGACGAAGGCGCGCAACCGTTTCCCGAAATCGCGGTCGTCCACGCCGACGACGGCGGCCTCGGCGATATCGGGCCGTTCGGCGAGGAGGTTCTCGACCTCGAGGGGATAGACGTTCTCGCCGCCGGAGACGATCATGTCGTCGTCGCGGCCGTCGATGAACAACCGCCCGTCGGCATCGAAGTGGCCGACGTCGCCGCTGCTCAGCATGCCGTCCACGATCTCCTTGTGGCGGCCGTCGGTGTAGCCGGTGAAGCTGAGCCCGCTGGCGACGAAAATGGTGCCGACCACGCCGGGTTCGGTGATCCGGCGGCGGCGCTCGTCGTAGAGGGCGACGCGGCAGCCGACCGGCGGCCGCCCCACCGTGCCCGGGGCCGCGCGCAGGTCCTCGGGCGTGGCGACCGCCGCGACGGCGACCTCGGTGGAGGCGTACAGGTTGTAGAGCACGTCACCGAAGGCGGCGGCGGTCCGGCGGCCGAGATCCGGGGAGACCGACGACCCGGCCGCGAAGATGACGCGCAACGCGGAGGTGTCGTAGGCGGCCAGTGTCTCCGCGCCGAGATCGACGATGCGCTGCAGCATGGTCGGCACGAGAACCAGTGTGGCCGCGCGGTATTCGGCGACCGCGGCCAGCGTCCGCCGCGGGTCGAACCGGCGCTGCTGGAAGACGATGGTGTTGCCCAGCGCCCAGCCCAGCGTGAACTGCGACAGTCCGGTGCCGTGAAAGATGGGCGCCGCCATGACGATCGTGTCGTCGCGCGGCAGCGGGACCCGATCGAGGAACTGGGCCGATTGCAGCGGCGAGACCTTGTCTCGCGGAGCGCCTTTCGGGGTTCCGGTCGTTCCGCTGGTGAGGATGACGGTGCCGCCGGGCCGCGTGGGGGCGGGCAGTTCGTCGCCGCGGTGGGCGGCGATCAGGCCGTCGATCGTCACGGCGCCGGGCGGCACCGGGTCCGACTCGTCCACCCAGGTGAGGATGCGCGGCGTCGACGTCGGAACCGCCGCGAGCAGCGGCAGGAACTCGCTGTCGAGCAGCAGCGCGCCGACCCGCTCCCGGGCCGCGACGTCGCCGAGCTGCGGTCCGGCGAATCCGGTGTTCATCAGCACCATCCGAGCGCCGAGCTTGCCGGCGGCCAGCAGGGCCAGCACCATTCCGCGATGGTCGCGGCACAGCACCGCGACCGTGCTGCCCACGGCAATACCCGCCGCCGCCAAACCCCTGGTGAGAGCGTTCGATTGGCGATCCAGCTCGTCGAAGGTGAGTGCGCCGCGCTCATCGATGATCGCCGTGGCCGCGCCGTGCCGCCGGGTGGCGTGGCGCAGCACGGTGACGAACGGCCCGTAGATCCGGGCGTCGCGCACGGTGCGGACCAGGTCCCCCGGGCGCGACGGATCGACCATGCCGCGCCGGCGCAGGACGGCCAGCGCCGCGAACGAATCGGTCAGCGGCCGCAGCGGCCCGGCCGACGGCAACCTCGTCCTCACAAACACACCTCCGGTTGAGCCGACGTTCGTGTCGAAGCCTACCGCCTGAGCAGAATTTCCATTAACTTATTGAGCATGGATCGCACTTCCGGCACCGAGCTGCCACACCGGCACCGCTATCTCGCGGGCCCGGCCGCCCTGCTCGGCGGACCGGCCAATGTGGTGATGCAACTGAGCCTTCCGCCGGTGGGCCGCGGCGTCGTGGAAAGTACCGTCGACAGCGGCCGCTACACGGTCCACCCACGGAAGCGTGGCCGGACAACGCTCACTTACTTAGCCGTGGCCATGCTCGGCACCGAGGCGGATCGTGCGGCCTACCGGGCGGCCGTCGACACGTCGCATCGGCAGGTGCGGTCCGCGCCGGGCAGCGCGGTCCGCTACAACGCCTTCGATCCGCGGCTGCAGTTGTGGGTCGCGGCCTGCCTCTACCGCGGCACCGTCGATTCCCTCACCTTCCTCTACGGCGACCTCGATGCCGAGTTCGCCGACGAGTTGTACCGGGACGCAGCACGATTCGGCACCACCCTGCAGATGCGCCCGGATATGTGGCCGAGCGACCGGACCGCGTTCGAGGACTATTGGCACTCGATGCTGTCGCGGCTGTCGGTCGATGACGAGGTGCGGGCCTATCTGCTCGACCAGGTCATCGGCCTGGGCCCGTATCGCCGGGTCGAACGCCTGATCTTCGGGCGGGCGAACCGGTTCTTCACGACCGGCTATCTGCCGCAGGAGTTTCGGGACCAGCTCGGGCTGCCCTGGAGTCCGCGCAGGCAACGGGCGTTCGCGCGCATCATGCGGGCGATCGGCGTGCTGTGCTCGGCGCTCCCGGCGCGCTGGCGGCTGCATCCCTTCGAAAGGTATCTGCAGGATATGCGAGCGCGACAGGCGCAGGGCAAATCTCTGGTCTAGCCACTCCGATTCGAGGATCACCGATGAGTTCCCCGCCCCGCTCCCCCGAGATGGCTTCGGTACGTGCGCATGTCGACCCGTGCGCGGAGGCGGTCCGGCTCGCCCATGATTTCACCGCGCGGTCGCTGCGGGGTGAGGGGATCACAGGTTCGCTGCGCCGCTTCGACGAGGCCGCGCGCCGCTGGGCGCACACCGGCGTGTCCTTCGACGCGGTGCACCACGCCGTCTGGGAGGGCACCCGCGAAGCCGTCGATCGCCTCGTCGCCGAAACTCCCGGCCCGCCGGACGCCGCCGCCGCGACCGCGCAACTGCGCACCACCATGGAGGCGATTCACACGATGTCGGTGGCGGCGTACCACGCGTTCCGGCGCGAGGCGGAGGACCGGTCCGCGGTGCTGACGGCCGCGGAGCAGGCGCTCACCGGCGCCGACTCCTATCATGTTCTCGCCGTGCGATTCTGGGAGACGCCGGACCGTCCGGCAGCGGCCGCGTGGTCGCGGTTGTCGTCCGAACTGAAGCAGCGCTGCCACACCTCGATGCTGTCCGTGTCCGGCCACGCCGGGGCGACCTTCCTCGTTCCCGAGTACGCGGTGCCCGACGACGGGATGGAGCACATCCTTCAGGCCGCGGCCACGGCCGCCGGTGTCACCGTCACGGCGACACTGGTCCGAGCCGACCGCGGCCAGGTCACCGACGCCCACGCCCGCGCACACGAACTGCTCGACCTGGCCTGCGCCGCCGGGCGCGGCCCCGGACTCCGGCGCTTCCGCGATCTGGTCGTGGAGTATCAGGTGACCAGGCCCGGCCTCGCCCGCGATCGGCTCGCCGCGATCCTGGACCCGCTCGCCGCGCAACCCGAACTGCTCGACACCCTGACCCGGCACGTGCACAACGAACTCAATCGGATGCGCACCGCACGGGACCTCGAGGTCCACGCCAACACCGTGGACCATCGCCTCAAGCGCGTCCGGCAGCTCACCGGCTATGACCCGAACCAGCTGGCGGACCTGTGCGCGCTGCGGGCGGCACTGATCATCCGCGCGGTGCGGACCGGCCGGGACTGACCGCGAAAGTCATTGCCCCGCAACCGGTCCGGGCGGCCGGAGCATGGGGACGAGGAAGTGGCGGGCCAATGCGGCCAGCTGCTCGTCGTCATCGAGATCGACCAGCTCGCTGGGGATCGCCAGGAACGACGCCGAGATGCGCACCATCAGCTCGGCCACCAGGTCGGCGTCCAGCTCGGGCGCCACCTGGCCCGCGCGCTGCTCGCTGCGCAGCTGGCCGGCGACGAATTGCCGTACGGCGGCGACGGTACGGCCCTGATCGCCGATCAGCGAGCCGACGAACTGGTCCGGTTCGACCGCGAGCAGGCCGCCGATGAGCGGATTGCCCCGGATGGTCCGCAGCGAACTCACGAAACCGATCACCACGCGCTCCTCCGCACTGCGCGCGCGGGCGATGTCGAGCAGGAAGCGGTCGAAGTAGCGGCGGAACTCCCGCAGGATCACCTGTTCGGCCAGCGCGTCCTTGGTGGCGAAGCGGCGGTAGACCGTGATCCGCGAGACCTTCGCCCGGCGGGCCACATCCTCCATCGTGGACCGCTGAATGCCCATCCGGCAGAACTGCTCGTACGCCGAATCGAGTACCCGGGAACGGATTTCGTCACTGTCGCCGACCTGCTCGACCGCATCGATGTAGGCGCGTTCGATCAACGACTCCGCGCTGGAAGCCGACGCTGAGACCGGCGCAGATTCCACGATCTCCCTTCCCCAGCTGCTCGCGACATCCCACCCGGCGGTATGCCGTGACGATCTTCTCACGACGGCTCGCGCGGCGGGCTGTCACTGGTGGCCGCGGCAGCGGCTCGTCGCCGCGACGAGCCGCTGAGCAGGACTATCGGTTGGTGCGCGGAATCTCGATACTGATCGGCATCCGCAGCTCGGCCAGATACCACAGCGCGAATTGCCGCAGGAACTCGTCGAACATCCAGTACGCGTTGTCCACCGGCGGCACGATCTCGCGCACGCCCTCGCGCACGGCGAGGAACGGGCCCCAGCTGAACTTCAGCAGCGGATCCCACACCGGCTCGCGGGCGATGTAGAGCCAGTCGGCGATCCTGTCGCCCATGACGAATCGCGTGAACGCGCCGAGAATCGGCTTGCTGAGCAGCGTGAGGTCGAGGTTGACGCCCAGATCCAGCAGCTTGTGGGCCAGGTCGATACCCTCCGGCGTCGGTTCCAGGATCGGATCGAGCACCTGTTTGGCCTGCGCGTCGGCCTGGTCCCAGGTCGCCGGGATGTATTCGTCCCGGATGCCGAGCATGTGCGCGGCCAGTTGCCAGCTGTGCAGGTAGCCCTCGGACTCGACCGCCGGGATCGCCACATTCCAGGCGCGGAAGGTGCGCATGATCGTGGTGGCCAAGCTGTGCCAGGTGACCATCATGTCGTCCTGGCTGATCGGGGTGTTGTCGTCCGGCCAGTGCGGTGACTGCGGCAGCAGGTGCCGCACCGCCGCGTGGATGATTCTCGTCTTGACGCAGGTCACGATCATCTGGCCGCCGGGACCGTACGCGTTGACCGTGCCGATGTCGTAGCCCAGCTTCGCGGTTTTGGCGATGCGCTCCTTCAGGTGCGACCCGCCGCGCGAGTAGTAGACCACGCGCGCCTCGTGCGGAATGACCGTGGACATCATGCCGCTGGCGAACGCGTAGAGCACGCCGAGATACAGGCCGCGCTTCTTGTTGAATTCGAACGAGGCGGCCAGCTTGCCCTGGTCGGCCCACGACGGGAGCCGGCGCGCGTCTTCGATGAAGTCGCGCAACCCCGTCGGCAGCCCGGCCGGCAGCGGCTGGTCGTTGGTGGTCCACATGCCCAGCAGCCGGTTCACCTCCGTCACATCGGCATGGTCGATCACGTCGGCCAGCACGGGATCGGCCTCCGCATCCCACACCGTCAGCGGGTCGGCCCCGCCGCCGCTACCGACCACCGACCCGTCCGGCGACCACGTCCAGGGTTCGGCGCGCACCGTTCGCGCCCCCAGCGCGAGGGCGCCGACCGCCCCTAGCAGCCCACCGCCCGCTCGCAACGCATCTCGCCTGTTCAGACCGCGTCCATCCATGCTGATCGTCCCTCTTCATTGAGTCGCAGATACAGAGATACACCAATTGCATCTGTGTATCACGATGAGAACATAAAGTGACCGTGATCACAAGGAATCGAAGAAATTTCCGGCCGCTGACCAGCGGCCGCCGCTACCAGCCGCCGAAGGCGGAGGACCCCATGTCCAGGCGGTACAGAAGGTTCTGAATGAGGACCCATACGTTCATGGCTCGCCCCTCTCGCTACTACGGCCGAACACCGTCGACCAACCCTCAGCGTTGAGAATCTCTATTAACATAACGGGCCAGAGCCCTGGTTGTCTCAATATTCGCGGAAGAACAGCCGGAAACTTAACTGGGCGCGACGACACCCCCGACGCACGACACCGCCGGTAAATAGGTAACGGAAATCATTTCCGTTAGACTGCGTTGCCGCGTAGTCGAGACTGCGCGGTTTCACTGCAGAGAACAGGAAGTACATGAACAAGATCACCCGTGCGGCCGTTGTCGCGTTGACGGTCGCGGGTGCCCTGGGCATCGGCTCGGTAACCGTGTCGGCCGCTCCGGCGGCACAGGCCGGACGCACATTGAGTACCGAGATCATGCCGGGGGTGCAGTACACCAGCAGCACCGTGGACCAGTCGGTCGTCATTCAGACCGGCGCGGCCACCCTTGTCACCCAGGGCGGGCAATTCCAGGTTCGGGACGCCACCGGCGGAGTGGTGGCGGGCGTCGCGGCGTTCGCCGAGGAGCCGCAGGCGTGGGAGGCCGTGCACGCCCCGGCGGACGTGCGGGCCGCCGTGCGAGCGGCCACGCCCGCACTGCGCCTCGGCGATATTCACGAGGACCCGCAGACCGAGCGGTTCGACGCGGCGATCCAGGCCGCCGTCAACGAATTCACGCTGGCCGTCGCGGCGGGCACGATGACCGGCGGCGTGATCGGCGCGGCCGTAGGCTGCGGCACCGGCGCTGTCGCGGGCGCGGTGTTCGGCGCGCCCGTCCTGGACGCGGCGGGCCTGACCATCATCGCGGGCTGCCTGGCGGGTGCGGGCGTGCTGGGCGCGCTGGGCGCCATCATCGGGGGCGGCATCCTCGGCGTACCGGTCGGCATCGCCTCGGCGATCAAGTTCCAGCACACCATGAGTGAGCCGTACGACCAGGAAACGTCTTCCGCGACAACGGATCACGCGGACAGCAGCGAATAGCCCGCGGATACCGGCCCCGGTGCAGGCGCGCGGCCCGAAAACCGCGCTCGCACCGGGGCTTCGGTCCTCACCGCTCCCGAAGGCGCGGCACTCGGATCCGGCCGCGCAGCAGTCGCGGGACCGTCAGCCCGGCCACGAGCGCCGCCAACGGCACCACGATGTCCACCCACGGATCGCGGATCGGCCGATACACCGCACTGCCGCCGCGGATTTCGACGAATCCCACCGGCCGCACGTCGACACCTCCCCCGCCACCGCCGCCGCGGCCCACGTCCGGCTCGCCCGCGATGCCCGCGCCGAAGCCGAGGCGGGCACGCGCGACCGGGATCACGGTCACCCCCTCGGCGACCACCGGTTCGCCGAACACCGCTGCCGCCGAAGCGCTTTCGCCGATCCGCTCGGCCAGCCGATGCAGTAGCGTGTGCACCTCCCCCGGCGCGTCCGGCTGCGGTGCGGTGTCGTGGTCGTCGCTCGTCATGGCCCCATCATGACGACGGCGCCCGCGGAATACGAGACTTTCGCCGGACGGACCGGACCGGGATCAGCCCTCGGGACGCCAGGTCGCGACGGCCCAGATGACCACGATGTCGAGCGCGATGACCAGCACCGACCACCACGGGTAGTACGGCAGCCACAGGAAATTCGCCAGGATGGACAGCGCCGCGATGCCGATCGCCGCGCCGCGTCCCCATGCCGTACCCGTCATCAGGCCCACGGCGCAGATGACGAGCACGATGCCCAGCGCGATGTGGATCCAGCCCCACGTGGTGACGTCGAACTTGTAGACGTAGTCGACGCCCACGACGAACAGGTCGTCGTCCACGACCGCCGAAATGCCCTGGAACAGCGACAGCAATCCGACGGTGATCAACAAGGTCGCGGCGCCGATCGATGTGCCTGCCGCCACCCCCTGACGCACGGGATGGTTGTGCGAGGTGGTTGACATTCCCGTCTCCCTTCCGAGTTCCGAGCGCGGTTGTTGCAAGCACTGTCGCGCGCCGCGGCCGAGGACGCTTCACCCGCAGAGGGTGAGCCGACCCGCGGCCCGGGTCACCCGCCGAAGTCACCCCGAACGGATGATGCTCGCGGCCGTACCCGCCACGACGCTGAGGACGCGGGCACATCGCCCGGGACATCGCCGCGGCACCCAACGATCCACGAGGAGGTGAGCGTCCATGTCGGATGCCGTTCGATATCAGTTCGTCATCGAGGGCGAGTTGTCCGAACGCGCTCAGGCGGCCTTCCCCGATCTGTCCCGCAGCGATCACTCCACCTCCGGCACCACCACGCTCTACGGGTCCGTGCCCGACAACACCGCGGTGCGCGGCGTGATGGCTCGCATCGACGCGCTCGGCCTCACCCTCCTCGAGATGTCCCGGCTCCCGGACTGACGGCCGCGATCAGGTCACGAGACCAAAACGTTTCGGCGCTGACCCCGAAGTGCGGGTATACGGTCGAATACCGACAGATCAGGCACGCTGCACGAGCTCGACCGGAACCGGAGAAGCTTACGGAGGCGTAGTGGTCTCATCACAACTGTTCGTCAACGAATCGGGCGGCCTTCGCGTCATCCCCGGTCACGACACGTCCTGCGCACCGCCCGACCTGCCGTTCACCCCCCTGCGCCTGACCGAGGCCGATGCCCGGCTGGATCGGGCCGTCCGCGCGGGCAACGGGCATACCGTGCTGGTGTGCGCGCCGGCCGGTAGCGGCAAGACCGTCCTGGTCGCCGACTGGATCCGGCGCCGCCACGCGAACACTCCCGTGGGCTGGGTCGGCCTGGGCGATGCCGCCGCCGATCCGGCCCGGCTGTGGCCGGCCGTGGCCGACGCGCTGCGGCTGCCGGTCGTCAGCCGCCCCAACACCGTGCCGGACACCCCGGTGGACGACGCCGCCGCCCTGCTGGCCACGCTCGCCGACCGCCCCGGCCGCACGGTGCTCGTCATCGATGACGCGCACCTGATCACCGATCCGCTGACGCTCTCGGGCCTGGAGTATTTCGTCGAACACGCGCCCCGTCATCTGATCACCGTCGTCCTCGGCCGTTACGACCCGCCGATTCGCTGGCACGCGCTCGACATGACCGCCCGGCTGACTCGCGTCACGGCCCAGGATCTGCGGTTCGACGAGTCGCACACCGCGGCCCTACTCGCTCAGCACGACTGCCGTCTCACCGCGGCCGAGCTGTCCGGCGTGCATCACCTAACCTGCGGCTGGGCCGGGTTGGTCCGGATCGCCGCCATCGACCTCGCCGCGCGCACCGGCGACCGGGAGACCGCGATCGCCGCGCTGGCGCAGGGCCCGCGCGCGGTGGCCGACTTCCTCGTCGGGGAACTGCTGACCACACTGCCCGCCGATGCGCGTGACTTCCTGCTCGCCACGGCCGTTCCCGACTCGTTCAGCGCCGGACTCGCCGACACGCTGGCCGGGCCGGCCGCGGCACGGACGCTGGAACGCCTGCTGCGCAACAACTTTCCCCTCGAGGTCACGGCACACGACGGCGCGCTCTGGTACACCTACCACCCCATGCTGCGCACCTACCTGCTCGCCGAGGCGGGCCGCGCCGACCCGGACCGGATCGCCGAACTGCACCGCGACTGCGCCGCCTGGTTCGTCACCGCGGGCCTGTTGCCGAGCGCCCTGCGTCATGTTCTCGCCGAACCGGGCCGCCCGGCGCTGGCCGAGTTCGTCCGCGCACACGGACCCCGCTTGGTGTTCGACGGCAACGGCGCCGCCCTGTTCCGCGCGCTCGACCACCTCGACGCACCGGCCGACGACCCGTTCGTGCTGCTGCTGCGCGCCGCCGACGCCATCGAACACGGCGACGTGGTCCAGGCCGCCGCGCTGCGCGAACTGATCGCGGAACGGCCGCACCGGAATTCGGTGTTCGCGCCGCCGGATCTGTTGCGCCCGTTCACCACCGCGGTCGTCCACGATGTCGTGTCCGGCGCCACCGGCGCGGTGCCGCCCGTACCGCCCGCGACGGGCCACCTGGACCTCGACTGCTATATCGCCCTGCAGGTCGCCACCGCGCACACGTTCTCGGCCGACGCCGGACAACCCGGTGAACCGGGTCTGCGGCACGCCTTGGCCCTGTCGGAGCGGGCCGGCCTGCACCGCCTCACCCTGCACGCGCTGACCCGGCTCGCGATGACGGCCGGTCTCGGCGGTTCGCTCGGGCTCATGCGCGAGCGCGCCTTCCGGGCCGTCGCGTTCGCCGACAATCATCGTCTGCACGACACCGCGTCGCTGACCCACGCCCGGGTCATGGTCGCGCTGATGGCGTATCTGCAAGCCGACGACCACTACCTGCATACGGCCGAAATCCTGCCGCGCACAACACGTCTGGACGGGTCGACCGCGCCGGCGTCGGGCTGGCACGCCGATGTGCTCGCGCACCTGTTCGGCTTCGACACCGACCCCGACCGGCATGCCGCCGCCGACACGCTGCGCGACACCATGCACCGCCTCCTGGACGAGACGCCGGTACCCGCCACGACGGGCGGCCTGCTGACCCACGTCGCCTGGGCGCTGTTACGCCTGCGCCGCCACGACACCGCGCAACAGCTGCTGGACCGGGCGGTGACGGCGCTCGGGCGGCTGCCCGAAACCACTCTCGTGGAGGCCGCGCTCGCCGACTACCACCACCGCTCGACGGCCACGGTGGAGCTGATCGAACCGCTGCTGCGACAGGAGCAGCGACTGCACCCGGTCTCGGCCGTGCACGCCTGGCTGCTGCGCGCCGCGGCCGACCATCGCCTGGACCGGCCCACCGCCGCCTACGAGGCGCTGCGCCGTGCCCTGGCGCTCGCCCACACCGACCGGCTGATCCGCCCGTTCCTCGACGTGCCCGGCACCCTCGGCCTGCTCGACCAATTCGTGGGCAGGTTCGGCCATCTCGACGAATTCGTCGACATCATCCGGCACCGCCCGCGCGCTCGCGCCGCCGCGCAGGCCCCGCACCTGACCGACACCGAACTCGCGGTCCTGCGCCAGCTCCCGTCCGGCATGACCACCCACAGCCTCGCCACCGATATGGGCGTGTCGATCAACACCGTGAAGACCCATCTGCGCGGCATCTATCACAAGCTCGGCGTCCGCACCCGCGCCGACGCCATCGCCCACGCCCGCACCTTCGGACTGATCTGACGGTCACCACGCGGCCGCGGGCCTCGGCGGGTGGGCGGCGCCACGCCGCGGGGCGGGAACGGTCACGGTGGTCTCGCGGCGGAACGCCACGGTGCCCGACGCGGTCGACACCGCTTCCGCGAGATCGCGGGCGAGTGCGAGATCGTCTGCGGGAAGGGCGAATACGGAGAGAGCAAGGGCGCCGGGGCGGCCGCACGCGAGTCCGGGATCGAACCGGTCGACGACGGCGGGACAACCCGACAGCAACATGATGGCGGTGGACAATTCGGCCGGTGTGCCCGCGTCGGGCACCCGGACGCCCGCGGCGGCCGCCGCCACGGCGCTGAACAGCGTGACCTGCCCGGCCGGTACCGGTGGATACCCGATCCCGCCCCACCGCCGCAGCGACGGGCACGCCTCGAAATCGGTGCGACCCGACCAGCGTCCGCGCCCGGCCGAGAGCAACCGGTCGATCCTGGCTCGCCATGCCCGCGGGTCCTCGATGTCGGCGTGCAGCCGAAGTCGGCGGCAGGAGATACCGGCCGCGGTCGCGGGCGCGGTCTCGACGGGCAGCGTCATGGTCACAGCGGCCTCCGAACGCCGATCCGGTTGCCGCTCACCGTGTTCGACCGTCGCACGGGCACGAGCCGGCGCGCCCGCGAGGCCCGCCACGCCAGGGCGAACGCGGTGATCGCGACGGCCAGCAGCGCGGCGGTGGCGGTGAGGGTGACTGTCAGCAAGGCCGTGCTCGCCGCGGTCTCGGCGTGGTGGTGACGGAGCAGGATGGCCGCGGCGACCGGACCGATGAACACCAGCGCCGGGATCAGTACGAGAAACCCGACGGTGGCGGAGGAGGCCGGAGTGGGCGAGTCGTGCCGGTGCCGGCCGGCCGGCGCCGCGCGGCGCGTGATCATGTTCATCGCAAGCTCCTGACGTGCCGTATCAGGGGTTGTCCCGATGAGTTGTCCGATACCGCAGCATGTCCCCCGCGGTCCCGAGGCCGCCTCACCCGGTCAGGATGATCTCCGGCCCGGTGCCGAGATTCACCCGCCGTGGGTGAGGCCGATCCGCCACACGGCTGCGATCGTCGCTGCTTGTCCGACCCGCCAGCCCGCCACGGTAGCGACAGGGGTGCATGCCATGACCGTCCGCAGCGATGTTTCGGCAACCGTCGAATCGCAGCACGAGGAAACAATCCGCGACCTGCCCTTCGACGACGACCAGGACTTCGCCGACGCCCGCCGCGGGTTCGTCGCCGCGTTGCGCCCCGGGACGGTCGAGAACGCCGACGGAGAGGTGGTGTGGGACAGCGACGCCTTCGATTTCCTCGACGAGGACTGCCCGCCGACCGTGCATCCCAGTCTGTGGCGGCAGTCGAAACTCTGTGCGCTGCAAGGGTTGTACGAGGTCACCGACGGTATCTATCAGATCCGGGGACTCGACCTGTCGAATATGACCCTCGTCGAGGGCGACACCGGCGTGGTCGTGATCGATCCGCTCATCTCCGCGGAGACCGCGGCCGCCGGGCTGGCGCTCTACCGGGAGCACCGCGGCGACCGGCCGGTGACCGGCGTGATCTTCTCGCACTCGCACATCGACCATTTCGGCGGCGTCAAGGGCGTCACCACGGCCGACGACGTGGCGGCGGGCCGCTGCCCGATCCTGGCGCCCGTGGGTTTCGTGGAACACGCCGTCGAGGAGAACGTCTACGCGGGCACCGCGATGGCCCGCCGCGCCGCCTACATGTACGGCGCGGCGCTGCCCCGCGGCCCGCTCGGCGCGGTCGGCGCCGGACTCGGGCCGACGACCTCGACCGGCACCCCGACGCTCATCACGCCCACCGTCGACATCTCCCGGACGGGCCACACGGAGGTGATCGACGGCGTCCGGCTGGAATTCCAGCTCACCCCGGGCACCGAGGCGCCCTCGGAGATGAACTTCTACTTCCCGGACCACCGCGCGCTGTGCATGGCCGAGAACGCGACCCACACCCTGCACAATCTGCTGACACTGCGCGGCGCGCTGGTCCGCGACCCGCATGTGTGGGCGAAGTACCTCACCGAGTCGATCAACCGCTACGCCGCCCGCAGCGACGTCCTGTTCGCCTCGCATCACTGGCCGACCTGGGGCACCGAACGCCTCACCGAATTCCTCGCCCTGCAGCGAGACCTCTACGGCTACCTGCACGATCAGACTCTGCGGGCGCTCAACAAGGGCGTCACCGGGATCGAGATCGCCGAATCCATCGAGTTGCCGCCCGCCGTCGCGCGGGCCTGGCACACGCACGGCTACTACGGTTCGGTCAGCCACAACGTGAAGGCCATCTATCAGCGCTACATGGGCTGGTTCGACGGCAACCCGGCGACGCTGTGGCAGCACCCGCCGATCGAGTCCGCGCGCCGGCACCTCGAGTTCATGGGCGGTGCGGACGCGGTGGTGCGCAGGGCCCGCGAATCCTTCGCGGACGGCGACTTCCGCTGGGTGGCACAGGTTTTGAACTACGTGATCTTCGCCGACCCGGAGCACGCGGAGGCGCGGGCACTGCAGGCCGACACCCTCGAGCAGCTCGGGTTCGGCGCGGAGAACGGCACGTGGCGCAATTTCTTCCTGATGGGCGCCTACGAGTTGCGGCACGGGTCGGTCGGCACCCCGACCGCCGCCGACGCGCCGGACATCGCCGCGGCGCTCAACGTCGAGCAGTTGTTCGACGCGATCGCCCTGCGCGTCGACGGCCCGCGCGCCTGGTCGGCCCGCCTCACCATCGACTGGCGCGTGTCCGACCGGAACCTGGTGCACCGCACCGAACTTCGCAACGGACTGCTGGTGCATTTCGACATCGACGGCGACGTCCCCGCGCCCGACGCGACATTCACGCTGACCGACGCCGACCTGCACGCCGCGCTGCTGGGCGGGCGGGATCTGCGGCAGATGATCGCCGACGGCACCGTCGCCGCGGACGGCGACGCGACGGTGCTGGCCGAACTGGTCGGCTACCTGGACACCCCCGATCCGGACTTCGCCATCGTGACACCCTGACCCGCCGCGCGGCGCCCGCGCCGAGGCTCCGGTCCCGGCATACCATCGACCCGAGCGGGCGCCGGCGCCGGTCCGGCAACGGATATCAGGGAGGAACCGTGGACATCACCGAGCTGATCCTCGACGACCATCACGAGCAGCGGCGGCTGTTCGCCATCCTGGAGCAGATCGACCGGTCGCAGACCGGCGAACTGGCCGCTGTCTGGGATCGGCTGGCGAGCTTCCTGGAGCTGCACGCGCAGGCGGAGGAGGAGATCTTCTATCCCGAGCTGCTGCAACTGGGCGTCGCGGCCCGGCGCGCGGCCGGTGTGGAGGAGGAGACGCTCGATGCCATCCACGACCACAACGACATTCGGGACGCGGTCGCCGAGGTGGGGCGTCATCACGTCGGCACCGACGACTGGTACGCCGCCGTCGCCGCGGCCAATCAGGCCAACGGCGACCACATGGCCGAGGAGGAACGCGAGGGCCTGACCGATTTCCGTCGCCTGGCCGGGCTGTCGCGCCGCCATCAGCTGGCCGTCGCCTTCGCGGCCTACGAGGCGCGCAACTACGCCGGCGTGCGGCCGGTCGACAAGGACCCGGCCGAGTACGTCCGCGCCGCCGAGCAGGGCGTGCGGCCGGGACCGAGCGGTTCGCTGAGCATCGGTCCGATGAAACGGTCCTGACGCTCAGAGCAGGTGTGCGAGCGGGCTGTCGGCGATGTCACGCCGGAGCTCCGCGACGTCGTCGCAGACGAATTCCGCTCCCGCGCCGGTGAGTTCGGCGCGCGATATCCCGCCGCTGAGCACACCGATGGTCGGCACGCCGAGAGCCACGCAGGCCCGCGCGTCCCACACCGCGTCACCGACGAAGACCGCCCGCCGCGGTGGCACACCGGCCCGGTCGAGCGCGATCCGCACGATGGTCGGATCCGGTTTCGCGTCCTCGACGTCCTCGCCGCCGGTGACCGCGTACAGCACCGGTTCACTGTCCAGCAGCTCGCGCAGCCGGGCCAGTTCATCGGGGGGCGCGGAGGTGGCGAGGACGACGCGCAGGCCGCGGCCGTGCAGGTCCGCCAGGATCTCCCGGGCGCCGGGCAGCAGCGTCAGCTCGTCGGCGCTGTCGAGGTAGTAGCGCGAGTGCAGGTCGTCGGCGCGGTCGGCGGCGTCCTCGGCCAGATCGGGAGCGAGGGTCCGCAGCAGGGTGCCGCCGTCCATGCCGATGGCGCGGTGGATGCGCCAGGTCGGCACGACCGCGCCCACCTCGCGCAGCGCCCGGTGCCAGGCCCGGGCATGCAGGTAGTTGGAGTCGACAAGGGTGCCGTCGACATCGGACAGCACCGCGGCGGGATCTGGCACCGGAACCTCCTCGTCTCGGGACCGCTGTCGTACCGATCTACCCCGTATCCGCAGGTCGAATCTGTTCACCTGGCGCTCAACGTCTCCGACCGCGTTCGCGTGTCGTGGGCCAATCGCTCCAGTTCGCCGACCGCCTCCTCGACCAGGGCCAGCGCGGTCGGCTCGAAGGCGGGACCGGCGCTGCGCCGGGAGCGCACCAGATCGTTGTGAAGTCGCAAACCGATCGCGAACATGCGATCGATCAACTGGTCGCTCAGCACGGCGACCGGCTCCGGACGACGCGGCGCTGCGGATTCGCCCTCGGACCGCCGATCGCTTGCCGAACCCTCCCCCGTGTTCGATGCGGCAGCAGATGACATCTCGAACCCCCTGTGACTGGCATGGATGCATACGTAGCCACACTTCGGGACTCGGTTACCAAGGTTAGCTCGGAGACCGCCGAAGGCTGTGCGGTTGGCCGGAAGTCGACAGGGGTCGCACGCGCGCCCGGGCTATACCAGGCCGGTGGCGTCGAAGATCCAGGACATGTCCGCGGTGGCGAAATCCGCCATCCAGGTCGGCGGGGCGTGGTCGGCGAGGGCGCTCATGTCCCAGTAGTCCTTCCAGAGCGCGATCTTGCCGTGTTCGACCCGGTGTACCGAGACGAACCGCAGGACGGCGGATTCGCCTGTCTCCCAGCGCCATTCCTCGTGGTGCTCGTACATGACGTCGGCGCCGTTGTCGAGCAGCAGTCCGTCGAAGTTCTGGTAGGAGGCCAGGGGCTCCAGGCCGATCTTCAACCGCTTGACGATGTCCTCGGGGCCGCGGGCCGCCGCTGTCGGACCCACCGGCATGTCGAGATAGAGGCAGTCCTCGGACAGGTGGGACCGTACCGCGTCCCAATCCCGCCGCGACAGCGCGCGCCACAGCCCGAGCACCGTCTCGGTCACCGAATCCGCCTGTGTCCCACCGTCGATCGTCATCGCCTGTCCACCGCCTTCCGGAATCATTGTTAACAGATGTCCATACACCTGTCCATCAATGGTTTCGGGGCAGCGTGCCGGTCGGTTTGCTGGCGCTCCCCGACGGTGTCGCGGCAACGGGGTTACAGCACCGCCACTTCGATGGTGCTGTCGATGATCTTGAAGG
Organism: Nocardia sp. N2S4-5; assembly: GCF_044628355.1. Lineage (NCBI taxonomy): Bacteria > Bacillati > Actinomycetota > Actinomycetes > Mycobacteriales > Nocardiaceae > Nocardia > Nocardia sp. N2S4-5. The sequence goes on along the minus strand of NZ_JBIUPM010000001.1, from coordinate 836,264 downwards.
CGGCACGGCACGGAAACAGTGATGTGCCGTGGATGTGCTGATGTCGATCGTCGGCGGCCAGCATGGTGATCGCCCAATCGGACAGAGCGTGCGGCACGCGGTGTGCCGAGCCGTCGGCACAGCGCAGTAGCACGTTCCCGGTGAGTGCCGGTGCTTCGAGGTCCATCGAGGTGATCTCCAGGATCAGGCCGTGATCGGCGGCGGAGGCCACGACCGGAACGTCGAGTTCACCCACTTCCGCAGTGTCGTCCATGACCGCGACGCTACTGACCCGCGAGCGTGTTCGCCACGAAATGGCTATTGACATAAATCATGTCGCCCACGGCGGTGCGTCCGACCGGAAGCGCTCGCGTCGCGGGAACACCCCGAACCTGGCCGAGAACCGCCTCCCACCACTGCCGCTGAGTGTTTGCCCAGTGACCGGAGACGAACCGTCGTCAGTCCCGGGCAGCCGAACCGCCGTGTTCACCCACCTTGCGGACCCGGGTGGTCGCCGCGGAAACGCGCTCGCCCGCACGATTTTCGGCACGCAGCGGCGCGACGGGCCTACCGTCGCGATCGACCAGGACGGAATGCGGTTCGTCGTCCGCGAAGGCGTGCCGCTCGCCCCATTGCCGCAGCGCCACGACGACGGTGAACAGATCCCGCCCGGCTTCGGTGAGTTCATAGCCGTGCCGCTTGCCACCCGGGTTGACGCTCGTGGCCAGGACGCCGTGGTCGACGAGCCGGCGCAGCCGATCGGTGAGGATGTTCCGGGCGATCCCGAGCCGCTGCTGGAAGTCGGTGAAGGTCGCGGCGCCGTCCATGGCGTCGCGCACGATCAGCAGGCACCACCGGTCGCCGACCAGATCGACGGTTCGCGCGACCGGGCAGGTGGGGTCGGTCCAATCGCGGCCGGACCCGCGGGTCGTGGTCATGAGCCTCCTGAGGATCAGTTGCGATTTGAAACCATTATGTCCTACGGTCGAAGAGTTTCATTTTGCAACTAATCGGGAGGTGTGGTGGCGACAGGATTCAGGAGATCGCAGCGATTCGTCCTGGCGGGCGTGTGCGCGGTGGCGGTGTCGACGATCTATGCGATCCAGCCGGTGCTGGCGACGGCGGGCAGTGGCCTCGGCGTGGCGCGCGAGTCGCTGGGCGGGCTGGTCGCCGCCGGTCAGCTCGGTTACTTCGTCGGCCTGATACTGCTGGTGCCGCTCGGCGACGTGCTGAATCGTCGCCGGCTCATCACCGCGCAGCTGCTGCTCACCGCCGTGGGAGCCGCGGTCGCGGCCGTCGCTCCGAACGGCGCGGTCGCCGTGGCGGGGCTGGCGGTCGCGGGCCTGTTCGCGGTCGTGGTGCAGGTGACCGTCGCGTATGCCGCGGCGATCGCCGCGCCGGGCGAGCGTGGCCGCGCTCTCGGCGCGGTCACCTCCGGCGTGGTGATCGGCATTCTCGGGGTTCGGGTCCTCGCGGGCGTCGTGGGTGAGGTGGCCGGCTGGCGTGCGGTGTACGCGCTGCTCGCGGCGCTCTGCGTGGCGCTGGCGCTGACGGTCCGCGGCACGCTCGAGCCGGATCGCCGCGCCCGGGGCGCGCGGTACGGGCAGGCACTGGCATCGATGGGGCGGCTCGTGCGCACGGATCGGCTGTTCCTGAGCCGGGGGCTGATCGCGTTCTTCCTCTTCGCGTCTTTCGGGATACTCTGGAGCGGGCTCGCGCTCCCCCTCAGCGGCGCGCCCTGGAACTTCGGCAGCACGCAGATCGGCCTGTTCGGATTGGCCGGACTGGCCGGGGCGGTCGGCGCGGGACGCGCGGGGCGGTGGGCCGATTCCGGTCGCGCGCAAGCGATCACGGGCTTCGCACTGGCGCTGCTCGCTGCCTCGTGGCTGCTCATCGCCCGCGCCGAGACGACCCTGTGGCTGCTGGTCGCGGGCATCGTCCTGCTCGACTTCGCCGTCCAGGCGGCGCATGTCAGCAGCCAGCACCTGCTCACCGCCGCGCGTCCCGACCACGCCGGGAGCATCATCGGCGCCTATATGGCGTTCTACTCACTCGGGTCGGCGCTCGGCGCGCTCACGACCTCTTGGGCGTACGGCACTGGGGGCTGGGCCGCCTCCTGCTGGACGGGCGCGGGCTATGCCGTTGCGGCCCTGGCGATCTGGGCTAGATCACGACGACCGAGCGCAGCACCTCTCCGGCGTGCATCGTGTGCAGGGCCTGTTCGACTTGATCCAGGGCAATGCGTTCGGTGACGAATCGGTCCAGCGGGAGCCTGCCCTGACGGTAGAGGTCGACGAGCGCGGGGAAATCGCGTTCGGGCAGGCAGTCGCCGTACCAGGAGGACTTCAACGCGCCGCCGCGGGAGAAGAAGTCGAACAGCGGCATGTCCAGCCGCATGTCCGGGGTCGGGACGCCGACAAGGACGACGGTGCCGGCGAGATCACGCGCGTAGAAGGCCTGCTTCCAGGTTTCGGGACGGCCCACGGCGTCGATCACCACATCCGCGCCGAAGCCACCGGTCAGGTCCTGGATGGCGGCCACCGGATCGGCCGCGGTCGCGTCGATCGTGTGGGTCGCGCCGAGTTCCGCGGCCCAGGTGAGCTTCCGCGCGTCGCGGTCGACCGCGATGATCGTCGAGGCTCCCGCCAGCCGGGCGCCCACGATCGCGGCGTCACCGACGCCGCCGCAGCCGATCACCGCGACCGAGTCGCCCCGGCCGACCCCGCCGGTGTTCACCGCGGCGCCCAGCCCGGCCATGACGCCGCAGCCCAGCAGCCCGACGACGGCGGGATCGGCGGCGGGATCGACCTTGGTGCATTGCCCGGCGTGCACGAGCGTCTTCTCGGCGAAGGCCCCGATGCCGAGTGCGGGCGTGAGTTCGGTGCCGTCGGTCAAGGTCATCTTCCGCGTGGCGTTGAACGTGTCGAAGCAGTACTGGGGACGACCGCGCCGGCAGGCCCGGCAGCGGCCGCACACCGCGCGCCAGTTCAGCACGACGGAATCCCCGGCCTCGACGGAATCGACTCCCGCACCGACACTTTCGACCGTCCCCGCCGCTTCGTGCCCGAGCAGGAACGGGAACTCGTCGGTGATCCCGCCGTCGCGATAGGTCAGGTCGGTATGGCAGACACCGCACGCGGCGACCGCGACGACGACCTCACCCGGGCCGGGATCGGGAACCACGATCTCGGTCAGCTCGACCGGCTTCCCCTGAGCCCGGGCGATGACTCCACGAACGTGCTGCGGCATGGGCGGTGATTCCTTCGACACTAGCGGGACTTCCGGTCCGGCGACCCTCGATCGCCACGTGTTCAGACTACTATCCAGACAGGTGTCCCACACAGCCGGACGCCTTCCGGACCCGAGTCGACCGAGAACACGTGAGCACCCGATGGACAAAGAAGACCTGACAATCATCGAATTCGCCCTGCTGTGGCAGCCCTACGGCGGCCCACCGGCCGAGGAGATCCTCGTCAACTTCGGCATGACCGAGCTGCGTTTCCGCACCCGCGTCGTCGACATCCTCGCCGACCGCGGCACCGCAAACGACCGTCCCCTGCGCCGACACGCCCGAGCCGCTCTCCGCTCCTACCTCGAGATCGGCAGGTCAGCCGCCCTGGCCCGCGCCGCGGCAGCCAGACGTTGAAGTCGTAGGCAACGGAACCGGCCCGCCGCGGCGGCGAGGGCCGGAGCGGGGGACGCCTGCCGGTGGGGTTGCGGCGTGATAATCGACGAGTGGAGGTTTCCGGGTCGGGGTGGGGCGTGGCGGGATGATCGGGACGCTCGTTGTCGCGGTGGCGGTGGCGGCGGTGGTCGTTGCCGGGCTGATTCTGTGGCTGCGGACCCGGCGGGTGGTGACGACTCCCGCTGAGCGAGCGGTACATTCGGCGCTGCACACGGCTTCGCTGGCTGCGGTTCCGCTGCGGGGCGGGCTGACCGCGGAGTCGGCGGGGGCGGCGGCGCCGCATCTGCGGGTGCTCACCGGCGCCGAGGGGCTCGGCGTCGCGGATGCCGAGGGCGTGCTGCTGGCGTGGGACGGGGCGCATGCCGATCTCGCGGAGACCTTCGCCGAGGCCGTGCGGCGGGCGCTCGCGGGCGGGCGCGCGGTGCTGGTCAAAGGCGGCGGAGAGGGTGACCAGGCGGCGCGGGTCGTGGTGGTCGCTTTCGGCGACTCCATCACCGACGGCTTCGTCGGCGCTACCCCGCTGGCCGTCCCGGCCGATCGCGCGGTCGCCGACACCAACGGCCGATACCCCGATGTCCTGCAGCGCCGCCTCGACGCCGCGAACATCCCGGTCTCGGTCGTCAATGCGGGCATCGGCAGCAACCGCGTCCTCACCAGCGGTGAGCCACTGCTGCTCGGCCCCAGCGGATTGGCGAGGTTCGAGCGCGACGCCCTGAACCGGGCCGGAGTCGGCGGCGTACTGGTCCAGGAGGGGATCAACGACCTCGGACTCCCGCCGCACGCCGACGCACCAGCGATGATCGCCGGATACGAACAACTCATCGAGGCCGCGCACCGGCACGGCAAGAAGATCTGGCTCGGCACGCTCCTCCCCGCCTCCGACGCCATCGTGGACGGCACCCTCCTCGTACCCGGCAGCGAAGCGACCCGCCAGCAGATCAATGCCTGGATCCGCACCCAGACCCTCGCCGACGGCGTCGTCGACTTCGACGCGGCCGTGCGCGACCCCGGCAATCCGGCCGTCCTGCGCGACGCCTACTCCGGCCCGGATCGCCTGCACCCCAGCCTCGCCGGTTACCGGGCAATGGCCGAGACGATCGACCTCACCATGCTCGCCGCCGCCGAATCGCCCTCCTGCTGACCGAATCCCCCGGGCCACACCGCCGCTGATCGCGACTCCGCGGTCACGCTGCGCGCCTGACGTTCCATGAAGTCGACGATCGTGCGGGCGACCTGTCGGCGCACGGGCTCGTGCAGCAGATCGTGTCCGGCATCGGGGAATTCGACCAGTTCCACGAGCGTCTCGCCCGTGGCCCACCGCCGAATCCGTTCCACCGGCGCCCGGCGATCGTCGCACCCGTGCAACGCCAGCGTGGGAACCGGCGGCGCCGGCACCCGCCACGCCTCGGCCTGCGGCGGTGTCCCGATGAGCACCACCGCGTGCACGGCCGTCACCGCGGCGGCCTCGGAGCGCATGGCGATCAGCGCGGTCCCCGCGCCCAGCGAATGGCCCATCAGGACCAGCGGCAGGCCGCCGTGTTCGCGCTCGGCCCGCGCGACCAGCGTCAGCGCGTCGGCGGCCAGCTCCTCGACGGGCGCATGCCGATCGGCCTCGCCCTCGCTGAGGCCGTGCCCGGCGTGGTCGATTCCCCAGACGTCGATGTCGTGCCGATTCATCGCCCGCGCGAAACGGTGATAGTCGGCGCTCTGCTGGCCCAGCCCGTGCAGGAACACCAGCACCACGCGCGGGCGCGGCGCCGGCCATCTGCGGAAGTGCACGCGGCCGTTCACACCCTCGAAGAAGGGCATCGGTTTCCTCTCATTCGTTCCGCTGGTCGCCGTCTGCGGCGATGCTCGACGCGATGCAATCCCACAGCCGTGGCGGCGGCGCGCAGGCCGCCGAGGTGGCGAAAAGCGCTACGGCGGTGTGCATGTCGGCGACCTCCGAGGCGCATCCACCGCAGCGGAGCAGGTGCCATTCGAAGGCGTCGAGCTCCAGGCCGGCGAGGGCGTCCAAGGTATAGGCTCCGGTCAGTTCGTGCAGCTCCTCCCAGGACGTCATGACAAGACGTGGTCGCCGGTTTTCACCAGATGTGCCCGCAGGGTCGGCGCGATCTCGGCCAGCGCCTCCGGGTTGGACATCTCGACGTGGGTGCAGTCGACGAGATACTCGTGGATCTCCGCGTCGACGAACGGCCGCCAGCCCGCGGCGCCGCCGACCGGTTCGGCGCCGCCGTCGCCTTCCGCGGGCCCGCAATCGGCGAGGGCCGTGAAGTACACCAGCTCGCCGTCGTAGTGGCCCGGCAGGAACCGATGCCCCATCCGGGTACCGACCAGATAGCCGTCGTAGAGGCGCTGCACCTGGGTGGCGGTCAGCGATTCGAACGGCCCCGGGTGGCGACGCAGCAGCTCGGCCGCCTCCTCCGCGGAGATCTCGCGCGCGCCCAGTTCGGCGTCGCCGAGCAGCGCGCCGAGCAACTCTCCGGCGGTCGGTTCGGCGGGCTCGGGCGCTCCGGCGAGGATGCGGCTGTCCATCATGGCCAGCAGCGCGACCTGTGCACCGGCGCGCCGGAGCAGACCGGCGATCTCGTAGGCGACCAGCCCGCCCAGCGACCAGCCGAGTAGCTGATATGGGCCGTCCGGCTGAATTCGTCTGATCTCCGCCACATATCGGGCCGCGAGGGCTTCGACGGTGTCCAGGCCCTCGCCGTCGCCGGTGAGGTGCGGCAGTTGCAGTCCGTACACCGGCTGTTCGGGATCGAGGTGTGCGAGCAGGCCCGCGTAGGTCCACGCCACCCCGGTGACCGAGTGGACGCAGAACAGCGGCGGCACGCTGCCCTCCGCGCGCAGCGGCAGCACCGTGGCGAAGGCCGCGTCGACCACCGATTCGGTGGGGTCCGCGTCCGTGTCCAGGCGGGCGGCGATCCCGGCGGGGGTGGGGTCGAGGAATATCGTCTGCATCGGCACGTCGAGCCCGTGCCGCTCCCGCACGAGCGCGACCACCTGTGTCGCCAGCAGGGAGTTGCCGCCCAGTTCGAAGAAGTTGTCCTCCGCGCCGACGGTGTCGACGCCGAGCGCCGTCTCGAACGCGGTGCACAGCGCCGATTCGGTGCGCGTGGCCGGGGCCCGGTAGCTCGCGCTCGCGGTGAGCACCGGCGCGGGCAGCGCGGACCGATCGATCTTCCCGGCCGGTGTGATCGGCAGCGCGTCCACGATCGTGACGGCCTGGGGCACCATGTACGCCGGAACCCGCGCCGCCAGATACCGGCTCAACTCCGCGGCGTTACCCGCGGCGCCCGGCTCCATCGCCACGTAGGACGCCAGTATCGTTGCGCCGCTGCCTGTCTCGTGTCCAATGGTGACGGCGTGCCGCACCTGCGGGTGGCCGGTGAGAGCGGCGTCGATCTCGCCGAACTCGATCCGGAAGCCACGGATCTTCACCTGATCGTCGGTGCGGCCGAGGTACTCGATCTCGAGACCGTCGGCGTGCGGCGCCCAGCGCACCAGGTCACCGGTGCGGTACATCCGCTCGCCGGGCTCGCCGAACGGATTCGCCACGAACCGTTCCGCCGTCAGGCCGTGCCGCGCGTGGTATCCGCGGGCCAGGCCGATGCCGGACAGATACAGCTCGCCGGGCGCCCCGACCGGCACCGGATGCAGCCGGGCGTCGAGCACGAGCAGCCCGAAGCCGCGGACCGGCCCGCCGACGGTGACCGCGACCCCGGGCCGCAGCGGCGCGCTCATCGTCGCGGCGACGGTCGCCTCGGACGGGCCGTAGGCGTTGAACATGCGCTTCCCGGCGTCACCCGCCCAGCGCCGCACCAGTTCCGGACCGCACCGGTCACCGCCGACCAGCACCACCTCGACATGGTCCAGCTCGACCGGGTCCACGGTGCCCAGCGCCGCCGGGGTGATGAACGCGTGGGTCACCACTTCCTCGGCCATCAGCTCACGCAGCGGCTCACCACCGTAGATGTCGTCGGGGACGACGATCATCGTGGCCGCGCCGCCGAGGCCGAACAGCAACTCCAGCACCGCCGCGTCGAAACTGGGCGAGGCGAAGTGCAGCACCCGGGAGCCGACGGCGACCGCGCACCGCTCGATCAGTTCGGCGGCGAAATTCGCCAGTCCGGCGTGGGTCACCGTGACGCCCTTGGGAATTCCGGTGGAACCCGAGGTGTAGATCAGATACGCCGGTTGGTCGAGCCGCACCGGCGCGCGCCGATCGGTGTCGAGGACGGGTGCGTCCGAGGCGTCCAGCAGGGTGTCGACGAACTCCGGGTCGTCCAGCACGAGCCAGTCGACGCCGCCGGGCAGATCGCCGCGGGACTCGCTGACGCACAGCCCGATCGTCGCCCCCGCGTCGGCGAGCATGTGTTCCTTGCGCTGCGCCGGGTAGGCGGGGTCGACGGGCAGGAAGGCCGCGCCGGTCTTGGCCACGGCCAGCACCGCCAGCACGGATCGGATCGATCGCGCGATACCGACCGCGACGAACTGTTCCGGTCCGGCGCCCCGCGAGATCAGCACTCGGGCAAGCTGATTGGTGATCCGGTCCAGCCGCGCGTAGCTCAGCTGCTCGGACCGGTATCGGATCGCCGCGCCGATCGGGTTGATCGCCACGGCCGCGGCGAACAGATCCGTCAGCGTCGCCGGTGCGGTGCCGGACGGCCGGCGGACCGGCGCGAGGGCGCTCGCCTCGCGCTCGGACAGCACCTCGAGGTCGCCGATCGGCCGGGCCGGGTCGCCGACCGCGGCGTCGAGCAGCCGGGCCAGCCGCGCCGCGATGCTGTCCGCGGTGGCCGGATCGAACAGATCCGTCGCGTAGGTCACGGTGAGTTCGATGCCGTCCGGCCGCCCATCAGTGCCGAACGCCTCGGCGAGGGTGAACTGGAGATCGAACTTGGCGACATCGAATTCCGGTGTCTCCGCGGTGATTTCGACCCCGGGCAGGTGGGGCTGTGCCGGGGCCGAGCTGTGCACGGACAGCATCACCTGGAACAGCGGGTTGTGCGCCGTCGACCGCGCCGGGTTCAGCACCTCGACCAGCCGCTCGAACGGGATGTCGGCGTGGGCGAAGGCATCGAGGTCGCCCGCGCGCACAGCGGCGAGCGTCTCCTCGAACGACCGCTCGGCGGTCAGCGGCGTCCGCAGCACCAGGGTGCCGACGAACATGCCGATCAGCTGCTCGAGCCGCTCCTCGGTGCGGCCCGAGATCGGCGTGCCCACCGCGATATCGGCGCTGCCCGACAGGCGATACAGCAGCACCGCCAGCGCGGTGTGCAGCACCATGAATACGGTCGCGTCGTGACGGCGCGCCAGTGCGTGCAGCGCGGCGTGGGTGGGCGCGCCGATCGTCGTCCGGACGGATGCGCCCGCGTGGCTCGGGGTGGCCGGGCGCGGCCGATCGGTCGGCAGTTGCAGGCATTCCGGGAGACCGCGCAGCGTGTCCTGCCAGTACCGCAGTTGCACGGCCAGGCGGCCGTCCGGATCGTCCTCGGCCCCGAGTATTTCGCGCTGCCAGAGGCTGCAGTCCGGATACTGCACGGACAGCGGCGCCCAGTCCGGCGCCGCGCCCGTCCGGCGGGCCCGGTAGGCGGTCGCCAGGTCGGCGGCCAGCGGGGCGATCGAGCCGCCGTCGGCCGCGATGTGGTGGATGACGACGACCAGCAGGTGTTCGTCGGCGGCCAGCCGCAGCAGGGTGGCGCGCAGCGGCGGGTCCACCCGCACGTCGAATCCTTCCGCGGCGAGTTCGCGCACGCGGTCCGCCGCCAAGGTGTCGTCGGCGGCGAGCCGACGCAACACGAAACCGGTCTCCTCCGGCGCGAGGACGACCTGGCTGGGTCCCTCGCCGGAATCCGGGAACACGGTGCGCAGCGCCTCGTGGCGGGTCACGACATCCCCGAGGGCCTGTTCCAGCGCCACCACATCCAGGTCGCCGCGCAGCCGCAGCACCGTCGGGATGTTGTAGGTCCCGGAGGTGGTGTCGAACCGGTTGAGCAGCCACAGCCGCTGCTGGGCCAGGGAAAGCGGGATGCGGGCGGGCCGGTCGCGGCGGTCGAGTGCGGGCAGCGCCGAGCCGGGACCGGAGGCGTCGAGCAGCGCGGCCAGAGCCACCGGGGTCGGGTGCTCGAAGATCGCCCGCACGCCCAGCTGGTGGCCGGACAGCGTGGCGATCCGCGCCGAAAGTTGCGTCGCCGACAGCGAATTGCCGCCCAGGTCGAAGAAGCTGTGCTCGGCGGCCACCTCCGAGCGGCCCACGATATCGGCCATCGCGGCCGCCACGAGGAGCTCGTTCGGTGACTCCGGCGCCCGGCCGGGCCGGGCGGAGGCCGCGAAATCGGGCTGCGGCAACGCCTTTCGATCCAGCTTGCCGGTCGGTGAGAGCGGGATCTCGGCGAGCGGCACCAGGGTCGGCACCATGTGAGCGGGCAGGCGCTCGGCCAGCTGTTCGGTCAGCGACTCGGCCGTGTCCCCGGTGGCGACCACGTAGGTCACGATCCTGGCCTCGCCCGCGTCGTCGCGGTGCAGCTCGGTGTGCGCGAAACGGACACCGGGGCAACCGGATACGACCGCGTTGACCTCGCCCAGCTCGATGCGGAAGCCGCGGACCTTCACCTGGTCGTCGGAGCGGCCGACGAAGGTGAGTTCACCTTCCCTGGTCCAGCGCACCAGGTCACCGGTGCGATACATGCGGTCGCCGGGGTCGCCGTACGGATCGGCGACGAAGCGGCTCGCGGTCAGGGCGGGCCGGCGGTGGTAGCCCCGTGCCAGTCCGGTCCCGCCGACGTAGAGGTCGCCGATCACGCCGGTGGGCACGGGCCGGAGCACGCCGTCCAGCACCACGGCCGTCACCCCGCGCATCGGGCGGCCCAGCGCGATGGGACGGTCCGGTTGCAGCGGACGGGAGAACGTGGTCGCGATGGTCGCCTCGCTCGGGCCGTAGCCGTTGATCACGTCCCGGCCCACGGCCCACCGTTCGACCAGGTCCTGGTCGAACGCCTCGCCGCCGATGATCAGCGTGCGCAGCTCCGGCAGCGGCCAGCAGCGCGTATCGATGGTCGCGAGCGCGGCCGGGGTGACCACGGCGTGGGTGACCCGCTCGTGCTCCAGCACCTCGGCCAATTCGTCACCGCCGTAGGTGTCGGAGGCGACGATCACCATGGTGGCCCCGGCGGACCAGGCGATGAGCAGTTCCAGGATCGCGACGTCGAAACTGGGCGAGGCCAGATGCAGTGTGCGCGAACGACTGTCGATGCCGAAGCGGGTGCGCACCACCTCGGCGCAGTTGAACAGCCCGCGATGGGTGACGGCGACGCCCTTCGGCCGCCCGGTCGATCCGGAGGTGTAGATGACGTAGGCGACGTCGGCGGCGCGGGGCGGCCGCCGGAATTCGGCGCCGGTGAGCGCCCGCGGCGAGACCGCGGGATCGTCCAGGTCGGTGAACGACAGCCACCGCACCTCGTCGGGCAGTTCGGCGATCCGCTCGCTCGTCGTCAGGCCGATGCGGGCCTCGGCGTCGGCGAGCATGTGCCGGATCCGCTCGGCCGGATAGCGGACGTCGACGGGCAGGAACGCCGCACCGGTCTTCGCGATCGCCAGGGACGCGACCACCGATTCCAGCGATCGCGCCATGGCCAGCGCGATCACATCCCCCGGGCCGTAACCGTGCCCGGCCAGGATCCGCGCGAGCCGGTTGGTTCGCTGGTCGAGGCCGCGGTAGCTCAGCTCGGCCATGCCCTCGCGCAGCGCGACGCGGTCGGGGTCGGCCGCGGCGGCCGCGAAAAGGCCGGGCAGCGTGCGGGTTTCGGCGGCGGGACCGCCACGCGCCGGGACCAGCGTGTCGCGCTCGTTGTCGTCCAGCAGGTCGATGTCGCCCACCGTGATCGCGGAGTCGGCGGCCACCTCGGCGAGGATGTGGACGAACTGCGCGGTGAACCGCTCGGCGGTCTCGGCGTCGAACAGATCGGCGGCGTAGCGCACGCAGACATCGATCGCGCCGGGACCGTCGTCCCCTTCCGGGGCCGCTTCGGTCAGGCCGAAATGCAGGTCCCACTGGGCGATGTCGGCGCCGACGTCCTCGGGCAGGATCTCCACGCCGGGCAGCCGCAGCTGCCACGGGGCGTGGTTGTTCAACGCCAGCCCGACCTGAACCAAGGGATGGTACGCGGTGCTGCGGGTCGGATTCACCAGGTCCACAACGCGTTCGAACGGCAGGTCGGCATGGGCGAACGCATCGATGTCGGACTCGCGCACGCGATCCAGCAGTTCGTCGAAGGGCCGGGTGGCCCGCACCTCGGTACGCAGCACCAGGGTGCCGACGAACATGCCGACCAGCTCCGCCAGCTGCGGGTCGGTGCGCCCGGCGACCGCGGTGCCGACGGCGATGTCGCCGCGCCCGCTCAGCCGCGACAGCAGCACCGCGAGCGCGGCGTGCAGCACCATGAACACGCTGGCCTCGTGCCGGCGCGCCAATTCCGACAGGCCGCGATGCACATCCGCGTCGATGGTGGCCGTCACCCGGCCGCCGCGGTAGGACGGCCGCGCCGGACGCCGCCGGTCGGCGGGCAGCTCGAGGCATTCCGGCAGGTCGGCCAGCGTCCGCAGCCAGTACGCGGCCTGCCGGGCGGCCAGGCTGGCGGGGTCGTCCTCGGCGCCGAGCAGTTCGCGCTGCCACATGCTGTAGTCGGCGTATTGCACCGGCAGCGGCGGGCGGTCCGGCGCGGCGCCGGCCCGGCGCGCCGCGTACGCCGTGGTGATATCGGCGGCCAGCGGCGCCAGCGAACCACCGTCCGCGGCGATGTGATGCAGCACCAGCACCAGCACGTGTTCCTCCGCGTCGACCCGGAACAGCGCCGCCCGCAGGGGAATTCGCGTGGTCAGGTCGAATCCGGCCGCGCCGAACTCCTGCGCGGCGGACCGCCAGTGGCCGTCGCGGCCGTCGACGATGTCGAGCTGAATGTCCGCGCCGGAGGTGACGACCTGGGCGGGGCCCGCGGGTCCGCGGTCGGGGAACACGGTGCGCAGCACCTCGTGCCGGTCGGCGACATCGCGGATCGCCTGTTCCAGGATGTCCGCGTCGAGTGCGCCGCGCAGTCGCAGCGCGACCGGAAGGTTGTAGGCGCCCGACTCGGGTTCGAGGCGGTTGAGGAACCACAGGCGCTGCTGCGCCGGGGACAGCGGGATGTGTTCGGGCCGCGGCCGCACGGTCAGCGCGGGTCGCGCCGAACCGCCGTGTGCCGCAACGTCGTCGAGGAAGGTGGCGAGCGCGGCCGGGGTCGGGTGCTCGAACACCGACCGGACCGGCAGCTGCTGTCCGGACTCGGCGGCGATCCGGGCCACCAGTTGCGTCGCCGACAGCGAGTTGCCGCCGAGATCGAAGAAGTTGTGGTGCGCCCGCACCTGTTCGGCTCCGACCACCGCCGACATCGCCGCCGCCACCAGGATCTCGCTCGCGGTGACCGGTGCGCGACCGGCGGCGGGATCGGCGTCGAACTCCGGTTCGGGCAGCGCCGCGCGGTCCAGTTTGCCGTTGGGTGTCAGCGGGATCGCCGGGAGGACGACGATCGCCGCGGGCACCATGTGCGAGGGCAACCGGTCGGACAGGTACCGCCGGACCGCTTCCTCCGGCGACTCGGCGGCCTCGGCCACCGTCACATAGGTGACCAGCAGCGGTGCGCTCGCCGCGCGCCGTACCTCGGTGTGCGCGAACCGGACACCCGGGCATTGCGACGCCACGGAGGTGATCTCGCCGAGTTCGATGCGGAAGCCGCGAAGCTTCACCTGATCGTCGGAGCGGCCGACGAAGACGAGTTCGCCGTCACCGGTCCACCGCACCACGTCGCCGGTGCGGTACACCCGCTCGCCGGGCGCGCCGAACGGGTTCGCCACGAATCGGGCGGCGGTCAGCCCGGGCCGCCCGAGGTAGCCCTGGGCGAGGCCGCAGCCGGAGACGTACAGCTCGCCCGCCACGCCGGTCGGCACCGGGCGCAGCCGTCCGTCCAGCACCACGGCCGTCGTGCCGCGGATGGGACGGCCCATGACGACCGGCCCGTCCGCGGACAGCGGATCGGAGATGAAGGTCATGATGGTCGTCTCGGTCGGGCCGTAGCCGTCGAACAGATTGCGCCGAACGGCCCAGCGCCGCACCAGTTCCGGGCTGACGTGCTCGCCACCGACCGCCAGGTTCCCCAGCGCCGGGAGCGGCCACCGCTCGACATCGATGGTCGCCAGCGCGGCGGGCGTGATGAAGGCGTGGGTGACCTGCTCGCGGTCCAGCAGCGCGGCCAGTTCGTCGCCGCCGTACACGTCGGCCGGCGCGATCACCATCGTGGCGCCGGCGGGCCAGGCCAGCAGCATCTCCAGCACCGAGGCGTCGAAACTGGGTGAGGCGAAGTGCAGCGTGCGCGCCCCCGCGTCGATCCGGAACCGATCACGTTGTTCCGCAGCGAAATTGGCCAAGCCGCGATGGGTGACCGCGACGCCCTTCGGCAGCCCCGTCGATCCGGAGGTGTAGATCACGTAGGCCAGGTCGTCCACCCGCGCCGGGCGGATCCGATCGGCGTCGGTGAGTGCGGCGGTGTCGTCGTCGAGCGGCTCCGACAGGGTCAGCCAGGACACCTCGGCGGGCAGTGCGGGTTCGTGCGCGGCCGCGGTGATTCCGGTGCGGACCCCCGAATCGGTGAGCATGTGGCGGATGCGTTCGGCGGGATGCCGCACGTCGATCGGCAGGTAGGCGGCGCCGGTCTTGGTGACGGCGAGGGCGGCGGCGATCGAGTCGGCCGAGCGCGGCAGCCCGATCGCCACCACGTCGCCCGGTCCGATCCGGCGCGCCAGCAGCGCACGGGCGAGGCGGTTCGAGCGCTCGTCGAGGTCACGGTAGGTCATGGTCTGCGCGCCGTACCGGATCGCCGTTCGTTCCGGATCGCGGGCCGCCGCGGCGGCGAAGATCTCGGCCAGGACCGACGGTTCGGTCGCCGCCGCGCCGCGCGCCGGGACCAGCGTCCGCCGCTCGTCGGCGTCGAGCAGTTCCAGATCGCCGACGGCACGGAAAGCGTTGTGCGCCACGGCCGCCAGGAGACGGTGGAACCGGCGCTCGAACCGCTCGGCGGTGGTCCGGTCGAACAGGTCGGTGGCATAGGTCAGCGACAGTTCGAGCCCGCCGGGTTGCCGGTCGGCGTCGTAGCGTTCGGTGAGCGTGACCTGCAGGTCCCACTTCGCGACCGCGGAGTGCAGTTCCTCGGCGGCCACCTCGAGGTCGGTCAGCCGCAGCGCCGCCGGGGCCGCGTCGTGCACCGACAGCAGCACCTGGAACAGCGGGTGATGCGCGGTGGAGCGGACCGGGTTGAGCAGTTCCACCAGCCTCTCGAACGGAACATCGGCGTGCGCGTAGGCATCGAGGTCCTGGGTCCGCACCGCGTCGAGCAGGTCGGTGAACGTGCGATGGCCGTCCACCTCCGTCCGCAGCACCAGCGTGCCCACGAACATGCCGATCAGTTGATCGAGGCGCTCGTCGGTGCGCCCCGCGACGGCCGTGCCGATGGCGATGTCGGTGGTGGCCGCCGAGCGCGCCAGCAGCACCGCCAGCGCCGCGTGCACCACCATGAACAGACTCGCGTCGTGCGCCCGGGCCAGCCCGAGCAGGGCCTCGTGCACCTCCACCGGCACAAGGGAATTCACGACGTCACCCCGGTGGGAAGCCACCGTCGGACGCGGGCGGTCGACCGGCAGCTCCAGGCATTCGGGCAGACCGGCGAGCCTGGTGCGCCAGTAGTCGAGCTGGCGTGCGGCGAGGCTGTCCGGGTCGCTCTCCGCGCCGAGTACGGCGTGCTGCCACAGGCTGTAGTCGGCGTACTGCACCGGCAGCGGCTGCCACCGCGGGTCGCGCCGCGCGCGGCGGGCGTCGTAGGCCGTCGCGATGTCGGCGGCCAGCGGGCCCAGCGACCAGCCGTCCGCGGCGATGTGGTGCAGCACCAGGATCAGCACGTGGTGGTCGGCGGCCAGACGCGAGAGTGCCACGCGCAGTGGCGGTTCGGCGGTCAGGTCGAAACCCGCGGCGGCGAACGCCGTCCAGGCGGCGGCCGGGTCGGCGCCGGGCTCGAGCGTCGTCCAGTCGATGTCGGTCGCCGCGTCGGCGATCAGCTGGGTGGGACCGGCGGGCGAATCCGGGAAGACGGTGCGCAGGATCTCGTGCCGCGCGATCACATCGACGACCGCCCGCCGCAACGCCTCGAGGTCGAGAGTTCCGCGCAGCCGCAACACGATCGGGATGTTGTAGGCACCGGAGGAGGAGTCCAGCCGGTTCAGGAACCACAGGCGCCGCTGCGCCGAGGACAGCGGAATCCGGTCCGGCCGTGGGCCGGCGACCAGCTCCGGATGCGCGGCCTCGGGCGCCCGCGCGTCCAGCAACGCCGCCAGTTCGGCGGGCGTCGGCGCTTCGAACACCGCCCGCACCGGCAATCGGCAACCGGTCCGGGCCGCGATCGCCGCGACCACGCGGGTCGCGGACAGGGAATTGCCGCCGATGTCGAAGAAGTTCTGCTCGGCGCCGATCGCGGGCACGCCCGCCGCAGCGGCCATCGCGGCGGCCACGAGCGATTCGGCGGGTGTGGCGGGTTCCCGGCCCGGCCCGTCGAGGGCGGCGAAGTCGGGTTCCGGCAGGGCCTTCCGATCGAGCTTGCCGGACGGAGTCAGCGGGATCGACGGCAGCAGCAGCACCGCCGCGGGCACCATGTGCGCGGGCAGCGCGGCCGCGGCGTGGGCGCGCACGGCCGCCACGTCGACGCCCTCGTCGGCCACCACATAACCGACGAGTCGTGCCGAGCCCGCGCCGGTGTGCACCTCGGTGTGCGCGAAGCGGATTCCGGGATGCGCGGCGAGCACCGCGGTGATCTCGCCGAGTTCGATCCGGAACCCGCGAATCTTCACCTGATCGTCCGCGCGGCCGACGAAGGTCAGCTCGCCGTCACCGATCCACCGCACCAGGTCGCCGGTGCGATACATCCGCGCGCCGGTGCCGCCGTACGGGTTCGCGACGAATCGCGCGGCGGTCAGGCCCGCGCGTCCCAGGTAACCGCGGGCCAATCCGTCACCACCGACGTACAGCTCCCCCACGACACCCACCGGCACCGGCCGCAACCGGGCGTCCAGGACCACCGCCTCGACACCGCGGATCGGCCCGCCCAGCACGATCGGGCCGCCCGCACGCAGCTCCCGCGAAAGCGCCGGTGCCACAGTCGCTTCCGACGGGCCGTAGGCGTTGAACATCGCACGCTCGCCCGCCCACGCCGCGACCAGCTCCGGGCCGAACGCCTCGCCGCCGACGACCAGGACCCGCAGCTGCGGCAGTGCCCATCGGGCGGCGTCGATGCTCGCCAGCGCGGCGGGAGTGACGAACGCGTGGGTGATCCGCTCGCGATCGAGCAGGTCGGCCAGCTCGTCACCGCCGTAGATGTCGGTCGCCGCGACCACCATGGTCGCGCCCGCGCACCATGCCAGAAGCAGTTCGAGCACCGACGCGTCGAAACTCGGCGACGCGAAATGCAGTGTGCGCGAAACTGGTTCGACGCCGTAACGGTCGCGCTGCGCGGCGGCGAAGTTGGCCAGTCCGCGATGGGTCACGGCGACGCCCTTGGGCAGACCCGTGGAACCGGAGGTGTAGATCACGTACGCCAGATCGTCGGCCGACAGCGGCCGCGGCCGGTCGCGGTCGGTGATCGGCGCGCCGCTGCCGGTGAGCAGCTCCGCGAGTGTCAGCCACTCGACGCCGCCCGGCAACCGCGCGGCGGCGGCGTCGGTGGTGACACCGATCCGCGCCCCGGAGTCGGACACCATGTGCCGGATCCGCTCCGGTGGATAGTCGGGATCCACGGGCAGGTAGGCCGCCCCCGACTTGCTCACGCCGAGCGTCGCGACCACCGACTCCACCGAGCGGGTCATCCCGAGCGCGACGATATCGCCGGGGCCGACACCGCGCTCGATCAGGCTGCGCCCCAATCGATTCGAGCGGGTATCGAGTTCGCGGTAACTCATCTCGGTGGTGTCGGACCGCACCGCGACACGGTCGGTGTCCGACGCCGCCGCCGCGAACAGCTCGGGCAGTGTCGCCACCGACACCGGCCCGAGCCCGCGGGCGGGGACCGTGGCCGCGCGTTCCTCGTCGAGCAGCAGGCCCGCGGCGGCGATGCCTGCCGCGGGCGCGGTGACCAGCGCCTCGAGCACCAGCAGATAGCGCCGCACGAGGCGCTCGGCGGTGTGGCGCTCGAACAGGTCCGTGGCATAGTCCAGGCGCAGCTCGATGCCGCCGGGCCGCTGCTCGGGCGTGTGTGTCTCGGTGAGCTCGAACTGCAGATCGAATTTGGCGATGCCGGGATCGGCCTGTTCGGCGGCGATCTCGAGGCCCGGCAGACGCAGCGGCGCGGGTCCGGAGTTGTGCACCGACAGCATCACCTGGAACAGCGGGTGATGCGCGGTGGAGCGGACCGGGTCCAGCAGTTCCACCAGCCGTTCGAACGGAATGTCGGCGTGGGCGTAGGCACTCAGGTCGGTGTCGCGCACCGCGTCCAGGAATTCGATGAACGAGCGGTCCTCGGCCACCTCGGTCCGCAGCACCAGCGTGCCGACGAACATGCCGATCAATCGTTCCAGCTGTTCGTCGGAGCGCCCGGCGATGGGCGTGCCGATCGCCACATCGCTGCCGCCGCTCAATCGCGCGAGCAGAACCGCCAGGGCGGCGTGCAGCACCATAAAGACGCTGGCGTCGCGGGTTTTCGCCAGTTCCGTGATGCGCGAATGTGTTTCGGCGTCGATGCGCGCGGTGACCGCGGCGCCGGCGTGCGTCGCGACGGCCGGTCGGGGCCGGTCGGTCGGCAGTTCGAGGCATTCGGGAAGTTGGGCCAGGGTGCGGCGCCAATACTCCAGCTGGGCCGCCGCCACACTGCCGGGATCGCGTTCGTCGCCGAGCAATTCGTGGTGCCAGAGGGTGTAGTCCGCGTACTGCACGCTCAGCGGCGTCCACCGCGGCGGCTGTCCGGTGTGCCGGGCCTGGTACGCCGCGGCGACGTCGGCGGCGAGCGGCGTCATCGACCACCCGTCGGCGGCGATGTGGTGCACCACGAGCACCAGCACGAACTCCCGGTCGCCGGTGCGCAGCAGCTCGCCGCGCAGCGGAATCTCGGTGGTGAGGTCGAACCCGCGCCGGGCCAGCGCCCGGACCCGGGCCGCCACCCGATCGGCGGGGACGAACAGCACCGGCGGCGTGATCTGCGCGGCCTCCGCCGAGATCACCACCTGACTCGGGCCGTCCGCGGAATCGGGAAAGACGGTGCGCAGCGTCTCGTGCCGCTCGACGACATCGTGCAGGGCGCGGCGCAGCGCCGGCACGTCCAGATCACCGCGCAGCCGCAGCGCGATCGGGATGTTGTAGGCGCCCGAGGAGGTGTCGAACTGGTTGAGGAACCAGAGCCGCTGCTGCACCGGCGACAGCGGCATCCGCGCGGGCCGCTCCCGGCGGCCGAGCACGGGGCCCGAACCGTCGGCGCGGTCCAGCAGTGCGGCCAGCCCGGCCGGGGTGGGGTGGTCGAATACCGCACGCACGGGCAGTTTTCGGTGTGCGGCCGCGCCGATGCGTGCGACCAGCTGCGTCGCGGACAACGAGTTGCCGCCCAGCTCGAAGAAGTTGTGGTCGGCGAACACCGGGGCGTGGCCGACCACCTCGGCCATGACCGCGGCGACCAGCGTTTCGTTCGGTGTCTCGGGCTCGCGCCCGGCGACTGCCACGGCGGTGAAATCGGGTTCGGGCAGCGCCGTGCGGTTCAGCTTGCCCGCCGGTGTCATCGGAATCGTCGTCAGCTCGACGAATTTCGACGGGATCATGTGCGCGGGCAGCCGGTCGGCCACGTGGCCGCGGATCGCGTCGAGATCGAGCACCGCGCCGTCGGTGACCGCCAGGTACGTCACGATCCGCGGCGTGCCCGCGTGGTCGCGGCGGACCTCGCTGTGTGCGAATCGCACCTCCCGGCAGGCGGAGACGACCGCGCTGATCTCGCTCAGCTCGATACGGAAGCCGCGGATCTTGACCTGGTCGTCGGCGCGGCCCACTAGGGCCAGCTGTCCGGACGCGGTCCACCGCGCGAGATCCCCGGTGCGGTACAGCCGTTCTCCGCCGCCCGCGAACGGATTCGCGACGAACCGCTGGGCGGTCAGACCGGGCCGATGCAGGTAGCCGCGGGCCAGCCCGGCCCCGGCGATATACAGTTCGCCGGTGACACCGGGGGCAACCGGGTGCAGGCGCTCGTCCAGCACCACCAGGCTCGCCCCGGGAATCGGCTTGTCGCCCAGCACGACCGGCTGTCCGGGCCGCATCGGCTCGGAGATGATCGCGGCGATCGTGGCCTCGGTCGGGCCGTAGGCGTTGAGCATGGTGCGGCCCGGCGCCCACGCCTCGACCAGTTCGGCGCCGCACGCCTCGCCGCCCACGACCAGGCAGCGCAGCCGCGGCAGCGGGTGGCGGACCGCGTCGATGCTCGCCAGCGCCGCCGGGGTGAGGAACGCGTGCGTGATGCGCTCGCGGTCGAGCAGGGCGGCCAGTTCGTCGCCCCCGTAGATGTCGGTCGCGGCGATCACCATGGTCGCCCCGCCGCAGAGTGCCAGCAGCAGTTCCAGGACCGACGCGTCGAAGCTCGGCGACGCGAAATGCAGTGTCCGCGACGACATGTCGACCTGGTAGCGCTGCTGCTGGGCGGCCGCGAAGCTGTGCAGGCCGCGGTGGGTGACGGCGACGCCCTTGGGCAGGCCGGTCGTGCCGGAGGTGTAGATGACGTAGGCGATGTCATCGGTGTTGGTGGGGCGCAGTGGTTCTCGGTCGACAACCGGCTCGGCGGCGGAGTCGTCGAGTTCCGGCAGCGTCAGCCACGCGGTCGTGTCCGGCAGCGCGGCCGGGTCGCCCGCGGTGAGGCCGACGCGGGCCCGGGCGTCGGACACCATGTGCCGCAGGCGATCCGCCGGGTACCGGCGGTCGATCGGCAGGAACGCCGCACCGGTCTTGGTGACGGCGATCGCCGCGACCACCGAGTCGATCGAACGGTCCAAGGCGAGCGCCACCACGTCACCGGGGCCCGTGCCGCGTGCGATCAGGGCGCGGGCCAGCCGGTCGGTCCGATCGTCGAGCTGGCGGTAGGTCAGGGTCCGCGATCCGGCGCGCACCGCATCACCGTCCGGCCGCTGCCGCACGACCGCACGGAAGTACTCGGCCAGGGTGACGGGCGCGGCGGCGGGCTCGCCGCGCGCGGGAGCCAGCGCGGCCCGCTCACGGTCATCGAGAATGTCGATGTCGCCGACCGGGATTCGCGCGTCGGCGACCACGGCCGCCAGCATGTCGAGGAAGCGGCCGCACAGCCGTTCGGCGGTGGCGCGGTCGAACAGGTCGGTGGCGTAGGTCAGGCGCAGCCCGATGCCGTCGGCGGTCCGGTCCGCGGTGTAGGACTCGATCAGCGTGAATTGCAGGTCCCACGCGGTGAATCCGGTCTCGATCGCCGCGGCCGACACCTCGATGCCGGGCAGGTCCACGCCGTCCGGCACCGCGCTGTGCACCGACAGCATCACCTGGAACAGCGGATGATGCGCGGGCGACCGCACCGGGTTGAGCACCTCGACCAGACGCTCGAAGGGGAGATCGGCATGGGCGAAATCGTCCAGATCGCGGTCGCGCACCGCGGCCAGCAGATCGCGGAAGGGGCGGCCGGGGCAACCTCGGTCCGCAGTGCGAGCGTCCCGGCGAACATGCCGATCAGCCCGTCCAGCCGGTGATCGGTGCGCCCGGCGATCGGCGTGCCGATACACACGTCGTCGGTCGCCGCCAGCCGCGCGAGCAGCGCCGCGAGCGTGGCGTGCAGGACCATGAACACGCTGGCGTCGTTGCGCCGGGCGAGCTCCGCGATCCCGGCGTGCAGTCGCGAATCCACTGTCGCCGCAACGGTATCCGCGCACTGGGACGCCGTGGTGGGGCGGGGGCGGTCGGTGGGCAGCTGGAGGCATTCGGGGAGCGCCGCCAGCCGCGACGTCCAGTAGTCGCGCTGGGTGGCCGCGAGCGACCGCGGGTCGGTGTCGTCGCCGAGCAGTTCGCGCTGCCACAGTCCGAAGTCCGCGTACTGCACCGGCAGTGGCTCCCAGTGCGGGGCCGCACCGCCGCACCGCGCCCGGTAGGCCGTCGCGAGGTCGTCGGCCAGCGGCGTGAGAGACCAGCCGTCGGCGGCGATGTGGTGCAGCACGAGGATCAGTACGTGTTCGCCGGTTTCGCCGCGCAGCAGTTCGACGCGCAGCGGGACCTCGGTGGTGATGTCGAAGCCGCGGCGCGCCGCCGCGGCCGCGCGCGCCTCGAGGTCGGCAGCGGCCACCTCGAGCACGGCCGGCGTCGGGGCGGCCGTCGCCGCATCCAGGATTACCTGGTGGGGCCCGTCCGTGCTGTCGGGGAACACCGTGCGCAGCGACTCGTGCCGCGCGACGAGGTCGCCGCACGCCGCGAACAGCGCGGCGACATCGAGCGGGCCGCGCATCCGCAGCGCGACCGCGATGTTGTATGCCCCGGAGGCGGGGTCGAACCGGTTGAGGAACCACAGCCGCTGCTGGGTGGCCGACAGCGGTACCCGTTCCGGTCGCGGACGCGGCGTCAGCACGGGCCGCGCGTGCGAACCCGGCTGCCGTGCGCCGATCCACGCGGCCAGGCCCGCGACGGTCGGGGCCTCGAACACCGCGCGCACCGTGACGGTGGCCGCGACGGCGTCGTTCAGCCGGGCGACCACGCGGGTGGCGGCCAGCGAGTTGCCGCCGAGGGTGAAGAAGTCGTCGTCCAAGCCCGCGCGCTCGACGCCGAGAACGTCGGCGAACACCGCCGCGACCGCGCGCTCGACATCGCTACGCGGGGGCCGGTATTCGCGGGGGCCGAAGTCCGGCGCCGGCAGCGCGCGCCGGTCCACCTTTCCGTTCGCCGTCAGCGGCAACTCGTCGAGTATCACGTACGCGGCCGGGACCATGTACGACGGCAGCAGCTCGGACAGATGTGCCGACACCGCCGCGGTATCCACGGAATGGCCTTGCGCGGGAACCACATACGCGACCATCCGGTCGCCGGTCGCCGGGTCCGAGTGCACGGTGACCAGGGCCGCGGCGATCTCCGCCGCCCGCCGCAGCGCGCTCTCGACCTCACCCAGTTCGATCCGGAAACCGCGGATCTTGACCTGGAAGTCGGTGCGGCCCAGGTATTCCAGCTCCCCGGCGGTGTTCCAGGCGACCAGATCGCCGGTGCGGTAGAGCCGCTCCCCCGGCGTCGGCGCGTACGGGTCGGCGACGAACCGCCCGGCCGTGAGCGACGCGCGCCCCAGATAGCCGTGTGCCAGTTGCGTGCCCGCCAGGTACAGCTCACCCGCGACACCGACGGGCACCGGGCGCAACCGGCCGTCCAGCACGTACACCCGCGTATTCCATTGCGGCACACCGATGGGCACGGCGGCAGAGTCGGTCTCGGTGACCCGGTGCGCGGTGACCGACACCGCGGCCTCGGTGGGGCCGTAGAGGTTCCACAGCTCGGCCGCCGGGGCGGCGTCGCGGAGCCGCTCGGCGGTATGCGGCGGCAGCGCCTCGCCGATGGCCAGCACGGCCCGCAGCGACGGTGGCAGCGCGCCGCCCGTGATCGTCAGCAGGGCCTCCAGCATCGAGGGCACCGCGTGCAGCACCGAGATGTGCTGCTCGGACAGGAGCCGGGCCACATAGGCCGGATCGCGGTGGCCGTCCGGGGCCGCCACGACCAGCCGGGCGCCCGAGACGAGCGCCGACCAGAACTCCCACACCGACAGATCGAACATCGCCGTGGTCTTCAGCAGGACGGCGTCGCCGGTGCCGAGCGCGAAAGCCGCCTTCTTCCAGGTCAATTGGTTGACGATCGCACGGTGCGGCACGGCGACGCCCTTCGGCCGCCCGGTCGATCCGGACGTGAAGATCACATACGCCGTGTGGTGCGGACGCAGCGGGCGGACGCGCTCCTCGTCGCGCACCGGGCCCGCGGGCAGATCCGCCAGGTCGAGGGTGTCGATGCGCAGGTGCGGAGTATCGGCGTCCAAGTCGAGTTCCGCGGCGGTCAGCACGCACAGCGGCGCCGCGGTGCGGACGATGTGGTTCAGGCGGTCTCGCGGCTGGTCCGGATCCAGCGGCACATACGTGCCACCGGCCGCAGCCACCGCGTACATGCCGACGACCAGATCCACCGACCGCCTCAGCCCCAGCGCCACCGGCGTCTCGGGGCCTACGCCCAGCGAAATCAGATGGCGCGCCAGGCGATACACGCGCGTGGCGAACTCGGCGTAGGTCAGCGACGCACCGGTACCGGCGTCGATCAGCGCCACCGCCTCCGGGGTGGCGCCCGCCTGCGCGTCGAACAGCGAGGCGAGCGTGCCGTCCGCCACGACGGCGTGTGCGGTCGCGTTCGGATCGTGCAGCAGCCCACGGAGTTCGGCCGGATCCAGCATCCCGACCTCGCCGACCGCGGTGTCGGGCGCGGCCACGATCCCGCGCAGCAACCGCTGGAACCACGCCACGAATCGTGCCACGGTCGGCTCGTCGAACAGATCCGTCGCATAGATCAGATGCCCGTGCAGCCCGCCCGGCTCACCGTCGTCGGTGTAGGTGTCGGTCAGAACCAGTTGCAGATCGAATTGCGCTACCTCGGTATCGATTTCGGTACCGCTCACACTCAACCCGGGCAGTTCGAGGCCGGACTGCGCGAGGTTGTGGAACGAGAAGCCGACCTGCACCAGCGGATGCCGGGCGGTCGATCGGACCGGGTTCAACGCCTCGACCAGTCGCTCGAACGGGATGTCGGCGTTGGCGAATGCGGCCAGGTCGACCGCGCGCTGCTGGGCCAGCAATTCGGTGAACGAAGCGCCGGGGTCGACCCGCGCCCGGAACACCAAGGTGTTCACGAACATTCCGATCAGATCGTCCAGTTCGCGTTCGCCGCGACCGGCGACCGGCGTCCCCACGGCGACATCGGTCATGCCCGACAACCGTGCCAGCAGGACCGCGAACGCCGTGTGCACCACCATGAACAGCGTCGAGTTGCCGGTGCGCCCGAGTTCCGCCAGGCCGCGGTGCACGTCGGCGTCGAGGGTGAGGCCGACTCGCCCGCCGCGAAACGACTGCACGGCCGGGCGGTGCCGGTCGTAGGGCAGCGAGAGTTCCTCGGGCAGGTCGGCGAGTTGCCGGGTCCAGTAGGCCAGCTGTGCGGCCGATCGGCTGTCCGCCGCCGAGTCGTCACCGAGCAGTTCCCGTTGCCACAGCGTGTAATCCGCGTACTGCACCGGCAGCGGCGACCACTGCGGGCCGTGCCCGGCGCGGCGCGCGGTGTAGGCCGTCATGAGGTCGCTGAACAGCGGCACCAGCGACCAGCCGTCGGCGGCGATGTGATGCAGGACCACCGCGAGGACGTGCTCGCGCGGCCCGGCGCGCAGCAGTTCCACGCGCAGCGCCGTCTCGCGGGTCAGATCGAATCCGTGCCGGGCCGCGGCCCGCAACCGGTCCTCGATCTCGTCCGCGGCCACCTCCACCACCGGCAGCCGCGGCGCCGCCTCCCACGCGGGCACGATCGTCTGGGTGGCGCCGTCGCCGTCGCCGGGGAACACCGTGCGCAGCGACTCGTGCCGCTCGACGACGTCGGCCAGGGCGTAGCGCAGCGCGGCCACATCCAGCTCACCGGTCATGCGCAGCGCTAACGGAATATTGTATGTGCTTGCGGCGATGTCGAATTGGTTGATGAACCAGAGCCGTTGCTGCGGCAGCGACAGCGGGATGCGGGCCGGGCGCCGCCGCCCCGCCAGCGGGGTGCGCGTCTCGGTGCCGCTGTGCCGCACCCGCGCCGCCAGATCGGCGACGGTCGACTCCTCGAGCAGCAACCGCACCGGCACCGTGGTGTCCAGCACCGCGCCCAGCCGCGACGCCACCCGCGTCGCCGACAGGGAATTGCCGCCGAGCGCGAAGAAGCTGTCGTCCAGCCCGACTCGCTCCACCTCCAGCACCTCGGCGAGCACCTCGGCCACCGCCCGCTCGACGGCGGTGCGCGGGGCGCGGTAGGCCTCGACCGCGGCGGCGGGACGCGGCAGCGCGCGCCGGTCGAGTTTGCCGTTGACCGTGAGCGGAATGGCGTCGAGCACCACGAACGCCGAGGGGACCATGTAGTCCGGCAGCAGCAATTCGGCGGCGGCGCGGACCGCGGCCACGTCCGGCGCGGCGCCGGGCTGCCCGACGAGGTAGGCGACCAGGCGCTGGGACCCGGACTCGTCCCGCACGATCACCGCCACCTGCCGCACGGTCTCGTGCGCCAGCAGCGCCGCCTCGATCTCACCGAGTTCGATGCGGAAGCCGCGCAGCTTGACCTGGTCGTCGATGCGGCCGAGGTATTCGACCTCGTGGTCGGCGCTCCACTGCCCGAGATCACCGGACCGGTACAGCCGGGATCCCGGCGGACCGTACGGGTTGGCGACGAACCGGGCCGACGTCAGCTCCGCGCGGCCGAGATAGCCGCGGGCCTGCTGGCTGCCCTCGACGTAGATCTCGCCGGGCACCCCGGTCGGCACCGGGCGCAACCTGGTGTCCAGCAGCAGGATTCGCAATCCGGGCAGCGCCTGTCCGATGCCCCGCGGCCGGGCGCCGCCGAACGCCGCGCCGTCGAGGGCGCGAAACGTCACATGCACCGTGGTTTCGGTGATGCCGTACATGTTGATCAGTCGCGGCGCGGTGTCACCGTGCCGGTCGTACCAGCCCGCGAGGCGGCGTGGCTCCAGCGCCTCGCCGCCGAACACCACGTACCGCAGCGCGGGCAGCGTCGTCCCCGGCCCGGCGGCCCGATCCACCGCGTCGAGTTGATAGAACGCCGACGGGGTCTGGTTGAGAACCGTCACGTTCTCCCGGCGCAGCAGCTCGAAGAACTGCTCGGGCGAGCGCGAGGTGAGGTAGTCGACGACGACCAGCGTGCCGCCGTGGAGCAGCGGGCCCCACAGCTCCCACACGGAGAAGTCGAACGCGTACGAATGGAACATCGTCCACACGTCGGACGCGCCGAATTCGAAGTGCGCCTCGGCATTCGCGAACAGGGTCGTGACATTGCAATGCGGGATCGGGACGCCCTTCGGGCGGCCGGTGGAGCCGGAGGTGTAGATCACGTAGGCGAGGTGGCCGGGCCTGAGCACCCCGCGCCGCTCGGCGTCGGCGATCGCGGTGGCGTCGAACCCCGACAGATCCAGGCGGTCCAGCCGCACCACGGGCAGCTCGGGCGCCGCCTCGATGCCCAGGTCCGACGCGGTGATCAGGCAGACCGGCCGGGCGTCGGCGAGCACGAACTCGATGCGGTCCGCCGGGTAGTCCGGGTCTACGGGCAGGTAGGCGCCACCGGCCTTCAGCACGGCGAGTAGCGCGACGACGAGTTCGGCGGACCTCGGCAGGGCGACGGCCACCAGGGCGTCCGGGGCGACACCGAGGTCGATCAGCTTGCGGGCCAGGCGGTTCGCCGCGGCATCCAGTTCCGCGTAGGTCATCGACGTGTCGCCGGACCGGACCGCGCACCGCCGCGCGTGCGCGGCCGCGACGGCGTCGAAACGCTCGGTCAGCGTGCTCTGCGGCCCCGGGCGACGCGGGCCGTCCGGAGCCGGAATGCCGAGCAGGCGAGCCTGTTCCGCCGCGCTCATCAGCGGTAACCGGCTCACCCGCGTCTCCGCGTCGGCGCTCAGGAACGCGGTCAGGTAGTCGAGGAATCGCTCGTGATGACCGTCGAGTTCGGCGGGATCGTAGCGGTCGGGGTTGGCGACGAAGTCGACGTGCAGGCCGTCGCCGTCGCTGCCGTTGTAGATGTTGACCGACAGGTCGTCCACCGGTCCGGTCGACACCAATTGCATGGTGCCGATGGCCGAGCCGAAGCGAAACTGGTTGTGGTACAGCATGATATTCACCACCGGGCCGAAGAAGCCGCGGCGATGGCCCGCGCCGCCCCGATCACGCCGGATGTCCTCGTGGCGATAACGCTGATGCGCCAACGCCTCCCGGATCCGCTCGGCGGTGGCGCGCACCAGTTCCGGAACGGTGAGCTCCGGCGCGACCGAGATCCGCAGGGGCACGACGTTCGACACGTAACCGGCCGAGGAACGCAGTGCGGGTGTCGTTCGCGCGGTCACGGGGAGGCTGACGACCACCTCGTCGGTGCCGGTGACCGCCGCGAAATAGCCTGCGAGAGCGGCGATGAACAGCGCCGGGCGGGAGGCGCCCGAGCGCGTGCGCACCGTCTCGAGCAGCTCGGCCGCGGCTCCCCCGAGCCGGGCGCCGGCCGTGCGGCGGTGGCTGTTGGCGGGCGCGGACCGGTGACCGAGGGTGAATTCCTCCGGCATCGTGGACACCTGCTCGCGCCAGTACCGCCGGTCGTCGTCGAAGGCGGCGGATTCGCGGTACTCGCGCTCGGACCGGTAGACCTCGTACAGGTCGGCGGCCGCCACCGGACCGGCCTCGACACCGTCCAGCTGCGCGTTGTACCACTCCACGATGCGGCTGATGACCAGCATCGCCCCGTAGCCGTCGATCGCGATGTGATGCATCTTCGCGTACCAGAAGTATCGCGCGTCGGCGATGCGCAGCGCCGCGCTCTCGAACAGCGGCCCCCGCGTCGCCGACATCGGTGTGGCCGTATCGTCTTCCATCCACCGCCGGGCCGCCGCGCGTGGATCCGCCTCCCCGCGCAGATCCACGACCTGCGACACGATGCGAATATCGGTGGCCACGTATTGCGTCGGCTCGCTGTCCCCCTCGACGATGCGCAGATGCACGCTCTGCAGATCCGCGGCGCAGCGGTCGATCGCCTCGTCCAGCACCTCGACATCGAGGTCGCCGGGGATCTCGACGTACTGGGCGACCGACAGCGGCACCCCCGGGGCGATGTGCTGGGCCCGCCACATTCCCAGCTGCGCCTCGGACAGCGGGAAGGATCGCGTTGACACCGGTACCGCTTCGCGCGTCGACTTCGGGGCCAACGACGTCATCCAGCTACTCCTATCGACGGAACGAGAAGGAAGAGACTGTTACACATGAGCAACCGTCGCGCAGGTCCTCTCGAACCTCCGCGACAGTGCCCAATGATGATTCGTGCCACCAGGCGATCCGGTTTGGTTCACAGTGGAAACAAGTCTCGAATCCGGCCGATTCCGAAGCGATTCCCGCCCCTGGCAACCACCGAACAAACCATCCGGCCGCCACATCTGTCAACTTGTGGCTAACCGAGCGATCGCGCCAGGAACGGCCAGGAGACGCGCAGATCGTCCTCCCAGTAGCCCCATGAGTGCGTACCGACGGGTCGGTCGTCGAAGGTCACCGGAATGTCCAGCTCGTTCAACCGGTTCGTGAGATTGACTGTGCAGTAGTGGATCGCCGCCTCGATCGGCCCGCCGAAAGCGATCTGCACCGGCAGCGGAATCCGGCCCTCCCGCACCCGCCGATCACCGGGGGTGTCGTGCGGCGGCGCCGGAATCCCGCTGCCCGCACTCAGATAGACGGCGGTCCCGCGCAACCGGTCCGCATTGAGCAGCGGATCGTTGGCCCGCCACAGCGGCCCGCCAGCCGGGCCCCACATGTTCTCCACGCTCTGCCCGCCGCCCCAGTTCTCCACCGTGAGCCGGACGAACTCGTGCCCGATGGGATCGGAGGTCTGCGCGCAACCGCTGTAGGACGCCACGCTCTTCCAGAAGCCGGGCTTGGCGATCGCCAGGTTCAGAACGGAGGTGCCACTCATCGATACCCCGGCCAGCGCTCGGTTGCCGTCGGCCGAAAGGTAGTCCTCGATGATCGGCGGCAGTTCGTCGTTGAGGAAGGTCTGCCATCGGTTGTGCCCCAGGACGGCGTCGTCGCGTATCCAGTCGGTGTAGTAGGAGTTGCTCCCGCCGAACGGCGTCACCACGTTCACGTTCTTGTCCCGCAGGAAATCGAACGCGTCGGTCTGCACATCCCATCCGCTCTCGTTGGGCCCGCCCCCGGAGCCGTTGAGCAGGTACAGCGTGGGTCGCGAACGGTCCGCGGCGCGGACGACCTGCACCGGAATCGGCCGGTTCATCGCGGCCGAGAAGACCAGCACCGTCTGCTGTCGGTCGTTCACGTCCGCCACCGAGACCACGCCGGGCGTTTCGGGCCCCGCAGCCGCGGTGGTGGTGCCGCCGGCCGCGCCGGCCGCGGCCAGCGCACCGGCCAGTACCCATCGCGTGATCCGTGTCCGTCTCGATCGCTGTGTGTCCACCATCAGCCCCTCGTAGTCGAGTCGTCGGCGCTTTTCGCGACGAGTTCGCGAGGGGTTCGTGCCGGTGGGCCTTCAGGTTTGGAGATGCCGCGGATCCGATCGCCGCGGCGCGGCCGTCAGGTGAGTGGCACGCCCGCGATGGGCTCGGTGGTCGGTGCGGGCGAGCCGCCCGCCGGTTCGATCGAGAGCGCGAGTTGGACGGCGTCACCGAAACGCAGGAGCAGCGGCGCCTGCGCGCCGGGCAGACCGGGCAGCACGCCGGCCGAACGGACCTGGCCCGCCGGCGAGATCAGCCACAGCTGATACGTGCGGTCCGCCGGTGGGTTCGGCACGGTCTCGAAGGAAACGACGGCCGCGTCCAGCCGGCGCGACATGTGCACGGTGACGGTACCGCCGCCCGTCACCGGCGCGACGCTCTCACGGCCGTCCGGCTGTGCGTCGATCTGCTCGGCGGTGATCGCGCCCGCGTCGTGGGATTGACTGCGGTACACCGCGATTCCGGCGCCCGCTCCGACGGCGACCACGATCGCCGCGGCGGCCGCGAGCCACCGCATGCGGAGGGCAGGCCCGACCGCGAGTACCGGGTCCGCCGCGCCGTCGAGATGGAGGTCGAGCGCTCGCTGCACCCTCGCCTCGAGATCCGGGGGCGCGGGCACGGCATCGACGATGGTCATCGTCGCCAGCGTCTCGCGCAGGTCGTGCACGGTGGCACGGAAGTCGTCGGCGACGCTCTCCGGCGCGTCCTCGAGGCGCCGCTCGACGACGCGCCGCTCGTCGGCGGACAACGCGTCGAGCGCGTACGGGTACGCCAGTTCGAGCAGGTCGGCATCGTCGTGGTCAGGCATCGCGCACCGATCCTGTCAAGCAGTTCCGTAGTTTTCTGAGGCCGTCCCGAATCCGTGTCTTCACGGTGTTCAGCGGGACGTCCAGGTGGTCGGCCACCTCGGCATAGGTGCGGCCGCCGTAGTACGCGAGAGCGACTGTCTCACGCTGGATTTCAGTGAGCGTTGCGAGGCAGGACACGACCGCACGTTCGTCCGAGCGCTGGCCGACCGTCTCGGCGACGGTGTCGTGGTCGCGCCCCAGCTGCCGCTGCCCGTAGGCGAGATCCCTTGTGGTGGCGGAGGTTTCGGCCCTAACCCGGTCGACGGCGCGGCGATGGGTGAGCATCATGAGCCACCCGATCGGACTGGCCAGGCGAGTGTCGTACTGGGCGGCCGCCTTCCACACATGGAGATAGACCTCCTGAGCGATCTCCTCGGCCAGCGCGGGCCGCCGCAGGATGCGCAGCGCCAGTCCGTACACGCGGTGCTGGGTCGAGCGGTAGAGCTCGGTGAACGCCTGCCGATCGCCGACCGCGACGCCCTTCAGCAGTTCGGCGAGCCGATCGGCGGCGTCCCGGTCGGGCGCCGGACAGGCGTCCGATTCGAAGCCGTCATCGAGACGGCCGATGCCGACCGAAATGCGGCGCTCATCCGCCATAGCGTGGTATCTCCAGAGGTAGAGGTGTCCCGGCGGCAGTGCCGATGCTGTCGGTCGCGCGCGACCGGCGGACCGGCCTCCTCTCGCCTCGCACCTTACCCCGAGCACCGACGCGCTCACCGGGTCTGCCCGGCGGCGCAACTCATGCCGTTCCGGATTCGGCCAGCCCGGCGGCGAGCCGCTTGAGACCCTCACGGATGCGCGCTTTCACGGTGGCCAGCGGCGTCTGCAGGCGCTCGGACACCTGCAGATAGGTGAGCCCGCCGTAGTAGGCCAGCACGATGCTCTCGCGCTGCAACGCGGTCAGGGTGTGCAGGCAGCGCCGCACCGCTTGTTCGTCCAGATGTTGTTCGACGGTCTCGGACACCACGTCGTGCGAGCGACCCGACTGCACCTGGCCGAACACCGATTCGCGCCCGGCGGCGGCGCGGTCGACCCGGATGCGGTCGACCACCCGCCGATGGGTCAGCATCATCAGCCAGCCCATCGGGCTCGACATCCCCGGGTCGTACCGGCCGGCCAGCGACCACACCTGGATGTACACCTCTTGGGCGACATCTTCGGCTGTCGCCGGATTGCGCATCATTGATAACGCCAAGCCGAAGACGCGGTGAGTGGTGTGCCGGTAGAAGACCGCGAACGCGTCGCGGTCTCCGTTGCCCGTCGCGGCGAGCAGGTCCGCGAGACGCGGTCGAGGATCTTGGACAAGTAGTTCAGCGGCCGTGCTCACTTCGTTCATCAGAGTGGTACCTGCAGCTTTCGCCGAATCAGCGTCCGGACGCCGCCGGCGCATGATTCGCTCGTTCCTTCGTGGTACGCGGGCGAGTCATTCGGAAGGGCTTCGAACAGCCCGGCCGGATGGTTTGGTCACGAAGGGAACAGATTCAGCCGCGGGTCACAGGCCCGCGATGCCCTTGCCCGCCACCACCGCGCCCATCACGAGTAACACCACGGCCATGACGGCGTGGTTGTTGTCCTGCAACCAGATTCGGGCCGAGTCGAGGGTGCCGCGGAGACGGTCGGCCGCGATCGCGTAGCCGAGGACCACGACCAGCACGCTCGCCGCTGCGATCGCCGTGAATACCAGGACCGCCCCCACCTTGCCGCTCGCACCCAGGTCACCGGTGCCCACGGCGACGCCCGCCGACAGGCACAGCAGCAGGTTCTTCGGATTGACCGCCGACAGCAGCACGCCCAGCCCGGCCGCCTTGGTCGCGGTGAGCTGGTCGATGGCCCGCATCCAGCCCGGCGGCGTCGTATCGGCGCGGCCGCGCCATTGCGCGACGGCCAGCGCCACGAGCAATACTCCGAGCACGATTTTGATCCAGGCGGCCGCCGTGGACGGCTCACGACCGCCGGTATTCCCGAGCAGTCCGGACAACGCGGTCACCGCCGCGGTCACGCCGCCGATGCCCACCACCCAGCCGACCGCGAAGCCGCCACCGGCGCCCCCACCGTGCTTCGACAGGATCATCAGGATGGCCGCGACCACGGGAATCGGCGAGATCGCGACCCCGACCGCCAGCGGTAGCAGTTCGCCGAGCACCGGACCCATCGCGGAACCCCTGTCGTCGCGACTCCTCGCCGTTCGAGAAGCGATGCGGCTGGATTCGATCACGAGGTCCGCGCGGCGACCTCACCCGACGAGGATGAACCGCCGTGCGCGGACCCCGTGACCGAGCCCGCGGACGTCAGGAATTCTTGTTGTACGCCGCCACCACATCCGCCTGGATGCGGCCGCGGCTCGACACGTTGTAGCCGTTGCGCCGGGCCCAGTCCCGGATCGCCGCCGTCTGCTCGCGATCGGTCGACGAACGCGCCACCACACTGCTCTTGCCCTTGGGAATGCGGCCGACCTTCCGCGCCGGCCCCGCCCACTGCTCGAACACCTCACGCAGCTTGCCGGCATTCTGCACCGACAAGTCGATCTCGTACTCCACGCCGTCGACAGCGAACCGCACCGTCTCCTTCGCCTCGGACTTGCCGTCGTAGTCGTCCACCAGCTCGACGATGACTTTCCGTGCCATACACCCGCCTCTTTCGCCGAAGTACAAGAACGACAACACTAAACCGGGAACGAATCGGATAACAATTCCGGGGCGGATATCCCGAATTCGCGGGGCACGGCCGCGCTACCAGTCGACCAGCAATTCCGTCAGGCCGCCGTTGAGCTTGTCGGTATACAGCTGGACGGCCTCCGCCGGGCGGGCCAACCGCAGTCCGGGGAGTCGCCGGGGTAGTTCGGTGAAGACCACATTCAACTCGGCGCGGGCCAGGTTGGCCCCGATGCAGTGGTGTGCGCCGTGCCCGAAAGCGATGTGCGGGTTCGGGTTCCGGGCCGGGTCGAATTCGTCGGGAGTGTCGAACACGTTCGGGTCCCGATTGGCGGCGGCCGGGGCGATGACGACCAATTCGCCCTTCTCGATGGTGACCCCGCCGACCTCCAGCGGTTCGAGCGCGTGCCGCGGATGGATGGCGTTGTCCGACGGTGCGGCCATGCGGAGGATTTCCTCCACGGCGCTCGGCACGGATTCGGGGTGCGTGCGGCCGCCGATACCGGGCGGGCTCGGCGAGCAGGAACAAGGTGCCGAAGTCGATGCGGCCGACGGTCGTGGTCTGCCCGGCGAACAACAGCACCGCCGCGGTCCGGGCGATCAGGGTGGCGTC
Source organism: Nocardia sp. N2S4-5 (assembly GCF_044628355.1). Lineage (NCBI taxonomy): Bacteria > Bacillati > Actinomycetota > Actinomycetes > Mycobacteriales > Nocardiaceae > Nocardia > Nocardia sp. N2S4-5. The sequence continues at coordinate 802,146 of NZ_JBIUPM010000001.1, read as the reverse complement.
CAGGCCCTCGGCGGACTCGGCGGCGATGAGATCGGACACCACGTCCGTACCCGGTTCCCGGCGCTTGCGATCCACCAGATCCATCATGTAGGCGAACAGTTCGTTCGTCGCCCGCACGCCCGCCGCGGGATCGTCGAGCAGTCCGATGGCATCACACCACGGTAGGAACCGGTCCCGGTCGCCGGTCGGGATGCCGACGATCTCGCAGATCACCGCCACGGGCAGCGGCACGGAGAACTCCGCGTGCAGGTCCAGCGGACGGGGCCGCTCCCGCAGCAGATCGATGTACTCCTCGACCAGTTCGCCGATCCGGTGCCGCAGCCGCTGCATCCGGCGCGCCGAGAACGCCGGAGCCAGCAGCTTTCTGATGTTCGCGTGGTCGGTCTGCTCGTGCGAGCGGTCGGCCGGCACATGCGCGCCCGAGGACGAGGTGGTGAATTTGCGGTCCTGGTTCGGGTCGTCGGGGTGGATGCGGATTAGCCGGGGATCGGCGAACAATCGTTTGGCCAGTTCGTAATCCGTCACCAGCCAGGCCTCGTACCCGGCCTGGGTGACGATGCGCGCTACGGGAGTCTCCGCGCGCAAGGCGGCATACAGGGGCGCGAGTTCCAGTGCGCTGGCGCGCGGGAACGGCAGCCGCGGCAGTGTCTCGGTAACCGGCATACCGAGCCTCCTTCGGTGGTCAGGCCTGTTTCACGAGACGGAATCGCCAGGCCGGCGGGATCTTCGACGAGGTCATGAAGGCGCGAATCGGTCGCTGCGTGGCGGGCACCTCCCCCACTCGGCTCTGCATCTCCTCGTTGGGGACCTCCTCGGCCAGCGCCACATCCCACGCCGGGAACCGGCGGCCGAGTTCTTCCGCGGTCATCCCCACCTCGCCGTAGGCCTCGCGGCCCCAGATCCACAGCACGGCGCCGGGCGCCGCATGGGCCGTCACGACCTCGGCGTACCGGTCGCGCGAATCCCACGGAACGCTGTGCAGGCAGCCGAAGTCGACGAGCAGTGTGTAGTCCGCGCCGATCTCGGCGTCTTCGAGGGCGAGAAGGTCGCCGTGCACGAACCGGGCCGTCGTCACGCCCTCCGTACGGGCCCGCTCCCGCGCACGCTCGACGGCCTCGGCGACCAGTTCGACCCCCGTCACCTCCCAGCCGTGCTTCGCCAGGTAGACGCTGTTGCGGCCGGTGCCGCAGCCGAGGTCCAGCGCGCGGCCGGGCGGCAGCGCGTCGGCGCCCTCGACCAGTTCGACCAACCCGCGATCGGTGTCGAACGTATCCCAGAACGCCAGTCCCAGGCGGTAATACATCTCGTAGGGCAGGGTGCTGGTGGAGGTCTTCTTCACCGGTTCCACTTCCTCTCCACCACCGCCGGGCGCGGATCGGCGTCGTCTGCCCGCCGCACGGTGATGCGGCGGGGATTGATGTGTTCGCGACGGAAGGCCGCCACCGCGACTTGCGGGTAACGCCACGACAGCGGGGCGAGCCGCTCCCAGAGCGGACTCAGTGCCCGGCTCACCGCGCACACCGCCACATACAGCCGCTCCTCCCGGGCCGACCAGGAGATCTCCAGTTGTTCCCGCACGGCGGCCGGGGTGCCGCCGATGGTCAGGAACATCAGCACGGCGACGAACGCGTTCCAGGCGCGGGGCGGGATCTTTCCGCCCGGCGGACGCGGCAGCGTGCGGCTGTTGAGCCGGCGGGCCACATGCCGGGCGCCGATATTGCCCCGGCTCTCCTCGCGCAGCACGCGCTCGAAGTATTCCTCGAATTCCGCCCAGCTGCGCGGCGCGTCGGCAGGCAGGGCGACGCCCCACATCGAGTACAGGTCCAGGCTCTCCCGGAACAGCCGCTCCTTCTCGGCCGGGCTCAGCCTTCGCACGAACCGGTCGATGCCGGTCACCAGGTGGTCGAGAAATGTGGCGTGCGCGAAAAAGAATGTATTCGCGTCCAGCGAGTGGTACCGGCCGCCGCCCGGCATGGCGCCCGACAACGGTTTGTGGTAGTTCCGGATCTGCAGACCACGCTTGCGGGCCTGTTCCGGTGGGGCATAGACGGTTTCGAAGATCGGGACGAAGGCGACGCGCAGCCGTTCCATCGGGCCGTGCGCCCGCGAATGCTGCATACCCGACTGCGCGAATTGCGGGTGCACCGCCTGGGTGACCACGCTCCGCAGCGCGATGCCGAAATGCCGGAAATCACCCATGTACCGCCAGGTGAGCGACTGCGGCGAGAGCGGGAGTTGCTGTAGCTCAGATCTTTTCAGGCTGGAGTCGGCGGACCGCTCCGGAACGAGCGGTGGGGTGGCGGCGCGCCGCGCGGATTTCCCGGCGGCATCGTCCCCGTCCTCGCCCGAGCCACCGATCATGGAAATGATCTGCACCGCATCGACGGTACCGCAGTCCCACATTCACTGCAATGCTTGCGGCACAACGTCATCGGATGTTCGCGACATTGTTTCGGTAACATTCTCCGACGCCGCGAGGGAGTCCCCCGGACGGAATGCGGCGATGATGGAATCGACCGTCGCCACCCGGCCCGCGGGTGTCGACATCTCGCCGGAGAACACCACGTTGTCGCCGATCATCCGTTCCAGCCGGACCTCGTGGCTGACCAGGTCACCGGGCCACACGCGGCGCTCGAAGACGCACTCGCGCAGCACGGCGACCATGCCGACGCCGCCGAGCGGTTCCCGGCGGTCGTGCGCGGTCAGCAGCCACAGCAGCGCGCCGCTCTGCGCGAACGATTCGACCAGCAGGGTCTCGGGATAGCCGAACGCCTCCGGCGGCGCGTCCGCGGGCAGGCCCGCGAAACACGGCTCGGCCCCGGAAACCGCCTTGACCGTGGAGATGCGCTCGCCCGCGGCGTACGACAGCACCCGGTCCACCAGCAGCATCGGATGCCGGTGCGGCAGAAGCCGCCCGATCTCACCGTATTCCAGCATCGGCGCCTCCGTTCAGCGCGAAGACGAGGCGCACGGTGGCGGCGGTGACGCCGTCGCCGCGCACGCAGGTCGCCCGCACCTCGATCCGCTCCTCCGATCGGTCGACGGAGAATTTCCCGCGCACGACGAGCCGATCGCCCGGGCGCACCGGCGCGGTGAAACGCCCGGATCGCAGGCGCCGCAGCGGCCCGGCTCCGCCGGGAACCCCTTGCGCCAGCGCTACTTCCGCCGCCCGGACGACATTCTCGACAATGAAGACGCCCGGATAGATGAGATAGTCCGGATAGTGCCCCGCCTGATAGGGATCCGAGGCGACGACGGACCGCACGGCCTCGAATTCGCCGGGACGCGGCACCGTCACCGTCAGCCCCGCGGCGGGAATCGGCGAGGCGACCGCCCCGGTCACAGGACCATCCCCCCATCGATCCGGATGACTTGGCCGGTAATGAAACTCGCGGCGTCCGAGACCAGGAAGTGCACCAGCTCGGCGACTTCCTCGGGAGTGCCGAAGCGCCGCAGGGTGATCGCCTCGAGCGCGCGTTCGCGGGCGGCCTGTTTCGACGCGGCGGTCATCTCGGTCTCGATCCAGCCGGGCGCGACCGAGTTGACGCGAATACCGTAGGGCCCCAGCTCCTTCGCCAGTGAGCGGCTCAGGCCGTCTATGCCCGCCTTGGCGGCGGCGTAGTTCGTCTGCCCGGCGTTGCCGCGTTCCCCGGCGACCGAGGAGATATTGACGATCACTCCCTTCCGCTGCTTGATGAAGCTGAACGCCAGCCGTCGGCAGAAGTGGAAGGTGCCGGTCAAATTCGTGTCGAGCACGGTGTGCCAGTCCGCGTCCGACTGCAGCGCCAGTGGTTTGTCCCGGATCACCCCGGCGCAGTTGACCAGCGCCTCGATCGGCCCGATCGTCTCTTCGACCGCGTCGAGGAAATGCCGCACCGCGGTGTCGTCGGCGACCTCGCACCGCGCATAGTGACATTTCCGGCCCGCCTCGGTGACGGCGTCGGCGACCTCGCGCGCCGCGTTCTCGTCGGTGCGGTAGCACAGCCCGATGTCGTAGCCGGATCGCGCCAGCCGCACCGCGATCGCACGGCCGATGCCGCGCGATCCGCCGGTCACGACGGCACACGCTCCGTCGTCGCTCATCTCCGTCACCTCTCTCCGGCTCGCGGCCGGCCGGACCATCGGTTGTTCAGCGGCCCGGCGACTCCCGGGCCGCCTCGGCCGCTCGCGCGGCCGCCGGTATGTCGGCGGGACAATTCACCGTGAGCGCGACCAATGCGCGGTCGTGCAGCCGGGCCAGGCCGCACAGCGCCTTACCGGGGCCTACCTCCACAAGAATGCGGGCGCCGAGATCGCCGGTGAGACTCTGCATGGTGCGGTGCCACTGCACCGGTTCGACCAGTTGCCGGCACGCCAGCTCCGCCCAGTCGGCGGGCCCCTTCTTGACCAGGCCGTCGGCATTGGTGACGAGCGCGGTCCGGCCCGGCATCACCGCGACCGCGGCCAGCGCCGCGGCGACGGCGGGCACCGCCGGGCTCATGAACGGTGTGTGGAATGCGCCGCCGACCCGCAGGTCGATGAGTTTGCCGCCGATCTCGCGGACTCCGGCATCGAGCGCGGCCAGCCCGGACTCGGTCCCGGCGACGGTGATCTGTTGCGGCGCATTGATTCCCGCCACCCAGACCTCCGCACCCGCCTCCCGCACCCGCGTGACCAGACCGACGCTGTCGGCGTGATCGGCATTGACGACGACCGCCATGGTCCCGGGCCGCTGTCGCGCGGCCGCGACCATGGCCTCCGCGCGGACGCTCACCACCCGCGCGGCGTCGGCGAGACCGAGCACTCCGGCGGCGACCAGCGCCGAGTACTCCCCCAGGCTGTGCCCGGCGCAACCGGCCACACCGTCCACCGGAAGTCCCGCGGCCGCGAGTTCGGCGAGCACGACCATTTCCAGTGCGAAGGTGGCCAGTTGCGCATTGTCGGTGCGCCGCAGGGTCGCCGCGTCGGCGTGCAGCAGCAGTCCGGCGATGTCACGCCCGGTCAGCTCAGCGAGGGCGGCCACCAGAGCCCAGGATTCCGTCTCGATCCACGGCTGCCCCATTCCGGGCCGTTGCGCCCCCTGTCCCGGGAACAGCAGGGCGACGGCGCCGGGCGCCCGGACCTCCTCGACGGCCATGACCTCACCCCGCCGGCGGTCAGGGCAGCCGGCCGAGCAGGTGGGCGTAAAGCCCCTGGACATTGCCGAGTTCGAGCAGTTCCTCGCCGCTGACCTCCACGTTGTACCGGCGCACCAGATGCACCGCCAGCTCCAGGCCCTTGGCCGAGTCGGCGCCGAGATCTTCCTTGAAATGCGCGGTGGCGGTGACCTGCTCGGGATCGATATCGAAGACGTCGGAGACGAGTTCGCGAAGCTCCTCGATGTCGGGTCTGGTCGAACTGGTCATGACTGCAACCTCTCCTCCGGTGCCGGATACGGCCAGACCGGCATCACCGCGGCCGCGTGCGCCCAGGCCCACGGCGCGAGCATGACGAACAGCGATCCGTACCACGGGGTCGACGCGAACTCCACGATCCCACCTCCGGTCACGGACGAACAATGTCACGACCACCGTCGGCCGGGCAGCTGCTCGATAAATGACAGTACGCGAGCGCGGCGGCCGGGGGCAAGCTTCGGATAACATTTTCAGTGCATTGTTTCGATCATTGCTGCGCTGCCTGGCGAACGCCACCGCAGACCACACCGTGGACGCCATATATCTTGGCGGCCAGCTATTTTCGTATACGGCTCGATGATTTGGGAGGCCCGGCGGCATGACACGAGCATTCAGGTTCGGGATCAGCATCATGACGGCTCCGGCGGACCGGGAATGGGTCGCGGCCGGGGTTCGCGCCGCATCGCAGGGCTACGACATCCTGCTGGCGCCCGACCATCTGACGACTCCCGCGCCCTTCCCGTTCGCCGTGGCCGCGGCCTCCGCCACGCCGCTGCGCGTCGGCACCTACGTGCTCAACACCGGCCTGTATCCGACAGCGCTGCTGGCCCGTGAGGTAGCCACGGCGGCCGGGAACATCGCGGGACGGTTCGAACTGGGTCTCGGAACCGGTTATCTGCCACAGGAATTCGCGGCCGCGGGCATCGACCCCGGCTCGCCGCGGGATCGAGTGGACGATCTGGCCCGCGCCCTCGACACCGCCCGCACGGCGCTCGGCGGAGGGACGGACGTACCGATCCTGGTGGCGGGCAATGGAGACCGCGTCCTGCGACTGGCCGCCCGCCACGCCGATATCGTGAGCTTCCTCGGCATGCGCTACGACCCGTCGTCGGCCGGCGGGCTGAGCCCGCTCGGGCAGCGCGCTTTCGCCGAGCGGGTGGCCTACTTCGACCGCGTCGCCGCCGACCGATCGGCCGCGATCGAGCGCAATCTCACCCTCCGCGCGGTGGTGGTCACCGACGACCGCGACGCCGCCCTGCGCGCCCTCACCCGGCGATTCCGGCTGCCCGCCGAGGTCCTCGCCGACCTCCCGATACTCCTGGTGGGGACGATCCCGGAGATCGCGAAACAGGTCGAGGACCTCCGGGAGCGGTTCGGCATCTCCTACTTCGCCGTACCCGACCGGCACCAGGACGAGTTCGCTCCGGTCATCGAATTACTGCGGGGCGCTTGAGGTTTCCGCGCCCACCGCGGCCGCGCCGGGCGAGAGGTACTCCCGCAGCGGCAGCGACCGCGCCACCGCGAGGTCGCGCCACCGCCGGCACTGCGCGACCAGGGCCGGGTTGGTGAGTTCCTGCGTCGCCACGAACCGGTCGTCCGCGTCGAATTCCATCGACCACAGGGCAGTATCGTCGAACAGCCAGTAGTCGAATCCTTCCGGCAGGTCCGCGGGCCACGGCCCGTCGGGCACCGGCAGCACCCGGATGTCCTCGCCCGCGTCCACACACTGGACGAACGCGGCCAGCGCGAAACGCAGGTAGTCGCCGAGCGGTTCGCGGGCGACGAACACCCGCTGCAGCACGCGCCCCTCGGCGACGTGACCGGAGATCACGCGCAGGAACGTGTCGGGCAGATTGTCGATCCGCCCGGTGCGCAGGTATTCCCGCATCGGCTCCGCCTCGGAATCGAAGTCGTACCGCTGCAGCGTGGCGAGGCGGAACCACGACGAGCGGATGCCGGTGAGAAAGCCCCGAATCTCCGGCGATTGCAGTTCGGTGATCCGTCGTGACATGGGTGTTCCCTTCTACGCCGGAACCGCTTCGATGATGTCGGCGCGATCCAGCGTCGCGGTCGGCACGATCCGTGCGATTCGTAGTCCGGCCGCGCCCAGCAGTGTCGCGTAGCGGCGTTCGGTGCGCTCGCCGCGCCCGGAGGCGACGAACATGGTCAGATCCGCCCAGATCTTCTGCCGGTGTTCGCGGGTCGATTCGGTGCGGTCGGGCATCACGACCTCGACGACGAGCAAGCGCGACCGCGCACCCATCGCCGCGCGGCAGCGGCGCAGGATCTCCACCGCCCGGTCGTCGTCCCAGTCGTGCAGCACGCTCTTGAGCACGTAGGCGTCGGCCGCCGGCGGCAGCGGATCGCTGAAGAAGCTGCCGCCCGCGAAGCGGTACCGGTCGGCCAGACCGGCGTCGGCGATGACACGGTCCGCGCCCGCCCGGCAATAGGGCCGGTCGAAGACCACTCCGGTCATGTCCGGGTAGCGGCGCAGGATCGGCGGCAGCAGCGTGCCGTATCCGCCGCCGACGTCCACGATGCTGCCGATCCCGGTGTAGTCGTAGGCGTCGGCGACGGCCTGTGCGACCGCAGCGGTCGCGTCGGCCATGGCGGTGTGGAACCGGTCCTGTGCCTCGGGCAGCGTGGCCAGGCGGTCGAAGGGATCGTCCACCCGCTCCTGCTCGCTGATCGGCGCGCGCCCGGCCCGGACGCGCTCGGTGAGCCGCATCCAGCCGTGCAGGAAACGTTCACCGCCGGAGACGAGTACGGCGTCCCGGAGCGAGCCGGGCGCGTCGGCACGCAGCGTGGCGCCGGCGGCGGTCGCCTCGAACAGTTCGCCGTCGTCGAGCTGGCGCACCAGGCCGATGGTCGCGAGCGCGCGCAGCAGGCTGGTCACGCCCACCTCGTCGGCCCCGGTGGCCGCGGCGACGGCGGCCGCCGAGCGGGGACCGTCGGCGAGCGCGTCGGCGACGCCGAGTTCGGCGGCCGTGGTCATCGCGTAGCCGATCCAGCGGGTGGCGAGCAGGTCGGTGATCGTGTCGGTGTCCGGGTCGGCTCCGCAGTGCGGGCACACCGCTTCGGCGGTCAGTTCGGCCATGGCTGTTCCGTTCTCCCTTGGTATTTCCGTCGTCCGGTCAACGCAGCAGTTCCATGGCTTCGGCGAACAGGTCCATGGAATGGCCGAAGGTGGTGAAGTAGCTGATGCCCAGCCGCTCGTGCAGTTCCGCGATCTGGTCGGCGATATCGCGCGGGGTGCCGAGCAGGAAAACCGGTGAGTCGTCGAGGGTTTCGCGGGTGATGCCGGGCATCCGCGGCCGCAGCCGCTCGAGCAGCGGTCCCGCGTCGGTGGCGACCTGCTGCACGAGCAGGTTCAGTTCGACCTCGCTCAGGCGGTCGCGCGCGGCCGCCCGGACGAAGGACACGCGCTCGGCCAGTTGCGCCGATCCGGCCGGGATCCGGCTGCCGTCGCGTCCCTTGGCGGCGCCGCTGAAGCTGATCACGTCTGCGTATTCGGCCGCCAGCCGCAGCAACCGGTCGCCGCCGCCCGCGATCAGCAGCCGGGGGCACGGTTGGTGCGGGCGGGGCGCGTATTCGGGGTCGGCGTAGAGCCGCCGCAGTTCGGCGACGGTGCGGCCGAGGTGCCGGACGCGGTCGCCCGCCGTGCCGAACCGTATTGCGGCTGCGCGGTATTCGGCCTCGACGTAGCCCGCGCCGATGCCCAGTTCGAGGCGGCCGCCGGTGAGTCGATCCACCGTCGCCACCTCGCGGGCCAGCAGCACCGGGTTGTAGAACCCGGCATTCAGCACGAACGTGTTGACCAGCACGTGTTCGGTCGCCTCGGCGGCCAGGACCAGCGCCGGGAACGGGGCCGGGTATCCGAGATGGTCGGCGAGCCCGATGACGTCGAAGCCGAGTTTCTCCGCGCGCCGCGATTCCTCGACGAATGCGGTGCGGTCGCCCGACCACACCGTGTTGACGCCGAATCGGAGTGTGTTCTTCTCGCTCATATGTCCTCCACCGCAACGGCTCTCGATCCCAGCAGCACACGGTCGAGCGACTCCCGCAACGCCCGCACCGGGTCGTCCGGAGCGCGCCGGGCCCGCCAGGCCACCACCTGGTCCGGGCGGACCAGCAGCGCGCCGGTGTCCTCGAGGCCCACCGACTCCGCCCACGGCGTGTCCAGGCTGTACAGCCGCAGTCCCGGTCGCGCGGCGGCGTCGACCGCCGGGTTCCAGTGCGCCGCATCGGGTCCGGTGAGCAGTGCGAAATCGGGACCGATCAGGTCGAGGGTCGAACGGTCGTGATCCAGCGGCCGGTGCGGGAGCCGGGTGCCGGGCTGGCCGGACAGCGCGAAATAGTCTGTGGGGGCACTACTTCCATCGTCGATGACCGCCGCGGATCGGTACTGGGCGCCGAGGATCAGCACCGTCGGATCGGCCAGCGCCGTGCCGTCGGGCGAGGTGCCGTACTTGCGGCGCAGATCCGCGGCGCTGCGCAGACTGGACTGATCGGCGGTGAACCAGCCCACCGGATGTCGTTCGTCGTGGTAGGTGTCGAGCAGGCGCGCCGAGGCGGCGCCGCACAGCACGTCGGCCAGCTTCCACGCCAGATTGTGCGCGGCCTGGATGCCGGTGTTCGCGCCCAGCGCGGCGTACGGCGGCATCACGTGTGCCGCGTCGCCGACCAGGAAGACCCGCCCCGCGCCGAATCGGTCGGCAATGAACATTCCCGGTGTCCATTCCATGACCCGTGCCACCCGGACCTCGATGTCGGGGACGCCGATCGCGGCCCGCATCGCGTCAGCCCATTCCCGTTCCGAGCGGTCGGCATACCCGGCGGTGGTGAAGAACCAGCGCCCGCCGCCCGCGCCGGCCAGTCCCCCGGCGACCTGCTCGTTGTCGATCTGGAAAATGCGGTTCTCCCGGTCGTCGACCAGCGCGGCGAGGTCGGCGTGGAATTCGATGTTGACCAGTGTCTCCATAGCCCCGCGGCCGCTGCGGGCGATGCCGAGCCGCTCTCGGATCGCGCTGTGCGCCCCGTCGGCGGCGATGAGGTAGTCGGCCCGGATCGTCTCCATGCCACCGGCGGCCGCCCGCACGGTGGCCGTGATGCCGTCCGCGCCCTCGGACCAGTCGTCGCATTCGACGCCGAAGCGCAGTTCGACGCCACGCTCCGCCGCGATCTCGCGCAGCACCGGCTCGAGCAGGTCCTGCGCGCACAGGCAGGTCTGCACGGGTGTGACGGCCGACGGCGCCGGGCCGGGCGGGCGCGGCAGGTCGAGAGGTTTCGCCGCGACGAGCGAGGGACCTGCCGACGCGAGTTGCCCGCCGCCCCGGAACGTCACTGTCCGAGAGGCCGCCAGGACGCGTTCGGCTATCCCGATCTGACGGAAGATCTCGACGGTGCGGACATTGATCCGCCGCGCCTTGGGCAGTGTCGAGGTCTCCCGGCGGCGTTCCACCAGTACCGCCTCCGCGCCGTACCAGTTCAGGAACAATGCCGCCGACAGGCCGGCCAGCCCGCCGCCGACGATCAGCACACGCGGCATCAACGCCATCCCGCGTGTTCGGCCACCACGTCGTGGACGGCCTTCATGTTGACCATCTTCGCCAGCTCCGACTGCGGTATCTCCACCTTGTAGGTCTTCTCCAGGCGGGCCAGGATCTCGATGGCGCGCAGCGAATCGGCCTCGTGGTCCTCCACGAAGAGGCTGTCGTCGGTGAGTTCGTCGGGTTCCAGCTCGAGGACGTCGCACACGATCTCGCGCAGTTCGTCCATGTGGGCCTGGTAGGAAGTCGTGTCGGTCATCGCTGTCTCCTGTTTCCGATCCGATACCGCTGTCTCCCAGCAGGTTCCGCGCGGCGGCGGATGAACGAACGTCCGGTCTCGACGATATCCAATTTTTCCGCGCTTTGTCAGAGCATTCTTCGGCAATGTTCCGACAATGCGCCCGGCGAGCTGTCAGGCGGGCTGCCGGCGCAGCAGCGCGCGCAGTTGCCCGGCGAACTCCACCGGGTGGGTGATGTGCGGGTTGTAGCCGCCGTCGAACACGAACACCTCGCCGCCGACGAGATCGGCCAGGGCGTGCGCGCAGCGGCTGCCGAACATCTGCGGTGGCGTCGATTCACCCACGGCCGCAATGAATTCCACCCCGGACGCGGACAGCTCGCCCGGTTCCAGGGCGGTCTCGCAGGCGGCCGGGATCTCGTTGACGTACAACCATTCGAAGTTGCGGGTGCGCTCGGCCGACATCACCTGGGACTTCAGGTTGAGTTTGGCCGTCTGGCCGCCGCCCGGTCCCCGCTTGCCGCTTTCCGCGCCGCGGCGCTGGTCGGCGACATCGATGCCGAGGAACTCCCCGGTGCGCACGATCGTCTGGACCAGCCCGGCCGTCCGATAGGTGTGCGCGAGGTCCAGGAATTCGCGAACGTGCCGCCCCCGTTCGGGTTCGGGCAGCAGGAAGGGGGCGTGCGGGGTGTGCGCGACCACGCCGGCGACCTGTTCCGGATGCCGCGCCGCCAGCAGCAGCGCCGTCACGACGCCGAGGCCGACGCCGAATACGGTCGCCGGACGTCCGCCCAGCGCGGTGAGCAGCATGTGCGCGTCGTCGGCGTGGGTGTGGTGCGAGACCAGCCCGCCCGGGTCTGCGGTGAGCGGGCTGCGGTGGAAGCCGCGGCGGTCGTAGGTGATCACCGTGAACGTCTCGCCGAGTTCGGCGATCGCGTCCGCGCGGCGGCGCGACTCCCCGCCGCCGTTGTCGGAGATGAGCAGCAGCGGCCCGGCGCCGGAGACCTCGTAGAACAATCCCGCGCCGGGCACCTGCAATGTTCCGGATCGGCTCGTACCATTCACGGAAATGTCCCTCCAACCCGGGCTCGTCACCAGCGCGATCGACACATGTGGCGTGTGAACCGTTGCACCACAGCGTGTTTCGTCGGGCATCCGATCGGCCATCAATGCTCGACAATTCAAGCTACTATGGGCCTCGGTGTCAGACAATAGCCGGAGGTGGTCATGACCAGGCGGACAAACAATGAATTCAGCTTCGGCGGGTTCAATCATGTGTCGCTGCTGTGCGACGACATGAAGCGCACCGTCGAGTTCTATCGCGACATCCTGGGGATGCCCCTGATCAAGACGGTGGACCTGCCCAAACGGCCCGGCGGCGGGCAGCAGTTCGTCTTCGACGTCGGCAACGGCGCGTCGCTGACGATCTTCTGGCTGGCCAACCGGACCGACGGCCGGCCCGGCAATTTCAATCCGCCGCCGGGCGACCAGGAGTCCGAGGCGCCGCAGTGGAACGCCGCCGTCAGCTCGCTCAACCACATCGCCTTCGATGTGCCGCCGGAGAAGTTCGACGAGTACTACGAGCGGCTCAAGGCCAAGGGGGTCGGCGTCGGGCCGATCCGCAATCACGACGACAGCGAGACCCAGGAGGCGGAGCAACTGCACCCCGGCGTGTACTGCCGCTCGTTCTACTTCCGCGACCCGGACGGGGTTCTACTCGAATTCGCCTGCTGGACCCGGGAACTCACCGAGGACGAGGTGGTGCACGAGCCCAAGACGGCGGCCGACCGCACGCCCGTGGCCGCGACGTCCTAGCCGCGACGGCGACGACCCTCCGGCCGCGGAGGGTCGCTTCGCCGGTTTCACGCCGCGGCCTTTCTCCCCACCACGAGCAGGGTCGGATCCTGCGGGATGCGCGACACGCTGACATCGTGCAGCGGCAGGTTCCGCACCATCGCGCGGGCTTCGTCCAGTTCCAGTCCCTGGCCCGCGACATAGGTCCGGAAATGCCACAGCAACGGGCCCCGCGCGAGCTTGGGCGCGTTCATGCGCGCGACGAAACCCTGTGCGGCCTCGAAGGTGCAGCCCCGGTCGATCTCGAGGACCGTGAGCCGCCCGCCCGGCCGCAGGACCCGCACCAGCTCCGCCATTCCCGCGGCCCGGTCGGGCCAGTGTTTGATCGAGCCGACGCTGACGACCGTCGAGAAGCGATCGTCGGCGAACGGCAGGTCCGTCGCGGAGGCCACGCGAAATGTCACGCGGTCACGGAGCCGGGCCGCCCGCTGGGTGGCCCGTTCCACTTGATCCGCCGAGAGGTCCACCCCCACGACCGACACGTCGTCGGCGCGTTCGGCGACCGCGAGCGCCAGATGCCCACCGCCGCAGCCGACGTCGAGGACCGAGCCGCCGATGGCGACGTCCGCGAGCAGGCTGTCGACGAGACCGGCCTGGCTGGCCAGCACGCTGCCGGCCACCGTCCGGTCGTAGAACCACGATTCGAAGCCGCTGTAGGTGGAGGTGATGTCGCGGAACAATCCCATGCCGAAATCCGATCCGTGTCAGTGCTGCGCGAGCCACGTCGCGATGTGGCGGGCGACGTCGGCCGCGCCGTCGGTGAGCAGGGTGAAATGGTCGTAGCCGACCTCGCGCACGGTGTGTTCGGGCTGCCACGGGGAAGCGAGCGGGAACTCCGGGAGGTCGCCGCCGGGCGGGCGGTAGTTCTCCGTGCAGCGGACGAACAGCACGGGCAGCGGCAGCGGGTTCAGCGGCAGCGCGCGTAAGTGGCGGCCCCACATCGCCATGGCGGTGAGCTTCACCGCGAGACCGCTGTCGCCCGTTCCGTCCTCGCCGTCGAGCATGCCCGCGAACAACGGTTCCATCGGGGCGCCCCAGCCCGCCGCGTCCGGCCGGAAGCTGTCGAGCATCACCAGCCCGCGCAACTCGCCTGGGCGCCGGGCGGCAAATTCTCCGGCGACGGCATGTGCCAGGACGCCGCCCGAGGAGTAGCCGACGAGCACGATCGGCCGTCCTCCCGCCGCGTGTTCCACCGCGTCACACAGCCAGGTGACCGCGGCCGAGGGGGTGGCGGGCAGGGGTTCGCCCGCACCGAACCCGGCCAACGGCACTCCGCTCACGGGTGTCCGGCCCTCGAATTGCTTGGCGATACGCACGTATTGATGGATGCCGCCGGTGATAATCGGCGCGCTGACGCACACCAGCAGCGGGTCGGCCTGGCCCTGGGAGAGCGTGAGCGGTGTGGGCGGCGGTCCCGCGGCGTCGAAGGTCGGGCGCAGGTCCGCCGCCGCGCTGATCAGTGCCAGTCCCCGGTCCACGGTGCGGGTCCGGACGGCGGCCCGGAACAGTTCGGCGACACCGAGGTCCGCGGCGACGGAGGCCTCGGCATCGGTGTTCGACGTGTCCGGTTGCGCCAGGCGCGACATGATCACGCCCGCGAGACCGGTGACCGAGCCGGAATCCAGGATTTCCATGGGCGACAGCCGTATTCCGCTCGTCCGGCGCACCCCGGCCTGAATGTCCATGACACTCAGCGATTCCACCCCGAGTTCGAGGAAGGGGCGATCCGGCTCGACCGCGCCGGGATCCCGGTGCCCGAGTGCGGCGGCGACGACGGCCCGCACCTCCGCGGCGATGTCCCGCCGCCCGTCCGGCCCGGCATGGGCGAGGTCTCGCGCGGATTCCGGTTCCGGTCTCGCACGCACGGCGTCGGCGACGAGCTGCCGGAGCAGTGCGGGGCGATAGTCGGTGCGGTCGGCCAGGACGGCGGCGTCGATCCGTACCGGGTGCAGTACCGGTTCGCCGCGCCGGACGGCACGGTCGAACAGACCGAGGGCCTCCTCTCCGCTCAATCGCGAAATACCCTGCCGCCGTAAGCGTTCCATCTGCAAGTCGGTGGTCAGGGCGCCGACTCCGAGTTCGGCCCACGGCCCCCATGCCAGCGCCGTGGCGGGCAGCCCCAGCCCGCTGCGGTGGGATGCCAATGCGGCGAGGAAGGCGCTCCCCGCCGCATCGCAGGCCTGTGCCGCCGGTAGGACCGATCCGGTCGCCGCCGACAGCAACAGCAAGAACGACAGGTCCATATCCGAGGTGAGTTCGTGCAGATGCCAGGCCCCGGCGTGGTCCCGCAGCGCGGCGTCCAACGGGGCGGGGGTCAGGGTGCGCACCAACGCCAGCGGTGGCGACGGTGCCGTGTAGACGATTCCGAGCGGCGCACCGGCGTCGACGAGCCGAGTGAGCAAGCGCCGCAAAGCATCCCGGTCCGCCGGATCACAGACCTCGATCCGCGCCTCGGCGCCCGAGTCCGCGAGGTCGCCCAGCAGAGGCCTCCCGACCTCCTCGGGAACCGGCTCACAGGTGGTCAGGACAAGCCGCCGCGCCCCATGCGCGGCGGCCAAATGCTGCGCCACCTGCGCACCGTATCCCGTGGTCCCCCCGATCACGAGCACGGTCCCGGTCACATCCAGGCCGGACCCGGACGCTGTACTCGCAGAACCCAACTCAGGGTGTGTGGGTCCAAGGTCGGGGCGTGTGGGCTCGGGGTCGGTGTGTGGGACGTGGGCGAAGCGGGGGACCAGGAGTTGTCCGTCGCGGAGTGCGAGTTCCGGCTCGTCGGGCGGAACCAGGTCGGTGAGGTCGGCCGAGTCGTCGGTGTCGGCGAGCTGGATCCGGCCGGGGTGTTCGGCTTGGGCGGCGCGGACGAGGCCCCAGACGGGCGCGGAGGCGAGGTCGGTGACGTCTTTTCCCGCCACATTGATAGCGCCGCTGGTGACGACGAGCAGGCGGGCGTGCGCGTATCGGTCGTCGGTAAGCCAGGCTCGCAATACGGCAAGTACCCGGCCGGTGGCTTTGCGCATTCCCTCCGGAACTGCCTCCGCCGCGGCGTCGATCCGCAGGACCACCAGGTCGGGCACCGGGCCGCCGGTGCGGACCCGGTCCCAATCCGCACAGATTCCGCCGCGCTCACCGGCATCCTCGGCCCAGCCCGTGTCGCCGACCGGATGTCGCTCCGATTCCACGGGCAGCCAACGCACGTGATAGAGCGATTCCGTCTGTGCGGCAGGGCGTTCCGATTCGCCCGGGGTCTGCGGCCCGGGTAGCTGGATATCGTGCCCAGACTCACCGTGCTGATCGTCGCCCTCACCGTGCTGATCGTCGCCGGGGACAGCGCCCTGCGTTCGATGAGGCGCTGTCCCGGCCGGTGCCGCGAATGCACCGACCTCATCGTGGGCTCGGCCCGCCGCTTCATCGACATCCCAGGCCGCGCCGCGCCGGGCGGGAATCCAATAGTGCTCATGCTGGAATGCATAGGTGGGCAGCGCGATTCGGCGGGCGCCCGATTCGCGGAACAACGCCTGCCACTCGACGTCGCGCCCGTGGACGAAGGCCCTCGCTACGCCGTCGAGCAGCGTTTCTTGCTCGCCGCGATCTCTGCGCATGGTCGCGAGGACCACCGCGTCCGCGGCGATCTCACCGATGGCGGCCGTCAGCCCGCTGCCGGGGCCGATCTCCACGAACTGCGATATGCCGCTTCCGCGTAGCGTGGCGATGCCGTCGGCGAATCGGACCGTCTGCCGGGCGTGCCGTACCCAGTAGTCCGCCGAGCCGTAATCCGCGGCACCGAACTCGCCCGTGAGATTCGAGACGACCGGAATGTCCGGAGCGCTGGTCGAAATGCCGCGGAGTTCGGCGGCGAGGTCCGCGAGCACGGGACCGATGAGCGGGGAGTGGAAAGCGTGGGAGACGGTGAGCCGCTTCGTCCGGCGGCCCTGCGCGGCGAAGTCCGCCGCGACCTCTTCGACCGTCTCGGCGCGGCCGGAGATCACGACCGAGCGCGGGCCGTTCACCGCGGCGATCTCCGCTCCGGGGCGCAGCCGCGCCCGCACCTCGTCCGCGTCCGCCTGTACCGCGACCATCGCCCCGCCGCCGGGCAGCGACCGCATCAGCGCGGCCCGTACCGCCACGACCCGCACGGCGTCCGAGAGCGACAGCACACCCGCGACGTGCGCGGCGGCGATCTCACCGACCGAATGCCCGGCCACGGCGTCGGGGACCATGCCCCACGATTCGAGCAGCCGGAACAGTGCCACTTCGATCGCGAAGAGACCCGCCTGAGCGTTCTCCGTCCGCGCGAGCACCTCGGAGTCGTTGCCCCACACCGTATCTCGCAATGGAAACCCGAACTGCTCTGTTATGGCATCCCACGCGGCGGCGAAGACCGGGTACCGTTCGTACAGTTCACGGCCCATCCCCGGCCACTGCGCGCCCTGGCCAGGGAACACGAACGCGGCGCGCACCGAGGCCGAGGCGGGCGTCTGCGCCCCGGCGGTCCGCAACCCCGCCAGCAACGACTCGCGGTCCGTTCCGCACACCACCGTCCGGTACTCGAACACGGTCCGCCGCGCCAGGGATACGCCGACGTCGGCCACATCCAGTTCGGGCCGCTCATCGACGAACTCACGCAATCGTTCGCACTGGGCCGACAATGCCGCCCGCGAGCGCGCCGAGACAACCCACGGAATAACCTGCGGCGCAGGAGTTTCGGTCTCACCATCCGCGGTGACAGCTCGGCGGACGGGCGGGGTAAAGCGCGGCTTCTCCGGCCGCGCGGGAGGTTCTTCGAGAATCACGTGGGCGTTGGTGCCCGATATCCCGAACGACGACACCGCCGCCCGCCGCGGACGCCCCAGGTCCGGCCACGGCCGCTGCTCGGTCAGCAGGCGCACATGACCCGACGACCAATCCACATGCGGCGTCGGCTCGTCCACATGCAACGTCTTCGGCAATATCCCGTGCCGCATAGCGTGAATCATCTTGATCACGCCCGCCATTCCCGCGGCGGCTTGCGTATGCCCGATATTGGATTTCACCGAACCGAGCCACAGCGGTTCGCCGTCGCGGTCGCGCTGACCGTAGGTCGCCAGTGCCGCCTGCGCCTCGATGGGATCGCCGAGCCTCGTACCGGTGCCGTGCGCCTCCAGCACATCGATATCGCTCACCGATAAGCCCGCGTTCGCCAATGCCGCCCGGATAACACGCTGCTGTGCTGGTCCGTTCGGCGCCGTCACACCATTCGACGCACCATCCTGATTCACCGCCGAACCCCGCACCACCGCAAAAACCTCATGCTCATTACGAACAGCATCCGAAAGCTTCTCCACCACAAGAACACCCACACCCTCACCCCAACCCACACCATCCGCCCCCGCCCCAAACGACTTACACCGCCCATCCGACGCCAAACCCCCCAACCGCGAAAACTCCACAAACACCTCCGGCGTCGCCAACACCGTCACCCCCACCACCAACGCCAACGAACACTCCCCCACCCGCAACGACAACCCCGCCTCATGCAACGCCACCAACGACGACGAACACGCCGTATCCACCGACACCGCCGGACCCCGCAACCCCAACACATACGCCAACCGACCCGACACCAACGACCCCGCCTGACCCACCAACCCATAATCGTGATACATCACCCCCGCAAACACACCCACACCACCACCCCGCAAACCCCACGGATCAAAACCACCCACCTCCAACGCCTCCCACCCCACCTCCAACACCAACCGCTGCTGCGGATCCAACCCCACCGCCTCCCGCGGCGACACACCAAAAAACCCCGCATCAAAACCACCCACCCCCTCCACAAAACCCCCACACCCCACCCCCGAACCACCCACCACACCCCACCCCCGATCCACCGGAAAACCACCCACCACATCCCGGCCACCCGACACCACACCCCACAAACCCTCACCCGACACCACACCACCCGGAAAACGACAACCCACACCCACCACCGCCAACGGCTCACACCAAGCGTCGCGCAATTCCTGATTGGCGGCACGCAGCTGCTCGACCTCGAGCAATGATTTGCGCAGCGCTTCGACGATTCTGCTGTCCGAGTTCGCCATGCTGTCCCTCTTTTCCGGCTACTGCTCGAATTCGGTGTTGCCGAGCGCCAATCGGATCAGGTCGGCCTCGCTCATGTCCTGAATGCTCGACACGGTGCGCTGCTCGGTCGCCGGGGTGTCCCCGGCCAATTCGAGCAACCGATCGAGTAGCCCCGAGGCGCGCAGCGCGGCCGGCGGGATCGCGGCGATCGCGGTCCGGATCCGGTCGTCGTCGTCCGCGGCCGGGCCGGTGTCGCCCAGCAGGCCGGTGATGAATTCGGCCATCGCGGTGGAGTTCGGGTGATCGAAGGCGACCGTGGCCGGCAGCGACAGTCCCGTCGCGGCGCGCAGGCGGTTGCGCAGTTCCACCGCGCTCAGCGAGTCGAATCCGAGGTCGAGGAACGGGCGGTGCGGGTCGATATCGCTCGCTTCGGGATAACCGAGAATGGTCGCGGCCTCGGCGGTGACGAGGTCGAGCACGGCCTGCGAGCGCCGCTTTCCGGTCAGTCCGGCGAAGGACGCGCGCGGTGCCCGGTCGCTGGTCGCGACGGGCCGGACGGGCCGGCGCACCAAGCGTTCCAGGATCGGCGGTACGAAGCCGCCGCGCTCGAGCGCGGCGTGGTCCAGTCGCGCGGCCACCGTGACGGACAGGTCCGACCCGATGACGCCGTCGAGGATCGACAATGCCTGGGCGGCAGGCATTTCCAGCAGTCCGGCCCGTGCCATCCGCCGCCGGTCCGTTCCGGCCAGCCGCCCGGCCATCCCGTCGCCCGCCCAAGGCCCCCAGGCGATGGAGGTGCCGGGAAGTCCACGCGCGCGGCGGTATTCGGCGAGCGCGTCGAGGACGGCGTTGGCGGCGGCGTAGTTGCCCTGGCCCGGGCCGCCCAATACGCCCGATACCGAGGAGAACAGGACGAACAGCGACAGGTCGAGGTCCGCGGTCAGTTCGTGCAGATGCCAGGCCCCGAGCACCTTGGGCGCGAACACCTTCGCGATTCGTTCGGCGTCCAGTGATTGCACCACCGCATCGTCGAGGACGCCCGCGGTGTGCACCACGCCCGACAGGGGCGCGTCGGCCGGGAGGGTGGCGAGCGCCTTGCGCAGCGACTCACGGTCGGCGACGTCGCACGACTCGATGCGCACGGTGGCACCGGCCGCGGTCAGCTCGGCGGCCAGCTCGGCCGCCCCGTCCGCCGAGGGGCCACTGCGGCTGAGTAGCAACAGGTTCCGGACGCCGGACGCGCTCACCAGGTGGCGCGCGACGGTCGCACCGAGTCCGCCGGTGCCGCCGGTGATCAGCACCGTGCCCGGGACGGGGTCGCCGCCGGAGGCAGGTAGTGGGGCGCGGGCCAGTCTCGGCACCCACACCGCGTCGCCGCGCACCGCCAGCTCCGGCTCCCCCGTCGCGAGCAGTGCGGCCGGATCAATGTCGTCGGTGTCCACATCGGCCACGACGATCCGGTCGGGGTTCTCGGCGCGTGCGGCGCGCGCCAGGCCCCAGACCGCGGCCCCGGCGAGATCGGAGATCGACTCGCCGGGTGTGGCCACCGCGCCGCGGGTCAGGATCAGCAGGCGGGCGTCGGTGAGGCCGGGAGCCGACAGCCAGCGCTGCATCGCGCGCACCAGGCGGGCCGTCCGGGCGGCCGCCGCCCCGAGGTCCGGTTCCGCCGGGTCCACGCACCGGACGACGATCGCGTCGGCGGACGCGGTCACGTCGTCGTCTCCCGTCCACTCCACGATCGACAGGTGCGTGGACGGTGGCAGCGGCCGGCGCAGCCACTCCAGCCGGAAGACCGAATCATGTTCCGGGGCAGGCGAATAGGCAATCTCCAGCGCGGTCGGGCGGCCCGCCACCGACCGCGCCGTGAGCACCGGCCGGCCCGCCGCGTCCGCGATCCGCACGGTCATCTTCGACGATTCGCCCGACAGCGCCACCCGCAGCCGCGTCGCCCCGGCCGCGTGCAAGGTGACCTCGCTCCAGGCGAAGGGCATGAGCGGCTCGTCGGTCGCGGCCAGTCCGATGTGCAGCGCCGCATCCAGCAATGCCGGGTGCAGCCCGAATGCCGCGGGTTCCGCGGCCGCGGCGGCGGGCAGGGCGACATCGGCGAATCGCTCGTCGCCGCGGCGCCACGCGGCCGTCACGCCGCGGAACGACTCACCGTAGGCGTAGCCGCGCGCGGCCAGGACACGGTACAAGTCGTCCACGTCGATCGGTTCGGCCCCGGCGGGCGGCCACCGGGTGAATTCGCCGTCCGCCGGACCCGGTTCCTTCCCGAGCAGGCCGCGTGCGTGCAGCGTCCACTCCGCGCGCCCGCCCGTGTGACCCGAATGAATGGTCACCACGCGGCCGTCGGCATTCTCCGCCTCGACCACGACCCGGATCTCGAGCCCCTCGTCGGGCACCCGCATCGGAGTGTGCAGCGTGAGTTCCCGCAGCGCCGCGTATCCCACATCGTCGCCCACGCGAATCGCTAGCTCCACCAGGGCCGTTCCGGGCAGCACGGCCGTGCCGAAGACCAGGTGATCGGCCAGCCAGGGCTGTGCCGCCGGGGCGACCCGGCCGGTGTAGATCACCGCGCCGCTTCCGGGATCGTCCAGTGCCGCCGACAGCATCGGGTGCTCGATCGCCCGCATCCCCGGCCCGGCCGCACCGGCCGCCGACCACCAGTAGCGGCGGTGTTGGAACGCGTAGGTGGGTAGGTCCATCGGGACGGACGCCGCCGCGGAGAAATAGCGGGGCCAGCGCAGGTCAGCGCCTGCCGCGAAGGCCCGCGCCGCACCTTCGACGACGGTATCGGTTTCCGGTCGCCCGGCACGCAGCACGGGCACGACGGCCGCCGCGTCGACCGCCTCGGCGATCAGTGCCGACAGTCCGCCGTCCGGTCCGACCTCGACGAACCGCGTCACGCCCGCCGACGAGAGGGTGCGCAGGGCGGCGTCGAATCGTACGGTCTCACGGACGTGCCGGACCCAGTACGCGGCGGTGCCGTAGCCCTCGCCGCCGATATCACCGGTCACGGTGGACACGATCGGAATCCGCGGGGCGGTCGTGGCGATTCCGGCGATCGCGGCGGCGAATTCGTCGAGCATGGGTTCCATCAGCGCCGAGTGGAACGCGTGCGACACCCGCAGGCGCGAGGTCTTGCGGCCGCGCGCGGCGAACCACGCGGCGACATCGCCGACCGGGCCGGAGTCGCCCGAGATCACCACCGAGTCGGGACCGTTGATCGCGGCGATCTCGACGCCGTCCGTCAGGTGCGGCGCGATCTCGGCCGCGGCCGCCCGCACCGCGACCATGGCCCCGCCCGCGGGCAGCGCCTGCATGAGCCGCCCGCGCGCGGCGACCAGGGTCACGGCGTCGTCGAGCGACAGCACACCGGCGACATGAGCCGCGGCGATCTCACCGACCGAATGGCCCATGACGAAATCCGGTGTCATTCCCCAGGATTCGAGCAGCCGGTACAGCGCGACGGCCATGGCGAACAAACCGGCCTGCACGTATCCGGTCCGGTCGAGCAGGTCCCGATCCGTACCCCACACGACCTCGGCCAGCGAGATGTCGGCGTCGCGGCGCAGCGCCGTGACGACCTCGTCCCACGCGGCGGCGAAAACCGGTGAGGCGTCGTACAACTCGCGCCCCATGCCGAGCCGCTGCGAGCCCTGTCCGGCGAAGACGAACGCGGTGGTGCCCGGAACCACCTGTCCCGTCACCACATTCGCCGTCCGTTCACCGGCCGCCAGCGCCGTGGCCGCCGCACGCAGTTCCGCCCGCCCCGTGCCGAGCAGGACCGCGCGGTGCTCGAACGCCGAGCGCCGGGCCAGCGCCGCGCCGATATCGGTCGGCGCGAGTTCGGTTCGGGCGTCGAGGTATTCCGCCAGCCGGCGGGACCGGTCGCGCAGCGCCCGCTCGGTGCGGCCCGCGAGCATCCACGGAATCCGGGGCAGGGCCGGCGCCGGCGGCGTTCGGGGTTCGGGGTTCGGCGCCTGTTCGAGCACGACGTGTGCGTTGGTGCCGGACAGCCCGAACGAGGACACGGCCGCCCGGCGCGGCCGGTCCCCGCCGTGCCACCGCTGCGCCCGGGTCGGCAGCGCGACCGCGCCCGCCGACCAATCGACGTGCGGTGAGGGCGCGTCGGCGTGCAGCGTCGGCGGCAGGGTGCCGTGCCGCATGGCCTGAATCATCTTGATCACGCCCGCTACGCCCGCGGCGGCTTGGGTGTGTCCCATGTTCGACTTGATCGACCCCAGCCACACCGGCCGGTCCGCCGCGCGGTCCCGCCCGTAGGTCGCCAGGACCGCCTGCGCTTCGATCGGGTCACCGAGCGTGGTCCCGGTGCCGTGCGCCTCGACGACGTCGATATCCGCCGCGGTCAACCGGGCCGCGGCCAGCGCCGCGCGGATCACGCGCTGCTGCGCGGGCCCGTGGGGGGCCGTCAAGCCGTTGCTCGCGCCGTCCTGGTTGACCGCCGAGCCGCGCAGCACCGCCAGCACGTCGTGTCCGTGGCGGTGAGCGTCGCGCAGCCGCTCGAGCACCAGGATGCCGACGCCTTCCGACAAGCCCACGCCGTCGGCGCCCGCGCCGAAGGATTTGCACCGGCCGTCCGGCGCCAGGCCGTGCTGCCGCGAAAAGCCCAGCAGCATACCGGGAGTCGACATCACGGTGACGCCGCCGGCGAGGGCCAGCGAACATTCCCCGCCGCGCAGCGACTGCGCGGCGACGTGCAATGCCACCAGCGAGGAGGAGCACGCCGTATCCACGGCTATCGCGGGACCGGTCAGGCCGAGCGTGTAGGACACCCGGCCCGGCAGGACCGAACCCCCGTTGGTGGTCAGCAGATAGTCGGCGATCTCGGCCGGCGCCTCGCTCATGCGCGGCAGGTAGTCCCAGGAGAACGAGCCGATGAACACTCCGGTGTCGGTGCCGCGCAATGCCTTCGGGTCCAGACCGGACCGCTCGAGCGCCTCCCACGACACTTCGAGCACCTGCCGCTGCTGTGGATCCATGACCCGCGCCTCGCGGGGCCCGATGCCGAAGAAGCCCGCGTCGAACTCGGCGACTTCGGCCAGGAAGCCGCCGTATCGCGTGGAGGTGCGCCCGGCCCGGCCCGGTTCGGGATCGAACAGCCCGGGGTCCCAGCCCCGGTCGGCAGGGAACTCACCGATCACGTCGCGCCCTTCGGCGACCATCTCCCACAGTTGTTCCGGCGTCTCGATGCCGCCGGGGAAACGGCACGCCATGCCGACGACCGCGATCGGTTCGGCAGGCCGCGCACGCAATTCGTCGTTCTCGCGCTGTAGCGCGTGGTTCTCCTTGACCGCGATCCGCAGCGCGGTGAGCAGTTCCTCCTCGGTCGGCACCGTCACTCACCGCCGCTCGTCCGGCGCGGCCCGGCGAGAACGTGGCGGACCAGCGCTCCGGCGTCCATGCTGTCGAATTCGGCTGTGCCGGAATCGGATACGGGTAGCGGGACCGCGACGGTCGCGGTGTCGGTCGCCGCCTGCTGCCCGAGGCCGAGTTCGGTGACGAGGTGATCGGCCAGTTCCTCGGGTGTGGGGTGGTCGAAGACGAGGGTGACCGGTAGCGGCAGCCCGGTCTCGGACCGGATCCGTTCGCGGAACTCCATGGCGCTGAGCGAGTCGAATCCCAAGTCCTGGAAGGTGGACAGCACCGGCACCTCCGCGCTCGATCGGTAGGACAGCACCGCCGCGACGACTCCACGCACCAGCTCCCGCAGGTGGTGGCGCCGTTGCGCGACAGTGAGCGGCCGGAGTCGCTCACGCAAGGCCGCTTCCCGGTCGGGCCCGGCGGCGACCGCGCGGGCCGGGGCCGCCGTGAGACCGCGCAGCTGCGCCGGGAGGTCTCCGGTACGCGCCCGCAGCGCGGCTCGGTCGACCGCCATCGGGACGACGACCGCCTCGTCGGCCGCCAGCGCCGCGTCGAGCAGCCGCAGCCCCGCCGCCGTCGGCAGCGGCGCGACACCCTGCCGCCGGATGCGCTGGGCCTGTTGCTCACTCACCTCGGTGCCCATGCGGGCGTCCGCCCACGGCCCCCACGCGAGCGAGATCGCGGCCAGCCCGTGCGCACGGCGGTGCGCGGCCAGCGCGTCGAGAAAGACGTTCGCCGCCGCGTAGGCGGCCTGCCCACCGGCGAGGATCAGCCCGCCGACGGAGGAGAACAGCACGAACAGCGACAGGTCGCGGTCGCGGGTCAGTTCGTGCAGATGCCAGGCCCCGTCGGCTTTCGCGCGCAGCGTGGCGTCCAGCCGGTCGGCGGTGAGTCCGGCGACGACACCGGTGTCGAAAAGGCCTGCGGCATGGACGATTCCGGTGAGTGGCCGGTCGTCGGGAATCTCGGCCAGTACCCGGGCGAGCGCGTCCCGGTCCGCGACATCGCAGGAGACGATACGGGCGCGGGCCCCCTTGCCGGTCAGGTCGGCGGCCAATTCCTCGGCGCCCGGCGCGGATTCGCCCCGGCGGCCGAGCAGGACGACGTTGCCCGCACCGTAGGCGTCGACCAGGTGACGGGCGACGAGCGCGCCCAGTACCCCGGTGCCGCCGGTGATCAGTACGGTGCCCGTCCGGAGCCGCTCGATCGGGACCGCCGGGGTGTCATCGTTATCGGTGCCGGGTACCGCGGACAGCCGCGGCACCCACACCTGACCATCGCGTGCGACCATCTCCGGTTCCCCGGTAGCCGCCAGCCGGGCCGGGTCCACGGTGTCGTCGGTGTCCGCCAGCATGATTCGGCCCGGATGTTCGGCCTGAGCCGATCGCACCAGGCCCCACACCGGCGCGACGGCGAGGTCGTGGATGTCCTCGCCGGGCCGCGCGACCGCACCCCGGGTCAGCACGAGCAGGCGGGCGGCATCGGGATCCGCGGACCACCGCTGGATTACCTCGAGCAGATCGGCGAGCCGGTGCCGGGCGCCGGTCAGCGTCTCCGTGCCGCCGGGCGCGACGGGAACCACCACGGTGTCGCCGCTCGACCCCGCGGCGGGCCATTCGCGCAGGTTGTCGCCGTTGGCCTCGGCGGCCGGGACGGGCTGCCAGACGGTCGTGAACAGCGCGCCCCGCACCTGGCCCGAGGCATTCAGCTGGTCCGGTGTGAACGGCCGTCCGATGACGGATTCGACTGTCAGCACCGGGTTGCCGGAGGGGTCCACCGCGCGCAGCGACATCCGTCCGGGACCCTGCCGGATTCCCGTGGCTCGCAATTCGCTCGCGTGCGAGGCGTGCAGGGTCACGCCCGTCCATGCGAAGGGCAGCACCAGGTCGCCGCCTTCCAGCAGCGCCGGATGGGTGGCCGCGTCGAGGAGCGCCGGGTGCACGGCATAGGCGCTCGCGTCGGTATCCGCCGCGCCGGGCAGCGCCACTTCGGCGAAGGAGCGCTCCCCGTGCCGCCAGGCCGCGCGGACACCGCGGAAGGCCGGACCGTAGTCGTAGCCTAGTGCGGCCAGGTCGTCGTAGGCGTTGCCGAGGTCCACCGGCGCGGCGCCGGACGGTGGCCATGGTGTCGAATCCGGCGGCGGGACAGACGTATTCGTCGCGGCCAGGGTGCCTTCGGCATGCGTCGTCCAGTCGTCCGCGTCGTCGCGGCACGAGGCGATCCGCACCGACCGTTCGCCCGCGGCCGTGTCGCGTACGAGCACGTGCAGCCGGACGGCGGCGTCGGGCGGGATCGGCAGCGGCGCGTGCAGGGTCAGTTCCCGGATGGTGGTGCAGCCCACCTCGTCCGCGGCGCGCAGGGCCATTTCCACGAAGGCGGTGCCCGGCAGCAGCGGCCGGCCGAGGATCGCGTGGTCGGCCAGCCACGGGTGGGTTGCCAGCGAGAGCCGCCCGGTCAGCCGGACCTCGGTGGTGCCCGGTTCGTCGAGTGCGGCCGACAGCAGCGGGTGGTCGATGGGGCGCAGTCCGTGTCCGGTCGCGTCGCCGGTCGCCGGCCGGGCCTGCCAGTAGGTGCGGTGTTCGAACGGGTAGGTCGGCAGCGCCGTGCCGTGCGGCCTGCGGGGGTAGAGAGCGGTCCAGTCGACAGTGTGTCCCGAGGTGTGCAGCGCGCCGAGCGCCTCGTGTACCGATCGCGGCTCGGGCCGGTCCGGTCGCAGCAGGGCGATCGTGGTGGCGGTGGGCGCGGTCTCGGTGATGTGGCCGGTCAGCCCGCTGTGCGGGCCGATCTCGAGGTAGCGGGCGGCCCGCCGGTCGGCGAGCGTCGCGATACCGCGGCCGAATCGGACGGTGTCGCGCACGTGGCGGACCCAGTATTCGGCGGTACCGTAGCCGTCGCCCGCGAGTTCGCCGGTCAGGTTGGTGGCCAACGGGATACGCGCGGGAGTGGGGACGATACCGGCCAGCGCGGTGCGGAGTTCGTCGAGCACCGGTGTCATGGCGGCGGAGTGGAAGGCGTGCGATACCGCGAGCGTCTTGGTGCGGTAACCGGCTGTGCCCGCACGCTTTTCCAGCCTGCCGACCGCGTCGACCGGTCCGGCGACGACGGTCGCGCCGGGGCCGTTGACCGCGGCGATCTCCACGTCCTCGGCCAGCAGCGGCGCCACATCCTGCTCGGCGGCGTGCACGGCGAGCATGGCGCCGCCGGACGGCAGCGACTGCATGAGCCGGGCGCGGGCCGTGACGACGGTGGCGGCGTCGGACAGGGTCAGCACTCCGGCGGCGTGGGCGGCGGCGATCTCTCCGATGGAGTGGCCGATCACGAAATCCGGTAGCACGCGCCAGGATTCGAGCAGTCGGAAGCCGGCGACGTGCAGCGCGAACAAGGCCGTCTGGGCGTGCAGGGTGCGGGTGAGGTCGTCGGCCCGGTCACCCCACGCGATGTCGCGGACCCGCAGGCCGAGCGCGTCCTCGACCTCGTCCCAGGCTTCGGCGAAGACCGGGTGGGCGGCGTGGAGTTGCCGTCCCATCCCGAGGCGCTGCGAGCCCTGGCCGGTGAACACGAACGCCGTCTTCCCGGCGATGCCGGTGGCGGCGTGCCCGTCGAGATCGGTCAGGCCGTCGAGCAGTTCGGCCGTGCTGTCGCCGGTGATCACCGCGCGGTGCTCGAACGCCGTGCGCCGGGCCAGTGCTGCGGCGACATCGGCGGCGTCCAGGCCGGGATTGTCGCGCAGGTGCGCGCGCAGCCGGGACGCCTGCTCGGACAGCGCATTTCGGGTGCGGGCCGACAGTGCCCACGCCACGATCGACGGGCGGGCGGGGCGCGGCGGCCGCTCGGGGCGCGGCGGCTCCTCCAGAATGACGTGGGCGTTGGTGCCCGAAATTCCGAACGACGAGACCGCCGCCCGCCGCGGACGCCCCAGATCCGGCCACGGCCGCTGCTCGGTCAACAGGCGCACATGACCCGACGACCAATCCACATGCGGCGTCGGCTCGTCCACATGCAACGTCTTCGGCAGAATCCCGTGCCGCATCGCGTGAATCATCTTGATCACACCCGCAACACCGGCCGCCGCCTGTGTATGACCCATATTCGATTTCACCGAACCCAGCCACAAGGGCTCGCCCGAGAAATCCCGCTGTCCATATGTCGCGAGAATGGCATCGGCTTCGATCGGGTCGCCGAGCGTGGTTCCGGTGCCGTGGCCTTCCACGACATCGATATCCGAGACGGAAAGTCCCGCGTTCGCGAGAGCCGCGCGAATTACCTGTTGCTGTGCTGGTCCGTTCGGCGCCGTCACACCATTCGACGCACCATCCTGATTCACCGCCGAACCCCGCACCACCGCAAAAACCTCATGATCATTACGAACAGCATCCGAAAGCTTCTCCACCACAAGAACACCCACACCCTCACCCCAACCCACACCATCCGCCCCCGCCCCAAACGACTTACACCGCCCATCCGACGCCAAACCCCCCAACCGCGAAAACTCCACAAACACCTCCGGCGTCGCCAACACCGTCACCCCCACCACCAACGCCAACGAACACTCCCCCACCCGCAACGACAACCCCGCCTCATGCAACGCCACCAACGACGACGAACACGCCGTATCCACCGACACCGCCGGACCCCGCAACCCCAACACATACGCCAACCGACCCGACACCAACGACCCCGCCTGACCCACCAACCCATAATCGTGATACATCACCCCCGCAAACACACCCACACCACCACCCCGCAAACCCCACGGATCAAAACCACCCACCTCCAACGCCTCCCACCCCACCTCCAACACCAACCGCTGCTGCGGATCCAACCCCACCGCCTCCCGCGGCGACACACCAAAAAACCCCGCATCAAAACCACCCACCCCCTCCACAAAACCCCCACACCCCACCCCCGAACCACCCACCACACCCCACCCCCGATCCACCGGAAAACCACCCACCACATCCCGGCCACCCGACACCACACCCCACAAACCCTCACCCGACACCACACCACCCGGAAAACGACAACCCACACCCACCACCGCCAACGGCTCACACCAAGCACTCTCGAGTTCCCTATTGCGCTCGCGCAGCTGGCGCAATTCGACCGCGGTGCGTTTCAGGTAGCGGACGTATTTATCGTTGTCGGTCGTCACGTCGGATCCTCTCTCCTTACGACGCTCAGAGTTCGCGATCGATGATCGCGAGAAGCTCGTCGCCGGTCGCGGCTTCGATGTCGTCGTCGGTGCCGGGCCGTTCGCCGTTCTCCCATTTCGCGGCCAGGGTGTGCAGTCGGTGCAGTACCCGCGCGCGATCGGCGGAACGGCCGGGATCGATGGTCCGCGACAGCGCGGCGTCGAGCCGATCCAGCAGGCCGTCGAGCGAATCCGTCGGCGCCGCTGTGGTTTCCGCCAGTTCGCGGGCGAGGATCTCGTGCAGGTAGTCGCTCAGCGCCAGCGGCGTCGGCCGGTCGAATACCAGCCCCGCGGGCAGCCGCAGCCCGGTCGCGGCGCTCAACCGGTTGCGGAATTCGACCGCGCCCAGGGAATCGAAGCCGAGATCGGTGAAGGCCCGGTCCGGGTCGATGCCGTCGGCCTCGGCGCGGCCCAAAACGGCGGCAGTGTGTGCGCGGACGGCGTCGAGCACCAGGTCCGGCCGTTGCGCGGGCGCCGCGCCGCGCAGCCTTTCCCGCAGGTGCGCGATCGGTGTCCCGGCGCCCGCGTCGGTCGGCGTGGGCACGAGTCCGCCGAACAAGGGCGGCAGCATGCCCGCGCTGGCTCGGGCTCGCAAGCCCGGCAGGTCCCAGCGCGCGGCGACGACGACGCTGCGGTCGGTGCGCACGGCGTCGTCGAACAGTCGCAGCGCGTACTCGCTCGACATCGGGGCCACACCCGCCCGACGCACCCGTTCGCGGTCGGCTGCCGCGAGATTCCCTGTCATTCCGGTGTTTTCGTCCCACAGGCCCCATGCGATCGAGGTGGCGGGCAACCCCCGGGATCGCCGCCGGGCGGCCAGCGCGTCCATGGCGCGGTTGGCGGCGGCGTAGTTGGCCTGTCCGGCGGTGCCCAGTACGCCGGCGACCGAGGAGAACAGCACGAAGGCGGCGAGCTCGGCGCCGCCGGTGAGTTCGTCCAGGTGCCGGGCGCCGTCCACCTTCGGTGCGAATACCCGGTCGATGCCGTCCGCAGATTGGGTGGCCAGCACCGCGTCGTCGAGGACACCGGCGGCGTGCACCACTCCGGTCGGCGGCGCGTCGTCCGGCACGTCGGCCAGCGCGCGACGCAGCGCCTCCCGGTCGGCGACATCGGCGGCGGCGATCCGCACCCGGGCGCCGGTGGCGGTCAGGTCGCCGGCCAGTTCGGTGGCGCCCGGCGCGGCCGCGCCCCGGCGGCTGATCAGCAGCAGCGACCGTACCCCGTACTCGGTCACCAGATGGCGTGCCAGCAACGCACCGAGCCCACCGGTGCCGCCGGTGACTATCACTGTCCCGGAACCGAATTCGGGACGCGGGCCGTTGCCGTCCGGTATCCGTTCCAGGCGTGGCACGAACACGCTGTCGCCACGAACCGCCGATTGCGGCTCCGGGCATCGCGCGATCGTGGCGGCGTCGAGATCGCCGCCCGCCGCCAGGTCGACCAGGGCGATACGGCCCGGGTGTTCGGATTGTGCCGCGGCGACGAGCCCCCAGATCGCTGCGGCCGCCGGGTCCGGTGCGCCCGTCCCGAGATCGACGGCCGCGCGGGTCGCAATGATCAGCCGCGTCCGCTCGTTGTGCGGGTCGCCGAGCCAGGGCTGCACGAGATGCAGCACCTCGCGTGCGGCCGCGGGCACGGTGGCAGCGGAATCCGATTCGGCCGCACCGCATTCCACGACGACCGCGTCCGGCCCGTCGCCATTGCGCCCGGACATCGCGGCGAGACCGGGCGGGTCGGTCACCGCGACGGTGCCGGGGTCGGCGGCGGGTGCGGCCTGCTCGATCCAGTGGAGGCCGTGCAGATGTGCGGCCGCGCCGGAAACCAGCTGCGCGGCGGAAACCGGCCGGGAGCGCAGGTTTTCGACGGTGAGCACAGGACGGCCGGATTCGTCGGCGACCTTGACCGTCACGGTGTCCGGGCCGGTCGGCGAGATCCGCGCTCGCACGCGGGTGGCGCCCGGACCGGTCAGGCGCACGCCGCTCCAGGAGAAGGGCAGCAGCAGGGTGTCTCCGGTGTCGTCGGCGGCGAGCAGAACGGCGTGCAGCACCGCGTCGAGCAGCGCCGGATGCAGGAGATAGCCCTGCGCGTCGACTGTTTCGGGCAGCGCCGCCTCGACGTACACTTCGCCGTCCGCACGCCAGGCGCCGCGCAGTCCGTGGAAGGCCGGACCGTAGTCGTAGCCGCGGTCGGCCAGCATGGTGTACAGCCCCGGCGGGTCCAAACGCTGCGCCGGGTCGGGCGGGCCGTCCGGCACCGTGTCACCGGAATTGGTCGAATCCGCTGCGGCGAGAATACCTTCGGCGTGCTGGATCCACGCGACGTCGTCGGTGCGCGAATATACGGCCACGGACCGCCGCCCGTCGCCGTCGGGAGCGCCGAGGAGCACCCGGAGCTGCGCGCCGTGCCGATCGAGCGGCAGCGGCGCGGCCAGGGTCAGCTCCCGCAGCACCGTCAGGCCGACCGTGTGCCCGGCGCGGAGCGCGAGTTCGACGAAGGCGGTGCCGGGCAGCAGGGTGGTGCCGAGGATCGCGTGGTCGGCCAGCCATGGATGGGTGCGCGGCGACAGCTGCCCGGCCAGCGTCACCGCCGCGGTGTCGGGATTGTCGACCACACCGGCGAGCAGTGGGTGGTCGATCGGGCGCAGCCCGAACTCGGTGGCGTCGCCCCCGGGCGCCGCCGTGAGCCAATAGTTCTCGCGCTGGAAGGCGTAGGTGGGCAGGGTGATTCGGCGTGCGCCGGTTCCCTCGAAGAACCGCGACCACTCGACGTCGTGCCCGGCCTCGAACAGTCGTCCCAGGGCCGCGACGACCGCGACCGGTTCGCCGCCGGGTGTAGGCAGTGTCGCGATCACCGCCGCGTCGTCGATGATGTCGGCGATGGTGGCCGTCAGCCCGCTGTCGGGCCCGACCTCCACGAACCGCCGGGCGCCGTGTTCGCGCAGCGTCGCGATCCCGTCACCGAATCGCACCGCTTCACGCACGTGCCGCACCCAGTATGTGGCGCTGCCGTATTCGTCCGCGCCGAGTTCGCCGCTGAGGCCGGCGCTCACCGGCAGCCGTGGCGCACGGGGCGAGATGTCCGCGATGGCCGCGGCGAAGTCGGACAGGATCGGTTCCATCGATGCCGAGTGGAATGCGTGGGATACGGTGAGCCGCTTGGTGCGGCAGCCTTCGGCCGCCAGGGGCGCCGCCACCTGTTCGACGGCCGCCACGTCCCCGGAGAGCACGACCGACCGCGGGCCGTTGACCGCGGCGATCTCCGCGCCGTCGAGTAGCCGCGGGCGCACCGTGTCCTCGCTCGCCCGCACGGCGATCATCGCGCCGCCGCCGGGCAGCGACTGCATCAATCGGCCGCGTTCGGCGACCACGCGCACCGCGTCGGCGAGTGACAGCACGCCCGCGACGTGCGCGGCGACGATCTCACCCACCGAATGGCCCACGACCGCATCGGGTGTCGCGCCCCACGATTCCAGTAGCCGGAAAAGGGCGACCTCGACGGCGAACAAGCCCGCCTGGGCATTTTCGGTCTGCGCCAGCAGGTCGGCGTCCTCGCCCCACACGATCGCGCGCAGCGGCAGGCCGAGATGCTCCTCGACGGCGTCCCATGCTGCGGCGAACACCGGATACGCCTCGTACAGCTCGCGGCCCATACCCGGCCACTGCGATCCCTGTCCGGGGAATACGAACACCGTCCGGCCCGGAACCTGTTCCGCAGGTGTCACTTCGGCCGCCGCGGCCAGCAGTTCCGCACGGCCGGTCCCGGTCACCACCGCCCGGTGCTCGAACACTGTCCGGCGTGTCAGCGCCGCACCCACCTCGACGGCTTCCAATTCGGGCCGCTCCGTGACGAATTCACGCAACCGTGCCAGCTGCGCCGACAAGGCCGTCCGGGATCGCGCCGATACCACCCACGGAATGATCAGCGGCACTGTACGTTCCGGTGTCGGGTCCGGCACGGCGACCGGCGCCTGCTCGAGCACGACGTGGGCGTTGGTCCCCGAGATACCGAACGACGACACCGCCGCCCGCCGCGGACGACCCAGATCCGGCCACCGCCGCTGCTCGGTCAGCAGTTCGACATGCCCCGCGGACCAATCCACATGCGGCGACGGCTCATCCACATGTAGGGTCTTCGGCAACACCCCGTGCCGCATCGCCTGAATCATCTTGATCACCCCCGCCACACCCGCCGCCGCCTGCGCGTGACCCATGTTCGACTTCACCGAACCCAGCCACAACGGCTCACCATCCGCGGCACGCTGCCCGTAGGTCGCCAGCACCGCCTGCGCCTCGATGGGATCGCCGAGAGTGGTGCCCGTACCGTGGGCTTCCAGGGCATCGACATCGCCCACCGTAAGCTCGGCGTTCGCGAGCGCGGCACGAATGACCCGCTGCTGCGACGGACCGTTCGGCGCGGTCAAACCGTTCGACGCGCCATCCTGATTCACCGCCGACCCCTTGACCACCGCCAGCACCTCGTGACCGTGGCGCACGGCATCCGAAAGGCGCTCCACCACAAGCATTCCCACGCCCTCGGCCCAGCCCGTCCCGTCGGCGGCCGCCGCGAACGACTTGCAGCGGCCGTCCCCCGACAAACCGCCCTGCAACGAGAACTCCAGGAACACGGCGGGCGACGCCATCACCGTCACCCCGCCCACCAGCGCCAGCGAACACTCCCCCGCCCGCAACGACAACCCCGCCTGATGCAACGCCACCAACGACGACGAACACGCCGTATCCACTGTCACCGCAGGACCTTCCAAACCCAGCACATACGACACCCGACCCGACGCGACGCTGGCCGCGATCGCGGGAATGCCGTATCCGGTGGCGCCGTACCCCTGCGGTGAGGCCACGCCCGCGAAGACACCGGTCGCGCTGCCCTGCAACGATTTCGGGTCGATTCCGGCGTGCTCGAGCGCCTCCCAGGCGACCTCGAGCAGCAGCCGCTGCTGCGGGTCCATCCCGAGCGCCTCGCGCGGCGTGATGCCGAAGAACCCGGCGTCGAAACTCCCGGCGTCCTGGAGGAATCCGCCTTCGCGCACGTAGGTCTTCCCGGCCACACCGGGTTCCGGGTCGTACAACCGTCCGAGGTCCCAACCCCGGTTGTCCGGGAACTCGCCCATCACGTCCCGCCCGCCGAGCACGATGTCCCACAGCTCGTCCGGCGACGCCGCGCCGGGATATCGGCACGCCATCCCCACGACGGCCAGCGGTTCCGCGCTCGCGACCGCGGCTCTGTGCACCTGCTGCGGCAGGCCGCTGCCCGTCAGTTCGCCGACCAGGTAGCGGGTCAGCAGGCGGGGGGTCGGGTAGTCGAAGACGGCGCTCGCGGGCACCCTGACGCCGGTCGCCGCGCCGATCTGGTCGCGGAAGGCGACGGCGTCGAGCGAGTCGAAACCGATGTCCTTGAAGGCGTGTCCGGACTCGATCTGCTGGGCGTCGGTATGGCCGAGTACCGCGGCCGCCCGGGAGCGCACGAGGTCCAGCACATGCTCGTACCGCTGTGTCTCGCCGAGCCCCGCGAGTTCCTGTGACAGCGCGCCCGGCGCCGGGACGCGCGTGGCGGTGGCCCGCTGTGCGGGCACGAGATCGGCGAAGATCGACGGCAGCGTACCGGCGGCGGCGCGCGAGCGCAGTTCCGGGAGATCCCATCGTCCGGCGATCACCGCGCTGGTCTCGGTGCTCAGCGCGCGGTCGAACAGGGCGAGCGCGTGGTCCCGCGTCATGGCGGCGACTCCGGCGCGCTGCAGCCGATGCAGATCGGTTCCGGCGAGATGACCTGTCATTCCGGTGCTGTCGTCCCACAGGCCCCACGCGATCGATGTGGCGACGGCGCCGCGGGCGCGGCGGTAGGAGGCCAGCGCGTCCAGGAAGCTGTTCGCGGCAGCGTAATTGGCTTGCCCGGCCGCGCCGAGGGTCCCGGCGACCGAGGAGAACAGGACGAAGGCGGCCAGGTCGGTGCCCGCGGTGAGTTCGTGCAGATGCCAGGCGCCGTCCACCTTGGGCGTGAAGACGGCGTCGACCCGATGCGCGGTCTGGTCGGGCAGGACGGCGTCGGCGAGCACGCCGGCGGCGTGGACGACGCCGACCACGGGCGCGTCCGGGGGCGCCGCCGCGAGCGCGGCGCGCACGGCCTCCCGGTCCGCGACATCCGCCGCCACGAGCTGGACCCGCGCTCCCGCCGCGGTCAGGTCGGCCGCCAAGTCGGCGGCGCCGGGGGCGTCCGCGCCGCGGCGGCCGAGCAGCAGCAGCGACCGGACGCCGTGCTCACGTACCAGATGCCGGGCCAGCACCGCGCCCAGGCCGCCGGTGCCTCCCGTGATCACCACGGTGCCCGAATCCAGTTGTACGGCAAAGGGGTCGGTGACCGCTTCGGCGGTGGGGTCGGGCTCGATTTCGCCGATCCGTGGGACGTAGACACGTCCGCCGCGGACGGCGAGGCGGTCCTCGGCGGTGGTGAGGTAAGTGGCCGGATCGGTCCGCGCGTCGGTGTCCGCGAGCACTATGCGGTCGCTGTATTCGGCCTGTGCCGAACTCACCAGCCCCCAGACGGCCGCGGCGGCCAGGTCCTCGGCCGGTGCGCCGGGCGTGGCCACCGCGCCGCAGGTCTCGACGACCAAGCGGCTGTGCAGGCAGCGGTCGTCGGCGAGCCAGCCGCGCAGCATGTCGAGTACCCGGTGGGTGAGGGTGTGCACCTCGCGGATCAGGTCGTTACCGTCGATGTCGCCGGCGCTCGGGCAGCGGACCACGAGTATGTCGGGGATCGGGTCGTCGGTGATCGCATCGGCGAAGTCCGCGAGGTCGATTACTCGGATATCTCCGTCGAAACGCTGAGCAGCCGTGTCGCCCAGCTCTTTCCACGAGACTTCGTGCAGTGGCCGCGCGGTGTCCCCGGCTTGGAGTTGCTCCGCGGACAGCGGCCGGGTGCGCAGGGTGGCGGTGAAGACGGGCTGCCCGGCCGGGTCGGCAAGCCGGACGCTGTAGGTGTCGCCGGCGGTGGTGACGATGGTCGCCCGGACACGGGTGGCGCCGGTGGCGTGCAGGACCGCACCCGACCACAGGTACGGCAGCGGCGTCACGCCGTTCTCGGTGGCCTCGGGCAGCACGGCGTGCAGCACGGCGTCGAGCAATGCCGGATGGATGCCGTATCCGCCGGGTTCGACGCCCTCCGGCAGCGCGATCTCGGCGTAGGTGTGGTTGCCGTCCCGCCAGACCTGCTGCAACCCTTGGAAACTCGGTCCGTAGTGATAGCCGCGGGCGCTCAGGATGCCGTACGGGTCGTCGCGGTGGACGGGTTCGGCGTGCGGCGGCCAGGGTTCGTGTCCGGGGTGCGTGTCGGCGGTGTCCCCGGTGAGCAGCCCTTCGGCGTGTAGCTGCCAGGGCGTGGGTTCCGCGGCATCCGGTCGCGCGTAGACGCGCACCGGCCGCCGGCCGTCCGGGTGCTCACCGCCGACGACCACGTGCAGCTGCATCGCGCCCCGGTCCAGTGGCAGCGGCACGAGCAGGCTCAGCTCGTCGACGACGGGCGTGCCGGTCTCGTCCCCGGCGCGGACCGCCAGATCCACGAAGGCCGCGCCGGGCAGCAGGGTCCGGCCGTGCACGACATGGTCGGCGAACCAGGCGACGGTCGGTGACAGGCGTCCGGTGAGCCGGACCCCGTCGCCCTCGGGCGCGGGGATCACGGCGGACAGCAACGGGTGCCCGGTGGTTTCCAGGCCCGCCGTCGTGAGGTCGGCGGTGGCCCGGGTATCGGACCAGAACCGCTGATGTTGAAATGGGTAGGTGGGCAGTGGAATTCGCCGTGCGCCCGCGTCGTCGAACAGCCGCTGCCAGGCGACGGGCACACCTCGCGTCCAGGCGTGGGCGGCGTTGGTGAGGATCTGCTGCCAGCTGCCGTCGTCGCGGCGCAGCGATGGCACGGTCGCCAGGCCGCGGTCACGCACCGTCTCGTCGGTGACGGAGTCGAACGTGTCGTGTATCGCCGCGAGCAGCACCGGGTGTGGGCTGGCTTCGATGAACACCGAACGACCGTGGGCGAGCAGGGCGCGGGTGGCGTCCTCGAAGCGCACGGTGGAGCGCAGGTTCCGGTACCAGTATTCCGCGTCCAGCTCGGTGCCCGCGAGCACCCCGCCCGTCACCGAGGAGAAGAACGGGACGTGGCCGGGGCGGGGCCTGATGTCCTCCAGTGCCGCAACGAGTTCGGCTCGGATCTGTTCCATTTCGGTCGAGTGGCTGGCGTAGTCCACCGGCAACCGACGCACCTGCACTCCGTCGCGGACGCAGCTGTCGACGAACGCGTCCAGCTCGTTCACGGGACCCGAAACCACCACCGACTCCGGGCCGTTCACCGCGGCCACGCTCAGTCCGGTCCCCAGCCGAGCCGCCGCCGCACCCTCCGACGCACCGACAGCGACCATGCCCCCGCTGCCGGTGAGGTTCACCAGCAACTTCGACCGCGCCGCGACGATCCGCGCCCCCTCCTCCAACGACAACACCCCCGCCACACACGCCGCCGCCACCTCACCCTGCGAATGACCCACCACCCCCGACACCACCACACCCAACGACTCCCACACCGCCGCCAACGACACCATCACCGCCCACAACACCGGCTGCACCACATCCACCCGACCCAACAAACCCCCATCCCCCAACACCTCACCCAACGACCAACCCACCCACCCCGACAACGCCACCTCACACTCACCGAAACGCTCCGCAAACACCACCGACTCCCCCAACAACACCCGACCCATACCCACCCACTGCGAACCCTGACCAGGAAAAACCAACACCACACCACCCGACACCGCCGCAGGTGTCGCGGCCGCCTGCGCCCACGCGGCGAGCAGTTCGTCGCGGTCGCGGCCGACTACGGCCGTGCGGTATTCGAGTGCGGAGCGGTAGGTCAGCGATGCTCCGATGTCCGCGGCGGCCAATTCCGGGCGCGCGGTGACGAATTCGCTCAGCTGGGCGGTGTGCGCCGCGAGTGCGGGGCGGGTTCGGGCGGAGACGAGCCACGGGATCACCGGCATCTGTTCTCGCGCAGGGCTTTCGACCGGTTCCGGTTGCGGGGGCTGTTCGAGGATGACGTGGGCGTTGGTCCCCGAGATGCCGAACGACGACACCGCCGCCCGCCGCGGACGACCCAGATCCGGCCACGGCCGCTGCTCGGTCAGCAGTTCGACATGCCCCGCGGACCAATCCACATGCGGCGACGGCTCATCCACATGCAGGGTCTTCGGCAGAACGCCATGCCGCATGGCCTGGACCATCTTGATCACACCTGCCACACCCGCCGCCGCCTGGGCATGGCCCATGTTCGACTTCACCGAACCGAGCCACAGCGGCTCGCCGTCCGCGGCACGCTGCCCGTAGGTCGCCACGAGCGCTTGCGCTTCGATGGGATCGCCGAGAGTTGTTCCGGTGCCGTGGGCGTCGACGGCATCGACATCGCTCACCGACAAATTCGCGCTCGCCAGGGCCGCGCGGATGACGCGCTGCTGCGAAGGACCGTTCGGCGCGGTCAAACCGTTCGACGCGCCGTCCTGATTCACCGCCGACCCTTTGACCACCGCCAAGATTTCGTGGCCGTTGCGTATCGCGTCCGACAGACGCTCCACCACAACGACACCCACGCCCTCCGCCCAGCCGGTTCCGTCGGCGGCCGCCGCGAACGATTTGCAGCGGCCGTCCCCCGACAATCCGCGCTGTGCGGAGAACTCCACGAACACGGCGGGCGACGCCATCACCGTCACCCCGCCCACCAGCGCCAGCGAGCACTCCCCCGCCCGCAACGACAACCCCGCCTGATGCAACGCCACCAACGACGACGAACACGCCGTATCCACCGTCACCGCAGGACCTTCCAAACCCAGCACATACGACACCCGACCCGAGGCGATGGATCCTTTGCCGTCGCTGGCCGGGTAGTCGTGATACATCAGGCCGGTGAACACGCCGGTGTCGCTGCCGTGCAACGACTTCGGGTCGATACCCGCGGCTTCCAGCGCCTCCCACACGACCTCGAGCAGCAGCCGCTGCTGCGGGTCGGTCTCCGCGGCTTCACGCGGGCCGATGCCGAAGAATGCCGCGTCGAATTCCGCGGCGCCATCGAGGAATCCGCCCGATCGGGTCGACGACTTGCCGGCCACGCCGGGTTGCGGGTCGTACAGCCGCTCGATATCCCATCCCCGGTCGGCCGGGAAGTCGGTTACCACGTCGCGGCCCTCGGCCACCATGTGCCACAGGTCGTCCGGCGACGCGACGCCGCCGGGGAACCGGCATCCCATGCCCACCACCGCCAAGGGTTCGTCCGTTCCGGCAGTGACGGGGGCCGGCCGGGGCGCGGACGAGTCGTCGCCGGTGAGTTCGGTGAGCAGAAACCGGGTGAGGGCGCGTGGCGTCGGGTGGTCGAAGACCACGGTCGAGGGCAGCGTCAAACCCGTTGCCGCGCCGAGTCCGTTGCGGAAGCGCACCGCCGCGAGGGAGTCGAACCCGAGATCCCGGAAGGCGTGGCTCGCATTGATCGCGGCGGGACCACTGTGCCCCAGCACCGCGGCGGCCTGACTCCGGCAGATACCGAGCACCGTCTCGAATCGCTGCTCCGCGTCGAGATCCCGCAGCCGATCACGCAGACTTTCGGCGGGCGGACCGACCACGGCTGTCCGGCGGCTCGGCACGAGCGCCGAGAACACCGGCGGCAGTGTGCCTTCCGCGGCCCGCGCGCGCAGGGCAACGGTGTCCAGCCGCGCCGCCACAGCCAGCGGTGCGTCCACGGCCAAGGCGTCGTCCAGCAGCCGCAGCGCCTGCCCGGTCGACAGTCGCCCGATACCCGAGCCCCCGGCCTCGACACCCGTCAGGTGCGCGGTCATCGCGGTCGTCTCGTCCCACAACCCCCACGCCACGGCCACGCCCGCCAGCCCGAGGCGGCGCCGGTGCGCGATCAGCCCGTCGAGAAATCTATTGGCAGCCGCATAATTGGCCTGCCCCGCGCCCCCCAGCACACCCGCCGTCGAAGAAAACACGACGAACGCCGACAACTCCTTGTCCGCAGTCAATTCGTGCAGATGCCAGGCCCCATTCACCTTGGGCGCCAACACATCCGCAAGCCGCTCCGCTGTAAGCGCCTGCACCACCCCGTCATCGAGCACACCGGCCAGATGCACCACCGCCGACAACCGCAACGGCTCCACCACCCGCGCCAACGCGCCCCGATCCGTCACATCACACTCGACAACCTCCACCACGGCCCCCACCCCAGCCAACTCCTCCACCAACTCACGCGCACCAGCCGCCCCCACCCCACGCCGGCTCAACAACACCAGCCGCCCCACCCCATAACGCCGAACCAAATGCCGTGCAACAGAGGCCCCCAACCCCCCGGTCCCCCCGGTAATCAACACCGTCCCACCAAACCCGGCAACGGCAGCCGAACCGGACGCCCGCGCGGAAGTAGGCGCAGCCGAGGACGCGGACATGGACTCCAGGTCCGAGCCGGACGCGGCCGCAGCCGCAGGCGCTGCCATGGCATCAGACACCGACGCGGATGTGGAAGCAGGCGCGGGACCAGAAGGGGGCGCACCTGCAGGTGCCGAGTCAGAGCCGCGCTCCGAGACGGAAGCGGCCTCGGACACGGGAGTAGGCACCGAAGCGGACGCAGGCGCAGGCGAGGACGTCGGCGCGGACGCGGACGCGGACGTGGGCTTAGGCGCAGACGCGAGGGCAAGCGCGGATGGCGGTGGGGGCACGAGGGCGGACGTGGGAGCGGGGGCGAGGGTGGGTGTGGGAGCCGCGGTGGGGGGTGGGACGGGGATGGGGCGGAGGCGGGGGACCCAAAGGTGGGATTGGCGGATTGCTATCTCGGGTTCGGTGGCTGCGGCGATGGCGGTCAGTTGGGTGGGGGTGGTGGGGCTGTCGAGTAGGACGATGCGGTGTGGGTGTTCGGACTGGGCCGCGTGTACCAGGCCCCAGACCGCGGCGGCGGCGGGGTCGACGGGGTCGGTGCCGGTGACATCTACTGCGTTGGTGGTGGTTATCAGGAGGCGGGATCGGGCGAAGCGTGGGTCGCCGAGCCAGCTTTGCAGGGCCGCCAGCATGGTTGTGGTTGCGGTCCGGGCCTTTTCGGCCGGGTCGGTGCCCGACGGCGTGCATCGCAGGAGGATTATGTCGGCGGCTTGTTGGTCGTCCGATCCCCACTCCGCGATCGTCGCGGGACCGGTGTCGGGCAATTCCAGTGGTATCCAGCCGAGTTCGTAGAGCGGTAGCGCATCGGCGTCGCCGGTCCGGAGTTGTTCGGCTGTCATGGCGCGGGTTTCGAGTGTTCCACTGAATACCGGCTGCCCGGCCGGGTCGGTGAGCCGGACATCGTAGCTGTCGCCCGCGCCGATGATCACCGCGCGGACCCGGGTGGCCCCCGTGGCGTGCAGGACCGCGTTCGACCACCGGTACGGCAGCGGCGCCCGGTCCGCAGCCTCGGTCACCAGCACCGCGTGCAGGGCCGCGTCGAGCAGGGCGGGGTGGATGCCGTATCCGGTGCTGTCCAGTCCCTCCGGCAGTTCCGCTTCCGCGTAGCGATGGTCGTCGCGCCGCCATACCCGTCGCAGTCCGGCGAAGTGCGGGCCGTAGTCGTATCCGCGTTCGCGCAGCGAGTCGTATGGATTGTCGAGCGGCACGAGGTCGGCTCGGGGCGGCCAGCCCAGCTCGCGCTGCGACGCGGAGACCGTGAGATGCTGTGCCAGCCGACCCTCGGCATGCAACTGCCAGACACCGGAATCGGCCACGGCCACACGGGAGTAGACGCGCACCGGACGATAGCCGGGGGTCTCCTCCGCGCCGACGGCGACGTGCACGTCGACCGCACCCGCATCGAGCAGCAGCGGCGCGGTGAGGGTGAGTTCGTCCACGACCGGGAAGCCGATTTCGTCACCGGCCCGGATCGCCAACTCCACCAACGCCGTTCCCGGCAACAGCGTCCGACCGAACACCACGTGATCGGCCGCCCAGGGCGGATTCGTCGCCGACAGTCGACCGGTGAGCCGGATCCCGCCGGTCTCCGGGACGTGAACGGCCGCCGCCAGCATCGGATGGTCGGCCGCGCGAATCCCGGCCGCACCGAGCCCGGGTGCCCCCGCGGCGGCGTCGAGCCAGTACCGCTCATGCTGAAATGCGTAGGTGGGCAATGGCACACGACGTGCCCCCACCCCTTCGAACAGCGTCCGCCAATCCACCGGCACACCGCTCGACCAGGCCGTTGCCGCATTGCCGAGCAACTGTCGCCAGCTGCCGTCGTCGCGCCGCAATGAAGGCACGGTCACCAGGCCACGATCACGCACCGCCTCATCGGTGATCGAGTCGAATGTCTCCTGCACCGCCGCGAGCAGTACCGGATGCGGACTGACCTCCACGAACGTCGTGCACCCCTGGCCCAGTACCGCGCGAGTGGCGTCCTCGAAGCGCACGGTCGACCGTAGATTGCGGAACCAGTAGTCGGCGTCCAACAGGGTGCCGTCGATCCGCTCACCGGTGACCGACGAATAGAAGTCCACGTGGCCCGCCCGGGGCCGGATATCGGCCAGTGCCGCAACGAGTTCCGCCCGTATCCCCTCCACCGCCGCCGAATGACTCGCGTAACCCACCGGCAACCGCCGCACCGAGACCCCCGAACCCGCACACGTCTCGACGAATACGTCCAGCTCGTCCTGCGGACCCGAAACCACCACCGACTCCGGGCCATTCACCGCGGCGACACCCAATCCACCGCGCAGCCAACCACTCACCGCACCCTCCGACGCACCCACCGCGACCATCCCCCCGCCATCCACACCCACCAAGAGGCCCGACCGCGCCGCGACGATCCGCGCCCCCTCCTCCAACGACAACACCCCCGCCACACACGCCGCCGCCACCTCACCCTGCGAATGACCCACCACCCCCGACACCACCACACCCAACGACTCCCACACCGCCGCCAACGACACCATCACCGCCCACAACACCGGCTGCACCACATCCACCCGACCCAACAAACCCCCATCCCCCAACACCTCACCCAACGACCAACCCACCCACCCCGACAACGCCACCTCACACTCACCGAAACGCTCCGCAAACACCACCGACTCCCCCAACAACACCCGACCCATACCCACCCACTGCGAACCCTGACCAGGAAAAACCAACACCACACCACCCGACACCGCGGGCCCGCGGAGCACTGCCCGCCCTTCGGCAATCTCGCCGAGACCCCTCAGTAACTCGTCCCGATCGCCGCCGAGCACCACCGCGCGGTGCTCGAACCGCGAACGATTACTCAGCGACCATCCGATGTCGACCGAGCCCGATTCCGTTCGCGCGGCGAGGAAT
The DNA here is from genome assembly GCF_044628355.1 of Nocardia sp. N2S4-5. Taxonomy (NCBI): domain Bacteria; kingdom Bacillati; phylum Actinomycetota; class Actinomycetes; order Mycobacteriales; family Nocardiaceae; genus Nocardia; species Nocardia sp. N2S4-5. The sequence continues at coordinate 758,347 of NZ_JBIUPM010000001.1, read as the reverse complement.
TCACGAAGCCCGGCAGCCTGCGCGACCAGCGCGGACCGCGAGCGCGCCGAGAGCACCCACGGAATCACCGGCAGACCGGCACGATCAACCTCGGGCACGGCCTGCTCCGGCGCCTCCTCCACGATCACATGCGCGTTGGTGCCGGAAATGCCGAACGACGACACACCCGCGCGCCGTGGACGATCCGCACTCGGCCACGGTCGCGGCTCGGTCAGCAGCTCGACATTCCCGGCCGCCCAGTCCACGTGCGGAGTGGGGCGGTCGACGTGCAAGGTGGCGGGCAGCGTGCGGTGACGCAGCGCCAGAATCATCTTGATCACTCCGGCCACACCCGCCGCCGCCTGGGTGTGCCCAAGATTGGATTTGATCGAGCCCAGCCACAGCGGGCGGTCACCGGGACGGTCCTGCCCGTAGGTCGCGAGGATCGCCTGCGCCTCGATCGGGTCGCCGAGAGTCGTTCCCGTGCCGTGCGCTTCGACGGCATCGACATCGCTCACCGATAAACCCGCACTCGCCAGCGCCGCACGAATAACCCGCTGCTGCGACGGACCGTTCGGCGCGGTCAAACCGTTCGACGCGCCATCCTGATTCACCGCCGACCCTTTGATCACCCCCAGAATCTCGTGACCGTGGCGCAGCGCGTCCGAAACACGCTCCACTACAACCACACCCACCCCCTCGGACCAACCAGTCCCGTCGGCGGCCGCCGCGAAGGACTTGCAGCGGCCGTCCGGCGACAGCCCGCCTTGCAGTGAGAATTCGACGAACACCTCCGGCGACGCCATCACGGTGACCCCGCCCACCAGCGCCAGCGAGCAGTCCCCCGCCCGCAACGACAACCCCGCCTGATGCAACGCCACCAACGACGACGAACACGCCGTATCCACCGTCACCGCAGGACCTTCCAAACCCAGCACATACGACACCCGACCCGACACCACACTGGCGGCGGTCGCGGGAATGCCGTGACCCGGCGCCGCGTACTCCTGCGGCGACGCCACACCCACGAACACCCCGGTATCGCTGCCGCGCAACCCTTCCGGATCGAACCCCGCGGATTCCAGTGCCTCCCAGGCCACCTCGAGCAACAGCCGCTGGCGCGGGTCCATGCCGACCGCCTCGCGCGGGCTGATACCGAAGAACGCCGCGTCGAATTCGGCGGCACCGTCGAGGAAACCGCCCGACCGGGTGTACGACCTGCCCTCCGTGCCCGGCCGCGGGTCGAAGAGACCGGCCACATCCCAGCCGCGGTCGGCCGGGAACTCCCCCACCACGTCCCGGCCCTCGGCCAGCAGCCGCCACAAGTCGTCCGGCGACGCGACGCCGCCCGGATATCGGCACGCCATGCCCACCACGGCCAGCGGCTCGGGCGCGCGGCCCAGCCGCAGCTCGCGGTTCTCCCGGCGCAGGCGCTCGACGCGGCGCATCGACGCCCGCAGAGCCTCGACCAGTTCGGTATCCGGAGTGTCAGTCATCGCATCCCCTCGCAACGGTGCGGGTCAGACGGAGATCGGCAGCGTCTCCGGCCCGCGCAGGTTCACCCGGCCGTTCCAGCGGACGTCGCCGTCCAGCCGGAGCTTGCCGAACCGCTGCACCAAGCCGCCGATCGCCAGCCGCCCCTCCATCCGGGCCAGTGCCGAACCCAGGCAGAACCGGGAACCGGCGCCGAACGACAGGTGCGCTCGCGCGTTCTCGCGATCCAGGCGCAGCCGGTCGGCATCCGGTCCCCAGAACTGTTCGTCCCGGTTCGCCGAGCCGAGGCTGGTCAGCACGAACGCGCCGGCCGGGATGACGACATCACCGGCGGGGAACGGCCGCACGGTGATTCGCCGCAGGGCCTGCGTCGGCACGTCGTAGCGCAGCACCTCGTCGATCGCGTTATCGATCAGGCCGGGTTCCGCGCGCAACGCCGCGAGCTGATCGGGATTGCGCAGCAGCGCCAGCGTCCCGTTCGCGATGAAGTTGACCGTGTTGTGGTAGCCCGCCAAGTAGATGAGTTCGACCTGCGCGACCAATTCGTCGTCGTCCAGGACATCGCCGTCGTCCTCGGCCGCGATGAGCGCCGACATCAGGTCGTCGGCCGGGTGGGCGCGCTTCCACGCGATGACCTCCCGCACGATCCCCGCCAGCTCCTCGTCGGCCGCGGTGAGCGCGCGAGCCAGTTCGGGATCGACACCGGGCTCGAAGGATCGTGCCAGCACCGCCGCCAGCTCCCGCACCCGGACGTGATCGGTGTCGGGCATGCCGAGCATCGCGGAAATGACCTCGAACGGCAGCGGGAAGGCCAGCGCGGCAACGAGATCGGTGGTGCCCGCGGCCGCGATCTCGTCCAGCCGGGCCTCGACCAGTGTCGCGATCCGGGCCTCGAGCGCCTGCACCGCACGGGGGGTGAATGCCTTGGTGACCAGTTTGCGCAGCCGGGTATGCGTCGGCGGATCGCGGTCCAGCATCGACAACCCGCCCAGCCGCGGCGTGCCGACCCGGCCGTAGAGCTGCTCGTTCATGTCGCGATAGCGGCCGGGCCCGAGGTTCTCCAGTTCGACGGACTGCTCGGACCGCAGCATCGCCTGCACATCGGCGTACCGGCCGAGGAACCAGAACCCGAGCGGATGTTCGTGCGCCGGGGCCTCCGCCCGCAGTCGCGCGTACTGCGGATAGGGATCGTCGGTGAACCCCGGTTCGAAGGGATTGAAGACGGCCGCGGTCGTCTGGCTCATGGTCGATCTCCTCAGGGCTGTGCCGGCGCGGATCGCCGGCCGAGCACGTCGCGCAGCCGCCGCGCGTACTCGACGGGATGGGTGAAATGCGCATTGTGGCCACCGGGGAATGGCACCGCCGCGGTCTCGAGCGCGGCGGCCAGGGCGTGGGCGCAGCGACTGCCGAACAATGCCGGGTCGGTCGCCTCGCCCACCGCCGCGACGACGGGCACGGGCGTGTTCCGCAGCGCGGTGACATCCACCGGAGTGGTTCGCGCCTGCGGGATCTCGTTGGTCAGGATGAAGTCGAAGTTGGCGGTGCGCTGGCCCGCTACGGCCGGGTCGGTGGCCGCGGCATCGTGGTCGAGACTGTGCTGGACGCGGTGCTGCGCGGCGGCGCCCGCCCCCAGCATCGCGGAAATGCGCACCACGGCGGCGGGCAGGCCGCGCTCGCGGTAGTCGGCCTCCAATTCCTCGAAGGCGGCCACGTGTTCGGCCCGATCCGCGCCCGTGAGCAGGGCGGGCGCGAGCGGTTCGTGCGCGACCACCGTCGCGAACAATGCGGGCGCGGCGAGTACGGCGTGCAGCGCGGGCAGGACACCGAGCGCGCATCCGAGGACGTGCGCCGGTGCGTCGGTCAGTTCGGTGAGCAGCAGGCGCAGGTCGTCGGCGTGGACGGCGACGGGCACCGGGGCGCCGGGCCGGTCCAGCGGGCTGCGGGCGAAACCGCGTCGGTCGTAGGTCACGACGGTGAAGGCGTCACCGAGGCGCGCGGCGATCTCGGTGCTGCGCCGGACCTCACCGCCGCCGCTGTCGGAGATCAGCAGCAGCGGGCCCTCGCCCCGCAGTTCGTAGTGCAGGGTCGCCCCGGGCACTCGCACCGAGCCGGTGCGCAGGTCGGTAGTCATCGGCACTCCTTCACCGTCGGGCTCCGGCCGCACAACAATGTTCGCCGGAATGCTCGTACAACGCTACAGTGATTTCATTGTCGGATCACGCTTCCTAGGAAGGATACGAGCAATGACGACAAAATACGATGTCATTGTCGTCGGGGCTCGCTGCTCGGGCGCACCCACCGCAATGTTGTTGGCGCGCAAGGGCTATCGTGTGCTACTGGTAGACCGTTCGACATTCCCGAGCGACACGGTGTCCACGCACATGGTGCAGGCTCCCGGGGTGGCGCTGCTCGAACAATGGGGCCTGCTGGCTCCGGTGGTCGCGGCGGGGACCCCGCCCATCGAGAAGTACACGTTCGATTTCGGCTTCGACAGCGGACCGGTGCGGCTGTCCGGCACGGCCCGCACGGCCACGGGCCACAGCACCGCGTACGCGCCGCGGCGTACGCTGCTGGACAAGATCCTGGTCGACGGGGCCGTGGCCGCGGGCGCGGAGGTGCGCGAGCACTTCACCGTCGAGGCGCCGGTGTTCGAGGACGGCCGGGTGGTCGGTGTCATCGGGCACACCGCGCGGGGCGCCTCCGTGGTGGAGCGCGCCCGGGTGGTCGTCGGCGCGGACGGCCGCGACTCTCGCATCGCCAAAGCCGTTGGCGCCGAACGGTACAACGAGCATCCCAAGGGCCAGTACCAGTACTACACCTATTGGCGGGACCTGCCCGTCGACGGATTCGAGGTGGTGATCCGCCCCGGCCGGGTGTGGGCGGCCCAGCCCACCAACGACGGGCTCACCATGCTCGTGGTCGCCTGGCCGATGGCGCGGCGCAACGAGTTCCGAGCCGACATAGAGCGCAATTACCTGCGGACACTGGAACTCTCGCCGGAGTTCGCGGCACGCGTGCGCGGCGCGACCCGGGTCGAGCCGTTCGTCGGCGCGGCCGTGGCCAACTACTTCCGCAAGCCCTACGGTCCCGGCTGGGCCCTGGTCGGCGACGCCGCCTACAACAAGGACCCCATCACCGCGCTCGGCATCACCGACGCCTTCCAGGGGGCCGAGCTGCTGAGCACCGCGATCGATCGGACCTTCACCGGGACAGCGTCGTTCGATGCCGCCATGGCGGACTATCAGCGCACCCGGGATGCACGCAACGAGGCGGTGTACGAGCACACCACCCATATGTCCCGGCTGGAACCCGCGTCCGCCGATTTCGAGCGGCTGGTTCGCGCGATGCAGGGCAATCAGGAGGCGATGGACGCGTTCGCCGCGATCAACGCGGGCATCGTGTCGCCGGTCGAGTTCTTCGACGAGGCCAACATCAATCGAATTCTCTGCGGTGTCCCGGCGGGGGCGCACCGGTGACGAGCGCGATGGCGGCCGCCGGGCACAGTTCGGCGGCCGCGCGCACGTCGTCGCCGTCCGCCGCCGCGCCGCCCGCGACAAGCACGACCAGGCCCGCGTCGTCCTGATCGAATGTGCCGGGCGCGGCCGAAACGCAGTGCCCCGCACCGATACAGCGGTCCCGGTCGACGGTCACCGTGCCGCCGGTCGGCGCGGGCCCGCTCACCACCGCACCGGCAGCGCGTGCAGGCCGTAGATGCGCATATCGTGCTTGTACGGCAGAGCGGTGAGGTCGGCGTCGAGACGCAGGCCCGGGATCCGGCGGAACAGCGTGCGATAGGCGACCTGGAGTTCGACCCGGGCCAGCGCCTGCGCCAGGCACTGATGCGGGCCGAAGGCGAAGGCCAGGTGGTTGCGCGCGGGCCGGGCGACGTCGAGCACATCCGGATCGCCCTCGAAGGCGCTCGGATCGCGGTTGGCGGACTCGATGGCCAGGATCAGCCCCTCGCCCGCGCGGATCAGGGTGCCCTCGACCTCGAGGTCCTCGCGCGCCACCCGACGCCTGCCGTGGTGGACGATGGTGAGATAGCGCAGGATCTCTTCCACCGCACCGGCGGTCGACGCCGGGTCGTCGGCGTCGCGAAATCGCCGCAGCTGTAGGGGATTCGCGAGCAGCGCGGCGACACCCAACGCGATCATGTTCGCCGTCGTCTCGTGTCCCGCCAGCAGCAGCACCCGGCCGATACCGGCGATCTGGCGGTCGGACAGCTCGCCCTGCGACACCAGGTGGGTGAGAATGTCCGGTCCGGGCCGCGCCCGCTTGGCCGTGACCACCGCGCCGATGAGCCCCAGCATCTCGTCGGCGGCCGCCAGGGCCTGCTCGGCGGTGGACGTGGTCGAGATCGAGGTGCCCGCCAGCCGCTGGAACCGCTCGCGCTCGTCGTAGGGCACGCCGAGCAATTCGCAGATCACCATGGACGGCAGCGGCAACGCGTACGCCGCCACCAGATCGGCCGCGTCGCCGGCGTGCAGCATCGCGTCGACCAGGTCGTCGGCCATCCGCTGGATCCCCGGGCGCATGGCTTCGATCCGCTTGATCGAGAAGTAGCTCGTCAGCATGCGGCGGTATACCGCGTGCTCGGGATCGTCCATGGACATGAAGGTGTTGCCGCGCTTGACACTCGCGGCGAGCGCGACCGTCGAGAACGGATAGCCCGGCCGGGTCGCGTCGGCGCTGACCCGGGGATCGGCCAGCAGCGCGCGCACCGCGCGGTAGCCGGTCACGAGCCATGGTTCGCTGCCGTCCCAGATCCGCACCCGCGACACCGGCGGCGCGCGCCGCAGTTCCGGCGGCGGATCGAAGGGGCAGCGCGCCTCGCGCGGCATCGGGAACGAGCGCACATCGGCCGCCGGTTCGGTCATCTCGGTCTCCTCGTCGTTGCCCGCCGGATCGCGCTCAGGCGAGCCGGGCCACCATGATCGAAACCGCCGCGGGCGTGGGCTCGACCCGTTCGACCTCGAATCCGGCGGCCGCCAGCAATTCCCGGTGCTCCCGCTCGGTGCGCTCCTTGCCGCCGAACAGGGCCAGCAGATTCAGGTCGGTCAGGAAGCCCAGATTCGGCGCGTTGCCCTCGGGCAGCAGGATCTCGATGATCAGCAGCCGGCCCTCCGGCGACATCGCCTGCTTGATGTTGCCGAGAATGGTGCGCGCCTCGTCGTCGCTCCAGTTGTGCAGCACGTGCTTGAGAATGTAGGCATCTCCGCCGGACGGGACGGCGTCGAAGAACGATCCGGCCGTGATGGCGCAACGGTCGCCGAAGGCGCTCAGCCGCTCCCGCGCGCCGTCGACCACCGGTGCCGTGTCGTACAGCACGCCCCTCGAATCCGGTGTCCGCGTGAGGATCTCGCCGAGCAGCCGCCCGTTGCCGCCCCCGACGTCGACGATCACCGGATACGGCGAGAAGTCGTGGGAGGCCAGCACCGCCCGCAGCGTCAGCCCCGACACGCTGGTCTGCGAGTCGTCGAACACCTTGCCGAACTCCGGGTTGCTGCGGGTGAATTCGAAGAACGACATACCGCGCAGCCCGGGCACCACAGCCGTGCCCGTGCGCACCGCCTCGTCCAGGTGAGACCAGTGTTCGCGGTGTTCCGGCGAGCCGATGAACAGCGACCACGGCCGGATCGACACCTCGGCGTCGGAGCGCAGCGGGTCGGACAATTCGTTGAGGGCGAAGCGGCCGTCCGGCTCCATCCGGAAGACCCCGCGGCTGGACAGCAGCCGGAGCAGCCGGAAGGTGGCGTCGGCGTCGGTGTCCGCGCGGGCGGCGATCTGCGCGGCGTCCAGCGGACCGGCCGCCAGCACGTCGGCGATGCCGAGCTTGGCGGCGACATAGATCGCCTGCGCGAACGAGCCGTTGCCGATCATCTCCATGAGCGCCATCGGCGCCGGGACCTGCGGGACGGAATTCACGGCGGACCTCCCTCGAACGTGCGGGTACCACGACAATGCGCCCCGGGATCCCCCGCCGACCGGGATCGGCTCGCCCACAGGTTCTTTCACATTGTTCGGGCTCCACAGTAGCGGAAGACGGCATTCCGGAGAAGGGCGTCGAGCCGCCGGCACAACATTCTTCGGAACGCGGTGAGAATGTTTCGATGGCCCCGGCCGCACTCGTCTTCTACGATGATCGAGGCGGGGCGCCGCCCGCACCGCACTCATCCGGCCGGTAGACGGGAGCACCAGATGCCCAGGCCAGCAGCCCATTCCGCGACGCAGAGCGGCTCCGATCAGTATGTATCGAAGATTCTGTCCGCATTGTCGGACCGGCCCGACGACATTGCGATCGGCCGGCCCGGCGGCGGCTACACCCGGCGGGAATGCGCCGACGCCATTGTCTCGGCGGCCGGTGCGCTGGCCCGGTCCGGCATCGGCCCCGGCCACACGGTCGCGGTCCTCGCGGACTCGAACAGCCCGATCATGCTGTTCGTACGCTACGCCGCGAATCTCGTCGGGGCGGCCGTGGTCTATCTGCGCTCCACCAACGCGGCCAGTTCGCTGGAACCGCTGCCGGACGATCAGCAGCTCGGCATCCTCCGGGAGACGGGCGCGAGCTTCCTCGCCGTCGACGCCGAGCATCTCGAGCGCGCGCGGCGGCTGCGCGCCGCGCTGGACCGCCGCATCGACCTCGGGGCGTACGGCGGCGGGCACGACGCGGTCGATCTCGCGGCGGACGTCCCCGGCGCACTGCCCGATCCCTTTCCGGCGGCCGCCGACGATCTGGCCGTGATCACCTACACGACGGGAACCACGGGCCGCCCCAAAGGTATCTGCCGGTCCTACCGGGCCTGGCGGTATGCCGTCGAGACGATGCTCGGCGACGAACACACCAACATGCTCGTGACCACACCGCTGAGCCACACCGTGGGTCCCATCGCCGACGCCGTGCTCACCGCGGGCGGACGGCTGCACGTGCTGGCGGGTTTCGAGCCGGGTGCGGTACTGCGCGCGCTCGCCGCGCATCGCATCACCCGGGTCTTCTGGGCGACACCGCAGGTGTATCAGGTGCTCGATCATCCCGATCTGCCCGCCACCGACCTGTCGAGCCTGAATACGCTGATGTACGGGGGCATTCCGGCCTCGCCCGAGCGCCTGGCGCAGGCCGTCGGCGCGCTCGGCCCGATCCTGGTGCAGTCCTACGGCACCACCGAATGCTGGGAGATCGGCCGGTTGGAGCGCGAGGACCACACCGACGCGCGGCGACGCGGTTCGGTCGGTCGGCCGTCCTGGCAGGCGCGCGTGGCGGTCCGCGATCCCGATACCGGCCGCGACCTGGCCGCCGGGGAGATCGGCGAGATCTGCGTCAGCTCGCCCGGCATTCTCACCGAGTACTTCCGTGATCCGGAACGCACCGCGAACACGCTGCGCGGCAACTGGTTTCACACCGGAGACCTGGGCCACGTCGACGCCGACGGCTACCTGTACCTGGTCGACCGGCTGCAGCATCGCATCAAGTTCGACGGCGTGAACGTCTATCCCGCGGAGGTGGAGAAGACACTGCTCACCCATCCGGCGGTTGCGCAGGCGGCGGTCTTCGGCGCGCCGGACGCCGACCGGGTGGAACGGATCCACGCGGCCGTGGTGCTCAAGCCGTCGGCCGCCGCCACCGCCGAGGCGCTGCGCGACCATGTCCGGGACCGGATGTCGCCGCGGCACGCGCCCGCGATCGTGCAGTTCCGCGGCGAGCTGCCGGTCATCGGCTCCGGCAAGATCGACAAGCAGCTGCTGCGGAGCGAGGCCGCCGCGCCCTGACCGCCGCGAGTGATCAGCCGATCCGCGCGGCCAACTCGCGTTTGAGCACCTTCCCGCTCGGCCCCAGCGGGAATTCGTCGACGAACACCACGCGCCGCGGATACTTGTAGGCGGCCAGCCGATTCCGGCTCCACGCGACGATCTCGTCGGCCGCCTGACCGGCCGCGGCCGCGCCGCCCCGGGCGATCACGACGGCGCAGACTTCCTGGCCGAGCCGCTCGTCCGGCACGCCGATCACCGCAACCTGCGCGATCCGCGGGTGATCGATCAGCACGTCCTCCAGTTCGCGCGGATACACGTTGTACCCGCCGCGCAGGATCATGTCCTTCTTGCGGTCCACGACGATCAGATAGCCGTCCTCGTCCTTGCGGCCCAGATCGCCCGAACGGAACCAGCCGTCGACCAGTACCTCCGCGGTGGCGTCGGGCCGGTTCAGGTAGCCGGCCATGACATTGTGCCCGCGGACCACGATCTCGCCGACCTCGCCGTCGGGCAGCAGTTCGATCCGACCGTCCAGGTCGCTGCGCGCGATCTCCACGCGCACGCCCCAGATCGCGCGGCCGACGGTGCCCGGCTTCACCGGCGCGCCCGGAGCGTTGTAGGCGACGACCGGTGAGGCCTCGGTCAATCCGTAGCCCTCGTAGATCTCGCAGCCGAAGACGGATCGGAAGCGCCGCAGGGTCTGCGGGGACAGCGGCGCGCCGCCGCAGTAGGCGCGGTCGAGCGCGGATTCGACGCCCGCGCCCGCCGCGTCGAGCAGGGCGAAGTACATCGTCGGCACCCCCATGAACACCGTGCAGCGTTCGGCCGCAAGCAGTTCCAGGGCGTGGGCGGCGTCGAACCGCGGCATCAGCACCAGTGTCGCCCCGGCCCGGAAACACACGCACATGCCGCAGATCTGGCCGAAGGTGTGGTGCAGCGGCAACGCGCCCAGCAGCACGTCGGCCGGGCCGAACGCGAACGGGGACAGCATGGTGACGGTGACGTTGGTGACGAGATTCGCGTGGGTGAGCAGGACGCCCTTGGGGTGGCCGGTGGTGCCCGACGTGTAGAGCACGACCGCGACCTCATCGCCGTCGGTACGTACGTAATCGGCCGCGGCGCCACACTTCGGGTCATCGATCTCCGGTGTCTCCGCGAACTCGATGATCTCGACGCCCGCCGCTCCGGCGGCGTCCTCGGCGCTCGGGCGCAGCGCCGGCTCGGACACCAGGGCTGCCGCCGCGCAGTCGCGCAGCAGGTAGGCGATCTCCTCCGCCCGCAGCAGAATGTTGACCGGCACCACGGTAGCGCCTGCCGCGAGAATGCCGAAATAGGCCACCGGGAATGCGGGCGTATTGGTCAGCAACAATGCGATGCGGTCGCCGCGGCCGAGGCCCCGGGCACGCAGCCGTTCGGCGAACCGCATCGCCCGCGCCCACAGCGCCCGGTAGCTCACTCGGGCATCTCCGCACACCAGAGCGGTGTCTTCGCCTGCCCGGCTTGCTGTTTCGGCCAGCACGGCCGCAACCGACATCTCCACGACAGCCTCAGATCGTTCGGGGGGCGACCACACAAACATTCCCGCATCATCTTGCCGGAAAATGTCGCTCGCCGCTAATGTGGTGAATGCATTGCGCCGCCCGGCGAGCGCTCGTTTCGTCGTTCGCGTCCGCCACCAAGCAGAGAGTGACTCGATCGCCATGACACAACTGCTCGAATTCTTCTCGCGCGAGGTGGCGCAGCTCGGCGAAGGCCGCCGCCACTTCCTCGAAATCAGCCGCCGCGCAGGCCATTTCCCCAGCGCCATCGCCCACGGCGCGGCCGAGGGCGGCGAACGCGAGGTCAGCGTGTGGTGCAGCAACGACTATCTGGGCATGGGTCAGGCCCCGTTCGTGCTGGACGCGGTCAAGGCCGCGGTGGACCGTTACGGCGCCGGTTCAGGCGGGTCGCGAAACATCAGCGGCACCAACCGGTATCACGTGCTGCTGGAGCAGGAGCTGGCGGCCCTGCACGGCAAGGAATCCGCATTGTTGTTCAGCACCGGATACACCGCCAACGACGGCGCGCTGTCGGTGCTGGCCGGCCGCACCCGGGACACGATCGTCTTCTCCGACGAGAAGAATCACGCCAGCCTCATCGACGGCATCCGGCACAGCCGCGCCGACAAACACGTCTTCCGGCACAACGATACCGCGCACCTGGCCGAGTTGCTCGCCGCGGCCGATCCGGCCCGCCCCAAGCTCATCGTGTTCGAATCGGTGTACTCGATGGACGGCGATCTCGCGCCCCTGGCCGAGATCGCGGAGCTGGCCCGGCGTTTCGGCGCCACCACCTACATCGACGAGGTGCACGCGATCGGCATGTACGGGCCGCGCGGCGCCGGAATCGCCGCCCGCGAGGGCCTGGCCGACGAGTTCACGGTGGTGATGGGCACGCTGGCGAAGGCGTTCGGCACGATCGGCGGGTACGTCGCCGGTCCCGCGCCGCTCATCGAGGCGGTGCGCGCGTTCTCGCGGTCGTTCATCTTCACCACCTCGCTGCCGCCCGCCATCGCCGCGGGCGCGCTGGCCGCCGTCCGCCATCTGTCCGGTTCCGAGGTCGAGCGCACCCGGCTGCGCGCCAATGCCCAACTGCTGCACCGGCTCCTGAACGGGCACGGCATTCCGTTCATCTCGCCGATGTCACACATCGTGTCGGTGTTCATCGGGGACGAGCGGCTGTGCCGCCGGGCGTCGGCGCTGCTGCTGGAGCGCTACGGCATCTATGTCCAGCCCATCGACGCGCCGAGTGTGCGGCCGGGCGAGGCGATTCTGCGCGTCGCCCCGTCGGCCACCCACGACACGACCGATGTCGAGAAGTTCGCCGCCGCGCTCGACGACATCTGGCGCGAGCTGGAGATTCCCCGCGCCGCCCGCTGAACGGGCCTCAGCGGTACCCCGCGATGACGCCGTGCGGCGTCCACGAGGCGCCGCGGATCTCCCTTACCCGGCCGAAGCCGTTGTCGGCCAGCCATTCCCGATACGCGCCCCACGGGTACAGGGTGCTCTGCGCGAACGGCAGCGTCGCGAAATACACATTGTCCAGGCCGGCGTAGAGCGGTCCGCGCCCGTCGTCGTCGGACATGGCGTTGAAGATCAGCACCCGGCCGCCCGGCGCCAGCGCGCGGTACGCCTTCCCCAGCAGCGCCCGGTTCTGCTCGGGCGACCAGATCACCAGCTGGTGGGCGAACAGCACGTCGTCGTGGCCCGGCGGATAGTCGTCGGCGAAGATGTCGGCCGCATGCGTGCCGATGCGGTCGGACAGGCCCGCCTGCGCGATATTGCGGCGCGCGATCTCGAGCGCGGGCGCGCGGTCCAGCACGGTGACGCGCAGGTGCGGGTGCGCGCGCGCCAGGGCGATGGCGTTGACGGCGTCACCGCCGCCGACATCGAGAATGCCGCGGTCACCCGGATAGTCGACGTGCCGCACCAGGACCGGATTGGACAGCTCCGACCACGAATGCATGCAGCGGTAGAACAGATCCTCGAGGCCGGGCACATTGGCCAGCCGCGAGTACAGGTCCTCGGTGTCGCCCGGGAAGTGCCGGATGCCGACATTCCGGTCCTGTCGCAGGGATTCGGTGTAGTCCGAGGCCGGGAGATAGGACACCCGCGCCTGGAACTCGATGATGTCGCGGATGATCGGCCACTGCCCGGCGGTGAACACTTCGGCGATCGCCGGGCCGTTGCGATAGCGGTCGCCGGATTTCTCGGTCAGCCGCAGCGACGTGGTGCCCAGCAGCAGCAGGTCGGCGGAACGCGCACCGAGGCCGAGGGATTCGGCGATCACCGCCTTCGTCAGCTCGCCCTTGGCATCGAGCAGATCGAACAGGCCCAGTTCGGCGGCCGCGTTGAGTTGCTGAAACGCCGCGTGGCCGAACAGCACCGGCACCAGGTCCGGCAGCGCCGACCGATCGTCGTGTACCACGGGGGTTCTCCTCTCGCCTTCGATCACAGCCGGGTGCGCATCGACCACAGCTCGGGAAAGAACCGATGCTCGCTGACCGCGCGCAGCCAGTCCACCCCGTCGGTGCCGCCGGTGCCCGGCTTGCGTCCGAGTTTGCGCTCCACCACCAGCAGATGCGTTGCCCGCCACTGGGAGAACTGAAACGCGACCTCGGTCAGCAGCTCGGCGACACGATACTCGTCCGGGTGGGAGCGAGGCGCGCGGTAGATCGTCAGCCACACGTCCTCGACGGCCGGGTCGGGGGCGTACTGCTCGCGAAAATCGCGCGTACACAGCGATTCCGGCACCGGGTGCCCGCGCCGGGCCAGATAGCGCAGCGTCTCGTCGTACAGGCTCGGAGCGGACAGTTCGGCACGCAGGTCCGGATACCGGTCGGCCTGGGCCGAGGCCGTCTCGACCATCGCGGGATTCTTGTTGCCCAGGGCGAATTCGAGCGTGCGGTACATGAACGACTGCACCCCCGACGCGTCGCCGAGAATGTCCCGGAAGGCCAGGAACTCGTCGGCCGAGATCGCGTTGATGCCCTCCCAGGTCGTCACGAGAATGCGCTGCGAGCGAACGGTCCGCTCCAGCGCGCGGCAGGCCTGGTCCACATCATCGGCCCGCAACCGGGCCCGGGCCTGGTCGACGTCGACGTAGACCATGCGGAACAGCAGCTCCTTGACGTGGCTGAGCAGAATGAACGACAGCTCCTGCGCGGATTCGGTACGCGGCGCGGCCAACTCGTGCAACCGGTCCATCCGCGCGTAGGTCACGTACCCGGGCGCCGGGGGCGGCTCGACGCGTCCCGCGACGGGGCAGGTGAGCGGCCGTTCCAGGTGCTCGGTCATGCGAATTCTCCTTCGGGGCGGGCATATCGCCGTAGCGCGGATTCGAACAGCTCACGAAAATGGCGGTCCAGCCGCGAGCCGTCGGAGTAGCGGTGGCCGAACGCGCGGCGGTAGTGGTCGAACCAGTCCCGGTCGTGGTGCAGGAACAGGATGTCGTGCACGGCCATGTGCCGGACGGCGTACAGCGGATAGGGTGCGCGGTTGACCGGGAACAACGGATTGCGCACGGCGGGCTCCTCGCAGCGGGGGTGGAATTGCCCGAGCATCAGCCCCTGCCGGATCACGGTGTCCTTGGCCACCCGGTGCCCCTCGTCGATGAGGCCGAAATGCCGTTCCGGCAGACCCGCGATCACGACCACCAGGGCGTGCAGCTTCCGGTTCGGCGAACTCGCCTCGGTCTGCCGGAATCGTCGCACGATTTCGCCGATCAGCGACACCATCCGGTCGGTCTCGTGCGGCGCCTGCCAGCGATGCATCAGCACCGACAGGGCGCCGGCGCGCACGGCGGGCTGGACGAACGGGCACACCGGACCGTCGCGGCCCAACTGCGGATGCGGGCGGCTCACCACCGTGCCGAGCCATGCGGACACGGTGCGCTCGATGTCCTCGTCGGGTTCGGACAGGCCACCCACCACGGCTTCCCGCCCCTCATACGGCGCGGCGGCAGGCATTGTTTGCGGGCCGCGCATTGTTTGCGAACATCGACAACCGACCTTTCCGATCGACCGGGCTCCGACATTTCCCGAAAGGGCCCGATTGACATCCTAGGTCGGCATCGGCCGGGCTGTCACCTGGCACAGACAATGCGATCTCGAGCCGTGCGCGCTCGCTGCCGTCGTGTCGGCGGTGGCCTAATAATACCTTGTGACAGCGGTTCTTTCGTTGGGCGCGGCCGTATCGGTCACGTGATCAGCCGCCGGACCGCGAAACGTTCGTCCCGGTAGCAGCCCGATCGAACAATGTCGCGCAGCTCGTCCGCGGCGCGGTGCACGTCCCGGAACGACACATAGAGGGCGTTGAATCCGAATCTGAGCAGATCCGGCGGCCGCATGTCGCCGATGACGCGTCGCTCGAGCAGCGCGGTGATCATTTCGTAGGCCGCCGGATGTCGCAGCGCCACCTGACTACCGCGCCGCCGGTGTGCGCGCGGCGTGACGACCTCGAAGATGCCGTCGGACACGAGATCCGCGACGCAGTCCAGAAAGAAATCGCCGAGAGCCAGGCTTTTCGCGCGCACCTCGGCGAGGTCGGCCTTGTCGAAGACGTCCAGGGCGCTGTCGAGGGCCAGCAGCGACAGCACGTGCGGAGTGCCGATCCGGGTGCGGGAGATGCCGTCCGCGGGCCGGAACTCCGGCTCCATCGCGAACGGCGCGGCGTGCCCGTGCCACCCGGTCAGTGGCGGGTCGTAGGCGTCCTGGTGACGGCCGGCGAGGTAGACGAAGGCCGGGGCGCCGGGACCGCCGCCGAGGTATTTGTACGTGCAGCCCACGGCGAGATCGACGCCGTCGTCGTCCAGGGCGAGCGGTACCGCGCCGGCCGCGTGGCACAGATCCCACACCGTCACCGCGCCCGCCGCGTGCGCCGCGGCGGTCACCTCGGCCACGTCCCACAGTTCACCGGTGCGATAGTCCACCGCCGGGACCGCGACCACCGCGACCTGCCCGGACCAGTGCCTCACGGTGGCGGTCACCTCGGCCGCGGGCACGGCGATCACCCGCATTCCGAGCAGCCGCGCCACCGAATCCGCCAGGTAGCGGTCGGTCGGGAAATGTCCGGCGTCGGTGATGATCACCTCGCGGCCGGGCCGTAGCCGCGCGGCGCCCGCGAGCGCGTTGAACAATTGCACCGAGGTCGACTCGCCGACCGTCACCTGTCCCGGCGCCGCGCCGATCAGACGGCCGATGCGGTCACCCACGCGAAGCGGCGCGGACCACCAGTCGTGCTCGGTCCAGGCGCCGATCAGCGAGTCCCCCATTCCCGCGTCAGCACCTGCGACAGGCGGTCGGGAATGTGCGCGGCCAAGGCGCCCAGCGAATTTCCGTCGAGGTAGACCGTATCGGCGGGCAGCCGGAAGAACTCGCGCAGCGGGCCGAGCGTATCGGCCGCGTCGAGCTGTCCGGCCTCGTCGGATGTCGGCATCGTGCACACCTTTCCGCACCCGGTGGGCCTGTCGCCCGGCGCTGAGAAATCGGTTCCCCCGACCATTATGTGCAATGATGGGAGCCGTCACCAGCATTTGCGGAGACCCCGGGGACGCATTCCCGGGCGCCCGTTGCGATCCGGAGCCGCGTCATGGACCACTTGCTGCCGCGGGACGAACTCGATCGCGAGTACTCGCCTAGTTCCGTTGCCCCGCAGTACTTGTCGGTCCTTCGTAGCTATCGCCTGCGCAGTGAATCGGCGCGGGAGCGCCACCGGCACGACGCCGATGTCCGCTACGGCCCGGATCCCGCCGAGACATTGCATTTCTTTCCGCCCGCCCGCGGTCCCGCGCCGGTCCACGTGTTCGTGCACGGCGGCCATTGGCAGGAATCGAGCAAGGAGGACGCGTGCTTCGCCGCTCCCGCATTCCTGCGGGCCGGTGCGGCATTCGCCGCGCTGGGTTACGGGCTGGCGCCGCAGCGCACCCTCGGCGACATGGTGCGCTCGGTGCGCCGCGGAATCCGATGGCTCGCCGACCACGCCGCCACCCTCGGTATCCGGCCCGGCGGTGTCTACCTCAGCGGCAGCTCGGCCGGCGCACACCTGGTGGCCGCCGCAGTGGCGAGCAACAGCGGCGACCTCGCCCCGGTCGCGGGAATCACGCTGCTGAGCGGCGTCTACGACCTGGAACCGGTGCGGCACAGCTACGTCAACGACCTGGTCGGCCTGACCCCCGCCGACGTCCACACCTACAGCCCGATCCACCACCTGCCACTCCGCACCCCCCGAATCCTGGTCGCCCGCGCCACCGCAGAGACCAACGAATACGCCCGCCAGCAGCAGGAGTTCGTCCGATCCCTACGAGCCGCCGCACAACACTGCAACGACCGAATATTCCCCAACCGCAACCACTTCGACCTCCCCCTCGACCTCGCCGACCCCGCCACACCCCTAGGCCGCGAGGTCCTCACCCAAATGCACCTCTAACACCGCACCCCTCCCTACACCCACGCCCTACCCCTCCGCCAACACCTTCCGCGCTCCCGCCACCCACCTCCCCCATCGGCGGGTGCCTGCGCTGCCCGCCGGTGCTTTTACTGCCCCGTGAAGCGGGGCTCGCGGCCGGCTGCGAGGGCGGCCAGGGCCTCGGACAGGTCTTCCGAGGGTAGGAAGGCGGAATTCCAGGCCGCGACATAGCGTAGGCCGGCTGCGATGGCGTCGCGTTGGTCGTGCTCGACGACCTCCTTGATGCCCTGGACGACCAAGGGTGGATTGGCCGCGATTTCCCGGGCGGTGGCGCGGGCTCGGCGTAATACCGCTACGGCGTCGGGCTGCACCTCGTTGACCAGGCCGATTCGTTCCGCGTGGGCCGCGTCGATCTCTCGGCCGGTGTAGGCGAGTTCGCGGAAATGGCCCTCGCCGATGATCCGCGGCAACCGTTGCAGGGAGCCGACATCCGCGACGATCGCCACCTTCACCTCGCGGACGCTGAACTTCGCGTCGGCGCTGGCGTACCTGATGTCGGCTGCGGCGATCAGGTCCACGCCCCCGCCGATGCAGGCCCCGTGCACCGCCGCCACCACCGGTTTGCGGCAGGCGGCGACGGCGCTGACTGCCTGCTGCATTTCGCAGAGCGTGCGATGGAAGCGGGTGCGCCGCGCGGCCGCCGAGCCGTCCGCCAGCACCTCGTCGAACACCGGCCGCATCGCCCGCAGGTCCAGTCCCACCGAGAAGTTGCGGCCCGCTCCCGTGACCACGATCGCACGCACCTGCGGATCGGCGTCCAGCTCGCCGAACAGCAGCGGCAGTTCGCGCCAGAAGTCCGGGCCCATCGCATTGTGTTTGCCGGGGCCGGTCAGGGCCACCTCGGCGACCTGCTCGGCGATCCGGACCGTGAACGCCTTCCATTCGGTCATCAGGGCTGCCCTTCCTGGCCGGACTCGCGAAACAATGCGCATTCCTCGGGCAGCCTACCGGTATGGACGGCGACGACGCCCGGATGTGACAATGTTACGGGTGTCCGACCGATGGTTCGACTACATTCCTCTCGACCTACCTGGCGACGCTGATGCACTGCGTGCCAACCGAATACGCATTGATTGAGATGGATGTAGAGTTTCCGGGTATCGTCGGATAAATGTCGATCGATCACGTGCCCGGGGCCGTGTGGACGCAGAAATGGTGGTGATCACGTGCCTGTCGACGACGAGGACCGGGTGGTCGTCACCGGGCTCGGCCCGATCAGCAGTGTCGGCATCGGCGCCGCGGAGTTCCTGGCGGCGCTCGCGGCGGGCCGTTCCGGTGCGCGACCGATCAGCAGCTTCGACACGACCGGGTTCGCCCACAGCACCGGGTGCGAGGTCACCGGTTTCGACCCGGCGCCCTATCTGACCGGACACGAGCCCGGCGAACTCGGCCGCGCGACCGCGTTCTCCGTGGCCGCGGCCGCTATGGCGCTCGCCGACGCCGGCCTGACCGTCGCCCGATTACGCGAACTGCCCAGCGTCATCGCCATCGGGACCACCGACGGCGAATCGCGTGATCTCGATCTGCTCGTCGAATCGTGGCTGCGCACCGAACCCCGGCTGCTGCCCGGCGAGATCGCGGCCCGGGTGCCCGCCGCCCGGCTGTCGGCCGCCGTCGCCGAGGAATTCGGATTGTCCGACACCGAAGCGGTGACCCTGCCGACGGCGTGCGCGGCCGGCAACTACGCCATCGGCTACGGCTGCGACGCCCTGCGCAGCGGCGAGGTCGAGGTGGCGCTCGTCGGCGGCGCGGATGCCATCTGCCGCAAGACTTTCGCGGGGTTCTACCGGCTGGGCACCATCGCACCGCGGCACTGCCGCCCGTTCGACAGTGCGCGCCAGGGCATCCTGACCGGCGAGGGCGCCGCCGTCCTCGTTCTCGAACGCCGGGACCGCGCGCTGGCCCGCGGTGCGCGCGTCTACGCCGAGGTCCTCGGGTACGGCTTGAACTGCGACGCCGACCATCCGGTGGCGCCCAACCGGGCGAGCGTCGCCCGCTGCATCACCCTCGCCCACGCCAACAGCGGAATCACCCCCGGCGACGTGGATTTCATCTCCGCGCACGGCACCGGCACGAAAGCCAACGACGTCACCGAGGCGGCCGCGATTCGCGAGGTGTTCGGCGCGCACCCGCCGCCGACGA
This sequence comes from Nocardia sp. N2S4-5, assembly GCF_044628355.1. NCBI lineage: Bacteria > Bacillati > Actinomycetota > Actinomycetes > Mycobacteriales > Nocardiaceae > Nocardia > Nocardia sp. N2S4-5. Next base: position 738,983 of record NZ_JBIUPM010000001.1, on the reverse strand, counting down.
TCTCCACCAAGTCGATGATCGGGCACACCATGGGCGCGGCCAGTGCACTGGCCGCGGTGGCCTGCTGCCTCGCCCTGACCCATCAATTCATCCCGCCCACCATCAATCACGAGCACACCGACCCGGAATGCGGTGGCCTGGACTGTGTTCCGAACCAGGCCCGCCCGGCCGCGCTGCGGGTGGTGCAGAACAACGCGCTCGCCTTCGGCGGCAACAACGCGGTGCTGGTCCTGGCCGCGCACGGCGGCACCGGACGGGAGGCGTCGTGACCGCGGCTTCTACCGCGCCGGTGATGATCGCGGGAACCGGCGCCATCGCCAGTATCGGCGCCGATGCCGCGACCCTCTACGAGAACCTCTGCGCCGGGCGCTCCGGGCTGGCGCCACTGCGGCGGTTCACGCCGGAATCACACATCTCCCGGCACGCCTACGAAATCGACGACGGAGGGCATCCGTCCGGCGATATCGGGCGGTGGCTGTGCGCGGCGATCGCCGAGGCCACGGCCGCCGCAGGACTCACCGAGGCCGAGCTCACCGCCGTCCCGGTTCTCGTCGGCACCGGACTGCGCGCGCTGCGCCGCGCGGAGGTGTGGTGGACCGGCGGCGCGACGCTGTCCGCGCCCGACCTGCATTTCGGACCGGTGCTGCGAGAACGGTTCGGCTGCACCGAGGTACACACGGTCAACAACGCGTGCTCGGCGGCGCTCTACGCGCTCGGGCTGGGTGCCGATCTGCTGGCCTCGGGCGCGCACGACACCGTGATCGTCGCCGGAGTGGACACCGTCACCGAGAGCATGTTCGGACTTCTCGATCGCGCCAACGGATTCGGCGTGGACCGCGTGCGGCCCTTCGACGCCGACCGGCGCGGCGTCCTGATGGGCGACGGGGCGGCGGCGGTCGTGCTGCGGCGGCACGGACCGGCACGGGCATTGCTGCGGTCGGTCGCATTGAACTGCGACGCGGGCCATGTCACCGCACCCGAGGGCACTGGGATCCGGGCGGCCATGCGGGACGCGCTGACGCGCGCCGGAATCGCGCCCGACCAAGTCGCCGTCGTCTTCGCACACGGCACCGGTACCCAGCTCAACGACCGCACCGAGGCCGAGGCGCTGGCCGAGATCTTCTGCACCGCACCGTGTTCGGGACCCTTGATCACCGCGATCAAGTCGATGATCGGCCACACCTCCGGCGCGTCCGGGCTGCACAGCCTCGTCGTCGCCGTCGAGACTCTGACACACGGTGTCGTCCCGCCGATACTCGGTTTGGCGACCCCCGCGGCCGAGGCGAGCGCGCTGCGGTTGTGTGAGCAGGCGACCGCGGCGACCGGAATCACGGTGGCACAGGTGGATGCGTTCGGCTTCGGCGGCGTGAACGCCGTCGCCCTCGTGGAAGCGGCGTCATGAGCGGGCGCGGGATGCGGGACGACGACGCACCGATCGCTATCACCGGGGTCGGTGTCGCCTCGGACCGGCATCACAGCGCGGACGATCTGCTCGATCCGGCGGCGCGAGCGCCCGGAGATGCCACCGACCGGCTCCGGCGGGAACTCGGCCGCGGGTTCCGCTACAAGGATCGGGCAACGAAACTCGGTGTGCTGGCGGCGATTCGAGCCCTGCGCGACAATGGGCAGGACAGCCCCGCGGCAACCACCGGCGTCGTGGTGAGCAGCAATCTCGGCAATCTGCAAACCGTGTGCGACACCGCACGGGTGATCCACGCGGAGGGCGCGGGCGCGACGAGCCCGATGGATCTCCCGAACGCCTCCAGCAATGTGATCGCCTCCACCATCGCCATCCACCTCGGCCTGCGCGGACCCAACGTGACACTCTGCAACGGCGCCCCGTCCGGCCTCGACGCACTGCGCTGGGCCACGGTCCTGCTGCGCACCGGCCGCGCGCGCCGAGTCGTAGTGGTCGGCACCGAGTCTGCCTCCGAAGCCGCCGCGGCCCTACAGAATTGCGCCCCCGACCACCTGTTCGACGGCGCCGCCGCCCTCATCGTCGAACATCCCACCGCAGCCGGCGCCCTGCACGTCCACCAATGCTGCCGCGGCCCCGACCCAGCCGAAGCAACCGCCCGAGCCCTAGCCGCCTCCGGCAACCCCCCGATCAACCTCTGGCTCGAAACAACCCGCACCCCCACCGATCCCGCGAATCCATCGGATGGTCCATGGTCCGCGGCCGCGGGGGCGGCGGTCGATCCCGAGGAGTATCTCGGCCGGGCCGGTGGCGCACTGGGTGTGGTGCAGGTCGTGATCGCGCACCGGTGGCTGATCCGGCATGGTGGCACGGCCGCCCTGGCCGTCGCGGGCAATGCTGTGGAGGGGGCGGCCGCTGTGGTGCTGTCTCGCGAGGAGGCGTCGTGACGCAGCGGGCCGCCGTACCGATCACCTTGCGCCGCCGGGCAATCGACGGTCACGCGCCGGTGCGCATGCTGTTGCTGCACGGGATGGGAGGCGGCACGAACAATTGGAATGCGCTGGCGCCGCATCTCGATCCGGCCGTGGAAGTGTGGGAGGCGGCGCTGCCGTGGGCCGCCACCGCGGACCCCGCCTGGGCGATCGATCGCGACGCCGCGATCTGGATCCAGCGTGCCCTCTCGCAGTGTCCCGGGGGCGCGCCGGATGTGATTGTGGCCCATTCGTTCGCCGCCAACGCGGTGCTCGAACTCATGGATCGGCACGGCAGTGGATGGGAACCGGCCACGGTGCTGCTCGCGCCGTTCTACCGCGCCGATGTCAGCGAATTCGAGTGGGACAGTGTGCGGTACTACTTCGACGGCTTCCGCGCCATGCTCGACCAGGGTGTCGCCCTGACCCTCGGCGACCGCGTCGACGCCGGCCTGCGCGCGGACATGGTCGAGCGCATGTGCACTTGGATGGGCCCCTACACCTGGCTGCGATTCTTCGACAGCTACCTGCGCACCCCGACCCTGCGCCTCGCCGAGATCACCTCTCCCACACTGCTGATCGGCGGCGCGCACGACCCGGGCGCGTTGCCCGCCGGCGTGCGCGCGCTGGGCACCGCACTCCCTCGCTCGGAGACCGTCATCCTCGACGACACCGGTCATTTCGCGATGGCCGAGCGGCCCGCGGAGGTGGCCGCGACGGTCAACGACTTCGTGTACCGCACCGCATCCCGCGCCCGTCCCCGCGTACGCCACCCCCGGCCGCATCCCGCCGATCCCCCAGGAGTCGCCTCATGACCAGCCAATTGCTCAGCGCGCCGACACTGCTGCGCGAATCGACCACGCACCACCTGCGCCCGCGCTACGAGGGCGCCAACATCTGCACCTGGATCGGCTTCAAACACGTCAACTATCTCGTTGAAGAGGCCGTGCTGGCGCATTTCCGGGAACTGGGCCTCTCGGCGCGGACACTGTACGAAACCCACGGGCTGTGTGTGGAATTCGTGGATCTGGACACCCGGATCGGGTCGGCATTCCATCTGGACGACGAAGTGATCGCCGAGGTGTCCGCCGCCAAGCGAGCCGCGCCGGACGAGCTGCGGTTCGCCGTCGTGCTGCGGCACCGGCGCGACGGTCGCGCCGTCCGGGCCGCGAGCGGCACCGTCGCCGTGGCGCTGCGCACCGATCTGCGGGGCGGCCCTCCGGCGACGCCTGTACCCCCGCAACTGACCCCGTTCGTCCGGCCCGATCTACGCCGGACGCTGCCGGACGCCCTGCCGCTGCCGGAGATTCGGCGCGGTTCGCTCGGCCGCGGTGGCGTCGGCGGCGACGAGGTACTACGGGAACTGACCCGCGGCACGAACGGCTTCGCCTGGCGGTGGCGCATTCCCTACCCCTACTGCCATTTCACCGAGCGCCTGCAGATGTCGGGGTACCTGCGCCAGATGGAGGAGGTCGTGGACCTGTTCCTGATGTCGCGCGGCGTCTCGATCAAACGACTGCTGGACGAACAGAACTGGATTCCGGTCGTGCCGCGATCGACTATCTCGATCACCGACGAGGCGCTCATGGAGGAGGACCTGTATACCGTTTTCACCGTCGAGGACATCTTCAAGCGCGCCACCTACACCGCGCGGATGGACTGCTACGTGCTGCGCGACGACGCCCTCCTCCGCACGGCGACCGGGCGAATCACGCACGGCTACGCCGTAATTCACGACCGCACCGACTGGTCGCTGGTCGACTTCGACGACCGATTGCTCACCGCGCTGCGCGGCTGACCGCCACCGTGCCCAGGAGGAGCCGATGACCTCGACGCTGGCGATCACCGGATGGTCGGTGATCTCCCCGTACGGGCCGGGCGGCGAGGCGTTCGCCCGGGGCGTCACCGAACGGCGCAGTGCCCTGCGCCCGCCGCGTGACGGCGAACCCCTGCCGCAGCCGCTGATCGGCGCGATCGACGACTTCGAGACCCGAACCCACCTGGGCCGCAAGGGCACCCGCTCGATGGACCGCGCCACAGGGCTCGCCGTGGCGACGGTCGGCATGATGCTCGGCGCGCACCCCGTCGACCCGCAGACGGCCGCCGGCACCGCCCTGGTGCTCGGCACGACGACCGGCAGCGCACGGTCGATGATGGAGTTCACCCGCGACTCGCTCACCCAGGACAAGCCCTACCACGTGGACCCGTCCCGCTTCCCCAACACCGTGATGAACTGTGCCGCAGGGCAATGCGCCATCTGGCACGGGATCACCGGCCCGAACGCGACCATCTCCAGCGGCCGCGCGACGGTGCTCGCCGCGCTCAACTACGCCCGCCGCCTGCGCCGCGGCGGGCACGCCACGACAGTGCTCTGCGGAGCGGTCGAGGAGCTGTCCGAACACCGCGCCTGGCTGGAATGGCACGGCGCGGCGGACCCGGCCCGGCGCTCGCGGCCCCTGGCCGAGGGGTGCGCGATTTTCCTGCTGGAGCCCGCCGAGACCGCGCGAGGCCCGGTGCTCGCCGAGATCCTCGCTGTCGCATTCCGGCGCGGGACTCCCGCAGACGCCCCCGAGTCGGCTCGCTCGGCGGTCCGGGCCTGCTTGTCTCGTGCGGGTGTGGATCCGAGCCAGGTGTGGGCGATAGCGCAGGAGAGCGACACCGGCACAATCGATGTCGACAGCACGCAAACACCACGGCATATCGCTGTCACCGGTCTGATCGGCGACATGGGCGCGGTATCCGCCGGAATGCAACTCGCCGCCACCCTCACGCACGCGCGCGCGGAGGACGCGATCGGCCGGGTCGCGATCGTCGTGACGGGGGACGACGATGGTTCGGTGACGGCGCTGGCGCTCAGGATCGGTGATCCGCGATGAGCGCCGTCCGACGCCGGGCCCCGCGCTTCTACTTCAATCTGCGCAGTCCGTATTCCTGGCTGGCCGTCTGCGATCTGGAACGGCGGTATCCCGATGTGGCACAGGCGATTCAGTGGCGTCCGTTCTGGGAGCCAGGACTTCGTGACCAGCAGTGGCTGACCGCGGCGGGCGGGTCGTTCCCGTACTCACCGATGACGAAGGACAAACATCTCTACATCCTCCAGGACGTCAAGCGGCTCGCGGCGGACCGGGGTCTCGCGGTGCGGTGGCCGGTCGACGTCGCTCCCCGGTGGGAGGTGGCCCACCATCCGTATTTCATCGCACGTCGGCACGGCCGGGAACTGGACTATGTCCGTGCCCTCGGCCGCGCGAGATGGGAACGAGGCGAGGACATCTGCGATATCGAGGTGGTCGCGGCGGTGGCGAGCGAGCTGGGACTGACCACCGAGGAGGTGCGCGGTGCGGTGGACGCGGAGAGCATCCGGGAGGAGGCCACCACGGCGTTGCTGCACCTGGATCGCGACGGAGTGTTCGGGGTGCCGTTCTTCATTGCCGGGCCCGAGAAGTTCTGGGGCATCGACCGGCTCCCGCGCTTCGCCGATGCCGTGCGGTCGGCCGGGGCGGCCGCCGCGCCGCTGCCCGAGGGCGCGCCCGCGGCAATGCCCCGCTTCGACGACGGGCACGCCGGTGGGTGCGGTTGAGCGCACCGCTCGGGCTACGCCGGTTTGACGGCGACGACGCACCCCGTCCAAGGTTTGAAGAACGTGAATTCGACGTTCTCCGAGCCGAGTTCGTGCAGTGGCTCCACGTATCGGCGCGGATCGATCGCCTGCATCACCGCGGCGCGACGGCGCCCGTAGGCGGTGCGTTCCTGCGGGTGCAGGTCGGCGATCAGCAGCCGCCCGCCCGGACGGACGACCCGATACAGCTCGGCGACCGTGGGTATGCGCTCCTCCTCGGGTAGGTGGTGCATGGCGAATGTCGTCGTGACGACGTCGTAGGCCCCGTCCGGCGCGTCGATGGATTGCGCGTATCCGACCCGGAATTCGCAGTTCGGTGTGCGGCGGCTCTTCTTGGCGGCGTACCGGACCATCGGCTCGGACGGATCCAGACCGACCACCCGGCCTTGCGGCCCGACCCGTTCGGCGAGCTGCCGCACCAGGAACCCCGGGCCCGCGCCCACGTCCAGGATCTGGTGACCGGCGGCCGCGCCGCTCTTCTCGACCAGGGCGCGGTCCAGCTTGCCGCGGCCGCCGAAGAAGAACATCGTGATGATCGAGTTGTAGACCCGCACGTGGGTGACGAGTTCGCCCGCGTACTTGCGCGATGCCGGCGGGACGGCCGGTCTTCCCTGGGACGAGCGCGTTTCGTTGGATGACATAGAACAACGATAGCCGATCGAACGCATTCATAGAGGTGCGGCAAGAAATATTCTTCGACGGCCACCCCGAGCGACACGCGCACACCAATACTGCTGTAACACAGGGCATTTCACCCGTCTATGAATGTGCTTTCAAGACACCGGAAGCGTGCGCTCGATCCGTGTGACGACAATGTTTCCCGCGCTAGACGCGGCAACGCACAATGACACCGGCGGCCCGTCCATCAGACCGGCGGCCACCTGCACCATCGGCTCCAGGCACCCGGACCGCGCGGCCACGACCGCGGTCTCCGGCCCCAGCGCCCGCCGCACAGCCCGGCCGACTCTCGAGTCGTCCACCACCACACCGACGGGCACCGCGGCATCGCGCACGCCAAGCCGCCCGAGCAGCTCACCGGCGCGGTCCGAATCGGCCTCGTCCGGCGGCAGGAAGCCCGAGACCGACGCGCACCGCCCGTACCAGCCCGCTCCCCGGGCGGCCGCGAGCCCGGCCGGTTCGACGACCAGCACCACCGATCCCTCTTCGGAGCGCGCGGCGCCGGGCTCGTCCTCGTCCACCGGACCCTCGGTGGCGCCGACCAGCATCCACCGCGCCCGCTCCGGCGTCAGCGACAGCGCACCGACGTGCAGCGCCTCCACCCCGGCGACATGCGGGCTGGTGAACGTGAGGGTGAATGCCGTCAGCTCGTGTTCGATGGCGAGCTGACCCGCGACGAGATTGATCGAGAAGAATGTCGCGGTCATCGGGCTCAGCTCGTGCGCGCCCGCTCCCACGATCGTCCGGTCCATCTCCGAATGCCACACCGACCCGGCGCTATTGGTTCCGACGGCCGCCGAACGCAGCGAGGACGCACAGTTGGGCGGCCCGCCCGCGTCCGCCACCGCCCGCCGCGCGGCGGCCAGCAGATAATGGCACGCCGGAGGGAAATATTTGTAGCCGCGGCGGCCGAGTTCAGTTCTGTAGTCGAACCACGGCGTCCCGGCCGCGCTGCCCCGCGGACTGACCACGCCGATGCCGGTGACGACCGGATCGTCCGGCGCGAACGTGGTGGTCATGCTTCCGCCAGCACGAGTGACACATTGTTGCCCCCGAAGCCGTACGCGTTCACCAGGATCGACGGGCTGGGCAGCCGCTCCCGCCGCGGTGGCAGCCACACCCGGCACTCGGGATCCTGTTGCCCGATCGGCGGATTCGGCGGGATGGTTCCGTGCTCGAGCATCAGGGCCGCGGCTACCGCCGCGAAGGCGCCCGCCGCGCCGCCGGTGTGGCCGGTCAGACCTTTCAGGCTGTATATCGGTGTGGTGGGAGCGTCCGCGCCGAGCACTCGCTCCAGGGCCCGCGCCTCGATCGCATCGTTGAGCGTGGTGCCGGTGGCGTGCGGGATGACGCAGCCCACCGCGGCCGCCGAGATCCCCGCCGCCGCGAGGGCCGCGGTCATCGCCCGTTCGATCCGCGTGCCCCCTGGCTCGGGCGCGTTGAGATGGAAACCGTCACTGCTCCACGCACTTCCGGCGAGCCGGGCATAGACCCGCGCGCCCGATCGACGGGCGGCCCGTGCGGCGGATTCGACCACGAGCATCGCGGCGCCCTCCCCGAAGATGGTGCCCTGCCGATCGATGTCGAACGGCCTGCAGCGGACGGGATCGACGGCGGCGAGCCGGTTGAAGCACCCCATCGACGTGCGGTGATAGGTCTCCACGCCGCCCGCCACCACCACATCGGCCTGCCCGGACCTGACGAGGTCCACGGCGAGCGAGAGTGCGTAACCGCCTGCGGCACAGGCATTGCTGACGCTGATATTGGGACCGCGCGCGGGCAACTCGGACCCGACCGCGGCGGCGACGGAGAAGGTCGGCACCCAGGCGTCGGTGTCCGGGAAGCCCTCGGTCCGCCACCGCTCGTGCAGCCGCCAATCGCCGAAACCGGTGCCGACGACCACCGCCCGCCGGTCCGGGTCGGTCTCGGCCGCACCCGCGTCATCGAGCGCCTGCGCGGCGGCGTCGATCGCCAGGCGTCCGGCGACGCCGATCGGCAGTTCGCCGACCGCGTCCGGTCCGGCGCCGACCGCTTCCCCCGGCACCGCATACAGTTTGCGGTGCGTCATGCGCGCGTGCTCGTCGGTGACCGGCACCGGCTCGCTGACCCCCGCGGCCATTGCCGCCCAGAGGGTGTCGACGCCCCGGCCGAAGCACGAGACCACGCCGAGCCCTGTGATCACGATGTCGTCCATGCGCTACCCCGCCTCGTCGTCACGCTCGGATGCCAGGGCGAGGGCCACGAGATCGGCGGTGCCCAGGGTGTCGACGGCCGAATACGCGTCCGGGTCCGGCTCGTCGGCCGGTTCCCGCGCGAGTTCGCGCAGCACGTCGAGGATTCCGGCCGCGCGCAACCGTGCGATAGGCACGGTCTGCAAGGCCCGGCGCAGTTCCGGATCGTCGGTTGCGGGCGCGGCGGACGGCCCGGCGCCGGGGAAGAACTGCGCCAGGACGTGGGCGGCCAGCGCGGCCGGGGTCGGGTAGTCGAACAGCAGGGTCGGCGAAAGCCGCAGTCCCGTGGCGGCATTCAGGCGATTGCGCAGTTCGACGGCGCTGAGTGAGTCGAAGCCCATGTCCTTGAAGTTCTGCTCCCCGTCGACCGCGGCCGCGCTGTGATGTCCCAGCACCAGCGCGATCTCGGCGCGCAGGACGTCGAGGACGACGCGGGAGTGGTTGCGGGCCGGGGTTTCTCGCAGTCGGCGAGCGAGACCGTCAGCCGCCCGGGTGGTGTCGCGGGTAGCCGTGACGATCATGTCGGACAGCACCGGCGCGAGCTGTCCGGCCTGTGCGCGGGCACGGAGCGCGGCCGTGTCCAGTCGCGCCGCGACGACGCGGTCGGGTCCCTGCTCGAACGCGGCGTCGAGCATGGCCAGCGCGTCCGCCGTGGACAGGGCCACCAGCCCGTCGCGGTGCATGCGCGCGGCGTCGACCGCGGCCAGCCGACCGGCCATCCCACCGGCTTCGCCCCACGGCCCCCAGGCGATGGACTGGCCGGGCAGTCCGCGGTCGCGCCGCCACGCGGCCAGGCCGTCCAGGAATGCGTTGGCGGCGGCGTAGCTTCCTTGACCGGCGCTGCCGAGCACTCCGGCGACCGAGGAGAACAGGACGAATGCCGAGATCGCCGCGCCGGCCGTCGCCTCGTGCAACTGCCATGCGCCGTCGACCTTCGGGGCGAGTACCGCGGCGACCCGCTCCGGTGTCAGCGATCCCACGACGCCGTCGTCGAGAATGCCCGCGGCGTGCACGATCCCGGTCAGCGGGCGCTCCGGCGGCACCGCGGCGACCAGGTCGCGGACCGCGACCGGATCGGTGACATCGCAGGCCACCGCGTCCACTACGGCACCGGCTTCGCGTAATTGCGCCAGCAGTTCCGCGGTGCCCGGCGCGGCCGCGCCCCGGCGGCTAGCCAGAATCAGATGCCTTGTGCCCCAGCGCATTACGAGGTGCCGCGCTACGGCCGCGCCCAGTTCGCCGGTCCCGCCGGTGATCAGAACGGTCCCGTCGCGCAGTTCGGCCGGGATCGTCAGCACGAGCTTGCCGACGTGCCGTGCCAGGCCGAAGAACCGGAATGCCGCGGGCGCGTCCCTGATGTCCCACGCCCGGGTGGGCAGCGGCCGCAGCACACCGCGATCGAACAGTCCGGTGATTTCGGCGAGCATGTCGCGCAATCGGTCCCGTCCGGCGTCGAACAGGTCGAAGGCCCGGTAGGTGACGCCGGGGTAGCGCTCCGCGACCGCACCAGCGTCGCGGATATCCGTCTTGCCCATCTCCACGAACCGGCCACCGCGCGGCAGCAGTCGCAGGGAGGCGTCGACCAGGTCACCGGCCAGGCAGTCCAGGACGACATCGAATCCCTCGCCCTGTGTCGCGGCGGCGAACTTCTCCTCGAACTCACCGGTGCGGGAGGAGGCGATGTGCGCATCGTCGAAGCCCATGTCGCGCAGCGTGTTCCATTTCGGCGGGCTGGCGGTGGCGAACACCTCGGCCCCCCGGTACCGGGCCAGCTGCACGGCCGCCGACCCCACGCCTCCGGTGGCGGCGTGGATGAGGACGCGATCGCCGGGACCGAGTTCGGCAAGGTCGGTGAGCGCGTATTCGGCGGTGAGGAAGGCGGCGCACACCCCCGCGGCGTCCGTGTCGGTCAGCCCCGCCGGAACTGGCACGAGCAGGCGGTGATCTGCCACGACGCGAGGGCCGACGCCCTGCTCGACCAGTCCCATCGCCCGGTCACCGGGCTCGAATCCGGTTACGCCCGGACCTGTCTCGATCACGACTCCCGAGACCTCGGAACCGATCGGCGTCCGGGTGTCGGGATACATACCCAGCGCGATCAGCACGTCGCGGAAGTTGAGGCCCGCGGCCCGGACCGCGAGGCGCACCTCACCGGGTCCGAGGGGCCGGGCGAGATCCGGGTACGGCGTCAATGCCAGCGCGTCCAGCGCGCCGCCGCCGGTCGCGTCCAGGCGCCAAGGCCCGCCCGATACCGGGGGAATCGTCAAGTGCCCGAATGTTTTCACGGCCTGGAGCCGCGCCGCGTGCGGCACACCGTCGCGGAACGACACGCGGGGTTCGCCGGTGCCGAGAATGCCCGCGACGTCGATCTCCCCCGGCGGCACGTCTGCGATCACCACGCGGCCCGGGTCTTCGGATTGGGCCGAGCCCACCAGACCCCAGACTGCCGCACCGGAGGCGTCGGTGACCTGGTCGCCCACTGCGCCCGATGTGACGATCACCAAGGTACTGGAGGCGAACCGGCGGTCGGACAACCAGCACTGCAACACCTCCAGCACGTGCGCGACTGCCCGGTGGGTGGCCTCCGCGACCGCGGTCTCACGTGCCACCGCACGGCAATCCAGCACGACCGCGGGCGGCACTACTTCCAGGTCGTCTATGTCCGGCCACTCGGCCCAGCGCAGCGGCGGCCGATCCTCCGAATCGACCGGCACCCACCGTAATCCGAGGAGCGGACTCGCTGTTCCGATTGTTCCCGCCGTCTCGGGCATCGGCCGCAACCGGACCGCCCCCACGGACAGCACCGTGCGGCCAGACTCATCGATCCCGTGCAGCGAGTACACATCCTCACCGGAGCGGCGCAACCACACCCGTGCCACCGAGGTCCCCGGCACCGGTACCGACACCTCCTCCCACGCGAACGGCACCACGGGGGCGTCCCCGGGGACCCGATCGAGCAGCAGGGCGTGCAGGACCGGGTCCAGCAGCGCGGGGTGGAGCACGAAACTCGCCGCCTCGGTAGCGGTCTCGCCGGTCAGCTCGGCCGCCGCGGCACGGTCGTCCGCGCCGGACCACGCGCCGTGCAAGCCTTGGAAGCGGGGGCCGTAGTGGTAGCCGAGGTCGGCGAGCCGGTCGTAGGCGGTGGCGGTATCCAGCTCCGTCAGCTGCTCCGGTGGCCAGGACGGCGCGGTGCCCGGGTGGGTACCGGCCTCGGCGCGCAGCACGCCTTCCGCATGCCGGATCCATTCGCCGTCGATGCCGTCGGCGGAATGGATTCGCACCGCGCGGTCGCCGGTGGCCTCCGGCGCCTGCACGACGACCTGGATCCGGCGTGGTGTGTCGTCCGGGAAAGCCAGTGGGGCAAGGATTGTCAACTCGCGGATGGCAGCGCATCCGGCCGCCGCGGCGGCGCACAGTGCCAGTTCGACGAAGCCGGTGCCGGGGAACAGGACCGCGCCGTGTATTCGGTGGTCGGCGAGCCACGGGTGCGTGCCGGGCGATATCCGTCCGGTCAGCCGCAGTTCTCCCGGCTCCGGCCCGTCGAGGACGGCACCGAGTATCGGATGGTCCGGACTGTGCAATCCCAGGCCCGTCGCGTCGCCGCCGTCCGGCATCGGCAGCCAATAGCGGCGATGCTGGAATGGGTATGTGGGCAACGGGATCCGACGCGCGCCGGTGCCCTCGAACAGCGCGGGCCAGTCGACACGTTGCCCGGCCGCGAACGCCCTGCCCACGCCCTCGAGGAGCGCTCGCGGCTCCGGCCGATCCTTACGCAGGGCCGGGACGACGGCCCCGATCTCCGGCGCGGATTCCGTGATCGCCGACACCAGGCTCGCGTCCGGGCTCACCTCCACGATCCTGGTGACGCCCCGGTCCGTCAGCGCCGCAATACCCTCGGCGAACCGGACCGCCTCTCGTGCGTGCCGCACCCAGTAGTCGGCCGTTCCGTAACCGTCCTCGGCGACCGCGCCGGTGACGTTCGAGATGATCGGCAGTCGCGGCGCGCGCACCGTGAGAGCCGCGGCCACACGGCGGAATTCGTCCAGCATCGGATCCATCAGCTGCGAGTGGAAGGCATGCGAGACGTCGAGACGTTTCGTCCGGCGTCCCCGCGCGACGAACCCCGCCGCGACATCGCGCACGCGGTCCTCGATACCCGAAATCACCACCGAGGCAGGCGAATTGACAGCCGCGATGCCGACACCGTCGGCCAGCAGCGGCGGCTCGGCGTCGGCGACAGCCGCCATGGACGCCAGCAGCAACGCCACCTCGTCAGGGCTCGCCTGTACCGCGACCATCGCCCCGCCGCCCGGCAGTTCGTCCATCAGCCGCGCGCGGGCCGCCACCAGCGTCGCCGCGTCCTCGAGCGACAGCACCCCCGCGACGTGCGCGGCCGTGATCTCCCCCACCGAATGGCCCAGCACCACATCCGGCCGCACCCCCCAGCTCTCGAGCAGCCGGAACAGGGCGACCTCGACGGTGAACAGCGCGGTCTGCGCGTACAGCGTCCGGGTGAGCGCCGCGGCGTCCGATCCCCACGCGATATCGGCGACCGCGCGGCCGGTGTGCCGTTCGATCGCCGCGGACGCGGCGTCCCAGGCGGCGGCGAAGGCCGGATACGCCCGGTACAGCTCGCGGCCCATCCCCGGCCGCTGCGATCCCTGACCACCGAACACGAACGCCGTCGCCCCGGTGTCGGCGGCCGCGGTCTCCCCCACCGAGGCCAGGCCCGCCAGGAAGTCACCGCGCTCCGTTCCGAGCAACACCGCCCGATGGTCGAGGGCGGCGCGACCGGCCAGCGACCGGCCGACGTCCACCGGAAGCGCGTCGGGGTGCGCGGACAACCAGACCGACAGGCGATCCACCTGCTCCGCCAGCGCCGACCGGCTGCGCGCCGAGAGCACCCACGGAATCACGGGCGGCGCAACAGGTTCCGGTGATGGCTCGCGCGACGGCGCCTGTTCGACGATCACGTGCGCGTTGGTGCCCGAGATACCGAACGAGGACACCGCGACCCGGCGCGGGCGGCCGGTGTCCGGCCACGGCTGCGGGTCGGTCAGCACGGCGACGTGGCCGGTGTCCCACTCGACATGCGGACTGGGCCGGTCCACGTGCAATGTGCGCGGCAGCACGCCGTGCCGCATCGCCTGCACCATCTTGATCACCCCGGCCACGCCCGCCGCGGCCTGGGTGTGCCCCAGATTCGACTTGATCGAGCCGAGCCACAGCGGCGCTTCCGCCCCGTCGCGCTGACCGTAGGTCGCCAGCACGGCCTGGGCCTCGATCGGATCGCCGAGCGTGGTGCCGGTGCCGTGCGCCTCCACGGCGTCGACATCGGTCACCGTGAGACCGGCGTTCGCCAGCGCCGCCCGGATGACCCGCTGCTGTGAGGGGCCGTTCGGGGCCGTCAAGCCGTTGCTGGCCCCGTCCTGGTTCACGGCCGAGCCCCGGAGCACGGCCAGCACCTCGTGCCCGTGCCGCTCGGCGTCCGAAAGTCGTTCCAGCACCAGCATTCCCACGCCCTCGGCCCAGCCGACACCGTCGGCCGCCGCGGCGAAGGATTTGCAGCGGCCGTCCGGTGCGACACCGCGCTGCCGCGAGAATTCGACGAACATCCACGGCGTCGCCATCACCGTCACCCCGCCCGCGAGGGCGAGTGCGGTCTCCCCCGCGCGCAGCGAGTGCACGGCCTGATGCAGGGTGACCAGCGACGACGAGCAGCCGGTGTCCACCGTTACGGCGGGACCCTCCAAGCCCAGGAAGTACGAGACGCGGCCGGAGGCCACGCTTCCCGCACTACCGGTCAACAGGTAACCCTCGGCCCCCGCCGCGGTCCGCATACCGCCGGAGAACCGCGCACCGTAGTCGCCGTGCATGACCCCGATGAATGCGCCGGTATCACTGCCACGCAGCGACTTCGGGTCGATACCGGCGGATTCCAGTGCTTCCCACGTCACTTCGAGCAACAACCGCTGCTGCGGATCGGTCGCCAGCGCCTCACGCGGGGACATGCCGAAGAAGCCGGCGTCGAAATCGCCCGCTCCGTAGAGGAATCCGCCCTCACGCACGGTAGACCTGCCCACCGCGCCGGGGTCCGGGTCGAACAGGTTCGCCAGGTCCCACCCGCGGTCCGCCGGGAACTCCCCCACCGCGTCACGGCCGTCGGCGACCAAGCGCCACAGATCCTCCGGGGACCGGACATCTCCGGGATAGCGGCAGCCCATTCCGACGATGGCGACGGGCTCGGACCGGGCGGCCCGCAGCGCGGCGAGTTCGCCGTGCAGGCGCTCGTTGTCCTTCGCGGCGACGCGGAGCGCTTCGAAGAGCCGGTCTTGCGGCGCGGTCATGGTGACACCCTCCGTCGATGGGTCGGAAGCGCGCGGTCAGGAACCGCTGTCGGACTGCAGGATGTGCCGGATGAGCGCCTCCTGATCCATCTCGTCGATCTGTGTGCCGCCGCGCTGCGCCAGCGCCTGCCGCGGCTCGGCCGCCAGACCCACGAGCGTGTCGAGGATGCCCGCGGCGCGGAACCGCTCGATCGGGACCGACCGCAACGCCCGGCGCAGGGCATCGTCGTCGCCCACCGGCTCCGACCGGCCCGGAGCTGTCGGGCCGAGTTGCTCGGCAAGGTGCGCGGCGAGCGCGTCCGGCGTGGGGTAGTCGAAGACGGCGGTGGTCGAAAGGCGCAGGCCGGTAACCTTTTTGATGCGGTTGCGCACCTCCACCGCGCTCAGCGAGTCGAACCCCATCTCCTCGAATTTCTGACCGGGGTCGATCGCGCCGGATCCGCTGTGGCCCAGCACTATCGCTATCTCGCCCCGGACCGCGTCGAGCACGAGGCGTTGCCGTTCGGAGGCGGGCGCGCGCCGCAAGCGCTCCGCGAGTCCCCCACCGGAGCGGGCCGGAGCGCGCGCGGGCACCAAGCCGCTCAGCATCGGCGGGAGTTCACCGGCGTGTGCCTGTGCACGCAGGACGGCCGGGTCGAAGTGGGCGGCCAGCACGGCCGCCGTCTCGGTGCGCACGGCGGCATCGAACAGTGCCAGGCCCTCGACGGTGGACATGGCCACCAGCCCGTCCCGTTCGACGCGGGCGAGATCGAGGTCGCCGAGTCGCTCGGTCATACCTCCGTCCTGTTTCCACAGTCCCCACGCGATCGACTGTCCGGCAAGGCCCTGCGCGCGCCGCCAGGCGGCCAAGGCGTCCAGGAACGTGTTGGCGGCGGCGTAGTTTCCCTGGCCCGGACCGCCGAGCACACCGGCCTCCGAGGAGAACAGCACGAACAGCCGCAGGTCCAGGTCCCGCGTCGCCTCGTGCAGCTGCCAGGCGCCGTCGGCCTTGGGCGCGAGCGCCGCGTCCAGCTGTTCGGGCGACAACGCGCCGACGAGACCGTTCGCCGCGACACCGGCGGCGTGCACGATCCCTCTCAGCGGGTGTTCGGGCGCGACCGCCGCGATCAGCTCGCGGACCGCGACCGGATCGGAGACGTCGCAGGCGGCCACGTCCACCGCCACGCCGGTATCCTCCAGTTGCGCAACGAGTTCCGCCGCACCCGGCGCCGCCGTTCCGCGCCGGCTCGCCAGCAGCAGTCGCCGTACACCCCACCGGTCTGCCAGGTGGCGGGCCAGCACCGCGCCCAATCCGCCTGTGCCACCGGTGATCAGCACCGTACCGTCCCGCAGATCCGGTGGCGGCGCGGTCGGCTCGCCGGGCAGGCGAGTCACCCGGGGCACGTGTACCACCCCGTCGCGCAGCAGCACCTGCGGTTCGCCGGACGCGAGAACCGCCTCGACATCTATTATATCGCCGGACGCCACGTCGGCCAGCACGATGCGGCCCGGGTCCTCCGATTGTGCCGAGCGCACCAGCCCCCATACCGCCGCGCCGGGGAGGTCGGTCACGTCCTCGCCCACCGCGCCACGCGTGACGATCACGAGGGTACTCGACGCGTACCGGTCCTCCGACAGCCAAGCCTGCACCACGGCCAGCACACCGGAAACTCTCTCGCGCAACCGTTCCGGCGCGACCGCCCCGGGTTCGCCGGACCGGCAGTCCAGCAGTACCACGGGCGGCACCTGCGCCACCCGCGCCACCTCGCGCCATTCCGCCCACGGCCGCGCGGCACGGCCGCCGACCGTCTCCGTAGCCACCCAGCGCACTTCGGCCAGCCGGTCCCGCGCGTCCGCCGCGCCCAGTTGCTCCGTCGACACCGGACGCCACCGCAGGGTGCCGACCGACAGCACCTCCCGGCCGGACTCATCGGTCCCTACCAGCGAGACCGCGTCGGGCCCGGTGAGTTTCATCCGTACTCGCAGCGCGGGCACACCCGGTTCGGTGACCGAGACGTCTTCCCACACGAACGGCAGCAGCACGTCGCCGTCGCCGCGGTCGGCCAGGAACGCGTGCAGCAGCGCGTGCAGGGACGCGTCCAGCAATGCCGGATGGATCGCGAAATCGCCTGCCTCGCCGCGTATCTCCGTCGGCAGCGCGGCCTCGCCGAAGATCTCGCCGGACTGCCGCCATGCCCCGGTCAGCCCGCGGAACAGCGGCCCGTACTCGAATCCCCACTCGGCCAGCCGCGCGTATCCGTCCGCCGTCTCCATCGGCTCGGCCGCGGCGGGAGGCCACGGACTCGGCTCGCCTAGGTCGGGAGCCGCCGCGCGTTCTCGTGCGAGCATGCCTTGCGCGTGGGTGGTCCAGCTCTGTCCCTGTGCGGTCCGGGAGTGCACGGAGATCGTCCGCTCGCCCGAGTCATCCGGCTCCCCGACCCGCACCTGCACCTGCCGCGGCGCGCGGTCGGGGAAGACCAGTGGCGCTTGCAAAGTCAGCTCCCGCACCGTCGCGCAGCCGGCCTCCGCGGCCGCTCGCAGCGCCAGCTCGAGAAATCCGGTGCCCGGCAGCAGCACGGTCGCACCGACCACGTGGTCGCGCAGCCAGCCGGGTGAGTCCGGCGCCAGTCGCCCGGTGAGCGTGAAGGCCGCCGAATCGGGCTGCGGCACCACCGCTCCCAGCATCGGGTGCGCGGCGGCGTCCAGCCCGGCGGCCGCGGTGTCGCCCGGGCCCGATCCGGTGTCGGCAAGCCAGTACCGGTCGGCGGCGAACGCGTAGGCGGGCAGCCGCACCCGCCGCGCCCCGGCACCGTCGAACAGCGCCTTCCACCAGACGTCCGCACCGGCTTCGAACACCGCGCCCGCCGCCGCCAGCACCGCGTCGACCTCCGGCCGCTGCCGCCGCAAGGTGGTGACGGCGACGATGTCGGTGCGCCGCACCGACTCCTGGACCGCCGCGGTCAGGCCACCGTCGGGCCCGATCTCCACGAACCTGGTCACCCCGGCGTCCTCGAGAAACCGGATACCGTCGGCGAAACGCACCGTTTCCCGGGCGTGCCGGACCCAGTATCGCGCGGACCCGAACTCCGCACCGGCCGGTGCGCCGGTCAGATCGGACACCAGTGGAATCCGCGGCGGCGTGGGTGTCAGATGCGCGATCGCCCGCTCGAACTCGCCGAGTATCGGCTCCATCGACTCGGAGTGGAAGGCGTGCGACACGGCGAGGCTCCTGGTGCGGAAGCCTTGCTCGCGCAACCAGATCACGACCTGTTGCACGGCATGGTCGACGCCGGAGACGACCACGGCTCCCGGCCCGTTCACCGCGGCGATATCCACGCCGTCGCCGACGAACGGACGCACCTCGGCCTCCCCGGCCCGCACCGCCACCATCGACCCGCCCGCCGGCAGCGACCGCATCAGGCGGCCCCGGACGGCGACCAGCGCGGCCGCGTCGTCGAGGGTCAGCGCACCCGCCACGTGCGCGGCCGCGATCTCGCCCACGGAGTGCCCGATCACCAGATCCGGTGTCACTCCCCAGGTTTCGAGCAGCCGGTACAGCGACATCTCGACCGCGAACAGCGCCGCTTGGGCATGATCGGTGCGCTCCAGTGCCGCCTCGCTCGAACCCCACACGACGTCCTGGATCGGCAGATCGTGCCGCGCCAGCGCGGCCGTCACCTCATCCCATGCCGCGGCGAACGCCGGAAACGCCTCGTACAGTTCGCGACCCATGCCTAGTCGCTGCGCCCCCTGTCCAGCGAAAACGAACGCCGTCTTCCCCGGCACCGGACCCGGTCTCGCACTGCCGATCTCCGCCAGCTGCGCGAGCAGCGCGTCCCGGCCGGTTCCGGCCACCACCGCCCGGTGCTCGAACACCGTCCGGTGCGCCAGCGACCAGCCGACGGCCACCGGGTCCAGATCCGCTCGCTCGGTGACGAATTCGCTCAGCCGGTGCGCTTGCGCGGCCAGCGCCTCCGGGCTGGGGCCCGAGACCACCCACACCGTCGCCCGCGACGGTGACCGCGGCGCCTCGGCGACGGGATCGGACGGCGGCGCCTGCTCGATGATCACGTGCGCGTTCGTGCCGCTGATGCCGAACGAGGACACACCCGCGCGCCACGGCCGGTCCACGGCGGGCCAGGGTCGCGCGCCGGTCAGCAGCTCGACGGCGCCGGCGGACCAATCCACGTGCGGCGACGGCTCGTCCACGTGCACGGTGGGCGGCAGCACCCCGTGTCGCAATGCGAGCACCATCTTGATGACACCCGCCACGCCCGCGGCGGCCTGGGTGTGACCCAGATTCGATTTCACCGACCCCAGCCACAGCGGCCGATCCGCCGGGCGGTCCTGCCCGTAGGTCGCCAGAATCGCCTGCGCCTCGATCGGATCACCGAGCGTCGTGCCCGTGCCGTGCGCCTCGACC
Organism: Nocardia sp. N2S4-5; assembly: GCF_044628355.1. Lineage (NCBI taxonomy): Bacteria > Bacillati > Actinomycetota > Actinomycetes > Mycobacteriales > Nocardiaceae > Nocardia > Nocardia sp. N2S4-5. The sequence goes on along the minus strand of NZ_JBIUPM010000001.1, from coordinate 719,321 downwards.
GCATCCACCTCCGCGGCGGCCAGGCCGGACGCGGCCAGCGCCGCCCGCACCACCCGCTGCTGCGCGGGACCGTTCGGTGCGGTCAGGCCGTTGGACGCGCCGTCGGAGTTGACCGCCGAGCCGCGCACGACCGCGAGCACCTCGTGCCCGTGCTGGCGGGCGTCCGAAAGCCGCTCCAGCACAAGCACACCCACACCCTCCGACCAGCCCACGCCATCGGCCGCGGCGGCGAACGACTTGCACCGGCCGTCCGGCGCCAGGCCGCGCTGCCGGGAGAATTCGAGGAACAGCCACGGCGAACCCATCACCGTCACTCCACCGACCAGCGCCAGCCCGCACTCGCCCGCCCGCAGCGCCCGACCGGCCTGATGCAGGGCCACCAGCGACGACGAGCACGCCGTGTCGACCGACACCGTCGGCCCGTGCAGTCCCAGGAAGTACGCGATCCGGCCCGACGCCACGCTCAGCGCGCTGCCGGTCAGCCGGTAGCCCTCGCTGTCGCCGCCGGAGGCGTGCAGCCGGGGCCCGTAGTCCTGGCCGTATATCCCGACGAAGACCCCGGTGTCGCTGCCGCGCAACGACACCGGGTCGATGCCCGCGGTTTCGAGGGCCTCCCACGACACCTCGAGCAGCTGCCGCTGTTGCGGGTCCATACCGGTCGCTTCGCGCGGGCTGACGCCGAAGAACCGCGCGTCGAATTCCCCTGCCCCGTCGAGAAATCCGCCCCAGCGCACCGTGGACCTGCCACGCGCGTCGGGGTCCGGATCGAACAGTCCCTCCAGCTCCCAGCCGCGATCGGCGGGAAAGTCGCCGACCACGTCGCGGCCCTCGGCGACGACTTGCCACAGCTGTTCGGGCGAACGGATGCCGCCGGGGAACCGGCACGCCATCCCCACGATCGCGAGTGGTTCGTCGGTCGCGACCGCGGCGGGCAGGGCGGTCGGCTCGTCGGCGCCCACCGCCAATTGCGCCAGGCGCCGGCCCAGTTCGGCCGGTGTGGGGTAATCGAACACGGCGCTGGACGGCAGCGGCACACCGGTGCGGGCGCTCAGCCTGGCGACCAGGTCGACGGCCGTCGCCGAGACCATTCCCGCGGCCTTGAACGGCCGGTCGGAGGCGATCGCGTCGGCGTCGCGATGCCCGAGGACGCGCGCCGCCTCACGACGCACGATGCGCACGTAGTCGTCGGGTTCGGCGGGCGCGGGCTCGCCGGGGACGGGCTGCGATGCGGGCGTCGCCGAAACGGGCTGCGGCGGGGGCGTCGCCGGGGCGGGCGCGGGCACCACCACCGAGGTGTCCGGCCAGTGCAGTTGCCGCTCGAAAGCATACGGCGGCAACTCGATTCGCCGACCAGTCCCGGCCGTCGCGGCGAGCACACCCGCCCAGTCGACAGCGCCGCCACCGGCGAACAACCGCGCCGCCGAATCCAGCAGCCGGCCGGTCCCGCCGTCGGACCGCGACAGCGAGCCGACGGCCGCGACCCCCGGCACCGCCGACTCCGCCGCGATGTCCTGCACGCTGCCGATCAGGACCGGGTGCGGGCTCGACTCGAGGAATACGCGATCACCCGCGGCCAGCAACGCGGCCACGGCCGCGTCGAATCGCACCGGCTCCCGCAGATTCCGAAACCAGTACTCCGCACCGAGTTCCGCGCCGTCGAGCCGCCGGTTCTCGACGGTGGAATGGAAGGGCACCGTGCCCGGTCGCGGGCTGATGCCGTCCAGTTCGGCGAGCAGCGGATCCCGGACGGCATCGACATGCCTGCTGTGCGAGCCGTACCCGACCGGCAGCAGCTGGGTACGGATTTCCGCGGCGGCGCATTCGCGCGCCAGGTCGGTCAGGGCCGACACCGCACCGCTCACCACCACTTGGCGCGGCCCGTTGACCGCGGCGATATCGAGGTCCCGGCCGTTCAGCCGCCGCCGCATCCCGGCCTCGGACTCCGCGATCGACAGCATCCCGCCGCCGCGCGGGAGTCGTTGCAGCAGAGCCGATCTCCGCGCCACCACCCGCGCCGCATCGGCCAGCGACAGGATGCCCGCCACGTGCGCCGCGGCGATCTCACCCTGGGAATGCCCGATCACCGCCGCCGGCTCGACACCCCACGAGCGCCACAGCGCCGCGAGCGAGACCATCATCGAGAACAGTGCCGGTTGCAGCACATCGTCGCGCTCGGCGGTCCGTTCCTCGGCGCGTCCGGCCAGCACGTCGAGCAGTGACCAGTCGGTGAGCGGCCGGAACGCCTCGTGGCAGCGGGCGATCGAGGCCGCGAACACCGGTGAAGTCGCCAGCAATTCGCGTGCCATGCCGAGCCATTGCGATCCCTGCCCGGGAAACACGAAGACCACGCCGGACGCCCGCGCCGGGCGGGCGGCGGTGACGACCGTCTCGCCCGGATCACCATCGGCCACACCGCGCAACGCCGCCGTCAGCTGCTCCCGGTCCGCGCCCGACACCACCGCGCGATGTTCGAAGACCGTCCGGGTGGTGGCCAGCGACCAGGCCACGTCCACCGGGTCGGGTCCGGTCTCGTCGCCGACGGTCTCGAGCAGCCGCGCCGCCTGGCCGCGCAGCGCGGTGGCCGAACGCGCCGAGAGCGTCCAGGCGATCGGTGCACCGCGCGGGCGCGACACCGGCTCGGGCGCGACCGGTCCGGGCGCGGACAGCACCAGGTGGCAGTTGGTGCCACCGATGCCGAACCCGCTGACCCCCGCCACTCGCTCCCGGTCGTGGTCCGGCCAGTCGCCGAGCCGATCCTGGACCCGTAGACGCCACTGCTCCAGCGGAATTCGGGGATTGGGCGCGCGGTAGTTCAGACTCGGCGGGATCCGGCCGTGTTCGAGCGCCAGGACCGTCTTGATCATCCCGAGGACACCGGCCGCGCCCTCGAGGTGCCCGATATTCGTCTTGACCGAGCCGACCCGCAGCGGTGTCGCGGCGGTCCGCCCGGCGCCGAGCACCGCGGCGAGCGCGGCGGCCTCGATCGGGTCTCCCACTCGCGTTCCGGTGCCGTGCAATTCGACATAACCGACCCGATCGGGCGCCACGCCCGCGCGCTCGTACGCGGCGCGTAAGACTGCGGCCTGCCCGTCGATACTCGGCGTGGTCAGGCCCATCGTGGCCCCGTCGTTGTTGACGGCCCCGCCCCGCACGACGGCGCGGATGGTGTCGCCGTCGCGCATCGCCGCCGACAGCGGCTTCAACACGACGATGCCGCCGCCCTCCCCCCGCACGAACCCGTCGGCGCGGGAATCGAAAGTGTGGCACCGGCCCCGCGGGGACAACGCGCCGAGCCGCTCGAGCGATAACCCGCTGTCGGCGACCAGATTCAGGTGCACGCCGCCCGCGATCGCGTAATCGCACCCGCCCGAACGCAGGCTCTCGCACGCGAGCTGCACAGCGACCAGCGACGAGGACTGCGCGGAATCCACGGTCAGGCTCGGCCCGCCGAGGCCTAGGGCGTACGACACGCGGTTCGCGATCAACCCGCGGCTGGTGCCGGTGAGAGTGTGCGCGCCGACCCCCGCGCTGCCGAGTCTCGACAGCACCGTCGCGAAGTCGCCACCCGAGGCGCCGACGAACACACCGGCCCGCCCGCCGCGCAGCCGATCCGGCACGATGCCCGCCGATTCCACAGCCTCCCAGCTCAATTCCAGGGCCAGTCGTTGCTGCGGGTCGGTCGCCGCGGCCTCGCCCGGCGACATCCCGAAGAAGTCCGCGTCGAACTCCGCGGCATCGGGCAGGTAGGAGCCGCGGCGCAGGCCGGGCGGAAGCGGCTCGGCCCCGGCCCGGCGATCGGCCGGTGTGTCGCCGATGGTGTCGCGGCCGTCCACCAGCAAGCGCCAGAACTCCCGCGGCGTCCGGGCGTGCGGCACCCGGCACGCCATACCGATCACGGCAATGTCGCCGCGGTCGGTCACCGGCGTCGCGGCATCAGTGGTCTCCATCGCCTCGCGCTCCCCGGGTCGTGAGTGGGCACCGGGCCGGTCCCCCAATGAACGATATCCGATCGGCCGAAGAATGTGATCCCTTCTTTCGCCGAGCTGCCATAACATTGTTGCCGCGGCACCGCCGGCCAGGTCAACCTCCTTGTCGTACAGCATGTTCGGTCCGCTGCGGACGGTCGCTGCCGAGCATTCCTGCCGTGCCCCGCCCGCGAACGGGCCTCCGCATCTATGATGCCGACAATGCATTCTTCGGAGGCAGGCGAGCGATCTTCGGTCCCGGCCCGGCGAAGGGAAGGTCACCCCGATGGCACCAGAACCCCAGCACCTACGGACGATCCGCGAGTTCGTCGCCGAGGAGCTGATAGACCGGCAGGAGTACCTCGACTCGTTCGCCGACGCGCCCCTGCCGCTGTACGAGCGGTTCCACAAGACCGGACTGGCGAACTGGTGGCTCGCGGAGGATCTCGGCGGCCTGGGCCTCGGCCTCGCCGACAGCGTCGACATCGTGTCGGAACTGGCATACGGGGACGCGGGCGCGGCCTTCACCCTGTTCGTGTCGATCCTCGGCACCAGCATCGTCGAGCTGTACGGCTCGGCCGACCTGCGCACCACCTACCTGGAACCGATGGCCCGCCACGGCACGTTCTGCGCCACCGTCGGCAGCGAGGAGGAGGCGGGCAGCGAACTGTCACGGATCACCACCACCGCCACGCGGCACGGCGACGACGTCGTACTCACCGGCGAGAAGTACTTCTCCACCAACGCCGGGTTCGCGGACTTCTACATTGTCGTCGCCCGATCCGAAGCGGCCGCCGACGGATACCTCGCCGTGCTGGTGCCGCGTGACACTCCCGGACTGAGAGTCGTACGGCGCTGGGAAATGATCGGCCTCCGGTCCTCGGGCACCTATCAGCTGAGCCTGCGGGACTGCCGGGTGCCGGCGGCCAATGTGCTCGCGGGCCACGGCTTACGGCTGCTGGAGTTCGGCCTCAATGCCAGCCGGATCCTCATCGCCGCGACCGCGGTCGGCATCGCGCGCCGCATCCGCGACCTGAGCATGGAGTACGGCAGGCACAAACACGTCCGCGGCGAACCACTGACCGCCAACGCCGTCTTCGCCGCCAAGCTCGGTCAGATGGAAACCTGGATCGAGGTGATGCGCAATCAGTGCCTGGCCGCCGCGCGCGAATACGACACGCTCATGGCGACGCCGGACGCCGCGGCCGAATTCCGCCGCCAGGGCTCGCTGCGCTCGGCATTGACGACCAAGCTGTTCTGCGGCCAGACCGGCTGGTCGATCGCCGGGACGGGCTCGGAGATGTTCGGCGGCCTGGGATACACCACCGGTTCGATCATCGGCAAGCTGGTTCGCGACATGCGGTATATCGCAATCGTCGAAGGCGGCGAGGACGTCCTGCGCGACATTGTGTACAGCCGGTACGTGGTTCCGCCGACCAAGCGGATCTGAGATACGGAGCCATCGCACATTGCAAAGAATTTTCAGCTGCCGCGGACCGTGACGAAACGGCAACAACGCCACTTCGCTTTAGCCACACAAGGGTCGCGCGATGGCAACGTCCCATGATTAACGAGGCCGTCCCCGAGACCCGGCGAATATCCGCACTAACCGTACACATTTCCCTCGCATTGCGGACCATCGGCCCTTGCGCCGGTCACCGTGTTTGCTGTGACCTCCATCGCTATCCGCGCACGGGAGCGGCGGAGGAACTGTGGTAATCGTCGTGGTCGGCGTGGCCCGGTTGCATTTCGACAATGCGCGCGTTTACCATGTCCTGCACAAGGGTGTCCAACCTCCGTGAAAGGACTCTGGTGGCAAAAAAAGTCATCACAAAGACTGTCGTTACCGACGATTTCGACGGGAACGAAATCCAGGATGGGCACGCCCTAGAGGTCAAGATCAGCATCGCAGGCACGGAGTACCGGTTGGATCTGCGCCCGGAGAACGTCGACAAGTTCCGCGCGCACATCCGGAAATGGCTCGAGGCCGCCCAGTCCGGCGGCGCCTCGTCTCCGGAGCAGCCCGCCGAGCGCCGCGCCACCCCCGCACGGCGCACCGGCCGGCCGACCACGAAGCGCGGCAGCCGCCGCAAGGGCCCGTCGCCGCGCCGGCCGCGAGAGGAGATCCAGGCGGTCCGCGAGTGGGCGCTCGCGCACGGGTTCGAGGTCTCGCCGCGCGGCCGCATCTCCAACGAGGTGCACGACGCTTTCAAGGCCGCGCACTGAGCGCGAGTTCCGACATTTTCGGACATTTCCGATCATTCGGGCACCGAGAACGGTGCTCACGCAGCGGACGACATGGGCGAACAGGGGCATCGGCCGACCGATGCCCCTGAAACTGACGGCACCGCCGCGGCAGTGCCGCCGGTCCGGACACCCGCTCTCGGTCCTCGCGAGCGCGATGCCTCAACCACCAGCGCCACAACACCTTTCACCGTTCTCGCGACACCGGACGGGCCTCATCACCGTGCCGGTCCACGGCGACAGTGCGCCGCCACAGAACGTTGACAGGGCCTTCATACGCAGGCATCATCTCCCTAACCACGCCAGTCCGTTTCCGAGGAGCCCGCGGGGCCGACACAGCATTGTGTAGGCAACCCACCGATGCGTCCCGAATGGACCCACACCCTTGGTTTACTGCTTTATGTACGACGTATATGATCGAGTTCTGACCTTCGCGGGGGGAGCAAGCATTGCGCAATCAATCATCTTCGCGCCGGGACGAAGTGGTAGCCAAGGTCAGGCAAATTGCAATCAACACACTTCTCGGCCTCGGGGTGATCGTCGCGCCGGCGGCCTCGCTGGAACTGGTCGCGGTCGACGGCACCCGGTATTACTTGAAGACATTGTTGTCCAAGTGCCAGCAGGAGCCCGACACCCGGTGGCCGCACATCGTCTACGACCACTTCACCGCGGCCGGGGTGTGCGTGCCGTCCCAGCCCGCCCGGGATCGGGTCGCCGACCACATTCGCGTCCAGGTGGCGCCGCCGCACACCGCCGGGCGGCGTAACTCGAAGTTGTTGCACGCCAAACCGATTGCGTCCGACATCGATACCGCGGTACCGCTGGCCGGGTTACTCCTGGACGCGCCCGACCCCGCGGCGAGCACCGGCGAGCCCGCCGTGGGCAGCCGGGACGCCGACGAGTTGTGGACCCTCGCCTCGGCGAATACCGCGGCCGAGCCGATCGATCACCGAAACCGGTTGGAGCGCAACGATATCGTCATCGATGTGCTCGAAGGGGAATCACCCTTCGTCGCGTCGAAGATCGCCGTCATGTCCTACCTGGTCGCCAGCGAGATCGGCCCGGCGCCCTACGGGGTACTGATCGCTATCCCCGACCAGCACATGATCGCATTCCACCGATTGAGCAGCGCGGCAAACGCGCTGTTCACCGGCTACCTGCTGATCGATTTCGCGAGCCACTTCACCGAGCGCGGCCGCGCGCCGGTGACGCGCGAGATTTTCTACTGGTACGACGGGCAAATGCAGCAGTTGACCCGTACCGACCCCAAGGGGGTCACCGATCTGCACATCACCGGCGCGTTCGAGCAGGTGTACCGCGAAATGCCCTGAGCGGGCGGGTGTTCAGTCGCCCGCGGGATCGCCGGGGAGTCGCTCACCGAAGACCCGGGCGTAGATGTCCTCACCGTGGCTGGTGGCCTCGGGAGCGCCCGCGGCCACGCGATAGGTGCGACGGCCGTCGGCGGCGCGCTGGGCCCGCAGGAACAGATCGGTGTCCCGTCCCGCCGCGTACCGCTGCCGGACGAAGTCGTAGAGGTGTGTCACCAGTACGACCTTCGCGCCGGAGTCGAGCAGGGCCGACATGATCGGGTCGGCGATCGCCGCGGCCTCGCGGTCGTTGGTGGACGCGAACGGCTCGTTGCACAGCAACATTCCGCCAGGACGCAGGGCCTCGGTGAGTTCGCGCATGCGGGCCAGCTCCTCGTCCAGCCGCCCGTGTTCCATATCCGGATCCTCGGCGCGCACGAAATGCGTGAACACACCGTTCCGCACGTCCGCGCCGAAGTCCGCGGCCGTAACGAACATACCGGCCTGCATCATCAGCTGCGCCGTGCCGACACTGCGCAGGAATGTCGACTTGCCGCCGCTGTTGGCGCCGCTGACCACGAAGAATGTCACCCCGGCGGCCTCGACATCATTGCCGACCACGTCCGCTGAACACAGGCACAGCGCCGCGTCGCGCAGGTCACGGCACCGCACTGCCGGCGCACCCGGCACCGGCACGGGGTAGCACATCGGCGTGCCCGTCCGGCCGAGCCGGTCCCGCAGATTCAGGCAGCCCAGATAGAAGGCCAGCTCGGTGCGCAGGTGCCGGAAGAAATCCTGCACGCTGTCGGTCGCTCCGGACACCACCTCGGCGACCGTGTCGAGCGCGGGCTCGACCACGGCGCTCAACGGATCGTCGGGCAGTTCGAAATCGCTCGTCGCCTCGAAGGTGGCGCCCGAACGCCGCCCGAACAGCGACCGTTTGGCGTTGCGCGGCGGTTCGTGCAGCACGATGCGGTCGGCCTTGTTCCCCGGGCCCAGCGCCGCGCTGAACTGCACGCCGTCGTCGAAATACAATGCCGCCAAGTGGGTTTCCAGCCCGGCGAGATAGTCGTCGTCGAGCATGTCCGTCATCAGCTCGCGGAACCGCACGAGGCCGTCGGAGCTGCACGCGCCGGCGTACTTCTCGCACGTCTGCCTGAGTCTGCGCAGCTGGCCGACCAGGGCCTCGAGCGGTTGCAGCGCCAACCCCAGTTTGCTCCGGGGCGCGCGGCCGCGCCCGACCATCCAGCGCCGCACCGTGGTCGCCTCGGTGGCGACGGCGTACAGCGCGCGCAGCATTTCCGGTTCCGCGGAGAAGTTCGCCAGCACGCCCTGCCGGTAGCGGATGATCTCGATGTCGGTCAGGCTCGCGGGGACGACCGCCCGCACGACGCTCGCGACGAACTCGTCACCGGCGGCCATCACCGAGAACAGTTCGTCCAGGTTCAGGTCCGCCGCGACGGCGGCGCCGTTGCGGGCCACGTGCAGCGGGCGGTCGGGCGGCTGCAGCAGGCCTACGGGGATCATCGGACCCGCGCCCGGATCGCGTCGTAGGTCAGGCCGTGCCGCTCGGCGACGGCGGCCGCGTAGGCCAGCCCGTCCGGCGGCCGCCGCTCGATCCGGAATGTCCTGACGGCCTCGTCGCCCGCGGCGACTCCCGCGACCATGCTCACCACCTCCGGTCCCAGCTCCGCGAGTTCGTCCAAGAATGTCACGTACACGGCGACGGCGCCGCGCTCGACGATCCGGCGCACCACGTCGCCGCCGATCCGCAGCGCGTCGGCGGCCGCTGTGGTGCTGAAGCTTTCGTTCAATACCACGATGCTGTGCGCGGTGATTCCGTCCACGATGTCGCGCATCCGGAGCAGTTCCTGTGCCAGTGCGCCGTCCGGATCGCTGATGTCGTCGTCGTGGACGAAATGCGTGAACAATGCGTCCGGCAGCAGTACCCGCGCCCGCGTGCCCGGCACCGGGCAGCCCAGTGCGGCCAGGTAGAACAATTGCCCGAACATCCGGGCGAAGGTGCTTTTGCCGCCCTGATTGGGGCCGGTGACGACGAGTATCCGCTCGGGCCCCTCGAGCCGGAAATCGTTGCGCACCACGATGGCCGACTTACCGGCGAGCCGGACGGCCAGCGCGGCGTCGTACGCGCCCTCCACGTGAATGTCGGCGAAATCCGAGGTGACCTCGGGATAGCAGAACGGCGCCCCGTGTGCCGTGAGCTTCCGGACGAACCGGAGATAGTCGAGATAAAACTGTAGTTCGGTGTCGAAACGCGCGACGGCGGGCGCGATGAAGTCGCGGTGCCGCTCGGCGTGCTGTTCGAGCCGGCGGAACGGCCGCGCATGCTGACCGGCGACGAGCGCGATGACCTGCTCCTCGACTTCGTTCATATCGGGCCACGGGTCGACCACGCGCGGCCGGGAAACGACGGCGTCGGCCCGGAAGCGCGCGAACGCCTCCCCGATGATCGCGCTGTAGTCGGCCTGGTCGGCATACCGATCGATGACGAGTTGACGCCCGGTGACGTGCACGGTGTACCGCAGCGACTCCAGTTCCGCGCGCACTTCGGCGGCCTCGGCGACCAGCTCCCGATACGCCGGCGTGCCGATATGGTCGTGCAGCCAGTCCCGCCAGTGGCGCAATCCATTGGAGCGCAACGGCAATGCGGTCAGCGCGCTGTCCAGCTCCGCGAGCGTCCGGGAGTAGACCGCCTCGGCGTCGAGTTGCCATCGGTTGCGTTGCTGCGGGTGGTGCAGGCGTCGGCCGCGCTCCACATGCTCTCGTACCGAACGCATTCCGGCCGTGAAGGCCTCGAATGCCGCGCGCACGGAGTCGTCCTCCAGGTCCCGGAAGATCTCGTGCCGATAGGCCACCGAATCGATGTCGCGCAGCGGCCGACGATGGACCGCGTCGTGTGCGATTCCCCCTGTGGCCGTGAAGATCTGGTCAAGATTCAAATCCGCGAGCACATGCGGTTCGACATCGACCGCGTGTGCTTCGTCGCTGCCTCTCCACAGAATGCTCCCGAACTCGGCCAACGCTGCCCTCCCGACGGATGCCCCCAAACATAGCACGCACCCCATCGCCCCTCCGCGACAAACTTCGAACAATGTGCGAGCCGGGCAGCGGCCATTCCACCGACCGGCCCGGCGCGAACCGCTGTCGGCGATACGACACTATGGGCGTATGACAGACATGCCTTCCATGTTCACGATCGACGACGACGGGCGGTACCTCCCGCAGGGCTGGGCGTACGGTCGGTGGGGGGCGGACATGCTCAACGGCCCGGCGATCTGCGCCGCGGCGGCTCGCTCGCTCGAACGCGAGCACGGCCTGGCCGATTTCGTACCGGCGCGATTCACCATCGATATGTTCAAGGCGGCCAAGGGCGCTCCGCTCGAGGTGCGCACCGAGGTCGTGCGCTCCGGCCGGCGCATCCACATCGCCGCGGCTCACGTGCGGCAGGGCGACGTCGAGGTCGCCGAGGCCCGGCTGGTGCAGTTGCGCGCCACCGACGCGCCGCCCGGCGAGGAGTGGCACTCCGAGCACCCGTTCGATCCGCCCGCCGACTCGGGCGTCGACTGGTGGTATCGCAGTGACCACGACTGGTCGACCGCCCTGTCCGACCACCAGAATTCCGGCCGCAAGAGCCTGTGGGCGGTCCCGCTGGGCGCGGTCGAGGGCGAGGAGCGCAGCCCCTTCGTCCAGGCGGTGGTCGCCGCCGAATCCACGAGCCTGGTGACCAACTGGGGTTCGCGGGGCATCGGCTACATCAACGCGGACCTCACCGTCGCCCTCGACCGCGTCCCGGTCGGCGACCGCATCGGCCTGCACGCCGAAACGCACCTCACGAGCAACGGCATCTCGGTGGGCACGGCCACCCTGTTCGATTCCCGCGGTCCCCTCGGCACCGGCATGGTCACCGCGGTCGGCAATGCCGCCGCACAGATCGACTTCAGCGGTTCCTGACCGGCGGCACGGCGTTCCCGCCGTGGCGGACGTCACCCGGCGTGGCAGGAAAACCGCAGGCAAAGGCAGAATGAAGCACGTGAGAGCCTGGCAGCCGATCCCCCACGCCGACGATGTCTCCCCCGCGGACATGGGTCGGGTCACCATCGACGACGTTCGCGCGCTCCGCGAGCAGTTCCTCGATTTCATGCTCGGCTACAAGTTCGCGATCGACGAGATCACGACCAAGATCAATATCTTGCGCGAGGACTTCAACAGCACCCACGAGTACAACCCGATCGAGCATGTGGGATCGCGGCTCAAATCGCCGGAGAGTGTGCTGGAAAAGGTCCAGCGCAAGAATTACGCGATGAACCTGGCGTCCATCCGGGAGAACGTGCTCGATATCGCCGGGGTCCGGGTCGTGTGCAGTTTCATCTCCGATATCGCCCAGATCAGGGACATGCTGGTCGGGCAGGAGGACATCACGCTGCTGGAGGAGCGCGACTACATCACCCACCGCAAGCCGAACGGCTACCAGAGCCTGCACCTCATCGTGTCGATCCCGGTATTCCGCTCCAACCGCACCGAACGCATGCCGGTCGAAATCCAGATCCGCACCATCGCGATGGACTTCTGGGCCAGCCTGGAACACAAGATCTACTACAAATACCGCGGCGAGGTCCCACCCAACCTCCGCACCGACCTGACCCAGGCCGCCGAGGTAGCCGCCCAGCTGGACGAAAAAATGGAAGCCCTACACCGCCAGGTCGACCACACCACCCGCCCCCCGACCACCTCCCTCGACACCCTGGACCTGAGCACCCTGTACAACAGCCTCACCACCTCCCCCGGCCGTCCCACCACCTGACCGATCACCCGAACACGTCCGGCCGGGTCGAATCAGGGGGGACTGTCGGTTTAACGGCGGATCCGACCTCGGTGTGGGTTAGTTCCCGGTCGGGTGGATCCGGCCTTCGAAGGTGATGGCGAAGGCGTTCAATGCTGGTTTCCACCGCATCGCCCATCGTGCCCGACCCTTCCCGGTCGGGTCCAGGGAACGGGTCACCAGATACAGGCATTTCAACGCGGCCTGCTCGCTGGGGAAGTGGCCACGGGCGCGGATCGCGCGCCGGTAGCGAGCGTTCAGGGACTCGATCGCGTTGGTGGAGCAGATGATTCGCCGGATCTCGACGTCGTAGTCGAGGAACGGCACGAACTCGGGCCAGGCGTTGTCCCAGAGTTTGACGATCGCGGGGTAACGCTCGCCCCATTTCGCCGCGAACTCGCCGAACCGTTCGCGAGCCGCAGCCTCGGTCGCAGCGGTGTAGACCGGGTTGAGATCGCGGCTCATCTCGGCCCAATGCTGACGGCCCGCATAACGGAAACTGTTGCGCAGCAGATGGATAACGCAGGTCTGCACGATCGTCTGCGCCCAGACGGTGTTGATCGCCTCGGGCAGTCCTTTGAGTCCGTCGCAGACCGCGATGCAGACATCGGCCACGCCACGATTCTTCAGCTCGGTCAACACCTGCAGCCAGAACTTGGCTCCCTCACCGCCATCGCCGGCCCACAACCCCAGAATGTCACGTTCCCCGGCGGTGGTGACACCGATGACCACATAGACCGGTCGATTGGCCACCTGACCATCGCGGATCTTCACGTGGATGGCATCGATGAACAAGACCGGATAGACGGCGTCGAGGGGCCGGTTGCACCAATCGGTCATCTCCGCGACCACCTTCTCGGTGATCGTCGAGATCGTGTCCTTCGACACCGAAGCCCCATAGATCTCGGCGAGATGCGCCGAAACCTCGCCCGTGGTCAGGCCTTTCGCGGTCAGCGACAACACGATCTCGTCGACCCCAGACAGGCGCCGCTGCCGCTTTTTGACGATCTTGGGTTCGAACGAGGAATTGGTGTCGCGCGGCACGTCGATGCCGACCGGGCCGATCTCGGTGATCACGGTTTTCGTTCGGGTTCCGTTGCGGGAGTTGCCCGTTCCACGGCCGGACGGGTCGTGTTTCTCATAGCCGACATGCTCGGTCATCTCTGCCTCCAACGCGGTTTCGAGCACGGTCTTGGTCAGCTGGTTGAGCAGCCCGCCCGGCCCGACCAGGTCGATACCCTGTTCCTTGGCCTGCGCGAGCAGCTGCTCGGCCAGCTTCTTGGTGTCCACCGCGTCTTTCGCCACGGCAGCCAGTGTCTCCGACATCAGTCGGTCCTTCCTGCCGAACCATCAGGTCCGGCCGATCGGACCGAGATCAAGATCCGCCGTTGTTCCGACAGTCCCAATCAGGGGCAGCAATTGGGGTCTAGGACGGTGCAGAGGGCGGTGAGGGCTTCTCGGCGGGGGCGGTGGAGGGTGTTCATGCCTCGGCGTTCGGATTCTATGAGGCCGGCGTTGCGTAGTTGGGTGAGGTGGTGGCTGACGGTGGATTCCGACAGGCCGACCGTGGTGGCGAGGTCGCCGCCGTTCTCTTCGCCGCGCGGGCTGGTGAGTAGCAGGGACATCAGTTTCACGCGGACCGGGTCCGCGATTGCCTTGAGGCGCAAGGCGACTTCCAATGCGGCGGCGTCGTCGATCGGACCGGCGGCCACGGGTCGGCAGCAGACGGGGGCGGACATGTCGATCACGGGTAGCGCCTTGGGCATGGGACCAACTCTACCCAGTGCATTGACATATGTCGAAGAAGTGGTGCAGACTCAGGCCGTCGAGTTCTTCGACATATGTCTCACAAGTGGAGGTTCGTCATCATGTCCCGCATCCAACTCGCTCTCAATGTCGATGATCTCGAGCAGGCCGTCGCCTTCTACTCGACCTTGTTCGGCACGGCACCGGCCAAGCGCAAGCCGGGGTATGCCAACTTCGCGATCGCGGAGCCGCCGTTGAAGCTGGTGCTGCTGGAGAACACCGGCCAGGGCGGCACGCTCAATCATCTCGGGGTGGAGGTGGAGACCTCCGAGCAGGTGCACGGCGAGATCGCGCGCCTGTCGGAGGCCGGGTTGTTCACCGAGGAGCAGATCGCGACCACGTGTTGTTTCGCCACCCAGGACAAGGTGTGGGTCACCGGCCCGCACGGCGAGCGCTGGGAGGTCTACACCGTCCTCGCCGACAGCGAATCCTTCGGCGCCGCACCGCAACTCGGTGACGCGGAAGCCGTACAGACGTGCTGCGGCACCGCCGAGGAAGCAGCCACCGAGGGCGCGTGCTGCGGCAGCGCGGCGAAGTAGCAGGCGGTCGCGGAAACGAAACGGGGTTGAGCTTCCGGCCTGAAAGCTCGGGCGTCAGCGCTGCTGCGCCGCGCGCAGGTCCAAGGCGATGTCGGTGATCAGGTCCTCCTGGCCACCGACCAGCCTGCGCTCGCCCACCGCCAGCAGGATGTCGCGGGTGTCCAGGCCGTACTGTTTCGCCGCCGCTTCCGCGTGGCGGAGGAAGCTCGAGTACACGCCCGCGAAGCCGAGGGTCAGGGTTTCGCGGTCGACCTGCACCGGACGATCCTGTAGCGGGCGCACGATGTCGTCGGCGGCGTCCTGGAGGGCGAACAGGTCGCAATTGTGTTTCCAGCCGGACAGATCCGCGACCGCGGCGAAGGGTTCGATCGGGCAGTTGCCCGCGCCCGCGCCGTGCCCGGCCAGCGAGGCGTCGACCCGGATCGCCCCTTCCTCCACCGCCACGACGGAATTCGCCACCGACAGCGACAGATTCTGGTGCGCGTGGATCCCGATCTGGGTGCCGGGATCGAGGATGTCCCGGTAGGCGCGCACCCGCTCCCGCACCCCGTCCATGGTCAGCCTGCCGCCGGAGTCGGTGACGTAAACACAGTGTGCGCCATAGGATTCCATGAGTTTCGCCTGGCGGGCCAGCTCGGCCGGTTCGCTCAGATGCGACATCATCAGGAAGCCGCTCACGTCCATGCCGAGTTCGCGGGCGGTGCCGATGTGCTGGGCGGCCACGTCGGCCTCGGTGCAGTGCGTCGCCACTCGCACCGAGGTCACCCCGAGGGCGAAGGCCTGCTTCAATTCGGCGACGGTGCCGACTCCCGGCAGCAGCAGCGTGGTCAGCTTCGCGCGGTGCACGACCGCGGCGGCCGCCTCGATCCATTCCCGGTCGGTGTTGCTGCCCGGCCCGTAGGTGAGGCTGTGCCCGGCCAGGCCGTCGCCATGGGTGACCTCGATGGCGTCGACCCCGGCGGCGTCGAGGGCGGCGGCGATCCGGGCCGCGTTCTCGGGGCTGATCCGGTGCCGCAGGGCGTGCATGCCGTCGCGCAGGGTGACGTCCTGGATGTAGAGCGGGGCGCCGTCGGTGACATTCGGGCGGGTGGTCGTCTGGGTCATCGGGCCGTCTCCACAATCATGTTGTCGGCGATCTTCTCCGCGACTCGCAGGGCCGCGGAGGTCATGATGTCGAGATTGCCCGCGTAGGCGGGCAGATAGTGCGCGGCGCCCTCGACCTCGAGGAAGACCGATACCTTCCACAGGCCGGGCCCCCGGTCGACGCCGCCGGTGAGGGTGGCGACCGATTCGGCATCGTCCAGCTTCGTGAACTGCACATCCTGTTTGAGCCGATACCCCGGCACGTACGCCGCGACCGCGGCGACCATGTCCCGCACGGACTTTCGGATCGCCTCCTGGTCCGGATCGGTGACCAGGGTGAGTACGGTATCGCGCATGATCAGCGGCGGCTCGGCCGGATTGAGGACGATGATGGCCTTGCCGTGCTCGGCGCCCCCGACCCGCACGATCGCCTCCGAGGTGGTCTCGGTGAACTCGTCGATGTTCGCCCGCGTCCCCGGCCCCGCGGATTTCGAGGCGATGGAGGCCACGATCTCCGCGTAGTGCACCGGGGTGACCGCGGCCACGGCGGCGACGATCGGAATCGTCGCCTGTCCCCCGCAGGTCACCATGTTCACGATCGGGGCGTCGAGGTGCTCGTCCAGATTGACGGCCGGCACCACGAACGGCCCGATGGCCGCGGGCGTGAGGTCGATCAGCCGCTTGCCGTAGGGCCGCAGCGCCTCCTCGTTCGCCAGGTGCGCCTTGGCCGAGGTGGAGTCGAAAATGATTCGGATGTCGTCGAATTCGGGATGTGCGAGCAGTCCCCGCACGCCGTTGTCGATGGCATCGATGCCCAGCCGGCGGGCGCGGGCGAGCCCGTCCGAGGCGGGGTCGATGCCGACGAGCGCGGTGATCTCGACGTGCTGTGCGACGCGGAGGAGTTTGATGACCAGGTCGGTGCCGATATTGCCCGACCCGATGACCGCGGCCTTGATCCGGCTCATGGTGTCCTGCTTTCGGGTGAGATGGTCAATCCGTGAAAGTCGCGGTGACGGAGCCTATTTCGGAAATGTGCGCCTGGTAGGTCGCGCCCGGGGTCACCGGCACGATCGGCCCGAGCGCACCGGAGAGGATGACTTCGCCCGCGCGCAAAGGGGATCCGAACACACAGCAGGTGTTGGCCAGCCACGCCAGGGCCTCCCACGGGCTGCCCAGGCAGTCGGCGCCGCGGCCGGTCGAGAGCCGTTCGCCGCCGGAGGTCATGGTCATCGTGACCGCGACGAGGTTGGGGGCGTCGGCGATCGGTAGCGAGTCGCCGAGTACATACAGCCCCGAGGAGGCGTTGTCGGCGACCGTATCGGCGAACCTGATGTCCCAGTGCGCGATTCGGCTGTCGACGATCTCGAACGCCGCGTGCACCCGATCCACGAAATGCGGCGCCTCGGCCGCCGTGATCGGGCCGGGAATGTCACCGGACAGGGTGAAGGCGATCTCGGCTTCGATCCGGGGCTGGAGCAGCCTGCCGAGGTCGACCTTGTCGTCGTGGGTGCAGTCGAAATCGTCGAGCAGGACACCGAAATCGGGTTGGGCCACGCCCAGCTGGCGCTGCACGGCCGGAGAGGTCAGGCCGATCTTGCGGCCGATCAGCGTGCGGCCACCGGCGAGCAGTGCGTCGATATTGCGCTGCTGGATCTCGTAGGCCGCGTCCAGGTTGTCCGGCCCGATCAGGTCACGGATCGGCGCACACGGGGTCCGGGTGGCCGCCGCTGCCGCGAGTCGTTCGGCGGCCGCGCCGATCGTGTGGGGTTGCACCGTCGTCATGTCGTGCACGCTATGGCCGGGGATGCGCCGCGAATAGGATGTGTCCCATGAAACGGGACGATTTGTCGCTGCTCCAGCGCTCGGCGCTGGTGCTCGACGCCTTTCCCGGCGGCACGGCGCTGTCCCTGGCCGAGGTCACCGCCCGCACCGGGCTGCCCCGCTCGACCACGCACCGGGTGCTGACCGCCCTGGTCGAGCTGGGCTGGCTGACGCGCACGGGCAGCAAGTTCGAACTCGGCCTGGCCCTGTTCGAACTCGGCGAGCGCGTCGGCCTGAAGTACCGGCTGCGCTCGGCGGCGCTGCCGTTCATGCAGGACCTGTACGCGGTGACGGGGCAGACCGTGCACCTGGCGGTCCGCGACGGCCAAGACGCCGTCTACGTTGAGAAGATCCACGGGCATGCCGCCCTGCCGCTGCCCTCGCAGATCGGCGGGCGGCTGCCCCTGACGTGCACCGCGGTCGGCAAGGCGCTGCTGGGACCGGCGGAACCGGAGGTCCGCGCCCACGTCCTGAGCCTGCCGTTGCGCAGTTACACCGGCAACTCCATTACCGACCCGGCCCGCCTGACCCGTGAACTCGAGGCCGTGCGGCGGACCGGTGTCGCGATCGAGCGGGAAGAGGCATCCCCGGGCGGCTGCTGCCTGGCCGCGCCGGTGCTGCTCGCGGGACGCCCGATCGCGGCGCTGTCGGTGTCGGTGCCCACCGACAGCTTCACACCCGAGTTGCTCGCGCCCGCCGTCCGCACCGCGGCACTGGCGCTGGGCCGGACGCTGTCCCGCACCCCGGCCGAGCGCGCGGCCGCCGTCACCACCCGAAGGAACTCTGCCGCAGTGTGATTCGTGCGCCTGGTCACTCCGTGGCGCGCAAGGGCGCACCGACGTGGTGGAGATGCCGCAGTGCCTCGCGATAGGACTCGATCAGGCCCGTCTCGTGGTACGGCACACCGATTTCGGCGCAGTAGTCACGGACGATCACCTGGGCGTGCCGCAGATTCGGTGACGGCATGTTCGGGAACAAATGGTGCTCGATCTGGTAGTTCAGCCCGCCCAGCGCGAGGTCGGTGAGCACGCCGCCGCGCACATTCCGAGAGGTCAGCACCTGACGGCGCAGGAAGTCGGGGCGATCGTCGCCGGTCAGGGTCGGCATGCCCTTGTGATTCGGGGCGAAGATGCAGCCCATGTACACGCCGAACAGCACCTGGTGGACGACGAGGAACGCGAGGGCCTTGTCGGCGGGCAGCACGGCGAACAACGCGGCCAGATAGCCGATGAAGTGGCCGAAAAGCAGCGCGGCCTCGACTCGGCGGTGTTTGACGGATCGGTCCCGCAGTGCGCGGACGCCGGCCAGATGGAGGTTGAAACCTTCCAGCATCAGCAGGGGGAAGAACAGGAACGCCTGCGCCCGCCCGATGAGCCGGGGCAGGCCGCGGCTCGCTCGCGCCTGTCGTTGTGACCAGACCAGAATGTCCGGCGCGACATCGGGATCGAGTTCCTCGTGGTTGGGGTTGGCATGATGCCGGGTGTGCTTGTCCTGCCACCAGCCGTAGGCCAAACCGATCCCGGCGTTGCCGACCACCCGGCCCACGATCTCCGTCGGCCGGCGCAACCGGAAGACCTGGCGATGCGCGACATCGTGCATGACGAGGGCGACCTGTGCACTGGTCACGGCCATGAACGCCGCGATCAGCAGTGTCCACCACGAGTTGCCGACGACGACGAACGCCGCCCAGCCGGCGACGAACACGGCCCCGACCACGCTGAGCCGGATCGCGTAGTAGCGGGGACGCCGCTCCATCAACCCAGCGTCGGAGATCCGGCGCAAGAGGCGTGAGTAGTCACCGTCGGCGCCGCCGCGCCGCCGTGCGCGTGGTGCTGACTCTGGAACCAAGGCCGACGTCGTCATGAATCTCCGGAATTCGTTGGAACCGCGGGGTGGTCGCGGCGAGGTGTCCTCGACGCTATCGGCAGATTTCTCGTTCGATGTAGTCCCTCGGTACGGGAGGGGAATAGGACTGTGGGGTGACAGCCGGTCCCTACCGTACACAGGAGACGGGCGCTACGCGTGCCGTCGGGCGGTTTGGCGGAATTGCCCTGGCGGAAGGTCGTATTCGCGCACGAATGCCTCGTTGAACGCCGACATCGACCCGAACCCGGACTCGAAGGCGATGGCGCTGATACTGTCGGCCCGGAACGGGTCCTGTAACCGCTGCCGGGCCCGCCGCAGTCTGGTCTCGCGCAAGAGCCGCGCGGGGCTGGTCTGCACCGACTGCAGCGCGACCTCGAGCATCCGGCGTGAACAGCCCAGGTGTTCGGCGATCGAGGCGGCCGTCACGCCCGGGTCGTCGGAGCATTTCTCGACATAGCCGCGCGCGTCCCGCGCGATCGCGCCGAGCCGCGTCTCGTAGGGCGCACGCTGGTCGTCCAGCGATATCCCCAGCAGTTCGACGAGGCGCGAGCTGATCTGCAGGAACTCCCACGTCGACATCGTCTCGCGGTGCGCCGCCAGTTGCCCGGTCATCGCCGCCACAGTGCTCAGCAGCGCGTGTTTCGGGTCCAGCGCGAGCGGCGGGCGGTCGCGGCACCGCGCCGGCAGTTCCGCCGCGGGCACGGTGAGGATCCAGCCGTGCGCATTGTCGTTGTGCGCCAGGCTCATCGGGCGTCCCATGGTGATCATGCCGAGTTGCCCGGGCCGCAGCCACACCGTGTCCTCACCTTGCGACAGGCCGATGCCGCCCGCCAGCGTGATCACGAGCCGGGCGCTGCGGTCGTCGTCCATGCGGATGTGCCGCGTCGATCGTGCGTAGCGAATGCGCTTGGAGGAGAACTCGACCAGCTGGAAGTCCCCCAGTTGCGCATCGGCGAGGCGTTGCACCCGCGTGGTCCCGACGAAATCGCGGCTGTCGCCGAAGTCGAAATGCAGTGCGCCGTGGTTGCCGCGGACATGTCCCACCCAGAAGTCGGTTCGGTCCGCCTTCGACACCTCCGCGGTGGAGGCGTGCAACGGCTGATAATCCGAACGACTCACGGCATCCCCTCCAGTGCGCGAATCAGGCAAGGGTGTGCGCGTCTCCGGTCGAGCCGAAACGTCACGCCCGCATAACCTTTCGGCAAGTGTACGACGACGAGGCGGGCAGTCGTAGGCTCCCCCGGCAGTACGCGGGAATCCGGGACCCGGGCCCCCGATCGGGAAGGTCACCGGACGAGCGGCAGGCGCCGAGGGTGTGGAGGGGAGGTCAGCTCGGGACCGTGGCCCGGGGTCCCGAGCTGGCCGTGCGCCCGCGCCGGTCGCGGTGCGCACCGGGCCTCGGTATGTTTCCTGCATGACGCACTACCGGCGGTGGCGCGGTTCGATTCTCGGACTGTGTGTGCTCGCGCTGACCGCCACCGGCTGCATCGGCGCCGTGGATCGCGCCGACTTCGAAGAACTCGTGCAGGAGCGCGGTGGCGGTCTGGTCAGCGCGCTGCCCGGTGGCGCGATCACCGCGCTGCAGCGGCGTTGGGGGACGGCCGATCTCGAGGCGAGCGTGATCCTGCTGGCCGCGCCGAATTCGTCGCAGTTCCAGTTCATCATGCTCGACCAGCCCCCGCAGGTCACCGCGGCGCTGAACAGCGGAGGCGCGTTGTCGGGACGATATCCGGTGGCGCGCTTGCGCATTCGCGTCCCGCAACGGCCGGACGAGCTCGACGACTACACCTTCGCGCTGGACACCCTCAGCGAACCCGCGCCCGTGCAGGCGCTCTCGGGCGATCTGAACGGCACCACCTTCGCGATCGGCGAAGTACCCGCGCTACAGCGAGTCGAGGAGATCGTCGACACGTCGATCGCCCACAGCGGACTCGACGACGCGCACGTGTCGGCGTTGCTGGTGCACCGATCCGGGCAGAACGTTCTGGTGACGGTGAATGTCGTGGCGCCCCGCGGCGTGACCGTCCTCCAATTCGACCGCGCCGGAACCCTGCTCCGCACACAGCGGGCATGACCATGGCCAAGCCCTTCGCGATCCTGAGCGGCCTCGTTCCCGGCGTCTTCGTATTCAGCATCCTGCTCTCGGTGATCTGGCCCGGCGAAATCGAGCTGACCGCACCCCTGTTCTGCGCGGACCCGTACCGCGACCCGATCGTCGTCTCCGACACCTTCCACGACTCCGAGGGCACCTCGACCAACTTCACCCTGCACTGCGTCGGCGACCGCGGCGAACTCACCGACGAGGGCTTCATGTTCCCCTGGCTGACCCTCGTGGCGGCCCACACCGCCCTCATCGTCCTGATCGCATTCTCGGTCACCTTGGTACACCGCGTCACCACCGACAAACAACCACCGGACAGCCCGCAAATCGGCACCGAACTGTAGCCACACATCGCCATTCACCGGGTACTCCCGGCCGGAAAGCCTTATGCCGAAATGTGTTCGGCGGCGACGTCGAGGATCCAGGTGACGCCGAAGCGGTCGGTCAGCATTCCGAAGGCCGGTGCCCAGGGGGCGGGGGCGAAGGTCTCGATGATTGTGGCGTTGTCCGCGAGGCGGTCCCACAGCGCGCCGACCTCCTCGATGGATTCGCCGCGCACCGACAGGAAGAACGGCGCGTCGGTGAGGGTGGCGCCGTTCTCGCGGCGGGTGGTGGGCGCACTCGCGGCGGCCCGCGTCTCCTGGCCGGGGACGTCGTAGGCCATGACCCGGAACCCGTTGGCGGCGACGACCTGGCCGAACACCACCTTGCTCGCGTCGGGCAATTCGGCGGGCATCCCGAAGTCGCCGTAGGTGGCGAGGGTGAGCTGCCCGCCGAATACCGACCGGTAGAACTCCAGGGCCGCCCGGGCCTGACCGTGGAAGTTGAGATGGGCAACAGCATTGACCGACATGGCGATCCAGTCCTTCACGAGTGGTTTCGCGCCGGAGGGTTCCGGCGACGAAAGCCACACTGTCACCGGTAGCGGTCAGGGAATGTCCGCTACTCCTGACAGCATGGACGCATGCCGACTGCTTCCTCGACGTCGACCTCCCGGCGCCTGCTCGCATTGCTGTCGCTGCTGCAGGTCCGCCGCGATTGGCCGGGAGAGCTGCTCGCCCAGCGGCTGAGCGTCAGTGCGCGCACGGTGCGCCGCGATGTCGACCGCCTGCGCGAACTCGGGTATCCGGTCCAGGCCGCGAAAGGGCCGGACGGCGGCTATCGGCTGGAGGCGGGCAGCGAACTCCCGCCGCTGCTGTTCGACGACGAGCAGGCGGTCGCGCTCGCGGTGGCGTTGCGGACCGCGGCGGGGACGGGCGCGGGCATCGAGGAGGCCGCCGCCCGAGCCCTGGCGACCGTGCGCCAGGTGCTGCCTTCCCGCCTGCGCCGGCGCGTCGACGCCCTCGAGATCTCCGCGGTCGGGTCGGCCGGACCTCGCGCCGATTCCCAAGCCGATACCCACACCCTGCTCGCGCTCGGCGCCGCCCTCCGAGCCGGCGAGGAACTGCGATTCGACTACGCGTCCCCGGCACGGCCGGAGGCCACCGACCCACGCCCGCCGCGCCGGGTGCAACCCCATCACCTCGTAGCCCGCGGCGGCCACTGGTACCTCATCGGATGGGACCCACAGCGCGCGGACTGGCGGATCTACCGCGCCGACCGCATGACCCTGCGCATTCCCAACGGGCCCCGCTTCTCCCCCGGCCATTGCCGGGCGACGACATCGCCACATTTCTCTCCGCCCGGTTCAAGGGCTCCGACAGCACCGACGCCTGGCCGTGCAACGGCGAGGTGATCCTGGATCTCCCTGCCGCACAAGTTATTCCGTTCGCGGACGACGCCGTTGTCGAGGAATATGGACCCACCCGAACGAGAATGCTGCTCGGTTCCTGGTCCTGGCCCGCACTCGCGGCGACGCTGGCTCGTTTCGACACGGAAATCGAGGTCGTCGGCCCGCAGCTATTGCGCGACGCCTTCGCCGACCTCTCCCGCCGCGCGGCCCGCGCCGCGGGACGGCCGTGATTCACCGCGGCACGGCTGCCGGCGAGCCCGCCGGACTGGTCGCTCGGATCCACTGGTGCTCGAGAGTGTTTCACTTCTATTGCGGCGGAACAGCTTCCGTCGTGCTCGGTTTGTGGCTAGGTTGTTCGTGACCGCTGGCAGGGGGCGGTGATGATGAGGACCGAGTGTGGGAGGTTCGGCGGGGTGGATCCGGTGCGGGCGCCTCACGGTGGTGGTCGGCCCTTCGAAAGCGGGCAAGACCCGCAGCCTGTTCGAAGCCGTCAGCACGGTGCTGCCCACGGCCAGGGTGCTGGTGCCCACACCGGAATCGCTCGCCCGGATACCGGCCTGCGCGGAGTTCGCCGCCTGCCCGGAGCCGATCGTGGTCTGGCTGGACAACCTGGACAGGTTCCTCACCACCAGCCGCCCGCTGACGCCGTTGACACTCAGCCGTCTCACCGCGCGTCCGGCGCCGACGGTCGTGGTCGCTACGTTGCGGTGCGAGGTCCGAGACCGATTGCATTACGGCAGTGAGGATCTCGCGCACGACACCCGGGTGGTGCTGCAGCAGGCCATCCAGATCGATCTGTCCTCGACGAGCAACAGCCTGGTCGAGCACGCCGACGCCGCGGCCGCCTACCCGTCGCTGAACCTGGACCGGCACGGGCTCGCCGAAGTCCTGGCCGGCGCCCCCGAACTGCTGCAGCACTACGACGCTTCCCGCTACCGCAATCCGGTGCTACACACCGTGATCCAAGTCGCCGTGGACTGGGTCCGAGTCGGGCGTACGGACCCGATTCCCGAACCCGTCCTGGCCGAACTCGCCCTGACGATCGTCGAGGACCAGCACCCCGAACTCGAGGTCGGCGCCGATCAGGTGCAGGCCGCTATCGTCGCCGCCCGCACTCCGTTCCCGGGTGTCGGGCACGTCGCGCTGCTGCGCACCGATCGCCTCCCCGACCGTTCCCGCGGCTACCCGCCGTTCGATTACCTCGTCGCGGCCGACGACGGCCAGCACCGCTCCCCTCGGCCCATCGCGACCGATTTCTGGCACCTCGCCACCGAGGACGCCGACGTCGATGTGCTGGTTTCCGCGGGCCTGAACGCGTTCTTCCGCGGCCGCGCCTCGGTCGTGGAGAAACTCTGCCGCCGCGCCGCCGACGCCGGCGACCTGAACGCCATGTTCAATCTCGGCGTGCTGCTGTACGCGCGCGGCGACACCGACGAGGCCGAAACCTGGTGCCGCCGCGCCGCGGAGGCCGGCGACCTGTCCGCGATGTTCAACCTCGGCGTCCTGTTGCACGAGCGCGGCGATACGAACGGCGCCGAAAACTGGTGGCGGCGTTGCGCCGACGCCGGCGACCTGAACGCCATGTCCAATCTCGGTGTGCTGCTGCGGAAACGCGGCGCGGCACAGGAGGCGGAGGCCTGGTACCGCCGTGCCGCCGCGGCCGGTGACCTGTCCGCCATGTTCAATCTCGGTGTCCTGCTGGGTAAGCGGGACGAACTGGCGGAGGCGGAGGCCTGGTATCGGCGCGCGGCCGCCGGTGGTCACACGTCGGCCGAGTTCAATCTCCAGGTGCTGCTCGACAAGAAGGCGCCCGCGGCACCGGCCGGGCACGCCGACGACGCCACCCGGCACCCTGCGGCCAGACCGCGGGGCACGCTGTCGCGACCGGCGGCGTGGGCGTGGGTCGAATACCGAGCCGCCCGCCGCACACCGCCGCCGCGGCCGAGCGGCGACAACCCCACGTCCACGAACGATCGGGGGTGACCGCACCGAGCCGAACGCGGACCGTCAGCTCGCCGCGCGCACGGCCGGGTAGAGGCGGAAGGTGCCCTCGAATCCTTTGAGTTCCACTTCGCGTTCGGGGCCGAGGGCGATGTCGGGCTCCTCGCATACCGAGTCCCGAACGGTCTCGCTCACCAGCACCTCGCCGCCGGTGGCGCGGGCGGCGACTCGGGCGGCCATCGCGACATTGCGACCGTAGAGGTCGTCGCCGCGCCGCACCGACGGTCCCATGTGGATGCCGATGCGTACCAGGACACTCGGCCGTCGCGGCGAATCGGCGACGGCCAGCGCGGCCTGGACGTCGATGCTGCACCGGACCGCGTGCTCCGGTTCGGCGAAGGCGATCATGAAGCCGTCACCCTGGCTTTTCACGATGTGGCCGCGATGCGTGCCGACCAAATCTCGGACCAGCCGGTCGTGGCGGTCGAGCAGTTTGACCCAGGCGCGGTCGCCGAGCCGCTCGTTCAGCGCGGTGGAGCCCTCGATGTCGGAGAAGACGATCACCACGTTTCCGTCGGGGGTCAGCCTGGCCAGGTCGGGTCGTTCCACCCGCGCCCACGCCGCGAGTTCCTCGACCGAACTGAACACCGCGCCACGAAAGCCCTTCTCACGCACCAGGTTCGCGGTTTCCCACACGGTCTTCACCGCCAGCCTGCCGCGCGAAAGCAGAATCCGGCTCGCATCGGGCCGACGCCGCCTGGACCGCAGACGGCGATTCGCACGCGCCAGCAGTACGCCGAGCACGACCAGGCCGACGGCTTCGGCGGCGGCGATCACCACCAGCAGGATCACGATCACCGTGGGCATGAGCCGACCATAGCCGGGCCGGGGCGGCCGCGTATCGGCCAGGTACGCGGGCAGAATGGCGGGGTGGATTCTCTTGCCCGGCCGGACGCATCCGCCTCGTCGACCGCGTCGTTCGAGGCGCAGTTCAGCACCCTGCTCGGGCCGCTACGCCGTGCGGTACTGCGGCGCACTCGCACCGCCGAGGACTTGCCCGACCTGCCGGACGCGCAGATCGAACTGCTTCGACTGCTGGTCACGACGGGAGGGCTCGCACCGAGCCGGGCAGCCGCCGAACTGCGGATGGCGCAGTCGACCATCAGTAATCTGATTCGCACGATGGCCGCGGCCGATCTGGTGGAGCGCCGAAATCAGCCGACCGACGGCCGCGGCGCGCTGCTCGTGGCCTCGGCGCGCGCGCATCGACTGCTGGATCGGTACGACCACGCCAGCGCCGCGATACTGCGCGAGACGCTCGAAACCCTCACCGCCGCCGACCGCCACGCCCTGGAATCCGCGCTGCCCGCACTGCAACGCCTGGTACAGGCGTTGGGCGAATAGTCGGCGATCTTTCCCGAATCACCTCCCTCGCGCGGCCGTCGTCCTCTACAGTGCTTTTGTTTCAAAAGCACTTGCCCGCAGGGAGCTTCACATGCGAATCCGCACCGCCGGCCGTCCGCGGACCAGATGGCTGACGCCGCCGGCGATCCTGATCAGCGGCGTCGCCGCGGCGGCGGTGTCGGTGTTCGCACCGGCGCAGGCCGTGCCGGGCGGCGGCGGCCCAGAAGCGGTCGTGAGCGTCACCGGTGGCGCGATTCGCGGTATGCGGTCCGACGGCGTCGTGAAGTATCTCGGGGTGCCGTTCGCCGAAGCGGAGCGTTTCGCGCCGCCGCGTCCCGCGGCGCCGTGGGACGGTGTCCGGGCGGCGGTCGGGCACGGGCCGCAATGCCCGCAGTCGGCTCCGGCGCCCGGCGCTCCGGGATTGCAGCCGTCGAGCGAGGACTGTCTCAGCATCGATGTGTATGTGCCCGAACACCCGGCCGCCGCCACGCTTCCCGTCATGGTGTGGCTCTACGGCGGGGCGTTCGTGCTCGGCTCCAACGCGCAATACGATTCGCCCGCCAGGCTGGTCCGAGACGGGCAGGTCATCGTCGCCATCCCCAACTACCGCGTCGGGCCGTTCGGCTTCCTGGCGCTTCCCGAACTGGCGGCGGAGGGCGCGGCCGGCACCTTCGGCACCCTCGACCAGCAGGCCGCCCTGCGCTGGCTGCGCGACAACGCAGCGGCATTCGGCGGCGACGCGGGCAATGTCACCCTTTTCGGCGAGTCCGCCGGTGGCATGAGCGTCTGCACCCAGCTGGCCTCACCGTCGGCTCGCGGCCTGTTTGCGAAAGCGATCATCGAGAGCGGGTCCTGCGCCCGCAGCCCCCTGGTTCCGCCTACTGCCGAGGTCGCGTATCGGCGGTCGGCCGACTACGCCGCGAGTCTCGGCTGCGGTGACCCGGCGACCCGCCTGGCGTGCCTGCGCGCCCTGCCCGCGGATCGGTTGCTGGATTCGCCCACCACGACCCTGAACACCATGGCGGTCACGTGGACTCCCGTCCTGGACGGGATCGTGCTGACCGACACTCCCGAGAACGCCCTCGCCGGTGAGGCCGCGCGTGACATCCCGCTCCTCGTCGGCAGCAACGCCGACGAAGGCGCCACGTTCATCGCGCTGCTCGACTACCTGCGCGGCGCCATACCCACCGATGCCGACTACCGCGCGTGGGCCCGAGACCTGTTCGCCGACAACAGCGATTCGGTCCTCGACCGGTACCCCGCCGCCGCGTTCGCCTCGCCCGCCGCGGCGAAGGAACGCGTGATCACCGATGGATTCTTCGCCTGCCCAGCGCAATTCACCGCCGACGCCGCCCGCCGCGGTGGCGCATCCGTGTGGCGGTACCGATTCGGCGACACCCCGCTGCCCGCGAACCCGTTGCTGCCCGGCGCTTTCCACGGCGCGGAGGTTCCGTACGTCTTCTCCGCGCTGATGGGCATCCCCGTCCCGCTGCCGCCGGAGGCAGACCTGCTCTCCCGCCGAATCCAGCACAGCTGGGCACAATTCGCCCACAACGGCAATCCCGAAACCCCCGACTTCACCCCTTGGCCCCACACGAATCCCGCCACCACCCTCGAACTGAGCAGCCACCACATCGCCGTCACCGACTCGTTCGCCGACCGACACCACTGCGACCTCTGGGCATCCATCGACCGCATCGGATAATCGGCTCGGGTGCGCGGACGCGGTTTCCTCTGCGGGAACGAATGATCAGTGCCGCCCGGTATGGGTCAACCGATGCCGGTACACCACCACGGCCATCGCGATGAGCATCAGCACATGCCCGAGAATCATCAGGCCCGCGCCGGACAGAATACCCGCCCAATAGGGCGCCAAGAGCACCGCGAACGGCACATACATCGCCGCGGTCATCTCGGCGACTTCGGCGAAACCGTGACGGCGCACCAACATCCACGCCGCCATGGCCACGGCCATCTCCGTCGCCATGATCATCGCCCGGGCATCGGCGCGCTCGAAGACGGCCGACCAACCGGCAGCGGCGAATCCCCACCGCACCAAGGGCCCGAAGACGGCCATGCCGATGCCCATGGCGGCCGTCATCTCGAGATAGTGCAGCAATGCTCGTCGCGTGATCGAGCGTGACAGGGAGTGGTTCATACGGGCTTCAAGGGCGGTTGTCATTACAGACTCCATATCGGATAGTGCCTCTATCTATAATAGGAAGCTACACTATCCGTATTGCCGAGTCCAGCTTCGGCTCGAAGGAGGATCGGAAGCTGCGATCGGACCGGCGATCTCGCCGGTATCGACTTCCTTGCCGGGCGGGCAGACTGAGCCCCCTGCCGGTGGCAGACGAGTCCCGAGGAGATAGCGCGATGGGTGAGCTGCACGTCAATATGAACATCACGCTCGACGGGGTGATCCAGGCGAACGGTGGACCCACCGAGGAGGACAAGGCCTTCCGGTACGGCGGATGGGAACGCCCGTTCTGGGATCCGGAATCCGAGGCACAGATCACCGCCGATGTTCAGGCGTCCGACGCGCTACTGCTCGGCCGCACGACCTACGACATCTTCCGCCGATACTGGCCGGGCCAGCCCGACGAGGTCGGGCGGGCATTCGACCGCGTGCCCAAGTACGTCGCCTCCCGCGGCACGCCGGAACTGTCCTGGGACACCAGCTTTCAGCTCACCGACATCGCCCGAGAGGTTCGCGACCTGCGCCGGCGGCACGAGCAGATCCACACCTGGGGCAGCGCCGACCTGCTGCAGACGCTGTTCCGCGAACACCTGGTCGACCGGGTCAACCTGTGGATGTGTCCGGTAGTGATCGGCCAGGGCAAGCGACTGTTTCCCGACGGCACGCCCGCCGCCCGCTTCGAGTTGACCGAACCCCCGAGGTCCTACCCCGCGGGTGTGACGCTGCTGCGCCTCCGCCGCCTCGAGGGTGCTCCGGAAACGGCCGACACCGCCGAAACCGCCGCCGCGGCAACCGATCACTGAGCGGCAGGCGTCGACCGCGGATCCGGTCAGACGACCGCGTACGGGTAGGCCGCGGCGCGGCCCTGGAAGGAGAGGATGCGGAGGTTCTGGACTCGGCCCTCGCGGATTTCGATTGCGCGGCGGACGGTTTCGCTGCTGTCCCAGGCGTCGGGGCCGGCCATCACGATGGGCAGGTATTCCAGCAGCGCCTCGGAGTTCTCCCAGGTGGCGGAGTTCCACAGGAACGAGGGGCTGTGGTCGACGCCGTAGTTGTGCAGGTCGTCGCCGATGGTGAACATCGGGTCCGCGAACGAGGTCGGGCGTGCCCACTCGAAACCCATGCCCGCGTCGCAGGAGACGTCGACGAACAGCGTCCCGCGCGCGAACAGGTCCAGATCCGCGTTCCGGACGAACAGCAGCGGCTCCTCGGTGTCCTGGAGCATGCAGTTGACAACCACGTCGTACTGGGCCAGCGCCGCCGCCAGCGGTCCCGCTTCCGGCGCCTTCAGCGCGAGGGTCCGGCTGGGGTTCGTCGGATCCCGCTGGAAATGCTGCATCCGCACCGACGCGAACGGTGAGGCCACCGCCGACACGCTGCGCTGGGTGAACACCGTGACATCACTGATCCCGAGTGCCGAGAGCGCACGCACCGCGCCGCGGGCGGTGGCACCGAAACTGATGACCGCCGCCCGCATCCGCCGCCCGTAATCGCCGCAGGATCCACGCAGTTGCAGCGCGTGCAGGACCGAGCAGTAGCCCGCCAGCTCGTTGTTCTTGTGGAAGACGTGGACGCTGAAATTGCCCTCCTTCGTCCAGTGATTCATCGCCTCCCAGGCGATCAGGGTCAGGCCGCGGTCGACGGCCAGCTGGGTCATCCGCGCGTCCTGCACACAGTGCGGCCACCCCCACACGACCTGCCCCGGGCGCAAACCGTCGAGGTCTTCGGCCAACGGCTTCGGTATCAGCAGCACATCGCATTCGGCGAACAGCTCCGCGCGCGTGCGGTGGCCGCCGACCAGCGGCGCCAGGTGCTCGTCGCGGTAGCCGAACCGATCACCGTAGCCGCGTTCCAGGAAGACTCGATCGCGAAGCGTCGGGTCGATCCGGTCGAAATGCGCGGGGTGGATCGCCAACCGGTGCTCGGCCTCTTTGCGGGAGGTCGCCACTACACCGATGGTTAGTTGCTTCACCGAACAAGTCTACGCGAGACGGTAGCGAAATCCGCAGGTCAGCGAAACGGCGTCGACGCGGTCCGCCGTGTGAACGCGATCCTGCCGGACACCCGGTGACCGAGTTCCCACGGGTGGAAGTGCGGGCATCGGCCGGACCGAGATACCTTCTGCGTCCACCGGTCCATTGCTGCGAGTCCGCGAATCCGCGGTAGACGTGGGCTGCCGGGTGCGAGGAGCTGACATGGTCCGTGGCGACGTACATCTGTGCGGCAGTGTTCCGCTGCCGAACGCCGAGGCCGTATTCACCGCGGCGGCACGGCATCTCGGCCCCTGGCTCGAACGCATTCCGGACGGGGAGACCGGCGTGCGGGACAATTTCACGGTCTGGCAGCTGCCACGCATGGCCGCACATCCCGATCTGGAGGTCGCGCCGCCGCCGAGCCCGGAGTACGGGCCGAGCGAACGGGTGCGTCCGAAACCCGGTGTCGATCCGGCCACGATAGATTTCGGCCCGCTCGGCTACGCCGACGCCGCCCTGGAATCCTGGCGGGTATTCCGAAAATTGCGCGCGGAGGGAACCATCGGCGCGGGAGTCCGGTTCCAAGTGAGCCTGCCTTCGCCGATCTCCGTGGTCGGAGCCTTCGTCGGCGATCCGCAGGATGTTCTCGAAAGCCGTTACGAGGCGGCCCTTCTCACCGAACTCGACAAGATCGTGGCCGAGATCCCCGGTGCGGATCTGGCGGTGCAATGGGATTGCCCGGTCGAATTCGCCATTTTCGAGGGCATATTCCCCTCCTGGTTCGGCGACGGCTATCCGCGACAGCTCACCCAGGTCGTCGCTCGGCTGGCCCGGCTCGGCGCCGCGGTGCCCGAGGGCGTCGAACTCGGATATCACCTGTGCTACGGCGACTTCGGGCATCAGCACTTCGCCGAGCCCGCCGACACCGGCCGCATGGTGTCGGTGACGACCGGCATCCTGGAATCGCTGTCACGGCGAGTCGACTGGGTGCATATGCCGGTCCCGCGCTCGCGCTCCGACCGCGAATACTTCGCACCCTTGGCGGCACTGCGGCTCCCCGAACACACCAGGCTCTATCTGGGACTTGTCCACGCCACCGATGGCCGAGCGGGCGCGATGCGGCGTATCACCGCCGCCCGCAGCACAATCGGCGAATTCGGTATCGCCACCGAGTGCGGCTTGGGGCGACGGCCGGCCGAGCAGCTGTCGGCCCTGCTGGACCTGCACGCCGTCGTGGCCGCCGCCCTGTCCTGAGCGATGAATTTTCCCTTCGCCGACGTGACGTCGAATCAACTGTCGTTCGAAGAGCGCGACGCGTGGTACGGGCGGCTACACGAATGGCCGGACAGCAGTTATCGGCATCGCAGCGGACTGCGCCTGGTCTGGCGTTACGACGATGCACGGCAACTGCTCGAGGCGAGCGAATCCGGTATCTCGAACGCGAATTCACTCCAGCCGCTGGTCGGCTATCCGCGTATCGCCACGAATCCGCGTGCCGTCGGCCGGCTGTGCCGGCATCTGATTCCCTTGCCCGCCAAGGCAACCGCGGATTGCACCGATGACCTCCTGCACAAGCGCGTGTGGGACAGCATGGCCGGCCCGGACGGGCATTTCACGATTCCCGCCGGCCTGCGCGAGCAGCGGACGGCCGAGCTGACAGCGCATTTCCACGCGACAGTGGCGGGGTGCGTGCCACCGCGTGGAGTGGCGATCGACGCGACGGCGTTGTCGATCGCCTACGCCGCCCGGGTCGTCGGTGCGGCGGTCGGCCTGCCCGCGGCGGAATGGCCGTCGGTGGCGGAATGGAGTGGTGCGCAGTCCGGTCTGCTCGGTCGTCACCTGCGTGGCCGCGAGCTGGCCGACGCGGTGGGCGCGCTCGGGCAGTTGTTCACGGTGAGCGGCAGGACCGTGACCGCGGCGCGGCGGTTGCGGACCGCGGGTTTCGCCGAGCGGCTGGCTGCCGCCGGGATTCCGCATCGCGTCGCCGTCTCCGCGATGGCGAACTCGCTCGCCGCGGGCGTGCACACCGTCAGCGGCACCATTCAGCAAGGGCTGCAACGACTTCTGAGCGATCCCGCCCGACACTGGTGGGACCTGCTCGCCGGGCCCGACGCCGCGCGGGTTACCGCCAAGGTGCTCGCACTCGATCCCGGCCTGGTCGCGTGGAAACGCGATGTGCTCCGGCCGGTGCCGCTGCGCAGCGGCACCACGCTGCCCGCCGGGCCGGTGCTGGTGATGTTCGCCGCCGCGAACCGCGATCCGCTGGCCTTCGGCAATCCGCTGGATCTGCGCGCCTCCGGCAAACTGCCCCTGACCTTCGGCTTCGGCAGGCACGTCTGCCCGGGCAAGTCGCTGGCCCACCTGGCGATCGAGGTTTTCCTGCGAGAATGGCGGCTCCTCGCTCCCGAGTGCCGCCTCGGGCCCCTCCCCCGATCCCCGCGGGCACGCCCGAACGACCTGCTGTTCAGCGGCGCGGACGTGACTCTCGTCGGCGGCCCGGTCCAGTAGGCGGGCGCGACCGTCATCGACAGTCCGTCCAAGGGGCGAAGGTCACCACCAGCACGTCGCGATGCGCCGGCCGGTCCGGCCGTTCCGGGCACACCGGGGAGACGTCGTGCAACGTGCTCCGATCGTCCCCGAGCAAGACGGCGCCCGGTTCCCGCAATGTCGTGGTCAGCAGCTTCCGGCCGTCCGCGGTGCACACGGAACTCTCGCCACCGGCCGCGTTGTCCCGGCCGACCAGCAACGACGACACCAAGGTGACCCCGTCGCGATGGCGGCCCTCCGGCGCCGGTGACCCGGTCGCGGCGGCATGCGCGCTCACCCGGAACGGATGCACCTGCACGGTCCAGTGCGCCGGGTCGTCCAACACTGTCGCGAACCGTCCGAGCAAGCGCAGCAGCGCGCCGAACACCGGATCGGTCACGAACGCGTCGGTGAGGGGCTCGAAAACGCGATCCACCCCGATATAGAGCGGGTTGCTGTTCTCGGGCTGGACGAACGAAGCCGACTCGAGCCGGTCGAATCGTCCGGTCGCCGTGGTGAACGAGAAGCGGCCGTAGCGACGGAATCTGACAGTGCCCCGCTCTGCCGCGAAACCGTCCCGGCACAGCGCATTCCAATGGGACCGGAACCGCCGCCAGTCGCCGTCGGTCGTGCCGAGCACCGAGTTCGTCGCCGCCGCGGGCATGACATGCGCCCCGGTGGACAGCAATGCTTCCCGCGCCGCGTGCACGGGGTCCGCGAGCGACCCGAGCGCCGACGCTGTCGCAGGTTCGTCGAATGTCCTGTTCACAATTCAACCCACGTTTCCGCAGTCCGGTGCTCGCGTATTTCCCGTCGGCATCGCACGGAAACAGCAGGGACACCAGACTCTGACCAGCACCGAGGTCGGGCACGGCAGAGGGAAACAAGGCAGCGACGGCGGCACAGCCCCTGCCCGCCGGTGACCGAGATCGGGCATTATGGGCGCATGACAGAGCGCGACGAGGTGTCGCAGGCCGAGTTGAACCTCGTCGAGCGTGTGGTCGGGGTCGGCGATCCGCTGGCCGTGGGCCGATTCCGCTACTGGTTCGGCAGTCGGCGGTGGGAATGGTCCCCGGAGGTCGCGCGGATGCACGGCCACCCGCCGGGCACCGAACCCACTACCGCGTTGCTGCTCTCGCACAAACACCCCGACGATCGGGACCGGCTCGAAGCGTTGATCACCTCCGTCGAGGACGGCGGCGCGTTCTCCAGCCGCCACCGCATCATCGACGCCGCCGGGCAGGTGCGGGAAGTCCTCGTCGTGTCGGAGCCGATGACCGACGAGCGCGGCGCGGTGATCGGGACCCAGGGCTACTACATCGACCTGTCGGTCGCCGCGGCCGAGTACCGCAAGGAAGTGCTCGACGACGTCCTGCCGCAACTCGTCGACGCCCGCGCGGTCATCGAACAGGCCAAAGGCGCATTGATGCTCGGCTACGGCATCAACGCCGACCAGGCGTTCGCGGTACTGCGGTGGCGCTCGCAGGAGACCAACATCAAACTCCGCGCGATAGCCGACCGCATAGTCGCCGAACTACCGAGCATGGCGGACAACGAGATCAAGCTACGATCCCGCCTCGACCACGTACTGCTGACGGCACACAACGGCATCGACCGCGCACCGACGGGTAAATAGAAGCCGCCGGATCGATGGCCGCCAACCCGACAGGCCATCGATCCGGGAACGCGCGAACGGCGATCGGTAGACGGGCCACCGATCGCCGAGCGTGGTTATGGAGGTGTCACCGCGAGAGTGTGGCGCGCAGATCGGTGAGGGTGGCGCGGCGCTGGTAGGCGATCCAGGCGAAGAGTGCGGCGAGTGCCAGCGGGAAGATTCCCATCGCGGGCTCGTCGGCGATGAAGGCCTGGGTGGCGGCGGCGAGCACGGTGAGCACTGACAGGCCCGCGGCGGCCAGGGCGCTGAGCCGGGGCACCATCAGGCCGATCCCGCCGGCGACTTCGACGACACCGATGAAGATCAGCAGCCCGAGCGGGATGGTCAGGTTCTCGGGGGCGTTGTCGGCCAGGGCGGTCGGCATGACGAGTTTCGGTCCGCCCGAGGCGATCACGAAGAACAGGCCGAGCACGATCTGCAGGGTCCACAGGACACGGTTGCCGATCTTGCCGGGGCGGACGGTGGCGGGGGAAACGGTGGCGGTGGTCATGTCTGGTCCTTCTCATCGGTCGCGCCGGGTTGGTAGCGCGTTCACCCCATAGGACGGGGCGCCACCGCGAGAGTCATCGCTACCCACCGAAATTCTTCGGAACCGCCAGGCGGTCGAGGAGATGATCGACAAGCGCGAGCGCCGACTGCGCGGTGCCGTACCCCTGGAGCATGCCCTGGGCGAGTCCGCCGACGGCCATGGCGACGAGTTCGGCATCCAGTTCGGCATCGCCCGATGCGGCCGCGGGCCGCGCGCGCCGGAGCTGGTCGGCGACGAGGGTGATCAAAGCCCGTGGCGCGGCGAAGGTTTCCTCGGCCGCGATGCCCCGGCCGGTCACGTTCGCCCAGCCGAAGGCGCCGAGCACGATCGCCTCCTCCCGCCGTTCCTGGTCCAGCGGCAGCAATTCGGTCAGCACCGCGCGGACCGCCTCGCGGGGCGTGACGTCCGCGCCGAGGTCGGCCCAACGCCGGGCGAACCGCGCGCCGGCCGCTTCCATGACCGAGCGGTGGGTGGCCAGCAGAAATTCTCGCTTCGTGCCGAAGTAGTACTGGACCAGCCGCACCGAGATCCCGGCCGCCGCGGCGACGGTCTGAAAGGTGACGGCCTCCAGTCCGCCATCGACGATGACGCGCCGCGCCGCGTCGGTGATCTGGCGTCGCCGCTGCTCGTGATCGGCCAATCGTGGCACGGGATTCGTCACCTTTCTGCCGTGATGCTGGAGGGATACGACCATACCGCAGCCATGATACGGTCATATCAGCTTATGTGATACGTTCATACCAATATGCGGCGAAAGGTTCCGTCATGCCGAAGATCGGTCGATTCACCAGCGCGGAAGCGGAGGCGGCATTCCGGCACGCCTACGACGTCGTGGCCGCGAAATGGCCGGTGCCGTCCACGAGTGCCGATGTCGAAACCTCTTTCGGCACAAC
Organism: Nocardia sp. N2S4-5; assembly: GCF_044628355.1. Lineage (NCBI taxonomy): Bacteria > Bacillati > Actinomycetota > Actinomycetes > Mycobacteriales > Nocardiaceae > Nocardia > Nocardia sp. N2S4-5. The sequence goes on along the minus strand of NZ_JBIUPM010000001.1, from coordinate 682,876 downwards.
GCGAGTGCGCAGTTCGGGCAGCGGCCCGGGCGCGCCGATCGTGCTGCTGCCCGGCATCGGTGGCAATGGCCAGGTGTGGTTCCGGTTCATCGAGGAACTGGCGCGCGATCGCGTGGTGTACACGCCGGATGTCATCGGGTGGGCGGGGCGGTGCGTGCAGACCGCGCCGCTGCGTACGGCCGAGGATGTCGCGACGTGGATGGGCGAGGTGCTCGACGGGCTCGGCGCGGACCGCGTGCATCTTGCCGGGAACTCCCTGGGAGCCTGGCTGGCGGGCGCGGTCGCGGTGTATCGCTCCGACCGCCTGGCCAGCCTGACCATGCTCGAGCCGAGCGCTTCGACGTTCGCCAAGCCGCGCGCGCGTCTGCTACTCAAATTCATCGCCGCGGGGATACGGCCCAACGCCGAGCGGATGCGGAAGTTCAACAAATGGCTGGTGCCCGGATTCGACATGACCGAGGACGAATACGCGCTGGCCGTCGCGGCGCTGAAGTTCCGGCCGGCGATGCCGTGGGACCGCCCGTTCACCGACGAACAGCTCGCCGCGATCACCGTGCCGACACTGGTGCTCTTCGGTGCCGACACGGTCGTCAGCGATCCGGACCGCGGCGCCGCCCGCGTCCGCCGACACATCACTCGCTCGGATGTCGAAATCTATCCCGGCATCGGACACGACCTGCTGTGGGCGAATCCGGAGCAGGTACTCCCCCGCCTGCTCGACTTCGCCGGCAACCATGATCCGCTCCGGGCGTAACCGGCAGGGCTACAGGCGCAGCGCGGTGCGGGTACGTCCCCAGAGTGTTCGGCCGCGGTCGCGCTCGCGCTCGGCGAAGAGGAAGGCGAATTCCTTCTCCAATGCCTCGCGGACGACCGACTGGAGTTCGGGGGCGCGATCGTCCGGGCCGCGCCACTGTGCGGCATCGATCGGGGCGCCGAGGGAGAAGTAGAACCGTTGCGGTTTGGGCAGCAGTGTCGGGCCGAGGCCATGGAACAGCGGCGGCACCGGGTTCTGCCGCGGACCGGCCGCACCGAGCCGCCGCAACGGCCACATCAGGGCATGGTGGCCGTCGATCACGATGTCGAACGCGTCGTTGGAGCCGATCATCGCGATCGGGATGATCGGGACGCCCGCCTCGATGGCCATGCGCGCGAATCCCGTGCGGCCCTCCCATTTCAGCACGTACTTCTCGTGCTTGCGCCGGAACGCCTCCCGGGTGCCGCCCGGCAGCACCATGACGATCTCGCCGTGTTCCAGCAGGGCCCGGCAGATCTCGCGGGTGCCGCGCACGCCGCCGGTGCGCTGCACCAGTTTTCCCATCACCGGCTTGTCCATGAGCCCGTGATCGGTGATGCCGCGCACCAGGCGCCCGTGCCGGCGCAGCACCTCGTGGATCAGCAGCGGACCGTCCAGCGCGACCAGCGAATGGTTCGCGACCAGCAGTGCCGGGCCGTCCGCGGGGATGTTCTCCAACCCGTGGAACCGCGGACTGACCCAGGCCCGCAGCGGTGCGGTGATCACATCGATCAACCGCATGTCGTTGCGGCCGACCTCGATCGACAGCGGCGTGCCGTCCTCGAGTGCCGTCCGCCGCGGTACGGCGGCTGTGGCCGGAGGCCGCGCGGGCTCGATGCTTGCCTGCGCGGTGCCGGTGGTCTTTTCGGAACCGAATGTGTCAGTGGTGCAAGTCATTACGTCCCCAATCCGTAGCGTTGCCAAACCGGATATCCTGAAAGATATTGCAGCGCAGCGAATTTGGGTATGTAACAGCAATCACCGGAGTAGGGGCTTGATGCCTTCGCTCAGTAGGCCGCCTCGTGTTCCGGCTGCACCTCGACGTCCGGAGCAGCCGGGTCCAGGACGAAGTCGCGCCGGCGGATCAACAGCAGCGCCGCTACACCCCCTATCAGGCAGGCCACGCTGCCGATGGTCACGACACTGTGGAAGCCGGTCAGGAACGCGTCGACCGCCGCCTCGCGCACCGCGGCGGCCTGACCGGCCGGTACGCCCTCGACCACGGAACGGACGGCGCCCGCCGCCACCGCATCCGAGGCGGCCTCGGCTTGCTCGGCGGGCAGACCGAGCGTGTCGGAGAGGTCCGATTTGATCGATGCGTGCGCGACCGCACCGAGCGCCGCGATCCCCAATGCCGCCCCCACCTGCTGGAACGTCTCGTTGGCGCCGGACCCCATCCCCGAATCCTCGGCCGAGACCAATGCCACGGCCGCGTTCGCGCGCGGCGGATTGAACAGGCCCATACCGAGACCGGTGATCATGAAGGGCACGAGCGCACCGGTCCAGCTGTCGTTCGCGTCGATTCCGAGCAACAGCAGGAACCCGACCCCGGACAGAATCAGCGCCGTGCCGATCAACACGTTCATCGGCAGCCGGGCGCTGAGCACACCGCCCGCCACGGCCGCGACGAACAGCATGGCCGTCAGCGGCAGGAATCGAACACCCGTCTCGATGGCCGAATGACCGAGCACCCCCTGCATCCACAGCACGCCGAACAGGATCGCCGGCAGCACAGCGAAGTTGATCGCGAACGTCGCGATGGACAGCACGTCGAAGGTGCGGTTGCGCAGCAGTCCGAGGTCCAGCATCGGATAGCCGGTCCGCAGTTCCACGATCACGAAGGCGGCCAGCATCACCACGGAGAGCGCCAGCGAGACCAGCGTTGTCGCCGACGTCCAGCCGACGATCGGCGCGCGAATGATTCCGAAGACCAAGGCCACCAGCGCCACCGAGAACGAGACCACCCCGGCGTAGTCGATCGGATGCTCGCGCCGGCCCGCGCTCTCGGCCACCCGCGTCCAGACCACGATCAATGCGAGCACACCCAACGGCACGTTGATGAAGAACACCCAGCGCCAGTCCAGCTCGGTCAGCGCACCGCCGATGAGCGGCCCGGCGGCCACCGCGACACCCGTGACGGCGCCGAAGATTCCGAACGCCGCGCCGCGTTCCTTGCCGTGGAACTCGGCGGCGATGAGTGCCGGGCCGATCGCGTAGAGCACCGCTCCGCCGATCCCCTGTACGGCCCGAGAAATATTGAGCACCAAGGGCTCTCCCGCGAACCCGCAGGCCGCGGACGCCAGCGTGAACAACACCAGTCCGGCGGCGAACAACCGCCGCCGCCCGATCCGGTCACCGAGCGACCCGGCCGTCAGCAGGAACGCGGCCAGCCCGAGCGCGTACGCGTCGATCACCCACTGCATGTCCCCGAACGTGGCCGTCATGTCCACCTGAATGGCGGGCAACGCGACGTTCACCACCGTGATGTCGAGCAACAACATGAACGTCGCGACCGACACCGTCGCGAGGGTCCACCAACGATGGACGCTCACGGCGGGAGCGTCCGGTTTCAGGGCTGCCATATCGACCTCCATCGACATCGGTGTGGTTGCGGGCTTGCGGAGTCAGTTCGTCGAGTACTTGTCGAGCCAGTCGGACAGCGGGTCGAAAATCCGTGCCGGAGACTCGGATTGGCCGAGCAGATGGCCAGCTCCCGGGATGATCAGGGCCTTGGTTTCCGGCGCCGAGCCGAACCCGGCCAGTGCCTGGTCACCGCCCGTGGACCAGCGATCCCGCCCACCGTGGAGAGCGAGGACCGGCACCGAGATCTCGCCCGCCCTGGCGAGATTCAGCATGGCCCCCGGCGTCTGGCTCAGCAGGTCGCCGCACGGCAGCTGATTCTGTAGCGGCAGGGCGGCCGCGACGACGGCCGGATCGGCGTCGGCGAAGTTGTCCGACTCGAACGCGGCACGTCCCGGATCGAAGTACACGTATCCCGTTGCGCCGGAGCCGGATTCATGTGCCCCACCGCCACTCGCGCACTCCCCGGCCGCCGCCGCGACACGCGGCAGCACGTCGGCGGTGACCCCTCCATCCGACCACGCCATCAGGATGAGCGAGTCGACATCCCGGAACGTGTAGGCCTCGGTTTCGGCGAGCTGCGCGCCGTTGGAATGGCCGGCGAGGAACACCCGCTCGAAGTGCGGAGCGGGGCCACTGACCGCGACCCGCACGGTCCTGTCCAACCTGGACAACGACATCATGGAACTCGACGAAGCGGCGTTCTGAGCGAACGTCTCCTGGAGAGTCGATCGGTGCCGCGCGCGAGTGCTCACTGCTCGCGCGACGCCGCCTCGCCTCGTTCGACGACCGCACGACAGCGATTGACGGCGTCGATGCGCGACACCGCGCCCAGCTTCACGAAGATGCTCCTGAGGTGCCGTTTCACCGTGCCTTCGGTGATCGACAGGGTATTCGCGATCTGCCGGTTGGACATCGCGCCGGCGACCAACTCGAGCACCTCGATTTCCCGATGGGACAAGTTCCCGACGTCGGATTCGTCTGTGTTAGTGAGGAATTCCCTCGGAACGTTCAGCGTGACCCTGGTTCCCTCCGTCGTCACGCTCCGGATCGCGCTCGTCAGCTCGCTACGGGAGATGTCCTTGTGCAGGAAGCAGCGCACACCCGCCGCCAGCATGTCGTAGAGCACGGTACCCACATTCGTCGGGCTCAGGACGGCGAGCGCGGCTTCGCGCCGCGCATCGATCAACGATTGCGCGACCTCCACCGGACTCTTTCCCGCGCCGTCGATATCGAACAACACGACATCCGGGCGCAGGAGCGAGATCTTTTCCGCCGCCTCACCGCACTGCACATCCGACACGACGATGAAATCATCTTCAGTGATTCGCGCATGATCTCCCGGGTAAGCGAATGCTCGCCGACAATCAGAATACGAACAACCCGTTCGGCGTCGGCGTCCTGGCGTACCGCCTCCGGTACCGCCGCACATATCGTAATAGACGGGCGATCTCTCGAGTTGTACATCGAACGCTCTGATTCGCTTGCTCGCCGGCCTTCCATAAACTCCCCCTCCGCACCCTGGCTGCGGCCATTCGCGACATCATCGTCGACCCGCGCCGATATTCTCCGATCGCTACCGCGACCCATGCGGCAACAATATCCGGAATAATTACGCATCCGCCTCGCACCGAAGTATCGACCTGCCGCGCGAACCGAAAGGATAAATGGTGATGGTTTGATAATCCGAAGTCGCGATACCAAGGGTGTCCGATCCCAACGCTCGCCGCTGTCACAGCTCACGTTGTCCAGCCGTGAGAAAGGAGGGCACGTGCCGCAGACCAGCCCAACGACGAGCGATCGGACGCCGGTGCGGAGACAGGCCCGGGGCCTACGACGCCGTGAGCAGATCTTGACCACCGCGGAAGCGGTATTTTCCGAAGTCGGATTCGACCGGGCCACCACCAATCATATTGCCCGGCGCGCCAATATCTCTCCGGGTTCGCTGTACCAATTCTTCGGAAACAAGGAAGAAATTGCGTGCACACTTCTCCAGCGTTACGTTTCCGAATTGGAGGAAGCCCGCGCCGCCGCAGTGGGGACGGCCGGGCAGCCGGAACACGATTTGGCACAATTCCTGGAACGTTCCGTTGATCGAATGGTGATGTTCCACGCAGCGCATCCCGGGTTTATCCCGCTGTTCATGCGACCCGATAATCCGCCCGAACTGCGCGAGGCCATGGCACGGCTACAGCAAGCCTTGGTCGCACGCGTCCACGAGGTACTGGCCGCGCGAGCACCACACAAGTCCGAAGCGGAGATCGACCGTTACACGCTGATCGCATTGCAGATCGTTCGCGGCATCCTGCCGGTGATTGCGGAATCCCGAGAGCCGGAGCGCTCCCATCTGACCGCGGAGCTGAAGCGCGCACTACACAGCTACCTGACCGCGGTCCTCAATTAGTGAGGCGGGGCGGAGTCCGTCAGCTCGTCGGTGTGGGTTCACAACGAGCCTACGAACGTCGCGGTCTCTCGGGTCACATCCGAGAGCAGTTGGACGCGGTCCAGCCCGTCCTCTTCGATGATGCGCCCGCCAGGCACAGCCCAGCCCATCCGCCGATCGAGTGACCCACTACCACAACCTCGGCAGCCGGGCTGCCGTGCCGCCGCAAGGATTCGACGAGCCCCAGCGGACGCGCCCGCAACTCATCAACAGGAGGATCGGGCGTGCCGAAGCGCGCGAAGTAGGGCGCGACCACCCGCCATCCCTCGGCCGCCAGGTCCTCCAGCAAGGGTAGATACCGCTCGGGATCGCCGCCGGCCCCAGCGGCGAACAAGACAACACGTCGAGACGACGCCGGGCCAAGTGTCAGTACGTCCATCCCCACCGACCGTAGCCCGATCCCCACGGGGCCCTGGCACTGCCCATTCCGCCCGCATCCGGGCCGCCCTCCGGCCGTCACCTGGCGGAAGCGAATCGGCAAATGTCACCGATCGTATCCGCTGGAGCGAAGCTCCGACGCACCGATCTCGATCTGACAAGTCGAAGAATTTGCATTAACATCCTCTGTGCCTGACAAGGCAACGTCACTCAAATATGTTAGTGCACAGGACTATTCGGACTCATTCACGGGACGTTGGTCTCCACATGTCCAGAATAGGTGTTCGCGTCACCGCTTAGGAAGTGGATCGAGTCGCCGACCGGACTGTGACCGACGAAACCGACAGGGAGACAACCGCACCATGCCCGAACCATCCGTTTCGCCGCCACCGGCGCATTCGTCGGTCGATCACAACCGCGCGGTCGGCCGCCGGTCACTGCTGCGGGCGACGGCGGGTGCGGCCGCACTGGGAGTGACGCTCGGTGCGCCGTCCCGGGCGGCCCCGCCGGGCGGGGCGAGGCAGAGCGTGGCCGTGTTCGGCGGTGGAGTCGCGGGATTGTCGGTCGCGCAGGAGCTTGTCGAACGCGGGTTCGCCGTGACCGTCTACGAGCGCACCGCCGAGCTGGGCGGCAAGGCGCGGAGCAATACCGTGCCCGGATCGAGTGCCGACGGCCGACCGGAATTGCCTGGGGAGCACGGCTACCGAGGGTTTCTCGGCTTCTACCACAATCTCGACGAACTGATGAAACGCATCCCGTACGGTCCCGGGCGCACCACGTTCGACAACCTGGTGCCGACCGGAACGGGTCGATTCTTCCGCACGGGTGGCCGTCCCGAGGTCACCATCGCCAACGTTGCGCGCCCGTGGAATCCGGGACTCACTCTCGCCGAATTCTTCACCAACATGCTGTCTGTTCTCGACACGTCCGGCCAGATGCCTCCCGCCGAAGCCGAATTCTTCGCTCGCAAGCTGCTCGTATTCATGACCAGCAGTCCCGAACGCCGCGAACACCAGTGGGAGCATCTGACCTGGACCCAGTTCCTCTGTGCGGACACCAAATCCGCGGAGTACAACGCTCTGCTGGCACGTGGGCTGACCCGCAATCTGGCCTCCATCCGCTCAGAGGACGCCAATGCCCGCTCGGTCGGGATTATCGGCGAAGCCTTCCTGCTCAGCCTGCTGGGATTCGGAAACACGCCCGGCGCGGTCGCGGTACGCGTCCTCGAAGGCGCGACGAACGAACTGTGGATGCACCCGTGGATCACACATCTGCGCAACTGCGGCACAGTGTTCGAGACCGGCTGGGAGGCAACATCTCTCACCATGTCCGCCGGACAACTCACCGGCGTGCTGGTGCGAAACCCCCGAGGTGGCCTACGGACAATCGAGGCCGACTGGTACGTGCTGGCGATGCCTGCCGAACGAGCGGCACCCTTGTTCACCGGTCCGGTCCTGGACGCCGACCCCGCTCTCGAAGGCGTCCACTTACTGCGCACGGATTGGATGAGCGGCATCCAGTTCTATCTACGAAAACCCTTGCCCCTCACCGCGGGCGGCACCAGCTTCGTCGACTCGCCCTGGGCCCTGACCTCGATCAGCCAAGCCCAATTCTGGAAGCGCGATATGACCACCTACGGCGACGGGACCGTCCACGACATACTCTCCGTCGCCATCGCCGAATGGACGACCCCCGGCATCGTCTACAACAAACCCGCGCGCGACTGCACCCGCCAGGAAATCGCCGACGAAGTCTGGGCACAAATCCTCGCACACCTCAACGACAACGAACCAGGACTGCTTTCCGCGGCGGATCTGCACTCGTGGCATCTCGACCCGGCCATCACCGGGACCGGAACGCCCCACGCCGCCAACGACACTCCCCTGTTCATTCAACAACCCGGCTCCTGGCAGCACCGCCCGTCCGCGACCACCGCCGTGGGTAATCTGTTCCTCGCCTCCGATTACGTTCGAACCGATATCAACGTCGCCACCATGGAAGGCGCCAATATCGCCGGGCGCATGGCCGCAAACGCGATACTCGAGCGCTCCGGCCGCACCGAACCGCCGGCCCTCATCACCACCCTCCAGCATCCACCTTTGTTCGACGCGTTCAAGGCCGCCGACAGTGACCACTACCGGCGTGGGCTGCCACACGCCCTCGATACAGAACAGCCCGCGTTTCCGTAATCGCGAGGAAGACGAGGGAGCGCGCGAATACCGCTGTGCCGCAACGCCTCAGCTTGTTCCATGTCACGGAGAAGCGCACAAACCTCTCCGAGTAGCACGCACGCTACTCGGATGCGGTCTGCCGCATCAGCGGACAGGCAGTGACCCTGAGAGCCCCCTTGCGTAAGCGGAGTGTCTCTCCATATAGTACCCACTGAAGCGGAGAAATCTCTCCGATACTGGCGGGAGGGTCAGGGATGACAACAGTGACCGAGGCAAGGCAGCACCTGGGACGAATCGGCGTCTGGCTGAACAACGCGCTCACCGCGACCGCTCCGGCCGATGAGCAGCGGCGAGCCCTGGCGCGGATCGAACAGCTGGGGTATGGATCCGCGTGGACCGGCGAAAGTACCGGCGGCAGAGACATTTTCGCCAAACTCGGCATCTGGCTGGCGGCCACCGACCGGCTGGTGATCGGGTCCGGGGTGGCGACCATGTGGGCGCGGCCCGGGATCACGATGGCCGCCGGCGCGGCCACCCTCGCCGAAGCGTATCCGCAACGGTTCGTCCTCGGAGTCGGCGTCGGATTCCCCAGGCAGGCCGCGAGTGTCGGGCGGCAGTACGGCCGCCCCCTGACCCGCCTGCGCGAATATCTCGACGAGATGGACACCCAGCCGGAGGCAGCGCTGACACCTTCGGCACCCCGCGCCGAAATACCGTATCCCCGAGTGCTTGCCGCGGTCGGACCGAAGATGCTCGCCCTGGCGGGCGAACGCGCCGACGGCGCCCACCCGTACGCGTCACCGGTCGCCACGACCGCACAGGCACGAGCCATCCTCGGCCCCGGCAAACTGGTGATCCCGGAGCAACTCGTCATCTACCACCGCGACCCGGCACAGGCCCTCGCTCGAGCCCGCGAATACCGCGCGCAATCGCTCTCGGCCCTCCAGGTGATCGGCGGCGCCGCCGGTTCACCCTACGGCCGCAACCTGATTCGCCTCGGCTATACCGCCGAACAGGTCAACACGGTGAACGACACGGTCATCGACGCCATCATGGCCCACGGCGACGAATCCGCCATCGCCACCCGCCTACGCGAACACCTCGCCGCAGGAGCCGACCACATCCTCATCAACCCCGTAGCTCCCGACCTATCCACCACCGTCGACATTCTCGAACGCCTGGCCCCCGCTGTTCTGCACCTCTGAAACCGTCCAGATCTGCCTCCCAAGTGGGCACACCAATCCCCCATCGCTTCCTTAGATCTGCCCGCAATTCGAGTGGTGAGCCCAAGCGGTCACCAAGGGATCGTTAAGGATCGGCGGTCACTCTGACCTCCTCGAAACGTTCGAGATCGAAATTGTTTGGGGAGACAGACAATGCGGGAGATCAGCGTGCTTGCCGGTGTGCGGCTGCGCCCGAGAAGCGCCACATCCTTATCTACGACGCCATCCCATGCCGAGCCCCGTCAGGTCGACATCTTCGTGCGCGTGTTGGCAGTCCTGCTCGTGTGGCTGGCAGCCCTGGCGGGACTGCTCGCACCGGCCGCAGTGGCGGAACCGGTGGATTGTGCCGCGCTGGTCGGGCAGATCCAGGCCCATAATCAGGCGGCAGCGGCCCATAACGCGAACCCGCCGAACCCGAAGGATCCGGCCGCGGTCGCGGCCTACAATGCCGAAGCCGAACGCGGCAATGCCGAAGCGGCAGCCCTGAATGCCCAAGCCCAGCAATGCCGTTCACAAGGCCACGACGTCCCCGACGTCGGCGGCGCACCACCACCGAACACCCCCGCGCCCGCACCGGCTCCCGCACCGGCACCGGCTCCCGCACCGGCACCGGCTCCCGCACCGGCACCGGCTCCCGCACCGGCTCCTGCACCTGCACCAGCACCTGCACCAGCACCTGCACCTGCACCTGCACCGAAGGTGCCCGGCCCGCCGGCACCCGCCCCAGGACAGGGCGCGCCCGGGTTGAAGGCATCGCCCGCGGCTCCCGCCGCGCCGGTCGTAACACAGCCGCTGCCGGTCCCGGTGCGGCCCTCGCAGATCCTCGCGCCGCCGAGCATCCGCCCCGGCACCGCCTACAACCCGGCCTCCGCGACAGGTGCCACACTGAAAGCGCCCTCACCCCTGCCCGGTAGCGTGGCCTCGAACCCGCGCTTCACCCCCGCCCCCACCGAACCCATGCAAGCACCCGGACTGAATACTCCACCCGGCCAACCCGGCATGACCAGTACCCAACAGGAATTCTTCGCCTCCGCACCCCGGCTCCTCGATATCGGCAAAGCCGTTCCGACACCTTCGAATTCGGGCAACGGCCAGGTCTACCGACTCCCGGATCTCACCGGCACCGGCGCCACCAGCAACAGCGGCCCCGCCCTCTACGCCGGACCCGGAAACACCCGCGCGGTCGCCGGACCCCTCGACGCACTCGGCCGCCCCACCGGCTCCTACGGCTACCTCGACGCCGCCGGCGCCAAGAGCCCCCGCACCGGCGTCCCCACCATCGATGTCCCCGGCGCGACCGGCGCCTACCAGCGCGGGCACCTGTGGCCCAACCAATACGGCGGCCCCGGCAACATCCCGCAATTCCTCGCCCCCGAACTCGGCGCGACGAACACCGGCGCCATGCGGGTCTACGAGCAGTACCTCGGCAAAATCGTGCAAGGCGCCGTGGACGGAGTTCCGGCACAGAACGTCACCTATTCGAAGGTGCCGATCTACACCGACGACAAGGTCATCCCCGACTACTATCTGCTCCAAGCTTGGGGAGACCAGGGCTGGAACCTGCCACCGACCTACGTCCAGAACTACTGACACCGGCACAGGAAGACACCGAACCGATGACCGCACTGGATGACCTCACCGCTCTCCTCCCGCCCCCACCCGGCGCAGGCGCCGCCTTCGACTGGACCACCGTCGAACAACGCCTCGGCATCACCGCACTCCCCGACGATTTCAAACAACTCCTCGCGGCATACGGCGACGTGCGATTCTGCAACGCACTGCGCCTGTTCCGACCCGCCACCGAACCGTGGCTCGACCTCGCCGAGGCCACCTTCGCCGCACGAGAACCCCTCGCCGACACCGAATTCGGCGAACCACCGGCCGACACGCCCGCCGGAGTATCGACCGACGCGGCAACCCTGATCCAATGGGGCGGATCCTTCGGCGGCGACTATTGCCTCTGGGACGCCCACCACCCCGACCCAGCACAATGGACCCTGGTATTCACCGACGCCGACAAATTCGACTGGGGCTACTACCCCGGCACCGTCACCGAATACCTCCGCGACTGGCTCACCCGCCGAGCCACACCCATCCCCCTGTGGAACCTCGATACCGTCCTCCCAAACGGAGCCCGGCCGTTCTGCGAAATCTACGACCCCACCGACCCAGTAGCCCCCGTCACCGCCCGCGTCGACGCCAGGGCGGGCTGACCATCGCCGGCAGGGCTCGAGGTCTGCGGGCATGAGTATTCTCTGACATCCTTATCCGCAGGCGATGTTGGAATACTTTGCGCCCCAAGCATATCCAAGGAAGAGATGAAGCATTACCGCGTCGTGGGCACGGGGGAAACGCTGACGGGAAGGAACCTGCGTGGAGGACGATGAACGTCGGGTGTGGGAGCTTGCGGTGGGTCTGGGGCTCCCCGACGCCACCGGATCCGGTGCCCTCGACGGGGAGGGGATCCACCCGATCGCGCTGCTGCTGGAAGAGAGCGCCCATCGGATCCGTGGGGTGAACCGCATCCCCTGCTTCACCGCATTCGGGCCCGTCGTGGAACTCGACGAGTTCGCTCTGCGAGCATGGGAGGAATTTCACGACCCCGCACGTGTTCCGGTCGAATGCCGCCTCAGTGTCTATGTGACCGATACCGAGCTGGACGAACTGGTGCGTACGGTCGTGGACGATCTCGGCCTGGATCACGAGGGCAATTCGACAACGGTCGACCGGAAGGTCACTGTGGGCCTACGGCCCATCTCGTTGGAGTTGCACGAAAACCGCTTCTACCAGCACCTCGTCCATCAGTACGAAAACCGCTCCGACGCAACCTGATACAGCCCGATCAGATCGGAACTCGGACGGGCCGATCATCCGTCGATGTGCGGCAATCGTGACAGGCTCTCCCCGAACGTGTAATTCCTGCGCTCGGCCGCCCAGGGCACCGTTACCGCGCTCCGCTACTCGTTGCGGTGAGGTCGGGGAAGGCTTGGATCGCTTGGAGGGCGGCGGCGAGTTCGGCGAGTTTGAGGGGGTCGTCGAGGGTGGTTCCGAGGCGTTCCTCCAGGCGTCGCATTCGGTACCGGACGGTGTTCTCGTGGCAGTACAGGACGCGTCCGGCTTCGGCGGCGGAACCTTGGGCGTCGAGCCAGGCTCGAGCGGTAGCGATATGGGTGCTGCGGTCGTTGTCGGGTAGTTCGAGGATGCAGCGCAGGACCCGCCAGACGAAGGAACGGGTGTTGTCGGGGTTGCTGATGATGAGGTCGCTCAACGGCGTGTCGGGAAGTTGCCTGATGCCGGTGGTTCCGGCGGGCAGACTTTCCATCGCGACGCTGGCGAACCGGGCAGCGCGAGAAGTCCGGTCGAGACGATCGAATTCCGGGCTCACGCCGACGCGTGTGGTAGCAGCGCCCGCGACGATGTCGAAGATGTCTTCGGGTGTGCGTCGCCGGTTGCGGTAGACGATGCCGATCTCGCGGTCGTGCTGGGAGCGCCATGCGGAGGCGATGTCGCGGCAGCGCAGGCGTTCTTCCAGATGGAGCAGCGCCTCGCCTTCCAGGGGAGGCACTTCCGCGATCACCACCAAAAACGGGCCCTCGAAGGGGATGCCGAGCAGCTGGGAGATTTCCCACGCGGTGTACTGGTCGCTGAGTGTGCCGTCGACGAGGGCGGCGACCAGCGCGGAGCGGCGCCGGTCCAATGACACCGCGCGGGCGGTCATCTCCTCGCGATACGCCTCGGTGACGGCGTTGGCGAATTCGTCATTGAGTTCCCAGATGCCGGCCACGGCATCGAGCAGAGCGTGGGTCTCTCGGGGGCCGGCCGCGCGGGCGGAGTCGAGCAGCCGCTGCCACAGGTGCGCGAAACCCAATCGGTATGCGCGCAGCACCTCCGGCAACGGCGCACCTTGCGCGGCTCGCGCACGCCCGCTCGCCCGGGCGCTCTCGTGTTCGACCGTGTCTGGGCGCTCGAGCTGGCTCAGGCTGCGCGCCAGGTTCTGACGGACCGCCGACCATAGTTGAGTGCGAGTGACGAGGGCATCCTCGCTGTAGATGCCGATGTTGTCCTGGATGAGTGTGGTCACCTCATCGGTGAGTTCGTCGAGTTGTTCCCGGAGTGATGCCGCCAGCCGGGCAACGATGGTGTTCGGGTCGCGGTGCCGCACGGAAGGCGATGCTAGCGTGCGCTTCCAGCCCACGGGTCCTGTTGCCGCCGACACACTTCGCGAGACCACATTGTCGCCGGGAACATAGGCCTTCCCGGCGGCGACACCGAGAATAGGTGCACCGTCCGACCCCCACGGATACGAGGTCGGACGGTGCAGGGCTCCGCCGGATCAGCACGAGGTGATTCGCCGGAGAGCTTTCCGGAAAGGGCCGACACTGTCGGGATACGGCAGCCCAAGCCACCTTCGCGCAGCGTCGGCCCTTCTCCATCAGCCACAACGGCACAGCGGCGAACGCGATCACCGGCACGCGGCCCTCGACATCGGGGCGGCGGAATTCGAACGAGGGAGGAACGGGATTGCTGAGGTCACGGTCGGACATGTTGCATTTCGTGGAAGAGGTCAGCGCCCGCTACGGATCTCTCGACGCGTTCTTCGCGCAACTGCATACCGGAGTGTGCGACGCCGACGAGGAACCCACCGTCCAACTGCCGATCGTCACCGACTACCTGCCCGCTGCCACGGCATGGTCGGCGAGCGATCTCGCCACCCGCCAGACACCGCCGCCGTCCGGCGGAAAGCATCGTAAGACAGCAGCAGCCGCGTGGGCCCGACTCACCGGACGGCCATGAGCTTGGGGCCCATCCCCACCGGCGGTGCTGCCAGCCCGGCGCGCACGACAACTGTCCCGTCGTCCTCGACGAGATGACTCGCCAGGCACACTGCGGGCAGCGCGTCGCTGGTGAACAGCACCCGCCCGAACGACGCTCCCGGGAGCACATGTCCCCACGCGGAATAGGGAGCGAACAACACACTCACAAGCCCACGTCATCGGCCCCGGCGCGGCTCCGCACCAGTGTGCACCGTGCCGCGCATCAGGGGTGGACGGTGGGGCCCACTGCCCGGACGACACACCGGCGACAGAGGTGTCTTCGGCGGCCGGGGAGCTGAATAGTGGTCGCATGGGCAGTACAGTCGCGGCGACATTCGCACCTCTGCTGCGGCTCGCGTTCGGGTCGCGGCCGCCGCTGCGTTTCGAGTTCTGGGACGGCAGCGTGGTCGAGTCGACGGGCGAGTGTCGCGGAACAATGCGTATACGGTCGAAAGATGCGCTGAGCCATATGGTGTGGGCACCCGGCGAACTCGGAATGGGCCGCGCCTTCGTTTCCGGCGCCGTGGATATCGAGGGCGATATCTTCGAGGTCCTCCGTCAGCTGCAGTCCGCAGTGCCGGGCGACGCCCGCTTGGGTGTCGCCGGAGCGTGGCGCGCGGTCAGCGCGGCCGGGCGGCTCGGGGCACTCGGCCATCGCCCGCCGCGGCCACGCGAGGAGGCACGACCACGTCGTGGCCGGCGGCACACGCGGAGCCGGGACGCGCGGGCGATCAGCCATCACTACGACGTCGGCAACGAGTTCTACCGACTGGTCCTCGGTCCGAGCATGACCTATTCGTGCGCCCGATTCACGACCGAGGACGATGACGGACGCGGCCCCGCCGATGCGAGCGTCTCCCTGACCGATGCCCAGCGCGCCAAGCACGATCTGATCTGCCGCAAGCTGGGCCTGGCCGAGCGGCCGGGCATGCGCCTGCTCGATGTCGGATGCGGATGGGGCTCCATGGCGATGCACGCCGCCACGACGTACGGCGCACGGGTCGTAGCGGTCACGATCAGCAGTACTCAGGCCGAACTCGCACGCCGGCGAGTAGCCGATGCCGGCCTGTCCGGCAGCGTCGAGATCAGCTTGTCGGACTACCGCGACCTGCGCGGCGAACAGTTCGACGCCATCTCCTCGATCGGCATGTTCGAGCACGTCGGAGCGAACCGTGCCGGGGAATACTTCGACAAGCTGCACTCCCTGCTCCGGCCCGAAGGACGCCTCCTCAATCACGCCATCTCCTCCATAGGCGGATCCACGATGGGCGATCGGTCCTTCGTCGGACGCTATGTCTTCCCCGACGGAGAACTGCGCGATGTGTGCGATGTCGTATCAGCAATGGAGCGCGCCGGTTTCGAGGTCCGTGACGTCGAGGCGTTGCGGGAACACTACGCACTGACACTGCGGAAATGGGTCGCCAACCTGGAAGAGAATTGGCAGCAAGCGGTTTCACTCGCCGGGGAGGGACGTGCGCGAATCTGGTGGGTGTACATGGCGGCCTCGGCCCTGGGATTCGAAGACGGCGGGCTCGGGCTGCATCAAGTACTGGGTGTGGTCCCCGATTCACAGGGCCACTCGGGCATGCCCGGAAATCGACGGGCGTGGAAATGATCTCGAACCCCACAGTCGGCTATATCCGGCATCCTCCGACTTGCCTTGCACACATAGGTAAACCGTCAGGGCTGCAACCCAGTCCGGGTGGATCTGGTAGCGGGCCTACCGACGCTCAGCCCAGCAGCGCCCGGGCGTACCAGTCGCTGCTGTCCACCACGCCGGGCAGGGCCAGGAAGTACCCGCCCCCGAAAGGCTGGACGTAATCGGTCAGTGGCTCGTCCACCAGACGGGTCTGGATGGTTTCGAACTGGCGTTGGATGTCCTGCTGGAAGCAGGTGAAGATGTGGCCGGTGGCCATGTTGCCGTTGGGGTCCAGGCCGAGGTCGTAGTTGTAGGAGCGGCGGACGAGTTGCTGGCGGTCGGTGGCGGGGGTGCGTGGATTGGCAAGGCGGATATGGGAATCCAGCGGGATGATCGAGCCCTCGGGGTCGGCGGCGTAGTCGGGGGTGTCGAATTCCTGGTTGCCGTCCAAGGGTGCGCCGGAGTCGCGGCGGCGGCCGAACATGTTCTCCTGCTCGTTGATCGAGACGCGGTCCCAGAATTCCACCAGCATCCGGATCAGGCGGACCACCTGATAGCTGCCGCCGCGCGCCCACTCCGGAGCGTCGTTGCCGAGCCAGATCAGCGATTCCGCGTCGGCGCCGGTGGGATTGGCGGTGCCGTCCTTGAAACCCATCAGGTTCCGGCCGGTGCCCGACGGGCGCGGGGGCGAGTTGTAGCCCTCGATCTTCCAGCGCAGCTGCATCGCGCCGCGGGTCTGGCGGGTGATGTCGCGGATCGCGTGGTGGACGGTGTCGGGGTGGTGGGCGCACAGCTGGAGCAGCAGGTCGCCATGCATCCACCGGGGGTCGGGGAGGTCGTTGGGGAAGGTGCGCATCGGCGTGAGGCCGGCCGGCTTGTGCGCGGCCAAGCCGTAGCGGTCGTCGAACAGACTCGCGCCGAGGCCGGCGGTGACCGTGAGCCCGTCGGCGAGAACCTCGGGACCGAGCACGGCGCTGTCGGCGGGCGGTGCGCCGATGCCCAGATCCGGCGGGGTGCCACCGGCGGTGAGAGAGCGGGCGCGGCCGGTGAGCGATTTCATCAGCTCGGCGAGTTCGTCGCGATGGGCCACGGTGACGTCGAATGCGGCGTAGCAGGTGGCGTTCTGCTTCTCCGCGGGGCCCGGGGTCAGGATGCCCGCCTGATGCTCGCCGTGGAAGGGGTAGGTCGGCGCCGCGGTGGGCCGGTCCGCCGCGGCGGCCTCGGCGTCCTTGTGCGCGCCCTCGACGAGCATGCCCGCGGTGAGTGCGGTTCCGGCGGCACCGGTGGCGGCGCCGGAGAGGAAGCGGCGGCGGCTGACATTCATCGTTCGGTGTACCTGTCGTTCGTGGCGGTCAGTGGGCGACGGGGACTTCCAGCAGTCGGGGGACCCGGGCGAGGTCTTCCAGCGCGGCGCCGAGCGCGGCGAGGACCGCTTGCCGGGCGCTTGGCGGCGTCTGCGGGGGTGCACGCCAGTGCCCGGCGTCCTGGGTGGCGAGCAGTGCCCGCTGCAGCGTGTCGAGCCGACGCGTGAGCGTCGGACGCAAATCCGGAGCGCGGGCGTCGACGAGCGGGCCTACCGCGTCGAGAACCGCCCGGGTGACCTCCACATCCGCGAGCGTCACCGGGTAGGCGCTGCCCGATCCCTGATCGTCGATGCCCGAAACATGGTCGCGCAGTGCGTCTTCCAGGATCTCGTGCGCGCGCAGCGGGAGGTTCACCGCGTCGCCCGCGAGGTCCGGTGTGCCCAGATCCTTACGGACGGTGGCGATATCGGCCGCCAGCCGCTCGGTCACGGGCACCAGTTGCTCCGGTCGCTGGCCGTGCCACAGCCCGTACTCGAGCCGCCGCAGTCCGGTGAAGTCCGGATCGGTGACGCCGCCGGGCAATCCGTCGGGAAGGCCGGCGACGGCCGTGCCCGCGGCGCCGAAGCTGTTGTAGGAGGCGCCGACGTGCTCCCAATGCCACTGCGCAGTCAGCCAATCGGCCTGTGCCGCAGGGATGTCGTTGCGGCGCAGGTCGTTACCGAGTGCGGCCACGGTCTCCGACAATCGGGTCAGGGCCTGGGCGGCGTAGGCCTGGTAGACGTCGTTGGGGCCGGTGAGGTCGTCCTCGGTGACGCGCTGCACGGCCGGGGGCGCGTCGGGCGCGTCGCCGGTCACTTGGACCGTCGCCGAGGAGGTCGTCGGCGTTCCGGACATGAGGCACTGGATCCGGTAGCTGCCGGTGGCCAGGGTCGCGGTCAGGTCGGCGGTGGTGGCGGGGCCGAGGGTCTCGATCTCGCCGATGACCGCGCCGCCCGCGTCGACGAGGTTGATCTCGCCGGCCTTCTCGGTCTTGTTGTGCACCGCGAAGGTCTGGGTGCCCGCGTGCGCCGAATTCCATTCTGGCGCACAGGCATCCGCCGTCACCGACACGGTCTGCACCGCACCCGCGCCGCTCGACGGCAGCAACGCGATCGCGGTCGCCGCGGCGAGGACCGGGATCAGCACGAGTACCGCGCCGACCAGGACCGGTCGCGGGCCCGCCACCCGCTCCCACCGGTCCGGCGGGCGCGGTGTGTCCTCGGTCGCCACGGCCGGTGCGGTGCGGCCCGCGCGCAGGAACAGCGGGATCACCACGGCCAGGTAGCCCAGCCAAGCGACCACTTGGAGCATCGTCATCTTCGGCGTCAACTCGGTGATGCCGGTGATGATCGATACCCACCACGAATTCGGGTCGACGTGGGTCGTGAAGTCGAAGGCGATCCAATGGGCGCCCGGCAGGATTCCGGCGTCCTGCAGATCGCCGAGCCCATAGGACAGCACGCCCGCCGCGATCACGATCAGGACCAACGCCGTGCGGTTGAAGAACGTCCCGAGGTTGAGCCGCACGGCCTGGCGATACAGCAGACAGCACAGGACGACAGCGGCGATCGCGCCCAGCGCGGCGCCGATGAGCGGGGCGACCGTCGTGCCGGAGGCCTTGACGGCCGTCCACACGAACAGCGTCGTCTCCAGCCCCTCGCGCCCGACGGCCAGGAACGCGGTGATCGCCAGCGCACCGGCGCCGATGGTCGCCGCCCGGGCGACCTCGCCGCGCAGATGTCCCGACAGCGACGCGGCGGTGCGGCGCATCCAGAACACCATCGCGGTGACCAGCCCGACGGCCAGCACGCTGAGCACGCCGCCCACGGTCTCCTGCGCGGAACTGGACAGCACGCTGGTGGAATAGGTCAGCACCGCCGCGAAACTGCCCGCGAGCGCGAGCGCGGCGATCAGGCCCAGCCACACGGGCGACGTCGACGCCGGACGGCCCGCCGTCGAGGTCTTGCGGACGGCTGCCAGCAAGATGGTGACGACGAGCCCCGCCTCAAGTCCCTCACGCAGACAGATCAGAAGGTTCGGTAGTGCTTCGGCCCAGCTCACCGACCAAAGGTAAGGCATGCCTATTCGCCAGGTCCAGCTTCGGTCGCTACGACAAGCTGTAGCGCCACGCGAGCAGGCCGGGCATAACGCGCGGTTCGAAACGGCCACAGTCGCATTCGTGTTGCGGTCGTGTGCAACACGATTTTATGGGACGGTTTGTCGGGCCGCGGCGTGTCAGCGTTGCGGTTGCTGGAGCCGGAGGGAGTGGGAGAATGTCGATGGGGTGGGACGCCGATATCGCACGCGGCGGTCGACACGTGCGTCCGATCGGCGTGATCGGGGTGTGGGCAATCATTTTGATCGCGGGCGCGGTTGGCATGATGTTCGTGAGCGCGATCAACGACTGGATAATCCTCGCGGATTTCGAGGAGAGCTGGGGTCGGCCGGGCGCGGCCGGCACGGAGTGGGAGTCCTATACCTGGGCCGGAATAACGGCTCTCCTACTGCAGTTCGGCGCGGGCATCGCCGTCATCGTCTGGCTGTGGCACGCGCGCCGCAATGCCGAAACAATGTGCGCCGCACGGCATCGACGCTCCCTCGGCTGGGTGATCGGCGGCTGGTTCTGCCCTGTGGTCAACCTCTGGTACCCGCACATGATCATGGCGGATGTGTGGCGTGCGAGCGACCCGCGAACGCCGCCGGGGGCGCCGGATCTGCGTGGGCGGCCCACCGGCGGGTGGGTCACGGCGTGGTGGCTGTTCTTGCTGATCGGCTGGGTGCTCGGGTTCGTGGCCGTGGTGTTGAGCATTCCGGCGACGAGGGTGGAACGGACCGGCGGTTATGTCATGTACGGTTACAGCCCGGTCGGCGGGTTCGGCCTGATCGCAGTGGAATTGGTCCGCGCGGGCGTGCTCGCGGTCTCGGCATTCTGCCTGGGAGCCGTTATCGTCCAGGTGCGACGCTGGCAGGAAAGCCGCCCGGCCCCTATCCAAGCATCCCCGCCGGGACCAGTGCCATTCGTGGGGCCCGGTGCGCCGACCGGCCCGCGCACTCTGCCGTTGCGGTACGTCGACCCGCCGTCGATCGGCCCGTACACGCTTGTCGGCCGACTCGGCTCCGCCTCCGTCGGCGATGTCTACCTGGGGCGTGCCGGTGACACGCTCGTCACCATCCGGACCGTGCCCCTCGACCGCGCTGCCGGTATGTGCACTCGCGACGAGCTTGCCCGCCTCTTCGCCGCGGCGCGAAGGGTATCCAGTGACTTCACCGCGACAGTGCTCGACGCGGACGCCGAGGCTTTGCGGCCGTGGATAGCAACCGAGTACATTCCCGGACCCACACTCCAGGATCTGGTGACCGAGCGCGGTCCGCTACCGCTTCCGACAGTCGACTACATCGCCACGGGAATCGCCCACGCTCTCTTCGCTATCCAGGAGGCGGGCCTGACACACGGCGCCTTGAGCCCACATTCGGTGATCATTACCGAAAAAGGCCCCCGCATAGCCGATTCGGCATCCCCACACCACATCCCGAGCCGTCCGCATTCACCGCTCCTGAACGACTCTCCGGCGAACCAGCAGACCCCGCAGCCGACGTGTTCTCCCTGGGCGGTGTGCTCGCATACGCGCTCACCGGCCGTGCTCCGTTCGGGACCACGAACGACCCGAACCTACTGCACCGCATGACAACTCAGCCGCCGGACCTCTCCGGCATTCCCGAAAGTCTGCTCCGTTTCGTCATCACCGGCTGCCTCCACGAACAGCCCGGCGACCGCCTCACCACAGCTCAGATACTCAGCCAGTTCGCAACCACAACATCTCCGACATCACCACCCCGGCAACCGCTTCCACCATCGATGAATCGGACCGACCCATCCGAATCCGATTGGAGCGACCGTGTCCTCACCGTCGTCATTGTCGCCATCGCGGCGATCCTGGTAGTCATCGCCATCGTCATCGCGGCGGTGGAGATCATCGGCTCCGACGAGGCCGATCGCGCCGAGCAACAGTCACGACCGGAGGAATCGGCGCAGCGCGTCACGCACGGACGATTGTCGGCGACCGGCCTCGAGTTCCAGCAGCGCGGCTTCGGCGACCAGCCCGCCCCACAGTCGCGCACCGGCCGCGGGGTGCTGCCAGCCCAATGCGTCGAAATCCGGTTCGGTGAGTGCGGCATTGGCGGCGTGGCGCGCGTTCACCTCGTCGGCGATCAGCGGATCGGCCCGGACTTCCAGCAGTAGCGCTTTCACGCCACGATTGCGCAAGCAGGTGTCCAGATAGGCATATGTTCCCGTCAGCAGGCGTTCCCGGCCTGGCGCGATGTCGCCGATCGCCGCATCAATATCGGCCTGTAAGCGCTCCTGGAATTCGCGGTACAGGGCGAGCAGATAGTTTGTCCGCGAGCCGAAGTGGTGGAAGAACGCCCCTTTGGATACGCCGAGTTCGCCGACCAGGACGTTGACGCTGACACCGGCCAAGCCGACGCGTTCGGCCAACCGCAGACCGCTCTCGACCAGTGCGGCACGCGTGCGGGCGGCGGATTCTTCCCTCAGATTCATCGCGATTCAACCTAACCGAACACCACATCGTCCGATCGACCACCCGAGGGATCGTTACTCGCTGCTCCTTGTGCGCTTCGGCCCAGACCCGTACTTTACAACTTGACCGACCGATCGGTCAGTGAACGACCGACCGGTCACGATCGCTACGCAGCGGGAGCACAGATGTACACACTCCAGACCTCAGCAGGGCCGGTGGCCTACGACGACCTCGGCGCGGGACCACCTGTCGTAATGCTGCACGCGAACCTGCACGACCACCACGATTTCGATCCGATCGTCCCGGCACTGGCGCGAGAGCATCGGGTAATCGCCGTCGACTGGCCGGGACACGGTGCGTCCGTGGCGAATTCGGCGGTGACCGCGCCGTTGCTCGCCGACGTGCTCACCGAGATCGTCGACTCCCTGGACCTGACCCGCGCGGTGTTCATCGGCAATTCGATCGGCGGGTTCGCCGCCGCGCGCCTGGCTCTGGACCATCCGGATCGTGTCGCCGGGCTGGTCCTGGTCAACCCCGGCGGATTCGTCCCGCGGACGGTGTTCACCCGGGCCTACTGCCGGGCGTACGGTTCCCGGCCGGTAGCCCGGTGGCTGCTGCCGTACCTCGTCCCCTACTACACCAAGCCGACGAACGACCATGACCGGGCGCTGGTCGCGCGGGCAGTCCGCGCCGGCGCCACCGAGCACGGCCGGGCCGTCTACTCCTCGCTGTGGCGCAGCTTCACCGATCCCGCCTTCGACCTGAGCGCACGCGCGGGCGAGATCGCGGCGCCCACGCTCATCGTCTGGGGCCGGCGGGACCCGGTCGTCCCGGAGAGAATCGGCCGGAAGACTCACGAACGTATCCCCGGTTCCCGGATGGCCGTGCTCGACACCGGGCACGTCCCGTTCTCCTCCGCGCCGCAACCATTCCTGGAGATCGTCCTACCGTTCGTGCGATCCAACCAGGCTGCCGCCCAATAGTTTTGCGCTGCCTCTCGACCCGGCTCGGCCTAAGATCGACACAGCGATGGCTTCAGACGACAACGGAACGGAGACAAGTCGGTGGTCGACAAGGAACCGGTGGACCTCGGCATCGACCGAGCGCACGGTGCCCGTATCTACGACTACATCCTCGGCGGCAAGGACAACTACGAACCCGACCGGGCCGCCGGTGACGAATCATTGAAAGTGTGGCCCGCGCTGCGGGTCCATATGCGAGCCAATCGCGCCTTCATGCACCGTGTCGGCCGTTTCCTGGCCGCCGAACGCGGCATCCGCCAGTTCCTCGACATCGGCACCGGCATCCCCACCCAGCCCAATCTGCACGAAGTCGTCCAGGCGGTCGCGCCCGACGCTCGGATCGTCTACGCCGACAACGACCCGATCGTGCTCGCCCACGCCAGGGCGTTGATGACCAGCACCCGAGAGGGTCGCACCACCTACATCGACGCCGACATGCGCGACCCGGAAGCGATCCTCGCCGCCCCCCAACTGCGCGACACGCTCGACCTGAACGAGCCGATCGGGCTGTTGCTGATCGCGATGCTGCATTTCATCGAGGACGACGACGAAGCACTCCGGGTCGCCCGCCACGTGATCGATGTCCTGCCGCCGGGCAGCTACTTCGCCGCCACGATCGCCACCGACGACTTCGCCCCCGAACCACTCGCCAAGGTGCGCGACCTCTACCATTCGCACGGCGAAACCCTCCGGTGGCGCACGAAGGCGCAGGCCGAGCAATTCTTCGAAGGGCTCGAACTCGAAGAGCCGGGCCTGGTCCAAATGCACAAATGGCGTCCGGATCCCATCCACATCGGCTCGGTCGCCGACGCCGACATCGCAATGTACGGCGCGGTCGGACGCAAGCACTGACAAAACGAGAGTGGTCGGCAGCAATGCCCGGCCGCGTCTCGAACAGACGCGATCATGCCTCGGGAGCGAGTAGGGC
Source organism: Nocardia sp. N2S4-5 (assembly GCF_044628355.1). Classification (NCBI taxonomy): domain Bacteria; kingdom Bacillati; phylum Actinomycetota; class Actinomycetes; order Mycobacteriales; family Nocardiaceae; genus Nocardia; species Nocardia sp. N2S4-5. The sequence goes on along the minus strand of NZ_JBIUPM010000001.1, from coordinate 659,004 downwards.
GGGCTCGTGCGCTTCGACGTTCTCGGCGGACGGTTGAGGACACCGTGTCCAGAGCGTTCGGTTGGGACCGAATGTGGCGTAGCCGCTTGTCATACCGGTCCATCGATACCCGGGGCCATGGTAGCGAGGGGTGATCCAGGACCACCCGAGATTCCCAGCGCGGAGCAGTCCGAGGCCATCGAGCACTGTCCCGAGATCGTGTTCTGCCGGGTGGCCGCGGTATCGCAGGCGTAGATCATCGGAAAGCTGTGTGAGTTGCCGGTCGTCTTCCGCGGCCAGATCGCACACGGTGTAGACGGCGCTCTGCAGTGAGATGCCGCGGTCTCGCATCACGCACAGCACGGAATTGAACTCGTCGCCTGCGAGGATCTCTTTGCGCATCGACAGCAGATCGTTGGTGAGAGTTATGTGGTCACACGTCAGCCGGGCAGCTTGTGCGAGGTCAGGGTCGTCGCCGATACTTCCGAGATCGAGATCATGGAGATATTCCAGCAGAACAATATACGAGTACATACCGATGGATTGCTCGCGGATCCGGCGATAGTTCTCCAGATCTGGAAACTCGTTGCGGGAACGATAGGAGTTCTCTTCGGCGGTGTACTGGAACCAATCTTCTTGTCGGGCCACGAAGCGCTCCCATACATGCGGTCGCATGCGCGAACGTAAACGTCCAAAAATATCGGCGAAGGCCCGGCCGTAGGGATGCTGCTCTTGCCACGCCCGCTCGACCCGCTCGAAGAGCGCCTGCTCGACCAAAGCCAGATCGTCGATGGCGAAGAACAAGCTTGTCACACAGGATAATTCGAGAACTCGGTCGACCGGAGCGGTCGGGAATACCATAGCGTCCCACGGGATGTAGTGATCCTCGAGGAAGCGATCCATGGAACTCCCGGCCAGAGGTAAGAATTCGGTAGTCCAGAGTGCATTACCGGCTCGGATTCTGGGCCATTGCGGATGTAAGGCGACCGGTGTCGAGCAAGCGATCTCGGGCTGGTAATAACCCTCATTCCGAATATCGTGCACGATACCTCCCGTACCGGACCGGCTGTCGGGTCTCGAAGTCCGATGTCATATCATTTCACCCGCTTCGCCACTTGGATCCTTCGTCAGTGCGTACGACCGATCATCGTGAGGGTCTGTTCTCAGCGGAAGCTTGTGCGGTGCATACCGAGTATCTTGTCGGCGCATATCATTTCGGTTCCGCGTTACGACGGCTGCCGGGTCGGCATGATTGTGATCTGCTGCAGGTTCACCCGCGCGGGCTGGGCGGCCAGGAATTCGACGGCCGCGGCGATATCCTCCGGTTCGAGCCAGGTCATCGCCTGTTTCGACCCTTCGAGCCAGTCCTGGGCGCCGGCGTCGGTGACGTGGCTCTGCAACTCCGTGCCGACGATGCCCGGTTCGATCGCGGAGACACGGACGTCCTTGGCGCCGAGTTCCGCGCGCAAGGTGCGCGACAGGTGCGTCACGTAGGCCTTGGTGCCCGAGTACACCGCGAAGTTCGGGAAGATGTTCTGCGCGGCGATCGATGACGTGTTGACCAGGTCGGCCACGCCCTTGTCGGCGGCCGCGGCGATCAGCTGCGGGACGAACGCGCCGATGGCATTCATCAGCCCGGTCACGTTCAGATCGATCTGCCGCTGCCACTGCTCGACCGGCAGCTCCTCGACAGGCGCGGGCAGCATGACACCCGCATTGTTGAACAGCAGATCGACGGTGCCGAGTTCGGCGGCGACCCGCTCAGCCGCGTGACGCACAGCCTGCGCATCGGTCACGTCGACGGCCAGGGCCAGCGCCGTCCCGCCGGCCTGCTCGATCTCCTTGACCAGTTGCTCGAGTCGATCGGCCCGGCGCGCGAGCACGGCAACCTCGGCCCCGGAGGCGGCCAGCCGTTTGGCGGTGGCCTCGCCGATACCGCTGGAGGCGCCCGTCACGACGGCGACGCGTCCGGCGAGGGTGTTCTGGATAGTCATTGGTGATCTCTCCTCGGTGTGGTCCGCGGCGGTTGGGCCGCGTATTCGAGACAACCGCCGAGAGAGGCCCCGCAGACGGTCGAATCGCGCCCTGATCGACCTAGGTCCGGCGAACCTGGGTCCAGCAGACCGACCTTTGGTGGCGACAGGCGCTCCCGGTCCGGCCAGACTGGATCCATGGAGCACAACGCCGAGCTGAAGGAGTTCCTGCGCACCCGCCGTGCGCGCCTGAACGTCGAAGACGTGCAGATCGGTGGAACGGGCGGTGTGCGCCGGGTGCCGGGACTGCGGCGCGAGGAGGTGGCGCAGCTGGCCGGGGCGAGTGTGGACTATTACAGCCGCCTCGAGCAGGGACGCAACCTGAACGTCTCCGACGAGGTGCTCGACGCCGTTGCCCGCGCCCTGCGCCTGGACGAGGTCGAGCGGTCCTATCTGTTTCAGATTGCCCGGGCGAATCCGCGGCGTGCCCGGCGCCGCACTCCGGCGCGAGTGCAGCGCGTCCGCCCGGGGATCCGCCGCATTCTCGAGACGCTGGAGGACGTGACCCCCGCGTTCGTCTTCGGCCGCCGCATGGACATCCTCGCAACCAACCGTCTCGCCCGGGCGTTGATGACCGACTTCGAGGCGCTCCCGCCTCGGGACCGAAATATGTTGCGCTACACCTTCCTCGACGAATCCGCCCGCGAGCTGTACGTCGATTGGGAGGAGGTCGCCCGGGACAACGTCGCGGTCCTGCGCCTGGACGCCGGCCGCCACCCCGACGACCCGCTGCTCACCGAACTCGTCGGCGAACTCGCGGTCAAGAGCCCGGAATTCCGGCGTTGGTGGGCGGACCACAACGTCCGCGAGCGCAGTCACGGCACGAAGCGCTACCACCATCCCCTCGTCGGCGATCTCACCATCGACTACGAAAGCGTCTCTCTGCCAGGCGATCCCGACCAGACGTTGTGCATCTACACCGCGGAGGCGGGTTCACCGTCGGAGACAGCGCTCGAACTGCTCGCCACGTGGACCGGCGCACAGCGGCTGTCCGCGGCCGACGGCCCCGATCCGGAACACCTGTCGCGAGCCGAGCGGTCGGGCGCCCGGGAACGCTAGGGCGAGACAAGGGTGGGGAGGTCTTGGCGGCGATCCTGGCAGTAACGCCTGGTCTCCGGTTCCACGTGCCATCGCAGGGCTCCCCCGGTGCTGAGCAGCAAACTATCCCACCAAGCGGTTGCTCGGGCGGTTTCGCGAGGATCGAGTTGCAGCTCACCCAGTAGAGCAGGGAGGCGGGCTTGCTGAGCGAGCACGTTGTCGCACAGATCGAGGACCAGCCGGTAGGCGCTATCGATGGCGTCCTGCAGACCACAGGATCGGTCCTGCTGAATGGCGTAGACGACGTTGCTGTAGGGATTTTCTCGGGCGAGACTGCAGATGTCGTTCCACCAAGCAACGATCAATGTGCAGTCGGTGAGTGTCTGCTGAATGGTGGGGTGACGAATGAACCGCCGCGGCAAGAAGGCGGCATCGGTGAGTTCGATGTACTCCCAGTCGAACGACATCTCGGAGGCCCAGAACCGTTCTCGGCGTTGCTCGGTCACCGTGGCTACGCGTCGATCGACGCGTAGCCCGGTCTCCCACCGGTAGTGGTCCAGCCAGCCGAGCGTATGGGTGACGATGCGTTCCCACAGTTCGGCGCTCGCACGTTGTCGTATTTGTTCCCAGAGGTGCATCAGCGCATAGTTGAACGGGTCCGACGCCTGGTCGGGTACGTAGCCGGCGAAGACCTGTTTGCTGACCTCGACGGTCTCGGCGGTGGCGGCCTTGTCCCAGCCGAGGGGTCCGTCGAACCGGTCGTCGCAGGCGAAGAAGAAGCCGAAGATATCGGCGACCAGTTGCAGATCGTTCCGGCCGATTCGCGGATGCATCAATGATGCGACCCGCACGACGCAGGCGCCGGTGGCTTCCTCCAGGTGGACACCCAGGTCGGCAAGTCGGTTTCGGACCGGAGCGACTCGGTCTTGGAAGAGGTTGGCTTCGAACGGCAGCCGGATTTCGAACTCCGGGAATCGCACCCGCTCGCTGCGTGTGAACTTCGGATCGGCGAGCCCTCTCGACTGCGCACTGTCCATATCGCATTCTCGGTCCTGATTTTCGGTTGCCAATTCCTTGCCTCCAGGTGCGTCAAGGCTCTCGAACTCCATCGCGGCATCCACTCACCGGCGCCGGTGGGTAACGAGATGCGCCAACACGATGAGGTCGTCGACGTCTGCGCGATCGGCGAGCACCGCCAGAGCCGCGTCGATCTTCTGGTCGGCGTACCGCTGGGCTCGCTGTTTACCGCCCGCGGTGACTATCAGGTCCGCGGCGTGGGCCGCCCGCGTCGGTGTGATCGGCGTGCCCGACCGGTACAGCGCGGCGAGTTCGGCCGCCGCGGGGTCATTCGATTCGAGCGCTGCCACGACGGGGAAAGTGCGTTTTCGCCGGATGACGTCGTTTCCTGCCGGTTTTCCGGTGACACCCGGATCGCCCCAGATCCCGAGCAGGTCGTCGGTGATCTGGAATGCGATTCCGAGTTCGCGGCCGAATGTGTCCAGGGCGGTGACGGTGGCGGCGTCCGCTCCGGCGCAGGCGGCGCCGAGCGCGCACGCGCACCCGAGCAGGGCGGCCGTCTTGCCCTCGGCCATCGCGAGGTATTCGTCCACCGAAACCATCGAGCGGGTTTCGAACGAGCAATCCTCGGACTGCCCCTGACACAACTGTGCCGCAGCGCTTTCCACCCGGGCGACCGAGTCCGCGGCCACGGAGGCAGGCAGCGTCTCGACCAGCACGCGAACAGCCGCGGCATGCAATGCGTCGCCGAGGCAGATGGCGTCGGGCATTCCCCACACACTCCAGACCGTCGCACGGCCACGCCGGATCCGGTCCGCGTCCATCACATCATCGTGAACCAGCGTGAAATTATGGATCAGTTCGACAGCGACCGCGGCAGGCACCGCAACCACCGGATCCGCTCCGCAGGCAGTGGCCGCGGCGAACGACAACGCGGCACGCAAACCCTTTCCCCAGCCCGCTCCGGTCGGATTGCCGGATCGGTCCCTCCAGCCGAAATGGTAGGTCGCCATGCGCCCGAGCGGCTCGGGCAGTTCCGCGATCGCGTCCCGCAGTCCCGGCTCGCACCGCCGCCGAGCGCTCCGCAGCACCGTCTCGGCAGCATTCGCATCGAAACTCGTTGCTGTTCGGGTCATTACGCCTGCACCGTCCTCGGCTCTGATCTTCGCCCGCCAACCACGACGGCACGGCTAGGCCGATCCCGCACCCGGCCGGTTCGCACCGGATCGGAGCGATATTGATTCTCAGGATCGGCTCGCGGCCCGCCCGGAACAACGCAGTCCGGCGCATGCCTGCCATGCGGCACCCGCATAGCCACCGCATCTACCCACACCTATGAGTGCACGGAATCGATGCCGTCGCGGCGGTACCGGGCGACGGCCCCCACCGGCAGCCGGTGGCAGTCGGCGAGCACTGCGAGCTGATCGGCGAAGGATGCGGTGAGGCTGTCGAGTGCGGCTTGTCCTTTGGCCGCAGTCGCCAGCGACGGGTAACCGATGATGCCGCTGGCGGTGTAGCCGGCCATGCCGGTGACGAACAGATGCCGGCGATCACCCGTCGCGTTGTCGGCCGATCGGTAGGTGTCGCCGACGAGTTCGGGACAGGTGTGGAGCAAGATCGAGGTTTCCAACTCGCCGCCGTGCATATCGGTGTGGCTGTCGGTCCGCATGCCCGCGTATTCGCGTGCGGCGTTCCAGTCTTCCTTCGTCGGAAACAGCGCCATCGTGCGAGCGTCGGTGTTGCGCTCACAGACGACATTGGACAGCACATGGTTGCCACCGTGCCCATTGACGACCACCAAGGTAGTGACACTCGACCGGGCCAACGATTCGATGATGTCGTCCACGACCGCGACCAGCGTGGCTGCCTTGATCGACACCGTTCCGGCGAAGCCTGCGTGTTCGTGTGAACAGGACACGGTGATCGGAGGGAGCAGGAACAGGTCGTAGGCCGCGGAGAGTCTGTTCGCGATCGAACAGGCGATCGCCGTATCGGTCATCAGCGGAAGATGCTGTCCGTGCTGTTCGAAACTCCCGATCGGGAGAATCGCGGTACGGGCCCGAGAGACGGCCGCATCGGCAGAGGTCGCGGTGTTGATCCAGGAAGACAACGCGCCACTCCCCTGGGTTCGAGTTCGTGGTCGTCCGGATACGCGCTCCCAGACGGTTATCGTATCGTAGCGGTCGGCGCATGCGTCGGACACGGCTATGCAACACCTGCATATCGGTCATTCGCTATCGACGTAACTTGTTCTCGCCGTGCAGTTCTCGCATACACTTGAGCTATCGACCATCGCGAACGCACTACTGCAACCTCGATAGTGCGCACCGCGGTGCAGTGAGGCTGGCGGGCGAGCGCCGAACGATCTCGTGACGGCACAGTCGCGAGTTTCCTTGCGCGACAGTCTGTCGGACTCCCGGATTGGAGTCTCGATGGGGAATGCCAGGATTCAGACCTGTACGCGGTGCGGCACCCGGCTCGCTCGTGACAACGTGGGTCCGTGCTGCGGAGCATGCGCGCGGGCGAACGATACGGCCCCGCAGTTGTCGGCCGCCGACTGGCGCACCGCCGACGTGCGAACAGCATTGCGTAGCAAGGATATCGGTGCGGTCATCCGTGCGTGGCGGCACCATCCCGCCCACGGCCCGCGCCCTGTCCCCCAGACCGATCTCGCGCGCTGGCTCGACATCACGCAGGGCCAGCTCAGCCGAATCGAGAACGGCCGCAGCAGAGTTCGAGACATCGACAAGCTGAGCCGCTACGCGCGCGTTCTCGGCGTGCCGGCCGAGCTGCTCTGGTTCGAGATCGACGAGCCGGCGCCGAACCCGCCGCCCGCCACCGAACGACTCCGGCTCCCCAGCGGCACAGTCGATGTCGCTGCGCCGGCCGCGAAGCCGGTGCTCGCCGACTCGCTGCTGAGCACCCTCGACGAATACGTGCTCACCGACAACCTCGCCGGACCACACGCGCTGTTGCCGATCGTCACCCAGCAGGTGCAGTTCGTCGAACACCTGGCACGCGTCAGCCGCGGCCGGACCCGCACCAAACTCCGCGCCGTCCACGCACGATTCGCCGAGTTCCTCGGGTGGCTGCATCAGGACGCCGGAAACCTCCGCGCCGCCATCGAATGGACGACGACCGCGGCCGGTATAGCCCGCGAGGCCCACGACGACCGGCTGCTGTCCTACATCCGGATGCGGCAGTCCAATCTCGCCGCCGATTCCGGCAATCCGCACGCCACCATCGAACTCGCCCAAGCCGCCTTGCGCACACCGGCCAGACTGACGCCCCGATTACGCGCGATGGCATGGCGGCAGCTCGCCCACGGCCACGCTCAGCTCGGCGCCGCCGGGGACTGTGCCCACGACCTCGAGCAGGCCTGGGACCATGCGACCCAACCGGACGGGGAGAACGATCAACTCGCCGACTACTGCACGCCCGAATACATCGCCATGGAGGCTGCCGCCTGCCTGGTCGACCTCGGGCACCCCGACAAGGCCATCGCCACGCTCGAGCCCCGCCTACCCCGCTGGCAACCCGAGAACCGCCGAGACCTGGGCCGCGGACTGGCACTGTTCGCTGTCGCGCTCGCCCGCACGGGCCAGTCCGATCAAGCGCTCGACGTCGCGGAGCACGCCCTGACGATCACGGCCGAGACGCTGTCGAACAGGGCCGAACAACAGCTGTACCGCGTTGTACGGCAATTGATCAACGCAGACGCGCCCGATCATGCCGCGGAATTGCGCATCGCGCTCCACCAGGCACTGCGCTGACTTCGCCAGGGGCCTGTATGCCGCCCGCGCATGGTCTCCATGCGCGGGGAAACCTTCCGGCTACTTCGGCGGAGCACGATTCTGAAACTGCGTTCGATGCCGACTCCATCACGCGATGTTCGTTCATCGAATGACCGCACCGTCACGCCGGCCGGAAGCGGCCGCCAGGGTAAAAGGTAGCGCTGCAATGACTCTGACCGATACCGCCCCGGACCGTGCCACCGGGACAGGACGTGCACACGGCAAGGTCGTCCTGATCGGCGAGCACACCGTCGTCTACGGCATGCCCGCCATCGCGATTCCGATGTCCGGACTCTCAGCGCACGCCACGCTGCACCCGCCGGAGGCCGGCTCGCCTCCGCCTGCCCCATCCGCTCATTGGCTGGGGCACGACGACGCACTGGAAGTCCGGTTCACCTGCAGTGCCGACACGATCCCGGCCGGTTCCGGCGTGGCCGCCGCCACCGCGGCGGCGCTACGGTGCTGGGATCCCCGCGGCCGGCCGTGGGAGGTGCGGATTCGCAGCGACATTCCGCCCGCGCGAGGTTTGGGATCCAGCGCCGCGGCCGCCGCGGCATCGGTGCGCGCAGTCGCCGACCTGTGCGGCGCGGCGCTGGACGAGCGCTCGCTCTACAGGCTGGTGCAGACCGGCGAGAAGGTCACACACGGCCGACCCAGTGGCGTCGACGCCGCAGCGGTCACGGCCACAGGGCCGATCCGGTTCGCCGCCGGCATAGCCCGGCCGATCCCCACGCGTGTGGACGCCCGCCTCGTCGTGGCCGACACCGGCGAATCCGGCAGCACGCGGCAGGCCGTCGATTCGGTGCGCGCGAGACTGCAACACGACCACGCGAATGCCCGGCGGTTGCTGACCAAGGCGGCCGAACTCACCGAGGGCGCCGCCGCCGATCTGGCGGACGGAGACGCATCCGGACTCGGAGTGCGGCTGACGGAGTTCCAGCGGTTACTCCGCGAATTGGGTATCAGCACAACAGAACTCGACCGGCTGATCGCTGCCGCTCTGAAAGCCGGTGCGTGCGGCGCGAAACTGACCGGCAGCGGGCTCGGGGGCTGTGTGCTGGCACTGGTCGAACCACACCGCGCCGCGACCGTCCGCGAGGCGCTCACCGCAGCGGGCGCCCACCGGACATGGACCGTGCCGATGACACAGGAGACGTCATGAGTACCTCCGAAACCACCTCCCGCCCAATCCAATCCGCACGGGCGGGAAGCGGACCGGTCGCGATCGCCTACCCCAACATGGCGTTGGTGAAGTACTGGGGCAAACGCGACGAATCGCTGATCCTTCCGGTCACCAGCAGCCTTTCGATGACCCTCGACATCTTCCCCACCACGACCCGAGTCACGCTGCGACCGAAAGCGGCGGTGGATACCGTGACGCTCAACGGCCGTCGCGTGCCGCCACAGACCCGCGTGCGCGTCGAACGATTCCTCGACTTGGTGCGCGACATGGCGGGCCGGGCCGAGCCGGCCCGGGTGGAAACGAACAACACTGTCCCGACCGGCGCCGGGCTGGCCTCGTCGGCCAGCGGCTTCGCCGCGCTCGCCGCCGCGGCGACGGCCGCCTACGGTGTGGAGTTGGACGCGAGAGCGTTGTCCCGTCTCGCACGCCGCGGGTCCGGATCGGCGTGCCGCTCAATCTTCGGAGGTTTCGTCACCTGGCATGCCGGAACAGGTTTCGGCGCCGCCGGCGACGAGAGCTGCTATGCCGAGCCGATCGAATGCGCACTGGATGTCGCGCTGGTCGTCGCGATCGTCGACGCCGAGCCCAAGGCGCTGCCGAGCCGGACGGCCATGCGGCATTCGGTCGCGACCTCGCCGTTCTACCTCCCGTGGGCCACCGCGAGCCGCACCGACCTCGAGCAGGTCCACGCCGCGCTCGCCGCCGGAGACCTGGAGCGCGCCGGGCAGATCGCCGAACACAACGCACTGGGAATGCATGCGGTGCTGCTCGCGGCCAGGCCGGCGATACGGTACCTCGCACCTCGGTCGCTGCGTGTGCTCGACCGTATCGAGAGACTGCGGGCCGACGGCATCTCGGCCTACGCCACCATCGACGCCGGTCCCAACGTCGCCGTTCTGTGCGCTCGCCACGACGCGGCACGCGTGGTCGTAGCACTGCGCGAACTCGACGCCACGATGGCGATCCGTATCGCACACCCAGGCCCCGGTGTCACCGTGACAGGTGGCGACCAACGATGATCCGCCGCCGCGCACCCGGCAAGCTGTTCCTCGCCGGCGAGTACGCCGTCCTGCAGCCGGGACATCCCGCGGTCGTTGTCGCTGTCGACCGCTGCGCCACCGTCACAATAGCCGAAACCCATTGCGGAGAAACGATACTCGGCTCGGATCTCGGTGACGGGACGCGAATCCGATGTCTGCGCGACCGAGGTCGCTTGGTCCCGGCACCCGGACACAGCGACGAGAACTTCGAGTACATACTGTCGGCCGCGAACGTCGTGGAACGGCTCGTAATCGAATCAGGCGGGCGGCCACAGCCGTTCACCGCCACGGCCACCGGTGCCGACCTGACCGACGGCTCCGGCCGCAAACTCGGGCTGGGCTCCAGCGCCGCGATCACCGTCGCCACCGTCGCCGCCCTCACCGACTTCTATCTCCTCCCACTCACCCCTTCCGACCGTTACCGGCTGGCCATGCTGGCCACCCTCGCGATCGACCCGAGAGCGTCCGGCGGCGACATCGCGGCCGCCACATGGGGTGGGTGGATCGCCTACCACAGCCCCGACCGTGCCCGAATCCAGGAACTGGCCGGCACGGTCACCGGGGCGCTGCGCACCGATTGGCCTGGTTTGTCGGTCCGCCCACTACCGACGCCGCACCGCGCCCGCCTGCTGGTGGGGTGGACCGGGCAACCAGCCTCGACCTCGGCGCTGACCGGACGCACCGGCGGCAACCACCGGAGTATCCGAGCACACCCGACATTTCTCGCCGGGACCACGGCCTGCGTCGAACGTCTCATCACAGCCGTGGCCGCCGACGATGTCCTCGGCGTCCAGCGTGAGATATGCCAGGCCCGAACACTTCTCGAGGACCTCGACGCCGTCGCAGGTCTGGGAATCCGCACGCCCGAACTCGACGCGCTCTGTACCGCAGCCGATATCGTCGGCATTGCGGCCAAGTCCTCCGGCGCCGGTGGCGGCGACTGCGGTATCGCCGTCGTCGCCCGTGACCGCACCGAGCAGGCCGCCGCACTGATCCGCCGCTGGTCCGCCGCCGGAATCCGCCATCTCCCGCTGCAGGTATACCTCGGCGACAGCAATGCCGCCGAGTGACCCTGTCACCACCGGTCACTCGCGGGCGATCCGTCGGGTATGCGCACAACACATGCGGCGCATGCGCACCGGTGTCTTCTGTTCGGCTATCGAGAGCCCGAAGCTGAGATCACGCTCTCATTCCCGTGTAGCCGCCCAGCGGGCTCGGCGCCGGCGTGACGGCACGGATTCCCGTGAAAGGAGGCATGAATGACGACCCGCCCGGACTCGATCGGCGATCGCAAGGACGACCATGTGCGGCTGGCGGTCGACCAGCACCGGCAACCTGCCGAGGGCAACGACTTCGACACGGTGCGCTTCGTACACCACGCGCTGGCCGGCATCGATCGCATCGACGTCGATCCGACGGTCGAGGTCGCCGATTGCCGTTGGCCCGCACCGTTATACATCAACGCGATGACCGGCGGAAGCCACCGCACCGGCGCGATCAACCGCGAACTGGCCGTTGCCGCCGCCGAGACCGGACTGCCGATCGCGGCAGGTTCGATGAGCGCCTACCTGCGCGATCCGGCGCTTGCCGAGACTTATCGGGTGCTGCGCACAGAGAATCCGCGCGGCGTCGTGCTCGCGAACGTCAACGCCGACACCACGCCCGAGCAGGCCCGCCGCGCGATCGATCTCCTCGAGGCGAACGCGCTGCAGATCCACCTCAACGCCGTCCAGGAAATCGTCATGCCCGAGGGCGACCGCGACTTCGCCCATTGGGCAGGGCGGATCGAGGCCATCGCCGCGGCCGTGGACGTTCCGGTGATCGTGAAGGAGGTCGGATTCGGCCTCAGTCGAGCGACAGTGGCGCTGCTGGCCGATCTCGGGGTCACCGTCGCCGATGTCGGCGGACGTGGCGGAACCGACTTCGCGCGCATCGAGAATCGGCGGCGTGCCGACCTCGGATTCTCCTGCCTCGAAGGCTGGGGACAGTCCACGCCCTGCTGCCTGCTCGCGGCCACCGGCGTCGACGGCGTGACGCTGCTCGCCTCGGGCGGTATCCGCTCTCCGCTCGACACCGCGCGCGCACTCGCTTTGGGAGCCCGCGCGACCGGAGTAGCGGGAGCGTTCCTCACGGTCCTGCTCGACCGCGGCACCGACGCACTCGTCACGACGATCCGCGGGTGGCTCGATCACCTCGTCTCGATCATGACCGTGCTCGGCGCCGCCACACCGGATGCCCTCACAGACTGTGACCTCCTGTTGACCGGCCCCGTCGAAAGCTATTGCCGTGCAGCAGGTATCGACACAACGCAGTTCGCCCGCCGCAGTGGGTCCCGCGTCGCGACCCGCTCCGACTCGTGGCCGGGCGCACCGGCCGAAGGGACGGTTCTCGCATGACCACCTCGCACAGCCCGGCCACCGACCACGCCACCGTGCCGATGGCGTGGCTCGGCCCGCTCCGTATCCGCGGCAATGCGGTCACCGGCGAATTCGACATTCCCTTGGCCACTTTCGAAACTCCCCTGTGGCCCTCCGTGCGCCGCGGCGCCGCCGTGTCGAGACTCACCGACCAGGGCATCGTCGCCACGGTTCTCGATGACCGGATGACCCGCTCGATCCTGGTGGAAGCCGACGACGCGAGTATCGCCCTCGCCGCCGTCGGTCACGTCCGGGACCGGTTCGACGAACTCCGCGATCTCGTCGCCGCGGACAGCCGGCACACGCGGCTGATCGATCTGCATCATCAGATCGCCGGGAATCTGTTGTTCCTGCGCTTCGAATTCACCACCGGCGACGCCGCGGGCCACAATATGACCACCCAGGCCGCCGACCGGCTCGCCGCCCGGATACTCGCCGACATTCCGGGATTGCGCTACGAGTCGGTGTCGGGAAACTACTGCACGGACAAGAAGGCCAGCGCCGTCAACGGCATCCTGGGCCGCGGCAAGAACGTCGTCGCCGAGATCATGCTCCCCCGTGAGGTGGTCGAGCGCAGATTGCGCACCACGGCGGCCCGGCTTGCCACGCTGAACACCCGCAAGAACCTCATCGGCACCCTGCTCGCCGGCGGAATCCGTTCCGCGAACGCCCATTACGCCAATATGCTGCTCGGGTTCTACCTCGCCACCGGACAGGACGCGGCCAATATCGTCGAGGGCTCACAAGGCATCACCCGTGCCGACGACCGCGACGGCGATCTCTATTTCTCCTGCACGCTGCCCAATCTGATCGTCGGCACCGTCGGTAACGGCAAACATCTCCCGCATGTCGAGCAGGCGCTCACCCGCCTCGGCTGCCGCCAGGAACGGCCGCCGGGAGCCAACGCCCGCCGACTCGCCGCGCTCGCCGCCGCCACCGTGCTGTGCGGAGAGCTGTCACTGCTTGCGGCCCAAACCAATCCCGGTGAGCTGATGCGCGCCCACACCCGGTTCGAACGCACCCACCGCTGACACCGAAGGAGGACTCGGCCATGCCCCACCCGCGCGTCGGAATCGCCGACCTGTCCATCGCCACCACCCACTACATGATCGATCACGCCACCCTCGCCCGGCACCACGGTGTCGACGTCGCCAAATACCACCGCGGGATCGGCCAAGACGCGATGAGCGTCCCCGCTCCCGACGAAGACATCGTCACCCTCGCCGCCGCCGCGGCGGCGCCCGTCCTCGAACGCCACGGCACCAGCGCGCTGCGAACCGTGTTGCTGGCCACCGAAACTGGCGTCGACCAGTCCAAAGCCGCCGGCCTGTATCTGCATCCGTTGCTGCGGCTGCCGCACACCACCCGCGTCGTCGAACTCAAACAGGCGTGCTACGCCGCCACCGCGGGCCTGCAATTCGCCGCCGGACTCATCGCCCGCGACCCGGCCCACCAAGTGCTCGTCATCGCGACCGATATCGCCCGCTACGACACGGGCACTCCGGCAGAGGCCACGCAGGGCGCCGCGGCCGCGGCGATCCTGGTCACCGCCGACCCCTGCATCGCCGAACTCGAGTCCGTCACCGGCGTCCACTCCAGCCACGTGATGGATTTCTGGCGCCCCAATCACCGCACCACCCCGGTCGTCGACGGCAAGCTGTCCATCACGACCTACCTCGACGCCACCGCCCACGCCTACGCCGACTACCGCCGCCACGGCGGCCGCGACCTCGACGACTTCGCCGCTTTCTGCTACCACCAGCCATTCACTGCGATGGCCTACAAGGCCCACCGCCACCTGCTCGGCACGCACGGGCAGGCGACTTCCCACGACGACCTCGACACCGCGCTCGCCGCCAGCACTCATTACAACCGGGCGATCGGCAACAGCTACACCGCGTCGCTGTACCTGGCGCTGGCCTCGCTGCTCGACCACCGAGACGAGCTCGGCGGCCGGCACGTCGGGATGCTCAGCTACGGCTCCGGCTGTGTTGCCGAGTTCTTCTGCGCCACCGTCGTTCCCGGCTATCGCGACCATCTGCGTGCCACCGCCCACGACCACGCGGTCACCGCCCGCAAACCCCTCGCCTACGACGACTACCGGTCCCTGCACGAGTTCCGGATCCCCGTCGACGCAGGCCGCCACAATGTGCCCGAACACACCGCCGGCGCCTTCCGGCTCGCGGCCGTGGAGGGCCACGAACGCATCTACGAAACCCGCTGACCCGCACCACGGAAACGACATTCAGCAGATGACCGCACCCGACAACATCCGTCTCACCGCCATCGGCACCTACCTCCCCGACCTGCGGGTGCCGAACCTGCCCGCAGCGACGACTCTGGGTGTCGGCGAAGACTTTCTGAACACCAAGATCGGTATTCACACCCGCGCGGTCAAACAGCCGCAGCAGCGGACCAGTGACCTGTGTGTCGAGGCCTGCGAAGACCTGCGGCGGCACGCGAGCGTGGACCTCGACGCGACACAACTGCTGTGCGTCGTCACCCAGAATCCCGACCAGCGGATTCCACACACCTCCGCCATCGTCCACGAAAAGCTGGGGCTGCCCGGCGCGTGCATGACCTTCGACCTGTCCCAGGGCTGCGCCGGCTACACCCACGGCCTCGCGGCCACCGCCGCCCTCGCCGACCGATACGGGTTCGAACACGTCCTGCTGTGCACCTGCGACCCCTACACCACCATCACCGATCCGCACGACCGCAACACCGCGCTACTGTTCGCCGACGCTGCCACCGCGACCTACCTCACCACCGACGCCCCCGGCTACCGGATCGTCGACGCCGACTTCGGCACCGCACCCGGCACCACTTCCGTACTCCGTTGCGGCACAGAACATCTCACCATGGACGGCCGCGGCGTATTCCTCAACGCCGCTCGCGAGGCGCCCCGGAGCATCGAGCGACTCCTCGACCGCAACGGGCTCGGCCCGCACGACATCGACGTGATCCTGGCCCATCCCGGATCCAAACGCATCATCGACGTGGTCCGCGAAACACTCGGCGTCGACGAGGACCGGCTCCCGTTCGAGATCGCCCACTACGGCAACACCGTCTCCTCCTCCCTGCCCCTCATGCTCGCACCCCGCCTCCACACCCGGCCACCGGACACAGTCCTGCTCGCCGGCTTCGGAGTCGGCTTCACCTGGGGCACCAGCCTCATCCAACACACCCGATCGGAACGGAGCACCCGATGATCACCGCACACGACATCAGCGACCTCATGACCGGATTCGACACCGGCACCGAATCTCTCGAACCGCATGTCCCCCTGGAGGATCAGGGCGTCGACTCGATGGACATGACCACGCTGCTGACCCGCGTCGAAAAGACCTACGGCATCACCATCCCCACGGCCGACGCCGACGAACTCCACAGCCTCGACCAACTCGCCGACTACGTGAATTCGGTCCGCACCTGACCAGGGCCGGACATCAGAATGACGACGGCGCAACACCTTCCGATCACGGAGCCGCCCGGCTTCTACTGCCCGATCGAGCCGGCCATCCATCCGGACGCCGCTTCCGTCGAGGCGAAAGCCCATGCGTGGCTGGCGAAATGGAACCACTTCGACAAACACCCGGCCCGCGTGCTCGACAGCCGAGGCGCCGAGTTCTTCGCCCGGATGGTGCCGCACGGGCCGGCCGACCGACTACAGATCGCCGTCGAATGGACCTACTGGGGATTCGCGTTCGACGACACCTACTGCGACAGTGCGCCTTGGAACACCCGCACAGCCGAGTTCGCGCGGCTCACCGGGCGTATTCTGCGCATGCTGGAATCGCCGGGCTCGGACATCACCGAACCCGGCGACTGCATGCGCCCGCTGGCCGACGTAGCACGCAAATTCAGCGAGGTCGGCACGCCCGTGCAATACCGGCGCTGGGTGCTGGCTCAACGGGCCTGGTTGACCGGAGTGATCTGGCAGATCGGTAATCAGTCCCGCGCGGTCATGCCGTCGCTCGACGACTACCTGGCCATGCGCATCAACAGCGCCGCCGGAGAACCCGTCACCGCCATGATCGAATTGGTGACCGGACCGCAGATCCCGGCGGACGAATTGGATCACCCCGCGGTGCGTGCCTGCACCGAGATGGCGCGGATGCTGGCCTCGCTGGACAACGACCTCCAGTCCTACGCCAAGGACGTCCACCACGACGAGTCCGACCAGAACATCGTCAACGTGCTCGTGCACCAGCGCCACTGCCCTCGCGGCGCGGCGCTGCGCGACGCCGTCGCCCTCCGCGACCACATCATGTGCCGATTCCTGGAACTACGTGACAAGACCGCCCCGCACCAGTCCGAGCCCACCCGCCGGTATCTGACAGACCTGGGGCACGTCGTGCGGGGAAATCTCGATTGGGGCTTCAGCACGCCGCGCTACCGGGTACCCGGCGCCACACCAACCGGCCACTGGGTCGACCACCCCCACGACACCGGCACCGAACCACCCGCCTCCAGCCTCGCCTGGTGGTGGGACCGGCGCCTGTAGCCCGGCCCGGAAAGCCCATCCACTACCGAAGACGTTGCGCCGCAGCCACATACATTCAGGAGTACGACATGGTCGAGGTCCGGAACGAACTCAACGGCGTGCAGGCCGCGCGCGCACTCCAGCTCATGACGGTGGCCGGCCGCTGGTGCTCGAGCTACGGGTTTCACACCGGAGCCGCGATCGAGGCCACGGCAATGACCATCGCATTCTCCGCACCAGCCGCGATAGGCGTGGCGCGTTTGGTCCCGGCGCAGCTGGTGGGTGTGTGGCTGTCGGTCACCGACGACGTCTTCGACACTCAGCTCTCCGACCGGACCCGGTTACACAATCTGGTCCAGCGCTACGACGTAGCCGCCGCTACCGGCCGGTGCGCCGACGACACGGACCCGTACGAGAGTGCGCTCGTCGATATCGTCGGCCGTCTGAGTTCCTTACCCGATTACGCGCGGTGGAAGCCGTTCTGGCATCAACAACTGCACACCGTCCTGCGAGAATGGGAATGGGCCTGGCGGGCCGACCACGCCCAAGTTCGACCCGAGCTGGACGAATATCTGTCGCACAGTTCGGCGTATGGCGCGTGGCCGGTGGTGATCGCATTGTGGATGGCCGCCAGCGGCCCCGAGATCCTCGACCCGCTGCGAGAATCCTTCGACCACGCACAGACCGCCTTGATGCTGACCAACGATCTGGCCACCGCCGATCGAGAATACGAGCAGCACACCGTGACCAACGCGTTGTTCCTCGGCGCCGAACCATCCCGAATGCAGCACCTCATCGCCGACCACTTGCTTGAGCACAAACGCCTGGCCCAGCCGCACGCCGACACCACTGCCGGTCGGATTGTCACCCGGCTCACCGATTTTCTGATCGGCTTGCAGCAGATCGACATCCATCACCCGGAATGGCAGCACCGATGACGGACGCCGCCTCGATACTCGCCGATCTGGCCGCGACACCATGGGGGCAGCTCGCCGGTCCGTCGGTTTACGAAACCGGGCGACTCGTGGCATTGGCACCGTGGCTCCCTCTCCACCGAGAACGCGTCCGATGGCTGGTCGAGAGTCAGGCGCCGGACGGCCTGTGGGGAGACCCGGGCATGAGCGCGTACCGGATAGTGCCCAGTCTCAGCGCGATCGACGCTCTGTTGATCGACGGCACCGCACGAGGAAGGGCCACGGCGTGGCGTGCGCTCCATCGCCTCGACACCGACATCTCCGCACTACCGGATACGCCGGGAGCCGAAATCCTCTGCGCCGGCCTTGTCGAATCGATCAATCACCGAGTGCCGACACGGCTTTCCGCGCCGGCGGACTACTTCCGTCGCCTGAGCAAGGCCCGGCGAACTCTGCGGAGTCCGTCGACCCCGCCGACCAAATTGCTCCACATGCTCGAGGTGGATCCGGTTGCCGCACGGGATCACCCGTACATACGACCCGCGTCCAACGGCTCGATCGGTGCGTCACCCGCAGCGACGGCCGCATGGCTCGGCAGCGCTCCGGCAGGCGACCACCCCGCATGGCGATACCTGCTCGCCGCAATACACCGGTACCACGGGCCGGTCCCCTGTTGTCTCCCCATCACCACATTCGAACGCGCCTGGGTACTCGGTTGGCTTACCCAAACCAGCGTCGACGTGCCGTTATCAACCACGCTCATCGAGCCGCTCACCGCGGCTCTCGGACCCGACGGGGCGCCGACCGCCGACGGATTGCCGCCCGATGCCGACACCACGGCCTGCACACTGCACACCCTCGCCTTGCTCGGACACCCGCGCAATCCCGACGTCCTGCGCAGATTCGAACTCGACACCCACTACTGCACCTGGCCCGGCGAAGACGGAATGTCGGTCACTACCAACGCGCATGCGCTCGAGGCGTTCGGCATTCACGGTGACGACGCGACTGTCGGAAAGATCCGCGCCTGGCTGCTGGACCAGCAGAAAGACGATGGCAGTTGGCACGATCGCTGGCACGTATCGCCGTTCTACGCCACGTTCTGCGTGGCCCGCGCCCTGGCTGTCTACACGACGGACCAGGCCGCAGTCACCCGGGCCGCACGGTGGGCCGCACAGCAGTCCCCGGCAACGCGAGAAGAAGCCGCCTACGCAATCCTCACGACGCACCTCGCGCACGACTGTCCCTCGCCCCAGTCTCTCGCGGCGCTACGGTCCCCGAAACCACAGCCCGCGCTGTGGATCGACAAAGACCTCTACCACCCGACAGCCATCGTGCGCGCGGCGGAACTTGCCGCCATGTCATCGATCGGCATCCTCTGACATCGGCTGCTACATGCTGCGGCGGGGGATAACTGTTCGATTGCTAGCGTATGTTGATCTTGTGATGAGATTCGGAACACGGTCGAAGTGACTCCGGGACCGGTGTCTTCGGTGGGGGCTTCCGGTGCCCGGGTTCCGCCCGCGGCGATCCGTGCGCGGGTGGCCGTGGTGCTTCGTGGCACTCGGTCCGCGGCGGAACTCGTGACCTTCGACCGTCTCCTCGACGGGCGCGAGCACCTGGCCATCGTGGTGGCCGATGCGCCCGAGTCAGCGGCTCATCCGCCGCTGGTCCGGGTGCACAGCGAATGCTTGACCGGTGACGTGTTCGGATGCGATCGCTGCCGATGCGGACCACAGTTGCAGTACGCCTTGGGTGCCATCGCCGAACGTGGCGGTGCCGTGCTGTACCTGCGTCAAGAAGGCCGCGGCATCGGTCTCTACAACAAGCTCGACGCTTATGTGCTGCAGGACGATGGCTACGACACCTACGAAGCGAATCAGCTGCTCGGACGGGGCGCGGACGAGCGAGACTACGGCGTAGCGGCGCAGATGCTCTACGCGCTCGGCATGCCGCGCATCGAGTTGCTGACCGGAAACCCCGACAAGGTACGGCAACTGCGCACTCACGGCATCGAGATCACGGCCATCCTGGCGGCCGACGACGACGACCGTCCGGGCCCACCGAGACGAACCTTCACGTGACAGCTCACAGGGCGCTGTGCAGCGTGATTCGCAGTTTCGCCGCATGGTCGTGCGCTCCGGACACCTGTAGTTGCCGCATCAGCCGGTAAAGCTGGATTTCGGTTCTCGTGGAGTGCGTTTCGGCGGCGATGACGAGGGCGTGTCCCGCGACCTCCACTGCCCTGTCGGGCTCGCCGGTAGCGGCCAGAGCGGTAGCGAGAAGAGTCAGTCCACGGCCGAGGTCGCGGCGGTTTTCCGGATGCCAGCGTGGCAATCGCGGTTCCAGCACGTCGATTGCCTGTTCGGGGCGGCGTATTTCGATCAGGCAGTCCGCCGCTTCCAGGGCAACGTTGTCGGGTGTGCAGTGTCGCGCGAGGTCGGTGGCCTCGGCCGGATGCCCGGCGTGCCGAGCTGCCCGGTCGAGGGCACGCCGGCAGCTGTCGGCATCACCGAGACGGGCATGACCGCGGGCGAGCTGACACTGCGCCATCGCCCGGTGCCGGTGCGTCAGATCCGTCGGCGCGCGCAGTGCCGTCCGGGTCAGTTCGAGCGCCGCGGGCGCGTCCCCCGCGTCGGAGGCGACGCTGCTCTGCCGCAAGCGGACGTAGGACAGCAGCCGGCCGTCCCGGGTCGCACGGGCCAGTTCCACGGCACGAGTGGCCCATTCCGCCGCGGCGGAGAGGTTTGCGGAATCCTGATACAACCAGCTGAGGAATTCGGCAATTCTGGCCCGCACCATGCGCAATTCGGCCCGAGCGCTCGCACTGCTCGTCTCCTCGAGGTGTTCGACGAACCTCGCCTGCTGAGTCACGACCGGGAGCAGAGAATACGAACCGGCCAGCCTGTCGGTACGCACGTATTCGTCGAGAGTGGTCAGCAGCGATCCGGCAAGGACCGGTTCGGGCGCGCGGGCGGCGGTCGTGACGACTGCGCCGTTCGGCAGTCGAAGTCTTTCCGCGGTCGGCGCCGCCGGCCCGCCGGTGTCGTCCAGTTCGAACCACAGCAATTCGGCGGGCACCCCGAGCACGCGCGCATAGTGGATGAGTTTGTCCAGATCACGAACCCGGTTGCGGCCGTTCTCGATTCGGCTGAGCTGGCCCTGTGTGACATCGAGCGCATCGGCGAGGGCCGTCTGTGGAATCGGCCGGGGCCCGTGCGCCTCGTGATGTCGCCATGCCCGCAGCACAGCGCCGATGTCCTTGCTGTACAGGGCGTTACGCATCGCACCGGTTCTCCACGCGGCCGCCGGCAGAGAAGGAACTCGACGCTGAGGTCGGGTGCAGGCGACGCAAACGGGCCCTCGACAGCCCGCAGTAGTGAGTCCACAAGCGTGCACGTACGGGTAATAGCCCGAAAGTATCGAGGTAATCCAGCGAGCTGCCGGCTCTATGCCCCGGACCGGGTGACCGTGCTGTCCGCCGGAGCGAATCTTCCCTGGAAGAACCTCAGCACCGAGGGCTCATGGGTGAAGGTCAGGCCGGTGGTGATGGCGGCACGGTCGTTGTGCACGTTGATGATGCTGTCCGCGACGAAGTCGAGGTGGCTGCGGGTGTAGACACGGCGCGGAATCGTCAGTCGCACGAGTTCCAGTTTCGGGTAGCGATGTTCGCCGGAGGCCGGGTCGCGTCCGGCGGAGACCGTCCCGCGCTCGGCGGCCCGGGTGGCGGAGTCGAGATAGATTGCGGCGGCGAGGGTTTGAGCGGGAAACTGGGAGCGCGGGAGGTGTTCCAGGGTAGCGGCGGCGTCGACGCAGACCGCGTGTCCGCCGATGGGCCGCATGACGGGAACACCGGCGGCGATGAGTCGATCACCGAGGTAGCCGACCTGTTCGACGCGGGCCCGGATATTGTCGTGCTCAACCGATTCCTCGATGCCGCGGGCGACGGCTTCCATGTCGCGGCCGGCCATTCCGCCGTAGGTGTGCAGGCCTTCGTAGATGACCACGAGGTTGCGTGCCTGCTCGGCGAGATCCGGGTCGCGCACGGCCAGCCAGCCACCGATATTCGCGTAGCTGTCCTTCTTGGCCGACATGCAGGCGCCGTCGGTCAGGCGGCAGATCTCGGCGAGGATGTGGGCGATGCTCTGGTCGGCGCGGCCTGGTTCTCGCTGTTGGATGAACCAGGCGTTCTCCACGGCGCGGGCGGCATCGAGAATGATCGGGATGTCGTGTGCCGCAGTGAGTTCGCGCGTCTCGGCCAGGTTCGCGAGGCTGATCGGCTGGCCGCCGGCCATGTTGACGGTGGCGGCGAGCGAGACGTAGGGAATGTTCTCGGCGCCGACGGTTCTGATCAACCGGTCCAGTTTCGCGAGATCGACGTTGCCCTTGAACGGGTGCTCGTCGGCGGGGTCGTGAGCCTCGTCGACGATGATGTCGTGGAATGTGCCGCCGTTGAGTTCCTGGTGTGTGCGGGTGGTGGTGAAGTACATGTTGCCCGGAATGTGACTGCCGGGTCGCACCAGGATGCGCGAGAGGATGTTCTCGGCGCCGCGTCCTTGATGAGTCGGTATCACATGGTCATAGCCGTAGTAGTGCTGCACCGCCTGCTCGAGCCGGTAGAAGCTGCGGGAGCCGGCGTAGGCTTCGTCGCCGATCATCATGTCCGACCATTGACGATCGGACATCGCGTTGGTGCCGGAGTCGGTGTAGAGATCGATGAAGACATCGGCGGAACGCAGCAGGGAGGTGTTGTATCCGGCGGCGCGCAGTGCTGTCCGGCGTTCCTCCGGGGTAGGCAGCCGGATCGGCTCGACCATCTTGATGCGCCACGGTTCGGGCGGGTAGGGCGGGTACACAGGTCTCCTTCGCCGAGTGGTCAGGGTCAGCGTTTGCGGGCGACGAGAACACCGTTGGCGCCGAGTCCGTTGAACGCGTGCGTGTCGACGGTGTCGAATCCGGCGGTGTCCAGCCAGCCGGTGTATTCGGCCACGGTGTAGTTGCGTCCCCAGGTTTCGATGAGCATGTTCAGGCTCATCAACGCCGCCAAGGGCGGCCCGGTCTTGTCATCGGCGACGAATGATTCACAGATCAGCAGATATCCCTGAGCAGGAAGGGCTTTGGCGCACGCGCACAGAATGTCGCCTATCTCGGTTTCACCCCAGTCGTGAAGAATATTCGACAGCAGCACGGCATCGTGACCCACCGGTAGCGGGTCGGCGAAGAAGTCCCCCGAGACGATGTCGATGCGGTCGCCGAGTCCCGCCGCGACGACCGGGGCCTCGGTGAGTTCGCAGACGAACGGCAGGTCGAACACGGTGGCGCGCAGTGCCGGAAATCGCTGGCACAGTGCGATATCGAAGGCCGCGCCACCGCCGCCGACGTCGAGCATCCTGGTGATCGATGTGAAGTCGACGGTGTCGGCCAACAGCGTCGCGGTGTAGCGCGACAGCGAGTACATCCCGTCCCAGAATGTCTGCACCATGACCGGATCGTCCGGCGCGAACAGCGATTCCTGTTTCTCGACATCCCAGCTGGTCGGGTGATTACCACGCAGCGAGGTCGCGAGATGTTCGTAGGCGGGATATTCGTGGCGGTCGACCACCTTGATCCAGCCACCGAAGTAATGCGGGCGGCCCTCGACCAAGTACTCCTCGGCCAGCACCGTATCGCTGTAGTGACCGCTGTGATCGCGTTCCAGCAAGCCGATTCCGGCGCAGGCGGTGAGCAGCAGCTCCGCGGGGCGGGACGCGATACCCTGCCACGCGGCGAATTCGTCGATCGTGGCGGTCCGGCCGGACAGCCACGTGAACAGCCCGAGTTCGTCGGCGAGTGCCAATGCCTTGAATGCGTAGACGCCCGAGGTGATTTCCATCAGAGGCACGGGAGTGACGGACGGGTGTGGCTCGGTGGTCATCGGTTCTCCTGACCGTCGCGTTTGCGAGCGAGGGTGACACCGTCGGCAAGCGGGAGCATGACGACGTCGGTGCGGGGGTCGACGGCGGCGTGTTCGTTGAAGGCGCGAATCGCGGCGGCATTGCCTTCGGCGGCAGTGTTCACGACCGCACCGCCGTAGAAGACGTTGTCCACGACCAGCATTCCGCCGGGCCGGAGTCTGGGGACCAACTGCTCCCAGTAGTCGATGTAGCCGACCTTGTCGGCGTCGACGAACGCCAGATCGATGACAGGTTGCCGCGGCAGCAGGGCGAGAGTGTCTATCGCGCGGCCCAGACGCACGTCGATTCGGTCGGCGACACCGGCTCGCGCCCAGGCTTCGCGGGCCAGTGAAGTCCAGTCCTCGCGAATATCCAGAGTGATCACCTGCCCGCCGGCACGCAGACCGCGCGCCAGGCACAGCGTGGAATACCCCGTGAAGGTGCCGACCTCGACGATCATCCGGGCCTTCAGCAGGCGTGCCAGCATGGTGAGCAGCGCCCCTTGCTGCGGTGGGATCTGCATTTCCGCGACCTCGCCCAGCCGGAGGGTGTCGGCGATGAGGTCGGATGCTACCTCGTCGGGAGGACACCCGTAGGTCAGCATGTACTCGTGCAGAGCATCGGTCAGCGCGACCGTTTTCGACGCACCCGCGGTCATCACAACCCCCGGGTCGACAGCATGCCGGACGATGCCAGGCGTAGCGCATCGGATCGTTCGGTGAGCAGATCGGCGGCCCGGAATTCGAGAGCCGCGATCTCCTGGCCGGAACGACTCGGGGCGGTCGCCGATACCGGCACGGTGTGCGGGTAGAGGCCGTGTCGCTCGAGATCGTGAAGAACCGCTCTGATCCGGTGATACAACTGGCCGTACAGGACTCGGCGGCAGACCCCTCGGCGTCTGGTGCCGAAGAAGTCGTCGTAGAGCGCAGCCTCTGCGTCGGTGGGGCCCTGTCGTGGCGAGCGGCCGGCGCGGCGCAGCAATGACGGTCCGTCGGGCACGAGCCGGTCCGCAACCGCCATGTGCACTCGCTGCTGCAATCGCCAGCGCGTGGTGAATGCGCCGGCACACTGTGAATCGCCCGTGCTCACACGCCGCGCCAGACCGGGAAGCGGACGGTAGTCGACCGCCCATTCGCCGCTGAATGCCGGGTGCTGTCGAGACATGGCCGACCGCAGGGCCCTGTGGTACACCGGCGGTGGGCAGCTGCCGGTGTACAGGAACATCAGCGTTCCCAGGTCCGCCAGTGCGGCGCAGTCGCCGCCACCGCGGTGGCACGTCGCTCCGTCGAGGTGCCGCCGCAGCGATTCGGCGAGCAATCGCCAAGCGACGAAGGCGATCTGGTGGCCGATGATCCAGCGGAACCAGGCCAGACCCTGGAGATCCCAGGCCGGTATCGCCGCGCCCCAGCCACGGTTCGGACCGCTCCGGGCGATCCGGACTTCGAGCGGATCACCCATTCCCGGTGCACCGCATCCGCACGGCTCCGTTGCCGCACACTCCCCCAATTCCGTAGTGGGTGCGGGCATTTCGAGTATCTCGACGTGCGGCAGCGGCACCGCTTCCGGATAGGTAATTCCGCGTGCGTCGAGCGACGATCCCGGTGTGCGCGAACGTGTTTGCGGTTTCGGCACCATCTCAGACTCCCTTCCGGAGTGGCGCTGTTCAGCAGATACGGTGGACCGCACCGATCACCGGCTCGCACTCATACGGGTATGCGGCCCATTGCGAGAAGGTCGATCATCGCCGGACCACCGGTACTGCAGGTTGTCCCGCCGTCCACGGTGATACAGCTGCCGGTGACCAGACGGCTCGCGTTGCCCGCCAGATAGACGACGGTGCCGACGACATCGTCCGGGCTGCCCCATCGGCCCATCGGCACCGCCCGCATCAGCTCGGCGGACGCCGCGGTGTCCCCGGCGAACTTCTGTGTCAGGTCGGTGCTGACCCAGCCCGGCGCGATGGCGTTGACCCGCACGCCCGCATGGGCCCATTCGGCTGCCAGCGTCCGGGTCAGCGAGATCACGGCCGCCTTGGCCGCGGCATACGGAGACAGGGCCGCGACGCCCGCGGTACCCGCGATGGACGCGATGTTGATGACGGACCCGCCGTGCCGGAGCATGTGCGGCCCCGCGACGGCACAGACATGCACCGTCGAGTCGAGGTTGCTGCGCACCACCCGGTCCCAGTCCTCGGCCGACAATTCGAGGAAGGGGCCGATATGGGTGAATCCGCCGACATTGTTGACCACGATGTCGGGAGCGCCCCATTCGGCGACGAGGTCGGAGATCATAGGCTTCGTGGAATCGAGTTCCGTAGTGTCGCAATCGAAGACGAGCGCCCGTCGGCCGAGCGACTCGATGTCGGCGGCCACTTGCTTCAAGGGATCGAGATTGCGCGCCACCACGGCGACGTCGGCTCCGGCCGCGGCGAGGCCGACGGCGACGGCGCGGCCGATCCCCCGCGAGGATCCGGTCACCAGTGCGGTTTTGCCTTCCAGCCCGAACAGTTCGGTCAACGACATGTTTGTCTCCTCCGGATTGCGACATGGGGTACACGGTTACTCGAGCCGCCGCGGTGTCAGCGAGCCAGGTCGGGAAGGTCGAATGCCGCCGCGAGGTCGGCGGCGTGCGGCATGAGACTGTCGCAGAGCGCCCGTCGCTGATCCCAGATGTGGTCGGCCAGGGGCCTGGGCACGAGATCGAGTTCGCCGAGGATGCCCGCGTGTTTCTCGATCCAGGACAGGGCATGCAGGCGCAGGAGACCGCCGACGGGTTCGAGGGCGGCATCGTGAGCGGCGGCCGAGGCCTGCAGGACGATGCGATCGGAATAGGCTGCGGCGGCCGCTTGCGCGAGTGGCAGGTTGTCGTTCCACGCGGTGAAGTGGTCACTCCCGCCGGCGCGAGCGGCTTCCACCTCCACCGAGAGCTTCCGGCGGTATGCGCGCTCGACGGCCTGAGCCATCGACAGCCAGTTCCGGGGAGCGGTCAGGTCTGTGCGCACCGCGCCGTTACGATCGGCGATCGGCAGGTCATCGGCGGCGTCGCACAGGGCGTGCGCGGTATCCATGAGGATGAGGTCGTTGTCGCCGCCCGCGGTGCCGTAGACATGCGCCCATCCATGAAAGGCGTTGAGGCGGTTGTGCCCGGCGAATCCGTTCGCACCGCAGTGGGCGCGGCAGCTCGTGACGACCTCGGCGCACAGCCGGGTCGCCGCGGCTTTCAGCAAGGGCAGTTCGTGGTCGACCGCCGACCACGGCGCCCAGGTCGAGGCGCCGGCCGTGGTCGCTGTCGGACGTTCGCCATGAGCGTGCTCGCTGACGATCGCCAGAACGTAGGCGGCGGCCAGATTGCCGAGAACTGCCTCTCGGACGGTTCGGTACCGAAGTAGTGGCTGTTCGGGCGCGAGGCGTCCCATGGACAGCCGATCGGCCGTGTGCGAGTACAGGATTCGGGCCGCGCCCTGGGCGATGCTCGCGGCTGCCGCGATGATGCTGCGCCAGACATGTGGGGCACCCGCGCTCATGGTGCCGGCCCGCCGAGCGTCCGTGTCGGGGAGCGGATCGTGAAAGGTCCCGTCGTCCTCGAGACTTGCGCCGGCCGACAGCCACGCGTGCCGAGGAAGGCGCAGCTCGTGGAAGCGAACGTAGGCGTAGTCGGACGCGAGTGCGACAGTGTCGGGTGCCGGCTCGATGTCGACTCCGGGCAACACGGCACCGGTGGCGTCACGCAGGGGAACGATGAAGGCGAACATTCCCCGTTCGATGCCGTCGACGACCAATTGCGCATACACGGCACCGGTTTTCGATATCCCCGGGCTCGCGGTGTTGTTGGGGAACTTCCGGGCGTCGCGATCCGGGGTGTCCAGGACGAAGTCCCCGGTCGCCCGGTCGAACGTCGCGCGGGTACGCAGGTGCAGATGACTGCTGCTGCGATGCGAACACTCGCTCATCAGGGCAGCGCCGAACGTATCCATCGATTCGAGCGCGGCACGGATCTCGCGCAAGGCGGTCTGGGTGTTGTCCGGATCGTTTTCCACGATCGGCGCGAGGACCAAGGTGTAGTGCACCAGGCAGACATGGAATACGACCGGGTCGGCGACCGCCAGCCGGCTCAGCAATGCCGACAACATCCGCGGTTCGGCCAGAAGATGTTCCGCGCGCGGCGCGATCTGTCCGGCGCGGCGCGCTCTGGAGTAGCAGAGTTCCAGGCGGTCGTACAAAGTCGTCCCGTCCGGCCAGTAGAACGCGGAGTCGGGAACGGCGTCGTGCAGCCAGGTCGGCGACGACGCGGCGGGATTCCGTCCCCGCAGAAAGCTTTTCGGATCGGAATGACGGCTCGGGGAATCCGATTCGCGTTCGTAAGTTGTCATGATCGTTGCCTCGAACCCGCGTCGACGGCCTGCTGTACTTCCGCACCCGTCAGCCAGGAGATGTCTCCGGCGAGAGGGGCGATTGTGCGCGCTCCCGGGATGGTGGCCGCGGCGCAGCGCGCCAGGGTGTCTCCCGCGCCGAGATCGATGAACGTCGTCGGGGTATGCGCGCCGACGTCTCGGAGGGTCTCGGGCAGATGTACCGGCTTGATCACGCAGTCGGCCAGTGCCACGTGCAAGTCGTCCGCATCGGTGTAGGCACGCCGCCGCACCGGGGAATGCACCGGTACCCGCAACGGATGCTGCCGTATCCGGCGAATGCCCTCGAGAAAGCGTTCGGCGACGATACCGAGATCGGGGTGGTGTGAGGCGTACGGAACCGGGAAGCGAGAAGTCTCCGCTCCGTAGGCGCGGACAGTAGCGCCGCGATCGCATCCGTCGGACCGCTGACAATCGTCTGTTCCGGCGTATTGACACAGGCCACAACGAGTTTCGGGTGCCCCACCTCGTCCAGTAACTCGCGCGTGTCGCGCACGGACGCGTTGACCAGCACCATCGCTCCGCGACCCTCGAAGTCGCGGAAAGCGGCATTGAGCGCGCAGACGGCGCGGGCCCCGTCGGCGGTGTCGAAGACACCCGCGCATACCAGCGCCGCGATCTCGCCGAAGCTCTGGCCGACGACTGCGCGCGGTCGTACGCCCACGGTGCCGAGAACATTGTTCAACACCACCGATATCGCATAGTTGGCGATTTGCGGCAGACCAGGACCGGGCGTGCTGTCGCCGGTCTCGGTCAGCAGGTAGTCGCGAAGTCCGCGTCCAGCCGCACCGGATGCTCCCTCGATCTCGGCAAGCACTCCGTCTATCTCGGACCGAACGCCGGAAGCGGCGCGATGCAGTTGCGCGAGCGCCCCTCTCGGGTCCGCGCCCTGTCCCGGGACGAGGAATACCGCTGTGCTCGAATCTATTTCGGCTCGTCCGTTCATGGCTGCCGCTCCGGTTCGCCGGTTCCCCACGTGAGAACGGTGCTGCCCCAGGTCAAACCGGCGCCGAATCCCACGATGAGGATGCGATCGCCGGGGTGGAGCCGTCCGTCGGCATCAGCGGCGGCGAGCGCGTATGGCACCGATCCGGCGCCGATGTTTCCGACGTCGTCTCCGACGATGACCAGACGATCGGTATCGAGACCGGCCTGGGAACAGGCGTGCCGCAGTAGCAGCGGGTTGGGCTGATGAGCGACGACGGCATCGATTCGGCTCGCGTCGAGGCCCGACCGCTCCAGCGCTTCGTGGGCGAGCTTGGGAAAGATCTCGAGGATGAAGTCGCGGACGGCTTTACCGTCCATATGGATCAGATGCTGTCCGTTGCGGAGGGTTTCGGCAGTTGCGGGGCGCCGGCTGCCGCCCGCCGGAATCAGCACGTCACCGGCATGGCGGCCGTCCGAGCCGAGTTCGATCCGGCTGAAACCCGCGCCCGGCGCGACCGAGCCCAGAATCGTCGCACCCGCTCCGTCTCCGAAAAGCGAGGCGGTGGCTCGATCGGTGTCGTTCAAGAAGTGGGAATACGCTTCGACACCGACTACCGCGGCAAGACATCCCGGCCCTTCGGCGCGCAACCAGTTGACGGCGACGCTGGTGCCGAACAGCCAGCCGCTGCAGGCGGCGGAAACGTCGAAAGCGACCGCACGCGACGCTTTCAGCTGGGCTTGCACACGGCATGCTGTCGACGGGCCCAGTTCGTCCGGGGTCGATGTCGCCAGCACGAGCAGATCGAGGTCGTCCGGCCCGTAACCCGCGGCGGACAACGCGCGGCGCACAGCCGCCACCGCGAGATCGGAGGCCGCCTGGCCTGGTTCGGCGACATGGCGCCGGCGCACACCGGTCCGTTCGGCAATCCACTGCGCATTCACCCCGGCCCGCGCCGCGACCTCCTCGTTCGTGCGCACCCGGTCCGGGACGAAACCACCGACACCGAGAACACCGATGTCCTTGACTTGCACCATAATCTCCTTGCGTCGATTCACGGCAGGACAGTGCTGTTGCTTCT
Organism: Nocardia sp. N2S4-5; assembly: GCF_044628355.1. NCBI lineage: Bacteria > Bacillati > Actinomycetota > Actinomycetes > Mycobacteriales > Nocardiaceae > Nocardia > Nocardia sp. N2S4-5. The sequence continues at coordinate 628,756 of NZ_JBIUPM010000001.1, read as the reverse complement.
TTCATCGATCGCGATCATTGATTCCGGCCCACCCACTGCGGGCATTGCCGTGGCTCCAGCATCACCGTCCCCGCACCGCCGAGAGAAGGAGATTCGGCGCATAATGACCAAGCGTGCCGCGCATAGAAGCAGCAAGCACCTCTGATCAGCCTCGGCGTGATTCGTGATCAGCCGCAACTGAACCGGGCCTTCTGGAGCATCGCGACGCTGCGCTGACGACCGATTGCGCGCGCGCCGAATCCGCGGCGCGGTCGCACACCCTTTCCGATGCGTACAGCTCATGGCACGTATGTGCCGCGTGTCCTTCCGCGGTGCATTGCGCGGAAGGATCATGTGTGTCGCCGAGTGCAACACTCTCAATTGCCGGAACGCGTTCCGCTGTGGTCGATTCCTACACCGGAGGCACCGATGGAACCTCACGAGCCTGCTGCTGATCTCACTGACCTGGTTCGAGCACGACTTCGAACAGCCGCCGGAGAGTTCGGCCCTCGCGAGCGTGCCGTGTCCGCCCGGCTGGCCGCCGCCCCGGGTGGTTCCGGTGCGGTGTTCCGGGCCGGCGCGGCGCTGGCCGGTGCACCGCGGTCGTGGCCCGAGCCGGATGCGCAGGCCGTACAACGATTGCGGTGGTTGGAGGCGAGACTGTCCGGGATCGAAGCCGCCTTCCCCGACGTGGCCCCTGAGGTCGCGATGTGCCGCCTGACGTGCGAGCTACTCGAAGGAGTGTGGCACTGGCGGGTCCACGAGGTTCACGGCCGCGCCCCCGGCGCGCTCGCCGGTGATGAACAGCCATGCGACTGTGCCCTGTGCGCGAACCTGCCGACGCCTCCGGCGCGGGGCCCGGCCGACTACACCTGGCGACGCAGCGACGGGCGACCGCTGAAGACGAAGATCCTGCCTTATCTGCGAGCACTGGACTCCGTCCTGACCGGCGGCTGGAGGTGGACGCGGACGCTGAACGACGCGGACCGCGATCTGGGCCTGCGATGGCGGTACGAGGACGACGTTCTGGCCTTGCACGAGTACAAACGGGTGATAGCCGACTTGGACGCCGCTGTCGTGGACCAGAGGGTACGGAAAGGCCTGGCCGCCCGATTCAGCGTTCACGGGGCTCGTGCTCTGGTCGTGGGGTTGTTCGCGGCCTACAAGCGACGTGTCGACGAATTCTGGTTGGACCGGCACACCAGGGGCGCGGTTTCATTGACAGCGGACAACCCGTTGGACGCCGGCAGTTACGTACTGCTGCAGCTGATGGACTGCCTGTTCTGGCACGTCTCGCCGGACACCGAGCTGTGGTGGGAGCCCCATCTGGCGGCGCTGGTGATGTGCCGGGTGCTCGATGATATGACCGATGCGCGCGCCGACGCCGTCAGCGGTGAGATCAACAATTTCTGGCTCAGCGCCATGCCCGCCCACGACAAGGCGGTGTACGCGGCCTGCGCCATCGCCATGATCAAGTTCGGGTGCACTCCGGAAGCGCGTGGGCTGCTGTGGAACTCGTGGCTGATGCCGACCACGATGGGCTGGCTGGCCCTGACCGGTCGGCACGCCCTGTGGTTCGACGGCATCATGCCCGTCATCCCGCCCTGTGATGCCCGGCCGGCCGGGCCCTCGGGTCGGGACTGCCCGCTGTGCGGGCTGCGGCCACACAGCGGGGCAGGGCTGCTGACCAGCGGCCTGGCCCTGTCCTCGGGCCGGCGACCAGTGGTGGACAGGCTCGGAGACCACGCGGCTGATCTGGTCGAACTCTGCCGCCTGGAGTGCCCAGCGGTGTCGCCGCTGCTGAGCGAGGAGTTGGCCGCGTTCGAGGCACTGCACGGCCCTTGGCGCGGCCGAGTCGACAGCAGCTGGAAGATCCTGCGCCGCACCTACATTGCGGCAGCACTGGCTGTTGCGACCGGAGACACCGATGCCAGGCGGGCCCGGACGGTACAGGTCGACTCGGGAGCCGTCGGGGCTGAGCACTTCCACGCACTACACGAGACACCCACCGCATCCGAGGACACTGCTCTGCTGGCGTACATGTTCGGCTGCGCCCATCCTCATTTCCTGTGGAACTGCCTTGGGTGCGTCCCCGGGCAGGTACACGGCGACTGGCTCGACGGTTGACGTTTTCCGAACACGCCGCGTGGCCACCGAAGGCGATAATGAGAGCGGCGGTGAACGCCCCTGTACGAATACTCCGAGGCCCCTTCCGGCACGGAGCCGACCATCCCGCCGGCGGCCGCGGTTCGACGGCAGCGGTGCTGACCGGAGCCGCTGGCGTGGTCGCCGCGAAATTCGCTTGCCTGGGCCACCTCTCGCTCGTGTGCCGATGAAGACCCGCCTGACCCAGCTCTGCTGTGCGCGGCTACTGCGATGCCGCGCGCCTGATCAGTTCGGCGACGTCGGCCGGACGCGATACCGAGACCGCGTGGGAGGCCGATGTTTCGACGCTGACCGCGCCCGCGCGGGTGGCCATGTATCGCTGCGCCTCGATCGGGATGTTCTTGTCATCCGTGGTGAGCAGGGCGTAGGTGGGAAGCGTGCGCCAGGCCGCGGCAGTTGCGGGCTGTTGGAGGGCGGGGAGGGCTACCGGGCGTTGGGTGGCCGCCATCAGCCGCGCGGTAGCCGGGTCGACGTCCCCGGCGAACTGGCCGGGGAACTCGTCCGGGCGGATGTAGAGTTCGGTGCCGGTGGTGCCGTCGGGCAGCGGGTACTCGGCGGGCCGGGTCGTCGGGCCGAGGGTCGAGCCGGGGAATTTGTCGGTCAGTTCGAGGGCGCTCTCGCCGACGTCGGGAATGAACGCCGCGATGTAGGCCAGGGCGGTGACGTTCGTTTTGCCTTGTGCCGCAACGGTGATCACGCTGCCGCCGTAGGAATGCCCGGCCAGGACGCACGGGCCCGCGACGGTGTCGAGGACGGAAGCGACATAGGCGGCATCGGAGTCCAGCCCGCGCAGCGGGTTCGCGGCGGCGAGGACCGAATACCCTTGGGCCGTAAGGCGTTCCACGACGCCGTTCCAGCTGGATGAATCGGCGAAGGCGCCGTGTACGAGGACGACGGTGGTCATGAGGAGATTCCCCTTCTGGGACTGAGGTCGGAAACGAAGCGGTTCAGGACAATTCGGTGGCGGCGGCGGTGATCACGGCGGTCACTTCGTCGGGGTGGGTCTGCATGATCAGGTGCGGGCCGTCGAGCTCGGTGATCGAGCGCAGCCCGGCGCGCCGGTAGCCGAACCGCTCGACCTCGGGGTTGATGGTGCGGTCCGCGGTGGAGACGATGCCCCAGCCGGGCTTGGTCTTCCAGGCCGCGGCGGCGGCGGGCTCGGTGAAGGCGGCGGCGGACAGTGGGCGTTGCGACACGGCCAGAACCGCCGCGCGCTGCCGGTCCAGACCGGCGGCGAATATCTCCGGGAAGGCATCGACCTCGACCGAGACGTCGGTGCCGGTCTCCCCCTCGGCGGGGTAGGTCGAATACACCAGGTGGGCGGACAGGTCCGAGTCGGGAAATTCGCCTTGCAACTGCCCGAGACTCTCGCCTTCGTCCAGGGCGTAACCGGACACGTACACCAGCCCGGCGACGTTCTCGGCGAGACCCGCGACCGTGATGACCGCGCCGCCGTACGAATGCCCGGCCAGCAGCACCGGCCCGTCGATCTGCTCGGCGAAAGATCGGATATACGCGGCGTCGGCGGACAGGCTCCGGTTGAACACCGGCGGCGCGGCGACGGACAGGCCCGCGGCGAGCAACCGCTCGACGACCGGAGACCAACTGGAGGCGTCGGCGAATGCACCGTGCACGAGAACGATGGTGGGGGAGGTCATGGCGGCCTTTCCTCGATGCGCTGAAACGCCGTAAGTATCGAGCCGGGGCGGTCCTGCGCGCCCCGCTTGATCGGCCGTAAAACCCCCCTATTAGGCCAGGGCCGCAGGTCGCGGCCCTGGGAAGTAGCCGCGACCACCGCCGCGTCATGGCATCCGAACCGGCGATCCCACTGATATCTCCATTACGTACACGCGACGTACTGTGTCGACAGCCGGGTGGCATCAGCACCGTTCAATGCCACCGATGGTGCGACTACTGACGAGATCGAGAGATAATCTGTGAACAAATTCCGTGTGTGCGCGACGTTCGCTGGGATGGGCGTCCTCGCCTTACTGGGCACAGGAATCGCGGGCGCCAGTCCGCCGCCGCAGAACCCCTGGCCGAGCTGGTTGGACCCCATCATTTTATTCATCGGACAATTGCTCGGCTTGCCCGGATACATGCCCGGACACTGACCGATCGCATCGCTGGATCAGGTGAACGGCGGCCGGAAATCGCGACGGGTCGAGCCACGGCCGGCCGTGCGCCAGATCTTGGCGACCAGGTCCGAGTCGTCCGGGGTGACCAGATTTCCCATCAGCCGCACCATGAGGCGCAGCATCATCGGCGAACGCATGGCGATCGGACCGCCGACTCCGATGGCGTGCGGGCGGGTGGCCACATCGGCCAACCGGCGTGCGATGGAGAAGGCGGTTCCGTACTCGGCCGTCAGCAGGGCGGGCCAGGCGCGGCTCAGATCCGGATCGGCGAGGACATCGGCGAGCATGCGGCCACTTTCCAGGCCGTAATCGATGCCCTCGCCGTTGAGCGGGTTCACGCAGGCTGCGGCGTCGCCGAGCAATGCCCAGTTGCGCCCGGCGATTCCGGAGACGGCTCCGCCCATGGGCAGCAGCGCGGACGCGTAGGAGCGGATGTCGCTGCTGGTTTCGCACTCCGCGCGCCGCTGCGTCACGTAGCGATTCATCAACGGCCGCAACTGCACCCGGGCCGGCCGCTTGGCACTGGACAGCGACCCGACACCGATGTTCACCTCACCGTTGCCCAGCGGGAACACCCAGCCGTAGCCGGGCTGCAGCGCGCCGGCGTCGTCCCGCAACTCCAGATGTGAAGTGATCCAGCGGTCGTCGGCGCGGTCGGTTTTCATGTAGGCGCGCGCGGCGATGCCGTAGACACAATCGCGATGCCACACGCGCCCGAGCATCTTGCCCAGCGGCGAGCGGACGCCGTCGGCGACCGCCAGCGCGCCGCACGATCACGAGCAGCCGACTTCCCGGCGGAACTGCCGAATTCGTCCGTCGTGGAACGCTTTTCGAGCCGGTGCCGCCCGCGGACACCGCGGCGCTGACCCATGTGCTCGCGGCTCTTGCCACGGTGGACCGCTACGCTGCGGAAGTCGGGCATGAACCGCTGGGATTCGATCTCGACATCGACTCGCAGCTGGACGATTCGGCGACCGGGCGCAAATTCGGGCTGGGCTCCTCCGGGGCGGTGACGGTCGCCGTCGTGCGCGCCGCGGCCCGCGCGCACGGGTTGCGGGCGACTGCCGAGACGGAACTGAAACTTGCTCTGCTGGCGCTCTTCTCGGTCGATCCGCACTGTTCCGGCGGAGACGTCGCGGCGTCGGCGCGCGGCGGTTGGGTGTACTACAAGGCTCCCGACCGCGCGGCCTTGGCAACGGCGCTGCGGCAACCCGGGCGGTCACTCGCAGCGCTGGTGGCACGCCGGTGGCCATTGCTGGAAGTGCGGTCCGTACCGCCACCGCGAGAACTGTCGTTACAGGTGGGCTGGGTCGGGCGACCGGCTCGTTCGAGCGATCTGGTGCAGGCGATGAAACGTGCTGTGTCGGAGCATCCTTCGCGGTATCGGCAGTTCGTCACCGCCAGCGAGCACTGTGTCGACGAGCTGGCGGCGGCGTGCGACCGCGAAGACTCTCGCGCGATCACCGGCGCCCTGGACACCGCCGGACGGCTGCTGCGGGATTTGACGGCCCTGTCCGGGGTGGCGATCGAGAGCCCCGAACTCACGCGGTTGCGCCACATCGCCGAAGAACTCGGTGCGGTGGCCAAGAGTTCCGGCGCGGGCGGCGGCGACTGCGGGATCGCGCTGGCCGACCCTTCCGTAGTCCCCGCCCTGCAACGACGCTGGCGGGAAGCCGATATCGAACCCCTGAATCTGCGTACGATCGGCGGGTCGCTCCGCGTGCGCGTCGAGCGTTCGGCGAGCAAATCGGCGGGAAACACGCCAGACTGACGTGATGCGTGTTGTGATTCAGTTTCGGCCGGAGGCCGATTCCGCTGTTCGTCTCGCCGCGTCGGAGGTGGCCGGGGGTGAGCTGCCCGGATTTACGCTCGATCAGGACTACGGGCCCGTCGTCGTGCCGCAGGGTATCGAGCTGACCGGTTCGTCGGGGGCGCAATGGGATACGGTCGTCGTGCGGGGCGAGGTGGAGGACGAAGCCGCCGCGGCGGCGGTGCGGCAGTCGACCGGCGTGCTCGGTGTTTTCGCCGATCCGACCATTCAACCGGTAATCACATGCGGCGATTCCGGAGCCGTGGGGACCTGGCACGATGTCGAAACCCTGCTGCACGTACCGGATCTCGCCGCGGCGGGACTGGACGGCACGGGCGTGGCACTCGCGATCGTGGACACCGGCATCAACGCCGCGAAGGTCGGCCAGGTGCGCGGCAGCCGTCCGACCGTCGACGCGGCGCGCAGCTGGAATCCGCAGGGCGTCAGCGGCGCCGCGGGCCAGTTCCCCGTCGACCACGGCACGATGTGCACCTTCGACGCGATGATCGCCGCGCCCGCAGCCACCTTCCTCGACCTTCCCGTGCTGCGCAGTGCCCGGCGAGGCGGCTCGCCCACCGACGGATTGCTGTCCGACGCGCTGGCCGCCTACGCGCACCTGCGCACCGTGCTCACCGACCAGCCGGAGTCGAAGCGCGCCCTGGTGGTCAGTAACAGCTGGGGCGTGTTCTCCCCCGACACCGATTTCCCGGTCGGCAATCCCGGCAACTACTCCGACAATCCGAACCACCCGTTCAACACCATCGTCGGCGCGCTGGCCGCCGCCGGGGCCGACGTCCTCTTCGCCGCCGGCAACTGCGGGCGCGACTGCCCAGACGGCCGGTGCGCCTTCCCTGACCGGCCGATCAACGGAGCCAACTCGCACCCGAGCGTGCTCAGCATCGGCGGCGTCGACACCGGCAACCAGCGGGTGGGCTACTCATCACAGGGGCCCGGTCGCCTGGCCGAGCGCAAACCCGACGTGTGCAGCTACACGCATTTCCTCGGGTCGACGGCATTCGGCGCCGACGCGCCCGACACCGGCACGTCGGCGGCCTGCCCGACCGCCGCCGGGCTCATCGCGGCGTTGCGCACCAAGTATCCGGCCACGGTGGTCTCGCCGGAGCGGTTGCGCGATCTGGTGCAGCGCACCGCGACCCGCCCCGGCGGGACCGAATTCGACTTCGACTACGGATATGGAATCGCCGACGCCCCAGGACTTCTCGAGGCACTGCGCCAGGAGTCCGTACGCGCGTAGCGTGGTGGACATGCAGCTGCTCACCATTCAGCTCCCGCCGGGCGCGACCCTGGCCGACGCCCTGCGGGCGCTGCACCTCACCGCGGCCGACGTCGACGTCGATTACGGCCTGATCGCCGTCGACCCCGACCGGGGAACCTATGCGCTGCGAGTCGACGACCCGGCCGTGGCCCGTGTGGCGGCGGCCGGGGGCACCGTCTTCGCCGATCCGCGCATCGAGACCAACGAGTAAACCCCTCGACGCCCGGGAACAACAAGGACCTTCACGTTGTGGTTACCGCCGGTGGCCAGATGTGCGGTTCGATATTCGTCGGCTTCTCTCCGGCGTTGTGATTCCAGTCGAATTCCCGCTCGGGCGGGCCCCATCGTGCCGGGGCTTCGAAGACGACCGGCTCGGAGCCGAAGTCGGCGCTCGAGAAGCTGGCCGGCCCGGCGAACCGCACCCCGAGAATCCGGCAGGGCCGTGGAACACCGCCTCGTCGAATTGCGCCGTGTCGTTGAACGTGGACTGCTGGAATTCGGCGTGCCCGTTGAAAGTCGCCTTGCCCAGACCGGCAGCACCGTTGAACGTCACGTGCTGGAACCCCGCATGACCGTTGAAGGTCGCTCCGCGCAGCATCCCAGCACGATGGAAGGTCGCGTTGTCGAACCTCGCATGGCCGTTGAATGTCGCGCGGTAGAACTCGGAATCGCCCGTGAATACCGCCCATTGGAATCGAGCATGGCCGGAGAACGTCGCGCGGTAGAACCCCGCATCGCCGTTGAATGTCGCTTCCTGAAATGATGCGCTGTCATCGAAGCCGGCCTCGTCGAACCGAGCACGATGGTCGAAGACCGCGCCGGTGAACGCGACAGGACCGCCGAACGTGGCCCGCTCGAACCCGACAGGGCCGTCGAAGGTCGCCCTTTCGAATCCGGCGGGGCCGTCGAACGTAGCCTTGTCGAACCGGGTACGTCCGGAAAACACGGCGCCGCCGAAAGCCGCGTCCTCCAAGCGAGCGGCACGGAAGTCGAAGTCGCTTGTCGACCAGGAGAATTCGGCACCGGCCTGCAGATGGTCGGCGATCACCCGGATGATGGTTCGACGGACCTCGCGGTCATTCTGCCGGTATTCGACATGTTCCTCGGTTTCCCCGCCGCCATCGAGCGGAAGGGTGGTCACGAGTTTGGCGCGGCCGCTGTTGCCGTGGCCGGGATCGTAGGGTAGCCGCAGGTAGCCACAGAGGACGTCGATGCATTGTTGCCGACGTGGGCCATCGGATTCGTCGGCGGCACTTGCCATCGCGTACACCCCGGCGATCCGGACCGCGACATCGGTAGCGCCGAGCTGACCCGCTGCCGCTCCGAAACGTTCTATGAATCGGCTCTGCTCGATGTCGCGTTGGCGACGGTAGGCAATCAACGGTAGGCAATCACCAGTGCGACAATCCCACCGACACCGGCGACGATCGTCAATGCGACACGAGTGATATCGATCGGCGCCGCCTTGGCTTCGCTGGCGGGCAGAACGGCGTGCAATATCCCGTAGGGGCCACGAGCGCGACCGCGAGACCGGCGCCCAGTGCGAGGCCGACAGCCGAGAACAGTCCGACTCGACCGACCCTGCGGCCGAACATCTTGTAGCGCTTGCCGATCCCAGCACGCAGCGCGGTGGCTCGCTCGCGTCTCTTCGGGGTGGTGGCGCGGCTCGTGCTGCCCGGCATCGTTCGATTGTGACCGATCCCGAGACGGCGCACGCGCGGGACTCCCCCGTACGATCCCTCACTCCGCCCAGGCGGCGTAGTCCTTGGCCGTGATAGTGCGGGCGACTTTCTGGGGAGCGCCGCCGATGAGTCCGCGCCAGGGCAGGTAGGGCAGCAAGCGCACGTTGAGGTTGCGGAAGCCGATCATGGCCTTGCTGCCCGGGGCGTACCAGGCGCCGGTGCCTTCGGCGAACTTCTGGCAGGCGTGGACCATGGGTCGCATGACGCTCTCGTAGTTGGCGAAGGCGACGGTGTGATCGCCTGCGGCGGCGGCCAGTTCGCCGGCGAGAGTATAGGCCCCGACCAGGGACAGGTCCGCGCCCTGCCCGGACAGCGGGGAGGCACAGTAGCCGGCGTCACCGACGAGGCCGACGCGGCCGGTGTGCCAACTGTCCATGTGGATCTGGACCATGGCGTCGAAGTAGAAGTCCGGCGCGTCGTCGAGGTGTGCGAGCAGTTGCGGTACCTGCCAGCCCTGCCCGGCGAAGGTGTCGGCAACGATCTTCTTCTGCTGCCCGGCGTCGCGGTAGTCGTAGTCGATCGGATCCGACGCCCACGCGAAGATCGCCTTGGCTTGGGTGTTGCCGCGGGCGCTGTAGGCCCCGGCGATGGTGCCGGGGGTGTTGTAGTCCTGCTCCCAGTGGTCAAGTCCGAGGAAGTTGGGGATGGTGTAGATGCTGATGTAGTAGCCCATGTGCTCGGCGAACCGGGGTTCGGGGCCGAAAGCCAGTGTGCGCGTGTGGGAATGGGCACCGTCCGCGCCGATGACCAGGTCGAAGGTGCGCGGTGCGGCGTGTTCGAAGCTCACCCGCACCCCGTTCTCGTCCTGCACCAGCTCGGTGATCGAGTCACCGAAGAGGTACTCGACATTCTCGCGGGTGGCCTCGTACAGCACCCGCGCCAAGTCGCCGCGCTGGATCTCGGTGTCCCCGTTCGCGCCGACACCGTTGAACGTCTCGCTCGAAATGCTCGCGCGGGCTTTGCCGTCGGCGTCGACGTAGGAGGTGCCGCGCTTGCCCGTGCTCAGTGCGTGCACCGCGTCGAGCAGGCCCATGCGCCGCACCACCTCGGTAGCGGTGCCGAGCACATCGATGGCCTGGCCGCCCTCGCGCAGGGCCGGGGCCTTCTCCACGATCGTCGGGTGAAAGCCGTAGCGCTGCAGCCAGAACGCCAGGGCTGGACCGGCGATGCTGGCGCCGGAGATCAGGACACCGCGATTGCTCATCTGCATGCCCAGAACGCTACAACCGATTTGCACAAGTGCGCAATACGAATGTCTGAGGCGTTTGCTCTACCATGTGTGGCATGGGAAATCGTGAGGACCTACTGGCCGGTGCGCGGGCTTGCCTGCTCGACAAGGGCTACGCCCGCACCACCGTGCGCGACATCGCCACCGCCGCCGGAGTGAGCATGGCCGCCATCGGATACCACTTCGGCACCAAGGAGGCGCTGCTCACCGAGGCGCTGGCCGACGCCACCCGCGAATGGGGAACCGCCCTCGAGCGGGCGCTGACCCTGATGCCCGAGGGCCCGGCCGATCCGTGGCAGCGATTCGCCGACCGCTGGGACGCGGTGCTGGCCACGATTGCCGCCCACAGGGGGGTGTGGTCGGCAACTTTCGATGTCCTCGCCCACCCCGACGTGCGCGCACAACTCGCCGCGAACCTCGGTGAAGCGCGCGCCGGCCTGGCGCGCCTGTTCGACGGCATCGACGAGAACGACACCGCCGCCCGCAGTTCCGGGACCCTCTACCAAGCCCTGCTCACCGGAATCGCGGCCCAATATCTGATCGACCCCGACCACGCGCCCACCGGCCGCGATCTCGCCGATGCCCTGCGCCGAATCACCGAGGCCCCGCATTGAGCGGGTGGAACCTCACCAGGCACCACGGCTGTCCCGCGACGCGGGTGCTCCCAGCACTGGACGCTTCCGCGCTGTTCGGGCGATTTCCGAATGGAAGAATCCGGTCTGTACGACGCCACGCGCGGCAGGGCAACGCGGGGCGTGCATATCGAGAAAGGACCTCATGCAGGCATCGAAGATCCTTGGTTTCGCCACCGCGCTCGTCGCGGCGCCGGTCATGTTGGCAGCGACGGCGGGCGTCGCCGCTGCCGATGCGACCGCGACAGTCACCGCGGGTAACAAGTGGATTGTCGTCTCGGTGACCACCACCAACGGAGACCTGCCCGAATGGTGCCGGGTCGACCCCTATTTCGGTACGCCGCAAACGGTCAGCCTGGAGGTCGCCCCCTCAGGGAACCTCTTCGTCGACAACGTGCCGCCCGGGCCGAGGAAGGTATCGGTATGGTGCCCGAACGGGGGCGCAAGTGTGCACGACGTAGTCGTCCAGGGCTGAGCTGAACGGTCTACCGCCGCACCAGTGCCGTGCCCGGCATCGGCACACGAATGCCGGGCAATGCCACCCCGATCACCGAGTTCTGTTGCGGCGCTTCGTCGCTCGATGGGTATCGAGCCCAGGCCAACCGACCGGCCGGACACGAGGATCCCGATAACAGACAGAATCGTCAGGACAGTGCCCACCGGCATCGGGGAATGTTGCTGTGCAGAGTTTCCTGAATCGCCTCAGGAGCCGAATGATCCGGACGGCGGTTGCGAAATGTCAGGCGGCACTGTCACTTCCTGTGTCGGTGCGACCACCTGGTGCGGATCGGTTTCGGTGGCACCGCAGCCGCCGCCGAGGAGATATCGGCCTGCCGCCAGGTCGCCGCGGCTGACTTGAATCGTTTGTCCCGCTTGCGCGTAACCCGCACCGCCGTGTTCGGCGAATTCGTGCACGGAGCCATCTATCCCGATTGTCGCCCAGCAGATCCCCGATCCGTTCGGATTACGGACTGTCGCGGTCACCTCACCCGGGCCGGTGACAGCAAAGCTGAGTTCCGGCACCTGGTAGCCGCCCGGCGACACAGCGAATGACGGCCCGGCGCCAACGGAGACAGCGGCAACCGCCATCACGACGACGCTTGCTGACAAGATCGTGGAAATCCCTGGCACAGAGCCGATTCTGTCAGAACCACAACGCACACGGGGATGCATTGTCACACCAGCCAGAATTCCGCAGCCACGGCACCAGCTGAGCTACACATCCGCCGTACTCGACACCAACGCATTGATTCACATCGGAGACAGTGAGCGATACCTGCCTGTGCGGTACCGACTCCCCGTAGAGTGGTTAACGAAGCGGGCGGGCGCCTAGGGGGAGACTTGGATACTGGTCTGGTGGTGGCGATTACCGGTGGTGATCGAACCGGTGGCGTTGAATCCTTGATCGCGTGGTTGCGCCAAGAGCCGGAGTTACGGGGCAGGATCCACACTGCCGCAAGGGTTCCCGATCCGGGTGAGATGGGATCGTTGATCGATGCGGTGACCGTCGCGGTAGGCGGTGGCGGGACGGTGTCGGTGCTGGCGATGTCGTTGAAGACGTGGCTTGCGCATCCCAGGCGCTCGGATGTGACGATCGAGATCCGGCACCCGGACGGACGGTCGGTGACCGTCGAGGCCAAACGGGTGGACGACGCCGAGGCACTGCTGCGCACCGTTCTGGACGCCGGCGAATAGCCTACCGATACAAGGATTCTGGATGCGTCTGCCGGACCGAGCGACATCGTGGGCGGTGCTGATCGGAATCGATCACTACGACCATCTCCCGTCTTTGACCGGTGTGCACGCAGGTGCCCTGGCGCTGGCCGATGTTATTACCGACCCGCTGGACGGTTCTCTGCTTCGCGAGCAGTGCATGGTGCTGCCGGAGAATACGACACCGCGCGAGATCGGGGACGCCATCGCGCACGCGGCGGAGAACGCAAGAGACCTGCTACTGATCTACTTCGCCGGCCATGGCGTCCTCGGCCCGCGCCGCGGCGAACTGCACCTCGCTGTTACCGACACCCACCCACACCGGCCCGGGATCGGCGGCATTCCGTTCGATGCGGTCCGCGATCTGTATATCGACAGTCCTGCGGCGGCGCGGGTTGTTATTCTCGACTGCTGCTATTCCGGCCGCGCGTTGGGTACGAACCAGTCGAACGACGGCACGGCGATCCTGAACGAGATCGTCGCCGAAGGCACAGCCGTTCTCACCTCGGCACCACCCAACGGGATCTCCAAAAAACTCGACGCCGAGACCTACCCGGCCTATACCCATCGGCTCATCCGGCTGCTGCGGAACGGAATCCCCGCCGCAGGCCCTCTACTCACACTGCCCATGCTGCACCGTCGACTGTGCCGCGAACTTGCCGAGGCCGGCCTCCGCCAACCCCAGGCCGACCTCAATCCACTACTGGACCATCTGGCATTACTCCGTAACCGTGCGGAGCCGGCGGGGCCGACTTTCGAAGTACAGCTGGCCGAGGCCGTCGACACCGATCAGCTCACTCTGTACTACCAGCCGGATATCGATCTGAGCACCGGTGCCATCGTGGGTGTCGAAGCATTGGTCCGATGGAACCATCCCACCGAGGGTTTCCTGCCGGCACTGGCTTTGTACCGGCAGCCGAGCGCGCAGGCTTGGCCGGCCGACTGGGCTGGTGGGTAATTCGCCGGGCGTGCACCGACTTCGCCCACTGGCATACCGGGATCGGCGCGGGACTGCTGTTGCGTATCAACGTCTCGCCGGTACTACTCGACGAGCCAGGTTTCGTTCACGGCCTCGGCGCCATATTGGACACTTCCGGGGTCCGGGCCGGGGCGGTGTGCATCGAGATCGTCGAACGTGAAGGCACCGATTTCGATGCGACGGTGGCCACAGTACGAGCACTGAAATTCCTGGGCGTGCAGGTTGCTATCGACAGTTTCGGTACGTACCACAGCTCGCTCTCGATGATCCAGCGCCTGCCCGTGGACTCTCTGGAAATCGACCGCACCTTCGTCCAGGGACTGTCCACCAATACCGACGACATCGCCATCGTGCAGGCCATTATCAGCATGGCCCGAAGCTTCGGACTAGGTGTGTCCGCCGCCGGCATCGAAACCCTCGATACCGCGCGCACCCTGATCGACCTTGGATGCGACCGAGGGCAAGGCTTTCTCTACAGTCCCCCCGTCTCACCGGACAGCATGACCGCACTCATCGCAATCGGATCCATTCACCCGCACGGACTCGCTCCCGACCGCCACGCCATCGAATCCGATATCCGACACACAACCAGCAACAACAGTCGTGCTCCACATCGAGACGGCCCCTGAAACCCCGCGGGTCGAGGTTGAACGGCTGCGGGGAGGCGCACGTCAGGGCACGATCAACACAAACTTCCCGGTGAACCGAGACCAGGACCGGACTACCTACATCGAGTCGATCTTCTTGACGAACTCCGGGTGGACCAATGTCCGAGAGGATGCCGAGACTCGCCCCTGCTGCGTCTACTGAGGCGATGCGGCGATGCCGGGTGATCGCGGCGAGTACGGCGGATCCTCATGGGAGATAAGCAGATTTCGCCACCACTCGACGGTTCCGACCCGGGCCGGTTCGCGCGTCGAAGTCGAATTCGATGTCGGTGCCCGCCCGTATTGTCGTGTCATGACCGATATCGGCCCGCTAGCCGCGTTCGTGCGGGCAAGTTTTGGAGATCCTGGAGTGCACGCGGTCGTCCACCGCGGCCGCACCGTGCATGCGGTGCGCTTGGGGCGGTGGATCGGCACCGAGGAAGCTCCGGAACTGATCTGCCATACCGGTGTGGCCGGATGGTCTCCTGACGCTCTGCACCCGACTCGCGCGGCCGTCACCTGCGGCCGCTGCCTCCGGATCCTCGGCGACCATGCCCCGGAAGCCGGTGCGGCGCAGCTGCCGCTGTTCGCCCGCGACCAGCAGCCCGGAATTGTCTAGCAGCCCAGCACCTTTCAGCATCGATCACCGTCACGCGGTCCGGTCACCTCACCGGCAGTCATCTATTCCCGCAAGCTGTCCGGCCGGCGCTTACACGCACACGCGGCCGCGTGCCCGATGGGGCGGCGGCTCAGCCGAGGTTGTCGATGCCGAGGGAGAAGTCGAAATTCCCGACGCCGTTGCGGGCCAAGCCCATCGTCAATACGCCCGCTCCCTCTACCCAGTGGGCCATGCTCAGGTCGCCGACGTCCCGCGGGCGCAGTCCGAGGCTCTCGACGAACGCTGACACGCTCGCCTTGGCTTGCGCATCGTCGCCGGCCATGAACACGTCCACCGGGTCGCCTTTGGCCAGGACGTGACGGAAAAGGGTGTTGAACGCCTTCACGACATGTGCGCTCGTGGGCGCGGCCTCGGCCACCCTTTGCGCGATGGAGGTGTCGTGCGGGACGGCCAGCCCGGTGCCGGTGGCGTCGAAGGGGTTGGTGATGTCGACGATGATCTTCCCGGCCAGCGCGTCGCCGAACTCGCGGACGGCCGGCACGGCGCTGTCGAACAGCACCGCGAGGATGACGATGTCGCCGGCCGGGGCGGCACCGAATGTTCCGGCTGTGGCGCCGCCACCGAGTGTTCTGGCCAGGGCCGCGGACTTGGCCGCGTCGCGGCCGATCACCTCGACGGTGTTGCCGCCCTTGATTGCCAGGGTGCCGATGGCGCCGGCCATGTTCCCCGAGCCGATGATGCTGATGCTGCTCATGATGTGTCCTTTCTCAGGTCCAGTGCGTCGGTCGTTGTCTCGCGGTCAGATCGCCGTGGTGCCGCCGTCGGCAACCAGCTCGAGCCCATTCACATAGCTCGAGTCGTCCGAGGCGAGGAACAGCGCGATCGCCGCGATCTCTTCGGGGCGGCCCATCCTTCGCCGCGGGATCAGCGACTCGAACGCCGCCTTGGTCTCCTCGTCGAACAGTTCCTCCTGCTTCGCAGTGGCGACCTGGCCGGGGGTCAGAACGTTCACCCGGATCCGCCTGTCCTTCAACTCGTTCAGCCACACGCGGGCCCAGGCCTGCTGCACCGCCTTGCTCCCCGCGTACAGGCTCCACCCGGGGAAGGCCCCGAGCGAAGCGTTCGACCCGGTCATGAAGATCGACCCCTCGTCGTTGATCAGCGGCAGCGCCTTCTGCACCGTGAACAGCGTCCCCCGCGCGTTCAGCCAGAAGGCGGCATGGAACTGCTCCTCGGTGATCTCGCCCAGCTTGCCCGGCTCGCCCATTCCGGCGCTTGCCCACAGGACGTCGATGGAGCCCTTTTCCTTCTCGACCGTGGCGTACAAACGGTCGAGGTCGTTCAGGTCGGCGGCATCGCCCTGCACGGCGGTCACGTTCCGGCCGATCTGCTCGACGGCGTCATCCAGCGCGTCCTGCCGCCGGCCCATGATGAAGACATCGAGCTCCTTCGTCTACGAACAACTCGGCGCCGGCCAGCGCCATGCCGGTTGATCCGCCGGTGATCACCGCTACCTTGCCATCGAGCTTTCCCACGATCACTCCCTCGAATTTGTGAATACCCGGAACAGCCAGATGTCGAGAATTTCTTCGACCGAATTCGCTTGCGTCTCTTTGACGATGTCACCGGCCGGAGTGCGTGTCCAAGACCTCTTTCAGCCGTGGTGATACCTTGGGGGCATTGCCGGACCGGGAGGTTCCATGGATCTGGACCTGCGCAAGCTGCGCTACTTCGTCGCTGTCGCCGACCGGCTGCATTTCGGCCGCGCCGCCGAGGAGCTGCACATCGCGCAACCGGTACTCAGTCGCCAAATCCGCGCTCTGGAAAAGGATCTCGGTGCCGCGCTGTTCACCAGGGACACCCATGGCGTGGAGCTGACCGACGCGGGCCGGCAACTGCTGGACGACGCCGGCCCGCTGCTCGCCTCAGTGCGCGGGGTCCGGCGCCGGGTGTCCGTGGCCGGCCGCGGGAGCCGGCGGTTGGTCGTCGGCTTCCGGGCCGGTATCCCGGTCATCCCGGCGGCGCGGGCGTTCGAGGCCCGGAACCCGGACGTGGTCGTGGACGTGCAGCGGATGGAGTGGGACGACCAGGCTCTGATGCTGCTGGATGGCCGTGTCGACGTCGGTTACGTGCGGCTGCCGGTCGACGAGACCGGGCTACACCTCACCCCGCTCTACACCGAGCCACTCATGGTGGCCCTGCCCGCCGACCACCGATTGGCCGGCAAGGAAGAACTCGCCGAGGCCGACCTGGACGGTGAGCCGGTGATCTGGCATGCCGACCCGAGTACGCAGCCCACCAGGCGCCCGCACCCCGACTCCGGACTCAGGGCGCGCGGGGTGGAGGAGAAGCTCGAGCACGTCGCGGCGGGCCGGGGCGTCTCGTTCGTCGGGCGGTCGGAGACCGTGTTCTACTCACGTCCCGACATCAGCTATGTGCCGATCCCGGAACTGGCGCCTGAACAGGTGTGCCTCGCGGTGGCGGAATCGCGCACCTCGCGACTGGTCGACGACTTCTCCGCCGCGGCGCGGGAAACGGCCGAGATCACCGCGGAATGTGGAAACTACGCGATGTGGCAGGCCGCGAAGTAGGCGACGGGGAGGTCTCGGCTTCGGAGGAATTCGTCGACCAGTGCGGGTCATGTATCGGCCGTAACGACGAGAACGTCCACAGCGGGTGTTACGGATTCGTTGGATCCACGGCACCCGAGTGTTAACGACCTCCGGAAGAGTACTGGACGATGTTTACGCGGCGATTACCCGTACCTCTGAAAATCTTCGCGTTCACATCGCGGCGGCGTCGAAATACGTTGCCGCACAGTTGGTTACGAGCCGAAGCGCATATCGCGGCCGGTGAGAACTCGGCAATGTCCAATTCTTCCGGATGTGACCAACACGAAATGCGCCCGGCGTCAACTAGTTCCAGCGGTGAACCACATCCCCGAACCGAAATCACCGATTCCGCCGAACCTTCCCCAGGAGTTGCACCATGTCCGCACCCACCGAGACCACCTCCGACATCGACAAGGCGATCGAGGAGAACATCGCGAAATCGCTGGCCGAGATCCCGCACCCGGCGCTGCCCAAGGGCACCAACATCTACGGCGCCACCAAGATCTTCCCCGACTACCGCGCCGAGGCCGGGGAAACGTACTTCACCCTCGTGCACGGTATCGCGCACGAATCCTCGGTGAGTTTCGTGGCCGTCCTCCAGGCCACCCGGGCGCTGCGGAAGGGCTTCGAATCGGCCATCTATTTCTACGGTCCCGGCGCGATCAACTGCGTCGCCAACCGCGGCTTCCCGACCACCGGTGACAGTGGCTTCCCGGGCGAGCAGAACATCAACGAGGCGCTGTCGACCTTCATCGCCGAGGGCGGCAAGGTGTTCGCCTGCCGGTTCGGCCTGGCCCTGCACGGCGCACGCGAGGAGGACCTCATCGAGGGCGTCATCCCCGCGCATCCGCTCGACGTGCAGGACGCGCTGATCCACTACGCGCGCAAGGGCGCGATCATCAACTCCACCTATCAGGTGTAGGCGTCGGCCATGACCGAGGTATCCACACGAGTAGACCTGGCGCTACTCGGAATTCGCGTCGACGTGCCGGTGCAGCGCCGTTCCGGAGCCGGGCCCAGCGACGACGGTCATGTGCTGTTCGGGGGCGCCGGCGCTGCCGTTCCCATCAGGTCCGACAGCCCCTACACCCTGCGCGGCAACCGGCTGCTGCGCGACGGCGCCGATCTCGGTGTCGCCGTCGAGCCGGTGCGGCGGCCGCGCTTCTACGAATTGCGCACCGCCGACGGCATCGCCTACGAGCAGATCGCCAAGCTGCACGGCGCGGACGTGCTCGCCACGACCGTGGTGCAGACCTGCGTTCGATACGACGAGGACCAGCGCTGCCGGTTCTGCGCGATCGAGGCGTCGCTGGCGGCGGGCTCGACGGTCGCGGTCAAGCGGCCCGAGCAGCTCGCGGAGGTCGCGGCGGCCGCGGTCCGGCTCGACGGGGTCCGCCAGATGGTGATGACCACCGGCACCACGGCCGGAAAAGACCGCGGCGCACGGCATCTGGCGCGCTGCGTGCGGGCGGTGCGGCGGGCCGTTCCCGGCCTGCCGATCCAGGTGCAGTGCGAACCGCCCGCCGATCTGTCCGTCCTCACGGCACTGCGCGAGGCGGGCGCGGAGTCCATCGGCATCCACGTCGAATCCCTCGACGACCGGGTGCGCGCCCGGTGGATGCCCGGCAAGTCCACGGTGCCGCTGGCGGAGTACCGGGCGGCCTGGGCCGAAGCCGTGCGGGTGTTCGGCCGCAACCAGGTGTCGACCTATCTGCTGGCCGGTCTCGGCGAGGATCCCGACGACCTGGTCCGTGGCGCGCGGGAACTCATCGAGATGGGCGTCTACCCGTTCGTCGTCCCCTTCCGGCCGCTGGCCGGGACGCTCGCCGCCGACGTCGACGGCGCGGCGGCACCCGCGCCCTCGCTGCTCGAGGACGTGACCCGCAGGGTCGCAGAGGCATTGCGCCGGGCCGAGATGCTCGGCGCGGATCAGAAGGCGGGCTGCGCGGCGTGCGGCGCGTGCAGCGTGCTCCGGACCGCGGGAGGCTGACATGGTCACCGTCGACACCTCCCGGGCATCGTCGTCACCGGACCACTGCGTCCTGTCCGGACACCGAAATCCCACCGAACCTGCGGACGGATTCCTGATCCGCCCGGCCGACTTCCGCCACCTCACCGCGTATCGCGCACTGCGCCGCGAGAGCTTCGTCCTCGACCAGGGGCTGTTCGAGGGCAGCGACGCCGACGACACCGACGACGATCCGCGCGCCATCGTCCTGGTCGCGCTCGCCCCGGACGGCACCGTCCTCGGCGGCGTACGCCTGGCCCCCGCCACCACCACCGATCTCGGCTGGTGGACCGGCAGCAGGCTGGTCGTGAACCGCGAAGGCCGCAGCCGCGGAGTCGGCAACGCGCTCGTGCGCGCGGCGTGCGCCTACGCCGAGAACGCCGACGTCCTGCGCTTCGAGGCGACGGTGCAGCGCCGGTACGCCGCGATGTTCACTCATCTGGGCTGGAATCGCCTGGAGGACATCATGATCGGCGGCACCCCGCACGTCCGCATGCGCTGGCCGATCGACCGGATCGACCGGCTGGCCCGGACCACCAAGGCACTGCTCGGCCCGCTGCTGAACGATCTCGGTGTGCAGCCGATGTCGTTGGGCGGCACCGGTTTCCGCGGTGACGACGGCGCGCCGGTGCCGGGCAGCGATCTCGTCGCGGCCTGCGACGCGATTCTCGCCTCCACGGTCGAGCGCGATCCGGAGTGGGCGGGCTGGTGCGCGGCGCTGGTGAATCTCAACGATCTGGCCGCCATGGGCGCCGAGCCCGTCGGGCTGCTCGACGCGGTCGCCGCCCCCACCGGGTCGCTGCTCACCCGCATCCTGCGCGGCCTGGCTCGGGCGAGTGAGGCCTGGGGCGTGCCCGTGCTCGGCGGGCACACTCAGATCGGCCCCGCCGCGCTGTCGGTGACAGCACTGGGCCGCACCGCGCGGCCGGTGCCCGGCGGTGGCGGCCGGGTAGGCGACGAGTTACGTCTCACCGCGGACCTCGGCGGCCGGTGGCGTCCGGGTTATACCGGGCGGCAATGGGATTCGTCGTCACAGCGGACCGGCGCGGAATTGCGGGCGCTCGGCCGCTTCGTCGCCGACACCGCACCGGCCGCCGCGAAGGACGTCAGCATGGCCGGGATGGCCGGAACCGCGGGCATGCTCGCCGAGGCGTCCGGAGTCGGCGTGGAACTGGACGTGGCGCGCATCCCGCGTCCCGCCGACACCGCTGTCGCGGAATGGATCACCTGTTTCCCCGGCTTCGCCATGCTCACCACCGACCGTCCCGGCGCGGCGATCGGCGCCACCGGACCCGCCACCTCCGCGGTGTGCGGCGTCCTGACCACCGCCCCCGGCGTGCGACTGCGCTGGCCCGACGGAACCACCACCACAGCGGTGCCCGGCACCGTCACCGGATTGGGACTCTCATGACCGACCTGACCATCTCCGTCGCCGCCGCCGAATTCGGCCGCGACATGGAAACGTGCTACCGCACCATCGGCGACCTCATCGATCGGGCCCGCGCACGCGACAGCCGACTGCTGGTGCTGCCCGAAGCCTGCCTCGGCGGCTATCTGCCCAGCCTGGGCGGGGACACCGAGAGCGAGGAGGCGCGCCGGCGACGGCTGCGCAGCCTGCCGCCCGCTCTCACGCTCGGCGGGCCCGAACTACGCCGGATCGCCGCCATGGCCGGTGATCTCGTCGTCACCCTCGGCTTCTGCGAGGCCGACGGCGAGGACCGCTACAACGCCGCGGTCACCCTCACCGGCGACGGCGTGCTCGGCTCGTACCGCAAGGTGCATCAGCCGCTCGGCGAAAATCTCTGCTACACAGCGGGTTCGCAGTTCCGCGCCTTCGACACGCCGATCGGCCGGATGGGTATGCAGATCTGCTACGACAAGGCGTTTCCCGAGGCCGCGCGGGCGCTGGCTCTGGACGGCGCGGAGATCGTCACCTCGCTGTCGGCGTGGCCGACCGCCCGCACCGCCACCGCCGAACGGCTCGAGGACGACCGCTGGACCCAGCGCTTCGACATCTTCGATCGCGCGCGGGCCGTGGAGAACCAGGTGGTGTGGATCGCCTCCAACCAGGCCGGCACCTTCGGCTCGCTGCGCTTCGTGTGCAGCGCCAAGATCGTCGGCCCCGGCGGCGACGTCCTCGCGACCACCGGCACCGAACCCGGCCTGGCCACCGCGACCGTCGACGTCGAGCACGCGCTGGAACTCGCCCGCGGCGGCGGCATGTACAACCTGCGCGACCGTCGGCCGGAAATCTACGACAGCGTGGTCGCGCGGCACGGCGTGGTCGGACAGCCGCCCGTACCCGAGGGATTGGCGACCGCTCATGCCTGAGATGACCTTCGACGTCCGCTGGCCGGACGGCACCGTGCAGTCCTGCTACTCCCCCTCGCTGGTGATCCACGATCATCTCGACGCCGAAACCGATTACGCGGTGGACGATTTCGTCCAGCGGGCCCGGACGGCGCTGCGGGCGGCCGCCGAACGCGTCCGGGAGCGGTACGGCTTCTACTGCGCCTCGGCCATGCAGACCCTCGCCGAAATCGAAGCGGCCGCCGCCGCGGTCCGTCCGTCGTCCGGCACGGTCCGGGTGCTGTCGATGGCCCCGCCGTCCGTGCCGGCCGCGACCGGAGGCCGATCGTGAGCCGCGACCATCACGAGGTCGTCGTGATCGGCGGCGGGCAGGCCGGGCTGTCGATCAGCTGGCATCTGACCAGCCGCGGGATCGATCATGTCGTCGTGGAACGCGACACCGTCGCCCACGAGTGGCGCGACACCCGCTGGGACAACTTCACTCTCGTCACCCCGAACTGGCAGTGCGTGCTGCCCGGCTATCGCTACGACGGTCCCGAGCCGCACGGCTTCATGACACGCGACGAGGTCTACGCGTGGGTGCGCGGCTACGCCGACACCTTCGATCCTCCGGTGCGCGAGCACGTCACCGTCACGGCGGTGACCGTGGCGAGCGACGGCGGCTTCGACATCGAAACAACCTCGGGGCCGGTGCATTCCGATCAGGTGGTGGTGGCCGTCGGCGGCTATCACACGCCCACGATTCCGCGCTTCGCCGAACGGCTGCCCGGGACGATCCGGCAGCTGCACTCCGCCGAATACCGCAGTGCCGCCGACCTTCCCGAGGGGGCGGTCCTGGTCGTCGGCACCGGGCAGTCCGGCGCCCAGATCGCGGAGGACCTGCATCTGGCCGGGCGGAAGGTGCACCTCGCGGTCGGCAGTGCGCCGCGCGTCGCGCGCTTCTACCGGGGCCGCGACTGCGTGGCGTGGCTCCAGGACATGGGCCACTACGACATTCCCATCGAGGACCAGCCCGGCGGCCTCGGCAAGCGCGAGAACACCAATCACTACGTCACCGGCCGCGACGGCGGGCGCGACATCGACCTGCGGCGCTTCGCCCTCGAGGGCATGTCCCTCTACGGCCGCATGATCGATGTCACCGGCGGCACAGCGCATTTCGAGCCGACCCTGGAGAAGCAACTCGACGCCGCGGACGCCGTGGCGGAGAGCATCAAGGATTCCATCGACGCCTACATCGCCCGCGAGGGCATCGACGCACCCACCGAGGGGCGCTATCGACCGGTGTGGCGGCCACAGCGGGAGGTGACCGAGAGGGACTTGGCGGCGAGCGAGATCACGTCGGTGGTGTGGTCGGTCGGCTTCCGCACCGACTACCGCTGGCTGCGCGTCGGCGTCTTCGACGGCGAGGGACACCCTTGCCACAATCGCGGCGTCACCAGCACCGCGGGCTTGTATTTTCTCGGGCTGCCGTGGCTGCACACGTGGGGGTCGGGCCGGTTCGCGGCCATCGCCCGCGATGCCGAACACCTCGCGGAGCGGATCGTGCGCGCCGGCCGCACGAGCGCCGCGGCCTGACCGGGTTCCCATGGCCGTCACCCGGATCGCCGCCGTCGCGGCCCATTTCGGCAGCGACATCGCCCGTGCCCTCGACAAGATCACCGGCATCATCGACCGGCTCGCCGCCGACGGCGTCGACCTGCTGGTCCTGCCCGACGCCACGCTCGGCGGCTACATCGGCGACCTGCGCAATCCCGATCCGACGACTGCCCCCGAGGCCATCGACCCCGACGGCCCCGAGATCCGGCTGCTGTGCCGGCTGGCCGGCGCGATGACCCTCTGCGTCGGCTACGCCGAGCACAGCGACGGCACCCGCTACAACGCCGCGGTCTGCGTGACCGGTGACGGCGTCCTGGGCCGCCACCGCAAGGTCCACCAGCCCGCGGGCGAACACCTCGCCTACGCCGCGGGAGATCGCTTCACCGCCTTCGACACTCCCGTGGGCCGCCTCGGAATGCTCATCGACTACGACAAGACCTTCCCCGAATCGGCTCGCGCCCTGGCCCTCGACGGCGCTCGCACGATCGCGGCCCTGTCCGCCTGGCCCGCCAGCGTCACCGACCGCGCCTCCCGCATGCCCAACGACCGCCAGTCCCGCCTGTTCGACCTCTACGACCAGGCCCGCGCCGCCGAGAACCAGGTGGTCCTGGCGTCGTCCAACCAGACCGGCATCACGGGGTCGCTGCGGTTTCTGGGGCAGGCCAAGATCGTCGGCCCCGGCGGTGACATTCTCGCCAAGACCTGGTCCAAGGGCGGGCTCGCGGTCGCGGACATCGATATCGACGCGGAAGTGGAGCGAGCCCGGCGCGTCCTGCGCCATCTGGACGAACGCCGGGTGGACACGTACCACAACCTGATGCGCGACACCGGTGGGATCTGATGCGGGTCGCGTTGCTCACCTATTCCACCAAACCCCGTGGGGGCGTAGTGCATACGCTGAATCTCGCGGAGGCGATGGCCGGGCTGGGCGTGGACGTCACGGTGTGGACATTGGGCCGCGGCGGCGATTCGGCCTTCTTCCGGCCCGTCGATCCCGCCGTGACCGTGCGCGTGGTCCCGTTCGAGGCCGCCGACGGTGAATCGGTCGGCGCGCGAATCTTGCGCTCCATCAGCGCATTACGCTCCGCCTTCACCCCCGACGCCTACGACATCGTGCACGCCCAGGACTGCATCAGCGCCAACGCGGTCGATCGCTGCATCCGCACCATCCACCACCTCGACACCTTCACCACACCCGAGCTGGCCGCCTGCCACGAGCGCGCCATCGTCGAACCCTATGCGCACATCTGCGTCTCGGCCGCCGTCGCCGCGGAGGTCCACGCGGGCTGGGGCCTGCGCCCCACGGTGATCCCCAACGGCGTCGAATACGACCGCTTCGCCGCGGCTTCCGCCTCTAACACCCGCCTGGACTGGTCACGCCGGCTGGGCCCGTACATCCTGGCGCTAGGCGGCATCGAACCCCGCAAGGGCAGCCTCGATCTCCTGGAGGCCTTCGCCCTGCTCCGCCGCGACCATCCACACCTGCGCCTCGTCTACGCGGGCGGCGAAACACTCTTCGACTATCGCGCCTACCGGTCCGCTTTCGACTCGCGCGCAACACAATTGGCCATCCAGCCGACGATCCTCGGGACCGTGCCCCACGACTCCCTGCCCGCTCTGGTGGCCGGGGCCGCCCTGGTTCCCTTCTTCTCCACGAAGGAGGGGTTCGGCCTGGCGGCCATGGAGGCCCTCGCCGCGGGCGTGCCGGTGGTCGGGCGTGATCTGCCCGTACTGCGGGAAGTGTTCGGAGACGCTATTTCCTATGCCACAAACCCCAGCGAGATGGCCACCGCCATGGCACGGAATCTGTGCCGAGAACCTTCCGCCGCCGAACGCGGTAAGGCCCTCGCCGCCCGATTCGGATGGGACAAGGCAGCGACAAGTCACCTCGAGTTCTACCGCGCCCACGGCGGGAGTGAACCGTCCTGGGTTGGTTGGAGACTCCCGTTTTTGCAAGGGAGACTGCATTCATGGGTGCACCACGGAAGTTCGACGAGGAGACCCGTGCTCGGGCGGTTCGGATGTATGAGGACCGGATCCGCGAGCACGGCGAGTCGATGGCCGCGGCGCGACGGCATGTGGGCGCGTTGCTGGATATCAAGCCGGCGACGCTGCGGAACTGGGTCGAGAAGTCCGAACGACCGGCCGCCGACCGGGATCCGGTGTCGGTTTCGGAGTCCGAGGAGTTGAAGGCGCTGCGTCGCGAGGTCTCCGAATTGCGAAGGGCCAACGACATTCTGCGGACGGCGAGCGCGTTTTTCGCGGCGGCGGAGGTCGACCGCCGACTGCGGTGATCGTCGACTACATCGACGCTCACAAGAACCGGTTCGGGGTCGACCCGATCTGCCGCGTGTTGACCGAGCACGGCGTGGCGATCGCCCCGTCCACCTACTACGCCGCACGCAAGCGCGGTATCAGCGCCGCGGTGTGGGCCGACGCGCACACCGCGAACGTCTTGTTGGACCTGTGGACGGCCAACCGGGGTGTCTACGGTGTGCGCAAACTCTGGCTCGCCGCACGCCGAGCCGGCCACATTCTCGGCCGTGATCAGGTCGCGCGCTTGATGCGGCTGGTCGGGGTCGACGGGGTGGTGCGTGGGCGGCGCACCACGGTCACAACCGACCGCGGCCGTGACCGACCCGCGCGGCACCCGGATCTGATCGGGCGGGCCTGGTCGCGGCCGACGCGTCCGGATCAGTGGTGGGTCGCCGATTTCACCTACTGCTGGACGCTGGCCGGGTTCTGCTACACCGCGTTCTGCGTGGACGTGTACTCGCGGCGGATCCTGGGCTGGCGTGTGATGACCTCGAAGGCGACGCCGTTGGTGACCTCAGTGCTCGAGCAAGCTCTGTTCACTCGCCGCAGGACCGATTTCCGTTTCACGGCAACAGGATTGATACATCATTCCGATGCCGGAAGCTCAATACACCTCACTGGCCTTCACCGAAGCATTACAGGATTCCGGAATCACCGGGTCCATCGGCAGCGTCGGCGACGCCCTCGATAACGCGCTCATGGAATCGGCGATCGGGCTCTACAAAACCGAGTTGATCGACCGCCACCCCGCCTTCACCAGCCGAGCCGAACTCGAACGGGAAACAGCCTCGTGGGTGCATTGGTACAACACCGGGCGCCTGCACTCTGCGATCGGATACCTACCGCCGGTCGAATACGAACACCTCTACCATCAACAGACCATCTCGACCGAGGCGGCCTGAACCCGAGTCTCTACCGGATCCAGGACGGTTCAGGAGTCCGCGGTGACGTGCCCAGTCCATGACCTCGCCTACTCGGTCAGGCTGCGGGCACGGTGAGTGCCGCGTCTTGCCGACATCATGACACCAGCGGTGGTGTCCTACACCGCTGCCGAACACACCGGCAACGCCACCCTTCTCGGATACAGCGACGCGGTCATGCTTTCCTGTTCCAGTACGCCGAAGCCTTCGCCGCTCAGGTAACCCCACTTCATCGACAATTGACGAGCTCCAGTCGAATACAGCACTCCCCCACCCGAATCAGCATCAGCCTGGACACCAGGCAACTCGAAGGAGATCCCCCTTGCTCGCTGCAGTGCAGATCTTCGCGGTTTTGTCGGCACTAGTACACGGCTTCATCTTCGTGCTGGAGTGCTTCCGCTTCACCGACCCCAACGTCCATCGGAAGATCTTCCGTGTTTCCGAAGCCGACCTGGCCGGCGTGCGGAACTGGGCCTTCAATCAGGGCTTCTACAATCTGTTTCTCGGCATCGGCGCTCTGGTCGGCGCGGTGCTGGTACGCACTCACGCCGCCTCCGGCTGGTCGCTTATCCTGCTGAGCTGCGGCTCGATGCTCGGAGCAGCCGTAGTGCTTATCGCCAGCGACCGCACCTTCATCCGCCCCGCCTTTATACAAGGCATCTTTCCGACCTTGACCCTCCTGGCTGCCTTGACCCAGATCTAAACCGCCATTTCACCTTCCAGAACGGCACGAAACCGTCCGCCGCATAAGGTCTTGCCGTCGATGTCCAACGTGCCTCCAGATGCCGCCACAAGTCCACCGCTCCCAGACTGGTTCGGTCATTGCGGCGTCGAAGAAGACGGACCGCGACGCTGCTGATCCGACAACGTGACAGCCTCATCGAACCGGCCTGCCGACCGGTACACACGAGCGAGGTCGTCGCGAGCGGCGCGCGCAAAGGGATTGTCGTGCCCGACAAGCTGTTCCCGGTAGGACAGAATCTCTTCGAACAAAGCAATGGCCTCCTCCCAGCGGCCCGCGGCCTCGTATGCGGCGGCGAGACAACAACGGTCGTGGTGGATTTCCTCGTAGGGTTGGTCGTCGTGGGCCAAGTTCTGTTCGAACAGGGCGATGGCTTCGCCGAACCGCCCCGCTGACAGATACATCTCGGCAAGTTCGCGGCGGGTGCCGACGGTAGGACGCAAATTGGGTCCGAGGATCCGTTCCCGGCACTCCAGAACCCGCTCGAGCATCGACCTGGCCGCATCCAGTCGGCCCGCAGATCTATAGACACCGGCGAGTCGGTTGCGTACACCGTTGGTCTCTAGCTCGTCGAGGTCATCGTGACCAGAGAAACGCTCACGGTACGCCAGAACCTGCTCCAACACCGGAATGGCTGCGTCCCACCGATGCGCCGAACAATAGGCGTCGGCGAGCCGGCGGCGCGTCTCGTTGGTGTCGTGGTGGTCGTGGCCCAGGACTCGCTCCTGTACGGCCAGGGTCTCTTCCACCTGCGGGATGAGATCGGTCTCGGGCCGTGTCGTCGCAGCTTCGCTCGATATGTTCTGCAACCGCCGACGCCTAGCGGCCCACAGCCTGTTCATCCGCTCGAACACGCTGCCCCCTCTCTCCAATGGACTCCCACTCCATCCTTGGGCAGCACCCGGGCGAGCACCAACTGGTCGAGCTCTGAGGTGATGTCGCCTCGATCACAGGAGGGTTGACCCGAACAATAGTTGAGGTTGGAGGCTGTGGACAGCGCCAACGCTGGTGCGATCGTTCAGAGGGAGGGCCTCATGAGCAACTGGCACGTCAATACCGAAGGGCCGCACCGCGGTCGGGCCACGGCTCCGCTGCGGGTCACGGTTGTCGTCGGCAGCACCCGGGAGGGCCGCTTCGGCACGACGATCGCGGACTGGTTCGTCGGTCAGGTCCGGCGCCTCGACATCTTCGAGGTCGAGATCGTCGATACCCGGCAGGTCGCGCTGCCGCACGCTTTCGGTGCTGTCACCGATCACCCGTCACGGGCGGAGACCACCGAAAAGCTCTCCCGCGCTGACGCATTCGTGGTGGTGACGCCCGAGTACAACCACAGCTACCCGGGCACGCTGAAGAACCTGATCGACGAACATCACGTCGAATGGCAGGCCAAGCCAGTGGGTTTCGTCTCCTACGGCGGCATCTCCGGTGGTCTGCGCGCGGTGGAACACCTGCGGCCGGTCTTCGCCGAACTGCACGCGGTCACCATCCGCGACACCGTCAGTTTCGCGAACCCGTGGCGCAGCTTCGACGGTGCGGGTGAGCCGGCCGAACCGGCCGACGCGGTCACCGCCACCAACGCCCTGCTGAAGCAATTGACCTGGTGGGCTGAGGCATTGCGCGCCGCCCGTGCCGCCAACCCGTACGGAGCGTGAGGATCGTGACCACTACCGCAACGGATTCCACGTCGCCGGTCGCAACCCGCAACCCGATCACGATCGTCCTGGTGCTGGTGCTCGGCGCGATCATGGCCACGCTGGACCAGACCATCGTCAATGTCTCGATCAACACTCTGTCCGCGCAATTCGACGCGGGCCTGAACACCGTCCAGTGGGTGGCGACCGGCTATTCGCTCGCGCTCGGCGCGGTGGTGCCGACCTCGGCGTGGCTGGTCGGCCGGTTCGGCGCCAAACGGCTGTACCTGACCGCGGTCGCTGCCTTCGCGTTCGGCTCGATGCTGGCCGGTCTGGCTTGGAACCTCGAGTCGCTCATCGCTTTTCGAGTCGTGCAGGGCGCCGGCGGCGGGCTGCTCATGCCGGTCGCGATGACGATTCTGCTGCGCGCGGCCGGGCCGGATCGGCTCGGACGGCTGATGAGCACCCTGGGCCTGGCCATTCTCGTCGGCCCGCTGCTCGGGCCCGTGATCGGCGGCTACCTGATCGATGCGGTGTCGTGGCGGTGGATGTTCTTCATCAATCTGCCCATGGGTGCGCTGGTACTGGTCCTGGCCGCCCGGACCGTGCCCGACGATCTGCCGGAACCGCGGCACGCGCTCGACGTGCCCGGACTCCTGTTGATGTCGCCCGGCCTGGCCCTGCTGATCTACGGGGTGACCGCGGCCGGTGAGCAGGCCGGAGCCGCCACGCCCGCCGTGCTGGTCCCGCTGCTGGCCGGGGCCGGGCTCATCGCCGCCTTCGTCCGCCGATCGCTGACCACCGCGCAGCCGCTGCTGAATCTGCGGGTGCTGGGCAACCGGGTCAGCGGCACGGCCGCGCTGCTGCTGGCCCTGTTCGCGAGCGGCTACTTCGGTTCGATGCTGTTGCTGCCCTTGTATTTTCAAGTGGTTCGTGGCGAATCGGCGCTGGTGGCAGGCGCATTGGGTATCCCGTTCGCGCTGGCCTCCGGTCTGACCATGCAGGTGGCGGGCCGATTGATCGATCGGATTCCGCCCGGCCGCTACCTGCCGGTGTCGATCACGGTGGCGCTCACCGGGTTCGCACTGTTCATCGTCCAGCTGGACGCGGACGCGCCGTACTGGGCGCTCGGCGCGAGCATGCTGCTCATGGGCGCCGGGGGCGGCGGCACCATGATGCCGGTCATGACCACCGCGACCCGGTCGCTCAGCCGGGCGGATCAGCCGGCGGGATCCACGGTGCTGAACATGATCAGCACCACGGCCCTGGCGGTCGGCACCGCGGTCTCCTCGGTTACTCTGGGCGCGCTGCTCCCGGTGACCGGCGGGCTGCAAGCGCTGCACGGTATGGCACCGGCGCAACGCGCCGAGATCGCTCCCGCGCTGGCCGAGTCGTTCCAGCACACCTACCTGATCGCTCCGGTCGTGATCGCGCTCGCATTGATACCGGCCTTGCTCCTACCGCGCCGGTCGGTCGGCGGGTGAGATTCGTTGCGGCTCAGGACATCCGCGTCGGCCGATCGAGAACTCGTTCCACCAGTGCGGTGTCGCAGTGTTCGATCACTTCGGTTAGTTTTCCATCGGTGACACGGAAGATGAAACAGTAGTTTTGCGGATAGGGGTCGCCGCTGGTGGTCGTGGCGGACGCGCGTGCCTGAACTACCACACGATCTCCCTCAGCGATGATCTGGACTGCTTCTGCCCGGTAGTGGCTGAACTGCGCCATCAGTGGCCGCAGCAGTCCGTCGAGCACCACCTGTTTCGGTTCCCAGGTCCCCGACCATGACCAATTTCCCGGAAATTCCCATCGGAAGTCATCGCTCATCGCCTCGCTCAGCGCACGAGCGTCGCCCTGGCTCATTCGCTCGAAAATATCTCTCAGCAGATTTTTGTTGTTCTCAGCACTCACGAAGACCAAGCTATACAGGAAAGAGACATGCAACAAACAATTGTCTCGCATGACTGGTATTACTATTACGCATGGCTGAGTTCACAATCGTTGGTCTGCGAGTGTTGCGAGAGGCGGCCCGCCACGGCTCGTTCTCCACAGCAGCGGAAAGACTGGGCTACACGCAGTCCGCCGTGTCCCGGCAGATCGGTCTCATGGAGCAAGCGGCCGGGCGGGCGTTGTTCGTACGGCACGCCCGCGGTGTCGCACCTACCGCTGCAGGCAAAGCCGTGCTGCTGCGCGCCGAAGCGGTTCTCGGTGAAATCGAGGCTGCGCGCCAGGACTTGCACGCTCTCGATGCGGGACCGCCGGCCCGCCTGCGTGTCGGAGCCTTCTCCACTGCCATGGCCGCGCTGGTTCCCCGGGCACTCGCCGATCTCGCCGAGCAGACACCGCACGCGCGAATACTGTTGCGGGAAGGGCTGAGCGCCCGACTCTTGATCGCCGTTGCGCGGGGGCGGATCGATGCCGCGGTGGTGAACCGCCCTCAGGACATACCGACCGACATCGAAATGATCCCCCTCCTGGACGACCCACTACTCCTGGCCATTCCCTCCGACCACACCTTCGCAAGTCGGACAAGTATTGAACCTGAGGAACTTGTTGATGAGCCATGGATCGCCGGAAGCACCGAACGCGGTACGACGCTGCTGGGAGCGTGGAGCGACAGTTCGTGGAAGCCACACATCGCCTTTGTCGCCCGGGACTGGGTTGCCAAACTCGGCCTGGTCGCCGCAGGATTGGGCGTTACCGTCATTCCCGGCATTGCCGCGCCGACGGTACCTTCCGGTATCGCGCTCGTCCGGATAGATCACCCCTCCGCTCAACGCACTACGACGCTGGTGCAGCGGCAAGGGATACCCGACGAACCACTCCTACGGCTTTTCACCGAGGCGCTCCGTGACGCCGCCGCGGAGCAGTCCGCCGAACTACGCCGTCGGATTCGATAACGCAATCCGATAGGGCGGCCGGGTCTCGGGGCCAGCGGTTACGCACTCGATTCGGGCTTTGCCGGGGCGAAGACGACCAGCCGTCGGCGCGGATCTCCCGGGAGGTCGAAGTTCTCGTAGTCGACGACGACGACGCCGAGACGCGGGTGCCGAAAGCTCTTGCTGCCGTGCGTACGCACGTCGACCCGCCCACTCCCCCACAACGAGGCGAAATCCGTGCTGCATTTCGAAAGATCCTCGATCAATTTCGACAGCTCGGAATCTGCGGGATATCGGCCCGCGACCATCCGCAATTGTGCGGCCGTTGCCGCAGCCACCTGATCCCACTCGACGTAGAACTCCCGTGCGGCGCCGTCGGTGAACAGGGCGCGGGCCAGGTTCGCAGGCCGGCCGAGAGGTTCGAAAAGATCATCGGCCCGAGCATTCGAGGCCAGCAAATCGAAAGTGTCGGTGATGATGACAGCGGGAACATTGTCCAACAGTTCGAGCATACGGCGCAGCTCTGGACGGGCGTCACATCCGGCGATTTCCGCGGCCTCAGGGGGACGTGCCAGATGGCGCAAATACTCACGTTCGACCCGGCTCAAATCGAGTGCCTCGGCGAGCGCGTCGAGGACCTGGTCGGACGGGTTGGCCGCGCGCCCTTGCTCGAGACGCTGATAGTACTCGGCACTGATTCCCGCCAGCTGGGCCAGTTCCTCGCGGCGCAACCCCGGGACACGGCGTCGGCTACCGGTACGAAATCCCGCGCCACCGGGCTCGATACCACTGCGCCTGGCGAAGAGAAATCGGCCGAGTTCGGTCACCGGATCAGTCTACAAACAGCCTCGTACTGGCAGTACGAGGAAAACGCGGACCTGGTTGCCCGCCCATCACTGCATGATGCTCGTTTCCATGAGCACCATCGACGACGCCAAGGAGTTTCACATGCCGACCGCGCAAGACCGTACCGACATCATCGAAGCAGTCACCCGGCTGTTCTGGTACGTCGATGTCCGGGACTGGAATGCTCTCCCCACGGTCTTCGCCGATCCAGTAGTGCTGGACTACACGAAGATCTGGGGCGGTGAGCCGATGGTCCGAACCCCGGAGCAGGTCGGGGAGGAATGGTCGAAGCTGCTGGGAGCTTTTGATGCCACCCAGCATCTACTCGGCAATCACCTGGTTCGAGTAGACGGCGATCGGGCCGTGCTCACCGCGGTGTTCCAGGCGATCCATCTGATGTCGAATCCGCTCGGGTCACCACGTTGGACACTCGGCGGAACCTATCGGATCGAACTCGCCCGCAGCGCGAACGACTGGTTGATAGACACCGTAGTCATGACCCCGACCTGGGCGGACGGCAACAAGGACATTCTCGCCCAGGCTGCACAATCCTGGTGACCGGCGAAGGTGGGACGTCGGGCGATGTTGCTACTCAGGCGAACTCACGCTCTCCCGGTCGCTTACCCGGTGGTGGGAGCTGTCGAGTTCTCCGGCTGACTTCCGCGCAACGCTCTCGGCAGGACCAGCGCGACCACCGCCGTGACCATGACGCCGCCGGCGCCCGCTGCGATCAGCGTGGTCGGCGCATCGGTGGCGTCGAGCAGGAACCCCCCGGCGACATAGGACACCGCGGCGGCGATACCGATGGCGCCGTAGAGGTTTCCGAAGACCCGACCGAGCAGCGCACCTGGCACGATACGTTGCAGTAGCGTATTCGACGCGACATCCATAGCCGCGATGCCGATTCCGCGCACGGCCTGCACAGAGAAGGCGGCGGCCACCGACCACGCCAGACCGGTGAGCAAATTTCCTGCGCTGCTGATGAAGAAGCCACCGACCAGCAGCACTGTCAGCGACAGGCGGGTGTCGATTCGCCCGAGCAGTGCGTAGCCGATCAATAGGCCGATGCCCACGGCGCCGAGGAGCAGACCGACTGCTGAATCACCGGTTTGCAGAGTGTCTTTCGCCAGCAATACCAACGCGACATCATCTACGCCGTTGCAGGCGACAACCGCGCAGAAGCCGAGGCAGATGATGCGCACGGCGGGGGTGCGCACGATGTAACCGACCCCTACGCGGGCCTGGGAGAGAAGAGATTCCGTATCGCCCTCCGTTCGGGTCGGTGGCAGCGCCGGAATCGCAAGCAGGACAACCGCGGATACCAGGAACGACGCGGCGTCGACGACGAGTACACCGCGAATACCGAGAACCGGCAGCATCGCTGCCGCGAGGAACGGGCCGAATGCCTCGGCGGCATTGGCGCCGAATCCGATCGCGGAGTTCGCCCTCGGCAGATCCTTGTCGGCGACCAGGTCCGGAACCGCGGAACGGGAGGCGGGCATGAAAATGTTCGCTGCGGTGGATCGGGCGGCGACCAGCAGGAGCAGCAGCGGAAGCGGTGGCAACGACAGCGCGATAAGCAGAACGAGCGCGCCTTGGAGAATTTCACAGGTGATCATCACGCGGCGCCGATCGAAGCGATCACTGATCGCGCCCGCGATCGGGCTCAGCAGTGACGGCACGAAGTCACCGACCAGCAGCAGTAGCGCGACCGCCAGACCTTGGCCGGTGGTGGCGGCAACGTGCAGCATGAGCGCAACCAAGCTCAGCGAATCGCCGGCATAGGACACAGTTCTGGCGGTGAACAGGGCACCGAGGGGGCGGTTCGATCCTAGGAGCTGTTTCCTCGAAGCGGGCATTTCCGGATCGTGGCCCACATCAAACATCTGCCGCCGACTCGAGAACCGGACGCACCTCGATAGCCTCAGGTGTCGCAATGGCGCAGGCCAACTCGATCGCCTCCGCTGCGCTGTCCACTTCGACAATGAACCATCCCCCCACAGTCTCACTCCTGCCAGTCACCGTCCCTTCGCCGGCGACCATCGCTCCGTTCACCCGCCGCACCACCACCGGAACGGCCAGTTCGGTGTCGAGCGCGTCACCGCCTACCAGCTTTCCGGACGCAGCGACCGCAGCGATCCACTCGAGATACGCCCTTCGATGCTCCTCCCGATTCGTCGCGATCATCCGACGCGACTCCTCGGTCTCGAAGACCACCAACGCGTACTTCACATCATCTCCTCACAACGAGTACCGCCCCAACGCGGAGTCGACTCTATTCGCCCCGACAACCCGAGCACGCCTTCCCAGGCGGTATTGCCATTCCCGGCCGACGGCTCCGGCAGGTGGTGCAGGACCCGCAGAGCCAGCTCCGAATGCGGTCGATACGGGAGCTCGAGCGCGTGCGCCAAGTCCCAAGTGTGCAGAACCGCATCCCTTATCTGCCCCTCATAAAGTGTCTCGGCATCGACCTCGGCACCGTTGAACGAGTAACGCTGACCAGCAGGACGCAGCGACGCGAAAGCGGCCCTCATATCCTGTGCGGTACGGCGATACAGCCCTTCGAACCCGCCGCCGTAAAGATTCACCGAGGCGTCGAGAGTCGCTCTGCTGATCGAATCGCGTTGCCCCCCTGTCTCGTTCGCGAGGGCTCTGGCCACGGCGTTGTTCTGATCGATGAGGTGCACGTACAGGTCGCCGATATCCCGGCCGGGTACGGGCGTCGCACATTTGAGATCTGCGTGGGTCACCTCGGAAAGGTAGGCCGCAAGTTCTTCGGTAACGGTGTACAGGGTGGATACATCCACAATGGTTCCTCTCGCATCGGCGGGCTCGATCTCCGAGACGCGGCGAGGGCGTCGGCGGATACCTACAGCGGCAGGTCGGTGACTTAACGTGACACGTACAGACATGAGACCCGAATCATCTACCGTGGTAGACGGTCGGATCGTCTACGAGAGTAGACGGTAATTTGGAGGTTGTCCATGACCGATGCGAGCGAGACGGTGCCCGATGAGCCGGACCTGGGCGCACTCATGGCCCGCGTACTGCCCCGTCTAGCCGCTCTGGAGGGGCCGATCCTGAGCGCTGCCGGCCTGTCCATGTGGGAATACGCCATCATGACCGAAGTAGCCTCGAGCGCAGCGGTGTCTCAGCGGGAACTGTCGCGCCGGACACGACGCGACCCCACTCGACTGGGGCAGCACCTGGACGACCTCGTAGCACGGGGACTCATCAGCCGACGGCGATCACGCGACCAGCGCCAGCGCACCGTCTGCATCACCCCCAGCGGGAGCGCCCTGCTCACCGAAGTCAGGCTGAGCATCAGGGCAATGGAAGACGAGCTTCTCCACACAACCTTCTCCGCAACCGACGCCACGAACCTCCGGCACCTGCTCGCCCGGCTCGCCAAAGCTTGTGAATGACACGAGACCACAGGCTTTGCGGCCGAGTGGGGGCGCCGGCCCTCTGGGCGCACCGAGCCGCAGCGCGCAGGCTCAGATACCGGCCACGCCAAGCGATCTCAGCTGGCCTTGTTGTACGCCGCCACCGTTGGCGCGACACTCACTTCAGCGGCGCTCAGCGCGGATCAGCCGATACATCGAAGAGCGCGAGATGCTCGGCAGGAATGTCAGTACCAGCAGCGTGATGCTGAATGCCACGCCGAGCGACGGCACTCGCAGGAAATCGACGGTTACCAAAACGGAGTCGCCGACTCGAACGGTGATGACCGACAAGGCAAAAATGCCGATGCCACCCACCCCGAGCAGAACACGCGCAGGCTTCTTGCGCAGAAACATCCCGATCCCCCCAACCGTCAGCAGCAACCCGAAGGCCCCGAGCAGCAGGTCTCCGGGAACGTACGCGAAACCGCGGGGGGCACTGGGTGGGTCGTAGGCGCTATCCAAGTCGAGCCGTAAGAGCATGGGCACATACCACAAAATGGTCAGCCCGCCGAGGAGGGCCAGGACGCCCGCAATGAACAGGGTGACGCCGAGTTCGGGTTTCCGATCGGTCTGAGGGTCGATCAACTACTCCTCCAAACCAACTGTTCAGCACATGCCCTGGCGGCCTCGACACAGAATCGAGACGGTGCCGACGCCCCAGGCTACGCGGTAGATCCATCACATGGACGGGCTTCCAGATCTCCCGCCTTCTCGAGGCAAATCCGCCCGAACTCCTCGACGGAACCGAGCCGCCGCGCGACGACCATCGACCCGGTCCACCCACCCGGCGGGCGCCGACCGCGACTCCTCGTCGGTGCCGTCGCGCAGACGGCGACGAACCGACTCGCCGGGAACGAGTTGCGACGCCGCACAGCGTATTCCGGCACGTGCCCGGCTGATATGTGCCGGGCGTATAACCATCATGCGTCCCGCGCGGGACGATCCCGGACCGCCGTGGTCGACCCTGTCAGGGTTGGATCAATCTCCGGTTCCGTGCCACGCCTGGTCGCCGGGTGCTGGAACGTTCCGGTGAGAGAGGTGGCCGATGCCGCGGGCGACGTTCGATATTCCGATAGGTCTGGAGATCAATCCGGATGCGGGGCGGGCGATGACGTACAACCTCCACTGGATGCGCCGGTTCGGCCTGATCTCCGATGGATCAGCCGAGCGACGGTACCTGGAGAACCAGGTGGCCGACGCCGTAGCCTTCTACTTCCCCTACGGGAGCGGTGATTACCTGGATCTGTGCTGCGATATCTTGGGCTGGTTCTTCGTATTCGACGACCAATTCGACACCGGCGGTTTCGATACCGCCGCCGAGAACACGATCGTCGCCCTGGAAGCGCTGACCGAAGGTGCGGCCGCGTCCTGCCCGTCTCCGCTGGTCCACGGCTTCCGGGACTGCTGGCTGCGGTCGACGCGAAACATGTCGGCGGCGTGGCGGCGACGGGCCCGGATCAGTTGGACGCAGTACTTCGCGTCGTATCGCTCGGAGGCCGTCGATCGCCTGATAGGGAGCGTTCTGTCGCCGGAGGATCTTCTTCTCGTGCGGCGCAAGTCCGTCGGGACGGAGACCTTGTACGACCTCGCCGAACTGTCGTGCGGCGAGGTACCACCCCTGGTGTGGCACAGCAGTCTTGTGCATTCCATTCGAAACCTGGTCACCGACATCATCATTGGTGTGCAGGATGTGTATTCGCTGGACAAGGAGATAGGTTCGGAGGCTCGACTGAGCAACCTGGTCGTCGCCCTCGCGACCGACCGCGCGATATCGCTGGACGACGCCGTGCGGCTCGTGGTCGACCGCGCCGGTGAACAGTGCCGCGCGCTGCTCGAGTTGACCGGAAAGGTCCCCCGGCTGTCACGGTCGCTGGGGCTGTCCGAGGCCGAAAGTGACACGGTCGCCCGATATCTCGGTGCGCTGCTTGCTTTCACCCGCGGAAACTACGAATGGCATCGATTCGCGGGCCGCTACCGATCGGCCGAACCTCTCGCCCTACAGAACCATTTCGCACCGAAGCCAGACGCACGGAGGTAAAACGAATGCGACCACCGACAATTCTGGACTTCGCCGTCAGGACCGATCCGCCGTTGATGATCGGCGCCATCGCCCATCTGACCGGTGCCGCACCGACGACATCCGAACTCATCGGGCATATCGGTAGCATTCTCGGCCGGACGCCGACACTGCGCACGTCGCTTGCCGACCGCTGGATCGTCGAATCCCCGCAGCTGGACACCAGAATTCACCACTGGACCGTCCCGGTATGGGACGACGCCGCCCGCGACCTGACCACGACACCGCTGCCACACGACGGCCCACGCTGGGACCTCATCGTCGTCGACGGTTACGAGCCGCTGTCGTACGCGCTGTGTTTCCGGGTGGATCACTGCGTATTCGACTACGGTGCCTTGGCGCACCTGGTGGAGGTGGTGCTCGGGCCGGTCCCGGCATCCTCTGCCGTGGTGCCGGACCGGCGCCCGGCCGCCGTGATTCCCCGAATCCCGGCAGCGGCAAGCCGTTTGGCAGGATCGTTCTCCCGCTCGACGACTTGGCCGATCGCGGCCTACGGCCATAGCCCGCAACGCGCATACCACTGGTCACGCACGGCGGCCGGAGACCTGGACCATCCGCGGGCCACCCGCAACGACGTGTACATAGCCGCAATGGCCGGTGCCGTCGGACGCTGGCTGAGTGAGCACGGTGTGCCCAGCCCGGATTCCGGTATCGAGGTCCTGGTCCCGGTCAACGTCCGCCGCCCGCGCCAGGCCGCGGATCCCGGAAACCACACCGCACCGCTACGCATCAGGGTGCGGGCACCGCACCCGGAATCGGTTGCCCGCGTGATGAATCCGATACGAGAACCCGGCACCCGGCAGGCGCTGCGCGTGCTGCTCGATCTCGCACCACGCCGACTTCTCCTCCGAAGTCTGCCGCGGCTGCTCGACCCGGCCTACGCGACGGTCGTGGCGTCCAGTTTCCGGCTTCGCCACGCATTGTCCTATCGTGGCGACCCCGTGGTACGGATGGATCCGATCGTGGTGGCCCCAAACGGATACCCAGTCGCCGCGCTGGCACTGACCTACGGGGAGAACCTTTCGGTCTCCTTTGCGACGGACAGCGCATTGCCCGATATGGACCGGTTTCATCAGCACTGGGCCGACCAGGTCGCTCGCGTTTCGAACGCGACAGAATCCTGAATGTGTCCACCCTTTGCTATGCGGCTCAACGACACGTTCTGGAGAGCCGCGCGAGACGGACTCGACACTCTAGGCACCTTCGCCGAGCCGGTCGGCTACGCGCAGCACCAGATCGGCAGCGGTGAGCCGTACCGCCGCTGCAGCGATGCGCATTCGCCATCGTCGGGCTCGCTTCCAGACCAGGGCTGCACAGGCGACGACGTGGAATTGCCAGAAAGCTCGACGCGCGAACAGTGTCCCGAGTCAAGATCTTGGCAGGATCTGGCTGGTCATACGGTTGATGCGACGGCGGGCGAGATGTGCCGGTGGCGGGGTTATTTCGCCAGGGGGTGTCGATCAGTCGGGGTGTCGGCGGTGGGGTCGTGGTGGAGGTATTTGTCGAACCAGACGGTGGTGTACCAGGTCACGAGGTCGAGGCCGCGTGGTGAGGTCGAAGTGGTTGCCGCCGCGCAGGATTACCGCGGCGGTGTACACGGATGGCCCAGCACATCGACAAAGTCCCGTCGTAGACGCACGATCTCTCATGCGGGCCCTACCGCCGTCCCGACGGCGTGGACCGTCACGAGTTCGGTTGGCATGGTCGGGACTCCGGGCCAGTTCGTCGCGTCGATGTAGCTGTGGTCCTCGACGACTTGTCCATTGTCGATGGTGAGGATCGCGCACCAGGGGGTGTGCCAGGTGTGGCCGTCGTGCGGGTCGGTGCCGAAGAGGACGCATTCCACGATGACTTTGTTGCCGGTCGTGATGCTGTCGTCGATGCGGAATTTCCGATCGGGCGCGGCGTCGAGCACGTGCTGCTCGATCTCGTGGAAGTTCTTCTTGTCCGTGATTTCCAGGAGGCCGGGACACACTACGCGGAAGGTGTCGGCATAGCTTTCGTCTATCATGCGGTGGACATCGGTGTTGTACAAGGTCATCCATTGCTGGACGATGTCGAGGTTCGACTGCGTGGACATAGCGTGCTCCCGGGTGTGCTTATCGATGTGACGGTTCTCGTGGATTCAGCAGTTCGTCAATCACGTCGATGGATGCGTGGAACGCGAGTGCGCCTGCGCCGACCACGCTTTCGGTGTGGGTCTGGTCGAATGACTTGTCCGAGATGATGTATGGATAATGGAAGGCGATCGTGTTCGCCAGCAGTCGGTCCACTGCGTCGAGATCGTCTGCCTCCTCGACGAATTGGGGCGGCATGAGGTCGGCCGCGGCGAGCACCGCGTCGTAGACCTCACGTGCCCGGGGCGCGCTGGGGTTGGTGGTGTGGAAGATGGTGTGAGGTGGACCGGCGAGCCCGGTTCGGACGATGGCCGAGGCCGCGTAATCGAGGGGGACGAGGTTGATCTCGCAGTTCTCATCGCCGCACAGCCGGATGGGCCGCGCCTCGAGTATCGCTCCGTATCTGCGCTGATATTGGCGGCGGAATCGCTGGACCTTCGCAGCGAGGTCGTACAGTCCGGAGGTGTGTCCGGTGCGGCGGGTCCGGCTGCTCGCGATCACAGCGCTGGGGCGGACGATACGCCAGTTCAACCGAGATTGCGCAACAACGTGTTCGGCAACGGCTTTGGTCTGTTCGTACGTGTTGTTGAAACGCTGCCGCGGGTCGGGCAGCAGTTCGAATTGGACTCCGCGACGAGTGCCGCTGACATAGGCGGTGCTGACGTGGACGAGTTCGGCCTCGTTTGCTCGGGCTGCGGCCACCACGTTGCCCGTTCCCGTGACATTGGCGTGGTGGGTTTCCGCGGCGAACGCGGATTCGTAGCGCAGCGTGGCGGCACAGTGCCACACGCGCGAAATGCGCTCGTGGGACGAGAGGCCACAACCGGGTACGCCGATGTCGCCGGGCACTGCCTGCACGCGACTTCGAGCATCCCGTAGTTGCAGCCCGGCTTCCAGGCCGAGATCGTCGGTGGTGGCCGCCAGCGCTTTCCACAGTTTCGCCGCGGCCGATGCCGCGTCGCGCGCTCGGACCAGGCAGCGGATGTCGGAATCGGTACGGGACAGCAGTTCGAGCACCAGTGCGCTGCCGAGCATCCCGGTCGCGCCGGTCACCAACTCGACCTTCATCGGCATCGGACGTGCACCACCTGCTCTGCCAGCTGGCCTACGGTGCGGGCCATCGGGAGTTCGTCGGTCATGAGCTGGACGTCGAAGTGTTGTTCCACGAGGCTGAGCAGGCGCAGCATGCGGACCGAGTCGGCTCCCTCGATGTCCATCATCACCGTGTTGTCGTCGAGGTCGTGCACTGATGCGGCGAAGACCTCGCTGCACCATTGTGTGAGGCGGTCCACGACGTCTCGGTATTCGATTTCGTCAGCGTAAGTGGTCATTTCGTCTCCTCCGATAGCAGTGTTTTCGCGGCTGCCCGCCGCACCTTGCCGCTGGTGGTACGAGGTATCGACCCGCGCGGTACCACTCGGACCCGGATCCGGTCGAGGCCGAGTCGGCGGACGACCCGTCTGTGAATCTCCGTGGTCAGCTCGCCGGCGTTCACGCCGTCCCGGCTTTCGACGGCGATGACCATCTCCGCGTCCTCGGAGAACGCCACGCAGCGTCGTTGACGGACTCCCGGCACAGTGGAGGCGACCGCCTCGGCGTCTTCGGGGAAGAAATTGCGGCCGTGAACGATGATCATGTCTTTGCGGCGTCCGGCGACAAAGAGATCGTCGTCGAGCTGGAAACCCGTGTCTCCGGTGCGCAGCCACCGGCCGTCGAACGCCTCGGCGGTGTGTTCGGGCGCCCGGAAATATCCCGAAGTCACTGCGGGACCACACAATTGGATCTCGCCGAGTTGCCCGTCGACCGCCGGTCCTCCCTGCTCGGTCACCAGCCGCAATCGGAGGCCATCGACCGGTGCACCGACCGACACCAGTGCGCTGGCACCAGTGCTTTCGGGGCCGACCTCGACAGCCTGTGCGTCTTCGGCGAGCCGGCCGGGATCGATGTGAACGATCCGGGGTGTGGAGCCTGGCTCGGGGAATGCGGCCGCCAGTGTCGCCTCGGCGAGTCCGTAGACCGGGTACATGGTCGATTCGGCGGCACCGTACGGGCGCATGGTCGAGGTGAATTCGGCGACGGTCCGGGCGCGGACCGGTTCTGCTCCGTTGTAGGCGATCCGCCAGCGGGCCAGGTTCATGTCTTCCGGGGGCCGTGCGCGGACAGCTTCGGTGAGCAATTCGTAGGCGAAGTCGGGACCGGTCATCGTTGTCGCGCCCGCGGCGGCGAAGTACCGCAGGAACGCCAGTGGATCCTTGATGAAGGAGGCCGGCGTGAAGGTGTGTGTCGGCAATCCCGCGAGCCAGTACCCCAAGGGGGTGAACAGGCCCATGTCGTGGTGGTGTGGCACCCATTGCACGAGGCTGTCGCTCTCGGTGACCCGCGCGGAGGTCAGGATGCTGCGGAGTCCGGCCAGAACAGTGCGATGCGACAGGGTGACCCCCTTCGGTTGCGCGGTGCTGCCCGAAGTGAACTGAACGACCGCGAGGTCATCGGGGTTCGGGCCGGAACCCGGCAGTGGTCGTGCCGGCCCCTCCGTCATCGGCAAGCAGCGCAATTGTGGATTGCGGCACCGCAATTCGCCGACGAGAGTGTCGTAATGCGGATCTGCCACCAAGGTGCGGATATCTGCGGCTGCCATGATCGTGTCGATGTGGGCGGCGTCGATGCTCGGGTCGGCGAACGGCCGGGTCGGCATGACGCTCACGGCCGCGCCGATACCGGTGATCGCCAGCAGTCCCAGAAGGACCTGGGGGCCCGACGGAACCAGCAGCGCGACGCAGTCTCCACGGCGGACGCCCGCCGAGTAGAGAGAGTTGGCCACCCGTGTCGCCCGAACGACCATGTCCGCGGCCGTCGTCTCCGTTCCCGCCTTCGGGAACACGAGGGGCGTGTCAGGGCGGCGTCGGCCTACTGCTGCGAGCGCGTCCGGCAAGGTTTCGCCGTCGATACGGGCCGGCTCCGGGTCGCCGCCGGCACCGCCACTTCCCGTCGGCACGGTCACCGGAAGACGTTCGTACCCGTGGACGACCAGGCCGCCGGTCCGAACGGCATGTCCCGCTGTCCTGAGTCCCGTGCAGCGTCGCGCGAGCATCGGAAAGGTGACCTCACCGATGAGCTTCGCGAGTCCCGCTCCGATGCAGAAGTGCTGGCCCACACCGAAACTCAATGTCGGCGGGGGTGGGGTCGTCTGAAATCGGCGAAGCTCGAAACGATCCGGCTCATCGAATTGTTCAGGATCCCGGCATGCCGCACCGAGGAAAACCAGCACCATCGTCCGAGCGGGCAAGGACCGTCCGGACAGTTCCGTCGCACGACCGGTCCAGCGCGCAGTGAACTGAACCGGAGGATCGAAGCGCAGTGTTTCGTCGACGAACGGACTGGCGAGCTTCCGGATTGTCACCTAATTGCTGTGCCAGAGAAGGGTTTTCGGCCAGAATCGTGACTCCCGTGCCGAGCATGGACGCGGTCGTGTGTGTCCCGGCGCCGGCGGCGAACATGATCGTGTCGAGAACGTCGGCGCGATCCTCGGCCGCCCAGTTCGCGTCCAACATGCGGTAGAGGTCACTGTCGCGACAACGTGTCTCGACGTAGTCCCGGAATTCGGCGACGGCGGCGTCGCTCTTGTCCAGGCCGTGTCCCGGATAGTTGAAATCGTTCGCCTCCATCAACGCCGACGTCCACTCCTGCAGGCGTGTCAGGTCGGCATCGGGAATGCCGAGGATATTCGCCATCACCGCATGAGGGAGGGGCAGCAGTTGCTCCACCGCGTCGCTCGGGCGGCCACGAGCAGAAACATGGAATCGTTCGACGTAGCGAGCGGCCAACTCCTCGACCATGGGGCGTAGCGTCGCGATCCCCCGGCGGCCGAAGAACTTGCTCAGCAGTCGCCGCGCCGGTTGATTATCGGGCGGATCCTGGCGATTCAACTGATTGAAGACGCTTCCGATCGCCGGATGAGCACGCCAACCTTCCCACGCATGGTCCGCCCATTCGGCCCCGCACACTCGGAACACGTCCGTTCCACGGAGCACTTCATCGCATACCGCGAAGCCGAGTGCCATCACACGGCGGGGGCCGATGGGGATCAGCGGAGATTCGGCCTGCAACGCGCGATAGTAGGGATAGGGGTCTCGATGTCCGTCGGCACTCCACAACGCTTGCAACGAATCCCACGGTTCAGTGGGGATCTTCGACATAGCGCTCCCATCCTGGTGCGGACTGCGCAATTCGGGGATGACCCAGGGTAGCGACCCGCTCGTTCATGGCATCCACCAGCAGTCGGTGGTCG
Source organism: Nocardia sp. N2S4-5 (assembly GCF_044628355.1). NCBI lineage: Bacteria > Bacillati > Actinomycetota > Actinomycetes > Mycobacteriales > Nocardiaceae > Nocardia > Nocardia sp. N2S4-5. Next base: position 584,042 of record NZ_JBIUPM010000001.1, on the reverse strand, counting down.
ATTCGGCCGGGACGTTCGGCAACAGCTTGGAACGAACGTGCGCGTCCCGCGGTTTCCAGAGTGATCCATTCGCCGACTGAGCTGAATGTCCTGGCACGCATAATGGTTATGCATTCTCGGCATCCACGCGAATGGCCGCGACAGACGTGGAATGCCAAGGAGAAATCCGCTGTATGGAGCACGGTCCCGATCGTTCTCGCGCAGACGAAAAACGACTTGATGGACCGCTCCGGTATGTGCGCGCCGTATCGGAACCATGCGCCGAGATGCTGTCCCGGGGATACGCAATCAGTGAATCTGTAAATAGTCCTGAAGAGAGGAGACTCCAGTGGCGACGCAGTCGAATTCGGTGGAGGACATGAGCAGATCGAAGACCGGAACGGCTGTCAGGAGGGCCGGGGCGAAGCTGGCCGATCTGGTTCGGGCGAATCTGCAGCCCGCCTCCGGCGACTACGTACTCCGTGAACAGGCCGCACAGGCGCGGCTGGCGGCTTCGTCCGGAGAGAAGGGCCCCGACATCGAACGGTTGCGGCTCAGAGGAATGTTGAATTCGGTGCCGCGGCAATGGCCGAGACCCGATTCGGCAGGTACGGCACGGCTGAACGAGTTGCAGGCCGACCTGGCTGCCGTCGGCCGATTGTTTCCCGAGGTGGAAACCGAGATCACGATCTGCTGGCTGACATGTTCTCTACTGGAAGGCGCGTGGCGGGCACGGGCCGAGAAGATCCCGTCCACGGATCGACAAGAATGTGACTGCGCCTTGTGTAGCAGCCTACCGGTGCCGCCCCCACGCAAGAGAGGCGATTACGCCTGGCGGCGTAGTGATAGCCCTCCTCTGGCGGTGAAGACCTGGCCCTACCGTCAGGAACTCGACTCTGTCCTGACCGGCGGGTGGGTATGGGCAAGGAAGCTGAACGACTCCGACCTCGACCTCGGCCTGCGCTGGCGGTACGAGGACGACATCTTGACCTTCCACGAATACAAGCGCGTCATCGCCGCCCTGGACACCGGCGCAGCCACCCGCCGCGTTCGAGATCAGCTGGCCACGCAGTTCAGCGTGAACGGCGCGCGCTCCCTGGTAAGTGGCCTGTTCGCCGACTACAAGCGCCGCGTCGATGAGCACTGGCTGCGCCGGCATGCCAACGGCGAGCTCACGCTCGACCCGTTCAACCCGCTCGCCAAGGCCGACTACGGGTTGCTGCAACTGATGGATTGTCTGTTCTGGCACGTCTCCCCCGACAGCGAGCTATGGCGAGAAGAACACCTCGCCGCACTCGTTCTGGCCCGCGTCATGGACGACATGACCGACGTGCGCGCCGACGCGGTCACCGGAGAAATCAGCAATTTCTGGCTCAGTGCCATGTCCGCCCACGACAAGACGCTGCACGCGGCATGCGTCATCGCCTCGATCAAATACGGTTGTACGCCCGAAGCCCACGGTCTGATGTGGAACACCTGGCTGCCTCTGACCAACATCGTGTGGATGGGCCTGACAGGCCGCCACGCTCTGTGGTTCGACGGCATCGTCGCGCCCCGATCTCACGACGATTGCCTATTGTGCAAGCTGCGTCCCAACGCATGCACCGGCCTGCTGGCCGACACCGTCGACCTCGCCTTCGGACCCCAGCCGGCCGTCGACGTCCTCTCCGACCACGCCGCTGAACTCGCCGACCGCTGCTACCGCGAGAACCCCGTGACTTGGCCGCTGTTCTGCAAAGAACTGGCCGCCTTCGAAGCCCTTCACGGGCCTTGGCACGGCAACACCGACACCACCTGGGAGATCCTGTCCCGCACCTACATCACCGCAGTGACCGCCACTCTGACGCGTGACCAAACCCGCCCACGCTGTATCCAGACCGACTCCGCAGCCGTCGGAGCGGAGCTGTTCCACAACCTCCACCAAATCCCCACCGGCAAGGAAGACACCGCTCTGCTCGCCTACATGTTCGGCTGCGCCCATCCACACTTCCTCTGGAACTGCCTCGGCCATGCCCGCACGCTCGTGGAAGGTGACTGGCTCGACGGGTGAGATACCGAGACGCAATCAGGCCAATCTCCATAGCGCTTGGTGCCGGTCGAGCCACGAATCCACTCCCACGCTCACTACAGCCTTCCTACCGGAAAGGGTCCGTTTCACCTTCGGGATACGCTGCGGAGAACGGGTTCTCGGGGCCGGATCGATGGTCGACGTGGCGTGTGGACAGTGTATGGAACTGCAAGCTTCCCGCGACCCAGGCCAGGAGATCGTCGACCGAGCGGTCCAGACGCCGACGATGATCGTCCGGCAGTCCGACCGCGTCCTCGTAGTCCCTGATCCGATCGGCCAACAGCCTTATGGCGTACATGCGCTCGTTGGTCATGCGGGTGGCCTCGGCCAGCGCGGTGGGCCGGTCGTGGTCGTAGGTGCGCTCCAGGACGAGCACGAGGTTGTGGACGTCGCCTCGTTGTTCTTCACGTTCCAGCGACAGCAGGTCGTTGGCCCAGCAGATGTGGTCTGCGGCCAGCCCGCGCAGCGCCGACAGTGGCCCGGCATAGTAGAGCTCGGCGGGCAGGCAGGCGGTGCCCAGCCCCTCGGTGAGTATCAGGGCCAGGTAGGTCGCTCCGGCGGTCGCCCGGTTGGCGATGTAGTCGTCCAGCAGCGGTGCGCGCCCGGCGCGGCGGTTGGCGGCTTCCCAACCCATGCTGTCCGCGCACCGGGTCCAGATACCGGCCACACGGGACCGCCATTCGTCCGGCATCCCGGTTCGGGTCCGCTGCCACAGGTCCGCGAACGATTCGGCGAACGGGCCGGCACCGCGTCCGGCGGCCGGGTCGTCCTGGGCGAGAACGTTGGTGATCGGTGCCAGCGCCGCGGCGATCTCCGGTTCGGACAGGGTCTCCACTCTGTCGTCGACGATATTCATCCACATGATCCATTGCGCCGCCAGTGCCAAATCACCCGCGCCGCAGTACACCCGGCCGGCGAACTCTGCCACATTCCACGCCGCAGCCCGCGACACCTGGGCATGGGTGCGCGCCGGTCCCGCGGTCTGCGCCCAGGCCACGGCGGCATCCTGCGCTCGCTGTCTGTTCTCCCGGCTGGCACACCGCGCGGCAATCGGACACAGCAACCCAGCCACGGGGCCCACTTCTCCCGTCGGTTGTCGATGTGTCATGTGCGCGATCCCTTCAGGGGCATGTCAATTGCAAGGACGAGAGGCGTCTTCCGGGTAGGCCCGATCGTTGCCGGTCTTTCCGGGTTGTGCTTCCACCAGGCTTCCGACGCCGATCGCGAACAGGATGCCGGACCACCATTGTTCCATCACCAGAAAAATGAGCGCGGTGACGAATTCCGTGCTGAATCGTGAGCGATGGGCGGCGTCCAGGACGACAGCGTGATGCTTGCAGTACGACCGGTCCATATGAGAAAGGAACTCCGTCGCGGTGATCGACCTCCGGAACAACAGCATCGGAACGATCAGCTGATATTCCAGAGCCGCTGTGGGGAAGACACCGCTCTCGACTGCGTCCGCCACCGCCGTGTGAATCTCGATTTCACCGCAGTGCCGTGCCCCCGCAATTGTGCAGTCGTAACGTATAGTGCGGCGCGGCACGGTGATTCGCGCGGCGGTAACCGGTGTCGTGGGTCGTAGGTCCTCGGAATAGCAGTCCGCGAACTGACAGGATCTGTAGAGGTCGAGGCTTCGCGTGTACGCGCGTGCTTCGGCGGCGATCGAGTAATAGCGCCAGATGTCGTGTCGGTGGTTGGCCATGCCCCACACACAGGTCGACATGGTGAGCGCGGAGGCCGAGAAGCGCTCCGGCGCGATATCAGCCGACGGCGTGAGCTGCGCATTGAGCATCCACACCGAGCGTTCATAGCACTGCAGGAGGTCGGAACCGGCGATTGATCCTCTGGTCAGCGCCAAGACGCTCTGGGCGCACTCACCGTTGCGTAGGTCGGGGCCGATATCGATCCAGTCGTTCACCACTCCGGCGACCATCAAATCGTCACGGCCCACGGTGCCGGGACGGAAAGACAGATAGTGACCGAATAGCGCGGAGTCGCAGGCCTTGTAGTCGCGCCACAGATCCCGGTTGTCGAATACCCACGCCGTCATTCCGGTGGTGGGACGCGTGCGCAGCGCAGCCTCGCTTCGGCGCTTGCGGTCGAAGTACGCCATGTTGCACAGCATGTGTGCCTTCCTGGCGCGCAATTCCGGCGGTAGGCCCGGCATTTCCCACATGCACGCCAGGTCGCGAAGAACGTCATTGCGCTGATCGCCGCCGATCGTGTCCAGGTTGTATTCGAGATAGAACCCGTAGATCAAGGTGCACAGGTAATCCTGACGCCAGTCGCCGTACTCGCCGGTACTGAGGCCGCCGAGCCAGGCGCCGCAGGCGAACGTCGGGGCTCCCGCAGTCCCCTGCAGTCCGTACTCCTCCGACACCCGCTGCCACAATGGGTGCGAGCAGGTATCCAGGCCGGCTGATTTCGTACTGTCCCCGCCGTTGGCTCCGGCCCGGGCACGTTCGACTACCTCCCGGACGATGCCGTCCTCGCCGAAGACAGCGACCGGACGCACCAGCCTGCCATCGGCGGCGTCGGCCCCCGCACCACAGGTGCGAATCGCGTCGATGTGCTCTTGGACCGCGCAACCATTTTCGACGATGTCACTACACTCTCTGGTCCTGGCCTCGAACGTCCGGCCGAAGGCTCGGGGATCGGTGCGCATGACCGTCCTGATTCCCTGCGGGTCGTAGCTGCACTCCGGCGCTTCCGCTGTTACCGCGCCGGACCGGTGCGGCTCTGTCCGCAGCCGGGCGAGATGCTCAGCGAACGGCGATTTCCCGATCGCCGCTCGCGGCCGCAATACGTCCAGCAGAGCGTCGTCGAATCGCGTGTTCGAGTTCTCGCCCACGGCAGCCACCTCGGCGCGCAGTCGCTCGCTCAGCGCCGGCAGGGGTCCTTGGCCGTCATCCCTATTAGGCATCGCTTTTCTCCTGTCACGGCAAGTCGGATCAATGTCACCTTTCCGTGCGGCGGCCCCATGGTGGTCGGTTATCGACCGGCTCGACGTAGGCTCCGGGGGTGTAACGTCGACTGGTCCGCTGATGCCAGGTGTTACAGCCTTGAATGTTGATGCTCAATGCTGTGACATAGCGTTCGGCGGTGTCCTGCCACGGACCGAAGTCGGGCAGGTTCTGTTGCAGGACAACGAATTCCCATAGTACGGAGTCGTGTAACTCGATCGCGGCGTACCAGGCGTCTTCGTAGCAGATCGAGTGTTCGCGGGCGAGTACGGCGACAATGTTGATGACGTCACCGTGGCGGGTGAGTTCGCGGGGAAACGAGTAGAAGTCGTTGTGCAGACCGACCAATTCGCTCACGAGTTCGTGCAGGCGCCGGATGTGCGGGTGGGTAAGGACGGACTCGGGCAGGTTGCGGTAGTCGTGTTGGAGGGCGGTGTATTCGCAGTAAGGGATGACGCCGGCGGTGCGGATGCGCAAAGTGGTGTAGACAGGCAGCGGCGGCGGGGTGTCGGTTTCTTTCCATTTCTTCTCGTCGGCGTACGCGGTGACGAGGTGATCGATGGCGGTGACAAAACGGTCGTAGATACTTTCGGGCACTTCGGCTGCGCGGGCGTCGTCGTAGACGAAGCGGAACTGGCGATAGAAACCGTGCTCGTCCGGTCCGGGAGTGACGCGGCCGCGGAGGCAGTCGCGGATCCGGTCGCCGACAGCGAGCGTCTCGTTGCGGCCGGTGTGGTCGAGGTAGTCGTCGAGGATGGCACCGAAGCAGGTATAGCGGCTGGGTGGCAGCTGTTCGGCGTAGGTGAGGTACGGCATCGAGCACGCGGACAGGTCGGTGAAACGATGACGTTTGTGCCGCGTCCTGTCGGCGGGACCGTTGAACAAGCAGTCCTCGTCGATCCACCGATCCGCTTCCACACGCAGCTGTTCGAGGTAGTCCGGGATGATGTCGGGGAAGGGATATTTCGGCCGGGGAAAGTCGTCGAAGATGTCATACAACTGCGACTCGGACATCCCCCGCTGAGCGTGGGGAGTTCGGCGCGACTGCTGGTGCTGTGGTGAAGGTAGATGGTGACGAGTGCCTGGAGGAATCGAAAGTGATCGCTGCGCGATGGGCTGATCGGTCATACGGCTCCTCTCATCGGCCACATCTTTTTGCAGGATTGCCACACGTGGACCGAAATACGCGACCTCACATGTTCGTCGAGTCCATTATCGCCCGGCAGCTACACGATCCGAGACCGGCCTGCGCATACGGATAATTCCCCTCGCGCATATCGGGCGATCAATGCGCCGCGATCCGAATTGCCGGCGATGCCAGCCGGTCAATACTGAACCAATCTTTGGTGACCTGTGGACCGGGCAGGACGACGGGCGGAATCAGAGCGCATTGTGAACCGCGGTCCGGAGTTCGGCTGCTTTATCCGTTCCCCCGAGGAGGTGGAGTTGTCGTATGAGACGATACAGCTCGCGTTCGATTCGGGCCGAGCGGATTTCGGCGGTGATGGCTAGGGCGTGGTCGGCGACCTCGAGGGCGTGGTCGAGTTCGTCGGTCCGCGCCAGCGCGACGGCCAGCAGGGCCAGGCTGCGGCCGAGGTCGCGGCGGTCTTCCGGGGCCCAGTCGGGCAGCCGGGGCTCGAGGATATCGATGGCCTCCGCCGGGCGGTCCAGCTGGATGAGACAGTCTGCCGCTTCCATGGTGATGTATTCGGTTGTGCAGTGACAGGCGAGATTGCCGCTGCCGTTATCCGGATGTCTTGCATGATGGATCGCGTGGTCGAGAGCCCGGATGCAGTCGTCGGTGTTGCCGAGCCGGGCATGTCCGCGGGCGAGTTGACACAACGCCATCGCGCGCTGCGGGTGTGTCAGTTCCGCCGCCGCACCCAGCGCCGAGCGAGCAAGGTCTACCGCAGCGTGGCCGTTGTCGGCGTCGGCGGCCAGACTGCTTTGTCGCGCACGGACATACGACAGCAGGTGATGGTCGCGAGTCTTCTGAGCGAGACGCGCGGCGCGCGCTGTCCATCGAGCGGCGTCGGGGAGGTTTCCGGCATCTTGATGCAGCCAGCCGAGGAACTCGTCGAAACGGGCCTGTACACCTCTCAGTTCCGCACGGGTACCGGCCTGTCCGGTGCGTTGAAGGTGGTCGATGAACCTCGTCTGCTGGGTGACGATCGGCAGTAACGCACGCGAGCCGGCGAGCCGGTCTGCGAGCACATATTCGTCGAGAGTCGCCAATAGCGAATCGGACAGCCCGGGCTCCGCGACCGAAGTGACGGCGGGTATTTCGGCGCCGTTGCGAAGTTGCAGCGGCTCGGCGACCGGCAGACGCGGTACCGGTTCGTCGAGTTCGAACCACAACAGTTCGGCCGGCACGCCGAGTGTGCGGGCGTAGTGTGTGAGTTTGTCCAGATCGCGAATGCGGTGGCGGCCGTTCTCGATGCGGCTGAGTTGGCTTTGCGTGATGCCGAGCTCGTGCGCGAGCACGGTTTGTGGGACGGGGCGGGATCCATGTGAGGCGTGGCGTCGCCATGCCCGCATGACACCGCCGATATCTTTGTCGCGCAAGGCATGACGAATCTCGCCGCTCCGCCATGCCTCTGCCGGCAGTCGTGGGATTCCCGGCCCGGAGCGTCCACAGGCAGCACAGAGTGAAGTATCGTTGTCGCGCGCCAGCCGAGTTCCACACCGCATACATGCACGAGAATCGCTGTGGGCCGCGGGCCGTCCACCACTGAAGAACAAAGCAGGGTGGTTGGTTCGGATCCCCGATAGGTTCGTCATTCCATAAACCAGCCTTACCGGCCTCCACATCTATCGCAGAGCGCCGCCATTACCGTGGTGGCACGCTCGAGATTCGTCCGGACGACAGTTCAATATTATCCGAGCGGTGAGGCAAAAAACCAACGCTTTACATAACAGATAGGAGTATGCGCAGGACGCATATCCGGCAATACCCTCGAAATCAGAAGAATACCGACCGGCTGCTTATCTACGCCGCGACACCATTTATCCCACCTCGACGTAAGCGGAATCGCGGTCCGTCACGTCTCGTGTAGGACTAGAGGGCCCTGTGCAATGTGATGCGAAGTTCGGCTGCCTGGTCGTGCGCTCCGATGGCGTGGAGTTGCCGGATCAATCGGTAGAGCTGGGTTTCGGTTCGCGTGGAATGGGTTTCGGCGACGATGACCAGGGCGTGCGCTGCGGCCTCGACCGCCCGGTCGGGTTCGCCGGTGGCTGCCAGTGCGATGGCCAGGATTGCCAGGCTCCGGCCGAGGTCGCGCCGGTCTTCCGGTCGCCAGTGCGGCAATCGGGGTTCCAGAGCGTCTATTGCCTGTTCGGGATATCCGATATCGACCAGGCAGCCGGCCGCTTCCATGGCGACATGGTCGGGTGTGCAGTGTTGGGCGGGCTCGGCCGCTTCACCGGGTCGCGTGGCGTGCCGAGCCGCCCGGTCGAGGGCGCTGCGGCAGTCCTCGACGTTACCGAGACGGGCATAGCCGCGGGCGAATTGACACTGTGCCATCGCACGGTGACGGTGCGACAGATCCACCGGAGCTTGCAGTGCTGCCCGGGCCAGGTCGAGCGCCTGGTGCGCATCCCCTGCGTCGACCGCGACACTGCTCTGCCGCAACCGGATGTAGGACAGGAGGTTGTCGTCGCGGGCTTCGCGGGCCAGCGCCGCGGCGCGAGTTGTCCACTCCGCCGCGGCGGGGAGGTTCGCGGAATCCTGGTGTAACCAGCCGAGGAACTCGGCGTATCGAGCGTGCACCGTGCCCAATTCCGAACGGACCGCCGCATCGCCCGATTTCTCGAGCTGGTCGATGAATCGCTCCTGCTGAGCCACTACCGGGAGCAGCGACGACGACCCGGCCAGCCTGTCGGCACGCACGTACTCCTCGAGTGTGGACAGCAGCGACCCGACCAGGATCGGCTCGGGCGCACGAACGGAGGTCGCGATGAGGGCACCGCTGGGTAATCGAAGTCTTTCCGCGGTCGGCGCCGACGGTTGCGGTTGCGCGGTGTCGTCCAGTTCGAACCACAACAACTCGGCGGGGATACCGAGCACCCGCGCATAGTGACTCAGTTTGTCGAGATCACGAACCCGGTTGCGGCCGTTTTCGATTCGGCTGAGCTGGCCCTGCGTGACGCCGAGCGCACCGGCGAGCATCGCCTGCGGAACGGGTCGGCGTCCGTGGTCTTCATGGTGTCGCCACGCACGCAGCACGACGCCGATGTCCTTGCTCTGCAGCGCTTTACGCATCTCGTCGGTCCGCCAGGCCGCCACTGGCAGCTGAGGAACCCGATGCGGCCGGCCGTACACGGCGTAATGCGCGGTGGAACCGTCCTGGACAAGTAGGGGCTCGGCGCGAGCGGTGGAACGACACCCGTTGCCGGACAGGCCTTCTACGCCGCCGTCACGGTCCGGCGTTGCGTCGTTCGCGACGTACCCGATACCCCGGCCTCCCGGGGCGGTCTTGTTCCGGTTCTCACTCGCCGTGAGGTGACCTCGGTTGCCCGCAGTATTGAGTTCACAAGAGTGCACGTTCGTGTAATAGCCCGAATCTATCGAGGAAACCCACGGAGCTGTCGAAACTTTCAGCAAATTCGAGCCGGCGCGGCGGGTTCCGGAGCTACGCCTGAGACCGGACCATCCGGTCGGCCGGGCTGAATCTTCCTTGGAAGAGTCTCAGCACCGATGGCTCATGGGTGAAGGCCAAGCCGCTGGTGATCGTGGACGAAGTCGATGTGTCCGCGGGTGTAGACGCGGCGGCCGGGAATCGTCAGAAGGGCGACAGACGGTTCACGCTGGCCCTCATCGTCGGATGGCTCAGGTCATTGGGAGACACGACCGAGTCGTGCAGAGGGCCGAAAGGTTATGCAGGCGGCGCATGACGATCATGCGTGTGGCTGGGTTCTCCTCGGGCTGCCGACCGCCGATCCTGAGAGTCGATATCTCCATCCATCTCGTCGCGGCTGGGCCAGTGCACGACGTCCCGGATCGATGTGGTTGGTGGTTACCGAGGTGAGGGTCAAGGACGGTGCGACGAAATATCGCAGATAGCAGCACTTTTCGACACCGATGTGGCCGAAGCGCGATGTGGCCGAAGCGGTCCCCGCGCGTGCCCGGCGGTGTGCACCCGGGCTGCGCGACGCCGTTACTGCGCTGCCCGACTGTCGCGGTGTCCAGCCCGACGGCTGTCCGAGCAGCCCACTCCGAGTCCGAACACCTTCTTCTGCAACCAGTTACGCATGAACAGAGAGGGATCTCATACCTATGGCACGCGTGCCGTACCCCGACAACCTGTCCGACAATCCCGAGACCGCGGCGGCACTTGCCGACTTCCCGGCGGTCATCAACATCGTGCGGCTCACGGCCCATGCGGCATCGCTCACTCCCACCTTGCTGGAACTCGCGGCACGCATGATGACGACACTCGACCTGTCCGCGAGACATCGAGAACTTCTGGTCATGCTCGTATCCCACGAAACGCACTGCGACTACGAGTGGATCCAGCACCTTCCTCAAGCCACCGCGGCCGGAGTCGGGGGCGCCGATCTGGACCGGCTGAGCGGCAAGGATCCCTCGCCCTGGCCGGATACCGCCGACGCTGCCCTCATCCGCGCCGGAACCGCGGGCCTGCGCTCCACCGGCTGCGATGCCGACACCATGGCCGACCTGGTTGCCCATTTCGGGGTCCGCCGTGCGATCGAGGCCCTCTACGTCGTCGGGATCGTGCGCATGTTCACTACCGTCATCAATTCCACCGACCCCGAAATCGACGCGGCCGGTGAGCAACTCACGTCCGCCTGGCGAGCCCGATCCCGGCAGGCGGCACGATGACGCCGCGCCCGGCGCTGCGGATCGCGGTGCTCGGTGGCAGCGTGGCCGGTTGCGCGATGGCCTTGGCGGCGCACCGCGCCGGTGCTTCGGTCGTCGTCGCCGAACGCAGCACGCACCGGCTACAGGAACGCGGATACGGGATCGCCATGCCACCCACCACGATCGGAGCACTCGCCGAGTCGGGATTCCTGGACCCGGCAATGCCGAACCATCCCGTGACGCAGCGAATCTGGATCGTTCGCAACCCTCGATCCACCGGTGCGGAACAGGTGCTGTGGCACCAGCCGAGCCCGGTCGCATTGTGCAATTGGGCAATCCTGTGGCAGACACTGCGCGCAGCCATCACCGAGGTCGACTACCGCGCCGGAACCCGGGTCACGGACATCGAGACCATCGACGACGGCTGTGCGGCAATCGTTTACGGCAACAGTGTCACCGAGCAGTTCGACCTCGTGATCGGAGCCGACGGCTACCGTTCCACCGTACGGCCTGCCGTCGTCCCCGGCACCGCACCGCAACCCGTCGACTACGTGTTGTGGCGCGGGACATATCCCGAATCTGCTGTACCGCAGCCGGTTCCCGAACTCGAGAATGCCTATGTCACCGTCGTGTTTCCACACGGCCAGGCCGTGTTCTACCTGATTCCCGACGGCAGGGGCGGCCGAAACTTGAATTGGGCCCTGTACGCGTACCCGCCGACACCCGTCAGCGCTGCCCGCTTCGAACCGGACGGCACAGACCCCGAACACACCGGCTTCGTCGAACGCCTTGCCGCCGAATCGCTCCCGCCGCGATGGGCCGAACTGATCGCCGCGACCCGCACCGTTGCGATACATCCGATTTTCGACCTCACCACCACGCAATACACTCGCGGACCGTTCGTCCTCGCCGGCGACGCCGGCGCCCTGGCCCGACCACACACCGCCAGCGGAGCGGTCAAAGCGCTCGACGACGCGCGATGCTTCCAAGAAGCATTAGGTGCGACCAGCTCACCGACGGCCGCCCTGGCCTTCTACGACCGGCAACGCTGCCCGGCCGGAAACCGGCTGACCCTCCTCGGCCGCCGCATCGGCCGCGATCAGATCGAAACACCACCGCACTGGAGTGACATGAACGCGGCGACGATGCACGCCTTCACCCAGCACACCCTCGACGGCACCACCCACTATCTCTACACCGACACCTCAGTAAGCGAGGTTTGACCACATGCCGAGCCTGAGCCCGCCCACCGTCGCGCTCCCACCCCACCGCGTCTCGACCGACGAACTGATCACCCACTTCCGCCAGAGATATACCGACCACCCGCGTCTGGATCGAGCATTAGCTCTCATGAGGCGAACCGGGGTGGACAACCACTGGGTCAGCCGCCCACTGATCGAACTCTCCGACACCAACGGCCGTCACGACGACCGGGCCCGCCGCCATCACGAGGACGCGCTCGCCCTCAGCGAGACCGCAGCCCGGGGCGCTCTCGACGCCGCGGGTGTCTCGAGCCGCGACGTCGGATGGTTGATCTACGCCGGCGCCGGCGGGCACACCATCCCAGGCATCGACGTCGCGCTCATCGACCGTCTCGGCCTCCCGGAACACACACGCCGCTTGCCGGTCACTCAAATGGGCTGTGCCGGTGGCGCATTCGCCATCGCCCGAGCCACCCAGCTCGCGGCATCGGCACCCGGCGAACACATCCTCATCGTCTGCGCCGACGTCTTCTACCCCTACATCCACCCCGACGACACCGGCACGGACACCATGATCTTCCGCGGACTGATCTCCGACGCCGCGGCCGCCTGCGTCGTCCGCACCGACACCCCCGACGCACCCCGGCTATCGATCACCGACACCTGGGAACGCACCGCGCCCGGCACCAGCGACATCGTCGGCGCCGCAACCCGCACCGACGGCTGGCACCTGTTCAACTCCCCAGCTCTCTACGACACCCTCACCGACGCACTGCCAGAGCTCGTCGAATGGTTCGGCGCCACACCGGAATTCGTGATCAGCCATCCCGGCGGACCACGCATCCTCGACACCCTCGGGAAAGCCCTCGACCCCCGTCTACTCCAGCTCTCCCAGCACAGCCTCCGCGACCTCGGCAACGCCGGCGCAGCCTCCGTCCTCGACGTCGCCGCCCGCTTCTTCACAGACCCACCCACGAACTCCGGGGAGGGCCTCATCTTCGGCGTCGGCCCCGGCCTCACCCTCGTCGCCTGCCGCTGCCACTGGCACACCAACTGACCACACCGCGCACGAGCATGCATGACGCCGTGGACGAACGGGCAGCCACAACGGGTCTCGATGAACCGGACCACGTCGGCGTACGTCCGACCTGTTCTGGGTATCGCGAACAAGCAAGCGGCCGACCTGTTCGGGCTCAAGGGCGGCGGCTACCGATCCGCAGTGCCGCACAGCCACGAAGTGAACCTCTGGCCCAGAGTGCACGCCGCAGCCATGGCAACCATACGAGCGCCGACGCCGCACGTTCCGGACTGGCTCGATAATCTGCGCCGCGACCACAATGAGACATTGATGCCTATCCGGACGCGAAGCGCCGCAGCGATTCTCAACGCGTGTACGAACTGGCGGACCGGAGAAGTCCGTCGACCTGGTCGTTGGGACACACGCGGAAATGACCACCGCCGGAAGACAAGCCGGACCCTGGAGAGACCGGCGGCTGGCCCGGGTTACGAGTCGCTCGGGTTGGAGGAACTGTCGACCTTCGCCCGCAGCTCGGCGAGTTCCTCAGGAGTGAAGTTGAGGACGAGCATCGTCTGCCACGGGTGCGACCGGTTGTCGATCCACGCCCCGGCCTTGGTCTGGCGCAGCATGACCTCCCGGAATCGGACTTGATCGGCCGCCGACATGCTCGGCGCGGCGGCTTCGTAGTCGCGCATCTTCTCAGCGCGGATGGTGTTGGCCCACCCGATCTGCGGAGGCGTGCCGGTCAACTCCGGCCATCCAGCGGCCTGGGCCGCGGCGATGCTGGCTTCGTTGGTGCTGTCGTGCGCGCTCATGGAACCGATGGTGCGGCAGCGCACCGACAAACGACACGAAACAACCGGAGAACCGTTGCGACGTGGGCGTTACTAGCGGACAAACCCACCGACCGAGCGGGCGGAGGCGTGAACTTGTCCGGCCACTTCGTGGACTCGCGCCGACGACCTCGCCGACCGGCTCGACCGCGCGGCGGCGCGGCAGACGCGCACCACCCTGCCCCACCGATACCCGGACGCTGACCGACATTCCCGTCAAGGGTGAGGGTTTCCCCTCATATCCTGTACTCAATGTAAGGCTGTGACCAGTGGGTTCGCTAGTAGGAGTACAGGAAATCCCCGAGAGCGCCTGCTTTACTCAATCCGTTAACCGGTTGAGTCTCCACTTGTTGATAGGCAGCGGGACGACGCTCCTGAGCGTCGAGAAGGGCCCGATGAGGTTCACCCCGGATGGTGGACAGGGGCTTACAGATTTTCAGGCGGCAGCGGTTCGAAGTGAACGCTCGTAGTTGTCGGGGCTTTGGTTCCCGATCGCGGAGTGCCGCCGGGTAGTGTTGTAGTAGTTCATCCACTTGTCAACCGAGACAACGAGTTCGGTCTTCGTCGCGTAGGTGTGCCGGTAGTAGTGCTCGTGTTTGAAACTTGACCACAGCGATTCGGAAGGGCTGTTGTCCCAGCATATTCCGGTCGCTCCCATCGACCGGCGCAGCCCGTGCCGCCGGCAGGCTTGCGCGGTCAGATGCGCGGTGAACTCCCCGCCGCGATCCGAGTGCAGGATCGTGCCCTGGGCTCGGCCGCCGCGCACCGCGACCGCGGCATCGATGGCTTCGGTGACCATATCGGCGCCGATATGATCGGCCAGGCTGTAGCCGAGCACCTTGCGGGTGTGGCCGTCACGGATAGCGCAGAGGAACAGATCCCCGTGACCACAGGTCAGGTAGGTGATATCGGTCGTCCAGACAGCGTCGGGGCGGCCCTGGTCGAAGCAGCGCTTCACCAGATCCGGCGGGAACGACGCCGCCGGATCGGCCACGGTGGTGCGCACTTTGAACGTTCGGGGACTGATCCCTTCGAGCCCGGCGGAGGCCATGATCTTGGCGACGGTCTTGGCTGAGACCCGTTCGCCCTGATCGCGTAGCTCACCGGTGATACGCGGTGATCCGTAGGTGCCGTGCGATTCGCGATGCACCGTGGCGATCTTCGTTTCCAGATCCGCACGCCGCTGCTGCCGGTCGGTGAGAACCGTTGCCGCCCTGCGCTTCACATACGCGTAGTAGCCCGACTTCGACACCTGCAGCAGTCGTGCCATGCGGCGAATCGAAAACCGGTGCCCTGCAGGCTGATCAGTACCAGCAACGCCGGTGACAGTGTCGGGGCCGGCGTACTCGGCCATCAGATCGAACCGGGCCGGTTCGTCTGCATCGCGGCAAAGTACGCCGACGCTTTTTTCAGGAACGCGATGTCTTTGTCCTGGTCAGCGACCTGCCTTCGCAGTCGCTGCAACTCGGCTCGCTCCGCCGCATCGAGGGGTTTTTCACCATGAATCTCGGCGGCAGCGATCCTGCGCCGCTCGTCTTTGACCCACGTCCCCAGCAGACTCTCGTGAATGCCCAGTTCCCGGGCAACTTCGGCGACCGTGCGACCGGAATCGATCACACGATGCGCAGCCTCGACCTTGTACTCGGCCGTGAACGACCGGCGCTTACGAGGAGGCATGCAGACATCCTTTCAACAGGATCAGTGATCCTGTCAACTCGGTGTCCACAACCCGGGGTGAACCTCACGAACCCGCTGTGTCACCAGCAGATTCGGGCCCTCGGCACCGCACTCGATCAGCTGATCAGGCCAAGGATCGAGTGCAGCAGCTGCACCACCGGCTCGGCGGTCAGCACGATCATCGGGCCGGTGGTGTCGTTTCCAGCCTCATGAGGCCAGAACCTTGTCACCACGACTACCGCGCTGATCAGGGTGCGGAGCCACGATAAGCGCTCCTTCCACCGGGCGACAACCACGAAAGCACCACGGCGGCAGGCGCATTCACCCCGCATACCGCCCCATTCTGCCGTCACCGCGGCATCACCACCGAATTGGGATAGTTACAGTACCGTCGACCCCGGCTTCAGTGTCGAGCTACGAGGTCCCACCACCACGCGATGGAGGGCGATACGGGGATGAGGCGCCCGTCGGTGGGGTGGTCGGTGTAGTCGAAGGCGGGGCCGGGTCCGGTGCTGTAGCGCGGTGTCTCGCGTTGGAAGTCGAGATTTCCTCGGATCTTGTTGGACAACTGGGTGAGGTATCGCCGCAATTGCTGGCTGGCGGTGGGCCAGCACTGGTCGCGGAGTGTGAGGAAGAGAGTCATGACGCGGTCCAGCATTGCGGCGGCGTCGGCCATGGCGTCTCGAGGTGTGCGGTGGTGGGCAGTTTGCAGGAGATAGACGAGGTCGGACTCGGGGGCGTCTTGCTGGACTTCGCGGTGGTAGGAGCCGATGTCGTTGTAACAGGTCTCGAGGATATGCGCGGCTCCTGTCAATGCTCTGACGTGTGGGAGGTCGCGCTCGGCCGTCGGCAGTTCGGTGCCTTCGCTGATTTCGATCATCGTGGTGGTGAGTGCGCTGGCGCGGTCCAGCGGCCCGATGATCATGTGGTCATCGACGGATCGGACACGGCCGGCAGAGCGGTCACTGACCGAGCATGCGCTGCCCAGCAGCCAGACGTAGTGGCAACTGAGCCAGTGCTGGAACAGAGTTGGCGAGGTGGTGGCGCTGCGGTAGCGGGTTACGAGATCGGTGAGTGCGGTGGAGAAGGGTTCGCCGTCAGCGGTCTCGGGGTGGACCGCGGAGTGGAGTACGCGACACATCAGTGGGTTGCACTCAGCGGGTACGCGTGCAATAGACCCATCGTCGATGTACTGGTCGTCGAAGAGGAAGGCCCAGCATGCCCAGCATGCCTGGATCACTGTTCGTCCGAGGTCGCCGTCGGGAGCGACACGGCTGGCCCAGCTACCAGAGCGGGTGGCAACGCCGCGCCGGCGAATTTCCGGGGCGAACTCGAAGTTGTTCAGCCATTCGATGACGGCGGTTTCGATCTGCGACTGCTGGGGATGGACGCGGGGCTCAATGGGGCACCAGATGGGTGGAATGGTGACCTCTGGAGCTGCCGCGCGAGTTGTCATGGTACGGCCCCATGGGCCGACCGATGTGGGAAGCGTGCGGTGAGATTCATGCGCACCATTTCGGTCATGGCGAAGGTGTCGCCCACGCATTTGCGAGGACCTGCGATGAACGGTAGATACGCGTGGGACGGAGGCTGGGCGTTGTCCCGCCGGTCGGGGTCGAATGCCTCGGGGTCGGGGTACACGTCGCTGCGGTGGTGGATGAGGTAGGGGCTAACATCGACTCCACCGCCGCGTGCGAGGTAATTTCCGAGTCTCTGCCGCAACATCTAGGACCTGTCCCTCGCGCCAGGATCCGACCACCTCATCGATATGCTTGGCCATCGCCAGTTCGTAGTAGCGGAAGCGGTCGCGATGAAACGCCGGCTGAATCGCACGCCGTTGCCGTCGGTGTTCACTGTAGGGACACGAGCCGACTCCGTTTCCCAGCACCTCCCGGGCCCGGTCGAACGTCGGGCCGCCTTTGTCGAATATCCGGTCCTCCCGAAGTACCTTCCACGTGAGCTCGGGAGTACATACAAGTACGGCCTCGGTCGCTCCGATTCGTAGTCGGACCAGGTCCTCCTGGGTGGACAGCGACCGTAGGAAAGCCAACGGATCACGCAGCAGTGGCAGCACATGACCGACCAGCGGTAGCCCTCCCGGAGCTGCGGATATATGTGAAACAGATGAACCAGTCATCGAAAATTATCCGCTCCATGAAGCCTCGAACGCGAGCACCCCGGCAGCCCACACCTTTCTTCGAAAGTGCTGGCGCCGACGCCTCAGCAGATGGGGTCGTCACCGTTATCGTCGACCACAGCTCCGCTGCGGAGAACACCGCAAGACGAATATTCGACATTCGCCCCGTACATATGTCGGCGGCGCACCATCTCTTCGATCATGTCGCTCGGCTTGCGGATTCAGATGGCGATGTTCGGGTTGTGCTGACGGCAATGCCGCAGAACGAACGTGCAGTACAACTCCCCGGCGCAGCCCCACCATGTCGCCAAGCTGGCAAGTGCCACCGTGCTGGACAAGGACACCTACGCGCCCGGCCTCAAGCACGCGGTGATGCAGTGGTTGACCGGCGACCCCCACAACCGCGACCACTTGCACTGACCAACCGCGGGGCCGCGGCGGCCGCCGACCCGGTCGCGCTGGCCCGATCGGGCCGAACAGCGGTCAGCCGCACAGTTCGCGTTCATGACCGACCGCCCGGTAGTCAGAGCCGTGCTGATGTTGCCCGCCACAGACTGCCCGATCCCACCTGACCAGCACCATCATGGCCACAACCGGCAGCGACGCGAGTTGGACCACGCCGGCGCATCGGCACATGCGGACTGAGCGAACCGGGCGGGCCGTGGCGGGACTGTCGGTTTAACGGCGGATCCGACCTCGGTGTGGGTTAGTTCCCGGTCGGGTGGATCCGGCCTTCGAAGGTGATGGCGAAGGCGTTCAATGCTGGTTTCCACCGCATCGCCCATCGTGCCCGACCCTTCCCGGTCGGGTCCAGGGAACGGGTCACCAGATACAGGCATTTCAACGCGGCCTGCTCGCTGGGGAAGTGGCCACGGGCGCGGATCGCGCGCCGGTAGCGAGCGTTCAGGGACTCGATCGCGTTGGTGGAGCAGATGATTCGCCGGATCTCGACGTCGTAGTCGAGGAACGGCACGAACTCGGGCCAGGCGTTGTCCCAGAGTTTGACGATCGCGGGGTAACGCTCGCCCCATTTCGCCGCGAACTCGCCGAACCGTTCGCGAGCCGCAGCCTCGGTCGCAGCGGTGTAGACCGGGTTGAGATCGCGGCTCATCTCGGCCCAATGCTGACGGCCCGCATAACGGAAACTGTTGCGCAGCAGATGGATAACGCAGGTCTGCACGATCGTCTGCGCCCAGACGGTGTTGATCGCCTCGGGCAGTCCTTTGAGTCCGTCGCAGACCGCGATGCAGACATCGGCCACGCCACGATTCTTCAGCTCGGTCAACACCTGCAGCCAGAACTTGGCTCCCTCACCGCCATCGCCGGCCCACAACCCCAGAATGTCACGTTCCCCGGCGGTGGTGACACCGATGACCACATAGACCGGTCGATTGGCCACCTGACCATCGCGGATCTTCACGTGGATGGCATCGATGAACAAGACCGGATAGACGGCGTCGAGGGGCCGGTTGCACCAATCGGTCATCTCCGCGACCACCTTCTCGGTGATCGTCGAGATCGTGTCCTTCGACACCGAAGCCCCATAGATCTCGGCGAGATGCGCCGAAACCTCGCCCGTGGTCAGGCCTTTCGCGGTCAGCGACAACACGATCTCGTCGACCCCAGACAGGCGCCGCTGCCGCTTTTTGACGATCTTGGGTTCGAACGAGGAATTGGTGTCGCGCGGCACGTCGATGCCGACCGGGCCGATCTCGGTGATCACGGTTTTCGTTCGGGTTCCGTTGCGGGAGTTGCCCGTTCCACGGCCGGACGGGTCGTGTTTCTCATAGCCGACATGCTCGGTCATCTCTGCCTCCAACGCGGTTTCGAGCACGGTCTTGGTCAGCTGGTTGAGCAGCCCGCCCGGCCCGACCAGGTCGATACCCTGTTCCTTGGCCTGCGCGAGCAGCTGCTCGGCCAGCTTCTTGGTGTCCACCGCGTCTTTCGCCACGGCAGCCAGTGTCTCCGACATCAGTCGGTCCTTCCTGCCGAACCATCAGGTCCGGCCGATCGGACCGAGATCAAGATCCGCCGTTGTTCCGACAGTCCCGCCGTGGCGGGCCGAACTGGTCGAGCGCCGAATCGCCTCGTCCAAGCCTCCGCTCATACGGACTTCATCCCGATCCTCCTATCTTCGGGTGGCCCCGCTTCAGCCCTGGGGTGGGTTCTTTCGCGACGTCGGCTGCGGGATCGTTGCTACTACAACACCCACGGCCCCGAACACGAGGATGACATCATGAACCGTCCTGGATCCGGTAGAGACTCGGGTTCAGGCCGCCTCGGTCGAGATGGTCTGTTGATGGTAGAGGTGTTCGTATTCGACCGGCGGTAGGTATCCGATCGCAGAGTGCAGGCGCCCGGTGTTGTACCAATGCACCCACGAGGCTGTTTCCCGTTCGAGTTCGGCTCGGCTGGTGAAGGCGGGGTGGCGGTCGATCAACTCGGTTTTGTAGAGCCCGATCGCCGATTCCATGAGCGCGTTATCGAGGGCGTCGCCGACGCTGCCGATGGACCCGGTGATTCCGGAATCCTGTAATGCTTCGGTGAAGGCCAGTGAGGTGTATTGAGCTCCGGCATCGGAATGATGTATCAATCCTGTTGCCGTGAAACGGAAATCGGTCCTGCGGCGAGTGAACAGAGCTTGCTCGAGCACTGAGGTCACCAACGGCGTCGCCTTCGAGGTCATCACACGCCAGCCCAGGATCCGCCGCGAGTACACGTCCACGCAGAACGCGGTGTAGCAGAACCCGGCCAGCGTCCAGCAGTAGGTGAAATCGGCGACCCACCACTGATCCGGACGCGTCGGCCGCGACCAGGCCCGCCCGATCAGATCCGGGTGCCGCGCGGGTCGGTCACGGCCGCGGTCGGTTGTGACCGTGGTGCGCCGCCCACGCACCACCCCGTCGACCCCGACCAGCCGCATCAAGCGCGCGACCTGATCACGGCCGAGAATGTGGCCGGCTCGGCGTGCGGCGAGCCAGAGTTTGCGCACACCGTAGACACCCCGGTTGGCCGTCCACAGGTCCAACAAGACGTTCGCGGTGTGCGCGTCGGCCCACACCGCGGCGCTGATACCGCGCTTGCGTGCGGCGTAGTAGGTGGACGGGGCGATCGCCACGCCGTGCTCGGTCAACACGCGGCAGATCGGGTCGACCCCGAACCGGTTCTTGTGAGCGTCGATGTAGTCGACGATCACCGCAGTCGGCGGTCGACCTCCGCCGCCGCGAAAAACGCGCTCGCCGTCCGCAGAATGTCGTTGGCCCTTCGCAATTCGGAGACCTCGCGACGCAGCGCCTTCAACTCCTCGGACTCCGAAACCGACACCGGATCCCGGTCGGCGGCCGGTCGTTCGGACTTCTCGACCCAGTTCCGCAGCGTCGCCGGCTTGATATCCAGCAACGCGCCCACATGCCGTCGCGCCGCGGCCATCGACTCGCCGTGCTCGCGGATCCGGTCCTCATACATCCGAACCGCCCGAGCACGGGTCTCCTCGTCGAACTTCCGTGGTGCACCCATGAATGCAGTCTCCCTTGCAAAAACGGGAGTCTCCAACCAACCCAGGACGGTTCATCATGGTGATCAAACGAACCAGCCGGCGCCCCTTCGCAATTGCCTGCATTGCCGCCCTTGCCGCACTGGGATGTGCGGTAGGCGGAACGGCCGCCGCCACCACCGATATCGGCACCGCTGAAGCCGCGTTCGTCGACGAGATCACCCTCAACAACGCGACACTGCCCGGACGGTCGACGGCCGAGATGATCACCGCGGGACACGCCACCTGCGACCACCTGCGCGCGGGCGTGTCGGTTCTCGACGAGGAATCCGCGGTCGAGCGGGCTTACCAGTTCAGCCAGGGCACGCTGTTCGTCAGCGCGGCGACGACGAACTTGTGCCCGAACTTCGCATCGTGAATCGGACATCGCGCACCGGCAGCGCGCATTCATGCTGCCAAGGAATCACACGACCGCTCGCCTCGAGTACGAGGGCGTCGGCGGCGACGAAGGTGTATGGACCTTGATCGAGTGGGTGGGTGCGGAACGCTTCGACCTGGGCATCGAGATCGCGTGCCATCATCGACACCTGTGACTTGGAAAGAGTTGTGATACCCAGGGATTCGACGAGCTTCTCCATCCGGCGGGTGGAGACACCGAGCAGATAGCAGGTCGCCACCACCGAGGTCAGGGCCCGTTCGGCGCGTTTGCGTCGTTCGAGCAGCCAGTCCGGGAAATAACTGCCTTGGCGCAGTTTCGGGATCGCGACATCGAGGGTGCCGACGCGGGTGTCGAAGTCGCGGTGGCGGTAGCCGTTGCGGTGGTTGACACGCTCGTCGCTGCGTTCGCCGTAGCCGGCACCACAGACGGCGTCGGCCTCGGGCGCCCATCAGGGTCTGCACGAACGTGGACAGCAGAGTACGCAGCAGATCGGGACTGGCGGCGGCCAATTGGTCGGACAGCAGCTGGCTGGGGTCGATACGCTGAATATCGGTCATCGCGTGGGACTTTCTTCCTTCAGTGACTTTGGTCGGTCTCTTGAAGGATCACGCGATGACCACCCTCATGTCCGGGGTTCGACACTCACCGGTCGAATCGACGAGCTGCTACACCACTCTGCCGGACGCAACCCCGTGGCCTGCTGTGCCGCCGATGCAACAACGGCGTCGACCACTGTCCACACGTCTGCGGCTGCCCGTGGGCGGACTACCTCAACAACCCACCCGCTCAGCACCTGCAGATTGCCTACCCCATACGCGGCAGACTGCGCATACCATCCACTAGGCACTCATCAGGCACCGCGAAGGGCGTCCCGGGCACCGGTTCGCCCAGCCTTCGGGACGACTTGGCTTGTCCCGCAACTCCTACACGGATAGTCACCTCAAAATGCCCGAACACCGGATGAACTCAGCTCCCTCCCTTCGTGACGGCTGTGTCTTCGACAGGGCGGGCCGGGGGATTGCCATCTACGCTTTTCGTGCGATCGTTGCGTTGTGAGTACTCACCCTCGCGATCGCGATCTCGAGAAGGATCTGTCCGAGCAACTGCGTTTCCTTGCCAGCTCGGCCACTGCTTTCGACGGGGGTGAACTACCCGAATCGAAGCGCATCGCCCTCGTCATCAGGGTATTGGTCCACGACACCAGCGCCAGTCACAGCCTGCTGGACCAACTCGGGATCAAAGACAGCCTCAGGTGGGCAGACAGCGCTCCGGTCATCGACCGCGATCCGAACATCGTCGCTCGTAGTCCGGGTCTGACGACCATGGGCATCGATCACGATGATGGGATGACCTTTCTGGCAAGAACCGCCGATCAGATCGAACAGTCGAACTCGACTCGTTACGTGAGCTTCGACGACTGGTGGCGTCGCCCCGTTCTGCTCGACGCCAACCGTGCCGAATTCAGCCGGAAGGACCTTGTCCTGGCTCTCACGAACAAGGACGGCGGAGCCCATATTGATCGGCTGAACGAGACGACCCACGCGCTCGTACACTCGAACAGCGCCGGATTCGTACGCTTCGGCACTGGTGCCTCGGAGGCTGAACCGATCCCGACGCCAATCTACGCATCTGTGCGGACTATCGCCGAGGAACTTCTTCTAACGCTGCGTCGCAGCGGGCGAGAAGTCCCCCGGTCGACAGCGGCTCCCCTGCTGGGGACGCTCGACGGATTCCAGGCAGGCGACGTCGTCGGCCCGGCACCGGTATTCGACAAATCCCGAGACGGCGTTGCGAACACGACCTTCAAATTCGACACACTTCCCGACGTGACATTCACGGTGTGGCGGGCGAAAGACAACCAATCCGATATTGACGGCGGAGGCGCATTCCCTGCCGGCTATCTCGAGATCGTCGGCGTTCTCGACGCGACAGGCGACACAGTCCACGGGTCGGGATTCGCTGGACCCACCGAAGAGTCCACCCCACCCGGAGCCTCAGTCCATTCGCTGCCACTGTCGTGTATCCGATTCGTCTTCGACAACTTCCCCGAAGCAATGTTCTACGCCAACCGATCAGCCGAGCAACGGGAAACACTCGGCCCGTTCGGCCAACAGATACAAGAAGCCGGATGGGTCGACCTCTTTGTCACACTGCGCGGCTCGACATGGCTGATCGGCGGGTTCGCCGGGCCGCCCGGATCCTGAAGGGCTTCGCTACTCGCGACACCTCACCGGACCCTTCCCAACCCACAGCTCGCAAACCCTTTCGCCCGCCATCCCTCAGCCGCCTGCCTCTCCTCTCAACGCACAATGACGGCTATGACCGAGCAGACCCACCCTGCACACACTCCACCCCCCTACGACGCCGCGCCCCAGACCGACCGCTACCGTCCAGATCCACGTCGTCGACGGCGAAGACGGCGAACGCCTCGCCCACCAACAAGCCAGCGCCCTACTCAAGATCACGCAACGGCAGGCCCATCAACGAGCCTCAACCACCGACGATGCACCATCGACCGATCCATAACCATCAACCCGACGTGGAATAGCCAAATCCCGCTTCGATGGTCAACGTTCCCCACGAAAACCGCTGATCAACACCGGTCCCATCCTTATAGAGCCCTGCCGACGGCACGAACCTGCGGCAGTCGACTACACCCGGGGTCGCCCCTGGCTGTCCCTCGTAGAAATCCCGCGTTCGCGAAGCTTATTCAGAACAGTCATAGCATCAACGCCAAGATGCTGGCCAACACGTGCGAGGGACCAGCCCACGCCGTAGAGACGGATCGCCTCATCCACTTGCTCGGACGTCAGACCACGACGGCGCATCGGCACATGGTGGCGACGCAAAATCTCACTGACCGTTCGCCGCTCGATCCCGAACCGCTCTCCCAACTCGTACACCGTCTCCCGCCCTCATACCCGGTGATCAACTCCCGAACCTGACTGTCATCGAGACGACGAACCCGCCCATCCACACCGATCGGCTTGATCCGAAGTTCCGGACCGTCGGCCGCCGGATGGTTCGGATTGATTAGCGTTAGGCCCGGCGACGTGGAACCGAACCAAGGATGTCCAGCGCGGCCAAATGCCTCACCTACCCGGCTCTATGACAGCGCACACCGCCTTCGACGCGGCCGTCCGGCTCGTCGCAGACGAGCGTGGCCACCCGCCGCTCACGTTCGCCTGTACCAGCGGAACTGATTCCCGTTCCGTACCACCGACGTCGCCAAAACCTTCGGGGAGACGACCGTCCACGGGCTCCGGCGGCGCGGGCAAGGGCGCGCCGCCGGCAATCATCAGGCGGATCAAGATCTGGAATGTAGTCGTCGAAAAGCTTTGTGCGCCAGCCTTTCCGCCCGAGACTAACCGGGCAGCCAGCTCACCGATCCCGGCCGGCCCGCAATCGTGCCCCGCGGTCATGCCATCGGTGAGGGAGACCCGGCAGCCCAGTGTCGGGCTGGGCGCGAACTCCTCCCATGTCCCGCAAGGGCTGTGCGCCACCGAACTCGGTGACCGGCGTGGTCCAGGCGTCGCCGGTCTGGTTCTATCGGTGAATCGCGAGACCGTTGATCGGTGAATCCCGGCACCGGCCCGGTCTGGAAGATGTTGGTATCGGCGAATTTTGGCACCACCTGACGGGTTGCGGTGGCAAGATCACCCTGCTATCCGTCTGTCACGGCCCGTAGGAGCTGACCCGTGCCGCCGAACCAATCCAAGGCACAGCTGTACGCGGCGATCCGCCGGGACTCACGAGCGGGGATGTCGGGGCGGGAGCTACGGCGCAAGTACAACGTCGGCTACCACACGGTCAATGCCGCGCTGAACTCGGTGTTCCCCGAGAAACGCAAGGAGTATCCGGCGCGGGCGTCGAAGCTGGATCCGTTCAAGGCGTTCATCGACGAGACACTGCGGGCGGATCTGGACGCGCCCCGCAAGCAGCGGCACACGATCAAGCGGATCTTCGAGCGGCTGATTGATGAGCACGGGATGACCGATATCGCCTATCAGACGGTGCGTGATTACGTTGATCGGCGGAAACCGCAGATCAGGGTTGAGGCGGGCCGCGAACCGCCGCAGGTGTTCATCCCGCAGACCCACCGTCCGGGCGCCGAAGCCGAGGTCGATTTCGGTGAGGTGACCGTTGAGCTGCGGGGCGAGCGGGTGGTGCTCTACCTGTTCTCGTTGCGAATGTCGTTCTCGGGCCGCTCTGTTCAGCGGGTGACGGCCTCGGGCGGGCAGGAAGCGTTCCTGGAAGGCCACGTTCATGCGTTCACCGTGCTGGGCGGGGTGCCGCACGGCAAGATCCGCTACGACAATTTGAAGGCCGCGGTGGCGAAGGTTCTCGGGTTGAGCAGGGCCAGAACCGAATCCGAGCGCTGGACCGCGTTTCGCAGCCACTACGGCATCGACGATCCGTTCTACTGCATCCCAGGCATCGAGGGGGCGCATGAGAAAGGCGGGGTCGAGGGGCAGATCGGCTACTACCGGCGCAACCACTTCGTCCCGGTCCCGAAGGTCGAGTCGCTCGAAGAACTGAACTTGCTGGTCGAGGGGTGGGACACCCAGGAGTTGGCGCGGCGGATCGGGGCCCGCCCGCACACGATCGGCGAGCATTTCGCGGTCGAGGCGCCGACTCTGAAACGGCTGCCCACCGAGGAGTTCGAGACCGGGTCGTGGCTGGCGACCCGGGTGGACCGCTATTCGATGGTCGCGGCGCGGACCAATAAATACAGTGTCCCGATCCGGTTCATCGGCCGCCCGGTCCGGATCCTGCTGCACGCCTCCTGGCTGGTCGTCTACGACGGCCGCACCGAAATCGCCCGCCACGAACGCCTGATCGGCAAGGCGTTGACGCGCGTGGAGCTGGATCACTATCTCGAAGCGCTGATCCGCAAGCCCGGCGCCATGGCCGGGGCCACCGCGCTCGAACAAGCCCGCCAGAGCGGCAAATTCACCAAGAGCCACGACGCCTGGTGGGCCGCGGTCCGCAAGGCCCACGGCGAACGCGATGGCACCCGCGCGATCATCGAAGTTCTTCTGCTGCATCGCAGCATGCCCCACGAGCAGGTCGTCGCCGGCCTGGACGCCGCGCTGCGCGCGGGCGCGCTGACCGCGGACGCGGTCGCTCTCGAGGCCCGCAAGGCCGCCGAAGCCACACCGCGGCTGGCCCACGTCGTCGATCTGGACGAACCCGACCCGGACCATGATCCGGTTGCGTCGCTGACCGCGCGCCGCCTGGCGCAACTACCGCCGGACACCCGGCCCCTGCCCTCGGTCGCCATCTACGACCAGTTGCTCCGCATCACCAAACCGAGAACCGCAGAAGGGAATTCCTAGATGACTAGCCCGAGCCCACGCCGCCACGGCATGACCGACCAGGCCGCCGACACGGCCGTCGACCAGGCATGCCGGCTGCTGCGGCTGCCCAGCATCCGCACCCAGTTCAACGACATCGTCGAAACCGCGACCCGCGACCAGATGAGCTATCGGGCGTTCCTGGCCGAGCTGCTACTGGCCGAATGCGACGACCGCGCGCGGCGCCGCTCCGAACGCCGCATCCGCGCAGCCGGATTCCCGCGCGATAAATCGTTGCGGGCCTTCGACTTCGAGGCCAACCCCAACATCGACCCCGCCGTGGTCAACACCCTCGCCAACTGCGAATGGGTCAAGAAGGGCACCCCGCTCTGCCTGATCGGGGATTCCGGGACCGGCAAGAGCCACCTGCTGATCGCGCTCGGCACCGAGGCCGCGATGCGCGGCTACCGCGTGAAATACACTCTCGCAACGAAACTCGTGAACGAGCTGGTCGAGGCCGCCGACGAGAAGGTGCTGGCCAAGACGATCGCCCGCTACGGCCGCGTCGATCTCCTCTGCATCGATGAACTCGGATACATGGAGCTCGACCGCCGCGGCGCCGAACTGTTGTTCCAGGTTTTGACCGAGCGTGAGGAGAAGAACTCTGTCGCGATTGCCTCGAACGAGGCGTTTTCGGGCTGGTCGAACACGTTTCCCGAACCGCGGCTCTGCGCCGCGATCGTCGACCGCCTCACCTTCGGCGGGCAGATCATCGAAACTGGCACCACCAGTTACCGACTCACCCGCACCGCCGCACTCAACAACACCACAGCGCAGGCACCGGCGCCGCAGCAACCGGAATTCACCGATGCCCAACAGCCACTGGAAACCGTTCGCTGACCAGCACTCTATCGGCGAATTACGAGCCACCCCAACTGCTGCGAACGCAACCGGGCCCCGGTTCCCACGAGCCCTGGCCCGGCCAGCACAAGGCGCGACGATCCCACCTACGGTCGATCTGAATCACTCCGCCCCGGCACTCGGCGCACTACCACCACCCCCGCCGACGCCACCACAGCTCACCCTCTGACACGCCCGGTGACCTGACACGCCCGACCGGAGCGACCTCAAAATTCACCGATACAGCCGCCCCGAACGCCGCTGAGTGACCCCGAAATTCACCGATACGTGGTCTCAGAATTCACCCTTACAGCCACCGGTCACACTAGCGCCCCGGACAGCGCTATGTGCATGCTGCGCGTCCGGGCCATTAGTGTCGTTGCCCGCGCGGGAACCGACAGGGATCGAGCTGCGAACCTGCGACGATTGAGAATCCGACGTACCGTTGGAAACGCCGAGATATCAACGCCTCCAGGGGGTCTGCCATGCCCAGTTGGGAAGAGCTGTACAACGAGCTCATCGCAAAGACCAAGCGACTCGGCCACGACCCCGCCCCCGCCCGCCTGCGCGTGCTACGTGAAGAACTCGACCACATCGACCACCAGATCCGTCACGAAGTACCCGCCGGCGAGCGACGCTACGAACTGGCTCTGCTGAGCCAAGAAGCCGATACCTTCCTCACCGCCGCCGAATCCCGCGGCCAGATCGCCCGCAACGTCGCCCGCGTCCAGCGCGAACGCGAAGCCCACGACGCGGCGCACCCGAACATCCTGAGCCCACGCAGTGCGCTCGCAGACTGGACCCCCGACCCGATCGCCCGGGCCGGGCGCAACCACCGCGAGGGCAGCGAGCGCGACCACTGACCGCTGAAATCCTATGCGCGATCGGCCATTCGTGTCGGCGCCCGCAGGAATAATGCTCGGGCATGGGGTTCGAGACACCACGCGCGTACGGGGGCCGTTCGCACAAGATCGGCGGCCGATCGGTGGGCCCGACGACCCGGTTCACCGACCGCCGCCGCGCGGGGCGTCCGGGGCGCTACCGATCCATGCACGTCCACGGCATCCGCAGCGCGTCGCCCATGCCGATCCTGTGGGTCGGCGCGACGGTCCTCGGCGGCGTCGCTCTCCTGCTGGCCGTGCTGACTGTCGTCCTCGCACTCACTTCCGGACCGCCGGCGGCCGACACCCGGCCGGCCGTGTCCTCGACCGTCGCGCCCGCGCCCGTCCGGCAAGCCCCGCCGATCGCGCCGGCACCGTGCTACCCGTTCCAGCCGTGCTGACCACGTAGACCGGGGCGGGCTATTCGCTGTCAACCGGGACGAGATCCTGGACGCGCATCGAGAACGGATAGCGGCCTGGCACGTCCGCCTCGGCGTACTGGATGAGCACGTGGGCGGCGTCCTCGATCTCGACGACCTCGAACACCGACACGCCCCGCTCGCCGATTCGCACTCGCTGCCCAATTTCCAGCACGTGTCAACAATAGCGGCGCGAGCACCATATCCTCGAACATGCGTACTAATGCGAGAGCGTGCCGCGCGCCGAGGGCACCGAGCCGCAGCTGCTCAACCCGGACGGCGGGCACCGATCAACGGCTGCCGACACCACGCCTGATCGGCGTTTATCCAGCGAAAGTGACACCAAAGTGACACTTTGAGGCCCTGGTCAACCGACCAGAAGCCCCTGACCAGCGGAAAAGACCTAGTCCTTCTTCATCAGCTCGTAGATGGAAGGAATCACACGACCACTCGCCTCTGTCCCGCAAGAACCTGCACCGCCCGAGCCGATTGATCCGAAAACACTGGGGCACAAGCTAATCCAGCTCACCCTGGGCTGACGAACGTACGAAATCACACTGGTGGGCGGTGCTATTCGCAACGTGCGCTATTCCCTTGCCCCGCGACGGCCGTCGATTGGGTCGTCTGCGATTGGGAGTAACTGCCCGAACGGTGCAACCACTGGGTAGTCGATACTCTGCTGTGGCCGTAGCCTGTGGCGCGCGACCGTGGTGACTTGGCTCCGGCGCGAACGATGTGTGTGCGCCAGTTCAGTATCCGACGGATGATGAGCCCGGCTCCTCGGCGAACCTGCGCTGCCAGGGAGGCGGGCGGGCGGGTTTCAGTGTGAGCGTTCGGACCACAGGGCGCAGTGGTGTGCGGTAGCGAATCCTTCGGACATGACGCTTCCCGTGGCGCGCATTTTCAGCGGTGCCCCGTCGACTTCATGGTCTGCGGGAGAGGGCCAGGACGCCCACTGTGGTCCTTCGGGTGTGTTCGGGTTTCCGGTGTGGGCGAAAGTGGTCCACCACCGTTGCATCTGGCGGGCGAAGGCATCCGATTGCCCGGTCCAGGGGATCGGGACGTTCATCAAACTCGTGAACAGGTACGGCAGTTCGCTGGCGTGGAATGCGCCGGGCAGCAGCGGGTTCGCCTCGCCCAGGGGGGCTTGGTCGAATTCGTACTGCCATACCGGGTGCCCGGTGTCGCGGGCGAGGCGACTGGTGAATAGGGCGGGACATGCGAACAGTCCGTCGGTGATGACCGCGGATTGCGCGGCGGCGGGGGTGGGGTATTGCTGGACGGGATACTGTGCGAGGACCTGGTCGGCGAAGGTCCCGAACGATCGGCGTACGTATTGTTCGTAGCTGGCAGTGTCCGGGACGTGGCCTTGTGCGTAGTCCGATCGTGCGATGAACAGGGCTCCTTCGTTGCTGTTGCTGCCGACGATGAGGGGGACTTGTCGTTCGGTCGACCGGGCCAGTGCCGTGTCGAGGTTTCGTGTCACGACCACTCCGTCGATGTTGGGTACCCAGGTGGGTGTGGACCCTCCGAATTGCGTGGTCGGGGAATCGAGCAGTGTCGCCGCCGGCAGGTTTCGAAGACACGTCAACTGGGTTGCGGGGTCGGTGCATCCGAGGCTGTCGGCGTAGGCCTGTGACCGGGCGAAGGACTTCTCGCGGTCGCTGGGTGTCAGCGGTGACCGGGAGCAGGCGCCGCTTTCCACGATGGCCTTGGTGTAGAGGTCGTCGGAGGCGGGTGAAGCCAGGTGTGTGCACACGCTGCCGCCGCCTGCCGATTCGCCGAAGATCGTGACGTTGGTGGCGTCGCCACCGAATGCGTGGGCGTTGTCGTGTATCCAGCGCAGGGCAGCCTGTTGGTCTTGGATGCCGAGTGTTCCTGTCGCCCCGCCTGTTTCGGCCGCCAGCTCCGGTAGGGACAAGAATCCGAAAGGCCCGAGCCGATAGTTCGGGATGGCGACGATGACATCTCCTTCGGCGACCATCCGTGCCGGTGCGTCGTATTGGCTGTTCGCTCCGGTGACGTAGCCGCCACCGTAGATGAACATCATGACCGGCAGGTTCCGCCCGCGCGCCCCCTGCGGCACGTAGAGGTCGATGCTCAGGCAGTCCTCGCTGGTCGGTCCGGTTGGTGCGGTGCCGGGAACGAACCCTTTCTGCGGGCATTGCGGCCCGTGACCGGTCGCGGAGCGGACTCCGGGCCACGGCGGCACGGGGCGGGGCGGGGCGAATCGCGTGTCACCGCCGGTGGGTGCGGCGTAGGGGATACCCAGATACTTGACGATTCCGTCGGCTGCCACACCGCTGACATCGCCGCCGGTCACGGTGACGATGTCAGCGGGTTGCGCGGTCGCGGGATTGCCGGGGCCGGTGAGGACGATCGCGGCCCCTGCGAGCACGACGCAGAACGCCATTCTGGCTATCGCGGAAATCATTGTTGCTCAACACCTTCGGCTTTCGGTCTCATGCCGGCTCGTCGGATTCGGGACCTGGTGCGGGCGGGAAACGCAGGACGCCTTGCGGCCATGCCCGGGGCATCAACATGAACGAGATCAACGCCAGCCAGCCCTCGGGGCAGTCGCCGCATGCGGGCTCCCCGTGAGCACCCGGCTCGGCCGCGGTCAGGAGGACGGCATCGGTGATGAGCCGGGTGTGCGGGAGCCGAAGCCGCGGGGCGGTGCGGTCATCGGGTCCGGTTACGCGATCCGCGTTCTCGGGTGTGTCGGCGGTGTCGTTGTCGGGTACGAGCGTCAGCCATCGTTTGTCGCGTCGCGGCATGAGATCTCCTGATCGGCCGAGTCGTCCCGGGAAATATCTGCACAGGAGCAGGTGCCGGAACGGCTGGGGCCGAGGAACAGCATCGAGTGGCCGGGCGGGGGTCGTCGGCGGTCGTTGAGGGTCTGGAGGCGGGAATGCGCCGGAGCCGGTGAACCCGGCAGGCCGCTACTTCGCTGGGATGAACGGGGAATTCACCGTGGCGGAGTATTGGATGAACGCGGCCAGGGCGACGGGGGCATCGATGAGGATGATGCCGCCGAGCGCTCCGATCGGGGCGAGCGCGCCCGCGCCGATCAGGCAGCCCGCCAGCGGTCCGGCGCCGAACAGCGTCGCCAGCGGGCCGGTCAAGGCCGTGCCGGCCGCGCCGCCCAGGAGACATCCGAGGGCGCCGGAGGCGACAGCGCCGGCGATCGCCCCGATCCCCGCGCCCAGGTTGATGGTGGAGGTCATGCGCGCCCACGCGGCGACTTCCCGGTCGTAGGGTGTCTTCCAT
Organism: Nocardia sp. N2S4-5; assembly: GCF_044628355.1. Lineage (NCBI taxonomy): Bacteria > Bacillati > Actinomycetota > Actinomycetes > Mycobacteriales > Nocardiaceae > Nocardia > Nocardia sp. N2S4-5. The sequence continues at coordinate 551,642 of NZ_JBIUPM010000001.1, read as the reverse complement.
AGCGCTTGGTCCTCGAACGGCAGCGCGGCCGGGCGGTAGTGGGCGCGGGTGAAATCCACCGACGGTGCCAGGGTGGCGGTATTGCCGTCGATGGTCACGTCTATCGGAAAGGCGATGTCGTCGACAGCGAATTCCAGCGGTATCCCCGCGAGGATCGTGCCCGAGTTCGCGCGGATCTGGAACTGCCCGTTGTCGACGGTCAGTTGCCCGCTCTCGACGGTGATGACTGCGGCAGTGCCGTCCTTATACGCCTGGTAGCGGATACCGCGCGTGATATCGATATCGATGCCTTGGCCTTCTGCGGTGTCCGCAGCAGCGGTCGACGGTGTTCCCAAGACCGCCATCGCCGCCATGGTGGCCACCGTGATCTTCCTGGCAATCATCATGCCGAATTCCTCTCGTCGAGCCCCGCCGCGCGGTCGAGGTGGCCAGTGCCGGACCGGTGTGGTCCCCGCATCGTTCACCTTGACGACCGCGGAGCCAGATTCTTTCGGCCAGAACAGCTTTGGGGCGGCGGGGCGGTGGTTTCATCGTTCGCCGTCCACGGCGAAGTCCGCGAGCGCGGTGGAGACGGGTTCGCTGCGGTTGTCGTTCTGGTGCGCGCTGGCGGTGAGGACGTCGAGGTGGTGGTAGCCGGGCGCGACCACGGTGGTGAGGGTGCCGACCGTTCCGTTCGGTTTCGGTTCGGTGCCGACGGCGAGTCCGGAGCCGCCGAGGAGATCGATCGTGTGGTGCGCGGTGAGGCCTTCGGGATGGGTAAGGTGGCTTTGCAGGTGGGTCGGGCCGAGCACGGTTTCGGCCAGCAGCACGGTCGGGAAGTACTGCTCGGTGAAGTCCAGCGGGTGGTCGGCGAGGTTGCCGGCCAGCTGTGCGACGTCGGTGACCTCTCTGTCGGGTGAGGTGTACGGTTGCCCGTCGGAGGCCCGCGGCACATCGGCCGGTAGACCGTCGTAGTTGTGCCACCCGTACAACGGTCCGTGCGCCGTCGGCACCACGTAGCGGTCGGGTCCCAGCAGTGACGCTGTCAGGGGCCGTTGGGCGCTGTTCACCGCGTTCGGTATCGGAAAGTCCTTGTCGGCGACCGGCCCGCCGCTGTAGAAACCCATGGATGCTTGCAGGAACGCCAAGGGCTGAGAGTTGTTGTCCAGCAAGCTCGCCAGCGCGGCCGTATTGGTCAATCGCACATTCCGGATCGCCACGTCGCCGGGTTGCAGCGCTTGGCCGATTCCGCTGGAGAACAGGAGCCGCAGGCTCGCCTCGATGTTCAGGTTCCGCAGCTGCAGCAGCGAACTCTCGCCCTCGGGCGCGATCTGCGCGGCCGCACCCGCGATCGCGAGCAGATTCATCGTTTCCGGATTGATCAGGGCCGGTGCGTTCACCGAGGCCGGGATGATTCCGGCTTGGACGGCTGCGCGCGCACTGTCGGCGCCGCTGAAATCCGAGATCAGCGCGGCCAGTTCGGCTTTCAACGCGAACGGCAGGTTGGGGCTGATCGCCGAATCCAGCGCGAAGTATCCCGAGCACTGCTCATAGCCGGGATCTCCATCGAAATCCCATTGTGCGAAGTACGCGGTGACAGCTCCGCCGAGCGAATGCCCGCCACACAGCACCTTGTCCCGGCGTATTCGCTTGTCCGGCAGCTCGGCGGCCATCAGGTCGTATTGGTCGCGGACCGTTTGCTCGACTCCCATCTCGGACAACCACTTCACCTGCGGACCGGATTGGTAGCCATCGAATCTGCGCCCGTCCACGCTGTCGCCGCGGTAGTAGTACCCCACGGCGACCTCGGGGTTCGCTTCGGTGACGGCAGCCTCGATTCCGGTGTGGTCTTCCAGGCAATTCGAGCGGCGGTCCAGTGCCCAGAACTCCACCTGCTGTCCCCGCTGGGCCGCGGCGGCAACGGTATTGCGGGCGACGGTGTCGAACGCGGACGCGCCCTCGAGCACGCCCGGTTGCGCGATCAAGATCCGGTCGGCCTCGGCGGCGTTCTGCGGACCGTTCACGTGCCTGTATCGCAGGTAGGAAAGCCAGTCGCAGGCGGCGGGATGCGGCCCGGCCGAGTCCGGCAGCGGCACCTTCACCCGGACAACGGACTCACGCACGTCGGAGCCGGCATCGGAGATCGCGACATCCTGTTCAGTGCGCTCGGAGCCCGGTGCCGCGGACGAGATCGCGGCGCCGTGGGCCAGTAGGCTCGCGGAAAGTACGACCACAGCAAGACCCGGCCGAATATAGCGAGTATGCATTGCTACCTCATTGGTTGAAGCCGCTATATGCCGCCTGAACAGCAGTAACATATCGCAGCGTACATTGTTCGCTAGGAGGTTAGTGAGGCGTGGCACAGTATGTCAACCTTTCGGTGGTGGGTTCGGCCGCATGGTGGGCAGAACGGCTCACACGGCAACAGGCGATGCACACGCGCTCGCTCACCATGGATGCCATCAACCAGGCCGCCTGCCGGATCCTCGACCGTGACGGCATCGACAGCCTGACCATGCGCCGGCTGGCGACCGAATTGGACTCCCGCGCTTCCTCTCTCTACCGGCATGTGACCGGTCGCGAAGAACTGCTCGTCCACGTCACCGACCACATACTCGGCGAAATATCCACACCCGAGCAGCACACCCACTGGCAACAGTCGATCGAGCAGATCGCGATCTCGCTGCGCCAAGCCATGATCAGGCACCCATGGATCACCCAGGCAGGAATCCAATCGCCACTGTTCGGACCCAACGCGATGCGTCTACGCGAATTGTTCTGGCGGCCAATGGATCAGGCCGGATACCCGCCCGAAGTCACCGTCCGCACCTACTACGCCGTACTGCACTACACGATCTGCTCGGCGCTGTTGGCTCTGACCGCATTCCCACCCCAGTACCGAGACCCACAGCAACGACCCAGCACAGACCTGGACAAGCTACTCACCCTGCTGCCTGCCGACAAATACCCGACAGTCGTGAAACTGGGCGGACACGCACTCCACCCCGACCTCGAACGAGACTTCCTCCAAGGCCTGCGAGCACTCATCGAAAGCTTCGCCGCCTCCGAGGCATGACCCTGGCGAGTAGTACCAGCGGGCTTTGTCGACTCACCCGACCGAAACCGGCTCGGGCGAATACGGGATCGGCACCGAACTCCCTGCCCGACGAAAGGTATGGTGCCCCAAGCACTTACAGACGCGCGACCAGGATCGGTTCCGGTCTCCGCGCCCGGCCCGAATATTTCGCGCTGGCCGGATGGCCGACCGGAACCGCTGCGCGAGAAGGTAATCGCGCAGCGGCTCGGGTCAGATTCGTGGTGCAGTGAGGTCGTAGACCGTGACACCATCGATCCGGGTGGAGTCGTAGTGATCCTCCACCCACTGGGTGATTTGCGACGCCGAGGAGTCCGACGAGGACCCGGGGCCGCCACGGATTGCGCTGGGGATGAAGTAATGTATCTCGCTGCGAGCGACATAGTCCCTGAACTGTTGCAGTGTCGGAGACGGATCACCACCGGAGAAGCCGCCGATGGCCATGACCGGCAAGTCGATAGCCAGCTGATAGTCCGCTGCCGTGCCCGAGCCGATGGTCGCGAGGGCCCAGGTGTACGAGCCACCATTCTGTTCGAGCACGGTCACCATCGCATCGCTCGGTGTGAAACCCACAGGTGGTCCGCCCGGACCGGGCCGACCGGCTTGCCGACCGTCGGCCGGAATATCGCCGTCCGGCTCGTCGAATGCCATGTCGCCCCCTGGACCGGCACCCGCGGGGCCACCCGCCGGAGGACCTCCCACCCCATCGTGCCGGTCCGAACCGGCGCTCGGCCCGGCCAGAGGTATCGGCCCCGTGTGTGCCGTAGCCAGCGTGTGCGCGGTGTAGGCGACCGGGCCGGCCAGACCGACCGAGGCTGCAGCCAGGACAGTTACGATCGTGAGCTTCCGCGATCCTTCCCACAGCATCGCCACGGCCGCGAGCACACCCACCGCCAGCGCCACCCAGCGCAATCCCGAGACGAAATCGGGAGTGCGAGAAAGGAACACCCACGACGTCACGGCGGTGAGCGTGACACTCAGCGCGAGTGCCACGCGCACCCACCAGCGCTCGCGTTCGCGCCAGAGCACGATGCTCCCCGCGCCGACAACACCAGCGATCGCGGGGGCCAGGGCCACGGTGTAGTACTGGTGGAAGATGCCGGTCATGAAACTGAAAACCAGCCCCGTCACCAGCCCCCAGACACCGAACATCAGCAACACCGCCCGGGGCCCGTCGGTACGGGACGCCTTGCCCCGCAGCGCGATTCCAGCCAGCAGCAGCACCAGCGCCGCCGGAATCAACCAAGCGACCTGACCACCCACCGAGGCGGTGAACAACCGGACGATCCCCGCATCGTGGCCGAAACCAGGGCCTCCGAGAGACCCTCCACCAGATGAACTGATCCGATCAAGCCCGTTGTATCCGAGAGTCAGCTCGATGATCGAATTGTGCTTCGAGCCACCGAAGTACGGCCGCGAGTCCGCAGGCCACAGCTGAGCGACCAGAACCCACCATCCCGCCGCGACTATCATCGCCGCCCCCGCTGCCAGCAGCTGCGCAATACGCTTACCGAGCTTCGGCGGGCCCGCGAACAGATAGATCAACGCCAGCGCCGGCAACACCAGCAGCACCTGCAATTGCTTGGCCAAGAACCCGAATCCGACGAAGGTTCCGCACAGCACCAGCCACCGCCAACGGCCGTCCTCGACCGCGTGGGTCATCGCCCACACCGCAGCGATCATCAACAACACCAGCAGCGCGTCGGGATTGTTGAACCGGAACATCAGTGCCGCAATCGGAGTCACCGCCAGCACCAGGCCCGACAGCAGACCCGCCGCGGCACCGAACGACCTCCGTATCGTCGCCCACAGCAGCGCCACCGAAGCGACACCGAGCACAACCTGTGGAGCCAGCACACTCCCGCTGCTGAATCCGAAGACTCGCGCCGAAATCTCCATCGGCCACAACGCCGCCGGTGTCTTGTCCACGGTGATCGAGTTGGCCCAATCAGACGAGCCGAACAACAACGACTCCCACGACTTCGAACCGGCCTGCACCGCGGCCGTATAGAACGAGTTCGCGTAACCGTTGGCAGTGAGATTCCAGAAATAGGCCACCGCGGTGCCGAGCAGCAACACAGCCAAACATGCCCACTCGCCCCTTGATCCGCGCCACCACGCCGTGCCCGGCCCCACCTCGCGACCTGACACCGCCGACCTAGACACCGACAATCCCCGCGCCGTCATCGCCCGGTCTCCATACCGTCCGCGACCGGCCGTGCCCCCGGCTCCTCGACGCGCCCCCTGCACGGCGCCTCGCCCGCATCTCGGAAGACCCACCGCGCACACGCACCGAGATCACGCTCCTCGTTGTACACAGGAATCACCACATCGAGAACAGGAACGATCGATGCCTCGCCGACGACATCCACAGAGGAAGTTTCGGCCGAAATGTCGGTCATGCCAATCAGGCTCGCCCCTGGACCTCTTTCCTCGATGGGAACAAGCTGCGAGCTTGCTGTGAACCCCAGCAATCAGGCCATATCGGCGCCCAGCCGGTCGGAAACACGAATTCGGCCCAGGCACGGCGCCACGCGCAGAGGCTGGGGCTGGGGCTGATGTGACACGGCTCGGCGCCGAGCTGTTTCACCACACCAATACCCGCGCGGATATCGCGACGAGGCCGCGCACCAGGTCGCGACGGCACGCCGCGACCGCGTCCTCGACAAGACGATCCACCGCTGTCCACTGCACGCCCGCTGTCTGGGCGACCGCCGTCGGTTAGTGCCGCGTCTGCCCTCGCCGTCGGCGTGTGCACGTACGAAACCCGCCCACACAGCAACTTGACTACGCAGCATGATCGCGCGCAGGTGATCCGTGTGGTGTGCCGCGGCCCTACGGCCGACTGGCCCAGTTCCCGGAACCGGCGGCCGTAGCCGCGGCGGCGGTTACGCTGCCTCGTCTACGTATGAGACGCGGAAGTATCCGCCCGCCCGGTCCTTGGGCGGGCGCCAACCGGTGATGCGGAAACGGTTGGCTCGGGGAGTGTGCCCGATGATTTCTCTGATCTTCTGCCCGATCACTGCCGGGTCGGTGACGTCGTATTCGAAGTCGACGTCTTCGCACTGGCGCTTTGCCATCGCTGGGTGTTTCTCCTACTCGCAGGCCGCGGGGACCTACTCGCGAACCATTATGCACGAGCGCGACGACGGGTCCGCTGTTCACGGAAACATGGCAGCTGTCGTGACCGCCGCCCTCTCTAGCGAGTCAAACTTCTTGGCAGGGTTGCTCGGTTTACGCTTCGGGCACATCGAGCCAGGAAGGAGCCGGTCTGTGGCACGATCACGGCGGTTGAAGATTCCGGTCGAGGACAAGGTACGAGTGGTGTTGTCGGTGCTGGCCGGGGAGATGAGTCCATGGCCCGCGCCGAAGGTCGACCGGTTCGAACCGATCGCAGCGAAATACGCCGAGGAATGGCCGGCGTGGGGGCATCGCAAGATCGCGGCGCTGATGCGCGCCGACGGCCCACGAAGTCTCGGCGTCAACGGTGCAGCGGGCGCTGCGACGTTGCAGACTGTTGCTGCCGCAGGGCTATCGCGCGGACCGCAAGTCGTGGGCGATGCTGCGGCGCAAGGTCTTCCACGATCCACCGACGCGACGCAATCGAGTCTGGCAAACCGATTTCAGCGAATTCGAAACCAGCGGTGGCGGCATCTGGCGGATCTGCGCGGTCATCGACTACGCGACGAAATATTGCCTGGCCATCACCGTGACTCCGACGGCCCGCGGCGCCGACGCACTGGCCTGCCTGCGGCTCGCTGTCGCCGAGGCCGAGCGGATCCTCGACGTGGACGACCTGCGTGCCGATCGTGGGCTGACCGAGGTCCTCGGGCCGTGCGGTGAGATGCTCGGCAGGGCGCCCGCACCGATCGCAGTGGTGTCAGACAACGGCCCATGCTTTCGCGGTGAGGTGTTCAAGACCGCGTTCGCCGGACCGGACCTGCTGCTGCGACACGTCCGCACCCGGGTGCGATCACCTCAGACGAACAGCGTGATCGAGCGATTCTTCGGCACCTTGAAATACGAGCACCTGTTCCGTGGCGTGATCGCCGACGGCGATGCCCTGGACATGGAGGTCCACCGATTCCGAGTCATCTACAACACGATCAGGCCACACCAGGCCATCGACGATCAGGTACCCAGCGCCGCCTTTACTGGCTGCGACCAGCCGAGAACCGCTCGATAGCGGCATGACCGCTTACTCGTGCTAGCTGAAGTCGGCCAGCGCGGAGGAGTTCGTGGCGTGTGGATTCATGTCTGGCCACGGACCGAGGGTGCATCATCGGTTCGTGTCTGCGAGCTGTCAGCTCTGCTCGGGTCGGGTGAGGATTTCGAGCAGTTCTTTGCGGGTGTCGGGCCAGCGGTCTCGGTGTGATTCGAGGTTTCGTCGTGGTTCGAGGCGTTGCCACAGCGCGAGCCCTCGGATCGTGTTGAAGGCGAGGTTCATTCGCCGATACCACGTTCGCGGGGAGATCCCGTCGGGGATCCGCCTGCCGAGCAGGGGCTTGATGGCGGTCACGAGGCGCTCCTCGCAGGAGGTGAGGGCCTCGTGCAATTCGGGGTCTTCGGCGGCGGCCAGCCAGACCCGCACCCACACGATGAACAGCTCTCCGCCGATTGTGTCCCATGCGATATCGAGGGAGTCGGCGAGTTGGTTCTCGCTGTCCGCGGCGACTTCACCGAGCCGATGTTCGACGTCTACGCGGAGACGCTGGCCGACTTCGTCGAGCGCTGATGCGATCAGCGCTACCCGGGTCGGAAAGTGATATCCCAGCGCACCGATGGTGACCCCGGCCAGTTCGGCGATATGGCGAGTGGTCGCCGCCCCGTAACCCTCGTCGCGGATGCACGCGATCGTCGCGTCGATCAACGCGGCTCGGGTCGCCGCGCGACGCTGTTCCTGGGGCCGGCGTACCGGTCCCCGATTGGTGGTGGTCATCGTGATACTTCACTCTAGACAAACATGTCACGTGAAAGGTAATTTCGCCCGGCGGAACTTACCTATCACTTGACATGGAAGTGAGTGCGCTCGGATGAACGCTCGGATCGGGGTCAACGCGCCCTGGTATCGGCAACGTCGGGTTCGTCGCGGCGCGCGGGCTCAGCTGGTGACGGCGAGCTGGTTGGCGTGTGTGCTGGCGTTCGCCTCACCCGCGGTCGCGGACCCGGGGCACTGGGTGGATCCTGAGGCCGAAGCGCGCAATGTGCTGATCATGGCCGAGACCACCGGGGATACCGCCGGCAAGCTCGGGACCTCCTACCCCGGCGACCTCGCGGCGGCGACGCTGGACTATCAATCGCAGCGGCTCGCGGCAGTACGGGCCGACCCTGAGCGTCAGCCCACTCCCAACTCCTGCACACTCGTGCTGACCTGCCCGATCAATCCCGAGCACAGCATCACGCGCTGGCAGGCACAGGGCGGACTGGTCGAGCCCGTGCTGTTCACCTCCCGGTCCGGGGCGACCCTGTCCGGACATGTGTGGGCGACACGGGAAGGACCCGAGCGGCGTCCCGGGGTGGTGTTCTCGAACGGTTCGATCGCCTCCTACGAACAGGTCCACTGGTCACTGGCGCAGGCCTTGGCGCGTGCGGGTTACGTCGTGCTCACCTACGACCCCCAGGGCGAAGGCATGTCCGACCAGTTCGGTGCGGCGCCCGACCAGCTCGAGGACGCTTTCGCGGGAGTGCCGATCCTGGGATTCGTCGGTCCGCAAAGCGTCACCGGCGCGGCACTGAACGGCACCCACAGGCCCGTGGGCGACGGACTCGGCGTGGGCGGCAACGGATTGCCGTTCTACGACGGTCAGATCGATGCCCTCGACTTCTTCCTGTCCACTCCCGATCAGATCTATGCGCCGCGCCCGAGCCGCACCACCGGCACCAGCCACAACGCCAAGCAACAACGTCGAGTGGCCGCAGGCCTCGACAGCGCCCACAACCCGCTGTGGCAGCTGCTGGATCCGGACCGGATCGGTTTGGCAGGGCACTCCTACGGCGCCCAGGCAGCGAGCTGGAACGGCCAAGCCGATCCTCGGGTCAGCGCCATCGTGGCACTCGACAGCCTGTGCGTCCCCGGACCGCCACTCGACGAGGAGGTCGCTTTCACCACCGCACCGGTCAACAACTTTCTGGGGGCCCAGTTGCCGTCCATCTACGGATTCCCGCAACAGTGTTTCGGCTCGCCCAACGAGCCGCCACCCGCGTTGAGCAAACCCGCACTCCATATGACCGGTGACTACCTGCTCCTCCCGGAAGCGCCGTACCTGCAGCAGCCCGTGCCTGAGAACAAGTCCGGCGCATCGCTTGCCTACTCCGCAGCCGGCGTGGACACCGCTGCGGTAATCCTGCGCGGCGGCAACCACTTCGACTACGTCGACAGCACCGGTGTTCTGCCCACCTCACTACGCGGCCTCGACCTCGTGACCTGGTACACCACCGTCTGGTTCGACAAATACCTCCAGCACGACCCCACCGCCGATACCCGACTGATCGACACCCCCTGGCGAAACGACCCCGCCACCGGCACCGTCGACCCGTCCCACGACCCGAATGTGTACTCCTACCACTACCTTTCGAGACTCGACATCACCCGCGGCGACGGCACCCGCTACCGATGCGAGGACCTGCGCGACGGTTGCCGATGAACATTCAGAACGATTCACCCGAAGAGCCGTGGATTCGTATATATCGCCCGAGCGCTCTCATACGATCTCGCCCGCCGTCGCATCAACCGTATGGCCAGCCAGATCCTGCCAAGATCTTGACTCGGGACACCTCATCGCGGCCACCGCTACCGCTGTCACCGCGGCCTGCTACAAGACGCCACCCGGAAGGTGAAGCGTTGTCTAGCCACCGAAATCCTATGGCAGACAACCTTTTGGGCTCTGTCCGCACGCACTCGGGTTCTCCCGTCAGAACTCCGGCCGCATTCCGGGCGGCAGGGAGGCGTCGAATTCGGCCTTCGGCCGCACGCGGACTTGTCGCATCGTGGGACAGGCCCACCCGTCTTCCCCGGGCTTGGCTCCCCATTCATCGAGCCACCACGGCATGATCCGCAGTACGATCTCGATGGACCTGTTGTCGGGCCAGACCGCAAACTCGACTCCGAACTTGCGCAGCGCGAAGATGCAGTCGTTGACGTAACTCAGGCCCGCCAGCACCTCTCGGGCATCACGTTCGGTGATGGTGATGGTTCGTCGGTTGTGCCATGCCCAGCCGTCGCGCACGGTCATCTCGTCCGGCTCGCGGTAGGGTACTCGCAACAGGGTCACGGACTGGTTGGGCGTCGATCCGTCGATCGATTTGAAGTGCAGCATATGGCCGAGATCGTCCCGCATTGCCTTGGCGCGTTTGCATTCTGCGGTCCATTCCGAGTCGCTCGGCAGGCGGAGGTTGACCTTCCGCGCGATTCTGCGCATATCCCGAGCGACGTTCTCCCCGTCGGGATGGACGAACGGAGGATCGGTCGGCGGGTCCTCGGCGAGCACGTAATGGAAGAAGCGGACCTGCTCTATCACCGTCTCCCATGCTCCACACACCTGCCAAAGCAGGCGATCGATGATCGGAGAGGGAACGAACAGGCGCTCCTCCGCCTGCTGGTTCGCGCGGATCTGCCGACGGATCTCGTCGGCGGTGAGCCGCGGTGACGTGCCAGAGCCGTCATCGCGCGCGTCGTCGCCTTCGCTGGTCACACGGTGGACGTCCGATCTGACGGCGTTGTCGTTACAGCGTCTCCGCCGCGGCGGCGTCGGTTGTCGGTCGCGCTGGTACCGATGCGTTCCCGGCCGGGGATGCGGTGGTCGCGACGTAGTCGGTCCAGTTGGCCTGGGCGTATTGGGCCCATCGGTGCGCGGTGGTGAGGCCGACGCCGAACAGGTCGCTGACGACCACGGTGGGGAGTTCGTTGACGATGGTCAGCATGGCGGTATTGCGGGTGCGGATGACCGACAATCCGTGCTGGCGCAACCGGTTACGGAATCCCGCGGTGTGGCGTGGTCGGGTAGCCGGCCGACCGGGCAGCAGGTAGATCGGTTGATCGGCTGCCGTGGGGACGATCGATGCGGGTCGTTGGACGCCGTGTTGCCGCCCTGAACCCGCTAAGCTCTTGACCAGGCGCGACAACGGCATCTCTGGAGGCTGAATTGCTGTATCGGATGCAATTCAGCCCGTTCCCCCGACACCGCACGGAACCACCGTCACACAGACACTTCGCGCCCAACGGCTCGCCTAGCGGCGGCCGGCACCCTCACCCAACCGGACACCGGCCACGCCAAGTGATCTCAACTGGCCTTGTTGTACTCCGCCACCACATCCGCCTGAATACGACCCCGGCTCGACACGTTGTAACCATTCCTACGAGCCCAATCCCGGATCGCCGCGGTCTGCTCACGATCTGTCGACGAACGACCCACCACCCGGCCGCTCTTACCCTTCGGGATACGACCGACCTTCCGCGCCGGCTCGGCCCACTGCGCGAACACCTCCCGCATCTTTCCGGCATTCTTCACCGACAGATCGATCTCGTACTCCACACCGTCAAGCGCGAACCGAACCGTCTCCTCCGCCTTCGACTTACCGTCGTAGTCGTCCACCAACTCGACGATGACCTTCTTCGCCATTCAACCCGCCTTCTTCCGTGAAAATACAAGAACAAACAACCTTAAACCGCTCAGGAAACAACAATCAATTCGACAAGCAACTACGACACAGACACGCTCACCTAACTCCTCCTGGATCTGGGCTGTCCCACTGGCCGCCAAGCGCTTCTCGACAGCGTGCCGGACAGCTCCGACGCCGACCAATCCGGTCATCGGCCGCCGTCGTCACCACTGTCGCGCCTCACCGCAACATGGTCGAACAACAGACGCGATGGCCCGCAAGACGATATTCCGACAGCACCGACACAATCACCCGGCAAAGATGCTAACGGCCACTCATGCCTGCCCACGCGCCAGTGCACGAAGACAGAGACCGATCGACACACAGCCACGCCACCAACCGCAAGCCAAATACCCGCACGATCATCGCACCCACCTCAACGTGCGACACGCCCGGCGACACGCCGAAGATTGGTCGCAGCGATACCCCAGCGGCAACCGTCCCAGGCGCATAATCCCAGGCCCGAACCCCGATTCCCAAGCCGTGTACAGGCCGTCACAGGGCCGCCAGCGACACCTACCAACACCCACCAACACCCTGAAACCGCAGGTCACGACGAAACGCGTGCGGAGGAGGTGGAGTCAAAAGTACAGTATCCGTATGCGCTCCATCTGGAAGGGGTCGATTGCATTCGGCCTGGTGAATGTCCCGGTGAAGGTGTATACCGCCACCGAGGACCATGACATCAGGTTTCATCAGGTGCATGCCAAGGATGGGGGGCGGATCAAATACGACCGGGTGTGCACGGTGTGTGGGGAGTCGGTGCAGTACGCCGATATTGATAAGGCGTACGAGTCCCCGGAGGGGGACAAGGTCGTGCTCACCGATGAGGATTTCGCGAAACTCCCGGTGGCGGAGAAGCACGAGATTCCGGTGTTGCAGTTCGTGCCGTCGGAGCAGATCGATCCGATTCTGTTCGACAAGAGCTATTACCTGGAGCCGGACTCGAACACGCCGAAAGCCTATGTGCTGCTGGCCAAGACGCTGGACCAGGTCGATCGGGTAGCGCTGGTGCATTTCACGCTGCGCCAGAAGACCCGGCTGGCCGCGCTGCGCGTGCGCGACGGCGTGCTGGTGCTGCAGACGCTGCTGTGGCCGGACGAGGTGCGCTCGGTCGATTTCGAATCGCTCGACGGGGCGGGCGAGCCGCGCAAGCAGGAGATCTCGATGGCCGAAACGCTGGTCGAGAGCATGTCCGACGATTTCGAACCGGATCTGTACACCGACGAATATCAGATCGAGCTGAAGCGGATGCTCGACGAGGCCATCGCGTCGGGGTCGAACAAGGTGATCCGGCCCGAGGAGCCCGCGCCGCAGGAAATGGATGCCGAGGTCGTGGATCTGGTGGCGGCGTTGCAGCGCAGCCTCGAGGCGACCGGTCGCCGGTCCGGCACGAAGTCGGAATCGGGCGATAAGGCCGCCGAGAAGAAGCCGGCGAAGAAGGCCACCAAGAAAGCCGCGCCCAAGGCGGCCGCCAAGACGGCGCGGAAAGCCACCAAGCAGTCGGCCCGAAAAGGCGCCTGAGCGGCGTGCCGGACACGGCCATTGTTCCGATGGGGCTCGGGCACCTGCGTGAGGTGCTGGACCTGGGGGCCGAGGTGTTCGACACCGACGCCAAGCCGTACACCTCGTGGTCGCTGACGTCGGTGGCCGAGCACCTCGACAGTCCGGACGGCTCGTGCTGGGTGGCGCTGGATTCCGATCGGGTGGTCGGTTTCGTGCTCGGCTCCATGGAGTTCGAGTTGCGCGACGACTGGGCGTATCTGGAGTGGATCGCCGTCGCGCCGGACATGCAGGGCCGCGGTATCGCCGGGCGGCTGGTGGAGGTCTGCTGCGCGACGCTGTTCGCGCGCGGCGCGCGGCGCATCGTCACCGATGTCGAATCCGGCAACACGGCGTCGGCGACCATGATGACGCGGCACGGCTTCGCCGACACCACCACGGTCACCCTGTTCGTGCGCCCGAACCCGGACGAGCCGGACCCCGCCCTCGCCGACGCCACCCCGGGCCTGTCCCCCGCCACCAAGCGCACGTTCGCCCGCACGGGGCGGCTGCGCCGCTGATTTCTGTCGGTGGCTGCCCGTACGGTGATCGGCATGACACAGACCGATGCGACGATGGCCGCCATCTCCGAGGCGGTTACCCTTGGGCGGCAAGGTGATTCGGCTACTGCTCGGGAGCGGTTGACGGCCCTGTGGGAGTCGATCGGCGCCGACGGCGACCCGTTGCATCGCTGCACCCTCGCGCATTATCTGGCCGACCTCTGCGAGCACGCCGCCGAATCCCTGACCTGGGATGTCCGCGCCCTCGACGCCGCCGACTCGCTCACCGACGAGCGCACCCAGCAGCACCACGCGTCGTTGAGCGTGCGGGGGTTCTATCCGTCGCTGCACCTCAACCTGGCCGACAACTATCGCCGGCTGGGCGCCTTCGAGGCCGCCCACCGCCATCTCGCGGCCGCCGAGGCCCGCACCGAGGTGCTGGCCGACGACGGCTACGGCGCCGGAGTGCGCGGGGGAATCGACAACGTGCGCCGGGCGCTCGCCGAGGGCTCCACCGAACGCCTTCCGACACACTGATTTTCGCTCCACGCGGCGCTTCGATCCACAGCGTCTCCAGCCCGTGCCCGCATTACCTCCACGGCAACCCGACCCGTCATCCGGCCCGCTCCCGAGCTCCGGTGCGGCGGGCCGTGATACGCCAGGCGGGACGGCGGGCGCCCGCACCGAGCCGTTTACCCCAACTGGAGCCGAACGCCGTGACCTCGTCCGGCGTGGCCGGGTGGATGTCCGTGACCGAAAGACCGTGCCTCGCATAGGAGTCCGCCAGTGCAGACAGAGCATCCGGGCCCGAGATCGCGGGTAACCCCGCCAGGCCGTCGCGCTCCACGACCGACAGCAGGATGTCCAGTGCCGCATCGGGTTTCATCAAGCGGGCCACTCCGTCGAGGACGGCCGGGTCGGCCGTCAGCAGGCCGCGCAGGAGCGAACCCCACGGAAAGAGCACGGTCACCTCGTCGGCCACGCCGTCCAGTTCGGGCGGCGGGTTCTCCACGGCCGCGGCGACGAATACCGCGTTCGGCAAACCCTGCCGAGAGCGTGCCGCCCTGCGGGACGATTCGGCCATTCCGGCCGCGTGGGCATCGATACCGATCACCAGCCGGTCGGGGTCGGCCGCCGCGGCGGCCAGTACCGCCCGGCCGTCGCCGGTGCCCATATCGATCCGCACCGCCCGGTGGCGGGCGATCAGCTGTTCGGCTTAACCGATGTCCACGTCCTGGATTCGCTTGCCACATACGATTCGCATGCCGACACGCTAGCCACACCGGACCCGGCCGCGCATCCGATTTTCCGGCCCGCGGACGACGACGGCCGGTCCGGAGCATGTCCGGACCGGCCGAGTCGGCGCGACGATCAGGCGGCGTTCGCGGTGCAGGCGTGCAGCACGATGGTCGCCGGGCGCGGGCTGGCGCTGCCCAGGTCCGGGAACGGCGGGGCACTGGGGCCCAGCACGTCGCGGGCCTGCTTCTCCGCCTCCGCCTGGGTGGGGCCCCAGCCGACCGCCACCTTCCGGTCGACGCCCTGCGCCACCGCGCCGCATCCGTCGGTGAAGTGCAGCACGACACGGCAGTCACGGACCCCGCAGTGCGAGTTGGCGGCGGCGTCCGCGGCGCCGGGGTCGTCGTAGTTGACCGCCGACGCCACCGTTCCGGTGCTGTCGGACAATGCGATCGCACCGTGCAGGGTGCCGGCGGCCGAGGCGGGCCCGGCGACCCCGAAGCCCGCGACCGCCGCGCCGGCCAGCACGACGGCTGCCTTGGATACCAAGGACATAGAAAGTTCCACTCCAATCGAGACGGCAATCTGACGACTGGATCTTTCTCCACCGCGCGTGGTTCTGTCCACCACCTGCCGGCGGGCGCTACCGTTTCGAAATGTTCCGGCCGACGCGGCTTTTACACGCCCGTGACACGGGCGAGCCCTCCCGACATACGAGTACAAGATTCTGACAGCCAGTCGTCCGATCGAGAGGAGCAGTCCGTGACCTTTCACGTGCCGATCATCGATATCTCGCCCTACACAGAGGGTGGCGGCGACACCGCACGCGCCGCGGTCGCCCGCCGGATCGACGACGCCGCTCGCACCGTCGGTTTCATGCAGATCCGCGGCCACGGCGTCCCGGACGCGGTGATCGCGGAATTCGCGGCGGCCGTCGATTCCTTCTTCGCCCTCGATCCGGACACCAAGAACAATTACCGCACGCCGCCGGAGATCAATCGCGGATACTCACCGCCCCGCAGCGAAAGTCTGAGCCTCAGTCTGGGCGTTCAGGCGGCCGACGGGATGAACGACTATTTCGAGGCGTTCAATGTCGGGGTCACCGCCGACCGATATCCGGATCTCGATCTGCCTACGTCGGATTACGCGGAAAACCTCTGGCCGCAACAACTTCCGCGTTTCCGCTCGCGGGTGCAGGCGTATTTCGAGGAGGCCGCCCGGGTGGCGCGGGTGCTCACCACCATCTTCGCCGACGCTCTCGCCCTGCCGCCGGGCTACTTCGACCGGTTCACCGATCACTCCCTCGACGTGTTGCGCATGAACAACTACGCGCTGCCGCCCGGCACCGTCGACCTCGACGGTGAACTCACCGGCATGGGCGAGCACACCGACTACGGGATCGTCACGGTGCTCTGGGCCGACCGGGCGCCCGGACTCCAGGTGCTCGGCGCCGACTCCCGCTGGCACGACGTGCGGCCCGCCGACGGCGCGCTGCTGGTGAATCTCGGGGATCTGATGGTCCGCTGGACCAACGATCGCTGGCTGTCGACGCTGCACCGGGTGCGGCCGCCGATCACGCACGGCACCATCGAAAGGCGCAGGAGCGCCGCGTATTTCCACGACGGCAATATCGACGCGGTGATCGAGACGCTGCCGTCGTGCGTCGGTGCGGGCAGCCGGTACCGTCCCACGACCGTCGCCGAGCACATTCGCGCGAAATTGGCGGGTTCGCGTGCGCTGCAGCCGAATACCGGCGCGGCGCGGGAGGCCGCCCGCGTCCTCGCGGCCACCGAAGACCCGTAGCGGATTGTGAGGCGAGACAAATTAGGGGATTTCGGATATTCGAACCCCGCTTGTCTGAAACCATGTTCTCATGCTAGGAAGTCGGATTTCCCGCCGGGCCGCGGGGACCGCCGCGGCGCTGATCGCCTGCGCCGCATGCGTAGTGGGCGGCGCCCACGCGGACGAGCCCGCACCGGCCGCCTCCGACGGTTGCGCGGCCGCGGCGGCGCCGGGGGAATCGCTCCAGCAGTTCGCGGCGGCCGGGAAAGCGGGCAGCTACATTCTGGACGTGCCGAACCACACCGGCCCGCTGCCCGTGGTGGTCGATCTGCACGGCTACATGGAGCCCGCCGTCATCGCGCACGACGTCTCCGGCCTGAGCCGCCTCGGCGCCGAGGCGGGATTCGTGACGGTCACGCCGCAGTTCGAGGAATCCGGTGCGCCGCGCTGGGATTTCGGCCCCGGCAGCGCCGATATCGCCTATCTGTCCGACCTGCTCACACACGTGGAATCGACGTTGTGTGTGGACCGCGCCCGGGAGTACGTCGCGGGAATGTCGATGGGCGCCTTCACCGCGTCCTCGATCGCGTGCCAGCTCTCCGGTCGGGTCGCGGCCATCGCCGCCGTGGCCGGGCTGCAGGACTTCGACTGGTGCCGGCCCGACCGGGCCGTCCCCGTCATCGCCTTCCACGGCACGGCCGACCCGATCGTCGCCTATACCGGCGGCCTGGGCGCGCACGTCCGCTTCCTGCCGAAACCGGACGGCACCGGATCGGTCGATCCCGACGACCACAGCGGCTCGCCCGGTGGCCCCGGCCCGCGGAGCATTCCGGACAACGCGGCCGCGTGGGCGCGGCGCAACGGCTGCGGCACGGATCCCGCGACACAGCGGGTAGCCCGGGATGCCACCCTGACCGTCTACGCATGCCCCGCGGGCGCCGACGTCGAGTTGTACTCGGTCGACGGTGGCGGACACGCCTGGCCGGGCTCGCCCGCCACGCTGTATCCCACTCTCATCGTCGGTGCTTCCATGAACTCGATCAGTGCCACCACCCTCATATGGGACTTCTTCCGGGCGCATCCGCTGCGGTCCTGAAATGCGCCCGTAACATTTGCCCGCTCATCGCTGAAACCGGCAGTGCGACAACGCAATGCGGCGGGCACGCCTGGCGAATCCGGAGCGCATGGCCTAGCCTGCAAGGGCAGCACTTCAGCCGTGGTCGAGCGATGCGGACGCAGGCCCGCTCAGGAGGGGACACCTGAAATGGATCCGAAGACCATGGTGGCCGAGGTGTCTGCACCGGTGCACGTCGGCGACGCGAGCAATTTACCGCCGGACACACCGCTTTCGATTCCCCTATCACGCCTCAGCGCGAATCCCGTTGTCCTGACGGGTTGTCCGGTCCGGACGTGAGCACGGCGCGCCGAAACCGGTAGCCCCACAGACGAAACCGAACCCCGCTGGGTTGTTTCAGGCCGACCGCGGCCGCGACCCGGGTCGATCACCGGCTCGGGCATCACGATGCCGAGACCCACGACGGCCCGCCGGCGGGTGCAGCGCGAACGATCTTCCATGTCAGGAGACACCAACAGTGAGAATTGACGTGCCGTTCAGGCCCGCGCCTACGCTTCGCACACCGGCGCACCGCGGCCGGAAATCATGCAGTCCCCCACCCGCACAACGGGTTTCGGCCGAGCAGGCGGTGGACTGACTCGATGTCGTCACCACAGCAACAGGGCGCGTGCCCGGTCGGGTACGGGTCGCCCACCTCGATCCACAGCACCGGCGTGGCATTGAGCGGCTCGGAGTTCGCCGCCGATCCGCACGGCGCGTACCGCGACATGCGCAAGCGGTACGGCTCGCTGGTGCCGGTCGAACTGGCGCCGGGCGTCCCGGCGACCCTCGTACTCGGCTACCGGGCCGCGCTGGAGATCCTCAACGACGAGTTCCACTTCCCCGCCGATCCGCGGATGTGGCAGAGCAACGTGCCCGACGACAGCCCCGTCAAGCAGATGCTCGAGTACCGGCAGAACGCGCTGCGCACCGCGTTCGACGAGCACGACCGCTACCGGCGCGCGCTGTCCTGCCTGGCCACGGTCGATCTCAACAAGATGGAGCGGGCGGTCGATCGCGCGGCGGAGGAGCTGATCAACGGCTTCTGCGCGTCGGGCACCGCGGACATTCGGATGGATTACGCGCTCCCGCTGACCTTTCGGGTGCTCAGCGAGGTGATGGGGTTCCCGCACGAGGCCGCGCAAAAGGCGTACCAGGGCATGGCCGCCATCCTGGAGGGCATCGGCGCCGAGGAGGGCAACGCGATCTTCGCCGCCACCCTGTACGAGGTGATCGTGCAGAAGCGCGCCGCGCCGGGCGACGACCTCACCTCTCGGCTGATGGCCTCGGCCGAGCAGCTCGACGATATGGAGATGGTGCAGCAGGCGGCCCTGCTGTACGCGGCGGGCACCGAACCGACCACCAATCTCATCCTCAACACGCTGCGCCTGGCGCTGACCGACGACCGGTTCGCCGGCGGCGTGATCAGCGGCACTCTACACACCCGTGACGCGGTCGACGAGACGCTGTTCAACGATCCCCCGCTGGCGAACTTCTGCGTCAGCTATCCGCGGCAGCCGATGCTGATCGACGACGTGTGGCTGCCCGCCCATCAGCCGGTGGTGATCAGCCTGGCGGCCTGCAACAACGACCCGGCGATCAATCGCGGCGACCGCACCGGCAACCGGTCGCACCTGGCGTGGGGCGCGGGCCAGCACGCCTGCCCGGCGCAGCCGGTGGCCCTGGTCATCGCCCAGCGCGCGCTAGATCAGCTGCTCGACGCACTGCCGGACATGCGACCGGCCGTCCCCGCGGCCGAATTGTCCTGGCGGCCCGGACCTTTCCACCGCGCCCTGGCCGCGCTGCCGGTGGTGTTCCCGCCCTCGGCACCGATGATCCTCACCCGTTAGGAGTCCCGATGACGATTGACCACGAAACTCCGCTGATCCTGGACGCGACCGGAGCGGACGTGCAGGGCGAGGCCGCGCGCATCCGGGCGCGCGGGCCGGTCGTGGCGGTCGTGCTGCCCGGTGCGGTCACGGTGTGGTCGGTGACCGACCAGGCCGTACTGCGCGGGCTGATGACCGATCCGCGGGTGTCCAAGGATCCGAACCACTGGTCGGCGTATCGCGACGGCGAACTGCCGCCCGACTGGGTGATGGTGCCGTGGGTGGCGGTCCGCAACATGCTCAACGCCTCCGGCGCCGACCACCGGAGGCTGCGTCGGCTGGTTGCTCCGGCCTTCACCGACAAGCGAACTCGCGATATGCGCCCGCGTATCGAGGCGATCACCGTGGACCTGCTGGACCGGCTGGCCGAGACCGCGCCGGGCGACATCGCCGATCTCCGTGCGGAATTCGCCCGGCCATTGCCGATCCGGGTGATCACCGAACTGATGGGCGTACCGGCCGAACTCGGCGCCACGCTGCAGGTGTGCGCCGACCGGACGCTCGACACCACACTCGGCCCGGAGGCGGCGGTCGCCAACTTCGTCCAGCTCAACACCGCGCTGGCGGAGCTGATCGCGTACAAGCGCAACCATCCGGGCGACGACCTCACCACCGTGCTGATCAGCACCAGCGACGAGGACGGCGCCCGGCTCAGCGAGCAGGAACTCAGCGACACCCTGGCGCTGATCATCACGGCGGGCCACGAGACGACCACCAACCTGCTCGATCACGCCATCCACGCGCTGCTCACCCATCCGGGCCAGCGCGCGGACCTGGACGCGGGGCGGATCACATGGTCCGACGTGATCGAGGAGGCGCTGCGGCACGAACCGCCGATCGCGCACATGCCGTTCCGATTCGCGGTGGCCGACATCGATCTCGGCGACGGTGTGCGCATCGCGCGCGGCGAGGCGTTCATGGCCTCGTTCGCGGGCGCCAATCGCGACCCACGGGTGTACGGGGACACCGCCGACGAGTTCGACGCGGACCGGGAGACCAAGAGCCACTTGGCCTTCGGGCACGGTGTCCATCACTGTCTGGGCGCGCCGCTGGCCCGGATGGAGGCGTCGGTCGGGCTGGCGGCGCTGTTCGAGAGGTTCCCGGAGATGCGCCTGGCCGCCGAACCGGCGGCGCTGGGTCACCTACCCAGCGTCGTGATGAACGGACACCGCACGCTCCCGGTTCAGCTGCGATAGCCGGTCTACTTCTCCTCGCCCGACTCGCCGCCGCTGTGCAAGGCCTTGTCGAGTTCCTTGCGCAGCCGGTCGGCGGTCTCCTCGTCACCGGCGTCCGACGCGGTGGTGATGTCCTGGCGGAGCTGGGCGATGATGTCCTGGAACGCCACGGTCATGTTCTCCTTTCCGTGCGGGGGCCTACCTCCCTCGGATGTCCGGTCTGCCAAGATCGAAACGGCCGGGCCGTGCGGTGAACCGGATCACAGGCTGTCACGGCGGGCGGGCCCGCGGTGTCCTATGGTCGATCGCATCGAGCCGCACGATCGGCGGCCGGCTAGGAAGAGGACCTGCTGTGGATACCGACCACGCCACCGACCCGGCGACCGAGGCGTTCGTCGCCCACCGCAATCTGCTGTTCACCGTCGCCTACGAGATGCTCGGCTCGGCGGCCGACGCCGAGGACGTGCTCCAGGAGACCTGGCTGCGGTGGAGCCAGGTCGACCCCGGGCAGGTCGAGGACGCCCGCGCCTACCTGGTCCGGATCACCACCCGGCAATCGCTGAACCGGTTGCGAACCCTGAAGCGCCGCAAGGAGTCCTACGTCGGTCCCTGGCTGCCCGAGCCGCTGCTCACCACTCCCGATGTCGCCGAGAACGTGGAACTCGCCGAGAGCATGTCGATGGCGCTGATGCTCGTCCTCGAGACGCTCTCTCCCACCGAGCGCGCCGTCTTCGTGCTCCGGGAGGTCTTCGACATGGGCTACGACGACATCGCGGCGGCGGTCGACAAGACACCCGCGGCGGTCCGTCAGATCGCGCACCGCGCCCGCGGGCACGTCGATGCCCGCCGGCCGCGCACCACCGCGACGCCCGCCCAGGCCAAGGCCGCGCTGGAATCGTTCCAGCGGGCCATCGAGACCGGCGACCCGCAGGGCCTGCTCGACGTCCTCGCGCCGGAGGTCGTCCTGCTGGGCGACGGCGGCGGCGTCAAACGCGCCGCGCCGCGCCCGGTCGTCGGCGCGGAGAAGGTGGCGCGCTTCATGGCCGCCGGCCTCCGCAAGGTCGGCGCCACGCTCACCACCGAGGTGACCACGATCAACGGCAACCCCGCCCTCCTCTTCCGCCTCGATGGCGAGATCGAGGGGATCATGGCGTTCCGGATCGAGGACGGCCGTTTCACCGGCCTCTATTTCGTCCGCAACCCGGAGAAGCTGACCCGCATCGAATCCGCGACCACACTGAGCCTCGGCTGAAGTCGTTACCTTTCCGTGGCGGCTCGCGTCATATCGGCGACGACCGATCCATTCGTGGTCGTCGAGCGAGACGAAGGAGAGCGGAATGTTGGCGAACATCATGTTCGTGACGATCTATGTCACCGATCAGGACCGGGCATTGCGGTTCTACACGCAGGGGCTCGGCTTGGAGAAACACATCGACCACTCGGGTCCCGAGGGACGGTTCCTGACCGTGCGGCCCGCCGGGAGTCCCGTCGACATCATCCTCTGGTCGCACCGGCCGGCGGCGGGGCAGCCGTTCGAGCCGGAGGGCGTCCCCGGGCCGATCGTGCTCGAATCGATCGATCTGCGAAGGGATTTCGAGGAGCTTCGCCGCCGCGGAGTGACGTTCACCCAGGCCGAACCGGAGGACTACCCGTTCGGTGTGCGCGCGGAGGCGGTGGATCCGGACGGCAACCGCATCGCCCTGCGGCAACAGCGCCGGGCACTCCGCGCCGATGGCTGACCCCGCCCGCGCGGACCCGCTGGCGGAGGCGTTCGAAGCCCAGCGCGACCGGCTGCACGCCGTCGCCTACCGCGTGCTGGGCTCGCACGCCGACGCCGAGGACGTGGTGCAGGAGGCGTGGCTGCGGCTCGCGGCGCAGGACACCGCGACCATCGGCAACCCGGCCGCCTGGCTGACGACAGTGGTCGGGCGGATCAGCCTGGACCTGCTGCGGTCGCGCCGCGCGCGTCCCGAGACCGCCTATGGCGACGAGGTTTCCGAGTTGGTGACCGCGGACGACGACGCGGAGCCCGCGGCCGCGGCCGCGCTCGCCGATTCGGTGGGGCTCGCGCTGCTCGTCGTGCTGGACTCGCTCGGCCCGAGCGAGCGATTGGCCTTCGTGCTGCACGACATGTTCGCGGTGCCGTTCGCCGAGATCGGCCGGATCCTCGGCAAATCCGCCGACGCCACCAAGATGATCGCCAGCCGCGCCCGGCGGAAGGTACAGGCCACCGAGCACCGTGCGGTCGCCGGGCGCGAGCACCGGGCAGTAGTCCATGCCTTCCGTGCGGCCGTGACCGAGGGCGATTTCGAGGCGCTGCTGCGCGTGCTCGACCCCGAGGTGCGGCTGACCGCCCACACCGCGAACGGCGTGGCCGTCACCCTGGGCGCCACCGAGGTCGCGGCCGGCGCCCGGATGTTCTCCGGCGCCGCGGCGCGGCACCGGGCCGTGCTGGTCGACGGCCTGCCCGGTTACGTGTCCTGGCGCGAGGACGGGACGCCGCTGTCGATTATCTCGTTCGCGGTCACCGGCGGCCGGATCGCCGCGATCACGATCATCGTGGATCCGGCTCGGCTCCGGGCGATGCGCCTGCCGGACCCGATGTGATCGGCACGGGGCGCTCTGCGGATGCCGAGGGCTGGTGACCGTGGATATCGGTCACATTTGTCGGGTGCGGCTGCTAATTTGCGGGCGTGGATCTGTTCTCACGTGCTTGGGCGGCGTTGCGGGTGGCGGTGGCCGGACTCTCGGACGAGGATTTCACCCAGCCGTCCGGATGCACCGGGTGGCTGGTGCGAGATCTGGTGTGCCACTTGGTCATCGACGCTCAGGACGTGCTGATCACGCTCGTCACACCCGCCGATTCCGAACCTACGCGCGACGCGGTGACCTACTGGGAGGTCACCGACAAACAACCGACCGGCGAGGAGCCGCTCGACGCCCTGACCGTCCGGCTGGCCGCCGCCTACGAGGATCCGCGCCTGCTGCAGTTCCACCTCGACGATGTCGGCTCGGCGGCCGGGCGCGCGGCCGAACTCGCCGACCCGAATCTATGGCTGCGCACCCGCGACGAGGTCATCACCGCGGGCGACTACCTCGCCGCCTACGTCCTGGAATGGACGCTGCACCATCTCGACCTCGTCGCACACCTGCCGCATGTCGCCGCACCGCCGGAGGAGACGCTCGCCCGGTCCCGGCGAATTCTCGAAAAGATCGCCGGGACAGCGTTTCCCGCGACGTGGTCCGACAGCGACGCGCTGCTGATCGGTACCGGGCGGCGCGTCCCGACCGACGCGGAAGAAGCCGAAATGGGAGACCTGGCGGGCAAGGTTCCCCTGATCCTCGGCTGAGGGACGCGCACGCCGATTACCAAGGGCCGATGACGAATTCGAGCGTCGCCAGGACGACCGCGGCGACTGTCGCCACGGCGAACGCGCCGAGCGTGGTCAGCGCGGCGGACCGCCACGGGTTCCGGGCGCTCCCCCGCTGCACGAGCATCCCGACCACCGCGCCCGCGAGGGCGAGCACGAGCGCACCGCCGAGTATCAGATAGAACACGCTCGCCAGGGCGGCGTCGGCCGCACCCGACGGCCCGCGGGCGTACTCGGCGAACGGAACCGGGAACCGGTACACGCACGCCACCACGGCCGCGGCCAACGGCGCGGTCAGTAGAGCCGCCACCGCACCCCACAGCGGCACCGCCCAGCCGCGGCGCGGCGGGCTGGTCACCGGCGCGCTGTCAGACCGTGAAACCGAGGGCCCGCAACTGCTCCCGGCCGTCCTCGGTGATCTTGTCCGGGCCCCAGGGCGGTATCCAGACCCAGTTGATCTTCAAGTCCTCCACCAGGCCGCTGCGCACCAGCGCGTTGCGGGACTGGTCCTCGATGACATCGGTGAGCGGGCACGCCGCCGACGTCAGCGTCATATCCAGCACCGCGACCTCGTTCTCCAGGCGCAGGCCATAGACCAAGCCGAGGTCGACGACATTGATGCCCAGCTCCGGGTCGACGACGTCGCGCATCGCCTCTTCGATGTTCTCGAGCTGCTCCTGCTCCTCGGCGGACAGCTGCCGCTCGTCGGCGGGTGCTCGAGTCTCTGCGGGTGTATCAGTCATGGCGTTCCCCGTTCGTGGAAAAGCTGTTGCGCTCGTTCTGCTCTGCGGAGGTTATCCGCACCACGGCATCCTTGAACGCCATCCAGCCCAGCAGCGCGCATTTGACGCGCGCCGGGTACTTCGAGACGCCGGCCAGGGCGATGCCGTCGCCGAGCACCTCCTCGTCGCCCTCGACGGTGCCGCGGCTGGAGATCATCTCGCTGTACGAGTCGACGGTCTTCAATGCCTGCTGCACCGGCAGGCCGATGACCTGGTCGGCGAGGATGGACGTGGCAGCCTGGCTGATCGAGCAGCCCTGGCCGTCGTAGGAGACGTCGGCGACATCGCCTTTGCCGTCGATGTGGACGCGCAAGGTCACCTCGTCGCCGCAGGTCGGGTTGACGTGGTGCACCTCGGCGCCGAACGGCTCGCGCAGCCCGCGGTGATGCGGGTGCTTGTAGTGGTCCAGGATCACTTCCTGGTACATCTGCTCCATGCGCATGATCTATGCAACTCCGAAGAAGCTCTGGGCCTTCCGCACCGCGGCGACCAGCGCGTCCACCTCGTCGACGGTGTTGTAGACGGCGAAGGAGGCACGCACGGCGGCGGGCACGCCCGTGCGCCGCAGCAGCGGCCACGCGCAGAAGTGCCCCACCCGCACCGCGACACCCTCGTCGTCGAGGATCTGGCCGACGTCGTGCGCGTGGATGCCGTCGACCACGAACGACACCGCGCCGCCGCGTTCGACGTTCTCGACCGGACCGACGATTCGCACGCCGTCCAGCGCGCTCAGGGCCTCGAGTGCCGCGCCGGTGAGCGTGTGCTCGTGCGCCGCAACGGCTTCCATGCCGAGTTCTTCCAGGTACCGCACCGCCGCGCCCAGGCCGACCACCTGCGAGGTCATCGGCACACCGGCCTCGAACCGCTGCGGCGGCGGGGCGTAGGTGCTGTGGTCCATGTAGACGGTCTCGATCATGGAGCCGCCGGTGATGAACGGCGGCGTCTGCTCCAGCAGCTCGTAGCGGCCGTACAGCACGCCGACGCCGGACGGGCCGAGCATCTTGTGCCCGGAGAACGCGGCGAAGTCGACGCCCAGCGCGCGGAAGTCCACCGGCATGTGCGGCACCGACTGGCACGCGTCCAGCACGGTCAGCGCGCCGACGGCCTTGGCGCGGCGGACCAGCTCCTCGACCTGGCCGAAGGCGCCGGTCACGTTCGAGGCGTGGGTGAAGGCCACCACCTTGGTGCGCGGGGACAGTTCCAGCGAATCGAGATCGATGCGGCCGTCGTCGGTGACGCCGTACCACTTCAGCGTGGCGCCCGTGCGGCGCGCCAGCTCCTGCCAGGGCACGAGGTTGGCGTGGTGCTCGAGTTCGGTGGTGACGATCTCGTCGCCGGGGCCGACATGGAACGGAAACCTGTTGTCCGCGAAGGAATATGCCACCAGGTTCAGCGATTCGGTCGCGTTCTTGGTGAACACGATCTCGTTCGCGCCGACGCCGACGAAGCGGGCGATGTCGGCGCGGGCGCCCTCGTAGGCGTCGGTCGCCTCCTCCGCGAGCTGGTGGGCGCCGCGGTGCACGGCGGCATTGTGCTCGGTGAGGAACCGGCGTTCGGCGTCGAGGACGGCCACCGGCCGCTGCGAGGTCGCTCCGGAATCCAAGTAGACCAAGGGTTTTCCGTCGCGCACGGTGCGGCTGAGGATCGGGAAATCGGCCCGGATCTTCGCGACGTCGAGGGCACGCGACCCGGGGACCCGGCTATCGGAAACCGTAGCGGTCATATCAGGCTCCAGCGGTAGCGGCCGCGGCGGAGGTGAAGCGCACGTAGCCGTTGGCGTCCAGTTCGTCGGCGAGTTCCGGCCCGCCCTCGGCGACGATCCGGCCGCCCACGAACACGTGCACGAACTGCGGCTGGATGTAGCGCAGGATGCGGGTGTAGTGGGTGATGAGCAGGATGCCGCCGTTCTCGCGCTCCTTGTAGCGATTGACGCCCTCGGAGACGATGCGCAGCGCGTCCACGTCCAGACCGGAGTCGGTCTCGTCGAGGATGGCGATCTTCGGCTTGAGCAGGCCCAGCTGCAGGATCTCGTGGCGCTTCTTCTCACCGCCGGAGAAGCCCTCGTTCACCGAGCGGTCGGCGAAGGCCTGATCGATCTCCAGCTCGGACATCGACTCCTTCACTTCCTTGACCCAGTGCCGCAGCTTGGGCGCCTCGCCGCGCACCGAGGTGGCCGCGGTGCGCAGGAAGTTCGACATCGAGACGCCGGGCACCTCGACCGGGTACTGCATGGCGAGGAACAGGCCCGCGCGCGCCCGCTCGTCGACGGACATCTCCAGCACGTTCTCGCCGTCCAGGGTGATCGAGCCCTGGGTGACGGTGTACTTGGGGTGGCCGGCGATGGCATAGGACAGCGTCGACTTGCCGGAGCCGTTGGGGCCCATGATGGCGTGCGTCTCACCGGATTTCACGGTGAGGTCGACGCCCTTGAGGATCTTGATCGGCTCCCCGGCTTCGTCGGGGTTGGCGACCTCGGCGTGCAGGTCCTTGATTTCGAGGGTGGTCATTGCGTTCCTTCTGGACTGTGCGAGTGGGGTGTCAGACGCCGATCGCGGCGAGTTCGGCCTCCACGGCCGCCTCGAGCCGCTCCCGGATCTCGGGGACCGCGATCTTCTGGATGATCTCGTGGAAGAACCCGCGCACCACCAGACGGCGGGCGGCCTCCTCCGGGATACCGCGAGCGCGCAGATAGAACAGCTGCTCGTCGTCGAAACGGCCGGTGGCCGAGGCGTGCCCGGCGCCGACGATCTCGCCGGTCTCGATCTCCAGATTCGGCACCGAGTCGGCGCGGGCGCCGTCGGTGAGGACCAGGTTGCGGTTCACCTCGAAGGTATCGGTGCCCTCGGCCGCGGCGCGGATCAGCACGTCGCCCACCCAGACGGTGCGGGCGTCGCCCTTCGGCGACCGCGGATCGCCTTGCAGCGCACCCTTGTACATCACGTTGGACTTGCAGTTCGGCACCGCGTGATCGACCAGCAGCCGCTGCTCGAAATGCTGGCCGGCGTCGGCGAAGTACAGGCCCAGCAGTTCGGCGTCACCGCCGGGACCGGCGTAGCGGACCGTGCCGGTGAGCCGCACCAGGTCGCCGCCCAGGGTGACCACGGTGTGGCGCAGCGTGGCGTCGCGGCCGAGGCGCGCGTGGTGCGCCGTGGCGTGCACCGTGTCGTCGGCCCAGTCCTGCACCGCCACGACGGTCAGCCGGGCGCTGTCGCCGAGCACGAATTCCACGTTCTCGGCGTAGGTGCCGCTGCCGCGCTGGTCGATCACCACGGTGGCGACGGCGAAGGCGTCCAGCCGGATCTGCACGTGGCCGTACGCGGTCCGGTCCACGCCGGGACCGGTGACCGTCACCGAAATCGGTTCGGCCACTTCGGTTTCCCTGCCGACCGACACGATGGTGGCCTGCTCGAAGCCGGAGTAGGCCTGCGCGGCGACGCGATCGGACGGGACACCGGCCTCGCCGAGGCGGGCGTCGTCGCGGCCGACCGTCTCCACCGTGACGCCCGCGACCGGGCGCACCTCGACCACGGCGCGGCCGTCGGCCTCCGCGGTGCCGTCGTGCAGGCCGCGCAGCCGGCGCAGCGGGGTGAACCGCCACGCCTCGTCCTTGGCGGAGGGCACCTCGAAGGCGTTCACGTCGAACGACGCGAACACCTCCCCCTTGTTGATCGCGGGGGTGCGAGCCGCAGCGCCCTCTAGGGCCTCGGCCACGTTCTCGACCGGCATCAGCCGACCGCTCCTTCCATCTGCAGTTCGATCAGGCGGTTGAGTTCCAGCGCGTACTCCATCGGGAGTTCCTTGGCGATCGGCTCGACGAAGCCGCGCACCACCATCGCCATCGCCTCGTCCTCGGTGAGGCCGCGGCTCATCAGGTAGAACAACTGGTCCGCGGACACCTTGGAGACCGTCGCCTCGTGGCCCATCGTGACGTCGTCCTCGCGGATGTCGACGTAGGGGTAGGTGTCGGAGCGGCTGATCGTGTCGACCAGCAGCGCGTCGCACTTCACCGACGAACTCGAGCCGTACGCGCCCTTGTTGACCTGAACCAGGCCGCGATACGAGGCCCGCCCGCCGCCGCGCGCCACCGACTTCGACACGATGTTGGAGGAGGTGTGCGGCGCCAGGTGCAGCATCTTCGCGCCGGTGTCCTGGTGCTGGCCCTCGCCCGCGAACGCCACCGACAGCACCTCACCCTTGGCGTACTCGCCGGTCATCCAGACCGCCGGGTACTTCATGGTGACCTTGGAGCCGATGTTGCCGTCGACCCACTCCATGGTCGCGCCCGCCTCCGCCTTGGCCCGCTTGGTGACCAGGTTGTAGACGTTGTTCGACCAGTTCTGGATGGTGGTGTAGCGGCAGCGTCCGCCCTTCTTCACCACGATCTCCACGACCGCGGAGTGCAGCGAGTCGGACTTGTAGATCGGCGCGGTGCAGCCCTCGACGTAGTGCACGTAGGCGCCCTCGTCGACGATGATCAGGGTGCGCTCGAACTGGCCCATGTTCTCGGTGTTGATCCGGAAGTAGGCCTGCAGCGGGATGTCGACGTGCACGCCCGGGGGCACGTAGATGAACGAGCCGCCCGACCACACGGACGTGTTCAGCGCGGAGAACTTGTTGTCACCGGCCGGGATGACCGAGCCGAAGTATTCCCGGAACAGTTCCGGGTGCTCCTTGAGGCCGGTGTCGGTGTCGAGGAAGATGACGCCCTGCGACTCCAGGTCCTCGCGGATCTGGTGGTAGACCACCTCGGACTCGTACTGCGCGGCCACACCGGCGATCAGCCGCTGCTTCTCCGCCTCCGGGATTCCCAGCCTGTCGTAGGTGTTCTTGATGTCCTCGGGCAGCTCCTCCCAGGAGGCCGCCTGCTTCTCCGTCGAACGCACGAAGTACTTGATGTTGTCGAAGTCGATGCCCTCGAGGTTGGAGCCCCAGGTCGGCATCGGCTTGCGGTCGAAGATTCGCAGCGCCTTCAGGCGGACGTCGAGCATCCAGTCGGGCTCGCTCTTCTTGGCCGAGATGTCGCGCACGACCTCTTCGGACAGGCCGCGCTTGGCGACGGCACCTGCGGCATCCGAGTCGGCCCAGCCGTAGCCGTAGTTACCCAGCGAGGCAATGGTCTCCTCCTGGGTGAGAGGCGGCGCCTGGACTGTGCCAGATTCGCGGCCTGCGGCGGCGGTGGTCGTCATTCGGCACTCCTTCCGGAGTCGTTCGTGTTCGCCGCTGCGGGCTGTGCAGCGGTCTGTCGGGCGTTCGGGATGGCTGGGTCGGGAGTGGCGGCGTTGGGCAGCACGAACAGCGGTACGTGCGTGGTGCAGGCGCAGTCGCCGTTGGCGATGGTGGCCAGCCGCTGGACGTGGGTGCCCAGCAGCTCACGGAACGCCTCCAGCTCGGCGGCGCACAGTTCGGGGAACTCCTCGGCCACGTGCGAGACCGGGCAGTGGTGCTGGCAGATCTGGACGCCCGCACCGACCTTCCGGGTGGAGGCCGCGAAACCGGCCTCCGAGAACGCCTCGGCGATCTCCTCGGCCTTCGCGGCGGTGGATTCGGGGGTGTGGCGGGCGAGTTTGTCGATCCCCGCGACGATCGTCGCCACCCGCTTGCGGGCGAATTCGCCGATCGCGGAGTCGCCGCCCAGCTCGCGCAGCTGGCGCATGGCCGCACCGGCGAGATCGTCGTAGGCGTGGCCGAGCCGGCCCCGGCCCGTCGCGGTGAGCTGGTACTGCTTGGCGGGACGGCCACGGCCCTGCTGCTGCCAGGGCGCCGAGCGGGTGGCGCGGGCCTCGCCGGATTCGATCAGTGCGTCGAGATGGCGCCGGACCCCCGCCGGGCTCAGGCCCAGCCGCTTGCCGATGGCCGTCGCCGTGATCGGGCCCTGCTCCAGCAGCAGCTGGATCACGGCCTCCCGGGTATGCCCCTCGCCCACGGGCGCCGCGGGCGCGACAGGGTTCCGGGCGCCTTCGCGACGCCCGGTGCCTGTCTCAGTCCGCAAACCCACGGTTTTCACAACATCAGTGTGACGGAATTCCTTCCCGCATTCTAGTAAGGGTGACCTGACCAGCCGGTCCGGAACCGCATTGCCCGCGCGGTTGCCGACGGGTGAGCCACGGGCCCGCGGCGGCCCGGCGGCGGCCGATCGTGGAGCGAAAGTCCTGGTGTCGCATGGTTTTACGACACCGATAGATACCGACGACCGGTCTCCGAATGTTCGCGACAGGAATCGGGCCGCCGGGTACGTTCCGGGATTGCGACGAAGCCCACACGCGTGCCGGGTGGCCCCGCCGAATTACGAAACAGTCGCATGTCGTGACCGGACCGTGCGCGAACTAGGCTCTTGGTCCGTGGCGGTACTCGAGGGCGCGCGGCGCAGAACAATCGACGTGGGGCGCCGGGCGCTGGGCCTGGACGTGCCCGCCGCCGATCACACCATCGCCGTCCTGCACACGGCCGAGTCCGAGGTGCCGGGGCTGGATCCCCGGGAGACGGTGCAGTTCAAGCGGATTCGGCTGCTGGGGGCCACGGGGTCGGTGCTGATGGCGATCAGCGCGCTCGGCGTGGCCGCGCAGCCGGTGGTGCAGAACCCGGTGTCGGGCGTGCGGGTGATCGGGGTGTTCGCGCGCTGGCAGACGTCGTCGCTGGCGCTGTGCATGATCGGCACGGTGCTGGTGGTGATGGCGTGGCTGCTGCTGGGCCGGTTCGCCGTCGGCGGGTTCGGCGGGGCGCCCGTGCACCGGCTCAGCCGCTCGCAGCTGGACCGGACGCTGCTGCTCTGGATCATCCCGATGTCGGTGGCGCCGCCGCTGTTCTCCAACGACGTGTACTCCTACCTGGCACAGAGCGAGATCGCCGCGCGCGGGCTGGACCCGTACGAGGTCGGCCCGGCCACCGGGCTCGGGCTGCACAACGTGCTGACCTACAACGTCCCCAACATCTGGCGCGACACCCCCGCGCCCTACGGGCCGCTGTTCCTCTGGATGGGCCGCGGAATCGCGGAGCTGACCGGGGACAACATCATTCTGGGCGTGTGGGCGCACCGGCTGCTGGCGCTGGCCGGCGTGGCGCTAATCGTGTGGGCGCTGCCGCGGCTGTCGCGGCGGTGCGGGGTGGCGCCGGTGAGCGCGCTGTGGTTGGGGGCGGCCAATCCGCTGGTGCTGTTCCACCTGGTCGGCGGCGTGCACAACGACGCGCTGATGCTGGGGCTGATGCTCGCGGGCATGGAGTTCTGCCTGCGGGCGATCTCCGGGGAACGCTGGGTGGGCTCGCCCACCGACCCGCCGCCCACCAACGGCACGGAGGCTATCGGCACGCCCTTCGACCGGCGGGCCTGGTCGCTGCTGATTTTCGGGGCGGTGGTGATCACGCTGTCGTCGTCGGTCAAGTTCACCTCGATCATCGCGCTGGGGTTCGTCGGCATGGCGCTCGCGCGGCGCTGGGGACGCGGGCTGCGGCCGCTGCTCACCGCGGCGCTGGTGCTCGCCGGGGTCGTGGTGGTCACGACGCTGTTCGTGAGCTGGGCCAGCGGACTCGGATTCGGGTGGACGCACACCCTCAATACCGCCAGCGCCGTGCGCAGTTGGATGTCGCTGCCGACCGCGATCGGCATCGTCACCGGATTCGGCGGCGTGCTGCTGGGACTGGGCGATCACACCACCGCGCTGCTGAGCATCACCCGTCCGATCGCGGGCGCGGTCGCGGCGTTCCTCACGCTGCGCATGCTGATCGCGACCTGGACCGGGCGGCTGCAAGCGGTGGGCGCCATGGGCGTCTCGCTCGCCGCCATCGTGCTGCTGTTCCCCGTGGTGCAGCCGTGGTACCTGCTGTGGGCCATCGTGCCGCTGGCGGCGTGGGCCACCACCCCGGCGTTCCGGGTGCCCGCGGTGGTGTTCTCGGCGGTGGTGAGCGTGATGCTGATGCCGCGCGGCGCGGACTTCGGGGTGTTCCAGATCATCGAGGCCGCTGTCGCCGTCGTGATCGTCGGCGTGGGCTTCATCGTGTTCACCCGGAACCTGCTGCCGTGGCGGAACCGGCCGGGGGTGTCTGCTCGGTCACAGCGGCCCGCGGCATACGGTGTGTCTTCGTGAGTGCTGCCTCGCCACCGGCCGTCTGTATCGACGGCGTCGTGAAACGCTTCGGCGATGTCACCGCCGTCGACGGGATCGGTTTCGAGGTGCGCCGCGGCGAGGTGCTGGCGCTGCTGGGCCCCAACGGCGCGGGCAAGACCACCACCGTGGAGATGTGCGAGGGGTTCACCGCGCCCGACGCCGGATCGGTGCGGGTGCTGGGGCTGGACCCGATCGCGGATTCCGACCGGCTGCGCCCGCGGATCGGGGTGATGCTGCAGGGCGGCGGGGCCTATCCGGGGTCGCGGGCCGGGGAGATGCTCGATCTGGTCGCCGCCTACTCGGCCGATCCGCTGGACCCGGAATGGCTGCTGCGCACGCTCGGTCTGCAGGACGCGCGCCGCACGCCCTACCGGCGGTTGTCCGGCGGGCAGCAGCAGCGGCTGGCGCTCGCCTGCGCGCTGGTGGGCCGTCCGGAGATGGTGTTCCTCGACGAACCGACCGCCGGGATGGACGCGCAGGCCCGGCACCTGGTGTGGGACCTGATCGACGCGCTGCGCCGCGACGGGGTCGGCCTCCTGCTCACCACGCACATGATGGACGAGGCCGAGCAGCTCGCCGACCGGCTGGTCATCATCGACCACGGGCGCATCGTCGCCCAGGGGACGCCGGCCGAGGTCACCTCCACCGGCGCCGAGGGCCAGCTGCGCTTCACCGCTCCCCCGAAACTCGACCTGCGACTGCTGAAATGCGCGCTGCCGGAAGGTTTCTCGCCGTGCGAGACCACGCCCGGGGCGTATCTGCTGCGCGGCGACATCACGCCGCAGGTGCTGGCCACCGTGACGGCCTGGTGCGCGCGAATCGACGTACTGCCCACCGATATCCGCATCGATCAGCGGCGGCTCGAGGACGTGTTCCTCGATCTGACCGGACGGGAGCTGCGCGGCTGATGACCTCCCCCGACGCCACCCACCGCTTCGCCCCCGGCACCTTCACCCCCGCGCCCCGGCCCGCCGCCCGCGCGGCGATGCTGGTCGCGCAGACCCGCATGGAGCTGATCCTGTTGCTGCGCAACGGGGAACAGCTGCTGCTGACCATGTTCATCCCCCTCGCGCTGCTGATCGGGTTGACGCTGCTGCCGCTGGGCAGTCTCGGCGACGACCGGATCGAACGGGTGGTGCCGGCAGTGATGATGGTGGCGATCATGTCCACCGGGTTCACCGGCCAGGCCATCGCCGTCGGGTTCGACCGGCGCTATGGGGCGCTGAAACGGCTGGGCGCCACCGCGTTACCGCGCTGGGGCATCGTCGGCGGCAAGTGCGCCGCGGTGCTGATCGTGGTGGTGTTGCAGTCGATTCTGCTGGGGCTCATCGGGATCGCGCTGGGCTGGCGCCCGGGGCCGGACGGGCTGGCGTTCGGCGCGCTGGTGATCGCGCTCGGCACGGCGACCTTCGCGGCCATGGGCCTGCTGCTGGGCGGCACGCTGAAGGCCGAGGTCGTGCTGGCGCTGGCGAACATCCTGTGGTTCGTCATGCTCGGCACCTCGAGCCTGGTGTTCGCCGCCGACGACGTCCCGGACTGGCTCAGCCTGCTGGCCCGGCTGATTCCCTCGGGCGCCCTTGCCGAGGCCCTCGAACAGGCCATGCGCCTGAGCGTCGACTGGTACGGGCTGGCCGTGCTGGCGGTGTGGGGTCTGGTCACCGGGTTCCTGGCGGCGCGCTGGTTCCGGTTCGAATAGCTCCGCGAATGCCCTGTGATCAGGGCTGATTCCGTGTCAGCGGGCATATCAGCCCGGTGTCAGGCCGGTATCAGGCGCGAGCGCGACGGTTACCGGCATGAACAGCTCAGCGATCGCGGCCTCCGGGTTGCGGAAAGCCTACGGGGACAAGACGGTTCTCGACGGCATTGATTTGACCATCGCCACCGGCACGATCTTCTCGCTGCTCGGCCCGAACGGGGCGGGCAAGACGACGACGGTGAACGTCCTGACCACCCTGCTGAAGGCCGACGGCGGCACGGCGCGGGTCGCCGGGCACGACATCGCCACCGAGACCAAGGCGGTGCGCGCCTCGATCGGCGTCACCGGCCAATTCGCGGCGGTGGACGACCTTTTGACCGGGGAGGAAAACCTGCGGCTGATGGCCGATCTGCATCGGTTGCGGGGCGCCGAGAGCAAGCGGGTGATCACCGAGTTGCTGGATCGGTTCGACCTGGCGGCCGCGGCGGGCAAGCGGGCGGCGACCTATTCCGGCGGCATGCGCCGCAAGCTGGACCTGGCGATGACACTGGTCACCCGCCCGCAAATCGTCTTCCTGGACGAGCCCACGACCGGGCTGGACCCGCGCAGCCGCCGCACCATGTGGGAGATCGTGCGGGACCTGACCACCGACGGTGTGACGATCTTCCTCACCACCCAGTACCTCGAGGAAGCCGATCAGCTCGCCGACCGGATCGCGGTGCTCGACCAGGGCCGCATCGTCGCCGAAGGCACCGCCGACGAACTCAAGCGCCGGGTCCCCGGCAGCCACATCCGGCTGCGTTTCACCCACGCCGCGGACTTGGCGACGGCGGCGCGGATCGTGCCCGGCGCCACCCGCGACGACGACGCCCTGGCCCTGCGGGTGCCGGGCGACGGCGGCTCGAAGTCGTTGCACCAGTTGCTGAATCGGCTCGACGAGCACTCGCTCGAGGCCGAGGAGGTCTCGGTCCACACCCCCGACCTCGACGACGTTTTCCTTTCTCTGACCGGACACGCCACCACGAAGGACACCGCACAATGAGCACCCTCTACGCACCGCTGGCCGACTCGTCGATCATGTTGCGGCGCAACTTCACACACACCGTCCGCACCCCGGTCACGATCTTCAACGCGGCGCTGATGCCGGTCGTGATGATGCTGATCTTCGTCTACGTGTTCGGCAGCGCGTTCGACGTCGGCGGTGACTACATCGTCTACGCGACACCGGGATTGATTCTGCTGGCGATCAGCTACGGGTTGTCG
The DNA here is from genome assembly GCF_044628355.1 of Nocardia sp. N2S4-5. Taxonomy (NCBI): domain Bacteria; kingdom Bacillati; phylum Actinomycetota; class Actinomycetes; order Mycobacteriales; family Nocardiaceae; genus Nocardia; species Nocardia sp. N2S4-5. The sequence goes on along the minus strand of NZ_JBIUPM010000001.1, from coordinate 515,462 downwards.
GGCACCGCGGTCGCGGTGAGTTCCGATATGGCCAAGGGCGTCATCAACCGCTTCAAGGTCATGGATGTCTCCCGTGGCGCCGTCCTGACCGGGCACGTGGTGGCCACCATGGTGACCAATGTGGTCGCCATCGCGGCGGTCGTCGGGGTGGCGTTCGCCCTCGGCTTCCGGTCGCCGGCGACGGCCGTCGAATGGCTCGGCGCGGTCGGGGTCATGCTGGCGACCTCGTTCGCGGCGTCCTGGCTGACGGTCGCGCTGGGCATGGCCGCGAAGACGCCGGAGTCCGCGGGCATGAGCGTGGTGCCGCTGATCATGCTGCCCTTCGTGAGCAGCGCGATCGTCCCGGCCGACAAGATGGGGCAGGGCGTGCGGCAGTTCGCGCAGTATCAGCCCTTCACCCCGATCATCGAGTCGCTGCGCGGGTTTCTCACCGGGAACCCGTCCGGCGGCTACACCGCGGCCGCGCTCGCCTGGTGCGTCGGCTTCGCCGTGGTCGGCTACCTGTGGTCGCGCGCCACGTTCAGCAAGCGAGCGTAGCCGCGACGAGCTCCCGCCAGTCCGCCTTCGCACCCTCTTCCGCCGCCTCGGTGAACCGCGCGTCACCGAGGCGGCCTCGTGCTGTCCGCTCGATGCGGGCCGCGTCCGGCTGGGATCGGTCGGGCAGTCCGCGCACCGCGTCGCTCGCCGCGAGCAGCCGGGCGGCCTGCTCGTCCTGTTCGCCGCGCAGCGCCAGGTCCGCGACGCCGACGAGAATCTGCGCGACGAGGGGCGCATGGCCCGCGGCGGCGGCCGCCCGGAAGGCCGCGGCCCGCTCCGCGCGGGCCGTGTCGAGATCCGTGGCGAGGTAACCGAGTAGGTCGTGGATCACCGCGCCGGCGTTCGGCTGTTCCGCGTCGGCGCCGAGCAGGGTCGTCGCGACCTCGAGCTGCCGGCGGGCCGCCGCGCCGTCGTCGCGCCAGCGGGCCAGTTCCGCTCGCGCCAAGGCGAGTTCGGCCAGTGCGCTGGGCCAGGCGGACTGATCCGCGTGGCGCTGTGCCTCGGTCATGGCGGCCGCGCTCGCCTCCACCTCGCCCGACAGCCAGTACAGCTGGGCCTGCCGCGACCGCATCCCGGCCACGTCCTCGATCGCGCCGACCTCGGTGACCACCGCGATCGCCTCGTCGAAAAGCGCGCAGGCGCCGGTGAATTCGCCGCGCACGGCCATCCGGTTCGCCAGTTCGGTCAGCGCGAACGAGGTCCCCCAGCGCTCGCCCAGGGCACGGAACTCGGCCAGCGACGTCTCGAGGTAGGCGTCGGCATCCTGCCCGTCCTGTCCGAGCATGATCCGCGTCTTGCCCATCTGCAGCCGGGCGAGCGCGCGGACCCACGGGTCGTCGTCGGTGAGCAGCGGTTCGAACGCGGTCAGCAGCGCGTCCGGGCCCTCGAGCATGCGTTCCAGGGCGTCCACGAAACCCAGCAGCGGGTGCCGGGCCCGCACGTTCCGGCCGAACCGGTACGCCTGGTGGATCCAATCCTCCAGTTGCTGTGCGTCGTTGCGGCCGGAACTCACGAAGTGCACGACCAGCCCGTACACCATGGCCCGGGTCTCGTCCTCGACCTCGCCGGGCATTTCGGCGGTAGCGGTGACCAACTCCAGGCCCTCGGCCTTGTGGCCGCCGAGCCACCAGTACCAGCCCGCGGCCGCGGCGAGCCGCATCGCCCCGGCGGTGTCGGCGGCGGCGAGCGCCTCGCGCATCGCGACGGTGATGTTGTCGTGGTCGGCCGCGAGCGTGGCGAGCCACTCCAGCTGTTCGGCGCGGCGCAGGTGCGGATCCGCGGTGTTCGCCAACCCGGTGAAGTACGCCAGGTGCGCGCGCCGGGCCAGGTCCGCCTCGCCCGACTCGGCGAGCCGGTCGCGGGCGTACTGCCTGATCGTGTCGAGCATCCGATAGCGCGGCCCGTCGGCCTCCTCGGCGCGCAGCAGCGATTTCTCGGTCAGCGCGGTCAGCAGCTCGAGTATCTCCCACGACTCGACCGTCGTGGTCGCGCCGCCGGGCTCCTCCGGCGTGCTCGCGCAAACCTGTTCGGCCGCTTCCAGACTCGCGCCGCCCGCGAAGACCGAGAGCCGGCGCAGCACCATCCGTTCGGCGTCGGTGAGCAACTCCCAGCTCCAGTCGACCACCGCGCGCAGCGTGCGGTGCTGTGGCATTGCGGTGCGGCTGCCGCCGGTGAGCAGGCGGAACCGGTCGTCGAGGCGATGGGCGAGCTGGTCGAGGGACATGGTGCGCAGGCGGGCCGCGGCCAGTTCGATCGCCAGCGGGATTCCGTCGAGCGCGCGGCACACCCGCGCCATCGTCGCCAGGGTGCGGGAATCGTCGGTGAGATCCGTGCGGACGGCGCCGGCCCGGTCGCGCAGCAGCCGCACGGCCGGGGAGGACTCGATCTGCCCGGGGTCCGCGTCCACCGCGGGCAGCGCCAGCGGCTCGACCCGCCAGATCGCCTCGCCCGTGATGCCGAGCGGCTCGCGGCTGGTGGCCAGGATCCGCAGCCGCGGGCACTCCCCTAGCACCCGGTGAGCGAAGGCCGCGGCGGCGTCGATCACGTGTTCGCAGTTGTCCAGGATCAGCAGTGTTTCGCGGTCGCGGATCGCCGCGACGAGCCGGTCCATCGGTTCGGCGTTCGGCGGGCCGCCGAGCAGCGCGTCGCGCAGGCCGATGGCCGCGAGCGCGGACTGCGCCACGTCGCCGCCCGTGCCGACCGACGCCAGTTCGGCCAGCCAGGCCCCGTCGGGCAGATCGTCGAGCAGCGTCCGCGCGGTCTCCTGCGCGAGCCGGGTCTTGCCGGACCCGCCGGGCCCGGTCAGCGTGATGAGCCGATGATCGGCGAGCAGTGCGCGCACGGCGGCGATATCGGCGTGCTTGCCGACGAATTCGGTCAGTTCGCCGCGCAGGTTGGTCCGGCGTTCGTGCTCCTGCGCGCCCACCTCGCCACGCAGCAGCGCGACGTGCAGATCGGACAGCTCGGGTGAGGGGTCCACGCCCAGTGTGTCGGCGAGTGCCTCGCGGGTGCGCTGGTACACGGTCAGCGCCTCGGGACCGCGGCCCGCGGCGGCGAGTGCCCGCATGAGCACGGCGGCGAGTCGTTCCCGCACGGGGTGCCGGGCGGCGACCTCGGTCAGCTCGCCGATCAGCTCCGGGCCGCGGCCGAGGCGGATCTCCGCTTCGTACCGATCCTCCGTGGCGGCCAGGCGCAGCGCCTCGAGCCGGGTGATCACCGCCTCGAACGCCTCGCTGTCCTGGACGCCGACGTCCTGCATCGGCGCGCCGCGCCACAGTTCGAGGGCCTCGCCCAGCAGTTCGGCCTGCCGGCGGTCGTCGCCGCCGCGAGCCTGTTCCACGAGCCGTTCGAAGCGCATCGCGTCGACGGCGCGGGGCTCCACCGCCAGCCGGTAGCCGCCCGGCTGCGCCTCCAGCGAACCGTCCGGCAGTACCCGGCGCAGCCGGGATACCAACGCCTGCAACGCATTCGCGGCGTCGGAGGGCGGCTGCTCGCCCCAGATCCAATCGACCAGCGCCGATTTCGACACGGCACGGCCGGGTTCGAGCGCGAGGGCGATCAGCAACGCCCGCAACCGGGTACCCGGTATCTCGATCAATCCGCCGTCGTTCACTCGGATTTCGAGCGGCCCAAGGATCCCGATCTGCACCCGGCCATTCTGCCGTGGGCGCGCGCCGGGCCGGCGGGCCGCCCCGCCCATCCAGGGCCGACACCGCGCCGGGGAGCGTGTCAGGGCGGCGTCAGGTCGATGTCAGGCGGGCTCGCGACAGTAGTGACGCGAGAACGAATCCACACGATGAAGGAGCACCGCGATGCCCGCTTTCCCGACCCCCGAACCGATCGCCGTCACCGTCGACATCCTCTCCGGACGGGTCGAGGTCGTCGCCTCGGACCGCAGCGACACCGTCGTCGAGGTACGGCCCGCCGACGCGTCCAAGAAGAGTGATGTACGCGCCGCCGAGCAGACCCGGATCGCCTTCACCGACGGGACCCTGACGGTGAAATCGGCGAAGGAGTGGCGTACCTACACGCCGTTCGGCGGCAACCCCTCGGTCGAGGTGACCATCGAGGTACCGGCCGGTTCCCGGCTGCGAGCCACCGCCGGTGTGGGCCGGTTGGTGGGCGCGGGCGACCTCGGCCCGTGCGAACTGGAGATCGCCGCCGGTGACATCGAGGTCGAGCGACCGCGCGAGGCGGTGACGGCCAAGGCGGCCAAGGGCGACATCCGCATCGGCGAAGCGTCGCGCGGCGTGCTGCGGCTGGAGACGTCCATGGGCGACCTGGAGGTCGGCATCCATCCGGACAGCGCGGTGCGGCTCGAGACCAACGCCCAGCACGGCACCGTGCAGAACTCGATGCGACCGGTCGCCGGTTCGGCGGGGAACGCGGACACCGTGCAGGTGTTCGCGCGCAACTCCTACGGCAACGTCATCATCCGGCACGCCACCCCCGCGCAGCACTGATCACCAGGGCCGACACCGCATGAAGGAGCAACCGATGGAAATCAGGGTGGACCGGCAGCGCTGCATCGGCGCGGGCATGTGCGTCCTGACCGCGTCCGCGGTGTTCGACCAGGACGACGACGGGCTGGTGGTGCTGCTGGACTCCGCACCCGAGCGCCGCGCGGACGTCCGCGAGGCCGCCCAGATGTGCCCGTCCGGCGCGATCACCGTCGACTAGATCAATTTCCGGCCGCAGGGCCGACTACCGCATCAGGAGAATCAGATGAGCCAGACCGCTACCGTCCCGCACGGCCTCCCCATGGACCGCGACGCCGGGCCCTTCGACCCGCCCAGCGCGATCACCCGGCTGCGCGAGACACGTCCCGTCAGCCCGCTGGTCTTTCCCGACGGCCACGAGGGCTGGCTCGTCACCGGTTACGAGGCGGTCCGAAAGCTGATGGCCGACACCAGGTTCAGCTCCCGTCAGGACATCGGCATCGTGCACGTGCCGTACGAGACGCCCGGCATGCCCGCCGCCACCGAACCGTCGCCGGTGATCCCGGGCCTGTTCATCGCGATGGATCCGCCGGACCACACCAGGTTGCGGCGCAAGCTCACCGGCGCGTTCACCGTCCGGCGCATGAAGCAGCTCGAGGAGCACATCGTCGAGGTTGCCGAGCGGCAACTGGAGGCCATGGCACTGCTGACGCCGCCGGTCGACCTGGTCCGGGAGTTCGCGCTGCCGCTGCCCTCGCTGGTGATCTGCGAAATGCTCGGCGTCCCCTACGCCGATCGGGAGACCTTCCAGGCCAACTCCGCCAAGTTCCTGGTCAAGGATCAGCCGCTGGAGGAGAAGATGGCCGCGTACGGCGCGATGACCAGTTACCTGGCCGGACTCGTCATGGGCAAGCGCGCCGAACCCGGCGACGACCTGCTGTCGGATCTGGCGCGCGACGAGGACCTCAGCGTCGAGGAACTGACCGGGATCTCGTTCCTGCTGCTGCTCGCGGGTCACGAGACCACCGCGAACATGTTGGCGCTGGGCACTTTCGCGCTGCTCGAGCACCCGGAGCAGCTGGCGGAGCTGCGCGCGGATCCGGAGCTGGTGCCGGGCGCCGTGGAGGAGCTCATGCGCTATCTGTCGGTCGCCGACATCTTCTATCGCTACGCCACCGAGGACATCGAACTGTGCGGGGAGACGATCGGCAAGGGGTCGACCGTCGTCGTCTCGCTGCTGGCGGCCAACCGCGATCCGCGGCGCTTCGACGACGCGGACGCCCTGGACATCCACCGCACGGCACGGGGGCACGTGTCGTTCGGCCACGGCGTCCACCAGTGTCTCGGGCAGCAGCTGGCCCGTATCGAGATGCGCGCCGGGTTCGCGGGGCTGATCCGGCGCTTCCCGACGCTCCGGCTCGCCGTCGACGCCGCCGAGGTGCCGCTGCGCACCGATATGAACATCTACGGCGTCCACGAACTGCCGGTCACCTGGACCGAAACCGGCGGGTAAACCCTTGGCGGACAACGGGAACCCCGCTCCGTCAGGCGGCGGGGACCGCGCTCGCCCCGCGGGGCCCGCCGCCCAGCAGCGGCCGGGACGCCAGCGCCGTGACCACCGTGACGAGCAGCAGCGCGGCGATATAGACGGAGAACAACGCCGGGTGCGCCGCGAACTTCTGCTTCAGCGCGGGTGTGGTGCCGCCGAAGAGGGCGCTGGTGATGCTGTAGGGCAGGGCCATCACCGTCACGCGGTGGCGGGCCGGGGCGATCATGGCGGTCGCGCCGGTCACCGTGGCGGCCAGGGACACGACGCCGATCGATCCGACGATCATCAAGGCCCAATACGTCACGGGCGTAGCGGAATTCAGCAGCACCTGCATCGGCAGCGTCAACCCGGCCAGCACCAGCGCCGCACCGCCGACCCAGCGCAGCGGGCCGATCCGGTCGGCGAGCGCGCCGAAGATCGGCGCGGCCGCCATGTAGGCCAGCTGAGCCACCACGCCGGCCCAGAGCACTTGCGCGTCAGGCAGTTTCAGGACGGTGATCCCGTAGCTGGTCGGGGTGCTGATCCACAGGTAGTAGGACGCCAGGCAGCCCGCGGTGAGCCCGGCGACGGCCAGGCCCGGACCGATCAGCGCCCGCCACTCCCGGGACCAGCGGACGGGCTCGTCGTGCGGGTCGCCGTCGAGGGTCTCGGGAATGTTCCGCCGGGCCAGCATGAACACCAGCGACAGGACGGCCGCGACGAGGAACGGGATTCGCCAATATCCGTCGCGCAGCGCGTCGGTGCCCGCCCAGGTCACCAGCGCGGCCACGAGCAGATTGGCGGTGATCGTGCCGAGGCCGTAGAAGATCGAGTACACGCTGGTGCCGAGCATGCGCCGGCGCGGCGGGGCCGATTCGTACAGGTAGGCCTGCGCTACGGCCTGCTCGCCGCCGAACGAGAAGCCCAGCACCAGCCGCCACACCAGTAGCAGGATCGGGGCGGCGGCGCCGAGGGTTTCGCAGCCGGGCGTCAGCGCCATCCCGAGTGTCGCCAGCCCGGCCAGTCCGATCGAGAGCACCAGCGCCGGACGCCGCCCGCGCCGATCCGCGAGTTGCCCCAGCACGAACGCGCCGATCGGCCGGATCAGGAACCCGACCGCGAAGATCCCGAATCCGTACAGCACCGACTGCCGCAGATCGCCGCCGAAGAAGCGCGGCGAGAAGTAGGTCACCAGCAGCGCGTACAGGGACCACTCGTAGCTTTCCAAGGCCGCGCCCGCCGAGGAGGCGGCAATCCGCCGGGTGCGCCGCGTTTCGATCACAGTGTTCATGAGCGCCGCCAACTTTAACACCGTTCAAGTCGGTGTTCTGCCTCGGGTTTCGACCTGACTGCGGTACGACGGCGGTCGCTCCTACCGTTCGACCGGGCCGCCGCAGATCCGCTCCACTTCCTCACGGAGCCTGCGGAATTCGGCCGACAGCGCGTCGAGGGTGTAATGGGCGTTCAGCCCGCTGGGGTTCGGCAGCACCCAGACCTCGGTGTCACCGAGCGAATCGGGTTGACGGCCGACGGCGGTGCGCGGACGGCCGAACGCGGTGCGGTAGGCGCCCAGCCCGAGCACGGCGAGGACACGCGGACGGTAGTGCGCCACCCGCTCGACAAGCGCCCGGCCACCCTCGCGCAGTTCCTGCGCCGACAACTGATCCGCCTTCGCCGTCGTGCGCGGCGCGACATTCGTGATCCCCAGCCCGAGCCCGAGCAGTTCCGCTTCCTCGTCCGGCCGGAACTGCCGCGGCGTGAACCCCGACCGGAACAGCGCGGGCCAGAACCGGTTCCCCGGCCGCGCGAAATGATGCCCCGTCGCCCCCGACCACAACCCGGGATTGATCCCGCAGAACAGCACCCGCAGATCCGGTCCCACCAGATCGGAAATCGTCTTCCCTTCCGCCGCAGCCAGATCGGCCGCCGTCGGACGAAAGATTCCACCTGAACCCATCCCGTCAGTCTGCCCGACCCCACCCCACCGCCCGCCGCACCCACCCGCCAACCGCCGCACAATCCACCGGCCCACCGGTGTCGACCCGCACGATCGGCGTCAACCCCAGCGGCTCGGCATGCGCCGCCCAGGTGTCCCAATCCCGTGCCAGCCGCAGGTCGTCCTCGTACAGCGTGGCCCGCCGCCTGCTCGCGTACCGGCGCCGGGCCACGTCGGCGGGGACCGCGCACCAGACCTCCACGGCACGATCCGCTCCGGTGTGTTCGATCCCGGCCCGGGCGAATTCGAGATCACGCGGCCGGAACCACCAGGAGTCCACGACCACCGGTCCCGGCACGGCCCGCGCCAGCGCCCACACCGCGTCCATGGCGATGCCGCCCAGACCGGGGACCCCGGCGTCCGAACCGGCGCAGTCCGCCAGCGCCACCTTGACGGCGTCCTTCGACAGGAACGTGGCCTCCAGCGTCCGGGCCAGCGCGCGTCCCAGCGTCGACTTGCCCGATCCCGGCAGGCCGTTCACGAGCACGAGCAGTTTCTCCATGGCCGCCATGATGGACCGGACAGCGTCCGGGTGGACCCACTACAGGCTGTAGTTGAGGGTCGACTAGCATGACGGCGTGCTGTCTCGCGCGTTTCTGCGACTGGTCGATCTGCTGCCGCTGCCCTCGTTGCGGGTGCAGCGGGTTATCGCGTTCGCGGTGATTCTGTCTCAGGCGGGGATCTCGGTGACCGGGGCGATCGTGCGGGTCACGTCGTCGGGGCTGGGGTGCCCGACGTGGCCGCAGTGCTTTCCGGGGAGTTTCACGCCGGTGGCGCATGCCGAGGTGCCGGTGCTGCATCAGGTGGTCGAATTCTCCAATCGCCTGCTGAGCTTCGCGGTGACGTTGTGCGCGGCGCTGGTCGTGCTGGCGGTGCTGCGGGCGCGGCGGCGGCGCGAGGTCGCCGTGTACGCCTGGCTGATGCCCGGCGGCACCGTCGTGCAGGCGGTGATCGGCGGCATCACCGTGCGCACCGGACTGCTGTGGTGGACGGTGTCTGTGCACCTGCTGGCGTCGATGGTGATGGTGTGGCTGGCCGTGCTGCTGTTCGCGAAGATCGGCGAACCCGACGAGGGCGTCGACGTGGCCCAGGTGCCGCGGCCGCTGCGCCTGCTCACCGCGCTCGGCGCGATCGCGTTGTGCGCCACCCTGATCGCCGGAACGCTGGTGACGGGCGCGGGTCCCCATGCCGGTGACAAGAGCGTCGACCGGACCGTCGAGCGGTTGCAGGTGGAGATCGTGACGCTGGTGCATCTGCACGCGGAACTGCTCATCGCCTACCTGGCCCTGCTGGTCGGCCTGGCATGCGGTCTGGCCGCGGTCGGCATGGATCGGGCGATCCGCGTGCGGCTGATCGTGGTGATCGCGCTGGTCTGCGCGCAGGGCCTGGTCGGCATCGTCCAGTATCTGACCGACGTGCCCGCCGCGCTGGTGGCCGTGCACGTCGGCGGGGCCGCGGCCTGCACCGCCGCCACCGCGGCGCTGTGGGCGGCACTGCGTAACCGCGAGCGAGTGAGCGCCGCCGCACCGGTCGCCCACGCCTCCTGACCGCCTCCGATCCCGCGGCGCCGCAACGATATCGGCGCGTTCGTCCCGAAGTTGGCGCGTTGTGCCCTTCCGGAAACCGCCCGGTCGCCCCACACTGTGAAGCGGCCGCGCGACCGGGTGAGGTCCCGCGGCCAGGGGTTGCCTCGCACGATGAACCCCAGCACGCCATCCCTGCGGCGCATCCTGCGAGGCGCGGGCGGTGCGCGGTGGTCGACGACGATGTCAACCGCGCCCACCCTGCGCTCTCGGCGCCGGGGGGCGATTGTCTCCACCGGCCCGTCCGGCGATAATCCAGGCATGCCGACCTATGCGTACCGCTGCCGGGAATGCACCGACACATTCGAAGTCATGCGGCCGATGAGCGAATCGAGCGCACCCGCCCCCTGCCCGGACGGCCACGCCGACACCGTGAAGCTCCTCACCACGATCGCGCTGACGGGTTCGGCAGGCGCGGCCCCGGCGTCCGCAGCTGCCGCGGGCGGCTGCTGCGGCGGCGGTTGCTGCGCCTGATCCCCTAGGTTCAGGCGTTCGGCAGGTCGGCGATAACCACGCGGCCCAGCCCGTACCGCTGCGACGGGCGGATCGGAATCGACAGCTGCCGCGCCGTGGTGAGCAGGTCCTCGTCCGCGACGATCCGAAAGCCCCGCGCGCCCAGCAACTCCCGCATGTGCTCCGTGGTCCACGCCGAGACGTGCGGCTCGTTCCGCAGCGGATCCCGGGCACCGGCGACACGGCCGATCCCGCGCAACAGCAGCCGCCCGAGCCGGGCCTGGCGATTCGACGGCTGATAGGTCGCGATCAGGCAACTGCCGGGCGCGGACACCTCGGCCACGGCGTCGAGGGTCCGCTCCGTCGCGGCGCGAGTCAGGTACGGCAGCACGCCCTCCCAGATCCACGTCGCGGGTTCGTCCCGGAAACCGGCGTCCGCCAACGCTTTTCCCAGTTCGTCGCGGCCGAAATCCACCGGCACGAAGGTCAGCGATTTCGCGACCGGTGGCAGTTCGCCGATCCGCGCCCGTTTCTCGCGCTGCGAGGCCGGGTGGTCGATCTCGAAGACGTCGGCATCGGCCAGTTCGGGCATCCGCCACGCGCGTCCGTCCAGGCCCGCGCCGAGTATCACCAGCTGCGGATTCCCTTGCGCGCGAACGGTTTCGTCGATGAAGACGGTGCGCGTCACCAGCACCGACGCGGTGGCGGCGACCAACTCGTAATCGATGCGGTCGCGCCAGGGACGCGGCACCTCGCCGGAGCGCACCCGTTCGACCACGACCCGTTCGTCGGGCCGCAGCAACCGCGCCGCGACCTCGTCACCGAACCGGTCCGTTGCCATCCGGCCGTCGCCGACGGCCCGGGCCTGACACACCAGCACCGCCGTCCGGCTCGCCTGTTTGTCCGTCACGGCCGCCATTATGGTCCGCGCGCGCCGACAGCGCAGACGGGCGGCTCAAGCGGTGGCGCCGGGACCGATCCAGTCGGCGAACAGGCGATCCACGCCACCGGTGGCGCCCTGCGCGGCGAGCCACGCGTTGACCTCGGCGGCCAGCAGCGGGTCGTTCTTACGCAACAGGAAGACCTTGCCGAAGGAGTCGAACGGCCGCTCCGGGTGCAGCACAGTCAGATCCGGGTGGGTGCGCACCCGGTAGCGTCCCTCCACCGAGTCGGTCACGAACACGTCGGCGCGGCCCTGGGCGATCTCGTCGAAGAGGGTGACATTGTCGGGCCACAGGGTCAGCCGCGCGTCCGGGAAGTTCTTCCGCGCGAATTCCTCGTTGGTGCCGCCGCGATTCACGATGACACGCACCTCGGGCCGGTTGATCTGCTCGATGGTGGCGTACGCGGCGGCGTCGGCGGCGCGGGTGATGGGCGCCTTGCCGTCGGTGCCGTAGGCGATCGAGAAGTCCGAGAACGCCCGCCGCGCAGGCGAATCGGAGATGCCGCCCGCGGCGATGTCACAGTTCAGCGGTTGGAAGTCGGTCTTCAGCGACGCCCAGGTGGTCGGTACGAACTCGATCGGCCGGCGCACCGCGTCCGCGAGGCCGCGCGCCAGATCGATGTCGACGCCCCGGAACCCGCCGCGGCCGTCACTCACCGAATAGGGCGGATAGTCACCGGTCGTGCAGACCCGCAGCGCGGGGGCCTCGGCGCCCGCCGGAACGGCCACCGTGAGCACAGCCGTGAGGGCGGCCGCGAACCCGGCCGCGATATGTCGGACCCGCATGGCTCAGCGCTCGTTGCGGGCCTTGGGGTACCGGGACTGGCGGGCCACCCAACCGGCCATCCGCGCCCAATGCCCGCGCGCCGGGGTGACGACCGAGGTCAGCTCGCGGTCCCAGTGCTCGGTCTCGCTCAGCCCATCCACCGCTTCCACCAGCGATTTCGCGGCGGCGAGAGTGTCGACGACGCGGTCGCCGAGCACACCGTCGGAACCCACCAGGGTGATCCGGACGCCGACGCGGCCGATGGGTTGCAGCACGGCCGTGGCCGAACCGCCGTGGTCGGCGACGAACTCCTTCACCGAGTCGACGACGGAGGGCGACAGTGTCGTGGCAGTGGCGGTCTCGCTCATGCGGCCGAGTTTACCGTCCGGTAGGTTCGGCTCGTATGCGCGCCATTCAGGTTTCCGAGCATGGTGGCCCCGAGGTCCTGCGGCCGGTCGAGGTTCCGGCGCCCGCGGCCGGACCCGGACAGCTGCTGGTGAACACCGACGCGATCGGCGTCAACTTCATCAATACCTACATCCGCACCGGCACGTATCCGCAGGAGGTGCCCTACATTCCGGGCGCCGAGGGCACCGGCGTGGTCGCCGCCCTCGGGCCGGAGGTGACCGACTTCGCCGTCGGCGACCGGGTGGCCTGGGCGTCCGCGCCCGGCAGTTACGCCGAGCAGGTGGTGGTCCCGGCCGACGTGGCCGTGCCGGTACCGGCGGGTGTCGACGCCGCCGTCGCCGCATCGGCACTGCTGCAGGGCATGACCGCGCACTACCTGATCGAGACGATCTACAAGCCGGAACCGGGCGAGACGATCCTCGTGCACGCCGGCGCGGGCGGCGTGGGCCTGCTGCTGACCCAGTTGGCCACCGCGCGCGGCGTGCGGGTGATCACGACCGTGTCCACCGACGAGAAGGAGCGGCTGTCGCGCGAGGCGGGCGCCGCCGAGGTGCTGCGGTACGGCGACGACCTGGCCCGGCGGGTACGCGAGCTGACCGACGGGATCGGGGTGGCGGCGGTCTACGACGGTGTCGGCAAGGCGACCTTCGACGCCGGCCTCGACGCACTGCGCGTGCGCGGCATGCTGGCCTTGTTCGGCGCGGCGAGCGGACCCGTGCCGCCGGTCGATCCGCAACGGCTCAACCGCGGCGGCTCGCTGTTCCTGACCCGGCCCACGCTCGCCCACTACACCCGCGACCGCGCCGAATTGCGCTGGCGCGCAGGCGATATCTTCGACGCCGTCGCCGCGGGCAGCCTCCGTGTGCGGATCGGCGCCCGCTACCCGCTGGCCGAGGCGGAACAGGCGCACCGAGACCTCGAGGGCCGCAAGACCACCGGTTCGATCGTCCTGTTGCCCTGACCCGCGCGATCCCTTCAGGTCACGGCCGATCCCCCAGGTTACGGCCGATCCCCTTATGCCCTGGGCGATCCCGCAGGCCACAGACGACCCCCTTCATACCCCGCACGATCCCTCAGGCGACGGCGTGCCACCGGGGGTCGGCTTGCCCCGGGTCGCGCAGGCTGCGCAGGCGGTGGCGCAATTCGGTGCCCGCGGCCGCGTCGCCGCTCTCGGCCCGGCGGATGTAGGAGGTCAGCGTGTGCAGGTCGCGCATCGCGCGCAGGATCGGGAAACCGGACCACGTGCGCACGTCCCAGCCGTAGGCCAGGGCGAATTCGCGCAGCTCGTTCTCGGTGTGGCCGAAGCGGATTCCGCCCTGGTAGGTGTTCACCAGATCCAGTTCGCGCGGGGCGATGCTGGCCTCGTCCCAGTCCCCGAGCAGCACCGTGTCACCGTGCCAGAGCGTGTTGCCCGGATACGCGTCGCCGTGCACCGGGCCGACGCCCAGCACGGAGTCCAGCCGGTCGTACTCCGCCACCAGCACCGCCGCCTGCTCGGCGAGCCAGCACCGATCGGCCGGGGCGAGCACGCGGGGCGCGGCCGCGAGGGTCTGGGTGAGGCCCGCCAGCGGCACATAGCGCGGCAGATGGAAAGGGGGCGCGGCGGTTTCGTGCAGCCGCCGCAGGATGCGGCCGAGTTCCCGCGCCGGTGGCCGCGGCCGGTCGTACTGCGGGTAGTACCGCCAGAACGTGACGGTGGCGCCGTGACAGTGCACGGGCCGATCGATCAGCGGCTCGGTCACCGGCAGCCCGTGCTGGGCGAGCCAGCGCGCGACGGTGACGGCCGTGTCGGCGCGGATACCGTGCTCCGGCGAGCGCGAGACCCGGGCTACGGCCCGGTCGCCGATGACGAACACGGCGTTGGAGTGTGCGCGCAACAGGCTCGCGCTGTCCGCGCGCAGACCCACCTGGCCACACGCCGAAATCAGGATCTGTTCGGTCGATACGTCGATCATCACAATGCCGGGGATTCGTGAGTGGGAAACGACGCGAGTGCCTCCCGCAGGCTCGCGACGGTCGGAGACGGCGGGCACGCGGCGGCACCGAGGTGCTGTCCCACCTGCTTGATACCCTCGATCACCGGGTGTATGCGCTGGCCGGGCGGCAGACTCAGAACCGGAACCAGGATCTCGGCGGCGTCGTCCACCGCGTGCCGGGCGATCGAGGCGATGGCGATGTCGGCGCGCGCGAGGGCCTCGTCGCCGTAACTGCGCTCGTCGCTGGGGCCCGCGGCGTAGGCGGCGATGGCGTCGGCGGCCCAGCGTTCGGCCTGCGGATAGTCGCCGATCAGGCGAAAAGTGCTGCCCGCGTAGTAGGAAGCCTTCGCCGCGGGGAACCGCAGCACTCCGCCGAAGCCGGTGACATCGTCGCGGTCCGCGGGCTGCTGCGCCGCGGCGACGGCGCGCGCGATCGCCGCGCGGGCCTCCTCGACGCGCCCCAGCCGCGCCGCGCAGCGCGCCTCCAGCGCCGCCAGCCGGACCCGCTGCTCCCCGGCGGGCGCCACCGCGGTGCCGCGCTGCGCGAATTCCAGAGCGCGCGCGGGGTTTCCGTTCCATTCGGCGATCAGCGCCTTGGTACCGGCCAGCCAGGCCAGCAGCCCGGTGTGCTCGGCGCGCTCCGCCAGCCGCTCGGCGGCCATCGCGTGCTGCATGGCGGCCATCGGCCGGCCCAGATTGCCGGACAGCTGGGCCAGCAGGGCGACGGCGACGCCGCCGAGGAACATCAGCTCCCGGGCCTGCGTCGGCGCGGGGCCGCCGCGCAGCAGCTGCCACACCTGGTCCCGCAGCGTCTGCAGATCGGCGAGCAGCGGGCGCGGCGGCGCGTGTACGTAACTGGTGGCGATACGGGCGATTTCGTAGTTCAGGCTCTCGATCGACAGGCCGGAGCGGTCGTCGGCGGCCCAGTCGGCGAAGGCCAGCGAATCCGCGGCGGCCGCGCTGACATCGTCCACGACGACCGTATCGCCGTCACTCGCCAGCCGGATCAGCGAACCGGCGGCGTCCAGCTCCGTGTCCAGTGCCCGCACGATCTGCGGCGGCGGTTTGCGGATGCCGTTCTCGATCCGCGACAGCGCGCCGACGTCGTAGCGAATACTCTTCGCCAGGCCGCGCAGCGTCAGGTCCCGCTGCAGGCGCAACCGCCGCAGCTCACCACCGAATGCCTGCCAGTCGTTCATCCAGCTATCTGTTCCGTTCCAGCGCAACGACTTCGACCAGCGTTGCAGTGCTTGGCAACGACCGGCAACACAGCAACGCTATCGCATCACTCTCGAATGCAAGCACAATTGCACAAACATTTCGGCGTCCGGGCTCGGGGATGGGCCCGGAACCGAAGGGGAAACAACGGCATCGCGACGAGGCAGACCATGGCGAACATCGGGGACAGCAGTGGCCGTACGCCCACGATTGCCGGTGCGCCGCCCAGACTGTGCCGCGGACCGCAGGAACCCGTGCGCCCGCCCTCGGAAGAGGTGCACATCCGGCTGCGCTTCCCGTTCGGCGGCGTCGCTGTCGACTATCGGGCGCCCCGGCGGGTCGCGGGCCGCGTCGCGGTCGAACTACAGCGCTACGGCGTCGAGGTCACCATCGACGACGACGCGCAGGCCGCGCATCCGCCTCTGCCCAACATGCACGCCTGGGAATAGGCTCCGCGCCAGGGTCTTTCGCGCCGGCCTCGATCAGTAGTCGCGTCCGGTCAGGCCGCGGTATACGAACCGGGTCAGGCCCTCGATCGCCTGCTCGTCGGTGAGCCGCACCGTGCCCTGCTCGACGGCCTCCAGTAGCGCCTGCAGCGACAGGAACATCATGGCCAGGCTGGCGTCCCGGCTGCTGGGCAACCGCAGTCCGGCCGCGTCGAACCCGTCCAGGTGATCGTCGATGTCCTTGCGCTGCTCGACGGCGAACCGGGCCGTGCGCTGCGCGAATTCCTCGTTGACCAGGGCGGCCTGATTCATCGCGCGCAGCACCGGCCAGTTGCGCCGCGCGAAGGTCCAGTAGTTCTCGACGTGGAAGCGCACGGCGTCCGGATCGGTGAAGTCCGGATTGTGCGACTCCCTCTCCGCGGCCGTATCCCCTTGCGCGGCAAAGTCGGCCAGCAGCGCCTGGAGCAACTCCTCCTTGCTCGCGAAGTGGTTGTAGAACGAACCGGCCGCGCGCCCGGCCGCCGCGGTGATGTCGGTGATCTTGGTGTTCAGGTACCCGCGCTCGGCGAACAACCGCCGCGCCGCGTCCTTGAGCGCCTGTTCGGTTTCCGCCGAGCGTTCCTTGCGCCGGCCCGTCTCCGCGCGACCCGTGGCCATGACCACCTCCTTGACAGCGGACCCTATCAACCAGAATACTGAATCCAGTTTCAGTGAATTTAATTTCAGTCTTGGAGGATGTCGTGTCATCGCAGGTACTCATCGCCGGAGCCGGCCCGACCGGCCTCACCCTCGCCATCGATCTCGCCCGGCGCGGCGTCGAGGTCCGCCTCGTCGACCGGGCGGCGGAGTTCTTCGCCGGATCCCGCGGCGACGGCATCCAGCCGCGCACCCTCGAGGTGTTCGACGACCTCGGCGTGATCGACGCGATCCTGGCCGCGGGCGCCCCGCCGGCGCCGATGCGGGTCTATCTGGACGGGCAGTACGTGACCGAGCGCCGCATGACCGAACCGCGCGATCCCACACCGGCCGTGCCGTACCCGAATCCGTGGATGCTCGGGCAGTCCGACACCGAGGCCGTCCTGCGCGCGCGGCTGGCCGAGTTCGGTGTGCACGTCGAACTGTCCACGGCGCTCGCCGGTTTCACCCAGGACGAGTCCGGCGTCACCGCCACGCTCGCCGGTCCCGGCGGCGCCGAGACCGTGCGCGCCGACTATCTCGTCGGCGCGGACGGCGGGCGCAGCACGGTGCGCAAGGCGCTGGGCATCGCGTTCGAGGGCAGCACCGACGAGTCGCTGCGAATGCTGCTCGGTGACGTCCGCGCCGACGCGCTCGACCACGCCTACGGATACTGGTTCGCCGCGGCCGACGCGCCGATGAACGGAATCGCGTTGAGCCCCTTGCCCGGCGGGCGGTTGTTCCAGTTCGCGGCCCCGCTCGCGGAGGACACCGAGCCGACCCGCGCGGTGCTGCAGGGCTACGTCGACCGTCTCACCGGCCGCACCGACCTCGAGATCGCGGAACCCGTCTGGTCGACGGTGTGGCGGCCGAACGTGCGGCTGGCGCAACGGTTCCGGGACGGACGGGTGTTCCTGGCGGGCGACGCCGCGCACGTCCATCCGCCGACCGGCGGCCAGGGCATGAACACCGGCATCCAGGACGCCTACAACCTCGGCTGGAAACTCGCGGCCGCGCTCGGCGGCGCGGCTCCGCCCGCCGGCGCGGCCGGGCCCGCCGACATCGGCGCGTTGCTCGACAGCTACGAGACCGAACGGCGAGCCGTCGCGGCCCGCGTACTGGGCATCAGTACCGAACTGCTCGAAAAGCACACCGCGGGAGACGAAGACGCGATGCGACGCGGCGCGGAGACCCAGCAACTCGACATCAGCTACCGAGGTGTGGGGGCGACGGGCGCGCTGGTGGCCGGCGACCGCGCCCCCGACGCTCCCCTGCGCCGGGCCGACGGCACCGCGCTGCGGCTGTTCGACCTGTTCCGCGGACCGCACGCGACGCTGCTCGGATTCGACACGTCCGCCGTCACGGACACCGCGGGCGTCCAGGGGTATTCGATCTTGCCACCGGGCGCCACGCCCGGCGAGGGCGAACTGGTCGCCGTCTCCGGCCATGCCTTCGACGACTACGCCGCCGGATCGGGCACTCGCGTGCTCGTCCGGCCCGACGGATATCTGGCCTGGCGCGCCGACGCCTGAACGCGGTGCCGGATCGTTCGCACGCGCGGACGGCATCCCCGGCCGAGGCCCTTCGACCAGTGCCGTAGCGAAAGATGGGCGGTCGCGAAGCCTTTGCTACTCCGGCGTATTCACTCCGAGCGGGCGACGGCTGGTGTAAAGAGGGGTGACCCGCTCGCGACGCGGCCGCGCCGATGCTGGATGATCTGTGCTGCCGCGCAAGCCGATTCGCCCGGTTCGCCGTACCCACGGACGGACCGGGCAGTCGCTCGGGCGGCAGGCAGATACGTATCGACCAGGGGTTGATCAGGATGTTGGTGAAGGTCCGCAACGACGACCCGTCGCGACTGTCCAGCACCGAACGGACGGTGGTGAACTGGTTGAAGTCGTGGACCGGCTCGCACGCGCTGTCCGGTATCGCGGTGGTGAAGGCGCACGGCGCAGACCTGATCGTGTGGACCCCGAGAGCCTGTGTGGTCGTGGTGGTGAAGGGCTTCACCGAGCGCCGCAACGGTCCACTCACGGTCGCCGACACCGCGCCGTGGACCATCGACGGGCACATCGCGCCGCTCGAGGGCGTGCAGACCGGCACCGAGCCGATGGACGAGCTCCGCACCCGCACCACCGAGATCGAACGGGTGCTGCGGGCGGCGCCGGGCCGCCAGCACGTCGCGGTCATGGGTGTGGTGCTGGTGATTCCGCACCTCGGGACGAGGGTCAGTCTGGAGAAGGGCGCGCTGGCGCCCGGGCTGGACGTGGTCGTCGGCGACGGCCCGTCCTCGCTGCGCGCCTACTTCACCCAGCTCACGGGAGCGAACGAGGCCGAGGGCGGTGCGGGAACGGTTCAGCCACGTCCCGACGCGTGGGACGCCGCGCAGGTGAGCCAGGCCCTCGGCGCGCTCGGATTCGCGGCCGCGGCAACGTATTCCGATCTCGTCGCGGAGGGTTTCCCGCCGCCGCGCGGCGATCGCACCGGCGGGCCGTCCGGCGCGCAGACCGCCGCCGCGGCCCAGGCACCCGCTTCCGCCGGTACGCCCGCACCGGCTCCCGGTTCGGGGACGCCGCCGACAGGCGGGGCGCCGATCCCGCTGCCCGGCCGGTCCGCGCCGCCGCCCGGTGGACAGCAGGCCGTGCCGACGCGCGAATACACCGCGGCCACACCGGCTTACGGGTCCGCCGCACCCTACGGTTCGCCCGCGCCTGCGGCCGGTTCACCCGCCCCGGCCTACGGTTCGCCCGGGCCTGCTTATGGTTCGCCCGCGCCCGCTTACGGTTCGTCCGGGCCTGCGTATGGTTCACCCGCCCCCGACACGCCGCGCCGCCGCCGTAGCTCCCGGCGCGAATCGGCCGCGGCGGCAGCGGGTTACGGCGCGTCCGGCCGGGAGGGCGCATCCGGTCCCGGAGCCTCCCAGCGGGAATTCGCGTCCGGCGCACCGAGTTTCGCGCCAGGTGGATTCTCCGGCGGTCCGCCCTCCTACAACTCTCCCGCCCAGCCGTACTCGGTGCCCTTCGAACCCCGTCCGCCCAAACCGCCCCGAGCCCGCGGCCGCGGCATCGTGCCCCTGGTCCTGCTGGCACTGCTGGTGCTGATTCTGGCCACCGTCGCCATGTGCACCGGCGGCAACGACGACAAACCGTCCACTCCCGCACCGGCGCCCGGAACCCGCACCACCCAATCCACCGCCCCGCATACAACGGCCCCCGATATCACCATCCCGTCGGAAACCCCCGCCCCGGCCTGCTTCCCGCTGCAACCCGACTGCCCACCCTCGGGCCCGGCAGCCGAACCCGCGCCCCCGGCCGAGCCCCCGGTCCCGGCCGAGCAGATCCCACCCCCTGGCCCGGCCCCCGCCGAACAGCTACCGCCCCCGGCCCCCGCGGAACCCGCAGCACCGGTCGGCCTGGCGGTCTCACCGAAACCGGGCGTACCGGCGGAACGCACCGCAGCCGCAGAACCCGCGCCACCGGCCGAACCGGTCCCGCCGGCCGAGCCGCCCGCCCCCGCGGAACCCGTTGCGCCCGCCGGACCCGCGGCACCGGCCGAACCCGCCGCGCCGGTAGAGCCGGCCGCGCCCGCAGCCCCTGCCGTACCGGTGGAGCCCGCCGCACCCGCCGAGCTCCCCGACCGAGTAACCTGCCTGCTCCAATCCACCTGCCCGGAAATACCAGAACCGGGTCAATACACTTGTGCTGCGCGAAAGTTCGGACGTACCCGCCCCTCCCTATCGGCAGCTCACGTCAGTGCCCACCGACACAGAATGCCGATCAGACCGACGGCTGCCCTTCCACCACACTCCGATCCGGAGGCGCAGGTCTGTGTGAAGTACACCAACGTGTGCTGACGGAGATGGTGCTACGGCGGTTACTGATCGGACTCGTCCAGCAGCAGGTACGCCGCTTCCAGGTGCACGATGCACTCGTCCGGGACAGGTAGCTGTTCAGCTACGAAGCTGAATATTAGGTCACTGACCTGTTGTTATGTACTCGCCAACAAGGGGTTGCTACGGAAGCTCTTTCAGTCGTCCGAGGTGTACTCGGCGTATCGGGGCCGGAACGGAACCACGGTCATCAGCTCGTGTGAAGCGTCGTTGAGAGCCTTGATAGCTCGGTGCTCCGGACCGAGGTACGGACTGATCTCCTCCGCTATAGCCTGTAGCCGGTCGCACAGCTCCATGGACAACTCACGCGGGAGCTTGCCGGGGAACTCGGGCAGGTTCTCCGGGTCGATCGGCAGGCTTACCGGCTGTACCGTCTCGTCATCGGACATCTGTCCGTAGTCCTCTCAGAGTCTCGGATGGCACCGTGAGTCTGGTACCACCACACTGCCGGACGCATCATTGAAAGTGAACTGGTGCCCCTGAATCTCACCACGGATGCCGACAGCCATACGCCACGTTCCGGCATAGCACGCAGCTGACACCTCGTAACGGTGTCCACCGGCCCGGAACGGTGGCGGAACGGTAACGTCAGTTGTCATGGAAGCGACTACCCACCGGCCGCCCTGCTGATACTCCAACGCGAACTTCACCTCATGTGTATCCGGTGGCGCATCGCAGCCCGCCAGCCCGCGACCGGTGATTGCGGGAGGGTGCACGTCCGGCGCTGAGGTGGCGAACTCGAAATCACAACTCAGGGCAGCGTGCGCCATACCGGTGCCGACCGTAAGAGCCGGACCGCTACCGACGACCACAGCAGCGAGAACGAGGCCTGATCGCATATTCATCTGTCCCCCTGGGTATTTCGATCCTCGTTACACGAGTGCCGGGGGTGGTGGAACTCGACATATACGCCCGGCTCTGCCTCGTCGGTGTCGTTCCACCGTTCGAACACACCACCCGGGAACGGGTAAATCCTTGGGCCCCTGCGCTGCCCGTCTCCGTCTGCGGTCATTTCAACCCCTGTAGTAGGTCAGTGTGAGGCAGCCGTGCGGTTAAGGTTCCTGGGTAAGGGCG
This sequence comes from Nocardia sp. N2S4-5, assembly GCF_044628355.1. Lineage (NCBI taxonomy): Bacteria > Bacillati > Actinomycetota > Actinomycetes > Mycobacteriales > Nocardiaceae > Nocardia > Nocardia sp. N2S4-5. The sequence continues at coordinate 494,032 of NZ_JBIUPM010000001.1, read as the reverse complement.
GCACCACCGGAGGCGGATGCCCCAGCCTCTACGCAACCGAGCAAGACACCTACCTAGTGCAAGGCTGGGAGACGAATACGGTAGGCACAGTGGAGATTCCGCACTTGCTGACCGGGTTTGCCGAACCGGGTACGTTCATCGGTGCCACGATGACCGATACCGGCCGGGGAACGTTCACCCTCACCGGCACGCCGGTCACAGACTCGGAAACGCTTGCCCAGATGGATATTTACCCCGATGAGACGGTTATCGAGGTCCGGAAGGCAGAAAGGGCGTTCTACGGTGCTACTCGCGCAGCATGACGTTTTCCTGCGCTTGTTTCACGACGCGAAACGAGAGGCATTCCACCTAGAAGTACAAGACACGTACGATACACCTGAAGAGTCCGAACCGTTCCGGAAGTTCATCACGAATGAACACGATGATTACGAGTGGTTTCAACCGTGGCTCGATCATGTCCGCGAAACAACCAGCCGTGGGGTTGCGGTTCTCCGCGCTCGCGTAGTTTCGGAGCCTCACACCGACTACACGCGGTTCTCCAAGGCTGTGGCTCGCTTCAATGTGGAGGCGGGCGAAGACGTGCGTTATCTTCCCCGGAATCTCGTCAACGCCGATGAACTGACTAGAGATGACTGGTGGCTGTTCGATGACACCGTTCTAGGCTTCACCGTATTCGAGCCTTCGGGGCGTTGGGCGGGTGCTGCGGTTACTACCGACCCGCACATCGTCGAATACGCCCGCGAGGTCAAAGAGCGAGTCTGGGGTAAGGCTATCCCGTTGAAGGATTACGCCGACCAGTGACCAGCTCACTTGATGAGGCTAAAGAAGCTCTCGGAGCACGTCTTCGTGAGCTTCGCCTCGAGGCAGGGATAACCGGCACTGATCTCGCCAAGCGTGCCGGATGGCATCAAACCAAGGTCTCGAAAATCGAGTACGGGAAAACCAAGCCGACCGAAGAAGATATCAGGGTGTGGTGTTCTCATACCGACTCTGAGAACCAGGTACCGGACCTTATAGCCACCGTCCGTAATATCGAGTCCGCATATCTGGAGTGGCGGCGTGTGCTCGGAACAGGTGTGAAACGTAGGCAGCAGGCCTCAGTCAAAATGGAGGCGGAAACCGAGTTCATGCGGTGGTACGAGCCGTTCTTGATCCCGGGTCTACTCCAAACCGCAGACTATGCGGAAGAAATAATCAAGAACGTCATCGACTTCTATCGGATCGCCGACGACTTGGATGAGGCGGTGTCGAAGAGGCTCGAACGGCAGCAGATTCTTTATCGGCGCAATCATCGGTTCCATTTCGTGATTGCCGAACAAGCACTACATACCACCGTTGGTAGCGATGATGTCATGATCGGACAACTTGACCGACTGCTAGCCGTTACCGGTATGCCGAGAGTCATGTTCGGAATCGTCGCGGCAGGAACCGTGTACCGGGTGCCGATCTCCAACTTCATTATGTTCGACAACCGGAAAGTAATGGTTGAGAACATCTCGGCTGAAGTGACGATTACTCAACCTCGAGAAATCGGATTGTATGGCCGGGCCTTCGATACGCTCGCCGGTCAGTCCGTGACCGGTGATGCCGCCCGGACATTGATCAGGCAAGCCTTGCAGGCTCGAACGGGCTAGGGGTTTGGTGCTTGGGGGTATGGCAGGGGTCGACGCGCTCGTGCCGTGCGAGGACGATCGGTATTGCGCGTAGGTCAGCCGAACAGGGTGTGGCCGATGGTGTGCCAACCGAGGACCGAGTCCACGGCGAGGCCACAGAAGACGACGGCGAGGTAATTGTTGGACTGCAGGAACAGGCGCAGCGGCTTTACCGGTTCGCCGCGCCGCACACCGGAGTAGAGCTGATGGGCCATCAGCAGGAACCAGGCGCCCGCGGCGAGCGCCACGGCCGCGTAGACCACGCCCGTGGCGGGGATCAGGGCCAGGGTGGCGGCGACGGTCAGCCAGGTGTAGACGACGATCTGTTTGGTGACGGCCTGCTCGGTCGCCACCACCGGCAGCATCGGCACGCCGGCCGCGCGGTAGTCCTCCTTGTAACGCATGGCCAGCGCCCAGGTGTGCGGCGGCGTCCAGAAGAAGATGACGAGGAAAAGCACGAGCGCGGGCCAGCCGATGGTCCCGGTGGCCGCCGACCAGCCGACCAGCGCGGGCATGCACCCGGCGGCTCCGCCCCAGACCACGTTCTGCGAGGTGCGGCGCTTCAACCCCAGCGTGTAGACGAAGACGTAGAACAGGATCGTCGCGACCACCAGCAGGCCCGACAGCAGATTCGCCTGCCACCACAGCCACGCGAACGAGCCGGCGCCCAGCACGACGCCGAACACGAACGCGTGGCGGGTCGGCACGGCATCGCGGGCCAGCGGACGCTTGGAGGTCCGCTTCATCACCTTGTCGATGTCGGCATCGGCGACGCAGTTCAGCGTGTTCGCGCTGGCGGCGCCCATCCAGCCGCCGAACAGCGTGGCCAGGATGAGGCGGATGTCGATGTGCCCGCGATCGGCCAGCAGCATCGTCGGAATCGTCGCGACCAGCAGCAGCTCGATGACCCGCGGCTTGGTCAGCGCGATGTAGGCCAGTACCCGGCGGGTCAGGGCCGACAGCGGGCCCGTGCCCGTGACACGGTCGGCGAGCGCCGTCGCGGAGGGGCCATGCGCACCACCCGGCTGTTGCCCAATCCGCACTGTCTCTCCTCGCAGGTGGTGCATAGATCCGGTCCAGGAACCAGCAGCGCGCCGCCCTCGGCCCGCATTCCCGCAGGGGCTGATCCACGGGCACAGGCCGACGCGGCGCTGCAACTACTACAGGCGATGGTAGACCTACGCGGGTTGTGGTCCAGCACCCACCCGGCGCGAATCCGCCGGTGCCGCAGGCATCGTGCCCGGATTCCGGCCGCCCAAGACACAATTCGTCCGCCCGCGCCGGTAACAACCCGGCGACAACCACCGCCGCGCGATAACGAACGCACGACACGGGCCCGTCGTTGCAGGGTTCCCGCGTCCGGGGATTCGGACGGGCTCTAGGGTGGGTGGTGCATCCAGCGCCCGCAAGCAGCACGTCGCCGTAACCGCAAAGTTGACGAGAAGGTCAGGAGAACCTCGGTCGTGTCAGTCACAGACGACATCCGCGCCCTCACCCAGCCGAACCACCCGGTCGACTGGACCGATCTGGACACCAGAGCCGTCGACACCATCCGCGTGCTCGCCGCGGACGCCGTGCAGCAAGCCGGCAACGGCCACCCCGGCACCGCGATGAGCCTGGCGCCGCTGGCGTACACCCTCTACCAGCGGGTCATGAACTACGACCCCGCCGACCCGGATTGGCCGGGCCGCGACCGCTTCGTGCTGTCCTGCGGTCACTCCAGCCTCACCCAGTACATCCAGCTGTATCTGGCGGGCATCGGCCTCGAACTCGAGGACCTGAAGAACCTGCGCAAGTGGGGTTCGCTCACCCCGGGCCACCCGGAGTACCGGCACACCCCCGGCGTCGAGATCACCACCGGCCCGCTGGGCCAGGGCCTGGCCTCCGCGGTCGGCATGGCGATGGCGGCGCGGCGTGAGCGCGGGCTGTGGGATCCGGCCGCGCCGGAAGGCAAGAGCCCCTTCGACCATTACATCTACGTGATCGCCTCCGACGGTGACATCGAGGAGGGCGTGACCTCCGAGGCCTCGTCGCTGGCCGGTACCCAGCAGCTGGGCAACCTCGTGGTGATCTACGACGACAACAAGATCTCCATCGAGGACGACACCTCCATCGCACTCACCGAGGACACCGCCGAGCGGTACCGCGCCTACGGCTGGCACGTGCAGGTGGTCGAGGGCGGCGAGGATGTCGTCGCGATCGAGAAGGCGCTCACCGAGGCCAAGGCCGTGACCGACAAGCCGTCGTTCATCCTGCTGCGCACCATCATCGGCTATCCGGCCCCGAACAAGATGAACACCGGCGCCGCCCACGGCGCCGCGCTGGGCGCCGACGAGGTGGCCGAGACGAAGAAGGCGCTGGGCTTCGATCCGGACAAGACGTTCGAGGTCGACGACGCCGTCATCGCCCACACCCGCCGCAACGCCGCCGACCGCGCCAAGGCCCTCCGCGCCACCTGGCAGGAGCGGTTCGACTCCTGGGCACAGGCCAACCCGGACAACAAGGCGCTGTTCGATCGCCTGACGGCGCGTGACCTGCCCGCGGGCTGGGCCGACGTACTGCCGACCTTCGAGGCCGACGACAGCGGCGTCGCCACCCGCAAGGCCTCGGGCAAGGTGCTCGCCGCGCTGGCCCCGGTGCTGCCGGAGCTGTGGGGCGGTTCGGCCGACCTCGCCGAATCCAACAACACCACCATGCCCGACGTGCCGAGCTTCGGCCCGGAGTCCATCTCCACCGGCATGTGGAAGGCGAACCCGTACGGCCGCACCCTGCACTTCGGTGTCCGCGAGCACGCGATGGGCGCGATCCTCAACGGCATCGCCCTGCACGGCCCGACCCGCCCCTACGGCGGCACCTTCCTGGTGTTCTCCGATTACATGCGCCCGGCCGTGCGCCTGGCCGCGCTCATGCGGGTCCCGGCGGTCTACGTCTGGACGCACGACTCGATCGGTCTCGGCGAGGACGGCCCGACCCACCAGCCGATCGAGCACCTGGCCGCGCTGCGCGCCATCCCGGGCCTGAACGTGGTCCGCCCCGGCGACGCCAACGAGACCGTGCACGCCTGGCGCGCGGTGCTGGAACTGGAGAGCGCCGAACACGATTCGCCGTACGAGGTGTCGGAGACGCCGCATATCGACGGCCCGTCGGCACTGGCGCTGACCCGCCAGAACCTGCCGGTCCTCGAGGGCACCAGCTACGAGGGCGTGCGGCGCGGCGGCTACGTGCTGGCCGAATCCTCCACCGGCACACCGCAGGTGATCCTGATCGCTACCGGTTCGGAGTTGCAGCTCGCGGTCGAGGCCAGGACTACGCTGGAATCGCAGGGCGTCGGCACCCGCGTGGTCTCGATGCCGTGTGTGGAGTGGTTCGACACGCAGGAGCAGTCCTACCGCGACGAGGTGCTGCCGCCGGCGGTCCGCGCGCGGGTCACCGTCGAGGCGGGAATCTCGATGCCGTGGTACCGATTCGCCGGTGCGGACGGCCAGATCGTGTCGATCGAGCACTTCGGTGCCTCGGCCGACTACAAGACCCTGTTCCGCGAATTCGGCATCACCGCCGAGGCCGTGGTCGAGGCCGCTCAGCGTTCACTCGACAAGGTGAAGGGATAAGCGACATGACACAGAACGAGAAACTCGCCGCACTGTCCGCCGCGGGCGTGTCGGTGTGGCTCGACGATCTGTCGCGCGACCGCATCCGGTCGGGCAACCTCGCCGACCTCATCGCCACCCGCAGCGTCGTCGGCGTCACCACGAATCCGACCATCTTCCAGGGCGCGCTCAGCAAGGGTCACGCCTACGACGAGCAGGTCAAGGAGCTGGCCGCCCGGGGCGCGGACGTCGAGTCGGCGATCCGCACCATCACCACCGACGACGTGCGCGCCGCCTGCGACGTGTTCGCCGAGGTGTTCGAGGCGACGAGCGGCGTCGACGGCCGGGTGTCGATCGAGGTCGACCCGCGCATGGCCTTCGACGCCGACAAGACGGTCGCGCAGGCGATCGAGCTGTGGAAGATCGTCGACCGGCCCAACCTGTTCATCAAGATCCCCGCGACCGAGGCGGGCCTGCCCGCCATCACGAAGGTGATCGCGGAGGGCATCAGCGTGAATGTGACGCTGATCTTCTCGGTGGCCCGCTACCGCAGCGTCATGGGCGCCTATCTGGACGGCCTGCGCAATGCCCGCATCGCCGGGCACGACCTGGCCCGCATCCATTCGGTCGCGTCGTTCTTCGTGTCCCGGGTGGACACCGAGATCGACAAGCGGCTCGAGGCCATCGGCACGCCGGAGGCGCTGGAACTGCGCGGCCGGGCCGGTATCGCCAACGCGCGGCTGGCCTACGCCGAGTATCAGGACGTCTTCGACGGCGGCAAGCACACCTCGACGTTCGCGCACCTGTCCTCCGCGGGCGCCAACCGGCAGCGGCCGCTGTGGGCGTCCACGGGCGTGAAGAACCCCGAGTACTCCGACACCATGTACATCACCGAGCTGGTCGCGCCCAACACGGTGAACACGTTGCCGGAGAAGACGCTCGAGGCCTACGCCGACCACGGTGAGCAGCGCGGCGACGCCGTCAGCGGCACCGCGGAGCAGGCGCAGGCGGTATTCGACCAGCTGCGCGCGGTCGGTGTCGACATCGACGACGTGTTCGTGGTGCTCGAGCGCGAGGGCGTCGAGAAGTTCGAGAAGTCGTGGGAGGAACTGCTTTCCGCGACCGCCACCGAACTCCAGACCACCGGGAACAACTGACCCGATGGCCGGCGCAGAGACGACGGCCGCCCCGGGGAATCCGCTGCGCCAGGAGAGCGACAAGCGGCTGCCCCGGATCGCGGGCCCGTGCAGCATGGTGATCTTCGGTGTCACCGGTGACCTGTCCCGTAAGAAGCTGATGCCGGCCATCTACGACCTCGCGAACCGCGGGCTGCTCCCGCCCGGGTTCGCGCTGGTCGGCTTCGCCCGCCGGGACTACGCGGACGAGGACTTCGCGAAGGTCGTGCTGGAGGCGGTGAAGCAGCACGCGCGCACCCCGTTCCGGCAGGAGGTCTGGGAACAGCTCTCCGAGGGAATCCGCTTCGTGCAGGGCACCTTCGAGGACGACGCCGCCTTCTCCCAGCTGGCGGCGACGCTCAAACAGCTCGACCACGACCGCGGCACCGGCGGCAATCACGCCTTCTACCTCTCGATTCCGCCGAACGCGTTTCCCCTTGTGCTGCAACAGCTTTCCCGCACCGGCCTGGCGCAGCCGCCGAATCCGGGTGCGGGACGGCAGAAGCCGTGGCGGCGGGTCGTCATCGAGAAGCCGTTCGGGCACGACCTGCAGAGCGCGCAGGAACTCAACGCCCTGGTCAACCGGGTGTTCCCCGAGGAGACGGTGTTCCGCATCGATCACTACCTCGGCAAGGAGACGGTGCAGAACCTGCTGGCGCTGCGCTTCGCCAACGAGATGTTCGAGCCCATCTGGAGTTCCAATTTCGTCGACCACGTGCAGATCACGATGGCCGAGGACATCGGATTGGGCGGGCGCGCAGGCTATTACGACGGCATCGGCGCGGCGCGCGACGTCATCCAGAACCATCTGCTGCAACTGCTGGCGCTGACCACGATGGAGGATCCGGTCAGCTTCCAGCCGCGGCAGCTGCAGATCGAGAAGCTCAAGGTGCTCTCGGCGACCAAGCTCGTGGAGCCGCTGGACGAGACCACCGCCCGCGGCCAGTACACCGAGGGCTGGCAGGGCAGCGAGAAGGTGGTGGGCCTGCTGCAGGAGGAGGGTTTCGATCCCAACTCCCGCACCGAGACCTACGCCGCGATCACGCTGAACGTCGACACGCGGCGCTGGGCGGGCGTGCCGTTCTACCTGCGCACCGGAAAACGCCTGGGCCGCAGGGTCACCGAGATCGCGGTGATGTTCAAACGCGCGCCGCACCTGCCGTTCGACCAGACCATGACCGAGGAGCTGGGGCAGAACGCCCTGGTGATCCGGGTGCAGCCGGACGAGGGCATCACGCTGCGGTTCGGGTCCAAGGTGCCCGGGTCGAGCATGGAGGTCCGGGACGTCAACATGGATTTCAGCTACGGCGAGTCGTTCACCGAATCCTCGCCGGAGGCCTACGAGCGGCTGATCCTCGACATGCTGCTCGGCGAGCCGTCGCTGTTCCCCGTCAACGAGGAGGTCGAATTGTCCTGGCGCATCCTCGATCCCGTGCTCGAGCACTGGCACGCAGACGGCAAACCCGAGCCGTACGAGGCGGGCACCTGGGGTCCGGCGTCGGCCGACGAGATGCTTGCCCGCACCGGGCGGGAATGGCGGCGGCCGTGATCGTCGACATGCCCACGACCGACACCCGATCGGTCGCCAAACGCCTGGTGAAGCTGCGGGAGAGCAACGGCGTCATCACCACCGGCCGGGTGCTCACCCTGGTGGTCTGCACGCTGGACAGCTCCGAGGCCGAGGACGCCATCGACGCCGCCAACGACGCCAGCCGCGAACACCCTTGCCGCGTCATCGTTCTCGCGCGTGGTGACCGGTTCGCCGAGACCAAGCTGGACGCCCAGATCCGGGTCGGCGGCGACGCCGGAGCGGCCGAGGTCATAGTGCTCCGGCTACAGGGCGACCTGGTCAATCACGAGAGCAGCGTGGTGATCCCGTTCCTGCTGCCCGATACCCCGGTGGTGGCGTGGTGGCCGCGCGGGGCGCCGGATTTCCCGTCGAAGGATTCGGTGGGGCGCCTGGCGATCCGGCGCATCACCGACGCCACCTTCGCCCCCGACCCGCAGGACGCGATCCGCAAGCGGGTCGCCTCGTACGCGCCGGGCAACACCGATCTGGCGTGGAGTCGGATCACGTACTGGCGTGCGCTGCTCGCCGCCGCGCTGGACGAACCGCCCTACGAGGCGGTCGAATCGGTGACGGTGTCGGGGCTGCGCGAGGAACCGGCGCTGGACATCCTGGCCGGGTGGCTGGCGGCCCGGCTGAACTGTCCGGTGCGGCGGCACACCGGCGAACTGCGGGTCGAACTGCACCGCCCGACGGTCTCGATCGCGATCTCCCGGCCCCAGACGGGCCGCACGGCAACGCTTTCCCGCACCGGCGAACCGGACCAGCGCTTCGCCCTGGCGCGCCGCGAGACCAAAGACTGCCTCGCCGAGGAACTGCGCCGCCTGGACGATGACGAGATCTACGCCGAGGCCCTGTCGGGAATCGAGAAGGTGACCTACGAGTGAGTCCAGTCGGACAGGAGTGACCGATGAGTGAGACCCATGTCGACATCTTCCCCGGCACGACGGAACTGGTGGCCGCGGCGGCCGCGAAATTCGTCGCGGTGGTGACCGCGGCCCAGGCGGCGCGGGGGTCGGCGGCGGTGGTGCTGACCGGGGGCGGGACCGGCATCGGGCTGCTGGAGCTGGTCCGGAAGGAACCCGGCGATATCGACTGGTCGCGGCTGGACGTGTTCTGGGGCGACGAAAGGTTCGTGCCCGCAGGCGATTCCGAGCGCAACGACCTGCAAGCCCGGCAGGCGCTGCTGGACCACGTCCCGGTGGATCCGGCGCGCGTGCATCCGGTCGCGGCCTCCGACGGCGAGTACCCGGATCCGGTCGAGGCCGCCGCGGAGTACTCGGCGGCGGTGCACGCCCACCTGTCCGAGCACGGCGCCTTCGACCTGCACCTGCTCGGCATGGGCGGCGAGGGTCACGTCAATTCGCTGTTCCCGCACACCGACGCCGTCCGCGAGGACCACGAACTCGTTGTCGCCGTGACGAATTCGCCGAAACCGCCGCCGGTCCGGGTCACCCTCACCCTCCCGGCCGTCCGCCGTACCCGCCACGTGGTGCTGGTAGTCGGCGGCGCGGCCAAGGCCGAAACCGTCGCCGCGGCTCTTGCCGGCGCCGACCCCGCCGACATCCCCGCCGCCGGTGCGCAAGGCAGCGAGAGCACCACGTGGCTGCTCGACACCCCTGCCGCCGCACAGCTCCCCCGCTGACCTCACCGCGGCAGCTTTCCGGTAGCGCGATGGCAATCGATAGGCTCGGCGTATGCCGTTGATCGAGGTGACGTATGGGCCGGGCGTTCCGGAAGCCACTTTGCGGGAGCTGGGTGAGCGGCTGCACCGCGATATCGCGGCGTGGGAGCAGAGCGAGTGAGCAGGACGCTGCGCTCGGTACGGCATTTCCTTCCCACCGCGGTACCGCGGTCGGACGTCGAACGGATCATCGACGTGGCGCGGCGGACCGGATCCGCGCGCAATCGCCAGCCCTGGCGGTTCGTCGCGGTGACCGGTCCCGAGGTGCGCCGGGACCTGTCCCGGTGCGGCAACTTCGCCCTGCATCTCGCCGACGCCCCGCTGGTGCTCGTGCTGCTCTCGCACGACAACGGTTTCGCCGACACCGAATTCGACATGGGCCGCGTCGCGCAGTCGATCTGTCTCGCCGCCGACGACCTCGGCCTGGGTACCTGCCTCACGACATTCCATCCCGACGACAATGTCCGCCGCGCCGCCCGCCTGGTCGGCGCGCCACCCGGCTGGCTGGCGCGCCATGCCGTCGCGACGGGATATCCGGCGCCCGCCCCGAACTCGGCGCCCACCGCGATACCCCGCGGCCGCCTTCCGGTCGCGGACCTACTGACCTGGATCTCCTGACCGGTGCGCGGCGAGGTGAGCGATGAGGAAGTCGTTCACCGCACCCGTGCGTTCCAGTTGCACCAGATGACCTGCGCCCGCGACCTTTTCGACGACGCGAAGATCGGGGACGTGCGCCCGCAGGGTGGCGAGCGGGTCGCGCCCGCTGAAACCCTCCATGTCCGGGTCGTTCTCGCCGTAGAGGAAGTACGTGGGCACGGGGACGGTGGTCGGCAGGTCGGCCGTCAGCTCCCAGTTGCGGTCGAGGGCGCGGTACCAGGTGAGTCCGCCGGTGAAGCCGGTCTGCTCGAATTCCTTTGCCAGAACCTCGAATTCCCCCTCGGCGAGCCAGGTCCACGGCAACGCGGGCGCCTCCGGCAGCACGTCGAGGTAGCCCAGGCCCGGCGGGTTCTTCCAGGTGTCGAGATAGTGGTAGTCGCCGCTGAGCGCGTAGAAGACCCGGGCGAGGAACTCCCGCGGGCGCGCGGCGAGTTCGGCGTCTGCCACACCGGGCGTCTGGAAGTACGACAGATGCAGGAAGTGCCGTTCGGCCGCCTTGGTCCAGAACGCCGACGGGGGCTTGGGCGGACGCGGGGCGAACGGGTTGTTCAGCACGAACACCGCGTCGACCCGTTCCGGCGCGCGCAAAGCCAGCTCCCACACCAGTTGCGCGCCGAAATCCAGCCCGACGAAGACCGCGCGCTCGGCGCCGATATCGTCCAGCAGCCCGAGCAGATCGCCGATCACGGCACGGTTCGTGTGCGCCTCGACACCCTCCGGCGCCTCGGTCCGGCCGTATCCGCGCAGGTCGGGAGCGATGGCCCGATAACCGGCCGCGGCCACCGCCGCCAGCTGCCGATGCCAGACGAACCACCCGTGCGGGAAGCCGTGGCAGAAGACGACCGGATACCCCTTCCCCTGCTCGGCGACATGCAACCGGACGCCGTTGGTCTCCACGAACCGATGTGTCGGCTCCACTACGCCTCCCAAGGACTAGAACGTGTTCTTGTTTCACGGTAGTGTCCCGAAGTCGTGAACGGAATACTCAGCGGGCGGGTCGCGGTCGTGACCGGGGCCAGCCGCGGCATCGGCAAGGGCATCGCACTGGAGCTGGGTGCGGCGGGCGCGACGGTGTACGTCACCGGCCGGTCGGCGACGCCGGGCCGGCTGCCGGGCACGGTCACCGAGACCGCGGAGCGCATCGGTGAACTGGGCGGGACCGGCGTGCCGATCGTTTGCGACCATCGCGACGACGACACCGTGGCCGAGCTGTTCGCCCGGGTCCGCGCCGATCAGGGCCGCCTCGACGTGCTGGTGAACAATGTCTACAACGCGCCCGCGTCGGCGCGCTGGCTGGGCAAGCCGTTCTGGGAGGTGCCGCCCGAGGCGTGGGACGAGAGCTTCGACATCGGCGTGCGATCTCATTATGTGGCAAGCCATTTCGCCGCGCCGCTGCTGATCGACAACGACGGGCTGATCGTCTCGATCTCCTCCCCCGGCGCCGAGCACTACACCCACAACGCCGTGTACGGCGTCGCGAAGACCGCCGTCGATCGCCTCACCGCCGATATGGCGCACGAACTCGCCGGCACCGGCGTCACCGCGGTGTCGTTGTGGCCCGGCATCGTCGATACCGAACTCTTGCAGATGGTTCCGCCGGACGCCGACGGCCGACGCCTGATCACCCTGCCGGGCGAGGGCGCCTTCGATCTGAACGACGCGGAGACGCCGCATTTCCCGGGCCGCGCCGTCGTCGCCCTGGCACACGACCCGGACCGCCGCAGTCGCACCGGAAAACCCTGGCGCGTAGCCGATCTCGCCGAGGCGTACGGCTTCACCGACATCGACGGGCGGGTGCCGCGCACCGGATAGCGCGGGGAGTCGCCGACCCGCCCGCCCTTGCGGCGGCTATATCGTAAGATATATCTTCGATACATGAACCCACGACGGTTCGCCGAGCGCGGCGGATTCGGTCCGGGGCGCTTCTTCGGACCCGGCGAGCTGCGACTGGCCCTGCTCGCGCTGCTCGCCGAGCAGTACGGACACGGCTACGAGCTGATGTCGCGGCTGGAGGAGCGCTGCGGCGGTGCGTACCGCCCCAGCGCGGGCGCCGTCTACCCCACCCTGCAGCAGCTCGAGGACGAGGGCTTGGCCACCGTCGAAAGCGACAGCGGCCGAAAGGTTTTCCACATCACGGCCACCGGCCGGGAGGAGGTCCGCACCCACCGGGCCGAGCTCGAGCGCATCTGGGCCCGCGCGACCCGGCGCGGCGAGTGGGGCATGTTCCGCGACCCCGACGCCGCCGAAATCCTCGCCCCCGCCCTGCGCCTGTTCAAGACCGCGGCGTCGACCATCGCCCACTCGCACGGCGACCCGGAGGTGGTCGAGCGAGTGCGCGAGATCCTCGTCGCCGCGACACACGAACTCGCGCACCTGAAGTCGGATACGCGCCGACACCACCGGCGCCGACGTCGATCCCGCGACTGACCGCCACGACACCCGATCCCGACACGATCCGAGGCGTACCGATGACCCACTCGCCCCAGCCCGCCTCCTCCGACACCGAACCGCCCGTGCCGCAACCTGTCCCATCGGGGCCACGCAACCTGCGCACCCGCCTGCTCGACCTGTTCGTCACGACCGCCACCGTGCTCGAGGCCGCGCCGATCGCGGCCCGCATGCGCCGGTTCCGGCTCGGCGGCGAGGCGCTGGGCAGCCTGAAATTCGTTCCCGGGCAACAGCTCCGGATACTCACCGGAACCGACGGCCGAGTCGGCGACCCGCGCACCTACTCGGTGTGGCATTTCGACCCGGCCGCCGCCGTCCTCGACCTGTGTGTACTGGACCACGGCGAGGGCCCCGGCTCCCGCTGGGGTCGCGCGGTCGAGGTCGGCGACCAGGTGCGATTCCGGGGCCCGACCGGCTCGTTCACCCTGCGCGCCGCCGCGCCGTACCACCTGTTCGCCGGTGAGGAGACGGCCGCGGTCGCCTTCGGGGCCATGCTGGCCGCCCTGCCGGACGATGCCCCGGTGTACGGCGCCGTCGAGACCGCGACGGCGGCGGACCGGCTCCCGCTCCCCCGTGCCGCCGACCTGTCGCACCCGCTGCGCGGCACGGCCTCGGCCGCCTCTTCGCAAGTCCTGGTCGACGCGGTGCGCGACCTCCGGCTGCCGGACACCCCCGGCGTCGCCTACCTCGCGGGCGAGGCCCGCACCATCCAGTCGCTCCGCCGCCATCTGGTCGAGGAACGCGGCTGGCCGCGCAAATCCGTTGTGATGAAGCCGTTCTGGACGCCGGGAAAGAAGGGACTCGAGTAGCCGATCGGTTGCCTGCCGCTACGCTGCTTGGTATGGCGACCGACCATTTGTTCCTCGAACCCAATATCGGCAAGCCCAACCGCAGGGTCGGGTACTTCGCGAATCAGGAGGCGTTCGACCGGTTCGCCGACGCCTATCTCGACGGTATGGACACCCTGCCCGAGCCGCACGAAACTCGCGCGGTGTCAACTACTTTCGGTCCGGTGCGGGCGTATCGCTTCGGCGACCGCCCCGGCACGCCGGTGGTACTGCTGTCCGGGCGCCAGGCCTCCACTCCGATGTGGCGCGCCAATCTGCCCGGGCTGGTCGCCGAGCGCACGGTGTGGTCGCTGGACAGCATCGGCGAACCCGGAGCGAGCACCCAGGAGGTGCCGCTGACCGACGGCTCCGACCAGGCGATGTGGGTCGCGGAGACGCTGGCCGGGCTCCGGATCGAGCGCGCCCACCTGATCGGCGTCAGCATCGGCGGCTGGCTGGCCACGCAGGTCGCGATCCATCGCCCGGAGCGGGTGGCCTCGGTGACGCTGCTCGATCCCGCGAATACCTTTGCGCCACTGACCTGGAAGATGATCGCCGTCTCGCTGGGCAGCGTGATCCCGGGCATGCCGATGGCCCTGCGGCACCGGCTGCTCGGCTGGATCTCCGGCGGTGCTCGCAGCGACGATTCGGTGCCGGAAGGCCGCCTGATCGCCTCCGGGATGCGCGATTTCCATTCGGAACAGCCGCAGCCCGCGCGCCCGACCGAGGAGGAACTGCTCGGGATCTCGGTGCCGGTCCTCGCCGTCATCGGCGGACGCAGCATCGTGCACGACGCCGAGCGGGCGGCGGCCACCGCCCGCCGGATTCCCGGCGCTCAGGTCGAACTCTGGCCCGCCGCCTCGCACGCGGTGAACGGCGAGTTCCCGGACCGCATCGCCCGCCGCTTCCACGCCTTCGCCCGGCCCTGATCGTTCAGGCGATCTCGAGGAACCGCTGGACCGAGCGCGAGGACGCCGGTGTGGTTCGCCAGATCAGGTAGATCCGGGACGGCGGCGCGTCGGCCACATCGACGTAGGCGACGCCCGGATGTGGCGCCCGCGTCCGGGCCAGTTCGGGGACGCCGCCGATACCGCGCCCGGCCGCCACCAGCTCCAGCCATTCGTCGAAGTTGGTGCAGGTGACGATCTCGCGGCCGGGATCCGGTTGTGGCCAGGAGGTTTCGTCGATGGTGCCCGATACGGTGTTGACCACCAACGGATAACACGCCAGCTCCTGCCAGCGCAGGCCCGTGGCGCCCGCCAGCGGCGACGATGCCGCCACCGCCAGCACCCGGCGTTCGGCGCCGATGGTGCGGGCGGCCATGTTCTTCGGCAGCCGGATCTCCTTGCGGAACAACGCGATATCGATGGTCCCGGCGGCGAGCGCGGCGATCGGGTCGTCGACGCGATGGATCTCGACATGCCCGCCGACCGACTCGAAACGAGTGCGCGCGGCGGCGAACCAGCCGTCGGGCAGCAGCCACGCGAACCCCACCGACACCGCCGAGCGGAGCTGCATGTCGGCGACCGCGGCGTCGAGATCGGCGAGCACGCGGCGCGCGTGCGACAAGAATTCGGCGCCCTCGGCGGTCAGCTCGAAGCGCCGGGGCGTGCGATCGATCAAACGGCAGTCGAGGATGCGCTCCAACTGCTGGATCGTCCGCGTCAGGGACGGTTGCGCCAGGTGCAGCCGGTGCGCGGCGCGGGTGTAGTTGCGCTCGTCGCACAGCGCGGCGAACGCACGCAGGTGCCGCAACTCCAGATCCATACGTCCAGCGTATACATGGTGCGCAGAAAGCATTTCACCGGATCGCCGGGGCACCCTACCGTCGATACGGTGATCATCGCAGCACCTCCACGGCAGCGCCTGACGCCCGCGCTGCGCGCCGCCGCCGGGCTGGCGGCGGCCATGGGCATCGGCCGTTTCGCCTACACCCCGCTGATGCCGGTGATGATCGACGCCGGACGAATCGGTCCGCACACGGGCGCGCTGATCGCCGCCGCGAATTACGCGGGCTATCTGGTCGGTGCGGTACTGCTGTCGATCCGGCCGGAGTGGAACGGCCGCAACACCTTTCGAGCGGCCGCGCTGGTGCTGGTGGTGAGCGAGGCGGCCATGGCGTGGCCCGCGCCGAGCGCGGCGCCGATGGTGCTGCGCTTTCTCGCGGGGCTGGCCAGCGCGGTGGTGTTCATCGGCTGCGCCGGAGTCGCGGCACGCCACGAGAACCGCAGGCGCGCAGCCGGAATCGCGTTCTCCGGGGTCGGCTGCGGCATCGCCCTGACCGGAGTGCTGGCGCTCGCGGCGCGGCCGCTGGTGTCGTGGCAGGCGATGTGGCTGGGCGCGGCCGCGCTGACGGCCTTGCTGCTGCTCCCGGCATTGCGGCTGGATATCGTGCCGGGCGCGCGGGCCACGGCGACGGGCGTGCGGTCGGCGCGGGTCTGGCGGGCACTGCTGGTCTCGTATTTCCTGGAAGGTCTGGGCTACATCGTCATCGGGACGTTCCTGGTCGCCGCAGTGAGTACGCCCGGCCGCCAGGCGCTCGGGACGGCCGTGTGGGTGGTGGTCGGCGTGGCCGCCGCGCCGGCGACAGTGCTGTGGAATGCCGTGGCCCGGCGCTGGACGCCCGTGACCGCGCTGGGCGCCGCGCTGCTGCTACAGGTGTTGTCGGCGCTGCTTCCGGCCGTGTCGACCGGTGTGGTGGCCGCTGTCGCGGCGGCGGCGCTGTTCGGGGCGACGTTCATGGGAGTCACCATGCTGGCCCTCGAGATCGGCGGTGATCTCGCGGGACCCACCGCCGCGGCCGTGCTGACCGCCGGTTACGGCTGCGGGCAGATGCTCGGGCCGGTGCTGGTCGCACCGGTGCTGGGGTCGAGTTACGCGGCGGCGTTCGGAATCGCCGCCGCGGTCCTCGCGGTCGCCGCCGTGGCGGTGCTGCCGGTCAGGCGAACTTGATCTCGAAGCCGATGCCCACGATGGAGATGATCCAGACGATCCCGATGAAGATGGTGATGCGGTCGAGGTTCTTCTCCACGACGGTCGAACCGGACAGGCTCGACTGCACGCCACCACCGAACAGGCTGGACAGGCCTCCGCCCTTCGCGCGATGCAGCAGCACCAGCAGCACCAGCAGGACGCTGGTGATGATCAGGAGGATATCCAGGAACATGCGCATGCCGGACAGTTTATGTCCTCGCCACGACGGCTCCCGCACAGGCCGTCGATGATCAGGTCCGGAGGTAGGATCGCGGCCATGTCGGCGATGCTGCGTCTCGTTCCGCTGTTGGCCGCGCTCGGGCTGGCCGCCGCCTGCTCGTCCGGCGGGGACGGTGGGGACGCCGGGCCAGGGCCGACGCCGATGGGGCGAAGTTTCGTATCGACCAAGGTCGAGGGGACGCCGATCCCCGGCGGCGGGCCGTTGCGGCTCACCTTCGCCGACAATCGGGTGTCGGCCACCTCGGGGTGCAATACCGGCAGCGGGCCGGTGACCTTCGACGGTGACGTGATGCGCGTGTCGGGCATGGCGACCACGCTCATGGCCTGCCCGGACGACCGGTCCGGCGCCGACGGCTGGCAGACCGCACTCCTCCAGTCCGGACCGCGATGGCAGCTCACCGGCGACACCCTGACACTGACCGGTGCCGACCTCACCGTCACTCTGCTGGACAAGAAGGTCGCCGAGCCCGACCGCTCGCTCACCGGCACCACCTGGACCGTCACCGCGTTGCTGCGGCCCGAGGGCCAGGTCCGCTCGCAGGCCCTCGACAATGCTCGGCCGACGCTCACCATCGGCCCGGACGGACAGGTCACCGGCAGCGCCGGGTGCAACCGGATGACGGGCAGCGCCGACATCGCCGGGAGCGATGTCACCTTCCGCATCGCCACCACGCGGATGGCGTGCCCGCCCGAGGTGATGGAGGTCGAACGGCAGGTGCTCGAGGCCCTGGACGGCAAAACCACCGCGACCGTCGACGCCGCGACCCTTACGCTACGCAACCCCGCCAACAACACCGGACTGGTGCTGCGCGCCGAATGAGCCCGGACCATCGCACAGCCCAGGGAGGCGCGATCAACGATCGGGAAGCAGATCTGGACCGCCGGTTCCGTGCCGCCGTCTCCGCGGCGCGCTCGGAGAACCCTTGCGCCCCGGACGAACCGGTGCGCAAGGGTTATCCGTACACCGCGGCCGACTGCCTCGAACTCTTCGACGCCCAGGCCACCAGCCGCCACCTCGATCTGGCCGCACGCCGCCTGACCGCCTCGGGCCGCGGCTATTACAGCATCGGATCGGCTGGGCACGAGGGCAACGCGGCGGTGGCGGCCGCGCTGCGCGTCTCCGATCCCGCACTGCTGCACTATCGTTCGGGCGCGTTCTTCGTGCAACGCAGCCGCCGGGTGCCGGGTTCGGACCCGATCCGGGACGTGCTGCTGGGCGTGGTCGCGGCGGCCGCGGACCCGATTTCCGGTGGCCGCCACAAGGTTTTCGGCAGCAAGCCCGCCGCGGTGATCCCGATGACCTCCACCATCGCCTCGCATCTGCCGCGCGCGGTGGGCCTGGCCTTCGCGCTGGACCGGGCCGACCGGCTGGGCCGGTTCACCGAGTGGCCGGCCGACGCGGTGGTGGTGTGCAGCTTCGGCGACGCCTCGGCCAATCACTCCACCGCCGCGGGGGCCGTCAATGCCGCGATTCACACTGCGCACCAGCGGATTCCGATGCCGATCCTGTTCGTGTGCGAGGACAACGGGGTCGGCCTGAGCGTCCCGACGCCGCCGGAGTGGATCGAGTTCGCGTACGGGTCCCGGCCGGGCATGCGGTATTTCAGCGCCGACGGCTGCCAGCTGCTGCAGGCGCTGTCGGTCGCGGCGAAGGCGGTCGACTGGGTGCGGGAGCATCGCGAACCGGCCTTCCTCCGGCTGCGCACGGTGCGGCTGCTCGGCCATGCCGGGTCGGATGTCGAGTCGTCGTATCGCCGGGCCACCGACATCGCCACCGATCTCGCCCGCGACCCGCTGACCGCCACCGCGTGCCTGCTGGTCACCGCCGGTGTCGCCGACGCCACCGAGGTGATCGCCCGGTACGACGCCCTCGGCGAGCAGGTCGCCGCGGTGGCGGAGGAGGTCGCGGGGGCGCCGAAACTGACGTCGGCCGCGGCCGTCACCGCGCCGCTGGCGCCCGCCGACCCGGACCTCGTCCGCGCCGACGCGCTGCGCACCGAATTCCTGCCGGAGGCACTGCCCGAGTCCGGAGCCGCACGCGCAGAGCACCGCCCGAACCCCGCGGGCGACAGTGCGGCGACCGAAACGGCGGCCCCGGAACAGGACTCGCAGCCGCCGCCGATGACTCTGGCGCAGGCGATCAACCGGACGCTCGCCGAGCTCCTCGAGCGCGATGACGACCTGCTCGTGTTCGGTGAGGACGTCGGGCGCAAGGGCGGGGTGTACGGCGTCACGAAGGGCCTGCAGAAGACGTTCGGCGCCCGGCGCGTCTTCGACACGCTGCTCGACGAGCAGAGCGTGCTCGGTACCGCGCTGGGCGCGGGGACGGCCGGGTTCGTGCCGGTTCCGGAAATCCAGTATCTCGCCTATGTGCACAACGCCCTCGACCAGATCCGGGGCGAGGCCGCGACCCTGCAGTTCTTCGCGACCGGGCAGTACCGCAATCCGCTGGTGGTGCGCATCGCTGCCTACGCCTACCAGAAGGGCTTCGGCGGCCACTTCCACAACGACGATTCCGTTGCGGCACTGCGGGATATCCCCGGCGTGGTGGTCGCCTCCCCCGCCCGCGCCGACGACGCGGCGGCCATGCTGCGCACCTGCGTGTCCGCGGCCCGAGTGGACGGCCGGGTGTGCGTGTTCCTGGAACCGATCGCGCTGTACCACACCCGCGACCTGCACGACTCCGGCGACGAGGGCTGGCTCGCCACGACCACGGGCGCACCCGCCGACATCGGCCGGGCGCGCGTCTACGGCGACGGCGCCGACCTCACCATCGTCACCTTCGCCAACGGTGTCCCCATGAGCCTGCGCGCCGCACGACGCTTGGCCGCCAAAGGAATTCGTGCCCGCGTGCTCGACTTGCGCTGGCTGACACCACTACCCGAGGACGACCTGCTGCGGCACGCCCGCGCCACCGGCCGCGTCCTGATCGCCGACGAGACCCGCCGCAGCGGCGGCGTCTCCGAATCCGTCTGCGCCGCACTGCTCGACGCCGGATTCGACGGCCGCATCGGCCGGGTCACCAGCGCCGACAGTTTCGTCCCGCTCGGCCCCGCCGCGCACACCGTGCTACTCGACGAGGCCGCGATCGAGACGGCCGCCGAGCGACTCACCGGCGCCTGACACACCCCTCAGCGGGCGACGACCGTGGTCGGCAGGGCGGCGAATCCGCGATTGTTGGAGGAGTGGATGCGGCGCACGCCCTCGGTGTCGATGTCGTAGTCGGCGATCCGGTCGACGATCTCCTGCAGTGCGATGCGCAACTCCAGCAGGCCCAAATTGGAGCCGAGGCAGTGGTGACGGCCGCTGCCGAACACCAGTGAGGGGCCGGTGTCGCGGTCCAGGTCGAAGCCGTCCGGGTCGGCGAACACCTCCGGGTCCCGATTGGCCGAGCCGGTGAGCAGCAGCATGCGCGCACCGGCGGGGATGCGCACGCCGTGCAGCTCCGCCTCCTCGGTGGTGGTGCGCAGGTTCGACTGGGTGGGCGGGTCGTATCGCATGCCCTCGGCGATCCAGTCATCGATGCGGCCGTCGAACGCGGCTCGCCGCTGCGCGGGATGCTGCCAACCGGCGTGCCACAGGTTGCCGAGGGTCAGCATCGTGGTCTCGATACCGGCGCCCACCAGCAGAATCAGCACGCCGACGATCTCCTGCGGGCTGAGCCGGTCGTCGCCGTCGGCCGCGTCCAGCAGCCCCGACAGCAGGTCGTCGCCGCGGCTGCGGCTGCGCTCGACGGTCAGTTCGGTGTAGTAGCCGACCAGCGCGCCGATCGCCTGCATCGCCTCCGGGCGCAGGTCGGTGGACTCCTCCTCGGTGTACATGATCTCCATGCCGAGCTTGCGGAGCATCTCCCGATCCGCCTCGGGAACGCCGACCAGCTCCGAGATCACCTCGGTCGGGAACGGTCCGGCGAACTCGACCATCAGATCGAAGTTCCCCCGGGCCACCAGCGGGTCGAGCAGTCCGCGCGCGATCTCGCGCAGGCGGGGCTCCAGCGACTGCACCCGGCGCTGCGTGAACGCCCGGGTGACCAGGCCGCGCATCCGGGTGTGCTTGGGCGGGTCCATCGCGACGAAGGAGAAGAACTGCTCCGCCTGCGGTCCCCAGAACGCCGGCTCCATCCGCAACCCGTTCGCGCTGGAGAAGCGCTGCGAATCGCGCAGCGCCGCAAGCACATCCGCGTGCCGCGACAGCGCCCAGAAGTCGTCGGTCTCGTTGCGGAAGACCGGCGCCTCGGCGCGCAGCCGCGCGTAGTACGGGTACGGGTCGGCGTGGACGGCGAAATCATACGGGCTGTACTGCACTGACATGGCAAGCCTCCGCACGGCGCGCCCGGGGCGCTACCGGATCCGACACTGCGAACTGACATGATCACAGTAGTCGAGAGGAAGGAGGGCGGCGTGGACTCCGAGCAGGCGCCTCCCGGCATCGATGTCACCAAGCCGCACCCGGCCCGCCGGTACGACTACTGGCTGGGTGGCAAGGACAATTTCGAGGCCGACCGCGAGTCGGCGGAAGCGGTCGCCGAGGCCTTTCCCAGTGTGCAGTTCTCCGCTCTCGAGAATCGTGCCTTCCTGCGGCGGGTGGTCACCTATCTGACCGCCGAGGCCGGGATCCGGCAGTTCCTCGATCTGGGCGCCGGGCTGCCGACCGCGGGCAATGTGCACGAGATCGCGCAGGACATCGCGCCCGAATCGCGCATCGTCTACGTCGACAACGACCCGATCGTGCTGATCCATGCCCGCAGCCTGCTGAACAGCCGCCCCGAGGGCCGCACCGCATACCTCGAGGCCGATGTCCGCGAGCCCGACCGCATCCTCACCCATCCCGACCTGCTCGACACGCTGGACCTCACCCGCCCCGTGGCGCTGATGCTGGTCGCCGTGATGCATTTCCTCACCGACGACGACCGGCCCTACGAGGTGGTCGAGCGATTACGCGGCGCGTTACCCTCGGGCAGCTATCTGGTGATGACCCATGCCACCAGCGACCATCTCACCGTCGAGGATCTGGCCCAGAGCGACGAGGCCAACCGCCGCAGCGGCATCCCGTTCCGGCTGCGCTCCACCGCCGAGTTCAGCCGCTTCTTCACCGGCCTCGAGGTGGTGCCGCCGGGCATCGGCTCGGTGATGTCGTGGCGACCGGAGGGCTGGCGCGCCCACCCCCGCCCGGAAGCCGTCTCCATGCTCGGCGCGGTAGCCCGCATTCCCTGACGGCGATACGAATCGGCCCGGCGCCGCCGAAGCGATGCCGGGCCGAATACCGTTGTGCAGCAGATAGTTACGGCAGCGGGCCGCCTGCGGCGATGGCCGACAGGGTGGCGAACTCGTCGCCCTTGAGCGACGCGCCGCCGACCAGTGCGCCGTCCACGTCGGTCTGCGCGATCAGCTCGCCCACGTTCTTGGCGTTGACCGAGCCGCCGTACAGCACGCGCACGGTGGCGGCGATGTCCGGGTCGGCCAGCTGCGCCAACTCGCCCCGCAGCGCACCGCACACCTCCTGCGCGTCGGCGGGGGTGGCGACCCGGCCGGTGCCGATGGCCCACACCGGCTCGTAGGCGATGACGATCTTCGAGATCTCCTCCGCCGACAGGCCTTTCAGCGAACCGCGCAGCTGCTCCAGGTTGTACTGGACGTGCGTCTGCGCCTCCCGGACACCGAGGCCCTCGCCGATGCAGACGATCGGGGTCATCCCGTTGTCGAGCACCTTCTTGGCCTTGGCGGCGACGATGGCGTCGTCCTCGGTGTGGTACTGCCGCCGCTCGGAGTGGCCGACCGCGACGTAGGTGCACCCCAGCTTGGCCAGCATGGGAGCGCTGATCTCGCCGGTGTACGCGCCCGAGTCGTGCGTGGACACATCCTGCGCGCCGTAGGTGATCAGCAGCCGGTCACCCTCCACCAGCGTCTGCACGCTGCGGATGTCGGTGAACGGCGGGAGCACCGCGACGTCGACCTTCGCGAAGTACTTGTCCGGCAGGGCGAAGGCGATCTTCTGCACCAGAGCGATGGCCTCGAGGTGATTGAGGTTCATCTTCCAGTTGCCCGCGATCAGGGGCTTACGTGCCATTATTCGGACTCCCGAGCTGTCTGTTCCAGAACGCTGATGCCCGGAAGTTCCTTGCCCTCCAGGTATTCCAGCGACGCGCCGCCGCCGGTGGAGATGTGCGAGAAACCATCCTCCGGCAGACCCAGCGAACGGACGGCCGCAGCAGAGTCGCCGCCACCGACCACGGTGAACGCGCCCTTGCCGGTGGCCGTGACGATCGCCTCGGCGACGCCGCGGGTACCAGCGGCGAAGTTCTCGAACTCGAACACGCCCATCGGGCCGTTCCAGAACACCGTCTTCGCCTCGGTCAGCAGCGCGGCGAAGCGCTTGGCCGATTCCGCGCCCACGTCCAGGCCCATCCAGCCGTCGGGAATCTCGTGGGCGGGCACCGTCTTCGACTCCGCGTCGGCGGCGAACTTGTCGGCCACCACGATGTCGACGGGCAGGTGGATGACGTCGGCGAAGCGGTCCAGCAGGCCCTTGCAGGTGTCCACCATCTCCGGCTGCAGCAGCGAGGTACCCACCGAAAGACCCTGTGCGGCAAGGAAGGTGAAGCACATGCCGCCGCCGATGACCAGGGTGTCGACCTTCGGCGCCAGCGCCTCGATGACATCGAGCTTGTCGGAGACCTTCGACCCGCCCAGCACGACCGCGTACGGCCGCTCCGGCTCGATCGTCAGCTTCTGCAGCACCTCGACCTCGGCGGCCACCAGAGTGCCCGCGTAGTGCGGCAGCAGCTTCGCCACGTCGTAGACCGACGCCTGCTCGCGGTGCACCACACCGAAGCCGTCGGACACGAACGCGCCGTCGTCGCCGACCAGCTCGACCAGGGCCCGGGCGAGCTTGCCGCGTTCGGCGTCGTCCTTGCTGGTCTCGCGCGGATCGAAGCGGATGTTCTCCAGCAGCAGCACGTCACCGTCGGTGAGGCCCTCCGAGCGCGCGAGCGCGTCCTGGCCCACCACGTCACCGGCGAGCTGGACATTGCGGCCCAGCTCGTCGGCCAGCTTCGCCGCCACGGGGGCCAGCGACAGCTTCGGATCCGGCTCGCCCTTCGGACGGCCCAGGTGCGCGGTGATGACGACCTTCGCTCCGGCCTCGGCCAGCGCCTTGATGGTCGGCACCGAGGCGATGATACGGCCGGGATCGGTGATGGTGCCGCCGTCGAGGGGAACATTCAGGTCGGAGCGCACCAGCACGCCCCGACCCTCGACACCCTCGTTCAGCAGATCCTGAAGTGTCTTGACTGCCATAGCTTTACAGCGACTTGCCGACGAGGCCGATCAGGTCGGCCAGGCGGTTGGAGTAGCCCCACTCGTTGTCGTACCAGGAGTACACCTTGACCTGGTCGTCGATGACCTTCGTCAGCGGCGCGTCGAAGATCGACGAGTGCGGGTCGGTGACGATGTCGCTGGAGACGATCGGGTCGACGCTGTACTTCAGGATGCCCTTCAGCGGCCCCTCGGCGGCCGCCTTGAACGCCGCGTTGATCTCCTCGACGGTCGCCTTCTTCTCCAGGTCCGCGGTCAGGTCGGTGATCGAGCCGGTGGGGATCGGGACGCGCAGCGAGTAACCGTCCAGCTTGCCGTTCAGCTCGGGCAGCACCAGGCCGATGGCCTTCGCCGCACCCGTGCTGGTGGGCACGATGTTCAGGGCGGCGGCGCGGGCGCGGCGCAGGTCCTTGTGCGGGCCGTCCTGCAGGTTCTGGTCCTGGGTGTAGGCGTGGATGGTGGTCATCAGGCCCTTGACGATGCCGAACTCGTCGTTGAGGACCTTGGCCAGCGGGCCCAGGCAGTTGGTGGTGCAGGACGCGTTGGAGATGATGTTCTGGCTGCCGTCGTACTTGTCGTCGTTGACGCCCATGACGACGGTCAGATCCTCGCCCTTGGCGGGCGCGGAGATGATGACCTTCTTGGCGCCGGCGGCCAGGTGGCCCTTCGCCTTGGTGGCGTCGGTGAAGATGCCGGTGGACTCGACCACCACGTCGACGCCGAGGTCGCCCCACGGCAGGGCCGAGGGGCCCTCCTTGATGGCGAGCGCCTTGATCCGCTGGTCGCCGACCACGATGGTGTCGTCGCCGTCGAGCGAGACCTCCTGCGGCAGGCGGCCCAGGATGGAGTCGTACTTCAGCAGCGTCGCCAGCGTGGCGTTGTCGGTGAGGTCGTTGACCGCGACGATCTCGATATCCGTGGTGCCGAGCGCCTTCTGCGCTTCGACCGCCCTGAAGAAGTTCCGACCGATGCGGCCGAAGCCGTTGATACCTACCCGGACAGTCACGTTATCGCTCCTCAGCTTTCAAGCGGATTCGTTCCGTTGCAGATCCACCCTAATGCCCGCGCATTATGCCGCCGCCACGCCCCTCGTGGTCACTGCGCCACATCGGATCTCGGGCCATGGTCGCGGCCGGGCGGGCCTCAGCCCGCGGGCAGTTCCTCGGTGTCGTAGAAGCAGAAGTGGTCCTTGATCTCGGCCACGTCGTCCTTGGGCTGCGGGTAGGCCCACACCAGATCCTGCGCGTCGGGAACCGACCAGTACGAGGCCGTGCCCTTGAACGGGCAGAACGAGGTGGTGTCCGAGGGTGTCAGCAGATCGGTGCGCACGTCCTCCGGCGGGAGGTAGTAGCGCACGGGACAACCGGTCTCGCGCAGCACCAGCGGGCGGCTGCTCTCGGCGAGAATCGTGTCGCCGCGCCGTACTCGCACGTGCTGGGCGCCCTGCTCGACGGTGATGCGATGTCCAACGGTCACGATGGTGTCCTTCGGTCGGGAGCGGAAACGTGCGGTGGGGGCACGCGTCGAGTACAGCGCCGCCCACGGGCCGGTTTCTTCCCGTTCCGCCGGAATCGGGCCGGTCGATTCGACCGGCCCGCTCGGCTCACGCGTCTTCGAGCAGTTCGGCCGTGACCGCGGACTCGGTATCGGGGATGCCCAGTTCCTTGGCGCGCCGGTCGGCCATCGACAGCAGGCGCCGAATGCGGCCTGCCACCGCATCTTTCGTCATCGGCGGGTCGGCCAGCTGGCCCAGTTCCTCCAGCGACGCCTGGCGGTGCTGCACGCGCAGCCGCCCGGCCGCGGCGAGATGGTCGGGCACGTCGTCGCCGAGGATTTCCAGCGCACGCTCCACCCGGGCCGCGGCGGCCACCGCGGCACGCGCCGACCGGCGCAGGTTGGCGTCGTCGAAATTGGCCAGGCGGTTGGCCGTCGCCCGGACCTCGCGGCGCATCCGCCGCTCCTCCCAGGTGAGCCGCGTGTCCTGGGCGCCCATCCGGGTCAGCAGCGCGCCGATCGCCTCGCCGTCGCGCACCACGACGCGATCGGTGCCACGCACCTCGCGCGCCTTGGCCGAAATGCCCATCCGCCGCGCCGCGCCGACGAGCGCCAGTGCGGCCTCCGGACCCGGGCAGCTCACTTCCAGCGCCGACGAGCGGCCGGGCTCGGTGAGCGAGCCGTGCGCGAGAAAGGCGCCCCGCCAAGCGGCCTCCGCGTCACCGATGCTGCCGCCGACCACCTGGGCCGGTAGCCCGCGCACCGGGCGGCCGCGCACATCCAGCAGGCCGGTCTGCCGGGCGAGCGCCTCGCCCTCCTTCGACACCCGCACGACGTACCGGGAGGTCTTGCGCAAACCTCCGGCGCCGAGCACATGCACATCGGAGCCGTAGCCGTACAGCTCGAAGATCTCCCGGCGCAGCCGGCGCGCGATGGATCCCATGTCCACCTCGGCCTCGACGATCACTCTGCCGCCGACGATGTGCAGGCCGCCGGCGAACCGGAGTAGCGCGGACAGTTCCGCCTTGCGTGAGCTCACCTGCGAGACCGACAGACGGCTAAGCTCGTCCTTGACCTCGGCTGTCATCGCCACGAGACCCGCTCCTTTCCACCCAACGCGGACCGCACCTGCTGGCCCATGTGCCGTCCTTCGACTCGAAGCCTTGCTGATTCCGGCCGAGGTTGCCGGATCACCTGATCCAGTGCGGCGGCTAGCTTTCCAGGGTGGTGCCGGTCCGTCCCCGCCTCGGCGACATCAGCGAAGGTTACCCGCGCACGCAGCTGTTCGGCAGCTCTTGCCACATGTTCGCGTTCTCTACCCTCCGGCACGGAGCCGGAATCCACCACCACATCCTCGACCGCGAAATCCGGTGCGTGCTGGGACAATACATGCAGGTGCCGTTCGGCGGAGAATCCGGCCGTCTCCCCCGGCTCGGCAGCGAGGTTGAGTACCAGCACTTTTCGTGCCCTGGTATGTACCAGCGCCGCACGCAATTCGGGCACCAGCACATGCGGAATGACGCTGGTGAACCAGGATCCGGGACCGAGCACCACCACATCGGCGTGCTCGATGGCGGAGGTGGCCTCCGGGCTCGCGGGCGGGTCGGACGGGATCAGGCGGACCCGGCGCACCTTGCCCGGCGTGGTCGCCACCGCGACCTGACCGCGGATGCAGCGGCTCACGCGCGGATCGGCCTCCAGGCCCGACACGTCGGCCTCGATGGTCAGCGCGGTCGGCGACATCGGGAGCACCCGGCCGCTGGTGCGCAGGATCCGGCCCACCTCGTCGAGCGCCGCGACGGGGTCGCCCAGCACCTCCGTCAGACCGGCCACGATCAGATTGCCCACCGAATGACCCGCCAGCGCGCCGGTACCGCCGAAGCGGTGCTGCACCGCGCGGGCCCACACGCCCTCGGTGTCCTCGGCCAGCGCGGCCAGCGCCATGCGCAGATCGCCCGGCGGCAGCATGCCGAGTTCGGCGCGCAGCCGGCCGGAGGAGCCGCCGTCGTCGGCCACGGTGACCACGGCGGTGATGGTGCGGGTGAGGCGGCGGGCCGCGGTCAGGGTCGCGTAGAGCCCGTGCCCGCCGCCGAGCGCGACGAGAGCGGGTTCGGGCTCGCGGCTGTCCGCCGCAGGACCGGTATCGGAGTCGGCCGCGGTGGTTTCGCTATCGGTCATTCGCGCCCCAGATCCCGATGGACCACCCGGACGACGTCGTTGCGGTCGGGTTCTCTGCTCCGGAGTAGCTCGCCCAGTGCCTCCGCTATCGCCACGCTGCGGTGCTTGCCGCCGGTGCAGCCCACTGCCACGGTCATGTAACGCTTCCCCTCTTGGCGGTACCCGTTGGTCGTCAGATCGATCAGGTGGCAACAGGTCCGCAGGTAGTCCTCCGCACCCGGGCGGGACAACACGTACTCGCTGACCACCGAGTCCTGTCCAGTGTGTTCGCGTAACTCCGGTACCCAATGCGGATTGGGTAGGAAACGCAAATCAAACACCATGTCGGCGTCCAGCGGTACTCCGTACTTGAAACCGAACGACTGGATTGTGATCTGCAGGGCGGCGGGCGCGCCGCCCCCGTAAGCCTCCTCGAGGTGCCGGTGTAACTGGTGCACGGACAGCGCCGTGGTGTCGATGACCAGGTCGGCGGCGGTCTTCACCTTCGACAGCCGATTGCGCTCGGCGGCGATGCCCGCGGTGAGGGTGCCGTCGGCGCTCTCACTCTGTAACGGATGGCGGCGGCGGGCGAAACCGAACCGGCGGATCAGCACGTCGTCGGACGCTTCCAGGAAAAGCACCCGGGTGCGCACGCCCGCGCCGCGCAGCTGTTCGGTCACGCCCGACAGATCGCCGGTGAAGAAGCGGCTGCGCACATCCATCACCAGGGCCAGCTTGCGGATCGGCGGATCGGCGGAGGCGCCCAGCTCGACCATCCGCCCGATCAGCTCCGGCGGCAGATTGTCGGCGACGTACCAGCCCAGATCCTCGAGCACCCGCGCCGCCGTGCCCCGGCCCGCGCCTGACAGCCCGGTGACGATGACGACCTCGACACGCGCGCCGTGGCCGGGCCGCGCCTCGGTATCGCCGGGCTGCGGGCGCGCGGGCACGGACGACGGGGTCGCCGCGCTGCTGTTCGATTCGACGCTGGTCATGTCCTACCGGATCCGTGTCTGCCTGTCATGCGATCTTCCTGTCCTGCGCCCGGGCGCGTCGTCCGACACGCGGCAGGAAACCGAGCCGTGACCGTTTCCATCAACCGGTAACACCGCCGGGCGCCGTCATCCGCCGTTCGCCTCGCTCGCGTTCAGGGCCGCCAGCACGGCCTTCGCCGTCGCCACCCCGATACCCGGGACCTCCGTGATCTCCTCCACCGTAGCCTCCTTCAATCGGGCCACGGACCCGAAGTGCATGACCAGCGCGGTGCGCCGGGACGCGCCGAGGCCGCGCACCGAATCCAGCGCCGACGCCGTCATCCGGCGCGAGCGCTTGCTGCGGTGGAAGGTGATGGCGAAGCGGTGCGCCTCGTCGCGGACCCGCTGCAGCAGATACAGCGACTCGCTGGTGCGGGGCATGATCACCGGGTCGGGCTCGCCCGGCACCCACACCTCCTCGAGGCGTTTGGCCAGGCCGATCACCGCGACGTCGGTGATGCCGAGTTCGTCGAGCACCTCGGCGGCCGCGTTCACCTGCGGCAAGCCGCCGTCGACGACGTAGAGATTCGGCGGGTAGGAGAATTTGCGTGGCTTGCCCGTCTTCGGGTCGATGCCCGGCGGGATGTTCGGTTCCGCGTCGTCGCCGGTATCCATGAGCGGGGCCACCTCCGGGGCGGGTACCGGACCGGAGCGGAGGTCGGCGGCCTCCATGGCCTCCAGGTCGCGGCGCAGCCGGTAGAACCGCCGCCGGGTCACCTCGGCGATGCTGCCCACGTCGTCGGAGCGGCCCTCCCCCGCCGCCTCCTTGATCGCGTAGTGGCGGTACTCGGACTTGCGCGGGAGTCCGTCCTCGAACACCACCAGCGAGGCCACCACATCGGTGCCCTGCACGTGGCTGATGTCCACGCACTCGATGCGCAGCGGGGCGCTGTCGAGATCCAGCGCGTCCTGAATGCCTTGCAGCGCAGCCGATCTCGCGGTCAGATCACCGGCGCGCTTGAGTTTGTGCTGGGCCAGGGCCTCGGCGGCGTTGCGCTGCACGGTCTCCATCAGCGCCTTTTTGTCGCCGCGCTGCGGCACCCGCAGCTGCACTCCGGAGCCGCGCAGTTCCGCCAGCCAGCCCTGGATCTGCTCGGTGTCGCCGGGCAGGGTGGGCACCAGCACCTCGCGCGGCACCACCGCGGCGGGCGTCTCGGTGTCGGTGTGCTCGGCGAAGGCCGCCTGTTCACCGTAGAACTGGGTGAGGAACTGCTCGACCAGCGCGGGCAGCTCGCCGCCCGGGTCGACGGCGTCGACGGCGTCACCGGATTTGTCGACCACCCAGCCGCGCTGGCCGCGCACCCGGCCGTCGCGGACGTGGAAGATCTGGACCGCGGCCTCGAGTTCGTCGGTGGCGAAGGCGACCACGTCGGCGTCGGTGCCGGTGCCGAGCACCACCGCCTGCTTCTCCAGCGCGCGCTCCAGCGCCTGCACGTCATCGCGCAGGCGGGCGGCGGTCTCGAAGTCCAGATCCTCGGCGGCGGCCTGCATCTGGCGTTTGAGGTCGCGCACCATCCGGTCGGTCTTGCCGGAGAGGAAGTCGCAGAAGTCCTCGGCGATGCGGCGGTGCTCGTCGGCGCTGACCCGGGAGATGCACGGCGCGGAACACTTGTCGATATAACCGAGCAGGCACGGGCGGCCGATCTGCCGATGCCGTTTGAACACCCCGGCGGAGCAGGTGCGCACCGGGAACACGCGCAGCAGCAGGTCGACCGTCTCGCGGATGGCCCACGCGTGGGCGTACGGGCCGAAGTACCGGACGCCCTTCTTCCGCGCGCCGCGGTAGACGAACACTCGCGGATACTCCTCGTTCATGCTCACCGCGAGCATCGGGTAGGTCTTGTCGTCGCGGTAGCGGACGTTGAACCGCGGGTCGAACTCCTTGATCCAGTTGTATTCCAGCTGAAGGGCTTCCACCTCGGTGGTGACGACCGTCCATTCCACGCTGGCGGCGGTGGTCACCATCTGGCGGGTGCGCGGGTGCAGCGCGGCGATATCGGCGAAGTAGGAGTTCAGCCGGCTGCGCAGACTCTTGGCCTTGCCGACGTAGATGACCTGCCCGAACCCGTCCCGGAACTTGTAGACGCCGGGTTCGAGCGGAATGGTGCCCGGCGCCGGCCGGTAGGTCGCTGGATCTGCCACCCGACAAGCCTATCGACCGGCCCCGACATCCCCCGGAAGCCTCCGGTGTGCGGGACTCGGGTCCCGCGGCCGACGATCAGATGGGCCGCAGAGGTCCGATGAAAGTACCGGGGTGGGTGGCCGCGTCCTGGCGCTGCACGCTCGCGCCGGCCGGCCACGGGGCCCGTAGCGGGGTGGTGGTGTCCGGCGGGGTGACGACGAGGGTGGCCGGCACCCAGCCATCCGGACCGCCCGACAGATAGGTCAGCTCGCTGCGCACCGCGGCGCCGGGCTCGACGGTCACCAGAGCGAAGTCGGCCTGCTGCCGGGGCAGCTGGTAGGCGGAGCCGAAGGCCGGATCCTCCGGGCCCACCAGCTCCGCCTCCGGAAAGCCATGCACCGCACAGCTTTGCGCCGACTTGTTGGTCAGCACCACCGTCAGCTGGTTCTGGCCCGGGACCGGAGCGTCGAATTGCAGGATGTTCAGGTTCAGGGTCTCGGCAGCGCAGGCCGGCGGCTGGGCGGAGCTGGTCGTCGCCGGTACCACCAGCGCGGCCAGGACCGCCGCGCCGGTGCCGGCCAGTGCTGTGATGCGCCACTTCGTCGAGTTCATGGTTCCCTTCGGGTCATCGGGCGAGCCCTGTCGACCCTAGGCGAGCCCGCCGCCCCTGTCCGGCCGTCTGCCCTCACCCGCCGGGCCGCCGATGTTGCCGCAGCGCGTCGTGATTCGCTAGCGTGCGCCCGTGGAACAACCGCCTGTGCGTCGGTCGGCGCGAATCCTCTTGGTGGACACCGACGATCGAATTCTGCTGTTCCGCTTCGCCCGGCGGCCCACGGAAACCTCCGGCGACTACTGGATCACGCCGGGCGGCGGCGTGCACGAGGCCGAGCCGCTCGCCCGGGCCGCCGCGCGGGAACTGCGCGAGGAGACGGGCCTGGTGGTCACGCCCGCCGACATCGGTACGCCGGTCGCGGTCACCGGTGGCTACGCCGACATTCCCGGCTGGCTCTCGGGCGAGTTCCGGGACGTGTTCTTCTTCTGCCGCACCACCCCGTACGACATCGACACCGCCGCGATGGAAACCTTCGAACGCGGCGCCGTGCGCGGCCACCGCTGGTGGACGCTCGACGAGTTGTCGGCCACCAGCGAGACGATCTACCCGCTCGGGCTGGCCGCGCTACTGCCCGAGCTGATCGCGGGCCGCCTTCCGGCCGAGCCGGTCACCCTGCCCTGGCACCACTGATCAGCGGCGGACCGGCGCGTCCCCGCGCTACCGCTTGCGACCGGTGAACTCGTCCATCGAGTGGTAGACGCCGACGGTGTCGAGATAGAAGTCGCGGACCTTCAGCGGCAGCAGACCGGATACGGCGCGGTTGAACCGCGAGGTCCACGGCATGACCACCAGCGGCGCGCCCTTCTTCATCTGGGTCCACGCCGTCTCGACCGCTTCCTCCTGCTCGATGATGGGCGTGAACCAGAAACCCTTGGCGCCCTCGAACATTCCGGTGTTGATGTAGGTCGGGCAGAAGGTGGTGACCTTGACGTGGTCGTTGCCGGACTGCTCCAGCTCCAGCCGCACCGAATCCGACCAGCCCAGCGCCGCCCACTTCGACCCGGCGTAGACGCTCATGCGCGGATTGGCCACCAGGGCCGCCGACGAGGCGATGTTCAGCACCCGCGCGGGCGTCCGGCCGGACACCATCGCCGGGAGGAATTCCAGCGTGATGTACATCGGCGCAAGGGAATTGATCGCCACCGTCTTGTCGATATCGGCCCGGTCGCGCGTCTCCCAGAAGTACCCGTTGCCCCGCACGATGCCCGCGTTGTTCACCAGGACGTCGATATCACCGACGTCCGCGCGCACCGAGGCCGCCGCCTCGGCGATGGCCGCCGCATCCGACACGTCGACCACGTAGTGGTGCACCCGCGAGGTGCCCGCCGCCGCGAGTTCGGCGGCCGTCTCCTTCAGCGCCTGCTCGTTGACGTCCCACAGCACGACGTCGGCGGCCAGCTCCCGCACCGCGCGCTCGGCGAAGGACTTGCCCAGCCCCATCGCCGCCCCGGTGATCAGCACCTGCCGCCCGGCAACCGTGTCCATATCCATCACTTCCCCTGTCGTTTCCCGCCGGATCACTTCTGCCGCAAGGCCTTCATCACGCCGAAGTACAGCGTCAGCGTCTTGGCCCACACCGCCTCGGACATGCCCGGCAGCGGCGCGATCGGCAGCGCCCGCTGCACGGCGATGGTCTGGGTGTCGATGTACTTCAGCAGCCCCTCCGGGCCGTGCCGACGCCCGCCGCCGGAGATGCCCAAGCCGCCGGAGGGAGCGGCCACGCTGCCCCAGGCCGCGATGAAACCCTCGTTCACATTCACCGATCCGGCGTGGATGCGGGCGGCGATCTCCCGGGCCCGCGCCGTATTCCGGCTCCACACACTGGCATTCAGGCCGTAGGCGGTGTCGTTGGCCTGCTCGACCGCCTCGTCGTCGCTGTGCACCCGGTACACCGACACCACCGGCCCGAAGGTCTCCTCCCGGTACACCGTCATCCCCGGCCGCACATTCTCGAGAATCGTCGGCTCGTAGAAGTACGGGCCCAGGTCGGGCCGGGCGCGCCCACCCGCGCGCACCGTGGCGCCCTGGGCCACGGCGTCGTCGACATGCGCGGCGACGGTGTCGATCTGGCGCGGGAAGGTCAGCGAACCGATCTCGTAGGAGTAGCCCAGCGCCGCGCCGAGCCGCAATTTCGCGGTGTGCCCGGCGAATTCGGTGACGAAGCGGTCATACACGCTGTCGTGCACGTAGATTCGCTCGATCGACTCGCAGAGCTGCCCGGCCGAGGCGAAGCAGGCCCGCACCGCGATCTTGGCCGCCGCCGACACGTCCGCGTCGGCGAGTACCAGCAGCGGATTCTTGCCGCCCAGTTCCAGCGAGTAGCCGATCAGCCGCTCCCCTGCCTGGCGGGCGATGGTGCGGCCGGTCGCGCTGGAACCGGTGTAGTCCACGAAATCGGCGCGGGCGATCACCTCGCCGCCGATTACCGACCCGCGCCCGAGCACCGCCTGCCACAGACCCTTCGGCAGGCCCGCGCGCTCGGCGGCATCGATGGCCCACAGCGCGGTGAGTGCGGTCTGGTTGTCCGGCCGCGCGACCACCGCGTTGCCCGCCATCAGCGCGGGCAGCGCGTCGGAGGCGGCCAGCGCCAGCGGATAGTTCCACGGCGAGATCACCGCGACGACCCCCTTGGGCCGGTTCCGCACCTCCACCCGCGTCAGCACCGGCAGCACGCCCCGCGGCGAGCGGGTGGCCAGCAGCTTCTCCGCCGCGGCGGCGTAGTACCGGGCGTTCACCGCGACATCGCCGACCTCGTCGAAGGCGTGCACCCGGGACTTGCCGGATTCCAGCTGCACGATGTCGAGGATGGCGTCCTGCTCGGCGAGCACCAGGTCGTGGAACCGGCGCAGCACGGCGGCCCGCTCCCGCACCGGCACCCGCGCCCACCGGCGCTGCGCCTCCCGCGCGACGGTGAAGGCGGCATCGATATCCGCCGTGGACGACTGCGGCAGATCGGCGATCTTGCGCCCGGTCGCGGGGGCGAACACCTCGACCGCGGGGGCGCCGCCGGCGGTCGCGTGGGCGAGCAATCGCCGCACCAGCGACTCCGGAAGCGCGTCGGCGGGGGCCAGTTGCGGGGCGGTCGTCATCGTCGGCCCTCTCGATCGGCGGAACATGAATTAGTTGAACACCAGTGTTAGCTTAACACCGGTGTTAGATTAATCGAGTTCAGGCGCGCAGTGTCAAGCGCCGGGTACCGAACTGGGAGGAATCACAGATGCCGCGCGACGCTGTGTCCACACCGCACAGCCGCGCCCGTCGCGGCCGCCCGCCGCAGACCCGCGAGCAGGCCGACGAGGTGCGCGCCCGGATCGTGCTGGCCGCCGCGGACGTGTTCACCGCGCACGGTTCGCGCGGGCTCAATGTCGCGCGCATCATCGATCGGGCCGGTCTCGCCCGGCCGACCTTCTACCGGTATTTCGCCAATGCCGAAGCCCCGCTGCATGTTCTGCTCACCGCCTCCAACGAGGGACTGGTCGGCGGTATCCGCGAGGCCCTGGAGAATTCCGACGAACCGGTGCAGCTGGGCATCGGCCTCATCGACGCCTATCTCGACTGGGCGCGCGGCCATGGGGCCATGCTGCGCCCGGTCTTCGCCGAACTCCACGATCCGGCGTCGCCCGTATCGATCTATCGCGAGGAGGCGTTCGACGACATCCGCGCGCTGGTCCGCGCGAAGTTCGCCGCCCTCGGGCGACCGCTGCCCAGCCCGCTGGATCTCGATACGGCGCTGCAGGTCTGCGAATTCGTCGTGTACCGGGTGTCCGCGGCCGCCGCGCCGGGCGGCGAACCGGCGCCCGAGGAGGTGGCCGCGGCCCGGCTGACGATGATCCGCAGTGTGCTGGTCACGCTCGGCCGGCGCGAGGACGTCGAGCTCGCGCTGACGATCCCCGGCATCTTCGAGGCGACCGGTTGATCGTTATTCGCCGTCGAGATACACCGGCAGCGTCGCGTGACCGTTGGAAATGAAACTGCCCACCGGCGCCAATTCCTTAGGGTCCGTGGCGAATCGCAGCTTCGGGAATCGCTGGAACAGCGCGGGCAGCGCCATGGTCGCCTCGAGCCGGGCCAGCGGCGCGCCGAGGCAGTGGTGCGCGCCGTACCCGAACGCCACGTGCTGGTCCTTGGTCTTGCGGCGAATGTCGAACTCGTCGCTGGTGTCGCCGTGGATCTTCGGGTCCCGGCTCGCCCCGGCGTAGGAGGCGAGAATGGCTTCCCCCTTGGGAATTCGGTATCCGCCGTCGATCTCGATGTCCTCGACCGCGTAGCGCAAGGGCAGATGAGCCACCGGCGCCTGATAGCGCAGCGTCTCCTCCACCAGATCCGACCACGGCACCTCGCCGGAGACCACCGCGGCGCGCTGCCCCGGATGCGTCAGCAGCGCGGTGATCGCCTGGTCGAGCAGGTTGACCGTGGTCTCGTGGCCGGCGTTGATCACCAGCATCAGGGTGTCGACGAGTTCCTTCTCGGTCAGCTGCGAGCCGTCGTCCTCGTCGCGGGTGGTGATCAGCACGCTGGTGATGTCGTCGCCGGGCTGTTCGCGGCGATACGCGACGAGTTCGCTGACCAGCCGGAACATCTCCAGGTAGTTGGCCTGCGCCTGCTCGGGCGTGAACGAGGTATCGAAGAACCCGTCCACGCACGTGTGCATCGGCGGGCCGAGATGCTCTGGCACACCCATCAATTCGGTGATGACGCGGATCGGGACCGGGTAGGCGTAGCGGCTGCGCAGATCCGCCACCTCGCCGGGCGGAGTGGTCGCCAGATCGTCGAGGAGGTCGGTGATCAGTTCCTCGATGCGCGGCCGCAGCGCGGTGGTGCGGCGGTGCGTGAACGCCGGGGACACCAGCTTGCGCAGCCGCCGATGGTCCTTGCCGTAGGCGGTGAACATGCTGTCCACGGCCACCCACGGCAGCAGCGGCCAGGACTCGGTGATCTCGCCGTTGATGAAGGCCGCCCAATGCTGGCGCGGATCCTTCGACACCCGCGAATCGGCCAGCAGGCTCCGTAGCACCGCCTGATCGGTGACCGACCAGGCCGGCACCCCACCGGGAAGCACCACCTCGGCGATCGGGCCGCGCTCGCGGATTCGCGCCGACTCGGCCTGGATATCGGTACCGGCGAGGTCCAGGACAATCGGATCGTGCGCCATCGGGGGTTCTCCTTACGCCAGATTCAACGGTGGGGCCGGGGGAAAGCTGACGGGTAGCGCCGCCATGGCGCGGTGGAACGGGCCCGGCCGCCAGGTGATGTCGGCGCGTGAGCCGGACAGTTCCAGCTCCGGCAGGGCGTCCAGGAGCTGGTCGATCGCGTCCTGCGCGACCAGGTAGGCCACCGAGCGCGCGGGGCAGGCGTGCGGACCCGCGCTCCACGCCAGGTGGGAGCGGTTACCGGTGCGATCGCCGCCCGCGATGGACGGATCGTTGTTGCATCCGGCCAGACTGATCACCACCGGCTGGTTCGCGGGTAGCCACACGCTGTCGATCAGGATCGGCTGACGCGGGTAAGTGACGGAGAAGTTCGCCATCGGCGGGTCGTTGAACAACACCTCGTCCAGCGCGTCGCGGGTGGACATGCTGCCACCGAGCACGCCGCCGCCGAACCGGTCGTCGGTCAGCATCAGCAGCAGCGTGTTGCTGATCAGGTTCTGCATGGGTTCGATGCCCGCGCCGTAGAAGCTGATCAGGTTGTAGAGCATCTCCTCGTCGGTGAGCTTCGCCGAATGGTGGGCCAAGCGCGAGGTCACGTCGTCGCCGGGGTCGGCGCGGCGCAACTCGATCAGCTCCATCAGCGCCTCGGACAGGTGCTGCATGCCCCAGGCCGCGTTCACCGTGTCGAACAGCGCCGCCATCCCGCTGGCGACCCGCTGGCCGATATCGGCCGAACAGCCGACCATGCGGTTGAGCGACTCGAACACCAGCGGAAACGCGTACTGCGACAACAGATCCGCGGAACCCTTCTCGCAGAAGGTGTTGATCAGCGGGACGGCGATCGATTCCACCGTCGAGTGCAGCGCGTGCAGGTCGATGCCGTCGATGGCGGCGACGTAGGCCTGGCGGTAGCGGGCGTGCGTCGACCCGGCGTTGCGCAGCGCGTTGGGATACCACTGCAGCATCGGCCGCACCGGGCAGTCCTCCGGCACGGAGTCCTGCCAGTGCCGCGGATCGGCCGGGAAATGCTCCGGGTCGTTGAGGATCTGCAGTGCCGTGCGATAGCCGATGACCAGCGTCGCGGGCACTCCGGGGGACAGCTCGATGGGCACCATCGAGCCGAACCGGTCGCGCATGGTGCGGTAGAAACCGTGCGGATCCGCAGCGAACTCGGGGGTGTCGAGCAGCGTGCGCGGGCCGTCGGAATCGATGGGAGACCCCTGGACCGGACATGCTCCGGGCGTGGTGGTCGGCGGGCCGGACGACACGGAAGCGTTCACCTCACAACCATTGCAGCACAACGAACTCCGCACGCAATGGACCGCGCGAAGCTAGACTGACCAATCGAGCGTTACCGTCCGGAAGAACCGGACGGCCGTTCCAGATTAGCAGCAGTGCGACGAATTCTCTCTCGATTGCGCAGCGGCCCTTGGGAACTCGTACACGCGGCGCTCCCACCATGGTCTATGTCCGGATGCTATCGCGACGCGGCAGCTTGGACGACCGGGAAACCACGGCCTTCAAGGACGCGAAATACCCTGCGCCCGGGGCGATCCTGCGAAAACGGAACGTGAGGATGCCTCGCGTGCGGTGGATCGCCGGGGCCGTTCGCAGGTCCGCACGGCGGTGCCGAGACAGAGTGTGCCGATCAGTGCGCGGCCGTCGGTCAAGCGCGCAGACCGCTGGCGCGCAGCACCCGGCGCGCGATACCCGCGCGAATCGCCTCCTCGGTGCCGATGATCCGGACCCGATGGCGCGAGCGGGTGATGGCCGTGTAGAGCAGTTCACGGGTGAGCAGGGTCGATTCCGGTCCCGGCAGGACCACCGACACCGTGCCGTACTGGCTGCCCTGGCTGCGGTGGATGGTCATGGCGTAGACCGTGGTGACGCCCGGGAACTGCGTCGGGTGCACCAGATAGGGCTCGGTGCCGCGCTGCAGGGCCGCGCGCAGCGACCCGTCCGCGCCGCGGACGATGACGCCGGTGTCGCCGTTGTAGATGCGCGCCTCGTGATCGTTCGCGGTGACCAGCAGCGGCTGGCCCGGAAACCATTGCCCGGCACCGGGTTCGGTCCCGATGCCCGCGGCCGCGACCCAGCCCGCGGCCAGCCGGTCCCAGCGTTCCACACCGAACTGCCCCTGCCGATGCGCGCACAGCAGCCGATGCGATTCCATCGCCGCCAGGGCGGCCGCGGCGTCCCCGGATTCGGCGGCAGCCGTCGATTCGCGGGCGGCGCGGACCACGTCGGCGCGCACGCCGCCGGTGTCGTCGGGCGGCTGTAGTGACAGCTCGTCGCCGCCGTCGGCCAGCAGCGCCAGCGCCGTCTCGGCGTCGCCCGCCCGCACCGCCACCGCCAGCGCGGCGATCCGCCCGCCGAAGCGGCGGCCGCGGGTGAGACGAACGATGCCGCCGCGCAAGCGATCCCGCTCGCGGACCGACAACGCGTCGGGATGATCGGCACCGGCGCTGCCGAGGATCTCGTCGAGCACCGGGTTCGGCTCGCCGACCACGGGCCCGGCGACCAGATCGGCGAGGACGGCGCCGGCGTCCACCGAGGCGAGCTGGTCCGGGTCGCCTACCAGCACCAGGCGGGTGTCGGGGCGCACCGCGGGCAGCAGGCGGCTCATCATGGTCAGCGACACCATCGAGGTCTCGTCGATGACGATGATGTCGTATGGCAGCCGGTTGAATTCGTGGTGCCGGAACCGGGTGGCGCCGCCGCGCTGCCAGCCCAGCAGGCGGTGCAGGGTGGCGGCGGTCAGGTCCGGCAGTTCCAGGTCGCCCGCCTGCTCGCGCACCGATTCCTGCAGGCGCGCGGCGGCCTTGCCGGTCGGCGCGGCCAGCGCGATCCGCAGCGCCGGGGCGCCGGGAACGGCCTGCTGATGCGCCACCAGCAACGCCAGGATGCGGGCGATGGTGTGGGTCTTGCCGGTGCCCGGACCACCGGCCACGACGGTGGTCCAGTGGGTGGCGGCCAGCGCCGCGGCCACGCGCTGGCGGTCCGGCGGGTCACCGGGACCGGCGGCGTCGGGAAACAGCCGGTCCAGTTGCCGCCGAATCGTTTCCGGGTCGACCAGCGGATGTCCGGCCGCGCGTTCGGTCAGCGCGTGGCGGATGGTCTGCTCCTGCCGGTAGTACCGGTCCAGGTACAGCAGCGGGCCGGCGCCCTCGTGCTCGACCAGCCGCAGCGGGCGCAGCGGTCCGGCCGCGCTGCCCTCCACCAGCGGGCTGACCCGCAGCGCGGCCAGCACCTCGTCCACGTCCGGCCACGGCAGCGTCGCGGGATCGACGGCCTCCGGGTCGCCGGTGTCGAAACCCTCACCGTCCACGCCGATCTCGTGCATCCGCCGCAGTTCCAGGCACACCGAACCCGACCGCACCGCACGCACCGCGAGGGCCGCCGCCAGCAGCACCACCTCCGAGTCCTCCCGCCCCAACCGGCCCAGCCGCACGGCCACGTGGACGTCGGCGGCCGACAGCACCCCGGCGGTATTGAAGGTGCGCAACAGCCCGGTGGCCCGCTGCGCCAACTGAATAGCGGTCACCGGCCGTCCTCTCGCAGGATTTCCTGCGGCACCCTCGCACCGCTCTGGTCCAGCCCAGCCGCGGAACTGCCTCGACGGCTTCCCGGTTCGCGCGCCGATCCGGCGGCGGGGTGCGGGGTCACGAGGCGGCTCCCGAGAGATCACCGGCGAGCAGCGCCGAGAGGTCCTCGACCAGCGCGACGGGCGGGCTCCAGTCGAAAACGCCGCAGCCGGACGGGGTTTCGGGGCCGATCATGCCGCGGACGAACAGGTAGAGGATGCCGCCGAGGTGTTGTCCGGGGGCGTAGTCGGGAAGCCGCCAGCGCAGATAGCGGTGCAGCGCAGCCGAATACAAGATGGCCTGGAGCGGGTAGTGCGAGCGCATCATCTCGGCGGCCATGCGGTCGCGGGTGTAGTGGGCGACCGTGAGGTCCTCGCCGCCCAGCCGGTTGGTCTTGTAGTCGACCACCACGAAACGCGGGCCCGGCACGCGCAGCACGGCGTCGATGCTGCCGGTGAGGTAGCCGCGCAGCACGGTGTCCTCCAGGGTCTCGACCTGGTCGGCGTACTCGGCGAACGGATCGTCGGCGGGCAGGTGGCGGCGCAGCAGACCGGCGATAGCGCGCACCGTGACCCGTGCGGCCCGCGGTGTATCGCCCCCTGCCAGCGGCAGTTCGAAGTCCATCTCGTTGAGCCGGTCGCGGCTGGAAACGTCGGCGAGGCAACCGATTCCGAGGGGCGTACGCAGGACCGCGAGCAGCGCGGTGGCCAGCGCCTCGGGATCGATGTCGGCCATCAGCTCCTCGATCGCGTGCCCGCAGCGGGCCCGCACCTCGGCCGCCAGATCCGGCGCGTCGGTGTCCACCAGCTCCAGCACGCCGTGCACCAGGGTGCCGAAATCCGCGCCGTAGGGCAGGTCGTTCATCAGCGACGGGGCGGCGTCGGCGAAATCGCTGGTGTCCTCGAGGACCGCCGGAGTCTCCGGCTCGTCGGAACCGCCGGGCGTCTCCTCCGCCACGGCGTGCGTGTCGTGCGCGCCCGCGGTGAGCGCCGAGTAGGAGGTGCGCCGCCACTCGGCGTCCACCGTGCGCTCGAAGACGGCGGCGGCCAGGTTCGCGCCCTCGGTCTCGTCACGCTCCCAGCGCGGCCGGACCTTCGGCGCGCGGGTCACCGGCTCCACCCCGATCAGGCCCGCTCCGGCCGCGGCCGCCCAGGCCGAGAGCTGTTCCAGCACAGCGTCGTCCGTCGCGACCTCGCTCTTGCCCGGCATCTCGGCGCTGCCGGGCAGACGGCCCAGCATCATGCGGTGCAGCGGCGCGAAGGCGGTGCCGTAGGCGGGCGCCCACCACGCCACCACCTGACACTGCGCCCGGGTCAGCGCCACATACAGCAGGCGCAGTTCCTCACCGGCCTCCTCGGCGTCGCTGCGGCGCTTGCGCTCGCCGTACCCGGGCGCCTCCGGGCCGCCGACGTCCAGGACGCGGTCGCCGTCGTCGTGGAACAACAGCGTCACCGGATTCGGGTTCTTGGCGCTGTCCCACGCGAACGGCAGGTATACCACCGGGAATTCGAGGCCCTTGCTGGCGTGCACGGTGGCGATCTGCACGGCGGCCGCGTCCCGGTCCAGGCGGCGACTGCGGTCGGACACCGCGCCCGACGCCGGATCGCGCACCCGGTCGGCCAGCCAGCGGGTCAGCGCGGTCAGGCCCAGCGATTCGCGCAGCGCCACCCGATCCAGCAGCTGCGCGATGTGCCGCAGGTCGGTGAGCTGCCGTTCGCCCCCGGCCACCGCCAGCAGCCGCGGGGCCAATTCCGTTTCGGCCGAGAGCTTCTCGAATACCGCGGCGAAACCCGCGCGGCCGAACAACCGGGCGGCCTCGCGCAGCTGGGTACTCAGCCGTCCCACCAGATCCGCACCGCCCGTGTCGATCTCCGCCGCCGACAGGCCGAGCAGCGGAGTGCCCGCCGCCAGCCGCACCCGGTCCGCGCGGTGCGGTTGCTCCAACGCCCGCAGCAGCCACAGCCAGTCGACGGCGCTCTGGGTGCCGAACACGCTGGCGCCGCCCGCCAGCACCGACGCCACCCCCACCCGGTCCAGGGCGGCGCGCACGATGTCGATCTGCGCGCGGGTGCGCACCAGCACCGCGACATCGCCGGGGCCCAGCGGCGTTTCGCCGATGTGGGTGCCGGAGTCGAGCAGTCGGGCGATATCGGCGGCCACGTCGTCCGCGACCCGGGCGCGCTGGCGTCCCACCGCCGGGAATCCCGCGCCGTTGCGTGGACCGGCGCCCTCGCGCCGAAAACACCGCACCCGCAAGGGGATCGGCGCCTCGACGGTGCCGGTGAGCCGGGTGTGCGGCCGGACCGCCGCCACCTTGGACACCGTGATCTCCTTGTGCCCCAGCGCGGCGCCGGCCATCAGGTGCTCCAGCGCGCCGAGCAGGCCCGCGTCGCTGCGCCGGTTCGTGGTGAGTTCGCGGCGGGTGTCGGCGTGGGCCACCGCGTCCAGGTAGCTGAGCACCTCCGCGCCGCGGAAGGCGTAGATGGCCTGCTTCGGATCCCCGACCAGCACGAGGGTGGCATGGCCGTGGAAGGCGCGGCGCAGGATGTCCCACTGCAGCGGGTCGGTGTCCTGGAATTCGTCGACCAGGGCGACTCGGTAGCGCTCCCGGATGCGGCGGCACG
The DNA here is from genome assembly GCF_044628355.1 of Nocardia sp. N2S4-5. Taxonomy (NCBI): domain Bacteria; kingdom Bacillati; phylum Actinomycetota; class Actinomycetes; order Mycobacteriales; family Nocardiaceae; genus Nocardia; species Nocardia sp. N2S4-5. The sequence continues at coordinate 451,131 of NZ_JBIUPM010000001.1, read as the reverse complement.
CCCGGTCGCCGTGTGCCGGATCGGCGAGCACCTCGTGCAGCAGCACCAGCAGGTCGTCGAAGTCGCGCAGGCCCGAAATCCGTTTGCGGCGTTCGGTTTCCGCGCGCACGGCGGCGGCGAAGGCGACGCGCTCGGCGGCGGGATGGTCGCCGATCTCCTCGTCGGGCACCAGTCGCGCGTGCCGGTCCTGGACCGCGGCGGCGGCCAGCTGGTGGGCCTCCCGCACCGAGAACGGCGGCCCGCCGCGGGCGTACCGCGCCAGATACAGATCGTCGGCGACGGTGGCAACGAGATCGTCCACATTCTCCACCAGCCGCACCCGCGGATCGTGCTCGCCCGCCAGCCCCAGTTCGTCCAGCATGCGCTGGCAGAAGCTGTGCGTGGTGGCGATGGTGCCGGAGTCGAAGTCCGACAGCGCCGCCAGCAGCCTGGTGCGCCGCCGCCCCACCTCCGCCGGATCCGCGTGCGCCAGATGCCGGATCAGCTCGTCCTCACTGCCCCGCGCGGTGCCGGGATCGGCCAGTGCGGCAGCCACCGCCACGAACTTGTCCCGCGTCCGCTCCCGCAATTCCTGCGTCGCCGCCCGGCTGAACGTCACCAGCAGCAACTCCGAGACATCCACCCCCGCCTCGGCCACGAACCGCACCGCCAGCCCGACGATCGCATACGTCTTCCCCGTCCCCGCACTGGCCTCCAGCACGGTCGTCCCCGCAGGCAACGCCCCGCACAACTCGAACCCCTCGCCCGCGGCCTCCCCCAGCAGGCCAGGACCATCGGTCAGCGCACCAGCCCCGGTGGACGCCCGACGGCCCACGGCCGCACCGGCCTCCTCGGGATCCGACAGCTTGTCGGGCGGGGCAGTGGCCTGGAGTTCGCTCTCGTCTCCGCTGGTGGAGGTGCCGACATCCATCGTGTCCGAATGGCCCGCCGCTGCAGAAGATTCGAGGTCCGGCACAGCGGCAGCATTGCCGACCGGGAACTCCGCGTCGTCGCTCCCGTCGTGCTCGGACAGCCCCGGTACGGCCGAGGTAGTCGCGCGCGGATCGGCCAGGCGTGTAGGACGCAGATCCGTGTCCAGGAGTGGTGGGTCAGGCTCGAGAGTGCTCGGCTCCGACGGGCCGCGGAATCCGAGGTTTGTATCGGAGGCTTCGGAGCCGGAGGCAGAAGCTTCGGAGTCTGGAGCGGAGGCTTCGAAATCGAACCCGGAGCCCCCGGGGCCGGGGGTAGAGGCATCGGAGCCGAGAGTGGTGGGCTCGGAGGCGTGGGTGGGGGGCTCGGAGGTGGTTGGCTCGCTCGGCTCGGGTGAATCCGTGGGCTGCGGGACGGGGGTGAGGTCGAACAGGTCGGCGGTCTCGGCCGGGGTGGGGTCGGGGTGGTTGGTGGAAGTGGGGCGGGAGCGGCGGCTGGGACGCGGGGCGGGCTCCAGGTCGGTGAGGGAGAAGAGTTCGTCGGTCATGGCTGTCCCTGGGATTCGGTGGCCAGCAACGGGTTCCACAGGCGGCGGGACAGGGCGGCGAAGCGGGTGGGCTCGCCCGCCGGGTCCGGTTCCGGCAGCGGGGTTTCCAGGTGTTCCAGCCGGGGCGCGGGGCCCCACACGTAGCGCAGGTAGCGATCGGTGTGGTCGCCGAATGCCTTGGGGCCGTTGGGGCCGCCGAGGAATTCCTGGTCGGCGGCCAGCCGGGCATCCTCGACACTCGCACCCTGGCAGCGGCGTTCGGCGTACACCGCCGAGGCGGTCGGCGCGATCGGCAACGGCTCGGCCAGACCCTCGTCGCGCAGATCCGCCAGGTCGCGCAGGATCGACTGGGCCGCAGCGGCATTGGGCGCGGTGAGTGTGGAGCGCCAAGCGGGCCGCCCGAACTTGCCGCGCCCGATGGTGACCGCCCGCCAGTTCTGGTTGCGTTCGGTCGCCGCCAGCGCCAGCACCCGCACCCACGCCGCGACCCGATGCTTCGGGGCCAGCCGCGAGAACGTGGTGCGGACCAGCGCGTCGTCGTGCACGTCCGGCACCGTGCCGCTGAGCAGCCGCCCGTCCCCCAGATCGACCGCCACGTCGATGGTGCGCGACGGCACCTCGTGCATCGGCCGCGCCACCCGGACCAGTTTGTCGACCGTGCCCTCCACCTCGGTCAGCACCGCCGCGCCCAGCCCGAACGCGGGCAGGGTGCCGCGCCGCCACTCGGCCGCCCGCAACGCCGCCGGTTCCGCGCCGTTCAACCGCGCGCTCAGCATGCGCTCACCGATATTCCATTTGGTGAGCCCGTCGAGTTCGATCGGCAGCCGCTCGTCGATCTCCTCTTCCTCCTCGGGCACCCGGATGCCCAGCCGCTGCCACAGGAACGCGCGCACCGGATGCTCGACGAACGAAACCAGTTCCGCCAGTTCGACATCCGCGCGCACCGTGGCAGGCAGCGGCCCCGGCAGGAACGCGGCCCGTTCGCGCGCGGGACTCGCCGCGGCCCGCGCCCCCGCCAGCGCCACGGCGTCGAAACTGAACGGCGCGACGGGATCGAAGTTGCGACTGTCGAAGGCCTGCAACGGATGCCGGGTCACCACGCCGTCCAGCCCGCCCGCGTGGGCGCGCAGCACGTCGAGCAGTTCCGCGACCGGGATGGCCGGAGGCCGATACGCGCCGGTGACCGGATCGGCGCCGGTGTGCAGCAGCACCAGTTTCTCCCCGGCCGCCATGATCGCGTCCAGCAGCGACTGCCGGTCCTCGCTGCGCGCGTCCCGTTCGCCCACGCGCGGCTCGCGGGCCAGCACGTCGTCGCCGTCGACGCCGCCGGGCCGCGGGAACACGTCGTCGTCGAGACCCAGCAGCACCACCACGCGATGCGGCACCGATCGCAGCGGCGCGGGAGTGCACACGGTCAGCTCACCGGTGCGGTAGTTGGCGCGGGTACCGCGGCTCGCGAGACGCGAGTGCAGCAGCGCCGCGATATCGGTGAGCCGCAACGGAATATCTCCCGCGTGCTCGAGCGCGGCGGTCAGTTCGCGGCGGGCCTGCACCGCCTGCCAGGTCTGCGCGTAGGTGACATCGGTGAGCAGGTCCAGCGCGCGCACCAGCACCTGCGCCCATTCGTGCGCCGGGCGCTGGGATCCGGCCGGTTCGGCGGGTGTGGGGCCGCGCAGGTCGCGCACGCACACCGCCAGCCGGTCGGTGAATTCGGCGAACCGGCCCGCCAGGTCCACATCACCGGAGTCCACGTCCTCCAGCGGCAGCGCCAGATCCAGCCAGTCCTCGGAGGATTCACCGGCCGCGACGCCGAGCAGGATGCGGTCCACGGCGGCGTTGAGCGTGTTCTGCGCGAAGTCGCCGAGCCCGAACGCCTGCCGCTGGCGCTGCCCGATCCCCCACCGCGCCCCGGTCTCGGCCGCCCATTCGCGCAGCCGCTCGATATCGTCGTCGTCGAATCCGCAGCGCAACCGGACCGGTTCGGCGGCGGCGAGATCCAGTACCTGGGTGACGGTGACCCGGCCGTCGGCCATGGCGAGCAGTCCGTCCAGGACGGCCAGCACCGGGTTGGCGGCGCTCTGCGAGCGATCGGCCAGCCGCACCCGCAGCCCGTGCGCCGGGTGCGGCGGGCGGGCGCCGGGTTCCGCCGCCGCCTGACCGAACGCCGCCCGGACCAGCGGCGCGTAGTTCTCCGCGTCCGGGCACATCACCACCACGTCACGGGGCTCCAGCGTCGGGTCGGCGGCGAACGCCGCGAGCAGCACGTCCCGCAACACCTCCACCTGCCGCGCCGGTCCGTGACACGAGTGCACCTGCACCGTGCCATCGGCCACGCACTCGTCCCGCGGCGGCCACAAATCCCCCCGAATCCCGCCCTGCAGCTCCGAAAGCAAAGTGCGCGAACCACTGTCGCCGTCCGCCCGATGGTACGTCTCCACCACCGCCCCCACCCCCCGCAACCGCTGCTGCACCTCGCGCACATCGCGCCCCAACCCCGCGAGCAACGGATGCGCCACCACCAACGCACTGACATCCGAAACCCGCCGAGCCCCACCAGCAACCCCGGTCGGCACCGGCACCACAGCCGAAGCGCCAACGGGTTCCGCACTCTCCCCCAGCCGCGCGAGTTCCGCCCACATCCCCGGGCTCGGGTGGACCAGCCACAGGTGTACGTCGCGGCCCTCGCCCAAGGCCGACAGCACCGCGAGCTGGTCCGCGGTGAGGCGGGTCACGCCGAACACCGAGATCCGTTGTGGGAGATCGAGAACGGACGGCTCGGCGCGCAGGCGCTCGCAGGCGGTCGCCAGTCGTTCGGCCGGACTCGGGGTGCCGAGTTCGGCGCGCAATCGCCGCCACAGCTGCGGCTGCCACAGCAGGTCGTCCGGCAGTGCGCCGCCGCAGCCGTCGGTGTCGACGCCCGCGGCCCAGTCGGTGATGAGGCCGGGACGCTGCGTCCCGTACCCGTCGAACAGTGCCGCGATCCGGGCCGCGGTCGCGAACCGGCGTCCGGACCGGTGCGTGCGCCCGGCGGCCTCGGCGCCCAGGTGGCGCGCCAGCACGGCGCACCACGGCTCGGAAAGCGAGGCGTCGATCACCCGCAGCAGCGCCCACACCGCCCGGTCCGGCGCCCACGGATCCTCGTCGGCGGGCACTCCTGTCGCCCCGGCCAGCGCGGCCGCCACCAGCGCCGCCGGTGCCGGATACGCGATGTTCGCCGATACTCCGTCGCCGGTGACCGCGCCCAGCACCCCCGACAGCCGCTGATTCAGCCAGCGCTCCACGCCTTTGGCCGGCACCGCCACCACCTCGGCCGCGAACGGGTCGGCCAAAGGCTGGGCCAGCAGCGATGCCAACGCGCCGGCGAGCGTGTCCGCTCGCTCGGCCCGGTGGATGTGCAGCGCCATCGGCCGCCTCTCTCCGCTCGCTGTGCCGTCCCTGATCCGCCCGCCCGGATGCCTCGTGGTTGCCTGTCGCTGGCCGATCCTACAAACTCCGCGCCCCGATCCCCCGATGCGACTCGGACTTCGGCACACATACCGCATGGTCCCCTATCGGCTATCCCTCGGCGAGCCCCTGACCACCACGTTGACCGATAAGACCGAGATGCACCAAATTTCCAGCAACACAACCGAATCCGCCCACTATGCCGAGCGTCCCGCGATGGCCGCAATTCGCTCCGCGTGTCACCGGTACTGCCGTCACCCGATGTGCCACAGTGCTCGGCGGGGAGGTAACGGGAGAGCAGTAGCGAAAGGCTGGTTCGGTTCATGTCTGCGTCGGTGATTCCCCTGCTGCCCAGAACCGGGTTCACGGTCCGGCGGGTCGGCGAGCGCTGGGAACTGGTCAATTCGCGCCACTACGGCCGCACCGCGGTGTTGCACTCCTGGCCCCGTGACCAGCACACCGAGGCCTTCGAGCACTGCTACCGCCTCAACGGCCGCAGCGTCGAGGAACTACTCGCCGCGTTCCGCTGAAAACCCGTGCGCCGCAACGTCCGAGGCCGCTAGCACAACCGGCAGCAGACCTCAAGAGGTGCGAGACGCGCACCACGGTGGCTATTGTGGCTCATCGTGCGTTACCCCCGCGCCACCTCGAGCGCCACTCGCCCCACCCGCCTGGCCGCCGGCGCCTGCGCCGTCGCCGCCGTACTGATCGCGGGTGCCCCCGCCCTGCAGCCCGCCCCCGCGTCGGCGCTGCCCGCCCACCAGAGCTGCGCCGGCGGCTGCAATATCGCCGGCCGCATCGCCGCCGTGGACGCCTATCTCGCCGGCCGCCCCGGAACCACGGGTTATGTTGTGCGCGACCGCGTTACCGGCAACGTCTACAGCAACGGCAATGCCGACTCGCTGTTCTGGACCGCCTCCACGATCAAGCTCGCGATCGCCGAGGACATCCTCAATCGCGCCCGCGTCGGTGCGCTGATCTTCACCCCGGAGGACCGCAACCAGTTGGAATCGATGCTCGCCACCTCCAACGACGGCGCCGCGGACTACCTCTGGAACAAGTACTCCGGCCCGGACCGGATGGCCTTCGTCAACGCCTTCCGCGCCAACGGCATGACGAGCCTGACCCCCCAGCCCACCGGCGGCCACCCCTTCCCCGACTGGGGTTTCCTGCAGTGCTCCCCCGCCGATCTGGACCGGGTGATGAACAACACGCTCGACCACATGCACCCCGACGACCGCGCCTACCTGATCGATCGCATGCGCAAGGTGGACACCAACCAACACTGGGGCGTCTGGGGCGCCGGCGCCGACATGCAGCCGGGCCTGAAGAACGGCTGGTCCGACGAGCAGGGCGGCTGGGTGGTCAACTCGGTCGGATTCGCCGGACCGGACGAGCGCTACACCCTGGCGATCATGAACGATGTCGGCGGTCAGGGCGGCTACACCGACGGCGAGCAGACCACCACGCACGTCGCGGAGCTGCTGTTCGCCCGCTGACCCCGGTCACCGCCGTCGCAGCAGCATCGGCGCCCCGTCGCGCGGGAACGGGATGGTGTTGAATCCCCACGGCATGAGGTAGTCGTCGGGGATTCGCCACTCGTAGTCGCGCACCATGGCGGCGAGGATCACCTTCACCTCGAGCACGCCGAAATGCATGCCGATGCACTTGTGCGCGCCCGCACCGAACGGCATCCACGCGAGCCGGTGCGACTTGTCCTCGCGCCGGTCCGCGCCGAACCGTTCCGGATCGAAACGCGCTGGGTGCGACCACAATTCGGGCAGCAGGTGATTGACACCGTAGGCGACGTCGACATGGGTACCGGCGGGAATGTAGTGCCCGGCGACCTCCGTGTCGCGCACCGCCCGCCGCACCAGGCCCGGCACCGGCGGCACCAGCCGCAGGCTCTCCTTGATCACCAGATCCAGATCGGGCAGCAGGTCCAGGTCGGCGATCGTCGGCGGCGCGCCCCCGGTCCGCTCCCGCAGCGCCAGCGCCTCCTCCCGCACCCGCTGCTGCCACTCGGGATGTCTGCCGAGGTAGTAGGCGACCGCGGTGGCGGTGGTCGTCGTGGTGTCGTGCGCGGCCATGATCAGGAAGATCATGTGGTTGACGACGTCCTCGGCGGAGAACGTCGCGCCGTCCTCGGTGCGGGCGTGGCACAGCGCGGAGAAGAAATCCGCACCCTCCGACCGGCGCTTGTCCGGCAGCATCCGGGTGAAGTACTCCTCCAGCACCTTCCGCCCGCGCAGTCCGGCCCGCCATGCGCTGCCCGGCACCGGCATTCGGACCATCGCCAGCGCCGCGTGCGTGCAGTCGAGGAACGCCTGTGCCAGCCGCGCCCGCTCCGGCCCGGTGCGCGCGCCCATGAACGTCTCGGCGGCGACCTCGAGGGTCATGTCCTTGATCGTCGGATACAACCGGACCTGCCGTGACCCCGCGGGCACCCACCGATCGATGGCCGCGTCTACCGCCGGGGCCAACCCGGCCAGGTGCGTCTCGAGCCGCTCCCGCGTGAACGCCTGCTGCATGATCCGCCGATGGAACATGTGCTCGGAGAACTCCAGCAGCAGCAGGCCGCGGCGGAAGAACGAGCCGATGAGATAGTCCCAGCCCTGCCCGAAGTCGTTGCGGCGCTTGCCCAGTACCTCGTCGACGGCCTGCGGTCCCGCCACGAACACCCGGTCGACGCCGAGCGACCGGTAGTAGCCGACCGGACCGTAGCGGTGATATCGGTCCATCATTTCCGCCGGACCCCAGCGCAGGTATTGCAGCGACCGCCCCAGATACGGCAGCCCGGCGTCGCCGCGCACCGCCCGGTTCGTGTTCCCCCGCGGCGGCGTGGCCAAGGTCTGCTCCCGCACCGGCAGCCGTCGTAACAGCCGGTCGACGGGACCGCGGTCCGGAATCTCGAGGAAACCGATGTTCTCCCGATCGGCCCGGTATGTGCGAGGGTCGACGCTGACCATGGCAAGCCTCCCATTTAAGTACACCTCGTACATTACCGGTAGAGTGGGGCCTGTGACAAGGGACACATTGCGGCCACGCGGCCGTCCGCCCGGTCCGGCCCGCGATCCGGCCCGGCGCCGCGCGGAAATCCTCGACGCGGCCGAGCGAGTCATCGCCCGCGCCGGAACGCACATGACGATCGCCCAGGTCGCCGCCGAGGCGGGCTACGCGCGCACCGCCGTGTACGCGGTCTTCCCGGACCTGCCCGCGCTGATCGACGCCCTCGCGCAGCGGCACATGGAAGGCGTCATCACCGCCGCCGACGCGGTACTCGCCCAGCCGCTACCCGCCCGCGAATTGCTGCGCGCGATCGTGCGGTTGATGTGCGACTTCGTCGAGGACAACCCCAACCTGCACCACGTGATGATGCAGCGGCTCGACAGCGGCGAGACCGAGCACCGCCCCTTCTTCACCCGCGTATCCGATTGGGCCGCCGCGGTTTTCGAGGTCATCCTGCGCCGCCTCGACGCCGATCCGGCGCTGGCCCGGATCTGGGCGACCGCGACCGTCGGCGCCATTCTGATGTCGGCGGAGGCGTGGGCCCAGGACCCGGACCTCTCGCGCGAGCAGTTCATCGACCGGCTCGCGGCGTTCCTGTGGCCGACCGTCGAGAGCATCGGCGGAGAACGCCTGATCGGCCCGATCTCCGCGGACGAACTCGCCACGGCGCGCGGACTCGCCGACAACGGGAGTTCATCGTGACTGCCCGTGGGTAGCCGACTACCGTAAGGCTGTCGCAAAACCGTACGCCCGGCGAGGAGCGAGATGACTACCGAGACTGTCGCGAACCGGCGCCACCGCGTGGTGGTGATCGGATCGGGCTTCGGCGGCTTGTTCGCGTGCAAGCATCTCAAGCACGCCGACGTCGACGTCGTGCTGATTTCCAAGACCTCCACCCACCTGTTCCAGCCGCTGCTGTACCAGGTCGCCACGGGCATCCTGTCCACCGGCGAGATCGCGCCCGCGACCCGGCTGGTGCTGCGCAAGTACAAGAACGTGCAGGTGATCCTCGGCGAGGTGCACGACATCGATCTGGTGAACCGCACCGTCACCTCGGAGCTGCTGAACGAGGACACCGTCACCTCGTTCGACAGCCTGATCGTCGCGACCGGCGCCCAGCAGTCGTACTTCGGTAACGACCAGTTCGCCACCTACGCGCCCGGCATGAAGACCATCGACGACGCGCTGGAACTGCGCGCCCGCATCCTCGGCTCGTTCGAGGAGGCGGAGCTGGCCAAGACGCAGGAGGCGCGCGACCGGTTCATGACGTTCGTGGTGGTCGGCGCGGGTCCCACCGGCGTCGAATTGGCCGGGCAGATCGCCGAACTCGCCGATCGCACGCTCGAGGGCACCTTCCGCAACATCGATCCGCGCGACGCCCGGGTGATCCTGCTCGAGGGCGCCGGTGCCGTGCTCGCGCCGATGGGTCCGAAGCTCGGCGGCAAGGCGCAGCGCCGGCTGGAGAAGATGGGCGTGGAGGTCCAGCTCAACGCCATGGTCACCGGCGTCGACGCGCGCGGTGTCACGGTGAAGGACAAGGACGGCAGCGAGCGCCGCATCCAGGCCGCGTGCAAGGTGTGGTCGGCGGGTGTGGCGGCCAGCGAGCTGGGCAAGCTGCTCGCCGAGCAGTCGAAGGGCACCGAGGTGGATCGCGCGGGACGCGTGGTCGTCGAGCCGGATCTGACCATCAAGGGGTACCCGAACGTCTTCGTCGTCGGCGATCTGATGTCGGTGCCGAATGTGCCCGGCCAGGCGCAGGGCGCCATTCAGGGCGCCACCTACGCCGCCAAGCAGATCAAGGCCGAACTGGGCGGCAAGCAGACGTCCGAGCAGCGCAAGCCGTTCAAGTACTTCAACAAGGGCAGCATGGCCACGGTGTCGCGGTACAACGCGGTGTGCCAGATCGGCAAGCTGGAGTTCGGCGGCTTCCTCGCGTGGCTGATCTGGCTGGTGCTGCACCTCTACTACCTGATCGGCTACCGCAGCCGCGCGATCACGGTGTTCCAGTGGTTCGTGGCGTTCATCGGGCGCAACCGCGGGCAGATGGCCGCCACCGAGCAGTGGGTGTTCGCGCGGCTCGCGCTCGAGGCGATGAACGGCAACGACGAGGACGGGCGTGAGGCGCGCGCGGAGCTGGGCGGCAAGGGGGCCACGGCGCTCGGCCGGGACGCGGGCGGTTCCGGGACCGGTGCGGAGGGATCTATAGCGGATGGAAACTCTGCTGGCGCAGGTAAATCCGTTGAGGACGGCGAATCGGCGGACGAGCGTTCCGGGCAGTCGTCGGGTCGTTCGGTGAGCTGAGGTTCGCCTCGTTGGTGTGCTGGTCTCCGCCCGTCCGGCTCGCCGGGTGGGCGTGAAACCGGGTCCGGATGCCGTCGGGGCGGTCTCCGGGGCCGGGGCGACACGCCGGAGTACCAAGTCTGGGAGTTGCTCGAACCCGTTTAAGAACGCCACTTTGGCAATCATCTGGTGACCATCGTATTGCCGAGGGCAGGAAGCGCATTCAGCGGTTACGCGCCATCCGTCCAGTGATCAAGGGAGCGGTGCGGTTTACGCCGGGTTCTTTCTTGTCGCCTCGGCGAATGTGGCTGATGTACAGCTAATCGATAGCTATAGCACCTGTTTCGGCGTGTCGGATTTTCGACCAATCCACCGGAGCGCCGGGTCCGAATGTCGGACGTCATGTCCCCGGAAAGAAAGGTCGCTATGGCCGCAGGCAAACATAGAGCGCCCAGTCCGCATCGCCACCGGGTAGGAAGCGCCGTCGCGGCGGGTGCGATCCCGCTAGTGCTGGCGGTCGTCGGTACGGGGACCGCCAATGCCGCGCCGACCGAGCCGAACCAGGCGGCCCAGCAGGACCAAGCGCCCCGGCAGTGGCCGGCGAGCGAGGCGCCCAACGTGCAGCCCTACGAGGGGCTGAACATTCCGCACAGCACGCTCAGCTCGCTGCAGGACGCGCGGGCCATGCCGGACAAGAGCTACCTGGCGCCGGTGGGCGCGCTGCACGCTCCCGTGCCGGTCGCACCGGTGCCGCCGATCGCGCCGCCGCCGGACAAGTTCCGGTTCGGCGACGTCCAGGTCGACGCCCCGGCGTGGATCGACCGCGAGCAGGCCATCCAGATCAACGACAGCGCCGCCCGGACCGAGGCCGATCTCGCGACCTTCCTGGACTCGGTCGGCATGGAGCGCAGCCGTTCCGACCGCATCGCCGGGCAGACCGTCGGCTCCGCCGCGGTGGGTGCGCTCGCGGGCGCCGCCACGGCGGCCCCGATCGCGCTCACCTCCGGTCTGGTCGGCGGTGTGGTCGGCCTGGTCGTGGGCCTCCCGTTCATGCCGGTCGGCATGGTGGCGGGCCCCGCGCTGGGCGCCGCGTTCGGCGCCGGCGTCATCACCGTCCCCGCCGCCGCGATCGGTGCGGCCGCGGGCGCGGTAGTCGGCGCGGTCAATTCCTACAACGCACCTCCGCGCGTCGTAGGCGACTGACCGACACGCCCACGGGGCGGGAACCGGCCGACGATGTCCGCTTCCCGCCCCGTTCTCGTTCGTCCGCCCGGCGGCACGGTCCCGAAAAACCGTGCATGCCAGAGCGTTTCACGACCACGTCGGCCGCGGCGAACCACAGTGGCGAACCGCCGCCCACACCGCCGGAACCCGGTCATTCCGTCCCCATTTCCAGCAGAACACCCCGCCCGTCGGGCACAATTGCCCACGGCGCCCGATGCGGCGCCCGCCTCCGGAAGGGGACAACGGATGCACGGATCCACCTGGGCCGCCGTACTGATCGCCCTCGCGCTCGCCCTCGCGGGCTTAGCGTTACTGGCCCTCCGGCTCGCCAAATCCGAACGCCGGGGCCGCAACACTGAGCCCCGCCGGCAATCCGCCAGATATCCCGCAACGTCGTCCGGTGGACGCCGGGCAGACTCCCACGAACAACGCACCGCCCCGGTAACCGCGCGGTCCAGCAGGCCGACTGCCGACCAGCCCACCCAATCAGGCCGCGGGCCAACCCAACCGGCTCACCCGCCGCCAACCCAACCAGCTCACCTACAGTCAGGCCAACCGGGTCACACCCAGCCGACCCAACCGCCCTCAGCCCAGCCCGGCACACCGCCCGCCGCGCCGCACAATTCAGGGCAAGCGGTTCCTCCGGCCACCAGGCCGCGCACCGCACAAGCCCTCGGCCCGGATTCCGCAGCCGACGAAAACGGCCGCCCCAAACGCACCAACCGCATGGCCCCTCGCGACACCATCGAACGTTGACCCGCGTCCACCGCACATCTCGCCACCACTGTCCTGCTCTCGAGCTGCGCGACAAAATCTTCAGCGGCGAACCGCAGCGGATAACCCCTGCCACAGCGAATGATGTGACGCAACGAGGTCGCCCACCCAACGACGGAGCGGGCGCCGGCCACGGTCACCTGCCCGCTGAAGGAGGGCACCCATGCGGCGCGAATTCGATTCTCCCGAGCCGATTTCCGTCATCGTCGAAGCCTTCGTCGGCCATATCAGTGTCATCGCCAGCGACCGGACCTCCACGGTCGTCGAGGTGCGCGCCGACAATCAGGACCGTCGCCTCGACGTGGAGACCGTCGAGCAGACGCGGGCGGAGTACTCGAAAGGCGAACTGAGAGTACGCACACCACGTCCGCCGTCGAGCGAGCAGCCGTCCAGCCGCGCCCACGGCGTGATCGAAATCGTCATCGAGGTTCCGACCGGGTCGCGGGTCCAGGCCGACACAGAGATGGGCAACATCCGCACCGAGGGCAGCCTCGGCGATTGCCGACTGACTAGTTCCCTCGGTGATATCCATATCGACACGGCGGGCGCGGTGGAAACGACGACCTCCATGGGCACGATCACCGTCGGCACGGTGACCGGCGAACTGCGAGCCCGGTCGGCGAACGGCGACATCTCCCTCGGCACCGCGGAATCAGACGTCACCGCCACCACGGCGGCAGGATCCCTCCGCGTCGACCGGATCACCCAGGGCCGGATCCGCTTGGAGACCACCATGGGCGAACTCGACATCGGCGTCCGTTCCGGCACCACCGCCGTGCTCGACCTGCACACCGATTTCGGCTGGGTACGCAATGACCTCGATCCCGCCGAGAGCCCCCATTACTCCGACAAGGCCGCCGAGATACAGGCGCGCGTCACCACCGGCAACATCATCGTCCGCAGGACGTCCTGACCACTGTGGCACAAGCACTTCGGGACATCCGGCCCGTGCCGATTATCGAGCGGAAGTCACTGCTCGAACTCGGTATCGTGAGCGCTCGGGAGTGTCCAGCGGAGGAGGGCGAATATGCCCACAGTGCGACGGTTCTGGATCGAATTCGACCCAGACCACGGAACAGTTCTCTGGTGGACCAGGCCGTACGCGGGTGTGACCGGATTCGATGAGCGGGACTGCTTGACGATGGTGGCCGATCTTCTCCCCTCCTACGAGGAGTTGCCGCCCGTGCGTCGCATCACGGCCGACATTTCACTGGCCGAGGAACTTCCCGTGAATCCGCTGGCGCTCGGAGTTCCGGTGTGGCGCGGCGTCTGGTACCCGCCGGTGAACCTCGATATCGGGCCGACCTGGCATCCCCGCGGAGCCGCCCGAGCGATCAACCCGACCTACGAACCGACAACGGCCAGTGAACTTTTGCGCACGAACAACAAGTGGTGGGACGAGGTCCCGCACCTCAATCGCCTGCTGTTCCCGCTCGTGAGGTTGCACTCCGCGGACTGGGCCGACGAGATGCGGCGACTTGCCCCGAGAGAACGCGAACGCGTCGCCACGAATTCGGCGTACCGGGACATGATGCGCGAAGCTCTCGACTACATGATCGCGCGGCGCCCGACGCCGAACGAATGGTTCGACCCGACACGATCCCGGTTTCTCGACCAACAGGAAATGGACGAATATCTGGCAGCTTTCCGAGACTATCTGTTCGGAAATCGCCCGGAGCCCATCTATCCACCCGCCCGCGATCGGCCGACACCGGACAGATAGATCGTGTGCCTACACGCGAATTTCGGTTTCGGTCGGCTGGTCGGCGAGGAGGCGGCCGGACCAGGTGTAGAGGGAGCCTCCTGCCGCCAGCGGAAGTAGAGCCGCATCCAAACCTGCAGTGTGCGTGGGGGTTTCGTCAGGGTAGGTGAGGATGCTGGACAAAGCGCGTGGGGCGGAGAGGGTGTCGTCGGTGAAGGCGGCAGAGCCGAGTTCGAGATGGTGGCGGAGAAGGGGGGTCGTGGTGAGGTCGGCGGTCAGATCGCCGCGCCAGTAGCCCGAATCCTCGCCCGCGCGGCCGATCTGCACACGCTCGCGTAGCCGGATTCGGGCATCGGAGGCAAGGACGACCGTCGTCAGAGCCACATGTTCGGCCCCGCCCGCCACCACCGTGGGTTCGGGGTCGAAGTCCAGCTCGCCACCCTCCCCTACCTCGAAGTGCCAGCGCGCCACCGATTTTCGAGTATCTCGCCCGGGCAGAGCGATAGTGGCAGCGACAGAGCGCACCGCCAGCCGCGCGCCCGGCTCCACCACGACGGCGATATCGAGTTCGTCCCCGCCCAGCGGTGTGGCGGCCGTGCCGATCAGATGCACCACGCCCGGACCGGTGCGCCGCGCAGCCAGGCCACCGGTGGCCCGGATCTGCGGCAGCGCGCCCGCCCGGGCGCGGATCGTCAGCTCAGTGCGCAAAGGCGGGGCCCGCCCCGGCCGCGGCATCCTGTTCGGCCGCCGACCGCAACTGTTCGCGCACCCAGGCAAGGACCGGCGTGGCGGCGGGGTCCTCGGTCAGCGATGTGAAGACGAACGGACGGCCCTCGCGTACGGCCGACGAATCCCGTTCCATCACAGCGAGATCCGCACCGACCATCGGCGCGAGGTCGGTCTTGTTGATCACCAGCAGGTCCGAGAAGGTAACACCCGGGCCGCCCTTGCGCGGCACCTTGTCACCGCCGGCCACGTCGACCACGAAGATCTGCGCGTCGATCAGACCGGAGGAGAAGGTGGCGGTCAGGTTGTCGCCGCCGGACTCGACCAGGATGAGGTCCAGCGGCGGATTGGCCTCGATCAGGTCGTCGATGGCGTCGAGATTGGCGGTGATGTCGTCGCGGATCGCGGTGTGCGGGCAGCCGCCGGTCTGCACGGCGGTGATCCGCTCGTCGGGCAGCACCGCGTGCCGGCGCAGGAAGTCGGCGTCCTCGGTGGTGTAGATGTCGTTGGTCAGCACCGCGAGCGACAGCTCGCCGCGCAGCACCCGGCACAGCGCCGCGACCAGCGCAGTCTTCCCGGACCCGACCGGCCCACCGATCCCGATCCGCAGCGGCTCGCCCGGCGTGCGCTCACGCCTGGGCCGCTCATGACCGTGATCGTGCGGCTCACCATCAATCAGATGTGGGGGCATGCTCAACTCCTTTCCCCCACATCCTGGCCGACCCGTGTAAACCACGTGTTACCCGGGCGGGTGTGCCGCCGGGTCGGGCCAGGACGCCCGCGTGGTACTCGGGGGCGAGCCGTCATGCCAGGTCAGAACGTCCGCATGTCACCCACGCAGGCGAGCCGCCGAATCAGATCAGAACGCCCGCGTGTCACCACAGGTGGGCGGACCTCCGGGCCAGATCAGGAAGCGAACAGCGGCATCGGGCGGCCCACGTGCCGCTCGGCCAGCACATCCTGCAGCGGATCGGACAGGGCGGCAAGCCCTTTCACCGCCTCGGCCGCGACCTCGTCGCAGTCGGCGGCGAGGCGGACCGTGCAGGCGGCCACCGCGGCCGGATCGAGCGCCAGCAGACGTTGCGCGGCCGTCGCCGCCCCGGTCATCGTGGTGTAGACCACGACACCCGCGATCTCCTCCGGCGTCACCCGGGCGGCCTCCCCCACCACGCCGAACACCGTCGACAGATGCGGCCGCGCACCCAGCGCAGTCCAGTCGTGCCCCGGCCACACCTGCCGCGCCAGCCGCAACAGCCCCCGCCCCTGCGCCCGCGACGCCGTCCGCGCCGCAGGCGCCGGTGTCCGCGCATCCGCCTCCACCTCAGCCCGCGCCACCTCCAGCCCTCCCGCGCACACCGCCGCCGCCAACGACGCCGCCACCAACCCCGACGTCCGAACCCGCCGCCGCAAGTACTGCTCAACGGTAGCCACATCCCGCACCAGCCCCGAAGCCACAGCCTCCTCCACACCACCGGAATGCACATGCCCTCCAATCGGCAGCCGCGAGTCCCCCAGCGTCAGCAACATAGCCAGACTCATCGCCACACTCCCATCCGCACCCGTCGATCCTAAGCACCCTCATCAGACCGCCTCACGCTCTCCGCGCAGTATGAGATTCGGGTCCCCACAAGGCCCTCATCGACGGTCGTTAGATGTTCACGCCTCGACCGAGGCGCGCGAAGCACGCCGTCCAACGGACGGTACTGCCGATTGCAGGGTGCAGTTGGTGGCCTGCTAACGACCAGCGCAATAGGGCACCGGTAGTCCGTACCTCTCTCCACCTCCTGTGCCTCCACACGATTGGTCATTTGCTAATAGAACTCGGCAATTGCCGACAGGCAACAGCGTTGTCCAGTTCGACTGCCCGTCGGTGTTGCGTAGATCCCGAGCAGGAGGAACGTGGTTCAGGACTATGCCGAAAAGTGACCCAGGCGATGTGACCTGCGTGTTTCTTTTCGGCCTGCCTCCGACACATCAGATCAGGTTCAGCATGCCGTTTTCGGACGATATGCGACTACCTTCTGGGCGCTAAACCCAGACGCACCCATCGCGACTTCCCTTAAGGACACATTGATGGATCCCTACGAAAGCGTTCTCATCGTCGGCGCGGCCGCAACAGGCGTAACGGCCTCGGTGGCCGCCGCCGTCGCGAAGGTTGTCATTACCAAGAACAAGATCAGACTTCTTCGCGAGGTGCTCAGGGATGTGCCGAGCGCGGATCGTCCGGCCGTGCTTCAAGCGCTCGCCGAACTTCTGTAGCGGGTTGAATGTTGTGAGTCGTGGTGACACCTCAGCGCAGCCGATGAGTTTGTGGCTCCCGGCCGGTCAAAGCTCATGACACCCAAGGAAAGGACACCGCCATGTCGGAGCTTCTCGTCGACTTCATTACCTCCCTCGACGGCTACGCATCGGGAGAGGGATGGCCCGGGTTCTGGGGCCTCGAGGGCCCGGAGTATCTCGCATGGCTCGGCGAGCAGCCCGAGCCCACCTACTTGATGGGAGCGAATACCTACCGCCTGATGTCGGGCTTCGCCGCTGGCGAGGTCCCGGATGGCCAAGACGAGTTCAGGCCGGAAGAAGAGGCGTCCGTCGACGGGCTCACAAAGGCGTCCAAGGTGGTGTTCTCCTCCTCACTCGAGGCGCCGCTGACGTGGGCCAACTCCACGCTCGTCCGCGACGATGCCGTCGAGGCGGTCCGCGCCATGAAATCGAGTGGTTCGGGGCTGCTCACCACGATCGGCAGCCTGAGCCTGTGCCGGTCCCTGCTCCGAGCCGGACTCGTCGACCGATTCCGGGTCGTGATGTTCCCGGTCATCACCGGTGCCACGGGTGCGGAACGTATCTATGACGGCTATCCGGACGTTGCCCTCGAGATGACCGATCACCGCACCTTCGACGGTCGCATCCAGCTGGTCGAGTACAAGCCTCGCGTCCTCGAGCACCCCCCGCTCGGTGCCCCGACGTGACGTCGCCCTCTCCACCGATCCGGAGCGCCGCCAGAGCCTGGCATCCAGCCCGGCTCTCCAGGTACTCCGGCTCAACCCTTCCGCCGATACCAGCGTCGGCTCCGCGACTTCGGTTGCCACGCCCAGCATTTCGGTCATCGGTTCCCGCGGCCGGTCGGTTCAACGCCGCCTCAGAACAGCCGGTCACCCGTAGGCTCCGGCACGGGCATCGTCCGCATCCGTACACGCTCCTCGTCGTCGATGACATCCCGGATCGCGTCGATCTGATCCTGCACCACCTCGGCGCGTGCCACCAACTCAACCCGGTCGGGCTCAGTGAGACTCTCGGCACCGAGCCTCTCGAAAACGCATGAGAGCACTGACCGTAAGTCTTCCAGCTTGCCGTGTGACTCCACGGGACCCCACCCTACGTCCGAACCGACAAACCTCCGCTCTGTGACATAGGAACGGATACCGGCGTGCTCGACGCCGGCGATGCTGCTGGATAACCGTTTCCCGGGCAAGTATCGGCGGTTGAGTGTTGGCGACCGACCAACCCGGGAATGGGACTCCGCAGAGATGAGTTCATCCGGTGTATGACAAAGGCTTTCATCGTTCCTGGTTCCACCGTCGAAGAAGTGCAGTTGCCCGGCGGCGGCTCGTTCCAGCTCCTCGAGGACAGTGTCCGATCCGCGGGACTCTTCGGCGCCAACCGGCTGCGGTTGCCCGCCGGCGTCGACGGCACGCGCCCACACCATCACACCGCCTCTACCGAAATCTTCTACCTCCTCTCCGGCGCCATGGAATTCCTCGTCGACGGTGAACTCCACCGAGTCACCGAAGGCGACCTGGTGACCATCCCGCCTGGCACGGTGCACGCTTTCGGCGCCACCACCGAGGGACCGGCCGAATTTCTCGCTATCCTCACCCCCGGCCTGCAACGCTTCGACTACTTCCGCCAACTCGGGCGCATCGCCCGCGGCGAAGCGGACTGGGATTCCATGAACGACCTGCATGATCGCTTCGACGTCCACTTCGACGGCGAACCCGGTTGGCGCTGACCTCTGTCGCGACCCGCGCGGTCGTCCAGATCCCTTGGCCGACACGGTTTTTGCGGTGGTTATGGACACGGGCGCGACCTACATGGTCAACACCAGCAGCCGCCGAACGACGAGGTGTGCTCGTCGGTCTCGATCGACTCCTCGGCCACCACGGTGGACCCGCCCTGCGGGTCGAAGTGCAGCACCGAGCTCACCGGGTCGTGCCGGATCCACACGGCCACCGACAGTGGATGCTTCTGGCGGAAAATGTAGGAGACCAGCTGGATCTCGCCCGGCTTGCCAAGGCTGCGGACATCGGACACCACCGCCCGGATCCGCGGCCCCGACAGATCCGCTGCGGCGAACGCCGTCTCGCCCGCATGCAGGTCGGTGGTCGAGTCCATGTCCTCCACCTCGCCGTCGCGCACCCAGTACAGGTGAAGCCGGCCGTCGGCGGCGACGGCCTCGACGGAGATGAGGTTGGCGGTGACGTCCATTCGCCGCATCGGCAGCCCGCCGAGTTGGGCGCGCACCACGTCCAGTTCCGAGTCCAGCCGCGGCGAGGAAAACAGGTCTTCGCGTGACGTGCCACTCAACGCCCGGCTGATCCGACCCGGCACGTCGGCGGTTGCGGCAAGCACCGCGATCACCGCGATGATCGCGACGGCAACGACCGCGATGTATTTCGCCCGATAGGGCGGGCGAGGTGAGCCCGATTCGTTTTCCATGCCGCGCACCTTTCCCACTCCCGCGTATCGGATCGAGGCTACTGGGGCAGCAGCCGAGATCTACCGAGATCCTGACCGAACAATTCGATGGCGGGGAGCGGACGACCGTTGCTACGGTGCCCGGGTGCGGACGACGCGCATCGAATTCGACTGGCGGAAGGACTGATTTATGCCCCAGCCCGCGCCGAGAGCGCCTCAGGGTGCGTACTCGGCCAGCCTCTCCGCCGGCCACACGCACTGAACGGACTTTCCGCGTCGTCGAGGCGCGCTCGGCCTACTCCTGCTGTTTGCTCATCAGCTTTCTGCCAAGGAGTGATCCGGGTTGTCCCACCATATTTCCGCTCAGAATGAACCCAGTCCGGCCGCAAAGACCGGCACCTTCACCTGTATCCGCTGCGGGCTCACCGTTTCCGCGCTCGCGCCCGGAAACAGTCGGCGCAATCACTGCCCGAGCTGCCTGCACTCGTGTCACACCCTCGACCACGTCGAGGGCGGCGTATCCGAGTGCCGCGGACGCATGGCTCCGCTGTCGATCGCGGTGCGCCGCGGTGGCGAATGGGCCATCGTGCATCGATGCGCGCGCTGCTGTGAGTTGGCGCTGCATGCGATCAGCGAGGACGACAACCAGCTGATTCTCATGCGACTCGCGGTACGCCCGCTGGCGGAGCCGCCGTTCCCGCTCGAAGTCTTCGGCGACCTCTAGGCGGTCGCGATGCCTCGAAGGAACAAGGTCCTCTCCGCGCGCCCGCAACGCGGCAAGACCGTATTGCATGGTCCCGGTGGGGAATCCGGTGCGAGTTTCCGGTGTATCGGCTGTCGTCTGGATGTGCCGATCACCGTACCGGGCACTTCGCACCGCAATCACTGCCCCCATTGTCTGACCAGCCGCCATGTCGACGGGCGAATCCCTGGTGACCGCGCGAACCCGTGCCGCGGCCGCATGCTCGCGGTCAGTTCGACCGTGCGCCACGATGGCGAATGGGCATTGGTCCACCAGTGCCTGCTGTGCGGGACATTGAAACTGAACCGCATTGCCGGAGATGACAATCCGCTCGCGCTGCTGCGAATCGCACTGCGTCCCTTGGCCGATCCACGTATCGGCCGTCGGGCACTGGACGCATTGTGACGTCCGGCCCCACTACGCGTGTGGTGGGGCCGGAACTCGCGGGCGCTTCGCGAGGACCGGTGGGCTATGCGGCGTGGCGGTCCTTTGTCATGACGGTCAGGCCTCGTCCACGAAGTCTGCTCCGGCGGCGGTGGCAAGGTCCGGGCCGAGGGCGGCGGTCGGGGTGTGAGCGCCGGGCCGTCCTTTACCCGCGGCGAGCTGGAGCGCGGTCTGAGCGGCGACGGCAGAGGTGAATTCCATTGCGTCGCCGGCCCGCAGCCATCCTTCGCGGGCGGTGCCGTCGGGCCAGGTGATGACGGCGTGACCCCAGGTGTGGGGACGTGGGCGTGGGGCGGCCTTGGCCTTGATTGCGGCCATCCGGCCGATCGCGAAGGTCCGCACCGTCCGGATCCGCAGGATCGCCGAGAGCAGCGGCAGGACCGCGCGAACGGCGAGCGAGGCGGGAATCAGGCCGGAGGTCGCCGACACCGAGGGAGCTCCACTGACCCGGTGCGCAGCAATGAGTTCACCGGAGGGCACACCGACCGAGGACATACGCTCCCCGTCGGGCAGGGTCAGGTGATGGACTTCCCCGCCGAGGCGGGTCTTGACCAGCCGGCCACCGTCGTAGCGGCGGCCACCCATCGCGAAGCTGTCCACGATGCTGGTGGCAAGGGCGACGCCTAGGTCGTGTCTCCTAATGAGGCCGGTTGATCGGCGCCGCTGCGCGGGCCCGATCATGCATCATGTTCGCTGTGGTGACGGTGGCTGGCGATCGGTATCGAGTCCTGACGGATAGGCAGTGGGAGCTGTTGGAGTTGCTGCTGCCGAAATCCGAAGGGCGCGTGGGTCGTAACTTCGGAGACAACCGCCGGGTCGTGGAGGGGATGCTGTACCGGCTGCGCACGGGCGTGCCGTGGCGGGATCTGCCGGAGGTGTTCGGGCCGTGGCAGACGGTGTGGAAACGGCACCGGCGCTACGCCGCCGACGGCACCTGGGACAGGGTGCTCACCGCGCTGCTGGCGCTGGCTGACACCACCGGCGATCTGGACTGGGTGGTGTCGATCGACTCGACGGTCGTACGAGCCCACCAGCACGCTGCCGGTGCCCGCACCGACGGCCCGGAGGGTGGGTTATGAACCGGCCGACCACGGGCTGGGCCGCTCGCGAGGCGGGCTGAGCACCAAGGCCCATGTCGCGACGGACGGCAGCGGTCGCGGTCTGGCCGTGTTGATCACGCCTGGGCAGGCTGCGGACTCACCCATGCTCCCGGCAGTGCTCGAGCAGGTGGCGGTACCCCGTCTCGAGGGCGGCCCACCCCGGCGCAACCCGGACACCGTGATCGCGGACAAGGCGTACTCGGCGAGGTCCAACCGGAACTTGTTGCGGCGCAGGCATATCCGGGCGGTAATCCCCGAACGCGCCGATCAGATCGCCAACCGCAAGCGCCGGGGACGTGCAGGCGGGCGGCCGACAGGTTTCGACACAATCGTCTACAAACGCCGCAACGTCGTCGAGCGCGCGTTCAACAAAGCCAAACACTGGCGCGCAGTCGCCACCCGCTACGACAAGCTCGCCACCACCTACCGTGGCGGATTCACGCTGGCCCTCATCGTGGAATGGCTCAAATCATTGGGAGACACAACCTAGCGCCCCTTCCTCGACGGCGACCGAGGCGAAGGCGTCGACCCGGACCCGGCTCGGCACGGGACGGTTCTCACACAGGCGTGCCACGATCGCCTCGGTTCCGACGACGCCGAATCCCGCACCGACCACCAGGGTGCTTCCCACGGCGGCGGCCTCGTCGTGCAGGGCGAACAGGCGATCGAAGGCGGCTGGGTCGTTGGCCTGGTCGAGGTAGTGGCCGCCCGGCATGCAGGCGCGGGCGAGCAGGACGGCGGTCTCGGCGTAGTCGCCGATGGTGTTGACGACCACGGCGGGCCGCTGCCGGGTGATCTCGGCCGCCATGGCCTCCACCCCCGACGCGACGACGATCTTCGAGTCGGTGTCGAGCCCGAGGTCGGCGGCCGCGGTGCGGAGCCGACCGGCATCGCGCCCGGCCAGCACGGGGACGACCCCGGCCGCCACGATCTGCGCCGCGACGGCCCGCCCCACCCTTCCGGTGGCTCCGAGAATCCAGATCTCACCCTGCGCCATGTCTCCTCCATCCTGCTATGTCTCATTGTGTCATCACCACGCTAGCACCGATGTCCCAGTGAGTCATCGCGATGTGTAGGATGCGGGCATGGCACGGTGGGACCCCGGAACTCCG
The DNA here is from genome assembly GCF_044628355.1 of Nocardia sp. N2S4-5. Classification (NCBI taxonomy): domain Bacteria; kingdom Bacillati; phylum Actinomycetota; class Actinomycetes; order Mycobacteriales; family Nocardiaceae; genus Nocardia; species Nocardia sp. N2S4-5. The sequence goes on along the minus strand of NZ_JBIUPM010000001.1, from coordinate 428,426 downwards.
GAACGCCTGCGACAGGCGGCGTTGGACCTGTTCGGCGAGTACGGCTACGACGCGGTGACGGTGACGCAGATCGCGGAGCGGGCAGGGCTGACCAGGCGGACCTTCCACCGGTACTTTCCGGACAAGCGGGAGATTCTTTTCGCCGGCTCCGAGCGGCTTCCGGCCGCCGTGTCCGAGGCGGTTCTCGCTGCGGATCCCGGGCTTGCGCCACTACCGGCGGCACTGTCGGCCCTTCGTGAGGTCGGTGCGGCGGTCAGCGGAATGGTCGCCGATTCCGGGCGACGCAGAGCGATCATCGAGTCCAGTGCGGAGTTGCTGGAACGCGAGCGCAGCAAGTCGGCAGCGATCACCGCCGCGCTCCGGGACGCCCTGCAACAGCGCGGGGCCGGGCGCACCGAGGCACACCTCACCGCCCGGGTGGCCTCGATCATTTCCGAGGAGGCGTTCGGTCGCTGGACCAACGGCGAGGGCTCCTTCCCCGACTGTTTCGCCGCCGCCGAGGCCGCGCTCCATGCGGTGCTGGCCGGGGACGCCTGAGCCGACGCTGTACAGCTCGCGGGTGTCGCGTTTTTGCAATCGCGTGCGGCGTCCGGTGTTGCAGGCTGGCGACAGTAATTTTTCTTGCGGAGAGGAAAGCCCATGGCGGTTGCCACGTTGAAGATGCTCACCCTGGACAGTGCCGATGCGCGGCGAGACGCGGAGTTCTGGGCGGCGGCGCTCGGTTGGGAAATCGCGCACGCTCAAGACGAGTACGCCATGCTCACTGGTCCGGATCACGCGCTCGGGTTCGGCACGATCCCGGACTATCAGGCACCGGCCTGGCCGAACGAGAACGGCACCAAGCAGTTCCATCTGGATTTGGCGGTCGAAGACCTCGAGATCGCCAGTAAGCAACTGGTCGAACTGGGCGCCACGGTGCCGGAGTTTCAGCCCGGCGAGAGATGGCGGGTGCTGCTCGACCCCAGCGGCCACCCATTCTGCCTCACCCTCGCCGCCAACTGGAGCTAGTCGGCCTCGAGCCACGCGACCGGCAGGTGTAGCGCCTCAGCCACGCATTGCGCGTTGCCGACGTTGATGAGAACGAACGAAAGAGGGGCGGCGGCGTGAGCGAGTCGCCAGGGGCCGAAGGATCAGCGAAGCACCTCAGCCAGGATCCGCCGCCAAACAGACCCGGAACCGTTCGATCCCCGGATACTTCTCCCCCAGCGACTCCACCGTGAAGCCGGTCGCGCGGTAGAAGCCGACGGATTCCGCATCGGTCTCGGCGACCACAGCGAGACCCCGTGCTCGAAGCTCGTTGACGAGAAGTAGGCCGACTCCATCCCGGCGTCGCCCGACCGCCGTCGCGATATGCAGCAGCGTGATGTTGTCGTCCCCCACCCGAAAACCCATGACGCCCACCGCTTTCCCGGCCTCGGTAGCCACCAGCAACTCGGTCCGCCGATCGTCACGGTAGCGCACCAGCGCAGCAGTGAGCCGACTACGTTCACCGCCGATGGCCTCGTACAGCAATTCCCCGATCCCGCGGTCATCCACACTCCCCCGCACGACCCGCAAGCCCACCACTCCGCCAGACTAGCGCTATGCCAAGAGGTTCCATGCGAGCTCTTCGCACCGGATGGGACTGTCGGAACAACGGCGGATCTTGATCTCGGTCCGATCGGCCGGACCTGATGGTTCGGCAGGAAGGACCGACTGATGTCGGAGACACTGGCTGCCGTGGCGAAAGACGCGGTGGACACCAAGAAGCTGGCCGAGCAGCTGCTCGCGCAGGCCAAGGAACAGGGTATCGACCTGGTCGGGCCGGGCGGGCTGCTCAACCAGCTGACCAAGACCGTGCTCGAAACCGCGTTGGAGGCAGAGATGACCGAGCATGTCGGCTATGAGAAACACGACCCGTCCGGCCGTGGAACGGGCAACTCCCGCAACGGAACCCGAACGAAAACCGTGATCACCGAGATCGGCCCGGTCGGCATCGACGTGCCGCGCGACACCAATTCCTCGTTCGAACCCAAGATCGTCAAAAAGCGGCAGCGGCGCCTGTCTGGGGTCGACGAGATCGTGTTGTCGCTGACCGCGAAAGGCCTGACCACGGGCGAGGTTTCGGCGCATCTCGCCGAGATCTATGGGGCTTCGGTGTCGAAGGACACGATCTCGACGATCACCGAGAAGGTGGTCGCGGAGATGACCGATTGGTGCAACCGGCCCCTCGACGCCGTCTATCCGGTCTTGTTCATCGATGCCATCCACGTGAAGATCCGCGATGGTCAGGTGGCCAATCGACCGGTCTATGTGGTCATCGGTGTCACCACCGCCGGGGAACGTGACATTCTGGGGTTGTGGGCCGGCGATGGCGGTGAGGGAGCCAAGTTCTGGCTGCAGGTGTTGACCGAGCTGAAGAATCGTGGCGTGGCCGATGTCTGCATCGCGGTCTGCGACGGACTCAAAGGACTGCCCGAGGCGATCAACACCGTCTGGGCGCAGACGATCGTGCAGACCTGCGTTATCCATCTGCTGCGCAACAGTTTCCGTTATGCGGGCCGTCAGCATTGGGCCGAGATGAGCCGCGATCTCAACCCGGTCTACACCGCTGCGACCGAGGCTGCGGCTCGCGAACGGTTCGGCGAGTTCGCGGCGAAATGGGGCGAGCGTTACCCCGCGATCGTCAAACTCTGGGACAACGCCTGGCCCGAGTTCGTGCCGTTCCTCGACTACGACGTCGAGATCCGGCGAATCATCTGCTCCACCAACGCGATCGAGTCCCTGAACGCTCGCTACCGGCGCGCGATCCGCGCCCGTGGCCACTTCCCCAGCGAGCAGGCCGCGTTGAAATGCCTGTATCTGGTGACCCGTTCCCTGGACCCGACCGGGAAGGGTCGGGCACGATGGGCGATGCGGTGGAAACCAGCATTGAACGCCTTCGCCATCACCTTCGAAGGCCGGATCCACCCGACCGGGAACTAACCCACACCGAGGTCGGATCCGCCGTTAAACCGACAGTCCCCACCGGATCAAAGATCTCGATAGCGGCAAGCGCCTGTGCGGGTCCATGTCGAGTCTGCGAAGTCCAGCTTCGGCCGGACTTGTCGAGAAGGCGGGACCCGAGGCTCGTACTGTGACAGGTATGGCGGGCGATGTGGCGGCTTGGGTTCCAGTGGCTGTGGCCGGGTTGGGGTTTGCGGGAGTGCTGGGGGCGCAGATCATCGGTTCGTGGCGGGAGGATCGGCGGTGGCGGCGGGATCGCAGTCGGCATGAGGGGGATCGGCGGTATCAGGCGCGGCAGGAGGCGTATGCGCTGCTGTTGGGGCGATCGAATACTGGGACACCACAGCGCATCCCGCGTGGAAGGCTTTGGCCGCAGGCGCGACCCCCTCGCACGATGATCTCGAGAAGCTGAGGCAGGCAGCCGATGCCGCGACCAAGGCGTTGGGGTTGGCGGTGCTGGTTTCGCCGGAGAAGACTCGCGGACTGATTCGCGAAGCGCTGGTTCCGCGGTTGGAATACACCGAGCTGCTGGTGGCAGGCGAGGCGACCGAGGAGGAACTCGACCGGAATTGGCGTATCTGCCAGGAGAACTACCGGACCCTGCGGGCGCTGATGCGCGACGATCTGGGGTTCGATGCCGAAAATGAGTTCCTCCGAAGGGCTTTGACGCCCCGGCCGGAAGTCGGTCGCGCCATCGGTGACGGATGATCGCCATCACCGCGGGCGGACAGCCGTGATTCCGGCCACAGGCGTGCCGGAATGACAGGGGAATCAGCGGCCCCTTGACCTGAACTTATGTAGAGGTTGCAGGGTGGGTGGCATGCATGTGATTCGTCTTCACGAGTTCGGGCCCGCCGAGAACCTGCGCTACGAGACCGTCGATGATCCGATGCCCGGGCCGGGGCAGGTTCGGATTGCGGTGGCCGCGGCGGGGGTGCATTTCGTCGATACGTCGATTCGCGGCGGGGCGCCCGGTCCGTTTCCGCTGCCGGAGCTGCCCACCGTGTCGGGGCGCGAGGTGGCGGGGACCGTCGATCGGGTCGGTCCCGGCGTGGACGAGAAGTGGCTCGGCACAGCGGTTGTCGCCCATCTCGGCACTGTGCCCGGCGGTTATGCCGAGCTGGCCGTCACGGGAGTCCAACAGCTGCACGAACTTCCGGAGACCCTCGACCCCGCCGCGGCGGTGGCGATGATCGGCACGGGCCGAACCACTTTCGGCATCGTGCAGTTCGCCACCCTCCGGCCGGGGGATCTGGCGATCGTGACGGCCGCGGCCGGTGGTATCGGCACACTCCTCGTCCAGCATCTGAAGAACACAGGTCTCAGGGTGATCGGCCTGGCCGGTGGGTCCGCCAAGACCGACGTGGTCGCCGCCAACGGCGCGGACCTGGCCCTGGACTACCGGCAGCCGGGCTGGGCCGACACGATCCGGCGGCGCTTCGGCGAACGTCCCGCGGCGCTGCTGTTCGACGGCGTCGGCGGCGAAACCGCCCGCACCGCAATCGATCTCCTCGGCAAGGGCGGCACCCGGCTGATCTACGGCTGGAGTGGCGGCGGCCCCATGGAACCGGGCGAGGACTATCTCGCCGAGCGCGGTCTCATCGACGAGTACGTGCTGGGCCCGAAAATGACCGAACGCGCGGGCGGCATCCGCAATCTGGAGACGGCGGCACTCGAGGCAGCGGCCTCGGGTCACCTGCGCCCGGCGATCCAGCGCTTCCCGCTCGCCGACGCCGCAGCGGCCCACCGCGCGTTGGAGACCCGCGCGACCGTCGGCAAGGTGGTCCTGATCCCCTGACCCACCCGGGGATCAGCGCCGGAAACTCCGCGCCATGAACCGCTGCGCCGGGCCGCGCGTCAGGTCGCTCCACGCCTGCACCGGCCCGGACCACCACGGCGAGATCTCCACCGGCCGGCTCACCACGGCGTGGCAGACCAGCCCCGCCGCCTCGTCCGCGGTGAGGCCGGGCATGTTCCCGAAGTTGGTCGGGGCGCTCATCCGGGTGTGTACGAGCGGCATGTACACCGAGGTCGTGGCGATGTCGTCGGCCGCGATCTCGGTGGCGACGGTACGCAGCCAGGTGTCGAACGCCGCCTTCGACGCCCCGTACGCCGACCATCGCGGCGCGGGCGGGATCCGCAGGCCCCACGTGGAGATGTTCACGATGTGCCCCTGCTTGCGTTCGCGCATGTCCGGCAGCAGGGTCAGCAGCAGCCGCACCGGGCCGAGATAGTTGACCTCGATGGTGCGGGTGTAGTCGTGGAAGCGGTCGTAGGACTGGTCGAGCGCGCGCCGGATGGATTTGCCCGCGTTGTTGATCACGATGTCGACGCGGCCGTGCGCGGCGAGGATCTCGCGGCCCAGCCGATCGGTGGCCGCCATGTCGGTCAGGTCCGCGCGATACACGTGGGCGATGCCGCCGGCCGCGGTGATGTCGGCGGCCACCTGCTCCAGGTCCTCGAGCGAACGGGCCACCAGCAACACCACCGCGCCGGCCGCGGCGAGCTTGCGCACCGTCACCTTGCCGATCCCGTGCGAGGCGCCGGTCACCAGCACCACCTTGCCCGAAACCGCTTCCCGCAGTGCCTTTTCGCGGGGGCGCGAGGTCGGATACAGCAGCCGCGTCGCCACCCGCTCGGCCAGCGGTCGGCCGTTGGACGTGCTCTCGATCACAGCCACGACTGTATTCTCCCCGGTTGATCTTGGGGTAGCGACCCGGCCGTAGTCAGCGACCGCCCGTGCCGCAGTCCGCGTTCTCGCTCGCCACGTCCACATCCGGCGCCGATTTCCGACTCCGCGCCGCCAGTAGCGCGATGACCGCCATGACCAGCAGCAGCGCCGCGCCGACGGTCGTCCCTATGTGCATGCCGTCGACGAACGACGCACGCGCGGAACGCACCACCGCGTCGTCGGTCCCGGCCCGCGCGATCGTCTCGCCCAGCGTCTCCGCGAAGTCGCCGCCGGACCGGAAGACCAGGGCGGCAAGCGATCCCAGCAGCGCCAGCCCCAGCGCGTTGCCCAGCTCGAAACTCGTCTCGGAGATGCCCACGGCGGAACCGGCCCGCTCGGACGGCACCGAGGCCACCGACACCTCGGACACCAGGGTGAACACGATGCCGTAGCCGAGGCCCGCGACCGTGGAACCGGCCACGTACCAACCGATTCCGTTGTCCACGCCGATGCCCAGCAACATCAGATTGCCGACCCCGGCCGCGCTCAGCGCCAGCACGAACGAGGTACGCGTCCCCAGCACACGCGCCACCCGCGCCCCGCCCATCGCCATCACGAACACCACGACCGCCGCCGGAATCCCGAGCAGGGCGGCGCCCAGCGCGTCCCGCCCGGCCACCGACTGGAGATACACGCTGGTCAGATAGCTCATACCGGCGAGCGACAACATGCCGATCGTGCTGGAACCGATGGCGACGGAGAACGATCCGCGCCGGAACAGGCTCAGATCCAGCAGCGGCTCCGACAGCTGCCGCTGCCGCCGCACGAACAGCACCAGCACCACCGCGCCGAAGACGCCCGCCGCCAGCACCTCGGCGTCGATGCCGTCCGCGGCGGCCCGCTTCACCGCGTACACCGCGGGCAGGATGCCGCCGATCGACATCACCACGCTCAGCAGATCCAGCGGGCCCCGCCCGGCGGAGCGGTGTTCGGGCAGCACGAACGGCCCGGCGATCAGCAGCACCAGCAGCACCGGCGTGTTGATGAGAAAGACCGCGCCCCACCAGAAGTTGTGCAGCAGCAGACCGCCGATGACCGGCCCGACCGCCGACCCGCCGGCGAAGAACGCCGTCCAGACGCCGATCGCGGTACCGCGGGTACGTGGATCGGGGAACAGCGTGGAGATCAGCGCCAGACTGGACGGCAGCAGCGTCGCGCCGCCGATGCCCATCAGCGCCCGCGCCGCGATCAGCACCCCGGCGCTGGGCGCGAACGCCGCCAGCACCGAGGCGACGCCGAAGACGGTCGCACCGGCGAGCAGGATGTTGCGGCGGCCGATGCGGTCGCCGAGATTGCCCATGGTGATGAGCAATCCGGCGATCATGAAGCCGTAGATGTCGAGGATCCACAGCTGCTCGGTCGCGGTGGGGTCCAGTTGCGCGGTGAGCGTGGGCATCGCCAGGAACAGCACCGACATGTCCATCGACACGAGCAGCACGGGCAGGGTCAACACCGCGAGTCCGAGCCAGGCGCGCCGCGGAGTCGTGGTCATACCGGTGTCGATGCCGACCATCACCTATCCTTCGATCGTGCGTACAACGTACGCGTGAAAGCTGGGTACAGCGTACGCACCCGGCCTGTAAAACGAAAGCGAGTTATCCGTGACGGAGCCGAAGCTCACCCGGGCCGCCATCGTGGACGCGGCCTTGGCGCTCGCGGACGAGGCCGGTCTGGACGCGCTGTCCATGCGGCGCATCGCCGAGCGCATGGGTGTGGGCGCGATGTCGCTGTACCGGCACGTACCGAACAAGGACACGCTGCTGGCGGGAATGACCGACGAGGTCGCCCGTCGCAACCCCTATCCACCCCCGCAACCGGACTGGACGTGGCGCGATCGGGTGCGCATCGCCGCCGATATCGATTGGCAGCTGTACCAGCAACATCCGTGGGTGCTGTTCACCTTCGCGGTGCCGCGCTACAACTTCGGCCCGCACAGCCTGGCGTGCCTGGCCTGGCTGGTGGAGGGCTTCACCGAGCTGACCGACGACCGGCGCGAGGCCACCCGGATGGCCCTGGCGGTGTGGAGCTACATCGCCGGCATCGCCCTGCAGCAGGTCAGCGCCGCCATGCTGGCCAAGCGGGACTCCGAGCAGGAGGAGATGTCGGGCCTGACGGCATTGCTGGAAGGAACCCCGCGCTGGCCCTCCCCACCGGCACTCGCCCCGCTCGAGGGCACCGGCAGCGGCGACCTCCTGGACCCCGAACGCCTGCTGCACTCGGGCCTGGCCGCCCTGTGCGACGGATTCGCCGCGGGCCGATGACCGAGTCCGCGGGCGGCCCGAATATGCCGAGCGATGAATTCTCCTGCCGGGCACCGTCTCACGAGGAAAGGTGCTGTCGGCGCACGGATCGGCGGCACAGCGCGGCCGTGGCCCTCATGTCCGTCGGCTGATCGGGATCGGCTCCGCGCCGTGGGAATTCAGCGGCGCGGATAGAAACTGCGGCCGGCGGCACCGCCCGACACCGACCACACCTCCGTGATACGGCCGTCGGCGAAACGGAGGATGTCGGTGCCGCTGAGGTCGATTTCCCCGTGCGGCGCCGACCACCGCGCGCCGTACGGGCGCGCCACCAAACCCGTACTCCCGCTGTCGCTCTCGACCACCGGCTCGCCCTGCGCGGTGTAGGTCAGGCCGGGCCGCTCGGCACGGAACGCCGCGATCTGCTCGGCGAGTGCCCGCGGGTCGCGAATCTCGTCGAAGGCGGCGGCGCCGGGCTGCGCGTATCGCAGGGTGAGCACCGGGGCCAGAATCTGCTCGGCGACGGCCAGGTCGCCGTTCCACAGTTCCGCCCACCGATCGAACAGTGCGATGCCGAAATCACGCATGCCATCTCCAATAGTCTCATTGATACGGTCTCGATGAAACGACGCTATAGTCTCACTGAGACGGTGTCAACGGGAAGGAAGACGGCGGCATGCCCGAGCTGGGACCGCAGGACCACATCGTGCTCGGGCTCGTCGCCAGGCACGGACCGCTCACCCCATACGAGCTGAAGGCCCGGATGGAGGAGAGCGTCGACTACTTCTGGCCGATACCGCACGCCCAGCTGTATCGGGTACCGGTGCGACTCGCCGAGCGAGGGCTGCTGCGCGAGGAGGCCGAGGAGACCGGGCGGCGGCGGCGCGTCTTCCATCTCACCGACGCCGGGCGCACCGCGCTGCGGCGCTGGCTGGCCGAACCGCGCACCCCACCCCCGGAAACCCGCGACCCAGCGCAGTTGAAGTTGTTCTTTGCCGATCTGGGCGATCCCGAGGACATCGTGGAACTGGCACGCAGCCAGGCCGCGGAGCATCGCCGCTGGCTGGACCTGTACCGCAGGCTGCGACACGAGATCGACCCCGACGACCGCGTCCGGGCCGAATCCCGTTCGCGCATCCTGGAACTCGCTGTCCGGCACGAGCAGGCGTACGTCGATTTCTGGGCCGAGCTGGCGCACAACCCGGACCGCTCACCGCACCGGGACTGATCTCAGCCCGTGACTACGGCATAGGCGAAGCCGTCCCAGCTCTTGGCGCCCACGGTCTGTAGCGCCGTCGCGTCCACGCGCGGTTCGGCGGCGAGCAGTTCGAGCACCTCGCGACTGGCGCGGGCGGCGGCGTCGTCGGCATCGGGGTCGGCGATGGCGCCGTGGCGGACCACGTTGTCGACGATGATCACCGAACCCGGGCGGGTCAGGCGCAGCGCCCATCGGACGTAGTTCGAGTTGTTGACCTTGTCGGCGTCGATGAAGACCAGGTCGAACGGCTCGGGCTGCTCGTCGGCGAGCACCGGCAGGCTGTCCAGCGCCGCGCCCACGCGGATGTCGACCCGATCACCGACGCCCTTGCCGTCGAGATTCTTCCGCGCGACCTCGGCATGGCGCGGCTCGAACTCCAGCGTGACGACCCGTCCCTCCGGACCGACCGCCCGGGCCAGCCACAGCGTGCTGTAACCGCCCAGCGTCCCGATCTCCAGCACCCGCCGCGCCCGAATCGAGACGGCGGTCAGATACAGGAACTTGCCCTGCGTCGGCGACACGTCGATGGCGGGCAGCCCGGCCGCCGAATTCCGCTGCAGCACATCGGCGTCCTCACCTCCGACCAGCGTGTCCACGAGATAACGGTCGACCTCACCCCATGCGGCATTCGTCATACCGACCAGTCTGCCACCGCGACCGGGCGCGCTCAGAACAGGAAGTACCGCTGCGCCATCGGGAGTTCGGTGGCCGGGTCCTCCGCCCAGACCTCGCCGTCCACGCGAACGGTGAAGGTGTCCGGATCCACTTCGATGCGGGGCATGGCGTCGTTGTGCGGCAGGTCCGATTTGGTGCGCTTGCGGACGTCGGCGACCGGCGCCAGCCTCCGGTGCACCCGCAGCCGCTCGGCCAAGCCCGCCTCGATCGCCTGCGGGGACACGAAGTGCAGCGAGGTACCGGCCGCCACGGCGGGCGAGGCGCCGAACATCGGCCGCGGCAGCACCGGCTGCGGCGTCGGAATCGAGGCGTTCGCGTCGCCCATCGCGGCCCAGGCGATGGCGCCGCCCTTCAGCACCGCGTGCGGCCGCACCCCGAAGAACGCCGGCTCCCACAGCACCAGATCCGCCAGCTTGCCCACCTCGACCGAGCCGATCTCGTGGTCGAGCCCGTGCGTCACGGCCGGGCAGATGGTGTATTTCGCGACGTAGCGCCGCACGCGGAGATTGTCGGCCGCGCCGTCTCCCGGCAACGCGCCGCGGCGGCGTTTCATCATGTGCGCGGTCTGCCACGTCCGCATCACCACCTCGCCGATGCGGCCCATGGCCTGCGAGTCGCTGCCGATCATCGAGATGGCGCCCAGGTCGTGCAGCAGATCCTCGGCCGCGATGGTGGACGGCCGGATCCGGCTCTCGGCGAAGGCCAGATCCTCGGGGATCGCGGGGTTCAGGTGGTGGCACACCATGAGCATGTCCAGATGCTCGTCGAGGGTGTTGACGGTGTGCGGCCGGGTCGGGTTGGTGGAGCTGGGCATCACGTTCGGATGCGCCGCCACGGTGATGATGTCGGGCGCGTGCCCGCCGCCCGCGCCCTCGGTGTGATACGAGTGGATGGCCCGGCCCGCGATCGCCGCCAGCGTGTCCTCGACGAAACCGGCCTCGTTCAACGTGTCCGAGTGCAGCGCGACCTGCACACCCGCCGCGTCGGCGACGGTCAGCGCGGCGTCGATGGCCGCCGGGGTGGTGCCCCAGTCCTCGTGCAGCTTGAAACCGCCTGCGCCGCCGCGCAATTGCTCCCACAGCGCCTCGTGCCGCACCGTGTTGCCCTTGCCCAGTAGCAGGATGTTCACCGGCCAGCCGTCGGTGGCCTCCAGCATGCGGCCCAGATGCCAGGACCCCGGAGTGACGGTCGTGGCCTTGCTGCCCTCGGCCGGGCCGGTGCCGCCGCCGATCATGGTGGTGATGCCGCTGCCGAGCGCCTCCTCCAGCAACTGCGGGCAGATGAAGTGGACGTGACAGTCGATGGCGCCGGCGGTGACGATGCGCCCGTTGCCCGCGATGATCTCCGTCGACGGCCCCACCACCAGGTCCGGGTGCACCCCGTCCATGATGTCGGGATTGCCCGCCTTGCCGATGGCGCAGATGCGGCCGTCCCGAATGCCGATGTCCGCCTTGATGATTCCCCAGTGGTCCACGATCACCACGCCGGTGATCACCGTGTCGGGGGTGCCCTCGGCGCGGGTGGCGCGGGCCTGGCCCATGGATTCGCGCAGCACCTTGCCGCCGCCGAAGACCGCCTCGTCGCCCGCGAAACCCGGTCCGCCGCTGCGGTCTTCGGTGATCTCGATCAACAGATCGGTGTCGGCCAAGCGGATTCGGTCGCCGGTGGTCGGGCCGAACAGTTCCGCGTAGCGGGCACGAGTCAGGTCGTTCACAGTGTCCCGTCCAGGATTCCGCGTTCGGTGGCGGACGACCAGCCGGGTGGCGGCGGCACGTCCAGGGGCCCCGGCGCGTTCCGGCTGATGCCGTACACCTCGCGGGTCCCGCCGAGCGGAACCAGCGAGACACGCTGCCCGAGACCGGGTTCGAAGCGCACGGCGGTACCGGCGGGGATGTCGAGGCGGCGGCCGTGCGCGGCCGCGCGGTCGAATTCCAGCGCGGCGTTGGCCTGCGGGAAATGAACGTGGCTGCCGACCTGGACCGGCCGGTCACCGGTGTTCACGACGTCGAGTTCGACGCGGTCTGCCCCGGCGTTGATCTCGATGACGCCCTCGGCATAGAAGACCTCGCCCGGCACCACGGGCGCCGCGTTCTCGGAATTCCGGTCCGCCATGGTCACCTCAGCCGATCGGGTGGTGCACGGTGACGAGCTTGGTCCCGTCCGGGAACGTGGCCTCCACCTGCACGTCGTGGATCATCTCGGGCACGCCGTCCATGACGTCGTCGCGGCCGAGCACCGTGCGGCCGGAGGCCATCAGTTCGGCCACGGTGCGCCCGTCGCGGGCGCCCTCCAGCACGTGGTCGGTGATGATCGCGACCGCCTCCGGGTGGTTGAGCCGCAGTCCGCGCTCGCGGCGGCGGCGCGCGAGTTCGGCCGCGTAGCTGAGCATCAGCCGCTCCTGCTCGTGCGGCGACAATCGCATGCGTGCTCCTCTGCGAGTCGGACTGGTTTCCGCAGTGCGGGCCATTCTGGCACGGGCGCACCGGCCGCGCTCCGCGACCTGCTGGCCACGGCCCCGGCGGCGGAGCCGCCGGACTCACTCCCCGGCGGCCGCCAGGTTCTGCAGGCGCACCTGACCGCGGGCCACGACCCGGTCGTCCTCGTCGGTGATCACCACCTGCCACAGCTGCTGCAACCGGCCGCGATGGACGGGCGTGGCCTCGCCGCGCAGCGTGCCTTCGTGCACCGCACGCAGGAAGTCGGTGTTGTTGTTGACGCCCACGACCGTGCCGCGCTCGCCGAACCACGTCCCGCCGCCCACGCTGGCCAGCGTCTCGATCACCGTGCAGTACACGCCGCCGTTCACGATGCCCGCGGGCTGATGCTGCTGCGGCGACACCACCCACTCCGCCGCCACCCGGTCCGGGCCGAGCGCGGTGTACTTCAGGCCGATCAGATCGGTGAAAGTGCCCTCGCTGTAACGGGTCATGAGTTCCGGGGTCATGTCCGCCAGGGAGGGTTGGTCCTGCTGGGTCATACCGAAAACATTTACACAGGCCGCGTACCGCCCGGTCCCCGGGTTCCGGGAAGCACCCTGCCCAGAAAGAGCGGCGGGCCCCACGCGATACGTGGAGCCCGCCGCGGCACAGGATCGGGAGTCGACCGCAGCCCTCGGGACTCTCGGCGATCCGAACGCCGAGTCCGAGTGTAGGGCAGGCTTACCTAACTAAGCAAGCGCGACGTACCGGCATCCCGCGTTCCTCCATCGCCACGAGCAGCGCCTGCCCCCGCGCGGCGCCCACCGCGGAGGAGGTCCGCGCCAGATCCGGCACGTAGGTGGCGGCGCCCGCGACGGTCTCGCCGACCAGCGCCCAGAACCGCCGCGCGCTCAGGCCCGCGCACCGGAACATGCTGTGCTGCACCAGCATCAGCACCGCCTCGCAGCGATGGGCCAGCCACACCGACATCGCCCGCTCGCACGGCAGCGTCACCACACCGGGCCCGCCCGCCAGCCGGTCGCCGTCGATCACCCGAATCGTGGTGTCGGACAGGCCCGCCCAGTCGATGCCGCCGTCGTTGTCGGTGTGCACCCACAGATTCTCCAGCCCTGGATCCCATGCCCGGCCCTCGGCCACGAACAGCGCGACCACCCGGCCGACGACGGCGTGAATCAACGCCGTGGCAACGACTTCCGCCGCGATGTCGGCGCTGATCATCTCCGCGGCATGACGCCGGTACATCAGTTCGATGCGCCCCTCGCGCACCCCGTCGGCCAGCCGCCACCAGCGCCGCCGGCCCTGATCGGCCATCGCCGCCACGGCGTACACCCGCGGATGTTCCGGCTGTAAGGCGCGCAGGCGGGCGCACGCGTATCCGAACGCCTCGTCGGATCGGCGGGCCGTGCTGGCAATCATCGGTTCGGACATCGAACCTCCTCGTCGGTTGGCCGAATCGAAAGATAGGTTAGGCTTACCAGACTTACCGATCAATGAATCGAATCACGTCAGGAGTTATTCGTCGCCGTGCCCGCCCGAGTCACCCTTCAACGGCACCGCGTCGCGGGTTTGCTGGTCCTGGCGGTATTACTGCTGGTCGTCACCGCCGCGGGCATCGCCGTGGGCGCGCGCTCGCTCCCCTTGGACGCGGTCTACCACGCCCTCACCTGCCCGGACGGCTGGCCGCTGACCTGCCCGGCGAGTACCCCCGCCGACCAGATCGTGCGCGAACTGCGGTTGCCCCGAACCGGTTTGGCGCTGCTCACCGGACTGGCCCTCGGGATCGCCGGCGCGCTCATCCAGGGTTACACACGCAATCCCCTCGCCGACGCGGGGCTGCTCGGACTCAATGCCGGAGCGGCATTCCTGGCGGCGCTGTCGATTCATCTGTTCGCGCTCACCCGCCCGGACCAGTACATCTGGTTCGCCTTCGCGGGCGCGCTGGTGGCAGGGCTGGTGGTGTTCGGGGTGTCCGCGGTGGGAGGCGGCGCCGCGAGCCCGCTGAGCCTGGTTCTCGCGGGCGCCGCCGTGACCGCGCTGCTCCAGGCACTGACGAATGCCGTTGTGCTGCTGGATCCCGCGGCGCTGGACACCTACCGGTTCTGGGTGGTCGGCACGGTCGCCGGGCACGACATCGACGTGTTGCGGCAGGTGCTGCCGTTCCTGCTCGTCGGGACCGTGCTGGCGCTGGTGGCCGCGCCCGGCCTCAACGCGCTGGGCCTGGGCGAGGACGTGGCGCGCGGACTCGGTGTGAATGTCGGGCGCAACCGGGCGCTGGGGCTCGCGGCGGTCGTGCTGCTCACCGGGGCGGCCACCGCCGCGGTCGGGCCCATCTCGTTCCTCGGACTGGTCGTCCCGCACCTGGCCCGCATGGTCACCGGCCCGGATCACCGCTGGCTGCTGCCCTATTCGGGCCTGATGGGCGCCCTGCTCCTGCTCTCGGCCGATATCGTGGGCCGCGTCGTCGCGCGCCCCGGCGAACTGCAGACCGGTATCGTGCTCGCCGCGGTCGGGGCGCCGTGCTTCATCTGGTTCGTGCGGCGGCGAAAGGCGGTGGGGCTGTGAACATTCCGATCCTGGCCCGGGTGCGGCCCGCGGTGCGGGTGGGCCCGTTCTCGGCCGTATTGCGAATTACCGTGCTGCTCACCGTGGTAGGGCTCGTGGTCGCGACGCTCGTGCTGTTCGCGCTCGATATCGCGGTGGGCGAGTTCGCGATTCCGCTGGAGCGGGTGTTCGATGTGCTCACCGGCGGAGGCACGCGGGCCCAGCGTTTCATCATCTTCGAGTCGCGGCTGCCTCGGGCGGTGACCGCCGTCGTCGCGGGCGCGGCGCTGGGGCTGGCCGGGGCGATCACCCAGTCGATCCTGCACAACCCGCTCGCCAGCCCGGACCTGCTCGGCATCACCGCGGGCTCGAGTTTCGCCGCCGTCGCCGCGGTCGCGGGCACCGGCACCGCGACGGGCGCCGCGGCCACCGTCGGCGTGCCCCTGGCGGCGCTGGCCGGCGGGCTGCTCACGGCCGCGGCGATCTATCTGCTGGCCTGGGGGCGATCGCGCGACGGCGCCGCCGGTGCGACGGGAATGCGGTTGGTACTCATCGGGATCGGCGTCAACGCGCTGCTGCTCTCGGGGGTGAGCTGGCTGATGACCCGCGCGACGCTCACCGACGCCACCCGTGCTCAACTCTGGCTCACCGGTTCACTCAACGGCGCCGACTGGTCCCGCGCCGTCCCCGCCGCGATCGCGCTGACCGTGGTGCTGGTCGTCACCGCCGCCTCGGCGCGCACGCTCGCCGCGCTGCGCTTCGGCACCGAAACCACTCGCGCGCTGGGTGTCCGGCTGCAGGCGCAGCAGGGTCTGCTGCTGGGCGCGGCGGTCGTCGCGGCGTCGCTGGCCACCGCCGCCGTCGGGCCGGTCGCGTTCGTGGGTCTGGCCGCGCCGCAGATCGCGCGGCGGCTGCTGCGCCTGCCCGGCGAGCCGGTGCTCGCATCGGCCCTCGTCGGCGCGCTCGTCGTGGTCGGCGCGGATGTCATCGCGCGTACCGTGGTTCCCGTCGACCTACCGGTCGGCATCATCACCGCCGCGCTCGGCGGACCGTTCCTGCTGTTGTTGCTCGTGCGCACGAACCGGAAGGCGACCATCTCATGACGGCCACCCCCCATCGCCTCACCGCCGACGACATCACCCTGGGATACGGCGGCCGCGTCATCGTCGACGGCCTGTCACTGGAGATCGAGACCGGCGTCATCACCACCGTGATCGGCCCGAACGGCTGCGGCAAGTCCACGCTGCTGCGGGCGCTGGGCCGGTTGCTGCGGCCGCGCGCGGGCCGAGTCCTGTTGGACGGCAAGGCGATCGCCACGCTCAAGACCCGGGACGTGGCGCGGATCGTGGGCATGCTCCCGCAGACACCCGTCGCGCCGGAGGGCCTGACCGTCGCCGATCTCGTTGCGCGCGGCCGACATCCGCACCAGTCCTGGCTGCGGCAGTGGTCGGCCGACGACGAGTCGGAGGTGGCGACCGCGCTGGACCAGACCGGCATCGCCGACCTGGCCGACCGCACCCTCGACGAACTGTCCGGCGGCCAGCGCCAGCGCGCCTGGATCTCCATGGCGCTCGCCCAGGGCACCGACATCCTGCTGCTGGACGAGCCGACCACCTATCTGGACCTGGCGCACTCGCTCGAGGTCCTGGACCTGGTCGACCGCCTACACGCCGATCTGGGCCGCACGGTGGTGATGGTGCTGCACGACCTCAACCTCGCCATCCGCTACAGCGACCGGCTGATCGTGATGCGCGACGGCCGCATCGTCGCGCAGGGCGCCCCCGCCGACATCGTCGACGCCGAGTTGCTGCGCGAGGTGTTCGGCCTCGAGGCCAGCGTGCTCGACGATCCGGTCTCCGGGCGGCCGATGATCGTGCCGATCGGGACCCGGCACGTGCGCGGCGCGGTCGGTGGTCCCGACCGGTACCCCGCACCCCTATGAAAAATCCCACACAGTTACCGACCGGTTACGACGATCTGTAGTACGCATTTGTGTCGTTGCCTCCGTAAACTGGTGGGATGGCAGGTCTTGGTGAACTCGAGAAAGCGGTCATGGACCAGTTGTGGTCGGCCGATGAACCGCAGACGGTCCGGCAGGTCCACGAGGCCCTCGCGGCGCGCCGCGAACTCGCGTACACCACGGTGATGACCGTGCTGCAGCGACTGGCGAAGAAGAATCTGGTCGTGCAGCAGCGCGACGATCGTGCTCATCGCTACGCCCCGGTGCACACTCGCGACGAGTTGGTCGCGAGCCTGATGGTCGACGCGCTGCAGCAGGCCGACGAGGTCGGCAGCCGCCGCGCCGCGCTGGTGCACTTCGTCGAGCAGGTCGGACAGGATGAGGCTGCCGCACTGCGGGACGCACTCGCTAAGCTCGAAGCAACCGAGGCCGCGCGCAACGCGTCCGACGACAAAGGAGTCGCCCCGCCGCAGTAGGTCGGCGCAGCGGAGCGGCGCGAATCTCGGGCCCTGGCCCCACAACGCAGTGAGCTGAGCATGAACGCAACCGCGCCGGTCTTCGCCGGTCTCGCCTTGCTTCTGGCGGGACCGGTGCCGAGCCTGCTCAGCCGAGCCCGATGGCCGTACCGGACACCGCGGGCGGCGCTCGTGCTGTGGCAGGCCGTCGCTCTCGCCGCCGTTCTCAGTGCCTTCGGGTCCGGACTGGCCATCGCCAGCCAGCTCCTCGTGCCCGGTCCGGACGGCCGGCCCACCACCTCCCCCACCGGCGAAATCGACGCGCTCGGGCTGCCGCTGTGGCTGGCCTACGTGGTCGTGTTCGCATTGACCCTGCTGGTCGGCGCGCGCCTGATCTACGCCTCGATCCGGGTCGGGGTGCACACCCGCCGCCGCCGCGCCCGCCACCGCATGCTGGTCGACCTGCTGGACCAGGGGCGCGAATACCGGCACAGCGAGCGCGGCGCCGCCGACATCCGGGTGCTCGCCGCCACCGAGCCGATCGCCTACTGCCTGCCCGGGCTGCGCCGCCGCGTCGTGCTCAGCCAGGGCACCTTCACGAGCCTGTCCGACGCGGAGTTGAAGGCGATCGTCAGTCACGAGCGCTCGCACCTGCGGGCCCGGCACGATCTGGTGCTCGAGGCGTTCACCGCCGCGCACGAGGCGTTCCCGCGCGTGGTGCGCAGCAAGTCGGCGCTGGACTCGGTGAAGCTGCTGATCGAGTTGCTCGCCGACGACTCCGCGGTCAAGGTCACCGGGCCGACGCCGCTCGCGCGAGCGCTGGTGGCCTGCTCGAATTCGACTGCGCCACAAGGGGCGATGGCCGTCGGCGGCCCCACCACGCTGATCCGGATCCAGCGGCTGGCCGGACCGCTCGGCGATATCCGGATCGCGGTGGCGGCGTATCTGGTGGCCGCGGCCATCCTGGTGGTGCCGACCCTGGCCGTGGCGATTCCGTGGCTGGTCGAGCTGAGCCGGTTGTTCAGCGCCGCCTGAGGCGAAACGCCGGGGAATCGCGGCCGCCGCGCACGAAAAGCACCCCGGATTTCCACCGCCGCAACCGCACCGCTAACCGGTGGGCCGACGACTCCGACGGTCGGTTGTGGGCTCGAACGGGCCTGTGTGGCAAGCCGTTACGATGGAGAGGCAGACCGTCGACTATCGAAGGGGATAGCCGTGACCGAGCGTAAGCCTGCGGGAATGACTCACGAATCGTGGGTGGACAAGCAGATTCGGGAGGCCACCGAGCGCGGCGAGTTCGAGAATCTGCCGGGGGCGGGCAAACCGATTCCGGGGGCCGGGCAACCGGTGACAGAGGATTCCTGGCTGCGGGACTACCTACGGCGCGAGGGAGTCACGGGCGACGGCGTGCTGCCGCCCTCCCTGCTGCTGCGGCGCGACCTGGAGCAACTCCCGGAACGGATACGCCGCCTGCGCTTCGAACGCGACGTCCGCGAACTGGCCGCCGAACTCAACGCCCGCATCATCGAATGGCAACGCCTGCCCAGCGGCCCGCACGTGCCCGTCGCGCCCGTCGACGTCGACGAGGTCGTCGAGCAGTGGCGCAACGAGCGCACATCCATCGCCGACAGCTCGGCCGACCCCGGCGAACCGGCACCACCCAGCCCCCGCCGCCGCGGATGGTTCCGCCGCCGCTGAGACGCGGCGCCGCGGCCGCGATCCGCAAAGCCACGCCGTGACCAGGCCCGGACCGCGGCAACCGGCTTTCCCGCACACCGCGGGCACTCCTCTACAATGGCAACAGTGCAATTTCTTCCGGGCCACACGCCGCCGTATGACCTGACCTACGACGACCTCTTCCTCGTCCCGAATCGGACGGATGTAGCGTCCCGCTTCGACGTCGATCTATCGACCGGCGACGGCACCGGCACGACGATTCCCATCGTGGTGGCCAATATGACCGCGGTCGCGGGCAAGCGCATGGCCGAGACGGTCGCCCGCCGCGGCGGCCTCACGGTGCTGCCGCAGGACCTGCCGATCAGCGCGGCCGCCAAGACCATCGGGTATGTCAAGAGCCGTTCGCTCACCGCCGAGACGCCGGTCACGCTCGGTCCCGATCATTCGGTGTCCGAGGCGCTTGCCTTGGTGCACAAGCGATCCCACCGCGCCGTGGTCGTCGTCGACGACGGCAAGCCCGTCGGCGTGGTCGCCGAGGCCGCCTGCGCCGACGTCGACCGGTTCGCGCGCCTGCACACCGTCGCCGACACCGACTTCCTCACCGCCCAGGCCGACACCTCGCCCCGGGAGATCTTCGAACTGCTCGAGGCCGAGCACGCGGACCTCGTCGTGCTGGTCCACCCCGACGGCACCCTGGCGGGCGTGCTGACCCGCACCGGCGCGGTGCGCACCGGCATCTACAGCCCGGCCGTCGATGCTCGCGGCAAGCTGCGGGTCGCGGCCGCCGTCGGGATCAACGGCGATGTTCCGGCCAAGGCGAAGGCGCTGGTCGACGCCGGCGCCGACCTGCTCGTGATCGACACCGCGCACGGCCATCAGGTGAAGATGCTGGAGGCGCTGCGCGCGGTGGCCGACCTGAAACTCGGTGTCCCGCTGGCGGCGGGCAACGTCGTCTCCGCCGAAGGGACGCGCGATCTGGCCGCGGCGGGCGCCGACATCATCAAGGTCGGGGTCGGCCCCGGCGCGATGTGCACCACCCGGATGATGACCGGCGTGGGCCGCCCGCAGTTCTCCGCGGTCGCCGAATGCGCGGCCGCGGCCCGCGACCTCGGCGTGCACATCTGGGCCGACGGCGGCGTGCGCCACCCGCGCGACGTGGCGCTCGCGCTGGCCGCGGGCGCGTCGAACGTGATGATCGGCTCCTGGTTCGCCGGCACCTACGAATCCCCCGGCGATCTGCGCACCGACCCCGCCGGGAACGCGTACAAGGAGAGCTTCGGCATGGCGTCCAAGCGCGCCGTCGCCGCCCGCACCGCCTCCGACAGCGGCTTCGACCGCGCCCGCAAGGCGCTGTTCGAGGAGGGCATTTCCTCCTCGCGCATGCGCCTGGATCCCGAGCGTCCCGGCGTCGAGGACCTCATCGACCACATCTGCTCGGGCGTGCGCAGTGCCTGCACCTACGCCGGCGCCCGCACGCTGGGCGAACTGCACGACAAGGCCGTCCTCGGCGTGCAGTCGGCGGCCGGATTCGCCGAGGGTCGTCCGCTGCCCAGCGGCTGGTGACCCTAACCGTCCGGTCCGGACACCCGGACGGGCGGAAGCACTCCGGCGGCGCCGCGCGCATTCCATATTTCGGTGTGCCGCGGCCCCGGAGTGGCGCACGAGACCCGGTAGCATGGGACTCGCCGAGCACCGGGACGCTTGTCCCGTCGCTGGTGCACAGCATGTACACAGCTCCGTTTGCCGAAAGGACCCAGTTGTCACCCGCGTCCGAGGGCGCCATACAGGAGGGCTCCTCTACCGAGCCGGGTGACGAACCCGGCGCCCCCGTAACCACAGTTCCTCCCCGCTGCGGGCGGTGCTGACCATGTCGGTCGTACTCACTGTGCTCAGCCTGGTGGGCTTCATCGCGCTCACCGTCGGCACCGCGCTGTTCGTCGCCGCCGAATTCTCGCTCACCGCGCTCGAGCGCAGCACCGTCGAGGCCCACGCCCGCGACGGCGACCGGCGGGCCCGCCAGGTGCGCCACGCGCATCGCACGCTGTCGTTCCAGCTGTCCGGCGCCCAGCTCGGCATCACCATCACCACCCTGGTCACCGGCTACATCGCCGAACCGGTGCTGGCCCGGCTGCTCGAGCCACTGTTCACCGCCGCCGGGCTGGGACCCGGTGCGACACAGGGTATTTCACTGGCACTGGCGCTGGTGCTGGCCACCTCGCTGTCGATGACCTACGGCGAACTGGTGCCGAAGAACATGGCCATCGCGAACCCGCTGGGCGCCGCCCGGCTCACCGCCGGTCCGATGATCGCCTTCTCCGCGGCGTTCAAGTGGCTGATCAAGCTGCTCAACGGCACCGCCAACTGGGTGCTGCGCCGGTTCGGCATCGAACCGGCCGAGGAGCTGCGCTCGGCGCGCTCCCCGCAGGAACTCGGCTCGCTGGTCCGCACCTCGGCCCAGCGCGGCGCGCTGGACCTGCGCACGGCCATGGTCGTGGACCGCTCGCTGGCATTCGGCGACCGCAGCGCGGAAGAGCTGATGACGCCACGGGTCAAGATCGAAACCCTCGACCAGGACGACACCATCGCCGACCTGATCGCCGCCGCGAGCCGCACCGGTTTCTCCCGGTTCCCCGTGATCGACGGCGACCTGGACAACACGCTCGGCGTCGTGCACATCAAACAGGCGTTCCTGCATCCGGTCCGGGAGCGGCGCACCATCCGGCTGCGCGCGATCGCCCACGCGGTGCCGATCGTGCCGGCCAGCCTGGACGGCGACGCCGTGCTGGAACGCGTGCGCGCCGACGGCATGCAGGTGGCGCTGGTGGTCGACGAATACGGCGGCACGGCCGGAATGGTCACCACCGAGGACATCATCGAGGAGATTCTCGGCGACGTCCGCGACGAGCACGACGAGGAGGAACTCGACGTGCGCCGCACCGCCGCGGGCTGGAACTGCTCAGGCCTGCTGCGCGTCGACGAACTGGCCCGCGCCACCGGTTACGAGGCGCCCGAGGGCGAGTACGAAACCCTCGGCGGCCTCGTCCTCACCGAACTCGGCCGGATCCCGGACGCCGGTGACGAGGTGCTGCTGCCCAGCCCCACCGCCCACCAGGGTCAGCCGCACACCAACGGCGGCTGGCTGGCCCAGGTGGAACGGATGGACGGCCGCCGCATCGACCGGGTGCTGCTGCGGCCCATCGACGGCGACACCCTCGCACAGTGGGAGTTGCACCATGGGTGACCTGTACGGGGTATTGCTGACAGTGGTGTTGCTGGGCGGCAACGCGTTCTTCGTCGGCGCCGAATTCGCGCTCATCACCGCGCGCCGCGACCGCCTGGAAACCCTGGCCGCACAAGGAAAACGCAGCGCCGACACGGTCATTCGAGCCGGTGAGCACCTGTCGATGATGCTGGCGTCGGCACAGCTGGGCGTCACCATCTGCTCGCTGCTGCTGGGCCGGGTCGGCGAACCGGCCATCGCGCATCTGCTGGAGCGGCCGTTCGATCTGGTCGGCGTGCCCGACCAGCTGCTGCACCCGATCGCGTTCGCCCTGGCGCTGGCCCTCGTCGTGGTGCTGCACATGCTGCTGGGCGAGATGATCCCGAAGAACATCGCCCTCGCCGGGCCGGAACGCGTTGCGCTGCTGCTGGTTCCGATGCTGCTGTGGTTCCTGCGGCTGGCCCGCCCGCTGATCACGCTGTACAACGTGGCGGCCAATCTGACGCTGCGGGCGCTGCGGATCGAGCCGAAGGACGAACTGGACGCCACCGTGTCGTCGGTGGAGCTGGCGGAGATGATCGGCGAGTCCCGCTCGGAGGGACTGCTGGAGGAGGGCGAGCACCGCCGCCTCACCCAGGCCCTGGGCACCACCGATCGCATCGTCGCCGATGTCATGGTGCCGCTGGAGAAAACCCGCTGCGTGCCGTTGCGCGGCGACGGGACGACGCTGGGCGACATCGAATCCGCGGTCGCGGAGACCGGCTTCTCGCGGTACCCGGTGCGGGCCTCGGAGGGTTCGCTGGTCGGTTATCTGCATGTGAAGGACGTGCTGGACAAGGTGGCCGACGAAGCGGCCGGGCCGTCGACGCCGATCCCGCGCATCGATATCCGGCCGCTGCCCACCCTCAGCATGGGCACCACGCTGTACGAGGCGTTGGCCCGTCTGCGCCGCACCAACAGCCATCTCGGCCGGGTGGTCGACAGCCGCGGCAACACCGTCGGCATCGTCGCGCTCGAGGACCTGGTCGAGGAGTTCGTGGGGACGGTGCGCGACGCCACCCACCGGATCGCGGAGTGAGCACGGCATGACGACGGCGGCGCGGGACCTGCGGGTGCTGCCCGAACGCGACTGGCGGGCGCGGGCAACCGACCACCGCACGCGGGTCGAGGAACTGATCGGGCCGTATCTGCGGCAGCGCGCCGCCGGATCGAAGCATCCGGTGATCGACTTCCTGTTCACCTACTACGGCCACAAGCCCGCACAGCTGCGGCGCTGGCACCCGGGGTACGGCGTGGCGCTGGAGAACGCGCACGAGTACGCGAATTCCCGTGGGTACGAAGATGTCCCGCGGCACCCGAACGGCGCACCGGCGTGGACCGCCGGCCCCGCCTTCGTGGCGCGACGCCGCGACACCATCGCATTCATCGCGAAGCTGTTGCGCGCCACTGGTTCCCGCACGCCGCAGCTGTCGTGTTTCGGACTGCACGAATGGGCGATGGTCTACCGCAGCGACGATGTCCGCCACACCCAGGTCCCCCTGCGCCTCGGCCGCGCCGGCACCGACGCGGTGGTGGAGTCGATGCCGTTGCGCTGCACCCATTTCGACGCCTACCGGTTCTTCACCCCCGACGCGGCGCCGCGCAACGCCGACCGCCTCACCCGCGACGACCAGCCCCGGCGCGAACAGCCCGGCTGCCTGCACGCGAACATGGACCTCTACAAGTGGGGCTTCAAGCTGATCCCCCTCATCGATTCCGCACTGCTGCTGGACTGTTTCGAACTCGCCTGCGCCGCACGCGAACTCGATATGCGTGCCAGCCCCTACGACCTGTCCGGGTACGACTACACCCCGGTGCCCATCGAGACCCCCGCCGGGCGGGCCGAGTACGTCCGCGGCCAAGTACAGCTGGCCGAACAGGCCGCTCCCCTGCGCGAACGCCTCCTGGCCGCCGCGGAAGGCCTGCTGCGCGAAGTGCCCGCGCACGGTTGACTTCAGGTCGGGATGAAGTCGCAGACTGGCGGCCATGTCCACATTGCTCACCATGCTCGACGCCTTCGACAACCTTCCGCAGGCCCGCGAACTGCGCGAACGCAGTTATCAAGACCTCGGTGACACCGTGGTCGACGTCGGTTGCGGCGGCGGCCGCGCCGTCGGCGAACTGGCCGACCGCGGGGTACGCGCCCTCGGTCTCGACCTGAACCCCGCCATGCTCGAGGCCGCCGCCGCGCGCTGGCCCGCGGGCGAGTTCCGCCTCGGCGACGCCACCGCGCTGCCCCTCGAGGACGGCTCGGTCACCGGCTACCGCGCCGACAAGGTCCTGCACACCCTCGCCGAGCCCGAGCGAGCCGTCGCCGAGGCCCGTCGGGTCCTGGCCGCCCACGGCCGCGCGGTGCTGCTCGGCCAGGACTGGGACACCTGCGTCATCGACTCCGACGATCCCGAACTCACCCGGACCCTCGTCCACGCGCGCGCGGACCGCCAGCCCAGCCCCCGGGTCGCCCGCCGATACCGGAACCTGCTGTTGGACAACGGTTTCACCGACGTCACCGTCGAGGTGCACACGGTGGTGTGGACGGACCCCTCGTTCCTGCCGATGCTCGCGGACATCGGTGGCGAGGGTCCCTGGCTCGACGCCCAAGCCGACCGGGCCCGCCGCGATCGGCTGTTCGTCGCCGTCCCGTTCTTCCTCACCGCCGGGACGCGCGGGGACTGAACAGCGGCAATGGCGTTCTCATCGGCACTTTCGCCGAAATGGTCCGTACCAGACAGCGAACGCGTTACCGTTTCGACGTTGGCGTAACCAGCGGTACGGTGTACCGCGCCCCGTCTCGGCGAGATGTGGGGACGGCGTGGAAGGCGGGGACGCGATGCGGCGCTTCCTGGGAGTTCGGCGATCCAGGCCGATAGTGGTGCTCGCGGCCGCGTTGCTCGCCGCCACCGCCCTGCCACTCGGCGGGGCCTCGGCGGATCTGCAATCCGACATCACCGGTCAGGTGCGGCAGTTCCTCGACATCGGCCGGACGGCGGTCGGGCGAGCCGACTGCGGGCCGGGCTCACGGCCGGAAAGCGGTCTGCAGGGCGATGTTCCGGCCGCCGACCGCAGCAGCGGGCGCAGTACGCAGGGGTACAGCTGCAACATGTCGATGGTCGGCGGCTTCGCCGGGCGCGGCGGCGGCATCACCTCCACCACCTTCGACCACTGCTCCTACACCGGTTCGCTGTTCCCCGGCAATCTGCTGGGCCCGGCCCAGGGCGTGCAGGTGCTCGACGTATCGGATCCGGCGCGGCCCACGCTCACCGCTACCCTCACCGAACCGGCCATGCTGGCCGGAACCTGGGAGAGCCTGAAGGTCAACAAGCAGCGAAAACTACTGGTGGGCACCGGAGTCCCGGTCGGTGAGGGTGCGGGCTACCTGTCGGTGTACGACATCTCCGACTGCGCCCACCCGCGCCTGCTCAATCCCGGCCCGGGCTCTGATCTCGCTATGCCGCTGCCGATCACGACGCACGAGGGCGGCTTCTCCCCCGACGGCCGCACCTACTGGTCCTCGGGCATCGCGCCCGGTTTCGTCAGCGCGGTCGACCTCACCGACCCCGCGAATCCGCATGTCGTCTGGCAGGGTCTCACCGGAATCGAGGCACACGGCTTCGGCGTCAGCGCCGACGGTAACCGCCTGTACCTGTCGGCGCTCGGCGGATTCACCGTGCTCGACATCGGCGCGGTGCAGCGCCGCGATCCGAATCCCCAAGTGGCGCACCTGGGCCGGGTGTTCTGGACCGACGGCTGGGCCACCCAGCACAGCATCCCCGTCACCTATGACGGCAAGCCGTACCTGTTCACCGCCGACGAGGGCGGTTCGGGCGGTGTGAAACTCGTCGACATCTCCGACGACACCCGCCCCGAGGTGGTCAACAAGATCAAGCTCGAGATCAACCTGCCCGAACATCAGGACAGCCTGATGGCCTCGGCCATGGGCGGCTCGGTGTTCTCCTACGACCCGCACTACTGCGCGGCCGACCGCCCGAACGACCCGACCGCGCTGGCCTGCGGCTGGGAGTCCTCGGGGATCCGGGTGTTCGACGTGCGGGACCCGTTCCACGTCCGCGAGATCGCGTACTTCAATCCGCCCGCCCGGACCGGCCGGAATCTGGAGCTGTGGAATTCGCCGCACGCGCTGGCGTCCCTGATCGGACCGCCCGCGATGGAGGGCTTCTCGGCCGCCCGCGCCATGCTGGAGGGCAAATTCGATCCGGGGCAGGCGCTTTCGCCGCGCAGCGGCATGCTCGCCTTCGGCGACGTTTCCACCGACTGGTGTTTCGCCCCGCCGGAGTGGCACGGCAACCAGCTGTGGACCACCTGCAACGACAACGGTTTCCTGGTGGTGCAACTCGACGACGAGGTGTATTCGCCACCGGCGGACCAGCAGTCGATCGTGGGTTCGTGATGCGGCGCTGGCTGCGTGTCGCCTCCTTCGCCTGTGGAGCGGTGCTGCTGCTGGTTCTCGGCGCGGCCCTCCGCCCCCTGATCATGCCCGAAAACCACACTGCGACACCGGTGTTGAACGATACGGAGATCGGCTTCGCCCAGGATATGACGGCCCATCACCAGCAGGCCGTGCAGATCGTGCAGCGGCTGGACGCGGGCGTCGATCCCGCGGTGCTGCGGCTGGCGCGGCAGATCGACCGGACGCAGCAGGTGGAGATCGGCACCATGCTCGGCTGGCTACGCCTGGCCAACGCGTCGCCGATGCCGCAGCACCCGATGGCCTGGATGCCGCCGCACTCCGATACCGTTGCCGCGCACCATCATTCGACCGCGTCCGCGGCGACCGATACCGCGATGCCGGGGCTGGCGTCGCAGTCCGAACTCGACGCCCTCTCCGCCGCCCGCGGCCCCGCCGCCGAAATCCTGTTCCTGCAATTGATGTACCGCCACCATCAGGGCGGAATCACGATGGCACAGGCGGCCGACCACGCGATCCCCGCCGGCCCCGTCAAGGAAGCCGCCCGCGGCATGCTCTTCGCCCAAAGCCAGGAATGCGGCCTGATGGGCTTGCTGCTGACCCAGCGCAACGCTCATCCGCTCCCCTAGCCGGGACCGTCAACGTCTCTCGAGGCCGGACAACAATTTCGGCGTCCACGGATGTTGTCCGGCCACGACAGCCGTTGTGCGGTCCGGTCCCGTTCCGGGGAACGGGACCGGACGAGCCCAGGAGGCTATAGGCCTGGAGGGGTTACAGGGGCGGAAAGCCGGCGGAGCCGGTGGCGACCCAGTTCCAGAAGGCGTACGCGTGTGCGATGAGCACATTGACGACGTCGATAGCGGTACTGCCCATTGTTATCGCGATTCCTCACATCAGGTGACTTGCACTTGCGCCGCCCAGGGTAGTGGAACCGCTCGCCGGGCAGCGGGGGTGACGCGAATACGCCAACCCCCGCATCGTTCGGGGAGAAAAACCGGACGGTCTCAGAGGTTGCCGACGGTGTGTTCCAGTTTGCGAGCCACCAGGTCACGAGCCTGCTCACGCAACGCCGGGCGGTAGCCACTCGGGTATACGGGATCGGCGGGGGCGTACTGGCCGAGGACCTGCTTGGCGAGGGTGATCTTGTGGACCTCGGTCGGCCCGTCGGCGATCGCCATCACCTCGGCGTAGTTCATCATGTCGACGAAGGGCAGGTCCTCGCTGACGCCCAGCGCGCCGTGCAGGTGCAGGGCGCGGCGGGCGACATCGTGCATCACCTTGGGCATCGCGACCTTGATGGCGGCGATGTCCTTGCGGACCGCGCGGTAGTCCTGTTCCTTGTCGATGCGCCAGGCGGTGCGCAGCACCAGCAAGCGGAACTGCTCCATCTCGATCCAGCTGTCGGCGATGCGCTCCTGGGTCATCTGCTTGCCGCCGAGCACGCCCTTGCCCATCGGTCGCGACACCGCGCGCTCGCACATCATGTCGAAAGCCTTGCGCACCATGGCGACCGTGCGCATGGCGTGGTGCACGCGCCCGCCGCCGAGCCGGGTCTGGGCCACCACGAAGCCGAGGCCCTCGGCGCCGAGCAGATGATCGGCGGGCACCCGGACGTCGGTGAACCGCAGATGCCCCTCGTGCTTGCTGAATCCGTGCACCTCGAAGTTCTTCACGATCTCCAGCCCCGGGGTGCCGCCGGGCACGATGAACATCGACAGCCGCTGATGCGGCGGCGCCTCGGGATCGGTCACCACCATGACGATGTGGAACGCGGCGTGCTCGGCGGCGGTGTTGAACCACTTCTCGCCGTTGATGACCCAGTGGTCGCCGTCGCGCACCGCGCGGGCGCGGAACGAGGTCGGGTCCGAGCCGCCGGTGGGCTCGGTCATCACGTAGCAGGAGCCGATCTCACCGTCGAGCAGCGGCTGGAGATACCGCTCCTTCTGCTCCGGCGTGCCGAAGTGGGCGAGAATTTCCGCATTACCGGAATCCGGTGCCTGACAACCGAAGACGAGCGGGGCCCACATCGACGTGCCCAGCACCTCGTTCAGCAACGCCAATTTGAGCTGTCCGTAGCCTGGCCCGCCCAGTTCGGGCCCGAGGTGGCAGGCCCACAGCCCGCGCTCCTTGACCTGTTCCTGCAGCGGCCGCAGCAGCGCCCGGACCTGCGGGTCGGCGCGATCGTACGGGTTGAGATCGGGCAGCAGGTCGAGCGGCTCCACCTCGGTGCGGACGAGTTCCGCGACCCAGTCGAGCTGCTCCTGATATTCCGGGTCGGTCTCGAAATCCCAAGCCATGATCAGCCTTTCGTGCGTGTGATTCCCTCGAGGACGGTGGCGGCGAGGATGTCGGCGATCTGGTCCGGCGAGTGCCCGCCGTGCGGGCGGTACCAGAACGTCACCGTGTTCAACATCCCGAGCACGCCGTTGGTGACGACATGGTCGGCGGTGCGCAGTGCGCCCGCCGCGTGCCCGGCGTCGATCACCCGCTGCCAGCACTGCTGCACCTGGTCGCGCAGGAGTTGCAGATCGTCGGCGCGCTCGCCGGTGAGCGCGGCGACATCGCGCAGCTGGATGGCGACCTCACGCCGGTGCGCGACGATGAGCCGGACGTGACTGTGGATCAGCTCACGCAGCTTGGCGACCGGCTCGGCGGGCCCGTCGGCGATGGCGCGGGCCTCGGTGAGCATTCGCTCGATGTAGTCGCGCAGAATCTGGAACAGCAGCTCCTCCTTGGAGCCGATGTGGTAGTAGAGCGCCCCGCGCTGCACATCGGCACGATCACCGATCTCGGCGACGCCGGTGCCGTGAAAACCCTTCTCCGCGAACAACTCGATGGCCGACGCCACGATGCGTGCGCGCGTCTGCGCCGCCGCCGTCGCGGGCGGGCGTCCGCGCCGGCGCACCACGGCGACCTTGGCCGTCGACGACCGCTCCACCGCAGGCACCGCCCTTGCTCTCGCCATGAAATGTTCCGCTCAGTACATTAAATGCGCCGGCCGTTACGATCAAGGCTCGAGCATGGTGGGCTGCGGCGGCGCGATTACCGCCGAGTAACATGACAGTCGTACTTTTTCGATCCGGCTATCTCGAAATGAGGCAGTAGATGACAGAGCGGATTCAGGTCGGCGGGCTTCAGGTTGCGAGTGTTCTCCACGACTTCGTCGAGAATCAGGCGCTCCCCGGCACCGGCGTAGATTCCGCCGCGTTCTGGGCCGGTGCCGAGGGCGTCATCAACGATCTGGCCCCACGCAACCGCGCCCTGCTGGCCGAGCGCGACGAGATCCAGGGCAAGCTCGACGCCTGGCATGCCGAGAACCCGGGCGCCGGCTACGACAAGGCCGCCTACAAGCAGTTCCTCACCGAGATCGGTTACCTGCGCCCCGCGCCCGCCGACTTCGCGATCGGCACGCAGAACGTCGACGACGAGATCGCCACCACCGCCGGCCCGCAGCTGGTGGTGCCGGTCATGAACGCGCGCTTCGCGATCAACGCCGCCAACGCCCGCTGGGGTTCGCTCTACGACGCCCTCTACGGCACCGACGCCATCTCCGAGGCCAACGGCGCGGAGAAGGGCACGAGCTACAACAAGGTCCGCGGGGACAAGGTCATCGAGTGGGCCCGCAACTTCCTCGACGACGCGGTGCCGCTGATCACCGGCTCGCACGTGGGCTCGAAGGCCTACAAGATCGTCGACGGCGAACTCGAGGTCACCCTGGAGGACGGCACCGACATCGGCCTGGCCGACGCCTCCGCGCTGGTCGGCTACCTCGGCGAGCCCGACGCGCCGACCTCGGTGCTGCTGAAGCACAACGGCCTGCATATCGATATCCAGATCGACCCGGAATCCCCGATCGGCAAGACCGACGACGCGGGCGTCAAGGACGTGGTCCTGGAGTCCGCGGTCACCACGATCATGGACTTCGAGGACTCGGTGGCCGCCGTGGACGCCGAGGACAAGGTGCTCGGCTACCACAACTGGCTCGGCCTGATGAAGGGCGACCTGGCCGAAGAGGTCAGCAAGGGCGGCAAGACCTTCACCCGCACGATGAACCCCGACCGCGTGTACAAGGCGCTCGACGGCTCCGATCTGGTGCTGCACGGCCGCTCGCTGCTGTTCGTCCGCAATGTCGGCCACCTGATGACCAGCGACGCCATCCTCGACAAGGACGGCAACGAGGTGCCCGAGGGCATTCTCGACGGCCTGTTCACCTCGCTCATCGCGGTCCACAGCCTGCGCGGCGAGGCCCGGGTGTCCAACTCCCGCACCGGTTCGGTCTACATCGTGAAGCCGAAGATGCACGGACCCGACGAGGTGGCCTTCACCAACGAGCTGTTCGGCCGCGTCGAGGACGTGCTGGGCCTGCCCCGCAACACCCTCAAGGTCGGCATCATGGACGAGGAGCGCCGCACCACGGTCAACCTGAAGGCCTGCATCGACGCGGCCCGTGACCGCGTGGTGTTCATCAACACCGGCTTCCTGGACCGCACCGGCGACGAGATCCACACCTCCATGGAGGCCGGGCCGATGGTCCGCAAGGCCGATATGAAGAAGCAGCAGTGGATCGCCTCCTACGAGGACTGGAACGTCGACACCGGCCTGGCCACCGGCCTGCAGCACAAGGCGCAGATCGGCAAGGGCATGTGGGCGATGCCCGATCTGATGCGCGACATGCTCGAGCAGAAGATCGGCCACCCGCGCGCCGGCGCCACCACCGCCTGGGTGCCCTCGCCGACCGCGGCCACCTTGCACGCCACCCACTACCACCTGGTGGACGTGTTCAAGCGGCAGGACGAGATCGCCCGCGGCGGCGTCCGCGCCACCGTCGACCAGATCCTGGAGATCCCGCTCGCGGCGGACCCGAACTGGTCGGACGAGGAGATCCGCAACGAGCTGGACAACAACTCGCAGTCCATCCTCGGCTACGTGGTGCGCTGGATCGATCACGGCGTCGGCTGCTCCAAGGTGCCCGACATCAACGATGTGGCGCTCATGGAAGACCGTGCGACCCTGCGCATCTCGAGCCAGCTGATGGCGAACTGGCTGCGGCACGGCGTCGTCACCACCGAGCAGATCGTGGAAAGCCTGGAGCGGATGGCGCCCGTGGTGGACCGGCAGAACGCCGGTGACCCGGGCTACCGGCCGATGGCGCCGGACTTCAACGGCAGCGTCGCGTTCCAGGCCGCCAAGGAGCTGATCCTGGAAGGCACCCGCCAGCCCAACGGCTACACCGAGCCGATCCTGCACCGCCGCCGCCGCGAGGCCAAGGCACTGGCCGCCAAGAACTGATCCGGCGGCGCTGGGCCACAACCCGATCCGCGGCAATCCCCTGGCAGACGTTGACCTGCCAGGGGATTTCGCGTCTTGTCCGGTGGGTACCCCGGGATGCGATCCTCGACAGAGGCATCCGGCAGCAGGGAGGAAATCCACCATGCCCCAACGGGGGACCATGCTCTGTGACAATGCGGGCGACTCGGCGAGCCGGTTCGGGCTGGCCTCCGGCGACCTCGGCATTCCATATCGGCGCCACGACGGCGGCTGGGGGTACGTCTTCGGCGACGTGTTCGACGGTCCGGGCGCGTCGGGCACCCACATCGGTTCGCCGGTCGTGTTATACCAGGACGCATTCGACAGCAGCGGCGCGACCGCCATCGAATTCACCGCGGCGCAGGCGGGCCCGCGCTGCGCGCAGTCGTTCGACTATCAGCACAACGCGGACAACGGTTTCGGCGTCACCGAGGTCACCCGCATTCCCAACGACGCCATCGCCCTGACGGTGGACGGACAGGACCGGCTGTTCATCCAGTACACCTCGGTGCACCAGTGGATTCCGCCCGACAGCCCGAACGACGGCTCGGCGCTGGGCGGCATCGCCTACTCCGACGACCACGGTGCGAGCTGGAAGGATTTCGAGCAGCACTGGAACGGGGACGCGCTCGGCAGCAACGGGTCGTTGTACACGATGTGGAGCTTCGCCGGGGTGGATCCCGACGGTCACCTATACTGTTTCTCCAAGGCCTGGAACGGAAGTCACCATTTCGCCGCCGACGGCGGGCGGATCCAGCTGTTCCGGTTCGACCCGCGCGACTTCTATCACGGCGCGTTCGACCGGCAGGAGAACTGGGCATTCACCGGCGACCGCTGGGGCTGGACCCGCGACGCCGCGCCCAGCTCGATCTTCGCTCCCGGCAACAACATCGGGGAATTCAGCGTCAAGCTCATCGGCGGCATGTACTGCATGTCGTACTTCGACGCGAGCGACTACAGCATCCGCACCCGCACGGCGCCACGGCCCGACGCGGTGTGGTCGGAACCCAAAACGCAAGTGGCGGGCAAGAATACGTGGCCCGCCGGGCACTGGGGCAAGCCGCGGCTGCCCAATCTCTACGGCGGCTACATCCATCCCGGCAGCGCGTCACCGGACTCGCTGACGCTGCTCCTGAGCCGGTGGGACGGCACGCCGGGGCACCGTCCCTACACCGTCACGCAGTGGGACGGCATCCGGCCCTGACCGTGCCGGTCAGCACTCGTTCGGCGCGGGTTCGCCGCGCAGCCGCGCGTCGAGCCAGCTGATCAGCACAGGCCAGCCGGTGTCGCCCGCGAGGAAATGTTCGCCCGGCACGCTGCGATAGATTCCCGCCACGCCCAGGGCGCACTGCTGCCGGAACAGCTGTTCGGCACCGGCCGCGGGGATCCAGATGTCGTGCGCGCCGTTGTAGACCAGCAGGGGCACAGCGGATTTCAGGTCCGCCATATCGGTCGCGCGGAATACCTGCTCGGCCACCGGGCCGTGCAGCGGATCCGGGGTGTTCGCCGCGATGTCGATCGGCGCCAGCAGCGCGCCGGGTGCGGCGATCAGGTTCATGCAGGTGTTCTTCAACGGCGAGATGGTCACCTGCTGCGCGAGGTTGTTCATGGAGGTGAGAATCTCCGGGTGCTCACGCCCGATACCGAACACGGCGGCCATGAACACGCCCGAGGCCAGGTTGGCGTTCATGGTCCGGGCGAGCATGCGGAAGTCGGCGGGCACGCCGCCCACCGCCGCACCGGTGATCGACCCCGCCAGATCGGGTGCGTAGGAGTCGATCAGCGCGGCGGCGGCCCGGGTCGCGATCGCACCGCCGGAGTACCCGGCCATCACATAGTGGCTGTCGCCGAGTTCGGCGGGCAGCAGTGTTCGCGCGGCGCGCACCGAGTCGAGCACCGCGTGCCCGGCGACGAACGGCTCGGCGTAGGCCATGTGCGGGCCCTCGTGGTCGGGGATCAGCACCGCGTACCCGCGCACCAGCGCCAGCTGGCTCAGCGGCGGGAAGAAGTCGGCGGAGTTGGTGGTGTCCGAATAGCCGTGTGCCAGCGTGTATCCGGGTGTGCACCGGCGGCCCAGACCGTCGACGGCGAGATTGTTCACCAGCACCGGGCGGGCACCCGGACCGGTCCACGGCGCGGCCGGGAGCACCAGGGAGGCGGTGGCGAAGGACGGTTCGCCGCGTGAATCGCTGGTGCGGTATTTCACCTGCAGCACCTGGCGCGGCGGCGACGCGAGCGGCAGCGTCAGCAAGGAGGCCGCGGCCGGGGTGATGTCCCTGGTCTCGACGACGTCACCGGGTGTCATGGCCGCGAGGTGCGCCGGCCACGCGTCGAACAGCGGATCGCCGACGTCGTCGGGCAGCACCGCCGACCGGAGCGCCGCGGTCGTGATCGCCGGGGTCGAGGCGTCGGCGGATTCGACCGCCGGGGTCGGCGCCGCCGGAATCTCCGGGCGGGGCACGACCGAGTCGATCCACTGTTGCAGGTCGGGTATCGACAAGCTGGGCGGTAGCGAGATCGCCCCGGGCGCAGGAGGATTCGGGTCGGGCGGGTCGGCCCGCGCGACCAGTGCCGGCGCACCGGCGAGCAGTAACACCGCAACCAAGACACGCCAAGCCCACATGGGCACACCCCACGATCGACAAGTAGAAGCACCGGACCGACGGCCGAGTCGTGCGCCAACCCCGAGACACCCACCGCGGCTTAGAGTTCCGTAGTGTAGTAGCACAATTGCGCCAGGGGTCTCATTGTTACCCATCACTGGGGAGAATATTTCGATCTGTCACTTCGGAATACTTCGATATGACAGTGCGTTGCCCCCGGGTGTGAACATCCTGATCGTCTACGCGCACCCGAAACCGGACTCCCTCACCGGGGCCCTGAAGGACGTTGCGGTGCAACAGCTCCGGTCCGATGGGCACGATGTCGCCGTCAGCGACCTCTATGCCATGGGCTGGAAGGCGCACGCCGACACCGACGACTTCGGCGAGGTCGAGGAGACCAACTTCATGCTCGCCTCGGGCGAGGCGTACGACACCGGTTCCCTTGGAGCCGATATCCGTGCCGAGCAGGAGAAACTCCTGTGGGCCGACGCCGTGCTACTGCATTTCCCGCTGTGGTGGTTCTCGATGCCCGCCATTCTCAAAGGCTGGGTGGATCGCGTGTTCACCTGCGGTTTCGCCTACGGCGCCGGCGGGACGGCCATCCCCCGCTACGGCGCGGGCGTACTCAGCGGGACGCGCGCCATGCTGGTCGTCTCGATCGGCGGCCGCGAACCCTCCTACTCCGACCGAGGCATCAACGGCCGCCTCGACGACCTCCTGTACCCCATCAACCACGGCATCCTCTACTACCCCGGCATGGACGTCCTCCCACCGTTCCCCGTCTACGGCACCCTCCGCCTGGACGACCACCGCTTCGAGGAAGTCGCCGACAACCTGCGCGAACGCCTCTCACAACTGGACAAACTCGACCCCATCCCCTACCGCCCCCAGTCCGGCGGCGACTACGACCGCACCCTGCGCCTGGAACCCGGCCGAGAATCCCCCGGCACAACCGGCTTCGACCTACACATCGCGTCCTGAGCCGATCCCGACCGACCGCTCACCCGGCACGTTTACCCATCTATCCCGGCACGCTTTTGGCCGGGATCCACACCGTCCAAATGGGTGGACCCCGGCCAATCGCACATGTCAGCTCGCGACGGTGATGTGGGTGCGGAGGGTCGCGGTGTCATCGATCAGCGCCAGCAGGCAGGTCGCGAGGTCGTCGCGGGGGATGCGGATGCCGAAGGTGACGTTGCGCTCGGCCGCCGTGCGGTAGGTGCCCCGGCCGGGCTTGTCGGTCAACTGTGGCGCGCGGACGATGGTCCAGTCCAGATCCGTCGCGCGGACCACAGCCTCGGCGTGTGCCATTTCGCTCAGGCTGTGCCGCAGCAGCGGTCGCAGCATGAGCGGTTTCACCACGAAACGGGTGAACGGTTCGTCGCCGGGCCCGGGCGTCCCGGCGCTGTTGCTGACGATCAGAAACCGCCGTGTGCCCGCCGCCCGCATGGCCGCGGTGATCGACCGCGCCGCGTCCGCCGCCACCGTCGTAGGCCCCTTCTCCCGCGCGCCGATCGTGTCCAGCACCGCGTCGACCCCGGTGACGGCCTTCTCGATCGCCGCCGGATCCATCACGTCGGCGGTCACGACGTGCAGATTCCGGTGGGCGATCAGGGCGTGCTCACCGCGCACGACGGCCGTCACCTCATGCCCCGCCGCCAGCGCCTGCCGCACCACCCGTCCACCGGTACCGCCGGTGGCCCCGAAAACCGTCACTCGCATAACACCCTCCGTAGGTGAGTAAGTATTTACTCACCTAGAGTGAGTGAGTATTCGCTTACTGTCAAACGGGAGGCCGGATGGGCACGCGGGATCGGATCCTCGACGCGGCAACGGACATCATGCGACGCAGCGGTGTCACGCGCGCCACCACCAAGGAGATCGCCAAGGCGGCCGGTTACTCCGAGGCGACGCTGTACAAGCATTTCGCCGACAAAGAGGAACTCATCGTCTCCGTGCTGCGCGAGCGCATGCCGGACCTGTCGGGCCTGCGGCCCGATCCCGGCCGGGCCACCGTGCAAGACAACCTGACCGGAATCGCCCGCGCCGTCACCGCCTTCTATCAGCAGGCGCTCCCCCTGTTCGGCGGCCTGCTGGCCGAGCACACCCGCATCGCCGGCCACCGCGAGGCCATGTCCCGCCGCGGCGCCGGACCCGGCCACGCAATCACCCGAATCGCCGAATACCTACGCACGGAACAGGATTCGAACCGAGTCAGCGCCGACGCCGACGTCGAAACCGCCGCCGTCCTACTCGACGGCGCCTGCTTCCACCAAGCCTTCCTGGAGTACTACGCCCACGGCCCCGAAGCCGGTCCGGTACCGGACAACACCATCCAACGAATCGCCCAAACCCTCGTCCGAGCACTCTGACCCACATGGACCGCCCAAAGCAATTGCTGCCATGCAGCTCTCACGTGCCAGGTGGGGACCCACCCGGTGACAGCCAGATTGAGCACGGCCGGCACCGCAGATGACTTGCGCGCGGCAGTGGCTAGGTCTCGCGCGCAGGGACGACGGCAGCCGGGTGACATGCGCTGGTGGCCGGGTCTCGCGTGCGAGGGCGACGGGGGTGTCGGGTAGAAGGTAGGGATGGCGATGAGCAAGTTCGGGGCGGGGGTAGCGGCGGTCGTGACGGTCGCGGGCCTGGTGGCGGGGTGTGGCTCGACGGAACCGGCGCGCCCGGGCGGTTCCTCGAGCGTGGTACAGCCTGCGGCTCCGGATGACGGCGCGTTCGCGGCGCTGGAGGATCGGCACACTGCTCGTCTGGGTGTCTATGCGATCGACGTCGGCAGCGGGCGGGAGACGGGGTACCGGCGTGATGAGCGGTTCGGCATGGCATCGACGTTCAAGGGGCTGGCCTGTGGCGCGCTGCTCCACGAACATCCGCTCGGCTCAGGCTATTTCGATCAGGTCGTGCACTACTCCGCCGACGAGCTCGTCGAGTACTCACCGGTCACCGAAACCCGCGTCGACACCGGCATGACCGTCTCGGAGCTGTGCCACGCGGCGATCACGGTCAGCGACAACACCGCCGGTAACCAGATCCTGAAGCTCCTCGGCGGCCCACCCGCACTGACGGCATTCCTGCGCTCGATCGGCGACCCGATCACCCGCTCCGACCGCTGGGAACCGGAACTGAACGACGTCTCCCCCGGCGACGAACGCGACACCACCACACCCGCCGCATTGGCCACCGACTACCGAAACCTGGTGCTGGGCAACACACTCCCCGAACCCGAACGCGCCCGACTGAAGGAGTGGCTACTCGCCAACACCACCGGCGACACCCGCATCCGCGCCGGCGTCCCCACCGGCTGGACCGTCGCCGACAAGACCGGCGGCGGCAGCAACGGCGGCGCCAACGACGTAGCGATCACCTGGACCCCCCAAGGCGACCCTCTCGTAATCGCCCTCCTCTCCCACCAACGCACCCCAGAAGCCAAGGCCGACAACGCCCTACTCGCCGAAGCAACCCGGGAAGTCGTCTCCACAGTGCGATAACCCTTCCGCCACTGGCGTTTCGGGGCATCTCGACCCGAACCACAGGTCGGCCACACCGCCATTCCACGGAATCAGCCCCTTCACATCACCCGTGCCATGAAACGAACGTGCCCGTACCGCGCATGCCTCACGCCCTGCGCGGCGACACGCATGCGGAACCCACCTGACAGTCCAGCTCGAGTGTTTCTACCCTTGCTCGCTTCGGCACAGGCATCGAGACTCGGGGTACAAGCCACTGCGTGGAAAAGTTGGGGGGGTACACAGTGATGGCGGGAGGACACGGCAGTCCATCAGCGGACGGGTCCGAGGCGAGTCGCGAACTCGGAACGGACCCGGTCAGTAGTCTGCGTCCGCAACTCGAGGGGGCCACAGAGGTAGGCAAACCGTCCAGCAGCCGATTGCGGAACCGGCACCCGGGGGCGTTATTGCTCGCCGCGGCCGTGCTGGCGGGCGTGATGCAGCTGCTCGATGTCGTCGTCGTAGTGCTGGTGAGGATCTTCGGGGCGGGCGTGGCGTTTCCCGGCGACGCACACGCCGCCGGGGCGGATCTTCTCTGGGTCGCGGTGCTTGCCAGCTTGATGGCGTTGGTGGTTGTCGCGGGGGCGGCTGCGGGTTCGGCGTGGTGGCTGGCTCGCAGCCGTGGTCCGGCATTCGTCGCGTTCGGGGTGGCGATTGTGCCGATGGCCGGGCTCGTGGCGATCCTGCCGTGGCTGAACCCGCTCGTATTCGATACGACCTGTTCGATTTGTGACGCGATCACCTATGACGCCGCGCCCGGGCCGGTGGGGTACCGGGCGGTGCGCATCGTGCTGGCGGCGATGACGATGGCGTGCCTTGCGGGGGCGCTGGCGGCGGCTTGTTCGTCCGCGACGACTCGGCGGATCCGGGCCGTGGCGAGGCCCGTGCGGCGGCGGCCCGGCGTCGTGACCGTGGCCTGCGGCGCTCTCACCGCGCTCGGAACGTGTGCGGCGGTTCTGTCGGTGACCACCTTGCTGATCGCGCTCGCCGCGCGGAAACACGTCTACCGAGGTGGCTTCGAACCACTCCCGGTCGACGAACGGGCGCTCATCGCAACGGTTGCGGGCGTCGCCGCCTTCTATGCGGTGGGTACGCTCCGGCAGGCAGGGCAACTGCGGCGCGGGCAGGGGGGAGCGGCGCTGCTCACGCTGTCGGGGCTGGGCCTGGCCATCGGGACCGTGCTCGTGACACTGTCCCTGCTCACGACGCCGAGAGGCGGGGTGGTCCCCAGCGGATGGTGGGTCCTGGTCGATCCGCCCGGGCTGCGGGAGGTGCACGGGGCCGCCGCGTGGGCGGCGCTGGCGGCACTGCTGGTCGCGCTCATCACTGTGCCGTGGCCGGGGAGCATGCGTTGGGTAGCGCATCCGTCGCCCGACCAAGTGAGCGACCGGTTTCCGTGACGATGACCACCCCGTTCCGAGGAATGTGCCCCAGCCACCCCTTCGTTACAAAACGTGCGGCACGATGACGCGGAAGTGTTACGCGATCGAGTCCCGCCGCATACCTCCCGCCAGGCAGCACCGGACGACCTCGACGCAGCGAAAGCTGTTGCGCTGGAATATGTCTCGTGACCACCGCCCGCGCGGAGCGTGTATATCGGCGGTGACGGCACCCGTAACGACGCCGACGCCCGCCGCGACGACTCCTTGTCGCCGGTGAAATACCGGAACCGACCCCGGGGGAAGACCTCATGACTCAGCCCGAACAACATCTCCACACGATCCGCCCCGACGCGGCATCGGCCCACGTCCGAGACCTCACCGTACGGGCCACCCGCGCGGGATACCGCCTGGTGCGCGCGCCCCGCTCGCCCTACGAATGGCGGCTGCTGGACGTCAGCGACGGCGCGATCCTGCACGCCGTCGCCCGGCTCGACGAGATCGAGCACTGGTTGGACACCTGACGGCAGACCGCCTGTCCCCCAACGTATCGGCCATCACGCCGACGTCGCGCCCGTACCGGAACAAACACGGCCGGGCATTCGTTGACCAACGCGTCGCCGTGACCGGAAAATGACCCGACAGCGGCGGTAACGCTGTGTCACCATGAGGACGATGATCAAGCGGCCCCACCGGGTCGCGACACTCGACGAACACCAGGAAGGAGGAGGTGGCCGATGCATCCGGACGATATCCCGGCGATGAACAGCTTTGCCCTACAGCGGCTTTCGCACGAACCCGGCCGCCTCCCGAGCCAGGCCTGAACCTGCCCTCCCCCGATTCGTAGCCCGATTCCTGCCGAAACCTGGTGACGCTCATGCTGTTCCGCCGTGCCGCCGACGCGGCCCCCACGCCCGACAACTGGATACACGCCGGGGTCCTGGTGCTCAACGCCTCCTACGAGGCGCTCACCGACATCAGCGCCGACCGGGCGGTGGTACTGCTCATCACCGGCACGGCCGAAACCGTCGCCGACCGAGAGCCCTACTTCCCCATCCGGTCCCGGCACCTGGAAATCGCACTGCCGCAGACGATTCGGCTGCTGCGCTACGTCTACCTGGAACACCGGATACTGGTGCACGACGACAGCCGGGCCACCCTCGCCGGTGTGCTGCGGCGCGACGACCACCGCTGCGGTTACTGCGCCGGCTGGGCTCGCACCGTCGACCACATCCGGCCCCGCAGCCGAGGCGGTCCGAACACGTGGAGCAACCTGATCGCCGCGTGCGGGCCGTGCAACACGCGCAAGGCGGACCGCACACCGGAAGAGGCCGGTATGCGGCTGCTGTGGGAGCCCAAGGCGCCCAACGACATGGCCAAACGACAACGGCGGATCTGGAAGGACCTGACCGCCACCGCCTGAAACCCGAGAAAGGAGGGGATCCGATATGACGAACGCAGTGCAGGAATTCACCCTGGTG
The DNA here is from genome assembly GCF_044628355.1 of Nocardia sp. N2S4-5. Classification (NCBI taxonomy): domain Bacteria; kingdom Bacillati; phylum Actinomycetota; class Actinomycetes; order Mycobacteriales; family Nocardiaceae; genus Nocardia; species Nocardia sp. N2S4-5. The sequence goes on along the minus strand of NZ_JBIUPM010000001.1, from coordinate 387,490 downwards.
GATCTGCTCCCGCTCTCGGATTCGCAGAGCTGGGAGGAGGCCGCCTGCAAGGGTGACCCGAATCACGACGCGTGGTTCCCGTACCCGTCGCAGGACTTCGACTACGCGCGAAGCGTCTGCGCCGCCTGCCCGATCCGGCGGCAGTGCGCCGAGTTCGCCGCCACCACCAGTCAGTCCGGTGTGTGGGGCGGCCACGAGTACGACCGCGGGCGCATGATCCGCGAATAACTCACCGCCGACCCGGGGCGGCCGAGGCGAACACCTCGGCCGCCCCGCTGTCATGCCTGCTCCCGGCATGTTTCGGCGGCCGCCGTCCCGGCCCGGATCCATACTCCGTTCCGGCCGAGCGCTTTCCGGTGAGACAGTACGAGGCAGGCCGGTCCGTTTGCGGCGCGAATGCCGACAGCTGCCCGGACAGCGGACACCTACGGGCCTCGGCGGCAAACTTCGCGTGAACATACACTGGTGCACCGTGGGTACACATCGCAGCGCCAGCGGATCGCGGGGCGTGAGTAAGGGTCTCGTTGTGTCGGTGGTGGCGGCGCTACTGGCGGTGGCCGCGGTGGGTGGCTGGTTCTGGCTGCGGGGACACTCCGCCTCCTCGGATCGCAGCGCCGCCGGAGAGTGCGTCGAGGGGCAGACCACGCTGGCGGTCACCGTCGATCCCGACATCGCCGCGCCGGTACGGGCCGCGGCCGACCGCTACAACGCGACCAAGCCCAACGTGCGCGATCACTGCGCCGCCGTGGCCGTCGCCGTGCAGCCCTCCGCGGCGGTGGCCGCGACCTTCGGCAGCGGGCAGTGGGATGCGAAGCTGGGGCCGCGCCCGGCGCTGTGGATTCCCGACTCGTCGCGGTCGATCGAGCAGATCAGGGTGCCCGGGCTGATGGAAGGCGCTCCGGCCTCGGTGGCGTCCAGCCCCATCGTGCTGGCCGTGCCCGACCGGCTGCGGCAGGCGCTGGAACAGGCCAAGACCGGCTGGTCGGATCTGCCTCGGCTGCAACAGGGTTCGCTCGGGGAGATCGGTCTGAACGGCTGGGGCGGGTTGCGCATGGCGATGCCGGGCGGCGACGCCACGCTCGCCGCCGCCCTCGCGGTCGGGTCGAACGTGTCGGGCGCGGACCCGCTCAACGACGAGGGCGCCCGGTCCGGACAGGTGATCTCGGCGATCTCCGTCCTCGCCGCCGACGCGCCCCGATCCGACGACGCCACCGGCGCGCTCGCCAGCCTCGTCGGCGCGCCCGGAGACGCCGCGGACACCATCCACGCCACCGCAGTTACCGAGCAGCAACTGAAGCATTCGGGCGGCGCGACCGCGTTCCGGCCCGACGGCGCTAAGACGCCGGTGGCCGATTTTCCCGCCGCGCTGCTGACCGGCCCGTGGGTGGACAAGACGCAGAACCTGCTCGCCGGCATGTTCACCGACTACCTGCGCGCCCCTGAACAGCAGAAGTTGTTCGCGGACAACGGTTTCGACGCCGCCCTGCCCACGGCCACTCCGGTCCCGCCCAAGTCGACGCTGGACCAGGTGAAATCCGTGCTCGCCAATCCGGTGCTCGGCGTGCAGTCGACCGTGCTGCTGGATACCTCGGCCGCCATGGGCGCCACCGACGGCTCGCTCACCCGCCTCGCCAACACCCTGGGCGCGCTGCAGTCGACGATGGACACCATGCCGCCGGACTTCGGTCTCGGTGTCTGGGCCTACGCCGGGGACGAGGGCGACGGCAACCCGTACGAGGTGCTCTCCGAGACCGGGCCGCTGACCCAGCAGCACCGCGTCGAACTGGCCAAGTCGCTCGGCAACGTCACCGCCACCACCAGCCGCACCGACCGCACCTACCCGAGTCTGGAGGCCGCCTACCGCAGCGCCGTCTCCGGTCACGCGGCCGGTCGCACCAACAGCATCCTGCTGATCACCGGCGGCCCCAACGACGACTCGACCATCACCGGCGACAAGCTGATCTCCGACATCACCGCCGCCACCGACCCCGCCCACCCGGTCCGCATCGACGTCATCGTGGTCGGTGGCCAGGGCACCCCCACCCTCCAGACCTTGGCGCAGAAGACCGGCGGCACCTACACCCGCCTCGCCGGCTCCAACGACCTGGCCTTCGGCACCGCCGTCATGAAGGCGCTCACCACCCCGTGACGCTGGATTCCGGCCAAAAGCACGCCGGAATGACGGGGAAGTCTCGCCGTCATCCCGGCGTGCTTTTGGCCGGGATCCACACCAACATGTCGGTACCCCATGGGAGTCTCACCACCATGGACGGTAGGCAACCTGAACCGTCACGGGTTGAAGACCGGCTTCAGGAGTTGACCAGCGCCGGTCTGCGTGGTGGGTTTTGAGCGTAGTAGGCCGTCTCGTGCTCGGCCGGGGTGAGGTAGTCGAGCCTGGAATGCAGGCGAGCGTTGTTGTACCAATCGACCCATTCCATCAACGCGAACTCGACATCGGCAACGGTCTTGAACGGGCCGTGCCGGCGAACGACTTCGGTCTTGAACAGTCCGATGATCGACTCGGGCGTTGTCGTAAGCATCGCCGACGCTGCCAATCGATGCCGAGAGTCCCTGCAGCGCAAGGGATTCAGTGAACATGACCGAGGTGTATTGACTGCCGGCGTCGGAGTGATGGATCAGCCCAGGCTCGACGGGGTGCCCGTGGTGATCGCGTCGCCAGACCGCCATGTTGAGGGCCTTGGACACCAATGCGGTGGTCTTGGTCGACGACGCGGTCCATCCCACGATCGCCCGTGAGAACGCGTCGAAGACGAACGCGACATAGGCCCACCCTGTCCAGGTCGAGACGTAGGTGAAGTCGGCTACCCATACCTGATTCGGTGCCTGCGCATCGAAGTCGCGGTTGAGTCGGTCACCAGCGCGGATCCCGTCCTTGCTCGGGATCGTGGTGCGGTGGCGGCGGCCTCTGACCACGCCGTTCATGCCCAAATCGCGCATGAGCCGGTCGACGGTGCAAAACGCTGCCGCGTGCCCACATCGCCGCAGATAGCGCGTCATCTTCCTCCGCCCATACATCTGCTCGGGGCTATCGGACAGGCCGCGCAGAGCGTGTTCGAGGCGGGCATCAGCGACATCGCGTGCCGACGGCGGCCGGAATCTGGCCTTTCGGTAGGTCCGGGGCGCGATCTGGATGCCGTGCTCGGTGAGCACGCGACAGATCGACTCGACGCCGTGGACCTGGCGGTATTGATCGATGAATCCGACGATCAACGGTGTCGCGGGTCGGTGAAAGTCGGCCCGGGACGCGGTGACAACCGTTGCCGGTTGTCCCGTTTTCCCGGACCGCTTCCCGAACCCGGCGTGCACCTTTCAATGCACCGGGCTCTCCACGAAACCCGTTCAGGCAGCGCGGTTTTCCTCGCCTTTGTCCGGCCAGGGAGTGGGGATGTTCGTCCCGCGATAGAGATAGCGGGATGTCCCGATCTTCTCGAGGTCGATCAGGTCCCGATGCTCGCTGGCTGGCCACCAGCCGCCACCGCAATAGCGGTGGCGCAACTGTTTCCAGGTCGATTTCCGGTGTTTGCGCCGCAGCCACCGCCAAACCGTCTGCCACATATAGTGGTTCAGATAGGCGAAGGTCGCTGATGAAGCACCGGGCCGGAAATAGCCGCACCATCCCCGCGTCGTCGCGTTCACGCGGCGCAGCAGGTCATCGAGCGGCTGGTTCGGTTCGACCGCCCGCCGGATCGTCTTCAGTTTCCGCTTCACGGCCAGCACGGCCTTCTTCGACGGATACGTATAGATGTGATACTGGCGGGTGCCTCGTTTGCGGTGACGCTGGATGCGCCACCCGAGGAAATCCAATCCCTCATCGATATGGGTGATCAGGGTCTTCTCCGGCGACAGGCGCAAACCCATCGGCGCCAAGATTCCGGCGATCTCTTCACGCAGGGCTTCGGCGTCGGCACGAGTTCCCGACACCATCAGGCACCAGTCGTCGGCATAGCGGACCAGCCGATAGTTCGGCAGCCCATGACGACGGCATCTGGCCCGTTCGACCTTGCTGGCAGCCGGACCGCCGGGCGCCTGGGCGATATGTTCGTCCAGCACCGACAGCGCGATGTTCGCCAGCAGCGGCGAGAGGATTCCGCCTTGCGGGACACCACCACTGGTGTCTTCGAGCTGGCCATCCTCGGCGAGGATGCCCGCTTTCAGAAACGCTTTCACCAACGCCAGGACGTGTTTGTCTCCGATGCGTCGACACACCCGCTCCATCAGAGCGGTGTGGTCGATCTCGTCGAAACACGCCTTGATGTCACCTTCGACGACCCAGTGATAGTTCCGGGGCCGGGTCGTCAGATAGCGCACCTCGGCAACAGCGTCCCAGGCCCGGCGGTGGGGCCGGAAACCATATGAACACGGCAGGAAATCTGCCTCGAAAATCGGCTCCAGCACCAACTTCAACGATGCCTGGACCACCCGGTCGGCCACGGTCGGGATCCCCAACCGGCGCAACTTGCCACCGGCTTTCGGGATCATCCGTTCGCGCACCGGCATCGGGCGGAAGCTGCGCTCCTTCACTTGCGAGCGCAGCTGGCCGAGGAAGTCCTCGACCCCGTCGAACACCTTGATGGACCAGGCTGTTCGCCCATCCACCCCAGCAGTTCGGGCACCCTTGTTCCCGCTCACCCGATCCCACGCCACCAACAAGAACGCAGGATCACACACGAGGTTGAACAGATCATCGAACCGGCGACGAGGATCGTCGCGGGCCCAACGGTGCAGTTTCGTCTGAATCTTCAGTACCCGTCGGCTCGCCTCGAACAGCACCGCCTCCGGATCGTCGGTATTCACCGGCGACACACGTTCCTCCTGATCTTCCAGTCCATGAAACTGCTTGTCTCGCTGGCCCCCTTCGCCCTGCGGCCGCCTCTCGCGGCCTCCACGGCGGGTCGTCACTCCCGCGACTACTACGGGGCCTCCGCCCCACCACTACAGACCTCGACCGGAACAGGTCTCCCGATCACGTCCGAACTGGCTGCCCGAAGCGAAATCCACGGTCCTGCAAGGTGGTTCCCACGTTCACCAGGTAATCGATCGGTCAGGGAGGCACCCAGCTCTACTCCGGCAGCATCGCCACGGCTACGCCGCAGACCTTCACCATGGCCACCTCACCGCTCGAGATACGCGGCTACGGAGCCGAAACCCTTGGAGCTAGAGAGTTTCGATCGCTGCACACCGGCCCACATCCACCAGGTTGGAGCCGGCTTCGCTGTTACGGAGCTTCGACCACTGGTTCGCTCACGCTGCACCTTCTGACCTCGCCCAGCGGGCCCGCACCGTCTGGCAGTTCCGGCACGACCCGCCCTCGTCGGGGCCGCTTGCCACCCGACCCGGTCGTTCCTCCGGACCAGGCTGCCCCCAGGCTTCACTCAGGCCGCTGCGACGACCCAAGGGAGACGGTCTCTCACCACCTCTCGACTATCCCAGCGCCTCGTGGCGCACAGCTCCCGCGCGAAAAAAGCCGACGCCAACTTCAGGATCTCGTTGGCCTGCTTCAGTTCTCGGTTCTCTCGGCGCAGCTGTTCGAGCTTCGAGTTGTTCGGCGGTCTTCGCCGCGGCAACAGGCTTACCAGGACTGGCTTGGGCTTTCAGGATCCACTGACGCAGGCTTTCGGGATGCACGTCGACCATCGGGCCGATCGCTTGTGCTGCGGCATAAGCGGATGGGTACTCGTCGAGGTGGTCCAGGGCCAACCTCAACGCTTTCTCGCGAACCTCGGGTGGGTAACGCTTGGACATGATGACCATCTTCCTCAAGGAAGGAAGCGGTCTTCAACCCGTGGCGGTTCAACCATGCGTCTACATCCTGGCCAGTCAACGGGCGGGAACGCTCTATGTAGGCGTGACAAGCAATCTCGTAGGCCGAGTCTGGCACCACAGAAACGACGTCGTTGAGGGTTTCACCAAGCGCTACCGTGTGCACACCTTGGTCTGGTACGAGACATACCCGACCATGGAGAACGCCATCCTCCGGGAGAAACGCGTCAAACGGTGGAAACGATCCTGGAAGATCCGCCTGATAGAGGCCGCCAATCCCGAATGGGCAGACCTCTATCCGACGCTGCTGTAGTCCGTTCAGTCCGTGTAAGCGTCCAGGGGCGGGCAGGAGCAGACCAGGTTGCGGTCGCCGTAGGCGCCATCGATGCGGCGGACGGCGGGCCAGATCTTGGGCCGGGGTGTGTCAGGCCCTGCGGGAAGACGGCGGTTTCACGGGAGTACGGATGGGGCCATTCGCCGACGAGGGAGGCGGTGGTGTGCGGGGCGCCGCGCAGCGGGCTGTCCTCGACCGGCCAGTCGCCCGCGGCGACCTGATCGATCTCGCCCTTGATGGCGACCATGGCGTCGATGAAAGCGTCCAGCTCCTCGAGGTTTTCGCTTTCGGTGGGCTCCACCATGAGCGTGCCCGCGACCGGGAAGCTCATCGTCGGGGCGTGGAAACCGTAGTCCGCCAAGCGCTTCGCCACATCGTCCACGGTGACGCCGGTGCGCTTGGTGATCTCCCGCAGGTCGAGAATGCACTCGTGCGCCACGGTGCCGTCCGCGCCGGTGTACAGCACCGGGTAGTACGAATCCAGCCGCCGCGCAATGTAATTGGCGGAGGCGATGGCGGTGAGGGTGGCCTGCCGCAGCCCGTCGGCGCCCATCATGCGGATGTAGGCCCAGGTGATCGGCAGGATCGAGGCCGAACCGTAGCGCGCCGCCGAGACCGCGTGCGAGCCCGGCTCCAGCGGATCGCCGGGCAGATACTGCGCCAGATGCTCGCGCACCGCCACCGGCCCCACGCCGGGGCCGCCGCCGCCGTGCGGGATGCAGAACGTCTTGTGCAGATTCAGATGCGACACGTCGCCACCGAACCGGCCCGGACGGGCAAGTCCCACCAGGGCATTCAGGTTCGCGCCGTCGACGTACACCTGTCCCCCGGCGTCGTGCACCAGCGCGCACAGCTCGGCCACCTCGTGCTCGTACACGCCGTGGGTGGACGGGTAGGTGATCATGATGCAGGCCAGCCGGTCGGCGTGGTCGGCGATCTTGGCGCGCAGGTCGTCGAGGTCGACATCGCCGTTCTCGCGGCACTTCACCACCTCGACCCGCAGCCCGGCCATGGCCGCCGAGGCGGCGTTGGTGCCGTGCGCGCTGGAGGGGATCAGGCACGTATCCCGGTGTGTGTCACCACGATCCAGGTGATAGCGGCGGATGGCGAGAAGTCCGGCGTACTCCCCCTGGCTGCCGGCGTTGGGCTGCAGGCTGACCCGGTCGTAGCCGGTGAGGGCCGCGAGCCAGGACTCCAGGTCCTCGATCACCCGCAGCAGGCCCGGCACGTCCTCCACCGGGGCGTAGGGGTGCAGGCGGGAGAATCCCGGCCAGGTGATGGGTTCCATCTCCGCGGTGGCGTTGAGCTTCATAGTGCACGAACCGAGCGGAATCATGCTGCGGTCCAACGCGATATCCTTGTCGGACAACTGCCGCAGATAGCGCAGCATGGCGGTCTCGGTGTGGTACCGGGTGAACGCCGGATGGGTCAGATACCGCGAGGTACGCGTCTCGATCGAGGGCAGGCCCGGCGCATCCGGCTCCACGGGACCGCTGCCGAAGGAGTCGAGCACGATCGCGACGTGCGCCTCAGTGGTCGCCTCGTCGCACGCCACCGCAACATGATCGCCGTCGACCAGGCGCAGGTTCACCCCGCGCCCCTTGGCCTTGGCCACCACGGCCTCCGCCCCGCCGGGCACGTGCACCAGCACGGTGTCGAAGAACCGTTCGTGCACAACGGCTTCGCCGAGCCCGGCCGCCAGTTGCTCGGCGTGCCGGTGCACGCGTCGCGCGATCGCGCGCAGCCCGTCGGCGCCGTGATAACTGGCGTACATCGCCGCCACGATCGCCAACAGCACCTGTGCGGTGCAGATGTTGGAGGTCGCCTTCTCGCGGCGGATGTGCTGTTCGCGAGTCTGCAACGCCAGCCGATAGGCGAGGTGGCCGTCGGCGTCCTTGGACACCCCGACCAACCGCCCCGGCAGCTGCCGGGCATGCACCGAACGCACGGCGAGATAACCGGCGTGCGGGCCGCCGAATCCGAGTGGCACACCGAAACGCTGTGTGGTGCCGAAACATACGTCGGCGCCCTGTTCGCCCGGCGGCGTGATCAATGTCATGGCCAGCAGATCGGCGCCCGCGGCCACCAGCGCGCCGCGGTCGTGCGCCGCGGCGATCAGATCGGTCCAGTCGGTGATGCGGCCGGAGGCGCCGGGCACCTGCACCAGAACGCCGAAGAAGTCCCCCTCGGGCAGCGCGCCCCCGGCCAGCTCCGCCTCGACGATCTCGATGCCGAGCGGCTCGGCGCGGGTCTGCAGCACCGTGCGGGTCTGCGGGAAGAGATCGGTGTCGATCAGCAGCCGGGCCGACTTGCTGGTCCGATTGGCACGCCGCAGCAGCGTCATCGCCTCCGCGGCCGCCGTCGCCTCGTCCAGCATGGAGGCGTTGGCCACCTCCATGCCGGTCAGGTCCGCCACCATGGTCTGGAAGTTCAGCAGCGCCTCCAGCCGGCCCTGGCTGATCTCCGGCTGGTACGGCGTGTAGGCGGTGTACCAGGCCGGGTTCTCCAGCAGATTCCGCACCAGCACCGGCGGGGTCAGCGTGTCGTAGTAGCCCAGGCCGATCATGGACGCGGCCACGGTGTTCGAGTGCGCGAGCGCCGCGAGTTCGTCGAGCACCTCGTGCTCGGACGCGGCCGCGGGCAGCACGCACAGTCCGTTGCCGGCCGGGGCGTCGAGAATGCTCGCAGGGACGGCGAGATCCGCCAAGCCGTCCAGAGATTCGATGCCGATGGTCTCGAGGATCCGTGTAATAGCGTCGGCGTCGGGGCCGATATGACGGTCGGCGAAGGAACGAGTCACGGCAGGCTTCCCAGGGGTCGGGCGGAGGTCGACGGCGTCGTCGACGACTTCGGGCCCTCCCCCTCTGTCGTGGCGCCTGAGAGATTCAGGGTCCGGCGGCGTGCGGGCACGACGCGCGGACGCCCTTTCCCCATGGGCGGGTGGCCTGCATTGTGTGCAGCCACCTCTTTCCAGAGGCGTCGATGGTCCGTGCGGTCCCTGATGCCTGAGAGATTGACGGGGAGGTGCTGCTCCTTCGGCGCCCGGGACGGACCCGGGACTCTCCCGCACGGCGGCGACGCACTCGCCAGTTTATGCGGTACCGGATGTCCGGTGTGTTACCGACCCGGACACACGACCTGGACCACTACCCCGTCTTGCGGTTCATCCGCGCCTTGCGGCGGTAGGCCAGCTCGTCCTCCGGACGGTCGCTGGCGGTGCTGACCTCGGCACGCTCGGCCGGGAAGTTGGCGATCGCGCCCGTCAGCTCGCGCATGGCTCCGCTGACCGCGATACCGAACACGCCCTGCCCGCCCTGCAGTAAATCGACGACCTCTTCCGGCGAGGTGCACTCGTAGACGCTGGTGCCGTCGGAGAACAGGGTGATGCCCGCCAGATCCTCGACCCCGCGGCTGCGCAGGTGGTCGACGGCGATGCGGATGTTCTGCAACGAGATACCGGCGTCCAGCAGGCGCTTGACGATCTTGAGGACCAGGATGTCCTTGAAGGAGTAGAGCCGCTGACTCCCGGAGCCGGTGGCGCTGCGAATCGACGGCACGACCAGGCCGGTGCGGGCCCAATAATCGAGCTGGCGGTAGGTGATACCCGCCACCTGGCATGCGCTCGGAACCCGGTAACCCACCAGATCGTCGGGCACCGAGTCGTCGGGGAACAGTCCTGGCTGCACCGCCGCGGTGGGCCGCGCATCAGATCCAGTCTGCTGTGGTTCGTCTCCCACTGACTACTCCCTCACTGCTTCCGCCGGTGCGAACAACGGCCTAACTGTCGAGGCTACTCTCTCGATTGTCCCGGCAGCAGCGGCACCGGACCAAGCTTCGCGTGCGGCGTGTTTCTCGACCTCTACCTGAGGGTTAAATCACATCGATGACCGGGGCGATATGCACCTTTCGGTGTTCAGCTGTCGGTGGCCTTGAAATCGTCCGGCGAGACCGACTCGAGGAACTCCTTGAACTTCTCCACCTCGTCCTCGCGCTCGTCGGGCATCACCAGCCCGGCCTCCTCCAGCACCGGCTCCTCGGCATAGATCGGGCAACCCACGCGCAACGCGATCGCGACCGAATCCGACGGCCGGGCCGAGATGCGCAGGTCGTTCTCGAAGACCAGATCGGCGTAGAACGTCCCCTCCTGCAGATCCACGATCCGGACCTCCTTGAGGGTGTGCCCGAGATCGTGGATGAGGATCTTGATCAAGTCGTGGGTCAGCGGGCGGATGGGCGTGACGCCCTCCTGCTCCAAGACGATCGCCGTCGCCTCCGCCTGCCCGATCCAGATCGGTAGATACCGGTCACCGTCCACCTCGCGGAGCAGCAGCACGGGCTGGTTCTGGGGCTGCTCGACACGGATGCCGATCACACGCATTTCACTCATCGCACTGCCTCCCATGCTCGCCGACCCTCCCCACGGGCACGATGGGGTCGGCCGTATCACCGAGTCTAGGCGAAGAATTCAGCTACCGAGTGCGGCGCGCACCGCAGTCTTCACGAGGCTGGTGTGCAGCGTCAGCGACAGCGCCGCCAGCTCTCGTACCGTCTCCTCCGCGCGGGCGCGCGCGTCGGCGTCGCGCCCCTTGGCGATCGGCGCGGCGATCTGGGCGACCATCGCCGCCTCCCGATCGGCCGCCAATTTGAACGCGCGCAGATGCCGCGCCTCCAAGCCGAATTCGCTGAGCGCCTTGGCGGTACGCGCCAGCGTGACCGCTTCGGTGTCGAAGAAACCGGCCGCACCCGGAGTGATCAGATTGGCGCGGATCAGTTCGGCGAGGAATTTCTCATCGATACCGGCCTGCTGAAGCAGATCGGTTCGGGTCATGCGGATTTCGTGGTCGAACCGCAGCTCTTCGGGCGACACCTCACCGGGAACCACACCGAGCCTCCGGGGCGGGGTCAGATTGGATGTGGGTGCGGCGCCGGGCACACGCCCCGGCGCCGCCGCACCGGCGCCGTCGGCCGCCCGGGCGCGCGCCTCGCGCACCCCGAGCGTCGCGGCGCCACTGTCGATCGCCTCCAACTGCTCCTTGATCACCTTCAACGGCAGGTACTGGTCGCGCTGCGCCGTGAGGACGAACCTCAGGCGCTCGACATCGGCGACGGAGAACCTGCGATAGCCCGAGGGCGTGCGCTCCGGGCTGACCAGCCCCTCGGATTCGAGGAAGCGGATCTTCGAGATGGTGATGTCCGGGAAATCCGGACGCAGCAGGTCCAGCACGGAGCCGATCGACATCCCTCCGCGGGTCCACTGCGCTGCGCCTGTCATGTCTGCGACCGACCCCGCTAGAGCGCGCCCGCGGAATCGTTCTGGGCGGGACGTGGTCCGGTCAGGAACACCAGCCGGAACTTGCCGATCTGCACCTCGTCGCCGTTCTGCAGCTCCGAGGAGTCCACCGGCTCCCGGTTGACGTAGGTGCCGTTCAGGCTGCCCACGTCGACCACCTGGAAGGTGTCGTCGTCCTGGCGGAACTCCGCGTGGCGGCGGGAGACGGTGACATCGTCGAGAAAGATGTCGCTGTCGGGGTGGCGCCCAGCCGAGGTGGTGGGCTGATCCAGCAGGAACCGCGAGCCCGCGTTCGGTCCACGCTTGACTACCAGAAGGGCGGCGCCCGGAGGCAGGCCCTCGACCCCTTGCACCGGCTGGTCGCCGGTTTGCTCACCGGAGCGCGACGCGTCGACCTCGTTGAGGAAGTCAGCGCGGAACACCGATGTGGTCTCGGCCGCGCTCTCCCCGTAACCCGGGTCTTTGTTCTCGCTCACCCTTGCTCTCCTCCTCGAACCGATTATCCGTACCGGCATCGCGATGCCGTCCCTGCCGTCACCCAACGCGACCGGCTGTCGCGCCCTTGGAGATTCCGGCACCGGCCGCCGGCACTTCTGTTGGCATTGACCGTACCCTGCCAGGGCGATCCCGTGCAGGTAGAACTGTGAAGGCCGCTTCAGCCCCCGATAACTCCTTGATAACCTGCGGCATCGAGCAGTTCGGCGAGCGTCGCGTCCAGCTTCGCGGCGTCACCGACCTCGAGTTCGAACATCCAGCCGTCCCCGTACGGATCGCTGTTGAGCGTCTCCGGCGTGGAGTCCAGATCTTCGTTCACCGCAACGACTTTCGCGCCCAGCGGGGCGTAGATGTCGGACACGCTCTTGGTCGACTCCACCTCCGCGATCCCGTCGCCCGCCGCAACCTCGCTGTCGACCGCGGGCAGCTGCACGAAGACGACGTCACCGAGCTGTGATTGGGCGTAGTCGGTGATGCCCACCCGCACCCGGGTAGGGCCGACCCGCAGCACCCATTCGTGCTCCTCGGTGTACCGCAAATCCTCGGGAAGGTCGGTCACAGGTGCAGTCCTTTCACGGGCGTCCTCTCTCCGGCGTCGTGATCACTGTATCGGCTCGTGCGTTCCCCGCCGCACCGCCGGTATCGACCGGGACACCGCCAGTGCCTTGCCGAGGTACAGCACCCCGGTCCAGAGGTAGACCGCCGTACCCCAGATCAACAGTGCCCACCCGAAGGCCCGGCTGAAACCTGCGGCCGCCCAATCCATCTGTCCGGCCAGCAGCCACGGCAGCGCCGACATCAGCGCGAACGTGGCGGCCTTGCCGAGATAGATCACCTCGGGCGGAGGCAGCCCGCGGCGGCGGTAGATCGGCAGCACCGCGGCCAGCACCAGATCCCGACCGATCAGCAGCACGACGAACGGCCACGGCAGGATTCCGCGCACCAGCAGCCCCAGCACGGTGGCGACCAGATACAGCCGGTCCACGAACGGGTCCAGCAACGCGCCCAGCCGCGAGTACTGGTCCAGCAGCCGCGCGAGCTTGCCGTCCAGGAAATCGGTGAAGCCGCTGACCACCAGCAGCACGAACGCCCAGCCGTCGGCATGTTCGACCAGCAGCAGCCACAGCAGCACCGGGACGCCGATCAGCCGCAGCACGCTCAGCACGTTCGGCACGGTGAGAATCCGGTCCGCGCGGGCGTCGGCCTGGGGGTCCGGGGGTTCGCTCGTCACAGCTGTTGCTTACCCGAAACGGCACAACAGCGCCATACGGGCACGCCAGGGCCGCCGGGCGGGCAGGATATGTTCCGGGGCATCTCCGACAGGTGAAAGAATGAGTCGGCAATCGTTTCATTGCGGTGTGGTGGATTGAGAGGAAGACATGCCCGACTTCGACTACGACGTGGTGGTGATCGGCTCCGGATTCGGCGGGAGCGTGAGCGCGCTGCGGCTGACCGAGAAGGGCTACCGGGTGGCGGTGCTCGAATCCGGCCGCCGCTGGCCGGCCGAGGCCATTCCCAAGACGAATTGGAATGTGCGCAAGTCGATCTGGGCGCCGCGGCTGGGTCTGACCGGGCCGCAGCGGATCAGCCTGCTCGGCAAGTGCGCCGTGTTCTCCGCCTCCGGGGTGGGCGGCGGATCGCTGATCTACGGCAACACCCTCTACGAGCCGCTCCCCGCGTTCTACCGCGACCGGCAGTGGGCCCACATCACCGACTGGAAATCCGAGCTGGCGCCGTACTACGACCAGGCCCAGCGGATGCTCGGGGTGGCGCCCAATCCGCGGATGACGCCCGCCGACGAGGTGATTCGCTCGATCGCCGACGACATGGGCGTGCTCGACACCTTCCACGCCACCAACGTCGGCGTGTTCTTCAACGAGCCCGACCCGGGCACCGAGGTCGACGACCCGTACTTCGGCGGCGTCGGCCCGCGCCGCAGCGGCTGCATCCACTGCGCGCGCTGCTTCACCGGCTGCCCGCACAACGCCAAGAACACCACACCCACCAACTACCTCTACCTCGCCGAGCAGGCCGGGGCGAAGGTGTTCGAGCTCACCACCGCCACCAAGGTGCGGCCCATGCTCGGCGGCGGCTACGCCATCGAAACCAAGCGCTCGGATCGCTGGGTTCGCAAGCAGCGCAAGACCTTCACCGCCGAACAGGTGGTGTTCGCGGCCGCGGCGCTGGGCACCCAGAAGCTGCTGCACAAGATGCGCGACGAGAAGGTGCTGCCGAATCTGTCACCGCGGCTGGGCGAGCTGACCCGCAGTAATTCCGAGGCCATCCTGAACGTGGTGAGCCGGGAGCGGACGGACTTCGCGGAGGGCATCGCCATCACCTCCTCCATCCATCCCGAACCCGACACCCACGTCGAGGTGTGCCACTACGGCAAGGGCCAGAACGCCCTGTTCCCGCTGTCGGCGCCGATCGTCGACGGCGGCGCGTTCCGGTTCCTGCGGTTCCTGCTGGCGATGGTGACCCAGCCGGCGGTGTTCCTGCGCAGCCTCAATGCCCGGCGGGCGTCGGAGAAGTCGGTGATCCTGCTGGTGATGCAGTCGCTGGACAACTCGCTCACCTCGTTCCGGCGCTGGGGGCAGCTGAAGACGAAACAGGGTATGGGACAACCGAATCCGACCTGGATCCCGCTGGCGCACGAGGTGGGCCGCCGCTTCGGCGAGAAGGTGAACGGCGATGTGCAGGGGCTGGTGATGGACGTGTTCAACATACCGGCGACCGCCCACTACATCGGCGGCTGCGTGATCGGCGAGACCCCCGAGACCGGCGTGGTCGACCCGTACCAGCGCGTCTTCGGCCATCCCGGACTGCATGTCGCCGACGGCTCGGCGGTGACGGCGAACCTGGGCGTGAACCCGTCGCTGACCATCACCGCGCAGGCCGAGCGCGCGATGGCGTTCTGGCCCAACAAGGGTGCGGCCGATCCGCGCCCCCGGCTGGGTTCGCCGTACCGCCGAATCCGGCCGGTGGCCCCGGTGCAGCCGACCGTTCCCGACTGGGCGCCCGGGGCGCTACGGCTGCCGATCACTCCGGCCGGTCCGGCAGTGCCCACGGCCTGACGCGCACCGGCGGCGGACCAGGCCGCCGATATGCCCACACGCGGTGACGGTTCCCCACCGATCCGGCGCGGGCCCTTATGCTTTCGGAGACAAGTGTCGACGGGAAGGGCTGATCGCCAATGCTCGTGCGAGTGCAGAATGCCGCCGGCACCTTGGCCGAGCGGACGCTGGTCGATTGGCTGCGTACCTGGAAGGGCCCGGGTGACCCGCACGGCGTGGCCACGGTGAACTGCAGCCTGTTCCATGCCGATCGGCTCCATCAGTTCGACGCGGTGATCTGGACGCCGACCAGCTGCGTGATCATCGAGGCCGAGGCACTCGCCGAGCAAGCCGGGGGCGAGCTGGAGGTGCCGCTGAACGGCCCCTGGCGGGTGGGCAATCAAATCGTGACGCTCGAGGGCGGGGACCGCCGCCCGCCGCTGGACAAGTCGCGCGACCACACCTACGCGCTGCAGAACTGGCTGGCCGAGCGCGGCCTCGGCCAGCGGGTGGTGAGCGGGGTGGTGCTGGTGGTCCCGCCCAACGGCTCGGATCTGCGGGTCCGGCAGCTGTGGAGCGATCCCAGCTTCGAGGTGGTGCTCGGTGACGATCCCCGCCGCCTGGCCGATTACCTGCACACGCTCGCCTCGCAGGGCCGCGCGCAGTGGACGCCCACCGATATCGCGATGACCTTCCGCGGGCTGGGCCTGCTGCCGTATCTGCCTGCCCCGCAGGACCTCGAGCACGAGGGTTTCGGCGGTCCGGTGGACATCACGCTCTGGTACGGCGGCCCGCAGCAGGCCCAGGCCGAGGCCTATATGGAGGAGAAGACGCAGGCCGAGCAGGCCTACGCCGGGCCGCTCGCGATCACGATGCCCTGGTACAGCCCGTGGAAGCTGTATCCGAAGGAGGCCGAGCGGGTCGATTTCGGGCGCGGGTTCCTGCGCATCGCCCTGGCCATCGGCATGCTGATCGCGTTCGCCTGGGTGCTGTGGTTCGTGATCTCGCTGGTGCTCACCTACGGTCCCGGCTGAGCGGTCCCAGCGCCGCGTACATCGCCGTCACCAGGGCGATCGCCGCCGCCGTCCCGCCGAGGATGTCGGTGGGATAGTGATAGCCGAGCCCGACCATGCCCACGGCCACACCCACCAGCAGCACCACGGACACCGTGAGCTGCGCGGTCCGGAGGCGACGATCCTCGGCGAGCAGCACGAAAGCCGTTGCGATGGCGACGAAGTGGACGGTGTGGCCGCTCGGGTACGCCAGGTAATCCTGTAATGGCCGGTCCCACAGCGGTTTCAGCACCCAGGTGTTGATCGCCACCGCGAGTTCCGGTGCCACGAGCAGGAATCCGGCCCTCCACCACTCCCGCCGCACCGCGTACCCGACCGTCCCGATCACCAGCAGCGGCAGGAGAACATAAGCGTTGCTGGGAACCACCAGCACATCGAAAACCCCGGGATGCGCCCCCAGCGCCGACCGTACCCACTCCCCCACGACACGGTCGAACGCCGTAGGCCCACCACCACTCGGAAAGGTCAGCGGCAACACCACGGCGACAAGCACACCGAGCGCGACGGTCGCGGGCAGCGCGACCCGCCGCGGCACGGCAACGAGCGGACGATTCACCGCTCGACGATAACGGGACCAGCGCTCAGGCGCCCTGGTGGACGCTGGCGTCGTCGAGCATGGCGGCGTGGAGGAGGGAGTCGGGGACCCCGAGGGCCTCGACCAGGGTGGCGGAGTGCGGGCGGAGGCGGTCGACGAGTTCGTTGACGCCGCGGCGGACCGCCTTGGCCCGCTCCACCGACATGAAGCGGTGCATGATGTACCACGCCTGGTTCTGTTCGAGCGAGGAGTAGACGAACAGGTCGCAGACCGTCTCGGCGAGATCGCGGGCGTCCGGGTCATCGATGCCCGCGATGCCCTCGATGAACGCCTCCAGCACCAGCCGGTCGATGTGCGCCTCGCCCGCAGCGAGGATGTGGTCCTGGGCGTTGTTGAACGCCTCGAACGGCCCGGTCTCCTTGGCGCGGGCCTGCAGCCGGTGCGCGGCCGTGCGGACCAGGTAGTCCTCGCGGTCGGCGAACAGCTGCAGTTGCACCGAGCGGCGGGCCAGATCGCCGTCGTCCACGCCGGTGTCGGAGCGGTCACGCAGGCGCTGGATGAGCTGCCGCACGCCGGTGCCCTGGCGTACCACGTCGCGGCCCATGGTCGCGGCGAACCGCACCCAGCCCAGCGCGTCCAGATCGCGGACCTCGTCGGCGTAGGCGGTGAGCAGTTCCTTGGCCACCAGCTGGGTGAGCACCACGTTGTCGCCCTCGAAGGTGGTGAATACGTCGGTGTCGGCCTTCAGTGTCACCAGCCGGTTCTCGGTGAGATACCCTGCGCCGCCGCAACATTCGCGGCACTCCTGGATGGCCCGGGTGGCGTGCCGGGTCTGCGCGACCTTCAGCCCCGCCGCGCGCTTCTCCAGCGCCCGCTGCGAACTCGGGTTGAGATCCTGCCCGGTCTGGACCGCGTGCATCCGCCGCACCAGGTCGTTCTGCGCGAACGACAGCGCGAACGCCCGCGCCACGTGCGGCAGCAGCCGCCGCTGATGGCTGCGGTAGTCCAGCAGCAGGACCTCCTCGCCGCTGTCGGGATCGTCGAACTGGCGGCGGCGGTCGGCGTAGCGCAGGGCGATGCTCAAGGCCACCCGCGCGCCCGCCGCGGCCGCGCCCCCGACACTGATCCGGCCGCGCACCAGCGTGCCGAGCGTGGTGAAGAAGCGGCGGCTGGGGTTGTCGATCTCGGAGTCGTAGGTGCCGTCGGGCGCGACGTCGGCGTAGCGGTTCAGCAGGTTCTCCCGCGGGATCCGCACGTGGTCGAAGACGATCCGGCCGTTGTCGACACCGGGCAGGCCGCCCTTGAGCCCGCAGTCGGAGGTCGTGACGCCGGGCAGGTCACGGCCCTGCTCGTCGCGGATCGGCACCAGGAAACAGTGCACGCCCTTGCTCTCGCCGCCGGTGATCAGCTGGGCGAACACGGCGGCCATCCGGGCATGCTCGGCGGCGCCGCCGATGTAGTCCTTGCGCGCGGAATCGGTGGGGCTGTGCACCACGAATTCCTGCGTCGACGGGTCGTAGGTGGCGGTGGTCTCGAGGTTTGCCACGTCGCTGCCGTGCCCGGACTCCGTCATCGCGAAGCAGCCCAGCAGATCCAGCGACAGCAGCCGCTTCACGACGTCGCGATGGCGATCGGTGCCGAGGTTCTCCACCGCGCCGCCGAACAGCCCCCACTGCACGCCCGCCTTCACCCACAGCGACAGATCGGTGTAGGCGAGCATCTCCAGACCGGTCACCGCGCCGCCCGGGTCACCGGAACCGCCGTTCTCGAGCCGGAAACCCTTTTCCGCCAAGCCGAATTCGGCGACCAGCCGCATCTGCTCGAGGACCCGCGCGCGGGCGGCGCGGTAGTCGAGATACGGATCGCCGAACAGGCGGTCGTCGCCCAGCTGCCGGCGCGCCTGCTCGCGAATGTCGCGCCAAGGTCCGTCGAGGGCCGCTCGTAGCTGGTCCGCGGTCGAGTTCTCAGTGCCCATAACCCGACGATAGCCGCCCGCGCCCAGCTTAATCCGAACCGTAACCCACGACACCCCGCGCGCTCGCCGCACACTGCTCTCCGCTGCCGCGTACGGGTCCGGCCGATACCGCCGAAAGCGAACTCCGCCAATGCCTTTTGCCGTCGCGATGCCGGACCGGCGGCCTGCCGGGCCGTGCGCCCGCGGGCGGCGGAGTAACGGGCGGGGATCGGGCGTGAGTCGGCCACGTAATGCCGAATTCGCCACACCTCGGGCCGGGCCGTTATCGGAGTTCGGTCGCGCGGACCGGCCCCGACCTGCGAATTCGCCCGTAGCGGCGGTCACCTTGTGTCCGGACCGTGATCACCGGTGCGCACGACGGAGGCTGACGGATTGCGGGGCAGCATCTACCTTGCAGTGTGTGAGCGAAGAGGTCGATACGGAAATCATCCGTGACGCGCCGCCGCATCCGCGGTCGTCGGGCGTCCGACGCGCGCTGACCAAGTTCGCCGGCAGACTGGTCGCGGAGCGCCAGGCCACCGTCGACGCGGTGGTGCAGGCGCCCGCGCCGCTGCAGCCCATCGATCTCACCGACGACGCCCGCGTGACCCAGGTGTTGGACTTGGCCGAACGCGTGGGCGAGGTGGTGCTGGCGTCGGGCACCGGTGTCACCGACACCATGACGCAGGTCGAGTTCATCGCCGCCACATACGGTTTGGCGCAGTGCGATATCGACGTCACCTACAACTCGATCCGTATCTCCGCCGACCGCGGGCCCACCCTGCCGCCGGCCAGCACCATGCGAATCGTGAACTACCGCTCGCTGGACTTCACCCGGCTGGCGGCGGTCGACCGGCTCACCCGCCGCATCCGCCGCGAGTTGGTGCCGCCGGAAGAGGCGCTGGCGGCGCTCGAGGAGATCACGACCGCGCCGCACCCCTACAACCGCTGGGTCGCGACGTTCGGGTGGTCGCTCATGGCGGCCTCGATCGCGCTGCTGCTCGGCGGCGGCGCCCTGCTCGCCTCCATCAGTTTCCTCGCCACCGCGACCATCGACCGCACCAATCGCTGGCTGAACCGGCGCGGGCTCCCGTTCTTCTTCCAGCACATGATGGGCGGCGCCATCGCCACCGTGCCGGCCATCCTGCTGAACACCTTCGGCAGCCGGATCGAGGCGAATTCGTCGCTGATCGTGGCGGCCGGTATCACCGTGCTGCTCAGTGGGCTGAGTCTGGTCGGTTCCGTCGAGGACGCCATCACCGGCGCGCCCATCACCGCCGCGGCGCGCATGCTCGAACTGCTCGTCATGACGGGCGGCATCATCGCGGGTGTGGCGCTCGCGCTGCGCGCCGCGGAGTTGCTCAACGCCTCCTCGCCCCATATCAATATGTCGTCGTCGTCCTACGACATCACCAATCTCCCGGTGAAACTCATCGCCGGCGCCATGGCCTCGCTGGCCTTCGCGCTGGCGTGCTACGCCGAGCGGCGCGCGCTCGCCGCCGCGGCGCTCAGCGGTATGGCGGCCACGGTCTGCTACCTGTTCGTGCAGTACGCCGACTTCGGCCCGGTGGTGTCCTCCGGCGTGGCCGCGACCGTCGTCGGTCTCGCCGGTGGTCTGATGGCCCGCCGCGCACTCACCCCGCCCTTGGTCGTAGCGGTCGCCGGGATCACGCCCCTGCTACCGGGCCTCAAGGTCTACCGCGGCCTCGCCGCACTCCTCAACGACCAGCAACTCCTCGGCCTCAACCAGATGCTCGCCGCCCTCGGCGTCGCCTGCGCCCTCGCCGCAGGCGTCACCCTCGGCGAATGGATGGCCCGCTTCCTCCGCCAGCCCCGAATCCTGCGGCGGTTCCAGGGCATCCGGCGTCCGGTAATCGACACGATGAACTGAGCACGGCTTCCACGGGACACGTGATGCTGGCGTGCGTCCGGGTCCTGTGGACTCAGGCGGCGGTGAGGCCTATGGTGCGGGCGAGGTCGGCGAGGGTGGCGTCGAAGAGGGCGTCGGAGTCTCGGACGGGGATGGGGTAGTTGCCGAAGACCTCGAGGGTGACGTGGCCGTAGAGGCGGGCCCAGAACGTGATCATGAGGTAGGTGACGCCGAGGTCGAGTTTCTCGGCGGGGAACTTCTGGCCCGATTCGGCGAGTACCGCGAGCAGTTCGGTCTGGAAGCCGATCAGGTCCTCGCGCAGCGCGTCGGGGATGACATCGGTTGCGGGGGTGACGATGTCGTAGGTGGTGAGCAGCCGCCCGGCCGCCTCCAGGAAGATGCGGCCGAACGGCTCGTCGAATTGCCGCATCGCGCTGGGCACGTCACCGGCCGGCGAAGCGAACACCAGGGTGAACTCCCTGGCGTGCGCCAGCGCCCAGTGCCGGAAACCCTTGCAGATCGCGAACAACTGGACCACGCCGTCGTCGGGCAGCGCCGCCACCTGGGTGGCGAGTTCGGCGGCGAGGTCGGCGCAGACGTCGCTGCGCAGGGCCGCGACCAGATCGTCGCGCGAGGAGTAGTACCGGTACAGCGCCGGCGCGGTGATACCCAGATCACGAGCGATGGCGCGCAGGGTCACCGCCTCCGGACCCTGTTCCACCAGCAGCCTTCTGGCCACCCGCCGGATGTCGGCGTCGCTCACCGCGGGCATCCGGCCGCGGCGTGCGGGTTGCTTCATGTCCTACCCCTCGACGAATGATGGGGCCCGGCACGGCGACCGCCGCGTCCGGGCCCGGCCGGTCATTCGTATGCGACCTGCCAGCTCTTGATTCCGTTCAACCAGCCCGAGCGTAGCCGTACCGGCTCGGAGACCTCACGCAGGTTGGGCATCACGTCGGCGATCGCGTTGAAGATCAGGTCCAGTTGCAGCCGCGCCAGATTGGCCCCGACGCAGTAGTGCGTGCCGGTGCCGCCGAATCCCACGTGCGGGTTGGGGTTTCGCATCACGTCGAAATCGAACGGCTTGTCGAAGTGCTCCTCGTCGAAGTTGGCCGAGGCGTAGAACAGGCCGACCCGCTGCCCTTTCTTGATCGGCTGGCCGCCGATCTCGGTGTCCTGCAGGGTGGTTCGCTGGAAGGCGATGACCGGGGTGGCCCAGCGCACGATCTCGTCCGGCGCGGTGCGCGGCCGCTCGGCCTTGTACAGCTCCCACTGCTCGGGGAAATCGATGAACGCCTTCATACCGTGCGTGGTGGCGTTGCGAGTGGTCTCGTTACCCGCGACCGCCAGCAGGATGACGAACCACGCGAACTCCTCGGAGCCCAGCGCCTCCCCGTCGACGTCGGCGGTGACGAGCTGGCTGACGATGTCGTCGGCCGGGCACTTGCGGCGTTCCTCCGACAGGTTCCAGGCGTAACCCATCACCTCGGCGTTGGCCATCCGGTAGGTGTCCTGGTACTGCGGGTCGTCGTAACCCATCATCTGGTTGGACCAGTCGAACAGCTTGCCGCGGTCCTCCTGCGGCACGCCGAGCAGTTCCGCGATCGCCTGCAGCGGAAGCTCGGCCGCCACCTGCTGGACGAAGTCGCCGCCGCCGGTCTTCTTGGCCTCGTGCACGATGCGCTCGGCCCGCTCGACCAGCGCTTCGCGCAGGGTCTGCACGGCGCGCGGGGTGAAGCCGCGGGAGATGATGCGCCGCAGCTTGTCGTGCGCGGGCGGGTCGGTGTTCACCAGCATCGCGCGCTGGATCTCGATCTCCTCGCGGGTGATGTCGCCGTTGAAGCGGATCACCGCGGTGTTCTCGTGGGTCGAGTACACCTCGGAGTTCTTGGAGATCTCCTTGATGTGGTCGAGCTTGCTGACGACCCAATAGCCGCCGTCGTCGAACCCGCTCACGCCGGCGGGCTGGTCCACCCACCAGACGGGCGCGGCCCGGCGCAGCTCTGCCCACTCCTCCACGGGCAGGCGCGTGGACAGCAGGTCGGGATCGGTGAAGTCGAAGTCGTGCGAGATGGACGGGGCTGACACGGTACCTCCTTTGGAACACGTTCCACAGGAGTGAACCACACCACACTCGTTTTGTGAACACCTTTTACTAAATGATGTTCACTAGATTTCCGATCGATCGCCCGCATAGCGGTCGCCGACGAGCGGAACGCCGCGGTGTTCAGCCGTGGAACGGGTCGGCGACGGTGCCCGGAAGCCAGGAGTTGCCGGGCCCCGTCCAGTCTCGCTCTTTGAGCATCTTGCGGGCCGCACGCTGGTTGCGACCGATCAGGCGAGACAGATAGAGCCGCCCGGCGAGGTGATCGGTCTCGTGCTGGAGGCAGCGAGCGAGGTAGCCGGTGCCCGCCACGGTGACCGATTGCCCGTCCGCGTTCACCCCGGTGACCTTCGCCCAGTGCGCGCGGCCGGTCGGGAACCATTCACCTGGCACCGAAAGGCAGCCCTCCCCGTCGGACTCCGGGTCGGGCATCGTCTCCGGGATATCGGAGGTCTCCAGCACCGGATTGACGACGTAACCGCGCTGCCGCACCCCGCGGTCGATCAGATCGTAGACAAATACCGCCCGGGGATCGCCGACCTGATTGGCGGCCAGGCCCGCACCGTTGGCGGCGGTATTCGTCTCGAACAAGGTGTCGATGAACGCCGCCAGCTCGGCGCCGAACTCGGTAACGGTAACGGCCTGAGTGGTGAGCCGGGGGTCGCCGGCGATGAGAATCGGTCGTACAGCCATGCCCGCGAGACTACTCAAATACGAGTAGTCATGTCAGACTGAGGGGGTGAACGAGACCCGGTTGTTCGTCCTCGCCGCACTGGCCAAGCGCGGTCCCATGCACGGCCACCAGCTGCGCCGCGACGCCCGGCTGGACCGCGCGGACCTGTGGTCGCGGGTGAAGCCGGGCTCGCTGTACGGGGCGCTGCACCGGATGAGCGACGAGGGCCTGATCCGGCCGCTACGCACCGAACAGCCCGGCGCGCTGCCCGCCCGGACCGTCTACGAGATCACCGAGGAGGGCTTGCGCGAATTGCGGGCCCTGCGCGACGAGGCCCTCACCGACGTCGCCATCCGGCCCGATCCGGTGGATCTCGCACTGGCCGTCAGCACCGACCTCGATCCGGAGTTGTTGCGCGGCTATTTCACCGACCGGATGGCCGCGCTGCGTGCGCATCTCGTGCGCATCGAACATCAGCTCGAGCGGCGCTGGCCGGACCAGGGCGCGGTGGACGATCTCGTCGTCGACCACGCCAGGATGCGCATCCAGGCCGAGATCGACTGGCACGAAAAGGTTCTCACCGATGTCGACAAACTTGACGTAGGCCGCTGACCCCACGAGTGGGAACCGGCGCGCGCTCCGGACATACGGGACGGTACGGTGAGCGGTCGGCCTGCCGCCCCGGCGGGCCAGGTTTCCTTGGAGGGGAATCGCTTTGAACGTCAATCAGCCGCCGCCGCAAGGGTTTCCGCCACCGGGGCCGCCGCCCGGAGGTTACCCGCCGGTGCCCGGCCAGTTCGCTCAGCAGCCGCCGCCACAGCAGCAGGGCACGAACGGTTTCGCGATCGCCGCACTGGTCACCGGCATCCTCGGCGGCATCTGCGGGCTGTCGATCGTCTTCGGCATCATCGCCCTGGTGCAGATCAAGAAGACCGGCCAGCGCGGCCGCGGCTTGGCGATCGCCGGCCTGGTGCTCACGGCGGCGTGGATCGCGCTCGGGGTGATCGGGGCGGTCGCCGGAATCGCCAACAGCCCGCGGGACTCCTCGGGCGAAATCACCAGCAGCGGATCGGAATCGGTGACCCGCCTGCGCGCGGGCGACTGCGTCGGCGGCATCGAAGACGGCAAACGCATGACCGAGATCTCCGTCTCCCCCTGCACGCAAGCCCACGACGGCGAGGTCATCAGCCAATTCGACCTCCCCAAGGGCTCCTGGCCCGGCGAACCCACCGTCGCCCAGCAGGCCGAAACCCGCTGCACCGCCGACATAGAGCAGGCCCTAGCCAACAGCCCCATGCTCGACAAACTCCAAATCTCCTACCTCTACCCCGACAACAAGAAAGATTGGGACCGCGACCGCGGCATCACCTGCCTCGTCTTCGACGCCGCGGGTGGAAAGCTGACGGGCAGCGTCCCCCGCTGAGTAACCGCCCGCCCGGTCCGTCAACTGCGGGTTACCGGGCGGGCGATGGTGTGTTCTGGGCACTGCTGCGAATCGGACTCAGCACTGCTCGCGTGGCGGGAGATCGTGACTTTCACACGGGCGATTGCGATAGGTGCCGACGAAGTCGATGAACCGCTGGACATCGTGGAAGTTCGAGGCTATTCCGAGCGATACACGAATCGCGCCGCCGGTCGGCAAGCCGACCTCCGCGACATACTCGTCGATGGTGCGCACTTGGCGTCCGGCCATGCGGCGCAGGGCCGTTCGACTGAGACCGAAAGCGGCCTCACCCGAGCCGGGATTGCAGAAGCAGCCCGTCCGGAGCGACAGGCCCGACGCCGAGGACTCGCGCGCGACCAGACGTTCGTCGACGACGGCGCCGGAGGGGTCGAGAATGTTGAAAGCCACTGTCGCGCCGCGGCAGACCATCGTGCGCGGACCATAGATTCGAATCAGCGGCATACCGTTGTCGTGTTCCAGCGCCGTCAGTCGATCCAGTAGCCATCCGGTCAGGCAACGGGTGCGCCGACAGATCAAATCCATGCCGATACCGCGCACCCAATCGAGCCCGTATTCCACATCGGGCACAGCCAGGAAGTTCACGGTGCCGTCTTCGTATGCCGTACCGCCCGGCGCCATGGCGTGCCAACCACCCCGCACGCTGACCGCGCGGATACTGCCGCCCGCGAACCAGGGTCGTCGCAGCCGGGCCAAGGCGTCCCGCCGGGCGATCAGGCAGCCGACACCGGTCGGATACCCGAATACCTTGTACCAGCTCACCGGTACGAAATCGGCGGGTACCGCGGCGAGATCGAGTCTGTTGGAGGGCACGTAGGCCGCCGCGTCCAGCAGTACGTCGAATCCGTACTCGTGCGCGAGTTCCACCCATTCCAAGGGATGCTGGACTCCACTGAAGTTGCTCTGCGCGGGATAGGCGAACAACCCGCGTCGCCGCTTCCCTGATCTGGATACGGCGGCAAGGATTTCCGGCAGCGCCCGGCGACTCAGTGCCGTGCGGACGGACTGCTCGCTCACTCGAAGTTCGGTTCCGGTGATATGGGCGTAGGCAGTGCGGGCGTGCTTGGCGCGCGCGAATTCTCTTATTCCGA
This sequence comes from Nocardia sp. N2S4-5, assembly GCF_044628355.1. NCBI lineage: Bacteria > Bacillati > Actinomycetota > Actinomycetes > Mycobacteriales > Nocardiaceae > Nocardia > Nocardia sp. N2S4-5. The sequence continues at coordinate 361,775 of NZ_JBIUPM010000001.1, read as the reverse complement.
TGACCGAGTTGTGGTTGTCGGCGGTGAGGACGAGTGCGGTCGACCGATCGAACGGATACGCCTCACCGACCAATCGGCAGGCGGCCGTGGCATTAGCCGTGAATATCACGGCATACTCCTCCGGTGCGGCATTGAAGTAGCTGTATACGGCAGCCCTGGCAGCCTCGATGCGAGCCGTCGCAGCCAATGACGTGGGATTATCGGAATGTGGGTTGCCATAACAGGCGGCGGTGACCCACTCGTCATGCGCGCGGTGCTGGGCCGTGGCGGCGAGTCCCGCGCCGGTATAGTCCAGATAAATATGCTGCTGCTGATCGAGATATGCGTACTCGGTATCACGAAATTCATCGAGCACTGCTGTTTCGCTATATTCCGGATATTCGACCAAAAACGCCGTCGCATCGATCGTGCGGGCTCCGCTGCTGCTCACGGACCAATCCTTTTCTGCGAGAGAGGAGTTCAAGTCGGCTGCGGGCCGGTCGACCGGGCAGAGAAGCTGCCCGGCGGACCGATACTCGGGCTGCGCGATCGAACTGCCCCGTATGTTAGGTCGCACCACCCGCGCAGTGGCATCGCCGGCCTTCCCCACTCGGGGAACCGACCCGAGAAAGGCTCGCTCGGATCGGCACGTCGCCTCGGGCGCGGAGGCCCCTGCCGGTATCAGGCCGGAAGCTCGGGACCTCCGGGTGGAGGATCGACCGGTCACGCCGTACACCCACGACAGACCTGTCTCGATCGGTTGAACAGGGGCCGACTGGGAACCACGAGATGGATCCGGGAAGCGCCGAACCGACAGACGAAGGAGCCGATCATGCGTGGAGTGGTCATGTACGCCCCCGGCGACGTACGGGTCGAGGATCGGGACGATCCCCGGATCGTCGCGCCGACCGACGCGGTCATCCGCGTCACCGCCACCTGTATCTGCGGGTCGGATCTGTGGCCGTACCGCGGGGTCGAGGCCCTGAACGGACCGACCCCGATGGGCCATGAATACGTGGGCGTCGTGGAGGAGATCGGCCCTGAGGTGCGGGAGTTGCGGGTCGGCGATTTCGTGGTGGGATCGTTCTTCGCCTCCGACAACACCTGCGAGATCTGCCGGGCGGGCTATCAGTCTCGGTGTGTCCACGCCGTGGTGATGGGGTCGATCGGCACCCAGGCCGAGCGTGCCCGCATCCCCCTGGCCGACGGCACCCTGGTTCGTGTCCCCGGCGAGCCGACGCCGGAACAGGTGCGGCACCTGCTGGCCGCCTCCGACGTGCTCGGCACCGGATGGTTCGCCGCGGTGGCCGCCGAGGCCGGCCCGGGCAAGACGGTCGCTGTCGTGGGTGACGGCGCGGTCGGGTTGCTCGGTGTGCTCGCCGCCGCCCAGCTCGGCGCGGAGCGGATCATCGCCATGAGCCGGCATCCCGAAAGGCAAGCGCTGGCAAGGAAATTCGGCGCCACCGACATCGTCGAGGAGCGCGGCGACGCGGGCGTGGCTCGGATCAAGGAACTCACCGGCGGGCTGGGCGCGCACTCGGTCATCGAAGCAGTCGGTACCCAGGAGTCGATGGAGCAGGCCATCCGGTCCGCCCGCCCCGGCGGTCACATCGGCTACGTCGGTGTGGCCCACGACGTGCAGTTGGACGGGATGGAGCTGTTCTTCGCCGAGGTGCACCTGCACGGCGGTCCCGCCCCGGTGCGCCGCTTCCTGCCCGACCTGATCGACCTCATCATGAGCGGGGTGATCGACCCCGGCGACGTCTTCGACCTGACCCTGCCGCTCGACGAAGCCGCCGACGGCTACCGCGCGATGGACCAGCGCCGCGCGACGAAGGTCCTGCTCACAGTCTGATCGCGTCCGCCCCTCACCACGCAGCCCCCACCTGGGCGAAAGGAGTCGTCATGGAAAGGATCGCCAGCACCCCCACCGCCAAGGCCCCCGCCGAACGCTTCACCGGTGACGTCTATTTGAGCATGATCCAGACCCCCTCCGAACCCGCCCGCCTGGCCGCCGCCCTGGTCCGCTTCACTCCCGGCGCGCGCACCAACTGGCACTCCCACGCCTTGGGCCAAACCTTGCACGTCACCGACGGCGTCGGCCTGGTCGGCACCCGCGACGGCCGGACCCTGCGCATCACCGCCGGGCAAACCGTCACCTGCCCGCCCGGCGAAGAACACTGGCACGGCGCCACCGACACCACCCTCATGGCCCACCTCGCCCTGGCCGTCGGCGACGGCACCGGCGACGGCACCACCTGGCTCGAGCCCGTCACCGACGCCCAGTACACCGCAGCCCTCGCCGCCGCCGACTGAAGCCGGGCGACTCACCAGCTCACCGAATCGTCCGCTCGGGAGTCTGTTTCACCGCCCACCGAGCGAAACTCAGTCGCGGACAAACCGTTTCGATGTCGGCCACACACATCACCGCATTCAAAGTCATGACATCGAAATGCTCTGCGGCCGGGGCGATCACAACCTCCGCACCAGCCGCCCGCACCTGGTCGGCGAGAGGAATGCGACTGACTTCCGGCGCCCACACCAAGCTGTAACCCAACCGCTGCGCCAGCCGCCGCACCTGCGCCATATCCCATTCCAGCGCAACAGATTCCGGGTGCACCCAACCCAATGCGACAGGCATGCCGAGCTTCACGAGCGATCACTCCGGCGCTCACCACGCAGCGGTAACCGGATCAACGCCACAGTCAACACGACCAACGCCGAAATCAGAAGCAGCAAGAGCCATCCCGTGCCGCTCAGCGTTGTCGAAACTGCCCTCATACCCGCCCGCCTCTCGCTCCGCCATCGTTTGGAAGCGCCCACCGCCAGAGAGCCGCGAAGCCAAGGAGTCGGCTACCACCCGGCGATGGGGCCGAATAGAGAGTCACAGCCACGAACAGCACAAACAATGACACTTGTGACCCCGGAAGGCCGGAAGTGCCATTCGTGGGACGCTTCTCCCGGCTCAGTATTCGAGCTGAACGGCGTCAGCCAGCTCTCGCATGTCAGGCGTGAGGGTGCGCCGCTTGCGTACTACCTCGTTGAGGACGTCACGCGCATAACGTTGCTGCACAAGCCATTCCGGCGCTGTCCGCCGCACAGTTCGGAAGGACTCGAGGGCCTCGCCGAACCTGCCCATCTGAGTATGCGCATTGGCCACATCGAGCTTGTGGCGCATCCGGCTGGCACCCGCGGGTTCGATCGGCGGAGCCGGCACGTTGGACGCGATTGCGAGCGTCTTCTCCGGCTCGTGTGAGATGACGAACGACTCGGCAGCGATGTACGAGACCTCGAGCGGCCCGAACGTGCGACCCAGCAGCCGGTCGACATAGACGTCGTGCCCGATCCGAGCGGCCGCCGCCCGAGCCAATGCCAAGGCATCCTCGACTTCGCCCGGCTGATTGTCGCGCACGGCCGCATTCGCGATCTTCAACCACAGCCGCCCCCACATCGCCACCGTTTGCAGGCTTGCGCGCGAGAATCGCGGCTCGATGTCATCCGCCCAGCGGATCGCCATCGACCGAGCATCATCCAACCGGCCCTGCCGCAGCAGCGACCACAGCAACGTGTCCACGGCCGTAGCCGCTTCCAGATGAGTTTCCGCGACGTCGACCGCACGGCTGAGAACCATGTCGGCCGCCTCGAATTGCCGGGTCTGCGCGAGCAGCGACGCCGCGACATTCAGCACTTTGAAACGAAACGCGCGTCCGTCCCCGAGGCTCTCCACATCGCGAATCAAGCTCGGCAGCAACACCGTTACTTCCTGATACCGGTCGGCACCGATCATCGCTTGCACCGTGCGAAGCATCGCCTGCACGCCCTCGACAGTGGCGGGTACATCCGGCTGTGGGCTGTTGCCGAACAGCGCGGGCAAAACCGGCCGCCACTGCTCCTCGGTACCACTGTCGGGCTGCTCGTAATCGGGCTCGACCTGCAGAGCTGAGGTCCGCAGGTGCATCGCTACGGCGAACGCACGCAACGTCTCCAGACGCGGCTCGTAGTCTCCCTGCTCGATCTTGCGCAACTGAGACAACGAGACCCCAGCAGCCCCCGCCAATTCACGTTGTGTCATTCCGGCACGCTTACGAGCATTCTTCACCCGCTCGCCAACAACACTCATACAGCCACGCTACGGCTGATCCCGCTCGGCGTGTAGAACTCGAGGGTCACGGTCGCCGATGGACTTCGGCAACAGCTTCTACGCGGGAACACAGCAATCTATGTCTGCGGCGCCCCGGACGGCGAAGCAAAACGGGCCAGTCCCCTTTCAGCTGCGATGGGCTCCACCAACAATCGCCGCGGTCAGCGCCGGGAGACGGCTCAGAAACAGAGCGCAACATCCTCCAATGACCGTGCGATACCGGGTCTACCCTCGACCTATGGGCCGGCATGTGGGGCAGGCCATTGCCTCGGAACGAAAGATCGCGGGTTTGAGCCAGGTGCAGTTGGCCGGTCGCGCTCGGTACAGCCTGAGCATGGTCAAGGCGGTCGAGCAGGGGCGGGAGGTCGCGTCGCCGGGCTTTGTCGCGGCCGTGTCGAAGGCGCTCGGGGTGGACCCGGATCGGTTGCAGGGCACGCCGTATGTCGAGTCGCTCGAAGAAGACGGGCCGCTCGAAGGGTTGGGCGACCTGCGCGCGGTCATGGCCGAAGGCACGTATGTGCAGCCGCTAGAGGCACCGTCGGAAACGCAGTCTGCGAGTCAGCTTTCCGTCGTGGAAGCGGCTCTGCGTGGCGACAAGACTCGGCGCGCACTGGCAATGCTGCCCACGTTGATCCGGCAGTTGCACGGTGCCATCCAGACCTCGTCCGGTCCTGCACGTGTTCGGGCGTATGAAATGCTTTGCGGCGCTTATATTGCCGCCGAATGCGCGTGCTGCCGACTGGGCTACTCCTCGCTGACCGCATTGGTACTCGATCGGCTGGATTGGGTCGCCGCGCATACCGATGATCCCGGCTACGCGGTGCGAAGCCTGATGAAGCGGTCCAGATTGCTGATGTCGCACGGATCGACCGACGTCGCGATCTCGCTGATCGACCGGGGACTGCGCCTGGTCCCCGGGGAAAGCGAGAACGAGCGCGTGCTCCGCGGTTACGGCCATCTGCGCGGCGCGATCGTCGCGGCCCGCGGCCGACGACTGGACGTCGCGCAGGACCACATCGCCGCGGCCCGCCGGATCGCGAAGCCGATGAGTCGTGAAAGCGACCTCTACACAACCGATTTCGGACCCGGAAACGTCGAGATACACGCCTGCGCGGTCGAACTCGAGGCAGGAGATCCGGGCAAGGCGGCCACCTACGGCGCGGCATTGCAGTTGCCTGCCGATATGGCCGCGCCGCGTGCCGGGCACCACTGGCAGGACAATGCCCGTGCATGGCTGATGGCCGGTAAACCGGACAAGGCCCTGATCGCGCTGAACAAGGCCCGCATCGCCGCGCCGCAGCAAACCCGGCTGCATCCGTCGGTCCGGGAGACACTGCACGGCATCGCTTCGGCCCAGCGACGGCAGCAGGACAGTCTGCTCGGATTCGCATCCTGGTTGGGGACATCCTTGTAGGGACGGTTCGATGGCCTGGATCGACCAGGCCGGACACCCTCACCCCTACAGTGGTGTCGAATTCGCGCCCACGAACAACGCGCACGGCAAGTAGCGTCGAAATCCGCGCGCACTCACGCCCTTCGGCATTGACGCTCGAAACAGGAGCTGTCCTGCCCTGAATTACTCCGTCGGGCGAAAACAGACCATAGTCAGGGGCCTTCTGCTCTAGAAGAGGGGTAAGCAGCATGGTGCAGTGAGACGGCGTATCTATATAACAAGCCTGCGGGATTGGGAGTGCACCATGGGAAGGCTCGTTCCACACGATCATAAATATTGGTGTCCAGGGGGGTGGCCCTGGGAATGGTTCGATACCTGCACGCGGCACGGAATGGCGTGGCAGTACGATTTCGAATGGGTCCACTCGACGAAGTTTGCGGTCTGGGCGGACTACCAGGGGTGTGAGAACGGGACGCTCTACGAATGGTCGGGTCCTGACCTCGGACTGGGCAGCGGGACCACGTTTCACGTCACCGAATGGTTCGATGATCCTCTCTCTCCCAGTGGAGAATGCGCTCTCGCCGGCGGCGGCGCGTACCCCGGGGCGGCTCTGACGATAGCCTCCATCGACGGTCGGGCGCCCGGGCTGTCGGCCGTGAACCGTCAGCTGTACGCCGCGTGGAAAGGCGTCACCGGCGATCAAGGATTGTGGTGGTCCACCTGCGACGGCAGCAGCTGGGCTGCCCAGCGCCACATCGATGATGTGGGGTCCTGCATCGGGCCGTCGCTGGCGAGTGTCGGTGGCAAGCTGTACGCGGCTTGGCGAGGCGTGACCGGTGACCAGCGGCTGTGGTGGTCCTCGTACGACGGTTCCTCGTGGGCTCCCCAGCGCGCCGTACCGGGCGCGGGTTCCAGCATCGGACCTGCGCTGGCCGAGTTCGACGGACGACTGTACGCCGCGTGGAAAGGCGTCGACGGCGACGAACGGATTTGGTGGTCATCCTGGTTCGGGCAGGAATGGGAACCGCAGCAAGCCATTCCGTGGGTCGGCTCCAGCATCGGGCCCGCGCTGGCCGAATTCGATGGACGACTGTATGCCGCGTGGAAGGGCGTCGAGGGCGACGAGCGGCTTTGGTGGTCTTCGTCCGACGGGGTGTCGTGGGCAGCTCAGCAAAACATCCCAGGGGTGGCTTCCAGCATCGGCCCCTCGCTGGCGAGTTTCGACGGAAAGCTATACGCGGCATGGAAGGGGCAAGCGGGCGACCAGGGCATCTGGTGGTCTTCGTTCGACGGCCGCGGTTGGGCGCCTCAGCAACGTATCGAGGGCGTCGCCTCGAGCATCGGTCCCGGTCTCGCGAATTTCGACGACGCGCTTTTCGCGGTATGGAAAGGAATGCTGGGCGATCAGGCATTGTGGTGGTCGGTGTTCGACGGTAAGAAATGGGACCATCAGAAGCAGATAAACGGCGTAGGAACGAGCCCCGAGTAACATGCCGAATCCCATTGCGAGACAACGACACAAGCGCGGACCTCTCTTCGTGGTCCGTTTACCGCGATGGCTGGTCAAAACAGAAATCGGACTCGGTGACGTGATCAAGAAAGGCACCGAGCAGGCGGGGGTGCCGGCGTGTGGAAACTGCCGACGTCGCGCTGTGAGACTGAACCGGATGCTTTCCTTCACCAGCCGCGCCTCGAAGTGAACAGGGGTGCGGCGACCGAGGGCCCGGCCTGGTTTGAAGGCCGGGCACCCCCGGACTTCAGTTCGGCGCGGGCTCGTACGACCCACCCTGCTGGCGCACGATCACCCCCAGGCGATTGGCCGCGTTGATCTGGGCGACCAAGGCGACAAGGGCGGCAATCTGGTCGTCGTCGTAGTGCTTGCGGACGGCGGCCCAGGTTTCGTCGGACACGCCGGTGTGGGCGTCGGCGATCCGGGTGCCCTCCTCGGCAAGCGCGAGCGCCGCCCGTTCGGGCTCGGTGTAGACGGTGGACTCGCGCCAGGCGGCGACCAGGTTGATGCGGGCGACCGACTCACCGGCGTGCGCCAGGTCCTTGCTGTGCATGTCGGTGCAGTACGCGCAGCCGTTGATCTGGCTGACGCGCAACATCATCAGGTCCTGCGTGGCCTTCGGCAGGTCCGACTGCACGACCACCAGGCTGGCATTGCCGAATCGCTTGGCGAACTTCGCGCCGAGTTCACTGTCGAACATGTTGAAACGGGGTTCCATGATGTCGTCCTCACTGTGTGTCGTTGATCGAACGACCACAAGATGCCGACGCGCCGATCCCCGTGACAGCGCGACGATGTGACCTATGCCACCGCCGATGGCTGTCACAAACGGGCACGCCTCGGCATCGTGTGGGCGAGAGTCGAACAGCGAGCAGACCGGAGCCACCCATGAGCAAGCCCACCGCCGACGCCACCGGCGTCTTCGTCACCCACCGGAATCTGCTGTTCACCGTCGCCTACGAGATGCTCGGCTCGGCCGCCGACGCCGAGGACGTCCTGCAGGAGACCTGGATGAAATGGGTGGCCGTGGACCTGGACACGGTGCAGGATCAGCGCGCCTACCTGGTGCGCATCACCACGCGCCAGGCACTCATGCGATTGCGCTCGCTCGGGCGCCGCAAGGAGTCCTACGTCGGCCCGTGGCTGCCCGAGCCGCTGCTGACCGCGCCCGATGTCGCCGAGGACGTGGAACTCGCCGAGCACGTGTCGATGGCGATGCTGCTGGTGCTCGAGACCCTCGCGCCGACCGAGCGCGCGGTCTTCGTGCTGCGGGAGGTGTTCGACCTCGGCTACGACGAGATCGCCGAGTCCGTCGACAAGACCCCGGCCGCCGTCCGCCAGATCGCCCACCGCGCCCGGGCACACGTCGCCGCCCGCCGCCCGCGCGGCGTGATCTCCCCCGCCGACACCCGCCAGGCCATCGAGGCATTCCAGCGCGCCATCGAAACCGGCGACATCCAGGGCCTACTCGATCAACTCGCCCCCGATGTCGTGTTCCTGGGCGACGGCGGCGGCATCAAACAGGCCGCCCTGCAACCCATCGTCGGCGCCGACTCCGTGGCCGCCCTGCTGGCGAGCAGCCTTCCCCGCATCGGCCGCGAGATGACGGTGGAACCGGCGCAGATCAACGGCTACCCGGCACTCATCCTCCGCCTCGACGGCGAGGTCGACACCATCATGGCGGTCCGCGTCGACGACACCCGCATCACCGGCCTCTACTCCGTCCGCAACCCGGAAAAACTCTCCCGCACAACCCACCACACCCTCCTCGCCCGCTGACCCGCCCTCGTCCGAAAGTTTGATTCGTGTGGTCCAGCGCCCGGGTATGGTCTAGGTAGAGAAGTTAGGTAACCCATAGTTGTGATCCCGGGGTCGGGTGAGGAAGCAGGATCCATGCCGAAGACTTCACCATCGTCGGAGACCGTGCCGTTCTCGACACAGATCCGCACCGCTACCGAGCGGCAGCACGCGGACGCGGAGAACTCCACGTTCATGAGCGACATGCTCGGCGGTGCCCTCGGCGTGGCGGCGTTCTACCGCTATACCGGCCAGCTGTGGCATGTGTACCGCGCGCTGGAGGCGCACTGGGGAGACCTCGCCGATGATCCGGTGGCCGGTCCGTTCGTCCGTCCCGAATTGGCGCGGCTGGCGCACCTCGAGGCCGATCTCGCCCATCTCGGCGGCGAGAGCTGGCGCGGCGACCTCGATCCGCTGCCCGCCACCGCCGACTACGCCGCCCGCATCGAGGACTGCGCGCGCACCTGGCCGGCCGGTTACGTCGCCCACCACTACACGCGCTACCTCGGCGACCTGTCCGGCGGGCAGGTCATCCGCGGCACCGCCGAGAAGCTGTGGCATTTGCCCAAACGTGGTGACGGCGTGCGGTTCTACGTCTTCGACCAGATTCCCAACCCGGCCGCGTTCAAGCGGGAGTACCGCGTCCTGCTGGACCAGCTGGCCGTCGACGATCTCGAGAAGCAGCGTGTCCTCGGTGAATGCCAGCGCGCCTTCGCGTTCAACACCGCTCTGTTCCAGGAACTGGCAGGGGAATTCCCGGTCCGTCAGCAGGGCTGATCTCCGCCGAACCGATGATTGCCGATCGGTAGCCACCTGGTTCTCGCGGTTACATCAAATCCATTGACACACATACCGAACGGCGTCTCACGTGGTGACAAGACCCACACCGCGAGAGGCGCCGTCGGGTTGCGAGCACCCGCCCGCCACCGTTAAAGTTACTGACCAGTTAGACACGAAGGTGTTTCTATCCAGCCCCTGCCTCTGCTAGCGGGCTGAATCATTCCGCGTCCGCATCCACCGATGCATGTCGGGCGAACATTGCTGCGCATCGGCGGAAACCGTTGCGCGACAACGAGTTCGACAGGCAAAGGAGGGACGATGGTCTCCTATCTCGTTACCGGCGGCACCGGATTCCTGGGACGGCGCGTGGTGCAGGGCCTGCTCGAGCACGATCACGACGCGGTGGTCCACGTGCTCGTCCGCGAGGCCTCGGTCGCCAAGCTCGCCGAGCTGGCCGACAGCTGGGGCGCGCAGCACCGCGTCTTCCCGCTGATCGGCGATCTGACTTCGGAAAACCTTGGCCTGCAGGATATTCCGCCGCGCGTGGAGCACATCGTGCACCTCGGTGCGGTCTACGACATGACCGCCGACGAGGAAACCGCCTACGCCGCGAATGTCACCGGCACCCGCTCGGTCATCGCCCTCGCGACCGAACTCGACGCCGTCCTGCACCACGTGTCGTCGGTCGCCGTGGCCGGTGACCATCGCGGCAAGTTCTTCGAGGACGATTTCGACCTCGGCCAGCAGCTGCCGTCGCCGTACCATCGCACGAAGTTCGCGGCCGAGAAGCTGGTGCGCGAGGCCAAGGGTTTGCGCTGGCGGGTCTACCGTCCGTCGATCATCGTCGGCGATTCCCGGACCGGCGAGATGGACAAGATCGACGGTCCCTACTACTTCTTCCCGGCCATCGCCCGCCTGGCGGGACTGCCGTCGGGCCTGCCGGTCCCGCTGCCCGATCTGGGCGCCACCAATATCGTTCCGGTCGACTATGTCGCGACGGCCATGGTCCGGCTGATCACTCGCCCCGGGCTGCTCCGGCGCACCTTCCACCTGGTCAACCCGGACCCGCAGCCGTTCGGCGACGTCTACGCCGCGCTGGCCCGCGCCGCCGGGGCGCCGACCGGGCTGGGCACCGTGCCGGGCAGCCAGTCCGCGCTGCGGGCGCTGGCGCAGTTGCCCGGCGTCACGCAGGTTCGAGATTTGTTGTTACAGCAGTGGAGAATTCCCGCCGAGGTCGCGCCGCACGTGTCGTTCGAGTCCGAATTCGTCTCCGACTCCACCCGCGCCCGGCTGCGCGGCCTGCCGGTGCCCGCGTTCGACTCCTATGCCGACAAGCTCTGGGAATACTGGCGCACACACCTGGATCCCGACCGCGCCCGCCGCACCGGCGACCCGCTGCGGGGCCGGATCGTGCTCATCACCGGCGCGTCCTCCGGTATCGGCCTGGCCACCGCGCACGCCGTCGCCCGGCGCGGCGCCACGGCGCTGATGGTCGCCCGCAATCCGGACGAACTGGAATCCGCGGCCGCCGCGGTGCGCGCGGAAAGCGGTGCGGCGCAGGCATACTCGTGCGACATCACCGACGAGAAGGCGGTCGAGCTACTGGTCAAGCAGGTGCTGGCCGACCACGATCACGTCGACTACGCCATCAACAACGCCGGTCGCTCCATCCGCCGCTCGGTCCTCGAATCCACCGACCGGATGCACGATTTCGAACGGACCATGGCGGTGAACTACTTCGGCGCGGTGCGGCTGATCCTGGCGCTGCTGCCGTCGATGCGGGAACGCCGCTTCGGGCATTTCGTGAACATCTCCTCGATCGCCGTGCAGACCAAGCTGCCGCGGTTCGCGGCCTACGTCGCCAGCAAGTCGGCGCTGGATACCTTCAGCGAGATCGCCGCGGTCGAAAATGCCGATGCCGGAATCACTTTCACCTCGGTCCGGATGCCGCTGGTGCGCACGCCGATGATCGCACCGACCGAGCTGTACCGCTCTCTTCCGGTCCACACTCCCGAGCAAGCGGCCGCGATCGTGGTTCGCGCCCTGGAGCAGCGCCCGACCCGCATCGACACCCCGATCGGTACCTTCGCGCAATTGGTCGACACGGTGCTGCCATCGGTCAAGAAGGCAATCCTGCACCGCAGCTTCCACATGCTCGGCGATTCGACGCCCGCCCGCCAGGCAGCGAACATCGGCAATACGGAGACCCCCAGCACGGCAGCCGACTCGCAAAGCTCAACGCGCGCAGGCGCAGTGGTGTCCGCCACCACCTCGGACACCCCGCGCGAGGCCGCACCCGCGCGGAACGCCGAATCCGCCGGCGGCCCGCTACTCGCCCTGGCTCCGATCTTCCAACCGCTGATGAGCCTGCCCGGTCCCGCCGCCCGCATCGCGAACGGAATCCCCGGCCTGCACTGGTGATTTCGCCGGGCAATCCGGCCTCGCGGCACGCTCGCCGCAGCTGACCGAACCTGGCCGCGTGCTAGTTTGCACCGGGTGAAACGCAGGTTGCTCATCCCCGTCGCGCTCAGCCTGGTCGTCGTGGTGGCGGCCTGCGCCGGACTCTACGTGCTGATGAACTCTCGCACCTATCAGGTGGCGGGACGGCTGGTGCATCGGATTGATACGGCCGACAAGGTGGTTGCGCTGACCTTCGACGACGGACCGACCGAGCGCACGCCGGAGATCCTGGCGACGCTCGGCGCACTGGCGGTTCCGGCGACCTTCTACCTCGTCGGACGTGATCTCGCGTCCCGCCCCGGGGACGGCGCCGCCATCGCCGCGGCGGGGCACGAGATCGGCAACCACAGCTACAGCCATCGGCGGTTCGTCCTCGTCACCCCGGGGACCGTGCGCGACGAGGTCGAGCGCACCGATGCCGAGATCCGTCGGACCGGGTACCACGGCCCGATCACCTTCCGCCCGCCGTACGGGAAGAAGCTGTTCGCGCTGCCGACGTACCTGTCGGATCACGATCGCACGACGGTGATGTGGGACGTCGAGCCGGATTCCCACGGCGACGCCGAGACCGGACGAATCGTCGACGAAACCCTCGATGCGGTCCGACCCGGCTCGATCATCCTCCTGCACGCCATGTATCAGGCCGATTCACGGGCCGCGGTCGTCCCCATCGTCGACGGCCTCCGCGCCCGCGGGTACCGCTTCGTGACGGTGTCACAGCTGATCGGCGGATAGGGCAACGCCGACCCCGGGAGGGACAACCGACCAGAATTCACCTGCTCGTCGCGCACACGCCAGCGGCTTCTGCGAAAGTCGTTTCCTATGAAGGCTCGTCATCGAATCGGTGGGGTGCTGGCGACCGCCCTCGTGCTGCTCGCGTCGGCCGGATGCGGCGATAGATCCGCACCACCCGCGCCGAAACCCGGTGCGGTGCCGCTGGTGTCGACGGACGACCTGCCGACACCGCAGCCCGGCGAGATACACCTGTTCGGCCTCAACGACCTGCACGGCAATCTCCAACCCCCGTCCGGCAGCAACGGGCATATCGCCACCTTCCCCGCCGGCGGCGCGGCCTATCTCGCGACCCACCTGGGCAGGCTGAAGTCGGCATATCCGGACAGCGCCGTGCTCGCCGCCGGAGACAATATCGGCGCCAGCCCGCTGGTATCGGCGCTGTTCCACGACGAGCCGACCATCGGCTTCCTCGGCAGCATCGGCACCGCGGCCTCCGCGGTCGGCAATCACGAATTCGACGACGGGATACCGGAACTGGTGCGCCTGCAGCGGGGCGGCTGCGCCTGGGACGGCTGCGTGCCGGGCGAGCCGTTCACCGGCGCTCGATTCCCCTACCTGGCCGCCAATGTCACCGACGGCAACGGGCAGCTCCCGCCCGGCCTGCGGCCCTGGACGATGCTCGAGGTGGGCGGCCACAAGATCGGCGTGATCGGCACCGTCACCCCCGAGACCGTGAACATCGTGATGCCCGAGGGCATCCGCGGCTACACCTTCGGCGACGAGGCCGACGCTGTCAATAAGTTCGTCCCGCAACTGCGGGCCGCCGGCGCGGAAACCGTGGTGGCGCTCATGCACGACGGCGGATCGCAGCGCACCCACGGCGGGCCGCTGGACTACAACGGATGCGCCGACATCACCCCGAACGTCACCGCGCTGGCCGAGCGCACCGACCCCGCGGTTCGCGTGATCATGACCGCGCACAGCCACCAGGCGTACAACTGCACCATCGCGGGCAAGGTGGTCACCCAGGCCGCCTCCTACGGACGGCTGATCACCGATGTCGCGCTGCGATTCCACGACGGCACCGTCGACGCGCGCGCGGTGAATCGCGTCGTCACCCGGGATGTGCCACCGGATCCGGCGACCGCTCGCACCGTGGATTTCTATGCCGCCCAGGCGGAACCGCGCGCCGAACGCGTGATCGGCACCGCGACCGCTCCCCTGCCGAACGAACCCGCACCGGCGGGTGACTCACCGCTGGGCGATTTGATCGCCGACGCCATGCTCGCCGCCATGGCCCCCGACCGAGCCGTCGCCGCGTTCATGAACGCCGGTGGCGTGCGCGCGGACCTGTCCGACGGCGCCATCACCTATGAGAACGCCTACACCGTGCAGCCGTTCGGCAATCAGGTCGTGACGGTGGTGCTGACCGGTCAGCAGCTTCTCCGGTTGCTGGAGCAGCAGTGGGACGGCGCGGGCAAGGCCGGTGTGCTGTCCGTGGCCGGTATCAGCTACGCGTATTCCGATGCCGCGCCCACCGGACGCAAGGTACTCCCCGACACCGTGCGCATCGGCGGGCAACCGCTGAATCCCGTTGCGGTGTACCCGGTCTCGACCAACAACTTCCTCGCCGCCGGCGGCGACGGTTTCACCGTGTTCACCGAGGGCGACCGGGCGGCGGTCGGCCCGACGGACCTCGACGCCCTGGAGTCCTACCTGCGGACTCGCGGGGCCGTCGACCCTCCGTCGGGCCGGATCGAGCGACGCTGACGGGTCACAGTCGGTCGGCCGCGAAATCCGCTGCCGCACCGACGAAACCGCCGTACACGGTGTGCGCGTTCGGGTCGAGGCCGCCGCCGCAGATCGGATCGCCCGCCGCGCAATAGTCGGCCGTACGCCACAGATACGGTTCCGGCACGCTCCAGCCGATCAGCCGCAGCGGATCGCCGAACAGCAGCACCGACGACACGCGTGCGCCCAGCTCACCGTCCATCCGGACCGCGCCCGGAATGCCGTTGGTGATACCGGTGCCCAGCGCCGTGTGCACCACGACCGCACCCTGCGAATAGCCCGCCAGGATGAACCGCTGATCGGGACACGCCGCCGCCTGATAGGCCAGGTGCGCAACGAGATCCGCGCTGCCCTTGCCCACCGAGAACACGTCGGTCAGGTCCGCCGGGTAGTTCACCGGGTAGGCGCTCAGACCGACGGGTAGCCGGTTCAGCAGGGCGTCGTAGAGCGGATCGCCCACACCCGTGCCGAGATAGCCCGGTTCCCCGGTGCCTCTGGCCACCACCACCTCCACGTCCGCGCACCATTGCGCGTTCGCCTGTGGAGCCGGATACGCGATGCCCATCAGCAGTAGCAGGGCAGCGAATATCCAAGCGATACGCCACTTTCCGGACAGCAACACCTTCGGGTCGCCCATGGTTCTCACCTACTCACGCCGTTGTGAGTGGCCGCGTGACTGTTGTCACTGACGATTGTCATTGGCCATGTCAGCCAAGGTAGAGAGCATTCCCATAGGTGGCAACGAATTCTGTTATAGCGATACCCAATTGCCGCGCCGCAACCACGCCCGGACGAATTTCGTTACCCAGCAGCAATTCCCGGGCGACGTTCCGTTACCGCCGACCACGGGGCGGGATCACGCGCACACGGCCGCGGGCACGGTGACGGGCGGAGCGGGCGCGGTGACGGCCGGCGCCGGACCGGGGAAGGTGTAGAGCCCGATTCCGGTGCGGCGCACCTCCCCCGGCGCGACGGTGATGCCAGGAATCCGCGCCTGATGGCCTTCGGAGTCGGTCACCAGTGCCGTGAAAGGGCCGGGACCCGCGCCGGAGGTAGACCAGTAGTTGTCCGCGCCGCGGATCAGCGCGCGGCCCGGACCGCCTGTCTCCGGCCTAATCTCGACGCGCGTCAATGGGTTTCCGCTGTTGGCGACCAGCAACCCGAACCAGTGCGCCGAGGAGCCGTCCTGCACCCGGTAGAACAGTTCTGGGATGGGGACCGGATTGTGGATGCGGCGCAACCGGATCTGCGCGACCCCCGTGCTCCGATCGGCGATCCGGGTGAAGGCGGCGGTGCTGAGGTCGTAGTGGCCGGGCGCGCAACCCGGGCACCGGTCGACGATCTGGGCGCGTACCGAACCGAGCGGCCCGTCGAGCTGGACCAGGGTGCCGCAGGCCGCGCTGCCCGCGTACTCGGCGGTCGGCACCCCGACGTAGAAACCGTCCACCGGCAGGTCCGGGATAGAACAGGCGACACCCTGCCGGAAGGTGTAGTAGCGCGCCTCCACCGGCTGCGGCGGGTCGATCTGCTCGAGGGCCGGGATCGGTTCGGGCACACCGGTTCCGGGCGTCGTGGCCGGGCGCACGGGCGCGGCCGCGGGCGGTGCGGTATGGCAGGCCTTGGGATCGGGCCTGGTCACCCACAGCGCCGCCGCCGTCACCACCGCCACGGCCAGTGCCGTCCACAGCCACGGCCGTGCGGCACGGACGTGTTGCTGCTGTGTTACCCGATGCATTTCCGCCGATCCTCCGAATCCGTCGCCACTTTCTTTTCAGCAAAGCAGCAGAACCCGGCAGAACACACGCGAATCGCAAACTAGGAGTGGAAAACTCGGCGTGTCTACGGCGTGTCAGGGGATCAGCACGGCCGCACCGGCAAACTTTCCGTGCGCCAGATCGTTCAGCGCCCGGTCCGCGCCGGCCAGCGGATACGGGTGCACGGTGACGTCGAGATGATGTTCGGCGGCGAAAGCCAGGAATTCGCGGGCATCCGCACGGGTGTTCGCGGTGACCGAGCGGATCTCGCGCTCCTGGAACAGATGACGCTGGTAGTTCAGCACGGGGATGTCAGTCAGATGGATGCCGGCGACGGCCAGCACGCCGCCGCGGTCGAGCGCCGCCAGCGCCGGGAGCACCAGGTCGCCGACCGGTGCGAACAGGATCGCCGCGTCCAGCGCCACCGGCGGCGGATCGTCCGCGCCCTGCACCGAGGCCACGCCGAGTTCCCGGGCGAGTTCGCGGGCCTTCGCGTCGCGGGTCATCACGTGCACCTCGGCGCCGCGGGCCAGCGCGACCTGCGCGGCCAAGTGCGCGCTGCCGCCGAAACCGTAGATGCCCAGCCGACCGCCCAGCGGCAGCGCCGACCGCTGGAGCGCCCGATAGCCGATGATGCCCGCGCACAGCAGCGGCGCCAGTTCGGCATCGGCGTACCCGCGCGGCAGCGGGTGCGCGTAATCGACCGGCACAGTGGTGTATTCGGCGTAACCGCCGTCCGCGTCCCAGCCGGTGTAGCGGGATTCGGGGCACAGATTCTCCGCGCCGCGCCGGCAGAATTTGCACGTCCCGCAGGTGTGCCGCAGCCACGCGATGCCGACCCGATCGCCGCGCGCGAACCACTCACCCACCCCGCCGCCGAGCGCCACCACCTCGCCGACCACCTCGTGGCCGGGCACCACACCCGCCCTGTGCACGGGCAGATCCCCCTCCGCCACATGCAGATCCGTGCGGCACACCCCGCACGCCAGCACCCGCACCAGGAGCTCGCCCGGCCCCGGGGCCCGGACGGGCGCCCGCACCTGGTCCATGGGACGCCCCCCGATCGGACCCGGCCGCAGTACTCGCCACGCCGTCATCGCCTCGTCGGTTCCGGTCACCGGCCATCCCTTCCACGTCCGCGTCCCACTCATCGAGATTAGTGGCGAAATACCTAACATCGACCGATCCGACACCGATGTTCTGATCTGGACAGCCGTTCAGGCTGTCGCCAGGGCTGGTCGGTCGATTCGAGGTAAGGCCGCAGATCGTCAGGAGTGTGGGTGGACGTGACGGCTGAGTGTGGTCCGGCGTCGAAGCAGCGGGCGCGGGAAGCCAGTCTACCGGGGAGCGACGGTGCGCGCCGGACCGCCGCGGAGACATTGGTGGATCTGGTGGACGCCCGGGTGCTCGCCTCGGCCGACGCGGTGGCCGTACGCGCCGGGGACGAGACGCTCACCTATGCCGAGTTGTCGCACCGCGCGGACACGCTGGCGCAGCGGCTGCTGGCACGCGGCATCGGGCCGGGGTCGCTGGTCGCCGTTCTGCTCGAGCGCTCCGCGCAGGTACCGATCGCCTTGCTGGGCGTATTGCGTTCGGGCGCGGCGTATCTGCCGCTCGATCCTTCGTATCCACGCAAGCGGCTCGAGGACCTGCTGGCCGACGCCGGGCCGGACTGCGTGCTGACCGGTGCCGAGTTCTCCGCGACGTTACCGGCCAGCATATCGGTGCTGATCGAGCCGGATGGAGGTGCTACCGCCACGGCGACGGGTGGACTCGCAGTAGGTGGCTCGACCACCGCGGCATCGGACATGAGGTTGCGGAACAGGCTGAGTGCGGTCGCCGAGACGCATGGCGGTGTGCCAGGGGTGCGATCAGGCGATCTCGCGTACGTGATCTACACCTCCGGCTCGACCGGCACGCCGAAGGGTGTCGCGATTACACACGGCAACATCGTGCATCTCTTGACGAAGGGCCTGTCGCACTTCGACTTCCGCGCGACCGACGTGTGGACCGTGTTCCACTCCTTCGCCTTCGACTTCGCCGTGTGGGAGCTATGGGGCGCCCTGGTGTCGGGCGGAACGGCCGTCATCGTCGACCATACGACATCTCGATCGCCGGACCTGTTCCGCGACTTGTTGTTTCGCGAGCGGGTCACGGTATTGAGCCAGACGCCCTCGGCATTCGCGCTACTCGACGAGGCCGACCGGGCCGCGCCGGATCGCCCCCTGGCGCTGCGGTACGTCGTCTTCGGCGGCGAGGCGCTGACACCGTCCCGGCTCGGCGACTGGTTCGACCGGCACGGCGACCACGCGCCGCGGCTGGTGAACATGTACGGCATCACCGAAACCACTGTGCACGTGACGTTTCGGCCGCTGGACCGGAACGTGGTGACCGAAGCCACGGTGGGCAGCGGCATCGGCGACGGCCTGTCCGGCGTCGGCGCCCACGTCCTGGATGGGCGGCTGCGGCAGGTGCCACTGTGGGCGACGGGCGAGGTGTACGTGGCGGGCGCCCAGGTGGCGCGCGGTTATCTCGGGCGGCCGGGGCTCACCGCCGTCCGGTTCGTCGCCGATCCGTACGGTCCGCCGGGCACCCGCATGTACCGGTCCGGCGACATCGTGCGGCGGGCCCGCAACGGCCTGGAGTACCTGCGGCGCGGTGACCAGCAGGTCCAGTTGCGCGGCTTCCGGATCGAACTCGGCGAGATCGAGGCGGTGCTGCGGCGGTGCGGCGCCATCGACGCGAAGGCGATCGTCCGGGACGGGCAGCTGCTCGCGTACGTCCGCGGCGTCGACAATGCGGCCGTCGCCGATATCGAACGGCAACTGGCCGAACAGCTTCCGGCCCACATGGTGCCCGCCGCGGTCACCCTCGTGGACGAGTGGCCGCTGACGGTGAACGGCAAGCTGGACATCCAGTCGCTGCCGCGGCCCGACTTCCTCTCGCGCTCGACGGGCAAGCCGCCGCGCACCGACCGCGAACGGATCGTCGCCGCGATCTTCCGCGAGGTGCTCGGTCTGGCCGACATCGGCATCGATGACGACTTCTTCCGGATGGGCGGCGACTCGCTGAGCGCCGTCCGGCTGCGCGCCCGCATCCTGCGAGAACTGGGTGACGAACTACGAGTGCAGGACATCTTCGAGCAGCGCACCGTCGCGGCCGTCGCGGCATTGTCCGCACGTCCCCGGGCGTTGCCCGCTCGGGCCGACAGTGTCCGTAACGCGCTTGTGCCGCTGTCCTTTCCGCAACGACGGCTGCTCGAGCTGAACGAATCCGAGCGCCGCGGTCCGGGTCCCGGGCGCGCGTACGTGCTCCCGCTGCGGCTCGCCGGATCGACGCCGCCCGCGGTGGTGGCGCAGGCGCTCACCGATCTCGTCGGACGGCACGAGATCCTGCGAACCGTCTTCCCCGGACACCAGATCGTCCGCACCGAGGCACTCGATTTCGAGACGGTCACCGGTGGCGCGGGCTCGAAGCAGGTCGCCGTCTGCGCCGGGCAACCGTTCGATCTGCGCACGCAGGTCCCGTTGCGGGCGCGGCTGTTCCCCGACCGGCGCGGTGATCTGCTGCTGATAGTGCTGCACCACATCGCCGCCGACGGCTGGTCGCCGGCTCCGCTGGTGCAGGACCTGGGGACGGCGCTGCGGGCGCGGTGCGATGGCACAGAGCCGGCGTGGGAACCGCTGCCGATGCAGTACGCCGAGCACGCGATCTGGCAGCATCGCCTGGTCGACGGCGCGGGCGGACGGTCCCCGATCGACGGTCAGCTGGCGTTCTGGCGGGAGACGCTGGCCGGGCTGCCGCCGGTTCCGCGGCCGACCCGTCCGGCCGGGACGCCGCCTCCGCCGGCCCACCGGCTCTCCTTCTACCTGGACCGAGATCGGTATCGCGCATTGGTGGACGGGGCGGCCGCGCACGATGCCAGCGTGTTCATGCTGGCCCATACCGCCTTCACCCTGGCGCTCGGTGAGATCGGGTACGGCGACGACATCGCGATCTGCGTGCCGACGGCGGGACGGACCGAGGTCGGGATGGAGGAGATGATCGGGCGCTTCACGAACTTCCTCGTCCTGCGCACCCGCACCACCGATGCGCCGGATTTCGCGCGCCTGTTGCGGCGCGTCCGCCGGATCAGCTTGCGCGCCATGGACAATCAGGACGCACCTTTCGAATTCGTCACCGAATGCCTCGATCTCCGCGAGCGCTTGCGAATCCGGCTGGCGTTCCAGAACATTCCCGCCTCCGACCTGCGCGGGTCCGGCCTGGACGCCTCCTGGGAGCCACTCGCCGAACCGGCCGCCCCGGCGGACTGGGACATCTCGCTCATCCTCACCGAGGAGAAGGACGAGAAGGGCCGTCCCCGAGCCTTGTTCGGCTTCCTCGAGTACGCCGCCGACGTCCTCGACGCCCGCTCGGCGAAGAAGCTGCGCCAGCGGTTCGACGCGATCCTGTTCGCCGGTCTCGCGCAGGCGGGCTGATCGGGACGTCCGGCCGGGGATTGCCCGCCGCCGGTTCATGGGCTAGCGTCTGGACAACTGTACGGACAAGGCTCGCCACACCCTGTCCGGTCCTAGCCGAGGAGATTCCCATGGCCATCGTTCGCTCGATCCCGGGGACCGCCGACGGTCGCCGCCGCCTGGCGCTGGACAGCCCGGTGGATCGGCGGCCGATCGACGAGATCGACGTCGCCGATGCCGCGGAGGTGGCCGCCGCGGTGGCGAGAGCCCGTGCCGCGCAGCCGGATTGGGCGGCCCGCGGCGTCGCCGAGCGCGCCGATATCCTGCGCGCCGCGGTCGGGATCCTGGTGGCGCGCCGCGAGGAGATCATCGACACGGTGCACGCCGAGACCGGTAAGCCGCGGGTCGAGGCGCTCACGATGGAGATCGTCGCCGGGTGCGATTTCCTCAACCACTGGAGTGCGCGCGCCCGTCGCGATCTGCGCCCGCACCGCCAGCGGCTGCACGGCTATCTGCTGCCGTTGAAGAAGCTCTACATCGACTATCAGCCGCTGGGTGTGATCGGCGTGATCACGCCGTGGAACGGGCCGTTCATCCTCTCGCTCAACCCCGTCGTGCAGGCGCTGCTGGCGGGAAACTCGGTGGTCCTCAAGCCGTCGGAGGTGACGCCCCGGTCGGGCGAGTGGGTGGTGCGGATCCTGCGCGAGGCGGGCGTGCCCGACGATGTCGTCCAGGTCCTGCACGGTGACGGCGAGACCGGCGCCGCGCTGGTCGACGCGGAGATCGACAAGGTCTGCTTCACCGGCAGCGTCGGCACCGGGCGCAAGATCGCCGCGTCCTGCGCGCAGCGGCTGCTGCCCTACACCCTCGAACTCGGCGGCAAGGACGCCATGATCGTGTGCGCCGACGCCGACCTCGACCGCGCGGCGGCGGGCGCGGTGTACCTGTCGATGTTCAACACCGGGCAGGTGTGCATGAGCGTCGAGCGGATCTATGTGGTCGATTCCGTCGCCGACGAATTCATCCGGCGCGTGACCGAACAGGCCGCCGCCGTCACCTACGGGCCGGGCGCGGCCGATATGGGACCGCTGTTCTGGGATCGGCAACTCGACGTGGTCACCCGGCATCTCGAGGACGCGAAGGCCAAGGGCGCCGACGTGGCCGTCGGTGGTGCGCCCGCGGCGGGCAACGGGCTGTACTTCCAGCCCACGGTCGTCGTCGGCGCCACGCACGAGATGCAGCTCATGACCGAGGAGACCTTCGGTCCGGTGGTGGCGATCACCCGCGTGCGCGACGAGGACGAGGCGATCCGGCTCGCCAACGACTCCCGCTACGGCCTGAGCGGTTCGGTCTTCACCAAGGACGCCGCCAAGGCGCGGCGTATCGCCGCCCGGCTGGTCACCGGCTCCGTGGTCCACAACGACGCGTCGGTCATCTACGGGGTCGCGGAGGCGCCGTTCGGCGGCCGGAAGGAGAGCGGGGTGGGCCAGGTCAACGGCACCGACGCACTGCGCGGATTCACCCACGCCCAGCCGGTGCTGATCGATCGGTGGCAGTCCAAGAAGGAAAGCGTCTGGTACCCGTACTCGGAGAAGACGCAGCGCAGCCTCGAGGCGGTGGTGCGGTACGGGTTCGGCACCCGGCTGGGGCGGCGACTCCTGTCCTGAAATCCGTCCGACGACCGCCGAAACACCAGTGCCGCAGACACTTTCACCGAAAGAGGCCCGAATGTCCACCCTGCACCCGTGCAAGCACGTCGATGCGAGCTTCGCCGATACGGCACCGCACCGCTACTCCAACAGCGTCGAGTTGAATGTCACCCCCGAGCAGGTGTTCGAGGTGCTCGCCGACGCCTCGGCCTGGCCGAAGTGGGCCACGGTGATCACCGATGTCACCTGGACCAGCCCGGAACCCCGCGGCATCGGCACCACGCGTACCGTCCGGATGCGCGCCGGGATCGTCGGCAACGAGGAGTTCCTCGCCTGGGAACCGCACTCTCACATGGCTTTCCGTTTCAACGAGTGCTCCACGAGCGGCATCGAGGCCTTCGCCGAGGACTACCGCATCGTCCCCACTCCCACGGGCTGCCGCCTCACCTGGACCATGGCCATGTCGGGAGACCGCGCCACCTCGGTCTCCCTGCGCCTGTTCGCGCCGTTCATGAACGCGACCTTCCGCTACTTCCTGCGCAAACTCCGCAAACTCACCGACCAGCGCTTCGCTCCGACGGGCGCGGCGGGTCCGCTGGTGCCGTAACCGTCCGTTCGGGAGTCGCCCGCCGTGACGGAGGCCACACTGGACCTCGAGTCCGGTTCAGCTCGTAGCGTCGTTCACCTGGAGGTTTCCACTCGATACGGCGAGGAGCGTCATGACAACCATCGACGGCAACGCGGCACCCACGGTGACCGTTCTCGGGCTCGGCGCCATGGGATCGGCGATCGCCGGCACCTTCGTCGACCGCGGCTATCGCACGACGGTGTGGAACAGGACCGCGAGGAAGACCGCGCCGCTGGTCGACGCCGGCGCCACGGCGGCCGCGACCGCGGCCGAAGCGGTGGCCGCGAGCCGGCTCGTGGTGGTCTGCCTGCTCGACAGCAGCGCGGTCGACGAGGTATTGAACTCGGTCGATTCCGCGATAGCGGGCAAGGTGCTGGTGAATGTCACCAGTGGCGCACCGGCCCAGGCGCGGGCGAACGAACGCTGGGCGAACGAGCGGGGCGCCGAATACCTCGACGGCAAGCTCATGGGCGATCCGCCGTACATGGGCACACCGAATATCCTCTTGCCGTTCAGTGGATCCCGCGACGCCTTCGATACCTACGAGGCGACCTTGCGCACGCTGGGCACGGTCACCTACCACGGCTCCGACTCCGGTGCGGCCGCAGTGGAATTCATGGCCCAGGTCGCGGTGGGATACGAGTTGCTCCTCGGTTTCCTGCACACGCTCCGGCTGGTCCGAGCCGAAGGCCTCGACGTGGCGGAGTTCGCCGAACGCGTCGCGGGATCGGTGGCCGCCTACCCGGCATTGCTCACCTCGATCGGCAAGGCGGTCCACGACGGCGTCTACCCACCGGACCTCGGCCCCCTCGATGTCCAAGCGGCACTGATGGACGACCTGATCGGCCACCGCGAGTCGGTCGGCGTGGAAGCCGCCCGGATGCGCGAGGTCAAACGCCTGATGGACCACCGCATCGCCGAAGGCCATGGCGAACAGGGCTTTTCGAGCCTGTTCGAGGAACTACCGGACCACCGATCCGCTATGGTTGATTCCGACGCGGATCGGTGACCGAAACACTATCGGCCCGAATGGATTTCACGGGGGCGCGGATGCCGGTGGAGGGGCGAGCGGTTCCGGTGTGTTCCTACACCGAGTGGGACCCGCTGGAGGAAGTCGTGCTCGGCATTGTCGATGATGCTTGCTTTCCGCCGTGGCACATCGCCCTCCCGCCGGTACTGCCGAGCGACCAGCTCGAGACCTTCCGCGCGCGAGCGGGCAGTCCGTTTCCCCGGGAGCTGGTGAACGCGGCAGCCGCGGAACTCACCGAATTGGCGCGCATTCTCGAAGGCGAAGGCGTGACCGTGCGCCGGCCGGAACCGATCCCCCAGGGCGTCACCTATGCCACGCAGGCGTGGACAAGCACCGGCATGTACGCGGCAATGCCGCGCGACGCGCTGCTGGTGATCGGGGAAGACATCATCGAATGCCCGATGGCATGGCGCGCCCGCTATTACGAAAGCCTGGCCTATCGACCGCTGCTGAAGGAGTACTTCCGGGCCGGGGCGCGCTGGAGCGCCGGGCCGAAACCCGAGTTGCTCGATGACCAGTACGACCAGAACTGGTCCGGCACCCGCCCGGACGGCGCCTCGCCGCGCCTGGTGGTCACCGAATTCGAGCCGACCTTCGACGGCGCCGACTTCCTTCGCTGTGGTCGTGACATCATCGCGCAACAGAGCAACGTCACCAACGGCTTCGGCATCGAATGGCTGCAACGCCACCTCGGCGAGGATTTCCGCATCCATGTCCTCGAGTTCGACGATCCGCACCCGATGCATATCGACGCCACCCTCATGCCGCTCGCCCCCGGAAAACTCCTGATCAATCCCAGCCGGGTCCGTGAGATACCCAGACTGTTCAAGGATTGGGACGTAGCGGTGGCCCCGGAACCGATTGTCCCGCAATCGCATCCGTTCTACATGAGCAGCCGCTGGATCAATATGAATCTGCTCATGCTCGACGAGCGCCGCGTTGTCGTCGAACGCCGAGACGAACCGATGATCCGTACCCTGAAGGACTTCGGTCTCACTCCGATCCCCTGCGACTTCCGCCATTTCAACAGTTTCGGCGGCTCCTTCCACTGCGCGACGCTGGATGTGCGGCGACGCGGAACGCTCGAATCCTATTTCTGAGCGGCTCGGACAGTGAGTTGCTCACGCACGTCGGCCACCGCCGGGGTCGCGGCGTGCGCGGGTCGCAGTCCGTCGAGGATTTCGAAGGCGCGGCGGGGCACCTGCCCCGTGCGGAATTCACCAGGCAGCCGTTGCCAGGTGGAGCCGATCGTATGGCAGGCCAGTTCCACCTCTCCTTCCGCGAAGTGAGCGGCGGCCTCGTCCAAGTCCAGCAACGCTTTTCCGATTTCGTCGTGCCGGATGAACGGCAGCTCCAATACCCGTTTCCGCAGTGGCTCGGCGGCCCGGTGCGCTCCTGCCGCCGCCAAGGCGTTGGCCTGATGCCAGCGCAACAGATATTCGCTCACACCGACACCGTCCGCTGCCGTGGCATCGGACGGCAGTTCGTCGAACATCCGGTCCGCGTGGCGCACGGCGCCGATGGTTTCGCGGCGCCTGCCCAGGCGCGCCTGGATGCCCGCCTCTACCAGATAGCCGAGCACCGCGGCGGGATTCGCTGTCGTCCCGGTGGCCTGGGCCTTCTGCGCCGCCGTGAGCCCCGCGGGATATCCGTGCCGCTGACAGGTGCAGGCGTCGCCGACATGCCCGGCGACCCACGCGGCCACTGTGGCGTCCTCGGCGCGATCGGCGGCCAAGCGCGCGATACGGAACCATTCGAAAGTTTCCGCCGGACCGGCGATGTCGTTGAGGCGGATCGCGATGAATCCCGCATTCTTGGCGAACATTCGGTGCAGGCGGCATCGAGCGTCCTCGGATTCGGTGGCCAGCAGGCACGCTTCGATGCGGGCGAGGTCGATCATCCGGGACGGGATGAATTCCGCGGGCGGCGTGGTGTATAGGCCGTAGCCGCTCTGCTCGGTCAATTCCTCGAGCAAACCGACATAGGCCGTGGCAGCCCGTCCGCCACCCGGGCGCTCGAGTTCGGCATTCGACCATCCGCTCAGTGCCGGCGGCGCGGACATGAACATGGCCCCCGCGGCGGCGAGGCTCATGAAATGACGGCGGTCCACGGCGTCCTCGACTCCTCTCGTCGGGGCCGGATCCGGTTCCGAGTAGTCATGTCCGAATCCGAGCCGGTCCGGTCTGGTTCGATAGAGAAAACACAGTGCGTCCAGGTAGTGCGGCGACGGCGTGTCCTGGCCGCATTCCCACTGCGACATCCGCTGATGGGCGAGCCCCTCGGCGGGCGTATCACGTTCGCGCAGTATCTCTTTCAACATGTCGACCGCTTCGACGAGCGTGTAGCCGTGCACGATGCGGTGTGCGCGCAGCAGGGACAGCCCGCAATGCCGGCGCACCGCGAGCGCGGCCTCGTAGTCGGATGCGCCCGTGGCCTTGGCTTCCCGTGCGGTGCGGCGCGCACACGAGATGCTGTGCCGGGCTTCCGTCAGCTGTTCGATCATCATGAGGCAGCTCCGCTGATCACACTGATGACCAAGCGTATCGCGGCTTTTCGGCGGGGGCGACGGTGAATCGGCGAATGCCCGCTGAGCGTGCACAGGCGCGCGAAGGACGTTGATCGCCCGGGACGAGCGCTCCCCCGCACCGCGCCGAGCCCATGCTGGCGGCAGGTCACTCGTTTCGGCTCGGAGGGCGTCATGACGACATCGGTGAAGAGGCTGGCGTTCATTCCCGCGTTCACGCGCGGGATCAGTGAGAACCCGCAGGTGTGCCTGGTGCTGCAGCTGATCCAGGTCGGCCAGATCCTCGGCACGGCCGTGCCCGCCGCCGGATCGACGCCGAACGGTCTGTGGCACAACATGTTTCCGTTGCTCCTGATGACCCTCCTGATACTCGTCGCGGGGCGGCGGCCCGGACGCCTACCAGGTGACAGGAAGCCGTTGCACCCCGTGGACTCCCAGGCGGTCGGGCCACATCACGATGTCGTCCGCGGGCACTGCGAGCCGCAGGGCGGGGAACCGGGAGATCAGTGCGGGTAGTGCGGTGCGGCGCCGAACTGCTCGGTGTGACCACACCCGCGGGCGCCCGCTTGGACGAGATAGGCCGCGACCTCGACTACCTCGGTCGGCAGATGGTCCAGGTTGTCGAAAGCTGGTGATCCTGAGCGGGTTTCGGGTCATGGTTCCAGTCCGGCCGCGGTCAGGGAGAGATGCCGGGACAGTGTCTCGGCGGCGGTGTCGGCGTCGCGGGCCAGTGCCGCCTCCTCCAGCCGGCGGTGTTCGTCAGCCCCGTCGCGGTCGGGGGTGCGGCGAGCCGACCAGCGGCGGGCCAGCTCGCTCGCGGTCCACAGCCGGTCGAAGGTCTCCAGTAGCACCGGGTTGCCGCACCCCTCGATCAGGGTGCGGTGGAACAGCCGATGCGCTTCGGACCATGCCTCGCTGTAGTACTCGCCCTCCCCTGGCACGTAGGCCGGAGTGCGGGCCAGGCGGTGGTGAGCGGCGCGCACGCGGGTCTCCCAGTCGAGGTCGCCACGCTCGATGGACATGCGCAGCAGCACCGGTTCGATGGTGCGGCGGGCCTCCGCGATCTCCTGCCAGCGGCGATCGGTGAAAGCGGGTACGGCGAAGCCGCGGTTGGGCAGTCGATCGGCGAGACCGTCGCCGACCACCCGCACCAGCGCCTCGCGCACGACGGCCAGGCTGACATCCATCCGCTTCGCCAGGTCGTGCGGCTTGAGGGCCGCGCCGGGAGCGAACTCGCCGCGCATGATCGCCCGCCGCAGATGTCCGTAGACCTGTTCGGAGAGCATCTTCTTCCCTGGTGAGTCCGTAGCGTGTGGCGTTCCGTGCATGGCCACATCATAGATGATCTGACCAATAATCGATTATTTGTGTAGCGTGGGGAGCGGTAGATGAACGGCAAGGCCCGGAAAGAAGACACATGAGCGCCAACGATCCCTTCGCCCGCCTCCCCGAGGCGGCCTCCTTCACCGTCACCAGCACCTCCGTCACCGACCGCGGCACGTGGTCGCCCGCGCAGCATTCCGCCCGTGTTCCCGGCGGGCAGGACATGTCCCCGCAATTGTCCTGGCGCGGTGCGCCGGAAGGCACGGCGAGCTACGCCGTCACCGTCTACGACCCCGACGCACCCACCGGATCGGGGTTCTGGCACTGGGCGGTGGCCGACATCCCGGCCGATGTCACCGAGCTACCCGAGGGCGTCGGTGACGACACCGGGTCTGGACTGCCCGCGGGTTCGTTCCAACTGCCCAATGATGCTCGCGCGGCAAGGTTTCTCGGCGCGGCTCCCCCGCCCGGGCACGGCCCGCACCGGTACTTCGTCGTGGTGCACGCGCTCGATGTCGAGTCGATCGGCGTACCGGCCGATGCCACTCCGGCCTTGCTCGGCTTCACCATGTCCGCACACGTGCTCGGCCGGGCGGTGCTCGTCGCCACCGCGGGAAGCCCACCCGCCCAAGGGAATTCGGCGGAGTCCGAACGAGTAGAGGTATCGCGGCTCATTCCCGCGCCACCCGAGGCGATCTTCGCGGTCCTGAGCGATCCGAAGGGACATGTGGACATCGACGCGTCGGGAATGCTCCTCGACGCCGAGGGGACGCCGGTCCAGCGTCCCGGCGACCGCTTCGTCGTTCATATGGACCGAGAGGCGCTGGGAGATCTGCCCTTGGGCAAGTACGACGTCGAGGTCGTCATCACCGAACTCGTCCCGGACGAGGAGATCGCCTGGACCATCGAAACCCGGGGCCGGCGCTACGGCCACATCTACGGATATCGGCTGACACCGGCCGAGGGCGGCACCCTGGTCACGTCGTATTGCGATTGGTCGCAGATCGAGGAGAAACTGAAGCAGCGGTTGACTTTTCCGGTGGTTCCCCGGTCCGCGCTCAAAGCCACCCTCGGGATTCTCGAGCGCACGGTCCGCCGCCGCGCCCGCTGACTGCCGATCCTCGCTGCCGAACCGACTGGCGCGGTTACGTATTCCGGTTTATCTCGGCGAATCGGTCGAGTTCGCGAAGGGCCGCGTCGCGTGGCATGACCGGGATGATGCCGAGCAGCGTGCGGTGAATACCCAACTCCGCCAATCGGTTCAGGTCGCCGGGCCGCGGGTCGAATACCGTCGCGATGACCGGTACAGGCGCCCGGCCACGGTCCTCGGCCAAGCGGCGAAGCTCGGCGATTCCCTTCGCCAGTTCGTCGAGCGGAATGCCGACCGGAGCCAGCCAGCCGTCGGCGTGGTCGAGGATGCGTTCGTGGGTGGACGGTCCCCACCCGCCCAGCCACACCGGTGGGCGCGGCCGCTGCACCGGTTTCGGCCAGGAATACAGCGGGCCGAAATCCACGAACTCGCCGTGGAATTCGGCCTGCTCCTCGGTCCAGATCGCGGTCATCGCCAGCAGCCGTTCGCGCTGCAACGCGACGCGGGTCCGGGGGTCGGTGCCGTGATTGCGCATTTCCTCACGCAGCCAGCCGACACCGACGCCGAGTTCGAACCGTCCGCCCGACGCGGCGTCCAGACTGGCCACCTCTTTGGCGAGCACGATCGGGTCACGCTGGACGACCAGCGTCACCGCGGTGCCGATCCGCAATCGCTCGGTCCGCGCGGCGGCGAACGCCAGCGAGACGAACGGGTCGAAATTGCGGTAGTAGTCCCGCGGGATCTCGCCTCCGCCGGGATAGGGCGTGGTGACGGTTACCGGGATATGGGTGTGCTCGGCCACGAACAGCGACTCGAAGCCGCGATCCTCCACTGCCTGGGCAAGCTCACCGGGGCCGATGCTCTCGTCGGTGACACCGGTGAAGATTCCGATCTGCATGCGGCTACGGTAAACATTGACACCAGCGTCAAGGTCAAGGTGAGCGATATGCGGATCGGTGAACTCGCGCGGCGGACCGGAACCAGCCCCCGGGCGTTGCGCCACTACGAACAGCAGGGATTACTGACCGCGGCACGACACGGCAACGGCTATCGGAGCTTCGACGACTCCGCCGCCGAAACGGTACTGCGAATTCGCGCCCTGCTGGCGGCGGGACTGACCACCGACGTCATCAGCCGGGTACTGCCGTGCACCCGCGACAGCACCCCGCGCATCGAACCCTGCGACGAAGTCGTGGCGATCCTGCGGTCCGAGATCGACCGAATGGACACCCTCGCTGCGCATCTCGCCCGATCTCGCGACCTACTCGCCGCGATTCTGGTCGAATCCGGTGTGCCGGAACGGGAGTCACTGCGGACCGACCTTCGGCAGGCTGACTCGCCGGGCGTCGTGGGTGTCCAGTAACCGTAGGCCCTCGAGGACGGCGGCGTCGGCGTCGAGACGGTCGGACCACCAGGTCGCCGAGCGGACGGGCAGGCCGCGCGAACGGTATTCGTTCATGATCTCGATATGGTCCGGCAGCGACATGAACTCCGCCAGCCCCGTCTCGTCGGTCCACACCGACAGGGATCCGACCTGGCCGTGCCGGGCGGGGCGGAGGTAGGTCAGGACGCCGACGGCCGCGTCGATCCGCACCAGTTGGCCGGACAGCTTGGTTCCGGCTAACCAGATCGGCAGCACGTCCGCCACCCTGGTCGGTGTGAACTGGGTCAGGCTGAACATGTACGGGCCCGCGAAATCTATTGCGGGACCGTTCATCCACGTCGAAGTGACGGTGAAGTCGGACAGTGCGGCGCCACCGGATCGGTGGCGTCGCCAACTGTGCCGCAGCAGCCGGGGCAGTCGGCGGAGGTCGGTCCAAGGGGCTTGTCGCACAGTCATTTCCGCAGATTCTCCCTGGGTCTCGCGGGTATCGTCGGGCCAAGTCTGTGCCCTGTGCGGTTGAGACTGAAGGAAAGAATGTTACATACTCGGAGTATGTTGTCTCGACGGGACCAGAATGCGGCGGACACCAGGCGGGCACTGGTGGAGAGCGCGGCGAAGTTGTTCGCTGCCGACGGGTTCGAAAGAACCTCGACCGATCGGATCGCCGCGGTCGCGCGCGTCACCAAAGGCGCCCTGTATCACCACTTCTCGAACAAGCGGGAGTTGTTCCGGGCCGCCCTCGAGCTGGTCGACGAACAGACCGTCGCGGCGATCGCGGCGCGGACGAGTTCGGCGAGCACGCCGTGGGAGGCCGTCGTCGCGGGTCTGAACGCGTTTCTGGATCGCTGCCTGGATCCCGCCTATCAGCAGAT
This sequence comes from Nocardia sp. N2S4-5, assembly GCF_044628355.1. NCBI lineage: Bacteria > Bacillati > Actinomycetota > Actinomycetes > Mycobacteriales > Nocardiaceae > Nocardia > Nocardia sp. N2S4-5. Next base: position 330,478 of record NZ_JBIUPM010000001.1, on the reverse strand, counting down.
CTGTTTCCGGGACGGTCCGACGGCGCTCGGGTTCGTCGACTGGTGGGAACACGGTGAACGCCACGTCGAGGGCGTGCTCGAGGCGGCGTTGTCGGCCCTGTCCGAGAACGGGACCATCGTCACCGCCGATGTCGACGCGCTCGCGCAGGTGCTGTACGGGTCGCTGTCGGCCGCCGCGCTGGCCATCACTCGCGCCGAGGACCAGCGGGCGGCCCGTGATGCGATGGGCCGCAGCCTGATCGAGCTGCTCGAAGGCCGGCGCTCCGGGGCGAGCCCGGTCAGGCCGGGGCGGGCACGTCGATGACCAGTTCGGCCGGGTTGGGGTTCGTGCTCACCTGGACCGCGACTCGGCCCGAGCCGTCGAGCGTGAAAAAGGCGGCGTGCCAACCATAGTGGCCGTCGTACTGGGTGCTGCGCGTCTCGGTCTGGCTCGCGCCGGTATCCAGGTTCCGCATCGTCACGGTGGTCGGGATCTCGCAGTTGCCGCCCGGCGATCCGGACAGCGAGCCCAGCGGGTTGGCGTCCGGCGTGAAATGCACCGTGACCCGGGCCGAGCTGTCGATGAAGTCGGCGAACTCGCCCGCCTGCTGGCCCCGGCTGGACGAGACCTCCGCGGTGACCTTGCCCGAGCACCCCGCCGCCGGCCCGTTGACCTGAGCGGGTTCGAAATACAGCGGGTCCGCGGACGCCGGACCGGTCGGCACGAAGAACACCAGCACCGGCAAGATCGGTGCTGCCACGACCCTCAGTACGCCACGTTTCACGGCTTCCGTCCTTCCTCGCAACCCCGCGGGGTCAGGCCAATTCCAGCGAACCGGCCTTACGTTACCCGCCACGACCTGGACCCGGCCAATTCGAACATATTTTCGAATCTCGAGCTATTCTCATCGGCATGGTCAGCTCCCGCCACGAGGCGATGCACCGGATCTTCCGTCATGACCCGGGGGTTTTCGCCCGCGCCTTCCGCGCCATGGATCTGCCGTTCCCCGACCCCGTGTCGGTCGATCTCATGCCGACCGACCTCACCGAGATCGCGCCGCTCGAGCGCCGTGTCGACAGCCTGCTGCGGATCGGCACGGCCGAGGGCGCGTTCCTGTTGCTGGTCGAGGCGCAGAGTCAGGATGATCCGGACAAACCGGCCGCCTGGGCCTACTATGTCGCCCACGCGCACAGCAAATATCGCCTGCCCGTGATTCTCCTGGTGGTCTGCCACGACAAGGTGACCGCGCTCTGGGCCGCCTCGCCGCCGACCATCGGGCTCCCGCTCTGGCCCAGCCTCACCGTGCGACCGATGGTGCTGGGCCCCAACAACCTCCCCGTGCTGACCGACAAGGAATCGGCGGCCGAGGACATCCCCCTGGCCTCGCTCGCGGCCATCGCGCACGCCAAGCACCCGCGCATCGGTGACATACTGACAGCACTGGCCACCGCCATGAAAGAGATCGGCGACGAGACGGACCGCGCCATCCTCGCCGAACTCACCGAACTCGGCCTGGGCCGCACGCCGGCCGCCCGGATCTGGAGGCAGTTGATGACCGACCTGTCGTTCTTCCGCTCGGAGTCCTCGCAATTGCTGCGGGCCGAAGGTCGCGTCGAGGGCCGCGTCGAAGGGATCGCGGGCAGCATCCTGCGGATCCTGGCGCGCCGCGGCGTCACGGTCCCCGAAGCGGCCCGCGAGCGCATCACCGCCTGCGACGACGTGACGCTGCTCAACACCTGGCTCGATCGGTCCGTCGACGCCCGCTCCGTCGAGGAGGTCTTCGGCGGATAGCGGCCCCGGCGCGGTTGCTACGGTCTGCGGGTGACCTCGACCGACGCCGGATACACGCTGCCCATCGCGCGGGTGCTGGCCATGGTCGAACTCGCGCGGGCGCGCGGCTGGGACGTGGCCGACATGCTCGGCGCGGCCGGTATCTCGCCGGAACTACTCGCCGAGGGCCGGTCCCGCGTCACCGTCGACCAGACGGTGCGGATGGTGCAGCGGCTGTGGCGCGCCACCGACGACGAATTGTTCGGCCTCGGACTGCATCCCATGCCGCGCGGCACCTTCCGGCTGGTCTGTTTCGCGCTGATCGGCGCCCCGGACGTGGGTGCGGCGATCCGGCGGTTCGTCGGCTTCCAGAAGTCGCTGCCCGGCTTTCCGCCGCTGACGCTGACCGTCGAGGACGAGTTGGCCCGCTTGGCCTTCGACATCGGCGCGGTGCGCAACCCGGTCGGGCTGATCATCGACACCATGCTGACCGTCACCCACCGCTTCCTGGGCTGGGCCGCCGGCGGCCGGATTCTGCTGCGCCGCGTCGAAGTCCCCTATCCCCCTTCGGGTCTCGACGACTACGATCTGATATTCGGTGCGCCCGTGCGGTTCTCGGCGCCCGCCCCCGCGCTCGTGTTCGACGCCGCGCAGCTGACCGCCCCGCTGGTACGCGACGAGGACGACCTGCTGGTCTTCTTGCGCGACGCCCCGTCGGCGGTGATCGGCCGCCGCCACTATTCGCTGTCGCTCAGCGCCCGGGTGCGCCACATCCTCGAACGCGGGCGCACCGGCGCGTGGCCGACCCTGGACGAGGTCGCCGCACAGCTGGCGATGAGCCCGTCGACGCTGCGCCGCAAGCTGCGCGAGGAACACACCTCGGCCCGCGAGATCCGCGAGCAGATCCTGCGTGATGCCGCCATCGCGAGCCTGGTGCGCGGTGAGGAGACCGTGGCCGCGCTGTCGCGGCGGCTCGGCTTCTCCGAACCGAGCGCCTTCTCCCGCGCGTTCCGGCGCTGGACCGGCAGCCCGCCCGGCTCCTACCAGCGCTGAGCGCCCGCCACCTCCACAACCCCGCGACTCGAGCGGTCCGGTCAAGGAAACGAGCGGTGCGGTCATTGGCGCGCGGCCACCGCCCGGCCAGCATCGGAGACACGCATACGAACAGAGGAGTTCTGCTGTGCCTTTGCACCGTTCACCGTGGATGGACGAGGATCTGGACGCGCTGGCCGAGCTGGCGCGCCAGTTCTTCGAGAAGGAGTGCGCGCCCAACGAGGACCGGTGGGGCCGCCAGCACCACGTGGACCGCGAGGTCTGGAACAAAGCCGGAGACGTCGGGCTGCTGTGCCTGAGCATCCCCGAGGAATACGGCGGGGGCGGCGGCACTTTCGCGCACGAGGCCGTGGTGGCGATCGAGCAGACCCGGGCCCTGGCGCCCAGCCTCGGCAACCCGGTCCACTCCACGATCGTCGCGCACTACATCAACTCCTACGGCACCGAGGAGCAGAAGCGGGCCTGGCTGCCGAGGATGGCGAGCGGGGAGATCGTCGGAGCCATCGCCATGACCGAGCCGGGCACGGGGTCGGATCTGCAGAACATCCGCACCAAGGCGGCCGTGGACGGCGACGACTACGTCATCAACGGGGCCAAGACCTTCATCTCCAACGGGCTGCTCGCCGATCTGGTGATCGTCGCCGCCAAGACCGGCGAAGGCAAAGGCGCGGAAAGCGTTTCGCTCATCGCGGTGGAGACCACCCGTGACGGCTTCCGGCGCGGGCGCAACCTGGAGAAGGTAGGCCAGCACGGGCAGGACACCTGTGAGCTGTTCTTCGACGACGTGCGGGTGCCGAAGTCGAACCTGCTCGGCAGCGCCGAGGGGCTCGGCTTCATCCAGCTCATGCAGCAGCTGCCGCAGGAGCGGCTGATCCTCGCCGTCGCGGCGGCGGGCGCCATCGAGAAGTCGGTGGAGCTGACGGTCGCCTACACCAAGGAGCGCGAGGCCTTCGGCAAGGCGATCTTCAAGTTCCAGAACACCCAGTTCGTGCTGGCCGAATGCGACACCATCAAGAGTGTGGCCTGGGCGTTCACCGACGACTGCATCGCCAAGCATCTGCGTGGCGAGCTGGACGTCCCCACCGCCGCGAAGGCGAAGTGGTGGCTGACCGAGCAGCAGTGCCGCGTCGCCGACGAATGCCTGCAACTGTTCGGCGGCTACGGCTACATGGCCGAATACCCCATCTCCCGCGCCTTCACCGACGCCCGCATCCAGAAGATCTACGGCGGCACCAACGAGATCATGAAGGTCATCATCGGCCGGAGTCTGTGATCGACGGCGGGAGCAGGCGGCGGCGGGTGGCCGCCATTCGCTCCCGTTCGGCCGGGCTCAGCGCGGCTGCGGCTTCCTCACGTCGCTGGGACAGGGCAGCGAGTTCCGCCGGGCCGAGCCGGGCGGTGTGTTCGGCGCGGCGCTGCCGCATGCGGTCGAATTCCTCTTGTGTCAGTGGTTGATTCATGTGGATCGTCTCCTCGATCAATCGCAGGAACTCCGTTGCCGACGGCTCGACCTGTGCGTCGAGTCCGCCGAGCACACCGAGCAGCCGCGACCGTAGGGCCACCGCCTGTGCGATCCGGTCGTCGAGGACGGCGAGCTGCTGCCGGACCACGCTCCGGGGGTCGGAGTCGGGTTCGGCCGCGAGCAACCCCGCGATCTCCTCGAGCGGAAATCCGAAGCCGCGCAAGGCGACAATGCGATGCAGTCGCCGGACGTCGGACTCGGTGTAGCAGCGGTGCCCGCCCGACGTTCGCGATGACGGCGGCAGCAGGCCGAGCCGGTCGTAGTGATGCAGCGCCCGGACGGTCACCCCGGTTTCCCGGGCCAGCTCGCCGATCCGCCACATTCGCTCGCCCACTGCCGCCTCCTGTCGGTGTGCGATTTCCACGCTAGAACCTGACGTTACGTCGGTTTCAAGCACGAATTTCGCGGCGTCCGGCCGTTCCCCTACTCCGTGGTGAGTTCGGCGAGGGCGTCGGCGGCGTCGCGGTTGCCGCCCGCGGCGAGGCGGCGCAGTTCGATCAGGTCGCGCTGTTCGGCGGCCAGCTGGACGAGTTCGTCGACGGCGTCGGTATTGCCCTGGTCGGCCCAGCGGCGCAGCTCGCCCATGTCGCCGCGCTCGACGGCCAGTTCGATCAGGGCGTCGACAGCGTCGTGGCTGCCCTGGTCGGCCAGATGGCGTAGTTCGTCCACGTCGTCGCGCTCACTCGCCAGCTCGACCAGCTGGTCGACGGCGTCGGTGTAGCCGCGGTCGGCCCAGTTCCGCAGTTCGGCCAGGTCCTCGCGCTCGGCGGCCGACTCGATCAGCTCGGCGATCGCGTCGCTGTCCCCGCCTGCCGCGCGGGTCCGCAGCTCGGTCAGATCGGGATCGGTCATGCGGCACGCCCCTTTCGGTGGTCGCCAGGCGGTATCCGGCTCGGACCGAGCATATTCCGCCGGTGTCGTGGATCGAGGTTTGCCGAGGTATCCCCCGCGCGTCCGAGGATTCGGTGATCCGGAATGGAGTGTTCGCGCCATAGAATCCACACGGGAGGCGGGCGAGGGATCGAATATCGTGCGGGACGACGAGGAGGGCGTATGAACGGCACACGGATTGCGGGAGTTTTTGCGGCACTGGCGATTTCGGTCGGGGTTGGTGTCGTGGCGGCACCGGCGCACGCGGGTCCGGCCGATTGTGCGGCGGGTGATCCGCTGCGGCCCGAGGCGGAGCTGTTCGCCACCGACAACACGGCCACCATCACCGATCCGGGTGATGCCCGGCTGCGCGACCGGCTGGAACTCTTCGAACTCCAGGTCGACGGGATCGCGCTGCGACAGCTCACCCTGCCGATCGGCTCGACACTGGTGAGCGGCGTGTTCTGGTCCGACACGCAGCAGCGGGCCACCTATGAGCGGTCACGCGCCTTCCACCTGGCCTGCCTGGCCGGGCCGGACCTGCGGCGCGTCGCGGATCAGGTGCGCACCCGGTTCGGGCAGGAGTCGGTGCTGACGTTCGAGCCGTTGCCCGCCGACTCCTCCGCACGCGACGCATTCACCGTCGAGATACCCGGCGTCGACGTCACCCGCTTTTACGACGCTCTGGTCTCCGACCCGGAGGCCCGCGACCGCCTCGTCGGCGGATCGGTCACCGAGGACCACACCCTGATCCTGATCGCCGACCTCGCCGACCTCCCGCTGGTCCAGCGCTTCGTCACCCGGCTGGGCGCGGCCTGGGACCCGGCCCGAATCCGTTACGGCGACCGCGAATTCGTGGAATGACGCGGCGACGAGATCAGTCCGGCAGATCGATCCCCTGCTCGGCGGCCTTGGCGGCCACCTCCTCGGGGAAGATGTTGCGGAACAGGTAGAGGTCCTGGCCCAGGCGCCAGCCGGGCGCCAGGGCCACCGCATAGCGTTCGAAATACCCGAGCTGCTTGCCCATCAGAATGAGCTGCTCGGGACCGGACGCCCCGCGGCGCTTGCCGAACTCCACCATGCGGGCGGCCACCTTGCCCATGTCCAGCTGGGCCAGCTTGCCCGACAGCACCGGCGCCAGCGCGGTCGCCAGCTGCCGCCCGATGGTGGCGTCGTCGCCGGAATCGCCGTCGACCAGATCCAGCTCCCGCAGCGCCCGCGCGACGGGGCGGAAGTCGCCGTCGATGGCGCTGGCGTGGAACAGCGCGCCCACGAACTCGCGCCACTGCGGGCTCATCTTGCCGACGATGCCGAAGTCGAGCATGGCCGCCCGGCCGTCCTCGAGCAGCCACAGGTTGCCCGCGTGCACGTCGCCGTGGAAAAGCCCGTGCACCACAACGCTTTCCACCCACGCCTTCACCAGGCGCCGGATCAACAGCTCCGGGTCGGGATGCACGGCGCGGATGTCGTCGAAGCGGTCCAGCGGCATGCCGCGCATGCGTTCCATGCACAGCACGCGGGGGCCGCAGAAGTCCCAATACACTTCGGGCACAACGACACTCGCATTGTCACCGAAGGCGCGCAGGTGGGCGCGGGCGCGGGTCTGGTTGTCGGCCTCGTTGCGGAAGTCCAGCTCGGCGACGGTGGTCTCGTACAGGTCGCGCACCACGCCCTCGGCATTGGCGACGCGGGCGTTCTCCGAACGCTTCTGCATCACCCCCGCCAGGCGGTACGCCGCGCGCAGGTCCACGATCATGCGCCGCGCGATATCGGGCCGCTGCACCTTCACCACGGCCGGTCGGCCGTCGGCCAGCACGCATCCGTGCACCTGCGCGACCGACGCCGCCGACAGCGGTACGTCGTCGAATTCCCGGAACAGCTCCGCGATCGGCCGGCCGAGATCGGCCTCGATGATGGCGCGCGCGTCCACCGCGGGGAACGGCGGCACGTCGTCGAGGCAGCGCAGGCACGCGTCGGTCAGCTCCGGGGGGAACGACGCGGGAGAGGAGGCGATCAGCTGACCGAGTTTGACGAACATCGGGCCGAGCGTCTCGAATCCGTCGACCACGCCGTCGGCCATGGCGCGGCGGCGTTTCGGGCGGCGCAGTCCGCCGCGCACCACCCGCCGCGTCACCGCCGCACCGAGGACGGTCCCGATGACGGCGGTCCGCCGGAATTCGGAGAAGCCGAACTTGTCCAGGGCGGGCCGCCGGATGTCGGCCTCGGGCACCGTGTCGGTCTCGAGCGCGCCGGCCGTCACCGCGCGCCGCCGATCACCGCGCGCCCGGCGTCCCATGGCTTGGGGACGTGCCCGCTGTCCGTTGTTGTCTCGAGGCCCTCTGCTCGGCTCATCTGCACCGCTCCGACCGCCTTGTCGCTCTCGTTCGAAACGCCGACTTTCGACATTCCCCGGCGCCTGCCCTGCGCGGCGCCGGCTCGGCTGTACGACGGAAAGTCTACGACCATTCCGCCGCGGGACCTGGCAACCGCCGGGTCAGGCGGGCACGCCGAGCCCCGAGGCCAGCACCGGCCACGACCGCTTCAGCGCATCCTGCCAGTACCCCCAGGAGTGCGTGCCGGTGGGTTCGAAGTCGAAGGTCGCCGGGATCGCGAGCTGCCCCAGCCGGGTCTGCAGATTGTGCGTGCAGTAATCCACCGCCGCCTCGATGACTCCGCCGATGAGCAGCTGGTTCACATAACCGCGCGGACCGGGCTGCATGTGACTGCCGTTGTAGACGTCGTACAGGCCGGGCACGCCGGTGCCGCTGGAGATGAACAGCTGCAGGCCGCGCAGCCCCTCGGCGTGCAGGTACGGATCGTTGTCCGCCCACATCGGGTCGTTGTCAGGGCCGTACATATTGACCGTGTCGCCGCCGCCCCAGGTCTCCACCGACAGCTTCACGAACTGGCGGCCGATCGGATCGCTGGTCTGAGCGCAGCCGCTGTAGGCGGCCACCGCCCGGTACAGACCCGGCTTGGCGATGGGCAGCTGCAGCACCGAGGTGCCCGAGGTGGACAGGCCCGCCACCGCGTTCGCGCCGGTGGTGGCGAACTCGGCATCGATCAGCGGCGGCAGTTCCTCGGTGAGGAACGTCTTCCATTTGTACACACCGAGTTTCGGGTCCGGGGCGCGCCAGTCGGTGTAGTAGCTCCACTTGCCGCCTACCGGTTGCACGACGTAGGTCTGCTTGTCCGCGAGGAACTTCAGCACGTCGGTGTTGCGCTGCCAGGTGGCCGTATCCTGGCCGCCCCCACCGCCGTTGAGCAGATACAGCACCGGCGCGGGCGCCTCGGCGTCGGCCGGGCGCTGCACATTCACCATGAAGTCGGTGTTCATCGCCGCCGAGTGCACGCGCAGCTGCACAGTGCGCCCGTCGACCGGCCACGATCCGGTGACCGCCGACCCGTCCGGGGCCTCCGCCGCGGCCGGCGCCGCCCCCAGCAGGGCGCCGACCGCGACGGCGACAGCGGGAATCACGCTGCCCCGCAGTAGTTTCCGGATCATCTGGGAGTCTCCTGTTCTGGTGGTTCAGCGGCCGGACAGGCCGGTGCCCGCCGGGCGGTGTGGGTTGGTGCACCGCCCGGCGGGCCGGTTGCCGCCGTCCGTGACCGTCGCGCACGGGATAACGGAGTGGGCCGGCGAGCCCATCCCGCGCAGACGTGACGGCGGGCGATGCGCGGCGGGACGCGTTGGGGTATCAGGGAATTCGCGTCCCGCCGAGCACCGGTCGGATGGTCAGAGCTTGCCGCCGCCGCCGATCAGCCACGGGTTGAAGGTGCAGACCAGTGGTTGTGACGGGTCGAGGGTGTTGAGGATGATCGAGAGCACCCGCGGGGAGTACATCAACGTCAAATGGTCCGACAGGTCCTGCTCACACCCGTCCTGCAGGGTGATGTTACGCACCGTCGCACCCGGACCCGCGGTGAGGAACGTCAGATCATACGGAGTGGTCACCTCGTCGTAGCGGGTACCGACCACCGTGTAATCCACCCCCGGCACCGTGTCACCACCCGCATTCAACGCGTTGACGAAATCCGAACCCACCGTCTGCTGAATCCCCGAATGCCCCACGAAGATCTCCACCAGACCCAGCACATCGATCCCGAAATTGTTGATCGCCCGCCCCAGCGCACCGATCCCATCCAGCGTGGTGCCGTGATTGGTGGCACCGAAGGTCAGCAGATGATCCACCTTCGACGCCCCACCCTCGAACTTCAGATACTGCCGCGACACCGCCCCACCCTGCGAATGCCCGACGATGTTCACCTTCTGCGCCCCCGTCGCCGCCAGCACCCGATCCACGAACACCGCGATCTGCTTGGCCGAGTCCTGGATCAACCCCGTCCCGTTCGCCCCCGGCAGCACCGACCCCAGCCCGCCACCCTCGACCAGATTCGACTGACCGTAGTTGAACGTGAACACACAATGACCCGCATCATGGATCGGCTGGGACACGAACGCGAAGTTGTCGTACGCGTTCTCCCACGTCCCATGGATCAACACCACCGGCTCGGGATGGGCCGCGGTCGGCTTACAGTTCCAGTCGTTACTGCCCGGCGGCGCCACATTCGGATTCAGCAACCCGTACCCGAACGCCGCCAGGAACGCCGACGACGCCGGCCCGTACCCCACCGTGTCCGACGAATGCCCACCCGAGGACCCCGAACTCGACCCCGAACCCCCATAACAATCACCCGACCCATTCCCCGACCCCGCCCCACTACCCGACGTGCACGCGGACCCGGAACTACCCGCGCTACCCGTATCAGCGATCGGACGCGCCGCCGGATCCTTCAAACCCTGCCCGATCACATCGGCCAACTGCTGCTCACCGGACACCGGCGCGGGATCGGCGCTGGCGCCGACACCCCCGAAGCCCATTGCGAGCAGCGAGACTCCTACGAGTACCGCGGCACTCAACGGCCTGCGGCGGGTACTTCGTCTCATTCCATGCCTTCCTGCAGAACCACAGCGTTCTCCAGTTCCGGTGCCGCGTGGTGATTTCGGCCGACCCGGAACTGCGCTCAAACGCTAGGTCGGCGGAACGGCGCCGGATACGAACTACAGCACGGTCTTCGAAATCTCACGAGAGGCGCGCAGGGACGCAGTGAAAGTTCACGACCAGGGAAATCCGCGGCGGCACGGCGTCACATCGGCAATGGGCTGTCGCATTCACAATGAGCGCGCATCGGCGCCGTGAGTTGTCCAGCGCTGCAACTTATCACGATCCGATCACAGTGACCGGGTGCATCATCTCCGTAGTATTTCGCTCCGCCGACGCCGGCGGTTCTCTCCGGGAGATCCGATGCCCCACACCACGATCCCACTGTTGCGATCCGGTACCCGCCTGTTGGCCGGTGCCGCCCTTGCCGCGGGAATATTGCTGAACGCGCCTGCCGCCCCGGCCGATCCGATCGTCGACACCGTCGCCGCGGTGATCGGCTCGCTGGGCGGCGTCGAACCCGGCACGCCCCTGCCGCTCCCGCACGGGCCCGGTACCGCCATCGTGGTGCTGGGGTATGGGCTGGAACCGGACGGGCGGATGCGGCCCGAGCTGATCGGCCGCCTGGAGGCCGGTTTCGTGCAGGCCGTGGTCTCGCCGCAGTCACCGGTCATCGTGACCGGCGGCAATCCGCGCGGCGGTGTCACCGAGGCCGACGCCATGGCCCGCTGGCTCGTGGACCGCGGCATCGCGGCCGACCGCGTCCACATCGAGCCCGCCGCGACCGACACCCGCGCGAACGCCGCCAACTCGGCGGAACTCATGCGCGGACTGGGCACCGGCGACGCCGTACTGGTCACCTCCGCCGACCACATGCCGCGCGCGACAGCGATATTCGCCGACGCCGGGGTGCCGGTGGTGGGAACGGTCACGCCCGACGCACTCCCGCCCCTACTGCTCGAACGGTTCGGGCCCACGGAATAACCCGCCGGAATCTTTCCCGGCCCGGGATCAGCCGAGGCCCCCAGCCCGGACGGGTCCGGGCCGGGGGCTTCCGACGACGATAACGGCCCACGCCCCGGCCAGGAGACGCCCGGGATTCGGCGGGTTCGAAGGCCGCCCGCGCCTCAGACCTCCGCGAGTTCGAAGGCCAGTAGCGCCAGGCTGGCGCGCGAGATGCTGTCCGGGTGCGAGAGGTTCAGGCCGGCGAGACGTTCGATGCGACGGAGGCGGTGCGAGACGCTGTTGGGATGGATGTGCAGCTGCCCGGCGGTGGCGCGGCGGTCCAGCCCGCTGCGCAGGAACGCGCGCAGTGTCTCCACCAGCTCCGGGTGCGGCGTCAGCGGGTCGAGCACCGCGGCGAGATGTTCGCGCGCGGGGCCCGGCCGGGTCATCTGGTACTCCACGGCCACGTCGACCATCCGGTACAGGCCGGGCGAACGGCCCAGTGCGCGTACCAGTTCCAGCAGTTCCCGGGCCTGCTCGGCCAGTTCGGGGATGTCCTCGGTGGCGCCGGTGACGACCGTCGCGGTCAGCGGCACCGAGGCCGCCGCGGAGAGCACGTCGAGGGTGTCGGCGGTCATCGCGAGCCCGCCGTTGAGCGCCGTGGGATCCTCCACCGGAACCAGGATGGTGCCGCCGTCCACCGACAGCAGCGACAACGCCCGCGAGCCGAGTACCGGCGCCAGGGCGCTCTGCAACCGCCGCAGCTTGCGCCGGGCCACGCCCTCGGTGTTCAGCCGCGGGTCGCGCTCGCCGGGATGCGGCGGAATCGCCAGTGCCACCACCTGATACGTGCCCGCCACGGTGATGCCCGTGCGGCGCGCCAGCGCCTCGCGGCCGTGGCCGCTGAGCAGGGCCGTCACCAGAGTCTGTGCGGCCGTTTGGTGATGGCGGGCCGCCAGCCGGTGTTCGTCCAGGTACGCCGAGGAGGTGGCGACGGTGACGGTCTCCAGCAGGCGCAGCATTTCCTCGGTACCGGCCAGCAATTCGGCTGGGCCGCACCGCTGTTCGGCGGCGACCTGCTCGAAACCGCGGCGGACCGTCTCGTGGTAGGTCCGCAGTACGGTGTCCAGGTCGATGCCCTCGCGGGCCCATTCGGCGGCGCGGCCGACCAGCTCCGCCAGCTGCGCGGCCTCGCGCGGGCCGGGGTCGGACAGCGCGCGCAGCGTCAGGACCAGGCAGTCGCGCACACCGGCGGTCAGTCCCGCGGTGTCGGGGCCGGATTTCGGGCGGGCGCGTAAGTGTTCGGCCAGCTTCGTCGCCAGCAGGCCCGGCGGTGCGGCGTCGGTGGGCGGCTCGGGGGACGCGACGGTGCGGCTGGGCGGGGGGCTCAGGACCGGTGCGGAAGATGTCATCGGGTCGCTCCAGAAATGTCGTGACCGCGGCGTGTACCCGCCGGGCGCCAGGGGTGAGGTCGCGCCCGGCGGATCGATCCACTGCTGCGCACTCGCACCGTGCAACGGAGGGGGTTGGTAGTCCACATGCCGCGGTGCGGCGGTGCGCCGGCGGGCGGTCCTGTCTTTCGGGGCAACCGCCCGACGATGGCTGGCCCGGCTACCGAACCGGCGCCCTCCTTCCTGTCCGGGTGCGGCGCGCCGATGCCAGGCGCGGCGCCGACCGCGCAAACACCGGCGCCGCACTCATATCACGGTACGGCCACGAAACCGCGCTCCGGCGAATCGGCTTGAATCCGATGACAATTCATGAAGGCCGGGTCGTACGCCTAGGGGCGGCACACAAATTGACGCCGGGAAAGGGCCCGGAATTTCAGCACTCGTTCGGTGCCGAAACTCCCCGTAATCGCTGATCCACCCAGTTCATCGCGTCCGGGTAACCCACCCCGGCGGCGATGATGTGTTCGCCGAGCACGCTGCGGTATACCGCGGGCACGCCCAGGTGACACTGCTCGCGGAACAGGGTGCGGGCGCCCTCGGCGGGGATCCACCATTCCTGCTCGCCGTTGTAGATGTACAGCGGCACGGCCGATTTCATGTCCTGCATGCGAGTGACGTCATAGATCTCGGTGGCGATGTCGCTGTGCAGCGGGTCGGGGATCTCGGAGGCCAGGTCGATGGGCAGCATCAGCACGCCCGGCAACGCGAACACGCCCGCGCAGGTGTCCTTCAGTGGGGAGATCGCGGCCCAGCGCGCGAGATTGTTCATGCGCGCCAGCATCTCCGGCCGTTCCCGGGCGACACCGAAGGCGGCGGCCAGGAAGATGCCCGAGGCGAGATTGGCGTTCATGCTGCGGCCCAGCAGTTCGTAATCGACCGGCACGCCGCCGAGCGCGGCACCCACGATCACGGGTGCGAGTTCGGGTGCGTAGGAGTCGATCAGCGCGACCGCGCCACGGGTCGCGATGGCGCCGCCGGAGTAGCCGTGCATGACGTAACGGCTGCCCGCGAACTCGCCCGGCGGCAGGCTGCGCGCGACGCGCACGGAGTCCAGCACCGCGTGCCCGGCCACATACGGCTCGGCGTAGGCCATTCGCGGGCCCTCGTGGTCGGGGATCAGTACAGCGTAGCCGCGCAGCACCGCCAGCTGGGTGGTCGGGGGAATGTAGTCGGTGGAGCCGTTGTCCAGGGAAAAGCCGTGCGCCAGCGCGTAACTCGGTGTGCATTTGCGGCCGAGCGCGTCGATGGGCAGATTGTTCACCAGCACCGGGCGGCTGCCGGCCGCCGGGCCCACCGGGATGACCAGCGTCGCGGTCGCGAAGGAGGGCGCGTCGTGGGCGTCGGTGGTGCGGAACTTCAGTTGCAGCACCTGCCGGACCGGAACCAGCAGCATCGGCCCCGCCACCGCGGTCACGTCCCGCACCTCGATCAGATCACCGGGCGCGAAGGTCTCCAGGTTCGGCGGCCAGGCATCGAACAGCGGATCACCCGCCGGCTTCGGCATCACGGCGTCCTGCAGCCCTACGAGGTCCGGGGACAGCCCGGCGCCGCCGGCCGCCTCTTCCTGCGGAGGAGGCGGGGGCGTGACGATCGGCGGTGGCGGCACCACCGCGTTGAGCCATTGCTGCAGATCCGGCACGTCCAGCCCGGCGGGCAGCGAAATCTGCGGCGGCCCGGGCAGACCCGGTGGCGCCGGGGTGCCGGGCAGCGCCGGAAGCGGCAGCGGCGGCTGCGCCTGCGCGAGGACCGCAGTGGGCCCGCAGACGATCAGCACCGTAGTGACGAAGACGCGCCAGCCACGCATGACTCACCCCCATGTGAGGTCGCAAAACCCGACCTCCGCCGTGCGGGCCCGGTCCCATGACACCGGGCCCGCCTGGTCGAGTTCTTCGAGGGTAGCGGCGCGGAATCGCTTGGAGCCGTGATTTATTCGTTCGTGCGCATCGCGAGTCCGGTTCGAGACCCGCCGACACGCCGCGCGCGCCGCGCCGCCGTGGCGGTCACGCCCGAACAACGGAGTCGGCCGCCCATGAGCCCGCGGCCCCGGCCGGACGCCCGTTCGGTCCGTAGGATGGCGGTGCGTTGCGATCGCCGCAGCTCACCGGGCTGCGGACCCTCGACATCGACGGAACGGAGAGCCATGCGCATCGTTATCGCGGGCGGGCACGGCAAGATCGCGCTGCTGCTGGCCGGGCTGCTCACGCGGCGCGGCGACGAGGTCGCGAGCCTCATACGCAATCCCGCGCACGCCGAGGAGGTGGCGGCCACCGGCGCGGAGCCGGTCGTACTGGACCTGGAGAACTCCACCGCCGACGCGGTCGCGGCCGTGCTGGCCGGGGCCGACGCCGCGGTCTTCGCCGCCGGGGCCGGGCCGGGCAGCACCGCGGAGCGCAAGTACACCGTCGACCGCGACGGATCGGTCCTCCTGGCCACGGCCGCGGAGCAGGCGAAGGCCACCCGGTTCGTGCAGATCTCCACCATGGGCGCGGGCAAGCCCCCGGCTCCGGATCGGGATGCGGTGTGGGCGGCCTACATCGACGCCAAGACCCAGGCCGAGGACGACCTGCGCGCCCGCGGCCTGGACTGGACCGTCCTGCGGCCCGGCCGCCTCACCGACGAGCCCGCGACCGGCGAGGTCCGTCTGGTCGAACCGCCCGGCGACTACGGCGCGGTCCCCCGCGCCGACGTCGCCGCCGTCATCGCCGAACTGCTGGCCGCCCCGAACACCGCGGGCAAGACCTTGGAACTCGTCTCGGGCGGCACGGCGATCGCCGCGGCGGTCGCGGCGATCTGACCCGCACTCAGCAGTTGCTCGGCGCGGCCTCTCCGCGCGCCCGCGCATCCAGCCAGGTCAGCACCTGCGGGAGGCCGAGCACGGCGGCGGTCAGGTGGTCGGGTACCGGAATCGCCTCGGCCTGCAACCGGACCCCGGCCGCGCACCAGCGCCGGTCGGTGTTGACGATGGAATCCACCGGCACCAGGCCGTCGATCGGCGAATGCCATTCGAGCACCGGCATATTCGGCACACTGTCGGTGTAGAGCTCGAGGCTGTTCTCCTCGATGACCTTGCGGGCCTCGGGGTCCTCGGTCATCTTGGTGGTCTTCGCGAAGTCCAGCGCGCCGCGCCCGGCCCCGGCGGTGAGCAGAGTGTTGGTGCAGCCGTTGGCGACCTGCTGCCCGAGCCGCACGCCCTGGTCGTTGAGCTGCTCGGAGATCGGGAAGCGGTCGGGGTACTCGCGTTCCAGCCCGACACCGGCGGCGAAGGCCAGCCCGAAGACCGGATGCGCGCCGTAGCCGAGGCCCTCGAGCATCTTCACCAGATTCATCGGCACCCCGCCGGCGGCGGCGCCCGCGATCTTCAACTCCGGCGCGTACTTCGGCGCGAGCGCGGCCGCCCAGGCCGTCGCCATGCCGCCGCCGGAGTACCCGGCCATCGTCACCGGGCTGTGCTCGACGCGCAACTGCTGCACCCGCTGCACGGCGCGAATGCCGTCCAGCGTGATCTGCCCGCCCAATTTGGCTGCGCCGTAGGCGTACTGTGGCCCCAGGTGGTCGGGCAGCGCGATAGTCCAGCCGCGCTGCAGCACCACGTTGTAGGCGGGCGCCTCGCGCACCATCAGATCGGGATCGGTGGTGTAGAGCGTGTGCGAGACCGAGCATTCGGTGCCCAGCCCGTTGATGATGGTCTGGTACGACAGCACCGGCCCGTCGGTGGCCCGGTGGCGCGGCGACAGCACGGTGGTGGTGGCCGCGATCGGTTCGTCCTGAGAATTCGTCGAGCGGAATTTGATCAGCCAGACGTCGGTGTCCGGAAAGATCGGCAACGGCGGCAATGCGCGGATGCCCAGGATATCACCCGGTTCGTGCCCGGCCACGTCCTCCGGCGCGGCATAGAACGGATCCGGGTCGGAGGCCGGATAGAACGGCGTCCCGGCCGCGGCCCCCGCCCCGGCGATCAGCAACAGCAGGCTACCGGCGCACGCACCCATCGCGCGCCGGACTGCGAACTTCCCCATGGCGCAGAACACTATTCGAACCCGGTGACAGATGCCCAACCGGATCCCAGATCCTGAGAAATCACAACGGTTGCCGACATGAGGCTGTGTTGCGAGACGAATTCGCGCGGAAATCTGTTTGCGGCGGTTACACGAACGTACCTTCGAACTCGGCGCCGTTGCCTGATCCATCGGCACCGGCAACGGCGCAGAAGGATGAGAAGGAGCACCGCTATGTACACTCCCGACACCGTCACCGAGGCGCCCACCCGACGGGTGACCGTCTACTTCGACGGTCCGGACCCCGGAGACGAGCTGGTGCTGGAATACGCTGCCACCCGCTCGGAGGCCTGGGAATTCGCCGCTGCCGCAGTGCACTCGGGATTGGCGGTCACGATAGACACGAAGGTGCGGCCCGGCATGCGCCCCCTGCCCTGCCGCAGCCTCTGGCACTGACCCACCGCACCCCCGTCCGTCGGGGCACGAGCCCGAAGACGTGCCCACCGGACGGATGATGAGCGGTATCCGTCCGGTGGGCGTGCCGCCGCTCGGCAGCCGCGTTGGGGTCGGAGCAGGAGGGAGTCATGGGTTTCCCGCTCGCCGCGTCCGCACGGTGCGACGGTCGGCGCTCGCCGGCAGGAGTTTTGGCGGGTTGCTGACCAGCGAGCGCACGTTTCGGAACGACGATGTTCACCGGCGGCGCCCTTCGGCGCCGCATGCGCTTACAGTACGGCCGCGCCGCTACGCCCGCGAACGGGAGCGCCCGGCTCTGGTCGTTGTCATAGACGGCCCTCGAAGTCCTTGGGACCGAACACAGTTCACGGCTCGCTCGCGCGGCTGTCGAGCCGGTAGAAACTACTCGGACCACCCTCGGCGGTCTGTTCGCGGAACACGAACGCCAGCTCCCGATCGTCGAACAGCCGGAACCATTCGTCCCACGAGACTTCGCGCAGACCGTCCTCGCGGTAACCGGGAAAATTGATTCGCAACGGCTCGGGACCCTCCGGCCGCCCCGGATCGGACGCGACCGCGGGGCGGGCGCCGCGGTGTTCGGCCCAGGAGCGGATCACGGCGGGCTCGGTGGTGACCCGGCAGCCGTCGCCGGGCTCGGGCTCCGGCAGTGCCGGGTCGAACCGCGCCGCGTCCGTGCGATCCTCGGAATCGGGCATGCGCGGCTCCTGTCACTCCGTGCGTAGGGGGTCGTGACCGATCGACATCAGTTCGTGCCGCCATCGCGGGCGACCCGCCTCCGGTTCCGGCTCGTCGCCGCGGGCATCGCGCACCCGGTCGACCACGGCGCGCATCTCGGCGGCGTCGTGCGCGTCGAGGTCGGTGCGTCGCTTGCCGAGAATCGCCAGCACCCGCTGTCCCAGCGGCGTGCCGTCGCGGTCCGGCGGCGGCTCGGTCTCGGGGCCGGCCGCATCGGTGTACAGCCAGTCCCGCAGTTCCCGTGACGACATGTTCACCGCCGTGTGGAACGCGTCCCACAGGCCGTCGTCGATGACAGATTCCGCCATGCGGTCCTCCTTTCCGCTCCCCGGCTACCCCTCGAGCACGGGCACAAACCCGCTGGTTCCCGGGCCGCGAATGCGCATGATTGCGCGAGCGATCGCCGGGTAACCGGCCCACAGCGCAGCCGGATGCGCCGGGCCGACGAGGCCCTGCCGCCGGCCGCGCGCGCCGCCCGCGCCGACATCGTGGTCACCGGCCGCGACGAGGCTCCGGCCGACAGTGTCGGGGCATTGCTGCGACACGGTTGAGGAGGTACGAGATGGACAGGGGAAACAGCAAGCACGGTCCGCGCCAAGACGAACAGCTGGCGCACGAATTGGAGGGGACGATCCGCGGCAATCGCTCCAGCCGCGCCGAGGAATGGCGCGATCCCGAGCCGCCCGCCGACGACGACCCCGAACTCTCCGCACGCCCCGAACTGACGATCCCCACTCCCACGGATCCGGTTCCCCCGGACCCGTTTTCGCCCCCGAACCCCGAGACACCCCCACCCGACCCCGTACCCGAGCCACCGGGCCCCATCCCGGAACCGGGCACGCCGGACCCCCTACCCGACCCCGGTCCGCCCGACCCGCAGCCGGGCCCCGGTGCCACGGACGCGTTCCCGAATCCCGGCGTCGGCGATCCGGTCCCCGACCACGGCCCGCAGGAACCGGTCGCCGAGCTCGGGCCACAGGGACCGATTCCGAATTCCGGTGCGCCCGAACCGCTTCCAGGCCCCGGCCCGACCGAACCATTGCCCGGCCACGACCCGCCCGACCCGGACACCGCCCCGGTTCCGGGTCCGCAGGGGCCGATGCCCAGCACCGAACCGCCCCCGCCCTACCCCGGCGCACCGGACGGCCCCTATCCCCCGCCGCAGGGTCCCGTGTCGAATACCTTTCCACCGCAACAAGATCCGATCCCACGACCGACGGCGGTAGCACCACTGCCGGGGCAGCCGCCGGATCCCCAGCCACCCCGGCCGAACCCGAATCCCGAACCGCCCCGGCCGAATCCGTATCCGGAGCCACCCCGGCCGGATCCTTACCCCGAACCGCCTCGGCCGAATCCCGAGCTGCGGGTCCGGACCCGCAGCCACCGCTCCCCGGTCCGGTACCGCACCCCACTCCGCCCGGCCCGAACCCGACCTTCGAACGCCCGCCGGAGCCGTACGATCCTGTCCCGCCCGGTCCCACCGCCCGCTGACGCGAATCCGTCAGTCGCGCAGGGCCTCGTCGCGCAGCCAGGTCAGCGTCTTGGAGAGAATGCGGGAGACATGCATCTGTGAGATGCCGAGTGCTTCGGCTATCTGGGTCTGGGTCTTTGCCTCGAAGAAGCGCATGAGCAGGACCTGCTGCTCGCGTTCGGGCAGGTCGGCGATCAGCGGCTTGACGGCCATGAACTCCTCGACCCGGTCGTAGCGCGGCTCGGCCTCGCCGAGCACCTCGCGCAGCGGCAGCGGCGTGTTCTCGCCGTCGTCACCGGAGACCGACTCCAGCGAGGACAGCTGGTAGGCGTTGCCCGCGATCAAGGCCTGCGTGACCTCCACCAGGTCCACCTCGAGTTCGGCGGCGATCTCCCGGGCCTTCGGCAGCCGGCCCAGCCGCTGCGCCAGATCATCGATGGCGCCGCCGATCGACAGCTGGATCTCCTTGGTGCGCCGGGGAACCCGCACCGCCCAGGTGTTGTCGCGGAAATGCCGGCGGACCTCGCCCATGATGGTCGGCACGGCGAACGACAGGAACGACGAGCCCCGCGTCACGTCGAAGCGGTCCACCGCCTGGACCAGCCCGACCCGGGCCACCTGCAGCAGATCGTCGAAGTTCTCGCCGCGCCCGGAGAACTTCCGGGCGATGTGGTCGGCCAGCGGCAGGCAGAGCCCGATGATCTTCTCGCGCAATGCCTCCCGCTGCGCGTCGTGCTCTCCGAGCGCCGCCAGCGCCTGGAATTCCGGTTCGATGTTGTCGTAGCTGTCACCACCGCGGTGACGCCGTCCGCGTTCATCCGCCATCGGCCTCACCTCGCGCCCGGGTGAACTCGACGACGACGGGATATCCGTTGCCGTCCGCATCGAATGATTCCGTCCGCGCGGTGATGGAATTGGTGATGGTCTGTAGCACGTGCCAGCCGAACCCGTCCTCGTCGAGCGCGTCGTCGACCGCGGCGAGGCCGGAAACCCGCACCGCCATCGCGGCATCGTCGGCGGCGAACGCACAGTCGATCTCCGAGTCGGGTACCGCCTCCGCGATCAACGCGGTGGCGATCTCGTCCAGCGCGACCCGGATGTCGGTCACCTCGTCCAGCGCGAAATCCGCGATCAGCGCCACCGTTTCCGCGAGCGCGCGCAACATGGTGAGCTGATTCAAGTCGGCCGGCACCCGGATACCCACACTCGATGTCTGCACGGGGGACCTCGAAACCCATTCGCTCATCGACACTTGCCTCTCCTCCCAACCGGTGAACCCGGCGGGGACCCACGGACCCCGACCGTTGCGCCAACCGTTCGACTTCAGGTCCATGATCCGACGTATTCCTCCCGGATGTAGGTCGGATACGGATCGGTGTGCAACGCGGCCGTGTACACGGCATGACGGACCTGCGCGCCGGTCGGCTTCGCCTGCACGATATCGGCAGCCGTGGCCCGGCCGTACACCGCCGGTCGGTCGTTCTCCGGTTTTTCGTCGGTGCCGCCTCCCCGCAGCACCCCACGATCCGTCATCCGCACCGCCGCCGACGACTCGGATCGCGAATCCACGGGCGAACCTTTCTGCTCGGGAGGCCGTTCACTGCGCGCATACCCCGAGCCCCCGCCCCGAAACCCGGCGAGCCCCACTCGCCGCGGATCCGCGGGACCGAGCCCGGCTCGATCCCGCGGTAAGACTCCGCCGACTAGGTCTCCAGCGCGGACTGCATGGTGGCGTAGAAGCGGAACAGCGGGCGCGTACCGGTGATCTCCAGTACGCGCTCGATCTCCTCGCGGCCACAGACGAGACGCAGGTCGACACCGGCCTGGGCGGCGGCGGTCTTGGCGGCGGCCAGCGACCGCGCCGATCGGATACTCAGGAATCGGGTGCGGCGCAGATCGAGGACGACCGCGTGGGTGCTGGAGCCGACGGCTTGGTCGAGGGACTTGCCGAACATCGCGGCCACGGCGGCGTCCAGCTCGCCCTCGACGCGAACGACCGTATAGTGCCGCCGCTGATCGCGAACGTGTGCCGGAGACGGCCCGACACCATCCGGATTCGCCGCATCGGTTTGACGTTGGAGAACGGCAATCGCAGACATAACTAGAGCCTCCCGTGCAATGGGCTTGCCCTGTCCGACGTGAAGATCATGACCCGAGCGGGCCGGTGAACAGCCGGTGTTCCTACTGACCGTCTGTCGCCGGCTCACGCGAACGGCCTCCGCGTGCGAACCAGGGTCGGCTGTAGTCTCAACCTGGATACAGTCTGCCACGCTATGCGCGCGCTGTCACCGCCGCGGCGCGACGAATCACTCACCGGCGTGATCGGCCCTCACCCGATTTTCACGAATATCCTTGCGGCATATCCCATTCCGTTATCCGTCCAGCCATCGAGCGATGTCCGGAAGCAATCGTTCTCGTTCCCGCATTTGCACGCACGCCGAGCCGTAAACCACCCCGTGCGGCGGGCCGCCCCCGCCCGCCCGCCGAGGCGGGCGGTGCGCTTACACAATGCACGCTCACCTGCACGAACAGCTTCGTCTCGGTATTCGAGTTCGCTTGCTAGCGTGGCCGTTTCGCGGTAGATGTTCGTGGTGACAGTCGATCGGGCGCAGTTCTCGGCGCAGCGGCGCAGTTGGGAACAGCTACCCGAGGTCACCCGGGCCGCGGTGGAGGCGCTGACGGGGCCGGTCCGGCGCGCCGAGTCGATCATCGCGGGGTTCAGCAGCCATCTCGCCGCGGTGATCGAGACCGACGCCGGGCGGACCTTCGTGAAGGGCATGCGCATCGACGACCCGGAGGTGTGGACCCAGCACCGCGAGGCCGTGCTCGGCCCGCATGTCGGCCCGATCGGACCCCGGCTGCACTGGCAGATCGCGGCCGGCGGCTGGGATCTGCTCGGATTCGAGTATGTCGCAGGGCATTTCGCCGACTACCGGGTGGACAGCGACCTCGCGGCCACCGCCGCGGCGATGGCCGCGCTGGGGCGCCTGCCCTGTCCCCCGACCTCGAACTGAAGGACGCCGAGGTGCGCTGGGGCGCCTATCTCGAGGATCCCGGCGAGGGCGCCCGGTTCGCCGGCGTGACGCTGCTGCACACCGACTGGAATTACAGCAATGTGCTGGTCGGCGAGGCCGGGGCCCGGCTGGTCGACTGGCCGTGGGCCACCCGCGGCGCGTCCTGGATCGACCCGGGATGCTGGATGGTCTGGCTGATCTTCGCCGGTCACGAACCGGCCGCCGCCGAGCGCTGGGCCGCCCGGGTACCGGCCTGGCATCGCGCCGGCGCGTCCGATCTGCGAACGTTCGCGACGGCGCTGGCCGCCGAATGGACCGCCACCGCTACCCGCAACCCCAACTTCTGGACCCACGGCCTGCGCGACGCCGCCCGGCGCTGGGCCGCGTACCGCCGGGCGATCTGACCGATCGGCCCCCGGTCAGCGCACCACCGCGCCGCCGCCGCTCGCCGCGATCACCTCGTCGAGGCGACCGGCGGTGATCTGCCGCTGCGCGTTGGCGACCGCGGTGATCAGCGCGGTGCCGAACGCGCCGTGCCGGTCGAACAGCGTCGCGGCGCCGACCGCGATCCCCTGTTCGCTGAGGTGGTTGTCGGCCTCCAGGCCGACCTCGGCGCCCAAGGGCAGGCGCGACAGCGCGACGGTTAGATCGGTATTGATGAAGCCGACGCCCGCGTCGGACCAGTTGGTCACCATGCTGGTCTGTTCCGCGGCCATCGCCGCCAGCACGAACGGCGAGAGCGCCTCCCCGGCGAGCACCGGCATCGGGCGCTGCCAGCTGCGCTTGCGGCTGGCGTTCTCGTGTTCGGAAAAGGTGCGCGACCAGCCGTTCGACCCGTCACTGCGCCACAGCGGCGCGGCCGGGCCGCTCGCGGGCGGCGCCAACTCGACCGGCGGCGGCGCGGGGTGACCGTCCCGCTTCCAGATCCGGCCCGGCGGCTCCTGCGAGGGCTGCAGGAGTACCAGCGACGCCCGCGCCGCCGGTGCGCCGTCCTGCTGCACCACCGCGTCGGCCACGCGAATGCGCTTGCCGTCGCGTACCGACGCGGTCGTCACCGACAGCGCACGCATGCGGGCGGGCTTGAACAGATCCACGGTCAGCCGAACCGGCACGAATCCGTCGGTGCTGTACTCGTTCTCCAGCGACCGGGCCAGCAGGCCGCACAGCGCCGGGCCCACGATCTGCTGCGCCGACCACTGACTGGCCGCGAGTGGCCGGGGCGTGAACGTCGCGCCCTCGGCATCGAAGTATCCGTACGATTCACTCACCGCGTCATCCTGCCCGGTCCGGTCGCCACGGCGACTGATCTTGCTCTCTCAGGCAGATATACACGCGTATGAAACCGGTTTCAATGGTGATCCGGGTCTCCGGGCCAGACCCAGTCGGTGATCTCGGGCAGGTCGGCGCCCACGCGCTCGGCGTGCACGGTATTGGCGTGCAGCAGATGCAGCAGGTGCTCACGCAGGCGCCCGAGCCGGTCGGCGAGCCGCGGCACCTGCTCCAGCACCGCCAGCGCCAGCTGATAGCGATCGATGCCGTTCATCGCGCACATCTGGAACGGGGTCGTGGTGGTGCCGTTGTCGTGGAACCCGTGCACGTGCAGTTGGTCGTGCCCGGGCCGGCGATAGGTGAGCTGGTGGATCAGCCAGGGATAGCCGTGGAAGGCGAACACCACCGGCCGGGTCGCGGTGAACAGCTCGGCGTACTGCCGATCGGGGATGCCGTGCGGGTGCCGGTCCGGCGGGAACAGCCGGGCCAGATCGACCACATTGACGAATCGAACGGCCAAGTCCGGCACCAGCTCTCGCAGCAGCGCGGCCGCGGCGAGGGCCTCCTGGGTGGGCACGTCGCCGGCGCAGGCGAGCACCGCGTCCGGCTCACCGGCGCCGTCGGTGCTCGCCCAATTCCACACGCCCAGGCCGTGGGCCACGTGCTCGGCGGCGCGTTCGTCGGAAAGATATTGCAGCGCAGGCTGTTTCCCCGCCACCACCACATTGACCCGGCCGCGCCCGCGCAGGCAGTGGTCGAAGACGTGCAGCAGGCAGTTGGCGTCGGGCGGCAGATACACCCTGCCCACCTCCGGGCGCTTGCTCAGCACATGGTCGATGAAGCCGGGATCCTGATGCGAGGCGCCGTTGTGGTCCTGGCGCCACACGTGCGAGGTCACCAGGTAGTTGAGGCTGGGAATCGTTGTGCGCCAATGATATCGGGAGGCCTCGCGCAGCCATTTGGCATGCTGCACCACCATCGAGTCGACGATGTGGGCGAAGGCCTCGTAGGTGGAGAACACCCCGTGGCGGCCGGTCAGCAGATATCCCTCCAGCCAGCCCTGGCACAGGTGCTCCGACAGCACCTCGAACACCCGGCCGTCGGGCGCCAGCTGCTCGTCGGCGGGTCCGGGCTCGAGCTGCCAGCGCCGCCCGGTCACCTCGAGCACCGCGTCCAGGCGGTTGGAGGCGTGCTCGTCGGGCGAGAAGAACAGCATCCGGCGGGGATTGGCGGTCAGGGTGTCGCGCAGGTACCGGCCCAGCACCTTCGTCGCCTCCGCATGCCGGGTCGCGGGCGCGCCCACGTCCACGGTGTGCGCGGCCACGTCGGGCAACCGCAGGTCCACGCTGTCGCGGGCGTGCGCGACCGGGTTCGCGCTCATCCGCAGTTCCCCTTCCGGGCACAGCTTCCGCACCGCCGCGACCGGCGCGCCGTCCGCGCCGAACAGCTCCTCCGGATGGTACGAGCGCAGCCATTCCTCCAGCAGCGCACGGTGATACGGATTGTCGTGCACCGCGTCCAGCGGGATCTGGTGTGAGCGCGCGGTGCCCTCCACCGCGACCCCGTTCACCCGGGCCGGGCACGTCCAGCCCTTCGGCGTCTCCAGGATGATCGCGGGCCGCTCGGTGCGCGCGCCCGCACGGATGTCGTCGATGCGCTCGAAGGCGGACTCCAGCGCGGCCGCGTACTGTTCGTGCACCTTGACCGGATGGTCGCCGGCCACCACGGTCGGCGCCCAGCCGTGCGCGCGCAGCAACGCCGTGACGTCGTCGCGGCGCATCCGGCCGAGCACGGTCGGGTTGGCGATCTTGTATCCGTTGAGATGCAGGATCGGCAGCACCGCGCCGTCCTGGGTCGGATGCAGGAAGGCCGGGGCGTTCCAGCTCGTCGCCAGCGGGCCCGTCTCGGCCTCGCCGTCGCCGATCACGCAGACCGCGATGAGATCCGGATTGTCCAGCACCGCACCGGTCGCGTGGGCCAGCGAATAGCCCAGTTCACCGCCCTCGTGGATGGAGCCCGGCAGGTGCGGCGAGGCATGGCTGGGCACGCCGCCGGGGAAGGAGAACTGCCGGAACAGCTCGCGCATCCCCGCCGCGTCGCGCGCCGCGCCCGGATGCCGGGCGCCGTAGCTGCCCTCGAGCCAGGCGGCCGCGTTCAGTCCGGCCGCGCCGTGCCCCGGGCCCGCGACGAACAGGACCGACCGGTCGTCCCGCAGGATCAGCCGGTTCAGGTGCGCGTAGGTCAGGGTCAGCCCCGGCACGGTGCCCCAGTGCCCGAGGAGGCGACGCTTCAGGTGCTCGGGTCGCAGGGGCTCGGTGAGGAGCGGATTGTCCAGCAGATACAGCTGTCCGGCCGACAGGTAGTTCGCCGCCCGCCACCACGCGTCGACGGCCTCGAGATCATTCGCGTTCGCCACCGCAACCACCACTCCTCATCTCCGTTCCCGTGACCGATCAGCCGCGGGTCTTGCGCACCCAGTCGCGCACGGTGTCGCGCACGCGGTCGAAGATCGCCAGCGGCGGGCCGGCCAGCAGGTTGGCGGGCCCCGACGAGCCCGCGGCCGGATGCGGCCGGGTGGGCGCGGTCGCCTCGGCCATCTGCACGGCGGTCGCCAGGCCCGCCCGCTCGGCCGCGGACGAGTCCTCGCGCAACCGCTCGAACTCCTCCCGCTCCTCGTGCTCGGCATGATCGATGACGGCCGTGGCGAAGGCGTCGAACTTCGCGTCGAAGTCGCGGTGCTCGACCCCGAGGTCGTGCAGTTCGGCGAGGGCCTGCTTGGCCTTCTCCTCCTCGCGCAGCCGGCTTTCCACGACGTGGTCGGCGACGTACACCCGGCGCGCCGCCGGATGGATGACCTCCTCCTCGGCGCTCTCGTGCACCGCGAGCAACCGCACGAGGTCCTCGAACGGCTCCCGTTTGCCCGCGCCGTCGGCCGCGCGCACCTGGTCGATCAGTTGCCTGATCTGGTTGTGCTGGGCCTTCAGCAGTTCCACGACGTCCTGTTGCTCGGTGGGCATGGTCGGATCACTCCTCGTCTCGGGGATCGGTTCCCACTCGGGCCGTACCCGGGTCCGCGCCTCTCACACCCGGCGATTCACCGGCAGTTTCGATCGGGGTACCGGGGGCATGCCGAGCACAGGAGCGCCGTCGTGATCGGCGAGAAACCCCGCCGATCTCGTCCGGAGCGCCGGGGTGACAGCCGTTTTCCGTTGCGCCACTTGCGGTTTCGTCAAGGAGGTAGGCCATGACCCGATCCGGACCACTGGTGGTGGTCGGGGACGTCCTGCTCGACATCGACATCACGGGCCGGGCCGACCGCGCCGGACCCGGCGCCGCGGTGCCGGTGGTGGATTTCGTCTCGCGCCGAACCCGGCCCGGCGGCGCGGGTCTCGCCGCCCTGCTCGCGGCGGCCGCGACGCCCGAGGTGGTGCTGGTGGGCGCGTTCGGCGGCGACGCGGGAGCCGAGCGACTGCGGCGGCTGCTGGCCGGCCGGGTCCGCGTCACCGAACTGTTGCTGCACGGCAGCACCGTGCGGCGGCAGCGGGTCCGCACGCTCGGCGGGTCCGCGCCGACGCACGCACCCGACGGCCCCGCCACGGACCGAGCCGCGGAGTCGTCCGCGCCGCGCGCGCGAGCGCCGGCAGCGGTGGCGCGAGTTCTTTCGGGCAGCGGGCGTGCGGGCACCGATCCGCTGCCCGGTTCGGCCCGCGCCGCCCTGCGCTCGGCGGGGGCGATCCTGGTTGCCGATCACGGGCGCGGCGTCACCGCGCATCCGGAACTTCGCGCCCTGCTCGCCCAGCGGGCCCGGCAGGTCCCGATCGCCTGGGCCCCGCATCCGTACGGAAGCACGCCGGTTCCGGGCGTGGCGCTGGCGACGCCGGACCGCTCCTATGCCGCGGCACTGGTCCCCGGCCCGTTCGATTCCGGCATTCGGGCGCGGGAACTGGTGCGGCGCTGGGAATCTCGTTCCGTCGCGGTGACGCTCGGCGCGCACGGCGCGGTGTTCTACCGGCACGGTGCGCGCGCGTACTTCCCGATTCCGGTGCCGCGACAGCTGTATGTGCACGGCAGCCCGGACGCGTACGGCGCGGGCGACATGTTCGCCGTCACGGCCGCGACGGCCCTGCACACCGGTCACGGCCTCGCCTACGCCGTGCGCCGCGCGGTCGAGTCCGCGGCCGAATTCGTCTGGGCCGGAGCCGTTTCCGGCACTCCCCCGGTACGTGATCTGCAACAGCACGCCTGAGCCGGGACCGGCTTCTCGAATCCCACGGTGCGGCACAGTCTTTCGGTCCCCCGAACAGGACAGTTGCCCGGCCGGTCGGCCGGGCAACTGTCGTATGCGGCGGAAGACGCCTGGGTCAGCGGTCACCCCGCTGGTAGGCGCGCTGGCGCTCCTCGTCGGCCTCCGCCTTGGCGCGCTCCTTCTCCGCCTGCGCCTCGCGCTTGGCGGCCTCGCGCTGGGAGTCGGCCCGATCCTGCTGGGAGCGGCCCTCCTCGCGCAGCTCGTTGTTGCCGAGCAGAGCGCCCGCGGTCTCCTTGGCCTTGCCCTTGGCACCCTCGACGACGCCCTCGATGCCTTCCTGAGCGCCACCCTTGTCGTGTTCGGACATGACATTCACCTCCAGAATGTCGGTATCACTGACGTTTTCGGCCTACCCGGGCTCATCGGGACGAAACATGCTGCGCACCAGCGTGATTCATCCCACGATCAGCTCTCCGTATCGGACGGACCGGTCCCCCTGCGCTGCTGCCACGGATGCACCACCCAGACGACCACGAACAGCAGCGCGAACGCCGATCCCGCCGCCGTACCCGCGGGCAGTCCCGCCACCACGTCGAAGATCAGCACCGCGACGCCCGTCAACGCCAGGCCGAGCAACGCCAAGCCCGCGATCGCGAACCGATGGGCCGCCGTCACCGCCCGTTCCAGCCGATGCCGCCGGAACAGGATGCGATGCGCCGACACCGGCGCCACCAGAAAGACCGTCGCAGCGATCGACGCCGCCACGGTGGCCAGGTACAGCCACCGCATCGGCGTCGACAACAATTCCTCGAACCGGGACTGGAACGGCAGGGTCAGCAAGAAGCCGGTGAGCAGCTGCACCCCGGTCTGCACGACGCGGGTCTCCTGAATGAGCGTGGACCAGTTGCGATCCAGCCGCTGTGTGGGTGTTTCGTGCCGCGCCTGCCAGTTCCATGTCCCATCCCGTTCGGCCGGTGCGCTGCCCGCGGCACCGGCCGCGGTCACTCCGGTGCTCGCTTTCCGCGACCGCGGGACCGCGCCCGGCGGTTGTACCTCTCGATGGCCTCCACCAGCTGGTCCTTGGTCATCTTCCAGCGGCCGGAGATCTCCAGCCGCCCGGCGATGTCGAGCAGGTGCTGCTTGGAGGCATTGGCGTCCACGCCCTCGGCCGTGCGGCCGGAGGCGTTCGGCCCGCCGCTCTCGGCGCGCTCGTCGGACGGGCCGCGGCGCTGTTTCGCCTCCCAGTGGTCGCCGACCTTCTCGTAGGAATGCTCGAGGGCGGCGTACGCCACCCGGTGCGCCCGCTGTTCGCTGCCGTATTCGCGCAGCGCGGAATCATGCGTCTCGGCAAAGATCCGCTGTGCGTGTTCGTCGGATTTGCGCAGCGTGCTGGGCAACTCGGTGGCCTTGGGCGCGCCGCGCTGATCGGTTTTCGGCATCATCGCCCCTTTCACTGATAGGACTGGCCGCGTCGCATTGTTCGCGTACCCGCACCGCGGGCGGCCAATCGGCAATTCGCAGGTCCACCCGCCCGCGACGTTTCGGACCGCACCTCCCGGCTATCCGGACGCATGACTTCGATCTGGCTGCACAAGACCCGTCCCCCGGCGCATCCACCCCTCACCCCGGGCCGCCGCTTCGACGTCCTCGTGGTCGGCGGTGGCCTCACCGGCCTGACCACCGCGCTGCTGCTGGCCGAGCAGGGCGTGTCGGCCGCGGTGCTGGAGGCCCGCCGCCTCGGCGCGGTGACCACCGGGAACACCACCGGCAAGATCAGCCTGCTGCAAGGCACGCGCGCGAGTTCGATCGGCCGCAAGCACGGCATCGCCTTGCTGCACGACTACCTGACCGCCAATCGCGAGGCCCAGCATTGGCTGCTGCGCTACTGCGAGGACCACGGCATCGCCGTGCAGCGCGAACCCGCGTACACCTACGTCCAGACCCCCGACGGCACCGACCTGATCCGCGCCGAACTGGACCTCACCCGCAAGGCCGGGCTGCCGACCACCTTCACGACCGACCTGGACGTGCCGTTCCCGAACCACGGCGCGGTGCGGCTGGACGACCAGGCCCAACTCGACGCCATCGAGGTGATCGATGCGCTGGCCGCCGACCTGGACGCGCGCGGCGTGCCGATCTTCGAGGAGACCCGGGTCCAAGGCCGAGCCTCGGATTCCGGCCCCGATCACGTCCTGCACACCGACCACGGCGACGTCGCCGCCGGCACCGTCGTACTGGCCACCGGCACACCGATTCTCGACCGCGGCGGCTTCTTCGCCCGCGTCACCGCACAGCGTTCCTACGCCGCCGCGTTCCGCGTCTCGGAGCCGATACCCCGCGGTATGTACCTCAGTGCCGACGACCCGACCCGCTCGGTGCGGTACGCGCCGACGCCGGAGGGCACCCTGCTGCTGGTGGGCGGCAGCGGCCACACCGTCGGCCGCACCAGGTCCGCCCGAGCGCACGCCGACGACGTGGTCGACTGGACCCGCACCTGGTTCCCCTCCGCCGAACCGCTGTACCGCTGGTCGGCCCAGGACTACCGCGCCGGCGCCCAGCTGCCCTACGCCGGTCCCATCCTGCCCGGCAACCATCGCATCCTGGTCGCCACCGGTTACGCCAAGTGGGGTCTGACCAACGCCGTCGCGGCCGCGCACGTGCTCACCGCCGACGTGGTCGGCAAGCGCCCGTCGTGGGCGCACGCGTTCACCACCTGGAGTCCGCGTGAGCTGGCCGCGCTGCCCGCCCTGCTGCGCGACAACGGCGCTGTGGGAGCACAACTTTCGGCCGGCTGGGCCACCGCGCTGGCGTCGAAGAAGGACCAGCAGGGGCCGCCGCCGGAAGGCGCCGGCCGCGTCGAGCGCCGCGGGCTCACCCCCACCGCGGTCAGTACCGTCGACGGCCGGACCCGCAGCATCTCGGCGGTCTGCCCGCACCTGGGCGGCATCCTCGCCTGGAACGACGCCGAGCACACCTGGGACTGCCCGCTGCACGGCTCCCGCTTCGCCGCCGACGGCACCCTGCTCGAGGGCCCGGCCACGCACCCGGCGACCGGCGGCAACGATTAGCCGGAACCTCGCAGGGTAGGTCCCCACCATGGTCATGACCATCGAGCAGCTGTTGCGGACCCTCACCCGGGTCGTCAACACGCTGCTGGCAGCCGAGATCCCGTTCGCGGTCGCGGGCGGGTGCGCCGTGTATGCCCGCGGCGGACCGCCGTCGGACCACGATGTCGACATCTTCGTCAAGCCCCCCGACGTCGGCCGCGCCTGCCGGGCGCTCACCGAGGCGGGCCTGCGTACGGTCGATCCGGCCGAAGACTGGCTGACCAAGGCATACGATGGAGACACCCTGGTGGACTTGATCTTCCGGCCCAACTACCGCCCCGTCAACGACGCGCTGCTCGGCCGGACGACCTGGATGCGGATCGGTCCCACCGCGGCGCCCGTGGTCAGCGGCACCGATTTGATGGTCGACAAGCTCATGGTGCTCGATCCGCACCGACTGGATCTCACCGGACTGCTGCGCATCGCCCGCGGGCTGCGCGAGCAGGTGGACTGGCCGCGGGTCCGAGAGGAGACCGAGATGTCACCGTACGCGCGGGCATTCCTCGGCCTGCTGGACGACCTGGGCGTCAGCAACAAAGGAGACATGATGACCGATCCGGACAGTGACATGTTGCCGCAATACCTGGTGGCGAACCTGCGCCGCGCCTTCGCCGAGGACCCGCGCACCGCGGAACTCGGTGTGCAGGTGACGATTCGAGGCGACGTGGTGGTACTCAGCGGAGAAGTCGCCAGCGCACAGTGCCGCGAGCACCTGCGGGAGGTCGTCCACGAGCACGTCCCGAAACTCCGGGTGCACAACGATGTTCGCGTCACCAGTCACGCGGCCCCGACCGGTCGCGAGCAGCTGGACTGAAAACTCTTCGGCCACAGGAGGTTCACCATGCGCATAGCCGCGGTAGGCGACGTCCATCTCGGTACGGACTCGGCCGGGCTGCTTCGCCCGGCCCTGGACGAACTTCCCCGCTGCGCCGACGTGCTGCTGCTCGCCGGTGACCTCACCCGGCACGGCACCCTCGACGAGGCCCGGGTCGTCGCCGAGGAATTCCAGGATGTGGGCGTCCCGGTGATCGCGGTGCTCGGCAACCACGACCATCACAGCGATGCCCAGCGCGAGATCGGCACGCTCCTCACCGAGCACGGCATCAGCGTGCTCGAGGGCACCGCCGCGACCGTCACCATCGACGGGCACACCCTGGGGGTAGCGGGCACCAAGGGCTTCGGCGGCGGCTTCGCGGGCAAGTGCGCCAGCGTCTTCGGCGAACGCATCATGCGCGAATTCGCCTCGCACACTGTCGATCTCGCCGATTCGCTGCGGGTGGCACTGCGCGGGCTCGACACCGATGTGACGGTGGCGCTCACGCACTACTCCCCCGTCAGCGACACGCTGCACGGCGAGCCGCGCGAGATCTACCCGTTCCTCGGCTCGTATCTGCTCGGGGAGGCGATCGACGAGGGCGGCGTGGACCTGGCGCTGCACGGCCACGCGCACGCCGGGTGCGAGAGCGGCACCACGCCGGGCGGCGTCCGGGTGCGCAATGTCGCCCAGCCGGTCATCCACGCCGCCTTCGCGGTCTACGAACTGACCGTTCCGGGCGACGAGGCTCCCGCATCGCGGTTCACGACCGAAGCCGCGGGCGCCCGGTCCTGACGCCGTGCGGCGTCACTCCTCCGACACCGCCGCGACGACCTTCCCGGCTTCCGGATTGTCCAGTGCGCGTGCCACATCGGCCTGCGCGACGATGCCCACCAAGCGGTCGCCGTCAAGCACCGGCACGCGGCGCACCTGGCGCTCGGCCATCACCGCGCACACCGTGGACACGTCGTCGTCGGCGCGCACCACGATCGGTGTGCCCTCGGCGAGTTCACCGGCGTCCACCCCGAGCGGATCCTTGCGCCGGGCGATCACCTTCACCACAATGTCGCGGTCGGTCAGCATGCCCTTCAGCCGGCCGTCCTCGCCGCAGATCGGCAGCGCACCGACATCCAGATCGGCCATCATGCGGGCCGCCTCGGTTACGGTGTCGCTGGACCGGACGCATTGCACGTCCGGCGTCATGAGGTCGCGTGCGGTGGTCATCGGAACCTCCTAGCCTCGAGTGGACCTCGTCTTCGTTCCCCGCCTACCCGGCCTGCACCCGCGTACACCATCCGAACGGTTTCATCCCGCGGTCGCCGGGCACCCGGCCGATATGAGCGCTCCCGCCGAACCACCCGCAGCGCCGCTGAACGTGCTGGTCTGGCACGTCCACGGACCTTGGACGACCTCCTTCGTACAAGGTCCGCACCGCTACCTGCTGCCGACGGACCCGGCGCTGGGCGAATGGGCGCTGGGCCGCGGCGGGCGAGCGTGGCCGGATCGCGTGGTCGAGGTCGCGCCGGCGGATCTCGCCGCCGCCGAGGTCGATGTCGTCGTGCTCCAGCGCCCCGGTGAGTTCGACCTGGCCCGGGAGTGGCTCGGGCGGGCGCCGGGCACCGAGATCCCCGCGGTCTACGTCGAGCACAACACACCCGCCGAGCACGCCGCGCTCTCCCGCCACCCGCTCGCCGATCGCACCGACATCCCCTTGGTGCACATCACCCACTTCAATCGGCTGATGTGGGACAACGGCCGCTGCCCGACCGAGGTGATCCCGCACGGCGTACCCGACCCCGGACATCTGTACACCGGGGAATTGGCGCGGGTGGCCACGATCGTCAACGAGCCGGTACGACGTCGGCGCATCGCCGGAACCGATCTGCTCGGCCCGCTGTCCGCCGCGGCGCCGGTCGACGTCTTCGGTGCCGGCACCGACGATGCGGGCGCGGCGGTGGGCCAGCCGACCGGCCGGGTGTGCGGCCTGGGCGAGCTGGAACAGCCTGCGCTGCACCGAGAATTGGGGCGGCACCGCGTGTACGCGCACACCGCGCGCTGGACCTCGCTGGGCGTGTCGGTGATCGAGGCGATGTACCTCGGCATGCCCATCGTGGCCGTCGGCACCACCGAGACCGCCACCGCCATTCCCGCGGACGCCGGCGTGGTGTCCACCGATCCCGACATCCTCGCCGAAGCGATCCGCCAGTTCCTCGCCGAACCGGTCTTCGCCGAGATCACCGGCAAATCCGCGCGGCAGTGGGCACAGGCCAATTTCGGAATCGATGAATTCGTCCGCCGCTGGGATCGACTGCTGTCCGGCCTGGCCGGCGACCGCACCACCCTCGCACAGGAAGGACAGCGCTGATGTCCCACATTCCGAAAGAACCGACCGGTGCCACCTTTTCCGACGCGCCCGGATCCGGCCGCCGGCGCCGCTACTCCCCCGACACCAAGCGCACCAGTCGTTCCCGTGCCGGTGAGTCGGTCGCCGACGCCCGCAACTGGCCGGGTCTGACACTGCTGGGCATCGGGCTCGTCGCGCTGGCGGCCACGCTCACCGCCGCGGGTTACGGCTTCGGCGGCTGGGCCGTGGTGGGAGCGGTGGTCACCGCGGTCTGCCTGGTCGCGGGCGTCGCCCTGGTCGCCGCGGAGCACCGCCGCGTCCGGGCCCGCGCGGGCGACCAGCTGCGCGATCCCGGCGGCCACTGACGCTGCGCTACAGCGCTTTTCGCCCCGTCGCCGCTCGAACAGACACGGACCGCCGGTGGTTCCGGCGGTCCGCGTCGTCGGGTCGACTCAGCACTTCGCGAGCGCCGCCCGCACCTCGGTCAGGTGTTCTTCCACGAGGGGCGTGGCCTGCTCCGCCACCCCGCGCACGTCCGGCGCCCCGCCCGCCGCCAGT
The DNA here is from genome assembly GCF_044628355.1 of Nocardia sp. N2S4-5. Taxonomy (NCBI): domain Bacteria; kingdom Bacillati; phylum Actinomycetota; class Actinomycetes; order Mycobacteriales; family Nocardiaceae; genus Nocardia; species Nocardia sp. N2S4-5. The sequence continues at coordinate 295,917 of NZ_JBIUPM010000001.1, read as the reverse complement.
TCCTGCTGTCCGTTCTGCAAGGCGGCGAGATGGCCCTGCTCCTGCATCCGCAACCACGCGATGTCGAAATCGCGGCCGGTCCGCGGAGCGGTGTCCGCGAGCGATTGCGTCTGAGCGGAATTCGGCAGCGCCGGGAGCGCCACACCGTTGCGCGCGGCCGTCGCGGTCACCATCTGGTCGAGTCGCATATGGTCGGCGACCAAGGCGGGCGCCAGTTGCCGCACGGCGGGGCACGACGACATCGCGGTGGCGCGCCCGCCCGCGGCGATCTCGGTGAGATGACTCTGATGCGCCGCGATCAGAAAATCTCGGTCCGGTTGCGCCAGCGCGGCTTCCGCGTGCGCCGCTCCCGCGGCGCCGAAGCCGGCGGCCAGCACCGACACTCCCGCGATCAGGGCTCGTCGCAGCGTTGGCATGCTACCTCCTTGTGTCGAAACGGGTTCCCCCGCTTCGCGATTGCCCAGGATCGTCGTCGATACGCGCGGCTCGCCCCGGGAAAATTCGGTGAATTCGCCCGGCCGCGGGCGGGTTCCGGGTAGGTCCGCAAATACTTGGAACCGGACACCAAGATCGGCACGACCACCTCGCACGCGGACCCACCGGGCGTCATCGCCGCTATCCAGCTCGCGTATAGCAGGCCGGTAAACTCCGTCACAAAGTTGCGAATTTTCCATCCAACTGATGACGCGGCAACGAATAGCAACTACTCAGCACTCGAAATGCGCTCTGCGAGTGCGTATTCGATGTTGCAGATGTACTTGCATATGCTCGCTACACCGACTTAGACTCGACGTGCAAGGCAGTACAGGGGACTACCAGTGAGCCGTCAGGTGAACCGGAGGTCAATTCTCACCATCGGTTCAACTCACGGCCGGGCGTCAGGGGCTCGAATGAACCAGCCAATGGGTCTCGGCCGACTCGGACTTATCGATAGAGGCCGGGCCGAGGAACATAACTACTCGCGGGAAACCGCGACACGATTCGTCATCAACGCGGTCGAGTCCACCGGGGCGGCCACGCGTGACGACTTCGATATCGACCGCATCGTCGCAACCGCGCACGCACAGGTGAACGATTGGGATTTCCACTCGATGCACCCGGAAGCGTTCTGGCGTATCGCTTCCAGTTTCATCCGGCAGTGACGGTACAGCCGCCTCGTCTACAGCGAGGCGGCCGCTTCCTTCATCACGACGCGCGACCGGGCCGGCGCCTCGGCCTGCACGCTCAGCCGGTCCATGACCTGCCGATAGAGTTCCAGGTCCTGCGCCCGATCCAGATATAAGGCGCTGGTCAGCTGCTCCATGTAGATGATGTCGGGCAATTCCGGCTCGGCGAACCGGAGCATGGTGAACGAACTACCCGCCGCCGCATGGCCTCCGGCGGCGTACGGCAGGATCTGAATCGTCACGTTCGGGCGGTTCGACACCTCGATCAGATGCTCGATCTGCGCCCGCAGCACCTCGTTACCGCCGATCGGCCGGTGCAGGACGGCCTCGTCCAGCACCGCCCACAGGGTGGGCCCGCCGCGCCGATCGAGGATCTGCTGGCGACGCTTGCGCAACTCCACGCGCCGCGCCGTCTCGGAGTTCTCGTGGCCGAGCGCGACGACCGCGCGCATGTACTCCTCGGTCTGCAACAGACCCGGAACCAGTTGGCCCTCGAAGGTTCTGATCGACTTGGCCGCGTGTTCGAGGCCGAGGTAGGTCTCGAACCAGGGTGGCAGCAGGTCGCTGTAACGATGCCACCAGCCCGGCTGATTCGCGTTGCGCACCAGCTCGAGGAACATCTCGCGCTGGTCGGGATCGTCGACGCCGTAGAGCGACAGCAGATCCCGAATATCGCGTTCCTTGAACCCGGTTCGCCCGAGTTCCAGGCGGCTGATCTTGGCGTGCGAGCCACGAATATGCTCGCCCGCGGCCTCACGGGTGATATTGGCATCCTCGCGGAGTCGGCGGAGCTGCCCACCGACCGCGATCCGCAGCGCGGTCGGACCACGGTCGGCGACAAGCGATTCCGCGTGGCCGATCCGGACGGGTTGACCGATCATGAGTCCTACTCCGATGCTCGACGATCATCGGCAGTGAGGTCACAACCAACCCGTCGCAGACCGCACCGCGCCGGTTGCCAATGTTACCGCTCAGCTCGCCAGGTCGTCGAATTCCCCACTCTTCGCGCCGCGCAGGAACGCATCGATTTCCGGGCGCGTATAGACCAGAACTGCGCCTTCGGGGTCCCGGGAATTGCGAACGGCGACCAGACCGTTCGCGAGATCGGCCACTTCGACGCAGTTTCCGCTCGGGTTGCTGAACGTGCTCTTGCGCCAACTCAGATCGGATGGGCGACCAACGCCCATCGCCGTCGTATCGGTCATTGCTGTCTCCCTGCTCGGTGTCGCTGACTCCGCCGCCAGGTGCCGCGGGGTCGGTGTTTGCATATGTTCGCGCAAATGTTCTTACAGTTGAAACCGACACTCAGACGATAGCACGCCAGTTGCCGACGATCGAGACTTTGCGACGGACCCGAACAGCAAGAGCGGCAAGGACTTTGATCTTGACCCGTCGACCGGTGCGGATATGCGGTGAACTGCGGAAATCATTGTTCCGACCGGTCGGTTATGGCCGAAATCGATCACCGGGAATGCGCTCGCGCGACCAGTGGCCCGTGGTATGCGGACCGGGGACGAAAGGCCCTCGACACAGAGATCCGACTGTGCAGATGTACTTGCATCTGTCTGTCGCAGCCGCATAGACTTCCTCTCGACGAGGATGGCCCGGACCGCGCCGGATCGTATGGGAGCCCCGCGCCAGCATCGCCAGCGTCGCCAGTTCTACCCTCCGCGAACGGCCGAAGGCATCCCATGACTCACACGTTGCAGCATTCCGCTACCCGGAGTTCCGCCGCGGGCGCCGATCTCTCCGACGACTGCGCCGACGAACCCCACAACCTCACCTATCGCCGCGCCCGCACGATTCTGCGCGCACACGATCGCCATGTCGGGTGCCGGCAGTGGGTCGCGGCGGCGGCATACCTCTCCGCCGGCCTGGACGACGAGTAGCGTCAAGGCTGCTGAACGTCAATTCCGCGCGCGGGCAACGCTTCCGTGCGGATTCCGGCCCAGGCCGGGTATCTACCATGGAGTAGAGGACTGTAGTCGCGCGGAACGAGTTCATCATGATCGTCCATGCCGCACACGAATTCATCCTGGCGCAGGTAACCAACCCGACGCCGGAGACTCCGCCGGCCGCCGACAAGATCTTGAAGCTGGTCCGGTACTTCACCTGGTTCGTGCTGCTGTCTGGAACCACGGCGATCATTTATGCCGGTGGCAGATTCGCCTGGGAGAAATGGAACGGCGGCGCGCTGCAATCGCCGAAGATGGTGGCCGGCGCCTTGATCGGCGGTGTGCTGGCCACCAGCGCCGGCACCATCATGAACACGGTCATCGGGACGTGACCGACTGCGCGGTCAGGACCGTACGGCGGTGACCAGGCTGACCAGAGTCGACACCAGCCCGTCGGCCGGCCGCAGACCGGGCGCCGGACGTCCGTTGGCGCGCAGGTAATCCGGGACGTCGACGCGCTCGGCGGTCCAGCCGCGCGCACCGAACCAACCGGCCGCCTCGCTGCGCTGCTCGTTGTAGATCAGCCGGATCCACTCGTTGCGGCCCTGCTCGGTCTCGTCGGAGTGCTCGGTGAACGCGGCGGCGGCCGACTCGGACAGCGGGTCCATCTGCTCGACGGCGACCCGGCTGCCGGGCGCGCTGAGCGAATGAATGGTGTCGAACAGCTGTTCCGTCGCATCGGCGGGCAAATAGACGAGCAGTCCCTCGACCAGCCAGGCGGTGGGCGCCGAGGGGTCGAACCCGTTGGCGCGCAGCGCCTGTGGCCAATCGTCGCGCAGGTCCACCGCGACCTCGCGGCGCTCGGCCCGCGGTTCGTCGCCGTTACCCGCGAGCACCTCGCGCTTGAAGTCCAGCACGGGCGGCCGGTCCAGTTCGTACACCACGGTGCCGTCGGGCCAGGGCAACCGGTAGGCGCGGGCGTCCAGACCCGCGGCCACGATCACGACCTGCCGGATACCCGCCGCGCCGGCCGTACGGGAGTAGTCGTCGAAATATTTGGTGCGGGCGGCCTGGAATTCCTGGAAATCCTTGCCGAACTCGGTCTCGGTGAGCGGGTGTCCGGGCACGTCGCCGTCGAGCAGCGCCGACCACTCGGCACCCGCGGCACGCAGGAAGTCCTCGGCGAAGGGATCCTCCGCCAAGGCTCCCGGCTCGTCACCCGCCAGGGCGCGCGCGGCGGCCACGAACAGCGCCGTCGAACCGACACCGGTCTTGATGTCCCACGTATCTCCCTCGGTACGCATGGTCGACAACCTACCCGGCGACGGCCCCGCCGGCATCCGGACGCCACACTCCACCACTGACAAGGCCCTCCAATACCGCTACACCACAGCCCCTTTCGCCCCGCACCAGGCCATATGCCGTGCGGCAATGGGTTTCCGGCCGACTCACGCCCTCACTGGAGCGGTGTCCCGGCGCGCGAACGGACGGCCGAGGGTGATGCGGCGCAGGATCCACTCGGCGGGGCCGTAGCGGAAACGGCGGAGCCACAGGGCGCTCAGGGCCAGTTGGGCGCAGAAGACCGTGACGGCGATCGCGACCAGGCCCGCCGGGGAGACCGAACCCGCTGCGCCCAAGCCGATTCCGGTGAACAACAGCAGGCCGACGACGGATTGGGCCAGGTAGTTGGTCAGGGCGATGCGGCCCGCCGGTGCCAGTGCGCCGCGCAGCCAGGCGGTCCGGGGGTGATGCATCAGCCGCAGTAGCGTCGCCACGTACGCCGCGGACAGCAGGGGCGCGCTGGCGATGCCCGCCGCTGCCGCAAGGGTATTCGACGGACCGCCGCCCCAGGCGTAGACCAGTCCACCGGCCAGGCCGAGCGGGAAACCGACCCACTGCATCCGGCGCAGCATCGTCTCGTCGCCGCGGACGCGCGCCAGTAGTCCGCGCCGACCGGCGACCATGCCGAGCAGAAACATCGCCAGCGCGGTCGGGCCCTGCAACGAGAGTGCCTGCACCACCAGCAGACTCAGGCCTGACAGATGCTGACCGAGGATGTCGCCCCAGCCGCCCAGCATCGCCGTGGTCTGCTCGGCGGCGGTGGCCCGGGCCTGTTCGGCGGCCGGGAAGAACGACGCGCTGTCGACGAACAGACCGGCGGCGATGGTGGACACCAGCACGACGGCATAGATCCAGCCCGCTGTCCGCAGCGCCGTCCGGTCCCGAATACCCCGCAGCCACAACAGGAACAGGCAGGCCACGGCGTAGGTGGTGAGGATGTCGCCGCCGTAGAGGAACACGGTGTGCAGCACCCCGAACACGAACAGACCGGCGATGCGACGCAGCATGCGCGGCACGAAGGCCGCCTCGGCCCGTTCGGCGGCGTCCATCTGCAGGGTGAAGCTGTAGCCGAACAGGAACGAGAACAGCAGGTAGAACTTCATGCTCACCAGCGCTTCGAGTCCCATCCGCACGGCGTCGTCCAGCACGCCGGAGTAGGCCGGATCGGTGACGAGATTGCCGGGATAGGCCGAGGCCATGAACGTGATATTGACGAGGAAGATGCCGAGCAGCGCGAATCCGCGCAGCGCGTCGACATCGTGAATGCGCTGGTGGGGCATGTTTTCCCTCCCCGGCGACCACAGTCGCGAGAGTTAATATCCAATAGATACTTTCCGGTGGATACTATCTCGAGGACACGATCGGTGCCAGGATGGATTCATGCCAGGAGGTGAAGAACCGAGCGAGTCCGACGCCGCGGCCGTCCCCGCCGAGCTGGCGCGGCTGTGGCGATTGCCCGTTCCGCACCGGCAGGGCCGTCCGCCCACGCTGGATGTGGAGACCGTCGTCGCGGCCGCGATCGAGCTGGCCGATCGGCAGGGGCTCGCCGCGGTGACGCTCGAAAAGGTCGCGCGGGCACTGGGTTTCACCAAGATGGCGCTCTACCGCCACGTCGGCTCGAAGGATCGACTACTGGAGCTGATGGCGGACCGGGCCGTCGGCGCGCCCCCGGACATCCATCATCCGCCCCGGCACTGGCGGGCCGCGCTCACCGAGTGCGCGCTCGCCCTGCGCGAATGCTATGCCCGGCGCGGCTGGCTGCTGCACGTGCCGCTCAGCGGACCGCCGCGCGGCCCCCACTCGATCGGCTGGGTCGACGTACAGTTGCGCGCGCTGCGCGGCACGACACTGGCCGAGGTCACCAAGCTGGCGCTGCTGATGCCGCTGGACGGCTATGTCCGCCAGGCCTGCCTCCAGGAGCAGCAGATGCGCGCCGGACGCGGCGAACGCGACCAGGCCGCGGTCGAATTCGAGTACGGCGCCACACTCGCCCGGCTGGTCGACGCGGACCGCTACCCGTACGCCGCGAAACTATTTGCCGCAGCGCCGTTTCCGGAACCCGCCGCGCCGGGCCGGGACATCGCCGCCGAGGACTTCCGCTTCGGCCTGGATGTCGTCCTCGACGGTATCGCGGCGGCGCTGGCCCGCGTTCAGGACGAGGGCGGCATGATCGGCGGGGCGAACACGTCCTCGAGCGGGGTCGGCCCGGTATAGCGCCGGCACGTGCAAGTGGCCCACTCGCGCATGCCGTAGCCGTTCTTGCGGAAGGTCTCGGCGTGGCAGGTGCCGGACTCGCGGTCGTGCATGGCCAGGTCGTGACCGCAACCGCAGAGCACGGAATGCTTGCGCTCCGCCCGGGTCCGCCGCCCGCCGAGACGACCACAGGCCCAGCCGACACCGACCAGACCGGCGCCCACGATGAGACTGAGGGGATCGAACATCGTCGTAGTATACGTATACATATAGCCCCGTATCGACCGGAACCGTGACTCGACCGGGGAATCACCCACCCAACAGGTCGGCCAAGGGGGCGAACCGGTTCGGATCCGCGGCGACCAGCGCGGGGAAGCGCTCCGCGATCGCCGCCGACAATGCCTTTCGCACCTCGCCGCGCAGCTCGGTCCCGGCCGGGGTGAGCACGATCCGGGTGATTCGACGGTCCTGCGCGTCGGGTTCGCGCGCCAGCAGACCGCGCCGCTGCAAACGGTCGACCACGCCGGTGACGTTGGTCTTGTCGCAGCCCAGCAGCGTCGCCAGCTCGCCGAACGACGGATGATGCCGGTCCAGCAGGCAGAGCACCTGCGTTTGCTGGCTGGTGAGTTCGAACCGCCGCGCGATCTCGGCGTACAGCGCCGCGGTCTCGCGATGCAGTGTCATCACCGCCGTCATCAGATCGGTTCTCGCACTGCTCACGCCGGTCAGTGTAGTACATCGACAGTTGACATCATCGACCAATTGGTCGAGCATCTCGACTATCCATGATCTCTTATTACGGAGGGTGTATGACAGTCGCACTGGTGACCGGGGGCTCGCGTGGCATCGGCCGGGCCATTTCCCGGCGACTCGCCGCGGACGGCGCGGACGTCGTGATCAACTATCGCGAGAATGCCGCGGCCGCGGCCGAAGTGGTGAGCGAGGTGCGCGCCGCGGGCGGCCGGGCGGTGGCCGCGCCGGGCGACGCGGCCGACCCCGAGCAGCTCCGACAGCTGTTCGACACCGCGGAGCAGCACTTCGGCGGGCTGGACGTCCTGGTCGCCAATGCCGGTATCGCGCGGTTCGCACCGCTCGCGGACGCGCCCGACGCGGACTTCGATCTGCTGTTCACCGTCAACACCCGCGGCACGTTCCTGGCGATGCGCGAGGCGGCCCGCCGACTCCGCGACGGGGGCCGGGTGGTCGTGATCTCGAGTGGCACCACGGTCACCGCGCGGCCCGGCGCCGCGCTCTACTCGGCGAGCAAGGCGGCGACCGAACAGCTGGTCCGCATCGCCGCCGTCGAACTCGGCGAGCGCGGCATCACCGTCAACAGTGTCCTGCCCGGCGCCACCCGCACCGACGCCCTGCTCGCCAACGTCGACGACGACCGGCTCGCGCAACTGGCCGCGCAGACGCCGCTGCGGCGGATCGGCGAACCCGCCGACATCGCCGCCGTGGTCGGCTTCCTCGCCTCCCCCGACGGCGCCTGGATCACCGGCCAGCAACTGCGCGCGGGCGGCGGATCGTTCTGACGACACAGACCCGAGGGGTACGGGTGGATTCAGCGGGTAGTCGCTGCGTGAGGAGGTGGTTCCGGATGGTCGACGATGTCGAGAAGCGGTGGCACGACCCTGGGATGTACCGCCGGGCCGCCGGATATGTGGCGACCGTCCTGGTCGTGACGGCGCTGGTCTGCGTGGCCGTCGTGCAGTGGGCCGCGCGCCGCGAACCGTGCGCCGACGCGGACACGGCCTTCTGCGATACCACCGCGCGCGGAACCATAATCGCCGCACCCGGCATCGTGCTGGTGCTCGGGACGCTCGGCGCGTTCGTGCAGACCTACCGGGTGTGGAAACGACACCGGGCCTGGCCGATCTGGCAGGGCGCCGGGTGGTTCCTGATGACGGTGACACTCGTCTTCCTGGGCATCGGCGCGAGCACGATCGGCCGTTGATCCGGTGCCCACCGGTAGCGACGGGCCGCACTGGCGCGGACCCGTCGCACCGAGTCAGGCCGACGCGACGGTTTCGCGGCGGCGCACCAGGCGATTCACGAGCGGGTATCCGGCGCACACCAGGACCGCCCACACCAGACCGACGACCAGCGCCGTGCGCCCGCTGTCGGTGAAGAAAAGCAGCACCACCACGAGCCCCAGGAACGCCATGGCCAGCACGCTGGTCACGGGGGCGCCGGGCAGCCGGTAGTCGCTGGCCGGGAGTTCCCCGCGGCGGACCTTGGCGCGATAGAGCAGGTGACAGACCAGGATCATGCCCCACACGAAGATGATGCCCATGGTGCTGACCGAGGTGATGTAGTTGAACGCCTTGTCCGGCGAGATCACGTTCACGACCACGCCGATCACCATCATCGCGGCCGACACCACGATCCCCGCGTACGGCACCTGGCGGCGGCTCAACCCCGACAGCGCGGTCGGCGCCTCCTCGCGCAGCGACAGGCTGCGCAGCATGCGGCCGGTGGAGTAGATCCCCGAATTGCACGAGGACAACGCGGCCGTCAGCAGCACGAAGTTGATCAGGCCCGCGGCGCCGGGAATGCCGATCTGCGCGAACACCTCGACGAACGGACTACGGCCGCTGTGGAATTCGGTCCAGCTCACCACCGACATGATGATGATCAGCGCCCCGACGTAGAACAGGCCGATGCGCAGCGGCAGCGTATTGATCGCCTTGCGCAGCGTGCGCCGCGGATCCGCGGCCTCGCCCGCGGTCACGCCCACCAATTCCACGCCGACATAGGCGAACACCACGATCTGCAATGCCAGCATGGCCTGATCGACGCCGTTCGGGAAGACACCGCCCGCCGACCAGAGATTGGTCACCGTGGAATGGTCGGTATGCCCGAAGCCGAAGACGAGTACGCCGATGCCGATCAGGATCATGCCCACGATGGCGGTCACCTTGATCGCGGAAAACCAGAACTCGCCCTCACCGAAAAGCTTTACCGAGATCAAGTTCGCCGCGAACAGCACACCGAGCACGACCAGCGCGGTCACCCATTCCGGGATCGCGAACCAATACTTCACGTATTTACCGGCAACGGTAATTTCGGCCATGCAGGTCGCCACCCACACGGCCCAATAGGTCCAGCCGGTCACGAAACCGGCGAAGCGGCCCAGGAATTCGTTGGCGTACTCGGCGAAGCTGCCCGAGACCGGGCGGTAGGTCAGCAATTCGCCGAGGGCGCGCATGATCACGAAGATCGCCAGACCGGCGGCGAGATAGCACAGGATCAGTGCCGGCCCCGCCTGTTCGATAGCGCCGCCCGCGCCGTAGAACAGACCGGTGCCGATCGCGCCGCCGATGGCGATCATCTGGATGGTGCGCGGATTCAGTCCGCGCTTGTAGCCTTCTTCGTCACTCGCGGTCGCGAGCGGTGGCGCGCCGGGCGCCGCCGAAGTGCGGTCGGTCGTCATGGTCGGCACGCTACCGCGCTCCCGCGCGACGCGCGCGGCCGAGCCGCGAAGCGCCTCAGCCCTGCTGGGCCTCCCACATCCAGTGCAGCTGCTCGAGCCGCGCGGTGATCTCGATGAACAGATCCTGGGTGACCGGATCGGCCTTCTCGGTCGCCTCGATGCGGCCGCGCATCCGCTGTACCACGGCGGCGAGGTTCCCGATGACGGCGTCGGTGACATCGACGTCGCGCTGCCAACCGCCTGGGAATCCCTTCGCGCCGGAGGAGTCGGCGACGGTGCGGGCCCGGCCGTCCGGGCTCACGCCGATCGCGGTGGCTCGCTCGGCGGCCTTGTCGGTGAAGTCGCGGGCGTCGTCGACCAGTTCGTCGAGCGCCAGGTGCACGGTGCGGAAACGCTCCCCGATCACGTTCCAGTGCGCCTGTTTCGCGATCAGTGTCAGATCGATCAGGTCGACGACGGCGCCGTTGAGCGCCTCGCCGGCGATGCGCTGCTGTTCGGGGTCGAGGGTCGTGGTGATGGGTTGTGCCACGGGATGACTCCTTCCTCTGTGGGCCACTTGTGACCGCCTTACCCGCCCGGCGCGAGATCAACCGGTCGCGGTGAGCCAGGCCACAGCCCGGACGGGTTGCCGAAGAATAATTGTGAATACACAATCATTGTGTGCCTACAACTATCGAGGGACTGACCGCGCGCCGGAAGACGATCGTCCTGGTCACGTGCTGCCTGAGCCTGCTGATCTCGTCCATGGACGCGACGATCGTCAACGTCGCGATCCCCACCATCCGCACCGATATGGACGCGCCGCTGTCTCGGCTGCAATGGATCGTCGACGTCTACACGCTCACCCTCGCCAGCCTGCTCATGCTGTCCGGGGCCGCCGCCGACCGCTTCGGCCGCAAGCGCGTGTTCCGCCTCGGCCTGGTCACCTTCGCCGTGGGATCGCTGCTGTGCAGCCTGGCGCCGAGCATCGAGATCCTGATCGGGGCCCGGTTCGTGCAGGCCCTCGGCGGTTCGATGCTGAACCCGGTGGCGATGTCCATCATCACGACGGTGTTCACCGGCCGCGTCGAGCGGGCGCGGGCGGTGGGTGTCTGGGGTGCGGTGGTCGGCATCTCGACCGCGCTCGGCCCGATGGTCGGCGGTGGGCTGATCGACGCGCTCGGGTGGCAGTCGGTGTTCTGGATCAACCTACCCATCTGCGCGGTCGCGCTGATACTCACGACCATCTTCGTGCCGGAGTCGAAGTCGAAGACGGTGCGCGGCATCGACGGAATCGGCCAGGCGCTGGCGATCGTGGTGATGTTCACGCTCGTGTTCGGGCTCATCGAGCGGCAACCGCTGGTGTTCGTGGTCAGCGCGATCGCGTTGGCGGCGTTCGTCTTCCACGAGTCGCGACACCCGTCGCCGTTCATCGATCTGCGTTTCTTCCGCAGTGTCCCGTTCTCCTCGGCGACCGTGACCGCGGTGTGCGCGTTCGCCGGGCTGGGCGCGTTCCTGTTCAGCGCCTCGCTGTATCTGCAAGGGACACGGCACTTCTCGGCCGTGCACACCGGTCTGCTGTACCTGCCGATGGCACTCGGCGTGCTGATCTGTTCCCCGCTGTCCGGGCGGCTGGTCGGCCGGTACGGGACCCGCCCGTCGCTGCTCGTGGCCGGGACGTTCATGGCGCTGGCCGCCGTGCTGCTCACGACCCTGCACGCCGATACCGCGATCTGGCAGCTGATCATCATGTTCGCCGTCTTCGGCATCGGCTTCGGCCTGGTGAACGCGCCCATCACGACCGCCGCGGTGAGCGGGATGCCCAACGATCGCGCGGGCGCCGCCGCGGCGGTGGCGTCCACCAGCCGGCAGGTCGGGGTCAGCATCGGTGTGGCATTGTGTGGCCTGTTGACCGGCGCGAGCCTGTGGTGGGTGGTGGCCGCGCTGGCCGCGAGCATCATCGGCTTGGGCGTGGCGGCCAACACCCGGTGGGCGGAGCGCTCCCGCGACCGGGTCGCACCGTTGCTCGAGGAGAAGGTCCCCGCCAGTGTCCGATGAAGTCCACACCGCACCACCGGAACCCGCGCCCACCCCGGACGAGGTCTGGCGGTTGCTCACCCACCTGGTCACGGACACTCGCGATCAGTGGAAGCGGGCGGTCGTGGAGCGAACGGGCATGCCGTTCAGCCGGATTCGGATTCTGCGCCGTCTGCGGCAGGGCCCGATGACGCTCAAGGACCTGGCCCGCGCGGCGACCATGGACGCCCCCGCGACCACCGTCACCATCAACGACCTCGAGGAACGCGGCCTGGTGATGCGCCAGACCGACCCGGCCGACCGGCGCTCGAAGCTGGTGTCCGCCACCGAATCCGGCCTGGCGGTCCTCGCCGACGCCCTCGCGACCCCGGACCCCGCACCGGATTCTCTGGCCGCCCTGTCCCCCGACGACCTGCGCACACTGCGCGATCTCCTGCGCCGCCTGGAGCACTGACCGATCGGCGAGAAGGTCAGCGGCGCACCGCATTCGGTCGTTACCGCCGGTTGTCAACCTCGCCGGGTGCGCAATGCCGACCGCGCTCGCTCGACCACCTGATCGACATCGCCTTCGGCATCGATCCGGACGCCCGGCTCGTCGGGGGCCAACGGTTGCAGGGTCGACAGTTGCGAGTCCAGCAGCTGTACCCGCATGAAATGGTTGCTGCGCGTGGTCAATCGGCGTACCAGTACCGCGCGTGGGACGTCCAATTCGATGAAGCGCAGGGCGGGAACCTTGGCGCGCAAGCGATCTCGGTAGACGCGTTTGAGGGCAGAGCAACTGAGCACCCCGCCGGGTTGCCCGGCCCGGTCCGCCAGCCACGCGGCGACCGCGTCGAGCCAGGGCCATCGATCGGCGTCGTCGAGCGGCACGCCGGAGGCCATCTTCGCCACATTCGCGGGCGGGTGGAAGTCGTCGCCGTCGGCGTACTCGGCCCCGAGCGCCGCGGCCAGCCGCTCCCCCACCGTCGACTTGCCCGCGCCGGAAACGCCCATCACGGCGATCGGCCCCCACGGTTCGGTCATGGCCGGGACCCTAGTCGCCGGGATCGCCCGGGACGCCTGAACTACGCTCGGAAGCGTGGCGGAGGAGACTACACCGGAGTGGGCGCCGAGCGCGTCGTCCGGCTTCGAACTGGGCACCGACGGGCCCAAGGTGATCCTCGTCGGGATCGACGGATCGGACGCGTCCTGGCGGGCCGCCGCCTACGCCGCGGGGCTCGCCCGCCGCCAGAACGCGCTGCTGGCAATGATTTACGTGCAGCCGTGGATGGCGATGGCGGGCGCCTACGGCGCCGATGTGCAAGCGGTGACCGCGGAGATGGCCGAGGATCTGGCCCGCGAGATCCAGCAGCACGCCGAGCGCGTGCGCGACGTCTACGCCGTCCGGTGGAAATTCCTCACCCGGCGCGGCGACCCGTATACCGGGCTGGCCGAGGCCGCCGACGAACTCAAGGCCGACGCGGTCGTGGTCGGGGCCTCGGAGAAAACGGGGCACCGGCTCATCGGGTCGGTCGCGGTGCGGCTGGTCAAGGCCGGGCGGTGGCCCGTCACGGTGGTGCCCTGACCCGCGTGGCGAAGCCGGACCGACCGGTCCGATGGTTACGATCCTCGTCGTGGATCCGGTCGACCGAGTTTGACCCACCCCACCGCGGGAATCGCCGGAACAGCCGTCGAGGGAAAGGGTTTTCTTCATGATCATCCGCCGTCTTGCCCGACCGCTGCTGGCTGCCAACTTCGTCGTCGATGGCATCGACACGCTGAGGCATCCGGAGCCGCGCGCGAAGGCCGCCGCGTCTCTGGTGACGCGTGGCCAGCAGAGCCTGTCGCCGCAACTGGCCGAAAAGCTGCCGAGCGAGCCGGGCCAGATCGTGCGTGTCAACGCCGCCGCCCAGGTGGGCGCCGGTGTGCTGCTGGCGATGGGGCGGCTGCCCCGGCTGTCGGCACTGGTTTTGGCGTGCACGGTGGTGCCCGCCACCGTCACCGAACAGGACTTCTGGAACGAACCCGATCCGGAGCGCCGAGCCACCAAGCGAGTCGCCTTCCTGAAGGATCTCGGCCTGCTGGGCGGGCTGATCATCGCGTCCGCCGACACGGCGGGCAAACCGTCGCTGGGCTGGCGTGGCCGGCGGGCCGCTCGCCAGGCCGCCGCCGCGCTGCCGTTCGTCGGCCCCACTTCGGGAGAGGCGCTGCGCGATCGCCTGCAGCAGCAGGCGGTGCACGGCCGCGAGCTGGCGCATACGGCCGCCGACAAGAGCGCGGAGTGGGCCGAGGTCGCGCAGTCGCGCGGCGCGGTACTGGCCGAAGTCGCCCGCCAGCGCGGCGCAGAATTGGCCGTTCCGGCGAAGGAACACGGCGCCGAGTGGGCCGAACGCGCCAAGCACCGCGGCGCGGAACTCGCCGAGGTCGCCAAGCATCGCGGCGCCGAACTCGCCGAAGTCGCCAAACAACGCGGCAGCGCTCTCGCCGACACTGCCGAAGACCGCGGCACGGACTGGGCCGAACGCGCCAAGCATCGCGGCGCCGAACTCGCCGAACTCGCCGAAGTCGCGAAACAGCGGGGCAGCGCTCTCGCCGACACTGCCGAAGACCGCGGCACGGACTGGGCCGGACGCGCGAAGCATCGGGGCGCTGAACTGGCCGAGGTTGCCAAGCAACGCGGCAGCGCGTTGGTCGATACCGCCGAGGAGCGCGGTAGTGAATGGGCCGAACGCGGTAAGCGGCGCGGGGCGGCCGCGGCGGAGACCGCGCAGCACCGGGGTAGCCGAGTAGCGGAGCGGGCCAAGCATCGCGGGGCCGACCTCGAGGACCGCACGCGCAAGCGCGGGAAGAAGCTGGCGCGGACGACGCGCGAGCGCGGGGCCGAAGTGACCGCCGCCGCCCGGCTGCGGGCCGCGCTGGCCGCCGCCGAAGCCGCCGAGCTGGCGGATCGGGCCAAGGACCGCGGCGCCGAGGTGGCCGGGTCGGGCCGGACCAGGTTCGGCCGCGGATAGTTCCGTCCGGTTCCGCATCCCGTCCTGTCGGCGGGGTGCGGTGCCGGTCAGCGGCGCGTCCGGCTAGTACTCCTGCGCCAGATCCGCGTCGTAGCTTCGGAATTCGGCCGCCTCGCCGCGCACTCGGCGCATCTCTAGATCGTCGAACAGGCCGATCCGCCGCACTGTCACCTCCGCGATGCCGAGGTTCAGGGCCTCGGCGGCCGCGACCTCCTTACGGACGGCGAGTTCGCGGTAGCCGGGATCGTCTCTCGGCAACCGTCCCAGCATCGTTCGCAGCTCCGACAGTTCCGCCAGGGCTCGGGTGCGCTGCCGCACCATCCGCCGATCCGGATCGTCCACCGTGCTCACCCGCTCCTAGGACGTGATTCTCGAGCACTCGCGCAAGGCCGCCTCAGAGCCGGGCGGCGGCCTCCAGCAACAACATTCGCGTTTTCTCCGGCGTCGCGGCCTGCACGCTCAGCGTGTCCATGACCTGCCGGTACAGCTCCAGATCGCGCGGCCGGTCCAGATACAGTGCGCTGGTGAGCTGTTCGAGATAGACGACATCGGGGAGTTCGGGCTCGGCGAAGCGCAGCATCGTGAACGAGCTGCCCGCGGCCGCGTGCCCGCCGACGGCGTAGGGCAGCACCTGAATGGTCACATTGTTCCGGGTCGACATCTCCGCGAGGTGCTCGAGCTGGCCGCGCAGCACCTCGGGCCCGCCGATCGCGCGGTGCAGCACCGCCTCGTCCAGCACCGCCCACAAGGTCGGGCCGCACGGGCGATCCAACACCTCCTGGCGGCGGCTGCGCAACTCCACGCGGCGCGGCGCGTCCTCCTGTGCGTCGCCCAGGGCGATCACGGCGCGGGTGTAATCCTCGGTCTGGAGTAGGCCCGGAACCAGCTGTCCCTCGAAGGTCCGGATGGCGTGCGCGGCGTGTTCGAGCCCGAGATAGGTCTCGAACCAGGGCGGCAGCAGATCACCGAAGCGCTGCCACCAGCCGGGCTCGTTGGCCTTGCGGACCACGCCGAGGAAGGCCGCCCGCTCCGCGGCATCGCCGACGCCGTACAGCGTCAACAGATCTCGGACGTCGCGTTCCTTGAAACCGGTGCGGCCCAGTTCCAGACGGCTGATCTTGGCGTGTGAGCCGCGGATGTGCTCCCCGGCCGCCTCGCGGGTGATGCCGCGCTCCTCGCGTAGTCTGCGTAGTTGCCCGCCGACTGCAATCCGTAGCGCGGTGGGCCCGCGCTCGACTACGCCCGAATCCACACGGCCGATGCGCGCGGGTTCCGAAATCATGGGATCGACTCCGATGCTCGGCGGCTATAGGAGGCGGTGCGAGGCCGGTCCGACGCTCCGGCCCGCCACGCCAAGCGGTAATCATACCCCCGCCGCGGCACGGATCGATGGGTTCGCGCATCCCGCGTCGGCGAAGGTTGCCGATCAGATGCGGGACAGCTGGTAGATACGGAAGACGCGCGCGCCGGCCAGCCGCTGTTCCATGGTGTAGCCGGGCCAGTAGGCGACCGCGCGCCGCCAGGCACTGTCGCGTTCCGGTCCGGCGAGGCGGCGCACCCGGACCTTGAAACGCTCGCCGCCACTGTGTATTTCGGCATGGTCGGCGGCATCGAGATTGGCCGACCAGGCGGGATGCCCCGGCCGCCCCCAATTGGAACCGACCAGTAGGAGGTTGCCCGGGCCGTCGGGCACGTAGAGCAGCGACACCGTGCGCGGCAACCCGGTCTTGCGTCCGGTTACGGTCAACTCCACGGACGGCAGGCCGGCGAGATCGAGGACACCACGGCGGCCCCGGCTGAGTCGGCGCACCAGCCGCTCCAGGCGCATGACGACCGGGGCGGCGCGCATGACCGATGGGCGACGCGCGATGGCGCGCCCCACGGCGGGCAGTGGATTCCTCGGCACCTGCTCACCGTAATCGACGGCGGTTTCCGTGCGGTGGCCCACCTGTTACCGGGCGGCTATGCCGGAATCGCGGATCACTCCGAGCATCTCGCTGTAGCTGAGACTCGAAGTGACGGTGAGCGTTTCGGATCCGGGATCGGTGTCGACGTGGCTGACGGTGTCCAGGCCGCGCAGGGTGCGCTCGGCGACCTCGGCGTCGGAGCCGAACTCGGGCAGTTCGAAAGTGTAGGTGCTCATGGATTTCTCCCGACATCGAATGTGGTTGTGTTCCCGGCGTATCCGCGACTACGCGACCCAAACTCCGTGCTCGCCGGTCATTCACCGTTTGATCCGCGCCGCGCCGGGAATTGCGAGCCCATACCATCCGACAACCTTGGGATTGCCATGATTGTTCTCATCGGATTGATCGTGTTGATCGCCGCGGTCGCGGTCGGCGTCGCGGCGGTGTCCGCCAATCTGGGCGGCGCGCACCCGCTGTCCACCGACTTCACGGTCTTCGACCAGCATTTCACCGGCTCACAGGGCGAACTGTTCGCCGCCGGCGCCGCGGTCGGCGCGGTCGGCATGCTCGGGCTCACGCTGGTGCTGGCCGGCGCGCTGACCACCGCGCGCCGCAATGCCGCCGTGCGCCGCGAGTTGCGTCGCTCTCGTCGTGAAATTGCTTCTGCCCGAAGCGATTCGGCGACACCACCGGAGGGCGCTCCGGCGCGGCAGCGACCGGCGTGGTCCTGGAACCGCTTCCTGCGCCGCCCCGGCACGCAATCGAAGACCTCCACCCGACAGGCGCAGCCGCAGAGCTGACGCCGTAGCCGAAACGGAATCACCATGATCATCGCCGGAATACTGCTCGTCATCGCCGGGTATCTGCTCGGCTTCCCCATCCTCGTCACCATCGGCGTCATCCTCGCCGTGGCCGGGCTCGTCCTGGTGCTGCTCGGCGGCGCCGGTCGCCCGGTGGGTGGACGCCGCCACTATTACTGAGTAGCGACGAGAAACTCCGCCATCGCCTTGGCGACGGCCGCCGGCTGGTCGAGCATCGACAATACGTACGCGTCGTCGATCTCGACCAGCCGTCCGCGGGGCAGCAGTTCGGCGAGCCGGGCGCCGTGTGCGCGTGGCATCACCTTCCCCGCCGACGACCACAGCACCAGGGTCTCGCCCGGAAAGTCGCGCAGCGCTTCGGTATTCGCGATCAGCTCGCGCTCGTCCGGCATCGACCGGCCGTACTTGCGGACGTCCCGGCCGATCCGCCGGTCCCGCAGACCGGGCTCGGTCCACCCGCGCACCAGTTCGTCCGAAATCGGCTGGCGGGCCATCCAGCCGAACAACAGCGGCGAACGCCGCAACCGGCCGATCCGCAACTGCCGCAGGGCGATCGGCAAAGCACCGGGAACCCGCAGCGCGACCACCGCCATCTTCCCCGGCAGGCCCGGCGGGAAGTTCCCGAACGCCTCGCACGGCAAGACGATCAGCCGCGACACGCGCTCGTCGAGCCCGTAGGCGGTGAGGAACAGACCGCCGCCCCAATCGGTGTGCACCAGCGTGACGTCCCGGAGGTCCAGCGCCGTAAGGAAATCCGCGATCAGGACGTTGAGCCCGCGCATGGACAGATCGGCGTCGGCGCGCATCGGCTCGGGATGCGAGCCCAGCGGCAGATCCGGGCGGATATAGCGGAATCCGGTGGGCAGCAGGCCCAGTACGGCGTCCCAGACCGTGTGGTTCATCAGCAGCCCGTGCAGCAGCACCACCGGCGGCCCCTCGCCGTGCTCGAGATAGTGCACGCGGCCCGCGGGAACCTCGATGACAGGCATACGGTCGATTCCTTCCGCTAGAACAGTCACTCTAGAGCGTGTGTTCTAGTGTGGTGGTATGGGCGAGCAGATGTCAACCAGCACCCGGGCGCGCATCCTCACCGCGGCGACCGAACTGATGCGGCGCCAGGGCTACGGATCGACCAGCGTCAAACAGCTCACCGCGGCGGCCCGCGCGCCGATCGGGTCGCTGTATCACCACTTCCCCGAGGGCAAGCAGCAGATCGCCGCCGAGGCGCTGCGTACCAGCGGCGCGGCCTACATCCAGTTGCTGCCGCTACTCATGGACCCGCACGAGGATCTGCGGGTGGCGGTGCCCGCGGCGTTCGC
Source organism: Nocardia sp. N2S4-5 (assembly GCF_044628355.1). Taxonomy (NCBI): domain Bacteria; kingdom Bacillati; phylum Actinomycetota; class Actinomycetes; order Mycobacteriales; family Nocardiaceae; genus Nocardia; species Nocardia sp. N2S4-5. The sequence continues at coordinate 276,833 of NZ_JBIUPM010000001.1, read as the reverse complement.
CGCGGCGGCGGCCGACATGGCGGCGTCCGGCTGGATGAATATGTGCCCGGTCGGCACGGTCGCCGGCGAGGTCGCCGACAGCGAACCGGAACTGCGCGCGGTGGCCGCCGAGGTGATCGAGTCCTGGCTCGCGCAGGGCACCGAGTATTTCGTGCGGCGCGGGCTGGCGCCGGAGTCCGCGCGCGAGTTCACCTTCGCGATGCTGAGCGCCCTGGAAGGCGCGTTCGTTCTCGGCCGCACGCTGCGGTCGGCCGAACCGCTGCACGCCGCCGGGCAGACGATGGCCGCGCACCTGACACGGCTCCTGGATTCCAGTCCGGATGCGGTCAGGCGACCGTGAATTCCGCTGTGGTGCCGGTGAATCGCGCCAGCGCTCCGCCGCCGTCGCGGCTGTCGCCGAAATACCGGATGCGGTAGCGTCCCAGCTCCGCCGCCTCCGGGACGGTCCACCGGATCGCGATCACGGAGGCGGCGGGCTGGCCGTCCGGGCGGGACCATTCCAGCTCGGTACACCAGTCGTTATCGTCGTACGCGCGCACCCAGTCCGCGCCCGTGGCGCGCTGGACCTCGAAATACGTTCCGCCGGTATGGAAGTCGTTGTTCGGGTGGGCGCCCGCGAACTCCACCGAAACCGTATGCCCCGCATGATATTCCGGCTCCGGCTGGACCAGCACGTCACCGAAGCCATGACCTGCTGCGGGCACGTCCGGCGCCACCGCCGCAAGCAGGTTGGGCTGTGCGCCCGAGGACCAGTCCAGCGGAGCCGGGCCGCGGCCGGGGTCGATCCGGGCGGCCAGCGCGCGGGCCAGCCGGTCGAATTCCTGCATGTAGGCCGGGAGCGTCCAGCGGCCGTAGAGCGTCTCGCCGCCCTCGTACTGCTGCGAGACATACTCCTCGGGCGTGGTCACGTAGCCGCTGTACCCGTTGGCGTAGCCCTGTAGCAGCACGTTGTCCACCGGCGCCGCCAGGGCGCGGGCGACCACCTGCCGGATCCGCAGCCCCGACACCACCGTGTACTCCGCCGGGCCGGACGCCAGCACCAGATCGCCGATTCGCATGATCTGGATCGGCACCACCTGGGGCACCCACGGGCGCGGCGGCAGCACGCCGAGCGGTGCCACGATCAGCTTGGGCGCCTGCGCGTCTCGCATCCACTGCTCGATCGGGGCGTCGATGCCGCCGAGCGCGGCGACCATCGGGTTGGTGTCGCCTTCGCTCAGGAACGCCAGCTGCGTCTTCCAGTTGTCCTCGGAACTGGTGGCCGCCGCCGCGGCGCCCATCATCGCCGGGGCGGTGCGGGCCGGCTTACCGTCGGGCGTGTAGACCCCGTCGATCGCGACGTCGGCCATGTCCACATAGCGCAGCACCGCGTCCACGCCACCGGTGGTCATCGGCCGTGCCGAGGCGAAAGCCGCACGGCCCGAAAGGTATTGGCGCTCCCCGATCAGCGCGCAGTTGGCGCGGTTGTCGTCGGTGGGGCCGCTGGGGCGCCACGGCGTGAGGTTCAGGTTCGGGGTCATGTCCCCCGCGTTGGTCTGCGCGAACGCGGCAACGAAGGCGGGTGCGCCGTCGAGGTGCCGCACGCCCATCTCATCGTGTTCCCAGCGGTAGCTGGCGTAGCCCTTGTTGTCGACGGAGATCAGCGTGTTCTTGTCGGTGAGCGAGGTGCCGTGGGTGGCGAACCAGGTGATCGCGCCGACGTCCTTGCCGCCCTGCCGCAATCGCAGCACCGTGACCCGCGGATCGATGCCGCCCGGGAACTCGGCCTTGTCCGCGGCGGGGTTGAGTTCGAACGCCTCGCGCGAGCGGTTGGCGCTGGCGTCGTGCAGTTCGCCGTGACCGAGCAGCACGGTGCCGGGCGCCAGCCGCTCGTGCGCGGCCACGATCGCCGCGACGATCCCGGCCACCTCCGCCTCGTGCGAGTTCTGCTGAAAGCCGTAGGCGGCAAGGGAATACGCGTACTCCCGCGCGGTGCCGCCGCACGAGTTGTGGTTGTGGGTGGCGTTGAGGTTGACGTTGCGCTCGGTGTAGAGCCCGCCGAAGCGCTCGGCGAGCCGCCGCAGCACCGCCAGGTGCACGGACTGGAACAGGCAGGCGACATCGGCGTTGACGAACACCACCCGGTCGCCGGTGGCACGATCGACGATGACGTAGGCCCGCGCCCAGCAGCGCGTGAGCAGCCCGGTGGCGACCTGGTCGAGTTCGGAGTAACCCATCATGCCCTGCCCGGCGACCGCGCCGGTGACATCGGCCAGACCGCACCCGACCAGATAGTCCTCGCCGTCCGCGGAGCGGCGGAGCGGTTGCGCCGCAGCGGGATTCGCACTCCCGACACCGGCCGCGACCGCCGCGGCCGTGCCGCCCGCCAGCATCGTTCGCCGGGAAACCGCCACCGTGGCTCCTTGGTTCCGTGGGTGTTCTGTTCGGCGAAGCGTACTGGACGCACGTCCAGGTTGCTACCGTTGTGCTGAATTATCGCCGCGAGCTGCGCCGATCCATCAGGTGACGACGACCTCCGCCATCAGCGGCAGCGCGATGACCGAGGTGCCGACCTGCAGCGTGAACGCGCCCGGCTCGGCCTTCCAGCCGTCCTCGGTCCAGTGCTCGAAGGCCCGCTGCGGCAACGCCAGTTCCACCCGTTGCGACTCCCCCGGTTCCAGGGTGACCGTCTCGAAGGCCGCCAGCCAGCGCAGCGGGCGCTCGATCGCACTGTGCTCGCGGGAGAGATAGGCCTGCACGACCTGTTTGCCCACGCGCTCACCGATATTGGTGACGGTCACCGTGGCGGTGCGCCCGGAGATATCGAGATTGCGCACCTCCCACGTGGTGTAGCCGAGCCCGTGCCCGAACGGGTAGGCGGGCTCGACACCGGCCCGCAGCCAGGCGCGGTACCCGATGTGCACGCCCTCCGCGTAGTCCAGCGTGCCGTCGGCGGCGGGGGTGGTGTTCAGCACCGGGACGTCGGCCATGGTCTTGGGCCAGGTGGTGGGCAGGCGGCCGCCGGGTTCGGCGACGCCGGTGAGCACATCGGCCAGCGCCGCGCCGAATTCCTGCCCGGGGAACCAGGACAGCAGCACCGCCGGCACCTCGTCCCGCCACGGCAGTTCCACGGGCGCACCGGAATTCACCACCACCACGGTCCGTGGATTCACCGCCGCCACCGCGGCCACCAGCTCGTCCTGCCGGCCCGGCAGGCGCAGGGTGGTCCGGTCCACACCCTCGCTCTCGATCTGCTCGGTGGTGCCGACGACGACCACGGCCACCTCGGCGGCGCGCGCGGCCTCGACCGCCGCCGCGAACTCCTCGTCCGGGGTGCGCCGGGGCCGGGCGGCGCCCAGCGTGACACCGAGGAACACACCGAGGCCCGGCAGCGCGGTCAGGTTGCCGACGGTGATGCGGATATCGACCTCCTCGCCCGCGGCCAGCGTCCGGGTCGCCTCGCGCTGCGGCGGATCCAGCAGCGCCGCAACGGGATCGGCGCCCGCGAACGCGACGTCGCCCTCGGCCACGGTCACGCCGTCGAGGTCGAGCCGCACCTGTCCGAGCGCGCCCGCGCCGATGCGCCACTCGCCCGCGCTGTCGGCACGCAGCCGGGCCCGCAGTTCCACCGCGGTGGCCCGTTCGGCCGCCGGGTCCCCGAACAGCACCAGATTTCCGGCGGCGCGGTGCTGGGTGTCGAGCACGGTATCCCCGTCGAGATAGCGCAGGCACAGGCCGGGCGTACCGGTCTCGGGGTCGGTGATCAGCTCCAGCGGTGCGGGAGACAGCTTGTCGGACAACCAGACTCCCGGCGTGTAGGTCACCGGCAGGACGTCGCGCAGGCCTTCCAGCGGCGTCGTGGTGTGCGCCGGGATCACCGTGGCGCTGCCCCCGCCCATGAGCCGCGGCTCGGCGGCCGAGGGTCCCAGCAGCGCGACCGTGGTGCCGGGGCGCAGCGGCAGCACCTCGTCGTTGCGCACCAGCACCATCGCGTCGGCGGCCGCGCGGCGCACCAGCCGCCGCTGCTGATCCTCGGTGAAAGCCGGTGTGGCACTCGGCGTCCCGTCGAGGGCTCCGACCCGGCGCGCGAAACGCAGGATGCGGCGGACCTTCTCGTCGATCGCCTCCTCCGCGACCGCGCCCGACCGCACCGCCTGTTCCAGGGGCTCGCCCCACAGCAGCGGCGGCCCGGGCATGCACAGATCGGTGCCGCGCGCCGCGCCCTCGGTGGAGCGCACCGCGGTCCAGTCCGACACCACCACGCCGTCGAAACCCCAACTGCCCTTGAGCGGTTCGTCCAGTAGCGGATGCTCCGTCATGGTGGCGCCGTCGACGGAGTTGTAGGCCGCCATCACCATCCACGCCCCCGCCTGCACGGCCCGCTCGAACGGGTACAGGTACAGCTCGCGCAGGGTCCGGTCGGTGGCGCGCACGTCGACGGTGAAGCGGTCGGTCTCGGAGTCGTTGGCCACGTAGTGTTTCGGGCACGCGCTGACGCCGTGCCGCTGCACCGCCCGCACGTAGGCCGCGGCCATCTCGGCGGTGAGCATCGGGTCCTCGGAGAAGCATTCGAAATGCCTGCCGCCCAAGGGCGATCGGTGCAGATTGACGGTCGGCCCGAGCACCGCGTACACGTTCTTGCGCCGGGCCTCGGCCGCGATCAGGCCGCCGATCTCCGCGAGCAGCTCCCGATCCCAGGTGGCGGCCAGGGCGGTGCCCGAGGGCAGGCTCACCGACGGGTCGCGCTCGTCCCAGAATTCGCCCCGCACGCCGGACGGACCGTCGGACACCGGCATCTCCGCCAGCCCGATCGCCGCGTCGCCGGCCATCCGGAACATGCCGGCCCCGGACACCAGGCGCACCTTCGCCGGCAGATCCAGTTTCGCCAGCACCTGCTCGATCTCGTCGTCCATGCGCTGCCCCGTTCGTGTCGACTGTCGTGTCCCGGCCCGAGGCTACCGGCCGACTCCCCGGCGCCGTGGCCGTTGCGGCACGGCGCGCCACGCTGACACGCCCCGCATTCCGGGCACCATCGTGTTCCAGCGCGCCATCCGACGCGCGGGCACCCGGCATGCCTCGCACTCCCGTTGCGGCCGGGTTCGAACGCGTCACGCGACATGCCCGGTGTTCCGGGCCGGCCAGTGCCCTAGCGTGGGGCCCGTACGGGGTCGATCCTGGTGATCACGGTGGTGTCGGCGAGCGTGCCGACGGTGACGGCCTGCCGGTAGACGCGGGTCGATCGGTCCAGGCGGGTCTCGGTGACGGTCACGAAGAACACGCCCGTCGGCTGCGGCACGATCTCCACGCAGTGGCGGGTGCCGACGGGCACGGTGGCGATGCCGACGTCGATCACCGCGGCGGCCGATACCCACGCGTCGGGTGCGGTCACCGCCCGCGCCGCGACGCCCGAACGAGTGACGTAATACGCGTGCTGGAAGGCCAGGATCACGTCCGGTCCGGACGCGGTCGATCCCGGGCCGTTGCCCCGGACCAGCTCCGCGGTCCGCACCGGCTCGCACCCGCCCCCGCCGCCCAAGCCCAGGTCTGCCGCGCCGGCCAGTACCTCGGCCGTCGGCGGCACGCGGGCCTCGACGCGGCTCAACACCAGTCCGCCGACCACCAGCACGGTGCCCACCGTCGCGGCCGACCCCACCAGCACCGCGCGGCCCCGCGTCCGCCGCCGGGGCGGAGCCGGTGCGATCATCCCCGGCCACACCGTTACGCGCGCGTCACCGCCGCGCGCCGCCGCACCGCCGCGCGACTTGCCGTGCCGTGCCCTGCGCCGCACCGCCATCGCCCACCGCACCCCCTTCCCGATGCGTGCCGCACGTGGGACCCCGACCCGGCGGCAATATCGTTGGGCGCTAACAAGATTGCACATCCGCGCCGGATTCGCCGGTCGAATGGCCAACTCCGCGGCCGGTGACGTCCGCGGACCCGCCGCGGCGCGGCCGAATCCGTTCGCGAGATGCTGTCGCGATGGCCTCCCCGCTCACGGAACCACAGTCCCTTCCGGCCGAATTGCGCACGTACCTGGCGGAGTTGGTGCGGCGCACCCACGATGTGTGTGGGCAGCGGTTGGTCAGCGTCTTCGCCGTCGGCTCCGTGGCGCTCGGTGACTACCGGCACGGGCGCAGCGATGTCGACGTGACCGTGATCGCCGAACCTGCGCTGTCCGAAGAGGCCCTGCGCGAACTCGCGAACGCGCTCGCGGCCTTGGACTGCCCGGCCGCGGGACTGGAGTTGGTGCTGTACGACAGCGATTTCGCGGCGCGGCCGTCCGGCGCGGCGGGATTCCGGCTCAATCTCAACTGCGGCCCGCTGCTGCCCTACCGGGCCGATCTCGATCCGTCCGGGGCGCCGGCCTTCTGGTTCGTCATCGACCGGGCGATCGCCCGCCAGTCTGGGCGACTCCTCTACGGCCGCCCCGTGGACCAGGCCCTTGCCGCACCCTCACACTCCGCGCAGCTGGCCGCGGTCCGGGCCTCCGTCCGCGCGCACGCACAGGACGAGGGGCACCTGGCCGACAACCAGGTGCTCAACGGCTGTCGCGCGGTCGTCTTCTGCCGCACCGGCCGGTGGTTCGCCAAATCCGAAGCCGCGCAACGACTCGCGGAGTCGGACCCCGCCGTCCGCCCGCTCGTCGACGAGGCGCTGCGCAGTTTCCGCCGGCCGCGCACGGCCGCGCTGCCACTGCCGCCCGCCGAGGTACGGCGATTCCTGTCGTGGGTGCGCGAGTACGTCGACAACACCGGCGACACCCAGCGATCGTCCTGATCCGCGCCGCGGTCACCGACGCTCGCGCAGCCGCGCCCGGATGACCTGCGCGGACCCGACGCCGATGCGCATGACACACCTATCACCTACCGATGCCCGCCCGGGGACCGCGTGCATACGCTGCCGCGTCGGGCAATTCGCACCATATCGGAGCCATAGTTGACAGTGCCACGTTCATCGAACCGTTCTGCCGCCGAACCGATTTCGCACCACGGCTCGCCGGTCCAGCTCGACCGGGAGCGGGTGCCGCTGTACGCGCCCGAGTTCGCCACCGACCCGCACGCGGCGTACCGGTCGATGCGCGGCCGGTACGGTTCGCTGGTGCCGATCGAGCTGGCGCCGGGCGTACCGGCCACCCTGGTCATCGGATACCGCACCGCCATCCGGATCCTGCACGACCCCGACCACTTCCCCGCCGATCCGCGCGGCTGGGAACGCACCGTCCCGGCCGACTGCCCGGTGCTGCCCGTATTGCAATGGCGGCCGAATGCCATGCGCAGCACGGGCAACGAGCACGCCCGCTACCGCCGGGCCAACACCGACGGCATCGACGCGGTGGATCTGCACGCGCTGCACGCCACGGTCGAGCGGATCGCGGGCGCGCTGATCGCGGATTTCGAGGCCGCCGGGTCGGCGGATCTGGTGGCGCAGTACGCGTTTCCGCTCGCGTTCGCCGTCATCAACGCGATGCTGGGCTGCCCGCCCGAGATCGGTGAGCGGATCGCCGCCGCCACGGTCGCGGTGTTCGACGGCGACGACGCCGAACAGGGCAACAAGCTGCTGGCTTCGGCCGTACTGGAACTGGTCGAGCTGAAACGGCGCGAGCCCGGCGACGACATCACCTCGCGGCTGCTGGCGCATCCCGCCGCGCTCGACGACGCGGAGGTGATACACCAGATCGTCGTGCTGTACGGCGCGGGCATCGAACCGCTGCAGAACCTGATCGGGAACGCGCTGCGGGTCATCCTCACCGACGACCGTTTCGCCGGTCACGTGATCGGTGGCAGCCTGTCCACCCGGGACGCGCTGGACGAGGTGCTGTTCGACGATCCGCCGATGGCAAACTTCTCGGTCACCTATCCGCGCCAGCCGATCCTGATCGAGGACAACTGGCTGCCCGCGCACCAACCGGTCGTCGTCAGTCTGGCCGGATGCAATAACGACCCGCTCGTCAGCGCGGGTGACCACACCGGCAATCGGTCGCATCTGGCGTGGGGCGCGGGCCCGCACGCCTGCCCCGCACGCTCGGCGGCCTATCTGACCGCGCAGGACGCCGTCGACCAGCTGCTGGACGCGCTGCCGGACCTCGCACTCGCCGTCCCGGCCGCCGAATTGACCTGGCGGCCAGGGCCTTTCCACCGTGCCCTGACCGCACTGCCGGTCGTCTTCCCGCCCGCGCGGCCGCCGGTGTAGATCAGATACCGGCGGCCAGTTCGGTCATGTTCGCCGGGCGGGCGAAGGTGTCGGCGAAGACATCGGCCAGCCGCGAATCGTCGGCCGCCGCCAGCATCAGCTCCTGCATCGGACCCGGCGGGTCGAGCACGGTCGCCGTCCAGCGCGCGGCCGGGTAGGCGATATCGGTCAGCCACGGCTCGGCCGCCGCGATCATCCAGTCCCGGTCGAACGGGCCGTCCGCGTGCCGCAGGATCGCCTCGCCGTATCGGAATCCGCAGTGCACGGCGCTGTTGGCGCCCTGCGCGCCGCCCGGATCCATGCGGCACACCACGTCACCGCCGCCCAGCACGGCGGCTCCGGACGGCAGCGTGCCCACCGGCCGGCGCACCACGGGGGTGACCGCGCCGACCAGCGTGGCCCCGGCGTCGGTCAGTTCGGCATCGCGGTAACGGTCCGCGAGTGCGGGCGGCAGATGCTGATCCAACAGCCGCCGGGCCAGCCGCAGCCGCTCGCCCGGATCGCCGACACCGCCGAACACATCCAGCGCGCCGCCGGGCCGCGCCTCGAAAAGCACCATCTCACAACGGCGTTCGGCCCCGGGCCGGCCGGTCAGGCCGGGATAGGAGATCACCTCGCCCGTCCCGGGCAGCGTCACATATGTTCCCAGCTCGTCCGGGTCGGGCACGACGCCGTCGAGATACAGCGCCGCCAGCTGCCGCTGCGGGCGCGGCGGCAGGTCCCAGGCCGGGTCCGCCGGGAAGCAGGCGGCCAGCTCACGATCCGCGCGCGTGACCACCGTCAGGTCGTAATCGGCTGTGCCGCGGTCGATCTCGGCGACCGACGGCGCGTCGATCGACAGCTTCCCCCGGCATCCGCGAACGCCCGCAACCAGCGGCCGAAGACCGTGCGCTGGTCGACGCTGCGCGCCGGCCGGGTGAATCGCCCGGACCACTGCACCGCCACCGCGCGATCGACCACCATGGTGAACCGGATGCCCGCGATCTGCGGCGCGGCCGACCGCCAGCAGTCCAGTCCCGCGGCCGACTCCAGGTCCAGCGTGGGCGGGAACTTGACCTGCGTGCTCGTGACCGAACCGGACAGGATCGCCTCGCTGTCGCGGTCGGTGATCACGGTGACCTCCGCGCCACCGGCCAGCAGTCGATGGGCCAGCGGCAGTCCGCACTCACCGGCGCCCAGTATCCGTATCCGTCTCATCTCGGTTCCTCTCGACGCCATCGGGCCGAATGCCGCCGTCCGCTCAGGTCCACAGCCGCCGACACGGCAGCGGCGGCAGATTGTCGCGCAGGTCCGAATCGATCGTCACCCTCGCACCGGCCTTCGCCACGGCAGCGGAGAACCGGGCAGCGACCGCCCGATCGTCCTGATAGTCGAAAACGATGGGCGGGCTGTCGAACCGCACTCGGATGTGACACGAGTCCGGGCTGGTGCCGCCCGGATGCGGCGTTCCGGCAACCACTGCGCGTATCTCACTGTTCGGCTTCGAGTTTCGTGGCCGCCGCGGGTCGGCGACCCATGCATAGTGACCCGGCGGCGCGCCGAGGACATCGGTAGATCCGGCACGGGCACGTAGGTAGGTATCTGCTCCCATCCGCGGCTACCCGTTCCCTCGGCGACGGCGGGTGGTTGCCTACTAAAGTGGCTGGATATGCCACCGCACCGTCCGCACCGGGTGGGAACTCCGCCGACCGCCGCACCCGAATTCATCGGCCGCGAGCGTGAACTGGAACGGATCGCGACGCTGTTACTGGGTTCCGCGCGGCTGATCACCGTGATCGGCGCGGGTGGCATCGGCAAGACCCGGCTGGTGGTCGAGGCCGCGCAGCGATTCCACAAGGCTCGCAGCACCCCGGTGCACTGGGTCCGCCTGGCCCGGTTGCCGCGCGGCGCGGACACCGCGACCGTCGAGGACGAGGTGGCCCGGTCGGTGGTCGACACCGATTTCTCCGGCCGATCGGCGTGGCAGGCCCTGATCGACACGCTGGACCACGGCGTCGGCCGCGCCGCCCAGACCGTGCTGATCCTGGACAACTGCGAGCACCTGCTGGCCGAGGTGGGCACGGTGATCACCGAACTGCTCGACACGGTGCCGCGGCTGACGATCGTCGCCACCAGCCGCGAACCCATCGGCTGGGTGGACGAACAACTGGTCGCGATCCCGCCGCTCACCCGCCGGCAGGCGGTCACCCTGTTCCGCCGCCGCGCCGCGCTGACCGGCCACATCCTCGACGAGACGCAGGACGCGGTGGTCGAGGAGATCTGCGCGCACCTGCACAACTATCCGCTGCACATCCGGCTCGCCGCGGCACGGCTGCGCCGCCAATCGGTGTCGATGATCCTCGGCGACCTCACCGGCGCGGCGAGCGATCGCCGGCTGCGCTGGTCGCCCGTCGCCCGGACCGGCGCCGACGAGCGGCACCACGGGATCGCGGATGTCATCGCGTGGTCGTTCGATCTGTGCGGCCCGAAGGAACGGCTGCTGTTCGAGCGACTATCGGTGTTCGCCGCGGGATACGACACCAATCCGGACGACACCGAGGACGGACCGGGCCTCGACGTGGGCGCCGACCTGGACGCGATCGAGACGATCTGCTCCGGTCCCGACGGCACCGGCGCGGAGCTGGCCCGCGAGGAGATCGAGGGCCTGCTGGAACGCCTCACCGATCAATCGCTGGTGTCGACGCATCTGGCCGCCGACGCCGTGCGGTATTCGCTGCTGGAGAGCTTCCGGGTATTCGCGCGGCAGCGGCTGGCGCACCGCGCCGCCGACGAGCCGCGACGGCTGGCGGACCGCCATCGCCGCTACTACCGCGACCGGGTCACCGATGCCGCACTGAACTGGTTCAGCGACCGGGAGCACACGCTGCTCGCCTGGGCCCGCGCCGCTTGGGACAACCTGCAACTCGCGGTCGAGGGCAGTCTGGCCACGCCCGGCGAGGCGGTGATCGGACTGGAGATCGTCGCCGGGATGATCGGCCTGCGAGTGCCCTTCTTCAAAGGGTCGCTGCGGGAATCGCGCCGGTTGGCCGAGCGCACGCTGGCGGCCACCCGCGGCGCCGGGCCGGAAGCGGCGGATCTCCAGGTGTCGGTGATGGCGTCGATCGCCTTTCTCAGCCTGTGTCAGGGGCTGTCGGGCGAGGCCGAGCAGATGCTCGAGCGATGCGTCGCGGCCTGTGTGCCCGACCCCGGCCGGGCCGCGGCCTGGCGAGCGGATCCGGTGACCGACGTCGGGCTGCCCGCTCCGGTGGAGTTCGCCTCCGGATGCGCCCTGATGCTCACGCACCTGGACGTTCGTGCCCTGACCGTACTCGCGCGGGCACGCGAGAAGTTCACCGCGGCAAACGATTTCGGTAGCGCCACGATGAGTGAGATGTTCGAGGCGCTCGCCGCGGCCTTCCTCGGCACGCCCGCGCAGGCGCTCGAGGTCACCGGTCGCCACCTCGACGCCGCGGCCCGCTCCGGCGCGGAATGGGCCCGGTCCTGGGCCGAACTCGCATGGGCCATAGCGGAAACCGCGCACGGCGATCCGCACGCGGCACTGACGCGCGGGCGCACCACCCTCGCTCGACAGGTCGAGATGCGCGACTCCTGGGGCACGGTGTGGGCGGTGCACATTCGCGCGTGGACCTTGGCGCGCTTGCTCACCACGGACGGGCGAACCGATTCGGAGCGGGCCGCCGACCGGGCGGTCGAGATCGCGAGACTGCTCGGCGGGGCCGCGGCGTTGCGGCACGAACTCGGCGTCGACATCGCGCATCTCGGCCCGTTCGCCACCGAGACCGAGCGCGCCGCCGACCTCACCCGGAAAGCGCTGGGACAGCACGACTTCGACACCGCGTGGGATGAGGGCGCCGCGTTGCGGCCGTCGCCGACCGAGGTGCCGCGGCTGGCCCTGGGCGACCTGACGCTGCGCCGACTCCCGGCCGACCGGCCGGGGCGCCGAGAAAGTCCCACCCCGTGGCAGTTGCTCACCGACGCCGAACGCGATGTCGCGGTGCTGGCGGCGGCGGGCTGGTCGAACACCGCGATCGCCACCCGTCGCGGCAGTTCGTACCGCACCGTCGACGCCCAGATGGCGGCCGTGCTGCACAAACTGATGATCCGCTCGCGCGACGACATCCTCCCCCTCGTCCCGGCCGAACACCGTGACCGGGTCGAACGCGAACGTGAACGCGAACCGCGCGCCACCCGCACCGGCGGGCGCGGCCTCACATGAACCGGAGCGGCACCGCGGGTAGTTCGGGTGTGCTCACCGCGTCGTCACATCGGTAGCTGGTCGGTGGCGCTCGTATCGGAGGGGGTTGCCGGGGCGGGTTCGGTCGTTCGCTCGCGGCGCAGGAACCAGCCGCCGACCAGCACCGGGACCATGATCAAGGGGACCGCGATGATCGCGCTGCGCTGCTCGGTGCCGCCACTGAACGCCATCAGCACCACCACGCCGACGAGGAAAACCAGCGTCGCGATCCCGGTGTAGGGCGAACCCATCAGGCGGAAGGCGGGGCGTTCGGCACGCCCGCTGCGCCACCACTGCCACAATCGCAACTGGCACAGCACGATTGCGGCCCAGGCGGTGATCACCCCGAGCGCCGACATGTTCAGCACGATTTCGTAGGCGCGTTCGGGGACAATGGCATTGAGCCCGACGCCGGTCAGCGCGATCGCTCCGGTCGCCAGAATCCCCACGTACGGAACGCCGTTCGAGGACAGCGCGGCCGCGCGGGCCGGGGCGCTGCCACTCATCGACATGGATCGCAGGATTCGGCCCGTCGAGTACAGGCCCGCGTTGAGGCTGGAGAACGCCGCGGTCAGCACGACCACGTTCATGACCGAATCCGCGCCGTGGACGCCGATGCGCGCGAAGAACGTGACGAACGGGCTCTCCCCCGCGCGAAACGCCGTGTACGGCAACAGCAGTCCGAGCAGCACGAGCGATCCGACATAGAACAACGCGATGCGCGCGATCACGGAATTGATCGCGCGCGGCATGATCTTCTCCGGATTCTCCGCCTCCCCGGCGGCGGTGCCCACCAGTTCCACCGCGGAGTACGCGAAGACGACCCCGGTCGTGACGACGACCAGCGGCAGCAGCCCGGTGGGGAACAGTCCGCCGTGGTCGCGCAGCACCGCGGGCCCGGTGCTGTCCCCTTCGATCGAGAAGCGCCCGGCCAGGAAAACGGTGCCGATCACCAGGAAGCTCACCAGCGCAACGACTTTGATCAGCGCGGCCCAGAACTCCAGCTCACCGAACCAGCGCACCGACACCAGATTGATCGCCACCACCACCGCCAGCGCGACCAGCGCGATGCTCCACTGCGGAATCGCCTTGAACGCGCTCCAGTAGTGCACGTAGGTGGCGATCGCGGTGATGTCGACGATGCCGCTCATGCACCAGTGGAAGAAGTACATCCAGCCGACGGCGTACGCGAGCTTCTCGCCGTAGAACTCACGGGCGTAGGAGACGAACGACCCCGACGACGGTCGGCGCAGCACCAGTTCGCCCAGCGCGCGCAGCACGAAGAAGACGAACACCCCGCAGACGGCGTACACCAGCACCAGTCCCGGCCCGGCATCGGCCAAGCGCCCGCCCGCGCCGAGGAACAGGCCCGTCCCGATCGCGCCGCCGATCGCGATCATCTGCAGCTGCCGCGGCCGGAGACTCTTGTGGTACCCCGCGTCCTCGTCCCGTAGCGCGTCGGTCATGGCGGCCTCCCGCGGTCTCGGATCGTATCGCTGAATAATGTATCGTCATTCAACGGCTCACTCAATGGTGTTAGGGTAGGCGACGTGCGAGCAGTGGTGGTCGGATCCGGAATCGTCGGGCTCACAACGGCATCCGAGCTGCTACACCGTGGGTACGAGGTCGTCGTGGTAAGTGCGGAGCCGGTCAGTTCGTCGACCTCCTTCCTCGCCGCCGCGGTGTGGTTTCCCACCGCGGCCGGTCCGGCCGACCGCGTGGCCGCCTGGAGCGCGGAGACGTTCACGCAGTTGGAGCGCCTCGCGCGCGCCGGTGTTCCGGGCGCGCGGATGTGCGAGTCGCTCACGGTCTACCGCGACGAGCCGCCGATCCCCGCGTGGTCCTCGGCCGTGCGCGAGTTCCGGCGGGCGGGGGCGGACGAACTTCCGCCGCACTACCGGTTCGGCTACCGGTTCACCGTCCCGCTGCTCGAGATGCCGCTCTATCTGCCGTGGCTGGAGAACCAGGTGCACCGGGCGGGCGCGTGGCAGGTACGCCGCACGGTCCAGGGGCTGGACGAACTCGCCGATCTCGCACCGGATGTCGTGATCAACTGCGCGGGCCTGCGCGCCGGGCCGCTGGCCGACGACGCCGGGGTCTATCCGATTCGCGGCCAGATCGTGCGGGTCGCCAATCCGGGCGTCTCGGTGTCGGTGCGCGACGAAGCGCATCCGCTGGGCCGGGCCTATGTCCATCCGCGCACCCACGATTGCATCCTGGGCGGTTCGCTGGACGCCGGAGCCTGGGACCGCACTCCGGATCCGCAACTGACACAATCGATTCTGCGCCGCTGCCGCGACCTGGTCCCCCAGCTCGCCGAGGCCGAGGTCCTCGAGACACTCGTCGGCCTGCGACCGGGCCGCGGCGAGGTGCGGCTCGAAATCGACGCCGCCGCATCCTCTTCCACACCCGTGATCCACAATTACGGCCATGGCGGCTCGGGCGTGACGATCGCGCACGGCTGCGCCCGCGAGGTGGCGGACCTCGTCGGCTCGCTCTGAGCGGCGGACGACCACGGCTTATGTCTGGTCATTCGACCAGAAATTAGCTTAGGCTAAGCTCGTGAAAGCGCGTCATCTGATTCCCTTGCTGGGCGCGGTGCTCGCCGCACCGGTGCTCGCCGCCCCCGCGCAGGCGGACACCGCGCCGCGGGGCGTCGTCGTGGTAGTGCCGGGCCAGGCCATCGGCGCGCTGCCCTACCAGCCGATGGCCGCCGCGCTGCGGAGCGACGGCTACCTGCCGATCGTGCTCGACCTGA
The DNA here is from genome assembly GCF_044628355.1 of Nocardia sp. N2S4-5. NCBI lineage: Bacteria > Bacillati > Actinomycetota > Actinomycetes > Mycobacteriales > Nocardiaceae > Nocardia > Nocardia sp. N2S4-5. Next base: position 261,672 of record NZ_JBIUPM010000001.1, on the reverse strand, counting down.
AGGGCTTCTCGATGGCAGCCGATGCCGAGAACATCGCCGACGCAGTGGATTCCGCCGCGGCCGCGCACCCGGGCGTGCCGATCTCCTTGGTCACGCACAGCGTGGGTGCCGTCAGCGGCCGCTACTACCTGCGGGCGCTCGCTGGGCACGAGTCGGTGGACACCTACATCGCCATCGGCGCACCGCAATACGGTTCACCGGGGGCGTGCGGGCAGGCCATCGGTCCCGAGGTGTGCCCCGGCACGGACTTCATGACCGCGCTCAACGCCGGTGACGACACTCCGGGCGACACCGCCTACTACGCCGTGCGCAGCGCCCGCGAGTGGACCGACGGCCGCCTCGACGGGGGGCAATGCCGGATGACCCCGTTCGCCTCGCTCGGCAACGGCGGCGTCGACCACACCCTCGAGCCGGTGCTTCCCGTCGTGCTGGACCAGGTGCGCGCCGCGCTCGCCGGGGACTGCGCGGGCGAGTACGCCGACGACCCGGACGGCGTCGTCAGCTCCGACGCCAGCCTGTTCCCGAGCGGAGTTCCCTTCGGCTGACGGCATTTTCGGGCTAGAGCCGGACGGCGGCCTGAATGCCGTCGCCGATCGGCAGTTTCACCGACTGGTAGCCGTTCTCGGGTGCGGCGAGGTAGGCGAGGAGTTCGCCATGCACGTCGCGCCCGAAATCCATGTCCACGTCATCGATGAGGACCAGGGCGCCGGGGCGCAGTGCCGGTTCCACCACGCGCAGGACGGGCAGGGCCAGGTCCGGCCAGCCGTCCAACAGCAGCAGATCGACGAGTTCGGTTATCCCGGAGAGGGTTTCGCGCGCGTCGCCCGCCCGCAACTCGATCAGATCGGCGACACCGGCGGCGGCGAAGTTCTCCCGCGCCGCCGCCACCTTCCCCGGTTCGATTTCGGTGCCGATCACGGTGCCGCCGCCGTTGTCACGGACGGCGCCGGCCAGGTAGATGGTCGACACCCCGAACGAGGTGCCGTATTCGACCACCGACCGCGCCCCGGTCGCCCGCGCGAGCAGGTAGAGCAGCTCGCCGCCGTCGGCGGACACCGACATATAGATGTCCTTCAGCTGCGTCGCCCGCGCGGCCGCGTCCGGATTCGCGAGAAAGTCGGTGCCGGGTTCCAGTGCGGCGACCGCCCGCGGGTCGTTCTCTCGTTCGGCGGCCAGCAACCGTTGCAGCACAAGGGAAACCGGTTCGGAGTGCAGGGTGGAGGTCATGTCGATTCCTTCCTCTGTTCGGATACGACTCAACGTATGCCCGAAAAGAGTTGACCTCCAGTGCATCTTCGATAAGAGATAGTTGCGCGGAACGCAATTCAAGGCCTGGTTGTCATTTCCGGTCACCCGCGATGAGCCGGTCGAGCCAGGATTGCCATGCGGCCGTGCGGGTTTCGCGATCCACCTGGATCCCGTAGAAGTACTGCACCGAACTCACCATGTGGTGCGGTTCGTCGGCCATGAAGCGGTGGAAACCGTGCTCGGTGCGGATGCCCAGCAGCAGCCGGTCCCGCAGATCCACCACGCCCTCGACCGGTTCGAGGCCCGCCGGGGCGAGGCGCACGCGCTCACCGAGCGCCGGATCCGCGCCGAGACACGCGATCAGCTCGCGCCACACCGCCTCGACGGGCGAGGAGGTGAAGCCGGTGGCGACGATATTCGCCACCGGCAGTCCGGGGAAGTATCGGAAGTACTCGGAAAGGTTGTGCAGGAACATATCCCAGCCCTTGCCGAAGCCGTCGTACTCCGCCTCCCAATCGTCGCCGAAGAACCCGCTCTGCACCAGGCGCAGCACCGTGGTGCCGCCCGCCCTGCCCTCGACCAGGAATTCGAAGGTCATCGGCGCGGTGCCGTCGGGGCCGGGCGCGCCGTACACGATCCGCCTGCCCGGTTCCGACTCCAGCACGCGTCCGGCCTGGGTGTTGCCGCCGCCGAAATCCGCTTCGAGTTCCCCGGCGGCGTCCTCGTGCGGCACGAACCAGATCGACATGCCCTCCGGCGTGGAGATCGCCCGCCACACCTGTTCGGGTGTGGCGGCGAGTTCGATCTCCTTCGCCAGGCGACGCTCGTCCACCGAGGTCAGTCCTGCTGGGCGAGCACGATGAGATTGCCGCAGGTGTCGTCGAACACCGCCTGTGCACCGAAATCGGTTTTCGTCGGCTCCTGCGTGAACCGGACGCCGTGGTTCTTCATTCGCTCGTAGTCCTGTTCCAGGTCGGTGCTGCCGAGCATGGTGTACGGTATTCCGGCGTCGTAGAGCGTCTTCTTGTACACCTGCGCGGCCGGCTTGCCCTCGAGTTGAATGCCCGGATTCCAGTCGGGTTCGAGCAGTACCTCGACGCCGTCGGGCGCGTCGGGTGAGACGACGGTCAGCCATTTGGCGTCGCCCACCGGGATATCGGTCTTCTTCACGAAGCCGAGCACGTCGGTGTAGAAAGCCAGGGCCTTGTCCTGGTCATCCACGGGAATGCTGGTTACGGGTACGAACATGAATCAGCCCTTCTCTTGTGGTTGAACTGTCGGATGCACGGCGAGCACGATGCGGTGGGCGCGCCCGCCGGTCGCGGACTCGTCGTGATACTCGGCGATCAGCGACGTGACCGCCGCGGTCAGTTGCTCGGCGAATGCGGCGCGGTCAGCCGCCGAGGCGAACCGGACCTCACCGTCGAGGGCGAAGGTCGCCACCGGCTTGCGAGCCGCGGCCGCACCCGTGATCAGTGCGCCCACATCGCGCACCAAGCGCGCGGCCACCGCCAGCAACCACCGCGCCGACAACTGATCACGCGAGCGCTCCGGATCCGGCGCAACCGGCGCCAGCGCACTCGGCGAGATCACATACGACGCCGCGGTCGCCCGCAGTATGCGCTCGGTCAAGTTGCCCTTGCGCCGCTCCTCCACCAACTCCACCAACCCGTGCCGTTCCAGCGCGCGCAGGTGATAGTTGACCTTCTGCCTGGTCAGCCCGACCCGCTGCGCCAGCGTGGTCGCCGAGCCCGGTACGGACAACTCCGCGAGCAGCCGAGCCCGAACCGGGTCCAGCGAGACCTCGGCCGCCGCCGGATCCTCGATCACCGCTACGTCGTGCATGCCCCCACAGTTCCACCGACAAATTTTTTTGTCAAGGGACCGCACTGGACGAGGCCGCCGCCCGGATCAGTTCGTCCACGCCCGCAGACACCACAGCGGCCGTGACGGACCGGCATCGACCGGTCCGACCTCGACCGTGCACGCCGGGTCCCACTTCCGCAGCGCCACAAGGAATCTCGCGATCGTGTCCGGACTCGCGGTATAGGTGAGCGTCGGCGGCCGCTCGAGACCCGCCGCTTTAGGTCGTTGCGGAAGCTCCCCGTCCGGATTCATCGCACGCCCCCACTCCGCCTCCCGCGTGCAACGTACGGCGCGACATCCCGGCCACCGCGCCCGCGCCTCCGCCAGATCGGTCCCCCGGAGCAAACCTCACCACCTCCGGCCGAGCACCGCTGTCCCGCACCGCCATCACCTCGATTCCCTTCCTGGCGTCATGAGTGGGCCGCCACACGGCCAGAAGCCCACCCACCCGCGTCGTGCGCTCGCCGCCGATCACCGCAGCTTCGTTGTGTCCCCCTAGTGATGAACTGGCCCATGTCGCATGCACCAGCTATAACCAGCTTCCGACACATGACGTTTCGTCAGCCTCGCGTGCCGCGCTGCCTCAAAACCCGATACATCGACGCGCACCAAACAGATCGCAGTCGGCTTGTCATTCGGTTCACCGGATTCCATGCTTTCCTTTCGGCTCGACTTCGCTGGGGCACCCGCCGCCGGGAGTCTGCTCGCCATGGCCAGGCAAACGGTCGGGCGGGTGCCGCAGACGTTTCCGGAATTCGAGACAACGAAGTGCCAAACTTTTTGGCACGCTGGGACCCGCAGAGAGCGTTGAATAGAGCGGTGGACATGATGCCGAAAGACCGTCGAAGTATCGGTTCCCGAGTTGCACAGGCCCCGCAAACTGGCAGGGATCACCCAGCGCGAACTGGCTGCAAGAGCGGACGTTTCACACAGTCTCGTACGAGCCGTCGGACGGGGCGCAGTACCAGCTTCCGCGGCGTTCCTCGGCGCAGTGTCCAAGGCGCTCAGGGTCGGCGTTCCGGACCTCACGGGTCAGCCGTACGCTCCCACGCCTGGTCAGGATAGCGGCGTACATGCCGCAGTGGCAGTTCTGCGAACCGAACTAGCAGCCTTCGACCTGGACAATTCCGGCGTGCTCGAAATTCGGCCGCTTGCGCGAATCGCCGAGGACGTACAACAAGTCTGTCGTTACCGGCGTGCAGCGGCGTTTCACAAATTGAGTGATGCGCTGCCGCCCTTACTGGGGGAAGTACGTGCGGCTGTGCACCGCAACCACGGCAAAGCGCGTGATCAGGCGTTCGAACTACTTTGCGAGTTGTACTACTCGGCTCACAGTCTCGCGCACAAACTCGGATACACCGACCTCGCTGCTCTAGCCATCGATCGTTTGGCTTGGGCTGCAACCGAAGCCGACGATTGTCTCTGGATTGCCACGAGTCAGTTCCACCGTGCGGCAATCCTCACTTCCGGCGGCGACTGGACGGCAGCGCTGGCATTCCTCGAGCGCTGTCGCTTCAGCGTAGAACCGCGCCTGAGCGTCGGCCGTCGCCGGGATTTGACGGCATGGGCGGTGGCGCTGGCCGTCGAGGGCTTGGATGGCGTCGAGGCGTTGAACCGGGCCGACGCTCTCGTCATCCCACCCGGCACGCGCGATCGCACCCTCGCAGACCAGATATAACCCGATGGTTCATGAGACGGTGCGGGCATTGGCACGTGCTGAGGCGCGCAGTGTGGACGCCGTGCACGGTTTCGCTCTGTGGTGTGGAATCACCAACAAGCTGTAGCTCAACCTGTGGGGAGCCCTTTCGCGGCTACTGGCGTCAGGAACTCGACCCGAGCGGAGGAGACGTATCTGTCGCGCTCGGACAGGAAATGCTTTGTGTGCGGTTGCCGTTCGTGGTCGTCGAAAGCGGCGCGGTCGCGGTACACCTCGTAGAAGACACGGGCCAGGGGCTCTCCTTCCACGACGTGGGTTGAGTAGACCAACGTGCCCGCTTCGTGTCGGGTGATGCCGTCGACCGTTTCGGCTACCAGCTGGTCGAATCCATCAGCCTTGGCGGCGTCTTGCAGGTCGAACCTCACGACGAGTGCAAACATCGAATCTCTAAGCGCACGCCCGGAAACCCGCATGATTCGGATACCACCACGCCTATGGCTGTCGGAATCACCAACCAGCGCCGGGCGGCCCGGCTGGAGCGGTCACAATCGGGCTCGAGGTGGCAGATTTTGGTCGTCTCAGTGCTGGTTGTGTCCGCGGGGGCCGGGTCAGGCGGGAGTTCGAGGCACCACGGGTGGTGGTGTCCACTCACCGTTGTCGACTTGGGGTTTGGGCCAGTAGGTGTGGATGGTGAGTTCGAATTCGCTGCGTGGTGCGGGGAGCCGATTCGCTTCGTGTTCGGGGCCGAGTGAGTCGTGCTGGATGTAGAGGGTGAGTGTGCCGTCGGGGTCGCCGGACAACCGCCGATCCTGGTTGTCGTATTCGAGGAAGAAGTAGCGGGTTTCCTCGGGCTGGTTGACGTACATGTTGGATTTGGCGGCGGCGGTGCGGGTGAGATAGTCGAATCCCCAGCGGGCGATATTGGGTGGAGAGTTCCAATTGCCCGGCAGCCGTTGACCGTTGGTGCGGAACTTGAACAGCGGCGCGACGACTCCGGTCTCGGTGTCGCGCGCGGCGTCCTTGATCGCCGCGGCGACGTCGAGATCGGACGCGGTATCGCCCACGCCCTCCACGACGAACTGCTGAGCACGCGCCCGGAAACCCGTGCCACACTCTTGGTCGATCCGGACAACCAGCGCGCATACGAGCGCTACCGCAACTGGGGATGGCACCGCGTCGGCACAATGCGCCCACACTGGCCGGACGCCCCCCGATTCGACGTCTTGATTCATCCACTGGAGCCGTAAGGACCGCGCAACGAGACGACGCCCGGCCGCAGCGGTCACGATCGGGCTCAAGGTGGCAGATTTCGCCGTTTCGGTGCGGATTGTGTCCACGTAGGCCGGAGCCAGCGCCCCGCCACGTTTGTTCACCTGCGCGCCGGGTAGGGCTCCGATGTCCGAACGGTTCGGCGTACACCGGCAGGAGGCCGCGGGATGACCGATAATCGTGCAGATCAGCCAGGGAATGGCGGCGAGACGCATCAGCAGGCGCAGGGGGACGACGTACGGCTGACGACACAGCAGGGTGTGGTCGTCGGCGACGACCAGAACACACTCCGCTCCGGCGAGCGCGGTCCGGCATTGCTGGAGGATTTCCACTTCCGGGAGAAGATCTTCCACTTCGATCACGAACGAATTCCGGAACGGGTCGTACATGCCCGCGGCTTCGGCGTGCACGGCTATTTCGAGAACTACGAGCCGCTGACCGATCTGACCCGGGCCGACCCCTTCCAGGAAGCGGGCCTGCGGACCGAGGCGTTCGTCCGGTTCTCCACCGTGGCGGGCAACAAGGGTTCGTTCGACCTGGCGCGCGACGTGCGCGGATTCGCCGTGAAGCTGTATACCCGCGAGGGCAACTGGGACCTGGTGGGCAACAACATTCCGGTCTTCTTCATCCAGGATCCGATCAAGTTCCCCGACATGGTGCACGCGGCCAAGCAGGAGCCCGACCGCGGCTTCCCGCAGGCGCAGACCGCGCACGACAATTTCTGGGATTTCGTCTCGCTGACGCCCGAGTCGACCCACATGCTGCTGTGGATCATGTCCGATCGCGCCATTCCGCGTTCGTTCCGGTTCATGGAGGGCTTCGGCGTCCACACGTTCCGGCTGGTGAACGCCGAGGGCAAGTCGACCTTCGTCAAGTTCCACTGGAAGCCGAAGCAGGGCCTGCAGTCGGTGGTGTGGAACGAGGCGGTGAAGATCAACGGCGCCGATCCCGACTTCCATCGCCGGGATCTGTGGGACGCCATCCAGGCGGGCGACTTCCCCGAATACGAACTCGGCATGCAGCTGTTCGACGAGGACTTCGCCGACCGATTCGGCTTCGACATCCTCGATCCGACGAAAATCATTCCGGAGGAAGAGGTGCCCGTCCGCCGGGTCGGCAAGCTGGTGCTCAACCGAGTGGTCGACAACTTCTTCGCCGAGACCGAACAGGTCGCCTTCTGCACGCAGAACATCATTCCCGGCATCGATTTCACCGACGATCCGCTCCTGCAGGGCCGGAACTTCTCGTATCTCGACACGCAGCTGAAGCGCCTCGGCAGCCCCAACTTCACCCATCTGCCGGTGAACGCGCCGCGATGCCCGTTCGCGACATTCCAGCAGGACGGCCATATGGCGACGGTCAACCCGACCACGCGGGCCAACTACGAGCCCAATTCCTGGCCCGGCGACATCAAGGGCCCGCGCGAGGATCCGACGCGCGGATTCCGGACCTATCCCGATACCGAAGCGGGCCCGAAACGCCGCCTGCGCGCGGAGAGCTTCGCCGATCATTACAGCCAGGCGCATCAATTCTTCGCGAGCCAGACCAGCGTCGAACAGCAGCACATCATCGACGCGTTCGTCTTCGAGCTGAGCAAGTGCGATCGGGTGGATATCCGTGCTCGCGTGGTCGCCGCGCTGCGCAATGTCGACGAGGATCTGGCCGAGGCGGTCGCCGACGGTCTGCGGCTGCCCGAATTGCCGGAACCCGCCCGCAGTGCGCGCGAGCCGCGTCACGATCTCGCGCCCTCGCCCGCGCTGAGCATCCTGTTGAACGGCCCGGAAACCTTCGCGGGCCGCAAGATCGGCGTGCTGCTCACCGACGGCGCGGACGCGAAACTGCTGTCCGAGTTGCGCGAGGCGGCGCAGGCCGAACAGGCCATGCTCGAGATCGTCGCGGCGAAGGTCGGCGGCGTGGTCACCGACGACGGTGAGCGCGTCGAGGCCGACCAGAAGATCGACGGCGCTCCCTCGGTGCTCTACGACGCCGTCGTCATCCTCGCCACCGACAAGGCGGCGGCCGAACTCGCCGGCCTGGCCCCGGCCCGCGACTTCGTCAGCGATGCCTACGCCCACTGCAAGTTCATCGCCCACCGTGAGGCGGGTGCGTTGTTCGCCGCCGCTGGCCTCGGGGGCAGCCTCGACGCGGGCGTCGTCGACCTGACGGCATCCGGCACGTCGATGGCCGAGTTCGTCACCCAGTGCCGGGACGTGCGGTACTGGGCCAGGGCCAGCTGATCAAACCCGGACGGCCGCAAACAGATAGCAATCACAGCGGCCGGTCCGGGGAAATACCACCTCGCCGGGCCTGACGGTACCGCCCGGCGAGGAAGAGTTGCTCGCCCTGGACCTGGCCGCCGCGGGCTGGTGGATGATGTGGGAGGAGGACATGATCATCCATCACGAACCGTCGGTCAGCCGCGACGCGACGCGACGGCGGCAACTCGGCATCCGCAATACGCTCTGGACGCTGTGGCTGCGCCGCCCCGCCCGCAGCGCCCTGCGCCGGACGCGCGCAGTACTCGCGGGCGCGCCGAAGGACGCGGCGACCCCCGGGGCCGTGCTGGAGGCGGCCGCCTCGCTGCCCTGGGTGCTGCGCCACCGGAAGGTCGTGCCCGAGCATGTCGAGGCCGGGCTGGTGCTGCTCGAGGAGCCCCAATCACGGTCGCGCGCAAGGCGTTACATCGGCTGACCGCGCGGGTCAGATGTCGGCCTTGCGGCTGCCCTCGTTGCCCATGATCTGCGGTGGATCCTCGGCGGTACCGGACGCCTTCTTGCGCCGGATCAGCACGATGGCGACGAGCACGGGGATCACCAGCAATATCAGCAGAAATTCCATAATCAGCCACACCTTTCCGCTGGAGTACGAGCAGCAACCTATCGGCGAGCTACCCGGCGCAAGCGGGTCCAAACCGCCGCACCCGGGTGTTGCCGACGCCCGACGGGGCAGGCCGCCGAATGAACCTGTCGTCGAACCGAACGGACGTGCCGCCATGTCTATGGATCCCGACCCCGAACGTGTCCCGGACCTGGAGCAGGGCGGTGGGGTGCGCCCCGGCGCGACCCCACCCGACACCGCGCAGACGTCCGGGCTGTCCGCTCCCGAGCCGCGCACGCGACGATCGTTCCCGCCGACCGGCATCGCCATGATCGCCGTCGTCGTGGCGGTGGTGGTCCTGTTTCTCGGCGTCGCCATAGCGCTCCTCGCGACTCTGTGACCGAACGAGGTCGTGCCGGGCTCACCGCGTGTGGCAATGACCACGCTGCCGGTCGCCCGCGAATCCGGCATCCTTGACTCGGGCTCGCTTCGCCGGGCGCCACGACAACCCCGACGACTGGTGAAAAAGCTTGCGACACAGCCCGCCCAGGTCCCCGGCCACGAACGGCTCGGCGTGTCGCGAGTTCGAGTATCCGCGGCCCGAGCCGCTGCCGCAGACCGGTCGGCCCATCGAGTTCGTGGCGGATCTGCTCGACGATATCGCGACGCCGAATCCGGCGGCCCGCACGCTGACGGACCCGCACGCGGCGGCGGACCTGATCGCGGCCGAGACCCGGTCGCGGGTCCGCGCCGTCTGCGACGCCCTCCCCGGCAACCCGGTGATCCTGCTCAGCGGCGGGGTGGACTCGATCTATGTGGCCGCCGTCGCCGCGGCTCTCGGCCGCACGCCACACGCGGTCACGATCGTCACCGCCGAGGCCTCCGACGAGACCAACGCGGTCGTGGCGGCCGCCGCGCTGGGACTCACGCACGACATCGTCCGGCTCTCGCACGACGATGTCGTCCGCTTGGCGCAACAGACCATGGCACGCCTGAGGACCTCCGAGCTCTGGGAGGTCACCGCCGGGATTCCGCTGCTCGCCGCCCGCCGCGGCCTCGGCGGCGACATCGGCCCGATCCTGTCGGGCAGCGGCGCCGACGCGATCCTCGCCGGTGGCCGCGCGCTCTCCCATCCCGTCGAATCTCCCTCCGCCCGAGTGGAACTCGACACGATCGTGCGCACCGAGTCCGCCGCCAACTTCCGTCACGATCGGCTGGTTCCGCACTTCTACCCCGCGCTGCTCGACGAGTACGCCGACCGGCTCGTGCACGTCTTCCAGACCGTCCGATGGTGGCGTGTCGCCGAAACCTTCTCGCCGCCCGCCCTGTTCGGCGAGAGGGACGGCGTCCCCTTCGACAAACTCGCGCTCCGCATCGCCTGTGAGAAGCAATTGCCCATCGGCGCAAAGCATCTCGCCTGGGCGGTGAAATCCCCGATCCAGCGCTCGACCGGACTGACCGCGGTGCTGTTCGCCGCGGCCCGCGCCTACAGCGCCCGACTGCCGGGAGCGGCTACCTACACCGACCCCCTGACCGAGCCACCGGAAGCAGTAGCCACCCGCCTGTACCTCGCCGCACTCCATCGCATGATCAACGGCTGACCTCTCCTCCCCGCGAAACAGGTAGCGGGGTACTCGTGCCCGCGGGCCGGGCGTGGCCGAGTGTTGATACCGCAGCGTGGATCACCTCTCGGCGGTCCGCGCTCCGGAGGTGGATCATGAGAGGCGCGGTGCGAGCGTTCCTCGTCACGCTGTCGGCGGCGGGGGTCCTCGGTGCGACAGCGGCGACGGCGGGGTCTGTGCCCACACCGACCTCGCCGATCCCACCCGGCGGTCAGGTGGAATCGTGCGCTACGACGCCCAGTGCGGTCGGGCGGAGCTGCGAACGCCCGGATCCCACTCTCTCCGTCCCATCCAGGGCCGAACGCGGCACGCAGATCAGCGTGACGGGCGACAACTGGCAGTGCAGCACGGCGGCCCGGGTCACGCCGAGTTGGTCCGGGGCGGTGCAGAGCGCGATGGTCGACCGAGGATCGTTCGATGCCTCGCTCCCCGTCGATGCTCAGGTCGAGCCGGGCTCGTACTCCGTCGAGGTGTCGTGTGGCGACGACTTCGCCACCTCGCCGATCACTATCTTCGCGCGGCGCGGCGAGACCACCACGCCGACTACCACGCGCAGGACCACCGAGCCGACAGCGGAGATCACCACACCGTCCTCCGGCGTGGAGACGACCGACGAGCAACCGTCGATCGCCGCGCAGCCGGGCGATATTCCCCAGTCGCACAACACTATCGGCGGTCCGCTCGTCGTCCTGACGCTCCTGGCGGCCGTCCTGCTGGCGGCACTCGTTGTCTGGTGGCGCAGGCACGTGGCCCGTACACCGCACGAGCCACCCCCGCCCCGCGTTCGCGTACGGGTGGTCGCCGACGCGAATCCGTCCGTCCGGGTTCGCGAACTCGCTCACCCCGTGGGCCCGGCGGTTCGAGTCCGGCTCAGCGCCGGTGAACCGACCGTACGCGTGAAAGAGGTTCCGCGATGACGAATCCCCCATCCATCACGGCCCGCACGGTGCTGTTCGGGTACGCTCCGCGCGAGGCCGTCGAGCGTGAGTTGACCGAGCACCTCCGCACAAGCGGTGTCGACGATCTGGCGCTGCGACGTGCGCCCGCCGTCACCGCGCTCCTGCGAGCCGCCGCGCTACGCGAAATCGCCACGGCCGTAGACGGTTTGCTCGCGTTCGATATCGGCGGCGTCGCGGTCGCGGGCTGGCGGCGTTATGAACAGCTGCGCGACGCGGCAATGCGAACCAGGGCGGGCGGTACCGAACAGGTCGACCTGCTCGCGCATGAGATCACCCGGACCTGCCGCCCGCAATTCGACATCACCGTCGACGGAAACACGGTGGGCCGCTTCGAACTCGAACTCGAGGCCACGCTGCTGCTCCTGCCCGTCGCCGCCACCGTCCGCGACGGCCGCCTGGTAGCCCTCGGACCCGGCGACTGCACCGTCACGATCGCGATCCTGGTCCCGGAAATCGGTCCGGTCCTGGAACGCGAACGCGCCTTCCCCGTGGGGATCATGGTGGACCTCCGGCGTCCGATCCCACTGATCGGCCCGCAGGATTTCCCTGCGCCGCAACGCGTGTCCGGGCCGATGGCACGACAGCCGAACCGCTGACCGGCTAGCGCTACGGAACCCTCGCTGCGCGCCCCGCCGCTCCGAGGCCGGGTTCGCCGCGCCTCGCCCGCGACGGCCACCTGCCCGTACAACGCCAGGTTGTGGCCTGCCGGACGACTGGTTGTTTGACCGGGTCACCGCCGGTCGGCTTCGATGTCGGCTCGACACAGGGTGATGCGGATCGGACGGAGCCGGCGCGGGTGATGCGGGGCAAGCGGTCGCTGGGGCGGCAATTCGGGTGGCTCTGGGCCGCGTACGCGGCGAGCGCGGTCGGGACGTGGCTGGCCTTCGACGCGTTCGCGTTGATCGCGATCCAGGTGCTGCACGCGGGTCCGGGCGAGGTGGCGGGACTGGCGGCGGCGGGCCTGGCGGTGGGGGTGGTCGTCGCCCTGCCGCTCGGCCCCTGGGTGGAGTTCCGCCGCAAGCGGCCCGTGATGATCGCGATGGACCTGCTCCGGTTCGCGGTGCTGATGAGCGTGCCCGCCGCCTACGCCCTCGGCCGCCTCACCTTCGTCCAGTTGCTGATCGTGTCGGTGGTGGTCGCCGCCGCCGACATCACCTTCACCGCGGCGAGCGGCGCGTACCTGAAAGCGCTTGTGCGCCGCGAGGATCTGCTCGTGGCCAACGGCCGGTTCGAGTCCACGAGCTGGACGGCGACCATGCTCGGACCGCCGCTGGGCGGAGCCGTCGTCGGACTGTTCGGCCCGGTCGTGACCGTCGTCGCCAACGCGGTCAGTTTTCTGCTGTCGGCCGCGGGGATTCGCGCGATCGGCGGGCACGAGCCGCACCCGGCACGCGCCGAGGGACACCGATTACGCGCCGCCGACCTGCTCGAAGGCTGGCGCTACCTGCTGACCCATCCGACCCTGCGCCCGCTGCTGTGCAACGCCGTGCTGGTCAACGGACTGATCATGGCGACCCAGCCGTTGATGGCGGTCCTCATGCTCGGCCACCTCGGGTTCAGCCCGTGGCAGTACGGGCTCGCGTTCGCGGCGCCCTGCCTCGGCGGGCTGGTCGGTTCGCGGCTCGCCCCACGGTTCGTCGCCCGATTCGGGCAATACCGAACCCTGCTGGCCGCCGGGGCCTTTCGCGTGTGCTGGCCGATCGGGCTGGCGTTCGTCGGCCCCGGCCTGCCCGGCCTGGCACTCGTCGTCGCGGTCGAACTCGGCCTGATCACCTGCTGCGCCGTATACAACCCGGTGCTGGCCACCTACCGCCTCGACCAGATCCCGGCCGACCGGATCGCCCGCACCCTGTCCGCCTGGTCGATCGCGACCAAATCCGGCATCGCCGTCCTGACCGCTCTCTGGGGCCTCCTGGCCACGATCACCACGCCACGCACCGCACTCGCCGCCGCGGGCCTCCTGATCCTCACCACCCCGCTACTGCTCCCCCGCCCCGGCCACGCGCCCCACCCCGAACCGCAACCCGCCCGAACCCACGCCTGATCCGGACGCGTTCCTCGCATCCCTCGACCTCCGTCATGACGTAACGTCAAGCGGGCGTGAAGAAGTCGCCGACTCGCTTGCGGACGTCGGCGCATCTGAGGTCCAGGTCGTCGGCGTCGTCCGCGACGACGAATGCGAGGCCGAGGGCCACCGAGTCCATCATGGATCTGGTGGCCGGGTAGGTCTTGCCGGGTGCGGCCGCCATCCGGACCTCCCGCACACCCGGCAGGCCCGTCAGTTCGGCTTCGGCCCCGCCGAGGTACCGGGACGGTTCATCGATGCTGAAGAGGACGAGGGCGCCGCGCTGCGACAGGGTGTAGCCGGGCGATCGGCCCGATATCGGTGTCCGGATCCCGAAACGTGCTGCGATATAAGCGCATTCGCGATGGATCTGCGAGTTGCCGGTGAGCAGATAGGTCTGCTGTGGATGGCCGATCCCGTGCGCGCGTGCGCCGAAATCGATCAGCCGGGGGCCCAGCGCGCCGGACATGATCTCCATGTGCGCGGGACCGATGCGCACGCCGAGGGCGTCGAGCACCTGCCACGCGTACTCCCCCAGCTCGCCCACCACGGGGTCGTCGTGCTCGAGCCACCGCCCGCGCTCGTAGACGAAATCCCCTGCGGCCGAGACCCATTTGTCGTACACGCTCACACACAGCAGTTCGTGACCGTGCTCGGTGGAGAACGTGTCGACGGCGTATTCGACTCGGGGAGCGGGATACATCTGCTGAATCAGGGCGGCCGAACCGGCCCCGAACAATCCGGCGCCTTCGGTGATGGCGGCGACGGCGGCGGTCAACTCGGCGGGGGTCTCGACCGATCGGACGTCCACCGAGGCCGCCCCGCGAGCGGGCTTGACCACCAGCTTCCGGCCACCGCGCAGCTCCGCGAGGGCCGCGGCCGGAATGGCGTCGGGCGTCTCTACCGCCCGCGTCGTCAGGCTGGGAACGCCCGCCGCCGCCAGCGCCTCGAACATGTACTGCTTGTCCCAGCGCCGCATCGGCAGCGCCGTATCGCTGCCGGGGCAATCGGGCAGGTCGGCGCGCAATCGTTCACACAATTCGACGCCGGGCTCCGAACCGGCGATGACATAGTTCACCGCGCGGTCCCGGCACATCCGGAGCAGCAGCTCGTACGATGCCCCGAAATCCGCCTGGAAATTCAGCGCACCCGGAGTGGGCGCGGTACGAAACCCCGACACCCGCGCCTGCGCGGTATCCAGCAGTATCGTCTCGATGCCGAATTCCGCGAGCACGGCGGGATACAGCCTGCCCGAACTCACCGGGTCCACGATCAAAACCGAATTATCCGACACGGGACGGACTCCTGTTCTCGTTTACCCCCGCTACCACCGCCACCGCCCCCGCGACCAGCGAAATCTGTACCACCAGCGCCCAATAGAGCGACAGGTCGTGCAATACCCCGAAGGCGCCTATACCCGGACCGACCGCGAAACCGATCGACTGTGCCGCCGACAGATACCCCTGATATCTGGGATTGTCCGATCGAGACGAGAGCCGCGCTATCGCCGCGCTCGCCTGCGGAATGAAGAGGGCCTCACCGAGGGAGAACAGCACGAAACCGCAAATGCATACGGTCCAGCTGGTTCCGAAACCACAGACCGCGAGCCCGGCCCCGGTCACGAAGATTCCGAGCCCCAGCGCGTAGTTCCAGCGCAGCTTGGCCGTCACGAAGCTGAGCGGCAACTCGAAAACGATGATGAACACCGAATTCACCGCGATCAGAACGCCGTACAGGTGCCCGCCGCCGGCGATCCGGTCGACCGACAGCGGTATTCCGCTCATGCTCTGGGCGTAAACGGCCATCGCCGTACCGAATACGACGATCACCGCCCACAATCGCGCCGCACGGGAGCCGCGACGCCTGGTGAACGGCAGCTCGGTCTCCGTCGAATTCGACGGTCCCGCAGCGTTTTCCGCCGTACGCAGCCGCGCGCGCTCGCTCAGTAACAGCACCGCGGTCAGCAGCGAACCGAACGCGGACAGCGTGAACAGCGTCGGGAAGTTGTCCTCCCCGACCATCGCGACCACGATCGGAGCGACCGTGACACCGCTGCTGAGGAAGATCCGGTGGAACGCGACCACCGTCACGGTATTGCCCCGGTAGCCGGAACCGGTCACCAAGGCCGCCGCCGGCCCGGCGAACGATTGCGTCACCGCGACACTCAGCGACGCCACCACGATCGCCGAAACAGGCTGCGCCGAAAGCATTCCGAGCAGAAACAGCAGCGGCACATTGAGCACCGAACCGGCGATCAGTACGTCGGTCGACCCGAACCGGCCCGCGCACCATCCGCCCGCCAGCGATCCGAGCACCCCGGCGAAACCGGCCGCGAACAACGCCGGCGACAACGCGGCGGCGCTCAGCCCGATCGATTGGTAGAACACCGTGGAGAACAGCGCGAGGAACCCCACCGATCGACTGAGGAACGTGGTGATCGAAACGATCCACACTTCCGCGGGAAACTCCGGCCGCACCTGATCCTCCTCGCGATCCGCCGCGGGTACGCCGCCAACTAGTGGCAATCCGGACGCTAGTCGCCTGCCATCGGCGCCGGTTTCGCGCACGCGAAACGAACTTGCCGTCACGCGCAGAATCCGCGGGCGGGGGGCCGGTGGACCTCTCAGGACTGGGTGGAGTACCGGATGTCTCGCGGGCTGACGCCGAAGCGCTGCCGGAACGCGGTGCTGAACGCGCTGGCCGAGCCAAACCCCAGGCCCGAAGCGATCGACGCGATGCTCTGGTGCCGATACGACGGATCGCTCAGCCGCCGGTTCGCCAGTTGCAGACGTTCCTCCCGGATCAGCTCTCGCGGCGTGGTTCCGGAGCGCTGCAGCGCGAGCTGAATCTGCCGGACCGACCAGCCGAGCGAGCGCGCGATGGTCGCACCGGACAGCCGGGGGTCGGTGGCGTGCGAGCGGACGTACTCGCGGATCGCCGCGTCCAGTTTGTCGAAATGGCCCGCGCTGGTCAGCTGTTGCGCGCGGGCGTGCATGCACAGCAGGTCGACGATGTGGGACGAGGCGGCGTCGAACTGGTACCCGTCGAGCGTGCCGGACTCGTCGAGCAGTCCGGTCAGCATGCCGGTCACCACGCGTCCCAGTCCCGCGGTCAGGTCCATCGGCCGCCCGAGGAGCCCGTCGCCGATATCGAGGCGGTGCGTGATCTCGTGCCGCGGAATGGTCATCAGCACACCGCTGGTGCCCTGGCCGAGCGCGAATCCGAACGGCCGGTCGAGCGACACCAGGCAGCCGGAACCGTTCGGCAGAGGCGAACTGCCGCTGTCGTCCCAGAGGTCGGCACGCCCGCCGAAGGTGAGCAGCAGCCGGAAGTCGTCGTCACTGTCGCGGCGGATGTGCTTGGCCGTTCTGACGTAGGTGACATCGTCGGAATGCCAGCCCACCAGCTGGTACTTGCCGGTGCGCGCCAGCTTCGTGCGCCCCTGGAAGTCGGTGCCGCCGGGGAATTCGTATGCCAGGCGCCGATGGTAGGAGGTGATGAGTTCCGCCCAGTACTCCGCCCGTTCCCCCGGCTCGACACTGTGGGTCGTCGAGGTCTCCACCGTCAGCTGCGGCATGTTCACCGGCGTTCACTCCTGCTCGAACCGACAACACGCCAAATAATCGCTGGCCCAGCCCACCTCGTCCACACCGACCACGGTGAACCCGGTCACCGGCGCGGTGCGGGACCGGCGGCGCTCGTCACAGCCGACCCGCGATCATGATGAATTCGACGAGCAGCCCGAGGGCCGACAACACGATTCCGAGGATGGCGAGGCCGACCGCGCGGCGATGTCCGGTACAGCCGACGATGCCGCAGACCAGCCCGGCGACCGCGAACGGGACACCGATGAACGGCCGCAGGTTCGTCGGATCGACGATCACGTAGTTCGGCAGCAGCGGCAGGCTGACGGCGAGCAAGCCGAGAAGTACCGCCGCGACAGCGAACATCGGCCCCGGCCGACCGGTCGGCGGCGGGCCACCCTGCCAACCGGGTCCGGCCGGACCCGGCCACTGGTGCGGAGGCGGTGCCACCGGTCCTGGCGGAGCCGGGTATCCGGTCGGCGGGACCGGGAAGTTCGGATCCGGCGGTGGATACGACATCGCTCGTCCTCATCAATCGCGCGGGAAGTCGCTTCCACCCAACCACATTCGGCGCGCCGAGTCAGCCGATGATCACCGGCAAGGTCTCCCAGCCGCGCACGGTGGAGGTGGACGACAGCGCGATGCTGTCCCATTCGACATCCCAGCGCGGGAACCGGGCGAGCAGTTCCTCCAGGGCCACCTTCGCCTCGAGCCGGGCCAACGCGGCGCCCAGGCAGAAGTGGGTGCCGAAACCGAACGTTCGCAGATTACTGATCTTGCGATGGATGTCGAACCGGTCCGGCTCCGGCCAGCGGTCCTCGTCCCGGTTGGCCGAGGCGATCAGCAGGATCATCGCGCTGCCCGCGGGCACGGTGCGGCCGTACAGTTCGACATCGGTGGTGACATACCGGGCGATCGCGTGCCCGGTGGGCTCGAACCGCAACGTCTCCTCGATGGCGTTCGGGATGAGCCGGGGGTCGGCGACCAATTCGGCGCGCTGGTCGGGGAATCGGGCCAGTAGCGAGCCGAGCCAGCCGATCAGCCGGGCCGTGGTCTCATTGCCCGCACCGGCCACGACGGAGATGTAGGTCAGGATCTCCTGCCGAGTCAAGGTCCGGGTGACCCCCTCGGTGTCCACGAACTCCGCGCGCAGCAACTCCGTCATCAGGTCGTCGGAGGGATGGTCGGCACGCCAATCAATGTACTCGGCGAACTGTTCGGCATTCGGAATCGCCTGATCCGACACCTCCATCTGCTGACCCGGAGCGGTGCGCAGATTCGCGTCCGCGCGGTCGCGGACCGACTCCTGGTCGGACTCGGGAATGCCGAGCAGCATCCCGATCACGCGCATCGGCACCTCGTTGGCGAACGCCGTCATGAGATCGAACCGGTCGAGCCCGGCGAGCCGGTCGAGCGAGCGGACGCACATCTCGCGAATCTGCGGTTCCAGCGACAGCACCCGGCGCGGGGTGAACACGCTCTTGAGCAGTCCGCGGTGGATGTCGTGGGCCGGCGGATCCTCCATCAGCAGGGTGCCCGGCGGAATCTCGATGCCGGCCTTGATGATTTCCAGGATCGGGCCGCGCGAGGAGGAGAAGGTCTCCCAGTCGAGAAGGGCGCGGTCGACGTCGTCGCAGCGGCTGAGCAGGTAGAAATCGTGCTTGTCGTTGTAGTACAGCGGCGCCTCCGCGCGCAGTCGCCGGTAGATCGGGTACGGGTCGCGGGCGATCGCGGGATCGAAGGGGTCCCAGTAGAGCGGGCCGCCGGAATCCGGTGAACTCCCCTGCGGCGCTTCGGCAATGGTGGGCTGTGTGTCGGTCATGCTGCCTCCGGGGTGGGCGGTGGATTCGATTCGGGCGTAGTCGTCAGCGGGTGGCGTCGTATCCGGCGGTCATCCAGTACAAAGTGCGGTCGATGGCGGGCACGATGTCGGTCACCGCGATCTCTCCGGACGAGAACTGGCCCATCAGCCCGTACACCAGGCTGTTGAGAATCGCGTAGAGGTCGTGGATGAAGTCCATGTCCACATCGCCGAGCACGGCCATGGCGGCGGGGAAGACGGCATCGATGCCGTGGCTCATCAGGGTCTGCCCGCCCGCTGAGGCGCGGGCGCGGAAGTAGGCGGCGAGCAGGCCCGGATGGTCTTCCCACGGCTCGAACACCGGGCGCAGCACCCGCATCATCCCGGTGTGCAGTGATTCGCCCGGGCGGACAACGTATTCGGGCATGCGGGCGTAGCAATTCTCGGCCATCCACCAGTCCAGCGCCGCGAGGATGAGTTCGTCGCGGGTGCCGTACAGCTTGTAGATCTTGGCCAGTGAGACCCGCGCCCGCCGGGCGACCTCGCGCACCTGTATCGCGTCGTAGCCCTCGGCCTCGAGCAGTTCCACGACGGTCGCGCGGATGCGTTGCTCACCCTGTCCCAGGGCCGATTCCATGACCGAGTCGTGAGGATCGCTCATCGCGCCCGCTCCTCTCCAGGAGGTCTCGACGCCACCTTCGGTAACAAAGTTACCAATTTTGGAGATGACAGATCCCCAAAATCGACAATTGCACTTCGCGAGCCAAGAACGATATTCTGACCGTCAGAAACAGCATTCTCCCCGAGAGGTGGGTCGTATGGCTTGGGACTTCGAGACCGAACCCGAGTACCAGGCAAAGCTGGACTGGGCCGACGGATTCGTGCGCGAGGAGGTGGAGCCACTGGATCTGGCCTGGCCGCACGAGCAGTTCGTGCCGTTGGACGGCGGCCGCCGCAAGGCCATCACACCGTTGAAGGACCGCGTACGCGAACAGGGCTTATGGGCGACGCACCTGGGCCCCGACCTCGGCGGCCAGGGACACGGGCAGGTGAAACTGGCGCTGCTGAACGAGATTCTGGGCCGGTCGTCCTGGGCGCCGATCGTGTTCGGCTGTCAGGCGCCCGACACCGGCAACGCCGAGATCCTCGCCCACTACGGCACCGCGGAGCAGCGGGACCGGTACCTGCGGCCGCTGCTGGAGGGCGAGTTGTTCTCGTGTTACTCCATGACCGAACCGCAGGCCGGGGCCGATCCGCGGCAGTTCAGCACCGTCGCGACCCGCGACGGGTCGGATTGGGTGATCAACGGCTGGAAGTACTTCTCCTCCAACGCGCGCACCGCGGCGTTCCTCATCGTCATGGCGATCACCAACCCGGAAGCCGGTGCGTACCAAGGGATGTCGATGTTCCTGGTGCCCGCCGACACCCCCGGCATCGAGATCGTCCGGGACGTGCGGCTCTACGGTGAACCCGAGGCCACCGGTCAGCACGCCCTGATTCACTACGACGGCGTGCGGGTGCCGGATTCGGCGCTGCTGGGCGGGGAGGGGCAGGCCTTCGTCATCGCGCAGACCCGGCTCGGCGGCGGGCGCATCCACCACGCGATGCGCACCATCGGCCTGGCGCGCAAGGCGCTGGACATGATGTGCGAACGCGCGCTCAGTCGCGAGACCGCGGGCAGCCGGCTGTCGGACAAGCAGTTCACGCAAGGCTTCATCGCCGACTCCTACGCGCAGTTGCAGCAGTTCCGGCTGTTCGTGCTCTACACCGCCTGGGAGATCGACAAGCACAACGACTACAAGAAGGTGCGCAAGGACATCGCCGCGGTGAAGGTCGTCATGCCCACGGTGCTGCACGACATCGCCTGGCGCGCCATGCAGATCCACGGGGCGCTCGGCGTCACCGACGAAGTGCCGCTCATGCGGATGATCCACGGCGCGGCGGTCATGGGCCTGGCCGACGGCCCCACCGAGGTACACAAGACCACCGTCGCCAGGCAGGTGCTGCGCGACTACTCCCCCGCCACCGGGATGTGGCCCACCGAGTGGATCCCCGCGAAACGCGAAGCGGCACTGGCCCGGTACGCCGAATTCCTCGAACACGAAGTGGGAAACCGATGACCGAGCACACCGCCGAAGCCACCGCCCTCGATATCGCACGGCTCACCGACTGGCTGGACCGGACCGGGATTCCGGGCGCCGGCGAGCCACTCACCGTCACGCAACTGTCGGGCGGTGCGCAGAACGAGATCTACGACCTCCGCCGCGGCGACCACCGCAGTGTGCTGCGCATCCCGCCCGCCGCCGCCCCGGCGGAGCGCGACAAGGGAATTCTGCGCGAATGGCGTATCACCGAGGCGCTCGACGGAACCGATGTGCCGCACCCGGACGCGGTCGCGGTCTGTACCGATCCGGACGTGCTGGGCCGGACCTTCTTCCTGATGGGCTACATCGACGGATGGTCGCCGATGCAGCATCAGCGGGCGTGGCCCGAACCGTTCGGCAGCGATGCGCCGGCCCGGGCCGGACTCGCCTATCAGCTGGTCGAGAGCATCGCGCTGCTGTCGCGGGTCGACTGGCGAGCGCGCGGACTCGGCGACCTCGGCAGGCCCGACGGCTTCCACGATCGGCAGGTGTCGCGCTGGACGAGCGTGTTCGAACGGAGCAAGGGCCGCGATCTCGAGGGCATGGACGTCGTCACCGCGTGGCTGAACGCCCATCGGCCACTGGATTTCGTGCCCGGCCTGATGCACGGGGACTACCAGTGGGCCAACGTCATGTATCACCACGGCGGGCCGGCGCGACTCGCCGCGATCGTCGACTGGGAGATGGGCACGGTCGGCGATCCGAAACTCGATCTCGCGTGGACGCTGGGCGATTGGCCCGCCGACACCCACTCCGCCGAGGCGTCGCGGGCCAGCTATGTCGACCTGCGGTACATGCCCTCCCGGGACCAACTGGTCGCGCACTATGCCGAGGTGTCCGGTCGCCAGGTCGACGATCTCGACTACTACCTCGTGCTGGCGAAATGGAAGCTCGCCATCGTGCTCGAGCAGGGTTTCCAACGCGCGGGAGACAACCCCAAACTGCGGGCCTTCGGTGCGATCGTGCCGCCGCTCATGCGGTCGGCCGCCGACCTCGCGGAGACCACGACCTACCGCGGATGAACCGGGAGCAGCGCATGGGATTCGCCGACAACCTGTTCGATCTGACCGGCCGGGTCGTCCTGATCACCGGCGGCAGTCGCGGGCTGGGACGCGAAATGGCCTTCGCCGCAGCGCAATGCGGCGCCGACCTGGTCATCGCCAGTCGCGACTACGACAACTGTGCGGCCACGGCCGCGGAGATCGTCCGCCGGACCGGTCGCGCCGCGCTGCCCTACGGCGTGCACGTCGGTCGCTGGGATCAGCTCGACGGGCTGGTCGAGGCCGCGTACGAGCGATTCGGCACGGTGGATGTGCTGATCAACAACGCCGGTATGCAGCCGGTCTACGACAGCCTGACCTCGGTGAGCGAGAAACTGTTCGACGCCGTTGTCGCCCTGAATCTCAAGGGGCCCTTCCGATTATCGACGCTGATCGGCGAGCGTATGGTGGCCGCCGGGCGGGGCTCCATCATCAACGTCAGTTCGACCGGCTCCATCCGGCCCCGGCCGTCGATCGTGCCGTACGCGGCCGCCAAGGCGGGGCTCAATGCGATGACCGAGGGACTGGCCCTGGCATTCGGCCCGGCCGTGCGGGTCAATACGCTCATGGCGGGCCCGCACCGCACGGAGGCCACCGCCGGATGGGACCTCGGCAACCTCGAGGACGGGCGGAATCCGTTCGCCGCCCATGCCCTGCGACGCATCGGCGAGCCTTCCGAAATCGTCGGCGCCGCACTGTATCTCGCCTCCGATGCGGCCAGCTACACCACCGGTTCCATCCTCCGCTGCGACGGCGGCATGCCGTGACCGCCGCCCGGAGTGACGGTGCCAGAAGGGAAACCGATGGTGAGACGGCGGTGATCACCGGGGCGGCCGGTGGGATCGGCGCGGCCGTCGCCCGGCTGCTCGCGGCGCAGCGGGTGGATTGCGTTGTGGTGGACCACGATCCACGCGTCGAGGAGGTGGCCGAGCAGATCGGCGGGGTGGCCGTCGTCGCGGATCTCACCGATCCGGAATCCTCCGTGCGCGCCGTCGCGGCCGCCGGGAATCGCCTCGATCTGCTGGTGCTCAACGCGGGGCGCAATTCGGCCGACAAGGACCCCGCCGCCCTGGACCTCGACCGCTATCACGCGGTAGTGGGCGTCAACCAGCACGCGGTGATGTGGGGATTGCGGGCCGGGCTGCCGGTCATGCGTCGCGGCGGCGGTGGCGCCATTGTCGTCACCGCCTCGCTCGCGGCCGTGCGGGCGACGCCGCAGGATCCCGTGTACGCCATGACCAAACATGCCGTCATCGGGTTGGTGCGGTCGCTGGCCGGGCCGCTCGCACAGGAGAACATCCGCCTGAACGCGGTCTGTCCGGGCCTGGTGGACACGCCGCTGACGGCTCCCGGGCGGGATCGGTTCCGGTCCGCCGGTATCGCGATGCTGTCGGCCGACACAGTGGCCGCCGCGATCGTGGACACCCTGCGCGGCGGCGAGGCGGGGATAGAGGTGCTGGTCCGGCCCGGACTTCCGGATAGCCGATACCGGCCCGCCCCGCTGCCGTGAATCCACAGCGGACGCTCGGACCGACCGCCTCGCCACTGTCCGCAGCACCGTGATCGACTGCGGCACTGGGCAATTCGACACCCAGGCGACAGCCGTCCGGCCGGAGTCGTTGATCCGCGCAAACGACATTGCCCGGCAATGCCATTCGGACGCACACCGCAATTCGTGGCGAGCCGACGCCGTGTACACGCCACCGCGGGTCGCGGGCGATCCGTGGGCCGCTAGTCCGGCATCGGCGGAATGGCGCCCGCGCCACTGTCTTTCGCGATGGAGCCGCCGGAGGCGAGGACGTCGGGGCCGTACTTGGCGGCGATGAGTTTCCACGGATCGGCGTAGGGGCCGCGGCGTTCCGAACGTCTTTGCCGCGCAAGGAGTGTGCGCAGGATCGGGCGCAGCGCCGGGCCGAGGACGTGCAGCGCCGCCCGGATCGCGCGGGGTTGGCTTCGGGCGATCCAGTCGACGGTCTGCTGCCAGTCGTGGTGCTGATAGTCGAGCAGGGCTTGGGATTCGGTGGTGTCGAACCAGCCGGTGAAGCTCCAGCCGCGGTCGTCGCCGGGATCGCCGGGCAGGCTCGCGGACGGTCCGAGGCGGCCGATGCCCAAGGCCGCGAGCATCTCGTCCTCGACATCGCGATGCGTGTGCCGGTAGGTCTCGTTGCCCGCGATGAGCAGGATCTTGCCGTCGACGGCGGCGCGGCGGTCGACGGCGTTGACGAAGGCGGTCGCGACGTCGCGCGCGTCGACGGCGTGGAGCCGGTTGTCGCCGGGTGTGGCGCGCATGAGCAGCAGGTAGTCGCCGTTGACGCCGGCCGTGCCGTCGGGCGAGAGCACTCCGCCCAGGCGCAGGATCGCATGCGGCAGTCCGCTGCCGGTGACGACCGCCTCGGTCAGCACCTTGTCCTCGCCGTATTGATCGATCGGGTGCACCGGGGTGTCCGGGGTGATCAGCTCGGGATAGCGGTGCGGATTGCGGGAGCCGTAGACCGCGGCGCTGGAGGCGTACAGCAACAGCGGCGGCTCGGCGAGGGCGTGGGCGGCCCGGACCAGACCGGTGGTGCCCTCGACGCTGATCCGCCTCGCCGAGGCCGGATTCCGGTACGACCGCGGGGCAAACAACGCCGCGAGATGGACGATCGCGCCGGGCCGATGCTCGGCGACGAGCGCGCCGACGGTCGCTTCGTCGAGCAGGTCGGCGTAGACGGTGTGCAGCGTGCCGTCGTGCCCGGGGGCGTCCACACCGGCGGCGGCCGCCAGGGTGGCCTCGGTGCGCAGGTCGGTGGCGACGACGGTGCGGCCGCGCGACAGCAGGATCTCCACGCAGCGCTTGCCGACCTGACCGAAGGCGCCGGTGACGAGAACGGTATCGGTCATCTCACCGACCTCCGTGCCGCGGCCGCGCCCGCCGCATCACGCAACCGCGCCGGGATTCGGACGGAGACGATCGGGGTGTGGAGGTCTTCGCGCAGCCGAGTCAGCTTGGAGGTCTTGATGTACCAACGGCCGTCGGTCTTCTCGTAGGTCTCGTGGTAATGCCCGTAACCGACCATATGCAGTCCGGGAGCCAAGGCCACGACATCTTGAAGCGCCCAGCAGCCGCGGGCGGTGGTGAGCGAGGTCAGCTCTATCTCCGGCGCGTGCACCTGGTGCACGGTGATACGCGCGGGCTTGCCGAGAGTGGCGATCAGGAATTGCACGAACGCGTCGGCGCCGGTGACGAGCCGCCCGCCCACCTCGGACGTATCACCGACGAAATCATCGGTGAACAACCCCCGCCATGCCGCCCAGTCCTTCATGTCCAGATACCGACAGTACCGCGCCTTCAACTGCTTGATGGCCTCTACATCGCGGAAGTGCCGGAGTTCGTCGAGATCCGCCGCTGGTTCCTCATGGACCGAAGCGTTCATGCCAGTCCCTTCACATAGCCGGAAACCCCATTCTTCATTATGGAGAGTCCGACTATCAAGCGCGACGTTACCGCGGGAATGCGGATTGACCGAAACATGGGCCGGTGGCCTGGTGGTTTCGGGCGATGATGGTCAGCAGGATCTGCGGAATGTCCAGCCAGCCGGGGGAATTGGACATGTGGTGCGCGTCGCGGATGTCGGCGGGTGATACGTCGAGCCGGTCGTGGGCGGATTCGATTCCGCCCCACCACTGATCCTGTGCGCCGCCCCCGAGCCGGATCGGCAGCGCGTGCACCTGGATATCGGTGAATTCCAATCTGGTGAGCAGCGACGGCACGGTGCGAATCCAGGTCAGCGCCGCCCCGGTCCGCACGGCGTGATCGTGATAGGCCGCCAGCACCTTGCCCAGGACGGGGTCCGGCGCGTCGTCGAGTTGATAGGGCTCGGTGAGCATCAGGACGCCGCCGGGACGCAGCATGGTGGTCGCGGTCGCCACAATGCTGTTGCGCGCGGCGGCCTTTCCGAGCGTGAGCCGGGAGTGAATCAGATCGAATCTCCGGCCGCGTTGTCGCCCTGGGGAATTCGGGGACACTGTGCCGACCCGGCAACCGGCCGACAGCGTCCGGTGATCCGCGGTACTCACCCGGGCCGCGGGATATTTCGCCGCGAGCGCCGCCGCCAGCCCGACCGGTGCGGCGCTGATATCGAGGAGACGAGCGTCGGGTCGCAGCTCGAGCGCGGAAATCAGCCCGAGACTGTAGTCGTCGAGTGGCGTCGCGGCCTCGGAGTCGCTGTCGTCGCTCCCGTGCCGGCCTGGGATCATCTGCATATCGTGTGGCCCTGTATCGCGAGTGTGGTCCGGTAGTGGATTCGCCCGATTCTGCGCAGGGCCGCTAGCGGGTATCTTGCAATGCGCTTAACGCAGCGGCCGGATGGACCGCCCGCGGCACCGGCGGCGCGGGCGGTCACCGCGCTTACCGGACCGCGCTCCCCCGCCCGAATACGGTTGCGGCCGTGAGGATTCCCGCGACGGCCAGCACCGCGGTCATCGCGAACGCGGCATGGAAACCGCCGAGCCCGGTACCGGCCACCAGCACGGTCGAGACCGCGGCGACCCCGGCCGCGCCGCCGATCTCCCGCATCGTCTCGATCAGACCGGCGGCCAATCCCGTTTCCGCCTCGGTGACCCCGGCCAGCGCGCCGATCTGCAGCGACGGGACACACAGCCCGAAGCCGAGCCCCGCGAGCAGGAACGGCGTGAGCAGCCCGGCGAGATATCCGGCGTCGGCGGAGATCTGCGTCAGCCACAGCATGCCCCCGGCGATGAGCGCCAGCCCGGTGATCAGCATCCGGCGGACACTCACCGCCGCGGCGAGTCGGCCCGCGGCCGTCGAGGTCACGAACACGGTCGTGGTGGTCGCCAGCCACGCCAGCCCCGTCCGCACCGGCGAGTAGCCGAATTCCTGCTGCATCAACAGTGATCCGAGAAAGATGAACGAGAAGAATGCGCCGAAGCCGAACAGCGCCGTGAGGTTCGCGCCGAGCAGCGTGCGGTTGCGGACCGCCGCCGCGGGCACCAGCGGCACCGCCGCGCGCGTCTCGATCACCACGAACGCCGCCAGCGCCACCGCGGCCGCACCGCCCCACGCCAGAGTGGATGCCGCGGTCCAGCCGTGCGTCGCCGCATGGTGCAGCGCGTAGACGAACAGCAGCAGCCCGCTGGTCACCGTGCCCGCGCCGGCGAGGTCGAGCCGCCCCGAGCGGTCGCGGGAGCGGTCGGCGACGAGATACACCGCGACGATCGCGAGCAGCGCCAGCCCGGCCGGAACGTTGATGAAGAACGCCCAGCGCCAGCCGGGACCACCGGCGATCAGCCCGCCCGCGACCACGACGAGCGTCCCCGCCGCGCCAACCACGGCACCAAAGACGCCGAGAGCCCGATTACGTTCGCGCCCTTCCCGAAAGGTGACGGCGAGCAGCGACAACGCCGCGGGCACGACGAGCGCACCGCCCAAACCCTGCAAGCCCCGAGCGGCGACCAGCAGACCCAAGCTCTGCGACAGCCCCGCCAGCAACGAGGCACCGGTGAACAGCGTCAGCCCGGCGAGCAGCATCCGCCGCCGCCCCACCAGGTCGGTCAGCCGCCCGCCGACGAGCAGAAACCCGCCCAGCAGCAGGCCGTAGGCGACGACGACCCATTGGGCGCCGCCATTGCCGACGTGCAGATCCCGCTGGATGGAGGGCAGCGCCACGTTCACGATGGCGATGTCGACCGACACCATGGACTGGGCCGCGCACACCAGCCCCAGCACGAGGCCGCGCCGCACCGGGCGGGCGCAGCCGGATTCCGAAATCGTTTTCCGCGCGGTCTTTTCGATCAATGTCATGATTCGTGTCCTCTCGACGCGCGGGCGGTCAGTACTTCGCGATCGGGTCCCCGGCGCCCGTGGCGAGCAATTGCGGGAGACTCTTCGTGATGTAGAAGGTCCAGCCGCGCGAGCAGGCCTGGAAGCATTCCGATTCGGAGGCGGTCAGGCCGCGGTGGACGAAGTGCAGCGTCGTGCCCTCCGGGGTGGCCGCGATGTCGAAGACGACGTCGGTGCCGGTCCACTCGTCGTGGTCCGCGACGAAACCGAGGTACGAGTCGACGACGTGCCAGACGACGCGGGCGCCCGGCACGAACTCGGTGATCCGGAACCGGCAGAAGCGAATTCCGGTGTCCGCCCGCGCGGCTTCGCCCGGATATTCGCAGTCGTCGGTGAAGACGAACTCGTCGTGCCGGGCGGCGGTGGCGCCGATGATGTTGGCGTTCCACCATCCGCGTACGTCGGTGACTGCCGCGAAGACCTCCTCCGGGGTGTGGTCGACGGTGATGGTGGCGGTCAGGTGATCGGTGTGCGACATCGGTCTTACCTCTCTGTTCGGTGGGTTTTGCCCACCGACGAACGAGGTCGACCGGGATCGACACCGGCTGGGAGATTTTTCGAAAATTTCCTACGGGCGGGCCGCCGTGCAGGTCAGAGCGCCCGCAACCGGCCCGTGAGGTATCGGCGCTCGGCAGCGGTGGGCGCGAGGGCGAGCGCCTGCTCGTACGCGGCGGCGGCCTCGGTCACCCGCCCGGCGCGGCGGAGCAGATCGGCGCGGGTCGCGGGCAGCAGGTAATAGCCCGCGAGCCGACCGGATTCGGCGAGTTCGTCGACGCGGGCGAGGCCCGCCGGGACACCCTCGGCCATGGCGATCGCCACCGCGTGGTTGAGATCCACCACCGGCGAGGGCGCCAAGCGGGCGAGTTCGGTGTACAGCGCCGCGATCTGCCACCAGTCCGTCGCCGCGGCGTCGGGCGCGGTGGCGTGACACGCGGCGATCGCGGCCTGCACCTGGTACGGGCCGGGCCGCCGCACGGCCAGCGCCGTCTCCAGCGTCGCGACTCCCTCGGCGATCAGTGCGCCGTCCCACCGGGAACGGTCCTGTTCCTCGAGGGGAACCAGCACACCGTCGACGGTCCGGTGGGCGCGGCGGGCCTCCGACAGCAGCAACAGCGCGAGCAGGCCGCGCGGCTCGGGTTCGGATGGCAACAGCCGCACCAGCACCCGCGCGAGATGGATGCCCTCGCCCGCGAGCGCCCGCGGCCCGTCCTGTTCGTCGTAACCCTGGTTGAAGATCAGGTACAGCACGGCGAGCACCGCGGACATCCGCTCCGGCAGCGCATCCACCGGCGGCACCCGGTACGGGATTCCGGCTTCGACGATCTTGCGCTTCGCGCGCACCAGCCGTTGCGCCATGGTGGTCTCGGTGGTCAGGAACGCCTTCGCGATCTCGGCGGTGCTCAGGCCCGTCAGGGTGCGCAGGGTGAGTGCGACGCGCGCCGGCAGGGCCAGGGCGGGGTGGCAGCAGGTGAAGATCAGCCGCAGTCGTTCGTCGGGAATCTCTTCTCCCGCGCCACCTTCCGGCTCCCGCGCCAGAACGGCGAGTTCACGCAGTTTGGCGCGGCCCGTGGTGTCGCGGCGCAGGCGGTCGATGGCGCGGTTGCGGGCCGTCGTGGTGAGCCAGGCGCCCGGCCGATCGGGAATGCCGTCGCGTTCCCAGGCGGCCAGGGCCGCGGCGAACGACTCCTGCGCGCAGTCCTCGGCCAGATCCCAGTCGCCGGTCGCCCCGATCAGCGTCGCGACCACCTGACCCCACTCCTCGCGATACGCCGCCTCGACCGCGGCGCGCACCGCGTCCGACGCGGTCATTCCCAGACGGGGCGGACTTCGACGCAACCGTGGCGGGCGTACGGGTGACCCGCCGCGATCGCGAGCGCCTCGTCCAGATCCGCGCAGTCGATGATGTCGATACCGCCGATGAAGTCCTTGGTCTCGGCGAACGGACCGTCGGTCACCAGCGTTTCGCCGTCGCGGACCCGGACCGTCGTCGCGTCCGCCACCGGGCGCAGCCGCGCGCCCCCGAGCAGGGTGGCACGCCGCTCCGCGTCCGCGTGCCACGCGCGGTGCGCCGGATCGGCCGCGATTTCCTCGTTGCTCGGCGAGACGGACTCGTCATCGCAGATCAGCAGCACGTATTTCATCGCACCACTATGCCCGGCGACCGATGCCGAGTCGACCGTTTCACCGCGCGGGCGCGCCCGCCACCAACGACATGATGTCCTCGATCCGCACGATCTCCCCGCGCGCACCCCAGTTGCCCTCCGGCACCTCGTTGATATGCACCCACGCGGTGGCGGCCTCGGCGAAACGCGCCGGATCGTCGTCGGCGTCCGCGAGCACCTTCGTGACCCGGCGCACGATGTCGGCACGCTTGTCGTCGTTCATCGAACCGGCCGGAACACCCACTCGCACCACGTATTTCGGCTTCTCTCCGGCGGGCAGCCGCCGCCCGCCGACGAACCAGGCGTCGATCTCGTTCACCACCAGCCAGGAGATCGACCGCGCCGCCTCGGTGTCCGGCGCGCCCTCGGCGAGCATCACCTCCGACACCAGGCGACCACCGATCTCCTCTCGGCTGCCCTGGTCCTGCGAACCCTTGGGAACGAACAACTCCACGAACGGCATTGGTAAGTCCTTTCATTGAACCCTATGATCGGCAACCGTACGCCGAGTGAGTTCAAACAATCAACCCTCTAGACTGGGGAACATGCAACGGACCAGCTTCGCGGAGATGCACTGCTCGATCGGGCAGTCCTTGGAACGCGTCGGGGAATGGTGGACGCTGCTGATCGTGCGGGATCTCCACCTGGGCCTGCACCGGTTCGACGACATCGCGGAGAACCTGGGCATCTCGCGAAACCTGTTGACGCGCAGGCTGGAGACGCTGATCGGCGACGGCATCGTGGAACGGCGGGCGTATCAGGATCGGCCGCCGCGGCACGAGTACCACCTCACCGCGGCCGGGCGCGACCTCGTGCCGGTACTCCTGGCCCTGATGGCCTGGGGCGACAAGTGGGTCACGCCGCCGGGCGGGCCGCCGGTGCGCCTGATTCACGATGATTGCGGTGCGGAATTCACCCCGCAGGTCTGCTGCTCGGCGTGCCGCGAACCGGTGCGGGCCACGAAGGTGACGGCGCTGCCCGGCCCCGGCGCCGCCAGTGGGCCGGGGACGCGCGTCCTGGCGCGCCGGGCGAACGAATCTCGCGACGGCTCTGCCGCGCCGTGACGGCGCGGCGATACCGGGCGGTTATTTCCAGGCGAACACCGGCTGTCCGAAATGCGCTACGCGGGTGTGGCGGCCGTGCAGCACCACCTCGCGAAACTGGTGCAGGACGGCCGCGGTCGGCGCGTGCACGAGTGCGCCCCGAAATGGCCACTGCACAATGGGTTCCGCGACGGCCGGGTCGCTGACGAAGAGCGGGTCCACGTCGATTTCATCGAGCGTCACGAGGTACACCTCGGCGACTTCGCCGGGATTCGGGTGTATCGCCTCGACCTCGTCCCCGATCCACACCACGAACGGTGACATGACATATCCCGACTTGGTGGCGAAATCGTCGAGCCGGCCGAGAACCTGGGCGGGCGTCACCCGGACGCCGAGTTCCTCGGACAACTCGCGGACAGCGGCCTCGACCGCCGTCTCGCCGCTGTCGATGCGCCCGCCGGGAAAGGCGTACTGGCCCGGATGCGAGCGCAGCGACGTGCTGCGCTTGGTGAGGCAGACGACGGGCTCCCCCTGCCGCACGCCGACCGGGATCACAATCGCCGCGCCGCGCCGACCCTGCAGCGGAATCTCGACGGGTCGGAATTTTCGCAGGGTCTCCGTGAGTATCTGCTGGTCCATACCGGTATCACTCCTCGCACTGCCGCGACTGCGGCATAGGTCACCATGCCCTATGCGGCCTTCGGGCCGGAAGTGTGGCATGCTGGGGGACGGGTACGGGCTGTTGAAGTGATCGCCCGGCTCGCAACAGGAAGTTAAGACAAAGTATGTCGCAAGGCAGTGTGAAGTGGTTTAACGGCGAAAAGGGCTTCGGTTTCATCGCGCAAGACGGTGGCGGCCCGGATGTTTTCGTCCACTACTCCGAGATTTCCGGCTCCGGCTTCAAGTCCCTCGAGGAGGGGCAGCGTGTCGAGTTCGAGATCGGGCAGGGCCAGAAGGGCCCCCAGGCTCAGAGCGTCCGCGCTATCTAGCCGGTATCGGTAAACCTGTGAAACCCGCGCCACGGCGCGGGTTTTGCTTTTTCTCAACGCCCCTCAGCACCTGGACCCCGCCGCGCGCACTTCGGCCAGTGCCCGCCGGGCCAGGTCACCGAACTCCGCATCAGCGGCCGGGTCGCTCCACCGCTCGTAGGCGAGATCCCAGGCCAGTGCGCCCAGCTCCGCCGCCACACGCGCGGTCAAGCCGGGAATGCCGCGGCGCTCGAGTGACTCGCTCACCGCGGCGGTGAGGCGGAGCCCCTTCAGCGCCTCGCGTTCGCGCAATTCCGGATTTGCGGCGATCACCGCCCGCCGCCGGGCACCGAAGGCGCGGCGATCGGGTGTGAAGGCTTCCCGTCCGATCAGGTCCAGGGCATCTGCCACCGCCTCGAGCGGGGTCGCCTCGTCCGGCGCCGCGGCGATCCCCGCGGCGACCAGGTCGGTCATCGTGTCACCGCCGAACAGCACCTCGCGCTTGTCCGGGAAATGCCGGAAGAAGCTGCTCTTCGTGAGCCCGGCGCGCTCCGCGATCTCGACCACCGTCGTGTTGTCGTAGCCCCGCTCCTCGAACAGCTCGAGCGCGGCGACGACGAGGCGCTGCGGGGCATTGGGTTGCCAGCGAGCCATCCGAACAGCATACGGGACTTGGTCCCGTCACCGGTGTAGAGTGACGGGACCAAGTCCTATCACTGGAGGTAGCCATGGGCCGTGCCGTCATCTACGAGAGGTTCGGAGGTCCCGAAGTACTGCGGGTGCGGGAGGTCCCGGAGCCGCACGCCGGGCCGGGCGAGATCCGCGTGCGCGTCACCGCCGCCGGCCTGAACCCCATGGACTGGGGCCTTGTCTCCCGACCCGAAGCGGCCGCGCAGTTCGGTATCACCGTGCCCGCCGGATTCGGCTACGACTTCGCCGGGATTGTGGACGAAATCGGTACCGGTGCAGCGGGTTTCGCGGTGGGCGACCGCGTCTACGGTGGCGCGCTGGGCCGGGCCGCCGCCGATTACGTGGTGCTCGGGACGTCCGGCGGAGCGACCGAGGCGGTCTGGCACACGCCGGAGGGCATCAGCGACGAGGTCGCGGCCGCCCTTCCCGTGGCAGGCATGACGGCCGCCGCGGCCTTGGCGGCGATCGGCCTGCGGTCCGGCGACACCGTCCTGATCGGCGGCGCGGCGGGCGGTGTGGGCATCTTCGCCGTACAACTCGCCAAACTCGCCGGCGCCCGAGTGATCGGCACCGCCGCACCGAGCACCTTCGAATTCCTCCGGAGACTCGGCGCCGAGCCCGTGGCCTACGGCGCCGGACTAGTCGATCGCGTACACACGCTGGCACCCGGAGCCGTCACCGCGGCCACCGACCTGGTCGGCACCGAAACAGCCGAGACCGCACTGGCTCTCGGCGTCCGGCCCGAGCGAATCTCCACGATCGCCGCGGGCCCGAACCCGCCCGGCGGCGTGCGCGCGACCGGCGGCATCGACGCGGGACCTGACGCCATGACGCGAATCGCCGACGCGGTGCGCACCGGCGAGTTGACCGTGCCGATCGCCGCGACCTACCCGCTCGAGCAGATCCGCGAGGCCGTCACACTGCAGGCCGGGCGGCACGTCCACGGAAAGGTCGTGATTACCCTCTGATCCCGGGAGTGTCGTTTCCGATCATCGACCGTCGCCGCCCGTGGTGTTGTCCGTGCCCACGGTATCCGGGGCGGCGCTGAATTCGAGGCGGTATACGCCGTCGCCACTGGGCGCCGAACCGGTCTCGACTGGTCCGTCGAGGTGGCTGAACAGGTTCTTCGACCTGTCGTCCGTGCTGCTCACTCTTGCACCCACATCCCACTAGCCGCGACGAATTACCTTGTCTCGCGGGCATTTCGATGCCGCACCGAGGTTAGGGAGACCCCGTTCGGGCGGCAGGGAGATCACGATTCAACCGAAGCGCTTACCGTGATGGTACCCCGCGCACCGCGAGGCTCGCGATGAGTCACCCCGGCCGGTCCCCTCCCGCCGCTTCACCACCGAGCCGGAACGACGGCTTCTGCGCCACCGCGTGGCCGAGCTGGAGTCCAGGGCCGGTGTATCGCGGGCGTATCGAAAATCGCATACGGCACGGCAACCGTCTTCCGGCTTCTATTGGGGAATGGAGAATTCCTCGTCACTGGCGGCGCCGGGCGGCCGGGTCCGTAGGGCCGTGCCGGCCGGTCTGGTGATCGTCGGCACGGCGATTGTCGCGTATGTCCTGCGGCGGCCGCTGCTGATGCCGCTGCGATCCACGCCCGGAGGCGGCATCGCCGCGGATCGGCATGTCTGGCTGTACACGTTCAACGGCGTGGCACTGCTCACGCTGGCCGCCTTGCCGTTGGCCGGGCTCACGGTGTGGGCGCTGGCGCGCCGCCGGATCGCCACCGGCACGGCGTCGCCGTGGGCGTGGCGCAAGTCGCTGGCCGAGGTCGGCATCGTCTACGGGACGGTGCCGTGGGTGTGGCTGATCATGTTGCCGGGCGCCCGGGCCGGCGCCGTCCCCGGCCGGGTGAGCCTGGTCCCGCTGCGGGACCTGCTCGCGGTCCTGTCGGCCGGCCCGGTGACGGCGACGATTCAGATCGTCGGCAATCTGCTGGTCTTCGCTGCGCTGGGATTGCTTGCCCCGCTGCGGTTTCCGGCGTTGGCCTCGCTCCCGCGGATCTCGGCTCTCGCGGCGGGCTGCTCGATCTCGGTGGAGGTCGCGCAGTACGTACTGCAGCTGGACCGGGTGTCGTCGGTCGACGACGTACTGGTCAACACGGCAGGCGCCGGGCTCGCCGCGCTGACGTCACGCGGTTGGTGGCGCCCGCTTCCGCCACAGCGGATACCGACAGCCCCGTCAGTTCAGCGGAAAATGTTGCCGCAGCCTGCTTGTCGGTCGCAGGGACGATCGTGTGATTGAGAACGATGGACATCGCCGCCTCCTGTGCCGTGGACCCCGAAAGGCCGGCCGTCGCGGCCGGATACCAGCTCACCGCGGCGTGGAACGAACACGACCGCCGCCAATTCGCCCGCTACCTCCAACACCTCGCCGACGAAACCATCGAGTGAATCGATAGGCCCGCGCGAACGTCGCGTAACCCATGGGGAGACACTGCCTAGTCGTGTTCCGGAGTGGTGGCCCGCTCGGAGGACGCGTTGTGCTGCTGGGCTCGGGCGAGTTGGTCTTCGAGGCTGATGATCCTGCACGCGGCCTCGAGCGGGGTGCCCTGGTCGATGAGTTCTCGGGCGCGGGCGGCGATACGCAGCTGGGCGCGGGAGTAGCGGCGATGCCCGCCGGGTGAGCGCTGGGGGGTGATCAGCTCCGCTTCGTCCAGGCTGCGCAGGAACGCCTGGGTGGTACCGAGCATGTCCGCCGCACGGCCCATGGTGTAGGCGGGGTAATCGTCGTCGTCGAACTTGTCGTTGCTGCCAGGGTCAGAAATCGTGCGGTCTCCATACGTCGGAGTGCCCCGGCGCCTGGGGCGCCGGGGCACTGAAAGGGGGAATTGGTTTATCTTCCGACATGTATCCGAAACGCCGGTGATCACCCGAACCACATGTTCGTAGATGACCCGGCAATAACTGCTCCCTTCTCCTCACGGGGGTGTTTCCACTTCCTTGCACTGCGCTTGCCGGTCCGGCGGGCGGCGAGATCCTCCATCGTGCTGATCTCCGAGCCGCCCGCCGTCCTCTCAACCTCACGGGTAGTTCGTCATCTCCCGTGCCATTGGAGACTTCCTTCTTCGTTCGCATCACAGAAGTTACACGCCTCGAACGCAGATGTCTACAGTCACCACCACAGATTTTTTCCCGTGTCGCTTGCAGGGCTAGCCGGGGTTGTCAGCTCACTCCGCCGACTCGCATTCGGCCTGCAAGGAGGCCAACCGGTCACGCATATCCGTGGCCAGGCGTTCGATCACCGGGCGTTCGAACAGCTGTTCCGGGTAGATCAGCGTGCCCGAAAGGGATCCGGGAGCGGGGCGTTCGGTCAGCTCCAGGAGCAGGTCGAATTCGGTCGTCGGTGCGGGCAGCGGGTACGGGTGCGCGTCCGGGAGGGGTTCGGGCCCACCGGTTTCGACGCGGTAGGTGACCGCCACCTGGACCAGCGGGTGGCGGTGCGCGGCGCGGCGCGGGTTCACCTGCTCGACCATCCGGTCGAACGGGTAGTCGCGATGATCGACCGCCGCGAGCAGGTCGTCGCGCACCGCACGGACCAGTGCCCGGCCGCCCGCATCGGTGTCGACGCGCACGATCACGAGGTCGATCAGGCACCCGACCATGGTGTCCAGTTCCTCGCTGTCGCGTCCGCTCACCGCCACACCGATCGGCACGTCGCGCCCCGCTCCCGCCGCGCTCAGCGCCGCGGCCAGCACGGCGTGCACGACGGTGTAGGACGTTGCCGCACAGGCACGCGCCACCCGCGCCACCGCCGCCGCGTCGAGATCGACGGGCACCGCCGCCGCGGCCCGGTCGGTCAGCTCGGCACGTGGCCGGGCGAAGGGCAGCGACAGTTCCTCGGGCAGATCCGAGAGCTTCGTACGCCAATACCGGGACTGCGCGTGCAGCACCGACCCCGGATCCGCCTCGTCACCCAGCCGGGCGCGCAGGGCCAGCACATGGTCCGCGTATTGCGCTGCGGGCCCGGGCCATTCGGGCACATGGCCCTGCTGTCGCGCGGCGTAGGCCGTGGCCAGGTCGCGCCGCAGGACGACGAGGGATTCGCCGTCGACGGCCGCGTGATGCATCATCGCGAACAGCACATGCCGGTCCGCTGCGAGCCGGAACAGCTTGCCGCGCACCGGGAGTTGGGTCCGCAGGTCGAAGCCGCGCTCCAGCTCGCGCGCGAGCGCGCCGTCCAGTTCGGCCGCCGCGAGGTCGCGGGCGGGCAGGCCGATCCGCACGGCGTCGGCGGGCACGATCTGTTGTGCGGGACCGTCTTCGGTGTACGGCAGTACGGTGCGCAGAATCTCGTGCCGGGCGACGAGATCGCCGACGGCGGCCCGCAGCGCCGCCACGTCGAGGTCGCCGCGCATTTCGACGGCCGCCGCCAGCAGATAGTCGGGCCGCTGTCCGCCGAGATAGTTGACGGTCCAGAACCGTTGCTGCGCAGACGACAACGGCAGCACGCCGGGCCGCGTAACCGGGCCTGCGACCGCGGCGGCCGGTTCGGTGGTGCGGGTGCCGAGATGGCGCTCCATGCCGATCGCCGTGGGCGCCTCGAACAGGTCCCGCAGCGACACCGGCGCGCCGAGCGCGGACCGGATCCGGCCCACCAGCCGCATCGCCGACAGCGAGTTCCCGCCGAGCGCGAAGAAGTCGTCGTCGACACCCACCGCACTCACGCCGAGGGATGCGGCGAACAGTCCCGCCAAAATCTGCTGCCGGGGTGAGCGCACCGCACGGCTGTCGCCGCGCGGAGGCTCCGGCAGTGCGTCGACATCGACCTTTCCCGTTGCCGTCAAAGGCAATTCGGGGATCTCCACCACGACCGACGGCACCAGATAGCGGGGGAGCTGCTCGAGCAGTTCAGCGCGCACCCGCACCGGGTCCACCGTGCCGCGGGGCACGACGTATCCGACCAGCGCGACGCCGCCCGGCCCGGTGCGCGCGGTCACCACGGCCGCCGCGACCGCCGGGTCGCGCCGCAACGCCGCCTCCACCTCTCCGGGCTCTACCCGGAAGCCGCCCACCTTCACCTGCCGATCCGATCGGCCGTGAAAATGCATGACGCCGTGCCGGTCCCAGCGCCCGAGGTCGCCGGTCCGATACATGCGGGCGCCGGGCGGCCCGAACGGGCACGCGACGAAACGCTCGGCCGTCGCCCCGGGCAGGCGATGGTAGCCGTCCGCCAGGCCCTGCCCGGACAGATAGATCTCTCCGACGACCATCGGCGGGACCGGGCGCAGCATCGAATCCAGTACGAACGCCGAACTGTTCGCGATCGGGCGGCCGATCGGCACCGGGCCGTCGGGCTCGTGCGGCGAAACCGTATGCGCCAGTGCGATGAACGTCGCCTCCACGGGACCGAAACCGTTCACCACGACGGCGTCCGGCCGCGCCGCCCGCACCCGGGCCACCGCGGCGGGCGCGAGCGCGGATCCCGCGACGATCAGCCGCACCCGGGCCAGTTCCGCCGCGCAGTGCTCGCTGAGGACGTCGAACAGCCCGGTGGCCACCGACGCGGTCGTCACCCCGCCGTCACGCAGGATGCGGCCGTACTCGGCGGGATCCGGGTCCCCGGCGGGGGCGACGACGAGACAGCGGCCGGTGAGCAGCGGCAACCACACCTCGTGGACGGCGAAATCCCAGGAATGCGGGGAGTGGAACAGGATTCGGTCCGCCGCGTCACCGGTGCGGGCCCGCTCCCGGACCCGCGCGAGGATATTGCGGTGGGTCACGACGACGCCCTTCGGCACGCCGGTCGACCCGGAGGTGAACATCAGGCAGGCGGGCGTGTCCACCGGAACGGTCCGGAGTCCGTCGCCGTCCGGGGCGCGGTCCGCGGCGGCCATCGCCGCGGCGTCGAGCAGCACATCGGCACCGGTGTGCCGCAACACGTTTCGTTTGCTGTCCGCCGGGAAGCGGTGGTCCAGCGGCACGATCAGCGCGCCGAGTCGCACCACGGCCAGGAATGCCACCGCCACCTCGACGGAACGTTCCAGCGTGACGCCGACCGCGACGCCCGGACCTACTCCGCGGCGCTCCAGATACCCCGCCAGCCGCCGGACCCTCCCGTGCAGTTGCGCGAAGGTCAGCTCGGCAGCTTCCGACCGGATTGCCACGCGATCGGCGTGCCGACCCGCTGTCTCCTCGAAAACTGTTGCCAGACAGTCCTTCCCGAGATCGATGTGCGGTCCGCGACCCCACTCCAGCATCCGGCTCCGCTCCGCGCGGCCCAGCAGATCGGTGCCCGCGACGGTCCGTTCCGGAGCGTCCGTGAGCGCCGCGCAGGCCGCGCGGAAGCGATCCCACCAGTCTGCCGGGGTGCCGGACCAGGCCAGCTGCCGGGGCCGCACCGCCAGTCGGAAGACGGTGCGCTCGGCGCCGGGCACCACGACCAAGGCGACCGGGTAGTGCGGGCGGTCGAAGACGTCGACCATGCGTGCGCGCAGGCCGGTGTCGCCCAGGTCGTCGACCTGCACCGGATAGTTCTCGAAAACGACCGAGGTGTCGAACAATTCGGCGCTGCCCGCGACCTCTTCGATCTCGTGCAGCCCGAGGTGGTCGTGCTCGTAGAGGGCGGCGCGCGCCGCCTGCAGCCCGGCGGCGAGGTCGGCGAGGGTGTCGCTCGGCCGCAGCCGGACCCGGACGGGAACGGTGTTGATCATCAGGCCCACCATCCGCTCGGCGTCCAGGTCCGCCGGGCGGACCGCCACGGTGGTGCCGAAGACGACGTCGTCGCTGCCCGTGAGGTGCGCCAGGACCAGCGCCCACGCCGCCGAGACCAGTGTGTTGAGGGTCAGTCCGGCCTCGGCCGCGCGCTGTGGCATGCGCTTCGCGAGCGCGTCCGGCAGCACGAATTCGTGCACCTCCGGCTGCTCCGACCAGCCGGACCGGCCGGCTCGGCTGACGCGTGTCGGGCGGCAGTCGCGCAACGCGGTCCGCCATGCGTCCCGGGCCGCGGCGCGGTCCCGGGTGGACCGCCACCGCAGATAGTCGCGGAACGGTGGCGCGGGCGGCAGTTCCGCGCCGAGATACAGCAGGATCGTCTCGCGCAGCACATTGGCCACCGACCAGCCGTCGAGCAGGACGTGGTGGTGGGTGAACGCCAGCCGCCACTCCCGCTCCCCGGTCCGGATGAGGCAGAACGCCAGCGGCGGCGCGGCGGCCGGATCGATCCGGCGGCGTTCGGCGCGCAGCGCGTCCGCCACGGCGGGCTCGCGCTCGGATTCCGGCAGTGCCGTCGAATCTACTGTGCGCCAGTCCGGTTCGGCTCCCTCGCGGACGACGGCGACGATCCGGTCGACGCCTTCGACCGCGAAGACACAGCCCAGGTGCGGGTGGCGACGCAGCAGCGCGACGGTGGCCGCGCGCAGACGCTGTTCGTCGAGCTTCTCCCTCGAGACCGAGGACGAGCTGCACCACGTACACGTCCTCGGGCGCGTCGGTGGCCTGCTGATAGAGCGTGTGGAACAGCAGCCCGGACTGCAGCGGCGTCGCGGGCAGCAGATCCGACGGCTCACCGAAAGCGTCTCGGAGACGGGCCAATTCCGCCGCGGTGACCTCGGCAAGCGGGAAGTCCGACGGCGTGCGTTCGACACCTGCCGGGTCGGTGTGGTGTGCGGCGAAGGCCGCGAGCGCCGCGACCCAGTCGGCGGCCATTCGCTCCACCACGGCGGCGCCCAGCACGCGCGGCGCCCAGGTCCATTCGGCATGTAGTACGGGACCGTCGGGCGTCTCCCGCACGGCCGCATTGATTTCCAGCGCGTGGGGCAGCGCCATGGCGGGATCGGCCGTACTGCCGAATCGCACGCCGAGCCCCCCGGCGTCCCCGCCGAGCCTGCCGAGATAGTTGAACCCGATCGGCACCCGGGCGGCCGCGATCTCGGGCGGCACGTCCGGTTCGTGGCGCAGCAGGCCGTAGCCGACGCCACGGCGGGGCGTGGATCGCACCGCTTCCTTCACGGTATTGGCCACGTGTGCGAGGCCGGAACCGTTGCGCACCATGGCGTCCCAGTCCGGCACACCGGCAGTCAGTCGCACGGGATACACGACGGTGAACCAGCCGACGGTGGTCGAGACATCCAGTGCGGACGAGCTCGGGTCGGTGAGGTCGCGGCCGTGTCCCTCGACGTCGACGAGTACACCGGGCCAGGAGCCGCCGGGTGCGGTGCGGCGGGCGGCGGCCGACAGTGCGGCGAGCAGGATATCTGCCGCCGTGCCGCGGAACCGATGCGGAACGCGAGTGAGCAGTTCGGCGGTCTGCGCCGAATCCACAGTGACCGTGAGCATTTCGGCGGTGCCGACCGTATCGCGCGCCGGATCCAAGGGCTGGTCGCCCGCGCTTCCTGCCGCCTGTCCCACCGTCCGGCGCCACCATCGCGCCTCCGCGGCGGGCACCGGCCGCGCCGCCAGCGCGGCCGCCCAGGTCCGCAGCGGTGTCACGACCGGCGCGAACGCCGGTTCCACACCCGTGGTCACCGCGCGGTGCGCGGCGGCCAGCTCCGGTATCAGGATGCGCCAGGAGACGCCGTCGACCGCGAGGTGGTGGATGACGATCAGCAACAGGCCCGGCCGCGCGTCCAGCCACACCGCCTGCAACAGCACACCGTCGGACGGGCGCAACCCGGCGCGCGCGTCGGCGAGTGCGCCCGGCAGCGCCTCCTCCGCATCGTGGACTGCGCTGTGCCGCAACAGGTTCACGGCGTTCACCGCGCCGGGCGCGCGCACGACCAGTTGCCTCCCGTCGAGCACCTGCAGGCGCAGGGCGTCATGGCGGTCCAGGATGCGTTGCAGTGCCGCGGCGAGCGTGGTCGCGGTGGCGTCGTCCGGTGCGGGCACCACCACGTACTGCCCGAAACCGTCGGTGGGAGTGGGATTGTCGAGCAGATCGCGCATGATCGGCGTCGGCGGCACCGGGCCGATCCCGGCCAGCGGGTCGGCCGGGGCCGACACCGTCGTCGCGATCCGGGCCAGTTCGTGGACGGTCTGCCGTTCGAACACGTCCGTGGGCGTGAGCGACACTCCGCTCCCCCGGGCGCGATTCACCAGCCGGATGGCGAGGATGCTGTCACCGCCGAACCGGAAGAAGCTGTCGTGCACGCCGAGGTCGTCGACGCCGAGCACGGACCGTGCCAGTTCGAGCAGCAGGTTCTCCGTCTCCGGGTCCACGGCCGCCGACGTCGCGGCCGGCGGTGGCGGGATCGGCGTCGAACGGAACCGCTCGCCGTCGGACAGGAACGGCAGGTCGTCCACCGGGCGGCCGGGCTCGGCCAGCGCGGCGGCCAGCAGCCGCCGCAGGCCCCCGGCCAGTGACTCGGCCGTCGTGCGCTCGAACAGATCGGTGCTGTACTCCAGCACTCCGCCCACTGCCTCTGTCCCCCAGGCGAACTCGAACAACAGCGGGAACTTGGCGTGGGTCCGCGGCAGCTCGATCGGCCGGCAGGTGAGACCGGCCAGCTCGACGGCGGCTCGCTCCGGCCGCAGGGTCACCATGACCTCGAACAACGGATGCCGCCCCGGCACGCGCGCGGGGCTTACGGCCGCCACGACACGGTCGAAGGGCACCGGGTGCGCGAAGGCGGCGAGGTCGGCGTCGCGCGCCCGGTCGACGGCGTCGGCGAAAGCCGGCCGTCCGGACAGGTCGGTGCGCAGCACCACCGTTTCGGCGAAGAACCCGATCAGTTCGTCGAGGCCGAGCGTGTCGCGTCCCGAGGTCACCGTGCCCACGACGATGTCGGTGCCCGCACCCGCCCGGGTGAGCAGGCAGGCGACCGCGGCGTGCAGCACCATGAACGGCGTCGCGCCCCGGGCCGCCGCCAGCGCGGCGATCCGGTCACGGGTGTCCGGGTCGAAGTCGAACGGCACCGTGTCGCCGTGCTGCGTGACCGATGCCGCCGTGCGGTCGATCGGCAGCGGCAGGTGTTCGGGCAGGTCGCGCAGCGTGTGCCGCCACCACGTGAGTTCGGCCGCGAGCGCGGGATGCGGGTCGGCGGTGGCGCCGAGAGTGGCGTGCTGCCACACCACATAGTCCGCGTACTGCACCGGGAGCGGCGACCACGCGGGGGCCTGACCAACGCGGCGTGCCATGTATGCGGTCCCGAGGTCGGCCGCCAGCACGCCCAGCGAGTGTTCGTCGGCGATCAGGTGGTGCAGCACCAGCAGGATCACGGCACGCGCGTCACCGGTGAAAACCGTTGCCCGCCAGGGCGGCCGGACGCACGGGTCGAACGGACGCGCCGCCTCCTCGGTCAGCCGTTCCGGTGTGAGCTCGGCGGTCTCGACCGACATCGGGTGCGGCGGGTCGTCGCGAATCAATTGCGCATCACCGGATTCGGTGAAGGCGGTACGCAAGCTCTCGTGTCGTGCTTGCAGATCGGCGAGCGCGGCCCACAACGCGTCGAGTTCCAATGCGCCGGTGAGTTCCACGGCGACCGGGATGTGATAGGCGACCGACGACGGGTCCAGCCGGTGCAGCGTCCACAATCGATGCTGCGCCGCCGAGAGCGGAATCCGATCGGGCCGCGGCCCGCCGAGCGTGACTCTCTGTGGCGCGGTGGTTTTCGCCTGCTCGATCGACTCGGCAAGTCCGGCGACGGTCGGCCGGTCGAACAGGTCGCGGACGTCGATGTCGGCATTCAGCTCGGCGCGGATCCGCAGCACCAGCCGCCCCGCCAGCAACGAATCACCGCCGAGCGTGAAGAAGTTCTCGCCGGCGCCGAAGTCGTCGCGCCCGAGCGTGTCGGCGAACAGGTCGTACACG
This sequence comes from Nocardia sp. N2S4-5, assembly GCF_044628355.1. Lineage (NCBI taxonomy): Bacteria > Bacillati > Actinomycetota > Actinomycetes > Mycobacteriales > Nocardiaceae > Nocardia > Nocardia sp. N2S4-5. The sequence goes on along the minus strand of NZ_JBIUPM010000001.1, from coordinate 218,143 downwards.
GTCTTCGCGAGTTCGCCGGACGGGCGACCTCGGGTACCGGTCGCGGTGCGCAGGGCGGTCAACGCGTCGTGGTCGACCTTGCCGTTCGTGGTGAGCGGCAGGGCGGCTACCGGCACGACGAGCGACGGCACCGCGTGCGCGGGCAGTGTCCCGGCAAGCCGGTCGCGCAACGCGCTCCCGTCGGCGCCGGGCGCGACCGCGTAGGCGACCAGCCGCCGGTCCCCCGGCGCACGGTCCTCGGCACGGACCACCGCCGCCGTCACCCCGGGCACGGCGCACAGGGCGGCCTCGATCTCCCCCGGTTCGATGCGGAAGCCGCGGATCTTGACCTGCCGGTCCGCGCGGCCCAGATACTCCAGTCCGCGATCGCCCACGCGGCCCAGGTCTCCGCTGCGATACATGCGGGCGCCGGGCGGCCCCGCCGGATCGGCGACGAACCGGATCGCCGTCAGTCCGGGACGCCGCAGGTAGCCGGTCGCGAGCCCGTCGCCGCCGACGTACATCTCCCCTGGCAGGCCCACGGGCACCTCGCGCAGCGCCGCGTCGAGCAGGCGCACCCGACGACCCGGAAGCGGCTGCCCCACAATGCTTTCCGGACCGACGTCGGCCTCGGCCGAGTGTTCGTGCGCGGTGGCGTGCACGGTCGTCTCCGTGATGCCGTACATGTTCACCAGTCGCGGGCCGTCGCGGCCGACCGCCGCCGTCCATCCCGCCAGCCGCCGCGGGTCGGTCTTGTCGCCGCCGAGCACGACCAGGCGCAGCGCCAATTCGGCCGCTCGCGCGGGCCTGGCGGCCACCACGGCGGTGAGCAGGTCGAACGCGGCGGGCGTCTGGTTGAGAACCGTGACGCGGTGGGTGACGAGCAGATCCAGGAAGTCGTCCGGCGACCGGGCGGTCCGCTCGTCCACGATCACCAGCGTCGCGCCGTGCCGCAGCGCGCCCCAGATCTCCCAGACCGAGAAGTCGAAGGCCACGGAATGGAACAGGGTCCACACGTCCGCCGGGCCGAGATCGAGTAGTGCTCGCGTCGACGCGAGCAACCCGGCCGCGCGTCGATGCGTGACCACCACGCCCTTCGGCCGCCCGGTGGATCCGGAGGTGTGGATGACATACGCCGGGTCGTCCGGACGCGGCCTGAATACGTTCTCGCCCTGCGCTTCCGGCTCGTCCGGAGCATCGATGACGAAAGTACGCTCGCCGGCGAGCGCGGCCATGTGGTCCCGGTCGGTCACGACCAGTTCGGGCCGGGTGTCGTCCAGGATCAGCCGCAGGCGCGCGGCCGGATTTCCGGGATCCAGGGGCACGTAGGCCGCACCGGACTTCAGCACCGCCACGATCGCCACGACGAGATCGATACCGCGCGGCAGCAACACCGCGACCAGCATCCCGGGCCCCGCGCCGCGGGCGGACAGCCGCGCCGCCCACCGCTCCGACCGCTCGTGCAGTTCCCGGTAGGACATCGCCTCGGCACCGTGCACGACGGCCGTCGCCGTGGCGGAGCGGTCGACCCCGCGCCGCAGGCAGTCGACGAGAGTGACCGGCTCGGAATCGTTGTCGCGCTCGTCCGCGCAGTCGACGGTGCGGAGGGCGGGCGCGTGGCCGAAACGCAGTCTGCCGACGGGAGTGTCGGGGTCGGCGGTCGTGAGAACGGACAGCAGGGCCAGTAGCCGGGCATGGTGGGCCGCGAGGTTGGCGGGAGTGTGCCGCGCCGTGACCGAGTCCAGGTCCAGACGCAGTTCGGGCTCGCCGTTGTCGTAGACACCGAGGGTGACGCCGTCGGTGCGGCCCGGCGAACCTTCATGCGGCACAGCCGGATTCCCGCCGAACTCGCGCATCAGATCCATCGGCATGATCGTCACCACCGGACCGTGCGGCGGCCGCCCGTCGATGATCCCGGCGCGGCGCATGTCCGCCTGCCGGTAGTGCTGATGCCGCAGCACCGCCGAACTCTCGGCGCCGACCGCCGCGACGAGCGCCGACAGCGGCGCGCGGGGGTCCACCGCCACGCGCAGCGGCACCACGTTCGCGGTCATGCCGAGCGCGTGCCAGGAGCGTTTCGCGGGCACCGTCAGTCCGGGTACGACGACCCGGCCGCCGGTGTCGGCGTGCAGGGCGAGCACGGTGGCCGTCAGCACCAGCACCGGCCACCGGACTCCGTAATCATCGGCACGGTCGCGCAGCGCCCGCCACGTGTCGGCGTCGAGAGTGCCGGTGTGCCGGATGAATTCGTCCGCGCTGCCCTGCACGGCGTCCTCGGCGAGCACGGGCGCTTCCGGCAGCCCCGCCAGCCGCGCGGCCCAGAACTCGCGATCGGCGGTGAACCGGTGCGAGTCGCGGTACCGGATGTCCTGGTCCACGAAGGCGTCGAGCCGGTCGAACACCGTGTCCGCCACCGTGTCACCGGCCAGCAGCGCGCGATAGGTGTCCGACAGGCGCTTGGTGAAGGCGGCGATGCCGCCGCCGTCGCCGACGATGTGGTGGAACCGCAGGAACCAGAGATGGTCCGTATCGCCGACCCGCAGCAGCGCGTGATCGAACAGCGGGGCGGCGGTCAGGTCGTAGGGACGGTCCAGTTCGGTCGCGATATAGGCGCGCGCGGCGTCGAACGGCTCCGCGGAGCCGCGAAAGTCCTTGCGGTACAGCGGCCAGTCGCGAAGCTCCGCCGGTACCTGGCCCGGCCCGTCGTCGCCGACCGAGATGCGCACGCGCAAGGTCTCGGCGCCGGCGACCGTGTGCCGGAGCGCGCGCTCGAACACCGCGTGGTCGAGTTCGCCGCGAATGTGCAGATATCCGCCGACGACGAAGCGGCGGCCGGTGCGGTCGAGTTGCTGGCCGAACCAGATCTCGGTCTGGGCGGCGGTCAGCGGCCGAATACGCTCGTCGGGCAGCGGTGCCGCGGGTTCGGTGTGCGCGGCCGGGAGCGAATCGGCCACGGCGTCGAGGGCGAGGGCGCGGACCGCGAGTTCCGGCTGCCGGACGAGCGCGGCCAGCAGTCGGCAGTATTGCGCCGCCAGTTCCTCGACCGTGCCGCGATCGAAAAGGTCGGTCGCGTACTCCACGGCCCCGACGGCCGGCTGTCCCGGGGCCGGTGCGGTCAGGCCGAAGAACAGATCCACTTTGGCGGCGCCGGTCTCGACCGGCACCGGCTCGACCCGCAGGCCGGGCAGCGTCAACTGTGGCACGGCCGTGTTCTGCCACGCGAACATCACCTGGTACAGCGGGTGGTACGCGGTCGAGCGCCGTGGCGCCAGCAGTTCCACCAGCCGTTCGAAGGGCGCGTCCTGGTTCTCGAAGGCGGCCAACGCTTTCGCCCGCACCCGGTCCACGACCGTCGCGAAGGAGACCTCACCCGACACCCCGACGCGCAGCACCCAGGTGTTGACGAAGAAGCCGACGAGATCACTCAGCGCCGGGTCGTTGCGCCCGGCGATCGGCCCGCCGAGAGTAATGTCCGTGCCCGCGCCCCGCCGGTGCAGCAGGACGACCAGCGCCGCCTGCAACACCATCGACGTGGTGGCGCGCCGGGCGCTCGCGTAGGCCTCCACCGCGGCGAGCACGTCGGCGTCGATCGTCAGACCGACCTGCCCGCCGCCCCGTGCGATCGCCGGTCGCGGACGATCGACCGGAAGCGCCAGGGGCTGAGGCAGATTCGCCAATTCGGTGCGCCAGTACTCCAGCTGACCGCGCAGCAGCGGCGTGGGTTCGTCGTCGGCGCCGAGCCGTTCTCGTTGCCACAGCGTGTAATCCGCGTATTGCACGGGCAGCGGGTCCCAGGCGGGCGCGCCGCCGGTGCGCCGGGCGGTGTACGCGGTGGCGACGTCGCGGGCCAGCGGCATCATCGACCAGCCGTCGGCGGCGATGTGGTGCAGGACCACGATGAGCACGTGATCGTCCGGGCCGCACCGCATCAGCGCGGCGCGGATCGGGAGGTCGGACGCGAGATCGAACCGGCGGCGCGCGGCGGCGTTCAGCCGTGCGGACAGGCCCGCCGCACCGGATTCGATCACCGGCGGCGCGAGGTCGACCTCCGCCGGGTCCAGGACCCGCTGGTACGCCACGCCGTCCGCCACGGCGCACACCGTCCGCAGGGCCTCGTGCCGGATCACCACATCGCGCAGCGCGGCCCGCACGGCGTCGAGGTCGAGCGGTCCGGTCAGGCGCAGCGCGAGCGGAATGTTGTACATCGGTGCGCCGTCGGACAATTCGTGCACCAGCCACAGCCGCCGCTGGCCGTGGGACAGCGGAATGCGCTCCGGCCGCGGCATCGGGACCACACCGCGTTCGCTCGGCGCGGGCCGGGCGTGCGCGGCGAGTGCCGCCACGGTCGGTGCCGTGAATATCTCCCCGAGCGGGACCGCAACCCCGGCGCGGGCACGCAGCAGGCTGACCATCCGCATGGCGCTCAGCGAATCACCACCGAGGGCGAAGAAATCGTCGTCGCGGCCGACCCGCGGCAGCTCGAGCGCTTCGGCGTACGCCGCCGCCACCGCCGCTTCGAGCCGCCCGCGCGGCGGCTCGTAGGGCCGGGGCCCCGAGCCAGCGGAATCGCTCGGGATGTCGTCGACTCGGGTCGGCTCGTCCGGGAGAAGTCGCCGAATCGGGGCGTCCGGGTCATCGATCATCGCCGACAGCACACCCATCCACCGGTCGGTGAGTGCCCGGATTGTGGCCTCGTCGAAGCACTCTCGCAGGTATCCGGCCCGGACGCGCAGCCGGTTGTCCAGCCACGCCACCAGGGTCAGCGGATAGTGTGTGCCGTCGTCGACCGTCACGTCCGTGACCGCCAGCCCGTCGCGACCGGCCGCGCCGAGTGTGGCGGCATCGAGCGGGTAGGACTGCACCTCGAGCAGCGTGTCGAACAGCGCGGGACGACCGGCCGCGGCCAGGATCTCGGCGAGCCCGAGATACTGGTGCGCCGCCAGGTCCACCTGCTCCCGCTGCTGCCGGACCAGCAGGTCGGCGACCGTTTCCGTGGCGTCGATCCGCACCCGCACGGGCACGGTGTTGACGAACAATCCCACCATGTCCGTCACGCCGGGCAGGTCGGCCGGACGGCCCGACACCGCGGTGCCGAACGCCACGTCCGGCCGGCCGATGGTGAGCGCCAGGGTCAGTCCCCAACTGCATTGCAACACCGTGTTGGCCGTAACCTGATGTGCGGCAGCCAGTTTCCGGAGACGCTCGCTGCGCGTCGCGTCGAGGCCGAACTCCACCGTCTCGGCCGGCGACGTGACCCGGCGGGCGCGCTGCTCCGGAGCCAGCAGGGTCGGTCCCGCCGCGTTCTCGAATGCCGCCCGCCAGGCTCGGCGGGCGGCCTCGCTGTCCTGCCGCTGCAGCCAGGCCAGGAAATGCTGGTAGCCGCGTACCGGCGGCAGGGCCGGAGATGCATCGCCCGCGGCGTAGCGGGTCAGCAGTTCGGTGGCGACGAGCGGCATCGACCAGCCGTCCATCAACAGGTGGTGCGTGGTGATCATGAGCCGGAAGTCGTTGTCACCGAGCATGATCAGCGCACAGCGCAGCAGCGGCGGTTCGTCGAGCCGGAACGGCCGGCGGCGATCGTCCGCCGCGAATCTCGCGAATTCCGCCGCGGGGTCCGCGGTGTCGCGCAGGTCGAGGTCGGTCCAGGGCACCCGTACCTCGCCCGCCACGACCTGGACCGCCGTGCCGTCGGCACGGGTGACCACCGCGACCCGCAGCGCGGCGTGCCGATCGAGGATGCGGGCCACCGCGTCGCGCAGGCGTCCGGTGTCCACGGCGCCGGTCAGCCGGAACACCGTGTGCACGTGGTAGACGTCGACGGACGACTGCTGCAGCACGGCGTGGAAGTAGAGGCCCGTTTGGAGGGGAGCGAGCGGCCACACATCCGTCAGGCCGGGATAACGACGCTCCCAGTGCTCGATCTCGTCCTGCGCTGTCCGCACCAGCGGGAAGTCGGAGGGGGTGTGGCCACCGGCGCCCGGCGCGGCGCCGTGCCGGGCGAGGCTCGCCAGCGCCTGCTGCCAGTGTTCGGTCAGCTCCTCGACATCGTTGTCGCCCAACAGGGTCCGGGGATACGCGAAGACGGCGTGCAGGCGGTCACCGGCGATCACGGTCGCCACGTCCAGGCTCGCGGGTGCGGGGGCGTCGGCGGCGGGCTCCGGGAGATCGGCGAGGTCGGGATCGGGCAGCCACGGGGCGTCACCGGTCAGCGCGCCGGTGCGGCCGAGATAGCGGAACGCGACCTCCGGCGCGGGGGCGGCGAGTTTCCCGGCGGTCTCGGGATCGAGGTACCGGAGCACCCCGTAGCCGACGCCGCGATCCGGTAGCTCGCGCAATTGCTGTTTGACCTGTTTGAGTGCCGCCCCCGCCGCCGGACCGCCGGCCAGCGCGTCGGCGACGTCGAGGTCGGCGAGGTCGAGCAACGCCGGATAGACAGTGGTGAACCAGCCGACGGTGCGGGACAATTCGGCGCCGGGCACCGCCTCGCGCCCGTGCCCCTCGAGCCACACCCGATGCCGCGCGGCCGCGTCCGGCCGCCACCGGGCCAGGGCCAGCGCCAGCGCGGCCAGCAGCACGTCCTGCGTGTCGGCGCCGAAGCGTTCGGCGACGATGTCCAGATCGGCGGTCGACGCCTCGGCGATGCGCACCCGGATTCGACGTACGTCTTGTGCGCGGTCCGTGGACGGGTCGAACGGCCTTGCCCCCAAAGGCATCTCGGCGGCCTCGACGATGCGCCGCCACGACGGGAGTTCCGCGGCGCGTTGTGTGTCGGCGGCCAGCGCGTGGACCCACCGGCGCATCGAGGTGGTCGGCGCGGGTAGTGCGGCGGTTCCGTCGGACCGCAGTTGCGTCCAGGCCGACATCAGATCGGGCACCAGGATGCGCCACGACACCGCGTCCACGGCCACATGGTGCACGACCAGCAGCAACCACCCCGCCACGCCCGGACGGTCGAGCCACACCGCTTGCAGCACAACACCTTCCGAGGGCGCCAAGCGCCGCAGGGCCGCGTCCCGCTCCGCCACCAGGAGCGCGCGAATCGTCTCGATGTCCGCCGCCGGATCGACCGGGACCCGCCGCACGAGCGCCGCGACGTCCACCGCGCCGGGCGGGGCGACCGTCAGGCGCCATTGCCCGGCCTCCCGGTACAGCTGGGCCCGCAGCATGTCGTGCCGGTCGACCACGGTGGCGAGGGTCGCCGTCAGCGTCGCGTGATCCGCGTCCGCCGGGAGCCGCAGTGTCGCCGATTGGGTCGGGCCGTCGCCCACGCCGTGGTCGATCAGGTGCCGCAGCACCGGCGGCAGGGGCATGTCGCCGACGCCGCCGCCCGGCAGTTCGGCGAGGATCCCGGCGTCGGTGTCCGTCGGCGAGGTCTCGGCGTGTGCGGCGAGCGCGGCCACCGTACGCTGTTCGAACACGTCCTGCGCGCTGAACCGGACGCCGCGCCCGCGAGCGCGGGCCACGAGCAGGATCGCCATGATGCTGTCGCCGCCGAGCGCGAAGAACGAGTCGTGCGCGCCGACCTGCTCGAGGCCGAGGACGTCGGCGAACGCCGCCGCGACGACCGTCTCCGCGGGCCCGGCCGGGGCGCGGTAGTCGGGCCGGTCGGCTTGCGGTGCGGGCAGAGCGCGCACGTCCAGCTTTCCCGACGGCGTCATCGGAACACGGTCCAGCAGCACGAATGCGTCGGGAATCATGTACGCGGGCAGGCGCTCGGCGAGCCATTCCCGCACCGCCGCCATCGACAAGTCCTGCGCGGCAACCATATACGCCACGAGCCGGTCACCGTGCGGGTCGTCGCCGCGCACCAGCACCACGGCCCGTTCGATGTCCGGGTGCGCGGCGAGCGTCTGCTCCACCTCCCCCAGCTCGATCCGCTGACCGCGCAGCTTCACCTGCGAATCGGCGCGGCCGCAGAATTCCAGGGTGCCGTCGGGACGCCGCCGCACCAGGTCACCGGTGCGGTACATGCGAGTGCCGGGCGGTCCGAACGGATCCGCGACGAACCGTTCGGCCGTCGCCGCCGGGCGGCCGTAATAGCCACGCGCCACAGGGATTCCGGCCAGATGGAGTTCGCCGAGAAAGCCCGGCGGGGCCGGGCGCAGCCCCGCGTCGAGCACATCCGCCCGGACGTTCCAGGCCGGGGCGCCGATCGGCACCACCGCGGTGTCCGCCGGTTCGGCACGATGCTCGGTCACCGCGACCGCCGCCTCGGTCGGTCCGTACAGATTGTGCACGGCCACTTCGGGTCCCACGGCGGCCGCCACGGCCGGTGGCAGCTGCTCGCCGATGACGAACAGCTGCCGCAGCGACGCCAGCCGCGTCTTGTCGACCTGCCGCAGGAACACCGACAGCAGCGACGGCACGAAATCGGTCACCGTGACGCCGTGCCACTCGATCAGCTCGGCCAGGTATTCCGGGTCTCGCCGACCGCCTGGGCGGGCCAGCACCACGGTCGCGCCGACCCGCAGCGGCAGCAGGAAACCCCACAGCGACACATCGAACGTCGTGGCGGTCTTGTGCAGGTACACCTCGTCCGGTCCCAGCGCGTATCGGGCGATCATCCATTCGATGTGGTTGACGATCGCGGCCTGGGAGACCGCCACCCCCTTGGGCACGCCCGTCGACCCGGACGTGAAGATCACGTACGCCGCGTGCTCCGGACGCACAGGCGCCCGGCGGTCCGAATCCTGTAGCGCCACCGGGGAATACGAGGAAGTGTCGAGGGTGCTCAGGGCCACCACCCGGACGCCGGGCGGCACCGTGAGGTCGTCGGCGGAGCGGGTCAGCACGCAGAGCGGGCGGACGGTGTGCAGCATGTGCGCGGTACGGGCGGCCGGATGGTCCGGGTCGATCGGCACATAGACCGCGCCGGCCGCCGCGACCGCGTACAGCGCGACCACCAGCTCGACCGAGCGCGGGATCGCCACCGCCACCGGTGTTTCCGGTCCGGCGCCGGCCGCGACCAGCCAGCGCGCCAAGCGGTGCACGCGGGCGGCGAGCGCGCCGTATGCGACGGTCGTGTCGTCGGTGACCAGCGCGGTGGCGTGCGGCGTGCGCTCGGCCTGGCGCGCGAAAGCCGCCGCGATGGTGTCTGGTACGGGTAGCGGGCGTACCGTCCCGGTGGATACCTCTGTCGCCCACCGACGTTCGGTGGCGTCGGCGAGGTCGACGGTGCCGATCGGTCGATCCGGTTCGCGCGCGAGTTGTTCGAGCGCGTGGAGGAAGCGCCGCGGCAGGTCCGCGGCGACGCCGTCCGCGGTGACGGTCCAGCGGCCGGGGTCATGGTCGTCCAACCGGGCGCGGAGCACGTCCGCGGGTGCGGACTCGTCGCCTTCGGATGCGTCCGTTGTGGCGACGAGTGCCCACCGTTCGGGCCACGGGGCGTCGAACTCGGTGAGATATCGGTGTCGACGTGCGGTCCGCAGTTCCCGCCCGAGCTGTGCCGCGAGACGACCGAACGTCCATTCCGGCGACACACTCGCTCGCACCGGCGTGACCGTCGCGCCCTGCCGGAGTGCGAGCACGATGTCTCGCTCCCCGGTGATCCGGTGGGCGAACGCCGCCAGCGCCGCGAGGAGAACGGCCGCCGTGCCGCCGCCGCTGCGCCGGGCGAGCGGCGTGAGCACGGCGGCCGGCAGGATGCTCCGGAGACCGCCGTCGAGCCCGTTGCCCGCTCGGAAACCGTTGGGGCCCAGTGGCAGTGCGGTGTCCGGTCGCGGCGCGTCCGCGAGCCGGCTCGCCCAGTATTCGCGGTCGGCCGCCCATCTGCCGGACTGCCGGTAGCTCGTCTCGTCAGCGATGGTCATGGAATCCCCGCTCCGCGGCCGAGTTGTCCGGTGTGTCGGCGGTCATGCCTTGCTCCTGTCGGGGTCCGTGGCCGCAGCGGCGACTTCCGAGCAGGGCCGGTCCGGTTCCCGTAGGAGGCCGTCGAGGATCCGCGCCAGGTCCGCCAGCAGCGCGTCGGCGGTGGATTCGTCGAAAAGGTCGGTGGCGTAGTCGAGGGTCAGCACAGCGGCCGGTGCCCGGCGGTCCACTGCGAGCGCCAGTTCCACGCCCGGCGCAGGCGCGGGGATGCACTCGCCTTCGTAGCGGACCGGAAGCGGTTGCGCGGCAGATGGTTCCGGCACCACGCCGACCGGCTTCCGGCGCGCCAGCCGGTCGAGCAGTGCGGCCGGCGTGGGATCGTCACTCAGATCCACGCGCAGCGGCCGCGGTCCGGGGGCGACGTCCAGGTCTACGACGTCCGCGCCGCTGTACCAGGACAGCAGCACGGCCCATGCCGCGGTCAGGGCCGCGTCGAGATCGGGGACGTCCCGGTCGAGAACGCGCCGCGTGCGGGCTACCGTGTACGCGGGGACGGCTGGGCGCGGGCGGTCGGCGGGTATCTCGATCGGGTGGAAGGCCTCGCCGGTGAATGTGGCCGGGGGGCGGACGATCTCGTCGACGGTCCGGTCCGGTTCCGAGCCCGCCAGTTCCCGCAGGATGCCCAGGTAGGCCGATGCCATCTCCGCCGCGGTGGCGGCCGTGAACAGGTCGGTGCTGTACTCCAGGCAAGCGTCGATGCCGGGCCGTCCGGGATGGTCGAGGGTGAGCAGTGTGAGATCGAATTTCGCTGTGCCGAGCGGCATTCCGGGGAACAGGTTCGCCACGGTGCGGTGCTGATCGAAGAAGTCGGTGATCGCCTCGCCACCGGACTCGCCGCCGGGCAGTTCCTGGTGCACGTGGAAGACGTCGAACACCGGGGTGCGGCCGAGGTCGCGGTCGCCGCCGAGTTCCTGCACCACCCGGTCGAACGGAATCTCCTGGTGGTCCAGCGCCGCGAGCACGACCGAACGCACCCGGTGCAGCCAGTCGCGCACCGACGGCCCGCCGGACACATCGGCCCGCAGCGCGACCGTGCTGTTGAAATAGCCGATCAGTCCGGCCAATTCGGGACGGTTGCGGCCGGTGGTCGGGGTGCCGATGACGATGTCGGACTGCCCGCTGTAGCGCGCGAGCAGCAGATGGAACGCCGACAGCAGCACCACGAACACCGAGACCGATTCGCGCCGGGCCACCGTTCGCGCGGCCGCCATCCGGTCCGCGTCGATCTCGAAGATCTCCAGCGCTCCGGCGAAGCTCTTGCGCGCCGGGCGCGGCTTGTCCAGCGGCAGTTCCAGTCTCGGTGCACCCGTGAGGATTTCGGTCCAGTAGCGCAGTTCGCCGTCGAGGACGTTGCCGGAGAGCAGGTCTCGCTGCCAGCGCGCGTAGTCGCGATATTGCACCGGCAGCGGCGTCAGTTCGGGGGCGCGGCCGGCGACGCGGGCGCGATACAGCTCGGGGAGTTCGCGGTGCACGATTTGTGGTGAGCCGCCGTCGTTCACGGAGTGATGCATGGTGACCTGCAGGACGTGGTCCTCGGCCCCGACGCGGACGAGTAGCACGCGCATCAGCGGGTCGGTCGCCAGATCGAAACGCACCCGGGCCGCGTCGGCCACCAGATCCCGGGCGGCGGCCACCGGATCCGGCGTCTGGCGGACGTCGGCGAGCCGGAAGAACTCGCCGAGATCCGGCCGGATCCGCAGCGCCGGTGTGCCGTCGTCGTCGACGAAGTTCGACCGTATGGTTTCGTGCCGGTCGGCGAGGTCGGCGAAGGCGCCACGCACGGCGTCGGGTTCGACGGCCCCGGTCAGCCGGATCACGATCGGGAGGTTGTAGAGGGTGGTGTCCGGGTCGAGTTGATGATGGAACCACATCCGGACCTGGCCGAACGACAGCACATACTCGTCCTGCGGGACCACCGGCGGCAGAGTCGCGACCGGCGCCGCGGCGTGGGTGAGCAATTCGGCGAATTCCGCGAGGGTCGGATGCTCGTAGACGTCGAGGAGTTTCGGGCGCACCCCGTAGGCATCGGTGACCCGATCCAACAGGGCCAGCGCGAGCAAGGAGTTGCCGCCGAGGTCGAAATAGTTTTCGTGCGCGCCGATTTCGCGATCGCTGTCGAGCAGGGCGCGCACTGTGGCGCGCAACCAGGCGACCGGGTCGGCGGTGTCGTCGTCGATCGGCGGCGGCGCGGCGGGCGGCTGTGACGCCGGGCTCCAGGTGATGTCGACCCAGCAATGCACTCCGCCGAGCGGGTGCCCGGGGAGGCGGAGCCGCCGCGCTGGACCCGGTTGCCCTGTGGCCCAATGCAAGTCGGCGCCGCGTTCGTACAGCGCCGCCAGCACCCGTGCCGGGCCGTCGGACACGTCGTGCGGAATGAGGATCTCGGCGTTCGGCTCGCCGCCGAGGGCGCGGGTCAGCAGCGTGCCGAGGCAGCCACCGGGCGCGGTCTCGGCGAACAACACCGGCCCGTCCGCCAAGAGCTTCCGGGCGACGGCGAGCAGGCGTTCGGTGTCGACGACACCGCGGTCCGCTGCCGCCGCGGCCAGCTCGTCGGGGCCTGCCGCGTCGCCCGTGCCCGCCAGATAGCGTGCGGCATATCGGGAAACCCCCGCACCGAGCACCGCGGCAACGGTCACGCCGTACCGCCGCAACTCGTCATGAAACGCGAGCTGCCCGGCGAGCAGATCCGCCACCGGACCCCGCGCGGGCAATGCGTCCGGCAACGCCCCTCCACCACGCGGCCGCGCGTCCGGCGACAACAACAGCACCACTCGCGGGATGCGCTCGGCGGTGGCGGATGACGCTGTGGCGGTGTCGGTTTCGGGGCGGATGGCGGCGGCCAACCGTTCGGACAGTTCGGCGGTGGTGGTGGCGATGAGGCCGAGGCGGTGTCGGTGGTGGTCGCGGCCGCGGTTCAAGGTGACGGCGACATCGGCGAGCGGGGCGGAGCCGTCGGACAGAGCGGAGGCGAGGTCGGCGCACAGGTGACGCAGGGCCGCGCCGGTGCGCGCGGAGATGCCGACCAGGCGGGGGACGTCGTTATCCGGGACTGTCGACGGAAATTGTTGCCCCGGAGCTTGTTCCACCACGCAGTGCGCGTTCATGCCGCCGAGGCTGAACGAACTGACACCGGCCCGTCGCGGGCCACCCGAGTCGGGCCATGCGGCGGCGTGGCCCGTCACCTCGAGGCCGGCGGCCGCCACATCGATTCCACCGGTGGGCTTGTCGAAGTTCAGCGAGGGATACAGTTCGCCGTGCTCGACCGCCAGCACCGCCTTCACCAATCCGGCGATGCCCGCGGCGTGGTCGAGGTGCCCGATATTGGTCTTCACCGAGCCGAGCGCCAGCGGCGCGGTCCGGCCGCCGGGCAACACCTCGGTGAGCGCCTCCAGTTCCACCGCGTCGCCGAGGCGCGTGCCCGAGCCGTGCCCTTCCAGATAGCCGGCGGATTCGAGGGGCACACCGGCGTCACGCCAGGCCGCCGCGATGACCTTGGCCTGGGCCCGAGCGCTCGGCGAACTGATGGTCGCCGTGGCGTGGCCGTTGTGCCGGGTCGCGCTGCCGCGCACGACCGCGTGCACGGCGGCGCCGTCGGCGCGGGCACGGTCCAGGGTGGTGAGCAGCAGTACGGCCCCGCCCTCCCCGATCACGGTGCCGTCGGCGTCGGCGTCGAAGGCGCGGCACTCGCCCCGCGCCGACACCAGCTCGTCGAAGCCGGCCGCCTCGTCGGCGCCGATCCCGAAGGCGCGCACGCTGACTCCACCGGCCAGCGCGTAATCGGCGGTCCCGTCGCGCAATTCGCGGCAGGCCTGGTGCACGGCCAGCAGCGCGGCGTTGCAGCCGCTGTCGATCGCGTAGCACGGGCCCGTCACACCGAGCACGTGGGCGATGCGCGCGGCCGCGCCGAAACCCGCGCTACCGAGCGCGCCCAGCGTGTTCGCGCCCGCGGCCAGCCCGTACAGCGGCGCCGGGGTCGCGCCGAATACCACCGCGGTATCGGTCGACCGCAATGTCGACAGCGCGTATCCGCCGTCCTCGGCGGCTCGATGGGCCAGCACCAGCGCCAGCCGCTGCTGTGGATCGATCAGGGCCGCTTCGCGTTTCGACAGCCCGAAGAACTCGTGATCGAACGTCGACACGTCGTCGAGGTACCCCGCCGGCACCGCGGCCGCCCGCGCGTCGACGCCGGTGCCGGTCGCCCGCGCGGCGGGCATGGGCGCGATCGAGGCGCGGCCGGACCACAGGTTGGCCCGGAACGCCGCGGTGTCGGCGGCGTCGGGAAAGCGCAGGCCGATGCCCACGATCGCAATGCCGGGTCCGCCCATACAGTTGTCTCCTGACTACGATTCGACCGCGATCGGCAGTGATCATCACCAGGCCCATCGCACCTCCTGCGGATCCGGCACGCGGCGCAGCAGCGTGAGGCTCCACGCCGCCACCGGGGCGGAGTTCAGCACCATGAGGTAGTCGCCCGCCGTTCGCGCGGCCGCCGCGTCCTCGGCGTTCACCAGCACGTCGACGGGGCCCAGATGGCCGTAGCGGGCGAGGTTGCGGCGGCAGACCGGATCGATCGGCACATCGAGGGCCTGCTGCCAGAATTCGATGGCTCCCGCGCCCAGGTTCTGCATCAGGTATGCCGCGATATCGGTGTGCCCCAGATTGTTTCGGGACAGCATCGCCGCCCGCAGGTCGGCGAACCGGTTGCGGCTCTCCACCGCGAGCCGGAACGAGTAGGCCGTCTCGTCGGCGCACTCCTCGGTCCAGTCGGCGGTGGGCACATCGCGGTAATCGATCCGGAACAGATCCGCGTATTGCCCGTTACTCCGGACGATGTGGTCGACCAGTTCGTACCGGCCCGCGCCGTCGGTGGTCAGCAGCACGGCCGCCGCGCCGTCGCCGAGGATGGTCATCGGCGGCCGGTACCGCGCCCGGGTCGGGGCCGTCGCGGCCGCCACCACCAGCACAGTGCGGTAGCGGCCACCGCCGCGCAGCAGCGCCGCGCCCATCTCGACGGCCGCCGACACCGAGACGCAGCCGAGATCGCCGATGCTCGTGGTGAATGCTCGCGCGGCGCCCAGCCGGTGCTGCAGCGCCGTGGCCTCGGAGGCCAGCAGGTAGTCCGGCGCGCGGCCCTGCACCAGCAGCAGGGCGTCGAGGTCCGCGGCGGCGAGACCGGCCTCGCGCAACGCGGTGTCGGCGGCGGTATATGCCAGGTCGGCGGCCGCGATCTCCCCGGCGACCGGCACGCTGTCGATGCCGAGGCTCAGTGCGTGCGCACGCTGCGCCGCGGTGCGCGTCGCCAGCTCCGGCAACCGCGCCACCGCCTGCGTGGTACGGGGAATGCACCGCGCGACAGGACCGAGCCTGACGCTCATCACGAACTCCTTCTACTGCGACGTTCCGCGCGCGGTCTTCCGTCACACTCGTTGGAAGACACGTAACCGGACCGCACCGTCCCCGCACGAGCCGCATCAATTCGGGTCTTGGCGCTGCCACCGGTCCCCGATAGACATCGAGTTTCGACGGGACATCACCCGGGGGTCCGGGCGACTAGGTTGTGTCTCCCAATGATTTGAGCCATTCCACGATGAGGGCCAGCGTGAATCCGCCACGGTAGGTGGTGGCGAGCTTGTCGTAGCGGGTGGCGACTGCGCGCCAGTGTTTGGCTTTGTTGAACGCGCGCTCGACGACGTTGCGGCGTTTGTAGACGATTGTGTCGAAACCTGTCGGCCGCCCGCCTGCACGTCCCCGGCGCTTGCGGTTGGCGATCTGATCGGCGCGTTCGGGGATTACCGCCCGGATATGCCTGCGCCGCAACAAGTTCCGGTTGGACCTCGCCGAGTACGCCTTGTCCGCGATCACGGTGTCCGGGTTGCGCCGGGGTGGGCCGCCCTCGAGACGGGGTACCGCCAACTGCTCGAGCACTGCCGGGAGCATGGGTGAGTCCGCAGCCTGCCCAGGCGTGATCAACACGGCCAGACCGCGACCGCTGCCGTCCGTCGCGACATGGGCCTTGGTGCTCAGCCCGCCTCGCGAGCGGCCCAGCCCGTGGTCGGCCGGTTCATAACCCCACCCTCCGGGCCGTCGGTGCGGGCACCGGCAGCGTGCTGGTGGGCTCGTACGACCGTCGAGTCGATCGACACCACCCAGTCCAGATCGCCGGTGGTGTCAGCCAGCGCCAGCAGCGCGGTGAGCACCCTGTCCCAGGTGCCGTCGGCGGCGTAGCGCCGGTGCCGTTTCCACACCGTCTGCCACGGCCCGAACACCTCCGGCAGATCCCGCCACGGCACGCCCGTGCGCAGCCGGTACAGCATCCCCTCCACGACCCGGCGGTTGTCTCCGAAGTTACGACCCACGCGCCCTTCGGATTTCGGCAGCAGCAACTCCAACAGCTCCCACTGCCTATCCGTCAGGACTCGATACCGATCGCCAGCCACCGTCACCACAGCGAACATGATGCATGATCGGGCCCGCGCAGCGGGGCCGATCAACCGGCCTCATTAGGAGACACGACCTAGACCCGTGCCCCCTCCCCGGCGGCATCCCACGGAGCGAACCGAGGCGCCGTGGCACACAGCGCCGGCAGCTCTCGTCCGCAGCGCTGGACCGTTCCGTCCGGACGAATCAGGGCCGCCGCTGCGCGAGCACGACGCAGCCAGCGGTGCAGCTCGGTGCCCCGTCCCGCCGTCAGCACGGCGACGCCGCGCTGTTCGGCGTTCGCCCGCTCCCGCGCGGTCGGGGTTGTCACGGTGACGACGGCGAAACGGCCCGCGATGACATCGTCCACGCGGCGACCGTCGGCAAGTCGTGCGTTGGGGATCAACCGGCCGACGAGTCCGCGGCGCATCCACGGTGCGCGGACGAGCGCGGAACGATGCAGGGGCGGCGACTCTCCACTGAGAATCGCACCCGCCAGACCGGGCACCCGGGGCAGCTGTGGCGCGATCCAGCCACGCAGGCGATCGCCCGTCTCACCACCCGCCGTCATGGTCACGCCGGTGAGCTTCGCGAGCCGGATCATGGTCCGGGCGTGTGGTTTTCGTTCCGTTTCATAGGTGTCGAGCACATCGGGCGGGAGTTCGCCGCGCAGCACACCGGCCAGCTTCCACGCGAGGTTGGCCGCGTCGCGCAGCCCCGCGCCCATCCCCTGTCCGATGAACGGCGGGGTGAGGTGCGCGGCATCGCCGAGCAGGAACACCCGGCCCTGACGCCAGCGGTCCGCCAGCCGAGCGCGGAAGGTGTACTCCGCCACCCGCACCACCTCGAACTCGGCGGCCGCGATGTCCTCGATCCAGGGCGCGAGCAGCGGCCGCACGTCGGCGAAATCCTTGTAGTCGGAGGCGGATTCACCGGGCCGGAGCCGAAATTCCCAGCGGTAACGGGTTCGCCCGATGCGCATGTACGTGGCCGCACGCACCGGGTCGCATATCTGGTGCACGCCGTCCCACCGGCCGAGTTCGGCGGTGGTGGCGATGTCCACCACCAGCCAGCGCTGGTCGAACCGCAGATCTCGCATCGTGGTGCCGAGAGCGGACCGGACGAGGCTGTTGGCGCCGTCGCAGCCCAGCAGGTACCGCGCTCGCACCGAATCCGCCGTGCCGCTCGGCCGGTCGACGAAATCGACTCGGACACCATCGGTTTCGACGGCGATACCCACCACCTCCGCATTGCCGCGCACCATCACCCGCGGATACCTTCGCAGGTTGGCGCGCAGCACCGCCTCCAGGTCCGGCTGGTCGAACAGATTCGCCTCCGGGTGACCGTTGCGGCCGCCGGACGGATCGCGGTCGAACTGCGCGAGGACCCGCATGTGCCGGTCCAGCAACCGTAGCCCCAGCGCCGGCCGGGAGATGGCGTCGAATTCCTCCCCCACGTCGAGGCATTGCAGGATGCGCCGGATCTCGCCGTCGAGGTGCACCGCCCGCGGCTGCGGATAGATACCGTCCCAGCGTTCCAGCACGAGGCATTCGATGCCGTACCGCGCGAGCAGTGTCGCCGCGGTGAGCCCGGTGGGACCGGCCCCGACGAGAACCACCGGAACGTTGCCGCTCACGGGGCGTGCCTCACGATCGTGCGCTGCCGACCCAGGTCGAGCGCGCCGTCATCGGTGCCGATCGCGGCCTCGACCACGGCGCCGTCGTGCAGGTATTTCGGATTCTTGGCCTGACCACGGAAGAACAAGCGCCACTTCACCTTCGGCGGCAACAACGATCCGAGGATCTCCACCGGTCTGGGCGGTGCGCTCAGTGCGGTGCCCGCCGGGGTTCCGGTGAGCAGCAGATCACCGGCATCCATGCGCTGGAACCGGGTCAATGCGCGCAGCGTCTCCAGGGGCCGGTAGATCATATCGGCGACGGTCATGTCCTGGCGCAGCTCACCGTCGACCCACAAGCGCAGGCGCAGCTCGGTGAACCGCCGTAGCTCCGCCGCGTCCAGCAGCACCAGCGCCGGACCGACGGGCGTGAACGTCGGATACGACTTCCCCTCGTAGAACTGGGTTTTGGGCAGTTGCACGTCGCGGGCCGACACATCGTTGGTCACCACCAGACCCGCGACATACTCCGTGAGATTCTCGGCCGTGATGTCGGAACCGACCGGCATCTCCCGGCCGAATACCAGGCCGATCTCCACCTCGTAGTCCAGCAGCCGCACGTGCGCCGGGCGCACCACATCGTCGAACGGGCCGCTGATCGACCCGGACGTCTTCCGGAAGAAGGTCAGCGGCACCGTATCCGGATCCATACCCGAATCCCGCACGTGGGAAGCGAAATTCGTCATCTGGGCCACCACCCGGCACGGCGCCGTCACGGGCGAGACCAGCGCCAGGCCCTCGACCGCCACGGTGTCCGCGCTCGCCGCGGCCGCGGTGACCGCCTGCCGATCGGCCAGCAGTTCGCGCGTGGTGGTGGCCGCGGTGTCGACGCGGGCGGCGCCGGTGGGTGTCCGCACCCACCACGCGTCGGCGGTCCGGAGCACGGAAAGGGTCATGAATTGGCTACTTTCCACAGGCCGCGCAGGCGGCGGAGATCGAATTCGTTGTCCTCGCGCAGCGCACCGGCGATCGCGCGCAGTTCGCGCAGCGATTCGCGGCCGGGCGCGATGCCCAGGAAGTCCTTGGTCGCGGGCGGGCCCCATTGCGCGAGACCGGTCGCGGTCATCGGCGCCCATCCCGGCTCGAGCGTGCAGTCGAACATGTCGCCATCGCTGAAGTGCTCGACCATGAACCCCTCGGGATCTCGCCAGTAGTCGAAGATCTGGCTGCCCTGGATATGGCGGCCGATCCCCCACGACCGCCGATAGCCCCGCTCGCGCAGGTATTCCCCGCCCGCGGCGAGCGCATCCAGGTCCGCGACCTGGTACGCCGAATGCACGTATCGGTTCGAGGGGCCCAGCGTCAAGGCCAGGGTGTGGTGATCGGCCGGGGTGAGGCCGCGGTCGCAGCGAATGAAGCTCATGACCGGGCCGTGCTCGCGCCGGCCCGGGTAGTAGAGAAAATCACTGACGATCAGGCCCAGGTACCGCAGGTACCAGTCGAGGGTCTCCCGGTACCTGGTCGTCTGCACGACGACGTGCCCGAGCCGTTGCACGCGCGCCGGCACCCGCGGCGGTCGCTGGACGGCGTTGATACGCACCATCTCCCGCCCGGTGTTCAGCACCTGCGGCTGTTGCGTCGGCAAGCCCGGCAGTTCGTGCGTCTCCGCGACCACCCGCACCCGCAGGTGACTCGGATCGGTGAGATCGACGGACAACCCGCCGAGTTCCTCCGGCAGCGGCACGGGCCGCGAGTCGGTCGCTGCCGCCAGCCGTGACAGGTCGGCGGAATCGGCGGCGCGGAACGCCGGACCGACGAACCGCGACCGGGCGCCCCGGCGGATGAGCACACAGGGCGAGCCCGGGTCCATACCCCGCAGATGCAGTCGATCGGCCGTGCGCGTCGCCGTCACGAATCCGAAAGCGTGCGAGAAGGTTTCGGCCACGTCCAGGTCGGGCTTCTCGAACTCCAGCCAAGCGAGATCGAACACTTTGATTACCGGATCACGCGCCCGGCCGGGATGCTCGCCCGCCAGCGCCCCGTGCTCGCTGTGCAGGCCGCTGTGCGCATCGCGATGGCCGCTCATCGACCACTCCCTTCCTCTTAATGAGGATATCGTCACTTACGAACCAATCATCAGTCAAGGTATGTGACAATTTCGTCAGAACTGACCCGGAAGATAGGATCGCGTGCGAGCGCGTCAGGGAGAGGTGAGCAGCGATGTCCGTGCAGACCGGTTCGGAACCCAATCGTCTGGAACGCCGCAAGGCGCGAACCCGGGCGGCGCTCGTCGGCGCCGCGCAGGCGCTGCTGGCCGAGGGCAAGCTCAACGTGCCGATCCTCGAGATCACCCAAGCCGCCGACGTCGGCATGGGCTCGTTCTACAACCACTTCCGCAGCCGTGAGGAACTGTTCCACGCGGCGGTCGAGGAGGCGCTCGACCGGCACGGCGCGCTACTCGACGTGCTGTGCGAGAACATCGAGGACCCAGCGCAGGTTTTCGCCCAGAGCTTTCGCCTCACCGGTCGCATGCACCGCCTCAATCCCACCCTCAGCAAGGTCCTGCTCAACGACGGACTCAACCTCATGAGGTCCGCCAAGGGGCTCGCGCCCCGGGCTCGCCGCGATATCGAAGCGGCGGCCCGCGCCGGCCGATTCGAGGTCCGGGACCCGGAATTGGCCATGACCGTCGTCGCCGGGGCCACCCTCGCCCTCGGCCGCCTGCTCCACGACGATCCGGAGCGCGATGACGCCGAGGCCACGGATCAGGTGGCCGAGGATCTGCTCCGCATGTTCGGACTTCCGCCGGACGACGCGCACCGGATCTGCCGCGCCCCGTTGCCTCCGCTCGATCGATGAAGTCGGCGGCTACCCGCTGATCCGCGCCCCAGCGTCGAACCCCCACAGCGACAGCGTCATGAGCAGGTTGACGCAGATCATCACCGTGATGCTCGCGCGCATGGCCCGGCCCGCCGCAATGCCGACTCCCTCCGGACCGCCGGTGGCGTAATAACCGAAATAGCATTGGATCGTCGTGGTGATCACGACGAATACGACGGCCTTGCTCAGCGAATACAAGATGTCCGTACCGGTCAGCACCATGCGGAAGTAATGGTCGTAGGTGCCCGGCGCCTGGCTGCCGGCGATTCCGATGGCGAACTGGACCGCGAGAAAATTCATCGCCAGGCACACCAGATACAGCGGGACGATCGCCGATACCGACGCCATCAGCCGGGTGGTGACCAGATACGACACCGATCGGATACCCAGCGACTCCATCGCATCGATCTCCTCGGCGATGCGCATCGCGCCCAGTTGCGCGGTGAACCGGCAGCCCGCCTGCGCGGCGAAGGCGATGGAGGCCATGATCGGCGCGAGTTCCCGCGTCGACGCGGTCGCGGAGATCAGGCCGGTCGCCGGGCCGAGGCCCAGCAATTTCAGCGCGTTGTACCCTTCGATCCCGACCAGTGCGCCCGCACTGGCACCGAGCACGACGACGATGCCGGCCGTGCCGCCGCCGACTATCAGCGAACCGTTGCCCCAGGTGACCATCGAGATCAGACGCAAGAATTCCTTGCGGTAATGGCGCAACACCACCGGAATCGACGACACCGCCCGCACGAAGAACAGGGCCATGTGCCCGAGCCGCATGATTTCTCGCGTCGGCGGCTCGGCCGCGCGGAGCACGCGGCCGAGGCCGAGTGGATAATACGTAGCCGCCATGTCAGAGCGCCGCTCGCGGGAAAAGCATGGTGTATATCTGCGTGAAGCCCACATTGACCACCATGAGCAGCACGATGGACGCCACCACGGTCGCATTGACCGAATCGGCGACCCCGCCGGGTCCGCCCTTGGTGCTCAATCCCTTCTGGCAGGCGACAACGGTCACGATCAGTCCGAACACCACTGCCTTGACCACCGCCAGATACATGTCGCCGATGGTCGCGAACGAGGAGAACGTCGCCACGAAGCTGCCCGGCGTTCCACCCTGGACATAAACGTTGAACAGGTATCCGGCGAGAAAACCGACGAACGCGCTCAATCCGGTGAGCCCGACCGCGACGACCACCCCCGCGGCCACCCGCGGCACCACCAGCCTGCGAATCACCGAGACGCCCATGACCTGCAGGGCGTCGATCTCCTCCCGGATGGTCCGGGAACCGAGATCGGCACAGATCGCCGAGCCCACGGCCGCGGCCAGCAGCAGCGCGGTCACCACGGGCGCGGCCTGCCGGATCACCGCGAGTCCGCTCGACGCACCGGCCAGCGAGGTGGCGCCCACCTGACCGGCGATGAGCCCGAACTGGATCGACAGGGTCGCGCTGATGGGCAGCGCCACCGCGACCGTCGGCACATACGAGGTCTTGACCATGAACGCGGCCTGCCGCACGAATTCGTGAAAGGCGAACCGCCCGGTCGCGATATCGGCGACCAGATACTGCACCGCGCGAACGCCCATGACGAACTGCGCCCCGACCGTTTCGAGGGACGCGATCGGGTGCCGCCGCAGGTAGCCGCTCCCCCAGGAGGTGATCCGGCCGACCGGAGCGGACGTCCGCGGCGCACGAATCTCGTTGGCGCTCATGGTGATCAGACCATCTCCACTTTGCCGGCCAGCCACCGATCCCCGGCCCGCTGCATGGTCATGACAATGCGACTGCGATCCAGGCGGGGATCGGGACTGGCGGCGTTGGTGACCTCCTGATCGACGAACAACATCACCTCGACCCGTTCCGTCGAGGCGGATCTGATGGCGACGCCGACCACCTTCCCCTTGCTCACGGCCTTGTTGTCGATGAGCAATTGCTTCAGCTGCTCACTCGATTTCGAGTACATGTCCTTGAATTCGCCGGTGGCGCCGTTCAACACATCGGTGAAGTTCTGGTCGATGTGCTGCGAGTCGATACTGGTGAGTGTGACGGCGTAATTCTGCGCGGTCGCCGACGCCGCGCGGCCCGCGGCATCGATCTCGTTGCGCTCCTTCAGTTTCCAGCCGAATACTCCGGCACACACCGACAACCCGATCACGACGACGGCGACCACGGCGACGGCCGCGCGCAGGGAACGCCACGGGGACGGCGACGGTGTACCGGTGTCGGGCGCCTCGTCGGCCGAATCCTCTTCCGTCTCGGGCATTTCCAGAACTCGTCCCGATGATGTATTCGGCATCGGATCGCTCCTCACTGTCGTGAATCGTTGGCTACCGAGGTGGCACGTACGCCGGTTGGGGAATCCCGCCGTAGGGCGTCGGCACGGTCCGGGGCTGCTGCGGCGTGGCGGCCGCGGTCGCCAGCGGATCCACTCCCGGCGGCGGTCCGGCCGTGTCGTCACCCGGGGGACGCGGGGCGTTCCGCGCGCCTCGCACGACCATGCTCGGATCCGGGTCGGTGCAGTAGGCGTACAGATACGGTTCCGGGAAGCTCGCGTCGGTGGCGGCCCGCCGCGGCAGGTCGTAGTCACACTGCTTGCGGGGATAGATGTTGACCAGCGCCCACACCGCGTTGTCGTGGAAGGCTTTCCCTATCGCATCCACCGCGGAACCGTCGCGCTGCTGGGGAAAGAAGAACTCTTGAAACGCCGGCACATGCGCGTACGACATCTGCGCGACCGTCGCGAGGTTGCCCAGTAACTGGACCATCGTGGGCGAGTTGTCCGCGATGATCCGATCCATGGTCTGCAATGCCCGCGGGCCCGTGCCGAGCAATGTCGCGTAGCCGTCCGTCATCGACTCCACCCCGGACGCGACGCGATTCATCTCGGCAACGGTCGCCGTGAGCCCCGGGCCCGTGTCGCGGACCGTCGACAAGACGATCTCGCTGTGGCGCAACAGGCTCACGGTCTGCGGCAGCACGGCACCGAGCGTGCTGATCAGGAACGTGCCACCGTCGATGATCGCCGCCAGCTTCTCGGGCGCCTGCGAACCGGCGCCCAGCTCCCGGGAGATCGTGGCCAGTTTCGCCGGATCGAGCTGAACGATGGCGCCGTTCGCGTCACCCAGCAGCTGCGCCAGCGTGACCGGCGTGGATGTCCGATCGGATTCGACGACCGACCCGTCCGTGAGAAATGGTCCGCCGCCGGCCGCCGGGACGAAATCCAGATATTGCTCACCGGCGGCGGACAACGAGGCCACCCGCACCGTGGTGTCGGCCGGTATCTCGGCCGAGGAGTCGATCGCCGCGTCCACCACGACGCGCCCGCGCTCGATATCGACCGACGACACCCGCCCGACCCGTTGACCGCGAATGGTCACATCCTGATTCGGCAGCAACCCGCCCGATTGGGCCAGGTGAATCCGTACCTGGTAGCTCGACCGGAAAGGGTTCGTCCGCAGCGCTCCGAAGGTGAGATACCCCGCGCCCAGGACCAGCGTGAGCAGCAACGCGACCCAGGACACGGTGAGCCGGCGCCGGAACAGGACGTCGATGCCTGCCACCACCGCACCCGCCGACCGGTCCAGCACGCGGAAACCGATGGCCGGCAACGAGTCCCGGCATGTCATCGTCCCGGTCCGATCACGCGGTCGTGCAGGCGCTGCAGCGTGTAGGCCAGCGATCCGACGAAATTCGCCCAATCCGCCCGGTCGGGGATCTTCGATTCCGGATTGCCGGGGAAATTGGGGTCCGGCACGACGCCGAGCGCGAGTTGATAGATATCGACACCGGCCGGGCTCGCGGCCGTGGACGAGGCCACCTTGCCGCCGACCGTGGCGATACCTTTGTTGAGGTTGTCCAGATTGGCGTCGGGGTTCTCGGCCGCGGCGTTCAATCCGGCCGCGAGATTGTTCAGATCGGCGATGATGCTCCGGTCCCCCGTGCCGTTCACCGAGGGAAACTTCTCGAGTTGCCCGGCGATCCCGGCGAATCGCGCCGCGAGGTCGGCAATGCTCTGTGTGCTCTCCCCGACCACGGCCAGCGCAGGACCGGCCGCGGCCACGGCGTCGTTCACCGTCGACTGCTGCGCCGCCACGGTCTCCGCCAGCGCGCCGGTGTCTCGCACTGCCGCCCGGATCTGTTCCGAGCGCCGGGAGAGCGTCTGTACCAGCGTCGTGGTCTCGGCGATCAAGTCGCCCAGGCGATCCCCGCGCCCCCCGAATTCGGCGCCCAGCCCGTTGACGACCTTGGTCAGATCCCGCATCACGCCGCCGTTGACCAGAAGCGCCGCCCGGCTCAGCACGTCCTCGATCGTCGCCGCGGCCGAGGTCGACGATTCCGGGATGCTGTCGCCGTCACGCAGGACCGGAGCGCCCGGCAGTCCGGCAGCGGGCGGCACCAGCGCGACGAAGACATCGCCCAGCGGCGTGGCGGACCGGAGTTCGGCGGCCGTGCCGACCGGCAGTGTCACCTCCGATCGGATCCGCATCGTGACGACCGCCGCGTAATCGCGCGCGCGCATTCCCTCGACCTTGCCGACCCCGGCGCCGTTCACCTTCACTTCGGCCTTGGCGGGGAGATTCAGCGCATTGCCGAACGTGGCGGTCACGGTGTAGCTGTGCGGTCCGATCGAGGGCGCGGGCAGCGGGAGTCGTTCCGTTCCCACCGCACACGAGGTGACCGAGATCGCCGACAGCACGATGACGGCGGTCAGGCCGCGACGAAGAATTCCGACACTCATTCCGGCAGACCCGCTATTCCGGCCAGCATGGCCACCACCCCGAAATCGGGTCCCATATCCGACGCTTTCCCGGTGTCGCAGCCCAGCTGTTTCAGACCCAGCAGGTTGCACACCTCCTTCACCATCTGCCCGTCCAGGGCGATCTTGTCCACGTTCGCGTGCACGCGGGCGGCGCCCGCCTCCTGATCGATCACGCGATAGGCGTTGTCGGTGACGAGCGGAAACACATCGAGGAATTCGGCGATATTCCGGTTGTAGTCGGCCAGGCTCTTGAACAGGACATCCGCTCCGGTCGCGGTCGAACGCAGCGCGTCCCTGTTCTTCTCCATGAGATCGGTTGTCGCGGTGAGGATCTCGACGAGTTCCGTCCCGGTATCGCCCGTGCCGAGATTCAGATCGGCGAGCAGTGTGCTCATCTGGTGCACCGCGCTGCCGAAGTCCCGGATCTTCTGGTCGTTGCCCGCCGCCGCGGCCGACAAGGTGTTCAGGTTGTTCACGATCTTCGTGATGGCGTCCTGGGTGGCCGCGCCGCTGTCGTTTCCCCTCCGCAACGCCCGCGACAGTTGATCCAGCGCGGCTTTGAGGTTCGCATTGTTACCCGTCGCGACGGACGCGCCGACCCCGACGATGTCCGCGACCGGGCCGTTCCCCCTACCGTCTCCGGCGAGCGATCGGGAGAGTTTGTCGGCCATCGCGAGGACACTGTCGAATTCGATCGGTGTCCGCGTTCGTCCGGTGTCCAGCACCGCGCCGTCCGGCAGCGTCGGCCCGCCGCGATAGGCCGGGGTGAACTCGATGTGCCGATCGGTGAGCACCGAATCCGATACCGTCACCGCCATGGCGTCGGCGGGAATCGGCACCGACTTGTCGATCGACATCGTCACGTCGATATACGTGCCGCGCTGGACGATGCCGGAGATCTCTCCCACGCGCATCCCGAGCACGTCCACCGGATTCCCGGCATAGAGGCCGGCGGCATTGTCGAATCGAGCGACGACATTGATCGTGGTGTTCCCCATTCGCGTCACCGGAACGCTCGCGGCAGCCACCACGGCCGCGGCCGCCCCGAGGAATGCCAGCTTGGCCGGCCGTGACAAACGCGTCATTTGCAGTCCTCGGAGTACGGGGAGATGCGGGCTTGCGGCGCCCGCAGGACGAGCGCGCACATGAACGAGTCGACGAAGGCTCCGCTGGGGGCGTTCACGTCCATTTCCGGTCCGGTGCCGGTCAGGTTCGCCCACGATCGCCACGGCACCGGAAGGATTTCCAGAATGTTGCGCATCAGGTCGTCGTGGCGGCTGAGCTTGCCCGTCATCGCGCTCAGGTTGGTCAGCAGGGATTGAATCTGCGGCTGATCGTCGACCGCGAGCGGCTTCAGAGTATTCACCAAGGTGGTGGTGGCCGCGATCATCGTCTCGATCGCCTGCTTGTGGGCCAGAATGTCCTGGAGCAGGCCACTGCCCTGGGTGAACAATGCCCCGAGATTCGCCCGCTGGTTCTCGATCGCGGTCGTCAGCCGGCTCGTGCTGTCCAGCAGCGCGCCGATCTGGCCCCGGCGTTCGGCGATCACGCTCGAGAGCGTGCTGATGTTCTGCAGCACCGACGGGATCAGCTGTGGCAAGCCGTCGAGCCGGCCCGACAGGTCGGTCAGCGCGGTGGCGACCTGGTCGGCATCGACCTGGTCGAAGGTCTTCGTCGCATCGGACAGCGCTGATTGGAGGTCATAGGGAACGCTGGTGTGTGCCAAGGGTATTCGGCCGGAGGCCAGTGAGCCGGAGCCGGCGGGCGCCAATTCGACGTAGCGATTGCCCAGCAGCGTGGTGAGCTTGATCGATGCGGTGGTGTCCGCGCCGAGGTGGACATCGGCGCCGATGGTCAGGGTTACGGCGACATGGTCGCCCGCCAGCCGCACGCGCGCCACACTGCCGACCGGCACCCCGGCCACGGTGACCTGATCCCCGACGCCGAGCTGTGCGGCCTGGGCGAAATCCGCCTCGATCCGCTTGTCGCCGATACTCAGCGAATTGATCGTCAATGCGACGGCGACGGCCACGACGAGTGCCGCGATCGCCAGCGTACCGAGCCAGGCCGGGTTGTATTCCTCGAGCGTCCGTCCCCGAATTCGGCGACGCGCCACGGTCTTTCGCCACGACATCCGGTTCACCTGCATTTCGCCGTATGTGCGGGGACACCGCCGGGCGTCAGCGCCCCGACGATCTCCGGAATCAGCGGCGCCAGGCCTGGCACCATCGAGAACGACACATCGCAGACATAGGCATCGACGTACGCGCCGCTCTGCGCCAGCCGCGCCAGTCCCTTCAGCACCAGCGGGAGGTTGTCGCCCATGAATTCGAATTTGTATTCGTTGTCCAGGAAATGTTGTGTGAACCCTGGCTCGCGGCGGAGAAATTCGTCCAGCATCGGCGCGTCCGCCCGTGCGAGTTGCGCCGCCCGGTCGACGACCCGGGACGCCTGATCCACCGAGCCGAGCAAGGTCTGCTTGTTCTTCTCCAGCCCGTCGAACACGGATCGGGTCCGCTCGATCACGGTGGTGAGGTTGCCGCTCTGTGCGGCCAGATTGCCCACGATCGTGGTGAGATTCGCGATCACCTGTCCCAGCACGTCGTCCGGTCCGGCGAACGATTGTGCCAGCTGGGTCGTCTGGGCGATCAGTACCGTGAGCGAACCGTTGTCGCCCTGCAGCGCCTTGATGAGCGCATCGGTGATGTTGTCGACCGCGGTGCGGTCCATCGTGCCGAACAACGGCTCGAAACCCTTGAGCAGTTTCGAGATATCGAACGACGGCTCCGTATTCTCCACGGGGACAACGGCTCCGGCCGGCAGCGGCGCCGGAGCACCCTTGCCGCCCCGTGCCAGACCGAGATAACGCTGGCCGATCAGATTCTGATAGGTGACCGACACGACCGTGTCCCCGTACAACGTCTGATCGTTCTGCACCTCGAATCCCACGCGGGCGCGGGACCCGTCGAGTCCGATGGAGTCGACCCGGCCCACCCGTACTCCCGCGACCCGGACGTCGTCACCGACCCGCAGGCCCGAGACATCGGTGAACTGGGCCGAATACTTCGCGGTGGCGCCGCCGACGCCGCGGTCCAGGATGACCGTGACGGTCCAGATCAGCGCGGCCGACACGACGGCGAAAACGATCAGCACGAGCAGCGACCTGCGATAGCTCATCGAGGGCCGCCATTCGGGTCGGGCGAAACCGTGACGGTCGTTCCCCGCGCGAGCGGACCGAAAAGGATGTCGGCGGCGGCATTCGGCGTTCCGCCGAGAATGCCGGCGATCCGCCGCTGCTCCTCGGGACTGCCCACCGGCCCGATATCGACCGGCCGGAACATGTCCGGCCGGAATCCGGGCGGCAGCGCCGCCGCCTCGGGCGCCGTCACCGGCGCGGTCGAGCAACTCGGGCCCGCCAGGTCGCCGTATCGCGGGCAATCCGCACGGTCGTACCGGCGGTTCGGCGTGAACTGCACGATCGCCTTGCCCACCATCATCTGCGCCTGGGGATCGAAGACCTGATCGCTGAACAATCCGGTGGTTCTGGTGAGCGAGGTGGTCATCTGGGTGAAATGGCTTGCGCCGTCGCCGAGTACGGCGAGGGGCGGTGACATGTGCGTGGTGATGTCGATGATGCGGTCGGCGTTGTGCGCCAGTGCCGCCTCGGCGGTGCCGGACGTGTGCAATCCGCCGGTGAGCAGGTCGGCGAGTTGCTGCCGCTGCTGGGCGAGGGTCAGCAGCGGCGAAATCGCGTGATGCAGCGTGTCGAGCAGTTCCGGCGCCGTCGCCTGCACCGATCGCAGCGCCGCCGCCAGCGCGTCGAGCGTCGACGGCGCTTCCCGGAGGGAGACGACCTTGCCGAGTTCTCTGACGATCTCGAGCAGGCGGGCCCCCGCGTCCTCGATCGCGGCGCCACGGCCCGCGGTGGCCTCGGCCAGGGTCGCCAGCATGCCGACGGCCTCGTCCGATTGCTCCCGGCCGACAGCGTCCAGGACGTGACGGAACTGATCCAGCGAGGATTGCAGCCGCACGGCCGACAGGCTGCGGTCCTGCGCGATGGTCGCCCCGGAGGTCACGGCGGGCGCCTCGCCGTTGTAGACCAATTGCACCGACGGCACCGCGAACACGTTGCTCGGTACGACGCGCGCGGTCACCGTGGCGGGCACCCGATTCGCGTACCGCGGATCCAGCTGGATGCGGACGGCGTTGCCGCCGATCTCGGCCGTCGGTGTCACCTCGACGACCGATCCGACCCGCACGCCCTGGAACTTCACATCCGACTTCGGCGGCAGACCGTCACCGGCGTCGGCCATCAGCGCGGTGACCACCACGGTCTCGCGTAATGCGCCGCGCGACACCGCGATCATGGCCGCCACGGCGACCGCGATGGCGGCGAGGAAGCAGATCCCGGTCAGCAACAGGCGCGGAGCGGAGGCTCCCCGTCCATCGGGATCGAAGACGCTCGGCATCGTTCACCCCCCGCCGTCGCGGCGAGCCACTACGTTCCCTGGGCTGCGCATCTGGCTCCCTTTCCGATCGAAACCGAACTACCGGAAAAGGTACCGTATCAATTACAGTTACATGGACTGTTTCGCTAACTCGTAGAGAAACCACGGCAGTGGATGGAACCGATGCCGGACCAAGCCGTCGCGGACGGCTTCCGGCCCTGGAGGAATGCGCTCGTGAGCCGAACCGAAGCCCCGTTTCGAGATGCGCCGATCTTCGACGCCGATCAGCACATGTACGAGACCCCCGATGCGCTGACCAGGTATCTCCCCGCGCAGTACGCGGGCGCCGTGCAGTACGCGCAGATCGGCCGGCAGACCCGGATCGTGATCAACAACAGGGTCACCGACTTCATCCCGAACCCGACCTTCGAACGTGTCGCCGCCCCCGGTGCGCACGAGAAGTTCTTCGCGGGCGAGAACACCGAGGGACTCACACTGCGAGAGATGCAGGGCCACTCCATAGAAGCGCCCGCCGCCACCCGCAATCCGGTGGACCGGGTCGCCGAACTCGACCGCCAGGGCGTGGTCGAGGCGCTGAACTATCCGACTCTGGCCAGCCTGGTCGAGCATTCCGCGGCCGAGGACCCCCAGCTGAACCTGGCGATCATCCACGCCCTCAACCAGTGGATGGCCGAGCACTGGACCTTCGACTACGCCGGTCGCATCTACTCGACACCGATCATCAATCTGTCCGAGGTCGACGCGGCACGGCGCGAGCTGGAATACATCCTTGCCCACGGCGCGCGGGTGGCGCTGATCAAGCCCGGGCCGGTGCACGGCCTGCACGGGTGGCGCTCGCCCGCGCTGCCCGAATTCGATCCGTTCTGGCGCGATGTCGAGACCGCCGGCCTGCCGATCGTGCTGCACGCGAGCTACCCACCGCTGGACGAGTACATCGCCAAGTGGGAGCCGCCGCACACCGCGAGCTTCATGGCGCAGAGTGCGTTTCGCTGGATGACCCTGGGACACCGCGAGATCGCCGACATGATCACCAGCCTCATCTGCCACGGCACCCTGACCCGGTTCCCCAAGCTGCGCATCGCCAGTGTGGAGAACGGCAGCTCGTGGATCTATCCGCTGTTCCACGACTTCGAAGACCTCTACAAGAAGATGCCCCAGAACTTCCCCGAACACCCGCACGACGTCTTCCGGCGCAATATCTGGGTCAGCCCGTTCTGGGAGGGTTGCGTGGCCGACGTGGTCGACACGGTCGGCTGGGACAAGGTCATGTTCGGATCGGACTATCCGCATCCGGAAGGTCTGGCCGAGCCGAAGGGCTACTGGAAATACGCCGAGGGCATGGACATTCGGCGCACCTACGACTTCATGGGCGACAACGCCCGCCGCCTGCTCGGCCTCCCCCTCGCGTGAATTAGTGCGAAAAGCCGTGCGGGTGCGCCGACAGGCACACCCGCACGGAAGTCTCGCGACCGGCCGCGCTTACCGCGGCTGGAATCGTTGCGCGCCGTCGATTCGCACGACTTCCCCGTTGATATACGGATTTTCGAGCAGGTGCTGAGCCAGTGCCGCGTATTCGTCCGGCGCCCCGAGTCGCTTCGGGAAGGGCACCGACGCGGCGAATTTCCCCAGCTTCTCCTCGCCGAGGAAATCCATGATGGGCGTGTGCATCGTGCCGGGCGCGATACTGTTCAACCGGATCCCGACCGAACTGAGATCCCGGGC
This sequence comes from Nocardia sp. N2S4-5, assembly GCF_044628355.1. Classification (NCBI taxonomy): domain Bacteria; kingdom Bacillati; phylum Actinomycetota; class Actinomycetes; order Mycobacteriales; family Nocardiaceae; genus Nocardia; species Nocardia sp. N2S4-5. Next base: position 186,442 of record NZ_JBIUPM010000001.1, on the reverse strand, counting down.
GCCCGACAATGTCAGCCCGATCACGCCGCCCTTGGCCGCAGCGTACGCGGACTGACCGATCTGACCTTCGTAACCGGCGATCGAACTCGTCATGACGACGGCGCCGCGTTCACCGTCGGGCTTGGGATCCGATGTCGCGATCCTCGCCGCCGCCAAGCGCAACACGTTGTACGTCCCGCTCAGATACAACGCGATGGTGTCGGCGAAACCCTTGAAGGTGTGCGGGCTGCCGTCCTTGTTGACGACCTTCTCCAGCACGCCGAATCCACCGTGGGCGATCACGGCGTAACGCAGCACGCCCAGCTCGCCCGCCGCGGCGATCGCGGCCTCGACCGTCTCGTCGTCGAGCACGTCGGTACGCACATAAGCGACCTTGTTGCCGAGTTCGTCGGCCAACGCGGTGGCCTTCTCGTCGTTGACATCCGCGATGACGACCGCGGCGCCCGCCGCGTGCAACCGGCGCACGGTCGCCGCTCCCAAGCCACCGGCGCCACCGGTCACCAGCGCAACTTCACCTTCGAACGACACAGCGTCTCCTTACTTTCACGGGTCGATGTGCTCTGCCCTACGCACCTGTCCATTGCGGCGGGCGCTTCTCGGCGAATGCCTGCGCGCCCTCCTGCGCGTCCCTCGACTGGAACACCGGGACAATGAGTTCCAGCTGCTTCTGCCACATCTCCTCGGAACTCCAGTCGCCGGACTTGACGATGATCTCCTTGGTCTTCGCGACAGCCAGCGGTCCGTTCGCGGTGATCCGATCGGCGAGGGCCAACGCCGCCTCGAGCGCGCCGCCCGGCTCGGTGAGCAGGTTCACGAAGCCGAAGCCCGCCGCCTCCTCGGCGGTGAAATTGTCACCGGTCAGGGCCAATTCGAGGGCCTTCTGATGCGGGATGCGGTGCTGCAACCGCAACAGCGCCCCCGCTCCGGCGACCAAGCCGCGCTTGACCTCCGGGACACCGAACTGCGCGGTCTTGGCGGCGACGATCAGGTCCGTCGCGAGCACGATCTCGGTGCCCCCGGCGAGGGCGTATCCCTCGACCGCGGCGATGATCGGCTTGACCGGCGGCTTCTCGGTGAAGCCCAGGCCCCGCCCGGGCACGATCACCACCTCGCCCGCCGCGAAGGCCTTCAAATCCATTCCCGCGGAGAAGTTTCCACCGGCGCCGGTCACCACGGCGACCGACAGTTCCGGACTCTCGTCGAGTTCGTCGATCGCGTCCGCCAGTCCCTGACTGACCGCGGTGTCGACGGCGTTGCGCACATCCGGCCGGTTGATCGTGATGACCAGCGTGCGCCCGCGGCGCTCCCGCAGAACTACGTCCGACACCGGTAGCCTCCAGTTCGACTCGGCAGCTTTTGGTAAAGCTTACTATAATACTTCCAGTATATAAATCGACAAGGTCGCCGAGCTCAGACCTCGACCACGAGGGCGCCGCCCTGGCCGCCGCCGGCGCACATCGCCGCCACACCGATACCGCCACCGCGGCGCCGCAATTCGTAGAGCAGCGTGGTCACCATGCGCGCCCCGGACGCCGAAATCGGATGTCCCAGACTGCATCCGCTGCCGGAGAAGTTCACCAGTTCCTCGTCCAGACCGTGCTCGCGGCACGCGGCGATCGGTACCGACGCGAACGCCTCGTTGATCTCCCACAGCGCCACGTCGGCAGGCGCGAGACCGGCGCGATCCAGCACCTTGCCGATCACCTTGCCCGCCGCCAGGCCGTTGTCCGCGGGGGTCACCGCGGTGTTGGCCCACGCCCGCACGGTGCCCAGCACGTCGAGTCCCTCGGCCGCGGCGTAGTCGTCGCCGACCACCGTGACCGCCGCGGCGGCATCGTTGATACCGCTGCTGTTGCCCGCCGTGATCGAGAAGCCCTCGATCTCCGGGTGCAGCACCGGCAGCCCGGCCAGGCGCTCCGAAGTGGTGTCCCGGCGCGGGAATTCGTCGACCGCGAAGTCGACCACCGAGCCGTCGAGTTGCCGAATCTTCAACGGCACGATCTCGTCGAGGAACTTCCCGGCATCGATCGCGGCGACGGCACGCTGATGCGACCGCAACGCCCAGGCGTCCATCTCCGCACGACTGATCCCCGCCTTCTTCGCCGTGTTCCAGCCGACGGTGATCGCCATGTCGAGAGTCGGCGCGTCCGGCGTCTCGGGATGCGACGGCGGCATCCACGGTTCGACGAATTCGAGTTCGGCCTTGCCCGGCACCCGCCACTTCATCAGCGGCGCGGTCGACAGCGACTGCACACCACCGGCGACGATCACCCGCTCCATACCCGACACGATGTGCGCCGCCCCGTTGGCGATCGCGGTGAGGCTCCCCGTGCAGTGCCGGTTCACGGCCTGCCCCGGCACGCCGACCATGCCGCACGCCACCGCGGCATGCCGCGCCAGATCCCCTCCGCCGTAGTTCAATTCGGCCAGGATGACATCGTCCACGACGGCGGGATCGACCCGGGACCGGCGGACCGCCTCGGACAGGATCGTGCTCGCCAGTGTTTCCGAGGGCACATTCGCGAGCGCCCCTTTGAATGATCGTCCGATCGCCGTTCTGACGGCGCCGACGATGACGGGCTTGGCCATATCTCTCAACCTCTGAGCTGTCGAGCCACGCGTTCGGGCGCGGCGTAACCGATGATTTCTGCGCTTGTGCTATTTGCCCCAGGGCACGGCTTTGACGAAACCGCCCGCGTCCACCCGCAATTGGCTGCCGGTGATGTAGCGCGATTCGTCGCCGGCGAGGAAGACAACGAGATCGGAGACATCCTGCGGTTCGATGTACGGGATCGGCATCGCCTGCATCGCCGGGAAGGCCGCCTCGGCATCCTCGCGGGTCGGCGATGTCAGGTCCGGGCGGAACACCCGGTACATGCCCTCGTTGTGCAGCATGGCGGTGTTCACGTTGGTCGGGTGGACCGCGTTGATCCGGATCGACTGCTTCGCGAGTTGATTCGCCAGATCGTTGACATAGTGCGCGACAACCTGTTTCGCGAAACTGTACGCCGAGCCGCCGGGGCCCTGCTTCGTCGAGCTGCCCAGCTGCGCCGCCAGCGATCCGGTCGCGATGATGGATGCCCCGGCCTCGAGATACGGCAGACCGGCCTGGATCACGTTGAACACGCCCACCAGATCGGTGTCGATGGTGTCCGACCACGACCGGAGGGTCTGCCCGGTCCCCATCGCGGCGATACCGGCATTCGCCACCACGATGTCGAGCCCGCCCAGCGCCTGGACGCCCTCGGCGACCGCGCTGCGGACCGCGCCGCGCTCCCCGACATCGACGATCACCGGGTGGGCGCGCACGCCCTCCTTCTCGACCAGCCGCGCGGTCTCCTCCAGGTCTTCCGGGCGGGCCAGCGGATAGGTGTTGCCCTCCAGATCGGCGCAGATGTCCAGCGCGATGATGCTCGCGCCCGCGGCGGCGAGGTTGACGGCGTGCGACCGTCCCTGTCCGCGCGCGGCGCCCGATACCACCGCGACCTTGTTGTCCAATTTGCCCACTGGAGCACCTTTCGTTGTGACGGTCGGCCACCGGGCCGGGAATTGTTCAGCGCCGCCGCGGAATTCGGCAGCCGATGGTTTTCGTCTCGAGGTACTGCCGGAAACCCTCGAGGCCGCACTGGCGGCCGACTCCGCTGTTCTTGTAGCCGCCGAACGGAGCGTCGGCGCCGTAGAACATGCCACCGTTGACGCCGACCGCCCCGGTCCGGATACGCCGCGCGATGGCCATGCCGCGGTCCGTCGACGCCGACAGCACCGCACCGGCCAGCCCGTAGGCACTGTGGTCGGCTATGCGCACGGCCTCGTCGTCGTCATCGAACGGGATCATCACCACGACCGGGCCGAAGACCTCCTCCTGGGCGATCGGCAGGCCGGGGTCGTCGCACACGAACACCGTGGGTTCGACGTAGTAGCCGCCGGCCAGCGGCGGCGGCAACGTCCGCACCGCGCCGCCGCCGGTGATCAGGCGGGCGCCGTCCGCCGTGGCGCGAGCGCACGCGTCCAGAACCCGCTCGCGCTGCGCGGCGCTGATCACCGGGCCCACGACGGTGTCGGGTAGCGCCGGATCTCCCACCGGCACGGCCTGGAACGCCGCGGTGACACCGGCGACCAGATCGTCGAAGATGGTGCGGTGCACCAGCATTCGACTGGTCGCGGCGCAGGCCTGGCCCGCGTGCACGCAGACACCGGCCGCACTGCGGATCGCGGCCGCCGGATCGGCGTCGTCGAGCACGATCAGCGCCGATTTCCCGCCCAGTTCCAGGAAGGTCCGCTTCATCGTGTCGGCGCCCAGCCGCATGAGCGTGCGCCCGACCGCGGTCGACCCGGTGAACGAGACCATGTCGACCCGGGCATCGGTGCCCAGCAAGCCGGCGACCTCGTTCGACGGCGTGGGCACGACATTGACGACGCCGGGCGGGATGTCGGTGCGTTCGGCGATGAGCCGACCGAGCCGGGTGGCGTTCCAGGGCGTGTTCGGGTCCGGCTTGAGCACCACCGTATTACCGGCGGCCAGCGCGGGGCCGAGTTTGTTGAGCACCACCTCGATCGGATAGTTCGAGGGGCAGATCGCCGCGACCACACCCACCGGTTCCTGAACCACCGTGCGCACGTTGCGGTCACCGAACAGGCCGCCGCCGTCCAGCGTCCGTTCCCATTCGAAGGTGTCGATCAGCATCGACGGATAGCGCAGCGCCCCGGCCAGCGGCCAGTCCAGCTGGGCATTGCCCAGCGTCATGACCGGGCAGCCGACCTCGGCGACGAGTTCCTCGCCCAGTTCGTGCTTTTCGGACTCGAGCGCCTGCTGTAGCTGATCGAGGCACCGCCGGCGCAGCGCCCGGTTCGTCGACCAATCGGTCTCGTCGAATGCACGGCGCGCCGCCGCGATCGCCCGCAGCATGTCCCCCGAGTCCGCCGCGGCGGTATTGCCGAGCACCGCTCCGGTCGCGGGGTTCACATTGTCGAAGGTGGCGCCGGAGCCCGACCCGGTCAGCTCGCCGTCGATGAGCATGCGGGACTCGGCTCGCTCGGCGACGCGGCGCCCCCATTCCACACTGGGAACCGCGGGCTCCCCGACGATGTCGGTCACATCTCCTCCTGATCACCCGGCACAACCCTTCCCGGATGACTAACTGTAATCATTACCGTATAGTTCTTCAAGCTAGGTGGCAATCGTAGGAAAGGGAGCACCTATGTCGGGTCTGCTCAACGGCGTCCGGATAGTCGAACTCGCTTCGTGGACATACGTTCCCTGCGGCGGCGCCGCGCTGGCGGACTGGGGCGCGGACGTCATCAAGATCGAGGACACCCGGGGTGGCGATCCGTGCCGCGCCCTGATCGTGGGCGGGCTGGATCCCGCGCGGTCACCGGTGCGGGCCAACTTCATGATGGAGATCGGCAACCACGGAAAACGCAGCATCGGCGTGGATCTCAAGTCCGAGCGCGGACGCGCGATCGTGGGCGCGCTGATCGCGAGCGCCGATGTCTTCCTGACCAACTGGCTGCCCGGCCCGCTGCAGCGCGCGGGGCTGACGGTCGAGCAGATCCGGGAGTTCAACCCGAACGTGATCATCGCCCGCGGCAGCGGCCACGGCAGCCGGGGACCGGAGCAGGACCGCGGCGGATTCGACGCCGCCAGTTATCTCGCCCGCGCCGGCGTGGCGTACGCCCTGACCCCGCCGGACGTGGAGTTCCCGGTCACCCAGGCGCCGGCGTTCGGCGATCTCCAGGGCGGCATCACACTGGCCGGCGGCATCGCGGCCGCGCTGTTCCACCGCGAGCGCACCGGACACGCACCCCTCGTGGACAGTTCGCTACTCGCGCAAGGGATGTGGGCCGTGGCGCCCGACATCGCGGCCGCCGACTACTACGGCATCGACCGCATCCCGGCCGGCCCGGCCGGCACCTCACTGAATCCGGCGGTCAACCGCTACCGGACCCGCGACGGTCGGTGGGTGCAGCTGATGCTGCTGCAGGCCGACCGCTTCTGGAAGGGCTTCTGCGAGCGCATCGGCCGACCGGATATGGCCACCGACGAGCGGTTCACCCCCTTGACCAATCTCGTCGTCAATCAGGAGGCCGCCACCGCCGAACTGCGCAAGACCTTCGCCGAGCGGGATCTCGCCGAGTGGCAGCAGGTGCTCGCCGACGAACCCGCGGTCTGGGCCACCCTGGCCAGTCCGCAGGAGGTCCTGGACGACCCGCAGGTGGCCGCCAACGGCTACCTGATGACCGTCGCCGACGACGCGGGCAAGAACTACCGAACCGTCAGCGCCCCGGTGCAATTCGACGAGACGCCGGCGCCGCCGAGCCGCGCGCCCGAATACGGCGAACACACCGAGACCATCCTGCTCGAGCTGGGCATGGACTGGGACGACATCATCGCCGCCAAAGAAGCGGGCGCCATCCTCTGACCGCTCGCGGACCCGACTCGAAAGCCAGGTCTGCGAGACCCGGGTCATCCGATGCTCGTCAGTCCTTGCCGGCGAGATGGGCGGTGGCCGCGTCGATCTGGGACCGGAACGCCGCCAGCTTCTCGTCGGCCGTGCTCTGGTGGTGACTGCGCGCCTTGATACTGACATCGTGGTCGCCCGCCGCTGCCCGCAGCGCGCCGACGGTGGCCTTCTCGCGCGGGACATGCTGGAACGGGTCGAACGAGTACCACCGCAGCGCGTTGAGATGAGTCATCTTGTCGATCTCGGTATCGGTCACGTTGTGCGCCTTGAAGACCGAGTCCAGTTCCTCGGGCGCGCCGGGCCACATGGAGTCGCTGTGCGGATAGTCCATTTCCCAGGCGATATTGTCGATGCCGATATCGTTGCGCAGCCGGACGCCGACGGGATCGCTGATGAAGCAGGTCAGGAAGTGCTCGCGGAAGATCTCGCTCGGCAGCTTGCCCCCGAAGTCCTGCATCGTCCACGTCGAGTGCATTTCGAAGGTCCGGTCGATCCGTTCCAGGAAATAGGGGATCCAGCCCGTGCCGCCCTCGGAGAGCCCGATCTTCAGGTCCTTGTACTCCTTCACGGGGCGTGACCAGAGCAGGTCGGCGGCGGCCGAGACGATATTCATCGGTTGCAGTGTGATCATCACGTCGGGCGGGGAATCCGACGCCGGAATGGACAGGGTGCCGGAGGAACCGATATGAACATTCAGCACGGTGTCGGTCTCCACGAGAGCCTGCCACAGCGGATTCCAGTGCTCGCTGTGGAAACTCGGATAGCCCAGGGCCGCGGGGTTTTCGGTGAAGGTGAGCGAATGCACGCCCTTCTTCGAGACCCGGCGCACCTCCGCCGCGCACAGTTCGGCATCCCAGATCACCGGCAGCGCCATCGGGATGAAGCGGCCCGGGTAGGCGCCGCACCACTCGTCGATATGCCAGTCGTTGTACGCGCGCACCAACGCGAGCGAGAATTCGGAGTCCTCGGTGGCGAACAGACGGGCGGCGAACCCCGGAAAAGAGGGGAAGTTCATCTGGGCCAAGACGCCGCCGGCGTTCATATCCTTCACGCGCTCGTCGACGTCATAACAGCCGGGCCGGATCTCGTCGAGTCCTTCGGGTTCGAGCCCGTACTCCTCCTTCGGACGGCCGGCCACCGCGTTGAGCGCCACGTTCGGGATGACCCGATCGCGGAACTTCCACATGTCCGCGCCGTTGTCCATGTGCACCAGCCGGGGCGCGTCGTCGGCGTACCTGGCAGGTAGGTGATTGGCGAACATATCGGGCGGTTCGATGATGTGGTCGTCGACGCTGACGAGGATCATATCGTTCTTGTCCACGGAGGTACTCCTTCCGAGTACTATACTGTAATGCTAACTATAATCGTTTTGGTTCACCGCGCGACGAAGGTCGTCGCATCGAGGATCAGCACGACCCGGTCCTCCACATCGGCGGGCAGTTCGATGTCGGTGTCCCCGTAGCGCTCGCTCAGTTCCGAGTAGAACTTGCCGTCCTGGTCGCCCTGCACGGTGACCAGCCAGCCCCGCGTCTCGAGGCATCGCGACGGCTCGTCCGGGTCGGTGACGAGGAACGAGTAGTTCGGATTCGCCTGCAGGCTGGTGAATTTCCGCCGGGGAATGGTGTGGCTCATCCGCAGGTGCGCACCGTCCCAGGTGAACCGCATCGGCGACTGGTCCGGCGATCCGTTCGGTGTCACAGTGGCGAGCACCCCGACGAGCGGCCGGCGCAGGAGGTCCTCGAGTCCGGCGGGAATTTTCGAGTTCATGGCTCCACCTAGAAGATTTACCGTTGACATTACCGTAAGCTATCATCCAAATGCTGCGAACGGGGTGAGGAACAAGCGATGCAGAGAATGATCAGCCCGGAGATCTCCAACTGGCCCGAGGATGATTTCCGCCTCGTCGGCGGGGCCTGCGACGACTGTGGTGCAACGGTTTTCCCCTGCAGGATATCTGCCCGCGGTGCAGCCGTTCTGCGATCGAGAGAATCCAACTACCGGAACGCGGAACTCTGATTGCCTGGACGACCCAGGGGTTCCTGCCCGGGCCGCCGTATCTCGGGAACGAGACGGCGGCGACCTTCGTCCCCTTCGGCGTCGGCCTGGTCCAGCTCGGCGATGTCATCCGGGTCGAAGGCCGGCTCACCGAGAACGATCCGGACAAGCTGGCGTTCGGAATGGAAGTCGCCCTGACCGCCGTGCCGCTGGGCACCGACAGCGCCGGCGACGACGTACTCACCTTCGCCTTCCGGCCGCTCTGACCACGAGGAGTTCACATGACCAACGACGTAGCGATCGTCGGCATCGGGATACACCCGTTCGGCCGCTTCGAGGGCAAGACGGCAATGCGGATGGGAACCGACGCGATCCGCGCCGCGCTGGCCGACGCCGGGCTGGAATGGCGGGATATCCAGTTCGCGGTCGGGGGCAGCTGGGAGGTGGCCAACCCCGACGCCATCGTCGGCATGATGGGGCTCACCGGCATCCCGTTCACGAATGTGTTCAATGCCTGCGCCACCTCGGCGAGCGCCACCGAGGCCTGCGCGGACGCCATCCGGCTCGGCAAGTACGACATCGGCATCGCGATCGGCATGGACAAACACCCCCGCGGCGCGTTCACCGTCGACCCGACCCTGGTCGGAATGCCGAAGTGGTACGGCGAGAACGGCCAGTACCTGACCACGCAGTTCTTCGGGATGAAGGCCAATCGCTATCTGCACGACCACGAGATCTCCGTCCGGACTCTGGCCAAGGTCGCGGCGAAGAACTATCGCAACGGCGGGCTGAATCCGAACGCGTTCCGCCGCAAGCCGATTCCCGAGGCGGAGATCCTGGCCGCGCCGGTGCTCAATTACCCGTTGACGCACTACATGTTCTGCGCGCCGGACGAGGGCGCCGCCGCGGTGATCATGTGCCGCGCCGATCTCGCTCATCGCTTCTCCGCCAAACCGGTATTCGTGCGCGCGGTCGAGATCCGCACCCGCAAGTACGGCGCCTACGAGGTGAACACCACCTACGCGCCGGTCCAGGAGGATGTGGCGCCCTCGGTGTATGCCTCCCGCGCGGCGTTCGAGTCCGCGGGGATATCGCCGACCGATATCGACGTCGCCCAGCTCCAGGACACCGACGCCGGAGCCGAGGTCATCCACATGGCCGAGGCCGGCCTGTGCGCCCACGGCGACCAGGAGAAGCTGATCGCCGAGGGCGCCACCGAGATCACCGGTTCGATGCCGGTCAACACCGACGGCGGACTCATCGCGAACGGCGAGCCGATCGGCGCGTCGGGGATGCGCCAGCTGCACGAACTCGTCCTGCAACTGCGCGGAACCGCCGGCGCCCGCCAGGTCGCGGGTGCGCCCAAGGCGGGGTTCGCACTGCTCTACGGCGCTCCCGGTACCGCCGGGGCCACGATCGTCACCACCTGACCCGGCGGGTCCGATTCCACCTGGCGTTTCCAGATCTCGAGCAGGTCCGCGGTGGTCGTGTCGCTCATGCCGGAGTGCCGACCGGGGGCACGTCGTAGAACTGGGTGGCCCACTTGCGCAGCGACAGATACGGTTTCGCGTCCTTCGGCGACAGCGGCGGACGCTCGACGTACTTCTGATGACGCCAGATGCTCAGGTCTTCCCACACGGTCACCAGGAACTGCCTCTCGACGCGCTCCCGGACCTCCGGGGGTGGCACATCGGACTCGTCGCCCGGATTCCGCGGCCACCAGATCGAATAGAACAGATCCGAGCATTCGTCGTCGACGGGGGTCGTGGCGAAGATGAGCCGGTGCTTCGACGATCCCTCGAACGCGCTGATGGATCCGCCGAGACCGAACATCTGCGCGTGGATCTTCAAGGCCATCTTGTCCGGGTCGTCGCTGCGCGCGTCGGGCCACCCGGTGAGGAACGACCAGGTGTGGCCGGACTCGCCCCAGTCCAGCATCCGCGGGGTCACGGTGGCGCCGTGCACATATTCGAAATGCAGGCTGTCCGGGCCGTTTTCGAGCACGACCTGGGGGTGTACCGGCTCCCGCTCGGACTTGCGGGAGAACTCCGGGTACGGGCGGTAGTAGCCCGACGGATCGGTCCCGACCTCCGGGAACAGCCCGAAGATATCGGGCATCTCCCACTGCGGTTGCCTGCCTTCCGGCTGGTGCCACATGAACACACAGCCGTTCTGTTCGTCGACCGGATAGACCCGCAACCGCAGGCCGCGATTCGTCCGGTCCGTGCCGGGGATCTTGCGGTTGCGGCCGTCGGGTCCCCACCGCCACCCGTGGAACGGGCATTCGACGCAGTCGCCGACCACCTTGCCGCCGTAGCCGATGTGGGCGCCGAGATGCCGGCAGTGCCCGGTCAGGATGTGCAGTTCGCCGGACTCGTCGCGGTAGGCGACGAGATCCTCGCCGAAGTACCGCAGCGGCCGGACCTCACCTTGGGGAAATTCGGCCGACCACCCGACCATGAACCACCCGGTGACCTTCCAGGTGAAAGGAACCTTCACGTCACACCGCCTTGGGCGGGGCGTAGTGGGGACGGCCGAGGCCGAGCACGTGCTGTGCGATGAGGTTGCGGAAGACCTCGAGCGTGCCGCCGTAGATGCCGCACAGCGGCGCCCAGCGGTAGATGTATTCGGCCCCGCCGTCGTCGGCGGCGCCCTCGGCGCCGATCGGCAGGACCGAGGCCGGCCCGAGGATGTCCATGAGGTCCGGGGAGATATCCCGCATCGCCTGGGCGATCGCGACGCGGCCGAACATGTTCGGCGTCGACAGCGCCGCCTCCATCCGGGCGATGCTGCGCCCCAGCCGATAGGCGACCGACCCGTCGTCGAGCAACCGGCGACCGTCGGGGCCGCGCCGCGCGGCGATCGCCGTGGCCCGGTCCGCCGAGGTCGCCATGATCGTTCCCTGATGAATCATGATCGACACGTCCTGCAGGCCGTCCGCGGCCATGTCCACGATGCCGTGTTCGGTGCTGAGCGGCTCCATGAGCACCCGCCAGCCGTCGTTCACCTCGCCCAGCCGGTATTTGTCGTCGATCCGGACGTCGGTGTAGTAGACGATGTTGGTGCGGTCGCCGTCCACCGTCCGGATGCCCTGGATCTCGATGCCCGGGGTGTCCAGTGGGACCAGGAACATGGTGAGGCTCTTGTGTTTTCGCGCCTCGGGAGCGGTATTGGTGATGAGGAAGACGTACTGGCAGTTGTGCGCGCCGGTGGTGAACATCTTGGCGCCGTTGATGATCCACTGATTCCCGTCGCGCACGGCCCGGGTCTTGCTCGTGGCGATATCGGACCCGCCGTCGGGCTCGGTGTAGCCCAGGCACAGGCGGACCGCGCCGCTGCGCACCCGGGGCAGCACCTCTTCCCGCAATTCCGGGGAACCGAACTGCTCGACCGATTTCGCGACGATGACCGTGGTGCCCCAGGTGACCCACGGGACGTGGACGCGACGCCGCTCCAGATCCCAGATCCGTCGCTGCACCCGCGTCATGCCGCCGTCGGCGCCGGTGTCCAGCTCGGCGGCCAGCCAGCCCTCGGCGCCCATGGCCAGGTGCACCCCTTCGTCGAAGTTGTCCCCCGTTTCGCGGTCACGCCGCCGCACGTCGTCGGTGACATGGGTGTCGAGGAACTTGCGTACGCGATCGCGGAAGTCCGCGTCTTCCGCGGATAGCTCGACTCGGGAAAAGTCCATCGGTATCTCCGTCCTATGCCTGTGCCGACAGTTCGGCGACTCGCACCGCGGCGGCGCCGGGGTCGCCCGCCGCCAACGGCCAGCCCCGGGCCCGCACCAGATATGCCGAAGCGGCCGCCTCGGTGGTCACCCCCAGCCCGCCTTGAACGTGCACGGCCATGGTGGCCGCCTTCGCGGCCTCCTCGGCCAGGTAGACGTAGGCCGCCGACGCGAGGGCGGGCTGGGCGCCGGGTTCGTATTCGAGGAACCAGGCCGCCCGCCGCACCAGGTTGCGCCCGCCCTGTACGACGATCGCGATATTGGCCAGCGGATGCGATATGCCCTGCAGCGTCGAGATCGGAACACCCATGGTGTAGCGGGTTTTCGCGAATTCGACCGCGATCCGCAGGGTCTCCTCGACGAGTCCGACCAAGGCGGCGGCGGTGAGCACCCGCCATTCGTCCAGGGCGCGTTCGTAGTGTGCGAGCGCCTCCGTCCCGCTCGCCAGCACCGTACGCCCGTCGGCCGCCGCCGGATCGATCCACGCCATGGGCAGCCGCCCGATATTGTCGACCTTCGCCGGTCGGGTGGCGAAGGTCAGGCGGACGATATCGTCGCCCTCGCGGACCACGATGTGATCGGCGACCGACCCCGCGGCGATCAACCGGGCGCCCTCGGCGGCATCGGGACGCGGATCCAGCGTGACCACCTGCCTGCCCGCGACCACATCGGCCGCATCCTCGGCATCGGATCCCAGGGCTGCGAGGTTCGCCAGCAGCCGGGTCGCGCACACGTGGTCGATCCACGGCACCGGCGCGATCGCCCGCCCGAGTTCCTCCGCGACCAGGGTGAGATCGACCAGCGTCGCGCCGTCGCCGCCGACCGACTCGGGCAACGCCATGGTGGTCGCGCCGGTGCCGCACAGCTGCTCCCACAGATTCTTGTCGAATCCCGCCGGTTCGGCCGCGCGCACCACCTCGATCGGGCATCGCGTCCTGACGAACTTCGCGTAGGTGGCCTGCAGTTCGGTCTGGTCTTGCGACAGGCTGTAATCCTGTCTGCGCAATTCGTAGCGGTCCATCGTCATCGCTCCTGGTTCCCGGCACGGTCACCGACGCTCGGGCGGGTGAAAAAGAATTCCTCCGCGTTGTTGTAGAGATAGTTGTCCAGCACGTCGTCGGGCAGTTCGAGCGCGAGTGCCTCCGGGACCACCCGGTGCATGCGGAGGACCGGCCAGTCCGAGCCGAAGATCACCTTCCGCTTGCCCCGGGTCCGCATGAAATGCAGGAGACTGCCGGGGAGCCGCTTCGGCGACCACGCCGACGTCATCAGGCGCAGATTCTCGTATTTCATCAGCAAGCGAATCGCGGTGTCCCACCAGGGATCAGCGCCGTGGATCATGCACAGCCGCAACTCCGGAAACCGGTAGCACACCCGGTCCAGATAGATCGGATTCTGTACCTCACCGGGAATCGGCGGGCCCGGCAGACCGGTATTCATGCACAGCGGCAGGCCCAGCTCGGCGCATTTGTAGTAGAGCGGGTAGTACACCGCGTCGGTAGGCGGATACCGGCCGTCGCCCCAGAAGCTCGGACCCACCGTCGTGTACACCACCGGAAGGTCGTTCACCAGCGCGTCGAGTTCGCGCAGGGACGACACCGGATGCAACAGGTCGACCCCGTTGAGCGCCAACGAGAATCGGTCCGGCCGGGCCTCGACGAATTTCAATGCGGTATTCGACGGCTTGGCCATCGAATACATCAGCACCGCCTTCTCGACGCCGTTCTCGTCCATCTCGCCGAGCAATTCGGCGAGATCGACCTGCTCGTACAGCGAGGCCGGGCCCTTGAAGTAGTCGTCGCGGACCTTCAGCATCCACGACGGCTGCTCGCGTTCACCGAAATGAACGTTCGCCAGGCAGTCGATTACTTTGCGCACGGTCATGCCCCCACCTCCTCCGAGCCGACCTCTTCGGCGACGCTCGGCGCCACCCGTTTCGCGGCCCACCGGTAGTCGGGCTTCCCGTTTCCGAGCCGTCGGATCTCCGCCACGAAAATGAATTCCTTCGGCACCTTGAACCCGGCCAGTTCGGCCTTGCACGCCCGCCGTAGCACCGCGTCGGTAACGGTCTCGCCCGGCCTGCGGCACACCAGCGCCACCACCTCCTGACCCCACCGCGGGCTCGGCCGGCCGATCACCAGCGCGTCGACGATCTCGGGATGTGCCCGCAGCACCTGTTCGACCTCTTCGACGAACACCTTCTCGCCACCGGTGTTCACGACCAGTGCGTCGCGGCCGAGCAGCCGGAGGGTGCCGTCGCCGTCGACGGTCGCCCGGTCGCCGGGTATCGCCATCCGCTTGCCGTCGATCACCGGGAAGGTGCGTTCGGTCGCCTCCCGGTCGTGGAAATACCCGAGCGGGACGCGGCCCGCCCGGGCCGCCCACCCGACCTCCGTATCACCGGGTTCGAGGAATCGGGTGCGGTCGTGCGACACGGCCGTGGCGCCCGGACCCGGAGCGAACGTCTCGACCTCGGCGCCCTGGCGGCTCCGCCCGAAGGCCATGCCACCGGTCTCGGACGCACCGTAACCCTCCACGACCATCACGTGCGGAAGCAGTTCGAGCAGTTGTCGCTTGTACACCGGGTTGGTCGCCGCACCACCGCTTCCGATGGCGAGCAACGAGGGCAACTCGTAACGGCCCGTGTGCAATTCGCGCACCAGCGGCCCGGCGTAGGCGTCGCCGACGATCGTCATGAGCGCGGCGTTCTCGCGCTGGGCGATCTCCAGCGCGTGCCGCGGATCGAAGGGTTTCCGGTCGTCGTACAGCACGATCGTCTGCCCGGCCAGCAGCCCCGCGAACGCGGTCCAGATGCCCGCGGCATGCGACAGCGGCGACACCGCGAACCAGACCTGCCCGGTCATTCGAACGAGTTCGCGCAGGGGCTGCGCGGAGTCGTGGTCGGCGCCGTTCATCGACGACACGTACATATCGCTCTGCCGCCACAGCACGCCTTTCGGCCGTCCGGTGGTTCCGCCGGTGCACATCATCACCAGATCGTCCGGCGAGGTCGGGATCGCCCGCTCGGCATCGCCGCGGCGCACCGCCTCGTCGAACGAGATCGTGCCCGCCGGCTCGGCCGCGACACTGCCGTCCTCGATCGAGATCAGCAGTTCGGCGTCCTGTGGTGCCGCCGCCGCGACGATCGGGCCGAAGGACCGATGGAAGACGATGCCGCGCGGCTTCACATACGCCAGCAGATCCCGGATCTCCCCGGGCGTGTACTGGGTGTTGATATTGACCGGGACAGTGCGCGCCCCGAGGCAGCCGAGCATGACATCGGGGTACAGGTCGTTGCGCATGAGCAGCGCGACGCGGTCCTGACCGCACTCCCACCGCCGCAACCGACGCCGGGGCGTCCGCTCACCGAAACCGCTGTCCGCCAAGAAGTTCGCGAATCGCCGCGCCCGCGCCGCCGATTCCCCGAAGGTACTCCGCCGGTCGCCGCAGACGGTCATCGTCCGGTCCGGGACGGCCTGCGCGACCGCGTCGAAGACCGCGCCGATACTCCACTCGCTCAACGCGATCCTCCGCTCCCGGCGCTCACCGTGCTCTCGCCCGCCTCACGCGACCGCGGCGACGGGCAGGCCCAGGAATTCGCGGGCGTTGTCGCGCATGATCTTTCGTACGTCGGCCGCGTCGAAGGACGTCAGTTCCTCGGTGAAGGCCACCGGCTCCTCCAGGCCCTCGCCGTGCGGCCAGTCCGAACCGAACAGGATGCGGTCGGTGCCGAGCGTCTGCGCCAGTCGCGGCAGATCGTCCTCGTAGTACGGCGCCACCCACACGTGCTCGCGCAGGGTGTCGACCGGATCATGGGGGAACGCCTTCGGAGACTGATTGGCCAGCTTCTTCATTCGCTTGCTCAGCCGGTGCACGAAGTCCGAGCCGTTCTCGATACTCGCCACGCGCAGCGCCGGATGACGATCGAAGACGCCGTGGATGATCAGCGAGGCCATCGTGTCGTGGATCGCGCGATCGTCCACCAGGATCTTGTCCAGCGCGTCCCCGGGACCGAACGGCTCGAAGGTGTCCTTGCCGCCCCACATGGCGGCGATCCTCAGATATCCGCTGTCGCCCAGGTGGAATGCGACCGGGACATTCGCCTCGGCCAGCCGCGCCCACACCGGATCGTGCGCTCGATCACCGAGGGAGCGCGGCTTACCGACGCCGGGCACCGGCGCCGGCCGGATGTGCACCACGCGCGCGCCGCGTTCCAGCACGAAGTCGACCTCCGCGACGGCCGCCGCGGGGTCGGCCAGCGAGATCATCGGCGCCGCAACGATCTTGCCGTCCGGCCGGTCGAAGCCCCAGTCCTCGTCCAGCCACAGATTGAAGGCGTGCAGCGATGCCATCGTGGCCTCGATATCGCCGCGCAGGGCCTCTTCCACTCCGCAACCGAAAGTCGGGAACAGGAAGATCGTCTCGATCCCCTGCTTGTCGACCACCGCCGCCCGGGCGTCCCGCTCACGGTATTCCGGCCGCAGTTCCAGGCTCTCGACCCGCATCAGCGTGGCCGGGTCCACGCCCTCGGGAACCTGACCGCGGAAGATCAGATCCAGGCAACCCGGCACGATGATCGGGTCGAAGGTCGGATTGGGGATGAACCGATTCACCCGGTTGCCGATGATGGCCGTGTGGTACTTGCCGTCTCGGACGATCTGCACGCCACGCCGCCGAAACCTCTTGTCCAGGTGGCGGGTGAACGCGTCCAGCGGCTCGTAGTAATGGTTGTCGACGTCGATCGCCTTGTAGTCGAGCGCGGTCATCAGCGTCCTTTCGTCTCGCCGGATGGTCGTTCCGACATATCCGGCGGTCGGCCTGTGCGTCTGTGTCGTCGGCAGACCTGCCGAAGGTCGAATAGATATGTCTACTGTATACCTATCTATAGTGCGGCGCACAGGGATTCCCGGCGCCTCCCGGCACGATCGGGTCAGGGCATGATCACCGTGCGGGTCACGGGCTCCGCCGCGGCCTGCCGGGCATAGATACCCCTCTGCACCGATCCCAGCAGGGCGTTTCGTGTCTCCTCGGGACTGATGAGTTCGTCGAAACCCATGTGCTCCGCGGAGAAGTACGACGCCTGCAGTTCCATCTCCCGCAGCTGAGCCGCGAGATCCTCCTCGGCCTGCGACGCGTTGCTCAACGCGGCCGCCCCCATCGCGCCCATGGTCGCCCCCGGATACGCGAAAGTCGACTGCTGGCCGTCGAATCCGATCAGCGACATCACCATGGAGCCGAACCCGTAGGCTTTGCGCAGGGTCAGGTGCACCTTCAGCGTCGTCGCCGCGGTCTGTGCGACGAACATCCTTGCGCCGCTGCGCAATACACCCTCGCGCTCGGACTCGCTGCCCGGCAGCATGCCGGGGTTGTCGGCCAGGAAGACGATCGGCAGATGGAAGGCGTCGGCGACCGAGATGAAGTGGGCGGCCTTGTCGGCGGCATCGGAGTCGATCGAACCCGCCAGCACCTGGGGCTGATTGGCGACCACCGCGACCGGATGACCGCCGAGATGCGCGAGCGCGCAGATGATGGCCCGGCCGAAACCGGGCTGCACCTCGAACCAATCGGTGCCGTCGAACACCACGTCCAGCACCGCGCGCATGTCATAGCCGTGCTGGTTGTCCCGGGAGATGATGTCCAGCAGTTCCGGGGTGGCCCGCGGTCCGGTGGTGTCGTCGGGCAGGTATACCGGCGGATAGGACCACGCGCTCGGCGGAAAATACGACAGATAGCGCCGGATCTCGTCCAGCACGGCGTCATCGGTGTCGGCCACGTTGTGGATGACGCCGCTCGGCAGCGCGACAGCGGGCCCGCCGAGATCCTCCTTCGACACGTCTTCGCCCGTGGACACCTTCACCACCGGCGGCCCCGCGGTGAAGATCGCGCCTTGGCGGCTCATGATCGCGAAATCGGACACCGGCGCGACGAGGGCCCCGTGCCCCGCGGACGCCCCGAGCACACCGGTCACCATCGGAACCCGGCCGGAGCATTTCGCCTGCGCCAGCAGATCGGTCGGGGTGCGCCCGTAATGGCTGCCGCTGGCCCGGAACCCCGCGCCCTCCAACAGCATCACCAGCGGCACCTTGTTGCGCACCGCCAGTTCGGCCACTCGATACCGCTTCGAATTGCTGCCCGGCGCAATGGTTCCGGCCAGACTCGTGAAATCCTCCGCACCCACCATCACCGGGAAGCCGTTGACGAGACCCGAGCCGGTCACGATCGCGTCGGCCGCCACCTCACCGCCGACGAGCGTGCCGAACTCCTGGAACGTCCCCGGGTCGAGCAGCCGTTCGATGCGCGCTCGCGCGTCCAGCTTGCCCTTGCCGCGGTGCTTGGCGACCCGCTCGGGGCCGCCCATCGCGCGCACGCGGTCCCGGCGCTGCTCGAGGTCCGCGAGCGTTTCCTTCCAGGTCTGGGCATTCGTCATCGGTTGTCCTGTCGGCATCGGTTCGCTCGCGGGCTCGCTCATACCAGCGAGTAGCGGATCGGAAGATGTTTGAGCCCGCCGACGAAGGTGGTCGCGCTGAGTTCGGGCTCGCCGTTCAGCTCGATCGACCGCAGGCGCGGCAGCAGTTCGGTGAGGAAGGTGCTGGTCTCCATTCGCGCCAGTCCGGCGCCGAGGCAGAAGTGCACGCCGAATCCGAACGCGACATGTTTGTTGGGCTCGCGCTCGATGTCGAAGCGGAACGGGTCGTCGAAGACGTCCTCGTCGCGGTTCGCCGAAACATACGACAGCAGCACCGATTCCCCCGCCGCGATCGGGACATCACGCACCGACGTGTCCTCGGCGGCCGTGCGCATGAACGCCTTGACAGGCGTGACCCAGCGGAAGATCTCCTCGGTCGCCCGGGGCATCAGGTCCAGGTCCGCGCGCAAGCGCGCGAGCTGATCGGGATGGTCGATCAGCGCGTGCAGCCCCCCGGAGATGCTGCTGCTGGTGGTGTCGTGCCCGGCCGTGGCGATGATGGCGTAGTAGGACATGGTGTCGATATCCGACAGCGGCTCGCCGTCGATCCGGGCGTTGGCGATCGTGGATCCCAGGTCGCCCGTGGGGTTTTCGCGCCAGGATGCCGTCAGATGCTGGAAGTACTGGAACATTTCGAGCAGCGAGTTCATCGTGTCGTCGGACGGCGCGCTGCGCTTGAGTTCGTCGTCGTCGCTGCCGACGAGTTCCTGGGTGAGTTTCAGCATCCGGGGAAAGTCGGCCTCCGGGACGCCGAGCAGCGACATGATCACGTACAGCGGGAAGTTCACCGCGACCTCCTGCACGAAATCGCACTCCCCGCCCGCATCCCGCATCCGGTCGACGTAGCGCACGGCGAGCTGCGCGATCCGTTCCCCCATCGTCTTCATGGCCTTCGGGCTGAACCAGTCCGCGGCGATGGCCCGCATGACACGGTGCTGCGGGTCGTCCATGTGGACCAGGGTCCGAATTCCCACCGCGGCCTGCATCTCGTCCGAGACGGTGGTCATCAGCACCGGCCGCGGCCAGTTCGTGAACACCCGGTTGGCCCGCTCGACGGCCATGACGTCGGCGTGTTTGGTGATCGCCCAGAACGGCGTGTAGGAGGGCACGTCGACCAGCGATACGGGAGCATGCGCCCGCAACCTCGTCAACGCGTCGTGCAACCTCGCCTCATCCGCGTACGCGGCCGGCTCCGCAAGGACCTTCGCGGCTTCATCGATGGTCGGCATACTCATCGGCTGCTCTTTCGTCTCATAACACTCGACCCGGCGCGCGCAGCGCCCCGAAGCCGTTGTAGCGGTCACTAGAGTGTTTTATAGTTGACGTTACTGTCAAGCATTCTATAACCACCCTCGGCGACCGAACGGCGGTATTCATGACATCCGGGCAGCGCACAGTGGTCGTGATCGGCGCCGGGTCGGGGATCGGCGCGGCGACCGCGGCGCACTTCCACGGCCAGGGCGATTACGTCCTCGCAGTCGACCTGCGCCACAACGACACTCCAGCCTCGCGGCACGAGCGGTGCGACCTGCGCGACGGCCGCGACATCGCGGCACTGCTGGACCGGATCGGGCCCGGCTGGGATCTACTGGTGCACGTCGCCGGCGTGCCGGGCACCGCGCCCGCGGCGGACGTGCTGACGGTGAACTACCTCGGCATGCGGCTGACCGTCGAGGGCATGCTGCCACTGCTGCGCCGCGGCGGCGCGATCGTCACCGTCGCCTCGGTGGCGGCACTCGGCTGGCAACAGCGCGTGGACGATCTGGCGGGCCTGCTCGCGGCGACCGACGCGGAGGCGGTCGCGCGGTGGCAGAGCGGCCAGGATCCCGCGTATCCGGTCTACAGCACCTCGAAGCAGGCCGCGATCATCTTCGCGAAGCGATTGGCGCCGATGGCATGGCAGAAGTTCGGCGTCCGGGTGAATACGGTGAGCCCCGGGCCCACCGAGACCCCGATCCTCGCCGACTTCGAGGCGTCGATGGGCAAGGACGTCCTGGACACGGTGAAGGCCACCGTGGGCAGGCACGCCACGGTGGACGACATCGTGCCCGTGATCGCGTTTCTCGCCTCGCCGGCGGCGCGCTGGGTCAACGGCCAGGACATCCATGTCGACGGCGGATTCGTCGCGCCACTCGCGGCCGGAACGCCGCTACAGCTGTAGCGGCACCCGCCGCCCCCGCGGAGCACGGCACGCCCCGAGCGCGATAGTCATCTATACTGTATAGATTACAGTATATTGCACCGCCGAAACCGCGCGCTGTGACGACGTAGAGGTGAGCTGTGGAAATCCCTGTTCAAGACGAATCGGCAACGGCCGGGAGCACCCTCGATCTCCGTGACCCCTACCCGTTCTTCGCCGCGAAACGACGGGAGGGCGGCGTCTTCCACGGGACGGTGTTCGACTACTCCAGGACCCCGGAATCGCTGCGCCCGCCGGACTCCTACGCCGCCGTATCGTATGCGGCGGTCAGCGCGGCGCTGCGCAACAGCAGGGTATTCAGTTCTCGGCTGTACGACTCCACCATCGGCGTGTTCATGGGCCCGACAATTCTCGCGATGGACGGCAAAAGCCATCGGGCGCACCGGAATCTGGTGGCCACGGCGTTCAAGCCACAGTCGCTGCAGCGCTGGGAACCGGAGATCGTCGAGCCGATCTGCAATGCGCTCATCGACGAGTTCGCGGAGCGTGGAAGTGCCGACCTGGTCAAGGAATTCACCTTCGAATTCCCGACCCGGGTCATCGCGCGCCTGCTCGGCCTGCCCGAAGTCGACCTGCCCTTCTTCCGCGCGGCGGCCGTGGCGATCATCAGCTACGCCAACAAGGTTCCGCAGGCGCTGGAGGCGTCGAAGGAGCTGAAGGAGTATTTCCTCGGCCACATCGAACAGCGCCGGTCGAATCCGACCGACGACATCATCAGCGATCTGGCGACCGCGGAGATCGACGGGGAGAAACTGACCGACAAGGCCATCTACTCGTTCCTGCGGCTGCTGCTTCCCGCCGGGCTGGAGACCACCTATCGCTCCTCGGGAAATCTGCTGTACCAGCTGCTGCGGCATCCCGAACAGTTCGCGGCGGTGCAGCGCGAACACCAGTTGATCCCGCAGGCCGTCGAGGAGGGACTGCGCTACGAGACCCCGCTCACGCTGGTGCAACGGCACGTGACCGAGGACGCGGAATTGGAAGGCGTCGCCATCCCCGCGGGCTCGGTGCTCGACCTGTGCCTGGGTTCGGCGAACCGCGACGAGACCCGCTGGGAGCGGCCGGAGGAGTTCGACATCTTCCGAAAGCATGTGCCGCACATCAGCTTCACCGCCGGCGCGCACACCTGCCTCGGCCTGCACCTGGCCCGGATGGAGACCCGGGTCGCGGTGGAATGCCTCCTGCGCCGGCTGACCGGATTCACCCTCCTGGACGAGGGCGATCCGCACATCTTCGGCCAGCCGTTCCGTTCCCCCAACGTCTTGCCGGTGACTTTCGATGTCATCGCCTGAGCCGCACCGGAACACGAAAGGACCTGAAGTCGTGACTGCCGAACCCGTACTGCTCACCGAACAGGTGGACGGTGTACTGACCCTGACGCTGAACCGCCCGCACCGCAAGAACGCGGTCACCCGTGAGCTGTGGGCGGCGCTGCGGGATACGTTCCACCAGGTCGCGCACGGCCGCGAGGTGCGTGCCCTGATACTGACCGGCGCCGGTGGCGCATTCTGTTCCGGCGCCGACATTTCCGACGCCGCGGGGGTCGACGAGTTCCCCGACCCGAGCCGGGAGATGCTGGCCATCAACGAGGCCGTACAGCTGCTGCACGACCTGCCGGTGCCCACCGTCGCCAAGGTGCGCGGGGTGGCGGCGGGCGCGGGCTGGAATCTCGCGCTGGGCTGCGACCTGGTGGTGGCCACGCCGGACGCGCGGTTCTGCCAGATATTCACCCGGCGCGCGCTGTCGCTGGATTGCGGCGGATCCTGGCTGCTGCCCAAACTCGTCGGATTGCAGCAGGCCAAACGCCTCGCTCTGCTGGCCGACATGATCGGCGCCGACGAGGCGCACTCCCTCGGGCTGGTGACCTGGGTGCAGTCCGAGGAGGCCATCGACAAGTTCGTCGGCGACCTGGCGACGCGGCTGGCCGCCGGGCCACCGCGGGCGCTCGCCCAGACCAAGGGGCTGCTGAACGACGGCACGGATCGCACGATGCGCGAGGCGCTCGCCAACGAGGCTCGCGCCCAAGCGCTCAACCTGTCCGGCGCCGATGTCATCGAGGCATTCGCGGCATTCGCCGAGAAACGCGAACCGGTCTTCACCGGGGCGTGGGGCGCGGGAGGATGACCGTGGCGAAACGAGGCGCCGCCGTGAAGCGGCAGCGACGCGAACGCGGCTCGCTGAATCCGGAGGACATCATCGATGGCGCGTTCGAACTCGCGGAACAGGTTTCGATCGACGGCCTGAGCATGCCCCTGCTGGGCCGCCACCTCAATGTCGGCGTCACCAGCATCTACTGGTACTTCCGCAAGAAGGACGACCTGCTCAACGCGATGACCGATCGCGCACTGCGGCTGTACATCTACGCGATCCCCTTCCCGTTCGTCGAGTCCGCGGACTGGCGCGAGACGCTGACCAACCACGCCCGCATCATGCGGCAGACCTTCCTGACGAATCCGATCCTCTGCGACCTGATCCTGGTGCGGTCGGCGCTGAGCCAGCATGCCGGGCGGGTCGGAGCCGAGCAGGTGGAGCGGACGGTCGCCAGTCTGGTGCAGGCGGGCCTGTCGGTCGAAGAGGCCTTCGACACCTACTCGGCGATCAATCTCCATATTCGCGGATCGGTTGTGCTGCAACGGCTCTACGACAAGAACATCGAACTGGACGCGGAGGCGCGGGCCTACTACGACAGCATTCTGATCGACCCGGAGACGACGCCGCTGCTCGCCCGGGCCATGGCCAAGGGGCTGCGTTCGGGCGCACCGGACGAGCGGAACTTCGAGCACGGCCTGCGCTGCATCCTCGACAACGCCGACCGGCTGATCGAATCGCACGCGGCGGCTCGCGCGAATTCCGCTGCGCCGCAGGATCCGGACGGCGCAGCGGCGGCCTGGTAGGTCCGCGCTACGGCGCGTCCGGCTCCGGTACGTGAAAGTGCTCGTCGCGCAACCGGAATGCTTCCTTGGTGCCGTGTTCCGCGCGTGTCTTCACGAAATTGAATTCGCCCGGCGCGAATTGCAGGTTCGTCCCGTAGGCGTGGAACAGGTAGCCGGCCACCTCCTCGCCCTGGTACGCCTGGCTCTGTTCGACGAGCCGGAAGGCCTCCTTGGCGATGACGACACCGTCGGCGGGCATCTTCGCGGCCTTCTCCGCCCAGTACCGCGCGCGGGCGGTCACCGACGCGCCGTCGCAGGTCTCGGTGAATACGCCCAGCTGCTCGACCGCGCCCGCCTCGATGATGTCGCCGGTCAGCAGCAGCCGCCGCGCGAGCACCGGACCGAGCCGGTGGAAGAACATGTGCAGGCTGCCGAGCGCGGGACCGAGAAATCGCGTGGCGGGCATCCCGATCCGGGTGTTCCGGGCGATCACGGAGATGTCGGTCATCAGGGCCATCTCGAAACCGCCGCCGAGCGCGTAGCCGCTGATCTCGCCCACCGTGACTTTCGGGAAGCCCAGCAGATTGTGATAGAAGCCGAAGGACTTGCGGTCGACGGTCAGCCGGCGGCGCTGACTGGGGCGGCTCTTGGCGGGCCGCTCCCCGTACCAGCCGTACGCGTTGTTCATATCGGCGCCGGTGCTGAACACACCCTCCGCCCCGCGCAGCAGCACGACGGTGATGTCGTCGTCTTCGGCGGCCTGATCGAGAAAGCGGGCCAGGCCGTCGCGCATGGCCGCGTCGTAGGAGTTGCGCTGCCGGGGGTTGTTCAGTGTGACGGTGGCGATTCTGCGGTCCGGGTCCACGTCGTAAAGAACCCGGCCGTCCTCGGTACTCGAACTGGTCATCTGGGTGTCTTCCTTTCGGGAGACTAACGGTATTCTATACTGTATATATATCAGTATGGTCCGCTCCGCAGCATCTACGCCGTTCGATTCCATCAAGTACCGCGTCGACGGGCATACGGCCACGATCACCCTCGACCGCCCGGACGCGCTCAACGCGCTCAGCCCGCACATGATCACCGAGTTGCGCACCGCCTACGACGAGGCCGAGAACGACGACGACGTCTGGACGATCGTCGTCACCGGCACCGGTCGCGCGTTCTGCACCGGCGCGGACGTCAAGGCCATCCCCGGCGACGGCAAGGTGATCAACGAGCGGCCGTATCTGTCCACCTACGAGCAGTGGGAGGCGCCCCAGGAGGGCACGCCGCCGTTCCGCTCCATGACCAAGCCGATCCTCGCGGCGATCAACGGATTGTGTTGCGGCGCCGGGCTGGACTGGGTGACCACCGGCGATATCGTCATCGCCTCCGAGCGCGCGACCTTCTTCGACCCGCACGTCAGCATCGGGCTCGTGGCCGGCCGCGAGGTGGTGCGCCTGGCCCGGGTGCTGCCGCGGACCGTCGCGCTGCGCATGGCGCTGCTGGGCAAGCACGAGCGAATGACCGCGCAGCGCGCCTACGACCTCGGCATGGTCACCGAGGTGGTCGAACACGATCGGCTGCTGGAGCGCGCGCACGAACTCGCCGACATCGTCAATTCGAATGCGCCCCTGGCGGTTCGGGGCACCCGGCTCGCCATCGTCAAGGGCCTCGACGTGCCGCTGCACGAGGCCGAGTTGCTCGCGGAGGCATTCCGCGAACGGGTGACCCGGACCGAGGACGCGCTGGAGGGCCCGCGGGCCTTCGTCGAGAAGAGGAAGCCGCAATGGCATTGCCGATGAGTTACTCCCACCATGCGCTCAGCCGCCGGATTGCCGATACCCTGGCGCTGCAACCGGATTCGCCCGCGATCGAATACGACGACCGGTGGCACACGTGGCGGGAGCTGACCGACGTGGCGCTGCGCGTCCGCTCGTTCACCACCGCGCATCCGGTCGGCCGGCGACAGGTCGGAGTCCTGCTGCGCAACCGGCCCGAGCATGTGGCGGCGTTTCTCGGGGTCCTGCTGGGCAACGGCACCGTCGTGGTGATCAATCCCGCCCGCGGCGACGAACGCACCCGGGCCGATATCGCCGACCTGCGGCTGCCGCTGATCATCGGCGCCCCCGAGGATCTGTCGACGCTGGACGCCCTGCCGCCCGGCACCGCCGCGGTGTCGATCTCCGGTCTCGACGGCGAGTTGCGGCTGAGCGCCTCCGCCGGGCGCCGCGCGCACACCGGCACGACCCGGTCCGGGGTCGCGGTGCGGATGCTGACCAGCGGCACCACCGGGCCGCCAAAACGCATCGACATCACCTACGACATGCTGGCCCGCAGCGTGATCGGCCCGGATCCGGACGCGGTGCCGGCACCGGCGCAACCACGACGCGGCGTCGCGATCGTCAACGCGCCGCTGGTGCACATCGGTGGCGTGTTCCGGGTCCTGCAATGCGTCGCCGAGGCACGCCCCTTCGTGCTGCTCCCGCGATTCGAACTCGAGCGCTGGGCGCGGGCCGTGCGCACCCACCGGCCCAAGGCCGTCTCGCTGGTGCCCGCGGCCTTGCGCATGGTGCTGCATTCCGACCTGACCGCGGCGGACCTGGCCGGTATCCGGGTCGTCACCTCGGGTACCGCGCCGCTGTCGGCCGCCGACGCCGACGCGTTCCGCGAGAAATTCGGCATTCCCGTCCTCACCTCGTATGCCGCAACGGAATTCGGCGGCGGCGTCGCGGGCTGGACACTGGCCGACCATCAAAAATACTGGGATGCCAAGCGCGGCAGCGTCGGCCGCGCGACCGGCGGGGCGCGACTGCGGGTGGTCGACGAGGACGGTACCGTCCTGGGGCCGGACCGGCCCGGCCTGCTCGAGGTCGTGCCGGGTCAGCTCGGACCGTCCGCCGACTGGATCCGGACCACCGATATGGCCCGCATCGATGCCGACGGATTCCTGTGGATTCTGGGCCGGGCGGACCAGGCGATCATCCGGGGCGGGTTCAAGATCATGCCGGACGACGTGCGCGCCGCGCTGGAAAGCCATCCCGCGGTGTCGGGCGCGGTGGTCGTCGCACGGCCCGACGAGCGCCTCGGCGAAACCCCGGTGGCGATGGTGGAACTGCGCCACGCGCGGTCGGCCCGGCCCGGCGCTCTGATCGAGTACCTCCGAACCCGGTTGGCGCCCTATGAGATTCCCGCCGAGATCGCGATCGTGGCCGCGATCCCGCGGACACCGTCGGGCAAGGCGGATCTGACCGCGGTCCGGAGCCACTTCGACGCTCCCGCCGGAGCGGTCCGACACGGCGCCGAGCACCGCGCCCGCTGATGGCCCCGCACGTGGTCGACGACTCGGGCGGGCTGATAGCGACACCCGGCGATCCGCACGACGAGGACCCGCGGCGGCTCCGATCGCGGGCCCGATTGCTCGACGCCGCGACGGATTTGCTGAAAACCGGTGGCGCGGAGGCGGTCACGGTCGAGGCGGTCACGCGCGTGTCGAAGGTCGCGCGAGCCACCCTGTACCGCCACTTCGGCAGCGTCCGCCGGCTGCGGGCCGCCGCGCTGGAGCGACTGCTGCCTCCGCGGGCCGAGCCACTCGCCGAGGGATCGTTCCGCGATCGGCTCATCGATCTGGTCTACCGGCAGGCGGCATTCATCGACACCGCTCCCCTATATGCGGCAATGCTCGCCTGGTTCGCGAACGGCGACGCCGCCGACTCGGAGGCCGGCGCGCTGCGCGGACGTCTGGTCGAGCTGTATCGCCGCCCCCTGGACCAACTTCTCGCCGGAGCCGACGACGGCGCCGCGCGCCGTGACCTCGACAGTTCCGTGGCCCCGGCACAGCTGTTCGGCCCCATCCTCTTCACGCGGCTCATCGGTCCCGGCCGCACCACCCGCGCGGATTGCGTCCGCATCGTCGACGATTTCCTTGCCGCCCGAGCCGCCGCATCGCCCCGCTATGATGGCCCGTCGCCGTAACCCGCGAGCCGACGGGCGCACCACACCCGCACCGCGCCGGACGCGCGTCCGGTGCCGCAGACGAGGAGGCCTGCCATGCCGAGCATGTCCACCGGAGCCGACGCCCTCACCGACGAGGACTTTCGCGAAATCCTGGTGCAGACACGGACTTTCGTCCGCTCCGTCGTTATGCCGCAGGAGCAGCGGATCGCCGCGGAGAACCGCATGCCGGACGAGATCACCGCGCAGGCCAAGTCGATGGGTCTCTACGGCTACGCCATCCCCGCCGAGTGGGGCGGTCTCGGCCTGGATCTCGCGCAGGATGTGGAACTGGCGATGGAACTGGGCTACACCACTCTCGCGCTGCGCTCCATGTTCGGCACCAACAACGGGATCGCGGGCCAGGTGCTGGTGGGCTTCGGCACGACCGAGCAGAAGTCCCGGTGGCTCGACCGCATCGCCTCGGGCGAGGTGGTGGCCTCGTTCGCGCTGACCGAATCCGGGGCGGGATCCAACCCCGCGTCGCTGCGGACCTCGGCCGCCCGATCCGGCGAGGACTGGATCGTCAACGGCGAGAAGCGATTCATCACCAATGCCCCGCTGGCCGATCTGTTCGTCGTCTTCGCCCGCACCCGGCCCGCCGACGCGGACGGACCCGGGATCTCGGTCTTCCTCGTCCCGGCGGATACCCCGGGCGTCGAGGTCGGGCCCAAGGATCTCAAGATGGGGCAGGAGGGCGCCTGGACCGCGGAGGTGCGCTTCCAGGACGTGCGAGTCGGGCCGGACGCGCTGGTCGGCGGTAACGAGGACATCGGTTACCGCGCGGCGATGACCTCGCTGGCCCGCGGTCGCATCCATATCGCCGCGCTGGCGGTGGGCACCGCCCAGCGGGCCCTCGACGAGTCCGTCGCCTACGCCGCCACGGCCACCCAGGGCGGCACTCCCATCGGAGAGTTCCAGCTGGTGCAGGCCATGCTCGCGGATATGCAGACCGGTGTCATGGCGGGACGCGCCCTGGTCCGCGACGCGGCACGGGCCTGGGTCGCCGGGGAGGACCGGCGCATCGCGCCCTCGGCGGCGAAGCTGTTCTGCACCGAAATGGCGGGCACAGTCGCCGATCTGGCGGTGCAGGTGCACGGCGGCACCGGCTACATGCGCGGCGTCGCCGTCGAACGCATTTACCGCGACGTCCGTTTGCTGCGTCTCTACGAGGGCACCAGCGAGATCCAGCGCCTGATCATCGGTGGCGGTCTGGTCAAGAGCGCGACGCGCCGCTGAGTCCGGTGCGCTCGGCCCGCAGGTATCAGGTCGCGGCGATCGCCTGCTCGCGGGCCCAGCGGTAGTCGGCCTTGCCCACCGGACTGCGCACGATTTCCGGCACGAAGACGACCGCCCGCGGAAGCTTGTACCGCGCAATCAATTCCGCGGCGTGCGCGATCAGCTCCGCCGCGCTCACCGCCGCGGACACCGCGACGATCGCCACGACCTCGCTGCCCCACCGCTCACTCGGGCGGCCCGCCACCACGACGTCGGCGACGGCCGGATGGGACGAGATCGCCAGCTCGACCTCCTCGGCGAAGATCTTCTCGCCGCCCGAGTTGATCGTGACCGCGTCGCGGCCCAGCAGTTCGATGGCGCCGTCGGCCAGATGTCGTGCCCGGTCCCCCGGCAACACGAAACGCGCGCCGCCGACCACCGGGAATGTGGCGGCGGTCTTGGCGGCGTCGCCCTTGTACCCGAGCGGGGTGAAGCGGCCCTGCGCGAGCCACCCGATCCCCTTGTGGCCCGGTTCGAGTACCGCGCTGAAATCCTCGGCCACCACGCAGGTATCCGCACCGGCCGCGAACGTACCGGTCGATACGAATCCCGCGGCCGACACGTGATGCAGCTGCGCGCCGGTCTCCGACGCACCGACGGCATCGAGTACGACCAGCCCGGGCACCGCATCGATCCAGCGCTGCTTCAGCCGCGGGTTCAGCACGGCCCCGCCGCTGGCCAGCACCGCCAGCGACGACATATCCGCCACGCCCGCCTCGACCGCCGCGAGTAGCGGCCGGGCCACCGCGTCGCCGACCACGATCACGATGGACACGCGCTCCCGCTCGATGGTGCGCGCGACCGACTCGGCGTCGAGACGGTCGACCACCGGTGCGAGCACGATCGTCTGCCCCGTGGTCATCGCCGTGAGCACTGCCCACTGTGCCGCGCCGTGCATCAGCGGCGGCAGGATGAGCAGTCCGACACCGGGATTCGACATCGCTCGCGCCGCGATCTCGTCGTAGGAGCTCACCACCGCGCCGGTGTTGTTGTCGCGGCCGCCGCAAGCGGCCATGAAGATGTCGTGCTGACGCCACAGCACGCCCTTCGGCATGCCGGTGGTGCCGCCGGTGTACAAGACATAGAGATCGTCGGGGGAAGCCTGCGGGAGCGTGGCATCCTGCGGGGCGGACGCGATGGCTGTCTCGTAATCGACTGCGCCGTCGAGTAATTCATTGCCGGAATCGTCGGCGATCTGGATGAGCACCCGCAGGTTCGGCAGCTCCGGCAGCACCTCGGCGAGCGTGGGCGCGAAGGCGGAGTGATAGATGAGCGCCGTCGCACCGGAATCCGCCAGCAGATACCGCAATTCGTCCTCGACGTACCGATAGTTGACGTTGAACGGCGCCACGCGGGCGCGGAAGGAACCGACCAGCCCCTCGATGTACTCGGGACCGTTGTAGGCGTAGATGCCCAGCAGATCCTGCCCGACCTCATGCCCCGCGAGCACCTCGCGCTCGGTGTGGCAACCCAGTCCACGGGAACGCAGGTAGGCGGCCAAGCGCTTCGATCGCTCGGCGATCTGCGCATAGGTGAATCGCCGGTCACCCTGCACGACCAACTCCCGGTCGGGCAGGGCGGACGCGGCGGCGTCGATCGCGGATACGAGGGTGAATGGCGACGTCGACGATTCGGATTCGGCCACGGAACGAGACAACGGTGCCTCCTCGGTCTCGGGGGTGGACAACCCTAGTCAGAATATCCCGACTGTAAGCATTACGGGAAAGATTACGAGAATAGCCGGAGAATCGTCTCGCTATCGCCGGGCACCCCGGGTCGGTACCGATCCCCCGACCCGCCGGCGCGTCCGGCGGCGGGTGAAGCGCAGGACGACATCGATGACCCCGCGCAGCGGCCGGGTGAACGGCGGCGCGGCCAGAGCGGTGACGACGAACGGCAGGTCCGCCCCCGCGATGGTGCGATAGTGGGTGAAGGTGTCGAAACCGGCCTTGCCGCGATAGGCGCCCATACCGCTCTGCCCGATGCCGCCGAACGGCGCGTTCTCCGGAAACATGGTGAGCGCGAAGTCGTTTCGGGAGACGCCGCCGCTGCGGGTATGTCGCACGAAGGTACGGAAATCCGGTCCGTCGGGCCCGTACCAATAGGCGACGAGCGGCGCGGGCCGCTCGTTCAGATGGTCGACGACATCGGCGATCGACGAGTAGGGCCGCAACACGAGCACCGGACCGAAGATCTCCTCGGTCGCGATCGGCATCTCGTCGGTGACGTCGCGGACGATGGTCGGCGCGATCTTGCGCGAAACACGTTCGGGCAGCGCTTCGCCGGGCGGCGCGATCGCGTCGACACGGGCGCCCCGGGCGCGGGCGTCATCGATGAGGCCGAGAACTCGCTCGTAGTTGGCCGCGTCGACGCACGCCGTGTAGTCGGGGTCGGCGGTGATCGTCGCGAACATGTCCCGGAACGCCGCTCGCAGCGCGTCGGCGAAGGCGTCGATGCGGGCTTCGGGGACGAAGACGTAGTCCGGGCTCACGCAGACCTGCCCGCCGTTGACCATTCGCGCGCGGGCGATGCGGGCGGCGGCCTGGGAAATATCGGCGTCCGGCGCCACGACGACCGGATTCTTCCCGCCGAGCTCCAAGGTCACCGGGACGAGATGGGTGGCCGCGGCGCGCTGCACCAACCGGCCGACCCGGGTCGATCCGGTGAAAAACAGGTGATCGAAAGGCAATTCGGCGAATCCGGCGGCCACCTCGGGCCCACCGGTAACCACCGCCAGCTCGGCCTGGTCGAAGTAGCCGGGCGCCAGCGCACGGGTCAGTTCCGCGGTGTGCGCGGTGACCTCCGACATCTTGATCATGACCCGATTACCCGCCGCGAACGCCGCCGCGGCCGGCACCACAACCAGCTGGAGCGGGAAATTCCACGGCCCGATAATGCCGACCACGCCCAGCGGCGTCGGTTGCACCTGAGCACGAATCCCGTAGAGGCGAGCCATCGGCTTCGGATTGCTCGGGCGCATCCATTTACCGATGTGCGAGCGGGTGTGCTCGATGGTCGAGAGCATGCCCATGATCTCCGCGAACAGGATTCCGGTGCGCGAACGCGTCCCGAAGTCGCGGACCATGGCGTCGACATACGCGTCGAGGTTGTCGAGGACCATGGCGAGCAACCGGTCGATCCGGTGCCGGCGGACCGCGATCGTGGGCGGCCCCTCGCGAAGGTAGGCGCGGCGCTGCACCGCCAGGATTTCGGCCGGTGTCGCGAAATCCGCTACAGCGTCTCGCTTTTCGGCGTCGCCGATCGGCTGCTCGGTGATTCCGGTATTCATCGTGGCGCCTTTCGCCTCGGGGCTCCGCCTACAAGTGGACGACGACGTCGAACAGTGAATGATCCAGTAAGCCAAACTGTAGCATCGAGAACAGGGCCGGAGACGTGGGTTTTCGAAGAAGCCCAGGCGTTTTGCCGGTAGCCTTGCACGGAAGACGCAGCGACCATACAGTTCCTTCCGAACCAATACTGTTGCGCTTACGATAAAGACAACGACAACGCTCGACAATAGGAGGGCACGTGACCGGACGACCCGAGGAGGTCGCGAACGTGGCGCTGTTCCTGGCGGCCTGTACAACGGGCACGACCCTGGAAGTGACGGGCGGGCGGTTCCTGTGAGCGGCTGGACACCGCACACCGTCGTCACCGAAGAACTCGTCGATCCCGGTCCCGTCGAGGCCCTGCGGACACTGCTCGACACCGGTGCGGAAGCCGCCCGGACGGGCGATCTCCTACCGCCGCTGTGGCATTGGGTGGCGCTGCCCCGCTGGCCGGTGTCGTCGTCGCTCGGGCCCGACGGCCATCCCGCGCGCGGCGCGTTCCTGCCCCCGGTGGACCTGCCGCGCCGAATGTTCGCGGGCGGCGAAGTGTGGTTGTCCGGCGATATCACCGTCGGCTCGACGGTGCGCCGCGAGGCGCGGGTGGTGTCGGTGACACCGAAGTCCGGGCGCAGCGGGCGGCTCGTGGTCGTGGTGGTCGAGATCGCGCTGTTCGCCGGAGGCCCCGAGCCCGCGCTGGTGGAACGGCAGAATCTGATCTATCGCGAGGCGGCGGTGCCCGATCCGGCCACCGCCGCGGCGCCGGTCGCGATCGAACCCGTCGGGGCGCCGCTGCGGCGGCTGCGGGAATGGGACTGGGAGTTGCGCACCGATCCGACGGTCCTCATGCGCTTCAGCGCCGCCACGGCGAATCCGCATCGCATCCATTACGACTGGCCCTACGCCACCGCCGTGGAGGGCTATCCGGGGCTCGTGGTGCACGGCCCGCTGATGGCGCTGGCACTCGCCGAAACGGTGCGGCGCGAAGCTCCGGACCCGGCGCCCGTGCGACTGCGCCACCGCAACCTCGCACCGCTGTTCTGCCCCGGCCCCGCTCGTCTCCGACGGCAGGACGACGCGGACGGCCACCTCACGGTCGCCGTTGTCGGCGAATCCGGCACCCATGCCACCCTGACCGCCGAATTCCCTTCTCCCGGAGACCGATTCCATGCGTGAGGCAGTGATCTGCGAACCCGTCCGCACACCGATAGGACGCTACGGTGGCGTATTCCGGTCGCTGACCGCGGTCGACCTGGGCGTCACCGCGCTGCGCGGTCTGCTCGAGCGCACCGGCATCGACCCCGCGCTGGTCGAGGACGTCATCCTCGGCCACTGCTACCCGAACAGCGAGGCTCCGGCGCTCGGTCGGGTGATCGCGCTGGACGCCGGATTGCCGACCACCGTGGGCGGCATGCAGATCGACCGCCGCTGCGGTTCCGGCCTCCAGGCCGTGATCCAGGCTGTCCTCCAAATACGCAGCGGCGCAAACGACGTGGTGATCGCGGGCGGCGTGGAGAGCATGAGCAATGTCGCGTTCTACTCGCTCGACATGCGCTGGGGCGGCGCCCGAGAGGGTGTGCGCGTCCACGACGGCCTCACCCGCGGCCGCGAGACGGCGGGCGGGCGGCGGCATCCGGTGCCCGGCGGCATGCTGGAGACCGCCGAGAACCTGCGCCGGATCTACGACATTCCGCGCGAGGAGCAGGATCGGCTCGCCGTACGGTCGCACCAGCGGGCCGTCGAGGCCGCGCGCGGCGGCGCGAGTGCCGAGCAGATCATCCCGGTCACCGTCTCCGCACACGGTCGGGAGACGGTGATCGACACCGATGAACATCCGCGCGCCGACACCACGCTCGAGACCCTGGGGCGGCTGAAACCTGTTCGCGCACGGGAGGATCCGGAATCCACCGTGACGGCGGGCAATTCCAGCGGGCAGAACGACGCCGCATCGATGTGCCTGGTCACCACGCCCGACAAGGCCGAGCAACTCGGACTGACGCCCTTGGTCCGCCTCGAGTCGTGGGCGGTGGCGGGCGTGCGCCCCGACATCATGGGCATCGGCCCGGTACCGGCCACCGAAGCGGCACTGCGCGCGGCCGGGCTCGGCCTCGCCGATATCGATCTGATCGAACTGAACGAGGCGTTCGCGGCGCAGGCATTGGCCGTGCTGCGCGAGTGGAAGTTCGGCGAGCGGGATCTCGAACGCACCAACGTGCACGGCTCCGGCATCTCGCTGGGCCACCCCGTCGGCGCGACGGGAGGACGCATGCTCGCCACCCTCGCCCGCGAAATGCACCGCCGCGACCTGCGTTACGGGCTGGAGACCATGTGCATCGGCGGCGGCCAGGGCCTCGCCGCCATCTTCGAGCGAGCGGACGCACGATGACCGGCGTTGCGTTCGCCGCCCCACAGGAACGGACATCCGCGTGAAACTGGCACAGACCCACGGCCTGACCGAGACTCAAACCGAAATACTCTCCGCCGTACGCGCTTTCGTGGAGAAACAGATCATTCCCCACGCCCAGGACCTCGAACGCACCGACACCTATCCGCAGGCCATCGTCGACCGGATGGCCGAGATGGGCCTGTTCGGCCTCACCATTCCCGAGGAATACGGCGGTCTCGGCGAATCGTTGCTGACCTACGCGCTGTGCGTGGAGGAACTCGCCCGCGGCTGGATGAGCGTTTCGGGCGTGCTCAATACCCATTTCATCGTGGCGTATCTGCTCACTCGGCACGGCACCGACGCCCAGCGACAGAAGTTCCTCCCGCGCATGGCCACGGGTGAGGTGCGCGGCGCGTTCTCGATGTCCGAACCCGAACTCGGCTCCGACGTCGCGGCCATCCGCACCAAGGCCGTCCGCGACACCCTCGGCGACTACACCATCGACGGCCGAAAGATGTGGCTCACCAACGGATCCACGGCGAACCTGGTCGCGGTCCTCGTCCGCACCGACGAGGGCCACGAACGCCCCCACGACAACCTCACCGCCTTCCTGATCGAGAAACCCACCGGGTTCGGCAGCGTCGCACCGGGTCTGACGATTCCCGGCAAGATCCACAAGATGGGCTACAAGGGCATCGACACCACCGAACTCCTGCTCGACGGCTATGCCGCCGCCGCGGACACGGTGCTCGGCGGCAGCCCCGGCAGCGGATTCCGGCAGATGATGGACGGCATCGAGGTCGGCCGCGTCAACGTCGCGGCTCGGGCGTGCGGAATCGCGTTGCGCGCCTTCGAACTCGGCGCCCGCTATGCCCAGCAACGCTCGGCGTTCGGCAAACCCATCGCCGAGCACCAGGCCATCGCGTTCTCGCTCGCCGAGATGGCCACCAAGGTCGAGGCGGCGCACCTCATGATGGTCAACGCGGCCCGCCTCAAGGACTCCGGCGAGCGCAACGACATCGCGGCCGGGATGGCCAAATACCTTGCCAGCGAATACTGCAACGAGGTCACCCAGGCCGCGTTCCGCATCCACGGCGGCTACGGCTACTCCACCGAGTACGAGATCGAGCGCCTCATGCGCGAGGCGCCGTTTCTCCTCATCGGCGAGGGCACCAGTGAAATACAGAAGCGCATCATCGGAAAGGGCGTCATGCGGGACTACCGCCTCTGACGCGGCCTCGTTGGCGGCCGTCAGACGAAATCGGAGCCGCCGTCGACATTGATGTTCGCGCCCGTCATGTAGGAATTGCGGCGGGAGGCGAGGAAGGCGACGACCGGGCCGATCTCCTCCGGGCGGCCCGCGCGCGGCAGTTGCGCCGGGTGCCCGTAGTGCCCGGCGATCGCCGCCACCAACTCGTACGGGTCGTCGCTCGCGACGCCGACCGAACGCGCCCACGCGACCAGCGACGGTGTCACGAAGGTACCCGGCGAGACCACATTGACGAGGATCTCCTCCTCGGCCAGCAGCAGCGACAGGTTCTTCGACGCGCTCGTCACCATGGCCTTCGCGGCGGTGTAGGCGACCAGCGGAACGCTCTGACGCTGCGTCGAATGCGCGGAGAAGTTGACGATCCTGGCCCATTCGGCCGTGCGGAGCAGCGGCAGGGCCGCGCGCACGCAGCGCACCATGGACAGCACCCCGTCGTCGACCGCCTCGCGCCACTGGTCGTCGCGCAGAATGTCGAAGCGCCCCTGCACATTCGGGCCCACCGTATTCACCAGCACATTGAGTTCGCCGCCCCAGCGCTCCCCCAGTTCGGCGAATACGGCATCGACCTGATCGACGTCCCGCACGTCCGCGCGCAGCCCCGCGGCGTCCGGGCTGCCGTGCCGGGACAGCTCCGCCACCGCGCGATCCAGGTCCGCGCGCGACCGGCCGACCACGGCCACCCGGGCCCCTTCCTCCGCCAGGCAGCGAGCGGTGGCCAGGCCCATCCCCCGGCTCCCGCCGACCACCACCGCGGCCGCCCCCGTCAACCCCAAATCCATCGCGCCACCGCCTCCCGATGTTCTACAGAGATCATTACTGTATCAGTTCCAGTATCTACCGTCGGAGTAGTGCGGCGACGCGCCGATAGAATGCCTCGCGGTATGATTTACGGTTATAGGTACTATCGAGGTTGCTGCCGATTTCCGCACCGGGAAGCGGTTGCGCTCGAATGAACTTCACGGAGGTGGTCGCACACATGGCGAAGCGGGCAGCCGCGGAGAAACGACCGCGGCGCGAACGCGGTTCTCTCAACCCGGAGGACATCCTCGACGGCGCGTTCGAACTGGCCGAGCAGGTGTCGCTGGACAACCTGAGCATGCCCATGCTGGGCAAGCATCTCGATGTCGGCGTCACGAGCATCTACTGGTACTTCCGCAAGAAGGACGACCTGCTCAACGCGATGACCGATCGTGCGCTGCACCAGTACGCCACCTTCGTCACGCCGTTCGTCGAGGCCGCCGACTGGCAGGAGTCGCTGCGCACACACGCCCGCACGATGCGGGAGACGTTCCTGGGCAACCCGATCCTCTGCGACCTGATCCTGATTCGCTCGGCACTGAGCCCGGAAGCCGCACAACTGGGCGCCCGGATGACCGAGCAGGTGATCGCCAGCCTGGTCGAGGCCGGCCTGTCGCTGGAGGAGGCCGTCGACACGTATTCGGCGGTCGAGTTGCACGTGCACGGAACGGTTGTGCTGCAACGCCTCTACGACAAGAACAACGAGTCGGAAGCCGGCGCGAGCGCCTACTACGAGCACCTCACCATCTCGGCCGACACGACACCGCTACTGGCCGAGGCGCAGTCGAAGGGCCTGCGCAGCGGCGCGCCGGACGACCACAATTTCGAGTACGGGCTCGATTGCATTCTCGAACGCGCACACCGTTTGATCGAATCCGGGCCGGGCACGAAGGCGAAGGCCTCCGCCAGGAAGACCCCGGCGAAGGCGGCCGCGAAGAAGACGGCCGCGAAGAAGGCACCGGCGGCGTCCTCGCGGCGTCCCGCCAAGGCCGCCGCATCGAAATAGTCGTCACTCCGTGCGGCGCCGGCCGTACCGCGTGCCCGCCAACGCGCTCGGCGGCGCGGCGACCGCAGTGACCACACCCGTGCAGAGCACGGTGTCGTCGAGCATCAGCCGCGCCGTGGAGTCGATTCCGCGATCGCCGACCGAACGCTGTATGTCGAATCGCAATTCGGTGAGCAGCGGCGTCGGCCGGCGATAGGTCACCGTCAGCGACCGGGTCTTGCCCGCCAGGCCCGCCGCGCAGTTCTGCTGCTGCGTGACGCAATCGAAGAACACCCCCAGAAAGCCGCCGTGCACCAGCCCGGGCGGTCCTTCGTACGGCAGGGGGAAAGTCACACGGCCACTTGCCGTCTCGGCATCCACGCGATCGAATCGGTACTCCGGGAAGCACGGATTGAACGATCCGATGTGGTAGGCGTGATCCAGATAGATCCGCTGAGTCTCGGCGGCCGCCGCGCCGACCCGGGGCGAATCGTCCGCCGGCGCCGCGGCCGCCAGTGCGGCCTCCCACTCGGGCAGCCGCGCGAGCAGGTCGTCCACCGCCGCGTGCGGCCGTTCCAACGACAGCAGTAGCCCCGTGAGCCGCCGGATGGCCGCCGCCGCTGCCACGGTCTGGGCGAGCGGCTGCGCGCCGAATCCGGATCCCCCCTCCGGACCCGGCCGGCTGGACTGCCCGTTCTGCGGCATGCGTCCTCTTTCTTCGACGTCCCATGCTTGCTACATTGTGCAATGCACAACGGTATCACATACGGTATGTAAAACAGTATGCTTGTTGGATGCGGAGTGGGACAGTGAGCGAGCCAGCGAATACCGGATCCGACGCCGAGGGTTCGGTGACGATCGACCGTGACGGCGCGGTCCTGCACCTCGTCATCGATCGCACCCGGCAGCGGAATTCGCTGACCCGGCCGATGGTCGAGACCCTCGTGCACACACTGACGGAGGCAGCGGCCGACGACTCGTTGCGCGCGATCCATCTTCGCGGCGCCGGCGCCGACTTCTGTTCGGGCGTGGACTGGGTGACCGGGAACGCCGCGGACGGGCCGCGACCGCGCACCGGCGACCTGGTCCGGCGCATCCCCCACGCGGCGCACCGCGCGATCGAACTCCTGCACACCATTCACCTCCCCGTGGTCTGCAGCGTGCGCGGGTGGGCGACCGGCATGGGCTGCAACCTCGCACTCGCCGCGGACTTCACCGTGGCCGCCGACGACGCGGTGTTCTGGGAACCGTTCCTGACCCGTGGTTTCAGCCCCGACTCGGGCTCGACCTGGCTGCTGCCGCGCCTGATCGGCCTCGCCCGCGCGAGGCGCATGCTGCTGCTCGGCGACAAGGTGAGCGCCGCCGAGGCCGCCGGGTGGGGGTTGATCGACCGTTGCGTACCGGCGGGCGATCTCGAGACCGCCGCCGGCGAGTTGCTGGCGCGCCTGGCCGCGGGCCCCACCGTCGCGATCGGCCTGGCCAAGCAGGCGCTCGCCTACGGTCAGCACGCCACCCTCACCCAGTCGCTGAACCATGAGCTTTTCGACCTCGAATTATCGTGCAGAACAAGCGATTTCAAGGAGGGTCTGGCCGCGTTCCGGCAACGGCGCGCACCGGAGTTCCAGGGCCGATAACCGACGAGGGAGCACCATGTCGCCCGCCACCGCATTCGACACCATCCGGCTCGATATCGACTCGAACGACCGCGTCGCCACCATCACCTTGAACCGGCCCGAACGTCTCAACGCCTTCGACCGCACCATGTGCCAGGAGATGACCCGGGCCTGGCGCCTGATCCGAGCGGACGACTCGGTCAACGCGGTAGTGCTGCGAGCCGCCGGGACCAGGGCATTCAGCGCCGGGCTGGATATCAAGAAGCCCTACGGCCAGCCGTCGAGCGTGTGGCATCACGAGGATCCCGGCGAAGCGCTCAGCCCGAAATGGCAGAAGATGTGGAAGCCGGTGATCTGCGCGGTGCAGGGAATGTGCACCGCGGGCGGCTTCTACTTCGTCAACGAGGCCGATGTGGTGATCTGCTCGACGAACGCGACATTCTTCGACTCGCACGTCTCGGCCGGTCTGGTGTCGGCACTGGAGCCGATCGGGCTGCGGCGGCGCATCGGTCTGGGCGAAACACTGCGAATCGCGTTGATGGGCAACGACGAACGCGTCTGCGCGGAGACCGCGCTACGCATCGGACTGGTCTCCGAGGTGCTCTCCCCCGACCGGCTGTGGCCCCGCGCCCACGAGATCGCGGCCACCATCGCCGCCAAGCCCGCGGCCGCCACGCAGGGCACCGTGAAGGCGATCTGGGAGTCGCTGGACAAGCCCTACCGCGCCGCTCTCGACCAGGGGCTCATCTACACACGGCTCGGAAATCCCTTGGGCACGGCCGAATTGGCGGACCGATCCGACAACGGCGACCGGCCCGGACCGAGGATTCGCTGATGACCGACCACGACACCACGGAGGCGATCGCATCCATCGAGTCCTCGACCCTCGCGGCGGTGCTGCGGGAACGCACGTGGGCACGGCCGACCCATCCGCTGGTCGTCTGCGGTGTGGATCGGCTGAGTTATGGTGAGGCACAGACCCTTTCGTCCCGGATGGCGCGCGGGCTGGCCGCGCTGGGCGCGGGCAAGGGAACCCATGTCGGGCTGCTGCAGCCCACCGGAACGGCGTTCGCCGTCGCGGCACTCGCCGTCGCGCGGATCGGCGCCGTCGTCGTCCCCCTCCCCACCTTCGCCACGCCGCGCGAACTCCGAGAGATGTTGGTGCACAGTGATGTTCGCATTCTGCTTACCACCACGCACGACTACGTCCAGCGACTGACCGAGGTCCTCGACGGCGCCGAACTCGACTCGATGGATCGGTTGTTCTGTGCGGCGGTCCCGCAGTTGCGGCATGTCGCGATCAGTGACGGCCCCGCGACCGTGCTGTGTATGCGCGGCGGCACCGACATTCGGCGGCTCGCCCACACGGTCGACGAGGCACTGATCGAAGCGATGGAACACGATGTCGACGGCTCCGATCCGCTGGCCGTCGTGTACACCCCGGGTGCCACGAGCGCGCCGAAGGGCGTGGTGCACACCCACGCCGCGCTGCTCGGTCATCAGCGCGACCTCAACGAGATCCGCGGTCTCACCGAGCACCACGTCCTGTTCTGCGACTCGCCGTTCTTCTCGATCTGCGGATTCGCATCAGGTCTACTCGCCACCATCGTCGCCGGGTCGACGCTGCTGTGCTCGGACGCCACCGATCCCGCCGTGCCGATCAATATGCCGGAATCCGATAAGTGGACCTTGCGCTCGATGCGGCACGGCCTGCTGGAGCTGGCCGAGACCGGCGGCATCGCCCTGATCAGCGAGGACGAATCCGGTCAGCGCCGCCGGAGATCGTGCGGCAAGCCCGCCCCCGGCTTCGAGACCAGGATCGTCGACCCGGCCACCGGTGTGCCCGTCGGCGCCGGGGACATCGGCGAACTCTGTTTTCGCGGACCGTATCTCATGCAGGGGTACCACAAGCGCGGCCGCGAGGAGTGCTTCGACCCGGACGGCTGGTTCCGCGTCGGCGATATGGCGCGCATCGACAGCGACGGATTCGTGCACCTCATCGGCCGCCGCGACGCGACCAACGGGACCAGCGCCGAGGCGCCTGGGATGACCGGCGAGAAGGCCACCGCGCTGACGATCGACCACCTGGTGCGGGACCGTGCGGCCGACGCGGCCGACACCCCCGTGGTGATCGATCCGCGGCACCGGCTCGGTTACGGCGAACTCGCGGTGGCGACCGAGGAATCGGCCGCCGCGTTGATCGACGCCGGAGTCGGCAAGGGCACCCGGGTGGCCCTGCTCATGCCCA
The DNA here is from genome assembly GCF_044628355.1 of Nocardia sp. N2S4-5. Lineage (NCBI taxonomy): Bacteria > Bacillati > Actinomycetota > Actinomycetes > Mycobacteriales > Nocardiaceae > Nocardia > Nocardia sp. N2S4-5. The sequence goes on along the minus strand of NZ_JBIUPM010000001.1, from coordinate 144,841 downwards.
ACGGCACCGAGTGGGTGCGAATCGCGCTGGCGATCGGCCGAATCGGGGCCGTTCTCGTGCCGCTCAGCACGCTGTTGCGGCCGCCCGAGCTCCGTACCCAACTGCGCGTCGCCGCCGTGGAGTTCCTGATCACCGTCGAGGAGTTCCGGGGGCGGCGCTATCTCGACGATCTCGGTCCGACCGCCGGGCGCGACCCGCTGTGGGATCCGCGGCTCCCCGCGCTCCGGCACGTCCGAACCGCCGAGCAGATCGCCTCCGCCGGTGCGAGCCCGCGGGCCGCGGCGATCGTCGCGGCCCTGTCCGACACGGTCACCGCCGCGGATCCGCTCGTCATCATGTTCACCTCCGGCAGCCGCGGACTTCCCAAGGCCGTCGTGCATTCGCACGGCAGCGCGTGCGGCGCCGTCAATTCGGGGTTGGCGAGCCGGTGTATCGGCGTCGGCACCCGCCTCTACCTGCCCATGCCGTTCTTCTGGGTCGGCGGCTTCGGCGGCGGCGTCCTCTCGGCCCTGCTGGCGGGGGCCACCCTGGTCACCGAGTCGATCCCGCGCCCGGAGACGACGCTGGAGCTGTTGCGACGCGAGGGTGTCACGCTGTTCCGGGGCTGGCCAGATCAAGCGGAAAGCCTTGCCCGCCAAGCCGAAACGCTCGGTACCGCGGTGCCGACGCTGCGGCCTGGGAGCTTGGAGGCGCTGCTGCCGGCCCATCTGCGCGCCCGGCCCGGGGCCCGCGCCAATCTGTTCGGGATGACGGAATCGTTCGGCCCCTACTGCGGGTATCCCGCCGATACGGATATGCCGCGTTCGGCCTGGGGCAGTTGCGGGCGGCCGTTTCCGGGAATGGAGGTCCGCGTTACCGATCCGGAGAACGGACGTCCGGTACGCTCCGGCATCGTGGGAGTCATCCAGATCCGGGGCCCGCATATCCTGCGGGGGATGTGCCGGCGCAGCCGGGAGGACGTCTACACCGCGGACGGCTACTACGAGACCGGCGACCTCGGGTGTCTGGACGACGACGGATTCCTGTTCTACCACGGCAGGTCCGACGACATGTTCAAGGTCAGCGGCGCCACCGTCTACCCCAGCGAGGTGGAGGCCGCCCTGCGGGGTCTCGACGGCGTCACCCAGGCCTTCGTCACCAATGTTCCGGGGCCACAAGGTGATCGGGTCGCCGCGGCGGTGGTGTGCGACACCGCCGACACCTCTCCCGACCGGCTCCGCGCCGCTGCCCGGGCGGTGCTCAGCTCCTTCAAGGTGCCCACGGTGTGGTTGCTGCTCGATTCCGATGCCGATATCCCGCGCGGGGCGACCGGCAAGGTCGATATCGCCGGTTTGCGCGAGCTGTTGTCGGCGCGATGACGCCGCCGTAGTCGAAAGGATCGTGGTGTGACCACTGCCCCCTCGCCCACACAGCCCCTGGCCGGTGTGCGCATCGTGGAGATATCCAGTTTCGTCGCCGCGCCGCTGGCCGGGATGACGCTGGCGCAGCTGGGCGCGGATGTCGTTCGCGTCGATCCGATCGGCGGAGCGGCCGACTGTCACCGGTGGCCGCTCACCGACGCGGGCGAAAGCATCTACTGGGCCGGTCTGAACAAGGGAAAGCGTTCTGTCACAGCAGATCTGCGCTCACCGGACGGGCGGCAGCTCGTCGCCCGCCTGATCACAGAAAGCGGACCCGCCGGAGGCATTCTGCTCACCAACACGGCCGGACGGGAGGAGCTCGACTGGGATGCGCTGACCGCCCGGCGGCCCGACCTCATCCGGTTGGAAATACTGGGCCGCGCCGACGGCACGGCGGCCGTCGACTACACCGTCAACGCGGCCACCGGGTTCCCGCTCGTCACCGGGCCCGCCGACCACGACGGTCCGGTCAACCACGTGCTTCCGGCGTGGGATCTGCTCTGCGGTATCTATGCGGCACTGGCGATCACCGCGGCCGTGCGGCACCGGGACGCGACCGGGGAGGGCAGCCGGATCGCCCTGCCGCTGGACGATGTCGCGCTGGCCACGGCGGGCAACCTCGGCTTCCTCGCCGAGGCCGCGCTGACCGGACGTGAGCGCCCGCGCCTCGGCAACGCTATCTACGGTCAATACGGGCAGCACTTCACCAGCGCCGACAACGTGTCGTTCATGGTGGTCGCACTGACCCCCAGGCACTTTCGCGATCTCACCGAACTCACCGGCACCGCGGCGCCGGTCGCCGCGCTGGCGACGGCGCTGGGGGTGGACTTCACCGACGAAGGCACCCGCTACCGCTATCGCGACGTGCTGACCGGCCTGTTCGCACCCTGGTTCCAGGACCGCACCGGCACGGAGGTCGCCACCGCCCTCGCCGGTACCTCGGTGCTGTGGGAGCGCTACCGTAGCTTCGCCGATCTCGTCACCGAGCCGCGCGTGACCGAGAATCCGCTGTTCACCCCGCTGCGCCAGCCCGGGATCGGCGACTACCTCGCGCCCGGTGCGCCCATGTCGGTGAACGGTGTCCATGTCCCGGCCCGGCCCGCGCCACGGCTCGGCGAACACACAGAATCGGTACTGCGAGAATGACTTCGGCTGTCCGCTGGACAATTCGACAGGGCCGCGCGGCAGCAGTCCGGAAGGTGAAGTGGTTGTAGGGCGTGTGCGTGGGTCAGGGGATCAATACGGTCTTGCCGGAAAGCTGCCCGGCGAAGGCCCGGTCGTGGACGGCGGCCAGATCGGTCAACGAACAGCGTTCGGCCACATCGACTGTCAGGTCCCCAGCGTCGACCCGGCTGACCAGCTCGGCGAGCTGTGCGGCATCGCGGCGGACGAGGACCTGCCGCACTCGCACTCCGCGCCCGGCATGGTCCGGGCCGGGAGTGGCGGTGCTGACGAAGATTCCACCGTCGGCGACCAGTTCCGCCAGTTGTGCGGTGTCCTCGGGACTGTTGCGTACGAGTTGCAACACGACGTCGAAGCGCTGTCCGTCGGTCGCGTGCGGGACAGGCGTGGTGGTGTAGTCGACGATCCGTTCCGCGCCATAGGAACGAATGCGCTCGCGACTGCGCGGGCTCGAGGTGGCGGTCACGACGGCACCGGCCCGCACGGCGAGCTGGACGGCGTATCCGCCCACCCCGCCACCCGCACCGTTGATCAGGATATGTTGCCCCGCTTGCAGTTCGGCGTACTCGAACAGCGCTTGCCAGGCCGTCGACCCGACGAGAGGCAGTGCCGAGGCGTCGGCCGCCGGGACAGTGCGCGGAGCGGCCGCCAGTGCTTCGGCGGGCGCGGCGACGTACTCCGCGGCCGCGCCGGGTACATCGGGCGGAAGCAATGCGATTACGGCGTCGCCGACGTTCCAGCCCCGCACACCCGCGCCGACCTCGATGACCACGCCCGCTACGTCGCAGTTCGGAATGTGCGGGAACGCGACCGGGATCATCTCCCGCAGAATGCCCGCGCGGATCGCGACGTCCAGCATGTTGAACGAGGTGCCGGACACCTTCAGCACGACCTGGCCCGGACCCGCGACCGGCCGCCGCACCTGTTCGCAGACCAGGACTTCACTGCCACCGTAGGAGTGGTATCGCACTGCCTTCATCTCTTCTCTCCCTCTCTCAAAGGTTGCGCCCATCAAGAAAGTAAGGTGACCTGATCATAATTGTCAAGCAGCCTGATAAGCTGACCTGACGAAAGTGAGGTGGGAGTGGACCAGGCAGAACCTCGGCAGTGGGAACGACCGCTGCCCGCGCTACTGGATCAGGTGAAGGCCCTGACGTTGACCGAGCTGCATCGCAGGCTGGCCGAGGAAGGCTTTCCCGGCATACAGCCACGCCACGGCGTCGTCTTCCGGTTCATCGACGACACCGGAGCCCGACTGACCGACCTGGCCGACCGATCGGGCATCACCAAACAATCCGTCGGAGAAGCCGTCGCCGAACTCGAGCAGCTCGGCTTCGTCGAACGCGCGGCCGACGCCATCGATCGGCGCGTCAAGATCATTCGCCTCACCCCGCAGGGCCGCAAAGCCCAGGCGGCCGCCGCCCGAATTCTCGCCGACATCGACACCCGGCGCGCGCGAGTCGTCGGATCCCACAACCTCGCCGCACTCCGCCGGACCTTGGAACGAATCATCACGGCAGAACACGCGTGACCTCGACTACGGTGTCGGCGCGCTGAACTCCCGCAGGCAGGCGAGGAAGAGTTCGTCCATGCGAGGGCTCAGTTCGGCCAGCGTCCCGGCGCCTGCGTAGGCGCCGGGTCCGAAGACGCGATCGAGGGATTCGGTGTCGGTGCCGAGCGACAGACATAGGCAGCCGATGCCCTCGCCACGGAGTTCCTCGAGTGCCTTGCGGGTGTCAGCTTCGGCGTAATGGCCTGCGTAGCCGTCCTCGTAGGGCAATCCGTCGGATAATAAGAGCAGCAATCGATTTCGTGTTCCCGCTCGAGTTTCGAGAATTCGGCCCGCGCCGCGAATCCCGGCGCCGAGGCGGGTGTAGCCGGTGGGTTGGAGCTGGTTGATTCGTGCTCGTTCCACGGCGCCGAAGCGCTGTCCGAATGTCTTGATCGACGGGAGATGGACCGCGCGGCGGCCGTGTGACCGGAAGCCGTATACGGCGACGCGGTCGCCGAGTTCTTCGAGGGTGGCGGCCAGCGTGGCGGCCGCGCGGCGCTGATGGTCGTGCACGGTGAGGCCGTCGGTATCGGTCTCGGTGGCGGATCCCGAGGCATCGAGCAGGATGAGAACACCGAGATCGCGTGCCAGCCTGCGATGTTCGCGGTAGACGTGTTCGGGTGGCGAGTAGCCCGAGCGCAGGTCGACGAACAGGTCGACGAGCGCCTCGAGGTCGAGTTCGTCGCCGTCGGGACGGCCGCGAAGGGTCTCGAGGCCCAGACCGACCCGGGCCAGGCGCCGGCGCAGCACGTCGTCGGGCGCGACCGCGGCGGCGGCGATGTCGACCTCGTCCGTCAAGGGGAAGTCGATCACTCGGCACCATTCGGGCCGGTATCTCTGTTGGTGGACATCCCATTCCGGGTAGAGGGCGCCACCCGAGGTGAGAATGGCGTCCGGCTTGCCGTCATCATCGAACCGAATGCGCGTGGACAGCGGCCGCGCGTGTATTCCGGCCGTAGCCGTTCGGCGCACAGCACGGATTTTCATATCGGCGGCTGGTCCGTCTCCACCCTGGCCGGCGGCACCGAATCCATTGCGGAAGAGATCCAGCAGTGTGCGTGAACTGAGAAACGGATTCCCGAAGAACTTCCCGGCATTGCTTCCGCCGGACTGATCATCGGCCTCCGGAATGTCGAGCGGAACAAGACTCGAGTGCGGCGCATTCTCCGTGGTCCGTGTATCCGCAGCGGCGAGCAGGCGGGCGGGTTCGATGACACCGAACCATGGCGGTGGATCCGCGACCGGTCCACGCCGTCGCGCCACCGCCAGTGAGTGCTCGGCGGTCGTGGTGCTGGCTTCCCCCTCGACGGGCAGATCGGCGGCAGCACGGAGAGGGGCCGCGAGTGCGGTGAGAACCCGGCGGCCTTCGACTGCGAGATAGCGGCGTGCCAGGGAAGGACGCCGTCGCAGCGCCTTCACCAGAGGCGGATCCAGGCTTCCCGCACCGAGCAGCGCGGCCTGCACCAGCAGCTCGCGCCGCTGCTCGGCCGCGGGCCGCCCGGCCGTGACGAAAATGGTCCGGCCGGTGGTGTGCGGGGCCGTCCCGGCCGGTGCGTACGCGACCTCGACCGAACGCCCGGCGACGTGAGCGGCAAGCAACCGGAACCGGCCCAGCCCTGTCGCGTCGGCGGAGATCATGCTCAGGGCAGCACGGCGTCGGCGAGTTCGCCGAGCGCGCGGACCACCTCATGATCGTCGGACAGCACTTGCACGACGGCCGACCGCACGGCCGCGCGCAGGCTCAATCCTTCCGCTACCAGGCTGCCCGCGAGGATCAGCATCCGGGTGGACGCCACCTCGCGCAGCGGCGATCCGTCCAGATCGCGAATCGTGTTGCCCAACACCACAAGTGCGTGTGCGGTGCCGCTGTCGATCCCGGCTTCGTGCGCGACCACCTCGGTCTCGATTTCCGCGGGCGGAAAACCGAGTTCGATGGCGATGAACCGCTGGCGCGTCGACTCCTTGAGATTCTTCAACACGCTCTGATAGCCGGGATTGTAGGAGATCACCAGCTGAAAACCCGGCGCCGCCGGCACCGTCGTCCCCAGTCGATCGATCGGCAGCGCACGACGGTGATCGGCCAGCGGATGAATGACCACGGTGGTGTCCTGGCGCGCCTCCACCACCTCGTCCAGATAGAAGATGGCGCCCTCGCGCACGGCCCGCGTCAAAGGCCCGTCCACCCAAGCCGTTTCGCCGCCCCGCAGCAGGAAACGGCCTACCAGATCCGCGGAGGTCAGGTCCTCGTGCCCGGCCACCGTAATCAGCCGCCGATCGTTCTCGGCGGCCATAGCCTCCACGAACCGGGTCTTTCCGCACCCGGTGGGACCCTTCAGCAACAACGGCAGACCGCGGCCGGCCGCCGCCCGGAAGATCTCGACCTCGTCGCCGACCGGCCGGTAGAACGGTGTCTCCCGGAAGCTTTGCGGCGCGGCGCTGTTCGTCAGAGTCATCGGTCTCCCGTTCGATCAATCATGGCGGCCGCAGCGGTCGGATTCCTGGTCGATGTGGGCGGGTCGGCCGCCGGGCTGCCCGATCTGCCACGTGTCGGCGGTCCCGGGCGTGAAAGGACCTGGGGCGCCCTGGGATTCGTAGTATCCGCGCGGATCCCACGTCTTCGCGGTCGGGTACGGCCACGGGCAAGCGATCGTGGACGCCGCGCCGGTCGCGCGCACCGCCCAGAACGACGTGCTGAAGCCGAACATCGCGACACTGAGCGCAACCGCCATCACCAAAAACGTTGCGAGCCTGGGATGGCGGGCGTGGAAGCCGAACCGCCGGGCGATCTTCTCCGCCTGTGTTCGCCCCGTATCGTCGCGATAGAGCAGCACTGACGCCGGGATCATCACGATTGTGATCAGCACACTCGCCATCAACATCGGGAACTGACTGTTCTTGCCCGCATCGATCGTGCCGAAGTCGATGATATGCGAGTAGGTCAGAAACTGGGTGCGGACCAGGAAGATCTCCTGGGCGGCGTCCCAGAGGAGACCGACGACGAAAGTCAGCACCGCCAGGCAGATCAACGGGCGCCGCCACACGAGCGCGTCCGGCTCGCGGCGGCGTTGCACGGCTCGCAGGATCGGCATCGCCACAAAGTACGGAAGCAGGATGTAGGGCGCGTAGACGAACGACGTCAGCGGCTCGATGATCGGCGATATGTTCAGCCACGGCCACTCTCGGGGAAAGTGCCACAGTCGCGGGTTGTAGACGAGGCCGATCGCCCAATTGTTGTACGGGTCGAGCCAGAACAGCGTGCTGGACGCGATGACCATCAATATCACCGGATGCCCCGGATAGCGCCGCCAGCCCCAGACCGAGGCGATGACGGTCGCGATGAATAGGGCGATCGCCGCGACCTGCCCGACGGTGATCCAGTCGATCCCGGAAAGCAGCGGTTCGACGGGCAATGGCGTATTCGCTCCGTCGGGATTGCGGTTGTCCGGTGCCGCCGGCCCGTGCTTTTCGGAGGTCACGAGGATGGCCCCGGCCGCGACAACCGCGACAACCCAGCAGGTGAGGGCCCGCCATGACGGTGTGGATGTTGATTCGGACGACTTCATGGCACTCCGTGCGGATCCCCCGCGACCTCAGGGCGCAGGAGGCGACTCTCGCCTCGAAGTAGAGCGTAACCCATATAGTTCAGAAAATGAATATTTGGGAAGATGGAGTAGAGTCTGACTCCGTGACCGACACCATTGGCGCTGCTGAGGACAGCGATATCGTCGATTTCCTCGGTGCCGTGACCGACGTGCGGCGGATGATCGCGAACCTGACGCTGCCGGTCGCGCGGCGACGCGGAATCTCCGAACGCGCCTTGGGCATCGTCTTTCTCGTCCACGCCGGTCTCGACCGCCCGGGACTGCTGGTCGATTTCCTCAGCGTGCTGCCGAGCACGATCACATCGGACATCGAGAAGCTCGTCGCGGCGGGCCTGCTGCGGCGGACGTTGTCGCCCACCGACCGCCGGGTCACGAGGCTCGAAGTGACCCGGAAAGGCGTTGCGATGCAAGAGGAATCGCTACGTCGGCTGCACGAGTTCTTCCGCGCCAAGGCCGCCGGGGTGTCGCTCGACGAACTTCATGCCTGTATCGCCACACTGCGCAAGCTCAGCGGCGAACCGCAACCGTCCGTTCCTAATCCGCTGCGTGCGGGCGAGGCGACCGACCGCAGTCGATGATCAGCTCGGCGGCCCGCTCGCCGATCATCATCGCCGCGGCATTCGTGTTACCGCCGACGATATTCGGCATGATCGACGCGTCGGCCACGCGAAGTCCCGCGATGCCGTGCACCCGCAGTCGGGGATCGACCACCGCACGCTCGTCGGTGCCCATCCGGCAGGTTCCGACCGGGTGGTACACACCCGACGCATTGCGCCGCACGAACTCCGCCAAGTCCACACCGGTTGCCCCTGCTCCCGGGAGCACCTCGCGCCCCACCTCCGAGGCGACCGCGCCATGCCCGATAGTCTCGCGCACCAGCTCCACCCCGGCGACCAGGGTCGCCGAATCCTGCGGTTCGGCAAGGTAATTCGGGTCGATGAGAGGGGCGGCGAACGGATCGGTCGACGCCAGCCGCACCGTCCCCCGGCTCTGCGGGTAGAGCATCGTAGGGAGCAGGGTCAGCGACGGCGACGGGTCGGCGGCCAGATGCAGTCCCGGCTCGTCCTGGTTTTCCGGATAGCTCATGGGCAGGATGAACATCTGCAGGTCGGGCACGTCCGTCCGAGTCCGGACTCCGCTGTGCACGAAGCCGACGGCCTCGAACAGCGTGTTCGACAGATATGTCGATCGCGGGCGCACGCATTCCCGTGCCATCGCCCCGGCAAAGCTCAACGGGGATGCGCGCCGACCGCTGGGCGCGAGATAGGACATCGGGACGAACAGATGATCGTGCAGGTTGTCGCCCACCGGAAGGTCGGCGATGACATCGATCCCGTGCTCACGCAGATGCGCGGCATGGCCGATGCCGGACAGCATCAGCAGACGCGGCGTGCCCAGCGATCCGGCACAGACTATGACCTCACGGCCGGCCCGCGCGGGCTCGATCCGACGATTCCCGCCCGCTACCAACTCGACTCCGACCGCGCGGCCGTTCTCCACGACGACCCGGGTCGCTGTCACACCGGTCACTATCCGGAGAGTGGGCGGGGCATCCCACAGATACCCGCGATCGGTGCCCACCCGCCGGCCCGCACCGATGCTCTGCTGTAGTGCGGCGACGCCTGCCTGCTGTGCCCCGTTGTAGTCGTCGTTCGGCCCGATGCCGGTCGTCGCCGACAACGCGGCCATGAAGCTTTCGGTGACCGGAGCCAGACCCGTGGACCGTCCGACCGCGATCGGACCGGTGCCGCCGCGAAGCTCGCTCGGCCCGTCCTCGAAACTCTCCAGCCGCCGAAAAGGCGGCAGCACATCGGAGAATCCCCAGCCCGCGGCGCCGTCGGCCGCCCAGTCGTCGTAGTTGCGGCGGTTCCCACGCACGAACGCCATGCCGTTGATGACGCTGCCGCCGCCGAGCGCCCGGCCATGGGACTGGGGAAGTCTGCGATTGTTCATGTGCCGCTGCGCAACCGAGTAGGCGGGCCAGGTGACGCGACGTTGCAGCGACGTCATCGCGTGGATGGCCCCGCACATGCCGGGGACCGTGACGAGCGGTCCGCGAAGCTGCCGCCCCGACTCGATCAGCGTCACCGTCGCGCCGGTGTCGGCCAGGCGTCGCGCGACGACCGCGCCCGCGCTGCCCGATCCCACCACGACATAGTCGGCCGATCCCGGGCCGCCGGAAGCCTTGGTTGTCCGTACCCACTTCATCCAGACCTCCGCTGTCCCAACCGATCAGCCCGGAATAGTTCAGAATCCGAACTTATTGCGCGACGCTAGCACCTATCGGGGTCGAGCGCCATATACTGGCCGATGCCCTTCACCCCCGCTGTCACCATCCGACAGACCGACGACCGCGACATACCAGCCCTGGCCCAGCTGCGCAGGCAATGGGCGGAGGAACAAGCCGGCCGCCCACTCGAGGACAACGGATTCGACGAACAATTCGCCCAGTGGTACGCCGCCGAGTCATCCCGCCGGACGACATTCCTGGCCGAGATCGACAGCGACGCGGTCGGCATGGTCAACCTCGCCCTCTTCGAACGAATGCCCCGCCCCGGCCTACCCGCCTCACGCTGGGGCTATCTCAGCAACGCATTCGTACTCCCCGAGTACAGAAGCCGAGGCGTAGGCACCGCACTGCTCAACGCCCTCATCGAACACGCCCGAGCCCGAGCCTGCGCCCGAATAGTGCTCTCCCCCACCACCCGCTCAGTCCCCTTCTACCAACGAGCAGACTTCACCCCCGCCACAATGCTCCTCGCCCGCATCCTCGAGAATTGAGGCCGGGACTCCCCTGCCCGCAAGGCGCAGTCCATTGTTGCTCATTCGCTTACTCCTGTCGCCTTCCTCCGCGGTGACGAAGGCTCCTGAAGCTCGAATACGAAGATGATCGCCTGCCGCGCAGGGCTAGCTGAGCAATGGTTCGAAGCCGAACCTGTATAACCATCAAGCGTTCATCAATGATTCGCATTCCGAGACAACCTTTGCTGCCTTACCGCCAGTGTCGCAGATACCGCAATTGCACCGATGGATACAAGAAGTGCCACCGCGCTCAACGCAATTGTCATTACATCCTCGAGTCTTGAGAAGAATCGCCGAACCCGCGATGGTTGTCACCATGAGCATCTTCATCACTATCGTCCCAGCATTAGCGCTTCTGGTAGCCGTTCTGGGCCTCGCTCGACTGGTCCATGAGACCCGGCGTGAGAACCGGCGTCAGCAACAACGTGCAACCGTGACCTACATTACGTCTACGCTGCAGCGTCAGCATGAGCTCTACGCCGAGATCCACCAGCGCTCGGACTTCGCGGCTGCGGCCGCAGTGACAGACAGCACCGAGTTCCACCAGCTGACCTCCTACTTTGCCAATCTGGAGTACCTTGCCGCGGGAGTGAACATGGGTATCTTCGACGAAGAGGTGGTCACCCGGACGATGGGCGGCCGAATCATCAGGGCCTACAGCATGTTTCGGCATTGGATGGCGGCTGAGCGTAGTCGACTCGACAACCCTGCGGTCTATGATGAGCTGGATCAGCTTGTCGAACGGCTGACGAAACAACGTGCGCATCGCAATGTCGTCGGTTCCGCGCCGACTGCGGAACACACGGCCAGGACGGATGTGCCCGAGGTCGGGCAGCCGATGGTGTGACGCAGCTCAGTGTGCGCCGAGGGTGTCGAGGATCATTGGGCGGGCTGTTGCCAGGGCCTGCTGCCAGTACGCCCAGGTGTGGGTGCCGTTGCCGATGTCGACGCGCGCGGGAATGCCCAAGGCCGATAGTCGATCTCGGAACATCTGTGCCGCTACCATCGTCATTGCGTCCAGGCCCATGGCATTTACCGTGTTGCCGACGCCGTTGGGCAGGTCGGGCGGGCCCGGCACGCCGTTTCCGGCCCAGATGTACATCGGGAGGCCGCGTAGCAATTCGGCCTGTTCGGTGGCGTCGTTGCGGCGCCAGGCGGGATCGCTTGCGGGGCCCCACATGTCGTCTACGTTGAAGTTGCCCTCGTCCCACATGGCCGCGCGCATCGCTTCGTTCCACATCGGGAAGGTCGGGTGCACGAATCCGGAGAAGGATCCGGCGAACTTGAACTGGTCGCGGTGGTGGGCGGCCAGCGTCAGGGCGGCGTTACCGCCCATGGAGGCGCCGACGATGGCATTGTTGGTGCGCGAGACGCCGAAACGCGCCAGGAAAGCGGGCAATTCGGCGGTGAGGAAGGTCTCCCACCGGTATGTCGTCGCTTGGCGATTGGTGCTGCTCGGCCGGTGCCAGTCGGTATAGAAACTCGAGCGGCCGCCGACCGGGAACACCAAAGTGACGTTGTCGCCCGCGAATTGGCGTAGCGCGTCGGTGTCGGTCGTCCACTGGCTGTGATCGCCCGGCGCCCGCAGGCCGTCGAGTACGTACAGAGCCGCACTCCCGCCGCGCGCCGCCCACTGCACCTGAATCTTGATCGGCCCCATGCTGGAAGGCACCGACAATTCCTGGAATCCGCCCGCCGGCGCCTGCCGCACCGGCGCGTACACCGGCGCCGACGTCGCCACCGCCGCACCGACCCACGACATCAGCAGGACCACTACCGCGACGACTCCAGCCTTCCCCAACCATGGCCGCCGGCTCACAGATCGCGCCACCCGTATACCTCCTCGCTGCTGTCCCGACAAGATGCCGAAGACCCGAACTCGGCGGATGCCCAGCATAAATTTTCCGGGCGGGACCAGCCAGGACAGGGAAGACATCAGGACAGGGTTCAGCCGACACAGATGACGCCGTTCCACCTGACAGCGCAGACAGTTCTGGGAACATCTCCTTGTGACGACGGCTATGGAGAACGCCGAGCGCGGAACGGTATTCGTGGACTACATCGGTCTATTCGTACCGGCCGGGGTGGTCACCGGTGCGCTCATCGCGGCAGCGATCGCCTGGTGGAACGAGCGCAAATCCCCGTTGGACCACTTGAAGACCCTCATCGAGATCCGCAAAGACTGGCCCCCTGACCTGACTGGCGTAGAGGCGATCGACTACGAGGTCGGCAGGCAAGTGGCCAAACTGCGCCTCGCGGCCGGGGCAACCGGGGAGCTGGACGCCGCCGGAGGTATGGCCGCGGTGAAGCGGGCACATAAACGACGACGCGACACGACGAATCGGCTGGTGTTCTGGCTGGTGCTGGCCGCGCTCGTCGTCGGCGTCACGGTCTATTGGACGCGGCGGTATCCCGAAGACGCTGCCGATGGTGACTGGGTGTGGGTCACGCTGATCGCCGCGATGTGGTTCGGCCTGCTGTTCGAGGTAATCAGGCTGATCGCGGACGCCAGCTGGAGGAAAGATGTTCGAAGGAACCTAGCCGACGCTCGGCAAGCACTGCGCGACGAGATGGAGGCACGTCAACGGCTACGAGAGTCGCAGGAGGCTGCCCCAATCGGGGACGATGACGCGGAAGACACACCGGGTCGGCTGCGTTATCCACCGAGCTGACGATTGTCGGTGGGGCTTTCCCGATCGCGGCCTGTGAGTGTGCTACTCGGATGCCATGATTCGGCTCTGTCGGCGGCGCGCCGATACCCTCACCGGCGCGCCGCCCTGACCTTTCGTCGTCACCGAACCGGCGACGACGGCGGTGCCCGACTTGCGGTATCAGCTGATATCGATCGTCCCGTCGAACACCATCGGGGTGGGGCCCGGCAGACAGTCGCGGAACGAATTGGTCGGCATCGGAATGCCGTATCCGATCATGTTCGGCGCGCCGTTCTGTCCCTTGGCCACCGTAATTTGGATGGCCATCGAGTCCGGCGCGAAGACCATCACGGGCTGCGCGCTGGTGATCGGATAGATCAGCGATACGGTATTACCTTGCGCGCGCAGGCAAGTCACCGGACCGGTCACCTTGACCGGTAATGCCGTATTGCCCAATTGCGCATTCGCGACATAGGTGCCGGTAGCCGGCCCGTCACCCCGGCCTTGCGCATCGACATGCAGGACGTTCATGCCCATCACCTGCATACTGCCGTCGATCGCCACGCTGGCCGGATCCGCCGCTGCCTGCCCCGCCGACGCCATCGCCGCCACTGTCGCCGCCGCCGCGGAGACGCCCACACGGGTAAGCCATTTACTCATCACGAGACCTCCGAATTCTGGGTTTTCTGTGCCGTGCGTACCCGGGCTTCCGCCTCCTACACACGGACCCGCGTCTCCGTGTACGCACCGATTTAGCTACCATCGGCAATCGCCGCCGACGCTGCCGACTGTCGCGCCGCGAGCCCTGTCACCCAATGGTTTTCGCACCGCGATCGTGGGGTAGCCAGGCGGTATCCCGAGTTTGCGGAGAGGGCGGGTGGACGTGATGAGGGCGCCACTGGGGCCGATCGGCGAGGGCGAGGAACACGACGCGGAATTCGATCTCGACGACACTGCGCTGTGGCAGGTCAGGGAGGCAGTGCGCACGCTGCTCGCTCCGCGGAGCGGTGTCGTGGTCGAAGACGCGGTGCTGGTCGCCGACGAACTGGTCACCAACGCCCTCGAACACGGGCGGCCGCCGCGGCGGGCCCGGTTTCGGGTGCAAGCACGCCCGGGACGGCTGCGAATCGAGGTCGATGACTGTGGGCCCGGCGGGCCGTACCTGCGCACACCCGACGACCGCGGTGGGCGTGGAATGACCGTCATCGACCGCTTGGCCACCGGGTGGGGCGTGATCGACTACGCCAGGTTCAAAACAGTGTGGGCCGAGCTGCCACTGGATCGCCCCCGCGTTCCCCCCATGACCGCCACGCCACCACTCGACGAACCCGACGGCAGCTAGCCGGGCGACCGAACCGCGGCGCGAGAGTCAGGCGGCGAGTGCGTCCTCGACGCTGTGATAAAGCGCCAGGACCTCCTCGAGTCCCGACAGCTCGAGGGGCCGAATGACCGGGCGGTTGGCGTCGACGACCACCCGCAGGGGTTCGCGACGGTTCTCGGCCTCCCTGCTGGTCGCGGCGAGAGTCTTCAAACCCGCCGCCCCGAAGTGCTCGACTCCGGTCAGGTCCACGACGCAGAACCCCGCCCTGGTGCGATCCAACCCTTCGCGCACCGCCGCCGCCATGCGCCCCGCGGTCCCGCTGTCGACCTCGCCCTCGACCGTCACCACCGCAACCGCGCCGGCCATCCGAACTCGGACCCGCAACAACGATGGGGCCGACTCCCGCTCACCTTCACTCACCCGAGGACCTTACCCAGCCCACCCGTCATGAGCCCGCGCATGGTGGTTCGACGCTTCTCGACCGGGTAGCACGACGGTGGGAGGAGGTCGATATGCCTCGGTACGGCGATGACGTCGCGGCACTGGCCACGCCGCTGACGGATGCGGGCGACTTGGATGTGTTGCTCGACCGGGTCGGTGATGCTTCGGTCGTATTGATCGGTGAGGCCAGCCACGGCACCGACGAGTTCTATAGCTGGCGGGCGTTGCTGAGTTGGCGATTGATCGTGGAGAAGGGCTTTTCGTTCGTGGCGGTGGAGGGCGACTGGCCCGACTGCGACCGGGTCGACCGTTCGGTGCGATGTCTGCCCGACGCACCCGAGGATCCGCGCGCGGCGTTGCTGGCATTTCGGCGGTGGCCGACGTGGATGTGGGCGAATGAGGAAGTCGTCGATTTCACGCGCTGGCTGCGCACCTACAACGCGGAAAGAGACGAACACGCCCGCGTCGGTTTCCATGGCCTGGATGTGTATTCGTTGTGGGAGTCGTTGCACGAGATCATGCTCCATGTGCGTGAGCACGACCCGGCCGGAATGTCGGCGGCGTTGTCGGCTTACCGGTGTTTCGAGCCTTACGACGATATTTCCGATTACGCCCGCGCCGCCCGGTTCGTTCCGGCCGGCTGCGAGAACGAGGTGGTGGATCTGCTGGTGCGGCTGCGGGCGCGGGCGGCCGCCGACGGCGGGGACGCGTTCCGGGCGTGGCAGAACGCCGAAGTCGTCGCCGGTGCCGAGCGGTACTACCGGACCATGATCGGCGGCGATCGCCACTCATGGAATATCCGCGACCGGCACATGGACGCCACGCTGGAGCGATTGCGGAGCCATTACGGGCCCGATTCGAAGGCGATCGTGTGGGCCCACAACACCCATGTCGGCGATGCGCGCGCGACAACGATGGCGGAGCGGGGCGAGGTGAATATCGGCCAGCTCGCACGGCAGCGCTACGGCCGTGATCAGGTGGTGCTGATCGGATTCGGCTGCCATCGCGGGACGGTGGTCGCGGGAGATTTCTGGGGTGCGCAACCACGCGCACTGGCGGTGCCCCCGGCACGCGCCGGATCGCTCGAGGATGTGCTGCACGCGCACGCGCCCGAGCGTGGAGTGTTCGTCTTCCCCAGCGGGGATCGCCCCGATCTGCTCGGCGACGAGTTGGGCCACCGGGCGATCGGCGTCGTCTATCACCCCGAACGCGAACAGTGGGGCAACTATGTGCCCACCGTCCTCGGCGACCGCTACGACGCGTTCTTCTGGTTCGATCGCACGCACGCATTACACGCTCTATCTGCTATGCGCCACAACGCTATCGGCGACGAACTCGTGGTGGAGGCCGATCCGCATCAAACGGCCGAAACCGGGTAACGCCGACGTAATGTTCCCCGTTCGAAGGAGGCAACACATGTTCACGCGGCACAGCAGGCGTTTGCGTTCGGCCGTTGTGGTCGGAGTGATGGCGGCGAGCGCGATGCTGGCGGCCTGCGGCGACGACGACACCGACACGTCGGCGCCCACCACCGCTCCGGTCACGATGCCGAGCACGACAGCCACCACCGGCACCGACGAGGACAAGGTCACCCCCGAGGCAGCCCGGCAGCTGTGCGACATGATCGCCCCGGAAATCGACAACTGGCGTGACCAGGGCACGGTCCTCGGCAAGGTCAGCTTCAACGGCACGGTGCAGAACTGGGCCGCCCGCAACCAAGGACTCAACGACGAAGTGATCCGCGACAAGTCGATCATCGACGACGTCACCACCCAGACCTGCCCCGACGTACGCGACCAGGCCACGAAGGTGCTCGAAGTGCCCGACTTGGCCTCCGCGCTGGCCGGTTTCGGCGGCTGACGACGCATGATGAAGGTGTGAACGCTCCCGTACCCGGACCTGTCTTCGACGTGATCGCTGTACTGAACGGTGTGGTGGATCTACGGTCCTATCCGCACCGGAACCTGGCTCTGAGTTCGCCTCCCCGGGTGGAGACCCGCGCATCGAGCAACAACAATTCCGTCATCTTCGAGCCGGTGGTGCACCTGCTCAACGGCATCGAATTGCTCGAATCCCAGGGGTGGGAGCTGGTGAGCGTGATCGAGCGGAGCCTCGACAGTCCGAGATTCAAGGAACGCTGCCTGGTGGCGTTCATGCGCCGTCGCTGACGCCGGGGACATGTGACCAGGGTGCACAGCCGATTTGATACCACCGTGCTACCCGAGCCCCTATCGCAGTGGGACGCCGATTCGCGTTCGGCATTTCTACCGTCGAGCCGTGAATTCGATGATCAGTTCCGACGCTCACGATCCGACGGCGAGCGCGAAAACGGTTACGGCGGTGCGGAAGTGGGGCACCTTGACGGTTGCGTGCCTGCTCGCGGTGATTCCGAACTGGGATCTCACCGCGCTGGGTATGGCGCTTCCGGGTATCGGCGCCGACCTCGACGCGAGCGGCACGCAATTGCTCTGGATCGCCGACATTTCGACATTCGTACTGGCCGGGCTGCTGATCACCATGGGTGGCATAGGCAATCGGATCGGTCACCGACGCCTGCTGCTGCTCGGCACGGCGGGCTACGGCGCGGTGTCGATACTGGCGGCGGTCGCGCCGACCCCGGAGACCTTGATCGCGGCGCGGGTACTGCTCGGTGTCACCACCGCCACAATGCTGCCGACCACGCTGAGTCTGCTTCGCAGCGTATTCACCGATGCCAGGCAACGCACCATGGCCCTCGGCGTATTCGGCTCCGCGGGTGGGCTGGCGGTCGGACTCGGACCGCTCGTGAGCGGGACCATTCTGGACGTATTCTCCTGGCGGGCAATATTTCTCGTCAACGTTCCGATCACCGTCACGATTGTCGCCATCGGGCTGAGCGTACTTCCCGAGGTCCGGGATACGCACCCCGCCCGGCTGGATCCGATCGGAGTGACACTGTCTGTCGCCGGGGTCCTCGGACTGGTATACGCGTTGAAGGAGGCCACCAACGGGCTAGGGCAAGCGCGCGTGATTGTCGCGGCAGCGCTGGGATGTGTGGGCATCACATTGTTCCTGCGCCGGCAGACCCGGGCGGTCGCACCACTCATCGATCCGCGCCTGTTCCGGTCGCGTGCCTTCACCAGCTCGATCACCGTCAATTTCGTGATGATGCTCGCGCTGGCAGCCCAATCGATGATCCTCGCCCAGTATTTCCAGATGGTTCTCGACTGGTCGCCGCTGCGAGCAGGATTGGCCACCATGCCCGCGGCCTTCGGCGCGATGATCGGTGGCGCGGTACTCACCCCGCCGCTCATCGCCCGTCTCGGCCGTGCCGGTACCGTGGCGCTCGGACTCGGTATCACCGCGGTATCGTCCGCACTGCTGGCCCTCGCCGGCGGAGTCGACACCGAATACCCCGTGCTCGCGGCGTCGATACTCCTGTCCGGAATCGGCATGTGCCTCGCCTTCACCACCACCGCCGACACCGTGCTCGCCGCGGTGCCCCGCCACCGCCCGGGCTCCGCGTTCGGAATCTCCGAGACCGCAACGCAATTGGGTGCGGCACTGGGAATCGCGGTCCTCGGCACCATCCTCACCGGGATCTACCGCTCCACTGTCGTTGTCCCGGAATCGATCTCAGCGGACGAAGCGAACGGTATCCGCGACAGCCTCGGCACCGCGCTGCGGACCGAACTCCCCGACGACCTGTACCGACAAGTCGCCGCCGGCGCACAGGCGGCATTCGTCGACGGCATGCAGGTCACGCTGTCGATAGGGACCGCACTGATCATCGGCGTCGCGGCATTCGCACTGGTATCACTCCGGGGCGTCCCGAAGGTTATTCCGAAACCATCAGTCGCGAGGGCTCCGGGTGAATGATTCCCAGTGCGCCCGCGTCCACTCACTCCAGGTCGACTGTTCGGACCGCATCGCCTGCCATCCCGCCGTATCGCACCACTTTCCCGAAGAGGTGCCATTTCCCGCCGTGTCTGCGCACCTTGGTGATTCGGATCCCCAGCCCTTGCCCGAACAGCACCTCGTTCTGCTCCGGGTACGGCCCGTTCGGCCCGATCCACAATGCCTCTACTCCTTTCGGCACCGAGATATGGAGTTCCACCGCCGGGTCGGTATCCGCAACGGCGACAGGACCGCTACCCAGCGATGCGGAGGTGAACCCGGGTTCGATCCACGTGGTACCTACCAGCTCATATGGACTGTTGCCGTCCAACATGAACGCCGCCTCCCGCAGGCCGCGATGGACCTCCAGTCCTTCCGGCAGGGGATGCCGCACCGCCCTGTTCACCGTGTTGATCCGCTTCCGCAGGTCGGCGAGGGTGGGCCACTTCCCGAAGGCCGCGGTCAGCGTCCCACGCATCCCCGCCGAGCTCGGCCTTCGAATCGTCTTCTGCAATTCGCGCCAAGGGTCCGCGGAACCGAGGATGCGCGTGACGATATCCCGTTGCACCGAGGTCAGATCCGGACGCCTCGCGGCTCGGCGAATATCGGACAGCGTCGGGACGCTGTCATACAACTCGAAGAGACTCCATCCGTCCTTTGTATCGCCGTGGAATTCACGCAGCTCCCGTTCCGCGACCGCGGGGTCGATAAAACCGGTCGGTCGCAGAAAATGCTGATATGCGTATGAATTGGCGACACATTCGAGAACGGCCATCCGTTGATCGTCGGTAAGGCTGTGGAACGGCGAGCTCAGATATTTGTCGCCGTACATCCGGGCGATGCGATGCGAGTCGAACCGTCGTATACCGTCGATGACGTAACCAGGTTTGTGGTCGCTCCGGAAGACTGCACCGGCGCGGATCTCCGCGCGTGCGACGACGGAACGGAAAGATTCGTCGTTCGACCACGGCGGGTTACGAGCAGCATCGAGATGTCGGCTATCGGCTGTGTCCGCAATAGGCAGCGGCGGCAGAAGGGCGGGGCCACTCGCCGGAATGACAACACCGTCGGTGCCGTACTCGATGACGACCAGGCGGTTCCCTGTGGGCGGGACCCCTGTATCGGTGGGACGCTTGCCGATCAGGTAGCCCCGGACACTGTCGGCTCCGGCTTCGTAGAACTCCAGCGCTTCCGGGGCGTGGCCGCGAGTCAACACGACGGTGTGAGCGGTCCGTGAATCGACGGAATCGACCGAGGGCGCGTCGAGGACGCCGGACGGCCAATGGACGACGAGGAATGTGGTGCCGGGCGCCCGGGTCGACAGCTTCTGCTCCAGCAGTCCCCAGGTGGCGACCTCGCGGAACACTCCGCCGGCTGCTCGCTGAGCCGGCAATGGCAGCACTCCACGCCCGGTCGCCTCTTCCGGGGTCCATACGCCCACCGCCGCGCCGGTCACGGCACGCACGCGATCCAGGCCGCGCCGAAAACATGTCCGATCATCCTGGAGCTCGTCGGCATCGGTTGCCGCGGTGAACCATTCGACTGTTATCGCATCGTCGGACCATGGCGTCGACGGTCGCGAACCGGACGCCTCGGCCTGCGGTTCGGACGTGCGTGGTGACCACGGGGTAGGCCGCGGGGCGACGGCTCGTGATTCGGCCGATGGTTGAGGCAGCGCACCGGAGAGGTCGCGGGCATACGGCATCGACTCGGCGCCGCCGGACCGGGCGACCGTCTGCGCAGCTACGGACAAACCGAGCTGGACCGCGCGGCGCACGGGTAGTCCGGCAGCCATTCCCATGGCGAGCGCGGCAGTGAACGCGTCGCTCGCACCGGTCGCGTCCACGACCCGCGTCGGGTGTGCCGGAAACACTTCGGTGCGCTCGTCATGGTGCACCGCGCATCCGGCAGCGCCGAGCGTGACCACGATGACCGGGATACCCAGCAGTTCGAACAGGCGCTCGGGCAATTGTTCCGCCGGGATCGTTTCGGCGTCACTCGCCGCGACGGACAAAAGCGCCCGCGCCTCCTTCTCGTTCGGCACCAGAATGTCCGCCATTCGTACCGCGTCGAGCGAAACCCGTTCGCGCGGAGCCGGTTGCAGGACGACCTTCGCGCCGTGCGCGCGGGCGACGGTGGCGATGTCCGAGACGATCGCCGGGGACAGCTCGGAGGCCAGCAGGACGACATCGGCGTTTTCGATAGTCTCGAGATTCGCTCGAATGTCGTCGCCGGTCAGTTCCAGCTCGCGGGCGGCGTGGCGCACGAATGACGACTCTCCGTCCGGACCGACGAGACACAGGACTTTCTCGGACGCCACACCGTTCTCGACCCGCACCCCGCCATGACCGACTCCTTCGCGGCGCAAGGTCTCTCGAATATCGTGGCCGTCGTGTCCGACGGCCGTCACGATGTCCGCCTTCGCACCCAGCCGCGCGGCGGCGACCGCCTGGTTGAGAGCCTTGCCGCCCGCCGTTTCGCGAATCGACGAGACTTCGCGGTATTCCCCGTCGGCCGGGAATTCCTGGTGATCCACGATGATATCGATCGTGGCGCCACCGAACGCGACCACCCGCGGACTACCCAGCGGTGCACGGACTTCCCCCGGAGCGTCCTCCGGCCGACGGCCCTGCCCGATGGCGAAATCCGGCACCGATACACCGATCGTCACCACCTCCGCGTCGGGCAGCAGCAACGATTCGCCGTGCCGATCGAAAGCCATAACCAGAATGCCGTGCACTTCACGGTCGGTCGTCATGTGAAAGTGATGATCGTCCGAGGGCGTTCCCCGATCCTGCAGTTCGAACCAGTCCCACTGCGTGCGCTCGTGGTAGCGGTACTCCCACCGCGAGGTGTCACCGACCAGTTCGTGCTCACCGAGCCGCGTCGTGTCGATGACGATCAACGACATCCCGTCGCGCTCTCGCGGATCCACATCGGCCACCAGTTCACGAAACGACTGCTCGACCCGCCGGTACGGCTGTTCCGGCTCGACCGGCGTCCGCTGCAGACGACCGCCCGACGCCTCGACGAGACTCGTCAGCGACCAGCCGTTCGGCCCGACAACGTCGGCCACGACGACCGAGGGAGTGCCCGTCCGATACCGATGCCTCGCGATAATTCGCGCACATTGACTCCGGTCGTCACCATCGGACCGCGCCGCGACGACCCGGCCGCGAGTAGTCGAGTCCGCTGCGCCATCGGTCGTCGGCACCTGCTTCCGCCGGCTGCGGGTCCATGCGAGACCCTTGAACAGTGCCGGATTGATTTCGGAGGGTGGCCGCCACACCCGCGCCTCCTGCTCATAGTCATGAGCGATACGCAGCAGATCGGCCTCCGCGCCCGGTTTGCCGACCACTGTCGCACCGAGCGGCTGACCGGTGCGCGGGTCGTATCCGATCCGGATCGTGACCGCCGGGTACTTCGCCCGGGCGTACACCTTGTGCGCGGTGGCGTGGAAGAACAACAACACGTCCGATCCGCTCGCGGCGAACGCCGCATCGAGCCGCTCCCGTGCCGTCTCCAACACGAGTTCGCGGTGAGCGTGATATTCCGCCTGTACTGCCGGATCGTTCAAGTCGACGGCGTTGGCTTTACGCAATGCCTCTTGTCCGTACGGGGCAGCTCCCTCCGTGAGGAGGTTGTCGTCGTTGAAGCGGATCAACTCGTCCAGTGTCCTGATCGGAGCGCCCGCGGGCAGTCGGGCCAGGTACCGTTCGAAATCTCGCTTGAGTTCCCAGGTGGCCAGCGCCGCGGGTAGACCGGCCTCATGCACCTCGACCGGGATCAGCGTCGCGCCCAGGACTCGGAAGACCGCCGGCGCGCCGCCGAAATTGTCCGGCGCGCCGACCACGCCGATCCGCCGGCCACGCAGAAGCTCCGCGGTACAGTCCCCCGGCGTAGTCCGTGCCCGCTCGGTCAGCAGCGCGCTCGGTCACCGGATCCTCCGGATCGGGACCCGCCATCACGGTCAGCAGAATCGCCGCGTCGCGCACGGTCCGGGCAAGCACGCCCGCCGTGTCCAAGGTGCCCGAGACCGGCAGGATCCCGGTCCGGCTCACCAGGTCGACCGGTTTCAGCCCGATCACCGAGGTGTTCACCGCCGGCGAGACGACGGAACCCGAGGTCTCGGTTCCGATAGCCGCCGCCGCCAGGCCGGCCGCGACGACATCTGCCCGGCTGGATCCGCTCAGCTCCGCGAACGGCCCGTAGGGGTTGCGCCCATGCCCGCCGAGCGCGCTCCAGCCGGAAGGCATTCCCTCGGCCATGAAGTTCGCGAGTTCGGTCATGTTGGTTTTGCCGAGGATGACGGCTCCCGCGGCCCGCAGCCGCTGCACGATGAACGCGTCTCGGGCGGGATACGAATTCCGCAGTGCCACGGACCCGGCGGTCGTGGGCATGCCGGCCACATCGATGTTGTCCTTGATCAGAATCGGAATACCGTGCAGCGGCCCCCGCACGTGTCCTTGCCGGCGTTCGGCGTCCAGTCGCTCGGCCTCGGCGATCGCGTTCGGATTCACCGCCAGAATCGCATTCGACGGCGGATACACGCTGTCCGATATCTCGATGCGACGCAGATATCCTTCGACCAGCCCCACGGAGGTGACCACGCCGTCGGTCATGGCACTTTGCAGCGTGACGATATCCGCTCGTTCCAGGTCGACGGTCGTCGTCCGGTCGGCGCCGACGGACACAGCGGCTTCGGGCCGGGCGAACGATTCGCCGACCGTCCCCACGGCATCCAGTACCGCATCCAGCCACTCATCCAGATCCGAATCGTATTGATCGATGTCCGCTGTTCGAGGCACTGTTGGATCGGTGCCGTCGACCACGCGGTCGCGCGCCTGATTCGCCATTTGTCTCCGGGGATCGGCGTCGTCCAGCGCCACCACCGCCGTGTCGATCCGGGTGAGCAGCGTGTTGGCACGGGCAATCGCGCGGAGGATACGTATGGCGGCGGCGAGCCGGTCGGACTTCGTCGCCTGCAGACTCAGCAACCGGTTCAGCTCGTGCCCGCCCCAGCCGCATTCGTCGAGCGCTGCGATATCGACCGCGAACTCGTCGCCCAGCCCGTCCAGCAGGACGGCGAACCTGTCTCGTCGCTGACGCGCGACATCGTCCCGCAAGACGGCCAGATACTCGCGTAACGGTGTGGGACCGGACAGTTCGCGCACGCGGTCCGGTGTCTCGTCCGCGGCGGCGGGGTCATCGGCGGGCGGCGCGGTCGCGTGTTCGATTACGGCGGCCATATCGGTATTCAGCAGCTGGATCGTGTCGTAGAGCTGGACAGCCATGGTGGCTCGCTGCACCAACCGGTGCAGATTCTCGGCGCGGTCCTCGTCCCCCGACGTGCGGGCGGCACCCGACAGGTGCCGAAGCCGAGCCAGCAGTAGTGCGAACCCGGATCGGGTGTCCCAGGCGGGCAAGCCGTATTGCCTTGCCGCAGCGAGGATCTGCCGATGCGACGACTCGCGCGACCCCAGTACCCGCTGGTAGTCCTCGATCGCGGTTCCCAGCGCATACAGCGCGTCAGCCTGGCGTTTCAGACGTTCGGCGGCCGTGAGCCCCTCGATCACGGTAGTGAGGAGGGAGTCGATCACCGGGACCAGCGCGCCCAACGGCCGAAAAACCGCGACCGCGCCGACAATCCCGCGCAGGCGGGCAAGCGGCGCAGCGAGCAGTCGGCGCGCTTGGTCGAGATGACGTGCCAGCGCCGCCTCCACCGCGTCGACCGTTCGAGCCCACCTGTCCAGGCCACGGATATCGTCGACAAGCTTGACGACCGCATACGAATCGGCGAAAGCCTTTGCCACGGTGTCGAATTCGGGCGTCGCGTGATCCGGTTCCCGCCACTCCGTCAGCATGTGACGAAGCCACGCGTCGTCCACCGCACGGCCGCGTTCGATGCCGACCATATCGATCACCTCGCCACGAAGCCGCCGATGCTCGGTGGACCAGCTGTCCCAGGCCGACGAGCCGGGACGCAACAGGTCACCGGCCTCGATGTCGTGCGGCCGGAGCAGCTCGACCAGTTCCCGCCGCAGTCGCGCGGCTCGTTCGTCGACGCGACGAGCGACCGCCGACCGGATATTCGCCTCGTCGGCCAGGCTGCCCGGCCCGGACGACGCGGAGTCACCAGGTTGCGATTCCGTGCCCGGTGACGGCTGGACGGGATCGCTCTCCTCGCTGCCGATCCGCAATTCCGCCGGCGGAGTGTCGTCTTCGGCGCCGGACAGGTGCAGCCGAACTCCCTTCCGGTCGAAGGCCATCACCCAGATACCGGTCAGCTCGGGTGAGCGCATCGCGTCGCGCCACACTCCGAACTGCCCTTTGCCGGGATCCTGCAATACGAACCAGCCGGTGTTCGTCTGCTCGTCGTACCGGTATTTCAGCCGATAGGTGTGGGCACCGACGCCGTGCTCGTCGACTTCGAGCGTTACATCGACCACCACGAGGGATACCCCGTCACGTTCTTCCGGGGGCAGCGCGGCAATGGCCGCACGCGCCGATTTCTCGACGTTGAAATGCGGAGTGAGCGCATCGATGGCGAACCGTTGCGGATCTCCGTGCAGCCCTTCGGCATAAGTTCGCAGAAATACCCCACCCAGGCCCTCGGTTACCGGCACGACGACATCACTCCTGCCGGTATCTTCCCGATGCGCCTCGGCCGTCCGCGTGGCACAGCGATTCGCGGCATGCGCGTCGGTCGGCACGTAGGGTGCGGTGCCGTCACTCCCGGTGGTCTCCGCGACCGGCGGGACCGTCGTCGTCACCGTGTCCGGGACAGCAGGGTCGGTGGGCTGCGACGACCACGGAGTCGGCTGAGACGCGGCGGTTTGCGGTTCGGCGAAATCCTTTTCGTCCAGCAAATGCCCGAAGACCAGTCTCTTGGTATCGAGGTATTCGGTCCGGTTCTCGCCGAGATACAGCTGTGGTACACGTCGCACCAATTCGATGCCGTGCTTTTCCAATCCCGCTATTTTTTCCGGATTGTTGGTCATCATGCGTACGGCTTCGACGCCGAGATAGCGCAGCAGATAGGCGGCATGACCATAGCGGCGGAGATCGTAGGGGAGGTGCAATTTGTCGAACGCCTGCGCCGTATTGAATCCCTTGTCTTCCTCCCGGTAGGCGGCCGCCTTGTTGAGCAAACCGACACCGCGCCCCTCGTGCCCGCTGCCATACCTGCCCTCGTCCATATAAATAACCACTCCGGCGCCCTCGTCGTACATTTGATCGAGCGCACCCAGTAGTTGCCTGTAGCAATCGCACTTCGTGGAATGCAGGACGTCACCATAGAGACAGCGAGAATGCAATCGCACCAACGGCGGCCGCGACAGTAGCTGTTCCGGCGCTCCGACCACCGCCGCTACGACCGCGCCTTCTCCCAGATTTCGCGACTCGTACACATGGAGTCGTAGAGTTCCCCAATCCTCGGTGGGCAGGGAATGGATGATCACCGGATCCCGGGGCACCGACTTGTCGCGCACCTCGTTCAGGAAGGTGATCGACGGCTCGGCATGATATGCGGCAGTCAGAGCTTCCACCAGAGGCCCGTTCAACGATCCCCGCAGCGTCGGCTGCCCGGGCCGGTGCAGTTCTATGTGATCGGAACGGTAGACCAGGTATGGATTGTGCTTCCCGAAACGAGCCAGTTGTACGGTCGCTTCCTCGCCGAAGCGCTGTCGGTGCACATCGACGTTCCGTAGAGCCGGTGACTCCGCGCCGAGAATCGCGGTGACCAACCTGGCGGCGGTAGGCGCCCACGTATCCACCCGGTCGCCACCGGCCCGGCGCAGCGCGTCGAGGAGTGCGGTCGCGGCCCCCGCACTCACATCGAAAGCGGTGAGAAGCACCGGATAGTGCTCAGCGGGCACGGAGCGGGCCAGTTCGGTGACACCCCGCGCGAGTGTGCGCAGTGAATCGGCGCGCAACCGATTCCGGAGCGTGTCCCACGGTCCGTGCAATGCCTTGTCCAACACCGTAATCGCGAACAAGGTGGCACGGTCGTGCGTGCGGAAGTACGTCAACACCGGCAGATCGAGCCGGTACTCGATCTCGTCGTCCGGCAGGTCGTCCTGCCGCCACAGCGCGAGTAATTCTTCTTCGCGTCCGGCTTCCGGTGTCCCACGCAGCTCCCGCCACGCGTGGAGCAACTGCGCTTCGGCGGCAGGGGTGAGCCGGAACGCCCGCACGACCGCGGGAACATGTTCAGACGGCACAGCGCGGACTATCGACCGGAACACCTGGCCGAGAGCGTCGGGCAGCGTCGCCTCGGAACCTGCCTTCGAACCGAACCGCGGCCACGGCGGATTCAATGCCTCGTCCAGCATCTGAGCCTTTTGCTCGGCTCCGGGGTATCGGTCGAATACATCGCGCGCATCCCGGCCGACGCGCTCGACGAACGGTGTGGCCGCTGGTTCGGAGCGGAGCCAATCAATGGTGACGCCCGGAACTTCGTCGTCGATATGCCGCGACGGATCGGCCGCGGACTTCGTTTCCGGAGGCGCCGTCCCGGGCGCCGCCACAGCGTGGTCCGAGGGCTCCGGGCCATCACGGAAATCGCGCAGTAATTCCTGCGGGCCGGCGCCGCGGATCACCGTGTCGGACAATCCGAGAGCACGGCCGAAGCGACGCAAATACTCGACGGTTATCGTCCTGCCCGACTCTGCCCGGATCACGGTGTTCCGGCTGAAGCCCATCGCGTCGGCGAGTCGACTCTGTGTGTACCCGTGCACCTGTCGGACTGCCCGCAGCCATTCCCCGAACATGCGGAATTTCGTAGCGCGGTCACGGACCGGCAGGGGCATGTCGAAATCGTCGAAGCGGGCGCGCGGCGGGTCGACCGGACGACTCTCCTCGCTGCCGATCCGCAATTCCCATGGCGGAATGTCGTCTCCGGCGCCGCCGGGCAGGCGTAGCGCAATGCCGTTCCGGTCGAAGGCCATCACCCAGATTCCGGTCAGTTCGGAGGAACGAATCACGTCGAGCCATTCCCCGAACTCGCCCTTGCCGGGGTCCTGCAGTTCGAACCACCCGATGCCGGTGTGCTCGTCGTGCCGGTACTCCAGGCGGTAGGTGTGGGCGCTCACGCCGTGCTCGTCGACCTCGTGCGTCCCGTCCACCACGATGATCGAGAACCCGTCACGCTCGTCCGGAGGCATCGACTCGATGAGCTCCCGGGCCGCACGTTCGAGTTCGCCATGCGGAATGATCGGGTCTACGGCGAACCGTTGCACGATTCCGTGTACCGCGGCGGTGTAGGTGCGCAGGGACGACCCGGGCAAGCCCTCCGGTTCCAGGACGACGACATCGGTTCTGCCGGTTTGTATCCGGTGCGTCTCGGCCGTCAATGAGGCGCACCGGTTAGCGGCGTGCGCGTCGGTCCGGCTGTACGGCACGGTGCCGTCGTGCGCGGTGGTCTCCGCGAAGGGTGGCGTCGGCTGCGTCTTCGCCGTGCGGATGCCGAATTCCGTTTCGGCGTCCCGCAACTCGTCGGGCCACTGCTGCAGCACATCCGCCTCAGCGGCCATCTCGGTGAGATCAGCGCAACGCGCCAGAAGTTCCGTCTGTTCGCTCGACACTCGATCCCCCAACTGGAGCAGTGCCCGTCGGACGGCAACGCCCACCTCGTAGGGATCCAACTCTCCGGCCGGTGCACCGGCCATCCCGTGCAGGTTTATCGACGCTTTGTCACCGAGCGCGGCCACGATCCGGCCCAGCTCCGCGCCGAGCAGGCTGCGCAGGGCGGCGGGCCACTCCTCGGGCGGACCCAGGCGGTCCAGCTCGACGCCGGTGCGATCGGCCAGCCGACCCAGTTCATCGAACGCGTCGACAATGCCGAATTCGGCGTCTTGCATCCGGCGGACCAGTTCGAGCAGTGGCTCCGCGTCGGCCCGCAGGCTATTCCGGTAAGCCACCCACCGGCCGCGGTGGTCGTTCAGTTCCGAGATGCGGCGCAGCGACCGAGAACGTTGCGCGACAGCGTGATTGCGGACCGACTCAGCGCCGTCCCGCGCTTCTTCCCGGTCCTGTGCACGCACCGAGGCTTCGGCCGAGTGCACAGCATCGTGCAGTGCCAGCCGGTTCTCGCCGAATTCGTCCGGAAAAAGCCTGCGGTCCAACGGAAAGCGCCGCAAGTAATCTGCCCGCAGCCCGTCGAGACGACCGTCAACAGCCAGAATCTGCTGGTCTGCTTCGTCCAAAGCCGCTGCGACCGTGTCGATTCGACTGATTCGCTCTGTCGTCCGGACCAGCAGGCGCGCGCGCCGGACTATTTGGTCCAGCCGGCCGATCTGTGCGGTGCCGCCGGGTTCCGCGGCCGTCCGTTCACGCAGTTCGCGCAATCGAGTCAGCTCGTTCGCGCCCGCCCTGCCCGAGTCCAGACGAGTCGGGTCGACACCGAACCGCGAGTCCGCCGCATGGAGCACGGCGAGCAGTTCGCGACGCCGGGCCACCAGCGCGTCCCGTGCGGGGACCAGTTCCGCCGCCAGCCGTCCGGAACTCGGTGCCTCCGCTATCGAGAGTCCGGGCGCGGCGTGCCCGGCCAGTTCCGAGTCCACTCGGGACAGCAGGAAATACAGATCTGAATTCAGCCGATGGCTGGTGTCGTCCACTACGGCGAGTGCGTCCGCGTTTCGAATCAGTTCGCGGAGCTGCTCTCCTTCCTCGGCCTCCGCGGCATGGGTAGGCAAGCGCCGCAACCGATCTCGCAAAGCGAGGGATATCGCACGCGGCTCCCACTGCGTCAGGTCTCGGTCCCGAGCCGCCTCGAGCAGCCCGTTCCGCGTCCACTCGTACGACCGCAGTTGCGACTCGGCATCCTCCAATGCCACGCCGAGCCGATGTAGCTGGTGCGCCCACTGTGACCAGCGCCGCAAGTCATGTGCCTGAGAGGCCACTCGCGCCAGCGCCCTCCCGAGTGCATCGCGCAGCACGGGATAGCGGCGGAAGTCTCCGGCGGCCGTCAAGCCGTGAACCCACACCAACGTCCGGCGCAACTCCGCGCCGGACAGCGATAGTTCGGCCTCGATCGCTCTGACCGTCCGGGCCCGCCGCTCCAGGCTCTGGATGTCATCGACAAGCTGAGTCGCGGCATGGAGAGCGTCGAAAGTCTTTACGGCAGCGCCGAACTCCGTCGCCGTGGGGACGTTCGAACGCACGCGCGCCGCCGCCTGCGCAACCCAGCCGTCGGTTGCGCGGCCGGCCTCGACCCCGAGCAGCCGCAGCAGCCGATCGCCGGCCTCGCGGTGGGGGGTGTACCAGGCCGCCCAGCCTGGCGATCCCGTGTCGAACAGGTCTGCCGCGACCAGCGGGCGTTTCCACAGCAGCGCCGCGAGGTCCCCCCGCAACTGATGGGCCGCCGCTTGCGCGCGGCCGGCGACAACCGACCGAGCGGCGGCTCCGGTGACGTCCCCGGCGGGCCGCAATCTTCTGATGATGTGGCAGCGCGACTCGGCAACCAAGTCGCGGCCGAGGTAGGGATTGTCCCCGGCCAGATCGGCCAATTCCGCCGGGCTCGGGAAATCGGCCGGCCGACCCGCGAAGCGCTGCAGGACATCGTCCAGAATGGTCTGGTCGGCCTTGGTGCTGTCGCGGCGTAGGGTACGCGCCGACGACCGGAAGTTCCTCAGCACATCCAGCAGGTCGGTCGGATTGTCGACGGGCCAACTCGCGCCGCTTCGCATTGCCGCGGCACCGTATTCGGTCAGCGTCGTTCCGACGATCCGGTCCACCCCGTTGTCTCGGAAATAGTCCTCCGTCCGCGCTGCCAAGTCGGCATGGAAACCGTTGTCGGGGACGCCGTCGAGATAGGTGAGGTCGGTGACGGCGATATTGTCTTCGTCGTCCAGCATGATGTCGTATTCCAGGAATCCGACGCCGTTTCCCTCGTTGTCGTCGATCCCGCCTTGCACGTTGATAGCAACGATTCGGGATGCGTAGTGCCGCGTCAGCACATTTGCCTCGGGCGGATCCCCGAATCGCCACTCGGCGATGTATCGGACAACTGTCGGCTGCACCCGATAGGGACCGCAGACCCAATTCCCGGGGAGCACACCGCGCAGCAGTGCGTTGCGCGGTTCGTCGTGGGTGAGCAATTCCCGCAAGGTCAGGGTTTCGGTCGGCTCCCCGAGATCCGGTGCGACGGGCGCGGTTTTCGGCGCCGCCGTCCGCGCCGCGGGGTCCGCGGCCAGATATTCGCCGTAGTGACGCACCATGTTCGGGTTGGCCGCAGCCAGCAGCCGGGCGCCGAGTTGCGGGTCGGCGGCATCGGCGATATTACGCACATCGGCCGGCGAGGACCCTGCCACCCCGGCACGCTCGAGCCATCCGAGAACATCGGCCACGCGCCGGCGCCCGACGGGCGTGGTGTCGATGAAGAGGTTTTGGGCAGCCTCGTACAATCGCTCGACGGCCAATTCGAATTGACCGGCGGTCGCGTCCCATCGGATACCTGGCTGCGTCGCGACGAGCCCGGCCACTTCGAATTCCGGCTTGAAATGCATCCGATCGGCAGACGGGCCGAAGAACTCGTTGTCCAGGCGCGCTACGAAGGAATTGTATACCTCCGCCGCATAATATCGGCTGATCGTACCATCATACCGGAACCGGACCACGATTCGATTCAGCTCGTCGAATTGGATATCAAATTTCGGCCACCACACCGCTCTGCCGGTCTCCGAATCGGAGATCTCCCCGGCGAAGTACAGGCCGCGGATGCTGCGTGTCGCATTCGGCTCGTTGCCGATCAGGTAATGAGCCTCGATAACCCGAAAATCGAGACGTCCATATCGCCCGTCGAGTTTCTTCAGTCTGCCCAACAGCAGGTCGTCGTCCGGTTCGGTGACGGCCAGGAGCTCGGCCAGCGGAGTCGCCGCCGCCGGATCCGCGGCGGGTACCGGGTGCTCGTCGTGACCGATCCGCCGGTCGGGCGGCGGAACGACCTCGGCACCCGGGAGCAGCAGTGATTCGCCCCGCGGCCCGAACGCCATGGCGAAGAGGCCTTCCAGCTCACCGGCGGCCGACGGCTCCGTGTACGGGCCGAATTTCTGCTTCCCGGAGTCCTGGAGCTCGAGCCAGCCGCTGTCGCTCGCCAAGTCGTAGTGGTATTCCCATCGATTCGTATGGCCGCTCGCGCCGTGTTCGTCCATCGGCGTCAGATCGACGACTATCACCGACATCCCGTTCCGCTCGTGTGGCTTCTTGCTCGCCACCAACTCGAGGAACGTCTGTACGAGCCGGCGGTGCGGGAGTTCGGGGTCGACGTCGATCCGCTGCAACTGTCCGCCGAGAGCATTCACGTAGCGCGACAGCGAAAAGCCGCTCAACCCGACGAAACCGATCTCCTCCACGTCGGGATTGCCGGTCCGAGTCCGATGCTGTGCGGCAGTCAGCCGCGCGCACTGATTTCCGCCGTGACCCCACGTCGCTTCGGCAGTACCCGGAAGTCGGAGCACTCCCAAAGGAATTGGCGACAGCGGCTGGCTCGGCAGTGGCACACTCGGCAGTGGTGTCGGTTGCCATTCGGGCGCGGGCGCGAACAAGGCGGGATTGACTTCGGACGGCGGTCGCCATACGTCCGCCGCTTGTTCATAGGCATACCCGTAGGCCAATAGCGACGCCTCCGTGAAAGGACGGCCCACCAGCATGATTCCCACCGGTTCGTGGTTTTCCGGGTTGTAGCCGATAGGCAACGCGACAGCGGGATACTGTGCCCGGGCGGCCAGCTGAGCTTCCCGCGTCGCCGATGAACAGCACCGCGTCCAAGCGGTGCGCCTGGAATGCGGTATCGAGCCGCTCGCGCGCGGTCCCGACGACGCGTTCGCGATGTGCCCGGTATTCGTCCATCATCGCGGGATCGTCCAGGTCGATCGCGGCGGCGCGGAGCAATCTGTTCTGGCTGTACAGAGTTGTGCCGTGGATATAAGCGTTGGCCCGGTTGAAACGAATCAGATCGTCCAGGGACCTGATCGGGGCGCCCACGGGCAGTCCGCTTAGATAGCGATCGACGTCGCGCTTCATCTCGTAGACGTACAGGGGGTCGGGTAGCCCGCCCACGGAAATCTCCACCGAGATCAACTCCGCGCCCTGCGCGCTGAAAACCGCTGCCGCCGCGGCGAATACGGGCTCCGGAAGGTTGTCGAGTGGCTGGGAGACGACCCCGATCCGGACTCCGCGCAAGGCGTCCGGAGACAATGCGGCGACGTAGTCCGTGCCGTGCGCGCCGACGACGCGAGTGGTCGCCGCGTCCTCCGGATCGGCGGCGGCCAGCACGGTCAGCAGAGTGGCCGCGTCACGCACCGTCCGGGCGATCGGTCCCGCGGTATCCAAGCTGGCGGCGGACGGGAAAATACCGGTCCGGCTGATCAATCCGACCGTGGGCTTGATACCGACCATGGAGCTGAACACCGCGGGACTCATGATCGAGCCGGCGGTCTCGGTGCCGATGGTCGCCGCTGCCAGCGCCGCTGCCGCGGCGACCGCGGAACCCGAGCTGGATCCCCCCAGTCGGGTGGCAAACCTGTACGGGTTCCGGATGTCCTTGCCGAGGCTGCTGTAGCCGAACGGCATGTAGTCGGACATGAAATTCGCAAGCTCGGTCATATTGGTTTTGCCGAGGATAATCGCCCCAGCATCCCGCAGCCTCCGCACCAAGAAGGCATCACCGCCGGGATACGAATCCTGTAGCGCCACCGCCCCGGCGGTGGTGGACAGGCCCTCGAGGTCGATATTGTCCTTGATCAGGATCGGTATTCCGTGCAACGGCCCCCGCACATGGCCCGCGCGGCGTTCCGCGTCGAGTCGTTCGGCCTCGGCCATCGCCTTCGGATTCACCGTCCGCACGGCGTTCAGGCGCGGACCCTCGCTGTCCAGTATCCGGATCCGATGCAGATACGCCTCGACCAACCCGGCCGACGTCACCACACCTTCCGTCATCGCGCGCTGCAGCGCCGTGATATCGGCCCGTTCCAGATCAACGGGGTCGATCGCCGGACCGCCCGCGTGGCCCACGGCTGCCATCGCCGCGTGCAGGGATTTGTCCAGACCCGCGTCGTATCGGTCGATCTCGGCTGTGCGGTCCAGGAAGTCCTCGATGGCAGCGAGCAGTGCGGTGCGACCAAGGCACTGTTCGACGCGCTCGCGCACCTCGGCGCGGCGCGGGTGAGTGTCCGCCTGCCGCAGGTGCACCCTTTCGAGTGCCAGCCGCACCGCGGCCAGGTCCAGATCGGCCGCCGATACCGGGTCCTGCCAACGCAGTTCGGCGGCAGCGACCGGGCTCAGTACAAGGGTCAGCCAGCGCAGGTCCCGCTTCACCATGCGGCGCAAGCTGTCCCGAGTCTGCGGGAATTCGTCTCCTCGTGTGAGGTCGAGGCCGAATCTCGGGGCGAGTCGCCGCAGCCGGTGCTCGGCCGCCTCGCGGCGCACCTGAGCCTCGTCCCGGCCGCGTAGCAGGCGGCCGAGCCGCCACACGTGCGATTCCACGTTGAGATGCCATCCGCGCCAGGGACTTTCGTCGTGGAAGGCCTCGATCAACTGCCGCAATCCGAGGTAGCGTTCGGCAAGGTAGGTCGCGCGCGGTGAGTCCGTGTCCCGCCGCAACGCGGCGACTCGTTCGCGCACCGCCTCGAGTCCGGACTCCGTCCATCGGTCGCCGGGCAGCGCCGCCGCGCACGCGCGGGCCATCGCGTCCATCGTCATCGGATCGGGATCGAGTCCGCCCCGACTGATCCGACGGTCCAGTGGATATCTCCGCACATGCTCCGACACCAGCCGCGCCAGCCGCTCATCCCCCAGCCGCGTGCGGTGATCGGCCTCGTCCATCGCCGCGACGATCGTGTCGATCTGCGTCAATTGCCTGCGCCCGCGGCCGAGTTCGTGGATCAGGCGAATGGTGGTGTCCAGTCGTTCGGACTCACCCGGTGGCACCCGCGTCAACCGGCTCAGAACGTGCGCACCGGCATCCGGCTCATCGAATTGCGCTATGTCCAACGCGAATTCGCTACTCAACCCGCCCGAGAGCGCGGTGAAGGCGCGTTGCCGACGCCGCGTCACGTGCTCGCGCACCGCGGACATGATCTCAGGGAACTCCGCGGAGTCGGAGAGTCGGGGTCGCGCGGGCTCCTCCGGCGCGACGGGAACACCGCTCAGCTCCCGATTCAATTGCGCGAGCGCCGAATCCAGGTCGGCATTCAGCCGCTCGATCGTCTCGTAGTGCTCGACTGCCGCCGCCACCCGCGGCGCCAACCGACTCAGTTGCTCGTCCGGGCTCGGCACCGGGCCTTCCGAGTCCTGTGCGGTGGTGAGGAGATGACTCAGCCGAGCGTGCAGCAGCAGCATGCCCGAACGCGACGCCCAGGACGACGAGCGGTAACGCCGAGCCGCCGACAGCAATTCCGCCTGCGGGTACAGGAACGACTCCTCCTCGTAGGCCTCGAGGGTCGATGCCAGCGCGAAGACATCACGCGCCAGTCCGCCCAGGCGTTGCCACGCCCCGAGCCGCCGTTCTGCCGCCGCGAGGGTCGCGCCGATCACCTCTGTCAGCCCGCCGAGCGGCCGGAAATCGGCGACCGCGCGCATCAGTCCGGAAGCCCGGACGATCAGCTGGTACGCATCCCCGGCTCGCCGCGCCAGTTCCGCTTCCACTGCCTCGACCGTGTGTGCCCGGGCGTCGAGGCGACGGATATCATCGATAAGCTCTGCGACAACGGCCATTTCGGTGAACTTCTGCGCGGTGACCATGTGTTCGGATGTCGCAAGCCCTCTTTCCTGCCGCTCCGCCAGCACATGGTGAATGAATCCGTCACTCACCGCCCGACCGCGCCCGAGGCCGAGCATGTCGATCAGACCGTCGCGGACCTTCCGGAACTGGCTGAACCAGGCCGCCCATGTGGGTGATCCCGTCCGCAGTAGTTCTCTGGGATCGACGCGGCGGAGTGTGATCAGCTCGGCCAGTTCCGACCGCCGCCGCGCGGCTTGCTCGCCGGCGCGGCGCGCCATCGCCAGCCGAGCACCGGGATCGTCGCCCGCGGCGCCCACCGGAGCCATACCGTCCGGCGGGGTGTCGATGAGGCCGTTGGCCTCGAGATACGGCCTCAGATCCGTATCCGGATCCAGGAAATTCGCGATCACCTTGTCCAGGAACAGTTCCTGGTGCCGGAAGATGTTCTCCTCGAGCCAGTCGCCGACCTCCCGGGTGAAGCCGCCTGCCGAGTCGACCAAGCGCTCGAGCCGGCCCCGGACGATATCGGCGAAGATTTCGCTCCACTGGTACGTGAAGTAGGCGCCGTGATAGTCCAGCGCGAACATATGGCCGAAGGTCTGAATCGGACCGACGTCGAGTAACCCGGGAAGGTCGAGCCCGGCCGCTGTCAGAACCGAATTCTCGAACTCGCGCACTGCGGTCGGCAGATCGTCGCCCGACGGCACCTCGGCCGGTGTGAGCCGGTGCCACGCCAGATCCAGCAGCGCCAACGCTATCTGTACGGACACCTCCATGCCGCGATAATTCCGCGTCGATTGCCGTATCTTCTCCATCATCTCGGCAGGCATCGGCGCGCCGGTGTCGTGATGGAATGCGTACTCGCTCAGGCAGAGCCGCGCGAATACCTCGGCGAGCATTCCGGGGCCTTCCACCCACGTGCGGGGAATGCGCCGTCCCGATACTTCGTGCGCGCCTTCGCCCAGCATGTCGTGTACGCCGTGTCCGAATTCGTGAAATACGGACAACACTTGCTGCCACGTGAGCAGGGTCGGCGCCGTGTCGTCGGCCGGTTTCGCAATACTCGTGAAGATCACCGACACCGGTCGCCGCCCGAGCGGTTCGAACTTGTCGATGAGCGGAAAGGTGATGCCTCCGCCTTGTTTGCCCGGGCGCTGGTACGGGTCGTAGTACACCAGGCCGAGCGACTCGCCGACCGCGTTCGTGACGTCGAAGGCGCGAATGTCCGGGTGGTGCGCCGGCAGGTCGGAACGTTCCCGGAAGGTTATGCCGAAGAGGCGCTCGTAGAGGCGAAAGACGCCCTTGGTCAGTACCTGGTCCAGCTCCAGATACCGGCCGATGGCGCGGTCGTCGTTTCCGGACCGTCTTTCCATAGCGACTTCGCGCCCATAACGAACATCCCACGGCTGCAACGGGTTACGGTCGATGGCCGCGGCCGCCTCACGCATCTCGCCGCGGGTTCGCGCGGCAACGTACGGCGTCAGCTTCTCGAGGATCGCGGTCGCCGTCTCCGGGGCGACGGGTTCCTGGCTCGCGACGAACGCCGCATGGTGCGGGAATCCCAGCAGCGCGGCCCGTTCGGCGCGCAACGCGACTATCTCCGTCACGATCTCGGTATTGTCGTACTCCCCGCCACGGCAAAGACCGACCGACGCGTCGTACACCCTTCGACGTAAAGTGCCGTCGCGCAAACGGGTCAGCCACGGCTGGAAACTACCGGTCATCAGACTCTCGAGTCGCAGCAGATAACCGCCCGCGCCGGTCGCGGCGATTCCGGGATCGCCCACCGAAACTCCCGCCAGTTCGCTTTCGGTCACCGGCACCGCCGCCGCCTCGAGCGCTGCGGCTTTGTTCGCTTGGAAGGCGGTTTTCAGTTCCTCCACCCTGGCGTCGATCCGAGCGATCCTCGTTCTCTCCGCTTCCGGCAGATTCATACCGGCGGTCTGGAATTCGAGGTAGACCCGCTCCAACAACGCCCGGCGCCTCGGGTCCGAAGTCGGAGTCGGGCGGCGACCGTACATATCCCTGATCCAGGCGCCCAGCTCCAGGTTCGTCTGAATCGTGTGCCGGGCCTCGGCTACGATTCTGGAAGTCCGCGTCCATGCCTCCCGAATGCCGGGATGCCCCTCGGGGTCCGAGTTGTTGATGATTCGCGCCGCGAGTAGCACCGGGCGGACCTCGGAGCCCGCCATGAGATAGCGATCGAATATCTCGTCGAAGGTCCAGCGGTCGGCGTCGCTGATCATTTCCAGCACGACGGCTATATCCGCCAACCACCACTCGACCGCCTGCGCTACGGCCGGAACGATGTGCGCGACCTCGACGCGGTCCAGCCGCGGCGAGTCCCACGGCCCCTCGCGGTGCAGCAAGGGGTTCCGTCGGTCGGCGTAGCCGTCGATCAGCCGATCCAGCTGCACACACTCCGCGACATCGGCTGTCAGCGCGTCGAATTCGAGGTATTCGACCACGGCGGTGACCAGGCGTGCGGTCTCGGGACAGGCGACGGCGGCCAGTCGCCTGAGTTCGGCGAGCGGGTCGCCGCCGGAAGGATGCGCCGCCGGTCTCGGCGCGCCCGTCAGTCCGACCAGCCGGGACGTGACGGCGGCACGTCGGGCGGGCAGCGAGGCGGCCAGGCCGGTGTCGCCCTCGATGGCGCGCGTGGTGGCCTCTTGCGTGTCGTTCTCCAAACGCGTCGCGTCCGCGATCCACGTCCGCAGGGCTGCCGGATCGGCTTGCGCCGCTCGGGTCCATCCCGCGTCGTCGAGTGATCGCAGGCGACCCTGCAGTCGTTCCACGGGCTCCTCGAGATACGCGCGGGCCACCGGGTCGGCACCGAGCAGCCGAACCAGGTCCGCGCGCGCCCGGTCGGCCCGCTGCCGCACCGACTCGAGCGCAGCGCCGTCCGGCTCGAAGGACGCCATTCCCAGCCGGGATGCCCGGGCGGACAACCGGTCTGCGGCTACCTCCCGCTGCCGCCGGGCCTCGCCGAGATCCCGCGCGGCGACCTGGCGCACCCGGCCGGGCCCGTCCTCCGGCGGCGCCCGCTCGGGTGGCCGCCCGCGCAGCGGACGGATCGGGAATTCACGGCCCCGGCGGCCGACCGGCTCCCGATCGGGTCCCAGCGGAAGTTCGGGTATCCCAACGGATGTGAACGCGATGCCGTGAAACGTAGCGGCCGCGCCCGCCGTGCGGGTCAGCTCGGCCGCCCACGCGTCCACGGCTTCCTCTCCCCGCACGACCCGTTTCGTGGTGTACACCGCTCCGCCGATGTCGAGGCGGGCGACCTGTTCCGTGACGACGGTCACGCCGGCGTCGCGGCGCACGGTGAACGCATGTGCCCCGGTCGGTCCGAAATCCACTGCGCCCAAGACAGTTCCGTCGGTTCGGCGCACGTGCGCAACGATCGCGGCGGCGTCGCGGAATCCGCCCGGTCGCCAGTGCGCGTGCGCCCACCGGGAGATGTCCCGGCCGTCGAAGCCGGCGACGGGGACGTTGTCCAGGAGATCCCGAGGAATATCGAACCGTGGGCGGAGGCCGGGACCCTGCATCGCGGCGACGGCGGCCACCGGGAAACACGCTCCCGGCGCGCTCGACAGCTGATGCGCGGCGGCCGGATCCCACATGACGTTCTCGAGCAGGAAGGCGTCGATCCGTTGCACCAGAGTGTCCGGTGAGGTCGCGGACAGTTCCGGGAAGTGCCGCGCGAGGACGTTTCCGACCTCGGACGCGCTGTCCGGCACGACCCGCCACATCCCGTCCTCGTGTTCGAGCGGGAGCCGAACCGCCATGGTGTCGCCGATATTCGCCTGCACGAGAACGATATCCGGCCGCTCCGGCAGGTCTGTCGGTGGCGCGGGCAGAGGCGGCACTCGCCGGGTCCACAGCCGGTGCAGCACGTGCGCGGGATGCGTCCGCTCGATCTTCGGTTCCGCTCGGACCATCTGGTGGCCCAGCCACGCCAGCCGCTCGACATCGCCGAGCGGATTCTCGACCGCGAGCAGACCGAGCCAGCGGCCGAAGCCGAGCGCTGTGGCGCCGGCCGTTCGATAGTTCAGGTAGTGGTCGAGCAATTGGGCCGGGATCTCGGGGCCGGACTGTTTGCGGCGGCGACCTTCCGCCTCGGCAGCGGGCACCGTGCGCACCTCGATGCGGCCGTCCGGGCCCGCGGTCACCTCCAGGTAGCGCTTCTCCAGTTCGTCGCGCCACAGCGCATCGGCGTATTCGGGACGCTCGGCGGCCTGTCTCAGCAGGCTCGCCAGGTGTCCGCCCGGTGGCGCGGCGACCAGCAGCAGGCCACCGGCGCGGTCCGCGACGTATCCGATCCCCTCGCCCACCCGGCGCCCCGCACCGCGCACGCGCAGATCGGCGGCGACGACGCGGTCGGTCAGGAAGCTGTCGCGGCGGCGCTGGGCCTCGGACGACTCGGCCGCCGCGTCCGCACGCCGGGCGCGCAGGTCGGCATACTCGCGCAGTTCGGCTTCGCGGCGCATGACCTCGTCTCGGCGAGCACCGGATGTGCTGTCCGACAAGGGGATCGACGCTATCTCGACGGGATCGACACCGAGTTCGTCGGCCAGACTCGCCCGCTCGTCGCGCACCCGGTCCGACAGCGCCGCAAGGGTTTCCGGGTCGTGGTCGTCGAGCTCGGAGACGCCGAGCCGAACGGCGAGTGCCTCCTCTGCCCGGCGCCACGCACTCAGGCGGCTCGCGGCAACGGCGGCATCCCGGATGAGCTCGTCGTATCGGCGAACGTCCGCGTGCGACAACGTGAGATCGAGGTCGACAGGTGCGCGCGCGGCCGAATCACGGGCCGCCTCGCGCACCTGCGCGCCCACCCGCCACAGCAGCGACGGCAGGACGGGTTCGACAATCGGCTCGAGCCCGCCGTCACGTTCGGCCCGCGGGGTCGGCACGGCCCACCAGCCTTGTTCGGCGTAGCTCACATTGACCGTGAACTCCCTGGAGCCCGCCGTCGCGGAAAGCTCCCAGAAATGACGTGGCTCGGGCGACGCACTCACCTGCGTCCTGGTGGGTACTGCGCCCGCGGCCGCCGCTTCCTCTATCCGCCGCAGCAACCGGTCGGGATCTCGATCCCACATGCCCTGCCGCACCTG
This sequence comes from Nocardia sp. N2S4-5, assembly GCF_044628355.1. Lineage (NCBI taxonomy): Bacteria > Bacillati > Actinomycetota > Actinomycetes > Mycobacteriales > Nocardiaceae > Nocardia > Nocardia sp. N2S4-5. Next base: position 104,180 of record NZ_JBIUPM010000001.1, on the reverse strand, counting down.
TTCGGCGACGCCGGCGTCGCCGATTCCGGACTCGCCTTGCAACCACCGGTTCAGGACGTCCCCGGCGTCGCCGTGCCCGCGTGGCGGCGCGACGCGCCAGAGCAGGCCGTCGGCGGCGATCTCGACCGTCGGCCGCAGGGCGCCGAGGTCGACCTCGGCGCGCAACACGACGCGCACCGGGGCATCGGACATCCCGTCCGGCGCGGGAGGCAGCGGAATCGTCCGGGTGACGGCCCGGATCAGCACCGCCGTCGGATGCGGGAGATCCGTGCTCACCACCGTATTCGACTCGGCCGCCGCGCAGGCGAAGGCCTGCAACGTGCCGTCTCGTTTGAGGTGGCCGGCGACGACCTCGCCGCGCGTGGCCCGGGATCTCCGCGCCTCCTTCTTCCCGTAGAACAGGTGCTTGCCCAGTTCGCCGATCCAGTCGCGGAAGGTCGCCGTGATCAAGCCGAGCCGACGGAAGCGCAGGTACTCGTCGAGCAGAATGCCCTCGAGTTCGGCATCCGTCGCCTCGCGGAACCGCCCTTCGGCGGTGCGGGCCGAGATCGTCGTCGCGACGGGGCCGTCAGGGCCGGGCGTCACTTCCACATACTGCCGGTCGAAGCGCGGATGCCACCGTGCCGCAGTGAATCTCGCGTCTTTGGTCACCACGTCCAGCAGCACCCGGCGGTGCATGCCCACCGGCGCGGCGACGACCAGTTGCCCACCCGCACCCGACGGCAGGAACGCGACGCAATCGGTGATCCGCTCACCCTCGGCCCCCGCGAGCCGCCAGGAATCCAACTGCCGCTCGACGGCCGCGTGCGCCGCGGCCCACTCCTCTCGTGGGGCGTGGTCGCGCGCAGACTCGGCGGACGAGCCAGGCGTCACCACAACCGACGCAGCGGCCGACGATCCGCCGGGGTCCGAGTCACCCTCCACCACAACGGGTTCGAAGGCGGGCTGGACGTCGCGAAGGTAGGCCCGGCCCTGTTCGTCGACGGTCACCTCGGTGTAGTGGAAGCGCGCGCCCTGCGCCGACAATGCGGCGCGCACATCGGGCGCGACCGCGTCCAGCACGCTGTCCAGCGTCGCCACCGGCCCGGCGACGTAGACCTCGGCCGGGACACTCTCCGCCTCGACAACCGCCACCTGAGGCGCCAGCCGGCGCCCGCCTTCGGCGTCTATCACGTTCTGCGCGAGCATGTCCCGTGCGATCGCGGCGGCGGCCTCGGCGCGCGTGCCGCGCTCGGCGGCAAGCGCGTGACCGAACAGCACGAGGTCGCGACGGACGATGTCACCGAGTGCGCCGACCCGCGCCGCCTGCGCCTGGTCGATCTCGACTCCCGGCGGATGCGGCGCCGCGGCACGGAAATCGGCCGCCCAGTCGATGAGTTCGTCCACGGCCCAGCGCAATTCCTCCGGACTCGACTGTTCCGGGTTCTGTACCCCCAGCCGGCGGGCCCTCCGCACGACCGTCTCGAATCGGCGTCGCCGCTCGCCGGCCGCTGCCGCGATCCGCGCGCCCCACTCGTGTAACGCGGCGGCCCGCTCCGGCCGGAATTGTTTCGGGTCGGCCACCGGCAACCACCGGCGCGGGTCCTGGTCCGCGCGACGGCTTCCGATGCTCCGACCTTCGTGATCGCCGCGCAACCACGCCAACCGGTCGTCGATCAGCGCTTCCCAACGCTCACATTCGGCGATATAGCGCAGCGACTGCTCGAGCCTGCGATACCGCGCGAGGCGACCGGGCAGATCGCGCAGTGCGGCCGTCTTCTTGTTGCCGCGAGTTCCCAGGAGGGCCTGCTGCCGTTCGGTGTCGTAGTCGGTCTCGATTCGCCGCACCAGGTGGGGGGTGAGCCGGTCGTCCGAGGCCAGCATGCCCGCTTTGCGCAGGTCCGCCGTCAGCGCCGTGGTCAGGTCCTCGAATTCGCGGCGCAGGCGAGGAGCCGAGTGACTCGGATCTGCCGAGTCCTCACCGCAAAGTTCCAGCCATCGGTCACGGAGACCGCGCAACCGGGCCAATGTATCGATGTCGCGTGACACCGTATGAGTGGCAGGCGTCTCCTGGTCCGCGGCGGTCGGCTCGGTTCCCAGTTCGCGTTCCATCTCGCCGAACTGGGCCAGTAACCGCCGTTCTTCGTCCAGACGGGGCGGGATATCGACAAGCCGAGCGAGTTCCAGGTATTCGGTCACCTGCTCGATCACGCGCCCCGCTTCGGACGATCGGCCTAGCGCCGCCCCCAGCACTCGCCACTCCGCCACCGCGTCGACGATCCAATCGCTTTCCGCGTCTTCCTCGGTGTCCGGGTCGGGCACGTCGAGGATATCGGCGAGAGTCAGCGCCTTGTGCGTCTCGACAATCGCGAGCATCAGCCACTCGGGCAGGCGCGCCGGCCCGCGGTCGGGTGTATCCCGGAAAACCTGTGGCCACCGCCCGGGCGGCAGGTCGCGCAGTCCGTGCTGGAAGTATTTGACGATCCGCAGCACCGATTGTGGCCCACCGCGATACCGGCTCAGATGTTCGGCAAGCCGCTGCCGACTGCCCGGCTCATCCCAACCGCCTTGCCATTTCCGATCCGGATTCGCGCGCCACGCCGCCAACAGCGAGTCGGCCAGTTCCAGCGCCTTGGATTCGAACTCCCGCAACCACTGCGCGAGATACTCCGAATTCGGAACCAGTCGATCGACCTGCGCGCCGTGCATCGCGGCGGCCTGGTCCAACTCGGCGGACAGTTTCCCGGCCCGCGCCGCCGCGGCACGCCGGGCCACCGCCAGTGTCCGCCGCGGTGCGTCATCGCCGTAGCGGGACCGGATCTCCGCCAGGCGATTTCGGTACATCGCCGCCGCCAGGTGATCACCGCCCGTCATATCCCGAGCGATCCTGAGCACATTGGCGGCCCAGTCGGAATCGGCGGTGCCGTCTACGGGAGTCGGTTCCGGCCGCTCGACGATCGGCCGCGGGCGCTCGAGCCGACGCTGCGTCCGCCGCCGCATGATCTCGGTGTGCTTCGCGATCTCTTCCTCGGCGTCGCGCGGTGTCCAGCGGCCGGAGAGCAGATTGTCGCCGATGAGTTCGGAACGCTTGGAATGTTCCAGGCGAAGTCCGATGTCCTCCAGGCTCCACTCCATCGGATACCGGTATCCCAGATGGGGATGCACGAATTTCGCGTTGCCACGGTAGAAGCGCCCGAGCGCCTGTCCCAGGGTGTACTCCGATTGCCTTCCGTTCTCCAAAACGGGACGCCGGTCGCGATTCTCGTGCAGGAAACGTGCGGCCTCCTCCGGGGAGGTGATCCTGGCCGATTCCTGAATCAGTACGCGGCTGAGTATCTGAGAATAGAACGCGTTCGTACGGCGCGACGCGAGATCTTCGGGGGCCAGCGCCGCGGCCGCAGCCAGGGCGTTGTATTCGGACAGGTGTTGCAGGTCGATTCCGCATACCGCCCGCACCACCGGATTCGGGTGGAAACGACCCTTCTGCTCGCCCGTGTGTTGATCGAACGCGGTGTTCTCGACGGCCTCGAACAGCAATCGCGCCTCGTCGCGCGCCTCCGGCGCGAGTACGAGCGCCCGCTCGCGCAGGATCGTCGCCGACACCAGCTCGTCGTAGGCTTCCGGATTGTCCGCCATCCGGCCGCCGCCGAATCTCAGATCGCTGTTGGCGTCGGCCGCCATGGCGAGGAGCCGGTCCAGCGCGCCGGCCCGAATGTTTTCCATATGGTCTTGCAGGCGCTGGAGGTCGTCCTCGAGACCGAAACCGTTGTGATACGAGGCGGGCACCAGGAATTCGGCCTTTTCCAGCTCACCGACGATCGGCAGAATCGCGCCGACCTCCGGATCGCCGTACAGCGCGTTCACGGCGTACATACCGTCGGCCGCGAGCCGGACCGCCACCGGCGCGTAGGGATGGTCGAGGACCCATTCCGGCAGCGTCGCACGCACTTTCCGAATCTGCCGGTCCAGTACCGCTTCGGGCAGTGGCGCTCGCCGCGGATCGAGCAGTGCCGATCGGACCCATTCCAGGTCGCGGAAGTCCTTCGGCAGGCCTCGCCGCCATTTCGCCGCCGTGACGTCGGACAGGCCCGCGACGTGGAGCCCGCTTCGCGTTCGCCACGCGCGCATCAGCAGGTCGTCGTGGGAAATGCCGCCCCATCCGACGGCGGCCTCGATCTCACCGTTGGTGACGAGAACGAAGCCGTCGGGGAATCGACGTTCCGTCCAGCCCTGCTCGCGCAGCCGCCGGAACCCGCCTTCCGATACCGACACATCCGTGTCGTGCGGCGGGCGCGTCCCACCGGGGAACGCGGCGGCCATCGCCGAACTACCCACCACCACAACGTCTCTCGCGAGACTGCCGAGGGCCGCGAGGGTCGTCTCGAGTGCGGGCCGCAGCGGCTCGTGCGGTGGCGGATCGGCCGCGCGCCCGTCGGTGCCCGCCACCGCGAGCAGTGGCGTACGACGCAGCGGGACAACGCTTTTCGGCCGCTGCGGCGATCTGGGCAACGCATCGCCGGACGCGCCGCAGATGATCGCGAATTTGTACACATGCTCGGGCAGTTTCCCGGCTTCGAACACGTGCTTCGCGCCCCCGTCGACCTCCGGGTCGCGCCATTTGACCACGCCGGGCTGGCGTCGGTCGTGGAACACCAGACGGGCGTGGCCCGAACCGGCGGCCGCGCGAGCTCGGTCGTCTTCGGTGACGACGTACGCGGCTGTCCCCGGCGCCATCCCACCCAGCCGGTTCGCTAGCTCATCCCAGGTCGCGACCGGTTCCCACGCCGCGCCGCCCAGCGCGGACTGCACCTGGGCGACGGTGGTTCCACCGAGTTCGGCGTTGGGAGTGAGCGGCACGGCCGCCAAGTTCTCCGCGACCGCGGCGCTGCCGTTCTCCTCGACAAGGTACTTCGCGACCAGCGGTGCGCAGTCGATCGGCCTCGGCGGGTGCGGCATGTCGGGTGCTCGGGACCGGCCGGTGCCGTGCGACAGGGAGTCGTTCGAACCCTCGCCCGCTCGCTGCCATCGACCTATCGGCAGGCAATGCAGCGGCGCCGGCGCCCCGGCATAGCGGCTCGAAATGCCCGGTGGCCGCACGCCGGCCGCCGGGCCGGCCTGGAGCGCACGCCAGCGTCGGCTCAACTCCCCCAAATCCATCCGGAGGATGCGCTGCAGCCAATTCCGTTCCACGCCAGGGCGCCTGGTGCCGCCGGCAGTCGCCCGCACGTGTACTCGTTCGAATGCGGCCGCGGTTTCCAGCAGCGCGGACAGGAGCAGGCACCGGTTCGCGAGAGCGCTCAGGTGCTCGAAATCGTCGTGTTCGTCCGGGGATTCCGCGAGGAGCTGTTCGATGCGCCGGGGACTCAGCTCATCGGGGTCCACCGCGAAACGCTCCGCCAATTCCCCAGTGGCGGTGCTGAGTTCGGCGCGCAACCGATCGAGTTCCGGAGATCCGGGCCGAAGTGCCCAGTGCTCGAACTCGAGACCGTGTTCCCGTGCCAGTTCCCACGCCACCGTAGCGCGTTCCATGCCCAGCCGGATCCACTCGGCGCGCAGCGGGGAACCGAACCACCAGGAACCGCCCAGTTTCAGCTCGCGTCTTCCGGGCGCGGGGGCCTCTGCTTGTCGGGTGTTCTCCGCCGAGGGACTCGCGACATCGGGCGTATCCGTCGGAGCGGTCGGCAAGGCCTCGAACCGCGTACCGGTCGCCCGGAACCTTTCCAGTGCCTCGACCAAGTGGCCGATGGGCGACGCGGGGTGGTCCTCGGCGAGTTGCCGCAACAGCGAGAAGCGTTGCCCGGCAGTGGCGGACGTGCCGTCCTCGGACAAACCGGCCGCACGCAACCACTCCAGCACGGCGGCCGCCCGCCGGTGCGTATCCGCCTGATCCCGGAGTTCCCGGCCGATCACCTCACCCAAGTCGTCCAGCAGCGCCGACCGCACCTCCGGCGTGAGGAGATCCCAGCCGTGATCGCCCAGCGCCGCCAATCCGGCTTCGACACGATCCACCGCCGCCGCCAGTAGCCGCCACCCCGAGAACCGCAGCTCCTGCGGCGACATACCCAGCAACTCCGCCGCCCCCGCGGTCGCCTCCGAGTGTTCCTGTCGCACCGCCCGCGGGTCCGCCGCGTCACCCTCTCGGGACACACCGGTCGAGTCGGGGTCGGGGGCCGATGCAGATTCGGACGCTGGTACGTCGGCCGGTGACTCCAGCGCGGGCGAGAGTGGTGCGCCCGCCGAGTCCAGCTGCGCCGCAATCCCGTTCGAGGAGTCTTCGTCATCCGATGCGGCCACAGCGGCACCCGACATCGCCGCACCGGGGATCAACGGCTGGTGCCGCAAGCCTGTTGGGCTCGTCGTATCTCCGTGTCCTGCGGTGGCCTCGATGGGGTGGGCAGGATGCGGTCCCGCAGCAGGAGCGCCCGACTCGGGCGCGTATGCCCCCGCGTGCGGGTCAGGCATCCCCGCGGCAGCAGCAGGCTTGAACGGGAGCGGTCCCGCCTGCGGGTCGGACGTGTGCGCGACGGTCGCCGGTGCGACACCCGGTTCGGCTTGCGGACCGGACGTCTTCGGGAGCGCTTCGGCCGTGGGTTCGGCCGGGTTGGCGTGGGGGACCGCCGTCGGGCCCCCGGGTGGGGTCGTGGCGGGTTTGCGTGCTTGTTCGGTTTCGGCGAGTTCTCGCTCGTGGTATTCCCGAGCCTGCGCCGACGCCGCCTCTCGCACCGGGTCCGCGGGTGCGGACTGGACAGGGACCTCTTGCTCGAGCACCTGTACCGCTCCACGATCCGACAGTCCGGCGGGTGCGGCGTCCGGAGCCGAATACTGCTTTGTACCATCGTTTTCCGCTCCGCTGAGCGAACTCGGCCGCGGCGGATCCCCGGCTCCCGCGGTTTCCTCCGCCGACGGCCGCAACCCAGCCGCCGCCGATGCGTCCCGAGCAGCCGGTGTGGGTGCGCCGCTACCCTCCGAGGCACCCGGCACGCCCTCCTTCGGCGCGTCCGAGGAGGCTTGCGTACCAGGGCCCTTGTCGCCGCCGTGGCCGCCGGCGGGTGCCGGTTCGGGCGGCGCCGACGGCCGGAGACCAGCCGCCGCCAGCGCTTTCGCTGCTGCGGGCGTTAACGCGGACATACCGCCGGGCGTTGCCGCCGGTACCGGGGAAGGCCCCAGACCGGCCGCCGCCAAGGCGTCCGCGGCCGCCGGTGTCAGGGCGGACATACCACCGGGCGTTGCCGCCGGCGGCGCGACGGAAGGTCCGAATCCCGCGGCCGCCAGTGCCTGTGCGGCCTCCGGTGTGAGTGCGGTGCCGTCCGCGTGTGCTGTTTGCGCCAACTCCAGCTCGTACAGCTGCTGTGCGCGGCCCAGGGCAGGGTCCTCCGGGGTAGTAGTCCCCTCGCTCGCGCCCAGCCGCAGTAGCGAGTTGGGCGACGACAGCATGCGGTCCAATGTCGCGTGCACGTCCGTCCAGCGCTCCATGATCGCCGCGTCGCCACCGACCCAGTGCCGCAACCTTCCCTGCAGGTCCGTCGGAATCGCTTGTGCCGCAGCGAGTTCGTCGCCCCCGACAAGGAGACGCCCGCTGTGCTTGTCGGCCTCGACGGCTCGGCGCACCTCGTCGCCGATCAGCGTGCCGGCGTGCGGGCGCGCCTGCTCACCCAACTCGGATGAGCCCTCGGCCCGCCCGACCCAGTGCTCCACGGCCGACCGCAACTGCGACGGCCTCATCGAGTGAAATTCGGTGTCCGACAACCCGAGCCACTTCGCCAGCGCCGACCCCGCGTGCGCCGATTCCTTCTGCAACACTTCGAAATCCGAGGCCCTCGCCCGGACCACCGCGTCCGCGCCCTCTTGTACACCCAACTCGCGCACGGAACGCTCCACCGCATCCGGGCCGGCCTCCGCCGTCGCGCCGGGCTTCTCAGCGACCACCGCCGCATCGCCGTGCGAGGAACGGTCCCCCACCTCGACGGCGGCGGATCGATTCGCGTGAACACTTGTGTCCGTTGCGCTTTGGGGAACGGTGTCGGTCGCATGGCGATCGAGCGCGCCTACCTCCGCGTCGGCAGCGCCGTACCGCGCCAGCCCATCCAATACCTGGCCCACGCGCTCCGCGCCGTGCGCCGCTGCGATCTGCCGCAACGCCGACCATTGCCCGGGGGCGGGTTCGGGATGAGGCTCCGCGAGCCCGGCCTGCCGCAACCACTCCGACACCGGCGCGGAGTCCTGATCGCCCTCCGCGATCGCGCGGGCACGATCCGCCACGCGCTTGGGCAGATCACCGAGCACGCCGTCACGGACCGCGGGATCCAACCGGGCCCAGCCCTCGTCACCCAGCGATCCCAGCCACGAATCCACCTCCCCGACAGCGCGTTCCAAGGCCGGACGGCCACAGGACCGCAGTTCCTCCGGTGTCATGCCGAGGGCGTGCGCCAACTCCGCTCGCGCGGCGTCCCGCGCCGTCACCCGTCGGGCCAGCTCGGCCGCATCGACACCGGGACCGGAAACACCCGACCGGGATCCTTCGACAGCCGCGCCGTCGGCCCGGGTTTCGGCGAGCTCCTGTTCCCGCAAACTGTTGATCCGCCGGTACTCCGCGGCCTCTGCCCCGGCTCGGACACCGTACTCGCGGACTTCCCTGGTGAGATGATCCACCGGGTACCCGTCCGGGAATGTCCCCTCGACCGGGGTGGGAGGCGCGCCGTCCGCGGGCGACCGGGGCTGGGCGTGTGCCGCGGCCATACCCACCGCCGCTCCGCCGGCCAGTGCCGACAACGTCACCTCGAACCGGCCGGTCATCCCGGCGGCTGCGGCGGCGCCACCGATCACGCCCGACATTCCCGCCAGCGCGGCCACCGCCGCGCGCCCCAGCATCGCCGACTCCGCCTGCGGCACAACGGCATGCGCAATGCGTCCACCCAGCATTCCACCGACGGCCGCACCCGCCCCGGCCACCGCCGACGTCACGACGGATGCCCAGTCCATGCTCTCGCGATGCCCGTTCAGGAGTCTGAGCATCTGCCCCAGCTGCACGCCGGCATCGACGCCTCCGGTCAGCGCCGCGAAGCCGCCGGCCCGCATGCCCAGCAGCACCGCGCGCTCGGCCATCGCAGCGGCACCGGCACTGATCCGCTCGGCGACAACGGTCGCATAGAAGGCCAGATGCCGTGTCCTCGCCGCCTCCAGCACCACCGACTGCGCGACCGGATTCAGACCCGCCGCCAACACCTGGTACCCCGTCATGAAGCCGAAGGCGGCCATCGTGTACACCGCTTTGTCGCTTTCGGTGCTGCTGGTGTCGGTGTATTGCGCCAGCTGTGCGCAAAGCTCGGCGCGCGCGGCGGCTACCTTCCGCAAATCGGCTGCGGCCGTGGTGATCTGACTGCCCAGCGCCTCCCGCACCGCGTCGGGCAACGTCGCGATCTGCTCGTCGATCTGCTCCACGAGCCGTTCCAGTTCTTCGGCCGAACGCCGCCATTCGGCACTCACCCGACGACCGGCATCGGTGTCCATCCGCGGCACCTCGCCGCCGAACACCGGCGCCTGAATCCACGGCGGCAGCTCGGCCAGGAGCTCCAACGCCGCGCTCACCACACCTCCCGATCGGCAGTCATCGCCTTGCTTCCGATCAGGCCAATGCCCCCTGACGACGTCGGTACCGCTGCTCGAAACCGGCCACGTACACCGATGGCGAGACCGAGGACGTCGAATGTTCCACGACACCGTCGTCGGCGACATAGAAGATGGCCCGGCCGATCGCGATCTCCCCGCGGGGCACCGGCACGTACACCATCCAGCCGACGTCGACGCGGTCGGCGGTCAGTTCCGTGAGGGGATAACCGGTGGTGTCCAGACCTCGATCGAGAACGTGCGTCCGGACCCGATCGATCGCCCCCTCCGCCGACATCGTGTGGGGCACTTCGCGTGCCATCACGCCGGCAATCGAGAACTGGTAGAGCGCGCCTTCGATATCGACATCTTCCGCCTCGCCGAAGACCTCCGAAACCGCTGCGCGGGTGACGAGCCCGGCCTGCGCGGCCGACACCAGCGCGTCGGCGGCGGCACGCCGCGCGGCATCCACCCGGTCCGGCAACAGCCCCAGCACGACCTCGACCACGGTTTCGGCCGTCCACACCCCGGGGACCGCCGAACCACACCGGTCGGCCGACGGCGAATCGCCACGGCGCCACGTCCCCTCGTCCCACCAGTAACAGAACGACAGCAGACCGGCCGCGGCCCGTGGGTTCAACACCGGATCCGCTACCCACTCCGGCGCTCCCGCATAGTAATTCGGCATCGGTGCGTCCTCGTTGTACACCGCGTCCAGCTCGGGCGGATTCCATATCCCGCCCGACAGCACCGCACGTCCACCCGGGAGCACATACAGCGTCGACCCGGCCCGCCGGGAACTCTCGAACCACCCCAACGACGGCAGCATTCGCGGCCCCAACGAGGAGCCCAACGCGACGAACGCCGCCGACAGCACCGCCCATCTCGCCCACATCACCGGCAGATCAGGCAACTGCTTCGCCAATTCCACCGGCCGCACCCCGGCGGCTCGGTCGGCACGCATGGCGGTCACCGCCGAGCGCGGGCTGCGCGTCTGCCGGTCGCCGTGCCCCAGATAGGCCGCCAGCCACACCGGAAGCCGTTCGCGTGGATAGGCTTCCAGATCGGCGCGGTAGACCTCCGGCGCGAACAACTGGCCGTCCGGAAACGGCTCATCACCGTAGTCGTACGCGAATTCGGGTTCGCCGGACTCAGACGACCACATCAACAGCCGCCACCAGGGCCCGTGCTCGAGCCGCGCCGACATCTCCCGCAGCCGCCGTACCGAGGCGAGCACCGTGTCCGGCGGATCCACCCGCACGGTGCGGCCGTCCACGGTGAACACGATGTCGACGGCTTCCGCCGCGGCCGCGAGCGCGAAACCTGCTGCCAGAGTGTCCCATCCGGACGGGCCCGCCGTCGCGATCTCCGCCGCGATTCGTTGCGCCGAGCGCAGCATCTCGTCGTCCACAGGCGTCGTGGACGCGCTGTCGGTCTTCGCGTCTTCGGCGTCGGAGGGTTTCATGAGGCCACCTCATTTGTCGAGTTACGCACTGTCACAATCGATCACCGGATTCCGTTGCGCGGGCCGCGGTCTCGGTGAGCAGACCGCACAGCGTCTTGGACGGTTCGGCGGCGCGGTGCCCGTTGAGGATCACATCGGTGAAGGCGTCGGCGAGCGCCGCGCCCGGTTCGAAGCGGCCCTGGTCGAAGCTCGCTCCGCTCAGCTGATCGCGCCATCGCTTGTAGCCGGCCACGACGTAGCCGAGCGCGGCCGTGTGGTCGCCGCCGTGCAGATACTCGGCGATCAAGCTCCGCTGCGCCGACTTACGCGCCTGTCCGTCGCTCGCAACATCCAGGGCATACCCGAATTCTCGAACCGTCGCCGCGTAGACCGGGCGCTCATCCGCCTGCGCCACAGCGGCACCCGGGCGACGCCGGTCCCGCAGGACTGTCGAGAGCCGCCTCGGGTCGGTCGCCAGCTGCTTGTCGAACGCGATGTACCAGGAGCGGCCGGGTGCGTCGGCCGCTGAATCCGGTTCGGGGGCAACGCGAACGACGGCCGTTTCATCGACCGCGGCGAGGGTCAGGCGGCGGATGGGGAGCAGCGGATACCGGGCCAGCACGTCGCCGACGGCGGCGAGAAATTCACCGACCGCGTCCGCGTCCAAGTCCGGGTCGTGGAAGCCCGAAACGGTCATGCCGTGGCAATCTCCCAGCGCCAGGGCAGCCCGGAGGAGCGCGGTACCCGCCTCCGCACCTGCCGGTTTACGAGAGGTTTCGGACTTCGGAATATTTTGCTGCGCAACGGTTTCTGCCAGCGGGCGGCTCGACGCCGGTTTCCGGGCGGGCGGAGACTCGCTGCCGGTGTTTCGTGCGGGAGGCGCGGCGGGTGACGGCCCATCGGGCGGGCTTTTGGCAGTCGCCCACGGCGTGCCGGGCGGTGTTCGATCGGCGCGGGCGCTGACGCTCGGTGTGCGCGGGGCGCCCTGGGCGGGTGATGCGCTCGCGGGCAGTTTGTTGCTGTCCTGGACAGACGGCGGATTCGACTGGCGGACAACATGTTCCCGCTCACCGGGCGCTGCGTTCGACTGACCGCGGGCTCCAGCGATGCCTTCCCTGTTCGCCGCGCCGCCCGTGCCGCCTTTCGACTCGTCGGCAACATCGCCATTCGCCCCACCCACGTCGCCGTCCGCCTCGTCGGAAGCGCCGCCGCTCGCCTCGCCCGCGCGTCCGTCGAACTCGTCGGGAGCATCGCGGTGTACGTCTCTCTTCGCGCCGCCACCCACCTCATCGGAACCCGACCGCGGCGTGTCGCCACCCGCGCCGGCCCCTCCCGTACTTGCCGAGGACCCCGGCCCGCCACTGTCCATACCGACCGGTGGTTCCTCCTCTGATGCCGGAATCACCTGCGCAGCCTGCCCACTCGGCGACGCACCCGCATTCGACGCGGGGGGCCGCGCTCCGACCGCCCCGGAATCCGATGCGGCCGCTAGCTCGGGCAGCGCCCGCTCGACGCGAGCCGGACCGGGTTCCCCCGCATCTTCGACGCCTCTCCGACCGGCCCGGTCCGCCGCCACGGCCGTCTCCGCCGTGGCCACCACCTGACCGCCGAAACCCCGCAGTGCCCGCGCCAGTTCTCGCAGTGCGAGGATCGCCTGTTTCGCGTCTCCCGCATAGGATTTCCCGACTTCCGCCCCCGCCTCGTCGTCACCCCACCACTGCCCCTCCCGCGACAGCGCCTGATCAAGCCGCTCCGACATCCGCTGCACCTCGTCGCCGATCCCGGCGAACGCCACGCCCCGGGCACGCAGCTGCTGCGGATCGATCCACATCGACCCGCTCATCGACCCCACTCCCCCGCTCGATCACCGAAACATGTTGCGCCGCAGCACTCGTACTCTCCATTCCCGCGACAGCGCCACCGCCGCAATCCGACAAATCCGTCGCCCGCCAACGCTCGCGCCCTCTCGCAGCCACACGGCACAACGCCGATGCACAAGCCCACCCACCAAGCCTGACTACCTAAGTAACTATGAAGGCATCGGTAATTCGCCTACGCATTTCGGCCCGAGCGCGCACAGCAGCGAATCAGCATCTCGGACTGCACGCCGGAACATCCGCGAGGTCTTCAATTATCGAGCGTCCGAGCAAATTTCGAAAGGGTCGCTCCGCGATGGCGCGGCCGATGTCACGAGAGGCGCCGGTGACGAGCGCGATCCCCCAACGACTTCGGTCCACACCGGTGTATCCCGATTCGGCCCGTCCGATACACAGTGCGTTGTGGGACAAGCGCGCGACAACGACGCATGCCGAGTCGGGTTGCCGACTACTTGTCGCCGGGCTTCTTCCACAGCACGTAGCTGAAGTTGAACTGGGGGAAGTTACCGCCTCGCGCGGAGATGGTGTGGATGCGGCCGAAGCGGCCCTCGCTCGACCTCACGCAGTAGCGTGTCGCGGTCTCGAAGCTGCCTGCGTCGATGAGTTCGGTCTTCGCGTATTCCACGTCGGGGAGTTGGCGGCAGTCGTGCAATGTCGGCGACTCGGGACCGGACCAGCGTGCGACTTGGGTGCCGTTGTTGGCGCCGAGGCCGGCCTCCTGTGCCACCAGGTCCGAACCTTCGGCGATACCGTTCTCCGTCTTGTTCTTGTCGAGATTGAAGGAGTCACCACCGAGATTGGTGTACGCGGTGATCGAGATGGTGCCCGTCTGGAAGGAAGCACCGGTCGGCTCGCCGGGCCACGGCTGTTCGGATGGTCCCGCGGATGCGCTCGGAGGCACCGCGTGCCCGGAGCCTCCGGCCCCTGCCGTGGTGCTCGAGGTCGTCGGCGGCGTCGGGTCGTTCGAACCGGCCCCGCATTGTGCGACCGCGATCAGGATGGAGATCGGAATCGCGACGACCGTAGCGATGCCGCTGATCTTCTGCCAATCCGCCATGGATCCTCCCCCGTCCGCCGCACCGCTCCCACGCGGCCGTCGTGAACACAGTAGACGCCGACACCTCCGGCCTGCACGAGTTCCGGACGGTAACGACTCGGCCCGAGCTCATGACGTGTGGTCCCGGACGAGTTGGGTTAGGCGCTCCCAGGCCGGGGATGTGGCTCCGGGCTGGGATTGTGCGACGAACTGGGCGGCGGACGGGTTATGCACGGGGTCGGTCTCGGATCGGTTGTGGTGGTTGGCGAACCAGTGTCGGATGCGGTCCGCGAGGGCGGGGAGGCGCGGGTCGTTCGGTGACCACTCGTAGGCGGTGTCTTGTTCCCGGTAGATGGCACGGAACTCGGGATCGGTGATGAGGTCGCGCTTTTCGGCGATCCAGAGGGCGGCGTCCCGACATGGCGAGGAGGGTGGTATCGCCGAACGGATACAGCACCCAGCCCAAGCCCATCGGCGGGACGTTCGGGCTGGCCGTGTCGAAGGAGGTAGGCGAGACCTGCTCGCGGATCCGACCTTCGACGGTGTGCAGTGGCTTGTTGTTCACGCGAACCATCGTCGAACCTTGCCCTCGGGGCAAGGTCAAGCCGGACACGGAGAAAGCCAGGAAGCACTAGGGTCACGGCGCCGAAAATGCCAGCCGGGAGCTACCTCTCCGCCCGGTACCGCACCAGGCTGAACACCGTGCCGGTGGTACGTCAGACCCGTGTCAGGCCGGTGTCAGCGGGGCTGGCGACGGTATCCGTGTGGACAGCATGGCAATTGCGGCTTCCGGGCCGCGGGAGACGTATGGGGACATGGCGGTCCTCGATGGCATCGCCGCGACGTTCGGGGCCGACTACTACCCGATGCCGGGCGCGGAATGGCTCGACCGCGTGCGGCGGTATCTGGGCAGTGAACACGTTGTCGCCCAATTGATCCGCTTCGCCCTGGTCGGCGGTTTCGGCAACATTGCCTATGTCCTGCTGTTCATCGCCATGTCCGGGAGCGGTCCGCTGGTCGCCAATATCGCCGGCTCGATCGTGAGCACGGTGATCGCGAACGAATTGCACCGGCAGCTCACCTTCCGCGCAGCCGGGCGGGTCGGCTGGTTCACCGCACAGTGGGAAGGCGGCGGGTTGGCGCTGATCGGCCTGCTGATCAGCACGGCGGCGCTGGCCGGCCTCGAATTCTGGGCGCCCGGCCTCGGCGAGATCGCACAGGCGGGAGCGGTCGTCGGTGTCATGGCGATGGTCGGCGGTCTGCGCTTCCTGGTGCTCCGCGGCTTCGTCTTCCGAAAGACCGAGACGTCTCGGATCTGCCCCAGTGCCCCGCCGCGGGAGAGCTTGCACCTCCACTATTCAGTGTTACTATCTACCGGTAGTCAGCGTCGCCGAGTAGCAAGGAGGTGGTTCGTGGGCAAGCAGATGACAGAGATGCTCAAGGGCACGCTCGAGGGCATCGTCCTGGCGGTCTTGGCGGGGCGGTCGGCGTACGGCTACGAGATCACGGCGTGGCTGCGAGAGCAGGGCTTCTCCGACATTGCCGAGGGCACCATCTACGCCCTGCTGGTCAGGATCGAGAAAAGGGAACTGGTCGACGTGGAGAAGGTCCCGTCGGAAAAGGGCCCGCCGCGCAAGGTGTATTCCCTCAACGCACAGGGGCGGCAATACCTCGACGAGTTCTGGAAGACGTGGCGCTTCCTGTCCGAACGGCTCGAACAACTCCACGAAACAGGAGGCAGATAATCGTGTTCATCGAAAAAGTGATCGGCGACCTCGGCGACAAGAAGCGGTGGCGGCAGTACCAGGCACGCAAGAAACAGCTGCCGGCGGCCTATCGCACGGCGGTGGACGGGTTCGAGCGGTACCTGATGGTCCTCGGCCCCGGCGGCGGCACAGCGATTTTCGTGGATCTCATCGATTTGTTCGAGCAGAGCGCAGCGGATCGCACCCCTGTTCGCGATGTCGTCGGCGACGACCCGGTGGAGTTCATCGAAGCGTTCGCCCGCAACTACCAAGAGGACTCGTGGAAGAACCGCGAACGGACACGGCTGATCGACGCCATCGAGCGCGCCGCCGGCGAAGACACCGGACAGGGACGGTAGCTCGATGACGACACAGCAAGCTCCGGCAATTCATGTGCAGGGTCTGGAGAAGTCCTACAAAGAACTGCATGTCCTGCGGGGCGTGGACTTCGACGTCGCGCGGGGTAGCATTTTTGCCTTGCTCGGCTCGAACGGAGCGGGCAAAACCACGGTCGTGCGAATATTGTCAACGCTGCTGAAGGCGGATGCGGGCACGGCTGCCGTCAATGGCTTCGACGTCGCCACACAGGCGGCCGACGCACGCGAGTCCTTCAGCCTCACAGGACAATTCGCCGCCGTCGACGAAATCCTCAGCGGGCGCGAAAATCTCGTGCTCATCGCCCACCTACGGCGCCAGAAGAACCCCGGCAAGGTCGCCGACGACCTACTCGAGCGATTCTCGCTGACCGACGCGGCCGCCCGGCGAGTCTCGACCTATTCCGGTGGCATGCGCCGCCGCCTCGACATCGCCATGAGCCTGATCGGGAATCCGCCGGTCATCTTCCTCGACGAGCCCACCACCGGGCTCGACCCCCAGGCGCGCATCGAGGTGTGGCAGACCGTCAAGGCACTCGCCGCACGCGGCACCACGGTACTGCTCACGACGCAGTATCTCGACGAGGCCGAACAACTCGCCGACCGGATCGCGATCCTGCACAAGGGGCGGATTCTCGTGAACGGCACCCTCGCCGAACTCAAGCAACTTCTTCCGCCCGCCGAAGTCGAATACGTCGAGAAACAACCCACTCTCGAAGACGTCTTTCTCGCCCTGGTCGGCGAGGACGACAACGGTGACATCGCAGCGTCGGCACAGACCGGTAAGGACCAATGATGACCACGCATTTCCTCGGCGACACCGGCTACCTGCTGGGCCGATCCCTGCGCCACATCCTGCGTAGCCCGGACACCATCATCACGACCGCGATCACGCCGGTCGCCATGATGCTGCTGTTCGTCTATGTATTCGGCGGCGCGATCGACACCGGGTCGGATTCGTATGTGACCTACCTGCTGCCCGGCATTCTGCTCATCACGATCGCCTCGGGCATCTCCTACACCGCATATCGGCTGTTCCTGGATATGAAGAACGGCATTGTCGAGCGATTCCAGTCCATGCCGATCACACGGTCGTCCATCTTGTGGGCACACGTGCTGACCTCACTGGTCGCCAATCTGATCTCGCTCGTGGTCGTCATGGGCGTCGGCCTGCTCATGGGCTTCCGCTCCGGCGCCGGCGTGTCGGCGTGGCTCGCGGTCGCCGGCATCCTGTTCCTGTTCACCCTGGCGCTGACCTGGCTCGCCGTCATCCCCGGCCTCACCGCGAAGACCGTCGACGGCGCGGGCGGATTCTCCTACCCGCTCATCTTCCTGCCGTTCATCAGCTCCGCGTTCGTGCCGACCGATTCCATGCCCGGCCCCGTGCGCGCATTCGCCGAACACCAGCCGGTGACCTCCATCGTCAACACCCTCCGCGACCTGTTCGCGCAGCAGCCGGTCGGCAACGACATCTGGATCGCCCTGGGCTGGTGTGCCGGAATCCTCGTCGTCGCCTACCTGTTCGCCACGTCCATCTATCGCCGCAAGATGGCCTGACCACCACCCACCGTCCCGTAACTGCGCCGTGGTCGAGCCGGAGAAACGAGGAACACCGATGGCCGAGCAACACTTCGGCGACACCGCGTTCCTCCTGCATCGCTCCGTACGCCACCTCACCTGCCACCTGAACGCCGTCCTCACGACCGTGACCCTGCCGATCGGCTTCTGCTCGAAAGCTGTTGTGTCGCAGGCACTCGAGCGCTCCGCTCACCTCCGCGGCCACCGGCCGGCATGAACCGAGAACGCGCCTCCCGACCGACCGTCACCTCGCTCGCGGCGGCGATCGTGACCGGCGCCCAGTGGCGGGGTTCGCGGCGACTCACGCGCGGACTACTCGACCGAGGAAACGCCGCCGGACCGCAGGGACACTCGATAACGAGGGCCGGGCCTGCCTCCCGGTGATGGTTCAGCGCGGCAGGCCGGTCGGCTGCTGTGGTGTGCTGGTGGTCCGGCCGGCAGGGGCGGGCGCTCGTTGACCGGCGGGCGGATGGTCGGTGGCCATACCATCGGGCGATGTCTTCTTCACCGCCGTCCTCGGGCGATCTCGATCGCACGGATTCCGTGTCGCCTCGGTTCAATGTCCCTACCGCGCGGGCGATTGTCGATTGCGCGGTCTACGTCCAGGGTCGACGGTTGCCCGGCCGGTACACCCACGAGTCCGCGCTGGCCGAGGTGCGGGCCCGCGGTGAGGGTTTCGTGTGGGTGGGGTTGCATGATCCCGATCCCGAGCAGATGGCCGATATCGCAGCGACTTTCGCGCTGCATCCGCTGGCGGTGGAGGACGCGGTCACGGGCCGGCAGCGTCCCAAACTCGACAGGTACGACGACACCCTGGTCCTGGTGATGCGGACCGTCGCTTACGTCGAACACGAATTGCACACTGTCAGCGAGATCGTGGTGACGGGAGAGATGCTCGTGTTCGCCGCGCCGGATTTCCTGGTCGCGGTCCGCCACGGTGAGCATTCCGGTCTGGCGGGACTGCGCCGGGAACTCGAGGCCGACCCCGTGCGGCTGGCGCTGGGGCCGGCGGCGGTATTGCACGGGATAGCCGACTTCGTCGTGGACTCCTATCTCGACGTCGCGCAATCGGTCGGAGACGACATCGACCAGATGGAAGAGGCCGTCTTCTCGCCCGGTCGCCCGATGGCGATCGAACCCATCTACCAACTCAAACGCGAGGTAGTGGAGATGCGGCGCGCGGTCGTGCCGCTCGGCGTCCCGCTGCAGACCCTGGCCAAACCGGATGCCCCACTGAGCAAGGAGATTCGCCGCTACTTCCGTGACGTCGCCGACCACCACACGGTCGTGGCCGAACGCATCCACGACTTCGACGAGACGTTGAGCGCACTGGTCAGCGCCGCACTGGGCAAGGTCGCGGTGCAGCAGAACACCGACATGCGCAAGATCTCCGCGATGGTCGCGATCGCCGCCGTGCCCACCATGATCGCGGGCATCTACGGAATGAACTTCGACCACATGCCCGAATTGCGGCAGGTCTGGGGATATCCACTGGTACTGGCGATCATGGTGACGATCTGCACCGGCTTGGTCGTCGCGTTCCGCCGCAACCACTGGCTCTGAGCGCGCCGGTAGGCCCCGGACTGCCCGCCTGCGCCCTTACCGATCGCCACCGGAGTTCAGATGTCGGGACGACTCAGCGTAGCGACGCAGGATGTGCCGCTCCCGAAAGGCGGTGATCGGCCGATACCGGCTGGGCCCGCAGGAGATGCGCGCCCAGCGCGAGCAGATCAGCGTCGGCGGGCGGACCGGATACCTGTGGCGCCAGCCGCAGGCGTGCGAGGTCGCCGCCCCGTCAGGTGACAGCGACTTCATCACCTGGACAGTCGACACGACCGCGGCGCCGGCGAGAGATGTGTGCGCACTCGCACACTCGCTGAGACGACATTGACGAAGAGGTAACAGTGATGCGGCACAATCGGTTTCGGGCGCTGCCCGCAGCTGTGGTACTGGCGGTCGGTGTGCTGGCAGCGTGCTCGTCCGGCGACCGGTCCGAGGCGGCGCCGGACCCGGCGGAGGCGAGCGGATTGGCCGGGTGCGGTCCGCTGACGGATAAGGACATCGCCGTGACCGCAGGACTGGACGGTGTGCGCGCGCAGGCCGCGCCCACAGTGTGTTCCTGGGTGGGAGTGACCGCGGCCGGTGACAGCGTCGATGTCTCCTACAGCTGGTTCCGGATGAACTCGCTGATGTTCGACCGGCAGATCGCCGTGCAGTTGGGGTACCGCACCGAGACCTTCGTGAGCGAGAGCTTCGGCGGGTTCGAGTGGCACGATCCCCGTGACGCGGCGTCGTGCGGGGCGTCGGCGGCCGACTCGGGCACGGTGACCTGGTGGGTGCGGCTGCGGGCCCCGGCTCCACAGCCGGATCCGTGTGAAGCGGCCCGACAGCTGATCTTCGAAACCGTCCAGCTCGACGGGTAACCGGCGCGTGGCCGGTCTGGGGTCGGGACTCACCACTCGCTCGCCGAACAGGACGCCACGACGCGAGTTGCCTTGTCCGCCAGCTGTAAACAGGGCGTCAATACCGGCATCGGTGACTGGAGGAATCCGTTAAAACCCGCCGCCGGGTACCGCTTGGGCGGGAAGCGGCAGTTCATTTCGTTATGTTGAGCCTGCTCAACGTCGAGAACACACAGGCGGAGAACGCGATTCGCGGCCATCGGAGGGCGGCCGAAGAGTCCCGTCGGCGCACATTCTGTGCGTGATTCGCATCCACGGATGGCAGCGGTTGCCTGCCGGGCCCGAGGCTGCGTTCTCGACGCACGATCAGGAACAGGAAGTTATGAACACGATGGTCCGCGCGCTCAGCGTGGTAGTGACGATGGCAAGCGCCGTGGGTTTCGGAGCCACCGCGGCCGTAGCCGCCCCGGCGGCACCGGAAAGCCGCACGCTGAGGACGGAGATCATGCCGGGCGTGCTCTACACCAGCGACACAGGCGACCAGTCCGTGGTTATCGAGACCGGCACGGCCAGCCTCATCACCCAGGGCGGACAGTTCCAGGTGCGGGATGCCGCCGGCAGGGCGGTGGCCGGCGTCGCGAAATTCGCGGTCGATCCGAAGGCCCTGGCAGCCGCGGCGGCTCCGGAGAACGTGCGGGACGCGGTGCGGGAAGCGACCCCGAGTCTGCGCCTCGACCACATCGATGGTGACCCCCGGACCGAGCGATTCGACGCGGCGATTCAGGCCGCTGTCAACGAGTTCGGCCTGGCGAGCGGAGTCGGAACCATGACCGGTGGTCTCATCGGCGCCGCCGTCGGTTGCGGTGTCGGTGCCGTGGCGGGTGCGATCTTCGGCGCGCCCGTCCTCGATGCCGGCGGGCTGACCCTCCTCGCCGGCTGTCTCGCCGGCGCGGGAGTCCTCGGCGGTCTGGGCGCGATCCTCGGCGCAGCAGTGGTCGGAGTCCCGGTGGGTATCGCGTCCGCGATCAAGTTCCAGCACACCATGAACCAGCCGTACGACTAGAGAGCAGCGGCGCGCTCGGCGCAGCGACCAGGCCGAGCGACGCCGCTCTCACGACACTGCCCGCGGGGCGGCTTCTGCTCGAAAGCCGTTGTGTCGCAGGCACTCAAGCGCTCAACCACCCAGCGGCCACCGGTCGGCCTGACCGGGAACGGGGCCTGCCCGGCCGGAGGGCACGCAGGCAACCGGCAGGTCGCCGACATCATCGACGCGCGCCCACCGCGACCCGATGGTGCGCTGCGGCGCGTTAGGCTGCGGGCCGGCAATCGAGGAGCTGATCGATGGACACTCAATCCGATACCGCGACACCGAATCACACCGCCGACGGCCGGGGGGCGGTCCGGACCGCGGTCGTGGTCGGTGCGCTGGGTGTGGTGTTCGGTGATATCGGTACCAGCCCGATCTACACCCTGCAGACGGTGTTCAACCCCGACGATCCGCACCCGGTGCCCATCGGCACCGACAACCTGTACGGCGTGGTATCGCTGATCTTCTGGTCGGTGATGATCATCGTCACCCTCACCTACGTCACGCTGGTGATGCGGGCCGACAACGACGGCGAGGGCGGGATCATGGCCCTGATCACCCTGCTGCGCCGCCTCGGCGGAGCGCGGGGGCGCCGCACCACCGTAGTGCTGGCCGGGCTGGGCATCTTCGGCGCCGCACTGTTCTTCGGCGACAGCATGATCACTCCCGCGATCTCGGTACTGTCCGCGGTGGAAGGCATGAAGGTCGTCGAACCGGGCCTGGAACGACTGATCGTGCCGATCACGGTGGTGATCATCGTGGCGTTGTTCGCGGTGCAGCGCCGCGGCACTGCGGCGGTCGGCCGATTGTTCGGGCCGGTGATGATCGCCTGGTTCGTCACGATCGGCGCCTGCGGAATCGCCGGCATCACACGGCATCCCGAGATCTTGAAGGCCCTGTCGCCCACCTACGCGTTGAGCTTCCTGGCCGGGCACTTCGGTATCGCGTTCTTCGCGCTGGCCGCGATCGTGCTCTCGGTCACCGGCGCCGAAGCCCTCTACGCCGACATGGGCCACTTCGGTCGACGCGCGATCACCCGCGGCTGGCTCGGCCTGGTGCTCCCGGCCTGCACCCTGAGCTACCTCGGCCAGGGCGCGCTGCTGCTCGGCGACGACGACGCAGCGGCCAGCCCGTTCTTCCTGCTCGCCCCGGGCTGGGCGCGGCTGCCGCTGGTGATACTCGCGACCGCGGCCACCGTGATCGCCTCACAGGCGGTCATCACCGGCGCCTACTCGGTGGCCGCCCAAGCAGCCCAGCTCGGGTACCTGCCGAGGCTGCGGGTGACACACACCTCCGAATCGACCATCGGGCAGATCTACGTGCCATGGATCAACTGGACACTCATGGTGTCGGTGATCACCCTGGTCTTCGCGTTCCGCAGCTCAGCGGCCCTGGCATTCGCGTTCGGCATGGCGGTAGTCGCCACGATCACCATCACCACGCTGCTGTTCTTCTACATCGCCCACACCACATGGCGGACCCCGCTCTGGCTGATCCTGCTCGGCGCCGTCCCACTGCTCACCGTCGACCTGCTGTTCCTGGCCGCGAACATGACCAAACTCGTCCACGGCGCGTGGCTGCCGCTGCTGATCGGGATCACCGCCTTCACCGCCATGACCACCTGGCAGCGCGGCCGCGACATCGTCACCCACGCCCGTGAGGCAAAAGAAGGATCACTGCGCACCTTCATCGACCAACTACACGACCACCAGCCACCACTGCGGCGCATCCCCGGCACCGCCGTATTCCTCAACCGCGGCAAGGAAACCGCGCCCCTGGCGATGCGAGCCAACGTCGAACACAACCACGTCCTGCATGACCACGTGGTGATCATGTCGATCGTGACGCTCCCGGTGCCGCGAGTACCCGACACCGACCGCACCGAAGTCGACGCACTCGGCTGGGCCGAAGACCGCATCATCCACGTCTCCGCACACTTCGGCTACATGGAAACCCCGAACATCCCCGACACCCTGCGCCGGCTCGACCCCGCACACACCGAGGGCCCCATCGACATCGACAACGCCTCCTACTTCCTATCCAAGATCGAACTGAAGAAGGGCCCCGCACCGACCATGGCGCCCTGGCGCAAACGCCTGTTCATCGCCACCTCCTACATCACCGCCGACGCCGCCGAATACTTCGGACTACCCGGCGAACGCACCGTGATCATGGGCGCCCGCGTCGATGTGTAGAAAAGCCGACCCGGACACCGTCTCCACGCGGTCCCGCCGCACGGACAGTTCATGCATTGCTGAATACACGTGACTGAATTATCTGGATTGTGGAAGCCGTAATGCAGCGCGACGCGCTGGCTCCGCGGCTTCGAGCCGCTCATGGACCAGGGCTTGGATCGGCCAGGTGACGCAGGAGCGCCCGGGTGCAGGGCAGCTCGAGCACAGTGTGTCGCGGTATCGCGGCGGATCACCTCATCGCGCTGGTCAACGCGGTTCGTGCGTGCTCGCGCAACCAGATGTGTGCGGGGTCGGTGTCGTAGCGCTGATGCCATGACATGTACACCGCTGCCGGCGGCAACTGCAACGGCAACGCCAACAGGACCAGGCCGAGGTCCGCGGCGCCTGTGCGCGCGGTGGATTGTGGGATGGTCACGACGAGGTCGGAGTCTCGCACGAATTCCAGGGCGGCTTGTTCAGTGGGCGCGCTCGCTACCACGTGGCGGGCGAGCGCGAGGCGGGCGAGCGCGTCGTCGAGAAGGTTGCTCAGGCGCCCGCGCCGCGAGACCGTGATGTGCTCGGCCGCCGCATACCGCTCGGGGGTGAGGGTCTCGACCTCGGTGAGCGGGTGCCCGTGGCGCACGGCGATCACATGCTGAGTCTCGGCGATGCGATCCGCGCGGATCTCGGGGGCGGATGGGCAGTCGGCGTCTGCGGCGAGATCGAGTTGCCCGCGCCGTAGCTCGGGGGTGTCGATGCTGGATTCGGCGATGAAACGCAGCCGGACCCCGGGTGCCTGCTCGCGCACGACCGCGAGCAGGCGGGGGCCGCTCAGGGCCACCAAAGCGTCGTGCCAGCGCAAGGTGAATGTGCGTTCGAGTGTGGCGAGGTCGAGTTCGCGATTGGGCGCCAGAACGCCTCGAGCCTGTCCCAGCAGATCGTGGACCTGTTCGCGCACTGACAGCGCGTAGGGCGTGGGAGTCATCGTCCGTCCGGTGCGGACCAGGATCTGATCCCCGGTCGTGCGCCGGATCCTGCCCAAACTTCGGCTCATCGCCGGGGCGGTGACATGCAAGCGCTCCGCCGCACCTGCCACGCTGCCTTCCTCCAAGAGTGCGTCGAGCGCTGTGAGCAGGTTCAGATCCAATTGCATGACAGTCATCTTAAACGTGCCTTACATGCACTTGATGTTAACGATCGTGGGTTATACGGTCGAGAACATCACCGCTGCTCAGACAAGGACCACCTCCATGCCCGAGTCGATAACCGACACCTTCGCCACCGCCGCCGACCCTGCCTCCTCCACCGCCGCGCTGCTCGCACAGACCGAGGCCGCGGTCCGCGCGGCGAGCGCGCCGTTGCGTGAACGATTCGGCGAGGTCACCCTGTCCCGGACGCGTGGAGAGTTGATGGCGGCACTTGGCGCCAATGACGATGTGGTCCTGGACATCCTGCGCCCGCGGCTGCACACGTTGCGCCCACACGCCGGCTGGGTGGAGCAGGAACAGGAACTCGACGGTGGCGCGCTGCCCCGGGGTGAATGGTGGGTGGTGGATCCGGCCGAGGGCAACGTCAATCACCTGCGTGCGCTGCCGGAGTGGGCGGTGACCGCCACCCTGGTTCGCGACAACGCGCCGGTGCTCACCGTGGTCCACCTGCCGTTGACCGGCCAGACCTACACTGCGCTCGCCGGTGGCGGTGCCTACCTCGATGGTCGCCGCCTGCAGGTGTCGGGGGCCACCGACCTCGGCTTGAGCATCGTGGCCACGAGCCAGGCCCGTCCGGACGAGCCGGAGCGCCTGGTGCGGCGCGTCGGTGCCTCGATCACCGAGATGTTTCTCGACGCGCTCGTGGTGCGCACGGCGGTGCCCGCGACTCTGCATCTGGCGAATGTGGCCGCCGGGCGGATCGAGGCGTTCTGGCAGTTCGCCGGGGCTCGCGCGGACCTGCTGCCCGGAGCGCTGCTGGTCGCCGAGGCCGGCGGACAGATCTCCACCACCGACGGCAGCCCCTGGACCCCCGACAGCGACAGTTTCCTGGCCGCCGCCCCCGGCGTCCACGCCGCCGCGACAGCCACGCTCTCGCGCTGACCCCACCGACCACAACAGCACAGAAGGACTTTCACGATGAGCACCATCGCTGTTCTCGGACGCGGCCGTGTCGGCAACGCCCTGGCCACCGCACTGACCCACGCCGGACACGAGGTGCGCGTGGCAGACAGCTCACCCGGCGCCGCGGCCGCGGCGACCGCGACGGCGCAGATCGTCGTCAATGCCACCCCGGGCGCCGGCTCGCTCGAGCGGCTGACCACACTCGGCGAGCGATTGCGCGCCAAGATTCTGATCGATATCGCCAACGCGACCGTCGACGGCCCCGACGGGCTGCCCGCCGGCCTGCTCTACCCCGGCTCGAGCCTCGCCGAGCAGCTGCAGGATGCCCTGCCCGACACGCACGTGGTCAAAACGCTCAACACGATGCTCTACACGGTGATGACCGCGCCCAGCATCCTCACTCGAGCCCCGACGGTATTTCTCTCCGGCGACGACGCGCAGGCCAAACAGGTCGTGGCCGGGCTTCTGACCGACCTGGGCTGGCACCAAGAGTGGATCACCGACCTCGGCGGGATCGAGACCGCGCGCGCCACCGAAGCCGCGATCCTGTTCGTCCCGCACGTGATCCGATCACGCGGCTTCGCACCCTTCGCCATCTCGATCGTTCACTGACCAAGCCGGTTCGGGCGCTCGCCGGCTACAGCGCTCCGCTACTCGTTGCGGTGACAGTCAGGTGGTGTCGAAATCTCGCCGTCGGCTCCGACCCTGGACGGCTACTGCCGCAAGGGGATCGGCGAGGTGGGTCACCGGTACCCCGATCTGCCGATAGCTACGCGGGTGGCGCCCCCTGCGTGAGTGGCTGGGCGAGGGGCACGTATTTCGGGTGTTTGTCGGCCGCGGTCGACCGGAGATTTCGAGGTAGCGGCCGAAGAGGTTGTAGCCGTCGAAGCGTCGGTCGCTGCACCGGATCCGGTGCAGCTGTTTCGCCTGGGCGGGTAGGTCGACCGGACGGTCACACTGAATCCGTCACGGTGGATCCGGCTCCCACCTTTCATTTGCCGGTGATCGGGAAAGCGATGCGCGTCACTATCGCTGCACTCGGCAGAGCAGCCCGTATCGGCGTGTGTCCCGGCTGTACAGTCCGGTAGCTCGTCGTTTGTTGGCGCCGTTGTAATGTGAACTTGGCCGGATGATGAACTACGTTTCGTTCTGTTTAAATGTGTTGCGTAGCGCCACTTCTGGGAACTCGTCGTTTCCCGCCGTGTGGGAGGCTCGGGAAAGCGACTCGGTCGCGAACGGCGAATGCGAAAGCGGCGTATCTATCGTGCTCAATCAGGACGAGAAAAGCCTCGGAACGGCGACAGTCGGTGCACGTCACCGGGTTTGCCGGCCACCTGCGACGGCGTTCACCGATCCGACGGCCAGGATGCTGCTGGCCAACGACGGTCTGACAACGCCACTGCTGGAGGCATCGCTCGGAACAGCGCTACATATCCGAGTGGTGCACCAGGACGTGGTATCGGCCGATCGTGTGTCGGAGACGGTGGCGCGATCGCTGCGTGTCGACGAGGACTGCAAGGTCGTCGTGCGCCACTCCGGCCTGGTCGATCCGAACCTGGTGCTGGTGTCGATGAATCATGTGGTGGCTGAACAGAGTTCGGCGACAAGGTTCGGCATAGACGGCCCCGGCCCGATCGGTTACCACCTGGTGTCTCGTGGCGTGGCCCATTCCCGCCGCGTGTTGTGGGCGGGCCTGGCTCGTTGGATCGATGGCCGGGCGTGCGTCGCCAAGGCCTATGTGATCGATGTCGGCGGCGTGCCGGTGTGCTACATCAAGGAACGCTTCAACCCGGACCTCATCTCGCCGGAATCGTGCCCGGACGCATCCGGCAGCGGAACCGGCGAACCGGAACCTGTGCTGGTCGACGAGGTACACCGTGATCGGCCGAACGATCCGGGAGTTCCGCCGACAGACAGTGGTAACCGGCCCGCGCTGCACCAGCCGTCCTGGCCGGATGCCGCAGCGGCAGTGCGCAGTACGGACCGGCTCCGGTCGCTGCCACCGCTCGTCGGTGCTGCCGAATGTGAGGCGCTGACGACCGAGTTGGCCGCCGCGACAGCGGGGCGAGCGTTCGTCCTCCAGCTCGGAGACTGCGCCGAGACCTTCGAGATGTCCCACGTGCAGGCGTTGGCCGACAGACAGGCGCTCGCGGCCGCGGCCGCTGCGGTGCTGAGGCACGGATGTGGCATCGCACCGGTCGTGATCGGCCGCGTCGCCGGCGAATACGCGAAACCGCGGTCACAACCGCTGGAGCAGGGCACCGGACTGCACTCCTATCTCGGTGACATGATCAATGGGTATGAGCCCGACGCGGCGAGCCGGACACCCGACCCGAGCCGGATGGTCGATGCTTATTTCCACGCGGCGGCAACGCTGAATCACCTTCGCACCCAGCCGATACCGTCGGCGGACGCGGCGGCGCGGTTGCTTCGGCACGCCGCCGACCTCTGTGATCACCGCGGTCCGGTGCGGTTGCTGCGCGATGTCGCCGACCTCCTGGATCTGGTCACGACCGCATCGGACGGTGGCGGGAACCAGCACGGCCCGCTCATGCGGGTGTCACACGAGGCGCTGCTGCTCGACTACGAGCAGGCCCTGACCCGTCGCGGGCCCGACGGCCGGTGGTGGGACTGCTCGGCCCATCTGCTGTGGATCGGCGAGCGGACCAGGGATCCGGCACACGCGCATATCCGCTTCGCCGAACTGATCAACAACCCGATCGGGGTCAAACTCGGCCCGGCGACCCGCCCGGCAGACGTCGTGACACTGTGCCGCCGCCTCAATCCCAGCAGAGTTCCAGGCCGGCTGACCCTCATTCCACGCCTCGGCGTCGATCGTGTCGCGACGGTGCTCCCCGCACTGCTCGAGGCCGCGGCGGAGACCGGAACGCCGGTGTGCTGGGTCTGTGATCCCATGCACGGCAACACATTCGTGACCGATCAAGGGATCAAGACCCGTCGTGTCGACGAGGTGACCGCCGAGATCCGGGCCTTCTTCGGCGCCTGCCGAGCCACCGGTGTCACGCCCGGCGGCCTGCATCTGGAGACGGCTCCGGAACCGGTGACCGAGTGCGCCGGCGGCTGGCAGCGGCTGCGCGAAGACGAACTCGCCACGAACTACCACACGCGGTGCGATCCGCGGCTCAACGCCGCTCAGACACTGCAATGCGTCACCGTCGCTGTCGACGAACTCGGGTCGTGGCCGGAGTAAGCGGTCACGGAAGGAAATTTCGGAATGTCGATCGAACACCACAACTCGCCCAGCCTTTCTGCGCGGCAAACGAATTCGTCCCGCATGCGAACGTCGGCACACATCGCCGCCGCCCTGATCGCCGGACTGGCACTCGCCTTCGGACCAACCCCGGTCGTACGGGCCGACGACGCGGTCACCATCTGCCAGGTGGATGTGTCGGCACCCGCTCGGGAACAAACGGTCCGGGTTTCCGAGGTCGAAGCCACGGCCCTGCTGGCGGTGACGCCGGCCTATTCCGGTCCGTGCGCGGAATATGGGCAGAGCGCGAATCTGGGCAGTGGCCGGATCATCGCCTACTCCCAGACCGACAGCGCCGGAACACCATTGGTGATCGGGATGGCCGCCACCGACAGCGCCTACGCCGCACTGCCATACGACCCGCCGTCAAGCGGATTGTACTGTTACGACAAGGACGCCGACGGCGCTGTCGATCCCCACCACGAGTGCGCCGGGGGCCACGAGAACGCGCTGCCGTTGCACGAGAACTTCACCCGCCGAGACGACATACCGTTCACCTATGTGCTGGCGAACTGGAACCCGCACGGCCATGTCCCGCCGGGCGTATGGGACACAGCTCATTTCGACGTCCACTTCTATCTGAACGACAACCCCGACCGGCTGGCGATCCGCCCCGGCCCCTGCCCGCAGCTGACGGCCTGTGCCGACTACGCACTCGGCAAGAACCTGCCCGCCGCGAAATACCGGCCGCCGAACTACACCGACCTCGACGCGATCGAGCCGGCCATGGGCCAGCACTTGATCGACAAGACCACCCCGGAATTGAACGGCGGCGCGTTCACCCACACCTTCATCTACGGCAGCTGGAACGGCGAGATCACCTTCTACGAGCCCATGGTGAATCTCGATCACTACAACGCGCTGCGCTCCGGGGCGATCGGGGACACCTGCACACCGATCGAACAGCCGCGGGCGTGGCAGCGAGCCGGCTGGTATCCGACCCGGTACTGCCTGCGCCATCGCGCCAACCGATCCGAAACCCTCACGACCCTGGAGGAATTCGTCTATCGCCAGGCAAGCTGAGGCAGGTCACACACGGCGGAAACGCGTTCAGCCGAGCGTCCGCTATCGCACCGAACTGGTACTCCGGTATCCGACCCCGATCACACGAGGCTCGTCGAGAGTCTCAACGTCCTCGATTCGAGAGGAGTCCGCGCGCACGCAGACTCCCCTCGGACCGGCCCGACTCGAACAGGCAGCCACCCTCTCCGAACTGCGGGCGCATTCAATTTGGGGCGGCTACCACGGCAGCGGGCCGTCCTCGCTGAAGAATCCTCCTGTCGGGCCGTCCTCGCCGAGGGTAGCCATCCGCACCAGGATCGCGGCTCCTTCGTCCACGGTGAGAAATCCCGTGTGGTTGTTGCTGTCGGTGTCCACATAACCGGGAGCCACGGCATTGACCAGGATCCCGTCCTTGCGTAGTTCGTTGGCGTAGTTGACGGTGAGCGAAAGCAGAGCGGACTTCGACGGCGAGTACGCGGCCGAAGGCAACAGCGCCGCGAACGGACCGTCCGGGTCGCTGAACAGGGTCAGTGAAGCGGCGTGGCTCGCGACATTGACGATGCGCGGTGCCGGTGACCGGCGCAGCAGTCCCAGCATGGCATTGGTCACTGTGATCACTCCGAAGACGTTGGTTTCGAAGACTTTTCGGACCATGTTCAGCTCGACGGTGCTGGGGATCTGGTCGACGGCGTCGCTCGGGTCGACCAGACCGGAACCGCTGATACCCGCGTTGTTGATCAGGACGTCCAGGCGCCCGAGGTGCTTCTCGATCCACTGCGCCGCTGCCTGGACCGTAGCCGCGTCGGTGACGTCCAGGGTGAGTGCGTGCGCTGCGCCGCCCGCCGAGCGGATCGCTGCCGCGGCCTCCTCTCCGCGCTCGAGATCCCTGGCGCCGACCACTACTGTCATTCCCAGCGCGGCGAGCTGCCCGGCTGCTGCCCGGCCGATCCCCTTGTTGGCCCCGGTAACCAAGGCGATTGCGTGCTCTCGAGTAGTCATGGCGGCGTCCTCACTTGCGTTGGATGTTGAACGCACACAAGATGCCGGCGGGCCGAGGTCTGTGACACCGCTGTTGCGTGGCTTGGCTCACACCGGGGTCGCTCACCCGACCACCTCCACGACACCCGCACTTCGGCAGATGCAGACATTCCGAACCGGGCCTGCTCCCGTCCGCCGCGGCTACACCGACTACCCGCCCCTCGTCGATACCGACAGGCGATAGCCGCCGCTCGCGGTAGTCCCCGGCGCATATGCCGATCGCGTTCGGTGGTGCTGCATGATCCTTCAGAACTATTAGTGCGCAATGTTTTTCATGGGCATCAGCGTCGGACACCGGCGACCGGGAGTCAGCAAGTCGGCGGTCAAGAACGCGTTGGCGGCTCTGTCGAGGGTCGTGGATCAAGCCGTGCGCGATGAGGTGATCGACCGCAACCGCGTCGAGGCCGTTGGCTGGCAAGGCCGATACGAGCGGCACGAGGACGAACTCGATGATCCGCGGCCCCTGGCGCTCCCGGACTGGTGGGACGTTGACCAGACTGCGTCGGCATGACATCAGGCATGCCGGTCTCACCCTGGTTCGCGGACGCCGACGTCCCGCTGCATCGGCTCCAGCAGATCGCCGGACATACCGATCCGCGGATCACCCAGCGGTACCTACACCCGGATATCGGGGCGCTCCAGAACGCCAGCAACCTGCTCTCGATTCACCTGCGAGCGCCCAACGGTCCCCAACTGCATGTGGTGTGAGAAATGCGAAACCCTCTCCGACCCAGGTCGGAGAGGGTTTTTCGCTGTCGGGCTGACAGGATTTGAACCTGCGACCACCTGACCCCCAGTCAGGTGCGCTACCAAGCTGCGCCACAGCCCGTTGCGCTCGCTTTCGCGAGTGCTCGATGAGATTACCTCAGGACCCCCTGGTGTCACCAAATCGCCATGGTGGTGGGGTCAGTCGAAGGTTTGGACGAGTTTGCCTCGGGTGTGGCGGGTGGAGAGTTCGGTGAGGGCGGCGGGGACTTCGTCGAGGGTGAGGGTTCGGGTGACCATGGGGTCTAGGTCTTCCTCGGCGACCAGGGCGAGGAGGTCGCCGAGCATGATGGCGAGGTCGGCGCGGGCGCGGTGGTCGCCGTAGCCGTGGGCGGCGCCGAGGGCGATCTCGTGGACGGACGGGGCGAGGGTGAACGGGGGGACGGCGGCGAGGTCGGGGCGGCCGGCGACCGCGGCGAGGCCGCCGCCGTGGACCAGCAGGGCGAGGTTGGCGGTGGCGGAGGTGGGGCTGACGGTGTCGACCACACGGTCGACGCCGCGCCCGTCGGTCAGTTCCCGGACTCGCGCGGCGACGTCCTCGGTGCGGTAGTCGATGACGTCGGTCGCGCCCAGGTAGCGGACGTGATCGGCGTTGTGGGCGGAGGCCGTCGTGAGCACGCGGGCCCCGGCCCAGGAGGCGAGTTGGACGGCGAATCCGCCGACCCCGCCGGCGCCGCCGGTGACGAGCACCGTATCGCCGCCGGCGACCTGTAATCGCCGAAAGACGGCTTGGTAGGCGGCCATTCCCGCGCAGGGCAGGGCGGCCGCGGAGGCCGAGTCGACGGAGTCGGGTATCAAGGCCACGGTGAGGACGTCGGCCAATGTGTATTCGGCGAGGCCGCCGGGTCGGCGCAGGTCGCCGTGGTAAGCGACGCGTTGTCCCGCACGGACGGCCGTCACGTCCTCCCCCACCGCGTCGACGGTCCCGGCGACATCCAGGCCGAGGACGTGCGGCCACGTCCAGTCGAGATGGCCCACGGCGGCGACCTGGTAGTCGACGGGGTTGAGACCGCAGGCCTCGACCCGGACCCGCACCTGGCCCGGACCCGGTTCGGGCACAGGCAATTCGGCGAGACGCAGCGTGTCGGGAGGGCCCGGCCGATCCAATACGAGGGCGCGCATGGCCGTACCGGGCGTGCTCACACCACCGCCCGGTCGCTGTCCCGGCGCGGGCCCGAACCTGTCCCACGGGTGTACTGGGGCGCCGTCACCGCAGGTGCGGACCGGTGCGGCAGCTCGACGGCCGCGGGCGGCAGCGGGGGCTCGGACACGGGATTCCTTTCCACGGTTGATCCGTCAGCAAGCCTAGACAATTCCTCCGACGAATCAGCGAACCCACAGGTCGACGGCCCTGTTCGACCGCCGCCCCGGCCTTCCCAAAATATTCCTTGACACGAATATTCTTCGTAGTGAATACTTTGCGTCATGGAGCAGATCGCATCAGCACTCGGAGACGGCGCCCGCTGGCGCATCGTCGAGCTCCTCGCCGAACGGCCCCGGTCCGTCGGCGAACTGGCCGAACTCACCGGGCTGCGCCAGCCGCAGACCACCAAGCACCTGCAGACGCTCGGCCGCGCGGGCCTGGTCACGGTCACTCCCCTGGGCCAGCGCCGCATCTGGGCGGCCGAGGCGGCACCGCTGCGCGACTTCGAGGAGCGGCTGCGAGAGTTGATCGACACCGTCGAGGCGAACGCCGGCGAGCGCGATGTCGTGACCCGCTACCAAGCCGCCATCGAAGCGGAAACCGCTCGCGCGCAACAGGATCGCTGGGCCGACGGGCGCACCTTCGCCTTCGACCGCGTATTCGCCGCGCCGCGCAAGGTCCTCTGGCGGCACTGGGCCGACCCGGACCTCCTCGCGTCCTGGTGGGCTCCGCCGTCGATGACCATCGTCGACTGCGCGATCGACCCGGCCCCGGGCGGCCGCGTCGTCCTCGACTATCGCGACGCCGAGGGACGGTACCGCTCGGAGGGACAGGTCCGCGCCGCGACGCCACCCGATCATCTGGCGTTCGATCTCGCGGTCCTGGACTCGGTCGGCGCGGTCTCGTTCACCGGCCACTACGACTTGGCATTCACCGACGTTCCCGAAGGCACCCGGCTGCGGCTGGACCTGCGGATCACCGATACGGCCGTCGAGGCGGTCCCCTTCATCGCCGGAATCGAAACCGGCTGGGGCCAAGTCCTCGACAAGCTCGCCGACACGGTCGGCACTCCCCGAAGCAACACCCCCGACACACCGAAGGAAGCACAGTCATGAGCAACTCGACCGAACGCAAGGTGACCGCCAACATCGCCCTGACCCTCGACGGGCGCTACAGCGGCCCCGGCGGGCCCGGCGACATGGGCGCGATCGTACCCTACGCGGTCACCGAGGTGGCACGCAATCACCTCACCCGCATCTGGGAGAACGCGACCACCGCGGTCCTCGGCAGACTGAATGCCGAAGGGTTCCTGGGATTCTGGCCCACGGTCGCCGCGGACGACAACGCCGATCCGCGAGACCGCGGCTACGCGAAATGGCTGGTCGACACGGAGAAGGTGGTCCTGTCCACCACGTTGACCGACGCGCCGTGGGAGCGCACCCGGATCGTGAACGCACCGGCCGCCGATGTCGTCACCGAGCTGAAAGCCACCGGCTCGGGCGACATTCTGGTCAACACCAGCGCCAGCGTCATCAAGCCGCTGCTCGCGGCCGACCTGATCGACCGCCTCTACCTCCTCATCACCCCGGAGATCGCGGGCGGCGGTGCGCGGCTGTTCGACGATGGCCTGCCCGCCACGAAATGGGCACTGGCACACCAGGACACCGGCGACCTCGGCGAAGTCGCCCTGGTCTACGACCGTGTCCGCTGAGTGCCGGTCACGCTCGCGCACGCGGTGGATGATCTTCCCGTGCGCGAGCGGCCGGGCTCACGCATACTCCCCTTATGTCGGACTACGACGAGTTCGGGTTGTTCGCCGAGAACGCGGCCGAGGCGGGTCTCCCGTGGACCGGTCCCCCGCGGGTGCGGCGGGTCTCGATCGAGATCGGGGCCGGGCGCCGGGTCAGCGGGCTGCACTGGGGCGAGGGAGAGCCGGAGCTGGTGCTACTGCACGGCGGCGCGCAGAACGCGCACACCTGGGACACGGTGGCACTGGCGTTGCGGCGGCCGCTGCTCGCTCTGGATCTGCCGGGCCACGGCCACTCCGACTGGTGGACCGATCACCTCTACACACCGCAGTTGCTGGCGGAGGCGGTCGCCGCCGCCGTCGCGACCGCGGCGCCCCGAGCCGCCGCGGTTGTCGGCATGTCTCTGGGCGGGCTGACCGCACTGCGCCTGGCAGCCCGGCACCCGGACCTGGTGCGGCGGCTGGTCGTCGTGGACGTGACTCCGGGCGCGGGCGACAATCCGGGCAAGACCGCGGCGGTGGTCACATTCGTCCAGGGCCCTGTGGATTTCGCGTCGTTCGACGAGATCCTCGATCGCACCGTCGAGCACAACCCGGGACGGTCCGTCTCGTCGCTGCGCCGCGGCATCCTGCACAATGCGCGGCAACGCGAGGACGGCCGCTGGGTCTGGCGATACGACCGGATCCGTCCCACCGCGGACGGCACGTTCGACCTCACCGCGCTGTGGGACGACGTCGCGGCCGTGCGGGCGCCACTGCTGCTGGTGCGCGGTGAGCGCTCGCCGGTCGTGGACGACGCCGATGTGGCCGAACTGCTCCGCCGCCAACCACGCGCGCGGGTCGTGGTGGTCGACGGAGCGGGGCATTCGGTGCAGGGCGACCGCCCGATCGAATTGGCCCGGCTCATCGACGATTTCACCGCCGACTGACCGGGCCCGGGGCGAGCTACTCCGCGTACAAGGCGGCCCGCAATGCCGCAACGGCTTGCGCCACAGCGGCTTTGGCGGCCTGGGTGTCGTGCATCGAGTTGACCATGACGAAGTCGTGGATGATGCCGCCGTAGCGGGTCTGCGTCACGGGGACGCCCGCGGCGCGGAGCTTGCCCGCGAACGCCTCACCCTCGTCGCGCAGCACATCGGCCTCGGCGGTGATCACGACCGCCGGCGGCAGCCCGGCCAGCTGCTCGGTGGTGGCGCGCAACGGCGATGCGGTGATCTGCGCGCGATCCGCCGCGCTGGGGGTGTACTGGTCCCAGAACCATTGCATCCCTTCGCGAGTCAGGAAGTACCCGGTCGCGAACTCGTGGTAGGAGGCGGTGTCGAAGCCGGCGTCGGTGACCGGATAGAAGAGCACCTGCCGGCGGAACGTGACGTCACCACGCTCCTTGGCCATGAGGGTCAGCGCGATGGCCATATTGCCGCCGACCGAGTCGCCCGCGACCGCGAGCCGGGCCGGGTCGAGCTGCTTGCCGGCGCCGTGCGTGGTGACCCACTGGGCGACGCGGTAGGACTGCTCGTTGGCCACCGGGTAGCGGACGTCGGGCGAGCGGTCGTACTCGGGGAACACGACGGCCGCGTGCACACCGACGGCGAGGTCGCGCACCAGCCGGTCGTGAGTGTGCGCGTCGCCGAAAACCCAGCCGGCGCCATGGGTGTAGAGGATCACGGGCAGAGTTTCGGTGGCACCCCGCGGTCGCACGATCCGGGCCCGCACCGAGCCGGTGGGACCGCCCTCGACAGTGACCCACTCCTCATCGACGTCGGGCTTGAAAATCGGTGTGTCCTGCACCGAATCCACGGCCTTGCGGCCCTCCTCCGGCGGCAGCTGGTAGAGGAACGGGGGCTCCGAGGTCGCGTCGACGAACTCCTGCGCCGCCTGCTCCAGCGAGATTCCCAGCGGGTTACCTGTCATCGTCGTTTCCTTTCGGTCATCGGGACAACACCGAGTCTGCGCCGGGGCATCGGCCCCGCGCCCCTCCCCACGGGACGGGAAAGCACCCGTTCAGGACACCGCGGCCGCGACCTGCGTGCCGATCCCGGACGCCGAACCGGTCGACCGGAACCGCTGCTGGTACTTGCGCGGCGAGATACCGAGCCGGGTCATGAACGCCCGCCGCAACGCCTCGCTGTTACCGTAACCGGCGATCATCGCGGCGTCGGTCACGCTGCGTCCGGCGTGCAGCATGTCGCGGGCGACGCCGAACCGGATGAAGGCCACGTACTCCGCGGGCGAATGCTCCAGCTCGGTGCGGAACAAGCGGGTCAGATGCCGGACGCTGACCTGGGCGTGCGCGGCCAAGGTCTGCACCGTGTGCGGGAACGCCGGATCGGCACAGATCAGGTCGACAACCTTACGAACGAGCGGACTGCGCGGCACCGGCCCGGTCAGCGACGCCGAGAACTGCGACTGCCCACCGCCGCGCTGCATGTACACCACCATCAGCTGCGCGACCCGCCGCGCGACATCGGCGCCGAAATCCTCCTCCACCAGCGCCAGGGCCAGGTCCACTCCGGCCGCGACGCCGGCCGAGCTGTACAGGTTGCCGTCCCGGACGAAGATCGCGTCGGGCTCCACCGCCACAGCGGGATACCGCCGCCCGAGATCGGCCGCGAACTTCCAATGCGTGGTGGCGCGCCGGCCGTCGAGCAGACCGAGTTCGGCGAGCACGAAGGCGCCGCTGCACACCGAGGCGAGCCGGCGCGTGTTCCACGAGAGATGCCGCGCCGCCGCCAGCACCTCGGGCGTCAGGAACTTGGCCGGTGGCAGTTCGCTGCCCGGGATGACGATGGTGTCGAACCGTCCGGCCTGGGTGGCGGCGCCGCTCACCTCGATCCGGGCGCCGATCGAGGTCTGCACGCTCGCCCCGTCCGCCGAGATCAGTACCACCTCATAACCCGGGGCGGCCTGATTCGCCTCGACGAACACCTCCGCGGGACCCGCGAAGTCGAACATCTTCACGCCGTCGAAGACCAGGATGCCTATGCGGCGGCGGGGCGAGTCGGTTGACATGACCACCATCATTCTGGAGGCGCGCCTCCAGAACAAGTAATGTGTGCCGTCTCGCATCGGATTGCTACGGTGAGCGCATGGGACGGCCGCGACAGTTCGATGAATCGAGCCTGCTCGATGCCGCGACCGACCTGTTCTGGACCCGGGGGTTCGACGACACCTCGGTGGACGACGTGTCGCGGACCGCCGGTGTCGGCAACGGCAGCATCTACGCCGCGTACGGCAACAAACGGGGCCTGTTCCTCGCGGCGTTCGAACGCTACTGCGAGCACCGCGCCCGGTTCGTGCGCGAGGTCGTCGCATCCGCGCCCGGTTCCGCCCGCGACGCGGTGCGCGCGCTGCTCGCCGCGATCGTCGACGACTGTGCGGCACAACCGGATCGGCGCGGCTGCCTGATGCTCAACAGCATCGCCCAACTCGGCAACCGCATCCCCGAAGTGATCGGGATCGGCGCCCGGACCACCGCGGCCATGGAGCAGGGTGTCGCCGAACGGCTGCGCCGCA
Source organism: Nocardia sp. N2S4-5 (assembly GCF_044628355.1). Taxonomy (NCBI): domain Bacteria; kingdom Bacillati; phylum Actinomycetota; class Actinomycetes; order Mycobacteriales; family Nocardiaceae; genus Nocardia; species Nocardia sp. N2S4-5. The sequence goes on along the minus strand of NZ_JBIUPM010000001.1, from coordinate 66,290 downwards.
GCGCCCGCCGCGACCTGCCGGAGCCCGATCTCGCGGCACACAGCGCCAATATCGTGGTGGTGGCGCAGGGCCTGATCCACCTGAGCCGCTTGGGAACCCCCCGTCCGCGACTGCTCGAGATCGCGGACGTATCGGTCCGGACACTCCCCGGAGCCTGGGCCGATCGGGACTCGTCGGCGGTAAGGTAGCGCAGCATTACCGCCCGGCGTTCGGCGGGAAACGCCTTGCATACCAACGCTTCCCAGTGAGGCCTAGCGTTGCCCCGCCGCGAGATTCTCGTAATACGCGGCCATCCCCGGGTAGTAGTCGGCGAAGTCGGGCTGTGGCGCGCCGTCCCGCGCCGCTCCGAGCAGGTCGAGGTAGTACTCCCACCCGGGCCCCACGTGGTTCACCTGAGCGATCTCGTCCTCGGTGAGCAGATGATGAACGAACCGCAACTCCGTGACGCCCGCCGCCTCGCTGAGCACCAGCTCCAGCCGCCACGCGCCGTAGTCGTCCACGGCGGATACGCCGAGCCGGTGCGGCGGATCGCAAGCGTCGATGCGCATATCCATCCACGGCTGCTCCTCCTCGAAAGCCATCTGCACCTTGATGGTCCGGCCCGGACCGGGCTCGCCCGTCCATGGACCGAACCATCGGGCCGTGCGGTCGGACTCGGTGACGCTGGCCCACACGTCATCGATGGGAGCGCGGTAGGTGCGGGTGAGCACCAGGTCGCGGCCCTGTTCGGCGGCCAGCAACCGGCCGGTGGGTGTCGGGGTCATGCGGTCTCCTCCTTGTGCGATTCGGCTGCGGGACGGGTGGCGCGGCGCTCACGACGGGTGCGGTACACCTCGGTTTCCAGCGCGTCGAGGTGCTGCGCCCAGCCCGGCCGCGCCGCGAAACTCGTTATCCAGTCCGCGATTTCGGCCAGGGGCGCGGCGTCGAGCAGGTAGTACCGCTGCCTGCCGACGAGTTCGTCGTGCACCAGGCCGCTCTCCCGCAGCACCCGCAAGTGCCTGCTGACGGCGGGCCTGCTGATGTCGAAGTGCTCGGCGATGGCCCCCGCCGTCAGCCGGTCCTCACGCAGCAGTTCCAGGATTCGTCGCCGCACCGGGTCCGCGATCGCCCCTGCCACCTCGTCCACACCGAAAGCGTAACCAAGTGGTTACAAATTGTCCAGCCCGGCCGAGACCCCAGAATGGGACCATGACCGATATCGAACGTTTTCGAATCGACGTCCCCGACGACGTGCTGACCGACCTGCGCCGACGCCTGGCCGACACCCGCTGGCCGGAGGCCGAGTGCGTCGACGACTGGAGCCAGGGGATCCCGCTGGCCTATACCCGGGAACTCGCCGATTACTGGGCCACCGAATACGACTGGCGGGCACGGGAATCGGCGCTCAACCAATTCGACCAATACGTCACCGACATCGACGGACTGCCCATTCATTTCGTCCACCAGCGCTCACCGCACCCCGACGCCTTCCCGCTGATCATCACGCACGGCTGGCCCGGTTCCATCCTCGAATTCGGCAAAATCATTGCGCCCCTGACCAATCCGACAGCGCACGGCGGACGCGCCGGGGACGCCTTTCATGTCGTCTGCCCATCGCTGCCGGGATACGGATTCTCCGGGAAACCGACGACCACCGGGTGGGACACGAGCCGCATCGCCGCGGCCTGGGAAACATTGATGGCCCGGCTCGGCTACGACCGATACGGCGCCCAGGGCGGCGATTGGGGCGCCGCGGTCACGACGGAGATCGGCCGCAACGTCGGGCACTGCGTCGGGATCCACACCAATATGCCCATCGCCACGCCCACCGAGGCGGCGCTGCGCAACCCCACCGAGGCCGAACGCGACGCGCTGGCCGCCCTGAAGTACTACCGGCGCTGGGATTCCGGATATGCCAAACAGCAGTCCACCCGCCCGCAGACCATCGGCTACGGCCTGCTCGACTCACCGGTCGCGCTACTCGCCTGGATCGTGGAAAAATTCTGGTCGTGGACCGACTGCGACGGCCACCCCGAGAACGCCCTGACCCGAGACGAAATCCTCGACAATGTAACCCTGTATTGGATCACCGGCACCGGAGCCTCCTCCGCACGCCTGTACTGGGAGAGCACGGCCGCGTTCCGCCGCGGCACGCAAGTCGAAATCCCTACCGGGATAGCCTCTTTCCCCAAGGAAATCGGCCGCGCCCCGCGCTCCTGGTGCGAACCGAACTACAACATCACCCATTGGACCACGATGCCCCGAGGCGGCCACTTCGCCGCCTTCGAACAACCGGACCTCTTCACCACCGACCTCCGCGCCTTCTTCGCCACCGTCCGTTGACGGCGGTCGCGTGACATTCGACACGGAACAAACTCTCCGGTCCGAGCCGTTACTGTCACAGCATGATTCAGCGCGGCCACGGATCGGGACAGCGGGGACCAGTGAAGGACACGATCGCATGACGACAATCCGATACCCGGGCGCCGAATCGGTGGAGGAGATCACCTCACGGTTCATGCTCTCGATGCCCGGCGGCATGATGCCGATGCTGTGCGGATTCCGTTACGACGGCGCCAGTATCGCCGCCGACTTCGTGCCGGCCCAGCTGACCGAGGACCACTCCGAACTCGACCCGCATCCGATCCATGCCAGCGCCGCGCAGTTGCGCCGCAATCTGGGCTCCGACATGTTCGGCTTCGGACTGGTGTTCATCGTCTTCGCGGACCAGCTGGACGGCCGCGACGAGAACCGGCACATCCCCGCGCAGATCCACACCGCCGCCGAACAACTGCCCGGCGCCGACGACCTGATCGCCGCCGTCACCATCGACGCCACCGGCCGCCAGTGGTGGGCCGTGGTGCCGCGGCACCTACAGGATCTGGAGCCGGTCCGGATCCACGTCCCCTCCGCGCCGCGCGAGGATTGGCAGATCCCCGACAACATCACCGCCTGGCTGTGGATGGCGGCATTAGCGCTGGATCAGTCGAACCGGCCGCGCCTGCGCCAGCTGCTCGCCGAGCCGGAGGGAAATTCCGGCGGGGCAGCGTCGTTCATCCTCTGACGCATTCCCGGCGGCGAGCCGAAGACCGCGACGCCATGGCCGTTCGCCGCTCGGGCGAAGCGCCTTACCTACGTCGGATCGGTGTGGAATTCCGAAAGGCCTTCGCTGGCACGGAGTTTGTCGGCCATGACGGCGAGCAGATTCTGGGATTCCGCGGAGAGGTCGAAGGCGCGACTCGAGAGCCGGCGCAAGTTGTATCCCCGTAGTTGCGAGAGCAGTTCCAGATCGTGGTCGACGCGGGCCGCGTAGACATCGTCGGTGAAATACTGCGGCTCCACCTTGAAGAACTTCGCCAGCGCCGCGATCGTCTCGGCGGAGGGATTCGTGCGTTGCCCGGAGCGCAGCTGCGAGAGGTAGGGCTTGGAAACCGGCTGGCCCGCCGCGGCGAGATTGGCCGCAACCTCGGCATTGCTGAGCGGCGGGCGTCCGGGAGGATGAACAGTGGCGAACAACTTGTTCAACCGATCCGCAAAACTCGCCATGATCCCCGCAAACTCCTAAGCTCATTTTCGCAATGCCGTCCCGGCCACGCGCGGCCGTTGTGCACGACCACTCGCGCGCGAGGCTGTAGCAGTGAAAACTACGCTCTCGGCGAAGATCCCGCTACCGAACTGTGGTAGCGCACAAGTATTCCGGCCTCGGTTACCGGTCCGTATCCGAACCGTTCACGCGAACGCGGATCGCAAGCCCGTACGGCAACCGGGGCCGCACAACGGAACCGACCGGCGCGGCACCGCCGCACCACCGCCCGATTCGACCGCTTCGGACCTGACCGGCCACGTCACGGCGGCGCGACCCACACTTCGAATGACACGCCGCGAATCCCTGTTACGTCCCACAAATGGGAACGGATTCGTAATTATCTTCGCGGCGAGCTAGCGTTACGTCACATACATTCTTGCGAGCATTGGAGGGGTTACCGTATGGCAAAGAAGGTCATCGTCGAGCTCGTGGACGACTACGACGGCAAATCCAAAGCCGAGGAGACGGTTCGCTTCGGCATCGACGGCGTGGAGTACGAAATCGATCTGTCCGTCCGCAATGCGGGCAAGCTCCGCAAGGTGTTCGAAGAGTGGATCGAGCCGGCCCGCAAGGTGGGGCGAATCCCCAAGGGCAAGAACAAGATCGCCGCCCGGCCGCGTAACGACAGCGGCCAGACGGCGGCCATCCGCGACTGGGCCCGCAAGAACGGTTACAACGTCTCCAGCCGTGGCCGCGTCCAGGCGGACATCATCGAGGCGTACAACAAAGCCAGCTGACGTCGCACACCGTCACGAACGCGCTGCCGGGCCGGACAAGCCCGGCAGCGCGTTCGTCATTCGGTAACGAAGTTCGCGTACCGCCCTCAGGCCGGGACGGCGTCCAGACTCAAGGTAGCGGCGATGGCGTTGGCCAGTTCCTCGCCCTTGACCTCGAAGTGCCGGGCGAAATAACCCACATGCTCGGCGTGCTCGTGGAAATGGTGCGGGGTGAGCACCGCGGAGAACACCGGCACATCGGTGTCGAGCTGTATTCGCATGAGCGCGTCGACCACGGTCGCCGCGACGAAATCGTGCCGATAGATGCCGCCGTCGACCACCAGCGCGCACCCCGCGACGGCGGCATAGCGGCCACTGGCGGCCAAACGCTTGGCGCGCAACGGGATTTCGAACGCGCCGGGTACCTCGATCACCTCGACATCGGCGAATCCGCGCTCGGCCAGACCGGCGCGGCAGGCCGCCACGGCCCGGTCGACGATGTCGGCGTGCCAGCGGGCGGCGACGAGTGCGATGCGGTGGGAAGCGGGTGACATGGGTTCCTTACCTTTCTTCGTAGGTGGCCGAGCCCGCATCCAGTGGGTGTCGAATCACCTGGGAGTGGCGGGTATGGCTTTCATGTTTTTGCTGAGGTTCATGGCCGAGGAGGATTGGCCGCCCGCCGCTCCACGACGACCCGACTGCTGATTGAGAAACGCGAACCGATCGCTGTGTAAGGACACGACAGCGTGGTCGTCGGCCATCCGAACAACCAGTGCGAACCTGATGGAGGTGGTTGTGCCGCAACAACTGTGGGTGGGAATCGACGCGGGAAAGACGGCGCATCACTGCGTGGTGATCGACACCGACGGCACACGACGGTTCTCGCGGCGGGTCGGCAACGACGAGACCGAGCTGACCGGGTTGATCGACCAGGTCACGACACTGGCCGACGGCGCGGACCCGACGTGGGCGATCGACCTCAACCACGGCGGCGCGGCCCTGTTGATCACGTTGCTGCTGACTCGGGACCAGCGGCTGCTCTACATCCCCGGCCGGGTCGTGCACCACGCCGCCGGCAGCTACCGGGGCAACGGCAAGACCGACGCCAAGGACGCCGCGATCATCGCCGACCAAGCCCGCATGCGCCGTGACCTGCAACCGTTGCGTGCCGGTGACGAGATCGCGGTCGAGCTGCGCATCCTCACCGCGCACCGCACCGACCTGTCGTGCGACCGAACCCGGGCGATCAACCGGCTGCGCGCTGCTCTGGGCGAGTATTTCCCCGCGCTGGAACGCGCTTTCGACTACAGCAAGTCCCGCGCCGCGCTCATCCTGCTCACCGGCTACAACACCCCCGACGGACTGCGTGGGCTCGGCCGTGACGCACTGACGCAGTGGCTGCGAGACCACAAGGCCCGCAACGCAGCCACGGTCGCGGCCACCGCTGTCGCCGCTGCCGATGCCCAGCACACGCGAGTGCCCGGACAGCAGGTCGCCGCGGCCATGGTGGCGCGGCTGGCGAAGGAGGTGATGCGGCTCGATGACGAGATCGGTGACACCGAAACCGTGATCGAGCAGCGATTTCGCCGCCACCGCCACGCCCGGATCATCCTGAGCATGCCCGGCTTCGGGATCCTGCTCGGCGCGGAGTTCCTCGCCGCCACCGGCGGCGACATGGCCGTGTTCGCCAGCGCCGACCGGCTCGCCGGCGTCGCCGGCCTGGCACCAGTGCCCCGCGATTCCGGGCAGGTCAGCGGCAACCTCAAACGCCCCCGCCGCTACGACCGCCGCCTGCTGCGCGCATGCTTCCTGGCCGCCATGGTCGCCACCCGGCACGACCCAGCCTCGCGCGCCTACTACAACCGGAAGAAGACCGAAGGCAAACGCCACGTCCAAGCCGTGCTCGCACTGGCCCGCCGACGCCTCAACGTGCTGTGGGCAATGCTGCGAACCGGAACCCTCTACCAAGCCCCCGCACCGGCGACAGCCACCGCCTGACCACATCAGCGGTCCCCACACCACTTCGAGTCACTTGACAACTTCATTGAGAATCCTCCTGTTCGCGATGTCACCCAGGGCATGGCAACGCGAACAGGAAACACCCGATGGGCGCTCCGAGGCCGCGTTCTCTTTCATCCGGACTGTGACCGTCGGCTCCGGGATCGCACCGGAATCTGCTCGTCCCACGGCAGCCGCCGTGGCGCTCGCGGGCTCGTGCATCCGGACCGTCCGAATGCCATCACCGCCGGTGGGGAATTTCGCCCCGCCCTGAGAACGTGTACGCGCGGACAGTAACAAGCCGGTCGAAGTCCGCGCAACAAACGCCGGACCGGCGGCTACGACGTCACCAGCGTGGTCTGGACCGGGGTCCTGCCGGTGGTGAGATCCAGCACGGGGCAGTGGGCGTCGACGGCGCGCTGCAATTCCTCGTAGCGTTCCGCGGGCTCGGGCCCACTCACCCGCACCGTCACCCGGACGGACCGGAAGCCCGGCCGGACACCGTCGTCCAGCCCGAAGAAACCGCGGACGTCGAGATCGCCCTCGGCATCGACGGACAGGTCGTCCACCGCGATCCCGAGCTGCTGGGCCCAGAACCGGTAGGTCACCACCTGACACGCGATCAGCGACGACAGGTACACCTCGACCGGATTGGGCGCGGTGTCGGCGCCTCCGAGCGCGGGCGGCTCGTCCACGCGCACGGTGTGCTTGCCGAGCCGGATCGCGCTGCCCACCGTGCCTTCGGGCGTTCCGGCGGCACGGAACACCACGAGCGCCTGCGCCGGATCGGCGGCCACCGCGGTGGCGGTGGCGTCGACGATGTCGTTGAGCGGCGTCTCCGTATCGGCTGTCATATCGGTGATGCTAGGAGCCCGCCCGGTCGCGGACGATGGTTGCGCTCGCCGTGAACTCAACGGTGGAAATCGTTGCGGCAGCACGGCGCCCGCGGCGGCCGGCTCACTGTGGCGCGGGCGGGCTTTCGATGTCGGCGACGACGACGGTGACGTTGTCGGAGCCGCCCGCGGCGAGCGCGAGGCCGATCAGCCGGTCCGCGCACTCGTCGACGCCGGCGAACTCGCGCAGGGTCTCGGCCAGGGTCGAGTCCTCGACGAGGTCGGTCAGGCCGTCGGAGCACAGCAGGTAGCGGTCGCCGATCGGCGCCTCGTGGAAGGTCAGGGTGGGGGCGATGTCGGCGCCGGTCGCCGCCTGCAGGATCACCGACCGCCGGGGGTGCGAGGCCGCCTCGGCGCTCGTCAGGTGGCCGGCATCGACCAGCGACTGCACGAAGGTGTCATCACGGGTCATCCGGGACAACTCGCCGCCGCGTAGTCGGTAGCCGCGCGAATCGCCCAGGTGCACCAGGCCGAAGCCGTTGTCGCCGAACAGCATCGCCGTGACAGTCGTGCCCATGCCCTCGAGCTCCGCCGTCGCGGCGGCGCGTTCGCCGATCGACGCGTTGCCGGCGTGGACGGCCGCGTCCAGCGCCGCCACCGGATCGGCGTGCGCCTGCTCGTCCAGCGGGGTCAGGGCCGCGACCATCAACGCCGAGGCCACCTCCCCACCGGCATGCCCGCCCATGCCGTCGGCCAGCGCCAGCAGCCGCGCCCCGGCATACACCGAATCCTCGTTACCGGTCCGGACCAGACCACGGTCGCTGCGCGCCGCAGCACGCACCACGAAACTCACCACCCGACCACAATGTCAGAACAACCGTCGGTCCGCCGCAGCGACGCCGCGGTTTCGCCCGTCCGATTCGATCCCGGCCGTCCGGAGCGGGCGGTCGGATTGCCTATACTGCGGTCGGCACGCAACGATTCCCGCTACGCCGGCAGGCGGCTCGGGGCCCTGGAGGACGAGTCTCGATGTGGTGGTTCATCGCTACGGCCGCCCTGCTCGCCGCGGCCGGGGCGGGCATGTTCCAGTTGCATCGCACCCGGGGGCGACTGGTGGCGATGACCGCGGCCGATCGGTTGTCGATCCCCGAATTGGAGCAGTTCCGCGAGGTTTCCGACGAACTGGGAGCCCGCGGCGGCTTCCGGCGGATCAGCGAGGTCGCGGGCGCGGCGCATCCGCACCCCGACGGCCCGTTGCAGGCCGAACTCTCGCGCGCCGAGTGTGTCTGGTATCGCTACCGGGTCGAACGGCACTACGAGGAATTCCGGTACCGCGACGGGAAACGAGAACGCAAGCGCCGCACCGAGAAGGTCGCCGAACACACGTCGTGGCAGGGCTTCGCGGTGATCGACGACGAGGGCCGCACCCTCGGCGTGGACCCCAACGGCACCGAGCCCGATCACGCCGTCAAGACCGTGGACCGCTTCGAGCCACACCGCGATGGTAATTCCGCCGACCTGCTCGGCGGGATTCTGGACCGGGTACTCGGCGGCGGCGACGGCACGATCGGTTACAAATACACCGAATGGATCATCCCGGTCGGGCAGCGGCTCTATGTTCTCGGCGAGGTGCACGACCGGATCGGCCCGCTGGTGATCGGGAAACCGAGCGGGAACGGGCATTTCGTCATCTCCACTCGCACCGAGCAGCAACTGCGGGACGAGGCGGCCACCCATCACGCCCGGTGGCGAATCGTAGTCCTGGCGGGGGCGCTGCTGGGCCTCGTCACCCTGGTCGCGGGAATCGTCGACATCGTGATCTGAACACGCGTCCGCGCCGGGCCGCGGTCTTCGCCCGGAAACGGCATTCGCGACACCCGGATGACTTCCACTTAGCGGCGCACCGCGGGGATGCTTCCGGATGACATGAACGCAAGTGGAACACTGGCTGAATGGTCGAGTCGCCCACGCAGTCTCACGCTCGGGTGGAGGAGAGCCACCGGGCCCACCCCGTGCTGCGCAACGTGGTCCGGTACGGATACCTGATGGCGTTGATCGGCGCCGTGCTCACCGGTCTGATTCCGGGCAGCCGCCTCACCGAGGCCGCGTGGATTCTCACCGGCATCGCGGCGTTCCGGATCGACCGGCCCTGGCGCGAACACCTGCGCATGCTCGTGGACTGGCTGCCGCTGATCGGTGCGCTGCTGGTGTACGACTACACCCGCGACATCGCCGACAAGCTCGGAATGCCGCTGTGGATGGACGAACTCGTCGCCGTCGACCGGTGGATGTTCCACGGGACCGTCCCCACCGTCTGGCTGCAGGAGCATCTGGCGGGCGGCGGGCAGCCCTGGTGGACGCCGGTCGTGGGCATCGTCTACACCACCCACTTCATCGTCCCGTGGCTGGTGGCGGGGATCTTCTACCTCTACTCGCGCCCGCTGTGGACGCGCTACATGCGCCGGATCCTGCTGCTGTCGTACCTCGCGCTGATCACCTACATCCTGGTGCCCGCCGCGCCGCCGTGGTACGCCTCCCGCGAGGGCGCGATCCCCGAGGAGGTGCGCCGCATCTCCGGTTTCGGTCTGGGCGTGGTGTCGCCCGATATCAGCGCGCAATGGCTGGAGTCGCACGGCAATTTCGTCGCCGCGCTGCCGTCGCTGCACGCGGGATTCGCTCTCCTGGTCACCGTGACCCTGTGGCCGCTGGCGCGCAGGTGGTGGCTGCGTATCCCGCTCGCGGCGTTCCCGGCGGCCATGGCCTTCACCCTGGTCTACGGCGGCGAGCACTACGTCTTCGACATCCTGCTCGGCTTCGCCTATGTCGTGGTGACCATCGCGCTCGCGCGGCTGTGGGAACGCCGCCGGCCGATTCCGGAGGCACCGAAATCGGTGCGGCCGGAACCGGCCGGGGTCGGCAGCGCGCCGGGAGCCTGACGACAGTGCTCAGTCCTCGGCGACCAGCACGGTCACGTCGATATTGCCGCGGGTGGCGTTGGAGTACGGGCAGACCTGATGCGCGCGGTCGGCGAGTTGCTGCGCGTCGTCGCGGGACAGGTGCGGGAGGGTGACCTCGAGGGTGACCTCCAACTGGAAGCCGCCCGCGTCGTTCGGGCCGATGCCGACCTTCGCGCCGACGGCGGAGTCGTCGATGTTCGCCCCGGCCTGCTTGCCGACCAGCCGCAGCGCGGAGTGGAAGCAGGCGGCGTAACCGGCCGCGAACAACTGCTCGGGATTCGTGCCCTCGCCGTCGCCACCCATCGACTTCGGGGTCGACAGATTCACGTCGACCTTGCCGTCGGTGCTGCGGGCGTGCCCGTTGCGGCCGTCGCCGGTGGCCAGCGCTTCGGCGGTGTACAGCGTCTTCATCTCAGTTCTCCTTCGAGTGGGTGTGTTCGGTCAGTGCCGCTGTCAGCCGGCGCAGCGTGTCGCGCAGCGCCTCGATCTCCTCGATCGGCATCCCGATCGCCTCGGCCATCTCCGCGGGGATGCCGCAGGCCTGTTCGCGCAGCGCGCGCCCGCGACCGGTGAGCCGGATCTCGACCCGGCGCTCATCGGCGACCGAGCGCGTCCGCTCCACCAGCCCGCTCGCCTGCAACCGCTTGAGCAGCGGCGACAGCGTGCCGGAGTCCAGGGCCAGTTCCGCGCACAACTCGCCGACGCTGCGGCCGTCGCGCTCCCACAACACCAGCATCACCAGGTACTGCGGGTAGGTCAGGCCGAGCGCCTCCAGCTTCGGGCGGTACACCGCCGTCATCGCTCGCGAGGCGGCGTAGAGCGGGAAGCACACCTGCCGATCGAGCGCCAACGGATTGGTCATTTCCAATACTCTAGCCCACAATTAAGTTGTGCACAACTAAAATTACCAGCACTTGACCTGGAGTTCCCTCCAGGTCGTAGCGTGCTCGAAGACAGTTGTCGGAACAACACCGGGAGAACCCGATGGAACTCGGTTTCCACGTACCGATCTTCGATATCGACGGCGGCACCACGGCCATCGCCGGAGAACTGGCCAGGGTGGGCGCGGCGGCGGAAGCCTCCGGCGCGACCTGGCTGTCGTTCATGGACCACTACTTCCAGATCGAGCCGACCGGACTGCCGGCGGAGTCGAACATGCTGGAGGGCTACACCACGCTCGGCTACCTGGCCGCGCACACCTCGACCATCGATCTCGGGCTATTGGTGACGGGCGTGACCTACCGGCATCCGGGACTGCTGGCCAAGATCGTCACCACCCTGGACGTGCTCTCCGGCGGCCGGGCAGTGCTGGGCATCGGGGCCGCCTGGTTCGATCGCGAGCACCACGGGCTCGGCGTGCCGTTCCCGACGGTCGCGGAGCGCTTCGAGCGGCTCGAGGAGACGCTGCGGATCTGCGCGCAGATGTGGGACCCGGACGACAACGGCCCGTTCGACGGCAAGTACTACCAGCTGGCCGAAACCCTGTGCGCGCCACAGCCGATCAATCGCCCCAGGGTGCTGATCGGGGGCGGCGGCGAGCGCAAGACGCTGCGGCTGGTCGCACGGTACGGCGACGCCTGCAATCTGTTCGCCACCGACCCGGCGGACGTGCGGCACAAGCTCGACGTCCTGCGGCGGCACTGCGACGAGGCGGGCCGCGACTACGACACCATCCGCAAGACCGTGATCGCCAACAATCCGCGGCCCACCCTCGCCACTCGCGACGAATTCGTCCGTGCCATGGGCGATTACGCGAAGCTCGGCATCGACGCCGTCATCGTCATGCCGACCACCGGATCACCCGCCGCCTGGATCGACAGCATGGCGCCGGTCGTCCCGCAACTCGCCGAATTGTGACCGAGACCGGTCAGTGCCCGACCAGATCTCCGTAGGTGTCGAGAATCTTGCGGATCGAGGATGTGACGTGCAGGTCGCCGTCCAGCGGCGCCCACAGGTATCCGGCGTGGGCGCCGAGCACGATCGGCTCGGTGGCCGCCACGTCCACCACGAAATGCAGGCGCCGCACGGGCTTTCCGGCGGGCGACAGATAGTCGAAATCGCCGACGTGCGCACCGATGTGCGTGACCGTCAGCCCCGTCTCCTCGCGCACCCCGCGGATGACCGCTGCCGCGACGGACTCCCCCGGCTCCACCGTGGCGCCCGGCAACTTGCGGGTGGGCCGGATGGGGCCCGTGCTGTGGGGTTCCAGCAACAACACTTCCCCGCGACGCGCGATGATCGCGCCGACCCGTAGCCCTACACCATCCCGTTCGCCGCGCGGAAGCACCTCGTCGAACATCGAAACCGACATCGGCGAATTCACCAACCTTCGATCAGGCCGAACGCCGCTTTTACTCGGCGGCGACTCATCGATATTACCGTGACGTGACCGCCGCATGACGCGGAGCACCGGATTCGGGGTCTTTCGGCACGGTCCGCAGGGTGCCGTGGATCACAATCGGGCTACGGCGGCGCAGCCGGATTCGGTTGTCGGCCGCAACCATCCGGCCATCGGAAGTTTGTGAACGATCCAGGGATATCGGTTTCGTCACTGCCGTCCGCGCGGAGAACGATTCAATACCGCATGCCTGTGCACACCGCATTCCGTGATCCGGGGATCCCCGACGGCGAGAAGTCCGTCTACAGCGTGGGCATCGCGGATCGGCCGGAGCAGTTCGAGATGACCAGCGTGGTGACCTGCGAGCCCGATCGATACCACTCGACCGTCGACGCCCGCGTCGGCGCCGACCTGGCGATGACCGTCGAACAGCGGTTCCAGCGGATCGACGGGCGGCTGCGGGCGGAGAGCTACCGCGCCGAGACGCGCTCCGGCGAGACCGTGGTCTCGCGGGAGGAGGCGCACTTCGTCGACACCGCCCATCTCCAATTCGACGGCGTCGCACCGTTTCCGGCGAATGTGATGCCGCTCGTCGGCGGCCTGACGCTGCTGCGCGGGCTCGACTTCACCGAGGGCGCCACCGAATCGCTCGACCTGTGGCTGGCGTTCTCGATGCACTGGCCGCTGACCACGCGGGTGGGCAAGCAGACCACCCTGGAGGTGCCGGCGGGCCGGTCGACCTGCCGGCCGGTGCGGCTGCGGCCGGGATTCGCACACGTGAACACCTTGCTGGACAAGGTGATCGGCGGGCTGATGCCGCCGTCGGTGGCGTACTTCGACATCGCGCCGCCGCACCGGCTGGTGCGGCTGGCCTTCCCGACCGAGCCGATGACCGCGAAGCTACGCGGGCTGGTGGAGCTCGTCGCGTAGCATGCCGACGAACACCGACTTCATCGCCTCGACATATCTTTTCACGGAATCGTGAGCCACCGGGGTGTCCGGGTAGATCACGCTCAGCGTGGTCTCCTCGGGGAATCGGTTGATCCAGATCAGCACCTCCTCCGACGCGGCCCGGTTGGCGTAGATGCCGCCGGTCACCTCGCCGAAGAACTCGTGCCCGACGAAGTCCCGGGCGTCGACGTAGGAGATCATCGGCGTCGACCAGCCCGGCCCGGCCTTGATCTCGGAATCGGCGGGCAGCAGCTCCACGACGCGATGAAAGGACGTGGGGGCCAGCCGGATACCGTTCTCGTAGGCGCGCTGCGCGACGGTCAGGGCACGGGTATATGGCATGGTGGGACCGACCGGGAACGCCACCGGCACCAGGGTCACGTACCAGCCCACCGAGGCGCGTTCGGCGGCCGAGGTGCGGGTGCTGACCGGCGTCATGCCGAAGTAGTAGTCGCTGCCGACGAGTTCGCGTTCGGCCAGCGCCGCGGCGGCGAAGGCGCCGCCCACGAACTCGGCGTCGTTGGCGCGGCAGATCTCCTCGAAACGGTCGCCCTCCTCCTGGTTCAGCAACTGCACGCTGCGATGCGCGCTGCGGTTGTAGATGTCCGTCCGCTTGCCGAGATCCAAAGGGAAAGAGGGCAATTCGCCGTCGTTGCCGTGCAGCAGCTCCATCCACTTGCGCACGCCCGGCGAGGACAGCGTCAACCGCTCGGTGTAGGACCGCTCCATGGCGCAATAGTCGAGATAACTGGCGGCCGGGGCCATTTCGTCGGAGCCCTCCCATACCTCGGCCGCGTAGAGCTGGGCGAGGTCGAGGCACGAGATGTACTGGCCCAGGCCGTCGGTGTGCAGGTGGTCGGCGGCGAGGTAGACGGTGGTCGTCTCGCCGTGCTGGATGGCGCCGAAGGTGAAGCAATCCCATTGGAACGGGCCGGGAGTCGTCTTCTGGACGTGCTCGCGGATGGCGGCCGGATCGTCGATCCGGCCGTAGTCGACGGGGACGAAGTTCACCACGTCCGCGGGCACCAGGTGGCGGCGCACGGTGCCGGGCGGCTCGATGTCGAACCAGGTGCGAAAGGTGTCGTGCCGCAACAGGAAAGCATTGATGACCCGCGTCATCGCCGCCAGATCCAGGTCCGCCGCGGGGATCTCGGCGGTCACCAGGCACAGGCCGGAGAACCGGAAGTCCGCGGCGGCGTGCCGATCGGCCAGGAGTAGGTACTGTTCCTGCTGGTGGGACGGGGGGACCGGGTGGACCGGCGCCCGCTTGGCCCGGTCCACCGAATCCGGTGCGGCCACCCAGCTGACCAGTCGACCGGGCGCGGGCTCCCATTCGTCGATCAGCCCGAAATTGACCACGGCGAAACCTCTATTTCTCGATACTGCGGACGGTGTGGGGTAACCGGTCCTCAGCCGACCGTCGTGGCGACGACGGCGTCGCGGGCGGCGCCATTGCCTTCCGGCCCGGTGCCGTTGGCCCCGTTGCCGTTCGACCCGTTGGCGCCGGATCCGTTCGTGCCGGATCCGTTGCCCGCCGATCCCTCGGCCGCGGCCGCCGCGGCGATCCCCGACACGTCCGGCACCGCCTGCGCCTGGCCTGGGTCGTGCGCGAGGATCAGCTCGGCGACCTTCGGACCGGCCTGTTCCAGGCTGAACGACCGGCCCATCTGCAGCGACATCAGGTCGATGCCGAGGGTCTTGGTGACCCGGGCGCCCAGTTCCACCGCCATCAGCGAGTCCAGACCCAGTTCGGGCACCGGCACGGTCATGTCGATGGAATCCACCGGCACGCCCATGACCACGGCCAACTCCTCGGCCATCTTGCGCGCCACGAACGGACCGCGCTTGGTCTCCTCCATCGCGGCCAGTTCGGCGTGCAGCTGGGCCAGTTCGGAGGTGTCCTTGGCGGAGGCCTGTGCCAGCGCGATGGTCCGGCCGGTCCGGGCCAGCTGCGGGAACGTGCCGGTGAGCTTGCCCCAATCGGTCGGGATGATCGCCGCCCGGGTCGCCCCGAGCCGCAGCGTCTGCTCCATGTACGCGGTGGCGTCGGACATGTCGATCGGGCCGAACCCGACCAGATCGAGGTACTTCAAGGCCGTCTCGTCGGCGGCCATGCCGCCCGTCGCACCGGACAGGTGACCCCAGCCGATGCACAGCGCCCGCTCCCCCGCCCGCGACCACCGCTCGGCCAGCTGCTCCACCGCGACATTGGCCGCGCAGTAGCTGAACTGGCCGTAGATGCCGTACATGGAGCCGCCGGAGGAGCAGAGCACGAACATGTCCAGCTCGATGCCCGCCGCCTCGATCGCGTCGTGAACGATCTCGGCGCCGTGCACCTTCGGCAGGTACACCTTGGCCAGCTGCTCGTGTTCCAGCTTGCTGATGCGGCTGTCGGCCACCGCGCCCGCGGCGTGGAACACCCCGCGCAGCGGACGCTCCTCGCTGTGCACCCGGGCCACCATCGCCGCGACCGCCTCGCGGTCGGTCACGTCCACCCGTTCCTCGACGACCTCGACGCCGACGGTGCGCCAGGCCTCGAGCTGCCGCCGCGCCTCCTCGGTGGTGGCGCCGCTGCGGCCCAGCAGCACCAGTCGGCGCGCACCCCGCAGGGTCAGCCAGCGGCCGGTCGCGAGGCCGAAGCCACCGAAGCCACCGGTGACGAGATAGGTTGCGTCGCCACGGATCTCGACATCCGGCAGGTACGGCCGCACGGGCGGTTCCGGGGAGTCGATCCGCAACGCGATCCGGGTCAGACCGGTCGAGCGGATGGTCTCCTCGAAGGCCCTGCCCACCTCCTCGGTCTCGAACATCCGGTACGGCAGCGGCTTGTAGGTGCCGTCGGTCACCTTCTCGTACACCCGTTCCAGCAGGTTCGCCAGCCGCTGCGGTCGCACCGCGACCAGGCGGTCCAGGTCCATCGAGAAGTAGGCCACGTTCTTGTCGAAGTTGGAAAGCTCCAGCAGGCCGCCGGTGTAGATGTCGGCCTTACCGACCTCCACGATGCGCCCGAATTCCGCGACGGCGTTGAAGTTCTGCCGCAGGATCTCGCCGGGAGCGCTGCTGAGCACGACCTCCACACCCGCGCCGCCGGTCAGTTCGAGCACATCGTCGACGAAGTTGAGCGAGCGCGAGTTCAGCGCGTAGTCGGCGCCCAGTGACAGCACGTGTGCGCGGCGCTCGTCGGTGCTCGCGGTGCCGATGATGCGTGCCCCGCGCGCCTTGGCCACCTGGATGGCCGCCGTGCCGACACCCCCGGCCGCGCCGTGGATCAGCACGGTCTCGCCGGGCTCCAGGCGGGCCAGGTCGAGCAGGCCGTACTCGGCGGTGCCGAACGCAATGGTGCTGGTGCAGTAGCCGGGATCGGCGTCGGGCGGCAGCACGACGACCAGTTCCTTCGGGATGAGCGCGAAGCGGCGCATCATGCCCTTGGCGGCGACCGCCACCAGATCGCCCGGCGCGACGTGGTCGACCTCGGCGCCGACCCGCACCACGGTGCCGACGCCCTCCATGCCGGGCACCGTGCCGAAGTAGGTCGGCGCCAGCTCGCGTTCGCCGAGCAGGCCGATGACCTTCAGCGGATCCTTGTAGTTCAGCCCGATGACCTGCATCCGGACCTCGATCTCGGCGGGTCCGGGCGCCGGGCGCGGGCATTCGCGCCAGGCCAGCGCGGACAGCAGACGGGTGCGCGGCAACTCCAGGGTGAAGTTGGCCTCGGGGTCGGTCAGCGGGGCGTCGGTGTCGAGTTCGGCCATCCGGTCCGGCAGCGGCCGGGTGACCACCGGGGCCCAGCGCACGCCGTCGCGCAACAGCACCTCGTCGGCGTTGTCGTGCGAGAACGCGCCCGGCACAGCCAATTCCGTGACCAGGTCCGCGATCGAGGTACCGGGGTCGATGTCGATCAGGCGCCACCGCAGCGGCGTCTGCTCGTTGAGCAGCACCCGGCGCGCGCCGGCCAGCGCGGATTGCGCGGGGTCGGGCGCGACCGCGCTCTCCGGCAGGGTGAACGCCCGCTCGGTCACCAGGGTGACGTGCACGGCGCCGTCGCCGAACACGCTCTGCGGCGATTCGCCCTCCACGGGCGGGTTGGCGAATTCGTCCACGGCGACCGCGATGCGCTTGAAGGTCCACAGCGCGCTCAGGTCGCCCAGATCGTCCGGCGACTCGGTGCCCGCGGCGACGACGCACACGTGCACTCGCTGGGTGTCGTCGGCCTTGGCGGCCGCCAGATTCGCCACCAGCCCGGTCTCCAGATCCGGGTCGGCCGAATCCACCACGTACAAGCGGGATCCCGGGATCGCGGCCGCGAGTTCGCCCGCGCGCCCGCTGTTTCCGAGCGCCACGACGACGGTGCTGGCCGTTCCGGCTTCGCGCAGCGCGGCCGGGTCGATCGGATCGCGCTGCTCCATGGTGTCGGTGTAGTAGAAGTCGGACATCCGGTGCAGCGGGGTGTCACCGGGTTTCAGCGCGCCGATCTGCAATCCGGTCAGGCGCATCACCAGGTTCTGCTCGTCGTCGAGCAGGTCGACGTCGGCGCGCAACCGAGCGTGCGTGCTACGCCGCGCGACCACGGTGATCCGTTCGGGCAGTTCGGCGAGCAACCGCACCGCCGCCACCCCGACGGGCACCATGACGCCCTCGTCGATGCGCTCGTCGGCGAACAGCAGCGCCGCGCTCTGCATCGCCGCGTCGACCACCGCGGGATGCGCGAGATGCCCGGAGTCGGCGGCGATGGCGCCGTCCACCGTCGCGAGCACCATGTCCCTGCCGACCCGCACCGACGTCACCCGCCGGAAGGTCGGGCCGTACTGCAGGCCCGCCGCGGCCAGGCCGGAGTAGAACATCTCCGGATCGACGTCGATCCCGACATCGATGGTCGGCACCGCGGCCTTGATCGGCTCGTGGCTGCCGGTCAGGGCCCGCCCGGTCGCGTGCACGGTCCACGCCGTGCCGGTCGCGCTGCGCGACCGGATCATGAACCGGCTGCTGGCCTCCTCCACCGTGATCGACATCAGCGGCACGTCGGGCGCGCCCATGATCAGCGGCGCGACGAACCGGACCTGTTCCACCGCAACGCGTTTCGCGCCGATCTGGGTCGCCGCGGCGCTGAGCGCGGCGTCCAGGTAGCCCGCGCCCGGCATGATGCGGACCCCGTTGACGACGTGATCCTCCAGCCAGGGCAGCAGTTCGGAGCCGACCTGCAGCAGCCAGTTCGGGCGGCCTTCGACATCCGGGTCGCCGAGCATGGCGTAGGTGCCGGGCGAGCCCAGCCGCGCCTGCTCGAACAGTGGCAGCGGCGCGTGCAGCCGGGTCCGCTGCCACGGATAGCGCGGCACCGGCACGTGCGGGGTGGCCGGGCGCTCCGGCGGGAACAGGAAGTCGCGATCGAGCACACCGGCGGCGTGCAGGCCGATGAGGCTGCGGCGCAGGCTCTCCGAATCGGGCCGGTCGCGTTCCAGCGTCGGCACCGTGGTGCCGGTGACGTCGGCGTTCAACAGCGCCTCGCGCACATTGCCCGACAGCACCGGATGCGGGCCGATCTCCAGGAACACTCGGCTGCCCGCGCCGAGCAACTCGGTGATCGCCGCGGCGAACCGCACCGGCTGCCGCACGTTCGCGCACCAGTAGTCGCCGTCCCAGTCGCCCTCGGTGACCTTTCCGCCCGTCACCGTCGAGTACAGCGGCACGGTCGGGATGCGCGGGGACAGTTCGGCCAGCGCCGTGCGCAGTTCGTCGAGGATCGGATCCATCAACCGGCTGTGGTAAGGCACCTCTACCTTCAGCCGGCGCGCGAAAACTCCGTCCTGAGTGAGCTTTTCGGCGATCTCGTCCAGACGCTCCTCGTCGCCGGAGAGCGTGACGCCACTGGCGCTGTTGATCGCCGCGACGTCCACGCGCGGATCGCCGTCGACCAGGTCGCGCGCCTGATCCGGTGCGAGGCCGACCGCGAGCATGCCGCCGGTCCCGGCGGTGGCGGCCTGCAGCCGGGCCCGGTGGTAGGCGACCAGCACGGCGTCGGACAGCGAGAGCATCCCGCTCACGTACGCCGCCGACACCTCGCCGACGCTGTGGCCCACGATGGCGGCGGGCTTGATGCCGTACTGCTCCAGCTCGCGGACCAGACCCACCTGCACCAGGAAGTTGGCCGGTTGCGCGACCGCGGTGGTGGTCACCCGCGACTCTTCCTCCGGCCGCAGCAGTTCCTCGATGATCGACCAGCCCGCCAGCGCCTGGAACTCGCGGTCGATCTCCTTCGCGGTCTCGGCGAAAATGCCTCCGGCCGTGAGCAATTCGCGGCCCATATCCCACCGCTGCGGCCCCATGCCGGAGAACACGAACACGGGCTCGGCGGCGCGGGAGACGATCGTGCGCGACGCGTCGCGGCCCTCGCCGTTCGCGTACTCGCGCAGGTCGTGCACCAGGTCGTCGGTGTCCCCGACGAGCACACCGGTGCGGAAGTGATGATGCGCCATCCGGGTCCACGCCGCCTCGGCGAGATGCTCGGGATCGGTGCCCGCGCTGATCAGATCGGCGAAGCGACCCGCCAGGGCGCGCGCGGCGCCGGTGCTGCGGCCCGAGATGGGCAGGATGCCGTAGTGGCGGCGCGGCGCGGCGGCCGGGGCGGCGGCGGGTTCGGCGCGGTACTCCTGCAGGATGGCGTGCGCGTTGGTGCCGCCGTACCCGAAACCGTTGACCGCCACCGTCATTTCCGGCCCGCCGGGAGCCAGCGGCTGGGCCTCGGTCTGGATGTGCAGGCCCAGTTCGTCGAACGGGATGTCCGGGTTGGGCTTGTCGAGCCAGCCCTGCGGCGGCAGTGTGCGGTGATGGATCGCCAGCGCGGCCTTGATCACGCTGGCGACACCGGCGGCGGCCTCGGTGTGCCCGATCGTCGCCTTCACCGAGCCGACGCCGACGGTGCCGCTGCGACCGGCCGGCGCGCCGAAGACCCGGCCCAGCGCGCGCAACTCCACCGGGTCACCGACCAGGGTGCCGGTGCCGTGCGCCTCGAGGTAGGTGATCGAGTCCGGTGTCAGTCCGGACCGGTCGCACACGGCCTGGGCGAGAGCGGCCTGCGAATCGACGTTCGGGACGGTGATCGCCGTGGTGCGCCCGTCCTGGTTGGAGCCGGTGCCCTTGACCACCGCGTAGATGCGGTCCCCGTCGCGCACCGCGGCGTCGAGCTTCTTCAGCACCACCATGCCGGCGCCCTCGCCGCGGCCGTAGCCGTCGGCGGCGGCATCGAAGGACTTGCAGCGGCCGTCCGCGGCCAGGAAGCTGCCCTTGCACATCAGCACGAAGGTCTCCGGCTGCAGCATGACGTTCACGCCGCCCGCGAGCGCCACATCGCAGTCACCGTTCTCGAGCCCCTGGCAGGCCAGGTGGAACGACACCAGCGACGACGAGCACGCGGTGTCGACGGTGATCGCGGGACCGACCAGGTTCAGCGCGTACGCGATCCGGTTCGACAGCATGGTGTAGGACGCGCTCGCCGGCGTGTGCATGTCGGTGTGGAACAGCGCCGGACCCACCACGCCGATGACCGACTGGTCGACCACGAAGCCACCGACATAGACGCCCACCGAACCGCCGGCCGCGCGGCCCGCGATCCCGGCGTCGTCGAGGGCCTCCCAGGTCACCTCGAGCATCAACCGCTGCTGCGGATCCAGCACCGTGGCCTCGCGCGGCGAGATACCGAAGAAATCGGGGTCGAACTCCCACGGGTCGACCGTCATGAACGCACCGCGTTTGGTGTAGGCGCGGCCCGGCGTACGGGGCTCCGGATCGTAGTAGCGCCGGTAGTCCCACCGGTCCGCGGGAATGTCGACGACGCCGTCACGCTTCTCGACAACGAAGTCCCAGAAGGTGCCGGGCGAGTCGATCCCGCCCGCGAACCGACAGCCGATTCCCACAATTGCTATATCCGACACGCACATCCTCCCGGATTCGGGGTGTTTGTGATCGCCTTTCCTCAGGGCGATACGCTGTATAGGTCGTCACCGCCGACCTGATCGGCCCCAGCATGTACGACGGTCGCCGGAGTCGGCGCGCCTCCCGCGCGATCTCTGTAGAACTCGACGAAACCGCTTGTCCGCTACTGTGATCTGACCTAACGCGGGATTGTGATCGTCCACGCGCCGCCGCTCCGGCCCTATGGTTTGTCCCTGGAACCGTACGAGGAGGTTGGGAGCCGGATTGTTCGCCGAGTTCGCGCACTGGGCAGAAATCGTGGTACGGCGGCGCTTCACGGTGATCGGCGTGACCGTGCTCGGCCTGCTCGCGCTCGGCGCCTACGGTCTCGGGCTGGGCGACCATCTCAGTTCCAGCGGCTGGGACGACCCGACCTCGGAGTCGGCGCAGGCCGCGCGGGTGAAGGACCAGGTCTTCGGCCATGATCACAGCGCCGACGTGATCCTGCTGTACCACGCTCCCGAGGGCGCCACCATCGATGATCCGGCATTCGCGCGCACGGTCGTGGAGAGTTTGAACAGCCTGCCGCAGCGCCATCCCGCCGAGATCGCCAGGATCAACGGGGCGTACTGGCCCACCGATACCGGGATGACGCTGCCGGACCTGTTCGGCTCGGCGGACAAGCAGCACGCGTTCGCTTCCGTCGCCATCAGCGGCGGCAACGATACCGAGACGATGCGCAACTTCCGGAAAGTGAAGTCTTCCTTCGACATTCCCGGCGTGCGGATGGAAGTGGCGGGCGGTCAGGCGGTCGCGGGCGCGCTCAACGACACCATGACCCACGACCAGCAGCGGATGGAGCTGTTCGCGATCCCGGCCGTGGCGGTGCTGTTGTTCTTCGTGTTCGGCGGCGTGGTGGCGGCCGCACTGCCGCTGATCGTGGGCGGCCTGACGGTGGGCGCGGCGTGGGGCATCATTCGCCTGCTCACCACCGTGACGGAAGTGAATTCGTTTGTCTCCCCCGTCGTTTCGATGATCGGGCTGGGGCTCGCGATCGACTACGGACTGTTCATCGTCAGCCGCTTCCGCGAGGAACTCGCCGCCGGGCGCGATGTCCCGGACGCGGTGCGGCGCAGCGTGTCGACCGCGGGGCGCACCGTGATCTTCTCGGCGACCATCGTCATCTCCGCGGCGGCGGGAATCCTGTTGTTCCCGCAGGGTTTCCTGCGCTCGTTCGCCTACGGTTCGATGGTCACCGTGGCGCTGGCGGCGCTCACCGCCGTCACCGTACTGCCGGCGCTGCTCGCCGTGCTCGGCCGCCGCGTGGACTGGCTGGGCTTCGACCGATTCCGCACGGTGGGTCCCCCGGATGCGGTGCGGGACGGCAACATCTGGGGCCGGATCGCCGGACAGGTGATGAAAAGACCACTGGCCGTGGCGATTCCGGTGTGCGCGGCGCTGCTGCTGCTCATCGCGCCGGTCGCGAACGTCACCTTCGGCACCATCAGCGAACGGTTCCTGCCGCCGGAACACCCGACCCGGCTCGCGCAGCAGCACTTCGACGAGATCTTCCCGCTACGCCAGATCGATCCCGTCGACCTGGTCCTGATCACCTACGACACCCGCAACGTCGAAACGGTACTGGCACAGGCGAATCGGGCGCCGGGGCTGGCCGCGCCGTTCCCCGCGCTGCTGCAGCGTCCGGCGCAGTCCAGTGTCTTCACCACCAACACCGTGCTCGCCGCGGACGCCGACGCCGACGCGACCATCGACTATCTGCGGTCCATGCCGCTGCCGAGCGGCACCGAGCTGATGGTCGGCGGGCAACCGGCCGTGGAGAAGGACAGCGTCGACGCGCTGCTGGCCCGCATGCCGCTGATGGTGGCGCTGGTCTTCCTGGCCACCACCGTCCTGATGTTCCTGACCTTCGGCTCCCTGGTACTGCCGCTGAAGGCGGGCCTGCTGAATCTGCTCGGTCTCGGGTCCACCCTCGGCATTCTGACCTGGATCTTCGTCGAAGGGCACGGCGCCGGGCTGCTGGGCTTCACGCCACAGCCGATCATGTCGCTGGTGCTGGTGCTGATCATCTCGGTCATCTACGGGCTGTCCACCGACTACGAGATCTTCCTGCTGGCCCGCATCGTCGAGGCGCGCGCGGCGGGCGCGTCGACCACCGAGGCGATCCGCACCGGTGTCGCCGGCACCGGCCGGATCATCACCGCGGCGGCGCTGATCCTGCTCGTGGTGACGGGCGCCTTCGCCCTCTCGGACCTGGTGATGATGCAGTACATCGCGGTCGGCATGGTGGCGGCGCTGTTCATCGACGCCACCATCCTCCGCGTCCTGCTCGTACCCGCCACCATGAAACTGCTCGGCGAAGCCTGCTGGTGGGCCCCGACCTGGTTGCGGCGCAACAAGGCCCACCCTCCCGCACCTCCCGAAATCCTCCCCGAGGAAACCACCCCCCTCCGCCCCGTGAAGGACCGTGTCCACTCCCTCTGAGTCCCGCGCCGCCAACCGAGTCCGCGCCCGCCCGCCAAGCGAGCCCCGCACCGCCAGCCGAGTCCGCGCCCGCCAACCGAGTCCGCGCTGCCAACCGAGTCTCGCGCCGTGCGCGGGGCGGGACGCGGGGCGGCGGTAGAGTATGCGGCAATGGATCTCGACCAGGCCACCGGGCACGCGGCCGCGCGGGTCGCGAATGCCCATCTGCGGCCGGAAGATCGGCTGCGGCTGGCCGCGGAGTTCTACCCGGATCGGGTTCCGGATTATCAGCGAGCCGAATTGACCTTCCTGCGCTGGGAGTTGGGGCGCGGCGTCCTGCATCCGACATCCGGCAGCCCGTGGTGGCGGGCGATCAACGATCGGCTGCTGCGCGACAAGCTGACCGCCCGACTGCTCTGGGACGCGGGCGCCGAGGCGACGGCCCCGGCGGTGCGGGGCTGGATCGAATTCCTCACCGCGCCCTCCCCCACCACCTGGTATCGGGCCCACAATCGCAGCGTCGTCACCGGCTACCTGGACAACGAAGCGCTGGCCACCGACGAGCTACCGGCCGAACGCTTCATGATGAACGTGACGCTCGTGCGGGTCCTGTTCACCCAGGCCCTCGCCGAGCGGCCCGCGCTGGCGCTGGGCAGGCTCGGGCGCGCGGCCCGGCATATCGCCGATCCGCGCCGCGGCGCCGTGCGCATGTTCCTGGATCTGCGCAACGTATTCCCCGAACGATATCCCTTGCACGACACCACGATCCGGGACATCCTGGCACTGGAGGGGCGAGCGGCCCGCACCATCGATTACGGCCTGATCCTCCCGAAACTGCCACAGCTCTACCGTTTCGCCGCCGACACGCTCGACGAACCCCGCCTGCCCGCCCTCGCCCACGACGGCATCTTCCGATACGGCGACCCCGGCGTCGGCCGCGACGACCTGCGACCGGACCGGCTCAGCCGCTACGCCGCCACCCTTACCGCGCACCGCGCCCGGTGAGGGTGGCGACAACCGCCGATCAGACGCCCAGTTGCCCGGCCGCCAGCGCGGTGCCCTCGAGGCGAGCGCGGATCTTCGCGAACGCGGTCTCGCGGGAGGTGGAGATGTCGTCGGCGAACGGCGCGAAACCGCAGTCGTCGCAGGTGCCCAGCCGATCCACCGGCAGGTAGCGCGCGGCGTTCAGCACCCGGTCGCGGACCTGCTCCGCGGTCTCCACTCGCGGATCGATCGGGTCGGTGACGCCCACGAAGACGGTGGCACCGGCGGGCAGGTACTCGGCGATGACGCCGAGCACCTTGTCCGGGTCCGGCTCGCTGGCCAGTTGCACGTAGAACGCTCCGGCCCGCAACTGCAACAGCTTCGGCAGCAGGGCCGGATAGTCGACATCGAGACTGTGGGTGGAGTCCTGATCACCGCCGGGGCAGGTGTGCACACCGATGCGGGCCCGCTCTGCTTCCGAGAAGCGTTGCAGCACAGTGTTGTTCAGCTCGATGAAGCTGTCGAGCACGCCGCCGCTGGGGTCCAGCTTCAACGACAGCCGCCCCTCGGTGAAGTCCAGCTGCACCCGGTGCGCACCCGCGTCGAGGCAGCCGCGGATATCCCGCTCGGCCTCGTCGGCCAGGTCCGCCAGGAACGCCTCGCGCGGGTAGCCGTCGATGCCGTCGGCGGGATAGAGCAGGCTCAGCGCGGACGGCGCGATCACCGCCTGCTTCACCGGGACCGGCGAATGTTGTTGTGCGGCACGCAGATAACTCTCGGCGTAGACCTGATAGCGGAACGGGCCGGCGGTGAGCCGGGGCAGCTGCCGCTGATGCCCGTCGGCGAACGGGATCACCACGCCGTCGGGCGCCAGGCCGGGCAGGTCCGCGATCGGATAGGTGGCGAAGCTGGGTTTGGCCTGCTCGCCGTCGGTCACCACCGGGGAGCCGAGGGCGACCAGGGTGTCGATGGTGTCGGCGACCGCACGCCGCTGCCGTTCGGCAAGGGCCGCGGCGTCCAGGTCGCCGGATCGGTACGCCGCCAGCGCGTCGAGCAGGTCGGCGGGTCGGGGGATGCTGCCGATGGATTCGCTCGGAATGGTCACGCCGCGAGTGTAAGGCTCGCGGCGGCCACGAATACCGGAATCGGCTGTACAGGTGGGATTTTCACTCCGAACTCGGCACGATCTTGTTCGGTTCCTCCCCGGGCGGCGGCGTGGTCAGCAGGTCGATCTGCTCACCGACGTAGCGGATCACCACGGCCACCACGGCGGCGACCGGCACCGCGAGAAAGGCGCCGACGATCCCGAAGATCGAACCACCGGCGGTGACGGCGAGCAGCACGATGACCGCGTGCAGCTTCATGCTGCGGCTCTGCAGCACCGGCTGCAGCACGTTGCCCTCGATCTGCTGGACCGCGATGATGATGCCGAGCACGATCAGGGCCGTGGTGAAACCGTTGGCCACCAACGCGACCAGCACCGCCAGCGCCCCGGCGACGAACGCGCCGACCATCGGCACGAAACCACCGATGAAGGTGATCACCGCCAGCACCAGCGCCAGCGGCACGTGCAGGATGACCAGACCTGCCCCGATGAAGACCGCATCGATCAGACTGACCAGCGCCTGAGTCCGGATGAATCCGCCCAGCGTGACCCAGACCCGGTTCAGCACCTCCTCGAAATGGCGGCCGCCCCGGCTTCCCAGCAGCGCGTGCAGCCACGGCAGGAACCGCGGCCCGTCCTTGACGAAGAAGAAGGTCAGGATCAGTACCAGGAACAGCGTGACCACCGTCGAGGTGGCCGTACTCACCCCGCTGAAGACGCCCGACGCGATCCGCTCGGAGCTGGATTGCAGCCGGCTCACGATCGCGTCCACCGCCGAATCCAGCTGCTCCTGCCGGATGTTCAGCGGCGGGCCCTGTAACCAGTCCTGCACCTGGTGGATACCGGCGCTGGACCGATCGGCCAGCTCCGGCGCCTGGTCCACCACCGACGGCACGATCAGCGCGATGATTCCGGAGAACAACGCGAGAAAGCCGAGTACCGAGGTCGCGGCCGCCGCGGCCGGCGGGAAGCGATGGCGGGTGAGCCAGCGGGTCGGCGGCCACAGCACAGTCGCGACGACCAGCGCCAGCAGCACCGGCAGCACCACCACCCACAGCTTGGCGACGAGATAGGCCAGCACCCAGGCCCCCGCCGCGACCGCCACGATGCACACCGACCACTTCGCCAGCCAGAGCAGCCCGGTGCCGATCACCATCCCCCGATCGGGCAGTGAC
Organism: Nocardia sp. N2S4-5; assembly: GCF_044628355.1. NCBI lineage: Bacteria > Bacillati > Actinomycetota > Actinomycetes > Mycobacteriales > Nocardiaceae > Nocardia > Nocardia sp. N2S4-5. Next base: position 39,282 of record NZ_JBIUPM010000001.1, on the reverse strand, counting down.
TTACCCGAATCGCTCTGCGCCGCAGGCGGATTCGTCTCCTCGCTCACCGCGCCGCCTCCCCCGCGCCGGGCCGTGCCGCACACCCGCGTCCGGCCTCACCCGGCGACTCCGCCGCCGCGCCGCGCGCGGTCTCTCGTGTCGATAATTCGCTCACCAGCTCGCTCACGGGCACCAGTCTGTCATGGCAACCGGCCCGCATCACGGCACGAATCCCGGGTCAGCCCAACCGCACGGGAAATCCCGCGAGATCGTTCTGCGTCAGCACCGGCAGATTGCGGATCTGTTCGACCGGCCCGGCGAGACGCAAGGCGGGGAAGCGATCGAACAGGGCAGGCAGCGCGATCGCGGCCTCCAGCCGGGCGAGCGCGGCGCCCGGGCACACGTGCGGGCCGTAGCCGAAGGAGATGTGGCGTCCGGCCGTGGGCCTGGTCAGATCGAATTCGTCGGCGTCGAGGCCGTGCACGGCGGTGTCGCGGCCGATCGCGCGGTACGACATCACCACGCCCTCGCCCTTCTCGATGACCACGTCGCCGACGGCGATGTCCTCGGTGGCGAATCGCATGAGCAGGTGGATCACCGGGCCGTCCCAGCGCAGCGTCTCCTCGATCGCCTGCTTCCACTCGATGTCACCGCTGCGGACCTTGTCGAACTGGTCCGGGTGGGTCAGCAGAGCTCGCACGGTGGTGAGGATGAGGCTGACCGTCGTCTCGTGCCCGGCGGCCACCAGGGCCTTCAGATTGCCGACCACTTCCTCCTCGGTCAGCGGCTCGCCGCCCTCGTCGGCCTGGATCAGCGCGGTGGTGAGATCGTCGGTGGGGTCGGCGGTTTTCTTGCGGACCATGTCGTAGTAGTAGACGTCCAGGTCCTCGATCAGCCGCAACCGCTCGTCCTGCGGGGTCAGCAGGGAGAAGAATTTCTTGTAGGCGTCCAGCAGCATCGGATGGTCCGAGCGCGGCACCCCCATCAGTTCGCTGATCACCCGCATCGGCAGCGGGTAGGCGAACACGGCCTTGAGATCCACGGGTTCGTCGCCGGCGGCGGCCGCGAGGTCGTCGAGCAGTTCGGTGGTGAACCGTTCGATCTTGGGCCGCAACGCTTGTAGTCGTCGCGGCGTCAGGGCCTGCGTGGTCTTGATGCGTAATCGGCGGTGTTCGGCGCCGTCGACGGTGAACATGGACCGCCCGGCGTCGATCATGCCGATCAGCGGCCACTGCCGGGTCACCACCCCGGACGACCACAGCGACCACGCGCCGATGTCCTTGACCAGCCGCGGATCGACCAGCAGTTGCCGGGCGAGGGCATGATCGGTGACCGTCCACGCGGGCACGCCGAGCAATTCGAGACGGGTGACCGGACCGGCCGCCCGCAGCCTGGCGGTTTCTCCGGCCAGATCGCCGATCATCGGGTCGACAACCAAGGGACACTGTGCGCTCACGACAAACCTCCGACCGCACGAACGGGAGTGAAACGGACTGGGAGAGAAGTCATTCCGCGCAGGAAGGGCGACGGGCGGCGCACCAGGCTGCCCACCGGCACCGCCAGATCGATGTCGGGCAGCCGATCCAGCAGCACCTCGATGCCGGTCCGGGCGATGATCTCGGCGATCTGCTGCGCCGGGAACGGGCAGCGGTACTCACCGTGACTGAACGCGAAGTGCGCGCTGTTACCCGAGTGCGCGGGCTCGGTGTCGGCGACGTGCTGACGCACGTGCGGGTCGGCATTGGCGGCGGCCAGGCCCAGCAGCAGCATGTCGCCGCGATGGATCACCTTGTCCGCCAGCCGGGTATCGCGCGCGGCCCAGCGCCCGGCGAGGATCTGGGTGGGCGTGTCCTCCCACAGCGCCTCGTTCATCGCCTGCCCCACGCTGCGCCGACCGCCACCGAAGGCCGCCGCGAAACGCTCGTCGGTGAGCATCAGCCGCAGCGAGTTCACCAGCCAGTCCGCGCTGGGCAGATGCCCGGCGGCGATGATGGCCTGCAGGTCGAGTGCGTACTCCTCGTCGGTGAACGGCTCGGGCGACCGCAGCATCACCGACACCAGATCGGGACCGGGGTGCTCGTGCTTGAGCGCCACCAGTCGCCGCATCAGCTCGTGGAAACGCTGATAGGCCGTCTGCGCCTCGGCGCCTCCGTCGGCCAGCGTCTTCATCGTCCACGCCAGCTCCGGCGCCTCCGCGTCCGGAATGCCCAGCACCCGCGCGAGCGCGAGCGCCGGCAGCAGTTCGGCGAACTCGGCCATCAGGTCGGCCTCGCCGCGCCCGCAGAAGGCGTCGATCAGCCGGTCGGCCAAATCCTCACAGGTGCGGCGCAATTCGAACGGGTCGACCGTCTCCAGCGCGGGTTCCACCATCTCGACGTGGCGGCGATGCTCGGCGCCGGCGGTGAAGTAGATCGACGGCATGGGCTGCCCCACCATCGGCAGCAGCGGCCAGTCCGCCGGGATATGCGGCCACTGGTTCCACAGCCCGACGTCGCGGGGGAACAGCTCCGGATCGCTGGTCACCTGATGCAGTTCGCGGTAGCCGATCACCAGCCAGGCCGGGATGCCACCGGTCAGCTCGACCGCCACCACCGGCCCGTGATCGCTGCGCATCTCGGTGTAGAGCCGGTGCGGGTCGGTGTGGAAGCGCGGGCCGCTCAGCGGCACCAGCGCGGATTCGGTGCGGATCGGGCAGCCGGTGGCGCCCGTTTCGAGTTCGGGCACGGTCATGACGCGGTCTCCGGGGTGCGGGCGGCGGCGTGGAGGTGTTCGACCAGCGAGATCAGCACGCGCTTGGACGATTCGCGGGAGCGCGCGTCGCAGCTCAGCAAGGGCACGTGCGGGTCCAGGTCCAGCGCGTCGCGGACCTCGTCCAGATGGAACGATTCGATGCCGAAGTCGTTGCAGGCCACCACGAATCGCGTGCCCTGGTGCTCCAGCCGGTCGACGGCGTACCAGCAGTCGGCGATGCGCCGCGGGTCGACCAGCACCACCGCGCCCAGCGACCCGGCGAACAGGCGGTCCCACAGGAACCAGAACCGCTCCTGGCCGGGCGCGCCGAACAGGTACAGCACGTGCTCGTCGTCCAGGGTGATGCGGCCGAAGTCGAAGGCGACCGTGGTGGTCGTCTTGCCCGGCACGCCGATCGGAACATCCACGCCCACACCGGCATCCGTCATCGCCGCCTCGGTGTTGAGCGGGCGGATCTCGCTGACCGAGCGCACCAGCGTCGTCTTCCCGACGCCGAAACCGCCGACGACGACGATCTTGAGGCCGTGCCGCGCGGAGCCGCTGAGCGGCGCGTCGGCCCGAGCCGGTGACGGATCAAAGCTTACGAAGTCCAACGAGTACCTTCTCCAGGGTGGCGGCGTCGGTGACCGAGGCCCAGGTGCCGGGCAGGTCGGCGGCGGGCGGGGGGTGTCGCACCGTGATCTTTCCCGCGGCCAGCAGGTCCGCGAGCAGGATCGTGGCGATGCCGACCGGCAGCCGCAGCTCCGCCGCGATCTCGACCACGGCGGTCGGGGCCCGGCACAGGTCCAGGATCGCGGCCAGCTCCGACTGCATGCCGGGCGCCGGATCGCATTCGCTCACAACCAGAGTCACCAGATCGAACGCCTCGGAGTCGGGCTTGCTGCGGCCTCCGGTCAGCGTGTAGAGGCGGTCCGGATCCTCGTCTCGAATCGAGGTGGTCACGGCACACCCCGGTCGCGCGGGGCGGCCGCCAGATACTCCCCGACCTGCTCCACCAGCTCGCGCATATTGTGGCCGACCAGGCCGGCGTCGGCGTCCTCGGCCGCGACGACCGCGACGTGCGCGCCCATACCGGCCTCGACGATGAACAGAATGCCACCGTAGAACTCGGTCATCGACTGCCGCACACCGGCACGGCCGGAACCGAATTCGGCGGATGCGCCGTGCGAGAGGCTCTGGATTCCGGCGGCGATGGCGGCGAGCTGATCGGCCTTGTCGGCCGACAACTCCGGGGAATGGCAGATCTTCAGCCCATCGCTGGACAGCAGCAGGGCGTGCCGGGTCTGCGGGGTGCGGGTCAGCAGCTGTTCGAGCAACCAGCCCAGCTGTGCGGGGGCGGACGTTGTCATAGATCGTTCTCCACTGCGGCAGAAGGGGTTCCGGTCACGGTGTCGCGGCCGGACAGGGCGCGTTGGAAGGCGCCCAGTGCGGACGATTTCGCGGGCGGCGACGCTGCCTCCCGGCTCGGCCCGGCCGGATTCGCCGGAATACCCGGATTCGGCAGGCCCCCCGGATGGGCCGACGCCAGGGTGTCACCCCGGCGGCGCTTGGGCAGCCGGTTGCCTTCGGGCGATCGGCTGCCGGTCAACCCACCGGTCATTGCCCCTCTGCCGGGCGATGGCTCGGCGGTCGGTGCGCGATTCGGGGCGACGCTGTCGGCCGATGGGTTGGCGGACAGCGCATTACCGGCGCGCGGCGGCGCGGCGAGGGCGCCTTCCCGGCGTCGGCTCGGCAGGCGGCGGGTGTCGTCGCCCATCGATACCACGGCGTGAGTACCGGTCACGGTCGTGCGGTCGACCTGCGTGATCAGGTCGCGCGGGACGATCACCACCACCGCCGTGCCGCCGATGGCCGACGGCCGGTACGACACCGTGAGGCCGTGCTTGCGCGCCAGGTGTCCGACCACCGCGAGACCCAGCCTCGTCCCGCTCAGGGACGAAAGATCCACTCCCCCACGGTCTTCGGCGTCCGCCCCCGAGACAGCCCGTTCGGCGCGGCGCAGTGCGGACTCGCTCATGACCAGGCCGCTGTCCTCGATGGTGATCACCACCCCGGCGGGCACCTCCGCGGCGTACACGTGCACCTCGGTCGTGGGCGGGGAGAAGTTGCACGCGTTGTCCAGTAGTTCGGCCACGGCGTGCATGACACCCTCGGCGGCGTGACCGGCGATCCCCGCACCGGCGATGGCGCGCAGCCGGACCCGCTGATACCCGGCGATCCGGCCCATGGCGCCGCGCAGAATTGATTCCATGGCAATGGGTTTGGCCCAGCGCCGACCGGTCCGCGCGCCGCTGAGCACGGCGATGCTGTCGGCCAGTCGGCCCGCCTGGGCGGTGCGATGATCCAGGTGCAGCAGGTCGGCGAGCACCCGCGGATCCCCGTGCCGATGTTCCATCTCGCGCAGTTCCGCCAGCATGCTGGTGCTGATGGCCTGCATCCGGCCCGCGGCGCCGGCGAAAGCCGCCAGGGCCGCCGCCCGGCGGGCCTCGCTGCGCTTCACCTCTCGCGCATACGTTTCGGACGCGGTTTCGGCAGCGGCGACGCGGGCGGCGGCCTCGGCATTCGCGGCCGCGATGGTCTCGTCCGCCCGTTCGGCCGCGGCGCGGTACGCGGCCGCGCGCTCGCGATAGTGCACGGCAGCGACGACCGCGGCGCACACGACGACAACGGCGACACCAGCGCCGAAACTCGAGGGAACACGGAAATCGGCGGGCGCCGAGAGAACGGCCGCGACCGCGAGGCCGCCTGTCACCACCGCACTCACCGCCAGCGCCACATAGGCGGAACGACCGGTACGTATACCGGCATCGACGCTCGGCGAAGCCACTGCCAACTCCCGCACTCCAGCCCCCGACCACAAGGAGAGATTTACCAGCACGCCATGCCCCGGACATGGTCAAACATCCAGGTAGACAGGCGGATTCGAAACTCGGCACGAGCTTAACCGCACGGGCGCGGCACCGCCACCCGAAGCGGCATTCCCGGCGAATCTCGCGGCCGGGCGCGAAAGCCGAACAAGCGCTTGGTATTTCCGTTCGGGAGCTGTCCCGTGCGCCGACGCCGCCGGTCGCGTGCCGAGGCACCCGAACCGGCGGCGCCGGCTATCCGAGATCGTCCGTCCGCACGCGGACGGACGAGTACGAGCCGAAGGGAACCGGCTCGTGTCCACCGATTGCCCGGTACCGATACCGCGCAATCGCCAAGCAAACATACCGCGAAGCGCACGGAAGACCAGGCCGATCGGGCAGGTTAGGGGGTGATGTATGTAACCCTGAATAACATGCCTGGTCAGGGTGTATGTAAACATTTATCCAGGACCGCCGGACGTTAGGGGATTGCCCGACTGGACGTACGCTCGAGTCCCCCGGCCGCTCAGCGCAACGTCCGGATCCAGCGCCGGGTGTCGGCGGGATCGATCACGTCGTCGAGTTCTCCGACGGTCGCGGCGGTGAGGGCCTTACCGCTGTCGTAGGCGAGCCGGACCAGGTTCTCGAACGCCGCCCGCCGCTCGTCCGGGTCCGCGATGGCATCGAGTTCCTTGGCGAACCCCAGGCGTACCGCGCCCTCCAGGCCCATGCCGCCGATCTCGCCCGTGGGCCAGGCGACGACGAATCGCGGAGCGCGAAACGATCCGGCCGCCATCGCCTGCGCGCCGAGACCGTAGCCCTTGCGCACGATGACCGTGCCGAACGGCACCCGCAGCGCGGCCGAGTCGATGAACAACCGGCTGAAGCGGGTGACGGTGGCCTCCTTCTCCGCATCCGGTCCCACCATGAAACCCGGTGTGTCGCAGAGGGAAACGATGGGCACATCGTGCGCGTCGCACAACCGCAGAAAGGCGCCGAGTTTGTCGGCGGCGGGCGCGTCGATGGCGCCACCGAGGTGGCGGCAGTCGTTGGCGATCACGCCGAACGGGCGGCCCTCCACCCGGATCAGCGCGGTGACGATGCCGATGCCCCAGTCCCGGCGCAGCTCGAGTACCGATCCCAGATCGGCCACGGCGGCGATCGCGGCGCGAATATCGAAGGCGCGCAGCCTGTTCTCCGGAACCACGTGCCGTGCCAGCCGCGGATCGGGCGCCTCCCACTCCGACACCGGCCCCTGGAAGTACGACAGGTACCGGCGGGCGGTGGCGACCGCCTCGGCCTCGTCGGCGGCAACCACGTGGACGACGCCGTTGCGGCGCTGCACCTCGATCGGGCCGATGTCCTCCGGCGCGTACACCCCGAGCCCGCCGCCCTCGATCATGGCCGGGCCGCCCATCCCGATATTGGCGTCGGGCGTGGCGATCACGACGTCGCACATGCCGAGCAGGGCCGCGTTACCCGCGAAGCAGCGGCCGGAGACGATGCCGACGAGCGGCACCCGGCCGGACAGCGCACCCATGGCGCGGAAGGTGGTGACATCGAGCCACGAGATGCCGCCGTGGTCGGTGTCGCCGGGCCGGCCACCACCGCCCTCGGTGAAGAACACCACCGGCAAATGCTGGTCACGGGCGAGTGCGAGCATGCGGTCGGTCTTGGCGTGGTTGCGCACGCCCTGGGTGCCCGCGAGCACCGTGTAGTCGTAGGACATCACCACGGCGCGAGCGGATTCGGGGCCGAAGCGGTCGGCGTCGATCGTCGCGACGCCGGCGACGAGACCGTCGGCGGGCGTCCGCTCGATCAGGTCCTCCAGGCTGCGGCGCTGCCGTTGCGCGGCGACGGTCAGGGCGCCGTATTCCATGAAACTGTCGGCGTCCACCAGATCGGCGATGTTCTCGCGGGCGGTGCGCCGCCCCAGCCGGTGCCGCTTGGCGACCGCCTCCGGTCGCGCCGAGTCCCGGCCGATCTCGTGCCGCCGCCGCACCTCCGCCAGATCGGCGCGCACGAAATCCGGGTCCACCGCGCCGTTTTCGCTCACCTCGCCGTCGCGTTCGGCCGGGGCCCAGGTCAGCAGCGCGGCGTGCGGGTCGACCACCGCGCCCGGCTCGACCGCGTGGCGCAGGATCCGCAGCGCGCGTTCGGCGCGCACCACGTGCTGCATCTTCATCGCCTCCAGCACAGCCACTTCCGACCCGGCGGCATGGATCGTGCCGGGCTCCGCCAGCGCGATCACGGTGCCGCCCATCGGGGCGCGCACGGCTTCCTCCTCGGCGAGCAGCACGGTCGATTCGGTCGGCCCGGCGACTGTGCCGGTCGCTGGCACCGAGCCGTATTCCGCTGCGCGGGCGTGTATTTCGTCTAGATGGTCCTCGAACCACGAGGTGGCGACCGGTTCGTCGAGGCAGTCGAGTACGGCCCGCAGCATCCCGATATTGGTGTCGACCCCCGAGACCACCGTCTCCGTCAGCGCGTCGGAGCACCGCCGCACGGCCGCCGGGAACGACGAGCCGCGAGCGATCACCTTGACCAGCAGTGAATCGAAGCGCGCGCTCTGCCGCTGCCCGGAGAAACACGCGGTGTCGGCCCGCACTCCGGGGCCCGACGGCGCCGCGAACTGCGCGACGATGCCGGTGCTGGGCATCGGATCGCCTTGTGCGGTCATGGTTTCCGCGTTCACCCGGGCCTGCACGGCGCACCCGCGCGGACGGTCGGGCAGTGCCAGGTCGGCGAGCGTGCGCCCGCGCGCCAAGTCGAGTTGTACCGCGACCAGATCGACGCCGAACACCTCCTCGGTCACGGTGTGCTCGACCTGCAGCCGGGGATTGACCTCGAGGAACCAGGCATCCGCGCCGTCTACCAGGAATTCGACGGTGATCACGCCGCGGCAGCCCACCGACTCGGCGATCCGGACCGCGGCCTGGTGCAGCCGATCCCGCAGCGCCGCATCGAGATTCGGCGCCGGCGCCACCTCGATCAGTTTCTGGTGACGGCGCTGCACGCTGCAATCGCGGTCACCCAGTGCGACGGCGGCCGCGCCGTCGGCGACCACCTGCACCTCGATATGGCGGGCACGGGGCACCAGCGTCTCCGCGTACAGCGTCCCGTCGCCGAAACCCGCCGTCGCCTCGGCGTGGCACAGCGCGTACGCCTGCTCTACCTCGGCGGCCGTGCGCACCACCCGCATCCCGCGACCACCGCCACCGGCCACGGCCTTGATCACGACGCCGCGCGGGTGCTCGGCCAGCAGGGTTTCGATCTCGGCCGGACCGGCGCCCGCGGCGGTCGCGGCCGGTACCGGCACTCCGGCCCGCGCGGCGGTGGCGCGGGCGGCCACCTTGTCGCCGAAGACGCGCAGCACCTCCGGCGCCGGTCCCACGAAGACCAAGCCCGCCGCGGCGCAAGCCGCCGCCAGATCGGCGCTCTCACTGAGGAATCCGTATCCCGGATGCACCAGCGCACCCGGTCCGGCCGTTCGGGCCGCCGCCACCACGGCCGTGCTGTCGAGGTAGGCCGCGGCGCCCTCGCCGGGCAGTCGCACGGCATCGTCGGCCAGCCGCACCGGCAGCGAGGCGGCCTCCTCGCCGGTATGCAGGACCAGCGTGGAGTAGCCCCGATCCCGCGCGGTCCGCAACAGCCGGACCGCCACCTCGCCCCGATTCGCCACTACTAGATGCATGTCGCCACGATCGCACACCGTTCCCGGTCCTACTCCTCCCGCAGTTCGTTGCGATAGCCGCGGGATACCGCCGAGGTCAGCACGTCGAGGACGCGCACCACCGCGGACGGGTCGATATTTCCGCCCGCCCAGTGCGGGTCCGCCCGGAACTGCTCGATCATGACCGCGATGCTCTCGTGGATAGCGTGCTGGACCGTATCGATCGGCACGGCGCTGCGAGCGCACTCGGCGGCGGCCCGCTCGAGTTTGCCCAGCAGCTCGGAGGTCGCCGAATCGGAGGCATCCAGCAACACCAGCGCCAGTTGCAGCCCGACCTGTATCAGCCTGCCCGGGTCCGGAGCGCTACGCGGGCGGGGCCTCGGGCCGTCCCGTTCGTCGCCGGAACCGTCCGCGTCCATGGTGTTCCCCTCCCGTGGGACGTGCCGACGATGGTGTTGTCAGTGCAGTGCCGACGGTAGGTGCGGCGCGCGGCGCGATCGAATCGCCCAGCAAACTTTGGGTCATAGCTCCGTTGGTCACCTGACCGGTTGGGACGGTTCACAGCACTCCGCGAAACACTTACTTTGTTATGAATCACCATGCGACGCCCTCGGCGTTACCCGATCGAACAGATCCCGGGCCGCGACCGGCCATCCAAGTTACCGGCGAGTTAAGTTAGGGCCACAGGCGGTGTTCGCCGAAGGATTGTGCGCCGCCGTCACGGGGATGGAGAAGGAGTCTTTCCGATGTCTGTTGCCACTCCGGGCCGGGCCGGCCTCACCATATCCGGACACCCCCTCACCTCACCCCTCAAAGACGTCCGCACCCTCTCCCAACACATCGTCGGCCACTTCATCGAACACATCGCCCCCTGCGCCACCCTCCCCGGCGACGCCCTCCACGGCGACATCACCACCATCACCCGCACCTGCCTCGAACTCGCCATCACCATCCTCGACGGCCACAACCTCCCCCACCACACCCAACGCCTCACCGACGCCGCCACCACCTGGGCCCGCGAAGGCATCCCCATCGACACCATCCACCACGCCATCCACGAAGGCGTCAAAATCGGATTCGACCTCGTCATCACCCACACCACCAACACCCTCCACACCACCACCGACACCGACACCACCCTCACCCCCACCGACTACCACACCCTCACCCACGCCACCACCCTCATCATCGACATCCTCGACACCATGACCACCACCGTCTCCACCGCCTACGTCCGCGAACTCAAAACCGTCGTCACCGAACACCACACCGCCGTCCACACCCTCACCACCGCCCTCCTCAGCGGACACCCCACCACCACCCTCACCCGCGAATGCGGCATCGAAACCACCGACACCTACCACACCCTCGCCCTCCACATCCCCCCACACCCCGACGAACACAACCCCACCCTCAACCCCCACATCATCGCCCGCCGCAAACTCCGCCGACTCCAAGCCCAACTCGCCACCACCACCCACACCACACCCCTCCACCTCCTCTCCACCGACGGCGGCACCCTCCTCCTCCCCCACACCGAAGAACTCGACACCCTCGACGAACTCATCGCCGCACTCTCACTCGCCGCGCGCGTACCGGTCACCGCGACCGTCGTCACCACCGAGACCGACGCCATTCCGCGCGCGGCCGACCAGGCGCACCAACTGCTCGACATGGTCACCCGCCTCGACCTGGAGCCGGGCCTGTACCGCTTCGACGATCTCGCCCTCGAATACCAGCTGACCAGGCCGGGGCCAGGCCTGGACTTTCTGCGTGCGCTGCTCGCGCCGCTCGACCAGCATCCCGAACTCCTCGAAACGCTGCGCACCCACATCGCGCACAATCTGAACCGGCAGAAGACCGCCCGACTTCTCCACGTGCACACCAACACCGTCGACTACCGCCTCAAACGCATCGGCAGCCTGACCGGATTCGATCCCACCCACGCCGCGGGCCTGTGGTATCTGCGGTCCGCACTCGTCGCCCGCAGCTACGCCGGCGATCGGAACGAGTCCCGCGCACGTTGATGTCAGTTCCTGTCGGCAAATAGGATCGTGGGATGAGTCGATGGGAACCCAACGCGGGCGGCCGCCTGGTCCAGGCGGCGCTCGAGCTGTACGCCGAGCGCGGATTCGACCAGACCACCGTCGCCGAGATCGCCCAGCGCGCCGGACTGACCGAGCGAACTTTCTTCCGCTATTTCGCCGACAAACGCGAGGTCCTGTTCTCGGGCCAGGACGCGCTGCGCGACCTCATGGTCGGCGCACTGGATGCCGCGCCCGAGTCGGCGGCACCGCTGGCCGCGATCGGCATCGCCCTGCGCGCCACCGCCGACCTCTTCCAGCAGAACCCCGATTTCAACCGCCGCCGCCACGCGGCCATCGCCGCGAATACCGAACTGCAAGAGCGCGAGCTGATGAAACTGGCCGCCCTGGCCTCGGCCCTGGCCGCCGCCCTGCGCCGCCGAGGCGTCCCGGACCCCGCCGCGAGCCTCGCCGCCGAGGCAGGCATCGCCGTCTTCAAAATCTCCTACGAGCGCTGGATCGAACATCCCGCCAGCCGCGATCTGGCGGATTTCATGCAGGAGTCGCTGCACGCACTCACGACCGTAACCTCCGCCTGACCAAGTGCGAGGTATCGGCAAGAGCCACAACACTCCGTCACACACGCACCGACCCGGCTCGCCACTTCCCGCCGCGTCTCGGCCCCCACGATCGGTCCACGATGATCGAGCCGATCATGATCGGGAGCGGGCACCTGCCGCTCCGCCAGCCATGCGTTCGGCCGCTCCTCGGCCTCCCCGAAACTGATCTCCCGTAACCGAGAATCCTCGGTTACGGGAGACTCCCAACGCCCACGATCCCCGCCGTCTCGGCACAGCGAGCCAGGTCCGATGTCGTAATCCATACGGGCCGTGGCATTTCCGCACGCCGCCGCGCCAACTCGCGGACCGCCAGCGCGGCATCCCCTTGCTCGCATCGGAGCGGATCCGGCCTGGGCGGTCACGAACTGCTGCGAGACGGCCATTTTCGCCACTTGGTGGCCGATTGTGTCCGTGCGGGCCGGGCCACCAACGTGTCAGCTGCCTGCGGTGGTGGCTGTGGTGGTGGCGACTATGACGGCGACCGTGACGGCTTGGACTTCCTGGACGGCCTTGCGGACTGCGGGGCCGCCCCATTCGCTCTCGCTGATTTCCTTGCCGCGGCGTTTGAGGGCGCGTTTGTCGGCGTCGGGGAAGAGGGGAGGAGGTCTACGGCGTGCAGGATCGAGAGGAGGGCGGCGGTGCGGTCGTCGGGGGTGGTCGCGTCGACGACCGCGGCGCGTACGCGGCGCTCGATGGCGGATTTGTCGCCGGTGGGGTTCGGTTTCCACGTGGTGGTCGGGAAGAGGCCGAGGATTTTGGTGGTGGCGGCGGTGCATCGGCCGGCGTCGGCGAGGTCGTGGAGCAGGGCCTCGCGCAGGTTCTGGGAGGGACTGCGCCAGGCGCCGAAGCCGGCGACCTTGCCGACGGCGTCCTTGGGTTTGCGGCCGTGGGCGACGGTGACGAGTTCGGCTAGGCGCGGGTCGTCCGGTTGGGTGCCGGTGGCTACGAGGCGGCCTTTCTTGTGACCGGGTTCGTCGGCCTCGGTCAGGCGCAGAGCGCCCGCGAGGGTGAGTTCCACGATCGCGGCGCCGGCCAGCGCGGCGTTCAATTGGGTGCCGCCGATCCGCGGCTTGCCGGTGTCGTTGCGGTAGGCGAGCAACAGGAATTCCTCTGCGACCGTCACCCCGCCGACCTTACGCGTCAGGCGCTCTCGTACCGCCGGATCGCCGCCACCTTCGCCGCCGACGCCGACTCGGGATCGAAGTGGTAGCCGAGCCATTCCTTGGCCAGCCGCCGGGCCAGTTCGAGGCCGACCACGCGCTGCCCGAAGCACAGCACCTGGGCGTCGTTGCTGAGCACCGACCGCTCCACGGAGAAGCTGTCATGGGCGGTGACGGCGCGGATCCCCGGCACCTTGTTGGCGCTGATCGCGACGCCGAGCCCGGTGCCGCAGACGAGCAGCGCCCGGTCCGCCTTGCCGTCGGTGATCAGGCGGGCTGCCGCCACCGCGATGTGCGGGTAGGCGGTGTGCTCCTCGGCCCCGACACCTACGTCGAGCACCTCGGCCACGCGCTCGTCGGCCTCCAGGTCCGCCTTGATGGCGTTCTTGTAGTCGAGGCCCGCGTCGTCGCAGCCGACCACGATGCGTAGCTGCCCGGTCATCGGCGAACTCCTTCCGCGACAACGGTTTCCAATTCGCTGACCACCGTGCGCACGCACAGGGCGAGGGAGATCGCGCCCGCGTCGGGACTGCCCACGCTCCGTTCGGCCAGCGGCCGGGCCCGGCCGATCCGCGGACGCAGGGTCGCCGTCTCCTGAGCGGCGGCCTCGGCGATTTCTACTGCGGCACGCCAGCTTTCGCCGCGTTCGGCGGCCACGAGGAATGGCAGCAGCGCGTCCAGCATGGTCTTGTCGCCCGGTTGCGCGCGACCGAGCCGGGTGAGTGCGTCATAGGCATCCCGCACTCCCGCAACGATTTCCGCGTTTCCCGGGATCCCGACGCCACCGAGCCGACCGCCGAGCGCGGTCAGCGCCGCACCCCACAACACTCCGGACGTGCCGCCCGCCTGCGCGGCCCACGCCGCACCGGCGGCCTTCAAGACACTGCCCGGCCCGGCACCCTGAGCCACCGCGGCGTCGGCAGCCGCACGAGCCGCCGCGGTACCCCGGACCATGCCGCGCCCGTGATCCCCATCCCCGGCAACGGCATCGATACGACCCAATTCCTCCTCCGCCACAACCATTTCCGCCGCCACAGCCCGCAATGCGCGCGCGACCCACACACCGCATTCCCGCCCCGCGGCATCGGCGGCCGCTCGGCCGGAACCACCGGCCCCGGATGTGGTCGGCTCCACCGTGCCGTCGGCGGAACGGCCCGCCGCCTGCCCGACACCGCGACCTACCTCGTCTTCGGCTGCGGTCCCGCCCATTCCATGCGGCTCTCCCGACCCCGCTCGGTGGCGTGGCCGCTCGACGCGATTGCGGTCGTCCGCCTCCGCCCTTTCCGGTGCGCTGCTCGCCATCTCGGCAGCACGGCTCGGCGACAGCCCAGCCCTCTCCCCGATTCCATGCCCGGACGATCCATGCGCCGAACCTCCCGAATACGCGTGGCCGAGGGCGGAATCCGGCGATGGGACGGCGGGACGCTCAGAGAAAGTGGTCTCGGCAGCAGTCCGGTGTGGACCTCGTACCGCACCATCCGAGGCGACGCGACCGGACGCGCGTGCGACCTCACCGAACGAGTGTACGCCGCTGTCCGCCGCGTCGCCTGCGCCTGAAAATGTCTTGCCTACACCGGAAATCGTGCCGCGCCGGTATGCCGGGGTGTCGGCCGGTGCGGTCCACAATCGTTCCAGTTCGTCGTCGAGCCACATGACCGTGAGGGAGCAGCCTGCCATGTCGAGGCTGGTGACGAGTTCTCCGACCTCGGGATGTACGACGGTGTAGCCCGCAGCGCGCAGCAACGGGGCGACGGTGCCCCAGAGGACGAACAGTTCCTCGTACTTTGTGCGGCCGAGACCGTTGAGAATCACCGCGATTCGCGTCCCGCCGCCGGAAGGACGGTCCTCCAGCACACCCTCGACGAGCAAGCGGGCGAGGTCTGCGGCGGCGGGCAGGTCGTGGGTCGCGACGCCCGGCTCACCGTGGATGCCGAGACCCAGGCCCATGGTCCCCTTCTCGACGGTGAACAGCGGGCCCGCCGCGCCGGGCAGCGTGCAGCCGTCGAACGCGACGCCGAGCGTCCGGGTGTTGCGGTTGGCCAGCGCCGCGACCCGAGTCACGCCGTCGAGGTCGTAACCGTCCTCCGCCGCCGCGCTCGCGCACTTGAAAACCGTGAAATCCCCGGCGATTCCGCGCCGCCGGTCCTCTTCACCGGCGGGCGCGCTGGCGATGTCGTCGGTGACCGCGAAATAGCGCGCGGCGATCCCGTCGGCGTTCAACTGTTCCACGGCCAGGCCGAAATTCATCACGTCACCCGCGTAATTGCCGGTGGTGAGCAGCACCCCGGCACCGCTGTCGGCGGCCCGCGCGACCGAGACCGCGTCGGCGGCCGACGGCGAGGTGAAGATGTTGCCGACCACCGCGCCGTCGGCGAAGCCGGGACCCACCACCCCGCAGAATGCCGGGTAGTGTCCCGACCCTCCACCGACCACCACGGCCACCTTGCCTGGCCGGGTGGGAGCGAACCGCACCACGCCCCCGGGCACGCCGACCACGTATTCCGCATTGGCGTCGAGGAATCCGGTCAGCATGTCCTCGGAGAAGTGACGATAGCCGGGTACTTTCCACCGACTCAGGAGAACCTCATGTCCCGGACCCTCTGGGCTGCCGCATCCTTGCTCGCCTTCACCGCCACCGGTATCGCCTTCGCCACGGCCCCATCGCACGCCGCCGCGCCCGCGCCGGTCGCCATGACCCCCGCCCAAGATGTCGCCACGGCCGAGGCGCTCGCCATCATCGCGGGCGACACCCTCATCGGCACCACCGTCGGCGGCGTCACCGGCGCGGTGATGGGCAGCATCGCCTGCGCGCCCACCATCGGCCTCGCCTGCCCGGTCACCATCCCGGTCGGTATCGCCGCCGGTGCCGCGGCGGGCGCGATCGTCGGGGCCGGTGTCGGCACGGCATCCGTCATCGTGATGCCGTCGGCGGTGGCGAGATGACCACTACCGAGAAGGCCAGCGTGCGGGCCGCATTCGACCCCGGCGAACTCAGCTACCTCGTGAACAAGACGGCGCGGACCTACATGAACGGACTCGCGCCGCACCTGGCGCCACTGCGCTGGATGTACGACTACGCCCGCGACGGCTCGCACGATATGAGGCTGGCCGCGATCATCAAGGGCGACGACGCAAATGCCGTGGCCGCACAGTGGGGTGCCGCGCTCGGCCTCGGCCGCCCGATATATCGCCACAGCGGAACACGTCACTGGGTGGGCCGCACTGCGGACGGAACGCAAGTGAACATCTGGTACATCGCCGACCAGCAAGCATGGGATGCCGCCAACGGCAGGACACCGGCCCCATCTGCCGCGTCCACTGAGCCCACACTCTGACCACTCCCCCGCAGAGCCGCCCGGACTTCCCCGCCGGACGGCTCTTTCGCGCGAACGAAAAGCCGCCTCGACCCATCAGGATGAGGCGGCTTTCCTGCGACTATGAGTGTGGGCGTCGCGGATCCCGATTCTATACTCACCACCACCGAATCCTGTACGACTCGCCGAATCGGTCGTAGCCTCGTGGTATGAGTGTGGATTTGGGCGAACGTCTGAGAAATGTGCGAAAGCGCCGCGGGCTCACGCAGCCAGAGCTTGCTGCGGCATCCGGAGTATCCCTGTCAACCATCAAGAAGGTCGAGCAGGGTGAACGCGCCGACGTGAGGCTCGAGACCTTGCGCAAACTGGCTGTCGGACTGCGCGTCCGGACATCGGACCTTCAGGTCCGGCGCGATGCCGAGCATGCCGACACCGAGACCGAGGACTTGTGGGCGCAGGTACGCCGCGCCCTCGTCGGGCAGGATGTGGCACCCGCCGACGAACCTGCCACCAACGAAGGAACACAGGCAGCCTACGAAGAACTCCGGCCGCTGATCGACGCCCACCGCTACCGCGAGATTTCAGCTCTGCTGCCCGCGCTGCTGCGCGACGCCGAGACTCTCACGGACAGCGAAGGGCGCGCTATCCGCAGCCGGTTGCTGAGCATGACAGGCTGGATGCTGACCCAGAACCGTCAGTTCGATACCGCAGCGATGACTCTCGATCGTGCGATCGACATAGCACCGGAACGCGGAATGGCCGTCGCCGCGGTCAACGCGCTGATATGGACCCACATTCGTCAAGGGAATCTGCGGAAGGCCCGTACACTGGCGATCCGGTGGGCCGACGACATCGAGCCGCGATTCTCCCGAGCGACGGCCTCCCAGCTGGCACTGTGGGGACGGCTGTGGTTGTACGTGGCGAACATCGGGGTACGCGACAACAACCCCGGCGAGACCGAGGATGCACTCAGCCTTGCGCGCGCCGCCGCGGACCGGATCGGTCACGAGGTGCTGTACGACCCCAACCCCAACCGGCTGTTCGGGCCTGTCACAGTCGCGCAGATCACCGGCGAATGCCACATCATCGCAGGCAAGCCGGACAAGACCTTGTCCATCGCGAAATCGCTTCCCACGAATGTGCTCTCCCCCATGGCCGCTGGCCGGTTGCGTCACCGGCTGGATGTCGCCAATGCGCACGTCCAGCTCGGGCAGCACGGTGAGGCTGTGGCCGTGCTGCAACAAGTTCGGTCGGTGGCACCCGAGTGGTTGCCACAGCAGAGGTACGCCCGAGATGTCCTCAGGCGCACCATCACCCAGCGACGCACCCTGACCGACGACATGCGCGAACTGGCCGACGCAATCAAGCTCGAGTACTGAGCGAAACCGCAGGCCGAAAATGGCCCTTCCGGTCCGACGGGACCAGAAGGGCCATTGTCTTGTCTCCTTGACCAGGGCGACCCTGAGGTCAGCCCGTGACGCCGGGCGCACTCCCCTCCTCGCGAGGGGGGCACGCCGTCGGCCGAGAATCCGCGAGGGTTCGTAGCCAGAGAGGTCGGCGGCGGTCCGGCGCCACGGAACCCCTGTCGGACTCACCACCCGAGGACACAATGGCCCAGTTCGTCGCTCTCGTCGGCATCGTGGCTGCGCTCGTCGTCATGGCCGCGATCGCCCTCTACGCCCCCGAGCGCCCCTCGCGCTACACACCCACCCCGGCACTCATCCACCCCGCCCCCGAACCGGACATGGACGTCTCGGTCTGGCCACACGGATGGCCCCACGAAGTGCCCGACGAGCCGATGTCGCTCATCGAAGCTCACCGCACGATGCAACGCCACCGCTCCTGCGTCCGCGTCGAATGCCCGCGCAAGAGCATGGCGTACCACCTCCTCGTCGAGGCAGGCCGGATCAGGCCCGACTCCGGGCGGGCCTGATGATCACCCGATCCCTCGCCGACCGATGGGCGCTACGCAACGGCTGCGATGAAGCGCCCCCGGATCTGACGCTGGCTCACGCCCAATACATGCTGTCGACCCACGCCGGACACGGCGGCTGCCGGGCGTTCACCGCTGCGTCCCATCGCATCTGGGAGCCGCTCAAGTGAGCGAACCCGGACACACGTACGACTGGCGGGACCGCGCACCGCACATCGCCAGCGCAGCCCACGCCGCCGGGCTCTGCCTCCGGCCGAAGTCCGACGCCCCGTTCGGGTGGCAGCTGTGCGACGGCTTCCGCGAAGTCGCCTCCGGATCGCTCGCCGACCTCGACACGTGGCTACGCGAGCAGGGCCATGGGTGATCTGCCCCAGCGAATCCCGACCGAACTGCTGTGGGTCCAGCGTTCACCGCGCCCGCACATCACCGTGCTGCTGCGTGTCCTCGCCGGACTCCACCGATGGCGCCCTGGAAACGCCCACCAACACGACGAAATCCGCCCCGGTCCGTAACGGGACCGAGGCGGATTCGTATGCACTGGGCAGGGTCGTACGACGGGAGACACCGAACGCCATGTACCGCAGAGTCGTCGAAGCAATCATCATCACGTTCGGGCTCGTCCTGTTCGTCGCTGGTTTCGCCAGTGGTGAATTGCTGGGCGTGATCGCCGGTCTGTTCATTGCCGTGCTCGGCATCCTCGACGCGCTACCGCGACGCTCTCGCGCCGACCGGACGGAGTCCTGACATAGCAAAACCGCCTCGATCCCTATGGGACCGAGGCGGTTTCGGTTTGCGCCGTCGTGTCACGGCACTGTCGAGTCTAGTTTGATCACGCCGCAGCGGGGACGACGTACGACGCCCAATCGTCCACGTTGCCGCCCGGCTCGCCGCCGCCGCTGACCGCGCTGTTGTCTTCGCCGTGGATCGAGGCGACATGGTTGGTCAGCGGTGCCTGCACGGTGGTGAAGGTGCCCTGCAGCACCTGCGAGCCGTTCACCATAGCTGTGTAGACGGTGCCCTCGGCGCGCAGCTCGACGAGGGCGTTCTCGGCGAACTTGCTCGTGCTGACGTAGTCGGCCGTGCCGGTCGCGGCCACGAAGTTGGTGAGGTCCGTCGTGTAGATGCAGATCCCCATCAGTGTCGCCGTCCACCAGAAATGGACGCCGTGATGGCCGGACGCCGGGTCGGCACGCAGCCCGACCGACATCGACGAGTGCTCCGGATTGCGCGAGTTCCACTTCACCCGGGCGCGGACGACCTGGCTGTTGCTGGGCAGCACGGTGTTGTGGTAGATCACCGAGATCGGCGAGGACGGCAGACCGACCGCCGACAGTTCGGTGCTACCGGCGATGTAGAGGGCGCCACCGTTCTGGCTGGCCTGCGTCCAGTTGGCGCCGAGGCTGGCCCGGTTGAAATTGTCGCTCGCGACCGAGACCAGTGCCGGGGTGTCGTAGGCCTTGAAGTTGTCGAGGCTGTGCGAGATGCCGGTGCCGGATCCGGTGCGCTGCACCCACAGTCCGAGATACTGGTGCGAGCTGTCCGCGTAAGTCGAGTTGGTGAGCGACGGCCCGGACTTCACGCCGTTCACGTAGACGCGGTAGACGTTGTCCTGGTCGACCGACACCCGGATCACATCGCCGGCGGCCAGCGTCGTCGAGAACGAGCCGATGGGCGCGTACGTCCCGTTGATGCCCGTGATCGACCCGAGCGCCCACTGCGTCGATGACGTCGACAGGATGACCATCTGCGTCATGCCGCTGTTGCAGCGCAGCACGGCGCCGGACGACGACGCATTGCTCGGTGTCGTCGCGATCGTGAATTCGACGGTCTGCGCGAAGGTCTGGGTCGCGGTGTTCCAGATCGCGCACCGGCGGCTGTTGGACGTGCCTTGCACGGCAAGCACGCCGGGGCTGGCGATGCCGAGATCGCCGCCGTTCTCGGTCCAAGACGCGCCGAGGGCGGTGCCGGCGGTCCGGTTGAAGTCGTCGACGAACGCGTTGATCACCGCGGCTGTGGCCGCGCTCACCGCCGCGCTCGCGGTGGCGGCGGTAGCCGCGACGGTGGAACTGGTCGAGGCGGCGGACGAGGTGACTGCCGCCTGCGCGGTGGCCGCGCTCGCGGTGGCGGTGGCGCCCGCCGATCCTTGCGCGCCGTTCACGGCCGCGCTCGCGGTGGCGGGTGTGGCGGCGGCGGCCACGGAGCCCTGGCCCACTGCGTCGTAGACGATCGTTCCAGCGGTCGCCGGGGTCGCTACTGCTGCGGCATCGGTGGACGCGGCTGCGGTCAATACCGCGGCGGTCGCGGTGGCGGCCAGAGCGTTCACGTTGACATCGGCCGAGATCTCAGCGGTGGCGCCGTACGCCACCGCGGAAGCCGTCGCGGCGGTCGCCGTCGCAGCCGCGTCGGCGTGCGGCACGGCCGACAGCACGGCCGCGGTTGCCGTCGCTGGAACGACCTGCCCATTGGCTGACGCCGTAGCTGTGGCGGTGCCGGCGACCGCGTTCGCTGTCGCTGCTATCGCCGTGGCCGTGGCGGCCGCGGACGCGACGCCCGGGAGCACGGCGGCCGAGGCGTGAGCGCGCCCGGCCTGCGCGGCCACGGACCGCGTGCCGTCCCACACCAGCTGCTCGCCGATGTATTTGCGCAGCACCGGCTCCGAACCGATGAAGCGCGCGATCGGCTCGGCGCCGCGCTGATACTTGGGCACAGGCCAGGCCCTCAGGCGACCGCGATCGTCGCGATCCCGGCGGCATCGAAGGTGATCGACAGCTGCCCGGACGTCGTGCTCAGTGTGGTATCCGATTCGAGATACGCGATCAGCGGGCGAGCCGCGTCGGTGCCCGGCGTGCTGTTGTAGGCGACGGCCTTGCGTGCGCCGGTGATCGTCGACCCCGGCCAGGCCGGGATCGTTGGCGTCCATCTTGATCACGTTCGTTGGCGAGTCGAAGCTCACCGCAGCGCCGGTGAGGATCTGCCCGCCCGCGGTGTAGCCGGTACCGGTCACCTCGCCCGAGATCGAGGACTTGTATTGGTGCGCGTTGCTGAAGGTGTAGCTGTTGTCCAGCAGCATCAGCTTGATCACGTCGGTGTCGAAATCCACCTCCTTGTTCAGGAGGCTTTTGAAGAACAGGGGGTAGAACTTGCCGGTGAAAATGGCCATGGTGGACGTCTCCTAATCGGGGTCGGCGACGAGCGAGTACTCGGTGTCGGGGTCGGCGGTGCCTGCCGCGAGCAGGGCGGCGAAGTCGCTCTCGGTGATGCGCTCCAGGCGCCGGATGCCGATGCCGATCACGGCGCGCGGCTCCTCCTGCGGCGGGATCGGCAGGCCGGCGTCGATGAGCGGCCCGAGCTGGACGGGCGCGGTCGAGTCCGGGATGTCGATCGTGATCTCGTCGCTGCCGATGCGGACGATCGCGAGGCCGGGCTCGAAGTCGTCGGTGGTGATCACGCCGGTCTCGTCCGGTGCGTAGGCGTGGCGGCGGTCGCTGATGATGTCGCCGAGGCCCGGCAGCACCCGCAGTCGCGCCGCCCGGAATATGACGGTGTCGGATTCGCCGACCCCGGCGAGGTCGGTGATTCGTCCGGTCAGCACGGTCATGGGCGCCCCCTGTTCACAGGCCGGAATAGATGCGCAGGTCTTCCCATGCGCCGGAGTTGTTGAAGCTGGCGCGGGACACTCGAGCCCCGGCCCACGAATTCGCCACGGGCACACCGGCGTTGAGGTTCCCGGCGTAGGCGATCGGCGTGCCGTTCCGCTCGATCCAGGCGATATCGCCATACACCGAGAAGGTGATCCGGTCGCCGTCGGCGATCGAGACGCCGGAAGTGACGGCGATGTAGTCGCTCCAGGTCGGCGAGGTCATCGACCCGGACAATCGTGAGATGTAGACCTTGTTGCTGTAGATGTTCGCGGCGACCGCCTGCGTCCCGCCGGCGCCGTTCACGCGGGCGAGCAGCGAGCAGTCGGCCACGCTGTTCGGACCGCGGATGATGCCCTCGACGCGGACGCGGCCGGTGCTGAGGCCGGTGTTGCGGATGATGGCGCGGGAGCCGTCGTCGGTGCCGTTCGTCGCCCATCGGCCGCTGGCGATTGCCGCGGCGGTGCCGAGCTGCGTCCAGCCGTTCCCGACCGCGCCGTCCGCACGGGCGAAGTCGTCGTAGAAGATCGACTGCCACACACCGGCCGACGGGATCGAGGACGGCCGGTCGAACCACTTCACCCACCGCACCCACGCATCGGTCCGCAGCGCGTTCAGGTTGAGGCCGCGGTGCCCGGGACTGGTCTTGTAGGCGTCGGACAGCTGGGCCTGGCAGACGAAGATGTTGTTCATCCAGCAGCGCACCCAGCGGTCCGCCTCGACCCAGAATTTCAGCCGGAAGTAATTGCCGTCGAACGCGACCGGCGCGGCACCGGACCCGATGACATCGCCCGACGCGCCGAGGTTGGGGATCTGATAGACCTTGATCGTGTCGCCGTCAGCGATTTGATGCACGCAACCGATGGCCGTGATCTGCTTGAAGGCCAGCGAGCCGCCGATTTTCGCCCAGTTGTTCATCAGGTAGACCCAGAACGACTGCGCGACGATTCCGAGGGCCGGAAACCATATCTCGGCTTCGAATCCGTAATTCGGCGTGAACGGCTCGAATTCGTAGCTCACACCGCCCGCGAGGGCGGGGTTGCCGTAATTCTGGATGTGCAGTTCTTGCAGCGAATTGAGGTCGCCACCGCCACCGCTCCCGAACCGCTTCCACGGCTGCCGGATCGGGTTCTGGACCGGGCGGTTGAAGTCGTCGATCCACCCGGCCCACGCCCACGGCAGGTTACGGCGTAGGAGGAACACTCTCGTCTTCCATGGCGCCGCTGATCGACGCGTCCTCGTGGTCGGCGAGGGTCGCCCGCAGCTGCTCCAGCACTCGCCGCGACCGCACCAGACCCCCCGGCTCGCCGGGAGGCAGCAGGGGCCGCAGCGATTCCGGGTCGTGGTTGAAGCGGGCGATCGCAGCGTTGATCTTGGGTATTGCGGTCGCGGGCGTGTCGAGATCGAACACGTAATCCAGATCGTCGACACCGAACGCCGCCGCCCACAACGCCTCTTTCTCCGGCCGGATCGGCAAGCGTTCCTGCCCGGTGCCCGCGCCGTAGCGGGTCTCGAAATACTTCACTCCATCACCCCAAACAAAAGGACCTGCAGAACATTCGGTGCGTCGGTCCCGGTCACCGAGGTGACATTCAGATAGACCCGCTCGCGGGAATTCATAACGAATCCGAGGTTGGCCCAATTCGCGCGAATCACCCCGGCCGCGAGCGAATACGTTCCGAGCACGGTCGCCGTCGTGCCGGTAGAATTCCACTTCTTCAGCTCGAACGTCATCCCGTTCGGCTGCGACAGCAGCGCGACATGCATATTGGTGATCGTGCGGGTCAATCCGCCGGGGACGTTCTGGCACAACCCGATCAACAATTCATTATCGCCGAGCACCACGGCAGCCGAGGCCACGACGAATTCCGATTCCCAGTACGACGCCCGGTCGCTCGCCGACGCCGCAGTTGACTCCGCGGTTTGGGCGGCGTTCAGCGCCGCCTGCGAGTCAGTGACAGCCTGATCCGCCGACCCCTGCGCCGCGACCGCGATCAGCCGCGCGTTCTCCGTCGGCGAACGAAGCTCTTCGTCGACCTTGTTCTGCACATTGGAGTACGCGGTAATGGCGTTGAGCGCGAGCGCGCTCTTGCCGGAACCCTCCGAAATACCCTGCCCGAACCCACTGCCGATGACGAAGCTGCCCTCGGGCGGCAGGGTTACGCCCGGTGTACTCATCGTTCAGCAGCGCTCTTTCGGCGTCGGCTGCTCGCGTCGCTGACGCTCCAGATCGGCACGCTGCGCGACGAGCTGGTTGCGCTGCACATCAATGGCCGCAGTGACCGTCCGGTAGTGATTCAGCGCGCCGCGAGCGTCCACTCGCTCACCCGGCGCCGGTGGCGTCACCAGAGTTTCGACGAGAGCGGTCATCGCATCGTCGCGCTGATTGCGCAGCTCGTCGTCGCGCGCCTCGAGCGCACGATCCTCGGCAGCGATGCGCCTCAGCTGCACGCTCGTGGACTGGAATTCGGCGTTGCACCCGCGCTGGTGATAGGTGAACTGCACGATCAGCGCCGTGGACGCCAGGAACAACGCGACCACGATCAGCCGGAACGCCCTGCCGTTGAACGGCTTCGGGTCGAGCTGCGGCACCAGCACCGCCCGGCCGCGGGCGTTCACCCGGCGGAAACGGACGAACTGCCCGACCACCACCCCGGCGATGAACGAGATGACCGCGACGACCAGAACTTCGGGGAGGCTATTCGTCATCACGCTTGCCCTCCTCCTTGGAATCGGATTCGGAACTTCCGGCTTTCCGGGCCTTGGAGTAGAGGGTTGCGAAGATGCCGATGATCGCCATCATCACGATGTTCAGCTCCGGCGGCGGCTTGTAGTCCGGCTGCCAGATCGGCGCGAGATACCCCACCAGCCACGCGGCAGTGGTCGCCATCGACAGCACCGCGAATAGCGCCCGCATCCATCGTTCGTCCACGGACCACCGCCTCTCTACACCCGCACCAATGCGCGCCCATACGTCTTCACCCGTGGCTCGTCAGCGGTCGAGCAGATCGGCGCCGAGGTCACCCGCCGCGTCGATGGCACGCTGATTGCGCAGCAACAGCACGCTGATCGCGGTCGCTGTCGCCGCCGCGCTGGTGATCCAGTTCTTCGCGGCACCGTCCGGGAGGATCTCGGTAGTACCGAGCACGACGGTCACCATGCCGCCGATCGCCGCGGCGATGGCCTTCGTGTATTCGCCCAGCTTGCGCAGGTGCTTGCTCATGGCCGCCTCACTTCCCGCCGAGCTGGTCGAGCTTGGCCTCGATACGGTCCAACTGCTCGCGCAGCCGCGTCTGCCGGGCGCCGATGGTGCGGACCAGTCCGATGAGCGAGCGCTTCTCGTCGTCCTTCATGTCGGCCATCTCCGGTGCGAAGTCGTAGCCGTCCCACACGGTTTCGTTCCATTGGTCGGCCCACATGTCGTAGGGCCAGGGCTCTTTGGGTGACCGGGTTGAGGGATTCACGTTCTCCGGGCGGTTGATCTGCCGCAGACGGTCTTCGGTCGGCAGCAGCTGGCCGGCACCGACGGTGATGGGATCGGACACGGGTGTACCTCCTGTGATACCGAGCAGTGCCAGCAGTTCCGGCAGCTCGAGCGGTGAGTAGTTGAGATCGACACCGAACGACCACGGCGCGCATCGACCGTCGTCGGTGAACTGCTGCGCAAACGCGATCTCCTGCATCCACTGCGGCGGTGGGGTCGACGCCCACTCGCCCGGGTTGTGGCTGTAGGACGGGGTCACGAACCGCATGCCAGCGGGTCGTGTGCGCCAAAGCCCCGCGTTGGCAACAGCATTGAGGTAGCCGATCACTCTTGCCGGATTGCCATACCAGCGGCGCAAGCGTTCGACCTCGTCGTTCACCTCGGCAGACTGGTCGCCGCGGATCGCGCCGCCCGCATCCTCGACATCGACCATGGTCACGAGGCGCGGATGCCCCCACAGTCCGCCACCGGTGAGGATGTCGCGGTGTAGATCGCAGTTCGCAGCGCCGGGGCGGAAGAAGTAGTAGGCGATCACGGCGTTGAGACGGCCTGTCTCGAGCATGGCCAGGACGCGGCGGATGTTCTCCACGGCGAGGGTGTCGCGAGCATCGCCGCTGTTGGTGCGGAATGCGAACAGCCGGTGCGGATAGCTGTTGTCGATCGGGATGCCCTGGTGATGGGAGACATCCGCCCAGGTCACTGTCATTGCGGCCACCTACTCGGGGATGAGTTGCCAGAACCCGGCGAGCACCTGCGGGTCGGTGCGCGGGTCGTAGACCGGGTCGGGGTTGAGGATCTTCGCGACGATCCGGTTGAGACGCGGATCGCCCTCGGGAATGCCGACCTGGAAATGCATCTCGTCGGGGCGCGACCAGTCCCGGCCCCAGAACACCGCGCCCTCGTACCAGTCGACGAGCGCCTCCACACGGGCCACGAGATCGCCCGGCATCCGGCGCAAGCCCCACGGCCACTGCGGCGCGTTGATGTCGACCGCGGTGCCGGACAGGTGATTCGAGGTGCCGACGTCGTTGTTGCGGGACCAGCCCCACACCGACGACACGACCGGCGCCACCTCGGCGTCGTAGCGGCGCACGAAGTCACCGAGGATGATCGCGGGCGCGCCCGAGCGCAGCGGCGCCGTGTCCATGTGCGGACCGTCGACGAGCACACACTCGTCGCGGTTGCACATCCTCCACCCGTTCTCGCTGTAGAGGTTCCCGTACGCGGTGCGGAAGCTCATCGCCCTACCCCTTCCTGCTGGAAGCGCTTCAGAATCCCGTTGCGCCCCTTGCCATGTCGCTCGGCGTACAGCACGCGGCCACGTTCGACGGGGTCGGAGTCGCCCAGTTCACGCAGGTACGCGCAGACCTCGGTGACGGTGTGCTCGCCGGGCGGGAACCGCGGCGGATCATCGAGCTTGTCGATCTCGAACGCCTGCGGCTCGGGCGGCGGCGGCTTCTCGACCTTGTAGCCCATATAGCGGTACTTCTCGAGCTGCGCCTCGCGGGCATGAACGGTCAGCGTCTCCGGGTCCTGCACGTGCTCCGGCTCGGGCATCGGCGAGCCCGGCGGCACCCAATCCGCGTCACCGTTGAGCGGATGGTTCTGGCCGCGGGTCGGCGGCCTGTACTCCTTGACCGCGAGCGCGGGATCGATTGGCGGACAGCCGCATTCGCTCAGATGTTTGGAGATGAACCGGCAGATCGCCTCGGGCAGCACCATGCGCTGCATGCCGGGTCCCATCGGAATGCATTGCAGCGCAGGGAGAAACCTCTCTTCCGGATTGTCCGGGTCGATGTCCTGGAGCCGCCAGATCTTGCCCATAGCCTTCTCTCCTCAGAGCATTCCGAGATCGCGGGCGATGCTCGCCATGTCCTGCGCCATCTCCAGCGCGGCCTGTACCGGGTCCTCGGGCTCGCGGTGGCCGATGGTGAGTCCCCACCGCACGGCCTTGTCGCGGCCCCACTCGAGGACGATCTCGGTGATGCGGTCGACGTAGACGCGGCCCGACTGCCCCCAGTCCTTGACCGTGGTGCCGATGCGAGTGCCCAACCAGGCATTGCCCTTGCCGTTCTGGCCGATCCGCAGCCCCTCGGCACCATCTCGGACTGTGACTTCATGGGTTGTCCGCTCGCGGGTCGACCAGATCTTCGTTCGGAAGGCGATGAGCGCCGACACCCAGTAGGCGCGATCGCCTCCCTCGCAGAAGGTTTCGTGGAAGTGCGACCAGCCGAGATCGGCGACGCGATCGAACAGCTTGATCTTCTGGAATGCGGCTACCACATCGGTGTAGAGCGGCTTCAGAATGGCGTCGGCCGCGCCGCCGACCGGTGGCACGCCGATAGCCATGGCGATCAGGTCGCCGGCCATGTTGATCCCGAAACTGATGGCCTCGTTCACGCCATAGGCGCTGTGACCTCCCGTAATGAACGCGGAGTTGGAGGCCGGTTTCCACGAGAACTTGCTCGAGGTGATGGCGGTGCGCTCACCGTCGCGCAAGATGATTCCGGGCGCCTGCGGCAGCGTGCCCCACCAATTCGGCTGACTCAACTCGTCCGGGAACGCGGGGTTGTCGATGACGTCGATGCCCTCGGTGACGCCGTCCGAGGCGATCGTGGTGAAGCCGCGGACGAGGCCGGTCCAGACGTTGCCGCCGATATTGGTCTCGGTGGTCCATCCGCTGTTGTCGCGCAGACGCCAGATGATCGCGCCGGGCTTGATGTTCGCGCCCGGCCACGGCGGCGGATCATCGGCACGGTGTCGGCGCGGCTCCCACGTCAGCTGCGCGTCGGCCGCGATGTGTTTCTGTGTGTCGAAGAACGTCTTGAACCGCGAGTGCACGATGCACGGCGGGCTCGAATCCTGGAACAGGTCAACAGGTTCCACAACCTGCGACCAGGTGCTTTGGTCGAGGTTGACGTACTGCGACAGGTCGAACGGATTGTTGGGCAGAGTCCAGATTGCGGACTCGAGGCGGAGGATCTGCAGGAACAGGCTCAGCGACAGGGCGAACCGCGACGGCAGCGGGCCCATGATGAACAGCTTCGGGAACTGAAACTCCGGCGGCAGGAACGGGTTGCAGTAGACGATGATGTGCTTGAGGTGCTCCATGTCGTGCAGGAAGGTCGCCCGCACCACACGCTCGCCGGTCTCCGGATCCTTGGTCTGCTCGAGATTGTCGAGCGTCCCGGACCATTGCGCGCCGTCCTTCTCGACGACGGCGATGATGTTCTTTTTGCTGCGCGCATCGGTGTCGGTCATCCACCGCGCGAGGTAGTAGCGCGCGGGCAGCTCGATGACGCCGACGCCGACCTCGTTCTCGGGCAGCGTGAATTTCGCGCTGATCTCGCGGTGCACCTCGCCCGCGAGGACCATGTTGCCGTCGTACAGCTCGATCGTCGGCGGCTTCAGTCGGCGGTCTTCGTCCTTACGGAGGTTCTCGACGATCTCGCCGAAGATGGCGTTGATATCGAGGTTGGGGGCGACGACGGGCATTTAGTCCAGCCCCCATGGCCGCGGCCACTCACGCGGGCAGGTAACCCGGATCTTCGTGCCGATCGGCGCCTTGGTCACGGTCACCGGCACCTGCTGCCGCAGGGTGCCCGACCGAAGCGGATACATCATCCGTTTGCCGTTCATCCGCTGCCCGTACTCGGACCTCGTCGCGGTGACGAACTGGCCTTCGAACGCCATCGGGTCGGTGTTGACCCGCAGGTGCTCGCCGAGGTGCAGCGGCGCGAATACCACCTTGCGCAGCAGGTCTTCCTCGGCGCGCTCGTGAATGTCGTTGCCCCAGCTGTAATCCGGGAGCGTGACAGTCAGACCCTCATAGGTGGCCGTGATCTCCCAGATCGGGTACTGGTCGTAATCCTCGGGCAGCGGGTTGTCGACCCACACGTACCCGGTCTCAGTGCCGCCGCCGGTGGTGTCCGTGGCGGTGGTGAACGTGGACGGCTGCACATTCTCGATCCACCGCGGGTACGCGCCGACCAGCGGCAGCAGGATCAGTGCGCCCTTCTCGGAGTTCGGGTCGTTGTTGGTCTTGATCTTCGGCTTGTCACCGAGCCGCACCGGCAGATGCCGTCGGGAACCGTCCAGCTCCACCCAGATCCGGGATTCCCGCTTGTAGCTGAATGCCTTCCGAAATTCGGAATCGACCAGCCGCCAAGGCTTTTCCTTGGTCCCGACGATGTGGACGGCCAGGATGAAGTCGTACTTCTCCTCACGGATACCGCCGAAGTCCGCGCCCACCTGGAACGCCGTGCTGTTGTACAGCGCGGTCACCGGCGGGTCGTACATGCTGTCGAAGTCGGTCCCGGAGTCCTCGTCGGCGAGCGCGACGTTCTTCGACCACTGATCCGGCCCGGCGAGCGGCCACCACGCCTCGTTGCAGCCCTCGACCTCGATCCGGGCCTCGTCCAAGTCGATCATCGCCGCGGCACCAATCCCGCGACACGGTCGCGCTTGGCGAGGTCGATCATCCGTATCTCACGCCGGAACTCGCCCGCGGACATGCCGGTGTGCAGATTCTCGATCACGGTGCGGCCGTCGATGTGCTGCGTCAGCGCCCGGGCCGCCAGCTGCCCCAGCGCCGCCGGGGTCCGGGCCGCCCGCAGTTCCTCGGGCGACAGCACCCACTCGTCCTTGCCGCTGAGGTTCAATGCCGCGGCGCCGGTAGGCAGCGGGCCGCCCTGGTCGCGGATGAACGTCGGCACCTGGAACGTCTTGAGCAGCTGCTCGAGCCATCCCGGTGTGCCCGGCACGACCGGGCCCTGCTTCGCGATGTCCTCCTCGCTGTACTGCGCCGGTGTCGGATTGTCCTGCGCCAGCCCCTTCTTCGCCTGCTCGGCGCCGAGCGTGATCAGCGCGCCGCCGACACCCTGGATGTCGCCGCCGAGGCCGATCACCTGCAGCAGCTCGCTCGCGGCGCCGGTGACCGCGGTCTTGGCCACTTCGCCGAGCAGCTGCACGGGACTGCCGCCGCCGGATCCGCCGCTGCCGGACGCGCCGTTCAGCTCGTCGCGCTGCTTCTTCTGCTCGGCGACAACAGCATTCATGGCCTTCGCGAGCGCGAGATTGGATTGCCGCTGCTCGTCCGGTGTGGCCTCGGGGTCGTTGTAGGTGTCGTCGCGCTCGTCCTGGGCCTGGCGCACCGCCATCTGCAACTCTTCGAGGCGGATCTGATCGTTGGTCAGATTCCCGTCCAGAGGCGGCGCAGGCGTGACCGGGCCGCCCGTCGAGTTGGCCTCGTCGCGTTTCTGCTCCAGCTCCCGAATCCGCAGATCGGCGCGCTCGACGTCGATCTGCGCCTGCCGCTTGTCGTCCGCGGACTTCTTCGGGTCCTTCAGCGCCTCCTCGAGCTGCGACTGCTGCTTGCCCCGATTCAGCCGCGCCGACTCAAGTTCCAGCTCGTCGGACTGATCCCACGTCTTCTTGGTCTGACGAGACCGGGACGAACGCGACCGCGAGCCGTCATCAGGCGGGTTGAACAGCGTCCCAGGCAGGTAGAACTTCAACGGCAGGTTCCCGCTCGAAGCCGACTGCGCACCCGCACCGACCTGCACGCCGTTGCCGCCGGACTCCAGCGCGACGCCCGCGAGATCGCCGGCCATGTGCGAGTACTGGCCACCACCCCCGCGGTAGACGCCGATGTTCAAGCCGCGGCCGGTCGGGTCCAGACCGGTCCGGAAGCCCAGCGACGCGAAGTCGCTCTCGGTAGTGAACCAGCGCGTACGCGGGTCGAGGCCACGCAGCAGCGCGTATGCCGCGCTGATGAAACCGGAGCAGTCCCACGACGGGTTGCCGACGCCGGCGTATTGGTACGGCTTGCCGGACTCGCCGCGCAGGGACGTCAGCGTGCGGTCGACAGCGGTGATGCCGCCCTTGGCCATCTTCGTCAGGCCGTACCCGAAATGGTCTGCGACCGTGGACAAGATTTCGGTCGAGCGGCCACGCTTCGACTCCGCGAGCGGGATGAATGCCTCGCCGCCTGTCTCCGGCTCGGACACCTGGTAGTAGCGGGTCTGTGGCGACCAGACTGTTGCCTGCCCCGGCAGGTTGTCGATGCCACCCTCGGCGCGCGGCTGCACGGGCTGGGGAGCGATCGGCCCGATGAATCCCTCGGGCCGGTTCTTCGTCTGGTCGTAGTCGTACACGACCTTCTGCGTCTTGGTCGGCAGCTGCTTGTTGATCAGCTCGTCCAGCTTGGTGAGCACCGCGGCGATGTCCGGCGCCGAGATGTGCACGACGCCAGGCTTGCCGTTGACCGCGTCGATCTTGGCGCCGGTCTCCTCCAGCTGCTTGCGGGCATCCTCGGTCAGTGCCTTGACCGGGATGTTGACACCGTTCTTGTTGGCCTGCAGCATCCCTGCGATGACGACGAGCTGCTGCTCAACCGTGTCGGCGCCGCGCAGCTGGGCAAGAATCTGAATATCCGTGGGCAGGAGGCCGAGCTGCTCGGCCATCACCCGCACCTGGTCGGCGGACAGTCCGGTTGCGGTGCCGAGCGCCTGGAACTGGTAGGAGTTCTGCGCCAGGATCGGATCCATGTTCGCGCCGGCCTCGGCCGCGGTGATCGTGGCGTCCCGCATCCGGGTCAGCGTCTCGTAGAGCTTCTGGCCGTTCGCGCTGGCCGTGTCGACTTGGCCGCCCTGGCCCACCAGGGCGGCGCCGAATCCTTGCGTGCGATCCCACGCCTGCTCGGTGGCTGCCGTGGTAGCGCGCACCTGCGCGTTGTATTGGGCCAGCGCTTCCTGCACCGCGATGGGCTTGCCGCTCATGACATCCAGCGCGGTCTTCATCGCGTTGACCCGGTCTGCGGCCGAGCTGGACTCGTTGGCGAGAATCTTCACGGCGGCGGACAAATCGAAGAATCCCGGGCTCGCGGTCTGCGCGGCGGCGGCGGTCTGCGCGAGCTGGTCGTGTACGCCGATCAACGTCTGCGCGACCTGCTTACCGGCATCACCGCTGCGCTGCAGCTGCGCGATCAGGTTGTTGTAGGCGGGGCCGCCCTGCGTGACGGTCTGCCCGACGCCCTGCATGTCGATCTGCAGGTTGCCCATCACCTTGCGCAGCGCGTTGTACTGCTCCTCGCTGGCGGTGACCTTGTCGTAGTTCTTCTCCCACGCGTCGTTCGAGCCGAAGACGTTGCCGGTGATGTTGTCGATCTGGTGACCGAGTTCCTCCATCGGCTTGTGCCCGCGCTCACCGAGCGTGACGATCTCCGCCAGCGCGGATTGCACCGCGGCGTTACCGGCACCGAGCGCCTGATTTGACAAGGCGCCATTCGCTGCGGCGACCGCCTTGCCGAAGTCGGCCTGAGCACGAGCACCCGCCGCTGCCGCGTCAGCGAGTGCCCGTTGCGCACTGCGCGCCGAGTGCGATGCTTCGATGTTCGCGGTCAGCGCGGCGACACCGCCGGTCAGGGCCAGCGCCCATGGTCCGCCCAGCATGCCTACGACACCGCTGGCCGCCGACGAGACACCGCTCGCGGCGGCGGAGACAGTGCCTTGCGTGCGTGCGAGCACGGTCGCTTGCGCCGACGCGTTGCGGTACGCCTCTCCCATGCGGGAGATCACCGGCACCCGCGATTCGAGCGCGGCGACAGCGGAACCGAACTGGCCGATCTGCTGACCCGAGGCTGCTGCGAGTGACTGCTGCACCCGCATCTGATCCCCGAACCCCGTCAGCTGCGTCCTGGCGTTGCCGATCTGCGTCGACAAGGTCGAACTGAATGCGGTCGTCCGAAGCGCGACGAGCGCAGCGGCAGCGGCAAGCACGGGCGTGGGCAGGTCTGCGACCGCCTTAACCGCTGGCGCGATGCCCTGACCGAACCCGACCGCGGCATCCGCAGCATTGTGCAGGCCGTCCACGATGTAAGGGGTGGCGGTCGTGATGGCACCTGCGGCGGTCTTCGTGAACTGCTCGAGCGGGCCCTTCACCAAGTCGTACGTCGCCAGCGCCAGCCCTTCGGCCGCGTTCTGCGCGGCCTGCATGGCGCCGGGCAGGCCCTGCATCTTCGATGCGGCGACCTCGGCGGCCGAGCCCTGGCGGCCCATGGCGTTGCGCATCGAGTCGAACCCGGCCGCGCCCTTCTCCGCGGCGATGGAGGACAGGCGCATCGCGTCCGACCCGAACAGCACCGACGTGGCCGCCTGATACTGCTGGTCGGTCATGCGGCCGGCCGCGGTATCGAGCTGCTCGAACAGACTGTGCAGCCCGACGAACTTGCCTTGCGCGTCGTACACGCTGAGGCCGAGCTGAGAGATGGCCGCTTGTGCCGGCTTCCCGGTGTCGGTCAGCGCGAGCAGCGCCGACTTCAGCAACGTCCCGGCGTCGCTGCCCTTGATGCCGCTGTTGGCCAGCAGACCGATCGCGGCGGCCGTGTCCTCGATGGACAGCCCGAAACCGTGCGCGACCGCCGCACCGGACTGCATCGCGTAGGCGACATCGGTGATCTCGGCACTCGACGCGTTGGCCGTATTCGCGAGGACATCGGCGACGCGACCCGCCTGGTCGGCCTGCAAACCGAACGCCTGCAGCGCCGAACTCTGGATGGTCGCGGCCTCGGCGGCCTCGATGCCCGCGGCGGCCGCCAGCTGCAGCGAGCCTCGCGCCGCGGCCATCGACTGTTCGACCGTGAATCCGCCCTTGGCCAGCTCGAGCATGGCGCTCGCGGCGTCGTTGGCCGAGGTGCCGGGCAGGCTGATGTCGTTGCCGAGCTGGCGGGCCCGCGCCGACACCTGCGCCATCTGATCGGCGTTCGCCGACGCGACCGCCTTCATCGTGTTCAGGGTGACCGTGAAGTTGTTGCCGATCTTGATGACCTGCCCGAACGCGGCAGCGCCACCGATCGCCAGACCCAGCGCACCACCGATCGCGCCCGCCACACCGACCGCAGGGGCCAGCCCGCTCCGCAGCTTGCCCGCGAACTCGCGGGTATCGGGTGCGACGAGGATGTTCATCCGGCCACCGGGCAACGGGTCACCCCCGTCCCTGTACATTTCGAGCACCTTGGCGAGACGCTGGCCGGGCGGCGGCTGGTCCGCCTGCTCGGTGCGCTTGGTCAGCTCGTAGGGCTTGTGATCGGCGCGGTACCGCTCGACGAGCGCCGCAGTCACCTCCGGGTCACGCAGCGCGACCGGCGGCAGCAGCGGCAGCGGCGGCGGGCGCAGACCGCGCCGCTTGCGTTCCATCCGCTCCTTCTTCACCTCGGGGTCGTCGGGATCGGTGGTCCCAGAGACGTAGTCGAAGGTGTTCAGGAAGTCGATGCGGTCGACCAGCATCGCGAGGTTCTCCGAGTCCCGGGCCGCCTGCTCGTCCCGGGCGTCCGCGTCGTCGATGAGCGCCGCCACATCGCGATACGGCATCTCGGCGAGCGCCCGGCGCAGGCTCAGGCCGTGATGGCGCTGGACTCGGGCGAAGGCAGCGCCCCACCGGCCTGGTTCAGCGATGCCGACCAGGGCACGGGCGCGAACAGTTTTCCCTCATGCAGCCCCGACAGATTCGTGATCCGGTTCAGGGCTTTCGCCGCATGCTCGGGACTGAGCGCCTGGATCTTCTCCCACAGCGCCGGGCCGTCGTCGCCCGCGACGACCGACAGCATCTCCTCGAGCTTGTTCTCGCTCGTGTACTGAAAGAAAGTGGCCGCTTCGTCGCCGGTGAACTGGCGGCGGATATCGGCGTCTACGCCGAGCAGTGTGATCGGCACCGGCTCGCCGCCGTCGACCGCGAGTTCGTCGAGGATGTTCACCCGCGTCGCCGCCGCCGCGGCCGGGGTCGCCGACCGCGCCGGACGGCGCGCAACAGCCTTGGCTGCCGTCTTGCGTGCAGCAGCCTTGGCCGCTGGCTTGCGTGTAGTCCCCGCCACGATCAGCCGATCTGGATCGTGCCGGCCGGGGTGAGGCTCGCACCGTCGCCGGACAGCGTGCCCGGCACCTTCAGGGTGACCGAGTAGGGGCCGCCCGCCGAACCGGTGACCACCGCGTTGCCGGTGCCCACGGTCGACAGCGCCTCGAGCGCGGACTGCACCGCCGACGCCGCAGCGTTGTAGGCGATACCGGTGGTGGTCTGCCCGCCCACCGTCAGCGTGAACGTACCGGCTGTGGTACCGGCAGGCACGGTCACCGTGGTCGACACCCACAGCGGGTTCCACGAGGTGAGCGGCACGAACGGCTCGAGTGCCAACAGCTCCAGCTCGAAGCCGTCGAGGTCCTCCTTACCGAAGGTCCTCGGCGGCGGCGTGGTGAGCGTGACCGACGGCGAGTAGAAACCGGCCGAGGTGCCCTCGTCGCGGATGTTGAGCAGAACGGCGAAGTCCTCGTCGTCGCCCGGGTTCCACTCGAACACACCGGAGCCAGGCGGCACCTCGGCGATGCTGCCGCCCTGCAGGGCGGTCAGCACGGTGGCGACCGAGTAGTTGACCGGGCGCAGCTTGATGCGCTCCTCGGTCGGACTCTTGATCACCTTGTACGGTGCGCGGCGGCGGTTCCACACCTTCTTCGGGGTGACGTCCCGGGTCGGGGTCACGTCGAATCCGGCCTCGATTCCGCCGAACGCATCCCACGACAGCGAGCCGGTGACGGGATTGTTGGCGAACGGATTGGTCGGGCGCGCGGTGCCCTTCGGCGCACGGAACCCGTCGCCGTCGAGCCACACATACGCCTTGTCGGGATCGGCATGAGTGCTCATGATGCCTCCAATGAGATAGACACCCAGCACTCGAATGCTGCTGGGCTGTAAGAGTTTTCAGGCGCGCGGTGCGCGCATCTTCATTTCCACGCGGATCGTCGCCCGATACAGCGGGCTATCGACGCCGCGCTTGGTGTCGACGAAGTTGATCGGGCCCTCGAGCCAGCGCGCCCGCCAGCCCGACCCGCGGAACTCCTGAGGTGGCGCACGGTGCAGCAGCTCGCCTGCCAGCCCGGCCACATTCCAGGTCAGTTCTTCCGGATCGGTTGTGCCGCCGAGGATCTCGATCTTCGGCGCCCACACATCGACCTGCACCATCGGCCGCCGCGCCATCGGGTCCTCACCCACATGGCCCGGCGCGCGGATCGTCATACACACGCCGTTGAGCGGATCAGGCAGTTCGCGGGTCGTGATCGCGTCCGCCGGCACCATCGCGGTGATCTTCGGCTGCGCGATCAGGAACGCCCGCACCGCGCCGGGCGCGAACGGGATCGGGG
This sequence comes from Nocardia sp. N2S4-5, assembly GCF_044628355.1. Lineage (NCBI taxonomy): Bacteria > Bacillati > Actinomycetota > Actinomycetes > Mycobacteriales > Nocardiaceae > Nocardia > Nocardia sp. N2S4-5. Next base: position 2,674 of record NZ_JBIUPM010000001.1, on the reverse strand, counting down.
TCACCGGCGGCGACCCTTCGGCTGCCACCCGGAATACCGACCACGGCTTCGCGCCGCGTCGGTCAGTGCGGCGTGCGCCGGGGTGTCGCTGGTCCCGTACTCCTTGTAAACGGCGTCCTCGTCCTCGTCGACCAGCCGCACATCATCGCCGGATGCCTCGACACCGATGCCATCGCGGTATTCGCCGGTGAACACGGGTGCCGACGCGCGAGCGTCCACTGGCAGCTTCCTCGGCGGCCTCGCGCCGCTTCGGGGTCGACAGTTTCGCCGCGGCGAAGCGCACGGGGCCGTCGAAGATGGTGAGCCGGACCAGGTTCGCCATGGTCAGCGGGTGCGCTTCGGCCGATCGGTCGCGGCGTCCGCCTCGGCAGACTGCTCGGTTGCCTCGGTGACGGGCGGCCGGGCGTCGACCTCGACGGTCTTGACCACCGCGCCGCCCTCGGCGGGCGTCGCCTCACCCTTGCGGGCGGCACGGTGGCGCTTGTACGCCTTGCCCTGGTCGTCGCCGGTGTGGGTGACACCGGCGTCGTCTTTCCACGAAACGATCATCGGGAACTCCTTCAGTCCATGTCGGATGCGTGCCGCACGATCGCGGCGATGTACGCGGCCCGGCGCGAGCCCCTCGCGGGCCGCCGGACGCGGGGAGTGCCCTGCACGGTGACCTTGCCGCCGACGGGCACGATGTCGGCGTACTCGCCCGGGCCGTCGAACCGCCAGACATCGCGCCTGTTGGTCCCGCCCGGCAGGCCGGGATCGAGCAACAGGATCAGCTCGGAGACGGTCACACCGTCACCGAGGTCCTCCTGCTCGGGCGGGCGGATAAGCCGCTGCTGCAACAAGCCCGTCCACGGCACCTCATCCGGATCGCCCGGAATGTTGTTGCCGGTACTCGGGTCGGCGACCGGATCGGTCGGCCGCAGCAGGGTCCACCGCTCGCGCAGTTTCACGGGCGCGGACCGGGCATGATCGTGAACGCGTCGCTGCCGTCCTCGGCACCCGGCAGCAGGTCGTCGAGTTCGTCGTTGGTCAGATAGATCAGACCGGTCTTCGAGGACGGCGCGTACTGCTCGGAGATCTCCGGATACTCGCTGCGGATGACGTTGATACCGCGGTTCAGTGTGTCCAGGGCGCGCAGCACCATCGCGGCGCCGGTGCCCTTCACGAGGTCGATGTTGAGGGTGCCATTGGCGATTCGCTCGTTGAGACGGCCCACCTTCGACCGCAGCTTGGCAGACGCGATCCGGATGAACGCCTCGGCCTGGGCAGTGTCCTCGAAGGTCTCGCTCGAGATCTCCTCCAGGTACGCCAGGTCGAACAGCGGCGTCGGCGCGGTCACTGCTCGCGCGACTCCGTGATCACGGCGAGGATGTCGGCCTTCTTGGTGGCCTCACCGAGGTCGACCGGGTGCTCCGGATCGGCGGCCCACGCCTTCAACTCGGCGACGGTCCACGCCTCCGACGGATCGCCCGCCGGCGGTGCGGAATCGTCCTCGGGCTCCTCGGCCCACGCCGCAGGGTTGGTGATCTTCTTGACCGCCCACGTGGGAACGGCGTCTGCCGGGGTGAAGATGTGCACCGCGCCGTCGTCGCCGGAGACATGCACATTGGTGCGCAGCCTGCTCACGACAGCACCGTTGCGATCATCGAGGCGTTCGCGTTCAGCAGCAACGGCAGGCCGATGCCGCTGGCCTTGGTCCAGCGCGCGACCGGGTCGTTGTCGATGTAGGACCCGACCACGATGCCCGGCGCCTGGGTCTCGTCGATGCCGTACTCGGCCTCGAGCGCTTCCGCGGTGGTGCCCCAGTCGGTTTCGCCGAGCTTGATGCCGGGGCCAGGGGTGTAGAGCACCACGTTGTCAGGGATGAGCCGCACCGTGTTGCCGTTCGAATCCTCGACCTGGGCGTTGAACACCGTGAACGGCGGGTGGCCGAACGAGGTGAACAACGCGTTCACCTGATCCTTGGTGACCACACCCTGTGTCGAGCCCGGCGGCAGGGCGTAGGCCCGGATCGCGGCGTTGCGCATCAGCGTGGACATGACCCGCTGCGAGGTGATCGCTTCGCCCGGGTTACCACCGTTGAACGGCCGATACACGCCGAACCAGGTGTCCTGGTCGTTGATCGGGTCGGCCGCGCCGCTCCACAAAGTGGCCGCGGTGACGGTCAGGCTCGAGCTGCGCTGGAAGTCGGCGGTCAGATCGAGCCCGTTCTCGGCGAGGTGTACCTTGCCGGTGACGACCGACTCGGCCTTCGCCATGATCAGGCGCGTCCGCAGCGCGTCCGCCAACTCGACCGCGTCGTTGAGGATCGAATCCCGGATCGAGCTGTCCGCCTTACGCATCCGCAGGCGGTCGTACTCACCGAGTCGCCGCTTCTCGCTGAGCGGAGGCAGCTCGCCGGAGATCCGCACGACACCCTTGCGGCCGGTGATCGGCGCCTCGGTGTCGTAGCTGCGGAACCTGCCCGCACGCTTCAATCCGCGCTGGGTGATGTTCGCCCGGAAATCGACGTCGTCGATCAGGGTGTCGGGCAGCAGCTCGTCGATGACCGACAGGTTGTTGACCGGCCGGTCTGCCAGAGCTTCGCGGACATATCCGGTCAGCTCCGCCGGGGTGATGTAGTCGCTATTGATGACTAGTGCCATGACTATTGCACCTCCTCTCAGAAGTAGCGGAT